>NZ_JALJRZ010000010.1 GCF_024519435.1 Terrabacter sp. Ter38
TCTCAGGACATAGGAAACCCTCGAACCTACGGGTTCGGGGGTTTCCTGCTGTTCAGGGGCTGGTAGTGGCGTGTGGGATCGATGCTCAGCTCGGTCAGGAGCTCGCCGGTGGTGGCGTCGATGATGGTGACGTCCAGGTCGTGGACGAGGAGCTTGATGCGGGTTCGGGCGTGGGTTCGCCCGACGGCGATGTGGAACATGGTTCCGTTGACGCGGAGGGTGACCTTGCCGGCTTTGTCGACGCGGTCGGTGCGGACCCGGGTCTGAGCTGCGGTGTCGGTGCCGGTGGGGCCGGCCTTGGGGGTGGCGCGGTAGGCCGCGAGCGGGGTGCGGCGCTGCAGGGAGCGGTGTGGGCGCTGCACGTTGTACTCGGTGACGAACGCGTCGAGCAGCTGTTGTAGGTCGTTGAGGCTGACGGGTCGAGGGCGGGCTGCGAGCCATCGTTTGAGGGTCTGGTGGAGGCGCTCGACCTTGCCGCAGGTCGTGGGGTGGTTGGGTCGTGAGTTCTTCTGCTGCACGTTGAGCTGGCGCAGCTGGTGTTCGAAGGCGTTTCGACCGCCGCGGTGTCGGGCGGTGTACACCAGGCCGTTGTCGGTCAGCGTGGACTGTGGGATGCCGTGCTTGGCGCAGGCCGCCAGGAAGGTTGCGACGACATCGGTGACGGTGACGGTGCGGTGACAGGTCAGCGACAGCAGGTACCGGGAATGGTCATCGAGCCAGGCGAGGACCTCGACGTCCGCGCCTGCAGGGGTGTCGTTCTCGAGTCGTACGTGGGTGAAGTCGGACTGCCAGCACGCGTTGGGTTGGTCGGCCTGGAACCGGATGTAGGAGCTCTTCGGCCGCTTGCGTGGCGCGGGAGTCACGAGCCCCGCCCGGGTCAGGATCCGGGCGATGGTGGAGCGGGCCAGCCGGATCTGGTGTTCGCGGTGCAGGTGCCAGGCGATGGTCTCTGCGCCGGCGTCGAGCCCGGCCCCGACCAGACGCGCCCTGAGCCCGGTCACCAGGGCCACCGTCGAGTCCGGGACCGCGTTCGGGTGGGTGTGTGGGGCCCGGGATCGTGGTTCGAAGGCTGCTTCGCCCTCGGCGCGGTACCGCGTGACCAGTTTCGACACCCACCCCTTTGACACCCCGTAGCTGCGGGCTACCTCAGCCTGGGACCGGCCCTGCAGGACCACCGCGGTGATTACCAGACGCGCTTTCGACATGCACGCATCCGACAGGCTGACGGGTTTCCTATGTCCTGAGACATGCGTTTCCTATGTGCCTGACCAGAACACCACCGCCACCGCCACGACAACTCAGGACCCCGACATGCTTTTCGTCGGGGTCCTGAGTCATCGTGATAGGAAGCCACGGGATGTGGGAGGAGCGAGCGAGGCGCCGAGGGTTGAGGCGCCTGCCCTCAGCTCGGGTCCGCCGTGTCGGCCTCCGCCTCGGCGATGAGCGCCTGGATCTCCGCTTCCGCCACGGCAACCGCGAAGCCGAGCGCCCGGGTGATGCCCGCTGCGCCGGCCAGCACCCGGGGCGTCCCGACGATGGGGGCGACCGCCACCAGGACTCCTTGCACGTCCTCCACGGTGATGCCGACCTCGGCAGCCGCGGCGGCGTTCATCAGGTAGGACGCGTCTGGGGCACCGACCGAGACGAGGGCCGCAAGCCGGGCGAGCATGTGTTCGCGCGCGCCGAGTCCGCCCTCCACGAGAGAGACCGCGGTCATGTCGGCCAGGCAGTCAAGGACGGGTGTGTTCTCGGACATGTGTGTCTCCTGTACGGATGGCTATGGTGCGGCGGGGTGCCACGGGTGCCACTCTCGTCGTGGCCACCGCAGGCCGCATCACCCGGAACAGGTGAGGAACCCGTCGAATGCGAGGGGTGGCGGACCGGTTGCGGCAACCCGATCTGACTCTGCGCCACCGCCGGGCCGCGGCCGAGGCGGGCCACTGGCAGGATGAGCGCCATGACCACGGACGTCCCGCTCAGCGTGCGCACCCCCTCCCCCCTGGGCGAGTTCCTTCGCGCGCGCCGGCACGAGCTGGCCCCGGAGGAGGTCGGCATCAAGCGGGCCAAGGGTCGTCGCCGGGTGGGTCTGAGCCGGACCGAGGTGGCCGAGCTCGCGAACATCTCCGTCGCGTACTACGACATCATCGAGCGCGGGCGCGATCTGCGCCCGAGCAAGAGCGTCATCGACGGTCTCGCCCGCGCGCTCAAGCTCAACGCCGACGGTCGGTCGCACCTGCACGCGCTCGCAACGGGCACGCCGTCGCGCCGGCCGCAGGCGCCGGAGGAGCTGAGCGAGGAGCTCGAGGAGCTGCTCGACTCGATCGACCCGAACCCGGCCTACGTCGTGGGCGCCCGCTGGGACGTCCTGGGCGCCAACCACACCGCCTGCCAGCTCTTCACCGACTGGGAGAGCAAGCGGAGCAAGCGCGAGCGCAACCTGCTGTGGTTCTACTGCTGCGACCCGGCGGCGCGGAGCCTCTTCGTCGACTGGGAGCAGGAGGCGGCCGACCAGCTCGCGCTCTTCCGTGAGGCGTACGCGCGGCACCCCGACGACCCGTCCTTCAAGCGGATCCTCGACGAGATCTTCAAGACGAACCCGGACACCGTCGAGTGGTGGGAGCGCCACGACAGCGACCCGACCCGGGGACGCACCAAGCGGATCCGTCTCGACACCGGGCAGGTCATCCAGCTGCGCCAGCTCGTCCTGCAGGTGCTCGACGAGCCGGACATCCGCGTCATCAGCTACTTCGCCGACGTCGACGGCGACCTCGACGACATCGAGTTCGACGCCTAGGGCGGGTCGCCGTCGACCGGCGTGGGTCGGCAGGCGTGGTCGGCAGGCGTGGGTCGACCATCGCCTCAGAGTGGCTTCAGTGGACCCGGGAGTCCGGAGGGGCTCGTGACCTCGGGCAGCGCCGCCCACCGGGGAGGGATGAGCACCCGCAGACGAGGCTTCTCCTCGATGCTGCCGCTCAGCTGAGGCAGTGGTGCTCGACGTGCCTGCCACGTCGAGCCCTGGTCGAGGCTGACCACGAGCTGGGCCTGAGTGTCCGCGGTCGACTGGTAGTAGGCGACCTCGCACTCGGCGCCACCTTCTGCGAGCGACGTCGGCGACGAGTCGCCCGGGAGGTCGGCGGACGCGAAGGAGCCGTCGCGCTGCTGGATGACGAGGCGCAGGTCGCCGCCGGCACCGGTGAGGCCCCAGATGCCGCAGCCCTTCGAGGTCGGTGTGGCCCACCGCGTGCCGCTGCCGTCCACCGGCTCGGGCGCCGCCAGACGCTCCAGCGTCCGGGCGTTGACGTCGAGCGTGCACAGACCGACACCGTCCGCGCACTCGACCGTGGACGTCCCGAAGGGCGGGCGTACCGGGTGGTCCATGACGGTCAGGGCCAGCGGTTGACGCATCGTCGCCGAGAGCAGGTAGGGACCGGGTCCGCGGTGCGCCCAGTACCAGACACCCTCGCCGACCTCGCGGTACAGGCCCGGGCCGCCCATCGAGGGCTGCCCGCTCGACCCGGTGACGGCCCCTAGCACGAGGAGCCGGTCGTCGGTCCCGTCGACGACGGCGATGGCCTCCCGGCCGAGGCAGTCGTGGTCGGGGCGAGGGACGACGCAGCGCTTCCAGACCGTGAGCACGATCCGCCGGTCCGTGCGGGACTCGAGCTGGGCGGCGACGAAGGCGTCCGGGTGCCCTACGACCTCGTCGGCGGTCCAGTCGGGGACGCTCACCGACGTCTGGGTCGGAGCGGCCGGGAGGCGCTGAGCACCGAGGCGACCGAGCCCTGACACGGCGAACGCGAGCGCGAGGACGGCGGCGACGGCTGCGGCCGAGACCCACGCCACGCGACGGCGACGCGCCCGGCGCTGCCGCTCGAGCAGGGTGTCGAAGGGAGGCTGGGCCACGCGGCGTTCGGTGTCGCGGGCGAAGGTGGTCAGGTCAGACATGGTCCGCCTCCTCGCGGTCGATGAGGTGGTCGGCCATCTGGACCCGGGCTCGGGCGAGCCGCGCCTTGACCGTCCCTTCCGGCACCCCCAGCTCCGTCGCGACCTGCGCGACGCTGAGGTCGGCGATGTAGTGGAGCACGACGGTGATCCGCACCGGCAGGCTCAGCTGGCTCAACGCGAACACGATGGCGACGTGGTCCTCCGGGGTGCCGGGGCCGAGGTCGATGCTCAGCTCGGCGCGGAACTTCGGCAGGGCGCGGGCCGTGACCCGCGCGCGTCGCCACCGGTTCCGCAGCAGGTTGACGGCCACGGTGCGCAGCCACGCCTCCTTGTTGGAGACCTCGCCGAAGTCGCGCCGGTGCGTCATCGCCGTGACGAACGCCTCCTGCACGATGTCCTCGGCCTCGGGGAGGTTGCCGCACAGCGCCGCCAGCTGCGTCACGAGTCGCCGGTACGAACGGTCGTACACGACCCGGACCGGGTCACCGTCGCTGCTCTCGTCCATGAGCGTCCACCTGCCGTCCTCACGATGCTTCCACTTGGACGAGTCCCGGGTGGCCCGTTCGGTTGCATCGGACCGCTCGGCCGGCAGCTTTCTCATGGCCCGCGGCGGCACGCGAAGAGCGCCCCGACCCACGAACGGTCGAGGCGCTCCGGCTCGGAGACTGGGGATCAGCGTTTGCGGGTGCCGAAGATGCTGCGGGTGATCTCCCTGCCGAGGACCGTGCCGGCCGAGCGGAGCATCGACTTGAACGCCGTGCTGCCGGCGACCTGCGCGATGATGCTCGGCTCCTCCTTGGGGGCGCGCGTCGACGCGGGCGCAGGCGCAGGTCCCTGGGCGGCGGGTGCCGGAGCGGGGGCTGCCGGCGTCGCGGGAGCCGCAGCCTGCAACCGAGCGGTCAGCTTCTCGTAGGCCGACTCGCGGTCGACGACGTCGGCATACTTCGTCTTGAGCTGCGACGCTGCGATGACGGCGTCCATCGTCGCGGGCGACGAGGGGTCCATGAGGGAGTTCGGGGCCTTCATCCGGGTCCACGCGACGGGCGTCGGGACGCCCTTGTCCGACAGCACGGTGACGACGGCCTCGCCGATGCCGAGGCTCGTGAGGAGCTTCTCCATGTCGTAGGCCGTGTGCGGGTAGGTCGCGATCGCCTGCTTGAGCGCCTTGGCGTCGTCGGGGGTGAAGGCGCGCAGGGCGTGCTGGACGCGGTTGCCGAGCTGGGCGAGCACGCCCGACGGGACGTCCTTGGGCGACTGCGTCACGAAGAAGACGCCGATGCCCTTGGAGCGGATGAGCCGGACCGTCTGCTCGATGGCCTGCAGGAACGCCTTGCTCGCGTCGTTGAACAGCAGGTGAGCCTCGTCGAAGAAGAAGACGAGCTTCGGCTTGTCGACGTCGCCCTCCTCGGGCAGGTCGTGGAAGAGGTCGGCGAGCATCCACATGAGGAAGGTCGAGAAGAGCTGCGGTCGGTCCTGCACCTGGGGCAGCTCGAGGCAGGAGATGATCCCCTTGCCGTCGGGTGCGGTGCGCAGCAGGTCGCTCGTCTCGAACTCGGGCTCGCCGAAGAAGGCCCCGGCGCCCTGGTCCTCGAAGGTGATGAGGTTGCGCAGGATGACGCCCGCCGTCGCGCTCGAGAGCCCGCCGAGGTCCTTGAGGTCGGCCTTGCCCTCGTCGGACGTCAGGTGGCTGATGACCGCGCGGAGGTCCTTGAGGTCGAGGAGCGCGAGACCGTTCTTGTCGGCGTAGTGGAAGATCAGCCCGAGGCTGCTCTCCTGCGTGTCGTTGAGCCCGAGGACCTTGCTGAGCAGGGTCGGGCCGAAACCCGTGATCGTGGCGCGGATCGCGATGCCGTCACCCTTGCCGCCGAGCGAGTAGAACTCGGTGGGGTATGCCGTCGCCGTCCACGGCATCCCGACGTCGGCCGCGCGGCTGGTGATCTTGTCGCCGCCCTCGCCGGGTGTCGCGAGACCCGACAGGTCACCCTTCATGTCGGCGAGGAAGACCGGGACGCCCTGGTCGGCCAGCTGTTCGGCCATGAGCTGGAGCGTCTTCGTCTTGCCGGTGCCGGTCGCGCCCGCGACGAGGCCGTGGCGGTTGAGGACGCTGAGCGGGATCTGCACCGGGGCGTCAGCGTGGGCCTGGCCGTCGACGACCGCGGCGCCGAGCTTGAGCACCCCGCCCTCGAACGCGTAGCCGGCCCGGATCTCGTCGATCTGGCTGGTGTCTCCCGTGCCACCCGTCTGAGGGGCTCCTGAGCCTGCAGTCTCGGTCACGGTTCGAACTCTAGTGGCCGGTCGTCCACGTTCGACGCCTATGCTGACCCGGTGATTTTCAAGGCCGTCGGCGACTCGCGCCCGTACCCAGACCATGGACTCGAGACGACCAAGGACTGGTCGAACGTCCCGCCTCGGGTGGTGCAGCTCGGCGAGCTCATCACGACCAAGAGCACGCTCGACCTGCGCGGCCTGCTCGCCGACGACTCGACGTTCTACGGGGACCTCTTCCCGCACTGCGTCGAGTGGGAGGGCGAGCTCTACCTCGAGGACGGGCTGCACCGGGCACTGCGCGCCGCGCTGCAGCAACGTCCTGTCCTTCACGCCCGAGTCCTCGTACTCTCCTGACACGAGCCTGCCCGACCAGGGGCGACGACGGACGAAGGAGCGGTGATGTCGCAGGTCCTTGACAAGGACGACCGCACCTACCGGGTGCGGCGCCAGCGCCGGTCGACGATCGTGATCGCGGTCGTCCTGCTGAGCCTGGCGGGCGCGTTCTACTACGCCTCGACCTACTTCCGCGACACGACCCCCACACCGGGACCGTGCACGACGGAGGTGCCCGTCGCGCCGCTGCGTCCGGCCGACGTCAGCCTCAACGTCTACAACTCGACGACGCGCAAGGGGCTCGCTGCGGCGGTCGCCAAGGTCGCCGACACCCGTGGCTTCAAGGTCAAGGCCGTCGGCAACGACCCGAAGGACGCCGGCGTCAAGCAGGTCGCGCAGATCCGGTTCGGACCCGAGGGTGCGGCGTCGGCCCGTCTCGTGAAGACGCATGTGCCGCAGGCCGTCTACGTCAACGACAAGCGCAAGGGCGACACCGTCGACCTCGTCGTGGGCGCGGCCTGGAAGAACTTCGGGAAGGCGCCGGTCGTCGCGGTGCCCACCCAGACGCTGCGCCAGTGCCCGACGATCACCGTCCAGCCGTGACACGAGCGTGAGTATGCCGTCCGGCGCGGTGTGCGCCGGACGGCATACTCAGGGGCTCGGGGCTTGCCGGCCCCGCGCGGAGCGAGGGGTCAGCTGACCGGGGAGGCCGCCTCGACGAACTCGTTGGTGTAGGTCTTGGCCAGGTCGATGCTCTTGCCCTGGACCTTGGGGTTGAACTCGCCGAGCACGGCCAGACAGGTCTTGGGACCGTCCTGCGGCATGAGGCCGGTCGGGTTGAAGATCCCCTTCTCGCTGTCGAGCGCCTTGACGTAGGCGGCCTTGCCGACGCCCTTGTAGTAGGCGGCCGGCATCTTGTCGGCGATGGCCGCGCCGTCGTGCTGCTGGATCCAGGAGAGCGTCGAGACGTAGGCGTTGACGAGCTTCTGGACGGTCGCCTTGTTCTTGTCGACCCAGTCGGTCTGCATGTAGAGCGAGGTCGCCGGGTAGGTGCCCCCGAGTGCCGCCTTGGACCCGTCGGCCGTGCGCATGTCCATGAGAATGAACGCTGTGCCGTCCGAGACTGCCTGCGACACAGTCGGTTCCGTGGTCATTCCGCAGTCGATGGCCTTCTGCTTCATGGCCGCGATGAAAGTCTGGCCCGCGCCGACGCCACGGCGAGTCTCCTGGGCGGGGTCGACGCCGTTCTTCCTGCTGAGGTACTGCGTCAGGAAGTCGGTCGAGGAGCCGGTGTCGGTGATGCCGAGCGAACGGCCCTTGAAGTCCGCGGGACTCTTGACGACACCCTTGAGGTCACTGCGACACAGCTCGACCTCGCCCGGGATCTGGAGCATCGAGACGACCGCCTCGGACGACTTGCCCTGAGCCTGCAGCGCGATGTTGTGGTCGTAGAAGCCGCCGACGCCCTGGACCTGGCCGGCGAGCATGTTCTGCGTCGCATCGCCGCCCGCGGGCTCGTCGACGAGGTCGACGTTGACGCCGATCTTGTCGTAGTAGCCCAGCTGCTTGGCCAGCATGAAGGGCAGGTAGATCTGCTTGCTCATGCCCCCGACCATGATGGTCACGGTCGGGGCGCTGGCGTCGACGGTGCCGGCGCTCGTCGGCGCGCCGGAGGCGTTGTTGGCGCAGGCCGCCATGGTGGTCGCGGCGAGGATGGCGGCGCCGGCGGCACCGATGCGCTTGGTGTTCATGGAACTCTCCTTTGAGTCTGGGTGCTGCAAGGTCGCGGGATGCGGTGGTCGTGCGGACTACTCGACGGCGGCACCTCCGTGGGTCTGCGGGGGCCGCCAGCGCAGCAGGCGCCGCTCGAGCAGGGTGATGAGCGCCTCGGCCGCCAGGGCGATGACGGCGACGAGGACCATGCCGGCCAGCACGCCGTTCATGTCGAAGTTGTTCTGCGACGAGCGGATGAGCAGGCCGAGGCCCTGGTTGGCGCCGAGGATCTCGCCGACCAGCGCTCCGATGAGCGCGAATCCGAAGCTGATGTGCAGACTCGCGAGGATCCACGTGAACGCCGAGGGCAGCACGACGCCGCGGGTCACCTGCCACCGCGATGCCCCGAGCAGCCGGGCGTTGGCGATGAGGTTGCGGTCGACCTCACGGGCGCCCTGGAAGGCGTTGAAGAAGACGCCGAAGAAGACGAGCACGACCGCGAGGATCACCTTGGACTGGATCCCGAAGCCGAAGGCGACGGTGAAGATCGAGCCGAGGATGATGCGGGGGATCGAGTTCGCTGCCTTGAGGAACGGGGCGAAGAGCTCGGAGAGGAGCCGGACGCGGCCGAGGGCGATGCCGCAGACGACGCCGAGGATCGAGCCGATGATGAAGCCGAGCACGGCCTCCTCGAGCGTGACGAGGATCTGGGCGCCGAGCGAGCCCTGGCTCGTTCCGACGGTGAACCAGTCGCGCAGGTCGGCCCAGACGCCCTCCGGCTCCCCCCAGAAGAAGGGGTCGACGATCTTGGCGTTGACGCAGGCCTGCCAGGTGGCGAGCAGGACGACGACGATGGCGAGCCTGGCCCCGGCAAGCACCGTGCGACGCCGGCGCGCGCGTGTCCGGGCCGACGGGGCCGAGGGGGTGGAGGAGGTGGCGCCATCGACCGGGACGTCGGGACGCGGCGCCGCGACCGTCTGGGGCTGGGTGGGCGTGTCGATCATGACGCCACCTCCGTCGCCCCCGTCGTGCGGGCGTACGCCTCGGCGACCTCGGCGCGCAGCGCCTCCCAGATCTGCTCGTAGAGCTGGGTGAAGCGCGGGTCGAAGCGGATCTCCTGCACGATGCGGGGGCGTGGCAGGTCGATCTCGAACTCGGCCTTGACCGTGCCGGGACCGGCGGTGATGACGACGACCTTGTCGGCGAGGGCGATGGCCTCCTCGAGGTCGTGCGTGACGAAGACGACGGCCGGCTTGGTCTGGTCCCAGAGGTTGAGCAGCTCGGTCGACATGATCGCCCGGGTCTGCACGTCGAGCGCGCTGAACGGCTCGTCCATGAGCAGGACGCGGGGCTGGTTGATGAGCGACTGCGCGAGGGCGACCCGCTTGCGCATGCCTCCCGAGAGCTGGTGGGGGTAGCGGTCCTCGAAGCCGCTGAGGCCGACGCGCCGCAGCCAGTCCCGGGCCAGGGCCGTGGCCTCGGAGCGGCTCGCCCCGCGGTAGACGGGTCCCGCCGCGACGTTGTCGAGGACGGAGCGCCAGGGGAAGACGGCGTCCTGCTGGAAGACGAATCCGGTGCTCGTGTCGATCCCGCGGACCTGCTCGCCGTGGACGAGAGCCTCTCCGCGAGAGGGGCGCTCGAGCCCCGAGATCAAGGTGAGTGTCGTGGACTTGCCGCAGCCGGTGGGTCCGACGACGGCGCAGAACTGACCGTCCTCGACCGTCAGTGACAGGTCCTCGATGGCGGTGTAGGTGCCGCCGTCCGCCGTGGCGAACTTCTTGGTGACGTTGCGTAGCTCGATGGCAGTCATGTGGCCCCGCCCTTTCTCCTCGTTGAGTGGCGTCACCGTAGGAGCGGGGTGGGTCGCGCCGGAATGCTTGTGATCGTTGGTTCCGATAGCCGCGTTACCAGTGGTTTTGTGCAATCTGCTCAGCCATGCTGGGAAGGGCGCCGACGACGGCGTCGCCGGGCCGCCACCGGCCGTCGGGTGGGTGATGACCACGCAGAGCTGAGGAGTCGTATGCCGCCTCTGGGCAGGACGCTTGCCGCGCGGATCCTCCTCGCCGTGCTGGGGATCGTCGTGGTGACCCTCGCCGTGGGCTTCGCCCTCTTCGCCCGGCTGACGTCCCAGACGGCCGACACGCGCGCCATCGAGCAGGCGACCGGGATCGCGGTCACCCTCGGGCGGGTGCCCCAGATCGCAGAGGAGATCGTGAGGGGCGACCCGACCCACGTGCTTCCGGCCCTCGGGGCGCAGGTGAGGAGCGCGACGGGTGCCTCCTATGTCGTCATCATCGACCGCAGGGGCGTGCGCTACTCGCACCCCAACCCGGCGCTCATCGGACAGCGCATCGAGGAGCCCGTCGCCGCACTCGACGGCCAGGTGCACACCGGCATCGACGAGGGCAGCCTCGGGCGGTCGGCGAACGCCCGCGCCCCCATCGTCGACGCCTCGGGGCGGAGCGTCGGCGAGGTGTCGGTCGGCATCCTCGAGTCCGAGGTCGGGGTGCGGCTCAACGCCGAGGTGCTCGACATCGCGCTCTACGCCGGCGTCGCCCTCGCCCTCGGGGTCGCGGCCTCGCTGCTGCTCGCCCGGGCGATCAAACGAGTGACCTTCGGGGTCGAGCCGGCCGAGATCGTCGCGCTGATGCAGGAGCGCGAGGCGATGCTGCACGGCATCCGCGAAGGGGTGCTCGCGGTGGACGCCAAGGGAGTCGTCAACGTGCTCAACGACGAGGCGCGGCGACTGCTCCGGATCGCGGGGACGGGGCTCGGCAGGCGCGTCGAGGACGTCGTCCCGGCCGGGCGACTTCGTCGCATCATCACGGGCGAGCTCGAGGGCACCGACCTCGTCGCCGTCACGGACGACAACCTCCTCGTGCTCAACCGGATGCCCGTGCTCGTCGCGGGTCGCAACACCGGGTGGGTCGTCACGATCCGCGACCGCACCGAGCTCGAGGCGCTCGTGCGCCAGCTCGACTCGATGGAGAGCCTGTCGACCGCCCTTCGGGCGCAGGAGCACGAGTTCTCCAACCGGCTGCACGTGCTGTCGGTCCTGCTCGAGCTGGGCGAGGTGGAGGAGGCGACCCGCTACAGCCGCGAGCTGCAGGCAGAGACGGCCCTGGCCAGCGAGGAGATCCGGGCGCACGTCGGCTCACCGGTCATCGCCGCGCTGCTGCTCGCCAAGATGACCGTCGCGGCCGAGCGCGATGTCGTCGTGCGGCTCGACCCCACCAGCCGGCTCGCAGCCGGAGCCGACGGCGACCTGCCCGTCGTCACGGTCCTGGGCAACCTCATCGACAACGCCGTCGACGCGGTCGCCGACGACCCTGCCTCGGTCGGCCGTCACCCCCGCGGCGAGGTCGTCGTGCGGCTCGAGCGCACCGACGACGCCCTCCAGCTGACCGTCACCGACAGCGGGCCCGGCATCCCCGACGAACGCCTCGACGACGTCTTCCTCGACGGCTACTCGACCAAGGAACCGCGGGGCGCCATGCGCCGCGGAGTCGGGCTCGCTCTCGTGCACCGGCTCGTGACGCGCGCCGGTGGCACGATCGGGGCGAGCTCGCCGGGCGGCGCGAGGTTCGAGGTCCGTCTGCCGGTCCGGGTCCACGAAGGAGTCACATGATCCGCGTCCTCGTCGTCGACGACGACTACCACGTCGCGCACGCGCACGCGCTGAGCGTCGCGCGCGTGCCCGGCTTCGAGGTGGTGGGCGAGGCGCACACGGGGACCGAGGCGCGCTCGCTCGTCTCGTCGGTGGCGCCCGACCTGCTGCTCCTCGACATGTACCTGCCGGACTTCAGCGGGCTCGACCTCGTGCGCCAGGTCGCCGCGTCGGGCGAGCGGGTGCCGGACTTCCTGCTCGTCACCGCGGCGCGCGACATCGAGTCGGTGCGCACGGCCATGCAGCTCGGGGCGTTCTACTACCTCGTCAAGCCGTTCAGCTTCGCCGCCCTGCGCGAGCAGCTCGAGGGATACCGGGCGTGGGCCGAGCGCATCGACCGCGCCCCCGAGGCCGACCAGCACGTCGTCGACGCCCTCTACAGCCTGCGCGGCGCGCCACCGCGCCGGGCGGTCGCGACCCGGAGCCTGCAGCCGACGATGGCCCGCGTGCTCGAGATCGTCGTCGGCGCCCCAGCGCCGATCGGAGCAGCGGAGGTCGCCGAGATCCTCGGGGCCAGCCGCCCGACGGCGCAGCGCTACCTCGCCGGGCTGGTCGAGAAGCAGCTGCTCGAGCTGGATCTCACCTACGGCACCACCGGCCGGCCCGAACACCGCTACCTCCCGCGCCGCCGGTGAGCAGCGAACCAGGCGTGAGTATGCCGTCCGGCGCGGTGTGCGCCGGACGGCATACTCACGCTGTGCTGCCCGTCCGGACGGCTCAGGGGGTGTAGGGCACGCGCTGCCACGACAGCACGTGCTCGGCGCCGGGACGGTTCACGGTGACCTCGAGGAAGTCCGTGTTGTTGCTCGACCCGTCGACCGTGACCCGGGTGAGGTTGTCGGCCGACCCCCGTACGCCGTAGAAGTCGAGCCACCTCGATCCTGTCGCGAGCGGACGGTCGGAGTTGTAGACGTGGCTGTCGCCATTGAAGAGGTAGACCTCGCCGTCGAAGGTGTTCGACTGCTCGACGAGCTCGCGCACGAGGGGCTGGAAAGCAGAGTTGTCGGCCCACGTCACGGCATACGTGGGATCGAACATGTCGGCCTGGAGGAAGAGCGCGACGGCGCGGTCGTGGCGCTGCCGGGCTCCGGCGAAGGCCGAACGGACCTGTGCCACGGCGTTGTCCGTGCGAGCCTGCTCCTCGGCGACCTGCCGGGCCGTGGGTGAGGTGAAGCCCAGCTCGGGCCAGGGGAGCAGGCCGTTGTTGCTGCCGACGACGTGGAGGGTGGCGATGTCGACGCCCTGGCGTCGGAAGGAGACGTTCTCGGGGAAGCCGGCGGCCGCCTGCGACGCGACGGTCATGTCGGCCCCGAGTGTGTGGCCGGCTCGCGGGAAGAAGGTCGACCGGACAGCGGCGAGGCGCTCGAGCGGGTCGTAGGTGCCGTTGTTGGTGCGGTGGCAGTCGGTCCACTCGTTGTCGCCGGGCGTGTAGACGAGCGGCGTCGTGAAGCGGTCGAACTGCGTGCGGATCATGGAGAAGTACTCGTTCGTGCACGTCGACGAGCCGTTCTTGATGTCGCCGACGTGGATGGTGAAGGAGAGGTCGGGGGTCGCGTTGATCTGGCCGACCCACCTCGGGAAGGCCGCGACCTGCGCGTCTCCGTACGGCACGTCGCCGATGACGGCGAAGTGGTAGTGGCCGTCCTTGTCCTGGCCGGGGACATCGGCGGCGGAGGCCGCCGTGGCAGCAGGCAGGACGACGAGTGCGGCTGCGACGGCCGCCAGGGCTGGGGTGCGAGAGAGGTGCATGACTGCAGTTCTCCCGCACCGCCGTCGAACGGCGCCACCACCAGAACGTGAACGTCAGGCGTCGCGAGGCTGGGAGGTCGCTGGGACCCCGCCGTCAGAGCTGGACGAGCGTGGCCACCATGAGCGCCTTGATGGTGTGCATCCGGTTCTCGGCCTGGTCGAAGACGACCGAAGCCTCGGACTCGAAGACGTCGTCGGTGACCTCGAGCTCCTTGAGGCCGAACTGCTCGTGCACGTCCGTGCCGACCTGCGTCTCGAGGTCGTGGAAGGCCGGGAGGCAGTGCATGAACTTGACCCGCGGATTGCCCGTCAGCGCAAGGAGGTCCGCATTGACCTGGTAGGGGCCGAGGAGCTCGATGCGCTCGGCCCACACCTCCTTGGGCTCGCCCATCGACACCCAGACGTCGGTGTGGACGAAGTCGACGCCGCGCACGCCCTCGGCCACGTCCTCGGTCAGCGTGACGCGCGCCCCGGTCTCGGCGGCATACCTCCTCGCGACGGCGACGACGGCGTCAGACGGCCACAGGGAGCGGGGCGCGACGATGCGCACGTCCATCCCGAGCAGGGCGCCCGTGACGAGCAGCGAGTTGCCCATGTTGAAACGGGCGTCACCGACGTAGGCGTAGGCGATCTCGTCGTCGGGCTTGTCCGCGTGCTCGCGCATCGTCAGCGCGTCGCAGAGGGACTGGGTCGGGTGCCAGTCGTCGGTGAGGCCGTTCCACACCGGCACTCCCGCGAAGGCGCCGAGCGTCTCGATGACGTCGTGGCGGGCACCGCGGTACTCGATGCCGTCGTAGAAGCGTCCGAGCACGCGTGCCGTGTCCTTGGCCGACTCCTTGTGGCCCATCTGCGAGCCGACCGGGTCGAGGTAGGTCGTGCTCGCGCCCTGGTCGGCGGCGGCCACCTCGAAGGCGCAACGGGTGCGGGTCGAGGTCTTCGCGAAGAGCAGCGCGACGTTCTTGCCGGTGAGACGTCGCTGCTCGCGGCCCTCGCGCTTGGCGGCCTTGAGCTCGGCGGCGAGGTCGAGCAGCGCCCGGAACTCGTCGGGCGTCAGGTCGATCTCCTTGAGCAGGTTGCGGCGGTGGAGTGCGGCGAGCGACATGCACGTGATGGTTTCAGGCGCGGTCGCCGCGCGGCAATCCAGTCTCAGGGAGCCGGTCGGCGGCGCAGCATGCCGAGCCGCCAGCGGACCTGCTCGACGAGCGCGCGCAGCTGGAGCGGGACGAGGACGCGGGGGCCCTCGCCGACGCAGAAGACGACGTCGTCGAAGCGGTGGATGCCGGGACGGTGCGCGACGGCGCGGAAGGCGTCGCGGACGCCGTGCAGCTGGGCCACGGTCATGAACGGTGACGGCTCGTCCGGCTGGTAGCGCGAGCCGAGCGGGTAGTCACGACCGGGGCGCCGGGTCATCTCGACGTGGCAGCCGAGGACGTGTGAGACGGTGCGCTCGTCGGCGAAGGTGACGAGACGATCGAGGGTGTCGAGGAGGGCGTTCGGGTCGTTGACGTAGATGCGGCCGGGATAGACCGTGTCGCCCGTGTGGAGCAGGCCGGTCGTCCGGTCGTGGATCGCGATCGAGGCCGCGTGGTGACCCGGGATGCCGAAGACCTCGAGGGGGCGGCCACCGAGGTCGAGCGTCACGACCTCGGTCGGCCACTCGCTGATGCCGAAGAAGGCGCACACGCTCGCGACGCCGTGGCCCACGACGGTCGTGCGGGGCCGGTCGGCGAAGGCGGCGTCGCCGGCGACATGGTCGCCGTGGCCGTGCGTGTGGGCGACGACGAGCTCGTACACAGCGGGGTCGTACGCGTGCGGCGGCGTCTGCGCGTCCCGCGGGGTCTGCGTGGCGGGGGTGTGCGCTGCCGGCGTCTGCGCGGCCAGGTGGTCCGAGATGAGGCGGTCCACCGTCTGTCGCAGGGTGGCGCCGTCCACCGCCCCGCTGTCGAGGAGCAGGGCTCGACGCTCGCCGAGGAGCAGCAGGATGAACGGCGCCTCGTAGGTGAGGTCCTTGCTCTGCCGGATCAGGACGGTGCCG
Source organism: Terrabacter sp. Ter38 (assembly GCF_024519435.1). Lineage (GTDB taxonomy): Bacteria > Actinomycetota > Actinomycetes > Actinomycetales > Dermatophilaceae > Terrabacter. The sequence goes on from NZ_JALJRZ010000010.1 coordinate 15,711, forward strand.
GGGGCGAGGCGGTGCACCTGGAGTGGCGGGTCGTGTCGTCGTCGCGGGGACGGTGCGCCGTGGATCCAGGTGACGTCGGTATCGAGGGCGACCGGCGTGGGAGGGGCCATGCGGTGATTGTCCACCGGGGTCGCGCGGGGTGCCCGGGGAGGCCGATTTCTTGTGCGGGGTCCGCCTCCGGTAACCTGCGCGACGGAGGATTCGCATAGTGGCCTAGTGCGCACGATTGGAAATCGTGTTGGGATAAAACCCTCGGGGGTTCAAATCCCCCATCCTCCGCCCTTGTCCTATCTCAGGACATAGGAAACCCTCGAACCTACGGGTTCGGGGGTTTCCTGCTGTTCAGGGGCTGGTAGCGGCGTGTGGGATCGATGCTCAGCTCGGTCAGGAGCTCGCCGGTGGTGGCGTCGATGATGGTGACGTCCAGGTCGCGGACGAGGAGCTTGATGCGGGTTCGGGCGTGGGTTCGCCCGACGGCGATGTGGAACCTGGTTCCGTTGACGCGAAGGGTGACCTTGCCGGCCTTGTCGACGCGGTCGGTGCGGACCCGGGTCCGAGCTGCGGTGTCGGTGCCGGTGGGCCGGCCCTGGGGGTGGCGCGGTAGGCCGCGAGCCGGGTGCGGCGCTGCAGGGAGCGGTGTGGGCGCTGCTCGATCTACTCGGTGACGAACGCGTCGAGCAGCTGTTGCAGGTCGGCGGGTGGTCCTGCTCGCCGTCATCTCGCTCGTCGCCGAGCGTCGGTTGTCCCCGCACGTCAACGGAGTCCGAGAGGTCGAGCACCGCCGACCGCCAGCCCGGCCGGGAGCCCGGCCACGGCTGGAGGGGCGATTTCCGGCTGACGTCGGGGGCGGCATACACTTGCCGTCGGCACCCCGCGTGGTGGTACCTCTCCGAACTCCCCCAGGGCAGGAATGCAGCAAGGGTAGGAGAGCTCTTCCAGGTACGCGGGGTGTCCCTTTTTCCTTCGCGCTCGGTGGCGGCCTCCGGTCAGGCCGGGGGAGCGGTGGTCGTGCCGACCCGCAGCTGCACCGGCTGGGTCACGCTCCGAGGCCGTGTGCCGTCGAGGCGCTTGCGCACGAGCGTGCCGAGGATCCGGCCCTTCTCGCGGCCCTGCTGGTCCATCGTCGTGATCCGGTGCGGCAGCCATGGGAGGTCGACGCCGTCGAAGCCGGTGACGCTGAGGTCGTCGGGCACGCGCAGGCCGAGCTCCTCGGCGGCGACGATGACCCCGGCCGCGATGACGTCTGACTGGGTGACGATGGCTGTCGGGCGCTCGCGCTCCGGGACGTCGAGCAGCGACCGGCCTGCGATCCGCCCGCCCTCGAACGACGACCCGTCCCCGGTCTGGACCGCGGCGGCATCCGCGCCGAAGACGTCACGGAAGCCCAGCAGACGGCCCACGCTCGGCACGTTGGCCTCGCCCGGCCGCACCTCCGCGTCCGGGACCGGACCGGCCGTGCTCGTCGGCAGCATCGGCATGGCCACGTGGGCGACCCGGCGGTGCCCGAGCGAGCGCACGTGCTCGGCGATGGCGATGCCTGCGGCGCGCTCGTCGATGCGCACCTGGGTGATGCGTCGATCGCCCGGCACTCCGGTGCTGAACATCGGGACACCGCGGGCCGCGAGGTGCTCGACGGCCGGGTTCTCACCGGGCCCGCAGAGCGAGAAGACGACCGCGTCCAGCGCGAGAGGTGCGAGCTGTGGGACGACGGATTCGCCTGATCCAGAAGGTTGCCCGATCAGCAGCATACCGGTGGGTACGGTCTCGAGCACCTCGGCGAGGCCGTCGAGGACGGCGATGGCGAAGGGGTCGCGGAAGGCCATCCGCAGACGTCCTTCGACGAGGACGCCGATGGCCCCCGAGCGGCCCTGGCGCAGGGACGACGCGAGCGGGTTGGGCCCGGTGAAGCCGAGCTCGGTCGCGGCGGCACGGACGCGGTCGCCCGTGGCCACCGCGACCGGACCCTTGCCGCTGAAGACGAGGGAGGCCGTCGACACCGAGACGCCCGCGCGCTCGGCGACGTCACGCAGCGTCGGACGGGCTTGACCTCGGGTGACCATGGGAGGCATGCTATCGAAACGTTTCGAGTCGAATCGATTCGAAACCCTCGAGGGCTCGGTCTCACCACCCGAGCCTCGTCCCGAAAACCATCGCAGACCGCCGTCGAGGCGGTCGGCCGCACGGACGGCCGGCCCGCTTCAGCCGCCCCGCGTCGGTCGTCCCCTGAGAGGCTTGCTCCATGTCCGCCGTCAGTGCCCCGCCGGCCGCCGTCGTCCGCACGGCCCGCACCGCCGTCTTCACGGCCTTCGCGATCAACGGAGCCGCCTTCGCGGCCTTCGCCTCCCGCGTGCCGGACATCAAGCACGAGCTCGGGCTCTCGGCGGGACAGCTGGGCCTCACCCTGCTCGCCGCCTCGCTCGGCTCGGTCATCGGCCTCCCGCTGTCGGGCTGGATCGTGCATCGCCTCGGCGCCGCCCGCACCCTCATGGGTGCCGCGGTCGTCCAGAGCGTCGGGTTGCTCGGCGTCGGCCTCGGTGTCGACGTCGCCCACAACCGGGCCGTCGTCATGGCGGGCCTCGTGCTCGTCGGTATCGGCACCGGGGTCTTCGACGTGGCGATGAACCTCGAGGGTGCCGAGGTCGAGCGCTTCCTCGGCCGCGCGATCATGCCGCACTTCCACGCGGCCTTCAGCGGTGGCACGGTCGTGAGCGCCCTCATCGGTGCGGGGCTGTCGTTCCTCCACGTCCCGGTCGCCGTGCACCTCGCCGGCGTCGTCGTGCTGCTGCTCGCCGTGACCCCGTGGTTCCTGCGTGCCTTCCTGCCCCGCTCGGTCGAGACGGACGAGACCGGAGCCGAGGTGCGCTCGGAGGCGGGGATCGGTGCGGCCTGGCGCGAGCCGCGCACCCTGCTCATCGGCGTCGTCGTCCTCGCCGCCGCGTTCACCGAGGGGACGGCCAACGACTGGGTCGCGGTGGCGCTCTCGGACGGCTACGGCCTCGAGCGCTGGGTGGGCGTCGTCGGCTTCGCGGTCTTCCTCACGGCGATGACCGCCGGCCGGCTGCTCGGCACGCGCGTGCTCGACGAGCGTGGCCGTGTGCCCGTGCTCCGCGTCCTCTTCGTGTCGGCCGTCGTCGGCTGCCTTCTCGTCGTCTACGGCGGTCCGGTGCTCGCCTTCGTCGGCGCCGCGATCTGGGGCGTCGGGGCCAGCCTCGGCTTCCCCGTCGGCATGAGCGCCGCGGCCGACGACCCCAGGCGTGCCGCCGCCCGGATGAGCGTCGTCTCGACGATCGGCTACACCGCGTTCCTCGCCGGACCGCCGCTCCTGGGCTTCCTCGGCGACCACGTCGGCGTGCTGCACTCGCTCCTCGTCGTCGGCGCCATGGCGGTCGTCGCCCTCGTGGCCATCCCCGCCGTCCGCGAGCCCGACCGTGCCACCACTACCACCGCGACCACCTCGGCGACCACATCGGCGACCACCGACTGACACCGGGTCTCGACCACCGACTCTCACCCGGCTTCCACGCTCGAGTGACCGCGTGGCCCGCAGACATCTCACCGTCCCGGTCCCGGGTACGACGGGGCCACTCGACCGGGAGGGCCGCTGTCAGAAGTACTCGGTGATGAAGGGCTGGCAGGCGAAGACGGCATCGAGGGCGGTGTCACCGTCGGGGGTGCCGCCGCTCGCGAGGGCGGCCTGGCGCAGGCGCGACACGGACCAGCCGCACCACAAGGCCGCCAGCCCGCGCGCCTCGACCCGCAGCGCGTTCGAGGTGATCGCGTCAGCCGCGTCGGTGCCGGCATCACCTCGAGCCGGGGCGTCGTCGGTGCGCGTCGCGGTGCCACGCCCGTTGCGGACCGACAGGCTCCACCGACCACTGTTGGCTGGGGCCTCGGCGTCGTCGACGACCAGGTCGGCGGCGACCGAGAGGTGCCCGCCGAAGCCTCGCCCGGCGAAGGCCGCCTCCAGGTCGATCACCCGGGCCATCCACGGGATCTGCTGGACCTCCACCGTCGGCAGCCCGCCCAGCGCTAGCGTCACCGGGTCGCGCGGGTCGAGGAAGGTGTGCACCGTCGGCGCGGCGGACGAGCCCGATCCGACGACGCCCCACAGCGTCACGGCTGCCTCGGGGGTCGTCGCGACGAGATCCTCGACCGTGACGGCCTGCCCGGACAGGTCGTAGACGACGAAGCCGCCGTCGACGACGTAGGCGATGAGCTCGTCGCGCTCGAGCATCCCGGTGAGTGCCGGCACCGACCGCACCATCGGTCCGCTGGCCCCGTGTCGGGCGCTCGAGGCGCGGGCGAGGTCGTGCATCTGTTGCGCGTCACCCGGCACCGCGGGGCGCAGGCCGGTCGACCCAGCCCGCCCGGCACGCGTGGCGCCGAGGTCGCGGAGGTGGTGGGCGGCATACGTCATCCGGGTCTGCACGCCCCCGATCTCGTAGCCGGAGCGGCGGTACAGGGTCGCCGTGGTCGGGAAGAGGCACGACACGACGTCGCCGAGCTCGCCCATCCTCGTGATGAGGGCGCGGGTCAGGGTCGTCGCGACACCCCGGCCGCGGGCGCTCGGCTCGACGTAGACGCCGGCGACGCCGCCCATCCGCAGGTGCTGTCCGCCCCACGCCTGCTCGTAGGGTCGGATGCGGCCGGCGCCGAGGACCTGGTCGGACTCGTCGACGACCGCGATCATCCGGCCACCGAGGGTCTCGGCCGAGACGCGCTGCCACCACACGTCGCCGCCGGTGCCGAGCGGACCGAACGACCGGTTGCGGATCGCCAGGACGGCGGGGAGGTCGGCGTCGACGACGTCACGCGTGCGTAGCTCGCTCATGGCCCCGAACCTAACGAGTGGTCACCGCCGACCGCGAACGGGTTGTCACTCAGGCGCGGTGCAGGTAGGTGAGCCGGCGCACCTTCGAGACCGCCCAGGCGAGCACGGCGTAGATGAGCCAGCTCACGACCGAGAGCCACGTGTAGTTCGAGGCCTTGGTCAGCACCGCGACGAGCGAGCCGAGCACGACGACCGTGAGGGCCGGCACGGCGTACCAGGCGACGACCATCTGGGGACGCAGCATGAAGGTGGGGGAGCCGCGGAAGGCCGCCAGCACGTTGCCGGCGACGACGAGCACGAGGATCAGCCACAGCGACAGGGGCGCACTGGCCGGCAGCGACCCGAAGGCGCCGGCGACGGCGACCCAGCCGCCGAGCACGAGCACCGTCAGCGCGGTCGGGACCGTCACGTGGGCGACGGCCTCGGTCAGCTCGCCGGTGCCGAGCAGGGAGGGAGTGCCGACGTTGTCGGCCTGCAGGCGCAGGCCCTCCGCCCACGCGCCGAAACCGAGGTACAGCGGCAGCAGGCCGATCGTCGCTGCGATGCTCGGCGCCGCCGGCTGCGTGAACGCCCACGTGACGATCGCGCCGCCCAGGACCGTGAGGCCGAGGCCCGAGAGGAACGCGCCCGGTGTGCGCCGCAGGCCGATGACGTCGCGGCGGACGAGCACGCCGAAGGGGCGGCCGGGGCGAAGGCGGGCGGAGCGTCCGTGCCGGACGGGACGGGTCAGGGCGAGCCGCGCCGTGCGGAGGTTGCCCGTGAGGGCGGACCCGGCCATGGTCGAGGTGTTGGCGGAGTGGGCCCGCAGCGACTCGGCGTGCAGCTCCCGCAGGGCGTCGGGGACGCGCCAGAGCAGGCTGAGGCCGCGGTCGGGCCCGGGCCAGGACCGCACCTGCGACCAGAGCCAGAGGCGGGTCGCGAGGACCCCGAGCGCGGTGCCGACGAGCGTGGTGACGATGACCGTCATGACCCCGGCGAGGTGCGCGAAGGCGAGACCGCCGCCGACGGTGAGGCCGCTGAGCGCCCCGACGAAGATCCCGCCGACGGCGGCGTAGCGCCACCACCGGCGGAGTGCGAGAGCGCGGTCGAGCGGCACCGGGAGCACGAGGTCGATCCACGGCATGGGCGGCACGACCGGCCCGCGGAAGCGGCCGGCGAAGACGACGGCGCCGAGCAGAGCCGCCACCGACGCGACGAGCAGAGCGATCGCCTCCGGGGAGCTGAGCTGGTCACCCAGCGACGAGGCGTCGGACGTGCGGAACACCGCCTGGACGATCGGCAGGCCGTAGACGAGGGCACCGAGGAAGAGGACGTAGCCGGCATACAGCCCCTGCTGCCTCGCCTTGCGCGCGGGCTCGCCGCCGATGACCCAGTCGGCCTGGCCGAGGAGCTCGTGGTCGTCGTAGTCGACCTCGGTCGGTGCCGTGAGGTCGCGTGCCGAGCCGTCGTATGCCGTCTCGCCGGGCGTCCGGGTCGCCGGCGGCGCCGGCGTCGGCTCGGGGACCGTGGGCTCGGGGGCCGTGGGTTCGAGGGTCGTGGGTTCGGGGGTCGTCGGTGCGGGAGCGGCCTTTCTGCGGGCCGGCTGCTTGCGCTTGCTCATCGTCGGTGCGCGCTCAGCGCGCCGGGACGATGTCGACGACGCGGGTCGCGAGGGTGGCGGTCAGCTCGGGGTCGTGGCAGGCCATGACGACCGTGCCGCCGGACTCGGTGCGCTCGCGGATCAGCTCGGCGACGACCTGGCGCTTGCCGGTGTCGAGCCGCTGCTCGGGCTCGTCGAGGAGCACGACGCTGGCGGGGCGCGAGAAGGTCAGCGCGAGCCGGAAGAGCTGCTCCTGACCCGACGACAGCTCGTGTGGGAAACGGTCGTCGAGGTGGGCGATGCCGAGGCGGTCGAGGAGGGCGAGGCTCCGGTCGTCGGACGTGGCCGGGTCACCGCCCCACGTCGAGTCGATGAGGACGAGGTGGTCGACGAGAGTCAGGTCGCGGTAGGTCGTCGGCGCGCCGAGCAGGGCCGCAACGGCGGCGCGGACCGTCCGGTCGCGCTCGTCGGCCTCGCGACCTCCGATGGTCGCGGTCCCCGTACTGGGAACGAGCAGACCGCCGATGATCCGCAGCAGGGTCGTCTTGCCCGAGCCGTTGGGACCCCGGAGCACGATGCACTCGCCGGGATCGGCGCTGACGTCGGTCGGCAGCAGCAGGGTCGTCTCGTCGATCGTCTTGCCGACGCCCTCCGCACGGACCTCACCGGTCAGCACTGCGACCGCACCCATCTGCGTCCATCCCTTCGTCGACCCTGTCGAGCTGTCGGAAGCCACCGTATGCCGCCCGGCTCGGAATGCCCTGACCGGGAGGAGATGTCCACGGCCGTGAGGGAGCGACGTCGAGGCGTCGGGTCAGCCCTGGGTGCCGACGGGCGGGCCCAGGAGCAGGGCGACACCGGTCAGCGCGAGCACGGCGACGACGCCGACACCCACGGCGACGAGCGGGCGGGCGAGCAGCGCGGCGACGAGGCGTTCTGCCGGGGTGGACGGGGTGTCGCCGCCGCGGCCGAGGCGCCAGCCGCCGTCGAGGCGCCCGCGACGCTCGAGGCGTCGCTCCCACCACACGGTGAGGAACGGCGGCACCGCGCTGAGCAGGCCGAGCAGCCCCTCGCGGGCGGTCCAGCGCTGGTTGACCCAGAGCAGGAGCGTCACGAGGCAGAACGCGATGAACACGACGCCGTGCACGAGTCCGAAGACCCTGACCCCCACCTCGGTCGTGCGGGTCACGTACTTGAGGAACATCCCGAGCAGCAGCAGCGCCCACGTCACCACCTCCGCGAGGGCGATCCGGCGGTAGAGGGAACGAGGGGTCATGCGGAGATCTCCTACGTCGTGTCGTACTGGAGCGCCCAGTGTGCCAAACGGCCGGAAGGCAGCCGCAGGCACCCCGACGGGTGACCCCCACGCACGCCGGCACAGGGGTATGCCGTCGCGGCGGCGTGCGACGGCATACCTCGGGTGGCGCGTCGTCAGCGCCGCGCCACCTTCGCGGACCGGACGACGCGGACGCTCGTGCCGATGATCCACACGTCGATGAGGGTCTGTGCGGCGAAGAGGTTGGAGACCTGCGGGTTGCCCGTGACGGCCAGCAGCGGGGCGGCGACCGCGAAACCGAGGCCCCCGACGACAGCAAGGACGGCGAGGATCCGGGCGGGCCACGTCGGTGTCGCCCGTGCGACCGCGACGGCGAGCAGAGCCACAGACACGCCGACGAGCGGGGTCGTGAGAGGCGAGAGCGCCAGATGGGTGTCGACCATCGGGGTCGCGCCGCCGGCCTCCAGCGCGTCGTGCTCGCCGCCGGCGAGCAGGTGCGGCACGAACTCCGGTGTGGCGACGGCCCAGGCGACGATGGTCCCGGTGAGCCACGGCCGGACCCGGGCCGGGAAGGTGTCGTGGCGCCGGAGCAGGACGAGGCCGACCAGCGCCGTCAGCATGCCAGCGAGGAGCACGGCGTGCGCGGGCAGCCAGACCGGAGACCCGATGAGGGCGAGGAGGCTCTCGTGCATCGAACCCGACGTCTCGTGCGGGTGCATCGTCCCGCCGACGGCGAGCAGTGCCCCACCGACGCCGAAGACCACGGCGGCCCGACGGGCGAGGCGTGACGGGGCGGACGGGCGTGCCGACCCGGGCGCGGTGATGGTCCCGGCTGCGCGGCCCGCGAGCGCCTCGCCGACCGTCCCGCCCACGAGGGCGCTCATCGCGTGGCCTCGAGGGTGTTGTGGGTGACGGAGATCTGCCAGGTGTCGCCGACGCGGACGACGACCGAGGTCGAGGTGGCGGTGTGCAGGCCGGCCAACGGACCGCTCGGGACGTCCAGCGAGTTGCGCGACGTCGCGACGATGACGTCGTCGGCGAGGTGGCGTGCGTCCACGAGCTCCATCCGGTTCGTGCTGCCGGCGTAGATGGTCGCGAAGATCCCCGCGTGCCCGCCGGCGATGGCGTCGCGTCCTCGGTGGTGCTCGCCGCGGATGTCCACGAAGGTCGCGTCCGCGGCATAGGGCGCGCCGAAGCGCTGGCCGTCACCGGCGTTCCAGGCCGACTCGAGGCGCCGCAGGACGGCGGCGGCCGTGTCGCGTGCGGCCCCGTCCGTGGCGGCGGTGTGCGGCGCGGCTTCGGCGGCCGACGGGTCCAGCTGGGTCGTGCTCATGGTGCTCTCCTTTGAGTGAGTTGCTCATGATTGATTGAGCAATACTCAGTCAATATAGAACCACTCAGTCGACCTGTACAGTGGTTGTCGTGAAAAGCTCCGAGCCCGCCCCGCGCGCCTACCGCTCCGCCCTCCGCGAGGAGCAGGCCGAGCAGACGAAGGAACGCATCGCCCGGGCCGCCCGGCAGCGCTTCATCGAGTCGGGGTGGGCCGGCACGAGCGTGCGCTCGGTCGCGGCGGATGCCGGAGTCTCCGAGGCCACGGTCTACGCGGTCTACGGCACCAAGGCGGGGCTCGCGGCCTCCCTCGTCGAGAGCGGCGAGCTGGATGCCGGGGTCGAGCAGGTGGCCCGCGAGATCGAGGCGGCGCAGGGCGACCCCGCAGGGCAGCTCGCCGCGTTCATCCGGTTCGACCGGCGACTCTTCGAGCGGGGTGGTGACGGCCTCCGGCTCACGGTCGAAGGCGGGCGCAACGAACCCGCGCTCGCCGCGGCGTACGAGCATGGCCGGGCCCGCGGCGACGCGAACCGTCGCCGGATGTTCGCCTCGTGGCCGAGCGGGACGCTGCGCGACGGACTCGCGCTGGACCGGGCGCTGGATGTCTACGCGACGGTGTGCTCGATCCAGACCTTCGACATCGCGACGAGGGAGCGCGGCTGGTCCGTCGACGAGGTCGAGCAGTGGTGGGTCGAGACGCTCACCGAACTGCTGCTCGCATGACCCGCGCCGCTGTCGGGAGCGCCCCGGTCAGCCGTCCCGTCGGGCGAGGGTCAGGGCGAAGTCGCCGTCGTCGTCGGTCCAGGTGCGCTCGACCGTGAAGCCCGCCGCGCCCAGCTCGTCGCGCAGGCTCTCGCGGCGGAACTTCGTCGAGATCTCGACGCGGATCTCCTCGCCGTGCGCCAGCTCGAACGTCAGGTCGGCCCCGGGGATGACCACCCGCTGCGGCATGTCTGCGCGCAGCCGGAGGTCCATCCGCTCCTGACGCGGGTCCCAGAACGGGACGTACGAGAAGGCCTCGATGTCGAAGTCGGCGCCGAGCTCGCGGTTGAGCACGCGCAGGCAGTTCGTGACGAACCGCGCCGTGACTCCGCGGCTGTCGTCGTAGGCGGCGATGAGCCGGTCGGTGCTCTTGACGAGGTCGGTGCCGAGCAGGAACCAGTCACCCGGCTCGAGGCTGTCGTGCAGGGCCCCGAGGAAGGCGGCCCGCTCCTCGACGTAGAAGTTGCCGATGGTCCCGCCGAGGAAGGCGACGAGCCGCCTCCCGCCCCGCGGCAGGTGCCCGAGGTGCAGCGTGAAGTCACCGACGAGGGCCTCGACGCGCAGCGACGGGTAGCGCTCGGAGAGCATCGCCGCCGCGTCGCGCAGCGTCTGCTCGGACACGTCGACCGGGACGAAACGCTCGAGGCTCCCGCGCGCGGCGAACGCGTCGAGGAGGGTGCGGGTCTTGTCGCTCGTGCCGCTGCCGAGCTCGACGACGGTCGTCGCATCGCACGCCGCGACGATGTCGGCTGCATGGCCGCGCAGGATCGCCCGCTCGCACTCGGTCGGGTAGTACTCCGGGAGTCGCGTGATCTCGTCGAAGAGGTCGGAGCCGACGTCGTCGTAGAGCCACTTCGGCGGGAGCGTGCGCGGTTGCGACCCGAGCCCACGGCGTACGTCGTCGACGAGCGCTCCCGACGCCCAGGCGGGGTCGAGCGCGACGGTGACGACCGGCTCGCGGGCGCTCACCGGCGCTCACCCCCGTCGGCGAGGCGGACTCCGGACAGCGCCCAGCGTGAGGCCGCCGGGAAGAAGTTGCGGTAGGTCGCCCGGGCGTGACCGGGCGGGGTCAGGGCGCACCCGCCGCGCAGGACCATCTGGCCCGACATGAACTTGCCGTTGTACTCGCCGATGGCGCCGGCCGGCGGGTGGTATCCCGGGTAGGCGAGGTAGGCCGAGCTCGTCCACTCCCAGCAGTCGCCGTAGACCTGGCGCAGGTGGCCGGTGCTCGGGCCGGCCGGGCGCGGGTGGAACGTCTCGGTGTCGGCGAGGTTGGCGCCGGTGGCCGGCGGCTCGGACTGGCCGTCGGCGACGACGGCGTGCTCCCACTCGCCCTCGGTGGGGAGCCGCTTGCCCGCCCACGTGGCGTACGCGTCGGCCTCGTAGTGGCTGACGTGGCTCACCGGGAGCCCCGGGTCGACGGGGCGGGTGCCGCTCAGCGTGTGCTCGAACCACACCCCGTCGACCTCCGCCCAGTAGAAGGGCGCTCGCCACCCCTCGGCGCGCACCTTCCCCCAGCCGTCGGAGAGCCACAGCTCGTGGCGCTCGTAGCCGCGGTCGGCCATGAAGGCGAGCCACTCGCCATTGGTGACGAGGCGGTCGGCGAGGCGGTAGGGCTCGAGCCACTGCTGGTGCAGCGGCAGCTCGTTGTCGAAGCTGAACCCGCCACCACGGTGACCCACCTCGACGAGGCCGCCCTCGACGTCGACCCAGCCCAACGGGTCTGGAGCCGACGGCGCGAGGGGACTGCCGGCATACGTCGGCTGGAGGGGGTTGACCGACAGCACGTGCTTGATGTCCATGAGGAGCAGCTCCTGGTGCTGCTGCTCGTGGTGGAAGCCGAGCTCGATGGTGGACGTGAGCTTCTCGAGCGAACCGCCGTCGAGGGTCGTGACGAGGTCGCGCATCCGGGAGTCGACGTCGGCGCGGTAGAGGCCGACGTCGTGGGCGCCCGGGCGGGTGATGAACCCTCGCTCGGCGCGGGCATAGCGGGGCCCGACACCTTCGTAGTAGCTGTTGAAGAGGAACCAGTAGCGGTCCTGGTAGGGCTTGAACGACGGCTCGTGGTCGGCGAGCACGAAGGTCTCGAAGAACCACGTGACGTGCGCGCGGTGCCACTTCGTCGGCGACACGTCGGGCATCGTCTGGACGGTCTGGTCCTCGGGGGACAGCGGGGCGGCGAGCGTCTCGGTGTGGGCTCGCACCTCGTCGTAGCGGGCGACGAGCGTGCCGGCGTCCCAGGTCGGGTCGGGCATGGGTGACCTCCTCCGTCGGCCGCTGGTGCACCGTGCGCCGCGGACCGGTGCATCGACCCTAGGCACACCCGGTGACAGTCGCGCGTCCGACCGACGGTCCGTCAGGAGGTGTTCACCCTCTCGACGGCCCGGATCGGCCGGACGGTGCGCCGCCAACGGCTCCTCGGTCGGCGTTCCCGGCGTCGGTCGTGGCCGTTAGGGTTTCGGGCATGGCCACCGCCCTGTACCGCCGCTACCGGCCCGAGAGCTTCGCCGACGTCATCGGCCAGGAGCACGTGACGGAGCCGCTCATGCAGGCGCTGCGCACGGGTCGGGTCAACCACGCCTACCTCTTCAGCGGCCCGCGCGGCTGCGGCAAGACGACGAGCGCGCGCATCCTCGCGCGCTGCCTCAACTGCGAGCAGGGTCCGACGCCGATCCCGTGCGGCACGTGCGACTCGTGCGTGGCGCTCGCGCGCGGTGGCTCCGGCTCGGTCGACGTCATCGAGATCGACGCCGCGAGCCACGGTGGTGTCGACGACGCCCGCGACCTGCGCGAACGGGCCAGCTACGGCCCGGCGCAGAGCCGCTTCAAGATCTACATCATCGACGAGGCGCACATGGTGACGCCGCAGGGCTTCAACGCGCTGCTCAAGATCGTCGAGGAGCCGCCGGAGCACGTGAAGTTCGTCTTCGCGACGACCGAGCCCGAGAAGGTCATCGGCACGATCCGGTCGCGCACGCACCACTACCCCTTCCGCCTCGTCCCGCCGGCCAAGCTGTCGACCTACATGGAGCGGCTCCTCGAGTCCGAGCACGTCGCGGTCCAGCCGGGCGTGCTCAGCTTCGTGACGCGCGCCGGCGGCGGCTCGGTGCGTGACTCGCTGTCCGTCCTCGACCAGCTCATCGCCGGCTCGGGTCCGGAGGGGCTCACCTACGACGGCGCCGTGTCGCTGCTCGGCTTCACCGACGGCGAGCTGCTCGACAGCACCGTCGACGCGATGGCTGCCGGCGACGGTGCGGCGACCTTCCGCCAGATCGACCGGGTCATCGAGTCGGGCCACGACCCGCGACGGTTCGTCGAGGACCTCCTCGAGCGGCTGCGCGACCTCATCATCGTCGCGGCCATCCCCGAGGGCGTCTCGCAGGTGCTGCGCGGCGTCCCCGAGGACCAGCTCGAGCGCATGCGGGTGCAGCAGGCGGCGTTCGGCCCGGGCGCGCTGTCGCGCGCGGCCGACATCGTCAACACCGGCCTCACCGAGATGACCGGTGCCACTGCGCCTCGGCTCCAGCTCGAGCTCATCTGTGCCCGCATCCTCCTGCCGGCCGCCTCCGGGGAGCAGGGGTATGCCGCTCGCCTCGACCGTCTCGAGCGGCGCCTCGACGTGGGTGGGGTCCCGACCGCTGCCCGTGCCGACGTCCCGCCCGTGGGGGCGTCGATGAGCGCGCCGTCCGCGACACCGTCTGCCGCGTCCGCCTCCGCCCCGTCGGCCTCCGGGTCCTCGGCCGTGTCTGCCCCGCCGCGCACCGTCTCCGACTACACACCTCCGTCGAGCGGCGGTGGGTCAGGTCCCTCGCACGCCGCCGGTGGCATGGGTGGGGGCGGTCGCAGCGCCGGCGCCGACACCGGAACGGCTGCGGTCGCGTCAGCTGGTCCGTCGGGTCCGGGTGGTGCGGGCCGCGTCGACGCCGTGCGCGCCGAGGTCGGCTCCCCGCCGGTCATGACGCCGGACGAGTCCGTCGGCGGCCCGTCGTCCGTCGACGAGGCGCACACCGGCGGCCGGCACCTCGCCGGCGCCTCCGACGAGGTCACGACCGAGGTCGGGCCCCCGTCCGCGTCGGTCACGACGCCTGCGCCGGCGGCGCCCACCGACGACGCGGCCGCCGCTGCGCCGAGCGGCTCCGGCGGCGGCATGGACACCGACGCCATCCGGCGGGCCTGGCCCAACGTGCTCGGCCGCATCTTCACGATGCGGCGCATCACCTGGACCTTCGTGTCGCAGAACGCCCAGGTCACCGCCTTCGACGGCAAGAAGCTGACCCTCGGCATCGCGACGGCCGGCCTGACGCAGACCTTCCGCGCGGGCAACCACGCCGACATCGTCCGGCAGGCCCTCATCGACGAGCTCGGCGTCGACGCCATCGTCGACGGCGTCCACGTCGACGCGGTCTCGCAGCAGGCCCCCGTCGCACCGCCCCCCGGAGCGGTCCCTCCCGGCCTGCCGGACCCTCCCAGCAAGGGCGCGCCCGGCGGTCTGGACGCCGGTCAGCCCTCGGGCCAGGGTGATGGCGGCGGAGGCCGTCCGTCGTGGGGTGATGCCGGCGCGGGGCATGAGTCCGCCGGCTCCCGAGACAGCGCTCCGAGCGGGGCCGGCGGATTCGGAGGATCGTCCCCGTCCGGAGGCAGCGCCTCGTCGCCTGCGGGCGCGCGCGGCACGACGGCCCTCGCTGATGCCGGGCTGAGCCCGGTCTCCGGCCGCTCGCTCGAGGACAACGCCGGCTGGGGTTCGGCGACCGGGCCCGCCCCCGACTGGGCCACCGCCCCCGCCGGGGAGTCGCCGGCGTCCGGTGCATCGGGTGGGGCTGCTCAGACGGCAGCCCCCGCCGTCGGGGTCCCGGCAGCAGCGGGCGGGTCCGCCGGGGCAGAGGTGCCCACCGACTCCGCCGTGCGCGGGGCGAGTGCCGTCCGACAGTCGTTCGCCCAGGCCAGGTCGCGTGCCGGAGGCTCTCGCGTGACCGACGACGACCAGCCGCCGCAGCCGGTCACCGACGACTCGGCGGTCAGCGACGACGACGAGGACATCGAGCAGTCCGGGGACGTCGGACGCTCCGTCATCGAGAAGGTGCTCGGCGGTCGGGTCGTCCAGGAGCTCGAGAACTGACGTCGCGCGCTGTGTCGAGCCGCTCCGGTCCCGTCAGCGGCGCCCGGCGAGGCCGCGGGTGCCGACACGTGGGCGACGCCAGGGCGTGGCAGTCGTCGCGACCGGGAACGCCTGCGGCAGCTGCTGACCCACGGTTGGGAGAATGTTCATTCACGGGTGGGCGTACGCCTCTCGGGAGTAGCGTCACAAGGTGACCTTCGAGGTTGCGGCGGACGCCTACAACCGCTTCATGGGGCGTTACTCAGGGCCGCTCGCCACACGATTTGCCGACTGGTCCGGTGTTGCGGGACCGGGTCGGGCCATCGACGTGGGCTGCGGGACGGGCGCCCTGACCCGGGTGCTCATCGACCGGTTGGGGGTCGACGGAGTCTCGGCGGTCGACCCGTCGCAACAGCTGCTCGCGGCGCTGCGCCAGTCGTTCCCGACCTTGGACGTGCAGACGGGAACGGCCGAGGCGCTGCCCTTTCCCGACGACCTCTTCGACCACGCGCTCGCCCAGCTCGTCGTCAGCTTCATGGCCGACCCGGTGCTCGGCCTGCACGAGATGGCTCGGGTCACGCGGCCGGGCGGGACCGTCTCGGCGTGCGTGTGGGACCTCGCCGGTGGGGGAGCTCCGCTCACGGTCTTCTGGCAGGCGGTCCGCGACCTCGACCCAGGCGTCGACGACGAGTCGGGGATGAGCGGGGTCCGCGAGGGCGAGCTGGCGCACCTCGTCGACCGGGCCGGACTCAACCAGATCGAGGACACCGCCCTCACGGTGACGGTGCGGCACCCGACCTTCGAGGACTGGTGGGACCCCTACACCCTCGGAGTCGGCCCGGCGGGGGCACACGTGCAGAGCCTCGACGAGGTCGGACGCGTACGGCTGCGCGAGCACTGCCGCGAGCTGCTGCCCGAGCCGCCCTTCTACATCATGGCCACCGCCTGGGCCGTCCGCGCCCGCGCCTGACGCCTCGTCCACCCGCGTCTGGCGCCTCGTCCACCCGCGTCTGGCGCCTCCGCGCCCGCCGCGCTCCGGCCCGCCACCCGGCATACCAAGGCGTGAACACAGCGCCGCTGCGACGCACACCCCACACCGGACGGCGCGCCAACGGCCCTAGGCTGTGGCCCATGTTCTACAGCCTCGGGCGCAACCTCCTGTACCCGCTGTCCCATGCGCTGTACCGGCCCACCATCGAGGGCAAGGAGAACATCCCGCGCGAGGGTGGCGTGGTCGTGGCGAGCAACCACCGGTCGTTCATCGACTCCTTCGCGATCCCGCTCGCTTCGCCGCGGCAGGTGCGCTTCCTCGCCAAGGAGGAGTACTGGACGGGCACGGGCGTCGGCGGCTTCGTGCGCAAGGGCTTTTTCAGCGCCGTCGGGATGGTGCCGGTGAACCGGCACTCGCCGACCGCCGCGCAGGAGAGCCTCGACGCGGCACTGGAGGTGCTCAAGGCGGGCGACGCGTTCGGCATCTACCCGGAGGGCACCCGCTCGCGGGACGGCCGGCTCTACCGTGGGCGCACGGGCGTGGCGTGGCTCGCGCTCACCGCGCAGGTCCCCGTCGTGCCGGTCGGGCTCATCGGGACCGAGGACATCCAACCCGTCGGGGCGAGGTTCCCTCGGCTCGCCAAGGTCACGGTGCGCTTCGGTGAGCCGATCGGGATCGAGGAGTACGCCGGCATGCCGGCGGGCAAGGCACGGCGCCTGCTGACCGACCGGGTCATGGAGGCCATCGCCGAGCTGAGCGGCCAGGAGCGCGTCGACACCTACAACGAGGTGCCGGGCGGCGAGCCCGCGATCTGAGGCCCGGCGTTGCAGATGCGACCCAGTCGCATCTAGCGTGGAGCCGTGACCCTGACGTCCCCACGCCCGAGCTCGGGCCCCCGCTCGGCGGTGCGTCCGCGGCTCTCCCGGGACGAGCGACGCAGCCTCGTCGGGATGGCGGCGTTCGTGGCCGTGCTGCACGTCGTCGGCTGGGGACTGCTCCTCCTCGTCGTGGCACCGGCGGAGTACCGCGTCGGCGGCCAGGTCTTCGGTGTCGGGCTCGGCGTCACGGCCTACACCCTCGGGATGCGCCACGCCTTCGACGCCGACCACATCGCCGCCATCGACAACACGACCCGCAAGCTGCTCGCCGACGGCCGGCCGGCGATGAGCGTGGGCTTCTGGTTCAGCCTGGGGCACTCGTCGGTCGTCTTCGTCATGGTCATGCTCGTGGCCCTGGGCATCCGGGCCCTCGCCGGCGCCCTCGAGGACGACGGTTCGGCGCTGCAGCAGGCGACCGGCGTCTGGGGCACGACGGTCTCGGGCGTCTTCCTCGTGCTCATCGGCCTCATCAACCTCGCGGCGCTCGTCGGCATCCTCAAGGTCTTCCGCCGGATGCGCTCGGGGCACTACGACGAGGCCGAGCTCGAGCGGCAGCTCGACAAGCGCGGCTTCCTCAACCGCGTCCTCGGACGCGTCACGCGGGCCGTGCGCACGCCGTGGCACATGTACCCGGTGGGGCTGCTCTTCGGCCTCGGTTTCGACACGGTGACGGAGGTGGGCCTGCTCGTCATCGCCGGCGGCGCTGCCGCGGCCGCCCTGCCCTGGTATGCCGTCCTCACCCTCCCCGTGCTCTTCGCCGCAGGCATGTCCCTCCTGGACAGCCTCGACGGGTCGTTCATGAGCGTCGCCTACGGCTGGGCGTTCAACCGGCCGGTCCGCAAGATCTTCTACAACATCACCGTCACGTCGCTGTCGGTGGCCGTCGCCCTCCTCATCGGCGTCATCGAGCTCGTCGGGCTGCTCGCCGAAAAGCTCGACGTCACGACCGGTCCGGTCGCCTGGGTCGCCTCGATCGACCTCGCCGACGTCGGTTTCTGGATCGTCGGGCTCTTCGTCCTCACCTGGGTCGTGGCGCTCGCCGTGTGGCGGCTCGGGCGCATCGAGGAGCGGTGGTCGGCGACGCTCGCCGACTGATCGTGACGCGAGCCGCGCGCGCTGGTCAGGTGCGGACGGCCTCGAACGCGTCGCGGAAGTGCGGCAGGGCAGCCTCGACCGACTGAGCCGTCGCGGTCAGGCAGATCCGGAACCAGCCCGGCGTCTCGAAGAGGGTGCCGGGCATGACGAGGACGCCGCGCCTCGAGAGGTCGTCGACGAACGCCTCGTCGTCGGGGGCGGGCGAGCGCGGCCAGAGGTAGAACGTGCCGTCCGGGGACGTGACCTCGTAGCCGAATCCCCGCAGCGCGTCGACGAGGCGGTCGCGCTTCGTCTCGAGCCCCGTGACGTCGTGCGAGAGTTCCTCGAGCCGGGGCGTCGCGTGCTGCATGACGGCGTTCGGGAAGAGCCATCCGGCCGCGATCTGCATCATCTCGATGGCCTCGAGCAGTGACGAGCGGTCCTCGAGGGCCGGCGGCACGGCGAGGTAGCCGAGGCGCTGGCCGGGAGCGAGCAGCGTCTTGCCGTAGGAGTAACAGATCAGGGTGTGGGGGTAGAACTCGGCCGGGCTGTGGAACTCGCTGCGGGAGAAGACAATCCGGTTGTAGGGCTCGTCCGAGACGATCCAGATCCGTGAGCCGTGGCGCGCCGAGGCCTCGTCGAGCAGCTCGGCAAGGCGGCGCAGCAGGTCGGGTGGGTAGATCCGGCCCGACGGGTTGTTGGGGGTGTTGACGACGACGATGCGCGTGCGCGGCGTGATGGCCGCGGCGATGGCGTCGAGGTCCAGGTCGAAGGCCGGCTGGAGGGCCGGGACCTTGACGGGCACGAGCCCGGCCTCGAGGGCGAGCGGCTCGTAGAGGAACCACGGGGGCAGCGTGTAGACGACCTCCTCGCCGGGGTCGGCGAGGACCTTCATCGCCACGGTGATGGCTCCGAACCCACCGGTCGTCATGCGGACGTCGTCGACGCCCCAGCCGAGGGGCACGACCCGTTCGAGCGAGGCCGCGGCCGCTGCCTGTGCCGCGACCTCGCTCTGCTTGTAGGCGAACCACAGCTCGTCGCGGGGCAGCGCGGCCTCGCGGAGGGCGTCGACGTAGGCCGGCACCTGCAGCTCGTGGGGGTCGCCGAACGTGAAGTCGAGGACTCCCGGCTCGAGACGGCGCTCGGCGTAGCCGGAGTGCATCCGGAAGCCGAACATCGTCCGGAAGGGCACGGCGCCCAGGATGCGTTCGCTGCGCCGGGACACCGTCCGGTCGTCCATCTGGTCACCCACTCCCGACACCCCGCTCGACCCGTCGCCCCCTGACGTTGCTTCGTCACGCTAGTCCGGTGCGGCGGTGCGCAGCAGGTGATTGCGGGGCTTAGTGTTGCGGTGTGTACGAAGGCGCGGTGCAGGACCTGATCGACGAGCTCGGACGACTCCCCGGAGTCGGTCCCAAGAGCGCCCAGCGCATCGCCTTCCACCTGCTCCAGACCGACTCCGACGACGTGACCCGGCTCGTCACGGCGCTCACCGAGGTCAAGGCCCGGGTCCGCTTCTGCGAGCAGTGCGGCAACGTCGCCGAGGCCGAGCGGTGCCGCATCTGCGCCGACCCGCGTCGCGACCAGACGGCGATCTGCGTCGTCGAGGAGCCCAAGGACGTCGTCGCCATCGAGCGCACCCGCGAGTTCCGTGGCACCTACCACGTGCTCGGCGGTGCGATCAGCCCCATCGACGGCATCGGTCCCGACGACCTGCGGGTGCGTGAGCTCATGGTGCGCCTGGCCTCCGGCGAGGTGCAGGAGGTCATCATCGCGACCGACCCCAACCTCGAGGGCGAGGCCACGGCCACCTACCTCAGCCGGCTTCTGCGCGACGTCGGCCTCACCGTGACCCGCCTCGCGTCGGGCCTGCCCGTCGGCGGCGACCTCGAGTACGCCGACGAGGTGACCCTCGGGCGGGCCTTCGAGGGCCGCCGCCGCGTCGACGCCTGACCGACCCGGTCGAACGACCGGACGAGGACGTATGCCGTCCCGCTCACTCGAGTGGACGAGGGTGGGAGCTGGCGGCCCGGGGTCACCGGGGTCCACCGAGCGCGACCGGGGGACACGGCATACGGCATGCTGGGGACCATGACTGACGAGCCGCAGGACGAGGGCCGCCCGGATCAGGTCGACGACCTGTCGGGCCTGGCCGACCTGACCGCCGCGGAGGCGAGCGCCTTCCTCACCTCCGTCACGGAGGTCGCGTCAGGCAGCTCCCCCGAGACCGCGCTCCCGCTGATGACCCTCGCCCTGTCGCAGGTGCTCGTCGCCGGGGCGCGGCTCGGCGCCATCCAAGACGTCGTGCCCGAGGAGCGCTTCGAGCCGGATGCGGCCGACGACGACGCGGACCCGCTGCGCACGGGCCTCGCCAACGTCTTCGTCGGCATCGACGACTACGTCTACGTCATCGACCCGATCACCTCCTCCGACCGCGCCGACGGGTCGATCACCAACGACCTCGTCGACGTGGCGGTGTCGCTGAGCCATGGGCTCAAGCACTACGCCGCCGGTCGGAGGCTCGAGGCGCTGTGGTGGTGGCAGTTCGGCTACCTGTCCAACTGGGGCGACCGGGGGATGACGGCGCTCCGGTCACTCCACTCGATCCTCGCCCACCTGCGGCTCGACGCCGACGAGGAGGCCGTGGGCGAGGCGGAGTTCGACGCGCTGCACCCGTAGCCCGCGCAAGAACGTTCGGGGCACGGGACGAATCGGCGCACATCTCACCATCGCGACGGCCCGCTGGACGTCCTGCGAGCCCGCCTAGACTCGGAGCCGCCGCAGACCACCGAGGAGATCCGGAGCCAGTGTGAGCATCGTCGTCCAGAAGTACGGCGGGTCGTCCGTCGCCGATGCCGAGGCCATCAAGCGTGTGGCCCGGCGCATCGTCGAGACGCAGCGGGCGGGCCACTCCGTCTGCGTCGTCGTCTCCGCGATGGGTGACACGACCGACGAGCTGATGGATCTCGCCGAGCAGGTCACGCCGGCCCCGCCGGCGCGCGAGCTCGACATGCTCCTGACGTCGGGCGAGCGCATCTCGATGGCGCTCGTCGCGATGGCCATCGCCCAGCTCGGGGCCGAGGCGCGCTCCTTCACCGGCAGCCAGGCAGGCGTCATCACCGACGACGCCCACGGCGCCGCCCGGATCATCGACGTGACCCCCGGCCGCATCCAGAGCGCGCTCGACGCCGGTCACATCGCCATCGTCGCCGGCTTCCAGGGCGTCAGCCAGACGACGAAGGACATCACGACCCTGGGCCGCGGCGGCTCCGACACGACGGCCGTGGCGCTCGCCGCCGCCCTCGGGGCCGACGTCTGCGAGATCTACACCGACGTCGACGGCGTCTTCACCGCCGACCCGCGCGTGCTGCCCAACGCCCGCAAGCTCGACGTCCTGTCGATGGAGGAGATGCTCGACCTCGCCGCCAACGGCAGCAAGATCCTGCACCTGCGCTGCGTCGAGTACGCCCGCCGCTACGGCATCCCGATCCACGTCCGCTCGTCGTGGTCGCGGAAGCCCGGCACGTGGATCAAGGACAACCCCTACGAAGGAGAAGGCGCCGTGGAGGCACCGATCATCGCCGGCATCGCCCACGACCGCAGCGAGGCCAAGATCACGATCGTCGGCGTGCCCGACCGGGTCGGCATCGCCGCGAAGATCTTCGGGGCCATCGCCGAGGCCGGCCTCAACATCGACATGATCGTGCAGAACGTGTCGGCCGCCGAGACGGCCAAGACCGACATCTCCTTCACGCTGCCCAAGGCCGACGGGCCCAAGGCGATGTCGGTGCTCCAGTCGATCAAGCACGAGGTCGAGTACGCCGACCTCCGCTTCGACGACGGCGTCGGCAAGATCGCCCTCGTCGGCGCCGGCATGAAGAGCCACCCCGGTGTCTCGGCCCGCTTCTTCGGCGCCCTCGCCGAGGCCGGCATCAACATCGAGATGATCTCGACGTCCGAGATCCGCGTCTCGGCCGTGACCCGCGCCGAGGACCTCGACGACGCGGTCCGCGCCGTGCACACCGCCTTCGGTCTCGACTCGACCGAGGACGCCATCGTCTACGGCGGCACCGGCCGCTGAGCGCGCCGACGGGCCCGATCGCGGCTAGTTTCGGGAGGCATGAGACTCCCGACGCGATCCGTCCTGCTCGCAGCCGCCACCACCGCGCTCGTCGCCTCCGCGACCACTGCGTATGCCGTGTCGCCCGGTGCCGTGGGACGTGACGCTCCCACGAAGGCCGGGGCGACGGCATACGGCTGGACGGTCACGCCCACCGGAACGACCGAGCGCTTGCGCGGCCTGGCGCCCGTCTCACGCGACGTGGCGTGGGTGAGCGGCTCGAACGGCACCGTGCTGCGCACCACCGACGGCGGCAGGACGTGGACCGACGTCAGCCCGCAGGGACTGGGCACCGCGGTGCTGCAGTTCCGCGACATCGAGGCCTTCGACGCGCGGCACGCCGTCATCCTCTCGATCGGGGAGGGTGAGGACTCGCGCATCCTCGTCACCGACGACGGCGGCGCGACCTGGACCGAGAGCTTCCGCAACACCGACCCGGCCGCCTTCTACGACTGCATGGCGTTCAGCTCGCCGCGCCGCGGTCTCGCGATGAGCGACCCGGTCGACGGGAGGTTCCGGCTCGTCGAGACCTCCGACGGCGGCCGTTCGTGGACGCCCGTCGAGGCGGCCGGGATGCTGGCCGCGCAGACGGGCGAGTTCGCCTTCGCGGCGTCGGGGACCTGCCTCGCGGCGGGCGTCGGCGGTCGCACCTACCTCGTGAGCGGCGGGGTCCACCCGGCGCGCGTCTTCACCTCCGCAGACCACGGACACACGTGGACCGTCGCCGACAGCCCGGTGG
Source organism: Terrabacter sp. Ter38 (assembly GCF_024519435.1). GTDB lineage: Bacteria > Actinomycetota > Actinomycetes > Actinomycetales > Dermatophilaceae > Terrabacter. The sequence goes on from NZ_JALJRZ010000010.1 coordinate 38,385, forward strand.
CCGGTGGCGCGTCGGCCGGCATCTTCTCCGTGAGCTTCCGGGACGCCCGGCGCGGCGTCATCGTCGGCGGCGACTTCGCCGCCCCGACCGGCGCCGTCGACAACGCGGCGTGGACCTCCGACGGCGGCCGCACGTGGACGAAGTCGTCGACCAATCCGTCGGGCTACCGGTCAGGGTCGGCGTGGGTGCCGCACACGGCACGCACCGTGCTGGCGGTGGGCCCGTCGGGCTCCGACGTCTCGACCGACGGTGGCCGCACGTGGTCGACGTTCGACACCGGCAGCTTCGACTCCGTCGAGTGCACGCACGACGGCGCCTGCTGGGCGTCCGGCGAGCAGGGCCGGGTCGGCGTCCTCACCCGCTGACGCAGCGCGCGCCGGGCCATCGCGTGGGTCTGGTCGGTGGTCCGGCGGCCCGGGCGGCGCCGAAAGGCACAGGTTCGCGTCAGGGACCCGTGGGTATGGTCGAAGAGGTAGCGCGACAACCACCTACTCGGGGCGATAGGTAATGACTGACGTGACCCCTCACGAATCACATCTGCAGAGCGACGGCTCGGTCTTCCCGCCCGTCACGCCCGACCCCCCTCCGCCGCCCGGTCACGCGGAGATCAAGGTGCCCGACATCGTGCCGGTCGCCTCCCCGGACGGTCCCGACACCGAGGTGTCGAGCCGCGAGACGACGGACGCGACCTCCGAGGTCGCGGGCGTGCGGCCCGACCCCGCGGACTGAGCAGCACCCGTCCGCCCACCACGCCGAGCCGCGCAGCACTGCGGCGCGGCGTGGTGGGGGTGCGGTTGGGGCTCGACCCGGTGCGGGTATCTCCTCGGTGTGAGACTGCGCCGGAGCACCATGGACAAGCCCGGGATCCGTCGCGTGCGACGGGGCAAGGGCTTCAGCTACGTCGACGCCGACGGCAGGGCCGTCGACCCCGAGACGCGCGAACGGGTCACCGCACTCGTCATCCCACCTGCCTGGCAGGACGTCTGGATCAGCCCGCACCCGAACGGCCACATCCAGGCCGTCGGCACCGACGACGCGGGGCGGCGTCAGTACCTCTACCACGACGCCTGGCACGAGGCGCGCGGCCGCGAGAAGCACGACCGCGTCATCGTGCTCGCCCGCAAGCTGCCGGCAGCCCGCAAGCAGATCGCCGCCGACCTGCGCACCAACGGCCTGACGAGGAAGCGTGTCACCGCTGCCGGCCTGCGGATGCTCGACGCCGGGCTCTTCCGCAGCGGCGGAGAGGAGTACGAGGCCGAGCACGGCTCGCACGGCGTCGCGACGCTGCTCCGCTCCCATGTCACGGTGAGCGGTGAGGACGTCACCTTCGAGTTCCCGGCAAAGTCCGGCGTCACCCGCGAGGCCGTCATGACCGACCAGCTGTTGGCACGGATCGTGTTGTCCCTCAAGCGAAGTGGCTATCCGGGTGAGCGCCTGCTGGCCTACCGCGACACGAACGGCTGGCACGAGCTGCGCTCGAGCGACCTCAACGTCGCGTTCAAGGAGCTCGTCGGTGAGGAGTACACCGTCAAGGACCTCCGCACCTGGGCGGCCACGGTGACGGCCGCCGTCGCACTCGCACGGACCGGCCCCGTCGACTCCGAGCGCGAGCTCAAGCGCGCCGAGAAGGACGCGATGAAGGTCGTCTCCGAACACCTCGGCAACACACCCGCGGTCGCCCGCAGCTCGTATGTCGACCCCCGCGTCCTCGACGAGTACGCCGTCGGCCGCACCATCGCACGCAGCCTCTCGCGCCTGACCAAGGCCGACCGCACGCGCCTCGAGCGCGGCGAGCTCGTGCGGGTGCGCGACCGCGACGCGCTCGAGCGGGCCGTCATGCGGCTCGTCAAGGGCGCTGCCTGAGGCTGCTTGAGGCAGGTCCGAAAGCACGTATGCCGTCGGGTTCCCTTCAATGCGAAGGGAACCCGACGGCATACGACCGTCTCAGGCGGTCAGAGGTCGACGACCTCGTTGTCGCCCTCGATGCGCTCGCCGGTCACCTTCGCCTTGACGAAGTTGGCGATCTGCGTGACCTTGGCGCCGGGGGAGTCCCAGTACTCGGCCGAGTCCGCGCTCACCTTGATGATGATGTTGTTGGGGTTCTCCGGCCCGCCCTCGAGCCAGGCTCCCGTGAAGGAGTTCCACAGCTCGGCGAGCTTGGCGCTGTCGTCGACGATGGTCGCCGTGCCGGACAGCGACACCCACGAGCTGTTCGAGCTGTAGGCGACGTTGACGCGCGCCGGGGACTGCGTGGCGATGTCGCGCGCCTTGTGGCTGTCGCGCTCGGCGACGAAGAGCACGTCACCGTCGAACTCGACCTCCTGCGTCGCCATCGGGTGGCTCACGAGGACCCCGTTGGAGTCCGCGTGCGTCAGCATCGCGATCCGGATGTCCTTGATCAGGTCGGCGACCTTCCGGGTGCCGTCGTCGTGCTCGCTCATCGCGTTCTCCTCGTCGTCGGGGTCTGTGACGCTGTCCCTGGCGACGTACCCGATGCCCTCGAGCCCTACTCGTCCTGTCGAGGGTTGGCCGGACGGTGGCCAGGGCTCAGGCCGTGGAGGGCTCCGTCTGGGCGACGTCGGCGGACTCGGCGTCCGACGAGCCGCCGTGGGCGACGTCCTCGGCCCGTGTGTGGGGCATGAGCAGTCCGGCCGCGACGGTGACGAGAGCGACCACCACGACGGCGAGGAAGACGGCCGTCGAGCCGGCCTGCACCGCCTCGCTCGACGCCTCGCCACCATGGGAGGCGATGACGGCGTTCGCGATGGCGCCGAAGATCGCGACGCCCACGGCGCTGCCGACCGATCGCATGAACATGTTCGTCCCCGTGACGACGGCACGCTCGTTCCACGGCACCGAGGCCTGCGCCGCGATGAGCGTCGGCGTGGCGACGAGACCGAGGCCGAAGCCCACGACGAGGCACGAGGCGGCCGTGGCCCAGACGTTCGGGGTGGCCGAGGTGAGCCACAGGGCGAGGGCGCCCAGGGTCGCGATGACGAGGCCGATGAGGGCCGTCGGGCGGAAGCCGATGCGCATGTAGAGCCGACCCGACTGCGAGGCCGAGATCGGCCAGCCGATGGTGAGGGCGGCGACGGCGAGTCCGGCCACGATGGGGGTGGCCCCGGTCGAGCGCTCGAGGAAGGTCGGCACGTAGGAGGTCAGCCCGACGAGCACTGCGCCGACGCCGATGCCGATGAGGCACGTCGCGACGATGAGCCGACGGGTCAGCACCTCCAGCGGCAGGATCGGCTCCGCCGCCTGCCGCTCGATGAGACCGAAGACGAGGAGGAGCACCGCGCCGAGGGCGAAGGAGCCGACGCTCTGCCACGAGCTCCACGCCCAGGCTTGACCGCCCTCGAGGACGGCGAGGATGAGCAGGGTCAGGGCGACCGTGAGGACGGCGGCCCCGGCGTAGTCGATGCGGTGCCGGCGACGCTCGACGGACTCGTGGTAGGTGCGCCAGATCATGCCGGCGGCGAGCAGGCAGAACGGGATGTTGACGAAGAAGATCCAGCGCCACGAGGCGAACTGGGAGAAGACGCCACCGAGCGTCGGGCCGACGACGGACGACACGGCCCAGACGCTCGCGATGTAGCCCTGCGTCTTGGCCCGCTCGGCCACGGTGTAGATGTCAGCGGCGATCGTCGTCGTCATCGGCAGGACCGCTCCGGCGCCGAGCCCCTGCAGTGCTCGCATGACGATGAGTGAACCCATGTCCCAGGCGAACCCGCAGAGGATGCTGCCGATCAGGAAGAGACCGATGCCGACGAGGATGACCGGCTTGCGCCCGACCGTGTCGGCGAGCTTGGCGTACACCGGGACCGACACCGCCTGCGCCAGCAGGTAGACGGAGAACAGCCACGGGAACTGGGTCAGCCCGCCGAGGTCCGCGACGATGGAGGGGACCGCCGTGGCCAGGATCGTGGAGTCGAGCGCGATGAGCGACGTCGACAGCATGAGGGCGATGAGGACGGGCCCGCGTTCCGAGCGAAATCCGAGGGTGGACGAGGTCGACACGATGCTCCTGCCGGTTGGGGCGACAAAGATGGACAACGCACACGACCTCCGTTCATTCCCCGGGTCCGGCATCCGGGCCCCTCCGCGCGTGCGTCGGGCGACGCTCCGCCACACTGGTGACGCGGAGCAACGGGCGTATGCCGTCCGGTGCGGTCGGCGTCACCCGGCGTCATGAGCGGTTCCGGGCGACACGGCATACGTCCTCGGTCGGGCTTCGGAAGGAGTGCCACGGTGCGGACCCTCGGTGTCGAGGAGGAGATGCTGCTCGTCGACGTCCATGACGGTCGCCCCCGGTCGGTCTCGGGGCAGCTGCTCGTGCATGCCGCGAGACGGCATGCCGAGGAGGCGGTCGACGGTGTGCACGGTGCCGTCGAGGGGGAGTTCCAGCAGCAGCAGATCGAGACGCACACGCCACCCACCGCCGACCTCGACACGCTGCGCCGGGAGGTGCGGCACTGGCGTGCAGAAGCCGGCGCAGCGGCCAACGGGACCGGCTCGAGCGTGGCCGCGCTCGCCACCTCGCCGCTGCCGGTCCGCCCGGTCCCCGTCGTGTCGCGGAGGTATGCGTGGCTCCAGGAGCGCTACCGGCTGACCGCCCGTGAGCACCTGGTCTGCGGCTGCCACGTGCACGTGTCGGTCGCCGGCGACGAGGAGGGTGTGGGCGTCCTCGACCGCATCCGCGTCTGGCTGCCCGCCCTGCTCGCGCTCAGCGCCAACTCGCCCTACTGGAACGGCCAGGACTCGGGCTTCGCGAGCTACCGGAGCCAGGCTCTGGCGCGGTGGCCGTCGTGGGGTCCGACCGGGCGCTTCGGATCGGCGGACGCCTACCACCGGCTCGTGCGCGACATGGTGCTGTCGACCGTGGTCCTCGACGAGGGGATGGTCTACTTCGTCGCCCGTCTCGCCCAGCACTACCCGACGGTGGAGGTCCGGGCCGCCGACGTGTGCTTCACCGTCGAGCAGGCCGTCGTCGTCGCGGCGCTGTGCCGGGGCCTCGTCGAGACGGCGGCGCAGGACTGGGCGCTGGACCGGCCGGCGCCGGACGTGGCGACGCCGATGCTCCGGCTCGCGACGTGGCAGGCTGGGCGTGAGGGCCTCGAGGGACGCCTGCTCGACTGGCGCACCGGTCTGCCCGTGCCGTGCTGGACGGCGCTCGAGTCGCTGCTCGACCACGTCGGCCCAGCGCTGGAGGCAGCGGGCGACCTCGCCGTCGTGCAGGAGGGACTCGCACGAGTGCGGGAGGAGGGCAACGGGGCCGTCCGGCAGCGGGCGACGCTCGCGCGCACGGGTCGGCTCGCCGACGTCGTCGCCGAGGCGGTCCGCGAGACGGCCCTGGACGACGTCCCGTGACGCTCCCGTCGGGCGTCGGTCGGGTGTCGGAGCCGAGGTCAGTCGGGCGTCGGGAAGCGCTCGTCGTCGTCCGGCCCCGCGAAGACCCGACGTTCGATCGCCAGGTGGACGACCACGTAGCCGACGCCGGACAGCGTCCCGACGACGGCGACGACTGCGGTGATGCCACCGACGATGTCGGCGACCAGTGCGCCCAGGGTGCCGGCCACGATTCCGTTGACGACCATGAGGAAGAACGCGGTGCTGCCGATGACGTGCAGCACGAGGTGGCGTCGGTGGCCCCGCGAGTACGTCTGAAGGAGCCCGCGGGTGTCGTCGTGGACCGAGGCCGTCAGGTAGGGCGCGAGCTCGGGGCCAGGACGACGAGGAAGGCCGACACGACAGTGAGGTAGATCGTGATCCGGCTCATGATCTCCGACCACGTCATGGAGCGGGTGCCGAGCAGGCTCCAGTGCTCTGTCGACAGGTAGACGGGGAGGCCGGGTGTCGTCGAGTCGCGCAGGCGGCGTGGGGGTTGGCTGTCAGGATGTCTGGATGACGTGGACCGCCCCTGAGGTGTCGTTGCCGAGGTTCGAGCCGGTGGGCGACGAGCGGACCCTGCTCGAGGCCCGGCTCGCCTGGCGTCGCGCCCTGCTGCTCGACAAGTGCGCCGGTCTGACCGGAGAGCAGCTCGCTCAGCGCTCGGTCCCGCCGTCGAACCTGTCGTTGCTCGGGCTGGTCCGGCACATGGCCAAGGTCGAGCGCGGGTGGTTCCGCGAGTTCATCGGCGGGGAGGACCTCGAGCCGATGTACGACCCCGCGCTCGGGCACGACGCCGACTTCGAGGACCTCGACCCCGCACGGGCGCAGACCGACTACGAGCGGCTGGTGGCGGAGTGCCGGCTCGCAGAGGCGGCGCTCGCGACGGTCTCCCTTGACGACGTCTTCACCGCCGAGGGGGTGACGTGGTCCGTGCGGGCGGTCGTGGGTCACATGATCTCGGAGTACGCCCAGCACAACGGACACGCCGACCTGCTGCGCGAGTGCATCGACGGCCGGACGAACCGGTAGAGGTCGACACCGCTCACGACTCACCCTTGACGCCCCCCTGGATGGCTGGAGGAGGATTCGGGTGAACCGTCCGGTCCCAGGAGGAGAAATGTCCGATCACACGATCGCGTCCGACCACGAGCACGTTCCTGACGACGGCTGCGAGACCGTCGAGCACGGAGACCACCTCGACCACGTCCACGGCACCGAACGTCACGCCGAGCAGGCGGTCCACACCGACCATGGCCACGTCCACGCCGAGGGTGACGGTTGCGAGACGGTCCAGCATGGCAACCACGTGGATCACCTGCACGATGGGCATCGCCACTACCAGCACGGCGCCCACGTCGTCGAACACTGAGACCCCACATCTGCCGCACAGGCGCAGACCGACTACGAGCGGCTGGTGGCGGAGTGCCGGTTCGCAGAGGCGGCGCTCGCGACGGTCTCCCTGGACGACATCATCACCACCGAGGGCGGGACGTGCGGGCCGTGGTGGGCCACATGATCTCGGAGCACGCCCAGCACAGCGGGCACGCTGACCTCCTGCGCGAGTGCCTCGACGGCCGGACGGGCCGGTAAGGGCTCGACGGCGGCCGGAGTGGACCCGGTTCTCCTGGGCCTGTCACAGATCCGGGGGCTGTCCGGTCTTCTCTGTCGGAGGCGCCACCGGGGCGCCCGACAGGAGGACTCCCATGAAGATCGTGGTCATCGGCGGCACCGGACTCATCGGCTCGAAACTCGTGCGCAGGTTCGAGGCACACGGGCACGAGGCCCTGGCGGCCTCGCCAGCGACCGGTGTCAACACCCTCACCGGTGAGGGACTGGCCCAGGCGCTCGCCGGCGCGTCGGTCGTCGTCGACGTGGCGAACTCGCCCTCGTTCGAGCGGGACGCGGTGCTCGACTTCTTCGAGACCTCGACCGGCAACCTGCTCGAGGTGGAGAAGGCGGCAGGCGTCGCCCACCACGTCGGCCTCTCGATCGTCGGCACCGACCGGCTCCCCGGGAACGACTACTTCCGGGCCAAGATCGCCCAGGAACGGCTCATCGAGAGCTCCGGCATCCCGTGGTCGATCCTGCACGCGACCCAGTTCTTCGAGTTCGTGCCCGCCATCGCCGACACGGCTGAGGTCGACGGGCAGGTGCGTATGCCGTCCGCCGCGTTCCAGCCCGTCGCCGGTGACGACGTGGCCGATGCGCTGGCCCGCGTCGCCACGGGTGCCCCGCTGGGTGGTCGCCTCGAGATCGCCGGCCCCGACCGAGCCCCCATGGACGACTTCTTCCGCGCGGCGCTCGCGGCCCTGGGTGACCCTCGCCCGGTCGTCACCGACCCGGACGCTCCCTACTTCGGGTCCGTGCTCGAGGCCGACAGCCTCGTGCCCGTCGGTCCCGCCCAGCTCGGCCGGCTCCACTACGCCGACTGGCACCGCTCGTGACCGGGTGGCTCGGGGTCGGCGGCCGGCGCGACGACGGCCTCGACGGTCTCGACGGTCTGGACGGTCTGGACGGTCTCGACCGGCTCGTGGCGCTCGAGGCGGAGGTCCGGGTCGAGCTGGCCGTGGCGGATGCGAGCCCCGCCATCGGCGCCTTCGCGACGCCCGAGAGCGAGTGGCTCGTCGACCCGGCCGAGGTCCAGATCGAGCAGACTGGGCTGCGCAGCCTGCTCGGTGCCGTCCAGGCCCTCGAGGCGGGCCGGGACCCACGGTGACGAGGCAGGTCGGTGCGGTCCATGACCTGAGGAGACGGCTGTGACGACGGAGGTGCCGGACCCCGGACTCGACGACGCCGTGCGGACCTTCGCCGAGCTGCGTCCCCGTCTCTTCGGCATCGCGTACCGCATGCTCGGCAGTGCGACCGAGGCGGAGGACCTGGTCCAGGACGTCTGGGTGCGCTGGCAGAGCGCGCCCCGCGACCTCGTGGACAACCCGTCCGCCTACCTCGCCACGGCCACGACCCGCCTCGCCATCAACGCGCTCCAGTCCGCGCGGGCCCGGCGGGAGACGTACGTCGGCCCGTGGCTCCCCGAGCCGGTCGACACGAGCGCAGACCCCTACCTCGGAGCCGAGCGTGGGGAAGCCCTGGAGTTCGCCGTCCTGACCCTGCTCGAGCGGCTGACGGCGAACGAGCGGGCTGCCTATGTGCTGCGCGAGGCGTTCGACTACCCCTACGCCCAGATCGCCGACGTGCTCCAGCTCAAGGAGCCCGCCGTCCGGCAGCTCGTCAGCCGGGCGCGCCGGCGCATCGCGGGTCAGCGTCGCATGAGCGTCAGCCGTCGGGACCAGCAGCAGCTGCTCGTCGCCTTCGTCGACGCGGCGAGGTCGGGCGACCTGGCCGCACTCGAGGACCTCTTCGCCGCAGACGTGACGAGCACGTCCGACGGAGGAGGCGTCGTACGGGCCTCGCGCTTCGCCGTGCACGGGTCCACGCGGGTGGCGAGGTACCTCCGCGCCTTCCACGACCGGTTCTGGGTCGGGATGGAGGTCGAGGTCGCCGCGGCGAACGGCCGGCCGGCCGCGTTGCTGCGCCGCGACGGCGTGCTCGAGGTCGTCTTGGTCGTCGACGCGTCGGAGGAGGGGATCGACCAGATCAGCTGGGTGATGAACCCGCACAAGCTCGCAGCGCTGGCGTGAGCACCGACCGTTGGGCCGATGTGCTCGCGGGCGGTGATGTCGACGCGCTGACGGCCACGCTGCACCGAGACGTCGTGCTCGTCAGTGACGGCGGCGGCCGGGTGGTGACGCCGCTCCGGCCGGTTCGAGGCGCAGCATCCGTGGCCCGGGTGGTGTCGACGGCAGTCGGTGGCGCCCAAGGTCGGACCCTCACGGTCGAGCAGGCCAATGGCCGGCGGGCCGTCGTCGTCCGCCGCTCCGGGAGGGCCTGCGCGGTGATCATCACGGACGGCGACGACGCCCTCGTCGCGCGGGTGTGGCTCGTGCTGAACCCGGACAAGCTGGTCCGCTGGCACGCGCCTCGATGAGCCCGGGTGACAGGACGCCGAAGGGCCTGCTGGAACGACGTCGTCGTTTCCAGCAGGCCCTTCGCGGATGGTCGGGGTGACAGGATTTGAACCTGCGACCTCTTCGTCCCGAACGAAGCGCGCTACCAAGCTGCGCCACACCCCGGTGCTGCATCTACCCCTGATCCGTGGACCGGAGGCAGCAAGCAGAGATGCTAGCGCAGCCCCCTGCCCATCTCCGAATCGGGCTCGTCGACCGCCGCTGGGGACCGCGCCGGCTCAGCCCTGTGAGCGGGGGACGAGCGTCAGGAGGGTCGCCTCGGGACGGCAGGCAAGGCGTACTGGGGCCGTGGGCGACGTCCCCAGACCGGCGGACACCTCGAGCCACGCGGCGCCCTCAGGCGCGTGTGACGACGGCGTGGAGCCGGCTCCCGGCCACCAACGCGACAAGCCCTTGGCGCGGCCCGTGTCGAGGTCGCAGTTCGTCACGAGCGCACCGTAGCCGGGCACGCAGACCTGGCCGCCGTGCGTGTGTCCGGCGACGATGAGCTCGGCGCCGTCCGAGGCGTACGCGTCGAGCACCCGCTGGTAGGGCGCGTGCGTCACGCCGAGCGTCAGGCCGGCCTCGGGCGACGCCGGCCCGCGCACGACGTCGAGGCGGTCGTAGCCGAGGTGCGGGTCGTCGACGCCGCGCACGTCGATCCGCAGGCCACGCACGGTGAGCGAGTCCCGACGGTTCGTCAGGTCGACCCAGCCACGGGAACCGAGACCGCGCACGAGGTCGGCAGTGGGCAGCCGCTGGGTCGTGCCCACGCCCTTGGCGAAGTTGCTGGTCAGGTAGCCGAGAGGGTTCTTCAGCTTCGCGGCGAAGTAGTCGTTGGACCCGAGGACGAAGACCCCGGGGACACCCAGGAGCGAGTCGTACGCGTCGAGCAGCGCGGGCACGGCGTCGGGGGCCGCGATGTTGTCGCCCGTCGTGATGACGAGGTCGGGGTCGAGCGAGGCGAGGCTGTGCACCCAGGACCGCTTCGCGCGCTGGCGCGGCAGCAGGTGCAGGTCGGACAGGTGCAGCACCCGCAGCGGCTCCGCGCCCTCGGGCAGCACCGGCACGTCGAATCGACGCAGCACGAAGGCATTGCGCTCGACGAGCGAGGCCCAGCCGAGCACCCCGGTGCCGGCGATCCCCAGGCCCAGGACGGTCTTGGTCACGGCACGCATGGGGCCCATCCTCGCATCCCGGGCACGCGCGCCCCGAGGAACCCGTGGGGACCCGCGTGGCCGACCTGACAGACTGGCGACATGAGCACCCTCAAGGAGCAGCTGAAGTCCGATCTCACCGCCGCGATGCGCGAGCGAGACCAGGTCCGGACCGGCTCGTTGCGGATGGCCCTCACCGCCGTCACCACCGAGGAGGTCGCCGGCACCGAGCAGCGCGAGCTGACGGATGACGACGTCCTCAAGGTCCTCACCAGGGAAGCCAAGAAGCGTCGTGAGGCCGCGACGGCATACGTCGGCGCCGGACGCCCGGAGCTCGCGGCCAAGGAGGAGGCGGAGCTCGCCGTCCTCGAGGCCTACCTCCCGCGGCAGCTCGGCGACGACGAGCTCGAGGTGATCGTCCGCGAGGCGGTCACCGCCTCCGGCGCCACGGGTATGCCGCAGATGGGCCTCGCGATGAAGGCCGCCAACGCTGCCGTGGCCGGGCGCGCCGAGGGTGGTCGGGTCGCCGGCATCGTGCGCCGGGTCCTCGCGGGCTGAGGCCCCACACACGTCGCTCACCGACGACGAAGGCCCGACGCGGATCGCGTCGGGCCTTCGTCATCGCTGGGTCAGCCGCGCCCTGGCGGCTTGGGCGGCTTGGGCGGCTTGGTCGGCTTGGTCGGCTTGGTCGGCTTGCCGCCCCCGTTGCCGTTCCCACCGCCACCACCACCGCCACCGCCGGTGCCGCCGGGGTTGACGAAGGTGGTCTGGGGAGCGGGTGGTGGCTGTCGGAACCCGCCACGCGAGGTGTAGATCGTGATCATGCTGCCGGGCGGCGGCGACTGGTAGGGCGAGATACCGGCGACGAGGCCCTGCGCCACCTGCGAGGACATCGTCCCGCCGACCTGCGTCTGGAAGCCCGCAGCCTGGAGCAGGGACTCGGCCTCGGAGACCGACCGACCAACGACGGCGGGGAGCTGGCCAGGGGTCACGTTCTGGTTGCCGGGGTCGGCGCCGAGGTACTTGGCGGCTGGTTCGCCGAACTTCACCTCGGGCTGGCCGTCGAGGACCCGGTTCATGATCCCCTTCCAGATGGGTGCGGCGATCGCGGCGCCGTGCATCACGGGGTAGAACTGACCGCCGACCGTGACGTCCTTCATGATGCGCTTGTTGCCGTCGTCGGGCGTGCCGACCCAGACCGCGGTGGAGATCTGCGGGGTGTAGCCGGCGAACCACGACTCGTTGTTGCCGTTGGCCGTACCGGTCTTGCCGGCCGACTCGCGCTTGCCGTCGTCGAGCTGGTTCCGGATGCCGGAGCCGTGCGTCATGTTGTACTCGAGGAACTTGTCGGTCGCCCGCGTCACGTCGGGATCGACGACCTGCTGGCACTTCGTGGAAGGAAGCGGGATGGCCTTGCCGCCGCGGGTGATCTTGGTGATCGCGAGGACCGGGCAGCGCTTGCCACCCGACGCGAGTGTCGCGTAGGCGTCGGCGAGAGCCTGGGGCGAGACCTCGTTGGCGCCGAGGATGACCGCGGCCGGGTCGATGGAGATGGCCTTGCCGTTGCCCTGGTGCAGACCGATCCGGTTCATGGTGTCGCGGATCTTGCAGATGCCGATCTGCTGCGCGAGGCCGACGAACGCGGTGTTGGTCGAGAGCGCCGTGGCCTCCATGAGCGTCATCTTGCCGCCCTTGAACGGGGTGTCGTTGAGGACGTTCCAGGTCTCGAAGCTCGAGGAGCAGGCGTCCTTCGGGAAGTCGGACGGGCTGTACTTCGCGCTCGTGTTCCCTCCGGCGGCCTTGGCGTCCACACTGGACTTGGTGGTCAGCCCGGACTCCATGGCGGCGACCAGAGCAAACGCCTTGGCCGTCGAGCCGTACTGGAACCCGCCGGAACCGCCGTACTGCTTGTCCAGGGCCCAGTTGACGCTCGTCTCACCGAGCTTCTTGGCGGAGACCGTGTAGGTCGTGTTCTGGGCGAAGGCGAGCACCCGGCCCGTGCCGGGCTCGGTGACGTACGCGGCCGCGCCCACCTTCGACTTGTCGCCGATGGGCACCTTCTTCGTGATCTCGCGCTGGACGATCTCCTGGACGCGCGGGTCGAGGGTCGTCGTGATCGTGACGCCACCGCGGTAGAGGGTGCGCTTGCGCTCCTCGACGGTCTTGCCGAGCTGCGGCATCGTCAGGGCGTAGTTGACGATGAAGTCGCACCAGTAGGGGTACGGCGACGACAGGCACGTGCTCTTCGGCTGCGTCACGCGCATGTCCTGCTTGAGCGTGCGCTTCTTGGCGGCCTGCCACTGCTTGTCGGTGATGCGGCCGAGTTCGTGCATGCGGTCGAGCACGACGTTCCGGCGGGCCAGGGCCTTCTTCGGGAAGTTCACCGGGTCGGTGGTGCCGGGGTTCTGCGTCAGGCCGGCGAGGAGGGCGGCCTGCGACAGGGAGAGCTTGTCGGCGTGGACGCTGAAGTAGTGCTGGGCGGCGGCCTCGACGCCATACGCGCGGTCGCCGTAGTAGACGAGGTTGAGGTAGCCCTCGAGGATCTCGTCCTTCGTCAGCTTCTTCTCCAGCGTGATGGCGTACTTCAGCTCCTTGAGCTTGCGCAGGTAGTCCTTCTTGACGGCCTCGGCGGCCGCCTCCTCGTTGCCGGAGCTGAGGGCGGAGTACTGGAGCGAGATCTTGACGTACTGCTGGGTGAGCGACGAGGCACCGACCGAGGAGCCGTTGCGCAGGTTGGAGATGACGGCGCGGGCCGTGCCCTGGATGTCGATGCCACCGTGGTCGTAGAAGCGGTGGTCCTCGATCGCGACCTGGGCCTCACGCATGATCGGCGCGATCTTGTTCAGCGGCACGATGGTGCGGTTCTGCTCCTGCGGCGTCGCGATGACGGTGCCGTCAGCGGCCAGGATACGGGAGGTCTGGGCCAGCGGGTCGGTCGTGAACTCGCTCGGGAGCTCGTTGAAGACGTCGACTCCGCTGCGCGCGAGCGCCCCCGTTGCGCCCACCGCGGGCATCACCAGGCCGGCGGCGAGCAGCCCGAGCACGAGCGCGGACGCGAGGAACGCGCCGAGCAGGCTGATGACGCCGCCGATCGACGTAGTGCGTGAAGACATGGGCCCAAGGGTAACCGCTCACCCCATGGCCACCCGATTTGTGCCGTCCCGCGGGTCCGGGGATGTCTCAGAATGCCTTACCGCGCCTCGGAATGACCAGGGGGTCCGAGTCCAGGTGACTAGTCACCCCCTCCACTAAATGGTCCATAGAGGCTATGTCCGAGTCGGCCTCACGCTCGTAATGTCTCGTTTGGGCCTTAGGGGGGTCCATTTGACCAAGACCGGTGGGACGGTCCACGGTCAGTCCGGATGTCATGGGAGGCGCCGGGCGGGGAGGGGTAGGAAATGAGTGCTGTCATCATCGTGGATCCGTGGGTGGAGGAGTGGGCCAGTCAGGCCAGCTGTTCCGGCGCGGACCCGGATGCATTGTTCGTCCGAGGCAAGGCCCAGCACGACGCGAAGGCCGTCTGCAAGACGTGTCCTGTTCTCGCGCAGTGCCTGGCCGAGGCTCTCGACAACCGGACCGAGTTCGGCGTCTGGGGAGGCATGACCGAGCGCGAGCGCCGGGCCCTGCTCCGCAAGCGTCCGGACATCACGTCCTGGAAGTCGGCTCTGCGTGCGGGGATGGCCTCGCAGGTCAAGCACGACTGAGTCGGCGCCACACCGACCGGTCCCCGGTCGGTCCACGTCACACGTGGGCGGGGCCGTGGCCACCCGAGGTGGGTCACGACCCCGCTAACGCATGCCCGATCTCACGCAGGCCGTCGAGGTCGTGGACATCGCGGCCCAGCGCCGGCACCTGCACCACGGGTATGCCGGGGTGTGACCGTGAGAAGCGGTCGGCGAGCTCGCGCTGCCGCTCGGCCGTGCGCACCAGTGATGCGTGCAGCCGCAGCAGCCCCGCGGCGTTCGACGCCGACTTCGGTCCGCCGCTCTCCTCGAGCGACTCCGCGGCGGCCAAGGCGCGGGACGGTGTGACACCCGTCGCCGAGACGCGACCGATGCGGTTGACGACGAGCCCGGCGAGCGGCATACCGTCTGCTTCGAGGCGGTCGACGAAGAAGGACGCCTCGCGGAGGGCGTCGCGCTCGGGGGCGGCGACGACGAGGAAGGCCGTGCCGTCCTCGGAGAGCAGGCGGTAGGTCTCGTCGGCACGCTCGCGGAAGCCGCCGAACATCGTGTCGAGCGCGTTGACGAACGTCTGGACGTCGCTGAGCATCTGGCCACCCAGGACCTTCGTCATCGTGGAGGTCACGATCTGCACCCCGACCCCGAAGACCTTGAGTCCGGCGCGCCCGCCCGCCTTGGCCGGGGCCGTGAGCAGGCGGATGAAGCGCCCGTCGAGAAAGCTGCCGAGGCGGTTCGGTGCGTCGAGGAAGTCGAGGGCCGAGCGGGACGGTGGGGTGTCGACGACGATGAGGTCCCACGGGGCGTCCTCGGTGCCGGCGCCCGCCTTGAGCTGGCCGAGCTTCTCCATCGCCATGTACTCCTGCGTGCCGGCGAAGGAGCTGCTGACGGCCTGGTAGAAGGGGTTGGCGAGGATCTGCTCGGCCTTGCCCGGCTCGGAGTGGGCGATGACGACCTCGTCGAAGGTCCGCTTCATGTCGAGCATCATCGCGTGCAGGCTGCCGCCGGCCGAGGCATCGATGTCGGTGACCGGCCGAGGGGTGTTGTCGAGCTCGGTGAGACCGAGCGACTGCGCCAGGCGGCGGGCGGGGTCGATCGTCAGGACGACGACCTTGCGCCCCGACTCGGCAGCGCGGAGGCCGAGGGCGGCCGCGGTCGTGGTCTTGCCGACGCCGCCGGAGCCGCAGCACACGACGATCTGGGTCGCCGGGTCGTCGATGAGGGCGTCGACGTTGAGCAGGGGCGGCTCGGTCGAGACGGGTCCGGGGCTCATGCGCGGACCCGTCCGGAGCCGGGCCCGACGCCGGCGTGGCGGACGAAGAGCGGCACGAGGAGGTCGGCGAGCTCGCGGACCGACCCCGAGTCGACGCCGCCCGGGAGCGCGGGCAGCTGGACGATGGGCAGGCCGGTGGCCTCGAGGAGGGCGAGCTGCTCGCGCTCGAGGTCGATCCGCTGCGCGTGGTCGCGGGCCTCCTCGAGCAGGCCGTCGACGAGCTCCGGTGTGGCCTTGACGCCGGCCTCGCCGAGCTGGGTGCGGATCGACGGCTTGTGCAGCCGGCCCTCGCGAGCCTGCTCGAGCGCCGTGTCGTCAAGGAGCGGCTCGCGCACCATGTTGACGATGATCGCGCCGGGGTGCAGGCCCTTGGCGCGCAGGTCGTCGATGGCCTCGAGGGTCTCCTGCACGGGCATCTCCTCGAGCAGGGTCACGAGGTGGACGACGGTCTGCTCGGACTCGAGCAGGCGGGTGATCGAGCTCGCCTGCGAGGCGATCGGGCCGACGCGGGCCAGGTCGGCCACCTCGGCGTTGACCGAGAGGAAACGTCCGATGCGTCCGGTCGGCGGCGCGTCGAGGACGATGCCGTCGTAGACGTGGGGTGCGTCGCCCTTGTGCTTGCCGTCCCGGCGGCGGCGGTTGGCCTCGTAGATCTTGCCGATGAGCAGGACGTCCCGGACGCCGGGGGCGATGGTCGTCGCGAAGTCGATGGCGCCGAACTTCTCGAGGAGCTTGCCGGCGCGCCCGAGCTTGTAGAAGAGCTGGAGGTACTCGAGGAGCGCGGCCTTGGGCTCGATGGCCAGGCCGACGACCTCGCCGCCCCCGGGGAGGCGCACGACGCGGGTCTCGTCGGTGCCGAGCGGTGGGACGTCGAAGGTCTGGCTGATGCCCTGCCGACCCTCGACCTCGGTGAGCAGCACGTGGGCGGGGGTCGACGCGAGGGCCAGCGCGATGGCCGATGCGACCGTGGTCTTGCCCGTCCCGCCCTTGCCGGTGACGACGTGCAGCCGCGCTCGCGCCCAAGAGGGGTCGGTGGGGCCGGTCGTCACGCGTCCACTCTAGGACCCGCCCCACCCCACCCTCGTCCGAGGTGACCGACCCGCGGCTCGAGGTGATCCCAGTAGCCCGTCGGTGTCGACATCACCTCGACCCCCGTCAACCGACCCGCCGTTCGAGGTGATCCCGGTGGCCGCGTGGCAGTCGAGATCACCTCGAACCGGAGGGTGACGCTCGCGGGCCGCGTGTCAGGCAGCCGGGTGCTCGAGCTGGGCGTGGCCCTGGGCCACTTGGCTCATGAACTCGTCGGTGAAGACGCGCAGCCCGACGAGGTCGATGCGCAGCGCGCGGTCGCCCTTGAGGACGCGCGCGTGGGTGCGGAGGTTGTCCGCCGAGACGGCCAGAGAGCGCCGGTGCTGCACGCCGTCGATCTCGACCACGAGCCCGTTGCGCCAGCGGACGTCGAGATAGACCCGCCCTCGATCCGTGTGGACGACCACCTGCCGGTCCGGCTCCGGGAGGAGGCGCTCGCGCCGTCGAGGGCTGCGACAGTAGGCCCCACCTCCCACACGGCACGCCATAGGTTCTCCTCACGGCTCAGCGGCCGGGTGTGCACGGCCACCGTGACGTCGCCGTGCACGACCCACCGTTCCGAACGGGCTTCGTATGCCACGTGCCGTCGCTCGATGCCGGCGGACCGCAGCATCGCTCGTGACACGACACCGCCGTGTCGCTCGGCCAACGCGCGGGCGATGCGTCGTCGTTCTGAACCGTTCATGGGTCCGACCGTCGCGGGGTCTAAAGCGGAGGGCGAGCGGCATACGCCCGTCTGTGGACGAGCCGCCAGCGACGGGTGGGGCTGTGGACACCCGACGCGGAGTCGAAGTGATGGCGGCACCGAAGGGGTTGCCGGGGTCACCTCGAACCGGGGAAGGAGGGGGAGGGGAGCGAGGGCTGCGGGTTTACCTCAACCGGATGGGAGGAGGGAGCTCACGGCTGCAAGGACCGGCCTGAAGGCTTCTGACTGGGGGTCGATGACGGCGAAGTGGTCGGCTCCCGGCACGACCTGCTCGGTCACGTCGCCGCCGGCCGCCTTCGCCTTCGAGACGTAGTCGTCGGCGACGCCCAGCGGCACGGTGTCGTCGTCGGCGCCGTTGACGAGCCGCACCGGCACCTTCGGCGGCAGGGTCGACATCGGGTCGGCCGAGGTCCACGCCGCCGTGCCGGGTCCGGACCCGACGAAGTCCCGCGTGGCGTCGGACCCGAGGTGCAGCCGGTCCGCGGCTCCGAGGTCGACGACCCCGGCCAGCGACACGACTCCCGCGATCCCGCGCTCGCGGGCCCAGGTCTGGCCGGCGGCCCACGCGACGAGGTGTCCCCCGGCGGAGTGGCCGACGAGGACGAGCGGCTTGGGCAGGTCGGGCTGCGACGCGATCGACGCGACGAGGTCGCGCATGTCGTCGAGGGTCCCGGGGACGCCACCACCCGGCATACCGACTCGGCGGTACTCCGCGAGCACCACGTGGTAGCCCGCCCCCGCGAAGGCGCGAGCCTCGGGGAGCGCGTGCTCGCGGTCGTACTGCGCCCGCCAGAAGCCGCCGTGGACGACGACGACCGTGCCGTTCGCGGCCGGGGCGCCGGCGGCCGGCGGGATGACGTCGTAGACCTGCGCGGGGTCGCTGCCGTAGGAGCGCGTCGAGGCGCTCGCGGGGGACGTCGTCGAGGGGCTGCTCGTCATGGGCGTCATGGTGCCACCCGCGTCACCGACGCACCCCGAGAGAGCCGTGGTGCCACTGAGTAGGGTGATGGCCATGACCCAGTGGGAATACCTCACCGCACCGCTTCTGATCCACAACACCAAGCAGATCCTCGACAACTTCGGGGCGGACGGGTGGGAGCTCGTCCAGATCGTCAACGGTCCCGACGGCACGAGCCTCGTCGCCTACTTTAAGCGCCCGAAGTCCTGAGGAGTCAGCGCACCATGTCTGCAGTCGAAGACCGCCTGTCCGAGCTCGGCCTCACCGTGCCCGAGGTCGTGCCGCCCGTCGCCGCCTACGTCCCCGTCGTCCGTGAGGGCGACCTCGTCTTCACCTCGGGTCAGCTGCCGATGGTCGACGGTTCCCTCGCCGCGACCGGCAAGGTCGGCGCCGAGGTGGACGCCGAGACCGCCAAGTCCCTCGCCGAGACGTGTGCCCTCAACGCGATCGCGGCCATCAAGTCCGAGATCGGCGACCTCGACACGGTGACCCGTGTCGTCAAGGTCGTCGGTTTCGTCGCCTCCGACCCGGGCTTCACCGGCCAGCCCGGGGTCATCAACGGCGCGAGCGAGCTGCTCGTCAAAGCGTTTGGTGACAAGGGGATCCATGCTCGTTCGGCCGTCGGTGTCGCTGCGCTCCCGTTGGACGCACCCGTCGAGGTCGAGGTCATCGTCTCCGTCGCCCGGTGAGTGCAGGGGACGGCACGATGACGGCAGGTGACCGTCAGGTGCCCGGCACCGCGGGTCGCCGGTTCCCCCTGACCACGACGCCCGGCATCTCCGACACGGCCACCCGCTGGCTCGCCGGGGAGCGCTGGGACGAGGCGGAGCCCCGCCGCGCCAGCACCGTGATGCTCGTGCGCGACGGTGTCGGCGGCGTCGACGGCGTCGACGGACCCGAGGTCTTCATGCTGCGGCGCGTCTCCGAGATGGAGTTCGCGCCGAGCATGATGGTCTTCCCCGGCGGTTCCGTCGACGAGCGCGACGGCGAGATCGGCCTGCCGTGGGCGGGTCCTTCCCCGTCCGAGTGGGCCGACCGGCTCGGCTGCTCGCCCTCGGTGGCGCAGATGTACGTCGCGGCCGC
The DNA here is from genome assembly GCF_024519435.1 of Terrabacter sp. Ter38. Lineage (GTDB taxonomy): Bacteria > Actinomycetota > Actinomycetes > Actinomycetales > Dermatophilaceae > Terrabacter. The sequence goes on from NZ_JALJRZ010000010.1 coordinate 57,723, forward strand.
GATCCGCGAGGTCTTCGAGGAGTGCGGAGTGCTCCTCGCGAGCCCGTCGGCGAGCGGACCGCTCGCCATGGTCGAAGGCCCCGAGTGGCTCGACGTCCGCCTCGCGCTCGTCGACCGCCGGCTCTCACTGGCCGACGTGCTCCGGGACGAGGGCCTCGTCCTGCGTTCCGACCTCATCGTCGCCAAGGCCCACTGGCTGACCCCGGTCTTCGAGCCTCGCCGCTACGACACGTGGTTCTTCGCCGCGCTCATGCCGCCCTTCCAGGTGGCCGACGGCGAGACCACCGAGGCCGACGAGGCGACGTGGGTCGTGCCCTCCGAGCTGCTGAGGGCGTATGCCGCCGGGTCGGCCCTCATGCTGCCCCCGACGGTCGTGTGCGTGGAGGAGATCCGCGACGCGCCTTCTGCCGCAGACGTGGTCGTGCACAGTGAGCACCTTCCGCTCATCATGCCGGAGGTCGTCGACGGCCCCGGCGGGCCGGCCATGGAGATCGTCGAACGATGAGCCCGGTGACGCCGTCGGGCCGGCCCCAGGAGGTGGCGCGGTGATCGGGACCGCGGCCGACCCGGGCTGGCACGGCGGTGTCACGAGCGAGCGCGCCGAGTGCGTGCTCTGCCCCAACCCGTCGCCGATGACCCTCGACGGCACGAACACGTGGCTGCTCGCCGAGCCGGGCTCTGACGAGGTCGTCGTCGTCGACCCGGGCCCGCTCGACGAAGGTCATCTGCAGCACGTGCTGGCGCGGGTGGCCGAGACCGGGCGCCGGGTCGCGCTGACCCTGCTCACCCATGGGCACGACGACCACGCCGAGAGCGCCGACCGGTTCCACGAGCTGACCGGTGCGCCGGTGCGCGCCTTCGGGCGCGGCCACGACGACGTCTGGGCCGGCGAGACCATGACGGTCGGGGGGCTCGAGATCCTCGCCGTCGAGACGCCCGGCCACACGAGCGACTCCTTCTCGTTCGTCCTGCCCGCCGACAACACCCTCCTCACCGGCGACACGATCCTCGGGCGCGGCACGACCGTCGTCGCCTGGCCCGACGGAAGCCTCGAGTCCTACCTCGCCTCGCTCGACCGCATCGAGGCCCTGACCCGGGCCGGTGACGTGACGAGTCTGCTCCCGGGCCACGGGCCGTTCGTCCCCGATGCGGCCGCCACGGTGACCTTCTACCTCAGGCACCGCGCCGAACGGCTGGACCAGGTGCGCGACGCGGTCGCCCGGGGTGCGCAGACGGCATACGCCGTCGTCGAGGACGTCTACGCCGACGTGCCGCGGAGCGTGTGGCCTGCGGCGGAGCTGTCCGTGCAGGCGCAGCTCGAGTACCTCCGCACCCACCCGTGAGGGAGTGGGAGGCTCCGACGGTGCACGGCATGGACGAGCTCGCGGCTGCGGCGATCGGCCTCGTCGGTGACCGCAGGCGGGTCGTGCTCGGCATCGCCGGGGCGCCGGGGGCGGGCAAGTCGACTCTCGCGGAGGCGCTGCTCGAGGCCGTCGCGGCCCGCGCGGGTGCGGACTGGGTCGCCCACGTGCCGATGGACGGCTTCCACCTCGCTGACGTCCAGCTCGACCGGCTCGGCTCGCGGTCGCGCAAGGGTGCGCCGGACACCTTCGACGCCGACGGGTATGCCGCCCTGTTGCGTCGTCTCGTGGAGTGGCCCGACGCGTGGGTCTACGCGCCCGGTTTCGAGCGGACGCTCGAGCAGCCGATCGCGGCGGCCGTGGTCGTGCCCCCGGCCGCCCGCCTCGTCGTGACCGAGGGCAACTACCTGCTGCTGCCCGAGGAGCGGTGGGAGCGGGCCAGGGCCCAGATGGCCGAGGTCTGGTTCGTGTCGGGGGACGACGGCCTGCGGCGGTCGCGGCTCGTCGAGCGACACGTCCGGTTCGGCAAGGCGCCGGCCGAGGCCGAGGCCTGGGTGGCCCGCAACGACGACGTCAACGCGGCGCTCGTCCTGGCCACCGGCGGCGCCGACCGCCTCGTGCGCAACGGCCCGGACGGCTGGACCTTCAGCGTTTGAGGTGTTCGGCGGGGGGTTCTGCCCGCGTGTCCACCTCAACCGGGTGGGAGGCGGAGCGGGGTTCAGCGAGCGCGGCGCTTGAGCCGCTCGACGTCCTGCAGGAGCACGGCGCGTGCCTCGAGACGCAGCCAGCCGCGCGTCGCGAAGTCCGCGAGGGCCTTGTTGACCGTCTCGCGGGAGGCGCCGACGAGCTGTGCGAGCTCCTCCTGGGTGAGGTCGTGGGAGACCATGATGCCGCCCTCGACCGGGCGGCCGAAGCGCTCGGACAGGTCGAGCAGCGCCTTGGCGACGCGACCGGGGACGTCGGTGAAGACGAGGTCGGCGAGGTGGGCGTTGGTGCGGCGCAGGCGCTGTGCGAGCGCCGCGAGCAGGGCCTTGGAGACCTCGGGGCGGCCGGTGAGGACCGCCGTGAGCGAGTCGTTGCCGAGGCCGAGGAGCTGCGTCTCGGCGACGGCTGTGGCCGTCATGGTGCGCGGGCCCGGGTCGAAGAGGCTGAGCTCGCCGAACATCTCGCCCGGGCCGAGGATGGCCACGAGGTTCTCGCGGCCGTCGGGGCTCGTGCGGCCGAGCTTGATCTTGCCCTCGGCGATGACGTAGAGCGTGTCGCCCCGGTCACCCTCGTGGAAGAGCACGTCGCCGCGCTCCATGTGCGACCGGCTCATCTCCGACTGCAGCGCGGAGGCCGCCTCGTCGTCCAGAGCCTTGAACAGGGGCGCACGCCTCACCACGTCGAGATCCACGGGGTCAGTGTGCCACGTCGCCTCGGCCGCCGCCCTGCCACCACAGGGGTTTCGGGCGGTGCGTCTCAGTCGTCGACGCGGTAGTCGATCGGCTTGCAGACTCCGTTGTTGGACTTCTCGGCCGAGCAGGCGGTCAGGCCGACGACGAGGTCGGCCTCGGCACGCAGCACGAAGCGGTCACCCGCCTTCGAGGTCGGCGGGTCGATGTGCAGCTCGCCGTCGCGCTCGTTCCACACGTTCATGAAGATGTTGAGCGTCGTCGAGATGCGGTCGGGCTCGACGCCGAAGGCCGCCATGTTCGTCGCGAGGTTCTCGAAGCAGCTCGGGTGGTAGGCGCCGTCGAACTCGGGGTAGAGCAGGTCGAAGGTCTGCTGCGAGCACGGCGTCAGCAGGATGTCGTGGTGTCCGCACGTGTCCTCGACGACGGTCGCCATCGGCCTGCTCCGGTTGCTGTAGAGCACGCTGCCGGTCGTCACGGCGGTCGAGTTGGCGTAGTCGATGGTGCGGCCCGAGCTGAACCACTCGTCGCGGTCGTCGTCCATGACGGCGAAGAAGTCGCTGACCTGCTCGCCGGTCGGGTCGACGACAGTCAGACGCTGCCCTGCGTGGAGCAGGAAGGCGGTGCCGGTCTGTGGGGCGAGCCGCGTCAGGTCCATGCCGTCACGGTAGCCGCCGGTCGGTTGCAGCACGGGGCCTCCGGGGCCGAAGAGGCGGTCGCTCATGAGCCGTGCGTCCTGCGAGATCGTCATCCTTGCTCCCCTGGTGGTCGGTGGTGTGTCGGGTCGTGCGCATCTAGTCGGCGTCGTGGACGTCGAGGGGCGGCTCCCACCCTGTCGGGTGCTGCCGTCCGGAGTACTGCCTGGCCTCGCTGCTGTCGCCGTGGTCGGCGACCATCGGGTTGATGAAGCCCTGGAGGTCCTCGTCGCGCCGTCGGATGGTCGTGCGCATCCCGTCGAAGCGGCCCTCGGTACGCAGCTCCTCGAACTGCGCGTGGGGGTTGAAGACGAGGGTGGGCAGCGGCGCGCGGCGGGCCACCCGGGAGGCGGCCGGGTGCAGCCCGACGATGAAGTACGCCGTGCCGCCGGCGGAAAAGGCGAAGTGGGGGTCGTTGGGGTCGGAGCCCACCCCGTCGGCCCATGAACGGTCGTCGGCGTCGTGGAGTCTCTGTAGCAGGCCGAAGAGAGAGGACTCGAAGTCGGACTCGTCGGTCGGCACGGGCCCGCGGAACGTCGCGATGAAGGAGTGGAAGCCGCTCTCGCCCTCGATGGCCCGGGCGAAGCCCTCGAGGCGCTCCAGCAGCTGTCCCGGGACGTCGGGGTCGGTCATGTCGTCGAGGACGGCGTGCGCCACGCTGCCGCGGCGGAAGACGGACTTGGCCCCGAGGCAGGGGAACTCGGCGTGGGTGACCATCAGCTCGAGGGCCCGGACGACGTCGGCGTCGGATGCGTGGGCCAGGTCCATGTCCGAGAGCATGGCGAGAGTGGTCTCGAGCCCGTGCCGCTCGTCGGGGACCTGCAGACCTGACCCCGTCATGGGCTCAGGGGCTTCGGTGCGCCTATTCGTTGACATGTCGGACTCCTCCCGAGTGCAGGCATGACGTACCCACCTCGGGTTCGCCGTGCGCGCAACCTTGGACACGCCCGGGACGGACCCGCACCGAAACCTGGACGATCCCGACCCGACCGACCGACCCACGGAGGCGGACAGCGGGTGACAGCGCGGCGGCATACAGTGTCGTCCGTGTCCCCCCGAGCCCTCGTGATCGACGACGAGACCCCCGTGGCGCGGACCCGGCGTGCCCGGAAGATGTACCGCTCCCTCCATGAGCGCTACCCGTACGCCCACTGCGAGCTCGACTTCACCACGCCGCTCGAGCTGCTCGTCGCGACGATCCTGTCGGCGCAGACGACCGACGTCGGGGTCAACAAGGTGACGCCGATCGTCTTCGCGAAGTACCCGACGGCTGCCGACTACGCGAACGCCGACCGCGCCGAGCTCGAGACGATCATCCAGCCGACCGGCTTCTACCGCGCCAAGACCGACTCGCTCATCAAGCTCGGGATCGCCCTCGTCGAGCGTTTCGACGGCGAGGTGCCGCCGCGCCTCAAGGACCTCGTGACGCTCCCGGGCGTGGGCCGCAAGACGGCCAACGTCGTGCTCGGCAACGCCTTCGGCGTCCCCGGCATCACCGTCGACACCCACTTCGGCCGCCTGGCCCGCCGCTTCGGTTGGACCGAGGAGGAGGACCCGGTCAAGGTCGAGCACGAGGTCGGCGCGCTCTTCATGCGCAAGGACTGGACGATGCTCAGCCACGTCGTCATCTTCCACGGCCGCCGCACGTGCCACGCGAAGAAGCCGGCCTGCGGGGCGTGCCCGGTCGCGCGCTGGTGCCCCAGCTACGGCGCCGGCGAGACCGACCCCGAGAAGGCGGCGAAGCTCCTGAAGTACGAGCTGGCGCCGAAGTGACCCACACGCTCAGCCGGATCGCGTATGCCGGCCGGTCGGGTTCCATCGACCCCTCCCCGACGCACGGGGCCGGGGCCGTGCCGCGCCCGGCCTGGATGGACGAGCTCGCGGTGCGGCTCGAGGAGGTCGCGCCGGAGTGGTTCTCCCGTTTCCTGCCACCGGAGGAGGGTGGCCGCGAGTCGGCGGTCCTCATCCTCTTCGGCCCCCCGCCCGCCGGCGCCGGCGACGACGGCGAGCACGTCGTGCTCATCGAGCGCTCCCACACCATGCGCACCCAGCCGGCCCAGATCGCGTTCCCGGGCGGCTCCCGCGACCCCGACGACGACGACCTCGTCGCCACCGCGCTGCGCGAGGCCGAGGAGGAGACGGGCGTCGACCCGGCGGGTGTCGACGTCGTCGCCCAGCTGCCCTCGCTCTTCCTCGCGCCGGCCCAGTTCGTCGTCGCGCCGGTGCTCGGCTGGTGGGCGCAGCCGTCGCCGATCGGGGTCCGCGACCCGGCCGAGGTGCACGACGTGCTCTCGGTGCCGGTCTCGCACCTCATCGACCCGGCCACCCGCTTCTCGGTGACCCACCCCTCGGGCTACGTCGGACCGGGCTTCGACCTCGACCATCTACTCCTGTGGGGCTTCACCGCCGGGCTGATCAGCAGCGTCCTGGAGCTCGGCGGACTCTCCCGGCCGTGGGACCCTGAGATCACGCGTGAGCTTCCCGAGCGCTACCTCGGAGGGAGGCGCTCATGACCGGCAGCGTCGTGCTCGACATCGCCCTGGTCCTGCTCCTGCTCGCCTACGCCTACTCCGGCTACCGGCAGGGGCTGATCCAGAGTGTCTTCTCGCTCGTCGGCTTCTTCGCGTTCGCGATGTTCGCGGTGTGGCAGCTGCCCGAGATGCTGGCGAGGTGGCCGGCGGTCACCGACGACGACCGCACCCGGGTGCTCGTGCTCATCCTCGGCGTCGTCGCGTTCGGGTGGCTCGGCCAGTACCTCGGCAGCCTCCTCGGGGCGCGGATCCGGCGTCGCGTCGGCCAGACCCCGCTGCGGCAGGTCGACTCGGTCCTCGGCAGCATCGTCGTCATGCTCGCCGCGAGCCTCATCATCTGGTTCATCGGCGGCGCGCTGCGCACGGCCGGCAACCCGACGCTGTCCAGGGCGATGGCCGAGTCGAAGGTGCTGCAGGTCGTCAACTCGGTGGTCCCCGAACAGACGGGCCAGGTCTTCGCGAGCTTCCGCGGCTTCCTGTCGAGCCAAGGCTTCCCGCAGGTGTTCGGCGACCTCGCGCCCGAGCCGATCACCCCGGTGCAGGACCCCGACCCCGCTGTCGCGCGATCGGCGGCGATCCGCGAGGCCGGCCGGTCCGTCGTCAAGGTGACGACCCAGTCCCAGTCGTGCCAGCGCGGCCAGGAGGGCACCGGCTGGGTGCTCTCCCCGGGTCGCATCGTCACCAACGCCCACGTCGTCGCCGGTGCCGACGAGGTGCGGGTCGAGGGCGCTGACCAGACGCTGCGCGCGCGTGTCATCGTCTTCGACGCGCGTCGGGACCTCGCCGTGCTCAGCGTGCCGGGCCTGACTCTGCCGGCGCTCCCGCTCGGCGGTGAGCTGAAGCGCGGCGACTCGGCTGCGGTGCCGGGCTACCCGCTCGACGGCCCCTACCGGGTCGTGTCCGCCCGTGTCCGGGCCCAGCTCCAGGCCCGCGGGCTCGACATCTACGGCGGCGAGCGCGTCATCCGCGAGATCTACTCGCTCGCCTCGACCGTGCAGCCGGGCAACTCCGGCGGCCCCCTGCTCGACGCTGAGGGCCGGGTCGCCGGTGTCATCTTCGCCAAGTCGCTCGAGGACGACTCGACCGGCTACGCGTTGACGCTCGACGAGGCCAAGCCGGTGCTCGACGAGGCCAGGTCCGCGGGGGCCGAGGTCGACACCGGCGCCTGCGTCGCCGGCTGATCGACGCGTACCTCCTCCCCACGACCGTCGAGAGGCCAGAGTTCGCCGGTGTGACGCCGTCGAGTGGCCACTGTCCGCTGGCGCAGCGCAGTCGAGAGGTCACCGCTCATCCGGAACGTGGCCCCTCGACGGTTGGGGAGGGGCGGAGTTTGGCCCCTCGACGGTTGGGGCTGGGCAGAACGTGGCCTCTCGACGGTTGGGGCTGGGCAGAACTTGGCCTCTCGACGTTTGGGGCTGGGCAGAACTTGGCCCCTCGACGGTGGAAGGATCGGGGGGTGCGCATCGACAGTCCCGGGCTGACCACCGACCTCGACCTGCTCCGCCTCCAGGGATCGACCGTCACCGACCTCGGCGACCACCTCGTCGTGCGCACCGAGGCCAACCCGACCTTCTGGTGGGGCAACTTCCTGCTCGTGCCGTCCGCGGCCCGTTCGGATGAGGTGGAGCGCTGGGTCGCACGTTTCGAGGCCGAGCTCCCGGACGCCCACCACCGGGCCATCGCCTTCACGCACGACGGCGGCGACACTCCGGCCTGGGCCGCCCAGGGCTGGGACGTCGAGGTCGACGTCGACCTCGCCACGACGTCGGTGCCGCCCCCCGGGGACGCACCGGACGGCATACGGCTCAAGCCGCTCGAGTCCGACGACGACTGGGATCAGTCGGCCCAGGTCGGCGGGAGCGACACCCCCGAGGACCGGCGGGACGGGCGTCTCGTCTTCGAGCGGCGGCGGGCGGCGGCGCAGCGCGGGCTCGTCGAGTCGGGCCGGGCGCGGTGGTTCGGGGCGTTCGACGGTGACCGGCTCGTGGCCAACCTCGGCATCGTGCGGCTCGGTGACCTGGCCCGCTACCAGGACGTCGTGACGCTCGAGAGCCATCGGCGACGGGGCATCGCCGGTGCGCTCGTGCGTGCCGCGGGGGAGTGGGCACTGGAGGATCCCGCCGTCGGGCGGCTCGTCATCGTCGCCGAGGACGGCGGGCCCGCGATCGGGCTCTACGAGCGGGCCGGCTTCGTCGAGGTCGCCCGCCACGTCGCCGTCTCCCGGGCGCCTGCTGACGCGTCGTGACGGCCCTGCGCGTCGAGGTGGTACCGGCAGCACCGTGGCTGCCGGTACCACCTCGAACAGGGGCGTATGCCGGGTCGCTCAGTCCGCCTTGACGGCGAGGACCGGGCAGGTGGCGTCGAGCAGGAGGCGCTGCGCGGTCGAGCCGAGGAGCAGCTTGCCGACGGCGCTGCGGTGCCGGATGCCGATGACGAGCATCCGCGGCTGCTCCCGGTCGACGACCTCGAGCAGCTGGTCGGCCGGGTCGGTGCCGTGCTCGATGCGCCGCACCTCGTGCGTGACCCCGGACTCGGCCAGGTCGGCGTCGAGCCGGTCGAGGTCCGAGCCCTCGGCGCGGTGGGCGTCGACGAGCTTGTCGTCGCGGGACATGTTGATGACGAGCACCGACTCGTCGTGCGCCTTCGCCTCGGCGATCGCGGCCGCGAGGGCCGCCTCCCCCTGTGAGGTCGGGATGTAGCCGACCAGGATCGTCATGCCATGACCTCCTTCGTCGCGGGGGCGTCCGCGCCGGGGCCGTCGCCGCCCCGGCCGCGTCCGCGACCCCGCCCGGTCAGCTTGCCGACGAGCGGCCAGACCAGCACGAGGGCGATGATCGCGAAGCAGACCCAGGCGACGGGGCCGCCGACGAGACCGCTGAGGTCGCCGCCCGAGAGCTGGAGCGAGCGCCGCCCCTGCAGCTCGGCGAGCGGTCCGAGGATGACGCCGATGATGAGCGGCAGCACGGGCAGTCCGAAGCGGCGCAGCGCGAAGCCGACCATGCCCAGCGCGAGCAGCAGGAGCAGGTCGAACGGCTGGGCGTTGACGGCATACGCCCCCATGGAGGCGAAGAAGAGGATGCCGGCGTAGAGGTAGGGACGCGGGATCTGGAGCAGCTTGGCCCAGGCCGGGGCGAGCGGCAGGTTGAGCAGGAGCAGCATCGTGTTGCCGACGAAGAGGCTCGCGATGAGCGTCCAGACGAGCACGGGCTGCTTCTCCATGAGCAGGGGGCCCGGCTCGAGGCCCCAACCCTGCAGTGCGGCGAGCATGATCGCGGCCGTCGCGTTGGTCGGCAGGCCGAGCGCGAGCATCGGGACCAGGGTGCCGGCGGCCGAGGCGTTGTTGGCGGCCTCGGGTCCGGCGACGCCCTCGATGGCGCCCTTTCCGAACTCCTCGGGTCGCTTCGAGAGCTTGCGCTCGGTCATGTAGGACAGGAAGGTCGGGATCTCGGCTCCACCGGCGGGGAGGGCGCCGAACGGGAAGCCGAGGGCGGTGCCGCGCAGCCACGGCTTCCACGAGCGGCCCCAGTCGTCCCGGCCCATCCACGGACGGCCGACCGGGATGACGCCGGCGGCCTTGCGCCGCAGGTGGGCCGCGACCCAGAGCGCCTCGCCGACGGCGAAGATGCCGACCGCGACGACGACGACGTCGATGCCGTCGGCGAGCTGGGCAGTCCCGAAGGTCATGCGCTGCTGGCCCGTCACCTTGTCGATGCCGATGAGCCCGATGGCAAGGCCGATCAGCAGGGCCGCGAAGCCGCGGATGCGTGAGCTGCCGAGCACGGCGCTCGCGCCGGCGAAGGCCAGCAGCATGATCGCGAAGTACTCGGGGGCACCCAGGCTGACCGCGAACTTCACGACCTGCGGCATGACGAGCGCGAGCAGCAGCGTGCCGATCGTGCCGGCGACGAACGACCCGATGGCGGCGGTCGCGAGCGCCTGCGCGGCCCGGCCGGCCTTGGCCATCTTGTTGCCCTCGATGGCCGTGACGACCGACGAGGACTCGCCGGGGGTGTTGAGCAGGATCGAGGTCGTCGAGCCGCCGTACATGCCGCCGTAGAAGATGCCGGCGAACATGATGAGGGCCTGGGTCGGCTCGAGGCCGTAGGTGACGGGCAGGAGCAGCGCGACGGTCATGGCCGGACCGATGCCCGGGAGGACGCCGACGGCGGTGCCGATGGTGACGCCGATGAGGGCGAAGAGCAGGTTCATCGGGGTCAGGACGTGCCCGAACCCGTCGATGAGGTTGGCGAAGTTGTCCATCAGAGGATTCCTTGCAGCACGCCGGCGGGCAGGTTGACGTCGAGCCCGATGGCGAAGGCGTAGAAGGTGGCGAGCGCGAGGCCCAGGCCGAAGAGCAGACCGCGCACGTGGTGGCGGTTGCCGAGGGCGAAGGCCGAGCCGGCGAAGAGGATGGTGCCGCTGATGACCCAGCCGAGCGGCTCGATGAGCACGGCGTTGAGGACGAAGAAGGCGGCGAGCAGGCCCAGGGTCTTCCAGTCCGAGCCGGTCGAGAGGTCGACGTCCTCGCCCTCCTCGGCGCTGCCGACCCCGCCGCGGTAGACGTCGACGGCATACAGGACGGCGGTCACGAGCAGCAGGATGCCGAGGATGATCGGTACGGGGCGGGGACCCACGGGGTCGTTGCTGCTCGTCGCGTGGCCGATGCGGGCCGCATCGAAGAGCAGCAGCCCGCCGAGGACCGCGAGGAACGCGCACATGCCGTACTGCGCGCGGTCCCCGCGGCCCTGCGTGGCCACCCCGTCGGACGTGACGGCGGACGGGCCGGCGGTGCTGGTCACAGCACCGGCGGGCGCGTCGCGCGTGGGGTCTGGGGTGTGGTCCGACATGGTCAGCTCGCGAGCCCGAGGGTGGTCAGGATCGAGGCCACAGAGGCGTCCTGCTCCTTGAGGAAGGTGCCGAACGCGTCGCCGGTGACGAAGGCGTCGGTCCAGCCGCGCTTCTCCATCTCGTCCTTCCAGCCCTGCGAGGCGTGCATCTTCGTCAGCGCGTCGATCCACGTGGCCTTGTCGGCGTCGGAGATGCCGGGAGGGGCCACGATGCCGCGCCAGTTGGTGAAGACGAGGTCGATGCCGGACTCCTTGAGGGTCGGCACGTCGGGGAGGGCGTCGATGCGCTTCTCGCTCGTGACCGCCAGGACCTTGACCTGCCCGGCCTTGACCTGGTCGAGGAACTCGCCGAAGCCGCTGGACCCGAAGGAGATCTTGTTGCCGATGAGGGCCGGCAGCAGCTCGCCGCCGCCGTCGAAGCCGATGTAGCTGACGGTCTTGGGGTCGATCCCGACAGCCTTGGCCAGCTGCATCGGGAGCAGGTGGTCGGGTCCGCCCGGGGACGAGCCGCCGCCGACGTTGACCTTCTTGGGGTCGGCCTTCCACGCCGCGACGAGCGCGTTGACGTCCGTGTAGGGCGAGTCCTTCGGCACGACGATCGCGCCGGCCTCCTCGATGAGCTTGGCGATCGGGGTGGTGTCGTTGAGCGTGGCCTGGCTCTTCTGCGTGTAGGCCGCGCCGACGACGCCGAGCCCCATCTGCATGGCGAGCTTGCCGTTGCCCTTCTCGTTGACCGTGCGCTGCAGGCCCACGGTGCCGCCGGCGCCCGGGAGGTTGAAGACCTGGATCGGGCTCGTGATCTTGGCGGCCTCCATGACCTTCGCCGCGGTGCGGGCGGTCGTGTCGTAGCCGCCGCCGGGGGCGTTGGGGACCATGATCTGGAGGTTGCTGGCGGGGGAGCCACCGGCCGCGCCGGTGGCGGCGTCGTCCTTCTTGGCAGTGGCGCCGCAGGCCGAGAGGGCCAGGGCGGTGACGCCGATGGTGACGCCGAGCAGGACGGACCTGCGGGCGGGAGTACGAGTGCTCATCGTTGAGGTCTACTTTCGCGTTCTGTGGCTGGAACGGCATGATCGTGGCTTGCGTCACGACGCCGTGTCGCCCTTGTGTCAGCAATGAAGGTTGAGTTCGTTTTGGTCACGCAGAGACCGGGCCGCTTCGGTCGCCTCTCCCTCGCCGGGCAGCTGCTCGTCGTGCAGATGGTCATCCTGCTCGGTGTGCTCGTCACCGTCGCACTGGTGTCCCTCGCGCAGTCGGAGTCGACGTTCACCCGGACCGAGGGTCGTCGGGTGTCGGCCATCGCCGAGCAGCTCGCCAGCACCCCGATCGTGCGCACCGAGATGGGCCCCGGCGGGGTCGTCAACGTGCTCCCGGCGGTCGTGCAGTCGGTCGTGACCCAGTACACCGTCACGTCGGTGACGATCGCCGACGCCGACGAGATCGCGCGGGTGTCGTCGGACCCGACCATCGACAAGACCCGCATCCCGCTCGGTGCGCCGGCGGTCGGCGAGGGGGCGAGCTGGACGGGAGTCATGGACGTCCAGGGCGAGCGGATGATCGTCGCGCAGAGCCCGCTGCTCTACACGCCGACGTCGTCGTCGGAGTCGGCGCCGCTGCCCGTCGGCGCCCAGCTGGGCACCGTCATGGTCGCCGTGCGCATGCCGTCCGCCCTCGACCGCCTCCAAGGTGCGTCGTCCTACCTGCCGACCTACCTCGGCATCGCCCTCGTGCTCGGAGGCGTGGGCTCGTGGCTGCTCGCCCGCCGCATCAAGCGGCAGACGCTCGGGCTCGAGCCGGCCGAGATCACGGGTCTCGCGGAGAGCCGGGAGGCGATGCTCTTCGGGCTCGCCGAGGGTGTGGTCGCGCTGGACACGAACGAGCGGATCACGTTGGTCAACAACGTCGCCCAGCGGCTGCTCGACCTGCCGGAGCACGCCGTGGGGATGCGTCTCGACGACCTCCCGATCGGTCCACGGCTGCGTGACGTGCTGCGTGGGGTGACGGACGAGACCGACGAGACCGAGACGGAGGGGGAGCGCGGGACGGACGACGTGGCGAGCGCTGCCACGGGTGGTGCGAGCGGCGACGAGGTGCGTCGGGCGCCCCACGACCAGGTGGTGCTGCGGCGTGGACGGGTGCTCGTCATGAACCGCATGGAGGTCAGCAAGGACGGCCGGCCGCTGGGCTCGGTGACGACCCTGCGCGACCGCACCGAGCTCGCCGACCTCGAGCGCGAGATCGGCTCGTTCCGCAGCACGACCGAGCTGCTCCGGGCGCAGGCACACGAGTTCGCCAACCAGCTGCACACGATCTCGGGGCTCATCCAGCTCGGCGAGTACGACGAGGTCGTCGGCTACGTCGACGCCGTGAGCGAGCACCGGGCGCAGCTCGACCTCACCGTGTCGCGCCGCATCCGCGACACCGCCGTGACGGCACTCGTCATGGCCAAGGCCGCGCAGGCGACCGAGCGGCGGGTCGAGCTGCGAGTCTCGGACGACACCTCACTCGGTCGCGTCGGCCCGCGGGACTCGGCCGACGTCGCCGCCGTCGTCGGCAACCTCGTCGACAACGCCATCGACGCCGCCGCGTCGTCGGAAGGGCCGGACAAGTGGGTCGAGCTGACGATCCGCCAGGACGCGAGCTCGCTCGAGGTCAGCGTCGTCGACTCGGGGCCCGGGATCGCACCCGAGGTCGTGACGGAGGTCTTCACCCACGGCTACACGACGAAGGCGGCCCGGGCTGGCGAGCGTGGCATCGGGTTGGCGCTGACGCGTCTGATCTGCCAACGTCGGGGCGGCGAGGTCGAGGTGGAGAACACCCCGACGGGCGCGAAGTTCCTCGCCCGCCTCACCGTCGAGGCCGCCAACGGGCACACGGAGGAGAAGCGATGACGACGGTGCTCATCGTCGATGACGACTTCATGGTGGCCCGCATCCATCGCGGCTTCGTCGAGCGCATCGACGGCTTCGAGGTCGTCGGCACGGCTCAGTCGGGCGAGGAGGCTCTGGCGCTGGTCGAGTCGCTCCGGCCCGACCTCGTGCTGCTCGACCTGTACCTCCCCGACGCGTTCGGGCTCGACGTCGTCACGCGCCTGCGCGCGGCGGGGCACGCGTGCGACGTCCTCGTCATCACCGCCGCGAAGGAGGCCGATGCGGTGCGCGGCGCTGTGCGCCAGGGCGTCGTCGGCTACCTGCTCAAGCCGTTCGCCTTCGCCGACCTCGAGCAGCGACTGCGGGCGTATGCCGCCGAGCGGGCCCGTGGTCTCAGCGACGCCCCGACGCAGGAGGAGATCGACGCGGCGTTCACGTCGCAGCCGGTCGGCCGCGGCCCGGTGGCGGTCCTGCCGAAGGGCCTCAGCGCCGAGACGGCGGAGGCCGTCGAGAAGGCGCTCCGCGAGTCGAGCGAGACGCTGTCGGCGACGGAATGTGCTGAGGCCGTGGGCATCTCGCGGGTCAGTGCCCGACGCTACCTCGAGCACTTCGTGTCGTTCGGCCAGGCCGAGGTGACCCTTCGCTACGGCACGACCGGTCGCCCGGAGCGTCGCTACCGCTGGCTCTGACCGCACCCGCCGACCACGCGCAGGGCCCCGTCCACGCGGACGGGGCCCTGCGGCGTCGGTGCTCGGTGCGGTCGGACGTCCGCTCGTCAGCGGACGGTGACCCGGCGCAGGGCGCTGCTCGAGCCGACGAAGGAGCCCGAACCGCGGTAGACCCACATGTAGTCGACCGATGCCGTGGGGCTGTGTGTGAACGTCACGGCGCCGGTGGAGCTCGACGTGCGCGTCGCCGTGAGGTTCCACGTGGCGGAGCCGACCCGGCGCCAGTAGAGCTGGACCGGGACGCCGGCGATGGCACCTCCGGTGTCGCGACGGGTCAGCTTGCTGCTCACCGTGACCGTGCGACCCTTCGTCAGCGAGGTGACGGTGGACGTCATGGTCTCTGCGGTGCCCACGAGACGCGCTGACGAGGCGGCGCTGTACCTGCCCGAGCGGTCCTTGGCCCAGATGCGGAAGCTGTACGTCGTCCCCTGGCCGAGGTTGACCTTGGCGCTCAGCGTCGTGCCCGCGTAGACGGCGGTGCCGGTCGTCGGGTTGGACGGCGGGGTGGATCCCGTGGCCATCCGGATGACGTAGCGGTCGAGGTCGTTGACCGCCGGTGCCGTCCACGTCAGCGTCGCCGCGCGCAGCGCGCCGGTCACCCGGAACGCCCCGACGCCCTTCGGTGCCACGTCGACGGTGCGGAACGTCGAGGAGTATGCCGTCGTCATCGTGGCGCTCGACGTGTCCTTCACCCCGGAGACGGTGAGGCGGTAGGGCGCGTTGTCGTAGAGCGGCGATGCCGGCCGAACCGTCGCTGTGCGCCGGGCTGCGTCGTAGGTGACCGTGGCGGGGACAGCGGATCCGTTGCGGCCATTGAGGATCCGCACGCTGGACGAGGTGACGCTCGACGGAACGACGTCACGCGCGAAGGTCACCGTCGGGGTGTAGGTCTGCGTCATCCCCGACCCGAAGTCGCTGGGCGTCGTGCTGCGCACCCAGAGCGCGGACCCCGTCGGGACGGTCGACGCCGTCGCGTTGTGCAGCACGGCGATGCCCGAGCCCGTCTTGAGGACCGCGTCGACACGGCCGTCGCCGTCGACGTCGCCGGTCGACAGCTCGCCCTGTCGGGCGGGCCAGACAGAGTCACCGGTCGCCGTCGTGGCCGCCGCACCCACCCCGCCGCTGCTGAGGCCTGGCAGGACGGAGACGGTCGCATTGGTGCCCGTGCCGGACGTCACGAGGTCGGTGACCCCGTCGCCGGTGACGTCGCCGGACGCCAAGGTCTCGCTGAAGGCCGGCAGGCGGTTCGTCGTGACGGCTCCGAGGGTGCCGTCGGCTCCCTGGGCCAGGGTGCCGAGCATGGCCGGTCCGTCGAGGCTACGGATCACCACGACCACGTCTGTGCGCCTGTCGCGCGTGACGTCCACGAGCTGCAGGCCGCTCATGCTCGAGCCGTCCGGGACGGTGACGGGCGTCAGGCTGTCGCTCCATCCCGACGGGGTGTTGTGGATGACGCGTACGGCGTAGCCGCTGAGGCCGACGACGTCGGGCCGGCCGTCGCCGTCGACGTCCGCGATGGCGAGGTCGGACGTGCTGGAGTGGACGCGCAGGACCTCGGTGTAGCGTCCGTCAGCCTGGCGGATCATGATGGCCGGAGAGCCGTAGATGGTGGTCACGAGGTCGGCGTCGCCGTCGTCGTCGAGGTCTCCCGCGACGACGTCGTGGGCCTGGGCCCCCTGCACCCCGGCCAGGTACTGGGCGTCTCCGAGCGAGCCGTCGGCACCCTGGTAGAAGACCTGAAGGCCTTGGAACGTCGCTGCCAGCACGTCGACACGGCCGTCGCCGTCGACGTCCTCGACGTCGAGCTGCTGCACCGGGGTGTCGTCGGCCGTCGGGTGGAAGGTACCGCCGTCGAGCTCGCCAGAGGCCGACTGGGCGTAGACGACGACGCCGCGGGGGACGACCTCGTCACCGTAGGCACCGAGGTTGGCGACGACGTCGTCCCGACCGTCGCCGGTGAGGTCGGCCACGGCTGTCGCCCCGTCCTGCGGGGTCGGCTGCTCGAGCCATGACGGCGCGTTGAGCGCGCGGCCGGTGTGGCGGCCGAGCGTGACGGTGTAGGGGCGGGCGTCCCGAGCACCGTTGTAGTTCTCGACCTTGATGTAGGAGGCGCCGGGGGCAGCGGTCCAGCCTGCGAGTTCCGGGCCGCCGGGGCCGTCATGGTCGCTCGACGCGACTCGCCGGAGGCCCTGGTCGTAGACGGTCACGACGGGGTCGCCGTTCTGCGGCACGCCCTCGTCGTAGGCGGCGGGCTTCACGGCGACGGACAGCGGCTGGGTCGTCGTCGTGTCGACGCGGTACCAGTCCACGTCACCTTCGACTGCGAGGGAGGCGGTGGCCGACCCGGTCAGTGGTGTCGCCCGACTGGGCAGGTCGTTGGGCTCGCCAGACCCGAGCGAGGGCAGCGCGAAGTCGGCGGCCCAGCCGCCGCCCAGCGCGTTGGCAGCATCGACGACGCCGTAGCCCACATAGGGGTCGATGCCGCGCGGACCGGCGTCGCGAGCGCTCGAGCGCAGCCGTGCGACGACCTGAGCCGGCGTGAGGGTGGGGGACTGGGTGCGCACGAGGGCGGCCACCCCGGAGACGATCGGCGCGGAGAACGAGGTGCCGCTCGCCGTGTAGTAGTCGGCGTCGAGCCCCGTCGAGACGATGTCGAAGCCCGGTGCGGCGAGGTCGACCCAGGGGCCGAAGGTGCTGAAGTCGGTCAGTCGGGCCTGGTTGTCCGTCGCTGCGACGGCGAACGCCTCGCTGTAGGCGGCGGGATACATCGGCTCGAGGGCTCCCGAGTTGCCTGCTGCGGCGACGACGACCGCGCCCTTGCCCACGGCATACCTGATGGCCTCGTGCAGTGCGGGGCTGTCGTTCGGGCCGCCGAGCGAGAGGTTGATGACCTTGGCGCCCTTGTTGGCGGCCCACGTCACGCCCTCGATGACGTCGGTGTCGGTGCCGGAGCCGGCGCCGTCGAGCACCCGGACGGGCAGGATGCGCGCGTTCCATGCCACACCGGCGATGCCCAGGCCGTTGTTCGTGGCGGCGCCGATGAGCCCGGCGACCATCGACCCGTGACCGAAGTCGTCGCTCGGTGCGCCGGCGGGGATGGAGGAGTTCGTCGTCGCGTCGTAGCCGGCGAGGACGCGGCCGGCGAGGTCGGGGTGCAGGCCGTTGACGCCGGAGTCGACGACGGCGACCACCATGCTGCTCGACCCCTTCGAGCGGTCCCAGGCGGCCGGCACGCGCACCGTCGAGAGGTACGGCTGGGAAGGGTAGCCGGGGTCGTTGGGCGTCGCGGACGCCGTGCGGACGTAGTCGAGGGTCACCTCGGCGACGGTCGGGTCCTTCTCGAGCCGGCGGGCGAGGTCGTCGGCCCGGTCGGTCGTGCGGACCGAGACGAAACCGGTGCCGGGGACGGCTTCGACGGTGCGCGCTCCACGGCCCGTGACGGCGTGGTCGCGGGTCGCCTTGGATGCGGACGTCTTGAACTTCACGAGCACCGTGTGCGGGTCGTGCGCCTGCATCTGCACGTCAGGTCGGGTCGGCCGCGGCAGGTGCTTCGTGGCGATGCCCTGGTCCGGTCGCGCGGTGGGCGACGGGGCCGCGTCGGCGCCCGCGGAAGTGGCGAGGAGCGTGACGGGCGCGACGAGCGCAAGCGTCAGGGCAGCGGCGAACGGCCGGCGTGTGAACATGGAGGAGCCCCTGTGAGAAGTGGCGGTGCGAGCGCATCATGACAGAGCAGGAGGTACCGCATGTCCCGAATGCACCGACATCTGCACGCACCCGCACCCTCCGCGAACCACGCGTCACACGCGTACTGAGGCGCACGGCATACGCCATCGGTCGGGTGCGTGTGCCGTGTGCTGACGTGGGCGGGTTCGGGGCGGCCCGCCGACCACAGGGGAAGATCGGCGGGCCGCTTCGCGGGCACCCACTTCGGGTGCGGCTGGTGGGGGGCGTCAGCCCAGGTGGGCGGCGTCGATCGCCGACTGGAGGCTCTGCTGGTAGGCCTCGCTCGTGTAGGTGGCACCGCTGACGACGTCGATCTGCGCCGACTGCGCGGCGAGCGCCTCCTGCCGGAGGGTCGGGGCTGCGCCGGCGCTGATCGACACGGACGTGCCGGAGCTGTCGGTCAGCTGGAGGGCGTGGACGTTGGTGATCTTCGTGCCCGTGAAGCTGACTCGCACCTGCACGGAGCCGTACTGCGTCCCGACGACGGCGCCGTCGACGGTGCCCGAGCGCGGGGCCGCGGGGGCTTTCTTGGCCGCGGCGGACGTCGCGGGACTGCTGGACGTCTTGGCGGCGCGGGAGGGCTTCGAGCTGCCGGACGGCTTCGGCGGCGCGGCGGCGACCGGGGTGCCGGCCTTGGCGGACGACAGGACGTGGACGCCCGTGACGGCGGAGTGCTTCGGCGCCAGGCCGGTGGCCCAGGACGCGCTGAGGGTGACGATGCCGGCCAGGCCGACGAGGGCGGTCGTTGCCTTCCTCACCAGGAGAACCTTTCGTCGTGGATGTGGGCCTTGGGGATGCCGCCCTCGAGGAGGCTGCGGTGGACGAGGTTCATCCAGCCGCCGGGGCCGCAGAGGTAGGCCTCGTGCCGGCGCAGCTCCGGGACGAGCTCGGCGAGCCGCTCGGCGTCGGGGACGGGCCTCCCGCCGGAGTGGTCGGGCGGCAGCCACGAGCCACCCACCGGCGGGCCCACGAGGAGGAGCAGCTGGTGGCCGCCGACGGCCGTGAGGTGCTCGAGCTCGTGCCGCAGCGCGAGCTGCGACTCGTCGTTGGCGCGGTAGACGACGGTGACGTCGCCGGGGCCGGCGTGACCGTGGCGCACGAGCTCCTCGAGGATCGAGCGGACCGGTGTGACACCGATGCCGGCGGCGAGGAGCAGGACACGGCGGCGGACGCGCTGGCGGGAGGTGAAGGCGCCGTAGGGGCCCTCGAAGAGGACGCGCGTGCCGGGTCGCAGGTGGGCCAGGCGGCTCGAGTGGTCGCCGAGCTCGCGCACCGTGATGCGCAGGCGGCGGCCGTCGGGCGCGCTCGAGATCGACCACGGGTGGGCGGTCGCGAGCAGGCGCGGGCTGACGAAGCGCCAGTTGAGGTACTGCCCGGCTCGCACCGGGAGGCGGTCGAGGTGACGGCCCTTCATCCACACGGACCAGACGCCGGGGGCCTCCTCGACGACCTCGGTGACGCGCAGGTCGTGGCGCAGGCTGCGGGCGACGGGGACGAGCACACGCCACCAGAGGACGCTGGCCGCGACGATGACGAAGAGGGTCCACCAGTAGGTGCGCACCCACTGCGAGGCGGTGAAGTCCGAGCCGACCGACAGCTCATGTGGCACCGCGAGGACGACGGCGGCATACGCGGTCAGGTGCACGAGGTGCCACCACTCGTAGGACAGGCGCCGGCGGGCGATGCTGACCGACGTCACCGCGATGACGACGAGCAGGGCCGTGGCGATGAAGGCGAAGAGGAGGTCGCTGCCACCGGTGAGGAGCCGGAACGACTCGACGACCGGAGCGAAGGGGCCGTGCAGGTCGTCGCGCGCGGCGTAGCCGAGGACGATGGCGCCGACGTGGACGAGCACGAGCGGCACGGTGATGCGGCCGAGGATGCGGTGCGCCTTGAGGGCCCGGTCCATCCCGTAGACACGGTCGATCCACGGCACGCGCGCGGCGAGGAGGAGCTGGATGAGCAGCAGGTCCATCGCGACGAGGCCGGTGAGGCGCCCGACGGCGATGAGCGTGGTGCCGCCCGTGCCGGCGACCAGGTCATGGCTGCCTCCGCCGAGGAGGAACTGCGCCACGACGGCGAGCAGGCTCGCGATGGCGAGGGTCTCGAGGAGGTCGCCGGTGCGGGCCTGCCAGCGGCGGAAGTCCGCGCCGGCGCGCAGGGCACGACGGACCCGGCTCGGGGTCCCACGGTGTGGTGCGATGGTGGTGCTCACGTAGACGATGGTGGTCACGTGATCTCAGAAAGTTATGAGACGGGAAGGGAAGGCTCGGGCCATGACCGCGTCGCCGATCCGCCCACGACTGCTGCTCGTCGAGGACGACCCCGACCTCTCGCAGATGCTCACCGAGCTGCTCGGCGAGGAGGGGTATGCCGTCACGGCCGTTCGTGACGGACAGGCGGGGCTCCACCGTGGCCTCGTCGACGACTGGGACGTGCTCCTCGTCGACCGCGGGCTGCCGGGCATCGAGGGGGTCGACCTCGTGACGCGCCTGCGCTCGCGGGGCCTGACGGCGCCGGTCCTCTTCCTGACGGCGCGAGGGACCGTGGCCGACCGCGTCGAGGGTCTCGATGCCGGCGCGCAGGACTACGTCGTCAAGCCCTTCGACGTCGACGAGGTGCTGGCGCGCCTGAGGGCCCTGCTGCGCCCGACGGGTGGCGCGGCCGGGGAGCTCGCCGTCGGCGGCCGACGGCTCGTCGTCGCGGAGCAGCGGGTCATCGGGGGTGACGGCGAGGTCATGCTGTCGGGCCGCGAGGCCCGCCTGCTCGAGACGCTGGCGCGCCGGCCCACGCGGGTCTTCACGCGGGACGAGCTGCTCGTCGCGGCCTTCGACAACGCCGACACGCTCGGCGCCGTCGACATGTACGTCTACTACCTGCGCCGCAAGCTCGGGAAGTCCGTCGTCGAGACCGTGCACGGGGTCGGCTACCGGCTCGGGGCCCCGTGATGGGTCGGCGCTCGCGAGCGGCCCTGGGGGAGGATGACCCGCTGCGGCGGGCCTCGCGGTCGGTGGCTCTCCGTGTCGGCGCCACGACGGCGCTCGTCGTGCTGCTCGCCATCATCGGCACGGCCGTGCTCTTCGATCGGCAGCAGCTCGCCGAGATCCGCGGGCGCACCGAGACCACGGCCCGGACGGCCGACGACGTCGTCGACGCGCCACCCGGGACGTGGCTCGTCAAGGTGACCGACTCCGGTCACGAGGCGACGCGGTCGATGCCGGCCGGGCTGGCAGCCGCGGCCTCGGCCGTGGATCCGGACGTGTCGGGGCCGACGAGCATCACCGCCGACGGGCGGTCGTGGCCGGCGTGGGTGGACCAACGCGAAGGGGTGCGCTACGTCGCGGTCTACGACATCCGCCTGCACACCGGCGAGGAGCAGCGACTGCTCGTGTCGACCGCGGCGGCCGGAGTGGTGGGGGTGCTCCTGGCTGCGCTGACCGGACTGTTGGCGGGGCGGCGCGCGGTGCGGCCGCTGGGCGAGGCGATGGAGCTGCAGCGCCAGTTCGTCGCCGATGCCTCACACGAGCTGCGCACGCCCTTGGCCGTCATCAGCACTCGGGCGCAGATGCTGCGCCGTCACGTGGCCGCGGATGCTGCCGCCGCCGGCGGCGGGGACTCCGCGGCGGTGCGCCGGCTGGCCGAGGTCGACCAGCTCGTCCACGACACCGAGGCCATGGCCGACGTCGTGTCCGACCTGCTGCTCTCGGCGCAGCTCGAGCACGTCGACGAGGTCGCGGAGCGGGTCGACCTGGGTTCCCTCGCCGCGGAGGTCGTCACGTCGCTCATGCCCTACGCCGCGGACCACGGGGTGACGCTCGTCGACGAGGCTTCGGAGGCTGGGGTCTGTGTCGTGGAGGGGGTGCGGCCGAGCCTACGTCGCTCGGTGCTGGCGCTCGTCGACAACGCGATCGCCCACTCCGAGAAGGGGACCCAGGTCGAGGTGCGGTCGAGTGTCGAGGACGGTCACGTGCGGGTCGACGTCGTCGACCACGGCGACGGGGTGGACGCCGCCGACGTCGAGCACCTGTCGAGACGCTTTTCCCGCGGTGGCAGCGGCGGCGGGTCAGGCGGTCGCCGCGTCGGTCTCGGGCTGGCGCTCGTGACCCAGATCGTCCGGTCGCACGGTGGCCGAATGGACGTGGCCGAGACCCCCGGTGGCGGAGCGACCTTCACGCTGCTCATCCCCGCTGCTGCCGCCGACTGAGCCGTCCGCCTGCAGGCTCGTCAGAGCTGGGTGAGGACCTGTTCGCCGATGTGGCGCATGCCTCGCAGTACGGCCCAGACCGTGAGGTGGTCGAGCGTCGTGCCGGGGGAGGGGTCCCAGTTGGCGACCGCGGCCCAGGTGATCGTCCGGTCGCCCGACGTCACGGCGCCGACGTCGGCCCGCACCCCGGCGTCCGTCCCGGTCTTGTTCCAGAACGTCGTCGGCAGGTCCAGCGAGGTGTGGTGGGCGATCGGGTCGAGGCCGCCCTGCTCGACGAGCGCCGAGCCGACCATGGACTGGTCGACGTTGGCCGAGAGCCACTGGCGCACGAGGCGATCCGCGTCGGGACCGGCGGCTGTGCCGGAGGCCAGGCGCGCCATGAGCTGGCTCAGCTCCGCCGCGCTGCCGGTCGACAACGTGGCGGGGTGGTCGGCGGCCCGGACGTCTCGGACCCGGTCGTGCAGGGCGGTTGCACGCAGGCCGAGGGACGTGGCGCGGGCCGCGACCTCGGCGAGCCCGACCCGCCTGAGCAGGACGTTGGTCGCGAGGTTGTCGGAGACGGCGCCCACGAGGGCCGCGACGTCGATGAGGGGAAGCGTCTCGACGGACAGGGTGTGCCACAGGCCGGAGTCGCCGACCCAGAGGTCGACCGAACGGGTGAGCGGCTCGTCGGGGGAGAGGTCGCCGGCGGCGATGAGCCGGGCCGTCTCCACGAGGAGCAGCACCTTGCCGACGGATGCCGTGCGCAACGGTGCGTCGGCACCCGCAGCAGCCAACGGCATTCCGGAGTCCAGCGGAGGCGTCGAGCGAGCTCTCCGATTCCCCTGTCCCGGCTCCATCACGCGGCGGACACACACCGACCAGGTGACGCCGCCGGCGTCGGGAAGGTCGAGCTCCATGTCAGCCAAGGGATCCGAGCCACTTGACGAGGGCGGCGTTGACCTGGTCCGGGGCTTCCTCGGTGAGGAAGTGGCCGGCGCCGGGGACCTTGACGTGGCGGTAGTCGCCGGGCACGAAGGCGCCCGACCCGTGGGTGGCGGCGGCGATGACGCAGCCGTCGTCGCTGCCCTGGAGCTGGAGCACCGGCACTCGGATCGCGTGGCGGATGCGGCGCATGAAGAGCGGACCGTCGGGGCGCACCGCCGAGCGGCCGAGCCAGCGGTAGTGCTCGGCGGCGGAGTGGGCCACGAAGGGGATCATCATGGCGTCGCCGTAGCGGGAGACGTCCTCGGGCGTGGGGAAGGTGCCGAAGGGTGAGGACCACGAGCGGAGGAGGTCCTCGACGTAGTCGTGCGACTTCGCCATCTCGCGCTCGGGGACGAAGGGCTTCTGCAGGCCCGCGATCCAGGACGAGGCGCGACGCTGCTTCGCGTTGGACCACATCGCGTGTCGCAGGATCCGGGGGTGCGGCATCGACACAGATGCGATGGCGCGGGTGACGTCGGGACGCAGGATCGGCATGCACCAGGCGATCCAGCCGCCGAGGCCCTGACCCATCACGACGGCGTCCTTCTCCCCGAGGGCACGGATGACGCTGGCTGCGTCGAGGGTTGCCATGTAGGTGTCGTAGCCCCGGGGGGGCTTGTCGGATCCGCCGTAGCCGCGGAGGTCCATGGCGGCGACGCGGTAGCCGGCGTCGGCCAGCGCGACCATCTGGTGGCGCCACGCGTACCAGAACTGCGGGAAGCCGTGCAGCATGAGGACGAGCGGCCCGTCTCCGAGCTCGGCGACGTGGAAGCGGGCGCCGTTGGCGGAGACGTAGCGGTGCTCCCAGGGGCCGTCGATGTTGACGAAGGCAGCGTCGACGGGCATGGGTGCTGTGGGCAGTCTCGGGTCAGGCGTCGCGCGACGAGTCGGGCGCGCCCGGGGTCGTGCCGTTGGTCGAGGGGGAGACGGGGGCGACCGGCGCGGGTGCGTCGGCGGGCGCCGTGGCCGGGAGGCCGGGGCGGTCCCACTCGGGGCGCGGAGCCGGCACGGTCGTGCCCGGGTGCTCGACCGCCGACCTGATCGCGTCGACCGTCTCCTGGGCCTCGGCGATCGTCAGGGCCGGGGTCGGGTCGACCGTCTTCATCTTGCGCACGCCGAAGTAGGCGAGCACGGCGGCGACAGCCAGCATGAAGAGGGTGACGATGAGGAAGCTGACCCATCGCGGCAGACCCAGCGCCTGGAGGCCCTCGGCGATCGTCGTGAAGAGGAAGTAGACGGAGTAGAAGACGATGACGGCTGCTCCGGCGAGCAGACCACCGCCCACTCCGGCCTTCTTGACCTGCACCGAGACCTCAGCCTTGGCCAGGGCGATCTCGCTGCGAACCAGCGTCGAGATGTCCTGTGTCGCGGACGCGACCAGCTGGCCGAGTGTCCGCTCCTGCCGGGGATCCGTGCTCATCGGCTCACTTCCTCGGTGATCGTCGGTGACTGCGCGGTCGCGCCTACCAGTGCAACCCTACTGCGCAGTCCCTACCCGAACGTGCACCGCGGGCACCATCACGCCGGATCGCGTCGTCCCTCGGTCTCGTAGACGTCCGGGACGCCGTCGTGGTCCCGGTCCGCGGTCTCGCGTGCCTCGACGAGCCGGTAGTGCCGGTTGCGCACGCGGAGCACGACGCTGGAGAGCAGCGCGGCGATGAGACTGCCGCAGAGGACGGCGAGCTTGACGTGGTCGTCGCGCTCCGAGCCGTTGCCGAAGGCGAGCTCCCCGACGAGCAGGCTGACGGTGAACCCCACGCCCGACAGCACCGAGAGTCCGAGGACGTCGGTCCAGGCGAGGTCTTCGTCGAGCTCGGCCCGGGTGAAGCGGGCGACGGCCCACGTGCCGCCGAGGACGCCGACGGTCTTGCCCACGACGAGTCCGACGACGACGCCGACGGCGGCGGCGTCGGTGAGTGCCGATCCGAACCCGCCGCCGACGACGGTCACGCCGGCAGCGAAGAACGCGAAGACCGGCACCGCGAAGCCGGCGGAGAAGGGCCGGATCCTGTGCTCGATGCGTTCGGCGAGCGAGTGGCGGTCGGGGTCGTCCTCGACCTCACGGTTGACCGGCACCAGGAGGCCGAGCAGGACGCCCGCCACGGTTGCGTGGACGCCGCTCGAGTGGACGAACACCCAGGCGACCAGGGCGGGGATCGCCAGGACGAGGGGGTGCGTGATCTTGCGCTTGAGGAGCAGGCGCCATGCGGCCAGTGGGACGGCAGCGGCAAGGAGCCAGAGGAAGCTGACCGTGTCGGTGTAGAAGACGGCGATGATCGTGATCGCGATGAGGTCGTCGACGACGGCGAGGGTCAGCAGGAACGAGCGCAGCCCGCTCGGCAGATGGGTGCCGATGACGGCGAGCACCGCCAGGGCGAACGCGATGTCGGTGGCGGTCGGGATGGCCCAGCCACGGAGTATGCCGCTGAGCTCGCTCGCGCTGTCACCCCGGCTCATCAGCGTGGCCGTGACGACGAACAGGATGGCCGGAAGTGCGACCCCGCAGACCGCTGCCGCAATCGGTAGCGCAGCCTTGCGACGGTCGGACAGGTCGCCCGCGACGAACTCGCGCTTCAGCTCGATGCCGGCGACGAGGAAGAACACGGCGAGCAGTCCGTCGGCCGCCCAGGTCCCGAGCGACAGGTCGAGGTGCAGGGCCGCCGGGCCGACGACGGTGTCACGCAAGGCCGCGTAGCCGTCGCGCCAGGGCGAGTTGGCCCAGACGAGGGCGGCGACGGCGGCGGCGAGGAGGATCGCCCCGCCGACGGTCTCGGCGCGCAGGAGGTCGGCGACATAGCGGGCCTCATGCCAGCTTCCGCGCCCCAGGAGCCGGTTGTCGGCGCTGTCCCGAGCCGATGTCGGCGGGTTCGTGGCGGGGTGCGGGTCGCTCACCTGGGGTCCCTTCGGGGGATGGGGCATGGACTGCCGACCAGACTTCCCGGCACACCATGGCCACTCGCGTCGTCGCCGTGAGCCTCCTCGATTCTAGCGAGGCGGCGGCCCCGGCCCGGGACGCGTTCCGGGTTGTCGGCCTTCGCGGCGGGGGACGCGGACAGACCGCGGCCGCGGCGCGGCGCCGCCGCAGCACGAAATGCCCTGCGCCACGGTCAAATCGGACTAATTAGACATCGGTGGATTCGGTCCGTTGGCGGCCGTAGATTGTGGCTCGGGAGGGGGGCTCCCACCTGGGTGAGTGTTATTTGGGGGTAGGGACGATGAACGACAAGCCAGCAGGTTGGTACTACGTCGGCGACGGCACGCTGCGCTACCGCGACGACTACGGGTGGACCGAGTACTACATGGATACCAAGGACCCGCGCGCCATGGACTGGCCGCCGCCGCAGCCGAAGACGCTGCTCCAGCAGCTGCGTGAGGACGAGGCCACGCTGTCCGCGGCAGCCGCGCACCGCGGCGCGCGGCTGCCGACGATCTTCGGCAGGCGGCGAAAGGCCGCCCAGTGACCCGAGGGCGTCATCGTTGGCCAAGGTGCCCGATTTGTCGACTTTTTGCCGCCGGACGGTCGATAATGCCGTGTGCCTGAAAGTCGGACGTGGAGGCGCCCACTGGGGTGCGACTTCTGGACACCCTTGGCGATCTGGAGCGTGTTCACCGCCGTGGGCGCGATCTTTCTCAGCATCGGCGCTTCCCAGCAGATTGCACTGGAGAGGACGTTGCCCGGGTACGAGGTGACGGCCCCGACAGGTGCGGCGCCCGGGTACTTCGGTGTGCTGGGCAACTGGGATGGCAACTGGTATCGATCCATCGTCGACCATGGCTACCCGCGTTCTCTACCCGTGGACGCAGAGGGCGCGGTCCAGCAGAACGAGTGGGCGTTCTACCCGACCTACCCGCTCGTTGTCCGGGCGGTGATGGCCGCAACTGGCCTCCCGTTCACCCAGGGCGCCTGGCTCGTCAGTCTCGTGTTCGGGGCTGCGGCCATGGTGGCGCTCTTCCACCTCGTCAGGGAGCGCATGGGTCGTTTCGGCGCAGGTGCGCTCGTGGCATGTGTGATGGCGTATGTGACGGCCCCGGTGCTTCAGGTCGCCTACACCGAGGGACTTGCGCTTCTCCTGGTCGTTCTGTTTCTGGCAGCCGTCCGACGACGACGACTCTCAGCTGCCGTCATGGTGGCCGTGGTGCTGAGCTTGACCCGGCCCATAGCGCTGCCCCTGGCGGTGGTCCTGGGGACCGTGCTGCTTCAGGACTGGCTCGCCCAGAGACGTGCCGGAGAGGGTGGACGCCCGCCAGTGAGAGCGATTCTGGCCACCGGTGCCGTCGTCGCGACGGTTGGTCTGTGGCCGCTCGTCGCCTGGGCGTTCACCGGTCGACCCAATGCCTTCTTCGAGACCCAGGCAGCGTGGCCCGTCAATCGCAACGGCCTCGGCGGGTGGATCGGCGACATGGTGCACCTGACACCCTGGGGCCAGGTCGGGATTCTCGTGGTCCTGTACGTGGCATGGGTGAGTCTGCGTCCCGGAACGCGGCTTTGGGGACGAGAGCTACAGGTCTGGTCGATCGCCTACCCCCTCTACCTGATCTTGGCCAGCCGTCCGAGCCCGAGCATCCTCCGATACCTCATGCTCACCATCGCTCCCTTGTGGCCGTTCCCCGGCATTGGTGCCGCCTACGCTCGTTGCCACCGCTGGGTGGCTCCGCTGCTCCTGAGCGGCTGCCTCACCATCGGTTTGGTGTCGCAGTACTACTGGGTCACTCGAGTCTTCGCCCTGACCGGTGACCCCGGCCAACAGCTCTTTCCGTGACCTGCACGCGATTGCGTGATTCCCGGACAGAAGTGAGATCTCGGACGTACGGTTCCGTGACGAAGCGCAATCAGGGGAGGGTCTCGTGATCTCTGTTCGGACCGCCGGCCGATTCGTCGTCGCCGGCGGCGGCAACACGATGCTCACGGCTGCCGTCACCAGCTTCTCTCGTCGTACCTCCTGCCGGTGGCGGTTGCATACACCCTGGGTTATGCCGCGGGCCTGATCCTCTCGGTGGTCACCGCCAGCCGCTTCGTCTTCCGGACTCGTCTCACTCCGGGGCGTGCCGCGGGTGTCTGCGTCGTCAACGTGCTGGCATACGGGTGCGGTCTGGCCGTCCTCACGGTGCTGCACCGCGCGGGGCTACCAGACGGACTGTCCGGGCTCACAGTCCTGGTCACCGCACCGATCAGCTTCTTCGGCGCGGCGGCAGTCTTCAACGAGGCCCGAGAGAGTCGCGGATCCTTCCGCGATTTGCCCGAACCGGGCACGCTTCACCCCTAGAGTCGGCGCGGAGGCGACACGCTGGACCTGGTGCTGGCGACGAATCGGTTGGGGGGGTCATGCACACCGATCACGGTGCTTCGCATCTGCGCTCGTTGACAAGCCTTCGCTTCGTCGCGGCACTGCTCGTCGTCATGTTTCACCTGGCGGTGTACGTGCCGAGCCTGCCACTGTTGGGACGGCTCATGGGGGCCGGCTTCGTGGGCGTGAGCTTCTTCTTCGTGCTGAGCGGATTCGTCCTCACGTACTCGTGGGACCTGGGCTCGGGGGCTACCCGGTTCTACCGTCGACGGCTGGCCCGGGTGTATCCGCTGCACCTGCTCTTCATCGTCGTGGCAGTCCTGCCCTTCAGTCCGGCCCCGCTCTGGTCCGCGCTTCCTGCCAACGCACTGCTTCTGCAGTCCTGGTCGCCTGACGATGCAGTCGCCCGGTCATTCACGGGCGTGTCGTGGTCCTTGTCGTGCGAGTTCTTCTTCTACGCCGTCTTCCCACTGCTCATCCCCTGGCTCTGGCGGGTGCGTCGTCCGCTTGCGCTTTCGTCGGTACTCGTGATGTTCGCACTGGCGGTCGGTGTGGCCTTGCAGGCCCTCAGGTCCGACTGGGGGCTGTGGCTCTTCCACCTGCCGGTCTTTCGAATCGTCGAGTTCGTCTGCGGGTCACTCGCTGCAATTGCCGTGCTGCGGGGGCGGGTCCCGAGACTCCGCGGTCGATGGGCCGCACTCTCAGTGCTTCTCTCGTACGTGGGGATCCTGGTGCTTCCTCTCGGCATCGGCTATCGCCTCGAGGACCGCTGGGCACTCACTTTGCTGATGGTTCCGAGCTTCACGTGTCTCATCCTCGCGTGTGCCCAGATGGACCTGTCTGGCGCGTCGTCACCGCTTCGAGGGCGAACGATGGTGGGCCTCGGTCAGTGGTCGTTCTGCATCTACATGGCACATCCGGTGGTCATCGCGTTGACCCTCCCGCTGCTCGCTCCTTCGACGCACGTTGCTTCCGTGCTGGCTTGCGTCCTCGTCCTCCTGACAGTCGTCGGCGTCTCATACCTGCTCCATGCGACCTTCGAGCAACCTCTTGAACGCCGGCTCAGGGGATCCGACCGAGGGCGCGTGTCCAGCGATGCGGGTCTGGCGCCGGACGTCGTGCCCCCGTCGCTCCAACGGCACGGGCCGTCCACCCTCGCACGGTCGCGGGGTCATCGAGACATTCCCCCGCACGGCTCTTCGCAGACGTCGAGTCCGGCTCAGCGAACTGGTTGACAGACGTCAACCGCGACGCAGAAGCACGTAGGGGCCCAGTGCCTCCCGCACGGTGTAGCCGCTGGCACGTGCCGCCCGCGCCGGAGGTGAATCCGCTACAGCCACGACGACGTCGGCCTGCCTGAAAGCGCGCGCGCCTGCCGTCGCATCTCCATCCATGAATGCGAGGTAAGCCGCCTGGTCGGCGTGATCGAACGCGTCGAGAGGATTGCTCACCCAGACCGTGGCGCCTGCTGCAGCCATCGACTCGGCCAGCGGCTCCGCGACGAGGACCACCTCGCCGCGCGTGGCCTGGACGAGCTGCGCCGCCGTCATGTCGTTCAGATGGAAGACCGGAGCCCTCATCGTCAACAGACCCGCGACCACGAGGATGCACGCAGCTGCCGTGGCTGCCGGGAGCACGCGGGACCGGCCGGGCGGCGGCAGGACGCGACGGGACGGACTCGCCAGCCCCACAGCCGCAGGGACGGCCAGGAACAGGACCAGCCAGATCCCGTGCCTGCCCGCGAGTGCGCTTGCTCCAGCAAGACCCAGCGTCGCGGCATATTCCCACAGGGGCCGACGATGACGAAATGCGATGTACGCCAACACGACCGAGGCGGCGATGAGCAACACATCCAAGGGGTTCGAGATGGTGGGCCGACTCCACATCCCCGAGTCGTCACTGGTCGCAGCTCCGCTGAAGACCCCCAGGTAGTAGCGCGGAGCGCGGAGGAGGCCGGGGTTGAGGCAGGTGGCAGCAGCTGAGGCCAGCCCCACTGCGACCGCCGTCCAGGGTTCGAGCGGCAGACGTGAGAACAGCAGGTAGCACCCGAGCACCGCGACGCCCACCAGGACGGCACCGTGCAGGTTGCCCCACAGTGCGACGAGCGGCACGGCCGCCCAGATCATCCTCGAGGGACGCTCGTGCTCTCGCCGAACCAGGACCAGGAGGGCGGCGTAGGGCACCAACGACAGCAGCTGCGCGCGCGCGATGAGCAAAGGCGCGGCCCCGCCGATGAGGACGAGACCCAGCATGATCGCAAGCCCCATCCCCGACGCACCCCGCCGACGCGCGGCTCCGACGAGCAGCCAGAGGCTGCAGGTGGCGGTCGCGACCTGAGCCGCGACGATGCCGACGCTGCCGCCGAGGTGAAGCAGCGAGAAGAGAATCTGGCCGAGAACCGTCGTGTTGACCCACTGCTCGGAGGGCGCCGCAGCGAACGGTACGCCCGTAGGGATCTCATGACCGGCGCGGATCGTGTCACCCAAGGCGGACAGCCACAGTGCATCGGAGCCGATGACGCAGACCCGGGCGACGACACACGCCACGAGGCCGAGGCCGACGACCGCGAGGATGGGAATCGGAGTGGATCTGCCTGCGCTCACGACGTTTCCACGCTCCATGGATCTCATCACGACAGACGGACCTGTGTCGTGGCCAGCCGTCGGCGCTCTGCCAGAACCGTGGCGATCGACGCGACCATCAGGATGACGGCAACCCAGAGGTAGGCGTAGGCCAGGAGCATCTGCGTGGTGGTCAACGGTCCACTGTCCGGAACAGTCCACATCGGAGCGACGTAGAACACGAGCGCGATGGCGACCGCAGAGACGATGTGTCGTCGATGGACGAGGACGACGAGCATCGGCACGACCCACACCCAGTGATGCGTCCACGATATGGGTGAGAGCAACAGCGTTGCACCCGCCAGGGCGAGCGCGACGCCCGCCCGGCTGCCACGCCGCGCTTGGAGGATCGCAGTCGACAGGGCGAGGGCGGCCGCGGCGGCGATGGCGCCCCACAGCACGACGTCAGGTGAGTTCGGTGCGATACGCGACACCAGCGACCTCACCGACTGGTTCACCGGTGAGAAGGCCAGGTCGCCGAAACGATCGAACTTGTCGAAGCCTCCCAACCAGTACCGTTGCGAGGAGCCTGATGCTGCAAGCCAGCCCACGGCCACGGTTGCCGCGCCGGTGGCGGTCGTGAGGCTCGCGCCACGCCAGTCGCGGCGAAGGACGAAGTAGAGGACGAAGATCGCCGGCGTGAGCTTGATCCCCGCCGCCAGCCCGATCAGGACACCCCGGAACCGGGCCGGCATGAGGAAGAGATCCGCCAGGACGAGCCCCATGAGGATGACGCCGATCTGGCCGAGGACCAGAGTGCGGACGACGGGCTCGAGTGCCAGGCCCGCGGCGCCCAGCAGGGCCGTCGTGGCCCAGCGGGCCTGGAGTGCTCTCCGGATGGCGACCAGGCTGACGACGTAGACGATGAGGGTCGCCGCGGTGAAGACCACCTTCGCCGCCGGCAGTCCCAGGAGGCCGAGGGGAACGAAGGCGGCGGCGGCGAATGGGGGGTAGTTGAAGGCGAGGACGCCAGGTCTTGACGCGTAGACGTCGACACCATCGAGAACAGACACCCCGCCGTAGTAGAAGTCAGTGAGATCGACGAAATTCCATGTGGCAGAAGCGTTCCAGCGAACGTAGAGGGCAGCGACGACGACCATCCAGCTGATCACTGCACCGGCGCCGTGCGGTCGTCGAAGGCCGTCCTTGGCTGCGATGAGCCTGCCGGCGGCAACCATCCGCGCCTCATTCCTGGTTGTCGTGGTCCGTCTGGACGTGCCGACGAAACATGGTGAAGAGCCCCAAGTGTGCGCGACGCAGTGCTCCAACGGTGCCATCTGCGCGTGTCCGAAAGGCGCAGATTGGGATGGTGTTGCAAAGTTTCAAGCATTTTCAAGACACGCTGTCGGCGCCCGCCTACTCTTCCGATCAGCGGGGGGCACATCGGGTGGCCCTGCATCACTGGGAGGAACCCTTCATCATGACCAAGATTGCTGCCAAGGTCCAGACGCTGCTCAACCAGGAGCGCGGCGCGACCGCCGTCGAGTACGGCCTGATGGTCGCCCTGATCGCTGTTGTGATCATCGCCGCCGTGTCCCTGCTCGGCAACAACCTGTCCACGACGTTCAACAACGTCGCCGGCAAGGTCTGAGCAATCACCACGGGTGCGAGGCCGGGGGTACGGCCTCGCACCCGTGACACGCTCGTGGGCGGGGGTCGCACGAGCACAACCGTCTTCGGACGTTGTCACACCACATGAAACACACCAGGGAGGAAACCAGAATGACCAAGCTTGCTGCCAGGATCCAGAGCCGACTGTCCTCGGAGCGTGGCGCGACCGCCGTCGAGTACGGCCTGATGGTCGCCCTGATCGCTGTCGTGATCATCGCCGCAGTGTCGCTGCTCGGCAACAACCTGTCCACGACGTTCAACAACGTCGCCAGCCAGGTCTGATTCTTCAGCTCAACGTCCGTGCCGGGGGGCAAGGGACGCAACCGAACAACATTGGGGAGGGCGGTCTGGCATGGCCAGAACTGAGCGCGGCGCATCAGCTGTGGAGTTCGCGATCGTCCTCCCCGTGCTGTTCTTGCTCATCGCGGCGATCGTCGACTTCGGCCGCGCGTACTTCTATCAGATCCAGCTGGCCAACTCGGCGCGTGAAGGCGCGCGGGCCGCTGCGGTCGGCACGCTGACGACGACCGAGATCCAGGACCGGGCGAAGGCGGGGATCGGGGGCATCCCCGTCGCAGACCTCAGCTTCCCGGGCATGGTGACCTGCGGCACCACCAACGCGTCCGTCACGGTGCAGGCGAGTTTCCAGTGGCTGGTCATGGGACCGGCGATCCGGATCGTCGGTGGCACCTGGGGTGCCGGCAACGTCCTCTCGTCGACGGCGGTGATGAAATGCGGCGGCTGAGCACGATGCGTGGCATGCGCCGGGACCGGGGCGCCACGGCCGTGGTCGCAGCGCTGGTCATCACGTTCGTCGCCATGCCCGCCATGGCCCTCAGCGTGGACATCGGCAACATCATGTTCGAGCGACGACAGGTCCAGAACGGGTCGGATTCCACGTCGATGGCACTGGCCCAGATGTGCGCCAACGACGCCACCACGTGCAACGCGACCACGAGCGTCACCGCGTTGAACACGCTCGCCAGTGCCAACGCGATCGACAACGCCTCGCAGCTGAACACCGCGATCGGAACCAACGGCCAGTGCGCCAGGCCTCCGACGGGGGTCACCTACGCCGGCATGCCGGTCTGCGCCTCGTCGTCGGCCACCGCGGCCCAAAAGACCGCTGCACTCAACAATCTCGGTCTGTGTCCTCCGTTGAGCGCCTACTACGTCTCTGGAGCCGGCAAGGACCTGGGCTACGTCGAGACCTACGTCCAGACGAAGTCGACTGCGTCTGACAACACTCTCCTGCCCAGCATCTTCTCGCAGGCGGTCACCGGCGGAACCAAGGACACTGCATGTGCTCGGGCTGCCTGGGGCCCGGGCGGTCCGGCTTCTCTCACAGTTCTGCCACTGGCGATGTCGGAATGCGACTGGGCGACCCAGGTCGGCTACCCCGGCGCAACCAACTATCCACCGGGCCCGTCCGGAGCGTGGCCCGGCTACTCCAACACCGACGCCCGACCGGACTGGCCGACCAGCGAGAACGCCGTCTACTCCAAGGGCAACGACACCACCTGCGACACCTCAAGCCCCGGTGGCACCGCTCCCGGTGGATTCGCCTGGCTCGACGGCCTCGTCGGCTCGTGCACGGGCGTCATCACAGACACCGCGTGGATCCACGGAGACACCGGTGCCGACGGTTGTGACGTATCCGTGTTCAACCCACTACGAGGCACTGTCATCTACGTCCCGGTCTTCGACTGCATGGCGCGCACGAATCTGGGCCGTGAGCCCATATCCACCGACAACTGCAGCGCAGGGTCGGGCAACAACACCTACTACCACATCTCGGGTTTCGCGGCGTTCTACCTCAGCGGGTGGCGCCTCACGAAGGGCAGCCAGGTCAGCGTCCGGCCCCCGAATGTGCTCTGCGGCTCGAGCAACTCCCAGCGGTGCCTTTCCGGCTGGTTCCTCAGGGACCTCATCCCGTCCGGGGATTTCGTCCCGTCCACGCCGACCAACCCGAACTACGGCATCACCATCGTGAAGCCTGCCGGCTGACGCAGCAGCAACACCATGAACATCTTCTCTGGGGGGATCTCAGCATGAACCGTCGCATTCTTGCCATCGTCGTGGCGCTGGCACTCGCCGTCGGAGGCGGCGCGCTCGTCATCATGTACGCCCGCAACGCCGACGCGCGAGCCATCGCCGAAGCCTCTCCCGCAACGGTCTGGGTGTCCCAGCAACCGGTTCCGGCGGGAACAACTCTCAAGGATGCCCAGCGGACTGGTCTCATCACGCAGACGTCGGTGAGCGCCAAGGCCGTCCCGGCAGGCGCGCTTCAGGAGATCAACGCGGACAACAACGCGCTCCTGGCCACGACCGACATCCCGGCCGGAGAGTACCTGCTGGCTGCTCGCTTCGGCACGACGCCGGCTGGCACCAAGGCCATCGAGGTCCCGACCGGGATGATGGCCGTCTCGCTGTCACTCACGGACCCGGCCCGGGTCGGGAAGTTCGTGACGCCGGGGTCGCACATCGCCCTGTACCAGTCCTACAAGATCAAGGACCTTCGGAACACGCCAGAGGCGAAGATCCTCAACGAGAACGACATCCACGGCACGAGCCTGTTGCTCCCGGACGTCCTGGTCATCGGCATGGGTGACGCGCCCCTCGCCGGACAGGCCGCCCAGCCCGCCACCGACGAGCAGCCGGCCACGGCGGCAGGCGCCAGCGGGAACTACCTCGTCACGGTCGCGATCAAGCCGACCGACGCTCCAGTGCTGATCCACGGCATCAACAACCGCCAGCTCTATGGAGCCCTCCGCGGCTCGGACGTGAAGATCGACCCCTCCCTCGAGGTCACCGACCTCCAGCTGCGGGATGCGGTGTCGGGACAATGACGATCCTCTGGGACTACGACCCGGGCGCGGCCGACACCTACCGCTTCGCCCTCGGGGGCGACGCCCTGCACCTCAACTCGGCGCCGCGGGTCAGCCGGGCGCTCGAAGAGGACCGGAGCCAGTCGCTCGTCGTCATCGGGCCCGACATCGATCTCGACTCTGCGTGCGAGCTGGCCGAGCGCGAGCGCATCGACCGGCCCGAGCTCGGCGTCATCCTGCTGCGTCACCGCCTCGACGTGACCGCGCTCGCGCAGGCGCTGCGCAGCGGCGTCCGCGAAGTCGTCCAGGCCGACGACCAGACGGCGCTCGCCG
Organism: Terrabacter sp. Ter38; assembly: GCF_024519435.1. Lineage (GTDB taxonomy): Bacteria > Actinomycetota > Actinomycetes > Actinomycetales > Dermatophilaceae > Terrabacter. Next base: position 93,717 of record NZ_JALJRZ010000010.1, read on the forward strand.
ACGCCGTCCGCCGGTCCGTCGCACTGACGCAGCAGCTGAGCGGTCACGGCACCACGGTCGGCGGGCGTGACGGCAAGATCATCACGGTCTTCAGCGCCAAGGGCGGGGTGGGCAAGACGACGATGTCGACCAACCTCGCCGTCTACCTCGCCTCGATCGGAGCCAAGACGCTCCTCGTCGACCTCGACCTCATGTTCGGCGACGTCGCGATCAGCCTCCAGCTCCAGCCGCACGGGTCGGTGCGAGACGTGGTCGCCATGAGCGGCCACCTCGACGACCAGGGTGTGCAGTCCGTCGTCACCCGCCACGAGGAAAGCGGGCTCGACGTCATCGCAGCCCCGCCCGACCCGGCTGACGCCGATCGCGTCCCGTCGCACGTCGTCATCGAGCTGCTCCGGGTCGCCCGGGGACAGTACGACTACGTCCTCGTCGACACGCCGCCGTCCTTCACCGAGCACGTGCTCGCGGCCTTCGACGTCAGTGACCTCACGGTGCTCATCGCGACGCTCGACATCCCGGCCGTCAAGAACCTCCGCATCGCGATCAACACCCTCGACACGCTCGGCGCCTCGAGGGAGGCGCGGACCATCGTGCTCAACCGGTCCGACGCGAAGGTCGGGCTCAAGGCCGACGACGTCGAGGCCGCGCTCAAGGCGCCCATCTCGGCGAACGTGCCGAACAGCCTCACGGTCCCGGCCTCCGTGAACCGCGGTGTGGCGCTCGTCCTCGACGACCCGCGCAACCCCGTGTCACTGGCGATCCGCGACCTGGCCGACCAGGAGATCCGCCGCCGGTTCGGCGAGGACCTGCAGAACGGCGCCAAGCGCAGCTTCGGACTCTTCGGGAGCAAGAGATGAGCAACCTCGCCGACCGCCTCGAACGAGCCCGCCAGTCGACGCAGATCAACGAGCCCGCGCCGAGCACCAACGGCCAGGTCCGCATCACGAACGGCGCTGCGCCCGTGCGCCGCCGGGGAGTCGACCCCTTTGCCGGCGTCAAGGAGCGCGTCCACCAGGCCCTCGTCGCCTCGCTCGGCCCGCGCCTCTACGACCCCAACCTCAGCGAGAACGAACTCGCGTCACAGGTGCGCACCACGCTGCAGGAGGTCATCGACTCCGAGCAGACGCCGCTCTCGCACTCCGACCGCACCCGTATCGCCCAGGACGTCTCCGACGACATTCTCGGCCACGGTCCTCTGGAGCCCTACCTGCGGGATGCAGAGGTCTCCGAGATCATGGTCAACGGCGCGGAGGACATCTACATCGAGCGCGCCGGCAAGATCTTCCCCGTGGACGCGCGCTTCTCGGACGAGGCTCACCTGCGCCGGACCATCGACAAGATCGTCGGTCGCGTCGGTCGTCGTGTCGACGAGTCGAGTCCCATGGTCGATGCCCGTCTGCCTGATGGGTCGCGCGTCAACGCCGTCGTGCCGCCGATCGCTCTCGACGGGTCGATGCTGACGATCCGAAAGTTCTCGGCCGACCCGTTCACGGACCGCGACCTCATCTCGTTCGGCACGTTCACCGAGAACGTCCGCGACTTCCTCAGCGCCTGCGTCAAGGGCCGCCGCAACATCATCATCAGCGGCGGCACCGGATCGGGCAAGACGACGACGCTCAACGTCATCAGCTCCTTCCTGCCGCACGACGAGCGCATCGTCACCATCGAGGACGCTGCCGAGCTGCAGCTCCAGCAGCAGCACGTGCTGCGCCTCGAGGCGCGCCCAGCCAACATCGAAGGCCGAGGACTCGTCTCCATCCGCGAGCTCGTCAAGAACACCCTGCGTATGCGTCCCGACCGCATCATCGTCGGTGAGATCCGTGACGGCGCAGCGCTCGACATGCTCCAGGCCATGAACACCGGTCACGACGGCTCGATCACCACGGTCCACGCCAACACGCCCCGAGACAGCCTCGCTCGTCTCGAGACGATGGTCCTCATGGCCGGCGTCGACCTCCCCGTGCGCGCCATCCGCGAGCAGGTGGCGGGTGCCGTCGACCTCATCGTGCAGCAGTCTCGCCTCAAGGACGGCACGCGCCGGATCGTCGCGATCTCCGAGGTCGTGGGCATGGAGTCCGACGTCATCACCCTCCAGGACATCTTCACCTTCAACTACGGCGCCGGTCGTGACGAGAACGGCCGGTTCCTCGGGGGTCTCATGCCGACCGGCATCCGCCCGAAGTTCACCTCCGACCTCGCCGACGTGGGGGTCGAGCTGCCCGTCAACCTCTTCTCGCGGGCGGCACTGTGAGCTCTTCCGCTCGGCGTCTCCTCACCGGCCTCGCCGCCGTCGCCTTCGGCCTCGTCGTCCTGCCTGCTGGCGCAGCCAGGGCCGACGACGTCTCGGTCGGCCTCAGCAACGTCAAGGCGACCTCGTCCGGTTCGGACTCGACCGTCACCGGCGTCATCACGCTGCGCAGCAAGGAGGACGTGCAGCTCGACCCCAAGACGCTCAAGCTCAAGGTCGACGACGAGCCGTTCCCCGCGACCGTCAAGCAGGCCGCCAAGCTGGACCGCCGCGCGATGCTCGTCATCGACACGAGCGGCTCGATGGGCGCCCAAGGCATGTCGACGGTCCGCAAGGCGTCCGCGACGTACCTCAAGACGGTACCGGCTGACGTGAAGGTCGGCGTCGCCTCCTTCGCCAACACCGCGGGCGTCGACCTCGCGCCGACCGTCGACCGCGCCGCAGCCCAGCGCGTCATCGACGGCCTCGACTCGCGCGGTGACACGAGCCTGTATGCCGCCATGCAGAGCGCCGCTGCCGCGCTGAGCGGGACGGGCGATCGCAGCATCGTGCTCCTCAGCGACGGTGCCGACACCGTGGCCGACAACAAGGCTCTCGCCCTGACCAACGCCGTCGCGAAGCTCAAGGCCGGCGGCATCCGCGTCGACGTCGTGCGTTTCAACACGAACGACCCCGAGGCGACGAAGGCACTTCAGGCGTTTGCCGACACCAACGGTGGGACCGTCGTCGCGGCAGACAACACTGCCGGTGTCAGCGCGGCATTCGCAGCGTCGGCGCAGGCGCTTGACCGTCAGGTCCAGTTCTCCTCTGCGATCCCCAAGCCGCTCAACGGTCCCCACCGGTACGAGATCTCCGGTGTCGCCGGCAGCACCCCGTTCGGTTTTGCCCGGGACGTGACCTTCACGGCGCCGGCTACAGCAGCGAAGCCCGCGGGTGGGTCGACGCCGGCACCGGTCGCGGCGCTGGAGCCCCAGGCCGCGGGCGTCAGCCTGGGCCCGGTGCCCATCACGGACCGCACGCCTCTCATCGCCGGCGGACTGCTCGCACTGGCCCTCTTCGTCGTGCTCTCGACGTCGCTCATGCCGACGCTCCAGACCAAGCGCGAGCGCCGCGTCGCCTCGATCGACTCCTACGTCGTCGGGGACGCCGTGACGCTCTCCCGCCAGGAGATGAAGGCGGCGCAGAGCACCATCACCGCGCAGCTGCTCGACATGGGCGACCGCGTCATGAAGGACCGCAAGGCGACGAGCAAGACGATGGCCCTCATCGAGCGAGCCGACCTGCCCTTCCGGGCGGGGGAGTGGCTCATTCTCCGCCTGGTTGCGGTCATCGTGGGCGCGGCAGTCGGCCTGGTCCTCGGTGGGCAGGCCAAGCTCGTCGGGCTCATCTTCGGCGTCGTCCTGGGCGTCATCATCATGCCCGTGGGCCTGCGCTACGCGGCCTCACGCCGGGCCCGCAAGTTCGAGGCACAGCTGCCCCAGATCCTGCTCCTCATCTCGACGAGCCTCCGCAGTGGTTTCGGACTGCCCCAGGCCCTCGACGCCGTGGCCCGGGATGCCGCCGAACCTGCTGGCAAGGAGTTCAGCCGAGCCTTGGCAGAGACGCGCATCGGTACCGACATCTCGGATGCCCTCGAGCGAGTGGCGGACCGCATGGAAAGCACGTCGATGCACTGGACCGTCATGGCGATCCGCATCCAGCGCGAAGTGGGTGGCAACCTCGCCGACACGCTCCGGACCACGGCCGGCACGCTCCGCGAGCGCGAGTCGCTGCACCGGCAGGTCGCGGCCCTCTCCGCCGAGGGACGGCTCTCGGCCTACATCCTCGTGGCGCTGCCGATCTTCATCTTCATCTACATGACGAAGGTCAACTACGAGTACGTCAGTCTGCTGTGGACGACGACGGTGGGCATGTTCATGTGTGTGGGTGGACTCATCTCGCTCGGTGTCGGCATCGTCTGGATGCGGCAAGTCGTGAAGATCGAGGTGTGATGTGAACCTGAACCCCGTCTACGTCGCCGCAGGCCTCATGGCCATCGGAGTCCTCGTGGCCGTGCTGAGCCTCAGCTTCAGTGGCGGAGAACCCCGTGGCGTGGCCAAGTCCCTCATGCTCATCGACGCCTCGGTCGACCGTCGTGAGGTCGTCACGACCGACCTGGCGGCCAAGGACCGGCTGGTGGCACCCATCCTCGAGCGCACGAAGGGCCTGGCCCGAGCGCTGTCGCCCGGAGGTGCTGACGACCGTTACACGAAGCTTCTCGACCAGGCCGGCAACCCCGCGGGCTGGACCGTAGAGCGCATCCTCGGCCTCAAGGGCGCCGCCCTCCTGATCGGTATCGTCCTCGGGGCCTTCTACGGCAAGTTCCAGCTGCCCAATGCCCTCCTTTTCGCCGTGATCGGCGGTGCCGCTCTCTTCTTCCTCCCCGACCTGCTCATGAAGAATGTCGCCCTGCGCAGGCAGGAGGAGACGAGCAAGAGCCTGGCCGACGCTCTCGACATGCTCAGCGTGTGCGTCGAGGCCGGTCAGGGCTTCGACTCGGCGCTGCTCCAGGTGGCCCGCAACGTCAAGGGCCCCATCTCCGGAGAGTTCGCCCGCGTCCTGTCCGAGATCCAGATCGGCAAGTCGCGCGGCGAGGCCTTCAGCTCCATGGGCGACCGCGTCACGCTGCCCGAGGTGAAGAACTTCATCACCGCCCTGGTCCAGGCCGACCGTCTCGGTCTGCCCATCGCGGGGGTCCTGCGCGAGCAGACCGTCAACATGCGCCTCGTCCGTCGCCAGAAGGCTGAGGAGAAGGCCCAGAAGGTCACCATCAAGATCCTCTTCCCGCTGATGTTCTGCATCCTGCCGGCGCTCTTCATCGTCATCATCGGCCCGGGCGGCATCCGCATGATGCAGGCCTTCAGCGGCGGCTGATCGACACCGTGGCCGTCGTCACGGACTCGAAGGCGGGTGCGGCCCAACACCTCGGGTCGAGCTCGCCGTCGGGACGGCTCGGATGGGTCCTGCCGTCCCTGGTCCTGGCTCTCTTCGCCCTCAAGCCTCTCGGGCCGGTCAAGGACCCTGACGCGTACTGGCACGTCGTTGCGGGCGAGCACCTCGTGCAGACAGGGCAGTTCGTCCTCGACGACCCCTTCGGAGCTGCGGCCGACAAGGTGTGGATCCTCAACCAGTGGGTGCCGGAGGTGCTCATGCACTGGGTGCACGCGGCATACGGCCTCCCTGGTGTGGCGTGGCTGCTCTGCCTCGGCTCGTTGCTCGTCGGCGTCGCTGTGTACGCCGCGTGCGGGCGTCGTTCGTCAGCCCTCGTCTCGGCCGTCGTTCTGGCGGTGACCTTCGTCGCCCTGAGCGGGAGCCTCTCGCCCCGACCCCAGCTCGTCACGTTCGCTCTGGCCGCGGCCACGACGAGCACGTGGATCCTGACCCGCGAGGACGGACGTGCCCGGTGGTGGCTCGTGCCGCTCACGTGGCTCTGGGCGTGCAGCCACGGCATGTGGTTCATCGGCCCCGTCCTCGGTGGAGTTGTCGTGCTCGGGATGTTCCTCGAGCGACGCCTTTCGCTCGGCGAGGCGGCGCGGCTCGCCGTGGTGCCGGCGCTCTCGGTCGGCGTCGCGGCTCTGACGCCCGTGGGGCCGCGACTCTTCACCTCGCCGTTCCAGGTGGGTGGTGTGACCGGGATGATCAGCGAGTGGCAGCCACCACACCTGACTGACCCGGGCCTCGCCGCCGCGCTGCTGCTCGTGGTCGTGGTGGTCGTCGACCAGGTCGTGCGGCGCAGCGAGGAGTGGACGATCGCGCTCCTCACCGTCGTCGCCCTGCTGCTCGCCGTGACGTGGTCGCGCACCACAGGGCTGGCCGCAGTTGTCCTGGCGCCCTTGGCAGCCATGGCGATCCAGCGGGTGACCCGACAGGCGGTCCCCGACGTCCCGCGCCGTGAGCGGGTCGCGGTGCTGGTCTCGGGAGTCGCGAGCCTCGTGCTGGCGGGCCTCGTCGCTCCCGCGGCCGCGGCCTCGCCGGGGATCGGACCGAATGGGCTGGACGCCGCACTCGACCGGCTCCCGGCCGGCACGGTCGTCTGCAACGACCAGACGGACGGCGGGTGGCTCATGCTCCGGCATCCCGGCCTGCGTCCCACCATGGACACGCGGGTCGAGCTCTACACCGTCGAGCGCATCAGGGCCTATCTCGTCTTCGTCGCCGGGGAGCCCGGCTGGCAGGACTACGCCGTGCAGGTCGGCTGCACGTATGCCGCGTTGCCGGCAGATGCTCCCGTCGTGGCCGCGATGCGGGCCGCCGGGCAGTGGACGATGGTGGAGCAGAGCGGTGGCTATCTCGTGCTCGAACTGACGCACTAGCGGGGCCTGCAGGTGGGCGGCAGGCGTGGCGCGCCTACGGCCGCCTACGGCTCGCCTCCTGGGACCTCCGCCCTCATGGGACGCGCTGCAACGGCGTCATCGGGCCTGGCCGCATCGTCCAGCCGTTCTCGAGGTGGCGAGAGGAGTCGAGGTACCGCCGCCAAAATCGTCAGGGATGGGGCACCTACGAACACCGGTGTTGCCACCAGAAGAGCCACGGGCATCGGCCAACGCTGCCCCTTTCGAGCCGCCAGGAGCACGATCGCGACAGCGAGTGCCGTCCGGACGACAAGAGCCGTCGCGCTGCCTCCAGCGTTCATGGCAAGGAACCTGATCCACTCCACCCAGGCCTCCGGGTCCAGCAGTGCCGATACGCCGACCACCAGACCGGTGGATCCGATGGCCACAGCGAACCGGTGCCACTCCCGTCGTGCTGCGAACCAGAGTGTTCCTACGCCGAAGACAGGCTTCGTCAGGAACATGGCGGACCACAGCCATGGTTGTGTGAAGCTCACGACCAGGGCCACTCCGAGGAAGCCCAGCACGTTGCCGATGACGATCTCGGGTGCGCACCACAGAACGAGAGGCAGCGCCCACTTCCAGCCCAAGGGACGCAGAAGCCAGACGAAGGCGGCGGTCTCGGCGGCCATCCACACCGTGAGGAAGCTCGGCCACGGAAGCAAGGTCAGGGGGTGGACGACTTGGGCGAAGACGGGCGAGTAGAGGAACGCGTCATTGCGATTCGGCGCGATCTCATACGGGACGTACCACGACTGGCCTGTGAGCCAATAGGCATGGGCGTCACCGCCGAGTCTGCCGCGAGCCACGTAGTAGGACACGGTCACGTACACCAGATACGCGCCGGCCAACCAGAGCATGGCGATGACCGGCTTCTCGACTGCCTTGGGTAACCCAGCTCGTTGGGCACCTGGGCGGCCTCTCGAGGACGTGACCACCTATCGACTCGGCTCCATGGCGACCATTCTGCGCGAATCCCGGACTCACCGAAGCGGAACGCCATCAGACCTCTGCAACATCGGCCCCGCGCACCGATCGTTCGCGTCCCCCTCAGTAGCGGAGATGGCGAAGGTAGCGCTCCGGCGCTTCGAGGAAGCGGCGGTGGTGGTCGACTACGTCGAGGTCGTCCCAGGCCCGCTCGTGGATGCCGTCCTCGTCGAACTCGAGGATCAGCGCACCGGGCAGGCTCGCCACGACCGGCGAGTGGGTCGCGATGAGCACCTGCACGCCGGGTATGGCCACGAGCTGGATGAGGGCCCCGAGCAGGGCGAGCTGCGCGTGGAAGGACAGTCCGGCCTCGGGCTCGTCCATGACGAAGAAGCCCTCACCGGTGAAGCGGTCGGAGTTGAGCATCGCGAGGAAGGACTCGCCGTGACTCAGTTCGTGGAAGCGCGGCTCTGGGCGACGCGACGGGTTGTCCTCGAGGTAGGTGAACAGGCCGTGCATCGTCTCGGCGCGCAGGAAGTAGCCCCACCGCGACGCTCCCGCGCCCCGCTCCAGCGAGATCGACTGTGACAGAGACGACTCTGTCGGACGCGTGGCATGCAGGGCGCCCGTCGAGCCGCCCTCGGGGGCGAGACCGTACGCCACCGCGACCGCCTCGACGAACGTTGACTTCCCGGTGCCGTTCTCCCCGACGACGATCGTCGCCTGTGCGAGGTCGAGACCTTGGCCGAGGACGTGCGCGACCGGGGCGAGGGTCGCCGGCCACTGGTTGGCGGTGAGCGTGGCGTCGGTCGACCGTCGCACGCGCCGCACCGGCAGTGGTGCGGTCCAGTCGTCCCCCATGGGCCGACCCTACGAGAAGGTCGGGGCGCGCGGGCCGGAGCGGACGGCATACGCCATCGCTCAGCCGTGGTCCTGCTGGGCCGCCCACCATGCTGCCGCGGAGGCCCTGCCGCGCCGACCCGACTGCTCGTAGACGGAGCTGAGGTGCTTGCGCACCGTGCGCTCCGTGATGCCGAGCCGCCGGGCGATGCGCAGGTTGGTCCACCCGGCGGCAGCGAGACTGAGCACCTCTGCCTCGCGCTGGGTGGGGCGGTACGCGGCGCACAGGGCAGCGACCGGCACGAGGTCCTGACTGAGTGAGCCGCAGGACCGCGCCGCCCCGTCGACGCTGAGCACCGCGATGGTCTCGTCGAGCGCGGCCCGGAAGGCCAGGGCCGCCGCCACGGGTCGCTGGATCACCTCGAGCAGGTGGAGGTCCTCCGTGCTGAAGTCGACGGTGCCGCGGTGCGCGCCGAGGAAGACGACGTCGGTCGCCGAGCAGTGGAGCAGGACCGCCACCGGATATCGCCCGCCCACGTGCCCGTGCATTCGCTCGTAGACGTCCGTGTGCCAGAAGTCCCGGATCGTGACGAGGTCGCTGACGCGGACCGCGCCGGAGGTCGACAGGACCGGGATCGCCGGGTGCTGGTCGGCGACCTCAGCGGCCAGACGTCCCATCGCAGGCGTGACGGGGGCCGATCCGGCGACATCGACCGACACGTCGATGCCCCCTCCGGTCCGACGGAGGCGGGTGAGCCCCACGCCGGTGTCGGCTCGGAGCACCTCGACGACGGCGGCCAGCCACGGGAACAGGGGCTCACCGCGCGCCGCGGCCACGGCCAGGTCTCGCGCCACGCTCGCGGCTGCCACCCGTCGACTGAGCACCACGTCTCCTCCTCCAACGAAGGCGGTCGCCGCCGCCGTCGGCCGAAGCCCTGCGAAGAGCCGAGCGCGGTCGCCGTCAAGGTGTCTGAAACGACACTCGACGGGGCGCCGCGTCGGCCTTCAGAATGGCACGACGAGGATGGGGTTGGACGAGTTCGTGACAGGTTCGTCGGCGTCAGGGAGCCGGGGCCTGGCACGAGCTGACGGAACGGCAGGGTGTGCTGCACAGGGGGGAGCGCACCGTGCGCCGTCGGGACCCCCTTCGATGGGGGGTCCGCTGTCGACGGCCGGACGGTGAGACCTGAGGCCACGACGTCGACGAGGCCGCTCGGTGGGGTCAGTCGCGCGGACCCGTCCGGTACGGCTTGGACTGCGCCGGACGGCTGCCGCGCTCCTGCGACTCGCTCAGCTCGATGAGCTGACCCGAGATGCGCGTCGAGCGCAGCTTGTCCCACGTGCCGGGTGGCAGCGTCGCCGGCAGCTCGACGAGGGAGTGGTCGGCGCGGATGTCGATGTGCCCGAAGTCCTGCCGGCCGAGGCCGCCCTCGTTGGCCAAGGCGCCGACGATCTGGCGCGGCTCGACCTTGTGGCGACGCCCGACGGCGATCCGGTACGTCGCCATCGGCCCGGACGTGCCACGTCGCGGACCCCGGTCGCCCCGGTCACCGCGCTCGGCCCGGTCGTTGCGACCTGGCCGGCCTCCGCGGTCACCGCGGTCGTCACGACGGTCACGCGGGCCGCGGTCGTCGAACGTCCGTGCAGGACGGACCGGCTCAGGGTCGAGGAGCATCGGCTCGTCACCCTGGAGCACGACGGCGAGGGCCGCCGCGACGTCGGCCTCGGGCACGTTGTGCTCGTTGACGTAGTGGGCGATGACGTCGCGGAAGAAGTCGACCTTCTCGGTCGAGAGGGCCTCGGTGATGGCGTCGTCGAAGCGGGTGAGGCGCGTCGCGTTGATGTCGTCGACGCTGGGCATCGTCATCGGCACGAGCGACTGGCGGGTCGCCTTCTCGATGGCCTTGAGCAGGTGGCGCTCGCGCGGCGTGACGAACGAGATCGCGTCACCGCTGCGGCCGGCCCGGCCGGTGCGGCCGATGCGGTGCACGTAGGACTCGGTGTCGGTCGGGATGTCGTAGTTGACGACGTGGCTGATGCGCTCGACGTCGAGCCCGCGGGCCGCGACGTCCGTGGCGACGAGGATGTCGAGCTTGCCCGACTTCAGCTGGTCGACGGTGCGCTCGCGCTGGTTCTGGGCGATGTCGCCGTTGATCGCCATCGCCGAGAAGCCTCGGGCCCGCAGCTTCTCCGCGAGCGTCTCGGTCTCGTTCTTCGTGCGGACGAAGACGATCATCCCCTCGAAGTTCTCGACCTCGAGGATGCGGGTCAGGGCGTCGACCTTCTGCGGGTAGCTCACCGTGAGATAGCGCTGCGTGATGTTCGGCGCCGTCGACGTCGTCGTCTTCACGGTGATCTCGACGGGGTCCTGGAGGTACTTCTTGGAGATGCGCCGGATCTGCGCGGGCATCGTCGCCGAGAAGAGCGCGACGTGCTTGTCGTCCGGGGTGTCGGCGAGGATCGTCTCGACGTCGTCGGCGAAGCCCATCTTGAGCATCTCGTCGGCCTCGTCGAGCACGAGGAAGCGCAGCTCGCTCAGGTCGAGCGTGCCCTTCTCAAGGTGGTCCATGATGCGGCCCGGGGTGCCGACGACGATGTGGACGCCGCGGCGCAGCGCGCTCAGCTGGACGCCGTAGGCCTGCCCGCCGTAGACGGGCAGCACGTGCACGCCCCTGAGGTGGGCGGCATACCGCTCGAAGGCCTCGCACACCTGCAGGGCGAGCTCACGCGTCGGCGCGAGGATCAGTGCCTGCGGGCTCTTCTGCTTGAGGTCGAGGCGGCTGAGGATCGGCAGCGCGAACGCGGCCGTCTTGCCCGTGCCGGTCTGGGCGAGCCCGACGACGTGGCGGCCCTCGAGCAGGGCCGGGATCGTCGCCTCCTGGATCGGCGACGGGTACTCGTAGCCGACGTCACGCAGCGCCTTGAGCACCTTGTCGTCGAGACCGAGGTCGGCGAACGAGACGCGTTCGGGCTCCACCGCGCCTGCCTCGCCCTCAGGTGCATCGGTCTCGGGTGCTTCGGACTCCGGGCTGCGCTCGCTCACCCCCCGACGGTAGTGCCTCGGAGGGGGTCTGCGACACGCGGCGCCGCCCGGCCGGTGGTCAGGCGGGCAGGGGAAGACGTCGGAGTTCCGGTCGGCGCCGCCGCCGCCCGTGATCGGGGGCGTCGAGCGGCGACCCACTGGTGGTGCGTCGGGGCACTCCCTGCGGCCCAGGGATCCCGTCGACGGTCACCCCGGTGATCACCGCGACCATGTTGTCGGCACCGCCTGCGCTCGTGGCGGCGAGCTCGGAGACGTGGCCCTTGTACGTGTCCGACGAGCTGGCCGGGAGCTTGCAAGCGGACCCGGTGAAGGTGAGCGGGGCCACGGATGCCGCCACCACCGGTGCCGGTGCGGCGATCAGCACGGCGCGCGCCTCACCGCGGTGCACCTCCCGGCCGAAGAGCCAGCCGACCGCGGTGAACGCGAGGGCCTCGAGGCCGAGCAGGACGTAGACCGACCGGCTCCAGTCCGTCTCGGGCAGCTTGTCGTCGGCGCGGACGAAGGCGAGCAGGACGAACACGACGTAGGCGAACACGATCGCGATGGCGGCCCAGAAGAGCCAGCGCCAGCTCGCACCGCTCGCGGAGGCACTCGTCGGCGGAGTGGGCGCGGGGGTGGGCGCGGGCGCGGGCCCCGGCGCAGGCGCCGTCGCGGGGTCCGGCTTGGCCGGCTCGGGCTTCGGGTCCGGCGGATCGGCCTTCGGCTTCGTGGGCATGACGTCCCCTCTCGCGTGATGCGGTCGCCCGCCAGCGGTCAGCTGTCGGCGTTGTAGTCGAACGACGGACGGTCGGCCTCGCCCTGCCAGTACCGCGTCACCGACTCGCGCAGGTCGAGGTCGTCGGGCAGCGCCTTGACGGCCTCGGCGAGCGCGTGGCCCTGCACCGCCGACGACAGGTCGCCGACGTCGGGAGCGGTCTCGTCCTCGTCGAGGTCCCGGTCGGTCGGCCCGATGGTCGGGTCGCTCTCGATCGTCCTGCGGATGGTGTCCTGGATGACGTTCAGGGTGCTCGCGTCATGGCCCGAGGCGCCGTCGCCGGCCGAGGTCACGCCGACGTGGAGGGAGGCGTCGGCGAGCAGGCTCGGCACGGCGTCCCCGAGCTCGGCGGCGAGCTCGCGCACGAGACCGGGGTGGCTCGCCTTGTCCTGCTCGGTGAGGCCGGCCGCCTCGGCGATGAGCTCGCCTCGGAGACGTCGGGTCGCCGACTCGGACCTGAGCCCGCGCTGCCGCCGGACCATCCGCAGCACCCCGACCCCGGCCGTCAGCGCCGCGGACCGCGCCCCGAAGTCCGTCGCGCTGTCCCGGGCGTCCACGAAGAGCCGATTCGCCCGCTTCAGGTCGCCCGCGTCCTCCGCGACACGGCCGCCGACGAGGCACAGCTCGATGTAGTCGAGGGACAGGGGACGCTCCTCGGCGTCGCGCACGGCCGCGTCGACCTCGGCCATCGCCTCCTCGTGGCGGCCGAGCGTGGCCAGCGCCTCGATGCGCAGCCGGCTGACCTCGACGAGGCGCGGCTGGCGGTCGTCGGCGGCGAGGAGGTCCCAGGCGGATGCCGGGCGACCGGAGTCGAGCAGCGACCTGGCCTGCTTCGTGGCCTGCCGCGCCCAGGCGGTGTAGTCGGCCTCGGCGAGGTCGGCGGCATCGACCTCGAGCCGCAGCTTGCCGGCGAGGTAGACCCGCGACGACGGGGGCAGCTCGCTCATCGTCGGCTCGAGGAACGGTCCGGCGCCACGGTCCCAGTGCGCGTCGAGCGTCGACGACGCCTCGCCGAGCATGAGCCGGTGGTAGAGCCCTTCGATGCGGTCATCGGTGCCGGACCGGGCGGCATAGAAGGCGACGGCTCGGCGGTGGATCTCGGCGACCCGCTCGGGGCTCTCGGCGTCGAGCAGCGGCAGCATCTCCTGGCGGACGTCCGCGCGGTGGACGAGCACCCCGGGCCGCGACTCGGTGACGAGCGAGATCTCCCGGCGCAGCATCTCGAAGAGCTCGGCTGCCCGACCCGGCGTGAGCTCGCCGAGGCCGCACGGCACTGCCAGGACGTCGCTGATGACCTCACGGGTGATCTGCCGGACGACGAGCCCCGGGTTGGCGAGGGGGCGGATCGGGCGGGCCACGTGGTCGAGGATGCGGCGGTAGAGCACGCCCTGCACCTGCTCGGCCCGGAGGTCGAAGAGGAGTCGCCGTCGCCCCCGCTTCGTGGCGAGCACGGTGGGGCCCTCGCGGCGCATCAGGTCGGCGGCGAGCCGCAGGCTGAGCGGGTTGCCCGACACCTGCTCCACGACGGAGTCCACGAGCGCGTCGGTCACGGCGAGGTCCGCCAGCGCCCGGCGCAGGAACTGCCTCGCCTGGGTGTCGTCGAGCCCCTCGAGGGGGCGGTTCTCGACCTGCAGCTCGGTCACCTCTGCCCGACCCGCGACGACGACCCGCAACGACGGCAGCTGGCGCCGCAGGCTCTCCAGCGTGCGGTTGAGGCGGCCCAGGGTCGAGCGGCGTCGCCGCTGCGCGACCTCGAACGTGTCGAGGACGACGAGCACGGGCTTGCTGCCCCACGCACGCCGCAGCCGCTGGCTCAGCTCCATGAGGAACGAGTCCTCGTCGACGTGCCGACGCGCGGCGTCCCTGGTGCCGAGCCCCCTGGAGCTCGACGTCTCGCGCTGCAGCGCCGCCTCCGCCTCGACGACGGCGACGATCTCGCGGCGCAGCTCACCGAGCGGTCCGGCGAGGTCAGCCGACTGGAGAGCGAGCTGACGGCATACCTCGGCGATGAGTCCGATCGGGAACTCCGGGTCGAGCTCGGCCCGCTCGAAGCTGAGGTAGGCGAAGGGCATGGGCGGGCGCCCGTCGGTCCCCTCGATGTGGTTGAGCACGAACGTCGCGAGAAGGGTCGACTTGCCGACGCCCCCGGGGCCGTGGAGGGCGAGCGGGAGGCCTCCCGGTCCACCCATGACGTGAGCCTCGAGACGGGCCAGCTCCTCCTCGCGTCCGACGAAGTCCGGTGTGGACACGGCGCGGAGCGGGGTGAGGACGTCGGCGAGGTCGAGGGCCGACTGGATGTCGGCGGCCGCCGGCAGGTCGAGGCCGAGCCCTTCCAGCCACACGGCCGCCTTGAGTATGCCGGTCAGCTCGGCCGGCGTGAGGGCGCGGAGCGTCGTGTCCCCCTGGATCAGGCGTACGGCCATCCGGTGGGTGATGTCGTCGGGCGCGGGCGCCACAGCCCATCGTCCGCGAGTCAGCTCGACGGCCCGGTCAGGGCCGAGCGACCTCAGGACCTCGACGCGCACCTCGGGACGGAGGCGCCATGCGCCCCCACCTGCCCTCGTGGTGACGAGCTCGCAGTCGCTGCCGATGAATCCGTCGATCTCGTGGTGCCGCGGTGCCTCCCGGGTCGTTCGGCCTTCGAGGGAGTCGACGGTGAAGTAGTCGAGCAGCGCGACCCGCTCGCGCAGGCGCTGACGAGCCGGGTCCACGGCGTCGCCGGCCCGGGTCGTCGGTGCCGGCTCGACGTCCCTCGTCGAGGACGGCGGCGCGGGTTCCGACGACGCGGACGACGCGGGCTTCGACGAGCGCTGGGCCAGGCGGGCGCGGACGTCCGCCGCCGAGACGACGGGAGTCCGCCCGGACGGTAGCCCGCTCACGGGAGTGGTCCGAACACGTCGAGACAGAGGGCGAAGGCACTCGGACCGAGCTCGACGAGCGGGCGCGTCGCGACGGGGCCACCGTCGCTGACCAGCTCGTCGAAGACGGCGTCGACGGCGTCGGCGTCGGGAGGGATGCCCTGCGCCCGCGTCGCGTAGGCGCGGATGAACGACTTGACGTCGTCGTCGCCCGGGTGGCGGAGGGGCTCGACGAGCGCCTGGTCCGGCTCGGAGAGGGGGTCGTCGTAGCCGAGCACGATGACACGGACCCGCCCGAGGTCACGGACGGCGGCCGACTGCGCCAGCTCCATGACGAGCTGGAGCGCCGCGGCCGTGGCCGTCCTCCGCTCGAACCCGTCGAAGACGAGCCAGCAGTCCTGGAGGTCGCCCTTGGCAGCCACCTCCGCCACGAGCCAGTCCTTGAAGAGCCACACGACGGTCTGCGGCTGGGCGGTCGGGTCGAAGTTCGGCGCGGGCTCGCCGACGACGAAACGCGCGACGGTGTCGGCCAGCTCGCGGACGTCGATCGGGCTGCCGGCGCGGCGGGACGCGTCGACGGGGCTGACCCTGGTCGTCGTGCCGTGCGGGGGCACGGCGTTCTCGGAGACGTAGCGGATGAACTGGCGGGTGTAGGTCTTGCCGGCCCCACTGGGGCCGTTGACGAGCAGGGCGCGCCGGCCGCCGGGGCCGAGCATCCGCTGCACGTTGCCCCGCAGGTCGGTGCGGTCGATGAGCGGCACGTCGTCCCAGAGGACCGCGGCGGTGAACATCGCCCCGACGGCGTCGGCGACAGCGACCACGGCTCCGGCCACAGCGGCGGCTCCGGCGGCGGGTTGGTGCGACTGACCCGACTGCGGCGGGATCTCGACGACCTCGTGGTCGGTCGGCTCGGCCGCGAGCTCCTGGAAGATCCGGTCGGCCCCGGCGTCCTGGGAGATGGCGATGAAGAGCAGCCGCAGCCGTTGCTGCTTCCACGCCGTCTCGAGGACGTCGATCCACAGCTGCGACGCCTTCTGGTCCCAGAAGATCTGGTCGCGCTGGACGCCGGCCGCCAGTGCGAGCTCCTGGATCGGCTGCTTCTCGAAGTAGCGGGACCCGAGTCGCTCCACGACGTACTGGCCGGCGGGGGTGCCGGGGTCGAACTGGTGGTCGAGGTAGCCCATGGTCAGCCCGCCCCCTCCAGGACGACGCCCGCGACCGCGAGGCCCTCGACGACGCGCTCCATGCGGACCCCCTGGTTGTAGACGCGTCGTCGTCCGCCCACGACGTCCGTCTCCCACCGGTGGTGCAGGCCCACCAGGCGCCACTGCTCGTCGAAGACCGGTGAGCCGGACGAGCCGCCCTCGGTGTCGGTGAGGTAGCCGATCCGGTCGTCGTCGACCTTGACCACGGTGTTGTGAACCATCCCGATCTGCTTCACCCGCCCGTCCGGGTGCTGGATGATGTAGACCCGGTCCGCGACCGCGGGCTTCGGTGCCCCCGTGAGCGTGATCGGGCGCGCTTGTGCCGGAAGGGGACTCGCGACCCGAACCACGGCCCAGTCGTGGTCCTTGCTGCCCACGACCGTGCTCTGGTCGCACGCGATGACCTGGGGCTCCCGGGTCGCCCCGGCGAACGACCGCTCGTAGCCGTACCACGCCTCCACCGTCCTGGCCGGACCTTGCTCGTCGAAGAGGACGTGGTGGTTGGTCAGGAGCAGGTCGTCGGAGATGCGGAATCCCGTTCCGTTGTAACGCTTGTCGTCGTTCAGCGTGACGACGAGCTTGACGACCGATGGGCTGATCTCGATGCCGCGCTCGAGGAACGACACGTCGAGCAGGGTCGACTGGGCCCCGATCTGACGCTCGAGGCCGTTGGGCGTCGGGTCGCTCTTCCACGCGATCGGCTCGTCGGGAGGCGGGGCCTCGACGCTCGGCGTCGCCGCCAGCGTGTCGGCGAGGAGCGCCTCGAGCGTGGGCCGGATCGCGGCCGAGTTCGGCTCGCGGATGACCACCCCGACGAGGACCCTGAGACGGTCCTGCTTGCGTGCGACGTCGAGCGCCTCCTGCCACGCGGCAGCCGTCGGCTGGAGGAGGTTGACGTAGGCCTCCGAGATGCCGGACTTGCGCAGGACCATGCGCAGGTCGCCCGCCGTCGGGAACGTCTGGATGAGGGCGGTCTCCAGCTGTTGCACCTTCGGGTCGGCGAAGTCGAGCGGGAGCGCGTCGAGGAAATGGGTCATGGCGCGACCGCTTCCGGCCCGCGCAGCTGTGTGCCCATCACAACCGCCTTCCCCTCCTGGCGCCCATCCAGTCAAGCACCGGACACGCCGCACTTCCGGCGAATCGACCGAATGGCGTCCCTGTCGGACGGAGTACGTGACGGTGCGTCTGATACTCCGGCAGACGCCCCGGCGGCTCGGGGGAGCTCGGAGGAGTGACGGCATACGCCATCGGGAGCGACGACGGGGGCCGCCCGTCGTGGGCGGCCCCCGTCGGAGGTGCGGTGTGCTGGTGCGGTCAGGCGGTGGCGCCGACGGGCTCGTCGACCTTGGCGGACAGCGCGTCGAGAAGCGCGCCGAGCTCGGTGCGGCGTTCGTCGGTGACGTCGAGCTCACCGGCGGGGGAGACGTCCTGGGTGAAGACGAGGCCGGTCGAGCCGACGACGTCGGCCTTGACGTGCTCGAGGACCTTCGTGAGGTCGGCGGTGGCGTCGCTCGCGCCGCTCCAGCCGTAGCCGACGAGCGCGATGGGCTTGGCGTCCCACTCGGCGAAGAGGTAGTCGATGGCGTTCTTGATCGGCGCCGGGAAGCTGCGGTTGTACTGCGGCGTCACGACGACGATCGCGTCGGACTCGAAGACCTTGGAGGCCCAGTCCTTCGTGTGCGCCTTGGCGTAGTTGCCGTTGCGCGGCATGTCCTCCTCGTCGAAGAAGGGCAGCGACGACAGGTCGAGCAGCTCGACCTCCCACTCGCTCGCGGGCGCCTGGGCGGCGACCCACTCGGCGACCTTCGGGCCGATGCGGCCGGGACGGGTGGAGGACACGACGATACGAAGTTGCTTCACGATTCAACCAACTATCATGGCCGGCTGGGCATTCCGGGAGGGCCCGTGCTGGGGGTGTGGCCCGGCTCACAACGAGATGGCGTATGCCGTCCGCATCGTGGAGCGCCGGGGGGTTCAGTGCGCCGCCACCCACTTCTCGAGCGCCGCGACGCGGGCCTCGAGGCCGGCCCTGGAGTCGGCGCCGTCCAGTCCCTGGCGCACGAAGGTGCGGGCGAGGGTCGACGGGCCGACTCCGATCTCGGTGGCCCGCGCGGTGAGGGTCTCGAACTCCTCGGCGGTGAAGCGGATGGACAGGACCTTGGCGCGGTCGGTCCCCGTCGTGGGGCTGGGCATCGAACTCCTTGAAAACTTGACGAAGTCATGCATTGTCAGTGGTCGACTCTATCGTGGAGTCATGAGCACAGCAGCCACCCACGAGGCGCGATCGGCGCGACCCGAGCAGCCCGGCGCTGCCGGGCGGGCCGGGCTGCGGTCCGTGGGTGCGGGTGCTTGGGAGGGCTCCGACGGGGCCGGCTCGGTCGACGAGCTGGGGCTGGTCGACGCGCTGTCGTCGATGGCCGAGACCTTGCGGCAGCTGACCCGGGACTTCCCGATGTGGTCGCTGCCCGAGGCGCAGGTCGGTGAGGCCGTCGGCCACGTCCACGCCGTGCGCGAGCTGAGCCAGTCCCTGACCGCGGTCCTGGCCCGTGAGGCCGATGCCCGCGGTCTCGGGGCCGCCGACGGGCTGAGCCGTGCCGACTGGCTTCGGGTGCAGGCCGGTGCCGGCGTGGCCGGCGGGGTGCTCGACGGGTCGGGTGCGGCCGCGGTGACGCGCGTCGGTGCAGCGATGAACGAGCCGCGCTGGGCTCGCCTGGCCGAGCGCGTGGCTGCGGCCGAGGTCCCGGTCGCGCATGCGGCCGCGATCATCCGCTTCCACGACGACGTCGCCCGGATCGCCGATCCCGACCACCTCGCCGACATCCTCGACTCGATGGTCGAAGCCTGCGACGTGCTCACCGGACGCGAGCTGGCCCGGCTCGTCGCCCACGCGCGCGCCACGCTGAAGCCGCCCGCCGAGCGCGAGGTCGAGGAGGCGGGTCTGCGGCTCGGGCGCGCGTTCCGCAAGGTCCGGTCCTGTGCCGGGTTCACCGTCTTCGAGCTGCGCCTGGAGCCCGAAGGCGCCGCGATCGTCGAGGCAGCCATCGACCGACTCTCCCGGCCACGCCCCGACCTTGTGCCCGATCTCGGGCTCGACGGCGCCGGCGGTGGGGGCGCGTTGGGCGATTCGGGCCGGCGCTCGGGCACGGGCGCGGGGGAGGTCGATCCGCGCACCCCGGCCACCCGGCGAGCCGACGCGCTCCTCGAGATCATCGGCCGCGGTGTCGCCGCACCCGAAGGCGTCACCCGGTCGCCGCGCACCACGCTCGTGGTCACGATGTCCCTCGACGCGCTGACGGACTCCCTGCGCGGGGTCGGCCTGCTCGACACCGATGCGGCCCTCTCGCCCGGCGCCGTGCGACGGCTCGCGTGCGAGGCAGGCATCGTCCCGATGGTCCTCGGCGGCCGGTCCGAGCTCCTCGACCTCGGCTACACCCAACGGTTGTTCAGCCCCGCGCAGCGTCGGGCGCTGGCCGTCCGTGACGGCGGCTGCAGCTATCCGGGATGCACCGTCCCGCCCATGTGGTGCGAGGCGCACCACGTCACCCACTGGCTCCACGGCGGACCGACCGACCTGTCCAACGGCGCCCTCCTCTGCGGCCGGCACCACACCGTCGTCCACCAGCGGGGCCTGTCTGGCAGCGTCACCACGACCGGCGTGAGCTGGCACCTGTAGGTGGCTCGCCCCACACCCCGGCCACCGCGGCCGGGGCCAGCGGCGTGCCACTCACGTCTGCCACGAATCCCGCTGTGGCTGAGTGCACCACGTGGTCCGCCCGCCCCGCCACGAGGGCGAGGGGGGCGGCATACGTGCTCGTCCGTCGGCGACCGCTGGTAGGCGGTCGGGAGGTCAGTCCTTCGTCATGCCGGTCTTGATGAGGTCCATGACCGAGCTGTCGGCGAGGGTCGTCACGTCGCCGACCTCGCGACCTTCGGCCACATCGCGCAGCAGGCGCCGCATGATCTTGCCGGAGCGGGTCTTCGGCAGCTCGCTGACGATCATGATCGAGCGCGGCTTCGCGATCGGGCCGATCTCCTTGGCCACGTGGTTGCGCAGCTCCTGGACGAGGTCCTTGCCCTCGCCCACCTCGTCGGCCTCCTCGACGAACTCCTGGCGCAGGATGACGAAGGCACACACGGCCTGCCCCGTCGTCTCGTCGTTGGCACCGACCACGGCGGCCTCGGCGACCTTCGGGTGCGACACGAGGGCCGACTCGATCTCGGCCGTCGACAGGCGGTGGCCCGAGACGTTCATGACGTCGTCGACGCGGCCGAGCAGCCAGATGTTGCCGTCGGCGTCGTACTTCGCGCCGTCGCCGGCGAAGTAGTACTTCTCGCCGAACCGCGACCAGTACGTCTCCTTGTAGCGCTCCGGGTCGCCCCAGATGCCGCGCAGCATGGACGGCCACGGCTTCGTCAGCACGAGGTAGCCCACCTGCTCGGGCGTCGTGAACGGCTTGCCCTCGTCGTCGAGGATCTCGGCGCTGATGCCGGGGATCGGCTTCTGCGCCGAGCCGGGCTCGAGGGTCGTGACGCCGGGCAACGGGCTGATCATGATCGCGCCGGTCTCGGTCTGCCACCACGTGTCGACGATCGGGGCACGTCCCCCGCCGATGTGCTTGTGGTACCAGAGCCAGGCCTCGGGGTTGATCGGCTCACCGACCGACCCGAGGAGCCGCAGCGAGCTCATGTCGAACTTCGACGGGATGTCGGAGCCCCACTTCATGAAGGTGCGCACGGCCGTCGGAGCCGTGTAGAGGATCGTGACCTTGTAGTCCTGGATGATCTCCCACCATCGCCCTTGGTGCGGGGTGTCGGGGGTCCCTTCGTACATCACCTGCGTCACGCCGTTGGTGAGCGGCCCGTAGACGATGTACGAGTGACCCGTGACCCAGCCGATGTCGGCGGTGCACCAGTAGACGTCGGTGTCGCGGTGGACGTCGTGGACGACGGCGTTCGTGTAGGCCGCCTGCGTCAGGTAGCCGCCGGTCGTGTGGAAGATGCCCTTCGGCTTCCCCGTCGTACCCGACGTGTAGAGGATGAAGAGCGGGTGCTCGGCCTCGAAGGGCTGCGCCTCATGGGTCGGCGCGGCCTTCTCGAGGGCCTCGTGCCACCAGACGTCGCGGTCGTTCCACGCGGTCTCCTGGCCGGTGCGCTTGACGACGAGCACGTGCTCGACCGACGTGTCGTCGTGGTCGAGGGCCGCGTCGACCGCCGGCTTGAGGGCCGACGGGGCGCCGCGGCGGTATCCGCCGTCCGACGTGATGACGACCTTCGCCTTGGCGTCGTCGATGCGCGAGTGCAGGGCCTCGGCCGAGAAGCCGCCGAAGACGACGGAGTGCGGGGCGCCGAGACGGGCGCAGGCGAGCATCGCGACCGCGGCCTCGGGGATCATCGGCAGGTAGATCGCGACGGTGTCGCCCTTGCCGACGCCGAGGTCGGCGAGGGCGTTGGCTGCGCGCTGCACCTCGACGTGGAGGTCGGCATACGTGATGTCGCGGGTGTCACCCTCGGGCTCACCGACGAAGTGGATCGCGACCTTGTCGCCCCGTCCCGCCTCGACGTGGCGGTCGACGGCGTTGACGCACGCGTTGAGCTCGCCGTCGGCGAACCACTTCGCGAAGGGCGGGTTGCTCCAGTCCAGCGACTGCGTGAACGGCGTGCTCCACGTGAGGTAGGTGCGGGCCTGATCGGCCCAGAATCCGTCGTGGTCGGCGGCGGCCTGCTCGTAGAGGGCGGCCGTGCCGTTCGCCTGCGCGGCGAAGTCGGGCGGCGGTGGGAAGGTCAGTCCCTCATGGACGAGGTTCTCGAGCGGCTCTTCGCTCACGGTGTCACCCTTTCGCATCGACGATGGTGCGGTCGCGCGGCCCGTGCCCGTGTCGGCGGGGCTACGCGCTTGATGCACAACTCAAACGCAGGCTAGTTCGCGCTTCAAGGGTGCAGTGAGCCGGGTCTCATCGCTACCGGCGAGTAGCCCGCCGAGCGGTCCGGGACCGAGGACGAGCGGTCGGGCCCGGGGGCACCCGCGCCGGGCGGACGGCATACGTGGGCCACCCGGGGTGGGGTCGTGTGTCGGAGCCATCCGGGGTGGGTGGTCGTGACGAAGATGGGGTGTGACCGACTGGACCTATCGCCTCGTCATCCGCGCTGCCCTCGGGGTCTTCGCGGCGCTCGGCCTGCGCATCGACGTGCGGGGAGCGGAGCACCTGCCGCGCCAGGGCGGCGCGGTCCTCGCCGGCAACCACGTGGGCTTCCTCGACTTCCTCTTCGTCGGTCTCGTCGGACGGCAGCGGGGACGGTTCGTCCGGTTCCTCGCCAAGCAGGGCGTCTTCACCCCACCGGTCGTCGGGCCGGCGATGCAGGCGATGGGTCACGTGGCCGTGGACCGCCTGCACGGTGAGGTCGCGCTGCGCCACGCTGTCGCCAGGGCCGGCGCCGGGGAGGTCGTCGGGGTCTTCCCCGAGGCCACGATCTCGCACTCGTGGGAGCTGCGGCCGCTCCGTCCCGGTGCGGCCGCCGTCGCGACGTGGTGCCAGGTGCCGCTCGTCCCGGTGGCCGTCTGGGGCAGCCAGCGGATCCTGACGGTGGGCGGCCGGTTCAGCCTCCGACGTGGCACGGCTGTCACCATCGTCGTCGGCGAGCCGCTGACTCCCGCCCCCGATGCCGAGCCGTATGCCGTCTCCGAGCAGCTGCGGGAGCGCCTGCAGGCCGTTCTCACCCAGGCCATGGACGCCTACCCCGACCGCCCCCGCGACGATGCCGACCGCTGGTGGCTCCCCGCCTCCCGTGGCGGCAGCGCGCCCGGTCTCGCGGAAGGCCTGCGCCTCGACGAGGAGGGGATGCGTCAGGCAGACCTCGCCGCCGAGGCGCGGATCCAGCGGTCCCGCAAGGGCGCCCGTCTCACGCCCCTTCGACGCGGTCGCATCGCGACGGGGCGGGCTCACGCGTCACGGTCGGCGATCCGCGACAGCGCCTCGTAGTCCGCCCGGTCCCTGGCCGAATCCTGCTCGTCGTCCATGCGCGGCCGGCTCTTGTCCTCGAGAGGCGTGTGCTGCCGACCGCTTCCGCCACGAGCAGCGTCCAGTGGGGAAGGTCGTCGCCGGTCTCAGTAGCTCATGCCCATCACCGCCCGCACGGTCGCCAGGGTCCGCTCCGCCACCGCGTTGGCCCGCGCGTTTCCCTCGTGCAGCACCGACGTGAGGTATGCCGGGTCGCGCGCGAGGTCGGACCGCCGCGCCCGGTGGCCGGCGAGGGACTCGTTGACAGCGTCGGTGACGACACGCTTGAGCGCCTGGGCGCCGCCGTCGCCGACTCGATCAGCCACCGACTCCGGCGCCTCGTCGAGGAACAGTCCGGCGATCGTCAGCAGGTTGGCCACGGCGGGACGATCCTTGGGGTCGAAGGTGATCCGGCGCTCCGAGTCGGTTCGCGCGGCCCGGACCCGGGCGGCCGTCTCGTCGGCGGTGTCGCGCAGGTTGACGACGTTGCCCTTGCTCTTGCTCATCTTCGTGCCGTCCGTGCCGAGGAGCAGCGGAACCTCGCTGAGCAGGGCCTCGGGCTCCGCGAACACGCTGTGCCCTGCGGCATACCGCTGGTTGAAGCGGCGCGCGATGGCGCGGGTCTGCTCGAGGTGTGGCAGCTGGTCGCGGCCGACCGGCACGATCCTGCTGTGGCAGAAGAGGATGTCGGCCGCCTGGTGCACCGGGTAGGTGAGCAGCAGACCTGACAGCGGCCGCCCGTAGGACAGTGCGAGCTCGTCCTTGACCGTCGGGTTGCGGCGGAGCTCCGCGTCCGTGACGAGGGACAGGAACGGCAGCATGAGCTGGTTGAGGGCCGGCACCGCGCTGTGCGTGAAGATCGTCGTCCGGTCCGGGTCGAGGCCGGCGGCGAGGTAGTCGAGGACGAGTCCCTGGACGTTGGCCCCCATCTCGCCGACCGAGTCGCGGTCGGTGATGACCTGGTAGTCGGCAATGACGACGAAGGTCTCGACTCCCTTGTCCTGCAGCCTGACCCGGTTGCGCAGGCTGGCGAGGTAGTGGCCGATGTGGAGCGGCCCGGTGGGACGGTCACCCGTCAGCATCCGGAAACGAGCGGCACCCTCGGTGCTGTTGCCGTCGCTTCCGGCGGCGTGCTGGTCGATGAGCGCGTCGAGGACGGCGCTGCGCTCCAGCGCCACGGCATACGTCGCGCTCTCGTCGGTGTCGCCCGAGCCGAGCGGAGCGTCGGGGCGGGTCGGGCTGCTGGTCATGCTGCTGGTCATGCTGCTGGTCATGGTCTCTCCTCGTGTGGTGGGTGCCCACAGGAGAGACCTCGCCACACGTCCTGGACATGCGAGGAGCCGCCCGTGGGCGGCTCCGGATCTCGGGTTGGTTCGACGGGCCGCCTCAGATGGGCAGCCACCACGCGCGGATCGGTGCGACGGTCGAACTCATGTCAGTGAGGGTACTCACGCCCCGGAGGGCTGTCGAACGCCGGGATGTCGGCCCGAACGCTCCTACGCTGGGCCGGTGCCTGATGCCCAGCCCTCCCGGACCGAGCTGCTCGACCAGCTCGCCGCGCTGACCGACCTGCCCGACGTGCGCGCCCGCGCCGACGCGGCGCGGGAGGCCTGCACGGCGCTCCGCTTCCACGAGGCCCTGCGCCGGCGCATCCCCGAGGCCTCCGCCGAGTCCCGGGTGCGCGGCGCCCAGGCGAGCGCGGCCCTCGACGGCGCCGAGTTCCCCGTCGACCTCGTGCGCGAGCTGATGAGTGGCGCGCGCGACTGGCCCGACGACCTCGACCCCGGTCTGCGCACCCTCAAGGGCGCCGTCTCGGCCACCGCGGAGAGCGAGCGCGTCGCCGCGCTCGTGCGCACCGCACCGCTCCAGGCGCTGGCTCGACTCCACGTCGCCGCCGCGTCGCCGGTCGTGGGTGGTGACGCCCTCGGCCGTCCGCGCATCGGTGACGAGGGATGCACCGAGCTCGTCGACCTCGGGCCGGCGCCGGCACCGACCGTCGTCGCCGCGCGCCTCGCGTCCCTCTCCGACGTCATCGTCGCCGCGGCCGGCAGCAACCGCGTCCCGGCGTCCGTGGTCGCCGCGCTCGTGCACGCAGAGATCGCCGCGATCCGCCCGTTCGTCCACGGCAACGGGCTCGTGGCGCGGGCCATGGAGCGCGCGCTCGTCCAGGCCCTCGGGCTCGACCCGACCGGAGTCGCCGTCCCCGAAGCCGGCCACGTGGCCAACGGTGGGCCGGCCTACCTCGGTGCGCTGACGGCATACGCCCAGGGTGGCGCCGCAGGCGTCGGCCTCTGGCTCGCCCAGGCGGGGGAGGCCATGGTCCGCGGGGCTTCGGAGGGGGAGCGGATCAGCGACGCGGTGCGCGCTGGTCGACTCAGCTGACCACCACATGAGCCACCTGAGCCCTGGCTGACAGCCCGGAAGCGGCGATTCGTGCGGGATGTCCACAGGGGTGGACAGTTTCTTGGTGCTGCGGCGACGAGGGGGGTGTCGCCACGCCGACGTCGTGGAGTAGAACGGACTCAGGAACCACATCGCCGAGAGGCGTAGATCCGGATCCACGCAGAACAGATGTCTCGAGAAGAGGCCGAGTACCCACGCGAGAGCAGTTCCCTTGGAACAGTCCACCCCCGGGCGCACAACCGGGGCGACACTATCGAGAATGCACGCCTGGTAGCCCGGAGCTTCTCTGGAGGCCCTCCGACCGTTGGTCGGGGGGCCTCCGCCTCGTGTGGGACGTTCTGTCGTCGCCTGCGGATCTCAACGTTCCTGTTTGTGTCGTGACAAATCAGGAGAAATCACTGCGTGTCGTGACTTCTCGGTTTGCAATCCTCAGGACTAACGTCCAGCATTGTTGGTGGTGCTCCCCGCATGGGTTCGAGCGCCGACGCGATCTGGCCCCTCCCCCCCGGTGCCAGTCTCGTGAGGTGGCCTTCGTCTTCCCCCGGACGAAGGCCACCACTCTTTTCGGGGCCAGCGTGTGCCCGGGTTCGTGCGGCTGCGTCGGCTTTTCCACACCCCCGTGCGCGTGGGGACGGGTATCCACCGGCTTGGGTATGCCGCTGGGCCGGCTCCGCCCGGTGCGTGACGGTGGGCGCATGGGAAACGTCATCGCCTTCGTTCCGGCCTCTGGTGGGGTCGGGTCCTCAACCCTCGCGGCCGCCGTTGCCGTGCGCGCCGCCGCGGCCGCGCGCTCGGTCGTGGCCGTCGATCTCGACCGCGTCTCAGGGTCTCTCGACGTCGTCTTCGGCCTCGAGCAGGAGCCGGGGTGGCGCTGGCCGGAGCTGGCCGACGTCGCGGGCGTCGTGGACGGGCTCGGGCTGGCCGACGAGCTCCCGGTCTCGTGCGGTGTGCCCGTGCTCTCGGGGAGCGGCGGCTCGGGCTGGGTCGCACCGCTCGACGAGGAGGGCGACGGCTGGGTGCAGAGCCTGCCCGACGTCGTGGCCGGCCTGGCCGACGCGCACGACCTGACGGTCCTCGACCTGTCCCGAGACCCGTCCGTCCTGGCCCGCGTCGGCCTGCTCGTCGACGCGGTCGTCGTCGTGTCCGGCACCCAGGTGCCGCAGCTCGCGGCCACCTCCGCGGTCGTGTCGGGCGTGCGCGGCCTGCTCGGACGTCTGCGTGACACCGGGCAGGCGTGGGAGCGCAAGCCGCTGCTGCCCATCGAGCCCTGGGTGGTCCTGCGCGGAGGCCGCATCGAGCCCGACCTCGAGGACCTCGTCATGGATGGGCTCGACGTGCCGCTCGTGGCCACGGTCGGCGACGACCGGCGCCTCGTCGCCGAGGTGGCCGAGGGGCTGCCGCCGGGTGCGCGAGGGCGTGGCGAGGTCGTGCGTGCCGCCGACGAGCTGCTGCTGCGTCTCACCGACCAGGCGGTCGCTGCATGAGCGTCCAGTCACGGCCCGGCGGGTCGCTGACGCCGGCGGTGTGGCAGCGCGTCCGTGACGGCATCGGTCCCGACGGCGCAGCGGTGGCCGAGGTGGCGACCCAGGAGCGTGGGGCGCTCGGAGCACACCGCGTCGCCGAGACCCGGTCGGCGCTGGCCTCGCGGGTGCTCGGCGCCGGACCGCTCGACCCCTGGCTCGCCGAGCCGGGCGTCACCGACATCGCCGTCAACGGCGACGGACGCATCTGGGTCGACCGCGGTCACGGCATGGAGTGGGTGGGCGAGCGACTCGATGCCGACGACGCACGGGGTCTCGCCGTCCGACTGGCCGGCATCGCGGGGCGCCGCCTCGACGAGGCCAGTCCCTGGGTCGACGGGCAGCTCCCGTCCGGCGCTCGCCTCCACGCGATGCTGCCGCCGCTCGTCGACGTTGGCCCGCACATCACGATCCGGGTTCCGCCCGGGGAGCCGGTGTCCCTGACCGAGCTGTGCGGACGCGCGATGCTGCCCCCGGAGTGGCTGCCCGTGCTGCGCGCCCTGGTCGCCCGGCGGCTCGCGTTCGTCGTCTCCGGCGGCACGGGGGCGGGCAAGACCACCCTCCTGGCGGCGCTGCTCGGCTGCAGCGACCCGGTCGAGCGGCTGCTCGTCGTCGAGGACGTCCGCGAGCTGACGGTCGACCACCCGCACCTCATCCGGCTCGAGGCACGACCGGCCAACGTCGAAGGCGCAGGCGAGGTCACGTTGACGACGCTCGTACGGCAGGCGCTGCGCATGCGTCCGGACCGGATCGTCGTCGGCGAGGTTCGTGGGGCCGAGGTCCGGGAACTGCTGGCCGCGCTCAACACCGGCCATGAGGGCGGGTGCGGCACGGTCCACGCCAACGCCCCGGCCGACGTCGTGGCCCGGTTCGAGGCGCTCGGTGCCTTGGCGAACCTGGGGCCTGAAGCGGTCCGCGCCCAGCTGGCGGCCGCCATCGACGTCGTCGTGCACGTGACACGCGACCGCGCAGGCCGGCGCGTCGCCTCGGTGGCGGCGCTGTTCCGCCGCGACGGCAACCCCTGCATCGTGCCCGCGCTCGAGTGGGACGGCCCCGGTCAGGAGCCTCGATGCGGTCCGGCGTGGTCAGCGCTCGCGGGTCGGCTCGGGCTGGAGTCGGAGCTCGTTCGCCCGACCCCGGCGACTCCGGCACCAGCTCTGACCCCGACCGCGGCCCCGACCGCGGCCCCGGCCACATCGACCGCCTCGGCCCCACCGGCCGCCTCTGCCCCACCGACCGCCTCTGCCCCACCGGCCGCCTCGACCCCACCGGCGGCCTCGGTCACGGCCTCGATCGCGGAGGCGTCGTGAACGCCGGCGCCGTCGGGGCGCTCGCTGCGGTCCTGCTCGGTCTGGCCGTGCTCGTGTGGCCGGGCGGGGTGTCCGCTCGGGCAACCACGGTGAACATCTGGGGCCGTGAGTCCCCGGTAGGTGAGGAGGGCGCCGGGCTCTCCGGGGGCTCGGCTGGCGGGCCCGGTGGTGGGCCGGGGCGGCGCACCGCTCTCGGCCCGGCCGCCCAGGGGTTCGCAGCGGGCGAAGGTGGAGCAAGCCTGTGGCAGCAGGACCCGGTCGACCTCTACCGTCGCTGGCGTCTTCGCCAGCGGCCGGGAGGGCTGGTCGACGACGTCCTCGACCTGCTGCGCGGCATCGGTCCGGCTCTCGGGGCCGGTCTGACACCGAGCCGCGCCATCGAGCTCGCGGCGACCTCGACGCTCGGTGCCGAGCGGGTCCAGCTGGCCCGCCGGGACCATGCCCGACAGGCCCCACGGTCTCGGGCGCGCAGCAGCCGGCATACAGCCTCGGGCGCGGGTACCGGCCGGCCCTGGTCGTCCGGCGGAACCGCCCGCCGCGATGAGCGGCCGACCGCCGACATCGACCGGCTCGTCGGCAGCCTTCTCGACGCGAGCGACCGTGCCGAGCCGACCTCGCCGGTCTGGGCCGAATGGGCCGCTCGCAGTGCATCTCCCGATCTGGCGCTCGTCGCGGCTGCCTGGCGCCTGTCCGAGACCACCGGCGCTCCGCTCGCCTTCGCGGTCGACCGTGCGGTGGGTGGGCTCCTCGACGCTCGCACCCGTCGGGGCAAGGTCGCGGTCGCCGTGGCCGGGCCCCGTGCCACGGTCACCGTCCTGACCCTCCTGCCGCTGACCGGCCCGATCTTCGGGCTGGCCTGCGGCATCGACCCGGCGACGCTCTACCTCGGGTCGCCGATCGCGACCGTCTCTGTCGTGGCCGGACTGCTCCTCGTCTGGGCCGGTCGGGTCTGGTGCTCCCGGATGGTCCGGCGGGCGGTGCGAGCATGACCGCACTCGTCGCTGCTCCTTCCGTCGCGACTGTCGTCGCTACCGCCGTCGCCGAGGCGATCGCCGAAGCCGGCGCCCTCACCGACGTGGTGCGCAACGCGCCTCTTCTCGGACTCACCGCAGGCTGCCTGGCTGCAGGGTCGGTGCTCGTCCTCCTCGGAGGTCGCGGTGACCGGGCCGCCCCTGGCCACGAGACATCGGGCGTCCCGGTCGGCTCGAGTCCGACAGACCCGAGGGCCCCCACAGCGCCCACGCACTCGACCGGTTCGACGGGCTCGCCGGGTTCGACCGGCTCGACCGGCTCGACCGGCTCGACCGGCTCGACCTCCGCGACCCGCTCCACCGACCCGACCGGTTCGACCCACCCGACCCGTCCGGCCTCCGCGGTTGGCTCGACGGATCGCTCGCCGGCCGCGGACAGCGGCGGCTTGCTGCCGGCTCCGGCCGGCAGCAAGAAGGACGACGGGAGACGGGTCACCGACGCCGAGGTGTCCTCTGCCCTCGCACTGCTGGCCCTGGCCTACCGGTCGGGTCTGCCGACCTGGGACGTGCTCGAGGCGGTGGCCACGGGGCTGACCGGGCGCGCGTCCACAGACCTGCGGCAGGTCGCGGCTGCCCTGAGGTGGGGAGCGACCGAGGCTGACGCCTGGGCCTCCGTCGGGCACGCGTGGTCGCCAGCCGCGCGCGCCGTGGCCATCGCCCACCAGGCAGGCGTGCCTCCCGGCGCGATGCTGCTCGCAGCCTCGGACGACCTGCACTCCGCTGAGCTCGAACGCCTGGAGGTCTCGGCGGCCAAGGTCGGCGTCCGCCTCGTCGCGCCGCTCGGTCTCGTGCTGCTCCCGGCGTTCTGCCTGACCACGGTGGCGCCACTCGTCATCGCTCTCGCGGGCAGCCTGCTCGCTGCCTGACGGAGCTCACCCCATCCCTCCACCAGGGGACACAGCGTCCCGGGCACCCCGTCCGGGCGAGGAGAGGAGAACCCATGACCCATCAGCTGATCCGACGACTCACCCGTCGCCGGGTGATCCCGGGACGCCGCGACCGCGGGATGACGACTGCGGAGTACGCCGTCGGCATCATGGCGGCCTGCACCTTCGCGCTCGTGCTGCTCGGAGTCGTCAAGTCCGACGCGGTGCGAGGAGCCCTGGCCGGCATCGTGCAGAGCGCCCTCGGGATCGCGGGGTGAGGTCGCGACGCCCTCGACCCGCACCGGATCGGGAGCGCGGGATGGTGACGGCGGAGCTCGCCGTCGCCATCCCGTCGGTCGTGCTCCTCCTCGGCTTCTGCCTCGTCGCGATCAACGCCGCCGTCGACCAGATCCGGTGCGTCGACGCTGCCCGGGTCGCCGCACGGGCAGCGGCCCGTGGTGACGACTCGGGACGGGTCCGTGCCCTTGCCGCCGAGACGGCGCCGACGGGCGCTCGCGTGCAGATCTCCGGCGTCGGTGGGGGAGTCCGGGTCGTCGTCTCGGCACGCACCGGCGGCTGGGGTCTGCTGCCCGGCTGGGAGCTCAGCGCCGCAGCCGTGACGCCCGTCGAGTCAGCGTCATGACGACTCCCCACGTCCGTCCATCCCTGCGACCGGTCCCGCCCTCCGAGGTGCCGCGGACCCAGCTGGGGCAGACATGGCACACCCCGCAGGCACGGCCGAGCGTCCCGTCCTGTCCGACTGTGCCGATCGTGCCGACACGTCCGACAGGCGAGCGGGGCGCAGCGAGCATCCTCGCCCTGTCGGTCGTGGCCGTGGTGCTGGTCCTCACCATGGGCGGTCTCGTGGTGGCGTCCGTGGTGGTCGCCAGCCACCGGGCTCGGGTCGCCGCCGACCTCGGCTCCCTGGCCGCCGCATCGGCGATGCAGGACGGTGCGGACTCGGCTCAGGCGTGTACGGTGGCGCAACAGGTGGTTCGGGCGAACGATGCTGCGACACAGTCGTGTTCGTCGTTGGGAGCAGACGTCGATCTGCGTGTCACGGTCCGGGCCCGGTTGTGGCCCGCGCCTGCAAAGGCCCGCGCCCGTGCGGGTCCCCAACGCTGACGGCCCGACGGCTGACGTGCGGCACGATGACGGCAGAAGCCTGACGGCCGAACGACGACGGTCAGACGCCGACGGTCGGACGTCAGCGGTTCTGCCAGGCGTCCGGGGCGGCGAGCAGCTGTCGCACCCGGTCCGGTAGGTCGCCGGTGCGGAGATCCTCGAGGGAGGTGTCGTCGAGCACCTCGCGCAGGCTCGCACGGACGGCCACCCAGAGGCTCGGCAGGTGGGTTGCGACACCTTGGTACTCGGTCTCGTGCGGTCGCAGCCCGCGCACCTCGGCGAGCGGACCGTCGACGGCCCGGAAGACGTCGCCGACGCTGATCTCCCCGCGCGGCCGCCCCAGGACATAGCCGCCGCGAGCACCGCGACGGCTCAGCACGAGGTTGCCGCGGCGAAGGTCGGCGAAGATCGCCTCGAGGAACTTGCGCGGCAGCTCCTGCCGGGTCGAGAGGCTGTCGATGCTGATCGGGCCCGAGCCCTCCGCGTCCGCCTCGGCGAGGATGAGCATCGCGCGGACCGCGTAGTCGACTCGTGCCGAGATGTCCACGCATGCAGTCTGCCGCACCAGCGGTGACCTCCGCTCCAATCGGCTCGACCTGCGACGTGGCGCCGGCGTCCGGAACCGCGGCAGGACGACAGCTGGCTGTGACGGGGTGCGCACTCGATGGTCACGACGGGCCGGGTGTGACTGAGGCGGCGAGGTGTCGTCCCCTCGCCGCCTCAGTTCACTCGGTGACCCGAGCCGCCCGCCCACGCCGCTCGGCGACACGAGGGGCTTCACGGCATACGTTATGCCGTCGTTCACGCCCGTGCGAGATCTGTCCCACGTTGGCCCAGCGGAGCTGGACGTCCGGGCGTCAGATCGCGAGGGCCGGGTCGTGGTCGACGACGCTCGATCGCCCGACGGCGCGGGCGTGGATCGTCTCCCCCTCGCGCAGCTGCAGCTCGGCGGCGTCCCGCCGGGTGATCTGCGCCGCGAACCGCTCGCCAGAGTCAGCGCGCAGGTCGACCCTGACCTCGAAGCCGAGGGGCACGACGCGCTCGACGACGGCGTCGATGACGCCGGGGGAGTCGGGCACCTTGGCGTCGAGGGCGAGAGCCGTCGCGCGGTCGCGCTCGAGAGCGATGTCGTGTGGACGCACGAGCTGGCCGCCGAGGTGCGCCACCGAGCCGAGGAAGCTCATGACGAAGTCGTTGGCGGGGCGCTCGTAGAGCGTGACGGGATCGCCGACCTGCTCGATGCGTCCCTGGTTGAGTACGGCGATGCGGTCTGCGACGTCGAGCGCCTCCTCCTGGTCGTGCGTCACGAGCACCGTCGTCACGTGCACCTCGTCGTGCAGCCGGCGCAGCCACTGACGCAGGTCGGTGCGCACCTTCGCGTCGAGGGCGCCGAACGGTTCGTCGAGCAGCAGCACCTGCGGGTCGACCGCGAGGGCCCGGGCGAGCGCCATCCGCTGGCGCTGTCCGCCGGAGAGCTGCGCCGGATAGCGGTGCTGGAAGCCGTCGAGCCCGACGATCTCGAGCAGCTCGTCGACCTTCTTGGCCGTCTCGGCCTTGGGGCGCTTGCGGATGGTCAGTCCGAAGGCGACGTTGTCGCGGACCGTCATGTGCTTGAAGGCGGCGTAGTGCTGGAAGACGAAGCCGATGCCGCGTCGCTGCGGGGGCTCGTCCGTGACGTCGCGCCCCTCGATCGTCACGGTGCCGGAGTCGAGCTCCTCGAGACCGGCGATCGAGCGCAGCAGCGTCGACTTGCCGGAGCCGCTCGGCCCGAGCAGCGCGGTGAGCGAGCCGCTGGGGATGTCGAGGCTGACGTCGTCGAGAGCAGCGAACGCGCCGTACTGCTTCCGGGCGCTGGTCACGGTGATCATCGGTCGCTCCTCTTGCGGTCGAGCAGGGTCATGAGCAGCAGCACGACGAGCGCGATGCCCATGAGCAGGGTGGCGGCGGCATACGCGCCGTAGGTGTTGTGGTCGTCGATGTAGCGGGAGTGCACGAGGAGCGTCAGGGTCTGCGAGACCCCGGGAAAACCGGAGCTCACCATGATGACCGCGCCGAACTCGCCGAGGGCCCGCGCCACCGTCAGCACGACGCCGTAGGTCAGGCCCCACCGGATGGCGGGGAGGGTGATGCGCCAGAACGTCTGCCACCCGTTGGCCCCGAGCGTCGAGGCCGCCTGCTCCTGCTCCTGGCCGATCTCGTGCAGCACCGGCTCGACCTCGCGCACGACGAACGGCAGGGTCACGAAGATCGTCGCGAGCACCATCCCCGGGATGCCGAAGATGACCTGGAAGCCGGCCCGGTCGAGCGCACCGAACCACCCGTTGACACCCCACAGCATGATGAGGGAGACGCCGACGACGATCGGCGAGACGGCGAACGGCAGGTCGACGACGGCCTGCAGCAGCCCTCGTCCGCGGAAGCGTCCCCGCACGAGGGCCAGGGCGGTCGCGACGCCGAAGACGACGTTGACCGGCACGGTGATCGCCACGATGAGCAGCGACAGGTTGAGCGCCGACTTCGCCGCGGGTGTCGAGATCGAGGCGATGAACTCCGAGAGCCCCGGCTCGAACGTGCGCCAGAGGATGACGCCGATCGGCACGCCGAGCAGGACGAAGAGGTAGCCGAGCGCGACGACGCGCAGGGAAAGGCGGGTGCCCCGGGAGACCCTCATGCGTCACGCTCCTCGCGCCGCTGGCTGCGGCTCGACACGACGCGCAGGAGCAGGAGCGTGACGAACGCGATGGCGAGCAGCGCGACCGAGACCGCGGCCGCGTTGAGCGGGCGGTCGATCTCGATCTGCTGCTGGATGTACTGCGAGGTCACCTGGGTCTCGCGCGGGATGTTGCCGCCGATGAGCACCACCGAGCCGTACTCGCCGATGGCGCGGGCGAAGGCGAGTCCGGTGCCGCTGAGGATCGCCGGCGCCAGGGTCGGCAGCACGATGCGGCGGAACGTCGTCCCGGTCGTGGCTCCGAGCGAGGCCGCGGCCTCCTCGACCTCGCGATCGGCCTCGATGAGGACGGGCTGCACCGAGCGGACGACGAACGGCAGGGTGACGAAGAGCAGCGCGACGACGAGCCCCCAGCGCGTCGCGTTGAGCTCGACCCCGATGGGGCTGTTGGGCCCGTAGAGGGAGAGCAGCACGATGCTCGCGACGATCGTCGGCAGCGCGAACGGAAGGTCGATGACGGCATTGACGAAGCGCTTGCCGCGGAACTCGTCCCGGACGAGCACCCAGGCGACGAGCGTCCCGAGGACGGCATTGACGAGCGCCACGACGGCCGAGGCGAGCACGGTCACCCAGAGGGACGCGAGCGCGGCGGGCGCGGTGACGGCCTCCCAGAACCCGGCGAGGCCTTCGTCGAACGCCGCGACGGTCAGCGCCGCGAGCGGCAGCAGGACGATGACGCTGAGCCACAGCGTGACGATGCCGATGCCGAGCGGTCGGCGGAGCCCTCTGAGGCCCTTGCCGTGGCGTGCGGGTCGTGGGGCGCCTCCGGACCCCTCACCCCGGCCGGCGGCGTCGCCGCCACGAGGGCGTACGCCGTCCGACGCGTCCAGGCCCGGACGCGGCGGCAGGGGCGCCGCGTCCGTCTCCGGACGCGTGCCCCTGCGCTGCTGGTCGGTGTCAGACGTCACTGCGTCGCCTGGTCGTAGATCTTGGCGATGTCACCGACGTCCTTCTTGAAGAGCGTGCTGTCGACGGTCTTCCAGCCGCCGAGGTCGGCGATCGTCCAGAGCTTCGCCGGGGCCGGGAACTTCGACGCGTACTCCTGGGCCACCGTCGTGTCGACCGGCCGGAAGCCGGCCTCGGCGAGGAGCTTCTGCGCCGCCGGCGTGTAGAGGTAGTCGTTGAACGCCGTGGCCGTGGCGAGGTTCTTGCTGCCCTTGAGCACGGCGGCCGGGTTCTCGATCTTGAACGTCGTGGGCGGGGTGACGTGCTCGACGGGGTCGCCGTTCTTCTCGACGAAGAGCGCCTCGTTCTCGTAGCTGAGGAGCACGTCGCCGCTGCCCTGGAGGAAGGTCTCGGTGGCCTCGCGGCCCGACTTGGGCTGGACCTTGACGTGGTCCTTGACGAGCGCCGAGACGTAGGCGAGCCCGGCGGCCTTGTCGACGCCGCCGTTGCTCTTGGCGGCGTAGGGGGCCAGGAGGTTCCACTTGGCCGAGCCCGACGAGAACGGGTTGGGCGTGACGACCTCGATGCCGGGCTTGAGCAGGTCGTCCCAGTCCTTGATGCCCTTGGGGTTGCCCTTGCGCACGACGATCGTCACCACGGAGCCGAAAGGAATCCCTTTGTGCTCGTTGGCATTCCAGTTCGGGTCGACGAGGCCGGCGTCGACGAGGCGGGTGATGTCCGGCTCGACCGAGAAGTTGACGAAGTCGGCCTCGGCTCCGGCGGCGACCTTGCGGCTCTGGTCGCCCGAGGCGCCGTAGCTCTGCTGGAACTGCACGCCCTGACCGGCCTTCGTCTTCTGGAAGGCGGGGATGACGACGTCGAAGCCCACCTTCGGGACGGCGTACGCGTAGAGGTTGATGGTGCTCGTCGCGGCGCCGTCGGCGGCCGCGGTGCCCGGACCCGCGGCGGTGTCGCTGGCCCCGCCGCCGGCACACGCGGTCAGACCGAGGGTCGCGGTGACGGCGATGGCGGCGAGGGCGATCGAGGGGCGGCGCATGTCGGGCTCCTGAGGGGTGCGGTCCGGATCGGGGTCGCGCCGCGGGGTGCGGCGGGCCGGGTCGGTCGGCAGCCGACGGGTGGCTGCTTTCCTATCCGTTGCATGGGAGTTTCGAATAGCGATGCGTTACCGGTCAAATAACTCGACATTATGTCTCAGAGTGTGGTCGGCCACCCCAGGGCGAGCATGGTCGGGACGGGGACGCGGCGTCCGGGCGCTCAGTCGCCGGGCGACAGCGAGCGCACGCGCAGCACCGGGCCGACCATCGACGCCGTGGCCACGTCGGTGGGGGCGTCCCCGCTCACGGTCACTCGCGCGCCGGGCTCGACCTCGAGCACCCACCCGGGCGGGAGCAGCAGCTCCCACGTCGTCCCGTCGTCGGCGTCCAGCACGAGAGGCTGCATCTCGACCTCGACCCGGCGCAGCGTCCCACGCACGACGACCGAGGGGGCAGGCCGGCCGGCGGCGCCCCCCGTGATCCCGACCCACGGTCCGGCGCCGGCGCCCGCCGGAGGACCCTGCGCATCGGACGGGCCGGACGGGCCGGACGACCCAGACGGGCCCGGACGCCCCGGACGCCCCGGACGTCCGGGTCCGGTCGGTGGCCGGTTCACGGCGCGCCCCCGGCCCCTGGGCCCGCGTGACGCAGGACGAGGTCGAGCAGGGCCACGGCGCCGCGCTTGTCGAGGGGCTCGTTGCCGTTGCCGCACTTGGGGGACTGGATGCACGACGGGCAGCCTTCCGGGCACTCGCACGAGGCGATGGCGTCGCGGGTCGCGTTGAGCCACGGGCGGATCCGTCGGTAGCCGCGCTCGGCGAAGCCCGCGCCACCGGGGTGCCCGTCGTAGATGAGGATCGTCGGCAGTCCGGTGTCCGGGTGCAGCGCCGTCGACACGCCGCCGATGTCCCAGCGGTCTGCCGTCGCGAAGAGGGGCAGCATCCCGATGGCGGCGTGCTCGGCCGCGTGCGCGGCTCCGGGTATGCCGTCCTCCGCCACCCCGGCCGCCGTGAGGTCTTCGACGGGCATCGTCCACCACACCGCCTTCGTCGCGAGCGACCGCGGCGGCAGGTCGAGGGGGTGCTCGCCGAGCACCTCTCCGCCGGGCAGGCGTCGCAGGAACGAGGTGACCTGGTGACGCACGGTGACGTGGCCGAACGAGCACCGGAGCGGCCCCCACTGCTCGTGCTCGGTCTCGTGGACGATCTGGAAGTCGCTGACCGACTGTGCCTGGGTCGTCCATCCGGGGTCGCCACGCACCGCGAAGGCCGCGTGGTCGTCGAGGTCGAGCTCGGTGACCACCCACGTCTGGCCCTGGTGGAGGTGCACGGCGCCAGTGTGCACCTGAGAGTGGGCGCTCGCGTCGTCGACGGTGCCGACGACGCGCCCGGTGCGGGTCTCGATGATGCGCACGGGCTCGCCGGCACCGCGCAGCGACAGATGGTCGGCGGGCCGGTCCTCGCGCCCCCAGAACCAGCCCCGCGGTCGCTTCTTGAGGATGCCGCGGGCGACGAGCGCGTCGAGGAGGACGCGGGTCTGTGGCCCGAAGATCTCGACGTCGGCCTCGGTCACGGGCAGCTCAGCGGCCGCCGCGGCCAGGTGCGGACCGAGCACGTGCGGGTTGTCGGGGTCGACGACCGTGGCCTCGATGCCGCGGCCGAAGATCGACTCGGGGTGGTGCACGACGAACGTGTCGAGCGGGTCGTCGGCTGCGACGAGCACGGCCAGCGAGCGCTCTCCGGAGCGGCCGGCGCGCCCGGCCTGCTGCCACAGCGACGACAGCGTGCCGGGCCATCCCGCGAGGATCACGGCGTCGAGGCCGCTGACGTCGACGCCGAGCTCGAGGGCGTTGGTGGCCGCGAGGCCGAGCAGCTCCTTCGCGCGGAGAGACCGCTCGAGGTCGCGTCGCTCCTCCGGGAGGTAGCCGCCGCGGTAGGCGGCGACCCGGTGCTCGTCCGTGACGGACACGCGCTCCTTGGCGATGCGCGCCACGACCTCGACCCCGGCGCGGGACCGGGCGAAGGCCACCGTCTGCACGCGCTCGCGCACGCACCCGGCGAGCAGCTCGCCCGTCTCGGTGATGGTGCTGACCCGCGACGGTTGCCCGGTCTCGTCGACGAGCAGCGGGGGCTCCCAGAGTGCGAAGGTCATCGAGGCGCGAGGCGAGCCGTCCCGCGTCAGCGGGGTCACCGGCATACCGAGGAGCCGGGAGGCGTGCTCCTCCGGGTCGGCCACGGTGGCGGACGCGAAGACGAAGGTCGGCTCGGAGCGGTAGCGCGCGGCCACCCGTCGGAGCCGTCGCAGCACCGCTGCCATGTGGGCGCCGAACACGCCCTTGTAGACGTGGCACTCGTCGACGACGACGTAGCGCAGCGCCCGCAGGAACGAGCTCCACCGCTCGTGCCCGGGCAGCAGGGAGTGGTGGAGCAGGTCGGGGTTGGTGAGCACGAGGTTGGCGTGGTCGCGGATCCAGCGCCGCTCGTCGGTGGGGGTGTCGCCGTCGTACGTCGCGGGGCGCACCGCGGGCAGCGCGAGCCGGTCGATGCGGCTCAGCTGGTCGGCGGCGAGCGCCTTGGTGGGGGAGAGGTAGAGCGCGGTGGCGCCGCGGCCGTTGGGTGCGCCCGCCCCGGTGATGATGTCGCTGAGCATCGGCAGGTGGTAGCCGAGGCTCTTTCCGGAGGCCGTGCCCGTGCTGACGACGACGTGATGTCCGGCGTGGGCGGCCTGTGCCACCTCGACCTGGTGCGACCACGGCGCCTCGATGCCGGAGGCGAGCAGTGAGCCGAGGAGCGTCGGGTCGACCCATTCCGGCCAGGCCCCGAGCACGGCGCGGCGAGCCGGCACCTCGTGCACGTGCACGAGCCGCTCGGGACGGTCGCCGACGAGCGTGCGCAGGAGGTCCTCCGGCACGGGTCCCGCGGGCGCTGACTCCCCGTTCATGTGGAGCAACCGTATGCCGTCGGGGTACGGTAACCGACGAGCGGGGCATGTTACTGCGCGGTCGGTCACGCGGGGGGAACGTGACGGATGGGGAACGGTCAGCACGACGCCAGGACCGGACCCGCGAAACCGCGATCAGAAGCTGTGCACGTGTGGGCACAAGGAAGGGGCACAGGTGGATCTCTCGATCACCCGAGCCGACCATGGCGAGCAGACCGTGGTCCACCTCGGCGGCGAGATCGACGTCTACACCGCGCCGCTCGTGCGCGAGAAGCTCGACGAACAGATCCAGAGCGGCCGCACCAAGCTCGTCGTCGACCTCACGGACGTGACCTTCCTCGACTCGACGGGGCTCGGGGTGCTCGTCGGCCGCCTCAAGCTGACCCGCACGCGAGGCGGGTCGATGCTCCTCGTCGGCACCGACGACCGCGTCCTCAAGGTCTTCTCCATCACGGGCCTCGACAAGGTCTTCGAGATCCACCCGACCCTTGAGGCGGCGCTCGCCTCGAGCGCGGCCGGGGCGGGCACGCCGGGCGAGCAGTCCTGAACGACACCCCTGTCGTCGACGGGTCCCTCGTCGCGCTGCTGCGTGCGGACCTCACGGCGGCCGGTTTCACCGTCGACGGCGTCGCCGAGCGTCTCGGCTCGGTGGCGTCCGATGCGCTGCACCGTGAGCAGCCGCTGCCGGCACTCCTCGCGACGGAGTCCTCGGTCACGTCCGTGGACGACGCGTGCGGCGTCCTCGTGCGCCTCTTCACCCTCGGCCGACCCGTGCGAGCGTCGGCCCTGGGCGCCGCCCTGCCCTCGCTCGGGGTGGACGGGGCCGTGCGCCTCGGACTCGTGCGCCTCGAGGGCGGGCGCGCCGGCTTCGCCGCCGATCGGTGGGCGCCTCCCGAGCGCGACGTCGTCGCGACGTGCGACCTGCGTCCCTACGGCGACGACGCCCACGACTGGTGGGTCGCCTCCGACCTCTCCGAGCTGGTCGTGGGTGGGCCGCTGCGTCCCGACCACGTGCTCGGGATCGGGGGTGCCTCGACCACCCTCGCGTCGTGGACCGTCCGACGTCCCGCCGACCGCGCGCTCGACCTCGGCACGGGCTGCGGCGTGCAGGCCCTGCACCTGACCGGCCACGTCGGAGCGATCGTCGCCACCGACATCTCGGAGCGGGCCCTGGCGTATGCCGGCTTCAACCTCGCGCTCGCTGCCTCCGAAGGCGCCGGGGCCGTCCCCGACGTCCGGCTGCTCTTGGGCGACCTGCTCGATCCCGTTGCGGGGCAACAGTTCTCGCTCGTCGTGAGCAACCCGCCCTTCGTCATCACACCCCGCGACGAGGGTGTGCCGCTCTACGAGTACCGCGACGGCGGTCGAGCCGGTGACACCCTCGTCCGCTCCCTCGTGCGCCAGGTCGGCTCAGTGCTCGAGCCTGGCGGCGTTGCGCAGTTCCTCGGCAACTGGGAGGTCACGGCCGGGCGCACGTGGCGCGACGTCTGGGGCGACTGGCTCGACGAGCAGGCCAGGGACGGGGTCGCCCTCGACGCCTGGGTCATCCAGCGAGAGTCGCAGGACCCCGCCGAGTACGCCGAGCTGTGGGCCCGCGACGGCGGTGCCCAGCCGGGCAGCGAGGCCCACTCCATGATGTATGCCGCGTGGCTGCGCGACTTCGCCTCGCGCGGTGTCGAGCAGGTCGGCTTCGGGGTCGTCACCCTTCAGCGGCCGGCGACCGACCGTGCGACCTGGCGCTCCCTCGACGAGGCCCACGGTCCGGTCGCGGCGCCGATGGGACCGGCCGTCGACGCGGGGCTTCGGGCCCGCACGTGGCTCGCCGAGCACTCCGACGACGGCGTCCTCGACGTCGCGTGGTCGTGCGCCCCCGATGTGACGGAGGAGCGGCACGGGGTCCCGGGCGCCGAGGATCCGAGCGTCATCCTCGTCCGGCAGGGCGGCGGGCTGGGACGCGTCGTCCGCGCCGGGACGCTGCTGGCGGCATACCTCGGCGTGGCCGACGGCGACCTGACGGCCCGGGCGGCTCTCGATGCCATCGCGACGGTGCTCGGCCTCGACGCCGCCGAGGTGCATGCGGAGGTGCTCCCGCAGGTGCGCGACCTCGTGGCAGACGGCCTGCTCGTCTGACGTGCGCAGGCCGACCCCGGGGGCTGGTCTCGCCAAACCACTTGTGAGTGAGCGCTCACTCATTCATGATGGTCTGCGTGTCGACACGTGTGGAGGGCCAGCGCCCCGGTCAGCGGGCGGCCCCGATGAACCCCGACGACCGCCGGGACGCCCTCATCGAGGTCTTCGTCCGGCTCGCCCACCGTGAGGGGCGCAAGCCGACGACGAGCGAGATCGCCCAGGAAGCCGGCGTCGCGGAGGGCACGATCTTCCGGGTCTTCCCGACCAAGGAGGTCCTCGAGAAGGAGGCCGTGCAGGCGGCGTTCTGCCCGGCCCCCGTCCGGCGTCGCATCACGGCCATCGACCCCGAGGCGTCGCTGCGCGACCGGCTCGTCGACTTCACCCGCATCATGCAGCTGCGCTTCACCGAGGTCTTCGGCCTCATGGGTGCCCTGGGCCTGAGCCAGCCGCCCAACCGCGGACCGCACCAGGCCTGCTACGACGCGGGGCGGCACCTTCGCGGCCACGCCGACGAGGAGGAGCACGAGGCCGCCCACCAGCCGCTGCTCGAGGCGATCAACCAGCTGCTCATCCACGACGAGGACCACCTCGTCGTCCCCGGCAGCGACCTCATCCACCGCATCCGGCTGCTCACCTTCTCGGGCAGCCACCCGGGCATCGCCGACGGGCAGGTGCTGACGCCCGAGGAGATCGTCGACACCGTCCTCTTCGGACTCGTACGTCGGCATAGCCCCACCGGGAGCGGCCTGTCCATCGCCGAGCTCCACGCGCAGCTCGGCGGCGACCCGCGGTTGCTCGCCGCCGACGAGGGGTCGCGGCCGTGACAAACCAGTTGACCCTCACCCCACGTGAGTCCCTAGCGTTCCCCAGCGACACCACCCCACCCGTCGCGCACCGAAAGGCACCGACATGCTGATCCGACTGCTCCGCAGTCACCTGCGTCCCTACTCGGGCCAGATCGTGCTCATCTGCCTGGCCCAGCTCGTCAGCACCATGGCCTCGCTCTACCTGCCGAGCCTCAACGGCGAGATCATCGACCAGGGCGTCGCCAAGGGCGACACGGCCTTCATCATCAGCCACGGCGGCATCATGCTCGCGGTCAGCCTCGTGCAGATCGCCGCCTCCGTCGCCGCCACCTTCCTCGCGGCCCGCGTCGCGATGGGGATGGGCCGCGACATCCGCGGCAACGTCTTCGGCACGGTCGTCGACTTCTCGGCGCAGGAGGTGACGCGCTTCGGGGCCCCGACCCTCATCTCGCGCAGCACCAACGACGTGACCCAGGTCCAGATGGTCGTCTTCATGGGCTTCGCCCTGCTCGTCACGACGCCGATCATGATGGTCGGCGGCATCATCATGGCCCTGCGCGAGGACGTCGGGCTGTCCTGGCTCGTCGCCGTCGCGGTGCCCCTGCTCGGCCTCGTCGTCGGCCTCGTCATCTCGCGGATGGTGCCGTGGTTCGGACGGATGCAGACCTCGCTCGACGGCGTCAACCGCGTCATGCGCGAGCAGATCACCGGCATCCGCGTCGTGCGCGCCTTCGTCCGCGAGGAGCACGAGGAGGCCCGCTTCGCCGAGGCCAACGGCCTGCTGACCAACGCCGGGCTCCAGGTCGGCCGCCTCATGGCGCTCGTCTTCCCGATCGTCATGGTCATCTTCAACCTCTCGACCGTGGCCGTCATGTGGTTCGGTGGACACCGCATCGCGTCCGGCGACATGCAGATCGGCGAGCTGACGGCCTTCCTGTCCTACCTCGTCCAGATCCTCATGGCCGTCATGATGGCGACCTTCATGGCCACGATGATCCCGCGTGCCGCCGTCTCGTCCGGCCGCATCCAGGAGGTCCTCGACACCGACTCGTCCGTCGTCGAGTCCGTGCAGCCCCTGAGGATGGCGCCATCCGCCGCGGGCCTCGAGCTCGTCGGTGTCGACTTCCACTACCCGGGGGCCGAGGCGGCCGTCCTCCACGACGTCAGCTTCCGGGCGGACCCGGGGCGGACGACGGCCATCATCGGCTCCACGGGTGCCGGCAAGACGACGCTCCTCGGCCTGATCCCGCGCCTCTTCGACGCGTCCGCAGGCCGCGTTCGGGTCGGCGGCGTCGACGTGCGCGACCTCGAGCTCGACGACCTGTGGAGCAAGATCGGTCTCGTCCCGCAGAAGCCCTACCTCTTCAGCGGCACCGTCG
The DNA here is from genome assembly GCF_024519435.1 of Terrabacter sp. Ter38. GTDB lineage: Bacteria > Actinomycetota > Actinomycetes > Actinomycetales > Dermatophilaceae > Terrabacter. The sequence continues at coordinate 137,138 of NZ_JALJRZ010000010.1, forward strand.
CGACCAACCTGCGCTACGGCAACCCCGAGGCCACCGACGACGAGCTGTGGGACGCCCTGCGCATCGCGCAGGGCCAGGACTTCGTCGAGGCGATGGGCGGCCTCGACTCGGCCATCGCGCAGGGCGGCACCAACGTCTCCGGCGGCCAGCGCCAGCGTCTCGCCATCGCCCGGGCCATCGTCAAGCGCCCCGACATCTACCTCTTCGACGACTCGTTCTCGGCCCTCGACCTGTCGACCGATGCGCGCCTGCGCCGGGCCCTGCGGCCGGCCACCTTGGGCAGCACCGTCGTCATCGTGGCCCAGCGCGTCTCGACCATCGTCGACGCAGACCACATCATCGTGCTGGAGGACGGCCGCGTCGTCGGCCAGGGCACGCACGACCAGCTCCTCGACTCCTGCGTCACCTACCAGGAGATCGTCGAGTCCCAGCGCAGCGCGGAGGAGGCGGCCTGATGGCCGAGGGAGTCAAGACGGCCGAGGAGAAGGCCGCAGAAGTCCGCCGCGGACCCGCACGCCGGGGCGGCCCGCCCCACATGCAGATGGGCCAGCCGGGCGAGAAGTCGCTCAACTTCGGCCCGTCGGCCAAGCGCCTGCTCGGTCGGCTGCGGCCGCACCGCGTCAAGGTCGTCGTCGTCCTCGTGCTGGCCGTCTCGAGCGTCGCGCTCAGCTCGATCGGGCCGAAGATCCTCGGGCGCGCGACCGACCTCATCTTCGCCGGTGCCATCGGCAGCACCATCCAGGCGCCGCCCGGCACCACCAAGGAGCAGGTCGTCGACAGCCTGCGTGCGCAGGGACAGGCGACGTATGCCGACCTGCTGAGCAACGTCGACTTCACCCCGGGCGTGGGCATCGACTTCGACGCCCTCGCTCGCGTGCTGCTGGTCGTCGTCGCGCTCTTCGTCGCCGCGTCGCTGCTCATGTGGATCCAGGGATGGATCCTCCAGGGCGTCCTCCAGCGCACGATGTACGACCTGCGCCAGGAGGTCGAGGCCAAGCTCAACCGGCTGCCCCTCCCGTACTTCGACAACCAGCCCCGCGGTGAGCTGCTGAGCCGCGTCACCAACGACATCGACAACGTCGGCCAGTCCCTGCAGCAGACGATGTCGCAGCTGCTCACGTCGCTGCTCACGGTCGTCGCCGTGCTGGGCATCATGTTCTGGATCTCCTGGGAGCTCGCGCTCATCGCGCTCGTCTCCATCCCGATCTCGATCGTCGTGACCGGCCTCATCGCCAAGCGCTCGCAGAAGCTCTTCATCCAGCAGTGGCGCTACACGGGTGAGCTCAACGGCATCGTCGAGGAGACCTTCACCGGGCACGGGCTCGTCAAGGTCTACGGCCGCCAGAAGGAGACCCAGGCGAACTTCAAGCAGAAGAACGACGAGCTCTTCGAGGCAGCCTTCGGCGCCCAGTTCATCAGCGGCATCATCATGCCGGTCATGATGTTCGTCGGGAACCTCAACTACGTCGCGATCGCCGTCGTGGGCGGCCTCCGCGTCGCGTCCGGCACGATGAGTCTCGGTGACGTCCAGGCCTTCATCCAGTACTCCCGGCAGTTCACGCAGCCGCTGACGCAGGTCGCGTCGATGGCCAACGTGCTCCAGTCCGGCGTGGCCTCGGCCGAGCGCGTCTTCGAGGTGCTCGACGCCGACGAGCAGGAGCCCGACGCCGCCACACCGTCCCGCATCGACGACCCGCACGGAGCCGTCGCCTTCGAGTCGGTCGCCTTCTCCTACACGTCCGAGAAGCCGCTCATCGAGGACCTCGACCTCTCGGTGCAACCCGGTCAGACGGTCGCCATCGTCGGCCCGACCGGCGCCGGCAAGACGACGCTCGTCAACCTCATCATGCGGTTCTACGAGCTCGACGGCGGACGCATCACCCTCGACGGCGTCGACATCCGCGACCTGACCCGCCACGACCTGCGCGCGCGGATCGGCATGGTGCTGCAGGACACGTGGCTCTTCGGCGGCACGATCCGCGACAACATCGCGTACGGCCGTCCCGGTGCCACCGACGAGGAGGTCATCGCGGCCGCCAAGGCGACCTACGTCGACCGCTTCGTGCACTCCTTGCCCGACGGCTACGACACCGTGCTCGACGACGAGGCGTCCAACATCTCGGCCGGGGAGAAGCAGCTCGTCACGATCGCGCGCGCGTTCCTCTCCGACCCGGCGCTGCTCATCCTCGACGAGGCCACGAGCTCGGTCGACACGCGCACCGAGCTGCTCGTCCAGCACGCCATGGCGGCGCTGCGGTCCGACCGGACGAGCTTCGTCATCGCGCACCGTCTGTCGACGATCCGTGACGCCGACCTCATCCTCGTCATGGAGGACGGGCGCATCGTGGAGAAGGGCACGCATGCCGAGCTGCTCGCGACCGGCGGCGCCTACGCGACGTTGTATGCGGCCCAGTTCGCGGGTGCCGCGGCCGACCTCGACGAGACGGCGGGGGTACCCGGCGCTGCGGACGGCATACCGGAGATGGCGACTGTCGGGGCCGGTGCGCCCGGCCCGGCCGGCGGACCCGGCGTCCCGACGCCCGACTCGGCGGTGCCGGCCGAGCCGAAGGGCGACTGAGCCCGGGGCGCCGGACCAAGACGAGCGAACCGCGCGCACGACAGGCCCCGCCGTCCCGATCGGACGGCGGGGCCTCTCGTGCGCCGCTGGGGCCTAGGCCGGGTGGTCCGAGGCTTGTTAGCGGCTGGTTAGGGACGGGATGGATCGTGGCGGCACGCCCTCACGGGCGGGCCGGTCCGATCCAGCGGACCGGCCCGATCACACGCCACCACAAGGAGATCGACGATGAACACCCGAGCTCGAAAGACCACCCTCCGCACCCTCGTCACCACCTTCGCCGTCGCGGCCGCCACCGCCGGCGTCGTCCCGATCGGCGCGGTCTCGTCGGCCGACGCCGCGAGCGCCATGGTCACCCACGCCCGCAACTACATCGGCACCTCGCAGGGCCAGTGCAAGGTCTTCGTCCAGAAGATCTACGCCGAGGTCTACCCCAACACCCTCGGCACGGGGTACTTCCAGGCCTACATCAACGCCGGCTACCACCAGGTCTCCAAGGCCAACGTCGTCCCCGGCGACATCATCCAGGAGACCGACTCCGGCTCGCACACGACCGGCATCCACACGGCCATCGTCTCCGGCGACCCGGCCGGCGCCGACATCCGTGTCATCGACTCGAACTTCGTGGCCCCCAACAAGGTCGGCGAGCACGCCTACAACCCGACGACGCACGCGTCCTCGCACGGCGGCGTCGCGTACTACTGGCACAAGGGCTGACACTCGACGAGCCGGCGCGCGACCGGCGGACCGGTGGTGCCGCGGAGACCGAGCGTCTCCGCGGCACCGCCGTGTTCTCGTCGTGTTCTCGTCGTCCGCGTGTGCCCGGACAGGCAGGAGGCCACGACGCGATGCGTCGTGGCCTCCCGTGTCGTCGGGTCGAGCCGGGTCTCAGAGCCCCGCGACGTACTCGCAGGGACCGTTGGCCGAAGGGGCGCGACGGCACCAGGCGTCGGCCGGGGCGGAGCCGGCGTGGCTGGCCGAGCCGGCCGAGAGACCGAGGATGACCGCGGCAGTGACCGCGGCGGCGATGCGGATGGCATTCTTCATGAGACAGTCCCCTTGGCTCGTCCAGGGCCTGATGGGTGCCCTGCTGATGATCGCCATTCAAGTGGGTCGCGCCAACAAATCCCTAACAACGCGGCGACGAGTTCTCGAACGTGAGTGGCGGGAGGCGCAGGGCCGCGGTGCCGAGCCCGAGCCGGGCCAGGATGGCGTCGGCCTCGCCTTCCGCGTCCTGACCCTCATCGCCGTCCTCCGCGTCGGCAGGCCCCTCCGTCCGGTCGTCCGGCCGCGGGAGGCGCGCCAGGCGTGCCAGGTCGCAGGCGAGCTGCAGCTCGTCGCCGTCCTCACGGCGGCCCTCGACGAGCAGTCGGCCGCGCTTCGTCGCCGACGCCAGGTCACCGGACGCGACGTCGAGGTCGACGGCCAGACGGAGGCAGTCGAGGTCCTCCCCGGCGGGGGCGCGGGCGTCGAGCTGGGGACGGGCCGCTCCCAGCTGCTCGCGGGCGCGGTCGAGGTCGCCCCGGAGCAGGTGCGCGCGGGCGAGCGCGAGCCGGCAGTGCGCCGCGCCGAGCTCGTCCCGCAGGCCGTCAGCGATCGTCACAGCCTCCGTGAGGAGCACCTCCGCCTCGTCGGTGCGGCCGAGATCGAGCAGCCCTTCGGAGCGCGTCACGAGCCAGATGCAGGTGCGCCGCGCCGACCCGCCGTGGCGCGCGGCCTCGACCGTGGCCGCGAGGAGCGGGTCGCCCTCGGCGGGACGGCCCATGTTGCGCAGCACCACGCCGCGTTGGCCGAGGGCTGAGGCCCGGCCCGGCTCGTCCCCGCGCTGCGCGGCGAGGGTGGCCAACGCGGCATACGCCTCGAGCGCCTCGTCGAAGTGGTTGAGCACCATGGCCGCCCAGCCCGCCTGGGCCATCGCGGCCTGTTCGAGCGCCGGGTCACCGAGGGTCTGAGCCGTGGCGAGGCGACGCGCGGCGACCTCGGGCAGCTCGGCGTAGCGCCGCTCCTGGGCGAGCACCCCGAAGAGCGCTCCGAGCAGCTGCGCGAGCAGCCCCTGGTCGCGCGTCTCGGGATAGTCGTCGAGGGCGAGGCGCAGCACTCGCTCGCGTTCGTCGTCGTAGGCACGGATCGTGAGAAAGGTACGCAGCGCGAGGGCAAGGCGGGCGGCGAGCTCGCGCTCCTCGAGGGCGACCGCGCCGAGCACCGCTGCCGTGAGGTTGATCCGCTCGGCCTCGAACCAGTCGCTCGGTGCCCGGACCGGGGCCGAGGTGAGCGGCGCGTCCGGGGTCGTGGTCGTGCCCGACGTGGTGTCCGGCGTGGACCGCGACGTGGTGCCCGTCGTCGCTCCGTCCGGGCTCGGGTGCCCCGCGCCGTCGGACGTCAGTTCGGCCTCCGCGACGCTCGCGAGCTCGAGCCACGCGCGGTAGAGGCGCAGGGCGAGGGCATCGCGCTCGGCCGCCGCCTCCGAGGCGACCAGTCGCTCGCGGGACAGCTCGACGACGAGGCTGTGCACCCGGAAGCGGGCCTGGCCGGCTGCGTCGCGGCCGCTCGGCTCGACGAGGTGGCGGTCGATGAGCTGGTCGAGCGCGTGGCGAGCCGCCGCCCGCGACTCTCCCTCGCCCATGAGCAGACGTGGCACCCACTCGGGCCACTCTCCCGACGTGACGCCGAGCCGGGCGAACAGGCGCGCGGCCGGGGCGGCGAGGTCGCCGACCGAGGCGCCGATGCTGGCCCGGACGTCGATGTCGCCCACCGAGAGCTCGTCGAGCCGCGCGTGCTCGCCCGACAGCCGGTCACGCAGCTCGCCGAGCTCGAGGTCGGCGTTCGTCGCGAGCTTGGCGCCGGCGACGCAGAGGGCGAGCGGAAGGTGGCCGCAGAGGGCGCTGATCTCCGCGACGACGGCGTCGTTCCCGGTGGGGGGACCGGCCGGACGGTCGGGGCCGGCCAGTGCGACGATGAGGCCGGCGGCATCATGCGGCGCGAGCGGGGGCACCGTGTGCCGGCGGACGCCGACGAGCCCGGCCAGCTTGCTGCGTGACGTGACGATGGCGCCCGATCCGGGTCCGGTGGGCAGCAGGCGCAGGACCTGTGCCTCGCTCACGGCGTCGTCGAGCACGACGAGCAGCCGCTTGCGGTCGATGGTGCTGCGGTACAGCGAGATCCGCTCGTCCGGGTCGGCAGGGATCGCCGACGGGTCGACCCCCAGCGCCCGGAGGAAGCGGGCCGCGATGTCGTGCACGTCGGCGGTGCCCCGAGGCCCGTGCCCGAGCGCGGCGTGGAGCGTTCCGTCGGGGTACGAGCCGCCGAGTGCGTGGCCGGCAGCGAGCGCGAGGGCGGTCTTCCCAACACCACCGACGCCGACGAGCACGACGACGGTCGGTCGCCCGGCACCGGGGAGGGAGGCGGTGCTGCCTGCCGTCTCCGCCGGGGCGCTCTCCGTGCCGAGCGAGGTCCCGAGGCGCTCGGTGATGGTCGACAGCAGCTCGTCCCGGCCGACGAGCGTCCAGGCCAGGGCCGGCAGCTCGCGCGGGACCGGCCGGGTCACCGCGGTCACCGCGCCGGTGCTCCGCGGCGTCGCGAGCGCGTGTCCCTCGAGGATCGCCACGTTGAGGACGGCGAGCTCGGCGCCGGGACCCACCCCGAGCTCGTCGATGAACTGGCGCCGCAGCCGGCGGTACTCCTCGCCGGCCTCGCTCCGCCGACCGGTCGCAGCGAGGGCACGGAGCCGATGGGCGTGCAGGCGCTCGTTCCAGGGGTCGAGGTGCAGCTGGCTCGCCGTGGCCGCCAGCACCTGGTCGTGCTGGCCGGTGGCGGCGAGCGACTCCACGAGCAGGTCGATGGCGGCCACCCGCTCGTCGTGCAGCGACTGCACGAGGGTCGCGACCTCGGTGTCGGGGCTCGCCGGGGCCGCGTCGCTGAGCGGCGTGCCCCGCCAGAGGTCGAGAGCTCCCGTCAGCGTCCGGGCGGCGGCGTCGGGGGCGCCGGCCTCGGCAGCGAAGCGCGCGTCGGCGACGAGTCGCCGGAACGTGACGACGTCGAGGTGGTGCCGGGCCATCCGGAGCTGGTAGCCGAACGGCCGCGTTGTCACGAGATCCCGGTCGTGCGCGGACAACCGGCGCCGGAGCCCGGCGATGAGGTTCTGCAGCTGCTGCTTGGCCGTCGGGGGAGGCTCGGTCCACAGGGCGTCGATGAGCCGCTCCGTGGGCACGAGCCGGTCGGCGCCGAGCAGCATCATCGCGAGGACGAGGCGCTCGCGACCGCTGCCCAGCGGCACCTGTGCCCCGGCGTCGGAGAGCACCTCGACAGGCCCCAGCACCCCAAACTCCACGGGTCATTGATACCGGACGCCGAGCGTGGCAGGGCAAGAGCAGCGGCCGCCGGCGCGTGCGGGTGCGGGCGTGCCAGACGACCCCCGGGGCGCAGAGGGCCCGGAAGGGGAGGTCGGCCGCGGTTAGCCGAATGTTAGGGAGGCGCCGAATCGTGTCCGGGGTCAAGCACTTCCGGCTGCGAGCGGCATACGGCTGCTCACACCCACCGACCGACCGGGTCGGCCGACCCGGTAGCGACAAGGAGACACCCATGAAGCCCCAGCCCACCCGCCGGGCCGTCCTGCGCTCGGCGCTCGCGACGGCCGTGCTCTCGACCGCCGTCCTCACGGCCGGCCCTGCCGTGACGGCGCAGGCCGCCCCCAACGACCCGATCAGCCGCGCCGACGTCATCGCGCGCGCCAAGAACTGGTTCGACCGCAACATCCAGTACAGCCAGTCCGGCACGGCCACGGGTCCCGACGGTGTCTACAGCTGGCGCCGCGACTGCTCCGGCTTCATCTCGATGGCGCTCAAGCTCGGCCCCACCGGCCTCAGCGCGCCCAACACCACCGCCCTCGCCGGCTCCACCTACAGCTCCGGCATCAGCAAGGCGAACCTGAAGCCGGGCGACTACCTCGTCGACGCGGGCAACCACGCGGTCCTCTTCGAGAAGTGGGCCAACACGGCGCACACGCAGTTCTGGCTCTACGAGGAGTCCAACCCGACCACCGACATGGAGCACCGGATCGCCAGCCTGAGCACGTACTCCGGCTACCTGGCCCGACGCGCCGACAACATCCGCGACTGACCCCTCCGGGACGAAGCAGCGCGACAGCCCGACGGCGCCCACCCCGATCCACCCGGGGTGGGCGCCGTCGTCGCGCCGCCCGTCGCCGCGGGGCTTGCGGCGTGGCGGCTACCAGCCCGTTCTCTCCAGCGTCTGGCGGATCGAGTCCCGGATCGACACCATGTCCCAGTTGAAGGGGTCGGTGCGTCCCGACGTGCTCGTCTCCTTGTGCGCGCGGACGAAGGTGTGGTCCCCGCCCAGGGCTCCGACGATCCGGGCGGCAGCCAGCACGGCGGCCGACTTCTGGGCGCTCGTGGCGTACTGGGTGGGTTCGGCGGCCGTCGCGGCATACTCGATCTCGAGGCCCACGTAGAGCGCGCTCGCGTCGCCCGCGGGCACCGGGCCGCTCGCGCGCGCCCGGCCGGCGTGGTCGGCACGACCCGCAGCCACGACCCAGCACTCGGCGTTCCGGTCGACGAGCACGTGGCACCTCGGGCCGGGTGACGCCGCGACCGGGCCCTCGCCGCGCAGGGTGGCCAGTGACGGCGCAGGAGCCTCGGGGGACGCCGCGACCCCCGTGTGGTGGAGCAACACGCCCACCGGGGCGAAGTCGCCGGGTCGCGCGCGCGAGCGCCAGCCGTCCGTCTCGTGGACCGTGAGACCCGCGTCGGTGAGCGCCTCAGCCAGCCAGCTCAGGGCGGCGGACGGCGGCCCGAGCAGGGCCGACGGTCGGTCCGTCTCGGGCGACAGCGGTGCGGCCGGAGCTCCGCCGGCTCGCGGCGCAGTGGGCATGGAGGCCTCCTTCGATCGCGGCCGGACTCTCCGGCGACGATCGAAGCCTCTCGACCGCCAGTAACAAGGCCCTAACCGCGTCTGCCGCGCTGCCGCGCTGCGACCCGTGCTGAGCCTCGGACGCTGCGGCCCGGTCAGGGCTCGAGCAGGACGGCCCCCGGGCCGTGTTCAGCCAGCACGTCGGACGGGTTGTTGAGCGCGCACGTGCGCAGGCTGAGGCAGCCGCAGCCGATGCAGGAGTCGAGCTGGTCGCGCAGCTTCTCGATGCGGCGGATCTGCTCGTCGAGCCGGCCGCGCCAGGCGCGTGAGAGGCGGGCCCAGTCCGTCGCCGTGGGGGTGCGCGCGTCCGGGAGCGTGGACAGGGCCGCACCGATCTCCTCGAGCGACAGCCCGACCCGCTGGGCCGCCCGGATGAACGACACCCGGCGGATCGTGGCACGCTCGTAGCGGCGCTGGTTGCCGGTGGTGCGCACCGAGCTGATGAGCCCGAGGTCCTCCCAGTAGCGCAGCGCGGAGGTGGCCGCACCGGTGCGCTCGGCAACCTGCCCGATCGTCAGGCCGGACACCTAGGAGATCCTCGCCTCGGCCAGGCGGGTGAGGATCTCATCGACCGTCTCGTCCGGCGTCTGCTGCGAGCTGTCGAGCCACAGCCCGATGTGCGGCGTCTCGGTGCGCACCTTGTGGTCGAAGTCGCGGATCGACCAGAGGTCGCCGTAGCCGACCTTGACGCGTTCGGACTCGCGCTGCATCACGGTGCCGACGTCGGGCGCGAGCATGACGAGGCTGAGCGGTCGCGCGGTCAGCCGGTCGAGGAAGGGCTGCAGGGTCGTGCCGACGAAGAGGTCCTGGACGACGACGGTGAAGCCGGCCGCGGCGTACTCGTCGGCGGAGTGGCCGCGATGGCATGGCGCAGCGCCAGCTGCCGCTCGGCCTCGGGGTCGCCGTGCGGAGACATGTCGACGCGGCCGCGCACGACGACGCGGCGGAACTCGTCACCGCGCAGGTGCACAGCGCGCGTGAAGCGCTCCGCGAGGAGCTGGGAGACGGTCGACTTGCCGGCAGCCATGACGCCGGTGACGACGATGACCTGCGGGATGTCGACGGCGGTGTGGAGGGGCCGGTCGCTCACACCGCACCACCCTAGGCGCCTCCGGGCGAAAAGTCGTCAGAGTTCATGTGACGTTCAAGTAGCGGGCAGTGCTCAGGCGTAGGCCTCGACCTCGTCGGGCGTGGCACGACGCACGACGACGCGGGTCCACGCGCCGACGTAGAGGCGGTCGTCGTCGCCGAGCTCGGTCTTCGGGCCGACCGCGATGGCGCGACGGGGGAGCGGTCCCGACGCAGGGCCGACGAAGGTCCCGTTGGAGCTGCCGAGGTCCTCGACGAACCAGCGCGAGCCGTCGGTCGTCAGCTGGGCGTGCCGGCGGCTGACGCCGGGGTCGGACGAGAGGTCGATCTCGGGGTTGGTGTTCTTGCTCGTGGACACGCGACCGAGCAGGACGCTGCGGTGGCGCAGCGGCATGATCGTCGGCAGACCGGGTGAGGGACAGGGGTCCTCCGCCTCCTGGGTCTGGTACCAGTCCGGGTCGACCCAGACCTCGGCCAACCACTCGAACGACGTGGTCGCCTGCTCGGCGGCGGCGCCGACCGCGGGGACGCCGGCAGGGCCGGCGGCCGCAGTGGCGACGGCCTCACCGTCGGGCTCGGTGTCGGCGAGGTCGCCCGGACCGGCCGACGGGTCACGCGGCATCGCGCCGGTCGTGAAGTCGTAGCCGCAGGCCTCGCAGAAGAGCGCGCCGTCGGGGTTCTCCGTCTGGCAGTTGGGGCAGACGAGTCCCGCCGGTGCGGCCGGGTCAGCAGGAGCCGGGGCCGCGTGGGCTGCGGCGGCCGGAGGGTCGAGGTCGAGGGAGGAGCCGGACGTCCCCGCGCCGCTCGCTGCCTCGGACGGGGCGCCCGTCGGGTCGGCGGTGCCCGCCCCTACACCGCCGCCTGCGGCCGGCTGGGCGCTCACATCGATGGGTGAGCCGCAGGTGTCGCAGTAGTCCTCGGCCTCGGACGTGTGCCCGTTGGGGCAGACAGCGCTCACCGGCGCACCCTGCTCGTCTTCGTCGAGGCCGTGTCGAGCGACATCTCGTCGATCTTCGAGGCCCCCTTCTTGAGCCGGACGGTCCCGGTGTCGGCGTCGTCGATCTCGACGACCTTCCGCAGGCGCGAGGTCATCTCCTCGTTGCCGGTCTGGTCGGCGAGCTGGACGGCCCGACCGAGCTTCGAGGTCGCGACGTCGTCCTGGCCGGCCGCCTTGGCCGCGAGACCCTCCTGGATGACGGTGGCGAGCTCGGCCTGCCCCGTGTAGGCGGCGACCGCAGGGTCGATGCGGGTCGTCAGGGAGTCGTCGTTGCTCCATTTGGCCTTGACGAGGGCCTGGGCGACAGGGTCGCCGCCCAGCGAGAACTGGACCCGGGCCGCGAGCTGCTCCTGGCCGAGCGTGCGGGCCGGGAGGCGGACAGCCACGTGGTAGTCGCGGCTCTCGTCGGACCACGCCCCGGTCGGGTAGGCGCCGGTGAGCGGGTTGACGACCGTGCGTCGCGACGTGAGGTCCTCGAGCGTCGGCGACACCTGCTTGACGAAGAGCAGCTCGGCACCCTGCGGCACCCACACGCGCAGCTCGGAGTTGGCGACGCCACGAGACATCGAGGCACGCATCATGGCCTCGAACTCCGCGGCCATCTCCTCGGGCGCCGGGATGAGATCGACGGTGCCGAGCAGCGCCGAGGCGATGCCACGCACCTCGTCGACGCGCCACTGGTCGCCCACGCCGCGGCAGTCGCACTGGAACGCGCCGACGCAGCTGCGGACCGCGGCCTGCAGCGACTGGGGCGTCTCGCCCTCGTTGACGCCGTCGGTGAGCAGGATCGCGTGGCGCTTGGTCACGTGTGGCACGGTCTCGAAGATCTGCCGGGCGAGGGTGAGCCACGTGCCCATCGCCGTGCCGCCGTTGGCGCGCAGGCCCTCGATGGCCCGGTTGGCCTCGCCGCGGGTGTGTGCCGACATCGGCACGAGCGCGCCCTGGTGGCTGTAGGGGTAGACGATCTGCGCCGTGCCGTTGCCGGACACGATCGAGAAGAGCGTGCCGTCGACGATCTCGGCGAGCGCTGCCTTTGCGGCCTCGCCGGCGGCCTGGACGCCGCGGCGGCCCATCGAGCCGGAGGTGTCGATGAGGATGACCTCCGCCGCCGAGCCGGGGTCGGCGAGCCCGGCCGAGGCGCCGGCCGACGCACCTGCCGAGGCGCCGGTGGAGGTGACGCGGACGATCGCGTGCACGTCGGTGCCCCCGTCGGGCAGGAACTCGTTCTGGAACACCTCTGCCGTGAAGTCAGCCATCGGTCGGGTCCCCTTCCACCGGCGCCGCCGCTGCGGTCGCCTCGGTCGTCGTCGTGCTCGATCCTCGCCCAGCCAGTCTGGCGAGGGCAACCGTGATGTTGTCGCGTCCACCCTGCTCGTTCGCGAAGTCGACGAGGGCCTGGGCCACCGTCGTGGGGGTGGCGTCGTCGAGTCGTGCCGCGGCGTCGGTCAGCAGGGTGCGCAGCGCCTCGGCCTCGGAGCAGTAGTTCCACAGCCCGTCGGAGCAGACCATGAGCCAGCCGGGCGTCGCCGTCAGCGTCGTCAGGTGCGGCGTGAGGTCGTCGGGGGCGTCCTTGCCGAGCCACCGTGTGATCGAGTGCGCGTGCGGTCCGGTCTCGGCCGTGAGCCTCGGGACGCCTGCCGCCATCTGCTCCTGGGCGAAGGAGTCGTCGCGGCCGAGCTGACGCGCGGGCTCAGCAGTGTCGTCGGGCAGCCAGTAGACACGGCTGTCGCCGACGTTGCCCGCGACGATGACGTCGTCCTCGACGACAGCGGCCGCGAAGGTGCACGACGGCGGGTTGGGGACGTCCTCGACGACGGAGGCCGCGACGGCCTCGTTGGCGCGGGTGACGGCGCTCGTCAGCGCCCGCCCGGCACCGGCCGCCCAGGCGTCAGGGGTGCCGACGCCCTTGGGAAAGGGTTGGTCGAGGACCGCCCGGGCGGCCGTCGCGGCCGCGAGCGAGGCGATGTGCGAGTCGGTGGCCATCGAGACGCCGTCGCAGACGACGAGGACCGCGCGCGACCCCGCCGGCTCCCTGGCGCTGAGGGACATGGCGTCCTCGTTGCGGGCGTGGCGCTTGCCGATGTCGCAGACGCCGCCGACCCAGGCCGTCGGGGACTCGACGAGGTGGTCGCGCGGGTTGGGCGGCGGGGTGCCGCAGTGGTCGCAGTAGCCGTCGACGATGTGGCCCTCGCCGCAGGCGTGGCACGCGAGGTCGTCCGCCACGGGGGCGACGGCGGCCGACGGGACCGCCCCGGTCCAGCCGACGTCGAGTGGGGACTCCTCGCCGGCGGGCGCGGTCTGCGGTGTCGCCGAGGCGAGGACGGTGCCGTCCGAGACGTCGGCCGGGGGCTGCGGCCCGTTCGAGGCGCGGGCCGCGACGACGAGGTCGGCACCGCACGCCTCGCAGAAGGTCGAGTCGGCCGGGTTGGCGGCGCCGCAGGCGGGACAGTCCCGCGATGCGGCGGCACCGGACGAGGCCGCTGACGAGGCCGCTGACGAGGCCGCGGACGAGGTCGTGGGCGAGTCCGTGGGCGAGTCCGTGGGCAGCGGAGCGGGCCCTGCTGCTCCCGTGGTCGGGATGTCGGTCACCAGAGGCTCCAGGGTCGGATGGCGTTGGCCTCGTCCACGAGGGGGACGCGCTCGGACAGGTCGGGGGTGCGCTTGGCCAGCTCGCGCAGGGCCTCCTCGAGCCCGACACGCAGGCCGTTCGGGGTGCCCTTGTGCTCGCCAAGGCGGACGTCGGCCTTGTTGCCACTCTTCTCCACGGTGACGAGCGCCTCACGGTAGATCAGCGTCGTGAGCTCGGCTCGGCGCCGCGCCGACAAGGAGGTGTCGTCGAGCGTGCGCAGCGCCTCGGCGAGGTCGGGCAACCCCCGGTTCGCCTTGGTGAGCAGCTCGGCGAGGCCGGCGCGTGCCGTGCGGTAGGCGCTCGACTGGACCGGGACGAGGCGGTATGCCGCCACGGCCCCCTCGACGTCGGACCGCGCGGCCCGGATGCGAGCGAGGCCGAAGGCCGACATGGGGACGTAGGTGGCGTCGGTGCGCGCGCACGCGACGTAGAGGTTCTCGGCCACGGCGGCGTCACCGGCCTGCTCCGACGCCTGCGCCAGCGCGAGCTTGGGCGCGAGCTCCCCGGGCACCTGTCCGTAGACGGCGTTGAACGCGGCCTGCGCGGCGCGTGAGTCACCCCGCTCGAGCGCGGCCAGGCCCTGGATCCACACGGCCCGCCACTCCCACGGGTCGGCGCTCAGCAGCTCGCCGGCCGTCGACTCGGCGACGTCGGGCTGACCGGCGTCGAGCGCGGTGCGGGCCTGCTCGAGGAGCACCTCCGTCGTGCGCACGGCAGCCCGCTTGAGCGTCGCGAGGCGTTCCTGCGGTGAGCCGGAGACCGTGGTCAGCCAGCCGGTCTGCGGGTCGTGCGGGTCGCGGCGCATGGCCGGGAGGTTGCGCCAGTCGTCGGGCTCGACGCCCGGCGTCGGCACGTCGAAGAGCAGGGAGCTGACGGTGGTCGTCGCGGCGCCGGACCCCCGGTCGAGGGCCACTACCTCACGGAGCACGCCGACCATCTGGGAGCGCAGCTCGTCGGCCGACACGAAGCGGTCGTCACGGTTGGGCGCGCACGCCTTGGCGACGAGTCGGTAGAAGGAGTCGTAGCGCTGGAAGACCGGCACGGTGTCCTGGGCCGGGAGGGTGTTGAGGAAGGTCGTCTGGTAGCCACGGAACTCCATCGTCAGCACGACGAGCGTGCGTCCGATCGTGTAGATGTCGGAGGCGGCGGAGACGCCGAGCTCGGCCACCTCGGGGGCCTGGTAGCCGACGGTGCCGAAGATCGCCGAGTCGTCGTCGTCGGCGCGGCGCACGCCACCGAGGTCGATGAGCTTGACCTCGTCGCCGACCTGGATGATGTTGTCGGGCTTGAAGTCGCAGTAGACGAGCCCGAGGTCGTGGAGGTACTGGAACGACGGCAGGATCTCGAGGATGTAGGCGAGGGCCTGGTCGACGGGCAGCGGGTCGTACGTCCCGGCGGCCTGGAGGCGCTGCTTGAGGATCGACTTGAGCGACGTGCCGCCGACGTACTCCATGACGATGTAGCCGGCGTCGTCGTGCGTGACGAAGTTGTAGATCTCGACGATGCTCGGGTGCGACACCTGCGCGAGGAAGCGCTGCTCGGCGATCGCGGCCGCGAGGGCGTCGGGGTCGGCCGAGTTGAGCAGGCCCTTGAGCACGACCCACCGGTCCGAGACGTTCTTGTCGCGCGCGAGATAGATCCAGCCGAGGCCGCCGTGGGCGAGGCAGCCGGCCACCTCGTACTGGCCCGCGACGAGGTCGCCCGCCTTGAGCTTGGGATCGAAGGAGAACGGGTGGCGGCAGTTGGCGCAGAAGCCGGTGGTCCGACCCGGCTTGCCCTCGCGGCCGCGGCCGACGGGCTCGCCGCACTTTGGGCAGAAGCGCTTGTTCTCGGGCACGGACGGGTTGGTGAGCAGGGCCTTCTCGGCGTCGATCTCGGGTGCCGGGCGCACCGACGTGATGCCGCCACCGAGGCGGGCCGAGCGCAGGCGCTGCGAGCCCCCGGTGCGGCGCGTCGCGATGGACCCGGCCTCGCGGGCACGCTTGGAGCCCAACGCTGCCGACGCGAGGTTGCTCGAGGCAGCCGAGCGCGTGGAGATCTCGGGGCCGACACCACCGGTGGCCGCTGTCGCCGCGGTGGCCCCGGCCGTGGGGGCGGCGGCCGACGGCGCGGAGGGGGCGGCATACCCGGCGACACCGAGCTGGTCGGCCGGGGTGCCGCAGACGTTGCAGTAGCCCGCGTCGATGGTGCCCGTGCATCCGGGCTGCTGGCAGGCGCCACCCTCGGGGATGGACGGCCCGGGGACGGCGGCCACGACCCGGGCCGGTGCGCTGACGGCGGTGGCGGGGTTGGAGCCGGCCGCCATGCCGCACACGTCGCAGTAGCCGTCGACGATCGTTCCGGTGCAGCCCGGCTGCGTGCAGTTCATGGGCGGGGCCTCTGGGGTCGGGGTGCGGAGGGACGGGGGGCGGCGCGACCGGCACGGGGCTGCGGGCGGGTGGCCGCGTCGACGTAGGCCGAGAAGGCCGCGGCGAGGGCGCGGGCACGGGAGATCGGCAGCGGGCGGGCGGCGAGCGTCTCGTCGAGGCGGCGACGGAGCTCGGCCACGTCGGCTCCCGCCTCGGGAGTCAGCGTCGCCGCGGCGGCCATGGCGCCGACCGCACCCACGAGCCCGACGACCTCGTCGCGCTCGGCCAGCCCGGCGGCATACGTCTCGTGGGCGAGGTCGAGCGCCCGGGAGACCCGCTCGAGCTTGTCGCGGTATGCCGTCAGCTCGGCTGCCGCCTGCGGCACGGGTCCGAGCGCACGGACGTTGGGGATCGCGAGGTGTGGTGCCGGCGTGATCGCCTCGAGGCAGGCCCGTTCGAGGGCCCGGATGGCGGCGGCGCGCGCGTCGAGCTCCTCGACCTGCTGCTGGGTGCGCACCCGGCTGCGCGCGGCGGAGGCACGTTCGGCGGCGGCCACGATGAGGTCGCGCTCGAGCACGGCCACGTCGATCTCGAGGGGGCCGATGATCCCGCCGACGTCGGCGCCACGACGGGCGCGTTCCACGAGGTCGTCCATCCGGCGGTCGAGCCGCGCGAGCTTCTCGGTGGCGTCGTCACGCTGCGTGCCGGCCGGGACCAGCGGTATCTGGTCGCGGGTGCGCTCGATCCCGGCACGCACCACGGTGATCCGTTGCGTCGCCTCCGCGGCCCCGGGGGCGAGTGAGGCTCGCGCCTGGAGGGTGCGGGTCAACGAGTCGAGCAGCCGGCACGCTTCCGGGAGGCTCACCGCGAGCGAGCCGCTCGACGGCAGCGCGAGGTGCTCGGTCGTGTTGGAGTCGAGCCGTCCGTGGATGAGGGTCGAGAGCCGCTCGGCCTCGACGGGACCGACGCGGCCGCCGTCGAAGGTCGTCTCGAGGAGGGTGAGGCGGTCGCTGACGGCCTTCCAGAAGGTCAGCGCCACCGTGAGGTCGGTGGTGATCGCGACCTGCTCGGCCTGCGAGAGCTTGAGGACCGCGCGGTCGACCTCGCCGAGGTCGGCGCGACGCTGGGCGACCCACTCGCGCAACGCGTTGAGGTAGGTCTGGGCCTCGGCGGCCTGGACGGGCACGCCGAGCCTCCCGGGTGCCGTCGGTGCGACGGTGCCCGGGTCGGGGTGGCTCTGCGGCACTGCGCTCATCGTCCGTAGACCGGGGTCGGGGGTGCGGGCGCGGGCCCGAGCGGCCCGGCGAGCCAGCGGTTGTAGATCGTCTTCCACTCGCCGTCGGCCTCGAGGTCGGCGATGACGCGGTTGACGTAGCGGGCGAGGTAGACGTCGGCCTTGTTGAGGCCCAGGCCGTAGGGCTCGACGGTGATGGCCTTGGCACTCGTGACGACAGTGTTGGGGTCCTGGGCCGCGAGGCCGGCGAGCACCGTGTCGTCACCCGTGATGGCGTCGGCCTTGCCCTGCTGGAGCAGCACGAGGCACCCGGTGTGCGTGCCCGCCGTCACGACGACCGGGCCCTTGACCTCCTGGAGCTTGGTCAGGGATGTCGTGCCGGTCGGAGCGCAGACCCGCTTGCCCTTGAGGTCGGCGAGGCCGAGGTCCTTGGCGCCGGGCAGGGCCTTGCTGACGAGGACCTTCTGGCCGGAGTGGTAGTACTCGGCCGAGAAGCCGATGTCGTTCCAGCGGCCGCACGTCATCGACATGTTGCGCGCGACCATGTCGATCGGGCGGTCGGGATCCTTGAGCAGCGGGATGCGGTCACCGGCGGTGATGACGCGCAGCTGCACCTTGTTCGGGTCGCCGAAGATCGCCTTGGCGACGGCCCGGGCCATGTCGATGTCGAAGCCCTCGATGCCGCCGGTGAAGGCGTTGCGGGCGCCGAAGAGGTAGGTGTCGGCCGAGACGCCGACGGTGATGAAGCCCTTGCTGATGATCCGGCGCATCGACGCGTCGGTGATGTCGCCCCTGCTGGGAAGGCTCGGCAAGGGGTCGTAGGACTGAGTCGCGTTGGTGCACGTCGCCGCGGGCACGGCGGGCGCGCTGCTCGACGGCTTCGGTGCAGGGGTCGTCGGCAGCTGGGTCTCCGCGTACGTGACGCCGGAGCATCCGGCGAGGGCGCCCAGCCCGGCCACGGTGACGAGGACGGAGAGGCGACGCCGCAGCGTCGAGAGCATGGTGGTCATCGGTACTCCTCGATCCGCTGGCCGACTCCTCGGATGATGAGCCACGATGCGACGAGGGCCGCGAGGGCGACGACGACGGCGATGAGGGGCGCGGCGCCCCCGAGCTCCTCCAAGGTCGTGACGGTCGCCTTGCCGGCGCTGTCGCGGGCCTGTGTCACGCTCACGTCGAAGGTCCCGAAGGTCTTGGCGGCGCCTCCGTCGGCCGTGCTCGTCGACAGCTTGACCGCGTCGTCCCAGCGACCGCCGTTGTCGAGGGAGCGGACCTCGACGTGCGCATCGACGTACTCGCCCCACTGGTCCTGCAGGGTGGCGCTGTCGTTGAGCGTGGCGAGTGTCGCGTCGACGGTGTTGCGGTCGGCGACCCAGGCCTGCTCGTTGGATGCTCCCGAGCCCCGGCGGATCAGTGTCAGGCTCTCGTTGGCGCGGGCGTCGTTGGCCGCCGTCGTCACGTTCGCGAGGGCGACGGCACGCTGGTAGTTGCCGTTGGAGACGTCGCGGGCCGCGCTGCCGACCCCGGTGATGACGGTCGCGGTGACGAAGAGCGCGACGAGGAGCAGGGCGATGGCACCCGTGAGGGACGGGTTGAGGTAGCGGTGCGTGCGCTTGGCGAGCCAGACCGCGAGCGCGACGAGCCCGATGAGCGACACGAGGCCCACGAGCAGCTGCAGGCTCGAGTTGCTGCGGTCGAACTCCTTCTTCGCGCGGTCCTCGTTGGCCTTGACGACCTGCGTCACGATCGGGATCGCATCGGCGCGCAGACCCGCGCTCGCCTGGGTGAGGTACTGCGCTCCGACCGGCAGGCCGAGGCGGTTGTTGGAGCGGGCCTGCTCGACGAGGGCGGCATACGTCTGCACGCGCTCGGCGAGGACCCCGAGGGCGTTCCCGTCGGCGGGCTGCGCGGCGGCGGCCTCCGCGATCCCCGAGGCCACCCTGCCCATCGCGCCCTCGTAGCTGGCCCGCGACTCGGGCGACTCGAGTCCGCCGACGAGGAAGGCGTTGGTGGCGACGGCGTCGGCGCGCAGCAGGTCCACGTGGATCGACTGGTTGCGGACCACCTGGGCGCTGTTGTTGGCGGCGCGCTCGACCGCGGACTGCGACGCGAGCAGCGCGTTGACGCTGATGGCACCGAGCAGGACCGCGGCCAGGACGCCGAGCAGCCCGAAGAGACGCATCCGGCCGGGCGTGCCGTGGAGCAGCCGGCTCGCGACGCCCCGGGCGCCGGGAATGCCGCCGGACAGGCTACCGGCGATGGTGCGCGGAGCCTGGCGCGCGGGCGCGCCGGACGACGCACCCGCCGGGATGGCGACGGGGATGTTCGTCGTCGGTGCGCTCATGCGGTGTCCTCGTGCTCGGTCGCGCTCGTGTCGTGCGGCTCGTCGTGCTCGTTCGAGACTGCCTCATCGGTGACCACTCGACCATCAGGGTCTGCCCTGACCGCCGCCGGATCCGTGGACGTCGCCTCGGGTGCAACCGGTGCCTGGCCCGTCGGCTCGGCCGGCGCCCCCGCGGCATCGTCGCTGGGCCGGTCGTCGAGCTGGTCGTCGGGTTCGTCGTCGGGTTCGTCGGGTTCGTCGGGCTGGTCGGTGAGGTCGTCTGCTGTGAGTAGACGCAGGTCGTCGCGCGTCGGCTCCGTCGCGTCCTTGAGTCGCCAGGCGTGCCGCCCGACCGCTTGCTCGAAGAGGTTGCGGGAGAAGCGGCCGTTGCCGAAGGCCGAGGTGCGCGGCGTGGCCTGCAGGATGTGGCGCACGCGGGTGTGGGCCTCGGTGGTCAGCTCGTAGTCGGAGCCCTCGGCGATCGAGTCGAGGATGGCGAGCAGCTCGTCGTCGGAGTAGTCGTCGAACTCGATGGTCGTCCTGAACCGGCTGGCCAGGCCCGGGTTCTGGGAGATGAAGCGGACCATCGGGTCGGGGTATCCGGCGACGATGACGACGAGGTCCTCGCGGTGGTCCTCCATCTCCTTGACGAGGGTGTTGACGGCCTCTTCGGCGTACTGGTCGCCGGTCAGGGCGTACGCCTCGTCGATGAAGAGCACGCCGCCGGTGGCCTTGGCGCAGACCTCGGCGGTCTTCATCGCGGTCTGCCCGACGTAGCCCGCGACGAGCTCGCTGCGGTCGACCTCGATGAGCTGGCCGGTGGGGAGCAGGCCGAGTGCCTTGTAGATCCCGCCGACGAGTCGGGCGACGGTCGTCTTCCCGGTGCCGGGGTTGCCGACGAAGATGAGGTGCCGGCTCATCTTCGGCGCCTTGAGGCCGGCGTGGGTGCGCATCTTCTCGACGGACAGCAGGGCGACCTGGCGGTGGATCTCCTTCTTGACCCGCTCGAGGCCGATCATCGCGTCGAGCTCGGCGAGGAGCTCCTCGACCGACTTCTCGGGCTCGGCGGCCTTGTCGGGTCGGGCCGGCGCATCGGTGGGTGCGGCCGTCGCCGTCGCGCCGGGGGCTGGGGCTCCGGCCGGGTCGCCTTGAGCCGCAGGGCTGCCGGGCGGGCGCACCAGCTCGAGGAGGCGCGGGTCGATCGGACCGGGGACGTTCGGACGCATCGCATCGGGGGAGCCGAAGCCCATCGCGGGCGCGCCGCCGAGAGGGCCACCGGGCAGGCCGGGAAGGCCGTGCGAGGGGAGGCGTGCCGCGGCGAGGTACGCGCCGGAGGCGGCGGACGCGTTGGCGATGACCCAGATCGGCGCCGTGCCGAGCATGACGGCGGACGAGGCCACCTCGGTCAGCGCCTCGGCGTACTCGGCGGCGAGGGTGTGTCGGGAGGCGACGAGGGCGTCGAGCAGGTCGGTCGGGGCGCCGCGCCAGCGACGCCCCGACGAGGCGGCGTCGAAGAACGCCTCGTTGATGCGGGCGGGATCGGTCAGGCCGGGGTGGGCGACCTCGGCCCAGGCGGGCGCCGCCCCGGGCACGGCCTCGGCCAGCGCGGCCGCGACGCGCAGCCCCTCGTCGCGGGCGGCGGCCGGGTCGAGGCCGGCCTCCGCCGCGACGTCGCTCAGCTGCTCCAGGCTCTCGGCGAGGCGTGACTCGTCAGTGGTGGTCATGGTCCGCACTCAGGTCGGCACTGGGGTCGGCGTTCACGGTCGACGTTCATGCATCACTCCGGCGGGGCCAGCGGGTGGGGGGACGGTGACGTGCTGACGGCGCCGGGCGGGTCCGCGGTTCCCGACGAGCCCGAGGTGTCCGAGGAGCCCGAGGAGTCCGAGGAGCCCGTGCCGGGGGGTGGGGCGACGCGCACGGGGTCCGGCCCGAGCCCGAGCACGCCGCCCTCCGACGCCTGACCGAACTTCTGCTCGAGGAACGCCCCGTGCACGATGATCGCCTCGGCGTCGGCACGGCATACGGCGTCGTAGACCTTGTCCATCGTCGTGCCGAGCAGGTCGAGCTGGTCGACGAGGAGCATGACCGAGCTCTTGCCCGCCGCGATGGGGCGCGTGTCGGCCCAGTCGCGCGGGAGGCGCAGGTAGTTGCCGATGGCGACCGGCAGGTAGTCGGTGGCGGTGGCCATGACGCTGAAGCCCTGACTGCTGCCGAGACCGAGGTTGGACAGGCGCGGCAGGGTCTGGCGCACGATCCGGGTGACGCGCAGCAGGCGTGAGAGCACGACGCCGGGCACCTTGCCCTCGCGGGCCTGGGCCTCGATGGCGTCCAGCGCCCCGAGGAGCTGCTCGGTGGTCGGCGGCCCCGAGCGCACGGGCTCGGGTGCCTCGGGCCTGTCCAACCCGAACCACGACCGGATTCCCACTGCGTTGTCCCCTCTGGTGTGTCACGCGCGCCGACGTCGGCCGGCCACGCACATCCTGCTCCACGGGTCGCGCCACGGCGATCCCGCCTCACCTCACCCGCGTCGCCGGCCCGTCACCGGCTCCCGGTCGGGCTGGCATGCGCAGCCACCCTCACCGGCCGGAGCCGAGGTCGAGCAGCCCGGGAGCGGCGTTCTCGGCGCGGCGGGCGTCCTGCTTGGACACGCGCTCGAGGTAGGTGCGCGACTTGGCCACCTCGGTCTCGAGCGTGCCGATCGTCGCGGCCATGTTGTCGAGCGCCCGCACCTTGAACTGGTCGATGGTGTCCATCGTCTCGTAGATGTTGGCGAACGCCTTCTGCAGCGACTCGATCGACAGCGTCGAGCTCGCGGACTGCTCCTGGATGCGGGCGGAGTTCTGCTTGAGGGCCTCCGACGTGCGCTCGATGATGCCCGAGGTCGTCGTGTTGAGGGCCGTGATCTGGTCGAGCACGAGCTGCTGGTTGTTGAGCGCCTGGGCCACGATGACGGCGGTCCGCAGGGCCGAGACCGTGGTCGTCGTCGCCCGGTCGACGCCCTTGATGAGCTCGATGTTGTTCTTGATGATGATGTCGATCGCGAGGTAGTTCTGGATCGACACGGCCAGCTGGGTCAGCAGGTCCTGGTGCTTCTGGCGGACGTAGAAGAGGACGTCCTCGCGCAGCGCCTTGGCGCGCTCGGGGTCGGTCGACTCGAGGGTCGCGACCTGGGCGGCGAGCTTGGCGTCGAGCCGCTCGGCGACGTAGACGTACTGGTTGAGCCGGCCCATCGACTCCCAGAGGTTCTTCTTCTCGAGGTTGAGGGCGACGTTGTCCTTGACGAGCTCGTCCTGCCCCGACTGGAGCGAGTGGAGGATGCCGTTGAGGTGGCTCTGCGCCGACTGGTACTTGCGGAAGTAGTCGTTGACCTTGTCGCCGAACGGGACCATGCCGAGGAACTTCTTGGCGCCCTTCGCCTGGCCCGGGTCGAGGTCCTCGACCGTGCGCCGCAGGTCGAGCAGCGTCTTGCCGACCTTGGAGTTGCCCGACAGGCCGCCCTCGTTGAGCGCCTTGACGGGCATCTGGAGCATCCGGTTGGACGACTCGGCGGCGAACCGCACCTCGTCGTTGCCCATGGTGCGCACGTCGGCGGCCTTGGTCTCCCACTCGGGCGAGCGGGCCGCGGCCTTCGTGAGGGAGTCGAGGTAGGTGTCGACCTTGGCGTCGAGGCCGGGCAGGGCCGCCTCGGGGACGGCCGGTGCCATCTTCGGCGCGGCGGTCTCGGCGACGGCGGCCGTCGGTGCGGGGGCCGTGAGGATGAACGCGTCGCCGGGCGGCGGCTCGAGGGGGGCGACCTGGGCGGGCGCGGCTGCCTGGGCGGCGGGCTGGTCAGTCATGTGGAGCGGGTCCTTCCCTCGCGTGCCGGCCGCGTCGGCGACGCGACCGAAGTCCCTCGCCCGTCGGCACCGCGGACGGCGCACGAATCACGCCTGCGGCGCGCTCGTCGGGCGTACGGCCACTCTACGTGCCGTGCGCCTGCGACGGGTGGGCGAACGCGTGGGTTCCGTCGCCCGGAAGTCCCTCTCCGGAGAGCGAGCGGCCGCGGCTCGGAGTCAGGGGAGGTTACGAGCCGCGACCGCGTGCGTGGGGCACCCACGCCCGGAGAACGGATGGGGTTACCCGCCGGTTCCCCGGCCCTGCGTCCGGGCGTCGGGCGACTCGGTCTGGCTCAGTCGAACTGCCAGGACCGCTTGCTCAGCCCGAACCAGAAGCCGTCGATGACGCTCGTGTTGTCGAGACCGCCGGACTCGTAGGCGGCGCCGAGGGTGACGAAGAGCGGGGCGAAGTGCTCCGTGCGGGGGTGGGCCTCGTGGGCGGCCGGGGCCTTGTCGAGGAAGTCGAGCAGGCTGTCGACGTCCTGGGCCCGCATGGCCTCCTGGGCCCAGTGGTCGAACTCGGCGCTGGCGCGTGGGGGCAGGCCGTCGGCGCCGGCGTGCGGGTTGAACCAGCGCAGGTTGTGGGTCGTGAAGCCGGAGCCGATGATCATCGTGCCCTGGTCGCGCAGGGGTGCGAGGCGCCGGCCGATCTCGAAGAGCCCTCGCGGGTCCAGCGTCGGCATCGACATCTGGAGCACCGGCACGTCGGCGTCGGGGAACATCTCCTTGAGCGGGACGTATGCGCCGTGGTCGAGGCCGCGTGCCTCGTCGCGGTGCACCTGGTGGCCCGGCCAGGTGAGCAGCCTCGTCACGTCGTCGGCGAGCCCGGGGGCGGCGGGGGCGTCGTAGGTCACCTCGTAGTACTTCTGCGGGAAGCCCCAGAAGTCGTAGGTCAGCGGTGCGCCGGTCGTCGAGCCGAGCGTCGTCGGTGCGTCCTCCCAGTGCGCGGACACCATGAGGACGTTCGTGGGCTTGGGCAGGTCCGCGGACCATCCGGCCAGCTCGGCGGTCCAGCGCTCGTCGTCGGCGAGCGGCGGCGCACCGTGGCTGAGGTACAGGACCGGGGCGGACATGGCGGTTCCTTCCGAAGTTGTTGAAGTCTAAACTACCATGAGGAACGAGCGTTGGCTCGCCATCATTCCCGAGGCCGTATGCCGCGGGCCCCCTTTTCGACGAACCCCAGCGCCCCACCCGCGCCCACCCCCAACGTCGAGAGGCCACTTCCGGCCCACCCCCAACCGTCGAGAGGCCACCTCTGGCCGCTTCCGCACGGTCGAGAGGCCAGCCCTCAGTGGCCACTTCTGGCCTCTCGACGGGTGCGAGGGGGCCACACGTGGCCTCTCGACGTTTCGATGCGATGCGGGGCGCGGTGGGTGCGGGGCGAGCGGGTCGCGAGGGGACGGCATACGCCCTCTCGGGTGGATGTCGTGAGACCGCACTCGGCGCGGGCTGTTACGGTCGGTCCGCGTCCACGTCGGGGCAGCGACGAATCCGCTGCACGTGAGATGCGGGAAGTTGAAGGTGCACCATGGCCGCAGGCAAGGGCCGCAAGCTCGTCATCGTCGAGTCGCCCGCCAAGGCGAAGACCATCGCCGGCTACCTCGGAGGGGACTTCGAGGTCGAGGCGTCGGTCGGTCACATCCGTGACCTGCCGAACCCGTCCGAGCTTCCGGCGGACATGAAGAAGGGCCCGTTCGGCAAGTTTGCCGTCGACGTCGACAACGGCTTCGAGCCGTACTACGTCGTCGACCCGGACAAGAAGAAGAAGGTCGCCGAGCTCAAGCGGCTCCTCAAGGACGCCAGCGAGCTCTACCTCGCCACCGATGAGGACCGCGAGGGCGAGGCCATCGCGTGGCACCTGCTCGAGGCGCTCAAGCCGCGAGTCCCCGTCAAGCGCATGGTGTTCCACGAGATCACCCGCGAGGCGATCCAGCGGGCCGTCAACGACACCCGCGAGATCGACACCGCGATGGTCGACGCCCAGGAGACCCGCCGCATCCTCGACCGCCTCTACGGCTACGAGGTCAGCCCGGTCCTGTGGCGCAAGGTCCGCCAGGGACTGTCGGCCGGCCGCGTCCAGTCCGTCGCGACCCGCATGGTCGTCGAGCGCGAGCGCGAGCGCATGGCGTTCGTCCGCTCCTCCTACTGGGACGTCGAGGGTGACTTCACCCCCGACAGCGCGAGCCAGCAGTTCACGGCGCGCCTCTCGTCCGTCGACGGTGTGCGCGTCGCCTCCGGTCGCGACTTCGCCGACGACGGCCGCCTCACCGGCAAGAGCGTCGTCCACCTCGACGAGGCGCTCGCGACGCGCATCGCCGAGGCGTGCCTGCCCCTGAGGGCGCGGGTCACCGACGTCCAGGAGAAGCCCTACACCCGCCGCCCGTCGGCACCGTTCACGACCTCGACCCTCCAGCAGGAGGCGTCCCGCAAGCTGCGGATGTCGTCCAAGAACGCGATGCGCGTGGCGCAGCGGCTCTACGAGAACGGCTACATCACCTACATGCGTACCGACAGCACGACGCTGTCGGACGCCGCGATGACCGCGGCGCGCAGCCAGGCCCGCGACATGTACGGCGCCGAGTACGTCCCGGACAGCCCGCGCCGCTACGAGAAGAAGGTCAAGAACGCGCAGGAGGCCCACGAGGCCATCCGTCCCGCCGGTGACCGCTTCCGCAGCCCGGCCCAGGTCGCCGGGTCGCTGCGCGGCGAGGAGTTCGCGCTCTACGAGCTGATCTGGAAGCGCACCGTCGCCTCGCAGATGGCCGATGCCCGCGGCTCGACGGCCACCGTCAAACTCGCCGTCGACACGGCGCTCGAGGGTGCGCAGTCCGTCGAGTTCAGCGCCAGCGGCACCGTCATCACCTTCAAGGGCTTCCTCGCCGCGTACGAGGAGGGCCGCGACGACGAGTCCGCCGCCCGTGCCGACGCCGCCGCCGAAGAGCGCCGCCTGCCCAAGCTGAGTGCCGGCGTCCCGCTCGAGGTCGTCCGCGCCGAGGCCGACGGCCACGAGACCAGCCCGCCGGCCCGCTTCACCGAGGCCACCCTCGTCAAGGCGATGGAGGAGCGCGGCATCGGCCGCCCCTCGACGTACGCCTCGACCATCGGCACCATCCAGGACCGCGGCTACGTCTTCACCAAGGGCCAGGCCCTCGTGCCGACGTGGCTCGCCTTCGCCGTGACCCGGCTGCTCGAGGAGCACTTCGGCAACCTCGTCGACTACGAGTTCACCGCCTCGATGGAGGAGGACCTCGACCGCATCGCCAATGGCGACGAGGGTCGCGTCGCGTGGCTGAAGCGCTTCTACTTCGGCGAGGAGGCAACCTCGGCCGCCGGCCTGCGCAACCTCGTCGAGGACCTCGGCGAGATCGACGCGAAGGAGATCAGCACCATCCCGATCGGCGACGGCATGGTCGTGCGCGTCGGCCGCTACGGCCCCTACGTCGAGGAGCTCGTGCCTGCGGGTGTCGACCTCGCGACGGGCGAGGTCGCCGACGGCGCCGAGGTGGCCGCGACGCCGCGCCGCGCGACGATCACCGACGACATCGCGCCCGACGAGATGACGCCCGAGAAGGCGCGGGAGCTGCTCGAGGTCGCCGCCGACGACGGCAAGGTCCTGGGCAAGGACCCCGACACCGGCCGCGAGATCATCGCCCGCGCCGGGCGCTACGGGCCCTATGTCACCGAGGTCATCGAGGACGACGAGGGTGCGACCGGCGCGACCGGTGCCGACAAGCCCAAGGCCAAGAAGCCCGCCAAGGTCAAGCCGCGCACGGCCTCGCTCTTCAAGGACATGGAGCTGGCCACGCTCGACCTCGAGTCGGCCCTCAAGCTCCTCTCGCTGCCGCGGGTCGTCGGCTCCGATACCGAGGGCGTCGAGATCACCGCGCAGAACGGTCGTTACGGCCCGTACCTCAAGAAGGGCACCGACTCACGGTCGCTGACGACAGAGCAGCAGCTCTTCGACATCACCCTCGACGAGGCGCTCGCCATCTACGCCCAGCCCAAGCAGCGCGGTCGGGCCGCGGCCGCCCCGCCGCTCAAGGAGCTCGGCGCCGACCCCGTCAGTGGCAAGCCCGTCGTCGTCAAGGACGGCCGCTTCGGTCCGTACGTCACCGACGGCGAGACCAACGCGACGCTGCGGAAGGATGACGACCCCGAGGCGATCACGCCGGATCGGGGCTTCGAGCTGCTCGCCGAGAAGCGCGCCAAGGGCCCGACGACCCGCAAGCGCGCCGTGAAGAAGACGGCGAAGAAGACCGCGAAGAAGGCGACGACGCGCACGACGAAGAAGGCCGCCGCCAAGAAGGCCTGACCCGCCCCGTCGAGCGAGCACCCGTCCCACTCGAGTGGTTCATTGCGTATGCCGAGAGGTGGCCCTGCCGGGGAGGGTGCCGTCACGCTAGCGTCGGGTCGTGATCGAGACCCGACGTCTGGAACCCGCCGACCGGGACCGGTGGGAGATGCTCTTCCGCGCGTACATCCGCTTCTACGAGCGCGAGCTCGGCCAGGCGGCATACTACAAGGCCTGGCGCGAGATCATCTCTGACACAAGGCTGCACGGGCTCGGGGCGTGGCTTGATGGTGAGCTCGTCGGGATCACTCACTTCCTCGTTCACCCCAGCTCGAGCGAGGCCGACCTCTGCTACCTCGAGGATCTCTTCACCGACCCCGTGGTGCGTGGTCGCGGCGTGGCGAGCGCCCTCGTCGCGGCCGTGCGTGACTGGGCGCGCGAGCACGGCTGCGGCAGCGTCTACTGGCAGACCCACGAGTCGAACGTCGTCGCGCGCCGGCTCTACGACGAGGTCGCGACGTTCGGGGGCTATGTCGTCTACACGCTGCCGGTCGCGCCCGACGGCGCGGGTGACGGGAACGTCGGCCCGCGGTGAGAGGCTGATCCCATGTCAACCGTTGTCTTCGTCCACGCCCACCCCGACGACGAGGCCTCGCAGTCCGCCGGCTCGATGGCGCGGGCCGTCAGCGAGGGCCACCGCGTCGTGCTCGTCGTTGCCACCAACGGTGACCACGGCGACGCCCCCGATGACCTGGCCGACGGCGAGACCGTCGTCGAGCGGCGTCGCGCCGAGGCAGCTGCCTCCAACGCGGTCATCGGCACCCACCGCGTCGAGTTCCTCGGCTACGCCGACTCCGGCATGACCGGGTGGGCTCAGAACGACCACGAGGAGAGCTTCGCCCGGGCCGACACGGAGGAGGCGGCTCAGCGCCTCGCGGCGGTCCTGCGCGAGGAGGCGGCCGACGTCGTCGTCGGCTACGACTGGCACGGTGGTTACGGCCACCCCGACCACGTCAAGGTGCACGCCGTGACGAAACGGGCCGCCGAGCTCGCCGCCACGCCCCGCTACCTCGAGGGCTCGATGAACCGCGACGCGATGATCCGGTCGCACCAGGCCGCGATGGCGGCGGGACTCGACGTGGGGGAGTGGGACCCCAGCCAGCCCATGGACGACGGCAACCCGCTCGGCAGCCTCGAGAGCGAGCTGCACTGGGCGTGCGACGTCGGCGAGTTCCTCGAGGTCAAGCGCTCGGCGCTCAAGGCGCACGCGAGCCAGTCCGACGCGCAGGGGATGCTCCAGATGCCGGTCGAGATGTTCGCCGTGGCCTTCGCGTGGGAGCACTACATCGAGCCCGGCCGCCCCGACGGGATGGTTGCCGGCTGGTTCCTCGACGGGTGACCGTCCGGTAACCTACTCGCGGTAACCATGCCGTTTCCTCCGGAGGGACACCCGATGCCCGAGATCGACTTCACGACCGCCACCGCCGAGGAGCTCGCCGCCGTCGAGCCCGGCGAGTTCATCCGCATCGTCAAGGAGATGTCCGGCAAGGACGTCAAGGAGGTCATGGACAGTGCCAACCGCGGCCCGATCGTCGATGCGATCTTCCGTCGCATGCCCGAGCTCTTCCGCCCCGACCGGGCGGGCTCGACGACCGCGACGACGCACTGGAGCATCACCGGCCGCCCCGATGGCGGCGCCGACGAGTGGACCGTGCGCTTCACCGACGGCACGTGCACGTCGGTGCCCGGCCACGACGGTGACTCGACACTGTCTCTCGCCATGTCGCCCGTCGACTTCACCAAGGTCATCACCAAGAGCGGCAACCCGGTCATGATGTTCATGACCGGCAAGATCAAGGCCAAGGGCGACCTCGGGCTCGCAGCCAACATCGCGAACTACTTCGACATCCCCCAGGCCTGAGGCTCGTCGTGGTGGAGTTCTCGCTCGCCCTGAACGACGACCAGACCGAGCTGCGCGACTGGGTGCACCAGTTTGCCGCCGATGTCGTGCGCCCGGCCGCCTCCGAGTGGGACGCGAGGGAGGAGACGCCCTGGCCGGTCATCCAGGAGGCGGCCAGGAACGGTCTCTACGGCTTCGAGTTCCTGGCCCAGTGCTGGTCCGACCCGACCGGCATCTCGATCAACCTCGCCAACGAGGAGCTCTTCTGGGGTGACGCGGGCATCGGCATGTCGATCTTCGGCACGACCCTCGCGGTGGCCGCGATCTACGGCTCGGGCACCCCCGACCAGATGGTCGAGTGGCTGCCGCAGTGCTACGGCGACGCCGACGACCCGAAGCTCGGGGCCTTCGCGACGACCGAGCCGCAGGCCGGCTCCGACGTCGGCGCCATGCGCACGCGGGCTCGCTACGACGAGGCCACGGACGAGTGGATCCTCAACGGGCAGAAGGCCTACATCACCAACGGCGGCATCGCCAACGTCCACGTCGTGACGGCCGTCGTCGACCCCGACCTCGGCTCTCGCGGGCAGGCCGCCTTCGTCGTCCCGCCGGGCGCGCAGGGTCTCGAGGGCGCCAAGAAGCTGCGCAAGCTCGGGCTGCGCGCCTCGCACACGGCCGACGTCTTCCTCGACGACGTGCGCGTGCCCGGCTCGTGCCTGCTCGGCGGCAAGGACAAGCTCGACGAACGCCTCGCCCGCGCCCGCGAGGGCACGTCGTCCAGCGGCCAGGCGGCGATGCGGACGTTCGAGATCTCACGCCCCACGGTCGGCGCCCAGGCGCTCGGGATCGCCAGGGCGGCATACGAGTACGCCCTCGACTATGCCAAGGACCGCGTCGCGTTCGGGCGGCCGATCATCGAGAACCAGGCGATCGCCTTCGCCCTCGCCGACATGCGCACCGAGATCGACGCCGCACGTCTGCTCGTCTGGCGGGCGTCGTGGATGGGGCGCACCAACCAGCCGTTCACCGCGGCCGAGGGCTCGATGAGCAAGCTCAAGGCCGGCGAGGTCGCGGTCGCCGTGACCGACAAGGCCGTCCAGATCCTCGGCGGGGCCGGCTACGTCACCGACCACCCCGTCGAGCGGTGGTCGCGCGACGCGAAGATCTACACGATCTTCGAGGGCACGTCCGAGATCCAGCGCCTCGTCATCGCGCGGGCCATCAGCGGCGTCCGCATCCGCTGACCCGGGCATCACCCCACCCCACCCCGCCCTCCCGCCCGGCCCCCTCCCGACGCGGCGCGCATCGTCGAAAGGCCAAAGGTGGCCGCCCCCGACACCTCGAAAGGCCAGTTCTCGTCGCGAGAGCTGGCCTCTCGACTGGTGCGAGGGGGCCAGACGTGGCCTCTCGACGGTTGAGGGAGCTAGGCGACGAGGTCCAGGAGCAGCACGAGGACGAGGCCGGTCACCGACAGGATCGGCTCCATGACCGACCATGACTTGGTGGTCTGGCGCCGACCTCGAGCCCGAAGTACTCCCTGACGAGCCAGAAGCCGGCGTCGTTGACGTGCGAGAAGAAGACCGAGCCCGCCCGACTCCGGGAGTCGGGCGGGCTCGTGCGGTCGTGACGGGTGCGGTCAGGCGAGGGCGTCGATGATCTCGTTGAAGGTCCTCGACGGGCGCATGATCGAGGCGACCTTGGCTGCATCGGGACGGTAGTAGCCGCCGATGTCGACCGGGTGGCCCTGGGCGTCGACGAGCTCCTGGGAGATCGTGCCGATGTTGTCGGCGAGGGCCTGGGCCACGGGGCCGAACGTCTCGGCCAGCGCTGCGTCGTCGGTCTGCCGGGCGAGCTCCTGGGCCCAGTAGAGGGCCAGCCACACGTGGCTGCCGCGGTTGTCGATCTGGCCGACCTTGCGCGCCGGTCCCTTGTTCTCGTCGAGGAGCGTGCCGGTGGCCCGGTCGAGGGTCTCGCCGAGCACCCGCGCGCGGGCGTTGTCGGTGACGTCGGCGAGGTGCTCGAAGCTGACGGCCAGAGCGAGGAACTCGCCGAGGCTGTCCCAGCGGAGGTAGTTCTCCTGGACGAGCTGCTGCACGTGCTTCGGGGCCGAGCCGCCGGCGCCGGTCTCGAAGAGGCCACCGCCGTTGATGAGCGGGACGACCGACAGCATCTTGGCCGAGGTGCCGAGCTCGAGGATCGGGAAGAGGTCGGTGAGGTAGTCACGCAGCACGTTTCCGGTGACCGAGATCGTGTCCTCGCCCTTGCGGATACGCCCGAGGGAGTAGGCGATCGCGTCGGTCGGCTTCATGATCTCGATCGTCAGGCCGTCGGTGTCGTGCTCGGTGAGGTACTCGTTCACCTTGCTGATGAGGTTCGCGTCGTGGGCGCGGTCGGCGTCGAGCCAGAAGATCGCCGGCGTTCCCGTGGCGCGGGCCCGCGTGACGGCGAGCTTGACCCAGTCGCGGACCGGCACGTCCTTGGTCTGGCAGGCGCGCCAGATGTCACCCGTCGAGACGGCGTGCTCGAGCAGCGTCGTGCCGGACGAGTCGACGACGCGCACGGTGCCGTCTGACGGGATCTCGAAGGTCTTGTCGTGGCTGCCGTACTCCTCGGCGGCCTGCGCCATGAGCCCGACGTTGGACACCGAGCCCATCGTCGACGGGTCGTAGGCGCCGTTCGTGCGGCAGTCGTCGAGGACGACCTGGTAGATGCCGGCGTACGAGCTGTCCGGCAGCACAGCGAGGGTGTCCTGCTCGCCGCCCTCACGGTTCCACATGTGACCCGACGTGCGGATCATCGCCGGCATCGATGCGTCGACGATGACGTCGCTCGGGACGTGGAGGTTGGTGATGCCCTTGTTCGAGTCGACCATCGCGATGGCCGGGCCGTCCTCGAAACCCTTGGCGACGGCGGCCTCGACCTCGGCGCGCTCGTCGGCGGGCAGGCCTTCGACGGCCTTGAGCACGGCGCCCAGCCCGTCGTTGGGGGACGCTCCCACGGAGGCCAGTGCCCCGGCATGCGTCTCGAAGACGTCGGGGAAGAAGGCGCGCACGACGTGACCGAAGATGATCGGGTCGGAGACCTTCATCATCGTGGCCTTGAGGTGCACCGAGAAGAGGACGCCCTCGGCCTTGGCGCGGGCGACCTGCTCGGACAGGAAGTCACGCAGTTTCGCGACGTCCATGAACGTCGCGTCGACGACCTCGCCGGCGAGGACCGGGATCGACTCCTTGAGGACGGTGGTGGAGCCGTCGGCGGCGACGAGCTCGACGCGCAGCGTGTCGTCGGCCGGCAGGACGACGGACGTCTCGTTGTGACGGAAGTCGTCGGCACCCATCGTCGCGACGTTGGTCTTGGAGTCGGCGCTCCAGGCGCCCATGGAGTGCGGGTGCTTGCGGGCGTAGCTCTTCACCGACGCCGGGGCGCGGCGGTCCGAGTTGCCTTCGCGCAGAACGGGGTTGACCGCCGAACCCTTGAGCTTGTCGTATGCCGCCCGAGCCGCCTTCTCCTCGTCGGTGGACGGGTTGTCGGGGTAGTCGGGCAGGGCGTAGCCCGCGGCCTGGAGCTCGGCGACAGCGGCCTTGAGCTGCGGTATCGACGCCGAGACGTTGGGGAGCTTGATGATGTTGGCCTCAGGCGTCTTGGCGAGCGCGCCGAGCTCGGCCAGGGCGTCACCGATCCGCTGCTCCGGCTTCAGCGCGTCGGGGAACGCGGCGATGATGCGACCCGAGAGCGAGATGTCACGCGTCTCGACCTCGACGCCGGCCTGCTTGGCGAAGGCCGAGACGATGGGCAGCAGCGAGGCCGTGGCCAGGGCGGGCGCCTCGTCCGTGTGCGTGTAGATGATTGTCGAGTCCAACGCGGGTGCTCCGTTCGGGTTGCTGTTCGTGCCGAGATCCGGTCTTCGAGGATCCCCGAATTAATCTTGATGTCAAGATATCCGATGCGGGGCGACCGTGGGGCCGCCGTCCCATCCTGCCGGGGTGGCCTGCGCCACGCCAGAGACTCCCGGCCTAGGCTGGAGCGGGTGAGCACCGACCCGCGCAGCGACGCCGACGTCCCGGGCACCGATGGCGTGATCGACCCCGTGACCGCCCGACACCTGCGCCACCTGCTCGCGACCGAGCAGCGCCGCAGCCGTTTGCCCTCGGTCGCCGCCGGCATCGTGCGTGACGGCAGTCTCGTGTGGTCGGACGCCGTCGGCACGCTCGACGGGCGCCTCGGCGGGCAGCCGGCCGACACCGACACGCAGTACCGGATGGGCTCCATCACGAAGACCTTCGTGGCCGTGGCCGTCATGCGCCTGCGCGATGCCGGCCGGCTCGACCTGCTCGACCGATTCGAGGACCACGTGCCAGGCTCGCCGTTCGGCGGCGTCACGATCGCCCAGCTGCTCTCGCACGCGGCTGGGGTGCAGGCCGAGACGAACGGCCCATGGTGGGAGCGCACCCCAGGTGGCGACTGGGAGTCGCTTGCTGGGTCGGTCGCGGGATCGCCTGTGGGACAGCGCTTCCGGGCCGGGCGGCGCTTCCACTACACGAACGTCGGCTTCGCGGCGCTCGGCGAGCTCGTGGCACGGGCGCACGGCACCGACTGGTTCGACGTGGTCCGGCGTGACCTGCTCGACCCGCTCGGCATGTCCCGTACGACGATCCGCCCCAGCGGCCGAGCCGCTCAGGGCCTCGCGGTGCACCCCTTCGCCGACGTCCTGCTGCCCGAACCCGAGCACGATGCAGGAGCCATGGCCCCCGCCGGACAGCTCTGGACCACGGTGCAGGACCTGGCCCGCTGGGCCGCCTTCGCCGGGGGCGACACGGCCGAGCTCCTGTCGCCCGACACCCTCGCTGAGATGTACGAGCCCCACACGATCACCGACAACCCCGGCCAGCCCTGGACCACCGCCCACGGGCTCGGCTGGCAGGTTTGGAACGTCGACGGCACGAGGTATGCCGGCCACGGCGGCTCGATGCCCGGTTTCCTCGCGGGACTGCGCGTCGAGATCGAGAGCGGGGACGGTGTCGTCGTGGTCACCAACACGACGAGCGGGATGGGCCAGATCGCCTCCGAGCTGCACTCGGCGTTCGTCGAGCGCGAGCCGCGACCGCCCGCGCCGTGGTTCGCGTCGGGCGACCCGTCGACGCTCGAGCTCGTCGGCACGTGGTACTGGGGGCCGTCGGTGACCACGGCGAAGGTCGTCGGAGAGCACCTCGTGCTCGGTGAGCCCGGCCAGGCCCGGGGCTCGCGCTTCGTCGCGGACGGTCCCGACGTCTGGGTCGGGCTGGACGGCTACCACACGGGCGAGCCGCTTCGAGTCGTGCGTGAGGCTGACGGCACGCCCTCGCACCTCGACCTCGCGTCGTTCCGCTTCACGCGTACGCCCTACGACCCGGCGGGAGACGTGCCCGGCGGGGTCTCCGCGGACGGCTGGCGCTAGTGCCGGCGTCTCCCGACCTGTCCCGGCTCGTGTGGCCGCGGCTCACCGATCGCCTCCTGCTGCGCCGCTGACGCTCGACGACAACACGTGGGCCATGCTCCGTGACGAGTGGCCGGTCTGAGCGGAGGACCGGCACGCGTCAGGTGGTACCGCGCGATCGGGCGACGAGCGCCTCGATGCCGTCGAGGAGCAGTCCCAGCCCGTAGGCGAACTCCTCGTCGAAGAAGTCGTCGTCGTCGTCACCGAGGGCCTCGGGGCCGGCCGCCGCGAGCCGAGGGAAGGCCCCCGGGTCGATGAGGGCCCCGATGAGCTGGAGGTAGGCCCCTTGGGGGCTGTCCGGGTCGACGGGGCCGGTGAGTCCCATCTGGGTCGTCTGGCGCACGTGGTTCTGGCCCCACCCGTCGATGGCGAGGAGGGCGGACAGCCGCTGCTGGCTCGTCAGGGGCAGGCTTTCGAGAGCCTCGAGACCTGACTCCATCCAGCCGATCATGTTGGGGGTCAACGGTGGTGCGACCTGACGGACCTCAGTGGTCCACGGGTGGGCGAGGCGGCGGGCGCTGATCTCCGTGGCCCACCGGGTGATCCGTCCGCGCCAGCCCTCGTCGGCGGTGTAACGCAGGTCCGGCGCGCCGTAGGCGACGTCGACCATGACGGCGCACAGCTCGTCCTTGCTGTCGACGTATCGGTAGAGGGACATCGTCGTGAAGCCGACGGCCTGGGCGACCCTCTTCATCGAGATGGCGTCGAGGCCCTCGGCGTCGGCGATGGCGACGGCGGCGGCGCCGATCTCGGCGATGCTCCGACCCGGCTTGGGGCCTCGGCGGCCCTCGGGCTCACGTCCCCACACGAGCTGGAGGTAGCGGGGGAGGTCGGTCATGAGGCCATCCTAGTCAACTGCTTGCGTTATACGCAGATGGAGCGTAACTTTCCGTGTGCCACGTAAACACTATGCGATATACGCAGATTGTGAGGGGCTCTCATGTCCTCGTCCGTCAGCACCGCCCCGCGAGCGGGTCGCCGCGAGTGGACCGCGCTCGCCGTCCTCTGCCTGCCTCTGCTCATCGTCTCGATGGACGTCTCCGTCCTCTTCTTCGCCGTGCCCCACATCGCCGAGTCGCTGTCACCGAGCGCGACCCAGCTGCTCTGGATGTTCGACGTCTACGGCTTCGTGCTCGCCGGCCTGCTGCTGACGATGGGCGGTCTGGCCGACCGCTTCGGGCGGCGTCGGCTCCTGCTCATCGGCGCGCTCGCGTTCGGCGCCGCGTCGGTCCTCGCGGCCTACGCCCCGAGCGCGGGTTGGCTCATCGCCGCGCGTGCCCTGCTCGGGGTGGGTGGGGCGATGCTGATGCCGAGCACCCTCGCGATCATCCGCACCCTCTTCGCGGACGACGGCGAACGCGCGAAGGCGGTCGGCGTGTGGTCGGCGGTCATGGCCGGTGGGGTCGGCGTCGGTCCGGTCGTCGCCGGCGTGCTGCTCGAGCACTTCTGGTGGGGCTCGGTCTTCCTCGTCAACGTGCCGGTCATGATCGCGCTGCTCGTCGTGGCGCCGTTCCTGCTGCCCGAGTCCCGTTCGGTGACGAGCCGGGTCGACGTCGTCAGCTCGGTGCTCTCCCTGCTGGCGATCCTGCCCGTCATCCACGTGCTCAAGCAGCTCGTCGCGGACGGGTGGTCACCGGCGCTGCTGCCGTATGCCGTCGTCGGGCTCGGCGCGGGCGTGATCTTCGTGCGCCGCCAGTCCCGCATCGAGGTGCCGATGGTCGACCCGGGACTCTTCGCCCACCGCGGCTTCGGGGGCTCGATCGCCGTGCAGGTGGTCGCGATGTTCGGGGTCATGGGCAACGCCGTGCTCATGACGCAGTACCTCCAGTCGGTCCTCGGCTACAGCCCGCTCTCGGCCGCGCTGTGGAGCCTGCTGCCCTCCCTCGCGGTCGGAGCGGCGGCGCCCACGGCCGCCGCGCTGTCGCTCACGGTCGGGCGGCCGGTCGTCATGGCGGGCGGTTTCGTCGTCGCCGCCGCCGGGTTCGCAGCCATGAGGTCGGCCGGCGCCGAGTCGTCCATCTGGGTCGCCCTGGTCTGCGCCTCGCTCGTGGCCATGGGGCTCGTGTCCGTCGCAACGCTCGTGACGGAGTATGCGATCGGCGTGGCACCGGCCGAACGTGCCGGCTCGGTGTCGGCCCTCGTCGAGACGGCGGGAGAGCTCGGCGGAGCCCTGGGGATGGCGGTCCTCGGGAGTGTCCTCGGCGCCGTGTATGCCGCGCGCCTGGACGTCCTGCTGCCCGCGGGACTCCCGTCCGCAGCCCACGACGCCGCCCTGCAGACGCTGGGTGAGGCGGGAGTCGTCTCCGCACAGCTGGGCGGAGCGTCGGGTCGGGAGGTCCTGGAGGCTGCCCGGACGGCCTACGTCGACGGGATGCACGTCAGCGACGTCCTCGCGGCTGGCGTTCTCCTCGTCGGTGCGGTCGTCGCGCTCGCGGCGCTCCCGAGGCACCGCCCTGACGCACCCGCCGCCGACGTGCGCGAGGTGACCGGGCTGACGGCTGTGCCCCTCGAGTCCGCCCGGACACCTCGGTCGAGGTGACTCCCTGACGAGCAGGTGTGGGCCACGCGCCGGAAGGGAGTCCGGCGCGTGGCCCACGGTCTGCCGCGATCGACGGGGAGGGAGTCGATCGCGGCCGCACGAGCTGTCGAGGGGTCAGCGCTGGCGGAAGCGGGTCAGGGCTGGTGTGGGACTCGACGTCGTGGATGCGTCCCCACGGCCCGACCTCCGGTCGCACCTCATGTCCAAGGTTTGTCAAATGTTGACTCTTCGATTGAACGGCCGCTGCCAGCTGCTGTCAAGAGCTCGACCCAACTTTCACGAAGACGTCTGCGTCAGCGGCGGAGCGAGTGTCCTCCGTCGTCGTCGTCGAGGTGTCCGACGGGGTCGGGGGCGTCCGGCGCGGCCACCAGAAGCGGTCGCCGAGGACGACGGCGATGGCCGGGACGAGGAGCGTGCGCACGACGAGGGTGTCGAGCAGGACGCCGACGCAGATGATGACCCCGATCTGGGCCAGCACGACGAGCGGCAGCACGCCGAGCACCGCAAAGACGGCGGCGAGCAGGATGCCGGCGCTCGTGATGACGCCGCCCGTGGCGGCCAGGCCACGCAGCATCCCCTGACGCGACCCGTGCAGGCGGGACTCCTCGCGTGCCCTCGTCACGAGGAAGATGTTGTAGTCGACGCCGAGAGCCACGAGGAAGACGAAGGCGAAGAGCGGGGCGCTGTCGTCGAGACCCGAGAAGCCGAAGGCCTTCGTGAAGATCCACCACGAGGCGCCGACGCTCGCGAGGAAGGTCGCGACGACCGTGGAGACGAGCACGAGCGGGGCCACGACTGATCGGAGCAGCAGGCCCAGGGCCAGCAGCACGAGGGCGAGCACGATCGGGAAGATGACGAGCCGGTCCCGCGACGACGCCTCCGCCTGGTCGAGGGCCACGGCCTCGGTGCCGGCGACGTGGCTCTCCGGGAGCGACGTGAGTGCGAAGCGCAGGGCCCGCACGGTCTCGGTCGCCTCGTCCGACCCGGGAGCCGCCGCGACGACGGCATCCACCTCGGCCACGCCACCCGCCTGCTTGACGATGCGCGCGCCGGTGATGCCGGGGACGTCCTCGGCGGCGGTCGTCACGGCCTGCGGGTCGGCCGTCGTGACGATGACGGCGGGGTCCGCGCTGCCGGCGGGGAAGGACTGGGCCAGCCGCTCGCTCGCGGCGATGGCCTCGGGCTTGCTGAGGAACTGGTCGGCGGGCTTGAGCCCCGTGTCGATGGCCGCGATGCCGGCCGCCATGACGGCGAGCACGACGAGTGTCACGCTGATGATGCGCTTCGGGT
Organism: Terrabacter sp. Ter38; assembly: GCF_024519435.1. Lineage (GTDB taxonomy): Bacteria > Actinomycetota > Actinomycetes > Actinomycetales > Dermatophilaceae > Terrabacter. The sequence goes on from NZ_JALJRZ010000010.1 coordinate 175,626, forward strand.
GCGCGGCGACGCGGTCGCCGACGCGGCGCCACAGCGAGTGGCCGTCGGCGAGGGCGGCCTCGCCCTCACGGGGCACCTTGGGCCAGAAGATCCAGCGGTCGAAGAGGACGAGGGCCGCCGGGAGGACGAGCAGGACGAAGCCCGCCGCGACGACGACACCGACGGCGCACGCGAGACCCAGGCCACGCGTCGCCGGGAAGAGCGAGAGCAGGAGGGTGAGCAGGCCGATGACGACGGTGACGGCGCTCGACATCACGGCCTCGGAGGTGCGGCGCAGGGCCAGGGACATGGCCTCACGTCGGTCGGCGTGGCTGCGCAGCTCGTCCCGGTAGCGCGAGATGAGCAGCAGGGCGTAGTCGGTGCCGGCGCCGAAGACGAGGACCGAGAGGATGCCGATGGTCGACTCGTCCCAGACGATCGAGAATGCCGCGAGCGTGTGTGTCGCGACCACAGCTGCGAGTCGGTCCGCGACGCCGACGACGATGAGCGGGAAGATCCAGAGGATCGGGCTGCGGTAGGTCAGCACGAGCAGCAGGGCGACGACGGAGGCGGTGGCGATGAGCAGGCGGGTGTTGGCGCCCTCGAAGACCGCAGCGAGGTCGGCCTGCACTGCTGCTGGCCCGGTCACCTGGGCGGTGACGCCCGGAGGCAGGTCGGCCTTGACCACCTCTCGGATGTCGCCCACGAGTGCTGCCGTGTCCGTCGCGTCCGTGGCGTCGACGGGCACGATGGCGAGCGCAGCCGTGCCGTCCTCGCTGCGCTGGAGCGGGGCACGACCGGCAGCGGGGACCTCGGCGACGCGTCCCTCGACGGCCGTCAGGTCGGCGGCGGTCAGTGCCCCCGAATCCTTGCTGAAGACGACGACGGCCGTGGAGCCCTCGGCCTCCGGCAGACGATCCCGCAGGGCGAGTGCGGCTGCGCTGTCGGATCCGATCGGCAGGGCATCGGTCGAGGCGGAGGTGCGCTGCGCCTCGCCCACGGCGCTCGCGACGCCCATCGCCCCGGCCAGGGCCAGGACGACGATCGCCACGGCCCACCACTTGCGCGTGATCCTGTCGGTCACCGAACGCACACGACACCTCCAGTTAAGATGGTTCATCGGGTTACTTAGAAGATTACTAAGTTGGTGAGTGACATTAGCAGCAAACAGACCGCCGGCAAACAGTCGGCCCCGCAGCGTGCCCGTACATCGCGGGGCTCGACGCTCGGGGACGTGCAGCCCGTCCGGGGCGAATCGCGCCCCGAGGTCGGCCTCGTCCCCGGCGTGCCCGCATGGCGCACGACGGGCACGCTCTCGGCACTGCAGGAGCTCGTCGAGGTGTCCGAGACCGTCCCTGCCGTCGTCGCCCGCAAGGCGGGCCTCAGCACGTCGGAGCTGCATTCGCTGCGTCACCTCATGCGCGGTCCGATCGGCCCGGTCGACCTCGCCAAGGTCCTCGGCGTGACCTCGGCGGCATCGTCGGGCGTCGTCGACCGTCTCGTCGGCCACGGTCATGCCGAGCGCCGCTCGCACCCCGGCGACGGCCGCCGCACCGAGGTCGTCATCACCGAGAGCGGCCGCGCCGAGGTGCTTGCCCGGATGACCCCGATGTTCGAGAGTCTCGCCGCCCTCGACGCGACCCTGTCCGAGGGCGACCGCGACGTCGTCGAGCGCTACCTCAGGGGCGCGACCGCCGCGATGAAGAACCTCATGGCCTGAGGCTCAGGCCGGTAGCTGCCCCCTGAGCAGGCTGTCGCCCGAGTGGGCCGGCTTGTCGTCGAACTGCTCCTTGGAGATGTCGACGACGACGTACCCCTGGTCGATGAGCGCCTGGCTGATCGGGAAGGTGCCCGTCTCCCCGGGTCGCAGCACCCCGACGGAGACCATCCGCTTGCCGTCGGCGTTGATGAGCCAGACCTCGAGGTAGCCGTCTCCGGCGTCGAGCGGACGGTCGGTGACGACGGTGAGGTCGAGCCCGTCTCCGGTCCGCACGACCGAGGCCTCTCCCTCTCGTTGCCGCGTGTCGAGGGTCTTCAGGGCGACCTGCGAGACGCTTCCGCTCTCGTCCGGGCTCCAGATGGCGCGCCCGGCGAGCAGCCCCACAACGAGGCTGGCCGCCACGAGAGCGGCGCCCCACGCTGCGGCCCGTCGGCGCGTCACACGAGCGGCGCCCGCCGAGATCGGTGTGACCGTGGCGTCCGCGGGGCCGGGTTCAGGGGCGTACGCCGTTCCCGCCGTCGCGGTGTCGGGCACCTCCGCCCTCAGCGGGTCGTCGGCGTCGATCTGGGCGGTCACGCGGGCCCAGACGGCGTCGTCGGGAGCGTGCCACCCGGCATACGACTCCGATCCGGAGGCGAGGCGCGCGGTGCGACGCAGCTGCTCCACGGACGCGGAGCACACGGCGCACTGCTCGACGTGGGCAGAACGATCGGCGTCGACCGGCTCGCCCAGGGCGAGGTCGACGAGCTCGTCGTCAGTCGGATGCGACACGTTCCACCTCCTTGAGTCGGTCTCTCAGCTCGAGTAGTCCCCGCCTGACGTGGCTCTTCACGGTGCCGAGGGGCATCTCGAGCGTGCGGGCGATGTCATCGTGCGTGCGATCTTCGATGAAAGCCATTCGGAGCACGGTCGCTCGCGGATCGCCCATCCGCTCCAGCTCGTGGACGAGGAGCAGTCGCTCGGCCCAGTCGGAGTCGTGCGGGGTGGCCGGTTCGGTGACCACCTCGGACGCGAGAGCCTGCAGGTTGCGATGGGCGCGGTAGCGCTGCGTGCGCACGTCGGCGACGCGGTGCTTCGTGATGCCCACGAGCCACGCCGCCGGCGACCCACGCTCGGGTCGGAGGGTGCCGCGTCCCCGCCAGGCGGCGACGAAGACCTGTTGCACGACGTCCTCGGCGTCCTCTCTGGTGCCGAGGGCGCGCAGGGCGACGGTGTGCACGAGCGGGGACCAGCGGCGGTACATCTCGGCGAGGGCCTCGCGGTCCCCACCGGCCAACCGGACGGCGAGCTCGGCGGACTCGATGTCAGGGTCGTCGTGCACGTGCACCGACCCACCTAACCACGTCCGGCTCATCGGAGCGGCTCGGCGCTCACGAGGACGTTCGCGTCGTAGCGGCGCTGCTCGCGGTCGAAGTCGCCTCCGCACGTCACGACGTGGAGCAGTGGAGGTCCGTCGCGCGCGAAGAGGGCGGCGAGATCGAGCGTCGTCTTGCGGACCTGGGTCACCGATGTCACGGCATATCTCCTGCTCACATCGCCCGACCGCACCGTGATGACATCGCCCGTGCGCAGCTCCCCAACAGCCGCGATGGGGCCGATCCCGTAGCCCGGCATGTCGAGGTGCGCGGCCAGCACCGTGGACCCGGCGTCGTCGCCCGGCCGCGGGCCGTAGCGGTACCAGCCCACCTGCGCCGGCGTCTCCGGCAGAGCCATCTCGCCGTCCCGGGCGACGCCCACCGGCACGACCCGCATGTCGATGCCGAGACGGCGGATCGTCAGGCGGTCGGGGGCCGCCGCGGTCGCGCCCACCTGCTGCGTCGCCGGGCGGACCCCCGGTGGTGTCGGACCGGCCGAGCCGTCCGTCCCCGCCGGCGACCCCGACTGCGGGGCATGGGTCGCGGCGTCGCCGGCGGTGGGTGCGGCGCTGCGGGTGACGCCCGACTCGGACGCCGGTGGGAGGGCGGCGTCCGAGTCACGCGTCAGCCAGGCCACGCCCACGCCCGCCAGGAGGGCGGCCGCGAGCGCGGCGGCCACCCCCCTCGACGGGCTCGACGCCCGGGCCCGGGAGCGGCCGGGTCCGGGGTCGACGGTGCGGTTCATCTCGGGCGTTCGCGACGGTGCGTAGCGACTCAGCGGGCCCGGACGGCGCGGCGGCGCGAGACGAGGACGAGGCCGCCCGCGGCCGCAGCGGCACCGATGACGGCCGCGTAGCGGGCCACCTCCGAGGTCTCCCGAGCCGCGGCGGCCTGGCCGCCCGCCCCGGCCGGGACGCCACCCGGGGCCGAGTGCATGCCGGAGAGGGTCTGGACGGCGAGCTTCAGGTTCTTGTCGGCGGCGCTGCCCCACGCGTACACGATCGTGTTGGTGCCCTCCTTGAGGTCGAGGTCGGCCGGGCCGATCGCGACGGTGTCGGTCCCCGCGAGGACGACGTCGGCCGAGATCGTGCCGGCGGGCAGGTCGGCCTTGGCCTCGTTCGGGTTCGTGAGGTTCTTGAAGGCCGCCGTGCCGTTGGCCCGGACGTCGACCGCGGGGGCGGCGGCCGTGTGGCGCACGGTGATGCGCGCCTTGCCGGCATCGATCGTGGACGTGTCGTTGACGAACGGTGTGAGGACCGGCTTGCCGGCCTCCGACAGGTGCGCGACGACGGTGACGTTGGCGCCGCCCGGCACCTTGAGGTCGTTGGCCTCGATGACGGCTGCGCCGCCGGCGCCCGCTCCGGCCTGCGTGACCTTGAGGTCGTAGGTGCCCTCGGGGAGCATCAGCGGGTCGGTGAGCGTGCCGGGCTTGAAGTCCGTGAGGAGGGGCTTGCCGTTGGCGTAGACGTCGACCGTCGCGCCGGGCACGGCGTGGAGGATCGAGACCGTGGCGTCGGCCGCGTGGGCCGGGGCGGCGAGGAAGGCGGCCGGGGCGAGGGCGAGGGTCGTGGCGGCGGCGATGCGAAGCGACTTCATGGTCGTTCCTTTCCAAAGGGGCGAGTGCTCGAGTGCGACGGGGCCGCGCTCGCGTGAAAGGTGCGTCCGGGAGGGGGGCGGTGGTGTGCGGTGCCGACCTCGGGGGCGGTACGGGAGGGCGTCAGAGGTCGGCCGGTCGCAGGACGAGGACGATGCCGTGCGCGATCTGCCGGTTGCCCTTGTTGATGTCGAGCGCCCGCGGGTTGAGCAGCGGGTCGGCATCGTTGCGGTCGCCGTCGACGAGGCGGACGAGCTTGAGCCAGCGCGACAGCACGTCGACCTTGATGCTCTTGCCGGGAAGCGCCGTCGCCAGCACGGCGCCGTCGGACCGAAGGGCCTGCGACGAGGTGACGGGGGCGCCGGGGACGACGTGATAGAGCAGGACCCGCTCCAGGGCGTCGATGCCGACGGCGCCGGCGAGGGCCGAGAAGACCTTCGTCTCGGAGCCGTACCAGCGGCCCGTCAGGTCGGCGGCGAGGACCTGGAAGGCCCGGTCGTTGGGGATGAAGGCCGTCAGCGGCACGTCACCCTGGGTCAGGAGGCGCACCGGGCTGTCGGGCTTGGCCGCGAGGACGGCGAGGACCGCCTCTGTGACGATGTCGTAGTCGTACCAGTTGCCGTCGAACTGGTTGCCGTCCGCGAGCAGCACGTCGGCAAGGCTCCTGGTTCCGATCGGGGTGGCTGCGGCGACCGCCGATGCCTGAGTGCGCGATGCGCTCGCTGCACTGGATGTGCCGGACGCAGCAGGAGCGGCGACGGCGGCAGGGACGGCGAGGGCGCCGGCCAGGGCCGCGACGACGGGGACGAGATGACGCTTCTTCACGGTCTGTCCTATCTTCGGGAGCGACGGCGTCGTGTGCCGTCTGCCCCTACTTCCGAGGACGTGCCGTGGAGGGATGCACCTGCCGCGAACTTTCTTCTCGCGGTGGGGGTGTGCCGCGTCAGAGGTGCGCGTTGACCGCCTCGGCCGCGCGCTGCCCGGAGACGAGCGCGCCCTGGATCGACGCGGTGTCGCGGTGGTCGCCGCAGACGAAGACGCCGTCGCCGAGCGCGACCGGTGACCGCACCTCGAGCGGGGGTGTCATGGCGGGCAGGGCCGCGTCGACGCGGTGTCGCGTGACGACACGCCAGTCCGTCGTGTCGCAGCCGTAGATCTCGCCGACGTGGCGCAGGACGTCGGCCTCGGACGCGTCGCCGTCGGGTCGGTCGAGCAAGCACGTCGCCTCGACGAGGTGCTTGGTCGGCGGGGCGTAGCTCGGGGCCGCAGCCGTCATGACGGCGGTGTTCCACACCGGGCCGGGAGGGACGGAGTCGTGGCGGCGCCCGTCGACGGCCACGAGGGGGAGCGAGTGGGGCGGCTCCGGCGCCTCGAACCACCACGTCACGAGGCCCTTGGTCGGCGGCTCGGGCAGGGTGGTGAGGGTGGCCGCGCCGATCGGGTCGGTGGCGACGACGGCGCTGCGGGCCCGGAGGCTCTGGCCGTCGACCCGGACGTCCACGCCGCCGTGCGACGGCGTGATGGACTCGACGTGGCTGTTGAGGCGGACGCGGTCACCGAGCGGTTCGGCCACCTGCTCGGGCAGGGCCTGCATGCCCGTCGCCGGGACGGCCGGGCGACCCAGGGCGAACATCCGCACGAGCAGCTTCGTGAAGTTGGCGGAGGAGCCGCCGTGGCTGTCGACGAGGACGCCGGCGAGGAACGGGTCGAGCACCTCACGGCGGAGTCGACCGGTGACGCCGGCCTCGTCGAGCGAGTCAGCGAGGGTCGAGTCCTTCTGTGCCAGAACGGTCTTCGGGTCGGCCATGACGCGCGCGGTCCACCGCGTGACGCCTGCCAGCTCGCGGGGGTGGAGGTAGCCGCTACGCATCGTCTGGGCGAGCAGCCGCGGCTCGCGCATCGGGTCGGCCAGCACCTGGAGGCCGTTCGTGCGACGCACCAGCACGCCAGACCCGAAGGGCTTGAGGTCGAGCGTCGACACGTCGACCCACCGCCGCACGGCCGGGTAGGCGGGGTTGAGCACCTGGAAGCCACGGTCGCACCGGAAGCCGTCGACGACGTCGGTGCGGATGCGGCCCCCGACCCCGTCGCTCGACTCGAGGACGACGACCTCATGACCGAGCTCGGTCAGTCGTCGCGCGCACCGCAGTCCTGCCAGTCCTGCCCCGACGATGACGACGTCAGCGTCCACGAAAGGATCACCCCACTGCTCGAGTCCGGCCCCCGTCGCAGCGTAGACCTCGCGGCTTTGTCGCGGGGTGGCTGCGAGGGCCGTGTCCGAGAGGGCAGCCGGCCCGTCCGCGACGCGCCGCCGGACCGTCGCGACACGCCGTTGACGGCACGGCGCCGCGGCCCGTCACACCGTGCGCAACCGCCGCGACGCCTCCGGCGTCACCGGCCGTCGGGTGTGCGAGCGCCCGGCTGCGACGACGACGACCGCGGCGGCGACGACCGCCGCGATGCCGGTCAGGACGGAGCGCGGATCGTCCCCGAGGCGGCCGACGGCGATCCAGGCCAGGCCCCAGGCCATCGCGGCGGCGACCGACCAGCGGCCACCCAGGCGGCGGGCGAAGACGATGCCGAGTCCGGCCGCGACGGCCAGGACGACCACCGCTGCCGCCTGGTTGGCGGTGGCGCCGAGGTCCACGCCCGAGTCCACCAGCGCCGCAGTGATGTTGGCGCACGTCGCGACGGCGACCCAGCCGAGGTAGAGGCCGAACGTGCCGTCGAGCACGACCTGCTCCCACCTCGACGTGGCGGGCTCACGGGTCAGGCGGCGAAGGAGGACGCCGAGGGTCAGCGCGAGCGCGACGATGACGACGACACTCGCCCAGATCCAGCCCTGCTGCGTGACGAGGAGCCACGTCGCGTTGAGCACCATCGACGCGGCGGCGAGCCACCCGGTGCTGCGCACCCGCTCGCGAACGGCGTTGGCAGGCAGGGCCTGCCACACGGCATACGCGAGGAGGCCGAGGTAGATCGGTGTCCAGATCGAGAAGGCCGGGCCGGCAGGCGCGATGAGGGTCGCGGTCGCGGCGAGGGCTCCTCCCGAGGTCTCCTCGACGCGGGTGCCGAGGACGCCGACGCCGAAGAGCGTGCCGACGACACAGAAGGTCTCGGCGGCGACGACGGTCAGGCGCCGCACCTGGTCGCTGCTGGTCAGCGCGGCCGTCGGCTGGGTGGTGGATCCGGGCATGTCGATCACCTCAGTCGCTCGGGAGATTGCTCATCCAGTTAGCGACCCTAACAGAGTCGGCCGCCCACCCGGTCTATCCGCGCAGGCGCACCGACAGGCAGGTGACACAGCCCTCGAGCTTCTCGAACTCGGAGATGTCGACGGTCGTCACGTCGTGCCCCCGAGCGGCGAGCAGCTGCGCGGTGCGCGGCGCGGACGCCGACATGAGCACCGACATGCCGCCGAGCAGCACCACGTGTGAGCCCGACTCCTCCGGGACCGCGAGGAACCGGGGCCAGGGGCTGAGGTCGTCGACGAGCGGCGGGTAGCCCAGGACGGTTCCGTCGGGCAGGGCGGTGACGGCGGACTTGAGATGCAGCACCTTCGACACGGGCACGGGGACCACCTCGACGCGATGTCCGTCCCAGGCGCGCCGCAGCTGCTCGACACCGGCGAGATTCGTGCGGCCGCCGACGCCGACCCACACGACGTGCCCGTGCTTGAGCACGTCCCCGCCGTCGAGCGTGCCGGGCTCCCCGACCTCGACGACTCGGTAGCCGTATGCCTCGACAACTTCGCGCACCCCAGCACGCTCCCCGCGGCGTCCGGTGGCGCCGGAGCGGCACAGCACCGCGACGTCGCCGTGCACGACGACCTGGTCCTCGATGAAGACGCCATCGGGGCAGTCGTCGACAGGCGGTGCCTCGACGACCGACCAACCGCGACGTCGGAGCACGTCGACGTACTCCTGCCACTGCCGCAGGGCCAGCTCACCGTCGACGGACGCCGAGCGTCCGATGTGCGTCACGATCCCGTCCGCGAGACGAGGGGAGGGTCGACGGACGAGCGCGAGGCGACGGTGCACGCGCTCACTCTAGGGGCGCGGCGCCCACCGGTCGGACGTCGTACCGACCCGTCAGGGCGCGAGGATCGGCTTCTCGTCCGAGCGCGCGGTCGGCCACCAGCCCTGGGTCTGCGCCGTGTGGGTCAGCTGCTCCCGGTAGGCCGAGCCGGCCGCCCGCACGCACCGCTCCACGTCCTCGTCGTCGAGCGCCCCGAGCCGCCAGCGCAGGATCCGTCGGGCCGTGATCGGCTGGTCGCAGAGTGGCCGCAGCACACCGCCCGGGGGCGCCGACGCCGTGGGCACGGCGAAGGACACGGCCCGGCCGGCGACGACCGCCGGCCACAGCGGCCCGAGGTCGTGCGGGCCGTACGACGACCGGAGGGTCACGCCGAGACGCGCGAGGACGGTGCTCGTCGCCTCGGAGCCGGGGTCGACCTCGCTCGGCGGCAGGATCCAGTCCTCTTCGGCCAGATCCCGGATGTCGACGCACCGCTGCGCAGCAAGCGGGTGCGACGCCGACAGTGCGACGAGCAGCGGCTCGCGCTCGACGATGACACGCTCGCCGATCATCGACCGCGCTCGCTCCTCGCGCGGGTCGGCCACGAGCGCGATGACGACCGCGACGTCGACCCGACCGTCGCTGATCGCCTCGGTCGTGGTCCCGCCGGCCAGCGGGGGAACGGGCATGAGCGGCCGCCGCATGTCGGTCGCGTAGGCGTGGCTGACGAACGACGTGAAGTAGCGCATCGAGTCCGACGTGATGCGCAGCGGGGCGTCGCTCGCGCGGTGGGTGCGCACGTCCTCGCGCAGCGCCGCCACCTCGTCGAGGACGGTGCGGGCCCGCGACACGACGCGCTCGCCGATCGCGGTGCACGCGATCCCGTCTCCGCTCGGCCGGAACAGCGTGCAGCCGAGGGCGCGCTCGATGCGACCCACCTCGGACCCCAGGGTCGCCGCAGACACCCCGAGGGTGGCGGCGGCGGCAGGGATGCTGCCCTGCTGCGCGACGACCGCGACGACGCGCAGGTGACGGACCTCGAGCTCCACGTACCGAGAGTAGGCCGCACGCCCGACGGCGCCACCCGGGACGTCCCACGTGCTCCCGGCGTCTGCCGCGCACATCGGCGCTTCAATGGGCTTGACCCTCACGTGGCGTGAGGCGTCACGCTCGATCCCATGACCGGAAGGACGCAGGAGATGACCACCTGGACGGTGGGGCAGGTCGCCGAGCTCTTCGACGTGACGGTGCGCACGCTGCACCACTACGACGAGATCGGCCTGCTCGTCCCGAGCGAGCGCTCGCGGGCGGGCTACCGCCTCTACACCGACGAGGACCTGACGCGCCTGCAGCAGGTCGTGGTCTACCGACGGCTCGAGCTGCCGCTCGACGAGATCGCGACCCTGCTGCGAGGCGGTGAGGACGCGGCCGACCACCTGCGCCGCCAGCGCGCCACCGTCATGACCCGGCTGGACGAGCTGCACGAGCTCGTCTCGGCCATCGACCGAGCACTGGAGAGAGAGATGAACGACCAGCCCGCCACGCCCGAGGACCTCAAGGAGCTCTTCGGCGACGGCTTCACCGACGAGTACGAGCAGGAGGCCCAGGAGCGCTGGGGTGAGACGGACGCCTGGAAGCAGTCGCGGTCGCGCACCAAGCGCTACACGAAGGCCGACTGGGAGCAGGTCAAGCAGGAGGCGGATGCCGTCAACGTCGCCTTCGTCGCAGCCCTCCGGTCGGGGGAGCCCGCGACGAGCGCGGCGGCCATGGACGCGGCCGAGGAGCACCGCCGGCACATCCACGACCGCTTCTACGACCTCGACCACACCTTCCACCGCGGGCTCGCCGACATGTACGTCGCCGATCCCCGCTTCACGAAGACGTACGAGGACATCGCACCCGGGCTCGCGGCATACGTCCGCGACGCGATCCACGCCAACGCCGACCGCCACGGGGACTGACCCTTGCCGCGCACCGGGCCGAGTGGACGAGCCGCTCGGCCCGGTGCCGCATGATGCGCCTCAGGCGCAGGACATGTGGTCGAACGAGACCGTCACGGTGCCGTTCGCGTTGAGCGTGGCCTGGGCGTTGTCGTGGAACTGCAGGTGCGAGCCGTCCGTGCCCGTGGCGTTGACATTGAACGTGCTGTGCTCGACGCCGTTGTGCAGGTTGTTCTCGTCGCCGAACCAGTTCGTGAAGTGTCCCGTGTAGGTGACCTTCGACGGGTCGTCTGGCGTGAAGGTGAACTTCCCCTCGGCCGTGCCGGTGAACCACGAGCCGGTCTTGTTGATCGTGCCGTGGAAGATCTGGTTCTCCACGGCACTGACCGTGCCCGGGTCACCGGTGCACGGATTCATGTCGTGGAAGACGTCGACGACCCCGTGCTGGTTGTCGGTGAACGTGGACGCCCCGTTGGCCCCGGCGCCGGCGGACGCCGCGCCGAGGACGAGGAGCGGTGTGACGGTGGCTGCCGCGCAGGCGGCCCGAATGCTGAGTCGGCTCATGCGACTCCCCCTTGTGGGATCTGTTTCGGCTGGCCCCCGAGAGGGATCTGTGGCCCCCTCATCGAGGGTGCTCCCACCTGGCCGGACACGTCCGTGGAACCGGAGAATCTCAGGTGCCTTCCAGCCGCGGGACGCGGGCGCCCACCAGTTGAACGGAGCACGGGACCGGGTCGACCCACGCCGTAACCTTGGCGCATGCGAGTTGGTGTCTTCGGTGCAACGGGTCAGGTGGGCGGCGTCATGCGTGCCCTTCTCGAGGAGCGGGACTTCCCGGTGACGCAGGTGCGGTTCTTCGCGTCCGCGCGCTCGGCCGGCACCATGCTGCCCTTCAAGGGCGAGGACGTCACGGTCGAGGACTCGGCGACGGCCGACTTCTCCGGCATCGACATCGCCCTCTTCTCCAACGGCGGCGCCGCGAGTCGCGAGCTCGCCCCGAAGGTCGCCGCGGCCGGCGCCACGGTCGTCGACAACTCGAGCGCGTGGCGCAAGGACCCCGAGGTCCCGCTCGTCGTCTCCGAGGTCAACGCCGCCGACCTCGACGACATCCCCAAGGGCATCGTCGCCAACCCCAACTGCACGACGATGGCCGCGATGCCGGTGCTCAAGCCGCTCCACGACAGGGCGGGCCTCGTGCGCCTGCACGTCTCGAGCTACCAGGCCGTGAGCGGCTCCGGTGGCGTCGGTGTCCAGGAGCTCGACCGCCAGCTCAAGGGCGCGTATGCCGCGGGCGACCCCACCGGCCTCGCCCTCGACGGGCGCGCGGTGGCCGTCCCCGAGGCCCAGCTGTATGCCGTCCCCGTCGGCTTCAACGTCGTGCCCCTCGCGGGGTCCATCGTCGACGACGGCTCGCTCGAGACCGACGAGGAGCAGAAGCTGCGCAACGAGTCGCGCAAGATCCTGCACGCCCCGGACCTGCGGGTCTCCGGAACGTGCGTGCGCGTCCCCGTCTTCACCGGGCACAGCCTCGCGATCCACGCCGAGTTCGCCCAGGACATCTCCCCGGACGAGGCGCTCGACCTGCTCAAGAACGCCCCCGGGGTCGTCGTCACCGACGTGCCCAACCCGCTCGAGGCGGCCGGCCGCGACGAGGTCTTCGTCGGGCGCGTGCGGGCCGACCAGGCGGCACCCGAGGGCAAGGGGCTCGTGCTCTTCGTCGTCGGCGACAACCTCCGCAAGGGCGCGGCCCTCAACGCCGTCCAGATCGCCGAGGAGCTCATCGCCCGTCGCTGAGGCGTCGCCACCCGTCCCACCGTTGCGGTGTGAGGGTCGGGGACGCGGCTCGCTGTCCGGACGCTGGCATAGGGTCGGGGCGTGACGGAGAACCTCGCGGCCGCGACCCATCGACAGGCCACCGCCCCCGGGCTCTTCGTCTGCTTCGAGGGCGGCGACGGCGCGGGCAAGTCGACCCAGGTGCGCCTGCTCACCGAGGCGCTCGAGCAGCGCGGACGCGAGGTGGTCGTGACCCGCCAGCCCGGAGGCACGCCGCTCGGCGCGCAGATCCGCGAGCTCGTGCTGCACGGCGACCACGTCGCGGCGCGGGCCGAGGCGCTCCTCTTCGCGGCCGACAAGGCCCATCACGTCGAGCAGCTCATCAAGCCGGCGCTGGCGCGCGGCGCCGTCGTCATCACCGACCGCTACGTCGACAGCTCGATCACCTACCAGGGGGCCGGCCGGGAGCTCGGCCGCGACGAGATCACCGCCCTGCAGCACTGGGCCGTCGGTGGGCTGCTGCCCGACCTGACCCTCGTCCTCGACGTCTCGCCCCAGGTGGGGCGCGCCCGCCGTGGCGACATCCACGACCGCCTCGAGTCCGAGGCCGACGCCTTCCACGCCGCGGTCCGCCGCGGCTACCTCGAGCTCGCCGCGGCCGACCCCGAGCGCTACCTCGTCCTCGACGCGACGGGGTCGGTCGAGCGGCTCCACGCCGGCGTCGTCGACGGGGTCGACCGCGTCATGGCGGCCCGCCGATGACCGTGTGGGCCGACCTCGTCGGCCAGGAGCCCACGATCGAGACGCTCTCGCGTGCCGTCAGCGACGAGTCCGCGATGACGCACGCGTGGCTCTTCACCGGTCCGCCCGGCTCTGGCCGCTCGACCGCCGCCCGGGCCTTCGCCGCTGCGCTGCAGTGTCCCGACGGCGGGTGCGGTCAGTGCCGTGAGTGCCGCACGGCCCTCGACGGCAGTCACGCCGACGTCAAGGTCGTCGCCACCGAGGGCCTGTCGATCAAGGTCGCCGAGGCCCGCGCGCTCGTCCAGGAGGCCGCGCTGCGCCCGTCGGTCGGCCGCTGGCGCATCATCATCATCGAGGACGCCGACCGCCTCACCGCCTACACCGACGCCCCGGCCGACGCGCTGCTCAAGGCCCTCGAGGAGCCGACCCCGCGCACCGTCTGGATGCTCTGCGCACCGAGCCTCGAGGACGTCATCGTCACGATCCGCTCACGGTCGCGACACGTCCGTCTGCGCACACCACCGGTCGAGGCCGTCGCCGAGCTGCTCCAGCGCCGCGACGGGGTCGCCCCCGCCATGGCGTTGTATGCCGCCCGCGCTGCCCAGTCGCACGTCGGGCTCGCGCGTCGCCTGGCTCGCGACGAGCAGGCCCGCATCCGCCGTCGTGACGTCATCGCCATGGCGACGAAGATCCTCGGGGTCGGTGACGCCATCGGCGCTGCCGCCGACCTCGCCCAGATCGCCGACGAGGAGTCGACCGCCTCGAGCGCCGAGCGCGACGCCGCCGAGCGCGCGCATCTCATGGAGACGCTGGGCGCCGACCCGACGGCGCGCACCCAGCCACCCCACATCCGCTCCCAGGTCGCCGCCCTCGAGCGCGAGCAGAAGACGCGCGCCACCCGATCGGCCCGCGACGTCGTCGACCGGGCCCTCGTCGACCTCACCTCGATCTACCGCGACGCCCTCGTGCTGCGCCTGCGCTCCGACGTCGACCTCGTCAACCCCGACGCCGTCGACAAGGTGCGCGCGCTCGCCGGCGTCTTCGGCCCCGAGCAGCTGCTCGCCGCCATGGACGCCATCAACGAGGCCCGCGACCGCATCAACGCCAACGTGTCGCCGTTGCTCGCCCTCGAGGCGATGGCCCTGCAGCTCCGGGTCCCGCGCGATCTCGGCATCTGACCCACTCGCGCGGCGGCGGTGTGAGGATCTTCATGCGTGACGGGGGAGCGCCCGGCGCGCCCGCGATCCGCCCCGTTCGGCAGTTCGCGCGGTCGACGGTCCGGGCCACACGGCATACGGCCTCGATGCGGTCACGACCTGTCGTCCGTGGCGGCCACCTACAGGTCGACCGGTTACGGTTTCGGGCATGACGACACGCCCTGCCGCCATCTCCCGCGCCCTCACCGCCACCGTGGCGACGATGGCGCTGGTGCTGACTGCCGCGGCCTGCGCGACGAGCGAGCCCCCCGTCGGACCCAGCTCGAAGACCGGGCTCCCGGCGGCCACGGCGGCCCCGAGCGCCGCGCTCGCGTCCTACTACGCGCAGAAGCTCGACTGGAAGAAGTGCGGCGACCTCGAGTGCGCCGACCTGCGGGTCCCGCTCGACCACGCCGCCCCGGACCCGTCGAAGGACCTGACGATCAAGGTCGCCCGGGTCAAGGCCCGCGACCAGGCCAATCGCCTCGGCTCGCTGCTCGTCAACCCCGGCGGACCGGGTGCGTCGGGGATCGACTACGTCCGCGGTGGGGCCGAGACGATCGGCGGGCCGGAGGTCCGGCGCTACTACGACCTCGTCGGGTTCGACCCGCGCGGCGTCGCGAGCTCCGACCCGATCGACTGCCTCGACGACAAGGCCCTCGACCGTTTCCTCTCCGCCGACCTCACGCCCGACGACGCGGCCGAGGAGCAGGCCCTGCTGACGCAGGCCAAGGCCATGGCCGACGGGTGCCAGAAGGACAATCCCGAGCTCGTCAAGCACCTCTCGACCGCGGACGCCGCGCGCGACATGGACATCCTCCGGGCCGCGGTCGGCGACCAGCAGCTGAACTACCTCGGCAAGTCCTACGGCACCTTCCTCGGCTCGACGTACGCCGACCTCTTCCCTCAGCGCGTCGGGCGCGTCGTCCTCGACGGCGTCGTGCCGCCCGACCTGACGAGCGCCGAGCTCGGCGAGGGCCAGGCCCGCGGCTTCCAGATCGCGACGCAGGCCTACGTCGAGGACTGCGTCACCGAGGACTGCCCGCTCGGCGCGACCCCGGAGGCCGCGCTCAAGGGCCTCGACGACTTCTTCCGCCAGGTCGACCGCCAGCCGCTGCCCACCGGTGACCCCAGCGCCCCGCTGCTCACCGAGGGCTGGGCGCGCCTCGGCGTCGCCGTCGCGCTCTACGACCAGGGCTCGTGGGGCTTTCTCACCGACGCCCTCCGGGAGGCCAAGTCCGGCAACGGGCAGTCCCTCATGCAGCTGGCCGACGCCTACGCCGACCGGCGCCCCGGTGGCGGCTACGACGGCAACCTCATGGAGTCGATCTACGCCGTCAACTGCCTCGACCGACCGGACAGCCCCGACCTGTCCGCCTACGAGACGTATGCCAAGGACTTCTCCGCGAAGGCGCGGACCTGGGGCGCCAACCTCGCGTGGGGCGCCCTGCCCTGCGGCGTGTGGCCGGTGAAGTCCTCCGTCGGCCCCCACAAGGTCACGGCGCCCGGCAGCAACCCCATCGTCGTCGTCGGCACCACGCGTGACCCCGCGACGATCTACGAGTGGTCGGTGCGGCTGCGCGACCAGCTCGACAACGCCGTGCTCGTGTCCTACGACGGCGACGGCCACACGGCTTACGGTCGGAGCAACACGTGTGTCGACAGCGCCATCGACGCCTACTACGTGCAGGGGCGCGTGCCCAAGGACGGACTCAAGTGCTGAACGAGGACCCGCGTCCCGACGACCTTCCGGACGCACCGACGGGGTATGCCGCCCTCCCGCCCTCCTACCCGGCACCCGCGCCGGGTGCCGGGAGCGGCAGCACGGGTGGGCCGGGAGGGGCCCGGCTTCTCGCCCCGCCCGTCGATCCCGCGACGGGCCGCACGGCCCGGTCGTCGCTGCGACCGGTGCTCGCGGCCGTCGCCGTGGTGGCCGTCGTCGCAGCCCTGGTCCTCGCCGTCTGGCGCATCGGCAACCCGCCAAGCGTCGCCCAGTCCCGGGTCACGGTACCGGCGTCAGCCTTCCCCGCACCGAGCGCCACGGACCCTCCGCCCGCGTCGCAGGGGCCGAACGGCACCGTCACGGCGGACTACCCGGCGCTGCTCGCGCCCTTCTACACCCAGCGGCTCGGCTGGTCGCCGTGCGCCGACAACGCCAAGCACGAGTGCGCCACGATGGAGGTGCCCGTCGACTACGCCAAGCCGACCGGCGACCGCTTCACCCTCGCGTTGCGCAAGGCGCCGGCGACCCAGCCGTCCAAGCGGCTCGGCTCGCTCGTCATCAACCCCGGGGGGCCCGGCGGCTCCGGGGTGGAGTACGCCCAGTACTCGTCGTTCGTCTTCTCCCCGGGGGTGCGGGCGGCATACGACATCGTCGGCTTCGACCCGCGGGGGATCGGGGCGTCGAGCCCCGTGCGGTGCCTGAGCAACTCCGACATGGACCTGCTCTTCAGTGCCGACCCGACACCCGACTCGGCGGCCGAGCGTTCGACGCTGCTCGCCGACGTCGACGGGGTGACGAAGCGCTGTGCGGCGCGCGGCGGGGACCGGGCGATGCACATGAGCACGACCGAGGTGGCCCGCGACATGGACGTCATGCGGGTGCTCCTCGGCGACGAGAAGCTCAACTTCTTCGGCGGCTCCTACGGCACGTTCCTCGGCGCGATCTACGCCGACACGTTCCCGAAGAAGGTCGGCCGGATGGTGCTCGACTCGGCGATGTCGCCGAACCAGACCGAGCAGCAGGAGATGACCTACGACATCCAGGGCTTCGAGTCCTCGATCGACGCCTTCATCGACTGGTGCGTCGCCCGGCCCGACTGCGCACTCGGCAGCGACAAGGCCGGCGCCCGTCAGAAGATCGTCGACCTGCTCGACAGCGTCGAGAAGAACGGCCTGACGACGACCAAGCCGGGTCTGAGCCGGATCGGCGAGGGATGGGTCGGCTTCGCCATCTTCATGTGCCTCTACTCCGACCAGTCCTGGCCGACGCTCGACAAGGGACTCGCCCAGGCGTTCACCGGCAAGGGGGACATCCTCCTTGCCAAGGGCATGTCGGTCGTCGAGCGCGGCATCACCGGCGACTACGCCCCGAGCACCTACCTGCAGGCGATGATCCCGGTGCGGTGTGCCGACTGGCCGCGGTCGACGGCCGACCCCACCCTCGCCGCGGAGCAGAAGAAGGCGAAGGCGGCGCACCCGCTGTGGTCCCGGATGACCGGTGAGCTCTACGACAACTGCCGCACGTGGCCGACGGCTGGGCGCACTCCGAAGGGAGCGACCCTCGCGGCCGGTGCCGACCCGATCCTCGTCATCGGCAACGAGCGTGACCCCGCGACACCCATCGGTGGCACGAAGCAGCTGGCCAATGACCTCGCCTCGGGCATTCTGCTCACTTCCGACCATGACGGGCACGGCACCTACTACGCTGGCAACTCGTGCGTGGACTCCGCCGTGGACGGGTACCTGCTCAGGGGAACGGCGCCGCGCGACGGCACGACCTGCTGAGCCGGCTGCTCGCGCCCTTCGTCTCCGTCGCGGTCCTCGCGACACTCGTTCTGCTCGCCGCGAGCCCCGCCCACGGGCCGGGTGAGGCAGCGCCCGGTGGCGCGGTCGCGGCCGGCTCGCTGGGCTCCGCGGGCTCCCCGGAGCGGGGGTCGTCGGGCACGGACTCGGACCGGACGGCGGAGGATGACGGTGATGCGCCGCCGCGTGACAGGGTCGAGCTCGGGACACCGACGTCGAAGCCCGCCCAGGGTCTCGACGTCTTCTACGACCAGACCATCAGCTGGCAGCCCTGCGACGACACGGGCGACGGTCGGGGCTCCGACGACGACCGGTGCGGCACGGTGCGCGTCCCCATCAACTACCTCGACCCGCGCGGAGAGACGGTCAGGATCGCCCTGCGCAAGGTGCCGGCCGGCAACCCCCAGGCACGTAGGGGCACGCTCTTCATCAACCCGGGTGGTCCCGGTGCCTCCGGCCTCGAGTTCGCGATGGAGGCCCGGGACTTCTTCTCCGACGACGTCCGCGAGGTCTGGGACGTCGTCGGCTTCGACCCGCGCGGCGTCGGCGAGTCCGGCGGCTTCTCCTGCCTGCGTAGCGAGGACCTCGATTCGATGTATGCCGCCGACCCCACCCCGGACACCAGGGCAGAGAAGGCGGCCGCTGCGTCGTCACGGACCGCTCGGCTCAAGGGCTGCCTGGCCCGGGGCGGTGCGCTCGCCCGCAACATGGGCTCCGAGCTGGTGGCGCGGGACCTCGACGTCATGCGCGACGCCGTCGGCGACGCCCATCTCAACTACTACGGCATCAGCTACGGCACGCTCATCGGGGCGCTCTACGGCGCCCAGTTCCCCGACCGGATCGGGCTCATGGTCATCGACTCGGCCGTCTCGCCCGACTACATCGCGGCGGACTCGGCGTCCCAGGACGACGTCGACGGCTGGGCCGAGGAGGAGGCGGCGACGGTGGAGGACGGGCTCGACGCCTTCCTGGAGGACTGCGTCGACCAGGGTGACTGCGCTCTCGGTGACGACGTCGACACGGCACGCACCCGGCTCCTCGCCTTCCTCGACCGGCTCGACCGCAAGCCGCTCCCGAGCGACGCGCAGGGCATCCCGCGCCTCACCGAGGGTTGGGCCGTGACGGCCATCAACGCCGTGCTCCTCTACCCCGACTCCTGGCAGGACGTCGAGGATGCGCTCCGCGTGGCGCTCGAGGACGGTGACGGCACCGACCTCGTGTGGACCGCGATGGACACGGTCATGCGCGACGATGACGGGTCGTACATCGGTGGCTACGAGGCGAGCCACCTGCCGATCCACTGTGCGGACTGGCCGCTCGACGCGACGTCGCAGATGGAGCCGAGCGTCTCCGTCCTCGACGAGCACCCGGTCTACGCGCACCTCTACGGCGTGGCGACGGACTCCTGCGAGGGTTGGGTGGGCACTCAGCGCACCAACCTCATCCTCACCGTGGACGCCACGTCGCCCGTGCTCGTCCTGGCCAACGAGCGCGACCTGACGACCCCTCCCGACGGCACGCGCGAGATGGGTCAGGGCATCTTCGGGTCGCGCTTCGTGCTCGTCGACGCGGACGGCCACGGGGTCTACGCGAACGGCAACGACTGCGCCGACGCGATCGTGGACGACTACCTCGTGCGGGCGCTCGCGCCCCGCAACGGCGAGGTCTGCGACGCCTGAAGGCCTCGGCGGGACACGATTTTTCTCCCGCAGGGGTCGTGCGTATACTCAACCTCCGTGTCCGGTCGCGCTCGTCGCGGCCTCACGGCCAGCCGCTTTAGCTCAGTCGGCCAGAGCGATTCACTCGTAATGAATAGGTCGTCGGTTCGATTCCGACAAGCGGCTCCACGCATCACCACAGGTCAGGCCCCCTTCTCGCCAGAGACGGGGGCCTTTCCCTTGTCCGTGGCGGCATCAGATGCCCCCGTGGTGCCCCCGACTTTCTGCGCTGCCTCCCACAGGTTGCGGTCGATCAGGTGGCCGTAGAGGTCCATCGTCATGGCCGCCGAGGCGTGCCCCAGGATGCGCTGGACCACCTTCGGGTCGGCTCCTGCACCGAGCCAGATGGACGCCGCCGTGTGCCGTAGGTCGTGAGCCCGCAGAGTCGGCCGGCCGATGGCGGCGCAGGCCCCACGCCATCCGACGGATCGCTTCCAGTTGGACTCCGAGAGCGGCCCGCCGCTAGGTGCGCTGAACATCCATGCCGAGGATGACTTGCCGGCCGACCAGAGGTCGAGGATCGGCACCACTGCTGACGGCAGTGCCACGGTACGCGAGCGGCGACCCTTCAAGGTGTCGACGAACAGTCCGCCCTTGGAGCTGCTGGCGAGAACGGTTCGCTGCAGGCGCAGGCCCTCACCCGGCACCTTGACCCGGTCCCCAACCTGGAGGCCGGCCAGCTCGCCCCACCTCAGTCCGCACAGACCTAGGACCCTGACGACATCGGCATACGGGCCGTTGCATGCGAGGGCCAGCGCCTCGAGCTCCTCCAATGAGAGGAACTGGCCCTCGCGACGGGCGCGCCCTGCCTTGGGCGGTTTGACCAACGCCGCGACGTTCCTGGACACGCGACCGTCAGCGACCGCGAACGCCAGCATCGAGCGCAGCGTGGACAGGTATCGGCTGGCCGTTGATCCGGACAGACCGGCCGCCACGAGCCCACCTGCCCACGCCGAGACCTGGGCCTCGGTGATCGAGGCAATCGGCAGGTGGCCGAACTTGGGGGCCACATGGTTCGCCCACGCCGATAGATCCGCCTCCTGCGTCTTCCTCTTGAGGCTCTGGCGCGAGGCGACCCAGTCAGGGAAGAGCGACGCGAGCGGCACCCTTCCTCGACGCGGGTCAAACCACTCGCCTGAGCGCAGCCGGCGGGCCTGCTCCTGCTCCCACGCGACCGCATCAGACTTGCGGTCGAAGACACGCGTCGCCACTTCACGGCCATGGGACTTCACGCGAGCCCTGTAGCGGACGCGATCGCCACGAACCAACCGCTGGATGCTCACGCTGCCGGTGTCCCTTCGCGTTGCGCCTCCAGCCAGGCGTCGACGTCCTTGACGTCCCAGACGAGGCGGCGGCCTACCTTGATCGCGGGTGCGAACCGGCCCTCCTGTCGCAACCAGCGGATGGTCAGGACGGGGACGCGCAACCGTTCGGCGACCTCGTCGATGGTCATCAGTTCCATCTCTCAACTCCAATCTCCTTGCGGTGCGGTCTCTCGTGTCTGGCTCTCGCTCGTTCCTGGCCGTACTCGCGGGCGCGGGCGGCGGCGGCCTTGGCGAGCTCGGCATCGCCGTCGGTATCCCAGCCGGACCCGGCGTACGTCCACTGCCCGACGACGAGGGTGGTCTCGGTGTCGTCGTCGACGAGGAGGTCCTCGAGGTCGCGGGCGTCGAGGGTGCGCCCCTCACGGTTCGCGGCAGCGAGGCGGCGTTGGAACCGGGCGCGGGCGCGGCGCAGCCGACCGAGGGTGACGCTGTAGCGGCGTGACTTGGAGGAGAAGTGGCCGCGGAAGCCGAGCATGTGGGCCCACTTGCCCAGCAGCGCGTACGGGTGCCAGGCCATCGGCGCCTCGGTGGACGTTGCCTCGGCGTGCTGTCGGCCGATGACCTCGGCGATGGTGGCACGGAGCCGGTGCAGGTGCGGGCTGGCCGTGTCGGTCGAGTCGGTCGCGGACTTCGTCGCGTACTTCGCGAGGTAGCCGGCGACCTGCTCGGCTTCGAGCTGCTTGTCGGGGTCATCGGTGCGGTGGGCGTCGCGGACCGGCCGTGCGTCGACCTGGCTGCCGAACCGGAGCCGGCGGACCAGGTCTCCGCCGACCAGGGGCGGGGCGTCGAACCACACCGTGGCGGCCGCGTTCTCGATCGCAGTCGAGAGCAGGGCGGCGGTGATCCCGGCCGGGGCCGCCGCGTGTGTGTCGCCGTCCTCGGTGGTCTTGCCGTCGACGCGGATGAGGGCGTGGAAGTGGACGAGGCCGCGCAGCTGGTACTCGGCGACCTTGGCGAACTGGACGGTCGCGACCTGCGCGAGCCGGTGCGGGCTGATCCCGAGCATGCGGGCCAGGGCGCGGCGCAGAGCGATGGTGAACCGGCGCCACAGCTCTGGTGCCCACCACTGCCACACGATGTGCGAGGGGTAGTCGTAGCAGTCTCCGCACAGGGGCTGCCCGAGCATCAGGTCGCCGTCGACGTGGGTGGCGTGGCAGACCCTCGCCCGGCCATGCGGGCAGCGGTCGGGTTGGTCCGTGCCGCGGTAGGGGCGGCAGCGTCGTCCGTTGCGAGTGCCGTGGACCGGACCGAACGAGGGCGCGGTGAGGGTCGCGAACACGAGCGGGTTCTCCGACACCGTGTCGGGGACGCCCTTGCCGCCGACCACGCCGGCACGGATCAGGTGGAACGTGTCGGCCGCGTAGACGCGGGAACAGGACGGGCAGTCCGCCGCCCGTCGGTTGCCGCAGCGCACGTGCAGGACACCGAGCGGGCTGTCGGCCGAGGAGAAGCTCGAGAGCACCTCACCCGTGGACGCGTCGATGGTCTGGGAGGAGCCGTGCAGCCGGATCGGTCTGGCGCAGTGTCCGACCTGGGAGGCGGCCTCGGACCAGGCGTCGAAGTCCCGCGACAGCAACCGGGCCAGCACCTGCGCCTCCGTGGCGGCGTCGAGGTGGTCCAGGTCGAGCGGGTGTCCGTCCCCGACCGGATCGTGGCCGGCCTGCTCGTGGGAGCGCAAAGGGACGGCGTTCCAGACGCGGTCTCGTGTTTCCCGGGTCATGTCGGCCACCCCCTTCCCTAGCGGTCCGGGTGGGTGTGCCGTGCAGGTACTGCGGCTCCCGCTGCACGACACACCCGGTCCGAAAGGGCGGCCCAGAAACGATCGAGAAGATGCCGGCGCCGCGGGGAGCCGCGCACACGCCAGGCCACGTCAAGTGATGACGATGAAGGTGGCGGACGAGAAGATGCGTGTCTGTGTGTGTGGCGGCTATTCGTGTGGATGGCCTCTGGCCGGGGTGGGGAGCCGACCCCCAGGGCATCAAGCCCGCAGTTTTGTCAGTTCAGGACTTTTGTGTGGGTGTGTCCGCACTCCCAGAGTCCACGGCCGAGTCGCCCGGAGACGAAGAAACACGCCGAGTGTCGGCGGAAGAAGTTTCACCCACATGCCGATGTGGGGACGTTGCATTGAGGACTGCCGCAGCGCAACGGGTCCGCCCTCAAGCAGGCCCGCTTGCTCATCGGCAGACAACACTGAGCAAGCACGTCAACGTCAGCTTTAGGACCTCAGGAGACGCCCTTCCGCGACGGGACGGGAAGGCAGGGGCTCGGGATGAAGTCGAGATTGCGACGAGCGGGCACGGCTCACCCACCGAAACTCGGAAGAGCCGGTGACTGCCCGCGCGACCCTGTCAATCCAATCGCACTTCGGCCCTTCCGCAGAACGGGTTCAGGCGCCGAGGATCATCGCGCCGAAATCGCTGCGCGCCTTCCTCACCATCTCGGCATCCGGGTAGTCACCGGCCGCCCAGTCGTCAGATGGCAGGGGGTAGTACCAACGGTCGAGATCGCGTGCCTGTACCAGGAAGCGATCAGTCGCAACGCGCGTAACAATCCAGTCGTCCAAGTTCGAGGCTCGCTCCAAGTGGGCGCCGGTAAGCAGCTGAATGCCGTTGGCGTCCGGAACCTTCTCGCTCCACTCGGCCCGGCCCATCCGCCACTGCGGAGGCAAGTAACTACTGCCCCCGAGTTGCGCGGGGAACATCGGTCGCACAAAGGCGACGTCCAACTGCGAAGCCATGCCTCTCGCGATCGAAGCCAGGTCGAGCGCGGCGGCGGCATGTCCTGTGACAGCAGTTCGGCCCCAAGTTCCCACTCCGAAGGCACTCAAGGTGAGCGCCCGTAGATGCAGACCCGCAGTGGGCATGATCGGATGAACGGCTGCGAGCGTTGTGGCCGTGGACGGGAACCGCTGGAGTGATTCCTCGAACACCTCCGCTGCATCCGAGGCCGAAACGGCGACTGGGTAGGCACCCTGCGTGACGAAGGCTTCCCCGGCGTCCGGTTGTACCCAAGAGACAGCTTGGTCGAGCACCGTTCGGGTTACGTCGTCCGGGACTCCCCAGCGGTATCGAGGTTGTCCGGAGTCGTAGAACGGTCCACGCGTCACCGGCGGGTCCATGGTCCAGGCGACGGTGAGCACTGGAACTGGTGGCGCATCCAACAACGTGGTGACGAGCCCAAAGGATGCATCGCCGGCCGAGATAGTGCCGCGGTGGTGGTCTGCGTCGAGCTGGTGGACGAGTTCCTCCACCACTTGATCCCAAGGCGGGTCATCCTCCAAGCGCACAAGTGTCCCGAGTTCGGTGGCGTAGACGAGCGGCATATGCCTGGCTCCGCTATCGCGTGGGACACCGGCCCGGGTCGCCCGGAGAGCCCGTAGCACCAGGTCGCGATTCGAGTGTCGGCCGCAACCCTCAATCTGCACGAGGAAGTCCACTCCATCGGCACGTCGTTGCCGGAACCAGCGGCTCCGCCTCCTCAGTTGCGTCATGTCCACCCGAACGCTCATCTGGCAAGACTCCGACATCACCCTTTTCGGTGCAAGGCAGCACGCCTACGACATCTGGCGTGACGCCCGAGGGCGCGGCCGCGTTCGTCCAAGAGCCCGGTGCGCTGACTGAGGCCCGGGCATGCCGCGCTGCGCGTGATCCTCAGCGACTACCCGCCGGAATCATGAGACCTTTGCGCCAGCCTTCTCCCTCGAGTTGCTCTTGCACGGCGTCCGCCTGGGCTCCCGTCAGGTAGAACACTGCTGCCGTCCCCTGATCGTCAGCTACGAAGACCGTCTTGGACCGCTGGCGCTCGATGCCAGTTGAGCCGATGGTCCGCGTAGGCAGCGGCACCACGAACGACAGCAGTGCATCGTCGGGGCCCGGCTCGAGGTGCGCAGACGATTCGAGCCTCTTGCCCAGCAGCCGCTTTCGGCGTCGAGGCTCGAGCGCGGCGACCGAATGAGCGCTGACCGGGTCCTCGCCTAGTCCGGAAAGGTCAATCTCGAACCACGCGAGGTCCGTCCAGAGAGCCACCAGCGCCGCTTCGCATACAGCGCCCACCTCCGGCTCCGTCGCGTCTCCAGCCACTGTGTACGCCAGTCGTTCAGCCACGCGCACATGGTGGCACCTCGCGGGTCAGACGCTCGCTCATGGCTCCCTTCTGTGTCAAGACGCGGTCGGCAGGTGCGTTCTACGCTGGGTGG
>NZ_JALJRZ010000011.1 GCF_024519435.1 Terrabacter sp. Ter38
CGCGCCCTCCGGTGGCACCCTGCACCCGCACCTCGTCGACTTCACCCCGACCTGATTGCCTCCCGCGCCTGCCGCTGGGCTACTCGGCCTTCGGTCGCAGCCGGGCGGCGTCGAGACGATGGCTCCCACCCGCGAGCAGGTGCGCCGTCTCGGCCCGGGACACGGCACCGAGCATGTGCATGAGCACCGAGACGTCGGCGGCGACGGTCCGCAGCGACACGTCGAGGTCGCGGGCGATCGCCGAGTCCTTGGCTCCGAGGACGAGCCTCCGGGCCACCTCGCACTGGCGGGCGGTGAAGGGCGGCTTCCGGCCGTCGGGGACTCCGGGGCGCGACAGCTGCCAGGTCAGGTCCCAGATGGCGCGGACGAGCGTGAGCACGTCGGTCCGGGTCGTGAGCCACGCTGTCGGGTAGCCCTCCTCGCTGTGCGGCCCACCGACGACGGCGACCGACTCGTCGACGAGGATGAACTGCGAGCGGGCCGGGCCGAAGTGGACGTGCGGGATCTCCGAGGTGAGCAGTGGGTAGAGGTTCAGGCTGCGTTCGGTCGTGATGCACCGCATGTCGACGCCTCGGCGTCGGGTGTGGTCGTCGAGCAGCGTCATCTCGTTCGCGGGGTCGTAGCTGAGGATCGGGTGCATCGTCCAGACGCTGCGCTGCGCGGCGGGCTCGAGGGCCGTGAGCCCCTTGTCGATCTGGTCGATGCCCACGCCGAGCCGGCGGAAGCCCGGCGCCGGACGGCCGGCCAGCAGCTCGACGACGTGGCAGCTCACGAGCTGGGTGAGATCGGCACCCGCCGCGTAGAGGTCGAGCCCGGCGCCGGCTGACCTTTGTCGCTCCCTGTCGCCGCGCACCTGCACCCCCTGGTCTGTCCTGGTCTGTCCTGGTCTCCCCCGGTCACCGGTCTCCGCCGGTGGGGGCGACGTGTCCCGGGCCGCCTGGAGGCCCGGCCGATCGGACTGGCCCTCCCACCGTAGGCGAGCCGAGCCGAGCCGCGTCCGGCCGGGCCCCGGTTCTATTTCGCTGGTGCGGCCGGGCCATCCGGACGAGCATGGGCCGCGTGGCCGGCGCATCGAGACCTCCCCTGCAGGGCGGGCTGCCGCCCTCAGGCGATGTCGGCGGCGCCGGCGTCGAGATCGCCTGCGACGAGTCGGGCTTCTCGGGCAGCAACCTGCTCGACCCCGCCACCCCGGTCTTCACGCACGCCAGCACCGACCTCAGCCTCGCCGAGGCGACCGAGCTCGTCGAGGCGCTCAGGAGCGACTCACGCTGGTCCCTCGACGAGCTCAAGTCCGGACAGCTGCTCCGGGGCCGGCACGCGGACGAGGCCCTGGGGTGGCTGCTGTCGCGCCTCGAGGGCCGTGCCCATGTCGAGGTCGTGGACAAGGAGTACTTCCTCGCGACCCGCGTCGTCGACCTCTTCCTCTCTGAGCCCTCGTGGGCGGCCGGCACCCGCCTGACGGCGCACCAACGACCCGCCGCCATCGCGCTCCATCGGTGCGGCCGGTCACGCGCACCGGAGTGGCTGGCCTTCCTCGCCGCCTTCGTCGACCTCGTCCGCACCAAGCGCCGGCACCACGTCGACCGCCGGGTCCTCGAGACCTTCTTCCAGGCCAGGGACGGCCTCGCACTCGGGGCGGACCCCGAGGCCCGGGACGTCCTCGCGGCACTGACCCGGACCAGGGTCCGCGGCGTCGTGACGCGCCTCGTCCACGACGACCGCACGATCCCGCCACCGCTCGAGCCCCTGCTGACGGCCCTCGCCGAGACCGTGCTCACGTGGAGCGAGGGTCGACAGCAGGTGCTCGTGGTCCACGACGAGCAGAGCGCGCTGACCGCCGACCGGCTCCGCCGGCTCCAGCACGCCCTGTCGGACGGCACCGACGACGGCGGCGCCGACGGCGAGACCGGCCACGGCGTCTCGCCGCTCGCCGGGCTCGTCACGGTCGACTCCCGCGACGACGTGCGCGTCCAGGTCGCCGACCTGCTGGCCGGCGTCGCCCGACGGTGGCCCGACCTCGGCGACGAGAGCCCCCTTCGCTCGTTCCTCTCGCCGACTTCGCTCCGCGTGCCCTAGCTCGCGAGGGCGTGCGCCTCGCCATGGGTCTGGCGACGCAGCGCGGCCGCGCACTCGGCGACGACCGCGAGCGCCAGCGCTGCGGCGGTGTCGTCGGCGGGCTCGGGCACGATGCGGCTGACGATCCCCCGCACGGCGAGATCGAGGACGCCCACCTGCTGCAGCTCGGCCATCTCCGCGGCATGCGACACGTCGCCGTGGACGATGGCGCTCGCACCTTCGGGCGGGAGCGGCGAGAGCCACGCGTGCTCGGCGGCGATGACCTCGCGGGCCGGCAGCAGCGCGAGAGCCCCTCCGCCACAGCCTTGCCCGAGGACGAACGACACGGTCGGCACGGTCATCGTCGTCAGGGTCGCGATGCACCGGGCGATCTCACCCGCGATCGCGCCCTCCTCGGCGTGTGCCGACAGCTCGGCGCCGGGGGTGTCGATGACGGTGACCAGCGGCATACCCAGCTCCTCCGCGAGGCGCATGGCCCGTCGCGCCTCACGCAGTGCGCCCGGCCCCGGCGGCGCCGTCGGCGACTGACGCGCGCGGTCCTGGCCGACGAGGACGCAGGGCTGGCCGTCGAGGCGGGTCAGCGCGACGAGCATCGTGGAGTCCCGCTCACCCTCGTCGGTGCCACGCAGCCGCAAGGTGCCGGTCGCGCCGTAGCGCAGCAGCTCACGAACGCCGGCGCGGTCCGGACGCCGCGTGACCTCGATGGACTCCCAGGCCGACAGGTGCCGACTCGGCTCGCCGACACGGTGGTCGAGACGCGGCAGGGTCGGGCCGTCGACGAGGACGCCCAGCGCCCGTCGACGAGCATCGGCAGGTCCTCGGCGGCCACGACGGCGTCGAGCACTCCCTTGGCGGCGAGGTTTTCCGCGGTCTGCACGCCGGCGGGGAAGGGTACCCCGTTGAGCGCCTCGTAGACCTTCGGCCCGAGGAAACCGACGAGCGCCCCGGGCTCGGCGACGGTCACGTGCCCGAGGGAACCCCACGACGCGTACACCCCACCGGTCGTCGGGTGACGCAGGTGCACGAGGTAGGGCAGCCGGGCGGCGCGGTGCGCCATGAGCGCCCGCGAGATCTCGACCATCTCGATGAACGCCGGGGTCCCCGCCTGCATGCGCGTGCGCTGATGTCGATCGGCTCGTCCCACGACTCGAAGGAGCCGGAGTCGAGCACGAGGTCGAGCAGCTCGTGCGCGGTCCACGGTCGGCGTGCCATCACTCCTCCTTCAGCCAGGCGCGGATGGCCGCGCCGTCCTCGTCGAGCGTCGGCGGCGCGTCGTGGTCGCGGCGCGTCACCTCCGTGCCGTCGCCGTCGAAGAACCGCAGTGGCGGACCCGGCAGGGTCAGCGGCCCGAGGGTCGGGTGCTCGACCTCGACGAGCAGACCCTGGCTCGCGGTCTGGTCCCACGCGTACACCTCGTCGAGGCTGCGCACCTTGCCCGCGGGCACCCCGACCTCGGCGAGCCGGGCGAGCAGCGGCTCGGCGTCCCAGTCGGCGAAGGCCGACTCCACGACCTCGATGACCCGCTCGCGCTCGGCGACGCGCTCGGCGTTCGTCGCCAGCCCGTCGGCGGCCGGGTCGAGGCCGAACGCCGCGCACAGCCGCTGCCAGAGGCCCTCGCTGCCGACGGCGATCTGGACGAAGCCATCGCGGCAGTGGAAGAGGCCGTACGGGCTGATCGACGGGTGGTGGTTCCCGGCCGACCTGCCGACCTCTCCGGCCACCGTCCAGCGTGTGCCCTGGAACGCGTGCACGCCGACGACCGCCGCGAGCAGCGAGGTGCGCACGACGGAGCCCTTGCCGGTGCGGTGCCGCTCGTTGAGGGCGGCGGCAACGCCGTAGGCGCCGTACATCCCGGACAACAGGTCGGCGATCGGCACGCCGACTCGCTGGGGGTCGTCGGGGCCGGAGCCCGTCAGCGACATGACGCCGGCCTCGCCCTGGGCGATCTGGTCGTAGCCGGCGCGGCCACCCTCGGGCCCGTCGTGGCCGAAACCGGTGATCGACAGCACGACGAGCCGGGGGTTTCGCTCCATGAGCGAGTCGATGCCGAGTCCGAGGCGCTCGAGCACACCAGTGCGGAAGTTCTCGACGAGCACGTCGGCCCGGTCGACGAGCGCGAGCAGCACGTCGCGGTCCGCCTCGTCCTTGAGATCGAGGGTGATCGACTCCTTGTTGCGGTTGGCCGACAGGAAGTACGTCGACTCGCGCGCGCCCTCCTCGCCGACGAAGGGCGGCCCCCAGCCGCGGGTGTCGTCCCCGCGGCCGGGGGCCTCGACCTTGATGACGCGCGCGCCCTGGTCGGCCAGCATCATCGTCGCGTGCGGTCCAGCGAGGGCACGCGAGAGGTCGACGACGACGATGTCGGAGAGGGGTCCATGAGCGGTCATTCGGTCACCATCCGGGGAGGATCAGGGCGGCCCACACGAGCAACGGGCCGGCGACGACCACGATGACGCTGTAGGTGAGGATCTGCTTGTAGTACACCGGTTCGCTGATGCTGTCGGCCGGTTGGCCAGCATCAGGGCGCCGTTGGCGCGCCTGGTTCCACGCCCTTGTGACGAGGCTCATGGCTGGCTCAGTGGCCTAGCCAATAGGTCAATGGGCCGACTGTCAATAGATTGACCCCATGTCGACATCGGGCATGTCCCGCCTCACGCGCACGCGGCTCTACGAGCAGGTGGCCGAGCAGATCACCGCATGGATCGAGGCGAACGGTCTCACGACGGGTGACCGGCTGCCTCCCGAGCGCGAGCTCGCCCAGCGCCTCGGCGTCAGCCGCGCCACGCTCAGCCAGGCCCTCGTCGCGCTCGAGGTCATCGGTGTCGTGACGGTCCGGCACGGCGACGGCACGGTCCTGTCGGACGCCCCCGGCCCGCGGCGGATCGTCGAGGCCATCCGCGCGCACGCCCACCGGCTGCCCGAGATCATCGACACCCGCGACGCCCTCGAGACGAAGATCGCCGCCCTCGCCGCGGCCCGACGCACGTCCGACGACCTCGCCCGCATCGACGAGGCCATCGCGGAGATGTCCCGCGCCGTCGAGGCCGGGGGGCGGGGGGTCGAGGGCGACGAGCGCTTCCACGGCGCCGTGACCGCGGCCGCCCACTCGCTGCTGCTCGCCAGACTCATGGACGAGATCCGGGACCTCGTCCGCGAGACCCGCATCGAGTCGCTGAGCCAGCCTGGCCGCCCCGCCGACTCGCTCGTCGGGCACCGCGCCATCGCCGACGCCATCCGCTCCGGCGACCCGGAGGCGGCCGCCGCGGCGATGCACGCCCACGTCGTCATGGTCAGTGACGTGGCGGTGCTGCGAGACGAGTCGTGACGCCCCTCGAGATGCTCGCCGTCCTCGGCGCAGGTCTCGGCGCCGGCATCCTCACCTCGACCGTCGGGGTGGCCTCGCTGCTCAGCTTCCCCGTCCTGCTCGCCGTCGGGCTGCCACCCGTCGTGGCCAACGCCTCCAACACCGTCGGCCTCGTGCCCGCGGGCGTCAGCGGGTCGTTCGGCTACCGGGCCGAGCTGCGCGAGCACCCGCGCATCACGTGGACCGTCGTCGTCACGTGCGCGCTGGGTGCCGTCGGCGGCGCGGTGCTGCTGCTGGCCCTGCCGTCCAGCGTCTTCGAGGCCGTCGCGCCGTGGCTCATCCTCTTCACCTGCCTGCTCGTCGGCGTGCAGCCGCGGGTCGCCCGTTGGGTCCGGTCGCGCAGCGGTGAGGACGTCGGACCACGCACCCGGATGGGGCCGGTGACGACCTTCTTCGCCCTGTTGACCGGCGTCTACGGCGGCTACTTCGGCGCCGGGTCGGGCGTCATGATGGTCGCCGTCCTCGGGCTGGGGCTCGACATCGACCTGCGGGTCGTCAACGGCCTCAAGACCCTCGCGATCTTCGCCGGCAACGTCGTCGCCGGGCTGATCTTCGTCGCCGTCGCGGACCTCGACTGGCAGGCCATCGGCCTGCTCGCGGCCGGCTCGGTCGTCGGCGGCTACGTGGGTGCGCGCGTCGGACGCCGCCTGCCACCGACGCTCTTCCGCGTGCTCGTCGTCGTCGCGGGCGTCGTCGCCGCGGTCCTGCTCCTCCGCTGAACCGCCGTTCGAGGTGATCCCGGCACCGACATCGCTCCCGACATCACCTCGAACCAGCGGAGGGTATGCCGGGTGGCCGGCCGCTGCGCGTGCGCTGCTCAGGCGTCGGTGGCTGCGCGGTGGCGGCGGGCGAGCTCCACGTAGACCTCGGCGTTGGCGCGGATGCGCGCAAGCCCCGGCTCGTCGATCTCGCGGCGGATCTTCCCCGGCACGCCGGCGACGAGCGACCGGGGCGGGATGACGGCACCCTCGGGCACGACGGCTCCGGCGGCGATGAGGCTGCCGGCGCCGATGCGTGCTCCGTTGAGCACGATGGCACCCATCCCGACGAGGCAGTCGTCCTCGACGGTGCAGCCGTGGAGGACGGCACGGTGGCCGACCGACACGCCGGCGCCGATGCTCGTCGGGTGTCCCGCATCGGTGTGCACGACGACACCGTCCTGCAGGTTGCTGCCCTCGCCGAGCACGATCGGGTCGACGTCCGCACGGAGCACGGCGGTGTACCAGACGCTCGAACCCGCACGGAGGTCGACGGCCCCGACGATGTCGGCGCTCCGCGCCACCCAGGCGGTCTCGTGGACCACCGGGGTGACGCCGTCGAGGCTGACGATCACGTCAGTGCGCCGAGACGCTGTCGGTGCGGTCGGTGCGGTCGGTGCGGTCGGTGCGGTCGGTGCGGTCGGTGCTGGCGACGCGGTCGGTGGCGTGCAGCTCGGCCGTCGACATCTTGCGACGGATCCACGGCACGAGCGCGAGGAGCACGCCGGCGACGACGAGGGTGATGACGCCGTTGACGAGGTAGTACACCGCGTCGCTGAGGCCGCCCATCGCCTGGATGAGCTGCGCGGCGATGGCCTGGCCCGCGGCGCTGCCGAGGAACCAGAGCGCCATGGCCTGGCTCGCGAAGGCGCGCGGCGCGAGACGGGTCGTGGCCGAGAGCCCCACGGGCGAGAGGCAGAGCTCGGCGACGGTCTGCATGACGAAGATGCCACCGAGGATGTAGACGGGCGCCGTGTTGCCCTGGAACGTCGCGAAGGCCCACGACATGGCGAGGGCCGACAGGCCGATGATCGTGACACCGAGGACGAACTTCATCGGGGTCGACGGGAAGCGTCCGGCGCGCTTGGTCCAGATCCAGCCGAAGACCGGCGCGAGCAGGACGATGGCGAGCGGGTTGATTGACTGGAACCACTCGGGGTTGATGGTGATGCCCGCCGTCTCCTTGACGGTGTTGTCGGCGGCGAAGATCGCCATCTTGCCGGCGGCCTGCTCGAAGATCATCCAGAAGAGCATCGCGCCGATCCACAGCGGGAGGTAGGCGGCGAGGTGCGACTTCTCCTCGCGCTCGACCTTGGGGCTGCGGAACATCATCGTGAAGTACCCGATGGGCGTCAGCACGGCGACGATCGAGATCGCGTCGATGACCTGGTCGAGAACAGTGTCGCGCCACAGGCCGGCGAGCACGACGATGACCGCGAAGGCGACGACGGCGCCGACGGCGAGGGCCGACACGCGGCCGCGCTCCTCGGGCGAGAGCGGGTTGGGCACGTCGTCGACGGCGGGGCCGAGGGCCTTGCGACCGAGGACGAACCAAGCGATGGCGATGGCCATGCCGACCGCTGCAGCCGAGAAGCCGACGTGGTAGCCGTAGTGCTCACGCAGCCACCCGACGACGAGCGGCGAGAAGAACGAGCCGATGTTGATCGACATGTAGAAGATCGAGAAGCCGCCGTCGCGACGTGCGTCCTCGGGCTTGTAGAGCGTGCCCACCATGGCGGAGACGTTGGGCTTGAGCAGGCCGGTGCCGAGGGCCACGAGCGCGATGCCGAGCCAGGCGGTCGCCGCGGCCGGGATGGCCAGGCAGACGTGGCCGGCCATGATGACGACGGCGCCGTAGAGCGTCGAGCGGCGGGCGCCGAAGAGCCGGTCGGCGGTGAAGCCGCCGATGATCGACAGGAGGTAGACGGACGCGCCGTAGATCGCGACGACGGCGGTGCCGGTGGTCTCGTCGATGCCGAGGCCGCCGTTGGCCACGGTGTCGATGAGGAAGTAGAGCAGGATGGCGCGCATCCCGTAGTAGGAGAAGCGCTCCCACAGCTCGACGAAGAAGAGGGTCGACAGTCCCTTGGGGTGCCCGAGGAAGGCCCGGTCGTCGGCGCTGGCGCCCGACTCGGGAGTCGGTGGTCGGTCCTGGGTCTGTGTGGTCATACGAGTCTCCCAGCCCCTCGTGAGGGCAGTTCGATGGTTGGACAACCACACAAAACTAGAGGGGTCCCGCCGTCCGACTCAAACCGTGGAGGTGCGCGCGACGCCCGTCCGCAGGGCCAGGGCGTCCTTGACGAGGCCGGTCGCGAGGGCCGCACCGACGCCCTCGCCCGCACGGATCCGCAGGTCGAGGAGGGGCTCGAGACCCAGCTCGCGGAGCACGAGGGCGTGGGCCTTCTCACGTGACCGCTGGCCGGCGACGAGGTGCGCCGCGACCGCCGGCTCGACGCGCACGGCGGCGAGCGCACACACCGACGTCGCCAGCCCGTCGAGCACCACGATCCCTCCGGACTCGGCCACCCCGAGCACGATCCCCGTGAGGACGGCGAGCTCTCCCCCGCCGAGGCGACGGACGGCCTCGTCCGGGCCGACGTTCCCGACCCGGGCGAGCGCCTGCGTCACGACGTCGCGCTTTCGGTCGAGCATCGCGGCGTCGGCGGAGGACCCGCGGCCGACGACGTCGTCGGCCGGCACGCCGAGCAGGGCTGCGGCGAGGGCGGCCGCCACGGTCGTGTTGCCGACCCCGACCTCGCCGAGCGCCACGGGTCCGGAGCCCGCGAGCGCACGGCCGCGGTCGCGACCGAGACCGAGCAAGGCGGCATACGCCGTCTCGTCGAGCGCGTCGGAGGTGACGAGATCTCCTCTGCTGCAGCCGATCCCGGCGTCGATGAGCTCGACGTCGAGACCCGCAGCGCGAGCCGCCACGGCCCCCATCGACGTGCCCTCTCGGGTCGCGCGGGCGACGTCGGCAGTGACCGTGGGGTCGAAGGCCGAGATGTCGTATGCCGTCACGGCATGATCGGCGGCGGCGACGACGAGGGTGCCCCGACCGTCCACGGCCGCGAGCGCGGTGACGCGGTCGAGGACGGTGTCGAGGACCCCGAGCGAGCCCGGCACCGCGAGGAGGTCGTCGGAGCGGTCGCGGGCGGCCACGACGTCGGCCGGCTCCGGCGCACGCAGGTGGGAGGGCGGGGCGTCGCGCTCGGTCCAGCGTTCGCGCATGACGACCTGCTCGAGCGGGAGGCGCCTGCTCCAGCCGGCCCGCTCGAGGCCGGGCTCGGGCGGCCGCTCGTCGGGCCAGCCGAGGCAGAGCCAGCCGAGGGTCTCGACGCCGTCGGGCAGGCCGAGCAGGTCGGCGAGCTCGGCCGGCTCGAAGAGGGTGACCCAGCCGAGACCGAGGCCGTGGGCCCGGGCCGTCAGCCAGATGTTCTCGATGGCCGCGGCGCAGGACCAGAGGTCGGCGTCGGGGAAGGTGGCCCGACCGAGCACCCCGGCGGCGGGGGTGCGGCGGTCGCACGCGACGACGACGCCGACGGGCGCCTCGCGGATGCCCTCGAGGCGCAGGTCGAGCAGGCCGCGCGCCGACTCCTCCGCCATCCCGGCGGCCTGGCGCAGGCGGCACCGGTCGGCCATGAGTGCGGCGGCGTCACGGGTCGCAGCCTCGGTGACGACGACGAAGCGCCACGGCTGGCTGTGCCCGACCGACGGACCCCGGTGACCGGCCGTGAGCACCGCGGTGAGCACGTCCTCGGGCACGGGGTCGGGTCGGAAGCGGCGGATGTCGCGGCGAGCGCCGACGACCCGCTCGAGCGAGGCGAGGTCGTCGCGCAGCGCCCACGCGTCGGGCGCCTGGGCCCGCTCGGCGGCCGACGACGGGTCGCCGATCGTCGGGACGGGCCTGCGGTAGCTCACGGGGCCGACTCTAACGAGGAGCTCACTCGATCCAGGACCGGGTCACGCCGAGCACCCGGCCACCGTCGGTGTCGGCGAGCGACATCCCGACGAAGGCGGTCGCGCCCTCCGAGGTCTGCCAGCGGAAGCGGTGCTCGGCCGACGTCGCTGCGTCGGCGATGGCGACCGCGGCGTCCCGGGAGGACTGCGCGTTGGCGAAGGCGCCCGCGGACCGCGCGAGGTACGCGTCGAGCTGGGCGGCATACGGGTCGGCGGGATCGCCCTCGGGACGGGCCACGTTGCCGACGAAGTCGCTCGCGACGGCCGCGGGCTCGATGACCGAGACGTGCACGCCGTGGGCGAGCATGACGACGGCGAGCGACTGCATGAAGCCCTCGACGGCGAACTTCGCGCCGCAGTAGGCGTCGGCGAACGGCTGCCCGACAGCGCCACCGACGCTCGTCACGGTGAGCACTGTGCCGGACCCGGACGCCCGCATGTGGGGCAGGACGAGCTTGGTCAGGGCGACGGGCCCGAGGTAGTTGACCTCGAGCTGGTCGCGGATCTCGTCGAGGCTCAGCTGCTCGGCGGTGGCGACGGCACCTCGCCCGGCGTTGTTGACGAGGACGTCGAGGCGGCCGTGGTCGGCGAGGACCCCGTCGACGCAGGCCCGGGCGGCCTCGTGGTCGGTGACGTCGAGGGCCCGCACGTCGAGCTCGACGCCCGCCTCGGTCGCGGCAGCGGTCAGCGCCGCGGACCGGCTCGTGTCGCGCATCGTCGCGACGACGGCGAGGCCGCGACGGGCCAGCTCGACGGCGGTGTGCAGGCCCATGCCCGAGGAGGTTCCGGTGACGAGGGCGACCGGCTGCCCGTTGGCGTTCATGCGGGCGACGCTACGCCCGCCACGCCGGCCGGGCTACGCGTCGATGTCGTCGAGGCCCGCGATGACGATCTCGAGGAGCCGGGCCAGCTCGTGCCGCTCCGAGTCGGACAGTCCGCGCAGGGTGTCGCTCTCGACGACGTTGGACTCGCGGACCGCGGCGCTGAACAGGGCCCACCCGTCCTTCGTCAGGGAGACGAGGGTGCGGGTGCGGTTGGACTCGTCGGGGCGGCGCTGGAGCAGGCCGCGGCCGGCCATCTTGTCGAGACGGTGCGTCATCGACGAGGGGGCGACGTTGGAGAGGTCGGCGAGCTGGCTCGGGGTGAGGCACGTGTCGCCCGCGCGGGCCAGGGAGGCGAGCACCGACCACTCGCCCTGGGTCAGGTCGAGGTCGGCGAACTGCCGGACGTACCACTGGTCGAGCTTCTTCGTCACGGAGAACACCGCGGTGATGACGCGCTGCACGGACTCCTCGCCGCCGGCGGCCACGTAGGTCGCGACGTCCGCGGCGTGCTCCTGCTGGGCGGTCTGTCGTCGCTTCGCTGCCATGGAAAGGCATTGTCGCACCCGGGTGGGCTGGTGCTACTGTTTCGAAGTCGAACTTCGATGACGAAATATTCGATACCGAAGCTACGTTGACTCCCGAAGTCCGCCTCCCCGTCCCAGAAAGGGTGTGAAACCCATGCGCACCAAGCTGCTCATCCTCGCGTCGTCCATCGGCATGCTCGGATGGGGCACCGTGCTGCCCTACCAGTACGCGTATGCGGCCAACACCCGCGGCTGGGGAGCGCTCGCCGCCGCCCTGGCCAGCACGCTCTTCTCCGTCGGCGCGCTCGTCGCCGCACCCTTCGCCGGGCGCCTCAGCGACCGCTACAACCCGGTCACCGTCGCCGTCGTGGCCAAGCTGCTCGCCGCCGTCGGCGTCGGCAGCCTCGTCTGGGCAGGGTCGGCCCCTGCCTTTCTCGTCGGCATGTTCGTGTTCGGCTTCGGCCTGACCGCGGCCGGCCCCGCCGCGTCGGTGCTCGTGCTGCGCTGGGCCGGGAGCGACGACCGCCGCAAGGTCTTCGCCTACAAGTTCACGGCCGAGGCCATCGGCATGGCCGTGGGCGCGTTCGTCGCCGGTCAGTTCGTCGACCTCTCGCGCACCGACGGCATGACGTTCGCGTTCATCGCGGCCGGGGCGGGCTTCGCGATCTCGGCCGTCCTCATCCACGTCGCCGGCGTCGGCGCGCCGAAGGAGGTCGCCCCCGACCTCGCCGCCGGCGAGGCCGAGGCGCAGCTCGGCACGATGGAAGCCCTGCGCCGCATCTTCGGCGTGCCCGCCCTGCGCTGGACCGCGGTCGTCGCGGTGGCGCTGGCCCTCGGCTTCTACGCGCAGTTCGAGTCCGGCCTGCCGGCGTACGCCCTCACGGTCCTCGACG
This sequence comes from Terrabacter sp. Ter38, assembly GCF_024519435.1. Taxonomy (GTDB): domain Bacteria; phylum Actinomycetota; class Actinomycetes; order Actinomycetales; family Dermatophilaceae; genus Terrabacter. The sequence goes on from NZ_JALJRZ010000011.1 coordinate 12,397, forward strand.
TGGACGAGTCCGCCATCGGTCTCGCGGCTGCCGTCAACTGCGTCGTCATCGTGGCCCTGCAGGTCGTCGTCGTGCGCGTCACCGCGCGGCGCAACGCGGCCAGCCTGCTCATGGTCGTCGGCGCCATCTGGACCGTGTCGTGGGTCGTCCTCTCGGTCGCCCAGCTGACCCCGGAGGTCGCCTCGGCCCTCTTCGTCACGACCTTCGGCATCTTCGCCGTCGGCGAGACGATGTACGCCCCCGTCCTCAACCCGCTCACCGCGAGCCTCGCTCCCCGCGGCCTCGTCGGCACGACGCTCGGCACCTTCACGGCGATCCAGACGACCTTCTCGGCCGTCGGGCCGCTCGTCGCGGGCGCCCTGCTCGGGATGGGGCTCGCGAACGGCTTCCTCGGCCTGCACCTCGTCATCAGCGTCGGCGCCGTCTACGGCGCCTGGCGCCTGCGGGGCGCCCTCCGGGACCGCCGGGTCGAGGAGCGTCGGGTGGCCGCCCGCCGAGCCGTCGCCGAGCCGTCGCTCGAGCCGGGCGCGGCGCCCGTCGCCGCCTGACCTCTCCGGCCTCGCTCCCTCAGGGGGCGAGGTCGGCGACCGGCGTCAGCAGGTAGCGCCCGGCCATCCCGACGCTGCGGGAGAGGGTCGCGAGGAAGTCGGTGCGCAACGGCTCGACACCCTCGAGCGACCACAGCACGCGGGCGTTCGTCCACGCGGCGTCGCGGGCGCGCGCGATGCTCCACCCGCTGACGAGGTTGGCGACCGGGCCGGCGTACTGCTCGTCGACGGCGAGGACGATGCCGTCGAGGAAGGATCGGCGCACGTCCTCCTGGACGGCGGCGAGCAGGTCGTTGACCCGGTGGTAGTCGGCCTCGACCCCGGGGCTGTCCGGCGTCAGGCCGAGCTGGCGACACGTCGTGACGACGGCCAGCGGCAGGTCGTGGTTGATGTGGGCGTTCATCCCGGCGAGCGCGAACTGGATCGGCACCCGGCCCGGCTCGAGCCGGCACGTGAAGAGCGGCTGCCAGGACGGGTCCGGCGAACCCGCGCCGACCGCGTCGAGGTAGAGCCCGGCGAAGACGAGGTCGAGCCGCGTCACGAAGGCCGGGTTGCCGAACCACCCCTCGACGAGCCGGTCACGGACGAGCTCGGTGACGCGGAGGTACATCCGGTTGAAGGCCGCCACACCGTCGCTCCCGGGCAGCGCGCGGTCGATCTCGTGCATCCGCTCGACGAGCGCGTCGACCGTCGCCGGTTGGCCAGGCGCCGGTTGGCCGGGCGCCGGGGGCTCCGGTCGCGGCGCAGCCCCGGTCCGCGAGCGGACCCACGCCACTGCGTCGGTGAACCACCCCATGAGCCGACGCTAGTCGCTCAGCGCGCGTTGAACGCCTCGATCCGCTCGATCGCCTCGCCGACCGCGGTCGCGCCCGCCGCGAAGCTGAGCCGCACCGACTGGCCGCCCGCCCGGTCGTCGAAGTCGCCGCCGGGCGTGATCGCGACGCCGACCTCCTCGAGCAGGGCGCTGGCGTATGCCGCCGAGCCGCCCCACCGGCCCCGCTGCGGCCCGAGGTCGGCCCAGTAGTAGAACGCGCCGTCCGGGGGCGCTGACTCACCCCAGCCGAGCCGGGAGTCGTTGTCCAGCAACAGCTTCCGCGTCCGGGCGAACTCGGCGACCGCGTCGTCGCACTCGCGGTAGGACTCCTCTGCGAACGCCGACACGGCGGCATACTGCGCCGGTGCAGGGGGGCAGAGCGCGACGTTGCCGGCCAGCGCGTCGACCGGGCGCACGAGGTCGTCGGGGAGCAGCATCCAGCCCAGGCGCCAGCCCGTCATCCCCCAGTACTTGCTGAAGGAGGAGATGACGAGCGACGTGTCGTCGGTCTCCCAGGCGCAGACGCCGCGGGGGTCGGCGGCGCCGGGGTCCGGATACGTGACGCCGTGGTAGATCTCGTCGCTGACGAGGCGCACGCCGTGGCTGGCGCACCAGTCGGTGATCGCCGTGAGCTCGGCGCGGTCGACCATCGTGCCGGTCGGGTTGGCGGGCGAGGCGACGATGAGTCCCGCGAGCGCGCCGTCGGCCTGCGCGGCGTCGAGCAGCTCGGGCGTCGGCTGGTAGCGGGTCTCGGAGCCGCAGTCGATCTCGACGACCTCGCACCCGAGGGCGGTGAGGATGTTGCGGTAGGCCGGGTAGCCGGGCCGCGCCAGGGCGACCCGGTCCCCCGCCTCGAAGGCGGCGAGGAAGGCGAGGAGGAAGCCGCCCGACGAGCCCGTCGTGATCGCGACGCGGGCGGGGTCGACGTCGAGGCCGTACCACCGCCCGTAGTGCGCGGCGATCTCGGACCGCAGCTCACGGATGCCCAGCGCCGAGGTGTAGGTCAGGGCACGCCCCGAGCCGTGGATCCGTGCGGCGGCCTCCGAGACCAGGCTCGGCGCACCCCCCGACGGCTCACCGGCACAGAGGGACACGACGTCGCGGCCCGCGGCCCGGAGCACGGCCACGCGGTCGAGCACGTCCATGACCTCGAACGGGGGCACCTGCGAGCGCCGGGATGGCTGGAGCGGTCGGGTCGTGCGGCTCGGGTCGGGGGTCACCCGGCCAGTCTGCCCGAGCCCTCACGCCCGGCTGCGCCTGGCGCCATGCGCACGAGATCGCGTCGCTGTCCCCACGCCGATCCCGGCGAGCGGACGTAGTGTCGGAGGATGCATCTCGGACTGCACCTCGCCAACTTCACGTGGAGCGGTGGCTCCTCCACCTTCGTCGACGACCTCGTCCGCACGGCGCGGACCGCGGAGGACGTCGGCTTCACCAAGCTCTCCGTCATGGACCACGTCTGGCAGATCGGCGTGATCGGGCCCAAGGAGCACGAGATGCTCGAGGCCTACACGGCCCTCGGCTTCCTCGCCGCGGTCACCGAGAAGGTGCAGCTGCTCGCCTGGGTCACGGCCGCCGTCTACCGTGAACCGGGGCTGCTCGCCAAGGAGGTGACGACCCTCGACGTGCTGTCGAAGGGTCGCGCCATGCTCGGCATCGGCGCGGCGTGGAACGAGGAGGAGTGCGTCGGACTCGGCCTGCCGTTCCCCGCCACCGCCGAGCGCTTCGAGCGCCTCGAGGAGACGCTGCAGATCTGCCTCCAGATGTGGGGCGAGAGCGTCGAGCCGTATGCCGGCAAGCACTACCGCCTCGGCAGCACGCTCAACTCCCCGCAGTCGGTGCAGCGCCCGCACCCGCCGATCCTCATCGGGGGCGGTGGCGAGAAGAAGACGCTGCGGATGGTGGCGCAGTACGCCCAGGCCTGCAACCTCTTCGACAGTCCCGACCTCGCCCACAAGCTCGAGGTGCTCCGCGGTCACTGCGAGGCTCTCGGCCGCGACTACGACGAGATCGAGAAGACCGTCATGGGACCGGTCGACCCGGGCCCAGACGGCGCGAACGTCGACGCCACGCTCGAGCACCTGCGGGACCTCGCCGGTCTGGGTGTGACGCACGTGCAGCTCGGCGTCGGTGACGGCTCGAAGACCGACGTGCTCGAGCTCATCGGCGAGCGGATCATCCCCGAGGCCGCGCGCTTCTGACGCTCAGCTGAGGATGTCGGCGCGGCGGAAGCGGCGGTAGGCGAGCATCGTGAAGGCGACCGCCCACACGAGCGCCCAGAGGGCGCCGTGCACCATGTCGGTGTAGTCCGGTGACACGGCGAGGGCGTCCTGCCAGGCCCGCGAGTAGTGGCCGGGGAAGGCGTTGCGGTAGGGGTCGAGCGCGTCGAGCTGGTCGAGGATGTTGAGCAGGATGCTGACGAGCACGGCGCCACCGACCGCCGCGAGCGGGGCGTCGGAGCGCGTCCCGAGCCAGAAGGCGATGGCGGCGATGGGCAGCAGCGTCACGAAGATGTAGGCCATCGCGAGGGCCAGGCGGGGCAGGAACTGGCCCCACGACAGGTTCTCGCCGAGCGGGTTGGTCAGCGGGTCCCAGCCGTAGGCGACGCCGCCGACGAGCAGGCCCCACGCCGGCAGCAGGACCGTCGCGACGAGGGTGGAGGCGATCCCGATCGCGAGCTTGCTCGTGAGCAGGCGAGCCCGCTGCACCGGCGCGATGAGCAGGTAGCGCAACGACGACCACGACGCCTCGGACGGCACGGCGTCGCCGCAGAAGAGGGCGGCGAGGAGCACGAGGAGCAGCTCCGAGGCGAGGAAGACGAGCACGAGGCTGAAGTTGGCGGCCCCGCTCTGGGCGAGGTCGAAGATCCGGGTCGACGCACCGCCGCGGCTGTTGCTCGACCGCTGGCCGAAGGCGAACGACCCGACGAGGACGAGCGGCAGCGCGAGGAGCAGCCCGAAGGCCCAGATCGTGCGTCGCCGGCCCCACTGCCGGCGCAGCTCGGATCGCCACGAGAGCGGGTCGCGCACCTGGTGGATCTCGCCGCCCCCTGCTGCCGGGGCCGGCTCGATGACGTCGAGCAGCGCGTCCCCGGGGCTCACGTCCGGCCCCTCTGCGTGGGTCTCGCTCATCGCGCCCTCACCTGCCTCAGTCGTTCGACGAGGGACGCGCCCTCGTCTCCGGGCTCGCCGGCCGCACCCGGTGCGGATGCCGACGAGATGACGCCGAGGAACACCTCCTCGAGGTGGCGACGGCTGCTGACGCCGACGACGGGCAGCCCCGCCGACACGGCGGCCGCGACGACCTCGGCCCGACCGCGGTCGGCCACGACGACGATCCTCGTGGGGGTGTCGACGCGCACCTCGGTGACGCCGCCAGCGGCCTCGAGCGCGTGCACGCCGGCACTGACGACGTCGTGGTCGACGTGCTCGGGCAGGTCGAGGATCGTCGTGTCGTCGCTGTCGACGAGCTCGGCGACGGGGCCCTGCGTGATGACTCGGCCGGCGTGCATGACGACGACGTGGGTGCACGTCATCTCGACCTCGGCGAGCAGGTGGCTCGACACCACGACGGTGCGCCCGGTCTCGGCGTAGCGGCGCAGGATCGGGCGCATCGCCGCGATCTGGGGCGGGTCGAGGCCGTTGGTCGGCTCGTCGAGGATGAGCAGCTCGGGCAGTCCCAGCATGGCCTGGGCGATGCCGAGCCGCTGCTTCATGCCGTGGCTGTAGGACTTGACCGGCCGGTCGACGGCGCCGCCGAGGGCCGCGACGTCGAGCGCCTCGGCGATGTGGGCGTCCTCGGGATCGCGGCCCGTGGCGGACCAGTAGGCCTCGAGGTTCTGGCGCCCGGTGAGGTGCGGCAGGAAGCCGGGACCCTCGATGAGCGCACCGACCCGGGCGAGCACCCGCGAGCCGGCGGAGACGGGCTCGCCGAGCACGTGGACGCTTCCGGCGTCCGAGGAGATGAGCCCCATGACCATGCGCATCGTCGTCGTCTTGCCGGCGCCGTTGGGGCCGAGCAGCCCGACGACCTGACCCTTCTCGGCCCGCCACGACACGTCGTCGACGGCACGGTGGCCGTCGGCGTACGTCTTGACGAGTCCCTCGATGACGAGCGGGACGTCGGCGAGGTCAGGCCGCGGGGGGCGGTGCATCCGGCGGCGACGGCGCACGTACCAGCCCACGAGCGCCACGAGGAGCAGGACCGCGAGAGCGCCGGCGGCGAAGAGGGTCTCCGTGTCGACGCCGCCGGCCACGGCGCCGTCGACTGCGGCGCCGGTCGCGACCGGGAGGGTGAGGGCCGAGGCCCCCGAGATGCGGATGCCGCTCGGGGTCCGCGAGTTGGAGTACGTCGACTCGGTGCTCGTCAGCAGGACGCGCCATCGGGTGCCGGCCGGCAGGTCGTAGGTCGCGGCCGGGAGCGAGATCGTCACGGGGGTGGGCGCGCCCGGCGTCACGGTCAGGCGCACCGGCGCGACGAGCGGGTTGGTCAGCGTCACCGAGCCACCGGTGACGCGCCACACCGAGGCGAAGAGCGTGACGTCGGGAGCGTCGGACGTGACGGTGAGCCGCATCGTGGGCGACCCGACCACGGTCGCGGCCTCGGCGACGGGCAGGGTGTCGAGGGCCGTCGACTGACCGGGCAGCGCCGCGATCTGGTAGGTCGAGAGGCTGACGCCCAACGCGGCGAGGCCGGGCACGGCGATGAGGGAGGCGGGCTGCCCGCCGGGCGGGTGCAGCAGCGTCCCGGAGGTCGTCGTCAGGGGCAGCTCGCGCGTCCGGAGCGCCGCGCCGGACAGACCCGGGTACGCCGTCAGGGTGTGGAGCGTCGTCGGCTGACCCGCCCGGCCGGCGGGGGTGCCGTAGGTGAAGGCCGCTGTGGGCAGGGCCGATCCGCGCGCGCCCTTGTCGCGGACGTAGTGGTCGAGCCACGTGTAGGAGGCCTCGACCTCCTCCGCCTCGTGCGTGCTCGGGGCGTCGTGGCCGCCGTCGCTCCAGCGGACGGCATACGGCGTGCCGGAGGCGGCGAGCGCCGACGCGTTGGCGTCGGCCTGGTCGAGCCCGAAGAGCGAGTCGCCGACCCCCTGGACGAGGAAGGTCGGCGCGGTGACGGCGTTCATCGTCGGCTTGGGGCTGTGGGCGCGCAGCAGCGTCGTCAGCTGTGGTGAAGCGGTGCCGGTCTCGGAGGCCTGGACGAAGAGGCGGCAGATCGTCGGGTCGAAGCGGCCGCAGTCGGCGGCGCCGGCGCCAGTGCCCGCACCCTGGCCTCCACGGAGCGCCGAGAGGAAGAAGTTCGTCGCCCAGACCTGCTTGAAGGGTCCGGCGACGGCGATCGGCGATCGCCCGGCCGCGGTGGTCGCCGGCTTCGTCACGGCGGACTGCGGGAAGAAGGCGTCGGCGAGGTCGTTCCACGTGATGGCCGAGACGACGCCGTCGACCCGTCGGTCGGAGCCGGCCAGCATGAGGCCGAGGGCACCACCGTAGGACGCACCCATGACCCCGGCGCGCGGGTCGCCGGGACCGTCGAGCTCGACGTCGGCGCGCTTGGCCGCGAGGTCGAGCAGCGTTCTCGCGTCAGCGATCTCGTAGGCCGGGTCGTTGAGGTGGATGCGACCCCCGGACGCGCCGTGTCCGCGGGCGCTCCACGCGATGACGACGTAGCCGCGGTCGTGCAGGTCGTTCGCCTGGCTCGTCACCGAGTCCTTGGTGCCGCCGAAGCCGTGGGCGAGCAGGACGACCGGGTGCTTGCCGCTCGCTTGCGGCCACACGGAGACGTCGAGGCGCACGGCCGTGCCGTCGGGCTCGGCGCCGACCGGCACCGTCGTGACCTCGGGGGCGACCGCGTCGGCTCGGGCGGTCGGCGCGGGCGCGATCGCCAGGCTCGACCCGAGGACGAGCGCGGCGAGGAGGGAGGCCCGGACCGACATGACGACATCACATCACGGGCTCGTCGTTGAACGGTCACCGACCGTCGAGGGTTGGGCCGGGGTCAGTCGCGGGAGAGACGCTGCTCGAGGACGTAGGCCAGGACGATGCACACGACGAGGACCATGGCGGGCGGGATGAACCGCGCGGCGCCCTCGAGCTGGAGCCACTCGTACGGCGCGACGGTGAACTCGAAGAGCGACAGGTCGAGCAGGTAGCGCACGATCGGGAGCACCCCGAAGACGATGCCGATGACGCCGACGAGGTTGATGACGAAGCGCGAGCGCGCCCCGGTGTCCTGCGGGTCGGTCACGGTCGGTCCTCTCCGTCGATGAGGTGCTGCTGCCCGAACAGCGCGGCCGTGGCTCGCGCGGTCGGCGAGCCGGCGTCGAGGTCGGCGCCCGCCGCGACGAGGACCCTGACGACCTCGTCCTCCCCCTTGAACATCGCCCCGGCGACCGGGGACTGGTCGCGGTCGTTGCGGCGGTCGACGTCGGCGCCGCGGGCCACCAGCGTCGTGACCGTGTCGAGGTGACCGTGGTAGGCGGCGAGCATGACGAGCGTGTTGCCAGCGGGGTCCTGCTGGTCGAGCGGGAAGCCGTGGTCGAGAAACTCGACGAGGTCGGCCGTGCGACCGTCGCGCGCCATGTCCATCGCGACCGCCACGATCTGCCCCTGCTGCTCGGGGGTGAGCGGCGACTCCGTCATGCCACCAACCTACGGGTCGCCCCGTGGGCATGCGGCGACGGTAGACCCAGGCCGTCCGTGTTAGATACGTCCATGGCCACCACCTCCCTCGGAGACACCACCGTCCACACCGTCGGCGACCTGCCGGCCGTGGGCGCGCCCGCCCCGGCGTACACCCTGACCGGCACGAACCTGCGCGACGACGTGACGCTGCCCCACGGCAGCCGCGTGGTCCTCAACATCTTCCCGAGCGTCGACACCGGCGTCTGCGCGGCGAGCGTGCGCCGCTTCAACGAGCTCGCCGCCGGCCTCGACAACGCGGCGGTCGTCTGCGTGTCCGCCGACCTACCGTTCGCGCTGAAGCGCTTCTGCGGCGCCGAGGGCATCGAGAACGTCGTCGCGGCGTCGTCGTTCCGCTCCAGCTTCGGCTACGACTACGGCGTGCGGATGGAGAACGGAGGCTTCGCCGGACTCCTCGCCCGTGCGGTCGTCGTCATCGACGCCGACGGCACCGTCGCGCACACCGAGGTCGTCCCGTCCATCGGGCAGGAGCCCGACTACGACGCCGCCATCGCCGCCCTGGGCTGACGCACGGGTGAAGCCGCGGACGCTGCGCACCAGCAGCGGCCAGCAGCCGGCCACGAGCATCCAGACGGCGATGCCGACCATGAGGTCGGGCGTTTCGACGTGCGCGCTGAGCGGGCCGGCGAGGACGTTGCCGAGAGGCAGCGCGACGAACGAGATGAGCACGTCCCACGAGACGACGCGGGCCAGCCGGTCGTGGGGCACGCCCTGCTGCACGGCGGTCTGCCACCCGACGTCGAAGTAGAGCAGTCCGGCCTGGCCGACGAGGGCGAGTGCCATGATCGCTACGAGCCCGCCGGGCCAGGCGAACCCGAGCGGGAAGAGCGGATAGAGCCCGAGGGCGGCGAAGGCCCCGAGGAGCATCCGGCGCGGCTGGAGCCGGATCCCGACGAGCCCTCCGACGAGGCCGCCCACGCCGAGCGCCGCCGTGAGGAGGCCGAGGGCGTGGGCGCCGCCGAGGTCGCGCACGGCCGTCACCTCGACGAGGACGATGAAGACCCCACTCGCGACGTGGAACATCGCCGCCGCGAGGAGGCTCGACCAGAGCCAGTCCCGGCTGCGGATCTCGGCGAGGCCCTCGCGGATCTCGGTCAGCATGCCGGTGCGCTCGGCGAGGTGGTCGGCGCGAGCCCGGAGCCGCGCGACGCAGACCGCCGACCAGGCGAACGTCAGCGCATTGACCGTGAAGCCGGCGACCGGGCCGAACCGGGCGACGACGAGCCCGGCGACGACCGGGCCGGCCACCTGGGCGCTCGACTGGAGGAAGCTGATCGCGCCGTTGGCGGTCTGCAGGGCCGACGCCGGGACGATGAGGGGCCGCAGCGAGACGAAGGCGGGGTAGAAGAACGCGCCCGCACCCGCCGTGACCGCGGCCAGACCCGCGAGCACGGCGACCGGCGGGTCGCCGAGCGCGAAGGCGAGGGCCATGCCCGCGACGGAGCCGGCGCGCGTGAGGTCGGCCCCGACCATGATCCGGTGCGGCGTGACGCGGTCGGCCCAGACGCCGCCGACGAGGGTGCACAGGAGGCGGGCCACCACGGCGCTCGCGAGGACGACACCGAGCTCGCCCGCTCCGCCGCCACCCAGGACGACGGCCACGGACAGGGCGATGGGGTTGAAGGCGTCACCCACCCACGAGAGTGCCTGGCCGGCGAGCAGGAGTCGGACGTCGCGGAGCTCGAACAGGTCGCGCAGGGTCATGGTGCGAGATTAGTTAGATGTCTGACTATCTGTCAACGAATAGTCAGGAACCGATGTACGGCGCGCTGCACCTCTGCGAGACTGGCGCCATGGCGAGAGCACGGCAGGACTCGGTCGACCGGCACGTCGCACGCTGGAGCGGCCTCCTCGAGGACATGGACCCCGAGGTCGAGGGCGCCGTCACGCGCATGCAGGCGATCACCAAGCGGCTCAAGGCCGCCGACCACGCGAGCTACGCCGGGACGGACGACACCATCGAGGACTACCACACGCTCCACGCACTGATGGTCCAGCCGTTCCCCGAGGAGGCGACCCCCGCACAGCTCGCCGACGCGTGCGGCGTGACCCGCGCCGCGATGACGTCACGCACCGACCGGCTCGTGCAGCGCGGACACGTGACGCGGGAGGTCGACCCCATCGACCGGCGCCGCATCCTCATCCGACCGACGCCGTCGGGACGGGCGCTGTGGGAGAGGGGGATCGAGGCCGGCATGGCTCGTGAGCAGGAGGCCTTCTCGGGCCTGACCGCCAGGGACCTCGTCGCCCTCAACGGCCTGCTGCGCAAGGTCCTCCTCCACCTCGAGGGCGAGGACTGAGGCGTCACGGAGTGTCGGCGTCGACCCAGTCGAGGGTGCGCTCGACGGCCTTCTTCCACGTGCGGAAGAGGCGCTCCCTCTCGGGCTCCTCCATCGCGGGGGTCCACCGGCGGTCCTCGCCCCAGTTCTCACGGATCTCGTCGGTGCTCTGCCAGTAGCCGACGGCCAGCCCGGCGGCATACGCGGCGCCGAGAGCGGTGGTCTCGGCCACGACGGGTCGCACGACGTCGACGCCGAGCAGGTCGGCCTGGAACTGCATGAGCGTCTCGTTGACGACCATGCCGCCGTCGACCCGCAGCTCGGTGAGCGGCACTCCCGAGTCGGCGTTCATCGCCTCGAGCACCTCGCGCGTCTGGAACGCCGTGGCCTCCAACGCTGCTCGGGCGATGTGACCCTTGTTGACGAAGCGGGTCAGACCGACGAGCGCACCGCGGGCGTCGGGACGCCAGTGGGGGGCGAAGAGGCCGGAGAAGGCCGGGACGAAGTAGGCGCCCCCGTTGTCGTCGACGCTCGCGGCCAGCGTCTCGATCTCCTTGGCGTCCGTGATGAGGCCGAGGTTGTCACGCAGCCACTGCACGAGCGACCCCGTGACGGCGATGGAGCCCTCGAGTGCGTAGACCGGCCTGTCGTCTCCGAGCCGGTAGCAGACCGTCGTCAGCAGCCCGTTCTTCGAGGCGACGATCTCCTCACCCGTGTTGAGGAGCATGAAGTTGCCGGTGCCGTAGGTGTTCTTGGCCGAGCCGACGTCGAGACAGGCCTGGCCGAAGGTCGCCGCCTGCTGGTCGCCGAGGATGCCCGCCACCGGGACGTCGATGAGGATGCCCGGCTTGCACGTGCCGTAGACCTCGGACGACGATCGGATCTCGGGGAGCATCGCCAGGGGGACCCCGATCGCCTTCGCGGCCGAGGCGTCCCAGTCGAGGGTGCGCAGGTCCATCAGGAGGGTGCGCGAGGCGTTCGTGACGTCGGTGACGTGCACGCCATCGTCGTCGGCGCCGCCCGTGAGGTTCCAGAGCAGCCAGGTGTCGATGGTGCCGAAGAGCAGCTCCCCCGCCTCGGCGCGCTCACGGGCGCCGTCGACGTGGTCGAGGATCCAGCGGGCCTTGGGCCCGGCGAAGTACGTCGCGAGCGGCAGCCCGGTCACCTCTTTGAAGCGCTCGACGCCGCCGTCGCGGGCCAGCTCGTCGCAGATCGCCTGGGTGCGGGTGTCCTGCCAGACGATGGCGTTGTGGATCGGCCGGCCGGTGGCCCGCTCCCACACGACGGTGGTCTCGCGCTGGTTCGTGATGCCGACCGCAGCGATGTGGGTGGCGTTGAGGTTCGCCTTGCCGAGTGCGCCTCCGACGACGACGCGGGTGTTCTGCCAGATCTCCATCGCGTCGTGCTCGACCCACCCGGCCCGCGGGAAGATCTGCCGGTGCTCCATCTGGTCGACGGCCACGACGCGACCGCTGCGGTCGAAGACCATGGCCCGGGTGCTCGTCGTCCCCTGGTCGATCGACACGACATGGCTGCGCTGCTCCGTCGGCATGACCAGACCGTACCGCCGCGCGCCTACATCTCGCCGTGGCCACGTCCGAGCTGGCGGAGGCGGTGGCGCTCGCGTGCCTCCGCCACCCTGCTGATCGCGTCACACCGCCCGCAGACGATGATCGTCTCCCCGTCGCGGCTCTCACGGAGCCACCGGTGACCGGCGAACAGGCAGATGACCCACATGAACCTCACCCCCACAGTGTCGCCCACGAGACGCGTGCGCAGGGAGGTCGGACGGCTCCGCGTCCCGTGATGCTCGCTCGTTAGAGTGTCTGTCTCACCAGCGACGTGAAGGGGAACCGATGACGAGCCCAGTGCGGCTGGACACGGACTACCGGGCACGGGCGTGGAAGCGCCTCGCCACCAAGCAGTTCGACGTGCTCGTCGTCGGTGGAGGCGTGACCGGCGGCGGGGTGGCCCTCGACGCGGCCACCCGCGGCCTGTCCACCGCCCTCGTCGAGCAGCGCGACTTCGCCTCCGGCACGTCGTCGCGGTCGTCCAAGCTCTTCCACGGCGGCCTGCGCTACCTCGAGCAGATGAACTTCGACCTCGTCCGCGAGGCGCTCAAGGAACGCGAGCTCATGCTGAGCCGCATCGCGCCCCACCTCGTCAAGCCGGTCTCGTTCCTCTACCCGCTGACCAGCCGCGGCTGGGAGCGTCCCTACGTCACCGCGGGCCTGACCCTCTACGACTCGATGGGCGGCGCGCGCTCGGTCCCACGCCACAAGCAGCTGACCCGCACCGGAGCGCTCAAGCTCGCCCCGGCTCTCAAGCGCGACGCCCTCACCGGAGGGCTGCTCTACTACGACGCCCAGGCCGACGACGCCCGCCACACGCTGACGACGGTCCGCACCGCCGCCGCCTACGGCGCCACCGTCGTCGCCTCGGCCCGCGTCGTCGAGCTGCTGCGAGCGGGCGAGCGGGTCGTCGGCGCCCTCGTCGAGGACGTCGAGACGGGCGAGCGCACCGAGGTCCGGGCCTCCGTCGTCATCAACTGCACCGGCGTGTGGACCGACGACATCCAGACGATGGCGGGAGGCCGCGGGCGCTTCCACGTGCGCGCGAGCAAGGGCGTGCACATCGTCGTCGCCCGCGACCGGATCAACTCCGAGACCGGCCTCATCCTGCGCACCGAGAAGTCGGTCCTCTTCGTCATCCCGTGGGGCACCCACTGGATCATCGGCACCACCGACACCGACTGGGAGCTCGACCTCGCCCACCCCGCCGCGACCCGGGCCGACATCGACTACATCCTCGAGCACATCAACACCGTGCTGAAGGTGCCGCTGACCCACGAGGACATCCAGGGCGTCTACGCCGGACTGCGCCCCCTGCTCTCCGGCGAGAGCGAGGACACGAGCCAGCTCTCGCGGGAGCACGCCGTGGCCCGCCCGCAGCCCGGCCTCATCTCCATCGCCGGCGGCAAGTACACGACCTACCGCGTCATGGCCGCCGACGCCGTCGACGCCGCCCGTGAGGACATCGGTGGCGACGTCTCCGACAGCGTCACCGAGTTCATCCCGCTCTCGGGCGCCGAGGGCTACGTCGCGCTCGTCAACCAGATCGACCGGCTCGCGCGCCACCAGGACCTCCCGGTCTGGCGCATCACCCACCTGCTCGAGCGCTACGGCTCGCTCGTCCACGAGCTCTTCGCCCTCGCCGAGGACGACCGCTCCCTCTACGACCCGCTCCCCGGCGCGGAGGAATACCTCCGGGTCGAGGCGCTGTATGCCGCCACGCACGAGGGCGCGCTGCACCTCGACGACGTGCTGGCCCGCCGCACGCGCATCTCCATCGAGACCTCGAGCCGTGGCGCCGACAGTGCTCGGGCCGTGGCCGAGATCGTGGCCCCCGTCCTCGGCTGGGACGCCGAGCGGAGCGAGGCCGAGGTGTCCGCCTACATCGCCCGGGTCGAGGCGGAGCTCGAGTCGCAGAAGGAGCTCGCCGACTCCGAGGCAAACGCCGAGCGGCTGAGTGCGCCGGACGTGCGCCGGATCCCCGTGAGCCGGGCGCCCGAGCAGCCCTGACCCGGGCAAAGGCTCGACAACAGCCCCGCGCCGCGGTGACGTTCCTAGACTGACGGGATGAGGACTCGACGCGGCCGGCCCGCGATGCGCGCGACCCCGGCGGTCGCGGCGGCCGTCGCGGCGATCGCCCTGCTCGTGGCGGGCTGTGGCACTCCGAACCCGACCGCCCAGGCCCGGCTCGAGGGGCACGCGACCGGGCACTCGGCGGGTGTCACCGAGCACCCGACGACGGCTGCCACCGGCCACGCCGCGAAGCCCGTCAGCCCGGCCAAGCCGACGGCGCTGCGGGCCGGCGAGTCGATGCGGACCGTGACGTCACCGGTGTCCTACACGCCGAAGGCGCCGACGACCGGCACCGACGACTACCGGTGCTTCGTCCTCGACCCCAAGGTCACGCGCGACGAGTTCGTGACCGGCTTCGACATCGCGCCGGGCCAGCCGCAGGAAGTGCACCACGTCATCCTCTTCCGCGTTCCGCCGTCGGCTGCAGCGGCCGCCCGAGCGAAGGACGCCGAGTCGGGCGGCACCGGCTGGACCTGCTTCGGCGGCGCCGGCCTCGGGTCGCGCGGCGCGAGCCTCGACGACGCCCCGTGGGTCGGCGCGTGGGCCCCGGGCGGCCGCGCGAACGTCCTGCCGGCCGACGTCGGCATCCCCATGCAGCACGGCTCCCTCCTCGTCATGCAGGTCCACTACAACCTCCGGCACGGCGTGACGCCCGACCGCACGTCCGTCCAGCTGCGCCTGTCCGCGTTGCCGAAGCTCAAGCCGCTCGAGACGATGCTCTACCCCGCGCCGGTCGAGCTGCCTTGTCGCGCAGGCAAGTCCGGTCCGCTGTGCGACCGGAACGCGGCGGTCGCCGACGTCACCGAGCGCTTCGGGCCGATGTCGTCACGCATCGTCAACGGCCTGCTGCTCGTCTGCGACGGCACGCTCATCCCGACCCCCGGCGCCACCCAGTCGTGCACGCGCAGCGTCGAGCAGGCTGCGACGATCCGCGCCGTGGCCGGGCACATGCACCTGCTCGGCTCGTCGCTGCGCATCGACCTCAACCCCGGCACGGCGCGCGCGAAGACCCTGCTCGACATCAAGGTCTGGGACTTCGACAACCAGGGCTCCGTCCCGATCCCGGCGACGGCGATCCGCCCCGGTGACTCGATCCGGGTCAGCTGCACCCACGACCAGGCCTGGCGCGACAAGCTGCCCGACCTCCAGGGGCTGCCCGAGCGCTACGTCGTCTGGGGCGAGGGCACGACCGACGAGATGTGCCTCGGTCTGCTCAGCGTCACGCGTCCCTGACCGCACCCGGCCGTGCACAATGAGGCCGTGATGACTGACGTCCTCGTCGTCGGCGGTGCCGGCGTCGACACCATCGTGCGCGTCGACGCCCTGCCGGTCCCCTTCGCCGACTCGCACGTCGTCCCTCCGATCGACACCGTCGTGGGCCACACGGGCAGCGGCGTCGCGCTCGGCTGCCACCGCCTCGGCCTCGCCACGCGTCTCGTCGACGTCATCGGCGACGACCACGAGGGCCGGATGCTCCTGCACCGGTTCGCGGACGAGGGGCTCGCCTTCGACCACGTCGTCCACGAGAGCGGCACCCGTCGGGCGGTGAACCTCGTCGACGCGACCGGCCGCCGCATGTCCTTCTACGACCCGCGCCACCCCTACGACCTCGCACCCGACCCGGCGCTCTGGCGCGGCCCCCTCGAGGGGGCGCGGCACGTGCACGCCTCGATCATGCCGTGGACCGTCGGCGCCCTCGAGGACGCCACGGCCGCGGGGACCACGACCTCGACCGACCTGCACGACTGGGACGGGCGCAACCCGCACCACCGGCCGTTCGCGTATGCCGCCGACCTCGTCTTCGTGTCGGGCTCGCGCCTCGACGGCGTGGAGGACGACGTCGTCTCCGACGTGCTCGACCGCGGACGGGCGCGGCTCGTCGTCGTCATGGACGGCGCCCGCGGCAGCCGGGTGACGGTGCGCGAGGGCGGGTCCTTCGCCGTGTCCGCCGTCGACATCGAGGGCCGCCCGGCCGTGGACTCGAACGGCGCGGGCGACGCGTACGTCTCGGCGTTCCTGCACGCGTGGCTGGCCGGCGGCGACGCCCGCGCGGCGGCACGGGCCGGGACCGTGGCGGGCGCGTGGGCGTGCGGCACCGCGGGCACGCACTCGAGTCTCATCGGTCCGGACGAGCTCACCCGTCAGCTGGCGCGCCACTACGGCGGCCCCGGCCGGGACTGAGCTCCCGACCGGACCCGTCCGAGGTCACCCCGTCGGTGCCTCGTCGGTCTGCCCGCTGCCGATGTTGACCATCCAGCCGATGCCGAACCGGTCGGTCAGCATGCCGAACTCGTCGCCCCACGCCTGCTTCTCGAGGGGCATCATGACGGAGCCACCGTCGGCGAGCTTGTCCCAGTAGCCGTGCAGCTCGTCGCTGTCGTCGCCGCTCAGGCTCACCGAGATGTTGGTGCCCGGCTGGTAGGGCATCTGCTCGGGGGTGTCGGACGCCATGATCGTGTAGCCGCTCGGCGTCTCGAGCAGTGCGTGCATGACGTTGTCGGCGCTGGGACCGTTCTCACCGAACTCGCCGAACGTCGACACCGTCAGCTCGCCGCCGAAGACAGACCTGTAGAACTCCATCGCCGCTCGGGCGTCGTCCTTGAAGCTGATGTAGGGGTTGAGGCGGGATGCCATGGCCGTGCTCCTCTCGGGGTGAAGCGGATCCTTCACGGTAGGACCGCCCACCGACAGCCGCAGCCCTTTCAGTACGAGCGTCGCGACCGGGCTGCTCCCCGGTTAGAGCCGAGGGGTGCCTGGGGCCGGCCGTCGTCGGTCGGTCCCAGGCCGCCCTGGCAGCCGGGGCAGTAGAACATCGTGCGCTCGCGGGTGGGCTCGCCGATCATCGCGACGCGGACCGTCGCGCCGCAGCGTCGGCAGGGCCGGCCGCTGCGGGCGTGGACGTAGTGGGCCTCGTCGAGGCGCTGGCTGCCGGTGCTCGACTGGACCGCGTGACGACGGCCGTTGTCGATGAGGCGGTGGGCGCGCGACACGACCCGCTCGACGGTCTCGCGGCCCAGCTCGTCGGCGAGGCTCCACGGGGGCACCCGCTCGAGGAAGAGCGTCTCGGCGCACCACATCGTGCCGATGCCGGCGAGGTTGCGCTGGTCGAGCAGCGCCTGACCGATCGGTACCCGGGCCCCCGAGACGTGGTCGACGGCGAGCTCCAGGTCCCAGTCCGGGCCGAGCACGTCGGGCCCGAGGTGTCCGACGAGGTCACCCTCGCGGGCGGTCGGCACGAGGTCGAGCATGCCCAGACGCAGCCCGAGAGCGGTCCAGTCCGGCGCCGCGACGAGGGCGCGCAGCTGCGGGTTGCGCCGCCACCGGGCGGGCAGTCCGGGCGTCGCCTCGACGCGCCACTGGCCCTCCATCCGCAGGTGCGAGTGGAGCGTGAGACCACCCTCGACCCGGTGCAGCACGTGCTTGCCGCGGCTGACGACCTCGAGCGTCGTGCGGCCCGTGAGGTCTGCCGTGGCGATCTCCCCCGGCCAGCGCAGGTCGGACTCGACGATCTCGCGGCCGGAGAGGGCCTGGTCGAGGCGGGTGGCGGTGCGCCACACGGTGTCTCCCTCGGGCACGCCACCTCCTGATCACCGGTCGTTCACCTGCGCGGTCGCGCGCCCATCCAGCCTATTCACATCCCGCGACTACCTTCGCCGGGTGCGTGACCTCTCCGTCGTGGTGTCCGCCCACGGCTCCTGCGACCGGGTGTCCGCGTGCCTCGGTGCGCTGGCAGCCCAGACCCTCCCGGCCGACCGGTTCGAGGTCGTCGTCGTGATCCACGGGCGGGGGTCGAGCGCCCGGGACGCCGTGGCCGGCTCACCCGGTGCCGCCCGCAACGGTCCGGCCTTCATCCGGCGGATGCTCGACCGGTGGCGCGCCGGCACGTACGTGCTGCTCTTCCTCGTCGAGCTCGCCGTCCTCGCCGACTCGCGGGTGGGTGCGTGGCGCTCCTCGTCGTGACACGCGCGGAACCGCTCTGGTTGCGCGATGGCCACGTGCGGCGCGGCCGCGTGGGTCGTCGAGGCGGTCTCCCGCTGGTCGTGGAGCGTGCGGCGCCCGGGCACGGCTGGTCCTCGCGTCGGCCCCGTCCGGCGCACTGTCGACCGCCGTCCTCCGCTCGCGCGGGTCGTTCGCGACGCCGCTGGCCCATGCGGTCCTCGTGACGGCGCGGTGCGTCTTCATGGTGGTGCGCACCCCGCCCTGGGCAGCCGTGGTCTTCGGCTTCGTCACCCTCGCCTCCTGCGCCGGGCTGGCGCCCTTCGTCCTGGGTCGCGCCTCGCCGGGTGGAGTCTCCCTGACTCCGACAGCGGTCGAGCTGCGCTGGGCGTGCGGTCGTCTGGCTCCGGGCGGACGAGCTCTCCGAGCTCATCGGGTGGTATGCCGCCCAGCGGGCTCTGCGAGCACGCCTCGGCACTCAGGAGTCCCTCGCGTGGCGGCCCACGGCGCCGAGCGCCGTGACGATGACCGACGTCGACCCGTTCGGCTAACGGCGCAGGCGCAGGCCCCGCGGCGTCATGTGGAATCCGGCCTGCGACAGGGCCTGCACGAGCGGGTGGTCCGAACCCAGCACCGAGGCGCCGTCGGCCTTCTCGACGGTGAGTCGACCGAGGGCTCCCTCGCGGACGGCGAGCGCGAGCGCGTCTGCAGCGGCCTGGAGGCGCTCGGGGTCGTCGGACCAGCAGAGCATCGTCTTGCCGCCGCGCTCGACGTAGAGGACGAGCTCGCCGTCGACGAGGACGACGAGCGCTCCCGCCTTGCGACCGGGCTGGTGCCCCGTGCGGCGGGACGCCTTCGGGGACTGCGCTGGCTCGTCGGCAGCGTCGGTCAGCCCACGCTCGGGCCATCCGATGGCGGCACCGTAGGGGTTGGCGGGGTCGCTGGCCGCGAGCACGAGGGCCGGGGGCCCGGAGCGTTCACGGCCGCGGGAGCCGCCTCGGCCGGGCGAGGCAGAGGACGAGGGCGTCAGCCACTCGTCACCGTCGGCGGCGTCGGCCCGTCGGCCCCCGTCGTCACCACCTGGGAGTCGCGACATCGACCGGAGCCGGTCGACGGCTCCCGTCGAGGCGAACTGCGAGGCGCCGAGGCCCTCGACGAAGTAGCCGCGCCGCACCTTGCCGGCCTCCTCGGCCGCGGCGAGCACGCGGTAGACGGCCGCGAAGCCGCCGGGGACGTCCTCGGTGACGACCGACCCGCGCGTCAGGACGCCGTAGCGGTCGAGGAGCAGCTCGGCGTTGGTGACGGCCCGCACCGTCGGGTCGGACTCGGCGGGCGGCAGCGACGTCCAGCGACCGACGCCGGTCGACGGTCCGGACCCGGCCGCGCGCCCCGCCGTCAGCGCCTTGCCCGACGCCGCCTCCTCGGCGGCCTCGACCCTGGACGGGCTCGTGCCGGCGAGGGGACCGCGCAGGGAGCCGAAGCGGCCCAGCGAGCCGCGCCGGCCGGCATACCTCGTCGATCTGGGTCCGGACGTCGCGCGCTTGTGGGCGGTGCGCCCCCCGGCGAGGAGGGCACGCAGCGGCGCGATGGTGTCGTTGGTGAGGCGCCCCGACCACAGCAGCGACCACAGCGCGTCGTTGAGCTCGGTGTCGCCGAGGCCCACGCGCGTCGAGAGTGCCCGGAAGAAGTACGCGCCGCCGCCCTCGAGCGCCTCGAGGACGGCCTGCTCGTCGTCGGTGAGGTCGACGACCTCGGGTGGGGTCAGCGTCAGGTGGGCGGCGTCGGCGAGGTGGAGGCTGACCCAGCCGTCGTCGCCGGGCAGAGACCCGTGGCCGCGCCAGACGACCTCGCCCGAGCTCATCACCTCGTCGAGGAGCGCCGGGCGGTAGTCGGCGACGCGGGCCGGAAGCACCAGTGACTCGACGGCGCTCGCCGGCACGACGGCGCCGGTCAGCTGCTCGACGGCTCGGAGCAGACCCTCCCGGCCACGCAGGCCGCCCCCGACGCCCTGCCACTGCGGGAGGAAGCGTGCCAGATCGGGCTGGGCGACCGGCTCGACCTCGTGGCGCAGCGCGGCGAGCGAGCGGCGCCGGAGCAGCCGCAGCACCTCGGCGTCGCAGAACTCGGGACCGTGCCCACCGCCGTTCTCGGTGGGGAGCAGCTCGCCCTCGACCACCCGACCGGCCGAGACGAGACGGCGCAGCGCGTCGTGGACGACCGCAGGACCGATGCCCCACCACGCCGCGACGGTCTGGACGGCGAAGGGCCCGTGGGTGCGGGCGAAGCGCGCGACGAGGTCGGCGAGCGGGTCGGGCACCGGGTCGAGGAAGGCCTGCGGCACGCCGACCGGCAGCGCGGTGCCGAGGGCGTCGCGCAGCCGCGCGGCGTCCTCGATGGCGGCCCAGCGGTGGTCGCCACCGACGCGCACGGCGATGACCCGGCGGGCTGCCTCGAGCTCGGCGAGGGCCGTCTCGACGGCCGACGGCTCGAAGCCCTCGGCCGCACGGGCGACGATGTCCCGCACCGACAGCGGGCCGAGCACCCGGAGCAGGTCGGCGACGTCCTCGCCGTCGCGGGCGCCCCGCTCGGGCGTCAGCCGCTGGAGCTCGGCCTCGGTGCGGGCGACCGCCTCGGGGTCGAGCAGGTCGCGCAGCGCGAGCGCCTCACCCTGGCCGAGCAGCTCGGACAGGAGGGACGGGTCGAGGGCCAGCGCCGCGGCCCGGCGCTCGGCCAGCGGCGAGTCGCCCTCGTAGAGGTACTGCGCGACGTAGCCGAAGACGAGCGACTTGGCGAAGGGACTCGGCTGGCTCGACTCGACGTCGACGACCCTCACCGCGCGCGAGCGGATGTCGCCCATGAGCTCGACGAGACCCGGCACGTCGAAGACGTCCTGGACGCACTCGCGCACGGCCTCGAGGACGATCGGGAAGCTGGGGTACTGGCTCGCCACCTCGAGCAGCTGCGCGGCGCGCTGCCGCTGCTGCCAGAGCGGCTGGCGCTTGTCGGGGCGACGGCGGGGCAGCAGGAGCGCCCGCGCCGCGCACTCCCTGAACCGCGCTGCGAACAGGGCTGATCCCCCGATCTCCTGCGTGACGAGCTCGCTCACCTCCTCGGGCTCGAGGGTGACGAGCTCGACGAGCTGCTGACCGACGGCAGCGCCGTCGTCGAACTCGAGGTCGGGCAGGCGGAAGACGATGCCGTCGTCGCCGTGCATGGCCTGGACGTCGATGCCGAAGCGCTCGCGCATGCGCGCCGCGACGCAGAGCGCCCACGGTGCGTGGACCTGCCCGCCGAAGGGTGAGAGCACTGCGACACGCCAGTCGCCGATCTCGTCACGGAAGCGCTCGACGACGATGGTGCGGTCGTCGGGGACGTGCCGCGTCGCCTCCTTCTGCTCGGTGAGGTAGCCGATGAGGTTGTCGGCGGCCCACTCGTCGAGACCGGCGGCGGTGACCCGCGCGCGGGCCCGCTCGGGCGTCAGGCCCACGATCTCGCGGACGAAACCGCCGAGGGCGCGCCCCAGCTCGGCCGGGCGGCCCTGCTGGTCGCCCTTCCAGAAGGGCAGCTTGCCCGCCTGTCCCGGCGCCGGCGTGACGAGGACGCGGTCGTGGGTGATGTCCTCGATGCGCCACGTCGACGTGCCGAGGGTGAAGACGTCGCCGACGCGCGACTCGTAGACCATCTCCTCGTCGAGCTCCCCGACCCGGCGACCGGGCCCCTCCCCGGAGGCGAGGAACACGGCATACAACCCCCGGTCGGGGATGGTGCCGCCGCTCGTGACGGCGAGCCGCTGGGCGCCACGGCGGCCGGAGAGCGTGTCGGTGACGCGGTCCCAGACGATGCGCGGGCGCAGCTCGGCGAACTCGTCGGACGGGTAGCGCCCGGCGAGCATGTCGAGCGTCGCCTCGAGGACCGAGCGCGGGAGCGCGGCGAAGCTCGCGGCCCGGTGCACGAGCGCTTCGACGTCCGCGACGGTCCAGTCGTCCATGGCACACATGGCCACGACGTGCTGGGCCAGCACGTCGACGGGGTTGGCCGGGATCCGCAGCGACTCGATGGCGCCGACGCGCATGCGCTCGACGACGACCGCGGTCTGCACGAGGTCTGCGCGGAACTTCGGGAACATGACGCCCTGGCTGACGGCGCCCACCTGGTGGCCCGCTCGGCCCACGCGCTGGAGTCCGCTCGCCACCGACGGCGGGCTCTCGACCTGGATGACGAGGTCGACGGCGCCCATGTCGATGCCGAGCTCGAGGCTGCTCGTCGCGACGACGGCAGGGAGGCGCCCGGCCTTGAGGTCCTCCTCGATGGTGGCCCGGTGCTCCTTGCTCACCGACCCGTGGTGGGCACGGGCGAGCACCGCCGGCGCCCCGCGAGAGACCCCCGCCTGGGCCATGACCTGAGCGGGCGGCCGCGTCGAGAGGGCAGCGAGGCTGGGGACCGGGAGGTCCTCCTGCTCGGCGAGGCGCTCCTCCCAGATCTCGTTGAGGCGAGAGGTGAGCCGTTCGGCGAGCCGGCGCGAGTTGGAGAAGACGATCGTCGAGCGGTGCTCGGCGATGAGGTCGACGATGCGCTCCTCGACGTGCGGCCAGATGCTCGCCTGCGGCGCTTGGCCGGCGGCCGGACCCGAGAGGTCGGGCACGCCGGGCGAGATCTCGGCGGGCGCGCTGCCCAGCTCGCCCATGTCGGGGACGGGCACGACGACCTCGAGGTCCCACTGCTTCGTCGACGGGGGCTGCACGATCTCGACCGGGCGACCGCCTGCCAGGTAGCGCGCGACCTCCTCGACGGGTCGCACCGTCGCCGACAGACCGACCCGCTGGGCCGGGGTGGGCAGGAGGGCGTCGAGGCGCTCGAGGCTGAGGGCGAGGTGGGCGCCACGCTTGGTGCCCGCGACGGCGTGGACCTCGTCGATGATGACGGTCTCGACGCCCTTGAGCGCCTCTCGCACCGAGGACGTGAGCATGAGGAACAGCGACTCGGGCGTCGTGATGAGGATGTCCGTGGGCGTGCGGGCGAAGGCCCGGCGCTCGTTGGCCGGGGTGTCGCCCGAGCGGACGCTCACGGTGATGTCGGGCGGCGCCAGCTCGAGCCGGGTCGCGGCGTGGCCGATGCCGACGAGCGGGGCGCGCAGGTTGCGCTCGACGTCGACGGCGAGGGCCTTCATGGGCGAGACGTAGAGCACCCGGCACCGCTCGAGCTTCTCCTCGGGCACCGGGTCGCTCGCCATCCGGTCGATGGCCCAGAGGAAGGCCGAGAGCGTCTTGCCCGAGCCGGTGGGTGCGACGACGACCGTGT
Source organism: Terrabacter sp. Ter38 (assembly GCF_024519435.1). Taxonomy (GTDB): domain Bacteria; phylum Actinomycetota; class Actinomycetes; order Actinomycetales; family Dermatophilaceae; genus Terrabacter. The sequence goes on from NZ_JALJRZ010000011.1 coordinate 35,608, forward strand.
GGTGGCCCGAGCTGATCGCGTCCCACGCGCCGGCCTGGGCCGTCGTGGGCGCGCTGAAGCTGCTCCGGAACCACTCGGCGGTCGCCGGAGAGAATCGGTCGAGCACGTCGGCTCGCTTGCCCTTCGCCATCGGGCCCAGCCTGCCATCCCCCACCGACACCACCACCAGACCCGCCTCAGGAGAGGTACGGGTTGCCGCCGCTCCACTTCAGGACGCCGGTCCAGGCGGGCCGGACGAGCGGGCTGGCGGTCTTGCGCACGTGGAAGGCGACACGGAGCACGCCGCCGTCGTTGATCACCTCGGCACCGCCGGGGCCGCAGAAGCGGTCGGTCGTCGAGATGCCCATGCCGCCGACCCAGCGCGGGTTGCCGAGGGCGAACAGGTCGTTGCCCGACCAGACCTGGGTGGCGTAGTTGCAGTCCTTGTAGCCGTTGCGCGACACGAAGAGGTGCACCTTGCCGGCGGAGTCGCGGTAGACGTCGGGCGCCTCGGCGACGGCCGATCCGATGCGGCTCGCACTGAGGACGACCTTCGGCGAGCCGGCCAGGGTCGTGCCGGTCGAGTTGTCGACGCGGACGGCCATGATCTGGAAGCGGCGCGGGCTGTAGTTGCCGATCTTGTAGACGAGGTAGCGGTTGCCGTAGCGGGTGCGGTACTCGACCGGGTCGATGGCCTCGGAGTAGCCGGCGGGCGGGCAGACGAGGGGCGTCGAGACCGGGCTGAAAGGGCCGGTCGGCGACGACGAGCGGGCCGCGCCGATGCAGTGCTTGTTGTGGTTCGCCGTGCCGGGGGCCTCGCGGCGGGCGGCGAAGTACATCGTGAAACGCTCGGAGCCGGGCGACGTCGCGGTCTGGAAGACGTGCGGTGCCCACAGCTGCGCGGGAGAGCTGTCGGTCGACTCGAAGGTCCAGGCCGGGCGGGCGTTCATCGAGGTGCCGACGACCGAGAAGCCCGAGCCGGGCGAGGCCGAGCGAGCGACCCGGAAGCCGCCACCCGTCGCATACAGGTAGTACTTCGTGCCCTGGGCGCGCGTCGTGAACTTCGCGAAGCCCGGGTCCGGGAAGTCCTTGGCGATGACGTTGCGGGCGCTCGCGCCGGTCGTGACGGCCAGGGCGGGCGCGGTCATGAGCGCTCCCGTCGCGGCGACCGCCGCGGCTGCGAGGGCAGCGACGACTGCTGACTTCTTCATGTGGTGTCCCCTGTTCGCCCGGAGACCGGACGGCCTGCCCGGTCAGCGCGATTCTGCGCGCTCCGGGTGTGCCGCGTCGATGGGTAGTCCTACCCGGATCCGGGCGAGCTCTAGAGTGGAGAGCGATGAACCAGCCCCCACCCCGACCGGCCTGGCCGGGGCTGCTGCGGTGGGGACCGCACGGCGGCGCCCACCGTGTCGCACTCCGCGCCGGGCTCTCGGTGCTCGTCCCCCTCCTCGTGCTCGTGCGTCGGTCGCGTCGAGTGGACGCCCTATGCCGCGTTCGGTGCCTTCACGTCGCTCTACGGCCGCAACCACTCCCGTCCCGAGCGGGCCGGGATGCAGGTTGTCGCCGGCGGGTTCCTCACCCTTGCAGTGACGCTCGGCGTCGTCGTGTCCCTGGCACCGGAGTCCCGCTGGCTCGTCGTCGTGCTGGGCGCGCTGCTCGCGGCCGCCGGTTCGCTCACCTCCGACGCCTACCGGTGGCACCCGCCGGGGCCGCTCTTCCTCGTCTTCGCCTTCGCCGTCTGCGCGATGGTCCCGGCCGGTCCGACGACCGTCCCGGTCGCGGCCGCGGTGGCCGCCTCCAGCGTCCTCGTGTCGCTGCTCGTCTCCCACGTCGGGGTGCTGACCGACCGCGATGCGTGGCGTCGGCCGCAACTGCCGGCGCCCCGCTTCCGCGACGCGCTCGAGGCTCCCGGCGCGCGAGCGCACCTCATGCGGCACGTCGTCGCGCTGTCCGTCTCGGGCGCCGTCGCGACCGGGCTCGGGTGGCAGCACCCTTACTGGGCCATGGTCGCCGCCGTGACCGTCCTGTCGGGACCGGACCTCACGTCCCGCCTGACCCGTGGCGTGCACCGCGTCGTCGGCACGGTCCTCGGTCTCGCCGTGGCGGCGCCGATCCTCGCGTGGTCCCCGCAGGGCGTCTGGGCGGTGCTCGTCATCGTCGTGCTCCAGGTGCTCACCGAGCTCGTCGTCGGGCGCAACTACGCCGTGGCGCTCCTCTTCATCACCCCGCTCGCCCTGATGATGGGCCAGCTCGTCCACGCCGCCCCAGCGGGTCCGCTGCTGCGCGACCGCCTCCTCGAGACGGTGCTCGGTGCCATCGTCGGCGCCGTCGTCCTCCTCGTCGTGCCCGACCGGCTCCGTCCGCCCGGTCCGATGCGACGGGCCTGACCATCGCGGCCTTCGCTCCTCGCCTCCTCGGCCCTCTCGGGCCCGGGCGAGGGATCCGGCGGGATGGTCCCGCCGACGGGCACGCTCCCGAGGCCCCACGGGACGATCGACGGTGACGACTGGGCGTCGTCGTCTTCGTCGATCGTGCCGTGTCGGCTCAGCGGGCGACCTGCCGGTGCGATCCGTCGAGGCGGCGCGTCCACCCCCGACGGTCGAGGTGCTCGAGCAGCGGGATGACGATGCGACGCGTGCTGTCCAGGGCCTGACGGGCGTCGCTCGTCGTGAAGGGCTGTGGCAGGGCCGCGAGCTCGCGCATCGCGAGGGCCGGCGCGTTCGGGAGCAGGACCACGTCACCGGGCAGCCGCAGGATGCGTCCGATGCCCTCGGCGGCGGCGAGCTCGCGTGCCCCGAGCCCGGCGGCGTCGAGCTCGTGCTGCTCCGGCGCTGTGAACGGCTTCTGCCGCAAGCGCGCCTCGATCCTGCTCAGCCCGGCCTCGGCCCCGCTGGACAGGACGGCCGAGCGTCCGGGCAGCCCGACCCGACCGTCACGGATGTCGAGCCCGGCGGTGGCGGCGAGGTCGCTCACGAGCGCACGGTCCGGCACGCCCGCTACGGCTCGGGCCGCCTCGAGGGCGAGCACGGGGTCGATCGGGGCAGCGTCGGCCCGCGCCTGGACGGCCGCCCGCAGGCGGACCGACGCCGCCTGCCAGGCCTCGTCGTCGACGAGCCACACGCCCCGCCTCGCGACGGTCGCGCCGGGTCGGTCACCGGGCGGCACCACGATCCCGAGCGCCTCGGCCTCGGACCCACGCATCCATCCGCGGCGCGCGACCTCACGGGCGAGGTCGGGCGCACCGTCGAGGCTGCGGACCACCTCGGCCCGCCGGGCGGCTGAGCCACGTCGGTCGAGCACGGGTGGGTCTGCGTCCACGACCACAGCACCCACGACCCGGCGTGAGCCGGGATCGCGCAGCAGGATGCGGTCGCCCGCGACCACGGGCAGCGCGGCCGGGAGGGCGAGACGCACCGCGCCCGCACCGAGGGGGCGCACCCTCGCCTCCACGGCGAGCGTCCCGACATGGAGCATGACGTGCGACGGGAGCGGGTCCGGCTCGGGCACACCCGCACCGGCACCCACGGCAACGGGATCGACGGCACGGACGACACGGGCGTCGAGCGTCGTCGTGACGTGCCAGGCGCGGGGCGTCAGCAGGACGTCACCCCGCGCCACGTCGTCGACGCCGATGCCGCGCAGGTTGACTGCCACGCGCGCCACGGCCGACACCTCGTCACGGGCACGGCCGAGGCTCTGCAGCCCGCGGACGCCGACGGACTGTGACGTGCCGTCGGTGCGGTGGACGACGAGCTCGTCGCCGACCCGGATGGTCCCGGCGCCCAGGGTGCCCGTCACGACGGTGCCGCTGCCGCGGACCGAGAACGACCGGTCGACCCACAGGCGCATGCGGGCGTCCCGGTCGGGTGCCGGAAGCGACGCGACGAGGTCGTCGAGGGCGGCGCGCAGGGCGTCGAGCCCCTGGCCGGTGCGGGCCGACACCGCGAGCGCCGTGCTGCCGGCGAGGCTGGTGCGCGCGACCTGCGCGAGCGCCTCGGCGACGGCCGGGCCCGGGTCGGCGAGGTCGCTGCGGGTGACGACGACGAGCCCGCGGGAGATGCCGAGCGCGTCGACGGCCGCGAGGTGCTCGGCCGACTGGGGACGCCACCCCTCGTCGGCAGCCACGACGAGGACGACGGCGGGCGCCGGCCCCAGGCCGGCGAGCATGTTGCCGATGAAGCGCTGGTGGCCCGGCACGTCGACGAAGGCGACGTCGGCGCCCGAGGCGAGGGTCGTCCACGCGTACCCGAGGTCGATCGTCATGCCGCGCCGACGCTCCTCGGCCCACCGATCGGGCTCGATCCCGGTGAGCGCGCGCACGAGCGTGGACTTGCCGTGGTCGACGTGTCCGGCCGTCGCGATGACGTGCACCGTCAGGCGCCGCTCGGGTGGTCGACGTCCCGGGCGGCGAGGACGGCTCGCTCGACGTCGGCGTCCCGCTCCGGCGGCACGCAGCGCAGGTCGACGAGGCAGCGGCCCCGCTCGACGCGGGCCACGACTGCGGTCTCGCCGCGCCTCAGGCGCTTGGCGCAGTCCTCCGGCAGTGCGACGGCCCAGCCGGGCAGCGGCAGGCCCGGGGCCCCGCCGCCACCGACGCGCCCCTCGACCGGGACGACCTCGCCCCCCGTTGCCGCGGCGAGTCGCTCGGTGCGCGAGCGCAAGCGGTCGAGGTCCACGTGGAGGTAGTCGGCGACCGGCGGCGCCGGGCCGCGCAGGGTCGCCTCGAGGGCGGCCAGGGTCAGCTTGTCGACCCGTACTGCACGAGCCAGCGGGTGGCGTCGCAGCCGCTCGACCGTGGCGGCCTCGCCGAGGACGAGACCCGCCTGCGGGCCGCCGAGCAGCTTGTCGCCGCTCGCCGTGACGACGGTCGCGCCGTCAGCGAGCGCCGTGGTCGCGTCGGGCTCGTCGGGGAGCATCGGGTCGGGCCGCAGCAGCCCGCTGCCGATGTCGACCACGACGGGGGCGCCCAGCGTCGCGAGCTCCCGCACGGACGCGGCGCTCGTGAAGCCGTCGACGCGGAAGTTGCTCGGGTGCACCTTGAGGATGCACCCGGTGTCCGGACCGAGGGCGGCGGCGTAGTCCGAGAGCCGGGTGCGGTTCGTCGTGCCGACCTCGCGCAGGCGCGCGCCGGTCGAGGCGACGAGGTCGGGCAGCCGGAAGCCGTCCCCGATCTCGACCATCTCGCCGCGGCTGACCAGCACGTCCTGGCCCGCGGCAAGGGCGGTCGTGGCCAGGACGAGCGCTGCCGCGCCGTTGTTGACGACGAGCGCGTCGCCCGCAGCCGGCACGGCCGACCGGAGCGCCTCGAGGGTCCCGCGCCCGCGGCGGGCCCGCGCTCCTGTGGCGATGTCGTACTCGACGTCGACGTAGGCCGCGGCCGCCACGACCGCGTCCACGGCGGCGTCGGACAGCGGCGCCCGTCCGATGTTGGTGTGCACGACGACACCGGTGGCGTTGAGGAGCGGCCGGAGGGTCGTGCTCCTGGTCGGGAGGGCCTCTCGCGCCGCGGCGACCACGTCGCCCGCGGCGATCTCGCCGCTGCGGGCCCGCGACTGCGCCGAGCGGACCGCCGTCTTGACCGTCGCCGCGCCGTGTCGCGCCACGGCGGCGACGAGGTCGGGGTGGGCCATCAGGACGTCGGTGCGCGGTACCGTCCGCCGCGGATCTGACTGCGCCACACCGACGTCCTCTCTCACGCACACTTGGCGGAGGTGGACGGGAATCGAACCCGCCAGACCGAGATGCTCGGTCTCACCGGTGTTGAAGACCGGGGGGACCACCAGGTGCCCAGACACCTCCACGGCCCACCGTACCCATCGCCCGCCCGCCAGGGACCAGTGGGCCGGGCGGCGTCGACCGGTCCCCGGGCTCCGGGGCGGCCGGACGGCATACGCCCGGAGTGGGGTAAGACTGCAGGCGTGGACACGGTGCGACTGACCCAGTACGCGCACGGCGGCGGCTGTGCGTGCAAGATCCCGCCCGGCGAGCTCGAGGACATGGTGCGCGGCCTCACCGGGATCGCCGGGGCCGACCTGCTCGTCGGCCTCGACGACGGCGACGACGCAGCCGCCGTGCTGGTGGCCGACGGCCTGGCGGTGCTCGCGACGGCCGACTTCTTCACCCCGGTCGTCGACGACGCCTACGACTGGGGTCGCATCGCCGCGGCGAACGCCCTGTCCGACATCTACGCGATGGGCGGCCGACCCGTGCTCGCCGTGAACCTCCTCGGCTGGCCACGGGACGTCCTGCCCCCCGAGCTGGCCGCGGAGGTCCTGCGCGGCGGGCTCGACGTCGCGCGCCTTGCCGGCTGTCCGGTGGCCGGCGGCCACAGCATCGACGACCCCGAGCCGAAGTACGGCATGGCCGTGACGGGTGTCGCCGACCCGGATCGCTTGCTGCGCAACGACGCCGCTATCGCGGGTCTGCCGCTCAGCCTGACCAAGCCCCTCGGTGTCGGCGTGCTCAACAACCGGCACAAGGCGACGGGTGAGGTCTTCCCTGAGGCCGTCGCGTCCATGGTCGCGCTCAACGACGTCGCGAGCAGGCACGCCCTGGAGCGCAACATCCGCGCGGCCACCGACGTCACGGGCTTCGGGCTGCTCGGCCACCTCTACAAGATGGCCCGCGCGTCCGGGGTGACCGCCGTCGTCGACGCGTCCGCGGTGCCCTACCTCGACGGGGCGCGGGCGTCGCTGGCGGCGGGCTTCGTGCCCGGTGGCAGCCAGCGCAACCTCGACTGGGTGCGCCCGCACCTCGCGGCCTCGGTCGACCACGACGAGCTGCTGCTGCTTGCCGACGCGCAGACGAGCGGAGGCCTGCTCGTCGCCGGCGAGGTGCCCGGCGGGACCGTCATCGGTGAGCTCGTGCCGCGCGGCGAGCACGTGATGCAGGTCCGATGAGTCGGGTCGACGACCTCCTCGCCCGGGCGCGCTCGGGTCTCGACCGAGTGTCGCCCGAGCAGGCGTGGGACGAGACCCGTGCAGGTGCCCTGCTCGTCGACACCCGCACCCCGTCGCAGCGCACTCGACAGGGCGAGCTGCCGGGTGCGCTCGTCATCGACCGCACGGTGCTCGAGTGGCGTCTCGACCCCACGAGCCCGGCCCGGATCCCCGAGGCACACGATGACCTCCGGATCATCGTGATCTGCCGACAGGGCTACAGCAGCTCGTTCGCCGCCGCGTCCCTGCAGGAGGTCGGGCTCGTCAGGTCCACCGACGTGGTCGGCGGGGTCGAGGCCTGGCTGGCGGCAGGGTTGCCCCTGTCGCACGACCCGGCCGACGTGCGTGAGTGACCACCGTGGTCAGCGGCGGGACGTGGTGCTGTCCGGTGCCCCGACGGCCGAGCTCGCGGTCCGGGGCGCGGGCCTCTTCGTCAGCAGCGGCAGCGCCATGCCGACGAGCGCGATGATGCCGACGACGGTGAAGCCGAGCGTGTAGGCCTTCTGCTCACCGATGAGCGAGGAGATGAGCAGCGGACCGACGATGCCACCGATGCTCCAGCCGATGAGCATCAGGCCGTAGATCGCACCGGCGTTGCGCACTCCGAAGAAGCGCCCCGCCGTCGACGGCATCGTGCCGAACGCGCCGCCGTAGCAGAGGTAGACGAGCGCGGCGAGGAAGGCGAAGAGCGCCGGCGACGCGACGTGCGGGATGAGCAGCAGGCACACGCCCTGGATCCCGAGGATCCCCATGAAGGCCGGCATCTTGCCGATGCGGTCCGAGAGCCAGCCCCAGAGGATGCGACCGCCACCGTTGAAGAGGCCGAGCACGCCGACGAGGCTGGCCGCGGCAGCGGCGGAGTAGCCGGCGACGTCGCTCGCGCTGCCCGCGGCGACCGAGATGAGCGAGATGCCCGCCGTCACGCTGAGGGTGAGGATCGCGGTCAGGAGATACCACTGCTTGGTGTGCAGGGCCTCGTCCGCCGTGAAGTCCGCCTCGGGCACCGGGTCCTTCGTCCGCGTCCCGGCCCCGTGAGCCGCGGCCGGCGCAGCCATACCGGGCGGCAGGTAGCCCTCCGGTGGGTTGCGGAACAGGCTCGCACCGACGACGACCGCGACGAGGTAGCCGATGCCCAGGGGGAGGAACGCCTTGGTGGGCAGTGACGGGTCACCGGCGATGAGTCGCTGTCCCAAGGGCGCGGTGATGACGGCACCGAAGCCGAAGCCGGCCACCGCGATGCCGGTGATGAGACCGGGCTTGTCGGGAAACCACTTCTGCAGCATGGCGATCGGGACGATGTAGGCCATGCCGAGTCCGAACCCGCCGAGGATGCCGTAGCCGAGGATGAGCAGCCAGAACTGGTCCTTGCCGGCGAACGAGGCGAGGATGACGCCGAGGCTGTAGATGATGCCGCCGGTGAGGGCGACCGTGCGCGGGCCGCGGCGGTCCTGGATCCGGCCGCCGATGTAGCTGCCGACGAAGATCATCCCGATGGCGACCTCGAACGGGACGGAGGCCTGCGCCTTGGACCAGCCGAAGGCGTCCGGGCTCTGGATGGCCTTGGCGAAGACGCTCCAGGCGTAGACGGCGCCGATGGCGAGCTGCACGAGCACTCCCGCCACGAGGATGAGCCACCGGTTGCCGCCCGGTGAGGCGGTGCTGTCGTTGCGAACCGCACTGGTGCTCATGAGGCTCCCCTTCTCGTCATGATGGTCCGGCGCATCAGCGCGCCGTGGTGATGGAGTCGTCGACGACGCCGGCGGCCCGGCGCTTCTCGAGCCGCTCACGCTGGGGCTCGACGGTGTACTTCGGGTCGATCGCCGAGACCATGCCGGCCTCGAAGACGCCGAAGCGGGTGCACACCGAGGCCGCCATGAGTGCGGCCCCGCTCAGGGCGGCGCCCACCCGGTTGCCCCCGAGCGCGACGGCACCCAGGGCCCCCCCGACCGTCAGGGCCCGGCTCGCCCTGAGCAGGCGGCCGGCCTTCCCGGTGCGCAGCGGTTCCGACAGGGTCGGCCCGAGCTGGTCCTGCATGCGCTCGAAAGCCACGAGCTCGGCGACCGCGCTGACGGCGGCCAGCTTGCGCGCCGGGCCGTTCTCTCGCGTCGGGACGGTGATCAGAGCGAGACCGGAGGCCGCGAGGTTGGCCGAGCTCACGAAGACGAACGGCAGCTCACGGTAGGACTCGTGCCAGGTCGGGGTCGCCGTGTCGGCGAGCAGCACCGCCGTGTAGGCGGCGAGCGGCGGCGCGAAGAACGCGGACCCCACGGTGGCCGGGCGGTCCGCGAGCTCCAGCGCCTTGGAAGCCAGGGCCACGACACCGGACCCCTTGGCGGCAGCCCGCCTCTCGAGCATCGGGCGACCCACCTCGGAGGCGAGCGCCGCGCCGGCGAACGTGCCGAAGGCGGTGAGGATCCAGGATCCGACCGACATCGGTGAGGTGAGCTTGACGGTCCGCATCATGTTGAGGGCGCGGCTCGGCTTGCCCAGGTCCTTGGCCAGCGCCGCACCGCCGAGGGCAGCACCCACGACGGCTCCGATACGCCCGGCCCGTCGCAGCGTGGGGTATCCGCGGGCGGCCCCACCAGCCCCCAGCAGTGCGGATCCGGCGGCGACGCCACCGAGGAAGAGGTAGGCCGCCACCTCCTTCTCCCACGGCGCGGGCTTGACGACGTGCCGCCCGTAGTAGCTGTCGAAGCTGACGTCCGGGACCATGAGCGACTCGTCGCGGCCGCGACGACCGCCGTCCTTCGAGGAAGCGTCGCGGCGGCGGCGAGTGCGCTCGGGCGGCCGATCTGCGTCGAACGGGTTGGTCGTCACTTTCGCCTCCCGACGAAGGAGGCCGCCGCCATCGCGAGCATCGTCAGCCCCGCGTAGCCGGCCTTGCGGAACATGTCGGGCAGGTCGGCGGTGGTCACCCGTGGGTCCGGTGGCAGGCCGTAGACCTCGGGCTCGTCGAGGAGCAGGAAGGTCGAGCCGGTGCCGCCGACACCGTCGTTCTCGTCGACGCCGTAGAGGCGCGCCTCGCTGTAGCCGAGCTCGTGCAGCTGCGCGACGCGGGCCCGGGCCGTCGCCCGCATCTCGTCGAGGTCGCCGAACTTGATGGACGTCGTCGGACACGCCTGGGCACAGGCGGGAGTCTGGCCGGCGCCGAGTCGGTCGTAGCAGAGGGTGCACTTCTGGGCGATGCCGACGTTCTTGACCTCGCCATTGGTCTCGGCGTGCGACGAAGGGTTCTGGTGCGAGCCACCGCCCGCATTGCCCGTTGCCCCGGTGCCTCCCGTGCCTCCCGGGCCCCCGGATCCCTTGATGCTGATCCCGTGGGACTGCGGCCCCTTCTCATGCCCCTCGTGACCGCTCCGGCGTTCGATGACCCCGAAGGGGCACGCTGCCACGCAGTAGCCGCAGCCGTTGCAGACGTCGTCCTGCACGACGACGGTCCCGAACTCGGTGCGGAAGAGCGCGCCGGTCGGGCACACGTCGAGGCAGGCGGCGTGGGTGCAGTGCTTGCAGACGTCGGAGGCCATGAGCCACCGCACGTCCGGCACCGGGGTGTCCGTCGGGCCGGGGCCGGCCGCCGCGCCGGGGAGCAGCTCCCCCGGCGGCGTGAGCGTCGCGGTCGCCGCGGCCCCGCCACCGGCGAGGGCGGTCTCGTCGTGTGAGCGCACCGACGGCATGCCGAGGGAGACGAGCTTGCGCCCCGACTCACGGGCCTGCTCGATGCGGTCGCTCGTCTGCTCGACGAAGGCGACGTGGCGCCACGTGCTGGCCCCGAGGGCTCCGGTGTTGTCGTAGGACTGGTTCAGCAGGTCGAGGCCGTCCTCGGGGATGCCGTTCCACTCCTTGCAGGCCACCTCGCACGCCTTGCACCCGATGCAGATCGAGGTGTCGGTGAAGAAGCCCTTGCGTGGCTCGTGCGTGTCCCACGCGGCGTCGGCCGCCGGGTCGGTCGGTCCGGAGAGCTGGTTGCGCCAGAAGCCCATCGGTCAGCCTCCTCTCGTGTCGGGTGTGGACTCCGGGTGCCCGGTGCGCAGCTCGTTGCTCGTCATGACGGTCGCGCCCGAGCGAGACTGGTACTCGGCGACGAGGCGCAGCAGCTCCTCGCCCGCGGGGCGGCGGCCGGGCACGATGTCGCACGAGCCGGCCTTGCTCTCCTGGATCTGCACGTTGGGGTCGAGCGCGACCCCGAGCAGGTCGTTGGCGGCATCGCCGCTCACGACCGCGTTGGTCCCGACGCCCCAGTGATAGGGCAGCCCTACCTGGTGGATGGTGCGGCCCGTGATGGTCAGCGGGGTCATGCGCTCGGTCACCATGACGCGGGCCTCGATGGCCGCCCGGGCCGAGACGATGGTCGCCCACCCGCCGTTCTCGAGACCCCGCTCGGCCGCCAGCTCGGGCGAGACCTCGCAGAAGAACTCCGGCTGGAGCTCGGAGAGGTACGGCAGCCACCGGCTCATCCCGCCGGCCGTGTGGTGCTCGGTGAGGCGGTAGGTCGTGAAGACGTACGGGTAGACGTCGGATCCCGGCGCGCCGCCAGACGGGCTCCACAGGTTGTCCTTGCGCGGGAACACCTTGCGCGCCGGGTTCGACTGCTGGGTGTAGAGCGGGTTGCGGACCGGGGACTCCTGCGGCTCGTAGTGGGTCGGCAGCGGCCCGTCGAGCATGCCCTTGGGCGCGAAGAGCCAGCCCTTGCCGTCGGCCTGCATGACGAACGGGTCGTCACCGGCGAGGCCCGCCGGACCGCCTGTCCCCGGCTCCGGACGGTAGGACGGAGCCTTGTCCGGGACGAAGTCCGGCACGTCGTGACCGGTCCACGTGCCCTGCTCGGCGTCCCACCAGATGTAGCGCTTGCGCTCGCTCCACGGGTTGCCCTCGGGGTCGGCCGACGCGCGGTTGTAGAGGATCCGCCGGTTCGCCGGCCACGCCCATCCCCAGTCGAGGGCGGTGAGGTCCTGCTCCTGCCCGGGTCTACGGTCGGCGGCATGGTTGACGCCGTCCGCGTAGACGCCGGTGTAGATCCAGCAGCCGCCGTCGGTCGAGCCATCGGCCTTCATCTCGGTGTAGGCCGAGAGAGGCCGGCCCGACTTGTCGCCCGTCAGGTGTCGACCGTTGATCTCGGCGAGCACCGCCTCGGCGTCCGGGTCACCGTGGTCGTCGGTGGGGTAGTCCCAGGTCAGGTCGAGCAGGGGACGGTCCCGCTCGTCCGTCGAGTCGGCCAGCAGCTCGCGGACGCGGCGGCCGAGCTCGAAGAAGAACTGCAGCTCACTCTGACAGTCACCCGGCGGCTGGACGGCCTGGTGGTGCCACTGCAGCATCCGCTGCGTCTGGGTGAACGACCCGCTCTTCTCGGTGTGCGCCGCCGCGGGCAGGAAGAACACCTCGGTCTCGATGTCCTCCGTCGTGAGCTCGCCTGACGCGATCTCGGGCCCGTCCTTCCAGAACGTGGCGGACTCGATCATGTTGAAGTCGCGCACGACGAGCCACTTGAGGTGCGACATGGCCTGGCGCTGCAGTCGGCCGTGCGCCGAGCCGACGGCCGGGTTCTGGCCGAGCAGGAAGTAGCCCTCGACCTCGTCGTCGAGCATCGCCATCGTCGTCTGGTAGGTGCCGTGCGCCCCGCTCAGCCGCGGCAGGTAGTCGAAGCACCAGTCGTTCTCGGCAGTCGCCGCCTTGCCCCACCACGCCTTGAGCAGGCTCACGGCATACGTGTCGGCGTTGGCCCAGAAGCCCTTCTGCTCCTTGTTGCCGATGGCGCCGAGGTAGTCGTCCCACGTGTCGTGCAGCCCCGCCACCGGCATCGCGAGGTAGCCGGGGAGGATGTTGTAGAGCGTGGGGATGTCGGTCGAGCCCTGGATGCTCGCGTGACCACGGAGGGCCATGATGCCGCCACCCGGTCGGCCCATGTTGCCGAGCAGCAGCTGCACGATGGCGGCGGTGCGGATGAACTGGGCGCCGAGCGTGTGCTGGGTCCAGCCGACGGCATACACGAACGCCGTGGTGCGCTCGCGGCCGCTGTTCTCGGTCACCGAGCGCGCGAGGTAGTGGAAGTCGTCGACGCTGATGCCGCAGGTGTCGGCCACCATCTCCGGGGTGTAGCGGGCGTAGTGCCGCCTGAGGATCTGGAAGACCGTCCGCGGGTCCTGCAGCGTCTCGTCGCGCAGCACCCGGGCGTGCTCGAGCGCCGGCCCACCGGACCCGTGCTCGTCACCGGCAGCGCGCTCCGACTTGGTGTGACCGTGCTCGTGGCCGGCCGCGGGACCGCCGATGGTGCCCGGCGTCTCGTCGTCCTCGCCGTCGCGGCTGGCGTAGGCCCAGGTCTCCTGGGAGTAGCTGCCCTTCGCGTCGTCATAGCCGGAGAAGAGCCCGTCGAGGTCCTCGGTGTCCTGGTACTCCTCGCTCACGAGCGTCGCGGCGTTGGTGTACGCGACGACGTACTCCTTGAAGTAGAGCTCGTTGTCGAGGATGAACTTGATGAGGGCGCCGAGCAGCACGACGTCGCTGCCGGCGCGGATCGGGATGTGCTTGTCAGCCGTCGCCGACGTGCGCGTGAACCGCGGGTCGACGTGGATGACCCGGGCACCCTTGAGCCGAGCCTCGGTCACCCACTGGTAGGCGACCGGGTGGCACTCGGCCATGTTCGATCCCTGGATGACGATGCAGTCGGCGTTGGACAGGTCCTGCACGTACTGCGTGGCGCCGCCGCGCCCGAACGAGGACCCCAGACTGGGGACCGTGGAGCTGTGTCAAATACGAGCTTGGTTCTCGATCTGGATGGCGCCTGCGGCGGTGAAGAGCTTCTTGATGAGGTAGTTCTCCTCGTTGTCGAGCGTCGCTCCGCCCAACGAGGCGATCCCCATGGTGCGCCGCAGCGGGCGCCCGTGCTCGTCGTGGTCCTGCCAGGTGCGACGCCGCGACTCGACGAAACGCTGCGCGACCATCTCGACGGCGGTCGACAGCTCGATCGGCTCCCAGTCCGTGCCGCCGGGGCGACGGTAGAGCGCCTTGCGCTGGCGGCCAGGGTTGTTCACGAGCTGCTCGCTCGCTGATCCTTTGGGGCACAGACGTCCTCGCGACACGGGCGAGTCCGGGTCTCCCTCGATCTGGACGACGCGGCCGTCCTTGACGAATACGCGCTGGCCGCAACCGACGGCGCAGTAGGGGCACACGCTCTGGACGACCTTGTCGGCCGTCGCGGTTCGGGGGGAGAGCTCCCGGGTGTGGGCGGAGGTCACCGACGGCCCACGGCCGAGAAAGTCGCCGGAACGCATCTGCCGGACGACCGGCCAGGACAACAACGTCTTCTTGGGATCCACCGCTGCACCTCTCTGGACGTGGCGACCGCACCATGACAACACGTCTGCCCGCGAGCCGTCACCCCTGCAGTACCCACTTCGGCGGGTCGCGAGACGGCGCGCGCGGTCTCCGGCGTCTCCACCCGCCTGACCGGCGGTTGGGAGCACCGCCCTGCCGGGCGGCATACTCACGTGGTGACGAAGAACCTCAGCGAGCGCATCCCGCGGGACCCTGATCCCGACGGCCTCTACGAGGTCTTCACCGAGTGGACCACCGAGCGGGGCCTGACCCTCTACCCGCACCAGGAGGAGGCGTTCCTCGAGATCCTCAGCGGAAGCAACCTCATCCTGTCGACGCCGACCGGTTCGGGGAAGTCGCTCGTCGCGACGGCCGCCCACCTCACCGCCCTCGCCGACGACCGCGTCTCCTTCTACACGGCACCCATCAAGGCCCTCGTCTCCGAGAAGTTCTTCGCGCTCTGCGAGCAGTTCGGTGCCGACAACGTCGGCATGATCACCGGCGACGCGTCGGTCAACGCCGATGCCCCGATCATCTGCTGCACCGCCGAGATCCTCGCGAACCTCGCTCTGCGAGAGGGCAGCTCGGCTGACGTCGGTCTCGTCGTCATGGATGAGTTCCACTTCTACTCCGAGCCCGACCGCGGGTGGGCGTGGCAGGTGCCGATCATCGAGCTGCCTCAGGCGCAGTTCGTCCTCATGTCGGCCACGCTCGGCGACGTCACGATGTTCACGGACGACCTGACCCGGCGCACCGGCCGCTCCACGGCCGTCATCGGCGGCACCGAGCGTCCCGTCCCTCTCGAGTTCTCGTATGCCGTCACCCCCCTCCACGAGACCATCGAGGAGCTCCTCGAGAAGGACCGCGCGCCCGTCTACGTCGTCCACTTCACGCAGGCGGCCGCCCTCGAGCGCGCCCAGAGCCTCATGGCCGTCAAGATCACGACGCGCGAGGAGCGCGAGGCGATCGCCGAGCGCATCGGTGGCTTCCGGTTCGGGGCGGGCTTCGGACGCACCCTCTCCCGCCTCGTCCGGCACGGCATCGGGGTGCACCACGCGGGCATGCTGCCGAAGTACCGTCGCCTCGTCGAACAGCTCGCCCAGGACGGCCTGCTCAAGGTCATCTGCGGCACCGACACCCTCGGCGTCGGCATCAACGTGCCGATCCGCACGGTCCTGCTCACCGGGCTGACGAAGTTCGACGGTACGAAGCAGCGCCTGCTCAAGGCCCGGGAGTTCCACCAGATCGTCGGGCGAGCCGGCCGCGCCGGCTTCGACGCCCGCGGCTGGGTCGTCGCCCAGGCCCCCGACCACGTCGTCGAGAACCTCCGCGCCGTCGAGAAGGCCGGTGACGACCCCAAGAAGCAGAAGAAGATCCAGCGCAAGAAGGCGCCCGACGGCTTCGTCAACTGGTCCGAGGAGACGTTCGAGCGGCTCATCGTCGCCGAGCCCGAGCCACTGCAGCCGCGGATGAAGGTCTCGCACTCGATGCTCGTCAACATCCTTGCTCGGGAGGGCAACCCAGTCGCCCACACCGCCCGGCTGCTCTCCGACAACCACCACGAGCCCAAGGACCAGCGTCGACTCCAGCGGCACGCGCTCGTGCTCGCCAAGGAGCTCATCACGTCCGGCGTCGTCGAGCGACTGGCCTCGGCCGAGGACTCCGGCCGTCGGCACGCCCTGACGATCGACCTGCAGCGCGACTTCGCCCTCAACCAGCCGCTCGCGCCCTTCGCGCTCGCCGTCATGGACACCCTCGATCCCGAGAGCGACACGTACGCCAAGGACCTCGTCTCGGTCATCGAGGCGATCCTCGAGGACCCGCGGCAGGTGCTGTGGGCCCAGGAGTTCAAGGCGCGTGGCGAGGCCGTCGCGGCGATGAAGCTCGACGGCGTCGAGTACGAGGAGCGGATGGAGCGGCTCGAGGAGGTCACCTGGCCCAAGCCCCTCGCAGAGCTGCTCGAGGTGACCCTCACGGCCTACCGCCAGAGCCACCCGTGGATCTCGCAGGACGCCCTCTCGCCGAAGTCCGTCGTCCGCGAGATGTACGAACGCGGCATGACGTTCAACGAGTTCGTCTCCTACTACGGCCTGTCCCGCTCCGAGGGGCTCGTCCTGCGCTATCTCACTGACGCCTACCGCACGTTGCGCCACACCATCCCCGAGGGCAACCGCACCGAGGAGCTCGAGGACATCATCGAGTGGCTCGGTGAGCTCGTGCGCCAGACCGACTCGAGCCTGCTCGACGAGTGGGAGGACCTCGTCAACCCGACCGAGGCCGTGCTCGCCCAGACCGACATCGCCCCGCCTGCACGGCCGATCACGGCCAACGTGCGGGCGTTCACCGTGATGATCCGCAACGCGATGTTCCACCGGGTCGAGCTCGCCTCCCGCGACGAGTGGGAGGCGCTCGGCGACCTCGAGGCGCGCGTCGCCGAGCTGACGGAGCCGCCACAGAAGGTCCTCATGGACGCGCAGGCGTGGAACGACGCGCTCGGCGCCTACTACGACGACCACGACGCCATCGCGACCGACCAGGGTGCGCGCTCGCCCGCGCTCCTCCAGGTCGAGCGGACCCCCGCCGAGTGGCGGCTGCGCCAGGTCGTCGTCGACCCCGACGACAACTTGGACTGGGGCATCACGGCCGTCGTCGACCTCGCGGCGAGCGACGAGGCCGGCGCTGCCGTCCTCACGGTGACGGCCTTCGAGCGCCTCGGCGGTTGACCGTGACGGTCCGCGAACACCCCACCGACCACGACGGCGTCCTCGTCGCACCCGTCGACGGCGGCAACGGCACGGGTGTGCTCGTGCTGTCGGGATCGAGCGGCCGCGTCGAGCGCGACCGGGCGCAGCTGCTCGCCGGAGCCGGCGTCACCGCCGCCCTGACGTACCGCTGGTTCGGCGGCGAGGGGCAGCCGGCCGGCATCTGGGAGTACCCCCTCGAGGCCTTCGCACCCGCCGTCGCCTCGCTCGGCGAGCGCTGTGACCGCGTCGTGCTCATGGGCGTCTCGAAGACGGCGGAGGCCTTCCTCGCGTATGCCGCCGACGACCCGGCCGTCGACGCCGTCGTCGCGCTCGCGCCGAGCCACGTCGTGTGGGCCAACGTCGGTGCCGGACCGGACGGCGAGCTGCGCCCGCAGCACTCGTCGTGGTCACGGGCCGGTGAACCGCTCCCGTTCGTGCCCTACGACGACACCGCCGCGCCGGCCGGCGACCCTCCGGCCTTCACCCCCGTCTACACCCAGAGCCTGCGCGCCGCGGCCGACCGGGTCGTGGCCGCGACCATCCCCGTCGAGCGCTTCTTCGGCGACGTGCTGCTCGTGGCGGGCGGTGACGACCAGGTCTGGCCGTCCGTGACCTTCGCCGAGGCCGTGCAGGCCCGCCGTCGCGCCCTCGACCTGCCCACGACGCTCGTGAC
This sequence comes from Terrabacter sp. Ter38, assembly GCF_024519435.1. Taxonomy (GTDB): domain Bacteria; phylum Actinomycetota; class Actinomycetes; order Actinomycetales; family Dermatophilaceae; genus Terrabacter. Next base: position 53,253 of record NZ_JALJRZ010000011.1, read on the forward strand.
CCACCCCGGGGCCGGGCACCGCGTCGTCCTGCCGGGTGAGCCCGTCCCCGACGGCGGCCGGCGGATGGCCCGGGGCGGCACGGAGGCGGCCGACCGCGAGCTCGGCGAGCGTGCGTGGCCCGAGATCCGCCGCGTGCTCGACCTCGCCTGAGCGAGCCTGAGCGCGGTCGAGCGCGGTCGAGCGCGGTCGAGCGCGAGGCCACGGATCTGAGGCACCGGGGCGGAGGGCATACGCCATCCTTCCGATGTGGCCGGGTGGGCCTCAGCCCGACGGTGGAGAGGTCAGGACGACCCCGACCTCGAAGGATCACCACCATGCTCTCTCCGCACATCGTCAGCGCCCTCGTCGCCCAGCGCGAGGCCGACCTCGAACGCCGGGCAGAGCTGGCCCGGATCCGGCACCCGGAGCCGGAGCCGGCGACCACGCCCACGGCGGGCCGTCGCACGGCGCGTCACCGCGGCCGCCGCCGTCACCTGCGCCTCGTCTGACGCCTCGGCCCGAGAAGGCCGCGTCCGACGTGCCACTTCCCTGCCCCACGTGGGTATGTTCCCCAGTGGCCCATCGGGGACCCCTCAACCGACAGGATCACGTGCATGGACTCCACAGACGTCAAGGCCGCATCACGGCGCGCGGGTGACCACCCGGCGCTCGAGACGGCAGCACGCATCGGCTACGCCGTCAACGGCGTGCTCCACATCATCATCGGCGCGATCGCCCTGCGACTCGCCTTCGGCTCGAAGGGCACGAGCGCCGACCAGTCCGGCGCCCTGGGCTCGATGGCCGACAACGGGTTCGGGCTCGTCCTGCTCTGGGTCGCCGTCATCGCCTGGCTGGGCCTCGCGCTGTGGCAGGTCACGGAGGCGATCTCCGGAGGCTGGGAGACCAGTGACCGCCTCAAGGCCGCCGGCAAGGCCGTCGTCTACCTCGCCCTGGCGTGGACTGCGTTCAGGTTCGCGAGCGGCAGCGGCTCCTCGAGCAAGAGCCAGACCACGGACTTCACCGCGACGCTCATGAAGCAGCCCGCGGGTCAGTGGCTCGTCGCCCTCCTCGGCGTCGTCGTCATCGGGGTCGGCGTCTACCACGTCGTCAAGGGCTGGAAGAAGAAGTTCCTCCAGGACCTCGAGACCCACCCGGGCGAGTGGATCGTCAAGGCCGGGCGCATCGGCTACATCGCCAAGGGCATCGCCCTGGCCATCGTCGGAGGCCTCTTCGTCCTCGCTGCCGTGCGGCACAAGCCCAGCGAGGCCCGCGGCCTCGACGGTGCGCTGCGCAACCTGCTCGGAGCCCCGGGCGGCCCGGTGCTGCTCACCCTCGTCGCGCTCGGCCTCATCGCCTTCGGGGTCTACTCCTTCGGACGCGCTCGCCACGCCGACGTCTGAGCCCGTCGTCGGCGCCGGCGGCGCCGATGCCAGAACGACACGGCCCCGAGGGCCCGGACATTTCCGGGCACTCGGGGCCGTTTCCGTGGCGGGTGCATCACCGGCGCCTCCTGCTCCTCTGTGTGTTCACGCATCACGAGTGCAGGAGGACACCATGAACACGACGTACCTGAACGAGGCCATCGCCCGCCAGCGCACCGCCGACCTCGGTCGCCGGACCCGGCGCGCCCAACGACCCGTCGTCGACCCGCAGACGACGCCTCGCCGGGGCGTGATCCTCATCCTCGGGTGGCGGATGCACCGGTCGCAGGTGTCCCCCGGATAGTGCGCCGCGGGCACGACAACGGCGATGGCCGGGAGCCTGGATCGGGTTCCCGGCCATCGCCGTTGTCGTGCCGGAGCCGAGCGTCAGCGCGAGACGGCCTCGCGGACGGCCGAGGTCGCACGGTCGCCGGTCGTCCGACGGCGCAGGTAGTTCCACGCGAGCAGTGCGCACACGATGCCGTTGACCAGCCCGACGAGGATGTCGACGAGGTGGTGCATGCCCCGGTAGAGCCTGGCGTAGCCGACGAGGAGCGGCACGATCGCGCAGACCACGGTCACGACGCGGCGCAGCCACACCGTCTCGATGCGCTGGGCCATGAGGGCGAAGGTCAGGTAGAGCGCCGTCGCGGCACCCATGTGGCCGCTGGGGTAGCTCGACGTCGGGGGCGCCGGGTCGAGGTGCTCGACCGTCGGACGCTTGCGATCGGTGAGGGTCGTCGCGGCGACGAAGACGCTCGCCTGGGCGGCGATCGCGATGGCCGGGATGATGGCATACCACCACTGCTTGGTACGCCACCACACGATGGCCACGACGATGACGCAGACGCCGATGACGATCTCGGTGTTGCCGATGTGCGACCAGACCGCCGTGATCGAGTTCATCGTCGCGGTGCGGCCCGCGGCGACGGACTTGCTCAGGTCGTTCTCCCACGGGAGGTCCTTGAGGGGGCCGACGATGAGGAAGCCGAGCCCGACGATGAGACCGAAGAGGACGACGGCGGGCGCGAGCACCCGTAGCGCGATGTCGCGCAGGGCCGACCCCACGGTCGGTCGGGAGGAGTCGATCTCGTAACGGTGGACGAAGGTGTGGTTCACGTGCTGCCTTTCGATGACTCGGGCCCGACGTCCCCCTCCGGCGGAGGGGACTCGTCCGGACTCTGGGGGTTCCACCCGAGGTAGCCGACGTAGGACGCCGTGCCCAGGCCGACACCGAAGAGGATCCCGGCCAGGACGTCTGAGGGGTAGTGCACGCCGAGGAAGACGCGGTCGAGGGCCGTCAGGACGACGTATGCCGTCATCCCGGCCACCAGCCAGCGGCGGGCGACGGGCGTCAGCAGCGGCCAGAGCAGGAGGGTCATGACCGTCGCGATGGCCGCGGCGTTGGCCACGTGGCCCGAGGGGAAGCTGTAGCCCGGGGCGTGCGAGATGGGGTCGGTGACGACGGGGCGGGCCCGCCGGACGACCTCCTTGAGGACGAGCTGGAGGTTCCAGGCGACCATCATCGTGAGGAAGGCCCAGAGACACCTGGTCGCGAGCTCACGGTGGCGGCGCCACACGACGAGGCACACGACCGACGCGACGATGTAGACCCGCATCGGCTGGGTGACCTCCTGCCACACGAGCAGGACGGTCTTGAGCCACGGGTTGTCACGGGTGATGTCGGTCGCCGCGACGATGAGCCGCTCGTCGAGCTCGACGACAGGGCGGAACTTCTCGCGCACGACGAACGCGAGAGCCGTGACGGGGACGGCGAAGGCGAGGCCGAACCCCACGGCCCTGAGCAGGCGGCGGCCGCGACCCGCGGGTCGCCGGCCGTCAGGACGTCGCTCAGCCAACTCGGACCACCAGGGAGTCGGGGAGGATGCGGATGCCCAGGGAGACGTGCTCGCCGATCGGGTCGCCGTCGATCTCCGCCTCGACGGGTCGGCCCGCGGTCACGGTGAACTCGCGGCCGCGGAAGCGGTCGAGCCGGCCGTGACCGGCGCGGTGCCGGGTCACGACGTCGGAGATGACGGAGATCCAGCCGAGGGCACCCTTGGGCGCGACGACGACGGCGTCGAGGATGCCGTCGTCCACCTTCGCCTCGGGCATCAGCTCGATGCCGCCCTGGAGGGTGCCGCAGTTGCCGACGACGACGGTGCGCGCGTGCCGGCTCACCGACCCGCTGTGCTCGTCGTCGTCGCGCTCGTGGTCGCCACTCTCTCCCGTCACGCCGGAGCCGCCCTTCGAGGCGACGTCGACGCGGAAGCCGCGGCTGAAGACCTGGCGCAGTCCGCTGAAGACGTAGGCCACCCAGCCGACGGCGGCCTTGACCTTCTCGTTGGTGCCGGCCATGACCTGGCCGTCGAGGCCGAGGCCGGCCATGACGAGGAAGACCTCCTCTTCGTCGTCGACCTGCGACCCGCCGTCGTGCGTGCCGTGGCTCTCGCGCGGCTCGATCGGCTGGTCGGCGACACGCATGAGGCCCACGTCGATCCGGCGGTCGGTGCCACCGAGCATCGCCTCGACGGCGTCCTCGAGGGAGTCGACGGGCAGGCCGAGGTTGCGCGCGAGGAGGTTGCCCGTGCCGCCGGGGAGCAGACCGAGGGCGACATCGGACCCGACGAGCGCGGAGGCGACCGCGCGGACGGTGCCGTCACCGCCGAGCGAGGCGACGACGTCGGAGCCGGCACGCACCGCTTCGCGGCCCTGCTTCTCGCCGGTCTCCTGCTCTGTCGTCTCGATCCACGACGGGTCCTCCCAGCCGTGGCGGGCCGCGGCCTTGGCCACGAGCTCCTGCGTTGCGACGAGGTCGTCGACCTTGACCGGGTTGTAGACGACGGTGAGGCGGCGACGAGCGCTGGGCGTGTCGGACATGGTGGGGATCCTAGGGCTCGGGGCGTGAGGGGGCGGCCGTCGAGCGGGGCCGATGCGTGACATACCCCGACCCGGCACCCAGCCGACCACCAGCGCATCACCAGCCGGCGTCCAGCCTCGTGGGCGCGCGCGGCGGTAGCCTCCGAAGGTGCCCACCATCCGCCGACGCCTCGCCGTCGCCGTGCTCGTCGGGGTCCTGGTCGGCCTGTTCGTACCGCTCGGTGCGGCCGGCGAGCTGCTGACCCACGCCCTCACCGGTTTCGTGGCCGGCGGCCTCGCCTTCGCGGTGCCACTGCTCGTGCACGTCCTCGGACACGACGCCCCCTCCACGCGGGCGCGGGTCGAGGGTCGCGACGGCGATGCGGCGTGGTACGACGTGGTCGTCATCACCGTGGGCCTCGCCAGTCTGGCGGGCGTCGGCATCCTCCTCGTCGGAGGTCAGGCGAAGGGAACCGCGCAGGTCCTGGATGCCCTCGTCGGGGTCGGCGCGGTCGCGGTCGGCTGGCTCTGCGTCCACACCGTCTATCTCCTGCGCTACGCCCGCGTCTACTACGCCAGCCCCACGCCGCCCATCGACTTCAACCAGGACGAGGACCCGACGTTCTCCGACTTCGCCTACTTCTCCTTCAACCTCGGCATGGCCTACCAGGTCTCGGACACCGACCTCAAGACCTCCGACGTGCGCCGGGTCGTGCTCGGGCACACGATGCTCGCCTACCTCTACGGCACCATCGTCATCGCCGCGACGATCAACCTCGTCGCGGGCATCGGCGGCTCACTCGGCTAGGAGACCCCGAGCCGCGCCTTCTCGTCCGTGACCCACAGGCCGATGAGGCCGCCGAAGTGGGCCATGAACCGGTCGCGCTCGTGCGCCGGGTAGGTCGTGACGACCGTCGACCGGAGCAGGTGGGTGAAGACGTCGGACTGCACCCACTCGAGCACCGCGGCGTCGAGGTGCGGCAGGTGCTGGTCGCACCACGCCCAGTAGGCGGCCGTGTCGAAGTACTCCTCGGCGATCGCGAGGAACTCGTCGAGCTTCTCCTCGTCGGTGAGGTCGTCTCGGTCGGCGACGTCGAAGTAACGGCGCATCTCGAGGTCCATCGGGCCGCGTCGACCGGTGATGACGCAGAAGGTCGACCACCGCACGAGCGCCTTGATGGCCCACGGGAAGTAGTAGTGCAGCGACGTGACGGCGACGTCGGGGCAGGCGTTGGCGTAGTCGATGGGGTAGACGTCGTCACCCTTGACGAGCATCTCGCACGAGTTGAACTCCCAGCCGAACATCGCGTTGACGATGCGGCTGATGGCCGCGGTCTGCTTGCCGGCCGACGGTGACAGGAAGTCGTAGCTCACGGCATACCGGTTGTGCATCGGTTGCTCGGGCCGGAAGTCCATGACCATCGTCTCGGGACCGATCGACAGGGCCCGGGCGAAGTGGTCGTACTCGATCGTCGACTGCAGGTGCATGAGCATCTCGCCGGACTCGTCGTAGGCCTTGACGAGGTCCTTCTCGTCGTTGATCCGGGAGACACCGCGCCAGCCGCCGCCGTCGAAGGGCTTCATGTACAGGGGGTAGCCGAGCTCGTTGGCGATCGACTTGAGGTCGAAGGGTCGGTTGTACTTGGCGCTGGTGTAGGCCCACCGGACGTTGTCGACGGGGTTCTTGTACGGGACGAGCCACGTCTCGGGGACCTTGAGCCCCAACCGCATCAGGGCGACGTAGGCGCTGTGCTTCTCCATGGACTGGAAGGTGAAGGGGCTGTTGAGCAGGTAGGTGTCGTCCATGAGCGCGGCCTTCTTGAGCCACTCGCGCGGGTGGTAGTACCAGTAGGCGAGGCGGTCGATGACGAGCTCGGTACGCACCGACTGGCGCAGGTCGAACGGCTCGATGGTGAGGCGCTCGCTCGTCAGCTCGTGGGTGACGCCGTCGTCGGTCGTGATGGGTCCGACGAGCGCGAGCAACGCCTCGAAGGCGGTGGGCCAGTCCTCCTCGGCGCCGAGCAGGAGACCCACGAGGTGCGTCCTCGTCGACGAGGTGCTCGATGCGGCGGACGGGTCCTGCTGTGCGGTGTCGGTCATCGTGCTGCTCCTACCGTCGGGGGTCGGGTCATCGACTGCGATCCTTGCAGGAACCGCGGCATCTGTCGCCGGTCAGCGGGTGTCCGGGTGGGCGAGCACGTCGAGCAGGTACGGGTCGAACGCCGCTTCCCACGACTGCCAGTCGTGGCGGCCCGGCAGCTCGGTGAACGACACGTCCTGACCGCTCGCGGCGAGGGTCTGCGCCATCTGGCGGTTGTTCGTCAGGTTGCCCTCCGCCGTGCCGCACGTCATGACGATGCGCGCGTCGGTGCGCCGCCGCCGGACCCGCCTGACGTTGGTCACGAAGGTCGTGACCCGGTCCCAGAACTCGAACTCCTCCTCGTCGTCGACCCGCTTGCGGAAGAAGGACCCCGACTGCAGGAAGAGCGCTCCGAACGTCCCCGGGTGCAACCACTCGGCCTGGAGCGAGGCGAGCGCTCCCAGGCTCGCGCCCATGAGGCTCGGCCTCCCGTCGATGGCGTATGCCGTCCCGACCGTCGGGAGCACGTGTTGGGTGAGCGCCTCGGCCCAGAGCGGGTTGGCGGCATACCGCTCGTTGCGCGGCCCCGGCTCGAGCAGGACGACGCGGGTCGGCGGGACACGCCCGGCCTCCGTGGCGGCGCGCAGGACCGAGAGGAGGTGGGCACGGCGGGAGTACTCCGGCCCGTCGTGGGCCACGAGCAGCGGGAGCACGTCGGCTCGGCGCGTGCCGAGCGGCGTGACCACTGCGATGTCGACGTCCCCGACCGGGGTGCCGGTCACCGTGAGCCTCCTGCGCGCCATGCCGAGACCCTATGCGCGGACGCCGACGAGGACGACCCGAGTCGTCGAAGCGGCTGGCGTGTCGTCCAGTTCCGCTGCGGGCGAACGGAATTCGTTGTCCACAGGTAGGAGTCATCTCTTGCGTCTCGTTCGAACAGGTGTTCTACTTGAGGTATCACAAACCTCGACCCAGGAGCCTCCCGTGCCGTACACCCTGTCGCCGCCAGAGCGCCACGGCGCGCGCTCCGGTGGTCGCTGGCCGGTGCTGCGCATGGAGTGGTCCGCCGACCCGGAGCAACTGGCTCACGCGCTCGACCCTGTCCTTGCCCGGCTGTCTGAAGGACAAGGGCAAGGGCACGGTCGCGCGAGAGCGGCGACAGCCCTCGAGGGGTTGGCGCGGGCTGGGGAGCGGGTGCTGGCGCAGATCCAGGCGCTCGAGGTCGCCAAGGCGCGCCTGGAGGCCGACCTGCTCGCCGCGTACGGCGCGCTGGCCATGATCGAGGCCCAGCAGGTCGACGCGCTGCCCGCCGGCGCGGCGGCCCGGGTGTCCGCGCGGGTCTCGCCCGAGCGGGTCGTCACCGAGGAGATCGCCCTCGCCACCGGTGTCGGCGTCGGGGAGGTCGCCCGCCGGGTCGCGGTCGCCACCGCGCCGCGCCGGCACCGGGTCATGGTGGCCGCGCTGGCCCGGGGCGAGACCTCGCTGCACCGGGTGCTGCAGGTCGCCTCCGACACCACGGCGCTGCCGGAGGCGGACGTGACCGCCGTCGCGCGGGCCGTGCTCGCCCCGACCCGCGACGGGCAGCCCGTCGCGCAGCGCACCTTCACCGCCCGGCTCCGTCGGTCCGTCGCGTCCGTGGCCACGCGCGGCGCTGCCGAGCGGCACGCGCACGCCCGGTCCCGGCGCGGGGTGTTCGGCCGGCTCACCGACGACGGGATGGGCTGGCTGACCGTGACCACCGACGCCGCCAGCATCGCCGCCGTCATGGACCGCCTCGACACCACCGCGCGAGGGCTGCGCGGCGCGGGCGATGCCCGGAGCCTCGAGCAGCTCCGCGCCGACCTGGCCACCGACGCCCTCCTGAACCGTGGCACCTCCGAACCCGGTGACGCGGCGGCGCTGGCCTGGATCGTCGTCCCGTTCGAGGTCGCCACCGGCGAGGCCGACACCGCCTGCGAGCTCCCCGGCCACGGCTGGGTCACCGCCACCCACGCCCGCGAGATCATCACCCGCCCCGGATCCGTCTGGGCCACCCTGCCCGTCGACCTGCCCACCGGCCGGGCCCTGTCCCGCCCGACCCGCAGCTACCGCCCGACGCGCGCCATGGTCGAACACGTCCAAGCGGTCGACGGCGTCTGCCGCGGACCCGACTGTCAGGTCCCCGCCACCCGCTGCGACCTCGACCACGAGACCCCCTGGCCCACCGGGCCCACCAGCGTCGGCAACCTCCACGCCAAGCACCGCCTCCACCACAACCTCAAGACCGACGGCATCTGGACCTCCACCCCGACCCCCGACGACGGCCTCGCCTGGACCACCCTCACCGGCCGCAGCTACACGACCCACCCCAAGAACTGGCGCGACGGTGCAGACCCACCGGCAGGACGGGGCGGTCCCACCACGTCATCTGATCCCCCACAGGCGCAAGGCGATTCAGGCCATCGTCATCTTGGCGCACACGACCCGCCACCCTTCTGAGGGTGCCGCGCCGCGCCAGGAACGCAGGTCAGGAGTGCAGGGTTGCGACATGGTCACGCGCCCGCGTGAGCCAGACCCGGCGCTCCGCGGTGGACATCTGAGCCGGAAGGCTGCGATACGCCTTCATCCGGCGCGCGCCCATCGTCAGGATCTCGGAGCCCGGCAGGGTCTCGAGCTCGGCCAGAGCATCCGGATCGAGCTTCACGCCGATGACGTCGTCGAGCGCGACGGCGAAGACGTGCCCGTCGACGAGGGCGGCGAGCGTCCCGAACATCGGGCGCAGCTCGACCCCGGGGGCGTCGTCGAGGAGCGCGCGCAGCTCGGAGCGAGTGGCCGACTCGGCGTCGCCGGCGTCGCCGGCGTCGCTCGAGTGGCTGGCGTCGCTGGGGACCACGACGGCTACTTCTTCGGCTTCTTGACCTTGGGAGGGAGCGTCGCGACGTGGTCGCGGGCCCGGTCGACCCAGGCAGTCAGGGCAGCGTCGTCGAGGTCAGACGGCAGCGAGAGGTAACCACCCATGGGACGCCCGGCCGGACCGAACGGTCCGCTGCCCGGCAGCGCCCCCAGCTCCTCGAGCCCGGCCGGATCGAGCTTGACGCCGACATCCTCGCCGAACAGGCCGGCGAACATGTTGCCGTTGACGAAGGCCCCGAGGCTGCCGAACATCGGCTTGACCTCGACACCCGGCGCGTCGGACACGAGACCCCGGAACCGCGCCTTGGACTCATCACTGTGCTTCGGCATGTCCATGCCTCCATGACACCACCACGCAGGTCGCCGTGGCCTCGCTTCGGGTGCGATCCGGGCACCGGCGCCGGGCGTAGAGTTCAGGGGTGGTCGCGCAGCAGCCTGACCACATCCCCTCAGAGGAGCGCCTCACCGTGCGTGACACGCCAGGGCACGCCACGGAGTCCGGCGCGGCAAGGTCGGTCTCCGATGACGGATGACTACGTCGGCCCTGACCCGCACCACCGGGCGGCCATGCTCGCGGCCCTGACACGCGGCATCGCGCGCGACGTCGACCGGCTCCCTCTCCCCGCCCGCCTGTGCAACGCCTTCGTCGACGTCTTCGGTGGCGCCGGAGCGGCCATCACGCTGGGCTACCACCAGCCCGACCGGCTGACCCTCTGCGCGACCGACCCGACCGTCGCCCGCCTCGACGGTCTCCAGGAGGTGCTCGGCGAGGGGCCCGGCTGGGACGCCTTCACCTCGCGACGCGTCGTGACCGCCGACCTGCGAGAGCCCACACCCTGGGAGCACTTCTCGTCGACGGCGCGTCAGGAGCTCGGAGAGCTCTGGGTCTGCGCCGCACCGATGCGGCCCGACGACCGCGCCCTCGGCGTCGTCATGGTCTACGACGAGTCGGCCGAGGCCGTGGCGGGGGACCCTGTCGTCGCCCAGTTCCTCGCCGACGCCCTAGGTGCCGCCCTGCTCGGCCACAACGCACTTCTCACCGACGACGTCGGACCGTGGGTCGTGCGCCAGCAGGTGCACCAGGCCGTCGGGATGGTCGTCGCGCAGCTGGGGATCCAACCGGTGGACGCCATGGCGGTCATCCGGGCCCACGCCTACACGCAGGGCACGACCGTAGAGGCGATCGCAGCGCTCGTGCTCGACCGTACTCTCGACTTCACCGACACGGGCCCGACGACGAAGGACCCCGCATGAACCCGAAATCGACCAGCCAGGTCCTCGCCGAGGCCACGGCCGCCATGGTCGACAGCCACGACGTCACCGACCTGCTGACCCGCCTGCTGCGCGACGGCTCGTCCTCGCTCGGCGTCGACGCCATAGGTCTCATCGTCCAGGCGCCGGACGACTCCCTCGAGCTGCTCGTGTCGACGTCGCACGGCGTGGCCGAGCTCGAGGCCCTGCAGGTGGGTCAGGACGAGGGCCCGTGCGTCGAGTGCCATCGGTCCGCCGCCCCGGTCGTCGCCCTCGGTGCGAGCGTCATCCAGCTGCGCTGGCCGATCGCCGGTGAGGCGATCGTGCGGGCCGGCTTCGCCGCGGTGCACGCCTTCCCCCTCGTGTGGCACGGCCGCGCCCTCGGCGCCCTCAACGTCTTCACCCGCAGCGATGCCGCGCTCGACGACGCACAGCGCGAGATGGCCCAGGCGTTCACCGACATGTCGACGATCGTCATCCTGCAGAGCCAGTCGGTCGACCAGCGCCGGATCACCGAATCCCTGCGCGAGGCCCTCCTCGGGCGCGTCGTCATCGAGCAGGCCAAGGGGGCCCTCGCACACCTGGAGGGGATCGACATGGCGACGGCCTATGAGCTGCTCATCACCGAGGCGGAGCAGCGTGGCGCGCCCGTCACCCAGGTGGCCGGCGACGTGCTCAGCCGGGCACAGCGACAGCGGACCGGTCGCTGACCGGTCGCACGACCGCGAGGAAGACGGCGGCGACGAGGGCCGTGACCCCGCAGATCGTCCATACCGCGAGGTAGCCCGAGAGGGACGCGTGAGCCGTCGCCTCCGCGTCCACCGTGCCCGTCGAGGCGAGCGCGATGGCGAAGACGCTCGAGGCGAACGCGCCTCCGATGGTCTTCGTCGTGTTCGTCATTCCCGTCGACAGGCCCGTGTGGGTCGGCGGCGCCTGCGCGGCGGCCGCTGTCGGCAGGCCCGCGACGAGAGCCCCGGACCCGAGGCCGGCGATGACCATGTTCGTCATCGTCTGGGCGAGGGTGTCGTGGAAGGGCAGGAAGAGCAGGTAGCCGACGGCGACGAGGACCGCCGCCACGACCATGGCCACCCGCGTCCCCGTCCGGTGCGCGAGCAGGTGGAGCAGCAGGGCCCCGACCGCGAGCGACAGGACGTAGCCGCCGATGATGATCGACACCGTGCCCGCCGAGGCCCCGAGACCGTAGCCGGTGACGGCCGGGTCGGTGCGGGCGAAGGTCGACAGCGGGATCTGGGCGCCCAGCACCGAGACGCCGAAGAGGAACGCCGTCGCCTGGACGGGCCACTGGCCACGCGCCCCGAGGATGCGCAGGTCGACCAGCGGCTCCGGATGGGCGAGCTCGACCCGCGCGAACGGCACGAAGGCGGCAACGCCGAGCAGGACGAGCACCCACGGCCACGGGCTTCCCGTCCCGAGGACGCGCAACATCACGAGGCCACCCATGACGAGGCCGAGCGCAAGGGTGATGAGCCAGAAGCCACGCCAGTCGACGGTGCCGTGGGCGAGCACGGGAGACTCCTCGACACCGAACCAGATCGCGACGAGCGCCAGGGTCACGATGACGGCCGGCAGCGCGAGCAGGGCGGTCATGCCGAGGGACTCGGCGAGCGCACCGCTCGTCAGGGCGCCGGCGATGACCCCGAGCTCGAGCCCGGCCACGAGCAGTCCCGCAGCGCCGCGCACGCGCCGCTCGGAGCCGCCGGTGCGGCGGTGGATGATCGCGACCTCCATCGGGAGCCACACGACGTAGAACCCCTGGATCGCCCACGCCACGAGAAAGAGCCCGAAGGTCGGCGCGAAGGCGACGCCCCACGAGGCCACCGCCGTGACGACCGTCGAGAGCAGCAATACCTTGCGGTGCCCGATGAGGTCTCCGAGCCGCGCGAGGAGCGGCACGACGAGCGCCGACACGATGAGCTGGGCGGCCTCGAACCAGTTGACGTCGGCGTCCTTGATCGACAGGTGCCGCGCGATGTCGGTGAAGATCGGGGTGTAGTAGCCCTGCAGCACGCCGCTCGCGAGCTCGACGCATATGAGGAAACCGACGACCTTGGTGATCGGGCTGCGGGCCACGGCCCGGGCGGCGTCGGAGACGGCCGTGCTGTCTGACATGCGGATCTCGTTCTCTCTCAGGCTGACTCGACTAGAGCTGTTCGATCAGGCGGCGGTACCACGCGACGCCGTCAAGAAGGTCAGCGACGCCGATGCGCTCGTCGACGCCGTGGATCGAGGAGCGCTGCGCCTCGGTCATCCGGAACGGCGTGAAGCGGTAGACCCGCGGCCAGACGCGGTGGAAGTGACGTGAGTCCGTGGCCGCGAGCATGACGTACGGCACCACGACCGTCCCGGGGAACACCTCCCCCACCGTCGACTCGAGGAGGGCGTATGCCGTGTCGTCCGTCGGCGACACCGGGCTGGGCTCGTCACCGCTGACCAGCGTCACCTCGACGTGGGGGTCCTTGACCGTGCGGCGGATCCGCTCGATGGCGCCGTCGACCGTCTCTCCCACCATGACCCGCATGTTGACGTGGGCGCGCGCGGTCGCGGCGATGACGTTGGCGCCCGGCGACCCGGAGAGCTGGGTCACGGCGACGGTCGTCCGGGTCAGCGCCGCGGTCTCGTGCCCCAGCCGCGGGAGGACCCGGGAGAGCACGGGCCGCAGCAGGCGCGCACGACCGAAGACCGCGGCATACGGCATACGCGCATGGGCGCCCGCGCGCTCGAGCATGTCGACGGTGGCGTCGGGAAGGTGGCTCGGGAAGGGCTTCCGCTCGAGTCGCAGGATCGCGCGGGCGAGCCGGCTCGTCGCGCCCATCCGGCGCGGCGCGGAGGCATGGCCGCCGTCGCCCCGCGCGGTGAGGTCGACGTCGACCGTGCCCTTCTCGGAGACGCCGATGACGGCCATGGGTGCGTCGACCCCCGGGAGGGCGCCCTGCACGACGGCGCCGCCCTCGTCGATGACGAACCACGGCTCGACACCTCGCTCGCGCAGGATCGCGACGGCGTCCTTGGCGGCGCGCCCCGACACCTCCTCGTTGCAGCCGAACGAGAGCCACACGTCCCGGCCCGGCGTGACACCCTCGGCGATCAGGTCCTCGACCGCCTGGCACGTCGCGACGAGCGACCCCTTGCAGTCGAGCGCCCCACGCCCCCAGACGTGCCCGTCGGCAAGCTCCGCCGCGAACGGCGGGTGCGTCCATACCGACGCGTCGTCGACGGGGACGACGTCGAGGTGCGCCATGAGCACGACGGGCGGCTCCCGCGTACGGCCCGGCCAGCGCACGAGCAGAGCGTCGCCGCAGATCCGGTCGACCTCGCACTCGGCGTGCAGCCGCGGGAAGCGCTCGCGCAGCTCGGCGAGGAGCGCCTCGAACACGGCTCGGTCCTCGCGCGCCGGGTCCCAGTCGGAGACCGTCGGGATGCGGATCAGCGCCTGCAGCGCCTCGACGGCGGCGTCGTCCCCGTTCATGGCCCGGAGCGTATGCCACCCTGACCGCATGGACTACCTGCACGACCTCCAGTTCGGGGTGTTCGCGAGCCCTGAGGCGTCCCGGGTGCACGAGACGCTCGAGCTGGCGCAGCTCGCCGACGTCGTGGGCCTCGACGTCTTCATGGTGCAGGACCACCCCTACAACGCCAAGCACCTCGACACGTCCACCCTGCTCACGGCCGTCGCAGCGCGCACGAGCTCGATCCGGGTCGCGGCCAACGTCGCCAACCTGCCGCTCCGGCCTCCGGTCGGGCTCGCCAAGCACATCGCGACCCTCGACCTCATCAGCGGCGGCCGTGCCGAGCTCGGTCTCGGCACCGGTGCCTTCTGGGACGCGATCGTCGCGGCCGGCGGCGAGCGCCGCACACCCGGGGAGGCCGTCGACGCTCTCGTCGAGGCGATCCGGATCATCCGCCGCGTCTGGGGCCAGGACCCCGACCAGCCGGGCGCGCGGTCGGTCACCGTTCCTGGCGAGCACTACTCGGTGACGGGGATGCACGCCGGCCCCTTCCCGGTGCACCCCGTCGAGATCTGGCTCGGCGCCTACAAGCCGCGCATGCTGCGGGTCACGGCCCGCCTCGCCGACGGATGGCTGCCGAGCCTGGGCCACGCCGACCCCGAGGCCCTCCCGGGGATGAACGCCGTCATCGACGAGGCCGCCGACCGGGCCGGTCGCGGCCCGCAGGCGATCCGCCGGATGTACAACGTCTTCGGCTCGTTCGGCACGGGCGGAGGCTTCCTCCGGGGCACGGCCGACGACTGGGCCGAGCAGCTGGCCACGGTCGCCCTGACCGACGGGATGAGCACGTTCGTCCTCGGCACCGACGACCCGGACGTCGTGAGGAGGTATGCCGCAGAGGTCGCCCCAGCCGTGCGTGACCTCGTCGACGCTGAACGCGCCCGCCGCGCCCGCGGGGCCGATGACGTCGGTGCGGCGCCCCCAGCCAGCCTGCCGACCTCGGCGGCCCCGGCCGACGGCGCCCCACTCGCCGTCCGTGCGACACCGGACGACGGGGTCCGACTCAGCCCGACACTCCCCTGGCAGGAGGACGACCGTCCCGTGACCGCCCAGCCCGAGCACGCGGCCTACTCCGCCGCCGAGCAGGCCGTCCCGCAGCACCTCGTCGACGTGCACGACCACCTGCGCGGCGAGCTGGCCCAGCTGCGCGACATCGTCGGCCAGGTGCGCCGCGGCGCGATGTCTACCGGGGCCGCGCGGTCGATCATCAACACGATGGCGATGCGGCAGAACAACTGGACGCTCGGCGCCTACTGCGAGACGTACTGCCGCCTCGTCACCGGGCACCACACCCTCGAGGACCGCAGCATCTTCGTGCACCTGCGCAGGGCAGAGCCCGACCTGGGCCCGGTCATCGACCGCCTCGAGGAGGAGCACCACGTCATCGCCGACGTCCTCGAGCAGGTCGACGACGCCCTCGTCGGGCTCGTCGGGACCGAGTCCTACGGCCGGGCCGGCCAGGACGCGCTGGACGAGATCCAGCGCGCCCTCGACCTGCTCACCGACACGCTCCTGTCACACCTCGCCTACGAGGAACGCGAGCTGCTCCACCCGCTGGCCCGGCACGGGTTCGGCTGAGGCCTCACGCGGAGGGTGCCGCCGTGGCGGCTGCCGAGCCGTGCTCGAGCGCCTCGACGACGGCGCCACAGAAGTCGGGAAGGTCATCGGGGTTGCGGCTCGTGATGAGGTTGCCGTCGACGACGAGCGACTCGTCCGTCCACTCTCCCCCTGCGTTGCGGATGTCGGTCTGCAGGCTCGGCCACGACGTGAGGCGGCGGCCCTTGACGACGTCGGCCTCGATGAGGGTCCACGGAGCGTGGCAGATCGCGGCCACGGGCCGGCCGGACGCGACGAAGTCACGCACGAGCGCCACGGCGTCGGCGTGCGTGCGCAGGTTGTCCGGGTTGGCGACGCCACCGGGCAGCACGAGAGCGTCGAAGTCCTCGGCCGTGGCGTCGGCGACCGTGACGTCGACGGGCTTGGTGTCCCCCTTGTCGAGGTGGTTGAACATCTGCACCTCGCCGGCCTCGGGGCTGACGACGACCGCCTCGTGCCCGGCGTCGGTGACCGCCTTCCACGGCTCGGTCAGCTCGACCTGCTCGATGCCCTCGCCCGCGACGAGGAATGCGACTCGCTTGGCCATCTGGCCCTCCTTTTGCTCTGGGTGGCGTCGACCGCCACCCTCGGCTCCTACCCGCCTGACCGTCACGTCTCACCGGACCTTCGACAGCGCGAGCGCCGGGCACCCGTCGCGGTTAGGGTCGGCACATGTCCAAGGAGCTCGTGGTTCCGCTCGCGCCGAACGTCTGGCGCATCCCGCTCGTGCGCGACTTCGTCAACGGTTTCATCCTGCGCGACGACGACGGCCAGGTGACCCTCGTCGACATGGGTCTGTCGAGCTCGGGGCCCAAGGTCATGGCAGCCCTGGGCGCGATCGGCGCGGCCCCGGCCGACGTGACCCGGCTGCTGCTGACGCACGCCCACCCCGACCACGCGGGCGGGGCGGCGCACGTGGCACGCGAGACGGGACGCGGCTTCACGATCCACCACGACGACGCGGCCTACGCCGTCGAAGGGTCCTCGCCGCCGCGCGACCGCCGCTTCCTGCTCGGCCGCCTCTTCGACCGTTTCTCGCGGCCCGGCCGAGACTTCGAGCCGCTCACCGTCGAGCGCGAGATGACCGACGGTGAGGTGCTCCCCATCGCCGGCGGCCTCCGGGTCGTGCACACACCCGGTCACTCCCCCGGACACGTCTCGCTCCTCCACGAGGAGTCGCGCACCCTCATCACGGGCGACGCGATCTTCAACGTCATGGGCCTGCGCTGGCCCGTCAAGGCCTTCTGCACCGACTTCCGCATGACCCAGCAGACCGCGCACCTGCTCGGCGAGCTCGACTACGACGTCGCTGCGTTCACGCACGGCACCGAGCTGCGCGACCGGCCGCGCGAGGCGATCCGCACCTTCCTCGGGAAGCACCGCCCGTCCTGACGGGACCGCCACGATCCACAGCCTCGTCCACAACTGTGGACAGACCCTGTACAGGCAGTTCCCGAGAAATGGGTAGGTCTTCGGCGTGACGAACTTCGGATACACCCTGATGACCGAGCAGAGCGGCCCCAAGGACCTCGTCCGCTGGGCCGTGCGCGCCGAGGAGGTCGGCTTCGACCTCGCCGTCTCGAGCGACCACTACTCCCCGTGGCTCACGGAGCAGGGGCACGCTCCGTACGCGTGGTCGGTGCTCGGCGCCGTGGCGCAGGCCACCGAGCGACTCGAGCTCATGACCTACGTGACGTGTCCGACGATGCGCTACCACCCCGCCGTCGTCGCCCAGAAGTCGGCGACGATGCAGCTGCTCTCCGACGGCCGCTTCACCCTGGGCCTCGGCAGCGGCGAGAGCCTCAACGAGCACGTCGTCGGCGAGGGCTGGCCCGGCGTCGTGACCCGACAGGAGATGCTCGTCGAGGCCATCGAGATCATCCGCGAGCTGCACTCGGGCGAGCTCGTGACCCACCACGGCGAGTACTTCGACGTCGACTCGGCGCGCATCTGGGACCTGCCGGACATCCTGGTCCCCGTGGCCGTGGCCGTCAGCGGCGACGCGTCGATCGAGCGGCTCGCTCCGCTCGCCGACCACATGATCGCGGTGCAGCCGGAGGCCGAGCTCGTCGCGTCGTGGAACCGCACCGACGGCGCCGAGCGCATCGGCTCCGGCGCCCGCGCCATCGGCCAGATCCCGATCAGCTGGGACCCCGACCGCGACGCGGCGGTGGCCCGGGCCTACGACCAGTTCCGCTGGTTCGGCGGCGGCTGGTCGGTCAACGCCGACCTGCCCACCCCCGCCGGCTTCGCCGGGGCCACGCAGTTCGTGCGCCCTGAGGACGTCGCCGACTCGATCCCGTGCGGTCCCGACCTGGACGCGATCGTCGAGGCCGTGCGCCCCTACTGGGAGGCGGGCTTCACCGACATCGCGCTGGTCCAGATCGGTGGGGACGCGCAGGCGCGCTTCCTCGACGAGGCTGCCGGGCCGCTGCTCGACAGGCTCCGGGCCGCCGCCGGCTGACGGTCAGGCCGTCGGCTGGCCTGCACGCTCGGCGACGAGGCGCGCGCGACGCTTCGTGATGTCGGCGCACTCGAGGCAGACCTCCTCGGGGATGACGCCGAGGCGCATGAGGCCCGAGAAGAGGATGCAGCCGACGCAGATGCCGAGGATCGACTCGAGCGCCGGGAAGAGCACCATGACGGCGCCGATGACGACGACGGCGACGATGACGCCGGTGGACCCGGTGACGAGAGAGATGATCCAGAGCGCGGTCGCGGCGACCGTCATGACCGCGCCGATGGCCGCCGCGAACCGCTTCGGCGGCCCTGCTGTCGGTCGCTTCGCCGCTGGGACGGCGGGTCGGATCCACCGCTGCACGAGCCGGGCGATCGGACTGACCCGGGGTCCGAGCGCGGCCCGCAGGCTGAAGTCCACAGCGAGGACGGCATAGAGCCACCACTGCTGGGTCGCGAGGGCGACGACGCCGATCACGAGCACGACGGCGGCGATGAGCCGGACCGTGATCTCGTCGACGACGGCGGGGAAGCGCGAGGAACTCATCCAAGCATTATGCACGACATAAGGCGAGGTTATGCAACGGGCTGTCAGCGCGAGCGCAGCACCCGCAGGGCGATGACCGCGCAGGCCACGAAGAGTGCGGCGCCCACGCAGGCCACGACGGCGAGGCTGGACGTGAAGGCGTCCTGGGCCGCGGTGACGAGCTCGTGCGCGGCATCGGCCGGCAGGGTCGTCGCGGTCCGGACCGCGCCGGCGAGGGAGTCGAGCGCGGTGGTGGTGGCGCTGCCGACGTGCGTGGCGGCATACGGCGCCAGCTGGTCGCGGTAGACGAACGTCGCGAGCGATCCCAGCCCGGCGATGCCGACGGCGATCCCGAACTCACCCGACGTCTCGGACATCGAGGCGACCGACCCGGCCCGCTCCGGCGGGGCTGACTGCATCATGACGCCCATCGTCAGGGTGGACGGGAGCATGATCCCGAAGGAGGTCAGGCACATCCCGAGGACGAGCAGGCCGAGGCCCTGGGCCGGCCCGACCTGGGTGTAGAGCGCGAGTCCGGCGGCGCAGACGAGCAGGCCGGTGGCCATGGTGCGCGCCGTGCCGAGCCGCTGGGCGATCCGCGCCGACGAGGACGCACCGACGAGCAGGGCGATGTTGGCCGGGAGCATCCACACGCCCGCGCCCATAGGGTCGAGGCCCGCGACGAGCTGCAGCCACTGCGAGCAGAGGAACGACACACCCGCCATGACCACACCGCCCACGAGCATCACCGCGAGCGCTGCCGAGAAGCCACGGCTGCGGAAGAGCGTGAGGTCGACGAGCGGGTTGGCGATGCGCCGCTGACGGCGGACGAAGACGAGGCCGAGAGCGGCGCCGGCCGACATCGTCAGGAGGGCCGTCGTCGTGTCACCGCCGCGGGCCATCTCCTTGAAGCCGTAGATGACCGGCAGGATCGCGGCCAGCGACAGGACCGAGGAGGCCACGTCGACCGGGGCACCGGCGTGCCGGTCGGACTCCGGCAGCACGCGGCGGCCGACGACGACGAGCAGCACCATGAACGGGACGCCGAGCAGGAACGCCGAGCCCCACCAGAAGTGCTGGAGCAGGACGCCGCCGACGAGCGGGCCGACGGCCATGCCACCCATGAAGCACGAGTACCAGACACCGATCGCCGTCATCATCGCCTTCTCGTCGGTGAAGATCGTCCGGATCAGGCCCATCGTCGACGGCATGAGCGTGGCGCCCGCGATGCCGAGCAGCGCGCGCCAGAAGATCAGCTGACCGGGACTCGAGGCAAAGGCGGCGGCCGCGCTCGCGACGCCGAAGGCCACCGCGCCGATGAGCAGGAGGCGCTTGCGGCCGATGCGGTCACCGACCGCGCCCATCGTCACGAGGAAGCCGGCGAGGACGAAGGAGTAGATGTCGAGGATCCACAGCTGCTCGGTCGTGCTGGCGCCGAGGTCGGCGGACAGCTCGGGCAGCGCGAGGTAGAGGACGCTGACGTCGAGCGAGAGGAGCAGGGCCGTCAGGGCCAGGACGCCGAGGGCGACCCACTGCCGGCGGGTCGGCCGCGAGGTGGACAGGGTCTGGGGCTGCGAAGTCGTCGTCATGCCCTCACGTCGAACGGGCCCACGCCGTCTCGACACCGCCACGGGACATCGGTGTCGGCCGGGCGGCCTACGCTGGCGACATGGCCCTACACATCGGTGCGCACGTCGACCAGGAGGACCCCATCGCGGAGGCGAAGGCGCGCGGGGCGTCGCTCTCGCAGCTCTTCCTCGGCGACCCGCAGAGCTACAAGGGCCCCGTGATCCGGTATGCGGGTGGCGCGGCAGCGCTCAAGGCCGACGCCGAGGACGCGGGCATCGACCTCTACGTCCATGCGCCGTACCCGATCAACGTCGCGAGCCTCAACAACCGCATCCGCATCCCCGGCCGCAAGCTGCTCCAGCAGCACCTGACCGCCGCGGCCGAGATCGGCGCCAAGGGCGTCATCGTGCACGGTGGCCATCTCGGCGCCGACGAGGACACCGCCACCGGCTTCGACAACTGGCGCAAGTGCGTCGACGTCCTCGACCTGCCGGTGCCGCTGCTCATCGAGAACACCGCGGGCGGCGACAACGCCATGGCCCGCCGGCTCGAGGCCATCGCCCGCCTCTGGGACGCCATCGGCTCGGCGTCCGGGAGCGACCAGGTCGGCTTCTGCCTCGACACGTGCCACGCCCATGCCGGCGGCAACGACCTCGGCACCGTCGTCGACGAGGTGCGCGCCATCACCGGACGCATCGACCTCGTCCACGCCAACGACTCGCGCGACGAGTTCGACTCGGGCGCCGACCGGCACACGAACTTCGGCTCCGGGCACATCGCGGGCGAGGCTCTCGCGGGCGTCATCCGCGCGGCAGGGGCGCCCGTCGTGTGCGAAACACCCGGCGGACTCGAGGGTCAGACGGCCGATATCGCCTGGCTGAGGTCTCAGGTCGACTGATTCCGTCGTTCCCAGCCGCGTCTCAGGATTTCCTGACCATTCCTTTACCCCACGGGCGCGCGCGGGCCCCTAGGTTACTCAGGGGTTGCGAAGGGGTCGCCGACGATGCCGGCTCCTCGCGCCCGCACGCCTGCGCCGTGTCCCGCCATCCCCTCCTCGGTGGCGGGCCGCGGCGCTCGTGCGTTCGCCATCCGGTCCGCGAGGAGCACGGCCACCCTCAGCTGCTCCGAGGTGGGCCGCACGACGTGGGTCGACGCGGTCACGCGGAAGTGACCGACGACGTCGGTGCCGCGACGGACGACGACCGCCGTGTAGCCGTCGGTGGGCAGCCCGGCGCGCTCGACAGGGAGCCGTCGTCCTCCCGTCGTCACCTGGCCGTCAGCCCCGATGACGGCGTCGTTCCAGCGCGGGCGGCCGGCGTCCCACGTGCACCGGTCGGCGCCGAGCACCGTGGTGATCGCGGTCGCGATGGCCGTCGACCGGGCCTGCTCCGTCGTGTCGGGCGGCAGGTCGAGCAGCTGGGTCAGGCCGGAGATGTAGCCGTCCCGGCGCTGGGCGGCGGCCTGCTGGCGACGGCCCCAGAGCGCGATCTCGGTGACGGCGAGACCCACGACGACGAGCGCCAGCGCGAGCTCGAGGTCGTCCCGGTGGTGGATCGAGAGCGAGTAGAACGGCTCGGTGAGGAAGAAGTCGAAGGCACCGGCGGCCGCGAGCGCCGCGGCGACACCGGCAACCCGGTCCCCCGTGGCGGCGGCCGCGACGACCGTGAGGACGAGCACCATGGCGGCGGTGCTCTGGTTCATCCCGTCGCGGAGCAGGCCGAGGGCGGCACCCACGACGATCGGCAGGAGCAGGGCGCCCCATCGCGTCGAGGAGCGGTGCTCGGCGAGCCAGTCAGTGGTCATGACTCCACGCAACACCCGCCGGCAGGGACACCTCGCCATTTCGCCTGCATCCTGACGCGATCTTGACGCCGTCCTGACGATGCGGGAGTAGAAAGGTGGGGCGGCGACGTCGAGAGCCAGGAGGACACCGTGAGCGGGACCGGAAGCACCGACGACCCCTGGGTCCTGCGCACCCCGCCGGGCACCTCCGAGTACACGATGCACCGCGACGACGCGGCCGAGCCGCCGCAGCTCGTCTGCCAGGTGGGCTCGACGCGGCTGACCTACGACGCCCGGGTCGTCGACGACCTCCACGCCTGGCTCCGGAAGCAGGGTGGCTGGGTCCCGCTCGGGGCGGCCGACGAGCAGAAGCCGACCCAGGAGGGGACCGTGGAGGCGTGGGGCCGGTCGGAGGACAACCCGGTCGGTGGCTGGTACGGCCTGCGCAAGGGCTACCGCGGGCGCGTCGGGATGTACCTGCCGCCCCTGCTCGAGGAGCTCGGTCTCGCCGAGGTGGAGCACCTGCCGCGCAACAACCGGATGCGCGCGCTCTGACACGTCGGAAACGTTCTAGCCCCAAGGGCATTCGGGTCGCTAGCGTCTTGCTCATGCTGAGCACCTCCACCTTCACGACGTCCGACGTCGGCGTCACCGACTACGTCCCGGACGTGACGACGGCCCTGCCCACCGGGCACCTGCGGATGCGCAAGACGTACGCCGGTGACGTCGAGGGCCGCAGCGTCACGCAGTTCACGTCGGCCTTCGACCAGACCTCCGGCGTCGGCACCTACGTCGCCCTGGAGTCCTTCGAAGGCAGCGTGGCGGGGCGCCGCGGTGCCTTCAACTTCGTCCACGCCGCCTCGACGAGCGGCACCGACCGTGCCCACGAGTACGGCCTCATCGTCCCCGGGAGCGGGACCGAGGAGCTCGTCGGCATCGAGGGCTCGGTGCGCCTCACGGTGGACGCCGACGGCACCCACCGGATGGACTTCGACCACAACCTCGAATGAGGACGCAGCAGAGCGGCGCGGGGAGGCGTGTTCCCCGCGCCGCTCTGCTGTGCGGTGCGCCCCTCGGGCTAGCCGACCGTGACCCTGAGCGAGCTCAGGACGTCGGAGCGGGAGTCAGAGACGAGGACCCGCACCGTGTAGGTGCCGGCGGCGGCCCACGTGTGGCCGCCCGTGACGGTGGCCGTGCCGTCGGCCGCCGTCGTCACCGTCGCGTCCTCGGTCACGGTGCCGTCGCCCCACTGGACGCGAGCCGTGTAGCCGGTGTCCGCGGGGACACCGCCCGACGCGGTGCCGAGCGTGACGTCGGTGCCGGCGCCGGTCGCCGCCGTGGCGTCGGCGGCGGCAGCGACGGTGAGGGCCGAGCCGTTGTCGGCGACGGCGAAGACGTGGATCCGCCCGGCCGTCGTCGGGTCACCGGTCTGCGTCGGCAGCGTCACCGACGCGACCGTCTTGCCGGCGGGCACCGCGAGCGGAGCCGTGGCGAACAGCTTGGCGCGGCAGCCGTCCGTTCCCGTCCCGTTGAGCCGGTAGGCCATCTCGAGCGCGACCGTGTTGCCGAACTGGGCCGAGCCGCACCAGTCGCCGTACTGCACCGGGTAGCTCGTCGTCGAGCCGTCCGTGAAGCGCACCGTGGCGGTCGTGTCCTGGTTGCGCTGCGTGCCCGTGCCGATGAGCGACAGCTTCGTCGCCCCCGGGGCCAGCGTCACGGGCAGGGTCTGACCAGCACCCGTCGCGTTGTCCTTCTCGCCGACCGGGATCCCCGGCATCGAGTAGCGCAGGTCGGTCCCGGGCACGGTGAGCAGCTTGCCGGGCACACCGCCCGCGGCAGCCAGGGCCTCACGGGACAGGCCCGCGTCCTTGCCGTCGCAGTGGACGACGTCACCGACGTTGCCGAAGCACACGGAGTCGAAGCCGGCGGCATACGCCGGCGTGGACGCCTGGTGCACGGTGACGGCGCCGAGCGCGGAGCCGCTGTCGTGCGCCGTCGTGACGGTGACCGTGGGCTGGTACGGACCGGGCTTGGCCCACGTGTGGGTGCCGCGGACGGTGTACGAGCCGAGGTCACCGGGCTCGATGGTGCCCGCCGAGCTCGTGCCGTCACCCCATGCGATCGTCGCCGTGGCCGTGGCGGAGGGGTCGGTGCCCTGGCCGACCCCACCCGAGAAGGTGGCGACGGTGCCCGACCAGACGGTGTCCTCCGCGACCTCGAACGGCTCGGCCGCCGCGACCTTGAGCCCGGTGTTCTGGGCCTTGGAGCCGTCGGTGAGCAGCTCGAGCTCGGACAGGTTCGCGGCATCCCCACCCACCGTCGCCGTGACGACGAGCCGGTAGGTCGTGAACGTGCCGGCGTGCGCGATCTCGAACGGACGCGTCTGCACCCGCCACGGGAAGACCTGCCCCGTGCGCGTGTCGAGCGTCTGCCACGTCTTGCCGTCGTCCTTGCTCCCCTCGAGACGCCAGGCCGACGGGTCGCCGGCCTTCGGTCCGGAGGTGAGGGTGTACCACGTGGCCCGCTGGCCGACGCCCGAGAGGGCGAAGGTCACCGACGGCGTGCCCGAGGTGAAGGACACCCCGGTGCGCGACGTGTTGTCGAAGAGGGCCTTGGCGTCGGCGCCCGACGCGAGGTCGGTCGCCGTCGCGGCGCCACGACCGGGACCGGTCGCGTCCTTGAGCGGCGTCGGCGCCTCGGTGCCCTGCGTCAGCGACGGCGGGGCGTCCTGGGCGCGCGCGCCGAAGTCGGACGGCTTGGCGCCCATCGCGAAGTCGACCGTGGTCGGGCCGGTGAGCTCGTCCTGGCTGATCGAGACGCTCTTGTGCTTCTTGCCGTCGACGGTGACGCCCTGCACGTAGATGTTGTGCTCGGAGTTGCCGGGCGCGTTGACGACGAGGTCGCCCTGCGTGCGCTTGACCGTCACCTGGTCGAACTTCGGCGAGCCGATGGCCCAGTTGGCCGAGCCGACCTGCAGCGGGTAGATGCCGAGTGAGGACAGGACGTACCACGCCGACATCTCGCCGTTGTCCTCGTCGCCGGGGTAACCCTGGCCGATCTCGCCGCCGACGTAGAGGCGACGCATGATCTCTCGGACCTTCTCGGCCGTCTTCCACTGCTGACCGGTCCAGTCGTACATGTAGGCGATGTGGTGGCTCACCTGGTTGCTCTGGCCGAGCTGGCCCATGCGGACGTCTCGGGCCTCGAGCATCTCGTGGATGACGCCGCCGTAGCCGCCGGGCTCCGTCGCCGTCTCGGGCGTCGAGAAGAAGGTGTCGAGCTTCTTCGCGAGCGCGTCCCGGCCGCCGTAGAGGTTGGCGAGGCCGTTGCCGTCGAACGGAGCGTGGAAGGCGAAGTTCCAGGCGTTCGTCTCGGTGTAGTCGCCGCCCCAGTCCTCCGGGTCGAAGTTCGTCGGGAAGGTGCCGTCGGAGGCACGACCCTGGAAGAAGCCGACCTTCGGGTTGAAGAGGTTGCCGTAGTGCGTCGCCCGCTCGAGGAAGTACGTGGACTCCTCGGCGAGCTGCGCGCGGCGCGACGTCGGCGTGGCCGGGTCCTTGGCGAGCTTGGCCGCCATGGTGCCGATGCCGAAGTCGTTGACGAGGCCCTCGAGACCCCACGAGACGCTCTCGCCCGTGTCGGTGCTCGTGTAACCGAGGAAGGTGGACGTGTCGAGACCCTTGCGACCGACCGCGCTCGACGTCGGCAGGACCGTCGCGTTCTTGAGGGCGGCGTCGTACGCCGCGAGCGGGTCGGGCAGCTTGACCCCCTTGGCGTACGCGTCGGCGAAGGCCACGTCCGAGCTCGTGCCGGTCATGAGGTCGGCGTAGCCCGGCGAGCTCCACCGTGCGACCCAGCCGCCGTCGCGGTACTGCTGCACGAAGCCGTCGGCGATCTCGGCCGCCACCTCCGGGTAGAGCAGGCTGTACGCCGGCCACACGGTGCGGTAGGTGTCCCAGAAGCCGTTGTTGACGTAGACCTTGCCGTCCTTGACGGCGGCGTTCGTCGTTGTCGCCGTGGCCGAACCACTCTTGGCCGCAACGGGGCTCGCGTACTGGTAGCGCGGGGCCGCAGCCGTGCCGGTGTTCTCGAACTGGCTGTTGGGGTAGAGGTTGAGCCGGTAGAGGTTCGAGTAGAGCGTCGTCCGCTCGGTGTCGTTGGCGCCCTTGACGTTGACGACGCCGAGGCGGGCGTTCCAGGCCGTCTTGGCCGCGGCACGCACCGCGTCGAAGTCGCGGGCCGCGAGCTCGAGGGCGTGGTTCTTCTTCGCCTGGGCGAGCGAGATGAAGGACGTCGAGAGCTTGAGGACGACCTGCTTGTTCGTGCTCGTGTCGAAGGAGGCGTAGCGGGTGCCCGCGTGACCACCCGGGGACGTGCCCACCGCGGAGGCGGGACGGTCGAAGGTGCCGTAGACGAACATCCGGCTGCGACCGGCGGACAGGCCGCTGCCGTTGTCGACCCAGCCCGTCATGGTGCCGTCGGCCGCGTCGACGGTGAAGGTGCCGTTGTCGTCGATGGTGTCGACGACGAGGCTGCCCTTGCTCGCCGAGGCGGGGAAGGTGAACCGGTAGACGCCGCCGTGGTCGGCCGGGGCCGTCTCGGCGGTCAGGCCGCCGGCGAGGGCCACCTTGTAGTAGTCCGGGTGGGCGACCTCGGTCGCGTGGTCGAAGGCGAGACCGCGGCCGGACGCACTGCCCGTCGGGGTGCCTGCCGCGATGGAGGGCATGACCGACATCTGGTTGCGGTCACCCATCCACGGGCTCGGTTCGTGCGAGACCGCAAGGCCTTGCAGGACAGGGAGGTTCGCCGCGTTGTTCTGCGACTGGTAGTAGTACTCCCACGACTGCGAGTTGGCGCTCGTCACCGGGGTGAAGAACGTGAAGCCGTTGGGCACCGCGCTGATCGGCAGGTTGTTGCCACGCGAGAAGCCGCCCGAGGCGTTGGTGCCGCGTCGCACGTCGACGTAGTTCGTCAGGTCCGAGCCGTCGATGACCGCCGGGTCGGCCTGGACCGCGACGTCGTCGATCCAGCCACCGAACCGCGTGTCCTTCGTCGCGCCTCCGACGTTGTCGTAACCGACGAGGACGCGGTCGATCGTCTTGCCCGCGGCGACCGCGCCGACGTCGAGCGAGACGGCGTTCCACTGGTTGGCGTAGAGGATCTTGCCCTGGCCCTGGCCGCTCGGGCTGCCCGCGACGCCGTGCTGGTCATCGGTGCGGAGGTCGGACAGGTAGGTGCCGTCCGTGAAGCGGACGTCGAGGGCGGCATAGGTGGACGGGTACTCGAGATCGCCCGCGATCATGTCGGGGAAGATCTTGTAGCTCAGCTGGGTCCGGGACGTGACCGGCAGGTCGACGTCGAAGAGCCGGTTCCACGCGTATCCGCGGCCGTCGGCGGTGTGTCCACCGGAGTAGCGCAGCGCCTTGACGCCGGTCCAGCCGACGAGCGGCTTGATGTTGAAGCCCGAGATGGGACCCGAGCCGACGACCGTCTTCATCGGCGTCGCCGGGCCGGAGCCAGTGCTGCCGTCGGAGAGGTCCCAGTCGGCGAGCTGGACCGTGCCGCCGGAGTGGACCGCCGTGACGTTGAGCCGGTAGTACGCGTACGTCCCCGCCGTCGTGACGTCGAACGTGCGCGTGACGAAGCGTCCCGAGAAGTCGATGCCCGTGCGGCGGTCGAGGTCGGTCCACGTCGTGCCGTCCGCCGACCCCTGGAGCGTGAAGTCCTTGGGGTCCCGCTCCGGGGAGTCGTTGGCCGACGTCAGCGAGTAGCGCACGGCCTTGGCCGGGGTCCCGAGCTGGTAGCGCACCCAGCCGCTCGATGCGAAGGCGAGCCACTTGCTGTCCGGGTTCGCGTCGGCGAGGTTCGCCGCGACCTCCCCCGGGGCGTTCTCCGCGCTCGCGGTGACCCCGACGACCGAGCCGAGGAGGCTGCCGTTCGCGCTCGCCGTGCCGGAGACGTTCTGTTGGCGCGGGCCGCCGGTGCCGACCTCGACGGTCGAGAGCTCCGGCTGCGGCTGACCGGCCTCGAACGACGTCGAGAAGTCACCCGCGCCTGCGACGGCGGTGGGTGCTGACAGCGGCGCCGCGGCAGGGCTGCCGGCTGCGTTCGCTGAAGCGGGTCCGGCGACCGCACCCGCGGTCGACGTGGCCAGGACTGCCAGGGCGATGACGCCTCTGTGGATCCCGGATCTCGTGGGCATGGGTTCCTCCGTGCTCGTCGTTGAGCCGTGCTGAATGTGAGGTCGGCGCCGGCGACCCCGAGCGGCCTCCGACCCGGCCGAGACTCGCCGCACCCGACAAAGGGCGTCAACAGCCCGAACCGATCTTGTCCGGTCAGGACATCGGATCGGACAGAACGTCACCGGCATGGCGCTCGACGAGGCCATGGCGTTGCCATCGGAGCGCTCGGTGACGAGACTGCGGGCATGACAGCGTTGTCTGACCACCGGACAGCCGCCCGCCCGACCATGGCCGACGTCGCCGCCGAGGCGCACGTCTCGGTCAAGACCGTCTCGCGCGTGGTCAACCACGAGCCGGGCGTGCGTCCTGACACGGCCGAGCGGGTGCGGGCCGTCATCGAGCGACTCGGCTTCCGGCGCCACGACGGCGCCCGTCTCATGCGGCAGGGCCGCACCTTCACGATCGCCCTCGTCGTCGAGGACCTCGCCAACCCCTTCTACTCGCAGGTCGGCGCGGCCGTCGAGCGCGAGGCGCGCATCCGGCAACACCAGCTCATCACCGCGTCGGCGGAGGGCTCCCCCTCGCGTGAGCGCGCCGTCATCGAGGCGCTCGTGAACCGCCGCGTCGACGGCATCGTCGTCGTCCCGGCCGACGAGAGCGCGTCCTCGGACGCCGTGCTCGAGGCGAGCCACACCCCGATCGTCTACATGGATCGTCCCGTCCGGGGCACCCCGCGCGACACGATCCTCAGTGACAACCACGGCGGCATCCGCAGCGCTGTCGAGCACCTCGTCGCGCACGGCCACCGCAACATCGCCTTCTACGGCGACGACCCGGCGTTCTGGACGGCGCGGCAGCGCCGCGACGCCTTCGTCGCGACGCAGCAGAGCCTCGGACTGCCCACGACCCCACGCGTCTCGATGGGTCCACACAGTCCGGCGTCCGTGCACGAGTCGCTGAGCCAGTGGACGACCGGACCGGAGCCGATCACCGCGGTCATCACCGGCAACAACCGCATCACCCTCGCCGCCCTGCTCGCCCTGCGCGAGCTGCGGCTGCCCTTGTCGCTCGTCGGCTACGACGACTTCGAGCTCGCCGCCCTCATCGACCCCCCGGTCACCGTCGTGCACCAGGACCCGGCGGCCATGGGACAGAAGGCCGCCCAGCAGCTCTTCGCCCGTCTGCTCGGCGACGAGTCGCAGGCCCAGACCGTCGTCATGCCGACGCGGCTCATCGTCCGCGCCTCGGGCGTCCGCCGCGGGACCCCGAACCGATGACCGAACCGAGGAGCACCAGCACCGTGTCCCAGACCGCCGTGTCCGACCCGACGCGCCTGCCGACCAACACGCCCCACCGGTTCTACCGGGGCGGCGAGCGCATCCTCGCCTTCCGAGGCCTCGAGGTGCCGGGCGCCTTCGACGGCCACCGTCCCGAGGACTGGCTCGCGTCGACGACGCGCCTCTTCGCCGAGGGCGGAGACGGGGTCACGGTGCTCGCCGACGGGACGCCCCTGCCCGACGCCCTCGCCGCCGACCCCGACCACTGGCTGGGTAACGAGCACGTCACCCGCCACGGCATCGAGCCGGGGCTGCTGACGAAGCTGCTCGACGCCGGAGAGCGCCTGCCCGTCCACTCCCACCCCGACCGTGCCTTCGCCGCGGCCCACCTCGACTGCGACCACGGCAAGACGGAGGCCTGGATCGTCCTCGACGCAGAGCCGGGCGCGTGCGTCTGGCTGGGCTTCCGCGAGGAGCTGACTCCTGACGAGCTGGCCGAGCTCGTGGACGCCCAGGACGATCGTCTCCTCGCCGCGCTCAACCGGATCGAGGTGTCGCCGGGCGATGCCCTGCTCGTGCCCGGAGGCCAGCCCCATGCGATCGGTGAGGGCGTGTTCGTCCTCGAGCTGCAGGAGCCGACCGACCTCTCGGTCATGCTCGAGCACCGGCGCTTCGGGCTGGAGGAGGCGCACGCCTTCCTGGGCCTCACGGTCCCGCGCGCCCTCGAGAGCGTCGACCGTGGGCCCCTGACCGCCGAGGGCCTCGCCTCACTGCGGCGGCGCTGGGTCGACGTCAGGGGTGCGGGCCACGCGCTGCCGGATCAGGCGGCGGAGTTCTTCCGGGCCGAGGTGCTGAAGGCGACGCCGGACGCCCCGGCCGACGGCGACGCGGCGTTCGCCGTCGTCGTGGTGGTCGACGGCCGTGGCCGCCTGACGACGGGAACGGACGCGCCCCGCACCACCGAGGTGGAGCGGGGCGACGTGCTGCTCCTGCCGTACGGAGCCGGGGACGTGCGCCTCGAGGGCGACGTCACCGTCATCCGCTGCATGCCCGCCGGCTGAGCTGACGGCGGTACTGGCGGTAGGCCGCTCCTGCCCTCAGTCGGTCGTGCGGCGGATGAAGGCGCGCACCGCGAGCGGGGCGACGACGGCGGTGATCGCGACCGACCAGATCACCGTCGTCAGGACCGGATGGTGCAGCGGCGGGGCGGCGTCGGGCAGCGCCTCGGGCCCGTTGCCCCAGAGCTCACGCATCGCCTGGACCAGGGAGCTGATCGGGTTCCATTCCGCGATGGTCCGCAACCACCCGGCCATGCCCACCGTCGGGGCGAAGGTGTTGGCCAGGAACGTGATCGGGAAGATCGTCGTGAACATCAGGCCGTTGACGGCCTCGGGCGAGCGCATCGACGAGCCGACGAGGATGCCGACCCAGATCATGGCGAAACCGAAGAGCAGCAGCAGCGCGAAGGCGAGCAGGGCCTGGCCGACCCCGTTGTGGATGCGCCAGCCGATCGCGAGACCCGTGAGCGACATGACGAAGATGCCGATGCTCGAGTGGATGATGCTGTAGATGCTGCGTCCGACGAGGACCGAGCCCCTCGAGATGGGGAGCGAGCGGAACCGGTCGATGATGCCCTTGCCGAGGTCCATGTTGAGGCCGATCGCCACGATGAACGCCGAGAAGGCCATGGTCTGGGCCATGATCCCGGGCATCAGCCACTCCCGGTAGTTGAAGCCGGGAATGACGATCGAGCCTCCGAAGACGAAGGCGAAGAGCAGCACGAACATGACCGGCTGGATCGTGACGTCGGTGAGCATCTCGGGCTGACGCTTGATGTGCTTCAGGCTGCGCCACACCATCGTCGTGACCTGGCGGACGAAGCCCGGCGGCTGGAAGTCGTGGGGCTCGACGTGGTCCACCCGCGTGGCGTCCTTGACGGCGGAGTCGGTCATCGCTGCTCCTCGATCTGCGTGCTGGTCTCGGTGGACGACTGTGTGCCGTCGCCGGAGGGCGGCTCGGCACGGTGGCCGGTGAGGCTGAGGAAGACGTCGTCGAGGCTGGGCCGTTGCAGGCCCAGGTCGTCGAGGACGATCTCGCTGCGTTCGAACACCGTCGCGACGCGCGTCATGTCGGACAGCCCGTCTGCCGGGGCGGTCAGCTGACGGGCCGCCACGTCGACGTGGACCTCGGGGACGTGGGCGGCGAGCAGAGCGCGGGCCGGCTCGAGCTGGTCGGCGTGCGACACGGTCAGGACGATGGCGGCCTTGCCCGACTGGTCCTTGAGCTCGAGCGGCGTGCCCTGGGCGATGATGCGGCCGTGGTCGATCACGACGATGCGGTCGGCCAGCTGGTCGGCCTCCTCGAGGTACTGCGTCGTGAGGAGCAGCGTCGTGCCGTCGCGCACCAGGCCACGCAGCACGTCCCACAGCTCGACGCGGCTGCGCGGGTCGAGACCCGTGGTCGGCTCGTCGAGGAAGAGGACGGGCGGCGTGGCGATGAGGCTGACTGCGAGGTCGAGCCGGCGCCGCATGCCTCCGCTGTAGTCCTTGACCACCTTGTTGCCGGCGTCGGTGAGCGAGAAGCGCTCGAGCAGCTCGGAGGACAGACTGCGCACCTCACCCCCCGGCAGTCCGTAGAGCGAGCCCATCATCCGGAGGTTCTCGCGACCGGTGAGCAGCTCGTCGACCGTGGCGGCCTGGCCGGTGAGACCCATGCTGCGGCGGACCAGCTCGGGTTCGCGGGCAACGTCGTGGCCGGCGACGCGGGCCGAGCCGCTCGTCGGGCGGCTCAGGGTCGTCATCATGCGGACGGTGGTGGTCTTGCCGGCACCGTTGGGGCCGAGCAGACCGAGGACCGTGCCCTGGGGCACGGAGAAGCTGACGTCGTCGACGGCGGTCATGTCGCCGAAGCGTTTGACGAGGTGCTCGGCCTCGATGGCCGGACCTGTGGACCGGTCGCGCACGGCGCGCGCGTCGGTGGTGATGGTCATGTGCGGGCTCCCCGGGTGAGTCGTGCCTGTGGGACGAGGTGTGAGTTGCGGCGTGCGACGACTTTAGGCGTCACCACCGACAAGACTCATCGACGAAGTAAACGCCGTCAACATGTTTGGGGAGTTCGCCCACGGCGTACGCCGTGGGTCTGCGCAGTCAGCACGATCCGGGCGCCCGCGTGCGACGCTGGACGGACGTACCGAGATCGGAGACCGTCATGACCCAGCTCGCCCCGCGCCCCCAGACCACCCTCCGGACGCCGCTGCTGCGCGAGGTCTACGGGCGCCTCCTGCGCGGCCTGCGCAGCCGCCAAGGACGCACCCTCGCCGAGGTCGCCGCGCGCGCCGGCATCTCGGTCGCCTACCTCTCCGAGGTGGAGCGGGGGCTCAAGGAGCCGTCGTCCGAGGTGCTCGAGGCGGTCTGCGTCGCCCTGGGCTCCAGCATCACCGGTCTCGTGGGCGCCGCCCACCGCGAGCTGCGCGACCTCACCTCCGAGGGCACCGGTGGTCGCGTCCTCGACCTCACCTCGCGCGTCGGCTCGAGCATCGCGACCCCCTCGGACGCAGCGACGGGCCCGGTGCTGCTCGTCGCGTGAGCGGCACCGGGCCTGTCGGCGACGGGAGCCGGATCAGTCGATGAGGCTGCCCCACGTGTTGGTGCCGACGACCCCGTCGACGACCAGACCGGTCCTGGTCTGGTAGGCACGCACCGCCGAGGACGTCGCCGGGCCGAACGACCCGTCCACGGTCAACGCGTAGCCGGCGTCGACGAGCTCGCGCTGCAGACCCTTGACGGCCTCGCCGCTCGCACCCTGGCGCAGCACGGGCAGCAGCGAGTACCACGTGGTGTTGCCGACGACGCCGTCGACGGACAGCCCGTGGGCAGACTGGTAGCTGCGCACGGCGGAATCCGTTGCGGGGCCGAAGGACCCGTCGGCGGAGACGCTGCGGCCCGACGCCCTGAGCAGGTACTGCAGCGTGCGCACGGCCGCCCCGCTGCTGCCGCTGCGCAACACCGGCAGTTTCGTCTCCGTCGTGCTGCCGCCCGTACCACCGCTGCCGTACTTCGACAGCACGTCGTTGGCGTACGCGATGCGCTGGGTCGTCGCGCACGTGCCGCACCGCTCGAACTTCCGCATGAAGACGGTCGTCGCCGTGCTCACCGACGTCGACGACCTGAGGTCTGCGAGACCGTAGGAGGAGAACGTCGACAGCTCGTACCACGTGAAGTCGAGCTGGGCCGCGAGCGCGTAGCGGTAGCGCCCGCTGAGGCCGGCGTACCAGACCACGTTGTCGCGGGAGTCGGTGTCCCAGCGCCCACCCTCGCTCCACTGGGCGATGCCCATGCCGGGGCCACCCGGCTGGTCGGCGTAGGGGTTGACCGGGCTTCCCGACTCCTGGACGAGGTTGCCGACGACGCCGGCGGACTGGCGTTCGGTCAGGCCCTTTGCCACGAAGTAGTCGAAGGCGATCTCGTCGTTCGAGGCGGCCAGGGCGCTCGGCGCCGCGACGACGCCGAGCACGGCGACCGCTGCAGCGGCGAGCAGTGACGCGAGCCCCCTGCGAGCGGTGCTCACCGTCACCAGCCCGCGCACGCGTCGGCGTCCCAGGCGATGCTCGTCCGGATGTCGACGTGGGCGTGGTCCTCGTGCGCCGGGTAGCCGGGTCCGAAGATGCCGCCGAAGCCGGCGTAGCGGGCCTGCTTGGCGATGCTGCAGATCGAGGTCGCGCTGTCGCCCGGGACGAGGTCGAGGGCGCCGCCACTCAGGTGCACGCTGTTGCTCGCCCCACCGACGGACGCGTTGCACGTCGAGTCGCGGTAGCCCGACGTGACCTTGAGCGGGTGGTCACCGAGCTGGTGGCGCAGCGCCTCGGCCCGCCACAGGGCCCGCTTCATGTTCTCCTTGGTGGCCGCCGTGCCCGTGAAGCCCCGGCCGCAGTTGTAGCTGGCCTCGGCGTAGGTGAAGTGGAGCGGCGAGCAGTCCGGGTCCTGGAGTGCGTAGATCTTCGAGAAGGTCGCCGGGCCGGCGATGCCGTCGGCGGTGAGACCGTATGCCTTCTGGAAGTTGGCCACCGCGGTCTTGGTCTGTGCCCCGAAGGAGCCGTCGATGCCCATGACCTGGCCGCGCGGCACCCAGCCGGCGACGCGGATCTGCAGCTGAGTGACGTCGCTGCCGGAGGTTCCGGAGCTGAGGGCGCGGGGCCACGAGTAGCACTCGTCGGCACGGGCGGTCGGTGCCGAGGCGGTGACGGTCGCGGTGGCGACGCCGAGCCCACCGAGTACGAGTGCTGCGGCGGCGATGACATGGGTCAGTCGGTTCCTGCGCATGCGATGTCCCTTTCGTGAGTTGCCTGTTCCTGCATCTCGAGACTGGACGAGGCGCGCTGCCGGCGCGCGCCGACTGCATGGGGAGCACTCCCCACCGCAGGCCACTACCGCCGCCGTCGACGTTGCCCGGACATGGAGGTGGCGGCGACGCCTTCCCGGCGCCGCCGCCACCCTTCCCCCTCATGCCACTACGGCGTGACCTGGCTGACCCTCGTCGACCAGTTGCCCAGCGAGGTCCGCGACCCTGCCGCCCCCGGCGAGGGTGCACACGTGCCGAGCTTGTTGTCACCGGTGGTGGCCCCGAAGAAGCGCCCACCCCACGTGGTGTAGTCGCAGGCGCTCGCGACGTACTCGCTGGCGATCCACACCGAGCCACCGTCGACGGCTGCTGCGCTGTAGTCGCCCCAACGGGTGCGTGGCGGGTTGCCCACCTGCGCCTTGTAGCTGGTGAAGCCGTCGTCAGTCGCCTTGCCCTGCGCGGCGATCGAGATCGGTCCGGTGCCCGCGAGGGCGTCGATCCCGGCATAGGCAGCGCTGGGGAACGTCGTGGAGTCGGTGTAGCTGAACGCCATGACGCCACGACCGCTCGGCGTCACGCCGATGGCCGGGTAGGTCAGGTCCGCCCCGGCCCTGCCGAGGTAGCCCTGCAGCGCCAGCTTGGCCGACACGCCGCGGCTGGAGACAGACGGCTTGGCCACGAACCACGCGATGCCGGCCTGCTGGGCGCCACCACCGGGGTTGAGCGCGGTGTCGAGAGCGCCCCAGAGCTTGCCGTTGGCGTACGACACCTGTTGCATGCGGGTGTCGTTGGAGTCCGGCCGCGAGATGACCTCGTCGTGTGCCGGCTCGGCGCCTAGGAGGAGCCGCCAGCAGCCCACACCGGCGACGGTGGGGGTCGACGTGTCGTTGATGCAGTGGCCTTGCGGCGTAGCGGTCGTCGGGGTCGTCCCGGCGCCCGGCTGCTTCGCCTTGGGCGGTAGCGCGTACGTCTCCGTGGGCACCACCTGGTTGCTGAGCAACACGGCCGGACTCGCTGAGTTGAGCGACGCCGTGTTCGTCAGCGCCCACACCACGACGGTGCTCGACACGTAGTTGCCGCCCGTGCCGGCGACCGGGTGGGTCGCCTCGTCGGCGGCGGTGGAGCTCATGAAGTACTCCGTGCCGTTGGCCGCGGTCTCGAACGAGCCCGTACCGGGCGACTGGGCCGGCCAGACGGTGAAGCCGGGCTGCGTGTTGCCGGCGTCGCTCGGCAGGTTGACGGTGCCCGACGTGTCGAGGTGCACGACGTTCACGTCTGCGGTCCCCGCGGCGAGCTGCGCCTTGGGCAGGGCGTAGATCTGGGCCCCGGCGAAGCCGTTGTGGTTCCACGGGTAGGCGTTGGTCGTCAGGTAGAGCCCGTTGGCGTCCGCCCCGATGTGCGGATAGTCGCCGAGGAACGGCCCGGCGTTCACGCCACCGGTGTTGGTGCCGTCGTTGGTGACGTCGATCTTGTAGATGTTCCACGACCCGGTCGGGTTGGCCGTCTGGCTGACGGCGATGTCGAGGTGGTTCACCTGCGTCAGTACGCCGTTCGGCTGGCTCTCGAGGGTCAGCACAGCGACGAAGAAGCGCTGCGTCGTGGCGTCGAAGAGGCACACCGGGTCGGTGATGCTCTGGGCGCGCACGCCGGTCGCCCGGTTGATCGCCGGGCCGTAGCCGTAGAAGGAGTTGAGGTCGACGGCGTGGCCGACGTCGGTCGGGAAGCCGGACACGACGTTGGTGGCGGTGTTGTCCGGCAGGGCCGAGGCGCCCTTCTTGTCGTAGACGTTGAGCACGTCGTTGACGGCCTCGAGGACGTAGCCGTTGCCGACGCAGAGGGCCTGGTCGGGGGGCTCGACGGTGAACTGGTTGCCGCCGCGGGCGTACCTCTGCTGGAAGAGGTTCAGGCCCTCGAAGGATGAACCCAGCTGCGGGTTCGACTTCGCCTTGGGACCGTTCCCCGTCGAGATCTTGGCACCGCCGCCGTGCCCGCTCGACAGGGTGCGGTCGGTGATCTGGCCGTGGAAGGCCGGGGGACCGCTCGCGTCGGCGTCGTCGGGCTCGCCCACGAACTCCTCGTCGGTCACGTCGTTGCCGCCCGACGGCGTGAACGCGCCGGTGGATGCGGTGGACGTGCCGACGAGGTGGGCGCTGGAGCGCGTGTCGGACTGGGCCTCGGCCTGGGTCGCCGGCAGCCCGAAGGCGGCGAGGGCGAGGACCGGGACGGAGACGGAACTGATGCGGAGAAGGCGCGATTTTCGTGAACCAGCCATGAGCTCCCCTTCGAGGAAGTGGAGCCCGTCCGGGGCATGACCCTTCTGTGAGCGGGTCGGGTCGGGTCGGGCCGGGGGCGGGCGAGATGGATGCATCTGCTGAGGGCCCTCGGCGCCGGGTCGCTCGACCGTGCACCTCGCACTCTTGCACTAGGTCGGTGGCCTGTCCATGGAATCGCCCGGTTCACCTCACCCCACGACGGGCACCACCTCGGTGGCTCGCTCGATGACGTGGTCGACGATGCCGAACTCCACGGCCTGCTGTGCCGTCAGCACCTTGTCCCGGTCGGTGTCGAGGCGGAGCTGGTCGACCGACCGGCCGGTGTGGTGGCTCAGCACCTCCTCGACCTGCGCGCGCACCCGGAGGAGCTCGTCGGCCTGCAGGGCGAGGTCGCTCACCGTCCCCTGACCGCCCGCAGACGGCTGGTGCAGCAGGACCCTCGAGTGACGCAGGGCGAAGCGGCGCCCCGGCTCCCCCGCCGCGAGGAGCACCGCGGCGGCGGAGGCTGCCTGTCCGAGGCAGTACGTGGCGACCGGGGACTGCACGAGCTGCATCGTGTCGTAGACGGCCATGAGTGCCGTGAACGAGCCGCCCGGGCTGTTGACGTAGAGCGACACCTCCCTGTCGGGAGCGACGTAGGAGAGGTGGAGCAGCTGGGCCATGACGACGTTGGCGACACCGTCGTCGATCTCGGTGCCCACGAAGATGATCCGCTCCTGGAGCAGCCGGCTGTAGATGTCGAAGCTGCGCTCCCCCGCCGGCGTGCTCTCGACGACGTACGGGATCGTGTAGCTGCTCATCGGAGTCCCACCTTCCGCTCGGTGCCGCCGGGGCGGACGTCCGCGAGGGAGCTGACGACGTGGTCGACGATGCCGTACGCCGCCGCCTCCTCGGCGCTGAACCAGCGGTCGCGCTCGCTGTCGCGGGTGATCTGCTCGACGGTCTGGCCCGTGTGCTCGGCCTGCAGCTCGTTGACCCGGCGCTTGACGGCCAGCAGGTTCGCGGCCTGGACCTCGACGTCGGCGGCCGTCCCCTGGATGCCGGCGGACGGCTGGTGCATCATGATCCGCGAGTTGGGCAGTGCGAAGCGCTTGCCGGGTGTGCCCGCGCCGAGGATGAACTGGCCCATCGAGGCCGCGAATCCGACTGCGAGAGTGGAGACGTCGTTGGGGATGAGCCGCATCGTGTCGTAGATGGCCAGCCCCGCGGTGACGGACCCGCCGGGGCTGTTGACGTAGAGGCTGATGTCGGCGCGCGGGTCCCGCGCCGAGAGCAGGAGCAGCTGGGCCGCGATCCGGTTGGCGATCGGGTCGTCGACCTCGGCCCCGAGGACGATGATCCGCTGGTGGAGCAGCTGCATCGACAGCTGGTCGTCCAGCGGCGAGGGCGTGAGTGGTTCGGTCATGCTCCCAGCGTGGCCCGCCCGCCCTCTTGTCGGAGTCCCGCTCTGCCGCGGGCAGATTCGCCGACAGCGTATGCCGCCCTCCCGATATCGGTTGGCGCGCGCCGTCCGTGGGCACCACGATGGGCGGCATGGCCGGACAGACGTATCCCGACATGTGGGTCGACCCCGAGGACGACCCGAGGACGCAGGAGGCCCTCCTCGGGGACGAGCGCACGACCCTGCTCGACTACCTCGCGAACTACCGCCTCACGCTGGAGCTGAAGTGCTCCGGCCTGACGGCCGAGCAGCTCGCGAGACGCTCGGTGCCGCCGTCGACGATGTCGCTGCTCGGACTCGTGCGCCACCTCGCCCAGGTCGAGCAGACGTGGTGGCGGCGCGTCATGGCCGGGGAGGACACGCCCCACCTCTATCGCCGGGCCGACGACCGCGACGCCGACTTCACCGGTGCCGTCGGCGAGGACGCCGTCGTCGCGGAGGCCTGGGCTCGGTGGCGCGAGGAGACGTCCAACGGTGACGACTTCGTGGCCGCGGCGGAGTCGCTCGACCTCGTCAGCCTCGACCCGACGAACCCGATCAACCTGCGCGAGGTCCTCGTCCACCTCGTCGAGGAGTACGCCCGCCACTGCGGTCACGCGGACCTGCTCCGTGAGTGCATCGACGGCGCCACCGGCCAGTGACGCGGGTGATGACATGATCTGACCCATGGATGCCGACGTCGTCGTCGTGGGAGCCGGCCTGGCCGGGCTCGTCGCCACCGCCGAGCTCGCGGAGCGCGGCAAGCGGGTCGTGCTCGTCGACCAGGAGGGCGAGCAGTCGCTCGGCGGCCAGGCCTTCTGGAGCTTCGGCGGGCTCTTCCTCGTCGACAGCCCGGAGCAGCGGCGGATGGGGATCAAGGACAGCCTCGAGCTCGCGACCCAGGACTGGATGGGCTCGGCCCAGTTCGACCGTGACGAGGACTTCTGGCCGCGCAAGTGGGCCGAGGCGTACCTCCACTTCGCGGCCGGCGAGAAGCGCTCGTGGCTCCACGAGCAGGGCCACCGACTCTTCCCCGTCGTCGGCTGGGCCGAGCGCGGTGACGGCCGGGCCGACGGCCACGGCAACTCGGTGCCGCGCTTCCACATCACGTGGGGCACCGGCCCGGGTCTCGTCGAGCCCTTCGAGCGACGGGTCCGGGCGGCGGTCGCGAGCGGCCGGGTCACCTTCGCCTTCCGGCACCGCGTCGACGAGCTCGTCGAGACCGCGGGCACGGTCACCGGTGTACGCGGTCGCCTCCTCGCGCCCGCCGGGGTCGACCGGGGGCGGCCGAGCAGCCGGGAGGAGGTCGGCGACTTCGAGATCACGGCGCAGGCGGTCATCGTGACGAGCGGCGGCATCGGCGGCGACCACGACCTCGTGCGCCGCGCCTGGCCCGAGCGGCTCGGCTCGCCGCCGGCCCGGATGGTGGCGGGCGTCCCCGCGCACGTCGACGGCCGGATGCTCGGCATCACGCAGACGGCCGGCGGCCACGTCATCAACCCCGATCGGATGTGGCACTACACCGAGGGCCTGCGCAACTGGGACCCCGTGTGGGACAACCACGGCATCCGCATCCTGCCCGGGCCCTCGTCCCTCTGGCTCGACGCGCGCGGACGACGCTTCCCGGCCCCCTACTTCCCCGGCTTCGACACCCTCGGGACCCTGGGCCACATCATGCGCAGCGGGCACGACTACTCATGGTTCGTGCTGACCCAGCGCATCATCGAGAAGGAGTTCGCCCTCTCCGGATCGGAGCAGAACCCCGATCTCACGGGCAAGGACGTCAAGCAGGTCCTGGGGCGAGCCCGCAAGGGTGCGGCCGCCCCCGTCGAGGCGTTCAAGCGGCACGGCGAGGACTTCGTCGTGGCCGACACCCTCGACGAGCTCGTCCGCGGCATGAACGCCCTCACCGGCGACGACCTCATCGACGTCGAGTCACTCCGGCGCACGATCGTCGCGCGTGACAACGAGATGGACAACGACTTCACCAAGGACGCCCAGGTCACCGCGATCCGCGGGGCGCGGAACTACCGCGGGGACAAGCTCATCCGCGTCGCGACTCCGCACAAGCTGCTCGACCCGAAGGCGGGTCCGCTCATCGCGGTGCGCCTCAACATCCTGACCCGCAAGACGCTCGGCGGCCTCGAGACCGACCTCGCGGGCCGGGTCCTCCGCGCCGGAGGAGAGCCGCTGGCAGGGGTGTATGCCGCGGGCGAGGTGAGCGGCTTCGGCGGCGGGGGCATGCACGGCTACAACTCCCTCGAGGGCACCTTCCTCGGCGGCTGCCTCTTCAGCGGCCGTACCGCCGGCCGGTCGGTGGCCGCAGCGCTCTGACCCAGAGAGCCGAGAGGCCGCTCCCCCACGCACGCCGCGGTGCTCGAGGAATCGCTCCGCATCGCCGGGCGGTGCCCGAGCACTCAGTCCTCGTCGGGGTCCTGCACGGCGGGACGATCCGACCCGCCGGTCGATTCGACGCCAGCATCGGCCGGGTCGCCGGCGGCATACCTCGGGACGTAGGACTGGCCGAGGACGCGACGCCACCCCGACGGCCCCGACCCGACCGATCGCACGAGAAGACGGTGCGCCACCGGCGCCAGGGCCCAGGTGCCGAACCACACGACGAGCACCCCGACCGCGAGGCCGGCGACGACGTCGTGCCAGTAGTGGGCGCCGGTGAGCACGCGCGAGGCCCCGACCGCCAGGGCGAGCAGGACGACGAACCTCCACCACACCGGGGCGAGGACCACCACGGCGGTGGCGAGGGCGCCGGCGATCGTCGCGTGGTTGCTCGGCCACGACCAGTCGCCGGCCGCTGGGCAGGACGCGACAGTCCGCACCGAGAGCGCACGGCACGGCCGCTCCTCGCGCACGAACCCCTTGACGACCTCGCTCAGGACGTAGGCCGCCACCGTCGACACCGCGGCCACCACCGCGACCGCGAGGTGCTCCAGCCCTCGTGAGCGGGCCCGCCACGTCAGCGCCACGGCGACGCCGGCGAGGACGACGAGCCCGAGCTCGCCGACCACCTCGAAGACGCCACCCACGACCGACGGCAGGGCCACCGCACCGGAGGCCGTCGCACGGTAGGCGGCGTCACGCACGACGAAGAGCAGTGCGACGACGACCACGACGACCGCGACCGTCGACAGGACTCCGGTGGCCGGCTCGCCGCCGAACCGCCGCCGGACGTCCACCGCGCGGTCATCTCGAGAAGGCATGCGGACGACCGTAGGCGACGAAGATGAGAGCGACCGACTCAGAGCCGACCGCGCACCGGCGTGCGCTCGACCGGGTCGCCGCCCTCGGGCATCACCATCTCGGCCCGGACCCCGAGCAGCCGCACCTCGCGGTCGGGGTCGAGCGTCCCGGCGAGGGCGACGGCCGCGTCGACGACGTCGGCGCGCTCGCTCGTCGGGGCGGCCAGCTTGCGCGCTCTCGTCTGGGTGAAGAAGGGGGCGTAGCGCACCTTGAGGGTGACCCGGAAGACCGGGCGCCCCTCCCTGACGGTGTCGTCGAAGACCTGGGAGGCGAGCTCACCCACGGCGTCGCGCACCTCGTCAGGGGTCGTGAGGTTGCGCTGGTAGGTGGTCTCACGACTGTGACCGCGGGCGATCCACGGGGAGTCGTCGACGACAGCCGACCCGATGCCGCGGCCGAGCTGGGAGTACCAGACGCCCATCCGCGGACCGAACTCGCCGACGAGAACGGCCTCGTCGGCGTCGGCGAGCTCGCGCACCGTGTGGATGTCGTGGCCGGCGAGGCGCTTGGACACCTTGGACCCGACACCCCAGAGGTCGATGGTCGGCCGGTCGCCCATGACCTCGAACCACGTGTCGCGGGTGAGGCGGAAGACGCCGCGCGGCTTGCCGAAGCCCGTGGCGATCTTGGCCCGCACCTTGTTGTCGCCGATCCCGACCGAGCAGTGCAGCTGCGTCGCGTCGAGCACCGCGGCGCGCACCCGCTCGGCGAGGGCCTCGGGGTCGTCCGTGTCGACGCCGATGAAGGCCTCGTCCCAGCCGAGCACCTCGACGACCGCTCCGAGGCCACGCAGGGTGTCCATGACGTGCTCGGACGCCTCGGTGTAGGCCGGGGCGTCGACGGGCAGGATCACCGCATCGGGCACCTTGCGTGCGGCGAGGCGCAGCGGCATGCCGGACCCGACACCGAACTCACGGGCCTCGTAGCTCGCCGTGGACACGACGGCCCGCTCGGTGGGGTCGCCGCGACCCCCGACGATGACCGGCCGCCCGGCGAGCTCGGGGCGGCGCAACACCTCGACCGCTGCGATGAACTGGTCGAGGTCGACGTGCAGCACCCAGTGGGTGGGGCCTGCGCTCATCACGCCATTGTGCCCGGAGGGGGTGACGGCGCGGTCAGCTGCGCGGCGAGCGGTCGCGCCGCTCCGGACGGTGGGAGCGGTCGCCCACCGGCTTGCCACCGCGGAAGGTGTAGACCGCCGGCCCGTCGGACGACGCCTGGTCCGGGTCGAGGGCGTCGGGCACGGCGCCGGCCGACCCGCCGTGCGTGCTCGCGAGCTCGTCCTGCGGCTCGTCCACGAAGCGGGGCGCGGGTCCGGCAGCGGCGTCCTGCTCACGCGCGGCGAGCATGACGCCATGGAAGAGCATGACGGCCGCGAGGGCGGTCAGGGCGAAGGCCGACACGGCGAGTGGCAGTCCGGTGTGCGCGCCACCGATCGAGGAACGGAGCAGGTGCAGGCCGCCGGCGATCGCCCCCACGACCGCGGCGCCGACGAACCAGATGATCGTGGCCCGGGTCATTGAGTTCCCCACGAGGTCACTGTCGCACACGTCCGGGGCGCTCGAGAGCACCTGGATCGGGTCCAGGGACCGTGGCGCAACGGCATACCCCCTGGGGCACGCCCCCACGACGACGGGTCAGCGGACCGGAAGGGCCGCGGCGCCCCGGGGGGAGACCGCGCCGGCACGCGCCGCGGGGATCGTGGAGAAGCCGGTGACCGACGTCGCCCCTGCCCCCGACCCGCCGATGCCGGCCTGGGAGAGCTTGGGCCGCGAGCCGGCCTTCGTCGTGCCGCTCTGGTCCTTGCGGTTCTTGTCCGTGCCGCCGTTGCTCTTCGTGCCGTTGCTCTTCGTGCCGTTGCTCTTGGAGCCGCTGCTCTTGGAGCCGTTGCTCTTGGAGCCGTTGCTCTTGGAGCCGTTGCTCTTGGAGCCGTTGTTCTTCGCGCCCGCGTTCTTCGCGGCCTTCGCCGTCGCGTCCTTGGGCGCCTTCGACGTCTTGAGATCCTTCGAGCCCTTCGGGGCCTTGCCGCCCTTGCCGCCCTTGCCGCCCTTGCCGCCCTTGCTGCCCTTGCTGCCCTTGTCGCCGTTGCTGCCCTTGTCGCCCTTGCTGCCCTTGCCGCCCTTGTCGTCCGTGGCGCCCTTCGGGCCCGGGCCACCGACGGGCGCGACCGCCGACGGGCTCAGCGCGTCGGGCTTGAGGGTCAGGGCCTGACCACCGGTCGTCGAGCCCGACGCCGGCGCCGAGGCGTCGGCCCGCGGCGTAGCGGCGGGGGTGACGTCGGCGACCGGGACGACCGGCTCGTCCGACTCGGCCGCCTCGGTGGGCAGGGCAGGCGCGGTAGGCGTCGGGCGGGCCGCCGCAGCGGCGGCCTCGGTCGAGCGGATGGCTCGCGGGGTCGGCGTCGTGGTCGCGACCGACGTCGCTGACGGTGCCGGGGGGGCGGCGGCATACGCCGTGTGGGTGTCGGTGACGCGGTCGGAGCTGACCGGCACGGGCGCGCTGGGCAGGACCTCGAGACCGGGACGACGGTCGTG
The DNA here is from genome assembly GCF_024519435.1 of Terrabacter sp. Ter38. Lineage (GTDB taxonomy): Bacteria > Actinomycetota > Actinomycetes > Actinomycetales > Dermatophilaceae > Terrabacter. Next base: position 97,471 of record NZ_JALJRZ010000011.1, read on the forward strand.
CGTCGCGACCGAGCCGAGGATGAGGGCGGTGACGGCCGCCCCGAGGAGCAGCCCTGCGCCGCGCTGTCCACCGACCCGCGACAGCGACAGGTGCCCCCGCACGAGGGCAGCGCTCGCCGCGAGCAGGGTCGAGACGCCGATGACGATGAGGCCGCCGGTCAGGCCGCCGACGAGGCAGCTGAAGAGGACGAGGGCACCGAGGACCGCGAAGCCCGCGACCGTGCCCTCGGGGACCCGTCGCTCCGGACGGTCGGCGAGCAGGTCGACGCGCTGGTGGTCGACGCGGGCGCTCGGGCGGGCCGGCAGCGTGAACGAGGCGTCCTCGAGCACGGCCACAGAGGGCATTTCGGACTTCACGTCGACAGTCTCGTCGATCAAGGGCCTCGAGTGGGAGTCAGACCCGTCCCCGATCGGGCCGGAGTCGACATTTCCTGCTCGTCCCGGACGGGCGGTCGAGCCGGCGGCGGCCCACAGCTGCCACCCTCGCGGCGGCACGGGCCAGGACGGGTCGGGCAGCCAGCGCTCGTGGTCACCGTCGGAGAGCGGCCGCGAGCCGTGGCGCAACGGATCCCCGTGCGTGGGCGTCATGCTCGTCGTCACCAGACTCACTACTCCTGCAGTGTGCGGGGCCCGTTCGGGGCGCTACGCGAGAACAGTACGTCGTAAAGTCACGATTTGTACCGCAAATAGTAAAAGACGGGCAAAGTTCTCCTTTACCCAGTTCCCGTCGTCGGACGAACCGGGTGCAGCCCGCCGGCCAGCCACGCCGGCGTCTGGTCGGCGAAGTGCGGGTCGCGGGGGTCTCCACTCGCCCCGAAGGGCACGACCCAGCGGCTCGCGTCACGGTCGGCGAGGTCCCAGACGTAGCGCGCCACCGGCCCGCCGTAGCAGCGGTCCGTCACCCCGGGCGCGCTCGCCGCCGCGAGGACGCAGCCCTTGTCGCCCCCGACGGGGTCGCGCGGGACGTGGGGCGCACGCCCGGTCGCGTCGAGCGCGTGGACCGGGTCGAGCCAGTGCCGCTCGCCCCACGTCGTCAGCGAGTCACGGTGCGCCGCGACGTGTTCGAGCGCCACGCGTACACCCTCGCCCACGTCGATGCCATGAGCCGGACCGAGGTGTGCCATCGAGTGCCAACCCACCCCGATCTGCGTCACGATGTCGGTCCACGCCGCGAAGATGCGGGAGTGGCCGCTCGGCTCGTGCAGGGCCGAGAGGGCCGGGTGCTCGGAGAACCACCGCACGAGCGCCGTGCGCCAGGCGGCGAAGAGCGCGGCACCGCGGCTGCCGGTGTCGCTGCGGCCGTCCCAGGCGAGCAGCTCGGCCCGCACGTCGCCGGCGGCCCCCGAGACCTGGGCGGCCCTGACGAGCTCGCGCATGACATCGGCCTGTCCGTTGCGCGTGTCGACGTGGATCACCGCGCAGTCGTCCACGGTCAACCGCTCCCTCGACTCGACGAGCTCGCGGATCCGGCCGGCCCGGAAGGGGGTGGCGTACTCCACCCCGAGCCCGCCGCCACTGGCCCGGTCGTTGGCGCTGACCATGACGTCGGGGACGTCGCTGCCCCTCCCGCGCCGGTAGCCGTGCCACACGTGCCGGGGGTCCCACGCCGGGACGGGCAGCACCGCCCCGATCTCGTCGCGCTCGGGCACGCGACCCACGACGAGGTGACGGACTCGACCCGTGTCGTCGGCGACGAGCGCGCTGTTGACCGGCTCGACCCAGCGCGACAGGGCCTCCTCGACGTCGGCGACCGTCCGCGCCCGGAGCAGGGGCAGAAGGGCGCCGAAGCCGAGGTCCTCCTCGACGTGGGCCGGCGTGCGCAGGCTGTGCGCAGCCGGGTGGGCGCGGCGCGGCTGGACGCTCTCGTCGGTCCACTGCGGCGGTGCCTCGGGCTCGCCGACGAGCCGCTCGATCTCCGCCTCGAGGCCGGTGACGATCGGCCCGCGCGACGTGACGACGACCGGGACCTCCACGGCGGCCTCGCCGCGCACCCTCAGCGTCTCGCTCGAGGCGCGCACCGGCTCCCACCCGTCGATGCCGCGCGCCTTGAGCAGCGGCGAGCCGTCGGGGCCGTGACCGACGTGACCGAGTGACTCGAGCGTCAGGTCCTGGTAGTCGGCCATCGCGTTCGTGATGCCCCACGCGACGGTGCCCGTGTGGGCGAAGTGCTGCACGCCGGGCACCCCCGGGAAGGTGAAGCCGACGACGTCGAACTCGGGACAAGCGAGGCCGACCTGCTGGTAGCAGCCGGGCAGCTCGATCGTGCGGTGCGGGTCACCGGCGACGAGGGGCAGTCCGCTCGCCGTTCGCGCTCCGCCGATCACCCACGCGTTGCTCCCCGAGGCCTCGGCCCGCTCGACCCCCTCGGCATTGAACAGCGCGAGGGCCTCGGCGCCGAGCCGGTCGGCGACGTGCGCGTTGAAGAGCTTGGCCGGGAAGGTCCCGAAGAGCAGGTGGATGCCCCAGAAGATGCCGAGCGGCGTCCACGCCTCCCACGGGCGCGGCGCGGCGGCATACGACTGGAGCCCGAGGAGCGCGACCTCGGGCGTGCCCGCGAGTCCCTCGGCCAGGGTCTCGTTGACGCCGTCCACGTATGCCGTCAGCCACGTCCGCGTCTCGCGGTCGAGCCGCTCGAAGCAGCGGCGCACCGTCGGTTCGAGCAGCACCTGCCGGGAGAACCGGTCCCAGGCGAGACCGTGGGCGCCGACGTACTCGGCCGTCCGTCCTTCCATCCGCCAGCGGTGGTGCTCGATCTGCCACGCGCGGTCGAGGCCGGTGATGCGTCCCTGGAGGCGGGCCAGCTCCATCACGTCGCCGGCGCGCAGGTGCGGGACACCCATGGCATCACGTCGCACCTCGGCGGACATCGGAGCGCGGGGCACGGCGGATCTCCTTCGATCTGCGGGCATGTCGGACGGGCGGGCGGTGGGTCCCGGTCAGTCGTCGCGCGAGAACTTGTTCTCGATCTCACGGAGGAAGGCGTCGGAGATCCGGCGGTACTTCTGGAGAGTCAGCGTGATGGGGGCACCGACCTGCAGGCCGAGGACGCTGCGCGCCGGGTCGAGCCGGATCTGCGGGTCGGCCATCAGGGTGCCGCCGTTCTCCATGAGCGAGCGCACGAGCACCCGCACCTCGTTGAGCGCGTTGCCGTCCTCGCCCTCGACGCCGCGCAGGCGGTGGACGAAGTAGCCGTCGAGGACGATGAGCATGTTGTTGAAGTACTCGTACTCGAGCGACTCGAGCGCGCCCTCGAGGTGGGAGACGTCGGCGTCACCGTGGTCGCGCGCGGCCTGCGCCACCTCGTGGAACATCACGACCTGGGTCTCGACCCGCGACCGGCAGGCGTCGATGTAGTCCTGCTCGTAGTCCTTCACTCCCAGCATGGGGCCAGCCTAGCGAGCAGGGCGCCACTAGGTTTGGGTCATGGCAGCGCGGGAACGGAACGTGCTCGGTGGCGAGCTCGAGGCGTGCGGCACCGACCCGGTGACCGGCTTCTACCGCGACGGCTACTGCACGACGGGCCCCGAGGACCGGGGCAGCCACACCGTCTGCGTCGTCGTCACGACCGAGTTCCTCGAGCACCAGCGCAGCGTCGGCAACGACCTCGTGACGCCTCGTCCGGAGTGGCGCTTCCCGGGCCTGACGCCGGGCGACCGGTGGTGCGTCGTCGCGAGCCGCTGGCTCGAGGCCCACCAGGACGGAGCCGCGGCGCCGGTCTTCCTCGCCGCCACGCACGAGCGCGCGCTCGAGATCGTGCCGCTCCAGCTGCTCCAGTCGTATGCCGCCGACATCCCGGACGACCCCAGCTCGCTGCTCTGACGGCGCGTCCCACCGGTCCGCGACCGTCCTCCCCCTCGACGGTGACGGGGTGCCCGAGGCCCGTGATACTGGCGGGATGAGCGATCTGCACGTGCTCGCACCGGGCTTCGCACCGACGCCGTTCACCGCCGACGAGATCCAGCATTGGCGCACGACGTGGCTCCAGTTCCAGGGGCACGCCTCCTTTCCCGTGTCCGCGGTGACGGTCACGCTCGACACGGTGGAGCTGCCGTGAGCACCCCCTCCCCGGGGACGCCGGCGCTCGAGGCCGACTGCTCGCGGTGCTTCGGCCTGTGCTGCGTCGCCCTCCCCTTCGCGCGGTCGGCCGACTTCCCCGTCGACAAGGCCGCCGGCGAGCCCTGCCGCAACCTCCTCGCCGATCACCGGTGCGGCATCCACGACCGGCTCCTCGAGGGCGGGTGGCGCGGCTGCGTGACCTTCGACTGCTTCGGCGCCGGCCAGCAGGTCTCGCAGGTCACCTTCGGCGGCGTCTCGTGGCGCGAGGCCCCGGAGACCGCCGCGACGATGTATGCCGTCCTGCCCGTCATGCGCCAGCTGCACGAGATGCTCGCCCACCTGCGTGACGCCCTCGCGCTCGAGCCGGACGAGACGACGCGGACCGGACTCGTCGCGTCCGCCGAGGAGGTCAGGACGTCGACGGCCGGATCTCCGGACCGGCTGCTCGCCGTTGACCTCGTCGCCGTGCGCTCCCGGGTCGGGGGCCTGCTACGTGCCGCCAGCGCGACGGCACGCGCGCGGCGGAGGCGGCGTGACGGCATACGCACTCCTCCCCGGCGGCTGCGGGCCGGGGCCGACCTCGTCGCCGCCGACCTCCGCGGCCGTGACCTGCGCACGGCCGACCTCCGGGGCGCGCTGCTCATCGCGGCCGACCTGCGCGACGCCGACCTGCGGTGGGCCGACCTGCTCGGTGCCGACCTGCGCGACGCCGACCTGCGCGGGGCCCGGCTCGACGGCGCGCTCTTCCTCACCCGCCCGCAGCTCGCGGCGGCGCGCACCTGACCGGACGATTCGCGCATTCGGTCCCACGGCGGCGGCCCAGCGAAGACAATCGACCCACGGTCCACGTCGAGCACGGGAGGCGAGGGTGCGCCGAGGCACGGTCGCCGCAACGCTGGCGCTGTCGGCTGCGCTCGTGCTCGCAGGCTGCTCGTCCGGCAAGCCCGAGATCGACCTCAGCCAGGTGGCCGGCTCCACGGGCACGCCGGTGCCGACCGAGACGGTGACGGTGACGGAGATCGACACGAGGACCGTCACCGCGACGACGACGGTCGTGACGACGGCGACGGTCGTGGCCACGCCGACGGTCACCGTCACGGCGCTCCCGCGACCGAGCCTGACGACGAGCACCGTCTTCAACCGGCCCGCTGCGCTGGCTGACTACTCGAACCTCGTCGTCGACGTGCGGCTGCTCGACCGGATGCCGTTGTCCGGCAACGCCGCGGCGCTCCAGCTCGACCTCATGGCCCAGCACCTCGAACGGCTCGGTGCGAACGGACCGCCGCCGGGGCTGGACGCGCCCAGCTACTACGGCCGGCTGGCGTCGCTCGGACTCTTCGCCCGCGCCGCCTCCGGCGAGGCGACGGCAGGCTCGCCGGTGGCCCAGAGCAGATATGCGGTCATCCGTCAGGAGACCGGCATCCTGCTCTCGCTCGTCAACGGCGCGCTGACGACGACGTTCACGCTGCCGACGGCCGCGCCGCGACCGACGACAACGACTCCGTGAAGCCGAGCCAGGCGATCTCGCCGTCGGCGTCGTCCGGATGGGGTCGAGCGAACCAGGCGGCATAGAGCGCGACCTCGGTGAGGTCCCACCGCAGCGCCTGAGCGCGGAGATGGTCGGTCGTGAGGGCTCGACCGGTCAGCGCGGCGTAGTCGGTGAGCACCTCGTCGGCGAGGACACCCTCGGCGCCCGCGACGTGCCAGAGGTCGCGGGCCGCGGGCGCGAGCAGGGCGGTGTCCCAGTCGACGACGTGGAGACCGTCGGCGTCGGACAGGACGTTGCGCCAGTGCGGCTCTCCGTGGGTGATGACCCAGGAGTCGCGCTCGGCGTGGTCCCGGACGGCCCGCTCGTCCCAGTCGAGGAGGGCGTGCCGCACTGCCTCCGCGTGCTCGGCCAGGGCGTCCCGGGCGGGGGCTCCGTAGGGGCCGGCGCCGGGCGGCAGGTCGGCCGTCAGGGCCTGGTCGAGGAGCGCCCGCTCGGGCAGCGCCAGGTCGTCGGTACCGGCGACGCCGACGGCACGCGGGGTGGCCGCGTGCAGCCGCGCGAGCACCTCGGTCACGGCGAGCCGGTCGGCCGACGTCTGCTCGGAGGGCGACGGCAGGCGCGGCGCGTCGAGCCACGGGGTCATCGACACCCAGCGGTGCCGGCTCAGCTCGAAGGGGACCGCCCCGTCGCGCGCCGGGACGGGAGCGACGACGAAGTCCAGCCCGGAGTCGGCGAGGGCCCGGGCGGTGCGGAACGCCGAGGTGAGGGCGGCGCCGCGCTCGAGGTCGGCTCCGGCGCCGGCGTAGTCGTCGAGCGTGACGAACCAGCGGCTGTTGTCGAGCGCGTCGACCCTCCAGTGGTGGCTGCCGAAACCGACTGGCGCATAGGTGATCTCACGGACATCCAGGGCCCACATCTCGCGCAGGGCCGCGGCGATCAGGTCGGTGGAGAAGTCCGCGGGCGGCGTCATCACGGCGTCATCACGGGCTCGACGCTAGCGGGGCGGTGGGGGCTCCGCATGGATCCGGCGGCTCAGCCTCGAGTGCGACCGCGGTGCCGGCACCCGTGACCACACGGCGTCCTGGAGCGCGAGGGTGAGCCAGCCGGCGAGCGCCATGCCGACGATGTTGACGACGAGCTGGAGGCCGCTGCCGCGCACCTCGTCCCACGCCCCGAAGGCCAGCCCGAGCGCGACGTTGCCGGCCGCCGGGATTGTCGTCACCGAGATGAACACGCCACTGAGACCGCCGAGCTTGGCCGACGTCAGGGACAGCACGCCGGCGGCAGCGGCGAGGACGGCGACGATGAACGACCACTTGTCGGGCGAGTAGATGAAGTCGGTGGCCGGCCGGTCGCCGGAGATGTCGTCGAGGGTGATCCAGCCGAGGGCCCGACCGGCGAGACCGGCGAGGCACGTGACGGCGATGGCCACGACGAAGCCGACGACGAGCGCGCGGGCGGCGACCGCGAGCAGGAGCGGCCGTCGTCGCACGAGCGCTACGCCGAGGGCGGCGATCGCCCCGAACTCGGGACCGAGCACCATCGCCCCGATGACGAGGATCTGCGAGTCGAGGACGATCGCGATGCCGGCGATGAGGGTGGCGAGCGACATGAAGGACAGGAAGGTCCAGTTCAGCTCGCTGTCGTCGTAGGAACGCTGGGCGACCTGGGCCCAGACGACGGCGTCGGCGCTGCTCCCGGGCGTCTCCTCGTCGGCCTCGAAGCCGGCGCGCGAGACCCATGTCGTGACCGGCTCGATCTGGAGGGTCCCACCCTGGTGGACCCCGAGATCCCGAAGCCGGTCGACGATGACGTTGGCCCCCTCCCGGGCGACGTCGGCGTGCACGACGTCGCCCGCCGGGCGTACGGCCGCGCCGCGCAGGACGGACAGCGTGCTCACGGCGCTCGAGTCGGCAAGCACCGCGGTGACCTGCTCGGTCAGCTCGCTCGGGACGGTGACCGTCAGTCTCAGCATGTCGGACAGTCTGCCGCCAGGTTGACGGCGGAGGGCACGTGCCACGACAGTGACATCTGATCATCCGAACAGATGAGAGGGACGACATGAGCACCGTCACCGGCCTCGACGGCTGCGCCGCACCGTGCGTGCACCCCGAGAAGGTCGCCCTGGCCACCGACAACGCGCCGGGCGTCGAGGAGCTCACGCGCGTCACGAGCGTCTTCAAGCTGCTCGGCGACCCGACCAGGGCCCGGCTGCTCTACGCACTCCTCGAGGCCGGCGAGCTCTGCGTCTGCGACCTCGCGGCCGCGACCGGCACCGCCGAGACCACGGTCTCGCAGGCCCTGAGGCTGCTGCGCGCCTCGGCGGTCGTCACGGGTCGGCGCGAGGGCCGCAACATCTACTACCGGCTCTCCGACGCCCACGTCCGCCTGCTCCTCGACGTCACGCGTGAGCACGCCCTGCACGACGGCGAGCGCCACCGGTGAGCCACGGGCACGGACACGGGCCGCCGCAGGGCGCCGCTGCGGTCCACGCCGGTGGACGCCACCGGTGGCGGCTCGCCGTCGCCTTCGGCCTCGTCGCGGCCTTCTTCTGCGTCGAGCTCGCGGCCGGCCTCGCGTCCGGCTCCCTCGCCCTCCTCTCTGACGCGGGCCACATGGCCGCCGACGTCGTGACCCTGGGCGCCGCACTCGTCGCCACGCGCATCGCGACGCGCACCGACACGACCGGGCGACGCACGTTCGGCTCCTACCGTGCCGAGGTGTTCGCGTCCGGCCTCGCCGTGCTGCTCATGCTCGGCGTCTCCGTCTACATCGCCGTCGAGGCGCTCAGGCGCATCGGCTCGAGCCCCGAGATCGCCTCGGGCACCATGCTCGTCGTCGGTGCGATCGGTCTCCTCGTCAACGTCGTCGCCCTCCTCCTGCTGCGCGGTGGCGCCGGGGAGAGCCTCAACGTCCGAGGCGCCTACCTCGAGGTCGTCGCCGACACCGTCGGCTCGGTGGGCGTCATCGCGGCCGCGATCCTCGTCGGGGCGACCGGGAGCGCGTGGTGGGACACCGTCGTCGCGCTCGCCATCGCCGTCTTCGTCGCCGTGCGCGCCGTCGGCCTCGGGCGCGAGGTCGTGGCGGTCCTCGGCCAGCACGCCCCCACGGGGCTCGAGCCCACCGACCTGCTGTCGGCCCTCGGCGAGGTGCCGGGAGTCACCGAGGTGCACGACCTCCACGTCTGGACGCTGACGTCCGGCATGGACGTCGCGACCGCGCACCTCGTGACGACCCGTGCCGACGCGGCGCCGGAGGTGCTCGAGGCCGCGAGCGCCATGCTGCGCGACCGCTTCCACGTCGCGCACGCGACCCTCCAGGTCGAGACGACCGACCGGTCCGAGTGCCGTGGGGCCGACTGGTGAGCACATCACCCCTTCCCGTCTTCTCACTCCTTCCGCCCTCGCGGCGGGCGGCGCTCGTGCGCCGGGCCCGGCTGCTGGCCGGCGCGTCGGTCGCGTACAACGTCGTCGAGGCCGTCGTCGCGATCGGCTCCGGTCGCATCGCCGGCTCCGCCGCGCTCGTCGGCTTCGGGCTCGACTCCACGGTCGAGGTGATGAGCGGGCTCGTCATCCTCTGGCAGTTCGGCCACCCCGTGCCGGAGGAGCGCGAGCACCTGGCCCGTCGCCTCATCGCCGTCTCCTTCTTCGCCCTGGCGGCCTACGTCACCGTCGAGTCGGTGCGCGCCGTCGTGACCCGCGAGCAGCCCGACACCTCGGTCGTCGGCATCGCGCTCGCCGCCCTGTCTCTCGTCGTCATGCCCCTGCTCTCGCGGTGGCAGCGACGCACCGGCCGCGAGCTCGGGTCGGGGGCGGTCGTCGCCGACGGCACCCAGACGCTGCTCTGCACCTACCTCTCGGCCGTGCTCCTCGTCGGCCTGCTCGCCGATGCTCTCCTCGGCTGGTGGTGGCTCGATGCCGTCGCCGCGCTCGTCATCGCCGCTGTCGCGGTGCGCGAGGGACGCTCGAACTGGCGCGGCGACGCCTGCTGCTGACGCGCGGAACCACGGCATGCGTCTTGACGGCGGGTCCGGCGACCGACAGTGTGACCCACCGTGACACTTCGGGCCGAGTCCTCCCCCCTGCTGCGGGCACGCCTCGCCGCCGGCACCGCCTTCTTCGTCCAGGGCCTGCTCTTCATCTCGCTGACGACCCGCCTGCCGCAGGTGCAGGAGAAGTGGTCGCTCGACGAGCTCGCCGTCAGCGGCCTCCTCCTCATGGTCGTGCTGCTCGCGGGCGTCGGCTCGGTCATCGCCGAGGTCGTCTCGGCCCGCTCGTCGAGCGCCATGGTCGTTCGCGTGGGGCTCGTCGTCGCGACGGTCGGCTTCGCGGTGCTGCTCGTCGCGCCGGCCTTCGGGGTCTTCGTCGCGGGCCTCGCGGCCTACGGGCTCGCCCTCGGGCTCGTCGACGCGTCGTCGAACATGCAGGCCGTCACCGTCGAGCACCTCTACCGCCGCCCCATCCTGCCCTCCTTCCACGCCTTCTGGACCGCCGGCGGCATCCTCGGGACCCTCGTCACCCTGGCGACGTCGGGCGTCGACCTCGGCCCGGCCCTGCTGCCGCTGCTCGTCCTCCCCGTCGCAGCCCTGGCCGCGCCCTACGTCCGTCGCGACCGCCCCGCCGAGACCGACGCGACCCTCGACGTGCCGTGGCGGCGGATCGCCCTCCTCGGGGTCGCGATGGTGCTCTTCTACATGGTCGACACCGCCGCCACGACGTGGGGACCGGTCTACCTCGACGGCACGCTCGACGCGCCGACGGGGCTCACCGCGCTCGCCACGCTCCCCTACCTCGTCGCGACGCTCCTCGCCCGCACTGTCGGGGACGGCCTCGTCGACCGCCATGGAGCGGTCTGGCTGCTCCGCATCAGCGGCGTCGTCGCCTCCCTGTCGCTCGCGGTCATCGTCTTCGCGCCGACCTGGGTCGTGGCCGTCGTCGGCTTCACGGTCCTCGGTGGCGCCGTCGCGACCATCGCGCCGCTCAGCTTCTCCGCCGCCGGCGCCATCGCAGGGGGCGATGCCGACACTGCCGGCGAACGCATCGACAAGACCGACCAGGTCGTCGCCCGCTTCAACCAGTTCAACTACGTCGGCGCCCTGCTCGGCGCCGTGCTGACCGGCGCCGTCGGGTCGGACAACCTGCGCCTCGGCTTCGCCGTGCCGATGGTGCTGATCCTCGGGATCATCCCGCTCGCGACGCAGTTCGCGATCATCCGCCGTCGGGGCGTCCCGGCCGGCTCGAGCTGAGGACGCCCCGCAGCACGGTGAGTGCCGGGCCGATGCCCGTCAGGGGTATGCCGCCGACGCCGAAGGCGAGCCCGTGGCGCGCCCGCTGCTCCAGGTGTCGCACCGACAGGGGTTCGACGAAGACGCCTGCGGCCAGCGCCTGCTCGGCGATCGCGACGTCGTCGAGGTCCGGGTCGCGCAGCAGGGCACACACGTGCAGGCCCGCCGCCGACGGGATGACCTCGAGCCACTCGCCGAGGCCCTCGGTGCTGTCGAGCGCCTCGAGCAGCGCATCCCGTCGCGCGCGGTAGACCTTCGTCGCGCGTTTGACGTGGGCCGCGTGGTGCCCCTCGGAGAGGAAGTCGGCGAGCGCGCCGTGGGTCACGGCGTCGCCGTCCCAGACGGTGACGCGCTTGGCCTCGCGCAGGGCCGGCGTGAGCGTGGCGGGGGCGATGGCGTAGCCGACCCGGAGACCCGGCAGCAGCGACTTGGAGAACGACCCGACGTAGACCACGCGCCCGTCGCGGTCGAGGCTCTGGAGCGGCTCGAGCGGACGGTCGGCGAACCGGAACTCGCTGTCGTAGTCGTCCTCCACGATGACCGCCTCGTGCCGGACCGCCCACTCCAGCAGGGCGACCCGGCGCGCCCGGGACATGGCCACGCCGGTTGGGTGCTGGTGCGACGGGGTCACGTAGACGAGGCGGGCCGCGTCGGGCAGGGCGTCCACGACGATCCCCTCGCCGTCGACGGGCACCCCGCGGACGACGGCACGGTGCGTCGCGAAGAGGTGTGCCGCGGCGGTGTAGCCGGGGTCCTCGACGGCGACGGTGTCACCGGGCTCGACGAGCACCCGCGCGACGAGGTCGAGCGCCTGCTGCGCGCCGGCCGTGGTCACCACGTCGGCGCCGGAGGCCACGACGGACCGGGACACCCCGGCATACCTCGCGATCTCGCCCTCGAGACGGCTCCCACCGCGGTTCGCGCCCGGGTCGTCGTAGGTGCCGGCGGCCAGGCGGCCCCGGCGCAGTGTGCCGCTGACGAGCCGGCGCCACGTCGCGAGGGGGAAGAGCGAGTCGTCGGGCACCCCGACCGAGAAGTCGTGGACCGCCCCACCCGGGCCCGGCGCCGCCTCCGCGATGGTCGCCCACAGGGCCGTCGGCACGACGGCCCCGGCGCGAGCGCGACGCCCGGCCTCGCCCCCGGGAGGCACGCACCCGCTCGCGACGAAGGTCCCGGCACCGCGACGGGTCTCGAGCAGCTCCTCGGCGAGGAGCCGGTCGTAGGCCGCCGTGACCGTGCCTCGCGAGACGCTGAGGCTCGTCGCGAGGTCGCGGGAGGCGGGCACGCGGTCACCCCCGGCCAGGCGGCCGTCGAGCACGGCGGCGCGCAGCTGGGCGTAGATCTGGGCGGTGAGGTCGCCCGAGCCGGCGAGGGAGACGTGCAGGTCCATCTCGACAGTGTGGATTGGCTCAAACCATCTGGCAAGAAGTGGCACTTCTGACCGGTCCACTTCGGCGGAAGTCTGGAGCCATGGCGACGACCGCACGCATGACCCGGGCCACCCCGACCACGACCGGGAGCACGCTCACCGTCGCGCAGGGCGCGGCCCTCTCGGTGGGCGCCGTGCTCGGCACGGGCGTCATCACCCTGCCCGCCCTCGCCGCCGAGGTGGCCGGTCCGGCGTCGCTGCTCGCGTGGGCGGCACTCGTGCTCCTGTCGGTGCCGCTCGCGAGCACGTTCGCCGCGCTGGGCGCCCGGCACCCGGACGGCGGTGGCGTGTCGACGTACGTCCGTCGCGCTTTCGGGGATCGCGCGGCGGGCGCGGTCGGGTGGTGCTTCTACTTCGCCGTCCCCGTCGGGGCCCCGCCCGCCTCGATGATGGCCGGCGGCTACGTCGCAGACGTCGTGGGCGGGGGACGCACGACGACCGTCGTCGTGGCCGCCGCCCTGATCCTCGGCACCGGCCTGATGAACCTCGCCGGGCTGCGCTTCTCCGGCCGCGTGCAGCTCGGCCTCGCGACCGTGCTCGCCCTGCTCATGACCGCGACGATGGCCGTCGCCCTGCCGCACGCGAGCACGGCGTCCCTGACGCCCTTCGCGCCGAACGGGTGGGCCGCCACCGGCACGGCGGCAGCCGTGCTCGTCTGGGGCTTCGCCGGGTGGGAGGCCGTCGCCTCGCTGGCCGGTGACTACCGCGACCCGCGCCGCGACGTGCCGCGTGCCACGGGGATCGCCGTCGCGGTCGTCGGGGTGCTGTACCTCGGGCTCGCGACGACGAGCGTCCTCGTGCTGGGCCCTGCGACGGGCCACAGCCTGGCGCCGCTCTCGGACCTCATGGCGATCGCCCTCGGCGAGCAGGCCCGCGTCGTGACCGCCGTCGTGGCGGTGCTGCTCACGGTCGGGGCGATGAACGCCTACTACGCCGGCGCCTCGCGGCTGGGCGCGGCGCTGGCCCGCGAGGGTGCGCTGCCGCGATGGCTGGCGCAGGGCGGCGAGACCGGGGAGGTTCCACGCCGCAGCATCGCCCTCGTCACGGCCGGCTCGATGCTCTCGCTCGTCCTCGCCGTCCTGCTCGACCTCGGCCTCACCCCGCTCATGCTGCTCACGACGGGCTGCTTCACGCTCGTCTACGTGCTCGGCACGGCCTCCGCCCTGCGCCTGCTGCCCCGCGGCACCCGGGGCTGGTGGACCGCGCTCGTCGCCCACGCGTCCGTCGTCGTGCTGCTCGTCGTCAACGGCGTCCACGCGCTTTGGGCGCTCGGGCTCGTCGTCCTCTCGCTCGCCTACCAGTCCCGGTCGCGTCGGTCCCGGTCGCGTCGGGCGCGTCGGTCCCGGTCGCACCGGTCGCACCGGTCGCCTCGGTCGCCTCGGTCGCCTCGGTAGGGCGCTCCCAGCGCCGACCCCTAGACTTCGCCGCCGTGATCACACAGCGCGCGGAGCGCACACCCCTCATGCGGTGGTTCCTCGACGCCGAGGAGGCCGACCCGGGCGGCTACTACGAACGCGAGAACGAGGCCACGGCCCAGCACCACGTGCAGCCGTGGTGGCGCGTCATGTGCCTGACGGGTGTCGACTACTTCTCGACGCTGGGCTACCAGCCGGGCATCGCAGCCCTTGCCGCGGGCGCGCTGTCTCCCGTGGCGACGCTCGTCCTCGTGCTCATCACGCTCTTCGGAGCCCTCCCGATGTACCGCCGTGTCGCGGCGGAGAGCCCGCACGGCGACGGGAGCCTCTCGATGCTCGAGCGCCTCCTGTCCTACTGGCCGAGCAAGATCCTCGTGCTCGCTCTCCTCGGCTTCGTCGCGACCGGATTCATCATCACGATCACCCTCTCCGCCGCCGACGCGAGCGCGCACCTCATCGAGAACCCGTACCTCAAGTCGACCCTGACCGGCCGCCAGGTCGGGGTGACGCTGACGCTGCTCGTGTTCCTCGCCGGCATCTTCCTCAAGGGCTTCAAGGAGGCCATCGGGATCGCCGTCGTCCTCGTCGTGGCCTACCTCGGCCTGAGCTTCGTCGTCCTCGTGCGCGGCGCCGTCGAGATCGGCGACCACCCGACGGCGTTCAGCGACTGGATCACGGCGATGACCTCGGCCCACTCCGCGCCATTCGGGATCATCGGCGCATCCCTGCTCGTCTTCCCGGCCCTGGCGCTCGGGCTCTCCGGCTTCGAGACGGGGGTCGTCGTCATGCCGCTCGTCAAGGGCGACCCGACGGACACGCCGGAGAAGCCCGAGGGCCGCATCCGCAACGCCCGCAAGCTGCTGACGACCGCCGCCCTCATCATGAGCGTCCTGCTCATCGGCTCCTCGCTCGTCACCACCCTCCTCATCCCGGCCGACGCGTTCCAGCCGGGAGGGGGCGCCAACGGTCGCGCCCTGGCCTACCTCGCCCACGACCTGCTCGGAGAGGGCTTCGGCACGATCTACGACATCTCGACGATCGGCATCCTGTGGTTCGCCGGCGCCTCCGCCATGGCGGGTCTGCTCAACATCGTCCCGCGCTACCTGCCCCGCTACGGCATGGCGCCGGACTGGGCCCGGTCGACGCGGCCGCTCGTGCTCGTCCTGTCGTTCATCGCCGCCGTCGTGACGCTCGCCTTCGGCGCCAACGTCGACGAGCAGGCGGGGGCGTATGCCACCGGCGTGCTCGCGCTCATGACGTCCGCCGCGATCGCCGTCTTCCTCACCGAGCTGCGGCGCGGCCACCGCGCCGCGGCCGCCTTCTTCGCCGTCGTCAGCGCGATCTTCGTCTACACGATCACGATCACGATCGCGGAGCGCCCCGAGGGCCTCGTCATCGCCCTGATCTTCATCGCCCTCATCGTCGTCATCAGCGTCTGGTCGCGCATCGTGCGCTCGACCGAGCTGCGCGTGCAGCGAGTCGTCTACGACGACAGCGCGCGGGCGATCCTCGACGACGCCGCGCTCGGTCCACAGCCGTTGCGGTTCATCGCCAACAAGATCAACGCCGGCGATCGCGACGAGTACCGCGCGAAGTCCCTCGACGTGCGCATGCACAACCACCTCAACGCCCGGCAGGGCGCGATCTTCCTCGAGGTGGCGATCAGCGACGCGAGCGACTTCGCGACGACCGTGCACGTGGGGTCGGCCGTCGTCGGCGGCCACTACATCCTGCGCGCGACGGGCCCCTCGGTGCCCAACGTCCTCGCTGCGGTCCTGCTCGACGTCCGCGACCGCGTCAGCAAGCCGCCGCACATCTACTTCGAGTGGAGCGAGAAGGCGCCGGGGCAGAACGTGCTGCGCTTCCTGCTCGCCGGCGAGGGCGACATCCCGCCGCTGACGCACGAGATCATCCGCCGCGCCGAGCCCGACGCCGACCGTCGCCCGCAGGTGCACGTCGGCGGCTGAACGGGCCCACGGCATACCTAGGCGCGGTTGGCCCAGCGCTCCGGGGTGGTCCGGTAGACGCGCGACTCCCCCGCGTACCACTTCTCCATGACCCCGAGGTCGTCGAGCCCGAGGCGGCGGCACACGGCCTGCGACGGTTCGTTCGTCGTGTGGGTCAGGGCGTAGACCTCGGGCAGCCCGCCGTCCAACCCGTGCTGGATCACCGCGGTCGCAGCCTCCGTCGCATAGCCGTGACCCCACGAGTCGGGGTGCAGGTGCCAGCCCACCTCGACCTCTCCGTCGTCGGCGTTCGGCAGGGTCAGCAGGATGACGGAGCCGGCGACGACCCCGGTCTCGCGGACCTCGACGGCCCAGAAGCCGAGCGGTGTCGTCTCGCTGCGCTCGAGGTAGCGGTCGATGCGGGCGCGCGCCTCGTCGAGATCCTTCATGAGGACCGGCTCGCCGTCTCCGAGCCACTTCACGACCTCGATGCGGCTCTGGATGTCGAGCAGGCGCTCGGCCTCGTCGTGCGACCAGGGACGGATGGTGAGGCGGGCGGTCTCGAGGCGCATGGCGACACGCTCGCACCTGCCTGCCCCGTCCGTCCACGCCATTCCCTGTGCACCGGGTCATCACGTGACTCAGAGGACCGCACTGTGCGTTGAGTCACCGGGCAACCCGACGCACAGCGTCCGTGCCGGCACTGCGGCCCGGTGGGTTGGGGCGCCTCGGATCGCGAGGACCTCTGGTGGTTCCGTGACCACCGGTCGCCGCCCGTCCTGCGATCACGGCAGGATGGCGGCATGTTCGACAGCGATGGAGCAGCCGCGACCGACGAGGGGGGCGCCCCGCCCACCGAGACCAGCGAGGTGGCACAGGCGTACGCGGCGGTGCGCCCCGAGGTCGAGACCGCGACGGCGCTGTTCGTCGAGATGGTCACCGGCCTGCTCGACGAGGCCGGCATCAACTACCTCAGCGTGAGTGGCCGCACCAAGTCCGTGGCGTCCTTCGCCGCCAAGGCCGAGCGACGCCGCGACGGCCGGCTGCTCTACCCCGACCCGCTCGCCGACATCACCGACCAGATCGGCGTCCGCGTCATCACCTACGTCCACGACGACGTCGCCGCCGTCGCCGAGCTGCTGGCCGAGGAGCTCGCCGTCCTCGACGACCGCGACATGGGCCTCGAGACCGCACGATCGGGCCGCTTCGGCTACGCGAGCCGCCACCTGCTCGTCGCGGTCGACGCGAGCCGCACCGTCCCGCCCGCCTACGAGGCACTCCGCCGCCGCAGCGCGTCGGTGCAGATCCGCACGGTGCTCCAGCACGCGTGGGCCGAGTTCGAGCACGACATCCGCTACAAGGGCACCGTCCCCGAGGAGCACGCGCACGACCTGGACCGCCGCTTCACCCTCGCTGCCGGTCTCATCGAGCTCGCCGACCGCGAGTTCTCGGCCATCCGCGACCGGCTCCAGATGGCCCTCCCGGCCAGCCCGCCCGACGCCGTGGAGCAGGACTCCCGCATCAGCACGCAGGACCTCGCGAAGTTCCTCGCCTCGAAGTACGCCGACGCCGGCTGGTCGCGCACCGACCACTACACGTGGGTGTCCGGCCTGCTGCTCGAGCTCGGCATCACGTCGGTCGACGCGCTCGCCGAGGTCATCGCGCCCGTGGACGCGGCCGGCCTCATCGAGAGGATGGGCTACAAGTACCCGCCCGGCGCGGTGCGCCGGCTCGACGACGCGCTGCTCGCCACCTTCGGCACGCGCTACCTCGACCTCGAGGGCAACGCCCACCGCCGGGCCTCGCTCGAGGGTCGCCTCGAGCGCCTCGGGGGGAGCTGACCGAGCCTCCCCGAGATTCTCGGGGCCGCGTGTCGATTCCCATCCGGCGAGTTCGTCAGGATGATGTGGCGAGAGTCGCCACCCGCGCAGATCTCACGCTGCGCGCCTGTTCGAGAAGGAGCCGGCCATGGCCGACACGTACGTCTACCTGATCCACGAAGGCGACTGGGACTCAGACGCCTACCTCGGTGGCGACCCCACGACCGACGGCGGCCCCGCCGGCAAGGACCCCAGCGCCGCTGCGGCCTCCGACATGGACGCGTCGTTCCCCGAGCACCAGGCCTTCCAGCAGGCCGTCGCCGACCTCGGGGCCCGCATCATGGGTGGCGCCGCCCTGCAGAACTCCCGCTACGGCGGCACCGTGACTCCCGGCAGCGGAGACCGCGCCGTCGAGGACGCGGTCTACACCGACGGGCCCTTCACCGACACCTCAGAGGTCATCACGGGCTTCTACCTCGTCGAGACCGATGACGAGGACACGGCCCGCCGGATCGCCGCCCTCGTGCCGACCACCAGTCGGATCGAGTGGCGCAAGGTCTTCCCGACGGGGATGTGAGTGCCGCTCGGGACGGGTGAGTTCGAGGAGGCGTGGCCGCGCATCGTGCGCGCCCTCGCCTCCTTCACCGGGAGCCTCGACGACGCCGAGGAGTACGCCGCCGAGGCCGTCGCGCGAGCCGCCGCCCACGAGCGCGCCGGCCGGGCGCCCATCGAGTCGTATGCCGCGTGGTGCACCTCCGTGGCCAAGCGCGCGTGGCTCGACGACGCACGACGGCGGACGACGCTGCGTCGGCTCTCCCCCGAGCTCGCCCGTCCCGAGGCGGACCGCACCGCCATGGATGCCGACGACCTGTCCCTGCACGGACACGACGGCCTCGACGACCGCCTCGCCCTGCTCTTCGTCGCGTGCGACGAGGCCATCTCGCCCGCGTCCCGGATGGTCCTGGCCCTCCGCGTCGTGTGCGGCCTGACGATCCCGGAGATCGCGGGCCACCTCGGCGTGCAGGACACCGCGGCCGCAGCGCGTCTCACGCGCGCCAAGCGGGCCCTCGCCGAAGCCCGGGGCTCCTTCCGCGTGCCGGACGGCACCGAGCGTGCCCGCCGCCTACCGGTCGTCCTCGCCTGCGTGTCAGGCATGTTCACGGTCGCGCACCGGACGGTTCTCGACCCTGCCGATGCTCTCGCCGACACCGGGCGTCAAGCGCTCTCCATCGCCGACGCCCTCGTCGCGGCCTACCCCGACGACACCGAGGTACGCGGCCTGCGAGCCGTCATCCGGCTCGGCCTGGCCCGTCGCCCCGGCCGCGTCGACGAGACCGGGACGGGGCTCGCGCTCGACGAGGTCGACCGCGGCCGGTGGGACGGCGCCCTGCTCCGGGCCGGGCTCGCCGACGCGACGGTCGCCGCGGCAGGAGACGGTCGCTTCGCCATCGAGGCGGCGATCGCCGGGGTGCACTCGAGCGCGCTGTCGTTCGAGCGCACCGACTGGACGCGCATCGTCCAGCTCTACGGTGCGCTCGAGCATCGGTGGCCCTCCCCTTCCGTCCGGGTCGCACGGCTCGTCGCCACGGCCCAGGGCATCCTCGCCGCCGACCCCGGTGGGTCCGTCGCCGAGGTGGAGGCCGAGCTGGCCGCGATCGAGGCCGGCGCACCGGCCTACGCGAGCCGCGACGCGAGCCTGGCCCTCGCCGACCTCGAGTGGCGCACGGGGCGACGCGAGCACGCGGCGCAGCGCTACCGCGACCTCGCCGAGGTCATGCCTGCCGAGCCGCTCCGTCGTTTCTGCCTCCGGCGAGCCGTCACTCCCCCGTGACGCCGTCGACCGCCTCGCGGAGGAAGTCCGCGTGGCCGTTGTGGCGGGCGTACTCCTCGATCATGTGCAGCAGGATCCAGCGCAGGCTGAACGTCTGGTTCTCCTTGCGCGACAGCGTCGCCGAGCGGAACTCGAGGCCGCCCTCGGCGAGCGCCGCATCGATGTCGCGCCGGGCCTGCTCGACCGACTCGTCCATGACCCGGCGCAGCTCCTCGGGGCTGTCGTCCCGCGCCGAGGTCATCTCCCAGTCGCGATCGGCCTCCCAGTCGGCACTGGCCCAGGGCTCGGGCATCGGTCGACCGTGCAGCACCTCGCCGAACCAGCTCGCCTCGTTGAGCGCGACGTGCTTGAGCAGGGCACCGAGCGTCAGGGTCGACGGCGCGAGGGGCTGGGCGAGCTGCTCGGCGGTCAGGCCCTCGGTCTTCCGCCGGAGGGTGTCACGGTGGTAGTCGAGGAAGGCCACGAGGGTGGTCGCCTCGTCGGCGGCGAGGGGCGGGTCGGTGCGCTCGGTCCGAGCAGGTGTCGTCATGGCACCCGACGCTAGTGTCCGAGCCTCGAAAACCGCCTGCCCTTTGTGGGCCGCCGGGAGCACACTGGTCCGGTGCCGTCATCGAGCCAGTGGGTCGCGTTCCTCGTCGCGTCGATCCTCTTCATCCAGGTCCCGGGCCCCAGCCTGCTCTTCACCATCGGTCGTGCCCTGACCGTCGGGCGGCGCGAGGCACTGCTCTCGGTCGTCGGCAACGCCGTCGGCGTCACGGCACAGGCCGTCTTCGTGTCCGTGGGCCTCGGCGCGGTCGTCGCCGCGAGCATCACCGCGTACACCGTCATCAAGGTCGCGGGCGCCGCCTACGTCATCCATCTCGGGGTCCAGGCCATCCGCCACCGCCACGACGCCCGAGAGGCCATGGAGGCGCACGTGTCGGCGAAGCGCGGACACGCCCTGCGCATCGGTGCGATCGTCGGCCTCACCAACCCGAAGACGATCCTCTTCTTCGTCGCCTTCCTCCCGCAGTTCGTCAACACCGGCGCGGGCCACGTGGGCGTCCAGATGGCCGTGCTCGGTGGGGTCTTCGGTCTCATGGCCATCTGCAGCGACAGCATGTGGGCCCTGCTCGCGGCGCGGGCCCGGGAGTGGTTCGCCCGCAAGCCCGCCCGGCTCGACACGCTCGGCGCCACCGGCGGCGTCATGATGGTCGGTCTCGGCGCGGCGATGCTCGCTCGCGAGTAGTCGCACATGCCGAGCGCACCCGATCCGGATCTGTTTGACTGAGATGGTGGCAACCCCTCAGGTCACGTCTCCTGCGGATCGGCACGATCCCCTCCAGCGGGTCCGCGAGCACGAGCGTGCACTCGAACAGGTACGGAGGGCGTATGCCGCCCTGCCGCCCGACCGGCCGGTCCGGCTCGCGAAGCGCACGTCCAACCTCTTCCGCAACCGCAGCGCCACCGACTCTCCCGGCCTCGACCTCTCGGCCATGACCGGCGTCATCGACGTCCGCCCCGGCGTCGACGGTGGTCCGGCGACCGCGCTCGTCGGGGGTCTGACGACGTACGAGCAGCTCGTCCACGAGCTGCTGCCGCACGGCTTCGTGCCGCTCGTCGTGCCGCAGCTGCGCACCATCACGATCGGCGGGGCCGTCACGGGTCTCGGCATCGAGGCGGCGTCGTTCCGCAACGGCCTGCCGCACGAGTCGGTGCACGCGATGCGGATCCTCACCGGCGACGGTGAGGTCGTGACGGCGACGCCCGACGGCGACCACGCCGAGCTCTTCCGCACCTTCCCCAACTCCTACGGGTCGCTGGGCTACGCGCTCGACCTCGTCATCGAGCTCGAGCCCGCACGCCCGTACGTCGCCCTCCGGCACGTGCGGTTCGACTCGGTGCGGGCCCTCACCGACGCGGTCGAGATCGTGCTGTCGTCCCAGACGTGGGACGGCGACCGGGTCGACTTCGTCGACGGCGTCGTCTTCGGCGCCACCGAGGCCTACCTCTGCCTCGGACGCTGGACCGACCACCTCGAGGGCCAGGCGCGGCCGAGCCACTACACGCGTGAGCACGTCTTCTACCGCTCGATCCAGCAGCGGCGCACCGACGTGCTGACCGCCCACGACTACCTCTGGCGATGGGACACCGACTGGTTCTGGTGCAGCCGGGCCTTCGGTGCCCAGGTCCCGGCGATCCGTCGGCTCTGGCCGCGTCACCTGCTGCGTAGCGACGTCTACTGGCGCATCGTCGCCTTCGAGAACCGGCACCGCGTCATGGGCCGCCTCGACCGGCTGCGCGGCCTGCCCGATCGCGAGCGCGTCGTGCAGGACGTCGAGATCCCGCTCGCGCGCACGGCCGAGTTCGTCGACTGGTTCCTGCGCGAGGTGCCGATCGAGCCGGTCTGGCTGTGCCCGATCCAGCTGCGGCCGGCTCCCGGCGCGGCTCCCGACGAGACGCCGTGGCCGCTCTACCCGATGCGCCGGGACGAGCGCTACGTCAACGTCGGCTTCTGGTCGACGGTCGCCATCGAGGCCGGCGCGGCCGACGGCGACGTCAACCGCCGCATCGAGGCCGAGGTGACCCGGCTCGGCGGCCACAAGTCGCTCTACTCCGACGCGTACTACGACGAGGCAACCTTCGCCGCCCTCTACGGCGGCACGGCATACACCCCCGTCAAGCGCAGGTACGACCCGGGGGGACGGTTCCCGACGCTCTACGAGAAGGCGGTGCAGGCTCGATGACCTTGACAGTGGGACAGGCATTCGACCAGGTGTTCGGCCCCGAGGCCCCGGTGCGGGTCATCGCGTGGGACGGCTCGGAGGGCGGCAGCCCGGACGGGCTCGTGCTGCGCCTGACCAACCCCGACGCGCTCAACCACATCCTGACCGCGCCCGGCGACCTCGGCCTCGCCCGTGCGTACCTGCTCGGTGACCTCGTCATCGAGGGGATCGACGAGGCCGACCCCTACGACGTGCTGCGCGTCCTCGGTGACGGGCTCACCCCGCGCCGGCCATCACGGCACGAGGCGACGGAGCTGGCGCGCTTCCTCGCCCACCACCGGCCGCACACCCCAACCCTGCCGCCGGAGGAGACCCCGGGGCAGCTGCGTCGCCTCGCGCACGGGCTGCGGCACGGGCGGAAGCGCGACGCCGAGGCCATCAGCCACCACTACGACGTGTCGAACGCCTTCTACGAAAAGGTCCTCGGCCCCTCGATGACCTACACGTGCGCCTGCTTCCCCACCGACGAGGCTTCGCTCGAGGACGCCCAGGCCTACAAGTACGACCTCGTCGCCAGGAAGCTCGGCCTGCGTCCGGGCATGCGCCTGCTCGACGTCGGGTGCGGCTGGGGCGGCATGGTCCGGCACGCCGTGAAGCACTACGGGGTCACCGCCCTCGGCGTGACGCTGTCGCGCGAGCAGGCGACGTGGTCCCAGGCCGCCATCGAGGCCGATGGGATCGCGGACCGGGCCGAGGTCCGGCACGGCGACTACCGGGACATCACCGAGCGCGGGTTCGACGCGATCAGCTCGATCGGGCTGACCGAGCACATCGGGGTCGGCAACTACCCCGCCTACTTCCGCTTCCTGCGCGATCGGCTGCGCGACGAGGGCCGCCTGCTCAACCACTGCATCACGCGGCCCGACAACCAGCACCCGGGACTGCCACCCCGCGGCTTCATCAACCGCTACGTCTTCCCCGACGGCGAGCTGACCGGCAGCGGCGACATCGTGCGGGTCATGGAGGACGAGGGCCTGGAGGTGCGCCACCACGAGAACCTCCGCGAGCACTACGCCCGCACCTGCGCCGCCTGGAACGCCAACCTCGCCAAGAACTGGGAGGACTGCGTCGAGCTCGCCGGTCTCGGCACGGCCCGGGTGTGGGGCCTCTACCTCGCCGGGTCGCGCCTCGGCTTCGAGCGGGGCGGCATCCAGCTGCACCAGGTGCTCGCCTCGCGCACGAGCAGCGAGGGGGTGTCCGGCTTCCCGCTACGGCCGCGGTTCGAGCCCCAGCCCTAGCCCGACCCGCCGAGGTCGACGTCGTAGGCCTCGTAGACGAGGTCGCCGCCCTTCTGGCGGTGGCGCACGAGCCGGCCGACGAGCACCGTCAGCTCCTCGCGGAAGACGGGCAGGTCGGCCATCGTGCCGCCGTGCTCGAGCACCGCGAGGTAGCCGTGCAGGGCCTCCCGGAGGTCGCGGTGCTCCTCGAGGAGCCGCTCGACGCGGCCCGAGAGCCGCGGCGCGCTGACCCGGGCCCGGTCGTAGATGCCTCCCGGGCTCTCCGTCAGCGCGACGTGGTCGTCGAAGTCGTGGGCCAGCTCGGCGAGCGCGGCCCGCACCCGCTCGCGCCACATCCCGCCGCGGGCGATCGGCGCCTCGAGCGCGAGGTCGACGGCGGCCACCGAGTCACGCAGCTCGGACCGGTGTCGCCGCACCCGTTCGAGGTGGACGGCGAGGTCGGCGGCGGTCTCGACCCGGCCACGATCGAAACCCTGCGCATCGAGCTGACCCGCCGGGGCGAGGGGCGGGATGGCGGCATTCGACTGGGCGTTCATGGCGCGACCTCCGTGCCCTCCATGGTCGCGCTGCAGTGCCCGGTTCGTCCAGAGTCCAGCAGCCCTCGATTCGACGCCCCGTCATCGAGCGCAGCGGTCACGTGTCCTTCGCCAACGGCGGCCTGCCGTACCACGTCGGCGGCGTCATCGAGGACCCCGCATCCCTGCTGCTCCAGACCCGGCGACACCGGGCTCGCCGGAACCGGCCTCCGCGAGCCGGCGCGCGCCCCCTGACCTCAGGCCAGGGAGAGGAAGAGCTTCTCCATCTGGGCGACGTCCATGGTCTCGCCGTCCGGGTTCGTGATGCACTCGCGCAGGCCGGTGGCGATGACGGCGAATCCGGCTCGGTCGAGCGCCTTGGAGACGGCGGCGAGCTGGGTGACGATGTCCTTGCAGTCGCGCCCCTCCTCGATCATCTTGACGATGCCGCCGATCTGGCCGCGGGCGCGGTTGAGGCGCCGGATGACCGACTGCATCTCGTCGAGGTCGAGCTCCACGGCATCCTCCTGAGGTCGTTGCGGGAACGCCCCATGATACCCCCGGCCGTATGCCCTCACGAGCGCCCGCCAGGCACCCCTCAGCCCGAGCGGGGTGCGTACATGATGAGCGCGACGCCGACGAGGCACACGAGCGCGCCGGTGACGTCCCACCGGTCGGGCCGGAAGCCGTCGGCGACGACGCCCCACACGAGCGAGCCGACGACGAAGACCCCACCGTAGGCGGCGAGGATGCGCCCGAAGTTCGCGTCGGGCTGGAGGGTGGCGACGAAGCCGTAGAGGCCGAGCGCGACGACGCCTGCGCCGGCCCAGATCCAGCCGCGGTGCTCCCGCACCCCCTGCCAGATGAGCCAGGCACCACCGATCTCGGCGAGGGCTGCGAGCACGAAGAGCAGGATCGAGCGGGCGATCGTCATGCTCAGAGGTCCCCGGCGGCGCGCCGCTCGTCGTCGCTGCGCAGGATGCAGAACTCGTTGCCCTCGGGGTCGGCCATGACGACCCAGCCACGACCGTCGTCCGTGCGGCAGTCCTGCACGACGGTCGCCCCCAACCCCGTGACGCGCTCGACCTCCTCGTCGCGCGGCCGGTCGGTGGGGCGCAGGTCGAGGTGGACCCGGTTGCGCACCTGCTTGGCGTCCTCGACCTCGATGAAGAGCAGCCGGTGCGACTCATCGGGCGAGAAGATCATGCACTCCTCGTGCCCCGGCTCGTTGGGGTCGGTCGGGTCCTCGTGGTAGCCGAGGAGGTCGGCCCACCAGACGGACTGCGTGTGCGCGTCGAGGGCGTTGACGGTCGTGTGCGAGAGCTCGAGTGCCATGCGGCCATCCTGCTCGGCGCGAGACGGTCGGGCCACTCCGGTGCCGACCGGCCCGGTCGTCAACCGTGGTTGACGACCTCGAAGAAGCGACCTACCCTGTCAACAGAGGTTGACACGGCACGGGAGGTGACCGCGATGACGAAGGAGGTCGACGACATGCTCCAGCTGGCCAGGGCCACGGGTGACGACGACCCGCGCGCTGCCCTCGCCGCGGCGCGCGAGCTGCGACGCACCGCCGACCGCACCGAGGCCGCCGTGGTCCGGCGCGCCCGCAACCAGGGCCTCGCCTGGGCCGAGATCGCCGAGCAGCTCGGCGTCAGTCGCCAGGCCGTCCACAAGAGGTACGGCAGACGCTAGGCCGCCGCGCTCAGCCCTCGCGGTGCAGCACGACGACGGTGTCGAGCGCGACGCGCTCACCGTCGTCGGTCGGGACCGGACGCTCGCGAATGCCGGACTGCAGGGGCGCGACGGGGAGCCCCTCGGCGCCGTCGAGCACCTCCTCGGGGTCGTAGAGCACGGCCCGGTCGCTCGGACCACCCCAGCCCTCGGCGAGGTTGCGACCGGCGTGCCCGATGACGACGACCAGACCGCCAGGGCGCACCGCCTCGACGGCCGAGCGAAGCGCCTGCCGCCACTGCTCGGCCGGCAGCTGGAGGTAGCAGAGCACTGCGAGATCGTAGGCGGCTGGACCGCCGGGCGTCGACTGCGTCGCGTCGGCCACGACCGCGGTCAGCCGGCCGAGGCCGTCGCCGAGACGGTCGGCCGCGAGCGACCGCATCCGCTCCACGGCCACCGGCGAGTAGTCCGACGCCGTGACGACCCAGCCCTGCTCGACCATCCAGATCGCGTTGCGCCCCTCGCCCGCGGCGAGGTCGACCGCGTGACCCGGTGTCAGCGGGCCGATGATCTCGGCGACGAAGCGGTTCGGCTCGGCCGACCACACGAGATCGTGGGCGGCATACCGATCGTCCCAGTCCTTGGCGTCCACGGTGACTCTCCTCGTCGTCGGCTGGCGACCTGTTGGAGGTCGCGAATCCCATTGTGTCGCGGCACGTCTCGTGCGTCACGATTCGGATGCGCCCACCCGCTCCGCGCGTAGCGTGGATGGCGGAAGGGATCCATGATGAACGTCCTCATCGTCCACGAGTCCATGTTCGGCAACACCCGTGAGATCGCCTCGGCCATCGCCGACGGGCTGCGCCGTGGCAGACCGGCCGAGGCCGGCGACGTCCGCCTCGTCCACGTCGACGACGCCCCGACCGTCATCCCCGACGACGTCGACCTGCTGCTCCTCGGCGGACCGACGCACGCCCTCGGGATGAGCCGCCCGAAGACGCGCGAGGACGCGACGGCGAAGGGCGGCGCCGCCGCGCACGAGGGCGTCCGCGAGTGGATCGAGTCCGTGACAGCCTCGCCCGAGCTCCCCGTCGTCACCTTCGACACGCGCGTTCACGTCAGGATGCTGCCGGGCTCGGCCGCGAGGGCCGCGGCGACGTCCCTGCGGCACCACGGATTCCGTCGCGTCGAGCGCGGCGAGACCTTCTGGGTCCAGGGCACGCCCGGACCCGTCGAGGCGGGCGAGCTCGACCGCGCCCGCGAGTGGGGCGCCGAGCTGGCCTCACGCGTCACCCACGTCGTCGCGTGACGCCGTCGGGCCGAGCTCAGCCGAGGGAGTCGAGCCAGGGCTCGAGGTGCTCGAGCACGTCGTCGGGGGCCTCGAGCTGAGGCGTGTGCCCCATCCCGTCGAGCCACGCCGTACGCCAGGCCGGGTTGAGGCGCGCCGCGCGGCGGGCGGCCGAGACGGGCACGAGACGGTCGCGGGTGCCGTGGATGAGCAGCACGGGCCGATCGAGGTCGCGCATGATGCGGTCGTACTCACGCCGACCACGGAGCACCCGCAGCAGGGAACGCGCCGCGCCGAGGAACTCGCCCTCGGGGTCCGGGAGAGACCGGCGCCAGGCGGCGAGCTCCACGCCCGCCTCGACGACGTCGATGTCGGCGCGTGACGGGTCGGCGAAGCACAGGGCCACGGTGCCGAGCACGCGTTGCCGGTCCGAGACGCTCTTGTTGTAGCGGGTCAGCACGAGCTCGCCGACGCGCGGCACGGCATACATGGCGAAGGTCGCAGCGACCTGGGGGTCGGGGCGCGCACCGGGGTTCGGCAGCGCGGGGTCGACGAGCGCGAGGCCCACGACCTGCTCGGGGCGGCGGTCGGCGAGCAGCAGGCTCACCATCCCGCCCATCGAGTTGCCGACGAGGACGACGGGGCGGCCGAGCACCTCGTGGACGAAGCGGCTGAGCAGGGCCGCGTTGTGGTTGACGCTCGTCGCACGACCGTGGGCCGGGCTCAGCCCGAAGCCCGGCAGGTCGATCGCGACGACCCGGCGACGTGCGGCGAGGGCCGGTGCGATGCCGACCCAGTTGAGGTGCGAACCTCCCAGTCCGTGGACCAGGACGACCGGCGGCGCCTCGGGCGTCCCCGGATCCGTGTCCGGGCCGCCGAAGTCGACCCAGTGGACGGGGCCGTCGAGGTCGATGGTGCGGCCGACGCCTCCCCACGGGGACGCGATGTCGGTCGGTGCGCTGGACGGCGGGATCGTCATGACCGCAGGTTACCGCCGGTCATCTGTCCGCGCGGCAGCTCCGCGGGCGCGAGCGAGCAGGTGGCGCGACTCGGGACCGTTGTCGCTGAGCCCGGCGGCCCGGTCCCACTCGGTGGCCGACTCGCGCCACCGCGAGAGACGACCCAGCAGCTCGGCCCGCACGACGTGGTAGGCGACGTAGCCGTCGAGGTCCAGACGGTCGATGAGCGCGATCGCGGCCTGCGGACCGTCGAGCTCGGCGACGGCGACGGCCCGGTTGAGCCGCACGACGTCGGTCGGCGCGAGGCGCAGCAGGTGGTCGTAGAGCACGACGACCTGGGACCAGTCGGTCTCCGCCGCGGTCGGGGCATCGGTGTGCACGGCGTTGATCGCGGCCTGCAGCTGGTACGGACCGGGGGCGCCGCGCCGCAGGCACCGGCGGACCAGCGCCTGGCCCTCGTCGACGAGCGCGCGATCCCAGAGGGAGCGGTCCTGCTCCGCGAGGACGACGAGCTCGCCGGCGGCGTCCGTGCGCGCGGCGCGGCGGGCCTCGGTCAGCAACATGAGGGCCAGCAGGCCGGTGGCCTCCGGCTCGTCGGGCATCAGCTCGACGAGCACCCGCGCCAGCCGGATCGCCTCGGCGGCGAGGTCCGATCGGCCGAGGTCGGCCCCGGCGGTGGCGGTGTGACCCTCCGTGAAGACGAGGTAGAGCACGGACAGGACCGAGGCGAGCCGGGCGGGCAGGTCCTCGTCGCGCGGCACCCGGTAGGGAATGCCGGCCGAGCGGATCTTGCTCTTGGCTCGGACGATCCGCTGGGCCATCGTCGACTCCGGCACGAGGAAGGCATGGGCGATCTCGGGTGTCGTCAGGCCGCCCAGCAGCCGGAGCGTGAGGGCGATCTGGGCCTCCCGGGAGAGGGCGGGGTGGCAGCAGGTGAAGATGAGGCGCAGTCGTTCGTCCTTCACGGGTCCCTCCTGCGTCGCAGTGGTGTTCTCGTCGGCGGCGTGCAGGGAGAGCGCCTCCGTGTGGCGGGCCTCCCGCGTCGCCTCCCGGCGCAACCGGTCGATGGCCCGGCGCCGCGCGGTCGTGATGATCCAGCCGGCGGGACTCGGCGGCATCCCGTCGCGGGGCCAGCGCTCGACGGCCACGGTGAACGCGTCCTGGACGGCGTCCTCGGCGAGGTCGATGTCGCCGAGCGCCCGGATGAGCACGGACACCGCACGGCCGTGCTCGGCACGGAAGACCC
The DNA here is from genome assembly GCF_024519435.1 of Terrabacter sp. Ter38. Taxonomy (GTDB): domain Bacteria; phylum Actinomycetota; class Actinomycetes; order Actinomycetales; family Dermatophilaceae; genus Terrabacter. The sequence goes on from NZ_JALJRZ010000011.1 coordinate 126,423, forward strand.
GCGCGATGTCCGCGCCCGAGACCGTCATGACGCCCGCGCCCTCACTGGTCGGTCGGCGCCTGGCCGGGGTCGCCCTCACCCTGGAACGGGCGGACCTCGACGGGCAGGCCCGTGGCTCCGGCGATCCGCTCGGCCCAGCCGAGGACGACGTCGTAGTCGTCGGAGCGCAGGATCGTCAGACCTCCCAGGTGCTCCTTGGCCTCGGCGAACGGCCCGTCCGTGAGCACGGCGTCCGCGACCGAGTCGCGTGGGCGCCGGATCGTCGTCGCACTCTCCTGGTCGGCGAGCCCTCCGGCGAAGACCCAGCCGCCGGCCGCGCGGATGTCGGCGTTGACGACCTCGAGGTCGGCCATGACCTTCGTGAGGTCGAGGTCCTCCGGCGGCGGCCCGTCGGGCGAGAAGAGGCTGATGAGGTAGGTCTTCATGGTGATCTCCTCCTGCCGGCGCTGCCGGCTAATCGGTGGTGCACCCGGTGTGCACCCTGCACCACCTACACGAAAGCAGTCACCCGGAATCGACAGATCGCCCGGTCGCGCGTCTGTCAGCCGCGCGGTCGCTGCTCGACGAGCCCGACGAGGTTGCCCTCGGAGTCCACGACGAACGCCATCCACTCGTCGGTGCCGGCGGGCCCGAGGGTGTCGTCGTCGTGGCCGAAGATGACGTGTGGCTCGCCGCGCACCTCGACGCCGCCCGCGCGCAGGCGCTCGACGGTCGCGTCGATGTCGTCGACCCGCAGGTAGTGCAGGGCGCTCGGCGCGCCCGCGTCGAGGAGCAGCCGTACGCCGCCGACATCGAAGAAGACGAGCCCCGGAGGGTCGAACGTCGCGAGCGGCTCGGACCCGAGCAGCTCGCGGTAGAAGGCGGTGGCCCGGACGAGGTCGTCGGCGTGCTGGGCGATCTGGACGAGTCCCATGCCCCGACGGTAGACCCGCCGGGGCCGCGGGCGTCAGTCCTTCGAGCTGCTGAACGCCGCGTCGAAGGAGGCGGTCGGGCGCTCGAAGTTGAGGCCCCGGACGTACTCGAGCGCGCCGGGTGCGCCGACCAGGCGGTCCATGCCGGCGTCCTCCCACTCGATCGAGATCGGCCCGTCGTAGCCGATCGCGTTGAGGGTGCGGAAGCAGTCCTCCCACGGCACGTCCCCGTGACCCGTCGACACGAAGTCCCAGCCGCGCCGCGGGTCGCCCCACGGCAGGTGCGAGCCGAGACGACCGTTGCGGCCGTTGCCGATCCGTTTGCGGGTGTCCTTGCAGTCGACGTGGTAGATCCGGTCCTTGAAGTCCCAGATGAAGCCGGCCGGGTCGAGGTCCTGCCACACCATGTGGCTCGGGTCCCAGTTGAGGCCGAACGCCTCGCGGTGCCCGATCGCCTCGAGCGTCGCGACGGTGCTCCAGTAGTCGTAGGCGATCTCGCTCGGGTGCACCTCGTGGGCGAACTTCACACCCACCTCGTCGAAGACGTCGAGGATCGGGTTCCAGCGTCGGGCGAAGTCGGCGTAGCCCGCCTGGATGACGTCGTCACCCACGGGCGGGAACATCGCGACGTACTTCCAGATCGCCGACCCCGTGAAGCCGATGACGGTGTCGACGCCGAGCTTCGCCGCCGCGCGGGCCGTGTCGGCCATCCGCTCGGCCGCTCGCTGCCGCACGCCCTCGGGGTCGCCGTCGCCCCAGACGGCCGTGGGCAGGATGTCCTGGTGCCGCTGGTCGATGGGGTCGTCGCAGACGGCCTGGCCGACGAGGTGGTTCGAGATGGCCCAGACCTTCAGGCCGTGCCGCTCGAGGATCTCGCGACGTGACTCGATGTAGCCGTCCTCGGAGAGGGCCCGGTCGACCTCGAAGTGGTCGCCCCAGCAGGCGATCTCGAGACCGTCGTAGCCCCACTCCCCCGCGAGGCGGCACACCTCCTTGAAGGGTAGGTCGGCCCACTGTCCGGTGAAGAGCGTGATCGGTCGAGCCATCGTGGATCTCCTTGCTGCTGTGACGAGCTGGGTCAGTGGTGGGTCAGTGGTGGGTCAGTGGTGGGTCAGTGGTGGGTCGCGACGACCGTGACGCCGGCGGCCTCGAGGACGAGGTCGTGGACGTCGGCTGCCGCCACCGTCTCACGGCGCAGGCCCGCGTCGGAGGTGATGACGACGGGTCCGTCCACCGGGTCCGCGGGCAGCCGCCCGTGGCTGCCGCGCACCCACCGGGGGTCGAGCGGGACGACCGTCATGGCATACCGCAGGCCGAGCTTCTTGCGCACGAGCCCGAGCCCGGCCCGCGCCTTCGCCGAGCGGTCGGCAGGGTCGAAGAAGAGCTCGGCCGGGTCGTAGCCGGGCTTGCGGTGGATCTCGACGCCACGCGCGAAGTCGGGCGCGCGCTCGTCGTCGAGCCAGTAGTAGTAGGTGAACCACGCGCGCGGCTCCGCCACGAGGACGAGGTCGCCGCTGCGCTCGTGGTCGAGGCCGTATGCCGCCTGGCCGGCCCGGTCGAGCACCTGGTCGACGCCGGGGGTCGCCTCGAGCAGCGCGCGCACCTCGTCGAGACGGTCGGCGTCCTTGACGTAGACGTGGGCGACCTGGTGGTCGGCGACGGCGAAGGCCGCCGATGCCCACGGGTCGAGGTACTCCATGCCGGCCTGGGTGTGGACCTCGAGCAGGGCGGCACGTCGCAGCACGCGGTTGACGTCGACGGGCTCGTCGACGGCGGTGATGCCGTACTCGCTGACGACCACCACGCTGACGCCGAGGCGTTCGGCGTCGTCGAGCAGCGGCGTCAGGGCGGCGTCGAGCTCGCGCGCCGCGGCGCGGGCCTCGGGCGACTCCGGGCCGAAGCGCTGCAGGTCGTAGTCGAGGTGCGGCACGTAGGAGAGCGTCAGGTCGTGCTCGGGCATCAGGAGGCGGGTCGCTTCGATGATCCAGCGGGACGACGCGATCGACGCGGTGGGGCCCCAGTAGTGGAAGAGCGGGAAGGCGCCGAGCCGGTCGGTGAGCCGGTCGTGGAGGGCCGCAGGGCGCGTGTAGCAGTCGGGCGACTTGCGACCGTCGGCGTGGTACACCGGGCGCGGCGTGACGATGGAGTCGACGTCCATGCCCATGGCGTACCACCAGCAGACGTTGGCGACCGTGGCTCCGGGGTGCCGGCGGCGCAGGGCGTGCCAAACCTTCTCCCCCTCGACGAGCGCGTGGTGCTGGCGCCAGAGGAAGACCTCGCCGAGGTCGCGGAAGTACCAGCCGTTGCCGACGGCCCCGTGGTCGGCGACGGGCCGACCGGTGAGCATCGTCGACTGCACCGAGCACGTGACGGCGGGCAGCACGGTCCCGAGCGACGACTGCCAGCCCGAGCCGGCGAGCCGGGAGAGGCGTGGCATGTCGGCGAGCGCGCGCGGGGTCAGGCCGACGACGTCGAGGAGCAGGACCTTCGCGGGCTGTGTGGTCGGGGTGCTCGGGGTGGTCATGGGGACTCCTTGAGGCCGAGGTCGATGAGGGTGTCGCGCAGCCAGGCGAGCTCGCCGGCGATGCTCACGGCGAGGGCCGCGTCGTCGGTCGGGCGCACCGCCTCGGGCACGACGGTCCACGTGTAGGTCTCCACCTCGAGGTGGTCGGTCAGAGGGGTGTCACCGCCGACGAGGACGTCGAGCGAGTGCCGGAGGTCGCCGGTCGTCGCGGAGAGCGGCGGCTCGGGGGCGTGGTCGAGCGGCACGTGGAAGTGGACCCGCCACGGACGCTGGGTGCCACCCGGGCACGGGTCGAGGGGGCGCGGGCCGCCGAGCGCGTCGCCGAGGTCGTCCCGGGCCCGCAGCTGGTGGCCCTCGCCCGGCTGGCCCGGCGAGCGGGTCTGGTGCAGGAAGCGGTCCTCGTCGAAGGCGGCGAGGGCGCTGCGGGTGGCGTCGTCTGCGGGGTGCTCGACGTGCAGCGCAGCGGAGACCTGAGCCTTGACGACGCGACGGCCGGCGGCGGCGAGCCGAGGCACGGCGACGGCCGCGTCCTCGAAGCCGACCGCGAGGTGGCAGAGGTCGAGGCAGACCCCGAGCACCTCCTCGTCCCAGCCCGCCATCCGGTCGACGAGCTCGGTCGTCGTCTCGATGACGCAACCCGGCTCGGGCTCGAGGCCGACGCGGATCTCGCGGCCGGTGCGGTCGCGCAGCGCGTGGAGGTGGTCGGCGAGCCGGTCGAGCTGTTCGGCGGCGAGGACCTGCCGGTCGCCGAACCACGGGTGCCGCCACCCGAGGGGAAGCGTCGAGATGCTGCCCCGTGCGGCGTCGTCGGGCAGCAGGCGGGCGAGCACCTCGGTGAGGTCGGTCGTGTAGGCGAGGCGGGCCGGCTCGGTCCAGTCGGGGTGGTAGACGCGGTGCTTGACGACCTCGTCCTGGAAACCGCGGTAGGGGAAGCCGTTGAGGGTGACGACCTCGAGACCTCGCTCGTCGAGGGCTGCACGGAGCAGGTCGGTCTGGCGCGGGTCGTCGGCGAGCCCGCGCGCGACCGGCGCGCTGAGCCACAGGCCGAGCCCGAGGAGGTCTGCGCCGAGGTGGTGGCGCACGGGCAGGGCGAAGCGGTCGAGCTGCCCGATGATCGTGTCGAGGTCCTCACCCGGATGGACGTTGGTGCAGTACGCGACGTGGACGGTCTGGCCGTCGGCGTGGAGCAGGCGCACGGCTCACTCCCTCGCGCCGCGGAGCACGGAGTTGCCCAGGAACGTCGCACGAGCCCCGACGAGCTCGCCCGGCTCGGTCTCGACGGGGGCGTCCGTCTCGGGCAGCTCGAGGCGACCGCTCCGGCCGTAGAACTCGACGGGGTTGCGCCACAGCACCCGGTCGACGTCGTCGGCCGTGTAGCCCGCGGCGAGCATCGTCTCGGCGACGCGTCGGGTCTTGAGCGGGTCGCTGTTTCCCCAGTCCGCGGCCGAGTTGACGATCATCCGGTCGAGGCCATAGCGGCGAAGGATTTCGACCATGCGGTGCTCGTCCATCTTCGTGTCCGGGTAGACGGAGAAACCCATCCAGCAACCGGACTCGGCCACGACCCCGACCGTCATCTCGTTGAGGTGGTCGACCAGGACGGCCCCGGGCTCGAGCGCCGACTCGCGCACGACGTCGAGCGTGCGTCGGGTGCCGGCGAGCTTGTCGCGGTGCGGCGTGTGCACGAGCGCCGGCAGCCCGTGCTCGGCGGCGAGCCCGAGCTGGACGGCGAAGACGTCGTCCTCCTCCGGTGTCATCGAGTCGTAGCCGAGCTCACCGACCGCCACAACGCGGTCCTTGGCGAGGTAGCGCGGCAGGACGTCGAGCACCTCCCGGCAGCGGGCGTCATTGGCCTCCTTGGGATTGAGGCCGATCGTCGCGTGGTGCGCGATGCCGTACTGCGACGCGCGGAACGGCTCCCACCCGAGGAGCGCGTCGAAGTAGTCGCAGAAGGAGCCGACGTTCGTGCGCGGCTGGCCGAGCCAGAACGAGGGCTCGACGACGGCGCGGACACCGGCGGCGTGCATGCGCTGGTAGTCGTCGGTCGTCCGGGACGTCATGTGGATGTGGGGGTCGAAGATGCGCACGGCTGCTCCTCAGTCGGCTCGGTGGGCAAGGGAGAGGTCGAGGACCGTTCGGGCGTCCGGGGGCACGACGCGACCGGCGGCCTCGCGCTCGGCGGCGTAGTCGCGCACCATGCGGGCCAGCTCGTCGTCGGCGCGGTCCGCCAGGCCGGCCACCCGCTCGACGGGGATGCCGGTGAAGAGGACCTTGAGCACCGCCTGGCGCCAGGCGTCGGCGTCGAGGTGCGCGGCGGCATACGGCCCGAGGGCGGCGGCGACAAGGCGGGTGTCGTTGGTGCGCAATGCGTCTCGCACGATCGGGAGCGCCGCGTCCCCGATGGCGTTGGCGCGTCCCGGGGCGTCCAAGGCGGGCAGCGCGAGCAGGACAGCGCGCCGCTCGGCTGCGTCGCCGTGGTCGTACACACGGCGCACGGCGTCGATGACGGATGCCGCCGGGCCGGGCACCGCCATCAGCAGCGCCTCGCGGGCGGCGTCCCCGTCGAGACCCTCGCGGGCCGCGGTGCGTGCGGCCGCGGGGAAGTGCCGCTCGAGGCTTGTGGGATCGGACGCCACCTGGGCGATCGCGTCCTGCGTGGTCACCGGGCTCATCGGCCCACCTCCTGGGGTCGTCGGGCGGCGTCGCGGAGGAACTCGAGGCTCGACGCGGCGAGCGACGGAGCGGCGTGCGAGTGGCGGGGCAGCTCGACCGCCACGAGGCCGGCGAACTCGATGGCCTCGAGCGCGGCGAGCACCGGGGGGAAGTCCACCTCGCCCTCCCCGAGAGGCAGGTGCTCGTGGACGCCGCGCCGCATGTCGTCGATCTGGACGTTGGCGACGAGGTCACCGGCGCCGAGGATGCAGGCTGCGGGTTCGGCGTCCTCGGTGCAGCGCAGGTGACCGACGTCGATCGTCAGGCGCAGCCGGTCGGGTGAGCCGAGGCGACGCCGCAGCTCGAGCACGTCGGCGATGCGCTCGAGGAACATCCCCGGCTCCGGCTCGAGGGCGAGGTCGACACCGTGGGAGTCGGCAACGGGCAGCAGGGCCGCGACGCCGGCCTCGACACGGGACCACAGCTCGTCCCGACTCGCGCCAGCCGGTGCGATGCCGCTCCAGCACGACACGGTGGGAGAGCCGACCTCGGCGGCGACGCGGATCGCTCTCTCCAGCAGGTCGATCCGGCGGGCCCGTCCGGTGTCGCTGACGAGTGTCGGCTCGTGCTTGCGGCGGGGGTCGAGCACGTAGCGGGCACCGGTCTCGACGACGACGGCGAGGCCGTGACGCTCCAGCAGGGCACCGACGCGGGCGGCGCGGCCGGCCAGGTCGGGTGCGAAGGGGTCGAGGTGGGCGTGGTCGAGGGTCAGGGCGACGCCGTCGTAGCCGAGCTCGGCGAGGAGGGCGAGCGCGTCCTCGAGCCGGTGGTCGGTGAAGCCGTTGAGGCCGTAGCCGAGACGGAGGCTCATGTCGCGGACACCCGCCTCATGGCTGCCGCGCCCACCGGTGCGGACGCGGCGAGACCGAGGGCGGCCGCATGGTGGCCGGCCGCCGCGAGAGCCGCGCCCTGGAGCGGCACGAGGCCGCGGATGCCGGCGCCCGTGGCCCGGCGCACCGTGCCGGCGTCGGGGGTGCGCGCGGCGGTGAGCTGGGCGCGGAGGACGCCCACGGCATACGCCCCTGTGAGGGCCACGGAGACCGCGGCGCCGAGCGCTCCCCCAGCGCGTCCGCGACCGGACGCGGGGACCTGTCGCAGCGCCGAGGCCGTGGCGACGAGCGCCGTCGCGGCGACGCAGGCCCGGGCGACACCGGTCGAGCCGCCGTGGACCTCGCCGCGGCTCAGGGCCGTGACGCCGGCGGTGTGGACGGCGACGAGGGTGGCCGGGACGGCGGCGGCACGTAGGCCGGGCAGGCCGCCGGCACTGGCGCCGAGGAGCACGTCGAGCCCGCGCGTCGAGGCCATCGTGGCGACACTGACCGGCCCCTGCTTCGGGGACAGGTCGTAGGCCCAGACCGCTGCGGCGAGCACGGCGGCCGTCATGGCCGATCGACGCCCGCCGGCCGCCGCGGCAACGGCGACACCGGTGGCGGTGAGGCCGGTGGCGACGGCGAGCGCCGTGCGCGCCGGTACACGGCCGGACGGGATGGGTCGCTCCGGACGCTCGACGGCGTCCGTGCGCCGGTCGGCCCAGTCGTTGAGCGCCATCCCCGCCCAGTAGAGGCACGTCGACGCGACCGGCAGCGCCGCCGAGCGTGCACCCGCCGGCCAGCCCGCACTCGCCGCACCCGCGAGGGTGTCGCCGGGCACGGTGAGCGCGGCCGGTGCACGCACCAGCTCGACGAGGTCGCGCAGGGTCGTCACGACGCGGTCGCCCACTCCGTCAGGAGCCGCTGCTGCTCGAAGAGGCGGTGCTCGTCGGAGCCGACCGGGTCCTTGAAGAAGAAGCCGAGGGCCGGGAGCGGCCCGACCTCGCCACGCCGCAGGGCGAGGTCGGCGAGGCGCGCGAGGTCGATGACGAGCGGCGCGGCGAGGGCCGAGTCGCAGCCCTGCCAGGTGAACTGCATCGACATCCGCGTGCCGAGGAAGCCGGAGAAGGTCAGGTGGTCCCAGGCCGTCTTCCAGTCGCCGAGGTCGGCGATGTTGTCGATGTGGACCGGGCCGTCGACGGGGTGGCCGAGCATGGCCTCGAGGCCGCGGGCCTTGCTGCGTGCCTTGCTCTCCATCGCCTCGGGGTCGGCGAGCGTGGCGCCGTCACCGCCGCCGAGAAGGTTCGTGCCGGCCCAGGAGCGGACCCGCAGCGAGCGCGCGGCGAACATCGGCGCGAGGACCGACTTGACGAGCGTCTCGCCCGTCTTGCCGTCGCTGCCACCCCACGGTACGCCGTGGCGCTCGGCCAGCTGCTGGAGCGCCGGCAGGCGGGCTCCCGTCGAGGGGGTGAAGTCGACGAAGGCAGCGCCGGCGGTGAAGGCGGCCGCGGCGTAGACGGCGCTCGGTGGGAGCGGGGACTCGCCTGCGACCCAAGCCTGCTCGAGCGCGTCGAGAGAGGCGTGCGCCGGGTCGTCGGTGACGACCGGCTCGGTGGAGCTGACGTTGACGACCACGACGCGTGTCAGCGACTCGGCCTGTGCGAAGGCGCGGATGTCGCCGGCAAGCCGGTCGACGGCGTCCGCCTGACGCTCCTCGTCGTCCCGGTGTCCGTGGCGGATCCGGCTGCAGACGCGGTCGAGCTCGTCGGAGGCGAGCGCGAGAGCGGTGTGTGGGATGACGCCGGCATCGGCGAGCTGCGCCGCGCGCTTGACGAGCGGCACCTCGGCGACGTCATGGCCGCCGACGACGAGGTGGTCGAGCGGGACGAGGCCGGCGCCGGCCAGGTCGGGCTGCTCGGTGACGAGCCCGTCGGGCCCGGCCCCGCCGGCGGTGATGAGGGCGAGGCCGGTGGCGACGGTCGTGGCGACCGAGCCGCGCGCGCCGACGAGCCAGAGTCCGGTTCGTTCGTCCGTCATGGTCCTTCTCCTCTACGTGGTGGGGCCGGTGGCCCGGCGGCGGGGGCGTGTGCCCGCCGCCGGGCCACCGGGATGGGTCAGCGCAGCGAGGCGATGACCGCGTTGGCGTCGCGCTGCAGGGCGGCCGAGGCCGCCGCGTCGCGGACGTTGGAGCTGGACTTCGCTGCTGCGACGAAGCCCTCGAGCTGCGAGACGGCTGCGCTCGTGCGGCCACCCGCGATGTGCTTCTCCGCCTGCTGGAGCCGCTTCTCGAGTGCCTTCTCGCCGGACGGGGTGACGAGACCCTCGCGGGCCAGTCGCTCCGTCAGCGCCGTCAGGGTGAGGATCGAGGTCGTCGTGGTGAACGTCCTCGTCGTCGTCGTGACGAGACCGGCCTTGTCCTTCGCCGTGACGACGAGTGCGTGGCTGCCGAGCGGCAGCGTCCACAGCGCGAGCGGCTTGTCCGCCGCGACGGCGGCGCCGTCGACGGTGGCCGCCACGGTGTCGATCCCGCTTGTGGCGTCGCTGGCCGTCCACGTGAGGTCACCCGCGTTCCCGACGGATGCACCTTCCGCGGCGCCGGACACGGCGACCACGGGGGCCGTCTTGTCGAGCTTGACCGTCACCGAGCCGACCTGCGAGACGTTGCCGCCGTTGTCGGTGGCTCGGTAGAGCACCGTCGTCGTGCCTTCGGCCGAGATCGTCAGCGCCGTGTTGGCGTTGACCCACGTGGCCCCACCGTCGGTGGAGCGCTGGCGCGAGGCGACGGTGCCGTTGTCGGTCGCGTTGACCGTCACGGTGACGTTGCTCGTGTACCAGCCGTTCGCACCGTTCGGCGTCGCCGGGCTCAGGGTCGCCGAGACGGTGGGAGGCGTGACGTCGGCGACGCCGTCACCGGTGAAGGTGAGGGAGTCGAGCACGACTCCACCGGTGGAGGTGACGTAGAGACGCCCCGTTCCGGTGGGCTTCGACGACAGGGTCGCTGCCGCCTCGGTCCAGCCGGAGCCGTTCACCGCGATGGTGCCGAAGGGAGCCGCGGTCGGCGAGTCCCACCGGAGCGACAGGGTGCCGGTGCCCGTGGCGCGTGCCTTCACACCGGTGATGCCCACGAGGTTCGCCGGGTCCCAGGCGAGCCAGTCACCGGCGTCGAACGAGGTGACCTTGCGCAGGCCGCTCGCCGTGTCGTCGGCCGTGATCTCCACACCCTGCGACGCGTCGGCCCACTCGGCCTCCTGCTTCTTCGGGTTGAGGATGAGCTGCTCGGTGGTCGTCGCACCGGGCAGGCCGTTCGCCCCGTTGTCCGTGTAGGTGATGACGACGACGCCGAAGATGTTCTCGGTCTCGCCGTGCTGGGTCGCGTCGGCCGGGGTCGGGATCGCGAACTGGCATCCCGTGCCCTGGCTCAGCGGGTGGGCGTGCGCGTCATGACCCAGGCCGAAGGTCCACGAGACGCGGGAGCACACGGTCGCGGTGCCGTCCTCGGGGTCGGCGGTCGTGACGTTGAACGGCACGGCCTGGCCCCAGTCGAAGAAGGCGCCGTTGGGCGGGGTGGCGACGTTCACCGTCGGAGCGACGTTGCCGACGCTGATGACGGTGCTCGTCAGACCGTGCTTGCCCTCCGGGTCGGTGACCCGGAGCCGGGCGCTGTAGCGACCGAGGGTGGTGTAGGTGTACTGCGCAGATGCTCCGGTCGCGTCGAAGGTGCCGTCACCGTCGAAGTCCCACTCGTAGGTGAGGGCCCCACCCTCCGGGTCGACCGATGCCGAGCCGTCGAAGGTGACGGTCAGCGGGGCGCTGCTGCTGCTCTGCGGGGTGGCCTTGATGCCGGCCTGCGGCGCCTTGTTGCCCGGCGCGTAGTCGATGCGGTAGAGACCCGCGTCGGGGTTCTGGCGGAAGAAGCCGTCGCCGTAGTCGAGGACGTAGAGCGAGCCGTCCGGGCCGAACTCGATGTCGATCGGGCTGTCGGTGATCGGCTGGCCGTTGGTCTCCAGGTCACGGTTGGGCAGGAAGTGCTGGATGTGGTTGACGGGTCCGTTGGGCCACTTCACGTCGAAGACCGCGAGGTAATCCTGCGAGAACTCGGCGAAGAAGGCCTTCTTGTCCCAGTACGCAGGGAACTTCGTCGTCGAGGTGTTCGTGGCGTCGAAGTGGTAGACGGGTCCACCCATCGGGCCCTGGCCACCCTGCGGGTCGAAGTCGGTCAGCTCGGGCCACGGCTGGTGGGTGTTGTTGTCGCCGTAGTAGAGAGTCGGCGCCGTGGCCGGCGGCACCTGGGCGAGGCCGGTGTTCCACGTCGAGGTGTTCTTCGCGCCGGCGTCGCAGTCGAACCACGGGCCGGGGGTCGCGGTCGCGAAGTTCCACTCGTTGTAGTTGGCGTTCGGGCCGTGGCAGTAGGGCCAGCCGCCGTTGATCGGCTTGTCGATGGCCGTCGTCTGCCACTCGACGTAACCCATCGGGCCACGCTGCGGGTCCGGGGCTCCGGCGTCGGGGCCGTAGTCACCCCAGGAGACGGAGTTCGTCGCAGAGTCGACGTCGATGCGGAACGGGTTTCGCACGCCCATGACGAAGATCTCCGGGCGCGTCTTGGGCGTGCCCGGTGCGAAGAGGTTGCCCGCCGGGATCGTGTAGGACCCGTCGGCCTCGGGGTGGATGCGCAGGATCTTGCCCCGCAGGTCGTTCGTGTTGCCGGCGCCGCGGCGCGAGTCGAAGCCGGGGTTGAAGCCGGGCGCGTTGTTGTTCGGCGCGAAGCCGTTGGCGCCCGGCGCGCTCGCCGGAGTGTTGTCACCGGTCGAGAGGTAGAGGTTGCCGTCGGCGTCGAAGTCGACGTCACCGGCGACGTGGCAGCACTGACCGCGCTGCGTCTCGACCTTGATGATGGCCTGCTCGCTCGCGAGGTCGAGCTTGTTGTTCGCGTCGTCCCACCTGAAGCGGCTCAGCTGGTTGTAACCCTTCCACTGGTCCCAGTAGGAGGCGTCAGCGCCGGCGGGCAGGCTGTTGGGCGCCGAGCCTGTCGGCGTCGTCGTGACGTAGGGCGCCGTCATCGTCTTGGGCGCGTAGTAGAGGTAGACCCACTTGTTCGTCTCGAAGTCCGGGTCGAGGGTGACGGTCTGGAGGCCGTCCTCCGAGTTGTTGTACACCGGGAGGGTGTTGACGACCTTCGTGACACCGGACACCGGGTCGACGAGGCGAACGTCGCCGTTGCGGGCGGTCGTCAGCACGCGGCGGTCGGGCAGCACTGCCATGTCGATCGGCTCACCGGTGTCCTTGGTGAGCGTGATCTTCTCGTAGTTCGACCAGTCGAGCGCCGGCTCGGAGCCGTGGTCGACCCCGTCGTGCGCCTGGGCAGGGAGGGTGGCCACGGCGCCGAGCGCCGTGCAGGCGAGGACGGCTGCCGCAGTTGTGGCAACCAGCCTCCTCGCCGTGGATCGCGAAGTAGCATTCATCGGTACGTCCTTCTTGACAGAGACGGGCGAAGCCGGTCCCCGGGGAGCGCGCCGCTGCAACGGCACTGCACTCCCCGGGGGTCGGCGTTTCGTGCTTCGGGCCCCGTGGGGCAGGGACGACGTCAGCCGCGCAGCGCGGCCATGCCGTCGTAGCTGACCTTCGAGAGCTCCATCGACTGGTTCGGTGCCGTCGTCGCGTTGCCCGGGGCGGTGTCCATCTCCCACATCGGGTTGTGCGAGCCCTTGGCACCGACCCGACGCAGGAACGTCGAGTAGTCGATGTCGCCCTGGCCGAACGGGGCCATGACGTAGCCGTTGGCCTGCGTCGTGTCGATCTTGCCGTCCTTGGCGTGGAAGAGCGGGAAGCGCTTGGTCTGGGCGGCGACGACGGCGGCCGGGTCGAAGATCGACGTGACGACGGACCCGTCGGGGGCTGTGTACGTCTTGTGCTTGTACTGCGCGACGTGCGCCCAGTAGATGTCCATCTCGAGGTAGACGTGCTTCGGGTCGGTGTTGGCGAGGAAGTGCTCGAGGCGACGGATGCCGGACGACCGCGTCGGCCGACCAGTCGCGTCGAGCGGCCCGCTGTCGAGCAGGAAGCTGTAGGCGATGTCGTGGTTGTGCGTGTAGAGCTTGAGACCGTGACGGGATGCCCGCTCGCCGTAGAAGTCCCACCGCGCCGCGGCAGCCTCCCAGTCGGCGACGTAGGCGCTGCTCGTCGGGTCGCTGCCCGTGCCGATGTGGCCCATGCCGAGGATGTTGGCGATCTCGCAGGCCGTGTCGAACGCGGCGATGTTGGCGTCCGTGATCGTCGACGGGACGGAACCGTGGTTGCCCTCTGCCTGCAGGCCGAGGTCGTCCAGCCAGGCGCGCAGCTGGGTGGCACCGGCGACGGTGCCGAGGTCGGCACCGCCCTCCGCGTTGGCGTGCTGCCGGAGCCCGGCGAACTCGATCTGGCGGTAGCCGATCGAGGAGAGCTCGGTGAGCACCTCCTTGAAGCCGGAGGCGTACGGCGAGGTGAGCGGGTCGCGCCCGACCGCGTCACGCACGGTGTAGAGGATGATGCCGCGGCGAGGGGCAGGGATGAGGACGCCGTTCGCGCCGGGAGCGGCCTTGGCCGCCGTCCCGGTCAGGGTCACGGCGGCGGCGACGCCCGTCGTGGCCGCGAAGAACTGGCGACGGTTGAGGCCGAGCTTGCTGACGAGCTTGAGCGGGTTGACGTCATTGTCGTGCATGTGAGCGTGCTCCTTCAGGTGGTGACAGAGACGAGACGTGCGGTTGAGCTGAATCTCCTTGTCTTGGGGCGAGGTCGGGTGCCCCTCCGCAACGTTCAGGACATGGCCGGCGACGTCGCGTGGGCCCCGTCGATCGGGGTCCAGGACCCCTCCCGCTCCACGCTGGTCTCGACCGCCGACAGGATCCGCTGCACCTGGAGCCCGTCGGAGAAGGAAGGCCGGGGGTCGGTGCCCTCGGCGATGGCGGTCAGCAGGTCGACCGCCTGGTGGGTGAAGCCGTGCTCGTAACCGAGCACGTGACCGGGCGGCCACCAGGACGCCACGTAGGGGTGGCTGGACTCGGTGACGAGCACCCGGGTGAAGCCGGCGTCCCGGCTCGGGACGCGACCGTCGAAGACGTGCAGGACGTTCATGTCCTCGAAGTCGAAGGCGATGGAGCCCTCGGTTCCGTTGATCTCCAAGCGGATCGCGTTCTTGCGGCCGTTCGCGAAGCGGGTCGCCTCGAAGGTCGCGAGGGCCCCTCCGCTCATCCTCGACACGAGGACCGCGGCATCGTCGACGGTCACCGGTCCCGTGGTGGCCGAGCCGTTCTGGGCGGCCGAGGCGCTGATGCCGCCGGTGCCCACGGTCGTCGGGTCGGCGATCGGACGCTCGCGGACGAAGGTCTCGGTGAGCGCGCTGACACCCGTGAGGTGCTCGCCCGTCACGAACTGGGCGAGGTCGACGATGTGCGCTCCGATGTCGCCGAGCGCCCCGGAGCCGGCGCGCTCCTTCTGGAGCCGCCAGGTGAGCGGTGACTGCGGGTCGACGAGCCAGTCCTGCAGGTAGGCGCCACGGACGTGGAGGATGCGGCCGAGCCGTCCCTCCTCGACGAGGCGACGCGCATACGCGATGGCCGGGACCCGGCGATAGGTGAAGCCCACCATCGAGCGGACCCCCCGCGACCGGGCCGCCTCGGCGGCCAGGACCATCGCCTCGGCCTCCCCGACCGAGTTGGCGAGGGGCTTCTCGCAGAGCACGTGCTTGCCTGCCGCGAGGGCGGCGACCGCGATCTCGGCGTGGGTGTCGCCCGGCGTGCAGATGTCGATGATGTCGATGTCGTCACGCTCGAGCAGGCGCCGCCAGTCGGTCTCGACCGACGCCCAGCCGAATCGGTCAGCCGTGTCCCGGGCGGCCGCCTCGTTGCGCCCGGCCACGGCGACGAGACCCGGCGCGGCCGGCACGTCGAAGTAGCTGCGCACGTTGCGCCAGGCCTGGGAGTGGGCCCGCCCCATGAAGGCGTAGCCGATCATCCCGACCCCGAGGGTGGGCTTGCTGGGTGTGCTCATGACGTCCTCACATCCGACGTGGGGTGGTACCGCTGACGGTTCGGTCCTGCTCGTGGGGTGCGGTGCTCGCGCCACCGGACGTGCGGTGGCGCGAGCACCGACCCGATCAGGACTCGAAGCCGAGGGGCAGGTACTGCTCGACGTTCTCCTTGGTCACGACGGGCGCGTTGAGGACGATGCGGTTGGGCACCTCGACCTGGACGAGGTCGCTCAGGCCCTTGCCCTGGGCGATGAGGCGCGCGAGCTTGATGCCGTCGGCCGCCTGGGTCGGCGGGTAGATGACGGTCGCCTCCATCTTGCCCTCCTGGATCCAGCGCATCGCGTTGGCCGAACCGGCGCCGCCGATGAAGGCCATCTCGTGCCGGTTGGCCTGGTCGAGCGCGGCCATGACGCCGACACCCTGGTCGTCGTCGTGGTTCCACAGGACGTCGATCTTCGGAGCGGCCTGGAGCAGGTTGGACGCCTGCTTCTCGCCGGACTCGACCGTGAACTCGGCCGCGACGCGGTTGTCGACGGTCTGGTTGCAGGCCTTGAGCGCGTCGGCGAAGCCCTTCGACCGGTCCTGCGTCAGGGGCAGGGCGTCGATGCCGGCGATCTCCGCGATGACGGGGTTGGTGAGGTTCTTGTCCTTGACGATCTTGCAGGCGTAGGTGCCGGCAGAGACACCCATGCCGTAGTTGTCGCCGAGGATCGTCGAGCGGGCGGCGAACGGGCTCGAGAACTCGCGGTCGACGTTGATGACCGGGATGCCGGCCTGCATCGCCTTGGTGGCGACCTCGGTGAGCGCGGCGCCGTCGGTCGGCAGCAGCACGATCGCGTCGACCTTGTCGTTGATGAAGGTCTCGATCTGGCTGATCTGGAGGCTGGCGTCGTTGGTGCCCTCGGCCGACTTGAGCTCGATGTCGCTGTACTTCTTGGCCTCGGCCTGGGCCGAGTTGTTGACGGCGGCGAGCCAGCCGTGGTCGGCCGCGGGCCCGGAGAAGCCGATGACGACCTTCTTGCCGGGGGCGTCGTTGTCGCTCGAGGCGTTGCTGCCGGTCTGCTGCGTGGAGGCCGCGGGAGTCGTGGCCGGGTCGTTGCTCGTGCACCCGGCGGCGACGAGCGCCGAGCTCATGGCGATCGCCAGGACGGCGAGGCGCTTGGTCGGACGGGAGAGTGATGCGGACACGCTGACTCCTATGTGAGCGAAGATGGGTGGTGCGGTGTGTGGTGCTCTGCCGTGCTGGTGGTGCTGTCGACCGGGCCTGGCTAGCCCGACCTGGTGCGGGAGACCCGCTGCTGGAGCAGGACGGCGGCGACGATGATCGCCCCCTTGGCCACCGCCTGCGTCGACGTGTCGAGGTTGTTGAGCGTGAAGACGTTGGTGAGCGTCGTGAAGATGAGGACGCCGAGGACGGTGCCGACGATGGTGCCGCGACCGCCGCTGAGGAGCGTGCCGCCGATGACGACGGCCGCGATGGCGTCGAGCTCGTAGAGCGTGCCGTGCGTCGAGGTGCCGGTCGTCGTGCGAGCCATGATCATCACGGCCGCGATGCCGCAGGCCACACCGAGCAGGATGTAGAGGTACATCGTCTGCCGCTGCACCCGGATGCCCGCGAGTCGGGCCGCCTCGGGGTTGCCGCCGATGGCCAGGGTGCGCCGGCCGAACGTCGTGCGGTTGAGCAGGACCCAGCCGACGACGGCGACGATCGCGAACATGATGACGAGGACGGGGATGCCGAGGACGCTGCCGCCGAAGAACTCGATGAAGCCGCGGTCGCGGATGATCTGGGTGCGGCGCTTGGCGATGATCTCCGCGAGACCACGGGCGGCGGCGAGCATCGCGAGGGTCGCGATGAACGGGGCCATCCGGCCGTACGCGATGAGCACCCCGTTGACGAGTCCGCAGACGGCGCCCACGACGAGCGCCGCGATGACCATGACGATCCAGTGGATGTTCGCCGCCATCGTCTGCGTGGCCACCGTCGTGGCCCAGACCGACGAGAGGGCGACGATGGCGCCGACCGACAGGTCGATGCCGCCTCCGGAGATGACGAACGTCATGCCGACGCTGACGACACCGATGACCGAGCCGAGGCGCAGGATCGTCAGGGCGTTCTCGGGGCTGGCGAAGCGGTCGCCCGCCGTGATGATGCCGACCACCACGAGGAGCACGAGGGCGAGCACGAGGCCCGCGTTGCGGCCGGCCGGCCCGCTGAGGAAGCCGGCGAGGCCGCCGTCTCGCCGTGGTGCGGCACCACCGACCGGTGGTCCGCTCGGGGTGGCCGTGGTGTCCCCCACGGCTCGGCCGGCGGCGGACTCCCCTGCCTGGTCGGCCTTCGTGACGTCGGCGCTCATGCCGCGTCTCCCTTCAGGATGATGTCGAGGACGGCGTGCTCGTCGAGCTCGTCGGCCGGGCCCTCGTGACGGACGGTGCGGTCGGCGAGGACCAGCACGCGGTTGGACAGCCCCAGGACCTCGGGGATCTCGCTGGAGACGACGACGACGGCCACGCCCTCGTCGGTGAGGCGGCGGATCAGGGCGTAGATCTCGGACCGGGCTCCGACGTCGACGCCACGGGTGGGCTCGTCGAGGAGCAGCACCTTGCAGCCGCGGAGCAGCCAGCGGGCCAGGACGACCTTCTGCTGGTTGCCGCCGGAGAGGGTGCGCGACTCGCGGTGGACGCCGCGCGGGCGCACGTCGAGCGACTCGAGCAGCTCCTCGGCGGCTTCGACCTCGGCCGAGCCGTCGAGCAGGCCGCCCCGCGAGAAGCGCGGGAGCGTCGCGAGCGTGATGTTCGAGGCGAGCGAGGCGCCGAGGACGAGCGCCTGGCTCTTGCGCTCCTCGGGGCACAGGCCGATCCCAGCCGCGACCGCGGCCGCCACGGACCCGCCACGCACCACCGTGCCGTCGACGGTGACCGTGCCGCTCGTGGCCTTGCGGGCTCCGAAGATCGTCTCGACGACCTCGCTGCGTCCCGAGCCGACGAGGCCTGCGAGCCCGACGACCTCACCGGGTCGCACGTCGAAGCTGACCGAGCCGAACTCGCCGGCTCGGCTGAGGCCCTCGACACGCAGGACGGGCTCGGCGTCGACGACGACCTCGGCCTTGGGCGGGAAGACGTACTCGATGGAGCGACCCGTCATGAGTCGGATGAGCTCCTGCGTCGGGGTGGACTTGGCGTCGAGCCCGGTCGCGACCGTCTTGCCGTCCTTGAGCACCGTGACGCGGTCGCCGATCTCGCGGATCTCCTCGAGACGGTGGGAGATGTAGACGACGGCGACGCCCTGGTCGGTGACCTCGCGGATGACGCGGAAGAGCTGCGCGACCTCGCCCGCGTCGAGCACCGCGGACGGCTCGTCCATGATGATGAGCTGCGCGTCGCGGGAGAGGGCGCGGGCCATGCTGACGATCTGGCACGAGGCTGCCGAGAGGGTGCCGACCTCGGCGGCGGGCGAGATCTCGGGGTGGCCGAGACGGGCGAGCAGCCGGGCTGCCTCGCGGCGGGCGGCGATGCGCTGGGAGAACCCGAAGCGCGTGGGCTCGTGCCCGAGGAAGATGTTCTCGGCGACGGGGAGTCCCTCGACGAGGTCGAGCTCCTGGTACATCGTCGCGACGCCGAGGTCCATCGCGGCCTGCGGGTGGTGCAGGGTGACCGCCTCGCCGGCCCATTCGATGGTGCCCTCGTTGGGCTCGTGGACGCCGGCGAGCACCTTGATGAGGGTGCTCTTGCCGGCGCCGTTCTGGCCGAGCAGGCAGTGCACCTCACCGGGCTGCACGTCGAGGTCGACGCCACCCAGGGCCACGACCCCGGGAAAACGCTTGACCACGTTCGTCATTCGCAGGAGAGGGGCGCCTGCTACATCTCGCCGTCGAGATTCCATGCGTCACACCGTGACCCACTTTTGTCGGCACGTCAAGCAAAAGTTTTGACGGTGAGACACGAAAGCCGTCGCATGACATACCGAACCCGTGTGTGCTTGACTTGAAAGGTGCGTCCAGAGCCATCGTCGTCCGCGTATGCCGCCACCGCCGTGAGCGGCGCCGGCGAGCTGCTGCAGCTGCTGCGCGACGAGACGCCACGCACCCGCGCCGAGCTCGCCAAGCTCACGGGACTCGCCCGTTCGACGGTCGGCGCCCGCGTCGACGCGCTGCTCGCCACCGGCCTGCTCGCGCCGAGCGGCGAGGCGGTGAGCACCGGCGGCCGACCTCCCGTCCGCTTCGCCTTCAACCCCGAGGCCCGCGTCGTCGTCGGCGCGGACATCGGCGCGACGCACGGACGGGTCGCCCTGACCGACCTCAGTGGCCGTCCGATCTGCGAGATCGGCGAGAACCTCGACATCACCGACGGCCCCGAGGTCGTCCTCGACTGGCTCGTTGCGACGACGAGCCGCCTCCTCGAGCAGGCGGGCCGCGAGCCCCGAGACCTCATCGGCATCGGCATCGGCGTGCCCGGGCCGGTCGAGCACTCGAGCGGGCGCCCGATGCGGCCGCCGATCATGCCCGGCTGGGACGGCTACGACGTGCCGGCCCACCTGCGCCGCGACTTCGACGTGCCGGTCCTCGTCGACAACGACGTCAACATCATGGCGCTCGGTGAGCACGCGATGGCCCACCCCGACGTCGAGCACCTCCTCTTCGTCAAGGTCGCCACGGGCATCGGCGCCGGCATCATCAGCGGCGGGCGGCTCCACCGGGGCGCGGTCGGCGCCGCGGGTGACCTCGGCCACGTCGCGGCGCCGCACGCCCCCGAGGTGCTGTGCTCGTGCGGCAACGTCGGCTGTCTCGAGGCGGTCGCCAGCGGGCCGGCGATCTCCAAGGCGCTCAAGCAGATCGACATCGTCGCCGAGTCCAACAAGGACATCGTCGACCTCGTCCGCGGCGGCAACATCCCCGCCGCGCTCGCGGTGCGCCAGGCCGGTCGCACCATCGGCGAGGTGCTCGCCACGTGCGTCAGCCTGCTCAACCCCTCGGTCATCGTCATCGGCGGATCGCTCGTCCAGGCGGGCGAGAGCCTCATCGCCGGCGTGCGCGAGGTCGTCTACGGCCGCTCGCTCCCGCTCGCCACCGGCGTGCTCCAGATCGTGCCGGCCACCACGGGCGTGCAGGCCGGCGTCATCGGCGCGGCAACGATGGTCATCCAGCACGCCCTGACGGCCGACCGCGTCGACCTAGCCATCGCCCAGTCGGCGTCCTGAGCGGCACGGCGCCCCGACCCGCCACAATGGGGTCCATGACCGATCACCGGCCCGTCGAGACGTGGCTCACCGACATGGACGGCGTCCTCGTGCACGAGGAGGACGCGATCGCCGGCGCCGCCGAGTTCGTCACGGCCCTCAAGGAGTCCGGCCGAAGCTTCCTCGTCCTGACGAACAACTCGATCTTCACGCCGCGCGACCTGCGCGCCCGGCTGCTCCGCAGCGGCATCGACGTGCCGGAGGAGGCGATCTGGACCTCCGCCCTGGCCACGGCGCAGTTCCTCGCCGAGCAGCGACCCGGCGGATCGGCCTACGTCGTCGGCGAGGCCGGCCTGACGACGGCCATGCACGACGTCGGCTACGTCATGACCGACCGCGACCCCGACTACGTCGTGCTCGGCGAGACGCGCACCTACTCGTTCGAGGCCATCACCCGCGCGATTCGCCTCATCGAGAAGGGCGCCCGCTTCATCGCGACGAACCCTGACCCGAGCGGACCCAGCCCAGCCGGCACGCTCCCCGCGACCGGCTCGGTCGCCGCCCTCATCTCGACCGCGACGGGCCGCCAGCCCTACTACATCGGCAAGCCGAACCCGCTCATGATGCGCAGCGCCCTCAACCGCCTCGACGCGCACTCCGAGACGACGATCATGGTCGGCGACCGGATGGACACCGACATCATCAGCGGGCTCGAGGCGGGCCTCCGCACCGTTCTCGTCCTCACCGGTTCGACGAGTCGCGAGCAGGTCGAGCACTTCCCCTACCGCCCGAGCCGCATCGTCGACTCCGTCGCCGACCTCGTGCGCTTCGTCGCGCACGAGGACTCCCAGCAGCACTGAGCCGCAAGGGAGCCCACGACGACGTATGCCGTCACGCCCGTCGGTGACGGTCGTGACGGCATACGCGGTGCTGGCCCGTCAGGGCCCGCTGGTCAGGGCAGGTAGTACGTCGGGTTGGGCAGCTTGACCGCACGGTCGGCGTATCCGCCGATGAGGTCGCTGTACTGGTCGCCGAGGTTGGCGACGACGTCGTAGCCGAGGTCCTGCTCGATGTGGGCGCGGGTGGTCGACTTGAACTCGATCGTCGTGCACGTCGGGTAGGCCTTGCAGTGACCCTGCATGTAGGCCGGCGGCGTCTCGCTCGAGCGCCACTTCGTGAAGTAGAGGTCGTCGCTGAACTGCGGGTAGCCCTGCTCGTGGAGGTTGGCGAGCGTCGCGGCCTTCTGGCCGGTGTTACGACCCGTGAGACCGATGACCGTGCAGCCGGAGTCGGCGACGGCCTTGACGACAGAGGGCATCCCGGGCGTGGTCGGGAAGAGCTTGTTCTGGACCCAGTAGTCCTGGCGCACGGGGTTGAAGACGAACTTCATGTCCGCGACCTCCATGTCGTAGGTCCACAGGGTCGTGTCGTCGGCGTCGAAGACGACGGCCGGCCTCGAGCCGGAGCGGGCGCCCTGCCGGCACTCGTTGACGAGCCGCTGGGTGGTGCGACGCTCGAGGGCGGCGAGCTCGGTGATGTACGGCGAGCTCGTCCTGTCGGCGATGCCGGTGCCGGGGTCGCCGTAGTAGGTGGCGATCGTCTTCTTGACCGAGTCGATGTTGGGGATGCCCTCACCGCTCTCGGTGAGGCCGCTCGAGCCGTCGGGCTTCATCGTGAAGTGGGTGCGCGGAGCGAGGCGGGGCTCGCTGACTCCGGGGAGGTCAGGCGACGGGAGGTAGTACGTCGGGTTAGGCAGCTTGACGTTGCGGTCGGCGTGGCCGCCCTGCAGGTCGGACCACTGGTCGCCGATGTTGAGGACGATGTCGTAGCCGAGGTCCTGCTCGATGTGCTTGCGCGTGCCGGCCTTGTACTCGACCGTCGTGCACTTCGCGGTGGCGCACGTGATGTACGCCGGCGGCGTCGACCCGGCCCACTTCGTGAAGTAGTGGTCGGGGGTGAAGGCGTTGTAGCCGACGTCCTTGAGGTTGCCGATCGTCGCGTCCTTCTGGGCCGCGCCGCGGCCCGTCAGGCCGAAGATCGTGAAGCCCATCGCGTCGGCCTCGTTGACGAGGTCGACCATGGTCGGCGTCGCCGGGAAGAGCCGGTGCTGGACCCAGTAGTCCTGGCGCACGGGGTCGAAGACGAACTTCATGTCCGCGACCTCCATGTCGTAGGTCCACAGCGTCGTGTCGTCCGCGTCGAGCACGATGGCCGGCTTCGTGCCCGCTCGCTCCGCGGCGGCATACGTCCGCCGGAGCTGGGCCCGGAGTCCCTCGGTGATGCGGCGCATCTCGGAGATGTAGGGCGAGCTCGTCCGGTTGGCCAGGCCCGTGCCGGGGTCCCCGTAGTAGCTGTAGATCGTCTTCTTGACCGAGTCGATGTTGGGGATGCCGGCGCCATCGGGGCGGGCGCCGCTCGAGCCGTCGGCGGCCATGACGAAGTGGGTGCGCGGGGTCAGGGTCTGGTCGTGGCGGCCGCCGGCGTCGCCGTGGGCGAGGGCCGGGGACGCGCTGGCGACGACCAGGGAGCCGATGATCGAGCCGACGGCTGCGACGGCGAGGCCGGTGGTTCTGCGGGTGGGACGCCTCATGGGTTCACCTCTGGGGCTGCTCGGGGTGCGGGTGGGCCGCTCGACCGTAGTCCCGGGCATGGCCCCGCGGGGGTCTCGCGACCCGCCGGAGAAGCATTCCCATCCAGCTGGCATGGAACTCCCAGACTTCACCCAGACTCGCGCCAGGTGGTCAGCCTGTCAGCCTGGGTCAGCCTCCGAGGAGACGGCGCCACCAGGACGGGCGGGTCTCGAGCGCTGCGGCGCGAGCAGCGGCAGCCTTCTCCTCCCGCGCGGTCCGCTGCTGCTCCTCGAGCGCGGCGCGCAGCGGCCGCCAGCGCCCGACCATCTCGTCGACGTCGAGGGTCTTGGCGATGAGCGGCGGCAGGTTGCCGACCGCGGGGCGCAGCCGGTCGGCGAGGACACGCGTGTTGTAGTCCTCGATGACCTCACGGACCTGCTCCTCGGTGCGGACGTCGACGAGCGACTCCGGATAGCCCGCGGCCTCCTTGCGCAGCCCCAGCGCCCCCGGTAGGGCACCCCCGAGGTCGAGGTTCTCGCGCGCCGCGAAGCGCTTGACCCACCAGTCGGGGTCGCCAGAGTCGCTGAGGTCGAGGGGCTTGCCGGCACCCGGCAGGTTGTCGAACTCCCCACGCTCCTGCGCCTCGCGGATCTGTTTGTCCACGGGGCTCTCCCAGTACGGCTGACCCGTCATGCGATCCACGCTAACCGACGCCGGACGCCTCCCGGGGCCTCAGCCGGGCTGGTCGTCCCCGTCCGATGAGTCGGGGACGGGCTGCACGTTCGGGCGCACGAGCAGGGCGACGGTCTCCCCGTCGCCGACCTCGAGACGGTGGCCCGTCACGACGACCGCCTGAGGCACGTCCAAGAGGGCGAGCAGCCGCTGCTCCTGCTCCATCGCCTCGGGCGGCCCGGCCATGCGGGTCGTCGCGGCGTCGGCCACGGTGAGCAGCCCGTCGGCGGGCTCGTCGCCGACCTCCCGGCGGCTGCCGCGGGCGGTCCGACGGGCACCATCGGGCTCGAGTTCGCCGGGCTCGTCGCTGTGCTCGCCGCGCAGGTCGTCATCTCCGGAGCGCAGGAGCCGGTCTTCCAGGACCTCAGCCTGCGCACGGAGAAGGACGTCCTCGGCCGGCTCGGCCGGCTCTTCGTCTCCCCCGTCCGGATCGAGCACCTCGAGGACCCCGACTTCCTCGACCGCGCGCAGCGGGTGCGGTCGCGCGTCTGGGAGATCAACCAGGGCCTCATGCAGGGCGGCATCGCCGTCACGGGCGTCCTGATGCTCGTCGGGGCGACGCTCTCGGTCGGCGCCGTCGTGGGCTGGCCGAGCGCCTTCCTCCTGGTCGGCGCCACTGTCGGGGTGGCCGTCGCGAGGGCTCTCCTCATGCGCCGCGAGCTCGACCAGTGGGTCGGGGCCACGGAGCACCAACGCCACGCGGAGTACGCGTTTGGCCTGGCCACGGGGCTCGCCACGAAGGAGGTGCGGGTCTTCGGGCTGGCCGACTGGCTCGGGAATCGCTACTGGCAGCGGATGGGGCTGTCGTGGAAGCCCCTCTGGCGCAAGCGCATCCACAACTCGATCTGGACCCTGCTCCTCGACGGCGGCCGGGCCGCGATCGCGGTCGGCGTCGTCGTCCACGTCGTACGCGGGGCCCTATCGAGGACATGGTCGGGACGCTCCAACGGATCGTCGCGTATGCCGTGCAGAGCTCCCAGCACGTCGCGCGCCTCGACGAGGTGAAGCAGTATGCGGCAGGGTTCGTGACGCCGTCGGGATCCGCGCCGGCGGCGCTGGGTCGCGGACTCGAGCTGAGAGGCGTGTCGTTCACGTACCCGGGCGCGACGGAGCCGAGCCTCGAAGGGGTCGACCTCATGCTGGAGCGGGGCACGACCGTCGCGCTCGTCGGCGAGAACGGCGCCGGCAAGTCGACGCTCGTCTCGCTGCTCGCCCGGCTGCACGACCCGACGACGGGATCGATCCTCGTCGACGGCCGGCCGCTCAGCGACATCCCGCACGCGCACTGGCAGGCCCGCCTCGCCGCCGTGTTCCAGGACCATGCGACGCCGCACGTGCTGGTGCGCGAGGCCGTGGCGATGGGCGACCTGGCCGGCGCGACCGACGAGCGCGTGGACGCGGCGCTCGAGCGCGCCGATGCGACGGGACTCGTGGACGGTCTCCGAGGTGGGGCGGACACGCAGCTGGGGCGGCAGTTCGCCGGTGGCACCGAGCTGTCGGGCGGCCAGTGGCAGCGGCTCGCGATCGCCCGGGGGATGCTCCGGGACGGGCCGTTGCTCATGCTGCTCGACGAGCCGTCGTCGGCCCTCGACGCGCAGGCCGAGGACGCGATCCTCGGTGGCTACCTCGAACGGGCGCGCGAGGCGAGTGGGCGCACGGGTGGGATCACCGTCATCGTGAGCCATCGGATGTCGACGGTGCGAGCGGCCGACCGGGTCGTGCACCTCGTCGACGGACACGTTGCGGAGGACGGCACGCATGAGGAGCTGAGGGCCGCCGACGGAGCCTATGCCGAGCTCTTCGAGCTGCAGGCGAGGTCGTATCGCTGAGACGCGCCTGGGTGAGAACCTCTGCGCTGCAAGGGATTCGGTGTGGACAAGTCTTGCCCGGGTGTTCGAACACCTGTACGATTGAGGGTATGGAGCAGAGCCGGAGCACGCAGCAGATCGAGCAGGACTGGGACCA
>NZ_JALJRZ010000012.1 GCF_024519435.1 Terrabacter sp. Ter38
AGCGCCGATGGTACTGCACTGGTGACGGTGTGGGAGAGTAGGACGCAGCCGGACAACCATTCACGACAACCCCGCCAGCACCCCTGGCGGGGTTGTCGCATGTCCGCATCCATTCACGGATGTAATTGGTGTCCACTAGTCTGGGCTCGTGCCTGAACTCATCCCCTCCCCGACCCGTATCCCCGTTCCCGGTGGCAAGGTCATCGACGAGCACGTCGGAGCCGTCAACACCCCTGACGCCCGCCTGCAGGCCTCGGTCTCACTAGCCCGCATGGTGGCTCCGGCCGGCTGGTCCGAGCCCTTCCAGACCCCCGACTTCGACGAGATCACGCTCGTGCTGGCCGGGACGGTGCTCGTCGACCACGACGGCGGCACCCTGGAGGTCACCGCCGGCCAGTCGGTGGTGACGCGAGGCGGCGAGCGCGTCCGTTACTCGTGCGGTCCCGAGGGCGCCGAGTACGTCGCCGTCTGTCTGCCGGCCTTCAGTCCGGACTCGGTCCATCGTGAGGAGGAGGCCGACTCCGCGGCCGGGGAGGCGTCGTGAGCTCGGACGACGTGCTGCGCGCTCCCAAGGTCCTGCTCCACGACCACCTCGACGGCGGCCTGCGCCCGCAGTCGGTCATCGAGCTCGCCGCGGACGTCGGCTACGACGCCCTCCCCGAGACCGAGGCGGCCGCCCTCGGCACGTGGTTCCGCGAGAGCGCCGACTCCGGGTCGCTCCCGCGCTACCTCGAGACCTTCGACCACACTCTCGCCGTCATGCAGACCCGGGATGGCCTGTTCCGGGTCGCGAGCGAGTGCGCGCAGGACCTGGCCGCCGACGGCGTCGTGTATGCCGAGAGCCGCTACGCGCCGGAGCAGCACCTGACCCGTGGCCTCACGCTCGAGGGGGTCGTCGAGGCCGTCAACGCCGGACTGCGTGACGGGGAGGCCGAGGCCGCGGCTGCCGGGCACCCGATCCGGGTCACCTCTCTGCTCACGGCGATGCGCCACGCCGCGAAGTCGACCGAGATCGCAGAGCTGGCGATCCGCTACCGCGACGAGGGCGTGTCCGGCTTCGACATCGCCGGCGCGGAGGCCGGCTACCCGCCCACCCGTCACCTCGATGCGTTCGAGTACCTCCGCCGCGAGAACTTCCACTTCACGATCCACGCGGGGGAGGCCTTCGGTCTGCCGTCGATCTGGGAGGCGATCCAGTGGTGCGGCGCGGACCGTCTCGGTCACGGTGTCCGCATCGTCGACGACATCACCATCGACGGCGCACCCTTCGCGCAGTGGGTCGAGGGGAACAAGGACGAGGCCGACGCGCTGACGTCGCTCGAGCTGGACCGGGTGCGTCTGGGGCGCCTGTCGGCCTACGTGCGCGACAAGCGCATCCCCCTCGAGATGTGCCCGAGCAGCAACCTGCAGACCTCCGCGGCGCCGTCGATCGCGCTGCACCCGATCACGCTGCTGCGTCGCCTGCGCTTCCGCGTCACGCTCAACACCGACAACCGGCTCATGAGCGACACGTCGATGAGCAAGGAGGCGGCCCTGCTGCGCGACGAGGCCGGCTGGACCCTCGAGGACCTGCGTTGGGTGACGATCAACGCCATGAAGTCGGCCTTCATCCCCTTCGACGAGCGTCTGGCACTCATCGACGACGTCATCAAGCCCGGCTACGCAGCCCTCGGCTACCAGGCCCCGCCCATCGCCTGAGAGCGTCCGTAC
Organism: Terrabacter sp. Ter38; assembly: GCF_024519435.1. GTDB lineage: Bacteria > Actinomycetota > Actinomycetes > Actinomycetales > Dermatophilaceae > Terrabacter. Next base: position 1,711 of record NZ_JALJRZ010000012.1, read on the forward strand.
CTCGCCCGGTTCGAGGTGATCGTGACGCCCCCTGGGGGCGCGCGATCACCTCGAACCGGCTGTTGGCGTCAGGGACAGAGAGGTCAGTCGTCCGCGAGCGCGGCGTCGACGGCGGCCTCGACGTGCAGGCGCGTCGTCGGGAAGACCGGTACGTCCGCGTCGGACTGGTCGACGAGCAGCTCGATCTCGGTGCAGCCGAGGATGACGCCCTCGGCTCCGGCCGCGACGAGCCGGGCGATGACCTGCCGGTAGGCCTGCCGGGACTCCTCGGTCACCACGCCGAGGCACAGCTCCTCGTAGATGATGCGGTGCACCACGGCGCGGTCGTCGCCGTCGGGCACGAGCACCGTCAGCCCGTGATCGGCGAGCCGCTCGCGCAGGAAGCGCTGCTCCATCGTGTAGGACGTCGCGAGCAGCCCGACGCGCCCCAGACCCGCGGCACGCACGGCCCGGCCCGTCACGTCGCCGATGTGCAGCAGGGGGATCGAGACGGCGGCCTCGATGGCGGGAGCGACCTTGTGCATCGTGTTGGTGCACAGCACGAGCAGCTCGGCGCAGCCGGCCTCGAGTCCCGCGGCCGCCGTCGCGAGCAGCGCCCCGGCCTCGTCCCAGCGGTCCTCGGCCTGGAGCCGCTCGACCTCGGCGAAGTCGACGGAGTGCAGCAGCAGGCGCGCCGAGGCGAGCCCGCCCAGGCGCTCACGGACCAGCTCGTTGGCGAGCCGGTAGTACTCCGCGCTCGACTCCCAGCTCATCCCACCGAGGAGGCCGACGAGTCTCACGTCGAGGTGCCGACCCCGAGCAGGGCGCCGAGCTCGGACTCCGCCTCGCGCGGATGCAGGCAGCGGGCGCCGTCGGCCCGCGCCTGCGCGATGACCCGCGGCTCGTCTCGCCAGAGGGTGAGCCCGCGGCGCACGAGGATGTGCGGCGGCTTGCGACGCTCGGAGAGGTCGCGCACGAAGCGACGCAGGGCCGTGAGGGTGCGGTTCTGTCTCACGCAGAGGGCGTCGGCGAGCAGGCCCTCGCGACGGAGCGGCTCGACGAGGCGTCCCGCGAAGAGCCCCTCGGCCAGGACGAAGTCGGTGGGGAGTGCGTCCACGACGTGCCGACCCGTCACCGCGGAGGCGCCGATGTCGTAGACGGGCACCTCGACGCGCCCCTCGTCGACGAGCGTCCGCAGGGCGTCGACGGCCGCCCCCGCGTCCCACGAGTCGGCGTGGTCCCAGTCGGGGATGCCCAGGGGGGAGCGGGGCAGCCGAGGGTCGCTCGCCTCGCGGTAGAAGTCGTCGAGGCGGACGACCGGCCACCCGTGGGTGGCACTCAGCCGGGCCGAGAGCCGGCTCTTGCCGGCGCCGCTCGGTCCGGTGAGGAGGATGACCCGGCGACGGTCACGACTGGTCGCACGGGCCGCGGGCGCTCCGACGGGGTCCACCACGGGGTCCACTACGGGGTCCACCACGGGCTGCCCCGCCGGCTGATCGCCCGCGGTGCCGCCCGAGCGGTGGTCGACCGCCGCCACGTCGCCCTCCTCAACCGATCCAGGGACCTGGTCAGAGACCCTTGGGGTGCCAGACGGTCTTCGTCTCGACGAAGGCCCGGATGCGACCGAGGCCCGGGTCGGCGTTCCAGTCGGGCTCGACCGGAGCACCGTCGGCCAGAGTCGGGCGGTAGACGCGCTTGAGGTTGCCGGCGGCCTCCGCCTCGAGGGCAGCCCAGTCGACGCCCTCAGCGCCGGCGACGCCGGTGAGGTCGATGGCGTTGACGTCACGGTGTGCGGCCAGCCACGTCGCGACCTCGGCGGTCTGGGCCGTGACGATGTTGACGACGCCACCGGGCACGTCGGACGTCGCGAGCACCTCGCTGAACGTCACGGCGGGCAGCGGTCGAGCAGCCGACGACACGACGACGGCGGTGTTGCCCGACGCGATGACCGGGGCGACGACCGACACGAGACCGAGCAGCGAGGAGCCCTGCGGTGCAAGGACGCCCACGACACCCGTCGGCTCCGGCGCCGACACGTTGAAGAACGGCCCGGCGACGGGGTTGAGGTTGCCGAGCACCTGGGCGATCTTGTCGGTCCATCCGGCGTACCAGACGAGGCGGTCGACGGCGGCGTCGACGACGGCGCCCGCCGCGCGGACCGACAGGCCCTCGCTCGCGGCGACCTCCTCGACGAACTGGGCGCGGCGGCCCTCGAGCACCTCGGCGACGCGGTAGAGCACCTGGCCGCGGTTGTACGCGGTCGCTCCGGACCACTTGGCCAGCGCCCCTCGCGCCGCCACGACGGCGTCGCGGACGTCCTTGCGCGATCCCATCGCCGCGTTGGCGAGGAACTCGCCCGAGGCCGAGACGACCTCGTAGGAGCGACCGGACTCGCTGCGCGGGAACGCGCCGCCGATGTAGAGCTTGTAGGTCTTGCGCACGTCGAGGCGGCTCATCGGGCGGCTCCCGTCAGGGTCGAAGGGGCGGTGGTGACGTAGGCCTCGAGGCCGTGGCGGCCACCTTCGCGGCCGTAGCCCGACTCCTTGTAGCCACCGAACGGCGAGGTCGGGTCGAAGCGGTTGAAGGTGTTGGCCCAGACGACGCCGGCCTTGAGCTGGTCGGCCATCCAGAGGATGCGCGAGCCCTTCTCGGTCCAGACGCCGGCCGACAGGCCGTACGCGGAGTTGTTGGCCTTGGCGACCGCCTCCTGAGGCGTGCGGAAGGTCAGCACCGACAGGACCGGTCCGAAGATCTCCTCGGTCGCGACGCGGTGCGTCTGCGAGACACCGGTGAGCACCGTCGGCGGGAACCAGTAGCCCTTGGTGGGCAGCGTGCACTCGGGGCTCCAGCGCTCGGCGCCCTGCGCCACGCCGGCCTCGACGAGCGAGGTGATGCGGTCGAGCTGCGCCTGGGAGTTGATCGCTCCGAGGTCGCTGTTCTTGTCCATCGGGTCACCGACCCGCAGCGTGCCGAGGCGGCGCTTGAGCTTGGCGACGACCTGGTCGTGGACGTTCTCCTGGACCAGCAGGCGCGACCCGGCGCAGCAGACCTGACCCTGGTTGAAGAAGATGCCGTTGACGATGCCCTCGACGGCCTGGTCGAGGGGCGCGTCGTCGAAGACGATGTTGGCGGCCTTCCCGCCGAGCTCGAGCGTCGCCTTCTTCGACGTGCCGGCGATGGACCGCGCGATCGCCTTGCCGACGTCGGTCGAGCCGGTGAACGCGATCTTGTCGACGTCGGGGTGCTCGACGAGCGCCTGTCCGGTGCGGCCGTCACCCGTGATGATGTTGACGACACCGGCGGGCAGCTCGGCCTGCTGGCACACCTCGGCGAAGAGCAGTGCGCTCAGCGGGGTGGTCTCGGCGGGCTTGAGCACGACGGTGTTGCCCGTCGCGAGGGCGGGCGCGATCTTCCACGCGAGCATGAGCAGCGGGAAGTTCCACGGGATGACCTGCCCCACCACGCCGTGCGGGCGCGGCACGTCCGCGCCCGAGGCGGACAGGCCGGCATACTCCAGCTTGTCGGCCCAGCCCGCGTGGTAGAAGAAGTGCGCCGCGGCGACCGGCACGTCGACGTCGCGCGTCTCCTTGATCGGCTTGCCGTTGTCGAGCGTCTCGAGGACGGCGAACTCGCGGGCCCGCTCCTGCAGGATGCGGGCGATGCGGAAGAGGTACTTGCCGCGCTCGGCTCCGCTCATCCGGCCCCAGACGCCCTCGTAGGCTCGACGGGCCGCGGCGACGGCCTTGTCGACGTCCTTGGGGCCGGCCTGGCTCACCTCGGCGAGGACCGTCTCGTCGGCGGGGTTGACGGTGGGGAAGGTCGCCTTGGGGCGCGTGAAGACGCCGTCGATGAACAGACCGTAGGACTTCTCGATCGTGACGATGGCGCGCGACTCCGGCGCTGGGGCGTACTCGAACTTCGGCATCAGGGTGTCTTTCGTGGGCGCTGTCGTGTGAGGCGCGGTGGGTCAGTCAGGCAGTCACCGTCAGTCGATCGTCACGTAGTCGGCGCCGGAGTAGGCGCCCGTGGCGAGCTTCTGACGCTGGAGGATGAGGTCGTTGAGCAGGCTCGAGGCGCCGAAGCGGAACCACTCGGGCGCCAGCCAGTCGTCGCCGGCGATCTCGCTGACCATGACGAGGTACTTGATGGCGTCCTTGGTCGTCTTGATGCCACCGGCCGGCTTGACCCCGACCTGGCTGCCGGTGAGGTCGCGCCAGTCGCGCACGGCCTCGAGCATGATGAGCGTGACGGGCAGGGTGGCGGCGGGCTGCACCTTGCCCGTGGAGGTCTTGATGAAGTCACCGCCCGCGAGCATCGAGAGGTAGGAGGCCCGGCGGACGTTGTCGTAGGTGACGAGCTCGCCCGTCTCCATGATGACCTTGAGGTGCGCCGTGCCGCAGGCCTGCTTGACCTCGGCGATCTGGTTGAAGACGGTGAGGTAGTCACCCGAGAGGAACGCGCCGCGGTCGATGACCATGTCGATCTCGTCGGCGCCGGCCTCGACGGCGTCGCGGGTGTCGGCCAGCTTGACCGGCATGCTCGCCCGCCCGGAGGGAAAGGCCGTCGCCACCGCGGCGACGTGGATGCCGCTGTCGCCGAGTGCCGCCTTCGCGGTCGCGACCATGTCGCCGTAGACGCAGATCGCGGCGGGACGTGGCGTCGTCGGGTCGAGCGGGTCGGGCACGAGGGCCTTGGCGCACAGGGACCGGACCTTGCCGACGGTGTCGGAGCCCTCGAGGGTCGTCAGGTCGATCATCCCGATGGCGGTGTCGATGGCCCAGGCCTTGCTCGTGGTCTTGATCGAGCGGGTGCCGAGCGAGGCCGCACGCGCCTCGCAGCCGACCTGGTCGACCCCGGGTAGGCCGTGCAGCCACGAGGTGAGGGCGTGGTTCGTCAGACGCGACACCCCGAGGACGTCCCGCGCCTGCGCGGTGAGGTCCTGCGCGGTGTGCGTCGTGGTGCTAACTGTCACCACGGGAGTCTATCCACCTATCGAGACGGCCCGTGACGCGTGAGAGAGTCTGTCCGTGAGCCCCGACGTGTCCCCGCTGCCCTCCGACTCACCCGCGGAGGAGCGTCCCGAGGGCGTCGCCCTGCGCGACGCCCGCACGCTCCGACCCGGCTCGTCGGTCACCGTCGGCGTCATCGGCGCAGCGGCGGGCCTCGCCCTGCTCGTCCCCGGCGTGCTGACCGAGCCGCGCAGCTGGACCCTCATCTCGAGCGTGGTGCTCGCGCTCGTGCTGCTGTGGCTCTTCGTCGTGCGTCCGTGCGTCGTCATCCACGCCGAGGGGATCCGGCTCGTCAACCCGCTGCGGGTCGTCGACGTCACGTGGCCGGCCATCAGCGAGGTCAGGTCACGCTGGGCGCTCGAGATCGTCGCGGACGGTCGCCGCTACACCGCGTGGGGCGTGCCGGCCGACCCGGGGCGTCCGAGGTACGGCCGCGGCATGCTGACCGTGGGCGCCAACAAGGTGCGGGGCAAGAGGACCACCGAGGAGCCGACGAAGTCGAAGGTCGAGGCGCAGGCCGTCGCGGCCGAGGTCGAGGCCCGGATGAGTGCCGATCGCAAGCGCAAGGACGGCCGGACGCCACGCATCGCGCACCAGGTCTGGGACCCCGCGTCCGTCGGCCTGCTTCTCGTCGGCCTCGCCTTCTTCGTCATCGGCACGTTCGTCGTCTGACGGAGCCGACTCTGAGGGGGCCGACTCCGGCGCCGCCCATCCTGACGGGCCCACGTGACCCGGCCCCACGCGTACGCCGTCGATGGCGTACGCGTGGAGCGGCGTCACAGGGAGGTGAGGCGTTCCAGGTCGGCCCGGACCCGGGCGAGGCGGGTCTCGGCGACCGCCCGCGACTCCCCGAGGGATGCCGGACCGGCCACCGGCTCGATGACCTCGAGGTAGACCTTCACCTTGGGCTCGGTGCCGCTCGGGCGCACGATGACCCGCGAGCGGTCCGCGAGGAGGTAGCGCAGGCCCTCGGTCGGGGGCAGCCCGCCGTCGCCCTCGGCCAGGTCGTCGACGCGGACGACGTCGATGCCGGCCACCGTGGTGGGCGGCTCGGCGCGCAGGCGGCCCATCAGGGTGTCGGTCTGGGCGAGGTCCGAGACGCGCACCGAGAACGAGTCGGTCGCGTGGACGCCGTGCTCGATCGCGAGGTCGTCGAGCAGGTCGATGAGGGTGCGCCCCTGCGCCTTGAGGCCTGCCGCGAGCTCGGCGAGCAGGAGGGCGGCGCTGACGCCGTCCTTGTCGCGGACGAGCTGCGGGGCGACGCAGTAGCCCAGCGCCTCCTCGTAGCCGTAGCGCAGCCGGTCGACGCGGGAGATCCACTTGAAGCCGGTCAGCGTCTCCTCGTGGGCGAGTCCGGCCGCCTTGGCGATCGAGGCGAGCAGCCGCGAGGACACGATGGAGTTGGCGAAGACGTCGCGGCGCGAGACACCGCGCTGCACGATGTGCGCGCCGAGCAGTGCCCCCACCTCGTCGCCGCGCAGCATCCGCCAGTCGCCGAGCGCCGGGTCGAGCACGGCTGCGGCGCAGCGGTCGGCGTCGGGGTCGTTGGCGATGACGAGGTCGCAGCCGACGGTGCGCGCACGAGCGAGCGCAAGGTCGATCGCTCCCTTCTCCTCGGGGTTCGGGAAGGCGACGGTCGGGAAGTCCGGGTCGGGCACGGCCTGCTCGTCGACGACGACGGGGGCCGTGAAGCCCGCCTGGACGAAGGCCGTGTGCACCGTGCCGTGGCCGACGCCGTGCAGGCTCGTGTGGACGATGCGCAGGTCGCGCGGTGACTGCGGGTCGACGACGCTGACGACGGCGTCGACGTAGTCCTCGAGGAGGTTGTCGCCCAGCGTCTCCCAGCCCTCGGACACGCGGGGCACGTCGGCCACCCGCTCGACGCGACCGATGTGGGCGGCGATCTGGGCGTCGGCCGGCGGCACGATCTGGCTGCCGTCGCCGAGGTAGACCTTGTAGCCGTTGTCCTGAGGCGGGTTGTGGCTCGCCGTCACCATGACGCCGGCATCGGCACCGAGGTGGCGGATCGCGAACGCGAGGACGGGCGTCGGCAGGGGCTGGGGCAGCAGCAGCGCGCGACCGCCGGCCCCTACGACGACCGCGGCCGTGTCGCGGGCGAAGACGTCGGAGTTGTAGCGGGCGTCGTAGCCGACGACGACGGTCGGCGCCTCGCCTGCGCGCCCCTCGTCCTTGAGGTATGCCGTGAGGCCGGCTGCCGCACGGATGACGACGCTGCGGTTCATCCGGTTGGGGCCGGCACCGAGGGCCCCGCGCAGGCCGGCGGTCCCGAACTCGAGCAGGCCCGACATGCGGTCGGCGAGGTCGGCGGCGGCCTCCGCGTCTCCCGCTGCGGCCCGCCCGAGGACGGTGTCGAGCTCGTCACGCGTCGTCGGGTCGGGGTCGTCGTCGCGCCAGGCGCGCGCCGCGGCATACAGCGTCCCGGTCGTGTCGAGGGTCGTCATCAGAGACGCCCCACGACCGCTGCGAGCAGGCGGCCGCACCGTTCGGCGGCGGCCTCGCCGGCCTCGAGCACCTCCGCGTGGCTCAGCGGCTGGTCCGAGATGCCCGCGGCGAGGTTGGTGACGAGCGAGATGCCGAGGACGTCGAGCCCGGCCTGACGCGCGGCGATCGCCTCGAGGCTCGTCGACATGCCGACGAGGTCGCCGCCGATGACCTTGGCCATCTGCACCTCGGCCGGGGTCTCGTAGTGGGGGCCGCGGAACTGGACGTAGACGCCCTCTTCGAGGTCGGGGTCTACCTCGCGGGCGAGGTCGCGCAGCCGCGGGGTGTAGAGGTCGGTGAGGTCGACGAAGTTCGCCCCCTCGATGGGGGAGTGCGCGGTGAGGTTGATGTGGTCGCGGATGAGGACCGGGGTGCCGGGCGCCCAGTCCGGGTTGAGGCCGCCGCACCCGTTGGTCAGGACGATCGTCGAGCAGCCCGCGGCCTTCGCGGTGCGCACGCCGTGGACGACCGCCCGCACGCCGCGTCCCTCGTAGAAGTGGGTGCGGGTCCCGAAGACGAGGGCCCGACGGCCGGTGTCGCCGATGGCGACCGAGCGCATGCTGCCGGAGTGGCCGGCGACGGCGGCCTTGTGGAAGCCGGGGACGTCGGCGTTGTCGACGGTCGCGAGCGTCTCACCGATGAGGTCGGCGGTCTGGCCCCAGCCCGAGCCGAGCACGAGTGCGACGTCGTGGTGGTCGACGCCGGTGCGCTCGGCGATGACGGCGGCGGCGTCGGCGGCGACGTCGAAGGGGTCGGTGGAGGGGTCGCTGAGATCGCGGTGGGAACTGGTCACGCTCAGGACTCTAGCGAGGTCGGCGCGGCGCAGGAACCGGCCCTGCGGGTCGGCCGGGACTCCCCGCGAAGGGCCCGAGCCCCGTCGGACGGGGGCCCGTCCGGAGGATGGTTGGATGGTCCCGTGATCACGCGCGAGACATCCGTTGTCATCATCGGCGGCGGCCCGGGGGGCTACGAGGCAGCCCTCGTCGCGGCCCAGCTGGGGGCGCAGGTCACGATCGTCGAGAAGGACGGCCTCGGCGGCGCGGCCGTGCTCACCGACTGCGTTCCCAGCAAGGCCCTCATCGCGACCGCCGACTACATGTCCGACTTCGAGACGGCCTCGCGTCTCGGCGTGCGGTTGCAGGACGACGACGGTGACGAGGTGTCCGACGCCGTCGCCCAGGCGCAGACCGTGAACGACCGGATCCTCGCGCTCGCCGCCGCCCAGAGCGCCGACATCCAGGGAAGCCTCGAACAGGTCGGCGTCACGGTCCTGCGCGGCACCGCCCGGATTGCCGGGCGCGAGCGCGTCGTCGCCGATCTCGCCGACGGCACGACGCGGGAGCTCTCCGCCCACGTCGTCCTCGTCGCCACCGGCGCAGCGCCCCGCGTCATGGACACGATGCGGCCCGACGGCGAGCGCATCCTCACCTGGCAGCAGATCTACTCCCTCGAGGAGCTTCCCCAGCGCATCATCGTCATCGGCTCCGGCGTCACCGGCGCCGAGCTCGCCCAGGCCTACCTCGGCCTCGGCTCCCAGGTCGTCCTCGTCTCCTCCCGTGAGCGGGTGCTGCCCGGCGAGGACGCCGACGCCGCCACCGTCATCGAGGACGTCTTCCGCAAGCGCGGCATGGAGGTCATGGGCACCTCGCGTGCGGCCTCGGTCGAGCGCACCGCCGACGGCGTCGTCGTGACCCTCGTCGACGGCCGCACGGTCGAGGGCTCGCACGCGCTGCTCGCCGTCGGGTCCGTGCCCAACACCGCGGGTCTCGGCCTCGAGGAGGCCGGCGTCGAGCTCAGCCCCTCCGGACACGTCCAGGTCGACCGCGTCTCCCGCACGAGCGTCGGCGGCGTCTACGCGGCGGGCGACTGTACCGGGGTGCTGCCCCTTGCGTCGGTCGCGGCCATGCAGGGACGCATCGCCATGTGGCACGCGCTCGGCGACGCCGTGTCACCGCTCAACGTGCGAGGTGTCGCCGCCAACATCTTCACCGAGCCCGAGATCGCGACGGTCGGCATCAGCCAGAACGCCGCCGACGAGTCGCCCGAGGTCGAGTCGATCACCCTGCCGCTCGCCCGCAACCCGCGCGCCAAGATGCAGGGCATCAGCGACGGCTTCGTCAAGCTCTTCTGCCGCAAGGGCTACGGCACGGTGCTCGGCGGGGTCGTCGTCGCGCCGAAGGCCTCCGAGCTGATCTACCCCGTGGCCCTGGCCGTGCAGAACCGGCTCAGCGTCGACCAGGTGTCGAGCACCATCACGGTCTACCCCTCGCTCTCCGGCTCGATCGCCGAGGCGGCGCGCCAGCTGCACCAGTCCGACTGACCGCCGCTCACGGACCACGCGCGACGACGGCCCGGGAGTCTCCGTCGCGACGGGACCCGGGCGGACGGCATACGTCGTCGGTGGGTCAGCTCTGCTCGTCGTCCGGCGCCGGACGGTCTCCCGGCTCGGGCTGGTGCCCGGTCAGCCGTTCCTCCTCGGCCCAGCGCTCGCGTCGCCGACGCGAGACCACCTCGCGCAGCTTCTTCTGCAGCGGGTAGAGGATCGCTGCCACGACGATGAGGATGACGAGGTTCGCCACGGGGAAGGCTGTCTGGTCGGCAGTGGCACTGGGGAGGGTCGCAAACACACGTGCAGTGTGCCAGAGGCGTAGCGTCGGGACGGTGGTGGCGTCGTCGCCGCGTCAGGAAGGCCGCCCGGGCCGCGGGCCGGACCTTCCTGAGCAGGTCGGACCGTGGAGGCACACGCAGTGAGCGACTGGATCCAGAAGGCCAAGGACTTCGTCAAGGGTCATCCCGAGCAGGCCCAGCAAGGTCTCGACAAGGCCGAGGAGCTCATCAACGAGCGCACCGGCGGGAAGTACGCAGACCAGGTCGACCAGGGCACCGACACGCTCAAGGAGGGCTTGGGGCTGCCGCCCGACGCGGAGGGTACGCAGCCGCCCGGCGCGCCCGGCGCGCCTGGCTCGCCTGAACCGCCGGCCCCGCCAGCGCCGGCTCCGAGCCCCGCCCCGGCTCCGACCCCGCCGCCTGCGCCCACACCGGAACCCGCTCCCACACCGGAACCCACCCCGGAACCCACCCCCACCCCGGAACCCACCCCCACCCCGGAACCCGGTCCGGGACCTGGCGAGCCGAGGCCCCCGGTCGACCCGACCGACCCGGCCCCCGTCGACCCCCACCTGCCCGGCGGACCCGGACCGTCGGAGATCCCGCCCGCGGGTGAGCCTGCGGGCGAGCAGGACCTGCCCGGCGTCCCCGACCCCAACCTCCCCGGATCGGGCGAGGGCGACATCACCCTCGGCGACCCGCCCGCCAGGCAGGGCTGACGCGAGCGCCGCTCACCCGCGCACGCACGAGGGCCGACCTGCCACGCGGCAGGTCGGCCCTCGTCGTCGTCAGGACTCGGCGCTCAGGCCTCGATGACGTCCGCGATCTCGGCGAGCACGGCGCCCGACGTGACGGTCTCGCCGACCTTCGCGGTGAGGCCGGAGACGACGCCGGCCTTGTGGGCGGTGATGGGCTGCTCCATCTTCATCGCCTCGAGGACGATGACGAGGTCACCCGCGGCGACGGTCGCGCCCTCCTCGACGGCGATCTTGACGATGGTGCCCTGCATCGGGGCGGTGAGCGAGTCGCCGGAGGCGGCGCCACCGGACTTGCCACCGCCGGACCTTTTGGGCGCCTTCTTCTTCGCCGCGGACGCACTCCCGCCGCCACCGAGCGAGAGGCCGCCCGGGAGGGTGACCTCGAGGCGCTTGCCGCCGACCTCGACGACGACGGTCTGGCGCTCCTCCGCCTCGGCCGTGTCGCCTGCGTTACCGGGCCCACCGGCATACGCCTCGATGGTGTTGTCGAACTCCGTCTCGATCCAGCGGGTGTGGATCGTGAAGGGCGTGCCGTCGGCCGGTGCGAAGGCCGGGTCGGCGACGACCGCGCGGTGGAACGGCACGACGGTCGGCATGCCCTCGATGGTGAGCTCGGCCAGGGCCCGGCGGGATCGCTCGATGGCCTGCTCGCGCGTGCGGCCGGTGATGACGAGCTTGGCGATCATGGAGTCGAACGCGCCGGCGACGGTGTCGCCCTCGACGATGCCGGCGTCCCAGCGCACACCCGGGCCCTGCGGCACGACCATGCGGCTGACGGTGCCGGGCGCGGGCAGGAAGCCCCGGCCGGCGTCCTCGCCGTTGATGCGGAACTCGATCGAGTGGGCGTGCGGCTCGGGGTCGCCGTAGTCGAGGGACTCGCCGTTCGCGATCCGGAACTGCTCGCGCACGAGGTCGATGCCGGTGACCTCCTCGGTCACGGGGTGCTCGACCTGCAGGCGGGTGTTGACCTCGAGGAAGCTGATGTCGCCGGCCGGGCCGACGAGGAACTCGCACGTGCCGGCGCCGACGTAGCCGGCCTCCTTGAGGATCGCCTTGCTCGCGCGGAGCAGCTCGGTGTGCTGCGCCTCGGACAGGAACGGCGCGGGCGCCTCCTCGACGAGCTTCTGGTTGCGGCGCTGGAGCGAGCAGTCGCGGGTCGAGACGACGACGACGTTGCCGTGCTGGTCGGCGAGGCACTGGGTCTCGACGTGGCGCGGGTGGTCGAGGAAGCGCTCGACGAAGCACTCGCCGCGGCCGAAGGCCGTCACGGCCTCGCGCACGGCCGAGTCGTAGAGGTCGGGGATCTCCTCCATCGCGCGGGCGACCTTGAGGCCGCGGCCGCCGCCGCCGTAGGCCGCCTTGATCGCGACCGGCAGGCCGTGCTCCCTGGCGAACTCGACGACCTCGTCGGCCCCGGAGACAGGGTCCTTCGTGCCGGGCACGAGCGGGGCGCCGGCCTTCGTCGCGATGTGGCGCGCCTTGACCTTGTCGCCGAGGGAGTCGATGGCCTGGGGCCCGGGGCCGATCCAGACGAGCCCGGCGTCGATGACGGCCTGGGCGAACGACGCGTTCTCGGCGAGGAAGCCGTAGCCGGGGTGGACCGCGTCGGCCCCGGACTGACGGGCGACGTCGATCAGCTTCTCCTGGACGAGGTAGCTCTCGCCGGGGGTCGAGCCCCCGAGGGCGTACGCCTCGTCGGCGACCTTGACGTGCAGGGCATCCCGGTCCGGGTCGGCGTAGACCGCGACCGAGGCGATCCCGCTGTCCGCGCACGCCCGCGCGATGCGGACGGCGATCTCACCACGGTTTGCGATCAGTACCTTGCTGATGGGTGCCATGGATCGGACTCTATCGGGCTGACGTCACGTCAATTCGGCGTCCTCCGGCGTATTCCCGGTCGTCTCGGAGTGAGGTCGCGCACACCGTCTCCGTCCGCCCCGACCTAGCGTGGACGGCATGACGACACACGAGTCCGCCCCGACCATCGACCTCGGCCACGCCTCCACCCCCGGCCTGACGATCCCGCAGATCGGCTTCGGCGTCTGGGAGGTGCCGGACGCCGCCGTCGACGCCGCGTTCGCGCAGGCCCTCGACGACGGCTACCGCCACATCGACACCGCGCGGATCTACGGCAACGAGGAGGGCGTCGGCCGGGTCCTCGCCCGCGAGGACGTCGACCGCGACAGCGTCTTCGTCACGACGAAGGTCTGGAACGACGACCACACCGACGTGCCCGCCGCCTTCGACGCGTCGATGCAGCGCCTGGGCATCGACGTCCTCGACCTCTACCTCATCCACTGGCCGGCGCCGCAGCAGGACGCCTACGTCGACGCCTGGCGCGCGATGCTCGAGCTCCAGCGCGAGGGCCGGGTCCGCTCGGTCGGTGTCTGCAACTTCCAGGTGCCCCACCTGCAGCGCCTGCTCGACGAGACCGGCGTCCTGCCGTCGGTCAACCAGATCGAGCTGAGCCCGTACCTCCAGCAGCGTGAGCTGCGCGCCTTCCACGCCGAGCAGGGCATCGTCACCGAGGCCTGGAGCCCGCTGGCCGTGCGCGCCGGTCTGCTCGCCGACCCCGTCGTCGTCGACCTCGCCGGGAAGCACTCGGTGACGCCGGCGCAACTCGTGCTGCGCTGGCACGTCGAGCTCGGCAACGTCGTGCTGACGCGGTCGGTGACCCCCGCCCGCATCACGGAGAACGTCGAGATCTTCGGCTTCCACCTCGGCGACGACGACCTCGAGGCACTGGCCGGGCTCGACCGGGGCACGCGCACGGGACCGGACCCGGACACCTTCGGCTGACCCGGCCCTGGCCGGGGCCGAGCCACTAGATTGGGGGACATGGGACTGTTCTCGCGCAAGGGCAAGGACGAGACCGACGAGCCTGTGGGCGTCGAGCCTGCCACGGGCGAGGACCCGGACGACGGGCTCGGCCCCGACTTCACCGGACGCCCGGTCGCCGTACCGCTCGGCGACGAGGAACGTGCCCGGCTGGCCTCGGCGCTCGAGCGCGCCGCCGCTGAGGGGGTGGACGTCGACGACCTCGTGTCGATCGGCGCCCACTACGACGTGGCATACCGGCGTTGGGCCGACGAGGGTGGCTCGGGGGAGGGGCCCGACGTCGTCGTCGAGACCTATGCCGTGGCCATCGGGGAGCACCTCGCACGCCACAGCGCCCGTGAGTGGGCCGTCGTCACCGACGTCTTCGGCACCGACCTCGGCCTCGTGGCGGCACGCGCCGACACCGTCGTCGTGCCACACAACCTCGTCGGAGCACGTTGGATGCGCGGCGAGACCGGCTGGGTCCCCGGCGTCGTGTCCCACCTCGTCGGCATCCGCCCGCGGTCCCGCTGAGGCGGCCCCTAGGATCGGCGGCATGGACAGTGCCGCCCAGGGAGGGCCCGACCGACGCAGCAAGCGCGACCTGGAGGAGGGGATCCAGCGCGACTTCACGCGCAAGATGTCCTACGGCGACTACCTCCGGCTCGACACCCTGCTCAGCGCGCAGCAGCCGCTGAGCGAGCCGCCCCAGCACGACGAGCTGCTCTTCATCATCCAGCACCAGACCTCGGAGCTGTGGCTCAAGCTTCTCATCCACGAGCTCCGTTCTGCCAGAAGCCTGCTCAGGGACGACGAGCTGGCGCCGGCGCTCAAGAGGCTCGCCCGGGTCAAGCACATCCAGCACACGCTGACCGACCAGTGGTCGGTGCTCGCGACCCTGACACCGAGCGAGTACGCCGAGATCCGGCCCTTTCTCGCCACGAGCTCGGGCTTCCAGTCGGCGCAGTACCGAGAGGTCGAGTTCCTCCTCGGCAACAAGAACGCCGACATGGTGGCGGTCTTCTCTCACGACGAGGGCGCGCGCTCGGCACTCGACGCGCTGCTGCACGAACCGAGCCTCTACGACGAGTTCCTCGCCTACCTCGCACGACGGGGGTATGCCGTCCCGGCAGCCTTGCTCGACCGTGACTGGACCCAGCCCTACCGGCACGACGAGGGGCTCGTCGACGTCTTCGCGGCCGTCTACGCCCAGCCCAACGAGCACTGGGGCGTCTACGAGACGTGCGAGGAGCTCGTCGACCTCGAGGACAACTTCCAGCAGTGGCGCTTCCGGCACCTGCAGGTCGTGCAGCGCACGATCGGGCAGAAGACCGGCACCGGCGGCTCGACGGGCGTCGACTTCCTGCGGCGCGCTCTCGACCTCACGTTCTTCCCCGAGCTCTACGAGGTGCGCACCCGCATCGGGGGCTGACGCCGCGGCGGCGACCCTCGCTCGCGGGCCCGTCACCTAGACCCGCTCAACCCACCCCGGCCATCCGTCTCACGGGGCTCCTCGTCCGTCTCGACGGGGAGCGCGAGTCGGCTGCGGACCCTGAGGGTGCGCGCCTCGCACTGGCAGGGGCACTCGGAGATGCACAGCTCCTCGAAGCAGGCGTCCAGGCAGTCGCATTCGACGTCGGCCACGGGTGGTGCGTCGACGCGGGGCTGGCGTCCTCGCATCAGCCGACGCCGGAGCGCGAGCGCCGGTTCGGTCGGGTGGTCGGTCGGGCGTCCACGATGCGGTGTGGCCTCGGCCAGCTCGTCACGCGCGGCGCGATGTCGGAACCAGCCCCGGGCCTCGGGGCGGTCGTAGCGCGGGAAGGCCCAGCGTTCGAACGGCACCTCGTCGGGCGGGGCGACGTCGAGGTGGGCCGGGAACCGTCGCCCTTGGTTGTCCCGAACGGTGTCGACCGGGACGGGCAAGACCTCGTTCCCGTCGCCGTCGACGACGGCGAGACGGAGCCCGGCCGTGCTCAGGATCTCCTCGAAGAGCCGAACGGGCGGCACCGCGGCGTTCGTCTCGTACCGGCCGATCGTGCTCGGGGAGACGCCCACCAGCGCGGCCAGGTCGCGCTGGCTGAGGTCACCCAGCCGTCGGACCCGCACGACGTAGCGCGCGATCTCGTCTCGTGCCTGCTCATCCGTGGAACCGGTGCTCATGGAGGTGATCCTCAGGGCGCGCACCGACACATCGCGGGTCTGCGCCGTCGCCTGTCCACAGGCGGCATCATCACGCCAGGGGGTGTGGACCGACCTCTACGTCACTGCCCCGTCCCGCGGAGCACTGACCGAGCCAGATCGGAGGGCTTCCGCGCAGGCCCGCCCTCAGCGGGTGCGTCACTGCTCCGTCAGGTGGGGCAGTGACGTAGCCGTGGAGGTGGGCTCCTGGGGGGGAGGTGTCCGCTCGCTACGTCAGTGCTCCGTCAGGTGGGGCAGTGACGTAGCCGTGGGGGTGGGCTCCTGGGGGCGAGGGGTCCCCACGCTACGTCTGTGCTCCGTCAGGTGGGGCAGTGACGTGGCGAACGACGGGTTCGGGTGCTCAGGCGGCGGTCTTGGCGCGGACCTGGCGTTTGATGCGGCCGAGCATGGCCACCATGCCGCGCATGCGCAGGGGTGACACGGCCTCGGCGAGACCGAAGCGCATCGGGGCGTCGTCGGGGACGGCCAGCACCTCGGCGGCCGAGAGGCCGTCGAGGCCCTCGTGCAGGATGCCGGCGAAGCCGCGGGTAGTCGGGGCCTCGGCAGGTGCGTCGAAGAAGAGGCTGACGAGCCGGTCCTCGAGGGAGGTGCCGTCGGCGACCTCGACGGTGAGGAAGAGCGGCGACTGGCACTCGTCGACCCGCTCGAGCTGGTCGAGGTGACCGGCATACCGCTCGGGCAGACCCGGCAGCTCGTCGCTGAACTCGAGCAGCAGCTGCAGCTTGAGGTCGTTGCTCGCCGAGCGGAAGTCCTCGGCGATCTCGGCCAGGGAGGTCGGTAGCGGGGTGTCACTCACGAGAGGCTCCTGTCTCGCGTCGGGGTCACTTCTCGATCGGCACGCGCACGGCGTTGCCCCACTCGGTCCACGATCCGTCGTAGTTGCGCACGGCCTCGAAGCCGAGCAGGTGCGTCAGCACGAACCACGTGTGCGACGAGCGCTCGCCGATGCGGCAGTACGCGACGACGTCGTCGGACGGCGTCAGGCCCTGCTCCTCGAGGTAGATCGCCTCGAGGTCCTCGCGCGACTTGAACGAGCCGTCCTCGGCCGCAGCGCGGGCCCACGGCACCGACTTCGCGCCGGGGATGTGTCCGCCGCGCATCGCCCCCTCCTGGGGGTAGTCGGGCATGTGGAGCAGCTCACCGGAGTACTCGCCGGGGGAGCGGACGTCGACGAGCGGCTTGCCGAGGTGCGCGAGCACCTCGTCCTTGAAGGCGCGGATCGGAGCGTCGTCACGCTCGGCGACGGGGTAGTCCACGGCTGTCGGCGCCGTGACGTCACGCGTCAGCTCACGGCCCTCGGCGACCCACTTCGCGCGGCCACCGTCCAGCAGCCGGACGTCCTCGTGGCCGAAGAGGCTGAAGACCCAGAGGGCGTAGGCCGCCCACCAGTTGCTCTTGTCGCCGTAGATGACGACGGTCGTGCCGCGGCTGATGCCGCGCTGACCCATCACCTCGGCGAACCGGGCGCCGTCGACGTAGTCGCGCGCCACCGGGTCGTTGAGGTCGACGTGCCAGTCGATCTTGAGCGCTCCCGGGATGTGGCCGGTCTCGTAGAGCAGCACGTCCTCGTCGGACTCGAGCAGCACGATGCCGTCCGGGCCGCCGATGCTGCCGGCCGAGACCTGCGCCGCGAGCCACTCGGTCGTGACGAGTCGCTCGGGGTGGGCGTAGGCGGAGATCTTCGTGTCTTCAGCGCTCATGGTCCCATCGTGTCACGCGGGCTCCGGCCACTCACACGTGGTCGAGGCGCCCGAGGTCGTCGCGGCACCGGCGCTCGAACTCGCCCAGCTCGGCGATGGCGTCCTGCACGTCCCGTAGCCGCTGCTCGAGGTCGGCGCGGCGCTCGTCGATCTGGTCCAGGACGTACTCGAGCTGGGTGCGACGGCCGCGCGGGGCGTCGAAGAGGTCGATGATCGTGCGGATCTCCTCGAGCGGGAAACCGAGCCGCTTGCCGCGCAGGATCAGGCCGAGACGCGTGCGGTCGCGGCGGTGGTAGACGCGCTGCGTGCCACGACGCTCGGGGGAGATGAGCCCGAGGTCCTCGTAGTGGCGCACCGTCCGGTGGGTGACGTCGAACGCCCCGGCCACCTGGGCGATGGTCCACGTCTCCCCGGTCCGCGAGGACCGGTGCATGGTCGAGGTGTCACTTGTCATGGGGTCGATAGTGCTTTACGTTTACGTCAACGTCAAGCACGCGTCACGAGCGCGTGATGGCCGCCACCCCTTCAGGAGAACAGCGATGTTCGAGCTCAGCCAGGACCACGAGGACTTCCGGATGGTCGTCCGCGACTTCGCCGAGAAGGAGGTCGCGCCTCACATCGCCAAGTGGGACGCCGCCGCGCACTTCCCGACCGACCTCGTGCCGAAGATGGGCGACCTCGGGCTGTTCGGCCTCGTCGTGCCGGAGGAGTACGGCGGCGCGGGCGAGTCCGGCGACTTCACGAGCCTCTGCGTCGCCATCGAGGAGCTCGGCCGTGTCGACCAGTCGATCGGCATCACGCTGTCGGCGGGCGTGGGCCTCGGCATCAACCCGATCCTCACCTACGGCACCGAGGAGCAGAAGCAGCGCTTCCTGCCCGACCTCGTCGCCGGCCGCGCCCTCGCCGGCTTCGGCCTCACCGAGCCCGAGGCCGGCTCCGACGCCGGTGCGACCCGTACGCGAGCCGTCCGCGACGGCGACGAGTGGGTCGTCAACGGCGCCAAGGCCTTCATCACGAACTCCGGCACCGACATCACGTCCGTCGTCACCGTGACCGCACGCACGGGCACGAACGAGGACGGGTCGCCGCAGATCTCGGCGATCATGGTGCCCGCCGGCACCCGGGGTTTCGTCGTCGAGCCGGCGTACCACAAGCTCGGGTGGCACGTCTCGGACACCCACGGCCTCACGTTCGAGGACTGCCACGTCCCTGCCGACCACCTCCTCGGCGAGGAGGGGGAGGGTTTCAAGCAGTTCCTCAAGACCCTCGACGACGGCCGCATCGCCATCTCGGCGCTCGCCGTCGGGTGCGCACAGGCCTGTCTCGAGCTCGCCACCGACTACGCGAAGACCCGTGTCGCCTTCGGCCGCCCGATCGGTGTCAACCAGGGCGTCTCCTTCCAGCTCGCCGATCTCGCGGTCATGGTCGAGGGCGCCCGGCTGCTCACCTACAAGGCGGCCTGGCTCAAGGATGAGCTCCACGCCGGCAAGCGCTCCGTCAAGGAGGTCAAGCAGGCTGCCGCCATCGCCAAGCTCTACTCGACCGAGGCCGCCGTCACGGCCACCCGGATCGCGACGCAGGTCTTCGGCGGCAACGGCTTCATGGAGGAGTACCCCGTGGCCCGCTTCTACCGCGACGCCAAGATCCTCGAGATCGGCGAGGGCACGTCCGAGGTCCAGCGCATGCTCATCGCCCGGGGGATGGGGCTGCCGGCATGACCGAGACCGCACCGAGCCCCACCTCCGGCGCCACGTCGAGCCCCGACCCGCACGCCGACCCGCGCGTCGCCGACGTCCGGGCCCGTCTGGCGGCCGCCCACACGGCGTCGGCCAGCGCGCCGGAGAAGGCCCAGGCCAAGCTCGATGCGCAGGGCAAGATCTACGTCCGCGACCGCATCGCCCTGCTCTTCGACGAGGGCTCGTTCGTGGAGGACGGCCGCTACGCCAACGCGCTGCAACCGGGTCTCCCGGCCGACGGCGTCGTCACGGGACGCGGCACCGTCGACGGACGACCGGCGATCGTCATCGCCAACGACCCGACGGTCAAGGCCGGATCCTGGGGCGCACGGACCGTCGAGAAGATCGTCCGCGCCACCGAGATGGCACTGCGCGAGGAGCTGCCGGTCTTCTGGTTCGTCGACTCAGCGGGCGCCCGGATCACCGACCAGGTCGAGATGTTTCCCGGCCGCCGCGGCGCCGGGCGCATCTTCCACAACCAGGTGGCGCTCTCGGGCAAGGTGCCCCAGATCTGCTGCCTCTTCGGTCCGAGTGCCGCAGGTGGCGCCTACATCCCCAGCTTCTGCGACCTCATCATCATGGTCGAGGGCAATGCGTCGATGTACCTCGGCAGCCCGCGCATGGCCGAGATGGTCGTCGGCGAGAAGGTCTCCCTCGAGGAGATGGGCGGCGCCCGGATGCACTGCACGGTCTCCGGTGTGGGTGACCTGCTAGCCCACGACGACGCCGAGGCCATCGAGCTGGCCAAGCTCTACTTCTCCTACGTCCCCGGCAGCTGGCGCGACCACCCGCCCACGTATGCCGCTGAGGAGCCCGCGACGCCGCTGACCCGCGCGACCGTGCCCGAGCGGGAGTCGGTGCCGTTCGACGTCCACGAGGTGATCGACGGGCTCGTCGACGACGACTCCTTCTTCGAGCTCAAGCCCCTCTGGGCCGGCGAGCTCGTCATCGGCTTCGGCCGTCTCGAGGGACAGACCGTCGGCATCGTCGCCAACAACTCGATGGTCAAGGGCGGCGTGCTCTTCACCGACAGCGCCGACAAGGCCGCGCGTTTCATCTGGCTGTGCGACGCCTTCAACATCCCGCTCGTCTACCTCGCCGACGTCCCCGGCTTCATGATCGGCTCCGACGTCGAGCGCGGCGGCATCATCCGCCACGGCGCCAAGATGGTCAGCGCCGTCTCGTCCGCGACCGTGCCGCAGTTCTGCGTCGTCGTCCGCAAGGCCTACGGCGCAGGGCTCTACGCCATGGGTGGACCCGGTTTCGGACCGGACGCGACGATCGCGCTCCCGACCGCGCGCATCGCGGTGATGGGGCCGGAGGCTGCCGTCAACGCCGTCTACGCGAACAAGATCGCCGAGATCGCCGACCCGGACGAACAGGCACGATTCGTGGCAGACCGCCGCCGGGAGTACGAAGAGGACGTCGACATCGAGCGTCTCGCGGCCGATCTGGTCCTCGACTCCATCATCGAGGCGGACGAGCTGCGCTCGGACCTCGTGCACCGACTGGCTTATGCTTCCCGGCGTGACCGTCACTTCAGCGAGCGCCGACGCTCCGTCCCGCCGGTCTGAACCGCGCCTCGGTCACAGGCTCGAGCACCCCGACCGGGACCTCGAGCGGAATCAATCGTTCTGGCGCCGCTTCCCGGTCTGGTTCCCGTTCGCGGTCTTCGCGATCTCGCGTCTCTTCGTCTGGGTCTCCGCGACCTACCTCTCGCGCTACCAGATCCCGCTGCCCATCGGCACGGCCAACATCCGCATCTTCTACCCCTCGCCCGCGGACCCCGGCTACGCGGCGGTCATGACGGGCTGGGACGGCCAGTGGTACCGCGTCATCGCCGAGCAGGGCTACCCCGCGGTGCTGCCCCGGGTCGGCTGGGGCGGCATCGACATGAACCCGTGGGCCTTCTTCCCGGTGTTCCCGATGACGGCCGGGCTCATCATGAAGGTCACCGGCCTGTCCTTCGCCGTCGTCGCGCCGACGCTCTCGATCGTCATCGGCTTCGCCGCCATGCACGTGCTCTTCAAGCTCGTCGACCAGGCCGTGGGTCGCTGGGAGGCGATCGTCGCCGTCGTCGCCACGTGCTTCTTCATCGCGTCGCCGGCCTTCTCCGCCTCGTACACCGAGTCGACGGCCCTGCTGGGGGTCGTCACCGTCCTGTGGCTGCTCCGCAAGCGGCAGTACGGGTGGGTGGCTCTGGCGCTCCTCGTCCTGTCCCTGAGCCGCAACGTCGTCATCGCGATGGTGCCCGTCATCATCGCCCACGCGGTCGTCCGCTGGCGCCAGGGTGACGAGGGCGAGCACCCCGTGCGCCTGCGCGTCGGGTTGGCGGCGCTCGCGGCATACGCCGGGGCCTTGACATTCCTGTGGCCGACGATCGTCACGATCGCGACCGACACACCCAACGCGTACAACGACACGATGCTCGCCTGGAACATCGAGACGAAGATCAAGCTCTACCTCTGGTGGAACCTGCTCTACGACTACTGGGGGGTCGTCGGGCAGGTCGCGGGCGTGATCGGCATCGCGGGGTTCACGTGGTTCATGCTGACGAAGAACGCGTGGCGCTGGGGCCCTGAGATCTGGGGCTGGGCCGGCGCCTACCCGGCCTACATCATCCTCGTGACGAGCACGACGCCCAGCCGGGTGCGCTACGCACTGCTGGCCTTCCCGATGACGCTCATCATCGCGTGGTTCCTCAAGCTGCGCTGGTGGCGACGCTATCGATACTGGCTTCTCGGGCTCATCGTCGTCATCGGCGCCGCCCAGATGTGGTGGTGGACCGAGCACTACCTCGTCATCGAGAACCTCACCGACGACCTCTACCCCTGACCGTCGACCCCGCCGACGACGTCGAACCACTCGATGCCGGCGTCGGCCAGCAGGTCGCGGAGCAGCGGCAGGGACAGGCCGACGACGTTGTGGTGGTCGCCCTCGACGGCCGTGACGAACGCGCCGCCGAGCCCGTCGATGGTGAAGGCCCCGGCGACCGTGAGCGGCTCGCCGGTCGCGACGTAGGCTTCGATCTCCTCCTGGGAGAGCTTCGCGAAGTGGACGGTCGTGGACGCCGTCGCGCCCAGGGTGGGGCCGCCGCTGCCGCGCTCGTCGACGAGCCAGTGGCCCGTGTGCAGCACCCCTGACCGGCCCCGCATCCGGCGCCACCGGGACACGGCCTCGGCGGCGTCACCGGGCTTGCCGTGGACCTCCCCGTCGAGCTCGAGCACCGAGTCGCAGCCGAGCACGACCACCCCGGCGTCGACCCGGGCCGCGACGTCCTCCGCCTTGGCCCGCGCGAGGAGCAGCGCGATGTCGGCGGGTTCGAGCGGGCCGTAGCGGTCGGTCGCTTCGGCGACGGTGAGGTCCTCGTCGACCTCGCTCACCACGACGACCGGCTCGATGCCCGCGGAGCGGAGCGTCGCGTGGCGGGCCGGCGACGCGGAGGCGAGGACGAGCTGGACGGCGGGCACGTCGGGGAGGGGGCTCGGCGGCATGACGCCATGGTAGGCGGCACGCCCGCCGGTGGGACGCCGACGGCGCCGCCCAGTGGGAGCGGCGCCGTGGGTCGTACGCGTGAGCCGACGTCAGCCGATCGCTGCCGTCTGTGCCGAGTAGACGGACTTCGTGAGGTAGCCGGACCTCGCGCCGGTGACGCGGACCTTGACGAAGGCTCCCTTGTCCGTCGTCGTGAGCCTGTACGTCTTCGCCGTGGCTCCCGAGATCGCCGTGCCCGAGCGGTACCACTGGTAGGCCAGGGTGACCGGCGCCGGCCAGCACGACAGGCCCGGTGGCGGACACCCGGAGTGATGCACCGTCGAGGTAGGCGCTCATCCGCAGCGTGATGCGCTGGCCGACCATGGCGCTCGTCAGGGCCAACGGGGACAGGCCGCCCCACATGGTGTCCTGCGGCACGCCTCCCACGACCTAGGTGTATCCCGGCGACCAGCCTCCGGCCGGGGTGATGGCGCCGTGCGTGGCGTTGAGCGACGTACCTGCGACCCCGGAGCCCGTGATCGTCAACGGGCTCGCCCAGGTGCCCGGGTCGACCGTGAGGGTGCTGCCGACGGTGGGGGTGCCGCTGACGAAGGGCTCACGGGCCGTGAGGCCCTTGCCGGCGACGGGCAGCACGATCGTCAGGTCGCGTCGCCGCGTCTCGGTCGTCACGGTGAACGGGGTGGCCGCGAAGGGAGGCCTCCGACCAGTGCGGTCGGAGGCCTCCTGCGGCGCTCGGGTCGGGCGCTCAGATCTCCTGCAGCACCGCGCCGCGAAGGGTGTCGAGCCCGACGCCGCCGATGTCGAGGGCGCGGCGGTGGAAGGCCTTGAGGTCGAACGCGTCGCCTTCGCGCTGCTTGACCTCGTCGCGCAGCTGCAGCCACAGGCGCTCGCCGATCTTGTAGCTGGGCGCCTGGCCCGGCCAGCCGAGGTAGCGGTTCAGCTCGAAGCGGAGGACCTTCTCGTCCATGAAGCCGTAGCGGGTCAGGTAGGTCCATGCCTTGTCGTAGTCCCACGCGCCGCCGCCGACCTCCTCCGGGGCGTCGAACCCGCAGTGCACGCCGATGTCGATGACGACGCGCGCGGCCCGAAGCGACTGTCCCGCAAGCCAGCCCATCCGGTTGCCGGGGTCGTCCATGTAGCCGAGCTCGGCCATGAGCCGCTCGGCGTAGAGAGCCCAGCCCTCACCGTGCCCGGACGTCCACGCCTCGAGCCGCCGCCACTTGTTGAGCAGCTCGGAGCGGTAGACGGTCTGCGCGACCTGCAGGTGGTGGCCCGGGACGCCCTCGTGGTAGACGGTCGTCAGCTCGTTCCACGTCCGGAACTCGGTGTTGCCCTTGGGGACCGACCACCACATGCGGCCGGGCCGGCTGAAGTCGTCGGACGGGCCGGTGTAGTAGATGCCACCGGTCTGCGTCGGGGCGATCATGCACTCGATGCGCTGGACCGGCTCGGGGATGTCGAAGTGGACCTCCTTGAGGTCGGCGATGACCTCGTCGGCGCGCTCCTGCATCCAGGCTTTGAGCGCGTCCGTGCCGTGCAGGGCGTAGCGGTCGTCGGCGTCGAGGATCTCGACCCCTCGCTGCACGCTCGCCCCGGCCTCGAGGCCCTCGGCGATCTCGCTCATCTGGGCGTGCAGGCTCGCCACCTCCTGCTGGCCCCAGCGGTAGGTCTCCTCGAGGTCGACCGCGGCACCGAGGAAGTAGCGCGACTCGAGCCGGTAGCGCTCGATGCCGCAGGCGTCGGCCTCGGGGGCGTGTGGCAGCAGCTCCCGCTCCAGCCAGTCGGCGATGTCCGCGTATGCCGCCGCGGCCACCTTCGCGCCCTCGGCGAGCTGGTCCCTGACCTCGCCCGCGAGCGGCGCGTCACCCACGGTCGCGTCGGCCACGACCTTGGCGAAGTAGCCGTCGTCGGCCACGAGGTCGCGGGACTGGTCGGCGCAGGCCTCGACCTGGCGGCGCGGAGAGACCTGTCCGCGCTCGCGCGCGAGGAGCAGCGACTCCTTGTACCCCTCGAGCGCGGCCGGGATCTTCGTCAGGCGCACGGCGAAGGTGCGCCAGTGGTCCTCGGTGTCCTGCGGCATGAGGTCGAAGACGTCGCGGACCGCCTGGAGCGGGGACGCGAGGACGTTGAGGGACATCTCGTCGAGCCCGGCGGCAAACCGGTCCTCCGAGAGCCGGAGACGCTCGGTCATGGCGTCGACGGTGACACGGTCGACGTCGTCGGTCGGGCTCGCGGCCGCGAGCTGGGCGAGGGTGGCCCGGCGCAGCTCGGAAGCCGCAGCGTTGCCGCCAGGGGAGAGGTCGTCGAGCTCCTCCTCGGCGCCGGGGACGCCGAGGAAGGTTGCGTTGATGGGGCTGAGGGCGACGGACGCGTCGAAGTAGGTCTCCGCGATGCGGTCGACGTCGGTCTGGGGTCGCGCGGTCTGGGTGTTGGCGGTCACTCGGCGAACGTAATCCAGCCCGCGGTCCCGTGCCAGTGCATTGTGGGCGCCTGGCTCGTGCCCAGGGCCGTGGCTCAGCCGTCGCCGTCGGACGAGCCGCCCTTGGCATCGCCCGACACGACGAGCACGACGATCCCGTCGGTGGTCCGGGTGCCTGCCGTCGGCCAGGTCGCGAGGACCTGACCGCTGTCGCCGTCGGACGGGACGGTGACCCGCGTGACGCGGACGTCCTTGCCGTCGACGGACTTCTCCGCGTCCTTGGCGCTCGTGCCGACGAGACCGTCGGGAACGACGAAGGAGGAGTTGATCCGCTCAGGGGCGTGTCCGCGGCTGACGACGAGGGCGACGGTCTGCCCCTTCGTCATGGGCTGGCCCTCGGCGGGGTAGCTGCCCATGACCGCACCGTCGGGCTGCGTCGAGCGCACGAGCACCCAGCGCACGTCGACGCCGAGCCCGATCAGCTCGTTGACCGCGGCGTCGCGCTGCTGGCCGACGAGGCCGCCGGGGACGGTGCTGCCGTCGGACGGTGGGGCGGTCGTGGACGGGGCGGGCGTCGGCTTCTGGGACGTCGCCGATGGGCGCGTGCCACGAGCGGCGGTCGTGGGCGCGTCCGAACCCGACAGCAGGATGTAGCCGAGGATCCCCACGAGCGCCACGACGGCGACGAGGAGCACCCAGACGACCGGGCTCGGGCCGGGGCGACGGCGGCTCACCGCGCTCGAGCGCCGGGTCGTGACCGGCGCGTGCGGGACCGGCGGGGTCGAGCCGGTCACCTCGGCGTACGCCGGGGGGCACCGGGTGGACGACGGTGCGCTCGCCGCTCGACGGCAGCCCGACGGTCGGCATCATCGCGGTGCTGGCCGCCGTGCTGTCGGAGCCGAGGTCGAGCACCGAGGTGGCCTCCCCGGCCGGCAGGGCACGCGTGGCGGCGTCGGCGCGCATCTCGTGACCGACCAGCGCGGCAGCCATGGCGTCGGCATCGGCGTAGCGATCGGCCGGCGACTTGGCCGTGGCGCGGACGACGACCTCGTCGAGGTTCGCAGGGAGGTCGGCGACGCGCGAGCTGGGCAGCGGTACGGGCTCGTCGAGGTGGCGCATCGCGATCGCGACGGGGGTGTCGCCCTCGAAGGGCACGGAGCCGGTCAACATCTGGAAGAGCAGGATGCCGAGCGAGTAGAGATCGGACGACGGCGTCGTGGCCTCACCCCGGGCCTGCTCGGGCGCGACGTAGGCGGCCGTCCCCATCACGGTCCCGGTGTCGGTGAGCGACGCCTGCCCGCGGGCCCGGGCGATGCCGAAGTCGGTCACCTTCACCGTGCCGTCGGAACGGACGATGACGTTGCCGGGCTTGACGTCCCGGTGGACGACACCGGCGCGGTGGGCGGCGCCGAGCGCTGCGCACACCTGCTCGGCGATGCGGACGGCGTCGCCGGGGGTGAGTCGGCCGTGCTCCCTGATCACCTGGGCGAGGTCTTGGCCCTCGGCATACTCCATGACGATGAAGTGGGAGTCGCCGTCGACGCCGTAGTCGTAGACCTGGGCGATGTTCGGGTGGGAGAGGGCGGCTGCCGTCAGGGCCTCACGGCGGAAGCGCTCGACGAAGTCGGGGGAGTCGGCGAACCCCGCGGCGAGCACCTTGACGGCGACGAGTCGGCCCAGGCGGTCGTCGGTCGCGAGGTGCACCTCACCCATGCCGCCGACGGCGATGCGCTCACGCAGGGAGTAGCGCTCGGCGATCCGGACGGTGGGGCTCGACTCAACAGACATGGGCAACGAGCGTAGGGCAGCAGGCCGGGTCCCGGCCAACCGACGGGCCTCGCGTCAGCGCGGCAGACCGGTGCGGCGCCACCCACCGTGGCGTGCCGAAGGCCCGACGAGCCGCCACGACGGGTCGGACCACGCCGAGCGGGCGTGCTCGGGTGCCGGCTCGTCCCCGCCGAGGGCGGACAGCACGGCGACGAGCGCCGCGACCTGCTCGGGAGTGGGGTGACCCGAGATGCGGAGCATGGGCGGGACGTCGGCGGCCTCGGGGGCCTCGGGGGCCTCGGGGGCCTCGGGGGCCTCGGGATCGGTCACAGTGGGATGTTCCCGTGCTTCTTGGGCGGGAGCGTCTCGCGCTTGTTCTGCAGGGCCCGGAGGGCGCGCGTGACGTTCATCCGCGTGTTGGAGGGGCTGATGACGGTGTCGATGTAGCCGCGCTCGGCCGCGACGTACGGGTTGGCGAGCGTCTCCTCGTAGTGGGTGATGAGCTCCTGGCGCTGGGCGTCGACGTCGCCGCCCTGCTCCGCGGTCGCCTTGAGCTCCTTGCGGTAGAGGATGTTGACGGCGCCCTGGGCGCCCATGACGGCGATCTGCCCGGTGGGCCATGCGAGGTTGATGTCGGCGCCGAGGTGCTTGGAGCCCATGACGTCGTAGGCGCCGCCGTAGGCCTTGCGGGTGATGACGGTGATCTTGGGGACGGTGGCCTCGGCGTAGGCGTAGATGAGCTTCGCGCCGCGGCGGATGATGCCGTCCCACTCCTGGCTCGTGCCGGGCAGGAAGCCGGGGACGTCGACGAGCGTGAGGACCGGGACGTTGAAGCAGTCGCAGGTGCGGACGAAGCGTGCGGCCTTCTCGGACGCGTCGATGTCGAGGCACCCGGCGAACTGGAGCGGCTGGTTGGCCACGATGCCGACCGACATGCCGTCGATGCGGGCGAAGCCGGTGAGGATGTTCGGCGCGAAGAGGGGCTGGACCTCGAGGAACTCGCCGTCGTCGACGAGGTGCTCGATCACCTGCTTCATGTCGTAGGGGACGTTGGGCGAGTCCGGGATGCACGTGTCGAGCCAGCGGTCGTCGTCGGTGACCGAGAGGTCGGCCTCGCCGTCGCCGTAGGAGGGCGGGGTCTCGAGGTTGTTGCTCGGCAGGTAGGACAGGAGCGCCTTGACGTAGTCGATGGCGTCCTGCTCGTCGGTGCCCATGTAGTGCGCGACGCCCGACTTGCTGTTGTGCGTCAGCGCCCCGCCGAGCTCCTCGAAGCCGACGTCCTCCCCGGTCACGGTCTTGATGACGTCGGGGCCGGTGATGAACATGTGGCTGGTCTGGTCGACCATGACGGTGAAGTCGGTGATCGCGGGGGAGTAGACGGCACCACCGGCGCAGGGGCCCATGACGAGGGAGATCTGCGGGATGACGCCCGACGCTCGGACGTTGCGGAAGAAGATCTCGCCGTAGAGGCCGAGCGAGACGACCCCTTCCTGGATGCGGGCGCCGCCGGAGTCGTTGAGGCCGATGACGGGGCAGCCGATCTTCATCGCGAAGTCCATGACCTTGACGATCTTCTCGCCGAAGACCTCGCCGAGGGATCCGCCGAAGACGGTGAAGTCCTGGGCGAAGACCGCCACCTGGCGGCCGTCGACCATGCCGTAGCCGGTGACGACGCCGTCGCCGTAGGGCCGGTTCTGGTCCTGGCCGAAGTTGTTGCTGCGGTGCCGGGCGTACTTGTCGAGCTCGATGAACGTCCCCTCGTCGAGGAGCATCTCGATGCGCTCGCGCGCGGTCTTCTTGCCGCGCGCGTGCTGCTTCTCGACCGCCCGCTCGGAGCCGGCGTTGGCGACCTCGGCGACGCGCCGCTTGAGATCGGCGAGCTTGCCGGCGGTGGTCGTGAGGTCGGGCCCTGGGGCCGTCTCCGCCTGTGGTGTGGCGCTCTCCGGCGACGTGCTGGTCGACTGTTCTGCGACGGCGTGATCGGTGGCCATGCTCGGCACTCTAGCCTTGTGGACGTGCGCGATTCGCTCGACATCGAGACTGTGAGTGCGGCCTTGGTCACGTCCGGACGGCCGTGGCGCGGGGTGGAGTTCCACCCGGCCCTGGGGTCGACGAACACCCGGCTGCGCGAGCTGCTGACCGGCACGGCGGAGCAGCCCGACGCGGCTGGGTCGACCGGGCCGTATGCCGCAGGGCCGTATGCCGCCGGGCGCCGCGACGACGACGCCGGACTCTGGTGGGTCGTCCTCACCGACCACCAGACCGGTGGGCGCGGCCGTCTCGGCCGGGCCTGGACGGTGCCCGACCGGGCCTCGCTCGCCGTCAGCGTCGCAGTGCCGGTCGCCGACCCCACCCAGGCGGGCTGGATGCCACTGCTCGCCGGACTGGCGCTGTCGCGAGCGGTGCGCCGAGTGACCGAGGCCACGGGCGCCGCGCTGACGGCCCGGCTCAAGTGGCCCAACGACGTGCTCCTCGCCGAGGACGGCGACCGCAAGCTGAGCGGCATCCTCTGCGAGCTCGTCACCGTGGGCTCCGTTCAGGCGGTCGTCGTGGGGACCGGCGTCAACATCGACCAGACCCGGGAGGAGCTGCCCGTCGACACGGCCACGTCGCTGGCGCTCGCCGGCGCCCGGGTGCGCCGGGAGGAGCTCCTCGTCGCCTACCTCGACGAGCTCAGGGCCGTGCTGACCGGAGCCGGAGTCGGCGCCGACGCCTTGGATGGGTCCGGCGCAGCGGAGGTGCGGACGGCATACCGCGAGGCCTGCTCGACCATCGGGCTCACGGTCCGGGTGCACCTGCCGACGGGGGTCGCGGTCGAGGGAACCGCTGTCGGCGTCGACGACGACGGCGCGCTCGTCGTGCGCACCGACCACGGCGTGCGGACCTTCGCGGCAGGTGACGTCGTCCACGTCCGGCCCGCGGCTGGCGGACTGGCATGATCGGGCCATGACCGAGCCGGGCCCCCAAGGCACCCAGGGCGCCGAGGACGCCGAGGACGCCGAGGGCACCCAGGGCACCCAGGGCACCCAGGGCCCCGAGACCGTCGGGCGGGTCAGCGAGGACTACACGGAGCGGCTGCTCGGGCGTCCGCTCGAGCTGCGTCGCCGCGAGGTGAGCCGCGGCGCCGAGGTCTCCCTGCTGTCGGCACGCAAGTTCTGGCACGCGCTGGGCTTTCCCGTCGTCGACACCGACGACGAGCTGTTCACCGAGGCCGACCAGAAGGCGCTCGCCGCTGTCGCCGGCATCGTCCGGGACGGGCTGCTCGACGAGCCGACGGCGCTCTCGATGACCCGCGCCTTCGCCCGCTCGGCCGACCGCCTCGCAGGCTGGCAGTCGCAGCTCATCGCCGAGGCCGTCGAGAACCACATGAGTGCGGTCCTCGCCGACGAGGCCGACGACGACGAGCACGAGTCCCGCTCGGTGCCGAGCATCGAGACCGCCACCGAGACGGCAAAGCGCCTTGCCGTGCTCACCGACCGCCTCGAGCCACTCCTCGTCTACGCGTGGCGCCGGCACCTGTCGGCCACCGTCGCGCGCATGCTCGCCGACGCCGACCCCGAGTCCTACGGCATGACGAAGATGCGCTCGGTGGGCTTCGCCGACCTCGTCAACTTCACGGCACTCGTCCGGCGGATGTCCGAGCGCGACCTCGCCCGGCTCGTGTCCCGCTTCGAGGCGCTCTCGGCCGACGTCATCACCGCGCACGGCGGCCGGCTCATCAAGACGGTCGGTGACGAGGTGCTCTTCACGACGATGGGCGCCGCACCCGCAGCGGCCATCGCGCTCGACCTCGTCGAGACGATGACCGACGACGACGTGCTGCCCGACGTGCGCTGCGGGATGGCGCGCGGACCGATCATCTCCCGCCTCGGCGACGTCTTCGGCACCACGGTCAACCGGGCGTCGCGCCTGACCGCCGTGGCCCAGGCCGGGAGCGTCCTCGTCGACGCGACGATGGCGCGCGAGCTCGCGAGTCTCTCGGGCTTCGAGCTGACCGGCCAGCGCCGACGCATCCTGCGCGGTGTCGGCCCCGTGACCCCATCGCTGCTGCGTCGCGCGACGTCCGCCGGCCGCCGCTCCGTCTCGGGCGAGCCGCTCCCCGACACCACCCACCGAGCCACGTCGCGCACCGACGCGTGACCCCCGAAGGAGTCCTTCGTATGCCGTCAACGCCGACCGCCGCCGACGCCACCGCCAGCGCGGGGCCGGACGAGCCCACCCTGGTGCGCGTCGAGCGCTTCGAGGACCCGGAGCTCGCGCACGTCGTCGAGATCGTCCTCGACCGTCCCGAGGCGATGAACGCCGTGTCGACGGCGATGGCCCGTGCCATCACGGCGGCCACGGCCCGGGTCGCGGCGGACGAGTCGGTGCGCTGCGTCGTGCTGACCTCGAGCCACGCGAAGGCGTTCTGCGTCGGCGCCGACCTCAAGGAGCGCAACGGCTTCTCGGACGCAGAGCTCATGGAGCAGCGCCCCCTCGCCCGGGCGGCCTACACCGGCGTCCTCGACTTGCCGGTGCCGGCCATCGCCGCCGTCGACGGCTTCGCGCTCGGGGGTGGCTTCGAGCTGGCGCTCTCGTGCGACCTCGTGGTGGCGGGAGAGGGCGCCGTCGTCGGCCTGCCGGAGGTGAGCGTCGGGGTCATCCCGGGCGGTGGCGGCACGCAGCTGCTCGTGCGCCGGGTCGGGTGGTCGCGGGCGGCCAGGGCCATCTTCACGGCCGCGCGGCTGCCGGCCCGCGAGGCCCTCGAGCTCGGCGCCGTCGACGAGGTCGTCGCTGCCGGCACGGCCCGTGACCGAGCCCTGGAGCTGGCCCGGACGATCGCGGCGAACTCGCCCGTCGGGCTGCGGAACGCCAAGCGAGCCATGCGCCTCGGCTCCGACGTGGGTCTCGAGGCGGGCCTGGAGATCGAGGACGGCTGCTGGCGCGCGACGGCCTTCTCCGGCGACCGGCGCGAGGGTGTGGCCGCCTTTGCGGAGAAGCGGCGCCCCGTCTGGCCCGGTCGCTGAGGCCCCATCCGCCGTGTCGCCGGGGGGTCAGGGTGCACATCGGGCCGTTGTCGATAGGCTCACGACGGTCGGTGCACCCCCGGGCCGGCAGATCCTGAGGACGGTGACATGACCCGAGTGCTCCTGGCGGAGGACGACCCAGCCATCTCCGAACCGTTGGCGCGTGCGCTGCGGCGAGAGGGCTACGACGTCGACGTGCGCGAGGACGGTGTCGCTGCGCTCGACGGTGCCAAGGAGAACCCCGACCTCGTGCTGCTCGATCTCGGTCTGCCGAAGATCGACGGGCTCGAGGTGTGTCGCCGCATCCGGGCCGAGGGCCGCGCCATCCCCGTCCTCATCCTCACGGCCCGCGCCGACGAGGTCGACACGGTCGTGGGGCTCGACGCCGGTGCCGACGACTACGTCACCAAGCCCTTCCGACTCGCCGAGCTGCTCGCCCGGGTGCGGGCCCTGCTGCGGCGCACCCCCACCGAGGTCGTCGCGTCGGGTGAGCTGGTTCGCATCGACTCCGACGGCCGTCGCGCCTGGTTCAAGGGCGAGGAGCTGCAGCTCACGGCCAAGGAGTTCGACCTGCTGCGGGTGCTCGTGCGCGAGCAGGGCAAGGTCGTCTCGCGCGAGCAGCTGATGCGCGAGATCTGGGACACCGCGTGGTTCGGGTCGACGAAGACCCTCGACATGCACATCTCGGTGCTGCGCCGGAAGCTCGGCGACGACGCGACGTCCCCGCAGTACATCGCCACCGTCCGTGGCGTCGGCTTCCGCTTCGAGCGTCCCCAGGTCGACTGACCGTGCGCCGAGTGCTCGACCGGATGGCGCTCGTCGTGGCCGTCGTGTGCGCCGGGCTCGTCGTGCTCCTCTCGACGGCGGTCGTCGCCTGGGCGGTGACGCAGCAACCCGGCACCGTCACCGCGTGGATCTCCTCCGACCCGTCCGTCGGGATCGCCCGGTTCGGTGCCATCATGCTCGGGATCGGCGCGCTGAGCAGTGGCGCGGCCTACCTCGCCACCCTGGGCACCCGGGCGCACGTCGAGCAGTCCTCGCAGGAGCTCGTCCACCTCGCCAGCCGCTTCGCGGCGGGGGAGGCGCGCCTGACACCGGTGCACTCGGACATCGACGAGATCGACCACGTGTCGGGCGTCATGACCCGTCGGGCCCACGACATGACGAAGTCGCTCGCGGCCGAGCGCGACTTCGCCGCGGACGCCTCGCACCAGCTGCGCACTCCGCTCACGGCCCTGCTCATGCGCCTCGAGGAGATCTCCGAGACCGACGACGCCGAGGTCGTCAAGGAGGAGGCGACGATCGCGATCGCCCAGGTCGAGCGGCTGACCCGTGTCGTCGATGACCTGCTCGGCCGCACCCGCGGCTCCGGTGGGCCGTCGCCGGCCGTGTCGCTCGACTCCGTCATCGCCGCCCTCCAGCGCGAGTGGCAGCCCGCCTTCGAGCAGGCGCGCCGCTCGGTGCGGGTCCGTGGCGAGCGCGGCCTCTTCGTCCGGTCGACGCCGGTCGCGCTCTCGCAGGTGCTCTCGACGCTGCTCGAGAACTCCCTCGTGCACGGACGGGGCACCGTCGACGTGCACGCGCGTCGCTCGGGCCCGTCGGTCATCGTCGAGGTCAGTGACCAGGGCGACGGCGTGCCGGCCGCCATGGCCCCGCACATCTTCGAGCGCTCGGTCAGCAGCGGAGCCGGCGGCAGCACCGGGCTGGGGCTGGCGCTCGCCCGCGACCTCGCGGAGTCCAACGGCGGTCGCCTCGACCTCGTCCAGGCCCAGCCGGCGCGTTTCGCGCTGTTCCTCTCCGAGGCCGAGACCGACTGAACGCTGACGGGACCCTCTGGCTGCCGGGGTAGGGTGCCCCGGTGAGGCGCCTGCATGAGTTCCTGTTCGTGCGCCACCGGCACAACTGGCTGCTGCTGCTCCGGTTCGCGGCCGTTGGCGTCTCAGGTGTGCTCATCAACCTCCTCACCCTCGTCGTCGTCAAGAAGCTCGGGCCGGGCTTCAACCAGGCGATCGTCGGCGTCCCCGGCACGGAGTTCAACGTCCGCTGGTACCACGTCTACTCGACCATCGCCTTCCTCGTCGCGAACCTCTGGAACTTCCAGCTCAACCGCACGTGGACCTTCCGCACCAGCAAGCACGCGCGCTGGTGGCACGAGTACTGGCCGTTCCTGGCCGTGGGCCTGCTCGGTCAGGTCATCGGCCTCGTGCTGCTGACGCTCCTCATGCATCTCGACTCGCCGATCCACCTCTCGCCGACGGTCTTCGACGACTCCACGGGCTTCCGCACCCGGCTCTACTGGGCGCAGCTCATCGTCATCGCCGTCGTCACCCCCATCTCGTTCGTGCTCAACAAGCTGTGGACCTTCGCGGCCGTACGCACCCACCACCCCGACCTCGCCGACCCCAGCCACGTCGAGGCCGTGCTCTCCGACGAGGGGGACGAGACCGTCGCGTCGAGCAACGCGGACCCACGCGCCGGAGCGGTGCCGGGGCGCCACGACCCGCTCCGCTGACGGCGACTACGCTTGGGCGTCGTGACCCAGCCGAAGCGCGCCCCCGGAGGATTCCCCGTCGTCGGTGTCGTCGGCGGCGGACAGCTCGCCCGCATGATGCAGGGCCCCGCCGTCGAGCTGGGCGTCCAGCTGTCGGTGCTCGCCGAGAGCGACACCGCGGCAGCGGCCCTCGTCGTGCCGAGCTCACCCGTGGGCGAGCACACCGACCTCGAGACGGTCCGCGCCTTCGCGCAGCACTGCGACGTCGTCACCTTCGACCACGAGCACGTGCCGCCTGCCGTGCTCGAGGCGCTCGAGGCCGACGGGGTGGCCATCCACCCCACCCGCGCCGCCCTCAACTTCGCCCAGGACAAGCTCGCGATGCGCGAGCGCCTCAGCGCGCTCGGGATCGCGTGCCCTCGATGGGCGCGTGCACGCTCCGCCGACGAGGTCACCGCCTTCGGTGACGACGTCGGCTGGCCGATCGTCGCGAAGACCCCCCGGGGCGGCTACGACGGCAAGGGCGTGGTGGTCGCCTCCTCGGCCGACGACCTCGGGGAGTGGATCTCCCGCATCGGCGAGCCCGGCCCGCTCGAGCACGGCCTGCTCCTCGAGGAGAAGGTCGACTTCGTGCGGGAGCTGGCCGTCCTCATCGCCCGCAGCCCGTCCGGCCAGGCCGCGGCGTGGCCCGTCGTCGAGACGGTCCAGACCGACGGCATCTGCACGGAGGTGCTCGCGCCCGCCCCGGAGCTCGACGCGGACCTCGCCTCGGTGGCCACCGAGGCCGCGCTGCGGATCGCCGGCGAGCTCGGGGTCACCGGCGTGCTCGCCGTCGAGATGTTCGAGGTGCGCCCCGGCACGGGCGGCGCTTCGGCCTACGTCGTCAACGAGCTGGCGATGCGTCCGCACAACAGCGGTCACTGGTCGATGGACGGAGCCGTCACCGGACAGTTCGAGCAGCACCTGCGTGCCGTGCTCGACCTGCCGCTCGGCGACCCGCGCCCCCGGGCGCCGTGGACCGTCATGGCCAACGTCCTCGGCGGCGACTACGAGCACCTCTACCCCGCGTACCGCCACATCATGGCCCGCGACCCCGGCGCCAAGGTGCACGTCTACGGCAAGGGCGTGCGGCCGGGCCGCAAGATCGGGCACGTCAACGTCAGTGGCGCCGAGCTGGACGATGCGCGCGAGCGCGCCGGTCACGCGGCCGACTACCTCAGAGGAGTGATCACCGAATGACCGAGAGCACCGCGCCCGTCGTCGGCATCGTCATGGGCAGCGACAGCGACTGGCCCGTCATGCGCGAGGCAGCCCGTGCGCTCGAGGAGTTCGGGATCCCCTACGAGGCCGACGTCGTGTCGGCCCACCGGATGCCCGACGAGATGATCGCCTACGGCCAGAACGCCGCCCGGCGCGGCCTGCGCGTCGTCGTCGCCGGCGCCGGGGGAGCCGCCCACCTGCCCGGGATGCTCGCGTCGGTGACGCCGCTCCCGGTCGTCGGGGTGCCCGTGCCGCTCAAGTACCTCGACGGCATGGACTCGCTGCTCTCGATCGTCCAGATGCCGGCCGGCGTGCCGGTCGCGACCGTGTCGATCGGTGGCGCGCGCAACGCCGGGCTGCTGGCGGCGCGGATCGTCGGCACCGGGTCCGACGACCTCGCCGCCGACGTCCGCGAGCGCATGGTCGCCTTCCAGGCCGACCTGCGCGACCAGGCGCACGCCAAGGGGGCATCGCTGCGCGAGCAGGTCGCCCGCGGCCTCACCGACTGAGCCGGAGCCGCTCCCCGCGGGCGACCGGGGACCATGCTGTCGGCCTCCGCCCTCGGTCAGTCCGGCAGAGCGAGGAAGCCGCGCACGGCTGCCGTGAACGCGACGGGCTGGCGGGCGTGGACGAGGTGCCCGGCGTCGATGCGCAGGAGGCGGCCGTCGGCGACGGTCTCAGCCATCTCCGCGACGTGCTCGGCCGGCATGGGACTGCTCGGGCCACCCCAGACGACGAGCGTCGGGGCGGTGACACCGGCGACGACCTGCGGCCACGCCGGGTCCGGCTCGTCGATCTGCGCGCGCACCTGGAGGACCGCCTCCCAGTCGAAGGCCAGGTCGCCGTCGGGGCGCTCCGGCGGTCGGGGGTCGCGAGGGTGGGGGACGGGCACGTCCTCGAGGACGAGGCGCCGGACGAGGCCGGGGCGACGGCTCGCGAGGAGACAGGCGACGAGGCCTCCCAGCGAGTGGGCGACGACGTCGACCGGACGGCCCTGCTCGGCCGCCAGGGAGTCGGCCACCACGACGAGGTCCTCCGCCAGCTCACCCAGCGCATAGCTGCCGGGCCGCGGGCTCTCGCCGTGCCCGCGCAGGTCGACGGCGACGACGAGCCGGTCGACGGAGAGTCCGGCCGCCACCTCGGCCCAGTCCGCCGACGTGTCTCCCGTGGCGTGCACGAGCAGGACGCAGGGCAGCCCGCTCGGGACGCCCCAACGCTGCTCGTGGAGGACGACCGCCGCCATCGTGGCGTCAGTCGGTGACGGCCGACGCGCCGTCCCCCGGCTGGATGCGGGGGTACTCGATCTTGGGACAGGTGTCCATGACGACCGAGAGCCCGGCCGCCTCCGCGCGAGCAGCGGCCTCCTCGTCGATGACCCCGAGCTGCAGCCACAACGCCTCGATGCCGAGCCGCTCTCGCTCGGCGATCGCCTCGTCGACGACCTGTCCCACGTGGCCGCTGTTGACGAAGCAGTCGACGACCTTGACAACGGTGCCGTCGGGGATGTCGGCCAGCGTCGCGTGGCCGACCGCGCCGTGCACGGTCGCGGCGCTCGGGTGCACCGGCACGAGGCGGATGCCGAGCTCGCGCTGGAGCCACAGGGACACGCGGTAGGCCGTGCGGTCGGGGTTGTCACCGAGACCGACGACGGCCCACGTGGCCGGGGTGTGGAGCAGGTCCCGGATGACGTCGGGGTCGTTGCGGTGCTGACTCATTCCGTCATCTTCACACGTCGGCGTGCCGGGACCGCGCCCCGACGGCGTCCGGCCGACCGTGGTTGGATGGCTGGATGCGATTCGGAATGTTCGTTCCCCAGGGCTGGCGTATGGACCTCGTCGGCATCGAGCCCGCC
Source organism: Terrabacter sp. Ter38 (assembly GCF_024519435.1). Taxonomy (GTDB): domain Bacteria; phylum Actinomycetota; class Actinomycetes; order Actinomycetales; family Dermatophilaceae; genus Terrabacter. Next base: position 39,308 of record NZ_JALJRZ010000012.1, read on the forward strand.
CAGCAGTGGGAAGCCATGGTCAACCTCGCCAAGCACGCCGACGACGGAGACGTCTTCGAGTCCATCTGGGTCTACGACCACTTCCACACCGTGCCGCAGCCCTCGGGCGAGGCGACGCACGAGGCGTGGTCGCTCATGGCGGCCTTCGGTGCCGCCACGAGCCGGGTGCGGCTCGGGCAGATGTGCACGTGCATGACCTACCGCAACCCCGCCTACCTCGCCAAGGTCGCGGCGACCGTCGACGTCATCTCCGGCGGTCGCACCGAGATGGGCATCGGCGCCGGTTGGTACGAGCACGAGTGGCGCGCCTACGGCTACGGCTTCCCCAAAGCCGGCGACCGCCTCGGCGCCCTCCGCGAAGGCGTCCAGGTCTTCCGCGACATGTGGACGACGGGGTCGGCGACGGTCGACGGGACGTACTACCAGGTCGACGGCGCCCTCTGCGCGCCCCGTCCCCTGCAGGGCACGAGCCACCCGGGCAGCGCCCTCAACGGCATCCCCATGTGGATCGCCGGCGGGGGCGAGAAGGTGACGCTGAAGATCGCCGCGGAGTACGCCGACTACACGAACTTCGACGGCAGCCCCGAGGGCTTCGACCACAAGAGCGCGATCCTCAAGGGTCACTGCGACGACCGCGGCCGCGACTTCGGCGAGATCGTGCGCTCGTCCAACTACAACGTCGTCATCGGCGAGACCGACGCCGACGTCGAGGACCGCCTCCAGTTCTACGGCGAGCTGCTCCGCAAGGGCGGCGTGGCCGACGACAAGGCCGCGGGTGCCGTCGAGGACCTCCGCAAGCAGCCCGCGGTGGGCACGCCCGACAAGATCGTCACGACGCTCAAGGACATGGAGGCCCGCGGGATGACGTATGCCATCACGTACTTCGCGGAGGCCGCCTACGACCGCTCGGGCATCGAGCTCTTCGAGCAGACCGTCGCTCCCGAGCTGACGGCCTGACGCGCCTGCTCCGAGGCCGCCGTTCGAGATGATGCCGGCACCCACGTGGGTGCCGGCATCACCTCGAACCGGGTCGGTGCCGTGGCCTACCAGGCGGTCCAGCCGCCGTCGACGGCGACGACCTGGCCGGTGACGTAGGCGGACGCGTCCGAGGCGAGCCACGTGACGACGCCGCGGAAGTCGTCCTCGGTGCCCATCCGGCCCAGCGGCGTGAGCCGCTCGTAGCGCTCGACGAACGCCTCGTCCTGACCGCGCGCGATGCCCCCGGGCGCAAAGGCGTTGACCCGCACGTCGGGCGCGAGCACCGTCGAGAGGTAGCGGGTCAGCTGGGCCATGCCTCCCTTGCTCGCCGCGTAGGCGGCGGGGTTGCCCATCCGGGTGCCCTCGTAGAGACCCATGTTGGGCCCGACGAGACCGTAGATGCTCGACACGTTGACGACGCTCCCGTGACCCGAGGCACGCAGGAGCGGCGCGAGCTGCCGGGTCAGCGAGAAGGGCGCCGTGAGGTTGAGGGCCAGCGCCATCGCGAATGCGTCGTCGGTCTGCTCCTCGAAGGGGACGGCATACCCGGGGACGCCGGAAGTGCCGGTGAACGCGGCGTTGTTGACGAGGACGTCGCAGGCGCCGAGGTCGCGGACGACGTCGACGACACGCGAGATCCCTTGTGAGTCAAGTAGGTTGGCACCGAGGGGGACGTGGTCGCTGCCGGGCAAGGCGTCGGCGGCAGCCGCGCAGCTCTCCCCATCGAGGTCGACGACGACGATGCGGGCGCCCGCCGTCGCCAGGGCGTCGGCGAGCACGCGGCCGAGCGGTCCCGCGCCCCCGGTCACGACCGCCGTGCGTCCGGTCAGCGACGTCGTGGGCGTGGTCGTCATCGTGCTTCCTCCGTCTGGGCGATGGGGGCGGCGACGTCGAGCCACGGCAGCGTGATGAGGCCGGCGCCGATGAGGGCCTCGATGAGCCGGAACTCGTACTCGTCGTCGATGGAGAAGGCCTGGGCCTCGGGGATCTCGAGCCCTTCGTGCGTGCCTTCGTCGAACCACGAGCTCTCGAGGCGACGCACGAAGTCGGCCCGCCAGAGGTAGAAGTTGCCGTTGATCCGCAGGAACCGGCCGACGTCCTGCCGTCGGGTGACGCCCGTGCCTGCCTCGAAGTAGCGGGAGAGTGCGCCGTCGCGGGATCCGTCAGGGCGCACGCCGACCCACACCGGGTTGAAGGTGGGCTCGGAGACGCTGATGACGCCGTCGAGGGCGGGCGTCGTGGCGAGGCGTCGGACGGCCTCGGCCAGCTGGGACGGCACTCGTGCGGGACTCGTCGGGTCGAGGAGGAGCACCGCGTCGTAGGAGGCGCCCTCGTCGCGCTCGACCCACTCGAGGGCATGACGCACGACGGGAGCCATGGGGGTGTCGTCGGCCGCGAGGTCGACGGGGCGCAGGAACGGGGCCTCGCCACCGTGGGCGCGCACGACGTCGGCGATCTCGGCCGAGTCGGTGGTCACGACGCAGCGGGTGACCTCGGCCGTGAGGCCCGCGGCACGGATGCTGTGGGCGATGAGGGGCACGCCCCACATCGGACGGATGTTCTTGCCGGGCAGACCTTTCGAGCCGCCACGTGCCGGGATGACCGCGAGGACGCGGGGCGGGGTGTTGGTCACGAGCCGTCCTCGGGGTCGGGGGCCTGCGAGGCCAGGGCTCTGGCCTCGTCGCAGAGGCGGACGGCGTCGATGCCGTCGACCAGGGTGGCCGGCGCCCCCCGGGCGATCCGCTGTGCCGCGGGGGACCACGGCTTGAGCCCGAGGGCCGCGCGCGCCTGGGTGCCCATGACGATGTCGCGGTCCAGGTCGTGCTCGAAGACCTGCTCGCTCACCTCGCCGTCGGAGGTCGTGTGACGAACCATCGCGCGCGTGACGTCCCACTCGAGGATGCCGTCCGGGCTGTGGATGACGACTCCCCGCGATGTCGGGCGGGTGACGTAGTCGAGGCGCGCCGTCACGGTGAAGCGGTCGCGCGTCGTCCAGAGCAGCGTGGCGGCCTGCTCCGCCTCGATGTCGAGCGGACCGCTCGTCTCGAGGCGCCCGCCGACGAGGTGGGGGCGGCCGAAGAGCACGCCGGCATAGTCGATCTCGTGGACCATGTCGCGCAGCACACCACCCTCGTCGCGGCGGGCCGAGTAGGACTCGCGGTAGTCGCGGTCGGGCCGCCAGTCCGGCAGCCACGACTGCGAGCGCACGTGGGCCGAGGCCGGTCCGTCGATGCGACCGACGAGACGGCGCAGGTGGCGGAACGCCTCGTGCGCCCGGAGTGGCGCGGCGACCCAGATGTCCTGGGTCCGCGGGTGGGAGCGCAGCACGGTCGCGTCGTCCGCCGTCCCGGCGACGGGCTTCTCGACGAGGACCGACGCCGCACCGGCGTCGAGCGCCACGACGGTGTCGCTGACGTGTCGGGCCGTGTCGGTGGCGATGACGACGAGAGCACCCTGCAGGGTGGCCGGCCCCGTCGTGTCGTCGAGGAGGCGCGCGCCGGTGACGTCGTCGACGGCGCCCGCGCCGAGCTTTCGGTCGCGGACCGGCCAGAGCGCGACGTCCGCGCCCTCCTGCCGGAAGACGCGCGCGTGCCGCTGCCCGATGGAGCCGGAGCCGCGCACGACCACGGGCATCGACGACGGAGACGGGCTGGGCACACCTGCAGGCTAGAGGACGGCGCCCCGCACCGCGCAGGTCGCCGGGCTCAGGGGCGGGCGGTTGAGCGGTGCCCCGGTGCCGCACCGGTACCTTCGAGCCTGTGACGAGCACGCCCGAGGACACCGCGCCCACCGCCGACCGCGCGGGCGGCTCGCTCGGGGCGCACTCGGTCGTCTACCTCGTCGGCACGGCGCTGCAGGGCCTCGGCGTCCTCCTCGTCCTGCCCTTCGCCACCCGGGTGCTCGGCGTCGTCGAGTTCGGTCGCGTGGCGACAGGCCTCGTCGTCGTGCAGATGGTCGGCACCATCGCCGCCGCCGGACTGCCACAGGTCGTGCTCCGCGAGCACCACCGCGGCGCCGAGGGCCCGCGGGTCGCGCGCGCTCTCGCCGGGACGATGGTGCTGCTGGCCCTCGGGCTCGGCGTCGTCGGGCTCGCGCTGGCCCTGCTCCTCTCGGCCACCGGGCACGCGGACCTCCGACAGTGGGTGCCGCTCGTCATCGCCGCGGTGGCCCTGACGACGGTCGTGGCCGGCCAGACGCTGATGCGAGCGCGGCTCCAGCCCTGGGGCTTCCTCGCCCTCGCCGTGCTCGCGACCGTCGGCGCACAGCTCGCGGGACTGCTCGCGGCGCGGGGCGAGCCGACCGCGGGGACGTACCTCACGGCATACGCCGGCGTCGTCGTGCTGGCCGCCTTCGTCGCCCTCGTCCTCGGCCGTCCGTTGCCGCCCACCGTCGAGCGCGAGCGGGTCCGGGCAGGCATCCGCCTGGCCACGCCCCTGCTGCCGCAGGCGGCCGCGATGCTCGGCCTGCTCTCCGGCGACGTGCTGCTGGCCCGGGTCCTCGTCGGCGAGGCCGGCGCCGGCAGCTACCAGGTGGCGCTGCAGCTCGGGAACATGCCGTTCGTCCTCGCCGTCGCCCTCTTCAACGCGTGGGGACCGCTCGTGCTCTCGCACCCCATCGAGCGCCGCTGGGCGTGGACGGCCCGCACGGGCACGGCCCTGACGACCGTCGTCGCGGCGGGCGCGGCCGGCGTGGCGCTGCTCGGGCCGTGGCTCGTCGCCGTCATGGCCGACCCCGGCTTCGACCACGTCGCCATGGTCGGCGCGCTCGGGGTCATCTGCACCGTGTCGGTGTCGTACATGCTCTACCAGGGCTCGTCGCTGGCCGTGCTCGACGCGGAGCGCACCGGCCGCCTCGCGTGGGCCGCGCTCGTCGCGCTCGCGGTCGTCGTCCTCGTCGCGCTCTGGCTCGCGCCGCGCTCAGGCGCGACGGGAGGGGTCGTCGGCGTCGCCATCGCCAAGGCCGTGGGCTACGTCGTGCTCATGGCGCTGACGACGTGGTTCGCGCGGACCCACTCGCCGATGCGCTGGCCGCCGCGGGTGGCCGTGGTGGCGCTCGCCGGTGTCGCCCTCGCCCTCGTGGGGGCGGTGCTGCCGCTGGACGGGCCGGCTGCCTGGGTGCGGGTCGCGCTCGCAGCCCTCGTCGGGGCGGGCGCCCTGGCCGTCGCGCCGCGAATCCTGCGCACGCTGCGCGGATAGGATGAGGCGCCCGCCCGGCTCACCTCGATCCGGCACGCACCGACACGCACCGACACGCAGGAGAGACGCTTTCGTGGTGACACCGCTCGTCCACATGGGGTTGGGCTACGACGACCTCCTCGTCCCGGCCCTCGTGCACGCGGGCTTCGAGACGAAGGACCTCATCCTCGTCGTCCGCACGGACGCCAACCTCGCGTGGGTGCGCCGGCACGCGCCGCGTGCCACGACCGTCCGGCTGCCGTATGCCGCCGCGCGCAAGGCCAATGTCGTCAGTGGCCTCGCGCCCCACGCCGCCCTCAAGCGGGCCTGTGCCGGGGTCGGCCTCGACCCCCTCGACCTGCTCGTGTCCGAGCGGGCGCTGCGCCGCAACCGCGTCGACACGGCGATGAACTTCCTCAACCTCGCCGCCGAGGAGCTCGAGGCCGCCATCGAGGGGCGCGGTCCGGTGCTGGCGCTCGTCGAGTTCACCGTGACCTCCGAGCTGCTCACCGCGGGCCTCGTGACCCACCACGGCGGCCTCGCAACGTGGCCACGCGGCATACGCCTCCCGTCCGACCGATTCGGCCTCATCGGGGCGCCCAAGGGGATCACCCTGTGGGAGCGGCAGGTCGAGGACCCGTCGGCCCTCGCCGCCGGTCAGGCCTTCATCGACACGTGGCGTGCCGAGCACGGCCGGCCGATGGGCTTCGCGCGCAACCTCAAGGTCGAGACCGGCCAGGAGATCTGGCGGCTCGCGAGCGACCGCATCAAGGAGTTCGCCGTCGACCGCGGCGCGAACCTCCAGCTGCCCCGGCCCTCGGACTACGCCCGGCTCCCGTGGCTCAACCCCGTCAAGGCCCGGCTCAACCTGCGCGAGTACCAGGACCGTCGCTGGGACCCGGTGCCGGAGAAGTTCGTCTTCGTGCCGCTGCAGGTGCAGCCCGAGTCGAGCGCCGACGTCATGGGCCAGGAGTGGCGCGACCAGGCCTACACCGCCCGCGTGCTCGCCGACGCGCTCGCGCCGCTCGACATCGGGGTCGCCGTCAAGGAGCACGCGCACTTCATGTGGCGTCGCGACCCGGACTACTGGCCCCAGTTCGACGCCCATCCCAACATCGCGACGATCGACCCCTTCGCCGACTCGCGCGACCTGATGAAGCAGGCGGTCTTCACCGTCACCGCGACTGGCACGGTCGGCCTCGAGGCCGGCCTCCTCGGCCTGCCCGTCGTCACCGGAGCCGAGATGCCGTGGAGCGGCCTGGGCAACGTCGCGCGGCTCGACTCGCCCGACGACCTGACGCAGTTCGTCGCCGAGCGCGGCTGGGAGTCGCTGCGCGCCGACCAGGCCTCGATCGACGAGTGGTTCGTCCACGACTACGTGCGCAACTCGTGGGAGGGCCTCGTGCTCGACCCGCCGCGGGTGCCCGCCGTGCTCGAGCCCGACAACATCCGCAAGGTCGGCGGCGCGCTCGGCGAGGCTGCGGCCGCGCTCGGCCACCGGAGCGGGCCCACGTGACGGGCGACGGCACGGGCTGGGTGGTCCTCGGCGCGGGCGGCCATGCGCGCTCGGTCGTCGACGTCCTGGAGCGCGCCGGCCACACCGTCGCGGCGGTCTCGGGCGTCGTCCCGGCAGGCGAGTCCTGGCACGTCGACGTGCTCGTCGACGACCGGGAGGCCTTCGAGCTGCTCGCGGCGCAGGGACTCCACGCGGTCGTCGCCGTCGGCGCCAACCCGGTCCGAGCCCGTCTCGTGCGCGAGCTCGTGGCCCGCGGGCTCTCGGTGCCGCCGGTCATCGCCGCCACCGCGACGGTCTCTGCCCGCAGCGTCCTCGGGGCCGGCTCGGTCGTGCTCGAGCACGCGCACGTCGGACCGTCCAGCACCCTCGGCGAGGCCGTCGTCGTCAACACCGCGGCCGTCGTGGAGCACGACTGCACCGTCGGCGCCGGCTCCCACGTCGCGCCCGGCGCCGTGCTCCTCGGTGCCGCGTCCATCGGCGAGCTGACCCTCGTCGGCAGCGGCGCACGCATCCTTCCCGGCGTCACGGTCGGGTCAGGTGTCACCGTCGGCGCCGGCGCCGTGGTCACGACGCCCGTCGTCGACGGCGAGACCGTCGTCGGAGTCCCCGCAGCCACGCGCCCCCCCGGAGGCACCGCATGAGCGACCACCTGAACGCCGTCCACCCGGTCGCCATCGGCGACGTGGAGGTCCCGACCCCCGGTGACGTCTACGTCATCGCGGAGGCCGGGGTCAACCACAACGGCGACATCGAGCTGGCCCACCGCCTCGTCGACATCGCGGTCGCGTCCGGTGCGGATGCCGTGAAGTTCCAGACGTTCTCGCCCGACAAGCTCGTCTCGTCGGCGGCCGCGACGACGCCCTACCAGCGTGACCGCGGGGGAAGCGCGGACCAGCGCAGCCTGCTCGAGGCCCTGACCCTGCCCAAGGAGGCGTGGGTCGAGCTGCGCGACCACGCCACCGAGGCGGGGACGACCTTCCTCTCGACGCCCTTCGACCTCGACAGCGCCGAGATGCTCGTCGAGCTGGGGCTGCCCGCGCTCAAGGTCAGCTCCGGAGAGCTGACGAACCTGCCCTACCTGCGCGAGATGTCCCGACTCGGGGTCGTCCTGCTCGTCTCGACGGGCATGGGCACCCAGGACGAGGTCGAGGCGGCCGTCGAGGCCTGCGCCGACGCGCCGGGCCTCGTGCTCTTCCACTGCGTCTCGGCCTACCCGGCGCCCGTCGAGGAGTGCAACCTGCGGGTCATCCCGCGCCTGACCGAGCTGCACGGCATACCCGTGGGGTGGTCGGACCACACGCCCGGCCTCACGACGGCGCTCGGCGCCGTGGCGCTCGGGGCGCCGATCCTCGAGAAGCACTTCACGAGCGACCGCAGCCTCCCCGGCCCCGACCACCTCGCCAGCCTCGAGCCGGACGCCCTCACCGACTACGTCGCGACGACGAAGCAGCTCGCGCTGGCGCTCGGCGACGGCGTCAAGGTGCGCATGCCGTCGGAGGAGGAGAACGCCGTCCTCGTCCGACGGTCGTGGCACGCGGCGCACGCGATGCCGGCCGGCACGGAGCTCGCGGGCACCGACCTGCAGCTGCTGCGACCCGAGGGCGGCGTCAGCCCCGCCATCGACATCCGCGGCCGCGTCCTGGCCCGCGCCGTCGAGGCCGGCGCGCCCGTCACCGACGCCGACCTCGTCGGCTGACCCCGTGGCCCCCACGCACACGGTCGCCGTCTTCGTCGGGACCCGCGCCGACCTCGGACCGCTCTCGGCGGTGCTCGAGGCCCTGCAGTCGGCGGACGACGTGACCCTGCGGGTCCTGACCGGGGTGATGTATGCCGCCGACGACCTCGTCGCGGCCCTGCCGACGACGGCCCCTCGAGAGGCCTGGCGGAAGGTCGTCGTGCCGCTGGCCGAGCCGATGACCGCTGTGACGGTCGACGCGCAGCTCGAGCAGGGTGCGCTGCTCGCGCGCGCCTGCGGCCGTGCGCTGAAGGACGAGCACGTCGACGTCCTCGTCGTGCTCGGCGACCGCTGGGAGCTGCTCTACGTCGTGCCGCCCGCCGTCCTGCTCGGGGTCCCCGTCGTGCACCTGCACGGGGGAGAGGTGACCGAGGGGGCACTCGACGAACGGGTCCGCCACGCCGTCACGAAGCTCGCCGACCAGCACTGCGTCGCGTCCGAGGACGCCGCGGTCCGGGTGCGCCAGCTCGGCGAGCCGGCTGACCGTGTCCACGTGACCGGTGCCCCGGGTCTCGACCGCCTGGCGACCGCGTCGCCGATCCCGGACGCCGACCTCGGCGAGCTGCTCGGCACGACCGTCGAGCGACCGCTCGCGGTCTTGACGTACCACCCGCCGACCGCCCAGCCCGGCGCCCCCGTCGGGCAGTGGGCGCGCGAGGCGGCGGAGGCCGCGCTCGCCACGTGCGGCACCGTCGTCGCCACCCACCCGGGCATGGACGAGGGTCGCGACGAGATCCTCACGGCGCTGACCGGCCTCGCGGCACGCGAGCCCCGCCTCCGGCTCGTCGCCGCGCTCGGCCGCGACTACCCGCGCGTCCTCGCGGCCGCCGACGTCGTCGTCGGCAACTCGAGCTCGGGCGTCATCGAGGCGGCGACCCTGCACGTGCCGGCCGTGGACATCGGCGAGCGTCAGCGCGGTCGACTGCGGGGCGACAACGTGGTCCACGCGGCCGAGGGGCGCGAGGCCGTCGAGGCGGCGCTCCGCACCGCGCTCAGCCCCCGCTGGCGCGAGCACGCGGCGCACGTCGCCAACCCCTACGGCACGGGTACGGCCAGCGCCGCCATCCTCGATATCGTTCGGACAGCGGCGCTCGCCCCGCGGGCCAAGCACTTCGTGGAACTGCCCCCCGCACCGGTGGTGGGCCGGTCACGCGCCCGCCGCCCGAACGAGGAGGAAGAGGAGTGACAGCGCGAGACCTGCGCGCGGCGTGCGCGCCGACCACCGCGACGATCCGCGACGCCCTCGAGGTCGTGGACCGCAGCGGCAACCTCGTGTGCCTGCTCGTCGACGACGAGAACCACCTCGCCGGCCTGCTCACCGACGGCGACCTGCGCCGAGCGTTCCTCAAGGGCACGAGCCTCGACGACGCCGCTCTCGACCACGCCACGCGGACGCCGCACTTCGTCGCCGCCGGGTCACCGCGGGCGCTCGTCCTCGACCTCATGCAGGCCCTGCGCATCTCTGCCGTGCCCGAGCTCGCCGGCGACCGCACCCTCGTCGGCCTGCACACCCTGTCGGACGTCGTCGGGTCGGCACCGTTGCCCAACGTCGCCGTCGTCATGGCGGGTGGTCGCGGCACGCGCCTCGGCGACCTGACGAAGGACACCCCGAAGCCGCTCATGACCGTCGCGGGCCGCTCGATCCTCGAGTGGATCGTCCTCGGTCTCGTCGGTGACGGCATCCGCGAGATCTACGTCAGCGTCAACTACCTCGCCGAGCAGATCGAGGAGCACCTCGGGGACGGCTCCCGTCTCGGGTGCACCGTGCGCTACCTCCGGGAGGACCCGGAGCGACCCCTCGGCACCGCGGGCTCCCTGACGCTGCTCCGCGACGAGCGACCCGACCTCGAGCACGCTGTGCTCGTCATGAACGGCGACCTCATGGTCGAGTTCGACGCGAGCGACCTGCTCGACGCCCACCGGCGGACGGGGGCCGCGGTCACCGTCGCGACCCGCACCTACCAGCACGAGGTGCCGTTCGGCGTCGTCGAGAGCACCGACGGGCGCGTCACGGGCGTCTCGGAGAAGCCGACGCTGAGCTTCGACATCAACGCCGCCGTGTATGCCGTCGAGCCGCGGGCGCTCGCCTGGCTGCCGGCCGGGCGCGCCAGCACGATGCCGGGCCTCGTCGAGACGTGTCTCGAGCGCGACGAGCCGGTGACGGCATGGCCGATCCAGAGCGACTGGATCGACGTCGGCACCCCGAAGGACCTGGCTCGGGCGAAGGGCGAGACGTGAGCGCCCGCGCGAGCGACGACGTGACCGCCACGGTCGTCGTTGACGTGGCAGACGGCATACGCAGACACATGGACGATGAAAAGGCAGCTGTGACAACACTTTCCGGCCAGAGCACCAACGGCGAGATCCCTGAGATGGAGCTGACCGCGCGACCCGTCGAGGGGTCGGTCGCCGGCAGGACCGTGCTCGTCACGGGCTCCGACGGCTTCATCGGGTCGCACGTCGTCGAGCGGCTGCTCGCCGACGGGGCGCACGTGCGCGCCTTCTGCCTCTACAACTCCAACGGGTCGACGGGTTGGCTCGACGAGTCGGACGCGTTCAGGGCCGCCGTACGCGAGGGGCAGGCCGAGGTCGTCCTCGGCGACATCCGCGACCCCGAGCACGTCATGGCGACCACCGAGGGCGTCGACGTCGTGCTCCACCTCGCGGCGCTCATCGCGATCCCCTTCTCCTACGTGGCTCCCCGCTCCTACGTCGAGACCAATGTCATCGGCACGCTCAACGTCCTCGAGGCCGTCCGGCGTCACGGCACGCCGCGGATGGTCAACACGTCGACGTCCGAGGTCTACGGCACGCCCGAGTCGGTGCCGATCACCGAGGCGCACCCGCTCCGCGGCCAGTCGCCCTACTCGGCGACGAAGATCTCGGCCGACAAGATGTGCGAGTCCTACGCCCTGTCCTTCGAGACGCCGGTGACGACGCTGCGGCCGTTCAACACGTTCGGCCCCCGCCAGTCGACGCGCGCCGTCATCCCGACCGTGCTGTCGCAGCTGCTCGCCGGTGCGAGCCAGCTCAAGCTCGGCGACGTGACGCCGAAGCGCGACTTCACGTTCGTCGCCGACACGGCCGACGGCTTCGTCCGCGCGGCTCTGGCCGACGTCGCGCCCGGCACGACGATCCAGCTCGGCACCGGACGCACCGTCTCGGTCGGCGACGTCGTCGAGCTGTGCCGCAAGGTCACCGGCAGTGACGCGGAGATCGTCACCGAGAGCGACCGCGTCCGGCCCGAGGGGTCGGAGGTGCAGATCCTGCTGTCGGACCCCTCGCTCGCCAACGCGGTGCTCGGCTGGGCGCCCACCGTGTCGCTGGAGGAGGGCCTCGCGGCCACCGCCGAGTGGCTGCGTCCGCGGGTCGACCCCGAGACCGCCGGACGGTACCACCGGTGACCGCGACCGGAGAGGCGCACGCGCCCGGAGCCCGCGGCCCCGAGGGCACGATCCCGCTCGCGGTCCCCAACATCGGTGAGCTCGAGCGCCGCTACGTCCTCGAGGCCGTCGAGTCCGGTTTCGTCTCGTCCGTCGGACCCTTCGTCTCGGAGTTCGAGCGGCGCTTCGCCGAGCGCGTCGGGTCGAAGCACGCCATCGCCTGCGCGACCGGCACCGCCGCGATCCACATCGGGTTGATCCTGCTCGGGGTCGAGCGCGACGACGACGTCGTCTGTTCCGACTTCACGTTCGTCGGCTCGGTCAACCCGATCGCCTACTGCGGCGCACGGCCCGTCCTCGTCGACGCCGAGGCGACGACGTGGAACATCGACCCGGGCCTGCTCGCGGGCGAGCTCGATCGCCGGGCGGCCGGCGGGGAGGCCCAGCCCAAGGTCGTCGAGATCGTCCACGTCCTCGGCCAGCCCGCCGACATGGGACCGCTCATGGACGCCTGCGACCGGCACGGCATACCCGTGCTCGAGGACGCCGCGGAGTCGCTCGGCGCGACGTGGACGGCTGGGCCCTACGCCGGGCGCCACACCGGCACGGTCGGCCGGATCGGCTGCTTCTCCTTCAACGGCAACAAGATCGCGACGACCGGCGGTGGCGGCATGATCGTCACCGACGACGACGACCTCGCCGCCCGGGCCCGCCACCTGACGACCCAGGCGAAGGTGCCCGACGTCGGCTACCTCCACGACGAGGTCGGCTACAACTACCGCCTCACGAACATCGCGGCGGGCCTCGGCCTCGCCCAGCTCGAGCGGCTCGACGAGTTCGTCGCGGCCAAGCACCGCATCGCGGCGCGCTACGACGAGGCCTTCGCCGACCTGCCGCTCGTCCTGCCGCCGCGCGTCGACGGCCTCGACGCGACGTACTGGCTCTACTCGGTCCTCGTGCCCGAGTCCGACGGGCGCGGGCGCGACGAGTTCCTCGCGCACCTCAACGGGCTCGGCGTCGGTGCGCGGGCGCTGTGGCGGCCGCTGCACGACCAGCCACCCTTCCTGTCGGCGCCGCTCGTCGGCGGGGTGGTCGGTGACGGCCTGTTCGCCCGCGGTCTCTCGCTGCCCTGCGCGACCGAGCTGACCGACGGCGACCAGGACCGCGTCGTCGCGGCGGTGCGCTCCTTCTTCGCCTAGGCCGGCTTCGTCCGGGACGGACGCCCGACGCACCGCGTCGCGGCGTGGGGCAGGATGTCGACGTGGAGATCGCCATCGGGCTGCTCGCGATCGCAGCCACCGTCCTCGGGGGGGCGTGGCTCGCCGACCGCTTCGACCTGCCGGCGCCCCTCGTCCTCATCGTCGTCGGCATCCTGGGCTCGTACCTGCCGTTCGTGCCCGAGGTGGCCCTGAGCCCCGAGGTCGTGCTGCTCGGGATCCTCCCGCCCCTGCTCTATGCCGCCGCGATCCAGACCTCGCTCGTCGACTTCCGCAACAACCGTGGCGTCATCCTCAGCCTGTCCGTCGGGCTCGTGCTCTTCACGGCGCTCGGGGTCGCGATCTTCCTGCGGTGGGCGCTGGGCCTCGACTTCGCCGTGGCCTTCGCGATCGGCGCGGTCGTCGCCCCTCCGGACGCGGTCGCGGCCACGGCGATCGGCCGCCGCATCGGCCTGCCTCGCCGGCTGGTGTCCATCCTCGAGGGGGAGTCGCTCGTCAACGACGCGACCGCCCTCGTCTCCCTGCGCACGGCCCTGGCCGCAGCAGGCCTCGCATCGAGCGTGTCGTCCGGCGGCCTGTCCTTCGGTGGCGTCGTGCTCGACTTCGCCTGGGCGTCGGTCGGCGGCATCGCGATCGGCGTCGGGGTGGCCCTCGTCGTCTCCGTGCTGCGGCGGCACTTCTCGACCGAGCCGGCCTTCGACACGGTGCTGTCGTTCATGGTCCCCTTCGCGGCCTACGTCCCGGCGGAGGAGCTGCACGCCTCGGGAGTCATCGCCGTGGTGACGGCAGGTCTCGTCCTCGGTCACAGGTCGCCGCGCACCCAGACCGGCGCCTCACGCATCAGTGAGCGGATCAACTGGTCCTCGATCCAGTTCCTCCTCGAGAACGCCGTCTTCCTCCTCATCGGGCTGCAGGTCTACTACGTCCTCGACAGCGTCCGCGCCTCCACCCTGTCGGCAGGGCAGATCGCGCTGGCGGCCGTCGGCACGCTCGTCGCCGTCCTGGTGCTGCGCCCACTGTGGCTCGTCCCCTTCCGCTTCCTCAGCACGCGGGTCTTCCACAACGAGGCGCACGCCCCGTGGACGCACACCGTCGTGCTCTCGTGGGCCGGCATGCGCGGCGTGGTGACGCTGGCGGCCGCCCTGCTCCTCCCTCAGGGCCCGGCGAACCCGCATCGCGACGTCCTCGTCCTCATCGCCGTCGTCGTGACCATCGGCACCCTCCTGATCCAGGGCACCACCCTGCCGACCCTCGCCCGCTGGCTGGACGTGCGAGGGCCGGACCCGCGTGAGGACGCACTCCAGGCAGCCACCGTGCTGCAGGCCGCCACGCGTTCGGGCCTCGACGTGCTCGACCGGATGGACGACGTCGACGAGGCGACCCGGGAGATGCTGCGGTCGCGGTCCGAGGACCGGCTCAACCAGATGTGGGAACGGCTCGGGCCGCGCAGCGGTGACGCGGACGAGACGCCGAGCGCCCGCTACCGACGCGCCCGCATGCAGATGCTGCAGGCCGAGCGCGACGAGGTGCTCCGGCTGCGGGACGAGGGGCGGGCCGACCACGTCGTGCTCCGCGTCGTCCTTGGCACACTGGACCTCGAGGAGACCATGCTCGACCGCATCGACGACCAGGAGAGCCGCCTGGCAGAGAGTGAGATGTTGCCCGTGGACACGATCGAGGCTCCCTGTGAGCACCTCCAGGACACCGACTCCTGCGTCGAACCACGAACTCCCGAGGGCTGCGAGGAGTGCCTCCGCGACGGCACGACGTGGGTGCACCTGCGCCTGTGCCTCCAGTGCGGGCACGTCGGCTGCTGCGACTCCTCCGAGATGAAGCACGCCACGGCTCACTTCCACGAGACGCAGCACCCCGTGATGCGCTCCATCGAGCCGGGGGAGGCCTGGCGCTGGTGCTTCATCGACGAGGTCGTCGGCTGAAGCCGTGGCTCGGTCAGCCGGAGTGCTGGGCCAGCAGGGTCAGGAACGCCGCGCCGTACTTCTCTGCCTTGACCGGCCCGATGCCGTTGACCCTGAGCAGCTCGGCCGTGCTGCCCGGTCGGGCCCTCACCAGCTCCCACAGCGTGCGGTCGGGCAGGACGACGTAGGCCGGCACACCCTCGGCGTCGGCGATCGACCGCCGTTTGGTGCGCAGCAGCTCGAAGAGCGCCCGGTCGGCAGGGCTGGCCCCGGCCGCGGCACCGGCTCCGGTCCCGGCACCGGTCCTGGGCGACCGCGAGCCTGACGACGAACGGCTGCGTGCCGGCGCGGGCGAGAGCCGACGCAGCTCGACCCTCTCCACGCCGTCGAGGATCGGTCGGGCCGCCTCCGTGATGGTGAGGGCACCCATCCGGTCCGGGTCGGGGACCAGCACCGAGCGCGCCACGAGCTGGCGGATGACCGAGCGCCACTCCCGGTCGGCGAGATCGCTGCCCACCCCGAACGTCGGCAGCTCGTCGTGCTGCCAGCTCACGACCTTGTCCGTGCGCTTGCCGAGCAGCACGTCGATGACGTGCCCCGCGCCGAAGCGCTGACCCGTGCGGATCACGGCCGAGAGCACCTTCTGCGCGGGCACGGTGGCGTCCCACAGCTGTGGCGGCTCCAGACAGGTGTCGCAGTTGCCGCAGTCGCCGGACTCCTCGTCGAAGTAGGCGAGCAGCAGGCGCCGCCGGCACGAGGAGGCCTCGGCGTACCCGAGCATCGCGTCGAGCTTCATCGAGTCGACGCGCTGGTGCTCGGGACTGCCGTCGGACCTCATGATGAACGAGCGCTGCTGCACGACGTCGGCGAGGCCGTAGGCCATCCACGCCACCGCCGGCTCGCCGTCGCGGCCCGCCCGCCCGGTCTCCTGGTAGTAGCCCTCGAGGCTCTTCGGGAGGTCGACGTGTGCGACGAACCGCACGTCGGGCTTGTCGATGCCCATGCCGAAGGCGATGGTCGCCACGACGATCACTCCCTCGTCACGACGGAACCGTTGCTGGGCGGCGGCCCTCGCCTCGTTGGGCAGGCCGGCGTGATAGGCGATCGCGTCGTAGCCCTGCTGGCGCAGCAGCGCCGAGATCTCGTCGGTGCGTTTGCGTGACTGGCAGTAGACGATGCCGGCGGAGCCGCGGAGGCCTGCGCCGTCGCTGCCGCGCTCGAGGAAGCGCAGCAGCTGGGCGCGTGCGTCGCTCTTCTCCTCGACGACGTAGCGGATGTTGGGTCGGTCGAAGCTCGAGACGAACTCAGCCGCGCCGTCGAGGCGCAGCCGTTGGTGGATCTCGGTGCGGGTGAGCGCGTCGGCAGTGGCGGTCAGGGCGATGCGCGGCACACCGGGGAACCGTGCGGTGACCTCGGCGATACGGAGGTACTCCGGCCGGAAGTCGTGGCCCCACTGCGACACGCAGTGCGCCTCGTCGATGGCGAAGAGTGCGATGCCGGCGCCGGCGGCCGCGTCGTCGAGCAGACGCAGGAACGAGGGCATGAGCAGGCGCTCGGGAGCGACGTAGAGCAGGTCGAGGCGGCCCTCACGCACGTCGCGGCGGACGGCGTCGGACTCCTCGGCGGACGACGTGGAGTTCCAGAAGGCCGCTCGCACACCGAGCAGGCGCAGCGCCTCGACCTGGTCGTGCATGAGCGCGATGAGTGGCGACACGACGATGCCGACGCCGGGCCGCACGAGCGCGGGCAGCTGGTAGCAGAGGGACTTGCCGCCCCCGGTGGGCATGAGCACGACGGTGTCGTGACCCGCCACGACGCGGTCGACGATCGCCTGCTGGGCCCCGCGGAACGAGCTGAACCCGAAGACGTCGTGCAGGACGCGACCAGCCGCCCCCTCGTCGTGCGAGCCCTGGTCCGCGGCGACGGGTGCCTCGCGCGTCACCTCGGTGCCGATGACCTCGAGCTCGGACCCGACCAGCTGCTTCTCCATGACCCGGCGAGCGTACCTGTCACCGCCGACCGGCCTCAGACGAGCCGCTGCGTGACCGTGTGGGTGTCGCCGTCGTGGACGACCGTCGTCAGGGCGCCCTGGACGAGCGCGAGGAACGGCGCGACGTGGCCGCACTCGACGTCGGCGACGATGGGAACGCCGAGCATCCCGAGGGCGTCGACGACCGCCGCGTGCTGCGTGAAGCCGTGCGGCTCGGGCGCGCTGGTCCGGGACACGAGGATGCCGCTCGCGGCGTCGAACCAACCACGCAGGCGCATCGCGTGCAGGGCACGGCAGATGTCGTACGAGTTCCACTCGGCGATGTCGAGCAGCACGATGGTGCCCTCGGGCGCGTGGTGTGCGGCAAAGGCACTCGTGTCGCCGAAGGCTCCGCCCGCGAGGAAGCCGACGGTCTCGACGCAGCCGCCGACGAGGCGGCCCGTCACGGTCACCGGCTCGCCCTCGTGGCCCGGATCGATGCGGGTCCACGTGCCGCGGCCCGCGAGGGTCATCTCGGAGACCGTCGGGTTGCCGGCGTAGTCGTCCCAGCCGCCGGAGCGGTGCCGCCCCGGCGAGTGCTGCCGCAGCTCGTCCCCGGCCACGGCACCCGCCACGTCGACCCAGTGCAGTATGCCGTCCGGCACGGCATACGGGGTGTCCATGAGGTTCTGCCCGTGGATCGTCGCGATGCCGGTCGTGAGGGTGAGCGGGGTCAGCCAGGTCGAGGTGTCGGAGAAGCCGACGCACCACGTCGGCTCGGCCGCGGCGACCGCGTCGAGGTCGAGCAGGTCGAGCAGGTCGATGCCGGTCTCACCGCCCCACGGCGGGACGACCGCCCGGATGCTCGGGTCGAGGAGCATCTCCATGAGCTCTGCGGCGCGGGCCTCGCGGGGCCCGCTCACGTGGCTCGGCGCGTGGTTGAGCTCGCCCAGGACGACGTCGAAGCCGCGGTCGCGCAGGCACTGGACGGCATACGTGAACCGTCCCCAGAGCTCGTCGGAGACGCCGGAGCTCGGCGACGTCACGCCGATCCGGTCGCCGGGGCGCAGTGGGGCGGGGTAGCGGATCGGCATGGCTGCCATCGTGCCAGCCATGCCGATCCGCTTCAGCCGGTTTCGGGAGGTGGGGGGTGGGTCAGGCCTTGGCGGCCGTGAAGCCCTGCTCGAGGTCGGCGACGATGTCGTCGATGTGCTCGATGCCGACCGAGAGCCGGACGAGACCCGGTGTCACGCCCGCAGCGAGGCGGTCCGCGTCGGGGCCCTGGGAGTGCGTCGTCGACGCCGGGTGGATGACGAGCGAGCGCACGTCGCCGATGTTCGCGACGTGGCTGTGCAGGGTCAGCGCCTCGACGAACTTCTTGCCCGCCTCTAGACCCCCGGCGATCTCGAACGAGAGCACGGCGCCGGCGCCACGCGGCGTGTACTTCTCTGCGAGGGCGTGGAACGGGCTGTCCGGCAAGGATGCCCACACGACCTTCTCGACCTGGTCGTGACCCTGGAGGTAGGCGGCGACCTGGTGGGCGTTCTCGAGGTGGCGCTCGATGCGCAGCGACAGCGTCTCGATGCCCTGGGCGATGAGGAAGGCGTTGAAGGGCGACGCGGCCGGCCCGAGGTCGCGCAGCAGCTGGACACGAGCCTTGAGGATGAAGGCGAGGTTGGCGCCGAGCGGGCTGCCGACGCCGAGGTCGCGGGCGAAGACGAGCCCGTGGTAGCTCTCCTCGGGTGTGTTGTAGTTGGGGAACTTCTCCGGGTCGGCGCCGAAGTCGAAGGTGCCCGCGTCGACGATGACGCCGGCGATCGAGGTGCCGTGACCGCCGAGGTACTTCGTCGCCGAGTGCACGACGATGTCGGCCCCCCACTCGATCGGGCGGATGAGGTAGGGCGTCGCGACGGTGTTGTCGACGACGAGCGGCACGCCGTGCTCGTGCGCGAGGGCCGCGACCGCCTCGATGTCGAGGATCTCGCTCTTGGGGTTGGCGATGGTCTCGCCGAAGAGGAGCTTGGTGTTGGGGCGGATCGCCGCGCGCCACGAGTCGATCGACGTGGGGTCCTCGACGAAGCCGACCTCGATGCCGAACTTCGGCAGCGTGTGCTTGAAGAGGTTGAACGTCCCGCCGTAGAGGCTGGGGGAGACGACGACGTGGTCACCGGCCTCGGCGATGTTGAGCACGGCGAGCGTCTCGGCGGCCTGGCCCGAGGCGACGAGGAGCGCGCCGACACCGCCCTCGAGTGCCGCGATGCGCTGCTCGACGACGTCGGTCGTCGGGTTCATCAGGCGGGTGTAGATGTTGCCGAACTCCTTGAGCCCGAAGAGGTTCGCGGCGTGGTCGGTGTCGTTGAAGACGTAGCTCGTCGTCTGGTAGATCGGCAGCGCGCGGGCTCCCGTGGCGCTGTCGGGTGCCTGGCCGGCGTGGATCTGCTTGGTCTCGAAGGACCAGCTGGGCTCGGTCATCGGTCGTCCTGCTCTTCCTGGGTCGTGTCGCTGACCGGGTCCCGTGTCACCGGGCCCGTGCACCGACGGGTCGGTGCGGGAGAGAGGCTCTCCGCGCTTGCCCGAGCGCCGGGTGGCGTCGACGGGCCAGGTCTTCACCCGGGGCACCCCACCGCGGTTGGAGGGTTGCCGGCCAGCGAGCCGGGGCTTGTCGCTGGCGCTCATGACCTACCGACGAGTGTACGTATGCGTGTCCGCCAGGTGGGAGGGCGTGTCCTCATCGTGGACGGCCCCTGTCCGACGAGAGCGCGGGGCCGCGTCGAACGGGGGTCGGGCTTGGTTGGGGTCGCTCGCCGCGTACGGCGCGCTGGCCACGATCGAGGCCCGGCAGGTCGACGCGCTGCCCGCCGGGACGACGGTCCGGGTGTCCCCGCGGGTCTCGCCCGAGCGGGTCGTCACCGAGGAGATCGCCCTCCGTGGCGTGAATCACTAGGACGTCCTACTAATCCGAACTCGCGAGTAGGATCATGGTTCGTGAGCACGAATTCCGACTTCGACCTGTTCCGGACCAGCGAGGACCACGAGGCACTGCGTGAGGCGGTCCGTGCGGTTGCCGAGGACAAGATCGCCCCGTACGCCGCCGCCGTCGACGAGGAGGCGCGCTATCCCCAGGAGGCGCACGACGCCCTCGTCGCCTCCGACTTCTTCGCCCCGCACGTGCCCGAGGAGTACGACGGTGTCGGTGCGGACGCCCTCGCGACGTGCATCGTCATCGAGGAGGTTGCCCGGGTCGACGCCTCCGCGTCCCTCATCCCGGCCGTCAACAAGTTGGGCTCCCTCCCGCTCATCCTCGCCGCGAGCGACGACGTCAAGGCCCGGTACCTGCCGCCCCTCGCCAAGGGCGAGACGACCTTCTCCTACGGCCTGTCCGAGCGTGAGGCCGGCTCCGACACCGCGTCGATGAAGTGCCGGGCCCGCCAGGACGGCGACGGCTGGGTGCTCAGCGGCCAGAAGTCGTGGATCACGAACGCCGGCGTGTCGGAGTACTACACGGTGCTTGCCGTCACCGACCCCGACGGACCCCGCGGCGGCAATGTCACGGCGTTCGTCGTCGAGAAGTCCGACGAGGGCTTCACCTTCGGTGAGAAGGAGCGCAAGCTCGGCATCAAGGGCAGCCCCACGCGTGAGCTGATCTTCGACCACGTCCGGATCCCCGGCGACCGCGTCGTCGGTGAGGTCGGCGACGGACTCAAGATCGCTCTGCGCACGCTCGACCACACGCGCGTCACCATCGGTGCCCAGGCCGTCGGCATCGCCCAGGGCGCCCTCGACCAGGCCGTGAGCTACGTCAAGGACCGCAAACAGTTCGGCACGCGCATCGCCGACTTCCAGGGCATCCAGTTCATGCTGGCCGACATGGCGATGGAGCTCGAGGCCGCTCGCCAGATGGTCTACGTCGCGGCCGCCAAGTCCGAGCGCGGCGACAAGGACCTCACCTTCTTCGGTGCGGCCGCCAAGTGCTACGCCTCCGACGTCGCGATGAAGATCACGACCGACGCCGTGCAGCTGCTCGGCGGAGCGGGCTACACGAGCGACTTCCCGCTCGAGCGGATGATGCGTGACGCCAAGATCACCCAGATCTACGAGGGCACCAACCAGGTCCAGCGCCTGGTCATGGCCCGTCAGGTCCTTCGGTAGCCGCTCGACCTTCGGGTGGGGCCAGTCCGACGGACTAGGGTGAGCGCGGCTTCCATCGTGCGTCCAGCGCCTTCCCAGCGCGTCCCGGCGTGGCAGGAACAGGTTCTCGGGACGGTAGGCTGACTCGGCCCGGTGCGGGTCGCGATCGCCTGCTCCACCATCGACCCGAACGGGAAGGACCTCCGCGCGTGGACCCATCACCTCCGGTCAGCGTCATCATGCCCTTGCTCAACGAGGAGCAGCACCTGGAGTTTGCGGTCGGCGCGGTCGTGGCACAGGAGTACCCCGGTGCGCTCCAAGTGGTCCTGGCCGTCGGTCCGGGGCATGACGACACGCTCGGGGTCGCCCGTCGGCTCGCTGCACGAGACCCGCGGATCACGGTCGTCGAGAACCCCTCGGGCCGTACGCCCGAGGCTCTCAACCTCGCGGTGGCCGCGTCCGAGCACGACATCATCGTGCGTGTCGACGGCCATGGCTTCCTGAGCAGCGGTTACATCACCCACGCCGTCCAGGTGCTGGACGAGACCGGCGCCGCGAACGTCGGCGGCATCATGCGCGCCGTGGGCCTGACCGACATCGAGAAGGCCATCGCGCTGGCGATGACGTCGCCGCTCGGCGTGGGCGGCGCCCGCTTCCACACCGGAGGGGAGCCCGGACCCGCTGAGACCGTCTATCTCGGCGTCTTCCGTCGCGAGTGGCTCGACGCGGCGGGTGGGTACGACCCCCGGTTCACCCGCGCCCAGGACTGGGAGCTCAACTACCGCATCCGGCAGTCCGGGGGAGTCGTGTGGTTCGATCCCGCGCTCACCGTCGAGTACCGGCCGCGTCCTAGCCTGCGGGCGCTGGCCCGTCAGTACCGTGACTACGGACGGTGGCGCAGAGTCGTGGCCACACGCCACAAGGGGTCGATCAACGCGCGGTACCTCGCGCCGCCCGCCGCGGTGGTCGGCGTGGCCCTCGGCCTCGTCGGCGGCTTCGTGTGGCACCCGCTCTGGGCTGTCCCGTCGGCGTATGCCGTCGGCATCGTTGTCGGTGGTGGCGTGATCGGTCGCCACGCGGGACCCAAGGTGGCTGTACGCGTACCTGCGGTTCTCGCGACCATGCACCTGAGCTGGGGTTGGGGTTTCCTCACCAGCCGCCCGGGACAGCTGGTCCCTGAAGGAGAGGAACTCTGATGTTCGAGCGCTATTCCCGGATCTGGGCGCGCCGAGCCATCCTCCAGACCCTGGTGCGGCGTGACCTGCGGGTCCGCTACGCCCGCAGCTGGTTGGGGTACCTCTGGACCATCATCGACCCTCTGGCGATGGCCCTCATCTACTTCCTGGTCTTCGCGGTGATCTTCAAGCGACCGGATGCAGGACACAAGCCCTACTTCCTGTTCCTCATCATCGGACTGCTTCCATGGCAGTGGTTCAACGCCTCGATCAACGAGACCGCCCGCGCCCTGGTGGCCGAGGCCAAGCTCGTCCGGTCGACGAACCTGCCCCGTGAGCTCTGGGTGATCCGTGCCGTCATCGCCAAGGGCATCGAGTTCCTGTTGTCCCTGCCGGTGCTCCTGGCCTTCGTGATCTTCTACGTCATCAAGGGGGACACGACCCTGAACTGGCGTATCGTCCTCTTCCCGGTGGCACTCGTCCTCCAGTTCATCCTCCTGACGGGGATCGGACTGCTCCTGGCTCCGGCGACGGTGCTCGCCGACGACACGATCCGCCTCGTCCGGATCGTGCTGCGCATGCTCTTCTACGGCACTCCCATCATCTACACGCTCGACAAGGCTCCCGACTGGCTGCAGACGGTTCTGTGGTTCAACCCGCTGAGCGGCATCCTCGAGCTCTACCGGGCAGGCTTCTTCCCGGAGCGCATCCAGCTGGCGCCGCTGCTCATCGGCGCCAGCATGTCGGTCGGGTTCCTCGTGTGGGGTTCCCTCTCATTCGCACGCATGGAGCGTGCCGTCCTCAAGGAGATCTGAGATGGGATCCCTCGCTGGTCACGAGGCCGGCACACCGAGCGCCCGGGACGTCATCACCGCTGACGGTCTGGGGATCGAGTTCTACCGGTCCCGACGGCGCAAGCTCTCCTTGCGTGAGATGGCGCTGCGCCGCGAGAACACCGCCCCCAAGGAGACCTTCTGGGCACTGAAGGACGTCTCGTTCAGCGTCGGTCCGGGGGAGGCCGTCGGGCTCGTCGGCTCGAACGGCGGTGGGAAGAGCACGTTGCTCAAGATGATCGCCGGCGTTCTGCTGCCCGACGAGGGCTCGGTGAAGGTCCAGGGCGGCGTCGCCCCGCTCATCGAGCTCACCGGAGGTTTTCTCGGCGAGCTGTCGGCGCGCGAGAACGTCCTGCTGACGGCGGGTCTCCACGGCCTCGACAAGCACGAGATCAGCGAGCGCTTCGACGACATCGTCGACTTTGCCGGACCTCAGGTCAGGCAGGGCCTCGACATGCCCTTCAGGCACTTCTCCTCCGGAATGCAGGTCCGCCTGGGCTTCGCACTCATCACGACGCTCGACGAGCCCATCGTCCTCGTGGACGAGGTGCTGGCCGTGGGTGACCGGGCGTTCCGCGAGAAGTGCTACCAGCGCATGGAGGATCTTCTGTCACAAGGGCGCACCCTCTTCCTGGTGTCGCACTCGGAAGCCGACCTCCGACGGTTCTGCACGCGCGGCCTCTATCTCCAGTCGGGACGCCTCGTCGCCGACGGACCGATGGAGGACGTTCTGGAGCAGTACAACGCCTCGTCGGCGTGATCAGGAGTCGACCGCGGCGGCGGCCCGGTCGAAGGCCGTGGTGTCGAGCGCGGTGACGAGGACTGCGGCGGCCCACGAGGGCACGGCCCGGTCCGTCACGGCTGTGGCCTGGCGCACCACCAGGACACAGCCACGCGTCGCCAGCTCGGCGATCAGGTCACTCGTCGCGGCATCGTCGGGCGTGCCCACCTCGACGTAGCCGACGTCGGGGCTCTGCGCCGCCCACTCGAGGTCGGCGACGGAGCGGGCGACGAGTCCGAGGCTGCGGGCCAGACCCTCCGCCCGGTAGCGCTGAGCGCGCTCCCATCCACGAGCGGCGGTGACGGCGTCGGGGAAGACGAGGGCGTCGACTCCGCGGCGACCCAGGTTGGCGAAGCTGCGCTCGACCGATGCCTCGACGGCGACCCCGTATGCCTCTGGGCACGCGTCATCCTCGAGCGCCGGGGCCCACAGTCGGCAGATCAACCCGAATCGCTTGACGAGGGCCGGCTCGGCAGAGCTGCGCAAGAGCTCTTCACTGCGTCCGTCGGCACGACCGACGTCCACATGTGTGACACCACGTTCGATGGCGCCCGCCAGGAGCCCCCGCAGGCGCTCGGCGCGCTCCGCCGGCTTGCTCGAGTCGTGCGCCGGGTCGTCCCCGTCGAACGCCTGGGCAGAGAGGACGACTCGTGACAGGCGTCCGGCGGCGGACATCGCCGACGGAATCTGGGGACCTGCGGCGTCGACACTGCTGGCGAGGTCGTTCATGAACTCGAGCCACGGGCGCCCGACCGGGTCCGCGACGTCGTCGAACAGGCTCGAGACGCGCACGTAGTCGCCGAGGGTGTCGACGGTGGCCCGGTACGCGTGGACGTCGTCGGGGCAGCCCTGCGGCACGAACAAGAGCTCACCGAGCGTGCGGCGCAGCCACGGGGTGACGTGCTCCCGGTCATAGGCTGCCGTCGCGGAGGAGTCTGCCTCCCGCAGCGCGGCCACGCTGAACGCCTCGGCCCCGAGGCCCTCCGGGACCTGGTCGATGTCCACCCGCCCATACGTGTGGTCGCTGGACTCGAGGGCGGCGAGCAGCTCGTCGACCAGGTCGGCATCGGCGACCGGGTTGTCGCCCGTCAGACGGACCACACGATCCTCGGGAGCCAGATCTGCGGTGGCCTGGACGAAGCGGCCGAGCACGTCGTCGAGTGAGCCTCGGACGACAGGGATCCTCACTGTCGAGAGATGCGCGGCGATGCGTTCGTCGTACTGCTCCTCGCTCGTGGCCACGACCACCTCGTGGCCACCCCGACTCGCTCGCCGGGCGACGAGCTCGATGAGGGGCATGCCCGCGATCGTGAGCATGGCCTTGCCCGGCAGACGGGAGGAGTTGAGACGTGACTGGATGACGACGCGGGTGCGCGGCACGGTGGGAACCTCCAAGGTGGTGTGGACGACAGGCTAGCGACGGCGCGCGACCGCACCGAGAAGTGCATCCGCCACCCGGGACCGACCCAGCCCGTCCACGAGGGCCATGCCGCGCTCTGAGAGGGTCGTGCACCGGCCCGGGTCACCCATGAGGTCGGCCGCTGCCGCGACCGCAGTGGCACGTGCGGCCGGGTCGTCGCGCAGCTCCGAGAGGTGTCCGAAGGGTACGGCCAGGCCTTGCTCCGTGACGGCTTCGTACCCCGGAGCCTGGTTGTCCACGACACACACGAGCAGCGACGGCAGGCCCAGGCAGAGGAACTCCCAGACCGAGCTTCCGGCCGCCGTCACGGCCAGGTCGCAGGTCGCGGCCAGGCGGGCCAGGTCGGGCGTCGGCGACACCACGTCGAGACGTTGGCCCGGTCCGATGCTCACGGCATCGAGAGCGTCGGCCACCTCCTGGCGCGCAGCGACCGCGACGATGTCGACAGCGCGCCCGGTGGCCAGTAGGAGCGGCACGACCACGGGTGCCGCGGCGTACGGGTCCGATCCGCCGAAGACCGCGAGCACTCGCGGAGGGCTGCCGTTCATGCTGCGGGGGGACGCCGGTCGATGTCGGAGCACCTCGTCGCGGAAGAGGGCGTAGTCGAGGCCGAGCAGCTGTCGCTCGCGGGGGACCCGCGCAAGAGGTCGGGCCCCGAAGTTCTGGTCGAGGTAGAGGTCTGCCTCATGGCCGCCGCCGAACGTGTCGTCGAGCACGGACAGAGCCACGATGTCCGCGGCGCCCAGGGCGGCCGCGATCCGGCTGTCTAGGTGGTACCCGTCCAGCACCATGGCGTCGATGCCTCGGTGCGACGCCTCGGCTGCGAGTGCGTCCGGGTCCACGGGTGCGGGGAGGACGGCGAACCCGCGCGCCTCGACCTGCTTCTGCAGCCACGGCACCCCAGTGATCTCGCCCCAGATGGTCACCTGTGCCCCACGCGCCGTCAGCTCGTCTCCGAGGGCGAGGCAGCGCACGACGTGTCCGGTGCCCGTCGCAGGGTGGGCGTCGCAGCGCAAAGCGATGTGGGCCGGCATGGACCCAGTGTGCCGGACGCGGCGAGACGCCTCCGCTGCGGGTGAGGTCCCAGCCGGATCCGGCGGAGGGGCGGCCGGACCGGCGGAAGTGTTAATCTCGCCGTCGGCGCTGGTCGAGCGTCACAGTGCGCGGTGCCCTCAGGGTGGTCCGCGTGCGCGCACATTTTCGTTGATGACCAGGAGGTCACAGGGTGAGCATTCTCGAAGGGTCGTCGATCCTCGTCACAGGTGGGACCGGGTCCTTTGGCAAGGCGTTCATCCGCGAGGTGCTCGACAACCACAACCCCAAGCGGGTCATCATCTACAGCCGTGACGAGCTGAAGCAGTGGGAGGTTCGTCAGCTGTTCAACGACGACCCACGCCTGCGCTGGTTCATCGGTGACGTCCGTGACCTACAGCGTCTGCGCCGGGCCATGCACGGCACCGACTACGTCGTCCACGCCGCCGCCCTGAAGCAGGTCGACACGGGCGAGTACAACCCCCACGAGTTCGTCAAGACGAACGTCCTGGGCAGCCAGAACGTCATCGAGGCCTCCATCGACGCCGGTGTCAAGAAGGTCGTCGCGCTCTCGACCGACAAGGCCTCGTCGCCGATCAACCTCTACGGCGCGACCAAGCTCACGGCGGACAAGCTCTTCATCCTCGGCAACCACTACGCCGCCCAGTACCCGTCGCGGTTCGCCGTCGTGCGCTACGGCAACGTCACGGGCTCACGCGGTTCGATCATCCCGAAGTTCCGTGCCCTGCACGAGGCGGGGGAGTCGCTGCCGATCACCGACCTGCGCTGCACGCGCTTCCTCATCACCCTGCCCGCGGCCGTCCAGATGGTGCTCGACACGTTCGCCCTCATGCAGGGCGGTGAGCTCGTCGTGCCCCACATCCCCTCGCACCTGGTCACCGACCTCGCTCAGGCGATCGCCCCCGGTGCCAAGATGCACGACATCGGCCTGCGCCCGGGCGAGAAGCTCCACGAGGAGATGATCAGCCCCGAGGAGGGCCGCCGCGCCATCATGATCATGGACGGCAAGTACTACGTGCTCGAGCCGGAGCTGGCGACGTGGGGCTATGTCCCGCGCACCGACGGCGAGCCCGTGCCCGACGGCTTCCACTGCGCCTCCGACAAGAACGACCTGTGGATCGGCGCCGACGACATCCGCAAGATGCTCGAGGCGGGTATCTGAGGTGATCCCCTACGGACGCCAGTCGGTCAACGAGGAGGACATCGAGGCCGTCGCCACGGTCCTTCGGGGTGACTGGCTCACCACCGGCCCGACCGTCACCGCCTTCGAGAAGGCGCTGGAGCAGCTGAGCGGCGCCACCCGGGTCGTGAGTGCCACGAGTGGTACGGCCGCCCTGCACATCGCGTACGCCGCGGCCGGCGTTGGTCGTGGTGACGAGGTCGTGACGACGCCGATGACGTTCGTGGCCACCGCCTCGTGCGCCGTCGCCCTCGGTGCCGAGGTGCGTTTCGTGGACGTCGAGGAGGACACGGCAAACATCGACCCGATCGCACTCGACGCCGCCGTGACGGACCAGACCAAGGTCATCGCCGGCGTCGACTACGCCGGTCATCCCATCGAGATCGACGCGATCAACGAGACCGCGCGCCGCGTCGGCGCACTCGTCGTCGAGGACGCCGCCCACTCGATCGGGTCGACGTACAAGGGACGACCCGTCGGCTCGCTCGCCGATCTCACGACGTTCTCCTTCTTCCCGACGAAGAACATGACGACAGCCGAGGGGGGCGCCGTCGCCACCCTGGACGCCGACCTGGGCGAGCGCGCGCACCGGTTCCACTTCATCGGGCTCGTGCGCGACCGCGACCAGATGCGCTACCCCGACGAGGGCCCGTGGCACCAGGAGGTGCACGAGTACGGCCTCAACTACCGCCTGCCCGACGTGCTCGCGGCACTCGGCCTGAGCCAGCTCGCGCGTCTCGAGGCGTTCAAGGCCCGTCGCGCCGCGATCTTCGCGCGCTACCAGGATGGGCTGGCAGGCGTCGACGGCATCCGCCTGCCCACGCAGCGTGACCACGTCGACCCGATCTGGCACCTCTATCCGCTGCGGGTGCTGGGCGGCCGCCGGCGTGAGGTCTTCGACGCCATGCGCGCCGATGGTGTCGGCGTCCAGGTCAACTACATCCCCGTCTACTGGCACCCGCTCTTCGAGGACCTCGGTTTCAAGCGGGGCATGTGCCCGAACGCCGAGACGTTCTACGCCGAGGAGCTGTCGCTGCCGATGCACGCCGAGCTGACCGACGACCAGGTCGACCGGGTCATCGACGCCGTGCGCACCGCTGTCGGAGGCTGAGCCCGTGCACCACGCGAACCACTTCTACGGTCATGCCCACATCATGGCCCGCTATGTGGGGCTCGAGCACCCGCCGAGGATCTGGGGCTACCTCCAGCACGGGTGGAACATGCACGACGGTTTCGCCGTCGGCACGGTGTTCACCCCGCAGTACCCCAAGTTCGTCTGGTCCGAGGCCTGCGCTCGTCGCGGGTGGGCGGCTGGACTGCGCAACTACATGGTCGTGGCGGCCCCGTGGCTCTACCTGCTGGAGCTCGAGCGCCAGCATGAGTGGCTCGCTGCCGCTCCGCCCCGCGAGGGGACGATCGTCTACCCCTTTCACGGCTGGGAGGGGCAGCAGGTCCTCGGGAGCCACATGGCATACATCGAGGAGGTGAAGGCGGCCGAGGGTGACGTGCCCATCACCGCCTGCCTCCACTGGAACGAGTACGACAACCCGAAGGTCCGCCGCGAGTACGAGTCCGCTGGTGTCCGGGTGGTCACGCACGGCCAGCGTGGCTATCTCTGGCAGGACACCGACGTCGCGTTCCTCTACCGGCAGCTCCACGAGATGCGTGGCCACCGCCGGGTCGTGAGCAACCGCATGAGCAGTGCCATCCTGTATGCCGCGTCGGCCGGAGTCGAGGTGGGCGTCTATGGCGACCCCATGGCACTCGAGTCGGACCACGCGGTGCTCGGTGGCGTCGGGAAGCCACGGCGGATCTGGCCCGAGATGCACCAGTTCTCGGTGCCGATGGACTACGCCGCGCAGATCGCGAACCTGGAGCTGGGGGCCGACGAGATGCTGCTGCCCGAGGAGGTCATCGACGCCTTCGGCTGGGCCCAGGAGATCGCTGTGCCGGGTCCCCCTCCGCCCGCACCGTCGCTCGAGGAGGACGAGTCCGTCTTCACGCGCCGCCGGCGGCGACAGCACCGCTCCGAGAGTCACCGCGCACCCGGAGGCGGAGAGCCCTCCGACCTCCTGGTGTCCGTCGACGCGTCGGTCGAGGACGCCGACTTGGCCGCGGAGCCCACTCAGAAGTCGGCAGAGCCGAGGAGCGACGGGTCCACGTCGGGATCGGCACAGGCGCAGAGCTCCGCGACAGGAGCCGACGACGAGGGCTAGCGGCACCAGTAGACGTGTGGAAGGGCCCCGACCGCGACGGTCGGGGCCCTTCCGGTTCGTCAGCGGGCTAGGTCACACGAGGTCACACGAGGTCCCACGACATCGGAGTGCCGCGCTCGACGTCGCGCGTGAACCGCTTGGACTCGACGAGCGCGAAGTCGTCGGGCGACAAGCCGTTCGCGGGTCGGATCGAACGGACGTTGGTGGCGGTCACGGGGTCACCCGCCTTGACGTCCTCGACGACGAAGAGCGACCGACGGAAGCGCAGCCCCTCGCGCTCGGCCTCACGCGCGCCGATGCGCGGCTCGCCGAGGGCCTGCCACGCGACCTTGGTCTCGCGAACCAGGGCGGCCAGCTCGTCGGGCTCGAGGGAGAAGGCCGAGTCCACCCCGCCCTCCTCGCGTGACATCGTCACGTGCTTCTCGACGAGCACCGACCCGAAGGCGACCGATGCGACGGCGGCCCCGATACCCATCGTGTGGTCGGAGAGGCCCACGGGGACGCCGAAGGCCTCACGCATCACGGGGATGCCGCGCAGGTTGGAGGACGCAGGGTCGGCGGGATAGCTGACGGTGCAGGAGAGCAGCATGACCTGGCGGTTGCCGGTGGAGTGTGCCGCGTCGACGGCGGCGGCGATCTCGCCGACCGACGCCATGCCCGTGGAGATGATGAGCGGCTTTCCGGTCTGTGCCGCCAGGCGGATGAGCGGGAGGTCGACGATCTCGGACGAGGCGATCTTGTAGGCCGGGACCTCCAGCCCCTCGAGGAACTCGACGGCCGTGGGGTCGAAGGGGCTGGAGAAGGCGAGGATGCCCAGCTCTCGCGCCAGGTCGAAGATCGGCTGGTGCCATTCCCAGGGGGTGTGCGCCTCCTCGTACAGGTCGTAGAGGCGTCGCGAGCCCCACAGCGCGTGCCCCTCGGAGAGGCGGAACTCGGGCTTGTCGACATCGATCGTGATGGTGTCGGCGGTGTAGGTCTGCAGCTTGATGGCGTGGGCTCCGGCCGCAGCGGCCATCCGCACGATCTCGAGGGCCTTCTCGAGACTGCCGTCATGGTTGCCGGACATCTCGGCGATGATGAACGGCGGGACGTCGGGTCCGACGGGCGTGGAGCCGATCGTCAGGGACGTCGTGGCTGGTGTCTCTACCGGGGTGCTCATGGAATGTCAGTCCTTCGTGGCTCGAACCCGCAGCACGGGTGTGGGGGTGCCGTCGATGTCTCGGGTGTAGCGCTCGATCTCCTCGAAGCCGTTGCGCCGGTTGAACCGGCGCACGGCCTCGTTGGCTTCGAGGACCTCGCCCTCCAGGGTCGTCAGTCCCAGCTCGTCGAACGCGAAGCGCTTGGCCTGGCGCTGGATCTCGATCCAGGCAGGCAGCAGCTCACCGCGCTCCTTGAGGCCGTCGTTGTCGAGGTAGTAGCCCCACCAGGCGACACCGGACTCACGGTCGATGTCGAAGTAGGTAACGACTCCCGACGGGACGTCGTGGCGGACGTACACGTACAGCTCGCGTGCATCGGTCTCACGCGTGGCCGCCCAGTACGCCGCGTGCTCCTCGTCCGTGATCTCGTGCTGGGTCAGCGACACTGCGCGTACGTCAGGGTGGTTGCGCCAGCGAAGGACGGCGGGGCTGTCGTCATCGGTTGCAGGGCGGAGCATGCGGCCCTCCTCATGAGGATGCCGCGGGCTCCAGGGGGCCGCGGCAGGGGGTGGGGGATTCGTTGTTAGACTACCGGACGCCCCAACCCCCAGCCCAAGGCGGAAACATGAGCGCACTGAGCCGTGACGCGATCCGGACGATGATGGCCGAGGTCCTTCAGGCCCAGGGCAAGATGATGCCCGAGGATGACGCTGCGAACCTCGAGACCATCGGCTTCCGCTCGCTCGACTTCTCGGAGCTCGCCCTGCGGGTGGAGGACGAGATCGGCGACGAGCTCAACTTCGATGCTCCGGAGCTTCGACAGATCGCCACGATCTCGGACGTGCTCGACTTCCTCGAGCAGCTGCAAGCCGCGTGAGCGCGGGAGCTGGCGTCCCTGCCGGCGCCGCCAACCGCATCATCACGCGGGGCTTCGACGGCCGGTGGGACGAGCTCGAGCCGCTGGACGTCCCCGACTCCTCGGCCGTTCTCGTGCGGGACAACCACGACGCGGTGCGTGCGGTGTGGGCCGCCGCGTCCGGGGATCGTGAGGTCCTCGTCGCGTCGAGGTCACGCGTCACGCCCGACCTCGCCCTGGACCTCCGCGACGCCGGCCTGGCGATCGTCGACGGCGCCGACGTCCAGCCTCCCACCGTCCACCGCGATCCCGTGCCCGGCCGCGTCTGGCTGCTGACGAGCGGGAGCACCGGCCGACCGAAGCGGGTCTCCCACACGCTCGACTCGCTCACGACGGTCGCCGGTGAGCAGCCGCGGCGGACGTGGCTCTGCCCGTACGCCCACGGCGCGTATGCCTGGTGGCAGGTCGTCACGCTGAGCATCAGCCAGCCGGGACAGGACGTCCTGTTCATCGAACCTGACGAGCTGGACACCTGGCCCGCGCGCGCCCTCGAGGTCGGGGTGACCGCAGCCTCGGGGACGCCGACCTTCTGGCGCCAGGCCCTCTACCGCGACCCGGAGAGCATCGCGGCGCTGCCGCTCGAGCAGGTGACCCTCGGCGGGGAGCCCGTGGACCAGACGATCCTGACCCGGCTGACCGAGATGTTCCCGTCGGCCCGTGTCTCCTGGATCTATGCGTCGAGCGAGGCAGGCGCCACCATCGCCGTCCATGACGGCCGCGCCGGCTTCCCCCAGGAGTGGCTCGGCCGCGAGCTGGACGGGCGAGCCGGCCTGTCCGTCGACGACGGCGAGCTGCTCATCGCCTCGCCCAAGCGCGGCGAGGGCATCGACCGTGTGCTGCGCACCGGCGACCGGGTCGAGATCGTCGACGGCCGGGTCCTGATCACCGGGCGCCTCGCGTCGGACGAGATCAACGTCGGAGGCGCCAAGGCGTCGGCCTCGGCCGTGCGGGACGTGCTCCAGTCGCACCCGGCCGTGGTCTGGGCCGCGGTGCGCGGTCGCAAGGCACCGATCGTCGGGAGCATCGTCACCGCTGACGTGGTCCTCTCCGGCGAGGCCACCGCTGCCGAGCTGACGGCGTGGTGCGCCGCGCGTCTCCCCGACTACTCCGTGCCTCGACGGGTGCGGTTCCTGGACACGATCCCGATCAAGGAGACTCTGAAGAGCGATGTCTGACAAGACCGAACCCATCGGCCCCGCAACGGTCGTCGTCGTCTCAGGAGGCTCGCGCGGACTCGGCCTGGCGATCGTCGAGGACATCCTCGCGAAGGGCGCCAAGGTGGCGGCATTCGCGCGCACCGTCACCCCGGAGCTCGAGGCCGTCGCTGCCGCCAACCCCGAGCGGGTGCACGCAGCGTCTGTCGACGTCACCGACGTCAAGGCCATCAACGCCTTCCTTAAGGAGGCGGAGAGCCGTCTCGGTCCGATCGACGCGCTCGTCAACAACGCGGCGATGGGCCAGGACAGCCTGCACGTGCACACCTCTCCCGAGCAGATCGCCAAGATCGTCGAGACGAACCTGACGGCCCCGCTGCTGCTGGCCCGGGCGGTGCTGCGCCGCATCATGGCCAAGGGCAACCGCGGCCGGATCGTCATGGTCACCTCCGTCTGCGCCCAGCGCGGCTACTCCGGTCTCGTCGCGTACTCCGCCACCAAGGGCGGTCTCGACAGCGCGATGCGGACCCTTGCCCGCGAGATGCACGGTCGCGTGCTCGTCAACAGTGTCGCGCCCGGGTTCTTCGCGTCCGAGATGAGCTCCGTGCTCGGCCAGACGCAGCTCGACACGATCACGAGGCGTACGCCGTCGAACCGTCTCGTCGAGCCGGACAACATCGTGCCGGTCGTCAGCATGCTGCTGTTCGACGACACCAACATCAACGGCCAGGTGCTCACCGTCGACGGCGGCAACAGCATCTGATGCTGTCCCGGGCGGACCGGCTGGGGCGGGCCGTCCGCGACCACCCCGTCGTCATCGAGGCCCGCGCCGGACATCGGTGCGACGGAGGCGTCCACTCCTACCTCGGCGACGGACGCGTCGTGTGCTGGGACGTCCCGGCCCCGGATGCGGGACGCCGTGGCACCGATCCGGACGGCTGGCTCGGGGTGGCGGTCGACGCGGAGATTCGCGGTCACACGCCATCCCCGCACGTCGTCGCGCGCTGGGGCCTGGAGACCACAGCACCGGAGCAGTTCTGGGAGATGTGGTGCGCCACCGAGGTGCTGGCCAAGCTGGCCGACGTACCGATGGTCCTCCTGGCGCGCCAAGGGCCCGTCATCTCAGGTCCGGTGCGGCGGGGTCAGCTCGAGGTGCACTGGGTGGCGCGCCACGTGGGCGACGTGGTGGTGGCCCACGGAATGGCGTGGGCCACCACCACGCGCGACGTCACTTGAGGACGCGGGTGGCGAGCTGGCGAGCCTTGCTCAGGGTGCCGGGCGGCAGCGCGTCCCGGGCCGTCGACTTCGCCGCCGCGATGGCCTTCTCGGTCGCGATGCGACGCGGAGCCCGGATGGCCTCGACGGCACGGTAGGTCAAGGTCTCCTCGTAGCGCTCGATGACGCGCTCGAGCCTGCGGATGTAGCGGTCACGATGCCGCAGGGTGCCCTCGAGCCAATTGACCTGCCCCTGCTTCTCGCGCAGCTCGCGGGAGATGACCCGGTGGTGCGTGAGCAGCTCGCGGAAGCCGATCTCGTCCGGAGCCGGGAGATCTCGGGCGAACTCGCCCTGCTCTAGGTTGCGCGCCAGCAGCTCGTCGAGGTCCTCGGGTCGGCCCGCGACGGTGGACTCCACCTCGGCCTCGAGGTGGGCCACACGGCCGATCATCGTCGGGGTGACCGTCAGGCCCGCCATGGCCGCGAGCGTGATCGTGAGCTCGTCCGGTGTCACGGTGACACGCCACGGATGAGCGGACCCGGAGGCGAGAAGTCGGCGGGCGAAGTCACGCAGACCGCGCACGAGGGCGTCATCCGCCGAGACCACGCCGGTCCGCCGCCACGACCCGTCCGCCAGACGGAGGTGCTCGTCGACGACGAGGGTGTTGGCCGGCGTCGCGAAGTAGCGCTGCTCGGCCGTCCGCGTCGTCCACACGGTCGCGTCCGCCAGCCAGGCCGCATACAGTCTCACGCGCGTTCGGATGGCGGCGTGACGTCGCGTGGCGCACGCCTGGCGCAGCTCGAGCTCGAACGAGCGACCGCCCGCCGGTGCGACGAGAGACCGGAACACGGTCCCCTCGCTCGTCTCGGTGTCGGGTCGGTCGTTCGCCCAGGCCATGGTCTGGGATCCGTCGGCGGAGACGACGGCGACGGTGCTCCATCGACTGCCCGCGTCCGCTTCGGAGACGACGATCGCGGGCAGCGTCGGTGCCGGTGCGGCGGCGCCCTTGGCGGCGACCACGAGCCACGCAGGCGTCAGCTCGTCGAGCATTCCGGCGTCGACGACGTCCTGGAGGACGTTGCGGGGTTCGCGGAGCATCGGCGTGGTGGTGAAGTGCTCGTCCATGGCGCGACCGGCGAGGACGCCGACCTGGTCACGGAGACCGCCGTCGGCGACGGCGGCGACGTGGACCAGGAGCCGGTGGTGATCGACCGAGGGGAGCGCGGCGAAGGTCGCCACGCTGTCCAGACCAGCAGCCCGGAGCACGGCGGCGCGTTCACGCGCGAAGAGGTGGCGCTTGCTGAACCCCCGCGCCCCGACGTACCACCCGGCGTCGGACTCGAGCGTCTCGTCGGGCACGGCCGACACGAGGTCACTGAAGCCGAGCTCGTTGGCGAGATCGAGGATCAGGCGCCCGTCGTCGTCGACGAGGGCCGAGAGACGAGCGACGTACTCGACTTCCGTGAGGCCCGCGGAGTCGGGGCCGAGCAGTCGCTCAGGACCGCCGAGGGCCACGACGAGGTCATAGGTGTGCCCGGGCTCGAAGGCGTCGAAGCCACCGCAGTAGAGCTCGGCCGTCTGGTGCAGCCCGGCTCGGTCGCCCAGGGTGCGAGCATCGGACAGGGACCGCACGACGAGGTCGACCGGGATGTCAGTGGGGACGGCGTCCACCAGGAGACCCGCGCGGGGGCCTGCGAGCAGGACGCGCCTCGGCCGGTGGGACGCGATGGTCGCGCGCATGACCTCCTTGGCCGCCAAGGGCGCGTCGAGCGAGTCGAGGTCGGACCACATCAGCATGTCCCCGACGAGGATCCGGGCCCCCGAGATCGCGTCGCGCTGGATGTCATGGTCGCTCAGGTGGGCGGTCACTCATGGTCCTCTCGTGGTGGGGTCTCCGGCGAGCGTGAGCCCACCCGGATGACCTGACTACAATAGCGACGCCGTCCGGGAGCGGGCGCGCCCCCGACGCCCGCACCCCGATGTGCCCGACCGCAGGAGCCGCCATGCCCGCGCTGACCAAGGTGGCCGCGGTGGTCCTGTCGATGGGCAACCGCCCGGCCGAGCTCGCCATCGCGCTGGAGACGCTCCTGGCGCAGGAGGGGGTCGAGCTCGACGTCGTCCTCGTCGGGAACGGCTGGCGCCCGGTCGGCGTGCCGGAGCGAGTGCGCACGGTCCACCTCCCCGAGAACGTCGGGATCCCGGAGGGACGCAACATCGGGGCCCGCGAGGCCCGCGGGGACATCCTCTTCTTCTACGACGACGACGCGGTCCTCCCGACCACCGACGTGCTGGCACGGCTCGTCGAGGACTTTGGCGTGGACGACCGGGTCGCCGTCGTCCAGCCCCGTGGAGCCGACCCCACGGGTCTGCCGACGCCGCGACGGTGGGTGCCGCACCTCCGGACCCGCGGCGGGGGCGCCGCAGGCGACGTCGTGGTCTTCTGGGAGGGCGTCTGCACGATCAGACGGTCGGCTTTCCACGAGGTCGGCGGCTGGCCGGGTCACTTCTGGTACGGCCACGAGGGGATCGACCTCGCCTACCGCCTGCTCGATGCGAGGTGGCGCCTGCGCTACCGACCCGACGTCGTCGTCAACCACCCTGCCACGCAGCCGTCGCGTCACGAGGTCTACTACCGGATGAACGCGCGCAACCGCGTCTGGGTGGCCAGGCGCAACCTTCCGCACCCCGTCGCCGAGGCGTACGTCGCGGTCTGGTCGGCGATCACCGTCGCCCGCGTGCGCGACCGCGAGAAGCTCGGGGTGTGGTTCCGGGGCCTGCGCGAGGGACTGCGCGAGGACGCGGGAGACCGTCGTCCGATGACGTGGTCCACGGTCGCGCGGCTCTCCCGTGCGGGACGACCCCCGATCGTCTGAGGCCCATGCCCCCCGTGACGCCCTCCTCGACACGCGTCGTCCTCTCGGGCGTCCGCAGCGTCACCCACCTGGTGTATGCCGCCTCCTGGCTTCGTGACGTCGTCGCGGCGGTCGAGGGCGACACCGGTCCAGGCGGGGCCGTCGAGGTCGTGGTCCTCGACGTGGGCTCGGGCTTCGGTCGGGCGACGGTGGGGGAGGCCGAGGTCCGCGCGTATCTCCCACGGCATCCGCGACTGACGGTGACCACGACGCCGGAGGACGAGCACTGGCGCACGTCGAAGGGCCTCGACCGGGTGCTGCTCTCGGTCGGCGTCCCTGGGACGCGGGCGTGGGCCCGCTTGTTCGTGCGTGGGCGCGGGCGCCGCCCCGGGGTCGTCGTGGTCGACGAGGGGATCGGTTCGTTCGGCAACCTGCGCAGTCGACGCCAGGCCTACCGACGTCAGGGCGGCTCGGCGGCCCGCGCCGCAGTCCGCGCCACCGTCGTGAGCGTCGGTGGGTGGGTGCTCACCGAGGTCCACTGGTCCCTGTACGAGCGCACGGGAACGGCGTGGCGCGTCCGGGAGGAGGTCGCCACGGAGTTCCGCCGGGCCCTGTCCGGTCCGGTGCCCGAGGCCGACCAGGCGATCTACCTGACCCAGCCGTGGCCCGACCTCGGGGTGATGTCCGAGTCCGCCTACCTCGATCACCTCCGGTCGGTGCGCGACGAGTGCGCGGCCGTCGGTGTCCGGCTCGTCCTGCGGCCACATCCGAGCGAGGACGTGTCGCGCTACTCCGGCTTCGAGGTGCTCACGAGCTCGGTCCCCGCGGAGCTCGCGCGGGAGGTCGTCGACGCCGCGGTGGTCATCGGTTCGAACAGCACCGCGCTGCTCAACCTCGCTGCGGTGCACGGCACACCGGCCGTTCGGGTCACCGCGTCCGAGCTGCGCGGTCTCGAGGCCGCGCTCACGACGCGACAGCGCGCCCTTCTCGACGCCTTCCTGCCGCCGGCCGTCGACGTTGACGGCGTGGGGGCCGCGCTGCGGCAGGTCGTGCGGCCGCCCCGGGGAGAGGCAGGTCCGCGCCCTGCTCGAGGTGGGTGAGCCGCCGCGAGCCGCTACGGGGCGGTCCTGCCTCGGACGGGCAGCTCGTAGACGACGATGTGTCCGAGCCGGTAGCGCTCCTGCGCGTAGGTCCCCAGGGGCTTTGACGGAGACGATCCCGGGACCGACTGGGCGACCAGCCAGGTGACCCCGCGATCGGCGAGGGCCTGCACGTCGGCGGCGGACGGCCTCTCGAAGGCTGTCTGGTTGAGCCGCAGCAGCGCCTGGTCGGGGTAGCCGTCACGGCCGTTGGGGAGATAGCTCCAGCCATCGACGAGCACCCGTCGACCGGCAAGGCCCGAGATCCACCAGGAGCGTGAGTCGCACGGCTGTTGCACGGCCCCCGACAGTGGGCGTTCGTCGCGAGGAGCGCGTCGAGCGGCACGTGCGCCTTGATCCACCGCGCCGCTGTGGACTCGGCGAGAGCCGTGGTGCTCTCGGTCGGCCGGGGCTGGCTGCTGACGCGGGTCACGGTGGAGACGATGCAGAGCGGCCCGGCGATCATGCCCATCGCGACGAGGTCGGCGAGGGGCGCCGGAACCCATCGTCCGTCACCCCGCCTCCGACGTACGAGCACCACCACGACCGCGCCGGCGAGCACCACGGTCGCCACCGCGAACTGCAGGACGAAGGTCCGCACCTCGCGGACCATGTCATCGAGGGTGCTGATGCCCGGGGAACCGAGGCGGTACCACCCCACGACGGCAGTCAGCAGGGCCGACGTGCCCGCGACCGCCAGAGTCACGCGCCGGCTCCCGGGGTGGTCCCGCACCAGCGCCGAGAGGGACCAGAGGGCGAGCACGCACCCGAACGGGATCGCCCCGAAGACGAAGTAGTACTCGCTGTAGCCCACATGCCCCAGCCCGAGGAAGGGGACGAGGGCCGCCAGGCAGAGGCCCGAGAGCACCCACGCGGACAGGTCGCGGCGGAGCGTGCCCTGGAAGAACGGGAGCAGCGCCGGCAGGAGCCGGAGGACGATGAGCAGGCCGATGCACAGGAGGGCGACGAGCAGGGTCGGTCCGAGCTGCGGAGTGTCGACGAGGCCGGCGATCACCGGGGTGTGGAAGTCGATGTGGGTGCCGAGCAGCATCCGGTAGGGCCTCGTCAGCGAGAGTGACGAGAGGAGCTGGACTCCTGCGCCGAAGCTGCCGCCGGCGACGAAGCGCTGGGCGAGAGCCGTGAGCACGGCGAGTGAGCCCAGCAGGACGAGTGCCGTGCGACGCTGTCGTCGGAGGACGACGGCAACGACGGCCGCGACGGCGACGCCGCCCAGGACGATGGGCAGGGCCGAGCTCTTGGAGCCCGATGCGGCCACGCCGGCGATGGCCACGAGAAGTGCCGACGCCCGTCGCGATCCGGGCGATGAGCGCAGCAGGTCCACGATGGCGTACACGAGGAAGAGGGTCAGCGGCGTCGAGTACTGCTGGGAGGGCGAGAGTGGGTTGAGGTGGTTGCTCGACGCCCACAGCTGGGGCCAGAAGGGCACGATGAAGGTCGTGGAGACGAGGGCGGCAGCACCTGCGGCTTCCCACTCGCTGCCACTGACCCGTCGGGTCAGTACGGCGGTCAGCACGACGGTGAAGGCGGTGATGGGCAGGATCCACAGACGCAGCAGCACCGTGGTCGTGTCGACACCGGTGATCATCGAGGCCGTGGCGATGTGCGCGTCGCTGAACCAGTGATAGACGAGCAGCCCGGCATCCGTGGCCTGGGGGTGCCGAGGGGGAAGGCCCGGGTGGCCTCGATGACGAGGCCGAGGTGCCACATCAGGTCGGGGTAGTACGTACGCCCGGTCGGGGGCAGGGGGACCGTCTGGAAGTACGAGCGGCTGACCAGCCAGACGACCTGAGCACACGCGGCGGCGACCACCATGAGCACCAGCGGTGACCACGGCTGGTGCGGACGCGACAGGATGCGGGCCCGAAGGCCCGGGTGCGCGAACAGGAGGAGGGTGAGCAGGGGCCAGAGCCGCAGCAGGCCGCGCGCATCGAGGGCACTGGCCAGGGCCCAGGCCACGAGCTCGGCCGACGGCCCGGCCGCGGCCCCGAGCGAGACCTCCGCCAGCCACGACCCTGCCGTCCCCCGCACCGCCTTGACGACGATCGTGCCGGGAACCAGGACGCACAGGACCCAGAAGAGGGCGTACGGACCGATGTCGCCGAGCGCGGTACCGCTGGCGGTC
Organism: Terrabacter sp. Ter38; assembly: GCF_024519435.1. GTDB lineage: Bacteria > Actinomycetota > Actinomycetes > Actinomycetales > Dermatophilaceae > Terrabacter. Next base: position 79,542 of record NZ_JALJRZ010000012.1, read on the forward strand.
AGGACGAGGACGGCGTAGGCGCACACGGCCAGGGTGACCAGCCACACCGCCACCCGGACCAGCCTGCCGGACACCGTTGTTCGTGCGTCGGGACGTCGGGCGGGAGGCAGGTCGGACGCGTCCGACCCCTCCGACGCGCTCCGATCCGCGCCCGCCGGCGGCGCGGCGCCCCCCCTGCGGTGGCGACGGCAGTGGAGCTCCCGGGCGCCGCGTCTGGGTCCAGAGGCGCCATCGGGACGGCGTCGCTGGGTTCCATGGGCCCGAGTTTACGTTCGCCAGGCCCCGGCTCTGTCCGGCGGTCGATGGTCGGACGGCCATTGTGGACGAAGGTCACGGTGCGGCAACGATGTGGGGCCGGACGTCGTCACGGTCGGTACATTTGGGATATTTGTCACTTCAGGCCCAAGGAGTGATCGTGCGTGCCGTTAAACGCCTCCCGTCCGTCCTCGCCGTCCTCGGCCTCGCGACCGTCGGTGTCGTCCTGCCGACCGTGCAGGTGGCCGCCAAGCCGACACCCGTCAAGCCCACCGTGGTGCGTCTGGCCGTTCCCGACGTGCCCGTGGCCAGGCAGCAACGACTCAGCAGCCTGATGGGGACGCCCACGGGCACGGGAGCCACCGAAGGGCGGGACCGGACGGTCGTCGCGTCACTCACCTCGACCGGCACCTCCTTCGACGTCGCCGGCGTCTCTTTCGAGGGTTCGGCGCCGACCGGCATGACCGTCGAGGCCCGGACCCGCAGCGGCTCCGGCTGGGGCCCCTGGCTCGAGCTGAAGGTCGACGACGACGGCGGGCCCGACCCGGGCTCGTCGGACGCGAGGAACGCGCACGCCGGAACGGAGCCCCTGGCGGCTGCGGGAGCGACGGGCATCGAGGTCCGCGTGGCGACAGCTGGTGCGCGGGCGCCACGGGGCCTGGTGGCCATCCTGGTCGACGGCGGGCACGCCGACGCCGACGCCGCGCTCGGCCGGGCGTCGGGTGCAGCGTCGGCAGCCGTCATCAGGCCGACCATCGTGACTCGGGCCGAGTGGGGCGCCGACGAGAGCCTGAAGCAGTGCACGTCGGAGACGCTCACGGGCTACAAGGGCGCCGTCGTGCACCACACCGTCAACGCCAACGACTACACGCAGGCGCAGGTGCCGTCGATCCTGCGCGGGATGTACGCCTACCACACCCAGACCCTGGGCTGGTGCGACCTCGGCTACCAGTTCCTCGTGGACCGGTTCGGGACCGTGTACGAGGGCCGGGCCGGCGCTCTGACGACCTTCGTCCAGGGGGCACAGACGGGTGGGTTCAACTCCGAGACCTTCGGCGTCTCGGTGATCGGGGACCACCGGACCGTTCCCTTCTCGGCGGCGACGCGGTCGTCCGTGTCGGCCGTCATCGCATGGGTCGCCGACCGCGCCGACTTCGACCCTGCGGGCAGCACGACCTTCGTGTCGGCAGGGAACTCGAAGTACGCCGCGGGCACGACGGTGACCAAGAGCCGCGTCAGCGGTCACCGCGACTACGGTGCGACCGAGTGCCCGGGCGACGCGGGGTATGCGCAGATCCCGTCCATCCGGAGCGTGGCCGCGAACGCCTGGGCCGTAGGTCGGCAGGCCTTCACCCCCATGTCTCCGAAGCCGGTGCTCGAGGCGTTCGGACGTCCGGCCGGGACCGCCCTGACGGTGGCCGGCCACGGCTGGGGCCACGGGCGGGGGATGTCGCAGTACGGCGCGTACGGAGCGGCCGCGCAGGGCCTGACGTCCACCCAGATCGTCAGCTTCTACTATCCGGGCACGACCCTCGGCGGCCAGGGCGACCCGGCGGTACGCATCTACCTGTCCGCCCTGGGTTCCGGCGGGACGACGGTCGTCGGACAGTCCGGAGTGACCCTCTACGACGGTCAGGCGACGACGGTCCTGCCGACGACGGCGACGCGATGGCGCGTCGTGCCGGACAGCGGGGGGCTGACCCTGCAGTGGCTGGTCGGGTCGACGTGGGCCTCGAGCGGCCACTGGAAGGGATGGACCTCTCCGCTGGTCCTCAGCAGACCGGCGACCGGGGTGCTCCGCGTCGTCCTCCCGTCGGGTGTGCTCCGTGACTATGCCGGTTCGGTCACCACACGAGCCTGGGGGAGTGCCGCTCGGTCGATCAACACGACGGGCTCCGAGGCGCACGTCCGATCCGTCGTACCTGTCGAGATGCCGGCGTCATGGCCGGCGAACGCGCTTCAGGCGCAGGCCATCGCAGCCCGAACCTATGCGGCCTACGGAAGGGCTCATGCCCCGTCGGCCTACTACGACACCTGCGACTCGACGAGCTGTCAGGTGTACAAGGGCCTGGCGGACTACGACGCATCCGGCGCGCTTCGCTCGTCGTGGCTCGACGCGCGCTCCACGGCGGCGACCTCCGCGACCGCCGGGAAGGTCGTGCTCTACGGCGGGAAGGCTGCGCTGACCGAGTTCTCGTCATCGAACGGCGGTCGCATCGTGAGCAGCTCCCTGCCCTACCAGGTCGCCAAGGTCGACCCGTATGACGGCGCCGTGAACACGGGCGCTCCCCACAGCTGGACCTCGTCGGTCGCACTGTCCCGGCTGCAGTCCGCCTATCCCGCGGTGGGCACCCTCTCGTCCGTGGCCGTCGTCGACCGCACGGGCGGTGGGGACTGGGGAGGACGGACGACGTCGGTGCGCATCACCGGGTCCTCCGGGTCGGTGACGGCCAGCGGCGCGGCTTTCGCTGCGGCCGCGGGCCTGCGGAGCACCTGGTGGGTCGTGACCTCCGCACCCGCGACGTCGAGCCGACTCCTGCCTCGGGACCTGACGGCCGACTCGCTCGGAGACGCGCTGACGCCGAGCGGCTCCGGCGTCGCTGCTCTGGCCTACTCGGGCAACCGCAGCTTCACCCTCAAGACGCTCGCCTCGACGGGATGGGCCGGCACGTCCCTGCTCACCGGCGTCGGCCCCTTCGACGCCGACAACCTCGGCGACGTCGTGGCGCGGCGCAGCGACGGGACCCTCTGGCTCTGGTCGGGAGGGCCCCACGGCGTGCTGGACCGGGCCCCGGTGAGGATCGGCACCGGATGGGGTTCGGTCAACCTCCTCATCCCGGTCGGCGACATCAGCGGCGACGGCCACACCGACTTCCTGTCCCGAACCACCAGCGGCGATCTCGTCCTCAACCTCGGGAGCGGAGCAGGGGGGATCACGGGCTCGCGTCGAGTCGGCGCCGGCTGGGGGATCTTCTCTCGTGTCACCGCCGGCGACTTCGACGGAGACGGTCGAACCGATCTGGCCGCGGTGCGCGCCAGCGACGGGCGACTGGCCTTCTACGCAGGACTGGGTGGAGGGACGTTCCAGGCGGCCCAGCTCATCGGCTCGAGCGACTGGCGCCCGTTCAGCGAGTTCCTGTCCCTGGGCGACCTCACGGGGGACGGTCGTCACGACGTCCTGGTCCGTCGGGCGAGTGACGGGGCGCTGTTCGTCTACCCCGTCACCGGCCGGTTCGTGCTCGGCACCCCGCTGCCCTCGGGCACGCATGCGTGGACGACGCGTCTCGGCCAGTGACGGGCACCCGTGTCGTCAGGCCTGGAGGTCGACGGTGAGCTCGGGCTCGGTCTTCTCGCGCACCTCGGCCTCGGTGACCCCGGGCGCCAGCTCGCGCAGCACGAGCCCGGTCTCGTTGACGTCGAGGACGCAGAGGTCGGTGATGATGCGCTGGACGACGCCGCGTCCCGTGTAGGGCAGCGAGCACTCCTTGACGATCTTGTAGGACCCGTCCTTGGCGTTGTGCTCCATGAGCACGATGACCTTCTTGGCACCGTGCACGAGGTCCATCGCGCCGCCCATGCCCTTGACCATCTTGCCGGGGATCATCCAGTTGGCGATGTCGCCGCCCTGCGAGACCTGCATGGCGCCGAGGATGGCGGCGTCGACCTTGCCGCCGCGGATCATCCCGAAGCTCGTCGCCGAGTCGAAGAAGGCCGCGCCCTTGCGCAGGGTGACGGTCTCCTTGCCGGCGTTGATGAGGTCAGGGTCCTCCTCGCCGTCGATCGGGTAGGCGCCGACGCCGAGGATGCCGTTCTCGGACTGGAGCACGATCTCGACGTCGTCGGGGACGTAGTTGGGCACGAGGGTCGGCAGGCCGATGCCGAGGTTGACGTAGGCGCCGTCAGCCAGCTCTGCGGCGGCGCGGGCCGCCATCTGCTCACGGGTCAGAGCCATCTCACGCCTCCTGCTCGGTGGTCGTGCGCGGGCGGACGGTGCGGCGCTCGATGCGCTTCAGGGCGGCCTGTTCGGGGGTCAGCGGCAGGACGCGTTGCACGAAGATGCCGGGCAGGTGGATCTCGTCGGGGTCGAGCTGACCGGGTTCGACGAGCTCCTCGACCTCGGCGACCGTCACGCGGCCGGCCATGGCGCACAGCGGGTTGAAGTTGCGGGCGGACTGGTTGAAGACGAGGTTGCCGTGCCGGTCGCCCTTCGCGGCCCGCACGAGCCCGAAGTCGGTCGTGATGGCTCGCTCGAGGACGAAGGTCTTCGTCTCGCCCATCCACTCGAGGTCCTGGGTCTGCTTCGGCGGCGACGCCACGGCGACGTTGCCGGAGTCGTCGTAGCGCCAGGGCAGTCCGCCGTCGGCGATCTGGGTGCCGACGCCCGTCATCGTGAAGAACGCGCCGATGCCCGACCCGCCAGCGCGCAGGCGCTCGGCCAGCGTGCCCTGGGGGGTCAGCTCGACCTCGAGCTCGCCGGAGAGGTACTGCCGCTCGAACTCCTTGTTCTCGCCGACGTAGGAGCTGACCATGCGGCGGATCCTCTTGTCGCGCAGCAGGATGCCGAGGCCCCAGTCGTCGACGCCACAGTTGTTCGAGACGGCCTCGAGGTCGGTGAGGCCGGCGTCGTGGATCGCCGCGATGAGGACGGAGGGGATGCCGCAGAGGCCGAAGCCGCCGACCGAGAGCGACATTCCGTCGCTGATCCCGGCGATGGCCTCCTGGGGGGTGGAGACGACTTTGTCCATGGGTCGGACTCTATCCGCGCCGTCACGACCGGGTGCCGTGGGGTCGTCCCACAGGGCCGCGCCGACCTGTGGTCGCCGAGCACGTATGCCGTCGAGCGCGCGGGAAGCGAATGACAGTCGTGTCATTCATGACCCAGGATGAAGAACACCTCTGTAATTCGTCGGAGCGCCTTGTGATGGGTGTGACTGGAGTGCATAAATGGTGCGGGAGTAAACCCGTTCCCTCCCCTGACAAGAGGTTCACCATGGCCTGGCGCCGACACCCACTGGGCCTCGTCCTCGCTCTTCCCGCCCTGACCGTGCCCATGACGGCGAGCCCGGCCGCGGCGGTCCAGGCGCCGCCGATCCGGACGCTCCCGAGCACCCTCGACGTGTACGTGCCCTACCAGGAGCAGACGGTCTGCGACCCCGTGGCGCGACCCGGCGTGCTCGCGTTCGCCCGGCTCATGACCTCCCACTACGGGATGGGCTCGACGGGGCTCATCGGTCGCGCCTGTGGCAGCGGTCCCTCCGAGCACTACGACGGGCGGGCCTGGGACTGGATGCTCAACGTCGACAACCCGGCGCAGGAGGCCGTCGCACAGTCGGTGCTCGCCTGGCTGACGGCCCCCGACAAGAACGGCGTCCAGGGCGCCATGGCCCGGCGCTTCGGGATCATGTACATCATCCACGACCGCAAGATGTGGCGCTCCTACGCGACGGAGCGGGGCTGGGCGCCGTACTACGGCTCCTCACCCCACACGGACCACGTGCACTTCAGCTTCAACTACGACGGGGCGGCCGGCCGCACGTCGTGGTGGACAGGGGTCGCGACCCGCAGCTACCTCACCTCCCTCCCGCCTGCGGCGACGACGCTGCCGACGACGCCGCCCAGCACCCCGACGACGCCGTCGACGCCCGTGACGACGAAGCCCGTGCTGCTCTCCTACGGCATGCGCTCCGAGGCGGTGCGCCAGCTGCAGGTCCGGCTCGGCAACCTCCCCACGACCGGCTACTTCGGCGACCAGACCAAGGCCCGAGTCGTCGCCTACCAGACCTTCGTCGGACTCCCGCGGACCGGCGTCGCCGACCTGCGCACCCAGGAGATCCTCGCGGCCCGCGGATGGCGGAGCGTCACGGCCGCCTACCCGGCGTTGCAGCCGGGGACGACCTCGGGCGCCGTCAAGACGCTCCAGGGCAAGCTCGGCTCGCTGCCGACGACCGGCTACTACGGGAGCCTGACCCGGGCCCGGGTGACGGCGTACCAGAAGTTCGTCGGCCTGCCGCAGACCGGAGTCGCCGACCCCGTGACGCAGGCCCGACTGTGGGTACGCGGCTGGACCGGGTCCGCGGCGGCGTCCGGCGCGCCGACGAAGGCCTACCCGACCCTGCGGTTCGGGATGACGTCATCGGCCGTCAAGGCGCTCCAGGGCAGGCTCGGCTCGCTGCCGACGACCGGCTACTACGGCACGCTGACGCGCGCCAGGGTGACCGCCTACCAGCGCTTCGCCGGTCTGCCGCAGACCGGCGTCGCCGACTCGGCCACGCAGCAGCGGCTCTACACGCGGGGCTGGTCGGCGACGACGAGCACCGTCGCGCTCGTCACCAGCAGCACCACGACCGGGAGGGACCTCGCCATGACCGTCTACGCCAGCACGTCGTCACGCAGCAGCGCCGGGGTCGCCAGCGTCGACATCGGAACGAGCTACACGGCATACAAGAGCCTGACGCTCGCGACCGGGTCGCGTGGCGCGGCGGTGCGCGTCCTCCAGCGGGCGCTCGGCGGGCTCGCGGTCGACGGCGTGTTCGGCTCCGTCACGCGCGACAAGGTCGTCTCGTTGCAGCGCTCGCTCGCCCAGCCGCAGACCGGGGTCATGACCCCCGCGCTCTGGGACGTCCTCGAGGCCCGTGACTTCCCCTTCGTGGCCGACCGTTCGACAGTCCTCCGGGCGGGTGACACGGGCCCGCAGGTCGTCGCCGTGCAGCGCCTGCTCGGCGTCCGTCAGACAGGCGTCTTCGACCTGGCGACGCGCGAGGCGGTCAAGTCCGTGCAGGCGCGGGCAGGCCTCGCCAGCACCGGGGTCGTCGCGTCCCGGACCTGGTCGCTCTTCGACCGGCTGTCGGCGTAGAGCCCTGCCGCTCAGGCACTCTCGCGGGCGTCGACGGTGACACCCTCCGAGGCGAAGCGGTCCGCGAGGTCGTCGCGCTGACCGCGTACGAGCACGACCGACCCGTCGACCGCCCACGCCGCGAGCGCTCGGCGCAGCACCGGCTCGAGGGTCCCGGCGAGCACGACGCGGGGCGACGTGCCCCACCCGACGTCAGGCACGACGACGGCGCCGTATGCCGTGTCGACGCCGTCCGCGGCCAGGGCGACGTCGCCCGGCTCGGGGTCCGACATCGGCGAGAAGACGTCGCCGTGGGTGGCCAGCTCGCGGGCCTCGTCGACTGCGCCACCCGCCTCGTCGGCCTCGGGGTGCCGACGGGCCAGGGCCGGCAGCGAGACGAGCACGGCGTCACCTCCGTGGCCGGCGGCGGCAGCGGGGGAGCCGGTGACGAGCACGTCGGCCCCGGTGGCCGCGTCACCGACGACGACCGTCGCGCCGACCGACCACGTCGCGAGGGCCCAGTAGAGCGAGCGCCAGTGCGCCGGGAGGTCGAGGCCGACCGTGGTGCCGGGGCCTGCCGCGGCGTCGTCCTGGAGGAGGTTCGCAGCCTTGGCGACCCAGTTGGCGAGGACGCGTGCGCTGAGCTCGATGCGCTCGCCCGCGGTGGGTCCCGGCTCGTCGTCGTACCACGTCAGGCGCGGTCGACCCGGGTCCGAGGCGACCATCCGCGCGAGCACGTCGGCCGGCAGCAGGTCGCCCATCAGCTGTTCTTCGCTCCTTCGACCGTGGTGCCGGCCGGGGGCTCGGTCAGCGGCTCGTCGTCCTTGAGGGCCTTGAAGAGCGCCTTGGCGCGCTCGGTGTCCCACTTGACGGCGAGGGCGCCGGCGCTCGTGCGGTAGGCGAGGTCGGAGGTCGGCACGGACAGGGAGAGGCCCTCGTCGTTGCTGACGGCCCGCATCGCCTGGAGCACCCGGACGGCGTCCGTGATCCCCGTGTCCTGGCCGACGGCGAGGCCCGCGGCGGAGGCGTCGGCGAAGCTCTTGTAGCGCCAGGGGAGGAGCACGGTCGAGGGCGTCGCCGCCTTCTTCATGAGCGCCCCGAGGAACTGGCGCTGCCGGGCGGCGCGCCCGATGTCGCCCAGCGGGTCCTCGTAGCGGGAGCGGACGTAGCCGAGGGCGTTGCCACCGTCGAGCGTCTGGCAGCCCTTCTGGAGGTCGATACCGGCCTTCTTGTCCTTCATGTTGCGCGGCACGCAGAGGTCGACCCCGCCGACGCTGTCGACGACGGCGGCGAAGCCGCCCAGCCCGATCTCGACGTAGCCGTCGACGTGGATGCCGGTGACCTGCTCGACGGTCTCGGTGAGCAGCTTGGGTCCGCCGATGGAGTACGCGGCGTTGATCTTGTTGGAGCCGTGTCCCGGGATGGGCACGTAGGAGTCGCGGGGCAGCGAGACCATCACCGGCTTGCCGCCGCTCTCGGAGACGTGGACGAGCATGATCGTGTCGGTGCGGTTCCCGGCCGCGTTGCCCGTCGCGTACTTCTTGCGCTGCTCCTTGGTCAGTCCCTCACGGCTGTCGGAGCCCACGAGGAGGTAGTTGTAGCCCGACGTGTCGGTGGGCCGCTGGCCGTCGGGAACGTTGTCGACCTTGTTGACGGCCCCCCACGCCTGCATCGGCACCCAGACCATGAAGCCGATCCAGGCCAGGAGCAGCACGAGCAGCACGACGAGGGCGATGCGCCCGCGGCGCCAGCGGTAGCGGGGTTCCCGCGTCGGGGTGTCCGGTCCGGCGTCCCTCTCGTCGGCACGCGAGGGGGTGACCACCCCGCCTGCGGGCCGCTTGGGGCGACGACGGGTGTCGACGACGTAGGCGTCGTCCTGGCCGGAACGACGCGGAGTGCTCGGATCAGTCGGCATCGGCTGCCTTCACGCTCGGGGACGGGGGGAGCTCGCCGGACAGTGTGACAGCCGTTCCTGTCGACCTCACGTGCTCGGCGGCGGACCTCGCCTCGTCGAGCGCGATGCGGCGCGCGAGGCGGGTGTAGCGCGTCTCCATCTCACGGAAGCGCTTGTACGTCGTGACGACGAAGCCGAGGAAGGCCACGACCAGCCCATAGAGGATGAGGTCGGCGCCACGTCCGATCCCCAGCGCCTTGGCGAGGTTGGTCCACGTCTTGCTCGGGTCGATGATCGAGTAGATGACGATGCCGAGGAGGAAGAGCAGCCCCAGTCGGCGCAGGGCCTGGGTGCGCTGGCCGGAGCCGATGAGCAGTCGCCAGGCGATGGCGAGGACGGCCGCGATGAGCAGGATCTGGACGACACTCTGTCGACTCATCGCCAGATCAGCTCCGCGAGGATGTTGACGGCGTTCCAGAGCGACTGGCCCTTGGCCTTGGAGTAGTCGGTGTAGAGGATGTGCACGGGCTCCTCCGTGTAGGCGACCTTCGCGCCGTCGAAGCGCATCGAGCCGATCTGGGAGACGATCTCGGAGGCGTGCGCCATCCGGTTGTGGGTGATGTCGAGGCGCTGCACGACGTCGCGGTGCAGGACGCGCAGGCCGTTGTGCGCGTCCGTGAGGCGGGTGCCCGTCGTGAAGTTGGTGTAGGCGACAGCGGCTCGCAGCACGAGCCGCTTGGACGCCGAGGCCTCGGTGCGCTCGTCGAGGAAGCGTGAGCCGAAGACGACACGCACGTCGCCCTGCCGGATGCGGTCCACCATGACCTCGACGTCGTGGACCTGGTGCTGGCCGTCGGCGTCGTAGGTGACGACGTAGCGCATGGCCGGGTCGCCCAGCGCATAGTCGAAGCCGGTCTGCAGGGCCGCGCCCTGCCCGAGGTTCACCGGGTGGCGCACGACGGCCGCACCGGCCTGCTCGGCCCGGTCGGCCGACGCGTCGTGCGACCCGTCGTCGACGCACACGATGTTGGGGAAGACGGCGCGGGCCTCTCGCACGACGTCGGCGATGACGGCTGCCTCGTCGTAGAGCGGCACGACCAGCCACACGTCCTCGTTCTGCATGCGCCCAGCGTAGAGCGAAGCCGGTGCCCTGACCGACACGCGAGGCGCGAGCGGCAGCACGCTCGGGAGCACGGGGCGGGAACTAGAGTCGGGACACCATGACGGACGACTCGACGGGCTCGGCCGCGCTCCGCATCGCGATCGTCGGCCCGACCCACCCCCACAAGGGCGGCGTCGCGGCGCACACGACGATGCTCGCCCACCACCTTGCGGACGCCGGGCACGACGTCACCCTCGTGTCGTGGGCACACCTCTACCCCTCGAAGCTGAACCACGCCGATGCCTCCGTCCCCGACGGGGTGCCCGAGGTGCCTCCGTTCCCGCGGACGATCCGGGCCCTCAGCTGGGCGCGGCCCGACACGTGGGTCCGAGCCGGCCGGAGGCTGCGCGACGTCGACGCGATCCTCGTCGTCCACGTCATGCCTGCCGTCGTGCCGGCCCACCTGGCCCTGCTGCGGGCCGCCGGGGCCACGCCGGGCGGCGCCGGTCCGCGCCCGCAGTCGGTCGTCGTCTGCCACCACGTCCTGCCGCACGAGCCGCGCCCGGGGGACGCCCGCCTCATGTCGGTGCTCTTCTCACGCGTCGACTCCGTGCTCGTGCACAGCACCGACCAGGCCACGGTGGCCCACGAGCTGGGGGCCCGACGAGTCTCGGTGGCCGACCTCCCGCCCCACCTCCCCGGGGGCGACCCGGTCCACCGTGGACCGCGGCCCGGGCCCACCCGCCTGCTCGCCCTCGGCCTGATCCGCGAGTACAAGGGCATCGACGTGCTCCTGCGCGCCATGCGGACCGTGCCCGAGGTGACCCTCACGATCGCCGGAGAGATCTGGGGCACGAACCGCGGCGTCATCAGGCGCCTCGCCTCGGACCCGGCGCTCGCCGGGCGGGTCGAGATCCGTGACGGCTACGTCCCCGCCGACGCGCTCGCCTCGCTCCTCGCCGACCACGACGTCCTCGCGCTGCCCTACCGCTCGGCAACGGCCTCGCAGAACGTCATCCTCGGCCACGCCCACGGCCTGCCCGTCCTCGCCTCCGACATCGCCCCCTTCTCCCAGCAGGTGGCAGACGGCGTCAACGGGATCCTCGTCCCGCCGGAGGACGAGCGGGCGCTCGCGGGTGCCTTGCGTCGTCTCGGCGACCCCGAGGTCCGCCGCCGCCTCGCCGAGGGAGTGCAGACCCCGGACCTGTCGGGACCGTGGGCGAACTACCTCGGAACGCTCGAGGCGCTGTCCGTCGACGAGAGCGTGCTGCTCGGCGACCCGGACCTCCCCGCCGACGAGCCCGGAGTGCCCGCTCACGACCCCGGCGACGCTGACGATCTCGACGACCTCGATCCCACGGCCGAGGACGGGCCGGCGGAGCAGGGCCTGCTCCCGCACGCCCGCCGCGTCCTGGGTCGCGGCGCCAGCAGTCTCGCCGGCCGCGCCCGTCGCACCGCAAGCCGGGCCGTCGAGGCACGGCGTCCGCTCGTCTCCCTGCGCCCCGACGACCTGCCCGAGTGGGTCCTCGCGACCGACGTGCTGGGTGAGCCCGACGAGGCCGACGACGCCCGTCGGCTCTCACGCATCCTCGGCCTGCCGCGCTCGCTCGACAGCGTCTCGGCATGGGCGGCGCTCGGCAGCCTCGCGGCGATCCTCCGCGTGCGCGACGACGGTCGTCGCAGCGCGGTCATCGTCGACGAGGGCGGCACGCGCTCCCTCCTGTCCCGGTGGGCCCGCGCGGTCGGCTTCGCCCCCGTCGAGATCGACTTCACCGGGTCGCACCCGAGCGTCGCGGCGCTCGACGTCGACACCGGGTCCCTCGACGTCATCGTCCGCATCCACCCGCATGGCTGCGACGCCGACGACGTCGACCACGTGCTCGAGCAGGCTTCGTGGGCGCTCCGCTCGGGAGGCCTCCTCGTCGTCACCGTCCCGATCGGCCCGCGGGCGGCCGAGGGGGCCGTCGGGCCTGCCGACGTGCGTGGCATCCTGGCCCGCGCCCACGACCTCGGCTTCGTGCTCGTCGGCGACCTCGACGGCGACGTCAACGCCCGGATGCGTGAGGCCGCGTCACGCGCCCGGGCCGACGACGCGGCATACGGCCTCGTGCGTCTCACGCTGAGACGGCGCTGAGCACCCGGGTGACACTGCGATGATGGGTGCGACATGACCCGTAAGAAGATCCTCACCGTCCTGCGCGTGGCCATCGCGCTCATCACGCTCGCAGCCGTCACCTACGCAGTCGTCCACAACTGGGCCGACGTGTCCGTGCACCTCGACAAGGTTTCGTGGACGACGTTCCTGTGGTCGACCCTGGCGGCCGCCGTCGGCACGTGGCTGACGATGATCGGGTGGAAGACGCTGCTGCGCGACCTCGGCTCCGACCTGCACCTCGCACCCGCCTCCGGCGTCTACTTCGTCGGCCAGCTCGGCAAGTACCTCCCCGGCTCGCTGTGGTCTGTGCTGGTCCAGGCCGACATCGCGAGCCACCTCAAGGTGCCCCGCCGGCGCACCGCCGTGACCGGCCTGCTCGCGCTCGGCCTGGCCCTGCTCACGGGCCTGCTCGTCGGGCTCCCGGCGGCGTCGTTCCTGCTCACGAGCACCGAGTCGGGCTTCGACTGGTGGCTGCTCCTCGGCATCCCGATCCTCGTCGTGCTCTGCGTGCCCAAGCTGCTCAACGCGATCATCGCCAAGATGCTGCGCACCATCAAGCGCGAACCCCTCGAGCAGGAGCTGTCGGCGGGCGCCGTCATGCGGGCCGTCGTCATCTTCGTGCTCGTGTGGGTCGCGTTCGGCGTGCACACCCTGCTGCTGGCCCGAGCGATCGCCGGCGACGCCTCACCCCACCCCGACCTGACGACCGCCGCGATGACGGGCTACGCCCTGTCGGTCTCCCTGGGCATGCTGACGATCGTCCTGCCGGCCGGGCTGGGTGCCCGCGAGGGACTGCTCACCCTCATCCTCTCCACGGCGATGCCGACTCCCGCCGCGGCCGCCGTCGCGATCATGTCGCGGTTCATCGTCACGATCGTCGACGTCGTCGCGGCGCTCGGCGGGTGGCTCTACGCCCGCTCGCACCACCTGATCACCGAGCGGCACGCCGCCGCCAAGAGCGACGTCAGCGTCTGACCTTTCGCGGTCCGACGCCTCGTGCGCAGACGCTCAGCGGCGCTCGAGCACGAAGACGGGGATGAGGCGGTCGGTCTTCGTCTGGTACTGCGCGTAGGGCGGGTAGGCCGCGACGCACCGCTGCCACCACTGCTCGCGCTCCTCGCCCTCGAGCTCGCGCGCGTGCACGGGGAACGTCTCGGTGCCGGCCTGGAGGTCGATGTCGGGGTGGGCCAGGAGGTTGTGGTACCACTTCGGGTGCGTCGGGGCCCCGCCCTGGCTCGCCACCGCGGCGAACGACCCGTCGTGCTCGACGCGCATGAGCGGCACCTTGCGGATCGCCGAGGTCTTCGCGCCGCGCATCGTCAGCATGACCACGGGCAGGCCCATGATGTCGACCGAGTCGGTCGTGCCCGTGCTCTCGATCGTCTCGACCTGCTTGCGGACCCACTCGCTGGGGCTGGGGACGTACGCGCCGGTGATCGTCATGACGGCAGGGTAACCCGCCGCTCACGCGACCAGCCCCCGGTGGTCACCGGGGGCTGGGAGGCGGACGGGGGAGGGCTCAGGCGGCGCCGGGCTCCGGGGCGGAGCTCCACGGGTACTTCTTGACGAAGTCTTCGACGACCGTCGTGTTGAGTCCTCCGCACAGCTGACGGTGACCCATCTGCGCGCCGACCTTGCCGGTGGCCTGGTCGACCTCGGCGGCCCAGTGGGACAGGGCGTACTTCTTGCCCGCGGGGAACGCGCCGTAGGCCGGGTCCCACGGGCTGATGAGGAACTTGTTGGCCGACTCCTTCATGGCGTTGACCTTGGTCGACAGGGCCTGGAACGTGGCCGCCTGGTCCTTCTCGACGGAGCGGTCGTACCAGAGGATCGTGTAGCCGTGCTCGAGGTTGTGCACCAACGTCTCGATCTGCGGGGCGTCCGCGACGGTGTAGACGCGGCGTCCGTCGACGGCCGGCACCGCGAAGTGCTTGCCACTCGACGGCGGGACCGTGGAGTACGTGATCTTCGTGACGTCCGGCTGGTTGGTGCCCGGGCCGACGTGCTCGCTCGAGCCGCTCGCGGGGTCGTTGGTGATGGGGTCGCACGACGCGGCGGCGACGTCACCGCTGATGTTCTGGAGCGCCTCGTCCTTCTTGTTCTGCTCACCGATGATCGCCCACGCGACGGCCGCGCCGATGATGGCGATGACGGCCACGCAGGCACCGATCACGACGAAGAGGCGACGGCGCTCGGCCTTTTTCTGGGCGGCCTGCATCTCGGCGACGCGCTCGCGGCGGTCTCGGCTCGTCTCGCGGGCCATCGTTCCTCGTTCCTGTCGGTCTGTCGGCGGCGGCCGGTGAGGCCGGTGGGGCGGGGGGTGTGAGTCGCTCGTCGACGGAGGGGTCAACCCGTGCGGCGACGGTGCCGAGTGTAGGCGAGGATGTTGTGGTGCCCGAAGCCCTGACTCGCCTGTGGCGCAGCGACCGCGAGATCGCGCTGCGCGCCCAGCTCGGTGTCTTCCGCCGGGGCTCGGGTGACCCGACCTCCCGCTTCGGACGCGACGGCACGGTGACGCGGGCGGCGCAGACGCCCGAGGGCGCCGGCACCCTCCACCTCGTGTGCCGCCCCGGGGACACCGAGGTGCAGGCCCGGGCCTGGGGTCCCGGGGCTGCGTGGCTGCTCGACGCCGTGCCGGGTCTCCTCGGCGACGACGACGACCCCTCGGGCTTCGAGCCGCACCACGCCCTCGTCGCCGAGGCATGGCGACGCTTCTCCCACTGGCGGGTCCCGCGCTCGGGCCTCGTCTTCGATGCGCTCGCTCCGGCGGTGATCGAGCAGAAGGTGACGGGCCAGGAAGCGTTCGCGGGCTACCGCGTGCTCGTGCGTCGCTTCGGCGAGCCGGCCCCCGGACCCTTCCCCGGGCTCATGGCCCCGCCGACCGCAGCCGGATGGGCGGCGGTCCCGTCCTGGGCGTGGCTGCAGGCGTCCGTCGACGGGGCGCGCTCGCGCACCGTCGTGCGGGCGGCGGGGTACGCCGGCCGGCTCGAGCAGGGGGCGTCCGTGTCCGTCGCGGAGGCGCACCGTCGCCTGCGGGCCCTGCCGGGCGTCGGGGTGTGGACGACCGCCGAGGTCGCGCAGCGAGCGCTGGGCGACCCGGACTCCGTGTCCTTCGGCGACTACCACGTCGCCAAGGACATCGGCTGGGCGCTGACCGGTACCCCGGTGGACGACGACGGCCTCGCCGAGCTGCTCGAGCCCTACCGCGGGCACCGCTACCGCGTCCAGCACCTGCTCGGCCTCGCGGGGCACCACCGGCCGCGGCGCGGGCCGCGGATGGCGCCGCGCACGCACCTGCCGACGCGCACGTCCTGAGGCCGGTCGGTTCCCGGGGCCTGTATTTCGCCGGTCCCGGCACTCTCTCACCGCCCGTGTCATAGAGTCCGCGTCGGCCCTAGGCCGGACCCGCTGGACCGCGGGCACCTCACCAGCACGTGGTCAGCGCGTCGTCAGCACAGAAGGGGCGCCGCCTTGATCCGTCGCCATGTCCGGGCGTCCGCCCTCGTCTCCACTCTCGTCGTGGCCGTGCTGGCAGTGGGTCTGGCACCCGCGCAGGCCCATCCCGGCCACGGGTCCGACCCGGTGCACGATCGGCGCGGCGGGGCCGGAAAGGCCCTGGCGCAACTCGATGTACGGGATGCGCCGGGCTCCTCGATCGACGGGGGCCGTACGCCCGCGTCGTCGCCGAAGCCCTCGGCAGTCCTGGAGGCGAACGCGAGCACGTGCGACACGATGACCGGCTCGAGCATCCCGTTGGCCGACCGTGCCATCGCGCGCGCGTCCTTCCCGGGAGCGGCGAGGATCGTCGTGCAGCGCCAGCGTAACGAGGGCACATGGCGGACTGTCGGGACGATCGTCGGGGAGCAGGGTCGGCTGGGGGACATGTCGATCAACCCCCGTGCGGACTTCACGTACAGGTGGATCGCCTATGCCGCCTCGGGCGCGGTGCAGAGGTCGTGCCAGGACGCGAGCTTCACGAGCGCGTCGAGCAGCGACGGATGGGGCATGGCCGACGCCGTTCTGGCCGGCGAAGGGGGGTCTCTTCCAGCAGGCTCCTGAGGAGTGGGCCGGCGACCAGATCGCGAGCGGGATCTGGATGACGCCCAGCTACTCACCGGACGGTCGGCTGCTCGCGGCCACCATCGTGAACCCCGAGACCGGTCGGAGCGTGATCGAGGTGCGTCGGGCCCGGACCCGGGCCGTGGTCTTCACGGTCGACCTCGGCCCCGACGTCGCGCCTGCCGACAGCGCCTTCTCGCCCGACGGTCAGACGCTGGCCTACACGCGCTACGACGCCGCTACCGGTGAGCCGCTGGGCCTCGGGCTCGTCGACGTCCTCGGCGCCCACACCACGCGCGTCCTCACCTTCGACGTCCCCGTCGCCGAGCCGGCATGGCGGGCGGACGGGACCAGCCTCGTCGTCACGGCGTTCGACACCGCCGAGGGGTTGTCCGTCGTCTGCGTGACCTGCACGAAGTCCACCCCCATCAACGGAACGTCCGGCGGCTACTCGCCGGAGGTGGCGCCCGACGGGACGATCTGGTTCATCAGCTCGTCCGGAGCCGCCAGCCTGCTGCGCAAGCGCGTCGCCAACGGCACCGCGAGCACCGTCCGTTCCTCGACGACGGTTGTCTACTCAAGGCCGCGCCAGACACCGGACGGCACCATCTACGTCGGGACAGACACCCCCTCCGAGTCGGACCCGGCACAGTCGTACTTCGAGGTGGTCAGCGTCTCCCCGGCGGGCGCCGCCTCGGACGGCTGGACGCCGGTCCAAGGCTGGCAGTCACTCGGCCGCGCCTTCTACGGCTACGACATGCGTCAGGTCCCCAGTCCGGGGACGGCACAGTTCACGGGCAACGGCAACGACGACCTCGTGGCCCGAGACGGGTCCGGCAACCTGTGGGCGTACGCCGCCGACGGCGGACGGGTGGCCGGTCGGGTCCTCGTCGCCAGCGGATGGCAGGGCATGAACGCGGTGGTGGCAGCCGGCGACCTGACGAGGGACGGCCGCGCGGACGTCGTCGCCCGCGACGGGTCGGGACGGCTCTGGCTGTATCGCGGACTCGCGTCTGGGAAGCTCGCGGCCCGCACCGGCCTCGGCTCCGGATGGAACGGTTACACCATCCTCGGGGTGGGGGACTGGAACGGCGACGACAACGCCGACCTCGTCGCTCGGGACGGTGCCGGGACCTTGTGGCTCTACCCGGGCAACGGACGCGGCGGGATCTCGGTGCGCACGAGGATGGGCAGCGGCTGGGGCGGAATGACCGCCCTCGTGGCCAGCGGTGATATCGACTTCGACGCCCGCGCCGACCTCATCGCGAGGGACCGGGCCGGCGTGCTGTGGCTGTACCCCGGTAACGGCGCCACCGGATTCCTCTCACGCCGGCAGCTCGGCACCGGTTGGGGCTCGTTCACCGCGATGCTCGCGAGTGAGATCACCAACGGCAGGGCGGACCTCTGGGTGCGCACGTCGTCGGGCCAGCTGATCTCGTGGGACATCGGAGGGGACGGCGCGATCATCTCCAACACCCGCACCCCTCACGGTTACGGATGGAACGGCATGCTTCTGGCGTCCTGAGCCCCTCGAGCGGGGCAGCTCAGGCCCGCTGGACGGCATACTCGGGCTCGGCCGCCCGGCCACGGGTGCGGGAACGTGCAGTTCTGTGCCGACACGACACCACATGTCGCCCGTGTCCTCCAGGCTCCGGTCGGCCGCTCGGGGACGCGGCCTCCACACCTCACGAAAGGCAGCCACGTGGCTCGTCATCACCTGGGGGCTCGCGCCCTCACCCTCGGGGCGGCAGCGGCCTTGCTCGGCCCCATCGCCCTCGCCGTCCCGGCGAGTGCGGGGCCGACGCAGGGCTCGCACGGTCTCGACCTGCGCGGACGCACCGGTCTCGTCATCTCCGGCGGCGCCAAGGCACCGTCCGGCACGGTCGCCCCGAGCGCCCGGAAGGCCGTCGACTCCGTCCAGGGCCGCAAGACGGCCCCGCGTTCGGCCGTCTCCGGACGCGCCGCCGCGAGGACGCTCGGCTCGCTCTCCCTGTCGTCGGCCACGGTCGACGGGGGCTCGCCCTTGCTGTCGACCCAGGCGGCGCCGCAGGCCGTGGCAGGCACGTGCGCCGAGGGCGCCATCGACGTCAACCCGATGGTGGACCGCACCGTCGTGCGGGCCACGTCGCCGATCAACGGCGCCCTGACGCTCCAGCGCCAGCGCGAGTACGGCTCGTGGCGCACCATCGCCACCGGTTCGGGCACGACGCTCAAGGTCAACGACACGACGGTCAACGAGAACGTCTCGTACCAGTACCGGCTGCTGGCCAAGAACGGCACCGACCCCGCCTTCGACTGCACGACCGAGTTCATGTACGGCATGTGGACCCGCGACGGTGCCGGTGACCCCGACGCCGTGGTCGCGGGCACGACCGGCATCTTCCAGCAGGGGATGTTCAGCGTCGGCAGCCGCGCGGTCGCCAACGAGTACCAGAGCCCGCGCTACTCGACCGACGGGCGCCTCTACGCCGCCACCAAGGTCATCGACGACGCCGCCGGGCGGGCCGTCCTGGAGGTGCGCCGCTCGTCGAACTCGGCGCTCGTCTTCACGGTCGACCTCGGCACGAGCGCGTTCCCGGCAGACCCCGACTTCTCTCCCGACGGGCAGACGATCGCCTACACCCGCTACGCGGCCGCCACGGGGCAGTCGCTCGGACTCGGTTTCGTCGACGTCTTCGGCGCCCACACCAAGACCGTGCTCAGCCCGTCCACGCGCGTCGGCGAGCCCTCGTGGCGTCCCGACGGCGCCAGCCTCGTCGTGTCCACCTTCGGCGTACCGACGCCGGGACTCGCGGTCGTGACGAAGGCGACGGGCGCCGTCACGCCGCTCAGCGGCACAGCCGGCGGCTACACCGCCGACGTCGCCCCGGACGGCACGATCCTCTTCGCCTGGACCGCGAGCGACGACTCCTCGAGCGCGCTGCGCCGCAAGGCCACGAGCGGCGCGGTCTCGGACGTGCGCACCTCGACGACGGACTTCTTCATCTCCCCGCGACTGACGCCGGACGGCACGCTCTACGTCGAGCGGGACACGCCCGACGTCGCCGACCCGACGAGCTACTCGATGGCGGTCCACTACGTCGACCCCGCCAACGCGCTCGACGACGAGATCACGGCGGTCGGCCTCGAGTTCGAGGACACCTTCATCAACGGCTGGGACGTGCGCCAGCCGCAGAGCAAGGGCACGTCGGACTTCACGGCCGAGGCGCACCACGACATCGTCGCCCGCGACGCGAGCGGCAACCTCTTCGCCTACCGCAACACCGGCAACGAGCTGAGCGGACGCGTCCAGATCGGGTCCGGCTGGAAGAGCTACACGGCGGTCCTCGCCGCGGGTGACCTCACCGGCGACGACCAGGCCGACCTCGTCGGTCGCGACGCCAACGGTGCGCTCTGGCTCTACCGCGGCAAGCCGACCGGCGGCTTCCTCGCGCGGACCGCGCTCGGCACCGGCTGGAACAGCTACACGCTCGTGGCCCCCGGCGACTGGAACGGTGACGGCCGCGCCGACATCGTCGCGCGCGACGGTGCCGGCACCCTCTGGCTCTACCCGGGGACGGGTCGCGGCACCCTCGCTGCCCGCGTCAAGCTCGGAACCGGCTGGGGTGGCCTCACCGTCATCGGACCCGGCGACATCGACTTCGACAACCGCGCCGACCTCATGACACGCGACTCGGCCGGCCGACTGTTCGTCTACCCGGGCAACGGCACGGGCGGCTTCCTGGCCCGCCGCCAGATCGGCTCGGGCTTCGGGCAGTTCAACGCGATGACGATGACCGAGGTCACCTGGCACCGCCCGATGCTGTGGGTGCGCACCACGGCCGGCGAGCTCGTCAGCTTCGAGATCCGTGGCGACGGCGTCTTCTCGCCCGGTGACGTCTACAGCGTCGGCACCGGCTGGGGATCGTTCACGCTGACCTCCTGACCGGCATACCCCTCGGGACGCACGGCGGCCCGGCACCCCCTGACGGTGCCGGGCCTTCGTGCGTCGTGGCGCTCGGTCAGCGGCGGTAGGAGACGATCACGCTGGGGCGCGGGAAGCCGTCGGTGTGCGGCCACGTGCTCGACGGCGTCTCGAAGGTCGCGCCGTCCGTCTCGCCGGGGTGCTGCACGGCGACGAAGACCGATCGCTGGTCCTCGGTCACGAGCGGACCGCACGTCTCGGCGCCGAACGGCACGGTGAGGAACTGCTCGACGCGGCCGCGCTCGGGTCCGGAGACCGGCACCCTGAAGAGGCCGTCGTTGGAGCCGAGGACGTTGCCGTCGGTCGAGATCCAGAGGTTGCCGACGGCGTCGAAGGCGACGTTGTCGGGGCAGCTGATCGGGCTGACCTTCGACGTGTCGTAGCCCGCGAAGTACGTCTCCGGCGCTGCGGGGTCACCGCAGACGAGGAAGAGGTCCCACGTGAACGCCGTCGCGGTGTGGTCGTTCCCGAGCTCGGTGAGCTCGAGGACGTAGCCGTTGCGGTTGCCCGACTTGCTCGTGAGCGGCGCGTCCAGGCTCGCACGGACCATGCTCGAGGCGAGCGGGTTCGTCTCGTCGGTCGGGTACTTCACGCCGCGGTCCGAGTTGTTCGTCAGGGCGGCGTAGATCTTGCCGTTGACGGGGTTGGGCTCGACGTCCTCGGGACGGTCCATCTTCGTCGGACCGACGGTGTCGGCGGCGAGCCGGGTGTTGACGAGCACCTCGGCGACGCTCATGCCCGGGACGTAGGACCGGGTGTCCGAGGTGAGCGCGACCCACGTGCCCGCGCCGTCGAACTCGCCGTCACCGGTGCCGTCACCGACGAACTTCGCGACGTAGAGGGTGCCCTTGGTCAGGAGGGTCTTGTTGTGCGCGCGGGCAGCGCGCGACTCGCCCTTGCGGAAGCGGTCTGCCGAGACGAACTTGTAGAGGTAGTCGCCGCGCTCGTCGTCACCCATGTAGGCCACGGCGTGCCCGGAGTCGGAGATCGTGACGTTGGCGCCCTCGTGCTTGAAACGGCCGAGCATCGTCTGCTTGACCGGCGTCGAGCCGGGCTCGAAGGGGTCGACCTCGACGACCCAGCCGAAGCGGTAGGCCTCGTGCGGGTGCTTGCTGAGGTCGAAACGCTCGTCGACGCTCGACCAGCCGCGGTTCGTCACGGCTGCGGTGGCGAGGCCGTAGCGTTTGAACGACGTGGCGTTCGCCGGGTCGACGGCGCCGCTGGCGTCGAAGTAGCCGTTGAAGTTCTCCTCGCCGGACAGCACGGTGCCCCACGGGGTCGTGCCGCCGGCGCAGTTGCCGAAGGTGCCGTTGACGTGGGTCCCCGTCGGATCCGCGGCCGTGCGAAGCAGCTCGTGGCCAGCGGCCGGGCCGAGGAAGGCGAACTCGGTGTGCACGGTGATGCGGCGGTTGTGGGGGGCGCGCCGGTGGTCGGCGCGGATCCAGGATCCCTGGGCGCGGCCGCGCTCGATCGTGACGACGGCCATGCCGTGAGCGGCCATCGCGATCTTCTTGATCGTCGCGTCGTCGTACTCGCCCGCCGGGAACATCAGGTTCTCGTCGGTGTACTCGTGGTTCGTGACGAGCAGGGCCCGTCGGCCGTCCAAGGGCAGCACGCCGACGTAGTCGTTGTTGTAGCCGAACTGCCGTGCCTGGGCCTCGGGCGTCTGGGCGTGCGCGTCGAACCGGGGCGCCCCGGCCTCGACCGGGTCGCCCCAGCGGATGACGACGTTGTGGGTGAACTCGGGGGCGTTCGTCACGGCGTCGGCCCGGTTGGGCGCGACGGGCGTGAAGGCGGCGCGGCCGACGTCCCGCGTGGTGCGGCTCCGGCCGGCCCCGGGGCTGGTGCCGGCGGCCGCGGCGGGCGTGGCGGTCGCGAGGCTGCCGACGACGAGTGTGCCGGCGCCGATGGCGCCGCCCTTGAGGAGGGACCGGCGGGCGAGAGCTCCCTCGACGAGGTCGCGCATCGCGGGGTTGGCGCTCTCGTTGGGGACGGGGGCGTCGCAGGCGTCGTTGCAGCGGTAGTGGCACGTCATGCGGCTGCGTGAGCCGTGACGCGGCGTGGCGATCAGGGGGAGAAGCTTGGGGGTCACGCGGGTGCTCCTTCGGCGAGTGAGTCCGCCGCGCCCCTCTGGTCGACGCGGCTGGGAACCGCCTGTGACGTTAGGAGCGCAGGGGGAGCGTGCGGGTGCTGTTGCGGTGGCCATCCGGTGAACTCCGCGTGTCCCCGTGTCAGGGCGTATGCCGCCCGGAACCGCTCGTCGCGCGTCGCCGTGGGTGGGACGCTGGTCGACATGCGGATGCTCTTCGCGACGACGGCGGGCACGGGGCACTTCGGCCCCATGGTCCCGGTGGCCCGGGCGTGCGTCGAGGCGGGGCACGAGGTGCGGGTCGCCGCCCCGGAGTCCTTCGCGAACCACGTGGAGCACGCGGGACTCGAGCACGTGCCGTTCGACGACGTAGCGCAGGAGGTCATGGGCGCGGTCTTCGCGCGGCTGCCGTCGATGAGCCCCGAGGAGGCCAACGCGACCGTGGTCCGGGACGTCTTCGGTCGGCTCGACGCACAGGCCGCGCGGCCGCGGGTGCAGGAGCTCGTCGACGCGTGGGCCCCGGACGTCGTGCTGCGCGAGCCGTGCGAGTTCGGGTCCCTCGCGGCCGCGGTGCGGTCGGGTGTGCCGCACGTCGAGATGGCGATCGGGCTCGGGAGCCTCCAGCGATGGGCCGGGCAGGCGCTCGTCGACCCGCTGGGAGAGCTCGACGTCGTCGCGGGCCTCGACCACGGGTCGTGCGCGGCGGCCATGTCGTCGGCGGCCGTCCTGTCACAGGTCCCTCCGAGTCTCGACGTTCCGGACCACCTGCCGGGCGCGAGCGGCGTTGGCGCTCAAGACGTCACGAGGGTCACCCGGTATCGCGACGGTGCGGCCCGCTCCGGCTCGGGGACGCTACCGACCGGTTGGGGCGACCCCGACCTCCCTCTCGTCTACGTGACGTTCGGGTCGGTGACGGCAGGCTTCGACGCGCTGAGCTCCGTCTTCGAGCTCGCGCTCGACGCGCTCGCCGACCTGCCGGTGAGGGTGTTCCTCACGACCGGGCACGCGGGCGACCCCGAGAGCCTGCGGCCGTGGCCGGACAACGCTCACGTCGAGCGGTGGTGGCCGCAGGACGACGTCATGCCGCTCGCGTCGGCGGTGGTCGGTCACGGTGGGTTCGGCACGATGATGTCCGCCCTCGTCGCCGGGGTGCCGCAGGTGCTCGTGCCCCTCTTCGCCTTCGACCAGGAGGTCAACGCCCGGCGCATCGAGGAGGTCGGGGCGGGCGTTCGCCTCGCAGGTCGCCACGGTGCGATGGCCGAGCTGTCCGGCGCCCTCACCCGGGTCCTCGCCGACACCGACATCCGTTCCAGGGCCGCCGCGCTGGCCGACGAGATCGCGGCGCTCCCGGACGCGTCGGAGATGGTCGGCACGGTCGAGGCCATCGCCGTCGGTGGCTGACTGGGCCCGTCCTGGCCCGGCCCTGGTCCGGAGGATCCGCGAGCGGCTCTGGCGTCAGGGGATGTGGCGCTCGGCGTCGACCTCGTTGCGCATCTCGACGAGGGCCTGCGCGTGGTCGCGCAGGGCTACGTCCTCCTCGCTGCCAGGCACCCACGGGCGGGCAGCGACGGCGTTGCCGTCGACGTCGAGCGGGACGAAGACGATGAGCGAGTGGGTCGTCAGGTCGAGGTCCTGGGTCGAGGGGTCACCCGAGCGGACGTGGACGCTGATGTGCATGCTGGAGGTACCGGTGAGCAGCAGCCGCGCCTCCACCTCCACGAGGTGGCCGATCCGGAGCGGCCGGTAGAAGCGGACCCCGCCCGCGTAGACGGCGACGTTGGACGCCGAGCCGGTCCACTGCGTGGCGAGCACGTGCGCAGCCTCGTCGATCCAGCGCATGACGATGCCGCCATGCACCTTGCCGCCCCAGTTGACGTCGGTCGGGGCTGCGAGGAAGCGCAGCACGACGCGGGGCGCGGTGCCGGCGTCGCTGTAGGTCTGGGCGGCCATGGCTGCGGCGATCTCGTTGCGCAGACCGATCCGGGTGACCGCACTCTCCTGCCACTCGCGGTCGTGCTCGTCCTCGGGGACGAGCTGGGCGACCGGGGTCGGTCGGCCGTTCTCGTCGACGGCGACGAAGACCATGATGCAGTCGGTCGTCGGCCGCAGGTCGCCGTCCTTGGGGTTGCCGGCCGAGACGGTGACGAGGATGTGCATGCTCGTCGTGCCGGTGTGGATGACGCGCGCTGTGGCCTCGACGAGGTCGCCCACGTCGACCGGCCGGGTGAAGCGCACGTTGCCGACGTAAGCCGTGACGCTGTACGTCCCGCTCCACCCCGCGGCTGCGGCGTAGCCGGCCTTGTCGATCCACTCGAGCACACGTCCGCCCCCGACCGTGCCGGAGTAGCCCGCGTCGGTGGGTGCGGCGAGGAAGCGCAGGGTGATCTCTCGGGCGCCGCGCGGCATGGGGTCCTCCTGGGGTGCCTGGGGTGTGCGTCACGAGAGTGGCAGAGCAGGGGCCGTCGTGGGCGGTGAGTCCGACCTCCGGCGGTCCGGACGGTCGAGCAGGGCCACCTGGACGGGTGTTGAGCGGCCGTGGATCACGAGGTGCCCGCGACCGGCACGGTGCGTGCTCTCGTTCTCGAGACGGACGCCCAGCACGTCGCCGTCTCCCGGGGACGTCGCCCCGAGCAGGATCCCGATCCCGTCGCGCGACACCTCGGGCAGGAGCCCCCGGAAGGCGCCGTTCGCGCGGGCCAGCTCCGCTGCGACCACGACCATGCCCTCCGTGCCGTCGACGAGGCGAGCAGCCTCGACGAGCGCCGCTTCGGCCCGGCTGCCGTCCACGAGCTCGACGTCGTCGACGAGCAGGCACAGATCGGGATCGTCACGCCGAACGCCGATGAGCTCCGTGGCGTCGTGTGGTGTCACGGTCGGGCACTCGCCGTCTGCCGCCCACCGGGACAGGACGGAAGGGCGTGGACTGACGACGAGAACACGTCGTCCCAGCCGGAGCAGCTGCTCGCCGATGGTCACCAAGGTCGTCGAGCGCCCGGACCGGTTCGGTCCGGCGACGACGACGCGGCGGTGACCGGGCCCGAGCGGCAGGGCCAGGGGTGCGGCTTCGTCACCGCCGACGCCGACCCACAGGCCGTCCCGGACCGACGGCAGGTCCTCGAGCCGCGTCTGCTCCGGCAGCGCCGCGATACGCCAGGGGAGGCGGCGCCGTCCCTCCCGGGAGAGGGCACGGTGGACGTCCACGACCCGGGCCTCGGCCTCCACGACGTCGCCGGCTGAGGTCGTGGCCAGCTGCACCTCATGCCCGGTCCGGAGGTCGATCGCCCGTCCCGGCGTCCTCGTCGTCGTGGCGAGCTCGGGGGGCACGCCGGCCAGGGTGAGGTCCAGCGGGTCGGGCAGGTGGAGGGCCAGCCGGTGGTCGAGCAGGCCCGGCAGCCGGCCGGAGAGGATGGCCCGCCCACCCGTCACGGCGAACCTCACTCGCGCACGGGGGCCGTCTCGGAGCAGTCGGTGCAGCTCGTCGACGGCGGCGCCGTGGTCGAGACTCGACAGCGCCTCTTCGAGCGACTCCCACCCGTCGACGAGCACGACCGTGCGGGGTGCCCCCGACTCGTCGCGGTCGACCTGCTGGAGGAGGCGGGCGACGACGCGTCGGGTACGCGTCGGGTCTGCGCCGTCGGCCACGGTCCCGACGTGCGGGAGGGACGCGAGCGCGGCGCACGGCCCCGCGACGCCCTGGAGCACGTGCAGGTGCAGGTCGTCGGGTGAGGTGCTCGCGGCCAGGCCGAGGGCGAGGGTGACGAGCGCGGTGGAGCGACCCGAGCGTGGCCCACCGGCGATGCCGAGGTGGCCGCGGTCGTCCGCATGCCACCAGAGCGTGTCCCGTCGCTGTTCGTCGGGCACGTCCACGAGACCCATCGGCACGTCGAGCGCCGGCATCGACCCCGACGAGCGCGCCGTGGCGGCCATCACGTCGGCCGGGGTCAGCTCGGTCGGCAGTGGCGGCAGCCAGGGAGAGGGCTGGGACGGGATGCCGGCGCGACGGGCAGCGTCGCGTGCCGCGTCGACGACGGCGAGCAGCTCGCTGGGGTGAGGCCCCTCGTCCGAGACGTCCTCAGGAGGGGCGACCGGGGACATCAGGTCGCGCAGGACGACGCGGGTGCGATCCGTCGTCTCGGGACCCTCGGCCAGCGGGCCCCCGAGGTAGGCGGTCTGCACCGTGGTCAGGCTGCGGTCGCCCGAGCGCAGGCAGGCGCGTCCGGGCGCTCGCGGGTCGAGCGAGGCGGCGTCTGCGGCGTCGACGACGTCCTCGCTGTCGGCGCGGTCACGGACCCGTAGCGCGATGCGCAGGGCGATGTTGGCCCGCATGTCGGCGGAGACGATGCCTGCCGGACGCTGGGTCGCCAGCACGAGATGGAGACCGAGCGACCGGCCGAGAGCCGCGACGCGCACGAGTCCGGCGATGAAGTCCGGGAACTCGTCGGCGAGGGCCTTGAACTCGTCCACGACGATGACGAGGCGGGAGAGCTGAGGGAGCTCACGGCATACGCCCGCGGAGCGCCGGTACTGGTCGAGGTCGCGCGCGGACGCCCGCGCGAGCAGCCGCTCACGGCGCTTCATCTCGGCATCGAGCGAGGTGAGCGCTCGCGCCGTCAGGTGCGCGTCGAGGTCGGTGACGAGGCCGACCGTGTGCGGCAGCCGCGCGCAGTCGCCGAAGGCCGAGCCACCCTTGTAGTCCACGAGGAGCAGACCCAGCGCGTCCGGCCGGTTGCTCACGGCGAGGCCGGTCACGAGGGTCTGGAGCAGCTCCGACTTGCCCGACCCCGTGGTCCCGCCGACGAGCACGTGCGGACCGTCCGCCGCCAGGTCGACCACGAGGGCGCCGTCGGTCGACCGTCCGAGGAGTGCGACGGGGCGACCGGTGCTGCGTGCCCACGACCGCGCCAGGCCGTCGCCGGTCGTGGGGTCGACGCCCGTCTCCCGGTGCAGCTCCACGAACGACACGTGCCGGGGCAGCGCCGCCGATCCCGAGTCCGGTGTGGCGTCGACGTACGGAGCCAGGACCCGGCTGACGCCTTCGAGCCAGCCGACCGACGGCAGGTCGGGGACCACTCCGGTCAGGGTGTGCCCGTCCGCACGCACCGTGGCCGACGGCGCGAGTCCGTCCAGCTCCACCGTGGCGCGCGTCTCGGCCGGCAGTGCGGTGGGGTCCACGTCCACGCAGATGAGGACGACCCCGGCCATGGGTCCGTCGCGCAGCAGGTCGGCAACACCCGGACGGGCCCGGAGCCCGCTGGCTCCGTCGAGGAGCACGACGACGTCGGGCGCCGGACATGGTGCTTCCGTCCATCGGCCGTCGTTCGCCGCGCGGCGGCTGTCGACGAGCTCGCGGAGGAGCGAGACCTGTCGTGCCACGTCCGCCGCGCGTCCGGCGACGCGCGCCGGCGAACCGTCGTCGTCCCGGACGTGGGGGAGGTGCGCGGCCCACTCCCAGTCGAGCGCGTGCTCATGCGTGTCGGCGAGGAGGTGGACCTGGACGGTGCGGGGCGTGTGCCAGGTCGCCACCTGGAGGAGCAGGCCGCCGACGAGCGAGAGCGTGTGGCCCCGGGGGCCTGCGACCCCGACGACACCCGAGGTCGCGATGTCCAGCAGGGCGGGCAGCCCGTTCACCTGCGGTACGCCGCCGGGTGCCGGACCGGACACCTCGGCCCGGCTCGGTTGGGTCGCGGTCCCGAGGCGAAGCACCAGGTGGTCGTCGTCCGAGGGCCGCCGCTCCCACAGCCGCGTCCCGCGCCGACGGGCGACGGCCTCGAGGTGTCCCAGGTCGGGATGGTCCTCGCGTCGTCGGGTCACGTCGGCTGCGACGGCCTCGGCGAGGCGGCTGTGGGCCTCGGCGAGCAGCGCGGCGTGCTCACGGACCTGCCGGCGATACGACACCCGACCAGCGCGACGGTCGCTCACCCACTGTCCGATGAGAAGGACCGGCGACATGAGGGCGAAGAGGAGGAGGGCGGGCGAGGAGAGCGCCACGGCGAGCACGGCCGACAGGGCGACCGGAGCCAGCGACGTCAAGAGGGGCGCACGGTGTCGGTCCGGGCGGGACGGGACCTCGGGAAAGGGCACCGACGGCGGGACGCTCGCGTCGCGGAAGCGCGGCTGGCGGTGGATCCGGACCTCGCCGTCCATGACATCGTGGTGACCGGCGCGGACGTCGACGCCGCCCAGGACGAGCGTCGTCGACCCGACGGTCAGCAGCTGACCGGGCTCGAGGCGCGCCCCGTCGCACGGGAGCGGTGTCCCTTCGATGCGTGAGCGGTTGGTCGGGTGGTGGTCGACGACGCTGACGTGGTCCGGCGTCACGGTCACGACCGCGTGAGCGCGCGAGACGCCCGGGTCGTCGAGGCGTACGTCCGCGGACGCGGCACGCCCGACCACGTGCTGGCCCCGACCGAGGGACACGACCCGCCCCGCGCCGACGCCACCGGCGAACCGCAGCTCCACGGCGCCGCGACCCGTCGCGATCCCTACGGGATCATCAGGCCGGGTGACGGTCAGCAGCGCCCCGCGCAGGAGGGGCGGAGCACCGACGAGGGCGTCGTCGGTGACGAGCCGGCCGCCGGAGCGGAAGCCGCAGCCCGGGACGCCGGCGACCTCGGTGAGCTCGGAACGGATCTCGCCGAAGCGTGTGCCCGACGGGCCCTCGATCGTCACGTGTCGCGAACGCGGTCCGAGCACACGGGTGTCGATGACGGTCATGGTCAGGCGCACCGGATCCTCCTTCTCGCGTCCCCCATGAGACAGCCCGCGAGCGGGCCGCACGCCCTCCCGTGCACAGGTGTGGACGACGGCGGCGGCCGGATCCCGGTGCCCGCTACGGTGCCGGGCCATCGCGCCACCTCACGGCGACCCTGTGGAGGAAGATCACGCGTTTGGACGCATTTGACTTAGCTTGGACGCGCCAGATCCGCGGAGTCCGGGCAGGATGTCGGGCGTAGCAACTCACAGGGTTCAGGGGAACGCATGTCCACACAGGAAGCGGTGCGCCACGTCGAGGGCGAGGTCCGTGAGCTGATCCGTCGCTCGGGTCTCGATCCCGCCCGTGACTCCAAGGCCGTACGCCGTCTCGTCCAGGACGCCGTGCAGGACTACGACGAGCGTTCCCTCCACGGGGGGATGCCGACGCTCGGAGACCAGCGACACGCCGTTCACTCGATCCTCGCCGTCGTCGCCGGCTACGGTCCGCTCCAGCAGTACTTCGACGACGACGCCGTCGAGGAGATCTGGATCAACGAGCCCTCGCGCGTCTTCGTGGCCCGTGGCGGCATCGCCGAGCTGACCCCCACGATCCTCACGGCCGACGACGTGCGCGATCTCGTCGAGCGGATGCTCAAGAGCAGCGGCCGGCGCGTCGACCTCAGCAGCCCCTTCGTCGACGCGACGCTCGCCGACGGGTCCCGGCTCCATGTCGTCATCCCCGACATCAGCAGGGCCCATTGGCAGGTCAACATCCGCAAGTTCGTCGTCAAGGCCGACCACCTCGACGACCTCGTCCGTCTCGGCACGATGCCACGACAGGCGGCGACGTTCCTCGAGGCCGCCGTCGCGAGCGGCCTCAACGTCCTCGTGGCCGGCGGTACCCAGGCGGGCAAGACGACGCTCCTCAACTGCCTCGCCGCCGCCATCCCGCCGCGAGAGCGCATCGTGACCTGCGAGGAGGTCTTCGAGCTGAAGATCCCACAGCGCGACGTGGCCGCCATGCAGTGCCGCCAGCCCAGCCTCGAGGGCACCGGCGAGGTCCCGCTGCGCCGCCTCGTCAAGGAGGCGCTGCGCATGCGTCCGTCGCGCATCATCGTCGGCGAGGTGCGACAGGAGGAGAGTCTCGACCTGCTCATCGCCCTGAACAGCGGGGTGCCTGGCATGTGCACCGTGCACGCCAACAGTGCCCGCGAGGCCGTCACGAAGATGTGCACGCTGCCCCTCCTCGCCGGCGAGAACGTCTCGAGCCGCTTCGTCGTGCCGACGGTGGCGGCGGCGGTCGACGTCGTCGTCCACGTCGCCCTCGAGCGCGACGGTGTCCGACGGGTCCGCGAGATCGTCGCCGTCCCCGGACGGGCCGAGGGGGACGTCATCGAGATCGCCGACCTCTTCGTCACGCGCGACGGCGCCCTGCGACGGGCCGACGGGTTCCCGCCCCACCGGGAGGCCTTCGAACGGGCTGGGTACGACGTGGCGGCCCTTCTGGGTCAGGCGGACTCGTGATCTCGCCTCTCGCGATCGGCCTGTTGCTCGGCGTCGGTCTCTTCTTCGTCTACTGGTCGTTCTGGCCGCAGGAGGAGCCGCCCCGCGAGAAGGGCGACAAGGGCGGCTTCATGGTCGAGCTGCGTGACCACCTCACCCAGGCCGGGTACTCGTCGGTCACACCAGGCAACGTCGTCGCCGGGTCGGTGGTGCTCTTCGTCCTGGCCTTCATCCTGGTCCTCGCCCTGACGCGCGTCGTCCCGATCGCGTTGTGCTTCAGCCTCATGGCAGGCGCGATCCCGCTCTCGCTCGTGCGGATGCGGGCACGCAAGCGCCGCAACAAGCTTCGCGACCTGTGGCCCGACGTCGTAGACAACATCACGTCGGGCGTGCGGGCAGGCCTGGCGCTGCCCGAGGCACTCTCGCAGCTCGCCGTCCGCGGTCCGGCCGAGCTGCGGCCCGCCTTCGCAGCGTTCGCGGAGGACTACCGGACGACAGGACGTTTCCACGACTGTCTCGACCGGCTCAAGGACCGCCTCAGCGACCCGGTCGGCGACCGCATCGTCGAGTCGCTCCGGATCGCCCGCGAGGTGGGTGGCAGCGACCTCGGGAAGCTGCTCCGCACGCTGTCATCGTTCCTGCGTGAGGACGCGCGCACGCGCTCCGAGCTCGAGACCCGCCAGAGCTGGACGGTCAACGCAGCCCGTCTCGCGGCCGGCGCCCCGTGGGTCGTCCTCGGGCTGCTCGCCCTGAACGGCAGCTCGCTCGCGGCCTACTCGTCGCCCACGGGATGGGCCGTCCTCGCGGTCGGCGCCGCGCTGTGTGTCGTGGCCTACCGAGTCATGGTGTGGATCGGGCGACTCCCCGAGGAAGAGCGGGTTCTCCGGTGAACGGGCTGGCGGGTCGACTCGGCCAGCTCGTCCCCGACGGGTGGTCGTGGGTGGGCGCGAGCGCGGGGGTCCTTCTCGTCGCGGGCGTCGCTCTCGTCGTCGCAGGCCTGCCCGCGAGCCGCCGCCCGACCCTCGACGACCGCCTGGAGCCCTACCTGCGCGACACGCCCCGCCCGTCGACGTTGCTCTCCCGGCCGGCCCCGCCACGTGGGCCGTTCGGCTTCGGTGAGCTGCTCGCGCCCTACGTGGCCAGGCTGGGATCCGGCGTGGGTTCGCTCGTCGGTGGCGCCCCGTCCGTGGCGCGTCGACAGCTCCGTGCGGGGCAGCCGGCGGACGTCGAGCGGTTTCGCGCCGAGCAGGTCATGGCCGGGGCAGCCGGGGGACTTGGTGGTCTCGCCTTCACGGCCGTCGTCGCCGTCGCGCAGCGGCGTTTCCCCGTGCCGGTCCTCGTGTCGATGGTGATCGTCGGGGTGCTCGGTGGGATCGCCGGTCGCGACTACCTCCTCAGCCGTGCCGCGAGCCGGCGCGAGGCTCGGATGCTCACCGAGTTCCCCACCGTGGCAGAGCTGCTCGCCCTGGCCGTCAGCGCAGGGGAAGGAGCTGTCGGCGCCCTCGAACGCGTGTGCCGCCTGTCCCGCGGAGAGCTCTCCGACGAGCTGCGCCGGTGCCTGGCGGATGCTCGGGCGGGAGCCAACCTGCCTACGGCGCTCCAAGGTCTCGCCGACCGCACCGGGCTGATGAGCCTGACCCGTTTCGTCGACGGCATCGTCGTCGCGGTCGAGCGTGGCACACCGCTGGCCGACGTGCTCCGGGCCCAGGCACAGGACGTCCGCGAGGACGGGCGACGCACCCTCATGGAGGACGGCGGGAAGAAGGAGATCTACATGATGGTCCCCATCGTCTTCCTCATCCTTCCGGTGACGGTGCTCTTCGCGCTCTACCCCGGCCTCAGCTTCCTCCACCTCAAGCTCTGACATCCGGCTCACCGGGCGTCCTTTTGACCGCAACTTCACCGCAATCCAACACAGGGAGAAAGAGAATGAACCGCATCATCACGGCACACGCCCGAGCCCGAGCGGCAGTCATGACCGCCGTGTCGCGTCGGATCACCGGCTCACGTGACCGCGGCGACGTCCCGGGCTGGGTCCTC
The DNA here is from genome assembly GCF_024519435.1 of Terrabacter sp. Ter38. Classification (GTDB taxonomy): domain Bacteria; phylum Actinomycetota; class Actinomycetes; order Actinomycetales; family Dermatophilaceae; genus Terrabacter. The sequence goes on from NZ_JALJRZ010000012.1 coordinate 112,128, forward strand.
ATCACGATCATGACCGCAGGCCTCGTCACCGCCCTGTGGGCCCTCGCCGGTCCCCAGCTCGGGCAGCTCTTCAGCGACGCCATCTCGGAGGTCAAGGGCCCGTGAGACCCGGCCCTCGGGCCCGGGCGAGCCCTGCGTCGCTCCTGACCCGTCTGGAGCATCGCGCGACCACGGCGGCTGAGTGCGAGCGTGGTTCTGCCATAGCGGAGTTCGTCATGGTGGCTGCCCTCCTGCTGGTCGTGGCCATGGGGGTCTTCCAGCTCGGCCTGGCGCTCTATGTGCGCAACACCCTGATCTCGGCCGCGTCCGAGGGCGCCCGCTACGGCGCTCGTGCCGATGCGCAGCCCAGCGACGGCGTCGTACGCACCCGGGCACTCATCACGTCGGCGTTGAGCTCGACGTTCGCCCAGGACGTGAGCGGCACCCGTTCCGTCACCGCCTCGGGGGTGCGTGTCGTGGAGGTTCGTGTGACGGCGGCACTGCCGGTCATCGGTCCGATCGGTCCCGCGGGCGCGCTCACGGTGTCCGGTCGCGCCTTCAGCGAGGAGCAGGTCGTGGCCGGAGCGAGCCGATGATCCGGCCGCAGGACGTGGTCGCGCGGGCCGCCGGCCGGGGTGAGGGTCGCACCGAGGGGGAGACGGGCCGCGCCATCCTCGAGTTCATCTTCCTCGGCATCCTGCTCCTGCTCCCGCTCACCTACCTCGTGCTCACGGCTGCCCGCCTCCAGGCCGCCTCGTTCTCGGCGTCCCTGGCCGGGCGGGAGGCCGGTCGCGCCTTCGTCACGGCTCCGTCCGACGACGACGGCTACGCCCGTGCCCGAGCGGCGGCTCAGCTGGCGTTCACCGACTTCTCCTTCGACCACGGCGCAAGGGTTGCCGTGGCCTGCGATGGCTCGCCCTGCCTGCGCCCCGAGGGAACGGTGACCTCCACGGCGACGATCGAGGTCCGGCTCCCGCTCGTGCCCGACGTCATCGCGGCCCACGTGCCGGCCTCCGTCACCATCTCGTCGACGCACGTCGCCTCCGTCGACCGGTTCGTGGCGCGATGACGAGCACGTATGCCGTCCGCTTCCGGTCCATCGCCCGCCGGCTCCGTGTCCGGCTGGCCTCCCGCGGAGCCCGCGACGAGGGCCAGATCGGCGTCCTCGCTCTCGGCCTGTTCGTGCTCGCGGCCCTGCTGGTCCTCGGCGCCGTCGACGTCACCGCGGCGCAGCTGGCGCGGATGCGCCTGCTCGACGCCGCAGACTCGGCGGCCCTCGACGCCGCCGACGCGCTGGACGAGCGCGCCGCCTACGAGGGTGGCCTCCTCGACCAGCTCGCCGTCACCGACGAGTCCGTGGCCAGCGCCGCCACCGCGCACCTGGCGCGCACGCCGCTGCCGTCCGGTATCACGTCGTGGTCCGTCCTCCCCGACACCGGAACGAGCGATGGCGCCACGGCCGTCGTCACGATCCAGGGGACGGCGACGCTACCGATGAGCGGCTGGGTCCTCGAGTCTCTCGGGGGCAGCGTCACCATCACCGTGACATCCCGGGCCCGTGCGCCGCTCGGGTGACTCGGGGCGGCGGCGCGGCGGACGAACCACGTGTCGTGATCACCGTCCGTCGAGTGACGTGAGGGACATACTTGGCGCAACCGCCTGATCCGCGTCGCCGATCGACAGGAGCCCCCGTGGCCGACCCCGATCCGTTCGAGCACCTTCCGGCTGACCTGCGGCGCGAGGCCCAGCAAGCCGCCGTCGACAAGGCCCGGGCCGAGGCGGTCAAGGCCGAGGCCGACGCCGCCAAGGCCCAGGCCGACGCCGACCAGGCACGGGCCACCGCCGACAAGACCAAGGCGGACAACGAGGCGGCCCAGCGCTCGGCGGCCGTCGCTGCCACCGACGCGACGAACCTCAAGACGGCGGCCGAGGCAGAGCGTGACGCGGCTGCGGCCCGGACGTCGACGGCCACGGCGCTCGTGCCCGATCTCGGCACGGTCGAGAAGAGCACCCTGACCGTGACCGGCGACCCGGTGCGCGGGGTGGCCGTGAGCACCTTCGCCCTTCGGGCGACCGCGACCGAGGTCGCGCAGCAGGTCACGGACGTCCTCCCCGACGATCTCTCCACCACGCCGCTGCTCGTCACCACCGACCCCGAGCTGGCTGCCGGGGACGCCGTCTACTGGCAGGTGCTCTCCACTCTCGCCGAGCTCCGCGGTCAGGTCCGCACGGTCCTCGAGGCGGAGGTGTCGCTGCAGGAACCGGAGGCGCAGGAAGCGCCCGCCCCGGGGACGGCCCCGGGAGGGAACGAGCTCGGCCCGGACGGTGTCACCGCTCCGGGCCTCGACGTGACCGGCGTCGGCGCGGCAGTGGCGGCCGTCGCGAAGATGGTCCCCGGCGTGCTCAACCTCTTCGTGGCGGACCGCACCGTCGCCACCTCCGCCGTCACTCACGAGGACTCCACGTGTGCGGTCGCGGTGGTCGGCGCACTGGCCGCTGCCGGATGCACGGTGTCCCTCGACACCTTCCGGACCCTGGGGCGCAGTCCGCTGCAGAAGCGGCTCGGCCGCCTCGCGGTCCGGCGGGAGGAGCTCGCAGCCGCGCTGCTGCGACTCGCGTCGGCCAAGGCGGCGGCAGCCACCGCCGTGGCCACCGCCGACCGCGCGGTGGCGGCGGCCAGGTCCGACCTCGCCGAGCTCGTCGCCGACCCTCCCGTCCAGGACTCGGAGAAGGCCGTCCTCGAGGGCGCGGTCGAGACGGCGCGCCTCACCCTCGCTGCCCGTCAGGAGCACGTGGCAGCCGTGACGCTCGTGGCCGACAAGGGGACCCTCGTGCTCGCACAGGTCGACGCCTTCCTCGTCTCGGTCGCAGCCACGCCCGCCACCGGCCGGTCGGCGTGGGCGACGGCGCGCATGCTCGAGTGGCTCCACCTCGCGCCCGGGGTCGGCGGACGTTCGGACCACCAGCCGCCGGCCGTCACGCACGTGGTGCTCGTCCGCTCCGGCAAGGGCGACGTGACCATGACGACGTCCAACCGGGCGCTGTGGCTCGCCGACCGCTTCTCGACCGACGGTACGCAGTCGCTGTCCTACCTGTGCCTCGACGTGTCCACGAACACCGTCCTCGCGGCAGGGGTGGCGGCTCGCACCGGCGTGGTCGGGGGGAAGCTGGGCCGCACCCAGGACGTCCCCAACCCCTGATTGCGAGCGAGGACGCAAATATCCCAAAACGCCCACGGGCCAGACGGATCCGCACTAGCGTCCGTCGACGACGCCCATACCGCCCAGCACGTCCAAGGCCTGGCGGGGTGGCGCGTCGAGACAGGGAGTGATGGCGCCGTCCGACGGGCGGCGCCATCCGCACGTGCCGCGACCACGCGTCGCGACGACAGACAGGACAGCATGCGCACGTTCTTCACCAAGGCCCTCGTGGCCACCGCCGGCCTCGGCCTCGCCGTGGCCGCACCCATCGCCGCCGCCGGCTCGGCCCAGGCGCTCCCGGCGATCATGATCTACAAGGTCCAGTACGACTCGCCCGGCTCCGACACCGGTAGCAACGCGAGCCTCAACGCGGAGTACGTCGTCATCAAGAACACGACGCGCAGCAACCGCGTCCTCACCGGGTGGACCCTGCGAGACAAGACCGGCTACACCTACCGGTTCCCGACCTTCACCCTCAAGGCGGGCGCCACCGTGACGGTCCACACCGGCCGCGGGTCCGCGACGTCGACGCACCGCTACTACAACAAGACCTGGTACGTCTGGAACAACTCGGGCGACACGGCATACCTCAAGAACGCCTCGGGCACGACGGTCGACACGTGCGCGTGGAGCGGGGGCGGCACCGCGAAGTCCTGCTGAGCCGCGAGCTCCTCACGCCCGACGCGCCTCGAGGGCCAAGGCCTCGCTCGTCACGAGCGGCGCCGTCATCACCGCTGCACGGTCAGGCTCGGTCCGGCCGAGCTCCGCCACCGCCATGACGCGGCCCTCGGGCCAGGACATCCAGTGGATGGCCGGCGACTACCGATCGACCGCACCACTGCTCGGGGGAGCTTGCACCGCAACCACCATCGGACCCACGGCGTGTGCCGTGGGCCCGATGCGCGTCGCGACGGCCCTGGTGACGGGCTGGGAAGCGTCGCCCAGCACGCCGCCCGGCGTGCGCGGGGCGGCTCGTCGCTGCCGTAGGCTGTTCGATCGTGGCTGTTGACTTCACGCAAGAGATCAGGGACCTGCGCGCGACGATGGACTCCGTGCGCGGGGTCACGAACCTCGACGAGCTCGCCCGGACCATCGACGAGCTCGAGCAGCAGGCCTCCGCCCCCGACCTCTGGGACGACCCCGACGCGGCGCAGCAGGTCACGAGCGCCCTGTCCCGCGCCAACTCCGAGCGCGATCGCATCCTCGGGATGGACGCGCGCATCGAGGACCTCGAGACCCTCGTCGAGATGGGCCAGGAGGAGAGCGACGCCGCCACCCTCGAGGAGGCCGAGCGCGACCTCGCGACCCTGAAGAAGGACGTCGGCGAGCTCGAGGTGCGCACCCTGCTGTCGGGGGAGTACGACGAGCGCGAGGCCGTCGTCACGATCCGCTCCGGTGCCGGTGGCGTCGACGCCGCCGACTTCGCCGAGATGCTCATGCGGATGTACCTCCGCTGGGCCGAGCGCCACGGCTATCCGACCAAGGTCATGGACACCTCGTACGCCGAGGAGGCGGGCCTCAAGTCCGCCACCTTCGAGGTCAACGTGCCGTACGCCTTCGGGCACCTCTCCGTCGAGGCCGGCACGCACCGCCTCGTCCGGATCAGCCCGTTCGACAACCAGGGTCGTCGCCAGACGAGCTTCGCGGCCGTCGAGGTCATCCCGCTCATCGAGAGCGACGACTCGGTCGACATCCCCGAGAACGAGCTCAAGGTCGACGTCTTCCGCTCGAGCGGGCCCGGAGGCCAGAGCGTCAACACGACCGACTCGGCGGTCCGCATGACCCACATCCCGACCGGCATCGTCGTCTCGATGCAGAACGAGAAGAGCCAGATCCAGAACCGCGCCGCCGCCCTGCGCGTCCTCCAGTCACGCCTGCTCCTGCAGCGCAAGGCCGAGGAGGCCGCGGTCAAGAAGGAGATGGCGGGCGACGTCAAGGCGAGCTGGGGCGACCAGATGCGCTCCTACGTGCTCAACCCCTACCAGATGGTCAAGGACCTCCGCACGGAGTTCGAGACCGGCAACCCGAGCGCTGTCTTCGACGGTGACATCGACGGCTTCATCGAGGCCGGCATCAGGTGGCAGATCGGTGAGAACCGCCGCGAGGACTGACATCTCGCGCGATCTCGTCTTTCGGCGGGCGCGCCGGCCCCTGCGCTCGTAGGGTCGCGTCGTCGGCTCCACCCGACGGCCCCCGCCCACGGTGGGTCGGCGCAGCTCACGCTCCCGCCTGAGAGGTTCCGCCCGTGTCACCCCTCCACCGCCTCGTCACGACGCTCGCCGCCCTGCTGGTCGCTGCCGCCGTCGCCGTCGGACTGGCGCCCGCAGCGTCCGCCGCCTCCACCAGCGCTTCCCAGCCGTGCAGCAGCGTCCGCCAGATCGGCGACCGGAAGGTCGTCTCCGACCTCGGCATGTCCGCCTTCACGGTCCGCCAGTACGTCGGCTGGTGCCGCGACGCCCGTGGGTCGGCGTGGATGAACTTCACGTCCGTCTACGTCTGGGACCAGTACCACGTGCGCGGCTTCGCCTACCGCTCGCTCGCCGGCGTCGCCGTCCGCGGCGAGCCCGAGACGCGCGGCTTCACGACGGGCGCCACCCGACAGCAGCTGAGCTACTCGACCCCGGTGCGCACGACCTCGCTCTGCACGCAGGGTTGGGGCAAGCTCTCCCGCGCCGGCGCGGAGACGGCCCCGGGCCTCACGACGCTCGTCTGCTGAGCCCCGGCCCGGCACCGCGGGCCGCCACGCCGGGGCGGCCCGTTTTCCGGGGGTTTCACCCGTCGGCCCGTAGCCTCGGAGCCGGTCCCGTTCACGCTGGCGTATGCCGTCACGTGCCACCGGGGCCAGCCGCCGTCCCGCTGATGCCCAGCTGATGTCCAGTACGAGTCGAGGCCCGTCGCATGATCCTCTTCGAGAACGTCACGAAGACCTACCCGCGGACGACTCGTCCGGCCCTCGACGACGTCAGCCTCGAGATCCCACGCGGTGAGTTCGCCTTCGTCGTCGGCACCTCCGGGTCCGGCAAGTCGACGATGATGCAGCTCGTCATGAAGGAGCAGGACGTCTCCCGGGGGCGCATCCTCGTCGCCGGGCGCGATCTCGACCGGCTGCCGGAGCGCAAGGTGCCGGCGCTGCGGCGTGAGATCGGCTGCGTCTTCCAGGACTTCCGACTGTTGCCGAACAAGACGGTCTTCCAGAACGTCGCCTACGCCCTCCAGGTCCTCGGCAGCAGCCGGGCCCGTATCCGCCAGACGGTGCCCGAGACGCTCGAGCTCGTCGGCCTCGCCGGCATGGAGAAGCGCCTGCCGCACCAGCTCTCGGGTGGTGAGCAGCAACGCGTCGCCATCGCCCGGGCCTTCGTCAACCGACCGCCGATTCTGCTTGCCGACGAGCCCACCGGCAACCTGGACCCCGACACGAGCCTGGGCATCGTCCAGCTGCTCGACCGCATCAACCGCACCGGTACCACCGTGGTCATGGCCACCCACGACACCGTCACGGTCAACGCCATGCGCAAGCGCGTCATCCGCCTCGACCGCGGCGTGCTCGTCAGCGACATGGAGGCCGGCGACTACACGACCGGCTCCATACCGCGGATCCGGCTCGACGAGGAGGCCGAGGCGCCGCGCCGCGCGGCCGAGCCCGAGGTGTCCGACGGCTACGACGACGGGGACCCCACGGCATACGACACGGACGACGATCCGGATGGGCTGCCGCCCATCGGGCGCGACGCCGACGCGCCACGCAGCAAGGGCGGAATCTTCCGGCGGCACCAGGCCGTCCAGACGAGCGACCGCTGAGCGCGAGACGAAGCGAGACACGACATGCGATTCCAGTTCCTCCTCGGCGAGATCGGCAACGGCCTCCGACGCAACCTCTCGATGGCCGTCTCGGTCGTCATCGTCACGATGATCTCGATGTACCTCCTCGGCCTCGGCCTCATGGGCCAGCGGCAGGTCGACACCATGAAGGACTACTGGTACGACCGCGTCCAGGTCACGGTGATGCTCTGCGCCGAGAAGACCCGCTTCACCAACTGCGCGGGCGAGGCCACGACCGACGCCCAGCGCGCGGCGATCAAGGCCGAGCTCGAGGCGCTCAAGCCGACGGTCAAGGAGGTCTACTACGAGTCGCGCGACGAGGCGTACGACCGGTTCAAGCAGACCTACAAGAACTCGCCGCTCGCGCGGGCGGGCGAGTCCTACTTCGCCGACTCCTACCGGGTCAACCTCAACGACGCCGGGAAGTTCGACGTCGTCGCGAGCTCGATCAAGGGCATGCCCGGGGTCGCCGACGTCCAGGACCAGAAGAAGCTCCTCGAGAAGTTCTTCACCTTCATGAACACGGTGTCGTGGGCGGCCATCGCCCTCTCCTCACTCATGGTGCTCGCGGCCGTCATGCTCATCTCGACGACGATCCGCCAGACCGCCTTCAGCCGCCGGCGTGAGACCGGCATCATGCGCCTCGTCGGCGCCTCGAACTTCACGATCCGCTTCCCGTTCGTCATGGAGACCGTCCTGTCGAGCGTGCTCGGCGCCGTCCTGGCCATGGGCATGCTCTGGGCCACGGTGCGCTACGGCGTCGTCGGCTTCCTGAGCCAGACCCTGACGGACACCGCCTTCATCGGGGTCGCGGACGTCTACTACGTCGCGCCGTTCGTCGTCGTGGGCGTCATCGTGCTCTCGAGCCTCACGTCCTGGGTGACGCTGCGCCGTTACCTGCGCGTCTGAGGCGGGCCGCACTGCACGATCTCCCGAATCCGCTGCCCGGGCCGGGGCGGTGTCCCATGCTGTCCCCGCCGGTCGACGGCACCTCGATCGACATCGACGTGATGGCGGGATCGTGACGATTTCTCCCCAACGCGAGTGACGTGTGGTACCAATGGAGCATATGTGGCTCATGAGGCGTTCTGAGAAGAGCGGGCCCGCGACCAGACTGACGGCCGCCGGGCTCGTCATCACGTGTTCCGTCTCCCTGGCGTCGGCGCTCGTCGCGCGGGCCGACTCGGTGTCGGACCAGAAGAAGCGCAACGACCAGAAGATCGCCGCGCTGGGTCAGCAGCTCGAGGGCACCAACGCCTCGCTCGCGCGCGCCTACGTCAACCTCCAGCGCACCAACGCCGCGCTCCCGATCGCCCAGCAGCGCGTGACCTCCGCCCAGGGCGCCCAGGTGCGGGCCCAGGCGGCCCAGGTGGCGGCCGAGGCCACCGAGGCCCGCGCGATCGTCGCCGAGGCGAAGGCCCGCGCCCACAACGAGGCCGTGGCCCAGAAGCTCGCCGTGGCCCAGGCCAACGAGCAGCGCGCCAAGGAGCAGCTCGCCAAGAGCGGCGCCGACCTCGTCAGCAGCCAGGACGCCCTCGACTCGTATGCCGCCGAGGTCTTCCAGGGGTCCGGCCAGGAGTCCCAGCTCGGGATGGTCTTCGGATCCACCTCGCCCGAGGACTTCGCCAACCGCCTCGTCATGGCCGACACAGCGAGCGCGGTCGCCAGCGACACCATCGACACGCTCGCCGCGATGACGGCCGACAACACCTCGACGCGTTCGTACCTCACCTCGGTGCGCGGCGAGATCGCGGAGCTCAAGCGTCAGGCCGAGGCGGCGCTGCGCGGGGCCGTGGCAGCCGCCGCGGCCGCCACCCAGGCCAAGAACCAGGCGATCATCGCCAAGAACAACGCCGTCACTGCGGCCCAGAACGCCGCCGCGGCCAAGACGCAGCTCGACCAGCTGAAGTCCAAGCAGTCGGCCTACACCGCCGACCTCGCGGTGCAGAAGCAGAGCGAGGCCGCAGACCTCTCCGCCGCCCGCGCCGAGTCGGCCCGCCTGCAGGCCGTCCTCGTCGAGCGGGCCCGCCAGGCCCGGATCGCCGAGCAGAAGCGCCAGGCCAGGCTGCGGGCCGAGCGCGCCGCCAAGATCCGCGCCGAGCGGGCCAAGGCCGCCGCCGCCAAGAAGCGCGGACAGGTCTACATCCCCAAGACGCCGCCGCCGGTGCAGAGCGACCCGACGCCGTCGAACTACCTCAGCTATCCCGCCATCGGCCCGACGACCTCCGGCTTCGGCATGAGATGGCACCCCGTGCTCCAGAAGTGGATGCTCCACGACGGTCTCGACTGGGGCATCCCGTGCGGCACCCCGGTGTACGCCGCGGCGCCGGGCGAGATCATCCGCGCGGGCTGGCGGGCGAGCGGGTGGGGCAACCAGATCCTCATCGACCACGGCATCCACCGCGGCATCGACCTCGTCACGAGCTACAACCACCTGTCGAGCATCGTGAAGTTCGGCGGCAGCGTGAACCGTGGCCAGCTCATCGGCTACTCCGGCACGACCGGCTACTCGACGGGCTGCCACCTGCACTTCGGCACCTACGAGGACGGCACGCCGGTCAACCCCCGCAAGTGGCTCTGACCCCCGGACAAAACCGACTCTGAGCCGAGGGCCCCTTCGGGGTAGCGTTGGTGCGCTGACCACACACCTCAAAGGCGGAAGGACGGTCCGGTGCCGAAGGAGAAGGGGCGGTCGCTCATCGCGAGCAACCGCAAGGCCCGACACGACTACCTCATCGACGACACCTTCGAGGCGGGCATCGTCCTTTCCGGCACCGAGGTCAAGGCGCTGAGGATGGGGCGTGCGTCCCTCGTCGACGGCTTCGCCATGTTCACCGGTGACGAGCTGTACCTCGAGAACGTCCACATCCCCGAGTACCTCAACGGCACGTGGAACAACCACGCCCCGCGTCGCAAGCGCAAGCTGCTCCTGCACCGCGCCGAGCTGACGAAGATCGCGCACAAGACCCGTGAGAGCGGACGCACCATCGTGCCCCTGTCCCTCTACTTCAAGGACGGCCGCGCCAAGGTCGAGATCGCCATCGCGACCGGCAAGAAGGAGTACGACAAGCGCCACGCGCTGCGCGAGCGCCAGGACAACCGCGAGGCCGACCGGGCGATGAGCGCCGCCAACCGCCGCCGCTGAGCGGTCGCACGGAACCGCGCGCCCCGGTGCAGCGTCCGGTGTCAGGATGCATGGGACCAACGACGTGGAGGCACTCCGATGGCTGGACCGACCGGACCGACCGGATCGAGCGTGACGCGCGGACGCCGACTGGGCGTGCTGGGTCTGTTCCTGGCAGTCGCCCTGTTCCTGCTCGCCCCGGCTGCCGGCGCCCGGGCCGCGGGGGACGAGGCGATGGACTCCTTCGCCGCGGTGTACGACATCCAGCCCGACGGCAGCATGAAGGTCACCGAGACCATCACGTGGCGCTTCCCGGCCGGTGAGCAGAAGCACGGCATCTTCCGCGACATCATCGTGCGGATGGGCTGGAACGGTGAGGAGAACCGCTACCGCTACTACGACCTGACGGACGTTGCGGTGTCGAGTCCGAGTGGGGCCCCCGACGCCTTCCGCGTCACCGACAACGGTGCGGCCAAGGAGATCCGGATCGGCTCGCCCGACGAGTACACCAGTGGCACGCAGGTCTACACCATCAGCTACACGCTGCACGTCGTGCTCAACCCCATCACCGCCGACGGCAAGCCGGCCGCCGACTCGAGCACGGCCGACACGGTCGAGCTCTACTACAACGTCTTCGGGACCAACGAGACCACCGTGCGTGACCGCGTGTCGATCACGGTCAAGGCGCCCGCGACGCCGACCCAGGTGGCCTGCTACCAGGGCGTCAACCGGTCGGACACCCCCTGCCAGGCGACGGCGGGGGACCCGGCCCGCTTCTCGGCCACCGGGCTGACCGCGGGCGAGGCCATGTCGGTGCTCGCCTCCTACCCGGCCTCGGCGTTCGGGGACGTGCGAGCCGACGTCCGGCAGGGAGACTCGGCGTCGTCGATCGGCTCGGACGCAGCCCCCGCCGCCAACGCCGCCGCCTGGGCCGGCGGGATCGGTGCCCCGGTGCTCGCCCTGGCGGTCATGGGCACCCTCGTCTGGACCCGCGGCCGGGACGAGCGCTATGCCGACCTCACGCCCGGGCTCTCACCCGCCCACGGCACCGGTGCCACGGGCGACGGGACGCCGAGCGCCGCGACGGTGCGCGGCGGGTCGTCCACGGTCGCGGTCCAGTTCCAGCCGCCGAAGGGCGTGCAGCCGGGCATGGTCGGCACCATCATCGACGAGACCGCCAACCCGATCGACGTGTCGGCCACGGTCATCGACCTCGCGGTGCGCGGCTTCATCCGGATCGAGGAGAGCGACGGTGGGGGAGTCTTCAGCCGCACCGACTGGACGCTGACCCGGCTCGCGCCGCCGGCCGACGAGCGGCTGCTGCCCTACGAGCGCCAGCTGCTCGACGGCATCTTCTCCAGCCGGGGCGACGTCGTGCGCCTCTCGGAGCTGAAGAACACTTTCGCGAGCACCCTCAAGCGCATCCAGGCGGGGATGTACGAGGAGGTCGTCACGCGGGGCTGGTTCCGGTCCTCGCCCCAGACCCAGCGCGGCGCGTGGCAGGGCCTCGGGCTCGTCATCGCCGTGCTCGGCGGCCTCATGCTCTTCTACGGCCGAGCCGCGATCAGCGCGATCCTCGGCGGCAGCTTCAGCGGCGGGGTCGCTCTCGGCATCGGTCTCGTCGTCGCCGGCCTCATCGTCTGGTTCCTCGGCGGACGGATGGCAGCCAAGACCGCCGAGGGCTCGGCCGTGCTCGCCCAGTCCCTCGGCTTCAAGGAGTACCTCACGACCGCCGAGGCGGGGCAGATCGAGTTCGAGGAGGCGTCCAACATCTTCAGCCGCTACCTGCCGTATGCCGTCGTCTTCGGTGTCGCGGACCGGTGGGCCAGCACGTTCGCCGACGTCGCGAAGGCGGCCGAGGCCGCGAACCGGCCGCTCGTGATGCCGACGTGGTACGTCTGGAGCGGCAACGCCTTCCCCGACTTCACGAGCATCGCCGACGGCGTCGACTCCTTCTCGACGACGTCGACGGGCACGTTCACCTCGACGCCGGGCTCGTCGGGATCGTCCGGATTCTCCGGCGGCGGTGGCTTCTCCGGCGGCGGTGGCGGCGGATCGTCGTCCGGCTCCTGGTGACGACAGCCAACACGACCGGCCGGGTGCCCCGGACGAGGTCCGCGACACCCGATCCGGTCTGTGGGCGTGTTCAGCAGCTCACGTCTAGGGTCCAGTAGAGGTCGGTCGGGGTGCCGTTCGGCGCATACGTTCCGGCGTAGACGTAGCCGCCGCTGACATAGGCCGAGGCGAAGTACGAAGAGCCGTTGATCGACGCGGTGGGCGTGCAACCGTTGAGGTCACGGTCGATCTGGACGCGGTAGCTGCCCGTCGAGAGCCTGGTGCTGGACAGGACGAGCGGGCTGCCGGTGTAGACGCCGCCGTTGTAGCTGAGCACGGCGTGGATCTGTGGCGAGTAGTAGCCGTTGACGTCGATGGCGAGGTGCGAGGGGCCCTGCACGTTCTTGACCGTGACCTTGCCGGCGGTGCCGATCTGCAGGTTCGAGCCGGTCGTCACGTTGACGCCCTTGGCGTAGTAGAGGGTGCCCTGGCCGACGGGAGTGCCGGTGGGGTAGGCGATGAACGCGCCGTTGGCGTCCGACGCCGTCGACGTGACACGCGCGCTGACGGCGGTGGCGTAGGCGGGGATACCACAGCCACCGGAGGTGCCCCCCTGCGTCGTGAAGCCGGTCGTGCCGGTCATCTGGAAGTCACGCGTCGCGCCGTTGGGGATCTTCCCTCCGGCCGTTGCCGTGGCGACGGCCCGGCAGTTCTTGAGCGGGACGTAGAGCGACATCGGGTTGTTCGGGGCGATGACGGCGGAGGCGCTCAGCGTCCCCCGGGGCATCGCGGCAGTGGCCGCACCGGCGTTCGGCGACGGCGGCGGCGTCGGGCTGACCGCACTCGCGACACCGAAACCGCCGCCAGCGGCTCCGAGTGCGATGAGGGTGGCGACGGTGAACTTCTTCGACAGACGCATGGGACTGCCTCCGTGGAGTGGTGGAGACCCCGGCAGGACGGCGAACGGCTCGCAGCCCTTCCCCCGGGACCTGGTGTCCATCGCCCGACTCCGGGTGGGCCGCCCGCTCGGCTGAGCGCGTGGACGTCACGGTTGGTCCGGAGGCACGATCGATGTGACCTTCGGTGCGGGGCGCGCCTGCGGTGATACACGCGCCCGTCTCCCCACGCGCGCCGACGCGAGGGCGAGGATGGCACCCACGCGGGCAGCGGTGAGCACCACCATCGCGACGACGGCCGCGGCCGCGACGCCCAGCCAGGTCAGTCCGAAGATGACGAACCCGACTGCCACGAGGGCGTATCCGGTGGCGATGATGGGAATCGCGGGGCGGCCCCGGAGGCCGACGAGATCCCGGGCGGCATCGGCTGCACGCCCGAGTCGTGCACGTACCGCGACCGTCTCGGCGAGTTCGCCGACCTCGGGGCCTCCGTCATCGGGGTCTCGACCCAGCGACCGGGGACGCAGCCGGACCTCGCCGCCGCGAACAGCATTCGCTTCCCCCTGCTCTCGGACGCCGACCCCGAGCTGACGATCGCGACCGTGTCTTGCGCGCCACCCACTTCCCGACCCCCGACGTGAGGGTCGGTCGAGGACACCCTGAGCCTCGTGCGTGGACTCGGAGGCGGCTGACGCGGCCGGCCCGCACGGCGTCAGCCGATGACGACGAGCAGGTCGCCACCCTCGACCTGTTGGTGCGCGCCGATGGCGACCCGCGCGACGGTGCCACCCGTGGGGCTCGTGATGTTGGCCTCCATCTTCATGGCCTCGATCGTCGCGACGACGCCGCCGGCCTCGACGGTGTCACCCTCGGACACCGCGAGGGTCACGACGCCGGCGAAGGGCGCTGCGACCTGACCGGTGACCCCCGCGTCGGCCTTCTCGGCGGACTTCACGTCGGCCTCCACGGAGCGGTCGCGGACGGTGATGGGTCGGAACTGCCCGTTGAGCGTGCACATGACGGTGCGCATGCCCTTGGAGTCGGCCTCGCCGATGGACTGGACCCCGAGGATGAGTCGCTTGCCCGGTTCGATCTCGACCTCGTACTCCTCACCGGACTCGAGGCCGTGGAGGAACTCGACGGTGCCGAGCACCGACAGGTCGCCGTAGGACTCGCGGGAGGTCTCGAACTCCTTCGTCGGTCCGGGAAAGAGCAGCTCGTTGAGGGTGCGTCGTGGGGCCTCGACGAGAGCCTGCTCCTGCTCCGGCGTCAGCTCGGTGAGCCGCGGCTTGGACCGGCGGCCGGCGAGCGCCTTGGTGCGGAAGGGCTCCGGCCACCCACCGGGCGGGTCGCCGAGCTCGCCGTTGAGGAAGCCGATGACGGAGTCGGGGATGTCGTAGCGCTGCGGGTCGTCCTCGAAGTCCTTCGGGTCGGCGCCCGCACCGACGAGCGCGAGCGCGAGGTCGCCGACGACCTTGGAGCTCGGCGTCACCTTGACGACGTTGCCGAGGATCCGGTTCGCCGCGGCATACATGTCCTCGATCGCCTCGAAGCGGTCGCCGAGACCGAGGGCGATCGCCTGCTGCCGAAGGTTGCTCAGCTGGCCGCCGGGGATCTCGTGGAAGTAGACCCGGCCGGTGGGGGAGTCGAGCCCCGACTCGAAGGGCCGGTAGAGATGACGCACGGCCTCCCAGTAGGGCTCGAGCGCGAACACGTTCTCGATGTCGAGCCCCGTCGGACGGTCGGTGTCGTCGGTCGCCGCGACGAGGGCCGAGAGCGAGGGCTGGCTCGTCGTGCCGGCCATCGTCGCCGTGGCGGCGTCGACGGCGTCGACCCCGGCGTCGATGGCGGCCAGGAGCGTGCCGATCTGGCCCCCCGCGGTGTCGTGCGTGTGAAGGTGGACCGGCAGGTCGAAGCGCTCGCGCAGCGCCCGGACCAGCCGGGCGGCAGCCGGCGCGCGGAGGAGGCCGGCCATGTCCTTGATGGCGAGCACGTGGGCGCCGGTGTCGACGATCTGCTCGGCGAGGTGGAGGTAGTAGTCGAGCGTGTAGAGCTTCTCGCCAGGGCTCATCAGGTTGCCCGTGTAGCAGAGCGCCACCTCGGCGACCGCGGTGTTCGTCTCGAGCACGGCCTCGACGGCCGGGCGCATCTGCGACACGTCGTTGAGCGAGTCGAAGATGCGGAAGATGTCGAGGCCCGCCGACGCAGCCTCGCGCACGAAGGCATCGGTCACGGCCGTGGGGTAGGGGGTGTAGCCGACCGTGTTGCGCCCGCGCAGCAGCATCTGCAGAGGGATGTTCGGCATCGCCTCACGCAGCGCGGCGAGCCGCTCCCACGGGTCCTCGGCGAGGAAGCGCAGCGCGACGTCGTACGTCGCGCCGCCCCAGGCCTCCATGGACAGCAGCTGCGGCGTCAGGTGCGCGACGTGCTTGGCGACGTGGAGCAGGTCGCGGGTGCGCATGCGGGTCGCGAGGAGCGACTGGTGTGCGTCGCGGAAGGTCGTGTCGGTGACGGCGACGTCGTTCGCCTCGCGCAGCGCTCGCGCAAAGGCCGCCGGCCCCTCGGCGACGAGACGGTCGCGGGCACCGGCTGGCAGCGGCGCTTCGGGGAGCCGGGGAAGCTTGGTGCGGGGCCGGACCCGTGTCGTGACCGGGCCGTTGGGCTGGTTGACGGTGACGTCGGCGAGGTAGCTGAGCAGCTTCGTCGCGCGGTCGGCGCTGATCCGCGCGGAGAGCAGCTCGGGCCGCTCGTCGATGAACGACGTCGTGGCCAGGCCCTCCTGGAAGACCGGGTCGCCGAGGACCGCCTCGAGGAAGGGGATGTTGGTCGAGACGCCGCGGATGCGGAACTCCGCGAGGGCGCGCTGGGCCCGGCGCACGGCGATCGGGAAGGTCATCCCGCGGCACGTGAGCTTGACGAGCATCGAGTCGAAGTGGGCACTGATCTCGGCACCGACGAAGACGGTCCCGCCGTCGAGGCGCACGCCGCTGCCGCCGGCCGAGCGGTAGACGGTGATGGTGCCGGCGTCCGGGCGGAAGCCGTTGGCAGGGTCCTCCGTCGTGATCCGGCACTGCATGGCGAAGCCCTTGGTGCGGATGTCGTCCTGGCGCAGGCCCATCGACGCGAAGGTGTCGCCCGACGCGATCTGCATCTGCATGACGACGAGGTCGATGTCGGTGACCTCCTCGGTCACCGTGTGCTCGACCTGGATGCGCGGGTTCATCTCGATGAAGACGTAGCGCCCGTCCTCGCCGAGGAGGAACTCGACCGTCCCGGCGTTGACGTAGCCGATGGACCGCGCGAACTCGACGGCGTCGGCGCACATGCTCTCTCGCGTCGCCGGGTCGAGGTTGGGCGCCGGCGCGATCTCGACGACCTTCTGGTGGCGGCGCTGGAGCGAGCAGTCGCGCTCGTAGAGGTGGACGATCTCGCCCGTGCCGTCGGCGAGCACCTGCACCTCGATGTGGCGCGGGTTGACGACGGCCTCCTCGAGGTAGAGCGTCGGGTCGCCGAACGCCGACTCGGCCTCGCGCTGGGCGGCCTCGAGCGCGTCGCGCAGGCCCTCGCGCGCCTCGACGCGGCGCATGCCCCGGCCGCCGCCCCCGCTGACCGCCTTGACGAAGACGGGAAAGCCGATCTCCTCGGCCGCGACCTCGAGAGCGTCGAGGTCGGTGCCGGGCTCGGAGCCGCGCAGCGTCGGAAGTCCGGCGTCGCGCGCGGCGGCGATGGCGCGGGCCTTGTTGCCCGTGAGGTGCAGCACGGAGGCCGGGGGACCGATGAAGGTGATGCCGGCGGCGTCGCACGCCTCGGCGAGAAGGGGGTTCTCCGACAGGAAGCCGTAGCCGGGGTAGATCGCGTCGGCGCCGGCCTCGACCGCCTGGGCGACGATGGCCTCGTGGTCGAGGTAGGCGCGGACCGGGTGTCCCTCGTCGCCGATCTGGTAGGCCTCGTCGGCCTTGAGCCGGTGCTCGCTCTTGCGGTCCTCGTACGGGAAGACGGCGACCGTGCGGGCGCCGAGCTCGGTGGCGGCCCGGAAGGCTCGGACGGCGATCTCGCCTCGGTTGGCGACGAGAACCTTGCGGAACATCGGACCTCCAGGGTGCCGGGGGCGACGGGTGTGGTCCGCGTCGACCACGGTCGGCAGCCTAGTGGCGGGCCTGTCGCTCCCGAGAGGGGTGTTCCCATCCGAGACGGGAATGGCTTGGACCGCCCGAGCGTTCCTCCTGCATACTGTGGACTCCACCCCGGTGGGACGCAGAGCAGCTTGACAAGTGAACAGCGTGACGTGGACACCCCTCATGGGGGTGATCGGTTTCGACGGTGGTCGACATGTCAGGGGAAGCGGGTCGAGGATGCAGGGTTATCTCGTAAACGCTCCTTGCACAACAATAGGTGCCAATTCCAAGCGCACCGACTTCGCCCTCGCCGCCTGAGCGAGCCTCGAAGTCTGTCAGCCTGAGCTAGTTTCCGACTCAGTGCCTGGCATCAGCTAGGAAACTTGCTGCGCAGTCATGTTGGGGGGCTGCGCGGGACTCTTACTCAACTGGGCCTGTCAGGGGACGCGTGCGTGCGAGCCCTGGGGCCGAGAAAAGCCATAGCGCACTGCACCCGGAGAAGCCCTGGTTTCTCGTCATCGGACGCGGGTTCAATTCCCGCCACCTCCACCACTCACGTGGTGGCCACGTCACGCTGTCGCTGACAAGCACGAGGAGGGCGTCCCGTTCGGCGGGACGCCCTCCTCGGCTGTGCCCTGCCGTATGCCGTGTGGCTGGGCTCGTCAGGCCTGCTCGGTCCGGCCGCCCGGAGCGGCGCCGGCGGACTCGGCCGCCATCTGCTCCTTGATGGGGGCCATGTCGAGGTTCTTGACCTGCTGGATGACGTCCTGGAGCGCGGACTGGGGCAGCGCACCGGGTTGGGCGAAGACGAGCACGCCCTCCTTGAAGGCCATCAGGGTCGGGATCGAGGTGATGTTCGCCGCCGACGCGAGGGACTGCTCGGCCTCGGTGTCGACCTTGCCGAACACGATGCCCTCGTTGTCACCGCTCTGCGAGGCGGCGTCGTAGACCGGGGCGAACTGTCGACACGGGCCGCACCAGGACGCCCAGAAGTCGACCAGGACGATGTCGTTGTCGAGAACGGTCTTCTCGAAGGACTGCGCGGTCAGGTCAGTGGTAGCCATGTCTCTCCCAACGATCCGTGGGTGACGGGTATTCCGCCCTCAGCGCAGTTCCCAGGTGACGGTGACGGAGGCCCCGAGGTCGAGGTCACCGCCCTCGACGGGCATGCCTCCGGCGTCCATCGACGCCGCCATGAGCTTCATCTCGCGGCGCTGCACCGGGACGGCGCCCGCCTCGGCCACCCCGAGGACCGCGCCGAGCTCGGCGCCGGAGAGGGCGGCATACTGCTGCGCCTTGTCGTGGGCGTCGGCGAAGGCAGCGTCCCGGGCGCGCCGCAGCCCCTCGCTGCGGTCGGACACGTCGAGGCGCACCTGGTCGACGAGCAGGGCGTTGCCCACCGCGGCTGCGGCGGCCTCGAGGATCTCCCCGACCGACTCGAGCCGGCGCACCGTGACGGCGAGCCGCTGCTGGGCCGTGAAGCCGACGGGGACACCGGTGTTGTCCCAGCGCTGGTTGACGCCGGCGTCGAGGGTGCGGATGTCGGCGTCGGCGACGTCGTGGTCGCGCACGACCACCCCGACCTTCGTGATGCCCTCGGCGGCCCCGGCGAGGGCTGCCGCGACGTCGTCGGCGTCGTGCCCGAGCCGCAGGTCGAGCCGCACGACGTCGGGGGAGACGGCGGCCCGGCCGGCGCCGTTGACGGTGACCGTGCGCTTGCCCATGGGATTCCTCTCGTCGCGGCCCTCGCGGAGGGGTCTGGGCCCTCGTCGCAACCTACCTAGACTGCGGTGCCATGACGAGCCTCCCGCGACGATCCGCCCCCACGTCGGGCCGCGTGGTCGGTATGGCGGTCGCGGCCGTCGTGACGCAGCTGCTCGTCCTCTACTGGCCCGTCGTCACCGTCGAGGGCCCGGTGAGCTGGACCGACAAGGTCGTCCACCTGTTCGTCTTCGCCGTGCCGACGTATGCCGTGGGGCGGGCCCTGCGGTCCGTGCGGACCGCGGTCGTCGTCTTCGCGATCCATGCCCCGGTGAGCGAGCTGGTGCAGCACTTCCTGCTCCCCGGGCGCTCCGGCGACGTGTGGGACGCGGTGCTCGATCTCGTCGGCGTGGCCCTCGGGGCGGCTGTGCTCGTGGTCGGGGCCCGGCTCCGTCGCTGGTAGACTTGGCGGCATCCGACTCCGAGGTCTCCTCGGATCACGACGGAAGAGATGGCGCCGGGGATGCCCGGCGGGCAGGCTCGTCCGACGAGGTGACACCCCTACCGGAAGACCGCGCAGACGGCGCGGCCCGGCACCGACGCGGAGCGGATCCGAACACCGGACGGCACAGATGCCGGGGACCGGTACACATGGGGCGCAGAGATTCCTGCGCCTGAGGCTCGTCTGCATGGTCGTGGTGTGACTCACGGCTCGAGGCGAAGTCTGCATCGAGTCAAGAGAGTTGAATACGCAATGCCCAAGCACACCTCCTCCGGCGCGCCCAAGAAGGCCCGCTGGTCCACCGAGAAGAAGGCCGCCGCGACCAAGAAGCCGCATCGCGGACAGGGTGGACAGAAGTCCTCCGGCTCCTTCTCCGGCCCCAAGACCTCCCGCCCGGCGTCGTCGGGCTCCTCGCACGTGGGTGGCCGCGAGTGGCGCGCCCCACGTGACGAGCACCGTTCCTCCGATCGCCGTGACGACCGCGGTGGGGACCGTGGTGGCTTCCAGCGCCGTGACGACCGCGGTGACCGCGGCTTCCAGCGCCGCGACGACCGCCCGTCCTTCGCCCGCCGCGACGACCGTGGTGGCGACCGTCCTGCCTACCAGCGTGACGACCGCCCGAGCTTCGAGCGCCGCGATGACCGTGGTGGGTACCAGCGCCGTGACGACCGCGGTGACCGCGGCTTCCAGCGCCGTGACGACCGCCCG
>NZ_JALJRZ010000013.1 GCF_024519435.1 Terrabacter sp. Ter38
CTGCCCAGCATCAGAACCCAGGACACGGCAGACTAGAAACCACGAACCGGTGGCCTCGATTTAGAACGTCGGATCGGCCTCATTTTCGAGCGTTGTCGACACCATCCCACTCTCGTCGGCCGACGGGGGGACCCGACGGTGTCGAGCCTTGGGCCGGAACGGTATCGGGACTCCCGAGCGGCACAGGTCTCGGGCCGCATACCGACGCGCTCCATCAGCCGGCATGAGGCGGTGTTGTCCGCGAAGGCGTTGGCCAACACCCGGCGTACGCCAAGATCCTCGAACGCCAGGCGCAGGAGCGCGCAGACCGCCTCGGTCGCGTACCCATGGCCCGTGCGCGCCGGATCGAGAACCTAGCCGATCTCCGCCTGCTGCCCGCGCGCCCGATCGGGAACGTCCTCCTCCTGCACCCGGGCATCGTCGACCCGGAGCATGTAGTCCCGATGAACGGGCCGTGCAGCTCCACGATGATCGTGCCGCGAGGCGGATCGGCCCGGGGAAGGTGGCTCGGTGCTGGTCCTCGTCGGTCGGCAGGTCGGTCAGCCACTGACCAGACGCCCTCCAGCCGGCGGGACGCGGAGGTCGGCTGCGCGTCCTGAGCCGTGCCACCGAGAAGGGTGAGCCGCCCCGTGCGCAACGATGCGCTAGGGCCGGTGTAGGGCTCGACGGCCGGGGATCGCCGGCCAGCTGGACAGGCAAGTATCTACTTGCCTATCTTGGGGTGGTGGGAGATGTGTACCGGGCGCTGGCAGATGCCACGCGACGTCAGATCCTCGATGAGCTGTTCGACCGCGATGGCCTGACGCTGTTCGACATCTGCGCACGCCTGGCCATGAAGCACGGAAACTCATCAACGCGACAGGCGATCTCCCAGCACCTCGCGGTCCTCGAGGACGTGGACCTCATCCGGTCGCATCGCGAGGGTCGAACGAAGATCCATCACCTGAACACCCGGCCGCTACTCGAGATCTCGCAGCGGTGGCCGACAACCCGATAGGAGCGGCATCGTGCACGCACGCCTGCATGTCACCAGTGTCCTGGTCGACGACCAGGACAAGGCCCTCGCCTTCTACACCGACCGGCTCGGCTTCGTCCCGAAGACCGACGTGCCCCTCGGACGGCATCGCTGGCTTACGGTTGCCGAGCCCGACGCCCCTCACGGTGTCGAGCTGCTTCTTGAGCCGGACGAGCACCCGGCCGCGAAGTCCTTCAAGGATGCGCTGGTCACCGACGGCATCCCCTACACCTCCTTCGCGGTGGACGACGTCGGAGCCGCACACCGCGAGCTCGAACAGCACGGCGTCCGATTCATTCAACCCCCGACCGCGATGGGCGACATGGTCACGGCGATCCTGGATGACACCTGCGGCAACCTGATCCAACTCATCAGCCCCGCATGAGCTCGGATGACCGCCCCAACTCCTTCGACGCCGCAGGACGTAAGTCAGGGCGATGGTCCGAACCTGACCCCCATGGCGGAACCATGACCGGGGAGTATCTCGACGGCGAACGGGTCGGGCGCTGGTGCCACTTCGCCGGCGATGGTCGTCTCCGCTCGGAAGGCGGATACGACCGCGGCGAGCTGCACGGAGTCTGGACCTGGTACCGAGCCAGCGGGGTGCTCCTCCAGAAGGGCGCCTTCGACCAGGGCTCCAAGGACGGCGCCTGGGAACGATGGGACGCAAAGGGCCACCACCTGGACACCACCTGGTGGAAGCAGGGACGCAAACACAAGCCGAACGGCTGAATGCCATCCCGCACCGGTCGCGCGGGCCTTGAAGTGACGGCCAGGCACGATGAGGTCGCGTTCGGGCGCGAGTGTCGTGGTCGTGACAGCACCCGGGGTCGCGGGTGCGCGCCAGACGTGCAGCCCGAGAGACCGAGCCCGAGTGCCAGAACGGCCACGGCGGCCAACCGGCCCGGCTCGCGTCCGCCGACCCGGAAGCTGGCGTCGTGGCCACCACCGACCCTGACTGATGTGCGCTGGCCAAGCATCACGGTCGCCTTTGAAACGGAGCCTCAATGGCGGGTGCTGATCCGTCCAGTGTCGCACCGGGCCAGGCCGCTGGTCGGTCGATCGGCGACATCCCCCTCTCGTCGGTGCGCCCGTCCGTTCGGCTATGGCGAACGGGGAGGGGCGTGCCCGCGGGCACTGACTCGGACGGAGCCGGCCCGTGCGGAGCCGGGAACAGACTTGGCCTTGCCGGCGCGCGGCAACTGCCGATGGCCCGGGCGTCACCACACGCGGATGCGGGAGGTGCCTGACGACAAGGTGGCGATCGGGCCGGCCGGGTAGGACGCGTTCGGGTCCTTGCGCGCCCCGAGGAGATCTCGGTCGATCGTCACCGGCGAGCCGTCACGCTCCTCGAAGTCCGCGTCGACGAACCGGACCCTGGGCAGGTCCGCACCGGTGACGACGCCGACCTGGAGCCCGTCGAACGACTCGGGGAGGACGGCGTCGAGGGAGACGGTGTCGCCCTCCTCGACGACGGTGAAGGATGCCGAGTCGAGTCGCAGCGGAGTGTCCTCAGCGGCATACGGGGTGGCTGCTCCGGCGTACGCGTTGTGGTGGATGTAGACGGGCTGTGGCACGTCGGGGAAGCGGTTGTGGTCGCCCGGGGGCTGGGCGTCGACGAGCGCGAGGTAGTCCGCGAAGGTGGACGGGTGGCCTTCGTAGCCGGCGGTCCCCACCCAGGCGCCGTCGAAGGTGTGGGCGTCCGTGTTGTAGGCCGCGTCGATCTCACCGCCGGCGAACACGTTGCCGATCCAGCGGTCGTCGGCGCCGTAGATCACGGCGTAGCCGGCGACGTGAGTGCTGTGGGGACGGTGGTAGGGGGTGGCGCGGTCCATCACCCGGATCAGGCCGAGGGTGCCGCACACGAGGTTGCCGACGTAGGCGCCGCCCTGGCTGAAGGACTCGATCGAGACCGGGGAGGCGAGCACGTTGTGGTCCACGACGTAGGGTCCGTGGCTCACCTCGACGAAGAGGTCGCGCGAGTTGCCGTAGAGGACGTTGCGCGCGACCCGAGTCCCCTGGGTCTGCCAGTCGAGCCAGATCCCGAGCGAGCAGGAGTGGATGCGGTTGTGCGTGATCTCCACGTCGATGGCCGCGTGCAGCTTGATGCCGGCGATCTCGTGCCCGTAGAACTCCCGCTTCAGGGCGATGCGGTGGATGTGGTTGTCCTCGATCGTGGAGAAGACACAGCCGAGATGGCCTGCGATGGCGCACTGCCCGCAGTCGTAGATCGTGTTGCGGCGGATGACGTGGGAGCCGATGTGCTCCTTGTCCCAGCCGATCTCTCTGGCGGAGAAGACGGACTCGAGCTGGTACTGGTAGCCGGGCTTGTCGCCGCGGTTCGTGTAGTTGTTGTCGCCCGTCGAGGCCTCCTTGCCGATGGAGATGGCGACGCACTTGGCGTCGTGGATGACGTTGTCCTCGATGACCCAGCCCTTGGCCCAGTTCGGCCCGATGAGTCCCGGCTGGTCCGCCGTCGGCGGGGCCCACGGTGTCGCCGCCTGGCACAGCTCGAAGCCTCGGACGGTGATGTAGTCGACGTGGTGCTCGGTGGGGTAGAACACGGACCGTCGGACGTTGATCTCGACGAGTCGCTCGTTCGGGTCGGCGTCGTGGAAGTTCGCCCAGATGATGGTCGCGTCGGGGTCGACCTGTGCGTGCCACACGTACCGCGTCTGGTCGGCGTCGGGGACGGGGACCGTCTTTCTCGTCCAGTCGTCGGTGACCTCGTCGCGGCGGGCTGGGTGTGACACCTCATCGGGGCTGCCCACCTCGTAGAAGCTGCGGCCGTCGAGGTACACGTCACCGAGGTGCTTGCGCTGACCGGCCTCGATGGGGCGGACCACCCAGTCGCCGACGACTTCCTCCGCGAAGGGGTTGAAGGAGCCGAACAGCTCGTTGGGCACGCGCACCGTCCAGACCCCACCGCCCACCTGCTGCCAGTCGGTCACCCGCTCGGAGCCCTTGAGGACGACGTGCTCGCCCGGCGCCGCCTCGTAGGTGATGCGACGCGCGTCGCTCAGCCCCCCCCGAGGTGGCGCGACCCACTCGCGGTACTCGCCCTCGTGGACGACGACCCGGTCGCCGGGCCGCGCCAGCTCTGCGGCGCGTCCGATCGTGCGGAAGGGACGGGACTCAGACCCGTCCGCCTGGTCGGAGCCGGCGGGGGCGACATGCAGCACGCTGGTCACGGCGGTGTGTCCTCTATCTCGAGCGGTGGCAGGAGGCGCCCGTCCGGTGGTCCTGCGCCATTCATGGCACGAACAGAGCGTGCGACCGACACTACGCAAGTTGCACTCGGGCATGAGGATTTCGCGGTTCTCCATGGCGACCGCTTGCCCCTCGGAAGGACAGGTCGCCGGGCCTCACCCACCTGGCCGAACGAGGTCGGCCACGACCGTGAGCCGCAGGCACGACCGTCGTCAGCTGTGACCCGTGGATCCCGTCCGTCGTCCTGTCATTCGAAGAACGACTCCACCGGTTGGTGTCGCCGTTCGTGGACCCACATCGATCTCACAGCGCATGCGGGACCTGCTGACAGTTTCGTGACTCCACACTGTGCCACCGGCCGCTGTGGCCGGCCTGATCACGGTGAGGGTGCCACATGTCGGTCCAAGGCGATGCAGGTCAGAGTGGCGGCTCGACGTCCGGGTCGTCATCGGGCGCGCCGGACCCGTGGACCTCCACGTTGTGGGCCCGTCCCGAGACGGTTGGTGGCTACGCCCCATCGACAGCCGTGATGCCCCCCGGGCCTCCGCCACCGCCGCCCCCGCTGCAGCGGCAGCCCCGCCGAGGGCTGCTCGTGATCGCGGTCGTTCTCTTGGTGGCTCTGCTGGCCGGCGGCGCAGCGCTGGCCGGCACGCTGCGGTCCGGGGGTGACACCTCGGCGGCACCGCCGACGCCGTCCGCGACCGTCGTCCTGCCCCCTGCGCCCACGCCTTCGAGCTCACCGTCACAGCCCACCCCGAGCGCTCCGCAGAGGTCCGCGCCGGCCTCGCCCCCCGGGGTCGTGCCGGGGTCGCCGCCGAACGCGGCTCAGCAGCCCGAGACGCTGACACCGCAGCAGGAGGCGGCCGCTGCAGCGGTGTCCAAAGGCCTCGTCGACGTCAACACGAGCATCGGGTCCGACGGCTCGCAGGGCGCCGGTACGGGAATCGTGCTTTCCGCCGACGGTCTGGTGCTCACCAACCATCACGTCGTGGCCGGCGCCACAGCCATCAGGGCGACCGACGCAGGTAATGGGCAGACGTACGACGCGACCGTGCTCGGCTACGACAGCACGCACGACGTTGCGGTCTTGCGTCTGAAGGGTGCGTCGGGGCTGACGGTTGCGCCGCTGGGCTCGTCATCGACCGTGCACGTGGGCGATGCCGTCGTCGCCGTCGGAAACGCCGGTGGGGCCGGTGGGACGCCCAGCTCGGTCGCCGGAACCGTCAGTGCGGTCGGTCAGCCGATCACCGTGCGGGACGAGACGGACGGCTCGGACCACACGCTCACGGACCTGATCCAGTTCGAGGCAGCAATCCAACCGGGGGACTCCGGCGGCGCGTTGGTCGACGCCGCGAGCAAGGTCGTCGGTGTCGTCACCGCGGGATCCGCCGCCGCTGCATCGACGGACGTCAGCGCGGCGACCGACGGCTTTGCCATCCCGATCGACCAGGCGCGCTCCATAGCCCAGCAGATCATCGAGGGGAAGGGGTCGGAGACCGTCCACATCGGTGCAACCGGGTACCTGGGCATACAGGTCACTCCCGGCGGTCGGAACGGCTCGTCACGGCCAGGTGTGCCGGTGGGGGCTGTCGTGCCCGGGTCTCCTGCAGCACAGGCAGGCATCCGACGAGGAGACGTCATCACCGCCGTGGGCGGCCGAACGGTGACATCCACCGGCGAACTGCACGCCGCCGTGTCCGCGCACCGCCCTGGCGACACCGTGTCGGTCTCATGGACAGACGCAGCCGGCCAGAACCACACCGCCTCGATCGGCTTGGGCACCGGCCCGGTCGGATGACCCACCCCACGCACGAGAGGACACCCCAGTGACCCAGTCTTTCCAGTCCCCGGAACCGACACCCGCAACCATCCCCGCCGCCGACCATGCGGCCGTGCTCGCCGACGCGCTCTTCCAGGTCAAGAAGGTCATCGTGGGCCAGGACCGCCTCATCGAGCGGGTCATGGTGTGCCTCCTCGCCGACGGCCACTGCCTCATCGAGGGCTTCCCCGGTCTGGCCAAGACGCTGACGGTGTCGACCATGGCGCAGGCGGTGGGCGGCGACTTCACCCGGCTCCAGTTCACTCCGGACCTGGTGCCCGCCGACCTCGTCGGGACCCGGACCTGGCGGCCGTCGCAGGAGGACTTCGCGATCGAGTGGGGCCCGCTCTTCGCGAACGTCGTGCTCGCGGACGAGATCAACCGTGCACCCGCCAAGGTGCAGTCCGCCCTGCTCGAGGCGATGGCCGAGCGGCACGTGACGATCGCCGGCCAGACCCGGCCCCTCCCGAGGCCCTTCCTCGTCCTCGCCACGCAGAACCCGATCGAGTCCGAGGGCGTGTACGCCCTGCCGGAGGCCCAGCGCGACCGTTTCCTCATGCACGTCATGGTCACTCACCCGACCTACGAGGAGGAGGTCGCGATCGCGCACCGAATGTCCGGTCCGCCGCCCCGAGCCGAGCAGGTGCTGAGGAGCGGACAGCTCGTCGAGCTTCAGGGCATCGTCCGTGACGTCTTCGTGCACCACGCCGTGCAGGACTACGCCGTCCGCCTCGTCATGACGACCCGCGAGCCCGCCCGCTGGGGCCAGGAGGACCTGTCGCGGCTCATCGCCCTCGGTGCGAGTCCCCGCGGCACGCTGGGCCTGCTGATCTCGGCTCGGGCCCTCGCCCTGCTCCGTGGCCGCCGGTACGTGGTCCCACAGGACGTGTACGACATCGCGCCGGATGTCCTGCGTCACCGGATCACGCTCACCTACGACGCGCTCGCGGAGGGTGTGCACCCCGAGGCCGTGGTCGAGAGACTGCTGCGTTGCGTGCCCGCGCCGAGCATCTCCCCGCAGCAGGCGGTCTACCCGAACTTCGACGTGACGCTCCCGATGGAGGCGACCGGATGAGCGCCCCACTGCTGTCGATGGCCGCACCCGACGCGGCGGCCAGGGCGCAGGTCCTGCGGCGCCTCGAGCTGGCCATCACGCGCCGGCTCGACGGCCGCGACACCGGCGACCACGCGAGCTTCGCCTATGGCCCGGGCAGCGAGAGGGCCGGGGCGCGACTGTATGCACCCGGGGACGATGCGAGGCTCGTGGACTGGAACCTGACGGCACGCTCGGGGCAGGTGTGGGTGCGGCAGACAGAGGCCGACCGCGAGCTCGAGACGTGGGTCGTCGCGGACCGATCGGCCAGCCTCGACTTCGGGACAGCAGCATGCGAGAAGCGCGACGTCGCCCTCGGCGCGGCCGCGGCATTCGGGATGCTGACCTTGCGTGGCGGCAACAGGTTCGGCGTCCTGGTCGCCGGCGCCGACCGTCTGGGCCACATCCCCGCGCGACGCGGGCGGAGCGCGTTCCTGGCGGCGCTCGCTGCCGTCCACGACTCCGCACGTCGGGAGAGCGCGCCCGGCGGCGGCGCCACCCTGGCCGCGGCACTGCGGCGGCTGCCCCTCGTGCAGCCGCGTCGCTGCCAGGTCGTGGTCATCTCGGACTTCCTCGACGACGACGGCTGGGCGAGCGCGCTGCGCCGCGTGGTCCGTCACCACGACGTGGTGGCCGTCCACGTGACCGATCCGCGCGAGCTGGCTCTCCCGGCGGTCGGCGTGCTGGCGGTGGTGGACACGGAGAGCGGTCGGCAGCGCTACATCCAGTCGTCCTCACCTGGGCTTCGCGCCAGGTACGCAGCGGCTGCGGCCGAGCGCCATCGTGACATCAGGTCCCGGATCGACGGCTCGGGCGCGGCATATCTGCACCTGTCCACCGACCGGGACTGGCTGACCGACACGGTCCGGTTCGCCGCAGAGCTGCACCGGGCCAAGCGCGCCCGCCCGTCCGACGAGGTGCTCGCACGGTTCGGCTCGGCGGCGACCCCATGACCTTCCTGTCCGCCTGGCGGTTGCTGCTCCTGGCCGTGCCCGTCGCTCTGCTCGTCGCGTACGTGCTCGTCCAGCGACGCCGCCACGTCCAGGTGTTGCGGTTCACCAGCGTGGACCTGCTCGACTCGGTTGCACCACGCCGACAGGGATGGAAACGGCACCTCCCAGCGGCGGCCATGCTCCTCACCCTCGTGGTGCTCACCCTTGCGTTCGCCCAGCCGGCCATGGCGATGCGCACGCCCAAGGACCGCGCGACGATCATGCTCACCCTCGACACCTCGGCGTCCATGACCTCGACCGATGTCGCACCGAGCCGGCTGGATGCGGCGCAGGCCCAGGCGACCACGTTCGTCCAGGACCTACCGCCAGGGATCCAGGTCGGCCTGGTCAGCTTCGACAGCACCGCTCGGCTGCTCGTGCCGCCCACCACCGACCGAGCACAGCTCATCGCGTCGATCGAGTCGTTGTCCGTGGGCAGTGGCACCGCCACGGCGCCCGGGCTGCGCGAGTCGCTCGCTGCAATCGCGGCCGTGCCCAGCGGCACCAACGGGAAGCCGGCGCCGGCGGCGATCGTGTTGATGAGCGACGGCTCACCGACGATCGGCGACGGTCAGCTGTCTCCATCGGAGGCCGCCGACGCGGCGGCGCAGGACGCACAGGCGCGGGGGGTGCCGGTCGACACGATCGCCTTCGGTACGTCGTCCGGCGTGGTGAGCGTACAAGGCCAGGACGTGCCCGTCCCGTACGACCCCCAGTCCATGGCTCGCATCGCGCAGGAGAGCGGCGGGCGGTCCTTCTCAGCGCAGAACTCTGACGAGCTCGGCTCGATCTACGCCCAGATCGGCCGGGACATCGCCTACACCGTGCAGACCCGGGACCTGACCGCAGCTTTCGCAGGCATCGCCCTCCTGGCCGCAGCCCTCGCGGCCGCCGGGGCGCTTCGGTGGACCCAACGTCTGGTCTGAGCTGTCCCACGGGCCCTGTCGATGCCGCGCATGGCCGGCGTGTTCGGACCTCGACAAGCCTCCCCTCAACGGCCAGGCAGATCCAGTCCGAATGCCGTGGCCATCGAGGGAGCGGCCGCGGCCTCGCCGAGCGGCTGTGCCGCCTCTGAACAGCGGAGACGGTGGTCGGAGACCACTGCGGTTCATCTTGTCTTGACGTCGAGATGTCGTGCGACAACTCGTGCGACAACTCGTGCGACAACTCGTGCGATAACTCCGGCGATAACTCCGGCCGACAGCGGCGTGTCGCGGTCATGACGGTCACTCGGCGGCGGCAACAGACGAGGGAGTGCGGCCACCAAAGAACGACGAAACCGCAGGTCAGAGGCTTCTGACCTGCGGTTTCGGGTGGTGGCCAGGGGCGGGGTCGAACCGCCGACCTTCCGATTTTCAGTCGGACGCTCGTACCAACTGAGCTACCTGGCCGCGACAACGAGTGGAACTATAGCCGACCCCTCGGGGCATCAGGCAAACCGCCCGCGGCCGGCGCATCGCGCACGTGTGCGGGATCGTCGGGGGGATGGAGAGGACGGCCGGCGGGGGCTGTGGGCCGGGACTCCGTGCACCGCACGTGCCAACGAACGAGGCGACAGTGAAAGCTTCAAGCACCCTGGGTCGTGAGAAGATGCCGCGACTCATCCATCGACCCGCAGGGGAGAGACCATGACCGACCACGGATCCGCCTTGAGCGGGGACTGGGACTTCGACCCGGCCCACACCCGTATCGGCTTCTCGGCCCGGCACGCGATGGTGACGACGGTGCGCGGCTCCTTCAACGACGTGACCGGCCGCCTCTACGCCGACCTCGACGACATGGCCAAGTCCTACGCCGAGGTCGTCCTCAAGGCCTCGAGCGTCGACACCCGCAACCAGCAGCGGGACGACCACCTGCGCAGCGCCGACTTCTTCGACGTCGAGAAGTGGCCCGACATCCGCTTCGAGAGCACGCAGATCGAGGAGGTCGAGGAGAACGCCTACATGGTCTCCGGCAACCTGACGATCCGCGACGTCACCAAGTCCGTCACGATCCCGATCGAGCTCATCGGCGTGCAGACCGACGCCATGGGTGCCCTGCGGGCCGGCTTCGAGGGCTCGCGCCGGATCAACCGTCGCGACTTCGGCCTCGAGTGGAACATGCCGCTCGACGCCGGCGGCGTCCTCGTCTCCGAGAAGATCTCGCTCGAGTTCGAGATCTCCGCCGTCAAGCGCGGCACCGACCAGCAGGGCTGATCAGGCCCCCGGACCCTTCGTGCGCACGTCCGCGACGTGCGACATCGCCTCGCGCAGCTCGCCGAGCCAGTCGCTCTCGTGCTGCGCGACGAGCTTGACGCACCAAGCCAGCGCCTCGGCGCGGGACCTGGCGACGCCGGCGTCGACGAGCGTGTCGAGGACGCGTCGCTCCGGCTGACGCAGCCGGGTCATCGCCGGCGCGGCGACGTGGGTGAACAGCTCCGTGCGGTCGCCGACGCGGACGGCCCACGACACCTTGCGCTCGAAGCGGTGCTCGGCCTCTCGGGCGATCTCGATACGACGACCGCGGGTGTCCTCGCGGAACGCCTTGGCGCGCCCGGCGCGGGCCTCGTCACGCTCGGCATCGCTCGACCCGTCGGGCAGGTCGACGTCGGTGACGGTGAGGACGACGGTGATCTCCTCGCGGTCGACGGTGATCTCGGGCGGCGTGCTGCGCCACTCCTCGGGCAGGCGGCCGACGAACCAGCCGCGCACCCGCTCCAGTGCTTCATTAGTAATCATGTAATCAGGATTACTCGATTACCAACGATCGTCAACGCCTTACGCCTGGGGCAGAGCGCGAGGACGTATGCCGCTGGGCGGCGTGCGGACGGCATACGGCCTCGGTGGAGGGGCGTGGCCTGGCCCGAAGGGGCCGTAGTGGCGGAGTGGCGCGAGCCGGCTCAGCGCCGGCGGACCCGGATCGAGTAGGCGCCGGTCCCGCTCGGCCGGTAGTGGCGCACCTGGGCCACGTAGCGGCCGGGGGTCAGCCCGGCACGCACGCGCGCGTTGACCCCGTAGCCGCTGTCGTCGTCCTCGCCGACGAGGTCGGTGTCGCTGGTCGGTCCGAAGAGCGAGAGGTAGACGTCGGTCGATCCGCGGGTCGTCACCTCGTAGAGGCCGTCGCTCGCGACGTCGAAGGCGTAGAGGTCCTCCTCGCCTGCGGCGCCGATCGAGCCCTCGACCTTCGGGCCGTCGACCGTCAGCGTCGCGGCGTCGGTGACGACGGGAGCACCCTTGGGATACATGGCTGCTCCCGCGACGAAGGCCTTGTCGAGAGACGACAGGACGTCGTTCGCGTGCGTCGCGACACCGTTGAGGGTCCACGTCGCCGGGAACGCGTAGAGCATGATCGAGTCGGGGTCGAACTGCGTCCCCTTGATCTGGTCGAGGGCGTACTTCATGAAGACGTTGTGGCGCACCTTCGCCTCGTCCCAGCGGTTCGGCGGGCCCGCGAGGGCCGCGATGACGACCGGCTCGTTCCACCGGATGCCGCCCTGCGGGTTCGAGTGCTCGTGGGCGAGCCCGATGGCGTGGCCGAACTCGTGTCCAGCCGTGCCACCGTCGAGGAAGCCGAGGTTCATCGTCGCCTCGTTGCTCGGGATGCCCTTGTTGTCGGTGCCGACGTAGGACCACGCGCCGTCATTCGGGTCGAAGGACACCCGGAGGTCGGCGTTCGGGTGGTCACCGAAGTCGAAGGAGATGTTGCACGCGGCCTGCCACCACGCGGCCTGCTCGCGCGCCTTCGCCTGCTGCGCGGGCGTGCCCTCGAGGAAGCGGACGGTGAGCGTCGTGCCGTTCATCCACGCCTTGCCGATGGGCGAGATCGCGCGGTCCGCGCCGTCCGGGCCGCGCTCGCGCCGGTGAGGGCGCATCAGGTCCTTGGGAAGGATCCGGTCGAAGCACACGTGCGGTGCATCCGTCATGGCGTTCCCCCAATCGGTCCGGGGCGCAGTCGCGTCCACCGTCCATCGTCCTCCCGCGCGCGCTCGCGCACAGCCGAACGGGCGTATGCCGTGTGGTTGCCCTCGTGGGCCGCTGCGGGCCGGTTGACTCCTGCACGAGCGACAGCCCAGGATGGATGATTTGGGGCACCCCGAAGCAGAGGAGAGCGCCGTGGGCACGGTGGTCATGTACGGCTCGGTGTCGGTGGACGGCTTCGTCGCGGACGAGAACGACCAGCCCGGACCGCTGTTCGACTGGTTGTCCGACGGTGACGTCCCGTTGGACGAGAGTGGCGAGCTGCAGGTGTCGCCGAGCGGGTGGCACCGGATCGGGCCCCCGGCTGCGCCTGCGCGTCGCTGCCCCGTGCCCGACGCGCCACCCGACATCCAGCTGGCGACGACCTCTCAACCCTGAAGAGCCGGTTCGGCGGCGGGCTCGGGACGCTCGGCTGCTGCGGTGGTCGCGGCATCGGTGCGGGCGAGCCGGCTCGGCCACCACATCCGTGCCCCGATGTCGAGGTTGAGGGCGGTGACGAGGACCGAGCGGACGATCAGCGTGTCGAGCAGGACGCCGAGTGCCACGGCGAAGCCGATCTCGGCGAACGCGACGATCGGCATCGTCGCGAGCACCGCGAAGGTGCCGGCCAGCACGAGCCCCGCCGACGTGATGACCCCGCCCGTCGCAGCGAGCCCCACGAGCGACCCGCGCCACGTCCCGACCTTCTTCGCCTCCTCGTGGACACGGGTCATGAGGAAGATGTTGTAGTCGATGCCGAGGGCGACGAGGAAGACGAAGACGAAGAGTGGGAACGAGGAGTCGGCGCCGGCGAACCCCAGCACGTGCCGGAAGACCAACGCGGACAGGCCGATTGCCGCTCCGAAGGAGAGCAGGACCGTCCCGATGAGGACGATCGGTGCGGTGAGGGCGCGTAGCAGGAGCACGAGGATGAGCAGGACGACGCCGAGGATGACGGGGATGATCCGCTCGTTGTCGTCGGAGCTGGCCCGGAGCGTGTCGACGCGGGTCGCCGTGTCGCCACCCGCGATGGCGTTCGCACCCGGCACGGCCGCGATGGCCGTCCTGATCCGGTCGAGCGTCGCGGTCGCCGCGTCGGAGTCCGGGGCCGAGGCGAGGGTGGCCTGGATGAGCGACCGGCCGTCCCGAGTCACCGGGTCGGCGACCGTGTCGACGCCGTCGACCGCCTCGAGCGACGACCGCACCCGGGCGGCGGCGGCCTCGTTCGCGAGGACGAGGACCGGGGACCCCCCGCCGGCAGGGAAGTGCTTCGCGACGATCTGCTCGCCGATCACCGACGGCGGCGTCGTGTAGTAGGAGTCCTTGTTCTGCAGCCCGACCGCGTTGAGCTGGAGCACCCCGAGCGACGCGATCGCGAGCAGGAGCGACGTCACCACCCAGGTGCGTCGCGGTGCCCGGGCGATCCGGGCGCCGATGCGGGCCCAGACCCCGTCGCGGGTGCCGTCGACGGAGCCCGGGGTCGGGCGGACGGGCCAGAAGACCCAGCGGCCCAGGACGACGAGCAGGGCCGGCAGCAGCGTCAGCATGACGAGCAGGGCGACGGCGATGCCGATCGCGGCGACGGGGCCCAGTCCCTTCGTCGAGCTCATCGACGCGAAGAGGAGGCAGAGCATGCCGGCGACGACCGTGGCACCCGAGGCGAGGATCGCCGGGCCGGCGCGGTGCAGGGCAACCGCCATGGCCTCGTGCCGGTCGGCGTGACGGCGCAGCTCCTCGCGGTAGCGCGCCACGAGGAGCAGCGCGTAGTCGGTACCGGCGCCGAAGACGATGACCGTGAGGATGCCGGAGCTCTGTGCGTTGACCGTGAGGGTGTCGCCATCGGCGAGGAAGTAGATGACGCCCTGCGCGACGAACAGGGCGGTGCCCGCCGAGACGACGGGAAGGAGCCAGAGGATCGGGCTTCGGTAGGTGATGAGCAGGATGAGGATCACGACGGCCATCGCGCTGTAGAGCAGCTTGCCGTCGATGCCGGAGAACGCCTCCGACGAGTCCGCGCCGTAGCCGACCGGCCCGGTGACGTGCATCGAGAGACCAGCGGGCCCGTTGGCGGCGATGTCGCGCATCTGCGTCGCCGTGGTGCTGAGGGAGTCCCAGCCGGCTTCCCCGGCGTCGACCGGGACGATGACCTGGAGCGCCTGGCCGTCGGCGGACGGGATCGGGCCGACCGAGTCGCGCTTGACCGGCTCGAGGGCGTTGAAGCGCGCGACCTGCGCGGTCACGGCGGCGAGGTCGGCCGGCGTGACGCCGCTCGGCCGCTCGTAGACGATGACGGCGGGGAACTCGTTGGTGCTCTGGAACGCCGAGATCTGGTCGACGACCTGGGTCGACTGGGCGTCCGCGGGAAGCCAGGACGCGGCCTCGTTGTTGAGGACCGACTGCAGCTTCGACGACGGGCCGGCGAGGAAGGCGACCACGACGATCCAGAAGCCGACGACGAGCCACTTCGTCACCCGGGAGGACGGGATTCGCGCAAGCCGCCCGACATCGCCGATCCTGTTGTCATTCATGGCATTTGCCCCCTACCGGAGTCTGCCGCGCAGTCGCGGCCCCATCAACGCTAGGGCCGCCGACGGCCGCGCGAACAGGGGTTGGGGCCAGGTTGGTGGTCCACTTCAGGGTCAGGTGGGGGAGGACCCTGACCTCGGGGCCCCGTCAGGGCCGGGTGCTGACCGCTGCTCGCCCCGGAACCGCCTACCATGGGTTCCCGTGCAGTTCCTCAACGGTCTCCAGCCCCAGCTCGACCTCACCTACGACGACGTCTTCATGGTGCCCAGCCGCTCGTCGGTCACGAGCCGCCTCGACGTCGACCTGTCGTCGGTCGACGGCTCGGGCACGACGATCCCGCTCGTCGTCGCCAACATGACCGCCATCGCCGGTCGGCGCATGGCCGAGACCGTCGCCCGACGTGGCGGCATCGCCGTCATCCCGCAGGACATCCCCGTCGAGGTGGTCCGCGACGTCGTCGGCTGGGTCAAGCAG
This sequence comes from Terrabacter sp. Ter38, assembly GCF_024519435.1. Taxonomy (GTDB): domain Bacteria; phylum Actinomycetota; class Actinomycetes; order Actinomycetales; family Dermatophilaceae; genus Terrabacter. The sequence continues at coordinate 15,065 of NZ_JALJRZ010000013.1, forward strand.
CGCCACCTCGTCCACGACACGGCGATCACCCTCGAGCGGCACATGACCGCCGGGGAGGCGCTCGTCCTCATCGGCAAGCGGGCCCACGGTGCCGCAGTCGTCGTCGACGGTCCGAAGCCCGTGGGCATCGTCACCGAGAAGGACCTGACCGGCGTCGACCGCTACACACAGGTGCACGACGTCATGCACGAGGACATGGTCGTGCTGCCCGACTCCATCGACCCGCAGGAGGCCTTCGAGCGGCTCTCGGCTGCGCGGCGCAAGGTCGCCCCCGTCGTCTCCGAGCACGGCGAGCTCGTCGGCATCCTGACCCGGGGTGGTGCGATCCGAGCCGGTCTCTACCAGCCGGCCGTCGACGCCAGGCAGCGCCTGCGCGTGGCCGCCGCGGTCGGCATCAACGGAGACGTCGCGGCCAAGGCCGCCGAGGTGCTCGACACCGGCGCCGACGTCCTCGTCATCGACACCGCCCACGGGCACCAGGACAAGATGATCGACGCGTTGCGTGCGGTGCGCGCGCTCGACCCGCAAGTGCCGGTCGTCGCCGGCAACGTCGTGTCTGCTGCCGGCACGCGTGAGCTGATCGAGGCCGGTGCCGACGTCGTCAAGGTCGGGGTGGGCCCGGGGGCGATGTGCACGACCCGGATGATGACTGCGGTCGGTCGGCCACAGTTCTCGGCCGTGCTCGAATGTGCCGCGGCCGCAAGGGAGCTCGGCAAGCACGTCTGGGCTGACGGTGGAGTGCGGCACCCGCGCGACGTCGCCCTCGCGCTCGCGGCAGGCGCGTCCAACGTCATGATCGGTTCGTGGTTCGCAGGCACGCTCGAGTCGCCCGGGGACCTCTACACCGACAACGACGGGCGCCAGTACAAGGAGTCGTTCGGCATGGCGAGCAGCCGGGCCGTGCGCAACCGCACCGCGACCGACACGGACTACGACCGCGCCCGCAAGTCCCTCTTCGAGGAGGGCATCAGCACGGCCCGGATGTACATCGACCCCGCACGCCCCTCCGTCGAGGACGTCATCGACGAGATCGTCGCCGGGCTGCGCAGCAGCTGCACGTATGCCGGTGCGCGCACGCTCGAGGAGTTCCACGAGCGGGCCGTCGTCGGGCTCCAGAGCACGGCCGGGTTCGCCGAGGGGCGCCCGCTCCACACCTCCTGGTGACGACGGCGCCCGACGGCGCCCGACGGCGCCCGACGGCGCCCGACGGCGCCCGACGGCGCCCCGTGTCAGCGGCGGACGTTCGGCGCGGGACCTGCCGCATGAGCCGCCGTCCAGTGCGGTGATCACCCCACCGAAGCGCGGATCTTCACGCGGTCACCGCTCGGGAGGCGACGGCATACACGATCAGTGGCGCTTGCGGCCGACCTCGACGATGCGCCAGCCGCGCTCACGGGCGAGCTCTCGCAGCTCACGATCGGGGTTGACCGCGACGGCCTCGCCGACGCGCTCCATCATCGGCAGGTCGCTGACCGAGTCGCTGTAGGCAACGGACCGCGCGAGGTCGTAGCCGCGCTCGGCGGCCAGCTTCTCGATCTCGATGACCTTGCCTGCGCCGTAACAGAACTCGCCGGTGAGGTGCCCGGTGTAGCGACCCTCCTCGTCGAGCTCGCTGCGCGTGGCGACGGCGCCCTCGAGCCCGAGCGCGGCCGCGATGCGACTGACGAGCTCGATGGGGGAGGCCGACACGACGATGCGGTCGTGGCCGGTGGCGCGCGCCTCGGCGAGCAGGCCCATCGAGGCCGGGATGGCCTTGCGCACGATGCCCGGCGTGATGGCGTCGGTGAGGTGGATGATGTCGGACTGCGGGATGCCGGCCACCGCCCGGAGGATGCGCTCGCGCAGGGCCTCGGAGCCCTCGTCGGTGGATCCCCTGCGGTGGAAGGAGATCGCGTTGACGGTGTCCTTGACGAGGTCCTTCCAGGGCACGTGACCGCCACGGAAGGCCGCGATCGCCAGCGGGTAGTTGGCGGAGCCTCTGATCAGGGTGCGGTCGAGGTCGAAGAAGGCGGCCGTCGGCACCGGTCGTGCAGACGACATGGCCGCCTCAGCCGACACCGGCCACCATCGGCAGGGCGGAAGGCCGCGGCGGGACCGGGGCGTTGACGGCGCGGGCGGCGTTCTTGGGCAGCGGTCGCGGCCGGTTCGGCAGGGCGAGGCGGAAGACCTTGGCCCACGCCTGGTAGACCTGCTTGGGCAGCGGGCCGGTCGTGTAGGGCAGGCCGTAGCGCTCGCAGATCTCGCGCACCTCGACGGCGACCTCGTGGTAGCGGTTGCTCGGCAGGTCGGGGAAGCAGTGGTGCTCGATCTGGTGGCTGAGGTTGCCGGTCATGAGGTGCATGAGCTTGCTGCCCGAGATGTTGGCCGAGCCGAGCATCTGTCGGATGTACCAGTCGCCGCGGGTCTCGCCCTCGATCTCCTCCTCGGTGAACGTGTCGACGCCGTCGGGGAAGTGGCCGCAGAAGATGACCGAGTGCGCCCAGACGTTGCGGATGGCGTTGGCCGTGAAGGTGCCGATGAGCGCCTGCTTGCCCGACCCGAAGGGGACGGCGGCGAGCGGGGTCGCCGCGTAGTCCTTCGTGAACTGGCGAACGACCTTGCGGCCCATGGCCTTGAGGTCCTTCTTGAGGTCATCCTTGGACTTCTCGCCGTCCTTGACGGCCTCGAGCTCGAGGTCGTAGATCGCGATGCCCCACTCGAAGAAGGGCGCGAGGATCATGTTGTAGAGCGGGTTGCCGAGGTTGCCCGGGTGCCAGGGCTGGCCCTCGTCCATGCGCAGGATGGAGTAGCCGACGTCCTTGTCCTTGCCCAGCACGTTGGTCCACGTGTGGTGCAGGTCGTTGTGCGTGTGCTTCCAGGCCGCCGCCGGGGTGACGAAGTCCCACTCCCACGTCGTGGAGTGGATGTCGGGGTCGCGCATCCAGTCCCACTGGCCGTGCAGGACGTTGTGGCCGATCTCCATGTTCTCGAGGATCTTCGCGACGCTCAGCATCGCGGTGCCGGCGACGAACGCCGTCCGCTTCTTCGAGAAGAGCAGCGTCGCGCGCCCGGCGACCTCCAGGGTGCGCTGGACGCGGATGACGCGGCGGATGTAGGCCGCGTCGGCAGCACCGCGCGACGCGATGACGCGGTCGCGCAGGGCGTCGAGCTCCGTGCCGAGCTGCTCGACGTCGGCATCGCTGAGGTGCGCGGCGGCGCTCGGCCGCTTGGCCGGGCCGCCGGACGCTGCGAGGACCGGCTTCCGGTTCCGGGTCGTCGGGGCAGTGCCCTCGGCGACACCGGTGGCGGCGGCCTCGAGAGGCGTCGTCGTCGGTCGGTTCGTGGTGGCTGTCATGGTGGTTCCCTTCTCAGATGTCCAGGTGGACGGGTCCGGCGGCCGCGTTGACACAGGTCTGGATGAGCTCGCCCTCGTCGCCGTGGACCTCGCCGGTGCGCAGGTCGCGGACCTTGCCCGCGACGAGCGGGACGAGGCAGCTGCGGCAGATGCCCATGCGGCATCCGCTCGGCATGACGACGCCGCAGTCCTCGCCGGCTTCGAGGAGGGGGACGTCGCCGCCCGCCTCCACCTCCTTGTCGGACTTCTCGAACGTCAGCAGTCCGCCCTCGCCGCCGGAGCCCTCGAGCAGGACGGGCGCGAAGCGCTCGATCGTGAGACCTGCGTGCGTCGCGTCGTCGCCGTCGCGCTCCCACAGCTCGGTGGCCGCGTCGAGGAAGTCGGTGGGTCCGCAGGCGTATGCCGCCCGCTCGCGCCAGTCGGGACAGAGCGTCTCGAGGTCGGTGACGTCCGACAGGTCGAGCCGGCGGCCGCCCTCCTCGCGCGTGAACCAGTGACGGACCGTGAGGCCGGGGAACTGGTCGGCGAGCTCGAGCAGCTCGTCGTGGAAGAGCGCGTCGTCGCGGGTGCGCGCCGAGTGGACGAGGACGACGTCGGCGTCGGGTCGGCGGGGCACGAGCGTGCGGATCATCGACATGACGGGCGTCAGGCCGCTGCCGGCCGTCAGCATGAGGAGCGGGCGGGGGTGCTCGGGGAGCACGAAGTCGCCCTGCGGGGTGTCGAGGAAGAGGATGTCGCCGACCTTGGTGCTGCGGGCCAGGGCCGTCGAGACGAAGCCGATCGCGGTGACGGTGATGGCGGGGTCGTGGCCGACGGCGGCCGACAGCGAGTAGCTGCGCCACTGGCGCACGCCGTCGATCTCGACGCCGATGCGGGCCCACTGGCCGGCGGCGTGGGGGTTCCAGCCGCGGCCGGGCCGGAAGTGGATGGTCGTCGAGTCGGGGGTCTCACGGACCACCTTCGTGACGACCCCGCGCAGCTGCCGGGCCGAGGCCAGCGGGTTGACCAGATTGATGATGTCCTCGGGGGCGAGAGGGGTCGTCAAGAGCGACGCCACACGCCGGAGAGCTCTGATCTGGGCCATGGTCCCATCGTCCTCGTCCCAGGGCCTCCGGATCTTGGGGTGGCGCGTACTCTTTGCGAGAGGAAACTGTTGCGTGACGACAAAAGGCAGGAGGTCCAAGTGGCGCACGCCACGTCCGATCCGCCGTGGTTGTCTCTGCCCGCCGAAGTGACGACCGTGCTGCGTCCCGTCGTGACCGACATCGTCGAGGCGATCATCGAGGGCATCCCGCGCGACGTCCCCGTCTACGCCATGCCCATGGAGGGCCGCTTCGGGCAGGGCGTCCGCCGCGGAGTCACGGTCGCGCTCAACCGTTTCCTCGACCTGCCGGGCACCCGCCTGCCGGCGCTGTCCGAGGACGGCAAGTGGGTCTACGAGAACCTCGGTCGGGGGGAGGTGCGCTCCGGGCGGAGCCTCGAGTCCCTCCTCGCCGCCTACCGCTACGGCGCGCGGGTCACCTTCCGGGCGATCTCGCGCACCGTCGACGTGTCGCAGCTGGCGCCCGACGTGCTCCTCTCGCTCGGGGAGTCGCTCTTCGCCTACATCGACGAGCTGTCCGCGGCCAGCGCGCAGGGCTACGCCCAGGAGCAGTCCGAACGCGCCGGCGAGCAGCTGCGGCTGCGCGGCGAGCTGCTCGAGATGATCCTGCGCGGCGACTCGAGCGACGGCGGCGTGGCGCGTCTCGCGGCGGCCGTCGGCTGGACCCTGCCCGAGGTCGTCGTCGTCGCCCTCGTGCCCTTCCCGCACGTCGACGGGCTGCGCGGCGCGCTCGGTCCCGACGGCCTCGTCGCCGAGCGGGGCACGGACGTCCTCATCGTCTTCCCGTTCGTCAGCCGCAAGGCGCGTCGTCGCGACCTCGAGCGCGCCCTGCGTGGGCGGCGGGCCATCGTCGGGCCGGCGCGCCCGTGGCAGCAGGCAGGTGAGTCGCTGCACCTCGCCACGTCGGCGGGAGCCCACGGCGTCGCGCCCGGGCCGGACGGGCCGGACGGGCCGGACGGGCCGGACGCCGCCCCCGTGTGGGTCGAGGACCACCTCGCCGAGCTCGTCGTCCTCGCCGAGCCGCTGGCCACCGACGACCTCGCCCGCACCCGCCTCGCGCCTCTCGACGGCCTGCGCCCGGCCGTGCGCGAGCGCCTCACCGAGACCCTCCTGTCCTGGCTGCGCCACCAGGGCCAGCGGGCCCCGATCGCGGCCGAGCTCTTCGTCCACCAGCAGACCGTCGGCTACCGCGTGGCTCAGCTCAAGGAGCTCTTCGGCGAGGCGCTCGACGACCCCGAGGTCCGCTTCGAGCTCGAGCTCGTGCTGCGCGCCGGCCACCGCTGAGGTCACCGGCGCCCTGGGCCGGCCGGACGGCATACGCCCGCGGGCCGGTCCTGCGCGACAGCGCGCGGCTCGGTCGCCGGGGCGCAGCGGTGCCGCGCGCTCGCGGGCCGCGCGGTCAGAGCGTTCGGATCGGGGAACCTTCGAGGTATGCGGTGACGTCCTCGACGACGCCGGCCCAGAACGTCGCATAGACGTCACGCGTCACGTAGCCGAGGTGCGGCGTCAGGAGCGTGCGCGGCGCGGTGCGCAGCGGGTGGTCGACGGGGAGAGGCTCCTCGTCGTAGACGTCGAGGCCGACGCCCCCGAGGTGACCGCGCCGGAGGGCCGCGAGCAGGGCTCTCTCGTCGACGATCGGGCCACGGGAGGTGTTGACGAGCAGCGCGTCGGGGCGCATGAGCGCCAGTTCGCGCTCGCCGACGAGTCCGCGGGTCTCCTCGGCGAGGACGAGGTGGATCGAGACCACGTCGGACCCGGACAGGACGTCGTCGAGCGAGGCCGCCCGGACGCCCGTCTGCGCGGCCCGTTCCGGCGTGAGGCTGCGGCTCCACGCGACGACCTCCATCCCGAAGGCCCGTCCCACCGCGGCGACCTGCGTGCCGATGCGCCCGAGCCCGAGCAGGCCGAGCGTGTGGCCTGCGAGGTCCCGACCGATGGTCGTCTGCCAGCCGCCGTCGCGCACGGCCGTGGACTCGGGGACGAGCTGTCGCGCCAGCCCGAGGATGAGGGCCCAGGTGAGCTCGGCCGGTGCCGTCGCCAGGCTCTCGGTGCCGCAGACGGTGATGCCGGCCGCGGTGGCAGCCGCGACGTCGATGCTCGGGTTGCGGCGACCGGTCGTCACGACGAGCCGCAGCCGGGGGAGGGAGGCGAGGACCGCGGCCGGCAGCGGCGTGCGCTCGCGCATGACGACGACAGCGTCGTAGGGCGCGAGCCGGTCGACGAGCGCTCCTGCCTCGCTGACGTGGTCACGGAACACCTCGACCGAGCACGGGGAGGCCGGGTGGTCGGTGACCCGCGACCAGTCGGCGCTGGACAGGGCCACGCCCTGGTAGTCGTCGAGCACCGCGATCCGCACGCGCCCCAGCCTACGAGGACCCCACATGCAAGAAGCGCCGCTCTCTGATGAGAGCGGCGCTTCTGGTGTCTTGCGACCCCGACCGGGCTCGAACCGGCGACCTCCGCCGTGACAGGGCGGCGCGCTAACCAACTGCGCTACGGGGCCTTACTGGGTGGTGCGTGTCGAACTGTACTGCGTATCCCCAACGGGATTCGAACCCGTGCTGCCGCCGTGAAAGGGCGGAGTCCTAGGCCGCTAGACGATGGGGACCTGCCCGACCTATCCGTTGGGACGTCGAAACTATATGGGAGATTCCGGCACCGTCCAAATCGCCTCCGAACGGCCGTCCGGAGCCCCTCCGGTCACCCCTTCGCCCAGGCCCGGACCTCGTCGACGGGCCATGTCGTGACGATGCGTTCGGCGGGGATGCCGAGGCGCTCGGCGCGCTCGCAGCCGAGCGACTTCATGTCGAGCTGCCCCGGGGCGTGGGCGTCGGAGTCGATGGTGAAGAGGCAGCCGAGGTCGCGTGCCAGCTCGATGAGCTCGTCGGGCGGGTCGCACCGCTCGGGACGCGAGTTGATCTCGACGGCCACGTCGTGCTCGAGGCAGGCGCGGAAGACCTTCTCGGCGTCGAACTGCGACGGCGGACGCTTGCCCCGGTTGCCCGTCACGAGCTGGCCCGTGCAGTGTGCGAGGACGTTGGTGTGCGGGTTGCGCACGGCCGCCACCATGCGGGGCGTCATCTCGAACGAGGGCTGCCGCAGCTTGGAGTGGATCGAGGCGGTGACGACGTCGAGCTCGTCGAGCATGTCGTCGTCCTGGTCGAGCGTGCCGTCGAGGTGGATGTCGACCTCGATGCCCTTGAGGAGCGTGAACGCCTCGCCGAGGCTCGCGTTGATGGCGTCGACACGCTTCAGCTGGTCGGTGAGGCGGGCCCGGCTCAGGCCGTTGGCGACGGTGAGGCGTGGCGAGTGGTCGGTCAGCGCCATCCATTCCTGCCCGAGCTCGACGGCCGCGAGCACCATCTCCTCGATCGGGCTGCCCCCGTCGCTCCAGTTGGAGTGCGCGTGGAGGTCTCCGCGGAGCGCGGCGTAGAGCTCGGCGCCCCCGGTCGTCAGCGGCGCGCCGTGCTTCTCCTCCGCCGAGACGAGGTAGTCCGGCAGGACTCCGCGCACCGCCTGTCCGATGATCGCCGCGCTCGAGTCGCCGATTCCCTTGATCTGCTTGAGGGTTCCGGCCTCGACGCGCTCCTTCAGCTCCTCGTCGCCGACGAGCGTGATCGCCTCGATGGTCTTGCGGAAGGCGTCGACGCGGTAGCTGCTCTCGCGGCCGCGCTCGAGGAGGAAGCAGATGCGGCGCAGGGCGTCGAGCGGGCTGATCGGTGCCTGCGGAGGGGTCGGCTGCTCCATGTCGAGCAGCCTAACCGCGGTGGCCGACGCCGCGCCCTCCTACTGCTGCAGGGGCGGCAGCGTGCTCCCGTCGGGGAACTTGCCCGGGGGGGTCCGGGTCGAAGGGACGACCCGGACGATGTCGCCGTACTGCTGCGCGATGAGCCCGGTCGAGGAGCCCTCGTCGGCCATCACGAGCACGTGGTCGCTGCGAGCGTCCTGGGTGACGGCGATGATCTCGATCCCCTTGGAGCGCCAGAGCATTCGCTGGTCGACGATCTCCTTGGCGACCTTCTCCTTCTCAGCGAGGGTGTGCTTCATGACGACGAACTCCACATCGGTCGGTGATGGCATCGCGGCAGCCACGAAGGCCTCGAGGTCGGGGTCGTGCCGGGTGACGACGACGGCCACATGGGCACCTGTGGCATCGGCGGCATACGCCCCCGAGAAGACGTCGGGCCAGCGGGCGGTCACGGTGGGCTCGACGGCGGTGAAGGCGTTGGTCTGCGGCGTCGAGAGCGTGCCGAACCACCGGGTCGTGTCGCGAACGGGTGGGGCGGACGGGACGAGGTTGACGCCCGTGGGCGCCTCGCTGCCGGTGAGGGTCTGGGACGACCGGGCGCCGTTGTCCGCGCCGGCGCTGCCGGTCGCGTCCTTCATGGCCTCGGGCGCCGAGCCCGCGCTGGCGCTGCTCGACGAACCGCCGTGGTCGCCGAGCGCCCAGGTGCCGCCGACGGCGCCGACCACGACGACGGCGGCTGCGGCGCCGAGCAGCGTCGAGCGTCGGCGCGAGGTGCGCGCCCGCCCGCGCATCAGGGCGCGCTGGGCGAAGAGGTCGTCGCGGGGTGGTTCGAGGTCGTTCATCGTGGACAGCGCCTTTCGCAGCTGCAGCTCGCCCTCCTCCGCCGCGGTGCCGGGTCCGCCCGTCGTGTCGTCGCTCATGGAAACGCTCCCGCCCCGGTCAGTGGTGGTTCGGCGAGCCGGTCACGCAGGGCGGCGAGCCCGCGCGAGATCTGGCTCTTGATGGTGCCCTCGGCCACGCCCGTGCACTCGGCGATCTGGGGCACCGTGAGGTCCTCCCAGAAGCGGAGGACGAGGACGGCACGCTGCTTCTCCGGGAGGTCGCGCAGCAGGTCGGTGAGGGTCATCGCGAGCTCGCGGTCGTGGTCGGTCGTCGCCGGCTCGGGAGCCTCGTCGGTGAGGACCTCGCGGCGTCGTTTGCGCTGGTCGTTGAGGTAGAGGTTCATCATCGTGCGTCTCGTGTAGGCGGTCTCGGCTCCGGTGGCGATGCGTGGCCAGGCGACGTAGACCCGCGCCAGGGCCTCCTGGACGAGCTCGTCGCCGTCGGCCCAGTTGCCGCAGAGCAGGTAGGCGCGTCGGCGCAGCATCGTCTGCCGCTCCTCCACGAAGCTGCGGAACGCCGCCTCGTCCCTCCGTCTCATGTGCTCCCGCCGGTCCCGGTCGTCATCGGTGGTGCCGATCCTCTGGCTGTCAGTGTCGTACACCCCCTAGACACGGGGGCGCGGCGAACCGTTGCACTGGGGTCTCGATCCGCTTCGATGGCGTATGCCGGGTGGCCCGGTCGTCGGGGCGTCGCGGGCTCCCGGGGTCAGCAGACCCGCCCGAGGGCGACGAGCGCGAGCATGAGCGCGGCGATCGTCTCGCCGTCGGCGATGGCGCCGTCCCGAACGAGACCGATGACCTCGTGGACCGGGACGCGGCGGACGTCGCGGATGCCCTCCTCGGTGCGGGCCTCGGTGTCACCTGCGGCCTGGGCCGGCGCGAGCCCGGTCGCGAGGAAGACGACCTCGGGCGCGCGGCACACGCCGTTGAGGGCGTTCATCGTGCCGACCTCGCGCCAGTCCCGGGCGACGAGCCCGGTCTCCTCGGCAAGCTCCCGCCGGGCGGCCACGAGCGGTTCCTCCCCGTCGGTGCCACCGGCCGGGACCTCGATGGAGGTGCCGACCGTGTGCCGGTCGACCGTGACGAGGACGACCTCGTCGGCGTCGGTGAGGGCGACGACGAAGACGGCAGGGCGTTGCAGCTCGACGACCCCGTAGGTGCCGTCGGTGCCGTCGGGCCGGGTCACCGCGTCCTCCCGGACCCGGATCCACGGGTTCTCGTAGACGACCCTCGTCGCTCGCACGGGCCAGCTCACGAGGGGTCTCCGGGGTGCATGTCCCGATCGTGCCACCCGCGCATCGAACGAGCGCCCCGTCCCAGCCGGTGGGAGCCGCGATCAGTCGACGAGCGTGATCAACACGACGGCGCGGCCGGCCGTGCCGGCGCGCACCTCGTCGAGCGTCGGAGGCCGATCGACGTTGACCTTGAGCGCCACGCGGTTGGCGCGCTTGGGTCCGAGCTCCTCGAGGAGCCGGTCGAAGATCTCCGCGACACGGTCGGGGTCCTCCTCGAGGACGGCGTGCGCGCGGCGTCGACGACCGTCGATCGTCACGTCGAGGTCGGCGCCACCGCGCAGGTTGGCGCGCCACGCGCCGCCCCCGTAGGTCATGAGCTGCCCGTCGAGCTCGTGCCGGCCGACGGGGATGTCGTAGACGCGGCCGGAACGTCGTCCGGTCACGTGCAGCACCAGAAGGCCCTTGCTCGCGATGCCGTGCAGCGGCGACGACAGGAGCCAGCGCAGCACCGGGTTGACGATCTTGACCATCGCGGCGGGGGCCAGGGCCTCCTCGACCGCGTGCTTCGACGGGTCGGTCACGACCTCAGCATGGCACCAGTGCAGAACGCTGGAGGCGGATCACCGAACCGGCCCCGTCCCACTCGAGTGCCCCCGTCGCATCTCAGCCGGCGCTCTCGAGGGCGAGAAGCCGCTCCTTGGTAGGCAGGCCCCCGAGGTAGCCGCCGAGCGAGCCGTCCGAACGAACGACGCGGTGGCACGGCACGACGATGGGCAGCGGGTTCGTCGCGCACGCTGACCCGACGGCACGCACGGCCCGCGGGCTGCCGGACGCCACGGCGACCTCACCGTAGCTCTCGGTCGAGCCGTACGGGATCGCGCTCAGGTGCCGCAGCACGGTGAGCCGGAACCCGCGCGCCAGCCGCAGGTCGATCGGCACGTCAAAGCCGTACCGACGCCCGGCGAAGTAGTCGTCGAGCTCGCGCGCCAGCGGGTCCAGGCGGTCGCCGCCGCGGAGGACCCGCGAGCCGACCGACGAGGCAAGCGACTCGAGGACCCGGTCGTGGCCCTCGATCTCGAAGGCCACGCGCACGACCCCGAGCTCGGTCGCGGCGAGCAGGAGCGGGCCGACCGGCGAGTCGACGAGGCGGTAGGTCACGTCGACGGCTGACTCCGCCGACGCGCGGGCGACGAGAACGGCATGGAGGGCGGCGAGGCGCTCCTCGTCGCGGGGAGTGGTCTCCGTCAGGAGCTGGATCGGGTCGTCAGACATGGGCGCTCACCCTTCCGTCGGTGGCGTACGTGGACCGGAGCCGCGCGATGCCGTCGGCAGCCGCGCGGCGAGCTGCCGCGGGCGTGCCGCCGACGATGCGAGCGACCTCGGGGTGGGGCAGGCCGGCGACGTGGTGGTAGGCCACGCACAGGCGCTGCTTCTCGGGGAGTGCGGCGACGGCCGTCCAGAGCTCCCCGTCGGGCAGGGCCTCCTCCGGCTCGTCGGCGCGTGGGGCGGTGGCATCGGGCACGACCGCGACCGGGACCGCGTGACGGGCGCCCGCCCGGGCGACGTCGACGGCCTTGCGGTGCGCGATGGTGACGAGCCACGCCCGGACGTTCGCGTCGTCGGGGAGGCCGGGCCAGGCACGCAGAGCCGAGAGGAACGTCTCGGACCACGCGTCGTCGGCCTCGGTCGGGCCGAGCACGGCGCGGCAGACGCGCAGCACGACGGCCCCGTGCTCGGTGACGGCCTGCTCGAACGGTCGCTTCATGCCCTGTAGACGCTCCAGCCCGCGGAAGTGTGAGGTCTCAGTGTGACGGATGGGACGACGAGCCCACCCCGAGTGGCGCTGGGCGCTCACCCGAGTGGGACGAGGCGCTCACTCGCGGAGAGCGCGGTCAGAAGAGGCGGCCGGAGTCGGCCGCCGGGGGTTCCTCGAGCGCGAGGAGGAAGCGCTTGCGACCCAGCCCACCGGCATACCCCACGAGGGAGCCGTCGGCGCCGATGACGCGGTGGCACGGCACGACGACGGCGATCGGGTTGCGGCCGTTGGCCGTGCCGACGGCCTGGGCGAGGTTGCGGTCGCCGAGCGCCCGGGCGAGGTCGCCGTAGCTGCGCGTCTCGCCGTAGGGGATCTCGCGGAGCAGCCCCCACACCTTCTGGTGGAAGACGTCCCCGCGCGGCGCCAGCGGCAGGTCGAACTCGGTCAGGGCGCCGGAGAAGTACGCCGCGAGCTGGACCGCTGCGGCCGCGAACGGCTCGTGGGCAGGGTCACCGACCTCGCCGAGGACCTCGGGATCGTCGGGGTGGTACTTCGCGGCGTCCATGAGCAGGTGCGTGATGGCGCCGTCCTCGGCGACGACGGTGAGCTCGCCGATGGGCGAGGGCAGGACGACGTGCGCACGGCTCATGCGTGGTCGTCGCCTCGCGTCGCCGCCCCGTGGGACGCGACGATGTCGTCGTGGGTCGGGATGGGGAACTCGGCCGGGTAGTCGCCGTAGGCACGGGGGTCCTCGGACGGCTCGAGGTGACAGGTCAGCGCGATCTCGCCGAACTCGCGGTGGACGGCCTCCTCGACCTCCTCGACGAGGTCGTGCCCCTGCTGCACCGTCCACGCGCCGGGCACGAGCACGTGCACCTCGGCGAAGCGGTGGTGGCCCGAGACGCGGGTGCGCAGCGCGTGGAAGTGGACCTCGCGCGTCACGAACCGGGCGAGGATCTCGGCGATCGCGCTGTTGTCCGCCTTGGGCATCGAGATGTCCATGAGGCCCTCGGTGGACTCGCGGATGAGCTTCCAGCCCGTCCAGACGATGTTGACGCCGACGAGGAACGCGATGACGGGGTCGAGGCGTGCGATGCCGGTGAGGGCGACGAGGACGACACCGATGACGACCCCCGCGGACGTCCAGACGTCGGTCATGAGGTGCTTGCCGTCGGCCGTGAGCGTCATCGAGCGGTAGCGGCGACCGGCGCGCAGCAGCACCACGGCCACCGCGCCGTTGACCGCCGAGGCGACGACCGAGATGGCGAGACCGAGACCGACGTTCTCGATCGGCTGCGGGTGCAGGAAGCGCTCGACCGCGGTGTACATGATGACGAGAGCCGCGACGAAGATCATCATCCCCTCGACGGCCGCCGAGAAGTACTCGGCCTTGGTGTGGCCGAAGTGGTGGTTCTTGTCGGCCGGCATCGCCGCGACCTTGAGCGCGATGAGCACGGCGACGGCGGCGACGAGGTTGACGACCGACTCGGCCGCGTCGGACAGCAGGCCCACCGAGCCGGTGATGCGCCATGCGATCACCTTGAGGGTGATGGTGACGATCGCAGCCGCGATGGAGAGGTAGGCGAACCGGCTCAGGTCGCGGGTCTGGGGCGCGCGTCCGGACGGCGCGGGCGCTTGGGGCGGGTCCGACGTGGGACCGACGTTCGCTGACACGACCCCAGTGTCGCAAAGGGCACCGACGATCGGCGACGTGGCGCTCATCCCTGGACGTCGGGCCGGGTCTGGTGGCGATCGACGGAGACCGGGTAGGGGGAGTGGTATCCGACTGACGGCGAAAGGAGCCCTGACATGGGTACCGAAGACAAGGCCAAGAACATGGGTGAAGACCTGAAGGGCAAGGCCAAGGAAGCCACCGGAAAGGTCACCGACAACGAGCGACTCGAGGCCGAAGGCAAGACTGATCAGGCCTCGGCGGACCTCAAGCAGCGGGGCGAGCAGCTCAAGGACGCGGGCGAAGACGTCAAGGACGCCTTCAACCGCTGACCTTCCGGAGCGGGGTGGGCCGGTCCCGACGGGGACCGGCCCACTGCTCTGTCCGGCCGCGCCTGTCGACGAGGGCGTATGCCGTCCGGCCCGGTCGCGGGGGCCAGGGACCTTCGACCCCTTGTCAGCAGGGCGCCCGTCGGTGAGGCTCGTGGGGACGCACGATCGCCGACCCCTCGAGAGGCCCCGCCGTGACGACGACCCAGACCCAGACCCCGACGACTGCCACCGTGCCGGCCCCGACCGCCGACGAGATCGCCTCGATGGACGCGTGGTGGCGGGCCAGCAACTACCTGACGATCGGGCAGATCTACCTCAAGGACAACGCGCTGCTCCGTCGGCCCCTCGTGCCGGACGACATCAAGCCCCGGCTGCTCGGCCACTGGGGCACGAGCCCCGGGCTCTCCTTCGTCTACACCCACATGTCGCGGGTCATCCGGCACACCGGTCAGCAGACGATCTACCTCACCGGTCCCGGCCACGGTGGCCCCGCGCTCGTCGCGGCCGGCTACCTCGAGGGCACGTACTCGGAGATCTACCCGAAGGTGACGTGCGACGAGGACGGCGTGCGTCGCCTCTTCCGCCAGTTCTCGGCGCCCGGTGGCATCCCGAGCCACGTGTCCGTGACGACGCCCGGGTCGATCCACGAGGGTGGCGAGCTCGGCTATGTCCTCGTCCACGCGTTCGGTGCCGTCATGGACAACCCCGACCTGCTGGCGCTCGCCGTCGTCGGTGACGGGGAGGCCGAGACGGGGCCCCTCGAGGGCTCGTGGAAGGGCATCTCGTTCCTCAACCCGCGGCGCGACGGCGCGGTGCTGCCGGTCCTGCACCTCAACGGCTACAAGATCGCCGGGCCGACGGTGCTCGGACGCAAGGACCCGGCGGAGGTGCGCAGCCTCCTCGAAGGGCACGGTTACGACGTGCTCGAGGTCGAGGGTGACGACCTCCCGGGCATGCACGAGCGCTTCGCGGAGACGCTGGCGACGGCATACGGTCGGATCCGCGCCATCCAGCAGGAGGCACGGGCGGACGGCTGGACGATGGGGGAGCGGCCGCGGTGGCCGCTCATCGTGCTCCGCACGCCGAAGGGGTGGACCGGGCCGGCGGAGGTCGACGGCATCGCCGTCACCGGCTCGTGGCACTCCCACCAGGTGCCGCTCTCGGGTGTCAAGGACAACCCAGAGCACCTCGCGGTCCTCGAGACGTGGCTGCGCTCCTACCGGCCCGAGGAGCTCTTCGAGAAGTCGGGAAGGCCGAACGATGTCGTGCTGCGAGCGAACCCGGAGGGCGACCTGCGAATGAGCGCCTCGCCGCACGCGAACGGTGGCGCGCTGACGACCGACCTCGACATGCCCGACTTCCGCGACTTCGCGCGGGACGTGCCGTCGCCCGCTGCAGCCCGGGAGGAGTCGACGCGCGCCCTCGGTGAGCTGATGCGCGAGCTCTACGTGCGCAACCCGACGACCTTCCGGCTCTTCAGCCCCGACGAGACCAACAGCAACCGGGTCGGCGCCGTCTTCGACGTGTCCGACCGGATGACGGCCGAGCGGGTGCTCGAGCAGGACGAGAAGCTCTCGCACGACGGGCGCGTCATGGAGGTGCTCTCGGAGCACTCGTGCCACGGCTGGCTCGAGGGCTACACGCTGACCGGCCGCCACGGCCTCTTCGCGACGTACGAGGCGTTCGCGATGGTGAGCGCGTCGATGACGGTGCAGCACAGCAAGTGGCTGCAGGAGGCCAACAAGCTCGACTGGCGCGCGAAGGTGCCGAGCCTCAACATCCTCCTGACGTCGACCGCGTGGCGCAACGACCACAACGGCTTCTCGCACCAGGGTCCCGGACTCATCCAGACGGTGCTCAACGCGCGCGGCGAGGTGTCCCGAATCTACCTCCCGCCGGACGCGAACTGCCTTCTCTCCGTGGCTGATCACTGCTTCCGGTCGAAGAACTACGTCAACCTCCTCGTCATCGACAAGCAGCCGCAGCCGCAGTGGCTGACCATGGACGAGGCCATCGCGCACTGTGCGGCCGGCGCCGGGATCTGGGACTGGGCCGGCACCGACGACGGCGACCGCGACCCCGACGTCGTGCTCGCCTGCGCGGGCGACGTCGTGACCATGGAGGTCGTCGCCGCGGCCCAGATCCTCCGGGAGAAGCTGCCGCAGCTGCGGGTCCGGGTCGTCAACGTCGTCGACCTCATGACACTGCCCCGAGCCCGAAGCCACCCACACGGCATGGACGACGTGCGTTTCGGTGAGCTCTTCACCGACCACGTCGACGTCGTCTTCGCCTTCCACGGCTACCACGGCGCCATCCACCAGCTCGTCCACGGACGGCCCGACGCCGACCGCTTCCACGTGCGTGGCTTCAGCGAGGAGGGCACGACGACGACGCCGTTCGACATGGTCGTGCGCAACGGCGTCGACCGCTACTCACTCGTCGTGGACGCCATCAACAACGCCGGTCGGCAGGTGCGCGGGTCGAGCGAGGTCAAGGCCTGGTGCGAGGCTCAGCTCGCGAAGCACCACGCCTACATCGTCGAGCACCTCGAGGACATGCCCGAGGTGCGTGACTGGGTCATGACGACGGTCGTCGAGGACTGACCGCCCGCCCCGACGACAGCCGGCGTATGCCGTCGACCCGGCCGGATGGCATACGTGGTCTCGTCAGTCGCGCCGGGGCGCGATGACGACCTCGATGCCGTTGTCGCGGAAGGCTTGCAACGCAACGGGATCGGCGGACTCGTCGGTGACGAGGGTCCAGGAGCGTGGCATGACGGCCCAGGCGTGGAAGGGCGACTGGCCGAGCTTGTCGGCGTGCGCGAGGACGTAGGTGTGCTCGGCCCGGCTCATCATCAGCTCCTTGAGCCGGGTCTGCTCGAGGTCGGCCTCGCAGATGCCGCGCTCGGCGTGCACGCTGTCGGCCCCCATGAACGCCCGGTCGAAGCTGAGGCGCTGGACGGCGGCCTCGGCGAGTGGCCCGACGAACGCCTGGCTCAGTGGCCGCAGCCGACCGCCCAGGGCGATGACGTCGATGCCGACGCTGTCGGCGAGGGTGCCCATGGCGCTGATGCCGGCCGTGACGACGGTCAGCTCGGTCAGCTCCGGCGTCTTGGTGATGGCGTCGGCGAGCGCGCCCATCGTCGACCCGGCATCGAGGAGCACCGTCTCGCCGGGCTCGATCTGGTCGGCGGCCCAGCGGGCGATGTCGCGCTTAGCGGCGTGCGCCTCGCCGAGACGCTGGCGCAGCGAGGCCTCGGGATGGTGGGCCAGGCTCATGACCCCGCCGTAGGTCCGAGCCAGCTTGCCCTGGGCGGTCAGCTTGGCGAGGTCGCGCCGGATCGTCGACGCGGTGACGCCGAGCTGGTCGGAGAGCTCCTCCACGCTCGCGAGCCCACTCGTGGTGGCGAGGCGGACGATCTCGCCCCGACGCGTCTGTGCGGTGTGCTTCGCCACGCTGGGCACCTTAGGCGTCCGCGGGCCGTGGCGCCATCTCCGCGCCGAGGCGCAGCGCCTCGATCATCGAGCGGTGGTCGGCGATGCCGGTGCCGGCGATGTCGAAGGCCGTGCCGTGGTCGACCGACGTGCGGATGACGGGCAGGCCGATCGTCACGTTGACGCCTGCCTCGAGGCCGAGCACCTTGACCGGCCCGTGGCCCTGGTCGTGGTACATCGCGACGACGAGGTCGTAGTCGCCGCGACCGGCGAGGAAGAAGAGGGTGTCGGCCGGCAGGGCGCCGTGCACGTCGATGCCGTCGGCGCGGCAGACCTCCACGGCGGGGTCGATCTTCTCGGCCTCCTCGCCGTAGCCGAAGAGACCGTTCTCGCCGGCGTGCGGGTTGATGCCGCAGACGCCGATCTTCGGGGCCGGGTTGCCGGCGTCGACGAGGGCCTGGTGGCCGCGGCGGATGACGCGCTCGACGAGACCGGGCTCGATCCGGTTGACGGCGTCGATGAGGCCGATGTGGGTCGTCACGTGGATGACCTTGACCTTCTCGGTCGAGAGCATCATCGAGACCTCGGGCGTGCCGGTGAGGTGGGCGAGCAGCTCGGTGTGGCCGGGGAAGACGTGTCCGCCGGCATGCAACGCCTCCTTGTTGAGCGGAGCGGTGCAGATGGCCTGGACCTTGCCGGCCATCGCGAGCTCGGAGGCGACGCGGATGTAGTGGTAGGCGGCGTCGCCGGCGACGGCCGACAGCTGCCCGAAGGGGAGGTCCTCGGGCAGCAGCGCCAGGTCGATGACGTTGATGCGCCCGGGGATCTCGCTCGCCTCCTCGACGTCGTCGACGGTGACGATGTCGACGGGGACGTCCGCGATGGCGGCGGCCTGCTTGAGCCGCAGGGCGTCACCGACGACGACGACGCGCGCCATCGTGGCCACGTGCGGGTCGGCCAGGGCCTTGACGATGATCTCCGGGCCGATGCCGGCGCCGTCTCCCATGGTCACGGCGATGCGGGGAAGGGCGACGCTCATGAGTTCTCCTCGGTGGTCGCGCCGGGGGTGGCGCGGGGTGCGGTGGTGGTCGATGAGGTGTGGCGGGACGAGGCCGGCGGCGGCACGGTGGTGGGCCCCAGCAGGTGCTCGACGACGCGGACGAGCGAGGTCGGGTCGCCGAAGCTGCCCGGGCGCGTGACGACGAGCCGGCCACCAGGGCGGCGGCTCACGACGGTGCCGGTCTCGACCTCGGCGACGACCTCGAGGTCGTGCACGTCGAGGCGGTCGAGGACGGCGCGGGCGGTCTCACCGCCGGAGAGGAACGCCGCGTCGAAGCGGTCGAGCACGGGCGAGACCGCGGCGGACAGGGCCTCCGTCAGGGCACGCGATCGGGTCAGGTCGGCGGGGGCATCGGGGTCGAGCGCCACCACGACGACACCCTCACGGGCGTGCTCGGCGAGCTGGACGCCTACGGCACCCGGGTCGGTCAGGAGGCGGTCGGGCTGCAGCAGGACCGTGTGCGCGGAGCGCGTGGTCGAGAGCCGCTCGAGCTGGGCCGGGAGTCCCGGCGCGCGCGAGCCGAGCACGAACAGCACGGATCGGACGGACCCGATGGGCTGGGCGAACCGCACCGCCCCCGCGGTTTCGGCGCCGCGGCCCTCAGATGGTGCGTTGTCGGTGGCCGGGCCCGCCGTTCGGGGGCCGCGGCGCTGGTCTGGCGGGAGGGCACGGACAGCGGCGTCGGCCAGGGCTCCGGACCCGACGAGGAGCGTGCGGCCGTCCTGCCCGGCGCTCGCGGCCACGGCGGCGGCGTGGACGACATCGAGGTCGGCGTCCGTCACGGCGTCGCAGACCGGGACGAACCCGGTGCGGGCGGCCTCGTGGAGGGCCGCGGTGACCGCCTCGACGCCGCGCAGCACGGTGGTGTGCGGGACGAGCACCGTGGCCAACGGGTGCAGCGCCGCCGCCACCCGGTCCGGCGCCGGGGTCGGCTCGACGGCCCAGAGGGCGGTGTGGTGCAGCGGGGTGCCTCCGACGTGGAGCACGCCGTCGACGACGACGCGCTCGAGCGCGGGGTTGGCGACGGCGACGACCGGTGTGCGCTGCAGCTCTTCGGCGAGGGCGGCGACCTCCGCGGCGACGTGACCGCGGAGCAGCGAGTCGACCTTCTTGACGACGACCGGTGCGGTCGTGACGAGGGCTGCGGCTGCGCGAACCGCGCGCACGGCCTCTGCGTGGGTCAGACGGCGCGAGTCGGTGTCGACGGTGAGGACGGCGAGCGGGTGCGCCGCGCCGCCGCTGCCGCCGCTGCCGCCCGAGCTGCTCGCGTCGGGCCGGTGGCCGGATGCTGGGGCGATGTCCGGCGGCGAGCTCGAGAGAACGACCGTGCTGCGCGAAACACGCACAAGAGCGTGAGAGGCGCACTCTGCGGCGCCGCTCAGGTCATCGGCGACGATGCCCAGGGCGAGTGCAGTCACGGTTTCCTCCTCACGGTACTCGTTGCGCGTGTCATGCTGTGCGACAAGGAGATTGGCGACCCTGCCGATGGGGGAGAAGGGCGCCGTGGTGCTCTCCGGGAGTGCGCCGGACGGCATGCGATCAACCGTCCCTTCACAAAAAACGCTACAGGTATTGCGCGAATCGCGCAATGGTGCCAAGGTGGTTCAACCCGAGGGGCGCAGCGTGCGCCGCCGACGGGGAGGCCACCGCTCAACGAGGAGTCCCGATGCCCCAGCAGCCCGCTCTGCTTCCCACGTCTGACCAGCCGACGCGGGAGGTCTCGCGTCGCTCGATCCTCAAGCTCGCCTCGCTGGCCGGCGCCGGAGCGCTCTTCGCTCCCGCGCTCGCCGCCTGCGCCGGGCCCAAGTCCGCCACCACCGCGAGCACTGCCGGGGCAGGGGCTGCGGGGGGCACGATGAGCATCGTGCTCAACCGCAACCTGGTCAGCCTCGACAACAAGCTGAACCAGTACGACGCGGCCGTCACCGTCCAGCGCGCCGTGCGCGAGGCCCTGACGAAGATCGGCGACAAGCTCACGCCCGAGCTCATGCTCGCCGAGTCGTTCGAGCAGACCAAGCCGACCGTGTGGACCGTCAAGCTGCGTGACGACATCCACTACTCCGACAAGTCGAAGGTCACGGTCGAGGACGTCGAGACGGCGCTCCGGCTCTACTTCGAGGTCAAGGCCGGCTACGTCGCCTCGCAGTTCCCCGAGCAGCCCACCTTCGCCAAGATCGACGACCGGACCTTCACCCTGACGACGAAGAGCCCCGTCGTCTCGCTCAACTCGCTGATGTCCAACATCCTGATCACCCCCGCCAAGGACAACAAGGCGGAGGAGCTCGACTCCGGGCTCGGCACGGGACCCTTCACCGTCGCGAGCTCCGACTCCGGCACCGGCACCTACCGCTTGGTGCGCAACGACAACTACTGGGGCACCCCCGCCAAGCTCGAGACGGTCAACGTCAGCT
The DNA here is from genome assembly GCF_024519435.1 of Terrabacter sp. Ter38. Lineage (GTDB taxonomy): Bacteria > Actinomycetota > Actinomycetes > Actinomycetales > Dermatophilaceae > Terrabacter. The sequence goes on from NZ_JALJRZ010000013.1 coordinate 36,030, forward strand.
ACCAGGAGGAGGAGGGCGCGCGGGTCATCGCGATCACCTCGGGCCAGACCGACGTCATCGACACGATCACCCCCGAGTCCGCGACGTCCCTCAAGACCAACTCCGACATCGACGTCATCGAGACGCCCGGCACGCGCCTGATCCACCTCTTCTACAACTTCCGCAAGCCGGCCGGCAGCCCGCTCGCCAACCCGAAGGTGCGCGAGGCCCTCACCTACGCGATCGACCACGAGTCGCTCATCAAGGCGCTCATGAACGGCCAGGTCACCTCGGCCGAAGGCGTCGTCCCGACGACCCTCGCCGGGTTCGCCAAGACGGGTGAGTACACCTACGACGTGGCCAAGGCCAAGCAGATGCTCGCCGACAACGGCGGCTCCGGCCTCAAGGTGCGGATCATCTGGGAGGACTCCGAGTTCGCCGGTGCCTCGCGCGTGCTCGAGGCCGTCTCGCAGATGTTCGCCGCCGTCGGTGTCACCGCCGAGCTGAAGATGATCCCCAAGGGCGGCGAGATCAACGCCTGGCGTCGCGGTGAGGCCGGCGACTGGGACATCCTCGCCAACGGCTACGGCAACCAGACGGGGCTCGCGCTGACGAACCTCCAGGGCCAGTACGGCGGCACGGCGGAGAAGGAGAAGACGCGCGACACCTACCACGGCTTCGTCGTCCCCGAGATCACCGCGCTGCTCGACCAGGCCGCCGCCGAGTCCGACGAGGCCAAGCGCAACGACCTGCTCAAGCAGGCTCAGGACAAGATCTGGGCGGAGTGGCCGGCCGTGTGGGCCTGGACGCCGAACAACGTCCTCGCCAAGCGCAAGCGGGTGCAGAACCTCAACCTCCGGGCGACGAACTCCTACGACCTCGCCGCCGTGACCGTCTCCGCCTGACTCACAGGCGACCAGACCAAGGTGATCCCATGCTCAAGTACGTCCTCAAACGGGTCGGCCAGACGATCCTGACGGCCTTCCTGGCCGTGGCGACCGTGTTCGTCCTGCTCCGGATGGCCCCGGGCGACCCTGCCGCCAACTACGCGCCGCCGAACCCGAGCTCGGAGCAGCTCGAGGCGATCCGGCAGCAGTTCGGGCTCGACCAGCCGGTCCCCGTGCAGTTCTGGACGTTCCTGCAGCACCTGTTCCAGGGCGACGTCGGCACGTCGTTCTTCTTCAAGCGCCCCGCGCTCGACGTCGTCCTGGAACGCCTGCCCTACACGATCACCCTCGCCGTCGCGGCGATCATCGTCACCTCGGCCGTCGCGATCCCGCTCGGTGTGTGGATGGCCCGTCGCAGCAACACGGCTCCGGAGCTGGGGGCCAACATCGGCACCATCGCCGGTCAGTCGATGCCCGACTTCTGGATCGGCTTCGTCCTGCTCATCCTCTTTGCCGTGAACCTCCACTGGTTCGCGCCCTCGGGGTTCGACTCGGCGGCCTCGATCATCCTGCCCACGGTGACCATCGCGATCCTGCAGATCGCGCTCATCTCTCGGCTCGTGCGGCGCGAGATGGTCGTCAACCTCGCGTCGCCCTACCTGACGGTCGCGCGGTCGCGCGGGGTGTCGGAGCGTGCGCTGACCTGGCGCTACGCCTTCTCCAACGCCGCGCTGCCCGTCGTGACCGCGCTGGGCACCCGATTCGCGGCCATGCTCAACGGCGTCGTCATCGTCGAGGTCGTCTTCAACTGGCCCGGCGTCGGTGAGCTCGTCGTCAACGCGCTCAAGCAGCGCGACTTCCCGCTCATCCAGGCGACCGTCCTCGTCACCGTGCTGCTGGCGCTCGTCGTCCAGCTGATCGTCGACCTGCTCTACCCGCTCATGGACCCGCGGGTCCGACTCGGAGAGGCCAGCTCATGACCACCTCGACGAACCTCCCCGGCCACCCGCAGGTGCCGAACCTCGCCGAGGTGCCCGGTTCCATCCTCGGCCGCGAGTCGGCCGTGACGAAGGTGCTGCTGCGCCGCTCGGCCGCCGCGCGACGGGCCCGCTACAGCACCATCAAGATCTGGGTCGGTGCGATCTGCGCCGGTGTCGTCGTCATCCCGGTCGTGCTGGCGGGAGTCCTCCCGCTGCCCGACCCGATCGTCGGCGCCCTGTCCGAGTCGTCGCTGCCGCCGTTCAGCGCGGGCCACCTGCTCGGCACCGACCCCAACGGACGCGACCTGCTCTCGCGCATCCTCCACGGCGGCCAGACGTCACTCGTGATCGGCTTCCTCGCGATCTTCGTCTCGGGCCTCTTCGGCATCGTCGCGGGCGCCGCCGCCGGCTACTTCGGAGGCTGGGTCGACACGATCATCTCCCGCCTGCTCGAGGCGCAGATGGCCCTACCGCTGCTGCTCATGTTGCTGCTCGTCGTGGCCCTCTTCGGCCCGTCGATCCCCGTCATCACGCTCGTCATCGCCTTCGCCCAGTGGCCCGAGCCGGCGCGCATCACCCGCGCGCTCGTGCTCGTCGAGCGGGAGAAGCCGTACGTCGCGGCGGCGCGGGTGCTCGGACTGCCGAAGTTCTCGATCCTCAGCCGGCACGTCGTCCCCAACATCCTCCAGCAGGTGCTCGTCGTCGTGCTCCTGCTGCTGGCCCAGGCCGTGCTGCTCGAGAGCGCCCTGTCGTTCCTCGGAGCCGGCGTCCAGCGCCCCTACCCCACGTGGGGCGGCATCATCTCGGACGGACGCGAGCTCTTCGTCACCGGCAAGCCCTGGCTCGTCACCGTGCCGGGCCTGGCCATCGCGCTGCTCGTCGTCGGCGTCAACCTCGTCGGAGACGGCCTGCGCGACCGGGTGCGCCGCGCGAAGGGAGACCAGACATGAGAGTCCTCGAGGTCACGGACCTGCAGGTCGAGCTGCTGACCGGCACCAGCGTCGTGCGCGCCGTCGACGGCGTCAGCTTCCACATCGACGAGGGCGAGACGGTGACGATCATCGGCGAGTCCGGCTCGGGCAAGTCGACGACGGCGATGGCCATCCTGCGCCTGCTGCCAGACGACCTCGCGGTCATCTCCGGCGAGGCGCGCATCGCGGGCCAGGACGTCACGGGCACCCGCACCGTCATCGACAAGCTGCGCGGACGCGCGGTCGCCCTCATCCCGCAGGACCCGATGACGGCCCTCAACCCCATCCGCACCATCGGCCGGCAGATGACCGAGGCCGTGCGCATCAAGCACCCCGACCTCAACAAGGCTGAGGCGAAGGCGCGCGCCCTCTCCCTCATGGAGCAGGTCCACATCCGCAACCCCGCGAAGCAGTTCGACGCCTACCCGCACCAGCTCTCGGGGGGCATGCTCCAGCGCGTGCTCATCGCGATGGCGGTCTCGACCGACGCCGACCTCATCATCGCCGACGAGCCGACGAGCGCGCTCGACGTCACGGTGCAGGCCGGCATCCTCGACCTGCTCCTCGAGCTGCAGGAGCAGACCGGGATCGCGATCCTGCTCATCACGCACGACCTCGGCGTCGCCCGGCTGATGAGCGACCGCGTCCACGTCATGAAGTCGGGCGCGTTCGTCGAGGGCGGCCCGGTCACCGACGTCGTCGACCACCCCCAGCACCCCTACACCCAGAAGCTGCTCGGTGCGATCCCCGAACTGGGCCCTTGGGAGGACCCGGGCGTCACGGCGCCGCTCGTCAAGGAGGCCAGCCATGGCTGAGGACCTGCTCACCGTCAGCAACCTCGTCGTCGAGTACGGCACCGGCAAGGACGTCTTCCGCGCCGTCGACGACGTGTCGTTCAGCGTGCCGCGGGGCGGCACCCTCGCCATCGTCGGTGAGTCGGGCTGCGGCAAGTCGACGATCGCGAAGGCCCTCGTGCGGCTGCTGACGCCGACGTCGGGCGTCATCGACCTCGACGGCACGGATCTCGCCCAGCTGTCCGAGAAGCAGCTGCGCCCGATGCGTCACCGCGTGCAGATGGTCTTCCAGGACCCGTACGGCTCGCTCGACCCGCACCTGACGGCCCAGGAGATCGTCGCCGAGCCGATCCGGGTGCGCGGGGAGAAGTCGCGCAAGGCCCAGCGCGACCAGGCGGCCGCGCTCATCGAGCGGGTCGGGCTGCCGCGCACAGCCCTCGAACGCAAGCCCCCCGAGTTCTCCGGTGGGCAGCGCCAGCGCATCGGCATCGCCCGGGCGCTCGCGTCCGGTCCGGAGCTGCTCGTCTGCGACGAGGCGACGAGTGCGCTCGACGTCTCCGTCCAGGCGCAGGTCCTCGAGCTGCTCGCCGACATCCAGGCCGAGACGGGCCTGACCTACCTCTTCATCTCGCACAACCTCGGCGTCGTCCGCGCCATCTCGCAGGACACGGTCGTCATGCGTGCCGGCCGGATCGTCGAGAGCGGGCGCACCGACGACCTCCTCTCGCGACCGCAGGAGGAGTACACCCAGCGCCTGCGCCGCTCCGCGCTCGAGCCGGGGCTCATGACCGGCATCAAGCCGCGTCACCTCATCCGCCACATCGCCGCCTCCCGCACGGCCGAGACCGAGAAGGCCTCATGACCACTGCCGCCCTCCCGACCACCGACCTGCCGCGTCTCGACCGACCGCTCTCGCGGCTCGTCCTCGGGACCATGACGTTCGGTGACACCGTCGACGTCGACACCGCTCGCGCCATGGTCGACACCGCGCTCGACGCGGGCATCACCTCGATCGACACGGCGAACGGGTATGCCGCCGGGCGCAGCGAGGAGATGCTCGCCGAGATCCTTGCCGGACGGCGTGACGCCGCGACGATCGCGACCAAGGCCGGCATCTACCCCGGTGACGCGGGCGACGCCCCGCTCCTGTCGGCCTCCGGTCTGCGCTCGTCGCTCGAGGCGAGCCTTCGCCGGCTGCAGACCGACCACGTCGACGTCTACTACCTCCACCAGCCAGACCGCTCGGTCCCGATCGACGAGACCGTCGCTGCCCTCGGCGAGTTCGTCAAGGAGGGCACGGTGCGCGCCATCGGCGTCTCGAACTTCTCAGCGTGGCAGATCGGCGACGTCTTCGCTGCATGTGACGCGCTCGGCACGCCGCGCCCGATCCTCGCCCAGCAGCTCTACAACCTCGTGGCGCGTCGCATCGAGGCGGAGTACTCCGAGTTCGCCACGACGAAGGGCCTCGCGACGATCGTCTACAACCCGCTCGGCGGCGGACTGCTCACCGGGCGCCACTCCTTCACCGAGTCGCCGGGAGAGGGCCGTTTCGGCTCGTCGGCACTCGCGTCGATGTACAAGGACCGCTACTGGAACGCCGAGACGTTCGCGGTCATCGAGGCCCTCGGCGCCATCGCGTCGGAGGCCGGCATCACTCTCCCCGAGCTGTCGCTGCGCTGGCTGCTGAGCAAGCCGGTCGTGTCGTCGGTGCTGCTCGGGGGATCCAAACCACACCAGCTGGAGGCCAACATCACTGCTGCACAAGCCGGTCCGCTTCCCGACGACGTCGTCGCCGCGTGTGACGAGGCGGGCCTGGCGATCGCCGGGTCCATGCCGGGGTACAACCGATGACCGGCGGAGGCACGGCGATGGAGCGCAGCCGTGAGCGGGTGCTCGACTACGCCCGCCGCGTCCGGGCGCGCGAGACGATCCTCGGCTACTGGGTCATCATCGACTCCCCGGTGTCGACGGAGCGGCTCGCCCGTCTCGGCTACGACTACGTCTGCTTCGACGCCCAGCACGGTCTGCTCGACTACAAGGGCATCCTGTCCGGAATGCAGGCGATCGACGCCGGGGGCGAGTCCGTCGGCATGGTCCGGGTCGGCGCCAACGACCCCTTCCTCATCGGGCAGGCGCTCGACGCCGGTGCCGCCGGCGTCATCGTGCCGCTCGTCAACACCGCTGAGGACGCCGCCCGCGCCGTGTCGTACGCGAAGTACGGTCCCGAGGGCGTCCGCTCGTACGGCCCGATGCGCTCACAGCTGCGCGTCGGCCCCAACCCGGCTGACTCCAACGCCGCGACCGTCGTCCTCGCCATGATCGAGACGCCACAGGGCCTCGAGAACGTCGAGTCCATCGCCGCGACCCCCGGCATCGACGGGCTCTACATCGGCCCGTCCGACCTCCGTCTCGCCGTCGGTGGTGCCACCTCGACCGACCCGGCCGTCGATGACGTCTTCGAGCAGGCGGTCGACCGGATCCTGCGCGCCGCCAAGGCTGCCGGCATCGCCGCAGGCTTTCACACGCCGAGCGGAGAGGTCGCCGCCAACCGCCTCGGCCAGGGCTTCACCCTCGCCACCGTCTCGTCCGACCTCATCCACCTCGAGCAGGCCGCGACGGCCCACCTCAAGGCGGCGCGGGGCGAGTCGTGAGCGTCGCCGGGGCCTCCGCCCAGGTGCTCCCGACCGACGGCGTGCTGCGCCCGCGCGACGGAGGTGGGCACACGGCATACCTCCCCACCCCGACGGTGCAGTGCCACGCCGCCAACCTCGCGTGGCTGCCGAACGGCGACCTCGCGTGCGTCTGGTTCGGCGGCACCCAGGAGGGGGTCAGTGACATCACCGCCTACCTCAGTCGTATGCCGGCCGGTGCGGACACGTGGCTCGCCCCCGTGCCGCTCAGCGACGACCCGACGCGGTCGGAGCAGAACCCGGTCCTCTTCACGGCCCCGGACGGCGACGTCTGGCTGCTCTACACGGCTCAGCTCGCCGGCAACCAGGACACGTCCGAGGTGCGGCGACGGGTCTCGCACGACGGTGGTGACACGTGGGAGCCGCCGACGGTGCTGCTCCCCGCGACGGGGGCCGGTGGCGTCTTCGTGCGCCAGCCGCCCGTGGTGACCGCTGGCGGCCGCATCCTGCTGCCCGTCTTCAACTGCGTCACCGTGCCCGGCGAGAAGTGGGTCGGCAACGAGGACACGTCGAGCGTGTGGTGGAGCGACGACGGCGGCGACTCGTGGACCGAGGCGCCGGTGCCGGGGTCGCTCGGCTGCGTGCACATGAACGTCGTTGCACGACAGGACGGTTCGCTCTGGGCCTGCTTCCGGAGCCGCTGGGCCGACCACATCTGGGAGACGACGTCGACCGACGACGGCCTGAGGTGGGCCGAGCCGACCCCGGCCGCGCTGCCCAACAACAACTCCTCGATCCAGGCCGTCGCCACGGGGGACGGCCAGGTCGCGCTGGTCTTCAACCGGAGCTCGGCGCTCGACGCCACCGAACGCCGTGTGTCCCTCTACGACGAGATCGACGACGAGGGCGTCGTCGACGGTCTCGACGGTCCGGTCGTCGCGGAGCCGTCGCCCGAGGCGGCCGAGGCAGCGGGTCGACGGACGGCGTTCTGGGGTGCACCGCGGGCGCCCATGACGCTCGGCCTCAGCCCTGACGACGGCCACAGCTGGCCCGTGCAGGTGGACCTCGAGACCGGCGACGGCTACTGCATGTCCAACAACTCACGCGACGGTCTCAACCGCGAGCTGTCCTACCCCTCGGTGCTGCCCGGCCCGGACGGCGACCTGCACGTCGCGTACACCTACCACCGGCGGGCCATCAAGCACGTGCACCTGCCCGCCGACGTCGTCGACCGCCTCCGCCGGAGCCCATCCCGGTGACGGCACCGACGCGGCCCGAGCCGGCCCCCGCCCCACCTGACGAGCGTGCGACACGCACCGCGGTCGTCACGGGGACCAGCTCGGGCATCGGTCTCGCCATCGCCCACGACCTCGTCGGTGCCGGGTGGCACGTCCTCGGGCTCAGCCGCTCACGCGGTGCGCTGTCGGACGCCGCCACGTGGGTGCCGTGCGACCTGGCCGACGTGATCTCGGCCGACGGGGCCGTGCGCGCGGTGCGTGAGACCGCGACCGGCGGCGTGGACGCCATCGTCCACGCCGCCGGTCTGCAGTACTCCGCCGGCGTCGGCGACCTCCGGCCCGAGCAGGGCGAGCGGATGTGGGCCGTGCACGTGCGCGGCGCCGAGCTCGTCGTCGGCGGGCTCGTTGGCGTCCTCGCCGACGGCGGCCGCGTCGTCCTCGTCGGCAGCCGCACCATGACGGGGGTGCCCGGCAAGAGCCAGTACGCCGCCACGAAGGCCGCGCTCGCCGCGATGGCCCGCGCGTGGGCGTCGGAGCTCGCGCCGCGACGGATCACCGTCAACGTCCTCGCGCCGGGACCGACGCGCACGGCGATGCTCGACGATCCCAACCGCGCGTCGGTGCCACCCGTCGTGCCGCCCCTCGGCAGGCTCGTCGAGCCGTCGGAGGTCGCCGCCCTGACCCGCTTCCTGGTCGAGCCGACCGGCGCGATGGTGACCGGTCAGACCATCGTCGTGTGCGGCGGCGCGTCCCTGCCCTGAGTCGCGTCGACGCGACGGTCGGAGGTGCGCGGTCTCAGCTCGGGTGCGCGTTCCCCGCAGGGGTGCGCGATGCAACCCGCACCACGGACGTGAGGGCGCGCTTCTGGGGAGAGGCCGCACTCGGCGCGCGTCCGTCGGATGGCGCCGCAGGCGGCGTATGCCGGGTGGCTGTGCCTCGCTGGAGGGTCCGGCAGGACGGCGGTCGGCTCAGGCGGTGACGTTCTCGAGGACGACGGCGAGGCCCTGACCGACGCCGATGCAGATGCACGCGACGCCCCAACGACCCCCGGAGCGCTGCAGGTCGCGCGCCAGCGTGCCGAGGATGCGGCCGCCCGAGGCTCCGAGGGGGTGGCCGATGGCGATGGCCCCACCGTGCCGGTTGACGATGTGTGGGTCGATGTCACACGCGTCGATGCAGGCGAGCGACTGCGCGGCGAAGGCCTCGTTGAGCTCGACGACCGACACGTCGGACCACGTGATGCCGGCTCGGGAGAGGGCTCGGTCGGCGGCCTCGACCGGCGCGAAGCCGAAGTACTGCGGGTCGAGCGCGGTTGCGCCGCGACCCGCGATGCGCGCGATCGGGGCGAGCCCGAGGCGCTCCTGGGCGCGGGCACTCCCGAGCAGCACCGCGGAGGCGCCGTCGTTGAGCGGCGAGGCGTTGCCGGCGGTGACGGTGCCGTCGTCCGTGCGGAACGACGTGCGCAGGCCGGCGAGACGCTCGGCCGTCGTGTCGGCGCGGATCGACTCGTCGCGGGCGAGCTCGACACCGGGGACCGGCACGACGAGGTCGTCGTAGAAGCCCTCGGTCCACGCTGCGTCCGCGAGTCGGTGCGACCGCGCGGCGAACTCGTCCTGGCGCTCTCGGGTCACCCCGTGCCGCTCGCGCAGCTGCTCGGTGGCCTCACCGAGCGAGACCGTCCACTGCGACGGCATCCTCGGGTTGACGAGACGCCAGCCGAGCGTCGTCGACGAGAGCTCGAGATTGCCCACGGGATAGGGCTTCTCGGTCTTCGGCATGACCCAGGGCGCTCGCGTCATGGACTCGACGCCGCCGACGAGCACGACGTCGGCGTCGCCCGTCTCGATCTGCCGCGACGCGATGATCGCTGCGTCGAGGCTCGAGCCGCAGAGGCGGTTGACCGTCGTGCCCGGGATGCTCGTCGGCAGGCCGGCGAGCAGGGTCGCCATCCGCGCGACGTTGCGGTTCTCCTCGCCGGCGCCGTTCGCGTTGCCGAAGACGACCTCCTCGACGAGACCCGCGTCGGCGGCGAGGCCGGGGGACCGGTCGACGACCGCGCGCACGACGAGCGCCCCGAGGTCATCGGGCCGGATCGCGGCGAGAGCGCCCCCGAAGCGGCCGAACGGGGTGCGGACGGCGTCGTAGACGAACGCGTCGTTCACGGTCGTGACCTCCTGTCGGAGCGGACGGCACACAGCAGGCGCACGCCTGGCGCATGCCGTGGCGTCACGCTCGTGGGCCCCGTCGGGCTCGAACCGACGACCGGCGGATTAAAAGTCCGATGCTCTACCGACTGAGCTAGAGGCCCGTGGTCCGACTCGGCGCGTCCGCACCGTTCCGAACCCGCCGTCAGTATGCCCGACCTCCCGACCCCGGCCGAACCCGCGACCCGCCGAGGCGCGATCGTCCGGCCCACGTGTCGGGTGCGGGTGTCAGGTGTGGCGCCCGCGCACCCAGTCCTCGAGGGTGCCGTCGACGTGGCCGCGCATCACGAGGGACCACACGAGCACCGAGGCTGCGAACTCCCCGACGGGCGCGGCGGCAGCGACGTCGTCACGCAGGGCTGCGAAGCCCGGACCGTCGGCAGGCCGACGGAAGCGCAGACGCGGGGAGTCGAGCACGACCGCGCGTGCGCTCTCGGGGAGGCTCTCGACGGTGGCTGGTCGCGCCGCGGCCACGGCCCGCCGGGCGCGGATCGCCCTCACCCGGAGCAGGCCGCCGATCGCCATGCCCACGGCCGCGGCGGCCAGCACGACCACGAGACCGAGCCCGAGGTCGGACTCGTCGACCGGCCAGCGCCACGCGACGGCGGCAGCCGCAGCCGCGAGCACGAGCGCGACCGCGAAGGGCCAGGAGAGGCGCACCCAGGCGGCGTCCCGTTCGAGCCGCTCCTGCTCGTAGTAGCGGGAAGCCCACTCGCGCACGGCAAAGACCGGGAAGCCGGACGCGCTCTGCGGCGCGGCCTGGCCCGTGGCTGGCGGAGCCCCCGGCCCTGTCATCCGGCGCGTGGGCCCACGAGGCACCGCCTCGGTGCTGTGCGCTTCTCGCTGCTCGCGCATCGGACCCCTGTCTGCTTTGTCACTTTTCGTGACCTTCAGACTAACGAGGGATGGCCCCGGACGAGGGACGCCCACGCCCAGTCGACCCGCTGCCAGTGTCGCTGCGCCGCCCGGGGCGTCAGACGCCGGTGTCGGGTCCGCCGGTGTCCGCAGCGGCAGCCGGACTCTCGACGGGGCCGAGGGTTGCCCGCAGCTCGCGTCTGGCGGAGTCGATGTTGGCCCGACGGGCCCGGAACTGGTCGGGGTCGGCCGTGGGGGCGGTCGCGAGGTCGGCTCCGACGGACTCCACGAGGCCGCGCAGGAGCCCCCGGATGTCGGTGGCTCGTTCGGCGCGGGGTCCGTCCGGCGCCTCGGTGGCCAGGGTGTGGAAGGCCTCGTCGATCTCCAGCAGTCGGGGCTGCGCGGCCGTCCAGATCGGCAGCGCCTCGGCGGCACTCGGCCGCTCGAGGACCTGCGTCGTGAGCGAGTCCTCCACCCAGGACGCCTCCTTCTCCGCGGCGGCCAGTCGGTCGTCCCAGGCCTGGAGCTCCGCCTGTGCCTGGCGCCGGCGGATCAGGAACCAAGCGAGGCCGCCGAGCAGCACGAGCAGCAGCAGCCACGGCCACCACGTCGTCCCCTGCTCCGAGGTGGGCGCTGCCGGCGCGGCCTCGGTCGGGGCCGGCGTCGGTGTGGGGGACTCGCTCTCCGACGGAGTCTCGGTCACCGTGGCCGTCTCGGTCTGGGTCACCGTGGCCGTCTGGGTCCTCGTCTCCGTCTGGACCTGCGTCTGGGTCTGGGTCCGTGTCTCCGTCTGCGTCTGCGTCTGGGTCACGGTCTGGGTCTCGGTCGGGACGGTCCGGGTCGGCAGCTCCGGGAGCGTGACCGCGGGCTCGCTGCTCGCCGGTGTACTGGCTGCCGGTGTGCTGGCTGCCGGCTCGCTCGCGGACGGCACGGCCGAGCGACTGATGCTCGGCAGCGTCGTCGGCAAGGTGACCGAGCCGTTGCCGGAGCACGCGGCGAGGACCGCGACCACGACCAGGGTGGCCAGCATGCCGACCAGGGCAGGAATGCGTCTCATGGCCGATTGTCCGCGCACGACACCGGGCACGGGCGTCACCCGCGCGGGGTGAGATGGCGGCAGCCCGCCGCGGTCGGGGGCGCGCGCTGCGACCGGGACGGCATACGGACTCGGTGGGTATGGTGCAGACGTCAACGACTGAGCAGGAGGACCGCATGAGCCTGGACCGACCGGTCGCCCCGAATCCCTACGACCTGCTGCCGCAGGTGCCCTCCTTCACGGTGACGAGCGCCGACGTCACCGACGGGGAGGCGCTCAAGGACGACCAGGTGGCCGCCGAGGGCAACACGTCCCCGCAGCTGTCGTGGAGCGGTGCGCCCGAGGGGACGCAGAGCTACGTCGTGACGTGCTTCGACCCCGATGCCCCGACGCCGTCGGGATTCTGGCACTGGGTGCTGGTCGACGTGCCCGCCGACGTCAGTTCCCTGGACACGGGTGCGGCCTCGGCAGCCTTGCCGGGCAAGGCTTTCCACGTGCGCAATGACGGTGGTGAGTCGGGTTTCATGGGTGCGGCCCCGCCCGAGGGAGACATGCCGCACCGCTACTTCTTCGTCGTCCACGCCGTCTCTGAGCGGACGCTCGGCGTCGACGACTCGGCGTCGCCGGCCGTCGTCTCGTTCAACCTCGCCTTCAAGACGCTCGCCCGCGCCGTCATCCACGGCACCTACCAGCACTGACGCCTGACGGCGCCGGACGATGGCGTATGCCGGGTCGCTCGCCGGGCGGCCCGGCTGACGTCACGCGAAGGTGAAGTGACCCGAGGTCGGGGTCCAGCCGTCCGGGGGATCCTCGCCGGTGCGCCCGTCGACGGCCTCGCGCAGGAGGTCGGCGTGGCCGGTGTGACGGCCGTACTCCTCGAGCAGGTCGCACAGCAGCCGGCGCAGGTTCGCGTGCCGTCCGTCCGGCATGGACGCGTGGATGGACTGGGCGAGGCCTCCCGTGTCGAGGACTGCCCGCAGCCGGCGCCGTGACCGCTCCACGGCCCCGTCGTAGAGGTCGTAGAGGTCATCCGGGGAGTCGCCTGCGGCCGACTCGAACTCCCAGTCGTTGCTGCCGTCCCAGCCCGTCGCGTCCCAGGGGGCGCCGATCGGTTCGCCGCGGAGCTTGTGCGTGAACGCGTAGTCCTCGCAGGCCGCGAGGTGCTTGAGGAGCCCGGCCAGCGTCAGGCTCGAGGCTCCGACGCGCGCCCGGAGCGCGGTGCTGTCGAGGTCGTCGCTCTTCCAGCGGAAGGTGGCGCGCAGCCGCTCCAGGGACCCGATGAGCTGCTCGGCCTCGGAGCCTGCGATCGGTGGCTCCCAGGGTGTGGGACTCGTCGTCTGTTGGATGCTCATGGGACGACGGTAGGAGCTGTCCCGGACGGTCTGCGTCCGAGGTCGGAGGCCGGTCCTCGGGCGGATGGTGCGTCTGCGGCAGTGTGTCTGTCCGTCAGGCGCTCATGAGCTCCGCGGACTCGAGGTGGCCGCGGAGCTCGGCGAGGACCCGCCGCAGCAGTCGGCTCACCTGCATGGCGCTGAGGCCCATCGTCTGGGCGATCTCGGCCTGCGTCATGTCGTGCGCGAAGCGCAGCTCGACGATCTCCTGCTCGCGCGGGGGCAGCCGCTTGAGCGCCGTCCGCACCACGATGCCGTCGTCGAGGCCCGGGTCCGAGTGGTGCTCAGCACGGGCGTCGACGAGGTCGAGAACCGGTCGGCCACCCTCCGTCGTGGTGGCGTCGAGCGAGGCCGGTCGAAGGTTCGTCGAGGCGACCTGTGCCTCCTTGACCTGCTCGAGGGTCAGCTCGAGAGCCGTGGCCAGGTCGTCCTGGGTGGGCTCGTGGCCGAGCGTCTGCTCGAGGCGCGTGCGGGCGTCGGTGACGAGCTGGCGTCGCTCCTGCAGGCCGCGCGGGGGGCGGACGAGCCAGCCGTGGTCGCGGAAGTGGCGGCGCAGCTCGCCGGTGATGGTGGGTGTCGCGTAGGCGCCGAACTCGGTGTCCTGGGAGAGGTCGAAACGCTGGATCGCCTTGAGCAGAGCGAGGAACGCGACCTGCTCGAGGTCGTCCCGGTCGAGACCCTTGCCGGCGTAGCGGTGGGCGAGGGACCGGGCCAGTGGCATGTGCAGCCGGGTCACCGTCTCGAGGGCCCGCGCCTTCTCGGTCTCGGAGTCCGAGGTGCGGACGGTGGCGATGAGCTCACGGGTGCGGGCGTCCTTGCGGGGACCGCGCGAAGGGTCGGTCATGACTGCTCCATCCAGGGAGGTGGGTGGCGGCGCCTTCTTGACCGACGAGAGGAACCCTAGACAAAGTCTCAACATTGCACAAGGGCTGGACAGGCCGGTCGGTTCGGACCGGGCCGGTCGACCCTCAGGCCGGCCGGTGGAGCACGGCTCCTTCGGGTCTCACGACGAGCTCTCCGTCTCCGATCTCGACGACGGTGCCGTCGACGAGGAGCGACCGGTCGCCGGCCTCCCGCGGCGGGAAGACGAGCGTGACGCCGCGGTGCTCGTCGACGAGGCGCGTGGCCGTCGAGCCGATGCGGTCGACGAGCAGACGATCGCCGTCGAGGCGGGGCCGCACTCCGAGCACGTGCGGCCGCTCCTCGCCGAGACACACGAGGAACGCGTAGTCGTGGCGCCCCATCGCCTCACCCAGCTCCGACAGCTCGACCTTGACGCTCATGACGACCTCCACCGTCGGGGTCCGCACCCGGGTGGCACGGACGCCTCGACTCATCGTCCACCTGCGCCGTGTCCCGGACGACGGGGACGAGCGACTCCGAGCTGAGCCGCGTCGAGGGCATCCACGGCCCGCGCACCCTCCACGTCGTCCCCGTCGGCCGCGCCGACGACTACCCCCGGCTGACGGCGTCTGTCGGGGGTAGGCCTGTAGCGCAAGCGATCCGCAGTGGCTGACCACCTCCGCAGCTCGTGGTCGGTGCGGACAACGCCCTCGCCGTCGACGTGGGCGCGGAGGCGCTCGTGGACGGGCGCCCGCGTCCGGTCGTGCGCCAGAACGTGCCGGTGACCCGGTCGAGGCGCGGCATGAGTGAGCTCGCGAGCGCAGCGTGCCAGCGCAGCGGCGTGGGTGCCGGGGGTTAGCCTGCTGGAATGAGTGAGAGCGACCACCGCGCCCACCGGCGGCCCGCCTTCTTCAGCGAGGCGGCCCTCGAGGCGCACGGTCCTGCCTACGACCCCACCGAGCAGATCCACGTCGCCCACGAGACGGCGCTGGCGCTCGTCCACGCCGGCCGCGCGGCGTCCGACCCGGTCGTGACGCAGAAGCTCGTCGCGCTCGTCGACGACATCGGTCTGTCGACGCTCGCCGAGCTGTGGTCCCAGCGCCCTGCCCGCTCCCTCCCGGGCGCCCTGTGGCGCCTCTACGTGCTCCGTGAGTGGGTGCAGCGGGCACCCGACGAGGCGAGCCGGGAGTATGCCGCCGGCATCCGTTTCACCGGCCCCAACCACGCCGTGGCCGGTGCCGCCGAGCCGCCCGGACCCCAGGAGATGGGGCGCGTCATCGACGAGGTGCTGCGCGGCGTCTTCGAGGGTGACCTCGCCGTCGCCCTCGAGCGGGCCTCGGCCTTCTGCCGCGTCGTCTCGGCCGGCCGCGCCGACACCTCCTCGGGCGACGAGTCCGCCGAGCAGGCGGCGAACGTCCTCGTCATGGCCGAGGATCTCACCGTCTGCGCTCGCCTGTGGCGCGCGGACGCGCTCGACTGACCAGGCGACCGACGGGTCTTGCGCCGATGCATCTTTGGTGATCCGTTCGGGCGGCTTTATCCTTGACGCGCGTCGGGTCGTGGTAGCCCCGGGTCCCAAATTCAGCCGCTACGAGCGGCCCAGTGCCGAGAGGCGCTCCCGACCCGACGCAACCTCTTCGGCCAGCAGGCTCGGTGTCGGCCCCTTGCACGGGGTCCACGTCCCATCTCGTTCGGGCCTTCGGCCCACCGACCACCAGGCAGCCGCCTAGATTGGACCCATGACGCCCGAGGAGGAGCGGTCCGGTGACCTGCTCGATGTCGCACTCGCCGACGAGATCGAGCTCGTGAGCGACCTCGTGGTGGCTGCCTCCTCAAGCCCGCGCCATTTCACTCCCGACGAGGTCGACGAGCTTCTCGGCATCGCGGAGGGCGGCTCCGGCACCCCGTCGGACGCCCCGGCGACGCCGCCGGCGGAGTGACCGTTCCCGTCCGCACGCACGACCGGATGCTGCGGCATGCTCCCCGCTCGTCGCCCCGGAAGCAGCCAGGCATGTCCGGATGAACGCCGGATCGACGCCGGGTTGCGCCGGAGTGACTTCTACGCCGTAGCATCTTCCCCGGACCAGACCTCGATCGACCGGAGCGCCCCCGTGGGTTTTCGCCTCACACCCCAGGACACGAGCTTTTTCTCCCTCTTCACCTCCTCCGCCCAACTCCTCGTCGAGGCGACCCGGGAGCTGACCCGGTTCCTCGAGGTCGAGCCCTCCCAGCGGCAGGCGGTGGCCGACCGGCTCAAGGAGCTCGAGCACGCTGCCGACGACGCGACGCACGAGGTCATCAACAAGGTCAACAGCTCGTTCATCACGCCCTTCGACCGCGAGGACATCCACAACCTCGCCGCGTCGCTCGACGACTGCATGGACTACATCGAGGAGACCGCTGACCTCATCGTGCTCTACCGCATGGGTGAGATCCCCGAGGGCCTCGCGGAGCAGTTCGAGATCCTGGCCCGGATGGCCGAGGTGACGGCAGAGGCGATGCCGCGCCTCCGTTCGATGAAGGACCTCAAGAGCTACTGGATCGAGATCAACCGTCTCGAGAACCAGGCCGACTCCCTCCACCGCAAGATGGTGGCCGCTCTCTTCGTCAACACGCCCGACCCGATCAACGTGATCAAGGTCAAGGCCATCGTGGACGGCTTCGAGGACGCCGCCGACGCGTTCGAGAAGGTCGCCCACGTGGTCGAGGGCATCGCGGTCAAGGAGTCCTGACCCGCTGATGGACACCACCATCCCCGTCCTCGGGGTCGCTGCGGTCATCGCACTGGCCATGGGCTTCAACTACACCAACGGCTTCCACGACGCCGCCAACGCGATCGCGACCTCGGTCTCGACCCGGGCCCTGACGCCTCGCGTGGCGCTGGCCATGGCGGCCATCGCCAACCTCTTCGGAGCCTTCTTCGGCTCCAAGGTGGCGGCGACCATCGGCTCGGGCATCATCGAGCAGCCCGAGGGCGTCGACGGGCTCTGGCTCGTCGCGGCCGCCCTCATCGGTGCCATCGGCTGGAACCTGCTGACCTGGTGGTTCGGCCTGCCATCGTCCTCGTCTCACGCCCTCATCGGCGGTCTCGCGGGCGCCGCGCTCGTGGCCGGCGTCGCCGTGAAGTGGGCCGTCATCTGGGAGAAGGTCATCATCCCGATGATCGCCTCACCACTCATCGGGCTCGTCGTCGGCTACCTCTTCATGACGGCGATCTTCTGGATCTTCCGCAACGCCAACCCGGGCCGGGTCACGCGCGGCTTCCGCCTGGCGCAGACCGCGTCCGCGGCCGCGATGGCCTTCGGCCACGGCCTCCAGGACGCCGCCAAGACCGCGGGTGTCGTGCTGCTCGCCCTCAACATCTCCGGCTACCACAACAGCACGACCGTCCCGATCTGGGTCCTCGTGCTGTCGGCCCTCGTGATCTCCGCCGGCACGTATGCCGGTGGCTGGCGCATCATGCGCACGCTGGGGCGGCGCATCATCGACCTCACGCCGCCCCAGGGGTTCGCGGCCGAGACGACGGCGGCCTCGATCCTCTACGTCGCGGGTCTCGCGCTCGGTGCCCCGATCTCGACGACGCACACGATCACCTCGGCGATCATGGGCGTCGGAGCGACCAAGCGGCTCTCGGCCGTGCGGTGGAGCGTGGCGGGCAACATCGTCGGCGCGTGGGTGCTCACCTTCCCGGGCGCCGGTCTCGTCGCCGTCCTCGCCTGGTACGCCAGCTCGATCTTCCGCTGACCGCCGCGCGACCGCGCCCACGGCACACGACCCCGCACACGGCATACGACCGTGCCCACCGACCTCGAGGGTCAGCTGGGCACGGTCGTGCGTGGACGGGTCCGGCGGAAGCGGGCCGGTGGTCCGGCGGCTCAGCCGAAGCGGCCGGAGATGTAGTCCTCCGTGGCCTGCTCGGTCGGGTTGTTGAAGATCCGCGTCGTGTCGTCGATCTCGACGAGCCGACCCGGCTCCCCGGTGGCCTTGAGGTTGAAGAAGGCCGTCCGGTCGGACACGCGCGCCGCCTGCTGCATGTTGTGCGTGACGATGACGATGGTGAAGTCGTTCTTCAGCTCGTTGACGAGGTCCTCGATGGCGAGCGTCGAGATCGGGTCGAGCGCCGAGCACGGCTCGTCCATGAGGAGCACCTGCGGCTGCACGGCGATCGCCCGGGCGATGCACAGACGCTGCTGCTGGCCACCGGAGAGGCCGGCACCCGGCTTGCTCAGGCGGTCCTTGACCTCGGTCCAGAGGTTGGCTCCCTTGAGCGACTGCTCGACGATGCCGTCGAGGGTCTTCTTGTTCTTGACACCGTTGAGCCGCAGGCCAGCCGCGACGTTGTCGTAGATCGACATCGTCGGGAAGGGGTTCGGCCGCTGGAAGACCATGCCGACCGTGCGCCGCACGGTCACGGGGTCCATCGAGCTGGCGTAGAGGTCCTGGTCGTCGAGCATGACCTTGCCCTCGACGCGACCGCCGGGGATCACCTCGTGCATGCGGTTGAGCGTGCGCAGGAAGGTCGACTTGCCGCAGCCGGACGGCCCGATGAAGGCCGTGACGGAACGGGGCTCGACCGTCATCGAGACGCCCTCGACGGCCTTGAAGGAGCCGTAGTAGACGTTGAGGTCGGTGACGTCGATTCGCTTTGCCATCGTTCAGATATCGCTTTCTCTTACTTCTTGACGGCGCCGAAGTGCGCAATGACACGGCCGATGACGTTGAGGAGGAGCACGAGCAGGATGAGCGTGAGGGCTGCGCCCCACATCCGCTCGGCCGCGGTGGCGAGCGCGAAGTCGCCGCGGTCCTGGTTGATCATCATCGGCAGCGTCGGGAAGTTGCCGTTGAACAGGTCGCGCTGGAAGTTCTTCGTGTACGGGGCGAGGATCAGCAGGGGCGCCGTTTCACCCATGACGCGGGCGATGCCGAGAAGGACTCCGGTGACGATGCCGGAGAACGCCGTCCGCAGCACGATCTTGACGACCGTGGCCCACTTGGGCACGCCGAGGGCGTACGCCGCCTCCCGCAGCTCGTTGGGCACGAGCTTGAGCATCTCCTCGGTGGAGCGCACGATGACCGGGATCATGAGCAGCACGAGCGCGAGCGCGGCGGCGAATCCCGAGCGGCTGAAGCCGAAGGCCGTCACCCACACCGCGTAGATGAACAGCGCTGCGACGATCGACGGGACGCCCGAGAGGATGTCCACGGTGAAGCTGATCGTCCTGGCGAGGTGCCCGCGGCCGTACTCGACGAGGTAGACGGCGGTGAGGATCCCGATGGGCACCGCGATGAGGGCGGTGAAGCCGACCATCTGGAGGGTGCCCTCGATCGCGTGCCGCGCCCCACCACCGAAGTCGTCGGAGTTGATGTTGCGCTGGTTGCCGGTCCACCACGTCGCCGTCGTGAGCATGTGGAAGCCCTTGGCGACGACCGTGCCGAGGATCCACACGAGAGGGACCACGGCGAGGACGAAGGCAGCCCACATGACGACCTTGGCGACGACGTCCTTGACGGCGCGAGCCCGGTGGGGGTTGCTCATCTCGGACAGGGCGTCGCGGCCCGAACGGCCGCCCGGTGGCGTCGACGTCTCGCCGGGGACGACCTTGTCGTCGGGCGCGCGGCGGTCGGTGGCGGTGCTCATTCGGTGAAGGCCTTCCTGCGCTCGATGACCACGCGGGCGATGCTGTTGACGACGAAGGTCAGCACGAAGAGGACGAGCCCGGCGGCGATGTAGGCGCCGGTCTTGTTCGGGTTGCTGAACTCCGAGGCGTTGTTCGCGATCTTCGACGCGAAGGTCTCGCCGCCGTTGAAGAGCGACCACGACCACGGGTTGCCGTCGGCGAGGGCCGAGACGAGGAACGTGACGGCGATCGTCTCGCCGAGGGCTCGGCCCAGGGCAAGCATCGAGGCGGAGATGACACCGGGTCGGCCGAAGGGCAGCACGGCCGTGCGGATCATCTCCCACTGGGTCGCGCCCAGCGCGAGAGCGCCCTCCTTGTGGGCCGTGGGCGTCTGGTCGAAGACCTCGCGCGAGAGCGCCGTGACGATGGGCAGGACCATGATCGCGAGGACGACGCCGATGAAGCAGATCGTCCCGCCGCTGATGCCGGTCGGCGCGAAGAGCGGGAACCAGCCGAGCTTGTCCTGGATGAACGACTGCACCGGCTTGAACACGGGAGCGAAGGCGATGAGACCCCAGAGGCCGTAGACGATCGAGGGCACGGCGGCCAGCAGGTCGACGAGGCCCGCTGCGGGCCGACGCATCCACGACGGCGCGTACTGCGTCAGGAAGAGGGCGACCGCGACGCCGACCGGGACCGAGAGCACCATCGCGATCGTCGATGCGGTCACCGTCGTCCAGAGGAACTCGAGGATGCCGAAGGCGGGCTGCTCACCACCCGGCGCCCAGACGCGGCTCGTGAAGAAGTTCGCCGAGTTGTCCATCAGCGCCGGCACGGCCTGGACGATGAGGAAGATCGCGATGAGGGTCACGAGCACGATGACGAGGACGCCGGAGACGGTGGCGGCTCCGCCGAAGAGCCGGTCACCCATGCGACCCGTGGAGGCCGTGTCGGCCTGCAGGGGTCGGCGCCCGTCGGGCCCGGGAGTCTGGTCCGCGGCGGACACACCCGTCACTGTCGACACGTGGGGGCCTCTTCCTTCGGTTGCGTGGTACTGGCACAGGGGCGGGCGCCGAGTGTGGCGCCCACCCCTGCGTGGACGACCCTGCCGGATCGCTCCGGCAGGGTCAGGCGGTTCAGGAGATCGCGTCGACCGCGGCCTGGACCTTGGTCGCCACCTCGGTCGGCAGCGGCGCGTAGCCCTTGGCCTCGAGGCCCTTCTGGACCTCGTCCGAGGCGAAGGTCTTGAGGAAGCTCTTGACCTTCTTGCCCGTCTCGGCGTCGGCGTACTTCGAGCAGACGATCTCGTAGGTCACGAGGACGATCGGGTAGGCCCCGGCCTCCTTCGTGGCGTAGTCGATCTTGAGTGCGAGGTTGTTGCCCATGCCGGTCTGCTTGGCCGTGGCGATCGTCTTGCCGGCCGACTCGGCGGTCAGCTCGACCGGCCCGGAGCCCGTGTCGATCTGGGCCATGGGGAGCTGGTTCTGCTGGGCGTAGGAGAGCTCGACGTACGTGATGCCGCCGTCCTGGCCCTTCGTCGCCGTGGCGACACCGGCCGACTTCTCCTTGCCCTCGCCCTTGCCGGTCCACTTCTTGCCGGTCTCGTAGGACCAGGCGTCGGGAGCGGCGGCCTTGAGGTACTTCGTGAAGTTCTCGGTCGTGCCCGACTCGTCGGAGCGGAAGAAGACCTTGATCGGCGTCGCGGGAAGCGTGACGCCCTTGTTGAGCGCGGCGATGGCCGGGTCGTTCCAGGTCGTGATCTTGCCGTCGAAGATCTTCGCGGCCACCTCGGCGTTGAGCACGAGCTTGTCGACGCCCTTGACGTTGTAGGCGATCGCGATGGGGCCGGTGACCATGGGCAGGTTCCATGCCTCGGTGCCACAGGCGGCCTTGGCGTCGTCGGCCTCGATCTTGCCGTCCTTGGGCTCGGTCTTGAGCGCCGAGTCGGACCCGGCGAAGTCGACCTGCTTGGCGATGAACTGCTTGATGCCGGCACCGGAGCCGGTGGGCTGGTAGTCGATGTTGGCGTCGGCGCAGGCCGTCTGGTAGGCCTTGATGGCCTCGTCGATGGCGTTCTTCTGGGCCGAGGAGCCCTCGGCCTTGAGGTCGCCGCTGAAGCAGTCGCCGGCGGCGGTCGAGCCGGCTGCGGTCGAGCCGGCGGCGGTCGAGCCGGCACCGGGAGTGGCGCCGGTGTTCTCGGACGCGCAGGCCGAGAGCGCAAGAGCGCCGGACAGGGCGATGGCGCCGAGAGCGCTGATACGCGAAACAGACACGAGTGTGATCCCTCTCGATGGGGTGTACCTGGTGGTCGTTCGGTCAGATCCGAGCGACGGTGCTGGACATTGATCCACGGCGAACATAGGTGGCCTGGATGACGAGTCGTCCACGTGCGGTTAACGCAGGGTGAACGCGGGGCGACGTCTTGGGGTGGGGTGCCGGCTCGAGATGCGGGGCGGCCCGAGCCGACCGACGATGAAGGATTCGGCAGGCCCGAAAGGGCCGAAAGGGGGGCGGAGGGGGGCCCGGAGCGTCTGCCCCACGCGTCAGGTGTCGATGCGCTCGACGTCGACGACGCGAGCGTCCTCTCCTCGTCCGACGAGGTGGCAGACGAGCACCTCGCCCTTGTGCATGGCCTCGTCCGCCGCGCCGTGCAGCAGCTCCGCGACGCCCACGCGCTCCGGGGAGTGCGCGACCCGGGTGTGCAGCAGGCGAAGGAGGGTCGGCAGCACGGGCCCGTGGCTGCAGAGGGCGGCCGGGTCACCGCGCTCGAGCAGGCGCTGGACCTGGGCGACGGCCCCGACAGGACTCTCCTCGAAGCCCTCCTCCGACAGGACGTCCCGGGTGCGGAGGCGGAGTCCTCGCTCGGCGGCATACGGCTCGACGGTCGAGACGCAGCGCGCGGACGACGACGAGACGACACGGGTGACGCCATAGGCCCCGAGCACGGCGGCGACGGTGTCCGCCTGGGCGCGCCCCACGGCGTCGAGCGGTCGTCGCCGGTCGTCGCCCTGCCACTTGCTCCTCGGCGTGGCCTTGGCGTGCCGGACGAACACGAGGGGCCACGTGCGCAGCTCGTCGGCCCGCTCGGCGCGCACGAGGGCGAGCAGCTGCTCACGGTCGCGGGCGTAGTCGAGCCGGTCGTGTGCCGTGCGCACGTCGACCCAGGCGACCTCGTCGATCTCGTGCTCGAGCACGCCGGTCCCGCCGGTGACGCGGGCCGACCAGTAGTGCACCTGCTTCGTGGCCGGGCCACCGGTCGGGTCGAGGACGGGGTACTCGGCCGAGGGCAGCGGGACCCCGAGGCGCACGACGAGTCCGGTCTCCTCGAGGGTCTCGCGGGCCGCGGCGACGCAGGGATGCTCGCCGGGGTCGAGCTTGCCCTTGGCCCAGGACCAGTCGTCGTACTTCGGGCGATGCACGAGGGCGACCTCGAGGCGTCCGTCGCGACGCCGCCAGGGCAGCGTGCCGGCGGCGGGGATCACTGAGGCCACGCGCGACAGTCTGCCTGATGCCGGGGCGCTGGGCGCCCCGAGCGCCCAACCCGCCCGTGAACCGGTCGTGCGGGTCAGCGCCGGCGGGCCTTGCGCCGGCGCTTGTCGTGGCGCTCGATGAGCCTCTCCTGGAGGTCGTCGAGCGGCTCGCCGGCCTCAGACAGGTGGTGGCGCACCCAGCGGCCGTCGGAGCCGAGGTCCCAGCGCGAGGTGGTCTCGGCGAAGGCGAGGTCGATGAGGTCGGCGAGCTCGACGACGTGACTCGGCTCGATGATGCGCACGAGCGCCTCGACGCGGCGGTCGAGGTTGCGGTGCATCATGTCGGCGCTGCCGATGTAGACCTGAGGGTCGCCCCCGTGGTCGAACCAGAAGACCCGCGAGTGCTCGAGGAAGCGGCCGAGGATGGAGCGCACCCGGATGTTCTCGGACAGGCCCTCGACGCCGGGACGCAGCGCGCAGATGCCGCGCACCCAGATGTCGACGCGGACCCCGGCGATGCTCGCCCGGTAGAGCGCGTCGATGAGTGCCTCGTCGACGATCGAGTTGGCCTTGATGACGATCCGGCCGTCCGGCGCGCCGTCGCGGCGCGACTGGTGCAGCTCGATCTCCTCGTCGACGAGGTCGATGAGGCCCGAGCGCACCGACCTGGGCGCGACGAGGAGTCGCTTGAACTTGCTCCGGGGCGCGAAGCCCGAGAGGAGGTTGAAGAGGCGCGACATGTCCTCGCCGACCTGCGGGTCGGTGGTGAAGAGGCCGAAGTCCTCGTAGACGCGGGCCGTCTTCGGGTTGTAGTTGCCGGTGCCGATGTGGCAGTAGCGCACGAGCCCCTCGGACTCCTGGCGCACGACGAGGCACAGCTTCGCGTGGGTCTTGAGGCCGACGACGCCGTAGACGACGTGGACACCGGCCTGCTCGAGCTGACGGGCCCACGAGATGTTGTTGACCTCGTCGAAGCGGGCCTTGATCTCGACGACCGCGAGGACCTGCTTGCCGGCCTCGGCGGCGTCGATGAGGGCGTCGATGATCGGGGAGTCACCTGAGGTGCGGTAGAGCGTCTGCTTGATCGCGAGGACCTTCGGGTCGTTCGCGGCCTGCTCGATGAAGGCCTGGACCGACGTCGAGAACGAGTTGTAGGGGTGCTGGACGAGCACGTCCTTCTGGCGCACGGCGGTGAGCAGGTCGATCGCCTTGGCGCTCTCGGTCGGCGCGAAGTCCGGGTGGGTGCGCGGGAAGAACTTGGGGAACTCGAGGTCGCTGCGGTCGACGTCGGCGACGGTGAAGAGGCCGCGCAGGTCGAGCGGCGTCGGCAGGCGGTAGATCTCACGGTCGCTGATCTGCAGCTCGCGGGCGAGCATGTCGAGGACCTTGGGGTCGATGTCGTCCTCGACCTCGAGCCGGATGGGCGGACCGAAGCGACGCCGGGTCAGCTCCTTCTCGAGGGCGGTGAGGAGGTTCTCGGCGTCGTCCTCCTCGACCTCGAGGTCCTCGTTGCGCGTGACGCGGAAGCTGAAGTGCTCCTGCACGAGCATCCCGGGGAACAGCTGGTCGAGGTGGCTCGCGATGACGTCCTCGAGCGGCACGAAGCGCTTGCGCGCCACCTCGGCGTCGAGGTCCTCCTCGACGAGGATGAAGCGCGGCAGGCTCGGCGGCACCTTGACGCGGGCGAAGTGCTCGCTGCCCGTCTTGGGGTTCTGGAGCAGCACCGCGAGGTTGAGCGACAAGCCGGAGATGTAGGGGAACGGGTGCGCCGGGTCGACGGCGAGCGGCGTGAGGACGGGGAAGACGCGCTCGGCGAAGAAGTAGTGGAGGGGCTCACGGTCGTCCTCGTCGAGGTCGTCCCAGCGCACGACGAAAATGCCCTGCTCCTCGAGGGACGGACGCACGTCGTGCTGGAAGACGCCGGCGTGCTGCTGCATCAGCTCGTGCGCGAGCCGGGCGATGCGCTCGATGAGCTCGCGCGGTTCGAGCCCGGCGGCGGTGCGCACGGCCAGCCCGGTGGCGATGCGGCGCTTGAGGCCCGCGACGCGGACCATGAAGTACTCGTCGAGGTTGTTGGCGAAGATCGCGAGGAAGCGGGTGCGCTCGAGAAGGGGCACCGCGGGGTCCATGGCGAGCTGGAGCACCCGCTCGTTGAACTGCAGCCAGGACAGCTCGCGCTCGAGGTAGCGATCTGCCGGCAGGTCGTCCTCGTCGTCGCCCTGCGCTCCCGCGCCGACGAACCGGCCGTTGGGGGCGCGGGCCGGGATGCGGCGGTTGGGGACGGTGCTCGTGAACGAGCTGACCTCGGCCGACTCGCTCGCCGACTCGCTCGCGCTGTCGGTGGCGGCGTCGGCCGATCTCGCGACGCGGGCTTCCGCCGAGGCGACGTCCTGCTCGTCCAGGTCGGTGGAGGTGAGGCTGCCGGTGCTCATGCGACCATCGTGGCACCGAAAGGCGACGTGGGGGTGAACTCGTCTCAGCCGACGGCGGGCGAGGAGACCCCACCCACCCGGTCCGCCGCGTCGCCCGCCTCGGCCGCCCGGGCGAACTGGCGGTGCACCTCGACGTCCTCGAAGCCGAGGGCGGCGTAGGTGCGCACGGCCGCGACGTTGTCCTCGTCGACGTAGAGCACCACGCGCGCCAGGCCGAGCGAGCGCAGGTGGTCCAGGCCCAGCACCGTGACCGCGCGCCCCAGCCCCTGGCCCTGCCGGTCGGGTGAGACGGCCACGACGTAGACCTCGCCGACGTCACCGTCCGGGGGGTCGACCTTCGTCCAGTGCGAGGCGACGAGCACGTCCGGGTGGGCGGCCTCGACGACGAGGACGAGCCCGACCGGGTCCCACCACGGTTCGGCCATCCGCTGGTCGAGGTCGGCCCGGCGCAGCGAGCCCTGTTCCGGGTGGTGGGCGAACGCCGCCGCGTTGAGAGCCAGCCAGGCGTCCTCGTCACGTCCCGGCTCGAAGGAGCGGACGGCATACCTCGGGTCGAGCGACGCGGCCGGCCACGGGGGCCCGTCGCGAAGTGAGCGGCCCATGACGTGGAGCGATCGCACCGGCACGAGCCCGGTGGCCCGGGCGAACGCCGTGGCGGCGTCGGCCGCGGCTCCCGTCGCATGGCTCCACAGGCGTATGCCGTCCGGCAGGCTCGCGAGCAGCGCCGTGCCCACCCCGGACCGGCGCGACCCCGGCGCCACGACGAGCTCGCCCGACGGTGCCCCCTCGCCCGATCGCGACTGGGCGTAGCCGACGAGCGCCCCGTCGGGCCCGAGCGCGAGGAGGTGGCCGACCCCGTCGTGCTCGCGGGACCGTGCGGACAGGCGGAACTGCTCCGAGAGCGGCTCCGACCCGTCGGCGGCGGCCGCTTCCGCGGCCAGCGCGAGGACGGCGGCGGACTCGTCCGGGGTGAGCGGGTTCGTCGTGTCGCGCAGGGCGACGGTGAGGCGCGGCATACGGCGATTCCACCACAACGACCCGGCGGGGGACTCCCGCCGGTCGCCCGCTCCGGCTAGGGTCCGGTCAGGGCTCGGGGGCCCTGCACAACTCACGGCACCGGTCCGGCACTCGAGTCGGCTCCGGGGTCGGCGTGGTGCCAGCAGTTCACAACTCCGTCACGCGCCAAGCCCCTCCCGGCACCCTCCGGGCACTAGCGTCCCGTGGGTGCCGATGGGCACGCGATCCACACCGCTGATCAAGGGGAAGACATGTCCCGTACCACCCGCCGCATCACGGGCGTCGCCGTCGCAGGGATCTGCGCCGCCGCCCTCGCGGCACCGGCCCTCGCCGCACCCACCGCGGGGCCAGACACGAGCAAGGCCCCGGGAAAGACGCAGTTCCCGATCCAGATCCTGTCGTTCAACGACTTCCACGGGAACCTCGAGCCCCCGTCGGGTTCGAGCGGCAAGATCCAGACCGGTCCCGCGAGCACCAACACGACTGACGTCGGTGGCGTTGAGTACCTCGCGACCCACCTCAAGCAGGCCCGCGTAGGGCACGCCAACACCGTCACCGTCGCCGCCGGCGACATGGTCGGTGCCTCCCCCCTGCTGTCGGCAGCCTTCCACGACGAGCCCACGGTCGAGGCCCTCAACAGCCTCGGCCTCGAGGCCACGTCCGTCGGCAACCACGAGTTCGACGAGGGCTACAAGGAGCTGCAGCGCCTCCAGAGCGGCGGCTGCATCGACGACGGAGACGGCGCGAACAACCAGAACTCCTGCCCGGCCGGCACATTCACGGGTGCGAAGTTCCAGTACCTCGCCGCCAACGTCATCGAGAAGGCCACGGGCAAGACGATCCTGCCGCCCTACTGGGTCAAGAACTTCAACGGCGCCAAGATCGGCTTCATCGGCATGACGCTCAAGGACACCCCGTCCATCGTCACGGCCTCCGGCGTCGCCGGCCTCGAGTTCACCGACGAGGTGCAGACCGCCAACGCGCTCGTGCCCGTCCTCAAGAAGCAGGGCGTCAACGCCATCGTCGTCCTCGTGCACCAGGGCGGCACCCCGCCGGCCAACACGCCGTACGACTACACGTGCAAGGGCGGCGGCAGCCTGTCGGCCGACTCGCCGATCATCCCGATCGTCAAGAACCTCGACCCAGCCATCGACATGGTCATCTCGGGCCACACGCACCAGCCGTACGTCTGCGCCATCCCCGACGCCAACGGCGTCCCCCGCCTGGTCACGTCGGCGTCCTCGTTCGGTCGCCTCTACAACGACACCGAGGTGACCTACGACCGTCGCACCTCCGACATCGTCCGCCCGACCGAGGCCGACTCCGTGAACCACCTCGTGACCCGCACCGTCACGCCGGACTCCACCGAGACGAAGCTCATCGCGAAGTACAAGGACCTCGTCGCGGCGATCGCGAGCAAGATCATCGGCACGATCTCGGCCGACATCGTGCGGACCCAGAGCCCCGCGGGCGAGTCACCGCTCGGTGACCTCATCGCCGACGCCCAGCTGGCCGACCCCTCTGTCGTCACGGGCGGCCAGACGCCGGTCGCCGCCTTCATGAACCCCGGTGGCATCCGTGCCGACCTCACCTACACCAGCTCGAAGTACGGCGAGGCCCCGGGCGCCATCACGTACGAGGAGGCGTTCAACGTCCAGCCGTTCAACAACTACCTCGTGTCGATGAACCTCACGGGCCAGCAGATCTACGACGTCCTCAACCAGCAGCGCACCGGCAAGAACGCCGGGTCGCAGGCCAAGACGCTCCAGGTCAACAAGGGCTTCACGTACACGTGGAGCACCGCGACCCAGCAGGTCGTCGACGGCACCGTCGCGATCAACGGCACGCCGGTCAGCAAGACCGCCTCGTACCGCATCGTCACCAACAACTTCCTGTCCGACGGTGGCGACAACTTCCCCGCCTTCCAGGGAGGCACGGCCAAGTACTTCGGTGGGCTCGACATCGACGCCTTCGCGAACTACCTGTCCAAGCCGGAGAACGCGGGCTACTCACCCGCGCCGGCGACGCGCATCACCGTGGTGCCCTGACGCCAGGTCGCTGCACGACGCTGGCCCGGACTCCCCAGTGGGGTCCGGGCCACGCCCGTTGGGGCCGGAGACCGGGCGTGGCGGGACGTCGCGTGCCACCGCCGGACGCGTTGGGACGCGTCGGGACGCGTTGGGACGCGTCGGGATGCGTCAGGCCGGGGCCTCGGCGGCCTGGGCCTCGGCGCGGTCGGGGACGAGGCGGTAGCCGACGTTGCGGACCGTCCCGATGAGCGTCTCGTGGTCGGGCCCGAGCTTGGCGCGGAGGCGCCGCACGTGCACGTCGACGGTGCGGGTGCCGCCGTAGTAGTCGTAGCCCCAGACCTCCTGGAGCAGCTGGGCGCGGGTGAAGACGCGTCCCGGGTGCTGCGCGAGGTACTTGATGAGCTCGAACTCCTTGTACGTCAGGTCGAGCGGGCTGCCGCGGAACTTCGCGGAGTAGGAGGCCTCGTCGATGACGAGCTCGCCCGAGGTGATGGGCAGGTCGAGATCGGCGTCGTCGTCCTGGCCCTTCGTCATGGCGAGGCGCAACCGGGCGTCGACCTCGGCGGGTCCGGCGGTGTCGAGCAGCACGTCGTCGAGGCCCCACTCGGCCGTCAGACCAGCGAGGCCGCCCTCGGTGAGGACGGCCAGCAGGGGAGTGCCGATCCCCGTCGTGCGCAGCACCCGGCACAGGGAGCGTGCGCTCGCCAGCTCCCGTCGCGCATCGATGATGACGATGTCGCAGTCCGGCGAGTCGACGAGGGCGGTGGCCTCGGCGGGCAGGATCCGCACCGTGTGGCTCAGCAGGCCGAGGGCAGGCAGCACCTCGGCGCTGGGGGCCAGCGCGTTGGTGAGCAGCAGCAGTCGGGCCATCTCAGGCAGGATAGGCGAGACTGGTCACCAGCGGATGGGACCGCACCAACGATGAGACGGAGTGAGATGGCCCCGAGTGGACCCGAGTCGCGCACGGTCGGGACGACCGGGCCGGCCCTCGCGACCGTCACCGTGCGCTACTGGGCCGCGGCCCGTGCGGCGGCCGGCGTCGACAGCGAGGCGCGCACCGGTGCGACGGTGGGCGATGTCGTCGACGCGGCCGTGGCCGACCACCCCGACCTCGCGCGGGTGGCGCGTGTCGCGAGCTTCCTGCTCGACGGGCGCAAGGTCGGTCGCGAGGCGCGGGTGACCGACGGCGGCACCGTCGAGGTGCTGCCGCCCTTCGCCGGCGGGTGATGCACAATGGCCCCCGTGCCTGAGGACAACGCGGCCCTCCGCGAGCCCGGTCCCGACGCTTCCGACTCCTCGGTGGCCGCCGGGTCGCTCCGCCTCCCGCTGTCGCCCGCCGGCGCGGACCGCATCCGCTGGGCCAGCGTCGCGGCCACGCTCGTGGCCGCCGTCGCCCTCCTCGTCGCCCAGGGCACGGGGTATGCCGCCACGCTCGGTGTGACGCTCGCGCTCGCCCTCGCGGTTGCCTGGGGCTGGCCGCTCATCACGGGGTCGTGGACGCCGACGGCGACGACGGTCGTGCTCGCTGCGGCCTCCGTCGCGATCGTGCTCAGCGCGCTGCGCCAGGACCTGCTCTGGGTCCCGGCCGCGGTCGCGTTCGGGATCCTGCTCGCCTTCTCCGCCCAGCTCGTCCGTCGCACGGGCCGTGAGGGGCTCGTCCTGACGCTGCTCTCGTCGTTCGGCGGCCTCGTCGTCGTCGCGTCCGGCACCACGGCGGTCGTCGCCGCCAACAGCGACCGGGGCCAGACGGTCGCGGTCGTGGCCATGGCGGCCGTCGGTGCGGCGGTCGTCACCGACCTGCTCGTCGGGGTGCGCGGCGCGACGCCGTTCCTCGGGTTCGTGGCGCTCGCGGCAGCGGTGCTGGCGGCGGTCGTCGCCTCGCGCGGCTCCGAGGTCGGCACCCTCGAGGCGCTGGGGATCGGTGCCGCCGTCGGCACCGTGTCGTGGTCGCTCCGCCGGGTGCTCGCGCTGCAACCGGCGATGCTGACGGTCCGGGGTCAGGTCGGCGCCGGAGCCGGGTCGGTGCTCGCCGTGGGCGCCGTCGTCCACCTCTTCTCCGTCCTCACCTGACCCACGCCACCTCCACCGTCGAGGGGCCACGTTCGGCCGCCCCCATACCGTCGAGAGGCCACGTTCGGCCCTCTCAGCCGAGTCGAGTGGCCACGTTCGGCCCTCTCAGCCGAGTCGAGTGGCCACAGTCCTCGTGTCAGTACACGAGCGCCTGGGCGCCGGGGGCCATGACCTCCTCGACGAAGACCGCGGCTCCCTTGATGACCACGCCGTCGACGAGCTGGTCCTCCGTCAGCTCGCGCCGGGCAGCGCACTGCGTGCAGACGGTGAGCCGGCCACCTGCGAGCACGGCGTCGCGCAGGTCGACGAGCGGGGCGGCATACGGTAGCTCGAAGTCCTCGGCACGCCCCGGCACGGCCATCCACGTCGACTCCCCGGTCAGCCAGAGCGACACGTCGACGCCGCTCGCGACGGCCGTCGCGGCGACGGTGAAGGCCTGCGAGAGGCGCTCGGGAGCCTCGGTGCCGGCGGTGACCTTGACGACGAGCGAGCGCGCGGGAGTGTCCATGGGATCAGGCTACGATCGGGCGCATGTTCAACCTCGACCAGGACATCCCGGAGCCGCTGCGACCCCTCGCGTGGCTCATCGGACGCTGGGAGGGCGCGGGCGTCGTCGGCTACCCGACGATCGAGTCCGCGCACTTCGGCCAGGAGGTCGAGGTGACGCACGACGGGCGTGGCTTCCTCAAGTGGGAGAGCCGGGCCTGGATCCTCGACTCCGAGAACGGAGCCAAGGTGCGCCCGGCGGCGGTGGAGTCCGGCTTCTGGCGGCCGCTCGAGAACGGCGAGGTCGAGCTGCTCCTCGCGCACCCCACCGGCATCCTCGAGCTCTACTACGGCAAGATCGAACCGGCCAAGATCCAGCTCAAGACCGACGGCGTCCTGCGGGCGCCGGGAGCCAAGGAGTACAACGCCGCGACCCGGATGTACGGCCTCGTCGAGTCCAACCTCCTCTGGGTCATGGACATGGCCGCCGTCGGCCAGGAGCTCCAGAGCCACGTGTCGGCAACCCTCAAGCGCGTGGAATGAGGTGGACGCCGCGAGCGTTCCACCGGGCATGAGCGACGTTGAGCTGCCGACCCGACCGACGACGAGGAGCCCGCTCCTGTCGCGACCGGGTGCCGTGGCCGGCGAGGGCCTCGAAGCGGGCGTCGCCCTGCACCACGGTGATCCCATGCGTGAGCAGCGCCTCCTCGAGGAGGGCCTCGCGGTCGTCGACCTCTCGCACCGTGACGTCGTCACCGTCACCGGACCCGACCGGCTCAGCTGGCTCCACTCCCTGACGACCCAGCACCTCCTCGGCCTCGAGCCGCGCCAGTCGCGCGAGGCCCTCATCCTCAGCCCCAAGGGCCACGTCGAGCACTCGCTGCACCTCGTCGACGACGGCACGACGACGTGGATCACGACCGAGCCCGGCGCCGGTCCGGCCCTCGTCGAGTGGCTCGACAAGATGCGTTTCATGCTGCGGGTCGAGGTCGCCCTCGTCACCGACGACTGGGCCGTGCTAGGTGAGCCGCACTCCAGCGAGTCCGTCGACGGCGAGCCTCTCGCCTGGCGCGACCCGTGGCCCGACCTCGTCGGCGACACGACGGCATACGGTCCCGTCGACGGGCACCCGGGCACCGACCGCGCGTGGCGTGAGGTGCTCATCCCGCGCGCCGAACTCGTTGCGGCCGTGGGAGATCGGCCGCTGGCCGGCATCTGGGCTGCCGAAGCGCTCCGCATCGCTGCCTGGCGTCCCCGGCTCGGCCTCGAGACCGACCATCGCACCATCGTCCACGAGCTCGACTGGCTGCGCACCGCGGTGCACCTGCAGAAGGGCTGCTATCGCGGCCAGGAGACCGTGGCGCGCGTGCACAACCTCGGTCGACCGCCGCGCCGCATCGTCTTCCTCCACCTCGACGGCTCCGGCCACGTCCTTCCGGCGCAGGGGAGCGAGGTCCGGGCGGGCGACCGCGTCGTCGGACGGGTCACCTCCGTCGGGCGCCACCACGTCGACGGACCCATCGCCCTGGCCGTCATCAAGCGGAACACCGACCCCACCCTCGAGCTGCTCGTCGACGACCTCTCGGCCGCGCAGACGACGATCGTCGCCCCCTGACCGACGGCGCTCCGGGCGCTGGCAGGATGTGCGGCATGAGCACCGCACGCACCGCCGCGAGCACCCTGATCACCGTCGCGCCCACGGGCGCCGAGACCGCCAAGTCGGACGTCGCAGCGCTGCCGACGACACCGGAGGAGCTCGTCGAGACCGCCGTCGCTTGCGAGCGCGCGGGCGCGGCCCTCATCCACATCCACGTGCGCGACCGGGAGCACCAACCGACCCTCGAGCCGGCCTTCCTCAAGGAGGCCGTCGACGGCGTCCGTGAGGCCACCGACCTCATCGTCCAGCTCTCGACCGGCGGCTCCATCACCGACCCGCTCGACAAGCGCCTCACCGTCCTCGACGCCGACCCCGACTCGTGCTCACTCACCTGCGGCACGACGAACTTCGGCGACGGCGTCTTCCTCAACCCGTGGGGCTTCATGGTCGACCTCTACCGCCGGGCCCAGGAGCGTGAGGTCGTGCCGGAGTTCGAGCTCTTCGAGCTCGGCCACGTGCACGCGCTGCGCCGCCTCATCGACGAGTGCGGCCTGCCCTACGGCGGCAAGGTCCACGTCGACTTCGTCACCGGCGTGCCCGGGTCGATGCCGGGCACCCCGCAGGCGCTCCTCGCGGGCGTCGCGATGCTCCCGCCCGAGGTGACGAGCTGGTCGGCCACCGGCATCGGGCGCGCGCACCTGCCGATCGTCGCGGCCGCGTTGTCGGCCGGTGGTCACCTCCGCGTCGGCATGGAGGACAACCTCATGTATGCCAAGGGCCGGCCGGTCGCGCACAACAGCGAGCTCGTGGCCCGGGCCGCCGAGATCGCCACCGTCATGCAGCGCCCCGCGATGACGACCATCGAGGCCCGGGAGGCCCTGTCGATCAAGGATCGTCGCCCCCGCTGACGCCGCGACGCGCGGGCGGCCGCGTTCGGCGCGCCCCTGATCCGAGCGCGCGACATGTCCCTCCAGCGCGCACTCCTTCCCGAGCCCGGTCCTCTGGTCTCGCGCTTCTGGTCGGAGCGCGCGAACCGGTGTGGGACGTCTCACGCTGTCCAGAGTTTGCATTATGCTTGCTGTAGTTAGCACAATGGAGGCATGAGCAAGCTTCCGCTTCCCGACCTCGGGGCCTACTTGCGCGAGCAGCGCGAGAGCGCCCAGCTGTCGCTGCGGCAGCTCGCCGAGATGGCCGGCGTCTCCAACCCCTACCTGTCGCAGATCGAGCGAGGGCTCAAGCGCCCGAGCGCCGAGATCCTGCAGCAGATCGCCAAGGGGCTGCAGGTCTCGGCCGAGTCGCTCTACGTCCGGGCCGGCATCCTCGACGAGCGGGTCGCCGACGACCCTGCCGCCGTGCCCCACGTCCTCTCCGCCATCGCGGTCGACCCGGTTCTGACCGACCGGCAGCGCGCGGTGCTCGTCGACATCTACCTGTCGTTCGTCGGCGAGGACGAGACGACACCCGAGACCACCCCGCCTCCACCACGCCCAGCGCGTACGCCGGCTGCAGCACCTCGCCGGCGTCCGTCGCGCAGCACGACCGCTGCCGCGACCCCCGAGCTCAACGAGAAGGAGAACTGAGATGGCACTCAGCAAGAAGATCACCAAGGCCGTCAAGGACGCCCAGAAGCAGGCCGAGGCCGCCGTCGCCGACGTGCGCGGCCAGCTCGTCCAGGTCGAGGACCGGATGCCCGAGGTCCAGGTCGACCCGACGCCGTTCTACGCCGTCGTCGGTGCCGCGAACATCGCGATCGACACCGTCCGCACGGCGGGCGAGCAGCTCGAGGTCGCGCGCAAGCAGGCCAAGGGCGTCGACCTGCGCAAGGGTGCCAAGAAGGAGGCCGACCAGATGCAGAAGGACCTCCAGAAGCGCATCATCGACCTCCAGGGCCGCACCACCGAGCTGCAGAAGCTCGCGACGACGTATGCCGAGCGCTTCGTCACGCGGGCCCAGGACCTCCCGGCCCGCGTCCTCAACGAGGGCCTCGTCATCGCGAGCAACGCCAAGGACCAGTACGACGCCGCAGCGGCGCGTGGCGAGAAGGTCGTCACCGACCTGCGCGCCCAGGGTGAGCGCACGGCCTTCGGCATCGCCGAGCGCGGTACCGCCACGGTGACCCGTGGTCGCCGCGTCGCCGAGACCGCCGTGACCGAGGGTGAGAAGGTCGCCAGGACCCTCAAGGGCGCCGTCGTCAAGGACGCCTCGAAGGTCGGCTCGCAGGTCTCGGCCTCGGTCGACGCCGTCGAGTCGGCCGCCGCCCCGGTCCCGGCCAAGCGCACTGCCGCGCACCAGACGGCGATCCGCAAGTCGGCAGCCCAGAAGGCCGCGGCCACGCGCAAGGCCAACGCGGTCGAGGCCACGACGACCCGCAAGGTCGCCGCCCGCAGCTCGGCCACGACCGACGACCCGCAGGCCACGGTGGCCCGCAAGGCCGCCCCGGCCAAGAAGGCGGCGAGGAAGACGGCCACCAAGTCGGCCGCGGCGACCAAGAGCGCGGCGAAGACTGCCGCCAAGAAGGCCACGCCGGCCAAGAAGACGGCCCAGAAGGCTTCGGCCGCCACGAGCACGACGTCGACCACGGCTCCGAACGCCTGAGCGGTCGCGCACTCGGGCCGGGTCGCCCGGCGCCACAGGCACGACAGGGCCGCCACCCCGCACCCGGGGTGGCGGCCCTGTCGCGTCGCTCCGGCATACTGCGGGACGTGTCCCATCTCCTCGCCCCGTCCTCCACCCACGTCAGCGCCGCCCTCGCCGTCGCCCCGGTCGTCGCGCACGTCGTGCGGACCGGTGTCGTCGAGTCGGTGCACCACGGCACAGCCGTCGTCACGGCTCCCGACGGCACGGTCGAGCTCGAGGTCGGCGACTCGAGCGGTGCGGTCTTCCCGCGCAGCTCGAGCAAGCCCCTGCAGGCGCTCGCGATGGTCCGCAACGGGCTCGGCAACGACGGCCGCCTCCTTGCCCTCGCGTGCGCCAGCCACTCCGGCGAGGACTTCCACGTCGCGGCGGCCCGCGAGATCCTCGCCGGCGCCGGCCTGACCGAGGCCGACCTGCAGAACACCCCCGACTACCCCTACGACGAGTCCGCGCGCATTGCCTGGATCTCCAGCGGCCGTCCGCGCCAGTCGATCGCGCAGAACTGCTCGGGCAAGCACGCCTCGATGCTCGCGACGTGCGTCGTCAACGGGTGGGAGCTCGCGACCTACCGCGATCCCGAGCACCCCCTCCAGGTGGCCGTCGCCGAGACGGTGCGTGAGCTGACGGGCGCCGAGCCGAGCGCCGTCGCCGTCGACGGGTGCGGGGCGCCGATCCATGCCGTCCCGCTCCGCGCCCTCGCGCTGTCGTTCGGCCGCCTCGCCGCGGCGACCGAGGGGCCGGAGGCCAGGATCGGCGCGGCCATCCGGGACTTCCCGGAGTACCTCGGCGGCACGCACCGCGACGTCACCGCCCTGATCCGCGGCGTCGACGGCCTCATCGCCAAGGACGGCGCCGAGGCCGTCTACGCCGTGGGCCTGCCCGACGGCCGAGGCATCGCCGTCAAGGTCGCAGACGGTTCGTCGCGTGCCCGGAGCGTGCTGCTCGCTGCAGTGATGCGGCGCATCGGCGTCGGCAGCGACGACGTCCTCGCCGTGCTCGAGAACCAGCCGGTGCTCGGCCACGGACAGCCCGTGGGGTCCGTCGTCGCCGTCGGCGTCTGAGCCGGCTCGGGTCGTCCCCGTGAGGTCGAGATGAGGGCGGTGCTCCAGCGCGTCACGAGCGCGCGGGTCGAGGTCGACGGCGAGGTCGTCGGCGCCATCGACCGGCCCGGTCTGCTGGCCCTCGTCGGCGTCACCCACGACGACGGGCCCGCGCAGGTCGAGCGGATGGCCCGCAAGATCGCAGAGCTGCGCATCCTGCGCGACGAAGCCAGCCTCACCGACGCCGGGGCGCCCGTCCTCGTCGTCAGCCAGTTCACGCTGCACGCAGACACCCGCAAGGGTCGCCGTCCCTCGTGGAGCGCGGCCGCGCCGGGGACGGTGGCCGAGCCGCTCGTGGCCGACCTCGTGACGGCGCTCCGGGGGAGGGGGATCGAGGTCGAGACGGGTCGGTTCGGCGCGATGATGCAGGTGTCACTCGTCAACGACGGCCCGTTCACCCTCGTCGTCGACGCCTGATCAGCGCGCCGGAGCAGCCGACGACTCGAGAGTCTGGGAGTCGGCTGGGAGGGATCGCGCGAACGTTCGCCGGGTTACGCTTTCCCCATGCAGCTGTACTCGGGGTTCCAGAACGTCGTCCTCCTCGTGCTCGGAGTCGTCGCGCTCGGGTGCGAGGTCTTCGCATTCGTGGACGCGCTGCGCCACCCCGAGAAGGCCTACGTCGCGGCGGGCAAGCGCACGCGGACCTTCTGGCTCGTGCTGCTCGGGGTCGCCCTCGCGATCGGCTTCGTCACGCTCTTCAACCCGCTCAGCCTCTTCGGCCTGCTCGCGTTCGTGGGTGCCGCCGTCTACCTCGCCGACGTGCGCCCCGCGCTGCGGCAGGTCAGGGGCATCGGGGGGCGCTCGAACTCCGGGTGGTGACCCTCACGCGCCTGCTCGGGACACCGGGCCCTTCGCGTACGGCACACTGGTGCACTCACAACCGATAGGAGAACCATGTCCGACCAGCAGCCTGCTGCTGCCGTCGTCGACCACGAGCTGGATGCCCACCAGCATGTCTCGTCGCCGCGTCACACCGCGGACGAGTACGACCTGGGCAACCGCAACCCGACCGAGGACATCTTCGTCGCCGAGCGGCCGTGGGGCGAGTTCCAGCAGTTCGTCTCCAACGAGCAGGTCACCGTCAAGATCATCACGGTGCAGCCCGGTCACCGGCTCTCCCTCCAGCGGCACGACCACCGCGGTGAGATGTGGCAGATCCTCGACGTGCCGATCGATGTCACCGTCGGTGACCGGACGTGGAGCGCCAAGCCGGGCGAGACGGTCTGGGTCCCGCGCAACTCGATCCACCGCATGGGCAACTCCGGCGAGCACCCGGGCCGCCTCCTCGAGGTCGGCTTCGGCCACTTCGACGAGTCGGACATCGAGCGCCTCGAGGACGACTACGTCCGCTGAGGACGCGCGCAGCACGACACACGGACGAACGTATGCCGCCGGCCCGGGCCCGGCGGCATACCTCTGTCCGGGGACGGTCGGCAGGCCCGGACCACGCGTCGGGGCGGGCTCAGCCCGCGCGTGACCGGCTCGGGTCGAGCAGCTCGGCCCACACGACCTTGCCGCCGGGGACGGGGGTGTAGCCCCACCGCTCGGACAGCGCCGCGACGATGTCGACGCCGCGACCGCTGACGTCGTCGGCCTGGGCGGCGCGTCGTTCGAACGGGGAGCGGGCCGCGTCCTCGACACCGATGCGCAGGCTGCCGCGGCGCCGGTCGACGACCGCGCGGAACGGGGATCCGGCGTGGGTGATGGCGTTGGTCGCGAGCTCGGAGACGATGAGGGCGGCGTCGGCCGTGAGGTCGTCGTGGCCCCACGCCCTGAGGACGTCGACGACGAAGTGGCGGGCCGCGGGCACCGACTCGGCCGTCGGCAGGTACACGGGCGAGCACGCGTGGCCGTCCGCGAGGCGGGCTCCCTCGGTCGAGGAGAGCCCGGCGACGGGCATGACGTCGGTGTGCAGGTCGCAGACCCGGCGGACGTCGACGAGCTCGGCGTGGTCGAAGACGCCCGTGGGGTAGGCGCAGAGCAGGGAGAAGTCGTACTCGCGCAGGACCTGGTTCCAGAGCATCTCGAGCTCGATCGCCACCTCGATCTGCCCGCGCTGCCAGAGCAGGGCGACCATCTCGCCGAAGGCACGGACCGGCCGTCCCGCCGCGGAGGCCTCGGTGACCACGTCGCCGACCCGTCGCAGGAAGAGGTCCACGTCCAGCCCACCGTCGACGACCAGCTCCGCGAGGGTCTCCTCGGCGTCCAGCGTGAGGTAGCGACCGGCGCGCGACCGCGCCGCGGGGTCGTGCCCGAGCTCCACGAGAAGGGACTCCAGGGCTGCGCGGTGCGGGCCGGTGGCCACGACGACGACGCACTCGTCGTGGTCCCACCCGTCCGCGACGAATCGCGCGACGGCGCCGAAACCCTCACTGTCGAGCGTGTAGAAACTCACTGCATGACCTCGCCCCCACACGGCCATGCCGCCGTGCGACATGGTGCCGATGCTACGCCGACGTCGACCCCTCGAGCGGTTGCGCGACCTGTGAGTCACCCGGGCGAAAGACGCGCTGGCACCGCAAACCTCCCAGACACCCCTCAGCGGTCGAGCGGCGCCACCGCCCTCCACTCGACGGTGAGCTCGCCGAGCCGCCAGCGCGAGGGACCGTCGAGCAGCGGCCAGCGCTCGCGGACCTCCGTCGCGGCGGCGAGGAAGCGCTGACGCGCACCCCAGGACGACTGCGGGGCGCTGCGGGCCCAGGCCCGGTCGAGGTCGGCGAGGAAGTCGTGGACGGGCTCGCCCGGCACGTTGCGGTGGATGAGCGACTTGGGCAGCCGCTCGGCGACGTCGGACGGACGCTCGAGCCCGCCCATGCGCAGCGAGATCGTCAGGCTGACGGGACCGGCCCGCTCGACCGCGACCCAGGCCGCGCGGCGGCCGATCTCGTCGCACGTGCCGTCGACGAGGAGGCCGTCCGGCGCCAGACGCTCCTGGACGAGGGCCCAGGCAGCCGGCACCTCGTCCTCGGCGTACTGCCGCAGCACGTTGAAGGCGCGTACGACCGTGGGGCGCTCGCCGTCGTGGAGCGGCACCTCGAAGCCGCCGAGCCGGAAGGTCAGGCCGTCCCGCTCGAGCGGCGTGCCGGCGGCGACCCGGGCCGGATCGATCTCGATGCCGACGACCCGGACGTCAGGGCGCACCTGCCGCAGCCGGTCGTACAGCTCGACCGCCGTGATGGGCGAGGCGCCGTAGCCGAGGTCGACGACGACGGGGGGTGTCGGGCTGCGCCGGAGGCGCCACGCCTGTGGTCCGGCGATCCATCGGTCGCACCGCCTCAGCCGGTTCGGGTTGGTCGTCCCACGGGTCACGGTGCCGACGGGGCGCTGGCGTGGGGGCACCTCCGCAGCCTAGCCAGCGCCGTCGACCACGGTCGGATGCCGGTCGGAGGTGGTTCCGCGGTCACCGGCCACCGCGGAATACATCGAATCGCGTGTGTGGTTGAGTCGAGGAAGAGCGTGAAGAGCAGCAGCGCGCAGGACGAAGGGATGCCGATGGCGGCCGATCCGAGACGGGTGGCGATGATCAGCGTCCACACCTCGCCCCTCGAGCAGCCCGGCACCGGCGACGCCGGCGGGCTCAACGTCTACGTCGCCGAGACCGCGAAGGAGCTCGCCGCGCGCGGGATCGAGGTCGACATCTTCACCCGCCGCACCACCGGCGCGACGCCGATCGAGTCCGACCTCGTCCCTGGCGTGCGCGTGCGCCACGTGACCGCCGGCCCCTACGAGGGCCTCGCCAAGGAGGACCTGCCCGGCCAGCTCTGCGCCTTCTCCGCCGGCATCATGCAGGCGGGGCTCTCGGTCCCCGAGGACCACTACGACCTCGTCCACTCGCACTACTGGCTCTCGGGTCAGGTCGGCTGGCTCGCAGCCGACCGTTGGCGTGTCGCGCTCGTCCACACGATGCACACGATGGCGCGCGTCAAGAACCTCCACCTCGCCGAGGGGGACCCACCGGAGCCCCGCGGCCGCGAGACCGGTGAGGTCCAGGTCGTCGAAGCGGCCGACCGACTCATCGCCAACACCGAGGACGAGGCCCGCGAGCTCATCGAGCTGTATGCCGCCCCGCCGGCCAAGGTGTCCGTCGTCCCTCCCGGGGTCGACCTGTCGACCTTCACGCCGGGTGACCGGTCCGAGGCGCGTCGGTCCCTCGGTCTGCCCGTCGAGGGCGAGCTGCTCCTCTTCGTCGGTCGGATCCAGCCGCTCAAGGCACCGGACCTCCTGCTCCGGGTCGCCGGTGAGCTGCTGCAGCGTGACCCGGGACGACGCCGGCGCCTGACGGTCGCCGTCCTCGGCGGCCCGAGCGGCAGCGGGCTCAGCCGGCCCCACGAGCTCGAAGAGCTGGCGCGCTTCCTCGGCATCGACGACGTCGTCCGCTTCGTGCGACCCGTCCCGCGTCCGGTCCTCGCGCAGTGGTACCGCGCAGCCGACCTCGTGCTCGTGCCCAGCCACTCGGAATCCTTCGGTCTCGTCGCCATCGAGGCGCAGGCCTGCGGCACGCCCGTCGTGGCCGCCCACGTCGGTGGCCTGCCCACGGCGGTCGGTGACGCCGGCGTCCTCGTCGACGGGCACGCCACCCCCGACTGGACGGACGCCGTGGAGTCCCTGCTGCGCGACGACTCGCGCCGACTCGCGCTGGGCTCGGCCGCCGTCGCGCACGCGGCGCAGTTCGGCTGGGGCGCGACCACCGACCGGCTCCTCGAGGTCTACCGGCAGGCGATCCGTGAGCGGGCCGGTGGCGGCAACGAGACGCCCATCGACGAGGGCCAGAGCCTCGTCGGCGTCCCGACGGCGGTGATCCCGTGAGCGCCGAGCCGCAGGAGGCCGCCCCGGCCGGCGACTCACCGGGCGCGGCCGCCGAGGCCCGCCTCACGGCATACCTCGACTCGGTCGGGCTCGAGTGGGAGCTCGGCGGGCGCCCGGGGGAGCACGTCGTCACGCTGCCCGGCGAGAAGAAGCTCAAGACCGTCGTGTCGGTGCTCGTGCGAGACCGGACGACGAGCGTCAGCGCCTTCGTCATCCGCAACCCGGACGAGAACCACGAGGCGTTCTACCGCACGCTGCTGCGCAGGAACCTGCGGTTGCAGGGCGTCGCCTACGCCGTCGACACCGACGGCGACGTCTACCTGCGCGGCGAGGTGCCGACGGTCGCGGTGGAGCCCGAGCACCTCGACCAGCTCTTCGGGATCGTCCTGTCGGCGAGCGACGACGTCTTCAACGAGCTGCTCGCGCTCGGTTTCCTCGGATCGATGCGCAAGGAGTGGGCCTGGCGGGTCTCGCGCGGCGAGTCGACGCGCAACCTCGACGCCTTCCGTCACCTGCTGGACGACGGCTCGGACGCGTGATCGGCCGTCGCTAGGCTGGCGCCATGACCTACACGCTCGTCCTCGTCCGCCACGGCGAAAGCGACTGGAACGCCAAGAACCTCTTCACCGGCTGGGTCGACGTCGACCTCACCGACCAGGGCCGCGCCGAGGGCGTGCGCGCCGGTGAGCAGCTCAAGGAGGCCGGGATCCTGCCCGACATCGTGCACACGTCGCTGCTGCGCCGGGCCATCACGACCGCGAACCTCTCGCTCGACGCCGCGGACCGCCACTGGATCCCCGTCAAGCGCGACTGGCGCCTCAACGAGCGCCACTACGGCGCGCTCCAGGGCAAGGACAAGAAGCAGACCCTCGAGCAGTTCGGCGAGGAGCAGTTCATGCTGTGGCGCCGCTCCTACGACGTGCCGCCGCCGCCCATCGAGCAGAACGACGAGTTCTCGCAGCACGGTGACGTCCGCTACGCCGGCCTCGGTGCGGCGATGCCCGCGACGGAGTGCCTCAAGGACGTCGTGACTCGCCTGATGCCCTACTGGCAGACCGAGATCCAGACCGACCTCGCCGACGGCCTGACCGTCATGGTCGCCGCCCACGGCAACTCGTTGCGCGCCCTCGTCAAGACGCTCGACGAGATCTCCGACGACGACATCGCCGGCCTCAACATCCCGACCGGCATGCCGCTCGTCTACGAGCTCGACGAGTCGTTCCGCCCTGTCACGCGGGGTGGGCGCTACCTCGACCCCGAGGCGGCTCGCGCCGCGGCGGAGGCCGTCGCCAACCAGGGCCGCTGACCCCCTCACCCGTCGAAAGGCCGTGTCCGGCCCCCCGACGGCAGTCGAAAGGCCACCTCCCGCGACGAGAGGTGGCCTTTCGACACACGCGAGGCGGCCGAACGCGGCCTCTCGACGGTGGGGTGTGGGGTCGGTCAGGCGTCGTGCTCGATGGCCTCGAGCACGTCGGCGTCCTCGGCGTCCTCGTGGTCGTAGCTGACCTCGGAGTCGTACTCACCAGTGACGAGGTAGATGACGCGGCGAGCGACCGACACGGCGTGGTCGGCGAAGCGCTCGTAGTACCGGCCGACGAGCGTCAGGTCGAGGATCGAGCTGCGCGACCACGACGTGTTCTCGTCGAGCAGGGCGGCGAAGAGCTCGCGGTGGAGGTCGTCCATCACGTCGTCGTCCTTCTCGAGCGCGATGGCCGCGGCGACGTCCTTGCTCGCGATGATCGACCCGCACTTGGCGACGATCGACTCGGCGACCCGGCCCATCTGCAGGATGTGCGAGCGCAGCTCCGGCGGGACCGCCGAGTCGGGCGTGCGCAGGCGGGCGACCTTGGCCACGTGACGCGCGAGGTCGCCCATCCGCTCGAGGTCCGAGCTCATGTGCATCGCCGTGACGACGATGCGCAGGTCGGTGGCCACGGGCTGCTGGCGGGCCAGCAGGTCGATCGACAGCTCGTCGAGCTCGATGCGGATGTCGTCGAGCTTGCGGTCGGCCTCGATGACCGACTCCGCCAGGTGGACGTCGGCGTCGAGGAGCGCGGTCGTGGCGCGGGAGATGGCCGACCCCGCGAGCCGGGTCAGCTCGACGAGCTGGTCCGAGATCGTGTCGAGGTCCTCGTGGAACTGGTCGCGCATGGTCTTCCTGTCAGTTGCCGGTCGTGCGTGGTCGTGCGTTGCCGCCTGCACCGTGTGACGCGCGGCGGTGCCGTGTCGGGAGCCAGCCTGCCACTCGCGACGCGCGCGGGACGGCATACGTTCGTGGTGGCACGTCCCCCGCTGGTGCAGAGGTTGGCAGGGCTTCGTGAATGGGTGGGGACGCCAAGGTGAACAGTGGGTTCGCGCTCCGCACACCGTGTCCCGCGTGGTCCGAGTCTGTCGCGGTGATGCGTACGCTGAGTGTCGTGGACCCGACGACAGCGGCAACGCTCGGTGGAATCGCCGGCCTCGCCCTGGGCGGCGTGGCGATGGTCGCCGTGCGCCTGTCGGACCGCTCGACGGCGGCCGAGATGCCGCCGCCGCCCGACCCGCCGCTGCCGCCCGGCGTCGGTGAGGTCATCGCCGTGCTCCGCTCGAGCGGCATCCTCGTCGACTCCTCCGACCGGGTCGTCAACAACTCACCGGCCGCCGTCGCCCAGGGCCTGGTGCGCGGCCAGGAGCTCGTCCACCCGGAGCTGCTCCACCTCGCCCGCGCCGTGCGCCGCGACGGTGTCATCCGAGAGGCCGAGCTGACCCTGCAGAAGGGCATCGGCGACGGCCGCCTCGTGGTCGCGGCCCGGGTCGCCCCCCTCGGCGCCGACCACGTGCTCCTCCTCGTCGAGGACCGCTCCAAGGCAGCGCGGGTCGAGGAGATCCGCCGAGACTTCCTCGCCAACGTCAGCCACGAGCTCAAGACCCCGGTCGGCGGGATCTCGCTGCTCGCCGAGGCTGTGCTCGACGCGCACGACGACCCCGAGGCGGTCGCCCGTTTCGCGAAGCGGATCAGCGTCGAGTCCGAGCGGCTGACGCGCCTCGTCAAGGAGATCGTCGAGCTCTCGCGGCTCCAGGGCGCCGACGTCATCAAGGACCCGACGGTCATCGACGTCGGCGCGTGCGCGCGCGACGCCGCCGACCGGAGTCGCCTCATCGCCGACGAGCACCGCATCGAGCTCGTGACCGCCATCGACGAGGGCTGTGAGGTGTGGGGTGACGCCGAGCTCGTGACCACCGCGATCAGCAACCTCGTCGGCAACGCGATCGCCTACTCCGACCCTGGCACCCGTGTCGGCGTCATGGTGCGTCGAGGTCGCTCGGGTGTCATCGACGTCTCCGTCACCGACCAGGGCCTCGGCATCGCGCCCGACGAGCAGCAGCGCATCTTCGAGCGCTTCTACCGCGTCGACACGGCCCGGTCGAGGGCCACCGGCGGCACCGGGCTCGGTCTGGCCATCGTCAAGCACGTCGCAGACAACCACGGCGCCAACGTGTCGGTGTGGTCCGAGCCGGGCCGCGGGTCGACGTTCACCATCGAGCTGCCCGCCGCCAACGCCTCCGCTGCGATCGCGCCGTCCGATCCGACGACGTATGCCGCCCTCCCGCCGTCCGAGCCCGACGTCCCGTCCGAGACCACGTCCGAGACCAGGACCGACACCAACACCGAGACCCGGGTGACGGTCGAGTCCGAGCGGGGCGCCGTGCCCGA
Organism: Terrabacter sp. Ter38; assembly: GCF_024519435.1. Lineage (GTDB taxonomy): Bacteria > Actinomycetota > Actinomycetes > Actinomycetales > Dermatophilaceae > Terrabacter. The sequence continues at coordinate 80,792 of NZ_JALJRZ010000013.1, forward strand.
GGCCGAGCCGTCCCGCGGCGCCGGCCCGACCCCGACCGTCAACGCCTAGTCACGTCCCCACTGCCCGAGCAGCCCACCACCCCCACGCTGCCCGACCCCGAGAGGCCCGTAGTGAGTCGCATTCTCATCGTCGAGGACGAGGTGTCGTTCTCCGATCCGTTGTCCTACCTGTTGAAGAAGGAGGGCTACGACGTCGCCGTGGCCGAGACCGGGCCCGACGGCCTGGCCGAGTTCGACAAGAACGGCGCCGACCTCGTCCTGCTCGACCTCATGCTGCCGGGCCTCTCGGGTGTCGACGTGTGCCGCGCGCTGCGCCAGCGCTCCTCGGTACCGGTCATCATGCTGACGGCCAAGGACAGTGAGATCGACAAGGTCGTCGGCCTCGAGATCGGTGCCGACGACTACGTCACGAAGCCCTACTCGAGCCGTGAGCTGCTCGCGCGCGTCAAGGCCGTGCTGCGTCGTCTCGCCGAGCCTGAGGACCTGCTGCCCTCGACCCTGGAGTCAGGACCGGTCCGGATGGACGTCGAGCGCCACACCGTGAGCGTCCAGGGGCGGTCTGCGTCGCTGCCGCTCAAGGAGTTCGAGCTGCTCGAGATGCTGCTGCGGAACTCCGGTCGCGTCCTGACCCGCATGCAGCTCATCGACCGCGTCTGGGGCAGCGACTACGTCGGCGACACGAAGACGCTCGACGTCCACGTGAAGCGCTTGCGGGCGAAGGTCGAGCCCGACCCGGCCAACCCGGTGCACATCGTCACCGTGCGCGGGCTCGGCTACAAGTTCGAGGCGGGCTGAGCCGACAGGAGCGCGGGCGCTGAGCATCTCGCGCGGTCGAGAGGCCACCCGCGGCCGCCCCGTGCAGCCCCGAGGCCACGTCTCGCGATGAGACGTGGCCTCGGGGCTGTGCGGGTCGAGGACCGGGAGCGGATCTCCCGGCGGTGCGGCTCAGCTGCCGGTGGGCGCGGGCGTCACCGTGGCGTAGTAACCGCTCGCCGTGAGCACGGGCACCTTGACGACGGTGGTGCCGCCGATGCTCGACGTGATGGTCACGGGGACGAGACCGCCGGGCTTGGTCTTGACGTCGGTCAGCTGCAGGCCCTTGGTCGCGAGGTTGACGTGCTCGCGCGGACCGAGCCGCACCTCCGAGCCGCTCGGCGCACTCGTCGCGTTGGGATCGGCCTGCGGGGCGATCTGGACGGTCATGTCCTGCTCGCCGAGATTGATGGCGGCGCCGGAGATCACGACCGTCCCGGTGCCGTCACCGACGAGCGCGAGGTCGCGCACGGCGAGCTGGCCCACGTCGGCGGGGACGCCGTCGGCCGGGACGTAGGGGGTGTTGGTCTGGACGGGCGAGTTGACCTGGCAACCGGTCGTCACGACGGCGAGGGCGACACCGGCGAGCACCGCCGACACCCGGCGGGTGGACGGGCGACGCGCGGGGGCCAGGGCGGGGTATCGACGCTTCACGGGCGACAGCCTACCGGCGCGCGCCCCGTCGGACCCGTGCACCCGCCGTCATGGCTCGTCGGGGCCGCCGGGCCGACGCCGGCCGCGGCCCCGACGCGATGTCGACAGGTCGCCGGCAGGCTGCCGGCAGGCCCCCGACCGGCCCCCGACCGACTGCCGACGGACGTCTCGGGCGCGCTGAACGGTCCCCGAGAGACTCCCGCGAAGCATGCCGAACGGCGTTCTGTCAAGACGTCAGTTATCTCGTCCCGGGCCTCGACTGTGGCTCTGACCTGCACAGATGCCGGATCCTGAGATCGCGATGTCTACAGCTTCGTGATAATCTGGAGGTCGCGAAAGGGGAAAACAGCAGATGGTTTTCAAGGTCGGCGAGACGGTCGTGTACCCCCACCACGGGGCTGCACTCATCGAAGAGATCAACACACGCACGATCAAGGGAGAGGACAAGCTCTACCTCAAGCTCAAGGTCGCCCAGGGTGACCTGACGATCGAGGTCCCCGCCGAGAACTGCGACCTCGTGGGTGTCCGCGACGTCGTCGGCAAGGAAGGCCTCGACCGCGTTTTCGAGGTGCTCCGCACGCCGCACACCGAGGAGCCGACCAACTGGTCGCGTCGCTACAAGGCGAACCTCGAGAAGCTCGCGTCGGGTGACGTCATCAAGGTCGCCGAGGTCGTGCGTGACCTGTGGCGTCGTGACCAGGACCGTGGTCTGTCGGCCGGCGAGAAGCGCATGCTCGCCAAGGCCCGCCAGATCCTCGTCTCCGAGCTCGCGCTCGCGGAGAAGACGAACGAGGAGAAGGCCGAGACCATCCTCGACGAGGTCCTCGCTTCCTGATCAGGGCAGCACACTGAACAACGAGACCGGAGCCGGTCGCGTCGGCGTCATCGTCGTCGCGGCCGGCTCCGGCTCGCGTCTGGGGGCGGGTCTGCCCAAGGCGTTCGTGCCCCTCGCCGGGGTGCCCCTGCTCGGGCACGCCCTGCAGGGGGTCCTGTCGTGCGCCGCGGTGGCCGAGGTCGTCCTCGTCGTCCCCGACGCCCACCGAGCCCAGGCCGCAGAGCTCACCGCTGGCGTATGCCGTGAGCTCGGGTCCGGGGCGACGGTGACCGTCGTGCCGGGCGGGGCCGAGCGGGGCGACTCCGTCGCTGCCGGTCTGCGGGTGCTCCGCCGCGACGTCGACATCGTCCTCGTCCACGACGCCGCCCGGTGCCTGACGCCGGTCGAGGTCTTCGACCGCGTGGTCGCCGCCGTCGCGGCAGGCGCCGTGGCCGTCGTGCCCGGCACCGCGGTCGTCGACACGATCAAGCAGGTCGACAGCGACGGCTACGTCGTCGGCACCCCGGATCGCTCGGGCCTTCGGGCCGTGCAGACGCCTCAGGGCTTCCGTCGTGACGTCCTCGAGCGGGCCCACGCCGTGACGAGCGACGCCACCGACGACGCCGGGCTCGTCGAGCGGCTGGGCGAGCGGGTCCTCGTCGTCGAGGGCGACCCCCGGGCGCTCAAGGTCACGACGCCGGGCGACCTCGAGGCCGCGGCCCGCCTGCTCGGCGCCTCCTGATCCCCGCAATGCCACCCGGCGCCGGAGCGGGACCGGACGCCACTCGAGCGGACGGGGGCGATCACTCCAGGGGGGTGCCCCGAGGTGATCCGCGGCAGCCGGTGACCGCCGCACACATCGACCCGGCGAGTTGCCTATCCTCGGCAGCGTGACGACCGAACCCAGCACCGCTCTGTCCCGACCGACGGCTCTCATCACCGGTGGCGGCACCGGCATCGGCGCGGCCATCGCGCGGCGGCTGTCGCGCGACGGCTTCGACGTCGTCGTCGCCGGCCGTCGCCCCGAGAAGCTCGCCGACGTCGTGGCCGACATCGAGGGCGCCGGCGGCCGCGCGCAGGCGCTCGTCATGGACGTCACCGACCCGGCGTCGGTGGACGAGGGCGTCGCGTCGCTCAGCCGGTGCGACGTCCTCGTCAACAACGCCGGCGGCGCGCTCGGGGTGACCCGCGTCGAGGACGGTGACCCGACGGAGTGGGAGCGGATGTTCGCCACGAACGTCGTGGGAACCCTGCGCGTCACCCAGGCCGTGCTGCCGCTCCTGCGGCGCTCCCCGCGGGCCACGATCGTCGACATCAGCTCGATCGCCGGTGAGCGCGTCTACGAGGGCGGCGGGGGCTACGTCGCGGCCAAGCACGGCACGTCCGTCGTCTCCGAGACCCTGCGGCTCGAGCTCAACGGTGAGAACATCCGCGTCGTCGACATCCGGCCCGGCATGGTGCACACCGAGGAGTTCTCGCTCACCCGGCTCCACGGCGACCGGGCCGCGGCGGACAAGGTCTACGACGGGGTCGACCGTCCGCTCGTCGCCGACGACGTCGCGGAGTGCGTCGGTTTCGTCGTCGGGCTGCCGCAGCACGTCAACATCGACACGATGGTGATCAAGCCGGTGGCGCAGGCCGCCCCGCACAAGATCCACCGCGGCCCGATCGACTGGAAGGACGCCTGATGACGTCGCTCCCGCGCGTCGGGGTGGGCGTCGACGTCCACGCGTACGCCCCCGAGGGGTCCGACCGCGCGCTGTGGGTCGCCGGGCTGCACTGGCCGGCGGAGCGCGGTCTCGACGGCCACTCCGACGCGGACGTCGCGGCCCACGCAGCGTGCGACGCGATCTTCTCGGCGGCCGGGATCGGTGACCTCGGCGCGCACTTCGGCACCTCGCGCCCCGAGCTCGCCGGAGCGTCCGGCGTCACGCTGCTCACCGAGGCCGCACGACTCGTCCGCGAGGCCGGCTACGACATCGGCAACATCGCCGTCCAGGTGGTCGGCAACCGACCCAAGATCGGCACCCGCCGTGCGGAGGCCGAGTCGGCCCTGTCGGCAGCAGCCGGGGCGCCGGTGTCGGTGAGCGGCACCACCACCGACGGTCTGGGCCTGACCGGGCGGGACGAGGGGGTGGCTGCCATAGCCACGGCTCTGGTCGCCAGGACGGCCGGCGACACCCCGAGCTCGTAGGGGCCTGCCGGCTGCGACCGGCGCTTGCCCGGTCCGGGGGACGGGTATGCCTCCTGTGGGGCGACGTGCGCCGCCCCGACGCCTGACCAGGAGGACGGCATGTCAACGAGCACCATCGTCTGGATCATCGTGGCCGTGATCGTCATCGCCGTCATCGTCGTCGCGCTGACTCGAGGCAGGAGTCGACGCGAAGCGATGCAGCGGGACAAGGCAGCCGAGATCCGGCAGCAGGCAACCGAGCACGACCGCGACCTGCGCGCCCGGGAGGCCGAGGCGACCGAGGCCCAGGCACGGTCGGACCTGGCCCGTGCCGACGCACAGAAGCGCCAGCTCGAGGCGGAGCGCCTCGAGAGGGAGGCCAGGGAGCACTCGACCGGCGCCGAGAGCGTACGCCGCGAACGGGACGAGCAGCTGCGGCAGGCCGACCTGCACGACCCCGACGTGCGCACCGACAAGGAGGGCCACCGGATCGATGAGACCGGCGAGGGCCGACTCGACGACCGCGGTGACGACCGGTTCGACCAGCCCGGCGCTGTCCGTGGCGAGGAAGACCTGACCCACCGCGGCCCGGGCCGCAGTGGCACGGCGGACGACCTCGACCGCTTCGAGGACGGCGGCGAGGACGGGTCCCGCGACGACGGCGTGCCCGGTGAGCCGCGGGACGCCGCCAACGGTGCCGACCGGCCGCGGGAGCGCGACGTCTGAGACCCGCAGCAGACGCGGTCCGAGGCCCTCGCGCGTGGCGCAGAGGGCCTCGACCTGTTCGGGAGCAGGGCGCACCTCGTTCGGCCGGCGGCGACGCGTACGGTCGATACCGGACAGCCGAGCCGGGCGTCGCACCGGGACCGGCCACGACAGCACGACAGGAGTAGCACATGCCGCAGACCGTCAAGGGTGTCATCAGCCGCAGCAAGGGAGCGGACGTCGAGGTCGTCGACGTCGTCGTGCCCGACCCGGGCCCGGGCGAGGCGGTCGTCAAGATCGAGACGTGCGGGGTGTGCCACACCGACCTGCACTACCGCGAGGGCGGCATCAACGACGACTACCCCTTCCTGCTCGGCCACGAGGCCGCCGGCTACGTCGAGGCCGTCGGCGAGGGCGTCACCGAGGTCGAGCCCGGCGACTTCGTCATCCTCAACTGGCGCGCCGTGTGCGGCCAGTGCCGGGCCTGCGCCAAGGGCAAGCCCTGGTACTGCTTCAACACGCACAACGCGACGCAGAAGATGACGCTGACCGACGGGACCGAGCTGACGCCCGCCCTCGGCATCGGAGCCTTCATCGAGAAGACGCTCGTCGCCGCCGGCCAGTGCACCAAGGTGCCCGAGGCGGACGCCGCCGCCGTCGGCCTGCTCGGCTGCGGCGTCATGGCCGGTTTCGGAGCGGCCGTCAACACCGGCGGCGTGGGGCGTGGCGACTCGATCGCCGTCATCGGCTGCGGCGGCGTCGGCAACGCCGCGATCGCCGGTGCCAAGGTGGCCGGCGCGACGACGATCATCGCCGTCGACGTCAGCGACGCGAAGCTCGAGCAGGCCAAGCACTTCGGCGCGACGCACACCGTCAACAGCACGCACACCGACGCGGTCGAGGCGATCCGCAGCCTCACCGACGGCAACGGCGCCGACGTCGTCGTCGAGGCGGTCGGGAGACCCGAGACCTACGAGCAGGCCTTCTACGCCCGCGACCTCGCCGGCACCGTCGTCCTCGTCGGCGTCCCCACGCCCGACCAGCAGGTCACCCTGCCGATGATCGAGATCTTCGGCCGTGGTGGCAGCCTCAAGTCGAGCTGGTACGGCGACTGCCTCCCGAGCCGGGACTTCCCGATGCTCGTCGACCTCTACAAGCAGGGCCGGTTCGACCTCGACGCGTTCGTCTCCGAGCGGATCGGCCTCGGAGACGTCGAGGCGGCGTTCGACAAGATGCACGCCGGTGAGGTCCTGCGCTCGGTGGTCGAGCTGTGAGCGCCGACGCGGCGGGCGACCGGGTCACGCCTTCGCAGGGCGGCGTCCGCATCGACCACACGACGACCGAGGGCACCTTCAGCCTCGACGGCGGCACGTGGGAGGTCGAGAACAACGTCTGGGTGATCGGCGACGACACCCAGTGCGTCGTCATCGACGCCCCGCACGACGCCGGCCCGATCCTCGAGCTCGTCGGTGACCGCCGCCTGACCCACGTCCTGCTGACGCACGCGCACGACGACCACGTCACGGTCGTGCCCGAGCTGCTCGCCGCCCACCCGGGGGCGAAGGTCGCGCTCCACCCCGACGACCGCGTGCTGTGGGACCAGAGCCGCCCCGACCTCGCGCCGTCGCTGGACCTCGCCGACGGCGACGTCGTGCAGGTCGGCGACGTCGAGCTCTTCGTGCTGCACACCCCGGGCCACGCACCGGGAGCCTGCTGCTTCCACGCCCGCGACCTCGGCGTCGTCTTCACGGGTGACACGCTCTTCCAGGGCGGCCCCGGCGCGACGGGCCGGTCCTACTCGGACTTCCCGACCATCGTCGAGTCGATCAGGGACCAGCTGCTCCCGCTCCCACCCGAGACGGTCGTCCTCACCGGCCACGGCCGCGCGACGACCATCGGGGACGAGAAGCCGGACGTCGAGGAGTGGATCCGCAGGGGCCACTGACCCACCTGCCGAGCCACCCGGCATACGCACGCGGGGCGTATGCCGGGTGGCTCGGGGTCGGCGTCCCCGCTCGCTCAGGCGCGGGGAGCGTCGCGCAGCAGGCTGATCTTCTGCCAGATCTTGCGGCCCATGCCCGTCGTGAGGTTCTCGATCTCGCTCACGGTGTCGAGGACGAGGGCGTCGGTCGACTCCTCGGCGCACAGGGCGGCGGCCTTGGACGTCAGCGACAGCAGCTCGGAGCAGTACTCGAGGTAGAGGGCGTAGCCGCGCACCGACATCGTGCGTGGGCTGACGACCTCGTCGCCCGCCACGGTGCCGAGCGGGGTGTCGGGCAGCAGTGCCGCCGGGTCCTTGCTCATCTGGTGCATGTCGATGATGTGGGCGAGCGAGCGGAGGCGGTGCAGCCGGGCTATGAGGTCGTTGCGCACGACCCGGTCGGCGAGCGACAGGAGGAACCAGATCGCGATGCCGGCGAAGACGAGGTCGTTGATGAGGCTCTCGACGACGGGCAGCCACTCGAAGGCGGCCACGGACCCGGCCCGGGCGACGGCGTCACGCACCGCGATCCCGACCGCGACGAGCGACACGGCCAGGACCACGACGATGAGGGCCCGCGAGGTCCACACCAGGGCGGCTCGCTGAGCAGGGGCACGCCGGCGCCGGTCGAGGAGGGCGTCGACGACCTTGCCGAGCTCCTCGGTGGCCGCGCGGAGGCCCGGGTGGCGGGGCAGATACGTGTCGATGCGTTCGCTAAGATAGCCGATGACGGCGCGCACCTCGGAACCGTCGAGCCGCTCGTAGCTCGTGAGCCGCGGTTGCGCCATGGCCCGAGCGTAGCCGTGGGGCACCGGAGAGGTCGCGATCAAGGGGCGGGCGGACGGCATACGCGCTCGTGCGTGCATGGTCGGGCTCGCGGCGACGCGCCGATAGACTTCGGCGGGTGAGCCTACGACTGTTCGACACCGCGACCCGAGAGCTGCGCGACTTCACGCCGCGCGAGGCGGGCAAGGTCGGCATGTACATCTGTGGCCTCACGACGCAGGGTGCACCGCACATCGGGCACATCCGTTTCGCCGTCGCCTTCGACGTGCTGCGCCGCTGGCTCGAGGTCGGTCACGGCTACGACGTCACACTCGTGCGCAACGTCACCGACATCGACGACAAGGTGCTGCGCAAGGCGGCCGAGGCCGGTGAGGACTGGTTCGCCCTGACCTACCGCAACGAGCGCCTCACCTCGCAGGCGCTCGACGCGCTCGGCGTCGAGCCGGCCACCTACGAGCCACGGGCGACCGGTCACGTCCCCGACATGGTGACCCTGATGGAGACGCTCATCGAGAAGGGCCACGCGTATGCCGCCCCCGACGGCAGCGGCGACGTGTACTTCGACGTGCGCTCGTGGCCCGAGTACGGCTCGCTGACGGGCCAGTCGCTCGATGACATGGTGGGCGCCGACGACGCCGACCCCCGCGGCAAGCGCGACCCGCGCGACTTCGCGCTGTGGAAGGGCCACAAGTCCGACGAGCCGGAGAGCGCCTCGTGGCCGACCCCCTTCGGCCCCGGCCGCCCGGGCTGGCACCTCGAGTGCTCGGCCATGGCCCGACGCTGGCTCGGCGACGAGTTCGACATCCACGGCGGCGGCATCGACCTGCGCTTCCCGCACCACGAGAACGAGCAGGCGCAGTCCCGCGCGGCCGGGCTCGGTTTCGCCCGCTACTGGCTCCACAATGCGTGGGTCACGGTCAAGGGCCAGAAGATGGGCAAGTCCCTCGGCAACGCCCTCGAGGTGCGTCACCTGCTCGAGCAGACGCGGCCCATCGTGCTGCGCTACTACCTCACCGCCGCGCACTACCGCTCGATGATCGAGTACCACCCCGGCTCCCTCGAGGAGGCCGCGGCCGCCGTCGAGCGCATCGAGGGCTTCCTCGAACGCGCGGCGCGGCGCGGCGCGATCGTGCCCCTGGGGGCCGTCGCGCTCCCGGCCGCCTTCGTCGCCTCGATGGACGACGACCTCGGCGTCAGCGGGGCGCTCGCCGTCGTGCACGACACGGTGCGCGCCGGCAACAGTGCCCTCGACGAGGACGACGACGAGGCGGCCCTCGAGGCGGCGGCCGCCGTCGTCGCCATGACCGAGGTGCTCGGCATCAACCCGCTCGCCGCGCACTGGGGCTCCGGTGGCAGTGGCGAGGACGCCGCCGCCGAGCTGGCCCTCGAGGCACTCGTCCGGGCCCAGCTCGACGCCCGCCAGGTGGCCCGCCAGGAGCGCGACTTCGAGCGGGCCGACGAGATCCGCGACACGCTCACGGCGGTCGGCATCGAGATCACCGACACCCCGTCGGGCGCCCAGTGGTCGCTGGCCCGACCGGCGCGCGGCGAGGCCGACACGACCGCCACCGACACGACCACCGACCACCCCACCGCGGCCGTCCGGGCCGAGAAGGCACAGGGCTGACATGCCAGGCAACTCCCAGCGGCGCGGCGCCATCCGCAAGAACAGCAAGGGCGCGACCGTGGGCTCCGGTGGCCAGCGCCGCCGCGGACTCGAGGGCAAGGGCCCCACGCCCAAGGCCTCCGAGCGCGAGTACCACCCCGCCCACAAGCGCGCCAAGGCCGCCGCGAAGCGGTCCGGCTCCGGTGCCTCCGGACCGGGCGGACGCGGCCAGGCCCGCTCGAAGAGCCGCAGCAAGGCCTCGAGCGAGATGGTCTACGGCCGCAACTCCGTCGTCGAGGCGCTGCGAGCCGACGTGCCGGTGGCGACGATGTACCTCGCCACCCGCATCGACACCGACGACCGGGTGCGCGAGGCGCTCAAGATCGCGACCGAGCGTGGCCTCGCCATCCTCGAGACGCCCCGTGGCGAGCTCGACCGCCTCACCGACGGCGGCGTGCACCAGGGCATGGCGCTGCAGGTGCCGCCCTACGAGTACGCCCACCCGAACGACCTCATCGACCCCGAGATGCCCGGCATCCCGCTCGTCGTGGCGCTCGACGGCATCACCGACCCGCGCAACCTCGGCGCCATCGTGCGCTCCGTGGCGGCCTTCGGCGGCCACGGCGTCGTCGTGCCCGAGCGCCGCTCGGTCGGGATGACCGCGTCGGCGTGGAAGACGTCGGCCGGTGCTGCGGCCCGCATCCCGGTGGCGCGCGCGAGCAACCTGACCCGCGCCCTCGAGGAGTTCAAGAAGGCCGGCTTCTTCATCCTCGGTCTCGACATGGACGGCGACGTCGAGCTGCCCGAGCTCTCCCTTGCGACGGAGCCGCTCGTCATCGTCACCGGGTCGGAGGGCAAGGGGCTCTCGCGCCTCGTTCGCGAGACGTGCGACCAGATCGTGTCGATCCCGATGAGCTCTGCCGTCGAGTCGCTCAACGCCGGGCTGGCCACGGGCGTCACCCTCTACGAGATCGCCCGCCAGCGCCGCCGCTGATGGCGGCCGGCCGCGGGGTCGGTCGGTCGGTCGGCCGGTCGGTCGGTCGGCCGTTGGCCGCCCGGCCGTTGGGCGCCCGTCGGCCGAGGTCACGATCCGGCCACTGGTGACCGTCCGGCATACGCTCCGGGAACTCCGACGGGCCGCCCGACGCTGGTCAAGTGGTGCTCGATACAGTGCTGTCGACCTCCACTACGCCCTGTAGTACGCCGTGACTGCCGGTGAGGGCGCGCAACTGAGCGCTGCGGCTCCGCAGCGGGACCGACCGAAGGACAAGATTCGTGGCGAAGAGCAACCGTGCCGAGACGGCCGCCAGGGCAGCGCAGCTGCGCGCCGAGGCCGCCCGCAAGGACCGTCAGCGCACGCAGGTCATCGCCGCGTCGGTCGCCGTCGTCGTCGTCGTGATCGCGGTCGTCCTGGGGATCGTCATCTCCAACCGACCCAAGGATGCTCCCGCGGCCAGCGGCGGCGCGGCCGCCCTCGCCACGCTCGAGAAGCTGCCGGCGTCCCTCTTCGACCAGGCTCCCGCGCCGACCCCGGAGCAGGCGCCCGCCAAGCTCCAGGGCGGCACGGCACTGACCCAGGACGGCAAGCCGAAGGTGCTCTACGTCGGCGCCGAGTACTGCCCGTTCTGCGCGATGGAGCGCTGGGCGCTCATCGGCGCGCTGTCCCGTTTCGGCACGTTCATCGGTGTCACCGAGACGACGAGCTCGAGCGACGACGTCCACCCGAACACCCCGACGTTCTCCTTCAAGGACGCGAAGTACACCAGCGACGCCGTCGCGTTCGAGGCCGTCGAGACCCAGGACCGCAACAAGCAGCCGCTGCAGACCCTGGACGGCGAGAACCTCGCGCTCTTCCAGAAGTTCAACCCCGGCGGCGGCATCCCGTGGATCACCTACGGCGGCACCCACGCCACCGACGGCGCGACGGTCGACGCCAACGCCTTCGAGGGCAAGACCTACGACCAGATCATCGCCGGCATCCAGGACCCGACGTCCGACATCGGCAAAACGGTGACGCCGGCCATCAACATGATCACCGCCCAGATCTGCGACCAGACCAAGGGCCAGCCCGCCAACGTCTGCACGAGCCAGGGCGTGTCCTCCGCGTCCGTGCTGCTCAAGCGGTGACGGCGGCGTGAGCCCGCAGCGTGACGACGTGACGACGGCCGACGGTGCCCCGGTCGGTGCCGGGCGAGTCCGGCCCGGGTGGCTCGCCCCGGTGTCCGTCGGCCTCGCTGTCGTCGGGCTGATCGTCTCGGTCTACCTGACGTTCGAGCACTTCACGGCCAACGCGACCCTCGCCTGCAGCATCGGCGGCGTCATCGACTGCGCGAAGGTGACGACGAGCGCGTGGAGCACCTTCATGGGTGTGCCCGTGGCGCTGCTCGGCCTCTTTTTCTTCGTGGTGACCCTGGGCCTGTGCCTGCCGTCGGTCTGGCGGCGTCCCGAGCCGTGGCTCGACGCCGTCCGCCTCGCCTGGCTCACGATCGGTCTCGGCATGGCGCTCTACCTCGTGTGGGCCGAGCTCTACCGGATCCATGCGATCTGCCTGTGGTGCACGGCCGTCCACGTCGTGACGTTCCTGCTCTGGATCGTCGTCCTCTTCGGCCAGATCCTCTCGGGCCCGGCCGACGACCTCGCGACCAGCACCGACGACGACGCCTTGGCAGGTTGAGGTGTGCCGTCGCGCCGGGCCGCGACGAAGCACCTCGACCCGACGGGGCCGCGTCCTCAGTCGAAACGGCCGATGACCGGCATCTCCTCGGTGTCGACGCCGACCACGGACTTCTCCTCGGGCTTCGTCGGCAGCACCGTCGCGACGTAGTCGCGCAGCGCTTCCTCGATGGGAGTGTCGTGCCCGGCGCGCTCGCTCATGTACCAGCGGTGCTCCAGGACCTCGTGGAAGATCTCGGCCGGCTCGAGGCGCCCGGTCAGCTCGCGGGGCACGGCACGCGTCACCGGCTCGTAGATCTTGGCGAGCCAGTCGTGCGCGACGATCTCCTCGTCGTCACCCTGACGGTCGGTCGCGGCGGTGTACGCGTCGAGGTCGTTGAGCAGGCGGCGGGCCTGGTTCTCGCCGACGTCGAGGCCGGTCAGGCGCAGCAGGCGGCGGGAGTGGTGGCCCGCATCGACGACCTTCGGGGTGATGACGATCTCGGTGCCGCCGATGTCGGTCGTCATCGACAGCTCGTCGACGTCGAAGCCGAGCTCGTTGAGGCGCCGGATGCGCTCATCGACCCGCCAGCGGTCACCGAGCTCGAAGCGCTCCGTGCCGGTGAGGGCGTTCCAGAGCGTGTGGTAGCGCTCGATGACCGACGCAGACACCTCGAAGGGGTCGGCGTGCTCCTCGAGGAAGCCCCCGGCCGCGAGGTCCATGAGCTCCCCGGCGATGTTGACCCGCGCGATGTCGAGGTCGTGCTCGCGCTGGCCGTCGGACAGCCGTGCGTGCAGCTCACCCGTCTCGGCGTCGACGAGGTAGGCGGCGAAGGCGCCCGCGTCACGCCGGAAGAGCGTGTTGGAGAGGGACACGTCGCCCCACCAGAAGCCCTCGAGGTGCAGGCGCACGAGGAGGACCGCGAGGGCGTCCATGAGACGCACTGCGGTGTCGGGCCTGAGGTTCTGGCTGTAGAGGGCGCGGTAGGGCAGGGAGAACTGCAGGTGGCGCGTGATGAGGCAGGCGTCGAGCGGCTCCCCGTCGGGCGCCGTGCGACCGTGGACCACACCGAACGGCTCGACCGACGGCACGTCGAGGCGACGCAGGTTGCGCAGCATGGCGTACTCGCGGTCGGCGATGTCGTCCTTGATCTCCTTGACGGCGAGGACACGCGGCCCGAGCTTGACGAAGCGCACGACGTGACGCGAGATGCCACGGGGGAGCGCGGCGAGGTAGCTCTCGGGCCACTCCTCGAGCGGTGTCGACCACGGCAGGTCGAGCAGGGCGGACTCGGGCCTGGCGGTGGTGATCTCGAGCGTCACGCGTTCATCGTGGCACGGTCGCGCGACAGGCGTCGATCAGCCCAGAGCGCAAGGGCGGCCAACGCCAGGAAGAGGAGGGCGATGACGGCGCAGTTGAGCAGGGTGCGGCCCAGGCCGATGGCGCCGACGTCGAGGAAGGGGTAGGGGTACCAGTCAACGAGCGGTCCGAGGGCGAGGGTGGCCACGAGCCAGAGGGCCGGCCAGATGAGCGCGGGCAGCAGGTCCTCGCGGGTGACCTTGCCTCGCGGTCCGAAGACGGCCCAGCCGACGAAGGTGAGGACCGGTACGACGATGTGGAGGAGGCGGTCGCAGATGAGCGAGCCGGTCGTGTAGCTCGGCGACGGGGGCAGTGCGATGGCTGCGACGATTCCGGTCACCGTGATCCCGACCAGGGACGCGAGTCGGACGACACGGAAGACCTGCGACTCGATGCGTCCGCGCACGATGAGGAACGTCGAGACCGCGACGAGGACGTTCGACTGGATCGTGAAGTAGGAGAAGAAGCGCCGCACCTGCTCGGGCCGGGCGGTCGTCACCGCGCTCGAGTCGAGGATGTTGTCGCCCGTCGCCACGAGGTAGAGCTGGAAGACGAGCGCGAAGACCGCGACGACGAGCGTCGCGACGTGCCAGTACCGCCCGATCGTCCATGTGGTCACACACGGAGCCTAGGGCGTGCCGATGTCACGGTGCCGGATGTTGTCCAGCGTTGCGCCACGACGATGCCGGGCCGGCACCCGGGACGGGTGCCGGCCCAGCGGCGTGATGCGGAGGTATGCGGGTGGCTCAGTCGCCGACGCGCAGCCCCGACTCGGCGTTGAAGACGTGCACGTGGCCCGACTTCGGCTTGAGGTAGATCTTGTCGCCCTTCTCCGGGGGACGACGACCGTCGACGCGGGCGATGAACGGCACGGCGCCGGCGTTCTCGCCGGTGGCCTCGAGCAGCTTCTGCTCGGTGGAGCCGTAGATGTAGGCGTCGGCGCCGAGCTCCTCGACGACGTCGACCGTGACGGGGATGCCCGACTGGTCGGACGACAGCTCCAGGTCCTCGGGACGAACACCGAGCGTGACGTTCTTGCCGACGTTGGCGAGGTCCTCACGCGCCACGGGGACCGTGTGGCCGTGCAGGTCGACGCCACCGTCGGTGACCGGCACCTCCATGAGGTTCATGGCCGGCGAACCGATGAACCCGGCCACGAAGACGTTGGCGGGGTGGTCGTACATGCGGCGCGGGCTGTCGCACTGCTGGAGGATGCCGTCCTTGAGCACCGCGACGCGGTCACCCATCGTCATGGCCTCGACCTGGTCGTGCGTGACGTAGACCGTCGTGACGCCCAGGCGGCGCTGGAGCGAGGCGATCTGCGTGCGGGTCTGCACGCGGAGCTTGGCGTCGAGGTTGGACAGCGGCTCGTCCATGAGGAAGACCTGGGGGGAGCGCACGATCGCGCGACCCATCGCGACGCGCTGGCGCTGACCACCGGAGAGGGCCTTCGGCTTGCGGTCGAGGTACGGCGTCAGGTCGAGGATCTTGGCGGCCTCTTCGACGCGCTTGCGGATCTCCGCCTTGTCGACTCCGGCGATCTTGAGCGCGAAGCCCATGTTGTCGGCGACCGTCATGTGCGGGTAGAGCGCGTAGTTCTGGAAGACCATCGCGACGTCGCGGTCCTTGGGGGACAGGTTCGTCACGTCGCGGTCACCGATGAGGATGCGTCCGCCGTTGACCTCCTCGAGGCCGGCGAGCATGCGCAGAGAGGTGGACTTGCCACACCCGGAGGGGCCGACGAGGACGAGGAACTCCCCGTCCGCGATCTCGATGTTGAGCTTGTCGACGGAGGGAATCGGGTTCCCGGGGTACTGCCTCGTCGCGTTGTCGAACGTCACTGTTGCCATGGCTTCATTGCCTTCCTTCACCGGCAGGAACGTGCCGGACGATCCGTTGTAAAGGTGTGCCTGCCCGAGTGAGCAGGCATCGACATCATGACCCATGGCCGGCCCGAAGACCACCCCCGTCCCAGCCACGCGCCGCTGACCTGCGGTTTCACGTCGTGTCCAGAACGTTGCAAAAAATTGCAGCAAGCGGGTTCCCGGTGTCTGCAACTTCTTGCTAGATTCCGGGGCACCGGTGGCGGCGTGTGCCACCTGGCTTCAAAGGAGAATCCATGCACAAGCGTGCGCTCGGCGCTGCTGCCGTCACGGGTGTTGCCGCCCTGGCCCTCAGCGCCTGCGGTGGGTCCAGCCCCACCACCCCGTCCGACACCGGCGCCGCCGGCACGAGCAAGGCGGCGACGACGACCGGCACCCCGGAGACGCCGAGCGGCACCGCTGCTCCCGTCCGTGACGCCAACGTCGACCTCGTCATCTGGACCGACGCCGACCGCTCCGCGGCCGTGCAGAAGTACGCCGACCAGTTCGCCGCCGAGAACGGTGTGACCGTCAAGGTCCAGATCTCGACCGACACCCGCGCCCAGTTCAAGGACGCGACCAAGGTCGGCAAGGGCCCCGACGTCATCGTCGGTGCCCACGACTGGCTCGGCGAGCTCGTCCAGAACTCGACGGTCGCGCCGGTGAACCTCAGCTCCGACGTCGCGGCGAAGTTCCTGCCGAAGGCGATCGAGGCCACGAAGTTCAACGGCCAGTCCTACGGCGTTCCCTACGCCGTCGAGAACATCGGCCTCATGTACAACAAGGACCTCGTTCCGAACCCGCCCAAGACCATGGACGAGCTCGTCGCCACCGGCGAGAAGCTCGTCAAGGAGGGCAAGGCCAAGCAGGTCCTCAGCCAGTTCGTCTCCAAGGTCGGCAACGCGTACTTCGCCTACCCGTACCTCTCGGCGTTCCCCGAGGGCGGCATCTTCGCCATCAAGCCCAACGGCGACTACGACCCGAACAAGGTCATCGTCAACACCCCCGACTCGATCAAGGGTGGCGACGTCCTCGCCGAGCTCGGCAAGAAGAAGGTCCTCTCGACCAACGTCGACGACACGAACCAGGACGCGCTCTTCGACACGAAGGCCACCCCGTTCATGATCTCCGGCCCGTGGAGCGTCGCCAAGGCGAAGGAAGCCGGCGTCAACTACGGCATCGCCCCGCTGCCGAGCCTCACCGGTGGTGGCGCCATGCGTCCGTTCCTCGGTGTCCAGATGTTCTACGTCTCGAGCAAGGCCAAGAACGCCGCCCTCGCGCAGGAGTTCGTCACGAACTACATCCCCCGCAAGGACGTCCAGCTGGCGCTCTTCGAGGTCGGCAAGCGTCCGCCGGCTCTCAAGGAGGCCTACGCCGAGGTCGCCGCGAGCGACCCCGACGTCAAGGCCTGGTACGAGGCCGGCATCGACGGCTCGCCCATGCCGAACATCCCCGCGATGAACTCGGTGTGGGGCCCCTTCGGCCAGGCGACGGCCGACATCATCGCCGGCAAGGCCGGCGCGAAGGAGCGTCTCGACGCTGCTGCCAAGGAGATCACGGCGAACATCGCCAAGGGCTGAGCTCCTCAGTCTGACAAGGGTTCCGGGGTCCGTCCTGAGGGCGGACCCCGGAGACCCGGCCCGCGCACGGGCCACCGGGGAGCTCCGCGAGGGCTCCCCTTCGTGCACCTACGGCAACGGCGCCGGGTCGGCGCAAAAGGACGTGTCACATGACCAAGCCCATCGCTCTCGCGATCAAGTGGGTTCTCATCGTCGCGACGCTGGCCGGCATCCTGTGGATCGCCACCAGGCTCGCGCAGGCAGGCAACACGATGGCCGTCGTCATCGCGGGACTCGTCGGGATGGGCATCCTGGCCGTCTACGCCACGCGGCGCTCGGTGCCCCTCAAGTACCTCGTCCCGGGTCTGCTGTTCATGATCCTGTTCCAGCTGTGGCCGGTGCTCTACACCGCGAGCCTCTCGACGACGAACTACGGCGACGGGCACCTCTACAGCAAGCAGGAGTCGGTCACCGACATCATCGCCCAGTCGGTGCGTGAGGTTCCTGACACCCCGCGCTACAAGATGTCGGTCGCGATCGCCGAGGGCGGCGACCCCGTCACCGCAGACCTCGTGCTGCTGCTCACCAAGCCCGACGGAAGCACGTACGTCGGCGAGACGACCGGACTCAAGCCGCTACCCCCGGCCGGTGTCGAGAAGACCTCCATCGGCAAGATCACCAAGGCGCCCGGCTACACCGTCCTCACCGCCAAGCAGGCGAACGCCCGGAGCAAGGACCTGTCGGCCATCGCCGTACCGACGAGCGACGGGGGCGGCATCAAACCGGTCGGTCTCTCCGAGGCCTTCGAGGGCAAGGCGACGGTCACCTACGACGCTGCCGCCGACAAGCTGACCGACGCGGGCACGACACCGCCGACGGTCTACGCGCCGAAGGACGCGAAGTGGGTCAACGTCGCCGACGCGACCCAGTCCTTCCCGCAGGGCTGGAAGGAGAACATCGGGCTCGCGAACTACTCCCGCATCTTCACCGACAGCACGATCCGCAGCGGCTTCCTCAGCATCTTCATCTGGAACATCGCCTTCGCCATCCTGTCCGTGCTCACGACGTTCCTGCTGGGGATGCTCATCGCGCTGCTCTTCAACGACCCGAGGCTGCGCGGCAAGGCGATCTACCGGTCGCTGCTGATCCTGCCGTACGCCCTGCCGGGCTTCGTGACGGCGCTGGTGTGGAAGGGCATGTTCAACCAGGACTACGGCATCATCAACCAGACGCTGAACATCTCGGTCGACTGGCTGGGCACCCCCGCCGGGGCCAAGGCCGCGATCCTCATCACGAACCTCTGGCTGGGCTTCCCGTACATGTTCATCGTCTGTACGGGCGCGCTCCAGTCGATCCCGCAGGACGTGCGTGAGGCCGCGACCATCGACGGAGCCAACGCCTTCCGGACGCTTCGCTCGATCATCATGCCGTTGCTGCTCGTGGCCGTCGGGCCGCTGCTCCTCGCGTCGTTCGCGTTCAACTTCAACAACTTCGGGCTCATCTACCTGCTCACCAAGGGTGGCCCGTTCAACGGTGCCGACACGAGCATCGGCTCGAGCGACCTGCTCATCACGTATGCGTTCCGCCTGGCCTTCTCGGGCAGCGCGCCCAACTACGGCTTCGCTGCGGCGGTGTCCGTGATCATCTTCCTGCTCGTGGCGCTGATGAGCATCCCGGGCTTCCGTCGCACCAAGGCTCTCGAGGAGGTCAACTGATGTCGACCGTCAACGCCCCTGTCCCTGCCGACCCGCGCATGGACGCCCGCGTCTCGGAGGAGACCGGCACCACCACGACCCCGGCCTCACCCAAGCGCGGCGGCTTCGGTGGCTCGGTGTGGTGGCGTCATGCCCTGGGCATCCTCGCCCTGATGTGGGCGCTCTTCCCGATCCTCTTCATCTACTCCGCCGCGACGAACCCCAGCGGCACGCTGAACACGGCGAGCCTGTGGCCCTCGGGCTTCTCGACGAAGAACTTCACCGACCTCTTCAACGACAGCTCTCGTCCGTTCTGGACCTGGTACAAGAACTCGATGATCATCTCGTTCGTCGGGGCGCTCGGGGCGGTCTTCCTCGGGGCGTGTGCGGCGTTCGCCTTCTCGCGCCTGCGGTTCAAGGGCCGTCGCGGCGGCATGATGTTCCTGCTGCTGACGACGTTCTTCCCGGCGCTGCTCGCCATCGTCGCGACGTACATCATCTTCGCGGCCATCGGTGACGTGCTGCCGGCGCTCGGCCTCAACACCGTCACCGGTCTGATCCTCGCGTACCTCGGTGGCGCGCTCGGTGCCAACGTCTGGCTCCTCAAGGGCTACTTCGACACCGTGCCGCGCGAGCTCGACGAGGCGGCGATCGTCGACGGCGCGAGCCACGCGCGGATCTTCTTCACGATGACGCTGCGACTGGTCATGCCGATCCTCGTGACGGTCTTCATGCTCGTCTTCGTCGGCCTCTACGGCGAGTTCATGCTGGCGAGCGTCTTCCTCACCGACGTCGACAACCAGACGCTCGGTGTCGGCCTCTACGGCATGACGCTCGGCAACGACGCGAACACCCTCTTCGGGCGCTTCACGGCCGGGGCCCTGCTCGGCTCGATCCCCGTCATGCTGCTCTACCTCGCCTTCCAGCGTCAGCTGGTCGGTGGCCTGACCACGGGATCCGTGAAGTGACGGGTGCCCCGACCCGCCAGCAGACGTGGCTGAGCCAGCCGCACCACGACGGATCGGGGCGGTACGTCTCCGACCAGGCGCCCCGCCTCGGTGACCGCGTCGACGTGCTCGTTCGGGTCCCGCTCGACGCCGGGGTCGAGGCCGTCCACGTGCGCACCTCGCCCGACGGTGAGGTGACCTTCACCGTGGCGCGCAAGGTCCGTACGACGGGCGTCGACGACTGGTGGCGTGCCTCCCTGACCTGCCACAACCCGGTGACGAACTACCGCTTCCTGCTCACGGGCGGCCCGACGAAGTACGTGTGGCTCAACGGGACCGGCGTCCACGAGCGGGACGTCCCTGACGCGAGCGACTTCCGTCTCGTGGCCCACGCGAGCCCGCCGCCCGAGTGGGCGCTCGGGGCCGTCGTCTACCAGATCTTTCCCGACCGGTTCGCGCGCTCGAAGGGCGCCGACCGGCACTCGACGCCCGAGTGGGCCGTGGCCGCCGCGTGGTCCGACCCGGTCGACCTCAGCCCGAAGGGCGTCGCCCACCAGCTCTACGGCGGCGACCTCGACGGCATCACCGAGCACCTCGACCACCTCGAGTCGCTCGGCGTCGACGTCGTCTACATGACGCCGTTCTTCCCGGCGCGCTCCAACCACCGCTACGACGCGTCGTCGTTCGAGCAGATCGACCCGCTCCTCGGCGGGGCCCCGGCCCTGCGCCGGCTCACCAAGGCCGCCCACGAGCGCGGGATGAAGGTGATGGGCGACTTCACGACGAACCACACGGGCAACGCCCACGAGTGGTTCCTCAAGGCGGCCGGTCCCGGCGGGAAGAACACCCCGGAGCGGGACTACTACATCTGGGAGGACGGCACCTACGTCGCCTGGCTCGGCGTCCCGTCCCTGCCGAAGCTCAACCACCTCAACACCGCTCTGCGCCACCGCATCTTCGAGGACCCCCAGGGGGTCGTACGCAAGTGGCTGGGTCGCTCGGGCGGGCTCGACGGATGGCGTGTCGACGTCGCGAACATGACCGGTCGCTGGCGTGCCACCGACGTCAACCACGACGTCGCCCGGCAGATGCGTGACGTCATGGGTCGCGTTGCGCCGGACGCCCTGCTCGTCGGGGAGCACTTCCACGACTACACGCCCGACATGCCCGGTGACGGCTGGCACGGTGTCATGAACTACGCCGGCTTCTGCAAGCCGGCGTGGACGTGGCTGCGTGAGGAGCCGAAGGACCCGCGCTTCCTCGGCGCCCCGGTGCCGCTGCCCCTGCTCGATGCGGGTGCGGTCGTCGAGACGATGCGCGACTTCACGTCACGGATCGCCTGGCAGTCGCTCGTCCACTCCTTCAACCTCGTCGGGTCCCACGACGTCCCGCGGATCCGGACGCTCGTCGGCCGCGACTCAGTCGAGACGGCGGTCGGCCTGCTCATGACCTTCCCGTCGATGCCGATGATGACCTACGGCGACGAGGTCGGCATGGAGGGCACCTTCGGCGAGGACGGGCGTCGTCCGATGCCGTGGGACGAGAACGCTTGGGACGCAGACACGCTCGCCGTCTATCGCGGCCTCATCCACGCGCGTCAGCGCTCGGTCGCGCTGCGGCGCGGAGGGCTGCGCTGGGTGCATGCCGAAGGCGACGCCATGGTCTACCTGCGGGAGACGCTCGACGAGGTGGCGCTGGTGCACGTCGCGCGCGCGGCGCACGAGCCGGTCGTGCTCGACCCGCGGCACCTCGCCGGGATCGAGTCCGGCGCACCGGCATACGGACCCGCTCCGAAGGTCGGCAAGCGTGCTGTCACACTGAGCGCCTCGGGTCCGAGCGTCAGCATCTGGACGTGGCGCCCGACCGACGATGGTCCACGCCACGTGCGACGAAGGGGGAGGTGAGATGAAGGCGCGACTGCGCGACATCGCCGACCAGGCGAGCGTGTCGGAGGCCACCGTGTCCCGCGTCCTCAACGGCAAGCCCGGGGTCGCCGAGTCGACCCGTCAGGCCGTGCTGACGGCACTCGACGTCCTGGGCTACGACCGGCCGAGTCGCTTGCGGCGCAAGAGCGCCGGGCTGGTGGGGCTCATCGTCCCCGAGCTGACCAATCCGATCTTCCCCGCGTTCGCGCAGATCATCGAGAACTCCCTCGCGCAGAACGGCTACACCCCGGTGCTGTGCACCCAGGTCGCCGGGGGAGTCCACGAGGACGACTACGTCCAGATGCTCCTCGAGCGCGGGGTCGCCGGCATCATCTTCATCTCCGGCCTGCACGCCGACACGACGACCGACTCGGCCCGCTACGTCGCGCTGCGTGACCGCAACCTGCCGCTCGTCCTCGTCAACGGCTACATCGAGGGTGTCGACGCGCCCTTCATCAGCAACGACGACGTGGCCTCGATGGGGCTCGCGCTCGAGCACCTCGTGAGCCTCGGGCACCGCGAGATCGGCCTCGCGGTCGGTCCAGACCGCTACGTGCCGGTCATCCGCAAGATCGCCGGGTTCCGCCACTCGATGCAGGAGCTGACGGGTCGCTCGGACGTCGACGACCTCATCGAGCGCTCCCTGTTCAGCGTCGAGGGCGGTGCGACCGCGGCCGGACGCCTCCTCGACCGCGGCGCCACAGCCGTCGTGTGCGGCTCGGACCTCATGGCGCTCGGCGCGATCCGCGAGGCCCGCAAGCGCGGCCTCAACGTGCCGCGCGACTTCTCGGTCGTCGGCTACGACGACTCGACGCTCATCGCCTTCACCGACCCACCCCTGACGACGGTGCGCCAGAGCGTCAACGCGATGAGTGCTGCGACCGTGCGCGCCCTGCTCGACGAGATCGCCGGGCAGCCTTCTCCCCGGGCGGAGTACGTCTTCCGCCCCGAGC
The DNA here is from genome assembly GCF_024519435.1 of Terrabacter sp. Ter38. Lineage (GTDB taxonomy): Bacteria > Actinomycetota > Actinomycetes > Actinomycetales > Dermatophilaceae > Terrabacter. The sequence goes on from NZ_JALJRZ010000013.1 coordinate 103,276, forward strand.
TCGTGGTCCGCGGGTCGACCGGCGCCGTCCGACGCCACTGACCGCGCTCGCTCAGGCGACGACACGGCATACCGGATCGCCGACGGTTCGGGGGCCGTGGCGCCTGAGCGTGCGGGTACGTATGCCGGCTCGCCCGGTCGCGTCCGTCAGCTCGGGCTGTGGGCGGCGGAGCAGAGCTGCTCGAGGCGCGTCAGCAGGGCGGCCACCGCGTGCTCGTCGTCGACGCGGTAGCGGGCGGCCGTCGAGCCGGTGCCGACCTTGACCGTGACGTCCTCGGGTCGACGCATCCGCATGAACGCGTCCTCGTCGGTGACGTCGTCTCCGAGGTAGACGCGTGCCACCGCGCCCACGTGGCGGCCGAGGGCGGTGACCGCGGATCCCTTGTCCGCGTGGGAGACCGACAGCTCGAGCACCGACTTGCCCTTGAGCACCTTGACGCCGGGGTGGTCGAGGGCGACCCGCCGGGCGTCGGCGATCGCGGCGTCGCCGGTGTCGCGGGGGATGCCTCGGACGTGGACGACGACGGCGGCCGACTTGTACTCGATGCCGGCCTCGGGGTGGTGCTCCTTGACGAGGGCCTCGATGTCGGTGCGCAGCTCGGCGAGCGTCACCTCGTCATCGGGCGTGACGGCGGCGGCCTCCATGGCCTCGCGCACGGCGGGACTCGAGGACTCGGCCCCGTGGCTGCCGATGAGGACGATCGGCTCGTCCTCGGTGATGCCAGTGAGCTCACGCAGCGTGCCGAGGTCTCGCCCGGAGACGACGGCGACGTGCACGCCGGGCAGGCTCGCGAGCGACCGGAGCGTCTCGACGGTGCCCTCGACGGGGGTGGCCTGCATCGGGTCGGCGTCGAACGGCGCGAGCACTCCGTCGAAGTCCGTCGCCACGAGCAGGACGTCCGCGGAGGCCACGGCCTCGAGCGTCTCGGTGGTCGGCGCGCCGGTGCTCATGACAACCTCCCGTCCGTCGCGCTGGCGGATCCGTGGGTCGAGCCGCTGGTCGACCCGTCGGACGACTCGTCGCCCGACCCGTTGGACGACTCGCTGGGGGCCGGCATGAGTGGTGCCCCCTCCGCGAGCGGGGTGGGCCGCGGGCGCGACTCGGCGCTCGGCAACTCCGGCGCCGCGGCGAGCGCGGCGAGGTAGCGAGCCGCCCAGCGCTGGACGTCGTGGTCGGACACGCGGCGACGCAGCGCCTTCATGATCCGCTGCTTGTCCTTGGCCGGGGTGTTGATGGCGCGCAGGATCGTCTGCTTGAGCCCCTCGATGTCGTGCGGGTTGCAGGCGAAGGCCTGGTGCAGCTCGTGCCACGCGCCCGTGAACTCGGACAGCACGAGGGCGCCCCCGAGGTCATGGCGGCACGTGACGTACTCCTTGGCAACGAGGTTCATGCCGTCGCGGAGCGGGGTGACGAGCATGACGTCTGCGGCCTGGAAGAGGGCCGCCATCTCCTCGCGCGGGTAGGAGTGGTGCAGGTAGTGGACGGCCGGGGCGCCGATCTTGCCGAGCTCGCCGTTGATGCGGCCGACGGTCTGCTCGATCTCGTTCTTGAGGTTGCGGTAGGCGTCGACGCGCTCGCGGCTCGGGGTCGCGACCTGCACGAGCGTGACGTCGGGCGGCCCGATGCGGCGCTCGCTCAGCAGCTCCTCGTAGGCCTTGAGCCGGTGCCGGATGCCCTTGGTGTAGTCGAGCCGGTCGACGCCGAGCATGAGGACCTTGGGGTTGCCGAGGCTCTCGCGGATCTCGCGGGCGCGCTCCATGACGTCTGGGCGCTTCGCCAGCTCCTCGAGTCCCTGGAAGTCGACGGAGATCGGGATGGCCGCCGCCCGGACCTGGCGGTGGGCACCCTCGACGGTGACGCGGTCGCGCTTGGTCGCGGCGCCGAGCAGCTGGCGGCAGGCGCGCACGAAGTTGCGGGCGTCGGCCTGGCGCTGGAAGCCGAGGAAGTCGGCTCCGAGCAGGCCGTCGAGCAGCTGGGCCCGCCACGGCAGCTGCGCGAACAGCTCGACGGGCGGGAAGGGGATGTGGTTGAACCAGCCGATGCGCACGTCGGGCCGCAGGGCGCGCACGAGGGCCGGGACGAGCTGGAGCTGGTAGTCCTGCACCCACACGGTGGCGCCCTCGGCCGCGACCTCGGCGACGGCCTCGGCGAAGCGCCGGTTGACCGTCTGGTAGCTCGACCACCACTCGCGGTGGAAGGTCGCCGGCACGATGACGTCGTGGTAGATCGGCCACAGGGTGTCGTTGGAGAAGCCCTCGTAGTAGTCCCGGACCTCATCGGTCGACAGCGGCACGGGGTGCAGGTGGATGCCGTCCTCGTCGAACGGCTCGGGTGCCTCGCCGGCGTCTCCGGCCCAGCCGACCCAGGCGCCGGGCTGCGTGCGCATCACCGACTCCATGGCCGTGACGAGGCCGCCGGGACTGCGACGCCACTCGACCTCGCCGTCGTCCGTGACGACCTTGTCGACGGGCAGGCGGTTCGCGGCGATGACGAGGTCGTAGGTCGGCCGAGGGGTCGGCACGCAATCAGCTCCTGCTGCTCGAGGGGAGGGTACGGCCCTCGACGTACCCAGACCCGGGGGAGGGGCGCCGCGGGGCGCGATCGGTCCCACTCTAACGAGCGAACGGTGGCGCCCGGTGCGGTCCCGCTCTAGGGTCGATACAGGGCATCTCTGGTGGAGCGGGTGGCCGCCTGAGGGCATCGCGCCGAGGTGAAGGAGTCGCCGTGAAGATTTCTGACGTGCTGCGCAAGAAGGGCAGCGAGGTCATCACCATCCAGCCCGACGAGACGGTCGCCGGCCTGCTCGGCCTGCTGGCCGAGCACCGCATCGGCGCGGTCGTGGTCAGCACGGACGGCACGAGCGTGGACGGGATCGTCAGCGAGCGCGACATCGTCCGGCACCTCCACAGCACCGGCACGAGCGTGCTCGAGGCGCCGGTGTCGCAGATCATGACGAGCGAGGTCACCACCGGTTCGGCTGACGACAACATCGCCGACCTCGCCGGGACGATGACCGAGATGCGCGTGCGGCACGTGCCGATCGTCGACGCCGACGGCAAGCTCGCCGCCATCGTCAGCATCGGCGACATCGTCAAGCACCGGCTCTCCGAGCTCCAGTCCGAGCGCGACCAGCTGCGCGACTACATCAGCAGCTGACCGCTCGGGAGAACCGGACAGAACCGACGAGACAGGACACTCCGCGGCTTCCTGTCGCAGGGTTGATGTAGGGGCGCCCCGGTCGCATACCGTAGGGGCATGACTGCGTACGACCGGACCGAGCGGGTGCCCACCCCGCGGCCCGGCGCGCGCACCGGTGGTGTGCCCGTGGTCCCACGGCCTGGCGGGCCGGGGTCCCAGCAGCGGATCGGCCCCTACCGCCTCATCGAGGAGATCGGTGAGGGCGGCATGGGAGTCGTCCACCTCGCCCTCGACCCGCGCGGGCGTGCCGTCGCGATCAAGGTCCTCCGCGCCCACGTCGCGCACGACGCCGACGCCCGGCAGCGCCTCTCGCGCGAGGTCGACACCCTCTCGCGCATCCGCGACGCGCGGGTCGCGAGCGTCATCGACGCCGACGTCATGGCGCCCCGCCCCTACATCGTGACCCGCTACGTGCCCGGCCCCGCCCTCGACGAGGTCGTCGAGGACCACGGCCCGCTGGCCCCGGCGGACCTGCTTCGCCTCGCCCGAGGCATCGCCGAGGCGATCCGCGCCATCCACGCGTGCGGGGTCGTCCACCGCGACATCAAGCCGGGCAACGTCCTCATCGAGGACGGCGACCCGGTCCTCATCGACTTCGGCATCGCGCACCTGCAGGACGACGTGCGCCACACCGTCGGCGGGCTCGTCATGGGCACGCCCGGCTACCTCTCGCCCGAGCTCGTCGAGGGTGCCGCCATCACCGACGCCACCGACTGGTGGGGCTGGGCCGCCACGATCACGTATGCCGCGTCGGGCCGTCCGCCGTTCGGCCGCGCCCGCATGGATGCTGTGCTCACCCGCGTCCGCGCAGGTGACGTCGACCTGGAGGGCGTCGACCCGCGCCTCGTGCCGCTGCTGCGCGCGTCCCTCTCTCCCGACCCGCGGCTGCGCCCCCATGCCGACGAGGTCATCGCGGCGCTCGAGCTCTACGCCGCCGGCCGCGCGGCGACCGTGCCGACTCCCAGCGGCAACCCGTGGGACGACGGCCGCGTCAGCGCGACCCCCGGAGACACCCAGGTCGTCCAGCACGGCAGCACCGCCGTCATGCCGCCCGTCGGCGCAGCCGGCGCCGTGGGTGCGGTGGCGGCCGTGGCGAACCCGGTGCGATGGGCCCCGCCCCCGACTGGTCCGCGGTCGCCCGACCCCGACCCGGCGGCATACGACCACGGCTGGGACGACGAGCCCGCGTCGCCGGACGACTGGGGCGGTGCCCAGGCCTACGACGCGCGGCACGGGCGGGGCGGCCAGGCCGTCGAGCCGGCTCCGCAGGACGGCTACTGGCCCGACGACGAGTGGGACGAGGACGACGAGCCCGCGCAGCGCGAGGGCGACCCGCGCATCGGGCTGCCGATGCGCACCGGCCTGCTCGCCGCCGTGGCGATCGCCTGGGTCGGTGCCCTCATGGCGTGGCCGGGCATCGCCCTCGTCGTGCTCGTGGTCCTGTCAATCCTCGCCCGCGCCACCGACCGCTCGGTCACCGCGCTCGTCCTGCGCCGCTACGACTTCGGCCGCAGGCGCAGCGACGTGCCCTTCGCCGTCGTGTCGAGCCCGTGGCACCTCGTCGTCGGCATCATCGCGACCGGGGTCGGGCTGCTCCTACCCGTTGCGGTGGCGCTCGCCGGCGTCTTCGCGGCCGCGCTGCTCCTCGCCGGCACGCAGGGGACCGACCTCGGTCCCGGCGCGCCGATCACGCTCGCGATCGGCGGCACCCTCGGCCTGCTCATGCTGTGGTGGGGTCCCGGGGGTGCCTCGCTACGGCGCGGGTCACGCTCGATGGCGCGGCGGCTCGTGCCCGCCGGGCTGGCCGCGCAGATCGTGTCCGGGCTGCTCGCCGTCTTCGGCGTCGTGGCCGCGCTCGTGGCCCTGCGGCACGGGTCGAGCCTCACGTGGGACCCGTTCACGACGAACCCGTTCGGGAAGTGACGGCTCGGCGCACGAGTCGCTGAGCGAGCGGGTCCGGGCCGGTGGGGCCTCCGGGCGGCCACTGTCGGCGCCTGGTGCGTGTAGCGCATCGACCTGAATCCCAGGCCCGAAAAAAGATCACGGAAGTGTCTCGACGCGCCTTGTGCGCTGCGGAAACGTCCCGTACCGTCAATGCTCGGCGGCCTCGACTTCGGGTCGAACGGGAGCAGCACCATTCGGCTCCCGGGTCGCTTCGTCGCGTCCGGCTCCACACGAACGCTCCCACAACTTCACATGGACACCCATTAATCCGTTCCCTGAGCGCGCCGAGCCTCGCCAGCCAGGGATGTAGCCCACACCCGTGGGCCGGGCGAGGACGGGGGACCCAGTGTGGCCAGTGAGTGCATGTGTGTCGAAGCGCATGTCAAGAGGACGAGATCTGGTCTCGGGGTGAAGTCGCATCCGCGACGGGGCACCTGACGCCCCAACCCGACAGCTAACCCCGCAGGCGCGCGTCAGGAAGGATCACCCATGCAGTACATGTCCAAGCATGCTGCGGCCAAGAAGATCTCGGTCAAGCAGCGCGTCGCGGGAGTCGGAATCGCTGGAGCCGCCACCATCGTCGGTGGCATCGCCACGGGCGGGTCGGCCAAGGCCGCCTCGGTCTGGGACCGCGTCGCCCAATGCGAGTCCAGCGGCGACTGGCACATCAACAACGGCAACGGCTACTACGGCGGCCTCCAGTTCGTGCAGAGCACGTGGCGCGGCTACGGCGGCACGGCTTTCGCGCCGCGTGCCGACCTCGCCACGAGGGCTCAGCAGATCGCCATCGCGCAGCACGTGCTCGCCTCGCAGGGCCCCGGCGCCTGGCCGGTGTGCTCGAAGCGCGCTGGCCTGACGCGGGCCAACGGCGGTGCGACGACGGCCCCGGTCTCGCGGTCGACCGTCCGCAAGCCGGTGACGACGAAGAAGGTCGTCAAGAAGAAGACGTACGCGACGAAGCCGACGGTCAAGAACACCGCCAAGGGCGCCAAGGTCACCGTGCACGGTGGCGACACCCTCGGCAAGATCGCCGCGCGCTACCACGTGGCGGGCGGCTGGAAGGCGCTCTGGAAGGCCAACGGCGCCCGGGTGACCAACCCGAACCTCATCTTCGTGGGTCAGACTCTGCGACTCCCGTGAGTTCCTGATACAACTGAGCCGGACGGCCTCGCGCGACCAACCCCTGGGTTTGCGCGGGGCCGTCCTTCTCATGTCCGGTGTCGGCTCGCGTCCGGTGTTTGGGCGTATGCCGTCCGGCTCGGTTACGCTTTCGCCCGTCCGCGGCGCTCGCGCCGAGACGTGCTGGCGTGGCGCAATTGGTAGCGCACCTGTCTTGTAAACAGGCGGTTAGGGGTTCGAGTCCCCTCGCCAGCTCCCCGCTCATGTGGTCGATAGTGACCCTGACCTGCGGTCTCGCGGTCGTGGAGCGAGCTGGATGCTGTGGGCACGAGCGGACTCGCGCGGACGCGATTTCACTCCGGGATGGCACGTGGATCGCACGACGTGCCCGATCGTCTCCGCTGCCGAGCCAGTCTGGTTCGGGGGCTCGCCGTGCTCGGTAAGGCGAACCACCAGGGATTCGGTCACGGCTCGAGGCGCCAACTCGGCCCCTGTTCCCCGCTGTCGACGGACACAGCCATCTTCAACCGACGGTCTTCAACGATGCTTTCCGCAAGGCGCGCCGTGCCGCCGGACGAGATGACCTACGCGTCATGACGTGAGGCACACGGGAGCGACGCTGGCTGCCATGACCGGGGCCACCCTCGCGGAGCGGCAGCAGCGTCTCGGTCACTCGACCGTAGTTGCAGCCTTGCGTCACCAGCACGCTGCCCAGGGTCGGGATGCCGAGATCGCTGAGGCTCTCAGCCGACGTGCCGACGGTCGGTGGCGTTGACCCCGAGGACATGCCCCTCACGCGGAAGCGGAGCATCAGGCAGGAAATCGCCACGCCGCAGATGGCTCCGGCTGGACTCTGCAGCCCGCGGGCCTGGAAATCGGTGTGAGGAGGGCGCCGATCGCGTGTGACGATCATCGGGTGAACGATATTGCCGTGCGGGCTCAGCAGTTGCTCGAGGAGAACCAGTACCTCACGCTTGCGACCGCAGACGCGAGCGGCAGGCCGTGGTCCTCGACCGTCTGGTACGCGGCTTGGCAGCGGTCGCGGTCAGAGCAGTGGCTGGCGGTCGAGTTCATCTGGTTGTCGAGGCCGGAGGCACTGCACTCGAGGAACATTCTGCATCGACCCGAGGTAGGCATCAGCATCTTCAACAGCGCCCAGCCTGCTGGGACCGGTGACGGGCTCCAATTCGCTGCTCGTGCAGAGCTTGTCCCGTCAGCGCTGTTGGACGAAGCGGCTGAAGCGTTCTCGAGGGCTTCCTTGGCAGCTGGTGGCGGGGCATGGACGCGCGCCCAAGTCGAAGAGCCGGCACTGCCACGCCTCTATCGCGCGCGGACAGAGTCGGCGTACCTTCTCGGGAACGGCAACAGGGTCGAGCTTCCTCTCGCCTGAGGCCCGTGCAAGGCAGACCTGTCGACACGTCGGTAGCCGACGGGACTCACCCAACCTGGTCGTCCGGCGGACAACGTGACGAGCGCTCACCAAGCAGAAGCGTGAAAGCAGTCGTGGTCGACAGCCGGCGGATAGACGCAGGGGTCCGGCGCTCCGGTTCCGGGCTGCGTCAACCGCTGGATTAGCCGCGGGGGCAGGTTCATCCGTTCCGGTGCACCTCAGCTCGCTAGTGGTCTGGCTGCGAGGGCCAGATGGGGGGGCTTCCTCACTGGTGCGTAGATCCACGCCGCCGGCGAGGGATCTCAGCAGGAGCGACCCCGCATGGGCGCGGCGGGCGCCGACGCCGGGGCGCGACGGCGCGGTCTCGGTGTCGACTAGTACGTCACCGAATGGAGCGCCGCGGGCGACGTCCCCCACGACGGACCTCGTGCGTCTCTTCCGTGGCACGAAGGCCGTGACAGGATGGCCCCGTGGCGGCAACGGTGATCGCGATATACAGCACCAAGGGTGGTGTCGGAAAGACGACGACCGCTGTCAACCTCGCCTGGCAGGCGGCATCCGAAGGGCGAGACGTCCTCCTGTGGGACCTTGACCCGCAGGCCGCGGCGACCTGGCTCCTGCAGGTGAAGCCGCATCTGCGAGGAGGCGCCGAGGCGCTCGTGCGGGGCAGGAAGCCCGCGAACAAGGCGGTGCGCGAATCGAAGCTCGAGCGGATCGACGTGCTCCCCGCCGATGAGAGCTACCGTGACCTCGACATTGCCCTCGACGCGGCAAAGAAGTCGTCGTCCCGCGTGACGGAGGCACTGCGGCCCCTCCGCAGGCATTACGACGTCATCATCCTCGACACCCCGCCGGGTGCGTCGCTGGTCGCCGAGAACGCGCTGCGCGCTGCGGACGTCGTCGTTCTGCCGCTCATCCCGTCGGCGCTGGGGCTGCGCTCGCTGGAGCAGGTTCGCGGTGTGATCAAGGATGCCGGCGGCCACGTGAAACTCGTCGCGTTCCTCTCTCAGGTGGACCGACGAAAGCGCGCCCATGTGGAGGCGCTGGAGCAGCTTCCTGCGGCGCACAAGGAGGTCGGGGACGGCTACGTCGGCGCGAGCGTCGTCGTTGAGCGCATGGGCGAGCACCGCGCGCCCATAGGCGTCTACGCCCCGACCTCGGATTCTGCCAAGGCGTTCGCGGACCTGTGGAAGCGCGTCCGGCGCGCTTCTTGAGGCCGCGCTCGGGCTGGTTCGCATAGCCGGTACGAAACCGCGATCGACCCCCGGCCGCCCGGGCGAGGCGATCTATGAAGGGGCGACGAAGTCGCTCCGCTGCATCAGCCACGACGTGAGCACTCCGATCGAGCCCAATGTCGTGGGCACCGTCGAGCCCGCTGTCATGAACACTGCCGAGTCCGGCACCGCAGGACCATCAGCGCGTCGCGAGTTCGAGCGCCGCAAGGCCAAGCGTGAGAACGCCTCCGGGCCAAGCCCCCGAAACTCGGCGGCCTGATCCTCTGGCTTTCCGAGGAGGATGCCAAGAAGTACCGCAGCCGTCCTCACCTCAAGGTCGAAGGCGGCATCCGCCGGCCCGCACGGAACGCCTGCTCGTCGGTTCCCGCGACTGCACCAAACTCGTCGACGGAGTGCTCAAACAGGTCGACGTGCTGCGTGGACTGCTCGACATCGACGTCCCGGTCCACGGTGTGCTCTGTTTCGCCGAAGCAGACTGGCCCCTGATCGGCTGCAGCTTCACCACCTGTGGCGTTCAGGCCTGCTGGCCCAGCAAGCTCTCCTCCCAGTTCGAGGCAGAGGGCCTCTCCAGCGCGCCGACATGATCGCCGAGGTGCACCGGAAGCTAGCCCACGTGCTGCCAGCCGCCTGAAGCACCGCACGCGCCGAAACGCGCGGAATGGGCCATGTCACCGTGTCCACACCGTGCCCTGGGATCCAAGGCTGCCAAAGCACGGAACGTCGTGTTCCGCTCAGCAATCTCCGTTGGGCTCATGCATCCTTGGTCGCCGCGCACAGAAACACGCCGAACTCGCGGTCTGAACCGCCCCGGCATGTCGGGAGACTCCAAACCTTGGGAAGGTTGGAGTCATG
>NZ_JALJRZ010000014.1 GCF_024519435.1 Terrabacter sp. Ter38
CTGGCAACAGTGTCAACAGCAGGATGATGGGGTAATTCGAGCTCCCGGTCGTGCGTCCTTCCCGAGGCCCGACTCCGAGCGCGAGCTCTTCAGCCCGAGCGCTCGGCGGCATGACGGTGCGGATCTTCCGTGGTGCGCGCCTGGGGCGACGGCACGTGGGACGGCCTTACTGCACCGGGTAGGGAGGGGAGCCTGCAGGCGGCCCCGGTCAGCCAGACGGCGATCTGCTTCCCGATCTCGGCGACCTCGTCCTCGAGCGGCCTGAGAGGCTTCCTGGATATGCCCATGGCCGTGGGCGCGCTTACCGGCCTTCCGGACTTCCGCCGGATGGCGAGGGATGCGCCGGCTGAGGGGAAGAGCGTCGGGTTCCAAGTAACTCCGTCGTAGTGCTCCGGTGCGATCGTGCGCGTGCTGAAGACTCGCCGGATCACGATGCCGCCCGTGCTGACCGCGACGCGGCTACGGGCAGCGCGGACGATTAGCAACAGCCATGCCGGAAGTAGCACGATTGCTGAGGCGACGCCGGCCCAGGGTGTCCACCCTGCTGCGTTCCCGACCGCGATCGCGACGAGGATTAGTCCAACCACGATGGTGCCCATCGTGGTCATCATGACCCGATAGTCGTCGGCGAGTATGAGCGCCGCTGGGGGCGCGCCGACTAGAGAGGTGCTACGTCGGGGCCGCATGTGCTGATCATCGCTCAGGTCGGCCCCCGACCCGGACATCTAAGCCCGCCGCGCCATCTCAGGTATCAGCCAATGGCACCCGTAAAGTGCCCGCATGAAACTCCGGTTGGATGGGCGTCCAGCCCGCGGTCCTTATCTTGCCGTTGCCACGTTCCTGGCTGTGGCTGGCCTCGCCGGCTGCTGGTCAGGGGGAAAGTCCTTGAAGGAGTCATGTGAGACGGTCCGAGCAGCGAACCCCCGGGTAGCGGCGGCTGTCGACGGCGAGGGGATCGCGCGCGTCGCGGCAGAGGTTTACCGCAAGGTGGCGTCTGAGGGTGATCAGGAGACGCGTGAACTCTTTGAGCCCGCGATTCCCGCCTGGGACCATTTGGCTGCCGGCAACAAGGGCGGATTCAACCGGTCGTCGCAACACCTCGATCACGGAGGTGCGCGATGGGACGAGCCGAGAAGCAGGGAGCGGAGCCTCCTTCGGGTGGGCGGCGGCAGTTGGCAGCGGATCGGGCGATGCGCCCACCGATGCGCTCACCGGGCAGGCCCGAGCCCTCACGTGCGGTGCAACGCGACTTCTGGCGGCGCATCGCTGCGGGCGTGACGACGGTCGAGGCCGCGCAAGCGGTGGGGGTGTCGTGGCCAGTCGGAGCCCGGTGGTTCCGCCACGCTGGCGGCATGCCGCCGATCAGCCTGCAGTAGCCCACGGGGCGCTACCTGTCGTTTCTCGAGCGTGAGGAGATCGCACTGCTGCGCGCTCAACAGATCGGGGTGCGGGAGATCGCCCGCAGGATCGGACGCGACCCGGGGACGGTCTCTCGCGAGCTGCGAAGGAACGCGGCAACCAGGGGCGGTAAGCCGGTGTACCGGGCCGTGGTGGCGCAGTGGAAGGCGCAGCAGGCGGCGAAGCGGCCGAAGACTGCGAAGCTCGTCGGCAACGGCCTGCTGCGTGAGTACGTGCAGTCCCGACTGGCCGGGAGTATCCGCCGGCCTGACGGCACGATCGTCACCGGGCCCGAGCCGCCGGCGTGGAAGGGGCTGAACAAGCCGCACCGGGCGGACCGGCGGTGGGCGATGGCGTGGAGCCCGGAGCAGATCTCGGCGCGGTTGCCGGTGGACTTCCCGGATGATGAGTCCATGCGCATCAGCCCCGAGGCGATCTATCAGTCGCTGTTCATCGAGGGCCGGGGCGCGCTCAAACGTGAGCTGGTCGCGTGCCTGCGCACTGGTAGGGCGCTGCGCGAGCCTCGGGCGCGGTCGCAGAACAAGCCGCAAGGACATGTCACCCCAGATGTCGTGCTCAGCGAGCGTCCTGCCGAGGCCGCGGATCGGGCGGTTCCTGGGCACTGGGAAGGTGATCTGATCATCGGCACAGGACGGTCCGCGATCGGCACCCTCGTCGAACGCAGCAGCCGATCCACGATCCTGGCGCACCTGCCGCGGCTGGAAGGCTGGGGCGAGATACCCGCTGTGAAGAACGGCCCATCGCTCGGTGGCTACGGCGCGGTCGCGATGAACACCGCTCTGACGGCGTCGATGAGCAGGCTTCCCGAGCAGCTGCGCAAAACCCTCACCTGGGATCGGGGCAAGGAGCTCTCCGGTCACGCCCAGTTCGCGCTTGATACCGGCACGAGAGTGTTCTTCGCCGACCCGCACTCGCCCTGGCAGCGGCCCACGAACGAGAACACCAACGGCGTTCTTCGTCAGTACTTCCCGAAGGGCACCGACCTGTCCCGATGGTCCGCCGATGACCTCGAAGCAGTCGCCCTCGCGGTCAACAACCGACCGCGCAAGATCCTCGGCTGGAAGACCCCGGCGGAGGTCTTCGAGGAACAACTACTCTCGCTACAACAGACCGGTGTTGCAACGACCCATTGAACTCGCCAAGCACACCAAGGAAACGTTCGACGCAATCATGGCGGTTGATCGAGCATGTACCGACGTTCGGCGAGGTTAGGAAGGTCGTACCTGGCGGGAGGGCCCGTCGTCCGTCCTTGAACGCGGCAGAAGAGGGCAGTCCCTCTTTGGGAGCGATGGATCAGTTGCAGGGGTTGACGTGAGCGTTTCGCGTGCGGTCACATGCCAACGTGAGCAAGCCGACGGACGCCTCAAGCCAGGTCTTTGGGTCTGACGCCGAGGTTGCGTGGATCAACGCCCAGACAGGGGTCGGGCGGACGGTCACGTCTGCGATCCCACCAGTCTTCGAGGCCTACTGCACCGTGTCAGTGCCGGCAGACCCGGAGGCCATCAAGGTGCAGAACGGCTTACTTGTCGAGACGTTGACCCTGGCCGCACCGGGCCAATGGTGGATCGGCTTTCTCGAAACCGGGATCTCCGACGTGGTGTTTCAAGAGGCGCCGCGCATTCGCGTCTACAACAACGAGTACGTCCTAGTGAGGGCGGGCGCGGAAGACGCTCTGCGCTGGAGGGCCGACGAGACGGACAAGGACTTGCTGCCCGACCTCATGTTTCCCCCCGATCGTTCGTGGCTGGTCTCAACCCTCTGGGATGACGACTGGCGCTACATAGGCGGCCCGGCATGGCTGATTAGAAGAGTCGCCGGGGCAAAGGCCATCAAGGCGCGCCCGATCGAACTCGGCGAAGACTCGATACCCGCAGGGCACACGGCGATCTAGCCGATCGGAGTTCCACGCCTACTCGCCGCACCCACGTCGGACGTCCCGTCCTCACCGCGGCAGGAGCGGATGACTCCTCAGTCGTAGTGGAAGCGGGCCTGAAGGACGACCAGGTCGTCGCCGTCGATGAGGTAAACGAGCCGGTGCTCTTCAGTGATCCGACGTGACCAGACGCCGGCCAGCATGTGCCGCAGCGGCTCGGGCTTACCGATGCCAGCCACCGGGTCGCGAAGTGCGTCATCGATGAGCCGGTTGATCCGTTTGAGCATCTGCCGGTCAGCAGCAAGCCAGTACGTGTAGTCCGCCCATCCGTTCGGTGTGAAGACCAGCCTCATCGCGCCAGGTCGTGCTCGTCCCGCTGCCCGGACCGTGCCTGCTGCAGGCTCTCAAGCAGGTGTCGGGCATTGGCTGGGACCCGCAACAGATGAGCTGTCTCCTCGAGCGCGTCGTAGTCTGCGCGGGACATCAGCACCGCGTCGCCGCGGCGGGAGGTTATCTCGATTGGTGTGCGGTCCTCGTTGACCTGCTCGATCAGCGGAAACAAGTTCTTCCGGGCCTCGCTTGCAGTGACAGCCATGACATCTCCTACTGGTACAGGTTCTTGTACCAGTGTGTCACGATCGGCGTCCGCCGACAAACGTCCGCCATTCTCGTGACGGCGCTGGGTTTAGGTGCCTGAGGCCATGTAGGCGGCGAGGATGTAGTTGGGGTGGCGGTCGAGGTTCTTCCGGGCCCGGTCGTAACGCATGGTCGTGCGCGGGTCGGCGTGCCGGGCGGCGATCTGGACGTCGCGCAGGTCAACGCCGGCGTCGAGCATGGTCGTGACGAAGGTGTGGCGCAGCATGTGTGGGTGCATCCGGGCGACGTGCACGCCGCCGACTTCGGCGAGGTGGTGCAGGCGTCGAGTGGCACAGTGTCGGTCCATCCGGGTGCCGCGGCCGGTTCGCAGGATCGGTCCCGAGGTGCGGGCGTCGACGGCGCGGTCGATGGCGCGGGCTACTGCCGGTGGCAGGGGAGTCAGGACTACCTTGCCGCCTTTGCCGGTCACGCGTAGGACGCGGTGGCCGTGTTCTTCGCCAAGGTCGGAGATGTCGGCGCCGCAGGCTTCGAAGATCCGCAGCCCGAGCAGGCCGAGCATCGCGACGAGGGCGAAGTCGTTGACGTTGGTGGAGGTGCGGGCGGTGGCGAGCATCGCTTCGAACTGCAGGTGGGTCAGTCCGAGGGTGGGTGACTCGGCGGGCACGTTCGGGCGCCGAACGTGCTCGGCCGGTGACTGCGCCAGGACGGCGTCGATGACGCAGGTCCGGTAGAACCCGGCGACGACCGCGACGCGGCGGCTCACGGTCGAAGGCTTGTAGCGGCGGGTCTCCTGCATCCACCGGATGTAGAGCTCGATGTGCGGTCGTTGCGCGGTCAGCGGGTCCAGGCCGTGTCCGCGGCACCAGGTCAGGAATGCGCGCAGGTCGGACTCGGTGTGAACCCGGGACTGTCCTTTGAACCGGGCCAGGTAGGCGGCGACCGCGCGTCTGAGCGTGTCCGATTCTGGAGGCAGAGGGATCGGGACCAAGACGTTCTCGTAGGTAGTCATCTTTGCAGGGTGAACGGAGTCGGCCGACCCAGGAAAGCGCCGCCATCATCCCGCAGCAGCGCGCAACCTGCAGGACGGCACGATCGGGGGACTCGAACGGTCACCGTCGGCGGCCGGTTCCGCGCTCCCACCACTGACTCGGTGCCCGCTCCCGAATGTCTTGTGCCACCCACTCGACATCCACGCCATTGCAGAACTTCCACTGCTCCTTGGCGGCACGTGAGTACTGGAACAACGCTTGGTCCGCCTCGAACGCATCCAGCTCACCGGCGCGGAACCGGTCGATCTCGAGCCCGACCCGCTCCACGAGCTGGGCCAGCTGCGCCTCGTGGAAGGCACTCACGGTCGCCGCGGCCGCACGACGCTCAGCACTCGGGGACATGAGTCTCAGGCTAATCCGGGGACCGATGTCATGTGTCTGTCACTGCCGTCCCTAACCGCGACCGCGTCGACGGCTGGCCCGCATGCGGCATGAGCGGACCGTTGCGGCAGCCCAACAGACGGCGATGTGGGGCGGGTCCGGCTCGACCACCCTGGCCGATGTCGCTTCATTGACTCCGCGTTGGGCGGGTAGGCGGGCCCGTCAGCGCGGCCTCTGCTGAGGGCGCGACCTCGAGGTACGGGTCCGTGATCGACCGCAACCTGGCGAGCGTATCCACGAGGGCATCGGTCCTCTTCGCGCCCAGGTGCGCAAGCCATTCCTGCTCGACTTCGAGTTGGGCAGCCCGGGCCAGGGCGATGACCGCTCGTCCCTTTGATGTGAAGCGGATGAGCCGGGCGCGGGCGTCGGTTGGGTCGGCGACCCGCTGGACGTAGCCGCCCTCTTGGAGCTGGTCCACCAGATAGAGAGCGGTTGGTTTGGTGACCTGAGCGGACTCGGCGAGTTGGGTCAGACGCGAGCCCTCGTCGTTGATCCGCTGGGCCATTCGCGCCTGAGCCAACGTTATGGGGTGGCCTCCCTCGTGCACGGCGCGGAGAATGCGCTGCTCCATGTGGCGGTAGGGGATGAAGAGCAAGACACCCAGGCTCGGATCAGTCACGGAATCCTCTTGTGGAGGGGAACGGGCAGGTGAGAATGTAGTTCGAGGCTCTAACTATATCTGGAGGCCGGCATGGATGAGGTCATGTGGATGGCGGTCGAGAACGAGCGGCTCGGGCTCGCCTCGATGCTGGAAGAGCTGACCCCCGCGCAGTGGGAAACCCCCTCCCTGTGCTCGGGCTGGCGGGTGCGCGACGTGGCTGCTCACGTGGCCATGACGCCGACCGCACCCACCATGGCGACGTTGCTCGGCCAGCTGGCGCGCGCCAAGGGCAATCTGTGGGCTGCGGGCGCACAGATCGCCATCGACCACGCACGCCGACCCACCGCTCAGATCGTGGAGCAGCTGCGCCGCGACGCCGCGGCTCGGACCATGCCACTGATCACCAACGCCAACAACCTGCTCATGGACGCACTCGTGCACGGCCAGGACATCGCAATCCCCCTCGGAATCTCCCGGCCGATGCCACTCGAGGCCGCCAGCGCGGCCTTCGCCCGGGTATGGGGCATGGGATGGCCCTTCCACGCCCAGCGTCGCCTCGCTGGCGTGACGCTGGTGGCGACCGACGCCAACATCGTCGTTGGGGATGGGCCGACCCTGGAGGGCGACCTCGCAGCGTTGCTGCTCCTGATGACCGGCCGCACAACCGCAGCGCTCCCGCGGCTACGAGGCGCCGGCCTACAGCAGGTGTCGCAGTGAGCCACGACAGCAGCCGCGACCTGCGCCGCGCCCGGTTCGTTCTGCTCACCACCTTTCGCTCGTCCGGGCAACCGGTCTCGACACCGGTCTGGGTCGTCCAAGACCGCGACCACCTGGCCGTCCTCACCAACCTGGACTCCGCCAAGGTTCGCCGGCTCCGGCGCGACGCCTCCATCACCCTCGTGCCGTGCAGCCCGCAGGGCAAGCCGACGCCGTCCGCCCACCCCGTCCGCGGACGCGCCAACGTCGTCACCGATCCCCAGGCAGTCAAACGGGTCTGGGGGCTGGTCCGACGCAAGTACGCCCTGGAGCACGCTGTACTCCGCGTGCTAGGACTCTTGCGTCCAGCGTGGAGACGCTGGGACGGGCCACAGGCAGTGCTCCACCTCGACCTGGCCCCACCGAAGTGACCCGCACGCCGATGTCTGCCTATGCCGACACTCGCGCCGACCGCAAGCAAGCCTCAATGCCAAGGACCTTCGTAAGCCAGTGAGCCGCTCGCGAAGGGTAGGACGCTTCAGGTGACCGCGAGTCGCTCCGGGCATCGGGGCGCTAGCAACGCCGACGACGCCCAAGCCGCACCACAAGGAAAGAGATCGAAAATGTACGGAGTCACTAGCACGATGCGAGCCCCGGTCGGGACATACGACGGAATGCACGCGGAGATGATCAAAAGGGTAGGCATCGCTATCGACGGCCTGCTCGTCCACATTGGTCGCGCTCACCCCGACGGTTTCGAGGTGCTGGAGATCTGGGAGTCGAAGGAGCAGTACGACCGCGCCAACGTCGACATAGTCTTCCCCTTATTGAGTGAACTCTTGGGCGACGCGCCCGATCCCTCGATGGTCCCGCAGACGACGGTCCTCGACGTCCGCGGTCTCGTCATCCCCCGCGGAGACATCCTCCTCTGACCGCAGTCGCCGTGTACCGCCCGACGAGATTAGCTCCAGCGACTCGACAGTGGGCCATGACCCACCAGCCACTGATCGCCAGCGTTCTCCGCTTTCACGACCGAACGCTCGGGGTAGCCCCTTCTCGGTGTGGAACGTCCGACCATCGGCATTATGGGAAAGGTTCGAACTCGAAGCCTCCAGGCCATCGGCGCGCCAGTTACGGGATGATTGTCGGATGTGGAGCGAGTCGACGGCTGAGGACCTCGCGCGGGAGTGGATCTCGGGTTCAGGTCGCCGGTGGGCTCACCTGTCGGCAGTGGGCCGGCTTGCCGAGGAGACCAGGGCTTGGGGCACGGGCTTGCCCTCGTCGGTGGTGCAGGCTGCCTGGGTGCATGACATCGGCTATGCCTCTGGCCTTCGGGACACAGGTATGCACGCCATTGACGGAGCGCGGGCGTTGCTCAGGTTCGGTGCGCCGGTGGCTGTGGTCGCGCTGGTTGCGCACCACACGGGCGCTGTCTATGAGGCGGCGGAGCGTGGTTTGGCCGATCAATTCGGCGAGTTGCCGGTGGCCTATGGCGCGGACCTGGACGCGTTGACGCTTCTGGATCTGGTGGTTGGGCCGGCAGGTGACCTTACGACACCCGAGGAACGCATCGGCGAGATCCTGTCGCGATATGGCGCCGAGGATCCCGTGCACCGCGCCGTGACGCGGTCGGGTCCGGGTTTGCTCGCGTCAGCGATGCGTGCTCGGGCCCGGCTCCGGCTATCCGATGAATGGCCGTTCGGAGTCGCCGAGAGCGTGCTGGAGGCGTAGCCGCATCGAGGGGTGAACTTCGAGCTGGTCGATCTGCTCAGCGGTGAGCCACTCGACCTCGCTGCTCTCGCTGCTCGTGCGCGGTGCTCCACCTACGAGGCGTGCGCGGAAGGCGATGGAGAACTGCTGCCGGACCTCACCGTCGTCGTAGGCCATGCGGTGGTTGGGGTTGGTGTACGTGCCGGTGATGGTCTCGACCTCGACGTCGTAGCCGGTCTCTTCCTTGACCTCACGCACGACGGTATCGCTGATCGCTTCTCCCGGCTCGTGCCCGCCCCCGGGCAGTGCCCACTTGTTGTTGTCGGTCTTGTGGATCATCAGGACCCGGCCTTGGTCGTCCTGGACGATGGCGACAACTGAGGGGACAACGCTGTTGATTGCCGGCGCGTCGGGGTCATCGATGTAGTCGGTTCGGGCCATGCGTCGACCCTATGCGTCCTCGTCAGACTGGCTGAGCGGTAGCCCAGACGCGGTCGTAGGAGTCCATGTAGTGGCTGAAGAGCCGGCCTCCGGGGATGCGGTTGATGTGCAGGACCGGTGAGTGGGAGGCACTGGCGCCGTAGGCGTGCGGGTTGGCGAGAAGGACGTCATCGAAGCGGAAGATCGACGCGTAGAGCGTCGTCCCGTGCCTACGTGCCTGCATGCGCGCTGGCCCGATGGCCGGCACGAGGTACTTCCACGTCAGCTTGCACCGCGCGGCCATCAGCTCGTCGATGCCCTCTTCGCGACCGCGCAGCGCGACGGCTTCACTCGCTGGGTCCCCGAATAGGAGTCGGACGCGGACCCCGCTGCGGGACCGGGCTGATAGGCGGTCGACGAAGCCCGGGATCGCGTCGTGGAGGAAGCTTCCGGCGTACGCGAGCAGGTCGATCGATTCCTTGGCGTCATCGACGAGTGAGAGCCACATATCGGCGTCAATCGCGCCGCGGCTCGGGTATAGCCGAACCAACTCTGCCTCGGTGGCTGATCGGCTGATGCGGTCGGACTCGGTTGCGGGCCAGAGGAATCCGTCGCTCTTGCCGAGGATCACGGCGGCGTTCATCCGGTGGGTACGGTGCGGGCTGCGGTCCTTGGTGATCCACCGCTCGACGGTCTTGGGATCGACGCCGACTTGTTCGCTGAAGGTCTGCAGGTTCAGGCCCGCGCTCGTGATCGCGGCCCGAAGTCGTTCGTTCGTCATGACCCCTCCTCTGAACGTTCTGGGACGTTTCTAGCACACAAGGACGTCCTAAAACGTCCTACGGGGTGGTGTGTTTGTCCCCTTTTGCGGGCGTCTTCTGGTCATGGGCAACACGGCCCGATGACACGAAGGCAGGAACACATGTCCAGTTACGCGGTCGACAGCAAGCGGGCGGGGCTTCGCTCGACGGGCATCGTCAACGAGGTTCGGGAGTGGGAGGAGCGGGACGGTAAGCGGCGTCCGAGTGAGGCGCAGGCGCGTGATGAGGCGACCGGGATGCCGCTGTGGCAGGTCGAGGTGGTCTACAAGCAGACGACGTTCGGGCGGGAGTCAATGACGACGGGTGTCGTAGAGCTGGGCTGCCCGCACCGCCCGGTGCTGGCGGAGTTCGCGCCGGTCGAGTTCATCGACCTGACGGTCGAGGTTCGGGTCAACAAGGCCGGCGGTCTGTCGGAGATGTGGCGGGCGGACCGGCTCGTCGACGAGGGCAAGCCCGCCGCCGGCCAGTCGAACGGTGGCGCGTCGGGTTCGTCGGGCCATGGCTCGAAGGCGGCATGACATGACGTCCTCGACGACTGCCTCGCGTGGGTTTCGGGGGTCGGCTGCGGTCGGCTCCCGGGCCCTGCGCTCGTCCGGCGCGGGCGTCCGCGTGCTGCTCGCTCTCGCCGAGGGGTGGGGCCGGTGGGCACGGCGTCACCCGCGCTGGGCGCTCGGGTTCGCGCTGATGGCGCTGCTCGCGGCCCTGACCCAGCCCGATCCCGCCGCGGCACGGGTCCTGATCACCGTCGCCGCGCTGCCTGGTCTGGTGGTCGCGGTATGGGAGTACCGGTGGCCGGCTGGGTATCAGCGCTGGCTCGCTGGGCCGTCGCGCCGGTTCGGGTGGCGCCGCTGGGCTCGCCGCACCTGGCCGACCCTCGCGCGGGAGTGCGGCCTCTCGGTGCAGCGCAACGTCCGCCGCCGCACCTGGGCGCTGGCCCGCCGCAACGGCCGCGTGCAGGTCTCCTCGACCGGCACCGCCTCGGAGTGGGTCCCGCCCCGGCTGATGGACGTCCTCACGACCGGCGACGCCCTCACGCTGCGGGTGCGAGCCCGGATGGGTCAGACCGTCCAAGACCTCGAGGACGCCGCCCCGGCCCTCGCCGCTGCAGCCTCCGCGGTCTCGTACCGGGTCCGGCAGTGGACCCCCTCCGTCCTCGACATCGCCCTCGTCATGCGCGAGGCCCTGGCCGCGACCGCCGACGCGCAGCTGCCCGCCGAGTTGGGGGCCGACCTGATCGTCGACACGGTCACCCTCGGTCGCCGGCAGGACGGCACTCCGTGGGCGCTGCAGGTCCGGGGTCGGCACACGCTCGTCGTGGGCTGCTCCGGCTCGGGGAAGGGCTCGATGCTCTGGGGGGTCTGCGGCGGCCTCGCCCCCGCGGTACGGGCGGACCTGGTCCGGCTCTGGGGCGTCGACCTCAAACGCGGCGTCGAGGTCATGATGGGCCGCCACCTGTTCACGACCGTCGCCGTCACCCCCACCGACGCGATCGTGACCCTGACCCGGCTTCTGCAGGTCATCGAGGACCGCGGGCACGCCATGGCCGGCGTCTCCCGCCTCCACGAGCCCCGTCCGGGGGACCCGCTGCACGTCCTCGTGATCGACGAGCTCGCCGCCCTGACCGCCTACAGCGACCCGGACACCAAGCGGGAAGCCTCCCGGCTGCTCGCCGAGATCCTCACGCAAGGCCGCGCCCTGGGCGTCGTCGTCCTGGCCTGCGTGCAGGACCCTCGCAAGGAGGTCGTCGGGATGCGCGGCCTGTTCACCCAGACCATCGCCCTGCGGTTGCGGTCGGCGGAGGAGACCCGGATGGTCCTCGGTGACGGCACCGCCGCGCTCGCGCCCGCGCACCGGCTCTCCCCGGCCGCGCCCGGCTCCGCCTGGGTCATCGAGGAGGACGGCACCCTCGACCGGGTCCGCGCCGACTACTGGCCCGACCAGCTCGTCCGCGAGACCGCCGCCACTTACCCCGCCCTCGTCGTAGAGGAGACCACCGTCGAGGATCAGGTCGTCGAGCCGCGCGACGCGGAGACAAGTCGGGCAGACGTCGCCTCGATGGCGACGACCCGCACACCGCGACCCGCACAGGCGACGCGTACCCCGCGCCAGCCCCGAACACAGCGCGCACGCCGACCGCGCGAGGGCGCTGAGACCGCCTCGTCGGTGTCCGTGTCCGAGTCGTCGTTGGGGTCCAGCGACCACGGATCTGAGGCTGCCTGATCATGCGCACCCAGACCGCACTGACTGCCCTGTTGGGTAGGCCGGACCTGTCGCGCTCGACCGGCCCGGTGCCACGTGACCTGGCCTCCGGCGGCTGGAAGGAGTACGGCACCTGCCGGCAGACCGACGCCGAACTGTGGTTCGCCGACACCTCACGCCGGATCCACGACCGCGCCGCGTCCATCTGCCACGACTACCCGGTCCGCCGCTCCTGCCTGACCTGGGCGCTGGTCTTCGACGAGGACTTCGGGATCTGGGGTGGCCTCAGCACCGCCGAGCGACGCCCGTTCCGAGCACGGCTGACGCGAGGGGAACCCGTGGCGGCCGTCGTAGGCGAGGCCTTGACCTCTGCGCCTGTTACGGCCTTTGCCCCTCGGGGTGAGGTCGCATGACCACCCTGTCGCGCTCCGCCCGGTGGGCCGCCCTGGAGTCCGTCTGGTGCCAGGCCGCGGACGCCGCAGCTCGACACCCGCTCGGGTCGGTCGCCTGGCAGGCCCTCGGCTCCTGCGGCGCCCGTACCGAACTGCCGTGGACCGCTGAACCTGAGCAGGTCGGCCCGTGGGATGCCGAGACGATGCGCGGGCTCTGCACGGCCTGCCCGGTCCTCGCCGAGTGCGCCGCGTACGCCTCCTCGTCGGGGGTGTGCGCGGGCTGGTGGGCCGGCACCAACCGCGACCCGTCCTACACCGAGCCCGCACGTCCCGGCTGGGTCAAGGCCCCCGGCGCCGCTGACGGCCAGCCGGCGTGGCAGGGGGTCCTACCGCTCGGGGGTGCCGCATGAGCAGCCACCGCCCCGCCGCTGTGCCGACTGCCGTTCAGGTGATTGAGGCAGAGCGGCGGCTGCGCACCCGTGCCCACGACGGAGTCACCACCGACATGGCCGTCGCGGCGGCCGAGCGCGCCGGGGTCTGCATCCGGCCGCTGCTGCGCCAGGTCACCGACCGCGCGACCGGCGCCGTCAGCACCGTCCCCATCGCGTGCGGCTCCACCCGGGAGAAGGTCTGCCCGTCCTGCGCCGTGAAGGCCCGCCGATTGCGGATGCACCAGTGCCGCGAAGGCTGGCACCTGACCGAGGACCCACCACGCCACCTCGACACCGACCGACTCGACGACGAAGAGCAGCCCGAAGAAGAAGAGGAAGACGAGGACCAGGAAGACGAGGCATCGGACGAGGGAGCCCAGCCGCGTCGAGTGCGCTCCACCAGGCACCTGTCCGGCTTCCCCGACCTGCCCACGCTGCCGGTGCAGGACCGCACCATCGGTACTGCGTTCACCGACGAGCGCACCGGCCGCACCTACCGGCCCTCGATGTTCCTCACCCTCACCCTGCCCTCCTACGGCAAAGTGCTCCCCGGCACCGGCGTCCCCCGGAACCCTGCCCGCTACGACTACCGCCGCGCCGCGCTCGACGCGCTGCTGTTCCCGCGGCTGGTCGACCGGTTCTGGCAGAACCTGCGCCGCGCCGCCGGCTACAAGGTCCAGTACTTCGCCGCCGTCGAACCCCAGCGCCGGCTCGCCCCCCACCTGCACGCCGCCGTCCGCGGGGCCATCCCTCGAGCCACCATCAAGGCCGTCGCCAGGGGCACCTACGCCGCGATCTGGTGGCCCAGCATCGACGAAGTCGTCTACGACGGCGACACGCTGCCGGTGTGGGACCGCGACCGTGAGGCCTACGCCGACCCGGCCACCGGGGCCGCGCTGCCGACGTGGCAGGACGCCCTCGACCGCCTCGACGCAGACCCGGTCGGCGAAGACGTCGAGCCGATGCACGTGCTCACCTTCGGTGCCCAGGTCGACATCAAAGGCCTGCTCGGCGGCACCCCGAACAGCGATCGCGCCGTCCGGTACCTGTGCAAGTACCTGACGAAGTCCATCGCCGACACCTACGCCCAGACCGCCCACACCGACCGGGCCGACGACGAGCTCGATCCGACCGCGGTCGCGTACGAGCGGCACATCGACCGGCTACACCGCGAGGTCCGCTGGCTGCCCTGCTCCCCGGCCTGCGCGAACTGGCTACGCCACGGCATCCAACCCAAGGACCCCGGCCCGGGCCTCATCCCGGGCGCGTGTCCGTCCAAGGCCCACGACCGGGACCACCTCGGCCTCGGCGGCCGCCGCGTCCTGGTCTCGCGGCACTGGTCCGGCAAGACCCTCACGCAGCACAAGGCCGACCGCGTCGCCGTCGTTCGCGCCGTCCTGACCGAAGCCGGCATCGACGCCCCCGAGGCCGACCGGCTCGCCGCCGACGTCCTGCACCAGGACGGGCTGCCCCGGTTCGTCTGGGAAGACGTCCCCGTCTGCGAACGCGACTACACCGCCGTCATCACCGCCTCCCTGCGACAGGCCCAACGCTGGCGCACCCAGTACGACGACGCGAAGCGCGCTGCAGCACAACGCGATAGCCCCCGCGGCTCGCCACCCGACGGACCTGTGGACAGTCATTCGGCAAACAGTCCCACCGCCGCCAGCATGGTCGGCTCATACGAGGAGGAGAACGATGGAACGACTGTTGAACCTCGATGAGGCGGCCGTATGCCTCGGCACGTCACCTCGATTTCCGCGGCGTCTCATTGCCCAGCGGCGCATCCGCTTCGTGAAGGTGGGCCGGCACGTGAGGATCCCTGAGTCGGCGCTCGTCGAGTTCGTGGCCGCTGGGATGGTCGAGCCCGTCGACCGCGCGAACCGGCAGGCGTCCTGATGGCAACCCGGAGGAAGCGGCGCGAGTTCGGAGCCGTCCGCCAACTGCCGTCGGGTCGCTGGCAAGCGAGCTACTTGGCCGCCGACGGCCTTCGCAGAACGGCGCCCAACACGTTCCGCACCAAGGCCGACGCCCACGCGTGGCTGACGGTGCGGCAGTCCGAGCTCCTCCGCGGCGACTGGCTCGACCCTGACCTGGGACGTGTCACCCTCGATGATTACGCAACCAAGTGGATCATCGAGCACCGCATCAGTGCCCGAACTCGGGACCTGTACGAGGGCCTCAATCGCCTGCACATCCGGCCATTCCTCGGCCACGTGCAGCTCGGCTCGCTCAACACTGAGCGAGTCCGGGCCTGGCGCGCCGAGCTTCTCCGCTCGGGCCGCTCCGAGGTGACGACCGCCAAGGCATACCGGCTGCTCCGTGCGGTGCTCAACACGGCCGTCGATGACGGACGAATCGCTCGAAACCCTTGCCGCATCAGGGGCGCCGACCAAGAGAAGGCTCCCGAGCGACCGGTCGCCTCGGTCGCCCAGGTGTTCGCTCTTGCCGATGCTGTCGGCCCGCAGTACCGAGCCTTCGTCCTGACCGCCGCCCTCACGAGCATGCGATGGGGCGAGTTGATCGCCCTCCGTCGCCGCGACCTTGACCTTGAGGAGGGGTTGGCCTTCGTCCACCGGAGCCTGATCGAACGAGGCGGACTACTCGAGGAGGGACCGCCCAAGAACAACAGCGTCCGCGTGGTCACGCTGCCCGCCCTCCTGGTCGACGAGCTGCGCGAGCACATGGCTCGGGTAGCCGTCGGTGACGACGCCCTCGTGTTCACGGGGGAGCGGGGCGCCACCCCGCGCCGGGGCAACTGGCGCGCCAACGTCGGGTGGGCGCAGGCCCTCGTGTCTGCGGGGCTCCCCGAGGTTTTCCACTTCCACGACCTGCGCCACACGGGCAACCACCTCGTCGCCCAGTCCGGCGCCTCGACGCGAGAGCTCATGCACCGGATGGGGCACTCGACGATGCGGGCCGCACTCATCTACCAGCACGCCACGGAGTCCCGGTCGCGCGCCCTCGCCGACCGCCTCAACGACCTGGTCGCGTCGCACCGTGGACCCGCGTCGGAGGACGTGGACGAGGGTACGTAGTTGCACGTTCGTTGCACGCGGCACCAAGGGCACCGCCCCAAAGACGAAGCCGCAGGTCGGGAACCATGTCCTGACCTGCGGCTTTGTGCTGGAGCGAGCGACGGGAATCGAACCCGCGTATCCAGCTTGGGAAGCTGGCGCTCTACCATTGAGCTACGCTCGCACGGGCCGCCCGGAGGTGCCCCGCGAAGGGTCCGCAAGGCGGCACGCGGCGTCAGTGTAGCCGACGCAGCGCCAGTGCCAGGAACGCGACCCCAGGGGCCGAAACCGTCATGGATCTCGCCAAGCAGACCGCCTTCGTCGACCACGTCCGCGAGCGCGGCGGGGCGAGTGCCCAGGTGGCCGTCACCCTCGAGCAGTTCTTCGAGGGCAACGACTGTGAGTGGTGCATCGCGCCTAACCGTCCGGAGGACGTGCCGCTCGACACCGTGCGCCGGGTGCTCTTCGAGCTGCGCGAGCACCCGGAGGTGCTCGACGTGCGGGTCGAGCTCGACGTCCTCGAGTTCCAGGACTTTCCTGACGACGAATGGCCTTACGCGAGTGGGGTGGCCGTCATCACGACACTGCTGCCCGAGGAGGTCGACGCGATGACGATCGATGCCGACACCGAGGCGAGCGGTGGTCCGGCCGCGAGCGCGGAGTGGCTCGTCGACGGGCCGGTCGTGCCCGAGGGTCACCACTACGTCGGCGTGTGGTGGGACTGATGGGCCACCAGGGCGGCCCGATCGTCACGGGAGAGCTCGAGCAGGTCACCGACGCCCTCTGCTACCACGGCGAGGGACCCGTGTGGTCGCCGACGTGGGGCGGCCTGCGCTGGGTCGACCTCCTCGCCGGTGACGTCCTGACCCTGCGCGCCGACGGCTCCGTCGACCGCCTGCACGTCGGCGACGTCGCCGCGTTCGTGCGGCCCCGCACGTCCGGTGGCTGGGTGGTCGCGACCGAGCGCGGTCTGGCGCTCGCGGACGATCCGGACGGCATTCCCACCCCGTGGTTCGACCTCTGGGACGACCCGACGGTCCGCATGAACGAGGGCGGTGTCGACGGCGAGGGCCGCCTGTGGGCGGGCACGATGGGCTACGACCGCGTGCCCGGCAGTGCACGGCTCTTTCGGGTCGACGGCAGCGGCCACGTCACGACCCTGCTGCCCGAGGTGACGATCTCCAACGGCATCGACCTCTCGCCGGACGGCCGACTCGCCTACTACGACGACACGCCGACCGGCCGCACCGACGTGTTCACGGTCGTCGACGGCGAGCTCACCGACCGGCGCCCCTTCGTCACCCACGACGCCGGCCATCCCGACGGCCTCACGGTCGACAGCGCCGGCAACGTCTGGGTCGCCCTCAACGGCGCGGGCCGCGTCCGCTGCTACTCACCGCAGGGCGACGTGCTCGCCGAGGTCACCGTCCCGGTGCGCCTCACCACGGCGTGCACGTTCGGCGGCGACGACCTGTGCGACCTCTACGTCACGACCTCCCGCGAGAACCTCGACGACCCCGAGCCCCAGGCCGGTGCCGTCTTCCGCGCGCGCGTCGCCGTGCCGGGGCAGCCGGTGCGCGCCTTCGCCGGCTGAGTCGCGCCGGACGGCCCACGGCCACCGATGGCGTATGCGGTGTGCCCGGGTCCGCGGTCACACTGGGTACGTGATCCCTCCGTCGGAGGAGGGGCCGAGCGCGGCGACGGAGCGGCCGGGCCGCGGCCGCCGGCCGGACGGCATACCCGGGTGGTCCCCGTCGGAACCGTCGCGCCCGTCGAGCCCGACGCCGAGCAGGCTCCGGGTCAGCGCCTCCGCGTCCGACAGGAGCTCGTCCAGGGCGTGGCCGAGGTGGTCGTCCCCCGGCGGCTCGTCGGCGACCGCCGCAGCGAGGACCGCGCGCCGCACGAGCTCCTTGGCGAAGGATGCCGTCGTGCCCTCGGCCCGGGCGGCCGCGGCCGAGATCGCCTCGGGGCCGAAGAGGTGCCCGCCATAGAGGCGGAGGAGCTCGCGACGGCCCTCGGCGTCCGGCAGCGGGATCTCGGCGGCGAGGTCGACACGGCCGGGCCGCTGCGACAGGGCGACCTCGAGGTCCTCGACGCGGTTCGTCGTCAGCACGAAGGCGACGTCCGAGTCGGAGTCGAGGCCGTCGAGGGCGTCGAGCACCTCGAAGAGCAGGGGGGAGGCCCCCATCGGCGCAAACGACCGGTCCTCGGCGACGAGGTCGCAGTCCTCGAGGACGACGATCGCCGGCTGGTGCGCCCGGGCGACCTTGGCGGCGTCATGGATGAAGCGCAACGAGCCGCCGCTCAGCAGCACGGCCGTCGTGCCGGGCGTGGCCGAGAGCAGGTAGCGGACCGTGTGCGTCTTGCCGGTGCCGGGCGGTCCGTAGAGCAGGACGCCGCGCTTGAGGTGCTGCCCGTGGGCCACGAGCCGCTCCCGGTGCTCGCCCATCCCGATGACGTGGTGCGCCACCCGGTCGAGCAAGCCGTCGGGCAGCACGACGGCGGCCGCGTCGACGGTCGGTCGCTCGATGAAGGTCACGCCGGCCATGCCGGGACCGTAGGGGTCAGAGCCGAAGGTCACGACCCGGCCGCGGATGACGCTCCGCTCGTCCATGAGCTCCTGCACGCGGGCCATGACGGCGTCGGAGACGTCACGATCACGGGCGACGACCTCGATGGTCCCGGACTCGCGCCCGAACTGTCGGTTCATGCCCTGTTGCCGGACCGCGACCGCGTGACCGTCGAAGTGGAAGAGGCGGATGCCGGAGGTCACGACCTGGCGCTGGTCGTCCTTGCCGGGGCCGATCGGCATCCGGTCGTAGTCGACCTGGCCGACCGACATGACCTGGCCGTGGAAGCGCTGCACGAGGTCGCCGAGCGACATGTGGTGACGCGCGTCGCCGGCGATGCCGATGACGGTGCCGTCGGGGTCGGTGCCCGCGACCTCGGACAGGGCGATGTCCGCGTCGACGAGGCGGTGCGGCAGCACGGTGGCCGAGACGACGGCGAGCAGGTGCGGTTCGACCCCGAGGTGCTCGCGCAGGGCGTCCGACAGCCGCTGTCCGGCGTCGTCGGCCGGTAGCGAGTCGAGGATCCGTCGGAGGACGGAGTGGAAGTCGGCGAGCAGGGCGTCGTCGGGGCGGCCGGAGACCGGGCCGGAGGGGTCGGAGGGGTCGGAGGGGTCCATGACGTGACGATAGGTCGCCGACGGCGTCCGTGGGGCGTCCGCGAGGCAGGAGAGTCGGGCGGGAGAGTCGGGTGGGAGAGTCGGGTGGGAGAGTCGGGTGGGAGAGTCGGGTGGGAGAGTCGGGCAGGGAGTGTCGGGGCGAAACCGGGCCGGCGTTATAGCCTCGTCCCGTGCTGCTCTCCGACAAGGACATCCGGGCCGAGATCGCCGCCGAGCGGGTCGTGCTCGACCCGTGGGACCCCTCGATGGTCCAACCGTCGAGCGTCGACGTCCGGCTGGACAAGTTCTTCCGGCTCTTCGACAACCACAAGTACCCCTACATCGACCCGGCCGCCGAGCAGCCGGAGCTGACGCGGCTCGTCGAGGTCGGTCCCGACGAGGACAGCTTCGTGCTGCACCCGGGTGAGTTCGTCCTCGGCTCGACGCTCGAGACCGTGACGCTGCCCGACGACCTCGCCGCGCGCGTCGAGGGCAAGAGCTCGCTCGGACGGCTCGGCCTGCTGACCCATGCGACCGCCGGCTTCGTCGACCCCGGTTTCTCCGGCCACGTCACGCTCGAGCTGTCCAACGTCGCGACCCTGCCGATCATGCTCTACCCCGGCATGAAGATCGGCCAGCTCTGCTTCATCCGCCTCAGCTCGCCTGCCGAGAACCCTTACGGCTCAGCGGCCTACGGCTCGCACTACCAGGGGCAGCGCGGTCCCACGGCGAGCCGCTCGTTCGCGAGCTTCCACCGCACCCAGGTGTGAGCGCCGACCTCGACACCACCGCGGCCGACGGCGACAGCATGCCGTCGGCCTCCTTGGTCTGGGACGCCCGACCTGCGGCCGCGGCCGTCGTCGCCCTCGTCATGCACGGCGGTGCCGTCGACGGTCACGAGCCCAACCGGCCCTGGTCGCACAACGTCGCGCGCCTCGTGCCGTTCGCCCGGTCCCTGACGCGGGTGCCCGGCCCGATCGCCGTTGCCCGTCTCCGCTTCCGCGTCCGTGGCTGGAACGGCGACGCGATGCCCGTCGAGGACGCCAGGTGGGCGCTGGCACAGGTGCGTGCGGCATACCCCGGTGTCCCGATCGCCCTCGTCGGTCACTCGATGGGCGGACGCGTCGCGATGTTCGTCGGCGACGAGCCCGACGTGCGCCTCGTCGTCGGCCTCGCTCCGTGGGTCGAGCCGGGCGACCCGCACCCGGGTGCCGGCAGACGCACCGTGCTCATCCACGGCGACCGTGACGTCATCTGCTCGCTCGCCCGTACCCGCCGTGCGGTCGAGCAGATGCAGGCCGAGGGGCTCGACGCCTCCCTCGTCCGCGTCGCCCGCGCCGACCACGCGATGCTCGTGCGGGCCCGGCTCTGGACGGCCCTCGTGACCGAGGTCGTCGGGGCCTCCTTCGCGCGCGAGCTCGGTGGCACGGGGGAGCCGCGTTCCGGTCCGATCGGGGCCGTCGTGGCAAGGGTCGTGCACTCCGGCGGCGTCACCGTCGACATCTGACCCTCGACGAGGTCCGCGGCGCGGTCGGTGCAGGCGGGTACGTTGAGGAGCATGATCCGCTTCGAGGGCGTGACCAAGCGCTACGCCGATGCGTCCGGTACCGAAAGCGGGGACGGGTCGGTCGCGGTCGACGACCTGACCCTCGAGGCCCCGACGGGCAAGATCACCGTCCTCGTCGGGCCCTCGGGCTGCGGCAAGACGACGACGCTGCGCATGGTCAACCGGATGATCACCCCGACGTCCGGCACGATCTCGATCGACGGCCGCGACACCGCCTCGCTCGACGTGGCAGAGCTGCGCCGCGGCATCGGCTACGTCATCCAGCACGCGGGCCTCTTCCCGCACCGCACGGTCCTCGACAACGTCACGACCGTCCCGCGGCTGCTCGGCACCGACAAGCGCACAGCGCGTTCCCGGGCCATGGAGCTCATCGAGCGGGTCGGCCTCGACCCGGCGATGGCCAGGCGCTATCCCGCACAGCTCTCGGGCGGCCAGCAGCAGCGCGTCGGGGTGGCTCGGGCGCTCGCGGCCGACCCGCCCGTCATGCTCATGGACGAGCCCTTCTCGGCCGTCGACCCCGTGGTGCGCGAGCAGCTCCAGAACGAGTTCCTCCGGCTCCAGTCCGACCTCGGCAAGACGATTCTCTTCGTCACCCACGACATCGACGAGGCCGTCAAGCTCGGCGACCAGGTCGCGGTCCTGCGCGTGGGCGGCGTTCTCGCCCAGCTCGACTCGCCGGCCACGCTCCTCGCCGACCCCGTCGACGACTTCGTCGCCGGCTTCGTCGGGCGCGACCGTGGCTACCGCGCGCTGTCCTTCGCGGCGGCCCCCGAGCTCTCGCTCGCCGACGAGCCCACGGTGTCTCTGGGCGCCAGTGCCGACGACGTCCGAGCCGTCGGAACGCCGTGGGTGCTGTGCGTCGGTGACGCGGGCGAGCCCCTGGGCTGGGTCCGGGCGGCCGCCGTCGAGTCCGAGGTGACGCGCACGGTCCTGCACCGCGGTGGCACCGTCGCGTCGACCACCGGATCGCTGCGAGCCCTGCTCGACGCGGCCCTGTCGTCCCCCAGCGGACGCGGCGTCGTGGCCGACGCCGACGGCCGTCTCGTCGGCACCATCCGGGCGGCCGAGGTGATCCCCGCGATCGAGGCCCGACGCGACGCCGCCGCCTCACCGACCTCGGCCGAGGAGGCGACCGCGCGGTGACCTGGGCCCTCGACCACATCGGCGACATCATGTTCCGCGCCGGCCAGCACGCCTGGCTCGCCGGGCTGCCGCTCGTGCTCGGCCTCGTCATCGCCCTGCCCCTCGGCTGGCTCGCCGCGCGCCGACCCCGGCTGCGTGCCCTGCTGCTCACGACGACCGGCCTGCTCTACACGATCCCGTCGCTCGCGCTCTTCATCCTCCTGCCGCCGCTGCTCGGCACGAAGATCCTCGACCCCGTCAACGTCATCGTCGCGATGACCGTCTACACCGTGGCGCTGCTGACCCGCACCGTCGCCGACGGGCTCTTCTCCGTCGACGGGTCGACCCAGCAGGCGGCCATCGCGATGGGCTACGGCTCGTTCGCCCGGTTCCGTGCCGTCGACCTCCCGCTCGCGGTGCCCGTCATCGCGGCCGGCCTGCGCGTCGCCGCCGTGAGCAACGTCAGCATCGTCAGCGTCTCCTCGCTCATCGGCATCTCCCAGCTCGGCTACTTCCTCACCGACGGCTACGCCCGGTCCTTCCCGACCGAGGTGTGGGTCGGCATCGTCGCGTGCCTGCTCCTCGCGCTCGTCTTCGACCTCGTCATCCAGGTCGTGTCCCGCGTGCTGACGCCGTGGACCAGGACGGTGGCCGCATGAGCCTGGCGAAGATCTTCGGCTGGTTCACCGATCCGGCCAACTGGCAGGGCGCCGACGGTGTGCCCCACCGCGTGCTCGAGCACCTGCTCTACACGGGCCTGACGCTGCTCGTCGCGCTCGTCGTCGCCGTGCCGCTGGGCGCCTGGGTGGGCCACTCGGGCCGCCTGCGCTGGCTCGTGACGGGCGCCAACGCCGCCCGCGCCGTGCCGACCCTCGGCCTGCTCTTCGCCGTCTCGATGTTCGTGGGACCGCTGATCCAGAGCGACCTCGCCTTCGTCATCCCGAGCATCACCGTCCTGGTGCTGCTCGCGATCCCGCCGCTGCTGTCGGGCACGTATGCCGGCATCGACAGCGTCGAGCCCGCCGCGCGCGATGCCGCCCGTGGGATGGGGATGACCGGTTGGCAGGTACTGACCAAGGTCGAGGCACCGTGTGCGCTGCCGCTCTTCCTCAGCGGCCTGCGCAGCGCGACCCTCCAGGTCATCGCGACCGCCACCATCGCGGCCTCCGTCAGCCTCGGAGGTCTCGGCCGCTACCTCATCGACGGTCTTGCCTCGCGCGACTACGTCCAGATGGTCTGCGGGTCGATCCTCGTCGCCGCCCTCGCGCTCGTCGCCGACGGACTCCTGGCCCTGCTCGAGAAGAGGGCCGTCTCACCGGGAATCAGTGGGCGGGCCACGCGTGTTGCCCGTTCACGCGCACGAAACTCCGATCCCCACTCCGAACCAGACTCCGACGGTGCAGACCGCTCGGACCCCGACCCGCGGCAGGCCGCGCTCGTGGGCTCCGGCACCACCGGCCCCGTGCAGGCGACCGCCACCACGGGCACCCCATCCGAAAGGGACCGAACATGACACGCACGCGCTTCCTGGCCGCGGGCCTGCTCCTCGCCGCCGTCGTGCCGCTCGCCGCCTGCGGGGGCGGCGGCGACCCGCTCGCCCCGGCCACGAGCGCCGGAGCCGGCGCGACCGGGGGATCGACCGGCGCCGCCGGCTCGGTCAAGGTCGGCTCTGCCGACTTCCCCGAGGCCGCCCTGCTCGGCGAGATCTACGCCCAGGCCCTCGAGGCCAAGGGCATGACGGTCGCCCGCCAGTTCAACATCGGCAGCCGCGAGACCTACCTCAAGGCCATCACCGGCGGCGAGGTCGACGTCCTCGCCGAGTACACCGGCTCGCTGCTCAACTTCTACGACAAGAACGCCAAGGTCACCCAGCCCGACGAGGTCTACTCCGCCCTCCAGAAGGTCGTGCCGCAGGGGCTCACGGTGCTCGACAAGTCCGCGGCCGAGGACAAGAACTCCCTCGCCGTCACCAAGGACACCGCGAGCCAGTGGTCGCTCAAGGCGATCCCCGACCTGGCCGCGCACCAGGACGAGCTCAGCATCGGGGCCCCGCCCGAGTTCAAGACCCGCCAGCAGGGCCTCGTCGGCCTCAAGTCGGTCTACAACATCACCCCCAAGGAGTTCCGCCCGCTGCAGAGCCAGGCGACGGTCGAGGCCCTGAAGAACGGTCAGGTCAAGGCGGCCAACATCTTCAGCACCGACCCGTCGATCTCGGCCAACGGCTTCGTCGTGCTCGACGACCCGCAGAGCCTCTTCGGCTCCGACAACGTCGTGCCGCTCGTCCGGTCCGAGAAGGCCGACAGCGTCAAGGCCGCCCTCAACGCGGTCTCGGCCAAGCTCGACACGACGTCGCTGGCAGACATGGTCAAGCAGGTCGTCGTCGACAAGAAGGATGCGAGCGAGGTCGCCAAGACGTGGCTCGCCAGCGCCGGCCTCGCCTGATCCGGGGCATCTGCTGAGCGGCTGACGGCATACGCCTCTGCCCGCAGGGACTCTCCTGAGGCCCCCCGCGTCGGATGCGGGGGCGTCAGGCATGCCCCGACAGGAGCCGGGCGGGGCTGACTCGGCGCAGCGGGAATGTCCCACCGTCGAGAATGGTTCTCATTACAGTCACGAGAACTCGTGACCCCCAGACCGAAGGAGCCCCCATGGCCAAGCGCACCGACCTGCGCCCCGTCGTCACCCTGCGTTCGACCGCCGGCACCGGCTACAGCTACGTCACGCGCAAGAACCGTCGCAGCAACCCCGACCGCATGGTGCTGCGCAAGTTCGACCCCGTCGCCCGCGAGCACGTCGACTTCCGCGAGACCCGCTGACAGCAGGCGCTTGCCGCGATGCGGCCGACGCGCAGTGGCCACGTCCGACCTCGGACGTGGCCACTCGCGTATGCCGGCTCGATCAGTGCGTGAGGCTGCGTGCCTGACGCGTGGGCTCGGGGGAGACCGGCGTCGACTCGGGGACGGCCCAGGTGACGCGGACCGGCTCGGGTGTGAGCGGTGCGAACGTGGCCACGACGTTGATGCCGTCGCGGAGGAGCTTCACGAGGCGCTCCTCCGGGTCGTCGACACAGGCGCGGGCGATGCCGTCCACGGCGAGGGCGACGACCTTGGCGGCGTTGGCAGGCCGGACGGCTGCGGTGTTGAAGCCCATGCGGGCCAAGTGGATCCGGGCCCAGCGCTCTGCCGCAGGCGCCGTGGCGAGCGCGGCGCGAGAGGCCTTGGAGAGCTGTCCGTGAGCACGACCGTCCTGCTCGGCGAGGATGCCCTCGGCATTGAGGATGGCGAGGGCCATGACGTTCTGGCGCTCCTCGGCGGCGACGGGCAGGGCCGCCCGGGCCGTCGTCAGCACGAGCGCCGTCGTGACCCGTGGGTCGTCCGGGTTGAGGCCGACCACCTCGGGGATCATCGTCACGAGGCGCTGCCGGTGCGTCTCGTCGAGCATGTCGTTGACACAGCGCGCAAGGGTCGCGAGCACCGGGTGCGTGCACTCCGGGTGGTCGCTCCACCGCTCGCCGGCCAGGAACGAGGCCATCTCCATGAAGCACGCGCCCTTGCGCGAGCTGCGGTGGCGGCCGCGCGACAGCACCGGCACGCCGTCGGGCACGAAGGGGGCTCGTCGTGACATCGTCGCTCCTCGGACTTTCCCATGAAGGATCCTGTGCGTGTTCCTTCATGGTGCGCCTCAATCGGCTGCTTGACCACCCCTTCTGTCCAACCTGGCGGCGAACAGGTGCTGTGGGATCCGACGCACTGCTGTCGACGGGCGTCGGAGTGTGGGCACAATCGGCCGATGCCCGTCGACGTGCACGCCGAGTCCGGCAGCGGCGGCGGGGTCCGCGCCCACGTCGCGGACTCGTGGCTGCGCTCGGCCGCAGCCGGCGTGCAGGTCGACACCGTCGACGCCCCGATCACGTTGCCCGGGGACGCCCTCCGCGACCACCGCGAGGCGCACCCGCTGGCGCGGGTCTTTCCCCTGCCCGACGACGTGCTCGGCCAGGCGGCGCGCGACTGCGACGCCGTCATGGCAGGCCTCACCCGCTCGCGCCTGCTGACCGGCGAGGAGCTGACGGCCTTCGGCATCACGGCGCCGACCGTGGGCCGGGACGGCTGAGCCCGACCGGACCGTGGTCGTTCGCACCCCTGCGCGGGGGCGCGAACCACCACGGTGTCGTATGCCGTCCGGCCGCGTCTCGCCGCGTCGCCGTATGCCGTCCGGCCGCGTATGCCGTCAGGCCGGCGGGGCGACCGCGGCGCCCGACTGCCCGGACCGCGCCAACGCGTCGGCGACGAAGCCGCTCGCCTTCAGCTCCTCGACGAGCTCGCGCAGGAAGGCGACGGTGTCGTCCGCTCGCGTCCGCGTCGTGCCGACGGCCTGCTCGATCTGCATGAACGCCTCGTCGAGGACCCTCACGTCGTCGCAGCGGGCGGCGAAGGCGGTGACGGGCTCCCGGATGCCGGCGCCGACCTCGAGCCCCTCGGAGACGAAGACGTCGACGCCCTCGTCACCGCGGACGATGCTCGCGTGCTCCAGGGTCCGGGTGAGGTGGAGGTCGTAGGCCGAGCCGTGCTTCACCCCGACCCGGACGCCGTCGCGGTCGACGTCGGCGACGGAGCGCACGGGGGAGTCGACGGGCACGACGTAGACACCTTCGATGACGACGTAGGGCGCTGTGAAGGCGACCTCGGTCGCCCGGGCCGGGTCGACGGCGAGGAAGCACAGGTCGGCGTCGCCCGTCGCCATCGCCTCGAACGACCGGCGCGCCGCGTCGAAGCAGACCAGCTCGACAGGCACGCCGAGGCGCTCGCCCACGGCACGCGCGATGTCGACCGTCACACCGGTCGGCGCCTGCGGAGCGCCTTGTGCGAGAACGGGGTTGCCGAGGTTGATCGAGGCCCGTAGCAGGCCGGTCGGAGCGAGGTCGCGGGCGACGGCGGTGAGGGCGGCAGTCATCGGATCACCCTACGGTGCTGCACAGGACAACGCCTCCCGGCCCGACGGCATACGACCGTCGGGCCGGGAGGAGGCTGCTCAGGGGTAGTCGACGACGGTGACCGGGACGTCCGGGTTGGCGATCGTCGACGAGCCGCCGACGCCGTTGACGACGTTGCGGATGCCACCCTTGCCGTTGGACGGGTCGAGGAAGATCGTCAGCAGGTCGTGCAGACGCACGCCGGACGTCGTGGGCACCTCGAACGCGTTGGCAGCGAACACGTCGACGCCCTGGTTGAAGAAGCTGTAGGAGCCCATCCCGGAGCCCGAGAAGCTCTTCACGTCAGCGCCGACGAGCAGGGCCGGATAGCCCTCGTGGCCCGGCGCCGACATCCAGGCGGCCTGGCTCGGCGGGTCGTAGGGCAGCTCGTTCTGGAAGAACGTGACCGAGCCGTGCTCACCGTTCCAGATGACCTCGGTCTTCTGGTAGTGCTCGACGAACAGTCCCGTAGCCGTGACGTGGTCGCCGTTGACGACGAGACCGGTGTCGGCGCTGTTGCTCGTCCACCCGACCCCGTTGCCGTGGTCGGCGCGCCAGGCCCAGATGTCGTCGAGCACGACGTGGTCGCTGTTGACCTCGAGGCTGACCGTGGCCTTGCCGACGTGCGGGCCGCCGATGCGGAAGAAGACGTCCTGCAGGCCGGTTGGGTCGGCGGCGCTGCTCCACCCGGCCCGGCTCGGCCCCTGGCTCCCGGCGGCACGCTGCGTGCCGATCTGGAGCAGGACCTGCGAGCTGACCGGACCGGCGTCGAAGGTGATGCCGGCGATGTCGACCCCCGGCACGTCGGCGACGCTCATCGCGACCTGGCCCGTGGTCGGGGTGAGGCTGGACAGGCCGAGCCCCAGCACGATGGTGTCGGCCCGCTTGACCCTGAGGGTCCGGTCGAGGTGGTAGACGCCGGGGGTGAGCAGCAGGTTGCGGCCGCGGGCGAGCTCGCGGTTGATCGCCTGCGCCGAGTCCGACGGCTTGGCGACGTAGAAGTCGCCGATGCCGATCGAGCGGCCCGGTGTCGACCCCGAGGCCCATGAGACCCCACGGCTGTCGGTCGCGGCCGCCGGCACGAAGACGCGGTAGGCGCCCGAACCGTCGACGTAGAGGTAGGGCTTCTCACGGCTCACCGACGTCGTGTCGACGGTCGTGTAGGGGCCGCCGCACGCCGACGAGGCGGGGAAGCACTCGGCGGGTGCGCCCACGGTGCCGGAGAAGACCTGGTTCCAGACGCCGTTGGTCCAGCTGCCCACCGTGCTGTTTCGGGTGAAGAACTGCTGCTGGGAGCCGTTGATGACGACCCCGTCGAACGTCGAGTCGGCGATGAAGCCGCCGCTGGCGAAGGACGGGCCGGTGCAGTAGTCCATGAGGGTCGTCAGACCCTTGATGTGGACGCGGCGCAGCGGCGCTGCCTGCGAGACGGCCCAGAACTGTCCGCTGTAGCAACCGAAGTCGGGGGTGGTCACGTTGACCGTCAGGTTGGACAGCGACCGCCAGAAGTTGTTGAGCGCGATGCAGCTGCCCGGCGCGCTGCACTGGTTGCGCACGTAGACCGAGCCGTTGATGACGACGTCGCCCGGGTTCTGGCCGAGGCCGGCGACCTCGGTGTAGTAGCCGACCTGGAAGTTGAGCGGCTTGTCGGCGGTGCCGTAGGTGCCGGGCTTGAAGAGGATGGCGTACCGCTGGGGGCCCCTCTCGTTGGGCACCTGTGCGGCGGCGACCGCGTCCACCTTGGCCTGGATGTCGGCGGTGGACATCGACGGGTCGAGGACGAGGGTGGTCGGCCCGAGGTCCGGAGTACTGGAGCGCGGGGTGCTGGAGGCCGGGGTGCTGGAGGCCGCAGCGACGGCAGATACCGGCGCTGGTGCTGCTCCGGCTCCGGCGACGGCAATGGTCGGGACGGCCGTGGTGGCGACGGCCAGGGCCGCGAGGGCCAGTCGGTGGAGCCCGCGGGCGGGCCACCCACGTCGATCTCGTCGTTGAGTCATGGGCTCACCCTTCACCGTCGCGAGGGGTTGGGCAAGGGTGTGTGAGAGCGTTCCCACATCTCGTTGCGGTGCCGCTGTTCACGTCGGGGACGACGAAGGCCCCCCGCGGGAGGCGCCCCTTCGTCACGACGGACCTCAGGAGGAGGTATCCCGTCCGGCGCGCTCAGGCGACCGGTGCGGGCTCCGGGTCCGGCTGGGGCTCAGGCGTTTCCGCCTCGTCAGGCTCCCCGCCGCCGTCGCCGCGACGCACGGCGGCGAGCAGCATCTGGGCGACGTCGACGACCTCGACGGCGTCGGTGGCCTTGCCGTCCTGGATCGCGGCGTTGAGGCCGTCGGAGAGCATGACCTTGCAGAAGGGGCAGCCGACGGCGATGCGCTCGGCCCCCGTGGCGAGGGCCTCCTCGGTGCGGTTGGTGTTGATCCTGGTGCCGAGCTTCTCCTCCATCCACATGCGGGCGCCACCGGCGCCGCAGCAGAAGGACTTCTCCTTGCTGCGCTCCATCTCGGCGTACTCGACGCCGGGCAGGATCTGGAGCAGCTCGCGCGGCGGCGCGTAGACCTGGTTGTGGCGGCCGAGGTAGCAGGGGTCGTGGTAGGTGACCTTGGCGCCGGTCGACGCGGCCCCCGTGAGCGCCCCGGTGGCCAGCGCATCACCGGGGCGCGCGACGGGCGTGAGGCGCTTCTCGCGGACGAGCCGGTTGAGCAGCTGGGTGTGGTGCAGCACCTCGTACTGCCCGCCGAGCTGGGGGTACTCGTTCTTGATGGTGTTGAAGCAGTGCGCGCAGGTGACGACGATCTTGCTCGCGCCGACCTCGTTGAGGGTCTCGACGTTCTGCTGGGCGAGCATCTGGAAGAGGAACTCGTTGCCGGCGCGGCGGGCCGAGTCGCCCGTGCAGGCCTCGCCGTCGCCGAGCACGGCGAAGGAGACACCGGCGGTGTCGAGCAGCTCGGCCACCGCGCGCGTCGTCTTCTTGGCGCGGTCCTCGTAGGCGCCGGCGCAGCCGACCCAGAAGAGGTAGTCGACCTCGGAGAGGTCCTCGACGTCCTGGCCGACCTGCTTGACCTCGAAGGGGAGGTCCTTGGCCCAGTCCATCCGCAGCCGCGGCGCGAGACCCCAGGGGTTGGAGTTCTTCTCGAGGTTCTTGAAGAGGCCGTTGAGCTCGGCCGGGAAGGCCGACTCGATGAGGTTCTTGTAGCGGCGCAGGTCGACGATCGCGTCGACGTGCTCGATGTCGACCGGGCACTGCTCGACGCAGGCGCCGCACGTCGTGCAGGACCAGAGGACGTCCTCGTCGATGACGGCGTCGGGCCCGTGCGGGTTGTAGGCCGTGAGCGGGTGCCGGATGTCGTAGCCGGTCTCGCCGACGAGCTGCTCGGTGGCGACGGCGCCCTTCGTCGCGTCGCTGAATCCCTCGGCCGACTCGATGCCGCCCGCACGGACCTCGTCGGAGGCGAGCAGCCACGGGGACTTGGCGTGGGCGTGGTCGCGCAGCGTCATGACGAGCAGCTTGGGGGAGAGCGGCTTGTCGGTGTTCCACGCCGGGCACTGGCTCTGGCAGCGACCGCACTCGGTGCACGTCGTGAAGTCGAGCAGGCCCTTCCACGTGAAGTCCTCGACCTTGCCGACGCCGAGTGCGGCGTCCTCGTCGAGCTCGTCGACGTTCTCGAAGTCGAGGGGCTTGCCGTCGACCTTGATCGGCTGGAGCTCACCGAGGCTCGTGCGGCCGTCGGCGTGGCGCTTGAAGAAGATGTTGAAGAAGGCGAGGAAGCGGTGCCAGGCGACGCCCATCGTCGGCTGGAGCGCGATGGTGATCATCCACGCGAAGGAGATGAGGATCTTGACTGCGGCGATGACGACGATGAGGTTCTCGATGGCGCCGACCGACAGTCCGGTG
Organism: Terrabacter sp. Ter38; assembly: GCF_024519435.1. Classification (GTDB taxonomy): domain Bacteria; phylum Actinomycetota; class Actinomycetes; order Actinomycetales; family Dermatophilaceae; genus Terrabacter. The sequence goes on from NZ_JALJRZ010000014.1 coordinate 30,323, forward strand.
AAGAAGTTGCCGATCCAGCCCGTCAGCGGGAAGTGGAGGGCGGTGTCCATGCCGGTGCCGGTCTTGCGCGCGAGGGTCCACTCGAGCGCGCGGAGCAGGCCGATGCAGAGCGTCACGCCGAGGATCGTCAGCTCGACGTAGTAGGCCTGCCACCACGTCGAGCCGAAGAAGCGGCTGCGGCGCCCGTCCTCACCCGCGGCCGAGCGCGGGTGGTTCTTCTGACGGATCGCCATGAGCACGACGATCGAGATGAAGCCCGCGAAGGCGAAGAAGTCGGTGACCCACTCGTAGGGGAAGAAGTGGCCGATGAGCGGCAGCACGAACTCCGGCTGGAAGAGCTGGCCGAAGGCGTTGAGCAGGGTGAAGAAGAGGACGCCGAAGCTGACCATCGTGAACCAGTGCGCGATCGCGACGACGGGCAGGCGCGACATGCGCGTGTGGCCGAGGAACTCGCGCAGCAGCGTGCGGGTGCGGGCCCCCTTGTCGTCACCGCGGTCCTCGGGCTGGCCGAGGCGGAAGGTCGCGAGGAAGTGGTTGATCGTCTTGACGAGCAGGGCGACGGCCACGGCGGTGACGCCGAGGCACACGACGGCGGCGACGATCTGGAGCGCACTCATGCGGGGGAGTCTACTGACGCGTGAGCAAGCGCTTAGTGATTGTGACGGCCGTCGCGGCGTGACGCTCGTCCCCTTCGTCCCGCCGCCGGGCGGCATACGCCCTCGGGGGTGTGCCCGGGTGGCCGGCGTCGTGGCGGCGCCCGGATCATGGGCGTGGCCTTGGCAACCGATAACGGCGTGTTGGAATATGCATAACGAGAACTCGGTTGTCGGAGACAATCGAGTGACCGACTGTTCCGCCGTACCCAGCCGAAAGGGCTCCAGCAATGCCGATCTACGACGACGTGACCAAGCTGATCGGCAACACGCCGCTCGTGCGCCTCAACAAGGTCACCGACGGGGCGCAGGCGACGGTTGCCGCCAAGCTCGAGTTCTACAACCCCGCCAACTCCGTCAAGGACCGCATCGGGGTCGCGATCATCGACGCCGCCGAGGCGAGCGGGCAGCTCGAGCCCGGCGGCACCATCGTCGAGGCCACCTCCGGCAACACCGGCATCGCGCTGGCCATGGTCGGCGCCGCCCGCGGCTACAAGGTCGTGCTGACGATGCCCGAGTCGATGAGCAAGGAGCGCCGCGCGCTGCTGCGTGCCTTCGGTGCCGAGCTCGTCCTCACCGACCCGTCGACCGGCATGAAGGGCGCGGTCGCCAAGGCCGACGAGATCGTCGCCGAGCGCGGCGGCGTGCTCGCCCGCCAGTTCGCCAACGAGGCCAATCCCGAGATCCACCGCAGGACCACCGCGGAGGAGATCTGGAAGGACACCGACGGCGAGGTCGACATCGTCGTTGCTGGCATCGGCACCGGTGGCACCATCACGGGCGTCGGCCAGGTCCTCAAGGCCCGCAAGCCGAGCGTCCAGATCATCGCCGTCGAGCCCGAGGAGAGCCCGATCCTCAATGGCGGCCAGCCCGGTCCGCACAAGATCCAGGGCATCGGCGCCAACTTCGTCCCCGAGATCCTCGACACCGAGGTCTACGACGAGGTCATCGACGTCAACGCCGAGACCTCCGTGAAGTGGGCCCGCCGCGCCGCGACCGAGGAGGGCCTGCTCGTCGGCCTGTCGTCCGGTGCCGCCATCGCCGCCGCAGTCCAGGTCGCCCAGCGTCCCGAGAACGCCGGCAAGACGATCGTCGTCATCATCCCGTCGTTCGGCGAGCGCTACCTGTCGACGATCCTCTTCGAGGGTCTCGTCGACTGACGTCCCCTCGACGCCCGTCCCACTGCAACGCCACCAAGGAGTCGTGCATGAGCACCGCACCGCAGATCGACCACGGGCCCCGGCCGGCCGAGAAACCGCTGACGCTCGTGCGTGGTGACGGGGCGGCCGAGGTGGTCGGGGTGGCCGGGTTGGCCGGGGAGCCGGCGGCGACTGTGACCTCCCACGCAGCCGCCGTCGTCCCCGGCGAGCGGTCGTATGCCGGCCCGCTCGGCTTCGTGCGCAAGCTCGCCGACCGCGCCCGCGAGGACGTGGACGGCGCCATCGAGCGCGACCCCGCGGCCAACTCCCGCCTCGAGATGGTCCTGACCTCTCCCGGGCTGCACGCCATCTGGGCGCACCGCGGACTGCACGAGCTGTGGAAGCGCCCGGGTGGGCGGCTGCCGGCGCGGGTCCTCGCGACGGTGACGCGTTCGATCACCGGCGTCGAGATCCACCCGGCGGCCCGGCTCGGACGGCGGTTCTTCATCGACCACGGCATGGGTGTCGTCATCGGCGAGACCGCCGAGGTCGGCGACGACGTCATGCTCTACCACGGGGTCACCCTGGGTGGCCGCTCGATGGAACACGTCAAGCGGCACCCCACGGTCGGCAACCGCGTCACCATCGGCGCAGGTGCCCACGTGCTCGGGCCCGTCCGCATCGGCGACGACGTCCAGGTCGGGGCCAACTCCGTCGTCGTCAAGGACGTCCCCGCGGGTGCCGTGGCGACGGGCATCCCGGCGGTCATCCGGTTCCCGAAGCGCGACGCGACCAACCAGTGGCTCGACCCCGCGATGTACATCTGACCCACCGCTCCGGCTGACCCACCGCTCCGGCCGCGCCGTCATCGTGCTGCGGATGGTGCTGCCTCCGGGGGGCCGGAACCCACCGCACGCAGCACCATGAGGCACACCACCGGACGGGTGGCGGTGGTCGCCGGGACGATTCGGACGGGTGGGGCACCCGCGGCTAGACTTCCGCGGACACTGGAGGGCTCGCATAGTGGCCGAGTGCGGCGGTCTTGAAAACCGCTATGGGTTCATAGCCCATCGTGGGTTCGAATCCCACGCCCTCCGCCAAGCTGCTCCGTCGGCGCGGAGCGCTTTCGGAGGAGTTGCGGAGGCGCGGAGTCCGTCCCAGGCCCTCCGCCACCAGAGCGGATCCGGGAGCGGATCCGGGCATGAAAAAAGGGCCTCCGGAGATCCGGAGTCCCTTTTGTTCTCATGCACCGGTCTCGACGGTGAGCCCAGCGGTTGCACGCCCTCTCAGAGCAGGCCGAGCCTCTCCTCGAACGTCGTGCTGGAGTTGTACTGACCGACCGGCATCGACGTGGACGGACGGTTCATGGCCGCGAAGAACGACACGATGTACGACATCTCTGTATTCAGTTTCCTTGGTGACTGGGCCCGCCGACGCGTCGTCGCGGACCCGGTTGGTCGACCGTCATTGCGGGACGATCAGGACCGGCGAACCACCCGCGACCCGGCCGGGAGCGTGGCCGGGCCGTGGGCGATGTCTGCTCCACAATGGTAACAGTTCCGCAACCATGCTCGAGTCCACCGTTGACCTTTGAGTGGCCCCGTGAGATACGACAGTGTGACCAGACATTCCGGCTCGGATCCCGCACCCGACACCGCCGAGATCCTGAGCCGGCTGGCCCCCCTCCAGCTCCCGCCGGCGAGCCCTCTCGTCCTGCGAGGACGCCGCTTCGACGCTGCCTCGCCCGCCGTCATGGCGATCGTCAACCGGACCCCTGACTCCTTCTTCAGCGGCAACCGCCACGCCGACCTCGAGTCCGCCAGGGCGGCCTTCGTCGAGGCCGTCGAGCTCGGCGCAGACCTCGTCGACATCGGTGGCGTGCGCGCCGGTCAGGAGGGCGAGGTCGTCGATGCCGAGGAGGAGATCCGGCGCGTCGTCCCGTTCCTCCAGTGGGCGCGGGCCGAGCACCCAGACGTCCTACTGAGCCTCGACACGTGGAGGTCGGAGGTGGCCCATGAAGCGGCCGGGACCGTGGACCTCGTCAACGACACGTGGGCCGGGCATGACCCTGATCTCGTCCACGTCGCGTCGGACATCGGTGCCGGCTACGTCATCTCGCATACCGGCGGCCTTCCGCCCCGGACCGATCCGGTCGACGTCACCTACGGCGACGATCCCCTCGACGTCGTGCGGGACGTCGTGCGCACCCTGGCCGACGGTGCCCGTGCGGCCGAGCGGGCCGGCATACCTCGAGAGCGCATCCTCGTCGACCCCACACTCGACTTCGGCAAGACCACCGCGCACTCGCTCGAGGTCCTGAGGCACACGGCCGACATCACTGCCCTGAACTACCCTGTGCTGCAGGCGATGTCGCGCAAGGACTTCGTCGGGGAGTCTCTCGACCTGCCCGCCGAGGAGCGGCTCGAGGGGTCGCTCGCGGCGACCGCCGTGGCGGCCTGGCTCGGGGCCACGGTGTTCCGCGCGCACGACGTCCGGGCGACCCGGCGCGTCCTCGACATGGTCGCCACGATCCGCGGCGACCGACCCCCGCAGCTCGCGCTGCGAGGCACCCGACGTGACGTCGCGACGAACGGTTCCTGAACGCCCAAAAACGAGTGTCATCCGACGGGCCGACCGGCCGGTATTCTGCTAGGTTCGTCGCGGTTGCAGTTGCAGTTCCTCGCAGTCGAGCAGGTGCCCGTCATCCGCAACGGTGACGGGTTTCCTTTCGGCTTCGGTGGGTTCGCGCCCGTCGAGTGGAGTCAATACGGCAGCTTGGGATGCGCGAGGTGCGTTGTCCCACACGCTAAAGAAGGAAGAGTTACCCGTATGGCACAGGGCACCGTCAAGTGGTTCAACGCTGAAAAGGGCTTCGGCTTCATCGCCCAGGACGGCGGCGGCCCCGACGTTTTCGTCCACTACTCGGCCATTCAGTCGAACGGTTACCGTTCGCTGGACGAGGCGCAGCGAGTCGAGTTCGAGGTCACGCAGGGTCCCAAGGGCCCGCAGGCCGACGCAGTTCGCCCGCTCTGATCACTCGAGAGCAACAGCAACGAGCGACACCAACCTCAGTCGTTTGTGACAAAGCCCCCGGCCATCGGCCGGGGGCTTTGTTGTTGGTCCTGGGTGCAGTCGCGTCGCCCAGTGATCAGCACTCGTCGTACGACGTCGTCGTCGGCGAAGGCGTCTTGGTCGGGGTCTTGGTCGGCGTCGACGGCGTGGCCGGCTTCGGCGCAGCGATGCCCTTCTGGACGAAGGCGTGGATCTCGTCGTAGTTGGGGTTCACCGAGTCGAAGCCGGGGATCTGGGCCAGTGACAGGCTGGTGATCTTGCCGTTCTTCTGGACCCGTTCGATGAGGTTGACGAAGGCGGGAAGGTTCTGGGCCGGGATGTCGGTGTAGATGTTGTCGCGGGCGATTCGGGCGATCTCGGGATACTTGGAGACCATCTGCGCCGGATCCACCTGCTTGACGACGGCCTGGACGACACAGCGCTGGCGCGCCTGACGGTACGTGTCGCTGTCGGCCGCCCTGGTGCGGGCGTACCAGAGAGCGAGGTTGCCTGAGAGGTGCTGCCGGCCCGGGCTGAAGTAGCCGGTCTCACCGATGACCCCTCCGTTGCCGTCGCTGTGGCCACCGATGGGCAGCTTCGTGCCGAAGCCGCTCAGCTTCACGTTGATGTCCACGCCGCCCATGGCATCGATGAGCTGCGAGAATCCCTTGAGGTCCACCACCACGGTGTGGTCGATCTTCAGGCCGAGCACCTCGGCAATGACATTTCGTGTCTCGTCGCGTCCTGGCGCAGCGCCCTTGTAGGCGTTGGGGTGGGACTGGCGGTACTGGTCGACCTCCGTCCAGACAGCGTTGAGCATGCACTGGTCCGCCGCGTCGGTCTGGGCGCGGATACAGACCGGCTTTCCGTAGGTGCCGCTGGGGTAGAGGCGCCGGAGTGGGCTGTCCTCGGGGAGTGGCACCTTCTGGAGATTGCGGGGGAGGGAGATGAGGGCCGTGCGTCCGGTCTTCGTGTCGATGCTTGCGACGATCATCGAGTCGGTTCGCGTGCCCGTGCGCCCCACTCCGGCGTCCGAGCCGAGCAGCAGGATGTTCACGCGTGCCTGGTCGGCCCACGGGTCCTCGCCCTCGGCCACCTGGGCTCCGACGCCCGGCTTGACCGGTGAGGTGCCGAAGACCTGCGCCACGGTGGTCTGCGTGATGCTGGCGTACTCGGCGAACTTGAAGGACGATCCCGCGACGACGAAGACCATGAGCGTCGTGAAGGCCGCGAGGATGCGCGTCCGCGCCCGGTCGAGCTTCGCGGGGCGTGACTGGACGGCAGTGAGGATGATGGAGGAGCACCACAGGATGCCGCCGACGACGAACGCGATGGTGATGGCCTGCAGCACGTTGGGCCGGGCCACGATCGAGAGCGCGGCATTCGTCAACCCAGTACGCATCACGTAGTACGCGCCGGCTCCCAGACTGAGCACGGCGAGGAACAGCAGGACCCACCCGAACGTGCGACTGCGGGTCTGGGTGAGCCCGGCTCCGGGAACGACCGTCCCCAGGGCGGTGAGGCCGAGCGCCTTGCGAAAACCTGACTTGAGGTCGCGTCGCAGCGCCTCACGGGTCGGCGGCGCAGCCGGACCTCGCGTGTTCGGATACGTCATGGAGTCCTCTCTGATCGGCTCGTGCGCACGAGCCGATCAATATTGTGCCCTGTCAACCTGATAGATGCCTCATCGAGTTGGGTAAGCCGGCACGCGATCGGTCACCCCGGTTTGGGCCGGGCGCACCCCGGCCGGTAGCCTGTGCTCGCCCGTGCATCCGACGTCGCCTCGGCGGCCTCGTCGCGGGCACGGAGGCGTCGCATAGTGGCCTAGTGCGCCCGCCTGCTAAGCGGGTTGAGGATAAAACCTCTCGCGGGTTCAAATCCCGCCGCCTCCGCCAGCACAAGACAGAAGGACCCCGACACGTTTCCGTCGGGGTCCTTCTGTCTTGTGCTGAGCGACGGCGTCCCGCCGCCCCCGCTAGCGCGACCGGAGAACGTGGCCTCTCGAGGGTGAAGAGGCGGCCGAACGTGGCCTCTCGACGGTGAACGGGGCGGCCGAACGTGGCCTCTCGACGGTCAGTTGGGGGACGGGGTGCCCGACTTCTCGACGGCGTCCTCCCGGCGCCCGCGGCGGCGCTGCGACAGGGGAAGCAGCACCCACAGGCTGACGCCCAGCAGCGCCAGCACGCCCCCGATCCAGAACGCGGCGGAGCTGCGCAGCAGGACGTCGAGCACCAGCACGACACCGCCGACGATCCCGGTGCCGAGGAAGAACAGCCCCGTGCCGATCAGCGTGTCCGTGTGCCGCACGACGAAGTCCTTCAGCCCCTCGCGGAAGAGCATGCGGTGCATGGCGACCGGGGTCATGAAGAGCAGGGTGCTGATCGCCATGGACAGCAGCGTGACGACGTAGATGCTGCGCTGCAGCTGCGTCAGGCTCGTGAACCGTTGCTGGAAGGGGATGGTCAGCAAGAAGGCGAAGAGGATCTGCACGCCCGTCTGGACGATGCGCAGCTCCTGCAGCTGCTCACCGAAGTTGCGGTCGAGACGCTCGGCCTCCGACTCCTCGCGGCGGTACCCGTTCCCTTCGCTCATGCCCACCCCGTACCCGGGTGGGTGGCACGGGCACGCAGCCCGCCGGCTGTGCCGCACGCCCGGGGCACGGCACACCTGCTCGAGCGACACGGCATACCTTCCTCGAGCGACCCCGTCAGAGCGACCCGTCGGTGCATGACGGAGGGCCCGGCACCGTGAGGTGCCGGGCCCTGCATCACGTCGTCCGCCGCCCGCCGGCCAGCAGGCGGTGGACCGACCTCTCAGCGCTCGCTGACGCGGGCCTTGAGGGCGTCGAACTCGGCCCACAGCTCCGCGGGGAGCTGCTCGCCGAACGTGTCGAACCACTCCTGGATGAGGGCCAGCTCCTTCTCCCAGTCGGCTGCGTCGACCCGAATGGCCTTGGCGACCTGCTCGGGCGTCATGTCGAGCCCGTCGATGTCGATGGCGCCCTCGGTCGGCACGAACCCGATCGGGGTCTCCACGGCATCGGCGTCGCCGTCGAGGCGTTCGATGACCCACTTCAGGACCCGGCTGTTCTCGCCGAACCCGGGCCAGAGGAAGGAGCCGTCCTCCTCGTCGCGACGGAACCAGTTGACGCCGAAGATGCGGGGGAGCTTGGAGGCGTCCGCGCTCTTCCCGATCTCGAGCCAGTGGTTCATGTAGTCGCCGGCGTGGTAGCCGATGAAGGGCAGCATCGCCATCGGGTCGCGGCGCACGACGCCGACGGCGCCGGTCGCGGCGGCGGTGGTCTCCGAGGAGAGCGTGGCGCCGATGAAGGTGCCGTGCTGCCAGTCGCGCGACTCGTAGACGAGCGGCACGGTCGTCTTGCGGCGGCCGCCGAAGAGGATCGCGTCGATCGGCACACCGTCGGGGTTGTCGTACTCCGGGGCGATCATCGGGCACTGGGAGGCCGGCGTGCAGAAGCGGCTGTTGGGGTGGCTCGAGAGCGTTCCCGACTTGCCGTCCTCGGGCGTCCAGCTGTTGCCGTGCCAATCGGTGAGATGCGCCGGCGGCTCGTCGGTCATGCCCTCCCACCACACGTCGCCGTCGTCGGTCAGGGCGACGTTGGTGAAGACCGAGTTGCCCTTCTCGATGGTGGCCATCGCGTTGGGGTTGGTCGACTCGCCAGTGCCGGGAGCGACGCCGAAGAGGCCGAACTCCGGGTTCACGGCGTAGAGGCGGCCGTCCTCACCGAAGCGCATCCAGGCAATGTCGTCGCCGACCATCTCGGCCTTCCAGCCGGGGATGGTGGGCGTGATCATCGCGAGGTTCGTCTTGCCACAGGCGGACGGGAAGGCTGCCGCGATGTAGTGGACGGACCCCTTGGGCGAGGTGAGCTTGAGGATGAGCATGTGCTCGGCCATCCAGCCCTCGTCGCGGGCGATCGCCGAGGCGATGCGCAGGGAGTAGCACTTCTTGCCGAGGAGGGCGTTGCCGCCGTAGCCGGAGCCGTAGCTCCAGATCGTGCGCTCCTCGGGGAAGTGGACGATGTACTTCGTGTCGGAGCACGGCCAGCTGACATCGGCCTGGCCCTCGGCGAGCGGGGCGCCGACCGAGTGGAGGGCCGGCACGAAGTCGGCGTTCGTCTCCTCGATCTTGTGGAGCACCTTGTCGCCACAGCGGGCCATGACGAGCATCGAGACGACGACGTAGGCGGAGTCGGTGACCTCGACACCGAACATCGGGACCTTGGCGTCGAGGTGACCCATGACGAAGGGGATGACGTACATGGTGCGGCCCGCCATGCTGCCGCGGTACAGCTCGGTCATCCGAGCCTTCATCTCGTCGGGCGCCATCCAGTTGTTGGTGGGCCCGGAGTCCTTCTCGTCGACGGAGCAGATGTAGGTCTGCCCCTCGACGCGCGCGACGTCACTGGGGTCGGAGGCGCAGTAGAAGGAGTTCGGCTTCTTGCTCTCGTTGAGCCGGACGAAGGTACCGGCCTCGACGAGCTGGTCGGTCAGCTCGGTCCACTCCTCGGGGGAGCCGGTGATCCACCGGATGTCGCGCGGCTGCGTCAGCTCGGCGACCTGCTCGACCCACGCGGCAAGACCCGCGTGCGTCGTGTGTGTCTGTTTCTCGTGGGTCGTGGTCAACTCGGGGCCCATCCCTTCGCGCGCGGTGCCGCCCGGCACCACGTCGTGCCGGTGTGAAGCTGCTCCGCAGGTGGATCCTGGGCGAGCCCGGATCGGGCTGCAGGTGTCCACATGCTGAACAGATGACGTGATGACTTCAAGGTACGCGCCGTCGTGGGTGCCGTTGACCCCATGCGGGCGACGGAGCGGTGAGACGCCTCACATGGCTGCGTCGCCGCAAGGAAAACGACGATCTGTTGTCGGTTTCTTGCAGGAATTTCAGTACTCGCCGGTACCGGGCAGCCGGTGATCGTGGCGCCCGGTCGGGCCGACCGCGTGTGCCGTGAGGTGGCGTCCGCCGGCCGCTGTTCGTAGGGTGCCCGGCGGGGTCCTCATCCCCGGGCCGGGGCCGATTTCGTGGATGCGGACCCGAGGCGCTAAGGTAACTTTTCGTTCCTCCGAGTGGCGGAACGACGCACCCGTAGCTCAACGGATAGAGCATCTGACTACGGATCAGAAGGTTTGGGGTTCGAATCCCTACGGGTGCACTCTGTGTTGAGACAGAACACCACGCCCCGGCCGGGTCTCCCGGCCGGGGCGTCGTGCTGTCCGGGTGCCCTCGGTGGTCCGCGTTCATCCTGTGGGGGTGACGCGGCCAGAGGTGCGGCGGCGGACTCTGGTCCCGTGCCGACTCACCCAGCCGTACCGGCGTCCGTCCGATCCTCGCGGTCCTGGACGTGGCGCAGCTCGTCCCTGCTCGGGCAGGCCTGACTCGTGGCCGCGGGGTCGCTCGTCGAGCGATGGACGTCGAACGACGGCGTCAAGGTCTTCTACCGCGAGTCGCCAGGGCCGCCGGACTCGTCTCCGATGATGCACCTGCACGGCTTCGGGCTCTCGGGCCGCTACCTGCTCCCGACGGCCGAGCTGCTCGCCGGCGAGTTCCGGACGCTCGTGCCCGACCTCCCCGGATTCGGGCGCAGCGGCCGGCCGCGTCAACCGCTCGACGTGCCCGAGCTCGCCCAGGCGGCAGCGGCGTTCCTCGACGACCGTGGCATCGAGAAGGTGACGCTCGTCGGCAACTCGATGGGCTGCGCCGTCATCTGCGAGTTCGCCCACCTCTACCCCGAACGTCTCGAGCGGGCCGTGCTCGTCGCGCCCGCGGGCGGGCTCCACAACCAGCCACTGGGCCGGGCGCTGAAGCAGCTCGCGCGGGACGGCATACGCGAGCCGTTGGGGCTCATGCAGGTGGCCGTGCCGGACTATCTGAGGTTCGGGGTGCCGAGCACGCTGCGCATGTTCCGCGCCCTGACCCGCTACCCGGCGCTCGACCGCCTGCTGCAGCTGCACATCCCGACCCTCGTCGTGCTCGGGAGCGCCGACCCGCTCATGCCCGCGCCGCCGCGGGTCAAGGAGGTGGCTGGGCAGATCGACAACTCGGTCCTGCTCGTCGTCATCCACGGGGCCGCCCACGCCATCAACTTCAGCCACCCGGGTGAGCTGGCCAACGTCATCCGGCAGTTCATGTCCGACCAGCCGATCGTCGACGACCCCGACTCACCGGGGCAGGCCCGGGTCTACGAGATCCACCGGGGGGCGCTTGCGCCTCCGGTCGACGGAGCGTGACATACCCGACGGGCACGTCCAGTGGGCGCACCATGTGAGTTCGCTCCACCTCGCGGGCTTTCCCTTGTGCCTCGGGTCGTGCCGGGGTTGGGTGTGGTGAGACCGTCCATCGCCGCACGCCGGGAGGCCATCGATGACCGCCGCACCACCCGCACCGCTCGACCCGACCCTCTCGCACACCCGCGGCGAGACCGACACCCAGCTGCTCGAGGCGACGATCGGTGACAACTTCGACGCGACGGCCGCGCGGTTCGGCGAACGTGAGGCGCTCGTCGACGTTACGCAGGGGCGCCGGTGGACGTATGCGGAGCTGCGGGACGACGTGGACCGACTGGCCCGCGCGCTGCTCGCCGTCGGCGTCGGCACGGGCGACCGGGTCGGCATCTGGGCGCCGAACTGCTCCGAGTGGACGCTGGTGCAGTACGCGACGGCCAAGATCGGGGCCATCCTCGTCAACATCAACCCGGCCTACCGGTCCCACGAGCTGCAGTACGTCCTCGGGCAGGCCGGCATCTCGACCCTCGTCGCAGCCGAAGCCTTCAAGTCGAGCAACTACCGGCAGATGGTCGACGAGGTGCGCGACGAGGTCGACGGCCTCGAGCGCGTCGTCTACATCGGGACGTCCGACTGGACCGAGCTCGTCCTTCGTGCCGACGACGTCGCTCCGGAGGAGCTCGCGCGCGTCCAGGCGGGACTCTCGAACACCGACCCCATCAACATCCAGTACACCTCGGGCACCACGGGATTCCCGAAGGGCGCGACGTTGAGCCACCGCAACATCCTCAACAACGGCTACTTCGTCGGCGAGCTGTGCGACTACACCGAGGCCGATCGCGTCTGCATCCCGGTGCCCTTCTACCACTGCTTCGGCATGGTCATGGGCAACCTCGCGTGCACGACGCACGGTTCGTGCATGGTGATCCCGGCGCCGGGCTTCGACCCCGCGCTGACCCTCCAGGCCACCCAGGACGAGAAGGTCACCTCGCTCTACGGCGTGCCGACGATGTTCATCGCCGAGTGGAACCTCCCCTCGTTCGCGGACTACGACCTGTCCACGGTGCGCACCGGCATCATGGCCGGATCCCCTTGTCCTGCAGAGCTGATGAAGCAGCTCATCGCGGCCGGCATCGAGGAGATGACGATCTGCTACGGCATGACCGAGACGTCGCCGGTCTCGACCCAGAACCGCACGAACGACACGTTCGAGCAGAAGGTCGGCACGGTCGGCCGGGTCGGCCCGCACCTCGAGATCAAGATCGTCGACCCGGTGACCGGCGAGACGCTGCCCCGGGGGAAGGCCGGCGAGTTCATGACGAAGGGCTATTCGGTGATGCTCGGCTACTGGGAGCAGCCCGACAAGACCGCTGAGGCCATCGAGGACGGGTGGATGCACACCGGCGACATCGGCGTCATGCACGACGACGGCTACGTCGAGATCACCGGACGCATCAAGGACATGGTCATCCGGGGTGGCGAGAACGTCTACCCCCGCGAGATCGAGGAGTTCCTCTACACCCACCCCGACATCCTCGACGCGCAGGTCATCGGCGTCCCCGACGAGAGGTACGGCGAGGAGCTGTGCGCGTGGGTGCGGATGAAGGAGGGCGCCACCCCGCTCACCGCCGAGTCCCTGCGCGAGTTCTGCAGCGGTCGGCTCGCGCACTACAAGATCCCGCGCTACGTCGAGATCGTCGACGAGTTCCCGATGACCGTGACGGGCAAGATCCGCAAGGTCGAGATGCGCGAGACCACGGCGAAGAAGCTCGGACTCGTCTGAGAGCCGCGAGCGGACCCGAGGGGGACCGCGGAGCAACGGGATTCGCGTGGACGAGCAGCCATCGGGACTGCCGCCACGGGACCGATGGCGTATGCCGTCCGGCCGCCGGACGGCATTCGCGCGCTCGTGGGGGTGTGAACCGGGCGGTCGTCCCGAGGGTTCGGGGTACGTCGAGGACGACGTCGGCGCGCTGGATGCCGCAGAGGTCCCCCAGCGCAGTAGGTTTCGGGGGAAGTGGTCGTGAGGGCCCGTAATCCGTAAGGGGATGGCATGTCCGACACAGGCAAGACGATTCTGTGGATCGTGGTGGCGATCGTCGTCATTGCAGTGATCATCTGGTTGTTCGTCTCGGCAGGGCGGCGTCGCGAGGTCGAGGCGCGACGCTTCGAGGCCGGCGAGCTGCGAGCCAAGGTCGACGAGCGACTGCCCGAGGTGCAGGACACCGAGGACCGCGCATCGGTGACGGCCGCGATGGCTGCCGATGCGCGCGCCGAGGCCGAACGCAAGGCCGCCGAGGCCGAGCGAGTCGCCGCGGAAGCGCGGCGGCTCGAGGAGCAGGCCGAGGCGCACCGCGCCTCCGCGGAGTCCGCTCGCACCGAGCACGCGGGTCTCGAGCGGGAGGCCGACCGTATCGACCCCGACGTCGCCACCGACGACGAGGGCTACCGCGTCGACGACGCCGGCAACCGCCTTCCCGGTCAGGAGCCGCCGCGCGGTACCGGCGCTGCTGGTGCGGCCGGCGCCGGCGCTGCCGGTGCGGCAGCGGTCGGGGCCGCGGCGTTCGCGCACGACGACGACGAGGACGACCTCGCCGACGCCGAGAACCCCTTCGCTCCCTCGGACGCCGCGGCGACCGACGAGCAGGACGGGACGAGCGTGGCGTCCGAGCCGATCGACTCGGCCGCGGTCGCACCGGTGGACGACGAGACGTCTAACACCCGGGACGCGGACGAGCCCGCCTGGACTCCCTCCGAGGACGTCTCGTCCGGCGAGAGCCCCGACCTCGCGAGCGACGCGGACCTCGCCGACGAGCGGATGGGGGACGCGTCCTCCTACGCCTCGGACGAGCCCGAGGTCACTGGCCGCGCCGACGACGGCGACGAGACCGACGACACCGCCCCCGCCTCGACGAGCTGGGCACCGACCGAGACCGACGCTGCCGACACAGGTGCTGAGACGGGTGCCGGGACGGGTGCCGGGACGGGTGCCGACGAGAACGTGCACGAGGACGCGACGGACGGGACCACGGACGACCCGGGCTCGTCTGCGCTCGGCGGCGCTGCCATGGGTACCGCCGCCGTGGGGGCGGCCGCAGCGAGCCACGACGACCGTGATGTCCACCGTGATGGCAACCGTGACGACGACGTCGACAACTCGGGCGCCGTCACGGAGGTCGCCACCAGCGACGCCGCCGTCGCCGGCACGGCAGCCGTCGCGCACGACGACGTCGCGGACGCGTCGACGGAGGACCCAGCGGGTACTGGGACTGCGACGGAGCAGCCCTCAGACGAAAGGTCCACGACCGTGAGCGACACCCAGTCCGACGCCACCGGCCCCACAGACACCACTGACGCCACTGATGGCACCGACGAGGACTACACGCCGCCCGTGGCCGACGCCGAGGAGCCGCGCGAGGTGTCGGTCCCGGCCCTGGACGAGCGCGACGACGTCGTGACCGACGGCGGCATCCCGACCGACGACCCGGGCGACCACCGCGGCCAGCCGTGGGCGACGACCCCCGGCGAGCGCGGTCTCGAGGAGGGCGCCGACGTCGACGGCGACGCTGCGGACGCCGGGCTCGACGTGGACATGGCGCCGCACTCGCACGAGAGCGACGAGGACGACGAGCTCGCCGAGCCCGCGGACGCCGGGACGCCCAGCGACTCCACCGAGGACTCCGCTCCCGGGCGCCGAGTCTCAGGCTTCGACGAGGTCGTCGACGGCGGCTTCGGCCTCGGCTCGGCCGCCCCGCTCGCGGACGGCGCCCAGCCGCTCGGCCACGCCGTCAAGGGCACCCGTGAGGGCACGACGTTCGTCGGACCTGACGACGCCGGCTACGACGACGTCGAGCCCGACGTGTGGTTCTACAGCGAGGACGCCGCCCGTCGAGCGGGCTTCCGTCGCCAGGGCGAGTGACCGCTCCCTGACGGACCCTCGCGTCCGTGGCCACGTGCACCACGCTGTGCACGTGGCCACGATCGCGTCCGGGCCCCCCAACACGGGACCGCGCCTCTTCGCGGTCCGGGCGACACGGCATACGCCCTCGGTGGGGCCGACCCGAAACGGTGGCGCGGGCACCCGGTCGGCGCAAATAGACTTGCCGGCATGGTTTCCCCGCTCGTCGCGCTCACGCCCAAGGTCCAGTCCGCGATCGCCGCCGCCCTCGGTGACGACTTCCGCGAGGCCGACCCGGTGCTGCGCCCGTCGCAGTTCGCCGACGTGCAGGTCAACGCCGCCCTCGCCCTCGCCAAGAAGGTCGGCCTCCCGCCGCGCGAGGTCGCGGCCAGGATCGTCGACGCCCTCGACCTCGACGACGTGTGCGACTCCGTCGAGGTGAGCGGCCCCGGCTTCATCAACCTCACCTTCTCGAGCTCGTGGATCGCCGGGCTGCTGCAGGACGTCGAGGCCGACGAGCGCAACGGTGTGGTGCTGCAGGCCACACAGAACATCCCGATCGACTACTCCGCACCCAACGTCGCCAAGGAGATGCACGTCGGGCACCTGCGCACGACCGTCGTCGGCGACTCGCTGGCCCGCACCCTCGAGCACCTCGGCCACCACGTCATCCGGCAGAACCACATCGGTGACTGGGGCACACCCTTCGGCATGCTCATCGAGCACCTGCTCGACGTCGGTCGGGACTCCGAGGAGGCCGACCTCCTCGTCACCGACCCCAACGCCTTCTACCAGGCGGCCCGGGTCAAGTTCGACGGCGCCGACAAGGCCGAGCCGGCCGGCAGCGAGGGCGACTTCAACGTGCGGGCCCGCACCCGGGTCGTCAAGCTCCAGGCCGGCGACCCCGACACCCTGGCCCTGTGGCGTGAGCTCGTCGACCTGTCGAAGATCTACTTCAACAAGATCTACTCGACGCTGGGCATCACGCTGACCGACGACGACCTCGCCGGCGAGTCCACCTACAACGAGGTGCTCGCAGACCTCTGTGCCGAGCTCGAGGCCAAGGGCATCGCGACCGTCTCGGACGGCGCCCTGTGTGTCTTCCTCGACGGCTACACCGGGCGCGAGGGCAAGCCGGTGCCGCTCATCATCCGCAAGAGCGACGGCGGCTACAACTACGGCACGACCGACCTGGCGACGATCAAGCACCGCGTCGAGGACCTCAAGGCGCACCGGGTGCTCTACGTCATCGGCGCCCCGCAGGCCCTGCACCTCAACATGGTGTGGGACACCGCGCGCAAGGCCGGTTGGCTGCCCGACGACGTCGTGCCCGTCCACGTCCAGATCGGCAACGTGCTCGGCGACGACCGCAAGATCCTCAAGACGCGCTCCGGCAAGCCGCTGCGGCTCATGGCCCTGCTCGACGAGGCCGTCGAGAAGGCCCGGACCGTCATCGACGGCACGCGGCCCGACCTCGACGAGACCGTGCGCGCCACCATCGCCCGGCAGATCGGCATCGGCGCCGTGAAGTACGCCGACCTGTCCGTCGCGCACGACAGCGAGTACGTCTTCGACCTCGACCGCATGGTCGCGCTGACCGGCAACACCGGTCCGTACCTCCAGTACGTCGTCGCCCGCGTCCGGTCGATCTTCCGCCAGATCGGGCTCGACCCGGCCGCCCAGCACGCGCCGATCCTGCTCGGCGAGCCACACGAGCGCGCCCTCGCGACGCACCTGCTCGGCTTCGGTGACGTCGTCGCCGAGGTCGGAGACACCTACGAGCCGCACCGGCTCGCCGGTTACCTCTTCGAGCTGGCGCAGGCGTTCTCGGCGTTCTACGAGAACTGTCCGGTGCTCAAGGCCGAGCTCGACGAGGTCAAGGAGTCGCGACTGACGTTGTGCGCGCTCGTCTTCCGGGTCATGACGACCGGTCTCGACCTGCTCGGACTGGAGTCGCCCGAGCAGATGTGACCGCCGAGGCGGGCCGGTGTCGGCACGCGGCACGGCGCGTCGTGTCGGGTCGCTCCTCCGGTCACCCGCGGCACCGGGCTCGCGATCGGTGGCTGGTTCATCCCGTTCGCCAACGTCGTCCTCGCGATGCTGGGGCGCCGCGCCCAGGACGGACTCGAGCAGCCCGACTCGATGGACGCCCTGGTCTCATCGCTCCAGACGAGCCTCACGTACGAGGCCCTGGGCGGGGTCTTCGGGGCCGCCGCGAGCGTCATCGCCATCCTGCTGATCCGCAAGGTCATGGGCTTCACCCGGCGCTGACCCGACGTGCGGCGACGTGATCGACGAGGTGCTGACGACCGCGAGGACGTCAGCACCTCGTCACATCCGGGCCATTGCGACGGCGGGCCGCCACGGAGGACAGTCGACTCCATGACCGACTGGGACTTCACCGGCCTCAAGGCCACCTACGTCAACTGCACGCTGAAGAAGAGCCCCGAGCCGAGCCACACCCAGGGGCTCGTCGACGCCAGTGCCGCCATCATGCGCGAGCACGGGGTCGTGGTCGACGAGATCCGCCTCGTCGACCACGACGTCGCCACCGGCGTCTACCCCGACATGCGCGAGCACGGCTGGGAGAGCGACGCGTGGCCCGACCTCTACCCCGGCATCCTCGACAGCCAGATCCTCGTCGTCGCCGGGCCCATCTGGCTCGGCGACAACTCGAGCGTCACGAAGCGCTTCGTCGAGCGCATCTACTCGTTGAGCGGGATGCTCAACGACCAGGGCCAGTACCTCTTCTACGGCAGGGTCGCCGGCTGCCTCATCACCGGCAACGAGGACGGCATCAAGCACTGCGCGCAGAACGTCCTCTACAGCCTCCAGCACGTCGGCTACACGATCCCGCCCAACGCCGACGCGGGCTGGATCGGCGAGGCCGGCCCGGGGCCGAGCTATCTCGACCCCGGCAGCGGTGGCCCCGAGAACGACTTCACCAACCGCAACACGACGTTCATGACGTGGAACCTCATGCACCTCGCGCGGATGCTCCACGATGCGGGGGGCGTGCCGGCATACGGCAACCAGCGGTCGGCGTGGAACACCGGCGAGCACTTCGGCTGGCACAACCCGGAGTACCGCTGACGGCGTGGGGCCGCGCAGTCACCCCGTGCGGATGATGCTGGGCCGGCCGACCGGTCGCGACCATGGGAGTGAGCACACCGACGTGTGCTGTCCTCCGAGAAAGGTCGCCCATGTCGTTCTGGGACATCGTCTGGTTCATCGTCATCTTCTTCGCGTTCGCGACCTACCTCCTGGTGCTCTTCTCGATCGTCGCCGACCTCTTCCGTGACCCCCAGGTCTCCGGAGGGATGAAGGCGCTGTGGGTGGTGTGCCTCATCTTCTTCACGTTCATCACCGCGATCGTCTACCTCATCGTGCGCGGACGCGGCATGAACGAGCGCTCGACGAAGAAGTACGCCGAGTCACGTCAGGCGCAGGACGAGTACGTCCGTGCCGTCGCGGGCGCCACGAGCACCTCGGCACCGGAGCAGATCGCCAAGGCGAAGGAGCTGCTCGACTCGGGCACCATCTCGGCCGACGAGTTCGCGGCGCTCAAGGCGAAGGCGCTCGCCTGACGGCTGGCGCCCGCGTCCGACAGCGCGGCGGCTCAGACCCCGTGGGTGCGGGAGACGAGCTCCTCGTAGCGCGCCACGACGTCGGCGTGCGCCTGCGCGTCGCCCGGCGGGAGGGCATACTCCGAGTCGATCGCGAGGGCCCACGTCGGTGGGTCCGCCTCTCCCGAAAGCGCCCACGCGGCCTGGCGTGCGGCGCCGACGCCGACGTACTCGGCCGGTGCCGGCACGACGACTGGCGCGCGGAAGAGGCCCGGCGCGATCTCGCGGACCGCCCGTGAGGCGGCCGCTCCACCGATGAGCAGGATGCGTCCGACCTCGACGTCGTGGTCACGGAGGGCGTCGACCCCCGCGACGAGGTTGCACAGCATCCCCTCGACCGC
Source organism: Terrabacter sp. Ter38 (assembly GCF_024519435.1). Lineage (GTDB taxonomy): Bacteria > Actinomycetota > Actinomycetes > Actinomycetales > Dermatophilaceae > Terrabacter. The sequence goes on from NZ_JALJRZ010000014.1 coordinate 49,273, forward strand.
GGCCCTGGCGAGGTTCTCGGGCGTCGCGTTCGTGCGGGTGAGCCCGCTCAGCGTGCCAGTCGCTTCGGGGAGGTCAGGGGTGCGCTCGCCGTCGAGGTAGGGCAGGAGGGTCAGGCCGCCGGCGCCCGGGACCGCCTGCAGCGCGAGACGGTCGAGGTCCGCGAGGTCCACACCGAGCATCGATGCGGTCGCGGTCAGCACCCGTGCAGCGTTGAGGGTGCACATGAGCGGGAGGTGGTGACCGGTCGCATCGGCGAAGCCGGCGATGGCACCGGTCTCGTCGCGGATCGCGGAGCCGTGCGGCGTGAAGACCGTGCCGCTCGTCCCGAGCGAGACGACGACGTCACCGGGGTGGAGGGTCAGGCCGAGGGCGGCACCCATGTTGTCGCCAGTGCCGGCCGCGACGAGGAGGCCCTGGGCCGTCCGACCGGCAGCCTCGGCGGGAGAGAGCACCTCGGGGACCTGGAGGGTCCGCCCGAAGGCCAGGTCGAGCAGGTCGAGTCGGTAGTGGCCGTCGGCGGCCGACCAGTAGCCGGTGCCGGACGCGTCGCCGCGGTCCGTGCTCCAGCGCTCGAAACCATTGCCCTGCTGGAGGATCCGACCGGTCAGCCAGTCGTGGGGCAGCACGACCCGGGCCACGCGCGCGGCGTGCTCGGGCTCGTGCTCGGCGAGCCATCTCAGCTTGGTGACCGTGAAGCTGGCGACGGGGACGAGGCCGACGGCGTCGACCCACGCACCGACGCCGCCGAGCTCGCTCGTGAGGTCCCGGGCCGCCCCGGCGCTGCGGGTGTCGTTCCACAGCAGGGCGTCCCGCACGACCGCGTCGCGCTCGTCGAGCGTCACCATGCCGTGCTGCTGACCGCCGACGGCGATGGCGGCCACCCCGTCGAGGACGCCGTCGCCGCCCGCCTGCTCGTAGGCCTCCCACCACAGGTCGGGGTGCACCTCCGTGCCGTCGGGATGCGGGGCCCGGGCCGTGCGTACGACCTTCCCCGTCTCGGCGTCGCAGACGACGATCTTCGTCGACTGGGTCGAGCTGTCGACCCCCGCCACGAGGGTGCGTCCATCGGTCACGTCGTGCTGCTCTGCCCGGTCCATGACTGCAGGGTCTCCCGAGCGCCCCTGGTGTGCAAGGCCTACAGGGCTCGCGTGAACACCGAGGTGAAGCGCTCGTCGTCGACGAGGTCGCCGAAGAGGTCCCCATCGCGGAGGAAGGGGAGCGGGTCGGTGGCCTGCTGCGCGGCTGCCGCCATGACCCGCTCCTTGACGCGGTGGACGACCTCGATCGGCTCGCACTGCTCGTCGGCGCCCTCCGCGGAGCGGGCCACGGCGGTCGACCGCGACGCGGTCATCCAGTTCAGCGACGAGTGGATCCATGCGGCGATGGAGCACCTGCCGGAGCTGGCCGGGGTGACGGAGGTGCTCCAGCTCTCGACCCGTGGGATCGTCTTCTCCGGAGCCACGGCTTGGCGGGCCGCCGAGATGATCGTCGCCTGCGTCCACAGTCAGGGCGTCGAGCAGCTCGGCCACCTCTTCAAGCTCTGCCCGACGCCTGCTCGACACGACCGATCACTCCGTCGCCCAGGTGGCCGAGCTGAGCGGCTACCACAACATGGCCAACTTCAACCGTCAGTTCCTCGCCGAGGTCGGGACGACGCCGAGCGCGTACCGACGGCTCGAGTCCGACCAGAAGCCGCCGCGCGAGGTGTTCAGCCTCGGTAGTCGGGCGCCCTCGCACTGACCCTCCGGGTTCACGTCGAGGTCACCGACGCAACCCCTGGGACGCCGTGACTGCCCACGATCAGAGACGGTCGGGCCCGGTGGCGTGTCTTTTGTGTGATGTGCCCGGCAGACCTGCCGTTACCCGTGCGTCGTGCCCTAGGTTCGTGAACCAGTGCCCACAGCCCTCCGCACGAAGGAGCCCAGCGTGCAGATCGGTGTCCCCCGTGAGACCCGCGCCCGCGAGACACGTGTAGCCGCGACGCCCAAGACCATCGAACAGCTCGTCGGACTCGGTTACGACGTCGCCGTCGAGAGCGGGGCGGGGGAGCGGGCGAGCTTCTCCGACGAGGCGTATGCCGCCGCCGGGGCTCGTGTGGTCACAGCCGAGGAGGCGTGGGGCTCCCCGATCGTCCACAAGGTCAACGCACCCTCCGACGCCGAGGTCGCGCGGCTTCGGCCGGGCACCGTCCTCGTGTCGCTCCTGGCGCCGGCCATCACCCCCGACCTCGTCGAGAAGCTGCGCGCCGCGGGCGTCACCGCGATGGCGATGGACGCCGTGCCGCGCATCAGCCGGGCCCAGTCCCTCGACGTCCTGTCGTCGATGGCCAACATCGCCGGCTACCGGGCCGTGGTCGAGGCCGCCCACGAGTTCGGCTCGTTCTTCACAGGACAGGTCACGGCAGCGGGCAAGGTGCCGCCCGCCAAGGTGCTCGTCGCGGGGGCCGGTGTGGCGGGCCTCGCCGCGATCGGCACGGCACGCTCGCTCGGCGCGATCGTGCGCGCGACCGACGCCCGCGCCGAGGTGGCCGAGCAGGTCGAGTCCATGGGCGCCGACTTCCTCGCCGTCCAGATGCCCGAGGTCGATGCCGCAGCCACGTCGAGCGACGGCTACGCCAAGGAGATGGGCGAGGAGTACAACCGGCGGGCCGCGGAGCTGTATGCCGCCCAGGCGCCCGACGTCGACATCATCGTCACGACGGCGCTCATCCCGGGACGTCCCGCGCCACGGCTCATCACCGGCGAGATGGTGGCCTCGATGAAGCCCGGCTCGGTCATCGTCGACATGGCGGCGGCCAACGGCGGCAACGTCGAGGGCGCGGTCGCCGACGAGATGGTCGTCACCGACAACGGCGTGACGATCATCGGCTACACCGACCTCGCGGCCCGTCTGCCCACTCAGGCGTCGCAGCTCTACGGCACGAACCTCGTCAACCTCATGAAGCTCCTGACGCCGGGCAAGGACGGCGAGCTCGTCCTCGACTTCGACGACGTCGTGCAACGCAACATGACGGTGGCGCGCGACGGTGAGCTGCTGTGGCCGCCGCCCGCGATCCAGGTGAGCGCGGCCCCGGTCGCGCAGACGGCGTCCGGCACGAAGATCGTGAAAGAGCCTGAGCCGCCCAAGGATCCACGGCGCAGGTATGCCGGGATGGCGATCGGCGCCGTCGTCTTCGGGGCGGTGGCCGCCGTGTCTCCGCCGAGCTTCCTCGGGCACTTCACCGTCTTCGCGCTCGCCGTCGTCATCGGCTACTACGTCATCGGCAACGTCCACCACGCCCTGCACACGCCGCTGATGTCCGTCACCAACGCGATCAGCGGCATCATCGTCGTCGGCGCGCTGCTCCAGCTCGGCTCGGCCGGTTCGGTGGGCGGCACGAAGGGTGTCGTCATCATGGTGCTCGGCTTCGTCGCCGCGCTCCTGGCCAGCATCAACATCTTCGGTGGCTTCACCGTGACCCGCCGCATGCTGACGATGTTCCGGAAGGGCTGACCGCACATGGACATCGCACTCATCCAGGCGGCATACATCGTCGCGGCGCTGCTCTTCATCATGTCGCTCGCCGGGCTCTCGAAGCACGAGACCGCCCGCGACGGCAACGTCCTCGGCATGGTCGGCATGGGCATCGCCCTCGTCGCCACGCTGTGGCTCTCCCTGCGCGATGCCGCGTGGTCGGCCTGGCTGCTCATCGGGGTCGCGATGGTCATCGGGGCAGCGATCGGGATCGCCCGCGCACGCAGGGTCGAGATGACCGGCATGCCGGAGCTCATCGCGATGCTGCACTCGTTCGTCGGTGCCGCCGCCGTGCTCGTCGGCATCAACACCTTCGTCGCCACCTCCGACCTCGTCGGGGTCGAGGGGGAGGCCGTCCACCTCGTCGAGATCTTCCTCGGCGTCTTCATCGGAGCCGTCACGTTCACCGGCTCGATCGTCGCGTTCCTCAAGCTGTCGGCGCGCATCTCGAGCAAGCCGCTCATGCTGCCGGCACGCCACTGGCTCAACCTCACCGCGCTCGTCGTGTCCGCAGGGCTGCTCGTGTGGTTCGTAGCGGCCCACTCGATCGTGCCGCTCCTCGTCATGACGGCGATCGCGCTCGCGTTCGGCTGGCACCTCGTCGCCTCCATCGGCGGCGGTGACATGCCCGTCGTCGTGTCGATGCTCAACAGCTACTCGGGTTGGGCCGCCGCGGCCGCGGGGTTCATGCTCGGCAACGACCTGCTCATCGTCACCGGTGCGCTCGTCGGCTCGTCGGGTGCCTACCTCTCGTACATCATGTGCACGGCCATGAACCGGTCGTTCGTCTCGGTCATCGCCGGCGGGTTCGGCTCCGACGGCGCGGTCTTCGACTCCGACGTCGACTACGGGGACCATCGCGAGACGAACGCGTCAGAGGTCGCCGACCTGCTCAAGAACGCGTCGTCGGTCGTCATCACGCCCGGCTACGGCATGGCGGTCGCACAGGCGCAGTACCCCGTCGCGGAGCTGACGGCCAAGCTCCGGGAGCGCGGCGTGGATGTCCGGTTCGGCATCCACCCGGTGGCCGGCCGCCTGCCCGGCCACATGAACGTGCTCCTCGCCGAGGCTCGCGTGCCGTACGACATCGTCCTCGAGATGGACGAGGTCAACGACGACTTCCCGGACACCGACGTCGTGCTCGTCATCGGCGCCAACGACACCGTCAACCCGGCGGCCGCCGAGGACCCCACCTCACCGATCGCCGGGATGCCGGTCCTGCAGGTGTGGAACGCCAAGGACGTCGTCGTCTTCAAGCGCTCGATGAACGCCGGCTACGCCGGAGTCCAGAACCCGCTCTTCTTCCGCGACAACTCGGCGATGCTCTTCGGCGACGCCAAGGAACGCGTCGAGGACATCATCAAGGCCCTCTGACCGACCCTTCGGCCGGCCCGACTCCCCCGGAGTCGTTCGGATCCTGCTCCGGTTTGGGGAGCAGCTTCCGAGTCGCGCGGGGATTGGTGCGGGAGGTTGTCTATCGGATCCTGCTCCGGTTTGGGGAGCAGGATGCGAGGCCGCTGGAGCGGTGTCACCGGTCGCTGCCACCATCTCCGAACACAGGAGGTGTCCGATGGGCGACATGCAGCACCAAGATCCGAACGAGGGCGTGGGCGACGGTCTGGGGGAGGTCTTCGACGGGGCGCGCTACATCGTGCGAGCACGCCGGGTGGCCGATCTCAGTCAGCGGGAGCTGGCTGACGAGATCGGGGTCTCGAGGGCGACTGTCGGGCGGCTCGAGTCGGGTGCGGCCCGGGTCGACACCGGCACGCTCTCGGTCATCCTGGCGAAGGCCGGTCTCCGCCTCGCCGTTCTGGACCGGGAGGGGCGAGAGATCTCCCCCGTTCCGCTCGACGTGCTGCGCGACCACGCAGACCGGCGCTTTCCCGGGCATCTCGACGCGCGGCCGCCCCAGGACGCGCCTTCCGACCGGGTCCACCCGCGTCGCGGTGCGCCGGAGCCGCTCGGCTGGTACCAGCAGCGCCCGTCCCGCGCTCGACGACGTGTCCGGAACGGCACGCCCGTAGACCACCCGACGGTCAGCGGTCTGCGAGAGGCCCGACAGGCGGCGTACTGGGAGGGCGTGGCAAGGGCCGAGGCGCGGCGTGCAGCCAACCCCGAGCCGGAGTGCTCGTGCTTCGATGACTGCTTCGAGCGCGCCTGCCTCGTCGAGTGTCCCTGCCAGTGTGAGCCGGACCATCGAGCCAGCCTCCGGTCGGTGCGTCCCGGGGCAGATGCCTGACCGCATGCACGGCGCACAGCCCGCCCGTGAACATCACGGGCGGACTGTGCGGGCTTCGATCGGCGAGGCTCAGCGTTCGCTGAGCACCTCGGGGGCCTCTCGGCGGCCTTCCTCCTCCTCGCCCGTCGCGAGCTTGCTGTGCTGGCGCGAGTAGAGGAAGTAGATGAGGAAGCCCAGCAGCATCCAGATGACGAACCGGATCCACGTCTCGACCGAGAGGTTGAGCACGAGGTAGAAGCACGCGGCCGCGGACAGCCACGGCACCACCGGGTTGCCGGGCACCTTGAACGAGCGCTTCAGGTCGGGGCGCCGCTTGCGCAGGATCGGGACGGCCAGCGAGACGAGCATGAAGGCGGTCAGCGTGCCGATGTTGACCATCTCCTCGAGCTTGCCGATGGGGGTCAGCGAGGCGATGAGGGCGACGACGGTGCCGATGATGAGCGTGAGCCTGACCGGGGTGCTCGTGCGCGGGTTGGTCCGGCCGAGTCCGGCCGGGATCAGGCGGTCACGGCTCATCGCGAACGTGACGCGGGTCGCGCCGATGATGAGGGTCATGACCACCGTGGTGAGGCCGGCGACGGCGCCGGCCGAGATGAGCGTGGCGTAGCCCTCCTTGCCCACGGACTTGAACGCCGTGGCGAGCGCCGCATCGGGGTCGATGTCCTTGTAGTTCTGCATGCCGGTGATGACGAGCGTGACGGCCACGTAGAGCAGGGTGCAGATGGCGAGCGAGCCGAGGATGCCACGGGGCAGGTCACGCTGCGGGTTCTTGGCCTCTTCGGCTGTCGTCGCGACGACGTCGAAGCCGATGTAGGCGAAGAAGACGATGGCGGCGCCGGCCATGATGCCCATGACGCCGTACGTCGCGGGAGTCATGCCGGTGATGACCTGGAGCAGCGGCGTCGTCAGGCCCTCTGCGGCCTTGCCCGGCTGGGACGGCGGGATGAACGGCGACCAGTTGTCGCGGTTGATGAACTGGATGCCCGCGAAGATGACGAAGAGCACGATGAAGAGCTTGACGCCGACGAGCACGAGGTTGACGCGCAGCGACTCCTTGATGCCCCAGGCGATGAGCAGCGTCAGGCCGGCGATGAGCAGGAAGGCCGGCAGGTCGAAGTGCGACCCCGGCCCGACCGATTCCGGCCAGGTCACTCCCAGCTGATCCAGGAAGGTCACGAAGTACTGCGACCACCCCTGGGCGACCACGCTCGCGCCGAGCATGAGCTCGAGGAGCAGGTCCCAGCCGATGATCCATGCGATGAGCTCGCCGAGCGTCGCGTAGGAGAAGGTGTAGGCCGACCCGGAGACAGGAACCGTCGACGCGAACTCGGCGTAGCAGAGAGCGGCGAGACCACAGACGATCGCGCCGATGACGAACGACAGTGCGATGGACGGACCGGCGTAGTCCTTGGCGGCTCTGCCGGTCAGCGTGAAGATGCCGGCGCCGATGATGACACCGATGCCGAAGACCGTGAGGTCAAGGGCGCTGAGTGTCCTCTTCAGCTTGTGGTCGGCCTCTTCGGACGAGGCCATCGAGGCCTCGACCGACTTGGTGCGGAACACGCTCATGCTGTCCTCCGAGCGGTCGGTGACGGGCGGATCATCACAAACTAGCGGTGAGCGCGACCGCCTGCGAGTCCTGCCCGGGCGTCGTCGGCCGCGCGCCGCGGGGGAGGCCGCGGCTACCCGGTGGTCCCCCCCGACGCACACCGGTGCCACCCGACGCCGGGACCCGGCGCACGGTTCAGTCGTGGGGACGCGGCCAGATCGGGCCGGTGTCGGCGCCGCGACGGCGACGCTTGAGGTCGTCGCTCTCGTAGACGGTCTCGGCCTCCCCGGACGGCCGCTGGATCGGGACGGCCCGAGAGTAGGAGTCGAGACGGTCCTGGATCGGGTTGTGGGTGCGGTGCACGTCGGGGTATGCCGTGCCGCCACCCGGGGCGATCGGGCTCACAGGCGGAATCTGACCGCCGGGCTGCCCGGTGTCGTCGGCCTCGCCGTCGATCTCCTCGAAGTCCTCGTCGCCGGGGGGCGGGACGATGTGGAAGATCTCGGCGCAGATGTCGCGGTAGGTCTGGTCGGGGTTGGGCACCCACTTGACCTCGCGGAGGGCCTGGTCCTGGCCCGCGCTCTCGAGGACGAACTTGCCGTAGCCGAGGAACTGGCCGGGGATGGAGCGGACGTAGCTCATGTCGGTGACCTTGAGCAGCGGCATCATCGCGACCTTGTGCGAGATGAGCCCGTAGCGCAGCAGCAGCCGCTTGTCGGTGGCCACGAACCAGTTGTGGCTCCAGTCGAGCAGGCACCACAGGAGGCGGGCGAGCAGCCCGAAGAAGAGCCACCAGAAGATGGTGCCGACGGCCTGCGTCGTCTTCGTGACGTTGGAGTCGACCCACACGGCGGCGGTCAGTGCCAGGAGCATCGTCGCGACGGGCTCGGCGAGCTTGCCCCAGTGCGCACGTACCGCGGTGACGAGTCTTTCTCCCGGGAGCAGGATCGGCGCCAGTCCCGCCGGTACCTCCGTGCTCCGCATCAGGGCCATGAGCTCAGTGTGCTCGCATCAGCGGTTGAGCAAGGAGTTGAAGAACCTGAGGATCGCGTTGAAGCCGTCGACGAGCACACCCCAGATGTTGCTGACGATGTCGGCAGCCTTGTCGGGGGACGTGAACACGGCGTAGACGAAGAACGCGAGCACGATGATCAGGATGACCTTCTTGGCCTTGGGGCCCATGGTGTGTCGCTCCTTGGAGGGAAGGTGCTGGCGCTGCCCTGACAGCCCCACGGCACAGGGGTGGGACCAGTGTGCCGCACGTGGCTGGTGGGGTGCGGCATCGGCGCCCGCGTGTCGGTTTGACCTGGACGTCGCCGCTATCCTCCACGGGTGTCGCGAACGCCAGCGTATGCCGCCGAGCTGCGCACTGCTCTGAGCCGCGCCGCGCGTGGGGTGGACGAACGCGAGCTGACCCGGGCGACCGAGGCGCTCGTGTCGCGCTACCGGTCGGTTGCCCCGGCGTCGGCGCCGATCCTCGCCTCGCGGGTGCACGTGGCCGCGTATGCCGCCTACCGGATGCCGGCGACGCACGCGGCGCTCTCGCGGGTCATGGTCGATCTCGCCGACCGCGGTCTGGCGCCGCGCTCCCTGCTCGACCTCGGTGGCGGCACAGGCGCGGCGGCGTGGGCCGCCGCGGGCGCCTTCGACTCGCTGGAGTCGGTCACGGTGCTCGACCAGGTGGAGGATGCGTTGGCCCTCGGTCGTGACCTCGTCGCCGAGTCGTCGTCGCCCGCGCTCGCGGGAGCCACATTCGACCACGCGGTCGCGGGCCGGTGGCCGGAGGTCGACGCCGATCTGGTGAGCGTGTCGTACGTGCTGAGTGAGCTCGACGAGTCCCATCAGGATGGGCTCGTCGCCGACGCGATGCGCCTCGGCCGCGCCGTCGTCGTCGCCGAGCCGGGGACGCCCGACGGCTACGCCCGGGTGCTCCGCGTCCGGTCCGCTCTGCTCGCGGCCGGCTGGACCCTGCTCGGCCCGTGTCCGCATTCGATGGGATGCCCTCTCGCACAGGGTGACTGGTGCCACTTCGCGGCTCGCGTGAGCCGGTCCGCGGAGCATCGTCGGCTCAAGGGGGCGGAGCTGTCCTACGAGGACGAGAAGTTCTCGTGGGTCGCGGCCGCCGCTCCCGGCGTGCTCCAGAGTCCGACATCAGAGCAGATCTCGGGTCGCATCCTCCGACACCCCGTGAAGCGCAAGGGCCTCGTGGAGTTCCAGGTCTGCCGGCCGGACGGAACATCGGGTCGGGAGGTCATCTCGAAGAGGTCGGGGGAGCGCTACCGGGCGGCCCGAGACGCCGAGTGGGGCGACGTCCTTCCCTGAGGTCGTGTCGGGGTCGCCCCTCGCGTCGCCCCTCACCTCGCCGGCTGAAGTCGTGCCTGAAGTCGGGCTGAAGTGCCGCTCGCCAGTGTTGCTGTCATCAGCCAGAACGAGCGGCGGAGGCTCCGGCCGAAGCCCCGATCAAGGAGACAGAGATGAACACCACGTCGGGCACCGCGATCACCGAGACCGCCCCCACCACCGTCCGCACCACCGCCAGCACCACGCTCACCCGCATCCGCAGCCGCCTCCTGGCGATGCTCCTGGTCGCCGGGGCCATCGTCGGCATCGGCGTCTCCACCGCCGGCTCGGCCTCCGCGGCGGTCGCTCCCACGAACAACTTCTCGGCGGAGTGCTCGCCGTACTCCGTCCAGGCGTATGCGCCCGACATGGGCTGGTACCCGAACAACGCGGTCGTCTGGTACCCGACCATCTACCTCTGGACCACGTCCGGATGGCAGAAGTACTACACCGGCCCCACGCAGGTCGCGCTCGGTGACAACACGTCCGGCTCGCCGTGGAGCATCACCGGGTCGTGGATGCGCTCGTCGGTCACCTTCTCGGGGCTCGGCCACAACCGGTACTTCCAGGTTCGCGTGTCGTACGCCTGGGCGGGACCGAACGTCGACCACCTTGCCCACGTGGACATGTACGTGCAGCACGCGGTCGCGCAGGGCAACTTCACCTACGCCTCCTACTCACGCTCCACGAGCTCCTACTGCTACATCCCCTGATCTGGGAAGCGAGGGAGGTCGGCCGGTCGCCCGCACGGGCGCCGGCCGACCTCTGCGTTGTGGCCGTGACGCGACCCCGCCGGGTCTAGTCTTCCGAGCAACGGGCCGCGGGGCCGGCCCTTGGCTGCGTCGTCACGTGGGGGCCGTGGTGCTGATCAGACTTCTCGGACCGACGGAGGTGCTCGGCGACGACGGGCGGCCCCTCGACGTCGGTGGCGCCAAGCAGCGAGGGGTGCTGGCCCAGCTGGCGCTGCGGGCCAACGTGGCGGTGTCCCTCGACCGGCTGGCCGAGGGTGTGTGGGGCGAGCAGGTGCCGCCGCGCTACCGCCAGAACGTGCAGGTCTACGTCTCGACCCTGAGGCGGGTGCTCGAACCCAACCGTCCCGCGCGCGCCCCGAGCTGCATCATCGGTCACCGGGAGGCCTACGAGCTCGTGGCGGCGCCCGACCAGGTCGACGTGGAGCGCTTCCGGAGGGCGGTCCGAGCCGGTCGCGAGCTGCTCGCCCAGGGCCGGCCCGAGTCGGCGGCGACCCTTCTCGCCCAAGGCCTCGAAGAGTGGCGTGGTACGCCGCTCGCCGATCTGGCGGACGAGCCCTTCGCAGCCGACTGGGTGTCCGAGCTGCTCGAGGAGCGGATGGCCGCCCTCGACGACCGCATCGAGGCTGACCTGGCTCGTGGTCGGGCGGCGACGCTCGTGGCCGAGCTCCAGGGGCTCGTGCGCGAGCACCCCGACCGGGAGCGGCCGTGGCAGCACCTCATGCTCGCCCTCTACCGCTCCGGTCGTCAGGGCGAGGCGATGGAGGCATACCGGTCGGCGCGCGAGCACCTGCTCGACGAGTCGGGCATCGACCCCGGCCCCGACCTGCGCCGGCTCGCGGACCGGATCCTGAACCAGGACCCGTCCTTGATCGCCTCGGCCCCGGTGTCGTCTGAGTCGGGCACGGTCCCGGTGCCCCTCACGGCGGTCGTCGGCGGGACAGACCGGGTTGCCCGAGTGCTCTCCTACCTGAACGGCGGTGAGCGGCTCGTCGTCCTGACCGGGCCAGGTGGCGTGGGAAAGACCCGGTTGGCGCTCGCCGTCGCGGCCGAGCTGCAAGACGCCCGTCGACCGCTGGCGTGGCTGCCACTCGAGCACCTGACCGACCTGCGTGAGGCGTCGGCGGCGATCGCGGCGGTGCTCGGCGTCGACGACCTGCACGCCGACGCCGCGATGCTGTCGGGCCGGGACGACGTCCTCGTCCTCGACAACCTCGAGCAGTTGCCAGGACTCGGCGCACCCCTGCAAGTGCTGCTCGAGGCGGTCCCAACCCTCCGGGTGCTGGCCACGAGCCGGTCGCCACTGGGGGTCCTCGGTGAGGTGGTCATCGAGGTCGAGCCGCTCGACCCCCGGACCGACGGCGTCGATCTCTTCGCGGAGCGGGCGAGAGCGCACCTGCCGTCGTTCGACGCCGAGCCGTGGCGACCCGTCATCACCCGGATCTGCGAGCGGTTGGACGGTCTTCCGCTGGCGATCGAGCTCGTGAGCGCCCGTCTGGGGGTCTTCGGGCCCGACGACCTTCTCGCGGAGCTCGACCCGGCGGTGAGCTCTTCGCGCACGGACGGCGGCCACGGGCGTCAGGACTCGCTCCAGGACCTTGTGGGCTGGAGCCTCGACCTGCTGCCGACAGCGTCGCGGCGGTTCTTCGAGGACCTGGCGTCGCTGCCCGAGACGTTCGACCTCGACACGGCCGTGGCCGTCGGCTCGGGCGCCGGGCTCGACCCGTCCGATGCCCGGAGGGTCGTGGCCGAGCTCGTCCGCGCGGCGCTCTTGCGTGCCGTCGAGACCGAAGCGGGCCGACGGTTCACCATGCTCAACACGGTGCGTGCCGTGGGCCGCGCCGCCGGTCTCACCAGGGAGGGGCCAACCGAAGAGAGGCCCGATGCCGTGCTGGACGCGGTGGCGGATGCGGTGGCGGACCTCTGGGTCGAGCGGGCCCGCCGCACCGACCCAGCGGAGCAGCCCGACGCCCGGCGCCTCGCGGCCGCCCGGGCTGACCTGTCGACGACGCGATGGGTGCTCGAGCACCTGACGGGCAGCGGGCGGGCGGACGAGGCGGCCGAGATCCTGCTGTCCGGTCGGCGGGTCTACGCCGTGCTCGGCCACGCCGACGAGACGCTCGAAGGCCTCGTGGCGGCCCTCGACGCCGGCCTGTCCGACCGGGTGCGGGCCAGGGCGATGGTCGGGGCGGGGTCTGCGGCCTACGTGACCAGCGACCCGCGGGCCGAGGAGCTGCTGGCGGCGGTCGTCGACGTGGCCGACGACGACGTCACGTGGCTCGTCATCGGGCACACCTCGCTGTGCGCCCTGCACGCGGACGGCTCCGATGCGGAGGGCGCCCTACGGCATGCACGCGAGGGCCTGGCCCGAGCCGAGGCGAGCGGCAGCCGGCCGCTGCTCCGGGTCGCGCACTCCGCCGCCGGCTGGGCCGCGCTGCGCAGCGGGCGCTACGACGATGCGCGCGACCACGCCCTGGCACAGCTCGGGCTCGCATCCGGCGACGCGGAGACGGTGCTCGCCCTGCAGGACGTGACCCTCGCGGAGCTCTTCCGACAGGCGACCGAGGCGGCCATCGAGGTCGCGACCGAGGCCCTGCGCCTCAGCCTCCGCCTCGGACCGTCGTTTCCCCTGGCGCAGTCGCAGCAGCAGCTCGGCTACGCACTCCTCCAGGCAGGGGACGCGGTCGGTGCTGCTGAGATGCTGCTCGCGGGTCTGCGGACCGCCCCCTCGCACCACGACCAGGGCTTCCTGCTCGAGAGCGTCGCGGCCATCGGCCTGGCGGCGTGCATGGCCGGCCAGGGCGAGCCGGGGCGAACGCTCGTCCAGCGCTCGGCCGCGTTCGCGCAGAAGCACTTCGGGGTCGACTGCGCCCTCAGCGACCCACTGCTGTCGACGGCGGAGCGCCACGGCGTCAGAGCCGCCCTCGAGCCCGGGGCGCTCCCGGCGATGGGTGCTGTCGCCGACCTGGTCGAGCAGGCGATGGACGTCGCAGGCGGGATCGGGGGTGCGAGTGACGCCTCGGGCGGCAGCACGACCCGGCCGGGGCGCGACCGAGCGCGGTCCGGGTGACCGGGCTGTCGGCATACGCCAGCGGGTCTTGGGCTCAGACCACGCCGTAGAGGCGGTCGCCGGCGTCACCGAGCCCGGGGACGATGTAGCCCTTCTCGTTGAGCTTCTCGTCGATGGTGCCGAGCACGACCTTGACGGGGATGTCGCTGTCGGCGAGCTCGTCCTCGAGGTGCGCGATGCCCTCGGGCGCCGCCAGCAGGCAGACCGCGGTGATGTCGCGGGCACCCTTGGCCGTGAGGTAGTCGATCGCCATGACGAGCGTGCCGCCGGTGGCGAGCATCGGGTCGAGGATGAAGACCTGGCGTCCGGTGAGGTCGTCGGGCAGGCGGTTCGCGTACGTCGAGACCTCGAGGGTCTCCTCGTTGCGGATCATGCCGAGGAAGCCCACCTCGGCGCTCGGGAGCAGCTTGACCATGCCGTCGAGCATGCCGAGACCGGCGCGCAGGATCGGCACGATGATCGGCTTGGGGTTGGAGAGCTTGATGCCGGTGGTCGGCGCGACGGGCGTCTCGATCTCGAACGGCTCGACACGGACGTCGCGCGTGGCTTCGTAGGCGAGCAGCGTCACGAGCTCCTCCGCGAGGCGCCGGAAGGTCGGGCTGTCGGTCCGCTTGTCGCGCAGGTAGGTCAGCTTGTGGGCGATGAGCGGGTGGTCTGCGACATGGACGTCCATGGGTGGAAACTTAGCGCGTGGCGAAGAGATCCGAGACCCCCGACAAGACCTCCGTCCCGGCCCGGGAGACGTATGCCGCCTGGGTCGGCCAGGCGCTCGACCTCGCGGCGGCGACCGTCGGCGCGCAGGACGTCCCCGTCGGCGCCCTCGTCGTCGGCCCCGAGGGCGGAGTGGTGGGGCGCGGGCGGAACATCCGTGAGGAGCGGGGTGACCCGACGGGCCATGCCGAGGTCGTCGCGCTGCGTGAGGCGGCGCAGTCGCTCGGCTCCTGGCGGCTCGACGGCTGCACGCTCGTCGTGACGCTGGAGCCGTGCGTCATGTGCGCCGGTGCGGCGATGGCGGCGCGGGTCGAGCGGGTCGTCTTCGGCGCCTGGGACCCCAAGGCGGGAGCCTGCGGGTCGGTCTGGGACCTGACCCGGGACCCGCTCGCGACGCACGTCGTGGACGTCGTCGGGGGCGTCCGAGCGGAGGAGTCAGCAGCCCTGCTCGTCGATTTCTTCGAGGGCCGGAGGCTCGGGTAAGGTCTCTCCCGGTGGCGTGTCCGAGCGGCCTAAGGAGCACGCCTCGAAAGCGTGTGTGGGGGTAACTCCACCGTGGGTTCAAATCCCACCGCCACCGCCAGTCACCTGCAGAAACGCCGGTTCGAGCCTCAGGGTTCGGACTGGCGTTTCTCGTCGTGGTCTCATTTGTTGGGCTCATCACCACCTGCGAAGACCGCCGACCGCCTGTTCGGGGGAGTTCAGCCCCGTTCAGTAGCGTCCCTTCTCGTGGGCACTTCGGTGAGGAACACGCCCCGAAAGCGGGCTTGGCGCTGTTCGCCGGCGTCCGTGACTGTACGGCCGGGACGGCCGTACGACGGGCGCCCGGGGCAGCCAGCGAAACGGCATGGGCCCTCGTGGGGAGCGTCATGCCCGGTCAGGGTCGGGCGGACGGGCCCGAGCGTGTCCGGGGCATCACGCGATCCGCGGCATAGAAAGGCGTTCTGCGCGGTCGGGTCTGGCGTGGCGAACGTCCTCCTGATGCGCTTGTCGGGCTTGGTGTCCCATCGCATCGAAGGAGGACGTTCATGTCTCACGGTAGTGGTGTCTCGCGCGGCGATCGGAACCGGAACGCTCGGCTTTCCCGGCTCCGGGCCGCGGTCCCGGTCACGAACGCGATCGTGGGGATCGACCTGGCCGACCGCAAGCAGATGCTAGTGGTGACCGACCACGACTCGAGGGTGCTGGCGCGGAGGACGTTCCGGTGCAAGGCGTGGGACCTCGGGACCGCCCTGGACTGGGCCGCCGACCGGGCCCGCGGAAGGGCTTCACGGGGGTGACGGTGGCGTGTGAGCCGACCGGGCACCGGTGGATGGTCCTGGCGCAGCTCGCCGCGCAGCGTGGGATGTCGTTCGTGTGCGTCCAGCCGGCTGCCTCGTCCTGGGCCCGCAAGAGCGAGGACCTGACCACGGACAAGACCGACGACAAGGACGCCGTCCTCATCGCCCGGCTCACCGGGCAGCTGCGCTGCTACCTGCCCGAACCGGTCGACGAGGCCAACGCGACCTGGACCCGGCTGCGGCACCTCGGCACCCGCCGGGAGGATCTCCTCGAGAAGCACGTCGCGGCCGTGCAGACGGTCCGGGACCTGCTCGAGTGCGTGTGGCCCGCCGCGCTCGAGACCGCGCAGCACCCGTTCCGGTCGGCCACCTGGGTCGCTGCCCTGACCGTCGTCGTTCGCCGTGACGGCGGGGACCTGGACCGCACCCGTCGGCTCGGGTTGGCCCGTTTCGAGCGGGCTGTCCGCGCGGAGGTGACCCGTCGGGGTGGGGTCCGGCCGTGCCTGCGGATCGTGCGACGCGTCTTCGCCGCCCTCGATGACCGTGCAGGGGTGGTCGCGCACCGGGCGGCGGTGTTCGAGCGGCTCGAGTGGACCCTGACCGACTGGGACGAGACCCGCGCCAAGCTGGCCGACGTCGAGACGCGGATGGTGTCCGTCCTGGACGAGCTCGGCCTCACGACGCTGGTGACCAGCATCGACGGGCTGTCACCGGTCGGCGCCGCCGCGATCCTCGCGCAGACCGGGGACCTGAGAAGGTTCGCCTCCGCCCGGGCTGTGGTCAAAACGCCGGCCTCGCACCGCGGGAAGGCAAGTCCGGCACGTTCACCGGCCGCGCCAGGCTCACCGGCGCCGGACGGCCGCAGCTGCGGGTCGCGGCGTGGCGGGCGGTGTGGGGGTGCCTGCAGACGAACCGGGTGTACGCGGCCCGCTACCGCCACCTCACCACTCGCGAGCAGAACCGGTTGACCCCGACCCAGGCCCAGGCCGCGGTCGCCGCAGCGATCCTGCGCCAGCTGTACGCCGTCGTCACCCAACAACGCTCGTGGGACCCCGTCATCGCCGCCCACGGCACCACCACGTGGAAGGAGGCCGCGAGCACCGTTGCTGCGTAACGAGATCCAGTACCAAGCCACCAGCACGAGGCGCTGACACCCAAGAGCTGGGGCGGGGTGAGCCTTCTGCGGCATCGAGAACCCCTGGGGTATCTCGCCGACCATCGCAGGCCGCCCCGTCCCGTCGCCGACACAACCCGATCACACGCTGCCGAGCACGACCTCGATTAGCTATGCAGGGGCCGACGACGAGACACCGGCACCCGCCCAGCCCTTGACGCTAAACGCCTCACGCTGATGGTCGGACGTCGTCCGACGAGCGGCATGAGCGTGCATCGACTGCGGCAGTTCTCTCAGGAACACTGCGTTCTATATCTGACTTCGGTGGTGCTGCTTGCGATGGCCGCGCCGGCGAGTGACGGACGCGCTTGTCACTGAGTGTCGGACGCACCTCATCGACGTTTGGCAAGAAAGTGTTGATGAGATTCAGCCGCATCTCCGGGTCGGGGCCGGGGTTCTCCGGGCTGTGCGGTCACGCTTTGCGACGCATTCGTGGTGAGCGGACATAACCGTTTGCCACAGCAAGGTGCTTGCGGCAGAGAGGACTGATGTTATGAATCGGATCTGGAAAGTGGTGGTCGTCGCCGCGGTCGTAGCAGTGCCTGCCGTGGGGGCTCCTGCTGCGCAGGCGGCTCCGGCCGGCTCGTTCTGCGCGATGGACGTCGGCACAGGAGCCATATCCTGCTTCAACAGCGGCCCGGAGGTCATCTCGTTCATCAGCGGTGGGCGCGTGCAGGTCCCGGCAGGTACCAAGGTGATCTCGGACCGGCAGCGGGCCAGTATCGCCCAGAGCCCGGCGGCGAACTTCGTCCTGAACATCTCCTGGGCCGACAACAACTACACCGACGCGAGCTACTACTTCTACGCTTCCGGGGACTGCGACACCAACGCCGACGTCGACTGGTCGATCGGCGTCATGCCGTCGGGGTGGAACGACCGAATCAGCTCGTTCAAGTCCTACGGGAACTGCGCGACCAAGCTGTGGGAGAACACCTACTCCGGGTCCTCGTACGGGTTCATCGTCAATAGCTCCTACGTCGGTGACGCGATGAACGATCGAGCTTCCTCGATGCAGTTCAACTAGACCCCGCACGCTCAGGTACGCCTTGGGGTGTCGCTCCCGAGCTGCGACACCCCAAGGTGGACCTACTTGGTGGCGGCGGGCACCTTCAGCTCGGCGCACACCGTTGCGGGGCCGGGGTACACCACTAGCTGGGCCTCCACGACACAGGCTGTGAGCTCCGGCACGTCGGCTGCCCCGGCCTGGCCCGTGGAGGCGCCGTCACTGGTCATGGTTCCTGTTCGCCACATCGCAGCACACGCGTCGATGGCATCCAGCGGTGAGCGCACCCCGGTGTCGGCGTTGGTGGCGGTGGTGGCGCCGTGCTGCTTCCAGATGTCGGGGTCGGTCGTGACGCTGGCAGAGCAGTAGGCCGAGTACGCGTCGTCGGGTCGGGATACCGCGACCCACGCGGCGGCAGTGCCGCCCACCACGACGACGCTGGCGGCGGTGACGCCCACGACGGACCAGGTCCGGCGGTGGTTGCGGAACGGTGCGGTTGCCGTGTTGTCGTGGCCGGCCTCGTTCCGAATCTCGGCCATGAGTGCCTCACGGATCTGGGCGGCGCGGTGTTCGCCCATGCGCGGCCCGTCCGGCCTCTTCGTGCTCACTGTTCTAGTCCTTCCTCTGCGCTGGTGATGCCTGCCTCGAGCAGGGCTGACTTGACGCGCTCTCGGGATCTCATGAGGCGCGAACGGACGGCGGCGTGACTGATGCCAAGGACCTGGGCGGCTTCGGCGTACGTCAACTCACCGATGAAGCAGAGCGAAACGACCTGCCGGTCCATCGGCCGCAGGCCGGCCAGTGCCTGCGCCAGGGCTTGGCCGGTAGCTTCGAACGTCGCAGCGGCCGCAACGGCCTCCGCGTGGTCGGGGCTGGCCTGCGGGGCGGGGATCCTGTTCAGGACCGCCCGATATCGACGAGCGGAGCGTCGGTAGTTCCTGGCCACGTTCGTGGCGGTCATCAAGAGCCACGGTAAGGCAGAGCCGTTGACGACCCGGATCCGGGCCCGCAGGCGCCACGCCTCGAGGAACACGATCGCGGTGAGGTCATCGGCGTCCTCCACGCCGCCGAGCTGGCGGGCGCTGTGCGCAAAGACCCGCTGGCTGTGACGGTCGTAAAGAGCCCCGAACGCGTCCCGGTCGTTCCGGGCGGCTCGGTCCACCAGGACCTCTTCCGCGGTCGTGCCGATCATGCTCTGCATGACCAGTAATGTCCGATGCCGCCGTAACCGTCGCGGTCCGCTCCGGCGGGACCAAATCCCCCGGCGCTCTGACGCGAGGGAGGGCGAATCTGCTCGGACCAGAAACGGTGCGGGTACCCAGTCTGTGCCGTCACCTCAGCCGCCGGAGCCCACGACAGCGGAGGCAACGTTGGGCCCTGCTGTGGGCGAGGCGGTAGGAGTCGGTGCCCGTTTCCATGATGTGTCCGCCGTAGGTGATGCGGTCGACGATGGCTGCACACAGGCGGGGGCTAGCGAGAAGGTCGCGGTCAACCGCTTCGCTGGCAGAGCGAAGGCCAGGTCCATGGCGGCAACGTATCGGCTCTGGGGAATCGACAGGGCCTCACGATGGGGCGTGCCGCCCTCGACGAGCGGCAGAAGCGGATGTTCCCTGACGAGCATCCGCGGTGTTTTACGTGAGGCCGACGACGACTCCGACTAGGGCTACGACGCCGAGAACGATGTAGAGGCGGCCAAGAACGCGGGCCGACGCCCCGGTGTGAAGCCGACGCCATCGAAGCACCGCAGGTCTGACGAGTACTGCTGCCCCGCAGAGAACCGAGAGTCCGTTCCAGCGGTCAACGCCCCCGGCTCGGAACGTTGCTACGGCAATCCACGAGAACGCGAGCAGTAACAGCGGTAGGCCGACGAAGGCAATGACATCTGTTCTCCACGGCCCGCTGCCGGGTTCTTCGAAGGCGAGACGGCGGTGGGGTTCGCCAGCATGGCGGCCGCCGGGTCGGCGCTCCTTCTTCATGACGGACACGCTAGGGGACTGCACGTGGCCACCCGTTGCCGCAGCGCGCTCTAAAGGTCCGCTACTCGGCACGATCGCTCGGAGCGCGGCAGTAGCGGACGTTGCTCCCGGTGGCCGCCGGGGGCAGTGCCCGGATCTGCAGCGGACTTCGGGGTCTCGGGGCCCGCCGCGACCCATAGCTGGAGCAGGTGCCCTACTCGCCGAGTTTGAGAGAACCGCAAGCGGCCTCGAACACGCCGAGCGCCTCGGGAAGCCTCACGGTGTCAAGCTGTCCTTGATCTCGTCCGGTGCCGCCCCGATGTCGGCTTCGACCAGGTCGGTGTTGATGGCGATTGCCGCGGCCGAACCTTCGCCTGCGGCCGTGATGACCTGCGCCTTCGGGTTCGCAACGTTTCCGGCGACCCACACACCGGGCACGGAGGTGGCGCCGTGAGGCCCGGTGATGACCCAACCCTGGTCGTCGATCTCGCAGCCAAGGCCGGCGAGGAGCTCGGAGTGAGGGGTGAGGTGGGGTGGCACGAACACGGCGTGGCGAGCCATGCTCCTTCCGTCGCTCAGGGCGACTGCGTGAAGGGCGTCGTCCTCGATGACGAGGTGGTCGACGTCACCCTCCACGATGTCGATGGAGCGGGCGGTGAGCTGGGACCTGTCCTGTGAGCCGAGTGCACCTGCTGGGGCGAAGAGGACGAGGTCATCGGTCCACTGTCGGACGATGTGGGCGTACCGGACGGTGTCGGGCCCGTTCCACAGGACACCGAGGGGCTGGTCGCGGACTTCCCAGCCGTGGCAGTACGGGCAGTGCAGGACGTCCTTGGCCCACCGGTCGGTCAGGCCCGAAATGGCGGGGAGGTCGTCGCGCAGTCCAGTCGTGATCAGAACGCGTCGCGCTGCCAGCTGCTGGCCGTCGTCCAAGAGTGCGTGGAAGCCGGGCCGGTCAGTGGCGACGAGCTCGTGCACGGCGCCGCCGATGATGGTACCGCCGTATTCAGTGACCTCCGTGCGGCCGGTGGCGAGGAGCTCGGCTGGGGGCATGCCGTCTCGTGACAGGAACCCGTGCATGTGGGCGGCAGGGGCGTTGCGTGGGTTGCCGGCGTCGACGACGACCACGTCGCGGCGGGCGCGGCTGAGTACGAGTGCGGCGGACAGGCCTGCCGCGCCGCCGCCGACTACGAGGATGTCGTGGCTGCTCATGAGGGAAGGTTCGAGTCGGCGTGCCGCGCGGTCTGCTCGCCGACTGCGGGGTGGCTGGGGACGATGACGACCTTGCCGCGGACCTTGCCCTCCTCGAGCTGCGTCACCGCGTCCTTGGCGCGGTCTAGGGAGTAGGTGTCGGCGAGGGTGGCACGCAGCCGCCCGGCTTGAAGGTGCTCGGTGAGCTGCTCATAGTCGCTGGCGCGTTCCTTGGCCATGAGCAGGGCCAGCCGTTGCGGGACGAACAGGGACACGACGGCGCCGCGCAGCTGGCGGCCCATGCCGGTGATGTTGCCGGAGTTCTCGCTGCCGACGAAGACGGCGGTGCCGCGGCGCTTGAGGGCTCGACGCAGCCGGGTGAGCGTGGAACCGCCACCGATGTCGAGGATGAGGTCGTAGTGGCGGGTGACATCGGCGAAGTCGTCGCGGTTGTAGTCCAGAACGTGGTCAGCGCCGAGGCTGCGGACGAAGTCGGCCTTGGAGGCGCTCGCGACGCCGGTGACTTGGGCGCCCAGGATCTTGGCGAGCTGGACCGCGTAGCTGCCGACGCCGCCGGACGCTCCGATGATCAGGACCTGTTGGCCGGGCTGTACCTTCCCGACATCGCGGAGCGCTTGCAGGGCGGTGCCGGCGGAGATGGGGACGACGGCGGCTTGCTCGAACGTGAGGCTCGAGGGCTTGTGGGCAAGCTTCTTCTCGGGGCCGACGGCGTACTCGGCGAACGAGCCTGGTGCGACGCCATAGACCTCGTCGCCAGGAGCGAACCGCGTGACGGCGGAGCCGACCTTGACGACGGTGCCGGCGACGTCGCGCCCGGAGACTGGGTTCTTCGGGCGCCGCAGGCCGGTCGCCAGTCGCATGGCGTACGGCTTGCCGGTCATGAGGTGCTCGGTGCAGCGGTCGAGGCCGGCGGCGCGCACCTTGATGAGAACTTCGTGGTCGCCCGGCTCGGGGACCGGGAAGTCTGCGACTCGGAGGACTTCGGAGCTCCCGTACTTGTCCTGAATGACGGCCTTCATGCTGACTCCCTGACGGAGTGGGGCGGTGTTCATGGTATTCCTGTCTCTCAGTTGATGGGTCGGACGTGTCAGTGACCTGAGTCAGTGGCGGGTGCGGGCAAGGGTGGTGCCAAGGGCCGCGGTGGCGAGGGCGACGGCGGCTGCGGCGCTGAACGCGGCCGTGAAGCCGGAGCTACCCAGGCTGTGGCCGGTGTGGCCACTGACCGTGATGCCGATGGCCGTGAAGGTGGCGGTGCCGAGTGCGGCACCGACCTGGGTGGCGGACCCTGCCAGCCCGGACGCGAGGCCGGAGTGGCTCGCCGGTGCGGCTGATGCGATGACCATGGTGGTGGGGGTGAAGCTGAGCGCGACTCCGACGGCGACGAAGAGCAGGCCGGGCAGGACCGCGATGCTGTATCCGCTGCCAGCCGGGGCGTGGCCGAGCCAGGTGAGGCCGGCGGCGAGGACGCACATGCCGGTGATGAGCGTCCGCTGCGGGCCGAGGGTGCGGAGGACGCGCGGCAGGAGCGCCAGGGAGAACGCGAACCCGGTCAGGGAGGTGGGGACCATCGCCAGGCCAGCTTCGCGCGGCTCCATGCCCAGCGCCTGCTGCAGGTACAGGGCGATGAGCACGAACGTGGACACGCGTGCTGCACCACCGAGGACGGCGGTGGCCACGCCAGTGCTGAGTGCGCGCGACCGGAACAGCTCAAGCGGGAGCAACGGGTCAACCGTGCGGCGTTCGATGCTGACGAACACGGTGAACAGGCCGGCGGAGGCGCCCATGGCTCCGAGAACGGTGAGGGACGTCCAGCCGTGGTCGGCGATCCCGAGGGCTCCGTGGACGAGCGCGACGACGGCGCCGGTGATGGTGGCAGCGCCGCGCCAGTCGAATCCGCGTCGGGTCCCGGCGGCACCCTCGGGAAGGACGCGGCCGGCGAGGGCGACTGCGGCCACCGAGACGGGGACGGTGACGAGGAAGACGGAGGACCAGCCGAACGTGCCGCACAGGATGCCCCCGGTCATGACGCCGGTGGCTCCGCCGAGGGTGGATGCGGCGCCCCAGAGGCTCATGGCGCGCGCTCGCCTTGCTCCGGGATACGTCAAAAGGAGGAGTGACATGGCGGCGGGGCTGAGCGCGGCGGCTCCGGCCCCCTGCAGGACTCGGCCACCGACGAGGACCCAGGCGTTGGGTGCCACGGCGGCCATGAGGGTTCCGATGGTGAACAGTGCGGAGCCGGCGACGAACATGCGGCGGCGCCCGACGAGGTCGGCGGCCCGGCCCGACATGAGCAGGAGCCCTCCGCACGTGAGGATGTAGGCGTTGACGATCCAGGTGAGCGTGGTCGAGTTCAAGGTCAGGCTGGCCTGGATGGACGGCAGGGCCACGTTGACGATGGACGTATCGAGCATGACCACGAACTGGGAGGAGACTAGGAGGCCGAGGGCCAGCCACTGGCGACGTCGGCTGGTGCTGGCGCTTGCGATGAGTGCGCTGGTGAGGGTGGTGGCCACGGTCGGCTCCTTCGGTGGTCCTGGATGTCTGCTGTCCCACGGTCGCGGGGTGGGCGTTGGCTCGCCCCGGCGCAATGGCCTGGATTGGCCGGGTACTCCGCTGCCGTTTGCTCGGCAGGCCGCCGCGCATGTGGTTGGTTTCAGTTGCCTGTTGGCGATGTCAGATGCCGGTTGCGTGCTCGGCGGAGCAGGGTTGGTGCTGCCCCGGCCGCGGCGGTCAGGGCCACGCCAAGGCTCACCAGGGCGGGGACGCGGGTCCCGGCGTGCCCGTCCAGCGGGAGGTGGGCGGCTGGGTAGTCGATCATCTTCGCGGCCGATACCGCGGTCGCCTGCCCGGCTTGGGACGCGAGGTACTCGAGGGCGCCGTCGAACCCCGGGGCAGTGGCGTGGACTGCGTCGATCGTCACGTGGTGCCGGGTGGCCCATGCATGGATGGTGGCGTCGAGGGCGCTGGTGGTGGCGCCCGGGACTGCGAGTCGTGTTGGGGTCGGGGTGTCGGCGAGCGTGTTGGTGCGCACGACGAGGCCGTGCTTGGTGGTGATGGTTCCGGTGGCGCTGACGGGGACGGCGCGGGCGGCGTAGGACACGTCGTACACCTCGAAAGCGCTGGCCAGGTCGATCTCGCCGACACCGTCGGTCAGGGTGAGGCCGACCGTGGGGCGTCCCCAGGGGGCGAGGGCGTTGAACGCGATGGGCAGGTCGCGCGTGGTGAAGGACTGGATGGGGATGTCGGTGGGGGCGTTGAGGGACCAGTTCGGGTAGCCGACGAGCCCACCGACGCGGGCGGCTTCGGTGGGGCCCGCCAGGTCGGTGATGACGTGGAGGGCGGCGGGGATGCCGGAGGTGACACCGGCGGTGGTGATGATGGGGCCGTCCTGGACGTAACGCTGCCCTCGGACCCAGTTCACATCCGGGTGGGTCTTGGTCAGTTGGGTGATGCGGGACCAGTGGCTGGTGGCGGTGCGGCCGTGGAGCAGGTTCGTTTCGGCGAGGACGCCGGAGCCGTAGCAGACCCCGAGGATGAGCGCGCCGTCCTTGGCCTGCGCGGTGACCCAGGCGCGCAGCGGCGCTTCCTGGGAACTGTCGGGCTGGTTGACGGCCGGGACGACCACGACGTCGGGGCGGGGTCCCGGTGCCACCGTGCCCGTCGACCTCGGGCTGGCGCGGCCGCTGGTCGTGTCGGCGAACGTGTACGTGGGCACGATGTCCGGACCGCCCTGGGTGGGGGCAGGGCCTGGGGTGGCGGCGACGGTGTACACGGTGAACTTCGGTGAGCTGGCGAACACCTCGTAGGGCGCTAGGGCGTCGCTGCCGACGGTGCCCGTGGCGCCCAGGACCACGGCGACGACGTAGCCGTCCTTGGGGGCCGGCTGTGGGGTCGGGGTGGGCTCGGTCCGTTCCCCGGTCGTGGAGCGGTGGGTGGTGGCTGGGGCGTCGGCGGCGGTGAGGGTGACTCGGGCGCCGGCGAGAGCTAGGGCTGCGAGGGTGAGTAGGGCGAGAGCGGCGCTGGCGGCCACGGTCACGGTCCGGCGGGCGAAGGTGGGCATGGCGGTTCATCCGTTCGTGGGTGTGGGCGGTGGAGCGGACCTGGTTGTCGCGGCAGGGGGTCCTGAGCGGCCCGGCTGGGGGTGGCGGGCCGCTCACCGGGCCGTCGCGGCCGGTAGGGGGTACGGCGGCGAGGCCTCGGCGGTCACGTGGGAAGAGGGGGGGTGTGGTGACCGGGAGTGCGTGGCCCGAGGGAAGGGACCCTCGAGTGGTAGTGCCTTATCGGGTGGGTACGGACGTGTGGGTGCGGGCGGCGGTGACGACGTCGGTGATGGCGGTCACGGACTGGGCGGCGCCGGCCGGGTTGTGCAGGAACCCGACGTGGTCCATGTCGACGGTGGTGTGCCGGCTGTTGGTTGACAGGGCTGCCATCTGGTCCTGGGCGGTGGCCCATCCGGGCTTGGTGTCGGCGTTGGCTTTCGCGGTCAGGACCACCAGAGGCAGGTTGCGCAGCGTGGTGAGGGATTGCGCCTGGGCGAACGTGGTGGGCAGCTCGACCTGCTCGGCGCGCATGCCGGTGAAACCTCGGGGGCTGTCGGCGAAGGTGGCGGTCTGCTGCCCGGCGTTCCCGGGCAGGTCGGGGGTGCCCATCGTCTGCAGGAGGCGGCCGATGCCGAAGCGGAACAGGGTGGGAGCGGCGGCGAGGCCGCGCCTGGCCAGCTGGTACTCGCCGTTGAACGTGGTGACGACCTTCACCTGGTTTGGGCTGGCGCTGTCGAGCAAGACGATGCCGGCCACCTGTGCGGGGTACAGGTGCGTGTAGGTCAGGGCGTGCACGCCACCGGAGGAGTGTCCGGCGAGGATGAACGGGCCGATCTCTCCGGCGGCGGTGAGGAGCTTGTGCAGGTCGGTTACGGCGGTGATGGCGTCGGCCTGGTTGGGTGAGTCGTCGCTCCAGCCCTGCCCAGCCCGGTCGTATGCGCAGACGCGGGTCGTTGTGGCGACCTGAGGCTGGATCCGCGACCATTGCGGTGAGGTCTCGCTGAGGCCGTTGAGCAGGACGACGGTGGGGGTGCCGGTCCCGGTGCAGTGCAGGTGCAGGCGGTACCCGCCTACGTCCACGAGCTGGCCCGGCATGGGGCCGGCGGCGGTCCTCGGGTCAGCGCTCGCGGTCTGGAAGAGACCGCCGACGCCGGCGACGACCATGACGGCTGCGACCGGGTACACAAGGACGCGTGCGCGGCGGCGCGGCAGGTCGCGACGGGTGCGCCACCCGGTCCAGAGCCCGAGTGCGACCATGGCGGGCGCCCAGACCCACGGCAGGCGGCTCATGGCCGGCTCGCCGGGGTTGACGGCAGCCATGAGGGCGCCGCTGGCGGCGAGGGCGACGGCGGGGATGTGAGCCCAAGTTTGGGGCCGGTTGGTGTACCTGGTGGTGAGCCAGGCGAGCAGCCCCCAGCTTGCGGCGAAGGCGAGCAAGGCGGCGCCGACGACGCGGGCCTCGGACGCCGACGGGAGCACCACGAACGTCGTGACGGCGGAGCAGAGGACGCCGACCGCCATGGACGCGAACGTGATGCGCCCGAACGGACCGGTCGCGGTTTCCACCGACGCGGTCCGGGCGCGGCTGGTGGTGGTGGGGATGGCGGTGTCTGGGGTGGTGCTCATGGCGGGTTTCCTCTTCCTGGCCGTCCAGGGCGGTCGGCCACATGCATCACGATCGCGGGAAGCGGTGGTCGCTCGCCCCGGTCACATGGCCGGGTTTCCCCACCGGGCTCATGGTGCGTCAGCGACGCAAGGAGCGGGTCGTGTCCTGCCGCTGTCCGTCCGCTGACCGCGCGTAGCCCTCGCCGGCGTGGGCGACTTGCGAAGGTCGGACCCGGCCATGTGACCGGGGCGAACGACCCTTAGGTGGCGTCACAGTCGTACTGCTGACCGCGCACTTCGGCACAAACCTCGACTCTGTACAAGGACCGGCATGAACGCCTCGACGACCGTGGGAACCATCGACTGGAGCCGCCGCACCGGCGGACGGCTCGAACGACAACAGCGTCGTGCCCTGGTCGCCGACCTCGCGCGCGTGCACCTAACGAACGCGGTTGGCCGGCTGCGGCTCGCTGCCGACGTGCACCCCGGACGGACCGCATACGTGCCACCGTCACGGTTGCAGGCGCCGGACTCACCCCTGACCCGCGCCGCTGAGCAGGTAGCCTCTGGCATCCTTCCGCCGGTCCTGTTGCGCCACAGCCAGCGTGCGTACACGTTCGGGCGTGCCCTGGGGGAGCTCGAGGGTCTCGACGTCGACACCGAGCTGCTGTACGCGGCTGCGCTGCTGCACGACACGGGACTGGTTATCTCTGAAGGCCACGACGACTTCACCCTGGCCTCGGCTCGCATCGCGTCGGATGTGGCCGAGCAGGTGGGGCTGTCCACCGCCGCGACCGAGACGCTGCAGACAGCCATCACCATGCACCACAGCCCACGGGTCACCCTCGACGCGGGCCCGGTCGCATACCTGCTCGCTGCCGGGGCGGGGGTCGATGTCGTCGGCCTCCGCTCATGGGAGCTGCCGCGCGGCGCCCTCGAGCGCGCGGTCGCCGAGCACCCCAGGGACGGGTTCAAGGGGTACTTCGCCCGCGCGTGGGCTGACGAGGCAGCACGAGTTCCAGACGGGAGGGCTCGGCTGCTGCGCCGGTACGGGGCGTTCACCGCGGCCATCCGCGTGGCCCCGTTCGAGGAGTAGTCCCGCGTACGCCGTGGGGCACTCGCCAATCCCGGCCGTTGTGCCTGGGTGAGCCAGGTCGGCTGCGAGGAACGTCGGACGCACCAACCCCGACTACACCAGCCTCGGAGATGACCGCCATGAACGCCACCACCAAGTCCCCGCAAACCGGCTCCCACCCTGTGGCTGCGTCCGCGCCGGGGAGGTCCCGTCGCAGGCGCATCGCTGAAGCCATCGGGTTCGTCGCGGTATGGATGGTGGCCGGGTTCGCGCTGCACCTGCCCTCCAACGGCTACCTGCTTCTCGGCATCCCGCTGACCGCCGCATTCCAGGTCCTCGTACGACGCCGCCCGTTGCGCGAGCTGTTCGCCGCCGGAACCGACCGGTTCGCGCTGATCCGACAAGGCATGGTCGTGGCGGCGGTCCTGGCCGCCACTCCGGCCTACTACGCGGGCAAGGCGGTGTTGGACGGCGACTGGCTGACGGCCGGCTGGTACGTCGCAGCCCTGATTGGGGCGGTCGCTGCTGGGTTCGCGCTGCGCGTGCAGGCCATCGCCACCACTCTGCGTGACGCGGCCCGACCAATCGCCGTGGGCGCTGGTGAGTTCGTGACCGTGTACGGGGTCCTGCACGTGGCGACGGGCACGCCGCTGCCCACGGTCGCCGCGTTGGTCACCCTCGTGAAGTACACGGCCCTGTACTTTCCGGCCACCTTCCTGATGGAGGAGGTCGCATTCCGTGGGGCCATCGACGCACACGTCCACCACGACGGCGACCGGCGCGGGTGGGCATCGGCGGTGTTCGTGTCCGCCCTGTGGGGTCTGTGGCATCTGCCGGTGTCGTCAGACTTCCCGCTGCCGCTGATGGTGGCCGAGCTCGTCGTGGTCCACATCGCGCTGGGAGTGTGGCTGTCGTTCGCGTGGCGTCGCACCGGCAACCTGGCCGCGCCGGCTCTCGCGCACGCAGTCAACGACGCAGTCCGCAACGCGACCATGCTCGGCTTGTGACGGTCGAAGGACCCCGTTCACCAGCACCTCCCACGCGCCGATGGCGTCGGGCTCCTCGACATCGTCGAACAGCAGGGTGCCGAGTGCCGAGGGATGGCCTTTGGTGCCGCGCGGTCACCGGCCAATGTGCCGGGATGGCTCCCGCGGCAGTCTGCGACGGCGATACGGTCAGCAGGTGCTTCACGGTCGCGCGCGCGAGCAGGCGCAGCTCGCAGCCCTCGTGGACGACGCACGCGCGGGCACCGCCGGTGTGTTGGTCGTGCGAGGTGAGCCGGGCGTCGGTAAGTCGAGCCTGCTGGCCGACCTGGCCGCGGCTCATGAGGCCCGTGCGCATGATGCTCGCGCTGCCTGCGGCCGGCTGCTGCGCACCTCTGGGGTCGAGTCGGAGTCACCGTTGCCGTACGCCGCGTTGCACCGACTGCTGCGGCCCGCTCTGCACGTCGACCAGTTGCCGCCGCCGCAAGCGCGCGCGTTGCGGGTGGCGTTCGGCATCGAGGAGGGACCCACGGTCGAACCGTTCCTGGTGGGGGTGGCGACCCTGTCCGCGCTCACCGACACGGGCGAACGAGACGGGTACGTGGTGTGTCTCGTCGACGACGCTCAGTGGCTCGACTCGTCGTCAGCAGACGCGCTGCTGTTCGCCGCCCGGCAGCTGTCGGTCGACCCCGTGGCCATGGTGTTCGCCGCCCGAACCGGCGAACCCGGCGCCCCGCAGTTCGCCCCAACCGGGCTGGCGGTCCTCGAGCTCGGTGGGCTGCACGACTCGGCGGCGCGTCAGTTGCTCGAAGAGCGCACCGGCGGACCGGTGCCGCGTGAGGTCGCCGACCGGCTGGTGTCCGACACCGGCGGCAACCCGCTCGCCCTGCTCGAGCTGCCCACCGAGCTCAGCCCCGCCCAGCTTCACGGTCAGGTCCCGATGCCGCAGCAGCTCGCGCTGACCGCTGGAGTGGAGCGAGCGTTCCTCGACCGGTCCCGCCGCCTCAGCCCCCAGGTGCAGACACTCCTGCTCGTCGCGGCGGCCGACGCCACCGGCCGCGTCGACACCGTGCGGCAGGCCGCGGCCGCGCTCGGCGCCGACACCACGGCGTGGGTCGACGCGGAACGGTCCGGACTGCTGAACATCACCGGTGACACGGTCGCGGTCCGCCACCCCCTGGTGCGCTCGGCCGTTCACCAGGCAGCCACCAGTTTCGAGCGCCGACAGGTCCACCGCGCCCTCGCCGACGCCATCGCTCCTACCGACCCCGACCGTGCCGCGTGGCACCGTGCGGCCGCTGCCGAAGGTCCCGACCGGGACGTCGCCGACGCGCTGAGCGCCGTCGCCACCCGGTCCGAGCAACGCGGCGGTCATCGTGCCGCCGCGGACGCGTACGAACGCGCCGCCGCACTGACCGTCGACGAAGAGACCCGGGCGGCTCGGCTCTTCGGTGCCGCCCGAACGGCTTGGGCCGCTGGCCAGACCGTTCGCGCCCGCGCCCTTGCCACCTCCAGCCGCGACCTGGCCACGGACCCGCTCCTTCGAGCTGACATCGACCGGCTCCGCGCCCGCATCGAGGTGTATGTCGGATCGCCGGTCGACGCGCACCGCACCTTCACCATTGCGGCCCGAGCCGTCGCCGCTATCGACGCCGGCAGGGGGCTGGAGATGGCGGCCGCGGCTGCCCTCAACCGCACGTACGGTGCCGACAGCGGAGCGACCCTCGGCGACGCCACCCTGACCGACCTGCTCACGCCTCAGGCCAATGACACCGCACGCACGGCTTGCCTTCGGCTCCTGCTCGCCACGCTCACCGCGTCCGGCGACCACGACTTCCGCCATGCCGTGCCAGCGCTCGAGCAGGCCCTCGAGGCCGGCCGCGAGGTCGACGACCTCGACGTGATGGGCAACCTCGGCAACACCGCCCTTCATCTCGGGCATGACGAGGGCGCACGGTTCTACTACTCCGCCATGGCCACCACCGCCAGGGATGCTGGCGCCGGCATCGTCGTCGGGTACGCCCTGCAACGACTCGCGTTCGCGCAGCTGCCCTCCGGATCGTGGACGGCACTGCGCAGCTCCGCCGACGAGGCACTCATGCTGGCCCGCAGCGTCGGGCAACCCGCACTGACCACGGCACCCTTGGCAGCGCTGGCGCTGCTCGCTGCACTCACCGGCACAGGCGACCTCGACGACCGCCTGCGCGAGCTCGAACTCCTCACCGCCGCCGTCCCGCTGGGCATCATGAACGGTCCCGTCCACGACGTCAGCCGCTGGGCCAAGGGCGCACACGCAGCCGCGCACGGGCACGCTGCGGCGGCACTGCACCACCTGTCCGGGATGCGAGTGCCGGCCCTGCATCGCATGGCCACCGTGGACCGCATCAACGCCGCAGTCCGGGCTGGCGACAGCACCCAAGCGGTCGCGTGGGTGCACGAGCTCGCCCCGTTCGCCGACGCAACCGGTCACCCGTGGGCGCTCGGCGCGGTCAGCCTCGGCAACGCCCTCACCGCGACCAGCGCCGAGGAAGCGACCACCGCGTTCGAGGGCGCGGTTCATCACTACCAGCGGGCCGCGCGTCCGTTCGACCTGGCCCGAACCCAGCTCTCGTACGGGGAGTTCCTGCGCCGAACGAACCGGCGGGTCGACGCCCGAACGCACCTGCGGTCGGCGCTCGGCACGTTCACCGACCTGGGCGCCGGACCCTTGGTCGAGCGCGCCACCCAGGAGCTGCGCGCATCCGGCGAGACAGCCCGCAAACGCAACCCGTCCACCCTGTTGGACCTGACCCCGATGGAGCGCAAGGTCGCCCAACTGGTGAGCACCGGCCTGTCGAACAAGGACGTCGCAGCCCAGTGCTGGGTCTCCCCGCGCACCGTGGCGTTCCACCTGCGCAACGTGTTCACCAAGCTCGGGGTCACCTCACGGACCGAACTGACTCAGCTCGACTTCAGCTGACCCCGTGCGGGGCCGATGTCGACACCCGCTCCACGGAGTCTGAGTGCGGCACCGCCGCGACAGCAACGCAAGACGCCCGCGGCTGACGCCCGCACGGACCCGGCCATTTGACCGGCGCGAGCCTGGCGTGTCGCGACGAACGTAGGCAGCACCCCACCAACAGCTCCCCCGTGGTGGACCGCCAACCGAGACCGCCCAAGGAGTCGTCATGCACGCCAAGACCACCGCTGAACCGCCCGCGGTCCACACCGCGCCCATCCACGCCACCCCGCACGCGCCACGCAAGGCCGAGCACCACGGTCACGCGCCGACGCCGACCCGCCACGACGATGACGGACCGCGCAGGTCCTGGGTGGTCCTTGCCCTGACCTTGGCGGCGCAGGTTCTCGTCGTCCTCGACATCTCCGTCGTCAACACCGCCCTGCCGACCATCGGCCGCGCCCTGCACCTCGACGGCTCCGACATGCAGTGGGTCGTCACCGCGTACCTGATGATGTCCGGCGGCGGCCTGCTGTTCGGCGGTCGCATCGCCGACCTACAGTCCCGCAAGTGGATGTTCCTGGCCGGCCTGACCGTGTTCACCATCGCCTCCATCGCCAGTGGGTTCGCCGGCAGCCCCGGGCAGCTCATCGCCGCCCGCGCCGGACAGGGCCTCGCCGCAGCCCTCATGACCCCAGCGGCTTTGTCCATCATCATGACCACATACTCCGGCGCGCAGCGCCGCCTCGGCCTGACCCTGTGGGGTGCCGTGGGGTCCCTCGGCGTCGCGGCCGGCGTCCTGCTCGGCGGAGCCCTCACCACCTGGGCCGGCTGGCAGGCCATCTTCTTCATCAACGCCCCCATCGGCGCAGTAGCCCTCCTCGCCGGGCTCAAGGTCATCCCCGCCGCCACCACGCCCGCCGTCACCTGCAAGCAGTTCGACGTCGCTGGTGCCACCACCGTCATCGCCAGCCTCGCCGCCCTCGTGTACGGGCTGGGTGCCACCGAGCGGCACGGCTGGCTCTCCGCTCGCGTGCTCGCCGCGTTCACCGTCTCGGCAGTCCTCGCCCTAGCGTTCAAGGTCCGCGAGGGCACGGCCTCGAACCCGCTCGTTCCGCCGCACACGTGGAAGGTACGGTCCCTCGTCTCCGGCACCACCGTCATGCTCGCCGTAACCGGCATCCTGGTCGGGACCGTCTTCCTCGCGTCCATCTTCATCCAGACCGTCATGGGGTACTCCGCCATCCGCGCCGGGGTCGCGTTCGTCCCGTTCGCCCTGGTCATCACCGTCGGCACCGTCGTCGCCAAGCACGCCATGGCCCACGGCACCCCACGCACCATTGCCGCCGTCGGTCTGGTCATAGTCGCCGCCGGAGCGGTGCTGCTCGCCCAGGCGTCCGCCGGGTCCGCCTTCGTCACCGGGGTCCTGCCCGGGCTGGCCACCATCGGACTCGGCGTCGGCATGGTCTTCGCCCCCGTGTCCGTCACCGCCATGGCCGGCATCCCGCCGCAGCACGCCGGGATGGCCTCGGGGTTCCTCATGACCGGCCACGAGGTCGGTGCCGCTCTCGGTGTGGCCGTCCTGTCTGCCGTCGCGAGTACCGCCGGCAGCCTGACCAACGCCAGCGGTGTCGTCGCCGGCTTCGACCGCGGCTTCCTCTTCGCAGCCGGCATCGCCGTCATCGTGGCCGTGTTCGCGTACCTGCGGATGCCCAGCCAGCGGGTCGAAAGTGAGGCCGGGATGCACATGCACCACTGAGGCAGGTGCAAGACCCGTTCGTTACGGCTGCCGCCCAGTTCCCGCCACCGCAGGTGGGGCCTGGGCGGCGCTACGTCTGGGCGACCACTCCCGCTGTCGCCACTGATGTAGCACATGGCGCCCGGCTCACGCACTGCCGTCCCGCCGCTCCGTCAGCCCTGTGAGCCCCGACCGCTCCGTCAGCTGGGGCCGCCGCCACGGGGCAACCGGTGCCCGGTTGGGCCACCCACGCACACCCATCCCGCCGGTTCCGCCCGTTCACGGCGCCCTTCTGCCCAATAGCGGCGACAACCTGGCGACTGGGGCCTGAGGCGGAACACCGTCATGCGGATCCAGCTCACGGTCAACGGTGCCGAGCTGACCGGCACTCTCGGCGAGGGGGCAGCGGCGCGCGACTTCGCCGCGTTGCTGCCCCTCACCGTGGAGCTGGCCGACTTCCACGGTCGCGAGCGGGTCGCCGATCTGCCCCGGCCGCTGGACCTGGCCGGTGAGCCGGCCAGCACCACGGCACAGCCCGGAGACATCGCGCACTACGCGACGTGGGACAACATGGCGCTGTTCTACGGCAACCAGCACCACGCCGCCGGCCTCGTCCGCCTCGTCCGCCTCGTCCGCCTCGGACGCCTCGACGACCCCGCCGCACGCGTGCTCGCCGACCTCCCAGAATCCGCCACCGCCATCGTCGAGCTTGCCGACTGAACAACAACCTCACCAGCGGGGAGCAGAACTGGCGCATCGTCAACGCCAGCCGAACCGCATACACACCCACTACGAACGAGTGACCACATGGCTCAGGCAACCCCTTCGCCAGCCGAGATACTGCCATCCAACGCGGGCCGCCGGGAAGTTCGACGACACCGAGACTGGACTCGCGCTCATCGGCACGATCGCGCGGGCAGCGGCAAATGCGGACGTGGCTTCGCTCCTCCGGGCCAGCGCTACTGAGCCTTCGTGATAACCAGCGCTGTCCCGTCTATGACGACCGTGACGCGGCTCGGGGTGTCGACCCCAGGCGGCACTCGTGCAACGCTTGTAGTCGGACTGGCGTCTGCGGTGCATCCGCCGCCTTGCGGGTGGTACTCGACGGTTGTGACCTCGATGCGGCCGTCCTGCGCCTCGACCACATCGGGCAGGTTCGGGCAACCGGAACTGCCCCACGTAGTGACCCTTAGTCGACCTGGTTGCGAATCCCACCCCGCGGCGACCTGTGCCGGTCCCTTTGCGGTCGGTGACATGGCCACGCCGACGCGTGCGAGGTCGTCCGGCACTCCGGGAGCCCAGCTGAGGACAGCGGACGGCACATCAGTGAACCCACCGCTGGTACCCGAACATCCAGCCAGGGCCGCCGCAACGCATAAGGTGGCGGCCCCCTTCGCAGTGTTTGTCGCCAACCCATCCACCCCGTTCCGACGCGTCACGGATAGACATTCGAGGGGCTTGGCGGCTTCGCCCGCAGATGTGATTGCTCCACCCCGTACGCGGAACGTACATCGGTTGGGCCCACAGTTCACGACTTCAGCTTCTCGGCACGTCGCTCGAAGAGCGGCATAGAAAGACGTTGACCGGATGTTCGCGCCTCGTCGGAGTGGCCACCCCACGACAAAGCCGTTGCGCGCTCCCTGGCGGCCCGCGGATGATGCCGAAGTGATGGACCCGAGT
Organism: Terrabacter sp. Ter38; assembly: GCF_024519435.1. GTDB lineage: Bacteria > Actinomycetota > Actinomycetes > Actinomycetales > Dermatophilaceae > Terrabacter. The sequence continues at coordinate 84,128 of NZ_JALJRZ010000014.1, forward strand.
ACCGCCGGACTTCCGTCGTGGATGAACGCGCTCGTCCGTGACGTCGACCAGGCGTTCAGGGTGACCGGTGCTGCCACCCCGGGCTGGGATGATCCACATCCGGATCGGAGCCCGATGGAGGAGGAGTACTCCAGATGTCTGGATCCTGGCAAGTACCAGATCCTGGATGCTCGCGTGGACGCATGGTGTCAGGTGCTGACCCGGCATGGGGTCGCGCAAGTGACCGATGCCAGGGAGGGTCCGTGGATGGGCGGCGTCCGCGACCCGGAGTTCTGGTGGCGGGGCCGGCAGGTAGACCCGGCTGCCCTTGACGGCCTCAGGTTGCACTTGGCTTCGACGCTGGTGGACGGGCGGCCCTTCGGCGTCGATGTCGGCGTGGACGCTGCTGGACAGGCGACGGTGCACCTGGACACCGTGCCGGACTGCGGATGCGATGCCTGCGACAGCGGCTCAGCCGATCTGCTCGACGTCCTTGATCGGTGGGTTCTGACCGCCGCGGCGGGCGGTGTCGTGCATGCCCGCTCCGACGCCGCCTCGATCAGCCGGACAGTCGAGGGGTGGCAGGCGGATGGCAGGGGCTGGTCGGAGTCGTGGCTGGACGCTTCGTCGTCGCCCCCTCGAGGTGTTCTGCGATGGACCGGCACTCCATGGCTCATGAGTGAAACTTGACCGCAGTAGGCGCCGCGTGGGTCCCATCTGTCGGCGCCGCACGGCAAGTCGGAGTGGCCCTGATCGCGGCATGACCGGACGCGCCGGAAGCCTTCCCAACGCGCTCAACAGCCCGCTGATTCTGCGACGATAACGCCGTGCCGTGGCGTCCTTCGTTCGACGACTCTCGTGATCCGCAGCTGGACCCCTTTCGTGAGCGGGCTGGCCGTCTTACCGACGATGATCGGCGGCGAGGATGGGTCTATGTCCGGCCGTGGGTTGTCGCTACGAGGATGGGTGGTCACCTTTGGTGGCGCCGCTGGGGGCCACAGGAAGAGGTGTCCGCGGGATTCGTTCTGATGGACGACGATGACATGCTCGACGACTGGGTTGATCAGCCTGAGCACGTCGCAAGGGAGGTGCTGGACTGGTCCGCCGGCCGTTTCTTGTGGAGAGGGATCGAGTACTCGGTCGCTTGGGCCGCCGCTGAGGAGTCACGCCGAGTGCGCGACGAGGTGCTTCACCTTGGTGAGCCCGATCAGTAGAGGCGCTGATGCGCACTCGGCGGCATTTCCGGACGTCTGATCTGCCGTCGCCTGGTGGCAAAGCCGTCCCAACCACAGCGGCACAGTCGGACAAACATGACCATCTCAGCGCGGCATCTGCGGAGAGCAGGGCTCGCCCCGCACACGCATTTCCTTGATCTCGAAGGCCGCGGAGTGTCGCTGGCGCTTCAGTCTGCAGCCGTCTTGGGGCTCGGGGAGGCATGATCACCATCGGTTGCGAAGAGAGCGTGAAGGCGTGACTCCGGGTTCGGTGTCAAGTCGTGTTCGGTGGCGAAGTCCCTCAGCATCGTCCTCCAGGCGGCGAACGAGCGTGCGCTCTCGTCATCAACCGCGTGAGCGTCAAGGACGGTGAAGGCCACAACGGAGGCGGCAACGCTCAGCGCGTTCCTTCCGTTCTCCAACCCGTAGATGATGAGCGATTGATCGACCGCCATTTTGAGCACTGGGTGGAGTTGAGGCTCGCGAAACTCCACCTTCGGGTGCACCGCGCTGTTGCGGTACTTGAAGATCGTGGCTACCGATTCCGGGGCAAGGTCCGCGCGAGAAACATCCCCGGCCGCTAGTGCTGTGTCGATGACCTTGGTGGCGGCCGAGGCGCGCTGGGATCGCCAACGTGCCTTCGTGTCTGCATCTACGATTCCAAGATCATCCAACGCGTTGCGAAAGGCCTCCATGGCGAAGGCGGCCGCGCTGAGCGCCTGCACGCTGGACTGGAACTCGTCATGCATAGAGTCGCTCAGGGCTTTGCGGTCACCCGAACGGCGGGAAGCCAAGGACTTCTCGCGGGCGTTGGTCGCCGCCTTCACGTGGCGCTGGCAGATCTCGAGCCAGTGGATCCACATCGGTATGTGTGTCTCAACGCGCTTGACTTCCATGGAAGGGGCACCGTCAGTGCCGATGCTTATGACAAGGGCGCCCGCCGGAATACGCAGACTCGACCATCTCGCCACTGAGATCCCGGGAAGCGGCACCAAGTCGTCCGAGTCCCGCTCGCCATCGCAGAGCTGAGCCCGAGAGCCGTCATTTTCCGTCAATGCGTCTCCTGCGGACATCGCGGGTGGTCGGGCAGAGCCAAGGACTGGCTCCAATACGCGGTACCGGCCAAGTATGCCCAGCGGGACCGCGGCGTGGTCGGACCAACGACCTCCGCGCGGCAGATGCGCGTGTTTACGCCACGCTGGCGACCCCCTGCGTGAGAGGCATTCTCACGGGGTGTCTCACACCCTTAGAGCATTTGGGCAGCCAAATGCGGCACGATCACGAACATGCTCGATGACACGTGGTTTAGCCGCGATATGCCCGTCCTTGAAGCCGCTGTCGCCCTCCTTGAGGAATCGCGACCGCCAGTGAGTGACTCGGAAATCGCCGCGCGCACCGGGATTGACCGGCAGCATGTGATGAAGGCCCTCGAGGCGCTGGAGGAGGACTTCCTCGACGTCGGCTGGGACGACCGTGCTGACCTCCGCGTCTCAGGGGTCGTCGCGGCGTGCACCTCGGCCGCTCGGCGAGCCACCGGCCAGTGGCCCAGCGCTGAGTCGCTGGCCGAGCGCGCCATCGCGGTCGTCGACGAGCGCATCGAGAATCTACCGACGACGCCGAGCGCAGCCGCTGGGTCAAGCTCCGCGACGGTCTCGCCGGCGCCGGCCGTGACCTCGTCGTGGACGTCATGGGCGCGGTCGTCAGCCGGCAAATCACCGGCGCCTGAGCGCGGGGCCGCTCCCGTGAAGTCCCGGGAAGGTTATGCGAAGTGGAGACCGCCCTTCGCGGGCACGCCGCACTCTTGTGTGGAGGTCGCCACGCAAGCTCAGGGCACGGCAACAGCCGTCAGGGCGCTAGGAGACTCTTAATTGGGCGGAGGACCCATCCGCAGCGTGTCCGTGCGTCCTTGCAGGCGTCCCGCGGGCATCCCCGTATCGGAAGGTCGTCGCAGACGGGATGGGTTGAAGGCGAAGGCCTGCACGCGCTGAGTTGAGGTCGGGCCAGATGTGGACCGTCCGCGCGCGGCCGCGCTCATGCGTCACCACCGGAGCGATCCCAGTCGAGCGTGAGGTCCAGCGGCTTGTAGCGCTCGTCGGCCTTGCCCATCAGGAAGCGCACGGCCGCCGAGACGTTCGGCTGGTCCGGGCGCAGCCCCGGACCACCCATCAGGCCCCGCTCCCGGGCGACGGCCTGCAGGAACTCCTCGGCCTCGAACGTCACGCGCAGGTTGAGCTGCTTGCTGCGCGGCTTCTTCGCGGTCATGGTCATCAGCCCCTCTTTCTCGCCGGACGCAGGCGGAGCACGGTCTCGAATGGATGCCCCAAAAGGCCAAGGGGCAGCACTTGCGACCCATTCATAGCGCTTCGTCATGGTTCTGTGCGCCTGACGCCAGCGTGGCCAGTGCCTGCATCCTCCGGGCGGCACGTCCTGAACGTCTGCCGGGCGGCATTTCCGGACGTCGCGACGCCGTGGCGGAAGCCCGTGCTGAATGGTCAGGGGTGCTTGAGGGCGCCGTGCTGCCACCAGTCGATAGGGCTGGATTGGTGCACGAGGCTGGCGGCGAACTCGACGTCGTCGAGGTTGCAGAACTTCCATAGCTCCTTGGCTGCACTGGAGTACTGGAAGAGGGCCCGGTCGACGCCGAACGCATCGAGCTGACCGGCGTGGAAGTCCTCGAGCGCGTCGCTGACGTGTGTGAGCAGCTGACCCAGTTGCTCCTGGTGGTAGGCGGCGATGGTCTGGCGCGCTGCCTGACGTTCTGACTTCGCCGTCATTTCTTCAGGCTAGTGCGCCGAGAATCCGATGTTGCCCGGAGCCGGGCGCTGGCTCACGTCCCTGAGGCCATGTAGGCGGCGAGGATGTAGTTGGGGTGACGATCGAGGTTCTTCCGGGCCCGGTCGTAACGCATGGTGGTGCGCGGGTCGGCGTGCCGGGCGGCGATCTGGACGTCGCGGAGGTCAACGCCGGCGTCGAGCATGGTCGTGACGAACGTGTGGCGCAGCATGTGCGGGTGCATCCGTGCGGCGTGCACACCGCCGATCGTGGCGAGGTGGTGCAGGCGTCGAGTGGCACAGTGCCGGTCCATCCGGGTGCCGCGGCCGGTCCGCAGGATCGGGCCCGAGGCGCGTCCATCGACAGCGCGATCGATGGCGCGGGCCACTGCCGGCGGCAGCGGCGTCAGGACGACCTTGCCGCCTTTGCCGGTGACGCGCAGGACCCGGTGGCCGTGTTCCTCGCCAAGGTCCTCGACGTCGGCTCCACAGGCTTCGAAGATCCGCAGCCCGAGAAGCCCGAGCATCGCGACCAGGGCGAAGTCGTTGCAGTTCGCTGACGCACGGGCGGTCGCGAGCATCGCTTCGAACTGCAGATGGGTCAGCCCGAGCGTGGGTGACTCGGCGGGCACGTTCGGACGCCGGACGTGCTCGGCCGGAGAGTGCGCCAAGACCTCGTCGATGACACAGGTGCGGTAGAACCCGGCGACGACGGCGATGCGCCGACTCACGGTTGAGGGCTTATAGCGGCGGGCTTCCTGCATCCAGCGGATGTAGAGCTCGAGGTGGGGTCGTTGCGCAGTGAGCGGGTCCAGGCTGTGGCTGCCGCACCACGTCAGGTACGCGCGAAGATCCGATTCGGTATGAACACGCGACTGGCCCTTGAACCGGGCCAGGTACGCAGCGGTTGCGCGCCTGAGCGAGTCGGACTCGGGTGGCAGCGGGATCGGGACTAGAACGTTCTCGTAGGTGCTCATCCACGAGCGTGGCCCGAGCCTGCCCTTCCACGCAACGTCCGGAACTGTGCCCATCGTGGGGTGTCCGTGCGTCAAGCCATGCTTGACATGTCGTGGCGCGTCAACCTATCCTTGACGCTGTGGAGGTGACGGAGTCGGCCCTGAAGCACGGGATCGACGAAGCCGCCATCGGACATGCATGGACCAACGCCATCCGGCTAGTCGAGTACGAGTACGGCGGCGAGGACCGTCTTCTAGTGATCGGCCTGGACCAACACGGTCGGATGCTCGAGCTTGTCGCCGTTCCAGCCGGAGAACCCACCCGGATCATCCACGCCGACCGGCTACGACCCAAGTTCTTCGACTATCTGAGATGAGGTGAATGACATGGCAACCCTGAAGACCAACCACGACCGCACCGGTTTGGATCAGCTCGACCCGTCGACTCACCCGGCCCGCGATGCCGCGTCTTTCCGCCGCATCATCGCCGCCAGGATTCAGTTGGCGGACGCCGAGCAGGAGTTGCGGGAGGCGGTTCGTGCGGCCCGTGCAGCGGGCGACTCATGGACCGTGATCGGTGCTGCGCTAAACATCTCGCGTCAAGCTGCCCAGCAACGGTTTGGTCAGGACTGACGGCGGCAAAGTCGGACGAGCCAAGATCAAGGCAGAATCGGCGATCCGAAACTGAGATAGGAGACCTGCGGTCCATCGGGGGCTTTGTAGATCGCATCGAAGCGGCTCCGGCGAACAGCGAGCAGTGCGAGACAATCGGCATCCTCGCGAGAGACCTCCACGATTCGCTCCGTCAGCAGCGGAGAGTTGCGAAGCTCGCCCACTTCACGCAGGGCTAGAGAGTCGATCTTGAGTCGCGGTTCGATGCTGTCGATGGCCCACGCCCACATCCACGTGCCTGAGTTCGAGTTGTAGCTGCCCAAGAACTGGAACGGCGTGTCGACGACGCGGTCGGGGAAGGTGAACGTGAGCCGCTCCTTGTCCTGATCGAAGGAGAAGGTGTCGGCATCCTCGATGCCCCAGGCACGGTTGAACTGCAAGGCTCGCTGCGCTTGATCGTTTCCCTCGTTGAGCCAAGCTCGAAGGGGACCTTCGAGCTCCTCCGCAACCCATTTCGCCGTCTTGCTCTTGCGCCACCTCACTCGATGAATCTTGTCAGTCCCTTGCCCCTATGGCCGCGAAGCACGCGGAGAATGGCATGGTGGCCGGTCGCTGTCGCCCGCGGAGCGGCATGTCCGGACTTTCTCACTGGGACGTGAGAAGGTGCCGTCATGCTGCAGGCACTGCTCGTCGCCGGTCTCGTTCTGATCGTCGTCGGCGTAATCATGATCCCCGCCCCGGGGCCAGGTTACGTAGTACTCGCGCTTGGGGTCGCGGTGGCGGCCGCCGGTGGAATCGGCCTGCGACAGCAGCGACGCTGATCCCCGCCCAGCGGCATGACAGGGCGTCGCCGCCGCCGAGCCCTACGCTCGTTGCACGCCGATTCAGAGACGAAAGAGGCCAGCGTTGCAGCAGCCGAATGAGACGACGTCCGTTCCCTTCCGCCGACAGCCGCCCGCGCCTGCACGGCCGGGGCCCTCGGGCGCGGAGGAGATCGTCTACACCAGCTCCCTCCCGGAGAAGGCGCCGAACCCCGACTACGTCTTGCATGGGTTCGCCGTGCAGACCTCCGGATGGATGCCGCAGCTGTGGCGGTTCTACCGGTCGTTCGAGCCCGCCTACATCTACGGCCGGACCGCGCGCATGGGCGAAGGCGTACTCGACTGGGACCTTCACCCGGCCGCCTTCTCCTCCCGACTCGTAGCGGAGCTTGATCGCGAGGTCACGACCCTGCACGTCGATGTCACCAAGTCCCTACGCCACGACGGACTATGGGCAAACGACCGGTCTGTGGTCGAGCGCTTCCTGGCAAACTTCGACCCGGTTGACGGAAGTAGGCCTCTCGATAGCTGACGCGCCACGTCCTGAGCGCGGCAAGACCGGACGTTGACGTTCGTATCTCGGGAGGGTCACCGAGAGGGACGCACTGCGCCCAAGCATGGCCTCGTCTACTGGACGCTGGTCGTGGCGGCCGAGGCCCGGGCGACGGTGGTGTATCCGGCTTTCGACCCGGTCACCTTGACGGTCATCGCCTTGGTCCGGTCGCTGGCGGTCAGCAGATTGCTGGACCCGGTTGCTCCGGTGATGGCCACGCCCGAGCGGTACCACTGGTAGGACAGAGTCACCGGGGCCGGGCCACAGGTGCCGGGGTTGGCCGTCAGCCGGTAGCCCACCTTCGCGGTTCCGGTGATGGTAGGCGTCGGCGTCGCAGTCAGAGTGCCGGTCGCGACAGCGGTCGTGGCGGCCGAGGTCCGGGCGACGGTGGTGTATCCGGCTTTCGACCCGGTCACCTTGACAGTCATCGCCTTGGTCCGGTCGCTGGCGGTCAGCAGATAGCTGGACCCGGTTGCTCCGGTGATGGCCACGCCCGAGCGGTACCACTGGTAGGACAGAGTCACCGGGGCCGGGCCCCAGGTGCCGGGGTTGGCCATCAGCCGGTAGCCCACCTTCGCGGTTCCGGTGATGGTAGGCGTCGGCGTCGCAGTCAGGGAAAGTGGATCTACCCCTTTGACCGAGATTTTGCCCGATGACAGGGCTGAGGTGCCGTCTGTGTCTACGGCGGCGCCGTCCGCGTCACCGGCGGTCAGAGTCCAGGTGTAGCTGGCGCTTGGAACGGTCCTTCCGGTGGAGTCTTTTCCGTCCCAGGCTATGACGGCTTCTCCCAACTTTGTGTACCGGTCGTCGCACGGGAGGGTCCGGACGATGGACCCGGTACCGTTCCGAATGTCCGCGGAGCACACCGTGAGTGGTTCCGTGAATACCCACTCGCCCTGCCAGGGCTTGCTCGCTCCGACATTGGCATCGAAGGAAGCCGACGCGAATGGATTTCCTTCATGTCGGGGCTTCAAGTGCTGGTCCGGGAGGGGCGACACCTTGAGCAAACCACTGTTGGTGTCCTCCCACGCGAGGCCGCTCGGGCCCAGGCTGCCCCCGCAGGCGGGGACGGCGAGAATCGTCGCTTGGGTGCGGATGTCCAGCACCTTCGTCTCCGGGCCAGAGAGCCCGTCGGCTGGCCAGTCGCAGAACGCCATGTCATTCCCGTAAAGCGAAACGCCTCCCGAGCTTTACTGCAGTGAATCCCATCGTGGGATGCACGCTAGCTGTCGTCTTGGCATACGACCTCGACGTGCCACTTCTCGAGTAGCTCACGGCGGCAATAGAGGATGTTCTCGTGACCCAACTTCTGATGTGGTGGGTCGGCTTTGCCGCGTCGATGGTCCTGTGGTTGTCGCCCTACGGACAAATCCGGTACCTGCGTTTCCCACCCGAGTGCGGTGGGGAGCTCGTCGACAATCAGCTGCTCGGCCAGATCGAACTGTTATCGGACGTAATCGCCGACGTCGCCAGATTTCCCCGTCGACTCTCCCCGCGGCAGCTCGACCCCCTCCTCGGCGTTTCCTTAGACGCGCGGCGCCAGCTGAGCAAGAGCGAAGAAAACCCGGCCCCCACACCTGGGCCCCAGGCAGGCACTGACTCGGCAGAGGCATGACCGCCTGGGGCGTCTGATCACCGCCTGCACTACTGGGACAAACCGGCGTTCGCGTTGTTCAGTGCGGCGATCATCTCGGTGCGCCAGTCACGGGCGGAAGGCATCACCTTTGTGAGCGCGGACGAGACGTGGATGTGCCCTTCCTGCAGCGAGTACGTCGCCTTGACCCCGGCCGCGTTGAGCCGGTCGGCGTACCGCTGGCCGTCATCGCAGAGCGGGTCGTACTCGGCGGACATGATGTACGCCGGCGGCAGACCGGATAGATCGCTGGCCAAAAGCGGCGAGACGTAGGGGTGGGTGGCGTCCTCGGGGGCTGGCAGGTAGTACGGCAGCAGTTGTTCGATGGTGGTCAGGTCGAGGCCGTATCCGGTGGCGTTCCGGTGCATCGATGGGCTGGCGAGGGTGAGGTCGAGGGCAGGGACCTCGAGCAGCTGTAGAGCCAGCTTGGGGCCGTTTTCGTCTCGCAGTTTGAGGCACAGGGCGGCCGCGAGGTTGGCGCCGGCGGATCCGCCACCGACGCTGACCCGATCGACCTGGATCCCGAGCTCGTCGGCGTGATCGAACATCCACATCAGCGCCGCCTGGCAGTCGTTGAGCCCGGTGGGAAACTGGTGTTCCGGGGCTTTGCGGTACTCGACGGCCACCACGACGCAGTCCGCGCCGGCGCAGCGTTCCTGGCAGGTGATGTCGATGTACGGGGTGTGGATGGTGCCCGCGATCCAGCCTCCGCCGTGGATGTAGAGGTGAGCCGGGTGCGGCCCGTCGCCTTCGGGGTGAAAGATCTTGAGGTCGATGGTCCCGCCGTCGACGGGGATGGTCACGGTGCGACGGGACCGCACCGGCGGACCGGGCTCGGTGAACTGCTCGACCATCACAGCGGCGCCTGCGGCGTCCTGGGCGCGGAAGGCGGGGAAGTCATCGATCTGCTCGGGGACGGGCGGGAGGTTGGCGACGAGCGGCTCGAGGAACGGGTCGAGAGGCATGGTGGTGTGTCCTTTACTTTGTGTCGGTAGGCACGCGAACTGTTGGACGCTGCGCTACGGAGTTGAACGCTGGTTACAGGCAGGCGCGCAGGGCACGGCAGAGCGCTTCGGCGCGGTCGTCCGGTACGCCGCCGGGGCGAAGGGTTTGGTACCCGAAGGAGAGCTGCTGCTCCAGGTTGGCGAACCCCAGCTGGCCACCGGCGCCGTCGTGGCCGAAGCTTCCGGCGCCCGTCATGCCCCGGCGGGGGGAGTCGATCATGAAGCCAGTTCCCCACCGGTTCCCCTCGTCCACACCGACGTACGGTGCGCCGACCGAGAGTGGGAGCCGGGCGTCGCGGACGGTGCCGGGCTGCAGCAGCCGCACCCCGTCCACCTCGCCGACGGTTGCGGCGTAGAGCTTGGCCAAGTCATGGGCGGTGGTCACGAGGTTGCCGGCGGGGATCTCCGGCTCGAGCCACTCCGCGCGGTTCACGGCGTTGAACAGGTCCAACCCGTTAAAGGCGCCCAGGCCCATCACCCGGTCGAGCATCGCCGAGTCGACAGCGTCGATCACGGGCGGTGCGCCGGGCGCGGTGGGCAGGGGCTCTCCGATCAGCGCCAGGTCCGGGTCATCCAGGTGGGCTCCGAAGCTCGCATGCAGGCCGAGGGGTTCTGCGATCTTCTCGCGTAGCCACTGGCTGGGCCGCGATCCGCTGGCCCGGCGCAGCACCTCCCCGGCGAGCCATCCCACCGTCATGGCGTGGTAGGCGTATGCGGTGCCGGGTGCCCACAGCGGCGCCTGCTTCTCCAGCGCCTGTGTCACGGGGGTCCAGTCGCGGACCTGCTGCGCGGTGAGCGGCTCCGCGGGGGCGATCAAACCGGCCTGGTGGGCGAGGACCTGCCGGACGGTGATCGTGTCCTTGCCGTTGGCGGCGAACTCCGGCCAGTAGTGCGCGACCGGGTAGTCGAGCTCGAGGTGGCCTGCTTCGGCCGCCATGAGCAGGCAGATCGTGGTGACCCCCTTGCTGACCGAGAACAGCACGCTACGGGTGTCGTGCGTGAACGGGGTGCGGTCGGTGTTACCTCTGCGGTCGGTGGTACCGGCCCAGAGGTCAACCAGCAGTTCCCCGGCGACGTACACCGCGCAGGCGGCGCCGGTGTCGCCGCGCTGGTCGAAGTTGGCGGCGAACGCGTCGGCGACGAGGCCGAAACCTGCGGCGACGTGTCCCTCGTACTCGGTAACGGTCATGACACTCCTGGGAGGATCGGTTTTGGGATGCTCGGTTCGGCGCAGACTGGCCCTTCGACAGGTCTCACCGCGCCGGGTCAACGCGAAGGCCCACGGCTCCAGGGTGAGGCTCTGTCCCGGGATCGGGGGGCGTCACATCAGGGCTGTGCGCCTCGGTCGGGGAAGGACCCGGGAGGGTGGTGTCGGGCAGTTCGCTTCGCCATTCGGGGTAGCGGTGGCACGCCACGGACCGCCCGTCGGGCAGCGGCCGGAGCGCGGGACGTTGCCGACTGCAGATGTCGCGGGCGACGGGACAGCGCGAGACGAAGGGACAGCTGTCGTGGCCCACGTCAGCCTCCGCGGACGTGGCTGCCTGGGCCAGCTTGGCCTCGTGGACGATTTGGCGCTGCTGTTGCCGTGCGCGTTGGATCGTGGGGTCGGCGACGGGCGCGGAAAGCAGCAACTCGTGCGTGTACGGGTGGGCTGGATGCGCGGTGACCAGGCGGGTGGGACCGACCTCCATGACCTGGCCCCGGTAGAGGACGGTGACGTCGTGGCAGACGTGCCGCACGACGGACATGTCGTGCGAGATGAACAGGTAGCTAACCCCGTGCTCGTCCTGCAGGTCGCTGAGCAGGTTCAGGATCTGCGCCTGCACGGACAGGTCCAGGGCGCTCACGGACTCGTCGCAGATGACGAGCCGGGGTGAAGTCATCAGGGCCCGGGCGATCGAGATGCGTTGACGCTGTCCTCCGGAGAACTGGCCGGGCAGCCGGTCGGCCGCATCGGGGCTCAGACCGACATCCTCGAGCATCTGCGCGGTGCGTGTCCGGATCTCAGTCTTGGACCGCACGCCCTGGGCGCGCATCGGTTCGGCCAGGCTCCGCCCGATGGTCCACGAGGGGTTCAGGGAGCTATTCGGGTCCTGGAACACTGCCTGTAAGGTCCGGCCGAGGGACCGGCGTGGTGCTCCAGTCAGGATGGTGATGTCCTTGCCGTCGAGCTGGACGGTGCCGGACTGGACCGGGACCAGCCCGAGGACGGCGTTGGCGAGGGTCGACTTGCCGGAGCCCGACTCGCCGATGAGGCCCATGGTGCGGCCTTGGAGCACGGTGAGGCTGACATCGTCCAGGGCCCAGAACGTGTTCTCGGCGCGGCGGCGGCGGAACCCGACCCGAAGGTTGCCCACCTCCAGGACGGGCATGGTCGTGTCGTCGACGGCAGGGGTGTCGGTGGAGTCCATGGTGCTCATCGCGGCATCGCTCCTTCGCTGACAAGCTCTTCGATGCGGATGCAGCGGGTGTCCGACTGGCCCGATACGGCCAGGAGGGGGATGGGGCCCTGCGTGCATTGATCGCGGGCGAAGGCGCACCGGCTCGCGAACCGGCATCCGGTTGGCCAAGACCCGGGCGGTGGGACCCTGCCCGGCAGGGTCGGCAGGCGTGAGCTTTCGGCGGCCAGGCTCGGCTCAGCGGCGAGCAGCGCTGCCGTATACGGGAACCGGGGATGGGTGAAGAGGGTCTGCACGTCGGCCCGTTCGACGACCTCACCGGCGTACATGACAACCGCCCGGTCCGCGATGCCGGCGATCACACCCCAGTCGTGGGTGATCAGCAGCACGGCCATCTGGGTGCTCTGCTGCAGGTCGCGCAGCAACCGCAGGATCTCGCCCTGCACGGTCACGTCCAAGGCGGTGGTGGGTTCGTCGGCCACCAGCAGCTGCGGCCGGCCGGCCAGTGCGATGGCGATGTTCACGCGTTGGGCCATGCCGCCGGAAATCTCATGCGGGTACATGCGCAGCACCCGCTCCGGATCCGGGATCTTCACCTGCTCGAGCAGCTCGATCGCCCGGGCCCGCCGCTGGGCTTTCGAGGTGTCCTCGTGGACGGCGATGACTTCCATCAGCTGACTGCCGATGGTGTGGCTCGGGTCCAGGCTCCCGAGCGCGTCTTGAGCGACGTACCCCATGCCCGAGCCGCGGACGGGGCGGTAGGCGGCCGACCCACCGGCAACCAGGTCAGTCCCGTGGAAGATCACCTGCCCCGCGGACGCGGACAGCCCCTCCGGCAGCAGACCCAGCACGGCCAAGGCGGTGACGCTCTTGCCACAGCCGGACTCTCCGACGACACCGACGACCTCACCGGGGTGGATGACGAAGGTGGCGTCGTCGACCAGCGTGATCGGCTGCGACCCGGCGGTAGTGACAGCCAGGTGCCGCACCTCGAGCAACGCATCGCTCCCCGCACCGAGACTTCCCTCGTCCGCGGGCGCCCGCGACGACCTCGTGTCCTGCGCCAGCGCCTCCCTGGACTCAGCCTGTGTGCCGGCCCGGGCCGCGGCAGCCCTGCGTGAGCGGCGGCCTGGCCGAGCGGAGTTAGCGGCTTCCCCGGAGGTGAGGTCCCTGATGGTGTCTCCGAGCAGCCCGAGGGCCAGGACGGTCACGGCCAGGATGACCCCCGGGGGGATCAACAGCCACGATGTCTCAGTGATGACCGTCGAGGCCTCGCCGATCATCCCGCCCCAAGTAGGGGCGTCGGAGCTGAGCAGACCCAGGAACGCGAGGGCGGCCTGCACGGCCAGGGTCACCCCGGCGAAGACGGTGGCCTGAGCCAGGATCGGGCCCAGAACGCGGCGCAGGACGTGGGTCGCCATGATGCGGGCGGGGCGGACCCCGGCCACCTTGGCAGCGGTGACGAACAGCTCCTCACGAACCGCGAGCGTGGCCCCGCGAACGACCCGCACGAGACCCGGTGCGGCCAAAACTGCGAGGGTGACCATCGCTGCCGGCGGGCTGGAGGAGAACACACCGAGCACGACCAGCACGAGGATGATCGGGGGAACGGCCAGCATCAGTTCGGTCACTCGCCCCACGATCGCGTCGAACCTGCCGCCGCGGTAGCCGGCGATGATCCCGACCGGGATGCCGAGGACGAGGAAGACGACGAGCGCGATGAGTGAGTTCTGCAGCGAGGGCATGATGCCGTACAGGAGCCGGCTCAGCACGTCCCGCCCAAGGGTGTCGGTGCCGAGAAGGTGGCTGCTCGAGGGCCCCTGAAGGACTTCTGCCAGGCTCTGCTGGTCCGGCGGGAACGGCGCGATGCTCGAGGCGAGCAGGCCCGCGAGGACCAACAGGGCGAGGTACGTCACCGCGGTGAACCCGCGTGGCTGGCGAAGCAGCGAACGCGCCCAGTGGGGTCGTGCCGTGGTCACGTGCGGCGTGTCGGACGTCTCGGACACTACGAGCGTTGCGATTGGCTCGCTGAGGACTGAGTTCTCGGTCATGTCAGACGCACCCTGGGGTTGAAGTAGCCGTACGCCAGGTCCACGGCGAGGTTCACCACGATGACGATGAGGGTGAAGTACACGACGACTCCTTGGATGAGGGGGAAGTCATGGGCAGCGGTGGCCTGCACGGCGGTGCTGCCCAGACCTGGGATGGCGAAGATGAACTCCACTGCGACCGTGCCGCTCAGGGCACCGACGAACACCAGCCCGACGACGGTGAGGATCGGGATCGCGGCGTTGCGCAGTGCGTGACGGAAGAGGATCGAACGGTCGGAGATGCCGGCCGCTCGCAGGGTCCGCACGAAGGGGCGATCCAGTGCCGTGGCGACGGCGTCGCGGGTCTGTTTGGCGATGATCGCGACGGCCGGAACCGCAAGGGTGATAACGGGCAGGACGAGGGAGCTGGCCCACCCGATCGGGTCTTCGAGCGGATCCACGTAGCCGTTCGGGGGGAACAGCTGCAGTTCGACGGCGAACACCACGACGAGGATGAGCCCGAGCCAGAAGTCCGGCACGGCCAACCCGATCACCGACACGGTGTCGACCAGTCGGCCGATGCGCCCACGGCGGGCGCCGCGCACACCGAGGGCGATCCCGACCACAGCGGCCAAGAGCGTGGCACCGATGATCAGCGAGAGGGAGGCACCGATCCTGGAGTTCAGCTCGTCGACCACCGGGGTGCGGCTGATCAGTGAAGTGCCGAGGTCGCCTTGCAGGGCGTTGGTCAGCCAGTGCCAGTACTGCTCCCACAGTGGAAGGTCCAGGCCGAGCTGGTGACGGGCCTGCTGCAGCTGTTCCTCTGTGGCGTTTTGCCCCAGCAACGAGCGGGCAGCATCACCGGGGAGGAGACCGACAGCGATGAAGGATACGGCGGCAGCGGCCAGGACGAGTGGCACGGACCACAGGAGCCGCCGTGCGACGAGTCTGAGCATCAGGTGATCTCCGTCCGGTCCGCGCTCAGCCGGCCGGCCTGATCTCGGTCAGCCATGGCACGCCCGAGTTGGCGGAGGTGGCGTCGAGGCCGGTGATGCCCTTGGTCGTGTAGTAGCTCAGCGGTGCCCCGACCACGGGGACCGACCAGGCCTGCTCGACCAGGCGGGCGTTGATCTGCTTCTGCAGCGCCGCGCCCTGCTCCTCGTCGGCTGCGTAGTACTGGGCGTACAGCTTGTCGAGCTCGGCGTCCTTGTAGTGGAAGGGGTTGAAGGGCCCGGCCGGGTTGATGAACCCGGCGTACAGGCTTGCCATGTTCGCCAGGCCGTAGCCCATGACCGCAGTGGGGAACTTGGTCGACAGCATCCCGATGACATAGTCATTGACGCCCGGCTTCGTCGTGATCTTCAGCGTCACCCCCGCGGCGGACAGCTGCCCGGAAATCGCCTGCATCAGCTTGTCCAAGCCGGCCACCGTCGTGTCGATCGACTCGAGCGTGATCCCGTTCGGATACCCAGCCTCGGCGAGAAGCTGCTTGGCCTTGGCCACGTCGTAGGGGTAGCGCTCGTTCAGCGCCTTGTCGTAGGCGGCTTGCCCAGTGAGCGAGTACTGGCTCAACGCGAGAGCCTCGTCGCCGTAGAGCGCCTTCGCGATGGCCTTACGGTCTACGGCGTAGTTCAGCGCCTGCCGGACCCGGACATCGCCCAGCGGCTTGCTGATGGTGCCATTGCGATCGAGCAGGTTGAGCCCCGACATGGCCTGCGGAGGAGCGATGACGTTAAGGCCGGCGCTCTTGGCCGCGGATAGCGTGGTGGGGTCACCGAGCGCGGCCTGGACCTGACCGGAGCGCATCGACTGGATCATCGACGACGGGTTGGCGATGACCCGCACCGTCACCTTCTTCCAGTGCTGCCGGTCCTTGTTCCAGTAGTTCGGGTTGGGCACGAACGTGTAGTGGTCGCCGCTGACGGTCTGGGCCGGGTCGAGCATGTACGGGCCGGCCCCGTCCGTGCTCTTGTCCAGCGTGCTGGGGTTGGCCACCGCTTTGGGGCTGGCGATGTTGCCGACCCCGAACGCCTGGGCGAAGTTGAACGTCAGGCTCGGGTCGCTGCTCTTGAGGGTGATACGAACGGTCATCGCACCGGTGGCGTCGATGGTGCTGACGTTGGCGAGTAGCGGGGCCAGCGACCCGGTCTTCTGTGCCCGCAGGTAGTCAAGGTAGGTCTTGACGGCCTTCGCGTCCAAAGTTTCCCCATCGCTGAATTTCACCCCGTTTCGAAGCGTCATCTCGTAGACCTTGTTGTTGCTGCCTGCGACGTAGCCGAACTTGACGGCGAGCCCCGGTCCGAAGGTGCCGTCCGGCTGCATCACGACCAGCGGGTCGTAGGCCCACTGGTAGGTCGCGCCGTAGGCCGGGTCGCCCACGGCGGGGTTCAACGAGGGCGGGCCGGCTGGGGCGCCGAACGTGAGCTCACTCCCGGCAGCGGTGCTACTTGTTGGGTTCGTCCCGGCACGGGAGCACGCCGACAGGGCCACCACCGGCAGGACGGCAACGACGACAGCGGCGCGCGTCAAGGTGCGGCGGCGGCTGCGTCGGAAGGCAGGGTTCGAGAACATCTGAAGACTCCGTTGGCTCAGTGCTAACTGCGTTTAGCGACTCCCATGAGGCTAGGGGCGCCAGTCAGAGACTGTCAAGGGCTAACGCGATATAGCCAGCCCGCTAACAGCAAATAGCGTCGGATCCGACGTTCGACTAGGGTGGGCATCGCCGCCACACCGGAGCGAGAGGACGAGCGACGTGACCGGACAGAACCGCCCGAGCGATGCCGCTCCCGATGCGCGCGACCACTTGCACGGGGACCGCATGGGTGATGCCTTGTCAGACGCCGCGACTGATCCCGTGGAAAAGGCGGCCACGCCCGGGACGTCGAAGAAGAGGTCAGCCAGACCCAGCCGTGCGCGGTCCGGCGCGGGAGCCCGTCGGGTCACCTTGGCCCAGGTGGCGGAGGTCGCGGGCGTTTCCCGTTCCGCGGCCTCGTTCGTCCTGACTGGGCGCACCGATCAGCGCATCTCCGACGAGACGCAGGCGCGGGTGCGCTCGGCCGCCGCCGCCCTCGGTTACCGCCCAGACGTGACTTCCCAGATCCTGCGCACCGGGCAGTCTGGCACCATCGCGCTGGTGTCCGAGTTCGTGGCCAGCACCCCCTACGCCAACCGCATCATCGGCGCAGCCCTCGATCAGGCCCGCAAGCACGACACCGTGATGTTCATCGCCGAGACTCTCGGCGAGAAGGACACCGAGGAGCGCCTGCTGCAGAACCTCGTGGACCGCCGGGTCGATGGATTCATCTACGCCTCCATGTTCACCCAGGCCGTGACCATCCCCGACGTGCTCCGCGGGATCCCGTTGGTGCTGCTCAACTGCTGCGCACCCGACGATCGTGTCCCGATGGTCATCCCGGACGAAGTCGAGGCCGGTCGGGCAGCGGCCCAAACGCTGTTGCAACATGGCCACGGCGAAGGCATCCATTACATCGGCGGCCCAACACTGGACTTCCGCGGCGGCCCCGAATGGGGTGGACGCGTGGGCACCGCCGTGCATGACCGGCTCGCCGGGGTAAAACAAGAACTGGCCCACGCCGGACAGGCTCTGGCCGGCATCAGCGAGACCGACAACTGGGAACCGCAAAACGGACGCGAGGCAGTCGCCACGATCCTCGCCCAAGGTCGGGCTCCCACAGCCCTCATCTGCGCCAACGACCGCCTCGCCTTCGGCGCTTACCAGGCCCTCGCCGCCGCAGGACTGCGCATCCCAGAGGATGTGTCGCTCGTGTCGTTCG
This sequence comes from Terrabacter sp. Ter38, assembly GCF_024519435.1. Lineage (GTDB taxonomy): Bacteria > Actinomycetota > Actinomycetes > Actinomycetales > Dermatophilaceae > Terrabacter. The sequence goes on from NZ_JALJRZ010000014.1 coordinate 101,894, forward strand.
ACCACTCAGACCTTGCCGGCTGGCTCCAGCCATCACTCAGCTCCATCGCCCTACCCCACGAGGAGATGGGCGCTTTAGCCGTCGACCTGCTGATGTCCGAGAAGCCGCGCACAGGCAAACACGCCATCCGCATGACCCTTCACCAGGGCAACTCCATCAGCGCGCCTCACCCATCCTGAGGCACTGACCGCGCAAGGGACGTCCCGATACGACTTCCTCGGCAGGACCGCGCCCAACGCGGCATCACCGAGCGAGCTTCGCTGTCGTCCTCCAGCAGGGCGGGCGCCGGTCGAAGTTACGATCACGCCATGGCAGCGCAGGGGTACTCGGCTGAGGACGACCCGACCTGGGCTCGACTGGGCATAACCCGCCCTTCAACGCTTGCGAACATCACGCTCAACGCAAAGAGAGACCGGAGGGTCGCAGCCACAATCGCGGCCGGCCTCTACGACAACGTGATCGTGTTCTTCGACAGGTTGAGCAGCCGCGACGCGCAGAATCTTCCGCCCTCGACTCTGGACGGGCCGTTGCTCGTCGACGGTTACAGCGACGACCCGGAAGTGCCGAATGCTGTAGACGCCACATACGCCAGGGCCGCCTTGGAGCGACTGCGGGCGAGGCGCTGAGTCCGAGCGAAGCGACGTCCGCTACTCGGCATGTGGATGAAACTCCGACCGCGGACTCTCGACGCAGCGGGCGCTCCGCTGTTTCAGATCGTGGTCTCATTCGCGGTCTCGTTCGCGCTGGTCCGGCGTGCGTCGGGACAGTTCATCCCGGGAGCCCCTGAGCACGCGATCACTCTGGGGAACCACGGCGAACGGTGGGTCCCAGAGCTCGAAAGCGTGTGTGGGGGTAACTCCACCGTGGGTTCAAATCCCACCGCCACCGCCATGTGATGTCTCAGGACATCGGAATGAGCTGGACCTACGGAATGTAGGTCCAGCTC
>NZ_JALJRZ010000015.1 GCF_024519435.1 Terrabacter sp. Ter38
CCAGCGCCGTGACGACCGCGGTGACCGCGGCTTCCAGCGCCGTGACGACCGCCCGTCGTTCGACCGCCCCCGTGGCGACCGCGACGACCGTGGTGGGTACCAGCGTCGGGACGACCGCCCGTCGTTCGACCGCCCCCGTGGCGACCGCCCGTCGTTCGACCGCCCCCGTGGCGACCGCGACGACCGTGGTGGGTACCAGCGTCGGGACGACCGCGGTGACCGCGGCTTCCAGCGCCGAGACGACCGTGGCGCGGACCGCTTCGCCGACCGTGCTCCCGTGAGCTTCGACGACGCCGAGGCCGAGCGCATGGACGCCGACACCTGGACGAAGTCGACCCGTGCCGACGTGTCGGAGGGGCCTGTCGACGTCGCTGCCGACAACGGATTCGCCGCCCTCGGCCTACCCGAGCGGCTCGTCGAGCGCCTCGCCCGGGAGGGCATCACCTCGCCGTTCCCGATCCAGACCGCGACGATCCCCGATGCGCTGCTCGGCAAGGACGTCCTCGGCCGCGGCCAGACCGGCTCGGGCAAGACCCTCGCCTTCGGTCTGCCGCTCATCGCCCGGCTGCTCGAGGCCGACCTCAAGCGTCGCCCGCGCAAGCCGCATGCCCTGATCCTGACGCCGACGCGCGAGCTCGCGATGCAGATCTCCGACGCGCTCGAGCCGCTCGTGCACGTCGCCGGCCTGCGCCACAAGCTCGTGGCCGGTGGCCTCAGCTACACGACCCAGATCAACGCGCTCAACAAGGGCGTCGACATCCTCATCGCCACGCCGGGTCGCCTCAACGACCTGCTCGAGCGCGGTGCGGTCGAGATGGACGAGATCGCGATCACCGTGCTCGACGAGGCCGACCACATGGCCGAGATGGGCTTCATGGCCGAGATCACGACGAGCCTCGACACGATCCCGTCCGACGGCCAGCGCCTCCTCTTCTCGGCGACGCTCGACCGTGGCATCGATGCCCTCGTCGAGAAGTACCTCACCGACCCGGTGACGCACTCGACGAACGACGCGACCGCGTCGGTCGAGGGCATGGACCACCACGTCCTGCTCATCGACCCGCAGCACAAGAAGGTCATCACGGCCGAGGTCGCCAACCGCGAGGGCCGCACCGTCGTCTTCTGTCGCACCAAGCTCGGCGCCGACCGCATCGCGCTCCAGCTGCGCGAGCAGGGCGTCATGGCGGCCGCGCTCCACGGTGGCCTCAACCAGGGCCAGCGCAACCGCGTGCTCGGCGCGTTCCGTGACGGCACCCTCCCGGTGCTCGTGGCGACCGACGTGGCCGCCCGCGGGATCCACGTCGACGACGTCTCCGTCGTCCTGCAGGTCGACCCGCCGGCCGACCACAAGGACTACCTCCACCGATCGGGCCGCACGGCTCGCGCCGGTGACAAGGGCACCGTGGTGACCCTCGCCCTGCCGCACCAGCGTCGGACCATGGAGCGCCAGCTCAAGGACGCCGGTCTCGAGATCTCGCCCGTGCGGGCCACGCCGGGCGACGCGATCATCGCGGCGACCGGTGCGACGACCCCGAGCGGCGTCGCGATCGCCGAGGACGAGTTCCAGCGCCTCATCGCCGGTCCGAAGGCCCACCGTCGTGGGCCTGCCGGTCCGCGTGGTCCGCGCCAGGGCCAGCGCAGCGGATCGCGTCCGCATCACGGTGGCGGTCGTTCCGACGACCACCGTGGCCGTCGAACCGACCGCGGCGACGGTCTCGTGTCCCGCTGGGGCGACGACGAGCGCCGCGGCCAGCGGGGCGCGCGCTTCTGAGCAGTCGCCGGTGTGGAAGGCTGGGCCCGTGAGCTCGACGTTCCACACCGGCCGCCTCCTCGTGGCGACGCCGTCCGTCGGGGGTGACGTGTTCCATCGGTCCGTCATCCTCATGCTCCACCACGACGACGGCGGCGCCCAGGGCGTCGTGCTCAACAAGCCACTGTCGGCCGAGGTGGACTCGGTGCTGCCGGGCTGGCAGCGTGTCGTGACCGCTCCGCACGTCCTCTTCCAGGGTGGCCCCGTGTCGACGTCGTCGGCGCTGGGACTCGTCACGGTGCCGGGCGACGAGCCGGAGCCGCTCGGGGTCAAGCGCCTCTTCGGCTCGATCGGCCTCGTCGACCTCGACGTGCCGACCCCCGTCGTCGCCGCGGACCTGGCGGGGCTGCGGATCTTCGCCGGCTACTCGGGGTGGGAGTCCGGCCAGCTCGAGAACGAGGTGCTGCGCGGCGACTGGTACGTCGTCGACGCCGAGGTGCGCGACGCCTTCACGCCCCGGCCGGAGGGCCTGTGGCGTGAGGTGCTCCGTCGCCAGCGCGACAGCCTCGCGTACGTCGCGAACTTCCCCGACGACCCGTCGATGAACTGACGTGGGCGTCACAGGGTCCGTGCGGCCCGACACAGACGAGCATCCCGGGATGCCGAGGTCGACCAGGCGAGTTGCCTTCGTCGACAGCGGTCTCGGGCTCCTCGGGTATGCCGACGCCCTCCACGCGCTGCGGCCCGACCTCGGGCTCGTGCTGTCGCTGGACCCGGACAACATGCCGTATGGCCCCCGCACGCCCGCGGAGGTCCAGCGACTCATCCTCGCCTCGGCGCGCGCCACCCTGCCCCACGAGCCGGCCGCGATCGTCGTGGCCTGCAACACCGCCTCGGTGCACGGGCTCGGTGCCCTCCGCGCCGAGCTCGAGCCGGCCGTCCCGGTCATCGGCACGGTGCCGGCCATCCGCCCGGCGGCCGCCGGGGGAGGACCGGTCGCCGTGTGGGCCACGGCTGCCACGACGTCGAGCGACTACCTCCGGGGCCTCGTCGATGCCTTCGCCGCCGACGTCGAGACGTATGCCGTCGCAGCCCTGGGGCTGGCAGAGGCCATCGAGTCCGGTGACCCTGACGCGGTCGACGCCGGCATCGCGTATGCCGCGTCGCAGACCCCTGCGGGCGTACGCTCGCTCGTCCTCGGGTGCACCCACTACGGACTCGTCGTCGACCGGATCGTCGCTGCCCTCGGTGACGGGGTGACGATCCACGACTCACCCGTCGCCGTGGCCCGCCAGACGTTGCGGCGCCTCGGTCTCGAGCCCGCACCGGACGCCCCCGAGGCCGGTGTCGAGGCGGTCCTCCTCAGCGGCCGCCCCGGCGCCCTTCCCGCTTCGTGGGGGGTCTACCCGGCCGGGGAGCGGCTCCTCCGGGGCGCGGCAGGGCGGCATACACTCTCGTCATGAGCACCATGCCTCCCGACCCGTTCGAGCCCGAGCCGCTGCGCGGCACGAGCACGGCCACGATCGAGCGCGAGGAGGTCCGCGAGGAGCTCCAGGAGCCCGGTGACCACGAGCGCTTCTCGCACTACGTGCGCAAGGAGAAGATCCTCGAGAGCGCGCTGTCGGGCGAGCCCGTCGTGGCCCTCTGCGGCAAGATCTGGGTCCCGGGGCGCGACCCCCAGAAGTTCCCGGTCTGTCCGGTCTGCAAGGAGATCTACGAAGGCCTTCGCGACCCGCAGGACGGCGGCGACGGCGACCAGGGCGGCGGCGGACAGTCCTGAGCCACGCGTCCGCGCGCGTCCTCACCACCGCCCGACCGAGGGGCTTTCCTTAAGGGTTCTTTACTCGCCCCGGCTCCGCCACTGACTGTCGCGTACCTACAGTCGCTGGGATCGTCGCCCGATCGGGCGTCGTGTCGGACGAGAAAGGTCACCCCATGAAGCTTCGCTCCCTGGTGCTCGCGGCACCGCTCGCACTCGCCGCAGCGTCCCTCGGCGCACCGGCGCAGGCCGCGCCCGTGATGGAGGGGCACGGCAGCGCCGCGTGTCTCGACCCGGCGGCCGTGGGCGCGGTCGGAGCCCGTGGCACCCATGGCACGGCCAAGGACCCGCACGAGCTGACCGACGCACAGGTGCGGGCCAACGAGGCCGCCCTGACGAAGGCGCTCGAGGCCAAGGGCCTGACCCGGGACTCGTCGGGCAAGGTCGTCAGGGAGGGCCAGAAGGGCAATCCGGGCACGGGCGGCACCTTCGCCCCCACGACGGTCAAGGTCTACTGGCACACCATCACCAACGGCACCCAGGGCACCGTCGGCGGCAGCGCGATCAGCAGCCAGATCAGCGTCCTCAACAACGCCTACTCGGGGACCGGACTCAGCTTCAGCCTCGCCGGCTCCGACTCGACGAGCAACTCGTCCTGGTACACCGTGACGCCCGGCTCAGCGGCCGAGAAGAGCATGAAGACGACGCTCCGCAAGGGCACGATGGCCGACCTCAACCTCTACTCGGCCAACATCGGCCAGGGGCTGCTCGGCTGGGCGACCTTCCCGAAGAGCACGTACGACGCCATGGACGGCGTCGTCATCCTCACGGCCTCCCTGCCCGGGGGCAGCGCGACGAACTACAACCAGGGCGACACGGCCACCCACGAGGTCGGTCACTGGGTCGGGCTGTACCACACGTTCCAGGGCGGCTGTAAGGGCAACGGCGACTACGTCGGCGACACGCCCGCCGAGGCCAGTGCCGCCTACGAGTGCCCGACCGGCCGCGACACGTGCACGAGCCCCGGCCTCGACCCGATCAAGAACTTCATGGACTACACGTACGACGCCTGCATGAACACCTTCACGACCGGCCAGGTCTCGCGCATGCAGGCTCAGTGGACGGCGTACCGCGCCGGCCGGTGACCACCAGCGCGACTGCTGCTCGGCGTCACGAAACCGACTGAGCGGCATACCATCCAGGCCGAGGCCCCGCCCGCAGGACGGGGCCTCGGCATGTCGGCCTCGGGGATTCGTTACGGTGGCCTCTCTATGAGTTCAGGGGCCGCCTTCCACCTCCCACCCGCCTTCCCAGAGCGGGCTGCGTGGGGTACCGCCAGCAAGCTGCGCGCGTGGCAGCAGGAGGCCCTGGACCTCTACCTCGACAAGTCGCCGCGCGACTTCCTCGCGGTCGCGACCCCGGGGGCCGGCAAGACGACGTACGCCCTGCGGGTGGCCACCGAGCTGCTGAGCGCGGGCATCGTCTCGCGCGTCACGGTCGTCGCTCCCACGGAGCACCTCAAGACCCAGTGGGCCGACGCCGCCGCCCGCGTCGGCATCAGTCTCGACCCGAAGTTCAGCAACAGCATCGGCCGGCACAGCGACGACTACCACGGCGTCGCCGTGACCTACGCCCAGGTGGCCTCACGCCCGTCACTGCACCGTGAGCTGACGACGTCACGATCGACCCTCGTCATCCTCGACGAGGTGCACCACGGTGGCGACGCGAAGAGCTGGGGTGACGGCATCCGCGAGGCCTTCGAGCCCGCGACCCGCCGGCTGTCGCTGACCGGCACGCCCTTCCGCTCCGACACCTCGCCGATCCCCTTCGTCACCTACGAGCTCGACGCCGAGGGCACCCTCGTCAGCTCGAGCGACTACACGTACGGCTACGCGGAGGCGCTGCGCGACGGGGTCGTGCGACCCGTCCTCTTCATGGCCTACGGCGGCAGCATGCGTTGGCGCACCAAGGCCGGCGACGAGCTCGAGGCGCGCCTCGGCGAGCCGATGACGAAGGACTTCGTCGCCCACGCGTGGCGCACGGCCCTCGACCCCAAGGGGGAGTGGATCCCCGCCGTCCTCGCCGCGGCCGACCGGCGCCTCACCGAGGTGCGCCGCCACGTCGAGGACGCCGGCGGCCTCGTCATCGCCTCCAACCAGACCCAGGCGAGGGCGTATGCCGCCATCCTCCGCTCGCTGACCGGCGAGGCTCCCACGGTCGTCCTGTCCGACGACCTCGGCGCGAGCAAGCGCATCGAGGACTTCGGGGCGAGCGACGAGCGCTGGATGGTCGCCGTCCGCATGGTGTCCGAGGGGGTCGACGTGCCGCGGCTCGCGGTCGGGGTCTACGCGACCTCCACGTCGACGCCGCTCTTCTTCGCCCAGGCCGTCGGACGCTTCGTGCGTGCTCGCCGGCGGGGTGAGACCGCGTCGGTCTTCCTGCCCTCGGTGCCCGTGGTCCTCGACCACGCGGCCCGGCTCGAGGAGCAGCGCGACCACGCCCTCGACCGCAAGCCCAACCCCGATGACATCGGCCAGATGTGGGCCGAGGAGCAGACCCTGCTCGACGAGGCCAACCGCGCCGACAAGGCGAGCGGGGCCCTCGACGAGGGCGCGTTCGAGGCGCTCGAGTCCGACGCCCACTTCGACCACGTGCTCTTCGACAAGCAGCAGTGGGGCATGCACGCCCAGATCGGGTCGGCGGACGAGGAGGAGTACCTCGGCCTGCCCGGCCTGCTCGAGCCCGACCAGGTGTCGGCGCTGCTCCGCGAGCGGCAGAGCCGCCAGGTCAAGAAGGCGCCCCAGGGCACCACCGCCCCCATGCCCGTCGCCGCCCACCGGGCCCTCGCCGCCCAGCGCAAGGAGCTCAACACGCTCGTCTCGACGTACGCCCGTCAGAAGGGGCTGCCGCACGCCAACGTCCACATGGACCTGCGGCGCGTCTGTGGCGGACCCGACCTCGCGGCCGCCTCGACCGAGCAGGTCACCGAGCGCATCGACAAGATCCGGCTCTGGCTCGTCGGCCGACGCTGAGGGTTCACGAAACCGACCCGTGCTGTCGGCCTATGGGCGGAAGTGTCCGGCTATGGTCGTGCCCTGCGCCTCGGGGGCGAGCCGCGCACCGTGTACCGGGACTGCTCCGATCGAGCACCTGACAGCGAAGGACGACATGAGCACCGACCCCACCCCTGACCTCCTCGGATCCTCCACCACCCGTCGCCAGCTGCTGGCCCTCGCTGCCGTCGGCGGCGCGGGCCTCGCGGCCGTGCGTTCGGCCGCGCCCGCCGACGCCGCTGCGGCGGCCGGCAAGGGCACGAATGGCGAGGTCGTCCGGCTGACCGTGCTCGGCACGACCGACCTGCACGGCAACGTCTACAACTGGGACTACTTCAAGAACGCCGAGTACACCGACGCCAAGGCCAACGACATCGGCGTGGCCAAGGCCTCCTCGATCATCAAGGCGATCCGCGCCGAGGTCGGCGCCGATCGCACCCTGACGATCGACGCCGGCGACACGATCCAGGGCACGCCGCTCGCGTACTACTACGCGAAGATCGACCCCATCACCGGCGGCTCGACGCACCCCATGGCCGCGGCGATGAACCAGGTCGGCTACGACGCCGCCGCGCTCGGCAACCACGAGTACAACTACGGCCTCGACACGTTGCGCGCCTTCGAGAAGCAGCTGAACTTTCCGCTCCTGTCGGCCAACTCCGTCGACTGGAACACCGGCGCCCCCGTCTTCAAGCCGTGGGTCATCAAGACGGTCAAGGTGAAGGGGAGCAAGCCGGTCAAGGTCGGCATCCTCGGGCTCGTCACGCCCGGGGTCGCGATCTGGGACAAGGCCAACGTCGAGGGCAAGGTCAAGTTCCCCGGCATCATCGAGCAGGCGAAGGTCATGGTGCCCCGCCTCAAGGCCGCCGGCGCCGACGTGGTCATCGTCGCGTGCCACTCCGGCGACAACGGCAAGTCGTCGTGGGGCGACGCGCTGCCCTACGTCGAGAACGCGAGCGCGCTGCTCGCCGAGCAGGTCCCCGGCATCGACGCGGTCCTCGTCGGCCACGCGCACCTCGAGATCCCGCAGCGCTACGTCACGAACGCGCAGACGGGCAAGCAGGTCCTCCTCTCCGAGCCCTACTACTGGGGCATGCGAGTCACCCGGATGTCGATCGACCTCCAGAAGGTGCGCGGTCAGTGGGAGGTCGTCCACTCCGAGGCGACGCTCTACAACTCCAACGTCGCCCCCGAGGACCCTGCCGTCACCGGCGCCGTCGCGGCCGCCCACCAGAAGGTCCTGACCTACGTCAACGGCGTCATCGGCACGTGCACGCAGGCCATGTCGGCCGCGACGTCGCGTTACGAGGACACTGCCGCGATCGACTTCATCAACTACGTCCAGGCCGACGCCGTCAAGAAGGCGCTCGCCGGCACGCCCGAGGCCTCGCTCCCCGTGCTGTCGATCGCCGCACCCTTCAACAAGCTCGCCGCGATCCCGGCCGGCGACGTGACGATCCGCGACGTGGCGGGCCTCTACATCTACGACAACACCCTGCTCGGCATCGTCCTGACCGGGGCCCAGGTCAAGGCGTACCTCGAGAAGAGCGCGGAGTACTTCAAGCCGTGCACGACGACGGGCCCGGTCGCCGCCGACACGATCACCAACGCCAACGCCACGCCCGACTACAACTACGACGTCATGGGTGGGCTCGACGCCGACCTCACCTACGACATCGACCTCGCCCAGGCGGTCGGGTCGCGGATCGTCAACCTCGCGTATGCCGGCAGCCCCGTGGCGCCGGACGCGCGGTTCGTCGTCGCGATCAACAACTACCGCCAGTCGGGAGGCGGCAACTTCCCGGGCGTCGTGGCGGCCCCGGTCGTCTACAACCGACAGATCGAGATCCGCCAGCTGCTCATCGACTGGGCGACGGCCAACAAGGTCATCGACCCGGCGGCCTTCTCCAGCATCGACTGGAAGCTCGTCAGCAACGGGAGCCCGATCACCGTCACCGCCTGAGGTCGCGGGCCCGGCCGGGCTACCCGGCCGGGCCGGGCTACCCGGTCGGGCCGGGCTACCCGGTCGGGCCGGGCGCTCTGCGCGGTTATCCGGTGGAGGCCGGGCCGACGGGCCGGTTGGATGGGCGGATGCGTGCGTTCGAGGAGCTCGTGGAGGAGGCGGCCGACGCCGACGTGACCGGTTGGGGGTTCGGCTGGCTCGACGGCCGGGCCACGGAGGAGCGGCCGGCCTGGGGCTACGCCCGGCTCCTCGCCGCTCGGCTGCCGATGGCCACGGCCGCCCTGGACGTCGACACCGGTGGCGGTGAGATCGTCGCGCAGATGCCGGCGCTGCCGGAGCGGATGGTCGTCACCGAGGGCTGGGCGCCCAACGCGGAGCGCGCGCGAGCCCTGCTCGCGGACCGAGGCGTCGAGGTGGTGCCCGTCGTGCCGGGTGACGAGCTGCCCTTCCCGGACGCGACCTTCGACCTCGTGACGAGCCGTCACCCCGTGCGACCGGACTGGGACGAGATCGCCCGGGTGCTCGTCGACGGCGGCACCTACCTCGCCCAGCACGTCGGGCCGGCCTCGGCGTTCGAGCTCATCGAGCAGTTCCTCGGCCCGCTCCCGCGGGAGCGGCTCGGTCGCGACCCGCAGGCCGAGGTTCGGGAGGCCCGCGCGGCGGGCCTCGAGGTCGTCGACCTGCAGACCGCGCGCTGCCGGATGGAGCTGTACGACGTGGGTGCCGTCGCGTGGCTCCTGCGCAAGTGCGTCTGGTGGGTCCGTGACTTCACCGTGGAGACCTACCGCGAGACCCTCGAGCGTCTCGACGCCGGGATGCGGACGGGCCGGCCGTTCGTCGCCCACTCGACGCGGCACCTCATCGAGGCGCAGCGCCGTCGGTGACACGGCCCACCGGGGGCGTCCCGCCGCTTGGGAGTTCAGCGGGACGCCCCGTCCCGGCCGACCGGTTGGTGGGACGTCGGCACGGCAGAGGCGTACCCGCCGGGACAGGGGAGCACCGACGGGTACGCAGCTCCATTCTCGCGGATCGAGGGCCTCTGCGTGAACGGTTTCGACGGGATCACGTCATGATCTGGGCGCTCGATCGTCTATCAGTCGACGGGACACGACCCCTGTGCCGTCCGGGGCCTCGGGCCGCCCGTGGAGGAGCGGCCCGGGGCCCTGCTGCGTCGCGTCAGGCGCCAACGAGCACCTGGTAGCCCCAGGCCGGCAAGGTGTACGGCTGGCCCTGCGCCAGCTCGAGGGTCTCGCCGCTGAAGGCGTCGCGCCACGAGCCCGCCTGCGGGCCGGCTCCGAGGGTCACGGTCCGGTCCTCGTCGCTGAAGTTGAACGCCGCGAAGACCCGGTCGTCGCCCACGGCTCGCACGAAGCTCAGCACCGCGGCCTCGGCCGAGTTGGGGACGCGCACCATGCGCCCGCCCGCGGCACCGTTCCACAGCGCGGGGTGGGCCTTCTTGAGGGCGAAGAGCTGCCGGTAGAGCTCGCCCTGCTCGTCCTCGCGCCACTCGATCTCGTCCTTGTCGAAGAAGATGAGCCGCTTGTCGCTGCCCGCCTCCTGACCGTTGTAGACGAGCGGCATGCCCTCGCTGACGACGGACAGGACGATCGCCGGCAGCAGCGCGTCGCCGAACTGCTCGTACTCGGTGCCCTCCCACGCGTTCTTGTCGTGGTTGCTGACGAAGAGCATCCGGTAGGCGTCGCGCTGGTAGAAGCGGTCGTTCCATGCGTAGTAGACCTTGAGGGCCTCGACGTCGGCCTTACCGTGGGCGATCTTGTGGAGCGTCTCGTTCCAGCTCCAGCCGTACGTCATGTCGAAGGCGCGGACGTGCAGGTCGCGCGACTCCCACTCGGCGAGCATGAAGACCGGCTTGATCTCGTCGAGCTCGCGGCGGACGTTGTCCCAGAAGTCGACGGGCACGAATCCCGCCACGTCGCAACGGAACCCGTCGACATCGACGTCGCGGACCCAGAACTTCATCGCCTCGGTCATGTAGCGACGCAGCTCGGGGTTGTCGTAGTCGAGGTCGATGATGTCGTCCCAGTCCCACCAGGGCGTGGGGCGCAGGTCGCCCTTCCAGTCACGGGCGTACCACTCGGGGTGCGCCTCGACGAGCGAGTTGTCCCACGCGGTGTGGTTGGCGACCCAGTCGAGGATGACGCGCAGACCGAGGCCGTGGGCCGTGTCGACGAAGTGGCGCAGGTCCTCCAGCGTCCCGAACTCCGGGTTGACGCCGAGGTAGTCCTTGACGGCGTACGGGCTGCCGAGCACGCCCTTGCGGTTCAGCTCCCCGATCGGGTGCACCGGCATGAGCCACACGATGTCGATGCCGAGGTCGCGGATGCGGGGCAGGTGCGCCTCGGCGGCCCGGAACGTGCCCTCGGGCGTGAGGTGGCGCTGGTTGATCTGGTAGATCGTCGCGCTGTGGCTCCACTCCGGGTGGGTCAGCTCGACGTCGGGCCGCGGGGCGTAGGGGTTGGCGGTCACGGGTGGCTCCTGGTCCGGATCGGTGGGGTGAGTGGTGTGGTTCGTCGTTCGGGTGCTGCGGGTGCTGCGGGTGCTGCGGGTGCTGCGGGTGCTGCGGGTGCTGCGGGTGCTGCGAGCGTCGCACGTCAGGACGACGGGTCGAGGAGGTGCTCGACGAGCGGGATCGTTCGGTGGTCGAGGCGCGTGGCGAGCGAGATGACGGTCGAGGCCCGCGTCACGTGCGCGTCGTCGACGACGCGGTCGATGACCCGTTGGAGATCGGCGTTGTCGCGACCGACGATGCGGATGAGCACGTCACCGGAACCGGTGATCGTGTGGGCCTCGAGCACCTCGGGAATGGCGGCGAGGTGCTCGACGACGGGGGAGTGCCCACCGCGTCCCTGCCGGATCTCGAGGGTGCAGAACGCCGTCACGGGGTAGCCGAGCGCGGCGGGGTCGACGTCGGGGGCCATCGACCGCAGCACGCCGGTGCGCTGCAGCCGGTCGAGCCGGGCCTGCACGGTGCCGCGGGCCACCCCGAGCCGCCGCGAGGCGCCGAGCACGCCGATGCCCGGCTCGGTGAGCAGCAGGAGCAGGATGCGGCAGTCGAGCGCGTCGACCGGTGCGCGGGCGGACGGTCCGGTTGCAGCGGTCATGGACACAGTGTCCAGCACCAGACGGCATACGGACAACACTTTGTGCACTGTGCCCAGCCTGGCCCGTGGCTCTTGCACACTCAGGCCCACTCGGTCAGTCTCGCTCCATGACCGACACGATGCCGTCTCCGGCCGCCGACCTCACCGACCAGGAGCGCGAGGCCGACCTCGACCTCGAGCAGCTCAAGCAGCTCGTCGGTCTCGTCGAGTACGACGAGAACACCGACGTCTTCCCCGTCACCGGATGGGACGCGATCGTCTTCGTCGCCGGCAACGCCACGCAGAGCGCGCACTACTACCAGAGCGCCTGGGGCATGGAGCTCGTCGCCTACTCGGGCCCCGAGAACGGCAACCGCGACCACAAGGCCTTCGTCCTCAAGAGCGGCTCGATCCGCTTCGTCATCAAGGGCGCCGTCGACCCCGACAGCCCGCTCGCCGACCACCACCGCCGGCACGGCGACGGAGTCGTCGACATCGCCCTCGAGGTACCCGACGTCGACAAGTGCGTGGCCCAGGCCGTCAAGGCGGGCGCCACGGTCCTCGAGCAGGCCACCGACCACACCGACGAGCACGGCACGGTGCGCACGGCCGCCATCGCGACGTACGGCGAGACCCGCCACACCCTCGTCCAGCGCGCCGTCAACGGGCAGAGGTATGCCGGCCCGTACCTTCCCGGCTACGTCCCGACCGCGTCGTCGATCGTCCGCCGCGAGGGCCAGCCGAAGCGGCTCTTCCAGGCCCTCGACCACATCGTCGGCAACGTCGAGCTCGGGCACATGGACGAGTGGGTCGCCTTCTACAACCGCGTCATGGGCTTCGTGAACATGGCCGAGTTCATCGGTGACGACATCGCCACCGACTACTCCGCCCTCATGAGCAAGGTCGTGGCCAACGGCAACCACCGGGTCAAGTTCCCGCTCAACGAGCCGGCCATCGCCAAGAAGAAGAGCCAGATCGACGAGTACCTCGAGTTCTACCGCGGCGCCGGTGCCCAGCACCTAGCCGTCGCGACGAACGACATCCTCGCCTCGGTGGACGCCCTGCGCGCCAACGGTGTCGAGTTCCTCGACACGCCTGACTCCTACTACGAGGACGCCGAGCTGCGCGAGCGCATCGGCAACGTCCGGGTCCCGATCGAGGAGCTGCAGAAGCGCAAGATCCTCGTGGACCGCGACGAGGACGGCTACCTGCTGCAGATCTTCACCAAGCCGCTCGGCGACCGCCCGACGGTCTTCTTCGAGCTCATCGAGCGGCACGGCTCGCTCGGTTTTGGCAAGGGCAACTTCAAGGCGCTCTTCGAGGCCATCGAGCGCGAGCAGGACAAGCGCGGCAACCTCTGAGTCGCACCGGGGTGACCTTGGCCCCGGTCCGGTCCCTGCCCTCGGGCGGGAACGGGCCGGGGCCGAGGCGTACCCGCCACCAGTCCGGGCGCCGCGGGTCTGGGAACGCCGATGCCGTGGCACAGTTGGGGCATGAGCCAGCAGCCCTCCGGGTGGTACGACGACCCCAGCAACACCGACATGCTCCGCTACTGGGACGGCGTGTCGTGGACCAACCACACCGCCCCGAAGAAGTCGCCGACCATCGCGCAGAGCACCATCGGCCTGCCGCACCAGAACCCGCAGGGACAGGTCCCGCCGGACCGCACCGGTGTCCCCACGCCGACGACGCCGATGCCCCAGGGCAGCGGCTGGCAGACTCAGTCGCCGGCGCAGCAGCAGGCGCCGCAGGGCTACTACCAGCAGGCCCCCGCCAACACGCAGTGGATGCACAACATCAAGAGCACCGCTGACGGCGTCCCCCTCGCCTCGTGGGGCAAGCGCTTCGCGGCGTGGGTCATCGACGGGCTCATCCTCGCCGTCGTCGGCGGGATCATCTCGTGGGCCGCGACACCACGCCTGTCCGAGCTCTTCTCCCAGATGGTGACGGCTGCCCAGGCCGGCGACCAGGCGCGCCTCGTCGAGATCCAGAACGAGCTCACGGGACCCGCGGTGCAGTTCTCGCTCTTCCTGTGGCTCGTGGCGACGGCCTACTGCCTCGTGTTCTGGACGACGGTCGCCCAGACGCCCGGCAAGATGGCGCTCGGCATCAGCGTCCGGCGTGCCGCCGAGCCCGGCCCGCTGCCCCTGGGCACCGCCGTCATGCGTCGACTCGTCCCCCTGGCCGGGCAGTTCGTCCCCTTCCTGTCCCTGCTCGACGGACTCTGGCCACTGTGGGACGACAAGCGCCAGGCCCTGCACGACAAGGTCGCGAGCACCCAGGTCGTCGAGGGGAAGCAGCCGCGCAAGCAGGGCTGACGCCCTGACGGCTCGGCCGGCGGCATAACTCCCTTGCCCCGCTGTCGGGGGTCGGCGCGAGAATGGACAGTGCGCGGGCAGTCCCGCGCCCACGGCGCCGATGCCGTCGCGCACCCCTCGTCCCCCGGAGTCATCGTGTCTGCTCCCAGTGCCACCAGCCAGCCCAGCTATCCCGACAAGATCGACGGGCCGGTCCTCAAGATCGCCGGTGTCGTCGTGCTCGGGGCGATCATGTCGATCCTCGACATCACGGTCGTCAACATCGCGTTGCCGACCTTCCAGACCGTCTTCGCCGAGAGCCCCGAGCAGCCACTGCCCTACTCCACCGTCGCGTGGACGGTGACGGCCTACACCCTCGCGCTCGCCACGGTCATCCCGCTCACCGGCTGGGCCGCCGACCGGTTCGGCACGAAGCGGCTCTACGTCCTCGCCGTGGCGCTCTTCACCGCCGGCTCGGCCCTGTGTGCCACGGCCGGGTCGATCGAGTTCCTCATCGGCTTCCGCGTCCTGCAAGGCCTCGGCGGCGGGATGCTCATGCCGCTCGGCATGACGATCATGACGCGCGCCGCGGGTCCGGCCCGGATGGGCCGGCTGATGGCGATCCTCGGTGTCCCGATGCTGCTCGGACCGATCTTCGGACCCATCCTCGGGGGCTGGCTCATCGAGGTCGCGAGCTGGCACTGGATCTTCCTCATCAACGTGCCGATCGGCATCGTCGCGGCGCTCTACGCCTGGTGGGCGCTGCCCTCCGACGCCCCGGAACCCTCCGAGTCCTTCGACGTGGTCGGCATGCTGCTCATGTCCCCGGGCCTGGCGCTCTTCCTCTACGGCATCAGCTCGATCCCCGGCGAGGGCACGGTCATGTCCACGAAGGTGCTCGTCCCGCTCGGCATCGGGCTCGCCATGCTCGTCGGCTTCGTCTTCTACAGCTTCCGGCCCGAGCACCCGCTGCTCGACCTGCGACTCTTCCGCAACCGCCGCCTCAGCGTCGCGACGATCACGATGTTCCTCTTCGCCGCGGCCTTCTTCGGTGGCCTGCTGCTCGTGCCGACGTACCTCCAGCAGGTGCGGGGGCTCGACACGCTCCACGCGGCGTTCCTCATGGTGCCCCAAGGCGTCGGCGCGATGGTGACGATGCCGATCGCCGGCGCCCTCTCGGACCGCATCCCGGTGGGCCGCATCGTGCCCTTCGGGCTGCTGGCCATCACCGGCGGGATGTTCGCCCTGACTCAGGTGGGTGTCGACACCCCGTACTGGGGCTTCATGGTCCCGGTGCTCTTCGTCATGGGTCTCGGCATGGGCGGCACGATGATGCCGCTCATGACCTCGGCGCTCAAGACGCTGCAGAGCCACCAGGTGGCGCGCGGCTCGACGCTGCTCAACATCAGCCAGCAGATCGCGAGCTCCGTCGGTGTCGCCGTCATCTCCGTGGTCTTCACGAACTACCTCAGCGCCTCGGCGCTGGCCGGCCCGGCCATCGCGGCGCTGCACGACCCGACCCTCGTCGACGACGTCGGTGGGCCGGCGGCGGTCCAACAGGGCCTGGCCGAGGCCGCCGACGCGTTCGGCGCCACCTTCCTCGTCGCCGCGATCCTCGTGGCGCTGACGCTGATCCCGGCGTCGTTCCTGCCCCGCAAGCACGAGACGTCGCACTTCCTCGACGACCAGACCGAGGCGGCGCCGGTCGTCATCCACTGAGGGCGGCCCGGGGGCCTCAGCGGGCGGGTCGGACGGTGCCGGTGACCTCGCCGAGTCCGATGCGCGAGCCGTCGGGTCCCGGCGCCCAGGCCGTCATGGTGACCGTGTCGCCGTCCTCGAGGAAGCCGCGGGTCGAGCCGTCCGCGAGCGTCAGCGGCTCGGCGCCGTTCCACGTCAGCTCGAGCAGGCTGCCCCGGCTGTCGCGCGTCGGGCCGCTGACCGTCCCCGAGCCGAAGAGGTCGCCGTCGCGCAGAGAGGCGCCGTTGACGGTGAGGTGCGCGAGCATCTGGGCCGGCGACCAGTACATCCCGGCGTGCTCGGGGCGCGAGACGACCGTGCCGTTGAGGCTGACCTCGATGTGCACGTCGAGGCCGAAGGCGTCACCGCGAAGATAGGGCAGCACCTCCGGGTCCGACTGTCCCGGAAGGGAAACGCGGGCCGCGGCGAGCGCCTCCAGCGGCGTGACCCACGCCGAGACCGACGTGGCGAAGGACTTGCCGAGGAAGGGGCCGAGCGGAACGTACTCCCAGGCCTGGATGTCACGGGCGCTCCAGTCGTTGAGGACCACGACGCCGAAGAGGTGGTCGGGCGCCTCGTCGACCGAGACGCGCGACCCGAGGTCGGTCGCGCCGCCGACGACGTAGCCGAGCTCCGCCTCGATGTCGAGGCGGATGCTCGGCCCGAAGACGGGGGTGGGGTCGTTCGGGCCCTTGCGTTGGCCCGTCGGGCGGACGA
Source organism: Terrabacter sp. Ter38 (assembly GCF_024519435.1). Taxonomy (GTDB): domain Bacteria; phylum Actinomycetota; class Actinomycetes; order Actinomycetales; family Dermatophilaceae; genus Terrabacter. The sequence goes on from NZ_JALJRZ010000015.1 coordinate 16,378, forward strand.
CGTCGGTGCCCGACACGACGACCGTGCCGGCGCGGCCGTGATAGCCGATCGGCAGGTGCTTCCAGTTCGGGGGGAGCGCGGCGTTGTCCGGGCGGAAGATCTGGCCCACGTTGCTCGCGTGGTCCTCGCTCGCATAGAAGTCGACGTAGTCGGCCACCTCCACGGGCAGGTGGAGCGTGACCTCCGCGAGGGGGTGCAGGTGCGGCGAGACGCCGTCGCGGTGCACCTCGTCGCGAAGCACCTCGGTCAACCACTCCCGGGCGACGGTCCACGCCGGATGGCCGAGGGCGAGGAAGGCGTTGAGGCTGGGGGTCTGCCACGCCGTCGCGAGGTCGGGCCCGTCACCGACGAGCCCGGCGTCACGGCCGATCGCGGCCACGGCGCCTGCATCGAGCACGAGGTCACCGATGCGCACCCCGACGCGTCGCACCGGGTCGCCGGCCGTGCTGAAGACGCCGTAGGGGAGGGTCTCGATGCCGAAGGGGTGGTCGGCGGGGACGTCGAGCCAGGTGGTCGGCCGGGTGGTCGTCGTCATGCGTGGGACTCCTCGGTGGTGATCAGCCCGAGCGCCTCGAGCTCGGTCAACGGGTCGAGCACACCGCAGCAGCCGTAGGCGGTGAAGCTCTCGCGGACGCGTTCCGCGTCGTCGGTGCCCAGGCTGGAGACCGCGGTCACGAGCACCTCGGTGTCGCGGCGGGCGAGCTCGCCGGACAGCTCGCGGGCCTCGGCCCCGGCCAGCGCCTCGTGTGTGGCGAGAAGGACGTTGAGCAGGCCGTGCATCGGCTTGTCCTGGCGCGTGCCGCGGACGACGTGGTGCAGCCCGCCCGTCAGCTTGAAGGGCAGGCCGCGCAGCACGACGGCGTCGAGGAAGCCGGCGAGCGTCGCCTCGTCGGGCCAGGGCCACGCGGGGGTGGCGCCGGTGCGGAACTTGGCCGTGACGTCGTGCTCCTCGTCGACGGCGTGAGCGATGTCGTCGAGGCCTGACTCCTGGTCTGAACCGAGGCCGACCTCCACGACGAGGGGGATGGCCAGGTCGAGGGTGCGGCGCCAGCCGTCGGTCCCTTCGGTCCAGCCGAGCTCGGCGCCGGACACGAGGACCCGGGGGTCGTCGCGCAGCAGGTCGACCGCATCGAGGAGCGGTTCGAGGGGAGCGCCCGGACGGACGACGAGCGAGACCGCGAGCGGCTCCGCGACGGCCCGGTCGTCCCTCGCGGCAAGGCCGGCGAGCTCGGCCCCCGCGGTGGCCGGCACGAGCAGCGGACCGATGTGGGCGGCGTACGGCCCCGCGCGACGGTCGAGATGCTCGCGGACGGCGACGTCGAGGGGCGCCAGTCCCGGCGGGAAGACCGCGGCGTCGTCGACGAGGCGGTCGAAGAGTGGCGCGAACGGCGTCCTTGACATGACCGGGAGCGTACTCCACTGTTGCAATAGCGATACATCAGCGTCCGCTCATCGGACGCGCTCGACGGAGAGGCCCTCGCCCATGGCGCACTACCAGTCGGTCGGCAGCATCCCGCCCAAGCGGCACACCCAGCACCGCCGACCCGGCGCCGGGAGCGCCCCGGGCGAGCTCTACTACGAGGAGCTGATGGGCGAGGAGGGCTTCAGCTCCGACAGCTCCCTGCTCTACCACCGCAACATCCCGTCGACGACGGTCGGCGCCGCCGTGTGGGGGGTCCCTGACCAGTCGACGACGCCGAACCATCCGCTGACGCCCCGGCACCTCAAGCTCCATGACCTCTTCGCCGCCGCCTCGGTCGAGGGCACCGACGTCGTCACCGGTCGCCGACTCGTCCTCGGCAACGGTGACGTGCGCATCTCGTATGCCGTCGCGGGCGCGCCGAGCCCCTGGTACCGCAACGGGATCGGCGACGAGTGCGTCTACGTCGAGCGCGGCCGAGCCCGCGTCGAGACGGTCTTCGGCGCCTTCGACGTCGGCGAGGGCGACTACGTCATCATCCCGAGGGCGACGACGCACCGGTGGCTCCCCGAGGTCTCCGGCGACGAGCCGCTCCGGGCGTACTGCATCGAGGCGAACAGCCACATCGCGCCGCCCAAGCGCTATCTCAGCAAGTACGGCCAGCTCCTCGAGCACGCCCCCTACTGCGAGCGCGACCTGCGCCAGCCGGACGGTCCGCTCCTCGCCGAGGACGTCGGCGCGAGCCCCGACGAGGAGACCGAGGTCTACATCAAGCACCGTGGCAACGGCCCGGGTGGCGTCGTCGGCACGATCCACACGCTGCCGTTCCACCCGCTCGACGTCGTCGGCTGGGACGGCTGCCTCTACCCGTACGTCCTCAACGTGCGCGACTTCGAGCCGATCACCGGCCGCATCCACCAGCCGCCGCCCGTGCACCAGGTCTTCGAGGGCGCGAACTTCGTCATCTGCAACTTCGTGCCCCGCAAGGTCGACTACCACCCGCTCGCGATCCCCGTTCCCTACTACCACTCGAACGTCGACAGCGACGAGATCATGTTCTACGTCGACGGCGACTACGAGGCCCGCAAGGGGTCGGGCATCGGCAAGGGGTCGATCTCCGTGCACCCGGGCGGCCACCCGCACGGCCCACAGCCCGGTGCGACCGAGGGCTCCATCGGTGTCGAGAGCTTCGACGAGCTCGCGGTCATGGTCGACACGTTCCGTCCGCTCGAGCTCGGCGAGGGCGGTGTGGCCGTCGACGACGGCCTCTACGCGATGTCGTGGTCCAAGGGGGCGGGCCGTGGGAGGACGCCCGACGGCGCCCACTCCGAGGGCTGACCCCGTGCCCGGTCCGGCCGCCGCACGAGGTGAGTCCTCCCAGACCCTCGACCGCGGCATCCGTGTGCTCGAGACGCTCGCGGGCACCGAGGGGTCGGCCGGTCTGACGATCACCGAGCTCGCAGCAGGCCTCGGCGTCGGACGACCGGTCGTCTACCGCCTCGTGACGACGCTCGAGGACCACCACCTCGTCTCCCGGGCATCCGACGGGCGGGTGCGTCTCGCGCTGGGCATCAGCCGACTCGCCTCTGCCGTCACTCCCGTCGTCCGCAGCGAGGCTCGCCCTGTGCTGCGCGACCTCGCCGACGCCGTGGGGGCGACGGCGCACCTGACGATCGCCGAAGGCGACGAGGCCCTGGCCCTCGTCGTCGTCGAGCCGTCGTGGACCGACGTCCACGTGGCCTACCGCTCGGGCGCCCGGCACCGGCTCGACCAAGGCGCTGCGGGACGCGCGATCCTCGCGGGTCGGGCGGGACAGCGCGGGGTCGTCGGCACCGACGGCGAGCTGCAGGCGGGGGCGCACGGGCTCGCGGTGTCGCTGTCGACCCGCACCGACCCGGTCCCGGGGGGCGTCGAGGCCTCGGTCGGTGTCGTCTCCCTCGAGCCGCTCGACGTGCGCACCGTCGGCCCGCGGCTCGAGCACGCCGCTCGCGCCCTCCGAGCCGTCCTCCGCTGACCTCCCGCGCCCTCGTCGCCCACCTCTCGTCGAGTGAGGCGCAACGCCCGTGACGGGGCCCTCACTCGACTTAGCCGGGGAGAGGGGCAGGGTCAGCTGCCGACTCGGGGTGAGCCGAGCAGGTGCACGCCGGCCTCGCGCAGCTCTGCGAGGGCCGCGTCGGTCGTGGTCCGGGACACGCCCGCGGTGAGGTCGAGGAGCACCGTGGTCTCGAAGCCCTCACGCTGCGCGTCGGCCGCGGTGGCCCGCACGCAGTGGTCGGTGGCGATGCCGACGACGTCGACGCGGGAGACGCCGCGTTCGGTGAGCCACGCAGCAAGGGTGCTGTGCAGGTCGTCGTCCGACCGTCCCTCGAATCCGCTGTAGGCGGCGGCATGCTCGCCCTTGCGGAAGACCGCCTCGACGTGACCGAGGGCCCCGGCGAGCCTCGGGTGGAACTCGGCTCCCTCGCTGCCTGCGACGCAGTGCACCGGCCACGAGTCGACGAAGTCGGGGGTCGACGAGAAGTGCGCTCCGGGGTCGACGTGCCAGTCGGCGGTCGCGACGACGTGGTCGTAGTCCGCGGCGTGCCGGCCCACGTGCTCGCTCACCTCGCGGGCGACCTCCGCGCCGCCGGTGACGGCCAGGGACCCGCCCTCGCAGAAGTCGTTCTGGACGTCGACGATGATCAGTGCCCGTGCGGCGTCGACATGCGTGGGTCCGGCCATGGCTCAGTCCTTCTCGTAGACGGTGGGGATCACGGGCTCGCCTCGCGAGAGCTGGGCCGCCGCCCGGGGCAGCTCGGCGCGCGAGGCCTCGTGGCGGGCGCGGGCCTCGTGGATGTCCTGGTGGTCGACGACCTCGCCGGCGCGGACGAGGTCGATCATGAGCCGGCGGTCGTCGCCGTCGTCGCGCGGCTGCTCGCCGATGCCGATGACCTCGGCCTGGGCGATCCCGTCGTCGCCGCGGCGCCGCATGGCCCACTTGCGGCCGCCGACCGACGTCTTGTCCTTGCTCTTCTTCTCGACGCCCTGCATCTGCCCCGATGCGTCCTCTCGCTGGACGAGCTTGTAGACCATGGATGCCGTGGGGGCTCCGGACCCGGTCACGAGAGCCGTGCCGACGCCGTAGCCGCTGACGGGTCCAGCCGCGAGGCCGGCGATGGCGTACTCGTCGAGGTCGGAGGTGACGATGATCCGGGTGTCGGTGTTGCCCGCGGCGTCGAGCTGGGCGCGCACCTCGGTGGCCTGGATGAGCAGGTCGCCCGAGTCGAGCCGGACCGACCCCAGCTCGGGCCCGGCGATCTCCATGGCGAGGGCGACGGCCGTCCGGACGTCATAGGTGTCGACGAGGAGGGTGGTGCCCTTGCCGAGCGACTCGACCTGGGCGGTGAAGGCTTCCTTCTCCGAGTCGTAGAGCAGAGTGAAGGCGTGCGCGGCCGTGCCCGTCGTCGGCACGCCGTAGCGCCGCCCGGCCTCGAGGTTGCTCGTCGCCTCGAACCCGGCGACGTAGGCCGCCCGAGCGGCTGCGACGGCCGACTCCTCGTGGGTGCGTCGTGAGCCCATCTCGATGCAGGGCCTGCCCATGGCGGCGGTCGTCATGCGCGAGGCCGCGGACGCGATCGCTGTGTCGTGGTTGAGGATCGAGAGCACGAGCGTCTCGAGGATGACGCCCTCGGCGAAGGTGGACTCGACGACGAGCACCGGTGACTGCGGGAAGTAGCACTCGCCCTCGGCGTAGCCGCTGACGTCTCCGGAGAAGCGGTAGTCGGCGAGCCACGCGACGGTGGCCCGGTCGACGACCTGGCGGTCGGAGAGGAAACGCAGCTCGTCGTCGCCGAAACGGAACTGCTCCAGCGCCTCGAGCACCCGCCCCGTTCCCGCGATGACCCCGTAGCGGCGTCCGTCCGGCAGCCGGCGGGCGAACGCCTCGAAGACGCACCGCCGGTGCGCCTCGCCCGAGGCGAGGGCGGCCTGGAGCATCGTCAGCTCGTAGTGGTCGGTCAGCAGCGCCGTGCTCGCGGCGCGGGGGCTCGTCGGGCTCACGTGCCCACCCTAGGTGTCACCGGCCGCCGGGGACCGTCCGCCTCGCGCCCTCGGTGGACCTAGGGTGGCCCTGTGAGTCCAGCCACCCTCTCCCTCGCTCCCGTCGAGCAGGAGGAGACCTCCACGGACGAGGTCGTCGCACCCGACGTGCCGTGGGTGACGATCGTCTGGAACGACCCCGTCAACCTCATGACGTACGTGACGTGGGTCTTCGAGACGTACTTCGGCTACGCCCGTCCGAAGGCGGAGAAGCTGATGATGGACGTGCACGTCAAGGGCCGCGCGGTCGTCTCCAACGGTCCTCGGGAGTCGATGGAGCGTGACGCCGAGGCGTTGCAGGGCTACGGCCTCTGGGCCACGTTCGAGAAGGACAGCTGATGGCCCGCGCCTTCCTGCGCGAGAAGGGCCACTACGTCGCGCTCCTCGAGCCCACCGAGCGGACGGTGCTCCTCGGCCTCATGCAGCAGACGCGTCTGCTGCTCTCGCCCGAGATCGAACCGACGGGTGACGCGTTCGACGACCTCGTGGCGTCGATGGGCCTGTCGCTGAGCCCTGCCGACCAGCAGACCGACTCCGCGTCGCTCGACGACCGAGACCCGGCCCTCGACCGGCTCCTGCCGACGGCCCACCGTGGTGACGACGAGATCGCGGCCGAGTTCCGTCGCCTCACCGAGGAGGGATTGCGCCAGCGCAAGAGCGGCAACCTCGACGTCGCCCTCGCGTGCGTCGACGGGGCCGTCGGCAACCGGGTCGTGCTCGACGAGTCGCAGGCGCCGGCCTTCCTCATGGCGCTCACCGACGTGCGCCTGCTGCTCGGGGAACGCATGGGCATGCGCACCGAGGAGGACGCCGAGGCGCTGCACGCCGCGATGGACGACATCGACGACGACGACCCGCTCGGCTACGCCATGGCGTGGTACGACTTCCTCACCTGGCTGCAGGAGACCCTCACCCAGGCGCTCATGGGCACCGACCTGCGTGACGTCGTGGCGGCATACGACGACGACCTCGACGACGACCTCGACGACGACGGCCGGCGGCCGGACGGCACGGTGTGACGCACCCGACGCCTCGCCGTCGGGCCGGAGTCGGTGCCGGGACCTAGGCTCGTCACGTGGACGTCACGATCGTCGGGTGCTCGGGATCCTTCGCGGGTCCACGCTCGCCCGCCTCGTCCTACCTCGTCCGCACCGAGCACGAGGGCCGCACGTGGAGCATCGTGCTCGACCTCGGCAACGGCGCCCTCGGCGCCCTGCAGCGCCACATCGAGCCGTATGCCGTCGACGCGGTGCTGCTCAGCCACCTGCACGTCGACCACTGCATCGACATGTGCGGGCTCTACGTCATGATGCGCTACCTACCCGGCGGGCCCGGGCGCGCGACGATGCCGGTCTGGGGTCCCGCGGGCACCGGAGTTCACCTCGCCCGCGCCTACGGCGGTGGCGAGGCCGAGGGCGTCCTGTCCGTCTTCGACTTCCACGACCTGCGCCACCGCGAGCCGGTGACGGTCGGGCCGTTCACGATCACGCCGGTGCACGTCAACCACCCGGTCGAGGCCTACGGCTTCCGGGTCGAGGCCGACGGACGGGTGCTCGCCTACACCGGCGACACCGACACGTGCGACGAGCTCGACGAGCTCATGGCCGGCGCCGACCTCGTGCTCGCCGACTCGGCCTTCGTCGAGGGCCGAGACACGGTGCCCGACATCCATCTCTCCGGTCGCCGCGCCGCCGAGGCGGCCGTCCGGGCCGGGGGAGTGCGTCGCCTCATGCTGACCCACATCCCGGCCTGGAACGACGCCGAGGTGTGTCGGGCGGAGGCTGCCGCGGTGTGGCCGGGCTGCGTCGAGCTCGCCGAGCCGGACGCCACCTACCGCCTCTGACGGACCCGGCTGCGGGTGACGGACCCCGAAGCCGGGTATGGACCGTGACGGTGCGTCGCGCGCCCGGCAGTCGCCGGACGTCCGCCGACGACCGGAACGACCGAACCCAGGAGGCCCCGTTGCAGCAACGAACCATCGGATCGAGGAAGGTCAGCGCGATCGGTCTCGGCGGCATGCCGATGTCCATCGAGGGGCGGCCCGACGAGGACCGCTCGATCCGGACCATCCACGCCGCCCTTGACGCCGGCGTGACCCTCATCGACACGGCCGACGCCTACCACCGTGACGCCGGCGAGGTGGGCCACAACGAGTCCCTCATCGCCAAGGCGCTCTCGTCGTGGTCGGGCCGTGCCGCCGACGTCCTCGTCGCCACGAAGGGCGGCCACCTGCGCCCCGGCGACGGCTCGTGGACGCAGAACGGCCGGCCCGACCACCTCAAGGAGGCCGCCAAGGCCTCGCTCCACAGGCTCGGCGGCGACGCCATCGGGCTCTACCAGTTCCACCGGCCCGACCCCGAGGTGCCCTACGCCGAGTCCGTCGGTGCCCTCGTCGAGCTGCTCGACGAGGGCGTCATCGAGATGGCCGGCATCTCCAACGCCGACCCGGCCCAGATCCGCGAGGCGCAGGACGTGCTCGGAGGTCGGCTCGTCTCGGTGCAGAACCAGTTCTCGCCGGCCTTCCGCAGCAGCCGCACGGAGCTCGACCTGTGCGCCGAGCTCGGCATCGCCTTCCTGCCGTGGAGCCCGCTGGGCGGCATCAGCAGGGCGGGTGACCTCGGGAGCCGGCACGACGCGTTCGCCGAGGTGGCGACGGCGCACGACGTGAGCCCGCAGCGCGTAGCCCTCGCCTGGGAGCTCGCGCTCGCGCCGACCGTCGTGCCGATTCCGGGCGCCTCCCGTCCGGAGAGCATCGAGGACTCGGTGCAGGCCGTCGACCTGGAGCTGTCGGCCGACGAGGTCGAGCGACTCTCGGCCGAGACGCTCGACTGACCAGCCCGTCAACGCGTTGCGGGGACGTGTCCTTACGGTTCACGAACGAGCCGTCCAGGCGCGTCCCCGCACCCGCGATTGAGGCCTAGCGTGGAGTCATGGCTAGCCTCGTGGGCATGACTGACCGACATGACGGCCGTGCCCCCGACCAGACCCGCGAGGTGCGGATCACCCGCAACTGGCTCGACCACGCGGAGGGCAGCGTCCTCGTCGAGTTCGGGCGCACGCGCGTGCTGTGCGCGGCGTCCTTCACCGAGGGCGTCCCGCGCTGGCTCAAGGGCAAGGGCGCCGGCTGGGTCACCGCCGAGTACGCCATGCTGCCCCGCGCCACCAACACCCGTTCCGACCGCGAGAGCGTCAAGGGCCGCATCGGCGGCCGCACCCACGAGATCAGCCGCCTCATCGGGCGCAGCCTGCGCGCCGTCATCGACACCAAGGCCCTGGGCGAGAACACCATCGTCCTCGACTGCGACGTCCTGCAGGCCGACGGTGGCACCCGCACCGCGGCCATCACCGGCGCCTACGTGGCCCTGGCCGACGCCGTCGAGCACGCCCGCTCCCAGGGCCTCATCGGCACGAAGGCCCAGCCGCTGACCGGCTCGGTCGCCGCCGTCTCCGTCGGCATCGTCCAGGGCCGTGCCGTGCTCGACCTCGACTACCCCGAGGACTCGACGGCCGAGACCGACATGAACGTCGTCATGACCGGCGACGGCCGCTTCATCGAGGTCCAGGGCACCGCCGAGGGTGCGCCCTTCGACCGTGACCTGCTCGGCCAGCTGCTCGATCTCGCCACGAAGGGCTGCGCCGACCTCACCGACCGGCAGCACGCCGCCCTGGCCGGGGAGGTCGCCCCGTGACGCAGGTCGTCCTCGCCACGCGCAACGCCCACAAGGTCGAGGAGCTGCGCGAGATCCTCGCCGACGTCAGCGCCGACCTCAGCCTCGAGATCGTCGGTCTCGACGGCTTCCCCGACGCGCCGGACGTGGTGGAGGACGGCGTCACCTTCGAGCAGAACGCCATCCTCAAGGCCGCGTCGGCCGCCCACGTGACGGGCCTGCCTGCGCTGGCCGACGACTCGGGCCTGGCCGTCGACGTGCTCGGCGGCTCACCCGGCATCTTCAGCGCCCGCTGGTCCGGTGGGGGCGGCGACCGGGCCAACCTCGAGCTGCTCCTCGCGCAGCTCGGCGACGTCCGGGACGAGCACCGCGCCGCAGCCTTCGTCTGCGCCGCCGCCCTCGTGCTGCCGGACGGTCGCTCGGCCGCGGAGCTCGGTCGCTTTCCCGGGACCGTGGGCCGCGAGCCGCGGGGCACCAACGGCTTCGGCTACGACCCGATCTTCCTGCCATCCGACCAGCCGGACGGCAACGAACGCACACTGGCGGAGTACGACGCCGACGAGAAGAACCACGTCTCGCACCGGGCGCTCGCCTTCCGTGCACTCGTGCCACACCTGAAGGAGCACCTGAGGCCATGACCACCACCAGCCCGGCCACCCGTCCCGAGACCGCCCCGCAGCAGCCGGCCCGTCCGCTCTGGTGGGGCGCCGTCGACGGGCTGGTGGCCGGGCTGCTCACGGTCGGGCTCGCGACCCTCGCCGCGGCGCTGCTCACGGCCGTCGGCCAGTCCTCGGGCCAGCCGGCCCCCATCGCGGCGGTCAGCGGGGCCTTCATCGACCGGACGCCGCCGTGGCTCAAGGACTTCGCCATCGCGACCTTCGGCACGAACGACAAGCGGGCTCTGCTCGTCGGCACGGTCGTCGTGCTCGCCCTCGCCTGCGCTGCGGTCGGCGTGCTCGCGAGCCGCCACCTCGTCGCGGGCCTCGTCGCCTTCGCCGTCCTCGGCGTCATCGGCGCGGCCGCGGTGCTCACCCGTCCGGGCGCCGGCCCGGCCGACGTCCTGCCGACGATCCTCGGCACCGCAGCCGGCATCTGGTTCCTCAGCCGCGCCTCCGCCCCCTCGGCCACAGCGACGGGCGCTGCCGGTCCCGGCCGACGCTGGGTCATCGGAGGAGCGGTCGGTGCCGTCGCGGCATTCGCCGGCAGCTACCTCGGCGGCGATTCGGCGGCGGCCACGGTCTCGCGTGACGCGCTCAAGAGCACGCCGCTCAAGGGCACGAAGCTCGCCATCCCTGCCGGCGCCGACCTCAAGGTGCCCGGGCTGACGCCGTACATCGTCCCGAACGCCGACTTCTACCGCATCGACACGGCGATCGTCGTGCCCCGCATCGACGCCAACGACTGGACGCTCAAGGTCACCGGCATGGTCGACCGTGAGGTCGAGATCGACTGGCAGACGTTGCAGGGCAAGCAGATGCAGGAGGCGCTGGTCACCCTGACGTGCGTCTCCAACGAGGTCGGGGGCGACCTCATCGGCAACGCCGTCTGGACCGGCTGGCCCGTGCGCGAGCTCCTCGCGATGGCCGGCCCCCGGGCGGGTGCCGACATGGTGCTCCAGACGAGCATCGACGGCTTCACCGCCTCGACCCCGCTCGGCGCCCTCACCGACGACCGCAACGCCCTGCTCGCGATCCGGATGAACGGCGAGCCGCTGCCCTTCGAGCACGGCTTCCCCGTGCGTGTCGTCGTGCCGGGTCTCTACGGCTTCGTCTCGGCGACGAAGTGGGTCACCGAGCTCAAGGTGACGACGTATGCCGCCGACGTGGCCTACTGGACGCCGCGCGGCTGGTCGGCGACCGGACCGATCAAGACGGCGTCGCGCATCGACGTCCCCCAGGCCGGGGCGAGCGTCAAGGCCGGCACCGTCGCCGTCGCCGGGGTGGCGTGGGCGCAGCACACCGGCATCTCCAAGGTCGAGGTCCAGGTCGACCAGCAGCCGTGGACCGAGGCTCGCCTCGCCGCCGACGCGAGCATCGACACCTGGCGCCAGTGGGTCTACGAGTGGGACGCGACGCCGGGCAGCCACGACATCCGCGTGCGCGCGTACGACGCCAAGGGGCAGGTGCAGTCACCCCTCGAGGCGCCGCCCGCACCCGACGGCGCCACGGGCATCCACGTCGTCAACGTCAGGGTGGAGTGACGCCGGTCGCGCCCGACCCGACCACGGCGTCGGCCTCGATCTCGACGAGCAGGTCGGGCTCGATGAGGGCGGTCACCTGGACCATCGTCGAGGCGGGACGCACGTCGCTGAAGACCTCGCCGTGCGCCCGTCCCACCGCCTCCCAGTCCCGGATGTCGGTGACGAAGATCCGGGTCCGCACGACGTCCGCGCTCGAGGCCCCGCACTCCGCGAGGGCCTCGACGACGATCTCGAGCGCGACCTTGGCCTGCGTGTACGCGTCGCCGGGCGAGACGACCCGGCCCTCCCGGATCGCCGTGGTGCCCGCCACGTGCACGGTGTCCCCGACGCGGACCGCCCGCGAGTAGCCGACGACGGCCTCCCACGGACCGCCCGTGCCGATGTTGCGCCTCATGAGCGCAGGCTAGTCCTGACCGGTGAGCGGGCGGGTGGGCTCGACAGGGACGCGGCCGGCAGGAGGAACCAGTGCCGGGCCACGCAGAGCACCCGCGCGTGCTCGACGGGCCCGTCGGTGCTCTCCAGCACCGCGCGTTCCGTCACCTCGGCGAGGGCTCCGCACTCCGGGCACGTCGTCGTGTCGAGCGCGGCTCCGACCGATGCGTTCATCCTGTCCATGAGGCACCTCCTCGTCCGTGGGTCATGGGAGACGGAGGGCGGGACGGCGGCTCCTGATACCCGGGCGCCGCCAACTACAGTGGGGGCCGCGCACTGCGCGAGCGGACGTGGTGGAACTGGTAGACACGCAGGATTTAGGTTCCTGTGCCCTAGGTGTGCGGGTTCGAGTCCCGCCGTCCGCACCAGCCGGACCGACCTCGTGTCCGGATCGGGTACGAGCCCGGCAGACATGACGACGAAGGAGCAGATCGTGACCGCACGACTCGAGCCGGGCGAGCAGGCGCCTGCCTTCAGCCTCACCGATGACACCGGCCAGACCGTCAGCCTCGCCGACTTCGCGGGCCGCAAGGTCATCGTCTACTTCTACCCGGCCGCCATGACGCCGGGCTGCACCAAGCAGGCCTGCGACTTCAGCGAGTCGCTCGACTCCCTGAAGAAGGACGGCTACGACGTGGTCGGCATCTCCAAGGACAAGCCGGCCAAGCTCGCGGCGTTCCGTGAGCGCGACCACCTCACCATCCCGCTGCTCAGCGACGAGGACCTCGCGGTCCACACGGCATACGGCGCCTGGGGCGAGAAGAAGCTCTACGGCAAGACCGTCGAGGGCGTCATCCGATCGACCTTCGTCGTCGACGAGGAGGGCACGGTCAGCCACGCGTTCTACAACGTCAAGGCGACCGGACACGTGGCCAAGCTCCGTCGCGACCTCGGCATCGCCGACTAGAGTCGCAACCGTCCCCCGAAAGGAAGCCAGATGAGCGACACCGCACGGATCGAGCAGGACATCCAGACCGCCCGCGCGCGCCTCGAGGGCACCGTCAACGAGCTGGCCTACCGGGCCCAGCCGCAGGTCATCGCCCAGCGTCAGGTGCAGGGCCTGCGGCTGCGCCTCGCCGCGGCCACCCACACCGAGGACGGTGAGCTGCGTATCGAGCGCATCGGCGCCGTCGTGGCGGCAGCCGTCGTCGTGGTGGTGGCCATCGGCTTGCTGCGTCGCCGGCGCTGAGCCGAACGGCCCACCCACTCCCGTGGCCAAGAAGGATGCCGTCGGCGCGGCGGACCGACTGCCCGTCCGGATGCTGCACGACCGCGTTCTCGTCTCCCTCGAGTACGAGGGCGAGCGGCGCTCCGGCGGCGGCATCCTCATCCCCGCGACGGCGTCGGTGGGCAAGCGCCTCGCGTGGGGCGCGGTCGTGGCCACCGGCGCCAACGTGCGCCAGGTCGAGCTGGGCGACCGCGTCCTCTTCGACCCGGAGGACCGCGGCGAGGTCGAGCTGCACGGCAGGGACTACGTCCTGCTCCGCGAGCGCGACATCCATGCCGTCGCGGCGCGTCGCGTCGAGGACGGCCAGACCGGCCTGTACCTCTGAGGCTCGGCCCGGTCCGTCGGGCGTCAGTCGGGCCGCAGCCCGAGCTTGCGCAGCAGTCCCGGACCTGGCCACACCGGCTTGCTCGGCAGCGGCCACTTCTTCGGGTCCTTCTGGTTGAGCAGGACGTACTTGTCGAAGCAGACCAGCTGCGACACCGGCCCGTAGAGATCGGAGGCCTCGGACATCCACGCCTTCTGGTGGGAGGCGCGGTAGTCGGCGGGCATCGAGTCCCACAGCGCCTTGTTGAAGCGCCGGACCGAGGGGTTGCGCTTGCCCGGCCGGATCGCCTCGTCGTCGATGGCGACACCACCACCGGCCAGCGCGGTCTGGCCCCCGCCGAGCCCGGGGATCGGGGTGCCCGCGAAGTCGGCCGACCAGCCTCGGTAGGTGATGCCCCAGGCCTTCGTGATCACGTCGATGTCGACCTCGCCGACCTTGCCCTTGGCGGGCCAGTCCGTCGAACGGACCCGGCCCGCGCCGACGGACAGGGCGATGTGGCCGTGCTTGCCGCCCGCCCAGTAGACGGGGGCGCCCGCAGGGGCGTCGGTGCCGCCGCGGCGCTGCGCCGCGCGTGCCCAGGCGGCGTTGGCGTCGGCCAGTCCGAAGGTGTGCGGAGCGGCGATGCAGTTCCACACGAAGTTGCAGCACATCCCGACGGGAAGGTACGTCGTGAAGGCACGCGCCTTGCCGACGCTCGCTCCCGGACCGCGCACCGTGACGTCGCGGTCGCCCCCGCCCGGGGGTGGCGGCTCCTCGATCCACGGCAGGTCCGGCGTGACCTCCCGCTCGCCCTGGTCGCCTCGGTCCAGCTCGTCGTCCCAGCCGCTCATCGCATCTCCCCTCGAGCCGGCGACGCGTCACCCGCGCCCCGGATGGAACCTCCATCGTCCAAGGGAGGCGCGGCGCTGTCAGCCTGATACGCGAATCAACGGGTACACAGGGAAGACCCCCGTCCGGATCGCTCCGAACGGGGGTCTTGACGTGCGCCGCCAGGGACTCGAACCCCGAACCCAGTGATTAAGAGTCACTTGCTCTGCCAATTGAGCTAGCGGCGCAACGAGGGGAAACGTTAGCAGCCGTCCCGGGCCGGGACAAAATCGGTCGGCCCGGGGTGTCCCGAGCCCCGCGTCAGGACCCCGGCAGGGGCCGGGCGCCCCGGTGCTGCGGGCGGATTCGCGTGACTACGGGGTCGCGCTGGCCGTCGAGATGAGTGACAGCGCGAGGCTGACGACGATGACGCCGATGATGACACCGACCGTGATCCGCTGGGCCTTCTTGTTCCCCATGAGCATGACCCCATTGTGCGGTATGCCGCCCGGCGGGCGACCGCGTGTCCCTGTGGCCCCGCTCGGGGGAGTCGGGTCAGCCCGACGGTGGTGGTGTCACCGGCCGTCGGAGACGAGCATGGCGCGCACGGCGGCCCGCAGGTCGCCGGTGCCGTCGCCGGTGACGGCCGCGCGCATCCGCTGGTAACCGGCCCCGTCGCGCAGGATGTCCTCGACCCCAGCGAGCTCACGCGTGCAGCCGAGGCGCCGCGCGGCGGGCTGGAGCTGTTCGAGGAGGTCGTGGATGTCGTCGACGACGTGGACCTCGGTGTTGTCGGCGTCGCGGATGATGATCGCGTCGAGCCCGTAGCGGGCCGCCCGCCACTTGTTCTCCTGCACGTGCCACGGCGGCAGCGGGCGGGCGAGGACGCCCTCGTCGAGCTGGTGCTCGAGGTGGGCGACGAGACAGTGGATGAGGGCGGCGACGGCAGCCACGTCCTGCGGGCGCGAGAAGCCGTCGCAGGCCCGGACCTCGATGGTGCCGAGGCGCAGCGACGGCCGGACGTCCCAGCGCAGCTCGCTCGCGTCGGTGACGACCCCGGTCGTGAAGACGTCGTGGAGGTAGGCGCGGTACTGGGCCCACGTCTCGAACTGGAAGGGCAGGCCGGCCGTGGGCAGCTGCTGGAAGAGCATCGTGCGGTTGCTCGCGTAGCCGGTGTCGGCCCCCGAGCCGTAGGGGGATGACGCCGAGAGGGCCGTGAGGTGGGGGTGGTAGGTCAACAGGGCGTTGACGAGGGGCCACACCTTCGCGGCGGACCGGACGCCGACGTGCACGTGGACCCCGAAGATCACCATCTGCCGACCCCACCACTGGGTGCGGTCGATGAGGGTGGCGTAACGCTGGCCCTCGGTGACCTGCTGGTCCTCCCACCGGGCGAACGGATGCGCCCCGCCGCCGTAGAGCAGGACGTCGAGCTCCGAGGCCGCGCGCTGGACGCGCCCGAGGCCGTCGGCGAGGTCCGCGGCCGCCTCCTCGGCGTTCGCGCAGATGCCGGTGACGATCTCGACGGTGTTGCGCAGCAGCTCCTGCGTCACGGTCGACCGGGACTTCGTCGGCCTGGCGTGACCGGTGTCCTCGGGTCCGTTGGCGAGGCCGAGCAGCTCCACGGCACGCGAGGTGAGGTCGAGCGTGGCCGGGTCGAGCAGACCGATCTCCCACTCGACGCCCAGGGTCTGACCGGCAGATGGTGAGAACCGCGCGTCCACCGAGGGCGCGCTGGAGTCGTTCATGGGGTCACCTCGGGGTCGTCGGGGAAGCGACCGCAGAGCAGCGTTGCGGGCTGCGGGCCGGTGTGAGCGGCTGGCACGAGCCTAGTCGCGCCGGACTGCCTCGGTTCGGGACCGGCGCCAGATGCAGCGCGGCCCGGCTCCACGCGGGAGCCGGGCCATGCGTTCGTCCTGACGACCAGGACGGTGGGGTGAGTGACGGGACTTGAACCCGCGGCCACCTGGACCACAACCAGGTGCTCTACCAGCTGAGCTACACCCACCATGCACAACACGAGCCGGGCCCGAGGGCTCGGCGCCGTGTCACGGCGTCGACAATGCTACAGGCTCTCGTGAGGTGCTCGTGACCACCCCACCGACCACCCCACCGACGGCACGGGTGACGGCATACGCCATCGCCCGAAGGGCTGCGTCGGAGCGCTCAGTGCTCGATGACGTGAGGTGACGCGAGCGCCTTGGCGGTGGCACTGTCGGGGCCGGGTTGCGGCACGAAGACCGCCTGGCGGTAGTAGCGCAGCTCGGCGATCGACTCGCGGATGTCGGCGAGCGCCCGGTGCCCGCCCGACTTCTTGGGGGCGTTGAAGTAGACGCGGGGGTACCACCGACGGGAGAGCTCCTTGATCGAGCTGACGTCGATGATGCGGTAGTGCAGGTAGGACTCGAGCACCGGCATGTCGCGCGACAGGAAGCCGCGGTCGGTGGCCACGGTGTTGCCGCCGAGCGGGGCCTTGCGCGGCTCGGGGACGAAGGTGCGGACGTAGTCGAGGACGATGTGCTCGGCCTCCTTGAGCGTCACCCCGGAGTCCAGCTCGGTGATGAGACCCGAGCTGGTGTGCATGTCGCGGACGAAGTCGTCCATCTGCTCGAGGGCCTCGTCCGGCGGCTTGACGACGACGTCGATGCCGTCGCCGAGCTGGTTGAGCTCGAAGTCCGTGACGAGGGCGGCCACTTCCACGAGGGCGTCGGACTTCAGGGACAGGCCCGTCATCTCGCAGTCGATCCAGATGATCCGGTCGGCGATGGCTCGGTGGTTGGTGTCGCTCACCGGTCCACCATAGAGGCTGAGGGCGACGAGCCCCGCTCGGCGGCCACAGCGCTGCACTAGCCTGCCCTCATGACCTCAGGGGACGTGACGACACAGGGGACCGGCGCGAGCCCGGGCGGGCAGGCGCCGCAATGGAGCCCGGCGCACAACCCGACCCGGCGACCGATGTTGCGCACCGCGCTCGCCATCGGCGTCGCGGCGTCGCTCTTCCTCCTCTGCCTGCTCATCCTGCTCGGCATCCTCGGCGAGCGGCTCACGACCCAGACGATCGTGACCTCGGCGCTCATGGCGATCATCCCGGTGCTCATCATCGTGCCGACCTTCCTCTGGCTCGACCGCTACGAGGCGGAGCCGGCGCGCTACATCGTCTTCGCCTTCCTCTGGGGGGCGCTCGTCGCCGTCGTCGGTGCCTTCTTCCTCAACACCTTCGGCCTCAAGATGCTCGTCGAGGCGCGCTGGACCGACCCGCTCGAGACGGGTGCCGTCTACCTCGCGCCCATCACCGAGGAGACGCTCAAGGGCCTGGGCATCCTGCTCATCTACCTGTTCCGTCGGCGCGAGTTCGACGGGATCATCGACGGCATCGTCTACGCCGGGCTCATCGGGGCGGGCTTCGCCTTCAGCGAGAACATCCTCTACCTCGGGCAGGCCTACAACGAGTACGGGGGTGAGGGCCTGACGTCGACCTTCCTCGTCCGTGGACTCATGGGTCCGTTCGGTCACCCGCTCTTCACGTCGCTGACGGGCATCGGGATCGGCATCGCCGTGTCCGCCCGGCGTCCGGCGGTGCGCGTCCTCTCGATCCTCGCCGGGTGGATCTGCGCCATGCTGCTCCACGGCCTCTGGAACCTCTCGGCGCTCGCCGGGATGGACGGCTTCTTCGCCGCATACGTCTCCTACCAGGTGCCGCTCTTCCTCGCCTTCATCGGCTTCCTCCTCTGGCTGCGTCGCCGGGAGGGCCGGCTCATCGGTCGCTACCTCTCCCCGTACGCCGACGCAGGCTGGCTCACCCACGCGGAGGTCACGATGCTCTCGCACCTGCGGCTGCGTCGTGCGGCGCGTGCCTGGGCCCGACAGAACGGCGGTCGCCCTGCGAAGCGGTCGATGGACGCCTTCCAGGACAGCGCGAGCGACCTGGCGCTGCTGCGCTCGCGGCTCGTCCACGGCACCGCGGAGGAGGGCGCGTCGGAACGCGAGATGGTGCTGCTCGAGGCGATCACGTCGCACCGTCGGGACTTCGTCGGCTCGCCCGTGACCTGAGCGGGCGTGCCCTCCCGCGGTGCCTATCATTGGACGGCGCCCGGATCGGGCGACCCGCCCCTGTAGCTCAGCGGATAGAGCAAGAGCCTTCTAATCTCTTGGTCGCAGGTTCGAGTCCTGCCGGGGGCACCGTGCCGGAGCCTGCCGGAATATCCGGGCGGGCTCCCTCGGCGGCTGCGATGCTGGGAGGCGTCAGCCGGCGTGTGAGGATCGCACCGCCCCCGGGGCCGCCCACGCGCCTGACGGGAGGGTGGCGCGCTCATGTCGAATCGAACCCCTGGAGTCGGCAGGGTCCCCATCATCAGCTGGCTGCGCTCGTACGACCGCAGCTGGCTCAGGGGAGACCTCATCGCAGGCGTCACCGTGCTCGCGCTCGTCGTCCCGAAGAACCTCGGCTATGCCGGCATCGCAGGGATCCCGGTGCAGAACGGCCTCTACGCGGCAGCCGCCGGGGCGATCCTCTACGCGGTCTTCGGGACGAGCCGGCAGATCTCGGTCGGGCCCAGCTCGGGACTCGCGGCCGTCGCGGCGAGCGCCGTCCTGGCGGCCGGCATCGCCGACGAGAAGGCCGTCGCGTCGTTCGTCGCGGGGATCACCCTCGCGTCCGGGATCCTCTACCTGCTCGTCGCGGTGCTGAAGATGGGGTGGATCGCCCAGTTCCTGTCCCGTGCCGTCGTCACCGGTTTCCTCTTCGGGGCCGCGATCGACGTCGTCATCGGCGAGCTGCCCAAGCTCACCGGCACGAAGGTGTCCGGGAGCAACCCGCTCCAGGAGCTGCGGTCGTGGTTCACGACGCTCGGCGACGCGCACGGCACGACCGTGGTGGTGGGCCTCGTCTCGCTGGCCGTCGTCTTCGGTCTGCGCGTCGTCGCGCCGAAGGTCCCGGGTGCGCTCGTTCTCGTGGTGGGAGGTCTGCTCGCCTCGTGGCTGCTGGGTCTCGGTGACCACGGCGTCGCGCTCGTCGGAGACGTGCCGAGAGGTCTGCCGACGGTCGTCCTGCCCGACCTGCAGCTGATGTGGGACCACGTCGGGGTCGGGGCCGTGGCGGCCTTCGCCCTGGTGCTGATCGGCTTCTCGCAGACGGCCGGCGACGCCCGCGCTTTCGCCGCCAAGCACCGCTACCAGATCGACATCGACCAGGAGTCGGTCGCGCAGGGTTTCGCCAACGCCGGCTCGGGAGTCCTTCAGGGGATGCCCGTCTCGACCAGCCTGTCCGCGAGCTCGCTCAACGACCACTCCGGGGCCAAGTCGGGCCTGGCCTCGCTCACCACGGGATTCGCCGTCCTCCTGACGCTGCTGCTCCTCGCGCCGCTCTTCTCCGACCTGCCCAAGCCCGTGCTGGCCGCCATCATCATCGAAGCCGTCGTCATGGGGATGATGGATCTCCCGGAGATGCGACGCCTCTTGCGCGTCAAGCGTTTCGACTTCGCCGTGGCCGTGGCGGCGCTGCTCGGCGCGCTCGTCTTCGGCGTGCTGGCCGGCGTCATCATCGGGGTGGCGCTGTCGATCTTCTGGCTCATCAAGGTCTCCACCCGGCCGTACATCCCGACGCTCGCCCGCGAGCCGGGCACTGATGTCTACCGCGACCTCGCCGACCACCCCGACGGTGAGACGGTCCCCGGCATCGTGGTGATCCGGATGGACGGCGGACTGTTCTTCGCCACGTCGGACGCCCTCGAGGACCGCGTCCGCGAGGTCATCCACGAGGACCCGGCTGTCAAGGGAATCGTGCTGGACTGTGGCGGCATCGACTTCGTCGACTCCCAGGGGTCGGCCAAGATGGCTGACGTGCTCCACCTCGCGGAGGACTCCGGGGTCGTCCTGCGGCTCGCCAGGCTCAAGGCGGCGGTGCGGACGACGCTCGAGCTCGACGGCTTCATGGAGCGTCTCGGTGCCGACCACGTCCACGGCAACATCGCCCGGGCCGTGGCGGCCGAGCGCCGGGAACGGGCCGGTCGGCCGGACGAGTGAGTGGTCGGACGCCCGTCTCCATCGGGCGGATCCGGTGCCTGCCTGGCACTCTCAGGTCACGACTCGGGGTATGTCGTAGGGGCGCGCCGCCTTTCAGTTTGGTTGTGCCAGTGCGACACGGAAGGATACGGGCGTGGCAGGTGATTCAGGGGTGGGCAATGCCCGTCTCCTCGCGAGCGTTCAGGCACTTCGCTCTGCCGTCGCCGACGCCTCCCTGCCCCTCGACCTCTCGTCTGCGCCGGCCGCACGCCTGGCCCGCACCCGTCTGCTCGACCAGCTCGACGACTACGTCATCCCGCGCCTGACCTCGCTCGACGCCCCGCTCCTCGCCGTCGTCGGCGGCTCGACCGGCGCCGGCAAGTCGACCCTCGTCAACTCGGTCGTCGGGCGCGAGGTGACCCTGCCCGGCGTCCTGCGGCCGACCACCCGCTCGCCGGTGCTCATCCACCACCCCTCCGACGCCGCGTGGTTCTCGGGTCCGCGCATCCTGCCGACTCTGGCCCGCATCACCGGTCGCCACTCGTCGTCGGACGGCCCGGGCGCGGTGCGCCTCGTCTCGACGGACGAGGTCCCCGCCGGGCTGGCCCTGCTCGACGCGCCCGACATCGACAGCGTGGTCGAGGCCAACCGTGACCTGGCGACGCAGCTGCTCGCGGCGGCCGACCTCTGGGTCTTCGTCACGACGGCCGCCCGCTACGCCGACGCCGTCCCGTGGGAGCTGCTGCGCGAGGCCTCCGAGCGTGGCACCGCCGTCGCCGTCGTCCTCGACCGCGTGCCCGGTGGCGCCGTCGACGAGATCCGCACGCACTTCGCGTCGATGCTGCGCGAGCAAGGGCTCGACCAGGCGCCGATCTTCACCGTCGTCGAGTCCGAGCTCGCCGACGGACTGCTGCCTGCGGACCAGACCGAACGCCTGCGGGGCTGGCTCGCCGCTCTGGCTGGTGATGCGCAGGCTCGCGCCGACGTCGTGCGCCAGACGTTGCAGGGGGCGCTCGTCTCGCTCGACACCCGCACCCAGTCTCTCGTGGCCGCCTCCGAGGACCAGACCGCGGCGGGCCAGGCGCTCGTCGAGGCGGCCGCAGCGGCCTACGACGAGGCCAGGGCGCAGGTCCACCAGGGCATGCTCGACGGCACGCTGCTCCGCGGCGAGGTGCTCGCTCGGTGGCAGGAGTTCGTCGGCACGGGAGAGTTCTTCCGGCAGGTCGAGTCGACCGTCTCGAGGGTGCGCGACCGGTTCACGGCGTTCCTCAAGGGCGAGCCGGCCCGGGCCGACCACCTCGGCGAAGCGCTCCAGTCGGGCGTCGAGTCCCTCGTCGTCAACCGCGCCGAGCTCGCGGCCGGCGCCATCGCGCGTTCGTGGCGCACCCTGCCCGGTGGTGACCAGCTGCTCACGGCCGACCCGACCCTGGCGCGCTCCGGCACGGACGTGGACACGCGCATCCAGCGCCTCGTGCGCGACTGGCAGGGCGACATCCTCCAGATGGTCCGTGCCGAGGGTCGCGACCGCCGCACGACGGCCCGGATCATGGCCTACGGCGTCAACGGTCTCGGCGTGGTCCTCATGCTCGTGACCTTCGCGAGCACGGCTGGGATCACGGGCGCCGAGGTCGGCATCGCGGGCGGCACCGCCGTCGTCGGCCAGAAGCTGCTCGAGGCCGTCTTCGGCGACCAGGCCGTCCGAGAGCTCGCACGTCAGGCCCGCGAGCAGTTGACCGCGCGCGTCGACGAGCTGTATGCCGCCGAGCTCGCCCGCTACGAAGGAGCTGTCACGACGTTGCACGTCGACACCGACCAGACCCAGCACCTGACCGCGGCCGCATCAGCGGTCAAGGCTGCGCGATGAGCCCGATCAGGATGGGCCGCGCCCGGGTGGCGACGGTGTCCGCGGCCGACCTGGGCACGCGCACGACCGAGCTGTCGATGGCGCTCGTGTCGGGTGCCGACGAGCTCGACCCCTCGGCCGTCGAGGTCGCGCGACGAGTCGTCGACAGGGCTGTAGAGCGGTCCGGCATCGCCGGTGACCACACGGTGGTCGCGCTCGCCGGGGCGACGGGCAGCGGCAAGTCCTCGCTCTTCAACGCCCTCGTCGGCGCCGACGTCGCCACGATCGGCGCCCGTCGCCCGACGACGTCCCGCCCGACGGCCGGAATCTGGGGAGACGCCGACGCGTCCGAGCTGCTCGACTGGCTGGGTGTGGCCTCCCGTCACGTCGTCGACCCGGCTGCCGGTGCGGGGGCCGAGGTCGCCCAGGTGGCCGGGTCCCTCGACGGGCTCGTGCTCCTCGACCTGCCCGACTTCGACTCGCGCGAGCTCGAGCACCGTCGCGAGGCCGAGCGCGTCCTCGAGCTCGTCGACGTCTTCGTCTGGGTGACCGACCCGCAGAAGTACGCCGACGCCCGGCTGCACGACGAGTTCGTGAGGGTCCTGTCGCACCACGACGCAGTCACCCTCGGCGTGCTCAACCAGGCCGGCCGTCTGACGCCCGAGGGTGTCAAGGTCCTCACCCAGGACCTGACGAAGCTCCTCGTGGCCGACGGAGTCGCCGACGCCAAGGTGCTTGCGACCTCCGCCGTGACCGCTCAGGGGATTCCCGAGCTCAAGCAGCGACTGGCGAATGCCGTTGCCGGACATGCCGCTTCGCGTCAGCGACTCAAGGCTGATGTCGTCGGTGCCGCGACGAAGCTGCGTCCGGGGGTCGCCGACTCCGAGGCGGATGTGGGACGTGTGCCGCGCGAGACCCTCGACGCCTCGCTGGGTCGCGCGGCCGGTGTCCCCATCGTCCTCGATGCCGTCGCGCGCGACTACCGTCGCGAGGCGTTCGCGCACACCGGCTGGCTCTTCGCCCGATGGACGAAGGGCTTCGCCTCGGACCCCCTCCGTCGTCTCCGTCTCGACCGCACCGGTGGACGGCCGCCGATCCCCGTCGAGATCGACGGCGCTGACGTGCGCGCCGTGCTCGGCCGGTCGTCGATCCCGGCCCCGACCGTGTCGACCGTCTCTGCCGTCGACCTCGCCACGCGCAGCTTCGTGCGCGACGCGTCCGAAGGGCTGCCGGTCCGCTGGGCCCAGGCCGTCGAGGACGCCGTCGACGGCGGCGACGGCGGGCTGAGCGACTCGCTCGACCGCGCTGTCATCGGCACGTCACTGCGCGCGCGCCGCCCGGTCTGGTGGTTCGTCGTCAACATCCTCCAGTGGGTGCTGGGACTCGTCGCCCTCGCCGGGCTCATCTGGTATGCCGTGCTGTGGATCTTCGCGCTGCTGCAGCTCCCACGCCCCGAGACCCCCGCCGTCGGCATCCTGCCGCTCCCGCTCGTCATGCTCATCGTCGGCGTGCTCCTCGGGGTCGGGCTCGGGATCCTGTCCCGGTGGTGGGCGCGCGTCGGTGCCCGGCACCGGCGGACCGTCGTCGGCAAGCGGCTGACCGAGTCCGTCGCGGCCGTGGCCGACGAGCACATCCTCATCCCCGTCGACGAGGTCCTGCTGCGTCACCGCGAGACCCGGGAGCACCTCGAGGCCGCGGCCGGCTGACGCGCGCGCGGGGCACAGGCTCCGTCCACATCCCCTCGGGCCGGTGCCCTGGTGTCCACAGGCAGCTGACGGCCCACTGTCGTCCGGACCCGGCGCGTCCGAGGGTGGGTGCAGGCGGCGCGAGGCCGCCCCTGGAACCCTCCGAGGAGCAGCGATGAACGAGACCCGC
This sequence comes from Terrabacter sp. Ter38, assembly GCF_024519435.1. Classification (GTDB taxonomy): domain Bacteria; phylum Actinomycetota; class Actinomycetes; order Actinomycetales; family Dermatophilaceae; genus Terrabacter. The sequence goes on from NZ_JALJRZ010000015.1 coordinate 40,253, forward strand.
ATCACCGTGCACGGCAACGTCGTGAGCGAGCCTGTCGAACGACATGGCCGCAACGGCAGCATCTTCACGACCTTCCGCGTCGCCACGACGCCCTACCGCCGCACGGCCGACGGTCGCTTCGTCGACGGCGACACGAGCTTCTACAGCGTCATCGCGTTCAACGCGCTCGCGGCCAACGCCGCCTCGGCGCTGCGCAAGGGCCAGCCGGTCATCGTCGAGGGCAACCTGTCGATCAAGCAGTACGTCGGCAACGACGGCCAGCCGCGCACGTCGCCCGAGATCGACGCCGACCACGTCGGTCACGACCTGTCGTGGGGTCGCGCGAGCTTCGAGCGGGTCAGCCGCGCGGCCGCGCTCGGCCAGGACCGCACGGCCGACCCCGACGTGCAGGCGTCCGTGCGCGCCCTGGCCGAGGGCGAGTCGGCGGTCGCCGACCAGCGCCCCGCCCACGTCGACGCGGACGGGGTCGTCGACGACGACTACGACCCCGGCGCGGACTCGGCCGACGATGCGCGCGACGACGCCGGCGGGGTGCTCGCCACGGGTGATCCCGAGACCGACGACTACGACGTCGTCGAGCGGCTCACGGCCTGACGTCGACGAGGGTCCGCGAGCGCGGACACCGATTCGGTGCCGCGCTCGCTGACAGATAGCCTTCTGCGCATGGCCGAGTACATCTACACCATGACCCGTGCGCGCAAGGCACACAACGAGAAGGTCATCCTCGATGACGTCTCGATGTCCTTCTACCCCGGCGCGAAGATCGGCATGGTCGGCCCCAACGGCGCCGGCAAGTCGACGATCCTCAAGATCATGGCCGGACTCGACCAGCCGAGCAACGGCGAGGCGCGTCTGGCCCCAGGGGCGACCGTCGGCATCCTGCTGCAGGAGCCGCCCCTCAACGAGGACAAGACGGTCCTCGGCAACGTCGAGGAGGGCGCCGGCGAGATCAAGGCGAAGCTCGACCGCTACAACGAGATCTCGGTCGAGATGGCCGACCCCGACGCCGACTACGACGCGTTGCTCGCCGAGATGGGCAAGCTGCAGGAGGACATCGACCACGCCGACGCGTGGGACCTCGACAGCCAGCTCGAGCAGGCGATGGACGCCCTGCGCTGCCCGCCGCCGGACTCGCCCGTCACCAACCTCTCCGGTGGTGAGCGCCGCCGCGTCGCCCTGTGCAAGCTGCTCCTGCAGAAGCCTGATCTGCTGCTGCTCGACGAGCCCACCAACCACCTCGACGCCGAGTCGGTCCTCTGGCTCGAGCAGCACCTCGAGGGCTACCCCGGCGCCGTCATCGCGGTCACCCACGACCGCTACTTCCTCGACAACGTCGCGCAGTGGATCGCGGAGGTCGACCGTGGTCGCCTCTACCCCTACGAGGGCAACTACTCGACCTACCTCGAGAAGAAGTCCGAGCGACTGACGATCCAGGGCAAGAAGGACGCCAAGCTGGCCAAGCGGCTCAAGACCGAGCTCGAGTGGGTCCGTAGCAACGCCAAGGGCCGTCAGGTCAAGAGCAAGGCACGTCTGGCCCGTTACGAGGAGATGGCGGCCGAGGCCGAGCGCACCCGCAAGCTCGACTTCGAGGAGCTCCAGATCCCGCCGGGCCCGCGCCTCGGCTCGACGGTCATCGAGGTGAAGAACCTCAAGAAGGGCTTCGGCGAGCGCGTCCTCATCGACAACCTCTCCTTCTCCCTGCCGCGCAACGGCATCGTCGGCGTCATCGGACCCAACGGCGTCGGCAAGTCGACCCTCTTCAAGACGATCGTCGGCTTCGAGGAGCCGGACGGCGGCGAGGTCAAGATCGGGGAGACCGTCAAGATCTCCTACGTCGACCAGGGCCGCGAGGGTCTCGACCCGAAGAAGAACCTCTGGGAGATCGTGTCCGACGGCCTCGACCACATGAAGGTCGGCAACGTCGAGATCCCCTCGCGCGCCTACGTGTCGCAGTTCGGCTTCAAGGGCCCCGACCAGCAGAAGCTCTCGGGCGTCCTCTCCGGTGGTGAGCGCAACCGCCTCAACCTCGCGCTCACGCTCAAGCAGGGCGGCAACCTGCTGCTCCTCGACGAGCCGACCAACGACCTCGACGTCGAGACCCTCGGCTCCCTGGAGAACGCGCTGCTCGAGTTCTCCGGCTGCGCTGTCGTCATCACCCACGACCGGTGGTTCCTCGACCGCGTCGCGACGCACATCCTCGCCTACGAGGGCACCGAGGAGAACCCCGCCAGCTGGTACTGGTTCGAGGGCAACTTCGAGTCCTACGAGGCCAACAAGGTCGAGCGTCTCGGACCGGAGGCTGCCCGTCCGCACCGCGTCACCTACCGCAAGTTGACGCGCGACTGACCGCGAGCGACGGCGACGCCGTGGACTAGAGGGCTGGGATGCATGCATCCCGGCCCTCTCGCGTCAGATCCAGCCCTTGCGCCGGAAGACGCCGTAGAGCGTGACGGCCACTCCGGCGATGACGACCGCGCTGAGGAGCACGCCCCAAGGTCGTCCGAAACCGGGGTAGGGCACGTTCTGGCCGAACCATCCCGTCACGGCGGTTGGTACGGCGATGATCGCGGCCCAGCCGGTGAGCTTCTTCATCACCGTGTTGAGCCGGGCGTCCTGCAGCGACAGGTTGGTCTCGAAGATCGTCGTCACCATGTCGCGCAGCGACTCGGTCCACTCGGCGGCCCGAAGGACGTGGTCGTAGAGGTCGTCGTAGAAGCCGTCGAGCTCGGTGTGCCGCTGGTCGAGCTCGCCGCGGTGCCGCAGCACCGCGTTGACGACGTCGCGCATCGGCAGCACGACACGTCGCAGCTCGACGAGCTCCTTGCGCAGGCGGTAGGTGCGCACCTGGACGGCGTGCGTGCGTCCGCTCTCGTCGAAGAGGACGTCCTCGAGGTCCTCTATCGCGTCGTCGAGCTGCTGGATCGCCTCGAAGTGCCCGTCGACGACGGTGTCGAGCAGCCCGTGCACGAGTGCTCCGACGCCGACCGCGAGCAGCTCGGGGTCGTCGTTCCACCGGTCGAGCACCTGCTGCATGTCGACCTCGTCGCTGCCGCGGACGGTGATGATGCCGCCGGGCAGCACGAACGCCGAGATCCGTGCCGTGCTCAGGCGGGACTCCGGCCCCAAGGGGTCACGGCCGTCGGCGCCCGTCAAGGCGCGGCCGGGCTCGAGACGGGTGGCGTAGACGGTGAGGAAGGTGTGCTTGGCGTGCCGGGTCGCCTTCGGTCGCTCGCCGGCGGAGACGGCGTCCTCGACGGCGTGGGGGTCGAGCCCGAGCTCGGCGGCCAGCGCGCGCAGACCGGCGTGGTCCGGCTCGCACAGGTCGACCCAGATGAGGGAGTCCTCGCGATCCAGCAGCTCCGACACGTCCTCGAGCGGGAAGCCCTCGTCGACGACCTTGCCGTGCTCCCACCGGCAGGAGGTGATGCGCCCGGTTCCGTCGTTGCTCACGCGGCCAGTCTCGCAGCCCCGAGGCTCTGGCACGGTCAGGCGATGAGGGGAGTGACCTCGCGGGTCGTGGGGCGTTCGCCGAGCGCGAGCTGCCAGGCGGCGGCGAGCCGTCGACCGACCTCGTCGGCCTCGTCAGGTGCGACGCAGAAGGGCACCCGGACCCAGCGGGTGAAGCCGCCCTCCACCCCGAACTGTCCACCGCGGGCCAGTCGGACTCCGGCGGACTCGGCGACCCGGGCGAGCTCGTCGCCCCGGGCCTCCGGCAGCTCGCACCAGAGGTTGAGGCCGCCCGAGGGGACCGTGAGGCGCCAGTCGGGGACGTGCTGACGCAGGGCCGTCACGAGGGCGTCGCGCCGGGAGCGCGCCTCGCCTCGGCGCTCGGTCAGCAGGGACTCGCCCTGCCGGAGCAGGTCGGTGACGACGAGCTGCTCGAGGATCGCGGTGCCGAGGTCGAGGCTGTGACGGGCCTCGATGACGGCCTCGGCACTGCCGCGCGGTGCTCGGACCCAGCCGACCCGCAGGCCGCCCCACCACGTCTTGCCGGCGCTGCCGAGGGTGTGGGCGGCGGGGGAGGAGGCCGCGAACGGCGACGGTCGGCTCGTGGTCGTCCGGTCCTCGAGGCCGAGCTCGACGAACGTCTCGTCGATGACCGGGACCGTGTTCGCGCGGGCCAGCACGCCGCCCAGCGCCTGTCGCGTCGGGGCGTCCATGACGAGCCCGGTCGGGTTCTGGTGGTCGGGGATGAGGTATGCCGCCCGGGCGCCGCTCTGACGCAGCCCGACCTCGATCGCCTCGACGTCCCACCCCGTCGCCGTCAGCTGGGCCGGCACCGCGCGGTATGCCGAACGCCTCACTCCCACCAGGGCGTTGGGGTAGGTGGGGCTCTCGACGAGGATCCGGTCACCGATCTCGAGCTCTGAGCGCAGCACGGCCGACAGCCCGCCGTGGGCGCCCGAGGTGATGACGACCTGGTCCGGTGAGGTGGGCAGCCCTCGGCCCTCGAACCAGTCAGCCACGGCGGCGCGGGTCTCGGGCAGCCCGCGTGGGTCGTAGCCCGCCGTCGCGAGGAACCGCGGGAGCTCCAGGATGGCCCGCTCGTAGGCCGCGGTGACGCCGGCCGCGGCCGGGAGGGCGGCATACGTGAGGTCGATGACGTCCGGCGGGACGTCGGTGGGGATGAGGCCCGCCTGCGACAGCGCGAGGCCCGAGGGGCCGGTCGGCAGGCAGACGACGCTCCCGGACCCCCGGCGCGTCGCGACGAAGCCCTCGTCGCGCAGGGCGTCGAGGGCGGCACCGACGGTGGTGCGGCTCAGGCCCAGCTCGGTGGTCAGCGTGCGCTCGCTCGGCAGCCGGGTCCCGACCAGGAGGCGACCGTCGGAGACGAGCCGGCGGATGCCGTCGGCGAGGCCGCGATAGGCCGGCCGGGGGAGAGGACCGGACCCGAGAAGCAAGGCCAGTGACCGGGCCGAGATGGTGCGCACCGGTCCACTGTCGCATGACTGGCCCTTAAAAGGCAGTCCACTGGGCGGCATCATGAACGGTATGAGACGTCACGTCCCCCTCGCCAACCTCACGCCGCGCCAGCAGCTGCGCGCCGGTCGCCTCCCGCGCCGCATCATCCAGCTCCTCGTGGGGCTCGTGCTCTACGGCGTCTCCATGGCGATGATGATCCGCTCGACGCTGGGCCTCGACCCGTGGGACGTCTTCCATGCCGGGATCGCCACGCACGTGTCGCTGACCTTCGGGCAGGTGACGATCATCGTCGGTGCGCTCGTCCTGCTGCTCTGGGTTCCGCTGCGGCAGTGGCCCGGTCTCGGCACCGTGGCCAACGTCGTCGTCATCGGCATCGCCGCGGACGCGGGCCTCGCCCTCATCGCGCCGCCGGAGGCGATGTGGGCCCGGGTGCTGCTCCTCACCTCCGGCATCGTGCTCAACGGCGTCGCCGGCGGCCTCTACATCGGCAGCCAGCTCGGTCCCGGCCCCCGCGACGGGCTCATGACGGGCTTCGCGCGGCGCACCGGGCTGTCGATCCGGCTCGTCCGCACCACCATCGAGCTCGTCGTGCTCGCGGTGGGCTGGCTGCTCGGCGGACCCGTGGGCCTCGGCACCGTGCTGTATGCCGTGACGATCGGACCGTTGGTCCAGTTCTTCCTGCCCCGCCTGACCATCGACCTCGGCCATGCGGGAGCGCCCGCGTCCGCACCCGAGGAGGGCGCCGTCCCCGTGACGCCGACGTCGGCGCTGGGCTCGACGACGAGCTGAGGGGTCAGGCGCCCGCGAGGCGCCAGGACCGGAGCACCCTGCAGGCGCCCGGCTCGTACCATGCGAGGTCGAGCCGTTCGGCCCGGCACCGAGCCGGGAGGTGGGGCCCGGCGAGCCTCCGGGTCGAGTCCTCGGTGACCACGTCGGAGAGGGCGTCGAGCGTCAGGTGCGGCCCCACGTCACCGAAGCGACCGGCATACGGCGGGTGCTGGGGGAAGGCGTCCCACAGCCGTGAGGTGAGGGTGGCGAAGGGCGCCGACGGCTCGGGCAGAAGGTGGACGATGCCGTTGGGGAACGTGTCGACGGTCTCGAGCGTGAACGCGAACGGCTTCGTCCTCGCTGCGATCTCGGCGATGACGTCGAGGGCTGTCTGCGTCAGGGCGCCGAGGTCGAGGAACGGCGCGAGCGCCGTGACGTGTGCGTGGACGAAGTCCGGGTCTGCGGAGACGTAGTCGGTGCCGTAGTGCGCCGTGCGGGACAGGACGAACGGCTCGAGCGCAGGCACGGGGACCTGGAGCACCGAGTGACCGGCGACCGTCGAGGTCACGGTGGGGACGCGCTCAGTGCCCGGCGCCCACGAGCCGCAGCGCGAGGGCGGCGTTCGTCGCACCGATCTCGGCGGGGCTGCGTCGGATCGTCGGGGAGTACCAGCGGGCCACGTCGACGACGATCGAGAGCAGCGCCAGAGCCGTGTCGGCGCTGTCGTCGACGGAGAACGTGCCGTCGGCGACGCCGCGGTCGAGGACGTCGCGCACGAGCGAGTCCATCTCCTTGCGCAGCTTGAGGACCTCGGCGTGGTGCTCGGGGGTCAGGTGGTGGTGTTCGTACTGCACGACGCGGGCCACCTGGTACTGCTCGACGTGCCACTCCGTGAAGCGTGCCATGACCGTGACGAGCTGCTCGGAGGGCGTCGAGCCCTCGGCGATGGCCGAGCGCATGAGGCGCAGCGCGGACTCGTGGCCGCTGCGGCTCAGGGCGAAGAGCAGCTCCTCCTTGGAGCCGAAGTGGACGTAGACCCCGGCGGGCGAGAGCCCGGCCCCGGACGCGATGTCGCGCGTCGTCGTGGCGTGGAAGCCTGTGTCGGCGAACGCGTGGGCCGCGGCCTGCAGCAGCCGCTCGACCGTCGAGGCATCGGGGTCGGTCGTCCGGGCGCCGAGGGACGGCGGGGTCGTGGTGGGCTGCGGCACGTTGACAGCATGCCGCAGGGGAGGGAAACTAAGCAAGCGCTTAGTTACCGACGGGTACCGGCGCGTCGCACCCGTGAGCACGCCCGATGGAGGACGTTATGCCCCGCAACATCTACGACGAGGACCACGAGGCGATGCGCGCCTCCGCGCGCGAGTTCGTCGCCCGCACGCTCGCCCCGCGCGCCGAGGAGATGATCGAGGGGAAGTCGATCCCGCGCGACATCTGGCTCGAGGCCGGCAAGCAGGGCTTCTTCGGCCTCGACATCCCCGAGGAGTTCGGCGGCGCCGGCGTCGACGACTACCGCTTCAACGCCGTGGTGGCCGAGGAGATGTCGCGCTTCAACGCCGCGACGAGCTCGTGCTTCGGCATCCACTCCGACGTGTGCCCGCCCTACATCGTCGACCTCGGCACCGAGGAGCAGAAGCAGCGCTGGCTGCCCGGCATGGCGAGCGGTGAGCTCATCTGCGCCATCGCCATGACGGAGCCCTCCGGCGGCTCCGACCTGGCCGCGCTCAAGACGACCGCCGTCCGCGACGGTGACTCGTGGATCCTCAACGGCTCCAAGACGTTCATCACCAACGGCTACCAGGCCGACCTCGTCATCGTGGCGGCGCGTACCGACCCGTCCAAGGGCGCCAAGGGCATCACGCTGCTCATGGTCGAGCGCGGCATGGAGGGCTTCGAGAACGGCCGCAAGCTCGACAAGGTCGGCATGGACGAGTCCGACACGGCCGAGCTCTTCTTCGAGAACGTCCGCGTCCCCGACGAGAACCGCCTCGGCCCCGAGGGCATGGGCTTCATCTCGATGATGCAGCGCCTCCCTCAGGAGCGCGTCGGCGCCGCCGTCTCCAACGTCGCCCACGCCAAGGCGATCCTCGAGGAGACGATCCAGTACGCCAAGGACCGCAAGGCCTTCGGCCAGCCCATCGGCGCCTTCCAGCACAACAAGTTCCTCATGGCCGAGCTGGTGACCAAGATCGAGGTCGCCGAGGCCTACGTCGACGACTGCGTCGCAGCCCACGCCGAGGGCAAGCTCTCGGCCGTCGACGCCGCCAAGGCGAAGTGGTGGAGCTCCGAGGTCCAGAACGACGTGCTGGACCACTGCGTCCAGCTGCACGGCGGCTACGGCTTCATGAACGAGTACCGCGTGGCCCGCGCCTGGCGCGACGCCCGCGTCACGAAGATCTGGGCCGGCTCCAACGAGATCATGAAGGAGCTCATCGGCCGGGACCTCGGCTTCTGATGGCGGCCGACGTGGGCCGCAGGCGCCACGAGGGCGCCGTCGCGATCATCACCGGTGCCAGTCGGGGGATCGGGCTCGGCATCGCCGAGCGCCTCGTCGCCGAGGGGGCCAAGGTGGTCATCACGGCGCGCAAGCCCGAGGCGCTCGCTGAGGCCGTGGAGCGGCTCGGCGGTCCGGATCACGCCCTCGGCGTCGCGGGCAACGCGGCCGACGAGTCCCACCAGGACGAGGTCATCGCAGCGGCGCGCGAGACGTTCGGCGGGCTCCACCTGCTCGTCAACAACACCGGTATCAACCCCGTCTACGGGCCGATGCTCGACTCCGGGCTCGACATCGCGCGCAAGGTGCTCGACGTCAACGTCGTGGCGGCGTTCTCGTGGATCAAGAAGGCGGTCGCGGCGGGGCTCGGCGACGAGGCCCACCCCGGGTCCGTCGTCAACCTCGCCTCCGTCGCCGGTCAGGGCGCGAGCGGCGTCATCGGCTGGTACGGCGTGTCCAAGGCCGCACTCATCCACCTGACGACCGAGCTCGGCTACGAGCTCGGTCCCGACGTGCGGGTCAATGCCGTCGCGCCGGCCGTCGTCAAGACGAAGTTCGCCGAGGCGCTCTACGAGGGGCGCGAGGAGAAGGTCGTCCGTGCCTACCCGATGAAGCGTCTGGGTCTGCCGGAGGACGTAGCCGGCGCCGTCAGCTTCCTGCTGAGTCGCGACGCGTCGTGGGTCACCGGTCAGACGCTGACGATCGATGGTGGCGTCACCCTGGGTGGCGCGCTCTAGGAGATCGCTTGCGCCGCAAGCCGATCCGACGACTGCATCTGCCGTCCGGCCCCGTGCGACTGCACGGGGCCGGTGGCATGCCGGGACGGGTTTGACAGAAGTTAGGTGAGGCTTACTAAGGTAAGCCTAACCTAATGCTGTCTCGGGGAGTGTCCGACAGAGGTGGCTTGGGACCCGTCCCCGACAGAGAGACCGTCACCGTGTCGCGCCTTCGCACTGCCCTCCTCGCCGCCGTCGCCTCGGCCCTCGTCCTCGGCGGCTGCACCACCGGACCCGGGGACAGCTCCGACCCGGCTCCTGCCGCAGCGGCAGCGGGAGGGGGCGGGTCCCCGGGAGCCGACCCGACGGCATACCCCGTCACCCTGAAGGACGCCTTCGGCACGGCCACCATCACGAAGGAGCCGCAGCGGGTCGTCACGCTCGGCTGGTCCGACGCCGACCACGTGGCAGCGCTCGGGGTGGCCCCGGTCGGTGCCCCCAAGGTCACCTGGGGCGGCAACGCGAACCACTCGACGGACTGGTTCGACGCACAGCTGGCCACCTTCGGTGGCGCCGCGCCGACCCGCTTCGACGACGCCGACGGCAACCCCGTCGAGGAGATCGCCAGGCTGGCGCCCGACCTCATCCTCGCGACGAACTCCGGCATCACGAAGGACGAGTACGACACGCTGAGCAAGCTCGCACCCGTCGTCGCCTATCCGGAGGTCGCCTACGGCACGCCGTGGCAGACCTCGCTGGAGACGATCGGCAAGGCGCTCGGGCGCTCCACGCAGGCAGCTGCCGTCGAGGCGAAGACCGTCGGGGCGCTCGAAGGCGCCCGGGCGACGTACCCGCAGCTCGCGGGCAAGACCTTCATCTACGGCTACGTCGCCCCGACCGACCTCTCGCAGATCGGCTTCTACACCCCGAGCGACCTCCGCCCGCAGATGCTGACCGAGCTCGGCATGAAGAACGCGCCGTTCGTCGAGAAGCGGGCCCAAGGCTCCACGGAGTTCTACCTGACCGTCAGTGCCGAGCAGGCGTCGACGCTCGAGGCCGACGTCTTCCTCACCTACATCACCGAGGACTCCGAGGTCGGCGTCATGACGAAGGACCCGCTCGTCGGCCAGGTGCCCGCGATCAAGGCGGGTGCGCTCGTCGCGACGAAGGACCAGAAGGTGGGCCTGACGATGAGCTCGCCGACGCCGCTGTCCATCCCGTACATGACCGAGCTGTTCGTGCCGCTCGTGGCGGCCGCGGCCGACAAGGCCGACGCCGCCCGATGAGTGCCCCCACGACCCTCGAACGGGAGGGGCCGGTGTCGTCGACCGGCGGCGAGACCGGGGGAGCCCGGGGAGTCGGGAGTGCGCGGCGCCGCCCCCCAGGGCTCGCAGTCCTCCTGCTCGCCCTGCTCGTCGTGGCCGTCGTCACGTCGATCGCGCTCGGATCCAAGGCGATTCCTCTCGGCGACCTCCTGCAGGTGCTCACGGGGGACGGAGACGGCATGGCCGACCGCGGCATCGTCGAGGCCAGGGTCGCCAGGACGGTCGTGGGCGTCCTCGTCGGCGCCGGCCTCGCCGTCGCGGGCGCGGCGATGCAGGGGCTCACCCGCAACCCGCTCGCGGACCCCGGCCTGCTCGGCGTCAACGCCGGCGCCGGACTCGCCGTCGTCGTGGCGATCTCGGTCTTCGGCGTCGGCTCGCTCAGCGGCTACGTCTGGTGGGCGATGGCAGGTGCAGGCCTCGCGGCCGTCCTCGTCCACGCGCTCGCCGGGCTCGCCAGGGGTGGCGTGATGCCCCTGCGCCTCACGCTCGCGGGTGCAGCCGTCTCGGCCGGCCTCGCGAGCTGGTCGTCGGGGGTCCTCGTCTCGAGCCGACAGTCCTTCGACTCCTTCCGCTTCTGGCAGGTCGGCACCATCGGGGGGCGTGGCCTCGACCTCGTCGTCACCGTGCTGCCCTTCTTCGCCGTGGGGCTCGTCGTCGTCCTCCTCGCCGTGCGTCGGCTCAATGCCCTCGCCCTCGGTGACGACCTCGCCCGCAGCCTCGGAGAGAACGTCGTCCTCGCCCGCGCCGCCGTCGCCCTCGGTGTCGCCGTCCTCTGCGGCGCGTCGACGGCGCTCGCAGGGCCGATCGGCTTCCTCGGCCTCGTCGTGCCCCATGTGGCCCGCTTCGTCGTCGGCCCCGACCACCGGCGGATCGTCCCGGTGTGCCTCGTGGCCGGGCCGACGCTGCTGCTCGCCGCAGACACCGTCGGGCGCCTCGTGGCCCAGCCGAGCGAGGTGCAGGCCGGCATCATGACCGCCGTCATCGGCGTGCCCTTCTTCGTCGTGCTCGTGCGCCGCGGACGGATGGCGAGCCTGTGAACGCCGACGTGCTCACCCCGAGCGGTGCCGTCGCCGACCCGCGCGCCGTGGCGGCGGAAGAGTCCGACGACCTCGCCCGCGTCGTGCGGGCCCGGCGACGTCCGGCGCGTCGGGTGCACCTCGTCATCGCGGCCCTCGCGGTGGCTGCGCTCGCCGCCGTGCTCGTCCGCGTGCTCCTCGGCGACTACGTCGTCGCGCTCACCGACCTGCTGCTGATCCTCCGGGGCGAGACGCCGCCCGACGCGCCGGGCGCCTCCTTCATCGTCATGGAGGCCAAGCTGCCGCGTGCCCTGCTGGGGCTCCTCGCGGGTCTGGCGTTCGGGGCGGCAGGGGCGATGTTCCAGACCACCTTGCGCAATCCGCTGGCGAGCCCCGACATCATCGGCATCAGCCTCGGGGCGTCCGCCGCAGCGGTCATCGCCCTGACCTTGCTCGACGCGCAGGGCCTCTGGCTGCCGGCCGCAGCCCTGCTCGGGGCGGTGGCCGTCAGCCTGCTCATGTATGCCGTGGGCCGCGGGACGACGCTCGCCGGCCAGCGCATGGTGCTCGTCGGCATCGGCGTCGCCGCCCTCCTGTCGAGCGTCATCCAGTTCGTCATGACGCGCACCTCGATCCAGGACGCGCAGGCGGCCCTCGTCTGGCTCACCGGGAGCCTCGCGCGTGCCACGTGGCCCGTCATCGGGCTGCTCTCGGCCGCGGTGCTCGTGCTCGCGCCCCTGCTCGCCGTGTGCGCGCGGTGGATGCGCCTCGCCGAGCTAGGCGACGAGCTGTCGACGACCCTCGGGGCGCCCGCAGGTCGGGCTCGTCTCGGGCTCGTCGTCGCGGTGGCCCTCGCCGCCGTCGCGACGAGCGCGACCGGGCCCATCGCGTTCGTCGCCTTCCTCGCGGGGCCGATCGCGCGCCGGCTCTGCGGTGGCCGGCCCTCCCTGTGGGCGGCCGCCCTCGTCGGGGCCGTCGTCGTCGTGCTGTCGGACTTCGCCGGCGACTACCTCATCCCCGCCGTAAACCTCCCCGTCGGCGTCGTCACGGGCGCCCTCGGGGCACCCCTCATGCTCGCGGTCGTCGTCACCGCGGACCGAGCCGGAAAGGCCTGACATGACCTCCGCGACCCTGGCGCCCCCCATCGCTGACGGCACCGCCGTGCGCGCGCGTGGCCTGACGCTCTCCTACGACGGTCGGCGGGTCGTGGAGCACCTCGACCTCGACGTGCCGGCCGGCAGGATCACCGTCGTCGTCGGGCCCAACGGCTGCGGCAAGTCGACCCTCCTGCGCGGGCTCTCGCGTCTGTTGCACCCCATCGAGGGCAGCATCCACCTCGCCTCCGACGGCGCCCGCGACGACGTCTGGTCGCTGCGGCCCAAGGAGTTCGCCCGCCGCGTCGCGCTCCTCCCGCAGAGCCCGCCGGTCCCCGAGGGCATCACCGTCGTCGACCTCGTCGGTCGCGGTCGACACCCGCACCACACCCTCGTCCGCCGGTGGTCGGAGGCCGACGACGAGGCCGTCGCCCGGGCCATGCGCGCGACCGGGACCCTCGAGCTGGCCGAGCGACCCGTCGACGAGCTGTCCGGCGGCCAGCGACAGCGCGTGTGGATCGCCCTGACGCTGGCCCAGGAGACCGACGTCGTGCTCCTCGACGAGCCCACGACCTACCTCGACCTCGCGCACCAGATCGACGTCCTGGACCTGTTGCGCGACCTCAACCGCAGCCGGGGGACGACCGTCGTCATGGTCCTGCACGACCTCAACCTCGCGGCCCGCTACGCCGACCACGTCCTCGCCCTGCGCGACGGCCGTCTCGTCGGCAGCGGCGCGCCGGCGGACCTCGTCGACGAGGAGTTCGTGGCGCGGGTCTTCGGCCTCGGCAGCCGCGTCATCGCCGATCCCGTCACCGGCTCGCCGCTCGTCGTGCCCACCTCCACCCACCACCAGTGCGGAGCCACCTCGTGACCACGACCGCCGTCAGCCCCGTCCTGCTCCTCACTGCCGTCGTCCGACGGGTCGAGCGACTCAGTCCGTCCTTCGTCCGAATCAGTCTGGGCGGCAACGGTTTCGAGCACCTCGGGCCCGCGGGGCCCACGCTCGACCAACGCGTCAAGCTGCTCATCCCGTCGCCGGGGCGGCCCGCGCCGAGCGCGCTCCTCGACCCCGACGGGTGGTATGCCGTGTGGCTCGCGCTGCCCGAGGCGGAGCGTGGTCACCTGCGCACCTACACGGCCCGCGCCGTCGAGGGGGAGGGGGCCGACCGCCGGCTCGTCGTCGACTTCGTGCTGCACGGTCACGGTCCGCACGAGGCGGCCGGCGCCGCTGTCGGTCCCGCCGGCACGTGGGCGGCGGGTGCAGCCGTCGGCGACGAGATCGGCCTGCTCGCCCCGCGGCGTGGTCACGAACACGACTTCGGAGGGATCGAGTTCGACCCGGGGGCGGCGAGGCGTCTCGTCCTCGTCGCCGACGAGACGGCCCTCCCCGCCCTCGCCTCGATCGTCGAGTCCCTACCGGCGGGCACCCGGGGTGTGGCCGTCGTGGAGGTGCCCGACGACACGGACTTCCTCGACGTCCGCTTCCCGGCCGGGATCGAGCCTCACTGGATCGCTCGGGGAGCCCGACCCCGGGGTGAGCAGACACTCGCCGTGCTGCGCGCATGCCTGGACCTGTGCCCGCACGAGCGTGGCCTCGCGGACGCGCCGGCCCTCGGCCCTGCCGTCGACCTCGACGACGACGTGTGGGAGACCCCGACCCGCAGCTCCTCGGGCGCCGACGTCACGACGGTGAGCAACGAGCCGGGGTGGGCGGACGTCAGGGAGACGTACGCGTGGGTCGCCGGCGACTCCGACACGGTCAAGGCCTGTCGACGCCTCCTCGTGGGCGAGGGAGGCATGCCCCGTCCGCAGGTCGCCTTCATGGGGTACTGGAAGCAGGGACGCGCCAGCTGAGCAGCGCCTTCCCCACCCGCCCCGACGGGCGCGTCGCGGCACGGCGCGCCGACCGGCATACGGCCGTTTGCGCTCGACGGGCCCGGGCAGGAGAGAATGCGCTGTGCGGCCACCGTCGTCCGCAGGTCGCCACGCCGTGGCGCCGCGGCACTGCCGCGACCGAACGACGGAAGAAGGTCCATGGAGATCTGGCCGGGCAAGCCCTACCCACTCGGAGCGACGTACGACGGCTCGGGGGTCAACTTCGCCGTCTTCTCCGAGGTCGCCGAACGCATCGAGCTCTGCCTGCTCGACGACGACCTGAACGAGACGCGCTTCGACCTGCCCGAGACGGACGGCTTCGTGTGGCACGGCTACGTCCCCTACGTGCAGCCCGGGCAGCGCTACGGCTTCCGCGTCCACGGACCCTACGACCCCGCGAACGGCCACCGCTGCAACCCGAGCAAGTTCCTGCTCGACCCGTACGCCAAGGCGATCGAGGGCCAGGCCGAGAACGACCAGTCGCTCTACTCGTACACCTTCGGCGACGCGAAGGCTGCGACGACGACGAAGATCAACACGGACGACAACGTGCGCCACACGATGCACTCCATCGTCATCAACCCGTTCTTCGACTGGGGCGACGACCGTCCGCCGCGCCACGAGTACCACGAGAGCATCATCTACGAGGCCCACGTCAAGGGGCTGACGATGCTCCACCCGGAGATCCCCGAGGAGATCCGCGGCACGTATGCCGGCATCGCGCACCCGGCGACGATCAAGCACCTGAGCGACCTCGGCATCACCGCCATCGAGCTCATGCCCGTGCACCAGTTCGTCCAGGACGCGCCGCTCGTCGACCGCGGCCTGTCCAACTACTGGGGTTACAACACCATCGGCTTCCTCGCACCGCACAACGAGTACGCCGCCGGTGGGCAGCGTGGCCAGCAGGTGCTCGAGTTCAAGGCCATGGTCAAGGCGCTGCACGCGGCCAACATCGAGGTCATCCTCGACGTCGTCTACAACCACACGGCCGAGGGCAACCACATGGGCCCGACGCTGGCCTTCCGCGGGCTCGACAACAACAGCTACTACCGCCTCGTCGGAAACGACCTCAGCCACTACTACGACACCACGGGCACGGGCAACAGCCTCCTCATGCGCAGCCCGCACGTGCTGCAGCTGATCATGGACTCCCTCCGCTACTGGGTCACCGAGATGCACGTCGACGGCTTCCGCTTCGACCTCGCCGCGACACTGGCCCGCCAGTTCCACGAGGTCGACAAGCTCTCGGCCTTCTTCGACCTCATCCAGCAGGACCCGGTCGTCAGCCAGGTCAAGCTCATCGCCGAGCCGTGGGACGTCGGTGAGGGCGGCTACCAGGTGGGCAACTTCCCCCCGCTCTGGACCGAGTGGAACGGCAAGTACCGCGACACGGTGCGCGACTTCTGGCGGGGGGAGGGCGGCGCGCTCGGCGAGTTCGCCTCTCGTTTCACGGGATCCAGCGACCTCTACGAGCACTCAGGGCGCAAGCCGATCGCCTCGATCAACTTCGTGACGGCCCACGACGGCTTCACCCTGCGCGACCTCGTGTCCTACAACGACAAGCACAACGAGGCCAACGGCGAGGGCAACAACGACGGCGAGAGCCACAACCGGTCGTGGAACTGCGGCGTCGAGGGTCCGACCACCGACCCGGTCATCCGTGACCTGCGGCTGCGCCAGCAGCGCAACTTCCTCACGACGCTGCTCTTCTCCCAGGGCGTGCCGATGATGCTCCACGGTGACGAGCTCGGCCGCACCCAGGGCGGCAACAACAACGGCTACTGCCAGGACAACGACATCTCGTGGATCCAGTGGGTCCTCGACGAGGACGACCAGAAGCTGCTCGTCTTCACGCAGTCGCTGGTCAAGCTGCGCCGCGAGCACCCGGTGTTCCGCCGCCGCCGGTTCTTCGCCGGCAACGCCGACCACGGCGGCGAGAGCGAGCTCGGGGACATCGCCTGGTTCACGCCCGAGGCGCAGCACATGGACGAGGAGGCCTGGAGCAACGGACTCGCCAAGTCGCTGATGATCTTCCTCAACGGCTCGGCCATCCCCGAGCCGGACCCACGCGGCCAGCAGATCCTCGACGACTCGTTCCTCGTGATGTTCAACGCCCACCAGGAGCCGCTGACCTTCACGCTGCCCGACGAAGAGTACGGCGCCGAGTGGATCCCGGTCATCGACACGGCCCTGCACGAGGTCGAGGCCAACCACCTCGACGCGACGTGGCAGATCCAGGTCCAGCCGCGCAGCATCGTCGTGCTGAGGTGCCCGCGCGAGATCGTCTCGCCCATCATCCCCGGTATCACGGAGGAGGCCACCGCGTGAGGTATGCCAGCGCACCCGTCTCGACCCACCGGCTCCAGCTCGAGCCGGACTTCACCCTCGAAGACGCGGTCGCGCAGGTGAAACACCTTGCGGCACTGGGGATCACGCACGTATACCTGTCGCCGATCCTGCAGGCCACCGTCGGCTCCAAGCACGGTTACGACGTCACCGACCACACCTCCGTGGCGCAGGGGCTGGGTGGTGACGCCGGCTTCGCCCGCCTCGTCGAGGCAGCCCACGAGGCCGGACTCGGCGTGGTCGTCGACGTCGTGCCCAACCACATGACGACGCCGACGCCGCTCTCGCTCAACCGCCCGCTGTGGTCGGTGCTCCGCGAGGGCCGGCAGTCGGCATACGCCACGTGGTTCGACGTCGACTGGGACGCCCAGGACGGGCGCCTCCTGATGCCCGTGCTCGGGGCGCCGCTCGACGACGTGCTCGCATCGGGCGAGATCTCCGTGGGGGAGCACGACGGCGAGACGGTGGTGCGCTACTACGACCACGTGTTCCCGCTGGCCCCCGGCACGGATCCGGGTCTGCCGATCGCCGAGCTGTTGGCGGCGCAGCACTATCGCCTCGCGTGGTGGACGGTCGGCGACTCCGAGCTGAACTACCGCCGCTTCTTCGACGTCACGTCGCTCATCGCGGTCCGGGTCGAGGAGCCGGAGGTCTTCGACGCCACGCACGTCCTCCTCGTGGAGGGGATCCGCTCCGGCGCGATCGACGGGCTGCGCATCGACCACCCGGACGGCCTTGCCGACCCGGAGGGCTACCTCGAGCGTCTCGGTGACGTTACCGGCGACGCGTGGGTCGTCGTCGAGAAGATCCTCGAGGGCCACGAGCAGCTTCCACACCTCTGGCGGACGGCCGGCACCACCGGCTACGACGCCCTGCTGCGCATCGGCGGGCTCTTCGTCGACCCCGCCGGAGCCGAGCCCCTCGACGGCCTGTCGACCGAGCTGCTCGGGGAACGGCAGGATCTGGGGGACATCGTCACGCAGTCGAAGCGGTGGGTGGTGCAGGTCATGCTCGCCACGGAGGTGAACCGGCTCATGCGCCTCGTCGCGCGCGCACGGCCCGACCTTGACGAAGCCGCAGCTCGCGCGGTGCTCGAGGCGATGCTCGTCGGCATGGACCGCTATCGCGTCTACGTGCGGCCCGGAGCACCTGCTGCGAGCGAGGACGCCGCCGAGCTGCGGGCGGCGGCGTCGCGTGGTGCGCAGAGCGCGTCGGGTGCCCTGGACCGCACCGTCGTCGAGCGTCTCGTCGACCTCGCTCTCGGCGTGGGGGACGCGCAGGACGACGCGGCGCGCGACGAGTTCGTCGTGCGGTTCCAGCAGACGTGCGGTCCGGCCATGGCCAAGGCGATCGAGGACACGGCGTACTACCGTTACGTCCGGCTCGTCGGGCTCAACGAGGTCGGCGGCGACCCGACGCAGGTGGGGCTGCCGACGGCCGACTTCCACGGGTTCGCCGAGAACCTGCTCGGAGAGTGGCCGCAGTCGATGACGACGCTCTCGACCCACGACACGAAGCGGTCCGAGGACGTGCGGGCGCGGCTCTTCGTCCTCGCGGAGCGGCCGGAAGCGTGGGCGACCTGGGTCCGCACAGCACGCGAGCTGGCGACACCGGTCCGTGCCGAGGAGCTCGACGCGCTCACCGAGTACTTCCTGTGGCAGACCGTCGTCGGGGCGTGGCCCATCAGTGAGGAGCGCCTGCAGGGCTACGCGCTCAAGGCGATCCGCGAGTCGAAGCTGCACACGCGGTGGACCGAGCCGAACGAGGCCTACGAGTCGGCGGTCGAGCGGTTCGTCGCGGGTGTCGTCACGACACCGGCGATCGTGGCGCACGTCGAGGCCTGGGTCGGCTCGACGGAGCGCGAGACGCGAGCCAACGTGCTCGGCCAGAAGGTCGTCCAGCTGACGATGCCGGGTGTGCCCGACGTCTACCAGGGCACCGACCTCGTCGACCTGTCGCTCGTCGACCCCGACAACCGGCGGCTCGTCGACTACGCCGACCGGCGCGACCGGCTCACCCGGCTCGACCGCGGGGCGGCGCCCGCGGACCTCGACGACGAGAAGCTGCTCGTCACGACGGCTGCCCTGCGCACGCGCCGTGGGTGGCCCGAGTGCTTCACGGGGGAGGACGCGACCTATGTCCCGGTCGGGACCGGCTCCGAGCACGTCGTCGCCTTCGGGCGGGGCACGGGCGAGGGCCTCGGGATCGTCACCGTGGTGACCCGTCTCGCCGGTCGCCTCGCCGACGCCGGCGGCCTGGGGGACGCCACTCTCGACCTCCCTGAGGGGCGGTGGTCGGACGTCGTCTCCGCACGCACGTTCGACGGGGGCCGCACGCGCCTGGCCGACCTCGTCGGCGACGACGGCCTGCCCGTCGCGCTGCTCGTGCGGGTAAGGGACGAGTCATGACCCCCGACACCCTGACCGTCTGGGCCCCGTCGGCGTCCAGGGTCGACATCATCGTCACTCGCGTCGACGGGTCCGGTGCGGAGCCGACCTCGGCGGCGCAGCGGCACGCCATGACCGCCGCCGACGGTGGCTGGTGGAACTGGGCCCGTCCCGACGACGTCACCCTCGACTACTCCTTCAGCATCGACGGTGGAGACGCCCGGCCCGACCCGCGCAGCGCCTGGCTGCCGCACGGCGTCCACGGCGCGAGCCGCACCTTCGACGCGGCGGCCCACGCCTGGGCCGACGCTGGGTGGCGCGGCACCCGTGACGGCCGTGGCGTCCTCGGCGGCGTCGTCTACGAGCTGCACATCGGGACGTTCACGCCGGAGGGCACCTTCGACGCGGCGATCGCCCACCTCGGGCACCTCGTCGAGCTCGGGGTCGACGTCGTCGAGGTCATGCCCGTCGCGGCCTTCGGCGGCACGCACGGCTGGGGCTACGACGGTGTCGCGCCGTATGCCGTCCAGCAGGCCTATGGCGGCCCCGCGGCCTTCCAGCGCTTCGTCGACGCGTGCCACGCCCATGGCCTCGGCGTGTGCCTCGACGTCGTCTACAACCACCTCGGTCCCACCGGCAACTACCTCGCCGAGTTCGGCCCCTACTTCACCGACACCCACACGACGCCGTGGGGTCCGGCCGTCAACCTCGACGCGGACGGTAGCCACGAGGTGCGGCGCTGGGTCGTCGACAACGCCCTCCGGTGGCTCCGCGACTTCCACGTCGACGCGCTCCGGCTCGACGCCGTGCACGAGCTGCGCGACGCGTCCGAGCCCCACATCCTCGCCCAGCTCTCAGACGAGACCGCTTCTCTCGCACAGGAGCTCGGTCGTCCACTCGACCTCATCGCCGAGAGCGACCTCAACGACGCCGTCATGGTGACGCCCACCGCCGAAGGTGGCCGCGGCATGACGGCCCAGTGGGACGACGACATCCACCACGCCCTCCACGTGGCTCTGACCGGCGAGACGCAGGGTTACTACGCCGACTTCGCCGGCGGCAACGAGGCGTGGCCAGAGGGCGGCTCGATCTCGGTGCTGGCCAAGACGCTCACCGACGCCTTCCTGCACGACGGCCGCGTTTCCACGTTCCGAGGCGAGCTCTGGGGTGCGCGCGTCGACCCGGAGATGCGCTCGGGGCACGAGTTCCTCGCCTACCTGCAAACCCACGACCAGGTGGGCAACCGCGCGACGGGCGACCGCATCAGCGACCAGGTCTCGCCCGGGCAGCAGGCGATCGGCGCCGCCCTCTACCTGCTCTCCCCCTTCACGGCCATGGTCTTCATGGGCGAGGAGTGGCGGGCGAGCACCCCGTTCGCGTTCTTCACCTCCTTCGAGGAGGAGTGGCTGGCTGACGCGGTGCGCTCCGGCAGGCGTGCCGAGTTCGCCGCCCATGGGTGGGACGAGGCCGACGTCCCCGACCCCCAGGACCCCTCCACCCGGGCGCACAGCGTGCTCGACTGGAGCGAGCCGAACGCGCCGGGACACAACGAGATGCTCCACTTCTACCGTGAGCTCATCAAGGTGCGGCGCACGCAGCCGGATGTCGCCTCCGGAGACCTGCGTGCTACGACGGTGACCTTCGACGAGACTGCCCGCTGGATGATCCTGTCGCGCGGTTCGGTGCACGTGGTGGCCAACCTCGCGGGCCGCGCCGGCATCGTGCCGTTCGCCGGCGAGGTCCAGCACGTGCTCGCCTCGTGGGGGCGGGCGCCGATCGTCGACTCGCACGGTGTCAGCCTGGACGGCCACGACGTCGCCGTCCTGCGCACGACCCCATGACCCCACCCCCGTCGAGTGGCCGCGACGTCCCTCTGGTCCCACCCCGGGGCGTCACAAGTCCTTGACGCGGACCATGCCCTCCTGGGCCGTCGTGGCGACGAGGGTGCCGTCCTCGCTGAAGATCTCACCGATCGAGAGGCCACGACCGCTGACGGCGGACGGAGACTGCTGGGCGTAGAGCAGCCACTCGTCGACGCGCACGTCGCGGTGGAACCACATCGAGTGGTCGAGACTGGCGACCCGCAGGCGACGGTCCGTCCAGACGAGGCCGTGCCGGCGCAGCACGGGCTCCAGGAGCGAGTAGTCGCTCGAGTAGGCCAGGACCGCAGCGTGCACGAGCGGGTCGTCGGGCAGCCGGTCGACGGCGCGCATCCACACGTGGTTCGTCGCGACCTGCTCGGGCCCAGCGTCGAGGAACATGTTGCTCTCCACGGGTCGCAGCTCGATGGGCCGCGACTCGGCGATGTGCCGGGCGCCGGGGTGGTCGACGCCCCGGAACGCGTCGGCGAGGGACGTGAGCCCGTCGGGTCCCGCGACCTGCGGCATCGCGTTCTGGTGGTCGAGACCGCCGGCGCGTTCCTGGAAGGAGCACACCATCGACATGATCGGTGCGCCCTTCTGGACGGCATGGACCCGGCGGGTCGAGAAGGAGTTGCCGTCGCGCATCTCCTCGACGGCGAAGCGGATGGGCAGCGTGTCGTCGCCCGGACGCATGAAGTAGCCGTGCAGCGAGTGGATCGGCCGCGCGCCGTCGCCGTCGTTGAGGTCTCGCACGGTGATGCCGGCGGCCATGACGCACTGGGCGAGCACCTGACCACCGAAGACGCGCCCGTGGGGCATCTTCTGGCTGCGCCCTTCGAAGACCCGGGCGGAGGATGCGCCGATCGACTCCGCGGCGTCACGTCCCTGGACGTCGGTGACGGCGATCTGTGCGGTGCCGACGTCACGGAGAGTCAGCACCTCGATGAGGTCCTCGAGTGGGGGCAGCGGGCGCGGTTCGGCGGGGGCGTCGGCACTCACAGGTCGACCCTAGTGGCCCCGGACGAGTGCTCGCTGCGGCGGGCGACGCTCGTCACCCTTCCATCGCCAGGGCCATCGGCAGGACGGCCGGCGCACCCGCCTCGCGCAGCAGCCCGGCGCACACCGTGAGCGTCCATCGTGAGTCGCTGACGTCGTCGAGCAGCAGCACTGGACCCGGGACGCCGCTGAGCGAGGCCGCGAGCTCGGGGCCGACGGCCAGCCGACCCCACACGTTGGCGAGCCGGAAGGCGCTGTTGCCGCCGGGCTCGCCGACGGGGCCGCCCTCGACGAGGTCGAGCGCGCCGAGGTAGGGCAGGCGTCCGAGCTGTCCGAGACCGGCGGACAGCGACTCGACGAGCATCGGGCGCCGACGCGACGGCACGGAGACGATGGCGGCCGGCCGATCCTGCCAGCCCCACCCGGCGAGCACGTCGACACAGGCGCGGACGACCTCGTCAGGGACCTCGCGGTCCTCGCCGCGGAGCAGCTCACGGAGCCGCTGACCCCACCCGAGGTCGCTGAGGCGGGCGACGGCGCGGCCCTCCTGCATCGACACCGAGGCGGCGATCTTGCCCTTGAGCGGGACGCCCAGACGGTCCATGCCCGACGGCCACTGTGCGCGGGCCTCGAGGACGACGCCAGGGCGCTCGAGGCGCGAGCGGGCAGTGTTGACGGCGGCCTCGGGGATCGTCGTGTCGAACCAGGGTTCGGTGCACCGGTCGCACCGGCCACAGGGCTCTGCGGAGTCGTCGTCGAGGGTCTGCTGGAGGAAGGCCATGCGGCAGCGGTCGGTGCGTTCGTAGTCGACCATGAGCTGCTGCTCGCGCTCCCGCGCCTCGCTGACGCGTCCATAGCGTTCGGCGTCGTAGGTCCACGGCTCGCCGGTGGCAGTCCACCCGCCGGGCACGCGGTGCACGGCGCCGTCGACGTCGAGGACCTTGAGGAGCAGCTCGAGGCGCGTGCGGCGCACGTCGACGATGGACTCGAGCGCGACCGTCGACAGGGCCCTGGGGGACTCGGACAGGGCGCGCACGACGGCATCGGCCTGGTCCTGCTTGGGCATCGACGCGGACGCGAAGTAGCGCCAGATGTCCTTGTCCTCAGGACCCGGCATGAGCAGGACGTCGGCGCGCTCCGTGGCGCGGCCGGCTCGCCCGACCTGCTGGTAGTACGCGACGGGTGAGGACGGGGCCCCGAGGTGCAGGACGAAGCCCAGGTCGGGCTTGTCGAAGCCCATGCCGAGGGCCGAGGTCGCGACGAGCGCCTTGACCTCGTTGTCGCGCAGGGCCTCCTCGAGGCGGATCCGCTCGGAGGGCTCGGTGCGACCGGTGTAGGCAGCGACCTGGTGGCCGGCCTCGCGCAGTGCTACCGCGACGTCCTCGGCGGCGGCCACGGTCAGGGCGTACACGATGCCGGACCCCTGCAGCTCACCGAGGTGCGCGATGAGCCACGCGAGGCGTTGCTCGGGTGCGGCGAGCGGCAGCACCCCGAGCCGCAGCGACGCCCGCGCAAGGGGGCCGCGCAGGGTCAGGACGTCACGACCACCCGCGCCGAGCTGCTCGACGACGTCCGTGACGACACGTGCATTGGCCGTGGCCGTCGTCGCCAGGACCGGAGTGCGCTCCGGCAGCGTCATCAGCAGGTCCCGGATGCGGCGGTAGTCGGGGCGGAAGTCGTGGCCCCAGTCGCTAATGCAGTGCGCCTCGTCGACGACGAGGAGCCCGCACGACTCGGCGAGGGCCGGTAGCTGCTCGTCGCGGAACCGGGGGTTGTTGAGGCGCTCGGGGCTGACGAGCAGCACGTCGACCTCTCCCCGCGCGAGGGCCCCGGACACAGCGCCCCACTCGTCGGCGTTCGTCGAGTTGAGGGTGACGGCCTTGATGCCGGCGCGCTCGGCGGCTGCGATCTGGTCGCGCATGAGCGCGAGGAGTGGACTGACGATGACGGTCGGCCCGGCGCCCTCGGCGCGGCGCAGCGCCGTGGACACGAAGTAGACAGCGGACTTGCCCCAGCCGGTGCGCTGCACGACGAGCACGCGCCGACGACCGGCGACGAGCTCGTTGACGGCCTCGAGCTGCCCGTCGCGGAAGTCGACGTCGTCGCGCCCGACAAGGCGCCGCAGCGCGCTCGTCGCTCGCTCGCGCAGGGCGGGGTCGACGTCGGCAACGGGGGGAGCGGCGGGGGGTGACGTCATGGCACCCAACCTACGTGTCCCCACCGACCGGGCCGACCGGCATACCCGGGCTGTGGACGGGCTCGCGTCCCACCGAGGGGATGTGGATGAGCGACGACGCATGCGGCTGGAAGGATGGGGCCATGACGGAGACCGAACCGCGGGCCACGCCGTATGCCGCGCACGTGTCGCTGCGCTGGTCCGACATGGACGCCTACGCGCACATCAACAACGTGCAGTTCCTGCGCCTGCTCGAGGACGCGCGCGTCATCGCGTTCCGCGACTGGTTCGACGGCGCTGGAGCGGGCGACAAGACGCTCCTCGACGAGGGCGTGCTCGTCTCGCGCCACGAGATCGAGTACCGCCGTCCTCTCGGCTTCCGTCATGCCCCGGTCGAGATCCAGATGTGGGTGTCGCGGGTGGGTGGCGCGGGCTTCGACGTCGCCTACATCGTCACCGACCCCGACGGCGTCGGCGAGGGCGAGCGGCCGGTCTACGCCGTCGCCGAGACCGAGCTCGCGCTCTACGACTTCGCGAGCGAGGCGCCGCGCCGCATGCGCCCCGACGAGCGCGTGTCGGTGCAGGCCCACGTCGGGGGACCCGCACCCTTCCGGAGGCGGCGTCGGTGACGGGCACGCAGCAGATCGACTTCGGCGACCCGCTGGGGCTTGCCGACCTCGGCACCTACCTCGCGCGCGCGAGCCGCGCCAACCCCGACGGCTCCGTGCGCCTGCAGGTGCTCGGCACCCTCCTCGTCACCACGGTGGCGGTCATCGAGGGCACCGGGCTCATGGGTGACGGCACGGTGCTCGGTATGCGCGTCGTGACGATCGCGTCGTCGGACGCCGTCGACACGACCGTGTCGTTCGCGTCCGTCGCCGACCGTCTCGCCCGCGACGGCTCGGGGGCCGTGCTCAGCGTCCCGCCGACGACCGTCCGGGCGCCGTGGAGCGGGCTCACGCCCCCGCGGGACGGCTGGGAGCCAGTTGGTCAGCTCGACGGTGGGACCATCGACTCCATTGCGCGCCAAGGCATCTCGCAGGTCGCAGAAGGCACCCCCGAGAACGCGGGGGGCCATGCGGTCGATGCGCTCCGACGGCGGACCTGGGGCGCGATGAGCGACACCGTGCCGCCCATCGCGGCGGGACTCGCCTTCGGCGCGCACGTGCTCGGCTTCACGGCTCCGGGCGAGCCTGCCTCGATCGCGGCCCACGGCCGGTGGACGCGCCTCAGCACGTCGCGAGGTCACGTCCTCGTCCGCTGACCCGGTGGCGTACGCCGTCCGCTGCGGCCGGGGTTGCAGCGGGGTCGCGACGTGGCCCGGGGTGCTGGCTCAGGCGCGGCCGGTCCACGTGCCGCGCGCGACGAGCACCTCCTTCAGCACGTCGATGCGGTCGCTGACGATCCCGTCGACGCCAAGATCGAGCAGCCGTCGCATCTCGGCGGCGTCGTCGATGGTCCAGACGTGGACCTGCTTGTCGAAACGGTGGGCGGTGTCGACGAGTCGGCGGGTGACGACCGGCACCGACCGTCCCCGCAGCGGGATCGACGGAGGAACCTGGAAGACGTCCGCCGGAGTGCGCAAGAGGGAGGTCAGCACGCCGGGCCCCAAGCGGGCCAGGGCCGTGCCCACCTGGGCCGCGGCGGTCGCAACGGTGCCGCGTGACAGCCGGCGGAAGTGCGAGATGTTCCGCTGGGAGAAGGAGCCGACGCAGACCTGGTCGTGCAGCCCCCGCTCCTCGATGATGCGCCAGAGCGGCTGGGCCGTGCCGGGCGCCTTGAGGTCGATGTTGAGGTTCACGTCCGGCCACGCGTCCAGGACATCGGTCAGACGGGGGACGTGGCCGCCGTCGCCGACCTCGGCGTGCGACACCTCGGACCAGGGCAGGTCGCGGATGCGCCCGCGAGCGTTGCTGACCCGGTCGAGCTTCGTGTCGTGGAACGCGACGAGCTCGCCGTCCCGTGTGACGTGGACGTCGGTCTCGAGGTGCGTGTAGCCGAGGTCTACCGCGTTGCCGAAGGCCGTCATCGTGTTCTCGAGCCCGACGTTCGGCGGGTAGAGCGCACCGCCCCGGTGGGCAAGCGCCACGGGCGTGTGTGCCAGGTAGGCCCGCGTCGTCACCATGGAGCCGAGGGTATCTGCCCGTTCCGCCGTCAGCACGCGGCATCCGAGTGGCTGCTCAGCCGCCCTCGGGCAGCAGCCACTCGGCGACGTCCCTGCGCGAAATCGGTGAGTCGCCGTGCATCTTCAGAAGGGGACCGCTCTCGAACCTGGCGCCGTCCGGAGCGGGCCGTTCGCCCTCTCGAGGAAAGAACCGTTGGGCCTGGAACACGGTCTGACGCAGGGTCCACCGATCCGGGGAGTCCCACGTCGGTAGGTCGGGCGGCTCGGGCAGGTGGATCGGCGTCGGAGTGAGCAGGCCAACGCCGACGAGCGACGCGACGAGATCGGCGGTCCGGTCCACGAGCTGCCAGGGCAGCGGCTCGGACGCCCGGACGACCTCGAGTGCGTCAGCGGGCGACACCGCGGATGCACGGACCTGTTCGAGAACTTGCGCACCCACTGCGCGGGAATCCCAGGTGTGCAGGCGCCGGTACTCCGGGCGCGTGGCGTAGGCAGGAGGGAACGGTGTCCACTGGCGGTCGCGGACGAGGATTCCTCCGAAGTCGGTCATCGACATCGGGGCGCTCGTCTGTTCTTCCAGACGGGCATAGATCTGCCAGGCGCCGATAGTCGAGTAGTCCTTGATGCAGATGTCGGTCACGTCGTCGGGATCTCCCGGAAACGGGCTGGTGTCGACCCAGGCTGCTCGACCGTTCCCGAACTCGATCCCGATTCCGGTCGGGGTGTCGAGGACGCTTGCGTCGGGAAGGTCCCGCAGAGCCCTGATGACGTCGTCCGGGGGCAGCTCGATGGTGATGTCCCACGAGGTCATCCTTGGCGCTTCCTCTCATGAGCGATGCCGGCCTGGTCGAGGATCAGGATCGATTCGAGCCGAGGGTAGCGACCCAAGGCCTGCTCGGCTTGGCGCAGCGCCTCCGGCGTGGACAGGGGGCACCTCTGAAGGTCTACGATCACGCGCGGTGACTGCATGCTTCCCTTTCGCAGATTGCGGATCACCGTGTCCCTGGAATTTCCTTCAGGAGCCTTGAACTCCCAGACGACCCCATCTACGAGTCCGTCTGCGGTCTTGTCTCGATGGGTAGGCGGCAGGAACGTGATGTCGTGGCCCAGGACTGCCAGTCGTTCGGCCGTCCTCATCTCATGGGCCTCGACCTTCCTGACCCGAGACAGGTCGATACTGCCGACCCGCGGTCTTCCGATGGGTGTATCGCTCTCCTGGCTCGTGACGACGTGGACTCGGTCGCTGGGGGTGGTGCGTTGTCGGAGGCCGTCCGTGGCGGCGGTGGCGCCGCCTCGTGAGCCGTCCTTGACGGCAGCGTCGAACGCAGTCCGGATCTCGGCGGCACGGTCCGCCCGGAGATCGGCGACCGTAGGGAGCAGGGGAGCGCGGGCGGCGCCGAGCCCGATGGCCGCGAGCACGTCGGTGCGACCGCCGGCGATGGCCCCGATCCGGCTCACCAGCTGGGCGCGTCGTGCGTCGTCGAGATCGGTCTGGGCCAGCTCGACGTCGGAACGGACGAGTGCGATGACGAGGTCGTCGGCGGCCGAGCGCATCGTCCCGCCGTCGACGTAGGTGCGCACCGTCGACGCCAGACCCGCCACGCTCCCGCGACGGATCTCGTCGATGACGTGCCCGGCCTCGGCAAGTCCCTGCCAGGCCGAGCGGTTCAGCACGTCCTGCCGTCGAGCGACGGCCACGAGCGCGGCTGATGCCGCCTGGTCGAGGAAGCCCAGCCGAACGACATCGCGACGCACGTCGCCACCGCGTTCGACGGTGTCCTGGGCCGCTCGCAGGTCTCGGTCGACGAGTCGTCCGTATGCCGCACCGGGGTCCTTGGCGTGCAAGCCCATCCCGGTGTCGACGGCCAGGGCGGCAACCACTCCGGTCAGCTCCTCGGCGTCGAGCCACGGCTCCGCCGCACCCGAGGTCTGCCGGACGTAGCCCGGGGACGTGCCCGCGCTCAGGAGCGGTGTCGCGAGCGCGATGTCGACGTTCCCGCGCATCGCCGAGAGCCACTCGGCGACGAGCTGCTCGAGCGGCGCGGTGGTGCGGCTGTAGATGCGCGTCGTCGAGGCCTCGAGCATCGCGTGGCCGCTCGTGCGGGAGACCTCGAGCATCACGCGCGCACGGGTCTCCGCAGCGCCCTGGCGAGTTGACGTCGCGACGCTCGCAAGGAGTCTCGCGAGGTCGGCATCAGTCGAAAGCCGGAGATCGGGATGACTCTCGATCCCGTTGGCCTCGTGGGCGACCCATCGACGCACGAGGTACTCACCAAGGGTGATCCGGTCACCCCGGCTGTTGGCCAGGGCGCCGGCAGCGACCCCCGAGTCCGGGAGCGGTTCGGCCAGCAGCGCCGACTCCTGGGCGGGATCGTCGACGACGTGCTCGAGCAGCACGTGGACGGGGTCACCGCTGCGCGAGCCGTCGTCGAACCACGACGCGAACGTCGCTCCGGCGTCGGCATGCAGCGTCGTCCCGTGTGCGAGAACGGCGTCGGAGTCGCGGGTCTCGGCGACCTCGGCGGTGGCCGCCGCGGCGGCTGCACGTCGTGCGAACCGCCCCGGCAGGCGACGGTCGTCACCCGAGGCCCGAGCGCCTGAGAGGAGCTGGCCCAACAGCCACGCCCCGGTCGCCCGGCCCCCGCCCACGGGGTCGACCTGGACCGTGTCGGCAGCGGCGACGAGGTCGTCCGTGAGCAGGGCGGCCCCGGAGCCCAGCTGGGCGCGCGTCCGCGGATCGGTCCCGGCGGGCGCTTCGTAACTCGTGGCCGTGACGACGAGCGAGCCGAACGCCCCGAGGAGCTCACGCACGGTGTCGACGGATGCACCTGACGCGCTCCGAGTCACACCGGCGGCCATGAGCAGCCGGGCGAGTCCGTCGGCCCCGAGCTCCGACAGCAGAGCCTGCGCGTAGCCAGGGTCGTCGACTCGTGCCCGGACATGCGTCGCCAGCTCGGCCACCTGGGGGTTCCCGAGACGGCCCGACGAGCCACCGGCCAGGACCCGGCGCGCCAGCAGGCTGTCCGACAGCGCGGCGTCCCGCGAGGCCCGTGCTGCGACCACGCCG
Source organism: Terrabacter sp. Ter38 (assembly GCF_024519435.1). Taxonomy (GTDB): domain Bacteria; phylum Actinomycetota; class Actinomycetes; order Actinomycetales; family Dermatophilaceae; genus Terrabacter. Next base: position 69,426 of record NZ_JALJRZ010000015.1, read on the forward strand.
TCGGCAAACCACAGTCCGCCGGTGACAGCAGCCCGCACCCGTGCCGCACCGGCCGCGGCCGCGGAGGGAAACGTCGAGCCGGTCGCTCCGGCCACCAGCCCCGCGCATCGTCGAGCGGCCGCGCGCAGGTCGTCGAGGACGCCGGCGTAGGCACGACTCAGTCGGGCCCGTCCCTCCACCTGCTCCGACCGCGCCCGCTCAGCGCCCAGCACCCCGATGGCACCCGTCGGATCGGGCAGCGATGCGACACGAAGGAGTGTGAGTGCGTGCTCGGCGTCGAGCGCGTCCCACTGGCGCTGGAGCGAGCGGACCCTGGCGACAGCCTGGTCGAGCGCGGCGGCATACGTCAGCAGCGAGCGGGAGGCGACGGGCAGCGCACCGACGACACGGCGCGCGCGGCCGCCCAGCTCGTCCGCCTCCGAGTGGGCCGCGGTCGCCGCGTCCCCGGTCCAGACGGCCGACAGCCGCGGTCCCAGAGTCCCCTGCACCGTGGTCGTCGCACGGGCCCGGGACGCCGCTCGGTCGAGCGAGCGCGCCGCAGCACGCAGGTCCGCGGCGTCACCGGTCGGCAGCGGAAGCGCGACATCGCCAGGGATCGCACCGGACGCGTGACTGCCTTCGTGGACGTCGCTCACGACACCGTCGCGCTCGCCGGATCTCGCAGGGCCTCAGCGATGCCCGCCGTCACGCCGGCGAACCCGGCTGTCACGACCAGCTCCACTGACCGGGCCTCGAGCGTCGACCGGTCGAGCCGGTCGGCCAGGGCGGTGGCCGCATCGGCGATGGCGTCGAGGGCATGGGCATGGACCACCCTGAAGCGGTCGAGCTCGGCCCTCAGCACGTCGCCCGCGTCGCCGGTCGAGGCCATGGCGCCAGCAGTTGCCATGGCCACCTGTGCCGCGCACTCGCGGAGCTCCGCCGGGTCGTGCGCCAGCGCGAGCCGCTCCCGGGACACCCCGTCCGAGTCGATGGCGTAGCGCGTCATTCCCGCACCGTAGGAGAGCCGGCGACCCCGCCTCATCCGTCATCCACAGGCGCCGGTGTGCCGTGAGGCCCCGTCCAGCAGGACGGGGCCTCACGTGCGGGACGTTCGTGGACCCGTCCTCAGGACATCAGGACCAGCGGGCCCACACCGTCGTGTCGGTCGGGACGAGGCCGTCCTCGAGCGGCCCGGACGCCACGATGAGCTCCGCGCCCTCGGGAAGGGCGACGGGCTCGGCCCCGAGGTTGGCGACGACGAGCACCCGCTCACGCCGGGACGAGCCGTTGGTCAGCGCGACGACGTCGCCGGCATACCCCTCGACCCACGTGAGCGAGCCCGTCCCCAGGGACAGCTCGCGACGCGCGGCGAGGAGCGAGCGGTAGAGCTCGAGGGTCGACCCGGGCACGCCCTCCTGGCGGTCGACGGCGTAGTCGGCGTAGACGGCGGGCTGCGGCAGCCACGTGCGGTCGCCCGGGCCGAAGCCGAGCGAGGGGCCGTGGGCCGACCACGGGATCGGGACGCGGCAGCCGTCGCGTCCCGTCTCGGCGCCGTGGGTGCGGGCGAAGGTCGGGTCCTGGCGGAACTCGGCCGGCATGTCGGTGGAGTCGGGCAGGCCGAGCTCCTCGCCCTGGTAGATGTAGGCCCCACCGGGCAGCGCGAGCATGAGCGACGTGGCCGCGCGGGCCCGGCGCAGGCCGAGCTCGCGGTCGGGCTGGGGGTCGGTGGCCGCGATGCCGTTCATGCGAGGCGTGCCCGGCGCGAAGCCGAGGCGGGAGGCGTGACGGACGACGTCGTGGTTCGACAGCACCCACGTCGACGGCGCACCGACCGAGTCGGCGGCGTGCAGCGACGACGTGATGACGGCACGCAGGTCCTCGGCCGTCCAGGAGGCGGTGAGGAAGTCGAAGTTGAACGCCTGGTGCATCTCGTCGGGACGGACGTAGGCGACGGCACGCTCCTGCGGCTCGACCCACGCCTCGGCGCAGAGGATGCGGTCAGGGGTGCCGTAGGACTCGAGGATCCTGCGCCAGGCTCGGTAGATCTCGTGGACGCCGTCCTGGTCCCACATCGGGCTGCGCCTGGTGTGGTCGATCCGGGGCGCCTCGACGGCGGCAGCGTCGACGGGGGCTGCCTCGGGCAGCCCTTCGAGGCCGTGTTCGTGCTCGGCGTGGCCGAGCATCGTCGTGCGCTCCTCCTCGGTGTCGGGCAGGCCCTGCTCCTTGACGAGGCCGTGGGCGACGTCGACGCGGAAGCCGTCGACACCACGGTCGAGCCAGAAGCGCAGGATCGACTCGAACTCGGCGCGCACCTCGGGGTGCTCCCAGTTGAAGTCGGGCTGCTTCGTGTCGAAGATGTGGAGGTACCACTGGCCCGGCTTGCCGTCGGCCTCGGTGACCCGGGTCCACGCGGCTCCGCCGAAGACCGACTCCCAGTTGTTCGGGGGCAGCTCGCCGTGCTCGCCGCGCCCCTCACGGAACATGTAGCGCTCGCGCTCGGCCGAGCCGGGGCCGGCGGCCAGGGCGGACTGGAACCACACGTGCTCGTCCGAGGAGTGGTTCGGCACCATGTCGACGATGACCTTGAGGTCGAGCTCGTGGGCGCGCGCGACCATCGCGTCGGCGTCGGCGAGCGTGCCGAAGATCGGGTCGATGTCCCGGTAGTCGGCCACGTCGTAGCCTGCGTCGGCCTGCGGCGAGGTGTAGAACGGCGAGAGCCAGATGGCGTCGACCCCGAGCGCGCGCAGGTGCGGCAGGCGTGAGGTGATGCCCGGAAGGTCGCCGATCCCGTCGCCGTCGCTGTCGGCCCACGACCGCGGGTAGATCTGGTAGATCACGGCTTGGCGCCACCAGGCGGCATCCGGGCGGTCCGCGGCGTGCACCGGGGTCGCGTCCTCGTGGACCTCCGTGAGGTGCCCGGGGTGGGTCAGGGTCTGGGTTGCTGATCGCGTCACGGGCCACCATCGTTCCGCATCGCGCCGAAAACTCAAAGAAAGTTCTGCAACTTCTTGCATCGCGTCGGTCGCCCACGCCGCGAGGAGCCCGATGTCCCCACGCCTTGGTAGGAAGGACCATGCAGAGCGGCTTCGTCGTCCCGTACGCCACCGAGCGCGAGTTCGCCGACCTGGCGCGGCTCGGCGAGGATCGGGGGTGGGACGCCGTGCTCGGTTGGGAGGCGCTCTACGGCGTCGACGCCTGGGTCCAGCTCGGCGCAGCAGCCGTGGTCACCGAGCGCATCCGTCTCGGCACCTTGCTGACCCCCGCGTCCCGCCACCGTCCGTGGGACCTCGCGTCCCGCGTCGGCTCGGTCGACCGGATCAGCGGCGGTCGAGCCTTCATGTCGGTCGGGCTCGGCGCGCTCCATCCCGGGTGGACGGCCTTCGAGGCCGACGAGGGCCGCGCGGTGCGCGCCCGCAAGCTCGACGAGTGCCTGGCGATCTACGCCGGCCTTCTGGGGGACGCCTCGACCTTCACGTATGCCGGTGAGCACTACAGCGCCGGGCCGAACGACTTCGTGCTCCCGCCGCCGACGCCGCAGCGTCCCCACCCGCCCGTCTGGGTCGTCGGGGCGCCGACCCCCGGGGGTAGGCGGCAGCGCTCGCTCGAGCGGGCGGCGCGCTGGCAGGGCCTCATCCCGGCGATCCACCCGCCCGACGGACGGCCGAAGACCGTCGAGTCCTTCGCGGCCGTCGTCGACGCGGTGCGCCGGCTCCGCGCCGAGGCGGATCTGCCCCGGGAGCCCTACGACGTCGTCATCGAGGCCGACTCGTGGGGTTCGTTCACCTCGCTCGAGCCGGCCGACCCGGACGCCTGGGAGCAGGCCGGGGCGACGTGGTGGGTCGAGAGCTGGTGGGACGTGCCGCAGGGGCCCGACGGGCTCGCCGAGGTCCGCCGTCGTGTCGAGGCCGGCCCGCCCACGACCCGCTGAGCCCGCCGTGTTGCGCGCGAGCAGACAAGGTATGCCGGGTGGTGGCTCGGTCGGTCAAGCGGGCTGCGGGGGGGGCTGCGCGAGGAGCGCCCGGTGCTCGTCGGTCAGCGCCGTGATCCGGCGCAGGTAGTCCGCCATGAACTCCAGCTGCTCGGCGTCCAGCTCGTCGAGCATCGGCTGGCCGGCCCGGACCAGGGGGCCGTACGCCTCCCACGTCCGCGTCTGGCCGAGCTCGGTCATCTCGACGAGCACGGTGCGGCGGTCGGCCTCGGAGCGGGTCCGCCGCACGAGGCCCCGCTTGGCGAGCCGGTCGATGAGGGCTGTCGTCGCCGCGGGACGCAGGCCCGTCGCGGTGCTCAGCTGGCCGGCGGACTTCGGGCCGTCGACGAGCCAGTCGAGGCATCGCAGGTCGGCCGGGCCGAGGCCGAGGGCCCGCCCGACGGTGTCGTCGAAGGCCTGCACGGAGCGCTGGTACTGCTGCATCGCGTCTCCGAGCGCGTGCACGAGCTGCTCGCGGCTGCCGGAGGGCGGGGGTTGACGGGCGGACGCCATCGGCCTTACCTTTCGAATCTCGAAACATTCGATTCTCGTAAGGAAGGCTACCAAGATGAAGGCTCTCATCGTGGGAGGCGGCATCGCCGGTCCGGCCGCAGCTCTCGCCCTGCACCAGGCCGGCATCGAGCCCGTCGTCCTCGAAGCATGGCCACGGTCCGACGACGAGGCCGGGTCGTGGTTCACGCTCGCCTCGAACGGGCTGCACGCCCTCGACCTGCTCGGCGCACGGCACCTCGTCACACCGATCGGGTTCCCGAGCGAGCGCAACGTCATGGTCGGGGCCACCGGTCGTGTGCTCGGCACGATGAGTCTCGGCGTGCCACTCGACGACGGCACCGTCGCGGTGACCATGAAGCGCTCGCGCCTGGCAGCCGCTCTCCTCGACGAGGCCGGGCGACGCGGGATCGACGTGCGTCACGACAGCCGGGTCGTCGACGTGGCGAGCCGGTCCGACGGGGTCACCGTGACCCTCGAGGACGGGTCGACGCTCGAGGGCGACCTGCTCGTCGGCGCGGACGGTGTCCGCTCGATGGTCCGCCGCACGATCGACCCCGAGGCGGCGCCGGCGCGCTACGTCGGGCTGACGAACTTCGGAGGTGTCACCGAGGCGACGTCGGTCGCCGGCGCGCTCCCGGCCCGGGAGTGGCACTTCGTCTTCGGGTCCCGCTCCTTCTTCGGAGCCCATCCGACCCCCGACGGCGACGTCGTGTGGTTCGTCAACGTCCCGGGCCCGGCGATCACCCCGGCCGAACGCGCCGTGCGCACCCCGGAGCAGTGGCGCGACCACCTGGCGGAGCTCCTCGCCGCCGACGCCGGGCCGGCCGCCGACCTCGTCCGGAGCGGCCGGCTCGAGCTCTGGGCCGACAACACCCACGACCTGCCACGGGTCGCCCGCTGGCACCGCGACCGGATGGTCGTCATCGGCGACGCCGCGCACGCACCGTCACCGAGCTCGGGGCAGGGCGCGGCTCTGGCGCTCGAGGACGCCGTCGTCCTCGCCACGTGCGTGCGCGATGCGGGCACGGTGGAGGAGGCCCTGACCGCATACGACACCGCACGACGGGCGCGCGTCGAGCGCATCGTCGCCGCCGGTGCGCGCAGCAGCAGCTCGAAGATCCCGGGCCGGGCCGGGCGCGCGGTTCGCGACGCGATGATGCGGCTCGTCTTCCGCTTCGTCGTCACCGAGCGCTCGAGCGCATGGATCACGGGTCACCGGGTCCGGTGGGAGCCCGGGGAGCAGACCGCCGAGGAGTCGGCACTACCGTCGGGGACATGACGACCTTTGTCACGGCTGCGTTCTGCCTCGTGCGGGACGGCCACCTGCTCACCGTCCGCAAGGCCGGCTCGACGCGGTTCATGCTGCCCGGCGGCAAGATCGACCCGGGAGAGTCCGCGCGCGAGGCGGCCGTCCGCGAGGTGATGGAGGAGGTCGGGCTCGACGTGTCCGGCGTCGGGGAGCCGCTGGGTCGCTTCCACGACGTGGCGGCGAACGAGCCGGGCGCATGGGTCGACGCGACGGTCTACGTCACGCACCTGCTCCCCGCGGACGCCCCGGCGCCGCTCGCAGAGATCGCCGAGCAGCGCTGGCTGGGTCTCGACGACGAGCTCCCGGCGGACCTCGCGCCACTGCTGCGCAACCACGTCGTGCCCTCCTTGCGGGCACACCTCGCGACACGCTGAGGGCGTCACCCGAGACCGGGTGACGCCCTCACCGTCGGCGCCTCGGCCCTTGGTCAGTGGGGTCCGTCGTGCATGTCGATGACGCCGGCCCTGGCGGCCTTCTTCACCGCGTCGGCCTCGGCCTGGGTCAGTGTGCCGTCCTTGACGGCCTGCGCGAGGCGGTCGTCGAACGCCTTCTGCTCCTCGGCCTCGTGCGTGGCCCGAAGGTCGGCGAAGGCCGCCTTGACCTTGGCCGCACCGATGCCGAGCGTGCTCGCGAGCTTCGTCGCCAGCTCGTCCTGCATCGTCGCGGGGTCGGGCTTCGTCGCGCCCTGGCCGGGCGTGCGGCTGGCCCTGAGCTCGTTGCGCACCGCCTTGATCGCGTCCTCGAGCTTCGTCTCGTCGACGCCGAGCTTCGTCGCGAGGGCCGAGAGATCAGCGCCCTTGCCCATGCCCATGCCCGGACCCATGCCGCCGTGGCGGCCCCCGGGACCCCAGCCGTGACCGTTTCCGGGTGTGCTGCCGGGCGCGCCCGGGTCGGGATCGCCCTGGGTCGAGGTCGCAGTCGGGGTGGGGGTCGTCGTGGCATCGTCGGCGCGGGCCCCCTGTGAGACACCGAGTCCGATGGCGGCCGCTGCGGCACCCACCACGGCGACGCCCGCCACCTTCTTGTTGATCGACACCATGCCGCCATCCCTCCGTCGCCGTCGGACGCGTGGTCCGACCGTGAAACACCTGACTCCAGAGAACACCCGGTCCGAGATCCGTGACCCGTGAATGTGCTGTGAGTTGCTGTGAGTCCTCGAGAGCGTGGGGGCGTGCTCAGAAGGTGCCGTCGGGTCCCGGCGCGTTGACGAGGGAGTAGGCCGCCCGGGTGAGGTAGTCGCGCAGCCGGTCGTCGTTCTCGGGGGAGAGCTCGAGCGTGTCGACGGCGTTCATCATGTGCAGCAGCCAGCGGTCCCGCATGTCGGGGGTCACGGCATACGGCACGTGGCGCATCCGCAGTCGTGGGTGTCCACGCTGCTCGGAATAGGTCGTGGGTCCGCCCCAGTACTGCTCGAAGAACATCCGCAGGCGCTCCTGCGCCGGCCCGAGGTCCTCCTCGGGGTAGAGGGCCCGCAGCGGCTCGTCCTCGGCGACACCGCGGTAGAACTCGCGCACGAGCCGGTCGAAGGTCTCGTGGCCGCCGAAGTCGTCGTAGAACGTCACGTCGGCCAGTCTCCCAGAACGGTGCGCGCGGTCACTGCGGGGCTGCCCCGCCGTAGGGCGGCATGACCGGCATCGGGCTGCGCACGCCGGCACGGTCGAAGGCCGCCTTGACCCGCTCGCGCATCTCGCGCTGCACGCCGAACTGCTCGTTGGCGACGGTCTTGGCGACGATGCGGATCGTGATGACGCCCCCCGCGATCGACTCGACGCCGACGACGTTGGGCTCCTCGAGGAGGATGTCCTTGAAGGCGTCGTCGTCGTCCATCACGCCGACGACGTCGCGGATCACGGTGATCGCCGTCTCGACGTCCTGGTCGTAGGCGATCGGGACGTCGACGATCGCCGTCGACCACCCTTGCGTCTTGTTGCCGATGCGGATGATCTCGCCGTTGCGGACGTACCACGTCATGCCGCCCGCGTCACGCAGCTGGGTGACACGCAGGGAGACGTTCTCGACCGTGCCGACGACCTCACCGGTGTCGATGACGTCGCCGACGCCGTACTGGTCCTCGACGATCATGAAGACGCCGGAGAGGAAGTCCTTGACGAGGCTCTGCGCCCCGAAGGCCAGGGCCACGCCGCCGACGCTGGCGGAGGCGAGCATCGGCCCGAGCGGGATGCCCACGAGCGACATGACCGTGAGGGCCGTGATGCCGTAGACGACGAAGGTCGTGATGCTCTTGAGCAGGGCCCCGACCGTCTCCGTGCGTTGCACGTGGCGGACGTTGGCGACGCCCACCGCCTGCAGGGCTCGCCCGGCGCCGGGGATCCTCGCGAGATGCTCCGCGCGCCGGGACGTCGCCGTCGTCACGACCCGGTCGATGAGCCGGTGCAGCACCCAGCGCGAGACGACACCGATGACGACGGTCGTCAGGATGAGCAGCGGGGCGCCCGACAGCCAGTCGCCGACCCCGGCCCAGGTCAGGCTCGTCAGGTCTGGCACCGAAAGCGTCATGGCTTGGTCCTGAGCGGGTTGAGGGCTGGGGGTCGGAGTGGAGGCGAAGGGAGTCAGGTTCGTGAAGGCGTCGATCACTGGGGTCTCAGTCAGGGGTGAGGGGTCAGCAGGGGCGGGGTGCGGGGTGCGGGGTCAACCCTGCTGGGTCGACCCCGCACCGTGGTCTCAGCCGCGGCGGTCGCGCTCCTGTGCCACGAGGGCGCGGGCGATCGTGTCGCGGTTCTCGGCGACGGTGCGCACGAGGCCGGGCGCTGCGTCGGCGTTGGCCGCGAGCCACGCGTCCGAGGCGTCCTTGAGCTCCTGGCTGGCGAGCGAGAACGGGTAGAAGCCGCCGACGACCCGCTCGCCGATGGCGACGCTGCGCTCGGCCCAGGCATCGACGAGCATCGCGTGGTACTTCGCGACGTAGGGCTCGAGCAGCGTCAGGTCGCGGCTGCGCCGGAAGCCGGCACTGACCGCCTCGACCATCTGGTTGGACAGGTCGTTGCGCTCGACGGCCTTGGCCCAGGCGTCGGCCTTGGCCTCGGCGGTGGGACGCGCGGCGAGGGCCTCGGCGGCGCGCTCCTTGCCGGTGGCCGTCGGGTCACGGTCGAGCTCGGTCTCGATCTCGACCTCGTCGGCCACCCCGAGGGCCGCGAGGGCCTTGAGGAAGGTCCACCGCAGCTCCGTGTCGGTCGTGAGGCCCGGCAGCGTCTCGGTCCCGGTCAGCAGCGCGCGCAGGCGAGCCTCGTCGGCCGGGTCTGACGTCGAGCCCGCCCACGCCTCGACGAGCTGGAACTGGGCGTCGCTGCCGGCCTCGGCCGTCTCGGCGAGCGAGCGCAGGGACGACGACAGCAGCGCCGACACCTCGGACCGGTGCTCCGGAGCCGTGTACAGCCGGGCCGCCGTCGACACCTGGCCGAGCAGGACCCGCAGCAGCGTGGAGTCCGTCTCGCCCGGCATCGACTCGAGGACGAAGCGGACGAAGTCACGCGCCGGCATCTCGCCGTCACGCGTCATGTCCCATGTCGCGCCGAGCACGAGCGAGCGCGGCAGCGAGTCGGTGAAGCCGCGGGGGAGGGAGAGCGCCGTCGCGAGCGACCGATCGTCCAGGCGGATCTTGCCGTAGGCGAGGTCGTCGTCGTTGAGCAGCAGCAGGTCCGGCTGCGCCTGGCCGACGAGCTCGGCCAGCTCGGTGCGCTCGCCCGCGATGTCGACCTCGTCGTAGCCGATGCGCTCGAGCACCTCGCCGCCCTCACTCGGCCGGACGGCATACCGCCCGACGCCGATGCGGTGGGGGCGGAGCGTCGGGTACTCCTCGGTCGCGGTCTGCGTGACCGCGAACGAGCTGTAGCGGCCGTCCGCGTCGACCTCGAAGACGGGGCGCAGCGTGTTGACGCCGGCCGTCTCGAGCCACAGCTTGCTCCACTCGGTCAGCTCGCGGCCCGAGGCCTTCTCGAGCTCGCCGAGCAGGTCGGCCAGGGTCGTGTTGCCCCACGCGTGCTTGCGGAAGTACTCGCGCAGCGCGGCCACGAAAGGCTCGCGCCCGACGTAGGCCACGAGCTGCTTGAGCACCGATGCGCCCTTGGCGTACGTGATGCCGTCGAAGTTGACCTCGACGTCCCCGAGGTGACGCATGTCGGCCGCGATCGGGTGCGTCGACGAGAGCTGGTCCTGGGTGTACGCCCACGCCTTCTCCGACGTGCCGAAGGTCGTCCACGCGCTCGTCCACTCGGTGGCCTCGGCCTGGCACGTCGTCGACGCCCACTCGGCGAACGACTCGTTGAGCCAGAGGTCGTCCCACCACTTCATCGTCACGAGGTTGCCGAACCACATGTGGGCCAGCTCGTGCAGGATCGTCAGGGCCCGGCGCTCGATCTTCGCCTCGGACACCTTGGACCGGAAGATGTAGACCTCGACGAAGGTCACCGCGCCGGCGTTCTCCATCGCGCCCATGTTGTACTCGGGCGTGAAGATCTGGTCGTACTTCTCGAACGGGTACGGCTGGTCGAACTCCTCCTCGAAGAACGCGAAGCCCTTCTTGGTGCAGTCGAAGATGTTGTCGGCGTCGAGGTACTGCGTCAGCGACTTGCGGCAGAAGACACCGAGCGGCACGACACCCTTGCGGGTCTCGACCTCGTCACGGACCTCGTCGTAGGGGCCCGCGATGAGTGCCGTGATGTACGAGGAGATGCGCTGCGTCGGCTCGAACGACCACGTCGCGCGCTCGACGCCATCCGCCACGCCGGCGGCCTGCGGGGCGGGCGTGGGGGAGTTGCTGATGACCTTCCAGTGCGCGGCGGCGGTCACCGTGAAGCGGAAGGACGCCTTGAGGTCGGGCTGCTCGAAGACGGCATACATCCGTCGGGAGTCCGGGACCTCGAACTGCGTGTAGAGGTAGACCTCGTTGTCGACCGGGTCGACGAAGCGGTGCAGGCCCTCGCCGGTGTTGGTGTAGCGGCCCGTGGCGTCGACGGTGAGCTCGTTCTCGGCCGCCAGGCCGGCGAGCGCGATCCGGGAGTCCGCGAAGACCTCGGCGGGGTCGAGGTCCACGCCGTTGAGCGTGACCGTCTCGACGGAGTCGGCGATGAGGTCGATGAACGAGTCGGCACCGGGCTCGGAGCAGGTGAACGTGACCGTGGTGACGGTGTGGAACTTCTCCGGACCCGTCGTCAGGTCGAGACGGACGTCGTAGGACTCGACGCGCAGGATGCTGGCGCGGCTCGCCGCCTCGTCGCGGGTCAGGTTCTTGCCGGGCACGTAGAGACCTCCTGGGAAGGGTGCTGGGGGCGCGACGGATCGTCGGTCGGACGCCGTCGTCGCGGGCCATCCTCGCACGGAACCCCGACCCGTCCACCACCGCGATGGGCAGGCAGGTGGCAGTGCCATGATGGGCCGCATGGCCGATGCGAAGGACAGCCCGAAGACGAGCCGCGACGCCGTCGAGATGTGGTTCGACCCGATCTGCCCGTGGGCGTGGATGACGTCCCGCTGGCTCATGGAGGTCGAGACGCTGCGCGACATCGAGGTGACCTGGTCGGTCATGAGCCTCGCGGTCCTCAACGAGCACCGTCACGACCTCGACGCTGCCTACCGGGCACGGATGGACGAGGCGTGGGGCCCGGTCCGGGTCATCATCGCCGCGGCCGAGGCGCACGGTGACTCCGTCGTCAAGCCGCTCTACGACGCCATGGGCACCCGCATCCACCTGCGCAAGATGAACGACTTCGACGAGGTCATCCGCGAGTCGCTCGAGGAGGTCGGCCTGCCCGCCGCCCTGGCCAGGGAGGCACACCACAAGAAGCACGACGCGGCCCTGCACCGCAGTCACAAGCGCGGGATCAGCCTCGTCGGCACCGACGTCGGCACCCCGATCATCGCGGTCGACGGTGTCGCCTTCTTCGGCCCCGTCGTGACGCCCGCGCCCAAGGGCGAGGACGCCGCCCGGCTCTGGGACGGCTGCGTACTCGTCGCGGGCACGCCCGGCTTCTTCGAGCTCAAGCGCACCCGCACGCTCGGTCCCATCTTCACCTGATCTTCCCCTCCACACGACGCACCCAAGGACGGACATGCGCATCCACATCGGCGGCGACCACGCGGCCTACGAGCTCCACCAGTCCCTCGCCGCGCACCTGCGCGACGCGGGCCACGAGGTCGTCGACCACGGCCCGTTCACCTACGACGCCCAGGACGACTACCCGGTCTTCGTGCTCCGCGCGGCCGAGGCCGTCGCTGCCGACGAGGGCTCGCTCGGCGTCGTGCTCGGCGGGTCGGGCAACGGCGAGCAGATCGCGGCCAACAAGGTCAGCGGCATCCGGGCGGCGCTCGCCTACAACGCCGAGCTCGCGAGCCTCGCGCGCGAGCACAACAACGCGCAGGTCGTCTCGATCGGCGCGCGGTTCACGCCCGACGACGTCGCCAAGGAGATCGTCGACACCTTCGTGGCGACGAACTTCACCGATGAGGCGCGCCACAGCCGTCGTCTGGGTATGGTTTCCGCGTACGAGACCACGGGGGACGTGCCGGCTCTGCCGGACTCGGACGCACGCTGACGTCGCGACGTCCGCCGTCCCCCTTCATCGCCGCAAGGGAGGCACGTGGCAGACAACGAGAGCTCCGTCTCTCGACGCCCGCGCTACGCTGCCGGACCGATGCGACGACTCCGAATTCTGGGCCCGTGGCTCAGCCGTGCCCCCTGGGTCGTCGTCACGGTGTTCCTGCTCCTCAGCATCCTCGCGACGGTTGCCGTCTTCGTGTGGCCGACGGTGGTCCCATGGAGCGTCTACGGCCTCATCGTCGTCGGCGCCGGCCTCTTTCTCGAGCCTCGCTACCTGCTCGTCGTCTACATCGGCCTCTTCCTCGCGATGGCGATCCTCGGGGCCTACCTCGGCTCCCTGAAGCCGACCACGACTGGAGCGCAGATCGTCACCGTCGTCACGATGCTGCTCATGATCTGGCTCTCCCACGCCAGGGCCCAGGTCGGCGTCGTCGGGGTCACGGGTGAGTCGATGCTCGTCGACATGCGCGACCGCCTCCGCGCCCAGGGCGAGCTGCCGCCGCTGCCGGCGCAGTGGGGAGCCGAGGTCGCGCTCGAGTCGGCGTACGGCGACAGCTTCGCGGGCGACTTCGTCGTCGCGAGTCGCTCCACCGACGGCTGCACCCTCGAGATCGCCCTCGTCGACGTCTCCGGCAAGGGTCGCGAGGTCGGCGCCCGGTCGCTGCTGCTCTCCGGCGCGCTCGGTGGCCTGCTCGGCGAGATGAGCGAGCGGGGATTCCTCCAGTCCGCCAACAACCACCTGCTGCGGCTGCGCTGGCCCGAGGGCTTTGCGACGGCCGTGCACGTCGCCGTCAACCTCGAGAGCGGCGACTTCACCATCGGCTACGCCGGTCACCCCGCTGCCGCGCAGTTCGCGGCCGGGTCGGGTCGCTGGCGGATGCTCTCCGGTGGTCGCGGACCGCTGCTCGGCGTCATCGACCACGCCGAGTACCCCCGCGAGAGCGGCACGATCCGTCGCGGCGACGCCCTCGTCCTCTACAGCGACGGGGTCATCGAGGCCCGCGACAAGGCTCTCGTCGACGGCATCGACCGCATGCTGGGCCGCGCCGAGTCGTTCATCCGCACCGGCTTCGAGGGGCTCGCCCAGCGGCTCTGTGACCAGGCGGCGGCCGGCCTCGGCGACGACCGCGCCGTCGTGACGATCTGGCGCACCTGACCGATCGCCGCGCTCCGGTGCCCGGTCGGTGCCTGCACGACGAGGGGCGGCGACCCGGCCCGGTCGACGCCGTCGCCCACCTGCTCGGCTTCGGGGGCGACGCGGTCCGTCACTACGATGCCTGCGTGAGCGAGCACCCCACCGAAGCGACGACGACCCGCGAGGCCGGCCCCGACCGGCGCAAGGAGCACGTCGTGCCCGACCTGCCGCCCGGCGTCACGCCGGCGCGCGTCCGGACCTTCGTGCGTCGCGGTCGGCTGTCGTCCCTGACCAAGGACCGGGTCGAGCGGCTCGCGCCCGCGCGGTCCGTGCCCGACGGGCCCTTCGAGCCCGCTGCAGCCTTCGGGCGCACCGCCCCCGTCGTCCTCGAGATCGGCTGCGGTCACGGCCACGCCGCGATCGCGTATGCCGCCGCGTTCCCCGAGCGCGACCTCCTCGCCATGGACGTCCACACCCCGGGACTCGCCCGGATGCTCGCCGATGCCGACGAGGCAGGGGTGCCGAACCTGCGCGTCGAGATCGGCGACGCCGTGCTCTTCCTCGAGGAGCGCGTCGCCGACGACACGTTCGACGCCGTCCACCTCTTCTTTCCCGACCCGTGGCGCAAGCAGAAGCACACCAAGCGGCGGTTCGTCAGCCCGGCCAACCTCGACCTGCTCGCCCGTGTGCTCAAGCCGGGTGGCCACGTGCTCATCGCCACCGACCAGGACTTCTACGCCCAGCACGCGCTCGCCGAGGTCGCGGCGCACCCGCGCTTCGAGGCCCATCGCGTCGACCGGCCGGCGTGGCGGCCTCGGGACGGCTTCGAGGCCAAGGGGATCGCGGCCGGTCGCACGATCAACGAGCTGCGTCTGGACCTGTTGCCCTGACGCGGGCGGCGAGTGGCGTCAAGGGCTCTCAGTGTCGTGGAGTCTTGTCGGCGCCCGGTGCCGGATGATCTCCACGACCTTCGGACCGGCATGCGGTGCTGCCTCTCGGGGTGACAGGAGGCCGGCCTCACAGGCGCTCCCGGCACCCTGTCTCCCGGCAAGCCGAAGGGCCTGATGGAAGCCGACTCCGTCTCTCTTCCATCAGGCCCTTCGCCCAAGTCGGGGTGACAGTGTCTGGTCTCAGGACATCGGAATGGGGTGTCTCAGGTCATCGGAATGGCGTGT
>NZ_JALJRZ010000016.1 GCF_024519435.1 Terrabacter sp. Ter38
ATGTGCAGGGACACGCTCACCGGTGTCGTCGTACACCAACGCTATGGACTCAACTTCGACGTGCGCGACCTCGGAGACGCGGGGAACTGACCCTCCAGGTCGCGAACCACGACCGTCGGACGCACCCAACGGAAGGACAGGGCCGCGGCTCCCCGCGGCCGGAGTGACATGAACGACACCGACCGACCGGGCCACCGCCGTCCCACCTGTCCGAGCTGCGGGGCCACCCGAGGGCCCGGCGCCGTTCCCTATCAGGATGCGAGCCACGGCTTTGCCGTCTACACCTGCGCGTCCTGCGGTGAGCAGTTCGAGACCTGGTCGGATGACCCGACGTCGACAGACGGACCCACCGAGACCGACGTCGCGGGACGGTAGCCGGGCCGTCACTCGGGCGAGGCGCGCCGAGGCCCTCGAGGGGCGGCGGACGCCGGTTGGTGCGGTCCGGACTGGGTACGCCCTCCGTGGACGTCGGATCGCCGTCGTCGGCCCAGCAACGCCTACCTCAAGGAGTGCCCGTGTCCACGGACGCCATCGTGCTGCTCAAGCAGGATCACCAGGACGTGCGCAAGCAGTTCCGCGCCTTCCGCAAGCCCGACCAGAGCGCGGTCCAGAAGCAGCGCATCGTCGACACGATCCTCGAACTGCTCACCGTCCACACCTATGTCGAGAACGAGGTCATGTACCCGCGGGTGCGGGACCTGCTGCCCGACCTCGAGGATGACGTCCTCGAGTCCTACGAGGAGCACCACGTCGCGGACGTTCTGTGCATGGAGCTCGCGGCGATGGACGCCACGGACGAGCGGTTCGACGCGAAGACGACCGTGCTCATCGAGAACGTCGAGCACCACATGGCCGAGGAGGAGCAGGACTGGTTCCCGAAGGTGCGGCAGGGCCTCGGGCGCAAGCAGCTGCAGGAGCTCGGTGAGGAGCTGATCACGGCGCGGAAGAAGGCGCCACGGCGACCCGAGCAGCCGAGTGCGATGAAGAAGGCCATCGACGCCGTCGTCTCCTGACTCGAACGGCACGGACGGCCCAGCGGCCCGGGTCCGGTGCGCATCGGCTGATGACGCCGGGACCCGGGCCGTCCCGCTCGGGCGACGTGCCGGTCAGAGCCGGATGGTCTCGACGATGTCGCGCCACCCGGGGTCATTTCACGTCTTCAGGCCGGCCACGTCCGCCAGAGCCCGGGGGACGGCGCGGGCGACGTCGCGGGCCAGGTACCCGGGCTCCCGATCCTGGAGCAGCCACCCGGCTCGGGCGTGGGCCCAGGCCCCCCAGACCGCCGCCTGGCGGGGCTCGCCGCCTCGGGCGAGCAGCGCCGCGACGAGGCCCGCCTTGACGTCACCGGACCCGGCGGTTGCCAGACCCGTGGGTCCCGAGGAGCAGGTCCACGCACACTGGTCCGGTGTCACGACGTGGGAGACGTCCGCACCACTCAGCACGACGGCACCGGACGCCTCGGCCACGGTGCGGCAGGCCTCCAGCTCCTCCTGCTCGATCGCATCGTCGTCGTCGTGTCCGAGCATGGCCGCGAGCTCGGTCATGTTGGGCGTGAGCACGACCCTGCCGGAGAGGTGCCGCACTCCACCGAGGTTGCCGGTCAGGAAGGCGGTAGCCAGCGCGTCGAGCACCACGGTCGTGTCGAGCCCCGGCACGACGTGCTCGCAGAGGAGACTGGCGCCAGCGGGGCTCCCCAGCCCGGGACCGACCAGGACGACGTCGACGCCTTCCGCGAGCTCAAGCACGCGGTCGGCGCCCGAGACCGCGAGCTCGCCGTCCTCGAGTGTGGGGAGCGCCTCGACATAGGCCTCCGGCAGGGCGATGGCCAACGCTGCCGCGGTATCTGCCGCTGTCGCCACCTGCACCTTGCCCGCGCCGGCCCGGAGTGCCGTCTCCGCAGCCAGCAGCACGGCACCGGTCGTCTGGCGCGCCCCACCCACCACCAACAGCGTTCCGCGGTCGGACTTGTCCCCGTCCTCTTCCGGGAGCGGCCACGATCGCAACAGCTCGATGTCGATGGTCTCTGGCTCGGCACGGCCCACGGTCACGACGTCCTCCAGCGCTGGTCGGCATCGGCGGGATGCTCGGCTGCCGTCTGCTCGTGGGTCTCCTCGGCTGGGGAGTCCGCCAGGTGCCGGGTGTCCGCAAAGACGTCCAGCACCAGGGAACCGTCCGGTCGGCGCCCATACCGCGTCAGCGAGCAGTTGCCCAACGGCTCGTTCCGGTCGAGCTCGAGCAGCGTCCTCTCGTCCAGACCCTCGAGGGCGAGCCGGAAACTCATGATGACGGCCTGGTGGGTGAAGACCCAGACCACCTTGTCGGCGTGCGAATGGGCGAGGTCGAGCAGCAGGAACCTGACGCGCA
The DNA here is from genome assembly GCF_024519435.1 of Terrabacter sp. Ter38. Classification (GTDB taxonomy): domain Bacteria; phylum Actinomycetota; class Actinomycetes; order Actinomycetales; family Dermatophilaceae; genus Terrabacter. Next base: position 2,365 of record NZ_JALJRZ010000016.1, read on the forward strand.
GGGCGACGTCGGTCCAGCTCTCTCCTCCGGGAGGGCGGTAGTAGAACTTGCCGAGGCGTGAGCGCCGTTCCGCCTCCTCGGGGTGGGACTCGCGGATCCCGAGGCCGGTGAGGCCGTCGAAGGCTCCGAGGTCGCGCTCGCGGAGGCGTTCGTCGTGGACGGGCTCCAGGCCGATCGCCGCGGCAACGGGCCGGGCGGTCATGGCGGCCCGCGCGTAGGGCGAGGTGAGCACCACGTCAGGGTGCGCGTCGGGGTGGTCGAGCAGGTGCCGGGCCAGCACGTGCGCCTGGTCCTCCCCCCTGTCGGACAGGGGGGTGTCGGGGTCGCGGGTGTCGAGCTCGAGCCGTCCCGCCCCGAGCGAGCGTGCCCGTGCGTCTGCGACGTTGCCGACACTCTCACCGTGCCGGACGAGCACGAGCTCGCGCACCTGTCCTGCCCCCACGGCATTCGTCGTCACTGCGCCTCCCCTGCTACGTCCGGATCGTCCTCGAACTGGTCCAGTCCGGCCACGAGCTCCCGGACGGACGACACCTGTGCGACAGGTACCCCACGACCTCGTGGCCAAACTCGGCGAGGCCGATACGTCGGCCTTCGTGAGGGTGCACGAGCTCGCCCCCTCGGTCGTGGCGGGGGACCGTCCGAGGAGCTGGTCGGCCGCCCCCCCGCCACTCGTGCCTCCGTGCCAGGTCAGCCCTGCGCCTGGTTCTTCACCGTGTCGGCCGACTCGGTGGCGCTCTGGCGCACGTCGTCGGCTGCCTGCCTGCCCTCCTGCTTGACGTCCTCGGCGGCCGACTGCGCCGTCGCCTTCACGGACTGGACGGCGTCCTGGGCAGGCTCCTTCAGGTGCTCGGCCGACTCGCTGGCGACGTTCTTGGCCTCCTGGACCACGGGCTCTGCCTTGTCCTTGAGCGTCTGCGACAGCTGGCGCTCCTTCTCGGATGCAGGCATGAGCGACCCCACGAGCCAGCCGGCCGCCACCGCGATCAGTCCGGCTGCCAGCGGGTTGCCCTGCGTCTTGCGCTGGACCGTCCGGCCGGCGTGCGAGGCCGTGTCGCCGACCGCGTGCGTGAGGTCCGACGTCGTGTCGCCGGCGTCGGACGCCGATCCCATGATGCGGTCTCTGACCGCTCCGGCGCTTCCCTTGACCTTCTGGGCCTGGCGGTGTGCCACGTGCGAAGGGCTCACCGACTCACCGAGGGCATTGACGTCCCGGCTGAGCTCCTCACGGGTGCGTTCGATGTCCGCCCGGATGGCATCCGGGTCATTGGTGCTCGGGTAGTTCGTGCTCATCGTGTCTCCTCGTTTCCCTTGAGCGCATCGGGCACCCGCTTCGCGGTCTCCGCCGTGCGCGGCAGTCCTTGGATCTCCTTGGTGGTGCGGCGGCCCATCGCGGCCAGCACGGCAGCGACGACAGCCCACACGGCCATGACGATGACGGCCGCCCACCCGCGGTTGTCGAGAGCGCCCGAGAGCCACTCCCACACCGCCAGCGAGAGGAACAGCACCGCCATCCAGCCGGCGAGGGCGGCGCCTCCGAACATGCCGGCCGCCTTGCTCGCGCGCGACGTGGACTCGCGCAGCTCCGCCTTGGCCAGGTCCACCTCCTGACGGAGCAGCGTGCTGAGCCCTTGGCTGATGTCGCCCACCAGCTCCCCGAGCGACGCGCGCTCCGCCTTCTCACGCGAGCTCTCGTGACCACTGGCGTCATCGAAGTCCGCGTCCGGAGGCCTGTAGCTGCTCGCCAGAGGTGTGTTCGTCACGGCAGGGTCGGCGGTCGCGTAGGACGCTGCTGTCGCCGCACCATCCGGAACGTCCCGGCTCCCGGCGCCCTCGGGCCATGGGGTGCTCATCAGCGCACCCCGCCTCGGCCTTCGGTGGCGCTCTCGTCGACGTCCTCGGACGTCATACCGTCGGTCATCGACGTCACCGCGTGGGTGTCACTGTCGCGCACCCCGACGGAGTAGGGCTCCCGGCGTACTGGAGGCACGCGGACCGCCGCCCCATCCGAGGTGGTCGCGCCAGACCCGGCGTATGCGCTGTCGACCGCTCGGCCCTGGTCCCGTGCCACGTCCCCCGAGCCGCCGGAGTCGCTCGAGTCCCCGGTCAGCCCGCGGGTCATGCGTCCGCCGACGACGCCGAGAACGGCGGCGCCCACCAGGAACGCACCAGGACGGCGTCGCGCGAACGAGCGCAGCTCCTCGAGCATGTCCCCCGGCTGCCGGTCCTCCAACCACTGGGCCGCGGTCCGGGCGCGGTCGGCGGCCTGACTCACCGCCTCACCGGCCATCCCCTGCTGCGAGCTGCTCGACGCCATCTGGTGGAGCTCGTCGGCAAGCCCGCGGAGCCCACTGGCGGCCCGCTGGCCCTGGGTCGACGCCTGGGCGTCGAGCTCGCCGCGCAGCTGGGAGAGAAGCCCGCGCAACTGGGTCGACGCCTCCGCAGCAACGTCCTTGGCGCCTGAGGCGGCCGTCGCCGCCACATCTCGTCCGCTGTCGGCGGCGTCGGACGCAACCGACTTGGCCTCGGAGCCGACGCTCGTCCCCGTGCTGCCTCCGCCGGTCCCGTTTCCGGTCCCGAACCCAGGTCCGGTCGTCGTCGCCGGGTCCGTTCCGGCGTAGCCGGAGGCCCGCGTGTCGGAGTCAGAGGTCGAACTCACGGGCGGACTGCCCGCGGTCGACGTCGATGCGGTGCCGGTGGTCAGGTCGTCCGGCACGGTCGTCTCATACGGTCGTTCGGTCATCGGTGTTCCCTTCCTTGGTGCCCACCCAGCCGGCCCCCTGCTCGAGCCGCTCGTGCGCGCAGGTCTGTCTGGTCCCTCGGGTACCCAACGCTGGACGTCCCAAGCACATCGGGACCACCTGCTCGCGCCGTCGACCGGTGGGGTATGTCGAAGGGTTCAGATGGGAGTCACGTCCCTACCCACCTTCGCGCCGCGGACGGGTCACGACTCCCCGGTGAAGGCGTGGACGAGCGCCCGCGCCAGCGCGGCCACGCTGGTGCCCGCTTGGGCGGCCGCCCTGATCAACCGCTCCTCCGCTGACTCGGGGTCGAGGTCGCGGGCGCTCACGAGCAGTCCGATCGCCTGGTCGACGTAGGCCTGCCCCTTCAACCGCGCAGGTCCCTGGACGGCCTCGAGCCGAGTCGAGAACGAGAGGTCGGCGTTGGACACCGCGTCAGGCGCCCACCCCCCGAAGAGCCGGGCGAGCTCGCTCTCGGCCCCCCTGAACGAGGTCGGTGCCCCGCCGTAGAGGTTCACCCCGCCGGTCACGACGCCCTCGCGGCCGAACGGGATCGACAGCGTGCTCCGTACGCCGGCGGCTGCCGTCGCCTGCGCGAAGAGCTGCCACCTACCCTCGTCGAGGAGCGTCTCCGCGTCCGTGCCCACGGTGCTGTCCGTGTCGACCGCCTCGATGCACGGTCCGCCGTCGACGTACTGAACCGCATCCATGACGGCGATCTCGCGGGTCGTGGCGACGTAGGTGAGCACCAGCTCCTCGGCCAGCAACGTCAGGCTCACCCCGACCAGGCTCGGGACCTGCCTCTTCGCCTCGGCCGTCAGCTCGGCCAGATCCTCGCGGAGCTCGGTGTCGCCGAACCGCTCGAGCTCCGCAAGCGCCTCATCGGTCTCTGGAATCGGTTCCATCGACGCTCGTCACCTCCTTGTCGTCGGTGGCCACGCGCCGCCGGGTCGACCACGCTGCTCCTCCGAACTCTCCTGACCGACACCTTCCCAGCGTCCACGCCCCTCAAACCTGTCTCGTCGTTCGTGGCCCGCACCCCCGCTGTCCACCGTGAGACGGCCGCGTCGACGGGTACCGCGATCCGACACCAGCGCCGTGCACATCCCGCCTGTGACTCTGGGTCGGCGCAGCGTGCGGTGGGTACGTGCGGAATGGACGTCGACGGCTGTGGCAGCGGCCGCAGCCGACGTGGACCAGTGCCGGCGTCGATGACGTCGTTGCCGAGACCGTGACGAGACCGTGACGAGACCGTGACAGGAAAGTCGACATGAACGAGACCACGACCGAACGCCGGTCCGCCCACCTTCGAGAAGTGGCCGTGGACTACCAGAAGCTGGCAGAGCAGCTCGCGAGGTCGGACGACTCCAACCCCTTCGTCGCGGTGGCGAGGCTGGCGTTCGTACGGGTGCCCGGGGCCGATGCCGCCAGCATCACGACCCTGAGGCACGATCGATTCGTCACCGCCGCCGCGACGAACGACGTGGCGCGCGCGGCCGACAGGATGCAGTACGAGCTGGGCTCCGGCCCCTGCGTCGACGCCATCGTGGACCGCGCCATCTACCATCCCCAGGATCTCGCCGATGACCCCCGCTGGCCCGAGTACGGGTCGAAGGTGGTGGCAGAGCTCGGCCTGCACAGCATGCTGTCGTTCCGCATGAACGTCGAGACCACCGGGGTCATAGCCGGACTGAACCTCTATGGCCGGCAGCCGGATGCCTTCGACGACCATGACCTCGCCGAGGGGTTGCTGCTCACGACGCATGCTGCCCAGGCCGTCACTGCGGCTCACTTCCGCGATCGCGCCCAGAACCTCGAACAGGCCCTGGCGTCCAACCGCGACATCGGCACCGCGATCGGTGTACTCGTCGCCCAGCACAAGGTCACCCGGGACCAGGCGTTCGACCTGCTGCGCATCGCCAGCCAGAACAGCAACCGCAAGCTGCACGAGGTCGCGCTGGACGTCATCGACACCGGCACAGTGAACGTGACGCCGGACAGTGGTGGCGTGGGCGGTGCTCAGCCGTAGCGCCGCGTCTGCGCAGCGCAGAGGCCTACACTGAGACTGCGTCGCGCCGCTTCGTTGAATGGTAGGTGGATCGCCATGCGTTCCTTCCCGCGACGATCGTCCGCGACGTATCCCGTCGCCGCCCTGGCCCCCGCCGTCCTCGTCGCGCTCGCCCTTCCCACCGCGACGCCCGTCTCCCTCGGTCAGGCCGGTACGGCCACCCCGCTCGTCGAGTCCGCCGCCACGGTTGCCACCACGCTGAGCCCGAGCGCCCAGGCCGAGGCGGTCTACAACCGGATGACGACGGCCCAGCGAGTCGGGCAGCTCTTCATGGTCGGAGGTGCCGTGACCGGTCTCGGTTCGGCCACGACGACCGCGATCAGCACGTACCACGTGGGCAACCTCATCCTCACCGGCCGCACGACCGCGGGCGCTCCGCCGGTGCGCTACCTCACAGGTCGAGCCGACACCTTGACGACGACGGCGGCGACGGCCGGGGTGCCGCTGTTCATCGCCTCGGACCAGGAGGGCGGATACGTCCAGGTCCTGCAGGGGCCGGGCTTCTCGCGCATGCCGACCGCCCTGACGCAGGGCACGTGGTCCGACACGTCGCTCACGGCATACGCCAGGACCTGGGGCGCGCAGGTGATGCGCTCGGGCGTCGACGTCGACCTCGCACCGGTGATGGACACGGTCGCGAAGAGCTTCGCGAGCCTCAACAAGCCCATCGGCTACTACCAGCGGGAGTACGGGTACACCCCGACGGTCGTTGCCGACAAGGGCACGACGTTCCTCAAGGGAATGAGAGCATCCGGTCTCGCGATGACGGCCAAGCACTTCCCCGGGCTCGGACGGGTGACCGGCAACACCGACACGACGGCGGGAGTGACTGACCGGGTGACCACCCGCACGTCCACCGACATCACGCCGTTCCGAGCGGCGATCAGCTCCGGCGCGCACCTGCTCATGGTGTCGTCCGCGTACTACGCGCGAATCGACTCGTCATACCCGGCCGTCTTCTCCTCCACGGTGGTTCGCGGGATGATCCGCGGTGACCTGGGCTTCTCCGGCATCGTGATCAGTGACGACCTCGGCAACGCCAGGCAGGTCGCTGTGTGGTCGCCGGGCGCACGTGCCATCGGCGTCATCAACGCGGGCGGTGACATGGTGCTCACGGTCAACCCCTCCGTCATTCCAGCGATGGTCAAGGCAGTGAGTGCACGGGCCGCCTCCGACAGCGTGTTCCGTGCAAAGGTCCAGGCCGCGGTCCTGCGCGTCCTGACGGTCAAGGCCCAGTACGGGCTGCTCGCGTCGCGCCTCCCGGTCACGGGGAACTTCGGCCCACTCACCAAGACGGCCCTGCAGCGCTGGCTCGGCATCGCACAGACGGGCGTCTTCGACGCGGCAACCATCCGCGCCCTGCAGGCCCGGGTCGGAGCACCTGTCGTGGGCGTCTGGGGACCGCGCTCCATGGCAGACCTGCAGAGCTATCTCGGCCTCTATCTCGACGGTGCGACGACGTGGAACACGCGAACCGTCGCCGGCCTCCAGCGCTACCTCGTCACCCAGCTCTGAGGACCGCCGACCCCTTCCCGCTCCTACGACGGCCTCCGGCCGAACGGGGGCCGACCCTCGACAGCAGGCGAGAGGCGGTGACACCGCACGGGTATGTCCCCCGACGTGAGCCGACCCGCAGCCCCTCCAGGCCCTCCCATCCACGGGATCGTGCGGTGACGGGCGCGGTGCGCCTGACGGACGTGGCCACCCCTGCGTCTGAGGTCGAGGCACTCGTCGAAGCCCTTCTGCACCGGCGCCGCGACGGTCGAGACCCGGTGGCGACGACCCACCTCGTCCGAGCGCTGCCTGACGCCTTCCCGCTCCCCGGCTCGGGTTCGACCCGCATGCTGTGGGAGTCGCTGGCATCCGTCGCTGCCGTCGACCTGACGGCGGCCCGCACCCTGGAACCCCACCTCGACGCCTTGGCGATCCTCGCGGAGGCGCGCTCGGGGGGTCACGCGGTCCCCTCGGCCGTCCCCGACGATGCCTCGTGGGGGGTCTTCGCCGCGGAGGGCCCCGGCGTCCGGCTCGAGGCGCACGACGACCGGGGCGGTGCCGTCGGCACCGTCAGGCTGCACGGGACGAAGCCGTGGTGCTCGCTGGCCGGATCGCTGTCGCACGCCCTCGTCACCGCCTGGGACAGCGACACCACGAGGCGGTTGTATGCCGTCCGCCTGGGTTCGTCGAACGGCGTGACCGTCCAGACCTCGACGTGGTTCGCCCGGGGCCTGACCGCCGTGCCCAGCGGTCCGGTCGACTTCGATGGCGCCGAGGCGTTCCCGGTCGGTCCGACGGGTTGGTACCTCGAGCGCCCCGGGTTCGCCTGGGGTGGCATGGGCGTGGCGGCCGTCTGGTACGGGGGCGCGGTGGGCGTCGCCCGCCGCCTGCTGCGCCGGGGACGCGAGCCCGACCAGATCGCGCAGATGCACGTGGGGGCCGTCGACGCCGGCCTGTGGGCGGCCCGCGCGTGCCTCGACGACGCCGCGGCCCGCGTCGACGACGGCCGTGCGACGGGTGATGACGGCGGGCTGCTCGCCCTGCGCGTCCGGCACGTCGTGGCCCGTGCCGCAGAGTCCGTGGTCGAGCGCGTCGGCCATGCGACCGGGCCGGCACCCCTGGCGCTCGACGACGACCACGCCGCGCGCGTCGCGGACCTGCAGCTCTACCTGCGGCAGGAGCATGCCGAGCGCGACGAGGCGGCCCTCGGCCGCCAGGTCCTCGACCGTCACGTCCTCGACGGCGGCGGCGGCACCGACGGCCCACCGTGGTGACCGGCGCGCGGCCCTTCACGCACTCCGAACCGGGCACGGCGGAGAGCCGGTGGCGCGAGCGACCCGAGTGGGCCGACCTCGAGCACGCAGACGCACTGCTCTCAGGCCGTGGGCGCCTCGTCGTCGTCGCTGCGCACCCAGACGACGAGACGCTCGCTGCGGGCGGACTCCTGGCTCTCGCGGCACGCGCAGGACTCGAGGTGACGGTCGTGCTGCTCACCGACGGTGAGGCGTCGCACCCCGATTCCCCGACCCTGTCCCGCTGCGACCTGGCCGTGCTCCGGGTCGAGGAGTCCCGCGCGGCGCTGGCTCGACTCGCGCCGTCCGCGACGATCGAGAGGCTCGGTCTGCCGGACGGCCGCCTGGCCGACCACATCGGCGAGGCCGTCACGGGCCTCGTCGACGTCGTCGGCGAGCGCGGCGGCGACACCGTGGTCGTCGCCCCGTGGCGGCACGACGGCCACGCTGACCACGACGCGGCCGGGTGGGCAGCGGGAGTGGCGTGCGGGCGTACGGACGCGGTGTTGTGGGAGTACCCCCTCTGGCTGTGGCACTGGTGCGAGCCGGCGCGCGCCCCCTGGTCCGACCTCCACGCCCTGGCCCTCGACATCGACGTGCTGGCGGCGAAGCAGGAGGCCGTGGCGCTGCACCGCACCCAGGTGGCTCCGGTCTCCAACGGGCGCGGCGACGAAGCCGTCCTCCACGAGAACATGCTCGCCCACTTCGCACGGCCCTTCGAGACCTTCCTCCGACTGGACCTGCCGAACGACGACAGCCTCGACGAGCTCCACGACTCGTCCAGCGACCCGTGGCAGGTACGCACGAGCTGGTATGAGCAGCGCAAGCGGGCGGTCACGTTGGCGGCCCTCCCCCACGAGCGCTACAGCCGCGGAGTGGAGGTCGGCGGCTCGGTCGGGGCGCTGGCGGAGACCATTGCGACACGATGCGATCGGCTGGTCGTCGTCGACGAGAGCGAGGCCGCCATCGCCGCCGCGCGGTCCTCGCTGCGAGGACTCGACCACGTCGACGTCGTGCGCGCCAGCGTCCCCGAGGACTGGCCTGCTGGCCTGTTCGACCTCGTCGTCGTCTCGGAGCTCGGGTACTTCCTCAGCCCGGCACGGTTGCGGCGGCTCGTGAGCCGGGTCGACACGTCCCTCACGGACGACGGCGCGGTCGTGCTGTGCCACTGGCGGCACCCCGTCCGCGGATGGCCGCTCGACGGCCCGAGGGTTCACGAGCTGTGGACCGGCTCCTCCGCCCTGCCCGTCGTGGCCACGCACCTCGAGGCCGACTTCCGGCTCGACGTGCTGTCGAGGTCCACGGCGCACCGGGCGGGCTCGCCATGACAGCCCACCTCCCCCGTCCCCTGACCCACGTGCACGTGATCGTGCCGGCCAACGACGAGGAAGCCCTGCTGTCTCGCGCCCTCGGCTCCATCGACGACGCCGTCGCGGAGCTGCACCGGTCCCGACCCGACGTCCACGCACGCGTCGTGCTCGTCCTCGACGCCTGCGTCGATCGCTCACGCGACGTCGCGGCCCAGCATCGCGACGTGGTCGTCGCTGAGGTCGATCGTCGGTGCGTCGGTGCCGCTCGTGCCCACGGCGTCGTCGTCGCGACGGCCGACGTCGCCGAGCCGGACACCCGTCGTCACTGGCTGGCCGGCACGGATGCGGACTGCGTGGTGCCCGCCGACTGGCTCGTCCGGCAGGTCATGCTCGCCGACACGGGCCTCGATCTCGTGACCGGCACCGTGCAACCCGACGAGGAGCTCGACCCAGACTGCCTGGCCCGCTGGCACGCCCTGCACCAGCTGCGCGACGGTCACCCGCACGTCCACGGCGCCAACCTCGGCGTCCGGCTCTCTGCCTACCTGGCGGCCGGCGGATTCGAGCCGCTCCCGGTCCACGAGGACGTGCGCCTCGTCGAACGCGTCCGTGCGTCCGGGGCCGCCTGTCTCGCCAGCTCATCGGTGCACGTGCGGACCTCGGGCCGCACGCGGGGACGCATGTCCGGCGGATTCGCCGACTATCTCGGGGCGCTGGCTGCCCAGGGTGCACTCACTGGTTGAGAACCCGACACCCTGCCGGCAGGCCGCGGCGCGCTGACGGGTATGTGCGCTGCGTGGAGCCGATACCCCAGACCCGTGACGCGCTGCGACGAATGGCACTGCGTGGAGACGTCGACATCGCCGGCCAGCTGACCACGGTGAGCGAGAGCCTCACGTCCCTCGTGCCGGCCATCGTCGCCTTCAGCATCGGCATCGCCCGCCACGACGTCACGCTGACCTACGTCTCGAGCAGCCTCGAGGCCGCCTGGCTCGACGGGGTGCAGTACGTCGACGACGGTCCCTGCGAGGAGGCGGCCCGCAGCGGTGAGGTCGTCGCCGTCGACCACCGCGAGCTCCTCGACGAGGGTCGCTGGCAGCTCTTCGCCCAAGCCGGCGCCGCTGTGGGGATCCGGAGCACCTTGTCCCTCCCCGTCCTCGACGCGTCACGCGTCATCGGTGGCGTCAACCTCTACGGCAGCGGCAACGACACCTTCGTGGGCCGTCACGACGAGGTCGCGGCCCTCGTCGGCGGGTGGGCAGAAGGCGCGGTGACGAACGCCGACCTCAGCTTCCGGACACGGGTCGAGGCCACCGACGCCCCCCGACGCCTCGAGGAGGTCGAGACGGTCCGTGCCGCGGTGGACGTGCTCGTCGACGAGAAGGGCGTGTCCCCGGAGGTCGCGGAGAGCAAGCTCTACGAGGCCGCCGCGCGGGCCGGCATACCCGTCGTGGCGCTGGCGCTCATGGTGATCGGGCAAGGTGGCGAGAGCGGAGGTCCGTGACCTCCACATCGGGCCGGCGCGGTGCCATCATGCCCCTATGACCACGTACCGTCCCGACACGACGGGGGGCGACGTCTTCGATCTGGACGCCGCGACCGTCGTCACGACTCTGGCCCGGGTCCTGGCCGAGACACCCGGAGTGCTTCCCACCCTCCACGAGATCGTCACGAGGTCGGTCGACCTCGTGCCCTGCGACTGGGCGGCTGTCGCCGTCGCGGAGCGCTTCACGGGGCGACGGGCCCGATTGGCCGACTCGACCGACGAGGCGCTCATGGAGAGCGTGGCCGAGGCCGCGGCTGACGCAGGCCACAGCCCGGGCCTGGCCGCCTTCGAGGCCGCCGAGACCGTCCGGTGCGACGACCTCGCGCACGAGTGCAGGTTCACGGCATACGCCACGCAGCTCGTCGCGCGCACGCCCATCCGCGCCGTGCTGTCGGTCCCGCTGCGCTTCCACGACGCGACGGTCGGCGTGCTCACCCTCTACAGCGCCCGGCCCCACTCCTTCGACGAGTCGTCGGTGGCGCGGGCCACTCTCGTCGCCGAGCACGCCGCCATCGCGGTCGAGGCGGCCCGCAACGACGACCGCACTGTCCAGCTGCAGGCGGCCCTGGAGCACAGCCGCACCATCGGGGCCGCGATCGGGATCCTCGTCGAGCGTCACCGCATCCTGCCCGACGAGGCCTTTCAGATGCTGCGCGAGGCGAGCCAGCACACGAATCGCAAGCTCGCGCAGGTGGCGACGGACCTTCTCGAGACCGGAGCCCTCCCCCCGGTGTGACCACGTCGCACCTGGGTGTCCGTCGTCTCTGACGGCGGACGGGGTGGCGACGACCCGCCGCGTCGTCCGGCCCCTATGCGGCCGGAGGGAGGAGCTGGGCAAGAGCGTCACCCATGCGGTCCCGGCTCGCCCCGTTGCGCCCGATGTTGCCCAGGCCGAACTGCAGGTTCGAGGACAGCGTCACCTCGACGGTGCCCGGGGCGACCTCGCGGATCCGCGCCGTCACCTTCTCCCCGAACGACAGCACCATCCGCCCGGCGGTGAAGACGAAGATGCCGGTCGCGGTGTCCGCAGAGAGATGCTGCAGGCCCGCGCGTCGCGCTGCCTCCTCGAGGGCCGTGACCGCCTCCCCGCTGCTCGCACTGAAGGTCATCGACCGCGTGTTCCTTGCGCTCATCCCACCGCTCCTCACCTCGCGCCATCCGCGACTCCCCGGCGGGGCTCGACTCGAGGGTCGGCCCATCGGCAAACCCTCACGCGCATGCGACGAGAGTAGCGACACGACGGCGGCGCGCGATGCTCCAGAGCAGCGAAGTGGGAGATCCTGCGCAGTGGCATGCGGCGACGTCCAGCGCCGCCCGACGACGCGCGTGGTCCCGAGCTGCCGCGTGTCTCCTCCGGACCGACGGCCGGGAGTCCTACATTGGGGCATGGCAGACATCATGCTTGGCCTCTTTGCGATCGTTGCCGGCGGCTTCATGCTCTTCGCCGGACAGCTGGCGCTGCGTCTGGTCCTCCCCATCTGGGGCTTCTTCGCTGGGTTCGCTTTCGGAGCGGGGCTTTTCGCGGAGCTCGCTGATGAGCGTGTCCTCGGCACCGTGCTCGGTTGGGTGGCGGGGTTCGTGTGCGCCCTGATCTTCGCCCTCCTCGCGTACCTCTACTTCGCCGTGGCGGTCGTTCTGGCCATGGCTGCGTTCGGCTTCGCGATCGGATCGGGCCTCGTCGTCGCCTTGGGTATCGACTGGAACTGGGTTGCGGTCCTGATGGGGGTCGTCGTCGGCGCGGTGCTCGGCCTGGTGGCGGTCATCGGCAACCTGCCGATGATCGTGCTGGCTGTCGTCAGCTCGATCGCCGGGGCCGTCAGCATCGTCGCCGGTCTCATGCTGTTGGTGGGGGCGATCGACTCCGCCGACTTCACCCGGGGCACCTTCACTCAGGCGGTGCACGCCAACTGGGGCTGGTACCTGACCCTGCTGGTCCTTGCCCTGATCGGCATCGTCGCCCAGACGCGGCAGCGCCTGGCGATGCGCCGCACCATCCAGGAGACCTGGTACGTCGAAAGTCGATGACTCGTGTCGGCGGGTCCGTCATCATCGACGCGTGCCGAGGCCGGGCGGGGAACCTTGGTTGGTGCGCGTGGCCCGTTCTCTCAGCGGCGTTGGGTAGGCGGCCCTGGGCGGCGTCGTCGCCCAGCTCGCTCGCCGGCACGTCGTACCGAGCACAGGACGATCGCTCGCTCCGGTAGTAGGTCCACTGTTTGTGCTTCACGACGTACCGTCCGGAGTTCTCCGTCGCAGGTGCCGGGCGTTCCCTCGGCGTAGACCTTTCGCTGATCTCCCCAGAGCCAGCGCCTGGCCGAACACGGACGGCTGATCGGTCGTGTGGCTGGAGGGGGGCATCATCACCGCCGAGCCGAGCACCTGGTTCGACACGCGTCCTCCACGGTCCGACGCAGCCTGCCGGCGGACAGTACCTCGGGTCTGTCACAGCGGGCTGGGAAGCGAGAGCGGGCGCCCGGTTCGTCGAGCACGGCGACGAGCAGCCGACCGCCTTGGACGTGGGAGCATGCCCGCGCGATTGCGCACCGCGCAACTCCGGGGGTTCGATGATCGGTATGCGCGTTCGGCACGTCGGCGGACAACGGTGGGCTGTCGCCGCAACGGCTTTCGTGGTGTTCTGCGTTGGTCTCGCGGGCTGCGACGCGGGCCGCGCCGCGAGCGACCCGAGCCGGCCGACGAACGGCCCGCTCGACCGCACCGTGCGTGTGCTGCAGATGAATCTCTGCAACAGCGGACGCGCTGACTGCTACTCCGGCGGGCGTGCCGTCAGCATGGCGGTTGCGCTGGTCCACGAGCACCAGCCGGACATGGTCAGCCTCAACGAGGTCTGCCGCGATGACCTGCCGGTCCTCGAGCAGGCGATGTCTGCCACCGTTCCGCCGACGACGGTCGTCTCGGCGTTCACGTCGGCGAAGGACCGTCAGACCGATGCACCGGTCCGCTGCCAGAACGGCCAGGAGTTCGGCGACGGCGTGCTGGTCGTGGTCTCGCCCCCGGCAGTTGGCTCCCGCAGCTACAGCGGCGTCTACCCGGTGCAGGACCCCCATGACCCAGAGGAGCGCGTCTGGGCCTGCATCGCCCTGGCCACACGTTTTACCGCCTGCACCACGCACACCACCAGCGTCGACCCGACGATGGCGTTGAACCAGTGTCGGTACCTGGTCAGCTCCGCGGTGCCGAGGATCAGCCGCCGCACGCGAGCCGGCCCGATCATCGTCGGCGCAGACCTCAACCTCGCGGCTCGCGGCTCACCCAGCCCAGAGGCCTGCTTGCCCGGTGGCTACCAGCGCACCGACGACGGCGGTCTTCAGAGCGTGATGGTGAGTCCGGGTGTCGGGGTGGTAACGCACTCCGTCATCGACATGCAGGGCACCACCGACCACCCCGGCCTGCTGGTCGACCTCGACCTCTCGCGCTCCTGACGCGTGCCGCATCCCTCCCCTGCTCATCCGACGGCAGCAACGGACTCGAGCCATGGGGGTGCAGGTCCGCGACGCGCAGCGTGGTCGAGCGGTTCTCCGTCCTCACCCGTCGCGCACACCGGTCGTCAGCCAGCACGCATGGGGCGCGACAACCCCACACGCAGCAAGGCCCCGCTCGGCTGGTACCCGGGCGGGGCCTCGCGTCAGATGAGCACGCTCTTATGAGTGGATCGATCGCCTGTCAGGGGCCAGGGCCCCGGCGAGTGCAAGCTCTGCGTCCTCGTCCGAGTCGGCCGCGAGCACCGGGCTCGACACGCCGTCGATGTCGAGGGACTCCGCCAAGGCGTCGGCCTGGACGGTGGTGGCGAGCGGCTTGTGCTTGATGAAGGCCAGGACCAGTGCGGCGAGCAGGGCGAGCGGGGCCATGAACAGGAACACCGGGGTGAGGGCGTCGTTGTAGGCGCCGACGATGATGGTCTGGATCTGTTCGGGCAGGTGGTGGACCAGGTCGGGCGTGAAGCTGTTCGTGCTGCCCGTCGTGGCACCCGAACCGGCGGGAAGACGCTCGGCGAGCATGCTGGAAAGGTTGCTCGCGAACACCGACCCGACAATCGCGGACCCCAGCGAGGCACCGACCTGACGGAAGTAGTTGTTCGACGCCGTCGCGGTTCCGACCACCTTGAGCGAGAAGGCGTTCTGCACGATCAGAATGAGATTCTGCATCGTGCAGCCCAGACCGACGCCCATGATCGCCATGTAGCTGCACAGGACCCAGACGGCCTGGCCCGGCGTGATCGTGGACAGCAGCACGAGCGCACCCGCGACGATGACCATGCCGGCCACCGGGTACCACTTGTACGTGCCCGTCCGAGAGATCAGCAGGCCCGTGACGATGGAGGTCACCAGCAGGCCCGCCATCATCGGGATCATGAGCAGGCCGGCCTTGGTCGCCGAGGCGCCCGTGGCCATCTGCAGGTAGGTCGGCAGGTAGGCGATCGCCCCGAACATCGCGATGCCGGTGATCAGGCCGCCGAGCGTGGCGAGGTTGAAGTTCCGGTTGCGGAACAGGTACATGGGCATGACCGGCTCGGCGACCCGCAGCTCGACGAGGACGAACGCGACGCCCGCGAGGACGGCTCCGATGATCAGCGCGATGATCTGGGGTGAGGCCCAGTCATAGGTCGATCCGGCCCAGGTGGTCGTGAGCACCAGGCAGGTCGTGGCGACCGCGATCAGGGCCATGCCCAGGTAGTCGATCCGCGGCTTGCTCGTCACGCGGTGCGGCAGGTGGATGAACTTGACCGCAGTCAGGATCGCGAGCAGGCCGAGCGGGATGTTCATCCAGAACGCCCAGCGCCAGCCGGGGCCCTCGGTGAAGAACCCGCCGAGCAGGGGGCCGGCGACGGAGGACACCGCGAACACGGCTCCCATGACCCCGTTGTACTTGCCCCGCTCACGCGCCGGCACGACGTCGGCAATGATCGCCAGCGCCAGGATCATCAGGCCGCCACCGCCGAGACCCTGCACGGCGCGACCGGCGATCAGGGTGGACATGCTGTCGGCGAGCCCGCCGATCACGGAGCCGACCAGGAAGATGCTGATCGCGGCGACGAACAGCCACTTGCGGCCGACGAGGTCGCCGAGCTTGCCGTAGACAGGCATGACGATCGTCGACGCCAGGATGTACGCCGTGGTCACCCAGACCATGTGCTCGACCCCGTGCAGCTCACCGACGACGGTCGGCAGGGCCGTGGAAAAGATCGTCTGGTCGAGCGAGGCGAGCAGCATCGCGACGAGCAGGCCGGCGAAGATGAGCAGGATCCCGCGCTGGGACCCCTTGTGTTCCGACGGAGCGTTTCGCTCCGCGACCGCTGTGGTCATTCCAGGTTCTCCCATGCTTGAAGCAGGAGCGCGTTGGCGCGTTCCTCGATCTGGTCGGCCGGTGCGGTCTGTTCCGCCACGGTCCATTCCTTCATTGCGACGCGTGTCGCCCCGGCGGCAGCGGCGAGAAGGACGTCGGCCCAGGCCGGGTCCGCCCCGCTCAGCACACCGCGCTCTCGCGCGACGTCACGAAGCGCTGCCGCGAACGCGTCCTGCGCGTCGGTGATGCGCCGGACCGCCGCCGCGAACAGGTGCGGGTGCCGGTGGAGCAGCTCGTGTCGCTCGTCGCGCCGGCCCCCCTGCACCACAGCGGTGCCCACGCGCTCGACGAGCAGCCGCACGGCGACCTGCCGCAGCGTCAGGCCGTCCGCGGCGGCGAGCACCTCCGCCACGACGTCCCCCGCGTCGCGGACGTCGTGCATGCCGAGAAGGGCCTCGTCCTTGGACTCGAAGTAGTTGAAGAACGTTCGCGGAGAGACGTCGGCTGCGGCGCTGATCGCCTCGACGGTGGCGCCGTCGATGCCCAGCTCGAGCGCCAGGTCGAGGGCGGCGTCCGCGATCCGCCGACGCGTCTCGACCCGCTTGCGCTCGCGCAGCCCAGGCTCTTCAGGCCGTCCCGTGAATTCTTGCATGACTGCATTATTGCATAGATGCACCCTTAGGCTCGACGACGTCGGTTGCGTCCTGCGGCGTGCCACCGTAGACAGGCGCCCCCGCCGCCGGCGCGCTCCTGCCGGTCCAGCAGTTAGCCGAGCGTCGCGTCTGTACGGGCGCGCCACCGTGCCAGCCCGCCTGCGTCATCAACGACACAGGCCAGCTCCCAGGGCATTGACTTGAGACCATTGGGGTCGGGCAGGGCACACGCTTTTCGAGGTCTGCGCCCCGGCGTCCGCAAGGGGACGCAGGGGCGGCGGCACGCTCCCGTGGGCTGGGGCCGAACGCCTCTGGACGAGGCGGACTGGGCACGAATGACACCAGAACCAAGACCACGCCGCCCTTCTCTCACCCACAACGCGCCGTGGCGCGCAAGCGGGGCGCTCGGCGAGCAGGGTCGGGTCGACAACGACGTGTCGCAGCGCCCTCCCCCGGCTGCCCCGTCCGGACGCGCCGGCAAGGCACCGTGATGGCCGCGAGCGGCCCCACGCGCCCATCCGATCCGGCGCCGGACGGTCGCGTGGATCACCGCCTGCCGCGGGACCCTCTCAGCCCTTGCACCGACGGCAGAGGTGACCTCAGACGACCAGGCTCAGCAGCATGATGAGCGCGAAGCCGAAGACCGAGATGACGGTCTCCATCACGGACCACGACTTGATCGTCTCTCCGACCGTGAGTCCGAAGTACTCCTTGACGAGCCAGAAACCTGCGTCGTTGACGTGGCTGAAGAAGAGCGAGCCGCACCCGATCGCGAGCACGAGCAGAGCTAGGTGACTCGTCGTGAGCGTCGATGCGAGGGGACCCACGATGCCGGCCGCCGTGATCGTCGCGACCGTCGCCGAGCCGGTGCCGAGCCGGATGAGCACGGCCACGAGCCAGCCGAGCAACAGGACCGAGATGTTCACGCCGGTGGCCCAGTCCTTGATGACGTTGCCGACGCCGGCGTCGATGAGCGTCTGCTTGAAGCCACCGCCGGCGGCAACGATGAGGATGATGGCGGCGATCGGGGGCAGGCTCGCACCGACGGTGGAGCTGACCTGTTCCTTGTTCATGCCGGAACCGAGCCCGAGCACGATGTAGCAGAACAGGACGGAGATGAGCAGGGCCACGGTCGGGGTGCCGAAGAAGTCGATGATCGTGCGGGCACCGCTCTTCTTGTCGGTGACGAGCAGCTTGACGATGGCGTCGATGAGCATGAGCATCACTGGGAGCGTGATGCCGATGATCGCGGCCGCGAAGGAGACGCGTCGACGGCCGGGAGGAAGGGGTGCCTCGAGGTCGTCGAACCCGGCGACGGGACCGCCCCTCCCGCGGTCGGTGGGGATGGCGTCCTCGTTGCCCGGGGTGGTGGTCCTGTCGGAGACGCCGACCCGTCCGCCGCCACCTGCGCTGCTGCCCACCCCGGCGCCGACGGGGACACGGGAGTCCGCGTCGACGAACTTGGGCACCCACTGGTCCACGTAGTGGGCGAGCAGCGGCCCCGCGACGACGACGGTCGGGATGGCGATGATGATGCCGTAGAGCAGGGTGCGTCCGAGGTCGGCATTGAGCAAGCCGATGGCCGTCAACGGCCCAGGGTGCGGCGGCACGAGGCCGTGCAGGACGGACAGTCCGGCGAGCGCTGGGATGCCGAGCTTCATCAGGGACAGCCCGGTGCGCCGGGCCACCAGCAGGATGACCGGGACCAGCAGCACGACCCCGACCTCGAAGAACAGCGGCAGGCCGAGGATCGCGGCGATGAGTGCCATGACCCAGGGCAGCCGGCCGGGGCGCACGCTGCCGACCATCGTCGACACGATCCGGTTGGCACCGCCCGAGTCCTCGAGCAGCTTCCCGATCATCGCGCCGAGGGCGATGAGGACGCCGACCGCTCCGGTCGTGGTGCCGAACCCGTCGAGGAAGCTCGCGACGACGTCTCCGGCTGGCATCGTCGCCACGGCCCCCAGAACGGCGGAACCGAGCATGAGCGACAGGAACGGATGGACCTTGCCCACGGTGATCAGGAGGACGACGGCGAGGATGCCGAGGATGCAGGCGGCGACGAGCTGGCCGTCACCGGCATACGGCACGTCGGGTGGCGCCGCAGGCAGCGCCGAGAGCGACGTCAGGGGGCCGAGGCTCGGGTGCAGGATCATGGCTGGTTTTCCTTTCGCAGACCGAGGGCAGAGAGGGCGCGATCAAGCACTTGGGCAGCGGTGCCCTCGTTCGACACGGAGATACCCGGCTCGTCGTCGCCCAGCGGCTCGAGCGTGGCGATCTGGCTCGGCAGGAGGGACGGGGGCATGTAGTGACCGGGACGGTGCTCCATCCGGTCGCGGATGACGTCAGGCGCCGCAGTGACGTGGAGGAACCGAACGTGCGGCCGATCGCGCCGCAGCAGGTCCCGATAGACGCGCCGCAGCGCAGAGCACGTCACGACAGCGGACTCGCCCGCAGCCTCCTTGGCGCTGATCCAGCTGCCGATCGACTCCAGCCACGGCCAGCGGTCCTCGTCGGTCAGGGCCTCGCCGCCGCGCATCTTGGCGACGTTGGCCTCCGAGTGGAACGCGTCGCCCTCGGCGAACTCCCACCCCATGACCACTGAGATCCCTTTGGCGAGAGTGGTCTTCCCGCTTCCTGACACCCCCATGACGATCACGACATCAGGATCCGTCGTGCCGGAACGGGACCGTGCGGCATTGTCGACCACGGGACAAACGTAGCGCCCTTGTACGCGTAGAAGGAGAATGAGGCCCCAGCTGTCCGGCGATGGCTTCCGCGGAACGTTTCACGGCAAGACCTGAACCGCCCGGGAGACGACGGGCTGCGCCATGACGGTGTGGAAGCCCGGAACCGGACCGATGGTCGACCTCTGTGGATCGGGGCGGTGCGTCGGTGCGGGCCCGGACTGTCACGGTCGGTCTGGAAGGGCGACGCCGCGAAGCACCAGGTCGACGACGCCGTCGGCCCAGGCCGCTCGGGCCCTCCCGTGCTGAAGGAGCTCGCCGAGGTAGACGCCGAAGAGCACACTGGCGAGCGCCTCGGCATTCGTGCCGGTGCGGATCCGGCCTCCTGTGACGTCGGCATCGATCTGCAGCTGGAGGGCCTCCAGCCGGGCGACCAGGCGTGCGCGGAGGGCCGCACCGAAGACCGGATCGGAATCCGCAAGCACGGCTGCGATCGAGCCCCGGCCGAGCTGCTCCTCCACGAGCACCTGCACCTGCTCGAGCAGCCACCGCAGCTTGTCCTCGACCGGCAAGTCCGGTGACGGGAAGGGCGCGTCGTCCACCAGGCCGAGCGTGGCTGCAATGAGGGCCTCGCGATTGGGGAACCGTCGGTAGATCGTGGTGCGCGCCACTCCCGACCTTTCCGCCACCGCATCGATGTGAACGGCTTGGGGACCGCGCTCGCGCAGCAGCTCCAGAGCGGCGCGTGAGATGCGCACGTCAACCCTTGAGTCACGGGGACGGCCAGGTGAGGAAGCCACCATCAATCCTTCCGGGAACAAAACACGATCCGATATCGCTACAGACAGTGTAGCGATATTGAGGAAGACACCACGCACGTAGTGAGGAGCCATCATGACCCCCGGAGAAGTCCTCGTCCCAGCTGCCGCCGCGATCGTGTTCGTGGTCGCCTGGTTCGTCGTCGGCCTGATCGACGCCACACGACCCGGCCGGCCAGCCCCGCATGCCGCCCGTCCGCCTGCCACGACGGATACCGCGCAGGCGCAAGCCGATTCGTCCCGGCGCGCTGAGCACGCTCTGCCTCGCTCATGACGACCGTGCCGCGCGGCATCGCGGTGAGTGCCCCGCGCGGATCGCCACGGCATACCCCCACAAGAGAACCGAGTAGCGGGCGGAGACGCCCGCAGACGAGAAGGAGGAGGACGACGTGGTCGTCTACAACGAACTGATTGCCATCACGGCGGGAGCAGGACTACTGGGATTCGCCTGGTTCCTCGCGCACCTCATCCGCGGCAGACGCATCGACAGCGAGGGCTGGGCCGGCTTCTTCGGCGTCACGGGGCTGCTGCTGCTGGTGCTGGGTCTGCACACCACCGTGACCTGGCCCTTCGGTGCCGACGGATTCGAGTACGCCAACATCGCCTTCGGCCAGCCGGCAGCAGGCTTCGGCGCCCTGCTCCTGTTCGCCGCCGTGTACCTGTGGCGCCACCGGACGCTGTTCGCCGGTGACGTCGAGGAGGCCAGCTCGACCGCGATCGCGGCCCTGAAGCCGGTCGCTGTGTTCGTCGGTGCCCTCGGCCTGGCCATGGGCGTCCTGGCCGTCACGTTCGTACGCTTCCAGCTCGGCGCCGCACCCCCGGAGGAGCCCATCAGCGGGCGGTTCGGCCACCTCCCCCTCCTCGAAGCCCTGTTCCTCGGAGGCCTCTGGGGAGTCGTCGCCTTCGGCGCCCTGCTCTTCGCCATCGCCCAGCTGACCAACCGGATCTCCCTGCTGCGCTGGGCGGTTCGCGCCTGGGTCGTGGGAGGCGCAGTGTTCCTGCTCTTCGGAGCGATGAACTTCTACACCCACATCGGCATGTACTACAACATCGCCCACGGGACCACACATCTGTGGTGACGACCGCTACCGCCTCCACCGAGGCACTCAACCAGGCAGGCGGAGGTGAGGCGGCGACAGTGATGACGCCCGTCGGGGGCCTGCTGACCTCTGCTGCGTGACCCCGGCGAGGACTTCTGCACCGCCGACCCGTCTACCGTCGCCAGTGGCGTATGCACTGTCACGAAGAACAGGCAGATGGGCCTGGCTGTCGCCCTAATGCCCCTCCGCCGGATGCCGTTCTTGGTCGGTAGCCCGAGGAACCCCCTCCGCATGCGGCCCGACTGACTCGTACGTCCGAGGGACCAGAACCGCCGCCCTCAAGTGGGGCCGAGCGGTTCCATTGCGACAGTGACGCGCTCGTGTCAGCGGACGACGCAGGTGGTCACCACCGTCGCGCCCTTGCTGGCGGTGACCTTCGCGCGGAGGGCGGCCGCCTCCAACCGATCGCTGCCCGTTCGTACCGAACTTCGCTGATCCGTGAACACGGGCGGCATGTGGCTTTTACCCTGACCCGGGATCATCGGACTGGGAGGGCGAATGTCCAAGGGAGCAACGCGCGTCGCGGCGGCCAAGGGGCGAGTGGCAGCCATGGTGCTGATACTTGTTGCGGCGTTGGTGCCGGTGCTGGGAGAGACCTCTGCCGGGGCCGCCCCTGGCGCGCCATCAGGGTTGGCGCCGACGGCGGGAGCGGCAACGACGACATCCCCCCTGCTGTCATGGAGTCGCCTCACTGGTGCCACCGAATACGACGTTCAGGCATCTCTGACGGCGGACTTCTCAACGACGCTGTTCTCACAGTCCACGACGAACCGCCAGATGGTACCCACGAGCCTGCTTCCAGACGGCACGGTCTACTGGCGCGTTCGCGCGAAGGACTCCTCCGGCGCCGGCGGGTGGGCCTCGACATCGATGACCGTCAAGCCGCCTGCAGCGCCGACACCAACGGGGCCGGCGAACGGCGGCCCGACGCTCAAGCAGCCGTCCAGCCCACCGGTCCTGTCGTGGAAGGCCGTTCAGGGCGCGGCGATGTACCAGGTGGAGGTTGACCCGGACGGCGACTTCATCGGCGCCGCTGTCTACTCGACCCAGACCACGTCCTTGGTGCTGCCCGACCCCGTCGCCAACGGCACCTACGCCTGGCATGTGCGCGCCCAGCTCACCAACGGCCTCTACACCGCCTTCGGACCGGCCTGGAAGTTCACCATCGGCGCCCTCGACCAGGTGACCGCGACGTCGCCGGCCGAAGCCTCGGCCGTTGAGGACGTCTACCTCGAATGGCAGCCGGTCAAGGGCGCCAAGACGTACGAGCTCCAGGTCAGCACCGACCAGGACTTCAACACGATCATCGACAGCAAGACCAACATCAAGAGCACCCGCTACAGCCCGGGGCAGACCTACCTCAATGACCAGTACTACTGGCGGGTGCGCGCCCGGAACAACCAGGACGAGACGATCGACTGGGTCGCGGTCACGCCGCTGAAGAGCTTCCAGCGCAACTGGCTCGAGAAGCCCACTCTCGTCTACCCGCCGAGCAGCGCGGCGTCGGTGGTGGGCGATGACCTGTACTTCCAGTGGACGCCGGTCGTGCACGCCACGCGCTACCAGCTGGACATCGGCACCGACCCGAACTTCTCGCCGAGCACCTACCAGACGTGCATCACCGCCTCGACGACGTTCACGGTCGGGTACCTCGAGGGCCGGGACACCGCCTGCACACCCTCTCAGGGTGTCGTCATGTACTGGCGGGTCCGCGCGCTGGATGCCCCTGCCAACGTCCAGGGCATCTACAGCTCGATCTCGACCGTCCTCTACGCCTCTTCCGCGGTCCAGCGGGTCAGCCCGACGAACGGTGCCACCGTTGCGGTGCCCACCATGACGTGGCAGGCGGCGCAGGATGCGGAGAAATACCGCCTGACCGTGGTCGACCGGCAGGGAAACACCGTTACTCAGGTCGACACCTACGCGCTCAGCTGGACGCCGTCGGGCAACTCCGGCTGGGATCCGGCCAGGGGCCCGTACGGCTGGACGGTCCAGGCGGTCGACGCCGACGGGAAGACGTCCCCGAAGTACGGCAACTGGACGTTCGACCTCAGCCCGACGGCCGGTTCTGCGACGAGCCCGGAGCCGACCTACTCCGCCGGCCCCACTCCGCGGTTCCCGACTCTGACGTGGACTCCGGTCACGGGAGCGGCCTACTACCGCGTCGACGTCGGCGTGCACAGCAGCGGCTTCTGGTTCACCTCCGCCTCTGCCCCGCTCACGAGCTCGAACTGGCCGTATGCCGCCGCGAGCGACACCGGGAAGTCGCTCATCACTCCGGGCCAGTACGACTGGCAAGTGGAGGCGTTCGCCAGCAACGGTGCGCCTCTCGGGCGCGGCAGCGTCGGCACGTTCACCATCAGCGAGCTCGCTCCGGTCGCCGGCCGGCAGATCGCCCTGACGGGGCAGCGACTCGACACGCTGACCGCCTGCTCCTTCTACCTCGACGCGCCGACGGGCTCGCGCATGTGCGAGAACGTCCCGGCCACTCCAGTGCTCGACTGGCAGCCGGTCACGGGCGCTGCCTACTACATGGTCTACATCGCTCGAGATCGGGAGCTCACCAACCTCGTCCAGACCGCGAGCACTGTCGGCACGAGGTGGACTCCCACCTCCTCGTTCGACATCGAGGCCTTGGCCGACAGTCAGGCAGGCCAGGCGTACTACTGGTACGTCCGCCCCTGCAAGGCGGTGAATGTCTGCGCGCCGGACCCTGTCTCCACCGTGAACTCTGCCACCAACGCGTTCAGCAAGCTGTCGCCGCGCGTTGCGCAGCAGTCTCCGCCCAACGCCAGCACCGTGAGCAACGCGGTGACGTTCACGTGGGCGGACTACCTCGCAACCAACCTCGCCACCACGTACGGCGAGACGGGCGAGAAGAGCAACCAGGCGGCCATGCAGTACCGCATCCAGGTGGCAACGACGAGCTCGTTCTCCAACCTCCTCGACAACCAGGTCGTCGACCAGGCGACGTATACCGCGTGGGACCGGACCTATCCCGAGGGAACGTCCTACTGGCGGGTGCAAGCGATCGACGCTCGGGGCAACGGTTTGCAGTGGTCGCAGACGTGGTCCTTCACCAAGTCGAGTCCCGCGCCTGCGCTGACGTCGCCGCAGGGAGCGGTCGGGCCCCGCACGACCGCGTGCCCCAGCGCCACGGTGACGGCCTCCTGCACCTCCGGTACCTCGCCATTCGTGTGGGCCCCGACTGACTTCGCCGGCGGCTACCAGCTCGAGGTGTACAAGAACGACGACGCGAACTGGTCGCCCTCCAACCGCGTCATCAGCGTGATCACGAAGCAAGCGGCCTTCGCGAACGCGACACCGCTGCCCGCCAGCTCGTCCGCGTACGTGTGGCGGGTGGCTCGACTGGACGCGGACGGCCGTCCCGGGCAATGGTCCGCGCCCGGTCGGTTCTACTCGATCGGAGCCTCGCCGACGCTCACCACACCGACGACGGGATCGATGGTCAATGGCTTCGCGCCGTACTTCGCGTGGTCGCCGACAACGGGAGCTGTCAGCTACCGCTTCGAGCGGCGGGCGGCGGGCACGACGACGCTCACCGAGCAGGTCGCGACGAACGCCCAGGCGTACGCGCCGACGCGGATCATCGACTCCGGAAGCTGGCAGTGGCGCGTCGTCGCCATCGACGTCCAGGGCGTCGAGATCGGCTCCAGCGAATGGCGTCCCTTCGTGGTGGACAACGCCCGCGGCACCTTCACCGCCATCACACCCCGGCGCGTCCTCGACACCCGAACGGGCCTGGGAGCCGCGAAGGCGAAGGTCAGTGCTGGCGGGGTCGTGAACGTCAGCGTCCCCGGTCTGCCCGTCGGCACCACATCGGTCATCCTCAACGTCACGGCAATCGCTCCGACCACGTCGGGCTACGTGACGGTCTATCCCGCCGGCGCCGCTCGCCCCAGCACCTACAACGTCGTCTACGCCACAGGGCGAAGTGTCCCGAACATGGTGGCCACGAAGGTGGGGCCCGGGGGTCAGGTCTCCCTGTACAACTCGTCCGGATCGGTCGACCTGGTCGCCGATCTCGCCGGCTACTTCGCGCCCGATCTCGGTGCCGGTTTCACGTCGGTGAGGCCTGCGCGGGTCATGGACACGCGCTCCGGAGTCGGAGGCCAGAAGGGGGCCCTCGTTGCGGGCAAGGTCGTGACCCTCAAGATTCCTGGCATCCCAGCGGGTACCAAGGCGATCACGGCCAACGTCACCGTGACGGCGCCCACCGCGAATGGCAGCCTGTCGCTCTACCCGTACGGGGTGACCCGCCCCAACGTGTCGAGCCTGAACTACGTCAAGGCCCAGACTGTGTCCAACCTGGTGACGGTAGCTGTCGATGCCGGTGGTCGGGTCAACGTCTACAACGCGGGTGGCTCGACCCAGGTGATCGTCGATCTCGTCGGCTACCACTCGGTCGGGCAGGGGAACAAGTACCTGGCGGTCGGTCCGAGCAAGTTCATCGACACCCGGATCGGAATCGGTCTGCCCAAGGCCAAGGTCACGGGCGGCACGACCAGGTCTGTCGTCATCCCAGGCCTTCCGGCCGGAACGACTGCGGTCGCTCTCAACGTCACCGTGTCCGCTCCGACGAGGGCCGGCTTCGTGACCGTCTTCCCCTCCGATGCAAGTCGCCCGTCACCGTCCAGCATCAACTTCGCCGCCGCTCGGACCATATCCAGCATGGTGGTCGTGCGTCCGGGCGCGGGGAACAAGGTGAGCTTCTACGTGAGCAGTGGCGCAGCTGACCTGGTGGTGCACGTCGTTGGCCGCTACACCCCCTGAGTAAACCTCAGCGCGCGGAACCTGAGGACACCTCTGACCCCGTTTCGGCCCAGGCCGTAACGGGGTCAGAGGCATTGGAGCCACCGAGTTGTGGCTCACAGGGTCGGCGACATCCGAACGCGACACTCGCGGTGTCAGGCTGGCAACCGGGGCAGCGATTCGGACTTGAGTCCGTTTGCATGATGGTGGTTGAACCATGAATCAGCCTTGTGTCGTCGTGTCAAGCACCCGTTCCGGCCGTATCGGCCCCGTGGCCGAACGGGTCTCCGCCCAGGCGCCCACGGACGAGTGGCAAGTCGAAATCGTCGACCTCTCGACCCTCCGTTGTTCGACGATGACGACGAGTCCAAGAACGACGACTACGCCAAGCCGCACACCAGGGCCTGGGTCAAGCAGGTCTTCGACGCCGACGCCCGCGTCGTCGTGACTCCGCCGTACAACCGCAGGTTCCCGGCCCCGATCAAAACCGATCGACTACCTCTTCGCCGAGTGGCATCACCGCCTCGGTCGGGTCCGTCGGCGACTCGTACGACACCGCCGTCGCCGTCGCCGTCGCCGTCGCCGAGGCACTCAACCGGCTCTTCAAGTCCGAGCTCATCCGCCGCCAGGGCCCCCGGCGGACCCTCGAGCACAGTCGGACACCTGCGCGCCGAAGCCCACACAACATGACAGCCCCCGACCAGCGTTTCCGCTGATCAGGGGCTGTCTGGTGCTGGTGGGCGATACTGGGTTTGAATTTCATTCCGGCACAATCGTGAAATCTGGCGCTGACCTCACAATATGGACTCTGACCTGCGACGATGCTAAACAGTGGCGCGTTCTTATCGTGGACAGGAATCCCCAGGGAAGTACTCTGGTGGTCCACGTCTGGTCCACGAAAGGCGAATCTGTGTCCACCCCGAAGCGTCAGTTCGGCGCGATCGAGCGGCTTCCCTCCGGCCGCTATCGCGCCAAGTACCGGGGGCCGGACCTCAAGCGCCACAACGCTCCGCACACCTTCGACTCAAGGATGGACGCCGAGGCCTGGCTCACTGACGAGCGCCGAAGGATCAGCCGAGGCGAGTGGGCTCCCCCGGTGAAGCCACGGGATGCACCAATGGCCGAGACCCTGGGAACCTACGCCGAGAAGTGGCTGCGGCGACGCGACCTCAAGCCGCGCAGCCGCGAGCACTACAGATCCATCCTGAACCGCCACATTTTGCCGACGTTCGGCGACGTGCCGCTCAAGGCAGTGACAAGCGAGGTCGTCCGCGACTGGTACGCAGACCTGGAACCAGATCACCCGACATTGCGAGCACATGCCTACTCGCTACTGCGGACCATATTCGCCACCGCGGTCACCGACGAGAAGATCACATCGAGCCCATGCCACATCCGCGGCGCGGGCACGACTAGACGCGCCCGCAAGATCCAGCCGGCCACGCTGTCCGAACTCGAGGTCATCACGGCGTCACTCCCGGTGAAGTACCGGCCGCTGCTCATGCTGTGCGCCTGGTGCGCTCTCCGTTTCGGCGAAGCGACCGAGTTACGCCGGAAGGACCTTGACCTGACAAACGGCGTGATCCACGTCCGACGTGGCGTTGTCCGCGCCGAGGGCCAGACGATGGTCGGATCTCCCAAGTCCGAGGCCGGTGTCCGCGACGTGGCCATCCCGCCCCACCTAATGCCAATGCTCAAAGCCCACGTCACGGCGATGCCGATGCGAGGTAAGGACGCACTGTTGTTCCCCGCCACCGATGGCGTCTCGCACATCGCGCCGAGCACCCTCTACAGGGTCTTCTACCCGGCCCGGCAAGCCGCTGGACGGCCGGACCTTCGGTGGCACGACCTGAGGCATACCGGGGCAACGTTGGCCGCACAGACCGGTGCGACGCTGGCCGAGCTCATGGGCCGTCTCGGTCACTCAACGCCGCAGGCCGCTCTGCGCTATCAGCACGCCGCACAAGGCCGCGACGCCGAGATTGCCGCCGCGTTGTCACGTATCGCCGAAGCCACCAAGTAAGCCCCCGCATGCCACGCCTCGCACCGGGCCGCCCGACGGGGTCACATCCGCGCACAGAACGGTGCCTCCCTTCAGCCGCTTGCCGGGCCCGAACGTGGCCCGGCCCCTGAGAAGCCGACACATCCGTGTCCTTTCGCCCAGATAGACGCACACTCGAGCACCTTTGGGAGGGAGCGGGGTACGTCAGCCGAACGGTGCAACTGGCGTTTCGCGGTTAGCGGTTCTCCGCTTATCGCATCCGGTCGGCGAAGGTGATCGGGGGACCGCATGCCGGCCCCCGACCGAGCCGGGCGCTTCGCCTCCGGTGCCTCCGGGCAGACGGGGGTCAAGTCCGTATCGGTGGTGTACGACGGTGATCCGTCGGGGTCGTTCGGTTAGGCGGTGATCGCCGCGGCGATCAGGTCGTTGGTCACCTCCTCACGATCGTCGTCGGTGGTGCGGTCGGTCAGGACGGCTCGGGCGTTCTTCAGCGCTTCCAGGCCGAGGTAGCGGCGTTGTTCGGCCCACTCGTCGTGCTGCTCGGCCAGCACCGCTCCGACGAAGCGGATGATCGCCTCCCGGTTGGGGCGCCGCTCTCGTCAAGCGGCGGCGGCCGTGGTGCCTGGTCGTGGTGGTTCTTGGGCTTGGAGGTCGCGGAGCATGGCTCTGTACACGACGGCGGCGAGGTGACGCTTCAGGCACCGTCGGGCTTCGGCTGCGCTCTTGCCTTCAGCGCGTTTGCGTGCGAGGTAGGTGCGGGCGTCGGGGTGCCAACGTGCCTGGGACCGAGCGATCGTGTACAACGCGCGGTTGAGCTGACGGTTGCCGCCGCGGGCGAGGCGATGACGGGTGGTGTTGCCGCTGCTGGCAGGGATCGGCGCGGAGCCGGCGTGGGCTGCGAAGGCGGCCGCGGAGGGAAAGTGCCGGGCGTCGTGGGTCTCACCAAGGATCTTGGCGGCGGTCAGTTGTCCTACGCCGGGAATGGCGAGCAGGTGCTCGTGGGTGTCCTGGCGCAGCTGGTTGGCGATTAGGACCCCGAGTTCGGCAGTCTCCTTGCCCAGTGCAGTCAGCCGCCTGATCGCCACCAGCGCCAGGTGTGCCCGCACCGGGTCGCTGGTCCTTTCCTTCATGGCCAGCACGCGGGCGCGCTGCAGGGCGGCCTTACTGGTTAACGCTCCGGTGACGGCCCGGTGACCGGGACACAGGCCAATCAGTAACGCGTGCAACCGGTTCCGCACACGGATCTGCTCTTGCACAAGCTGGTCCCGTGCGTCGACCAGCAGCTTCATGTCCGTGTTCAGATGCGCCGCGTCCATCCGAGGCAGGGTGTCCTCGCGGATGGCGACGCGGGCGATGATGATCGCGTCACCCTCATCGTCCTTCCCTCGGCGACGACTCGTGCGTCGTCCGTGGGCGGTCAGGTGCGTGGGGACGTCGACGACCTCCTCCCCGGCAGCCAGGAGCAACAGCGTCAGCGGACGGCCGAAACCCTTGGCTCCCTCCACGGCGATCTCCCGAGGAACGGGCAGCGCCTGCACCCAGGTCAGCATCCGTCCCAGCTCGGAACGGTCTGTGCCTGTCTCGAGCTGGGCAACGACCCGGCCTCGGGAATCGACTGCCGCGGCCGCATGGACCTGGCTGTGCGCGTCGATACCGACGGTGATGACATCTCGCATCAGCAACTCTCCTTCAACCCATCGACGATGAATGTTCGTGGTGGTCGAGGACAGTCCTGCCGTTCGGTCAGCACGCCGCTCTGAGGTCACGCGACCACCGGTGTAGCGAGAGCCCGGAGGGACTGGCCCTAACCGGGTCAAGGCCCTGCGGCCCGACAGAAAGATTCCGGGTCACCCCCGGGCTCCCAAGGCTCAGACAACCACGCAGGAAGATGCCGACGACGTCGGTGCGGCGGCGGATCTCACGGTTGAGGCGCTCGTTCGGGTTGTTGGACCAGATCTGGCGCCAGATCTCCTTCGGGAAGACGGTGAAGGCGAGGATGTCGGCGCGGGCGAGCTCGAGGTGCTCGGCCACGGCGGGGAGCTTCTCGTACAGGCCCTCGAGGACCCGGTCGAACTGGGCGTTCACGGCCTCGGAGTCGGGCTGGTCGTACACCGAGTGCAGTAGCGCCTTGACCCACCCCCACTGCGACTTCGGCGTCACGGCCATGAGGTTCGCGGCGTAGTGGGTGCGGCAGCGTTGCCACGACGCGTCCGGCAGGGTCGCCCCTATGGCCTCGACGAGGCCGGCGTGCGCATCGCTCGTGACAAGCGCGACGTCCTTGAGGCCGCGGGCCGTCAGGTCCCGGAAGAACCCGAGCCAGCCGGCGCCCGATTCTGTTGTGGCCGTGTGGATCCCGAGGACCTCACGGTAGCCGTCAGCGTTGACACCGGTCGCGACCATCACCGCCACCTTCACCACACGGCCGGCCTCGCGGACCTTCATCGTCAGCGCGTCGGCCGCGACGAACGTGAACGGCCCCTCGTTCAGCGGTCGGGTGCGGAACGCGGCGACCTGCTCGTCGAGGTCCCGGGCCATCACCGACACCTGCGACTTCGACAGGCCGGTGATGCCCAGGGTCCTGACGAGCTTGTCCATCCTTCGGGTGGACACCCCGAGCAGGTAGCAGGTCGCGACCACCGTGGTCAGGGCCGCCTCCGCGCGGCGGTGCCGCTCGAGCAGCCACTCGGGGAAGAACGTCCCTTCGCGCACCTTCGGGATCGCGACGTCGATGGTGCCGGCGCGGGTGTCGAGGTCACGATGCCGGTACCCGTTGCGGGAGGTGACCCGGTCCGGGTTGCGGGTGCCGTACTCGGCGCCGCACACGCTGTCGGCCTGCGCCGAGAGCAGGGCGTTGATGAAGGTGCCGAGCAGCTCGCGCATCAAGTCGGGACTGGCCTGGGCCAGCTGCTCATGCAGGAAGACGTCGGGGTCGATAATGGGTCCAGCGGTCATCGTGGTGTCCTTCTTCGAGTCGTTGTGAGAGATCACTCGAAGGATCACAGCGGTGACCGCACCTGCCGTCAGCAGGACACGCTCACCGGGATCGTCGTACACCACTCTGCTGGACTCAACTCAGACGGGACCGCTGACGGTCTGGTTGACAGGGGTGGTGTGGGGTTTTAGGCCGCGTGTGCGGCTGCGTAGATGGTCTCAAACTCGATGGGCGTGAGCTTGCCGAGTGGTCGTTGTCGGCGTCGGCGGTGGTATGTCCTTTCGATCCAGGTGACGATGGCCAAGCGCAGCTGCTGGCGGGTGTCCCAGCGGCGGGTGTCCAGGACGTTCTTCTGGAGCAGGGCGAAGAAGCTCTCCATGGCGGCGTTGTCGGCGCTGGAGGCGACCCGTCCCATCGACCCGAGCAGCTCGTGCCGTTCGAGCTCGTGAACGTAGCGTCGGGATCGGAACTGGGCGAGTTCAATGGGTCGTTGTGGACCACGCAGCCGGCGGTGACGTCGGGGCCGCCGCGGCGCGTGACGGCCATCTGGAGGGCGTCGACGGCCAGGTGTGAGGTCATCCGGTCATCGATCGAGTACCCGACGATCCGACGCGACCACGCGTCCTTGACGGCGCACAGGTACAGCTTGCCCTCGCGGGTCGGATGCTCGGTGATGTCGGTCAGCCATAGCCGGTTCGGCTGCTCTGAGGTGAAGTCGCGTTCGACGAGGTCATCGTGCACCGGCGGTCCGGGCCGGCGTGACTTGCCGCGTTTACGGGCGTGCAGGGACACGATCCCAGCTTGGGAGCACAGCCGCCACACCCGCCGCTCGGACAGGTCGTGGCCGCCGTCAGCGAGCTCGTCGGCGATGAACCGGTAGCCGAAGCCCGGGTCGTCGGCGTGGACCTCGACGGCGGCGTTGGTGGCGTAGGCGTCGACGAGGTGGTGCTCGCTCACCGGTGCGGCAGCCCAGGCGTAGAACGCTTGGCGGGAGAAGCCCGGTACCCGGCAGGTCACTGCGACGGGAATCCCGTCAGCAGCAAGGTCGCGGACCAGCGGGTAGCTCATTTTGGGGACTGACCCAGCTTCAGGTTCGCTTGGGACAGGTAGGCGGCGGCTCGACGCAGGACCTCGTTCTCCTGCTCCAGCAACCGGTTTCGCTTCTTCAGCTCGCGCAGCTCCTCGGACTCCTGCCGTGTTGTGCCGGGTCGGATCCCGTCCTCGACGTCGGCGGTCTTGAGCCAGTTGCGCAGGCAGGACTCGGAGATCCCGAAGTCTCTGGCGACCTGGCCGAGCGAGGCCTCGCCGCGCCGGGCGAGGGCCACCACGTCGTCGCGGAACTCCTTGGGGTGGGCTGCAGGCATGGTGAACATCCTTCCAGCGGCGACCTCCGTCGCCACAGGTCAGGTGTCAACCAGACCGTCAGCAGTCCCGGCTCCTGGCTGAACCTCGTCGAGGGCTGGTTCGGCATCATCGAACGCCAAGCCAGCCACCGCGGAACCTTCGGCTCGGTCAAAAACCCGACGCGAAGATCCGCGCCTTCACCGACGGCTGGAACGACCGCTGCCACCCCTTCGTATGGACCAAGACCGCTGAGCAGATTCTCAAGAAAGCGAACCGTCAGACCACTTCAAACACGAGCCACTAGACGCAGCCTGGCGGGCCGCCTATCACCGCCGCGAGCGATAGCGCACCCTCCACCGGTCCCCATCAGCCGGAGATCATCCTCTGCAGTACGCGGACCTGGTCGAGCACGAGCGGCTGCACGTTCGCCGCCACCTCCGGGTTCTCAAGTCTGAGCTCTTCGTATGCATGCACCAGTCGGTCGATCCCGACGCGATAGTCGTCCGGTTTCGGTACACCGAAGTGTTGCTTCGGAATAGGGTGAGTGATTCTGTCCCACATGTCCATGAATCGTTTGTAGTCAGTTCCCCATCCTTCTGTGACACCGTCGCCAGTGAACGTTGTGTCCGCTTTAATGGGGTCGCGCCACGTAACGTCGTCGCTGGCGCTGGCCCGCACCTTGACTACGAACCCGGATACACTTGGATGGTCGGAGAGCAACAGCACCCCGGTTTCCGGATCTATAGAGAAGTCGAGGTCGACATAGGTAACCACACCCTCCGGATGTACGGAAGCGACGCCGGTCAGACCTACCGGCTGCACATCACCGACATACCAATTGACGTCTACCGCCGATGGCCCGTCGGTTGTCCCGGCCCCGCCGAGTCCGTACACAACAGGTGTGTAGGTTGCGGTGGTTAGCGTCTGTCGCCTCTCCCAAGTGAATGGGCCCGCCCATTCCCATCCCGGGGCAAGGCGCCGCTCGGAAGACAGGACCTTCTGCACTTTTGACTCCGCCTCCTTTATGGAGACCCATGGAGCGTACGCACGGCCCACCCGCACACGCACGTATCCCGGCTTCTCTTGCTGCACGGATTCTTGGCTCACTGTCACGGTTGCCAAACCACGCGAGGTGTCGACTCTGAGGTCGGCATCGGCGCATGGGAAGACAATGCGACCGGCGTACCAAACGGCCGTTGCGGTGCCTTCAGGAATGTCCTTTACCACGTGCACAACAAGGCCACAGTTGTCACGTTCCGTGCCGACATTCGAGAGACCGCCGTCCCATCGAGAAGACCAATTGAAGTCGAAGGGCTGCCGATACTCGACGTAGACGCGGCCGCGCGCGGCGGGATCCTCGTCTATGGGGTGATAAACCAAGAGTTCCGGGTCGCCCCCAACTCGGTGGCCGGCCGGGTGGAGGGTGACGAGCGAGCTGTCGCCGCCCTCGTATATGTGTCGTACCCGTCCTGTGGCCTCGAGTGCTGCGGGCTTGGCGAAGTGGAGGTTGGCCCGAGAGAGCATCGGACCGGCCTTCAATGCGTTGGGGAAGTTGTCAATGGCCTGATCGGGTGTCAGCACCAGCGTTGGGTCTGCTGCACCGAAGGCGGCAGAGGACATCAGGTCGTAGGGATCCCCGTACACCTCAAATCTTTCCCCCGTGCCCGACCAATCTGCACCAGTATTCAAAAGCCCATACGTGTGGAAGAAGCCTAGAGCATGTCCGATCTCGTGACAGAAGAAGGTCCGATCCCCGGTTGTGGGAAGAATGCACGAAGATCCAGGCCCCTCGGCCCCGTGCGTGCCTGCGTCGTATCCCACTCCACCTGCCGACCCAGGATGAACGAACACGATCAGGCCGTCGTAGGGCGCCAGATCCACGCCGGCGTTCTGCGCCGCCGCTCGCGCAACATCCAAAATCGCCCCACGGCTGGTCTTGGCCTGTCCCGGCGGTTGTGGAGGCGGCAAGGTGACGTCGTACGACCCGAAGAAGTCTAAGCGTGAAAAGGTGAACCAGCCCTCGGCGTTCTCATCCCAGTACCTGAAAACTGAACTCTGATCACTCAGCATCAGCCGCGTAGCCTGTTCGATCGTCACCGGCGGGTACGCAGCAGACGCGTCGTTTCGCACGAGAACCACTGCAAGTCGTCGTTGTTCGGACATAAGACTTCTCCTGTTGGGCGATCTAGGTCATGGCCGCGTTAGTCGAGGTATCCGGGGATGCGGTCACCTGGTCGCAACTGTTCGATCAGGAGCCGACAGGTGTTCTCGCGCACGAGGCTGCCGGCAGCAAGGACAGTGATCCGTAGGGATGCGTCGTCGTTGAGGCCGTCCAATGCCCACGTGATATGTGCGTCCGTTGAGCTCCGGTCATAGCGGGGAGCACGGCCACGGTGCAGGGAGCCCAGAGGGGTTGCGCGACTGTCAGATTCATAGCCTGCCTGGGCACCCAGCCGTCAAGTGCACCGGGCGCGCACTGCCGCACGGACCCGGACGGCACCCAAGGCAGACCAGACGTCGTAAACCGCTTGCGGCGTTTGTTGTCCTAACGCCGCCCGAACGGAGTATCCCGTCGGTACCACCCACTGATCGTGGAGATTCGACCAATAACTCTCAAGTCCCACGTCCCGACTTAGTCCAGGCAGTCGCAACTGGACCTTCGGCGCAAAGTCGCACAGCTCGTTCTCCCCTGGATTCTTGGCATTCGGGGGTGGAGTGAGGCGATATCCAGACGCGCCATCCGGATCAGTGCAGGCCTCGACCAGTTCATGGGTAAAGACAGATGCCAAATCCCCCCAAATGTTCTCGACAGTGTTCCCTGAAAAATTCAACACAACGCCGAAGTCATAGTTGCGACCATTATGCGCGAAGAAGTAGTGAAAACCCCCCGCGTCGGTGTGTTCGCTGAGAACGGGCTGTGTTTGACTACTAATGATAGCCATATACAGCGTCTGCTCCCCCTCAGGGCGAGGAGCCGCATCTATGTTTACTCCAAGGGCGTCGGTGATCTCTTTGTCGCTGATCAACTGTACGGTCGGAATGTACTGGCGGGGATCCGGTGCGATCTTTCCGATGCTTGTCGGGCCATTGCTAACAGCGACAATTTCTGCTTTACAAATGCCCTGATATTGCGCAAGGTATGACATATACGGCGTGGCCAACGTCGCACGAAACATCGCCTCTGCATCTGACCGCGATGGGAGACCCGCATCAGTCCAGCCGTCCCCCATGAAGACGAGTACGATCCTCGCCCGGGTGATGACCCGGCCGCCGTCTGGCTTACTGGCCTTCACGGCTTAACCCAACCCCACCAGAACGAGCACCCGGCCAGTGCCTGATGCGAGCGGCGTCAGTGCTTTGCCTATAACGGAGCCGAATGCCCGGGACTTGTCCATGGCGCACATCGCGTGGCCGGGGCGAGACGAAGTCGTGAGAAGGTCACCAACGGCGATTGGGGACAGCGAAGCGTCGGCCAGACACCAAGCCTTGCCCACCACAGCAACCGGTTGACGCTTTGCGACACCGGCGACTCGGTCGAGCACCACGGCAGGCTTTCGGTCACCGAGACCAGAAACGATACCTGCCACGCGGCGGTCGTAGGGCTTGACGCAACGGTCTAGGTGAGCCTGGTCGTCAAGCACCACGACGCTCCCCGGGGATGTAGTGGAGAGCATGTTGAATTCCTCCGCGACGTCCGCGCCAGTCAATATGACGTCACCGGTTACTGCAACGTTGCCTTCGAAAAAGCCCGCGTAGCCGACAGTTCCGGACTTCTTCGCGTACAGAGCCGCACCGGTTCCAACTTCGTTGGTACTGAACGCTGATATCGCTGCGACCGTTGGTGAGTTGGTTTCCGCACGGATGGCTTCTCCGGTTGCGCTAGAAGCGCTGACACCTATGCCGGTGGTACTAACACCGTAGATGCCTGTGCCGTTACCGGGGACGCCTGCCGCGCCGTCATCCCGCGCTTCGCCCATGACCGCAATACCCTTGTCGCCCATAGACTTGCCATACACACCGACCCAAGTCGAGCTTTCTCCCACCACGCCGGCGTTCTTCTCGCTGTGGCCGTAAACCCCCTGGAAGTCACGGCTCGTTCCAACTACACCCTTCGATCCATCGGACTGGCCCTCGACTCCATGACCGTGGGGGGCGTACCCATGAACCGCTATGCCTCCGGCCGGATCGGTGTTCGACGCTTCAACTGCAGGGACTTTCGAATTTGCTGAAGTCGGGGAAATCGGCGCGGACATGGCAACCCCCTCTGTGGTGGGGCGACTGCTGAGGTTCGGCTACGCTCCCATCCACACCTTCCACCTGCCCAGTATCAGGGTCAAGGGGGTAGGTGTAGGTTGCTCAGTCGCCTGCCGGCCGCGCCCGCTGCGCCAGCCCGGCCCGACCGGCGCTGGACCGCGCAATCCGCGACGTGACCCATCGCCTCCCAGTCGGTGGCGAGATCCGCAGGGATCTCCTCAACATCCGCTCGCCCGAGCCTTCGGCTCAGGCGCGTACCTCCTGGTCGTGTTCCCAGCCATGACTCCAACCTTCCAAAGGTTTGAAGTCTCCCGACCTACCCGGGGGGTCACGCGGCGGCCTTGCTTCGCTGGAGGGCGCTCATTTGGCCCATTCGGCCCCCGGCCGGCCCGGCTTGGGTGGAGGATTATCGACGATCGTGTTTTGGTCGCTCCAGTCGCTGCCGTCCGGGGAGAACGCACGAACGCTCTGACGGGTGAGTAGTGGCGCACCATATGCGACCGCTCAACTCGACGGAGGAGGCACCGTGCGCGTTCAGGACAACCCACGCGGAAGGCGGACCCGGGGACCACTCGCAGTCCTGGCGGTTGGCACGACTGTGGCGCTCATGGCGGCGATGTCGCCGGCTGCCGGTGCCGCATCGGCACCCAGAGCGCCTGCCGGACCTGCAGCCCCGAGGCCGGCCCCGAGCGCGGGGCCTGGCGAGGTGAAACCCAACTATGACGCACGCACCGCCGGCGCGACTCGCACGACGCTGGCGCAGCGCGCCGCGGGACTGGCCGCCAAGCCGGCCCCGGGAGTCAGGGCGCTGCGCGGTCAGCTCGGCATCCAGGGCATCGTCGAGCTCGACCCGCTCACAGGCACGCCGCGGCGCGTCGCCCGCACCGACGGGTTCCTGACCGGACCGAGCAGGAAGGCGGCGGAGTGGATCGTCCGCGACTTCGTCAATGCCCATCCGGACGTGTTCGCGCTCACGCCCGCGGAGGTTGCCAGCCTCCGCCTCCGCAAGAACTACGTGGACATCGCGGGCACCCGCCACCTCAGCTTCATCCAGACGGTTGGCGGAGTCCCCGTGTTCGGCAACGGTCTCAGGGCGCACGTCACGAAGGATGGCCGCCTCATCCAGGTGGACGGTTCGCCTCTGGCCAACCTTCCCGCCACCAGCGGCGGCTCCCGGTTGACCGCGGCGCAGGCTCGGAGCGCCGCAGTCGCGGACGTGTTCGGGTCCTCGAAGGCCACGGTGACGAGCCAGACCACGACGCCGGAGCACACGACCACTTTCGCCGGCGGTGACCGGGCCCAGCTTGTCGTCTTCGACCTGCTCGGCGGACCTCGACTGGCGTGGCAGACGATCACGATGAAGGAGGGCTACCTGCACGTGATCGACGCCCAGACCGGCCGGACGTTATTCCGACAGAACCTCGTCCTCTCCGACGACGCGCTGGTGTGGAAGAACTACCCCGGCGCGCCCCGGGGCGGCACCGCGAAGGTGGTCAGCCTCACGAGGCCAGGCTGGCTGCCGAACGGCTCACCTGAGCTGGCCGGCAACATCGCTCACGTCTTCAAGGACGTGAACGACGACAACACGGCCCAGGCCTCCGAGGAGGTCCGACCGAGCGGGAGGAACTCGTTCCGCTACCCTCTGACGCACTTCACGCCGACGGCGTGCCCGTCCCGTTTCGTCTGCACCTGGAACCCGGAAAGAGCCAACTCCTGGCAGCAGAACTCGGCTCAGAACGCGGTCCAGCTGTTCTACTTCCTCGGCACCTTCCACGACCACCTGAAGAAGGCGCCGATCGGATTCACCCGCGCGGCAGGCAACTTCGAGGCAGTCGACGGCGACGCCGTGCAGGGGAACGCCATCGACGGTGCCAACCTCGTCGCGGGCCTGCCCGACGGCAACCACGTCGACAACGCCAACATGACCACCCCACCCGACGGCCTGGCCCCGACGATGCAGATGTACCTGTTCCACCAGCCCGGTAGCGCGTTCCCCGACGAGGACCCGTACCTGGCGGGCAACTCCGGTGACGAGGCGGACATCGTCTACCACGAGTACACGCACGGGCTCTCGAACCGGCTCGTCGTCGACGCCAACGGGGTATCCACCCTGGGCGGAATCCAAGCCGGCGCGATGGGTGAGGCCTGGAGCGACTGGTACGCGATGGACCTCCTCGTCAACCAGGGCATGTTCACCGACACGGGGGCAGCCGGAGACCTGCGCGTCGGCGACTACGTCGGCTGGGGCAACGACCTCATCCGCACCCAACCCCTCGACTGCCCCGTCGGGACGACCTCCTCGCGCTGCCCTGGTACGCCCGGGGCCGGGCCCGGCGGCTACACCTATGGTGACTACGCCCGGATCATCGGCGACCCCGAGGTCCACGCCGACGGCGAGATCTGGGGCGAGACCCTGTGGGACCTCCGCAAGGCGCTCGGCTCGAGACTCGCCGAGTCACTCGTCACCAGAGCCATGGAGCTATCGCCGGGGAACCCGTCGTTCCTGGACATGCGCAACTCGATCCTGCAGGCCGACCTCGTTGTCGACGGGGGCAGGAGGCAGGCCCAGATCTGGAAGGTGTTCGCCGCCCGCGGGATGGGCTACTTCGCCGGCAGCCTCGACGGTGACGACACCGCTCCCGTCGAGAGCTTCTCCACGCCGCCACCCGCATCCACACCGCGCGGCACGCTGACCGGGACCGTGACCGATGCCGACTCCGGCTCGCCCATCTCGGGTGCGGCGGTGGCCTTCGGTGGCCTGAGCTCAGGCTTCACGGGCAGCAGCTATGCGGCACTCACCGATGCGACCGGCAAGTACGCGATCACGGGCATCTTCCCCGGCACCTACCCCAAGGTGTCGTCCCGGGGCGCCGGCTTCGACACGAAGAGCCAGACGGTCAGCATCGCCTCCCAAGCGCAGGTGCTCGACTGGGCCCTGCGCCGTGACTGGGCGGCGTCGAGCGGTGGGGGTGCGATCGGCGCCTTCACACCGCCTGACTACACGCCGTTCGGCTGCGGCCCAGGCTCGCTGATCGACCAGTCGCAGGGCAGCGGGTGGGGCAGTGACGCTCCGGACAACCCATCCCCCTCGACCCAGCCGAAGTCCGCCGTCGTGGTCCTGCCGGCGGCGGTCAACATCCGGGAGATCGTCGTCAACCCGTCCAACACGTGCGGCGACGCCGGAAGCGCCTCGACGGGCGACTACCGGGTGGAGACCTCCACGGACGGCATTACGTGGGCGGTCGCCAACCAAGGCCACTTCGGGCTGGCCGACCGACAGCCGACCTCGATCCCGTTGGCAGCAGGGAGCACGGCCGCGGTCAAGTTCGTCCGCTACACCATGGTCTCGACCCAGGTCGCCGACCTCGGGGGGAGCTGCCCCGGATTGTTCTCGGGCTGCGACTTCATGGACTCTACCGAGCTATCCGTCTACGGCACCCAGCCGTAAGCCACGCCCCTCACGTCATCTGGCCCGCGCGTCCCGAGCGAATCTCGGGACGCGCGGACCACTCGGCGGTGCACGATGTATGAGGAATCGGACCTCCCAACGCCTCCCGAAACTGCGACGCTCCTATGCTTCGTCAAGCAGCTGCGGGCCCACTTTCCAGTAGGCGGTAGAGGTCGCGGGCGACGTAGCGGGCCAGGCAGCGTTTGATCTCTCGGCTGGTCTTGCCTTCCGCACTGCGGCGGGCGACGTAGTCGCGGGTGGCTGGTTGGTACTGGATGCGGCTCTGGACCACGGTGTGCAGTGCGTTGTTGAGCTGGCGGTCGCCGTACCGGTTGAGCCGATAACGGGTGGTGACCTGTCCACTGTTCGCCGGGATCGGCGCCACGCCGGCGAGCGTCGCGAACGCCGCCTCGGAGTGCAGGCGATCGGGGTGGGACCACGCGCACAACACCGTGGGCAGCCACGATCGGTCCGACGCCGAACTGCTCGAGCAGGTCAGGGCGCCAGCCACGGATGATGGCCACGATGGCCTTCTGCAGCTCCCGGGCCCCTTTCAGCATCGCGTGCGCGCGACGAGCCAAGGTCCGCAGCGCCACCACGGTGCTGGTCGTCTCGATGTCCCAGCAGGAGCGCACGCGCGGGTTCGCGGCGGTATTGAGCATCGCGGCAAGCTTCTGGCCGCGGAACCGGGCTCGGATCGGTTCGGGTGCAGCGATGACCAGGCCGAAGACCTGCAGCTGCGCCTCGGTGGAGGCGTTCACCGCGGAGCGGCGAGCGGCCAACAGCACTGACAGTGCTTGGCGTTCACCCCCGGTGCGGGGAGTGCCCAGCCGCGGTCGAGCCAGTGCTTCCCGCGCGGCTCGGATCGCATCGAGCGGATCCGACTTCGCGCCGTTGCGGCGCGCAGCCCGCTTCGGGCGGTCCACCTCGATGACCAGCTCCGAGGCCTCCAACAGGTGGCGACACAGGCCGGCGCCGTGACCGCCGGTGCCCTGGATCGCCCACGCCCGCAGCATCGGGTGGTTGTTGGCGAACTCCACCAGCTCGGCGTAGCCCTCGGTTGTGGCCTCGACAGTGATCTCGTCGAGGACACCACCGGTCGCGGTGTCGAGCGCGGCCGCGGAGTGAGTGTGGACGTGGGTGTCGACGCCGATGACGACATCGACCACCTCACGCAGATCGGTCAGACTGGTCATGCGTTCTCTCCTTCGCCGGATTGGGACGTGGGTTCCGGTCCGGGACGAAGGCTCGGCAGGACTGTGATGAGACACGCCAGGCGCTGCTAACGCCAGGCGGTCAAGCTCCTGATCAGGCCAGCTCCTCCAACCGGGCCGGGCCGGCGACCACGAGCGGACAAGTCGCACCAAGGCACGAGGCCAGTCACATCGTGGGTCACACTCGTGGTCACCAACCACAGCCCAGCACCATCAGGCTGCAAACGCGATCTTCACAGTCACTTCGCCGCCAGTCGACCATCCTGACGGCGGAGTAGCGGACTTCGATGAAGCGGATGTCGGAGGTGCCGCCAGGGCGTCGGCGGCTACGGGAAGGGAGTCCGGCGTCGGCACCCACCTGCATGCGCAAACCTCCACTCTGGCAGCGAAGGGATGCAACGTGACGCACCCCGGCCCCCTTCTCAGGAGACCGGGTGACGGTGAGAATGGGCAGGTGTTCATCACACCCGTAAGCGAAGACGATGCTGACGGCGACCTCGCCCAGTACTACCGGAGTCAACGCGCCGCTTGGGGCTTCCTGCCGAACTACGCCGCAGCCTTTTCGACTCGACCTGACGTGGCGCAAGCCTGGAACGCGCTCAACTCGGCCATCCGGGACGGCATGGATCGGCGCCGGTTCGAGATTTCCACCATTGCCGCCGCCCGGGCTCTGCGGTCGACGTACTGCACCGCAGCCCATTCAAAGTTTCTGAGGGATGTCTGCGGTGACGCAGCCACGATGCAATCCATCACCGAGCAGCCCGACGGGGCGGCGCTCGACCCTCAGGACCGGGCGGTCTACGAGTTCGCCGTCAAGGTCGCCACCGACGCGGCCTCCGTCGAGGCCCAGGATGTGAACCGGCTCCGAGCCGCCGGACTCACCGACCCCGAGATCGCCGATGTCGTCTTCGCTGCTTCGGCTCGATGCTTCTTCACCGCCGTTCTGGACG
This sequence comes from Terrabacter sp. Ter38, assembly GCF_024519435.1. Taxonomy (GTDB): domain Bacteria; phylum Actinomycetota; class Actinomycetes; order Actinomycetales; family Dermatophilaceae; genus Terrabacter. The sequence goes on from NZ_JALJRZ010000016.1 coordinate 44,286, forward strand.
GACTCGGCGCCCAGCTCGACATACAGACTGCAGAAACGTTCCCGGAAGAACTGCTGAACTCCATGATCGTCGGCCGCCCCGTCGCGGGACGTGGCTAGCCGCTTTGCCCTTGGGTCACACAGCCGCGTGCCGTCCCGCAAACCCGCTCTTCGCATCTGGAGCGGAAGGATCTCGCGGTTGTCATCACGACGGCACGGGTCGCCGCGTGGGAGCGGCGCAGCCGAAGGCGGCCCTGTCGCGCCACGTGGTTCGGACCGCGCAGCACCGCAGCCCCGAACCCCCGGGGGTAGGTCAGCGGCGGGCGAAGAAGACGTCGGGGTCGTTGCGTCCACGGGGATGGGTGAAGTTGGTGACCCGGTCACGGTTGTCGCCCCAGGCGAGGTACTGGTGGGTGCCGTCGGAGACGTTGGCGATCTAGTCGCCCATGTAGCCGAAGGCGATCTGCGGGTCGAACTGGGGGACGGTGTGCACGCCCGGGAACGACCTCGTCGTGACCGCGGTCGCGGTGAAGTGGATGCCGCTGTCGGTGGAGTCGGCGAGCACGGTGTGGAGGGAGTTGTTGGCGTTGCGCTGGTAGTAGGCCAGATGCAGCCCCGCCGCGTCGACGGACAGGGCCGGCTGGAGCTCGTCGCCGCCGCCCCGGGTGGCGGCGCTCACACGCCACGTCGCGCCGGCGGTGTTGGAGGTGGCGAGACGGATGTGGCTGCGGCCGGTGGCACCGTCGTTCCAGGCCGCCCACAGGGTCTTGCCGCGCAGTGCGAGGGTCGGGAACTCGGCGGTGCGCACGAACTGGCCGGGGCCGAGTTCGAGCGCACCGGTCGGCGTGGCCGGCGTGATGGACGCGATGCTCACGGCCCGGCCGAAGGTGAGTCCGCCGTCCTGCGAGGTGAAGGTCACCTCGCTGAAGGTGGACTGGCCACCGGTGCATTTCGGGTCAACGACCACGATCTTCTCAGCGGCGACGTACAGGGTGCCGTTCGCGGGGTCGACCAGCGGCTGGGCGCCGATGTATTGGACGAAGCTGCACGAGTTCGGATCGGTGACGTTCTTGTCGGCGTAGTGCAGCGACCAACTCGCGCCGTGGTCGATCGAGGTGGCCACCGCCAGCCCGGCGGACGCGCTCCCGGTGCTTTCGGCGGCGATGTCGTCCCACGTCACGTACAGGTTATCCCGGCCGGGCACCTTCGGGTCCCGGCCAGCAGTGATGGCATCCTTGTCGCCGACGTAGAACAGGTTGTCGTCATTGGGCGACGCCAGCCTCGGTTCGGACCAGGTCTTGCCGCCATTGCCCGAGCGGGCGACGCCGATCTCGAGATTGCCGACGTTCCCACCGAAGGGCAGCGTCGAGTAGTACATCCGCCCCGCCCGGTCCGCGGTCAGCCACGGGTCGCCGAAGTTCACGAAGTTCCCCGGGTTGGGCAGCGTCCCGCCGTCGGTGAACGTCTTGCCGCCGTCGGCGGAGTAGGCGTACCCGCTGAAATCCAACCCGTCCGTCAGCGCCAGCAGCGCCTGCTGCGAGTCGTTGAACCCGACCGCCACCTTGCTGCCGGATACGGCGATCGAGGTCTCGCTCTGCGTGGTCTGGTCGACCTGGAACCGGTCCGCGGCAGGGTCGTTGACCCGCACGTTGGCTAGCCGCGCCCGAGGCAACACCGCCGCGACACCCGCCGCCCGAGCACCCGCGCCGCCGGCCCCACCGGGCAGGGCCCGACCCGGACTCTGCTGCACGCCTGCGGCCAGCCGCAGCGCCCGCGACAGCGCCGGCGTCGCGAACCGGTCGCGGTGGTGAGCCAGCAACGTCGTGGCCAGCGCCTCCCGGCTCAACGTCGGGGTCGCCGCGGTCGCCGAACCCGGCTCAGCCTTCACCACGAACAGCCCAACCACCAACATCAGAACCGCCACGCCGGGCAGGAGCACTCACCGAGTCACTCGTCGTCGAGTCATCTGACACCTCATCCAAGTCAGCGAAGACAGCCGCCCGCTGTCCCATGGTGGGGATCCACCATCCCGCTCCCCCGAGCCCGCGGCAAGAGGGCTGACACCGTCGCCATGTCTTTGATCCCGCGATGGCCGGCGAAAACGGTGCTGTACACGCCACGGTCCTTCACCCGGCTCACAACCCGAAGGCTCCCGTGGTGGGGCTCCCTCTGTCCGGCATCTGAAGCAGGAGGCGTGCGGCTATGCCACAACAAGGTCGAGTCGTGGCCCGCACGATGGTGTTCGCCGCCGCTCTGGGAATGGGGCTGACTCTGGTGACGCTCGGCACATGGGACGCCAGCGGCGCATCGCCGTTGGGAACAAAGAACGCGTCGCACGCCTCCTCGGCGCGGACCGGCTTGGAGAAGGACGGTGAAGGGGTCAACGGTGGTCCGGGCGACCCGACCTCAACAGGACTTGCAGATCGGCTGCGCCGCATGGACCCCAAGGCCCTGGACACGTCCGTCGCGAGGGAGGACGCCGGCGGGGGGCGTACGCGAGCCCAAGGGACGTCCACCAAGACCGCATGGTTCGTCGGGGACGTGGGCACGTATCTCGTGGGGCGAGGGATACCCCCGGGCAGGTACGAGTCCGTCGGGTCTCGGGACGGCAGGATCTGCCGGTGGAGCGTCATCGGGGCTGATGGCGTCCCCACGAGATCGGGGTCCAGCAGCACCCGCACCATCGTGACCCTCGACAAGGATGCGGGGTTCTTCCAGTCCAAGGACTGTGCGAACTGGCACGCCATCTCGTGAAACGCTGCCCGGTGCCGGACTCTGGTGGCCGCCGCGGAGTCGCGAACGAGGGCGAGAGTGAGGCACGGCGTTCATGCACCCGTTGAGATGGCATGCGGTCACCGGGCCATTTGCTGGAGCTGTGGGCCTCGCGCAGATGTCTGTGGCTGCCTGCGGTCCGAGTGCTCCCGCGGCCGCGCCGACGGTGACCACGACCGTGACCGCCCCTCCCTCAATTGTCGTCTTCGACCCGGCCAGAAGCGGCAACGCGCTGGCAGCCCGGATCGCGGCTCGCGCCAGGGCGAACAGGCCTTCCGACAAGATCGTCGGCGTCACCTGCGCGAACTTCCCCAACCTCGCGGTCGGGACCCACACCGACTGCCACCTGACGATCAACGGGGTCAAGACCGCGGTTCGTGCCACCTTCACCGGGCGCAGCGGGCACTACGTGCTGGCCCGCATCAAACCCTAGAGCCGAGCGCCGGACGAGATGTCGACGTCGCGTTGACCGCCCCACCGGGACGTGGTCCGCGGGACTGTCTCGGACGGACGAACGCACGCCGATCCTGCTCCCGTACGCGAAGTCGGACTGGTCGGGAGACGAGTCCGACATCGCCCGGGCGCTCGCCCCTCGCGGACGGCGGCAAGCAACGGGTGGCGGGCTGATGGCTTGCCGGAAACATCGCCGGCATCGACCTCGCCGTCGTGACCCGCGCCACCCCTGCCCGCACCACCTGGGGCGACAACCGGGTCTATGCAGCGTCGGAGGAGCAGGACCTCGCGCTCGTCAGACAGCTGCCCGACCACGTAGGGACGGGTCGAGCTCGTCGACCACAAGCCGGGCCTCGGGGACCTGGCCTCGACCGCGATGCCCACCTGCACCCTGGCCGTCATCACGCTCTCCAGTTCGCTTGCACCGCGCCAGACCAGACCTGGACCACGCAGACGGACGTTGACGCCCGACCCGGTCCCAACCCGCTCCTTGGACCTTGTCCGTTTGCGCTGATCCGTCGGCGGGCACGTACTTACCGGACCGGCTCACCATCACGGCGGCCGACGAAGGAGGACGGATGATCAACGACGCGCCACTGCCAGCCAGATCGACACGCGCGGCCAGCCGCTACGGGGCGCGCAGGATACTTCTTGCGGCCGCGCTGCTGCTCGTCGTGATCCCGTTCGCGGGGCTCCTTCTCCTGGTCGAGGACAAGTGGGGTCCACTGGCGTCCGCAGACTTCGCCGCCAGGGACCAGCTGCACCAGTACGCGCTGACCCACTCTGCGTTCGTCGCCGTCATGCGAACCGCCAGCGACGCCGGGTCCGCCCTGTCGTGGCAGATCATGACCGCGCTGGCCGTCATCTGGCTGCTGTGGCGCCGAAGGTGGCGTCTGGCCGCCTTCGCCGTGGTCACCATCGCTGGATCGTCGCTGCTGAACACCTTGGTGAAGGCAGCCGCTCACCGCACCAGGCCGGTCGTCAGCCAACCCTTCGTCCACGAGCCGGGTGCCAGCTTCCCGAGTGGTCACGCCCAAGCTGCCGTCGTCGGCTTCGGGGTGCTCCTGTTGTTGCTCCTTCCGGTGCTGGGCAGGCTCGGGCGCCGGGTCGCCGTCTCCGTAGCGGTCCTGATGGTCCTGCTCATCGGCTTCTCCCGGGTCGCGCTCGCCGCGCACTTCGTCTCCGACGTCGTCGCCGGTTTTGTCCTCGGCGCGGCGTGGCTGGCGGCCATGACCGCACTCTTCAGGGCGTGGACGGTGATGTCCGGCGATGCGCCCGTGCGTCCCGCCCAAGGCCCCGAGCCTGACCACGGCAACGAGATCGAACCCAGCTCGACGCCCCTCGCTAGACACCAGGACGCCGAACGGTAGGAGCCGACTGCCGACCGGTACCGATGTGGGGGGTTATCCACGCCGCCCAAGGCACGGGCGCCACTATGGGTCAGGGGCGAGGGCGGAACGCCGATGGGTCGATCCACCTCGAGCCGGCTTCGCAGGACGCGAATGCTGCACGCACGACGCCCCGCAGGATCACTCGCTGCAGTAGGCCCATGCCGATACCTGCTCGCAATCTGTGAAGCCCGCTCGCCACGGGCTCCCGGGAGGCGGGCGCGGGTCAACGTGACGAACAGAGTTGGGTGCTGCCTGGCTTCCCTGGCTGTTGCGGCGTTGCGGGCGCGCGCTGGGGCTCTAGGTGGTACATCTGCCTTATGCGCGCCACGACGGCGCACACCGACAGGCAGAAGTCATCATGGGCGACATCGCGAGCAAGGTCGACAAGGCATTCGAGGCTTCGTCGGTGAGTGAGCTCGCCGACGCGCCCGTAGATGCGCTGCAGGGAGTCAGCGCCGGTGACGCGGAGCACCTCAAAGCCGCGTTCAACATCACGACGGTGCGCGACCTCGGCACCAACAAGCACTTCCTGTGGGCGCAGGCCATCGCGAAGCTGGCCGAGTAGTCCGACAGGTCCGGCAGCTCTACGGGGCGGTCCCCGGCGGTCCGGCTCATCGTCACCTCGAGTCGACGGTCGGTCCCCGGGGCGGCTCGTCGCGCCCCCGATGTGGAAGCCCACACCAATGGCGACACCGCAGCGGTCGTCCTCCCCAGCGAGATCCGGACGTCGTTTGCTCGCTGCGCTTCGCGGTCGCGCGAGGGCGCAACGTCCGTGCCCCATGGCCGGGGCTCGTACAGGGTCCCGCGATGGTCTCCGAGAAGGGGACTCCTTCGGGCTGGCCCTGGCGCTGCCGCCAGCGGCGCCGGCGGCGACCTGGTCCCCGACCACGAGGGCGGGAACCGTGGCCCATGGCAAGGCAGCCCCGGGTCCTCTCAAGTAGCGTCGTCACTCGTTCTGTGCTGGCGCACCCACCCGACGGCCACGGGCGCGAGGGACACCAGGAGGATCGCGACGATGGCCACGTCCAGGTTCTTGCCGATCGCGGGGAAGGCAGCGCCGAGGGAGTAGCCGAGCACGGTGATGACCACCACCCAGAGCACCGCCCCCACACCGCTCCACGTCAGGAAGCGTCGCTGGGGCATCTGGCTGGCGCCGGCGACGAGGGTGATGAAGGTCCGCACGAACGGCACGAACCGCCCGATCACGAGGGCCCGGTCACCGTGCTTGTCGAAGAAGGCGTGCGACTGCTCGAGGTGCCGGCGCTTGACGATGCGACCGTCGCGCTGCCGCAGGGGCACGCCGATCAATCGTCCCAGCCAGTATCCGACGACGTTGCCCAGGAAGGCCGCCCCGGCGAGAGCGAGTATCGCGGTCCCTGGCGATGGCAGGTGGGGCTTTCCGGAGGCGATGAACAGCCCGATCGCGAAGAGCAGTGTGTCGCCGGGGAGGAAGGGAAAGAGCAGGCCGCACTCGATGAAGACGAAGGCGAGGGCAATCACGAAGAACGCCGCACCGTAGGTGGCGAAGAGGTTGTTCGGGTCGAGCCAGCTGGGGCCGAGGGCCGGTGGCATCAGCAGGGCTGACGCGGGGATCACGCGGGCATCCGCAACGGTCGGGTGCTCATGGATTGGAGCCTTTCTCAGGAGGAGTCTCAGGGAGTTTCTCGAGGCGTTCGAGTGGGCGAGTGGGTGGCCGGTCGAGGCGGTAGCCGTGTCCGCGCAGGGTGGTGATGGTGGGCAGGAGGTGCGTGGGTCCGTCGGCTGCGGTCGCGAGCGCGGTCCGCAGGTGGGCGATGGTGACGTCGAGGGTCTTGGTGGACCCGTACCAGTTTTCGTCCCACACCTCGGCCATCAGACCGGACCGGCTCACGGCGGTGTCGGGCTGCGTGGCCAGTGCCTTGAGCAGGTCGAACTCCTTGGGCCGCAGGGCCACCTCGTGGCCACCGACGAGGACTCGCCGCGAGGAGGGGTCGACGGTGAGGTCCCCGAGCACGATGGCGCCCTGCTGGGCGTTGTCGGAGGGGAGATGCCGCCGTAGGTGCGCTCGCAGGCGAGCCAGGAGGACGGTCACGGTGAAGGGTTTGGTGAGGTAGTCGTCGGCGCCGGCCTCAAGCCCGGCGATGACCTCGATCTCGTCGGTTCGAGCCGTGAGCATGACGATGAGCAGTGTGGGGTGCTCGGCCCGGACCTGCCGGGCGAGGTCGACGCCGTCGATGTCAGGTAGTCCCAGGTCGAGGAGCAGCACGTCGCAGGGAGCTGACCGGAGGTGCTCTAGGGCGCGCCGGCCGGTTTGGTACCAGCTGGTGCGGTAGCGGTGGCTGTCGAGGGCCTGCTGCAGGTGGTGACCGATGGTGGCGTCGTCCTCGACGATCGTGATCTCGACGCCCGAGGGTATCCACGTCGGCGGCATGGTGTTGATGCTAGGGCCAGTCATGGTGGCCGGTTTCGTGGGTGATTGGGTACCGGGCGAGGCGGGCGCGTCTTCTACAGGTCACGTAGCTCCTCGACGGCGGGTCGGGTGGAGGTTCGGGCGCTGAAGGCGGCGGCTGCCGCGAGGGCGAGCACCACGGTGAGGACGGTCGCGGCGAGGTAGACGGCGGGGACGGCGACGCTCGCGGGTGGCGGGTCGAAGACTCCCGTGAGCACCTTGACGAGCATCTGGGTCAGGGCCCATGAGATGACCGCACCTCCGAGCAGGCCACCGACAGCGACGACGGATGCCTCGGCCATGACGAGACCTTGAAGCTGGCGGCGTCGGGCGCCGAGGACGGAGATGATCGCCATGGTTCGGCGTCTTTCGGCCAGGCCGATCGCGAGGACCAGTCCTCCAGAACCGGCGGCGAGGATGACGGCGAACGCGAGCTCCAGCCGGGTCAGCCCGGCGAGGTTGACGGAGGTGAGGCTGGATCCGACCGCGGCCCGGGTCTGGGTGACGTCGGTGACGCTGGCGCTGGATCCGAGGGCGCGGCGCAGGTCGGCGGCGACGGCGGCCTGGTTGGTGCCGGAGGTGTCGACGAGGTAGGTTCCGACCGCGTTGGACCCGGTGGCCTTGGTGACGTAGTCGGCGTTGGCGATGAAGAAGCTGTCCTTCGGGGCGGTCGGGAACTCCTTGGCGATACCTGCGTAGTGGAAGGGGATGGTCTTCAGCTGGTGGGTGGTGCGGTCCTCGAGGCGCAGGTTGAGCAGGTCCCCGGGCTGCAGCTGGAAGTCCTTGACGGTCTCGTCGCTGACCAGGATCGAGTCGGGCTTGGCGGCGAGGGCAGCCATGAGCTGCGCTGCCGTGCCCCCTTGGAAGTAGGCGTCCTGCAGCGAGGTCACCGAGGTGATGGTGCCCGGGTTCACCCCGTACAGGTCCTGCAGGTCGGCGCCGACGTAGGCGAAGCGGTGTTGCAGTGGCTCGACGCGCGTGACGCCCGGGGTGGCGGCGATGGCCGCGGTCGCCGTCGATGACAGGGGTGCCCCGGGCGCGGGGGTCACGGCGACGTCGGCTCCGTTGGTCAGCTGGGCATCGGCTTCGGCTTGCTGCTGGTAGGTGGCGTTGAAGGTTGCCGTCGAGGCGGCGAAGGAGATCGCGAGGGCTAGCAGGACGACGGAGCGGGTCAGCGGGCGGCGTCGCCGGGACATGGTCGCTGCGGCGGGTCTGGCCAGGCGCCCGGTGAGCGGGGCGATGACACGGGCGAGCGGGCGGCGGCCGCGGGTCAGGGCCACGGTGGCCAGACGCCACAGGAGCATGGCGCCGCCGAGCCACAGCAGGGCTGGGCCGAGGAACGCCCAGTACGACACCGAGATCGAAGGGACGCCCTCGGGCGCGAGGACGAGGGCGTAGTTGTCACTGCTGGAGACCCAGAACACGACCAGGGCCGCGCCAAGCACCGCGAAGTCGAGTCCGTAGCGCATCCACCACGACGAGCGTGCCCGGCCCACGGCGTGCCGGGCACCGGATACGGTCAGGCCGCGCAGGTCCCGGGCGGCCGGCGCCAGGACCGTCACGCCGGCGATGAGCGCGCCGAAGAGGACAGCCACCAGAGACCAAGCAGGTGAGAGCCCGAGGAGCCCGGTGCGCCCAGCGGGTTTGGCGCCGTCACCGAAGGCCCATCGAGAAGCGAGCGCGCCGCCAGCCAGGCCCAGCACCGCGCCTCCGGCGGCGACCAGTGCTGCCTCGAGGGCCGCGAGTCGCCCGATCGCTCGGGGCGCAAGTCCGCGGGTGCGTAGCAGAGCTTGTTCGTCACGGCGGCGCTGAGCCCCGGCGCCGACCAGGGCAGCGGTCAGCAGGGCCGCCAGCAGGGCGCCGGGCAGACCGAGGAAGAGGAAGAGCATCTGGGCGTAGGCGGCGTCAGAACGGGCGGCGTCCAGGGCTGCGCCGACGTTGTTGCCGACCACGCCGGTCCCGGCCAGGGTCGCCTCGAGGTTGTGGGCGGCTCCGAGGACCTCGGCGTACGCGGCGGCCGGGTCGGTCGGCAACGGCGCCGATCGGGCGACGTGAACCTGGGTCGTCACGGGCGTCACCGACGTCACCGGGGTCGGGTGTGCCCCGCTCGGTGGTGTTGTCGTCGGCGTGCCGAGGACTGCGGCGAACGTCGCCGCGGGCAGCAGGATGATGTTGTCGGGCGGGGCCGAGGGCTGGGCGCCGGTGGGAGCCCCCACCTTCTGGAAGAGCGAGTCGGCCTGCGGCAGGTCCACGACGCCAGCGACGGTGACCGTGGCCGGGCGTGATGTCCCAAGGCCGATGCGAACCTGGCTGCCGGGGCGGACATGCAGGTTCGAGGCAGTCTGCTGGGCCACGAGGACACCCGTCGGGGAGCCGCTCAGCTGACGGATCTCACCGGGGAACTGGGTGCGGTAGCCGTCAGGGAGCCCGAGGACCACTGCGGCGCCCGTGGTCTGGGTCGTGCCTCCCGCGGTGGCTTCCAACCCGGTGCTGCGGGCCATGGATACCGGCAGGGCGGCACGGACACCGCTGGAGGCCCCGACCGCGGCCCGGACGGCCGCGGGGTCGGCGCCGGGCTGGACCTGCACCTGCCAGTCGACGGCGACCGAGCGCAGTGCCCGCGTCGTCATCGTCTCCTGGGAGATGGTGAGGAAGGTTCCGAGGGACGCGATGAGCGCGACGGCGACGCCGATGCCGACGGACACGGACAGCAGCCGTCCCCCGCGCCGGCGGAGCAGGCCCGTGAGCCAGGTCTCGATCATCGCCGGAACCCGACGCTGCGGCTGGTGGCGGGGCTGGTGGTGGGAACGGCGGGCTGGTCGATCTGCCCCGCCGACATCCGCGGGTCGGGGTCGTCCAGGCTCAGGCGTCCTTCCTGCATCCGCCACTGCGCGTCCAGCCGGTCGGCCACCTCGGTGTCATGTGTGGAGACGACCAGAGCGGCACCGATCTGCTCCGCCGTGGCGAGCAGCACGTCGATGAGGTGCTGGCCGCTGGCCTGGTCGAGCTGCCCGGTGGGCTCGTCGGCCAGGATGAGGGCCGGTCGGCGGGCCAGGACCCGCGCGACGGCGACGCGTTGGGCCTGCCCTCCAGACAGCTCCTCCGGGAGCTGGTCAGCCAGGTCCTCGACGTGCACGAGCCGCAGGGCCTCGCTGACCCGTTCGGCCGTCTCCCCTTCGGGGAGGCCGGCCAGGACGAGAGGGAGGGCGGCGTTCTCGGCCACCGTCAGGGCCGGGACGAGGCTCGGGCTCTGGAAGACCACGCCGATCTGCCCTTGCCGTTCGTGCTCTGTCGTGGACAGACCGGGCCAGCTCACGTTTCCGGCGGTCGGCCGTTCGAGTCCCGCGAGGATGTGCAGCAGCGTGGACTTGCCGGAACCGGAGGATCCGACGATGGCGGTGCGGGTTCCGAACCGCACCGAACAGCTGCTGCCGTGCACGGCGACGACGGCCCGTTCGCCTTCGCCGAAGGTGCGTGCCACGCCCTCACACGTCACCACGAGCCCGGCAGGCTCCGCGGCACTTTGCGGCGGGCGGGTTTGCAGGGGCGTGCTCCCCCGGGGGGAAGCGGTCTCGCCGTGGGTCGACCTGGGGGAAGGGACCGGGGGCGGGGTGTGGTGAGTGCCTGAGCTCATGAGGTGACCGTCCCGTCGTGAAGGGTGATGACGCGATCGGCGATGGCGACCACGCGTGGGCTGTGGGTGACCACGAGCAGGGCGGCGCCCGCGCCTGCGCGCTCACGCAGCAGCTGGAGGATGTGCTTCTCGGTCTGTCCGTCGAGCTCACCGGTGGGTTCGTCGGCCAGGACGATGTCGGGGTCGTTGGCCAGAGCCACCGCCAACCCGGCCCGCGCCAGCTCACCGCCGGACAGCTCAGACGCGTACGCGCCCCCACGCCGGGACAGCCCCACCCGGTCCAGCAGCTCGTCCACCTCAACGCGCGGGGCACCGCGTCCGGTGGCATGCCCCCCCGACCGGCGCAGATGACCGGCGGTGCGTGCGAGGCGGACGTTCGCCCGGACGTCGAGGTGCGGCAGCAGGTTTCGGGATTGAAGCAGAACGCCGATGCGCTCGGCTCGCAGTCGGGCGCGATGGGCCTCCGGGCGGTGGCTGAGTCGTTCACCGCCCACCCGGACCGTTCCACCGTCCGGCTCGTCGAGCCCGGCGAGGCACCCCAGCAGGGTTGACTTACCGCACCCGGAGGGCCCCACCACCGCCACGGTTTCTCCCGGCGCGACGCTCAACGAGACTCCCCGCAAGGCAAGGATCTCCTCGTCGCCGGTGCGGAAGAACCGGTAGAGGTGATCGGCTGTCAGGGCGGCGTTGCCGGACCCGTCCTCGCCCGCCTGCCGCGGTTGGGAAGCCGGCGCCAGCGGCGGGCGTGGGGCGGCGGTGCGGGTCGTGCTCACGGGGTCCACCGCAACGAGTTGGACACGGTCCGCCACGGGTCGACGTTGTCGGCGCTCACGGGGCCGGACAGGGTCAGATCCACTCGGGTCCCGGCCCGGAAGTACGAGTACCGCTCGAACGCGTCGCGAACGACCTTGCCGGTCACGGGGTCGACCGCTGAGTCACCTTGGTAGGTCAGCAGAACCACCGGTCCCGCTGTCCGCGACACGGCGACGACCCTGGGTGAGGCGAACTTCGGCACCTTTGCCTGGAGCCGGGGCACGTCGGCGGAGGTGACCGATGCGGTCGTCGGTGCCGATGTGGCCGTGGCCGTCTGGATCTCGATGCGGTTCAGCTTGTCCGTGAAGACCGTGATCTTCCCGGTCGTGGAACGGGCCCACCCCTCAGGAACCTTGACACTGATCGTGGTGCCGCTGGGGGTATAGGCGACGTACGCCTGGTTGTCGGGGATATCTCCTGGTGGATTGCTCTCCGTCGCTACAGGCCCCGGGACCGCCGCGGACGCCGGCGCGGACGAAGCCGCCGACGCAGAGCCCGACGGGGCGGATGCCTGCGACGACGAGGAAGTGGGAGGGGCTGCGGTGACCTGGACGGGTGCAGGTGCTGGGGCGGTGGTGGTGCCGCAGCCCGAGAGTACGACGGTCCCGAGCGCTGCTGCTCCGAGAAGGAGCGTCCTGGTGACGGTCATCGTGAGTCCTCTTCCTGGGTTCGCACAGGGGGTCGCACGGGGTCTGTCCCGCGTATCCACGGTAGGAACGGCCAGGTTAGAGGCAGCCTTACGCCGGGTTAGAGGACGGTAAAGCTTTCCCGGGAATCGTCGCGGCCGGCCGGTCGGGGCTGCAGGCGCGCGAGGATGACAGGCATGCGTCGACGAATCCTCCATGTGGCGGTGGTGGCCGTCTCGGTGGCCTTGCTCCTCTTCGGGGTCCCCCTGGCCCTGGTGGTGAGGACCATGATCCTCACCGAGGAACAAGGAGAGCTCGAGCGGACGGCCTTGGTCGCCTCCCAGCAGGTCGGGCCGGACTTCCTGGCCGGCGACCCGCTCGAGCTGCCGTCGGTGGAGAGCGACAAGACGGTCGCCGTCTATGACGCCTCTCTCACCCGCAGAACCGCTCCGGCAACCGGGCCCCCGATCGCGGATCCGGTCACCAGGTCCGCGGCGTCCGGAGCCCAGGCCGGCGGTCAGGTTGCGGGCGACCTTGTGGTCGCGGTCCCGGTGAGCGTTGCCGAGAAGGTCATCGCGGTGGTGCGGGTCTCGACGCCGCAGCGCCTTGTCTGGCGATGGGTCCTTCTGGCATGGGCGGTGCTGGCACTATCGGCTGCAGCCGCGCTGGTCGTGGCCGTGCTGGTGGCGCGGCGGCAGGCAAGGCTCCTCAGCACCCCTCTCGAGGCGCTGGCCATGGCAGCCGAGCGCGTCGGCGCCGGAGACCTCCAGATCCGCGCGGCGCCAGCCGGCGCACCCGAGCTGGTGCGTCTGGCTCAGTCGCAGAACGAGATGCTCGACCGGCTTTCGGCGCTCATCGCCCGGGAGCGGCGCTTCACCGCTGACGTCTCCCACCAGCTGCGTACGCCCCTGACGGGCTTGAGTCTCAGCCTGCAGAACGCGCTGCGCTCGCGCGACGCGTACCCGGCCACCGACCTACGGCCGGCGCTGATCGACGCGACCGACCAGGTCCGTGACCTCGAGCGAACCATCGAGGACATTCTTCGGCTGGCCCGCCCCGAGAGCCGAGCGCACACCGTCGGCGCATCCCAAACCGTGGCGGACCTCACCGCCGAGCTCGAACGCCGATGGCGCGGACCGCTCGCCAGGGCAGGGCGACGGCTGGACATCACGCACGAGACCGATCCGGCGCAGCCCCTGCCGGTCTTCGTCACGACCGAGGTCCTCAAGATCCTCCTCGAGAACGCGACGCGCCACGGCACCGGGCGCGTCACGGTCTCGTTCCGGGACCTCGGCACCGTCGTGGCCATCGACGTCGCCGACGAGGGGTCCATTTCACGTCGCGCCGACGAGGTGTTCCGTCGCGGCCACTCCGGAAGCAACGGAGCGGGCATCGGACTCGCCCTCGCCAGGTCCATCGCGGAGGCGCACGGTGGCCGACTGACGCTCACCACCCCCGATCCCACACGGTTCACCCTGCTCGTTCCTATCCCCCGGCGCCACCCCGTGGCTGAGCCTGCCGACCCCTCACGTGGGGTGGAGACTCCGGCCCACCCAAGCCACCCGGCCGACATCTGACCGAAACCCTCAGCGGCGGCTCACGCGCACAGCCGAGCAGCCGACCCCCTCGCGGTACGCGCGAACGCACAGGTCGGCCGCCGGGACGGCGTCGGCACTTCCGTCCCGGCGGCCGTCCCGGTGCGTTCGAGATGTTCGCGAGGTGTTCATGTACTGCGCCGATCGTGCGAGGCCGGCCTCCCGAACGCTTCCGGACGTTCTTTTCACGGGCGAGACCAAAGAAATGCACAGGTTTCGGTCAAGGCGCGCTGTTGAGGTGTGCCTCGACCATTACTCCCTTTTGGCCACATTCAGCACCCCAAGGAGAACAACTTTCATGTCCACCCCAACCCGGCTGCGCTCCGGATCATGGCGCACGATGCTCAACAAGGTCCCAGAGGTCACGATCTACTTCTGGATCATCAAGATCCTGTGCACCACCGTCGGGGAGAGCCTCGCCGACTACCTCAACACCACCATCGGGCTCGGCCTGTCGACCACCACCGTGATCTTCAGTCTCGCCTTGGCGGCCGCCCTCGTCGTGCAGTTCCGCCTGCCGCGCTACGTCCCGGCCGTCTACTGGACCGTCGTCGTCCTGATCAGCGTCGTGGGCACCCTGCTGACCGACAACCTCACGGACAACCTCAACGTGCCCCTGCCGCTGACCACCGGCGTCATCGCGATCGTGCTCGTGGGCGTGTTCGGCGTCTGGTACTTCCGCGAGCGCACCCTGTCAATCCACTCCATCGTCACCCGTCCCAGGGAGGCGTTCTACTGGCTCGCCGTCCTGGTGACGTTCGCGCTCGGCACAGCCGCCGGAGACTGGACCTTGGACCTGACCGGCTGGGGTCCTGGCCTGTCGGTGCTCCTGCCCGCCGGGCTCATCGCCGCCACCGTCGTGGCCTGGCGACTCGGTGCCGGCACCACGCTCTGCTTCTGGATCGCGTACATCCTGACCCGTCCGCTCGGTGCCAACCTCGGCGACTTCCTCGGCTCGGACCCGGCTGACGGCGGACTCGGGCTTGGAACCGCGTGGACCAGTCTGCTGTTCCTGGCCGCCATCCTCGCCGTCGTCATCTACCTCAGCCTGACCCGCCGCGACCAGACACTCGCCACCGAGGGCCACCCAGAGACCATGCTGGCCTCTCGGCGGGACCCGGACGACGTCTTCGCCGACTGACTCTGCCCTTTCGCGAGGGAGCCGGCGACGACGCCGGATCGCAGCAGAGCAACGTCTGGCCGGCTCCCTCGTCCCGAGGACGATAGGAGCCGGCCGGTTCGGGGTCGGTGGTGGTCGCCTTGCACGGCGGCCTTCTCGCTGACATCGCCGCGGACCTGGTCCGGGCCGGCACGTAGACGGGCGAGGGTGATCCGACTGCCCACCCGGACTCACTCGACGGGGCTGAGTCAGGTCAGGGGGCAGAGTCGTGGGACCGAGCGCCAGGCGTTCGTTCACCCGCCTCATCGGGCGAGGCTGGTTTCTGCCAGGGCCAGCGGCCGGTGATCTCCAGTTCCAGCGAGAAACTGAGGAACGTGCGGATCAGCACGATCAGGGCCAGCACCAACACGCTGGACACGCTGGGTGTCACCGCGACGATCCGGATGATGTCGGCCGCCACCAGCAGCTCAAGCCCCAGCAGGATCGAGCGGCCCAGCTGCTGACGGAAACGTCAGTACGTGCCCGTGCCGCCTGCACCGCCGGAGCGTGCCGCCTGCACCGCCGGAGCGTGCCGCCTGCACCGCCGGAGCGTGCCGCCTGCACCGCCGGAGCGTGCCGCCTGCACTGCCGGAGCGTGCCGCTTGCACCGCCGGAGCGTGCCGCCTGCACCGCCGGAGCGTGCCGCCTGCACCGCCGGAGCGTGCCGCCTGCACCGCCGGAGCGTGCCGCCTGCACCGCCGGAGCGTGCCGCCTGCACCGCCGGAGCGTGCCGCCTGCACCGCCGGAGCGTGCCGCCTGCACTGCCGGAGCGTGCCGCTTGCACCGCCGCGACCACCGCGCCCAGGACCGCGATACCGGCCGTGTCGATGGCCTTGCCGACGCCCTCAATCACGGCCCCGAACGGCATGGCATTCCTTCCACCCAGCTACATGCGCGGCCTCGCGCCCGATCGATTCATACCCGCCCGCGAACAGCCGCGCTGGCTTTGCGTCATTTTGTCTCGGACGCGTGGTCATACCCCGATGAGTGCATCGGTGAGGTGCGTTGTCCGTGGCCATGGAGAGTCCCCACTGGTGGCCAGGTGGAGGTCCCCGGTGGTGGCCGAGTAGAAGTCCCCCGTTCCTCGCTCGTCGTGTCGACCCGGAGCGTGAAGCCCTGAGCGGTGAGGTGGCGGTGTCTAGCCAGCCACCGCACCGCCCAGGAGGGCTCCATTGTGATGTCTGCGAGGGAACGAATGAACATCATCTCGGCCTACCAGCAGGTGGGCACCTACCGTGGGGCCGCAGCGATCTGCGGGACCACGCACAAGACCGTGAAGCGGGTCATCGAACGTCAGGACTCCGGCGAGCCGGCGCCGGCGCGTCGGCCGCGGCCGGCGAACTACGAGGCGGTGCGCGATCTGGCCGCGCAGGCCGTGAAGGGCAGTCGGAGCAGGATCAGCGCGAAGCGGCTGCTGCCCCAGGCCCGCGCCGCGGGGTATGCCGGCTCGGACCGCAACTTCCGGCGCCTGGTCGCGCAGGAGAAGCAGTCGTGGCGCCGTGATCACGGCCGGGGGCGTCCGACCTGAGCGCTCTGCGACGCGTCGACGACGGGCAGATCGTCGACGACATGAACGCCGCATGGGCCGCAAGCCACCCGAAGGCGTCACCTCTCGTGACGTTCAGCCTCGACGACGACGGCATGCTCATGTGGCTCTCCGACCGCAGCCCCGCCGCGCTCGCCTTCGCCAAGGACTACCTGCTCTCGCACACCGCCCCCGCGAACAAGGCGAGTGACCCCAAGGGCACCTACTCCACCACCGTGACGGCATCAGGCCTGACCAAGGTCTACACCGGGTCAGCCGTCGACAGGCTGTTCGGCGCACCCACAGGTGACAGCCACGCTCCCGACCTGGTAGGGATCGCGCAATACGGCGTCGTGTACACCGGCAACGTCAAGAAGATCGCCGAGCACGGAGGAGACGCGCCTGCAGACCGCGACGTCCCACTCGTCGTCTCCGGACGTGGGGCTCCCCACCACACGGTCAGCACCACCCCGGTCCAGACCACCCAGATCGCGCCGACGATCCTGCGCCTTCTGGGCATCAACCCGCACGCCCTTCAAGCAGTGCAGATCGAGCACACCAGGCCGCTCCCGAAGCTGTAGCCCGCAGCACCCGTCGAATGCCCGGCTGGATGCGCGTTCGACGCGTGCTGCGACCCTTGAACTCGACGTCCTCGTGGGCCTCGGGTGCGAGCTGGCGGAAGGCGGCCGGCTGGCTGACGCAGAGAGGTGCTTCCGTGGGGGTCCGGCCTCGGCTCGGCCCGGGCGTCGTTCAGCCTGGGCAACGGCCTCGCCGAGCAGGAACGCTGGCTCGAGGCCGTGACCGCCCTGCTCGAAGACGGTCGCGGCGTCCCACTCGTTGCAGCGCACCCGCAGGTGCCACCCGAACACACTGTGCTTTTCGCCGCACACTGAACTCGTGATCGTCAGTGAGCAGCACCGCACTCCGGTCAACGGCGTACACCGTCAGATCATCGTCGGTGTGCGGCAGCGAGCCCGCCTTGGCTGCCGTCCACGCCTCACGGCCCAGCAGCCCTTGCATGTCGTCCCCACCATGTCCGACCCCATACGCGAGACTGACCTCTGACTGGCTGACTCCCGAACCGAAAGCGCAACCGTGTCCGCACTGTCCTACCTCGATGCCCTCGTCCTCGGTGTCGTCGAGGGGCTCACCGAGTTCCTCCCGGTGTCCTCGACCGGGCACCTCACGGTCACCGAGCACCTCCTTGGTCTGCCCGTCGACGATCCCGGCGTCACCGCCTACACCGCGCTCATCCAGCTCGGCGCGATCGCGGCATCCGTCATCTTCTTCTGGCGCGACATCGTCCGACTGGTCGCGGCATGGTTCGGCGGCCTGCGCAGCGCGGAGCACCGGACCCAGCACGACTACGTTCTGGCCTGGGCCGTCATCGTGGGGTCGATCCCGGTCGGGGTGGTCGGCTTCCTCGCGAGGGACGTCATCAGCGGGCCGCTGCGAAGCCTGTGGGTGGTGGCGTTCGGACTCCTCGGCTGGAGCGTGGTCATGTGGCTGGCCGAGAGTCGGCACGCCGTGATCGAGCGGCGGCAACTGCAGCGCGGCGAGGGCTCACTGACCGTGCGCGACGGACTCGTCATCGGGCTCGTTCAGTGCTTCGCGCTCGTCCCCGGCGTCTCACGCTCCGGTGCCACGATCTCGGCCGGGCTGTTCCGCAGCCTCGACCGGGTCACGGCCACGCGCATGTCGTTCTTCATGGCGATCCCCGCACTCACCGCGGCGGGTCTGTTCGAGGCGGTGCACGAGAAGTCCCACCTGCAGCTGCTCGGTGTCGCCCAGATGGCTCTCGGCATCGTCGTGTCGTTCATCGTGGCCTACGCCACCATCGCCTGGCTGCTGCGGTTCGTCAGCACCAACACGATCACGCCGTTCGTCTGGTACCGGGTTGCCCTCGGCTCCGTGCTCGTCGTCCTGCTGGTCAGCGGCACGCTGACAGCCACCTGACCGGCAGCCCGCACCCGGTTCCAGGTGCAGCTTCGACTCTGGCACCCTGCTCGAGGTGCCGCCGACTTCTCCGGCGAACTGCACAGGGACGAATCGGGCGTACAGGATCAAGATGAGCCCACACACGGTGGTCCGGTACGTTTGTGGAATGGCTGTGGCGTCGGGGAGCCTGTCCTCGCCAGCACCGGATCGGTCCTCGACGGGGCCTCAATCACCCCGTCCCCTGCTAGCCGTCCTGCTGGGCAGCCTGTCAACCGTCGCGATCGCAGTTTCAGCCTGGCTCGCGCTGAAGCCCGGGGCCGAGACCGCGCAGGCCGGTCTTGTCCTGTGGTTCAACGACCCTCCACAGCCCTTCGCGGCGGTCTTCGCCGCCGTGAACCCGCTGCTTCGACCGGTTCCGCTGCTCGTGGTCACGCTGGCGCTCGTGGGCTGGATCCTCTTGACCGCTTCCGAGGCCTGGCAACGGTTGGAGATACTGCGAGCCCTAGTCGTCGCCATCATCCTTGCCGAACTCCTGGCGCAGGTCCTCAAACGCCTGGCGGACCAGCCCCGTCCTCTCGCGGTGATTCCCGGCCTGAACATGCACGGATACCCGACCGACCCACACGGAAACGCCTACCCCTCCGCGCACACCGCCATGGCCGTCGCCGCCGTGTTGGCGCTGTGGCCGTGGATGCGCTGGCCGCAGCGGATCGTGGGCGCCGGATTCGCGGTGCTCATTGCGTGCAACCGGCTCTACATCGGAGCGCACTGGCCCATCGACGTGCTGGGCGGAGCCGCGATCGGCCTGCTCTGCGGCAGCGTTAGCTGGTTGATCGCAACTCGGTGGCCGCTCCGGCGCCGTTCACACTCGTGAGTTGATCGACCGCACGCGACCATTTCTCAGACACGACCGCGCGGTCGTCTCGAAAGTCGGAAGGTCAAGGACCCACTGCTGCGTGAGGAGGTTCCCAACGCCAGACCGGAAACGCTAAACGCCTTCGTATGCCGGAGCGCAACGAGCGGCACGACGTGAAGCTCGCCGAAGGTGCCCAGACCTGCCCCGGCGGGCTCGGTACCCCTTGACCTACCTGCTGTTCCTGACGGCCATCCTCGCCGAGGTCAACTACCTCACGCTGACCCGCCGTGACCAGACACCCGCGACCGAGGACTACCCAGACCGTGCTGGTCCGCGGCCGGGACCCGGACGGCGCCTCCGTCGCCTGACGCAGGATCGGTCCGGGTAAGCTCTCATCGAGGACCGCATGAGCAGGCACGCGGGGGCGTACTTGTCGTTATGAACGCCACGACGGGACACCTGTGGTCGGTCTCCGTTCGAGACAGCGCGCCGGACCAGGCTGGTCATCTCCTTGCCCGAAGCGTGCGGTCACGGAGCCGATCCGTCTGGCGACTCCTTCACCGATGAGGGCATCCATCTGGATCTCCACGCCCCGGCTGGGCGTCAGATCGACAGGCGGCGGAAGGCGGGGCGAGGCAGCACCGCAAGCACGCGCATAACCCAGGCCATGGCGGCCGGGACCCAGACCGTGCGGGAACCGCCGGTGAGGTTCTTGGCGATCACCTCGGCAACATCCTGCGGGTCGACGGCGAGCGGCGCCGGGCGCAAACCGGCGGTCATCCGGGTGCGAACGAAGCCGGGCCGGACCACGACCACCGAGACGCCGGTTCCGCAGAGAGCGTCACCGATCCCGCACGCGAGCGCGTCAACCCCGGCCTTGGTGGAGCCGTAGACTGCGTTCGAGGCCCGGCCGCGGACCGCGGACGCGGACGAGAGCACCACGATGACTCCGTGGCCCTGTGCACGCAGGTGGTTCGCGCAGGCGAGCAGCGTGGTGACGACGGCTGTGTAGTTGACGTCGACGATGTCAGCGGCAGCAAGCGGGTCCGCCCGGACCTGGTTCTCGTCCGGCAGCACACCGAAGGAGATGAGGACGACGTCGACGTCGCCGCCACCGAAGGCACCGGCGATGACGCGCTCGTGTCCGGCGCGGTCGCGCGCGTCGAAGGCGCTGGCCTCCACGACCGGCACGCCCGAGCTGCGAACTCGCTCGACCTCGGCGTCGAGTCCCGCACCGCTCCGCCCGGCGAGGACGACCCGCTGCAGACGGCCGGCGCCCGCGAAGCGTTCGATCGTCGCTCTGGCGATGTCGCTCGTCGCACCGAGGACGAGCACCGACTGTGGCGCGCCTAGGGCATTGATCATAGGTGCAGCCTCCGTGCAAGGTCGGACTGGAAGACGTGCTCGGGGTCGAGTTCGTCACGTAGGAAGCGCCATTCGTCGAGGCGGGGATACATCTGGACCAGCGACTCGGGTCGGAGCCGTGCGTCCTTGGCCAGGTAGACGCGGCCTCCGCTCGCGAGGACTACCTCATCCATCGCATCGAGCAGGCTGCCGAGCGAGTCGCTCACCGGTAGGTCCACCGCCAAGGTCCACCCGCTCGAAGGAAAGGACAGCGGTCCCCTGCCGGCCGGACCGAAGCGCTTGAGCACGCACAGGAGCGTCGGCGCGCGGCGGCGTGAGAGCAGACTCACAACGCGGCGTACGCACTGCGGGTCCTCGACCGCGAACTGGTGCTGGACGAACCCGCGCGCGCCGTAGAGGCGGTTCCAGCCGGGGACCACGTCCAGCGGATGGAAGAAAGACCCGACACTCTCCAGGCTGCGACGCGGAGTCCGCGGGGCCATGAGGTAGTACGCATCGTTGAACACGCCCACGGTGTGCGGGTTGAGGGCACCGGACGGGACCCACGGCGGTGCCGGCATGCCGCGACGTCCGAGGGACGGGGCGGTGGCGTCCCCGGCCGCGTCGGCGGGCGCGTGGTCGCCCGCGGTCACGACACCACGCCCCATGGCTGGGCCGCGGGCCAGGCAGTCGACCCACGCCACCGTGTACCGGCTTGTGCGGTCCGACTCCTCGAGAACGGCCATCGTCTCGTCCAGCGATGTCGTCCGGGTCGTGTCGACCTGCATCCGGCTCGACTGCGCCCGAATGAGCCGCATCGTCAGCTCCACGACCACGCCGGTGAGTCCCATCCCACCCGGCACGGCCCAGAAGAGCTCCTCCGATGGCGTAAGCGTGCGCAGCGCGCCGCGCCCGTCGACGAGCGTGAGGGAGGTGACGTGGGCCGAGATGCTGCCATCCCGGTGGTGGTTCTTGCCGTGCACGTCGGCCGCCAGGGCGCCCCCGAGGCTCACCTGTCGGGTGCCGGGCGTGACTGGGACGAACCATCCGCGCGGCAGGGCCTCGCGGATGAGTCTGTCGACGCTCACCCCTGCACCACACGTGACGAGCCCGGTGATGGGGTCCACCGGACTGATCCGGTCGAGGCCCCCAAGGCGCAGCACCATACCGCCCGCGTTCTGAGCGGCGTCACCGTAGCTGCGGCCCAAGCCTCGGGCGATGACACCTCGAGAGCCGCTCTCCACCACAAGGCCGGCCACGTCGTCCGCGGCCGAGGGCGCCGCGACATGTGCCACCGTTGGCGCCGCGCGGCCCCAGCCGGTGAGCTCCTCTCGCGTGGCGGCAATGGGATGGCGCCCGTCGGTGGTCCCTGCGCCGTTCGACTCGGTTGCGCGGGCGGCGCTCATGTGACGGCCGCCATCCAGAAGCACGCGAACCAGATGACCGCGAGGGCCTGCAGCACGTGGTCGTGCAGCACGACCTGCTCGGGCTCCTGCGCTCGCCCCAGGTCCACGTCCAGGGTGTAACGCATCATCGCCAGTACCAGCGGCACCACGGACACCCCCCCGTACACGCCCTGGTCGGGTGCCGTTCCAAGACCGAAAGCCCAGAGGCAGTAGGCCGTCACGGTGACCCCACCACTGATGCTCAGCATCATGCGCAGGTAGCTCTGGGTGTAGGCGCTCAGGGTGCTTCGCGTTCGTTCCTCGAGGCCCACGCTCACCACTTCGGAAAGCCGCTTGCCGATGACGGCGAAGAGCGACGCGAAGCCGGTGACGATGAGGAACCACCGGCTGATGTGGGTTCCCGTGGCTGCCCCTCCGGCAATCGCGCGCAGCAGGAACCCACTCGAGACGAGGGCTAACTCGAGCACCGGCTGATGCTTGAGTGAGACCGTGTAGGCGGTGGAGATGGCCAGGTAGCCGACGACCACCCACCGGAGCGAGCCGGGCCAGCTCACCGCGACCGCGGCGGTGGCCAGGGCCAGCGCGGCGACCACTGCCTGTGGGCGGCTCACCTGTCCCGAGGCGACGGGTCGGTGCCGTTTGATCGGGTGCCGTGAGTCGGCGTCGGCATCTAGAACGTCGTTGAGACAGTACGTCGCACTGGCAGCCAGGCTGAAGGCGAGAAACGCCCACGCCGTGGCCACGAGCACCGGCGGGTGCAGGATCGTGCCGGCCGCGATTGGCACGGCAGCGACGAGCACGTTCCTCGCCCATTGCCTCGGACGGCCAAGCTGAACGAGGCCAAGGACGAGCGATGGCGCACGTGTCGAGCTCACGGTCGCCATCAGCGCAAAGTGACGTAGAAGAAATCGCGCTGGTCAGGTGTCAGGTAGCGGTCCGCGCCGGACGGCATGGTCGGCAGCAGCTTGGCCGGCGCCACCGACCCCTTCGCCCCGGTGGGCAGCCAGCGTGCGAAGAACACCATGTGGGTGTGCATGTCGAGCTCGACGGCACGCACTGCCTTTGCAGAGACCAGAGCTGCCGTCAACATCTTCAGGGTCATTCTGTCGCCCGCGACGTAGACCAAATTGCCGCGCGCGTCCACACCGAGTCCCGAGCGCCACGTGAACTGGCGCTGGTTTTTCGACACCCCCCACGGCCCGCTCGCGTCGGCCATGCCCGGTGCCGGTGCGCCCGCGTCGACGATGAGGTGAAGGTTCTGGCGCACGGCAGCAACGGTCGACGACATCGCCACGTCACGCCCCCACTGGCCGACGGTCACCCGCCCGGAGCGGTCGATGACGACGGAGCCCGCCCCTTGCTGCAGCGGGCGGGAGTAGCGACCGTCCTCATAGAAGCCTCCGAGGAGGTCCTTGAACCGCCAACCCGAATTGAAGGTGGCGACCAGCGAAGACACGTCGCCCGGGGCGATGCGCGCCCCACCCGGCCACCCGTCCCCTCCGGGCTGGGTGGTACCCGCGACGAGGTGCCCGACCGTGTCTGAAGAGCGGATCCAGGCGAAGGCGGCCACGACGCTCGCATGGCTTGGGTCGGGCTGCACGAACGTCGTGTACATCGCAGGCAGGCCGTACCGGTCTGTACGTCCTGGCACCCAGGCGCCTTCACGGGCCACTGGAACGATGCCGTTCGGGATCGTGACACTGGGTGGGCCGGCAGGGCCGGGGCTGGCCGTGCCCCCACCTGGAGTCCCCCGCGTGACGGACCCGGGAGCCGTGAGGTCGGGCAGCGCCGACGCGTCAGGGGTGGCGTTGCCGGGGGGGTCGCGTGTGAACCACCAGTTCTCGACAGCATCGACCACGCCGGCTCCGCCGTTGTCCCGCACCCACTCGACGGTGCGCACCGTCCACGGCGCATCACCCGGCGCCAGCAAGGCCCGGCCGTAAGACACACCCACGATAACCACGAGTACGGCGAGGACCACCACGACCACGCGCCTGAATCGGGGCCAGTGAGAACTCAACCGGACGCGTCCGCCCGCGCGACGGCCGCCCTCTACCTCCCGCATCTGCGCCTCGATCCAGCCAGGATGAACCCTAAGATCGTCGACGCCCACGCTGGAAAGACGCTGAGGATACGGTAGGTGAGTCCAACCGTGAAGCCGCCGCTGACACCTCCACAGCCCTTCGCCGCGACCTTCGCTGCCGTGAACCCGCTCCCCCGACGGTTCCGCTGCTCTTGGTCACACTGGTGCTCGTGGGCTGGATCCTCGTGTCCGGTTCCCAAACACGGCACGGCCGTCGCCCACCCTTGCCGAACTCCTGGCCGCAGGTCCTCAGACACCGCCACCGATGGGAGGCCCGGCGAGCGTCCCCAGACGGGTGCTCAGTGTCCTGCGAGGGATGTCGGACCCGGCGGGGGACGCGCATCGGTGATCAACCGCGCGGGTCCTTCGTTCGCGGGGAGCCGCCTGGTCAGGATCCTGATGCCGCCCTGAGGCTGTCTCCCGGCCCGAGCGCGGAGCGTCGCTCCCAGGGCGGGTGTGGCGGAAATGATGAGGATGGAGAGCACGATCAGCTCGAGGTGGCTGGACACCAGGGGGATGGCGCCGAGCCAATAGCCTCCGCCGAACATCACCGCGGCCCACGCCGTGGCACCGGCCAGGTTGTGCACCAGGAAGCGCCGACGGTTCATTCCGGCAACGCCCGCGAGTACCGGGGTGACCGTACGAGTCAGCGGCACGAACCGGGAGAGTACGACAGCTTTCGCCCCGTGTCGCTCGAAGAGCACACGGGCACTTTCGAGGCGCTCGGCGGAGATGAACCTCGACGCGGCGCCCCCTTTCATCCCCGGACCAACATGCCGGCCCACGAGGAAGGCCACCTGATCGCCGGCGGCAGCGGCGAGGGTGATGGCTACCAGGGAAAGCCACACGGGCACGCGGAGCGCGCCCGCGGCGACGAGGACGCCGGCGGTGACCATGAGCGTGTCGCCCGGCAGGAGAATGCCCGCCAGGAGGCCGGTCTCGGCGAACGCCACGGCCATGAGCAGCAGCAGCGCAAACGGGCCCAACGGCGTGAGCAGGGTGAGCAGAAGGCCAGTCACGGCGCCAGCTCCATGCGTCTGGGCTCGTCTGGCGCCTGGTCAGTGGCCGGGTGTCCGTGGGCCGATCCCTGTCGACAACCCTGATGGGGCCCACTGTGTCTACCCCGGCCTCACCCTGTGCCGCACCTATGGGTCCCGCCGAGACCAGCCTCACCGGCCCAGTGCAGCACCTCGGCGCCTGGGCGTCGCTGCACCGGTGCCACCCCAGTTCGCTGATCTCACAGCGGAGCACTCACCTTCACAGCGTGCGGATATGTCTACGACAGCGGCGACGGAGGAACGGCCGCGAAGGTCGAGACCGACACACAAGCAACGCGTGGCTCCCTCTGGCTCAAGGAGAACGACATGCAGCTCAACTCACGCCTCGCCAAGGTCGGCTACGCCGCCGCTGGCCTGGTCGCCGGCGCCGTACTGGCCACGACAGTCGGCGCGCAGGCCGCCACCGTGTTGCCTGGCGCGTCCAGCACCCCCTCGACGTCCGCCACCACTGACCCCCACCCCGGGGACAACGGCGCCGACGGCGTCCCCGAGGCCAATGAGGTCCACGGCGGACACGACGGGCACGGCGGGCGCCTCGACCTGAGCGGCACCGTGACCGCAGTGACCAGCTCCAGCGTGACGATCAAGACCGCCATCGCGACGACCACGTACTCGGTCACCAGCACCAGCGACATCGACAAGAACGGCGAGGCCACCGTGTCCGCCCTCGTCGTCGGTGACCAGGTCACCTTCAGCGTCGACAGCGCCAACCCCAAGCAGATCGACAAACTGCACGCCGGAGACGAGACCAAGAACATGCCCGCGGGGATGGCAACCTCCGGAACGTCCTCCAACGACAACTGACCCGCGGCCGGAGTCGGGACGGGGGCCACGCCTACCGTGCGTGGCCCCCACGTCCCCGACCGCCAGCTGTACGCCGTCGGGCACCGCTCGCTCTCGTCGGCGAGCCGTCGCGTGTTCGGGCCACTCGCCATCAGTAGCCACCGCAGCGGCCTCCCGGTCGCGGGCGGGACAGCCTGTGTAGCAGGCGATTCCGGGCGCAGCGCGGGTTGTCAGTCAACGGTGGCGGCTCGCGCTCGCCCGCTGACCACCGCGTAACCGACGATGACGACGATGGCAGCCGCCCAGGCCACCGTGATCGTTCCCGTGCCGATCCCGAGGCCGCCGCGTGCGGGTGAGACACCCATCCAGTCGGCGACGGAGGCTCCCAGCGGGCGGGTGATGACGTAGGCCGTCCAGAACGCGACGACCGCGCCGAGACCCTGGCGCAGATGCGCCACCAAGGGCACGGCGAACGCGATGGCGAGAGAACGGCCGAGCCGAGGTGGCCCAGACCCAGCGTCACCGCGGTGAGGTCCCCGGCCACCGTGCCCAAGGCGAACGTCGTGAGCACGGTGGCCCAGTAGAAGAGCTCGCGTCGCGTCGTGTCGATGCTGTGCACCGAGAGGGTGCCCGCACCCACTTGCGGACCGTCTTTGCCGTGCTCACACCGAGCAGCTGAGCGACCTTGGTCATCGCTTCTCAGTCCGTGGCGTGATCCGGACGGATCTCCTCGAACATCCGCACCGCCGGAGCCTTCAGCTCAGGCGGGTACCTCCTGGACGTGTTCCCCGGCATGACTCCAACCTTCCCAAGGTCTGAAGTCTCCCGACATCCCGGGATGCTTCACCTGCCCGGCCGGCCCGAGGCTAGCCAAGACCACACTTACAGGCGGCTCAGTGCGCCACGAATGCCGATGCGTTCAGAAGCAAGGGATCCCACGGCCCGCACTCGGTCCCAAACCGAGCCCCTAGCTTGTGGGCCGCGACGACCGCGTCCCCTCAGCGGCCAAGACGACGTCCGAGCCACAGACCTGATGGCGACCAGCATGAAGCCCCGCGACACCACCACCACTCGTGTCGCGCCCGCCGGCACGCTGGGCGCCGCCCTGACCCTCGGCGCGTGCGCGAGCGGCACCTCGACGGGCCATCCCTCAAGCGCCGTGTCCGGGCCGGCCACCACGCCGTCATCGTCTGTCTCGGGCAGCTCGACCCCAAGGTCGACCCGTACGATCAACGTCACGGTCACCGGCAGCACGATCCCCCCCCCC
>NZ_JALJRZ010000017.1 GCF_024519435.1 Terrabacter sp. Ter38
GGGCGGCGCGGACGGCGCGCGGCCCGAGCGGCGCGCGGCAGCGGGCTCGGCGGTAGCGTTCTGAGCATGCCCGACGTACTGGTCCTGGTCGACATCCAACGCGACTACTTTCCGGGCGGGCGGATGCCGCTCGTCGGGCCGGACGCCGCGGCGGAGTGCGCAGCCACCCTGCTCGCCCACTTCCGCGCGCAGGGCCTGCCGGTGATCCACGTCCGTCACGAGAGCCTCGAGCCGGATGCCGGCTTCCTGGTCCCGGGCACCCCGGGGGCCGAGCTCGACCCACGGGTCGTCCCGCTCGCCGGTGAGGCGGTGGTCGTCAAGCGCCATCCGAACTCGTTCCTGCAGACCGATCTTCAGGCTGAGATCGAGCGTCATCCCGATGCGTCACTGATGGTCGCCGGAATGATGACGAGCATGTGCGTGGATGCCACCGTGCGGGCGGCCTCAGACCTGGGCTACGACGTGACGGTGGTGGCCGACGCCTGTGCCGCGCCCGACCTCGAGTTCGCCGGCACCCAGGTCGCGGGCCAGGCCGTGCACGCCGCCTTCATCTGCGCCCTCGGTGACGCCTACGCCGACGTGGTGATCACGGCAGACGTGGTCTCACGTTCGGGCGAGCTCAGCTGACCCTGTTCGACGTCCGTCAGCCCTCGGGACGAGCTGCCGGGGCGGACCTCCTCCAGCCTGAGCCCGGACATGCCAGATCGGCGAGCAGCCCCTTGGCACGCTGCAGCCGGGACTCAGGAAGTACCGGCCCGGCGGCGTCAGCCGCCGATGGCGGACATGGGTCGGTCGGGCTGGACGAAGTCCGGGTCGCCGATCCCGTGGCCGCGGCGCTTGCGCCACATCTCGCCCCGGATCAGACCGAGCAGCTCGTCGTCGGTCGCGCCCTGGCGCAGGGGCCCACGCAGATCGGTCTCGGTCGTCGAGAACAGGCAGTTGCGCACCTGTCCGTCGGCGGTGAGCCGCGTGCGGTCGCAGGCTGCGCAGAACGGCGCACTGACGCTGGCGATGATCCCGACGGTCTCGGGGCCGCCGTCGACGAGGAACCGCTCGGCGGGGGCACTCCCCCGGTCGGCGGCCGGAAGGGGCGTCAGCGCCCAGCGCTGCGACAGGCGCTCGCGGATCTCGTCGGCGGAGATCATCTGTGTGCGGTCCCAGGCGTGCTGGGCGTCGAGCGGCATCTGCTCGATGAAGCGCAGCTCGTAGCCGCGCTCGAGGCACCACGCGAGGACGTCGGCGACCGACTCGTCATTGATGCCGCGCATCGCGACGGCGTTGACCTTGACCGGCGTCAGGCCGGCGTCGGACGCGGCCTTGAGCCCCGCCTCGACGTCGGCGAGGCGGTCGCGACGGGTCAGCTGCGTGAAGGTCTCGGAGTCGATGGTGTCGAGGCTGACGTTGACCCGGTCGAGGCCGGCCTCCTTGAGCCCGACGGCGACGCGCTCGAGGCCGACGCCGTTGGTCGTCATCGCGATCTTGGGACGCGGCTCGAGGGCCGCGATCCCGGCAACGAGCTCGACGAGCGATCGGCGGAGGAGCGGCTCGCCACCGGTGAGGCGGACCTGCGTGATGCCGTCGCGCACGAACACGCCGATGACCCGCAGCATCTCCTCGTCCGTCAGCATCTCGGTCTTGGGCATCCACGGCAGGCCCTCGGCGGGCATGCAGTAGGTGCAGCGCAGGTTGCAGCGGTCGGTGACCGACACACGCAGGTCGCGGGCCCGGCGCCCGAACTGGTCGGCCAGCCCTGCCGGTCGGACGCTCGGGTCGGGAAGGCGGGTCATGTGCTCCACTCTAGGCCGGGTACTGCTGCGACCCGGTCTGCTGGTGATGCCGATGTTGCCCCACGCCTCCGAAGTGCGGTGATGTGACGTTCGGCTTGCTGGTCAGGATGACTGGACCGAGCCACGGTCGGACCTCCTGCGGACTCGTTGCCGACTGCACGGTGCGTCAGCCCGGGACCCAACGGCGCCCCTGCCGTCATTGCCCAGCATCCCGTTTTCTTGGTGGAGCTCTGCAAAGCCGTATCCACCACCGCGGTCCTCACGCCGAAACGATCGCTCCGCCGATGCAACCGCGTCGAGACCATCCGGCCCGGCTTGGTCGCGACAGCACCCTCCGGCAATCCGGTCTGACCGCTTGGCAGTCCCTTTGTCGACACCGTGGATTCGACAGCCGGCGACATCAAGGCACCGACCCGAATTCATCACGACCACGAGGACTTCTGCCGTCGTGCGCCCCGCGTGCCATCCACGATGGCCACCGCGGCTCGCCCTTTCACCGCCAACTTCACGAGACGAGCTGCGCATCTCGGCGGCCCATGCCGGATTGCCCGACTCCGCTGTTTGTCAGCTTGCTCGCGGGCCGGACGTGCTCATCCGCAATTGGCTCCCCTCTGTGTCAAGACGCGGCGGGAAGGGTCGTTCTAGGGTGAGTGGTGGCGGGTCCGGGAAGTGGCTTGTCCGAAGAGCTGGTGTGGGGTTGTAAGCCGGCCGCGCTGGAGTCAGAGTCGTCACCCTGGTGCCCTCCCGGGCCCGTCGTCATCTGTCGTGCCGCGTCGGCGAGCATCGTCCGGAACACGATGTCGGACAGCCTGCGTTTGAGCAGCCGCATCGCCTCGTTCGAGGTCTTGCCCCGGGCTTTGGTGCGGTCGAAGAAGGCCCGCCCTTCGGTGGGGTTGCGCAACTGGACGGTGGCCATGATGTGCAGGACCCGGTTGATCTGACGGTTCCCGCCCCGGGACAGCCGGTGCCGGGTGTGGTCCCCCGAGGACGCGTCGATCGGGGCGGTGCCGGTCCAGGACGCGAAGTGGTTGTTGTCCGGGAACCGGGTGATGTCCCCGACTTCCACGAGCAGACGCGCGGCACCTGAGGGACCGATGCCGTTAAGCCCGGTCAAGGTCGTGCCGGTCGCCGCGAGCAGCTGTGACAGCTCCTTGTTCGCCGCCTTCTTCCGCGCATAGATCCGTTCAAGGTCGCAGATCAACTCGGCCGCGACCCGCCGACGGGCCTTGCCGGCGACATCCCGCGGACGCACCGTCGCGAGCAGCTTCTTGGCCTGCGCGGCGGACAGGTCCCGCTTAGCCCCGCCCGGAATCAGCTCCAGCAGAAG
The DNA here is from genome assembly GCF_024519435.1 of Terrabacter sp. Ter38. GTDB lineage: Bacteria > Actinomycetota > Actinomycetes > Actinomycetales > Dermatophilaceae > Terrabacter. Next base: position 3,115 of record NZ_JALJRZ010000017.1, read on the forward strand.
GTGATGCAGCTGCGACACCATCCGGGTGTGATCCTCCCCGAGTGCCCGGCGCCGATCCACCAGCACCCGCAACACGGCCAGCTGCTCGTCGTCGACGACCGGCCGCAGCCCAGCCATCCGGACCCCGACCAGCGCGATGGAGTGCGCGTCCGTGGCGTCGGTCTTGCGGCCCTGACCGGTGGCGAACATCCGCACCCGCGCGGACAGCCGTGGCGGCACGTCGATGACCTGCTCCCCGTCGGCGAGCAGCCGCAACGCGACGTGGCGCCCGATGCCGTTGCAGCCCTCGACCGCCCACACCCGCTTGGGCCAGGCCCGCGCCACCTCGAGCATGGCGTCGTAGCCCGCCGGGTCGGTGTCGAAGCGGCCACCGGCTGCGATCGACTCATCGGGCCGCATCACCTCGATCGTGACCGAGCGTTTGTGCGGGTCCATCCCGATCACCACGCGATCCGCTGGTTGCTCCATCATCGTGCTCTCCTTCGCTCGAACCGGACTGGTCGTCGAGCTGGGAGGGCAACGCTGCTTTGAGCTTGGGCACACCCCTCTTGAGCCTCTCCCGGCCCTGGCGACGTCCGGGACTGCGCAGGCCAAATGAGAGCCACACCTGAAGGTGAGCAGCCGATGTGAGAGCGACAGCCCGGACGCCTGGAACAGAGCCTTGCCAGGCACCGATCCTGCGTCAATGAAACAAGCAGCCGATGAGCGTGTGTCACGCAGAAACAGCCATTGCCAGGGCAATGCACGGCAATTCAACGGACCAGCTTGATATTGCCGAAAACCTCCGTGAACGCTCTTGGGTTGTCAAGTTGTGCCCGTGCCTGATCGGCATTCATCTCGTCGGAGTCCTGGGCAATCTTGGTGGCCAGGTCAAGCCGCTCGGGGTTGTTGACAAGGACGGCCCATCGCACGTCGGCTGATCGGTCGTCCGCCAGTCGGGTCAAGGTGTCAGGCTTGAGTCGCCGCGAAGCTGCCGCAGCCCGACGCACGCTCGCCATCCGGTCCATGGCCAGCATCTCGATGTCGCTGGAGCTGAGGTGCGCGTTCTCCAGGGTCGCCGACCGTACCGCTGGGTGCGGGTCTCTCGCCAGGTCGGCCAGAGTGTTGGCGTCGGATGTCGCTACCGCGAGATGTTCTCGCACGTGATGCTCCGGGTCCGCCTGTAGGGCCAGTCGGCTCTCGTCATCGAGATCGTCGCGCATGGCCGCCACGCCTCGTGTGCTCTTGTCGGTGGACGCGAGCGCGGCCGACAGTGCGTTCGGGGTGGGGTTCTCGGCGACGGCGTAGCGCACTTTCCAACTGGTGTCGTTGGCCAAAGTGGTCAGCAGGTCAGCGGGTGCGTTCGGATTCGCTGCTACGGCCTCTCGCACCTTGGGTGATCTGTCGCAGGCGAGCTCCCGCAGGGCAGGGGTGGAGGTCGTCGGATCAGCGGCTTGCTGGGCGCGCTCGTTGATAGTGGGCACGCGAGGAAGTCTCGCATCGTCATGGACGAACGGCGTAACTTCCCCGTCCTGAGGCGACGAATGATGCATGTAGGCGTCCGCACATGCCGCCGAGGGCGCGGTGAATGGGGCTGGCCCTTGACTGCGACAGGAGTCGGATCAGCTGCTTTCCCGATGCGTGACGAGCTCACCGCACGTACGTTTCCATGGTGGACATGAACGAGCAGGTCTTTGCCAGAGGAGTCTCGGCGAGCGGGGATTCGTGGAGCCTGGGCTGGCAGAGCGACAAACAGCCCGGCCCCGGCGTCACCTGGCTGCGGATCACCACCCCGGATGGCCACACACACAAGGGCGGCTACGGCAGCCCTTCCATCTCCGCACATTCGCCGGTATCCATTTACACCGGCAGCGCCGATCATGTTCCCAATGGTGCAATCCTTCGGGTGGCCAGCGGTGCGACCAATCTGGAGGTCACCACCTCCGACGGCGTCACCCGAAACCTGGCGCTCGTTCCGCACCCCGCCCACGAGAACGCCCTCATCGCCGTCTTGGTCTACCCACCAGGGACGACCATCACATCAGTTCGGGTCGTCGATCCTTGGTCTGCGCGAGACGTGCCGATCACCGGAGTACAGGTATAGCCGGAGTGACGAACGTCCGGAACTGCCGCTGATCGGTGGTGCCGAATAGCGGACGTCGCTTCAGCCGCGGGTCGGCTTCCAGCGCACCCCGCCGTCATCGACGCCATGGCGGTGTTGGCGGCCTCTCCGTCAAGGCAAGTTCCGTCTACGAGCGGTCGCTGGCCGACTGGCTCGTCCAAGTCCACGCCAATGCTGACGCTGTCGTTGCCTTGGCAGTTGTAACCGACGCCTTGCGGGAGCGGCTCTACGGAGGCCGTGATGACCACCCGGGCTGCCTCAAATCGGACCACTGGGTCCAGCACCGTCCCGGTCTTTCCGCTTGCGCAACCGAGGCGCGTCACGCCCAGTTCGATGTGGGCCGAGGTGGGTGTGAGTGCTTCCCCATTCAGGGTCGTCCAGGTCGCAGGCTCGCCCGGGCCATCGGTGCTGCAGCCCGCCAGCATCAGCGCGCTAATCACGACTACCGCGCGACCGATCCGAGGTGTACTTTGACCTCCGCGCGGCTTCATGATTGGCACGATGCCACAGGCCGTCCCCGAGCAGCGCTGACACGTCCGACTTCGCCGCGCGCAGGACGTTGGCCCGCCGTTCGCGATACTGAGTCGGTGGATGCAGACATCACCGAATCGGGCGGAGTGATCTTGACCCTGTCGAACGCCGAGCTAGTGGTGCTCAGGGAAGCGATCGCGTTCGCAGACTTCTCCGGCGACCTAGCGGAACGTAGTGCCGCCGAGATTGAGGTGCTGAGTCGATTCCTGCGCACGGTCGATCCCCTCATCCCCGCACTTGGCAGCGACCACTACGACCGCCTCGTAACGCGAGCCTGGGACGAGATCGCGCCAGGTTGAACGCTCGCCATTGCCGCGTTGAGGGCGGCTACGCTCGCCCGACATTGCCGCTGGCCGCTCAGGCACGTCCGCAAGGCGGAGGCCATGGCACGGTGTTCAGGCGGGCGCGCTTGGGACTGCTGTAAGTAGGCGCGCCTCCATGCCAGCTGCCGAGAACGACATGTGCAAGGTGTAAGTAGTCACGTCGAATCCGTCGCCGGTATCCCAAGAGAACGCCGAAACTTGGCCCTGGTGCTCCATGTCTGACAGAGCGTCCATGTCGGTCTCCCAGGTGTGCACCTCCACCCTAGAGAAGGTCAACTCGATCACGGGGCTGTCGGCAGCGCCGTACAAGGGTGCAGTCTCCGCGTCGTAGCTGAAGTAGAAACGCAGGTTTGCGTCCGGGAGCCAAACGAGCCCGAGGAAGTCGGCGTCGTGGAGATACACGTGAGCGCCGTCAGGGGTGAAGTACTCGTACGGCCCGACCCCCTCCCGGATGCCGCGCCCAGGCTCGATGGACACGCCCCTGAACTCGGTCTCGCGGCGGTTCTCCCGCCCGCCTGATCTCGCCTCGGCCGATCTCACCCACGCAACTTAGCGACATCCCGACATGCGGTGATGGAAGACAACCGGATTTGCCGCGATCAGGTCAGGTCTTCTCCCCACCAAGGTTCCGTCACGACGACGTGGAAATCGGATCCAAGTGCGTTTCGCGTGCGGCGAAGGAGACTGACTCCTTCGCCCAGCCAGGCACTGTCGCCGCTCCCTTCAATGGGCACCTTGTCCTCCGCGTAGCGGCTGTTCCAGACCGTGAGCTGCTCGGCCAGCTCGTCCGAGAGGCCAAACGAGCTCAGGTCGGCGGCCTTGCCATCCTCGGTCCACAACGGCCCTGAGCCATAGTCAGGCCAGAACTCCAGCAGCATCACAAGGCAGAGTCTGCCCCTCCGGCGGCCGTGGCGGCGAGAACGTCCTCATTGCCGCGCCGAGGACTGCGGCTGTGCGCGTACGAGAGCCTGATTCTGTGTAACGCTGCCGGTCATGACGATGGCCGACCTGCTTGAACGACTCCCAACCCCGGTCCGCCTGCGCGAACTGTCCGTGGCTCTCGCCATTCTTGACGTCGCGATGAGCCCTGACGATGACCCGGACGATCGCTACTTCCGCTTCGAACCGCGCGACCCCTCCGGGGTGGCGTTGGCCAGCATGGACAACGGTTCAGGCGATCGCTACTTCATCGCCTTCACCAAGAACGCCGTGTTCGGCTGGGGATTCGCGCATGAGTACCCGATGAACCCCTTCACCCGGACCCCGGTCGCGGTGTGGCCCGGCCTCCTCGACGGCATGCCGGCCCAGTTCGAACCCCTGACTCGGGACGCCCGCTTCCAGCTCGCCGACACCTTCATGGCAACGGCCGCCTTCTGGTCCGAGGACGGACACCGGTGGCACACCGGATCGGCCATCCCGCCGGAGGGCGAGCCAGACCCCGACGGCGCCGAGGAGCTGTTCGAACTGATCCTCGACGACCGCCCTCAGGCGTTCGCGCGCTTCGCCCAGGACTACTTTGAGGTGAGCCCCGACGAAGCGGCGGTCAACGCCGTCTACAGGTCAAAGCCACTCGACCTCGCGATCCTCGCTGGGCTCAACCCCGACGCCGAGTACGAGAACGTCCGCGCACAACTCGATGCGTTAGGGCTTTCCGCGCCGTAAGGAACATCCGGAAATGCCGCGTTGAGGGCGGCTACGCTCGCCCGACATTGCCGCGTTGAGGGCGGCTAC
>NZ_JALJRZ010000018.1 GCF_024519435.1 Terrabacter sp. Ter38
CATGTGCGTGAGGTCGGCGGGTCAGCTACTGCCCGTACGAGAGCCGCAGGTCGCGAAACAGGAGTTGGTTTAGCCGCCGTCGCAAGTGGCCGACCTTGCTCTCATCGGGAAGTTCATCTGGGGATAGCAGAGTGAACCTGAGAAGCGTCTCGTTTCCGACGCGTGTCAACTCGAAGTGCACTTCGTCTCTGGGCCTGCAGGGCCAAAGAGAGGACCATGTCACCCGAGCGGGCTGCTCTGCGTCGAGGACCAGCGGTTCGATTTCATCGGCCAAGAGGTCGAGCCACTCGCGGGCTTCGGGCTGGCGTGGTCGCACAAGTGAGTCCCATACCACCCCGGGCGGCGCAGGCAGCCTGCGCGCACGCGAACCGATTTCCAGCATGGGTGAAGCGTAGGGGCCAGGTCGCTCTACTCGGACGGTCGTGACCTCGAACTCCGCCTTGCCATGGCGCACGCGAGTGTCCGGCAAGCGGCAGATTCGGACGTCGCCGGCCGGGCCGCCGACGGGCTCCTCAGGGAGCCGGGCTGATCACGTAGTCGATCAAGCGGTCGGGCGAGTCACTCCGTGGGTGCACCAACAGGTGCTCGCTGACCGGCTCCTGGCCGGGGAGTTCATAGCGCACCTCGACCTGCCACCACACGGCCGAGACGCTCATCTCCAGCGTGACGCCGGTGACCGCGCTCGGCTTTCCAACGTGACGTGCGAGTAGCGCCCCGCTGCCGGGGCCCTCGGCAATGATCGCTTCGAGCGCGGATCGCTCCCCGGACTCCACGGCGGAGGTGTATGCGTCGATCGCGGAGTAGATCGTGGGTTGGCGATCAGTCCAAAGGTGCCACCCGATCAGGGCGGCCGCGATCAGGACGGCACCCGCGATGGCGATCGCGACCTTGAGCCGTAGGCCGCGCCGCGACCGTCCTGTCCGCTCGACGGACTCCGTCGTTGTCGTGGGCATGCGCGAGTGTCGCATGGCGCGGCTTGGAGCAGTGGCTTGCGAAGCAGGAACCGCCAGAGGAACCACTACGCGCGGCTCGCGGCAGATCAGGACGTTTGGTCTGGCCCGAGTGTGGACGTCAGAACGCTCTGCCAGTCGTCACCAGCAAGGCCGCCGTTCACCAGCACGTCTCGCCAGTCGACGGCCGCGAGTTCGACTTCGCGTCTGAGTTCCGCTAGGTCGCCGCGCGCTGCCAGGACGATCGCGGCCTGCACTCGTTCACTACCCGAAGCGTCGGCGAGAAGGCGCACCACCTCTTCTGCCGAGCCGGCCTGCGGAAAGTCGCGAACGATGCGGTGATGTAACCGGCTGGACACGGCTGTCATGTCTGGAGTCTGCCGCACCGAGTTCTGAGGAGGGCGCGACTCGCGGCATGACCGGGCGAAGGAGCGCCAGCCTGATCATGGGTCGAGGTTCGCGTCAGGGCACCCAAAAGGTTCGTGCGTCTTCGCCGACGCCGTAGTGGCGAGGGGCGGCCATTTGCGCTTGGTAGTTCGGGCGTCGTCCGGGAGTTGGCACTGTTGGAAGCCCTTCAACCTTTTACCGCCGCGAGCGCCTCAGGTCCCGAGGTTGGCCCCTCCTGGACGTACACGGCTGCAAGGGCGCACGCCTTTACAATCATCATGCTTGCTCCCGACGGGGCGGCGGGTCCGTGCAGGAGTAGCCAGTCCGCCACCGAGCAGATGCGCACGAGTTCGTCTTCGGAGCAGCGCAGGATCCACTGCGCTGCCACGGGTTCGTCGTACTCCATGAGGTCCCGAGAGATGGACTCCGCCGATGCGCTAAGCACGACGCCACGCTATCGGCGCTGGCGACGTTCTGGGCGAGTCGGCTGACGACGCATCGGAAGCCGTCCTCAGTGCGGCAGTTGCGGACGTCGGTACGAAGTCCGAACGCCCTCCCGGCATGCGAACCGGAGCCGGCCGTGGAACCATGAGCGGCCGCACCGAGACCGAGAAGGATCCATGCCCAGCACCTTGATCGAAGTCCGCCGGAAGTACACGCCTGACCAGCAGGTCGCCTTGATGAACGCAGTGCACGAGGCGCTTGTCGCGGCCTTCAAGATCCCGAACGACGACCGCTTCATCCGGCTCACGGAGTTCGAGCCGCACGCCATGGTCAACGGTCTGGGCGAGGGCGTCGCGGACACGTACATGCGAGTCACCATCGACTGTTTCTCCGGTCGTTCCATCGAGGCCAAGCGAGATCTGTACCGGCAGATAGTCGTGCGGCTTGCCGTCCACGGCATCCCTCACGACCACGTGTCGATCTTGCTGCGCGAGAGCTCGCCCGAGAACTGGGGCTCGGGTGGCGTCCCTGCAAGCGACTATGACTTGGGCTTCAAGATCGAGGTTTGAGAACGCACTCCGCGGCATGTGCGTGCGTTGCTCTACCGACCCAGTTCGGCCCGCAGAGCCGACGGCCAGCGGCTCAGCAAAGCCTCTGACTCGTCGGGGTAGGCGCCGAAGCCTTCCACGAACGAAACGCAGACCGCGTTGACGACCTTGTCGTCACCCTCGCGAAGGCAACGATCCACGAACGCCAACAAGCGGTCCGTGACCGTGGTGCGCCCCTCTGAGAATGTGCTCGCCACGAGCCGCAGGAGGTCGCTCATGAGCAGATGGAGGAGCAGCTCGTCGTTGTCGACCAGGTGCTCCGCAACGAGTCCGCTGGACTCCGGAACCTCGGCCTTCAGCTGGTCTACAAAGTCAGTGTGTGTGATCACGCTGCATCATGACCCAGCGCTTCGTGCTGCGCAGTCACATCGGCACGACCACGCGGAAAGCGGCTACATGCGGACGTTCGGTGCTACGTCCAGTCAGAACTGGGGCTTGGGCGGGGAGCCCAATGGTTTCCTGCGATCCGAGCCGCAACCTCGGCGTCACTCAGTTGGCCGAAGAGTCGCTCCGCGTCGTCCGGCATCATCATCAAGATGTTGCGAAAGTCGTGCTCCGGCATGCGATCGCCGTGAAGTACGTAACCCGCCGCTGAACTGAGGAACCACCACTCTTCCTTGCTGAGGTGGAGGCTCACCCCTTCTGGATCGAACTCGACCGCTGCCATGCCACAACCCTACGGCGACGCGCGCTGTCATCGGCACGATCGCGCGAGCAGCGGCATGATCGGACGTCCCGCGTACAACTGGTGTGGCGGCTCTACCTAAACCGCATCGACAGGATGCACGTCGGGGTCTGGCGCCGGGCCTAGGTCGATCACGGGCCGCTGATCTTCCGGTCGCGTCGTCGGGGCCTTCGATACGCCGGGCACGACGAAGAGCGTCAGGACGGCAAGCAGGAACCTGCTGTTGGCCAACACCCAGCCGAGGGGACCCGGTAGGCCAACGTTCCACAGGTTCACGCTCATCACCACCACCACCGACCCGGACCACATGGCCTGCCTGCACCTATCCGGCGACACTCTCAGCAACGCAGCCAAGGCGAGCAACAGCTGGTGGTGCGTCCAGGACACTGGCGCGACCAGCACGATCAGCGCCGCCACCAGCAGCAGGGACTCCAGCCCCAGCTTGGCCTGCACCCGCCGAGCGGACCGGACCGCCCACGCCACCGCCGCCGCGACCAGGACAAGCCACCACCACCGCGCAGGCTCTTGGCCCAGCCCGAACCTGGAGAGCACGCCCATCACGGACTGGTTGCCCGGCAGCGAGACGTCACCGTAGCCCGCACCGGAGGGCAACTCGTGCAGCCAGAAGCGGGCGGACTCCTCGGGCAGCAGCACCCACCCGGCAATGGTCAGCGCGACACAGGCGGCAACCGCCCACGTCGCCTCGCGACGGCGCCCCTGCGCGAACAGCACCGGCACCGCCCCGCCCGGCAGCAGCTTCACCGCGGCCGCTGCGCCCAACGGGAGCCCGCCCGCCAGCCCGAACACCGTAGCCGCGGCAGCGGCCAGAACGAAGATGCTCAGCTGCCCGAACTCGACCATGGAGCCCATCGGCGCGGACACGGCCAGCAGCAATGCAATCGTCGGCGCCGCCCTTGCAAACCGATCCCGCGGATAGCGCCGGTTGGCCACCGCGACCGCCAGCCACGCCATGACCGCGACCTCGGCCAGGAACCACGCCAGCTCGATGACCGGTGGCGGCACCCACGCCAGAGGGGACAGCAGCACTGCTGCGATCGGTGGATACGTGAACGGGTCGCCGTTCGGAGCGGTGTAGTCATACAAGCCGTCACCCGAGGCCAGAGCCTCGACCGCACCCCGGTATACGTACAGGTCCGGGAATCGACCGGGCCCGCCACCGCGCAGAGCAGTGACGTAATGACCGACGCAGACGGTCACGGCAGCGGTCCACAGCACCGCGGGGAGCCACCAACCGCTTCGCAGCTTCGACGGCCCCCGAGAAGCCGGGCAGGCCCGGTCCCCTGACATACGCCGAGGCTAAGGCCTATAACTCTCGGCTTCGCGGCGACACGAGTGTGGGACGAGACGCAGCGTCCCCTCACCGGATCGCGGCATTTGCGGAAGCTCAGGCTTCGATGAGACTGAGCCTGTCGGGTGTGCGTCTGAGCAGCCAACGATGTTCCATCGAGCGCCAGGCGTCACCGCGATCCGCGACAGCGGCAATCCAGTTCGCTGCGGCCGCGATCCATCGGTCACGAAGTTCGTCGCCGATGGCCCTCTTCTCGGCCGACGGGATCGCCATGAGGGTCATGAGCAGGAAGCCATCTTGGGGAATGACATCCGCCACGCGCCTTGGCACATCGCCGCTCCAGTAGATGTCGAGAACAGAGTCCCCGCTGTGCAGGTCCGGTCGAGAGAACGACAGGGAAGTGACGGATGCTCCGGCTAGGGAGAGCTCATGCTGGATGAGGTCTCGACCCACGGGGTAAGCGAGGCCGCTCGGCAGGGAGTCCTTGCTGTATTGCTTCCACGGTTGCTTAGTCACGGTCGCAGCCTAGGTACTGCTTTGAGTCCCCGGAGCCGACCGCATCCGATCCTTGGCACGCGAGCGAACTCCCGAATGGTCAAGACGAATATCCTGCGCGCGGCATTTCCGGACGTCTATGCCGCAGAGCCCCATCCTCATGCCGAGGTGCACTCTTCTGCGGAGAACCCATCTACTCCTGCGATCGTCGAGCCTGGTGTCCCTTCCGCCGACGGAATGCCCCGACACCAGCCCCTACCAAGACGAGTTGGGTGACGACCGCCGCGGCGATCCACCAAGTGCGATGCTCGGCGCTGTGGTCCACCACGGTGCCAACACTCATGAGGAATGCGATTTCGAGGGCAGCGAATCCGAGCAACTGGGTCCACGGGGTGGCTGTGTCGGTTCTCGAAGCAGCACTCATGTCAGAGGTGTCCACAACTGATGCAAACGCCCGGTCCCGGTCCGCGACCAGGCGCCTGCGACACCGCGCGGTCCAGGTCTCCAGTAGGAGCAGTGATTGGTGCCCACGAAGCCAGCTAGAGCGGCATTGTCAGCACTGATGCGAACGGCCTTCATGGTCACTAGCTCCCCTGTCACACATCGTTGTTCTCTACGCGACTCTGGCGGCGACTGGCAACAGTGTCAACAGCAGGATGATGGGGTAATTCGAGCTCCCGGTCGTGCG
>NZ_JALJRZ010000019.1 GCF_024519435.1 Terrabacter sp. Ter38
GTGGTGGGTGTGGGGTGCCGGTTGTATTTTGAGAACTTCACAGTGGACGCGAGCATCTTTGTAGTGTCAAGTTTTTAAGGGCACACGGTGGATGCCTTGGCACCAGGAACCGAAGAAGGACGTAGGAATCTGCGATAAGCCTCGGGTAGTCGATAACCAGACTGTGATCCGAGGATTTCCGAATGGGGAAACCCGGCTGGAGGCAAGTCCAGTCACCCGCACCTGAATATATAGGGTGTGTGGAGGGAACGTGGGGAAGTGAAACATCTCAGTACCCACAGGAAGAGAAAACAACATGTGATTCCGTGAGTAGTGGCGAGCGAAAGCGGATGAGGCTAAACCGGGCGTGTGTGATAGCTGTCAGGCGTTGCACGTTCGGGGTCGTGGGACCCGCCAGCCGGCTCTGACAGGTCGGCGGGGAGTGAGAAATCTGCGTCATAGTCGAAGAGCATTGAATGGCTCGGCACAGAGGGTGCGACCCCCGTAGACGAAATGGTGTGGACTCCCGGTGGGGATCCCAAGTAGCACGGGGCCCGAGAAATCCCGTGTGAATCTGGCAGGACCACCTGCTAAGCCTAAATATTCCCTGGTGACCGATAGCGGACAAGTACCGTGAGGGAAAGGTGAAAAGTACCCCGGGAGGGGAGTGAAATAGATCCTGAAACCGTGTGCCTACAATCCGTTGGAGCCTCCCGCCGTTGGGCGTGTGGGGTGACAGCGTGCCTTTTGAAGAATGAGCCTGCGAGTTAGTGCTCAGTGGCGAGGTTAACCCGTGTGGGGAAGCCGTAGCGAAAGCGAGTCCGAACAGGGCGCCCATAGTCGCTGGGTCTAGACCCGAAGCGGAGTGATCTACCCATGGCCAGGTTGAAGCGCAGGTAAGACTGCGTGGAGGACCGAACCCACTTAGGTTGAAAACTGAGGGGATGAGCTGTGGGTAGGGGTGAAAGGCCAATCAAACTCCGTGATAGCTGGTTCTCCCCGAAATGCATTTAGGTGCAGCGTCACGTGTTTCTTGCCGGAGGTAGAGCTACTGGATAGCTGATGGGCCTCACCAGGTTACTGACGTTAGCCAAACTCCGAATGCCGGTAAGTGAGAGCGTGGCAGTGAGACTGCGGGGGATAAGCTCCGTAGTCGAGAGGGAAACAGCCCAGATCACCAGCTAAGGTCCCTAAGCGTGTGCTAAGTGGGAAAGGATGTGGAGTTGCTGTGACAACCAGGAGGTTGGCTTAGAAGCAGCCACCCTTTAAAGAGTGCGTAATAGCTCACTGGTCAAGTGATTCCGCGCCGACAATGTAGCGGGGCTCAAGCACACCACCGAAGCTGTGGCATTGACATACTGCTCGGCACCGACACCTGCGGGTTCGGTGTCCAGGCGTGTTGATGGGTAGGGGAGCGTCGTGTGGCCAGGGAAGCGGCGGTGTGAACCAGCCGTGGAGGCCACACGAGTGAGAATGCAGGCATGAGTAGCGAATGACGGGCGAGAAACCCGTCCGCCGAATAACCAAGGGTTCCAGGGTCAAGCTAATCTGCCCTGGGTAAGTCGGGACCTAAGGCGAGGCCGACAGGCGTAGTCGATGGACATCCGGTTGATATTCCGGAACCGGCGAAGGACCGCCCATGACGAACCTTGTGATGCTAAGTGCCTGAAGCACGCCCACCGGACCTTCGGGTCCAACGGGTGTGTGGAGCGCACGACCCGATCTGGTAGTAGTCAAGCGATGGAGTGACGCAGGAAGGTAGCCTCCGCGTGGCGATGGTTGTCCACGTCCAAGGGTGTAGGGCGCGATCCAGGCAAATCCGGGTCGCATGAAGCCTGAGACCTGATAGTGACCGCGAATGCGGGAAGAGGGTGATCCTATGCTGCCGAGAAAAACTTCTAGCGAGGTTCGAGCCGCCCGTACCCCAAACCGACTCAGGTGGTTAGGTAGAGAATACCAAGGCGATCGAGTGAATCGTGGTTAAGGAATTCGGCAAAATACCCCCGTAACTTCGGGAGAAGGGGGGCCCTGATCGTGACGCCACTAGCTGGCTGAGCGTGATCGGCCGCAGAGACCAGGGAGAAGCGACTGTTTACTAAAAACACAGGTCCGTGCCAAGTCGCAAGACGATGTATACGGACTGACGCCTGCCCGGTGCTGGAACGTTAAGGGGACCGGTTAGCCTCACGGCGAAGCTGAGAACTTAAGCGCCAGTAAACGGCGGTGGTAACTATAACCATCCTAAGGTAGCGAAATTCCTTGTCGGGTAAGTTCCGACCTGCACGAATGGCGTAACGACTTCTCCACTGTCTCAACCACGAACTCGGCGAAATTGCACTACGAGTAAAGATGCTCGTTACGCGCAGCAGGACGGAAAGACCCCGGGACCTTTACTACAGCTTGGTATTGGTGTTCGGTACGGCTTGTGTAGGATAGGTGGGAGACTGTGAAGCCGTCACGTCAGTGATGGTGGAGTCAACGTTGAAATACCACTCTGGTCGTTCTGGATATCTAACCTCGGTCCGTGATCCGGATCAGGGACAGTGCCTGGTGGGTAGTTTAACTGGGGCGGTTGCCTCCTAAAAGGTAACGGAGGCGCCCAAAGGTTCCCTCAGCCTGGTTGGTAATCAGGTTTCGAGTGTAAGTGCACAAGGGAGCTTGACTGTGAGACAGACATGTCGAGCAGGGACGAAAGTCGGGACTAGTGATCCGGCGGTGGCTTGTGGAAGCGCCGTCGCTCAACGGATAAAAGGTACCCCGGGGATAACAGGCTGATCTTGCCCAAGAGTCCATATCGACGGCATGGTTTGGCACCTCGATGTCGGCTCGTCGCATCCTGGGGCTGGAGTAGGTCCCAAGGGTTGGGCTGTTCGCCCATTAAAGCGGTACGCGAGCTGGGTTTAGAACGTCGTGAGACAGTTCGGTCCCTATCCGCTGTGCGCGTAGGAAACTTGAGAAAGGCTGTCCCTAGTACGAGAGGACCGGGATGGACGAACCTCTGGTGTGTCAGTTGTCCTGCCAAGGGCACCGCTGATTAGCTACGTTCGGAAGTGATAACCGCTGAAAGCATCTAAGCGGGAAGCACGTTTCAAGATGAGGTTTCCAGGCCCGCGAGGGCGAGAGGCTCCCAGCTAGACTACTGGGTTGATAGGCCGGATGTGGAAGCACAGCAATGTGTGGAGCTGACCGGTACTAATAAGCCGATAACTTGACTTACAAAGATGCTCCGCGTCCACTGTGCAGTTCCCGAGATACAAACGGGAACACCACCCACTGACTTGATATCTCCATAGAGTTTCGGCTGTCATAGCGAAGGGGAAACGCCCGGCTCCATTCCGAACCCGGAAGCTAAGCCCTTCAGCGCCGATGGTACTGCACTGGTGACGGTGTGGGAGAGTAGGACGCAGCCGGACA
>NZ_JALJRZ010000001.1 GCF_024519435.1 Terrabacter sp. Ter38
CCCCGCGCCGGCGACCATCCCGCTGAAGGTGGGTGAGACGCTGACGATCGTTGTCACCAGCGACCACGCCGACGAAGTGCACGCGCACGGCTTCGAGATCGAGCAAGAGATCAAGCCAGGCGTCCCCGCGTCGCTCGAGCTGACCGGCGCGACTCCCGGGGTGTACGAGGTGGAGATGCACCATCCGGCTCTGACGCTGCTGCAGGTTGCGGTCAGTTGAGCAGACCACGTCGTGACCACAGCCACCGTGACCTGGGCCTCGGCAGTCCAGTTCTCACTCGTCGCTCCCGCCCACGGAGTCGGAAGCCAGCAGCGGCCTGGAACACCAAGCCTGCATGTCCTCGATCACCCGGTCCGTGATCCGGCTGACGGCGTCCTTGGAGATGCTCGCGCCGTATACCTCGGCGAAGTGCGCACTGATCTCTCCGGTACTCAAACCCTTGGCATACAACGAGCTCGTGACCGCGTCCACGTCCGTCAGGCGCCGCTGCCGCTTCCGGACGATGACCGGCTCGAACCTGCCGTCCCGGTCCCGGGGGACCTCGATGGTGACCTTGCCGGCGTTGTCCGTCAGGACCGTCTTGGCGCGAGTCCCGTTGCGGGAGTTGCCGCCGTTGCGGCCGGCGACCTCATGCTTGTCGTAGCCGTCGTGCTCGCTCATCTCCTCCTCGAGCGCGGACTCGAGGACCTGTTTGGTGATCGCCTTGAGCAGCCCGTCCGGGCCGGTCAGATCCTCACCCCTGGCCCGAGCGGCCTTGACCAGCTCACGCACCGCGTCACGCTCGACCTGAGCCGCCGTGCGCGTCTTCCCTTCCTTACCAGGGCTCACGCCCTCCAGCTTCTCGGTCATGACCAGACCCTTCCCGCTGAACAATCAGCGACTTGGACCAGTTACACCCTTTTCCGGACACTCCCGATCTCAGCGCGTTCTTCTCTGTTTACATCTCGGCCGAGGCGGGTGGGCTCCTTTGGGGCTTGCGGTCGGGGCGTTACCCGAGAAGATCACCTGAGGCGTCCGCTGCCGGATGTCGCCGCCGGAAGAGCGCGTGTCTGACTGTGGTGATGCGCGAGTGGATCAGGTTTCAGGCCAAGTGTTTTCGCTGCGTCATTACCGTTGGGGCCGCTGAGGTAGGCAGCGGCTCCGGCTGCCGTCTTGGCTCCTTCTATGGCCCGGTCTGCTGCTCGCATGAGTGCTTCCCTGACGATGTCGGGGAGCGCGACGGGTCGGTCATGAGCGTGGTCGACGGGCCGCACCCAGGACTCGGTGGAGGCGTTGCCGTACGGGCCACGCGCCTCGAGCGCCATCGCCATGGTGTTCACGCCGCGAGCCGACCCGAGCAGGTCTGGATCCTCAGTGGACTCTCGGAGGGCATAGGCGAGGTCTGCAGAGGTTGCGAGACCCAGCTGCAGCGTCCGGGACACCTGTTTCAGATCGACCGTGGCGGCGAGGACTTCGATGCTCGCCAGGCCGGAGCGGTCGTGAATGATCTCGCGCGTCGCGGCTCGGATCTCGTTGGCCGCGTTGACCAGGTCAGGGCCTGGTCGGCGTCCGCGGGACGGTGCGAGCTGCGGCCACACGGTCGCGAGCCCGACCCAGCTCGCTTGGGCGGACTCCAGCGCCGGCGCGAGGCGAGTGCGGTACGCGCCGGGTTCGATCGCGCCGGACCCGGACCCGGCGCGCA
Source organism: Terrabacter sp. Ter38 (assembly GCF_024519435.1). Taxonomy (GTDB): domain Bacteria; phylum Actinomycetota; class Actinomycetes; order Actinomycetales; family Dermatophilaceae; genus Terrabacter. The sequence goes on from NZ_JALJRZ010000001.1 coordinate 1,683, forward strand.
GCAGCGTCTGGCTGGTGAAGGCGATGTGCGCCTGGGTCTGCGCGATGAGCGCGATCGTCCCGGCGGTCGGGGCGCCGGACAAGGAGCGGTGCGCCTGGATGTCCCACGTGGCCAGCGCCTGCCGCAGCCGATCTGGCTCGGCGGGTGGTTTGTGTTCGCCGTGCAACGCTGTGGGGAAGGTGCCGGCGACGTAGGAGCCGGCGAGCTGTTCGAAGGCGGCCACTCGGTCGCGTGCCTCCACGGTGCGCTTCCGCGACTCAGGAGGTACCGCGGCGCGCCTGGTCGCGGACAGGGCGGTGAGGTCGCGCAGGTCGCGGTTCAGAGCGACCTGCACGCCGTGGGCGCCGACATAGAGGACGTGCATCAACCGTGCCTTGGCGGCGTCGAGGTCCGCTTCGACTTCGGGGCGCATGGGGCGGACATCGGTGCGGCGGCGCGGCAACAGCTCAGCGGCTGTCGTGAGGTTTTCGCACACCGTGAGCAGCCGGTCGTCGCCGAGGCCAGTCCCGGGCCATGGGCTCCTCCGGGAGGCCTTCATCAGGTTGTTGTTCATCGTCTGGAGCTGCTTCATCAGGTCCTGAGCAGAATTGTGACGCTCGGATTGGCCTGCGTGTGGGGACGGTTCGGGGAACGCGCGCCACAGATCGGCGGCGGCTTCGACGACCTCGCCCCATGTCCGGATCATGACCCGGCCGTCCATCAGCGGGGTGTCCATGAGCACCTCGCGCACGAGCAGATCGCTGTCCAGCAGCAGCTCCCCGAGGCTGCGGCCCTCGCGGGCGGGCATCAGCCGTGCTCTCCAAGGAGGTCGCAGAGCGCGACGACGACGCGGCTGCCGCCGACGGGCAGCGCCTCGATCGGGACCGTTCGGGTCAGGGCCTCCGCCGCCTGCACCAGCTCGAGCGGGTCGCCTCGGTCCGGGCGCGACACTGAGGGCTGGATATCGTCGTGCTCGACGGCGGCGGGCAGCAGGCCGCGGGCCTGGCTGGCTGCGAATGTAGCGCCCAGGCCGAGGTCCGACAGGGCGAAGGACTCCTCCAGCCCGGGCTGCGGGTCGGCAGCCAGGATGCTCAGGCAGCGGTCGGCTGCAGCCTGCAGGAGCAGGGCCACCCCGCCGATCACCGCCAGACCATCGTTGCCCGTCGTCGTCTCCGTCTTCGACGTCATGGCGCGTCCCTTCTTCGTCGGATCTGGCCGTCTTCATCCACGCAGACAGCGGGCGCGGCGGACCGCCCCGCCGCGGGCCTGTGGATAACCCACGGGGTGTCGGTGCGTCGTCGGACACTGTTCTCACGGACAAAAGCCGGGCAGCCGCCTGCTGACGATCAGCCGGAGCACGACGGGCGGCGTTGTCGCTCGGCTTGGGGGTGGGTGTGATGGGAGTACGGCTGACCACGCTGCTGGCGCAGACGCCGGGTATAGGCGTCAGCACCGTTGCGATGGCGACGCTGCCCCCGTTGCTGCCGGGCCCGCTCGGCTGGGTCGTCTTCCTCGGCGCACTATCCCTGGCGGTCGCCCTGCTTGGCGGCGCCGGCGAACCGGCCGCGGTACGTGCGCTGTTCGGTGCGCGGGCGTTGACGCCAGCCGAGGCCGCCGCACTGGCTCCGGCGATCGTTCTGCTCTGCCGGCGCGGCCTGGGGCCGCCGCTGGTTCGCCTCTACCTCTGGCCCGGAGGACCGGCGGTGGCCGCGACAGGAGCCGGCCGCCGGTCCGTTCTCGTCTCCGCAGAGATGGTGTCGCAGGTCCGTCGGGGCCGGCTCCCGCCGGAGCAGGCAGCCGCGGTGATCGCCCACGCGGCGGGTCTCGTCCGAGTCGGGGCCCTCCGGTCCGAGCTGGCGGTGCAGCTGTGGACCATCCCGTGGCGGTTCCTGCGCGGCCTCGCCCGCGCCGTTGGCGCGGCAGGCGGGCGCCTGCCGCTGGTGGCGCTGATGTGGCGGGCACGTTTCGTCGTGGGCCTGATCGCCCTCGGCCAAGGCGTCAGCACCGGCCCGCCCGAGGCTGTCGTGGCCGGCGCGTTGAGTGCGGCCGTCGTCGGGTTGAGCTACCTCGTGCCCCGGTGGGAGCGAGCGTGGGCCGCGCGGCTGCAGGCCATCGGGGACGAGGAGGTCGCTCGCATCGGTCTGGCATCGGCGTTGGCTGATTTCCTGCTGCGGCAGTCACGCTCGGCCGCCACGTTCGAACGGGTCCACGCTCTCGAGCTTGCTCACGCCTCCCTGCAGCCGTCGGGTCCACAGGATAGGACGAGGCGACGCTGACAGGCGACTCGAGCGACGCCGCGCGCGTGGTCCGGCAGGCCGGGCCATTGACGCTCACGCCCACACGTCACCGCCTTGGGCACCGGTGCCGTCGCGAGTGACCTTCACAAGGAGGGCGCGGGTCCCCTCTGAACTCGATCGCGTTCTTCACGAGTCGTTGTCTCATCCCGTGCACCGCCCAGTCGAGGCGTCCGACGCATGCCACCGGCCGGCCTGCGAGCTCACCGCGTCTCAGCGGTGTGGTCCGTCAGGGCCGCGCCCGGCCGGGGGCTTCGGTGGCTCGCGGGTCGCGTGGCGCAGCTCCTCCGACGTGGACGATGCGGACGGGTCACGGCCGGGTCCGTCGAGGTCGTCCGGGACGGTCCAGGTCCGTGGGTCCATCCCGAGCTCCAGGGCCACCTCGATGAGGCGGGTCATCTGGTACGCGGTCCCCGCCGGGACGCGGTCCAGAGCGACGCGCGCCTTGAGGGCGTCGCCGTCTAGCCAGTGCGCGAACGCGGTCAACGACGCCACCGGCGCCACCGGTGACTCCGGCCACGTGGCTGATTCGGGTGACTCAGCGCTCTCGGGGCAGCGCGTCAGCAGGTCGCGCCACAGCTCGGCGTGACGGGATGCCGTCGAGCGTTCCATCGACGCCCAGGCTTGATCCCGGAGCGGGGTGTGCTGCACGTCGGCGATCAGGCGCGCCGCATCAGCGTCCGGCAGGACGGTGTGGCCGGCCGCCGCGCGGGCCAGCGTGGTGGTGATCCACACCCGCTCGGCGTGGCCGCCGCGGGCAGCCGCCGCGGCGCGCTCGGCCGCGAGAGCCATCAGCTCGCCCGGGACCGGGTGGCCAGGGGCGTACGCCTGCCGCAGATCCCCCGGCGTCGCGAACGGTGTCGGACGCTCCAGCACGAGGAACTCCGCCGTCATCAGGTCCCGGTCGCTCTGGGTCACCTCACCGCGGTTCGGTCCGTCCAGACGCGCCCAGCCGTCGCCGTCGACCGCCACGGCGCCGATCACCGGGATCGCCGGTTCGAGCCGTTCCCGGACGGTGTCGCACACCTCACGTGCCAGGTCCGGCTGGTCCGTGTACGCGAGCAGCACGACCCCCACCCCCGTCCCGACACCCGTGCCGGCATACGTCCGGGCGAGCCCCTCAGCGACCGCTTCCTGCTGGGTGACCCCGTGCGGCAGGTTCACTCTCGCGACCGGGGCCTGGCCGGTTACCTCGGGGACGACCACGAGGGAGTCCTGCGGGTGCACTCCGAGGAAGTGCGGGACCGCCGCAACCACCTCGCTCATGCTGTGCAGCACGAGGTTCTCCTGGCTCACGATGCTCTCCTTCGTCTCGGACGGCACGGTCACCCACCAAAGCCACGTCGGTGGCCGTGGCGATCACGTCACGCCCAGCTGCCGCGACGCCCGCGGCCGCGGCTCGAGGGCCTCGACCGCCACGGTCACGTCTCAGGGGGTTGTCTCAGGGGGTTTCTGCGTGCGATGCACCGTCGGGCGCTCTGGCGGCTGCCGACCCTGATTCCAGGTTCCGGCCAGGGCGCTGTCGGTCGTCCCCAGACGGCGCAGCCGCGTGATCTCCCGCGGGGTCAGGCTTGGGCCACACCACTGCGCCGCCTCCGCCACGCTCACGTGCTCACCGTCGAACAGCTGGCGCAGCGCCGCACCCGCGCGCTGCTCGTACGTGATGACGGCCGCGTCCCGCTCCCCCAGGGCGACCAGCACGGTCGTGGCTAGGGCGGCCAGCCGCTTGTCCCGCTCCTGCCGGTGAGCGCGCACCTTCGCCTGCGCGGCCAGGGCGGCGCGGCGCGCCGCCTGCCGCACCGACGCCCGCCCCGGTCGCCCAGAACGTTCACTAGTGGGTTCACTCATGATCAGCCCTCACGACGGCATGGCTTGTGTCATCGACGTAAGCCGCGAGATCGCTCCCCAGCGATCAGTCCCCCACCGATCAGTACCGACCGTCCGACCTCGCCATTCGAGCCTGACATCGCGACGACGTCGCGACGTCGCGCCTCGACACGCCGCGCCGCCCGACCTGACCCCGACGAGATCCCCCACCTGACCGGCGCTGACCCAAGCCCGTACCCCCACCGAAACTGCAACCGCTCATGTCACACACACCTCATGCATTACCGGTCGTTTACGTTTCAACGATGTGATCCTCTGGACACGAGGATCGGGCTTTGGTGGGTGTGACGATGTCCATTCACAAGCTGACGGCCGGGAGCGGGTACGACTACCTGACCCGTCAGGTCGCGGCCCAGGACGCCACCGACAAGGGCCATACCGGCCTGGCCAGCTACTACGAGCAAAAGGGTGAGACGCCCGGGGTGTGGGTCGGCTCCGGGATGGCCGGCATTGACGGCCTGCAGGTCGGGGACGTCGTCACAGCCGAGCAGATGCAGGCCCTCTTCGGCTCCGGCCACCACCCTCTCGCGCAGCAACGACTGGACCGGCTGGCGGGCCCGGACCTGACCGCGCTCGACTACCGGACGGTGACCCGTCTCGGGGCGCCGTACAAGGTCTATCCGAGTGATGTCAGCGCGTTCCGGATCGAGGTGGCCCGCCGCATCGCCGAGCTCGCGTCCACGCTCGACGAAGGCTCGGACGCCGCGGTCCCGCTGCAGGAGCGGGCTCGGGTTCGGACCGAGGTGGCGATCGAGTTGTTCCGCGCCGAGCACGGCCGGGACCCCGCGAGTGGTTCGGACGGCGCCCGGGAGATCGCCGCGACGATCGCGAAACACTCCCGGCCCCGGACGACCGCGGTCGCCGGCTACGACCTGACCTTCTCCCCCGTCAAGAGCGTGAGCACCCTTTGGGCTGTGTCTGATCCGGCGACGGCCGCGGCCATCGAACGCGCCCACGTGGCGGCCGTGCAGGACGCGCTGCGGTTCCTGGAGGAGCACGCCCTGTTCACCCGCACCGGCGCAAACGGGGTCCGCCAGGTCGAGGTCCGGGGGCTGGTGGCGACGGCGTTCACGCACCGGGACTCCCGGGCCGGGGACCCGGACCTGCACACCCACGTCGCTGTCGCGAACAAGGTCCAGACCCTCGACGGGCGCTGGCTCAGTATCGACGGGCGGGTCCTGTTCAAGGCCAACGTGTCCGCGTCCGAGACCTACAACACCGCCCTCGAGAAGCACCTCCACGCCAACCTCGGCCTGCGCTTCACCCAGCGTGCAGGGTCCGATGTCGGTAAGCGTCCGATCCGGGAGGTGGTCGGCGTCGACGCCCGCCTGAACGAGCGCTGGTCGGCCCGGCGGGCAGCTGTCGAGACCCGCCGCGGCGAGCTCGCCCAGGCCTTCCAGCACGCCCACGGCCGTCCCCCGACCGCGGTCGAGTCGATCCAGCTGGCGCAGCAGGCGACCTTGGAGACCCGGCACGCCAAGAAGGACCCGCGCCCCCTGATTGAGCAACGGACCACGTGGCGTCGACAGGCCCTCGAGGTCCTTGGCGACGAGGACGCCCTCGAGGCGATGGTCCGGGCAGCCACCGCACCGCAGACACCCGGACAGGCGGGCCTCAGGTCTCATATCGAGGCGCCCGGCGCAGCGGTTGATCAGCGGATAGACGCGGCGTTGATCGACACGGCGTGGGTCGAGGCGACCGCTGCCTCGATCGTCGCCACGTTGGAGTCGAGCCGCAGCACGTGGCAGGTGTGGCACGTCCGGGCCGAGGCACAACGCCGAGTCAGATCCGCCGAACCTGACAGTCCCCACGTCCGCGCCGGCGTTCGGGCCGGCGACGTCGACGCGGTCGTGGGGCTTCTCGTCGACGAGGTCCTGGACCGCCGGTCGGTACGCCTGACCGACCAGGACGACGGGATGAGGGAACCGGCGCAGCTGCGCCGCCGGGACGGCGCCAGCGTCTACACGGTCCACGGCGCCGACCAGTACACCTCCGCCGCCGTCCTCGCCGCCGAACACCGCCTGCTCGAGGCCGCCGGACGCCTCGACGGGACCGCGGCCGCGACCCGCGATGTGGAGCTGGCGCTGTTCGAGTCCGCCGCGAACGGGGTCACCCTCAACGCCGGACAGACAGCCCTGGTCCGCGCCATGGCGACCTCCGGGGCCCGGCTGCAGCTGGCGATCGCACCTGCCGGGGCCGGGAAGACGACCGCCCTGCGGGCGCTGGCCACGGCCTGGGGCAACGGCGGCGGCCACGTCATCGGGCTCGCCCCCTCAGCAGCCGCCGCGGCCGTCCTGCGCGACCAGATCAGCGCCGCTACAGCGGCCTCCACGTCCGAGGCCGGCGCGCACACCGGCGGCGTTCCGGGCGATGTCGGCACCGCCAACACGTCAGGGCCGGCGTCAGCCGTCACGGACACCCTCGCCAAGCTCACCTGGTCCATCACCCACGGCGAGCTGCCCGATTGGGCCGCCAACATCGGCCGGGACAGCCTCGTCGTGGTCGATGAGGCAGGCATGGCCGACACCCTCACCCTCGACACCGTCGTGCAGTTCGTCACCGCCCGGGGCGGGTCCGTCCGGCTCATCGGGGATGACCAGCAGCTCGCCGCGATCGGCGCAGGCGGGGTCCTTCGCGACATCGCCCACCGCCACGGGGCGCTGCGTCTGACCGAGCTGCTGCGCTTCACCGACCCCGCCGAAGCCGCCGCCACCCTCGCCCTCCGCGACGGGGCGCCCGAGGCCCTCGGGTTCTACCTCGACCAGCACCGCGTCCACGTCGGCGACCCCGCCACCACCACCGAGGACATCTTCACCGCCTGGCGCGCCGACACCGACCGCGGCCTGGACGCGATCATGCTCGCCCCCACCCGCGAGCTCGTCGCCCAGCTCAACCACCGCGCCCGCACCCACCGCCTCCAGCGCCAACACCCCAGTGCCGGCACCGGCGCCGGCTCAAACGCTGAGGTCACTCTGGCGGACGGGAACGCCGCCTCGGTCGGTGACCTCGTCATCACCCGGACCAACGACCGCCGGCTACGAGTGAGCGCCACGGACTGGGTCAAGAACGGCGACCGGTGGACCGTCCTGGACGTCAGCGACGACGGCCGGATACGCGTCCAGAACACCCGCCACCGACGCACCATCACCCTGCCCGCCGGGTACGTGACCGCCTCGACGGAGCTCGGCTACGCCACCACGGTCCACGCCGCGCAAGGCGTCTCCGCTGACACCATGCACGGCCTGGCCAGCGGGCAGGAGTCGCGCCAGCAGCTCTACACGATGCTCACCCGCGGCCGGGTCGCCAACCACGTCTACCTCCAGGTCGTCACCGACGGCGACCCCCACACCGCGATCCACCCTGACACCCTCGCCCCACCCACCGCCACCGACATCCTCGAAGCAATCCTCGCCCGGGACCATTCCCCCGTCTCCGCCACCACCCAGCTGCGCGACGCCGCAGACCCGGCCCTCCTGCTCGGGCAGGCGACCGCCCGCTACACCGACGCCCTGCACCACGCCGCCGAGGACCTCCTCGGCCCCCGAGCCGTGACCACTCTGGAGCGCGACGCAGAACAGGCCGTTCCCGGGCTCACCCAGGCCCCCGCCTGGCCCACCCTCCGCGCACATCTGATCCTGCTCGCCGCCCACGACCACGACCCCCGCACCGCCCTGCTCGACGCCGCCGGCAGCCGAGAACTCGACACCGCCGACGACCCCGCCGCCGTCATCGACTGGCGCATCGATGGCCTTGCCGCCGGCACAGGACCGTTCCCCTGGCTCCCTGGCATCCCAGCAGCACTGCTGCAGCATCCGGGCTGGGGCGAGTACCTCACCCGCAGAGCCGAACTCGTCACCGGCCTCGCCGACCAGGTGAGGCATACCGCTCTCGCCGAGACGCCCGCGCGGGTCATCCACACCGGCCGCCGCCCGGACCCTGCCGTCCTCGCTGACGTGCAGGTCTGGCGGGCCGCGACCCAGGTCCCCGAGCAGGACCGTCGCCCCACCGGGCCACCGCAGCTGCAGAAGGCCGCAGCCCTGTGGCAACGCAGACTCACCACCGCCCTGCACGCCACTCACGCACCAGCCCTGCAGGAATGGCAGGACCTCCTGCAGATTGTCGCGCCGGGTGTCCGCGGTGACGACTTCACCCCGACCCTGGCCGAACGGCTGGCCGCGATGTCCCGGGCCGGACTCGACACCCCCGACCACCTGCGACGCGCAGCCACCAGCTCGCCGCTGCCCGATGACCACCCTGCGGCCGCCCTGTGGTGGCGCATCAGCCGGCACGTGGCTCCCGCTGTCGCCGTCGACACCGCGCACCACCAGCACGACGCCCTCACGACGTCATGGCTATCCCGCGTCTCCGAAACGTTCGGCCCGCAGCACGCCGGGGAGCTGCAGGCCAGCCCGTGGTGGCCCGCCCTGGTCACCAGCATCGACCACGCCCTACAACGCGGCTGGACCCTTGCCGATCTCCTCGGCACCCACCTGCGCTACGAGAGCGGCCCTCACCGCGACGAAGACCTCGACGACTGCCAGGCCATGGTGTGGCGCATTACCGTCCTCACCGACCCACCCCCACCAGCCGAGGACCTCGACGAGAACCCACCTCCCGAGGACGACCAGTCTTGGATCGAGCAAGCCACCGTCCTCCACCACCCCGATGAGGACGCCGACCACGATGTCGAGCACGAGCTCGAACCGGACACCGGTCGTTGGTGCGAGGCGCCCACCCCGCAACAGTGGCAGGACCTCCTCGACCCGAACCGTGACCCGAGCACCGACCCGAAGATCGACGAGAGCGCCGACGGCGTCAAGCCCGACGAGCCCGACGAGGCCGCAGCGGCGGTCGAGATGCGGCTCGCCCTCGCCGCCATGGTGCGCGACACGATGGGACCCCCTCCGCCCGACGCAGACGACGTCGAGACCATGGTCGCCCGCGCCGCGCTCTGGGACGACAGCCCCGTCAGCCGGGAGCGGATGCTCGAGATCAACCACCTCACCCTGGACTACTTCCGCGGCCAGCTCGCGAACAGCTGGGCCGACACCTACCTGCACGAACGCCTCGACCCCACAAGCGAATCGGCGACCGGTCGACAAACGGTTCCCCACGCCGCGGCCCTCACAGCCGCCCTGTCCGGGCTCGCACCCGGGTACGCGCCCGCCGGGTGGACCAACCTCGTCACCACCCTGCGGCGCTACGGCATCAGCGACGGCGAGATGCTCGCGACCGGTGTTGCCACACGCGCCCGCAGCGGCAGGCTCATCGACCGGTTCCGTGACCGCGTCATCCTCCCCATCACCCGCGACGGCGACGTGCTGGGCTTCATCGGACGCCGCCACCCCGACCTCGGCGATGACCACATAGCGGGCCGTTGGGTGCCGAAGTACCTCAACACCGCCGACACGCCCCTGTTCCACAAGGGCGCCCAGCTCTACGTGACACCGCCGTGGCCCCTACCCGTCGACACCGCCGTCGTACTCGTCGAGGGCCCGATGGACGCTCTCGCCGTAACCCTCGCCGGCGCCGGGGCCTACGTCGGCCTCGCCACCCTCGGCACCTCCCTCACTCGGCAGCAGAGCGCCGAGCTGGCGGCGATGGGACGAGCCCTGGTCGTGGCCACCGACGGCGACCAGCCCGGCCGGGCCGCCGCCGAACGGGACTTCTGGACGCTCGCACCCCACGGCCTGTCCCCCGCAGTGGCGATCTTCCCCGACGGGTCAGACCCCGCCGACGTCTTCACCCGCCACGGCCCCCACGCGCTGCTCGACACCCTCCAGCGCGCCCGACCCCTCGCGTCGACGCTCATCACGGAACGCCTCTCCAGCCTCAGCGACGACACCCGGCTGCAGCGGGCCACCCAAGTCCTCGCCGCCCAACCCGCCACCACGTGGGACACCGGGACCCGGCTCATCGCACGCGAGCTCAACACAACACGTCGGGCTGCGCGCGCCTGCCTCGCCGACCTGGCCGAGGCCTGGAACCGCGACCCCCGCGCCGTCGCCCGGCAGCAACTAACCGGCCTGCACGATGAGCGCAGGCGCCCCGCGTCGCCCGATATCCGTCAGCACGTCGAGCGATGGCTCGGGCTGGCCCGCGAGCTCGACCCCCGGCTTCCCGCCCAGAGCGACTGGCCCGCCCTGGCCGCCATGCTTGCCCAGGCACACCAGAGCGGACACGACATCGCGACCGTCTGCCGTCGGCTCATCGAGGACGAACCGCTGCAGGACCGGCCCGCGCAAGAGCTCCGTCGTCGACTCGCCGTCCACCTCTCCCATGACGAGACCGCCGTCGACGAGACACCCGTCAACACGTCCGAGACGCCCGCACACCTACGAACCGGAGCCGCCCAACAGCAGCGCGCCGCGTACGTCACGAGCGCGCCCCGCCGAGACCCTGCCAGGCGCTGAGGAACACCCCAGTCCGTCGCGATGACCACTGACAGCCGCACAAGGTGCGAAGTGACACAGTCCCTGCCGTCGACCGCCCTTCGCTTCGATCTCGAGTTTGGCGGCTCAACCGATGTCCGCGCGAGCGATGGAAACGGCGCGGGCGCGGGACAGCACCACCGGTGGACTCCTGAGCACTCACAGAACTCCCCCGACTGGCCGAACGTACCCCGGGACCGTCCCGTTCACTTTGCCTTTGACGCGGCTCAGACGCCGCGTACGTCATTGACCGAACGGCGGTCGCGACGGACACGGCTGGCCGCACAACGGGCGGTTTCGTAGCCTGCCGTCAGCGCGGCCACGGAAAGGGTCAGGGCGGCAAGGGTCAGGTCCCCTTGTTGTGCCTACGCAACCGCATCCACAACCTGTCCGAGATCTCGTGGTGTGGACTCAGGCTCGATCTCCGTATCTTCGCGTATGACGTTCGCACAACATCGAGCGATTAACCTCGCGGCACGATGGGTGCGGTCGGCTCCCATATGTCAGTGCCGAGGTGGCAGGTATTGCCTTGCGTGTGATTCGATGCAGTCGCAGGGAGTCATCGAGCAACAGGAGCGCCCGAAGCATGGCACAGCGAATCCAGACCATCCTGGAAGACGACATCGACGGTGGCCCCGCCGACACCACCATCCAGTTCAGCTACCAAGGCACCCAGTACGAGATCGACCTCTCCAACAAAAACGAGGAGAAGTTCATCAAGGCGCTCGAGCCCTTCACCAGCAAGGCTCGCAAGACCGGCGGCGGCGGCCGCCGCGCCGCTGCCAAAACCGCTGTCGGAAAGACCGACAAGAACCAGCTCCAGGCCATCCGCGAGTGGGCCCGAGCCAACGGTCACACGGTCTCGGACCGTGGCCGGATCAGTCAGGAAGTTCAGGACGCTTACAACGCCTCTCGCTGAGGCTGTCATGGAAGCCTCCCGAGGCGCGAGACCGAAGGCTTTCGAATCGTCGGTTCGGTCGAGCACCAGCACGTCGCGGATTTAGTCGATGGCTCGAGGCGCTCAGGTGGCATGAGCATCAGGCGATGTCAGTGATCTCAACGACTTGCATGCCTGCCCGCCCCGTCGACCGCCGCCTAACTGGCGTGCAACCCCCCGGCCTAATCGTGTCCCGGACGAAGGGTGAACGCGAACCTGACGGGCTACCGCGGCCGCGTCTCTTTCCACCGGGTCGCCAACGTCGGCTCGCGTCCCGCACCGCGCGCCCACGTTTCGTGTTCGGCGCGGTGAGCCAGCCATCAGATCGTCGGAGCTGCCGGCGCCGCGTGCGCGGACCCGCGCTCTAGGCGGTGCGTCACAGATGCCTATGTTGTGTTACTAGCCGAGACCTCGTTGGTCGGGGATGGGTTCGACCCGGCGTTCCCAGGGAGAATTTCCTTGGCCTTGTCGCACTACATCTGAGCTGATGGGGTCGTAACCGCACTTAGAAACCGCCGCAGAAAAAAGCTCTAGCCGTGCTCGATGACCATGCCGTGTCCACGTCCAGCACTTCGACTTCGCTCTGACCGCGTCCGCGAGCCGGGAGGCTGGTATCCCACCGGCCGCCGCGGGCTGCGACCAGTCCTGCCGGCGGACTTGCGCCCGGCCGCTCTCTCCATACGGCGGATCGCTGCCGGGACTGGCTCGTCCCGAGGCCGCCGGACCGAACCCGTCGACGCGATTGGCCCTAGTCCTCCAGTCGAGGTGGAGCAGCGTCTCAAATCTCAGGGATGGCTCCACCGTCGTCCGTGAGCTGAACCGCGATTTCGGTCACCGCCTGCTCCAACCAGGGACTGGGCGGAGCCTGCCCGCTCGGCCCCGGCGACAACCCCACAGTCAAACCGACCCGACTCGGTCCGCCAGCAGCCGCGGAGCGCAAGCGTGCATGGACGCAACACCCCGTCCCGTCAGCCACAACTGTCCACCCGGACAACCGCGTCACATGGTCGCGTGCGGAGTGCCCTCGGAACGAACGGCTGAACTCGGCCAAGTCCAGCATCTAATCAAACAACGGGTCCTCGCCGAGTCCGGGCTCCATGTCGGATCGCACATCGGACGATCCCAGACGGCCGAACGGAGTCTCGCGCACCCACTTGCGGACGGCGGTCCCGCGCTGACCCCGAACCACTGGTGATCTTCGTCATCACACCCCGTTAGCGGCGCAATCTGGACGAACCCCTCGAGCGTCCTCACGGCCCGATCCTCTGCCTCAGTCCACACCTCGCGGACGTGTTCGCCCGCCCAGCACCAACCCGGCCAAGGTCGGTGCCCTCCGCATCCTCATGATCGAAACGAGTACACACCCGGCCAGTGCGACCTCCTTGCACTCGCTACACTGCCGTGTGGTGCGGCCAGCGCCTCGCCACTTGGGCGCACGTGAGAAAGGTGGAATGTGACTAGCACACTGTTGAGCATCCAGAATCCTCCGGATGGGCTTCTCGAGATTGTCCTCGATCGCGATGATTCGGTTGCTGTCCGTCTGATGTGGCCGTTCGATCGCAGTGAAAACGACTGGATTCGTCTCAACGACCGTTTTGACCTGGGTGAATTCACTCACGCGGTGCAAGCACTAGGTCAAGCTGGCAGCGATTCGCACGTTACGTCGGCTGCATCTGAGTTGCAGTTGGTCCGACATGACAACACCTTTACCTTTGATTTGGCGCGAACAATCCCCCAAAGCAAGCGTGCCATCCTCGACTTCCCAATTCACCACCTCCTCGAACTCCAAATTGAGCTTGACGCATTGGGCGAGAAGAAGTGAAAGAATCCATGTATAACTCAGCAAGCTACTTCGAAAAAGCTCTTCTTGCGCCTACAGGGTTCCGCGAGTATGACGCCCGTTGGGTGATATCGCCCACGCCCACCGAGAGTGAAATCGGTCTCAACTATGTGGGTGTCCGCGAACTTGGTCGGCACCTAGGAACGTTTCTGCGGACTGAGCTCCTCGCGGGGTCCTCTATTGTCGTCGGACACGACTTCCGGGAATATTCAGAAAACGTAAAGAATGCACTTGTCATCGGACTGCTTCAGGCCGGCATGAACGTCCACGACATCGGCCTGACAACCACTCCAGCCGCCTACTTTGCACAGTTTCATCTCAACATCGACTGCGTGGCAATGGTGACCGCTAGTCACAACGACAACGGCTGGACCGGCATAAAGATGGGCCATCGGAAAGCCTCCACGTTCGGACCAGAAGAGATGGACGCTTTTCGGCATCGCGTCCTCAGTGACGAAGCAACGGACGGCTCCGCAGCCTCTGGGACCTATAAGCCCGAGCCGGGCGTCCGCTCTGCGTACATCCAGGACCTAGTGGCCAAGTGGTCCCCTAGGTTCCAGGGATTGCCTCGGCTGCGAGTGGCCGTCGAGTGCGGTAATGGAACCTCGGGCCTCTACGCTCCGGAACTTCTGAAAAGATTGGGTTTCGATGTTGCTGAGGGGAACGTACGCCTGGACTGGAATTTTCCCAACTTCAACCCCAACCCGGAAAGTATCCCGTTTCTGAAATCGGTAGAGAATCTCGTCGCATCTACGGACGCCGACTTGGGCTTGTGCTTCGACGGGGATGGCGATCGCCTTGGTGTGGTCGATGAGACTGGCTCCCTCGTTTTCTCAGACAGAGTCGGTCTTCTCATCGCAAAGTTCTTGCAGGATGAAGAAGGATTCACGTCGCCCTTCGTCATCGACGTGAAATCGACATCCCTTTTTGAATCCGAGCTGGACAATGAGATCGTATGGTCCAAGACCGGTCACTCGTATGTTAAGGCAACTGTGGCGAAGTCCGGCGCCATCGCGGGGTTCGAACGCAGCGGTCACTTCTTCTTCAGCGACCCCCTTGGCTATGGCTTCGACGATGCATGTGTCGCTGCACTCGTGCTCCTCTGGGTTTTGATCCGCACTCGCGACGCCAACCCGCAATCAAGCCTCTCCGCGCTACTGGCAACCGCGCCACTCTCACATTCCTCTCCCAATCGTCAGCCCCGTGTGCCCGATGAAGACAAGTACGAGGCTGTTGAAACGCTGGCTGCTTACTTCGTGGGTAAAGGCACGTTGGCGGGAGAACCTATCGAGGATGTCAATAGGCTAAATGGCGTTCGCCTCACCTTGCCTGGAGGAAGCTGGCTCCTGATCCGAGCTTCCTCTAATTCCCCGAATCTCGTTGTAATCGCCGAAACCTTTGATTCCGATGGGTCACTTCTGTCCCGTATCGACGACGACGTTAGAAGCGCGATTCAGGCGACAGGACTAGACATAGGTCCTTTTGAGTCGCTTGCGGAGTTCTAGAATATCCCACGTTTGGCGCCTACTACCGGGATGTGAACTTGCATAGAGTGCCGCAATCACCCACGATCGTCTTGGATATGGGTGGAACCTGGTTTCGGAGTGCGATTCACGGCATTGATCGCCAGTTGATGCACGTGAGCCGTCACCCGGCCTTCACCTACGTTGTTCAAGACTCAGCGTCGGTGGAGGAGCTACAAGAGTTCGCCGCTCGATTCGTTCTCGATGAGGTCTCTCGCCTCCAAGCTGTTGGCGGCACCCAGTCAACCCAGGTAGGCATCTCGTTCGGTGCAGCAATCAACGGGCACACGAGCGAGATACTCAACGCCAGCCAACTCTGGGGTCCCGGAAGTGGTGGCTTCGACCTGCTTCATCGACTGACAGAATCTCGTCCTGATCTCGCCTGGACCCTGATAAATGATGTCTCAGCTTTAGCGCTCTACTTCTCGTCGCAACTCGACGTTGACTCTACTACACGCATGTGCGTGATGACCGTGAGTACAGGTATAGCCGCACGAACCGTTGAGACGGCCACGGGCCGTATTCCGCTGTCACGGAACATGGGTCTCCAAGGAGAGATCGGCCACCTTCCTGTCGACTTCGGAATCGCGGGATTGGGGATTTTGAGTTGCGATTGCGGTGCGGCGGGACACCTCAACGCATATGCCTCCGGGCGCGGCATTCTCAAGGTGATGAAGGCGGTGGGCGCACGTGTCGGCAAGACCGACTGGCAGGATCTGGGTCAGAACCCGGAACTTTGGCCGATAGTCCTTACCGCTGGTCTACTGCGAGGGGACCCGCACGCGAACCAAGTCTTGGACGCAGTTACGCACGTCCTGGCAAGAGCGGTTCACTGGATCGTCACTGTGGACCCGGAGATCGACCGAGTCATTATTTGCGGGGGCGTCGCCGAAGGCCTAGCGCCCTACTTTGAGCAGCGCCTTCGGGATCACCTTATTAAAGAACCCATGTACCTGCAAATGGAACGCCAGGGCTCCGGCTTGGCCCAGGTTGTGGAATTCCCCAAAGGCTCCGACACATACCCACTTCTTGGCGCAGCTATTGCCGCGGAGAAACAAGAGGCCCGACGTACCGTAATCCGCTTACCCCCCACGCTCACGAAGTTCCGCCTCACCGAGAATCGGTGGACTGAATATGAGGTCATGCTCACCGCTAAGTTCGAATCTTCCATGTTGGAAAACTGCTTGATGGCGCTTGGGGCTCAGCATGCCTTAGTGCTAATCGATCGTGACGTTCCGAAGGATCAGGCGTCCGCCTATCATTCAGCACTAGGAACAATTCTGGACCAGGTTACTGTGGCGGCGGTCAACATTGCTGCGGAAGGCAAAGACTGGCGTCTCGTAGAGTCGATTCTGGCAAGAATGGAAGACGCAAACTTCGGTCGCCGAACACACGTCCTCGTGGCTCTCGGCGGAGGAACTCTGCTTGATGCAGCAGGGCTGGCGGCAGGCCTGTACCGGCGTGGTGTTCCATACATACGAATACCTACAACACTCCTTGGTTTGGTGGATGCGGGAGTAGGCGTGAAAGTGGGCGTCAACGCTATGGGTATCAAGAACCGGATTGGCCTCTTTAACCCCCCTGACGCGGTCATCTGCGACATGCAGTTCGTCGAGCGCCTCAACCGTGAGGGCATCATCGGTGGCCTTGGAGAAATCGTGAAGATCGGACTGGTTGCGGACGTCGATCTCATCGAATCTTTAGAGCGACACTGGCACCATGCATTACAGAACTCTTTCTACGGGACGCCTCAAGGATACGGCATTGTAGAGCGATCCATCCGCGCCATGCTCACGCAGCTGTCAGGAAATCTGTGGGAGTCGGAGCTGAATCGCCCAGCCGACCTAGGACATAGCTTCAGTCAGGCTCTTGAGTCCCTACCCGATCCCAGGCTTGGTCACGGCAAGGCAGTCGCTATCGACATTGCGCTAACGCTTCAGCTGGGCCAAGAGCGCGGTCTCACCTCAAAGGCAACCGTGACGCGAGTACTTGCTCTGATGCAGTCATTGGGACTCCCCACTTTCGAATCCCGCATATCAACAGTCCAACTCTGGGCGTCGTTGGGAGACGCAACCGTCCATCGTGGGGGCCGTCAACGCCTGCCGATCGTCACTGATATAGGGCAGAAGCCGGTCTTCCTGTCGGACGTGAAGGAATCAGAGATTGAGGCAGCCTGGGGTCGGCTGAAGGACTGGCCGCATTGACCCGGCGAGAGGTGACCTCCTTGGTGTGCCGGCAGGGACGTCTCGTCGAACGTACTCATGCGCTCGATGATCGGCTCCTTGGCTCACTCAAGTGGTTCGTCCCTGAGTATGTCGGCCTCTGTGGAACGGATTTGGACATCATGAGTGATAGTCGACCCGATTCAGCACGAATCATGGGGCACGAGGCGCTTGTTCGTCTGGATCGAGGGGCGCCCCCAGCAAGCCAATCCAATTCTTCGGCCCGTTTCGTTTTGAACCCCGTGAATTCGCTCCGTCAGGACGACGTGATTGGTCACTCACGCCCTGGAATGCTTCAGAGCAGTGTCGCCCTGCCGTCAACTTGGATTCCAGAAAGACTAGTCCCACTCGCCGAAGGCGTGCCGGCGGTACTTTCGCCACTTTCCGAGCCTGTTGGCGTTGCACTGTACGCCCTAGACCTCTTGGGCCTCGCAAGTACGGCGCGCCGTAGACTACTTTGCATCGGTGCCGGTCCGATCGGCGCAACTATCTCTTTGGTTGCGTCACTAACATGTGGCGCATACACGGCCGTGGTGGATATATCTCCGTCCCGTGTTGATCGTGCAGTTTCCAAGAAGTTGAGCGACCAGGGCTATGTCACGGGTACTCGCACTGAACTCAGGCGTGTGCTGCAGCTGTTCCAGCCGGACACGATAGCTATATGCGTCCCGCGCGATGCGCGTATCAAAACACTAAAAGCGGTAGCGGAGATAGTGGAATCCGGCACGATTATCGACCTAGTGACTGGTTTCGAGCCCACGGACCACATACGAGAGTTGCCGGGCTTCTTTCCAAGCGCCGTGCGCCGAGGAAATGTATGCGGTGTGACGTCGCGCGGAGGTATTGAGTCAGTAAGAAGAAGCGACGGTCTGCTCGTTAGGTTCACCGGGCACCGGGGCACCTCGCCAGACCATTTAAGGCGTGCAATGGCCCTCATATCAGAATCGCCCCAAAGGTTTGGCGAGCTTATCACTGATGTGGTTCCCTTCGGCAAGGTACCGGAGATGGTAGCCAGCATCATGAAGGCGCGTCGTGATCCGGAACGCGCGCACTATCGGAAAGTCCTTGTGGACATGGTCACTAGTGACTAGGCGGCGCCGAGTCCGGTGTTACGTGTTGAAGCCACACAGATGTCAGCCCTCCAGATATGGTCAAGGTCTCCCCTGTGATGAAGGGAGCAGATCGCGAGGCTAGGAATACCACAGCAGCGGCCACTTCATCTGGTAGCCCCAATCTCCGCAGGGGCGTGTACCTTAACATTTCGTCAAAGTATATCCCGCTTTTCGTGCGTCTGATCGGGGTATCAATGCGACCGGGCGCTACTCCATTTACGCGTATGCCCCGTGCACCGTATTCAAGGGCCAATGACCGAGTAATCTGATCAAGTGCGGCCTTCGAACTGGCGTACGCAAGGCCTTCGAATGAACCTATTGAGCCAGCGATAGACGAGACGTTAACGATGTCCCCAGTTTCCTGCAGAAGCATGTGCGGCAAGACTGCTTTTGCACAAAGGAATGCCCCTCTCGCGTTGGTGTTCATCACTTGATCCCAAGTGCCCTGGTCCAGTTCGACTGTGGGCTGGAAGCTAGCTATTCCCGCACAGTTGATTAGGCAGTCCGGTTGTGCCAATCGCGAGGTCGTGTTTGATACGAACGTCTCGATCGATGCCTCATCCGTCACGTCCACCCGCAGAGGTATCGCGCGACCTGATTCTTCTGACAGGACCCTGCATAGTGACTCGGCGACGTCCTGACGATTCCGATATCCGACAGCGACCTGCGCTCCTTCGCTTACCAGGAGGCGCGCGATGGCTTGGCCGATTCCGCCAGAACCCCCTGTGAGCGCAACCACGCGCCCCTCCATAGAACCAGTCATCTCGGCGGACCTCTTTCAATAGTTTCTAATAGTGCGCCACATTCGCTTGAACACTTGCCGCAGAAATGTGAGACCGCTAACCAATAGCGCGATCATTACGCTCACGGCGACGTTCCCCACCCAAGTGTCGCCATATGGAATGGTGGTCATCGGAAGTCCGGACCTTAAGAGCGCGAAGGTAACACCGGTCAAGACCAGTACCAACAGTACGGCCGCCACTCCGTTCATCCAGGCGCGGCGGCGCTGTTTGGCATGGAAGGCTCTCACCGAAACAATGTGACGCAAGCCACCAAAGACAGTCGCTTCGATAAGGTCATGGACGTTGGATGAGGCGAGGTACATAGTCGTGACCACCCAAAGGCCCAAGCCCTCAGTCTTCACCAGCATGACGGGATGCTCCCCATCACTGGTGTAGAGAAGTGGCAGCCAATCTGAAGACCAACTTGCGAAAGCTCCTGAATACATCTTTGTAGGATTGAGTTCTTCTATGGACTTGGTGCTCGTGGAATCAGGGGGGAACCACGTATCGGCGGGGACTGGCAGGTAGGCCGAGTGGATGACCGTCGGCAAACTTGAAATCAGGGGGTGCTCCTTTAGCCTTGCGTTTCGCAAGACTGACGACCCGAACGAGTACGTGTCCCGTGACATGACTCGGATTTGTCCGGGTGTGAGAATGTCATAGGCGCGCTGGACAGGACGCCATCTCTTAGGCTGGTTTTCCATGATGATAATTCCGCCCTTTCTTACGAACTGGGCAAAATGGTCATCATAAAACTCAACTATTGCCTGCACGCGGTCGGAGGCGAACATGAGGGCACCGTCAAGGACGCACCAGTTGAATATAACGACGTCGTAGGCGTAGATGTTGAAGAATCGTCGCTCCTCCATCTTGGCCAAGAGGCTTACCAGCTCCACATGCGCTTCGGGCCAGCTGCGCAGTTTCTCCTCCCAGAAGCATTTTCTACGTCGGGCTGGGTCCAAGTCGTCCACGATAATGGCAATCTTCATCTCCGACCTCCTTTCAGAGCGTCTGACAAGTGGCTCAGCGTGTTTACGACAATCAAGCGATCGTCAACCACGCGAGGTTTGAGGGTGCCGCGATCAACGAGAACCCCAACAGCTTGCGTATTGAGTGACAGGGGCACTTCAATGTCACTTCGATACGAGTCGCCGAGGAACACAGTCAATCGTTTTGACTTGGGACGTTGCAGAGAGTCCACATGAGTAAATAGACGCGCGAAGTACTCAGGATCTGGTTTGTCTACAGGATCGCCGACAAATAGACCGCCGTGTGAGATGCCGAAGTCGTTGAGCTTTGCTATGCGGGCTTCCTTGAATGCGAGCGAACGCGCCACGTCATATTCGAACTGGCCGTCCAGACCGAGGTGAAAGCGCGCATCGCTAGACGTCATCAGAAGGGGCCAGAGTCCACTGTTCTCTCGCACCAGCGTGAACAGTTCCGGCGCGTCCGCAAAGACCTGCGGACGCGCAGTCATCTCTGCCCAGTAGGCATCCGTCGCCGACCCAACTTGGTCAGCAGTCAGTGCTAACCCGCAGTCCTGACCCGCAATCCAAATCAAGACCTCCCGGCTGAACCGTTTGGTCGCTCCCCAACGTCTGCGAATGGATATCTGACAATCTTCGACGCGCTCCTCAAGGGCCGTGTAGTCCGTAGCATCCTCCGAATCGTGTGATTCTTGGTGCGCATCCAGCAATGCGTCGAAGGTCGCGCGGAAGCAGTGCAGAACGTGTTGTGTTTTTGAGACGCCCAACGTGGAGTTGAGCGCTGGGGCCATTGCCTCAGCTGCCTTGCTGTGCATGGCTTTCGTGTCGACTAGAGTGTCATCGACATCGCTGACCCAGACAAGGGAAGCCCTATTCTCGAAGATGTGGTGAGATAGCCATGCGTCGGGGTCTCCAGCCACTTGCGCTCCTGTCCTTGGGTCTACGCCGTCTCAGTGGCCCCCGTGCGCGCCCTTGGTCCGCTGTTGCGAGCAAGCACGACCCGTTCATCTTGGGCGGCGGTAGGCCACCCTTGTCTACAGGAGAGCCGACCACTTTGGGTGCACAAACAGGCCACTTCTTGCCGTGCGATGACCCGAGCCGCCCGACGGCGTTCCCGCGACGAACTAGGCAGCGCCCCAAACGGATGCGAGGCCCTCGAGCGATCGATCCCGCCGGGGCCTATCGGATTGATGGTGCAACTTGCCCGCCACGCCGAAAGGCTCGGGTGGAAGCGTCGTCACCCATGACCGTGACCGTCCAGGTCATGGGCTCGATGCCGAGCGATGCGGAGAGTTGTCAACGGCAGTCGAAAACTGACCCCCTGGAGGCACTTGGGTTCTAGGTCTTGTCGCAACGCTCGGGTAATAGAGGGGCATGCAGATGGGATGACGAGGCCGCAAGCGGCAGCTGGCGGGAGAGGACGAGTACTGGAGGCCGATCATGTGCGGGGTGGGCACGGTCGCGGCGTGTGGACGTGTCGGGATCGCCCGGAAGACCGGATACCGGTGGCGGGCCGAGCGCGGCGGTCTGCCACAGCTGCGACTGCCGGAGTCCGAGCGCGGCCTGGGGTACCTGTCGCTGTTGGAGCGCCAGCAGATCAGTACCCTGCGGGGCAGAGGCTTGTCGGTTCGGGAGGCCGCGCGCCGGCCGGCAGGTCCGCCTCGACGGTGAGCCGGGAGCTGCGCCGGAACACGCTCGCCAGGACGGGAGGGTGTACGACGGTGACCTAGCTCATGCCCACCGCCCACGAGAGACTCCTGACAAGCCTCACCGCAGCAGCCGCGCCCGACCTCGCCGCCGCCTTCGCCGTCGGCCCCGACACGGTCGCGGAGATGCGCATCGTCGCCAGCGACAACCCCGACCGGATCTGGTCCGAGCCGGTGTTCGCTCGTCTGTGCGGCGTCGCGCCGATCCCCGCTTCATCGGGGCTGACGACTCGCCACCACATCAACCGGGGCGGCCATCGTCAAGCCAACGCAGTCCTGTATCGCGTGGTCATTGTGCGGATGCGGCACCATGAGGCGACCAAGGCCTAGGTCGGCCGTCGTACCGCCGAGGGCAAGACCAAGGCCGAGATCATCCGCAGCCTCAAGCGGCCCCTCGCCGGGGAGCTCTGGGCCGCGATGCGACCCCTACGCACCACCCCACGACCCCTCGAAGCCGCCGCTTGACGGCTATAGGAGCGTCAACGCCCTCATGGAAGGCACGATCGGGCTGTACAAGACCGAGTGCATCGCCGCGACCGTCCTCCACCATGGACCCTTGAAGACGATCACCGCTGTCGAGTTCGCGACCAGCGGCTGGGTCTCGTGGTTCAACACCACACGGCTCCACTCGAGCATCGGATGGGGCCACCCGCGGAGTACGAGCACACCTACCACCAGAGCCAGATCAAGCCGGACGCACCCCCATGACCACGGCCACGAGACCCCGGCGCCTCAGGTCTTTGCTTCGGGTTTCTGGTTCATTCGTTGCCGCAGTCGAGGATCTCGCCGGTCTCGAGATCGACCACGTCTGGATTGAGGTTTCCGGTGTCGATGAGGTGCAGCCGGAGGGACTCGCTGGCGTCTCGGCCTCTGGGCTTCATCAGGGCTTCGTCGTGGGCGAAGACGGTGTCGCGTTGCTGGACTGCCGGGTCGGCGCCGTGGCGGCTGTAGCGTGCCCGTGCTGGCCAGTCGCTGTGGCCTTCTTCGCAGTGGTCCTTCAGTCGGGTCCGGCCCCGTTCGGTGAACGCGGGGAGGGCGTAGCGGTGCCATTCCTCGAGTGCGTCGCTGTTGAAGCCCAGACCGGCGCTGCGACGTTGGTCTGCCAGCACGGCGATCTCGTGGACGAGGTGGGGGTGACGTGGCCAGCAGGGTGGGATGATGCCGACGACGTCCCAGACGTACTCGGCGTTGAGCCAGGAGACGACCAGGTCCAGCCACGTCCAGAGCTCGCGCCGCAACTGTGGCTCTCGGATGCTGCTGGGGTCCCAAGGGCGGGGCAGCATGCGCAGGTCACCGAGGGCTTTCCTCTGCTCGGCTGTGCCGTTGGCGGCGATGTGCAGCTCGCGGTAACAGTGCCTCAGTGCCCGGCCGGGCTCCGGGAACGGCCGGACCATGAACGCCCCCAAGTAGCTCGGCTTCGAGTTGGCGCTCATGGCGACAACCCGCGGTCCGGTCCGGTGATCGTGCCGCTGGACAGGCCGTGCCGTCGCGCCTCGACAAGGGCAGCGGTCGAGCGCGCCTGTGAGGAGACCACCAGCCGGCGCTGCTCCCCCAGTCTGGCGCGGGTGCCGGATTGTTCGGCGAGCAGCTGGCGCCCGTGCCGCCCGTCGATGCACCGGCGCAGGGCGGCGATGATCGGTTTGCCGTTCTCGGCGACGACGAGCGCGTGCCGTTCCTTGAGCTGACGGACCTCGGCTCCGGTGAGGATGGGGATGTCCTCCCCGGCGACGTTCCGCCCACCGCGTTGCCCGCTCTGCCAGCTGGTGCGGGCGACTCTGACCGGTCCTAGGAGGTCGCTGATCTCATGGTTGAACGCGACGTCCTTGGACCCGCCAAAGAGGATCAGGTTGTTCGTCAGCCCCAGCAGCGTCCGGGCTTCCTGGTCGCCGAAGATGGAGGAGAGCTGCGGGCGAGTCTGCGCGGCCCAGATGAAGGAGATTCCGAGGGCGCGCTCGTTGGCCATCCGGGTACGCAGCGTGGGCAGCGGCGCGGTGGAGGGCAGCTCGTCCAGGCAGGCGAGCATCGGCGGGCAGAGCCGCCCCCACCGCGACTTGTTCGCGGCGGCGAGGGCCGTGTCGAGCACGTGCTCGGCGACGGCCGTCATCAACGGCGACGCGCTGGCGTACGGGTCCTCCCTCCCGAGCAGGTAGATGGTGCCACGCCGTGCGATGACGTCGGCGACGTCAGTGGCGGGCCGTCCGGGGCCCGGGACGCACCGGCGCCTGATGGGCTCCTGGAAGAACAGGCTCATCGTCTGCTGCACCGTGGTGATCGTGTTCCCGGCGGTTCGGTCGTCTCCGCGGAGCGCCCCGAACAGCAGACCGTGCCAGAACGGCGCGGCGTGCGGGTGCTCGCGCAGGATCTCGGTCGGGTCGGTGGCGCTGAGCGGGTTCGCAACCCAGCGCAGCACGTCCTGCAGGGTGCGGCCCGTCAGGGCGGCCGCGTGGAAGTAGGCCTGCAGGACCTTCGCGGCCTCGGCCGCGTAGAACCGTGCCGCGTCGTCGCCGTGCCCGCCCGCGACGGCGCCTTTGACGCTGCCGGCGGTGAACGCCTTCGCGCGCCGCTCGGCCAGCATCGGGTCCACGCACCCGTCGATCGGGTCCCAGACCAGCTCGGGCAGCCCGGTGGCGGCGCCGAACGGATCGAGCACGACACAGGGCCGCTCCCCCGCAGAGCGCGCCGTCAGGCTCAAAAGCAGGTCATCGAGCTTCGTCAACGTGACGAGCGCCGCGCCGGGCGCCTGCAGCAACGCGGGGATCAACGCGTCCAGGGTCTTGCCGCTGCCCTGCGGGCCGATGACCCCTGCGGTGCGGTCCCACGGCACCCACAGCTGCCCGCCACGCGGCTGGGAAGACGTCCCGAGCCGCCACCCCACGTCAGTCGGCTCGAACCGCGCCCTAGACGAGGACCGCGACCGAGACCGTGACGCAGACGGCATTGGCGTGGTCGCGGTCGCCATCAGGGTCGCTCCTTGCCGTAGAGGTCGGGACGGATGATGGACCGGACACGGTGCAGCCGGCGACGCCCGAGCAGCTTCTGCGCCTGCGCCTTGCTGGCCATCCCGTGGATGCGGTGCGGTCCCCATCGCAGCCAGATGTCCCTGCCGGCCCAGCCCAGCACAGCCAGGACCACGAGCTCAGTCCCAGCCACCCAGGCCCGCACCGCGGCCGGTGACGCCCGACGCGCCCTGCCCGCCGTGCCCGTGTTCGTCGGTAGCCCGGCGCTGGCGTCGCCGGCGAGGATCCCGGGCGCGCTGGTGAGCAGCGCGTCTCTCGGTGGGAACGACACGCCCGAGCCGGCGGCGAGGTTCGCGGCTGCGCGGCCGGTCTGCGCCCCGAGCAGGAGCAGCAACAGCACCGTGACAGCGAGCATCAGCGGGATCTCCCACGTGAACGGGTACGGGTTCGAGCGTCGTGACTGCTGCATGATGGGCCTCCCTCACCGACCAAAGCCGCACGGACCGCCGTCGGCGTTCACCGCCGCCGACCCTGCCGTTCCTGCGTGGTGGCGGCTCGTCCTGGTGCTTCCTGGAGCTGTTGGTGGCGCCACAGCCAGGCCGCCGGGTCCTGCCCGCCGTTGCTGCCGTCGAGGGTGGGCTGCTCCCAGCCGCGAGCCCGGACGGTGCTGTGCCAGTGGAACGCCGGGTCGGAAGGGTCGAGTTCCCGCAGGGCAGGGTCGGCCTCCGTGACAGCCTCACCAGCACCCCCGTCAGCGCCCGCCGGGACGGCATCCGGCGCCGTGTCGCAGGACAGCTGCCACGGTGCGGGCTGCCTGGGGTAGTCGGCAGGTTCGGCGGGGATGTCGCTCATTCGGGTGACCGGGTCACGGTCGGCTGGTCGGCCATGTTGCCGGCGCGCCAGATCTCGAAGATGTGGTGGCTGCGCCCGCTGGCGTAGGAGAAGTGCCCGACCCCGAGCGATCTCGACCGGGCCTCGATGGTGGTCCGGGTCGCGGGGTCCCACACGAGCATCACGTGCCCGATCCGTGACGGGCCGAGGTAGGAGTCCCAGAAGACGACGTCGCCGGGCCGCTCCGTCCCCGGCTGGACGCGGAAGCCGTCGCCTTTGGCCAGCCAGGCCCGCTGCGCTCCGGCTGTGCGGGGCATGCTGACCCCGATCCGCGAGAACGCCGTCTGGACGAGGGAGGAACAGTCCCACGCGTCGGGGCCGTTCGCGCCCATGACGTATGCGTCCCCGGTCTGGCTTCCGGCCCATTGCAGGAGCTGCCGCACCCGGTCGCTGGTCAGCGGCGGCAGGGTGCGGTCACCGCCGCCGCCGGTGAGGGCAGGGGCGTCGCAGCCGCTCGGGTCGCCGAGGACGATCCCGCCGCCGTACGCGTGGGCGTAGTGCAGGACGTCGTCGACGTATCGGGCGGCGTGGTTGTACGCGTACAGCGCCTTGGTGACGCCGTTGGGGCCGTCGGTGGCACCGGAGCGCACGAGGTAGTTCGCAGCGGAGGTGATGCTGTCGGCGTCGTTGCGGATGTCGGCGCGTCCATCGCGGTCGCCGTCGACGCCCACCGCCGCGAACGTGGCCGGCAAAAACTGCATGAGCCCTTCGGCGCCGGCGCTCGAGGTGGCGGCTACGCGGCCGTGACCGGTCTCCTCCATGCCGATGCCGGCGAGCAGCGTCCACGGGATCGCGTACCTCGCGGCCGCCGCCTCGTAGAGCGCCTTGACGCGGACGGGTATTGGCAGCGGCGGGTTGCGCAGGGAGGCCTGCCGAGGGTCGCCGGGCGCGGGAAGCGGGAACCCGATCCCGCCCTCCATCCCCCCCGCCGTAGACCCCGCCGCCGCTCCGGTGTCTCCCGCTCCCCCAGTGCCCGCTCCCCCAGTGGCCGCTCCGCCCGTGGCCGTGCCGCCACCGGACCCGGTTGCCGCTGATGTGCCCGACGTGACGGCGCGGCCGTTGAGGGGTGCGCCGTGCGCGAGCATCCACGGGACGGGGTCGGTCGCGACCCCGTGCAGGAGGATCTCGAGGTGTAGGTGGTTGCCGGTGCTGGTGCCGGTACTGCCCTCGAACCCGAGCCGCTCCCCCGCCGTGACGGGCTGTCCGGCTCGGACGTCGATCCGGGCGAGGTGGGCGTACCGGCTGGTGACGTCGCCGGCGTGCGTGACGTCGACGTAGTTGCCGTAGCCGTTCCGGGAGACCCCGGCGAAGCGGACCCTGCCGGGTCCGATGGCGACGACCGGGCCCGGTCCGGGCTGGGAGACGAGGTCCTGGCCGGAGTGGTGCTCCCAGCGCAGGTAGATCGGGTGGAACTCGCGCCCGAACCCGCGCCGGCTGACCGTGTAGGGCTGGGTGAACGGCGGCCGCCACTCCCCTGTTGCAGGGACCGCGGCCCCGCACGCGACGGTACGCAGCTGCTCCCCCGCTGCCGGACCGGCGACCGTTATCACCAGCACCGCGGCCGCGATGGGGATGCACGCCAGCAGGACCAGCGGCAGCATGATGACGGCAATCCTCCTCATCGCCAGCGTCTTTCAGCGCGCAGTCTCGAGGGCTTGGTTGGTGAACGTGAGCTGCCGTTCGAGCGGGTGCAGGACGGTGACGACCTTGTAGTGCTGGTCGCCGACGCACCACAAGGCGCGGCCCTTGCCCTGCATCGCCCAGCCGGTGACGAGGTCGCGGGCGATCGGGCCGAGGCCGAGCATCGTCTCGAGCTCGGCTCCGACGGCGCGGTCCTGCCCGTGCAGGATCTTGATGTCGGCCAGGTGCAGCAGGTCCTTGGCGATCGCGACGGCCTGCGAGCCGCTGTCTCCGGCGGAGAGCAGGTCCGAGGGTTTGTGAGCGATCGCGAACTGGACGTCGCCGTCGCGTCGAGACAGGCGCAGATCCGCGTCGAAGCTCTTGACCGCCTCCGGCCCGAGCCGTAGCTGCTTCCACGACTCGTCGCGGACCACGACCCGCGCGTCCCCGGGGGCAGCGAGCTCCCGCATCCCACGGCCCCACGAGTTCAGGCACGTCAGGGCGATCCCGACGGCCCCGTCGCCGAGGGGCTCGAGCCGGGACAGGCTCAGCGACTGGATCGGCGCGGCCCAGTCGACGTCGATGCTGGTGTGGTCATCGAACAGGCCGGCCAGAGCCCCGGAGACGAGCTGGCCGAGGGCGTCCCGCAGCGTCCGGGTGTCGTCGAGGAAGTGGCGTTCGTCGGCGTACCGGCACTGTGCGATGAGCTCGCTGGTTGGTGTGTCGAGCAGGCGCCACAGGTGCGGGATGGTGGTCTCCCGCATCCGGGTGTTGCCGTGGGCGTAGCCGGTCAGGTGCGCCAGGGCGGCCTTGACGACGACCTCGTCGGTGGGTCCGAACTGCACCCGGTGTTCGCCGACGCGTTGGGAGCCGACGAGGCCACGGACGAGGGTGAGCCAGCGGGCGAAGACGATCGCAGCGCGGCCCTGGGCCTGCTCCGCGCTGAGCTGGTCCCAGCCGGCGATGAGCGGCCCGAACGCGAGCGGGTTGATGCGCGTGGGCATTCCGTGGCCGATCGCGAACGGCTGCACGCCGAGGGCCCGGCAGAGCGGCTCGTACTCGTCCTTCGGGTCGCCCAGGACGAGGACCCGGTAGCCGAAGTCCATCATTCGCAGGCAGAACGCTTTCGTTGTCGCGGATTTGCCTCTGCCGGGTTTGCCGAGGCTGAAGATGTTGGGGTTGGTCACCGGGACCGTGTCGTCGAGGACCCAGCCGAGCGGGTCGGCGTAGAACGACCCGCCGGAGAGCAGGTCGATCCCCATCTGCGCCCCGGTCGGCGGCAAGCCGGGGGTGGAGATGAAGGGCCACAGCACCGGGGCCTGCTCGGAGGTCATCCGCCACGCCGAAACCGGCGCTGACCCCGACGCCCAGCCCCGGCCGGGTCGGCGTGCCCCGCGCCGCGGGACGTGCCGGAACAGCCGGGAGTCCCTGGGTCGGTGCAGGGTGGGCGGGACGGAGGGAAGCTCGTGCCCGAAGTCCGACAGGAGCCGGGATATGTCCCGACCGTCTCTCCCAGCGAGCACTCGACCGTGCCGGGGACCGTTCGTGAGGTTGGTGCGTGCAGGGCGCATGTCAGTCGGGCTCTCAATCGGCCTGGCGGGTGAGGCTGACCCCGAGCGGGACGCTCGACGCGGCGAACGCGACGTCCTGGGCGAGGTCCAGCCGCAGGGGTGCGAACCCGGCCCGGCGCACGGACGCGTCGAGGTCGCGCCCGAACGCCGAGACCCTGGCGGTCTTGGGGACGGTGACGGTCACGACGGCATACGGGCGGGTGAGGCTGTTGCCGCGGGCGAGCTTCGCGTCGAGGCGACGGACCGTCTCGCTCTCCTGGTTGGCCTTGGCCCGCTTCTTCACCTTGGCCCGGTGCCGCAGCTCGTCACCGATGTCAGCGGCCCACTCGCTCGTGGCGCTCTGCCGGTTCGCGACCGACGCGCTCAGGATCGGATAGCAGACCATGAAGGAGCGCCGCTCCCCCGGCGCGGTCGGGGTCAGCGCTGGCGCGAGGGCTCCCATCGCGGCGCCCCTGACGGGCAGCTTCACCGTCGAGGAGATCGAGTTCCACGCATCGTGGCTGTAGTGCCGCACGGCCGGGTCCGCGCCGGATGGCCCGGCCATCGCCCACGGCACATCCGCGTTGATCCCCGCGTTGATCTCCGGGCTGCGCTGAGACGCGTCGCTGGCCGCGTCGGTGGTGTCGCGGATGTCGGCGCTGTCGGTGGTGGCGCGGCCGGCGAGGGCGTCGACGATCCCGGCCCGGTCACCGGGCGCGAAGCCGGTGCGGCAGGCCAGCGCCAGCTCGGGGCTGGTCAGCCAGGCCACGCTGGTCATCCCCATCCCGCCACGCAGCTGCGCCTCGACCTCGTCGGCGAGGCTGTAGAGCACCCGGGCGCGGCCGTCGAGGCCGCCGCCAGATTCCTTGGCCTCCCGGGCGAGCCGCCCCTCGGG
This sequence comes from Terrabacter sp. Ter38, assembly GCF_024519435.1. Lineage (GTDB taxonomy): Bacteria > Actinomycetota > Actinomycetes > Actinomycetales > Dermatophilaceae > Terrabacter. The sequence continues at coordinate 31,295 of NZ_JALJRZ010000001.1, forward strand.
GACGACGATGGTGACGAACGCCTCGGTGCGGACGCTGGCCCGGGTGAGGTTCGCCTGCAGCTCGTCGTTGACGAGCCGAGCGACTTGGGGCCCGGTGGGCCGGCGGTGCCGGGTGATCCACTGGTCGCGTTCAGCACCGTCCTCCGGGACGGTCCGCACCAGGAACACGACCGCGTCGATCAGCTCGGTCCGGGCTGCGAGGTCGAGCAGCTCTCCCAGCCCTGCGCCGAGTTGTTCGCGCTGGTCGAGCTCGGCCAGGCCGATGCCGGGGTGGATCACCGACGCGGTCAGTGCCCACGTCCGGCAGCGGTGGTCCTGGATGATCGCGGTCCGGGTGCACGTGGCCCCGCGCGGGGGGCCGTCGTGGATCCGGACGCCCTGCAGCACCCCGGGCAGGTCCGGCTCCTCGAGCGAGTCCACTTCTCCGGTGGAGGCTTTCGACCGGAACCGGGTCCACCCAGTGAGGCCACCGGCCGCGAACGACAGGGACGCGAGGACCCAGCCCACTGCCGACCGTCCACGGACCGGCGTCACTGTGACGAGTACGACGAACGCCCACAAGAGCGTGAACAGGGCCACCGACGTCCACGCCGCCTGCTGCATCGCCCACGCGATCGGCAGGAAGGTCAGCGCGACCGTGGTCAGCTGCCAGCCGGACAGTCCGAAGAACCACCCGATCCGGGCCCGCGAGTAGTCGGAGTAGATGACTCCCATGACGTGCTCCTCTCTCCTATGCCGGCACGGCGGGCACGGCGGGCACGGCGCCCGCGGCAGCTCCCCCGCCGGCGCCCGCTCCCCCAGCGCCCGCAGCGCCGCCTCCGGCACCTGCGGGTACGGCGCTGCCCCCACCGCCTCCCGACATCCCTGTCGCGCCGGGGTCGGTCCCCGACGGCGTGGTGGGCATCGTCGGCGTGTTCGGGAACGAGGGCTGCCCGCCGCCGCTGCCTCCACTGCTGCCGCTGTTGCCGTCAGGTCCGGTGCGGTCGGCGCCGTTGATCTCCGGGTTGTCGTCGTCGCGTCGCTGGTTGCGCTGGCGGCTGTTTCGCCGGTCTGAGCTGAAGTCCGGGACGTAGCTGGAGTCCCCGACACCCATCTGGTTGGTCAGGTCCGCGCCCACCGCGGCACCCCGGGCGCCGACCGTCGCGACCAGACCCAGACCTGCCGCTGCGAGGCCACCGAACCGGCTGTTGGTGGAGCTCTCCCCGGCGCCCTCGGCCTGGGAGCGTCCGTGCTCGTCGGTGCTCGACGCGGCCGTAGAGGTGGAGTCCCCGGCACTGCTTTTGCCACCGAGGACTCCGCTCAGGCCGCCCTGGGCGGCCATCCCGGCGCGCAGGGCGGCACCGGAGGAGGTGCCCGGGTCGGTGAAGGCGAGCAGCTTGAACAGGGCGAGCGGGCTCGCGCAGCCGATGCAGATGAGGATCACGCCGGGCACCGCGGTGCCGATGGCCTTCTGCAGGTCGTCGGTCATCCCGGTGGCGACCCCGGAGGTCATCTGCACCCCCACGCCGAGGACGAGGACCATCAGGACCGGGGTGAACGCGGCGGCGTGGAACCAGCGGAAGCTCTTCCAGAACCAGCTACGTCCGAAGTCGTAGGACAAGCCGGCTGCGGAGATCGGTGTCGTCGCGGCCAGCACCATGAGCGCACCGGCGCGGGTCAGCAGGACGAGCAGGTGCCCGATCGCGGCGAAGACCAGGACGATGCCCATCAGCCCGAGGACGGTGGCGACCGTGCCGTCGGAGATGTCGGCGGTGGAGACCGGGGTGCCCAGCGGCCTGAACTGCGCCCAGGTGTCGACGTGCAGCAGCGTGGTCATCAGGGCCTTGGTCAGGCCGCCGCACGCGGCGAGGACGGCGATGCCGTAGCCGATCCATGCGACCCACACGAGCAGGAACTGGCCTGTGCCGATGAGCACCTGTCCCACGGAGCGGCCGTCTCGGCGGAAGGCGGCGACCCCGAGCTGCGCCACCGTGAGGACCAGCATGAGGGTCAGCCCGATCCAGAACGTCACCCGGTAAAGCGGCCCGGCCGGCCCGCCCTCGCTCAGGTCCGGGGTGGTGAAGTCGTCGACGATGCCCAGTACGAGCCTGAGCAACCACAGGCCAGCGTTCCACAGGCCGAGCATCGCGGCCGTCCAACCGTCGGCGACGACCTTGCCGGCCGCCGACGCCAGGTAAGAGAACGGGTTGAGCATGCTCAGGACCCCGCGCTTCCGGCGGCCGCACCCGAGTCGGGTGTGGTACCCGTTCCTGCGGCGTCGACCCAGGTCCGCCACCCCGCCCGGAGGGCCAGGTCGGTGCCCGGCCACGTGGACGGCGCCGGGGCCGGGCTCGGTCCGGGCGCGATCATCCACCGGCCACCGTTCACCGCCTGTCGCCGGGCTCCGCCGGTGAGGTTGGACTCGGGCTGCGCCGTCCATTGCATGCGTTCGCAGTGGCCGTAGGCGATCTGCGCGTCGGTCGTGATCACGGCCTGCACGTCGAGCAGGACGCAGGCGAGGACCCAGTCGTCGCCGTCGACGCCCTTGACCATCCCCGCGGCCGGGGTGACGGTGACCGTCACTCCGGGTTCCGTGCTCTGGCCTTGTCTGGCGGCGGCGAGGAAGGCTTGGACGTTCTGGGTGAGCGGCCATGAAGCCACCCCGACCGCCCCGACGAGGGTCCAGCCGTGGTGGACATCGTTGACCTGCGGGATGGACATGCCTTGCAGGACGGTGGCGTCGATCGCGGCGAGCTGGGCCACCGCCCCCGCCGGGGTCTTCGGGAAGCCGGTCGGGACGCCCGCCGGGCCGGTTCGCGTCGCCGCCGGCACGAGCAGCGTCGGGGCCGGTTGGGCTGAGGGGACGCCTCGGCGGGCACTGTCCGGGTCGACCTTGAGCATGGGTGCGGTGGCGGTGTTGTCGCGGTACGCCTGACCTCTCACGGCGCCCGCTGGTAGGCCGCGACCGGCGTCGCCCAGGATCTCGGCTTCGTGCGTCCCCCCGGTGGCCGCTGGGGATGAGGCTGTGGAGGTGCCCATGGAGCCGAGGGCGTAGTAGACGGCGAGACCCAAGCCGACCAGGAGGACGAGCGCAGCCAGCACACCGCCCGCGAGAATGGTCACCAGGCGCCGCCGACCCCACCCGGTGCCGGCGGAGCCGTCGCGGCGAGCAGCGGATCGATCGGTAGGTCGGAGGGTGGGTCGCATCAGACGCAACCGTTGCCGGTCATGGCGCTGACGATCCCCGGGAGGATGAGGTAGCCGATGACGGCCACGAACACCATCGCCAGGCCGACGACGCCCGCTTTGCTCGCGTGGGGCATGCCGAAGATGCGGCCGCCGACGACGGCGCCGATGCCCACGACGATCCCGAGGGTGAAGAGGATCCCGACGCCCCACAGGACGTAGCCCATGAGCTGGTCGGCGTAGACCTGGGCACCCGGCGGGGCCACCGGGCACACCACGTGCGGCAGGGCGGCATACGCAGCCGATGCGTACTGGGGGGTGGTGGCGTTCATGATGGGAGGTCCTTCTCGTCGATGTCGGCCCTGGCGAGCCGACGCAGGGTGGCCGCCGCGCTCAGCAGCGCCGGCGGGAGGGGCTGGGAGTCGAGTCCTCGAGCGGCCAGCGCCGCGTCGGTCGGGATGTCGACGAGCCGGCCGCACCGGTCCAGATCCCGCGTCCGCGGACCCACGGTTGCCGTGAGCCCGCGCGGCCACCGCGAGCGCCGAGGACCCACCACACCGGCCACGACGACAATGCCTTGGAGCAGGGCGACGACCCCCTCGAGCCGCCGGAGGCCCGGCACGGTTGCAGAGGTGACCGCAATGATCGTGGGCGCGTTCCGCACGTGCTCGGCCAGCCAGGTCGACCCGGCCAGCAACTGGCCGAGCTCCCACGAGAGATCCAGGACGCTGAGCCCCATCGGTCGTGTCGGCGTGATCGGAAGTGGCACGTCCTCAGGCCCGGTCACCGTCGCGGTCGCGCGCTCGAGCACCACTTGGTCACGGCTGCCTCGCGACCAGCCGTTGCTGTCACCGAGCTCGGCGGTGGCTGCCGCAGCCAGGCCCGAGGCGGTGGCGCTGGCGCACTCGATGACCCGCGCGGTCCCCGAACCTGACGCCACCGCGACGGCGAGGGTAGTGGCGCCGGCGCCGCCGTGGCAGCCGACAACGGGGAGGACCGGCTCGGCCGGCTCCCACATACCCTGGGGCCCAGACCTGGCGCCGCCCGGTGAGCCCCCGCAGTGGCGGCTGCCGCTGCGGAACTGCCCCGCCTGAACAGCCAGCCAGGCTTGCTTGAGCTCGTCCGTGCTGACCGCCGGGCGCGCGAGGGCGGTGCTCACGACGGTCCCCGATCGAACGTCATGCGGCGCGCGTCGAGGGCTCGCCGAAGTTCGCCTGAGTCGAGGTGTGAGAGCGCCACCTTGGCTCGTTGCACCTCGTGCAGCCGCTCGACACACGCAGCGAGCTCGTCGAGCGTCGCCATCTCCGTGCTGGCGAGGTCCATCAGGTGCTCGACGTCTCTTGGTTCTGTCTCGGTTTCTGTCTCTTGCACGGTCACTGTCATCACCTCGCCGCCTAAAGCCCGCGCGTTCCGGCAGGCGGTCACCGGTCACGCCGGGACCCTCACTGCCGTGACGCCCCCACGCAGTGCTCGGATGGCTCGGCTCGTGCGCCGGCGCACGGTGATGGCGGCGACTCCCTGCCGCTTGGCGACCTCGGCCGAGACGTCGTTGCCGAGCAGCCCCGCGTGGCCACGCCCCGACCTCACGGTCTGCTGCCGGTCGGCGGTCTGCGCCACGTCAACCAGCAGGAACCGGTCATCGTCGGTGATGACGCCGGCAGCGCACGCCGAGTCCAGCAGCTCGACCAGCATCTCTTGCACCGAGGTCTCGGAAACGTTGCAGGACTCCGCCGGTATGAACTCCCAGATCCTCTCGGACGGCGCGACGGGGATGGTCCGCGACCATGTCGGATCCGCCGCCACCCCAACGCCGAGGTCTCGCATCACGGCCTTGCGGGTGTTCATCAAGATGTTCGCCGCGACCCGATGCCCCCGCTGCCACCGGAAGGTCCGCGCCTCCATCCACAACGCGGCCGCCAGCATCTGGTCGATCCGCGGGGCAAGCGTGAACATCCGGGACGCCAGCAGACTCACCCCGGGCAGCAGGACCCACGCCAGAGCCCCGGTCGCGGCAACGTCATCACCACCCTCCGGCGAGGACAGCTCCGCCAACGCCAACAGGACCTTGTCGGCGTCATCGCGCTCGGCCCGCCGCAACCACGCCGGCAGCTCCAGCAGGTCATCCACCACACCCAGCACCGGACGGACCGACACCCAGACGGGCCACCGGGACCTGGCCGTGGCTAGCGCATGACTCTCCGGGTCACCCAGACCCAGCTGCGTCGCGACACTCATCATGAACTCCTTCCGCCGTGTAGACACGGCAGGAAGGTCGCTCTCAGACGTCCCCGTTGACGTCACCCAAATTGCGGATCCGAGACGGGGTACTTGTTACCGGCACCGGGGGTACATCCTCCTGAACTGCGACGATGCAACGTCCCCCAAGAATCCAAGGAAGTTATTGCGCGCGGCTCATGTCGCCCAGCAAGGGCGTGTCCGAACGGGGCTGCCGCCAGATGAAGTAGGTGCAACTCCCCGAGCAGACGAGACTGATCAACTCGAGCGGGGAGCCCGGGAAGATCCTCGTGCCTCACGATGGGATCGCCGGGCTCAGACGGACCACACTCACCGCCGACGACGTGCGCGACCTCGTCGAACGCATGCTGAAGAGCAGTGGACGCCGGGTCTATCTGAGCAGCCCGTTCGTCGAGGCACCCCTGCCTGACGGCTCCCGGTGGCATGTCGTCATTTCCCACATCAGGCTCGCACACTGGCCAGTCAACATCCGCAGGTTCGTCGTGACACGGACCATCTCGAGGACCTCGTGCGTCTCGGCACGATGATGAGGCTGGCCGCGACCTTCCTCGATGCGGCGGTGGGCAGCGGGCTCACGTCCTGGTGGCCGGCGGACTGCAGGCCGGGAAGACAACGCCCCTCACCTGCCTCGCAGCTCATGTCCCACCACGCGAACGCGCGATCACGCGCGAGGAGGTCTTCGAGCTCAAGATCGCGGCATAAGCCGCAAGTCCCCGGGGAATGACTAGCCAGCGTCCTCTGCCTGATGAAGGCAACCACGAGCTATTGCGGCGTCGCGTAGGAGCTTTGCAGCTCGAACTGCACCCTTGCGACTCAGCGCCGAGAAGTCGATTGAGGCATGGTCGGGGGGAGAATCGGGCAGGTGCTCATCGTCGAGGCAGGGCAGCGAGCTCTCGTCAGCTTCGGCGACAGAGACGCCCCATGTACCAGCGGATGCCAGCCCCGCATCTTTATGGCGACGGCAGGCTTCGTCAGGCCCGACACGCTCGCGAAGCGTTGAGAGCAGCCCGTGGTGATTACGGCTTGGTGTGAACGCGACACTCTGCACGACGGTTTCCTCGTCGAGGTGGACCGGATGGATCTGTCGGAGCAACACCTCATCCAGGTCGTCCAGCTTCAGTGGCGGCTTCGCATGGCTACCTGACATAGCTCGTGTCCCCCTGCGCAAAGTTAGTGATTACTGCTGCATCCCAGTCGAGCTCGGCGTCGAGTAGCTCGCCCGATCCACGATCGTCGACGCAAAGGTAGAGTCGGTCGGCTGGCTCGATCTCGGCTAGGAACTCGACAGCTTCGCGCTTCCACTCCAACGCCAGATGGCCGTCCGCTGTCGCCGCGACCCCGACGTGGACATCGACTAAGGACAGTGCGGTGACGACTTCCTCGAAGTGACGGATGACGTCCTCGGGCACAGCTTGACTACCCGGCCCAAGCCAGTCCGGCTCTAGGGCCGCAATCGCGGCAAGCTTTCGGAACAACCGTTTCTCCGTCCAAGGTCGGACAATTTCGATCTCCGACACGTCCGCTAATACGGAGATCGTGCCGTCGTCCTGTGGCGTGCCCAAGCCCGTGACGCTGACGTCCGGAGCGGTCACTCCATCTTCGGCCATGACCCGACGAACTGTCTTGGCAAGTCCGGGAATGTATGAGCCAAAGTGGCATCGCACACGCCCATCATCGATGTCACGCCTCAGCTGGAACGTCTGCGCAACGCTGTCGAATTCGACTATGACGCCGACCACCGACACAGCCTCCGGTGTCGGTGCGACAACCTCATCTATAGCGGCAAGAGTGACTCGGACGGACTCGTCGAGCTCGGCGACTGCAGTGCCGTCAGTCGAACCGACGGTGACCGTTTCGTCCGCCTTGAGCGTGGACCCGATCTTGCGGAATGTCCGGCGTTGACGAGGGGTGACCCCCGCAGGAACGATCCGGTCCGACTTGACCGAGGCCATGAGCTGTTGAAACGAGTCGGCCGCCTCCTCGTAAATGGCGAACCACTCGTCGTAGCTGGCGGACTGGAACCGGTCACCGCGATTCAGCCGCACGCGCGTTCGAGCGCTGCCCCGATCGACTCTGACGAGCCGGAGGTCGAAGGCCTCGTTGAAGCCTCCCGGAGCATTCGACTTGTCGGGATGCCGGTCAAGGTAGATCTGCCTCGCGACCTCAAAAAGAGCATCACGGTAATAGTCAACCTCCACGGCCGATTCGCTGGGCAGCCCACGCGCGTTGAACCGCTCCCCCTCAAGCTTGAGCTCTGCGTACCACTCATCGTCACCGGGCGCGTCGGAGCCGCCCCCGTCTACCTCAGTGGCCGAGAGGTCATCGTTGACTGCGGAGTCCCCTGATTCCGACATGCTGCGGAGGCTAGCAGGCAACTGCTCGGCGACGGCGTTGGCAGGGCGCTAGTCCTTGGCGCCCCGTGACGCTTCTCCATCGACTCACGGATGAAGTACTCCCTCGCCGTCGCGGCCCTGAACAACGCCGTCGCCCGCCGCCACGCTGACGGCGCCGACGTGACCGGCTGCGTCCTACGCACCGACCGCGGGTCGCAGTTCCGTTCCAGGAAGCTCGTCCACCAGCTCCACCGTCACGGCATGGTCGGCTCGATGGGCCGCGTCGGGGCGGCTGGCGACAACGCGGCCATGGAGTCGTTCTTCGCGCTGCTGCAGAAGAACGTCCTGAACCGTCGGGCCTGGGCGACCGGCGAGCAGTTGCGGATCGCGATCGTTACCTGGATCGAACGCACCTACCACCGCCGTTGGAGACAGCCCCGTCTCGGGCGGTTGACCCCGGTCGAATACGACTTGGTCATGACGACAACCGCCACCTAGGTGGCCTAACCGAAACTGTCACCCGTTCGTGCAGCAGACCCCCTTGAGTCCAGGCAGCTATGACACCACGACTGGCCGTCGAGCAGCGTGAATTGTGCCGCGGACTATGCCTACATGCGTCGAGCTCACGCCAGAAGTGTGCCTGACGGGTCAATCGCCGACTAAAGAAGGTACGGCTCCCCGAGATCGATGCCGGATGGCGCACCAACCGCGGTGGGCCATGCCTCGCTTCGAGGCCGTTAGCGTGGCAGCCTCCTCTCGCCGCATTGGGACGCCGTCGCGGTCCGTGGCCTACCGCTCCTCGTGGGACTCTCTGGACTGCGCGCGGGTACCCGCTGAGCTCCCAAGCCGATTACAGCCCGGACATGACGTGACGCTGGCTCACCGAACGGTTCCTGCTATCGCGCTTGGTCAGGGTCCCAGCCATCCTGGGGGCCACGCTTGTCCACCTTGTCGATCAGTTGGTCAAAGCCCTTGTCCCCGGAGGCTTCCGCTATCCATCGCAACTGCTCAGACACCTTCATCCACACGCCCTGTACCCAGACCTGAGGGTCCGTACCATGCTCGCGAAGGAAAGCGTCGAGCGCTGCCTTGCGGTAGACCAGCCGGCTGCCGCGCTTCTCCACCACCGGGCCCATGTCCAAGTAACGAAGGTCCCTGACGAACTTCGCGCTGAGGGTAGATCCCGCTGGGCCCGATAGGTAAGCCGCGGCCTCCTTCGTCGGCATCTCCATGTCTCGCGCTGGGTCATCCCCGGTGCCGGCCTCCATGATTCCTCATTTCCTTGCCACCTTGGGCCGACCGCCGCGAAGGCTCCGCGATTCTGTGTCCGGGCATGCTAGTCCTTCTGGGGCAGGTGGGCTCGGCGGCGTCAAGGTGCGCGAGCGTCGGGGCCAGCTAACGCTGCTCATTGCGCCTAGGCTCGGCAGGAACCGCACGTTTGCTGGTTCTGGTGGCGCAGGTACCAGTGCCCGAGGGCGCGTTCAGTTCCGCAGTCGCAGCGCACGACGTAGACCCAGGCGTCTGCCTTCCCTTCCCGCCCAACCTGCTGGGTGGGGCCGGAGATAACCACAAGCTTCCCCTGCCTGCCCCCAACCGGGAGGGGGTCCTTCGGGCGCCTCGGCTGCCTCGGCCTGCGCTCGGGCTTCTGCCTCGGCTTCTTGGTGTTTCGGATTGCTTGTAGGTACTGCTCGGCATCAGCAGCCCCTACTGGTAGGCCGGCTGCCCGGTAGTCGGCGAGGCCTGCAACCTCCTCCCCCACCAGGTGCTCGATCGCCTCGAGGACGGCGACGGTGAGGTCGAATGGGTGCGTTCGGGTGGAGGACGGGACTGATACGACGGAAGGCCCGTTGATCGCGGGGAGCTTCCCCTCACGCACTCGAACCAGCGGGATCCCAAGGTGCCCCAGCACGGCCTCTTTCCGTTCCTCCTCTGGGCGCCGGTCCCGGAACATGGTGCCGTGGTAGGCCTCGCCGTCGTACTCGATGCCCACGCAGCCACTGGGCAGGTCGACGAGGATGTCGACCTCCTCGAAGGCGTACCGGCGGGGGTATTGGGTCGCCATCGCCTCTGGCGCAGGCACGCGCATCGACCCTAAGTCGGGGACGCCGTCTGGGAGTCGGGGGTCGCGAGCACTCGGGTAGCGAATGCCCACCACGTGTGAGAGTTCGGCAGCCAGACGGGCCTGGGCGCGTGATGTTGTCGATGTGCACCAGGGGCAGCCAGTCCCGTAGACGCGGTTGTTGGTCGTGGCCGGGTACTCGTGGCCGTCGGGGCACCGCCATACGCGGTCGGCCCGGGCGTCCGTGCACGACAGCAGGTTGGGGTCGGGGCCGACGAGCTCGGCGGCGATCGAGGGGTGCCACCTTTGCAGGCTGGTGCTGGCGTCGACGAGGTAGCCGGCGCATACACGGCAGGCGTGCGCTTGTGTGAAGCGGTCTTTCGGGGTGGCGGTGAACTCGTGCGCCCATGGGACCCATTGCCCGTCCTCGGGGTTCACGGCCCACGTGTGGTGACGCCACAGGATCAGCTCGTTGGAACCAAGCGCTCGCCCCGCGTCGCGGGGGTCGGCCAACTGTCCAGCGAGCGCGGGGACGTCGGAGAGGGCCCCCACCCGTAGGCAGGAGGGACAGGCGGAGCCCTTTTGTGCCCGGTCCTTGACCGTCGCGGACCAGACGTGCTCGCGCTCCAACGGACACGACCACTCGTACCGTTCGTTCTTGCACGCCGACACCGACGCCGGGGCTCTGCCCGGGCTCGCCCACTGCTCGAGCAGGAGCGGGAGGTCAGCGACCGTTGTCCCCCGACGTGCAGGTCGCTGAGCCCACGCCAACGTCTGCTGCGCCTTCCAGTCGGCCCAGAAGGCCCTGCGCCGGGCCTGCTCAGTCCGGAGCTCAGCCCCCCGGCGCTCGACCGCGTCCTGCCAGTCGCGGTTCTCGCCGTTCCACATGGCTGCTTGCTCACAACGCATGCGGACGCGAGCAGCTCGGTCCCCGATCCCGTACGGCAAAGATAGCGGCTGCATGCGGCGGGGCGGCTCGGGCAGGTGGGGATCGCTGTAGGGCAAGGCAAACTCCTTCGGGGTCCGTCGGACCCCGATGAGCACACGCCCTGGAGATCCGCTGTTGTCATGGGATGACCGGCTCGTCACCTGGGGCACCTCCGCGGAGGAGGTTGCCAGACAGCTAGCCAGGGCTTGTCGCTGTCATTCGTGAGCCAGAAAGAGGATAGCGCCCGCCCGGAAGCTGGGTGGACAGACACACCGATCGCATCGGTAATGGGTCTCGAGAACGTCTTCCAGAAAGCTCGTCGACGTTTGCCACGGCCACTCGTGACCGCTCTCGCCTGCAGGGAGCACCGCCTGCTCCACGCCTCTGCTTCCAGCAGTCTCGCGCCTGCGGTGACGGAGTCCCGGACGCGGGCCCCGACGTGAGTCCCGGGGTGGGGGCCTAGCCGTCGATCCTTCGCCGTCGGAGCGAGACTCACCTGGTCCCAGGACGCGATCGTCGCCCTTGGAGTTCCAGGCGAGGATGTCAAGAAGGCGTACGTCACTGAGGCGCACCTGGCCCCCGGCCGCAGCCCTGAGGACGCCGAACGCTTCCGGTTGGCTCGTGATGTCGTCGCGGATGGCTTCCGTGAGCAGGACCATGTAGTCCGCCTGGGTGCGGTCGCGTGCGTGTGGGACTGGGGCTCCGTCGCCGACGTAGCAGGCATGCACCCACCGGTCATGGAGCACGACGGAGTGCGGTCGCTTGCGGTGGAGCACCTTGGACAGGGTGGTCGCGCCGACGCCCCAAGGGCGCGTGGTGGGGTCGTCCAGCACCTCGTACAGCGCACGCACGGCAGGTCGAAGGTCAGCGGGATGCCGCACATCGGCCAACGGTTTCCCAAGGATGGGGTTTCTTAATGCTTCTTCCAGCCGAGCTCGCACGCGCTGGAGTCCGTAGAAGGACCTGATCTTGACGGGCACGTTCAACAGCCCGGGTGCGAGCAAGTCCCCGTCCGTGAGCCGGCCCGGTTCCCGGGTGTCGCCGTCGAAGCAGTCGTACGCGGGGAAGGCGTACGGGTGCTCGCTGACGGCATTCGCTGCAGCGTTAGTGTAGTCGCGGACCCAGGCCGAGGCCCTTTCAACCGGGACGACCACTCGACCTACCCGGATCTCCCCTGTGTGCCGTGTCATGGTCCGGACAGTAGCGCCGTGGAGCGTGACGCCCGCGCACAGGCGTGCGCTCGATCCTTGCGCCGTCTGGCCGAAATCGGCGTTGGTGGGGAGAGACAGGAAAGGAAAGCACTTTTCCAGCAGGAGTCACCTCTCGCCGCTACCGCGGAGACCGTGCTGCAGGCCAGTTGTGGCAATCACCGGAAGGGGCCTTACGGCTCACGGCTTTGGTCGGCACGGTGAACGTGCCAGCACTGGCTCGACTGTCGGTTGCGAACCTAGTCAGGATCGAGCTCGGCGAGCAGCGCAAAGAGGTCGTTGGCGAGGTTGTCGTCGTGGTACTTCGCCATCATTCCCCGGCCCTTGCGCATGAGTCCGAGTGTAAGCCGGCGGGCGGGTTCCACCACGTCAGGTCGCTGCAGCAGGTCAATGAGACCCGCGGCGCCGACGAAGTAGATCGAATCGACGTCGCCGACAGTCCGGTAGTGACCTTGCTTCAACGGACCCCCGTCCTGAGGGTGCCTCATGAGCTTCCCGGGTGAGACGTTGACGAAGCCGTTCATGACCCACCCGTCCGGCCCAAGCGCCTCCGCTACGACGAGCGTCTCGACGTTGTTGACGCTGATGGTGCTCAACCGGCGCTGCGTGCGGGACTGGTTCGTGCTGGGCATCGAGGTGATCGACCAGAAGCGGCGCTCCGTTTCGTGCGGCCACGGGACCACACTGAGCAAGTACACGAGCAGCGCGAGACGGAGCTCCGGGTAGTCCGCCCTGGCCCGCAGTGCCTCGAACTTCCCACCCGCCCGGGGGTGCGCAACCGCGGCTGCGACCCTGTCGCGAAGGTCGTACTCACCGTCAATGGCCCCATCGAGCCACCGCTCTTGTTCGACTCGGTCGACCACCACGTCCAACGTGCTCTCACCCATCGGAAGCCCCACAAGGGCCGAGTTGTACGGGCCCACGCCATCCCGCTCGAGGCGCTGGATGGTGCGACGTTCCAGGTCGTCCAGCTCGCTCGGCGCCGCGGGCGCGAAGTCCAACCCGGCGACCCGCCCAACCCAGTGGCGACGATGGGACGCGAACCGGGTCAACACGTCTCGGGCCTGGCCGACGTACCGGTAGCCGTCATCGAAGTGGAGGACGTAGATGCCACATCGCGGCGACCCTGCAGGGAGGATCGCCGACAGCGACACCCCCGGTGGCGCCTCGTAGTGGCGAAAGGCCAAGACCTTCCCCGGCTTGGACCTGACAGCGCCCGGGGCGGGTGGCCTCCGATTGGCTGGCGCCCTACCCGGACTGCCCCGCTGTGGCCTGACTGGATGCGCCGCCTCGGTCGCTGTGCCCTGTGCGGGAGTCTCGTCGACCATTGTCCGGAAACGTATGCCGGGGCGGAATCGCAGCCGGACGATGCCATTCTTGGTCGCCTTGGGAGTGCCGGCGTCGAAGACGCCGAACCCCGCGACTGCGACGCGGCCACCCCGGGCGACCTCCCCGAGGACTACCTCGGCGAACGCGCCACACATGGCCTCGGCTGCCTCTCGGCCGCCGAGGCGTCCGGCCAGTGCCTCGATGAAGCTGGGCTCTTCCACCATGCGCCTCCTGCCCGCGGGAGCGGGCGCGCCTCGGGGCGCTTCACTCCATGCTCGCTCGCGCGGCTACCCGCTGGCAGGGGAACCGTGCCGTTCGCTGCGAACCAAACAGGTCCAGGAGGGCGCCGACGGCGGGGGCGTGAGTCGGACGGAGGGGCAGCTGCGGGCCGCCAGACGGCCAAGTACCTCTGCGTCCTCGACGTCGTCTGGACCGTCGAGGTCGATGACGATGTCCTGCATGGTCTGCTCGAACCGGTGGGTGACCGTGACGTCCGCGCCCTTGCCCGCCGAGATGCCCGCCCTGTCCAGCAGCGTCTCGGCGATCTTGCGCCGCCCCTGAGTCTGCACCTTGTCGTCGTTCATCCACTGGATGAGTCGCGACGCCGCGTCGTCAGCAGCCATGACGATCCGCTCGGCCGCACGACGCTTGACCCCCCGGCGCTGCACCGCCATGCGTCTGGCAGACGACCGCGCCGTCGATGGCCAGGTGACGACACTGCCGGACTTGTCCGAGCGCATTGCCTTGCACCGGACGGCGTGTGGGCGGAGCGCGAACCACTCCTCGCTGAGATATGTCACGACCTCGTTGCCCGCCACCCCCATCACCGCCTCAGCGCGGGGTACTTGCGGTGCAGCTCGTCCACGCTGCTCTCGGGTCGGCCAGCACGGCCTGGTTGGCAGTCGCCTGCGACGCGAGACTCTTGTACGCGCCGACGATGCCGTTGTACCGCTCACGCGCTGCCGTCAGGCGCTTCACGGCTTCGTCCTTCGTGATGCGGCCGGCCTTGGCCTCACGAGCGATCAGACGAACCTCGTCCGCGATCTGCGACGCCTCCCCACGCAGGTCTTCCGCCTCATCAGCGAGCCTCCACGAGGTCTGCGCCGCCTGGTCCTGAAGCCTCTCGGCGGCGACCTGACGGTCGTGCTGCTTCTCCTGCGCGACGAACTCCTCCGCCGCTGCCTGTGCGCGCTGCTGCTCGATGACTGCAAGGACATCGCTGGGGTGGAAGTCGCTCATCACTCGCCCTCGATCTCGGACTTGGCGGCCAGGTCCTGCTCCGGCTTCTCGTAGAGAGTTCCGCGTGCCTGCTCGCGCTGGACGAGTGCGACCACCGCGTCCTCGGCGTCGCCGAGCGAGTCGGCAACGAGGAGGTTCGCCGACTCCACGGCAGCGAGGTTGACTGACTTCGGCTGCATCGCACCCAGATACTGGACGCGTGACATTCCGGTCTCCTTGGTAGGTGCTGAAGCAGGAGCGCCGGAGGTTCAGCACCGCGCAAGGAATCGCATCTCTGATCAGACGACGCTCCTGCCGAAGACCTAGAGTCCGCTGTTCAACTAGGCGACCATCGACAGGTCGAGGCTCTCCTCCTGGCGCACCTCCCCGACGATGATCCGCGACGGCCGCATGCGCAGCGCCTCCTTGACGAGGCGACGAAGCGGCACCTCGCCCATGCCCTCGAGGCTCGGTTGCCGGCACTGCATGGCCGCCACGTCGCGCCATGGGATCTTCAGCCTGAAGTCTCAGTTTCTGCACTAGTTTGAGGTGGAGGCGTCGACCTCAGGACGAAGGAACCCCGCACGACCGTCACCACGGCAGCCGTCTACTGCCGCATCTCGCTCGACCGCTCGGGTGGCGCGACACGTTCACACTTGCCCGACGCCGCCAACGGACCTTCGGGCTCTGGGCCGATACCGTTCAGGCATGTCCTCCGATCCGAACGCCCAGCGGCTGCAGCTCGCGCAGCAAAGGCGAAAAGTAGACTTCGACTCCTACGACATCACCGTCGATGAGTTGGTTCGTCGCGTCTCCCGTGGGCGAATCGAGATCGCACCGGCTTACCAGCGACAGTTTCGATGGGATGAAACTCGACAATCCCGCCTCGTCGAGTCCCTTCTCCTCGGCATCCCAGTTCCTCCCTTGTTCATGGCCACCAATGTGGACGCCAGCCAAGGCACTCGGTGGGAAGTCGTTGACGGACTTCAGCGACTTCTGACCTTGGTCAACTTCATCGGCGACAGCGAGGTGCGCGGTGTTGTCAGGTTTGACAAGGACAAGAAACCTCTTGAATTGGTGGGCCTTGAGAAGCTCACGCGGCTACATGGCCAGGCTTTCAACACCCTGCCGCCTGACCTGCGGACCGGCCTTGAGGATCGCCCTCTTCGGGTCACGGTCCTCAACGATAAGAGCGACCTGCAGGTGCGCTTTGACTTGTTCGAACGCCTAAATACGGGTGGGATACGCCTAACGGACCAAGAGGTTCGCGAATGCGTGTTTATGGGTGAATTCGTCAATCTGCTAAGCCATTTAGCCAAAGATGCGAACTTCCGCACGGTCGTCCGTCTCCCGAAGACGAACATGCAGGATGGAACAGCGGAGGAGTATGTTCTACGATTCTTCGCCTTCCATGACCGGTACAAACAGTTCGACCACTCCGTCAAAGACTTCCTTAACGACTACTGTGAGGCTAATTCGAGGACCGCCAAGGCTGAGACCCGAGTCGCGCTCTTCTCACAGACATTCAGGTATCTGGCTGCCGCATTTCCCGAAGGATTGAAGTCACGAAAGGGAACCACAGCGGTCAATCTCTACGAGGGAATCTCGGTCGGGGCCGCGCTGGCCCTTAAACAGAATCCCCAATTGGACGTGCCAAACTCGCTCGACTGGGTGAGGTCCGATGCAATGCGCGCAGTGACGACGGGCGCGACTAACAATCGGTCACGCGTCACCGGGCGCATAGAACTCTGCCGTGATCACTTCCTGTCCGGGTCATGATCAGCGTCGCTACCCACATCGACGAACTGAACGATCGCATGGACGCAGCCGTTCTGCTTCTCGATCAGACACACCCGGACCCTAAGAGTTCACAATTGCCAGGGCCGGTCGCTCGCGAAGCACGCGGCCTTGTGGTCGTAATGTTGTTTGCAGCTTACGAGAACCTCCTGAAGTCGCTGACGCGCACCTTGCTGGAAGCAGCCATTAGATGCAATGTGTCAACGAAGAGGCTTCAGCCCGGTATCATGACATTCGCGCTGCTCAATGCGACTAAGGGCACTCTCGCAAAGGGCACCAAGAAGCTATTTTCGGACAGCCTCCCAGAACTAATTGACACGTTCCGATCGGGTCAGTCCGACTGCCGGATCAATAGTGCCGCATTTCCAGATGACGGATCATTTATGAAATCTAGCCAAGTAGCACTGTGGTGCGAGGTGTTCGACATTTCTAATCCTCCATCCATTCTTCGCCACACTTGGCAGGCACTCGACGGAGTTGTTAGTCAACGAAACGACGTGGCTCATGGCGCTCGCACGCCTGGCGAAGTAGGACGCCTCTATACGGAACAAGAGATGCGCGCTCTCGTCGATCAATGGCGCGGCGATTGGACAATCTTCTTGCAGCACATTGAGTCCGCCGCATCAACTAGGGACTTCTTCCGAGTGCCTTGACAGTCAGCGAACCGAAGTCGCCCGGCTCATCAACTCTACTTCTCGCCAGCTTCAGAGTTCTCTTTAAGGGCGACCCACACTCGCCCGCGCTCGGAGGGAGAGCAGCGTCTACACCGCCCGGCATGTCGGGAGACTCCCAACCTTGGGAAGGTTGGAGTCATGTCGGAGAACACGTCCAAGAGGTACTTGCCTGAGCTGAAGGCTCGGGCGGTGATGTCAATCCGCCTAACTTCAGCTGGCGTGGCTTGTCCGTTCCAGCCAGTTCCTGCCTGCGATGACCTCCATGGTGCGGTCGCTGAGATCGAGGGGTGCCCCTTCGATGTCCGAGCGGTTGAGGACATCTTCGCGAAGGATCCGGCGCGCTTCGGCGTGGTGGCCTTCGGCGTCGGCGATGGCGGCGAGGTCGAGCCGCGGGATGTCCTCGTCGGGCGCGGCGAGTGCGGCGGTCTCTGCGGCGAGTCTGGCCCGGCGCAACTCGTTTGAGTGGAGGCTGTGAGTGGTGACGAGGTGGGCGACGTCGACGATGGCGCACAGCAGGTGCTGGTCGATCCGGTCGCCATCGACGAGCCAGTACCAGCGGTCCTCTTTGAGGCTGCTGAACGGTTGGCCCTGCACGAGCCGCAGGGCGGCGTCGAGGTCCTCGATACCCTCGGGTCCGCGTGCCTCTCCGCGGACTCGGAGGCGGCGGAAGAGGTCGGCGTCGACGAGGACGTCGACGACTTGGTAGACGCCGACGCCGCGGGCGAGGGCGGCTGGTGCCTTCCGGGCGTCGGGGAGGTGCTTGTCGCCGGAGCGGGGGTTCACTCCGAGCCAGTCGCGCAGGATCCGGATGTAGTCGCGGGCTTTGGCCTGGGTGATGTTGAAGGTGTCGGCGAGCTCGCCCGGGGTGGCGCCATGGGGGCGGGTGGCGAGGTAGGTGAGCATCTCGGTGAAGTAAGACTTGCGCTTGGTCAGCGGGGTTCCGCGGGTCCGGGCGCTCACCGGCCCGAGCAAGGTTAGGCGTGGTAGCCGGCAGTCGTTGGACCACCACGCGGCGAGGTCAGCGTCGAGAGTGGGGTCCGCGGCGAGCACGGAGTCGCTGACCTGATTGGTGACCTTGGGTGCGAGTGCTTGCAGGTCCTCTCTGGTGGTCGCGCCGCCGCGGAGGTACTCCTCGTCGTCCTGGTCGAGCACGGTGGTGACCGGTTCGCCGGGGCTCTGCTCGTCGACCGAGCGGGGCATGGTGTGTTCTTGGCGGAGGGCCCCGGCGTCGTTGGTCCAGGACCGCCACCCCTCGGCAGCATCGGCAGAGGTCGGGATGGGGATGTCGTTGGGATCCTCGCTCTGGGCGAGCAGGGCTGCGCAGCCTTGGGCTTCGTCGTGGGTGAGGCCGACTGCGACGAGGTCGAGCCCGACGCCCGGCAGCACGACCCGCCCATCGGCCGTCACGGTGATCTCCATGGGTGTGGCTGGGCCGGCGCCGTCGCTACCGGTTCTGGTGCCGGTGCCGGTGCCGGTGAGGTCGCCGCAGACGACGACGCTGGTGGCGGTGCGGCCGGCGTGTGTGTGGATGAGGTCAAGCAGCTGTGTCAGGGCTGGGGTGGCCGCGGTCTGGGCGGCACTGTCGAGGATGAGTAGGCGTGCGGGCCAGGCGTCGGCGCCGGCCTGGGCGGCCCGGGCAGTGGGCACGTCGTCGCCAAGGTCGTGGGCCCTGTCGAGGGTCGCGACGGCCTCGGCCAGGACGTCCGCGGCCGGGTCGCCGCCGGCGTGGACGCGGAGCCGGTCTGGGTTCATGCCGGCCACCTCTATGCCGACCCCGATCATGTCGACCCGCACTCCGTGTGACCACGGGTTGCAGGCGATCTCGGCGAGCAGGTACCGGGCCAGGTCGCGACTGAAGTCCGGGTCTCCGGTGATGCTGACGTCGAGGTCCTCGAGGTTGAGCAGCCAGAACTCGCCGGTATCGCTGGCTCCGATCGTCACGAGCAGAGGGTAGGGAGCGGGCTGGTCCGGCACGGCTGGCCCGACTTTGTCGAGAAGCGTGCCGTTCGGGAGGGTCCAGTGAAGCTGGTCGGGAGTGCCCTGCCAAGGCGCGGCGAGGGCGGCCGGGGCGGCCAGGTGCAGGTGGATCGTCGAGGCGGTCAGCTCGACGGCCGCGAGCGGCGGTACGGCGCCACCGGCTCGGGTGTGGACAGCGGCGAGACGGCGGAGCAGCCCGTCCACGTAGTCGACGGTCGGGGCGCTGATGCCGCCCACCGCGATGATGGACTTCTCCACCGGCGCCAGTGCCGGCTCGGGGGTGGCGATCGTGCGGCCCGGACGCCGTGCCCGGAACTGGGCTGCCCGTCGCCTCCGCAGACTCAGGAGCATCGAGCCTGCGAGGAGCGCTCCCGCGCCGGAGAGGCCGGCCAGTATCCACGGGGTCGGCACGTCACCCTGCTGATCCGTGACCGATGGTTCCTCGATCGACGCCCCGGGGGTTGATGGTCGCGCGGATCTGCTCGTGGCTGTGGGGTTCTCGGCCGGTCTCGTAGGAGGCTGTGTGGCCGGTGTCGGTCCCTCAGCCGCGGTAACGGTTGAGCCTGCGACATCGTTGGGTTCTTGGGCGGATGGAGACGATGGTGGAGGGTCGCCGTGTTCGGGTGCCGACCGGAGTGGCCCGTGGCGCTCAGGTGATGGGGCTGGCTCGCCGGGCGCCGGCGGGATGGCCGGTTCCTGAGGCGCGGGGATGCTCAGGATCCATCCGGGGCGGATGAGGTCCGGGTCGCGCATCCGCTCGCTGTCGGCCTGCCGGGTGTTGGTGGAGGCGGCGAAGATCTCCGGGTAGCGGTTGGCATCGCCCAACTGCTCCTGCGCGATGTCGGAGAGGGTGTCCCCCGGCTGCACGGTGACAGTGTCCGCGCGGGCGTCGTCCGCCCATCGGTGGCTCTCGGGAGCTCGAGACTCCCCTTCGGCTGCGCTCGGCACGGTCAAGGACCACCCCGGCTGGATGAGGTCCGGGTCCGTCAGTCGCGCGCCATCGGCCTGGCGAGTGTCCTTCGAGGCCTCGAAGATCTCCGGATACCGACTCGCCGCCCCCAGCTGTTGCTGCGCGATCTGCGAGAGCGTGTCTCCCCGCTCGACCGTGACGGTGTGTGCGGCGTCTGCGGTGGCGGCCTCCTTGGGCAAGACGAGCACGGTGCCCGGGGTGAGGAAGCCGGGCTTGTCCCCGAGCACGTCGGCGTTGCGGGCGGCGATCTCACCGAAACGGGTGCCAGAGCCGAGGCGCTGTTCCGCGATCGACCACAGCGACTCGCCTCGCTTGACCGTGTGCGTCGGCACCGGTGAAGCACTCCCCCGCTGGGTCCCGCGGCCGGAGATCAGGTCGTCTCTCGGCGCTGCGTCGACTTCCGAAGCGGCGTTCACGGCGTGCCCTTCCGACGGCGTTCCATTGCCGTCCGCGTGGACCCCTGCGGGGATCTCGACCACGGCAGCGACAACCGATGGAGATCTCGCGATGGTCGCAGCTTTGGCCGGCTGGGCACCGACTGGCGCGGTGATGAAAAGCAGCAGCGCGGCGCTGACCAGGTTCCGGGCGGCCACTTGGGGCAGCGCCAGGCCCGGCAGCCGGGGGGCTCGCACCCCGCGCCGCCGGGAGATCACCTCCAGCACAATGGATCCCGCCAAGAAGAGCCAGACGGCCCAGCCGACGATTGTGAGAACGCCGAGCACGAGGGAGCCGTCGTCCGGGCTGGTCAGCGCCGCCCAGACGTGCCCGGAGGACGGCAGGGTGTCCGGGATGAGGTCGGCTCCGACGGCCAGCAACGCGGCGGGGAGGCCGACGAGGATCGCGGTGAGCCCTACCGCGGCGGCCAAGCCGATCAGACGTGCCCGCGGCCGGGCGCTCCGCTCAACTCCGTGGGTCATCGCTCGACCCCGTGGACGGAGCGGGTGGTGCGGGAGTCAGCGGCCCCGTGGACGGTGAACGAGCTCAGCCCGATGATGCCAAGGAACGTGCACTCGTAGGTCGCCGTGGTGGTGACGTGCACGGTCTGGCCGTCCACCAAGGACGCGGTCCCGGTCATGCCCGATCCGGCGAGGTAGGTCTGGGCGGTTCGTCGGCCGGCGGACGGATCGACGGTGACCCCGTCGCCGCGGACGGCTGCCGCCGCCTGCAGTTGCTGGCCGCCGGCGCGCGCAGCCTGACGGGCGACGTCCTGCGCGCGCTGCTGCGCGCCGACCTTTCCTCCGAGGTCCACGGCGAGCCCGACGAGGACGATCATGACCAGCCCACTGGCTGCCAGCCAGATGCTCACCGAACCGCGGTCGCTTGCCATCCTGCCGGGTGGGCGGCCTTCACGAATCGTCCAGCGCTCAGGGCTCGGTCGCTGTGTCGTCGTGCTTGTCGTGCTCGTCGTGCTCGTCGTCATGGTCATCACCGCTCTCGGTAGGTGTCGATGGCGGACCGCATCGTGGCGGTGACGGTCTTGCTGCCGGGGACCCCGGGTACGGACAGGTCGGCGAGGTCGACCTCGCAGGTCACGGTCGCGGTCACCTGGGCGGCCGTTCCCACTGGTGCGGCGAAGCCGGTCGTGTCGATCGACATGGCCACGCTGGCGCACGTGATCCCTTGGTCGGTCAGCGTGGAGCCGGCTGCGGAGGACGCGGCCGTTTGCGCCTCTGCTTGCGTGCGGGAGATCGACGCCGAGCGGGCAGCGCTGTTGGCGGCTGCCTCGACAGCTTGGTGCGCGATGGCCATCCGGCCGGCGAAGATGATGAGCCCGACGAAGAGTAGGAACGCGGGGACGCCGATCACGGTCTCGATGACGGCCGAGCCACTGTCCGAGCAACGGTCCGAACTTCTCCGACCGCATCGGAAGCGGGCGCAGCCGGGGCGTGGGAGGCGGGGGCGTGGGAGGGGGGTCATCGAGTGATCCGCTCGAGGGGCACCGTCGCCGACTGCCGCACCACGGGCGACCAGCCCGGGATGACACTGAGCGAGGTCCCGGTGACGACGACGGTCGCAACCTCCGCGGTCCGGCTGCTGCTCACGCGCGCGCTCTTGAGGACGTCGTCTCCGCCGGCGGCGGCAACGAAGGATGCCGCCGCCTCGGCGCCCGCTCCCCCGCTGCCCTCCTCGACCGAGGAGGCCCTCGCGCCTTCCTGCGCGGCGGCGATCGCGACGGACCTCGCGTGGTAGAACAGCGCTGCCTGCATCCCGAGGAACATGACTGTGAAGAGCACGGGCAGCAGCAGCACCATCTGGATCGAGGCGGAGCCGCGCTCGGATGGCCCCGCCGCGGTGCGGCGAGGCTGTCTCGGCGACCGGCTGCTGCTCATCGTCAGCCAGTGGATCCGGTGGCGGCTATCTGATGCTGCCGGCTTTGGAGGTCACGTAGTTGGTGATGGCGGCGACGACGATCCCGACGATGCCGATGATCGCGACCGCCCAGATCACCATCTCCATCGTGACCGCACCCCTGTCAGAGACATGGTCATCGCCGGGATTCAGATGGTGTCTGGGCCTGGTCGCCAGCGTGGCCTCGGCCTTGTCCGTGAGGGTGGCTCCGAGGATGTGCAGGGTCGCTGCGAGGTAGTGCATGAGTCTCTCCTGTCGTCGTGTTGCTGCCGGGTGGTCCCGAGTTCTCCCGGGCTGTTTCGTTCGGTTGGTGCTGCGAGTGATACGAGTTCGATTGCGGTGCAGTGCTCTTCCAGTTCGTTGAGCTCAGGTGTCGCCAATGACCCGCAGCAGCGCGGGCGCAACGAGGATGGCGAGGAAGATGACGCCGAGCAGGCTCATCGGGATGGACATGCGTTCGCCGACCTCGTTCGCCTTGGCCTTCTCGGCGCCCAGCATCGCGGCGCGCATCCCAGCCGACCGGGCTCGAAGGTTGGAGTAGATCTGTGCGCCTTCCTCCCCGGACAGGCGCATGATGTCGGCCAGGTCCTGCAGCTCGGGTAGTCCGAGTTCGTCGGCGAGGTTGCGCAGCGCGTCCCATGGGGTGAGGCCCGACCAGCGGGTGCGGGCGAGCTCCTCGCCGAGGCGCCGAAAGACCCAGGAGTCGCCGACGTCGGCGGCGGCCTCCATCGCCTGCCGGGGACCTGCTCCGCTGTTGCGTTCGAGGGCGACGAGGTCGATGTAGGCGCCGAGGGCGCGGGCGAACTCTGCCCGGGCCTTCTTCGCGTCGTCGCGGGCGTTGTAGTCGGGCAGGAGGAAGCAGACCACAGCCGCGCCGAGCGAGGCGATGACGGGGATGACGACCGGGACGGGCAGGCGCATCAGGGTGAAGCAGGTCGCGAGCAGGGGCGGAGCCAGCAGCCCCAGCCCGGCGAACATGAGCTTCTCGCCGTAGAAGCGGCTCACCGGGATACGCAGGATCGCCAGCTCCTTGACGGGGACGCTTCCCCACGCCCCGGCGGGGAGCGTCTTCATCGCCCACACCCCGAGCCGTTCCCGTGTGTCGCCTGCTCCTGCGCCGGCCCGGTCGAGGTCGCCCTGCGGCCGGGTCCGGTTGGGCGAGAGCCGCTTCAAAGCGTCGCCCAGGTCCGGGTCTGCTGGGGTCAGCCGCCACACGATCAGGGCGATGCCGAGCCCGACGAGGCCACCTGCTAAGATCGCCAGCTGCAGTCCGGTCGGCATCAGCGAGCCACCTCCTTCGCGGCTGCGCCGATGAACCGAGGGAGGCTCTCCCCGATGGCCATCCGCTTCATCCAGATCAGCGTTGCCACGTAGAGGCTCAGCAGCGCGACGAGGATGACCTGACCGAACGGGGTCGCGTACGGGGCGATGTAGTCGCCAGTCAGGGCGAGGACGCCGAGGACGCCGATCGTGATGATGGTGACCCAGCGGGCCGTCGAGCGGGGCTTGGCGCGGTCGGCCTCGATCTCGCGTCGGGCCCGGACGTCGGCGGCGACGGACTCGGCGAGGGCTTCCAGGACGCTGGCGACGCCGGCGCCGCGGCGGCGGGCGCCGAGGATGAGGTTGGCGGCGATGAGGTCGCCGGTCGCGTCGTCGAGCTCGTCGGCGAAGGCCCGCAACGCTCGTTCGGTGCTCCACCGGGCCCGCAGCCGAGACGCCAGCCGGGTGACCTCGGGCCGGATCTCCTCCGGTGTCGAGCGCAGGGTGGAGATTAACGCCTGCTCGAGCCCGACGCCGGCGGTGAGGATCCCGGACAGGGAGCGGGTCCACTCCTCCATCGCCTCAAGACGCTCGATCCTGCTCGCCGACTCCGGGGAGGACAGCAGGTAGGGCAGCCCGGCGAGTGTGGCTGGGAGAATGAGGATCGCGACGACCCACCCGGTCAACGCCGCCGCCAGGACACCGGTTGCGAGGCCAGCCAGGATCAGCCGCTGGCTGCGCCTGCTGACCCCGGCCATGGGCCACCAACGTGGCCCGCGTGAGCCGGGCCGACCCCGCCGCTGCGGCGCGGCCGTGTCCACCGGTCGGGGGCGCAGGCCCAGGACGAGCCCGAGCAGGCCCGCGACGACGAGGGCGCCGGCCACGGCCGGGATCAGCGGGGTCATGACGCGGCCTCGTCCCGGGGATCGTCCTGGTGCCCGTAGAAGCCGGGGAGGTCGAAGCCCCACTGCTGCAGGTCCCGGTAGTCGTCCGGAAGCACGTTCGGGGTTGCCACCCGCGCGCCGGGCGTGGTCGCGAAGACCTTCTGCACGGCATACCCCTTCTCCCGCTCGCCCGGGGCGACAGTGATGACCTCGGAGACCCAGCGGGCGCGTTGCGCGGTGCCGTCGGCCAGCGGGCTGGTCTCCAGATGGACGTGCACGACCAGGTTGATGCTCGCCGCAATCGCCCGCACCGCGTAGTCGTGCGTCACGTGCGGCCCGGCCTCCATCGCGCAGGTGACGAGCTTGTTGATGGCGCCCTCGGCGTTGACGGCGTGCGTGGTGCTGATGGAGCCCGCGCCGGACTCCATCGCCTTGAGCATCGCGAGGATCTCCTGACCGCGGACCTCACCGACGATCTGCCGGGAGAGGTTGAACCGGAACGAGTCGAACAACGCCTCATTGAGGGTGAACTCGCCCGCCTGACGCCCGTCCGCGCCCCGCTCCCCCGACCCCGGCCGGGCCTCCCACGCGAAGACGATGGGGTGGGTCTCGGTCAGCTCGTGCAGGTGCAGCTCGTACTCGGTCTCAAAGGTGCCGATTATCTCGTGCCTAGGGATCTCGGCGCACAACGCGCGCACCAACGTCGTCTTGCCGGCGCCCTGGGCCCCCGACACGACAATGGACTTGCGGGCCCGGACCGCCGCCCGCAGGAACGACGCGGCCGTCTCGGACAGGTTGCCCCGCTCCACGAGATCGGCCAGCGTCACCTGCCGCAGCCGGTGCCGGCGAATCACCATCGACGGCCGCGGCATCACCCACGCGACCGCGGCCAGCCGCGCCCCACCGTCGAGGCGCAGGTGCAGCTTCGGCTGCGCCTCGGAGAACGGCCGCGCGTTGGCCTCCGACCTGCTCGCCAAGAACACGAGGAAGTCGATGAGCTCCTGGTCGCTGTTCGCGACCGCCGGACCAGGCACCATCCGCCCGTCCGTGAGCTCGAGAGTCACCCGGTCACATCCGGTGACGATGATGTTCTCGACCCGATCGTCGTCCACCAACGGCTGCAGCCTGCCGAGCCCGAACAGCGCATCGTCAAGGGCCTGAGCCATCTCGTCCTGCTCGACCGGGCTCCACTGCGTCTGACCCGCTTCGACGCGGGCCACCGACTCGTCATTGAGCAGGTCCAGGATGATCGCGCGCCCCCGCTCCCGCTGAACCGCCGCCGCAAGGTGCGCTCGCTCGTCCCCCAACGCGGCGCTGAGCCGGTCGGAAGCCTGCTGCCGCAGCGCTGCGACCAGCTCCCAATCCAGCCCGCTGCCGTAGGCCGCGCCGACCCGACGCAGGTCCCCCGGCGCCCGCTCCTGCCGGTCCTGTGAGGCGCCTCGCTCGCTCGTCGGCCGCATCGAGAAGGTGCCCCGCACCCGGCCCGGTCGTGGCCGCGGTGTGGTCTCTGCCGCTGGTGGCGCAAGCGTCGGCGTTGCCGACGGCGTCGCGAACAGCGGCAACGATGTCGGGTCGGTCGGGTCCATTGAGTCGCTGTGGTCCGCCCGCGATGCTGGGCTCGTGAAGCCGACGTGCTCGTTCATGCTCGAGCTCCCATAGGGCTACGGGCCGGCTGGCCCGCGATCTCGGCCCGGTCGGCGGCGACCGTTGCGTCGATCGCGTCCCGGGCCGCGGACAGGCCGCGAACGAGCGGTGACGTATCGAACTTCCGCGGCGCCTTGGCGCCCCTGCCGAATACCTGCGCGACGGCCGGATCCCATGCGAGAGAGGCAATCACGGGAGTCTGCAGCACCTTGCGGACCTCACGCGCGCTGTACGGGTCGCCCTCGCCGACCATCAGCAGCCCCAACGACGCACAGCCACCGACGCGCTCGAACCCCGCCCGCAGGGTCTGCGTCCAGGAGCGGGCCCCGGACAGCGACACCAAGTCCGAGCGCATCGTCAGCAGGCACAGGTCGGCGGCGTACAGCAACGGCTCCGGAAACCCCGTCAGGCCCAGCCGGCCGGCGTCCACGATGACGTCCTGACCCGTCCGCTCCAACGACTTGAGGGCGGCCGCGAGAGGTTCCCACAGCGACACCAGGCTGGGCGCCTGAGTGTGCGACCGGGTCCCCGGCAGGAGCGCGGCTGAGGTTCCCTCAATCCGCACCGTCGCCTCAGGGATCGCCTGCTCCAGCTGGCCATGCCGGTGAGCCAGCGCGAGGTCGATCAGTGAGGATGCCGGGGCGGTCTGGCCGCGCAGATAGCCAGCGAGGATCGAAGACCCGCCCGTCGGATCGGCTTCGACTAGCAGCGCCGGCCGCGGCCACGTCAGCGCGAGGCCCACCGCCGATGCAGTCACTCCGGGTGACCCGGAGGCCGAGGTGAGCACGATCAGGGCCATCAGGTCACCGCTCCCGGCTGTCCAGCACGAGCACGACCCTGCCCGTCGCGGCGCGGGCGGCGAGCTCGCCGGCCTCGTCCTTCGGGACTAGGACGGACACGACCGTCCTATCCTGCTCAGCGCCCGGGTGTAGGCCCAGCACGGTGGCGGTGACCTCGACCGGCGGGCCGTCGGTGACCTCACCCTGCGCTCCCGGGGTGGACACGATGCGCACGTTGTCGCCAGCCTGCAGCGACTCGCCAGGCATGAGCGAGGGCGGCAACGCGACACCAACGACAGACTGGCCTGCCGGCGGGATGACCGAACTCGTCACCGATTCTGACGTCACGAGGCTCCCAGCGGCCATGTCCATCGCGGCGCGTTGACCCACCAGATCCGGCAGGCTGTCCCCGGCGACGGTCCGCAAGCCCGGGTCGACACCCACCTGGACGGTCATCAGGTCCGCCTGGTCGATCGTCTCGCCGCGGGCGATGGTCGCGCGGACGGCGACGACCTGATGGGTGTTGCTTGTCGAGGTCCACGCCCACACCCCGAGCAGCGCACCGAGACAGACGGCGGCCACCGACGCGACCACCAGGATCGGGCGACGCCGTAGTTTCGGAGCCGGTGTCACCTGGCTGGGGCTGGGCGGGGCGAGTCTGGCGCGGCCGTTCTGCCGGCCGGCGTCGGTGCTGTCCGTGTGCCCTGTCGTCACGCTCATCCGCGTTCCCCTACCGACCTGTTAACGGTTGATGACTTGGCTCTCGCCCATGGTGATGCTCGTCGTCCGGGACAGGTCCAGCGGGATGACGCCGCTCTCCCCGACGCCGGCCCAGGTCACGCTCCAGTAGCTCGTCGCCGTGACGGCGTACGAGCCCTGGCGGGTGTACGTGTGTCCGCAGTCCGGGCTGGACTGTCTCCCATAGGAGTCCGCGTACGGGGTGCCCTTGCTGAAGCACACGACCTGGGTCCCGTCACCCATGTCCCATACGACCTTCTTGACCTTGGCCGTCGCACGGACCGTGAAGCCGCCAGCTGACGCAGTACGGGTGATCGGTCCCCACGTGTTCTCTGCGGCGCCCTCAACCCACATCCACGTCGGTAGCCCGATGATCCCGATACTTCCTGGCCGCGGCTCGGGGACGACCCCGATGGTCACCGCCTCGAGCTGCATTGCATTCATGGCCTGCCGTGCCAGGACCTTCGGATCGGGTGGTGGGGGTGCGGCCGGCGGTGGTCCGCCAGCCCAGAAGAGCAGCACCCGATCACCGTTGACGTCACTGCCGGGAACCAGGCATTGGTAGATCGCCCCGTCGTCGTGGCCACCCCAGATCGGATTCGTCTTCGCGGGCGGAGAGGTAAGCGGACCCATGAAGAGACAGGTGACGCCGTTGACGTGCACCACGTTTGACCGCTTCCCACCCGAGGCCTCGCCGCCACCTCCGGGGACACTCCCACTTCTGGAGGGGCCACGTCGGGGATCTCCGCCGGCGGATCCGCCAATGCCCGCCCAGATGACGCACAACCCCAGCTTGTTGAACTTCGTACATGTGGGCGCGTCGGCATTGGCCGGATTTGCCGCGGTCACCGCACTGACGGCCAGCACTGCGACGGACAATGCCAGCCTCGTGGCTAGCACTTCTCCGCCTTGGGTTGCTCGTAATCCACCCGCCACCCGTCAGGGCTCGGGTACTGCCGGTTGGCGACGCCCACCAGACTCAGTCCCGTTGGCTTCCTGCTGGCCGGCACGATGGAGTTGCCTTCGCTGTCGACGACGTTTACGCCACTGACGTCGTAACAGACCAGGAATGTCACGATCGGAACGGCCGGAGGCGTGGACTTGAGATCCATGGTCAAGTCGGTCTTGACATGCTTCACCGACTTGAGCTTGGTCAGGCCAGTCACGCGTGCCCGCTGAGCCTTGGCCGCGTTCAGCGCGTTCACGTTGTCGACCAAGGCTGTTCCACTCGAGGACCCCTCGAAGAATGAGGGGTTGGTCTTGGTCGGCTCGTAGAGACCGCGCGCGGCGTCCCTGTAGTACCTCGCCACCATCCCCCGAGCCTCCTCTTGCGCAAGCTGTTCGGGACTCGTCGTCGTTGACGTCGGTGAGCTCGAGGTCGAATCCGAGACGCTCGACGCCGAGGACGATGAAGGCGTAGACCGTGTGGGCGCACTCGTGCACGCCGAGAGCGCGGCCACGCCGATGGCGGCCGCTACGGCTGCCACTGATCGTCTGCTTGCTCGAGTCATGTCTTCTCCCCGGTCTACAGAGATAAAGCCCCTAGACCTGCCCCCAGCGATCAGCCACGGGAAAGTCAGTGGTTTCACGTTATGGCGGGACGCCATCCGCGAGGAGGCTTCTTAGCCGGCTGTGGATAACCACCCCGTCGCCGTCACACTGCTTGTGGATTTTCCCGAGTTGCGCTGCCTGCCCATCCATGGCACCACACCGACCGTCATCGCGCAGGTTGAGAATCGGAGGATCGCGAACGACCGAGAGCGCCTCGCAGTGCGCGAGGCCGACCGCCCCACGGGCCGAGGCGACCGGCGGGTCCCGTCGATGGGTCCTCCCGGCGACAGAGTCTGCCTGATCGCCCGAACGTCCAGCTCAGGCTTTGGAGGCTGGGAGGTCACCATGAACCAGAAGCACCGGCGCGAGTTTGAGTCCCTCGCCGAAGCTGCCGAGCGGACAGGTCTGAGCACGAAGACCCTGCGACGACGCATCGCCAGCGGCGTGCTCGCCGCGTACCGCAGCGGCCCCCGCGTGCTTCGCGTCGATCCAGATGACGTCGACCGCATGATGGTCCGTCTACCCACTGTGTCGTCAGGTTCCGACACCCTGCGCGCGGCTCACTCTCCCCGCTGAAGCGTCCGCGCTCGGGACCATCCCTGAAAGCCGGACGACTGATTCGCTGACCCGCCCAGTGCTGGCGGCCCCGAGTCCTGGCTTTGCATCCGGTCTAATTTGTCTCTGTCGGTCCGGCTGTTCGGGCCATCCATGGACTGGCCCTCGTTCAGGAGCGAATGTTCGGTGCGCCTCGACCTCGGCGCGGCACGCCCGCGGAGTCGAGGGCACGACGGACGGCACCTGTTGACTGCACTCCGTAGCGCGTGTGGTTGAGGGCGTTTGGCCTCTGGAAGTGGGATGGTGCGACGGTGACTCTGGTGCGTGACGTCGCCGGTCTGGTCGTTCCTTCGACGATGCGGGTCGTGTCGGAGCCGACGCTGTGCTGGGTGATCCGTGACGACGGTGGCGGGGTCGTGGAGCCGGTCCGCGAGTTCATGGCGGAGTTGACCGCCAATGGCACGTCTCCGGCTACCAGGCGCTCCTACTGTCACGATCTGCTTCGGTGGCTGCGGTTTTGTGCGGCCATAGGCACGACGTGGGACCAGGCGGGCACTCAGGATGTGCGTGACTTCGTTCGGTGGTTGCGGGCGGCGCCGAATCCGCAGCGGGGCCGGGCAGGGTCCGGGTCGCGTCCTCCTGCGGGGAGCGTCAACGCGGTCACGGGCAAGTCGTACCTGCGCGCGGGGTACGCGCCGCGGACGATCAACCATGCGCTGTCGGTTCTCTCGGCCTTCTACGCCTTCATGTATGAGTCGGGTCGGGGCCCGTGGAGCCCGGTCCCGGCCGCTCGGCCGCCGCGGGAGCAGGTTCCTGCTCGCCGTGCCCGATATCGGCAGAAGGTGCCGGCATTCCAGCCCAGGGCCGTGTCCGAGGAGGGCTTGCTGGATCTGTTCGCTGGGCTGCGCAACGACCGCGATCGGGCGCTGGTGGCGGTCGCGTTGTCCTCGGGGGTCCGCGCCGGCGAGCTGCTGTCGATGACAGCGAAGGGGATCGATGCCGGGCAGGGAGTGGTGGCGATCGAGCCGAAGGGCGGCCTGGGGTCACGCATCTGGGTGCCGGCAGCGCCGGAGTCGTTCGTGTGGATCGCCCGGTACCTGGCCGAGCGGCCCAGCGCCGACGTGGACGGTCCGTTGTGGCTGACCCTGCGTCCACCACACCGGCCAATGGACTACTTCGCGTTGCGGCAGGTCCTCGAGCGGGTCAACGGGCGGTTGGGCACGAACTACACCTGGCACGACTTCCGGCACACGTTCTCGCACCGCATCCTGGCCGATGACCGGATGACGTTGACCGACGCTCAGGCGCTCATGCGCCACCGCAATCTCGACACGTTGAACGCCTACGCCGCTGCTCGGCTCGACGAGCTGGTGGCCGCGCTGCACCGGCACCTCGCGACTCCAGCGCCCTGCCCGCCGTCCTCGAGCATCCGCTACGACGCCGGCGACCTGGCGGTGCTGTTTCCCGGGCTGAGCTCGTGACCCCGGCCAGCCGGGCACGACCGCTTACCGAGGTCGCGAAGGCAATCGCCACCGGCCGGCTACCGACCGCGGCCCGGACCGAGCTCGCACCGGTCCTCGAAGCACTCACCCGGGACATGCTGCCGGTGACAGCCAAGCTCAATCCCGACGTCCGCGCACGGCGCGTGGTCAGCCGGCTGCTGGACTGGCTCGAGGCGCAGCCGGGCGCCACCTGGCAGGACCGCTGGGACAGCTGGATCCGCCAGGGCGAGCAGGACTGGCGGCCCCACCCCGGATCGTCCGGGCAGGGCGTCAAGTGGGAAACCGCGTACGGCATCAACGCCTTGATCATCGTCGGCGCGGTCAGCCCCTCCTACGACTGGATGCTGTCCCAGCGCCGCGTCCGGCTTTGGAAGGACTGGGCCGCCTATCACGACGCGGAGGTGTTCCAGCGGGTCGCCGAGGCCGTCGATGCCCGCGGCGGCTACCGCGACACCACCCGGGTCATCACCCTGCTGTCGATGATGTCGATCAGGCTGCGCAAGCCAGTGGCCGCATTGGCAGCGCAGGACTTCCGCGACCTGCGCGCCGTCCACCACGCCCGGGGCGTGAAGCACCACGGCCTGCCCGGCGCGTGGACTGCCTGCAAGCAGGCCGGCCTGCTCAGCGACGAGCCGTCCAGCTACGCCGAGCTCGTCCACGTCCAGAAGATGACTCCCGAGCAGCTCGTGGACCGGCACGGGGTGGACGACCCCGCGATCCGCGAGGTGTTCATCGCGTACCTGACCGAGGTGTCGGTCTCCTGCGACTACAAGACGCTCTACCAGCTCGAACAGCTGCTCGTGAAGAACTTCTGGGGCGACATCCAAGCCCACCACCCCGGCCACGCCACGCTCCGCCTCACCCCGGAGCAGGCCGCCGCGTGGCGGGGCCGGATCAAGACACTGCCCAACGGCCATCCCCGCAAGGACTGGGCCCAGGTGATGGACCGGGTCCGCACCTTCTACAACGACATCGCCGCCTGGGCGCTGGACGACCCGGGAATCTGGGCGCCTTGGGTTGCCCCGAACCCGATCCCCCGTTCGCTGATGAAGGGCGCGCGGATGAAGAACACCCGCCGCCAGCAGAGCAACTTCAAACGACGCACCCGCACCCTAGCGCCGTGGGTGCCGCAGCTGGTCGCCTC
Organism: Terrabacter sp. Ter38; assembly: GCF_024519435.1. Taxonomy (GTDB): domain Bacteria; phylum Actinomycetota; class Actinomycetes; order Actinomycetales; family Dermatophilaceae; genus Terrabacter. Next base: position 63,615 of record NZ_JALJRZ010000001.1, read on the forward strand.
CGTCACCGCGGACAAGGACCACCTCGGTCAGCTGCTGGCTGCTGCCTCGTCGGTCGCTCCAGGCAGCGACTTCACCTTCCAGGGACAGCCCTGGCACCGGCGCGACCACCAACGCAACGAGCACGGTGACCAGAGGTACGCGCTGATGACCACCCTCGTGCTCGACCCCGCCGGCGGCGTGCTGAACCTGACCCACCTCGAGCACAAGGCTTACTGGACGTGGGCCGCCCTTGAGGTGCTGCGCCACACCGGGCTGCGGATCGAGGAGATGCTCGAACTGACCCACCTATCCCTGCGCCCGCTGCGCAAGCAGAACGGCGAGCTCGTCCCGCTGCTGCAGGTCGCCCCGTCCAAGACCGACGAGGAACGAATCCTGCCAATGAGCCCGGCCCTGACGAAAGTCATCAGCGACATCATCACCCGCCACCAGGGCCGCCACGGCACCATCCCGCTTCTGCGCCGCCTGGACCGGGCCGAACGAGAGTTCAGCGCGCCGCTGCCGTTCCTGTTCCAGCACCACTTCCGCTCCGGCGCCTGCTACGTCTTCAGCGACGGCACGATCCGCAAATACCTCGCCCAAGCCGCCTCCAAAGCGGGTCTGCGGGATTCGGACGGCACCCTGCTGCGCCCCACCCCGCACGACTTCCGCCGGCTCTACCTGACCGAGCTGGTCGCGAACAAACTGCCCGTGCACATCGCCGCCCAGCTCGCCGGACACCGCAGCCTCAACACCACCCAGGGCTACGTCGCCATCTACCCCCAGGACGTGTTCGACCACTACGAGCAGTTCCTCGACCGACGGCGCGCCACCCGCCCCAGCGAGGAGTACCGGCAACCCACCGCCGAGGAGCTGCAGGTCTTCGCCGACCACTTCGGACGCCGCCGCGTCGAGCTCGGCGACTGCGTCCGGCCCTACGGCTCCGGCTGCACCCACGAGCACGCCTGCATCCGCTGCCACTTCCTCACCCTCGACCCAGCCAGTGGCCCGCGACTGCAGGTCATCGAGCAGGACCTGCAGCAACGCATCAAGACCGCCCAGGAGCACACGTGGCTCGCCGACGTCGAACAGCTCCGAATCACCCTGCGCCAGCTTGAGCACAAGCGCTCGACCCTCCAAACGTTCGACACCACCGACGACGCCCTGAGTCTGGCCGCCCACGCCACCTGGGAAGTGCCTTCGCCCGACACCACGCCTCCGCCACTTCAACCGGGCGAGGCCAGGACCCCAGCAAGCTGACGCGGCGACCTGAATGAGCGCCTGCAGCCCGGCACAAGGCGCCGTAGCGCCCAAGCCGGTAATCGAATCAAGATTCGCGACACTTACTAGTGTGCGAAGGAACGACGAAGCGGGTGACGTGCAGCTGTTCTCTCGGCTGTACCGGCAGCACTATGCGGCGATCCACGGCTTCGCGTACCGGCGCCTGCACGATCGTGGTGCGGCCGCCGACGTGGCTGCCGAGGTGTTCTTGGTGGCGTGGCGTCGTCTCGACCAGATCCCTGCCGCGCAGCTCGGGTGGCTGTTCGGGGTGGCCCACCGGGTGGTGCTAGCGACCAACCGTGCGGCACTCCCGCTGACGGCCTCCCTCGAGGACGCGGAGCCAAGGGTCGAGGCCGGCGACCTGACGGACCGATACGAACACTTCGAGGAGCTACGCCACGTCGCGGCCGCGGTCGACCGGCTGTCTCTGCCGGACCGGCAGGTCTTGTTGTTGGTGGCCTGGGACGAGCTCACGGGCGCCGAGCTGGCCGCCGCGCTTGGCTGCAGTCGTGGCGCCGCCGCGGTCCGTCTGCATCGAGCCAGGACACGGCTCAAGCGCGAACTTGAGTCGCCTGCCCCAACGAGGGAGTGGGCGAGCGTAACGAGGTTGAAGGGACTAGAAGAATGACGAACGACCTTGACCTGCTAAAGCAGCTGGCGCCGAGGGACGCAACGGTTCTCGACGCCGCCCGACGCGAGGAGGACCTCGAGAAAATCTTGGCGACGCCGCGAACAGGCGCCTCAACAGCGGGCAGCGGAGGAGGGATCCCGCGACGCGCGGTCATCGGGGGCCTCGCCGCCGCCGGCGCGGCATCGATCCTGGTCGTCGGCTCCCCGCTGCTGCCGGGAGGCAAGCCTGCGGCCGCCTTTGCGGCGACCCCGCCGGTCCTCGACGGATGCCTCGCCGAGGGAGGCCCTGCCACGCAGGCCCTGACGTCCGCCGCGGCGAGTGCCGTCAGGTCAACGCTCACGGGTTCGCTCGGCAGCCGCTACTCCACTTGGTCGCTGTTCACCCGGGTCGTGAACGACCAGCCCGTCCGGTCGGCGGTGGTCCCCCAGGACGTGAACTTCTCCCTGGTGGAGGACGGGTCCGGTCAACGCACCGTGCGGATCGGTACCCCCGAAGTCCCCGTCGGCTCCGAGGTCAGCGACTTCGACCTGCCGACGCCCGGCACGGTCATCCGCGACGAGAAGTACGGGCCGGGACAGACCCCCCGTGTCTATGCCGGCGCCCTCAGCGCCGAGGCGTCGACGCTGTGGGACCAGCTGAGCCAGGCCCACCCGATCTCTGAGCTGGGCACCGGTGAGCTGTTTGTGGCCATCACCGACCTCTACAAGGAACAGGTGCCTGATCCCGCCGTCCGTGCCCAGCTGCTGCGGCTGCTCGCCTCCCGCACGGACATCCTCGACCTGGGCACGCTGCGCGACCGCACAGGACGTGCCGGTCTGGCCGTCGGCGTGTCTAGCTCTCAGCCAGGCGGTCTGCCGGCACGGTTCGTCATGGTCTTCGACCCCGCCAGCGGGGCCCTGCTCAGCTACGAGCAGATCTTGACGTCGAGCCCTGGAAAGCTCGACGTCAAGATCCCTTCGGTAATCGACTACGCGCTATTTCGGTGAGCGGTTGGTCAACACCCGTCGCCGTGTTTCGCCCACGAACTCATGCGGTCGTTGTTGGTCGCCCCAACCCACGAGGACTGTGACGCACCGAGCCCGGTGGACCACAGGAACGTGCTCAGGTTCGATCCGTCGTAGGTGTACTCGTAGGCGTTCGGGTTGTTGTTGACCCACGAGGACGTCTGGTTGTCGAAGCCGAAGTCGCTGGCCTTGCCGACACAGGTGTTCTGGAACTGCAGACGGCGACCGCCCCAGTTGACGTCGGTGTAGAAGCAGTACGAGTGAGCCGTGAAGCCGTCAGGGCAGTCCTGCAATCCTGCGGCGATTGCAGGGCTCTCGGCGGCGGCGGTCCGAGCCAGCGAGGTGTTGCGTACGTTCGACCCGATCCCTGCCGGCGCCTTGCGCTGACCCGGGTTCGGAAAGACGACGATGACGTCGCCGTTGTTGTAGGCGACCGCGTTGTCGCTGATCTGCACACCGCCCTTGGTCTTGGCCAGCTGCAGGTCGATCTGATGTTGAAGGGCGCCGGCGCCGCCCGAGGCCGGACCCGCGGTGGCCGCGCTGGGCGACACAGTGAGGACCAGGACGGAGGCGAGGACGACCGCGAAGAGAGGGCCGAGCCGCGTCATTGAGAACTTGCCCATACTTGCTCCCTAGCTAGAAGAGAGTCATGCTTCGGCCATTTGAGTGTGATCCTAAACACGGACGAAAATGGGCGTTTTGCGCGATTCGGGCTCAGCGTGTTCACGGAGATCCCACAGGCCGGCGCTGAGGCCGACCCCTCACGAGGCGGTAGCGCGGGACCCGTTGTCTGGAGCGCAAGCGATGCACTCCGTCCGAGGGTCCGGCAGCGATGGGCCGCCTGAGTAGCAGATGTTGACAGATGCAGAGAACCGTCTGAGACCTTCCCGTGAGCTCTGCCAGCTCGTGTATCGACCGGCCCGCTGCATACTGCTCGGCGCAGAACGCGAGCAATCGTGCGCGCTGCTGAGCTGTCTGCTTGATCGTGGCGGTGCCGACGAACTCCGCTAGAACTGAGAGGGTCGGGCGCCCGGGGTAGGACATGGCGCAACCCTACGGATTGCCGTCGAGCTGGTCGCGCCGAGGACAGCCCTCTGTAGGCGCCACTCACTCTGCCCCTCCGCAGCCGTCCCCCCTCCCAAAGCGCGCCCCGAGGATCGGCTCGCGCGCTGAGGCCGAAGAGTCGCAAGGACAGCCCGTCCGCCATGGCGGCGGTCCACGGGCGCCGGTGGAGGACCCGCGACGCGCGAACAGTCGCTGAAGCGCGGACATCCTTGGCTTCCCGGTGGTCCACGTGTGGTCCACGAGGCCGGAATGCGAACGGCCCCTGACTCGCGTTTCCGCTGGTCAGGGGCCGATTTCCGATGGTGGGCGATACTGGGTTTGAACCAGTGACCTCTTCCGTGTCAAGGAAGCGCGCTACCGCTGCGCCAATCGCCCTAAGGTGTTGCTGGTACTGCGTGGTGTCTCACCGAGGTGGAGACGGGATTTGAACCCGTGTACGCGGCTTTGCAGGCCGCTGCCTCGCCTCTCGGCCACTCCACCGTGGAAGGCAAGTGGATCTTTGCCTCCGAGCGGACGACCGGGCTCGAACCGGCGACCTCAACCTTGGCAAGGTTGCGCTCTACCAACTGAGCTACGTCCGCGGGAACACCAGCGGTGTAACTTCCCCGCTCGGTGCTTGCTAGACATTAGCCGATCGATCCACGAGATACAAAACCGGCTGTCGTCGGCACGACACCGGCACCTCAGCCCCACCTCGGGGCCTGATCAGAACCCCGATCAGAACCCCGATCGGAGGTCCCCTCGGAGGCACCGGTCGACGTGTCCTCGACGTCCCTCGCCCCCTCCCCCACGCCGCGCTGGATGGCCGCCTTGATGGGTCCGTGGTCGCTGCTCACGTACTGCTGGTCACGCCCTCGGCGCGCGTGCGACCCGACGTCGTCGGCCGGTACGTCGACGCCGTCGAACGTCGCGGGCGGGTCGGCATCCGCCGTCGGTCCATCGTCACCCGCCTCCGGGTCCGGGCGCGAGATCAGCCCGCCCGCGCCCTCCATCGCCCAGTTGACCAGCCGGACGTCGGCACCCTCGTGGAGGTCGACGGGCCACAGGACGCGGACCGCAGCATTGAGGCCCGCGCCGATGAGGATGGCCACGGCCAGCGCATACAGCCAGATGAGCAGCACGATGGGCGTGCTCAGCGGCCCGTAGATCGACGAGCCACCCATCGACGCCTCGACCGAGATGCGGACGACGTACGAGGCACCGACCCAGATCGCCATGGCGAGAAGTGCGCCCGGCACGTTGCGCCGCCATCGGCTTCGGCGAGGCGTCGAGACGTGGTACATCGACGCGAGCAGCAGCACGCTGAAGGTGATGAGCGTCGGCCAGTAGAGCGCCTTGGTCACGGACGCCGCAGCATCCGGCAACCAGGAGGCGAGCAGCCCCGGCCCGAGCAGCATGAGGGGCAGCAGGAGGATCGCAGCGAGGATGCTGAGCGTGTAGAGCAGCAAGCTGAAGGCCCGCATGTGCACGATGCCGCGAGCGTCCTTCTGCCCGTACATGATCGAGACGGTGTCGATGAAGACGTTGAGGGCTCGCGACCCCGACCACAGCGACAGGATGAAGCCGACCGAGATGATGTCGACGCGTCCGCCCTTGAGCACGTCGTTGACGGTGGGCAGGAGCAGCTCGTTGATGCTCGACTCGGACAGGAAGCGGGAGGCGTAGACCTCGATGGCCGACACGACGCTGTCGATGGTGTCGGCACCGATCCAGCCGCCGACGAAGCCGAGGCCACCGAAGAGCCCGAGGACGAGTGGCGGCAGGCTGAGCAGCATGAAGAAGGCGCCCTCCGCCGCGAGCCCGGTGACGCGGTAGCGCAGGCACACCCGGGTCGTCTCCAGGGTCAGGCGCGCGAGCGGGACGCCCCATGGCACTCGCTCCAGCACTGCCCGCATCCTCGTCCGCACGCTCATCGTCTCCGAGGCTAACGGCGGAGCCACCACGCGTCGCACGCGTGACCGGCGCGACACGCGCTCGCCGGCTCGCGCCGGCCGGTCGGCGCCTAGTGTCGGCGGGGTGAGCACACACGAGGTGACCAACCAGGCGCCCCCCTTCGTCGGCGGCGACTTCCTCTCCGACGACGCCGCACTGCGCGAGGCGGTGGAGCGCTGGGCCGGCCCCGCGGCCGTCTCGGACCTCGCCACGCTCGGGACCCTCGCCGGCACGTCCGAGGCACAGGAGCACGGGCGGCTCGCCGACACCAACCCGCCGGTCCTGCGGACGCACGACGCGCGCGGCAACCGCATCGACGAGGTCGACTTCCACCCGTCGTGGCACTGGCTCATGACCCAGTCCGTCGGGGCCGGACTCACCGCCGAACCGTGGACCTCGCCCGCCGGTTCCGGCGCCCACGTGCGTCGCGCGGCCGGTTTCGTCCTCTGGTCACGCGTCGAGGCGGGACACGGCTGCCCCGTCTCGATGACGTATGCCGCCGGGTCGGCCCTGCGGCACGACCCCACCCTGGGTGCCCGCTGGCTCCCGTCCCTCGCGAGCCGTGACTACGACTTCGGCATCCGGCCCGTCTCGCAGAAGGCCGGGGCGATCTCGGGCATGGGCATGACGGAGAAGCAGGGCGGCTCGGACGTGCGCGCCAACACGACCCGAGCGGTCGCCACCCCGGGTGGGGCGCTGCCGGGCGAGACCTACCGGCTCACGGGCCACAAGTGGTTCTGCTCGGCCCCGATGAGCGACGTCTTCCTCGTGCTCGCCCAGGCGCCGGGCGGCCTCACCTGTTTCGTCGTGCCGCGTGCTCTCGACGACGGCACGCGCAACCCCTTCGCCCTCCAACGCCTCAAGGACAAGCTCGGCAACCACTCCAACGCCTCGAGCGAGGTCGAGCTCGAGGGCACGTGGGGCAGCCGTTTGGGCGACGAGGGCCGCGGCGTGCGCACCATCATCGACATGGTCGGCGCCACCCGCCTCGACTGCATCCTCGGCTCGACGGCGACGATGCGCGATGCGGTGGCCCGGGCCGTGCACCACGCCCGGCACCGGCGAGCCTTCGGCGCGCTGCTCGTCGACCAACCCCTGATGCGCAACGTGCTGGCCGACCTCGTCCTCGAAGCCGAGGCTGCGACCGTCCTCGGCCTCCGCCTCGCCCACACCGTCGACACCGGTGAGACCGAGCTCGCCCGCCTGGGCGTGGCGCTCGGCAAGTTCTGGGTGTGCAAGCGCACGGCGCCCATGGTGGCCGAGGCGCTCGAGTGCCTCGGCGGCAACGGGTACGTCGAGGAGAACGGCCTCGCGCGCCTGTACCGTGAGGCGCCCCTCAACTCGATCTGGGAGGGCTCCGGCAACGTCAACGCCCTCGACGTCATGCGTGCCGTGACACGTGAACCGACGACGCTCGAGGCCCTGACGAAGGAGCTGCACGAGGTCCGCGGGCAGAGCACCGAGCTCGACGCGCACGTGGATTCGGCTCTCGCGCAGGCTCGCTCACTCGATCCCACGTCGGCAGAGGCGTCGTTCGGTGCACGCGCCGTCGTCGAGCGCCTCGCCCTCGGCCTGCAGGCGAGCCTGCTCGTCCGACACTCCCCCGGCCCCGTCGCCGATGCCTTCGTCGCCAGCCGGATCGCGGGTCGACGCGGGCACACGTTCGGCTCGCTCGACGTCGACCTCGCCGGAGCGGCGTCGGCCGTCATCGAACGAACCGGCTGACGACGCCGCGCGCTCACGCGAAACCCGCTGGGCGGCATACGTCCTCGGCCGGGCGCTCGTCGGTCGCTCGTAGGGAGCAGCGGGCGTCAGCTCGCCGACAGGCGCTTCTTCTCCGCCTCGACGTCGAAGTCCGCCTGCGGCCACTGGAGGTTCATCCCGCGCAGGGCCTCGAGGATCAGCTGCTGCACCGCGAGGCGCGCGTACCACTTGCGGTCCGACGGCACGACGTGCCAGGGCGCCCCGACCGTCGAGGTCTTGTCGAGGACGGCTTGGTACGCCTCCATGTAGTCGCCCCAGCGGCTGCGCTCGTCGACGTCACCCGGGTTGTACTTGTAGTACTTGTCCGGTCGGTCGAGACGCTCCATGAGGCGCGCCTTCTGCTCCTCCTTGGAGAGGTGCGTCATCACCTTGATGACGGTCGTGCCCGCGGCAATCACCTTGCGCTCGAACGCGTTGATCTGCGCGTAGCGCTTGGACCACACGGCCTCGGGCACGATGTCGTGGACCCGCACGACGAGGACGTCCTCGTAGTGTGACCGGTCGAAGACCCCGAGCTGGCCGGCGCCGGGCAGCGCCTTCTCGATGCGCCAGAGGAAGTCGTGAGCGAGCTCCTCCTTCGTCGGCGCCTTGAAGCCGGTCGCCTTGACGCCCTGGGGGTTGACGGAGATGACGTGGCGCATGATGCCGCCCTTGCCCGAGGTGTCCATGCCCTGCACGACGAGCAGGAGTGACCGCTTCGAGCCCGTCGTGGACTCCGCGAAGAGCCGCTCGAGCAGGTCGGACAGCTCGGCCTCGCAGGCCTTGAGCGCCGCCTTGCCCTCGAGCTTCTTCCCGGTGAAGCCGGGAGTCCCCGACGTGTCGACGTCGGCGAGGACGAAGCCCTTGCCGACACGCAGCGCGTTGGCGACGTCCTGGATCTCCTCGACGGCCGCCTCCTCGTGCGCCGCGATGACCTCGTCCTCGGCGGCCTGGGCCTCGAGCTTGGCCGCCTTCTTGCTCGAGACCTTGCCGCCCCCCTTGCCCGACGACTTCACGGATTTCTTGCTCTTGCCCTTCGCGCCCTTGCCCATGCCGTCATCCTGCCCGACCGGAGACCGGCGCGACGGGATGTGAGGTCACCGATCCGCGCGACGTCACCGACCGTCGCCGATACTGACCCCATGCGCCTGCTCGTGCCCGGTCACTCCGGACGTCCCGCCCTCTCCGATCTTGATGCGGCGGGGCTCTTCGGCGCCTATGCCGCACCGCAGGACCGCTGGGTGCGCTGCAACATGGTGACGAGCCTCGACGGGGCTGCGACGGGCGCGGACGGACGTTCGGGCTCGATCAACAACGACGCCGACCACGTCGTCTTCGAGGTGCTCCGTGCCCTGAGCCACGTCGTCGTGGTCGGGGCCGGGACGATCCGCGCCGAAGGCTATCCGCCACTGTCCGTGGACGACTCACTGGTCGAGCTGCGCCGTCAACAGCGGCTACCCGACGCGCTGCCCCTCGTCGCCGTGAGCAACCGCGGGCACGTGCCCCCGACGCTGAACGGCTGTCGGGACGGGCGGGCGCTCATGGCCGTTCCGGCTTCGGCGCCCGGGCTCGACTCGGCGCGCCGTGATCTCGGCGAGGACAACGTCCTCGTCTGTGGAGACGAGGCGGTCGACGTCGCCATCCTCGTGGAGGCGTTGCACCGCCGGGGCTGGGACCACGTGCTCACCGAGGGCGGGCCGAGCCTCCTAGCCTCCTTCCTCGCGGCCGGCCGCCTCGACGAGCTGTGCTTCACCATCGCCCCGCACGTCGTCGGCGGCGAGCACCCGCGGCCGGTCGGCCCAGAGGGCATTCCGGCTCAGCTCGACCTCGAGGTGCTCGTCGAGCAGGACGCGACGCTGATGGGCCGCTGGTACGTCCGACGCTGACGACGGGGACGACGGGGGCTCAGCGACGCTCGTCGAACCCATGGACGAAGTCGCGCAGCACGCGCTCCCAGCGGTCCGGGTCGTAGTTCCACTCCCGGCAGTGCCGAGCCCTGTCCCACCGCTCGAGGCGCACGAGGTCGGGGCGGCGACCCGCGAGGGCCACCGCGGGACCGATCGGCACGAAGTCGTCGCCGCCCGAGGCGATGATGAGCATCGGGGACCGGAGCTCGCCCGCGCGAGCGACCCAGTCGGTGCGGGCCACGTCGATCGGCTCGTGGACCCCGACGAGGCGCCGCGTGCGGCGTGAGCCCATGAGGTCGGTCGCGACCCGCACGAGCGGGCCCGGCACCCGGTGCAGCCGGCCGTGGTGCCGCAGCACGACGCCCCAGTCGATGACCGGAGAGTCGAGCGCCACGCCGACGACGTAGTCGGACAGCGGTGACCGGTCGAGCGCCTGGAGCACGATGGCGCCGCCCATGGACCACCCGAGAAGGAGGATGCGTCGGGCACCGTGCGACACGGCATACCCCATGGCCGCCTCGACATCGCGCCACTCGGACAGGCCGAGGTTGTAGCGCCCGTCAGGGCCTCGCGGCGCGTCGCGGTCGTTGCGGTACGCGGTGACGAGGCTCGTCCACCCGGCCTCCCGCAGCACCGGCACGGCCCGGAGCGTCTCCTCCTTGCGTGCGCCGCGTCCGTGCACGAGCACGGCCCAGTCGGACCCGCTCGTACCGTCCACCCGGCGCACCACCCAGCCCGGCAGCGGACCGACGTCGGACAGGATGGCGACGTCCTCGTCGGGCACGCCCAGGCTCACCGACGGCCGGTCCCAGAAGTAGTACTGGTTCCAGCGGGCGGGCCCGGTGTCGATCGCGCCCCGGTCGACGGCGACGAGTCGGCGCGTCACCGACGCCGGGTCCGCGTCGACGATCTCGCCGACCCGCGCGTGCCCCGCTCCCCCGTCGAGCCAGACGCCGTAGCGGCCGGGCACGACCGTCTCGGGCGTGACGGAGAAGGTGACGGTCTCGGCGTCGTGGCGCAGGATCTCCACGTCGTCCGGCTGCAGCTCGTCGGGCGTGATGACCCGGCGGGCGAAGTAGGCCGCGGCGGCGACCGAGCCTCCGACGGCGCCCAGCACCGAACCCGTGCCGGCGGCGGCCGCCACGAGCACCGGACGCGAGACGAGACGGCGCACCTGCACGGGCCCATCGTCGCAAACGACTCGCGCACGTCGTGGGAGGGCGTGCCGTCGCACGGACGGCATGCGGACGGTATTCGGACCAGACGTATCAAACCGGACGTTCGGGGCACCGTCCTTCGGGAGCCTCGGGGACCACGGGCGGCGAGCCGCACACCCCCGATCGTTCCCCGGTCCGCCCGTCGGGCCGGTCGCGGTCGAGCGGTGCCGTTCGGGGTCACGGTCACCACCTGTCCGCCTCGGGGTGCGAGGACCAGCTCCGCGCGCCGCCTCTCACCGTCTCGTCCCACGAAAGGGGACATCCGTGTTCAGCACCATGCGCCGCGGCGCACTCAGCATCGCGGCGGCCGGGGCGCTCGTCGCCACGCCGGCCCTCGCGATGGGGGCCGGCGTCAGCCCGGCCACCTACGACGCGTCCGTCGACCCGGGCGACACCGTCCATGTCACCAAGACCGTCAGCACGCCGGAGATCCCGCCGAAGCCCGACATCGTCCTCGTCGTCGACGAGACCGGCAGCATGGGCCCGGCGATCGCCAACGTGAAGTCCGAGATGGGCTCGATCGTCTCCACGGTCCAGGGAGCCCAGCCGCAGGCCCAGTTCGCCATCGCGTCGTACAAGGACGTGGGCGACGGGGCGCAGTTCTTCCAGGTCGAGACCGGCCTGACGGGCAGCCAGGCCACGGCCCAGACCGCGATCGACAGCCTTTCGGCGTCCGGCGGCGGCGACACGCCCGAGGGCCAGCTCAACGCCCTCTGGCAGGTCGGTTCCGGCGGCAACGCCATCGCGTTCCGTCCCGACTCCTCACGCATCGTCGTCTGGTTCGGCGACGCGAGCGGGCACGACCCCAGCGGCGGGCACAGCGAGGCCGACGCCACGGCGTCCCTCACGGGCGTCGGCGCCCAGGTCATCGCCATCAACGTCGCGTCCGGAGGGGCCGACGGCCTCAACGCCACCGGTCAGGCGCAGCGCATCGCGGCTGCCACCTCGGGGACGTTCTTCCCGAGCGTGACGCCTGGCAATGTCGCGAGCTCGATCCTGGCCGGGCTGGGCAACCTGCCGGCCGAGGTCACGGCGAACGTCTCGTGCGCCACCGGCCTGTCGATCGCGTTCGCGCCGTCGTTGCCCCGGACCGTCACGAGCGGCAGCGACGTCGTCCTCGACGAGGCGATCACCGTCGCCTCTGACGCACCCCAGGGCTCGACACTGACGTGCACGACGACCTTCCTCGTCAACGGCGCCGAGGCCGGGCCGGAGTTCGTCCAGACCGTCACGATCAAGGTCAACGACGTCACCCCGCCGACCGTGTCGTGCGGCCCGGGCGTCAACCCCGCTGGCCACACGCCCGGTGGGTGGCGCAACGCCGGCTTCTTCCAGATGGTCGCTGCAGACAACCTCCCCGGTGTCTCCGTCACGATCTCCGACACCGGGACGGGCACGACCTTCGGGCCGTACACCCCCGGCACGTACGTCAAGCTGACCCAGGCACCGGGCACCTCGGCCTCCACCGTCGCCCCGTTCCAGGGAGCCGTCGACTGGCACTTCACCTTCAAGGGTGACGCGACGCTGACGGCTACGGATGCGGCCGGCAACACGGCGAGCGCGTCGTGCAGCGTCCCACCCAAGCAGAAGTGACGTCGCTCCGACGATGAGGACCCTGCCCGGCCCGGACCACCCCCGGCCGAGCAGCACGAGGGCCCCGGCCATCCACCGGGGCCCTCGTGGCACGCGCTCGCCCGGCCCGTAAGACCTCGTAAGGACCACGTGGTCGCCGGGCGGGCACAAACCCGGGTGACGTGGCGTTGGTCTGGACATGAGCCACCACAACACCTCCGACAAGCCGTATGCCGTCCAGCGCACCGACGAGGAGTGGCGCGCAGCCCTGACGCCCGCGGAGTACAAGGTCCTGCGACAGGCCGGTACCGAGCCGGCCTTCCGCGGTGAGTACACCGACACGAAGACGCAGGGCGTCTACTCGTGCCGAGCCTGCGGCAGCGAGCTCTTCCGCAGCGACACGAAGTTCGAGTCGCACTGCGGCTGGCCGTCCTTCTACTCCCCGCTCGCCGGCGACACGGTCGAGTACATCGAGGACCGTGCCTTCGGCATGAAGCGCGTCGAGGTCCGGTGCGCCAACTGCGGCTCGCACCTCGGGCACGTCTTCGAGGGCGAGGGTTACGACACCCCGACCGACCAGCGCTACTGCATCAACTCCATCTCGCTGCGCCTCCAGCCGGACGAGGGACCGTCGCAGTCCTGAGCGCCTAGATTCGTCCCATGGTCGACGACGGCGACATCCGCATCGGCAGCGCCGAACGCGACGAGGCGCTGGCGGCGCTCGCCGAGCACCACGCCGCGGGACGGCTCGACGCGAACGAGTACGAGGACCGTCGGGGCCGGGCCACCGACGCCGTCGTGCGCCGGGACCTGACCTCGCTCTTCGTCGACCTGCCCGAGCCGCGTCCGCGGCTCACGCCCGCGCGCCGTGGTGGCGTGTCCCGTCCGCCGGCCCACTACCAGGGGCCTCGCGGCACGGTGGCGCGCATCCTCCTCAGCCTCGCCCCCTTCATCGCGCTCGCCGCCTTCCTGCGCACCGAGTCGTGGCTGGTGTTCCTGCTCATCCCGGTCATCGCAGCGATCGCCAAGGCGATCGACGACTGAGCCCCCGTCTGCACGTGCAGGCGGGGGCTCGGTGGTGGGTGCGGGCGTCGCGCAGGTCAGCGCAGGTTGGCGACGAGCTGGGCCGGCTCGACCTTGGGCCCGGTGAAGAACGGGATCTCCTCGCGCACGTGCATCCGGGCGCGCGACGCGCGCAGCTCGCGCATGAGGTCGACGATGCGGTGCAGCTCGTCGGCCTCGAAGGCGAGCAGCCACTCGTAGTCGCCGAGGGCGAACGAGGCGATGGTGTTGGCCCGCACGTCCGGGAAGTCGCGTGCCATCTGACCGTGCTCGCGCAGCAGGTCGCGACGCTCGGCGTCCTCCAGGAGGTACCACTCGTAGGAGCGGACGAACGGGTAGACGCAGACGTACTTGCGGGCGACCTCGTCGGCCATGAAGGCGGGGACGTGGCTCTTGTTGAACTCGGCGGGGCGGTGCAGCGCGGCGTTGCTCCACACCGGCTCGAGGTGCGAGCCGAGCTCGGTCCGCAGCAGGCGGTGGTAGGCCGACTGGAGCTGCTCGATCGTCTCGGCGTGCCACCACACCATGAAGTCGGCGTCGCCACGCAGCCCCGCGACGTCGTAGAGGCCCCGGACGACGACCCCCTCGCCGGCGACCTCGTCGAGGAAGGCCTCGAGGTCCGCCGTGACCGCGTCGCGGTCGTCGCCGACCGGAGTGACGGTGCTGAACACCGACCACATGCAGTAGCGGATGGTGTCGTTGATCTCCCGCATCTCGGCCGGGGTCAGGCGCTCGCTCATGGCCCCATCATCCCAAGCGGCTCGGACCCCGACGTCAGCGGGTCAGGACCGACCGGATCGACCGTGCGGCCGCGCGGCCGGACGCGATGCAGGCGGGGATGCCGACGCCGTCGTATGCCGCCCCGCACAGCGCGAGGCCTGGAGGCAGCCCGCGCGTGGGCGCGAGGCGCGACCGGTGCCCGACGGCGTACTGCGGCAGCCCCCCACCCCAGCGCTGCACGTGAGCGTCGGCGGGGTCGGGCACGCCGGGGCCGAGCACCGTCCGGAGGTCGGCGAGCGCCACGGCCACGAGCTCGTCGTCGGAGCGTTGGAGCGCAGCCTCCTCGCGGTGGCGGCCGACGGACGCGCGCAGGAACGTGCGCTCGGGCTGTGCGGCCGCGAGCCAGGGCCATTTGACCGAGCTGAAGGTCGACGCCTTGATCGTCAGCGGCTCCGTGGGCGGGACGAGGAAGCCGCTGCCCTCGAGGACAGCCGGTGCGCCACCCTCGAGGGCGAACGTCACGATGGCCATGGACGCGTACTCGACGGTCGCGAGCGCCGCTGCGGCCTCGGGCGCGACCTCACGCAGCAGACGCGAGGCGGGAGCTGCGGGCGCGGCGAGCACGACCACGTCGAAGCGCTCCTCGAGGACGTCGGTCGTCGGACCGGTCGAGACGACCCACCCGTCGCCGTCGCGGCGCAGCCCACGGGCCACCGCACCACGTCGTACGCGGACACCCGCGGCGACGAGCTCGCGCTCGAGCACCTCGGGCAGCGTCCCGAGGCCGCCGACGAGAGAGGCGAAGACGGGGCGACCGGCCACCGGTCCGGTCGCCGCCGCCTCCGCCGCGGCACGGGCCACGTCGAGCAGCGGGCGACCCTCGTGGGCGGCGGCGGCGAGGACCGGGACGGCCTGCTCGGCGGAGATCTCGCGGGCGTGCCCGGCGTAGACGCCCGCCAGGAGGGGCTCGACGAGGCGGTCCGTCACGGCGCGGCCCAGGCGGGCGTCCACGAGGTCGCCCACCGAGACGTCACCGGCGACGTGGCCGCCGACCTGCTCGTGCGCCAGTCGCTCGACCTCGTCGTCGGTGAGCAGTCCACGCACCGACTCCGGGTCGGCGGGCACGCCCATCACCGTGCCGCGTGGCATCGGCCAGCGCCGACCCCTCGAGACGATCGACGCGCCCGCGGGTCCGGGATGCGTCATGAGGTCTGCGACGCCGAGCTCCTCGATGAGGGCGAGGGCCTCGGGGCGACGCGCCAGCACCGACTCGGCGCCGACGTCGATGCGCGCCCCGCCGACGTCCTCGAGCCGCAGCTTCCCACCCAGCCGGTCGGTGCCCTCGAGGACCGTGACGGAGACGTCCGCGCCCGGGCGACTGAGCTCCCAGGCCGCCGCCAGTCCGCTGATCCCACCGCCGATGACCGCGACCGTCCTACCCATGGCGCCACTCTCCCATCCCGGCTCCGGCGGTGTGGCTTGGGCCCGACCGATCAAGGGGCTGGGCGCACGAGCGCGCGTGCGCTGCAGGCCGCCCGGACAGGTGATGCGCAACGATCGGGGGCGCCTGCGTGTCTCTGGTGACAAGGGACGTCGCCACGCACACCGTGCGCACCACAGCACCACCACCGGGTACGGCACGGGAGGCGACCCGTCGAAAGGCTCGCCATGACCGCCACGCCACACCTGCCGCGTCTCGCTCAGCTCCCACCTGCCCGGCGACGGCTCCTCGCCACGGTCCTGGTGGCCGTTGCCGTGCTCGCGTTGTCGATTCCTCTGGGCCTCAAGGCTCTTCACGGCGCCTCGCCCTCCTCGTCCTCCACGTCCTCCTCCTCCACTGCGTCAGGCGGAGAGGCGAGTCGCGGTGCCGTGACGGGCAACGGCGTGGCCGGACCGGACCTCGCGCCGCAGCCCGACGCCTCATCCGGAGCCAAGGCGCCCGCCACCGACACGGGCGCGCTCGGCACCGGCGTCGCCGGGTCGATAGCGGTCATCGAGCCGAAGATCGCGCGCTCCGCCTGGCTCGGGATCAAGGTCACCGACCTCACGGGATCGGCGGCTCGGGCCCGCGTCATCGCCACGGACGCCGGGGGCCAGGTGACCTCCGAGAACGTCGTGACCTCGGTCGACCCGACGGGTGGTCCGACCGGACCGGGTGGAATCGACCCCCGCCTCGAGTCGGGCTCGTCCCCGCCGACCGTCGGCGTCGACGAGGCGCGGATGGTGCTCAGTGTCCCGGCCAAGACCCTCGACGACGTGCTGACGCAGCTGTCGAAGATCGGATCGGTGTCCTACCGCTCGTCGCAGTCCCAGGACGTCACCGACACGTACGTCGACACCAAGGCGCGCCTCGCACCGATGCAGGACGGGATCGACCGCGTGCGCGCCCTGCTCACCAAGACGACGGACCTCCAGCAGGTCATCACCCTCGAGAGCGAGCTGAGCCGTCGTCAGGCCGACCTCGACTCGCTGACCCAACGGCTGGCCCAGCTCGACGCGATGACGACGACGAGCGACGTCACCGTGACCCTGTGGACCGACGCGACGGCGCCCGTGCAGACCGAGAGCGGGCTCGGCGGTGGGCTGCGCACCGCGTGGGAGAGCTTCCTCGGCTCGCTCACCGTCATCCTCACCGGGCTCGCCGCGCTGCTGCCCTGGCTCGTCCTGCTCGTGCCGCTGTCGTTGCTCGGCCTGCGGCTGTGGCGTCGGCGCACCGCGGGCACGCCGTCCGCCGCCTCCACGGCAACCGGTGGCCCCGCCACCGCCGCCGGTCCGGCCCCGCAGCCCGCGGGAGCACCGGTCTCGGCGTCGGCCTCCACGACGGACGACTGACGCACGGCGCGGGGACGCGTGAAGGGCCGTCGGCGGCTCGGTCAGCGACCGAGCCGCCGACGGACCATGTCGCCGACCTGCCGCACCTCGCGCACGTGCATGGCGTGGGCGATGCCGAGGTAGACGACGAAGAAGACGAGACCGACGAGGCCGATCTCCAGCGCGCTGGCGAACATCCGCTTGACGGCCGAGGTCGACCCCTCGACCACGGACCCGGTGATGGGGTCGAGCACCTGGGTGACACCCCAGGCGACGACGCCGGCGACCGTGGCGGCGAGGCCGACGCGCGAGGCCGTGACGAGCCCCGACCCGAGGCCGAGGCTCCCGATGCGCCGGCGCAGCAGGAAGAGGCCGACCATGGAGCTGACGACATTGCCCACGGTCTGCCCCATCGCCATGACACCGATGGCCCAGACCGGGTTGACGAAGAGCGTCACGACGCCGGCCAGCGCGCTGATCCCGGTCAGGAGCACCTGCATGATGACGGTGGGCTTGCCGTCCTCGAGCGCGAAGAACATCCGGTAGCAGAGCAGGTCGAGCCCGAAGGGCACGAGCCCGAGGATCATGATGATGAGGACGCTGGCGGAGACCTCGACCGAGCGAGGGTCGATGCCGGGGTTGAGCAGGGCCACGATGGGGTTTGCGAGCACGATGACCGCCACCATGATCGGCACGTTGGCCACGAGCGGCATCGTCAGGCCGGTGCGGAAGTCCCGGCGCAGGCTCGCCTTGTCGTCGGAGGCTGCAGCCGCCGAGAACCGCGGGAAGAGGGCCGTGATGATCGAGACGGTGATGAACGCGTGCGGCAGCATGAAGAGCGTGAACGCGATGGCGTATGCCGCCGGGCCGCGGGCCGCGTCCTCGAGACCGAGCGCCTTGGCGGAGGCGGTCGCGTTGTTGAGCACACCCTGGCTGATGAAGAAGCCGACCTGTGACACCGCCAGGCCCCCGAAGGCCCAGAGGGCGAGCCTGCTGACGCCGCCGAGGCCCACGCCGCGCAGTCCCCAGCGCGGGCGGTAGCGGAACCCCGTGCGGCGCAGTGCGGGCACGAGGGACAGCGCCTGGACCACGACGGACAGCGTCGCCGACCCCGCGAAGAGCCAGATCATCGGGCCCGTCCACTCGGACGGGTCCCGCGGTCGGTCGCGCCCGGGTGCCCCGAGGGGTGCGTCCTTGGGGAAGACCACGAGGAAGAGCACGAGCCCGGTGACGGCCACGACGTTGGCGATGAAGGGCGCCCACGCGAAGGCAGCGAACTGCCCACGTGCGTTGAGGATCTGACCGAGCAGGGCGAAGAGCCCGTAGAAGAAGATCTGCGGCAGGCAGATGAGCGAGAACGCGACCGCGAGGTCCTTGAAGTCCGGAGACGAGTTGCGGGCCAGCAGCCAGACGAACCCCCCGGCGGCGGCCATGACGACGACCGTGATGACCGCCATCGCCGCGAGCGCCACCGTGATGACGCGGTCGGTGAACTCCTGGCCGCCGTCCTCGAGCTTCATCGCCCGCGCGAGCGACGGGATGAGCACCGCGTTGAGGATGCCGCCGGCCGCGAGGACGTAGAGCACGTTGGGCAGCGTGTTGGCCAGGGAGAAGGCGTCACCGGCCAGCTGGGCACCGATGATCGCCGTGATGAGGCCGTTGCGCACGACCCCGAGCACGCGCGATGCCACCGAGCCACCGAGCATGGTGAGGCTGGAGCGAGCGACTGACGGTGCCGCCGTCGTCATCGGCGGCTCGAGCACTCGTGGACGAGCGCGGTGACCCGGGTCAGCACGTCGGGGTCCACGGTGGGCAGGACGCCGTGGCCGAGGTTGAAGATGTGGCCCGGCGTGTGGCGTCCCTCCTCGACGATCTCCCGGACGCGACGCTCGAGCGCCTCCCACGGCGCGAAGAGCAGGGCGGGGTCGAGGTTGCCCTGGACGGCATACGTCGGCCCGAGGCGCGACGTGGCGTCGGTGAGCGACACGCGGTAGTCGACCCCGACCACCTCGGCGCCGGCCTCTCCCATGAGGCCGAGCAGCTCGCCCGTGCCGACGCCGAAGTGGATGCGGGGCACGTCGAGGTCCGCGACGGCTGCGAGCGCGACCGACGAGTGCGGCATGGCGCGCGCGGCGTAGTCGGCCTTCGACAGGGCGCCGGCCCACGAGTCGAAGAGCTGGACGGCGCTCGCGCCGGCCTGCGCCTGCACGCGGAGGAACTCTCCCGAGATCTGGGCGAGCCTGGCGCACAGGGCGTCCCACAGCCCGGGGTCGCCGTGCATGAGCGCCTTGGTCTTCTCGTGGTTCTTGGAGGGCCCACCCTCGACGAGGTAGGACGCGAGGGTGAAGGGCGCTCCGGCGAAACCGATGAGCGGGACGTCACCGAGCTCACGGACGAGCTGGACCACGGCCTCGGTGATGAAGGGCACGTGCTCGGGCGTCAGCGGGACGAGCTGGTCGAGGTCGGCCGCGGTGCGGATCGGGTGGGCCACGACAGGCCCCACACCGGGGACGATGTCGAGGTCGACCCCGATCGCCTTGAGCGGCACGACGATGTCGCTGAAGAAGATGGCCGCGTCGACGCCGTGCCGGCGGACGGGCTGGAGCGTGATCTCGGTGACGAGCTCGGGGCGCATGCACGACTCGAGCATCGGGATGCCCTCGCGGACGGCGCGGTACTCCGGCAGCGAACGACCGGCCTGACGCATGAACCACACCGGCGTCCGGGTCACCGACTCGCGGCGCGCAGCGCGGACGAGATCGCTCTGGCGGGTGGCGGGCGGGGCTGTGGTCGGCACCGGTCAATCCTGCCACGGCGGGCGTGCGCCCCCGCGCCACGCGCGTCCGGCGCGCCCTGAGGACAGATCGCCCGACTCCGGCATACCCTCATCTGGTGCACACGCGAACGTTGCCGGGCAACCACGGCGCGGTCTTCGCCAGGACGCTCAGCGCCCTGCGAGACGTCCGTCTGCGCTCCGAGGTGCGGTTGACCGAGGTGCCGGCGCCGACGCGCATCGCCCCGTACGCCGCAGCCCTGACCGCCGACGTCATCGACGTCGCCGACCCCGACGACGACCTCGCGACCGGACGCTTCGTCCTCCTGCACGACCCGGCTGCTCCCGACACGTGGGACGGCCAGTGGCGCATCGTGACCTTCGCGCGGGCCGAGCTCGAGGCCGAGCTCGCCGGCGATCCCATGCTCGGGGCGGTCGGGTGGTCGTGGCTGACCGACTCGCTGGCCAACCGCAACCTCGGGTGGACTGCCGAGGCCGGCACGGTGACCCGTGTGGTCAGCGAGAGCTTCGCGGGTCTCGCCGACCGCGAGGCGAGCGTCGAGATGGAGATCCGCGCCTCGTGGACGCCGGTCGGCGGCGACGCCACGGACCACCTGCGCGCCTGGGCCGACATGCTCTGCACCATCGCCGGCATCCCGCCCCTTCCCGACGGCGTCGTCCCCCTCCCGGGGCAGCGCCGGTGACGGCGGAGCCGAACGAGCCCGCCGTCGACCTCGACCACGACCAGGCCGCCGACGTCCCCTCCGCCGTCGTTCCCGAGCTCGTCCCTCTGACCCACCCACGCGACGGGGTGCCCGACGTCGTCGTCGACGAGCGCGCACTCATGCGTGCCGCCGAGGCCATCGCGAGTGGGACCGGCCCGGTCGGCATCGACGCCGAGCGGGCGTCGGGCTACCGCTACGGACAGCGCGCCTACCTGGTCCAGATCCGGCGGGAGGGGTCCGGGTCCTGGCTCATCGACCCCGTCGCCTGCCCCGACCTCTCCCCCGTCGGCGAGGCCATCGGTGACGCCGAGTGGATCCTGCACGCGGCCACCCAGGACCTCCCGTGCCTCGCCGAGGTCGGGCTGCATCCGCAGACGCTCTTCGACACCGAGCTCGGCGGTCGGCTGGCCGGCCTGCCCCGGGTCGGGCTCGGCGCCATGGTCGAGCACTACCTCGGACTCCAGCTCGCCAAGGAGCACTCGGCCGTCGACTGGTCGGTGCGCCCCCTCCCCGAGCCGTGGCTGCGGTATGCCGCCCTCGACGTCGAGGTGCTCGTCGACCTCCGCGACGCGGTGGCAGCCGAGCTGGCGTCGCAGGGCAAGGCGGCCTGGGCCGCCGAGGAGTTCGATCACCTCCTCGACTTCACCGGCCCCGAGCCGCGCGTCGACCCGTGGCGGCGCACGTCGGGCATGCACAAGGTGCGCGGGCGTCGTGGCCTGGCCATCGTGCGCGAGCTCTGGCTCTGGCGGGACGCCGTTGCCCAGCAGCGCGACACCTCCCCCGGACGGGTCCTGCCCGATGCCGCGATCAGCGAGATCGCGATCGCCAACCAGCGGGCGACGAAGCCGCCCCGCACCGTGGGCTCCGCGGAGCCCCGCCTGGCGCGCTCGGTACGCCGCCACCAGGAGGCGATCATCGAGGTCGTCGCCCGCGCTCTCGCGCTGCCCGACGACGACCTCCCGGTCCTGGCCCTCCCGCCGAGTGGGCCGCCGCCGCCCAAGGCGTGGGCCGACCGCGACCCCGTCGCCGCGGCCCGCCTGGCCCGTGCCCGGGAGCTGCTCGGGGCGATCTCCGAGGAGCTCGCCGTGCCGGTCGAGAACCTCCTGACCCCCGACCTGCTGCGCCGCTTCCTGTGGGAGGGTCCGGCCGCGCCGTCGACCGCCGAGGTCGCCGAGGCGCTCACGACGATGGGGGCACGTCGCTGGCAGACGACGATCACCGCCCCGCTCATCTCCCTCGCCTGCACCGAGAACCCACCCGCCTGACGCGTACGCCGTCGCTCGCGGGAGCGTCGTGAGGATGGTCACCCGAAGGGCCGTTGGCCGGGAAGTTACCGAGAAGTAGTATCGAGGAGGTCGCGCGCTGTCGCGGCCCGACGCCGGCGTCCGAGCCGGCCCGTCGACCCCTGATCCATCGCGATCACCCTCGATCCACTGGGAGGCACCGTGCCCCGCGCACTCAATGAGGTCGTCTTCGTCGACGGCGTCCGGACGCCGTTCGGCAAGGCCGGCGACCAGGGCATGTACGCCCAGACCCGCGCCGACGACCTCGTCATCCGGTGCATCCGCGAGCTGCTGCACCGCAACCCCACCCTGCCCAAGGACAAGGTCGAGGAGGTCGCCATCGCCGCGACCACCCAGATCGGCGACCAGGGCCTCACCCTCGGCCGCACGGCGGCGCTGCTCTCGGGCCTGCCGAACACGACGCCCGGCTACTCCGTCGACCGGATGTGCGCCGGCGCCATGACGGCCGTCACGAACACCGCGAGCTCGATCGCCTTCGGGGCCTACGACATCGCCATCGCCGGCGGCGTCGAGCACATGGGCCGCCACCCCATGGGCGAGGGCGTCGACCCCAACCCACGCATCGTGTCCGAGAAGATCGTCGACCCCGACGCCCTCGTCATGGGCAAGACCGCGGAGAACCTCCACGACCGCTTCCCGCAGCTGACGAAGCAGCGCTCCGACGCCTTCGCCGTGGGCAGCCAGGACAAGCTCGCCCGGGCGTACGCCGACGGCAAGATCCAGCGCGACCTCGTCACCGTCGCGACGCGCCACGCCGAGCAGGGCTGGGGCCTGGCCACCGCCGACGAGCCACCCCGTCCCGGCACGACCGTCGAGGACCTCGGCCAGCTCAAGACGCCGTTCCGTGCGCACGGCAACGTCACGGCGGGCAACGCGGCCGGGCTCAACGACGGTGCCACCGCCTGCCTGCTCGCCTCCGAGGCGGCCGCCACCGAGCTCGGGCTGCCGGTCCGGATGCGCCTCGTGTCCTTCTCGTTCGTCGGCGTCGAGCCCGAGGTCATGGGCGTCGGTCCGGTCCCGGCCACGGAGAAGGCCCTCGCCAAGGCGGGCCTCACCATCGGCGACATCGGCCTCTTCGAGCTCAATGAGGCGTTCGCCGTCCAGGTGCTGGCCTTCCTCGACCACTTCGGCATCGCCGACGACGACCCGCGCGTCAACGAGTACGGCGGCGCCATCGCCACGGGTCACCCGCTGGCCAGCTCGGGTGTGCGCCTCATGACCCAGCTCGCCCGCCAGTTCGAGGAGCACCCCGAGGTCCGGTACGGCCTGACCGCGATGTGCATCGGCATCGGCATGGGCGGCGCGGTCATCTGGGAGAACCCACATCACGAGGACTACGAGTCCTCGACGACGAACACGACGAGCACGACGAGCACGACCGACGAGGAGATCGCCCAGTGAGCGCCACCACCACCGAGCAGCACACGGCCGCAACCGATTTCGCCTCTGAGGTCGTCACCCGCACTCCCGTGCGCGATGTCGCCCTCCCGGGTGGCGTCGGGACCCTGGCGCTCGTCACCCTCGACAACGGCTTGGACCACACCAAGCCCAACACCTTCGGCCCGCAGTCGATCGCCGGGCTCGCGGCCATGGTCGAGCGCCTGCGCGAGCGCGCCGCCGCCGGTGAGATCGTCGCGGTCGCCGTCACCGGCAAGCCGTTCATCTTCGCCGTCGGCGCCGACCTCACCGGCGTGCCGTTCATCGGGTCGCGCGACCAGGCGCTCGAGATCGCCCGGGCCGGCCACGCGGCATACGCCGCCTTCTCCGACCTGCCGGTCCCGACGTTCGCCTTCGTCAACGGCGCGGCCATGGGCGGTGGTGTCGAGCTGGCGCTGTCGGCGACGTACCGGACGATGAGCGCCGGAGTGCCCGCGGTCGCGCTGCCCGAGGTCTTCCTCGGTCTCGTCCCCGGGTGGGGCGGCTGCTGGATGCTGCCCAACCTCATCGGTGTCGAGAAGGCCATCACCGTCGTCATCGACAACCCGCTGAGTCAGAACCGCATGCTCAAGGGGGTCGACGCGTACCGGCTCGGCATGGCTGACGTCCTCTTCGAGCCGGCCGACTTCCTCGAGGAGTCGATCGCCTGGGCCGCCCGGGTCCTCTCCGGTGACGTCACCGTCGAGCGCCCCGAGGTCGACCGCGACGAGACGTCGTGGAACGCCGCCATCGCCAAGGCCAGGGGGCTCGCCGACGTCAAGACCGGCCGACAGGCCAAGAGCCCGTATGCCGCCCTCGACCTTCTCGCCGCCGCTCGCACCGCGACCCGCGCGGAGGGCTTCGCCGCCGAGGACGAGGTGCTCGCCGACCTGCTCATGAGCGACGAGCTCCGCGCGGGGCTCTACGCCTTCGACCTCGTGCAGAAGCGGGCCAAGCGTCCTGCAGGGGCTCCCGACCAAGCGCTCGCCCGGAAGGTCACGAAGGTGGGCATCGTCGGCGCCGGCCTCATGGCGAGCCAGCTCGCGCTGCTGTTCATCCAGCGCCTCCAGGTGCCGGTCGTGCTCACCGACATCGACGACGAGCGCGTCGCCAAGGGCGTCGGCTACGTCCACGCCGAGCTGGACAGGCTCGCGGGCAAGGGACGCCTCAATGCCGACAGGCTGAACCGCTACAAGGCCCTCGTGACCGGGTCGACGACCAAGGACGGCTTCGCTGACGCCGACTTCGTCATCGAGGCGGTCTTCGAGGAGATGTCGGTCAAGCAGCAGGTCTTCGCCGAGGTCGAGGCCGTCGTGTCGGCAGAGTGCGTGCTCGCGACGAACACCTCGAGCCTGTCGATCGCCGAGATGGCCGGGGCGCTCTCGCACCCGGAGCGCGTCGTCGGCTTCCACTTCTTCAACCCCGTGGCCGTCATGCCGCTGCTCGAGATCATCCCGGGCGAGCGCACCGACGATTCCACTCTCGCAACGGCGTTCGCCGTCGGGAAGGCACTGAAGAAGACGTGCGTCCGCGCCGCTGACCGACCGTCGTTCATCGTCAACCGACTCCTCGGCCGCTTCATGGGCGAGGCCGCGAAGATCCTCGACGACGGCACGCCGATCGAGGTCGTCGACCGCGCCTTCGCCGGTCTCGCGCCCATGCCTCCCTTCGTCCTCATCGGGCTCGTCGGGCCGGCCATCGCGCTGCACAACGGCGAGACGCTCGTGACGGCGTTCCCGGACCGCTTCTACGCCTCTCCGACGCTCCAGCGGATCGTCGCCGCCGGCAAGCGCGGCTTCTACGACCTCAGCTCGGGCCGTCCGGTGCTCGACCCCGAGGTCGCGGAGCTCATCGAGAAGCCGGCCGACCCGGTGGTGCTCGACCTCGCCCAGGTGAGGGAGCGCGTCCTGACCGTGCTCGCCGACGAGGCGCGACGGATGCTCGACGAGGGCGTCGCACAGGCGCCCATGGACATCGACCTCGCGATGATCACCGGCGCCGGCTTCCAGTTCTGGAACGGCGGCATCACCCCACTCCTCGACCGGACCGGCGTCGCCGAGGCGGTCACGGGTGCGCGCTTCCTGCCCGTCGGCGTCGCCAACGCCGACGGATGACCGCCTCCCGAGGATGCACGTGGCTCAGGGAAGCAGGTGGGCCACCAGGCCCCGCTCGATGAAGGCGCTGTACTGGCTCGGCGTCCACCCGGCATCACGCACGAGCCGGTCGTAGAACGTGGTGTAGAGCAGGAGCACGTCGCGCGCACGCTCCCGGGTGACGTCGTCGCGCAGGTAGCCCCCGTCGACGAGGTAGCCAGCGTTGTGGTCCATCCGGGCCACGCGTTCGCGCTCGATCTCCGCGTGCACCTCGGCGATCTCCGCGTCGACCCCAGCCGCAGTCTCGATGAGGCGGTGGATGGGGTCGGCGACGGAGCCCACCTCGGCAGCGAGCCGGGACCAGTTGCGGATGATCGCGGCGCCATCAGAGGCACGGCGCGACCCCACATCGCTGCGCCGCTCGGCATGGGCGGGTTCGGAACCCGTCAGCGAGCGCTCCCAGACGCCCTTGAGCAGACCTGCCTTCGAGCCGAACCACTTGTACACGCTCTCCGCGGACACCCCGGCCTCGGCGGCGACGCCGGCCACGGTCGTCGCGGCATACCCCTCGGCCAGGAAGCGGTTCCGCGCCACGACGAGCACCCTGGCGCGACGCTCGGCCGCGCGGGCCCGGCGGCCCGACGCGTCGTAATGCCGGCGCGGGCCGCGACCATTGACGGACGGACTCATCCGGAGCATCCTTTCAATCAGATACACATCACTGTATCGAAATGATTTGAGGTGAGCCATGGTCCAGCCACGCACTCCCGCGGACGTCCTCGACGAGCTCGTCGCGTCCACGAACTCGCACGACCTCGACGCCCTCGTCGACTGTTTCGCGGACGACTACGAGCTGACCGACCCAGGGCACCCCGCTCGGTCCTTCACCGGCGCGAGACAGGTGCGCAAGAACTGGACGACGATGTTCGCGGCCGTGCCGGACATCCACATCGACGTGCAGCAGCACGTCGTCACCACCGATGGCTTCTGGCTCGAGGCCGCGCAGGTGGGCACCCGGCGGGACGGGGTGAAGCTGACCGGCCAGATGGTCTTCATCGCCTCCGTCTCCGGCGGCCGCATCGCCAGCGCGCACATCTACGTGTCCCCGGTCGAGACGGGTGGCCCGGACATCGACACGGTGTTCGGGGCGATGGCCGGCACGCTGACAGCGCGCAGCGGTGGGACCCGTGCCGGAGCCGACTCGTGATCACCATCGTGGGCGGCACCGGGCGCCTCGGCCGGATCGTCACGGCACGCCTCGTCGGAGCGGGCGAACGCGTCCGGGTCGTCGGCAGGTCTGCTCCGACGACACCGGTGCCGGGCGCCGAGTTCGTGGCCGCGGACGTGCGTGAGCCATCGACGCTGCCGGTGGCCGTGGACGGCTCGACCGTCGTGGTCTCGGCGATGCACGGGATGGACCCCCGCGCCGGCGAGTCACCGGCCGAGGTGGACCGCGACGGCAACCGCGCCCTGATCGCGGCCGCCCGGTCGTCCGGCGCCGCCATCGTCCTCCTGTCGGTCGTCGGAGTCGGCGCTGACCACCCGATCGAGTTGTTCCGCATGAAGGCCGCCGCCGAAGCCGCGCTCCGCGAAGGTCTCGCGCAGGGGGCGCCGGACTGGACGATCGTGCGGGCTTCCGCGTTCGCGGAGCTGTGGCTCGACCTCTTCAGGGCCACGAGCGGCCGCTCTGGGGTTCCCACGGTCATGGGTCCGGGTCGCAACCCAGTCAACTTCGTGTCGGTCGAGGACGTCGCGGTGGCTGTCGCCCGCGCGGCCGTGGACCCGTCACTGCGGGGCCGCATCATCGAGGTCGGGGGCGAGGACCTCAGCCCGACCGCGCTTGCGGCGTTGGCCACGGGCCCGGGCGCGCAACCGCGCCACATCCCCACCGGCGTCGTCTGGGCCATCGGCACCCTGCTTCGGCCGGTCCGCCCTGCCTTGGCCAGGGTCGCGCGCCAGACTCTCGTCATGGAACGCGTCTCCCAGTCCTACGACGCAAAGCCGGGCCACGACCGGTATCCGTGGCTCCCCCGGACTCCCCTCGTCGAGACCGCCTCGTCGCGCGTGGCCGATTTGCCGTAACTCATATATGAGTTAGCCTCGTCGTCGTGCCTCAGACCTACCTGACCCGGATCGGCGGACTCATCCGCGACGCGCGACGCCACAAGGGGATGACCCAGTCGGACCTCGCGGAGCTCCTCGGGAGCTCCCAGGGCGCCGTGACGCGCATCGAGCAGGGTAAGCAGAACCTCAGCCTCGACATGCTCGCCAAGATCGGTGACGCGCTCGACTCCGAGTTCGTCTCGCTCGGCCACTCCGGCCCCCAGCACCTGCGCATCGTCGGCGGCCAGAAGCTCACCGGCTCCATCGACGTCAAGACCTCGAAGAACGCCGCGGTGGCGCTGCTGTGCGCCGCCCTGCTCAACCGGGGTCGCACCACGCTGCGCAACCTGGCCCGCATCGAGGAGGTCAACCGCATCCTCGAGGTGCTCGCCTCGATCGGCGTGCGCACGCGGTGGCTGCCCGACAGCAGCGACCTCGAGATCATCCCGCCGGCCGTGCTCAACCTCGACGACATCGACGTCGCGGCCGCCCGTCGGACCCGCACCGTCATCATGTTCCTCGGGCCGCTGCTCCACGAGCACGAGGCCTTCCAGCTGCCGTATGCCGGTGGCTGCGACCTCGGCACGCGCACCGTCGAGCCCCACATGGCGGCGCTGCGGTCGTTCGGGCTCGAGGTCACCGCGACCCACGGCTTCTACGAGGCGAGGTCCGACCGCTCCGTCGCGCCTGACCGGGCCATCGTGCTCACCGAGCGTGGGGACACCGTCACCGAGAACGTCCTCATGGCCGCGGCCCGCCACGCCGGCACCACCATCATCCGCAACGCAAGCCCCAACTACATGGTCCAGGACCTGTGCTTCTTCCTCGAGAAGCTGGGGGTCCGCATCGACGGGATCGGCACGACGACCCTGACGGTCCACGGCGTCGCCGAGATCGACGTCGACGTCGAGTACTCCCCCAGCGAGGACCCCATCGAGGCCATGAGCCTCATCGCCGCCGCCGTCGTCACCGACAGCGCCATCACGATCCGACGCGTGCCGATCGAGTTCATCGAGATCGAGCTGGCGACGCTCGACGGCATGGGGATGAAGTACGACCTGACGCCGGAGTACACGTCGGCCAACGGCAAGACCCGCCTCGTCGACCTCACGACGATCCCCGGTCCGCTCCACGCCCCGATCGACAAGATCCACCCGATGCCGTTCCCGGGCCTCAACATCGACAACCTGCCGTTCTTCGCCCTCATCGGCGCCGTCGCCGAGGGCAGCACGATGATCCACGACTGGGTCTACGAGAACCGCGCGATCTACCTCACCGAGCTGACGAAGGTCGGGGCCAAGGTGCAGCTGCTCGACCCGCACCGCGTCATCGTCGAAGGACCGACCCGCTGGCGTGCGGCCGAGGTCGTGTGTCCGCCGGCGCTGCGTCCCGGGGTCGTCGTGCTGCTGGCCATGCTTGCCGCACCCGGCACGTCGGTGCTGCGCAACGTGTACGTCATCAACCGCGGCTACGAAGACCTCGCCGAGCGCCTCAACGCCCTGGGCGCGACGATCGAGGTCTTCCGCGACATCTGACCGCCCCCGGTCGCCGGCGTTGGCGTGCCCCAATGGTGCTGCGTCCGGTGGTGTCATCCCACCACCGGACGCAGCACCACACGCGGCACCACACGCAGCACGACCAGGCAGACGGTCTGCACATGGGATCGCGAGTTTTGTGTTCGGCGACCACACAGGTGGCCCAGACCCGCGTCCCTAGTCTTCCCGCATGGCCGACGCCCGCAACGACGCACGCGACGACGCCCCGGACCGCCAGCCGCGCGGCTCCCTGGCGGTCAACGACCCCATCGACCTGACCGGGCGCACGGCCCTCGTCACCGGCGCTGCGAGCGGCATCGGGGCCAGCGTCGCGCTGGCACTCGCGTCCGCCGGCGCCAAGGTGCACGCCGTCGACCGGGACGAGGAGGGCCTCGCAGCCCTGGCCGAGGGTTCGGGCGTCGCGACGATCACGGCCGACCTCAGCGACCTCGATGCCCTGGCCGACCTGCCCACCGAGGTCGACATCCTCGTCAACAACGCAGGCATCCAGCACGTGAGCCCCATCGAGGACTTTCCCCTCGAGCGCTTCGACTTCATCATCGACCTCATGCTCACCTCGCCCTTCCGGCTGATC
This sequence comes from Terrabacter sp. Ter38, assembly GCF_024519435.1. GTDB lineage: Bacteria > Actinomycetota > Actinomycetes > Actinomycetales > Dermatophilaceae > Terrabacter. Next base: position 93,081 of record NZ_JALJRZ010000001.1, read on the forward strand.
CGGCAGAGCCTCCCGCACATGTACGACCGCGGGTGGGGCCGCGTCGTCAACATCTCGAGCGTCCACGGCCTCCGTGCGAGCGCTTTCAAGTCGGCCTACGTCACGGCCAAGCACGGGCTCGAGGGACTCTCGAAGGTCGTTGCTCTCGAGGGGGCCCCGCACGGCGTCACGTCGACGTGCATCAACCCCGCCTACGTGCGGACGCCGCTGGTGGAGAAGCAGATCGCCGACCAGGCCAGGACCCACGGCATCCCCGAGTCCGAGGTCGTCGAGAAGGTCATGCTGGCGCCCGTCGCCGTCAAGCGCCTCGTCGAGCCCGACGAGGTCGCCGCGCTCACGCTCTTCCTGTGCGGACCCGCATCCGGCTCGATGAGCGGCACGTCGTTCTCGATGGACGGCGGCTGGACGGCCCACTGAGCAGGCCGGTCCGCCGCCGCCCCTTCACCCGACGCACCCGAGACCCGACCCGCCTAGGATCTGCCCGTGGCCACCCGTAGCGAGACGCAGCAGCCCGCCGAGCAGGCGGGCGCCGAGCAGACCGACCAGGTCGTCGCCCTGCTCGAGCTGCTCGCCGCCGACGCCACCGTCGCCGAGATCGCAGCCGCTGACGCCCCGGCGGAGGCCCGGGACCTGGCCCTGCGGATCACGAGCGCCCGCGAGGTGCACCAGCACCGCGAGGCCGGTCTCGCGGCCCTGCTCGACACGGCCCGTGAGCTCGCGACCGAGAGCGACCCGGGCTCGGTGCTCGACGCGATCGTCCGCCGGGCCCGCCGCCTCGTCGGGACCGACCTCGCCTACCTCACGCTCTACGACCCCGAGGCGGGCGACACGTTCATGCGGGCCACCGACGGCTCCGTGTCGGCGGCGTTCCAGTCCGTGCGTCTGGCGCTCGGCGCCGGCCTCGGCGGTCTCGTCGCCTCGACGCACAAGCCCTACTGGACCGCCGACTACTGGGCCGACGAGCGCTTCCGCCACACCAACGCCATCGACGGAGCCGTGGGCGAGGAGGGCATCATCGCGATCTGCGGGACGCCCCTGATCGTCGAGAAGCACTTCGTCGGCGTGCTCTTCGCAGCCAACCGGTCGTCGCGCCCGTTCACCCGCGAGGAGGTCGGGCTCCTCGGCAACCTCGCCACCCTGGCCGCGGTGACCCTCGTGCAGACACGCGCCCTCGCCGACGCCGAGAACGCGCTGGCCGCCCTCTCGGACGCCCACGAGACGGTGCGGCAGTATGCCGAGGGCGTCGAGAAGGCCGCCGCAGCCCACGACCGCTTCGCCTCCCTCGTGCTCGGCGGCGGTGGCGTCGACGACATCACGCACGCCCTCGCCGAGCTGCTCGGGGGGTGGGCCGTGCTCGTCGACGAGAACGGTCATCGCCACAGCTCGTCGGGCCCGGCGCCCGGACAGGACCCTGCCGGTGGCGACCCGTTCGCGGCACTCAACGCGCTCCCCGGCCTGGGCGCCGGTCGCCTCGTCGAGCAGGACGGCGTCTATGCCGTCGCCGTCACCGCGGCCCGCGAGCGGCTCGGCACGATCTACGTCGGAGGCCCGACCCTCAGCGACTCGGACCAGCGCACGGTCGAGCGCGCCGGTGTCGTCACCGCCCTCGTCCTCCTCTTCGAGCGTCAGGCCGCCGACGCCCGGCAGTCCGCTCGCAACCGTCTCGTCAGCGACCTCGTCAGCGCGCGCGGCTCGCGCGAGGAACGCCTCGCGCTCTCCCGGGCCGTCGGCTTCGACCCCCAGCGGCCCTTCTGCCTGCTCGTGCTCCGTGGCGACGAGCCGACCGGACACCGGGCCCTGCTCATCTCCGCCAGCGCTGCCACCGGCGAGGCCTCGCTCGTCGGCTCCCACGACGGCGACGTCATCGCCCTCGTGCCGGGTACCGAGCCGGACGGCCTGGCCCGTGCCGTGGCCGCCCGCATCGGCAAGCGCACGTGCGTCACCGTGGCCGGCGTCGGTCCGGTGACCGACGTCGACGGGATCAGCGAGGCCCACGAGGAGGGTCACCGCACCGTGGGAGCCCTCATCGCCCTCGGCCACCGGGGCAAGGGCGCCGCGGCGACCCAGCTCGGCTTCGCCGGACTCATCGTGGGCTCGTCGCCCGACGTCGACGAGTACGTCCGCAAGCTGCTCGGTCCCGTCCTCGACTACGACGAGCGTCGCGGCACCGACCTCGTGGGCACGCTCGCGGCCTACTTCGCCGCGGGCGGCAGTCCGCGCCACGCGGCGGGCACGCTCCACGTGCACGTCAACACCGTCTCGCAGCGGCTCGAGCGCATCGGCGCACTGCTCGGGGAGTCCTGGCAGCACCCCGACCACGCGCTCGAGCTGCAGATCGCGCTGCGCCTGCGGTCGTTGCAGGCACCAGCCTGACCGCCGACCGACCAGCCGGCGCACGGGTCAGCGGACGGCGGACACCGTCGTCGACGTGGCCGTCCGCGTCGTAGAGCGAGATCGACCAGAGGCCGTCGACGGGGACGTCCTGGACGGTCAGCCGGTACTCCCCACCGGCAGGCCCGGATCTCCGTTGACGTCGGTCGTCTCTGTCGACGGGAGCCCGCACCACCCGGCTGCGGTGCCGATGAGGTGGCGCTCGGGGTCGACATCGGTCCGCGCGCCGAAGGCTCCGTCGAAGCCCGGATAGCCCTTCGCGAGCTCGAGCAGGGCGGCGCGCGGCCGGTCCAGCGACGGCGCGCGAGTGGTTCAGGCGGTTGACCCCGCCGGAGTCCGCGAGCACCGCAGCGAACATCCGGTCGGTCTCAGCACGGGCGAACGTGGAGGCGTTGACGTGGGGACCGGCCAGGCCGACAGGCTCTGACGTCGCCCCCAGCCCTCACATCACCCTCAGGTGGTGAACCGTGCCCTCGTTGGAGTCGGGCGGCGTCAGGTGAGGACGCGGTCGATCGCGTCGGCGACTGCTGCGACCCCCACGTCCCCGAGGATGACGTCGTAGTGGTTCGCGTCGACCCGGGTCGTCCGCACGCCCTCCGGCAGGTGCAGGGCCGCGAGCCGTGACTCGTCATAGAGCCCCTGCGGCTCGTCGAGCAGGCCCCGCTCGGCCCACACGAGCTCGGCCCGGACCCCCTCCCCGACCGCGGTCGCGAGGCCGGCGTGGGTCTCCCGGTCTGCCATGACGTCGGCGCCGTCGGCACGGACGGCCTCGAGCACGCACGTGCTGCGCCACCGACTGTCGGAGGCGTCCTGGACGAGGTCGTGCTCGATGTAGGCCCGGGCCGCGTCGCCACCGGGCCCTCGGAGCACGGGCCCGAGGGCGGGGTGCGCCGACCAGAAGCCGAGGTATGCCGCCGGGTCGGCGAAGCGCATCGACAGCCGGTCCATGGCCGGCCCGATCACCGACTGGAGGGCGGCGTCGACGTCGAGGTCATCGGGCACGGGGAAGGCGAGGCCACCGTCGACGAGCACGGCATCCGGGAACCGCTCGGGATGCCGGGCCGCGGCGAGGGCCGCGATGAAGGCGCCCATGGAGTGGCCGACGAGCACCGGGGCCGAGCCGAACACGGTGGCGATGGAGGTCAGGTCGTCCACGTGTGCACCGAGGCCGTAGGGTCTCGGCGCCGAGCGGCTGTCGCCACGTCCGCGCAGGTCCGGGGCGAGGAAGCGCACACCGCCGGGTCCGTGCCGCCGCCCCACCTCGTCGGCGACCCGGCGCCACGACAGGCCGTTGGCCGTGATGCCGTGCACCGCGAGCACGACGGGCGCGTCGGGCGCCGGCGTGCCCAGGCTGAGGTCGTGGATGGCGAGGCTTCCCTCGGGCAGCTCGATGACGAAGGCGGACGGCGTGGTGCTCATCTGGACCCTGACCTCCTGATCAGTCTGCCGCCGAGCCCGGTGAGGCCCGACGGAGCGAAGTAGACCACGACGACGAAGAAGACGCCGAGGATGAAGAGGGGCTGCGACAGGACCTGGCGCACGACCACGGGCAGGTCCTGCAGGAACGGAGCATTGCTGACCTCGACGAGCCGGGCATCGGCATACGTGTAGAGCACGCCGCCGACGAGGGCGCCCCAGCGGCTGCCTGCACCTCCGAGCACGACCATGACGAGGAGCGAGAGGGTGAACTCCGACGTCGTCAGGTGGGGGTTCGAGCCGCCGAGCACGAGGGCGTGGACGACCCCGCCGAGGGCGCCGAGGAACGAACCCACGACGATGGCGAGCAGCTTGACGCGGTAGGTCCCGAAGCCGAGGACCGACGCGCGCTGCTCGTTCTCGCGGACGGCGGCCATCGCGTGCCCTGCTCGTGACCGCACGAGGAGCGTGACGGCGACCCAGGCGACGACGACGAAGCCCAGCGCCAGCCAGTAGCGGTAGGGGGCGTTGGCGACGCCGACGAGCAGGTCCGGCACGGCGACACGGTCAAGCGGGCGTCCCTCCTCACCGCCGGTCACGCCTCCGGGGTTGCGCATGACGATGATCGAGGCTGCCTGGGCGAAGGCCAGGGTCACCATCGCGAAGGCGATGCCGCCGACGCGCAGCGCGATCGCGCCGACGACGAGGGCGAGCACCGTGGACAGGGCCAGCGCGACGAGCACCGCGAGCGAAAGGGGCAGGGACCACGTCGAGAGCGAGATCGTCAGCAGGTAGCTGCCGGCCGCGACGAAGAGGGCGTGCCCGAAGCTGAGCAGCCCGGTCCGGCCGAAGAGGACGTCGTAGCTCAGGGCGATGCCACCGATGACGAGGCACGTCGCGAGGAGCTGCATCGAGCCGGGCCCGTTGACCCGCCCCGGAAGGACACCCGGCACCTCGACCGGCAGGTAGGGAAGGTAGGCGAGCACGGCCAGCACGACCACGGCGGGCAGCACCCGGAGGAGCCGGCGCCAGCCGGGGCGCGCCTCCCCCGACGCCACCGGCGTCATCGTCGACTCCTCCTTGCCGCCCGGTGTCACTGACGACGGATGCGTGTGAGTCAGGTGGTCCGTGGGCGACGTCATGCCGTCGCTCCCTTCAGGGAGGTCGGTCGGAGCAGGAGCACGAGCGCGAGGAGCAGCACGACCGACAGGTCGCCGACCCCGCTCGCCGCGTAGTAGTTGGCGAGCTGCTGGACGAGCCCGACGACGACGGCCGCGACCGCGGTCCCCGCGAGCGAGCCCGTGCCGCCGATGACGACGACGATGAAGGCGAAGATGAGCAGGGAGCTGCCCTGCGCCGGTGAGACGGACCCGGCGTACTGCGAGTAGAGCACCCCGGCGAGACCGGCCGCGGCGCCCCCGAGGGCGAAGACGATGGTGAAGGTCCGGTGCACGTTGATGCCGAGCGCCTCGACCATGGTCCGGTTCTCGACGCCCGCCCGGATCACGAGGCCGAGGCGGGTCAGGTGCAGGAGCGCGAGCAGGCCCGCGAAGAGCGCGACGGCGACGAGGACGTAGACGAAGCGGTCGTTGGGCAGCCGCGCGCCGAGGACGACCGTCGTCCCGCTCATCCACCCGGGCTTCTCGACAGGTCGTGGGTCCGCGCCCCAGATCCCTTGCGCGGCAGCAACACCCGCCAAGGACAGCCCTACCGTGACGAGGACCTGCTGTATGTGGTGGCGGTAGAGCGGCCGGATGAGGACGACCTCGACGACGAGGCCGACCACCGCCCCCACCGCCACGGCCACGAGGACGCCGACGACGAGGCGGACGGCCACGGGCCACTCGACGGGCAGGGCACCCATCGTCAGCCAGGAGGCATATGCCCCGGCCGTCATGAAGACGCCGTGGGCGAAGTTGAGCACGCCCATGAGGCCGTAGATGAGGCTGAGCCCGCTCGCGGCGATGAAGTAGAGGGCGCCCAGGCCGAGGCCCGTGACGAGGAGCAGGACGAGGTCGCTCATGCCGCCCCCTCCCGACGCATCGAGACCCCGAGCAGCTCGCGGGTCAGGTCCGCGTCCGCGACGAGGTCGGCGGCGGCACCCCGGTGCACGACGGCTCCGGCGTCCAGCACGACGACCCGGTCCGCGATGCGCCGCACGAGCGGGAGGTTCTGCTCGACGAGCAGGATCGGGGTGCTGCGGGCCACCTCGGCGAGCACGTCGGCCACCTCGGTCACGAGCTTGGGGGCGAGGCCCTTGGTGGGCTCGTCGACGAGCAGGAGGACGTTGTCGCGCAGCAGGACCCGGGCCAGGGCGACCATCTGCTGCTCACCGCCCGACAGCGTGCCGGCGCGTTGGCCGCGCCGGGACACGAGGTCCGGGAAGAGCCGGGCCACGACGGGGGCGTCGACCCCACGGTCAGGGTCGACGAGGCGCAGGTTCTCGTCGACCGTGAGGCCGCCGAAGACCTCCCGGTCCTCGGGGACGTAGCCGATCCCTCCGCGAACGATGCGTGCGGTCGTCCGGTCCTGGATCTCGTTGCCCTCGAGCAGGATCCGACCGCTGCGGGGTGCCAGCCCGATGATGGACCTGAGCGTCGTCGTCTTGCCGACGCCGTTGCGGCCGAGCAGCGCCGTGACCCCGGTGGCGGGCACGTCGAACGACACGTCCTGGAGGATGTGGGACCCGCCGTAGCGGACGTGGACGTCCTCGAGCGTCAGCACGGGAGCTGCCGGCGACGTCTCGGCTGCGGACGGGATGGGTTCGGTCACAGCGCTTCTCCCAGGTAGGCCTGCTGGACGCGCTCGTCGGCGGTCACCTCGGTCGGGGCGCCGACGGCGAGCAGCTGACCGTGGTGCAGGACGGCGACGCGGTCGGCGAGTCCGAGCACGACGTGCATGTGGTGCTCGACCATGGCCACGGCGACTCCCGAGTCGCGGACCTCGCCGATGATCTCGCTCAGACCGTCGACGTCCTCCGCGGACACCCCCGCCATGGGCTCATCGAGGAGGAGCACGGCGGGCTCGGAGGCGAGAGCCATCGCGAGCTCGAGCTTGCGACGGTCGCCGTGCGAGAGGTCACCGGCGAGCGTCTGCGCGCGACCCGGCATACGCACCCGGGTGAGGAGGGACTCGATGGCTCCCGACGACGCCGAGCCGGCGGCGCGGAAGGGCGAGAACACCGCCGATCCGGCGGCCTGGATCGCCAGACGGACGTTCTCGCCCGCACTCAGACCGTCGAAGAGCGCGGACGTCTGGAAGGATCTCGCCAGCCCCAGGCGCGCGCGCCGGGTGGCGCTCGCACCGGTGACATCCTTGCCCTGCAAGGCGATCCGGCCGGTGGACGGCTTGGTCACCCCACTCAGGATGTTGACGAAGGACGACTTGCCCGCGCCGTTGGGGCCGATGATGCCGAGCAGCTCACCGGCCCCCACGGTGAGGGACACGTCATCGAGGATCTGGGCGCCACCGACCTTCCAGCCGACGCCCTCTGCGCTGATCACGACGGACGGCGCCCGATCACTTGAAGGGAGTGACGGGTGGGGCGACCGTGGCTGCGTCGAGGGTGTCGACGAGCTGGGGCACGACGTTGCTGCCGTCCTTCTTCAGGGTGGCCGTGAACATCGGCTGGAGCAGCGCGTGGTCCTCGGCGCGGATCTCGAGCGAGCCCTTGGGGCCCTCGAACGTCCAGCCCTCGAGGGCGGTCACCATCTTGTCGACGTCGCCGCCGCTCGACTCGAGGGCGTGGACGATCATCTGACCTGCCACGAAGCCGTCGTTGGTGAAGAGGTCGACGGTCGCACTCTGCTTCTTGAGGCCCGCGTCGAGCGCCTGGTAGGCGGCATTGTCCGCTGCGCCCTCGAAGAAGTGCGAGAGGAAGTTGATCTTCGTCGCGACCTCGCCGAAGAGGGCGTGCGTCGCCTTGATGTCGAGCCCGGTCACGACCTTCGTGGAGTCGAAGACACCCTGCTGCCCGAGGGTGGTCCACATCGCCGTGGCGTTGGCACCGGCCCAGGCGACGAAGAGCAGGTCGGGAGCGGAGCCCTTGACCTTCGTCGCGAACGGGGTCAGGTCGGTCGCGGCCGAGGGGACCTCGACGGCGCTCACCGTGGCTCCCTTGGCGCCGAGGACGGCCGTCACCGCGGAGACGTTGGCCTTGCCGAAGGCGCTGTCCTGCGCGAGCACCGTGACCTTCTTGCCCTTGACGTCACCGAGCATGCTGCCGGCGGTTGCGACGTCCTGGTAGGTTTGGCGACCCGAGCGGAAGGTGTAGCGGTTGGCACCGGTCACGGCGTCGGCGGCTGCCGGCCCCGAGATGAAGAGCACCTTGTTGTCCTTGGCCAGTGGAGCGACCTGCAGGGCCACGCCGCTCGACGTCGAGCCCGCGATGATCGTGTTGCCCTGCCCGATGAGGTCGGTCGCCGAGGCGACGGCCTTGGCCGGGTCGCCCGCGTCGTCCTGCTCGGTGATCTGGATGGGGCGGCCGGCGACCGCGCCGGTCCCCTGGGTGGCGTAGGCGATGCCGGCCGTGAGGCCTTGGCGGTACTGCTGGCCGTAGCTGGCCAGCGGGCCCGACTTCGAGTAGACGAGGCCGACCTTGTACGAGGCGCCGGCGGCTCCGGAGGCAGCCCCCGTGCCGTTGCCGGCGGCCGGTGCGCCCGGCTGGCCAGGAGAGCCGCAGGCCGCGACCGACAGCGTGATCATGGCGCTCGCGAGCGCGAGACTCCACCGCTTGGACACCGATGTCCTCCACCTCTGGCGGGCGCTCGCGCCTTTGCTGCAACGAGATCCGTTGACGCCCAACCGTTTCGGCGAAAGTAGTTCAGCCTCGAACGGCCCGCGGTGGGACCGGAGACCACAAAGCAGATGTCGGCATGTGTCTCGCCGCCACCCCGGTGCCGCACGGACCGCCGGATGAGGTTGACGTGTCCCTGGCAAGACACGCGCCCGTTCGCCCACGGAGCGACACACGCGGGCCGCGCGTCGCAGGCCGCAACGGGCCCGCCTGCCGCCGCGACTTGTGGATTCCTTACGGCCCGCCGACAGGGCCCTTACCGCCGGTCGAGGAGCCTGTGCGACGCGGCGCCGGAGGGGTTTGCTGAGGGGATCGACTCGGTCTACCCCTCGAAAGGCACACCTCATGAACCGCACATCCCCCAGCCGCGCACTCGTCGGCGCCGCCGCTGCAGCAGCCGGCGCTCTCGTTCTCACCGGCGTCCCTCTCAGCGCCTCAGCCCACGGGCCTTCGGTCTCCGGCCACGTCTACGAGGCGACGAACGACGCCTCGGGCAACGCGATCACCGTCTTCGACCGCTACGCCGACGGGTCACTCCGCCGGACTGGCGTCGTGGCGACCCGAGGCGCCGGGGCCGGCGCGTCGCTGCACTCGCAGGGTGGCGTGGCACGCGACGGACGTGTCGTCTTCGTCGTCAATGCCGGCGACGACTCGGTCTCGGCCCTGGCCGTGACGGGTCACGGTCTGGAACTGCGGGGCCGCATCAGCACGCACGGCGACTTCCCGGTCAGCGTCACGGTGAAGGGGGGCGTGGGCTACGTACTGAACCAGCGCAGCGACACGATCCGAGGCTTCCGATACGACGCCTCCGGCCGACTGCGCGACCTGCCGGGCTCCACCCGTCCGCTCACGCCCAATCCGGCAGGCGGCACCACCGACGCGGCGGAGATCTCCTTCGCCCCGAACGGACGTTCCCTCGTCGTCACCGAAAAGGCGTCGAACTCGATCGACACCTTCGCGGTCTCCGGCGGATACGCCGGCAGCGCCAGTCCCCACGCGTCGGCCGGCGCCGTCCCGTACGGCTTCGACTTCGACCGCCGGGGTCACCTCATCGTGTCCGAAGCGGGCACCGGATCGGCCTCGTCCTACCGGCTGAGCCACTTCGCCACGATCACCGGCGCCCTGGCGGACGGTGAGCAGGCCGCCTGCTGGCTGGTCGTCGGCGGACACCACGCTTTCGTCGTCAACGCGGCCAGCGCGTCGGTATCGACCTACCGGATCGCCGCAGACGGCTCACTGACGCTCGAGGCGGCGCGGGCTGCGTCGACCGGCGCAGGCCCGACCGACGCGGCGGTCTCGCCCGACGGGCGCTTCCTGTCCGTGCGGCTCGGCGACGGCTCGGTGCAGTCCTTCCGCATCGGCTCCCGGGGCACGCTGAGCCCGGCCGGCACGGCAACGGCCACCGCGGCCGGCACGTCAGGCCTCGTGACCGACTGACGGCGCTGCAGGCACGCTGGAGAGCGCTCTCCACGGACACGCAGCTGACCGGACGACGGTGGCCCCGGGGGGTGTCACCGTCACCGGTCAGCGGCGGCCCAGGAGACCGCGTGGTCGTGGTCGGTCTCAGAGCCGCCGCTCGAGGTCGGCGACGACCTGGTCGGCGGTGAGGCCCAGCTCCTCGAGGATCTGACCGCGCGAGGCGTGGTCGAGGAAGCGCTTCGGGATGCCGTAGGTGCGGACGGGCACGTCCACGTCCACCTCCCGCAGCGCGAGGGTCACGGCCGCGCCGACGCCGCCGCTGACGAGGTTGTCCTCGATGACGGCCACCGTCTTGGCGCGGCGTGCGAGCGCGACGACGTCGTCGCCGACGGGCAGCACCCACCGCGGGTCGACGACGCGGACGGTGCGTCCGTGGGCGGCGATCTTCTCGCCTGCCTCGATGGCGAGCCCGGCGAAGGCACCGACGCCGACGACGAGCAGGTCGACGTCGTCACCGGCGTTCTCGAAGAGCACGTCGACGTCGCCGATCGCGCGGACCGCGGTCAGCGGGTCGGCGACGTCGCCCTTCGGGAAGCGGATCACGGTCGGGCCGTCGGTGACGTCGACGGCCTCACGCAGCTGGAGCCTGACCTGCTCGCCGTCGCGGGGGGCGGCGAGGCGCAGCCCGGGCACGATCGAGGTGAGCGTCATGTCCCACATGCCGTTGTGCGAGGCTCCGTCACTGCCCGTGACGCCGGCCCGGTCGAGGATCAGGGTGATGCCCGCTCGGTGGAGCGCGCAGTCCATGAGGAGCTGGTCGAAGGCCCGGTTGAGGAACGTCGCGTAGACAGCCACGACGGGGTGCAGGCCGGCATAGGCGAGCCCGGACGCCATGGTGACGGCGTGCTGCTCGGCGATGCCGACGTCGAAGACACGGTCGGGATACGCGGCGGCGAAGCCGTCGAGGCCCACCGGGATGAGCATGGCGGCGGTGAGGGCGACGACGTCGGGACGCTCTGCCCCGATGGCTACCATCTCCTCGTTGAACTCGTCGGTCCAGATGCGGCCGGACACCTCGAACGGCAGCCCGGTCTCGGGGTTGAACTTGCCGACGCCGTGGAACTGGTCGGCCTCGTCGTCGATGGCCGGCTGGTAGCCACGGCCCTTCTGGGTGATGACGTGCACGATGACAGGGCCGCCGAAGTCCTTGGCCTTGGCCAGCGCCCGCTCGAGCGCCTGCTCGTCGTGGCCGTCGACGGGACCGATGTACTTCAGGCCGAGGTCCTCGAACATGCCCTGGGGGGCGACGATGTCCTTGATGCCCTTCTTGACGCCGTGGAGCGTCTCGAACATCGCGCCGCCGACGACCGGCGTCTTGGCGAGTGACCGCTTGCCCCACTCGAGGAACCGCTCGTAGCCACGGGTCGTCCGCAACGTGGCCAGGTGGTCGGCGAGGCCGCCGATCGTCGGTGCGTAGGAGCGCTCGTTGTCGTTGACGACGATGACGAGCGGCAGGGTCTTGTCGACGGCGATGTTGTTGATCGCCTCCCACGCCATCCCACCGGTCAGGGCGCCGTCACCGATGACGGCGACGGTGTGCCGGTCGCTCTCCCCCGAGAGTCGGCGGCCCTTGGCGATCCCGTCAGCCCACGAGAGCGCGGTCGAGGCGTGCGAGTTCTCGACGACGTCGTGCTCGGACTCTGCGCGGCTCGGGTAGCCCGACAGTCCGCCCTGCTTCTTGAGCTTGCTGAAGTCGTGCCGCCCGGTGAGCAGCTTGTGCACGTAGGCCTGGTGGCCCGTGTCGAAGACGAGGGTGTCACGGGGCGACTCGAAGACCCGGTGCAGCGCGATCGTCAGCTCGACGACGCCGAGGTTCGGGCCGAGGTGTCCACCGGTCTTGGAGACCTCGGTGACGAGAAAGGTGCGGATCTCCTCCGCCAGCGCCAGCAGCTGGGTCGCCGGCAGCGCCTTGAGCGCCGCCGGGCTCGTGATCGTCTCCAGCAGGGCCACGCTGCCTCGTCCTCTCGGTGGTGTCGTCGACCCACTCGGGTGGGTCGACCGAGTCTACGGGTCAACGTCCGGCGGCTCCCAACCGTGCGCACGAGGGCCTGTCGATCTCGTCACACGACCCTCACACGGGCGCCCCGACGCACGACCTCCCCGACGTCCCCGGCCTGAGGCCGTCAGAGACGGGGCGCGAAGACCTTGCCCTGGAGCGCCTCGTGGAGCAGCCGTGCCGAGCGCGAGGCCGCCAGCAGCCGGATCCCCTCGGCCTCGATCTGCCCGAGGATCTCGGTCAGGGCGTCCGCCGGCACGTGCGGCCCGATGGCGACGCGCGCCTCACGCCACGCGTCACGCATCGCCACGACCTGTCCGTCGAGGTGCCGACCGGCCAGCCACGCGAGCGCGATGGGGTGACGCCGCCACCCGTCATACGCGCGGTAGTCGGGAGGGCACTGGTCGAGCAGCCACAGCACGGCGCGGTCCTCCCAGCCCGGCGTGTGGGCCGGCGGGACGCCCGGCGGCCACCCCGGAGGGGTGTGGCCTCGAGACGCAGAGGAGGTCGGAGTCGGCATGCTCCCAGTCTGCCTCGCCTACGCTCGGACCATGACGACGGTCAGCTGGGTCACGGCCTTCCTCGACCTCCCGCCCGACGTCCACGCGGCGGGCACCCACTTCTGGTCGGCCGTGACGGGGTATGCCGTGTCGGCGGCTCGCGGGGACGACGCGGAGTTCACGACGTTGCTCCCCCCGGTCGGTGACCCCTACCTCAAGATCCAGCGCACCGCCGCGGACGACGCAGCCGTACCCGGGACCCACCTCGACCTCCACGTCAGCTCGGCCGCAGAGTCGGCGGCCCGGGCCGAGGGCCTCGGCGCCCGGGTCATCCACCGGTCGAAGCTCGGCTACGTCGTCCTCCGCTCCCCGGGCGGCTTCGTCTTCTGCTTCGTCCACGAGCCGCTCGCCCGACGTCCCTGGCCGACCCGGTGGCCCCAGGAGCACGAGAGCGTCGTCGACCAGGTGTGTCTCGACATCCCGGCCGCTGCGTACGAGACCGAGTGCACCTTCTGGTCCGACGTGACCGGCTGGCCGCTGCGCGGGTCGGTGCGCCGCCCGGAGTTCCGTCACCTCGTGCGTCCGGACGGCATCCCGCTGCGTCTGCTGCTGCAGCGGCTCGTCGAGCCGGCGACCGGGCGGGTCACCGGCCACCTCGACCTGGCCTGCGACGACCGGTCGACGGAGGTCTCTCGACACGTGGGCCTCGGCGCTGCCGTCGTCGCCGACCACGGCAGCGGCTGGACCACACTGCGCGACCCCACCGGCTGCCTCTACTGCATCACCGACCGCGACCCGAGGTCGGGCCTCGGTCGGTGATGCCGCGACCGCTCCGGCGTCGGGCGTCAGGTCACCAGTTGGGCTCGTGCGCCGGCGCCGGGGGCAGCGGTCGGTCGGCCGGCCGGATGACGTAGACGATGCCCCCGCTGTGCGGCACCCAGACGTTCTCGAACTGCTCCCGGTCGTAGACGACGCGCACCTGGTCGTCGCTCGCGACGAGGTGCGAGGCGGGGTCGTTGCACACGACGTCACCGGACTCGGTGAAGCCGACGACGACCATGAGGTGGCCGTTGGTGCCGTAGCCCGCGCCCTTGAGCTCGCCCTTCTTGAACGACACCGACACGACGAGGGGGATGCCTGCGGCGACGAACGCCTCGGCCTCGGTCAGGGTGCGCAGTCGCGTCACGAAACCGCGAAGGTCGCCGCGTGTGGCGGCATACGCGGTGTTGAAGGGCCAGTTGCCGGCGCCGTCGTAGGTGTAGTCGAAGACGTGGCGCGCCGTGAAGTCGACCTGGGCGTCGGCCGGGGGGTCGACCCACGCGGTCTCGGACGCCGTCGGCCCGGCACCCCAGTAGGCGACCACCATCGACGTCGAGGTGGGTGAGCACCAGGCCTCGCCGCCGTTGTCCCACTGCGGGTAGTGCCCGACGTGCACCTCCTGCGAGTAGGTGGGGACGTCGAGGGTCGTGCCGCAGGCGGGTCCGTTGGGGCTGCGCGGCACCTTCTTGGCATCAGGCAGGGCCGAGGCCATCGCCCCGACGACGGAGACCGAGGGCGTGTCGGACGTGCCGCGGGGGCGCAGCAGCCGGACCTCGAGCTGCCAGTCCGTCAGGGAGTAGCCGGTGCGGGTCGCGAGGGTGTCGGTGAAGACGGTCGCCACGGTGTCGCCCTGGCCGGCGACCGAGGTGCGGTGGATGCCGCCTCCGTCCGCAGGGTCCTCGGCCGCCCAGCGGCCCAGCACGTAGTCCTTCGTCGTCGTGCCGCCGCTGGTGCCGCGGACGCGCACCTCGACCCACGAACCGCCGGGCGTCGCCGCGTTCCAGGAGGCCACGAGCTCGGTCAGGCCGAAGCCCGGGGTGACGACGGGCGAGGTCCACGTGGCGACCTCGTAGGTGACCGGGGTGCCCGCCGTGGCGTGCGGGTCGGTGTAGTCGAGAGTGCGGTCGAACGGCCCGAACACGAGGTCAGCGCCGGACCACGAGGTGTAGTGGACGTGCCGGGCGGCCCCGCCCTTCTTGCTCTCGGCCGCGCGGGCCCGCGGCGCGTCGGAGACGCCGACGAGAGCGGCACCGGCGGCAGCGCTGGCGGCCGCACCGGCGAGCAGCGAGCGACGGCTGGGCTGGAACGGGGCGGCTGAGACGGTGGAGCGACTGGGCATGGCACACCTTCCGGAGGGGGATCGCGCGGCCAGTCAACACCCGGTCCTCGCCCCGTGGGGCGTTGGCGTCGCAGATTCTCGCGATGAGGACCTGTCGCGGAGGAAGAGGGACGCGTCAGCCCCAGTTCGGCTCGGAGGGCGGGGACGGCAGCACGACGTCGCGCGGGTGCATGACGTAGGCCAGGCCTCCGTTGGTGCCGAGCCAGACCCGTTCGAACTGGTCGCGGCGGTAGATGGTGCGCACCTGCTCGTTGCTGGCGATGCGATGGGAGTTGGGGTCGTTGGACACGACATCCCCCGCGTCCGTGAAGCCGACGACGGTCAGCAGGTGACCGTTCGTCTCGTAGCCGGCGCCGTCGAGCTCGTCCTCGCGGAAGCCCACGGACACGACGAGCGGGATGCCCGCCGCGACGAATGCCTCGACCTCGGTGAGGTCACGCAGTCGGGTCACGTAGGCCCGCAGACCCCGCGCGCCGGCATACGCGGTGTTGAAGGCCCAGTTGCCCGCGCCCCCGTAGGCCAGGTCGTAGACGCGGCGCACGCCGTGCACCACCTCCGGGTCGGTGTCGTGTCCGACCCACGAGGCCTCGTCCCGAGAGGGCGCTCTCCCCCAGTGCTCGAGGATCATCGTCATCGACGTCGGAGAGCACCACGACTGCCCGCCGTTGTCCCACTGGGGGAACGTCCCGACGTGCAGCCGCTGCGAGTGCGGTGGGACCGCGACCTCGTGACCACGCCCCACACCGGGTCGGCTCGTGGACTCGTCAGGCGTGACGGCGAAACGTGAGGCCGCGCCGGCGACGAGCGTCACCGTGGGCCAGGCGATCTCGGCGCCCGGGAGCGCGAGGGCCGTGACGCGCAGCTGCCACCGGTCGACGCCCCGCCCGGGCGCCGACAGCCACGTGTCCGTCGAGACCCTTCCGGCGTCGAAGGCCTGGTCCGGCACCGTGGTCCGGGTGATCGGTGACTCCCCCGCCGGATCGTCCTCGCCCCACCGGGCGAAGGAGAACCAGGGCGTCCAGCCGCCGTCGTCACCCACCCTCCCCTCGATCCGGAGCCACGTGCCGGCCGGCGTGCGCGCGTTCCACGAGGGGATGAGCTCCGTTGCCACGAAAGGGGACTCGACGACCGGCGACTCCCAGACCCGGGCGCGGTACGTCACCGCCTCGGCTCCGTCGACGTGGACGTCGGCGTAGTCGACGTCAGGTGCCGGCGACCAGTCGAAGCCGGTGTCCCACACGGTCAGGATGGCGTGTCGCTCGGTCACGCGACGAGCATGCCATCCGGGCGCGTCTGCCGTCCGGCCGGGTCCCCGAGTGTCCGCACACGCGACGGGCCCGTATGCCGTGGCGCACGGCATACGGGCCCGTCGGGCGTGCTGGCCTGCCGGTCAGCTGTTGACGAGGGACCGCAGGACGTACTGCAGGATGCCACCGTTGCGGTAGTAGTCCGCCTCACCGGGGGTGTCGATGCGCACGACGGCATCGAACTCGACCGTCTCGCCCGACTCCTTGGTGGCGACGACCTTGACGGTCTTGGGCGTCGTGCCCTCGTTGAGGGCCGTGATGCCGGTGACCGAGAACGTCTCGGTGCCGTCGAGGCCGAGCGAGTCGGCGTTCTGGCCTGCCGGGTACTGCAGCGGGATGACGCCCATGCCGATGAGGTTGGAGCGGTGGATGCGCTCGTAGCTCTCGGCGATGACGGCCTTGACGCCGAGCAGGCTCGTGCCCTTGGCGGCCCAGTCGCGCGAGGAGCCGGAGCCGTACTCCTTGCCCGACAGGATGACGAGCGGCGTGCCGGCAGCGGCGTAGCTCTGCGCGGCGTCGTAGATCGTCGACTGCTCGCCGCCGTTGGTGAAGTCCCGCGTGAAGCCGCCCTCGACGCCGTCGAGGAGGAGGTTCTTCAGGCGGATGTTGGCGAACGTGCCCCGGATCATGACCTCGTGGTTGCCGCGGCGCGAGCCGTAGGAGTTGAAGTCCTTGCGCTCGATGCCGTGGTCGGCGAGGTACCTGCCCGCGGGGCTGTCGTTCTTGATCGCGCCGGCCGGGCTGATGTGGTCGGTCGTCACGGAGTCGCCGAGCTTGGCGAGCACGCGCGCACCTTCGATGTCGGCGACCGGGGTCGTGTCCATCGACATGCCGTCGAAGTACGGGGGCTTGCGGACATAGGTCGACTCGCCGTCCCACGCGAAGGTGTCACCCTCGGGCGTCGGCAGCGACTTCCAGCGCTCGTCGCCGGCGAAGACGTCGGCGTAGTCCTCGGTGAACATCTCCTGGCTGATCGAGGCCGCGATGGTGCGCTCGACGTCGGCCGGAGCCGGCCAGATGTCCTCGAGGAAGACGTCCTTGCCGTCCGTGTCCTGACCGAGTGGCTGCGACGCGAAGTCGAAGTCCATCGTGCCGGCGAGGGCGTAGGCGATGACGAGCGGCGGGCTCGCGAGGTAGTTCATCTTGACGTCGGGGTTGATGCGCCCCTCGAAGTTGCGGTTGCCCGAGAGGACCGACGTGACGGCGAGGTCGTTGTCGTTGATCGCGGTGGAGATCTCCTCGTTGAGCGGGCCCGAGTTGCCGATGCAGGTCGTGCAGCCGTAGCCGACGAGGTGGAAGCCGAGCTTCTCGAGGTAGGGCCACATGCCGGCCTTGTCGTAGTAACCCGTCACGACCTTGGAGCCCGGTGCCATCGACGTCTTGACCCACGGGGCGACCGAGAGGCCCTTCTCGACGGCGTTCTTGGCGAGCATCGCGGCTGCCATCATCACCGACGGGTTGGACGTGTTGGTGCAGCTCGTGATCGAGGCGATCGAGACGATGCCGTGGTCGATCTCGAACTCGCGACCCTCGGCGTCGGTGACCGACACCTTCTTCGACGGGCGGCCGCTGACACCACCGGAGTCGGCTGGGCGGTCGCCGCCGTTCGTGCCCTCGACGGTGCCCTGCGGCGTCGGGTCGCTGGCCGGGAAGGACGAGGCGGCACCCGCGTCACCCTCCTCGTGCGCGACGTAGGTCGGGAGCACCT
Source organism: Terrabacter sp. Ter38 (assembly GCF_024519435.1). Lineage (GTDB taxonomy): Bacteria > Actinomycetota > Actinomycetes > Actinomycetales > Dermatophilaceae > Terrabacter. The sequence goes on from NZ_JALJRZ010000001.1 coordinate 110,831, forward strand.
TGCGGAAGGCGTCCTTGGCGTCGGTGAGCGCGATGCGGTCCTGGGGACGCTTCGGGCCGGCGATCGACGGGACGACCGTCGAGAGGTCGAGCTCGAGGTACTCGCTGTAACGGGCCTCCGGCTGGTCGGGACCGGCCTTGAGCCACATGCCCTGCTCCTTGGCGTACGCCTCGACGAGGGCGACGCTCTCGTCGGACCGTCCGGTGAGGCGCAGGTAGTCGAGGGTGACCTCGTCGATCGGGAAGATCGCGCACGTCGAGCCGAACTCGGGGCTCATGTTGCCGATGGTGGCGCGGTTGGCGAGCGGCACCTGCGAGACGCCCTCGCCGTAGAACTCGACGAACTTGCCGACGACGCCGTGATTGCGCAGCATCTCGGTGATCGTGAGGACGACGTCGGTGGCCGTGGCGGCGACCGGGATCGAGCCGCTCAGCTTGAAGCCGACGACGCGCGGGATGAGCATCGAGACGGGCTGGCCGAGCATGGCCGCCTCGGCCTCGATGCCGCCGACGCCCCAGCCGAGCACGCCGAGGCCGTTGACCATCGTGGTGTGCGAGTCGGTGCCGACGCAGGTGTCGGGGTAGGCGACGCGCTCGCCGTCGATCTCGCGGACCATCACGGTGCGGGCGAGGTGCTCGATGTTGACCTGGTGGACGATGCCGGTGCCCGGCGGGACGACCTTGAAGTCGTCGAACGCGGTCTGGCCCCAGCGCAGGAACTGGTAGCGCTCGCGGTTGCGCTGGTACTCGATCTCGACGTTGCGCTCGAAGGCGTCGGCGCGGCCGAAGACGTCGATGATGACGGAGTGGTCGATGACGAGCTCGGCCGGGGCGAGCGGGTTGATCTTGGCCGGGTCGCCGCCGAGGTCGGCGACGGCCTCACGCATCGTGGCGAGGTCGACGACGCAGGGCACACCGGTGAAGTCCTGCATGATCACACGCGCGGGCGTGAACTGGATCTCGGTGTCGGGCTCGGCGTTCTCGTCCCACGAGCCGACCGCGTTGATGTGGTCGGCGGTGATGTTCGCGCCGTCCTCGGTGCGCAGGAGGTTCTCGAGGAGGACCTTGAGGCTGTACGGCAGGGTCTCCTGCCCCTTCACCCCTGCGAGGCGGTAGATCTCGTAGGACTGGCCACCGACCTCGAGGGTCCCCTTGGCCTTGAAGCTGTCAACACTGCCCACGACGGGCTCCTTCCAGCAACTCTGATGTCACGGTGCTCGATTTATCTTGACGTCAAGATATATCTAACCACACGCGTTCGTCCTTGTCAGTCCACCCCTACCCGCCCATCCTTCCCTCCGCTCGCGCCGTTGTCGCCCCCCCCGGACGTCTCACCCGGCCCTTCTCCCGCAGTGATGGGACCGCTCCCCGTGACGGGTCGACGCGCCGACCACAGCAGTCCCTCGACCGGGACACCCGCTTCGAGGCGGAGGTGCACACGGGTCACCTCGACGTGCTCCAGGCCCGCGGCGAGGCAGACCGACCGCAGGTACTCCTCCCCATGCGCGTAGCGCCCCGACGACGTGAGCCGCCAGTCCCCCACCGTGTCGACCAGCCGCTCGACGGTCGCCACGAGGACGCCCCCGGGCCGCAGCGCCCACCCTGCCGCCGTGGTCGTCGGGCCGAGGTCCCCGAGATAGCAGAGCGTGTCCGCACCGACGACGACGTCGTATGCCGTGGGCTCGGCCCGGAGGAATGCGCTGAGCTCCGCGCGATGCAGGACGTCGTAGCAGCCGCGCACCTGCGCGAGCCGGAGCATGTTGACCGAGAGGTCGCAGCCGACGAGGGTGCGCGCCCACGGTCGGACGAGTGCCCCGACGAGGCCCGTGCCGCAGCCGAGGTCTGCCACGTCGAGCTCGGCCGCGGGCCGGCCCAGCACCGCGGCGACCCGGTCCGCGACGAGCTCGGGGGCGCGGTAGCCGAGGCCGGCGAGGTGGGGGTCGAAGGCCTCGGCAGTGGCGTCGAAGAGTGTCTCGACGTAGTCGTCCGGCGCCCGGTCCGGCGGGGGCAGGCCGCCCAGCGCTGCAAGGCGGTGTCGGGCGCCAGGATGGTCGGGGTCGACACGCACCCACCGACGCACGAGCTCGAGTGCCCGGACTTCGTCACCGTCAGCGGTCAGGGCCAGCACGGCCGCGGTCACGGCAGCGCGCCCGAGCGAACTCTCCCCCTCGAGCTCGAGGGTCCTGAGCCCGGCCTCCCCGGCACGAACCGGATCCCCGGCCAGCCGCAGCGCGGTGGCGAGGTTGGCCCACGTCGGGGCGTCGGCCGGGTGGACCGCAAGGCTGGACTCGTAGGCCGCGACGGCGGCCGCCGGGTCCCCGGCCTCCAGACGCATGTTGCCGAGGTCGTTGTGCAGGCTCGCGAGCACCATCGGGTCGGTGGCCACCGAGATGGCCTCGGTGACGAGCCGCTCTGCGGCGGCGTCGTCACGACGCAGGTGCGCTGCGACCGCCCGAAGGTGCAACACGCGTGGGTCCTCTGGAGTCCGTGTCGCCGCGGCGAGCGCCGCCTCGGCACCCGCACCATCGCCCGCGCGCACGCACGCGAACGCCCGCTCGAGCACCTCGTCCAGCGGGACGTGATGCAGGTTCGCACTGTCGGGGCCGGAGGTCAGCCCATCTTGTTGGATCGGATGTCCCACGTGACGCTGGACGTTCGTCCGGTCGCACCCCCGCCGGGGCCGGGCTCCGCGTAGTCGAAGCGAATCCACGCGGGCTGGAGGGCGACCTCCTCGTCGACGTCGTCCTCCTCACCGGAGACCAGGACCTCGGTGACGACGAGGTCCTTCATCGTCACCGTGAGGAAGTCCTTGCGAGCGCCGGGATGGGCGACGTTGAGCGTCGCGTCCTTGAGATGCTTACCGGTCGCGGCGAACGACGCAAGGCGGGGCGAGGCGAGGTCGTAGCGGTGCACGATCCTGAACTCATGGGCCCGCGCACGTCCGGACCCTCCGCCGCCGCCGGAGCCGTTCGTCTGGGTCGTCACACCCCAGTTCCACGAGACCACGTCGATCGCGCCCTTGTGGTCCTTGCTCTGGCTGCTGCCGTCGATCCCGTCGAACTTCATGAACGCATCCATGTCGCCTCCACCCGATGCCGAGCACGTCCGTCGACGCTAGCACCGCGACGCTGTGCGCCAGAAGACCTTCAGACGAGTCGGTCGACAGGTCCTTCACCCGTCAGGGCGTCCCGGAAGTGGGGATCGAGGTCGGCCTTCGCGCCGGCCCCGGTGTCGAACCACACGTAGGTGATGACGCACGTGGCCGTGAGGAGCGGGTGCTCGCCCCGGCGCCAGATCTCGTGGCGGAGGGTGAACGACGAGGTGCCGATGCGGTCGACGACCACGCGGATGTCGGCATGGTCGAGCGGCTTGAGACTCGCCGTCCAGTCGATCTCCGCGTGCCGGACGAGGGCGAGCCGGTGCTCGTCAGCGAAGCGGTAGGGCCCGTAGCCGAGATGGTCGAGGAAGGCCATCTTCGCGTCCTCGCACCACGTCAGGTAGTGGGAGTTGAAGACGACGCCGGCGAGATCGATCTCGGAGAACTTCACGGCCACGGGATAGCTGAACGACATGGCCCCATGGTCTCGTGACGGCCACCTGCCCTGGTCGTCAGGTCCCTCCGGTGCCCAGTCCGTCGGTCAGGTCGGACACGGCGAGCGCAGCGTCCTGACCGATCGCGGCGTCCACAGCCCGCGGTGCGCCGACCCATCCGCCGGGTACGCCGGCCGACGCATCGGGCTCGCCGGCGGTTCCCCGTGTCGCAGTCGAGCCGCGCCTCATGCAGCGTCGAGCCTCACGTCCGCGGGGCGGCTCACGTAGGAGCGTCGGGTCGGCGAGGTCCAGGTGCATGTCCCGTCGGCGTCCATCGTCAGCGTCCAGCCGGCGTGGTGCTTGAAGCCGTGGTGCGTGCGACACAGGCAGACCAGGTTGGACTCCGAGGTCGGGCCGTCGGGGAAGCGCACGACGTGGTCGAGGTCGCATCGCCGTGCCGCGACGCCGCACCCGGGGAAGCGGCAGGTGCGATCGCGGTCTCGAATCCGCTGGGAGAGAGTGCCATTGGGTCGATACCTGGCCGGGTCACGCGCGACCGTGACGCCGGTCAACGCGTCGGCTCGAGTCACGCGCAGCACGACATCAGGGTCAGACAGGATCTCTGCCAGCACCGCCGACAGCATCCAGCCGAACCGTGGATGTCTGACGCCCACCTCCGGTGGTCGCCATCTTCCCTCGCGCCCGAAAAGCTCGGACCCGATGGCGTGCTCCGGTGCCAAGGGCGGGCCGACGACGTGTGCCAGGTCGAAGCCAGCGGCGCCGCGTTCGGCGAGCCTGCTCAACTCGTCGCCGCCTCCCGATGGAGGTGCCGGGGCGCCGCGTTCGGCGAGCCTGCTCACCTCGTCGCCGCCTCCCGATGGAGGTGCCTCTGCGCCACATGGCGTGCCCGGCACTCTCCCGGAGTCGCTGGCGACGGGACGCGCTCCCACGCCTCCAAGCACTGCGAACCCCCCTGGACCTGGCGGATCCGTGAACGTGGGCACGACCAGCTCGACGGTCGTGGACACCTGGGCGCTGCCGAGCAGCAGGTCGAGGAAGGCGTCCGCCCGGGCCTGGTCGATCGAACGGGCAGGATCAGCGCGCACGTACTCGTGAGCCAGCTCGTCGACGGCACCCCACGCCTGCATCGAGTCCCGCGCCGGCAGCGAGGCCTTCCACCACGTGGTACCCGGGTCGAGGCCCGGCTCCACCCGGACGAAGCGGTCACACAGACCGTGCTCCGATCGGCGATGAACGGCGGCCGGGTCGACCGCCGTGGCGGCACGCTCGCACTCGCGTCGGAGCCGAGCGGGTGTCAGGGACTCCACCCCGCCTCTCTCCATGACGACGGCTTCGAAGGCCGGGCGAGCATCGACCGCGACGAGTCCGGCCTGGTTCACCATGACGCTGGTCTGCCGCTGGGTGAGGCGCCCGTCGAGTGCGGACGCCAGCGTGCGCGGGAGGTCCTCGACCAAGCAGAGAGCATCGGAGACCCGCGACTCGGCGCCACGTGGGGTCGAGCGCAGGATGGGCGCGACGCTGGAGGCGACGATCTTCACCGACGACGGGCGGTACTCGGACCCGTCGGACCAGTCCCCGTCGAGGTCAGCGAGATCGAGCTCCTCACGGCGGACGCAGGCGGCCAGAGCCAGGTCCTGGACGGCGCTGAGGACGTTCATCGCGCGCTGTGCGACCGCAAGGACCGCCTCGGCGCTTGCCGTGTCGAGGGTGCGCAGCCGCTCTGGCACCACGCGACCCACGACGGCCGCCTGCGCGACCGGCGCCAGTGCATCGAAGACATCCGCCGGGATCTGGGTGACGAACGCCAGCACGCCACCGGCAGCGACCTCGCTGCTCTTGGTGGCGCTCCCCGACTCCATGTTCGAACGCTAGTACGAGCCACCGACACTCCCCTGCGAGGTGGATCCGTCGAGGAGACGCGCTTCCCGTCGCGAGCTCAGGCGCTCGTGGACTCGCCTCGTGGCTCCAGCACGGCGATGCACTCGACGTGGTGGGTCATCGGGAAGGCGTCCCAGGCCTCGAGCGAGACGAGGTCGTAGCCGTGCGTCCCGGCGGCCCTGACGTCGCGGGCCAGGGCTGCGGGGTCGCACGCGACGTAGACGATCCGTCGGGGTCCCATCCGGGCCAGCAGTGCCATGACGTCCTTGCCGGCGCCCGTGCGTGGCGGGTCGAGCACGGCCAGGTCGGCCGTCACGTCCTGGCCGACGAGCGATCGCAGCTCGCGGTCGACGCGGTTGGCGCGCCACTCGACGTTCTCGAGGTGCTCGGTGTTGGCCGACCCGTTCTCGACGGCTCGGCGGTCGCCCTCGACGCCGAGGACGAAACCGTCCGGCGCGACGAGCTCGCCGAGTCGCATCGTGAAGAGACCCGAGCCCGCGAAGAGGTCGAGGACGCGGTCCCCCACCTCCGCCCCGAGCAGGGCCGACACACGTGACAGGAAGGTCGTGGCCGCGCCCGGATGTACCTGCCAGAAGCCCCGAGCCGAGACGACGTACTCGCCCTCCCAGTCCCCGTCGCGGGCCAGCTCACCGACGAGGCCACCGCCGCCACCACTCCCACCCTCGGGCGCGGGCACCGGCACGAGCACCGGCTCCTCGGGGTGCACGGCGTCGATGACGTCGACCGACTCGAGGTCGGGCCACTCGGTGTCGAGCACGCCGGAGTCGATGACGGCCCGCGTGGCGATGAGGCAGTCCTCGACGGGCACGATCTCGCTCGACCGATGCCCGCGCAGTCCGGCGCGCCCGGCTCCGTCGACGGCGAACTCGACCCGGCTGCGCCAGCGCAGTCCTTCCTCGTCGCCCGGCACCGGCCGGACGACGACATCGACGTCGAGCCCGGCGACGCGGGCGAACTGCTCCCGCACGACGGCACCCTTGAGCGCCCGCTGTGTCTCCAGGGACGCGTGCTGGAAGTCGCAGCCACCACACAGGCCCGGGGCGGCATACGGGCAGGGCGCGGCCACACGGCCCGGCGCGGCCTCGAGCACCTCCACGGCGTCGGCGCGCACGAAGCTGTCACCGACGCGGCCCTCCGTGACGCGGGCGACGACGCGCTCACCGGGCAGCGTGTGGCGCACGAAGACGACCTGACCCTCGTGGCGGGCCACGCAGTGGCCGCCGTGGGCGACGGGTCCGACCTCGACGCTCCACTCCCTCCCGACGAGGGACTCGCCGCCGGCGGCCCGCTCGCGGTTCTGGCGACCGCTCACAGCGCTCCACCGCGCACCGAGCCGCTGATGGGCGGCTCGTCGATCCAGTCGCGCTCGGCGCCCTCGGACGACTGGAGCTGCCACGGGACGCTGACGACCATGACACCGGGGGTGAAGAGCAGCCGGGCCTTGAGGCGCAACGCGCTCTGGTTGTGCAGCACCTGCTCCCACCACTTCCCGAGGACGTACTCCGGCAGGTAGACCGTGACGATGTCACGGGGGTTGCCGCTGCGGATCGACCGGACGTAGTCGAGGATCGGCTTGGTGATCTGGCGGTAGGGCGAGGACAGCACCTTGAGCGGCACCGGGATCTCGCGCTTGTCCCACTCGTCGAGGAGCGCCTGCGTCTCGTCGGGGTCGACGTCGACCGTCACGGCCTCGAGGTACGACGGTCGGCTCGCCCGGGCGTACGCCAGCGCGCGCATCGTCGGCTTGTGCACCTTGGAGATGCAGACGATGGCGTGCACGTGGCTCGGCAGCATCGGCCGCTCGACGGCCCAGTCGATGGCCAGCTCGTCGCGCACCCGGTCGTAGTGCTTCTTGATCCCGAGCATGACGACGAAGAGGACGATCATCGCGAGGATCGCGTACTTCGCGCCCGCCTGGAACTTCGTGATGAGCACGACGACGAGCACGGTCGCCGACATGGCGGCACCGACGGCGTTGATGACGCGCGAGCGCTGCATCCGGGCCCGTTCCTTGGGGTTGCGCTCGAGCCTGAGGTGGCGCGTCCAGTGCCGCACCATGCCGACCTGGGAGGTGGTGAACGAGACGAACACCCCGACGATGTAGAGCTGGATCAGCGCGGTGACCTCGGCCTTGAAGACGATCACGAGGACGATGGCTGCCCCGGCCAGGATGAGGATGCCGTTGCTGAACGCGAGGCGGTCGCCGCGCGTGTGCATCTGCCGCGGCAGGTAGCCGTCACGGGCGAGGATCGAGCCGAGCACCGGGAAGCCGTTGAACGCCGTGTTGGCGGCGAGGACGAGGATCAGGCCGGTGACGATCGAGACGAAGACGACGCCGATCGGGACGTTCGCGAAGACCGACTCGGCGAGCTGGCCGATGGCCGTGTGCTGCACGTAGGAGTCGCCGACCGGCTGCCCGTCGCGCAGCAGCTGGGCGCCTGGGTCGTCGGCGATCTTGACGCCGGTCCACTGGCTGAGCGCGATGATCGAGCCGAGCATGACGACCGACAGCGTGCCCATGAGGAGCAGGGTCGTGGCGGCGTTGGTGCTCTTCGGCTTCTTGAAGGCCGGCACGCCGTTGCTGATGGCCTCGACGCCGGTGAGGGCCGCGCAGCCGGACGAGAAGGCCCGGAGCAGCAGGAAGGCTGCGGCGAGCCCGGTGAGGCCCTGGCCCTCCTCGGGCTTGAGCGTCAGGCCCGCGCTCTCGGCCGGGGTGAGGGTCCCCGTGAAGTGCTGGATGAAGCCGTAGATGCCCATGCCGATGATGGCGAGCATGAAGGCGTAGACCGGCACGGCGAAGGCCTTGCCCGACTCGCGCACCCCACGCAGGTTCATCGCCGTGAGGAAGGCGATGAGGGCCACCGCGACGATGACCTCGTGCCCGCGCACGAACCCGAGCACCGTGGCGGCGTTCTGCACACCGGACGAGATCGACACGGCGACGGTCAGGACGTAGTCGACGAGGAGGGCGCTGGCGACGGTGAGTCCCGCCCGCGGTCCGAGGTTGACGGTCGCGACCTCGTAGTCGCCGCCGCCCGAGGGGTAGGCGTGGACGTTCTGCCGGTACGAGGCCACGACGACGACCATGACGAGGACCACCGCGATCGTGACCTGCCAGCTGTGCGTCGCGACGAAGGTGCCACCGGCGAGGCCCAGCATGAGCAGGATCTCGTCGGGCGCGTAGGCCACCGAGGAGAGCGCGTCGCTCGCGAAGATCGGCAGCGCGAGCCGCTTGGGCAGGAGGGTCTCCCCGAGCTTGTCGCTGCGCATCGCGCGACCGAGGAGGAGGCGCTTGAACAGCGAACCGGTACCGGGCACGACGCAACTGTATGACGGATCGTCCCCCCGCACTGACCCACTCCGGACGTCGCCGACACGGCCCCGAGAACGTATGCCGTCCCGGCCGTTTCGCTCCCCCGTCCGGCCCGCGCGGCCGGCAGGGTGAGCGACGGCGTCACGGTGTAGCGTCGCGTCCGTGCACTTCGTCATCATGGGATGCGGCCGCGTCGGGTCGACCCTCGCCCGCACCCTGGGCCGCAACGGCCACGACGTCGCCATCATCGACGCGGACGCCTCCGCGTTCCGCCGGCTGGGCACCTCCTTCGAGGGCCAGACCGTCACGGGCATCGGTTTCGACCGTGACACCCTCGTCGCCGCCGGCATCCGTGACGCGTATGCCTTCGCGGCCGTGAGCAGCGGCGACAACTCCAACATCCTCGCCGCCCGTGTGGCCCGCGAGACGTTCGGGGTCGAGCACGTCGCGGCCCGCATCTACGACCCCCAGCGCGCCATGGTCTACCAGCGCCTCGGCATCCCGACCGTCGCGACGGTGCGCTGGACGGCCGACCAGATGATCCAGCGGCTGCTGCCGCAGGGCGCCGTGCCCGAGCTGACCGACCCGAGCGGCAAGATCGTCATCGCCGAGGTCCCCCTCGCAGAGGGCTGGGTCGGCCGACACCTCACCGACCTCGAGGAGCAGACCGGCGCCCGCGTCGCCTACGTCACCCGGCTCGGCGAGGGCACGCTCCCCCGGCCCGACATGGTCGTCCAGCAGGGCGACCTCGTGCACCTCACCGTCCCGCGCGACGACCTCGCTCGCGTCGAGCGACTCTGCGACCAGGCCCCGGCCGCCCACTGACCGGCACAGGAGAAAACAACCCCATGCGCGTCGTCATCGCCGGAGCCGGGAGCGTCGGCCGCTCCATCGCCCGTGAGCTGCTCGGCAACGGGCACCAGGTGCTGCTCATCGACAAGGACGCCGACGACGTCCAGGCCTCGCGCGTGCCCGAGGCCTCCTGGCTGCTCGCCGACGCGTGCGAGCTCGCCGCCCTCGAGGAGGCCCGGCTCGAGGAGTCCGACGTCTGCGTCGCCGCCACCGGCGACGACAAGGCCAACCTCGTGCTCTCGCTCCTCGCCAAGACCGAGTTCGGCGTCCCGCGCACCGTTGCGCGCGTCAACAACCCCAAGAACGAGTGGATGTTCGACGAGTCGTGGGGCGTCGACGTCGCGGTCTCGACCCCACGCCTGATGACGGCGCTCATCGAGGAGGCGGTCAGCATCGGCGACCTCGTGCGCATCTTCGAGTTCCAGCAGGGGCGGGCCTCGATGGTCGAGATCACCCTTCCCGAGGGCAGCCCCTTCGCGGGGCGCCGCGTCGGTGACGTCGACTGGCCGACCGACACCGTGCTCGTCGCCATCATCCGCGAGGAGCGTCCGCTCGCTCCGACGCCCGACGACGCGATCGAGGCCGGCGACGAGCTGCTCTTCATCACGACGACGGAGCAGGAGGACCGGCTCCAGGACCTCGTCGCGCCGGGTGACCGCCACCACACGACCCTCGAGGACTGACCCCGGGTCGCCGAGGCGTGGCGTCAGGCGAGCCGCGCGGGGTCGATCGGGGTGCGCCCACGGAGCAGGATGGCGCCCATCGCCGTGATGGCGAGCAGGTAGGCAGGCCAGCCGAGGACCACCTTGGCCACCCCCAGCGCGGCCACCTGCTCGGCGAGGTAGAGCGGCACCATGATCGAGAGCCGCACGACGTTGAGCGCGATGAGCACCCAGGCGAGCCGTGCCGCGACGGTGACGATGCCGGAGTGGCGACGCCACCACGTCGGGTCCTCGGCGAACGCCTCGGGCTCGGCGACGCCGACGACGAAGCCGAAGAGCGGCCACCGCGTCAGGTTCGTCACGAGCAGCAGGACGAGCAGACCGGCGTTCTGGAGCATGCCCGGCAGGAAGGCGTCCTCCGCGCGACCCGACCGCAGCGCGAAGAAGGCCGAGATCCCGACGCCGGCGGCGGCATACGCGATGAAGCGGGGGTCCTGCCGCTGGACGAGACGGACGAGCAGGAGGAGGCCCACGAGGACACCGGCGACCACGAGCGAGGTGCGGAGGTTCTCGGTGCGCGCCCACACGAGGGCGAACGCCAGGGTCGGGACGGCCGACTCGACGGCGCCGCGCCAACCGCCGATGGCATCGGACAGCTTGTCGCGGAGCAGCTCCTCGACCGTGTCGTAGCGGCGCAGGTCGGCCTCCGACCGGACGACCCCGTCGCCCTCCTTCGTGCGTTCCCCGCCCGGGCCCACGGCCCTGCCGTCGGCGTCAGCCATGCGCCTGCCCCGCCCGGCCGATGAGCTCGTACGCCGGGTTGAACATCGTCTTGACCTTCCGACGGGTGGTGATGCGGCCCGTGGCCTGGATCTTGACGCCGGGGATGATGCCGGCGATGCGTCGCCGGCCGAGCCACACGAGGTGCAGAGACTCGGTGCCGTCCCAGACCTCGACGTCGAGGGCGGGGGTCTCCTCGCGCGGGCGCAGCGTCACGGAACGCACCTCGCCGCAGACGGTGACGGTGATGCGCTGGGGCGCGTCGCCGATGTGCACGACGCCGTCGAGGTCCGAGGACTCACGGCGCAGCTCGGCCGCCTCGATCTCGTGCGACGAGCGCGTGAGGCGGTCGGTGAGCCGGCGCAGGGCGCCGGGCTGGCCCGTGGTCACGGGTGCGTCCGGCTGGGACGCGGTTCGAGACACGGGCGGGCCATCAACGGACCTCGGTGATCTCGGGTCCGCGCTCGAACGGGCTGAGGTCGGGGCCGCCCTCGGCTGCGCCCTCCTCGGCCTGGACGGCGCCGTCTGCGTCGGGCAGGCGCAGCGGGAGCAGCTCGCGAGGAGGCATGGCCTCGTCGCCGCGGTCGATGACCGTCGTCCGGATGACGTCGTGCACCGCCTCGGCCGCGGCCGGCTCGATCGCGGCGCGGCCGGACACGACGGCGCGGAGGAACCAGCGGGGGCCGTCGACGCCGACGAAGCGGGCCGGCATGAAGACGGTGCGGCCGTCCGGTCCGGCCTGCGGCATCCGGGTCAGGAGCTCCTCGCCGAACTCGCCGGTGAGCACCTCGGCGGTGCCGCCGGCATCGACGATGCTCGCGGCGATCTCGTTGCGGATGTCGATCCAGACGCCCTCGGTGCGCGGGGCCGCGAAGGCCTGCAGCTGCACCGCCGACTCACCGATGACGGCGGTCACGCCCGTGATCTGCTGCTCCTGCTCGTTGACCTCGAGGCGCAGCTCCATACCCTGCTGTCCACGCAGCCAGATGGCGCCGAGGTTGAGGTAGTCGGAGTCGTCCTCGACCTCGCTGCGGTCGAGCGGGCGGGACGTTGCCGGAGCGGTCGTGTCACCGTCTGCCTCGCCGTCGAACGCGCCGTCCTCGGCGAGCTCGTCCTGCTCGAGGTCGTCGTCACGGTCCACCGCATCGGTGTCCGGGCGGTCCTTCGACTTGCCCCGGCTGAAGAGTCCCACGTCATTCCGTCCTTTGAGTCCTGCTGCACGGTGGGCACGATGCCCGGCCGCGGTCGTCGGCGCTGACGCAGCGCCCGGCGAACCGTATCCGATGATCACGCCCCGGTGGGCGTCTCCCCCGGTGTCGGCGAGGCGACGCCGCCGGTGGCGAACCCACCGGTGGATCCGTGTCCAGTGTCCCCCCGACTGGTCTCGTCGAGCGAATCCACCTCGACGAAGTGCACGCGCTCGACCCGCTGGACGATCAGCTGGGCGATGCGGTCGCCGCGCCGGACCGTGAACGGCTCGCGCGGGTCGAGGTTGACGAGGTTGACGAGGATCTCGCCCCGGTACCCCTCGTCGACCGTCCCGGGGGCGTTGACGATGGAGATGCCGTGGCGTGCCGCGAGGCCGGAGCGCGGGTGCACGAAGCCCGCGTGGCCGGCGGGAAGCGCCAGCGCCACCCCGGTCGGGACGAGGACGCGCTCCCCCGGCTGGATCGTCACGTCGACACGGGAGCAGAGGTCGGCGCCGGCGTCACCGGGGTGCGCGTAGCCGGGCAGGGCCAGGTCGGGGTCGAGCCTCCGGACCGGGACAGCACAAGGGTCGGTCACGAGGACCGACCCTACTTGCTCCTGACCGTGCTGCTGCCCGGTGTGGAATGCGCTCAGGCGGCGCACTCCGTGCAGATCATCATGCCGTTGCTCTCCTTGGCGAGCTGGCTGCGGTGGTGGACGAGGAAACAACGCCCACAGGTGAACTCGTCGGCCTGCTTGGGCAGGACGCGCACCGACAGCTCCTCACCGGAGAGGTCGGCACCCGGAAGCTCGAAGCCCTCGGCCTGCTCGGTCTCGTCGACGTCCACGCTGGACGACGTCTTGTCGACCCGACGGGACTTCAGCTCCTCGATGGAGTCTTCGCTCAGATCGTCGTCAGTCTTGCGTGGCGCGTCGTAATCGGTTGCCATCTCGTTGTCTCACTTCTACTCGTCTGCGCCTTGCGGTCTGTGACGCGGAGAACGCTCGTGGGCCCGTGCTTGTTCCCGAGAACCCGCGCGGTCAACGACGTTGTCAACAGCGACGAAACATGTCCGCGTGCGCGTATGGTGCCCGATCCCCACTGCGTTGTCACGTTGTCCGAGCCAAGGCCTGAGACGCGGGCCCGCCTGCACCACTCACGCCTGCCCTTTTCGGACGAACAGTTCACCTGGGCTTTGCCATTCGTCGACCATCGCGGGTGCACATTGGTGGTCCTACGGCGCGGTAGGGTCTCCGGACTCGACCGATCGACAACCCAGGCCCGGAGGTGGCACCCATGACCGAGTTCGTCGACCAGATCAGGCAACGTGTCCACGACGCGCTGGGCGACCTCGCCGACGCGCGACAGGCGGGTGACGACTACCGCGTGCAGGTGTACACCGGCGAACTGGAGTCGTTCGCCCGTCTCGCCACGGAGAACGGCATCCGCGTCCCCGGGCTCGAGCCGTTCCAGGCTGCCTGAACGGCGTCCCAGCGACACACCACGACACGAGCGGGCGTATGCCGTCCGCCGCCCAGGACGACAGACGCCCCTCCCGGCACGGCCGGGTGGGGCGTCGTCGTGCGTGCTCGCGCGCACGTGCGGTGCGGTGCGGTGCGGTGCGGTGATCAGCCTGCTGCGCCCTCCGGCGCCACGAAGACGGCGCGGACCTGATCTACGAGGGCGGGCCCCGCGGCGACGGTGAGGGCGGTGCCGGGCGCAGAGCCGGGGTCCTCTCCAGCGCCGACGACGACACCCCCGGCCTCCTCGACGACGAGCCAGCCGGCCGCGAGGTCCCAGGCGTTGAGCCCGGTCTCCGCGTAGGCGTCCACGGACCCCTCGGCCACGCGCACGAGGTCGAGAGCGGCGCTGCCGATGCGTCGGATGTCGCGGACGAGGGGCAGGACCCGTAGGAGCACCTCGGCCTGCCGGGCGCGCACCTCGGGGGCGTAGCCGAAGCCGGTCGCGAGCAGGGTGCGGGCGAGGCGGTCCTCGCCCGAGACGGACAGACGGGCCGGCGCAACGGACTCGGTCGGGTCCTCGGGGCTCGTCCAGGCGCCGGTGCCCCGACCCGCGTGGTGCACGAGGCGCCGGCACGAGTCGGCGACCGCACCCGCGACAGGGGTCCACCCGCCCTGGGAGTGGGCGTCGCCGACGACGACGGCCACGGACACGGCATACGCAGGGATCTCGTAGAGGTAGTTCACGGTGCCGTCGATGGGGTCGACGACCCACGTCAGGCCGGACGTCCCAGTGACGTCGACACCCTCCTCGCCGAGGATGCCGTCGTCGGGGCGGGCGGCCCGGATGAGCCGGTGCAGCAGCTCCTCGGAGCGTCGGTCCATGACGGTCACGATGTCGGTCTCGGTCGACTTCGTCGCGGCGACACCCATCCGGGGCGGCCGCTCGTCACGGATGAAGCGCGAGGCCTCGACGGCGACCTCGACGCAGAGCCGCTCGAGCTCCTCGACCGTGACGCCGTCGGGCAGCGCAGGAACGGGAGGTGTGGTGGTCATCGCGTCGCCCTCAGTCACTGCCGCACAGTGCCGGACGGGCCTGGCGCAGGTTGGGGCAGCAGCCGGGCGCGCACACCGACGGCATCCGCCCCTCGAACTGCGGCACGTCCTCGCCGCGGGCCTCCGCCGCGCGTTCGAGCAGGGCGTCGACGAGGTCGCGCACGAAGACCGCGTCGGTGCCGACCGTCGGGACGCGCACGTGGGTGAGGCCGAGCTCGTCGGCCGTCTCCTGCGCCTCCGTGTCGAGGTCGTAGACGACCTCCATGTGGTCGCTCACGAAGCCGATCGGGGCCGTGACGACCGTGCGGACACCCGCGGCCGCGAGCTCCCGCATCCGGTCGTTGACGTCGGGCTCGAGCCACGGCTGGGTCGGCGGACCCGAGCGCGAGCAGAACACGAGCTCGCCCGTCAGGTCGCGGCCGAGGACGCGGTTGGCCTCCTCGGTCAGCTGCGACGCGAGCGCCAGGTGCTGGCGCTGGTAGAGGTTGCCCTCACCGTCGCCCGGTCCGGACGTGTCATCCATCGCGTCGGGGATCGAGTGCGTGACGAAGAGCAGCGCGATCTCCGCGTCCGGCGTTCCGTCGAGCGCCCGCAGCGAGCGGACGAGCTCGCCCGCGTTGGCGGCCGCGAACCCGGGACGCCGGGCGTACTGCGACACCTTGTCGATCTGCAGCTCGATGCCGTCCTCGGCCACCGCGGCCGCGGCGTCCGCGAGGTTCTCCCGGTACTGGCGACAGGAGGAGTAGCACGAGTAGGCGCTCGTCGTCAGGGCGACGACACGACGATGTCCGGCCGCGTGGCTCGCGCGCAGGGCGTCGTCGATGAAGGGCTCGCTGTTGCGGTTGCCCCAGACGATGGGCGTGCTGATGTCGCGCGCGTCGAGCTCGGCGCGCAGGGCTGCGATGAGCGCGCGGTTCTGGTCGTTGATCGGGCTGCGGCCACCGAAGTGGTGGTAGTGCTCGCCGACGGCCTCGAGACGCTCGTCGGGGATGCCGCGTCCGGCCGTGACCCGCCGCAGGAAGGGCATCACCTCATCGGGGCCCTCGGGACCACCGAAGCCGAGGAGGAGCACGGCGTCGTACGGTTCGAGCGGCGAGGGCTGGGGCTCGTCGGGCGTTGGTGCTGCGTCAGGTGTCATGTCTCCGCCATCGGTGGGTGAAAGGGCACGTGGGACGGTCGGCGGCGGTGCGTCGTCGTCAGGTCGGGTTGGAGCGCAAGGGGGTCGGGGCGTTGAGGTCGAGGCGGACGGCGAGGATCCGGAGGGCGAAGACCAGCCCCGCGGCGGTCCAGAGCACCCAGTCCTGGAGGGAGCCGAGCTGGGCGGCGACGACGACGAGGATCGACCCGAGCATGGCCGGGACGGCATACAGCTCGCGGCGCAGCACCTCGGGGACCTGGCCCGCGAGCAGGTCGCGCACGACCCCGCCCCCGACCGCCGTGATGACGCCGACGAGGACGGCCGCGATCGGCGAGACCCCGACGGTCGTCACGGCCTTGAGGCTGCCCGCGACCGCGAAGGCCGCGAGGCCGGCGGCGTCGAGGACCCGGACGAACCCGGTGATGCGTTCGACGCCAGGGTGGAAGAGGAACGTGACGAGACCGCCGAGCGCCGCAGCGGTCAGCAGCCGCCAGTCGCTGATGCCGACGGGCGGGATGTCGCCGATGAGCAGGTCGCGCACGATGCCGCCGCCGAGGGCCGCGGCACAGGCCAGCACGAGCACCCCGAAGAGGTCGAAGCGCTTCTTGACGGCCACGAGGCCGCCGGACAGCGCGAAGACGAACACGCCGACGAGGTCGAGGGCGAGCTGCGCGGACGCGAAAGAGGTAGGCATGCCAGAGCAAACGGTACCCGTGCGGCGTGGTCGCTTTGGTGGGCACCCGGGCCGGTGGCATGCTCGACAGCACGGCGCACGGCCGGCCCCCGCGACGCGGCATCACCTCACGACGCGAGCCACCGGGCACCATCACGGCAGGACCACGCAGACTCGGTACCGGGAGACCCACCCATGCAGCACCTCAGGCTCGTCGGCGTCCACGAGGACGGATTGCACCTGCTGCTGGCCGACGACGAGGGCCACCACTTCTCCGTCCCCCTCGACGACTCGCTCCGTGCCGCGGTGCGGCGGGACCGACCGCGGCTCGGCCAGCTCCAGATCGAGATCTCGGGCGGCCTGCGGCCCAAGGACGTCCAGGCGATGATCCGGGCCGGCCACTCCGCCGAGGAGGTCGCCGAGCGGGCCGGCTGGCCCGTCGAGAAGGTGCACCGCTACGAAGGGCCGATCCTGGCCGAGCGCGAGCACGTGGCCGGCCTCGCCCGTCAGGTCCGGCTGCGCCCGCGCGGCGGCTCGCACGGTGCTGCACCCACCCTCGAGGCGCGCGTCAGCGAGCGGCTGCGCACCCGCGAGATCGACACCGTCACGGCGCGTTGGGACTCCCGTCGCACCGACAAGGGCGCCTGGACCGTCCTGCTTCTCTTCACCGCCGGCGGGCGCGAACGCGAGGCCGCTTGGCAGTTCGACCCGCTCGCCCGGACCGTGTCGGCCGTCGACGACGAGGCCCGCTGGCTCAGCGAGGACGAGGACCAGCAGGCTCCCGGTCCGATCCCGGCGCCACACCTCAGCGCCTCGAGCCGTCCGAGCCGCGTCTACGACGTCGAGGCCGAGGGTGGTGTCGGCGCCTCGACGATGCGTCGCCGCGAGGGCGAGACCGTCGACCTCATGGCGGCCATGCGCGAGCGCAGCGCCCAGCGCGGTCGTCGCCGCCGACCCAAGTCCACCGAGGTTCCCGGACTCGACGAGGCACCCGAGGAGGCCCTGCCGCTGGAGGAGCTCGCCGGCGACCCCCGCGACGAGCTGCCTCCCCCCGCGCACACGCACCCGGAGGACGACCCCGAGGTCGTCAAGACCGGATCCGTCGAGCAGCGCGTCGGGGTCGACGCCGCCCGCCGCAAGGCACGCCGTACCGAGCCCACCCAGCCGGTGCGACAGGCGCCCGAGCCGACGGCGACGGACCAGGACGGGTCCCAGGAGGCGGACCCGGCGCCGGCAGAGCCCGAGTCCGTCGGCACCCGCGAGCCCGAGCGCGCGCCGGCAGCCGAGCCGGAGTCGGGGGCCGAGCGCCACGGCAGCCACGAGGTCGACCTCGACGATGACGGGGCAGACATCGCAGACGACGTCGCGGACGAGGCGCCGGCGGAGCCTCTCCCCGCAGAGCAGCCGCTGCGTCCCGCCACGCGCCGACGCGAGGACTCCCGACGGCTGTCACGCGTCCCTGCGGCGCAGTCCGATCTCTCCTCCGAGGCCGACGACCGCGACGAGTCCGCAGAGCTCGAGGACGAGGGCTACGACGTCGTGGAGCAGCGGGCCGCGGCCCCGGCGGCCAAACCGGCCCCCCGACCCGCCCCTCCGGCACGCAAGTCGGGACGGCCGAGCGTGCCGAGCTGGGACGACATCATGTTCGGCCGCAAGAACGACTGACGGCGCCCCACCTCGCGCGCCCGGCTGCGTCCACCAGTTCAGGGGCCGCAGCGCCCGGGTGAGCGCTCGTCGGAAGCCCGCTGGACGGCATACGCCATCGGTCGGCGTCGGCAGGTTCCGCTCAGTCGGCCTGGGTGATCGGCAGCGGCGGCAGGGGGCACACGTCGAGGTCGAAGGGCAGCACCTCGGGTGAGATCGCGGCGGCCCGCGCGGCGTGCGAGGTCATCCGGCGCATGTAGTGCCGCCTGCACAGCACCTCGTACTCGACGAGGCCGGTCGTGCCCGGCTTCGTGTCGCCGACGACGACCTGCTCGCCCTCGACGACCATGACGCCGTCCATGACGCGGGCGTTGGTCGTGGCCCGACGGCCGCACCAGCACAGCGCCTCCACCTGGAGCACCTGCACCTTGTCGGCGAGCTCGATGAGCCGCTTGCTGCCCGGGAAGAGCTCGGTGCGGAAGTCTGCGGTGATGCCGAAGGCGAAGACGTCGACGTCCATCTCGTCGACGATCCGCGCCAGCTGCTCCACCTGGTCGCTGGTGTAGAACTGGGCCTCGTCGCAGATGAGGTAGTCGATGCGGGTGCCCGCCGTGGCCCGTTCGACGATCGCCTCCCAGAAGTCCAGGTCGTCGCGGACCTCGAGCGCCCCGGTCGAGAGACCCAGCCGCGAGCTGAGGACGTTGGTGCCGGCGCGGTCCATCTTGGTGAAGATGAGACCGACGCGACCCCGTGCACCGTGGTTGTGGTCCATCTGGAGGGCGAGGGTCGACTTGCCGCAGTCCATGGTCCCGGAGAAGAAGACGAGCTCAGCCACGAGGCACCACCCTAGGCGCCGCGGCGGGGTGGCACCACGACCACCGGCACCGCGAGTTCCGCGTCGCTCGTTGAGCCGTGCAGCCCGAGCAGCGCGACCACCTCGCGGCGCATGAGCCCCGAGTGCACGACCGCGAAAGACCCCTCCGTCACGACGAGCAGGTCGCCGATGCGGCCCTCGACCCCCGCTCGGACCGGGCCGAACCACCCCTCGTCGACAGCGCGCTCACGGGTGAGGATCCGGGCGCGGCCAGCGAGACGCGCCGCCCACGCCTGCTCGACATCCGCGGCGGCGCCCGGCTCGGCATACAGCTGGAGGTTGCGCGGCTCACCGCCGAGGTGGCGCACGCCCGCCATCAGACCGGGCTCGTGCACGAGGTCGATGCGGTCGTGGAAGGGCACGTCGACCATGCCGTGGTCCGCCGTGACGACGATCGAGGTGTCGTCCGGCACGCGCGCGGCGAGCTGTCGCAGGGCGGCGTCGACCGACTCGACCTCGTCACCCCACTGCCACGACTGGCAGCCGTGGACGTGGCCGATCTTGTCGACGTCGCCCCAGTAGAGGTAGACGAGGGCTCGTGGGGTGGCCCGCACCGCTGACGCAGCAGCGGACACGCGGTCGTCGAGCGTGCGTCCGGCGCGGAAGCGCCCGCCGCGCAGCGCCGCGATGGTCAGCCCCGACCCGTCGAAGTAGTGCGGACCCACCATCGTCACAGCGACGCCGGCGTTCTCGGCGGCCTCGAAGACGGTCTCGTTCGGCTGCCAGGCCCGCGGGTCGGGACCGTCCTCCCAGGACAGCTCGTTGAGCAGCCGGTCGGTGGCCGGATCGAGCACCTGCATGCCGACGAGCCCGTGCGAACCGGGAGGCAGACCGGTGCCGAAGGTCCCCATCGAGGTCGCGGTCGTCGTCGGGAAGCCGCACGGCACGCGGTGAGCGGTGCCGAGGTGGCTGCGCAGGAAGGGTGCGTGTCCGCTGCGCTGGCGCAGCAGGTCGTGACCGAGCCCGTCGACGAGCACGACGACGGTGCGCGGGACGGTGGGGAGGTCGAAGACGTCGCGGCCGGCATACGCGGGCACCCCGAGTCGGTCGGCGACCGACGGGAGCACGGAGGCGAGGGTGCCAGACGACCAGTCGGTCGGCGTCGGCGCGTGGGCGGTCACGTCGTCGGCCACGGAGCGCTGGTCAGCGAGCCGTGCCGCCGCCGATGCTCGCGGAGAGCACCCGGGCGAAGCTCATGGCCCGGCCCACGGCGTCCTCGCCGTCGGCGGCCGAGCTGATGCGCAGCGAGATGTCGTCGGAGGCGATGGTGCCCTCGAAGCCGTGGTCGGCCGTACAGTCGGGGTCGCCACAGGCGGCGGGGATCATGTCGAGCCGGCTCACTGCGCCCCACCCGAGCGTCAGGGTGAGGTCACGGCCGTGCGTGCCCTTCGCGAACGTGTCGGGCTTCGCCACGACGTGGGTCAGCATGACGCCCCGGACGGCGGCGAGCGGCACCGTCTCGGTCGTGGCCGTCGCCATCAGCGTGTCCTCGGACTCGGCGTGGTCGTCGGCATGGGCGATGACGAGCCGCTGCGGGGTGACGACGAGCACGGTCACGTGACGGCGCACCGTCTCGTGGTCGAAGGTCGTCTCCTGGTGCACGAGGTGCGAGACGACCTCGTCGTCGGCGATCGCCGACTCGACGACGTCGCAGACGAGCGAGGGGTAGTAGCCGGCACGGGTGATCGCCTCGGTGAGGTCTTCGGGAAGGGCTCGGCCGGTGCCCGGGGTGACGCGTCGCATGCCCCCATCCTTGCACCAGCGCGGGCGTGGCCACTCCGAGCGGTCCACACCGTGCTGCGTCAGGTCATCCGGCGACGGCCCGGGTCCTTGCGCACGAGGGCCGGTCGCACGACGACCTCGGCGCCGAGCACGTCGACCCCGCCGGTCCAGGCATTGACCGGGTTGAGCTCGACCGAGGACAGCTCCGGGTGGTCGTCGGCGAGGACCGAGAGCCGGGCGATGAGGTCGGCGAGCGCCGCCCGGTGCACCGGAGCCGCGCCGCGGTGGCCGCTGAGGAGCGGCGCCGCCTTGACGCTGTCGATGAGGTCGGTGACGTCGACGTCGGTGAGCGGGGGGATCCGGTGCGCGACGTCACCGAGCAGCTCTGTGGGCGGCCCGGCGACGGAGAAGCTGACCACCGGACCGAAGAGCGGGTCCTCGCTGGCGCGGATGACGCAGGACACGCCGGGCACGGCCATCCGCTGCACGACGAACCGGTCGGCCCCGAGCGGCCCCAGACGCTGGGTCAGCGACGTGTGCGCGTCGCGGACGGCCTCGGCGTCGACGAGGTCGCCACGCACCCCGACGAGGCCGGGCTGGTGGCGCACGACGGGCGAGGTCGACTTGAGGATGACGGGGTAGGTCAGCTCGTCTGCGGCGGCGACCGCCGCATCGACGCCCGCGACCTCCACGGCGGGCCAGACGCGTATGCCGTAGGCGCCCAGCAGGTCTCGCGCCTCCTCCCGCGTCAGCGCGCGTCCGTCGGGGCTGTCCGCCAGGTAGCCGTCGAGCAGCGACTCCGCACGGAGCCGGTCGATGCCCACCGGGGCGACCTGGGTGCCGCGGTCGCGTTGGCGCCAGAGGGCGTAGCGCGTGACCGCGTTGAGCGCCCGGATGCCGTCCTCAGGCATCGAGTACGCCGGCACCGACCTCCGGATGCCGTTCTGCTCGTAGGCGAGTCCGTCACCGACGCCGCGCATGCCGAGGAACGTCGCGACACAAGGCTTCTCGTGGTCGGCGACGATGGTGCGGACGGCCATGTGCACCTCTTCGTCCTGCGTCACGAGCGGCGGGATGAAGGCGGCGACGACGCTGTCGACCTCGGGGTCGGCGAAGGCCGCGTCGAGCGCGGCGGCGAACTCCTCGGCCGAGGCCTGCGGCGGCAGCGAGACGGGGCCGTGCGTCACGCGCAGCCCCCAGCTGACGCACGCGCTCGCACTCAGCGCCCCCAGGGCGTCGGAGTTGCCGACGATCGCGACACGGTCGCCCTTCGGGAGCGGCTGGTGGAGCGTCAGCTGGGCGACGTCGAAGAGCTGGTGGACGTTCTCGACCCGGATGACGCCGGCCTGTCGCAGCAACGCGTCGAACGCCTGCGGGGGCACGTTGGTGACACGGGTGCGGTGTCCGGGTGGGGCGGCGAAGCTCGACACCCCCGAGCTCACGACGACGACGGGCTTGACCGCCGCGAGCGCGCGGGCGATGCGCGAGAACTTGCGCGGGTTGCCCATCGACTCGAGGTAGAGGCCGACGGTGTCGGTCTCCTGGTCGTCGATCCAGTACTGCATGAGGTCGTTGCCCGAGACGTCGACGCGGTTGCCGGCCGACGCGAACACCGAGATGCCGAGGCCGCGGCGGGCCGCCGAGGCGAGCACCGCGACGCCGAGCGCACCGCTCTGGGCGAAGAGGCCGAGGCGACCCGACTCGGGGATGACCGAGGCGAGCGTCGCGTTGAGGCGCACCGACGGGTCGTTGTTGACGATCCCGAAGCTGTTGGGGCCCACGATGCGCATGCCGGCGCGGCGCACTCGACGACGGAGCTTCTCCTGCAGGCGGACTCCCTCATCGCCCGCCTCGGCGAAGCCCGCCGACATGACGAGGAGCGCCTTGACCCCCGCCTTGCCGCAGTCCTTGACGACCTCGATGGCCTGCGCCGCCGGGACGACGACGATGGCGAGGTCGACGGGCTCGGGCACGTCGTGGATGCTCGGGTAGGCCCTGAGGCCCTGGATCCGGTCGGCCACCCGGTGGATCGGGTAGAGCTGCCCCCGGTAGCCGGCGGCGAGGATGTTGCGCATGACGAGCGCGCCGATCGACTCCTCGCGCCGGCTCGCGCCGATGATCGCGACCCGCTCCGGGAAGAGGATGGTGTGCATGCTGCGGGACTCGGCGCGGTGCTCGCGCGAGAGCTGGACGGCCTTGCTCTGCTCGGTCGGCGAGATGTCGAAGGAGACCTCGACGACGCCGTCCTCGATGTGGTGGGTGACCTCGTAGCCCGCCTCCTTGAAGACGGTGAGCATCTTGCGGTTCTGCGGCAGCACCTCGGCGACGAACCGGTTGATGCCCATCTCCTGCGCGATGGCGGCGAGGTGCTCGAGCATGACCGAGCCGATGCCCTTGCCCTGGTAGTGGTCCGAGATGTTGAAGGCGACCTCGGCAGACGTCTGGTCGATGCGGTCGTAGCGGCCGATGCCGATGATCTCGCCGTCGAGCGTCGCGACGAGGGCGACCCGGTCGTGGTGGTCGACGTGCGTGAAGCGGTGAAGGTCACGGGCGCTCAGCTCGCGCAGGGGCGCGAAGAAGCGCAGGTAGATCGACTCCTCCGACTGGAGGCTGTGGAAGTGGCGGATGCCGTCGGCGTCGTCGGGT
Organism: Terrabacter sp. Ter38; assembly: GCF_024519435.1. Lineage (GTDB taxonomy): Bacteria > Actinomycetota > Actinomycetes > Actinomycetales > Dermatophilaceae > Terrabacter. Next base: position 134,290 of record NZ_JALJRZ010000001.1, read on the forward strand.
GCGATCGGCCGGACGTGCGCCACGGTGCCGTCCCGGAGCACGACGTCCGCCTCCCACTCGACGGGGGCACCCGTGGCCTGCGCCGAGACCCGCTCGATCGCGCCGGTGTCGTCGCTGAGCTCGCCACCCTCCATGCCCTCATCGTGTCACGTCGGGCTGCACGGCCCCGGGAGATGGGAGGGTGGTCGCATGGAGTTCACCGACGTCGTCCGCTCCCGACGCATGGTCCGCCGCTACGACCCCGACCGGGACGTCCCGCGCGAGGTCGTGGAGCGCTGCCTGGCCAACGCGGTGCGCTCCCCGAGCGCCGGGTTCAGCCAGGGCTGGGACTTCGTCGTGCTCACCACGCGGCCCGAGCGGGACGCCTTCTGGGCCGCCACGACGGAGCCCGGCGCCGCGAGCGACCCCTGGCTCGACGGCATACGCGCCGCTCCGGTGCTCGTGCTGTGTCTCTCGCACAAGGACGCCTACCTCGACCGCTACGCGGCGCCCGACAAGGGGTGGACCGACCGGGACGAGGCGCGTTGGCCCGTGCCCTACTGGGACGTCGACACCGGCATGGCTTCGCTCCTCATCCTGCTCACCGCCACCGACGAGGGTCTCGGCAGCCTCTTCTTCGGGGTGCCGCCGGAACGCCACGGCGCCGTCCACGAGGCGTTCGACATCCCCTCGACGCGCAGCATCGTGGGCGTCGTGTCGATCGGGTATGCCGTCCCGGGACCTCGGAGCCCGAGCCTCCGACGCCATCGGCGCACGGGTCCCGACGTGGCCCACTGGGGCCGTTTCGGCGTGGCAGGTGAGAAGCCGTGATCACCCTGCGCGAAGATGGGGCGTTGACCCGCTAGCGGCAAGGAGCACCACCCGGCATGGCCCGTGGAAAGACCCCCCCGCCTCCCCCGGAGGACTTCGAGGAGAAGATCGTCGGCATCGACGTCGAGGAGGAGATGCAGAACGCCTTCCTCGAGTACTCCTACAGCGTCATCTACAGTCGGGCCCTGCCCGACGCCCGGGACGGGCTCAAGCCCGTCCAGCGACGCATCCTCTACGGGGCCAACGAGCTCGGGCTGCGTCCCGACCGGGGCCACGTCAAGAGCCAGCGCGTCGTCGGCGAGGTGATGGGCAAGTACCACCCGCACGGCGACCAGGCGATCTACGACGCGCTCGTGCGCATGGCGCAGCCGTTCACCCTGCGCCTGCCCCTGATCGACGGTCACGGCAACTTCGGCTCGCTCGACGACGGACCGGCCGCGGCCCGCTACACCGAGGCGCGCATGGCCAACGCCGCGCTGCTCATGGTCGCGGGCCTCGACGAGGACACCGTCGACTTCGTCCCGAACTACGACGACACCCAGCTCCAGCCCGGGGTCATGCCCGCGGCGTACCCCAACCTCCTCGTCAACGGCGCCGCCGGCATCGCGGTCGGCATGGCCACGAACATGCCCCCGCACAACCTCGTCGAGGTCATCGGCGCCGCGCGGCACCTCATCGCCAACCCGACCTGCTCGCTCGAGGACCTCATGAAGTTCGTCCCGGGGCCCGACCTGCCCTGTGGCGGCAAGATCGTCGGCCTCGAGGGCATCCGCGACGCCTACCTCACCGGGCGTGGCAGCTTCCGCACCCGCGCGACGGCACGCATCGAGTCGATCACGCCACGGCGCAAGGGTATCGTCGTCACCGAGCTGCCCTACCTCGTCGGACCCGAGAAGGTCATCGACAAGGTCAAGGACCTCGTCCAGGGCAAGAAGCTGCAGGGCATCGCCGACCTCAAGGACCTCTCCGACCGCCAGCACGGCCTGCGGCTCGTCATCGAGATCAAGAACGGCTTCAACCCCGACGCCGTCCTCGAGCAACTCTACAAGCTGACGCCGATGGAGGAGAACTTCGGCATCAACAACGTGGCGCTCGTCGAGGGCCAGCCGCGCACCATGGGCCTCAAGGACCTTCTCAAGGTCTACGTCGAGTTCCGCACCGACGTGGTACGCCGGCGCACCGCCCACCGCCTGGCCAAGCGGGAGGAGAGACTGCACCTCGTCGAGGGCCTGCTCATCGCCATCGTCGACATCGACGAGGTCATCCAGGTCATCCGCAGCTCCGACGACGCCGCCACGGCCCGGGCCCGCCTGATGGACGTCTTCGACCTGTCCGAGGCCCAGGCGACGTACATCCTCGACCTGCAGCTGCGCCGGCTCACGAAGTTCTCGCGCCTCGAGCTCGAGAACGAGAAGACCGAGCTCGAGCGAGCCATCGAGGAGCTGCGCGCCCTGCTCGACAACGAGAAGCTGCTGCTCAAGCTCGTGTCGACCGAGCTCGCCGACGTCGCCAAGGCGCACGGCACCCCGCGTCGCACGGTGCTCCTCGAGAGCTCGGGTGCCAGCGCGACCGCGACCGCGGCGTCGCCGCTCGAGATCGCCGACGACCCGTGCTGGGTCCTCCTGAGCTCGACCGGCCTGCTGGCCCGCACCGGCACGGCCGAGCCGGTCAGCGCCGAGGGCTCACGCTCGAAGCACGACGTCGTCATCGGTGCCGTCCGCACGACCGCACGCGGCGAGTTCGGGCTCGTGACGAGCGCCGGCCGGATGGTGCGCCTCTCGGCGCTCGACCTGCCGACGCTGCCGCCGACGAACGGCTCCCCCACCCTGTCGGGCGGTGCGCCGCTCGCGGCCTACGTCGACCTCGGCAAGGGCGAGGAGCCGGTGACGATCGTGCCGATCGGTGCCGACGCTCCGGTCTTCGCCGTGGGCACTGCGGCCGGTGTCGTCAAGCGGGTCACGTCCGAGGCGCCCAAGAGCAACGACTGGGACGTCATCAGCCTCAAGGACGGCGACCGCGTCGTCGGTGCCGGGGTTGCCGACCGTGAGGACCTCGACCTCGTCTTCGTCACGACCGACGCCCAGCTGCTGCGCTTTGCGGCGAAGTCCGTTCGCCCGCAGGGCCGCTCGGCTGGTGGCATGGCGGGCATCAAGCTCGCCGCCGGCGCCGGAGTCGCCTTCTTCGGCGTCACCGACCCCGCCCGCGAGGGTGTCGTCGTCACGTCGTCCGGCTCGTCGGGGGCGCTGCCCGGCACCGAGGGCGGGTCGCTCAAGGTGACGCCGTATGCCGAGTACCCCCCGAAGGGACGCGCGACCGGCGGCGTCCGCTGCCACCGTTTCCTCAAGGGCGAGGACACGCTCGTGCTCGCCTTCGCCGGCAACACCCCGGCCCGTGCCGCTGCTGCCAACGGTGTCGCCGTCGAGCTGCCGCCCGCCGACGGTCGCCGCGACGGCTCGGGCGTCCCGACGACCGCGGTCATCGCGCACGTCGCGGCTCCACCCGCCACGTCCCAGTCCACCGACGGGGAGTCGGAGGTCGCGGTAGCGACAGATGCCGTCGCCGATGACGACGCGCCGTCCGACGGCGGTGACGCGTGACCCCGCCTCCCGGTGGCAAGGCCGCCCGTCGTGCTGCAGCTGCCGTGGCGGCAGCCACGGCAGCCGCCTCCGCGGCGTCCGCACCGGTGACGTCGGTCGTCGACGCGATCGCCGGAACGCTGTCGTCGGAGGACGCCGAACGCGAGCACGCCGAACCCGAGCACGCCGAGCACCCCGCGACGACCGGCTACGGCACCCCGGCCTCCGACGCCTGCTCGGTCCTCTGGGACCACGACGGCACGAGCGCCTACGGCACGGCGGCCACGGCGCGCTTCTTCGTCATCGTCGAGCAGCCCGGCCCGTGGGGCCGCGACGCGGCACGCGAGTCGCACCTCGACCGGGAGCTCGGCGCCGAGCTGGAGAGCCGCACGAGCCGGGCAGGGGGGCGCTTCATGCTGATCCGGCGCCCTGGAGGGCACCCGGCGCACGACGGGCCCCGCCACGTCTTCGTCGCGCACGCCGGTGCGCGACCCGAGGACGCCTGGCTGCTCGTCGCCGAGGTCGACGAGGTCGGAGACCTGCTCGGACTCGACTGGGGCGCCCTCGCCCGCGGCAGCCGCGCCCCCGTGCAGGCCTCTCTCCTCGGCGCACGCCCCGCTGAGCCGACCCTGCTCGTGTGCACGAACGGCCGCCGCGACGTCTGCTGCGCCGTCCGAGGACGCCCGCTCGCAGCCCACGCCGCGCGCGTCGCCCCTGGCCGGGCGTGGGAGGTGTCCCACACCGGCGGTCACCGCTTCGCGCCGACTGCGGTCCTCCTGCCCTGGGGACAGACCTTCGCGCGCGTCGACGAGCGGGCGTCGGAGTGGCTCCTCGGAGCGAGCGAGTCCGGGCACCTGCCGGTCGAGCTGCTCGGCCCACTCCACGACCGGGGCCGTTCCGGCGTCCCTGGTCCGTCGCAGTGCGCCGAGTCCCACGTGCGCGCCGAGACGGGCGAGACCCGCCTCGCCGCCCTGTGGGCCGACCTCCCCGAGGCGGTCGACGACGGCTGGGACGTCACCGTCACCCACGCCGACGGGCGCCGCTGGCACGTGCGCGTGACGCGCGGGCCGGCCGGTCGCACGCGCCCCGAGTCCTGCGGCAAGAAGGCGGTCGAGGTGCTCGAGCACCGAGCCACGATCGTCGAGGCCTGGTTCTAGCCACGCACCCGGACGGGGTCGCTCACCAGGGCTTGGGGACGGTCTGCGACCCGTCGCCGGGCACGGTGTCGTCGTTGCCCTGCTGCTGTTGCTGGTTGCGCTCGATGGTGTTCTGGCGCTGCTGCTCCTGGAGGTAGTCCTGCTCCTCCTGGCTCGGGGTGTTCCCGGGGTCGGGGGTCGGTGCGGGCTGCTGACCCGGGCCGGGCTGCTGCGGGTCGTCAGGGGGTTGCTGGTCAGGCGGGGTGTCGGAGTTCTTCTGCTCCATCCGCTGCTGCGCCTGCTGGAGCTGCTCGCCGGTCTGGCCGCCTTCGGGCGCGTCGCAGAGCGGCGGGCGCTCCTTGGTGATGGTGATGCCCTTGTCGTAGTACTGCTTCCACTCGTCCGTGCGCTCGCGCGCCTTGGCAGCGTCGCCCAGGGCCTCGTAGGTCAGGCCGAGGTTGACCCGCACCCTGCAGTCGTCGATCCCGCCCTTGGGGACCTGCTCGAAGGCCTGCTCGAACCACGGACGCGCCAGCTCGAAGTGACCCGAGAGGACGTGGGCGTCACCGATCGCGAAGGGCGACCGGAACTGCTCGACGACGTTGACCCAGCCCTGCCGCTCGCCCCAGGTCAGGGTGCGGGGCTTGTCGCCGGCCTCGTACGCGTCGAGCGTCTGTGCGTGCACGAGGTTGAGCGAGATGAGCCTGAGCGCCACGAGGACGAGCAGGACGACGACCGGAGCGGACGCGAGCAGCAGGCGCCGGCGTCGCCGACGCAGGTGCGGCGGGAGGGGGCGACGGTCACGTCGGCGCACGCGGAACCGGCTGCGTACGCCCTCGGCGGGGACACTGCCCGCGCGGGCCGGTCGCTCGTCGAGGATCGTCATGGGCGCGTCCCCCTCCGGCGGCGGGTCTGGACGAGCGCCGTGACGCCGGCGCCGACCTCCCACGCGGCGATCCCGGCCACTGCGAGCAGGAGCGGCCAGTAGAGCTCGCGACGGGCGATGACCTTCTGCTTCTCGATCTGCTCGCTCGTGCCGAAGCGCTCGAGGTCGATGCCGTCCACGACCGGACCGATCGCGTCGCCCGCCTCGCGGTGCAGGTAGCTGAGGCCCAGCTGGTCGCCGATCGTGCGCAACGTGTTCTCGCTGATGACCGAGCGGGCGTCCTCACCGGTCGTGGGGTCCTTGATGTAGTCGCGTGTCGTGTCGAAACGCGACCGCGTGGCCTTCATCCGGCCGCCCTCGGTGGTCCCGTAGCCGAGGACCGCTCCACCGTTGATGAGCCGCTTGTCGATGTCGAAGGGTGCAGGAGGGTCCACTGCCGTCTGCTCGCCGTCGCCGAGGTAGAAGACGACCCGCCCGCGCTCTGGAGTGCGCGCGTCGGCCTGGTGGAGCAGCGTCTTGAGGCGGTCGTTGGCCTCGCTCACCGACGTGCCCCTGGAGACCTCGTAGGACTCGGGGAGCAACGTCTCGACGGCCGCGTCGAGGGCCGTCGTGTCGGTCGTCAGCGGTAGCCGCACCCGAGCCTCCTGGTCGAACGTCACGACGGAGTAGCGGGCGCCCGGAAGCGCCTCCGCGATGGCGGAGATGTCCGCCGCGACGCCGTCGATGCGCGGGCGTCCGTCGCCGTAGTCCTCGGCGATGATGCTGCTCGTCGTGTCGACGACGAAGTAGACGTTGAGGTTGGCGGCGGTGGTGTCGACCTGTTCGCCCGCGACCGCCGGACGCAGCGCGGCGACCCCGAGGAGCACGACCGCACCCGTGAGTCGCCAGTGCGTCGCCCGCGACTCCCCCGGCACCGAGCGCGACGACGGGTTCCACCACACGGCGGCCAGCGCCCCGACCGCGAGGACGAGCAGCACGGGCCACGGGGCGACAGGCAGGAGGGTCACGACGCCCACCTCCGGCTCGCACCGATGACGCCGATGAGCCCGATCCCGGCGAGCGTGATGGGCAACGTCGGGTTGTCGGAGTAGAGGGCGCGGGAGGCGGCGTCGATGAGCGTCGCCTCCTGGGCCTGGACCGCGTCGACGATGCCCTTGATCGCCGCCTGGTCGCTCATCGCGAAGTAGCGTCCGCCGGTGCCGGTGACGATGTCGCGCATCTCCACCGCCTCCTGGTCGGCCCCGTCCTCCTCCGGGTTGAGCCCGTAGACGCGGACCCCCTTGGCCTTGGCCAGTGCTCCGGCCTCGTCGACGTCGATGATCGGCCGCCCGGCGAGGTGGTTGTCGGTGGCGAAGACGACCGAGCGGGCGCGCTGGAGGTCGACCTTGTCGAAGCTGGAGACGCACGTGGCGAGGCCGTCGCCGATCAACGAGGTGCCGCGGCCGTTGAAGGTACCGGCGAAGAAGGAGTCGTACTCCGGGTCGCCCGTCAGCGCGCGACCCGCAGAGTCGAGCTCGCCGTTGATGAAGTCGTAGTCGTCGGTGAGCGGGAAGACCGTGGCGGCCGACGAGTTGAAGATGACGAGCCCGATCCGCTCCCCCTCGAAGCTCGAGACGAGCGTCTTGAACGTCGACACGAGCGTCGCGTCGTAGGCGGCCATCGAGCCGGAGATGTCGAGGCACAGCATGATGTCGCGACTGCGGGTCTGGGGCTTGTCGATGGTGGTGTCGAGCGGGCGGGCCGCGCCCACGAGAGCCGCCCCGCCGAGGAGCACGGCGCTGGACGCGAGCACGGCCATCCGGATCCGGTGCAGTCGCAGCGCCCGGCGGTACTCCGGCAGCTCGGTCAGCGCGCTCGAGTTGGCGACCGCCGCCGACGCACGTGCCTGCCGGCGCGACATCAGGCGGAAGACGGCATACGCGAGCAGGACGGCGAGGAGCGTCCCGAGGCCGACCACGCCCGGCCACTTGAGGTCGAGGCCGTTCAGCTCCATCGCGCCACCACCTGCTTGGCGACGGTTCCCGCCCCCACGAGGGTTGCAGTCTCCCGGGGGCCGAACTCGCCGGGATAGAGCGATCCGACGACCTCCGAGACCGGGGTCAGCCGAGACCCCGTCGCGTTGAGCTCGGTGAGCGTCATCGTCGGGGCGTGGATGCCGGACACCTCCTGGACGAAGTGGCGCACGAGGACGCTGAGCTGCTGGTGTGCTTGGCGCTGGCTGATCTCGCCCGCCGCGGCCCGGTCGAGCACGAGGTCGATCTGCCGGGTGTAGTCGGCGCGCAGCCGCGAGAGCCGGTCCGAGGTGATGCGTGGCGGGACGACGACCTTCTTCTCGCGCGTCGACCACCACACCCAGAGGTACCAGGCGGCGACGAGGACGAGCGCGCCGATGCCGATCCAGAGCCACTTCGCGGCATACGGGTCGGGGGCGTAGAAGCCCGGTGGCGGGGCGTCAGCGGCGCGCACGACGCTGCCTCTCGAGCAGCGCGAACATCGTCGCGACGACCTCGTCGGACGACCCCAGACGGGCGTGGTTGATCCCGCGGCGGTCGAGCAGCTCGGTCGTGCGCTGCACGCGGTCGGCGACCGAGGCGGCGTACGCCGCGCGCACCCGCGGGTCGAGCCGCACCAGCGTCGGCAACGTGTACGTGTCGGCGACGTCGTATGCCGTCCGGTCCCCCTCGATGGCCGTGGGGTCGGCGTCCTCGACGGTGATCCACAGGATCTCGTGCTGGACGTGGAGACGGCGCAGCAGCTCGTCGAGCCCCGGGTCGAGCTCCTTGTCGTCGGCGACGACGAGCAGCACGAGTCGGCGACGGACGTTGCGGACGATCCAGCGCAGCTGCGTCGCGAGGTTGCTCTGGTCGCCGTCGAGGACGGTCGCCGCGTCGACGGCGCGCAGCAACAGCTCGAGGTGCGCCTCGCTACCGCGCAGGTCGTGCGCGACCGTCGAGCCGGCGGTACCGCGGACCAGCCCGACGAGGTCCCCGTGACGCTGCGCGAGATAGCCGACGAGGCCGGCCGCCGCGATGGCCACCGACTTCTTCGGCTCGCCGCTGCGGGTCGTGGCCGCCATCCCGCGACCGGTGTCGATGACGAGCATGAGGTTCTGCTTGCGCGTCGCGACGTAGCGCTTGACGAGCGGAGACTGGCTGCGGGCGGTGGCACGCCAGTCGATGTCGCGGACCTCGTCGCCGGGGACGTAGTCGCGCAGGTCGTCGTAGTCGAGGCTGCGACCGTGGAACACGGAGGCGTACTCCCCCTCGAGCAGGCTGCGGGACTTGCGGCGCGCGTGGACGAAGAGCTTGCTCTTCACCTGCGTCAGCAGCGTCGTCGTCATGTCCGTCGTCCGGCTCCCCGCTCAGGGGGTGCGGATCCCGTTCACCATCGCGTCGATGATGCTCTCGACGGCGACCTCGTCGGCGGCCGCCTCGAAGCCGAGCGTGACGCGGTGCCGCAGCACCCGGTGCGTCAGCGCCTTGACGTCGTCGGGGACGACGTGGTTGCGGCCGTCGACGAGGGCGCGCGCCCGCGCCGCACTCGTGAAGGCGATGCTCGCTCGCGGGCTCGCCCCGAAGTCGACGTAGCCGGCGAGGCGAGGCTCGATGTAGTCACGCGGGTGCCGCGTGACGTAGCCGATGCCGACGACGTAGTTGACGATCGCCGGGTCGATGTAGACGCGGCCGACGAGCGCCTGCAGCCGCTTGACGTCGGCAACGGACACGACCGGCTCGGACGCCCTGAGGAAGATGCCGGAGTCGATGCGCCGCAGCACCTCGGCCTCCTCCGCCGGCGACGGGTAGTCGAGGACGTCTTTGAGCATGAAGCGATCCATCTGCGCCTCGGGCAGCGGGTAGGTGCCCTCCTGCTCGATGGGGTTCTGGGTGGCGAGGACGAGGAACGGGTCGGGCAGCGCGTAGCTACGGTCACCGATGGAGGTCTGGCGCTCCTGCATCGCCTCGAGCATCGCCGACTGCGTCTTGGCGCTGCTGCGGTTGATCTCGTCGAGGAGGACGAAGTTGGCGTGGACGGGACCGAGCTGGGTCTCGAACGTGCCTGAGTGCTGGTTGTAGACCTGCGTGCCGACGATGTCGCTCGGCAGCAGGTCCGGGGTGCACTGGATGCGGTGGAACGACCCGCCGACTGCCTGCGCGATCGTCTGCGCCGCCGTCGTCTTGGCCAGTCCGGGCACGCTCTCGAGGAGGACGTGACCGCCGGTCATCAGGGCGATGAGCAGTGTCTCCTGCAGACGTGTCTGGCCGACGACCTTCGAGGCGAAGGCCGTCGAGATGGATTCGATGGTCTCGGCGGCCCAGTGGAGCTCGTCGGGGGTGAGGTAGCGCGTCGGGGCCGGTGCGGTGCGGTCGGGGGCGACGTCGATGCCGGCCACCGCGACGTCCTCGTCCGGGGCGGCGGGCGAGCCCGAGAGCTGCTCCGGCTCGTCGGGGACCGCCGCGACGTCCGGTACGGCAGGTCTCGGGAGCGCGACGGTGAAGCTCTCTCCGTCGACCTCGTCCGACGGGGTGCCCTGATGCGTGTCGGGCTGCGCGCCCGGCTCGTCGAGCACGCCGGAGCGATCGCCCGCGACCGACTCCTCGGCGTTGACGTTGCCCACCATCGATTCCCCTTCTCGACGCGTACCGGCGGAGGGAGTCGCGCCGGCAGGGACACATCGTAAGCACGGACGGCTGTGCCGCGCCGGTGGTCCCGTCACCCCTCAGACAACCCAGGGGCCTCGAACGCTCCTGTCAGGCGTCGATCCGCTCGCGGTCGACCTCGGCTGCGGACTCGATGATGAAGTCCTTGCGCGGCGCGACCTCGTTGCCCATGAGAAGCTCGAAGACGCGCTCGGCGGCCTCGAGGTCGCGCATCGTCACCTTGCGCAGGGTGCGGTGGCGCGGGTCCATCGTCGTGTCGGCGAGCTGGTCGGCGTCCATCTCACCGAGACCCTTGTAGCGCTGCATCGGCTGCTTGATCTTCTTGCCCGACTTCTCGAGGCGGGCCAGCGTGCGCCGCATCTCCGGCTCGTTGAAGGTGTAGATCAGCTCGTTCTTCTTGGCGCCGGCGTTGATGACCTCGAGCCGGTGCAGCGGCGGCATGGCCGCGTAGACGCGACCGGCGTCGACGAGGGGGCGCATGTAGCGGAAGAAGAGCGTCAGCAGCAGCGTGCGGATGTGGGCGCCGTCGACGTCAGCGTCGGTCATGATGATGACCTTGCCGTAGCGGGCGGCGCCCAGGTCGAAGCTGCGGCCCGAGCCGGCGCCGATCACCTGGATGATCGAGGCGCACTCGGCGTTCTTGAGCATGTCAGAGACGGACGCCTTCTGGACGTTGAGGATCTTGCCCCGGATCGGCAGCAGCGCCTGGAACTCGGAGTTGCGGGCCTCCTTGGCGGTGCCCATGGCCGAGTCACCCTCGACGATGAACAGCTCGGAGCGCTCGACGTCGGTGGTGCGGCAGTCACGCAGCTTCGACGGGAGCGTCGAGCTCTCGAGGGCGTTCTTGCGCCGCTGGGTCTCCTTGTGCAGCCGGGCGCTGATGCGCGACTTCATCTCGGAGACGACCTTCTCGAGCAGCAGGGCCGCCTGCGCCTTGTCGCCGCGCTTGGTCGACGTGAGCCGGTCGGTCAGCTCCGTCTCGACGACCTTGGCCACGATGGCGCGCACGGCGTTGGTGCCGAGGACCTCCTTGGTCTGGCCCTCGAACTGCGGCTCGGCCAGGCGCACGGTGACGACGGCCGTCATCCCGGCGAGGATGTCGTCCTTCTCCGGCTTGTCGTTGCCGACCTTGAGCCGCCGCGCGTTGACCTCGAGCTGCTTGCGGAACACCTTGACGATGGACTGCTCGAAGCCGGCGACGTGGGTGCCGCCCTTGGGCGTCGTGATGATGTTGACGAAGGACTGGACCTTCGTGTCGTAGCCCTGGCCCCACCGCAGGGCGACCTCGACACCACACTCCCGCTCGAGCTCGGTCGGGGTCATGTGGCCGTTGACGTCGAGGACCGGGACGGTCTCGGTGAACGTGCCGGAGCCCTCGAGGCGCCACACGTCGGTGATCGGGGTGTCGGGCGCGAGGTACTCCACGAAGTCGGTGATGCCGCCGTGGTGCTGGAAGACCTCCTCGACGGGGCCCTCCTCGCCCGGGGTGCCCTTGAGACGCCGCTCGTCACGGATGACGAGGCGCAGGCCGGGGACGAGGAAGGAGGTCTGGCGGGCGCGACCGAGGATGGCGTCGTAGTCGAGCTCGGCGTCCTTGAGGAAGATCTGCCGGTCGGGCCAGAAGCGCACGCGCGAGCCGGTGACGCCTCGTCTGGCCTTGCCGACGACGGGCAGCGCGCTCTTCTTCTCGTAGGGGGTGAACTCCGAGTCGGGCGAGTGGATCGCCGTGCGGTCGCCGAAGGTGCCGGGCTCGCCCCGCCGGAAGCTCATGCCGTAGGTCTTGCCGCCGCGGTCGACGGCGACGTCGAGTCGCGCTGACAAGGCGTTGACGACGGACGCGCCGACGCCGTGGAGGCCACCGGTGGCGGCATACGACGCTCCGCCGAACTTGCCGCCCGCGTGCAGCTTGGTGAAGACGACCTCGACACCGGACAGGCCCGTGCGGGGCTCGATGTCGACGGGGATGCCGCGACCGTTGTCGCGCACCTCGATGGACCCGTCGCCGCTGAGGATGACCTCGATATCGGTGCAGACGCCGGCCAGGGCCTCGTCGACCGCGTTGTCGATGATCTCCCACAGGCAGTGCATCAGGCCGCGCTGGTCGGTCGAGCCGATGTACATGCCGGGGCGCTTGCGCACGGCCTCGAGGCCCTCGAGGACCTGGAGGTGGCGGGCGGTGTAGTCGCCGTTGCCGGAGGGAGCGGGTCGTGAGGCGGAGGCCACGGTGTGTCGTTCTCTTTCCGTCGGTGTGCGGCCAGCGGTCGGGCTGTGGAGGGCTGGCAGGGGAAGCCTAGCCACCGCCACCGACCGCCCCCGGGAGGCTCGCGGCTCCCCGGGCGACGGACTCCACGGACGAGCGGGGCACCAGCCCCGGTGGCCCCTCGAGCCCCCGTCCGGAGCCGCCGGCCAATCCGTATCTGGGGGGCGTGGCGAATCACTGACTCGTAACGATGTTGGTCCGGAGGTGTCTCACTGACCGAGCCTCACCATCGGGAAGGTTTCGACGTGATTCACTGTTGGAACGTCCACGAGGCGCGAGAGGTCCACCCGATGGACCGGTCGGGCGTCGTAGGTACATGGCAGGGTTTCCCTCCGGGGGACCCCCGAGGGAGGAAAGAGGCGAAATAGATGACGACAGCACTGGCACCCGAACTGACTGCTGCTGACCGCTGCGACCGATGTGGGGCTCAGGCCTACATCCGCGCCCGCCTCGTTTCCGGCGGAGAGTTGCTCTTCTGCGCGCACCACGGACGGGAGCACCTCCCGGCGCTGAAGGACAAGGCTCTCGACATCCGCGACGAGACGGAACGGCTCACCGAGGTTCCGGGGTCCGGCCCCGTGGACGAACGCTGAGCCCAGAGGCGATCTCCGACCCGGCCCCTCCTGACCCCATCCCGATCCGCACGCCGCCGACGGCTGCCCCGTGATCACTGCGACGAACGTCCTCGTTCTGCTCGCGATGCTCGTGGGTACCGTCGGCATCGTCGTCCCGGTGCTCCCGGGGCTGCTGCTGGTCTGGGGTGCGACGCTCGTCTGGGCGTTGGAGCGTCAGGACGGGCCGGGTTGGCTCGTCTTCGGCATCTCGACCCTGGTGTATGTCATGGGCCTCGTCGCGAAGTACCTCGTCCCGGGGCGACGGATGAAGACCGCGGGCGTGGACGGAGTCTTCGTCGCGGTGGCGCTGGCCGTCGCCGTGGTGGGCTTCTTCGTCGTGCCCGTCGTGGGCGGGCCCCTCGGGTTCGTCCTGACGATCTACGTCCTCGAGCGGATCAAGCACCGTTCCCACGCACCGGCCTGGCACGCGACGACCCAGGCCCTGCGGGCGGTGGCCCTCAACATCGGCATCGAGCTCGTCACGGCGTTCGCGATGATCGCGACGTGGGCCGTCGGCGTCTACGCGACGCGCCCCTGAGCTTCGGCGCTCGACCTCACGGCGGGCTGCCTCACCACCTCGACACGCGCGAAGGACCCCGACGGCTTCCGGCGGGGTCCTGTCTGCGTTCGTGCGCGGGTGCCGTCAGGGGTGCGTCACCACTGGTCGCGGCGGCGCTTCTCCCACCGCTCCTCGAGACGCTCCATGAAGCTGGCCTGCTTGGCGGAGGCGGCCTTGGCCTTGCCGGCCCGGGGCTTGGTGGTGCCGTCGCCGGCGACGGCTGCGAGCTTCGTCTTCGACGGGGTGATCGCGTAGACGATGCCCGCGACCATGATGGCGAAGCCGACCGCACCGAGCCAGATGCTGCTGCTCATCGCCGAGAAGACGACGAGGGCCAGACCGACGACCGCGGCCACCACACCGGCGACGAGGCGTCCACGGCCGAGGCCGCGCGACTTCGTCTTCTCGATGCGCGACGCGAATCGAGGGTCTTCGGCGTAGAGGGCTTCCTCCATCTGCTGGAGGAGGGCTTCCTCGTGTTCCGAGAGCGCCACCGGGCACCTCCCTGGTGCGAGATCGACTGTGCCCGAATCGTATGTCGGAAACGGCCGACGCGGACTTCTTTCCCTCAGGATAGGTCGCGCCGACCGCGTTGGGAACCCGAGGGTCGGTCAGGCATGAGTGAGGCTGGACGCACCGACCCGGCACCGAATCTGGCGCTCGCCCGGTCGACCGCGCGGTCGGCCTCGCGCCACCCGTGCTCGGGCTCGTCGAGGGTGGCCTGGATGGGGGCGACAGCCGACGGGACGAGCCCCTCGAGGCGGACCCCGACGAGCCGGATGCGGGCACGTTGGAGGCCGAGGCGGTCGTAGAGCTCGCGGGCTGTCGCGAAGATGTCGCGGGACACGTCGGTGTGGTGGCGCAGCGTCTTGGCACGGGTGATCGTCGTGAAGTCGGCGAAGCGGACCTTGATCGAGACGGTGCGCCCCGTCATGCCCGCGGACCGGGCCCGGGCCGCGGTGCGGTCGGCGAGGCGCAGCAGCTCGCGGTGGATGCGGACGGGGTCGTCGATGTCGTGGGCGAAGGTCTCGTCGGCGCCGATCGACTTCTCGCGTCGCTCCGGCACGACGGACCGGGGGTCACGCCCCCACGCGAGGTCGTGCAGGCTCCTGCCGGCGACGTCGCCGAGGGCGCGCTGGAGGGTCTCGACGGGCGTGTGCGCGAGGTCGGCCACGGTGCGCAGGCCGAGGCGGTGCAGGTGCTCCTCGGTCTTGTCGCCGACGCCCCAGATCGCGCCGACCGGCAGCTGGTGCAGGAACGAGACGACCTCCTCGCGCGGCACGACGATGAGCCCGTCGGGCTTGGCGAGGTTGGAGGCGAGCTTGGCGACGAACTTCGTCGAGGCGACGCCCACCGAGCACGTGATGCCCTGCTCGTCGGCGATCGTGTCGCGCAGCTGCTCAGCGATCTGGGTCGGACGGCCCAGGCGGCGCACGGCCCCGGAGACGTCGAGGAAGGCCTCGTCGAGCGAGAGTGGCTCGACGCTGTCGGTGATCGTCGCGAACGTCGCCATGACGGCCTCGGAGATGGCGGCGTAGCGGCGGTGGTCGGGCTCGATGATGACCGCCTGCGGGCACAGCCGCTGGGCCCGGGCCATCGGCATCGCCGAGGTGACCCCGAAGGCCCGCGCCTCGTAGGTGGCCGAGAGCACCACGGACCGCCCGCTCGCGCCGCCGATGATGACGGGTCTGCCCCGCAGCTCGGGGCGCGAGATGAGCGAGGCGGACGCGTAGAAGGCGTCCATGTCGACGTGCAGGACGGTGCAACCGGTGTCGTCGGGTGGCTCGGAGCCGGCCCGGGTCGGCGCGGTGAACTGGCGGCGACTCATCGTCGGCCCGCCCGACGGGTCGACGCGCTCACGAGGGCGCGGTCAGTCGCGGCGCGCGACGACGTGGAGGGCATTGCCGAGGGTCCGGAGGAACTCGCGCCCCGGACCGGTGACGAGCAGCTCGTCGAGCTCGGCCAGGGCGACGCGGTCGGCCTCGGAGTCGATGAGCGAGGCCGGGACGAGGTGGCCGAGGATGTTGGTGCCGCGCACCCGCACGTCGGTGAAGCCGGCGTCGGCGAGGAGCGTCTCGAGCTGCTCGACGTCGAAGCGGCGCGGCAGTGGGTCGGTGCTCCCCCAGCGACCGGAGGGGTCGACGAGAGCGGCGCGGGCCTGGCCGAACTCACCGGCGATGGCCTTGGCGAAGACGACGGACAGCCGGCCGGAGACGAGCAGGGACAGGACGCCGCCCTCGCCCAGCGCCTGCGCGACGGCGTGGAGCGTCGCCGCGGGGTCGTCGACGAACTCGAGCGTGCCGTGGCAGCAGGCGAGGTCGACGTGGCGCCCGGCCAGGACGGAGCCGAGGGAGTCGCCGTCGCCCTGGACCGCCGTGATGCGGTCGACGATGCCGGCCTCGCGGGCCCGGCGACCGAGCGAGGCGAGGGCGTCGGGGCTCGGGTCGACGACGGTGACGTGGTGACCGGCCTCGGCGAGCGGGACGGCGACGCCACCGGTGCCCCCACCGAGGTCGAGCACCTCGAGCGGCCGGCCGAGGCGCTGCGAGCACTCGTCTGCGAGGTGGCCCACGGCCGAGACGACGGCCGACGGCCGGACCCCTCCACGTCGCTGGGGGCGCTGCTCGTCGGGCACGGGATCCTCCGTCTGGGAACGTGGTACGCGTGGTGCCGCGTGTGGTTCGTGTGCGTCATCACCCTAGTGCCCCGAGCTTCCCGGACTCGCGTGCCACAGCTTGCGTGGCGGGCCGCCCACCGTCTCGGTGGGCACGAGCCCGCTCGTGCCACGCGGGCCCCGGACGTCGTCGCCCGCCGGCTTGATGTCGGCGTAGGGCGACTGCTTGAACCCGGAGGCGTGGACGAGCACCCGCCGACCGTCCGGACCCTCACCGACGCCGGACCGGGCCCCGTCGGGTCCGGCGAGCGCGGTGGCGCGCTCCCACGCCGACCGGTCGGCTGCCTCGAGCGCGTCGCGGACGGCGGTGATGCCCCCGGAGGTCCACGCGTCCTGCAGGGCGGAGAGCTCCCACGCACCGGTGGCCCGGATGGAGACGCCGCGGGGACCGGTGCGCCGCACGACCCCCCGGCAGAGCAGCAGCCACGAGTGGAAGACGGTGGCGGCATACGGGCCCTGGACGTCCTCGAAGAAGGTGAGGTCGGCCGGACCGGTGGCGTCGTCGAGCGTGAGGAAGACGACGCGGCGTCCGGTGCGGATCGGCGGGGTCTGGGTCGCGACCTTGACCCCCGCGACGAGGACCTCGCGGCCGCTGCGACCGGAGAGCAGGTCGCGCGCCCGGGTCACGCCGAGCGCGTCGAGCAGCGGGCCGTAGAAGTCGACGACGTGACCGCTCGCGTCGAGGCCGAGCACCTCGAGCTCGGCCCGGACCTGCTCGGGCCCGGTCATCTCCGGCAGTCCGCTCGTCGCGGAGAGCCGGGGCGTGTCACCGAGGTCGAGCGTCAGCTGGGTCGCGATCTGCTCGGGCGCCCCGGCAGAGCCCTGCGACTGGGCGGCGGCGAGGGCCCGGATGTCCCCCGTGGCGGAGACGGACGTGACGCGACCCCGCGAGGAGCCCGGTCCCCACGACCGGCTCGCGGCCGAGACCCGATGGGAGCGGCGCGACGACCGCTGCGAGGAGGACCAGCGGTCGAGCTCGGCGACGTGGAGCAGCAGGTCGCGTCGGGTGACCCGACCACGACGGCCGAGACCGCCCCGAGCCCGGCCCACGAGCCCGGACCCGCTCTCGTCGAGACGGGACGGGCCACCGAGGTCGATGTCGTGCAACGCGTCGAATCCCCCTGCGAGCACGAGCTTCTCGGCGATGGGGCGTGACACGTGGGCGCGCTGCCAGAAGTCGGAGAGGCTGGAGTAGGGCTGTCCGGCGACGATCTGCGCGACCTCGGCCTCGCTGATGCCGTGGACGTCGGCGAGCGAGAGCCGGATGGCCTCGCCCCCGTCGTCGGTGCGTTCGAAGCGGTAGGCGCCGGTCGAGACGTTGACGTCGAGCCCGAGGATCGCGATGCCGAAGGTGCGGGCGTCGTCGAGGATGAGGCGCTTGGGGTACATCCCGGGGTCGTGGGTGAGCACCCCGGCGAGGAAGGCTGCCGGGTGGTGCGTCTTGAGCCACGCCGACTGGTAGGTGGGCAGCGCGAAGGCCGCGGCGTGCGCCTTGCAGAAACCGAACGAGGCGAACGCCTTGAGGACCTCCCAGATCTTGTCGGCGACCTCCGGCGCGTAGCCGCGGTCGCGGGCCGCGGGTCGCCACCACGCCTCGATCCGTTTCTGCCCGTCGGGTGTGCCGAGCGTGCGGCGCACCTCGTCGGCCTGGGCGAGGGTCACCCCGGTGGTCTCGGCGACGATCATGAGCACCTGCTCGTGGAAGACGACGACGCCCTCGGTCTCCTCGAGCGCCGGGACGAGCGACGGGTGGAGGTAGGACGGGTCCTTCCATCCCTGCCTCGCGTTGAGGAACGGGATGATCATGTCGCTCTTGACCGGGCCGGGCCGGAAGAGCGAGATGTCGATGATGAGGTCGTCGAAGGTGCGCGGCCCGAACTTGCCGATGAGCTCGCGTTGTCCGGGGCTCTCGATCTGGAAGCAGCCGAGGGTCTTCGTCGAGCGGACGAGCTCGAAGGTCGGCTCGTCGTCGAAGGGCACCTGCGACTCGTCGTCGAGGTCGACGTGGTCGCCGTCGACGCGCTCGACCTCCTCGATCGCGTGCGCCATCGCAGACTGCATCCGGATGCCGAGGACGTCGAGCTTGAGCAGTCCCATCTCCTCGACGTCGTCCTTGTCGAACTGGCTCATCGGGAAGCCGAGCCAGCTCGCCTCGACGGGAGTGCGGTCGAGCAGGACGGAGTCGGACAGCACGACCCCGCACGGGTGCAGCGCGATGTGTCGGGGCAGGCCGTCGAGGCGTTCGACGATGTCGAACATCAGCTGCAGGCGCGGCACGTCGAGGCCGCTCGCGCGGAGCTCGGGCAGCTCGGCCAGGGCGTTGCGGACGTTGCGGGCGGCGATGTGCGGGAAGGCCTTGGCCATGGCGTCGACCTCGGGCGGCGGCAGTCCGAGCGCAGCCCCGGCGTCGCGGATCGCATGGCGCACCCGGTAGGTGTCCATCATCGAGACGCACGTGACCCGGTCGCCCCCGAAGTGGTCGAGGATGCGCTCGTAGATCTCGGTGCGTCGGGCCGACTCGACGTCGATGTCGATGTCGGGCAGCTCGGCCCGCAACGGCGAGCAGAAGCGCTCCATGAGCAGCCCGTGCCGCATCGGGTCGACGCCGGAGATGCCGAGGAGGTAGTTGACGAGCGACCCGGCCCCGGAACCGCGGGCGGCGACCCGCACGCCCATCTCGCGGATGAGGTCGCAGACCTGGGCGACGGTGAGGAAGTACGTCGCATAGCCGAGCGTCTCGATGACACCGAGCTCGTCCTCGAGCCGGTCGCTGACGGCGACGAGCTCGCTCTCGGTGCGGCCGGGGTAGCGGGTCGGGATGGACTCGCGGCACCGGCGCGCGAGGACGCGGTGCGGGTTGGTGCCGGGCCGGATGCCGAGGACGCCCGGCTCGGGCAGGTGGACCGAGCCGATGCCGAGGTCGGCCCGTGGGTCCTGGACGCATTCGGCGGCGAGCGCCGTCGTGCGGGCGAGCAGCTCGCGGGCCTGCTCGCGGGCCAGCGACCCGCCGCCGACGAGCCCCGGGCCGGAGACCTGGACGACGTCGAGGGCGAGCGCGTGCATGAGGGGCGTCGGCGAGAGGTGCCCGGCCGTCGTGACGCGGTCGAGGTGGCGCGCGTCGAGCGCGACGAGCCGCCGGGCGGCGTCGAGGACGTCGACGATGGCGGCGTCCTGCGGGTCGGCGTGACGCACCGCGGCCGTGATGACGCTCGGCACGCCGACCTCGCGGGCGAGCGCGAGCATGCGTCCGGCCTGGCCGAGGCTGCCGGGCAGGTGCTCGGGCCCGCCGTGGCACACGACCTCGACGACGACGGCGCCCCGCGGCAGCAGCGCGACCCAGCGCTCGAGCGCCGCCCGGGCGTGGTCGCGCCGCTTGGCGAGCACCGCGCGACCGACGTCGGAGTCGGGCCCGAGGAGCACGACGAGCGGGGACGTCCTACCGTCCACCACCGACGGGGTATGCCGTCCGCCTCGTCGATCGGGTCCTCCCCGGCCCTCGGGCCCGCCCGGCCGGTCGTCCTCCGCTGCGGACGGGACGGGCGGGGTGGGCAACAGGCGCGCGTGCTCTGCGACGAGGGCCGCGGTCGTGACCGGGTTGCCGCGCTCGCCGCGCAGGTGGGTCGCGGTGACGAGACGACAGAGCGCCGCCCACCCAGCACCCGGGGCGAGGCCGGTGCTGCTGCCCCGGGCCAGCACCGTGACACGCGGGAGCCGCGGATCGACGAGGGCGCCGCCACGGACCGGGGTGCGCACGGGACGGCTGCGCTGGCGCTCGGGGTGCTCGGGGCCGAGGGCGAGGTCGACGCCGAGGACCGGCGCGACGTCGTGCTCCATGCAGGAACGGACGAACTTCACGGCGCCGTAGAGCCCATCGCGGTCGGTCAGGGCGAGCGCCGGCTGCCCGAACGCCGCGGCGCGCTCGACGAGCTGGTGCGGCTTGGCCGTCCCGTAGCGCATGGAGTAGCCGGACGCGACGTGCAGGTGCACGAAGCTCTCGGTGTTGCCGGCCGCGCTGCTCGTGCGGCCGCTGGTGATGATGGTGGTGGTGGTGGTGGTCATGCCCGTCGTCACGCCCCGCTCGCCCGGCTCCTCGAGACCGGGGTGATCGACTGCGGCAGCGGGATCGTCGCGGGGACGCCGAGGAGGTCCTGGACGATCTCGAGGAACATCTCGGCCTGGCGCAGCAGGTCGTCGGACTCGCGGGCGCTGATGTGACCGCCGCGGTCGATGACCGACCGGTGCGCCGAGCAGGCAGCGAAGAAGGCGGCCCACTCCCCCAGCTCCGGGGCGACCCCGGGCAGCACCTGCCACACGCTGCGCGGTCGCGAACGTGGCGACGGCACGGTGCGGGCGGCGACGAGGGCCGCAGCGGCGCGCAGCGCCCCGAGGTGGGCGTCGCGGTAGCGCTCGGACGCGTCGCTCGTGCGGCACGCGGTCTCGAGGGTGGCCCGGCCCCGCTCGAGCAGGTCGAGCACGGCGACCGAGATGGGTGGGCGACGCAGGTCGTGTGCGGTGGTCATGGTGGTTCCTCTCCTCTCTCGTCTCATGGGCTCAGTCGGCCACCCGGACGAGCGACCAGTGGTCGCCGCGCGGGGACTCGTCGTGGGCGAGGTCGTAGACCCCGGGCGTGAACGACCATCCCGGGCTCGCCTCGACGCGCCAGACGTGCTGCTCGCTCGCCGCGGCGACGAGCGTCTCGCCGGGACGGACCTGCGCCTCGTCGGCCTCGAGCGCGTCGTGCCACCAGGCCCGCCGCTCGCGCCACTGGGCGAGGACGCCACGCACGACGTAGAGGCGCCCGCGCCAGATGAACGCCTCGGGTGGCGCCTCGACGGATCCGGCCTCGGAACCCGAGGGTCCCGAGGGTCCCGACGACCCGAAGTCCACTGAGGATCCCGAGTCTCGTGAGGATCCCGTGGAACCCGTGGACCCGGGCGGACGGATCGACCTTCCGGCCGGACCGCCGGACCGGCCCACGACGGACTGCTCCTGCTGCTCCTGCTGCTCCCGCTCGCGCACTCTCACCTGCACGGCGTCACTGAACCTGCGCACCACGACACGTCTCCCTCGGACACGTCGAGGCCGGACATCACGACCCAGACCACCCGCGCCCCACACGAGCGGTCCGACACCAACCGACGACTGAACTGACAACTGACTGACAACTGACTGGCTCGGACACGGGCTCGGACCCCACCTACCGGGCACCTCACCCGGAAAGACGACGTTCGAACACCTGTTCGATACTCGAAGCCTAACCCCTGGCGCCGACAGCCTGTCAAGACGGTCCGCGGGTCACGTCCACGCGATCAGGAGCCGACACGGCTGACTCTCCCCATGCGTCCGTTCCGTCCCGCTCCGGACCGATCTGAGTACCGGTGCTCAGGCCCCTGCGGCGCGCCTGGCGACAGAGTGATGGCGCGGGTTCGGTCCGCGAACGGAGGGGCACAGGGGTCCCGTCCGCTCACGGATCGGACCCGTTCCGCTACCCCCTCTCACCACGTGCAGCGCGCCCCGTTGCGCCACCCCCGGGAATACGGGAGCGTCAGGAACGTTGGACCTGGGCTCGGCCGACCGGTCGGGCCACAGCCGCACCGGCGCACCGCGACCGGCGCACGACCGAAGGGGTGTCGTGGGCGCCGAGCTCATCCCCATGGCCTTCACCACCGGGTGGGGCAGCGGCATCAACGCGTACGCCGTCGTGCTCGTCCTCGGGCTGGCCGACAAGATCTTCAACCTGAGCCAGATCCCGAACGCCCTGGCTCGCACCGACGTGCTCATCGGGGCAGGCGTCCTCTTCGTCGTCGAGATGCTCGCCGACAAGATCCCCTACGTCGACTCCGCCTGGGACTCCGTGCACACCGTCGTCAGACCGGCGGTCGGGGCGACGATCGGCTACCTCATCGGCCACGACACGGCGACCCTCGACGCCGCCGTCGGCGCGGCGACCGGTGGTGTCACGGCCCTCATCTCGCACGGGATCAAGGCCGGCCTGCGCGCCGCCGTCAACACCTCCCCCGAACCAGCGAGCAACGTCCTCGTCAGCACCACCGAGGACGTGACCGTCACCGGCGTCACCGCCCTCGCCATCGCGCACCCGTGGTGGGCCGCGGCCATCGCCCTGCTCTTCCTCGTGCTCGGCGCGTTTTTCGTCTACAAGCTGGCCGGACGCATCCGCCGCTACAAGCGCCGCTACGACGCATGGGGCGAACGCGTCGGCATCGCCGTGCCCTCCGAGCGCCGGGAGCACCGGGAGCACCGGGAGCACCGGGGGCGTCGCGGGACCGCTGCTCCACCGCCGACGTCGGCCCGGACCGACGAGCGTCTCGAGCGACCCTTCGACCAGGAGACCTGACCGGCCGTCCCGGTGGCGCCCGACCCCGGACCTGGGCCACACAGGTTCGCAGACCGCTCACAGCACCTCCCCGCCCTGACGAGGGCGTGGAGGCAGGTCATCCTCGTGCCGCCGCAGTGGCTCCGCACCCCAGTCGGCTCGCCCCCTCGGACTCCGAGGCTCCCCGCCGGTCAGAGGTTGCCGAAGACCTCGAGCGTCGCCGACGACCGGTTCATCGTGATGAAGTGGATGCCGGGGGCACCCTCGTCGAGCAGGCGGCGCGACGACTCCGTGGCGATCGCCATGCCCTCGGCGCGGACCCCTGCGGCGTCGTCGCCGTGCCGCTCGAGCCGGTCCGTGACCGCCGTTGGCATCGGCTGCCCCGCGAGCTGAGCCATGCGCACCACCTGACGAGCGTTGGTGATCGGCATGATGGCCGGGACGACGGGCAGCCGCGACCCGCGCCGGGCGAGCTCGTCGCGCAGCCGGAGGTAGTGGTCGACGTCGAAGACCATCTGGGTGATCGCGAACTCGGCGCCGGCGCGCTCCTTGCGGATCAGCGTCTCAGCGTCCTCGCTGATGTCGCCCGACTCGGGGTGGCCGTCGGGGAAGGCCGCGACCCCGACGGTGAAGTCGCCGAGCCCGCGGACCAGCGCGACGAGCTCGTCGGCGTGGTCGAGGCCCTCGGGGTGCGCGACCCACGTCTGGCCGAGGCCGCCCTGGGGGTCACCGCGCAGGGCCAGGATGTTGCGGACCCCCGCGGCGGCATACGACCCCACGATGCCGCGCAGCTCGGCGACGGAGTGCCCGACGCACGTCAGGTGCGCCATCGGCGTCAGCGAGGTCGCCTCGAGGACGCGCTGGGTGAGTCGGACGGTGCGGTCGCGGGTGCCGCCGCCGGCGCCGTAGGTGATGGAGACGAAGCTCGGTGACACCTTCTCGAGGCGTCGGATGGCGTCCCAGAGCTGCGCCTCGGACGCGTCGTCCTTGGGCGGGAAGAACTCGAAGCTGTACGTCGGGGTCTCGGCCTCGATCATCGCCGGGATGGACCGCGTGAACCGCTCCGCCCGCGCCATCGAGGATGCCGTGCCGTGTGCCATGCCGCACACCATAAGCCGCGCGCGGGCGCGGTGTCCGGGCTGTTCACGGGCGCACCCGCGCGCCGCGTAGGCTGACCTCGATTCCCGCGACTCGATGGAGGACCCCGTGCAGACCCCCACCGACCTCGATGTGCTGCGCCGTCGGGTGCAGCAGGCGATCGACGGGCAGATCGCCGGGGCCACGCAGTCGCTGGCCGCGATCGGAGAGGAGACTGCCCCGCTCGTCTCGGCCGTGTCCGGCCTGCTGACCGGCGGCAAGGGTCTGCGCGCCGGCTTCCTCTACTGGGGCTACCGCGCCGCGGGCGGCGCCGACTCCGACGCGCTCGTGCGCCTGGCCGCGAGCATGGAGTTCTTCCAGGGCGCCGCCCTGCTCCACGACGACGTCATGGACCGCAGCGACACGAGACGGGGTATGCCGTCCGCGCACCGGGCCCTCGCCTCGCTGCACCAGGCGCGTGGCTGGGCGGGTGACGCCGACCGCTTCGGCGAGGGCACCGCGATCCTCGCCGGCGACCTGTGCCTGACCTGGTGCGACGAGCTCTACGCGACGTGCGGCCTGCCCGCCGAGGAGCTGGCCCGCGGCCGGCAGCTCTTCGACTCCATGCGCACGCAGCTCATGGGCGGCCAGTTCCTCGACCTGCTCGAGTCAGCCCGCGGCTGGGACGGCCTCGACCTCGACGCCCGGATCGCCTCGGCGCGCAAGGTGATCCGCTTCAAGAGCGCCAAGTACACCATCGAGCACCCGCTGCTCATCGGGGCGCTCGTCGGCGGCGCGCCGGACGGGTCGCTGGCTCCCCTGTCGGACTACGGCCTCGCCCTCGGGGAGGCGTTCCAGCTGCGTGACGACCTGCTCGGCGTCTTCGGAGACCCCGAGGCCACCGGCAAGCCCGCAGGGGACGACCTGCGCGAGGGCAAGCGCACCGTCCTCGTGGCCCACGCCCTCGACGCGGCGTCCGACGCCGACCGCGACACGGTCGAGAGCCTCCTGGGGCGCGACGACCTCGAGCTCGCGGGCGTCGAGGCGATCCGCAGGGTGCTGCTCGACACCGGGGCGGTCGACCGGGTCGAGAGCCTCATCGCCGCCCTGGCCGACGAGGCCTGCCGAGCCGTCGACCGGGCCCGGGCGACGGGCTCCTACGACACGTCGGCGCTCGACGTCCTCGAGGCGCTCGTCGCGGTCTCGACGGCCCGCAGGTCCTGACGGCCTGCAGATCCTGACGACCCCGCGGTCCTGACGACCCGGCCGGACGGCATACGCCCTCGGCCGTCAGGCCGCGGCAGGACGCGTCAGAAGGCGAGCTCCTGCGCTCGACGCCGGATCTCGGTCTTGTGACCGGCCAGCATGGCGTCGATGGGAGCACCCTCGACGGGCAGCGTCTCGTCGGGGGTGTGCAGCCACTCGATGATCTCGTCGTCGTTCATGCCACCGTCGGCCAGCACGGTGAAGGTGCCGCGCAGCTCGGGCCGCGGGCCGGTCTCGTCGAAGAACTTCGCTGGGATCGCGACGACGCGCCGCGCACCGATGCGGGCCGCGAGGACCTCACGGTCGGCGATCAGCTGCCGCACCTGCGACAGCTGCAGACCGAGCCGCTCGGCGGCGTCGGGAACGGTCAGCCACTCCCCGACGAGCGACTCGAGGTCATGGGTGGTGGGCACGTCGGGCTGCGGTTCAGGGGTCTCGCTCACAGGACGAGAGTCTGCCACCGTCCCGACCCGTCCGCGCACACCCGCCGACCGCGATGGGCTGGAGCAGATCGGACGAATTACACGGGTGTATTTATACTTTAGTGCTCAATTATGCGCTATCGTCACAGGCGCCACTCCGCTCACAAGCGTCACAAAGCACCTGCGCAGCACCAGAGCACCCTCCAGCACCTCACCGACCCCTTCCGAACGCCCCTCCACGCTTCTCGAACTCAGCCCGGGCTCCAGGAAAGGACTCCACCCCATGCCCTTCGCCGACGTCGCCGCGCTCGCGCTGCCCGCACACGCCGCCGTGGCCCCCGTGGCCGCCACCCCGTGGCAGACCGTCACGGTTCGCCCGGGTGACACGATCTGGCACCTCGCCCTCGCCAACCACACGACCGTCCAGGCGATCGTCGAGAAGAACCGGCTCACCGCACGCGGATCGGTGATCCGCCCGGGGCAGAAGCTGCTCGTGCCCGGTCGTCCCTCGGCGACCCCGGCCCGGTCCGCTGCGGCGACGGCGGCACCCGTCCGCCCCGCGAGCACGACCGCGACCGTCATCCACGTGGTGCGCTCGGGCGAGACGATGAGCGGGATCGCCCAGCGTTACGGGGTCTCACTGACCAAGCTCCTCGCCGCGAACCGGCTCCCCAACGCAGGCCTCATCTTCGTCGGGCAGCGGATCAGCGTGCCAGGTGCGAAGGCACCGGCCACGCCGTCGGCGCCCACGCCCGCCACGCCGACGCCCGCGAAGCCGACGACGGGACCGACCACCCCGAGCGGTGCCGGCACGATCTACGTCGTCAAGGCCGGCGACAGCATGAGCGTCATCGCCCAGCGCTTCGGCGTCTCGCTGACCAAGCTGCTCGCCGCCAACAAGCTGGCCGACGCGAGTCGGATCTACGTGGGCCAGAAGATCGTCATCCCCGGCACCGTCTCAGCCCCCACGCCGACGACGCCGGCCCCCGCCCCGGCGCCTGCGCCGGGCTACCAGTACCCCAGCAAGACCGCGCAGGCCGTCGCCGAGAGCAAGGCGAAGCTCGCGGCCATGGACGTGCCCAGCCGCACCGACACTGCTGCGATGATCCGCGCGACCGCGACCCGCCAGGGCGTCGACCCGAAGCTCGCGCTCGCCATCGGCTACCTCGAGTCCGGGTGGTACCAGCGCGCTGTCTCCTACACCGACGCCGTGGGCGTCATGCAGCTCATGCCGGTGGCCCAGACGTGGGCCTCGCAGCTCGCGGGCCGGACGCTCGACCGCTACGACACGCAGGACAACATCACCGGCGGCGTCCTCATCATCCGCGCCCTGCAGGCCAGCGCCGACTCGCGCGAGCAGGCCATCGCCGGCTACTACCAGGGCCTCTACTCGGTCCGCACCAAGGGCATGTACGAGGACACGAAGCGCTACGTGGCCAACGTCATGGCCGTCTACGACCGCCTCTGACGGGGTGCCGCTCCGCGTCCCGGGAGCCCGACGGGGAGGTCGTCGGACGGCCCCCGGCGGGGAGCGCAGGCGGAGGTCTCGCGGTGCGCCTGACCCGCGCGCCCGTCAGGGCGGGGAGCGCGCCTGCACCGCGAGAGACCACGACGCGGCTGGCCTGCACCGGATGCGCGGACCCAGCCCGTAAACTGCGGGGCGTGACGTCCAGCGTGGCGGACGCCCTCGTCGGTCGGGTGATCGACGGCCGGTACCGCATCCTCTCCCACCTCGCAGACGGAGGCATGGCCTCTGTCTACGTGGCGCTGGACGGGCGGCTCGACCGGGAGGTGGCGCTCAAGATCATGCGCCCCGGACTCGCCACCGACGACGTCTTCGTCGAGCGCTTCCGCGCCGAGGCCCGGTCCGCGGCCCGGCTCAGCCACCCCAACGTCGTGGCCGTCTTCGACCAGGGCGAGGACGCCGGGGAGGTCTTCCTCGCGATGGAGCTCGTCGAGGGCAAGACGTTGCGCGACGTCATCCACGAGGAGGCACCCCTCACGGCCCGCGAGGCGCTCGCCATCCTCGAGCCCATCCTCTTGGCGCTGAGAGCGGCCCACGTGGCCGGCATGATCCACCGCGACGTCAAGCCCGAGAACGTCATCGTGCGGCGGGACGGCGAGGTCAAGGTCGCCGACTTCGGCCTCGCGCGCGCGATCACCAACCAGGCCGCGACGAGCCAGACGGGCGTCCTGCTCGGCACGGTCTCCTACCTCTCCCCCGAGCAGGTCGAGCGCGGAGTCGCCGACACCCGCAGCGACGTGTATGCCGCGGGCCTGCTCCTCTTCGAGATGCTCACCGGGCGCAAGGCCGTCACCGGCGGCACCCCGATCCAGATCGCGTACAACCACGTCCACGGATCGATCGTCACGCCGAGCTCCGTCGTCCCCGGCGTCCCCGGCGCGCTCGACGAGCTCGTCGCCCGTGCGACAGCCGTCGAGCCCGAGGACCGCTTCGAGTCGGCCGCCGCGTTCGTCGCCGCCCTGCGGGCGGTGCGTCGCGGTCTCTCGTCCGACGAGCTCGAACGGCGCGGGATCGCGCTCGCGACCGACCCTGCGGCCACCTCGGCGCTGTCGCCCGTGTCGTCGACGACGCACCTGCCCGCACCGGCTCGACCGGAGCGGTCCGACCTGCCCAGCTCCCCCGAGCGACACCGCACCCGACCCAACGAGGTCGGACGTGCGGCCCTGGCCGGGATGCCCGTCCACGACGACGGCCCCGCCCTCGAGCACACCGCAGCCATGCCGATCGACCGGCGGGCCGGCCGCCGACGGCGGTGGCCCCTGTGGGTCGCGGCCCTCCTCGTCGTCGGCGGTGTGGGGTTCGGCGGCTGGTGGTTCACGGCCGGCCCGGCAGGCTCGACCGTCGTGCCGGCCGTCGTCGGTCAGCCGGTCGCGCAGGCCGAGGGCGCGATCGAACAGGCCGCCCTGACGGCCGAGACCGTCGAGGAGTTCTCCGAGGCGAAGGCCAAGGGCGTCGTGCTCCGTGTCGAGCCCGGCGCGGGCAGCGAGCTCGGCAAGGAGTCGACCGTCCGTCTCGTCGTCTCCAAGGGCAAGGAGCGGTATGCCGTGCCGAAGCTCGTCGGGGTCAGGCTCGGCGACGTCGGGGCGACCCTGTCACCCCTGACGCTCCGTCTCGGCGACCGCTCCGAGAAGTGGAGCGAGACGGTGGCCAAGGGCCTCGTCATCTCCCAGGACCCCGCTGCCGGCGCGTCGGTCAGGCGCAGCACCTCCGTGTCCGTCGTCGTCTCCAGGGGCCGCGAGCCGATCGAGGTGCCCACGGTCACCGGCGCACCGTTCGACGCGGCTTCGGCAGCCATCACGAAGGCCGGGCTCACGGTGTCTCGGGGCGAGGACGTCAACAGCGACGCCGTGCCCGCCGGTCAGGTCGTCTCCCAGTCACCCGACAAGGGCACGCTGCACCGGGGCGACCCCGTCACGGTCGTCGTGTCGAAGGGCCCGGTGCTGGTGCCGGTGCCCAACGTCGTCGACCAGCAGGACACCGCCGCCGAGAAGACGCTGACCGACCTCGGCTTCACGGTCGACAAGCAGTACCCCTTCGGCGCGCTCTTCGAGAAGAAGGTCCGGGCTCAGGACCCTGCGGCGGGCACGCCTGTGCCCAAGGGCACGACGATCCACCTGACGATCGTCTGAGGCGTCTGTGACTCCTGCGGCGCGTACGCGCCTGGCAACGCTGCTCCTCGTCGCGCTCACAGCCGTGTGGGGCTCGACGTTCTTCCTCATCCGCGATCTCGTCGAGACCGTCCCGCCCGTCGACTTCCTCGCGGTGCGTTTCAGCCTGTCGGCCGTCATCATGCTCCTGGTGTTCTGGCGGCCGGTGCGGGCCCTGAGCCGCCGTCAGGTCCTCGTCGGTGTCGGTCTCGGCGCGCTCTACGGACTGGCCCAGATCTTCCAGACGCAGGGTCTCGCGACAACACCGGCCTCCGTGTCGGGCTTCATCACCGGCACCTACGTCGTGCTCACCCCGGTCTTCACCGCCGTCCTGCTGCGCGAGCGCGTGGCCGGATCCACCTGGGCTGCAGTCGGGCTCGCGACCGTGGGCCTCGCCCTGCTGTCGCTCAACGGCTTCTCCGTCGGGGTCGGCGAGGCCCTCACCCTGCTCGCCGCCGCCCTCTACGCCCTGCACATCGTCGGCCTCGGCCGCTACAGCGCCTCCGAGATCGCGACCGGTCTGTCCGTCGTGCAGATGGTCGTCATCGCCGTGCTCTGCGTCGGCGGCGCGCTGCCCGGTGGCGTCATCCTGCCGAGCGGACCGGGCCAGTGGGCGTCCGTGCTCTACATGGTCGTCTTCGCCAGCATCCTGGCCCTGTGGGTCCAGACGTGGGCGCAGGCTCACATGCCCGCCACGCGGGCGGCCATCGTCATGACGCTCGAGCCGGTCTTCGCGGCGTTCTTCGCCGTGACCCTGGGTGACGAGTCAGCCACCCTGCGGATGGTCGTCGGCGGCGCGCTCGTGCTCACCGCGATGTTTGCCGTCGAGCTCCTCGCGCGGCGACGCCCGGGTGAGCTGCCCGCCGAGGCCCTCCACCACGAGGTCTGACCCCGGGCACGGTCCCAACGAGCCGCCACGTGCGCCAAGGCGGAGTTGGCGCACCGGAACACGGTCCCAACGAGCCGCCACGTGCGCCAAGGCGGAGTTGGCGGGTCGTTGGCGCGGGGTGGTCGGGGTCAGGCTGCCGCGGGCGCCGAGCGCAGCAGGCCGGTGAGGACGTCGATCGCGACGTCCGTGCCGGCGTCGTCGACATCGAGGTGCCACACGAGGCGCACGGCGCCGGGCCCGACGGCATACGTCCTCACGCCGGCGGCGAGGGCTGCGTCGACGAAGGCGGCGGAGGTCCACCCGACCGCGGCCACGTCGACGATGACGATGTTGGTCTCGACCGTGGCCAGGTCGACGGCGCTGGGTGCCGCCTCCGCCATCGCCTCGGCGGCGCGTCGCGCCCGGGCGTGGTCGTCAGCGAGGCGCTCGACGTTGTGGTCGAGGGCGAAAAGCCCTGCGGCGGCGAGGATGCCGGCCTGTCTCATGCCGCCCCCGAAGCGCTTGCGCCAGATGCGCGACTCGGCCATGGCGTCAGCCGAGCCCGCGAGCACGCTGCCGACCGGGGCGCCGAGACCCTTGCTCAGACAGATCGAGACGGTGTCGAACTCACGGCCGTAGTCACCGACCGGTACGGCGGAGGCGACGTGCGCGTTGAAGAGCCTCGCCCCGTCGAGGTGCATGGCGACCCCGCGCCCGCGCGTCACCTCGCGCGCGCGGCGGATCTCGTCGAGCGACTGCACGGTGCCGCCCCCGAAGTTGTGGGTGTTCTCGACGATCACGAGCGACGTGCAGACCTGGTACGGCCCGACGCCGGTGATCATGAGGGACGCGGCGTCGTCGGCGCGGAAGCGGCCGCGCTCGGAGACCCAGGTCCGCGACGAGATGCCGGAGAGCACCGCGGCGGCACCGAGCTCGGCCCGCACGACGTGGGCGAGCGAGTCGCCGATGAGCTCCTCGCCCGGCTTGACGTGCAGCCGCACGCCGAGCTGGTTGGCCATCGAGCCAGAGGGCGTGAAGAGCGCGCCCTCGTGTCCGAGCATCCCCGCCACGCGCTCCTCGAGGGCGCGCAGCGTCGGGTCCTCACCGAAGACGTCGTCGCCGACCTCCGCGCGCGCCATGGCATCGCGCATGCCCTCGGAGGGCTGGGTCAGGGTGTCGCTGAGCAGGTCTGCCCGGAAGGGACTCGTCGCTGCCACCGCTCAGGCCTGGCCGAGCATCTCGGCGACGAGGAACGCGAGCTCCAGCGACTGCTGGTGGTTCAGGCGCGGGTCGCACACGGACTCGTAGCGCTTCTCGAGATCGGAGTCGATGATCTTCTCCGCGCCGCCGAGGCACTCGGTGACGTCGTTGCCGGTGAGCTCGACGTGGATGCCGCCGGGGATCGTGCCGAGGGACCGGTGCACCTCGAAGAAGCCGCGCACCTCCTCGACGATGTCCTCGAAGTCACGCGTCTTGTAGCCGGACGGGCTCTCGAACGTGTTGCCGTGCATCGGGTCGCAGATCCACGTCACGGTCGCGCCGGACGCCGTCACCTTGTCGACGAGTGCCGGCAGGGCGTCGCGGATCGTGCCCGCGCCCATGCGGGTGATGAAGGTCAGTCGGCCCGGGGTGCGGTTCGGGTCGACCGTGTCGATGAGGCGCAGCACCTCGTCGATGTCGGCCTTGGGCCCGAGCTTGACGCCGATGGGGTTGCTGATGCGCGCGACGAAGTCGACGTGGGCGCCGTCGAGCTGCCGGGTGCGCTCGCCGACCCAGACGAAGTGGCCGGACGTGTCGTAGAGGCGCCCGGAGCGGGAGTCGATGCGCGTCAGCGGGCGCTCGTAGTCGAGCAGGAGCGCCTCGTGGGCGGCGTAGAACTCGACGGTGCGCATGGCGTCGAAGTCGGCACCACAGGCCCACATGAAGCGCATCGCCTTGTCGATGTCCTTGGCGATCTTCTCGTAGCGCTGGTTGGCCGAGTTGGCGACGAAGCCACGGTTCCAGTCGTGGACGTGCCGCAGGTCGGCGAATCCTCCGGTCGTGAAGGCGCGCACGAGGTTGAGGGTCGCCGAGCTCGCGTGGTACGCCCGGACGAGGCGCTGCGGGTCGGGGATGCGGGCGGTCTCGTGGAACGCGAAGTCGTTGACCATGTCGCCGCGGAAGGCGGGCAGGGTCACGCCCTCGCGGGTCTCGACGGTCGAGCTGCGCGGCTTGGCGTACTGCCCTGCCATGCGCCCGATCTTGATGACGGGCACCGACGCGCCGTAGGTCAGGACCGCGGCCATCTGGAGGATCGTCTTGATGCGGTCGCGGATGTTGTCGGCGGTCGCCGAGGCGAAGGTCTCGGCGCAGTCGCCGCCCTGGAGCACGAAGGCCTCGCCGACGGCGGCCTTGGCCATCCGGTCGGTGAGGATGTCGCACTCGCCCGCGAAGACGAGCGGAGGATACGACGCGAGGGTCTCGATGACCTCGGCCAGGGCGGCCGTGTCAGGCCAGGCAGGCTGCTGCTGGGCCTCGAGCTCGGTGGCCGCGGCCGTGAGGGCGGCGAGGGCCTCGGACCCGTCAACGGGGTCGAGACCGGCATCGGCGGTGGCGGTCCTCGTGTTCACTCCGCCAGCGTAGACGTCGCACAGGGGTGCCCCCGCGCGGGTCCGCATCCCGAAACCTGCGAGTGCCCCTGCTCGCGCCGCCGCTGACGTGTGCCGGGCAGCCGGCGGAGCCGGGTCAGCCCGGGTCCACACCGGTCACGTCTGGTCGCCGAGGTCGAGACCGCGCTCCATCGCGAAGCGGACGAGCTCGACGCGGTTGTGCATCTGGAGCTTGCCGAAGATGTTCTGCACGTGGTTCTGCACGGTGCGGTGCGAGAGGAACAGCGTCGCTGCGATCTCCTTGTAGCCCATGCCCGTCGCGACGTACTTGAGGATCTCGGTCTCGCGGTCGGTCAGCTCCGGGACGGGCCGCTCCGAGGTGCCTCCACCCGCGGCCTTGACGCGCCGGAACTCGCCGAGGACGAGACCCGCGAGGCCGGCGGTGAAGACCGGCTCCCCTGCGGCCGTGGCCCGCACCGCGGCGAGGAACTCCTCACGTCCGGCCGACTTGACGAGGTAGCCGAGCGCGCCGGCCTTGACCGCGTCGAGGACGTCCTGGTGGTCCCCGCTCGCCGAGAGGATGAGGATGCGGGTCGGCACCTGCGCCGCGGCGAGGGCGGCGCAGACCTCGGCGCCGGACAGGCCCGGGAGGTTGAGGTCGAGGACGAGGACGTCGGGGACCGTGGCCCGGGTGCGTGCCACGGCGGACCGGCCGTCGTCGGCGGTCGCGAGGACCTCGAATCCGGCGTCGGCGAGGTCACGGGCGACGGCGTCGCGCCACATCGGGTGGTCGTCGGCGACGACGACCCGGACGTGCTCGGGCGGCGTGCTGCTCCCCTGCTGCGGCATGGCGTCCTCCTGATCCCTCACGATGCTCCTCGTCCCTGGGTGCGGGCCTGCGGCCCGCGTTCGGTCGTCGCGGGCGTCCGGCGTCCATGGTGCCGGTTGGTGAGACGTGTCGTCCGGCGATTGGGGATCCGCAGCTCGACGGTCGTCCCACCGGAAGCCCCGGACGTGACGGTCGCGGTGCCCCCCAGGTCGGCGAGGCGTCCGAGGATGCTCGACGAGACACCGAGACGGCCCTGCCCGACGGCCTCCTCGAGGCGACCGTGCGCAACACCTCGACCGGAGTCGCGGATCGTCACGGCGACCACGTCACCGTCGTCGTCGAGCAGCACCCACGCCCGGGCGTCGTCACCGGCGTGCTGCCGGACGTTGTCGAGGGCTGCCTCGACGGCGGCGACGACCTCGTCGGCGACCCTTCGTGGCAGGAGGACGGCGTCGGCGGGTGAGACGAGCTGGACGCCGTCGCCCTCGACGTGGCGCAGCAGGGCGCGCAGGTCGGCGTCACCGCTGACGGCGCGGTCCACCTCGGCGAGGTCCGTCTGGCTCACGAGAGTGCGCAGGATCCGCTCCTGCTCGCCGGCCATCGCACCGAGCCGCGCCGCCTCCCCGCCGAGGTCGGTCGCCCGGCGGTTGATGAAGGCGAGGGTCTGGAGCACCCCGTCGTGCACGGTCCGCGCGAGCCGGTCCCGCTCGGCGCGGGCGGCGTCGAGCCGCATGGCCTCGGCGAGCGCCGCGTGGCTCGAGCGGGCCAGGTCGACGCAGTAGCCGATGCAGCCGCCGAGCAGGAGCCCGAAGATCGAGTTGCTGATCGTGTTGGGAGTCGGCTCGACCACCTCGACGAAGGAGCACGCGGCGACGAGGGAGGCGGCGGCAAGACCGCCCCGCCAGCCCCGCAGCACCGCGAACCCGATGACGGCCGCGGTCGGCCAGATCGAGGGGATGGTCTTGGCGCCGGCGGTGATGACGTCGGGGTCGTCGACGAGCCGGGTCGCGAGGATCGCGGAGCAGCCGATGGCGAGCTCGACGGTGTAGGCGCGGACGGTGCGCACCGGCCTCAGCGTGACGGCAAGCGTCCAGCCGGCGAGGACCCCGAGGACGGCGACCGCCCCGTCGAGGTGCGCGATCTCCTCGTGACGCTCCCAGACCGACCACACGGCATACGCCAGGGCGAGGCACCGGAAGACGTCGATACCGCGCCACAGCCCGCGCACGATGGCGTGCTCGTCGTCGAGCACGGCCACCGTCGGCGCCGAGACGACGGCCGGGAGCTCGTTGTCGGACAGCGGCGCCGGAGCCGGGATCAGGTCGGTGTCCGGGCCTCCGGGCATCCCGCCCTGCCTACGGTCTGGCACGCCGCTCGGCACACCGTGAGGGTCACCGTCAGCGTCACCGTCGGGGTCACCGTCGGGGTCACCGTCATGCTCCGGGCCGGCGCCGTGGCGCGTGCGCGCCATGACGTCAGGACGCCGCCACGACGGGAGCGTCGCCGTCGTCGTCGGCGCCGTCGTCGTCGGAGGCCGAGGCGGCTCCGCCCGATTCGGTGGCCCGGGCCGACCGAGCCTTGCCCTCGGCGGCGTCGAGCGCCTCTTCCAGCTCAGGTGCGGCGCTACCGGGCTTGGCGGCCTCCTGCAGCTCCCGGGCCTTGGCTCGGGCCGCGGAGACGAGCCGGTCCTTCATCGACGTGGCGTACATGTCGACGTACTCCTGGCCCGACAGGAGCATCAGCTCGTACATGATCTCGTCGGTGATCGAGCGCAGGACGAAGCGGTCGTCCTCCATGCCCTCGTAGCGCGAGAAGTCGAGCGGCTTGCCGACGCGCACGCCGACCCGCATGATCCGCGGGATGACCTTGCCGGTGGGCTGCGCCTTGTCGGTGCCGATCATCGCGACGGGGATGACCGTGACCTTGCCCTCGAGCGCCATCCGGGCCACGCCGGTGCGGCCGCGGTAGAGGCGGCCGTCGGGCGAGCGGGTGCCTTCGGGGTAGATGCCGAGCAGGTCACCGCGGCGCAGGACCTTCAGGCCCGACGTCAGCGCCGCGTTGCTCGCCTTGCCGCCCGACCGGTCGACGGGCAGCTGCCCCACGCCCTTGAAGAACGCCGCGGTGAGGCGGCCCTTGATGCCGCGCCCGGTGAAGTAGTCGCTCTTGGCGAGGAACGTGACACGGCGGGACACGACGAGCGGGAGGAAGATCGAGTCGGAGAAGGACAGATGGTTGCTCGCGAAGATCGCGGCACCCTCCTCGGGGATGTTCTCCTCCCCCTCCACCCACGGACGGAAGAGGAGCTTGATGATCGGCCCGATGACGATCGTCTTGAGGAACCAGTAGAACAACCGTGTCCGCCTTCCGTCTGTGACGGCTCGAACTCTACGACACTCGCGCACTGACAGCGGCGCATGCGAGGATCAAGCAGGTCCAGCCGCTTCGCCCGAGGAGCCCCACCGTGACGGTCCGTCCCGACGCCCCAGCGGGCTTCGGCATGTCCTCCCGGCACCGCAGCACGACGGTCGCCCGGAGCCGACGATGAGTGACCGCGACCTGGACGCGGAGTTCGCGCGGATCATCGCGGGGTGGGACGACGAGGCCCCCGAGCCGCAGCGTCGTGACCCCGCCGCGTCGTCCGACCACGGGGCAGACCACGGGGCAGACCAGGGGGCAGACCAGTCGGCAGACCAGGCGGCAGACCAGGCGGCAGACCAGGCAGCCGAGCAGGTCGCCGACCCCGCGCCACCGTCGGTCTCGCTGACGGAGGCCGACACGGCCGACGAGCCCGGTCCGCCGTCGGCACCGGACGCCCCACCCTCGTCCGTGGAGCCCTCGTCCGTGGAGCGCCCGCAGGCCGGCCGGGGCACCGACCCGGCGGCGCCGCCGCAACAGCCCGGGGCCGGCGCGTCGAACCCATCGGGGTCGTCCGGTCTGCTCGAGCTGCCGATCGCCCCGACGACGTCCCACGAGTGGCGCGGGCCCACGTCCCGCCGCGCCGACGACGCGTCCGACGGCGACGACCACTTCGTCCCACCCTCCGAGATCGACCTCCCGTCGGCCGAGACCGACCCGATGTTCTGGGCGATCGTCGGCGGTCTCGTCGGTGGCCCGCTGCTGCTGCTCTACGTCCTCTTCTTCGACCGTGACGGCAGCGGCTGGTGGGTCGTGACGGCCCTGACCATGGTCGTCGTCGGCTTCGTGCTGCTCGTCCTGCGGGGCGGCACCGAGCGCGACCCGTTCGACGACGGCACCCGCGTCTGACCGCTCGCGAGGCGGTCCGACGCGTCAGTCGGACCCGAGGTCCAGGTCGACCCAGACCGGTCGGTGGTCCGACCCCACTTCGAGGTCAGCCTCGTCCACGACGGTCTCGGCCGATTCGACGACCCGGAGTCCCGGCCCGGCGAAGACGACGTCGAGGGAGGTCGTCGGGCCGAGCGCGGGAAACGTCGGCACGGCGCCGGACACCGGTGGGTGGTGCTCGGCGAACATCGCGTATGCCGTCCCGCCGGGTCCCTCGTTGAGGTCCCCTGCGATGACGGCCCGGTCGTCGAGCCCACCGAGTCGGGTGAGACCGGCGAGCACGGCGGCCGCATGCCGCTCCCGCTCGGAGGCGCGCAGCCCGAGGTGCACGCTGACGACGGTGACGGCACGACGCGACGGACCGCCTGCCGGGATCGAGACGGTCGCGGCGGCATACCCTCGCGTGCGGTCGGGGAACCGGACCGACAGACGGCCACGCGCCGTGCCGTGGACGACCACCCGTTCGGCCGTCAGGACCGCGGTCCCACCCGTGCCGAGGCGCCCCCGGTGCCAGTGCAGCCGGCAGTCACGCGCGAACGGCGGGAGGCGGAGCTCCGTCGTGAGCCGGCGCGGGACCTCCTGGAGGCACAGCACGTCAGGGGCGACCGCACGCACCACCCGTGCCGCGGCTGCCCGGTCGTCGAGCAGGTCGTGGACGTTGTAGCTCATGACCCGCAGCACGTGCTCCGGTCGGCCCCCGGGCCGCGCGGCCATGGCTCAGCGGCCGGCGCGCGCGAGCTCGGCGGCGCCGATGAGACCCGCGTCGCTGCCGAGCACGGCGCGCACGATCCGCGCCTCCGGCCGGTAGCCGCGACCCGGGAGCTGCCGACGGAAGGCCTCGCGGGCCGGACCGATGAGCATCTCGTCGGCCGCGCTCACGCCGCCGCCGATGACGAAGAGGCCCGGATCGAAGGCCGAGGCCAGGTTGGCCATTCCGATGCCGAGCCATTCGCCGATGTCGGCGAGCAGCTCGCGCGCGGTGGGGTCGCCCTCGCGGGCGGCCTCGGTGATGAAGGGACCGGTCAGCGCGTTGGCGTCGCCGCCGAGGCGGGCGAGCAGGTCGGCGACGACGGGCGACCCAGCCTCGATCATGGCGCGAGCCTCGCGCACGAGCGCGTTGCCGCTGGCGTACTGCTCCCAACAGCCCCGGTTGCCGCACTCGCAGCGTGCGCCGCCCGGCACGATCTGCATGTGGCCGAACTCGCCGGCGATGCCGTGCCGCCCGCGTTGGACGTTGCCGTCGATGATGAGGGCGCCGCCGATGCCCGTGCCGAGCGTGATGACGACGACGTGCGACTCACCGCGGGCGGCACCGAAGGTCGCCTCGGCCCACGCCGCCGCATTGGCGTCGTTGTCGACGGTGATCGGCAGGGCGATGCGCTGTGACAGCGCGTCACGCAGGGGCTCGTTGCGCCAGGACAGGTGCGGCGCGAAGACGACGGTCGCGCGGTCCTCGGCGACGAAGCCCGCGGCGCCGATGCCGACGGCCACGACGTCGTCGGCGTCCACGTGGCCGAGCAGCTCCTCGACCGACTCGACGATGGTGTTCTCGACGACGGCCGGAGACGTGGAGCGGTGGGGGGTGTCACGACGCGTGCGATGGGTGATGACGCCCGACTCGTCGACGACGCCACCTGCGACCTTCGTGCCGCCGATGTCGATGCCGATCGCGAGACGCCTGCTCACGCGCTGCCTCCGGGGCCGTTGTCGTCGGCGCCGTTGTCGTCGGCGTCGATGTCGTCGGCGTCGATGTCGGTGTCGGTGCTCGGGCGTGCGT
The DNA here is from genome assembly GCF_024519435.1 of Terrabacter sp. Ter38. Taxonomy (GTDB): domain Bacteria; phylum Actinomycetota; class Actinomycetes; order Actinomycetales; family Dermatophilaceae; genus Terrabacter. The sequence goes on from NZ_JALJRZ010000001.1 coordinate 172,599, forward strand.
CGTCGCTGTCGCTGTCACCCTCGGGCGCAGGCTCGGCGTGCCGCTCCCGCTGCGCCGTCGCGAGGTCGCGCAGGGCCGTGGCCGCGAAGCCGACGAAGTCGGCGACCTTCTCGATGGTGTCGGGATTGACCTGTTGGACGAAGGCGATGAGCTGGCAGACGGGGCACGCGCGGCACGCGGCGGGCGTCGTGCCCCCGCACGTGCACTCCCCCACCGGCCCGTCGGCTCGACGCGCTGCCTCCGGGCCCGTCTGGTCACGCGTCGCCGACGCCGGGCCTGGGGCGTGCCCGTGGCCGTGCGCTGCACCGCCCGCACGCTCAGCGCGGGAGTCACCGGACGGCATACGCGAGCCTCCCGACCAGGTGCGGCGGGAGAGCAGGTCGACGAGCAGCGCAGCCTCTGCCGCGACGCTGCCGGGAGGCGCGTCGGCAGGGCGCGACGTCCCGTCGGCGTCGGGCCGGTGGGGCTGGTCGGGGGCGGCAGGGGCCGCGTCGGGACCGTCGTTCGGGGTCACGGTCCGTCAGGCCTCGACGCGCTTCTTCAGCTCCTTGAGCGCGGTGTCGACGATGACCTTCTCCGCCTTGCGCTTGAGCAGCCCGATCATGGGGATCTTGACGTCGACGGAAAGACGGTACGTGACCTTCGTGCCGTCGCCGTCGCCGGCGAGGGTGTAGGAGCCGTTCATCGCCTTGAGCACCTGCGCGGAGACGAGCGACCACGAGACGACGCCGGTGCCGTCCTCGACGACGTCCCACTCGTAGTCCAGGACGTAGGTGTCCTTGATGGCCCCCGCGTCGAGCGTGAACTGGACCTGGTCGGCCCAGCCGTCGCCCTCCTCGGCGAGCACGGTGACGTCCTTCACCTCGCCCGCCCACTCGGGGTAGGCCTCGAAGTCCGCGATGACGTCGAGCACCTCGCCGGGCGGGGCGTCGATGACGATGGAGGACTCGGTGCGATCGGCCATGCGCCGAAGGCTATCGCGTCGCCAGCAGGCCGACCGCGGTTGTCAACGCCGGTGTCACCCCGTGTCGGCCGCGTGCCAAGATGGGGACGACGGCAGCCCTGCGCCGAGGGGCGGCACGCCCGACCGCGGAGCCCGCCCTGTGATCATGCTGACGTGGTCCGCGCGGTTACCGATCGGTAAGGTGCAGCACAGTTCCCGCCCCGCCATCAGGAGTGACAGTGAAGGACAACGTCGTCGCACCACTCGCCCCCGTCACGACGGAGGGAAGCCTCGCCGACCTCCCCGTGCGCAACGCCGCGGAGAACGCGAGCGAGACCGCGTTCTCCCGGAAGACTCCCTCCGGGGGCTGGACGCACGTGACGTGGTCCCAGTTCGCCGACGACGTCGCGGCCGTCGCCAAGGGGCTCATCGCCGACGGCCTCCAGCCCGGCGACCGGGTGGCCCTCATGTCGCGCACGCGCTACGAGTGGACCCTCGTCGACTTCGCCACGTGGAGCGCCGGTGCCGTGGTCGTGCCGATCTACGAGACCTCCTCCGCCGAGCAGGTCCAGTGGATCCTCTCGGACTCCGACGCGCACGTCGTCGTCGTCGAGACCGACGCGCACCGCTCGGTCGTCGACCAGGTCCGGGGCGAGCTACCGTCGCTCCGCGACGTGGTCACCATCGACGCCGGAGGTCTCGACGCCCTCCGCGAGAAGGGCCGCGAGGTCTCGGACGCCGATCTGGCGGCCCGCCGCGCCGGACTCGACCGCGCGGCCGTCGCCACGATCATCTACACCTCCGGCACGACGGGCCGGCCCAAGGGTTGCGAGCTGACCCACGGCAACTTCCTCGACCTCGCCGAGAACGCCATCGAGAAGCTCGGCCCGGTCGTCCTCACCGAGAACGCCTCCACCCTGCTCTTCCTGCCTCTCGCGCACGTCTTCGCGCGCTTCATCGAGGTGCTCTGCGTCGAGGGTCGCGCACGGATGGGCCACTCGGCCGACATCAAGACGCTGCTCGACGACTTCGCCGGCTTCCAGCCGACCTTCGTGCTCGCCGTCCCCCGCGTCTTCGAGAAGATCTTCAACTCGGCCGAGGCCAAGGCGTCCTCCGAGGGCAAGGGCAAGATCTTCCTGCGCGCGGCCACCGTCGCGATCGCCTACAGCGAGGCCCTCGACGCCGGCCGACCCGGCCTCGGGCTGCGGGTCCAGCACGCGGTCTTCGACCGTCTCGTCTACGGCAAGCTGCGCGCAGCCATGGGCGGGCACGTGCGCTACGCCGTGTCCGGCGGGGCGCCCCTCGGCACGCGCCTCGGCCACTTCTACCGGGGCATCGGGGTCGTCATCCTCGAGGGCTACGGCCTCACCGAGACGACTGCGCCCGTCGCGGTCAACACGCCCGACAAGATCAAGATCGGCACCGTAGGACCGCCGTTGCCGGGCACGGGCGTCCGGATCGCCGAGGACGGCGAGATCCTCCTCAAGGGTGTCGGCGTCTTCTCCGCCTACCACGACAACCCGACCGCGACCGCAGACGCCATCGTCGACGGATGGTTCCACACCGGCGACCTCGGCGAGATGGACGACGACGGCTACCTGCGGATCACCGGCCGCAAGAAGGAGATCCTCGTGACGGCGGGCGGCAAGAACGTCGCCCCCGCTGTGCTCGAGGACCGCCTCCGCGCGCACCCGCTCGTCTCGCAGTGCATCGTCGTCGGCGACCAGAAGCCCTTCGTCGCCGTCCTCGTGACGCTCGACGACGAGATGTGGCCGCTCTGGGCCAAGACGCACGGCGTCGAGGGAGTGTCGCTCGACCAGGCCCGCACCGACCCGAAGGTGCTCGAGGCGCTGCAGGAGGCCGTCGACCGGGCCAACGAGGCGGTCTCCAAGGCCGAGTCGATCCGCAAGTTCGCGGTGCTCCCCGGCGACTTCACCGAGGCCAACGGCTACCTGACGCCGTCGCTCAAGCTCAAGCGCAACGTCGTCATGAAGGACTACGCCGACGAGGTCGAGAAGCTCTACGCCTGAGGGCTCAGCGGAGCAGGTCGCGGATGCGCGCCTGCCAGTCCTCCACGAGGGCTGCTCGGGTCGTCCCGGTCATGCTGTGCAGGGCGGCGTCGACGGCTGCCTCCCGGTCCTCGAGCCGGGAGGTCGGGACGTCGAGCCCGCCGGCCGCGGCCCGGTAGAGACGGACGACGGCCTGGGTGCCGTGCGCGTCCGCGAGGGTGCGCAGGGCCAGCAGCGAGAGGCCGTATGCCGCCGCGAGCGCGTGGGTGCCCGGGTCGAAGTCCGCGTCTGCCGGCAGTGCCTGAGGCAGGCCGGATGCTCGCACACGATCGAGCGCGGGAGCGACGATGGTCGCCTCCGGCAGGTCGACGGGCTCGTACGCGACGAGCTCGGCGAACCCCTCGGACAGCCAGAGGGGTACGGCCCGTGTCGTGGAGGCCCGCACGGCGACATGGGTCAGCTCGTGCGTCATGACGACGTCGCGGCCTTCCGGACGAAGGGAGGCCCACGCTCCCGGGACGAGGACGATGCGGTCTGCGCCGGCTCTCTCCCCCGGCGTCAGCGGACCGTCCGTGGCGGCGGCGACGCCGTCGAGGTCGCCGGCCGTGCGTCCGAGCAACCGGGCGGCGTCGGCATCGGTGGCCGGGGCGATCCAGACCGCCGGCCGCACCTCTCCCCACACGCTCGCGACCCGCGAGGCCGCCGTGCGCGCCCGACGGACGACCTCCTGCACCCGGTCGGCGTCGCCGACGGCCAGCACCAGCGCGGTGTCCGACCTCCGGACGACGAGGCCCGCGAGATCCCAGGGCTGCGGGCGCCCGGAGGGGCTTGACGCCGTGATGGCCAGACCTCCGGGGCGGCCGGGGTCAGCCTTGAAGGTGAGGTCGAGGTCGAAGGACCGCGGACGCGCGTCGAAGCCGCGAAGCCGGTAGGTGAGGCTCGCCCTGACGTCCCACTCGACCGTGGTCCCCCGCGATGCCGGAACCGGCGCAGTGGTCTCGCGGACGCCGACGAGCCGGATGCTCTCCACCGCCATGCGCGTCATGCGGTCGAGAACGGCGGCCTGTGTCAGGCGCAACGCCCCGGACGACGCCTCCTGCAGGGGTGCCAGCCAGCCGCTCTCGTCGGACCGCGCCGCCGCGGCGAAGCGGGCGCGCAGCAGCTGCGTCACCGCCCGCTGACGGGTGGCCGCCCACGCCTCCGGACTGACCTCGGTGTCGGCACCGACGTCGCCGCTCGGGGACGTCGCGCCCGGTGCTGCGGTGGGTGGGTGTCCCGAGTCCGGAGCGGCCGTCGTGCACGCCGTGAGGGTCAGGGCCAGCAGCGCGGCCAACGCCGCCGAGGCGGCCTCCTGCGCAGGTCCACGACGACGGGTGCTCGACACCGCGACATCGTGTCACGCGGACCTGCTGCGCCGGCCCGTCCGGTGACCCGGGTGGGTCAGACGGCGTGGCGCGCTCGGTGGTGCGTCACCACCTCAGCGGGCTCGATCTCGGCCCGGGCCGTGTTGGCCGTGGACACGGAGACGAGTCCCGCAGCGACGAATGCCGACACGGCTCGTCGCTCCGCGCGGTCGAGGGGTGCGGTCATGACCCCGTCGACCTCACGGCGGTCGTCGAGCGGGCGCGGTCGGTCGGGCCGCGTGTCGGCGCCGGGCGCGGTGACGCCCTGACGCAGCGGGATCGCCGTCAGCGCGGTCACCATGCAGTCTGCGCAGTGGACGTCCCGCACCGGGCAGGTCTGGCAGTCGACGAGCATCATCGTGGTCCAACCCCTTCATCTCTCGTTGCGATCTGTCGTGAAAGACGCTAGGTGGCCCCACTGACACTGCCCCGGGACGCTCGGTCGTCGACTCGCCTCCGGGCGTCCTCCGGATGATCGCGGGACCGCGTCGAGCCCTGCCGGACGAGAACGCAGCGGGGCACCGCGATGCGCGGATGCCGTCCGACCCCCTTGTCCCAGAAGGGCTTGCGGCCGACGCGCCTCCGAGGCATTGTCGGCGCCCCGGCATACGGTCGGGGTCATGCAGGCGATCCAGGCGACGTTCGACGACCTCGGCACCCCCCTTGCCGGCGTCACGTTCGTCGTCGTGGACCTCGAGACCACCGGTGGCTCACCCGCCCAGTGCGGCATCACCGAGATCGGCGCCGTCAAGGTGCGCGGCGGCGAGGTGCTCGGCGAGTTCCAGACCCTCGTCAACCCGGCCGAGCCCATCCCGGCGTTCATCTCCGTGCTGACGGGCATCACCGACTCCATGGTGCGCGACGCACCGCGCATCGAGAGCGCCCTGCCCGCGTTCCTCGAGTTCGCCGCCGGCAGCGTCCTCGTCGCCCACAACGCGGGGTTCGACATCGGCTTCCTCAAGGCCGCAGCAGCCCGGGTCGGCGCTCCCTGGCCCGGCTTCCCGGTCCTCGACACGCTCCAGCTGGCCCGGCAGCTCGTCGTGCGCGACGAGTCGCCCAACCACCGCCTCTCGTCGCTCGCCCAGGTCTTCGGCGCCACGACGGCACCCGACCACCGGGCTCTGCACGACGCCCGAGCCACGGTCGACGTCCTCCACGGACTCATCGAACGCGTCGGCAACCTCGGCGTGCACACGCTCGAGGAGCTGTCGAGCTACAGCTCTCGGGTCACCCCGTCGCAGCGACGCAAGCGCTTCCTCGCCGATCCTCTGCCCAGCGCCCCCGGCGTCTACCTCTTCAAGGACGGCAACGACCGCGTCCTCTACGTCGGCACGAGTCGCGACATCCGCACCCGCGTGCGCACCTACTTCACGGCCTCGGAGCAACGCAGCCGGATGGCCGAGATGGTGCGTCTCGCCCATGTCGTCCACCCGGTCGTCTGCCAGACCTCGCTCGAGGCCCAGGTGCGCGAGCTGCGGCTCATCGACGAGCACAAGCCGCGGTTCAACCGGCGGTCCAAGGACGGCCGCAAGGTCATCTGGGTCAAGCTCACCCAGGAGCGCTTCCCCCGCCTGTCGATCGTCAAGCAGGTCCGCGACGACGACGCCCACTACATCGGGCCGTTCCGGTCCCGGGCCACGGCCCAGGCGGCCATCGACGCCGTCCACGAGGTCGTCCCGTTGCGCCAGTGCACCGGCAGGCTCACGGGCCGGGGCACCGCCTGCGCCCTCGCCGACATGGGCAGGTGCGGCGCCCCATGCACCGGCGCGCAGTCAGAGGGGGACTACGCCGTCGTCGTCGCCGAGTGCCGCGCCATCTTCACCGGCAACGCCCGACCCAGCGCCGAGCTGCTCCGGGTCCGCCTCGAGGAGCTGGCCTCGCAGGAACGGTTCGAGGATGCGGCGCGGGTGCGCGACCGCTTCCTTCAGCTCGTCCGCGGAGCCGCTCGCGCCCAGCGGCTGGCCCCGCTGGTCCGCTCTCCCGAGATCATCGCCGCGCGCCGCAGCGACGTCGGCGGGTGGGAGCTCGTGTCCGTCCGCCATGGCCGTCTCGCCGGCGTCGTGGTGAGCCCTCGCGGCGCCGACCCGATGCCCTACGTCAGATCGATGCAGGCCACGGCCGAGGTCGTGCCTGCACCGACACCCGACCGCCCGTCCGCGCTCACCGAGGAGACGGAGATCCTGCTCCGCTGGCTCGAGGCGCCGGGCGTGCGCATCGTCGAGCTCGAGGGGACCTGGACGTGCCCCGTCGGGGGCGCAGGTTCCGTACGCAGCGAGCTCGAGCCCGCCGTCGCATCGGCGCACGACGTCGTCGGGTTCGACCACGACGTGCCCGGACCGCGTGCCGGCGCCCCGCGCGGCGACCGGCCCGGCGGTGCCGGTCGCCCGGGCCGGGGCGGCGGCCTGCGTCGCGCGGGGTAGGCCCGGCTAGGGTGGTCCCGTGATCACCGCCATCGTCATGATCAGCTGCGAGGTCGACCGCATCCCGGAGGTGGCCGAGGCCATCGCCGACATCCCGGCCGTGTCGGAGGTCTACTCGGTGACGGGCGACGCCGACCTCATCGCCATGGTGCGGGTCAAGGCGCACGAGGAGTTCGCCGACGTCATCGCCGACCGGCTCAACAAGGTGCAGGGCATCGTCGGCACGTCGACCCACATCGCCTTCCGCACCTACTCCTCGCACGACCTCGAGGCCGCCTTCAGTCTCGGGCTCGAGGGCGAGTAGCAGACCGACGCGGGCCTGGTCTCGGGGCCCCGTCTCGTCGAGGGTCCCGGCCGAGACGGCCCAGTGGACGCCTGACCCGGCCGACCGACTCAGCGTCGGGTGGCCGCCACCCAGCGTTCGACGAGGCCGGTCGCGGCACCGCTGTCGATGGCCTCGGCCGCACGGTCCATCCCGGCATGCACGTCGCCGTCGAAGTCAGCCTCCGACGCTCCCGAGTCCGGGCGCGTCAGCGCGAGGGCGATCCCGGCGTTGAGGAGTACGGCGTCCCGGACGGCTCCCGTCGCGCCGGCGAAGACGTCACGGACCACAGCGGCGTTGTGCGCCGCATCGCCGCCCCGCAGCTCCTCGATCGGGTGCAGCTCGAGGCCGAGGCGCGTGGGATCGAGGGAGTGTTCGGTGACCGAGCCTCCGCGGACCCACCAGACGTGCGTCGTCGTCGAGACGGTGACCTCGTCGAGACCGTCGTCGCCGCGGAACACCGCAGCGTCCTTGCCGCGGTGCGCGAAGACGCCGGCCAGCAACGGGGCCATGCGGGCGTCCGCGCAGCCCACGGCGGCATACGTCGGCTGGGCCGGGTTGGTCAGCGGACCGAGGAAGTTGAACGCCGTCCCGATGCCGAGGTCCCGGCGCGGCACCGCCGTGTGACGGAACGAGGGGTGGAAGGTCTGGGCGAAGCAGAAGGTGATGCCGGCCTCGGACGCCACCTCCACCACACGCTCAGGAGGCAGGGACAGGTCCACACCGAGGGCCTCGAGCACGTCCGCCGAGCCGGACGACGACGACGCGGCCCGGTTGCCGTGCTTGACGAGACGCACGCCGGCAGCCGCCGCCACCATCGCGGACATCGTCGAGATGTTGACCGTGTGGGCCCGGTCGCCGCCGGTGCCGACGATGTCGAGGCTCGGCCCCGGCACCTCGATCCGCCGCGCATGAGCCAGCATCTGCTCGGACAGGCCCCGCATCTCCTCGATGCTCTCGCCCTTGGCCCGCAGGCCGATGAGGAAGCCCGCGACCTGAGAGGGCGTGGCCTCCCCGCTCATGATCTGGCCCATGGCCCACTCGGCCGTCGGCCGGTCGAGGTCACGACCGGCGATGAGGTCGGTCAGCAGGGCAGGCCAGGTCGTCGCGTCGGACGCCATGCGTCAGGCCGTGGGCACGCCCGAACGCGCGAGCGTGGCGATGGCCGACGTCAGCGCGATCGGGTCGAGCGGGTGCGGGACGGCCAGGTCGGCCTGGGACCAGGCGGCGAGCCAGCTGTCCTGCGGGCGGCCCGTGAGCACGACGATCGGGGGGCAGTCGAAGATCTCGTTCTTGAGCTGCTTGGCCAGTCCGAGGCCGCCGACCTTGGCGGCCTCGCCGTCCAGGACCAGGATGTCGAAGTGCTCGGACTCGACCGAGCTGATGACGGCGTCGGCCGTCGCGCACTCGTGCCAGCGGACGACCTCGACGTCCCTGGCGGGGCGACGGCCGACCGCCGCGCGCACCGCGTCACGGGTCGTGATGTCGTCGCTGTAGAGCAGCACGCTGACCCGCGCCACCGGCCGCTGCGCACCGGTCGTCGTCGCGATGTCGGTGGACGTGGCCTGCGCTGCGCTGTCGTTCGAGGCGGTCATGCGACCGATGCTACCGGGCGGGTCGCGACCGACCGCACGGACCTCCCCACCCGCGAGACGACGCGTCAGACGGACGTGGGAGGGTGGTCCCGGACGGCCCCCGACACGGCTGTTCAGGGTTCATGTCGGAATGGTCACGAATCCTCTACACCCGCGCGAGAAAAGCCCCCGAAGCGGGGGGTCCCTCGCACAGCCGGACAGGAATGTGGGAATAATGTCCAACGTGGCGACAGCATCGGCAGTTCCTCCAAGCGCAGTAGCGAATCCGGCCCACCACGGGCCGGCGACCCGCCCCAACATGGTTGCCGTCGGCACCATCGTGTGGCTCTCCAGCGAGCTCATGTTCTTCGCGGGTCTCTTCGCGGTCTACTTCCAGCTCAGGTCGGTCCGCGGCGACCTCTGGGCCGTGCAGACCGAGAAGCTCAACCTGCCCTTCGCGAGCGTCAACTGCCTCGTGCTCGTCATCTCCTCCGTGTGGTGCCAGCTCGGCGTCTGGAAGGCCGAGCGCGGCCAGAAGGCCCGCACCGGCAAGCTGCTCGACATCAAGGGCTGGGGCATGCGCGAGTGGTACGTCCTGACGTACCTCTTCGGCGCCTTCTTCATCGCCGGCCAGGTCATGGAGTACTCCGAGCTCGTCCACGAGAACGTCACGCTGAGCTCTGACGCCTACGGCTCGGTCTTCTACATGGCGACCGGCTTCCACGGCCTGCACGTGACCGGCGGTCTGATCGCCTTCCTGCTCATCATCGCCCGCACCTTCACGACGCGGCGCTACACGCACGCCAACGCCACGGGCGCCGTCGTGACGTCGTACTACTGGCACTTCGTCGACGTCGTGTGGATCGCGCTCTTCGCGACCATCTACATCCTGCGCTGAACCCCGGCATGAGCGCGCAGCTGCACCCGACCCCCACCTCCATGGACGACAGGAACCCACAGTGAACGCCTTGGCCGCCCGACGCCGACACCCCGCCGCGATCGCGGTGCTGCTGCTGCTCGGCCTCCTCGTGACCGGTGGCGCCTACTCCTTCCTCGCCCCCAAGGACGCCAACGCGTCGGCGCCCACGGCGGCCGCCGACGACGTCGCCCACGGCAAGGACCTCTTCATCGCCAACTGCGCCACCTGCCACGGCGTCGGCGCCCAGGGCACGAAGTCCGGCCCGTCGCTCGTCGGCGTGGGGGCCGCGTCGGTCGACTTCCAGGTCGGCACCGGACGTATGCCGCTCGCCGGCCCGAACGTCCAGGCGCCCCAGAACAAGGTGAAGTTCGACGACGCCCAGATCTCCGCCCTCGCGGCCTACGTCGCCTCGCTCGCCCCCGGCCCGGCGATCCCGGAGGAGAAGTACACGACGGTCATCGAGCCGGGCACGCCGGAGAACAACAAGGCCATCGCCGAGGGTGGCCAGATCTTCCGCGTCAACTGCGCGATGTGCCACAACTTCGCCGGCGCGGGCGGCGCCCTGACCCGGGGCAAGTACGCTCCGGCGCTCGATGGCACCACACCGAAGCACATCTACGAGGCCATGGTGACCGGGCCGCAGTCGATGCCGGTCTTCAACGACATGAACCTGACGCCCGAGGCGAAGCAGAAGGTCATCTCCTACCTCAAGGCGCAGGAGAACGAGACGAACGTCGGCGGCCTCACGCTGGGCAACCTCGGCCCGGTGTCCGAGGGGCTCTTCGCGTGGGTGTTCGCGCTCGGCATCCTCATCGGCTGCGCCGTCTGGCTCGGCAAGAAGGCAGCATGAGCCCGCGCCGCACCGCCTCGATCACGAACGACGACAGGACCACGACCCGATGAACGAGAACGACACCACGGACCGCGGGACCAGCACGTCCCTCGTCCCGGCGTCCAACGCCGGAACCGAGCGGCTGCCGGCCTCGCTGATCAGGGGGGTGGACCAGTTCGAGAACCCCGGTCTGCCGCCACACGTGCACCGCGCCGCTGACGACGACCCCGCGGCGGCCAAGCGCGCCGAGCGCCAGGTCGCGACGATGTTCGGTCTGTCGATGCTGGCCACGCTCGTCTTCCTGGTCAGCTACTTCGCCATCCCCGACGAGGCGACCTTCTTCTTCCCGGGTATCGGCATCGCCAAGACCCAGAACATCGTGCTCGGCCTGTCTCTCGGCTTCGCCATCTTCCTCATCGGCATCGGCGCCGTGCACTGGGCCAAGACGCTGATGTCCGACGAGGAGATCGTCGAGGAGCGCCACGAGCAGGCCTCGACGCCCGAACAGCGCGCCAAGTCCGTCGCCGTCGTCAACGAGGGTGTCGCGTCGACGCAGCTCAACCGCCGCCCGCTCCTGAAGTACTCCCTCGGCGGGGCGCTCGGCCTCTTCGCACTCCCCCTCGGCCTGCAGGTCGCCGGCTCGCTCGGCCCGACCAACATCGAGGAGCTCAAGCACACCATCTGGGACCCGAAGGACAACGGCGGCAAGCCGATCCGGCTCATGCGTGACCCCGAGATGACGCCCATCCGCTTCGACGAGGTCACGTCCGGCTCGGTCTTCCACGTGATGCCCGAGACGCTCCAGAAGTACATCGACGAGGGCAAGCACGTCCTCGAGGCCAAGGCCAAGGCCGCGGTCATCCTGATCCGCCTCGACCCCGACCTGATCAAGGTGCAGAAGGCCAAGGACTGGGGCGTCGACGGCGTCGTCGCCTACTCCAAGATCTGCACCCACGTGGGCTGCGCGGTCGGCCTGTACGAGCAGCAGACGCACCACCTGCTGTGCCCGTGCCACCAGTCGACCTTCGACCTCACCGAGGACTGCGCCGTCATCTTCGGCCCGGCCAAGCGGCCGCTGCCGCAACTCAAGATCACCGTCGACGACGCGGGCTACCTCGTCGCCCCCGCAGGCTTCGCAGAGCCCGTGGGACCGAGCTTCTGGGAGCGTGCGCGATGAGCACCATCAACGAGACTCGTCCTGCGGACGCACTCCGCGCCGGCGACCGCCAGGCCGACGAGCACGCGTCCGCCACCAAGCCGCTCGGCGGCATCGCGGGGTGGATGGATGACCGCCTCGGCGGTGCGAAGGGTGTCTCCTTCCTCGCCAAGAAGGTCTTCCCCGACCACTGGTCGTTCATGCTCGGCGAGATCGCGATGTACTCGATGATCGTCTGCCTGCTGACCGGCGCGTTCCTCACCTTCTGGTTCGTGCCTAGCGCCAGCCAGGTCGTCTACGACGGCTCCTACGTCCCGCTCCAGGGCGTGACGATGTCGGACGCCTACCGTTCGACGCTCGGGATCTCCTTCGACATCCGCGGTGGTCTGCTCATCCGTCAGATCCACCACTGGGCCGCCTTGATCTTCGTCGTGTCGGTCTTCGTCCACATGGCTCGCGTCTTCTTCACGGGCGCCTTCCGCAAGCCGCGTGAGATCAACTGGGTCTTCGGCACCATCCTGTCGCTGCTCGCCTGCATCGAGGGCTTCGCGGGCTACTCGCTCCCCGACGACCTGCTCTCGGGCACCGGTATCCGCGCCATGAACGGCTTCATCCAGTCGGCGCCGGTCATCGGCTCCTACATGTCGTACTTCATCTTCGGCGGCGCCTTCCCGGGCGAGGCGATCATCCCGCGCCTCTACTCCGCGCACGTGCTCCTCATCCCGGCCATCCTCGTGGGCCTGTTCACGGCGCACATCCTGCTCGTCTTCCTGCACAAGCACACGCAGTTCCCCGGACCGGGCCGCACCAACAAGAACGTCGTCGGCTACCCGCTCCTGCCGGTGTACATCGCCAAGGCCGGTGGCTTCTTCTTCATCGTGTTCGGCGTCATCGCCCTCATCTCGGCCGTCGTGACGATCAACCCGATCTGGGCCTACGGTCCCTACGACCCCTCCCCCATCACCGCGGGCTCCCAGCCCGACTGGTACATGGGCTTCGCCGACGGTGCGCTGCGACTGCTGCCCGGCTTCCTCGAGTTCGAGACGTTCGGCTTCACGTGGAGCATGAACATCTTCCCGGGCTCGCTCGTCCTGCTGCCGCTCATGTGGACGATCATCGGCGTCTACCCCTTCGTCGAGGCGTGGGTGACCGGTGACAAGCGCGAGCACCACCTGCTCGACCGCCCGCGCAACGCGCCGACGCGCACTGCCATCGGCATCGCCGGGATCTCGATGTACGTCGTGCTCTTCCTCGCTGCCGGCAACGACCTCATGGCGATCAAGCTGCACCTGTCGATCAACGACATCACGCAGACGCTGCGTGTGCTCTTCTTCGTCGCACCGCCGGTCGCCTTCTGGATCACCAAGCGCATCTGCCTCAGCCTGCAGCGCGCCGACCGCCAGAAGGTCCTCCACGGCCGCGAGACGGGCACCATCTGGCGGCACGCTGACGGTCGCTTCGAGGAGATCCACGCTCCGCTCACCCCCGACGAGCGCTGGGCCCTGGTCCAGCACGAGTCCCACCAGCCGCTCGAGCTCACGGCGGGCAAGGACGTCAACGGCGTCGACAGCCCTGTCGCCCGCAAGGAGCGCCTCCGGGCGAAGTTCTCGAACTTCTACTTCCGCGACCGCGTCCCCCCGGCCACCCCGTCCGAGCTCGAGGCGGCCCACCACGAGCACGACGCCCACGCGGCCGCGCCCGAGGGTGGTCACGAGGCCATCGAGCCCGCAGGGGCCAGCCAGGAGCGAGAGACGATCAAGGCCGACAAGCAGCCCGGCTGACGTCTCATCGCCTCCGGCGACACCGACACGAGAGGGACCTCCCGCCGCGGGAGGTCCCTCTCGGCGTCCGGTGACGCACCACGACCCGAGAGGTCGGCCTGAGAACGGCCTGAGACGCCGTCGAGGGCAGCTGGGCGCACCACCCGTGCCCCCGTGTGCCCGAACGACAATGCCGCCCTGTCCGTCCCCACGATGGTCATCACTCCCCTGTCGACCGCGTCGGAGTGAGTCCTCGAGCGTCGCATCGAGCGGGCCACGCCTACCCTTCGGGTCCGGCATGACCCGCGTGACAGACTCGGGTCATGCACCTGTCGGAGGCGGAGTTCGAGGAGGCGGTCGGGGACGCCCTCGACTCGATCCCCGAGGACCTCGCCCGCGCGATGGACAACGTCGTCGTCCTCGTCGAGCAGGAGCCCCCGCCCGATGATCCCGACCTGCTCGGGGTCTATGACGGGATCCCGTTGACGGAGCGGGACGGCTGGTGGGACGCGGGCTCGCTCCCTGACCGCATCACGATCTTCCAGGGCCCGCTCGAGCGCATGTGTGACACTGCGGCCGCGCTGCGCGAGGAGATCGCCATCACCGTCGTCCACGAGGTGGCCCACCACTTCGGCATCGACGACGACCATCTCCACGAGCTGGGCTGGGGCTGAGGTCCCTCAGCGCACCTCGCGGCGCCCTGCGGCGTCCGACAGCGCGACGTCTCGCACCCGGGACAGTTTGTCCGCTCCACCCGGGAGCGCCCCTTGTCGTCGCCGCCGGCCGGGGATACCGTCGAGGAACCGTTCAACCGATCGGATGGAGGTGCTCAGATGTTCTCTCCCACACGATCGCACTGCGAGCCGCTCGGACCGTGAAGGTCAGGGTCGGATCGAAGGGGAAGGCCACGGCCTTCCCCTTCGCGCTGTCCGGGGCCCGGAAGCCCGCGTCGTCACGTGCGCGATGACGTCTCCTCACCGCTGCACGTCGCACGGCTGGCAGGGGGTCTTGCCGGCCCGATGCGCTCCGGCCGGGCACGACGAAGGGCCCCGGTGGACGACCGGGGCCCGTGCGACGTCAGGCTGGTCGATCAGATGGAGTACTCGCCCGAGAAGGACTCGAAGACCCACAGGCACACGGCGACGACCGCGAAGACCGCGCCGATGATGAAGAGCCACCAGCCGATCGCCAGGCCGGCGAACATGATGGCACCCGAGCCGGCCAGCCACAGCGGCGTCCAGGAGCTGGCGACGAAGTAGCCGTAGTTGCCCTCGGCGTCCTCGATCTCACCGGAGACGTTGTCCTCGGGACGCAGCGGCAGCTTCTTGCCGGTCATCCAGAGGTAGAAGCCGGTGAGCGCGAACAGCAGGGCGGTCAGGATCAGCGCCGTGACGCCGATCGGCTCCTCCCACTTGGACCAGAAGCCGTACATGAGCACGACGGGGACGAAGAAGACGAAGAGGTAGAGGAAGAGCTTGGTCTCGACGCGCATCGGGGTCAGTCCTCACGCTTCTGGGTGCTGGCGGTGGCCTTCTCGGAACCGGCCACGTCGGCCGGCCCCATGACCTGGACGAGGGTGCCCTGGTCGGCGACGGGAGCGACACCCGTTGCGGACTCGGGGTGGTGCAGGTCGAACGCGGGGCGCTCGGACCGGATGCGTGGCAGCGACGTGAAGTTGTGCCGGGGCGGCGGGCACGAGGTGGCCCACTCGAGCGACGCGCCGTAGCCCCACGGGTCGTCGGACTCGACGAGCGGCGCCGTGCGCCACGTCTTCCAGACGTTGTAGACGAACGGGATCATCGAGGCACCGAGCAGGAACGCGCCCACGCTCGAGACGATGTTCGCGAGCTGGAAGCCCTCCTCGGGCAGGTAGTCGGCGTAGCGACGGGCCATGCCCTCGACTCCGAGCCAGTGCTGGATGAGGAACGTCATGTGGAAGCCGATGAAGAGCATCCAGAAGTGGATCTTGCCGAGCGTCTCGTCGAGCATCCGGCCGGTCAGCTTGGGCCACCAGAAGTAGTAGCCGGAGAACATCGCGAAGACGACGGTGCCGAAGACGGTGTAGTGGAAGTGCGCGACGACGAAGTAGCTGTCGGACAGGTGGAAGTCGAGCGCCGGGCTGGACAGGATGATGCCCGTCAGACCACCGAAGAGGAACGTGACGAGGAAGCCCATCGCCCACAGCATCGGCGTGGCCATGACGACCTTGCCGCCCCACATGGTGCCGATCCAGTTGAAGAACTTCACGCCCGTCGGCACGGCGATGAGCATCGTCATGACCGCGAAGAACGGGAGCAGCACCTGCCCGGTGACGTACATGTGGTGGGCCCAGACGCTCGCCGACAGTGCCGCGATGGCGATCGTCGCGAAGACGAGGGTCTTGTAGCCGAAGATCGGCTTGCGCGAGAAGACCGGCAGCACCTCGCTGATGATGCCGAAGAACGGCAGCGCGATGATGTAGACCTCCGGGTGCCCGAAGAACCAGAACAGGTGCTGCCAGAGCATGGCCCCACCGTTCTCGGCATCGAAGATGTGCATCCCGAAGCGCCGGTCACCACCGAGGGCGAAGAGCGCAGCAGCGAGGATCGGGAACACGAGGATCGCGAGCAGCGAGGTGATGAGCACGGTCCACGTGAAGATCGGCATGCGGAACATCGTCATGCCGGGCGCGCGCAGGCAGATGATCGTCGTGATGAAGTTGACGGCACCGAGGATCGTGCCGAAACCGGCGAGCGCGAGACCGAAGACCCACAGGTCACCGCCGACGCCGGGCGAGTAGCTGACGTCGGACAGCGGCGCATAGGCGAACCAGCCGAACGCGGCAGCGCCCTGGGGCGTCAGGAAGCCGATGGACGCGATGAGGCCACCGAAGAGGTAGAGCCAGTACGCGAACATGTTGAGGCGCGGGAACGCGACGTCGGGCGCACCGATCTGCAGCGGCATGACGGCGTTGGCGAAGCCGGCGAAGAGCGGCGTCGCGAAGAGCAGCAGCATGATCGTGCCGTGCATCGTGAAGAGCTGGTTGTACTGCTCGGGGTTGTCGACGATCTGCAGGCCCGGGGCCATCAGCTCGGCGCGGATGAGCAGCGCCATGAGGCCGCCGAGCAGGAAGAAGACGAACGAGGTGATGAAGTAGAGGTTGCCGATGACCTTGTGGTCGGTCGTCGTGACCCACTTGACGAAGGTCTGGCCCTTGGCCAGCCGCGGCCGGGCCGCGGCCGTCATGCTCGGGGCCTGCGCCTCACGGTTGTACGTTGCGGAGGTCATCAGTTGCTCCCAGTGCGAGCCGGTGCGGGGATCTTGTCGATGTCGGCCTGGACCATCTTCTCGCGGCTCACGTCGACCGGGATGAGGCCCTCCTGGCCGATGGCCTTGAGGTGGGCCATCTCCTGGTCGAACTCGGCCTGCGGGACGACCTTGACCATGAAGAGCATCTGCGAGTGGTAGGCCCCGCAGAGCTCGGCGCACTTGCCCTGGAACGTGCCGACCTGGGTGGGCGTCAGCTGGAACTTGTTCGTCTTGCCGGGGAGCATGTCCATCTTCATCATGAAGGCCGGCACCCAGAAGCTGTGGATCACGTCGCGGGCGTTGAGGACGAACTCGACGCGCTTGTTGACCGGCAGGTAGAGCACGGGCATCTGCGCGCGCTTGCCCTCGGTGCCGTCGAGCTCGGTGTGGACGCCGGTCTCGTGGACGTTGGAGTCGACGTAGTTGAAGTCCCAGCTCCACTGCTTGGCGACGACGCTGACCGTGAGGTCCTTCTTCGTGCTCGTGTCGACGAGCCTGGCCTCGTCACGCGCGGTGTAGTAGAAGAAGACGGCCACCATGAACACGGGGATGATCGTGTAGAGCATCTCCATCGGGACGTTGTAGCGCAGCTGGACGGGGAGCGTCTCGTCGCCCTTGCGCTTGCGGAAGCGGACGGCGGCGTAGAGCATCAGGCCCCACGTGACGGCGCCCACGGCGAGCACGGCGATCCAGCTGCCGATCCACAGGTCGGTCACCCGCTGGCCGGTGTCGGAAACCACAGGGGGCAGGTATCCGTTGGACACGTGTCCCTGGCAGCCGCTGAGGGCCAGCGCCGCGACGCCGGCGATCCCGGCGATGCGCAGACCCGTGCGTCGCCGCCCGGTCGGACCTACCACCGTCGTCGCCACCGGCGACGCCGCTGGGGTGTCTTCGAGCTCAGGCACCAGGTGCACCTTTCGTTCCGTACGTGGGCGCGCAGGGCGCGCGTCGAACCTGTTCACGTCAAACCGTCTGGGCGTCAAAGGCCCACGGCGCAACCCTACCGTCCCTCTCGTCACGCTGTCCGCAGGGGGCGGCTAACGTTGCGGAGTGGTCAGTCACGATCCGGGCACGAACGTTGGACCCCCTCAGTCAGCCCCTTCGGCGGGCTCCCAGCGGGTGTCCGGCGGGCTCCCCGACGATGGTCAGCACGACCTCGAGACGGCATCCGTGTCGACGGTCGTGCCGACCCGGTCACCGGGTGTGCGGCGGCTGCTCGACGCCTCGTCCGGCCCGATGCACCCCGTCGCACGCGACACCCTGCGGGCCGCGGTCGAGGTCGGCTGGGCCGATCCCGCCCGCCTGCACGCCGAGGGCCGCCGGGCCCGGGCCCTGCTCGACCGCTCCCGCGAGGTCGTCGCCGCCGGTCTGGGGGTGCGCCCCTCCGAGGTGAGCTTCCTGCCCAGCGGGCCGACCGCGCTGGCCCGGGCCGTCGACGGGGTGGCGTATGCCGCCCGCCGACGCGGGGCGCGCACCGTGGCCTCCGCGGTGGAGCACTCCGCAGTACTCGTGCCGGGACGGGCCCGGGCGTCCGCGGGCGACGACGCGTCCCTGTTCGCGGAGGTCACCGTCGACCCGCTGGGGCGGGTCGACCTCGACGCGTGGCGGAGCGCCCTCGCGGTGCCCGGCACCGTCGTCGCGGCGTTGCAGAGCGCGAACGGCGAGGTGGGTACGCGTCAGCCTCTCGCGGCGGCCCGTGACGCCGCCGCGGCGCACGGCACACCGCTCGTGGTCGACGCCACGGCGTCCCTCGGACGCGACGACGTGCCTACGGACTGGGACGTCCTCGTCGGTGACGCACGATCGTGGGGCGGACCGCCGCTCGGTGTCCTCGTCGTCCGCGACGGCGTGCGCTGGCACTGGTCCGAGGCCCGCGCCGACGTCGAGCACGGCCGCACGGACGTCACGCCGTGGGTGCCACTGGCCCTGGCCGCGGCCGAGGCGTGGCAGCAGACGACTACCACGCTGGCCGCGGACACCCAGCTGACGCGCGCGCTCGTCGACGACATCCGGCGCGCCGCCTCGGCGGTGCCCGACACCGTCGTCGTCGGCGACCCGGACGACCGGCTCCCGCACGTCGTCACCTTCTCCAGCCTCTACGTCGACGGCGAGTCCGTCGTCGGCGCCTTCGACACGGCCGGCTTCGCCGTCGCGAGCGGGTCGGCCTGCACGTCGAGCACGCTGGAGCCGAGCCACGTACTCGCGGCGATGGGAGTCCTGACCCACGGCAACGTGCGGGTCACCCTGCCGCTGCCCGCGGTCTCCCCCGCCCTCGCCGACGACGTGAGCGCCTTCACGGCCGCCCTCGCCCCGACCGTCCGCGCCGTGCGCGACCAGCTCGGGGTCGGTGACCTGTGACCGACGACCCGTCGGTCGTCGACGCGCGCGGCGAACGCTGCCCCCTGCCGGTCATCAGGCTCGCCCGCCTCGTCCGCGACCGGCCGGACCTCGCGACCGTCACGGTCCTGGCGACCGACCCCGCCGCCGCCCACGACGTTCCGGCCTGGTGCCGGATGCGCGGCCACCGCTTCGTCGAGGCGCGCGCGGAGGGCGACCACACGGCATACGTCGTCGAGGTGGTCAGCCCCAGCGCGCCGGAAGGGGGGCGCTGAGCACGGTCGGCAGGATCGCGAGGTACTCGTCGCGCGGGACCTCCCGCACGCCGAGCGTGGCCAGGTGCGGCGTCTGCCACTGCACGTCGACGAGTCGCCGAGGGTCCCCGTCGGTGATGAGCAGGTCGCGCAGGCCGACGAGCGCGACCTTCGAGGCGTCGCGCTCGTGGTGGAACATCGACTCACCCGCGAAGAGGCCGCCGATCGCGACGCCGTAGAGGCCGCCGACGAGCACGCCGTCGAGCCACGTCTCGACCGAGTGGGCCCAACCCGCCTCGTGGAGGTCGACGTAGGCGTCGACGATCTCGGGGGTGATCCAGCGACCGTCCCGGTCCGGCGCCGCGCAGGCCTCGACGACCCCGCGGAAGTCGGAGTCGACGCGCACCTCGAACCGGGCCACGGCCTTGCGCAGCGACCGGCTGACGCGCAGCTCGCGCGGCCGGAGGATGCCGCGCGGGTCCGGCGACCACCATCCGATGGGCTCCGCGCCGTGGTCGCCGATCCCCATGGGGAACACGCCGACGGAGTAGGCCTCGAAGAGCGTCGCGACGTCGAGGTCCGCGCCGATGCCGATGAGGTCCTCGCCCGGGGGCACGCGGTCGAGCGCGAAGTCCCAGGGGGTGGACGGGGGCGGCGTGGGCACTGACGGCTCCGCTCTCGTGGGTTGGCTGCTCAGCGGCTCGTGAGGACCGTCAGCGCCGGGCCGGCGACGGCCTCATGGCCGTGGGCAGGTGATGTGGGGCCCGATCTCCTCGGCGCACTCGGCACCGTAGGCCTCGGCCAGCCGCTCGAGGAAGCGCTCCTTGCCCAGGGCGTACTCCTGCGTGCCGACCGTCTCGATGACGTAGGTGGCGAGCATCGAGCCGAGCTCGGCGCAGCGCCGGACCGGAAGACCGGCGGCGAGACCGGTGAGGTAGCCGGCCCGGAAGGCGTCACCGACGCCGGTCGGGTCCGCCTTGCGCACCTCGCGCGCGATCCCGACCTCGACGGGCTCCTCACCGCGCACGCGCACCGTCACGCCGTCCTTGCCGCGCGTCTTGACCTGCACGCGGACGCGGTCGGCGAGCTCGTCCTCGCTCCAGCCCGTCTTCTGGCAGGCGAGGTGGCTCTCGTACTCGTTGGTGAAGAGGTACTCGGCCCCGTCGATGAGCCGTGCGATGGTCGGCCCGTCGCAGAACGCGAGCTGCTGCGAGGGGTCGGCCGCGAACGGGATGCCGCGCGAGCGGCACTCGTCGGAGTGGCGCAGCATCGCCTCGGGGTCGTTGGCGCCGACGACGACGAGGTCGAGCCCGCCGACCCGCTGGGCGACCGGCGCGAGCTCGATGTCGCGAGCTTCGGTCATGGCGCCCGCGTAGAACGTCGCGATCTGGGCCATGTCGCGGTCGGTCGTGCAGATGAAGCGCGCTGTGTGCTGGGACTCGGAGTAGTGCACCGCGCCGCAGTCGACACCGTGGCGCTCGAGCCAGCTGCGGTAGTCGGTGAAGTCCTCACCGACCGCACCGACGAGCAGCGGACGCTGACCGAGGTTGGCCATGCCGAACGCGATGTTGGCGGCGACCCCGCCCCGGCGGACCTGCAGGTCCGAGGTGAGGAACGACAGCGAGATCTTGTCGAGCTGCTCGACGACGAGCGAGTCGGCGAAGAGTCCGTCGAAGGTCATGAGGTGGTCGGTCGCGATGGACCCGGTGATGGCGATCTGCACAGCACGAACCTACCCGGGATCGCGGCCGAGCCGACGCCGGCCGACGCCGGTCGATGACGGCGAAGGGCCCGACCGTGACGGTCGGGCCCTTCGGACGTGCGGTGCGTTGTGCGCCGAGGCGTGGGCGGCTCAGCTGAAGGAGTCGCCGCAGGCGCAGCTGCTGCCCGCGTTGGGGTTGTCGATGGTGAAGCCCTGCTTCTCGATCGTGTCGGCGAAGTCGATCGTGGCGCCCTCGAGGTAGGGGGAGCTCATGCGGTCGACGACGACCTCGACACCGTCGAAGTCGCGGACGAGGTCACCGTCGAGGCTGCGCTCGTCGAAGTAGAGCTGGTAGATCAGGCCCGAGCATCCGCCGGGCTGGACACCGACGCGCAGGCGGAGGTCGTCACGACCCTCCTGCTCGAGCAGGCTCTTGACCTTCGTGGCCGCGACGTCCGTCAGGACGACACCGTGGGCGGGAGCCTCGGTCTGAACCTCGGCGGGAGATGCGTTCGTCTCGACACTCATGTGTTGGTCCTTCACGTCGTGGAGCATGGGTCGGAAGAGAGAACCCATGCCGCGCCGGATGTGTTCCCGACGTGTCCAAGGATACGTCGCCACGTCGTCGAATCGTGCATCCTCCCCCCGTCCGGCGGCTCAGGATGTGGACGGCGACCAGGTCCGTGCGACGCGCGCCGTGCGGTCGGCAAGGCGTGCGGCGGGCTCGGCGAGGGCGGCGGCGACCTGGTCGGGACGCTCCGCGACGGCATACACCCCGGAGAGGCCGGCCGTCATGGCCTCACGGCGTCCCACGAGCGACTGACCGGGGACGGCGATGACCGGCACGCCGACGCGGGCGGCGGCCTCGGCGACACCGACGACGACCTTGCCGCGCAGCGACTGCCAGTCGAAGCTGCCCTCGCCCGTGACGACGAGGTCGGCGGAGGCCACGAGATCGGCGAACCCGACGGCGTCGAGCACCGCCTCGACCCCGGACACGCGGCGTGCGCCCAGCAGGTGCAGGGCGTACCCGAGCCCACCAGCAGCTCCGGCTCCGGGTTCGCGCTCCGGCTTCAGGAGGTTGCCGGTGAGCAGGTCCCTGGCGGGCGGCCGAACCCGAGCCACGACGCTCGCGAAGTGGCCCAGCGCGTTCTCGAGCCGTTGGGCGTCCTCCTCGGACGCCCCCTTCTGGGGGCCGAAGACCGCACTCGCACCCTTGAGCCCCAGCAGCGGCGAGTCGACGTCGCTGGCGATGACGAGGTCGACGCCGCGCAGCCGGTCGCGCACGGCGTCCAGGCCCGCGACGTCGTGAGGCGTCGCGGCGGCGAGCGCCAGCCCGCCGTGCCCGAGGCGGGAGGCCGGCCCGACCCCCAGGGCGCCGAGCAGGCCGGCACCCGCGTCGTTGGTGCCCGACCCACCGAGCCCGATGACGATGCGTCGGGCGCCGGCGTCGAGGGCCGCGAGCACGAGCGTGCCGACCCCCGAGGTCGATGTCACCGTTGGGTCGCGCTCGTCCGGGGCGAGCAGGTGCAGGCCGGCCGCCTGCGCCGACTCCACGTAAGCCGTCCGGCCGCCGGCGCCCGTCGTCAGCAGGATGGTGCCGGGCACCTCACGGCCGAGCGGGTCGGTGGTCACGACGGCGTGGACCTCCCCCGCGAGGGTCTCTGCGAGGACGTCGACGAAGCCGGGTCCGCCGTCGGAGAGCGGCACGAGCGTGACACGGTCGCCCGGCGCCGTCCGCCCCCAGCCCTCGGCCATCGCGGCCGCGGCCTGGGACGCGGTGAGCGTGCCGGTGTAGCAGTCGGGAGCGAAGATGACGTGCACGTCCGGCATCCTCCCATCCGGCCGACTGTCGACGCGTCCCACCCGCGGCCGAGGTGATCGCGGCACGACCGTGGGTGGCGCGATCACCTCGACCGAGTGGGTCCGGGCGCGAGAAGCCGGGTCAGCGGTGGGGCAGGAAGAGTCCCGCGTCGCCGAACTCGTGCCAGGCATAGCGGTGCGCCACCGCCTCGTCGTACGCCTGCTGGGCCAGGTCGGCCCCCGCGACCGACTCGACGAGGAGCAGGTGCGAGGCGTCCGGGTCGTGCCAGCCGGTCACGAGCCCGTCGACGACGCGGGCCGGACGGTCCGGCGAGATGACGACGTCGGTCCACCCTGCCGCGGCGCGTACCCTGCCGTCCCGGCCGGTCGCCGACTCGATGGCCCGCGTCGCCGTCGTGCCGACGGCGACGACCCGGCGGCCGCGGTCGCGCACGAGGTTGACGAGGGCTGCCGTCTCCCCCGACACGGCGAACCGTTCGGGTTGCGGCGCCTCACCGGCCTCCTGCGACGACAACCCGGTGTGCAGCGTCACGGGAGCGATGATCACACCGGACGACACGAGGCCCGTCACGAGGTCGGGGGTGAACGGCCGGGCGGCGCTCGCCATCTCGGCGCTGCCCGGAAGCCGGGCGAAGACCGTCTGGTACGCCTCGAGCGGGAACCTCGACCGGAGGTAGCCGTACGCGATCGGCCGACCGTGCGTCGCAAGGTGCTCGGCGAGGGTGCAGGCGTCGAGCTGCGTCGCCCGCCACAGCCGGTTGCCGTGTCCCGTCGGGGACGAGCCGGGCCGCGGGTAGGGCGCCTCGAGACGCAGCCGGGGACCGCCGGCCGCGAGGTCGACGACGTCGCCCTCGAGCGCGTCGAGCACCGGGTGCGCAGCGTCGGGGGCGGTGCGCAGCTCCACGACCCAGGTGCAGTCGTCGAGCTCGGAGGCGACGTGGACGACGACGGCGCCGCGTCCGACCACCCGACCGTCGATCTCGCCCGCCACGGTCGCCGAGTTGTTGACGAGGAGGAGGTCGCCGGGCGACAGGTGGTCGCCGATGGCGGCGAAGGTCGTGTGCTCGACTCGGACGGTGCCGCAGGAGGGCTCCGAGGCGACGAGCAGGCGGACGCCGTCCCGGTCGAGACCTCTCCTCTCGGGCGGGGCGTCGGCCGTCAGGTCGTCGGTGGCACGGAAGACGGTGTGCGGGACGTGGGCGAGGGCTGCGGTCACGAAGCCACCTCCGACGTCGTGGCGAGCAGGTCAGCAGCCCGGTACCGACCGTTCGCGGGTCGCGACGCGAGCAGCGCCAGGATCCCGGGCACGGCGACCTCCTCCGGCAACGGCCGGTCGCCGATGTCCTCACCCGGGAACGCCGCCTGGTGCAGGGCGGTACGCATGTCGCCGGGGTCGAGCGCGTACGCGCGGATCGAGGGCACCTCCGCCCCGAGGGTCAGCGTCAGGTGGTCGAGGGCTGCCTTGCTGGCGCCGTAGGCACCCCAGGACTCGTAGTGCTCGACGCCCGCGTCGGACGAGATCGCGACGACCGTCCCTCCGACCGCCTCGAGCGACGGCAGGAGCGAGCAGGTCAGGGCGTGCGGCGCGACGACGTTCACGGCGAGCACGGCCGCGAGGTCGTCCGTCGACAGGTCGCCCAGGGGACGCAGCGGGAGCGGTCCGAGGGTGCTCGCGTTGTGGACGAGGAGGTCGAGGCCGTCCGGACCGTCCGGACCGTCCGCACCGGCCGGTCCGGTCGGTCCGGTCGGTCCGGTCACGACGCCGGCGACGGCGTCGCGGTGGACGGCGTCGCTGACGTCGCCGGCGACCCCGACGACGTCGTGACCGTGGTCGCGCAGGGCGGACACGGTCTGGGCGAGACGGTCGGCGTCGCGCGCCGTGACGACGAGGTCCCAGCCACGGACGGCGAGGGCCTCGGCAAGGGCCCGGCCGAGCCCTTGGGTGGCACCGGTGACGAGTGCGGTGGGCATCGTGACTCCTGTGGTGGTCGTGGTTCGATGACCACAGCGTCAGACATCAAGTCCACTTGAGGTCAAGTGCCCGAACGCTGGGAGCCCACCCGGCGGCATACGATCTGCACATGACGACCGACACGGCATCGGCCCCGGCTCCCCTCCCCCTCCTCGTGCTCGGGCAGGGCACCGACCTGCACACCGAGCGCGGCGTCGAGTGCCCGGGTGACCTGCCGGCCGCGTCCGACCCCGACCTCGTCGAGCGGGCGCGCGCCGCCAAGGCCGCCCTCGGGGACCGCGTGTTCGTCCTGGGGCACCACTACCAGCGCGACGAGGTCATCGAGTACGCCGACGTCACCGGTGACTCGTTCAAGCTCGCCCGCGACGCGGCCGCCCGGCCCGACGCGCCCTACATCGTCTTCTGCGGCGTGCACTTCATGGCCGAGTCCGCCGACATCCTCACGAGCGACCAGCAGACCGTGATCCTGCCCGACCTCGCCGCCGGCTGCTCGATGGCCGACATGGCCGCGATCGCCCAGGTCGAGGACTGCTGGGAGCAGCTGACCGCTGCCGGCGTCGCCGAGCAGACGATCCCGGTCACCTACATGAACTCCGCCGCCGCGATCAAGGCCTTCACCGGCCGGCACGGCGGCACCATCTGCACGAGCTCCAACGCCCGCACCGCCCTCGACTGGGCCTTCGAGCAGGTCGGCGGCGTCGGCTCGGACGGAACCGGCACGGGCAAGGTGCTCTTCCTGCCCGACCAGCACCTCGGCCGCAACACCGCGGTCCGCGAGCTCGGCCTGTCGCTCGACGACTGCGTCGTCTGGGACCCGCACCGCCCGAACGGCGGCCTGACCCGTGAGCAGCTCGAGAACGCCCGGATGATCCTCTGGCGCGGGCACTGCTCCGTGCACGGCCGCTTCTCGGTCGACGCCGTCGACGCCGCCCGTCGCGAGATCCCTGGCGTCAAGGTCATCGTCCACCCCGAGTGCCAGTACGAGGTCGTCGAGCGGGCCGACGAGGTCGGCTCGACCGAGAAGATCATCCAGACGATCGCCGCCGCCCCGGCCGGCACGTCGTGGGTCGTCGGCACCGAGCTCAACCTCGTACGCCGCCTCGCCCAGCAGTTCCCCGAGCAGCGGATCGCCTTCCTGGAGAAGAACGTCTGCTACTGCTCGACGATGAACCGCATCGACCTCCCGCACCTCGTGTGGGCCCTCGAGTCCCTCGTGGAGGGTCGGGTCGTCAACCCCATCCACGTCGACCCGACCGTCGCCGCCGAGGCCCGCGCGGCCCTCGACCGCATGCTCGCCCTGCCCGGCACGACCCACAAGGACTGAAGGCTGGTGGCCGTCACCGCAGGCGACCTCCACCGGGTCGCCGTCGTCTCCGACGTCCACGGGAACGTCACGGCGTACGAGGCCGTGCTTGCCGACGTCGCCCGCCGCGGCATCGAGCACGTCGTCAACCTCGGCGACCTCATCGGCAAGGGCCCGCGCGGGTCGGAGTGCATCCGGATGACGCGGGAGCGCGCCATCCCGACCGTCCGGGGCAACTGGGACACCTTCATCGCGCGCGACACCGTGCAGCCGTGGGAACACGGACAGTGGGTGCGCGACACCCTCTCAGAGGACGAGCGGCATTGGCTCGCAACGCTGCCCAACGTCCACGAGATCGTGCTGAGCGGCCAGCCGATCCGCTTCTTCCACGCCTCGCCGGTCAGCGAGTTCCACCGCGTCTTCGCGCCGACGACCGAGGAGGAGCACCGTGCCTTCGTCGCGCAGACCGCATTCACGGGCCCCGGTCCGGTGCCGACCATCGTCGGGTACGGCGACATCCACGGCGCCTACCTCGCCGTCGACTACGGCATCAGCGTCTTCAACGCCGGGTCGGTCGGCAACGCCCTCGACGGTCCGGGCGCCCCCTACGTCATCCTCGAGGGCACCCTGGCCCGCGCGGACCTCGACGAGCCCGCGGGCCACGTCGGCATCACCTTCGTCCGGGTGCCGTACGACGTCGAGGCCGAGGTCGCGGTGGCCGAGGAGCTCGGGATGCCCGGTGTGGAGGCGTACGCCCTCGAGCTGCGCGAGCAGCGCTACCGCGGCTCGGCGGTCCCCGCCTCCTGACGAGCGATGGACGGCGGGTCCCGGCTCGTGCCGGGATCCGCCGTCCATCGCGTATGCCGTCCGCCTCAGCGGGTGGACCGAAGCGCTCCCAGCCGGGCGAGGAAGACCGCCTCCGCCACGCAGACCTTCTCGAACTCGCCGAGGTGCAGCGACTCGTTGGCGCCGTGGGCACGGGTGTCGGGGTCCTCGACTCCGGTCACGATGATCGAAGCACCCGGGAAGCGCGCCGAGAAGTCGGAGATGAACGGGATCGAGCCGCCGACGCCCATGTCGACGGGCTCGGTGCCCCAGGCGTCGGCGAACGACGCGCGCGCCTCGTCGTAGACCGGGCCGTTCGCGTCGGCCGCGAAGCCCGAGCCGTGCTCCTCGAGCTCGACCGTGAGCCGGGCGCCCCACGGAGCGTTGGCCTCGAGGTGCTCACGGACCCGGTCGAAGGCCACCAGGGGATCCTGGGTCGGGGCGAGGCGGACGGAGATCTTGGCAGCGGCCTTGGCGGACAGGGTGTTCGACGCCTTGTCGATGGACGTCGCGTCGATGCCGATCGTCGTGATCGAGGGCTTGTTCCAGAGCCGGCTGAGGATCGAGCCGGACCCGATGAGCGACACGTCGTCGAGCAGGCCCGACTCCGCGCGGAAGCGCTGCTCGTCGTAGTCGAT
This sequence comes from Terrabacter sp. Ter38, assembly GCF_024519435.1. Lineage (GTDB taxonomy): Bacteria > Actinomycetota > Actinomycetes > Actinomycetales > Dermatophilaceae > Terrabacter. The sequence goes on from NZ_JALJRZ010000001.1 coordinate 200,080, forward strand.
GTCGGCGGCCTCACCCGCGTCTAGACCGGCCACGGCCACGTTGCCGTCGGCGTCGTGGAGTGAGGCGAGCAGGCGCACGAGGGCGGTGGTGGCGTCGGGCGCCGCGCCGCCGAACATACCGGAGTGCACGGAGTGGTCGAGCGTCTGCACGCGGACGACGACGCGGAGGCCACCGCGCAGGGTCGTGGTGAGGGCGGGCGTGCCGATGTCCCAGTTGCCGGAGTCGGCGATGACGATGGCGTCGGCGGCGAGGCGGGCGCCGTGCTTCTCGAGGATCGTGCCGAGCGACGGCGAGCCGGACTCCTCCTCCCCCTCGACGAAGACGGTGACGCCGACGGGCAGGTTGCCGGCGTGGGCGCGGAGTGCGGCGACGTGGGCCATGACGCCGGCCTTGTCGTCGGCCGCGCCGCGGCCGTAGAGGCGGCCGTCGCGCTCCACGGGCTCGAACGGCGAGCTGTCCCAGTCAGCGTCGTCACCGGGGGGCTGGACGTCGTGGTGTGCGTAGAGCGTCACGGTCGGGGCGCCTGCGGGACCGTCGATGTGTCCGATGACCGCCGGGCGGCCGCCCTCGACGACGACCTCGACGTCGAGGCCCTCGCGGCGGAGCAGCTCGGCGACGGCCTCGGCGCTCCGGGCCACCTGGCTCTGGTCGAAGGAGGAGGCCGAGACGCTCGGGATGCGCACGAGCTCCTCGAGGTCGGCCCGCACCTGCGGCATGAGCTCGGCCACGCGGTCGCGGATCTGCTGGATCTGGTCAGGGGTGAGAGCGTCGTCAGTCACGAGCCGACCCTACCCACGCCCAGGGCGGGCTCACGAGGCAGGCGAGGACCATCCTCGGCGCCCCCCGGCAGTGCCGGCCTCGGCCGGTGTCATCCTCTGTGGGTAGGTTCGGCCGATGGCAGACAACACCTTCGTCGCCGGGCAGGACCCCTGGCTCGAGCGGCTGGGCAACCTCCGCAACGTCGTGCGCCAGGAGATGGTCACCAGACAGCTCGCTGCGCACCTGCCCCGTGGACCGCTCCGGGTCCTCGACGTCGGTGCCGGGCAGGGCACGCAGGCTCTGCGCCTGGCCCGCCTCGGCCACTCGGTCACCGCAGTAGAGCCGGACGGGCGCATGCGCGCCGCCTTCGAGCAGGCCGCCGCCGGGCTCACCCCGGAGCAGCGCGGCCACGTGACCCTCGTGGCCACCGACCTCGCCAGGCTCGCGAGCGTGACGCGGCCGACGGCATACGACGTCGTCATGTGCCACGGCGTGCTCATGTACCTCCCCGAGAGCCGCGCCGCGGTCGCCGGGCTGGCCCGCCGGGTCGCTCCGGGCGGCATCGTGTCGATCGCGGCCCGCAACGGCGACGCCATGGCCTGGCGCCCGGCCCTCCGGCATGACTGGTCCGCTGCCCTGGCGATGCTCGACGAGACGAGCCGCGCAGCCGATCAGGGGCGGGATGCCCGCTACCGCAACGAGATCGGCGTCGACGCGCGTGCCGACACGCTCTCCTCGCTGACGGCCGACTGCGAGGCTGCGGGCCTCGAGCTCGTCGCGTGGTACGGCATCCGCGTCGCGAGCGACGACGTCAGGGTGGACGAGCCCGCACCCACGGGCGACGAGCTGGCGACGCTGCTCGACGTCGAGGAACGGCTCGGCTCGACCGACCCCTACCGCGCCCTGGGCACCCTCGTGCACGTCATCGGCCGCCGCCCGGCCTGACTCCAGCCGTCCGCGCCGGTGACGACGGGCTCCGGGGCTGACGTCCGGACCGGGGCGTGCTTGGCTCGACCCATGGACGCCGTCGACCGGGTGCAGCAGGCCTTCGCCGCCGTGCCCCGGGTCGGCTTCCTGCCCCGCGGCGCCCGGTCCCGCGCGGGTCACGACGGCCCCATCCTCATCGGGCACGGGCAGACGAACTCCCAGCCGCGGACGGTCGCCGACATGTTGCGCCTGCTCGACGTGCGGCCCGGGCAGCGCGTCCTCGACGTCGGCTCGGGCTCCGGATGGACGACCGCCCTGCTCGCCCACCTCACCGGGCCCACCGGCGAGGTCGTCGGCGTCGAGCTCGAGCCCGCCCTGGCGCGATGGGGTGCCGCGAACCTCACCACCGCCCGGATGCCGTGGGCGGAGATCCGCGAGGCCGCCCCCGGGGTGCTCGGCGCCCCGGACCGCGGCCCCTGGGACCGGATCCTCGTGTCCGCCGAGGCGCAGACCCTGCCCCAGCCGCTCGTCGACCAGCTCGGCGACCCCGGGCGGCTCGTCCTTCCTGTCGCCGGCGCCATGACGCTCGTCGTGCGCGACCAGGGCACGCTGGTGACGAGCCGGCACGGGCGCTACCGCTTCGTCCCGCTCCGGACGACGCCCGGGGCCTGACCGCCGGGGGTCGGGCGCCGGGTGGCCCGCGGCGCGATGCGGGCCCAGGACGCCCTTCGGCTTAGAGTGTCCTCGTGTTCGGACGCAAGAAGACCCTCAACGACGACCTCGCACCCACGGCCTCGACCGACGCGTCGGCACGCCCCGGGGCGAAGAACCGGCCCACGCCGAAGCGGCGCGAGCAGGAGGCCCTCAACAAGCGTCCCCTCATCGTCACCGACCGCAAGGCCGCGACGAAGCAGGACAAGACGGCCCGCCGCGAGGCGATGGCCAAGCAGCGCGCCGGAATGATGACGGGTGACGAGAAGTACCTCCCCGCCCGCGACAAGGGCCCCCGTCGCCGGTTCATCCGCGACACGGTCGACGCCCGCTGGAACATCGGCGAGTTCATGCTGCCGATCATGCTCATCGTGCTGCTGCTCAGCTTCGTCCGCACGAACTGGGCACTGCTGCTCGTCTTCGTCCTCGTCTACGGCCTCATCCTCGTGGCCATCGGCGACGCCCTCCTCATGTGGCGCCGCACGCGCCGCAGGATGGACGACAGGTTCGGCGGCGCCGAGAAGGGCGACGCGTGGTACGCCATCATGCGCGCCTTCCAGATGCGCCGTACGCGGATGCCCAAGCCGCGGGTCGCCCGCGGCGAGCACCCCGCCTGACCAGCGCTTGCGGGGTCGGACGGGGTGAGGCCGACCGCCTCGGTCAGCCCTGCAGGTCGGCGAACGCCAGCGGCGCCCGCGTCACGGCATACGTCGCGAAGTAGAGCTTGTCGACGGACCCGTCGTCGGCACGTACGACCTCGAGCACCTCGCCGCGCTCCCGGCCCGACACGGCGCGGAAGCGGTCGGTGCCCTCAGCGGCATACCGCGTCTCGGACAGCGGTTCGTCGTCGGCGAGCCGGGACCACAGCTCGCCACCGCGCACGAAGAACGTGATCGGCGACCCCTCCGACCACCACAGTCCGAGGAGCTCGGTCAGGGTGGGCTGTTCCGTCTCAGGCACCCACGCTGAGGTCAGTGTCGGCTCGGCGTCGACGACGGCCTCGACGAGGTCGGTCGCGAGTCCGAGCGTCAGAGCGCCGGAGGTGGCGTTGGCGAAGACGATCGCGCCGACACCGTCCGTGCGACGGACCCGCAGGCCGGTGAGGAAGCCCGGCATCGCGCCGCCGTGGCCGACGTAGACCCGGTCGCCGCGGCGGCCCATGCCGAAGCCGAGGCCGTAGGCCCCGCTCCAGCCGTCGACGTCGGTCATGATGATCGGCCGGCACATCTCGTCCACGGTCTCGGGCCGCACGACCCGGTCGTCGGGGCTCGCGACGTAGGCGGCATAGCGCGCCATGTCGGCGACGGTCGACCACAGGCCGCCCAGCGGTGCCGTCGCGTTGAGCGTGAAGAGCGGCTCCTCGCTCGCGGTGCCGGCGTAGGGGTCGACCTGGTAGCCGAGTGCCCGGTCGTCGGCGGGCGTCAGGCCGGTGCGGTCCATCCCGAGCGGATCGAGCACCCGCTCCCGGACGACGTGCTCCCAGTCCCGGCCCGTGACGCGTTCGACCACCTGGCCGAGGAGGCCGTACGCGAGGTTCGAGTAGTGGAAGGCGTGGTGGGCGGGCAGCACCTGCTCCGCCTCCTCGACCCCGGCGAGGAACTCGTCGCGCTCGGGGGCCACGAGACTCTCCCAGATGTTGCCGACCGGCTCGCGCTGCAGGCCAGAGGCGTGGGCGAGCATCTGCCGCAGCGGGACCCGTGCGTGCTTCGTCCCCGGCACGTACGTCTCGAGCGCGTCGTCGAGGGCGAGCAGGCCCTCGTCGCGCAGCGACATGACGGTCAGGGCCGTGAACGTCTTCGTCACCGAGCCGATCATGAACTGCGTGTCGTCCGTGGCAAGCACGGGCTGCGACCCCAGCCGGGCGGACCCCACGTGCGCCGACCAGACGAGCGCGCCGTCGCGCACGACGCCGACGCTGACGCCGGGCGAGCGCCAGGCGCGCTGAGCCGTGACGACCCGGGCGAGCAGGTCGCGCTCGAGCCCCGCCGACAACGCCCTGTCCGACGGGCTGCCGGCGCCGTGCGACGCGCTCACTCCGCGGCCCGCAGGCTCATCGGGCCGTAGACGACGGTCTCGTTCTCGCGCAGGGTGACCGCCTCGACGCCCGCGTCGAGCAGCTCGCGCCACGACTCCCCCAGGTAGCTCTCGGCGTCGCTCTGGGTGGGGAACCCCGAGGTCGACACCCCCTCGCCCTCCACCGGGTTGCCGTGCGCATCGAGGAACAGCCAGGACCAGTCAGCACTCATGCGGCCACCCTAGTTGGCACGCCGTTTGACGGGCGGAGGCCCCGCGTGCGACGGTTCGCCTAACCGAAGGACGATGGGGCAAGCCGGTGTGACTCCGGCGCTGACCCGCAACCGTGATGCCATCTCCAGCCGCAGTGCGGCCCGGGGTGACCAGCCGGAAAACCCGCGTCCCACCGGCTCCTTTGTCAGTCTGTCGTGGAATGCGGACCGGAGTCACCCCGCCGGGCCGGCAGCAGCCAGCAGACCCGACATGGTGTCCCACCGCGAGGAGGAAACCGTGTCCCCTGTCCGTCGTGCCCCGCTCCGAGTCGTGCTCGCCGCGCTCGTCGCCGCCTGCCTCTCGGCCCTCACCATCGCCCCGGCCCACGCCGCCGCGTACCGCTACTGGGGCTTCTACCAGCTCTCGGACGGCGCCTGGACCTTCGCGCAGAAGGGCCCGGACCAGACGACCCCCAAGGACGGCAGCGTCGACGGCTGGCGCTTCGCGGTCGCCGACGAGGCCTCGACGCGCTACCCGCGCGCCGTCCTCACGTTCGAGCAGGTCTGTGGCACCACTGCGGCCGTGTCGGGCAAGAAGCGCGTCGGCCTCGTCGTCGACTTCGGCCGCCCGGCCGATGCCGCCGACGGCGCCACGCCGCCCGAGCCCAAGGCCCTGTGCGCGGTCGTCGCGACGGACGCCACGAGCGCCACGGTGCTCGCCGTCGCGGGTGACGTGCGCACGGAGAAAGGCCTCGTCTGCGGCGTCGACGGCTACCCCACGAGCGACTGCGGCGGTGCCGTCAAGGAGGTCAGCCCCGAGGCGAAGGCAGCCGACCAGCCGGTGACCATCGCGGCTCCGGCGGCCACACCGTCCGCGTCGGCCTCGACCCCGGCTGCCTCTGGCACCGACGTCGCCGCTGTGCCCACGTCCGGTACGTCGGGTGGGACCGTTGCGGCATACGTCATCGCGGGCCTCGTCCTCCTCGCGCTCATCGGCTACCTGCTCGCGCGCTCGCGGTCGCGCGCCCGCCAGGACGGCTGAGGAGCCACGACGAGCGTGGCGCGACTCCAGCGCAAGGCCCGGCTCCAGCACCCCGCAGCCTGGTGGCTGTGGGGGCTGGGCCTGGCCACCGCTGCGTCGCGCACGACCGACCCGGTGCTGCTGCTGCTCGTCATCGGGGTCTGCCTGCTCGTCGTCGACGAGCGCCACGACCCGGCAACGGTCAACCCGCTGCCCGCCTTCCTCGCCATCGGCGCCGCTGTCGTCGCGTTCCGCATCGTCATGACGGCCCTGCTCGGCAACGGCATCGTCGGTGAGACCGTCGTCCTGACCCTGCCGAGCGTGCCGTTGCCGGACTGGGCGGCGGGCGTGCGCGTCGGCGGGACGGTGACGCTCGAGTCCCTGCTGTATGCCGCCTACGACGCCCTGCGCCTCGCCGCGGTCCTCGCGTGCCTCGGTGCCGCCAACGCGTTGGCGAGCCCGCGTCGCCTGCTGAGATATCTGCCCGCCACGCTCTACGACGTCGGCACGGCCGTCGTCGTAGGGCTGACATTCGCACCGCAGCTGCTGACCGACGCCCGCGAGGTGCGCGCGGCGCGTACGCTGCGCGGTCGCGACGGCCGCGGCCTGCGCGAGATGGCGCGGCTCACCGTACCCGTGCTCGAGACGGCCTTCGAGCGGTCGCTCGGGCTGGCGGCGTCGATGGAGTCCCGGGGCTACGGTCGCGCCGTCCGCTCCACGACGACGAGCCGTCGGACCGCGACGGGGCTCGCCCTCGCCGGCCTCGTCGGCGTCCTCGCCGGTCTCTACGGTCTCCTCGACTCCTCCGCCGGCGGGGTGCTCGGGCTGCCCGTCCTCGTGCTCGGCACGCTCCTCGCCGGCTCGAGCCTGCTCGTCGGTGCGTCGCGCGATCCCCGGTCGGGTCACCGGCGCGACCGCTGGACGTGGACCGAGACCGTGACGGTCGTCGCGGGCGCCGTGCCCGGCGCGGTTCTCGTCGTCGGTTCGGTGCAGGGATGGGAGGGCATCGTGCCGAGCCAGCGGGCCGAGCTGCCTGCCGTGCCGCTCATCGCGGTCCTCGCGCTGCTCGTGGCCGCCACCCCCGCCTGGCTGTCGCCCCGTCCCCGGGAGGTCGCACCGTGATCACCTTCGAGCACGTGTCGGTGCAGTATGCCGACGCTCCTGCGCCCAGCCTCCGCGACGTCACGCTCGAGATCCCCGAGGGCGAGCTCGTCCTCGTCGTCGGCCCCACGGGCAGCGGCAAGTCCACCCTGCTGCGCACCATCAACGGGCTCGTCCCGCACTTCAGCGGCGGCACGCTCACCGGGCGCGTCACCGTCGACGGGCTCGACACGGCCGGGCACCGTCCTCGCGACCTTGCGACGGTCGTCGGCCTCGTCGAGCAGAACCCGTCCTCGACCTTCGTCACCGACGTCGTCGAGGACGAGGTCGCCTACGGCATGGAGACGATGGGTCTGGACTCCACGACGATCCGCCGCCGCGTCGAGGAGACGCTCGACCTCTTCGGGCTCACGCCGCTGCGCGGGCGGGCGTTGCGCACCCTCTCGGGTGGCCAGCAACAGCGGGTCGCGATCGCCGCACTCTTCGCCGCCGGCCCTCGAGTGCTCGTGCTCGACGAGCCGACGTCGGCGCTGGATCCCGTTGCGGCAGAAGAGGTCCTGGCCTCGCTCCACCGCATCGTGCATGACCTCGGGGTCACCGTCGTGCTGGCCGAGCACCGGCTCGAACGCGTCGTGCACCACGCCGACCGCGTCGTCCTCGTCGACGAAGGACACGTTTCCGAGCTGCTCGACCCCGCCGAGGCGATGCTCCGCTCCCAGATCTACCCGCCCGTCGTCGGCCTCTCCCGCCTCGTCGGGTGGTCGCCGACGCCGCTCTCCATCCGCGACGCGCGCCGCAAGGCGGCGGCCCTGCGCGATGCCCTCGGCACGAGCACACCGCGCCCCGTGGCAGACCTCAGGGTGATCGGTCCCGCCGATGCGGTCATCGTCGACCGCCTTCGTGTCTCGCGCGGCGGCCGGATCGTCCTCGACGGCGTCGACCTCGCAGTGGCCCGCGGCTCGGTGACGACCCTCATGGGCCGCAACGGCGCGGGCAAGTCGACGCTCCTCGGCGCCATCGCGGCCCAGCACCGGCTGGTCGGCGGGACGGTGCGCGTCGGGGCCGAAGGCGTCGATCCGCACGCGAGGTCCGCCCGCGAGCGCGTGCGCACCGTCGGGCTCGTCCCGCAGCAGCCCGAGCTGCTCCTCTACGCCGACACCGTGGCGGCCGAGTGCACCGCGGCCGACGCGGACTTCGGCGCCGCCCCGGGCACGGCCCGCGGCCTGCTCGACCGCATCTCCGGAGGCATCGACCCCGCGGTCCACCCGCGCGACCTCTCCGAGGGCCAGCGGCTCGAGCTCGCCCTGGCCGTCATCCTCTCGGGGTCGCCCGAGGTGCTCCTGCTCGACGAGCCGACGCGCGGCCTCGACTACGGCGCGAAGAAGCGGCTCGGCGAGATGCTCACCGGACTGGCGGCCCAGGGCACGACCGTGCTGCTCGCCACCCACGACGTCGAGCTCGCGGCCGAGGTCGCCGACCGTGTCGTCATCCTCGCCGATGGTGAGGTCGTCACCGACGGCCCGGCACGCGAGGTCCTCGCGTCCTCGCCGGCGTTCGCCCCTCAGGTGACGAAGGTGCTCCTCCCCCAGACCTGGCTCACCGTGGCCGAGGTCGCCGGCGCCCTTGCGAGGATCGCATGACCGCGCGCCGGGTCATTCCGCTGCGCTGGCCGGCGGTCGTCGCCGTCGCGGTGGTCGGCCTCGTCGGGCTGGTCGCGTTCACGTGGCCCTTCTTCGTCACCGGGGACTTCGCGCGCGACCACGGCAACGACGCGCCCTGGCTCTTCGCCGTGCTCCTCGGGCTGCTCGCGGTCGTCTGCCTCGCGGAGGTCACCGCCGGGCGCCTCGACGCCAAGACGATCGCCGTCCTTGGTGTGGCCGCAGCGGCCGGCGGTGGGCTGCGCCTGCTCAGCGCCGGCACCGCGGGACTCGAGCCGATGTTCTTCGTCGTCATCGTGGCCGGGCGCGTGCTCGGGCCGGGGGTCGGCTTCGTCTCAGGCGCCCTCGCCGTCACGACGGGTGCCCTGCTGACGGGCGGGGTCGGCCCGTGGCTGCCCTTCCAGATGATCTGCGCCGGCGGCATCGGGCTCGGTGCGGGTCTGCTGCCGGCCCGCGCGGGAGGGCGCACCGAGCGGTGGGTCCTCGCCGCATACGCCCTCGTGACGGGACTTGCCTTCGGGCTCTTCATGAACCTCTGGTTCTGGCCCTTCCTCGGGAGCAACGCGCCCATCGGGATGGGCTTCGTCCCCGGAGCGCCGCTCTCGGAGAACCTCGCCCACTACGGCCTCTTCTACCTCGCGACGTCCCTGGCGTGGGACCTGCCGCGGGGCGTGCTCAACGCGGTCCTCGTCCTGCTGGCCGGTCCGGCACTGCTCCGCGTCTTCCGCCGCGGCGCCCGACGGGCGGCCTTCGGGGTGCCGGTCGTCTTCGAGCCGACACGGGCAGCGGGCGCCGACGCCGAGTCACCGCTGCAGGGCGCCGGGGGCACCCGGTGAGCCACCCGCACGCAGCCCGCACGACGACCCTCGTCACGGGGCCCGTGCGCAGTGGTAAGAGCCGCCACGCCGAGGACCTCGTCGCGGACCACGAGGACGTCACCTACGTCGCGACCGGGCGCCGGGCCGATGCGTCCGACCCGGAGTGGAGCCGGCGCGTCGAGGGCCACCGGACCCGCCGACCCGAGACGTGGCGGACCCTCGAGACGACGGACGTCGCCGGTGTGATCGACGCCGCCACCGGGCCGGTCCTCGTCGACTGCCTCGGCACCTGGCTCACGGCCCTCGTCGACGACGCCGGGTGGGACGACCTCGTGGCCGCGGCCGACGCCGTGCGCCGCGAGGGCGATCGGCTCGTCGAGTCGCTCTGCGCCACAAGGGTGCCCGTCGTCATCGTGACGAACGAGGTCGGGTGGTCGCTCGTGGCGACGACAGCCTCCGGACGTCTCTTCCAGGACGAGCTGGGCCGCCTCAACGCCCTCGTCGCGACGGTGGCGTCGCGCGTGCATCTCGTCGTCGCCGGACGCGTCGTCGACCTCAGCGACGCCCCTGTCGTGCCCCGCGAACCCCGGCCGAGGACGCTCGATGCGTGACGCCTGGCGTCTGGCGTTCGGCACCTTCACCGCGCTTCCCGTCGGGCGCCCGGAGCACGTCACCGCCGTCGTGCTCGGCCGCGCCATGCTGCTCGCACCGACGACGACGGCGCCCGCGCTCCTCGCCTGGGTCGTCTTGGGCACGGTGGCGTCGACGGGGTGGGCTCCCGCCGGCGTCGTGGCCGTGCTGGCCATCGTCGTCACGGCGCTGCTGTCGCGGGCGCTGCACCTCGACGGGCTCGCGGACCTCGCCGACGGCCTCACCTCCGGGCACGACCCCGCGCGGTCGCTCGAGGTCATGCGACGCGGCGACACCGGCCCGGCCGGTGCTGCGGCGGTCGTCCTGGCCCTCCTGCTCGACGCCGCCTGCCTTGCCGTCCTGCTCGCGGGGGCGCTCGGCACGGCGTTGGCCGTCGTGGCCCTCGTGGCGAGCCGGCTCGCGTGCGCGGTGTGCGCGCGGGACGGCATACCTCCGGCCCGTGCTGACGGGCTCGGTCAGGGCGTCGCCGGCACCGTGTCCCGGGCGCAGCTGCTGGGGCTCGTCGGCGCGGTCGCCCTTCTGGCCGGCCTCGGGGTCGCGGGTCTGTCGGGCGTGCTCGGCGCGGCGTCGTGGAGCGCCGGCCTCGGCGCCGTCGCCGTCGTGCTCGTCACGGTGGCCGGTGCGGTCGTGACCCGACGGCACGCGGTGCGACGCCTGGGTGGGGTGACGGGAGACGTCATCGGCGCTGCGATCGAGGTCGCCCTCGCCGCCGGCCTCGTCGCGGCCACTGTGGTCGTCACGGTCCTCCCCCACCGGTAACCGTCGAGAGGCCACGTTCGGCCGGGTCCCTCCCGTCGAAAGGCCACGTTCGGCCGGGTCCCTCCCGTCGAAAGGCCACGTTCGGCCGCATCCTTGATGTCGAGGGGCCACGTTTGGACGAGCCAGACTGGCGCTAAAGGCGGCCGGTCGTGGCTTCTCGACGGTTGCCGGGCGGCGGGTCGTGCCCTCTCGACGGTTGAGGGGCGGCCGGTCGTGGCCTCTCGACGGTTGAGGGGCGGCCAGTCGTGGCCTCTCGACGGTTGCCGGGCGGCCGGTCGTGGCCTCTCGACGGTTGAGGGGCGGCCGGTCGTGGCTTCTCGACGGTTGAGGGCGGCGGGTCGGTCAGCCGCGGAGGCGTGCCGCTACGGGTACCGGCAGACGACTGCGCCAGTCTGTCTTCGGCGACTCGCGTCGCACTTCGGCGATGCGCTCACGGCGGGCGCGTTCGACCGCCGGGGACTCGAGCTCGGGCCACGGCTCGGACCGGTGGGTCGCCCGGGCGAGCACGAGATCGGCCAGCTCCGGGTTGAGGGCCAGCAGCGGGCCGTGCAGGCGAGTGCCGAGGACCGACCCGGCGAGGACGCCCTCGGTCGTGCCACCGACGGCGTCGTCGGTGCGGTTGCCCGACCCGACCTCGAGCGTGAAGAGGGCGCGCGCGCCGTCCTCGCGGACCGTGCGCAGGTCGTTGGCCTCCCAGCCGATGAGGGCGGGCAGGTCGAGGGAGGCATCCGGCCGGGTCACGACGGTGCCGGTGACCTCGGGAGCGGAGTGGATCGTGACCGGCGCGAGACCGAGCCCCTGGTGCCGAGCGCCGGCGGGGTCGACCCACGAGCGCGCGATCGCGTCGAGACCGGCGTCGACGGCGAGCAGCACCGCGCCGTCCGAGACCCGTACCGCGAGGTCGGTCGAGGTCAGCGCCTCGACGAGCGCCGCCACGCCGCCCCGTCCGGTGCCGCCGACGAGGTAGACGTCGGCCTCGACGAAGGAGTCGGGTCGGTCGACCGTGACCGTCTCGACTGACAGCTCACGCGCGGCCCCGCGGCGCACGAGCGCACTCGCGTTGGCCTCGTCGGCCGCGGCGACCGTGGCGAGCGGGAAGAGCGTGGCAACGGTGAGTGCCTTGCTCAATGGGTGCCTCCTCGGAACTGCTTGGAGATGCGTCGGAAGGCCGGGTAGTTGCAGGCCACCATCACCTCGCCCGGTGCGTGCGCGCGGACGGCCGACTCGATGTCAGGGGCTTCGACGACGTCGACACCGGCCGCGTCGAGGATCGCCACGGCGTCCGCCGTGCGTCCACCCGTGACGGCGACGCGCTCGCCCGCGAGACGCTGGAACGGTGCCTCCCACATCGTGGCCGTGTCCTTGGGGCCGAAGGGGTCGACGGCCACGACGAGCGGCCGGTCGGTCGAGACGGCGACGTCGATCGCCTCGGCCCACCCGGCAGGGTTCTTGAGCATGAGCAGGCGGGCCGCGTGGTCGCCGAGGCGGTAGGGCGCGTAGCGGCCGTCGACGTCGGCGACGGCGCTGACGCGCTCGGCGGCCTCGGTCACGTCGACGCCGAGCGCGTCGGCGGCCGCGAGGGCGAAGGCTCCACCCACCGGGCCGGTGCGACCGGGCACCGTGACCTCGATCCGGGTGCGCTGGCCGGCGTGCTCGACGGCCCAGCCGTCCCCGTCGGGCACGACCTTCCAGTCGGGCTCGGGCCGCGAACGCCGGCAGCCGGGGCAGCTCCACGAGTCGTCGGTGAAGTCCTGGACCGAACCGCAGGCAGGGCAGATGAGGGCGTCGCCGCGCCAGTACAGACCACCGCTGACACCGATGCGGTGCGGCGCGGTCTCGAAGGCCCAGCTGACGAGGGGGTCGTCGACGTTGACGATGGCGACGCAGTCGTCGGGCAGGGCCGCAGCAGTGCGGCGCCAGTGCTCGAGCGTGCTCTTGAGCGACACGCCGCGGGTGTACTCGCGCGAGCTGTTGAGCACGACGACAGCCTTGGGCCGGGTGCCGCGTGCGACGGGCTCGAGGTAGACCTCGTCGACCTCGAGTGCTGCGAGCCCGGACGTGCGGTCGGCGGAGAGCGCGGTGACGATGCCATCGGTCATGTTGGCGCCGGTGGTGTTGCTCACGACCGCGCCGCCGGGCGTGATCGCCGCAGCGACGAGGGCCGTCACGGTGCTCTTGCCGTTCGTCCCGGTGACGAGGATGCTGCGCCGCTCACCGGCCACGGCGCGGAGCACCTGCGGGTCGACGCGGAGGGCGAGGCGGCCACCGATCATGGAGCCGGAGCCCTTGCCGAGGGCCTGCGAGAGCCGCCCCGCCGACCGTCCCGTGGCCAGCGCCAGGCGGGCGCGGAGCGGATCGCGTGCGTCAGACAAAAGCGGTTACCCTTCTCGACATCGTGGGTCGTGCCGCTCGGCAGCGAGGGGCGACCGCTCGGTGACAGGCCAGATCGACAAGCCAGATCGTAGCCGCAGCACCGGTTCTCCCGGTTCGCGGGTGGACCAGGAGGAGACCGCGTGCGAGCCACCGATGTCGGGATCGAGATCGGGACGGGGCGCTCGGGTCCACTCAACGCGATCACCGACGTCGAGGGTGTCCGGGTCGGCTACAGCACGATCGTCCACGGTGAGGGCGAGATGACCGTCGGGCAGGGCCCCGTGCGCACCGGCGTCACCGTCGTGCTCCCCCACGGGGGCCGCGCCTCCACCGAGCCGGTCTTCGCCGGCTACCACCGGCTCAACGGGTTCGGAGAGCTGACCGGCCTCGAGTGGCTGCACGAGTCGGGCATGCTCTCGAGCCCCATCGCCCTGACCAACACCGACAGCGTCGGCGTCGTGCGCGACTCACTCATCGCCCGCGAGACCCGCGTGCCCGGGCGCATGCCGATCATGCTGCCGGTCGTCGGCGAGACGTGGGACGGCATCCTCAACGACATCAGCGGACAGCACGTCACTCGCGAGCACGTCCATGCCGCCTTCGACGACGCCGGCACCGGCGTCATCGCAGAGGGCAACGTCGGCGGTGGCACGGGCACGCAGTGCTACGGCTTCAAGGGGGGCACCGGCACGGCATCGCGGGTCGTCGACCTCGGCGACCGCCACTTCACGGTCGGCGTCCTCGTCCAGGCCAACCACGGCGACCGCAAGCACTTCGAGGTCAACGGCGTGCCGATCGGGCACGTGCTGACGAAGAAGGTCGTGCCCTTCCCGCGCATGTCCGAGATCACCCGGGTGCCGCCACCGGGCACCGGGTCGGTGCTCGCCGTCGTCGCGACGGACGCGCCCCTGCTGCCCCACCAGCTCAACCGACTCGCCCAGCGCGCCGGCCTCGGCATCGCGAAGTTCGGCGCCCGCGGTGACAACTACTCCGGCGACCTCATGATCGCCTTCTCGACCGCCGCTCACGGGATGCCCGACCAGGGTCCCGGCGCCCGCACCGAGATCGGCATGCAGGTCGAGATGCTCGCCCTCGAGTACTTCGACGCGATGTTCGGAGCCGTCATCGAGGCCACGGCCGAGGCCATCCTCAACGCGATGCTCCAGGCCGAGACGATGGAGGGTCGCGACGGCCTGACGATCCACGCCCTCGACGGCGAACGACTCGCGAGCATCCTCGACCGCCACGGCCGACGACGCTTCTCCCTGCGCGAGTAGCCACACCCGCACCCCGCGCACCACGTATGCCGGGTGGCTCAGTCAGGCGCGCCACCCGGCACACGTGGTCGGTGACGGGACTCAGCTCTCGCGGACCTGCACCTGGACGAACGGCGGCTTGACCACGGTGGCCTCGAGGGCACGACCGCGCACGTCGATCGACACCGTCTCGCCGTCGGCGATCTCAGGGTTCAGCAGCGCGAGGGCGATGCCCTGCTTGAGGGTGGGCGAGAAGGTGCCGGAGGTGACCTCGCCCGCCGCCGCGCCCTTCCGCGACACGGTGCAGTGGGCACGGGGGATGCCGCGGCCGGTCACGAGCAGGCCCCTCATGAGTCGCGTCGGGTTGGCACGCTCGGCCTCGAGGGCCTGCTTGCCCCAGAAGGCCTCCTTCTTCCAGCCCACGGCCCAGCCGGCTCGTGCCTGGACGGGTGAGATCTGCAGCGACAGGTCCTGTCCGTGCAGCGGGTAGCCCATCTCGGTGCGGAGCGTGTCGCGCGCGCCGAGGCCGCACGGCTTGCCGTCGAACGGCTCGAGCGCCGACACGAGGGCGTCCCAGAGCGCCGGGGCGTCGTCCCAGAGCGGGACGAGCTCGTAGCCGCGCTCACCGGTGTAGCCGGTGCGGCAGACGATGACCGGACGGCCCTGCCAGTCCGCCTCGACGAAGGACATGTAGTCGTGCCCGGTCGGCAGCCCCAGGGACTCGAGCACCTCGTCGCTCTTCGTGCCCTGGACGGCGATGACGCCGTAGTCGCGGTGCAGGTTCGTGACGGTGATGCCCTCCGGTGCGGCGGCCTGCAGGCGCCGCACGACCTCGGCGGTGTTCGCCGCGTTGGGGATGAGGAAGACGTCGTCGTCGGACTTGAGGTAGACGATGAGGTCGTCGACGACGCCGCCCGCCTCGTCGCAGCACAGGGTGTACTGCGCCGAGCCCGGCTGGATCCGGCGCACGTCGTTGGTCAGGCACGCGTTGACGAAGTCGGCCGCGCCGGGACCCGTCACCGAGGCCTTGCCGAGGTGGCTCACGTCGAAGACGCCGACACGCTCGCGCACCGCGGTGTGCTCGGCGACGACGCCGCCGCCGGGGTACTCGATCGGCATGTCCCAGCCACCGAAGTCGGCCATCTTCGCTCCGAGGGCGACGTGGCGGTCGTGCAGGGGTGAGGTCAGCGGGGAGGTCGTCCCCGACGTCGCTGTCGTCATGGGCGCCAACCTACCGCCCGCCGGGCGTACCCCTTCC
This sequence comes from Terrabacter sp. Ter38, assembly GCF_024519435.1. Lineage (GTDB taxonomy): Bacteria > Actinomycetota > Actinomycetes > Actinomycetales > Dermatophilaceae > Terrabacter. The sequence continues at coordinate 215,598 of NZ_JALJRZ010000001.1, forward strand.
GCTCGATATCATCGAACGCCGCCACCCGCGGCGGTGTCGTGAGGCCGACCGGCGCACGAGACCGTGCACCAGCGACGCACCACCGACGCACCCCTCTGGACGTGCTCCGACCATGCGCCCGTCAGCACCTCGACAAAGGAGTCCTTCGTGGCCAACCTGACCATTTCGAACCGCTCGGCCGCCGACACGGCCGGCGACGCGCTCGTCGTCGCGCTCGTCCCCGGTGACGGCGGCGCCGCCCTGGCCCCCGGCCACGGACTCCCCCGCAAGACCGTCGCCCACCTCAAGTCCGTCGTCACCGACCTCGAGCTCGCCGGCAAGGTCGGCGAGGTCACGACCCTCGCGGGCGTGCCGGACGTCGCCGCCAAGCTCGTCGTGCTCGCCGGTGTCGGGCAGCTGTCCGGCGACCCGTCCGCCCTCGAGGACGTCCGCAAGGGCTTCGGTGGCGCGATCCGCAGCCTGAGCCGCAAGAAGAAGGTCGCGGTCGTCGTGCCCGGTACGTCGGTCGAGATCGTCTCCGCCGTCGCCGAGGGAGTGGCCCTCGGGGCGTATGCCGTGTCCAAGGCGGGCACGCGGAGCACCGACGCCGTCGGGGCGGTCGCCCTCGTCGGCCCGGCCGACGCCGCCTCTCGTCGCGCGGTGAAGCGCGCCGCCGCGCTCGGCGAGGCCGTGGCCTACACGCGCGACCTCGTCAACCTCCCGCCGAACCTGCTCTACCCGGAGACCTTCGTCGACTCGCTCGCCGACCGCGTCAAGGGCACCAAGGTCAAGCTCAAGTCCTACGACATGAAGGCGCTGCGGGCCGGCAGCTTCGGGGGCACCGTGGGCGTCGGCCAGGGCTCGGCCAACGAGCCGCGGATCGCCGTCCTCAGCTACACCCCGACGCGTCCCAAGGCGTCGATCGCCTTCGTCGGCAAGGGCATCACCTTCGACTCGGGCGGTCTCTGCATCAAGCCGGCCAACGGGATGCTGACGATGAAGTGCGACATGGCCGGTGCGGCCGCCGTCGCCGGTGCCGTCCTCGCCATCGCCGAGCTCGGTCTGCCGATCGCCGTCACCGGCTACCTCGGCCTGGCCGAGAACATGCCGAGCTCCACGGCGCAGCGCCCGAGCGACGTCGTGACGATGCGGGGTGGGACGACCGTCGAGGTGCTCAACACCGACGCCGAGGGCCGCATGGTCCTCGGTGACTGCATCGCGCTGGCCTCGGAGACCAAGCCCGACGCCATCGTCGACATCGCCACCCTCACCGGTGCGCAGGTCGTCGCGCTCGCCAACACGGCAGCTGTCATGGGCAACGACGACGACTTCCGCACCCGAGTGCTCGACGCGGCGTCGGCGGTCGGTGAGGCCATGTGGCCGATGCCGTTGCCGACCGAGCTGCGTCCGGGCCTCGACTCGATCAACGCCGACCTCGCGCACAAGGGCGGCGCCGAGGGCGGCATGCTGACCGCCGGTCTCTTCCTCAGCGAGTTCGTCGGCGAGGGCATCCCGTGGAGCCACCTCGACATCGCGGGCCCGGCCTACAACGACAAGGCACCGACGGGCTACTGGCCCAAGGGCGGCACCGGCTTCGGTGTGCGCACCCTCGTGGGGCTGGCCGAGTCCTACGTCTGACGCCGACGTGCGAGAGGCCCCGTTCCGTGACGGAGCGGGGCCTCTCGGCGTGTGCGGCTGAGGTCAGCCGCCGGACTTGCGACGGAACATCTGCTGGGCCTTGGCGGGGCCGTGTGCACCGTGCACCTTGGTGCGGTCGTGGTCGTCGGAGACGTCCTTGCCACCATGGGCGTGCTTCTTGTCGAGCGCCGCACGGAACTTGGCCTTCATCTCCTCGCTCGGACCGCTGGATTCGCCATCCTGCTTCGACATTCGAGAACCTCCTGTGTGCTGTGGCGCCGAATCCGGCACGGACTGAACGCTTTTCACCCTGTCAGCGAACCGGGGCCCGGTCCACCTCTTTTGCCCGGCAACCGACCACGAGGTCGTATGCCGTGTCGCCGGGTCAGGCGTCACCCTGACGTCGGCGCTTGCTCCACTCGCGCATGCGGTTGGGATAGCCCGTCTTGTTGACGTCGTAGACGGGGACGCCGAGCTTCTGGCTCACCTCGAAGCCGTCCTTGGGGGACGGCACGGCGCGACGCGTCCACTCGCCGTCCCACGCGATGAGCACGATGGTCGTCGGGGTGACACTCGTGGCGGGCTCGACGTAGGCCTCGACACCGAGCCGGGACTCGACGAACGCGCGCAGGTGCTGCTCGACCGCCTTCCGGTCGATCTCCATCTGCGGCCCGTCGGACCGGCCGGGAAAGGGATTGCCCTTGCGGCGGCCGCGTCGTGAGAACCAGCCCATGGCGGCACTGTACGGGGTCGACCCGTACCCACCGCCACAGCGCGCCGGGAGGCGTGACCTGCCTGTGACGTCTCATCCGATCAATGACAAGATGCTGTTGCACGCCCACCCGTACGCCCACCCACGCGTACGCCAGAACGTCCGCGGACTCCTGCTGCACGACGGCGGGAACAGGGGATTCACCCGAAGGAGCACATGCACATGCCGGCTGGTGCCGCAGGCGACTACGACGTCGTCATTCTCGGTGGAGGGTCCGGCGGCTACGCCTGTGCCCTGCGGTCGGCAGAGCTGGGGCTCTCCGTGGCGCTCGTGGAGAAGGGGCGTCTGGGCGGCACGTGCCTGCACCAGGGCTGCATCCCGACCAAGGCGCTGCTCCACGCCGCCGAGGTCGCCGACGTCGCCCGCGAGGGCGCGTCCTTCGGCGTCAAGACGACTTTCGAGTCCGTCGACATGTCGGGCGTCAACGCCTACAAGGACGGCGTCGTCAGCCGCCTCCACAAGGGGCTGCAAGGTCTCGTCAAGGCCGCGAAGATCGACTACGTCGAAGGAGCGGGCGTCCTCGACGGGCCCCGCACCGTCGTCGTCGGCGACCGTCGCATCATCGGTCGAAACGTCGTGCTCGCCACGGGCAGCTACGCGAAGTCGCTCCCCGGGCTCGAGATCGGCGGCCGCATCATGACGAGCGAGCAGGCCCTCGCCATCGACCACGTGCCGGCCCGGGTCGTCGTGCTCGGTGGCGGTGTCATCGGCGTCGAGTTCGCCTCCGTCTTCAAGAGCTTCGGCGCCGAGGTGACGATCGTCGAGGCGCTCCCGCGTCTCGTCGCGGCCGAGGACGAAGCCATCAGCAAGCAGCTCGAGCGCTCCTTCCGCAAGCGCAAGATCGGTTTCAAGACCGGGGTCCGCTTCGCCGGCGCGACCCAGCAGGGCGACGTCGTCACGGTGTCGCTCGAGTCCGGTGAGACCATCGAGGCCGACCTGCTCCTCGTCGCGGTCGGGCGCGGCCCGGTCACCGAGGGCCTGGGCTACGAAGCTGCCGGCGTCACCGTCGACCGCGGCTTCGTGCCCACGGACGAGCGGCTGCGCACCAGCGCCCCGGGCGTCTACGCCGTCGGTGACATCGTGCCCGGCCTCCAGCTCGCGCACCGCGGCTTCGCCCAGGGCATCTTCGTCGCCGAGGAGATCGCAGGACTCGCACCCGCCGCCATCGACGAGTCGGGCATCCCCCGCGTCACGTACTGCGACCCCGAGATCGCCAGCGTCGGCCTCACCGAGGCCCAGGCGCGTGAGAAGCACGGCGACGTCGCGACGTACGAGTACAACCTCGGCGGCAACGGCAAGTCCCAGATCCTCGGCACCCAGGGCTTCGTCAAGCTCGTTCGCCAGGTCGACGGACCCGTCGTCGGCGTCCACATGATCGGCGCCCGGATGGGCGAGCAGATCGGCGAGGCACAGCTCATCGTCAACTGGGAGGCGCACCCGGAGGACGTCGCCGGTCTCATCCACGCGCACCCCACACAGAACGAGGCGCTCGGCGAGGCACACTTGGCCTTGGCGGGTAAGCCCCTGCACGCACACGCTTGAGCCAGAAACTGGGAAGAGGAGAAAACACGTCATGTCAGAACGCGTGACCATGCCGGCCCTGGGTGAGTCAGTCACCGAGGGGACCGTCACCCGCTGGCTGAAGAACGTCGGTGACCGCGTCGAGGTCGACGAGCCGCTGCTCGAGGTCTCGACCGACAAGGTCGACACCGAGATCCCCTCCCCCGTGGCGGGCACCCTCCAGGAGATCCTCGCCCAGGAGGACGACACCGTTCCCGTCGGCGCCGACCTCGCCGTCATCGGTGACGGTGAGGCCCCCGCGTCCGGTGGCGACGCCCCGGCCGCCGAGTCTGCCCCCGAGCCCGAGCAGGCCGCTCCGGCGCCTGAGGCACCGAGCACCGAGCAGGAGCCGCAGCCCGCGACGAGCGAGCCCGAGGCCGAGCAGGCCGAGGCACCCCAGGCGGCTGTGTCGTCGTCCGGCGGTGGCGAGGGCCAGACCGTGACGATGCCGGCCCTCGGCGAGTCCGTCACCGAGGGCACTGTCACCCGCTGGCTCAAGTCGGAGGGCGACGAGGTCGCCGTCGACGAGCCGCTCCTCGAGGTCTCGACCGACAAGGTCGACACCGAGATCCCCTCGCCCGTCGCCGGCACCCTGACCACGATCCTCGTCCAGGAGGACGACACCGTGCCCGTCGGCGCCGACCTCGCCGTCATCGGCGGTGGCCCGTCCGCCGCGGCCGCCGAGCCCGAGCAGGCACCCGAGCCCGAGCCGGAGAAGGCGCCCGAGTCCGCGCAGGCGCCCGAGCCCGAGCCGGAGAAGGCACCGGAGCCCGCCGCCGAGGCACCGAAGGCTCCGGCCCAGGAGCAGCCGGAGGAGGCGACGCAGGAGGCTGCCGGCAAGCCGGCCGACGCCGAGCGCGCCCCCGCCCAGCAGTCCCCCGAGGCCGCCGCACCGGCAGCATCGGCTGACACGCCGTCGCGCGACGACGCCGCGGCCTACGTCACGCCGCTCGTACGCAAGCTCGCGAACCAGCACGGTGTCGACCTCGGGTCGATCACCGGCACGGGCGTCGGCGGTCGGATCCGCAAGCAGGACGTGCTCGATGCCGCCGAGGCCGCCAAGGCCCCGGCTCCTGCTCCTGCAGCCCAGGCCGCTGCGCCCGCCGCCCCCGCGGCATCCGCCCCGTCGGGTGCTTCGACCGCTGCAGCGTCGGTCTCGCCGAAGCGCGGCACCCGCGAGAAGATGACGCGCCTGCGCAAGGTCATTGCGACCCGCATGGTCGAGTCGCTCCAGGTCTCGGCCCAGCTGACGACCGTCGTGGAGGTCGACCTCACGAAGGTGGCGCGCCTGCGCGCCAAGGTCAAGAGCGACTTCGAGGCACGGGAGGGCACGAAGCTCAGCTTCCTGCCGTTCCTCGCCCTGGCCGCCACCGAGGCGCTCAAGGCGCACCCGATGGTCAACGCCAGCATCGAGGGCGACGAGGTCGTCTACCACGGCAGCGAGAACCTCTCGATCGCCGTCGACACCGAGAAGGGCCTCATCGTCCCGGTCGTCAAGAACGCCGGTGACCTCAACATCGCCGGGCTCGCCCGGGCGATCGCCGACGTCGCCGCGCGCACGCGCAACAACAAGATCACGCCTGACGACCTGGCCGGTGGCACCTTCACCATCACCAACACCGGCAGCCGCGGCGCGCTCTTCGACACGCCGATCATCAACCAGCCGCAGGTCGCCATCCTCGGCACCGGGGCGATCGTCAAGCGGCCCGTCGTCGTCACGGACGCCGACGGCGGCGAGACCATCGCGATCCGTTCGATGATGTACCTCGCGCTGTCCTACGACCACCGCATCGTCGACGGGGCAGACGCCGCTCGGTTCCTCGGCACGATGAAGGCCAGGCTCGAAGAGGGCCAGTTCGAGGCCTGAGGTCCCTGCATGAGGAGCACCCCATGACGAAGCGCGTCGCCGTCACCGGCTCGTCCGGCCTGATCGGCGGCGCGCTTCGTCGTGCGCTCGACGAACGCGGCGACGAGGTCGTGCGCCTCGTGCGCCACGCCCCCTCCGCCCCGGACGAGATCCAGTGGGACCCCACCCGCGGCCGTCTCGCCGTGGGGGCGCTCGACGGGCTCGACGCGGTCGTCAACCTCGCCGGCGTCGGCATCGGCGACCGTCGGTGGAACGCCGAGCACAAGCGTGAGGTCGAACGCTCACGCACGGACGCGACGGGCACGGTGGCGCAGGCCCTGGTCGCCCATCGCGACCGCACCGGCGAGTCCGTCCGCCTCGTCAACGCGTCGGCGGTCGGCTACTACGGTGACCGGGGCGAGGAGCACCTGCCCGAGACGAGCGAGCCGGGTCGGGACTTCCTGTCCGGCGTCGTCGTGCGGTGGGAGGGCGCGGCCGAGCCCGCCATCCGGGCCGGCCTGCCCGTCGCCTTCGCCCGAACCGGGCTCGTCATGGCTCCTGAGGGCGGCGCGTTCGAGCAGGTCGTCCGGCTCGGCCGGCTCGGCCTCGGCGGCCCGATGGGATCGGGGCGCGAGTGGTGGCCGTGGATCACCCTCGTCGACGAGGTCCGCGCGATCCTGCACCTCGTCGACGGTCCGGAGCTCGTCGGTCCGTTCAACCTCGTCGCGCCGGGAGTCGTCCGACAGGGTGAGATTGCGTCGGCCATCGGTTCAGCGCTGTCACGCCCGGCCTTCGTCCCCGCACCCCGCTTCGCCCTCCGCGCCGTCATCGGAGAGTTCGCCGACTACGTCGTCGCGAGCCAGCGGGTCGAGCCCGAAGCCCTGCTCGCGGCCGGCTTCACCTTCGAGCACCCCGATCTCGACGTGGCGGTCAGGTGGCTGGTGAAGCGCTGATCGCGCTGATCCGCCACCCCTCGGAGCCGCGCGTGAGCCGGAAGTCGAGCTGACGACCGACGTCCGCCGGTCGCGCGAGTCGTGCACCACCCCCGGTGACGACGACGTATGCCGTCCAGTCGACCCGGGCGCGCACGACCGCCTCCGTCGGCGTCCCCGTCACGAAGGCCGCTTCGGCGACCTCGAGCCGCAGCCCCTCCCAGCGCGTCCGGGCGCCGACGAGCCCGGAGACCAGGGCCCGGTCGCTCGAGAGGCTCGGTGATCCGGGCGCGTGGATGCGTGCCAGTGCCGTCGCGTCTCGCCCGACGAGCGCGGCCGACCGCCGGTCGCTCAGGGTCTGCAGCAGCTCCTCCGGCCTGGCCGCGGGGCTCTCGGCGTCGCGCAGCACCCGCTCCCCCGCGCTGACGCCGGAAGCCGGCGATGACGTCGGAACGGCCGGTGTCGTCGGCGTCGACGAGGTCGACGAGGTCGGCGAGGTCGACGAGGTCGACGAGGTCGAGGGTGGCGTCGGCGACGCGGGATCCCGGGCCGCCCATGCCCATCCTGCGGCGGCCATCAGCGGCACCGCGACGAGCGCGGCGGTGACGGCCCGTCGGGGCCACCTCCGGGGATCCTGCGGTCCGGGTGCCGGCTCGCGCCCGGCCTCGGCCCGGAGCCGGTGGGTCAGCGCCGAAGCCTGGTCGGCCCCGACGACGACCTCGACGGGCTCGGCCGGGACGGCGTCGAAGAAGAGGCCGGCGAGCTCGGCCGCACCCGGACGGCGGCCCGGGTCGGGGTCGATGGCTGCCGCGACGACCGCCGCGAGCTCGGGTCCGACGTGGCTGACGATGATCTCCTCGTCGAGCCGCACCATCGTGTCCGGCGCACCGTTGCCCGTGAGGCAGAACCACGCGACGGCACCAAGGGCGTAGACGTCGGAGAACTCGTCCGGCGCCGCTCCGAGGAGCACCTCAGGAGCGATGTAGCCGGTGGTGCCGTGCACCGCTCCGGGGTCGCGACCGGGCACCCGCACGGCGCCGAGGTCGAGCAGGACGGGGCGTCCGTCGCCGGTCAGGGTGACGTTGGACGGTGAGATGTCGGCGTGCACGCCGCCCGCCGCATGGAGGTGGGCGACGGCCTCGCAGACCGGCGTCAGGACGGTGACGACCTCGCCTGCGCGCAGGTGGCCGCGACTGCGCACCATCGCGGACAGCGGAGCCCCCGTGACGAGGTCGAAGACGAGCGCCTCGCGACCGTCGGCGAGGGGCACGACCGACCGGAGCGGGACGAGGTGGTCGTGCTGCACGGCCAGCAGCACCTGCTGCTCGGCGAGGGACTGCTGCCGGTCGAGCTCGTCGCGGACGAGGTGTGGCACCTTGATCGCCACCCGGCGTCCCGTCGCGTCGGCCCCCGACCACACGACCGCCGACGCACCCGTCCCGATGACGGCGTCGACGCGGTGCCCCGGGACGTGGGGCCGCTCCGCCGGCAGCTCCGCCGGCTGGTCCGATCGCGTCTCTCGCTCGTGCTCGGTCACCGCACCATGCAAGCAGCGCCGCGCCCGGCCGCGGGCGCGTCGTCCACAGGGTCCCGACGAGGACCGCACCGACGACGGACCGGGCCACCCGGCATACGCCCCCGGCCGGTGCCGGGCTCGCCGTCAGGGGGTCTGGCCGGGTGTCACGACGTCGACGACCCGGCGGTCCCGGGCGCTGATCCGGGCGGCGTCGACGACGGCGAGCACGTGCACGGCGTCGCGCGGGTCGACCGGCATCGTCGCCTGCGGGTCCGACGAGACGAGGGCGGCCGCGACGGCCCGGTAGAAGTTCGCCTGGTCCGCGTCCGTCACGACGGGTCCCGGCTCACGCTCGTCACCCCGCACGATCCACCCGATGGCCTCGCCGTCGTTCTCGAACTCGGTGAACGCGCTGACGTCGTCGACCTGGCGGCCGATGACGAAGGAGCCCGCCGAGCCGTTGACGCGGGCGCGAGGCCCGGGAGCCCCGTTGACAGAGCTCGACATGATGTGGCTCACGACGCCCGAGGTGTGCCGGCACGCGAGGAACGTGTCGTCGTCGGCGACGGTCGTGCGGGAGTCGACCTCGGCATAGACCGACTCGACCTCACCGTGGAGGAGCACTGCCTGGTCGACGAGGTGGGTCTGCAGGTCGAGAAGCAGACCGCCGCCCTCCTCGGCGGGGACCTGCTCGCGCCACCGCTGCTTGGGCACGGGACGCCAACGATCCCAACGGTATTCGGCCCGCCAGATGTCGCCGATGAGGTCGTCGTCGCGCACGATGCGCAGCGCGGCCAGCTCGGGGTCGAAGCGCCGGTTGTTGAAGACCGTGAGGGGCACGCCGTGGTGGGCGGCGAGGTCGACGACGTCGAGGGCACGGCTCGCGTCCACGGCGAGCGGCTTGTCGACGACGAGCGGGATGCCCGCCTCGATGACGCGCTCGGCCTGCTCGGCGTGCACGCCGCTCGGGGACGCGAGGACGACGAGGTCGAGGCCGTCGATCCCGAGGAGGGTCTCGAGGTCGGGGACGACCTCGGCGCCCGGGAGGTCGGCCCGCACCCCGTCGGCACGGGTCACGTTCGACGTCGAGACGGCTGCCACCGCGAGCCCGGCGCGCCCGATGAGCGGTGCGTGGATGCCCCGGCCGGCCGAGCCGTAGCCGACGAGTCCGACACGCAGCGGGGTGGACGGGGACGGTTCGGTGGCAGGCATTCCGGCATCGTATGCCGCCCGGCGTAGGGTGGCCGCATGCGCTTCGTCCACCTCGGTCTCGACCCCGACTTCGTCGACTACGAGCAGGCGTGGCAGGTCCAGCGCGACACCCACGCGAAGGTCGTCGCGGGTGAGGAGCCCGACACCGTCTACCTCCTCGAGCACCGCGCCGTCTACACCGCGGGCAAGCGCACCGAGCCGCAGGAGCGGCCCAACGACGGCACGCCCGTCATCGACGTCGACCGCGGCGGCAAGATCACCTGGCACGGTCCGGGCCAGATCACCGGCTACCCGATCGTCCGGCTCCCCGCGCCCATCGACGTCGTCGGCTACGTCCGGCACATCGAGGAGATGATGATCCGCGTCTGCGCCGACTTCGGCGTCGAGGCCGGCCGCGTCGAGGGCGAGAGCGGCACGTGGATCGCCGCCGACGACCGCGGCCCGCGCCGCAAGATCGGTGCCATCGGCATCCGGGTCAGCCGCCAGGTTGCCATGCACGGCTTCGCCCTCAACTGCAACCCCGACCTGTCGTGGGGCGAGGTCATCATCCCGTGCGGCATCGTCGGTGCCGGGGTCACGTCCCTGTCGTTCGAGCTCGGGCGGGACGTGCCGGTCACCGAGGTGCTCCCCCACGTCGAGAAGCACCTCGCCGACATCCTCCCGACGCTCCGGCCGAACCGCCGCGTGCTCGCCTGACCCAGACCGACCCGACCACCCGAGGCCGTGGGCCGTATGCGGTATGCCGTGCGCGGCGGGTCCGCGCGCCGTCCGTCGCGCCCACCCCTAGGGTGTCGACCACCAACCGGTCGAACCAGGGGGATCGATGGACGTCGCCGTCCGCACCGTCAACCTACGCAAGACGTACCTGAGCCGAGGGTCGAGACGCGTGGCCGTCACCGGCCTGTCGATGGCCGTTCCCCTCGGGGGCGTGCACGGCTTCCTCGGGCCGAACGGCTCCGGCAAGACGACGACGATCCGGATGCTGCTCGGCCTCGCGCGCGCCGACTCCGGCACCGCCGAGGTCTTCGGCGAGGCGGTGCCCAAGCGGCTGCCGCACGTCATCGACCGGGTCGGGGCGATCGTCGAGTCGCCGAAGTTCTTCCCGGCGTTCACCGCCCGCCAGAACCTCACCCTGCTCGCGAGCGCGATCGGCAGCCCACGCCACCGCGTCGACGAGGTCCTCGAGGCGACGCACCTCGGCGACCGCGGTCGCGACCGGTACTCCGGCTTCTCGCTCGGCATGAAGCAGCGTCTCGCCATCGCGGCGACGCTGCTCAAGGACCCCGACCTGCTCATCTTCGACGAGCCCACCAACGGACTCGACCCCGCCGGGATCCGCGAGGTGCGCGACACGATGCGGACACTCGGAGAACAGGGCAAGACGGTGCTCGTCAGCTCGCACATCCTCGCCGAGGTCGAGCAGGTCGCCGACACGGTGTCGATCATCGGGCACGGGTCGCTGCTCGCCGAGGGGCGCGTCAGCGACATCCTCGGCGGCGCGGGCGCCGGCACCGCTCAGGTGCGGGTCGGTGTCGCCTCCCCGGAGCGCGCCGCCGAGCTGCTGACCGCGGACGGCTTCACCCTGACCCGCGACGACGCCTACCTCGTCGTCGCCACCGACGACCCGTCGGCCGTCACCCGGTCCCTTGCCGGACACGGTCTCTACGTCGCCGAGCTCGTTCCGGTGCGCCCGGACCTCGAGTCGGCCTTCCTCGCCCTCACTGCCGACGAGGGCCTCGGCAGCGATGCCGACCGGGCCGCGGGTGGGCGGCCGAGCGGTGGTGCCGCGTGAGCAGCACGCTCGTCTCGCCCGACTCCCGCCCCCGCGCCGACCGGCAGCCGAAGGGCACGTCGTTCGCCGGACTCGTCGGCGTCGAGCTGCGCCGCCTGTGGTGGCGCCGCCTGACGAAGGTCGTCGTGGCCGCCGTCGTCGTCTTCATCGGGGCGACCGTCTACAACGCCTACAACGAGAGCTCGCCCGAGCGCATCGCCCAGCAGCTCGACAGCTACCGGATCATGCAGCAGGAGGCACCGCGCATGGTCGAGGAGTGCCACAAGCAGGAGGCCATCGAGCGCGGCCGCAGCGGTGACCCGACGCTCGACTTCGGGTGCGACCAGCAGGGCCAGGCCCCGACGCTCGAGCAGATGGGCCTCGCGCTCCCCCTGGCCGACACGATCACCGAGGGCATCGCCAAGACCATCGCCCTGCTGCTCGCCTTCGTGGCACTGCTCCTCGGAGCGAGCTTCGTCGGGGCCGAGTTCTCCACCGGCTCGATGGGCCTGTGGCTCACCTTCCAGCCCCGCCGACTGCGCGTCGCCGCCAGCAAGCTCATGGCGGCGGCTGCGGGCGGCGTCGCCATCGCCGTGCTGGGCCTGGTCCTGACCAACCTCGGCGCCCGCATGGTCGCCGTCGTCAACCGTCCCGGATCGGACCTCCAGCTGCCCCCTGCGCCGGCTCTCGAGGAGCCCCTCGCGGTGCTGGGCCTGCGCATCGTCGCGCTGGCACTGGGCGCCGGAGTCGTCGGGGCGGCGCTCGGACTGCTCCTGCGGCACACGGCCGCGATCATCGGGGCCGTGCTCGGCTTCGCCGTGGTCGTCGAGGGCATCGTCATGCAGGCGTTCCTGCAGGGTCGGCTCCAGCCGTGGTCGGTCCTGAAGAACATCGAGGCGTTCATCGACCGGGGCACCACGTACCTCGCGGAGTCCTGCGGGCCCTCGTCGTGCGACTACACCGAGCGGACCCTCAGCTACACGCACGGCTGGGTCTTCCTGCTCGTCGTCGCCCTTGCGGTCGTGCTCGCGGGGGTCGCCGCCTTCCGGCGCCGCGACGTCACCTGACGGCCCGTCGCCGCTCGGTCGGACCGACGCCACCCGGCATACGCCCTCGTCGAGGGTGGTCCGGAACCGTCCGTGGGGAGGCGTAACCTGTGCGGAGCAGCAAATCCCGACCAAGGAGCCCGTGTGTCTGTCGTTCCCGACGGCCGTCGTCTGCTGCGCGTCGAGGCGCGCAACGCCGAGACCCCCATCGAGCGCAAGCCGTCCTGGATCAGGACCACCGCGAAGATGGGACCTGAGTACACCGCCCTGCACTCGATGGTGAAGTCCGAGGGCCTGCACACGGTGTGCCAGGAAGCCGCCTGTCCCAACATCTTCGAGTGCTGGGAGGACAAGGAGGCCACCTTCCTCATCGGAGGTGACGTCTGCACCCGGCGCTGCGACTTCTGCGACATCGCGACGGGTCGCCCGACGACCCTCGACCTCGACGAGCCGCGCCGTGTGGCCGAGTCGGTCGCGCAGATGGGCCTGCGCTACTCGACGGTGACCGGTGTCGCCCGCGACGACCAGCCCGACGGGGCCGCCGGCCTCTACGCCGAGACGATCCGCCAGATCCACCTGCTCAACCCCAACACGGGCGTCGAGATCCTCCCGCCCGACTTCGGCGCCAAGCCGGAGCTCGTGGGCCAGGTCTTCGAGGCCCGGCCCGAGGTCTTCGCGCACAACCTCGAGACGGTGCCGCGCATCTTCAAGCGGATCCGTCCCGCCTTCACCTACGAGAAGTCGCTGGCCGTGCTGAGCATGGCGCGTGAGGCCGAGCTCGTCACGAAGAGCAACCTCATCCTCGGCATGGGCGAGACCGACACCGAGATCGAGGAGGCCATCCGCGACCTCCACGACGCCGGCTGCGACATCCTCACGATCACGCAGTACCTCCGGCCCTCGAAGCTGCACCACCCGATCGACCGGTGGGTCAAGCCCGAGGAGTTCGTGCACTGGTCCGAGGTCGCCGAGGAGATGGGCTTCAAGGGCGTCATGGCCGGGCCGCTCGTCCGGTCGTCCTACCGCGCCGGCCGTCTCTGGGCCACCGCGATGCGCAAGTGGGGGCGCGAGATCCCCGCGCACCTCTCGCACCTGGCCGAGGCCACCGGGTCCCCTGCCCGCCAGGAGGCGGCGTCGTTGGTGGCCCGCGCCCAGAGCGCCGTATCCTGAGCACCATGGCACGCAACAAGGACGGCGACGCGAGCAGCGCGCCCCAGGAGAAGAAGCAGGGACGACTGTCCCAGATCCGTGACGTCTACCGGGTCTCCAAGCAGGCTGACCCGCTCATCGGCTGGTTCATGCTGCTGTCGTTCCTCGTCGTCTTCGGGGTGCTGCTCGTCATCGGCTTCCTCGTCAAGCTGCCGTGGATCTTCGGCATCTTCGGGGTGCTCTTCGGCGTCCTCGCCGCGACGATCATCATGAGCCGCCGCGCCGAGCGGGCCGCCTACAGCCAGATCGAGGGCCAGGCCGGTGCCGCCGGCGCCGCGCTCACCTCGATCCGCCGCGGCTGGTACACCGACCGTGAGCCCGTCGCGGCCGACGTCGCGCGTCCCGGCGACATCAACTCGGCGGCCATGGTCTACCGCGCGCTGGGCCGCCCCGGCGTCGTCCTCGTGGGCGAGGGGCCCACGGCACGCGTCCAGAAGCTGCTCGCCACCGAGAAGAAGCGCGTCGAGCGGGTCGCCCCCGGCGTCCCCGTCACGACGATGCGCGTCGGCTCGGGCGAGAACGAGGTTCCCCTGCCCAAGCTCGCGAGCAAGGTCCAGCGCCTCAAGCCGCAGATCACCAAGGACGAGATGGCGCTCGTCAACAAGCGCCTCAAGGCCCTCGGTGGACTGCGCGCCCCGCTCCCGCCCGGCGTCGACCCGATGCGCGCCCGCATGGACCGGAAGGCGCTGCGCGGCAAGTGATCCCGGCCGCCACGGCGGCACGAGAATGAGGTATGCGGAAGGGCCGGTTCCCGGGGAACCGGCCCTTCGGCATACGCCGTCGGAGTGGACCAACCGCCTCAGCGGGTGCGGACGATGACGGTGTTGGGCACCTTGTCGTGCAGGCCGCGGCCGTCGCGGTCCCACACGACAGCGGGCAGGAAGAGGCAGAGCAGGACGGTACGGACGATCGCCTGGAGCGGCAGGACACGGTCGCCGACCAGCGAGCGCACCTGCAGGCCCATGATCCGGTGGCCGATCGTGAAGCCGACCGTGCCGACGAGCACGAGGTGCATGACGCCGAACACGGCGAGCACGACGAACCCCTGGGCGCCCGACGCCGGGGGCTGCGAGAACGGCAGCGGCACGCCGAAGAGGCCCCGGGCGATGAACGAGGCAATGGTCCAGTCGACGAGCACGCCCACGAACCGGATCCCGAAGCCGGCCACGGAGCCGGGTCCGTGCGGTGGCAGCCCGAGGTCGCGGCCTCGGTACTGCCCCTCGGCGTTCGTACGCGCGCGCGGGCCCTCGAGCCACGAGCCGAAATCCTTGCGGTCCACCACGGGTCCAGCGTAACGAGACACGGTTCGGGCCCTTTGCCCGGGCCTGTCCATCCGTAACACCCGTGAAACATGAGGGTCATGGCCGAGAAATCGGCAGTCGATAGTGTCGACACCGACAGCACGAGGCCGTCCCTCGATCCCTGACGCTCCGCGGAGCCAGGACCTGGCGACGACCTCGCCCCACATCAGGAGGTTGGATGTTCAGCTCAGCTGACGAGGTCCTCACGTTCATCAAGGACGAGGACGTCAAGTTCGTCGACATTCGGTTCTGCGATCTGCCCGGTGTCATGCAGCACTTCAACGTGCCGGCTGAGTCGGTCGACGAGGACTTCTTCACCGTTGGTCAGATGTTCGACGGGTCCTCGATCCGCGGCTTCCAGGCGATCCACGAGTCCGACATGAAGCTCGTGCCGGACCCCGCCACGGCCTTCATCGACCCATACCGCGCCGAGAAGACGCTGGTCATGAACTTCTCGATCCTCGACCCCTTCACGGACGAGCGCTACAGCCGCGACCCGCGCAACATCGCGAGCAAGGCCGAGGAGTACCTCAAGTCCACCGGCATCGCCGACACCGCCTACTTCGGTGCCGAGGCCGAGTTCTACATCTTCGACGACGTCCGGTTCGAGACGAAGCAGAACGCGTCGTACTACTACCTCGACTCCATCGAGGCCGCGTGGAACACCGGTCGTGTCGAGGAGGGCGGCAACAAGGGCTACAAGACCCGCTACAAGGGTGGCTACTTCCCCGTCTCCCCCGTCGACCACTTCGCCGACTTCCGCGACAGGATCTGCCTCGACCTCAAGGAGGTCGGTCTCAACGTCGAGCGCAGCCACCACGAGGTCGGCACCGCGGGCCAGATGGAGATCAACTACCGCTTCAACACGCTGCTCCACTCCGGCGACGACCTCATGAAGTTCAAGTACGTCGTCAAGAACTCCGCGTGGAAGCAGGGCCACACCGCCACCTTCATGCCGAAGCCGCTCTTCGGTGACAACGGCTCCGGCATGCACACGCACCAGTCCCTCTGGAAGGACGGCGAGCCCCTCTTCTACGACGAGCGCGGCTACGGCGGTCTGTCCGACCTCGCGCGCTGGTACATCGGCGGCCTGCTCAAGCACGCCCCGTCGCTGCTCGCCTTCACGAACCCGACGGTGAACTCCTACCACCGGCTGGTCCCGGGCTACGAGGCACCGGTCAACCTCGTCTACTCCGCCCGCAACCGCTCGGCCTGCGTCCGCATCCCGATCACCGGCACGTCGCCGAAGGCCAAGCGCATCGAGTTCCGCGTTCCCGACCCGTCGGCGAACCCGTACCTCTGCTTCGCCGCCCAGCTCATGGCTGGTCTCGACGGCATCAAGAACCGCATCGAGCCGCCGGAGCCGGTCGACAAGGACCTCTACGAGCTGCCGCCGGAGGAGCACGCCGCGATCCAGCAGGTGCCCGGCTCGCTCCCCGAGGTGCTCGACGCGCTCGAGGCCGACCACGACTACCTCCTCGAGGGCGACGTGTTCACGCAGGACCTCATCGAGGCCTGGGTCGAGTACAAGCGCAAGAACGAGGTGGACCCGATCCGCTTCCGTCCGCACCCGCACGAGTTCGAGATGTACTTCGACATCTGAGTCGTCACACCAGCACCGGCTGATCCCCGAGGGAAGAGCCACCCCCGGAACGCGGGTCCCTACGGGGACCCGCGTTTCGCGTCTCCTGAGCTCGGGGTGACCGTCTCGAGCGGGCCCGATGGCGACGCCGACATCCGGGACGGGACCCCCCAGACCCTGGACAGCGGTGTGAGGTCGGGTCGGCCTCTCGGGTACGACTGGGTACATGACCGACGACTCCTTCGACCTCCAGCGCTTCGTCCGCGCCCAGGACGCGGGCGGCACCTACTCGGCCGCCCTGTCCGAGCTGCGGGCCGGCCACAAACGAGGTCACTGGATGTGGTTCGTCCTCCCGCAGGTCAGCGGGCTCGGCAGGAGCGAGACAGCCCGGGCGTATGCCGTCTCGGGACTTCCCGAGGCGCGTGCCTACCTGAGCCACCCGGTCCTCGGACCCCGACTGCGCGAGTGCGCGGAGGCCCTCGACGCGCTCGACACCGACGACCCCGTCCAGGTGCTCGGTGCCATCGACGCGACCAAGCTGCGCTCGTCGATGACCCTCTTCGAGCGGGCGGCACGCGACGCGAAGGACGCCGAGCCCTTCGCTCGCGTGCTCGAGCACTTCTTCGGAGGCCGCCGCGACGATGCGACGACGGGGATCCTCGGCTCGTGAAGGACGACCACACCGAGGCTCACGTCGCCACGCACGAGACCGGCCGCGTGCCGGCCCCCGAGGCGACGGGGCGCCCACCGGCCACCGAGCCCGACCCTCGGCGCTGGAAGGCCTTGTGGGTGTGCCTCGTGGCCGGGTTCATGACGCTTCTCGACGTCAGCATCGTCAATGTCGCCCTGCCCTCGATCCAGAGCGGGGTGCAGGCCACCCCCAGTGACCTGCAGTGGGTCGTCTCGGGCTACGCCCTCGCCTTCGGCCTGACCCTCGTCCCGGCGGGACGCCTCGGTGACGTCGTCGGTCGCCGCACCGTGTTCGTCGTGGGCGTCGTCCTCTTCGGGCTTGCGAGCCTCGCCTGCGGGATCGCCCCGAACAGCACCCTGCTCATCGTCGCCAGACTGGTCCAGGGTGCGGCCGGCGGCATCCTCAATCCGCAGGTCTCAGGTCTGATCCAGCAGCTGTTCCGTGGCGACGAGCGCGGCCGGGCCTTCGGTCTGCTCGGCGCGACGATCGGCATCTCGACGGCCGTGGGTCCCGTCGTCGGCGGGGTCATCCTCGACGGTCTGGGCGAGCAGCGCGGCTGGCGGTGGATCTTCTTCGTCAACCTGCCGATCGCCGTGGCAGCGGTGGCGCTCGCCCTGCGCTGGCTGCCCGATCCCCCGACGCGCGACCCCGACCGGCGTGTCGACGCGGACCCGCTCGGCATCGTGCTGCTCGGCGCCGGCGTGCTCGGCGTCCTGCTGCCCGTCGTCGAGACGGGGCGTGGAGGCGCGGGCGTCCCGGGGTGGGTGGCCCTCGTCGGTGCGGCTCTCCTCGTCGCCTTCCTCTGGTGGGAGCGCACGTACACACGGCGCGGCCGCAGCCCTCTCGTCGACCTCGCCCTCTTCCACGTGCCCGGATACGCCTCGGGTGCCGCGGTCGGCAGCATCTACTTCGGTGGCTTCACCGGCATCTTCTTCGTGCTGACCATCTTCTTCCAGCAACAGCTGGGCTACTCTCCCCTCCTTGCGGGGCTGGCCGTGACACCCTTCGCCGCCGGGTCGGCTCTGACGTCCGCGATCGGCGGCCGCCTCGTCAGCCGCTTCGGGCGATCGCTCGTGACGGGTGGGCTCACCGTGGTGCTCGGGGGTCTCGTCGCGGTGGACGTCGTCATCGCTGCGGTCCACGACACCTCGCTGGGCTGGTGGCTCGCCGGACCCCTGCTCGTGGCGGGTCTCGGCAGCGGTCTGGTCATCTCCCCCAACATCACGCTCACGGTCGCCCGGGTCCCGGTCGAGCGAGCCGGAACCGCTGGAGGCCTGCTCCAGACCGGGCAGCGCATCGGCACCGCAGCCGGGATCGCCCTCATCGGGGCCGTCTTCTACGCGGACGCTGCTCACGGCGGCTCGCTCGACGCGTCGAGCGCACTCCGCGTGGCTGCCGCTCTCGTCGCTGTCGCGCTGCTGGCCAGCGCCCTCGACCTGCGTGGGCGCCGGCGACGCGAACGCACGATGAGCCTTCCCGGGCGTTAGACCCCGCTCTCCGGCCCAGTCCGAGCGCGAGCGGCCGCGTCATATCGCACGCCGGACTGCTGTCTCGGGACCCGCACGGCGTGTCGCGGGAGCGACTTTCGGGTTGACTGGGCAGTAATCGGACAAATGGGTTAAATTGCCCACACCCGCGTTCGCAGGTCTCTGACGGCCTCTCTCCACGCGCACGGGATCACAACCCCACACCCCTCGCGCCCCACCACCATGCCTCGGCCCGGGTGGACCCCACCGATCCCCGTCTCGGAGAACCACCATGAACCACGTCCTTCCTCGACGCGTGCGGGCGCTCGGCCTGCTCATGGCAGCTGTCGCGTCGCTCGCCATCGTGTCCGCCGTGGCCCCGTCGGCCACGGCCGGCGGCGGCGCTGCCGTCGCGGTGCCCCCGACCCCGACCGGCCTTCCGGTCGCGATCGAGGGCCTGTCACCCTACGTCCCCCCGACCGGCTGCGACCTGCGCACCCGCACGGGCTCGGCGAAGCTCGCCACGTTGATCCAGGCGACCTACGGCAACACCTACGGCCTCTCGCGCCCCTGCACGTCGGCGACGACCCCCTCGTCGGAACACTTCGACGGACGCGCCGTCGACACCTTCTTCAACGTGCGCAACGCCAGTGAACGCGCCGAGGCCAGTGCCGTGCTGACCTGGCTCCTCGCCTACGACAAGGCCGGAAACCGCTACGCCAACGCGCGGCGGCTCGGCGTCATGTACATCATCTGGAACGACAAGATGTGGAGCTCCTACCGTCCCGCGGAGGGATGGCGCCCTTACAGCACCTGCGCCGACACGCCCTCCTCGGCGTACGACACCGCCTGTCACCGCAACCACATCCACCTCAGCCTCTCGTGGGAGGGCGCGAACGGTCGGACCTCCTTCTGGACCAAGACGGTCGCCCCCGTCGACTGGGGGCCCTGCCGCCCCGCTGACCTCAACTGGTCCGCCGGCCAGGCGACCCCCAACGCGACGCGGTGCCAGAGCTACCCCGTCGTCAAGGCCCCGGGCGGAGCGAGCACCCTGCTCAAGCAGCTCGTCCCCCGCTCGGGCATGGTCCTGCGTCCCGGCATGTCCGGACCGGCCGTGACCACGCTCCAGAACGCCATCGGCGTGTCACCGGCGACCGGCACCTTCGCGTCCGCGACGACGAGCCGCCTCAAGACGTGGCAGACCACGCACGGACTCGGAGCGACGGGCATCGCCTACCCGTCGACGTGGCGCGCCCTGCTCGCCGCCAACGGCATGCACTGACGCGGTCGGGCCCGGTCAGTGGGCCACCGCCGGACCCACACGGGAACGGATGTCCTCTCGGGTCGCTCAGGCGGCGCGGGAGGACGTCGTCGCGTAGGCGGTGTCGACGGCCGAACGGACCCTGCTGTGGGGCCACGTCGCGCCGATGAGAGCGACGAGGGCCAGACACACGCCGGCACAGATGCTGACGGCACGGTGGGGGCCTGAGTGCTGACCGACCCAGCCGGCCGCGAGGTACGACAGACCCGCGGCGGCGATCGAGACCGACCCGGCCAGGCTGAAGATGCGGCCTCGCAGGGCCGGCTCGGTCACGAGGGCGAAGGTCGCCTGCAACGGCACCATGAACGCCTGCAGCATCCCGGACACGAAGAACAGGGCCGCGACGAGCCAGATCGGCGGCTCGAGGGCGGTCAGCAGGAGCGGGATCGGCATGGCGAGGGCCAATGGCACGATGGACCGGTTCTGCTGGTGCACGTCCCGGCGACCGATGAGGATGATGCCGACGACGGCGCCCACGATCGGGGAGGCCATGAGCACGCCACCCCAGCCGTTCTGCCCGGCGATCGGCAGGGCCAGCGCCTCCGGCGCGACGATGCCGAGGCACGCGATCGCGCTCAGCGTCACGAGGCGGGCCAGGACCGGGTGCCGCGCCAGGTCGCCCGCGGCGGTCGTCAGGTCGCGCGCGAAGCCACGCAGACCACGGCCCCGCTCGCCCGAGACGGGCCGCAGCTCGACGACGAAGAGGGTCACCAGTGCCGCGACCACGAACGTCAGCAGGTCGAAGAGCAGCCCCGTCTGGGGACCGACGAGCACGATGAGGCCACCACCGAGGGCCAGTCCGATCGCCTGGTTGAACTGCTCGGACATCGCCCCCAGTCCCACGGCACGCGCGTAGAGATGCCGGTCCTCGAAGAGGTCGGTCACGAGCACCATGTAGGAGGCGGTCGATGCCCCGCCGACGAGCTCGAGCCCGAAGAGCACGAGGAACATCAGCCAGTAGCTCGCCCCCTGGAGGACGAGCCACATCAGACCCAGCACGCACGCGGCCCGCAGCAGGTGCGACCAGATGAGGACCCACTTGTAGGGGAACCGGTCGACGACCGGTCCGATGAGGCTGCGTCCGAAGAAGGTGGGCACGAGGCTGACCGCGAGCGTCGTGGCGGTCGCAAGCGGCGACTTGGTGCGCTCGTAGACGACGGCAGCGATCGTGACGCGCGCGATGTAGTCGCCCCACATCGACAGGGCGTTGGCCAGGAACACCGGCAGGTATCGCGGAACCCGAAGGACGGCGGCGTACGTCGGCGCGCTGTCGCCCTGCCCCTGGCTCGGATTCACGTGACGACGCTACCCCGAGGTGGGGTGTCGTAAAAGTTGAAATCAGTGGCGTGCCTGGAGCGTCGCGCGACCCGGCGCCACAGCTCGGCGAGCGCCGCTCCCTCGCCTGCGGACCGACCCATGATGCGGCCGATCCCGTCGAGGTCACGCAGGTCCGACGGGACGCTGTCGATGGGTCTTCCCCGCCACAGGACGCCGGCGTTGCGCATGAGTGCTCCGAGACGCCAGGCCTCGCGGAGCGCCTTGACGTCCTCGGTCGCGACGAACCCACCGGTCTCGAGCGCCGCGAGCCCCGCCATGGTGCCGGTGACCCGCAGCGCCGGGTGGGCGTGGGCGAGCTGGAGCTGGTGCAGCTGGACGACCCACTCCACGTCGGTCAGGCCACCGCGGCCCAGCTTGATGTGGGTGCGCGGGTCGGCACCGCGCGGGAGGCGTTCGCTCTCGACCCTGGCCTTGAGGGTCCGGATGTCGCGCACCCGGCTGTCGCTGATGCCGCCCTCGGGCCAGCGCAGCGGGTCGATGAGCTCGAGGAAGGCGTCGGCGAGGGACGACGGGCCGGCGATCGGGGTGGCCCGCAGCAGCGCCTGGAACTCCCAGGTGAGCGCCCAGCGCTCGTAGTAGGTGCGGAACGAGTCGACGCTGCGCACGAGCGGTCCGCCCTTGCCCTCGGGGCGAAGGTCGGCGTCGAGCCCCAGAGTCGGGTCGGGACCCGAGCCGGAGAGGAGCTTGCGCAGCTCCTGCACGACCATCGTCGCGCGGGCCTGGACATCCTTCTCCGACGAGCCGGGGTGCGGTTGGTGCACGAACATGACGTCGGCGTCGCTGGCGTAGCCGAGCTCCCGCCCACCGAGACTGCCCATCGCCACGACGAGGATGTCGCCGCCGACGGGTTCACCCTCGCGCCGCTCCACCTCACGGATGGCCTCCTCGAGGGCGACCTGGATCGTCGCACCGGTGAGGTCGGTCAGGGCCGCCCCGACCCCGGGAAGGTCGATGCCGCCGACGAGATCACCCATGACGATGCGGAGCAGCTCGTGGCGGCGGATCGCGCGCACCGCAGCCACCGCGTCGGCAGCCGAGTCGCGCCGTCCGGCCGCGGACTGCATCGTCGTCGTGATCGCCTCACGCGTGCGCGGCGTCAGACCGTGGTCGTCTCCGAGGATCGAGACGCTCTCGGGCGAGCGCACGAGCAGGTCCGCGGCATACCGGCTGCGCGCCAGGCAGTGCGCAAGGCGGTCGGCGGCGCGGCCCTCGTCGCGGAGCATCTTGAGGTACCAGTGCGTCGAGCCCAGCTCGTCGGAGACCCGGCGGAAGGACAGCAGCCCGGCGTCAGGGTCGGCCTCGTCGGCGAACCAGCCGAGCATGACCGGGAGCAGCGTGCGCTGGATCGCCGCGCGACGGCTGACGCCCGTCGTCAGCGCCTCGATGTGGCGCAGGGCGCCTGCCGGGTCGCGGAAGCCGAGGGCGAGGAGGCGCTGGCGGGCCGCCTCGGGGCTCAGACGTGCCTCGGTCGGGCTGAGCTTCGCGGCGGCAGCGAGCAGGGGCCGGTAGAAGAGTCGTTCGTGGAGCCGGCGCACCTCGCGGGCCGAGGCCTGACGGTCGGCCACGACCGCCCGCTCCGGGTGCGTCCGGTGTCCCATGGCACGACCTAGCCGGCGCAGGTCGACCTCGGTCACCGGCATGAGGTGCGTGCGCCGGAGGCGGTGGAGCTGGATGCGGTGCTCGAGGCAGCGCAGGTGGCGGTAGGCGCGGTCGAGGATGGCGGCGTCGTCGCGGCCGACGTAGCCTCCGCGGGCCAGCGCCGCCAGCGCCTCGAGGGTCGTCGCGGACCGCAGGCCCGGGTCGGTGCGGCCGTGCACGAGCTGGAGCAGCTGGACGCTGAACTCGACGTCGCGCAGGCCCCCCGGTCCGAGCTTGAGCTGGCGCGCCGCCTCATTGGCGGGCACGTGCTGCTCGACCCGGCGGCGCATCGCCTGGACGTCCTCGACGAACTTGTCCCGCCCGGCCGCCTCCCAGACCATCGGTGAGATCTCTGCCTTGTAGCGCAGCCCGATCTCCTTGTCCCCCGCCGAGACCCAGGCCTTGAGCAGCGCCTGGAACTCCCACGTCTTGGCCCAGCGCTCGTAGTACGCCTTGTGGCTGCTGATGCTCCGCACGAGCGGCCCCTGCTTGCCCTCGGGGCGCAGTGCGGCGTCGACGGGCCACAGGCTGCCCTCGGGCGTGGGGGTCGAGCACGCGCGCATGACGGCCGTCGCGAGCGCCGTGCCGACTCGCAGCGCGAGGTCCTCGTCGGCGCCGTCGGCCGGCTCGGCGACGAAGATGACGTCGACGTCGCTGACGTAGTTGAGCTCGCCGCCGCCCGTCTTGCCCATCCCGATGACGGCGAGACGGCATACCTCATGGCCCTCGCCGTACTCCTCCCGCGCGATGACGAGGGCGGCCTCGAGGGCCGCCTCCGCCAGCTCGGCGAGGGCCTCGCCGACAGCGGGCATCTCGGCGAGCGGGTCGGCGGACGTGACGTCGAGGGCGGCGATCCGCAACAGCCCCCGGCGGTACGCGATGCGCAGGGCGTCGAGCGGCGTGTGCTCCCCCCGCTCGTCGGTCACCGCGCGCACGAGGTCGCTGCGCACCTGCTCACCCGGGCGTCGCTCGGCACGCGCGGCGTCGACCCAGTGCTCGGGGTGCCGGACCAGCTCGTCGACGAGGGCCGTCGAGACACCGAGCACCCCGAGGACGCGCTCGCGCCCGACGCCCGGGGCCGCGAGCTCGGCCGCGAATGCGGAGATGCCCCAGTCGGGCGGGTCCCCGAGGCGGCCGAGGGACTCCGCCACCCGCACCAGACCGAGCAGGCACTGGTCGGGGTCCGCGGTGTCACCCATGACGGCGGCGAGGGGGTCGAGCTGGCCGTCCTCGACAGCCGCGCGGATCGGCAGCAGCGCGCGGTCGTCGATGAGCCCGACCGCGCGGTCGGGGTCGGCGAACCCGAGCCGGGCCAGGGCCCCCTCGGTCGTGCTGGTGCGTGATGACATCGGTGTCGAATCGCTCGGTGGTCGTCGGCCCCGGAAGGGTCGGGTCCGGTCAGAGCCGCGGCAGGTAGCGGTCGAGCTCGAAGCGGCTGACCTCGTGACGGTAGTCGAGCCACTCCTGGCGCTTGTTGCGAAGGAAGAAGTCGAAGACGTGCTCGCCGAGGACGTCGGCGACGAGCTCGCTCTCCTCCATGACCTCGAGCGCGCGGCCGAGCGATGACGGGAGCGGCTTGATGCCCATGGCCCGGCGCTCGGAGTCCGTCAGGCTCCAGACGTCGTCCTCGGTCTCGGGGGGCAGCTCGTAGCCTTCCTCGATGCCCTTGAGGCCGGCGCCGAGCAGGACGGCGAAGGCGAGGTAGGGGTTGCAGGCCGCGTCGAGCGAGCGGACCTCGACGCGCGTCGACTGTCCCTTGTTGGGCTTGTGCATCGGTACGCGGACGAGCGCCGAGCGGTTGTTGTGACCCCACGTGAGGTGGGCCGGGGCTTCTCCCCCGCCCCAGAGGCGCTTGTACGAGTTGACCCACTGGTTCGTCACGGCGGCGATCTCGGCGCCGTGGCGCAGCAGGCCCGCGATGAACTGCCGACCCACCTTGCTCAGCTGGTAGGGCGCACCGGCCTCGAAGAAGGCGTTGGAGTCGCCCTCGAAGAGCGAGAGGTGCGTGTGCATCCCCGACCCCGGGTGCTCGGAGAACGGCTTGGGCATGAAGGTCGCGTAGATCCCCTGCGTCAGGGCGACCTCCTTGACGACCGTCCGGAAGGTCTGGATGTTGTCGGCCGTGCTGAGCGCGTCGGCATAGCGAAGATCGATCTCGTTCTGGCCGGGCGCCCCCTCGTGGTGGCTGAACTCGACCGAGATGCCCATGTTCTCGAGCATCGTGATGGCGGCGCGACGGAAGTCGTGGCCCGTGCCGTGCGGCACGTGGTCGAAGTAGCCGGCGTCGTCGACGGGGACGGGTCGACCGTCGGGACCACGTCCCTGCTCGAGGAGGAAGAACTCGATCTCAGGGTGGGTGTAGAAGGTGAAGCCGAGGTCTGCGGCCTTGCCGAGGGCCCGCTGGAGCACGTGCCGCGGGTCGGCGAAGCTCGGTGTGCCGTCAGGCAGCTGGAGGTCGCAGAACATGCGTGCCGTGCCGGGCGGGTCACCGCGCCAGGGCAGGATCTGGAACGTCGACGGGTCGGGCTTGGCCAGCATGTCGGCCTCGTAGACGCGAGCGAATCCCTCGATCGCCGAACCGTCGAAGCCGATGCCCTCGGCGAAGGCGCCCTCGAGCTCGGCCGGCGCGACCGCAACCGACTTCAGGGTTCCGAGGACGTCCGTGAACCACAGACGGACGAACCGGATGTCTCGCTCTTCGATCGTGCGCAGCACGAACTCTTCCTGACGGTTCATGTGTCGATCCTGCCGCATGGCTGTTTCACGGATGTTGCGACACACGATCTTTGGGACGAGAGAGCCCTGTCGTATGCCGTCGGGTACGGAGACGGGCCCCCGGGAGGAGTCTCCCGGGGGCCCGTCGGTCGTGCTCGGGGTGTGTCAACCGAGGTGGCGCCTCACGGGGCCGGGTTGGTCACACGCACCGTCATGTTCTCGGCCTTGTTGCTCGTCGAGGTGACGGTCATCTTGACGCCCGCACCGGCGACCGCGGTCGACCCCATGGGGTTGGCCGAGTCCCAGTAGCGCAGCGGGTCGGAGTCGTCGAACGTCGGGATCGCCGGGCTCGACTTGATGTAGACGCCGTAGCCGTTGCGGTGGAAGGTCACGGCATCCGTGCGCTCCTGGCCGAACGTGGCATCGAAGGGCTGACGACGGTTGCCCAACAGGACGGCCGAGCCACCGGCGGTGCCGGGGAACTTGATCGCCTTCGGACGCGCGTCGACCGGGAGGATGAGACCCGCACCGGGGTGCGCCGACGTGTTGTTGTTGGTGTACTCACCGTTGCTGAACCACACGAGAAGACCGTTCTGGTACGGGAACTTCTCGACCCAGTCCGGGCGCGTGTTGGCCCAGCCGAAGTTGTACGGACCGGTCTTGAGCGTCTCGTCGTAACCGGTGTACGTGCGGTTCTCCGCGATGTAGTAGTCCTGCACCATGCGGGACGTCGTGCCGGAGGAGACCGAGAAGCCCTTGGCCGTCCACGAACCGGCGCCGGACTCGACGTCGTCGACCGCACTGGCAACGCCGTCCTTGGTCACCGTGATGTCGTCGATGAACGCCTCGCTGGAGACGCCACCGTCGGTGGACACGCGGAAGCGGAACTGGACGGACTGGCCCTTGTAGGCCGAGAGGTCCCACGACTTCTGCCCCCAGGCGAACTTGCCGTCGATCGGCGCGCCGACCTGCGTCCACGTGGCGCCACCGTCGGTGGACACCTCGCCGTAGAGGTAGTCGTAGCCCTTCTCGAGGTTGCCCTGGACCCAGGCGTCGACGGAGGCGGAGGTCGTCGCACCGCTGAGGTCGACGGTGCGAGCCAGCGTCGAGTTGAGGTTGTCGCCGAAGCCGCTCCACCACTCGGCGGTCCCCGAGTGGGGGGTGTTGCGCTTCGTGACCACCGGGCGCTCGGGCACCGGCACGATGGTTGCCTGCGGCTTGACGCCGTAGGAGGTGTCCCACGTGCTCGACTTGTCGAGGACGACCTTGGAGGCCGGGCCCATCTTGACGTTCTTCGTCTCACCGGGCTTGACCACGGCGTAGTCGAGCCAGCCGAGCTGCAGCTTCTCCCACGCACCCATGTACGACGGGCGGGTGCCGATGTCGGTCTTGCTCTTGCTCATCCACGAGCCACCGCTCATCAGCGTCCAGTAGCCGGTGCCGTTGTCGCCGCCCGCGGTGTCGTAGAGGTCGGGCAGACCGAGGTCGTGGCCGAACTCGTGCGAGAAGACGCCGAGGCCGCCGTTCTCGGGCTCGGTGGTGTAGTCACCGATCCAGATGCCCGACGTGCCGAGCTGCACGCCACCGGACTTGTTGCCGGTCGGGCCCGTCCTGCCGGCGTTGGTCGAGTAGGCGTACCAACGGTGCGACCAGATGGCGTCCTCGCCCTCGGCGCCGCCACCGGCCTCCTCGCCCTCACCGGCATGGATCGCCTGGAAGTGGTCGATGTAGCCGTCGGGCTCGTTGAAGTTGCCGTCGTTGTCGTAGTCGTAGCGGTCGACCTTGTCGAACTGCGCGAGGTACGTCTTGATCTGGGCGTCGGTCTGGCCCGCAGCCTTCTGCGAGTTGTACCAGGCCGTGGCGGTGTCCTGGATGTAGCTCCAGTAGCCGTCCGCCTCGCTCGTGCCGTCGCCCGCGACCGGGTTGTGGCCGTAGCGCGCCTCGTTGAACGGCACGGTCACCCAGTTCGAGACGTCACCCTTGGCGAGGAACCGACCGTTGGACTGCTTGAGGTAGAAGTCGCGGAACGAGTCCTTCTCGCCGAACATCATCTGGAGGTAGTGGTCTCGGTTGAAGTCCGCGAGCCAGTACGTCGAGTTGTTGTCGGTGGCGTTGCCGTCCCACGTGCGGTCGGGGGCGGGGATCTGGTTGTGCGCCGGACCCGCCGTGCCACCCTGGGGCTGCTTCGTCTGGGTGCCGAAGTCGGTGAGGATCGTGAAGATGTCCTCTTCCCGGTCGACGGGGTAGTTGACGTACTTGGACTTGGCGACCGATCGGCCGTTCCTGTCCTTGGCCTTCGACTTGACCTCGATGACACGGTTGCCATTGATGACCTTCGTGGACGCCTCACCGTTGACGAGCTTGGTGATGGCGTCCTGGCGCTCGGCGGACTGCGCCTCGGCGAGCGGGTTGGGAAGGTTGTCGTGGCGGGATGCCTGCGCGGCGGCGGGGTCACCGCTCACCGGCGCCTTGGCGACTGGCGTTGCCTGAGCCTGCATCGGAGCGGTGAGACCGGTGACGACGAGCGCCCCCACGGCCAGCCCCGATACAGCACTCCACTGACGCTTGTTCAAGTTGGGTCCTCCTGGTTCCTGAGCGCCGAAAGCGGCGCCTCGCGTATAACAGCACAGAACACAGACAATCTGGCGCTCAGTGCCAGACGAATCGAAAAAACTTGTGCTAGAAGGCATTTCGGCGCCAAGAACGTAAAATCTTCGTATAGAGAGGGCTGTCCACCCTTCCCAGACCGCCTGCTTTCGGGTAGAGAAGCCCATCTGTCTCAGAGGCATCCGCGAATGCGCCACCAGCCACCGGAGCGATCCCTCGGGGCGCCGATATGCTCCGGCCATGAGCACTGACGCCCCCGAGGAGCAGAGTCCCTACGGATCCGGGAGCCGTGCCCAGGACTCCCCCGCGGCCGCGAGCGCCGCTTCCTCCCCACGGAAGGTCCGCATCCCCCACCTGCACGCCCTCAAGGCGGAGGGACGTCGCTGGGCGATGCTCACGGCATACGACATGTATGCCGCCGAGATCTTCGACGAGGCGGGCATCCCCGTGCTCCTCGTCGGCGACTCGGCGGGCAACAACGTCTACGGCTACGAGACGACCGTGCCGGTCACCCTGGACGAGATGATCCCGCTCGTGCGGGCCGTGTCCTCGGCCGCGCGCCGCGCGCTCGTCGTGGCGGACCTCCCCTTCGGCTCATACGGCGGATCGGTGGAGCAGGGCTTCGCCAGCGCCGTCCGGCTGATGAAGGAAGGGCTCGCCCACGCCGTCAAGCTCGAGGGCGGCACGGCCATGGTCCCGCTCGTCAAGACCCTCACCGACGCCGGCATCCCCGTCATGGCGCACGTCGGCTTCACCCCGCAGAGCGAGCACCAGCTCGGCGGCTACCGCGTGCAGGGTCGGGGCGACGCCGCCGACGCGCTCGTCGACGAGGCGCGCGCCCTCCAGGACGCCGGCGCCTTCGCTGTCGTCCTCGAGATGGTCCCGGCGCCCGTCGCAGCTCGGGTCACCGAGGTCCTGAGCATCCCGACGATCGGCATCGGCGCCGGCAGCGGCACCGACGCCCAGGTGCTCGTGTGGAGCGACTTCGCGGGCCTGCGCGGCGGCAAGGCCCCGCGCTTCGTCAAGAAGTACGCCGACCTGCGCGGCACGCTGCTCGACGCCGCCCGGGCATACGCCGCTGACGTCGAGTCAGGTGCCTTCCCCGACGCCGAGCACTCCTTCGAGTCCTGAGACGCCGCCGCCCGACCGGTCGGACCGGTCGGGCGGGGCACTGCCTGTGGGCTGCGGAGGTCAGGCGTCGCTGTCGCCGCCGGCGGCCGAGCCGCCGCGCTGGTTCCAGTCGCGGTCCTCGGAGTCCCACTGCTCGGTCTTCTTGTGGGCGGTGTCGAGGGCCGCCTGGGCCTCCGCCTCGGTGGCGTACGGGCCGAGCACCTGCTCACCCCGGCTGCGGTTCTCGTCGGTCTCGACCCGACCAGTGTCGACGTTGTACCAGAAGCTCACGTGCGCACTCCTTCTCTCTTCGGACTCTGCGACCTACCATCCGGCTCGAGCGGGTCCGCGTCGTGAACGCCCCTCGTGGACGGCACGCGCTGACGACCTAGACTCCACCGTATGCCGTTGCTCCAGCCGCGGGTGTCAGCACACCCCCTCAGTCCGCGACGACCGGTGCCTGCCTCGATAGAGCGGCCGCACTACGTTGACGTGGCCAACCCGCGCGAGGACGGCGACCTGCGCATCAAGGACTCCGAGACCGTGGAGAAGATGCGCATCGCGTCGCGGATCGCGGCCACGGCCATGGTCGAGGCCTCGAAGGCGATCGCGCCCGGTGTGACGACCGACGAGCTCGACGCGGTCGCCCACGAGTACATGCTCGACCACGGCGCCTACCCCTCGCCGCTCGGCTACAAGGGCTTCCCGAAGTCGGTGTGCACGAGCGTCAACGAGGTCATCTGCCACGGCATCCCCGACGCGCGGCCGCTCGAGGACGGCGACATCGTCAACATCGACGTCACGGCCTACATCCACGGCGTGCACGGCGACACCGACGCCACCTACCTCGTCGGCGACGTCGACGAGGAGTCCCGCCTGCTCGTCGAACGCACGCACGAGGCGATGATGCGCGGTATCCGGGCTGCCCGCCCGGGTCGCGAGATCAACGTCATCGGCCGCGTCATCGAGAGCTACGCCAAGCGGTTCGGCTACGGGGTCGTCCGCGACTTCACGGGACACGGCATCGGGCTCGAGTTCCACTCCGGCCTCATCGTGCCGCACTACGACGCCGCTCCCCACTACGAGACCGTCATCGAGCCCGGCATGACCTTCACCATCGAGCCGATGCTCAACCTCGGCACCCCCGAGTGGGACATGTGGGACGACCGGTGGACCGTCGTCACCCGTGACCGCAGGCGCTCGGCCCAGTTCGAGCACACCATCCTCATCACCGATGACGGCCACGAGATCCTCACCCTCCCAGAGGGCGATGCTCCCTGAGCAGGGCGGGCCACCCACGTCGCCCTCTGCACGGCAGCGGCACCACCGCGTCACCCCGCAGCACCAGCTGACACCCCACGACCACGTCCTCGACAAGGAAGTACGGACCATGGCCAAGCACGGCAAGCCCCTCGGCATCGACATCGGCGGCAGCGGCATCAAGGGCGCCCCCGTCGACCTGAAGGCCGGCGACCTGGCCGGCAAGCGGCTGAAGATCCTGACGCCCAAGCCGGCCACGCCGGATGCCGTGGCCGAGGTCGTCGACCAGATCGTCGAGCACTTCGCCGACGTGACGGGCGACTCCCCCATCGGCGTGACCGTTCCGGCGGTCGTCATCCGCGGCACCGTGCTCTCGGCGGCCAACATCGACCCCTCGTGGATCGACACCGACGCCGAGGCCCTCATCGAGGAGCACACGGGCCGGGCCGTCACCGTCCTCAACGACGCCGACGCCGCCGGTCTCGCCGAGATGTACTACGGCGCCGCCAAGGGCGTGCAAGGCCTCGTCATCCTCACGACCCTCGGCACCGGCATCGGCACCGCGCTGATCCACGACGGGCGGCTCGTGCCGAACTCCGAGCTGGGTCACCTCGAGATCGACGGCTACGACGCCGAGGACCGGGCCGCGTCATCCGTCAAGGACGCCGAGCTCCTGTCGTGGGACGAGTACGCCGAACGTCTCCAGACCTACTACGACACCATCGAGAAGCTCTTCTCCCCCGACCTCATCATCGTCGGCGGCGGCATCTCCAAGGACAGCGACGACTTCCTGCCCAAGCTGAAGCTGCGCTGCCCGATCGTCCCGGCCCAGCTGCGCAACCAGGCCGGCATCATCGGCGCCGCGCACCTGGCCGCCGATCTCGCCTGAACACCGGTCCGAGCGCACCTGTCTGAGCAGCGGGAGGGGCTGCCCTGCGACCGCCGGGCAGCCCCTCCCGCTGTCCCGCCTCAGCGTCGGGTCCGCCACACGAGCCGGTGCACCCCGAGGTGCCGCGGCAGCGTCCGCAGACCGGGGATCCAGGGAATGCAGACGAAGCCGATGCTCAGCAGGATCATGAGGGACCAGACGGCGATGTCGGCGTTCTCCGACGTCGAGAACGGCGGGACCTGGTACCACAGCGAGTACAGCCAGAGCCACGGCTGCCCCGGGTAGTTGCCGGTCTCGTTCATGATCCCCCACTGGTCGCCCCCGAGGTTCTGGGCGCGGGCCGCGTCCTCGAGGTGCGTCCCGTCGGCGAGCAGGAGCAGCGCCCGCGTGCTGTCGACACCGAAGAAGGTCGTGCGCGAGGTCAGCAGGCCCTCGAGCGCGCCGGCGTCGGCCAGGCGCAGCTCGGCTGCCGCGATGATCGGGACCGGTCCGTAGTCACCGGTCGCGACCTTGGCCGGGTCGCCGTCCGGCGCGGCCGCCAGGGCGTCGCCGTAGGCCGCGGACCACGCCTGCTGACGGTCGGCCGACGCCGCGTCCCAGGCGTGGACCGCAGCGACGACGGCCGGGTCCGACGTGAGGCTGCGGACGGGGTCGAGGACGAGGTCCTTCGCGGAGTCGACGGGGACGGTGACCCCGGGCAGCGTCTGGAGGTTGACCGGGCCGAGGCTCTGCCCCTCGCCAGCGGTGTTGTAGGGCGGGCCGTAGCCGGCGCTGGTCGTCGTACCGGCGAGCTCACCCGTAGCGGTGGCGACGACGTCCGCCGGCGCCTGGCGCGCCCACTGCTGCAAGGAGATCGCGGGCTCGTCGGGAGACGAGAAGACGAGGGCGGCGACGACGGACAGCACCGAGACCACACCGAGCGCGATGACGAACTCCTTGACGAGGTCGTAGCGGCGCGTCGGGAAGGCGTGCGAGTCAGGCGTGGGACCCCAGCCACCCGTCCCCCGCTTCACGGCTCCACCCCGGTCCGGGTGGCGAGCGTCGCAGGGCTCTCGGTCGGCGCCGCGCGCGCCGCCGCGGCAGCACCGGGCGGCGACGGCTCCGTTGCACCGATCGGAGGGGCGACACCGCGTCGACGCACGAGGACGATGTGCACGACGACGATCGCGCCGACGACGAGCGGGAGCAGCGAGACGTGCCACAGCATCATCTGGCCGAGGTCCATGACGTTGAACCAGGCCCCGATGCCCGCGGCGTTGAGCCCGTCCTTGGCCTGCGTCGAGATCCACTGTGCGTCGAAGTTCGTCTGGATGAGGTAGCCGGTGAAGGCCGTCCCCAGGGACCCGAAGAAGGCGAGCGCCCCTGTCGCCCAGGTGAGTCCGCGGTCGCCGCGCCACGACGCCATGAAGAACTTGCCCCACAGGTGGATGACCATGGTGGCGAAGAAGAGCTCGACGCTCCAGAGGTGCACGGAGTTGACGAAGTGGCCGAGCGTGCTCACGTGCCACCAGGCCACCCCACCGAGGGACAGGACCAGGCCCGACACGATGATGACGACGAGGCTGGCGAGGCAGGCGACGCCGAAGACGTAGATCCACGAGGCCACGTAGACGGGCTGCCGTTCGGGCAGCCACTGCCCGCGGGGCACGAGGCCCTCGACCCAACGGGTGAGGGCGGCCGTCCACGTGTCGTGGGCGGGGCGCCTCCGCGGCTCGGTCGGTTCCGGACGCAATGACGTCGGGGCCCGGCTCATCGGTCCTCGTCCTCTCGGGGAGCAGGGAAGGGCAGCAGGAGCGCGAGCACGAAGACGACGACCATGAGCAGGATGACCAGGAGGTTGGCGACCGTGATCGTCAGCCATCCCCACTGGACGACAGGACCTGCAGGAACCGGCTGTGACGCGGCAAGGAGCTGGGTGATCATCTCTGGCCTCCGGGGAGTGCGAAGCTGTGAGTCCTCCTGCCCGGCGCAGATCTACTACACAACGTAAGAGTAGATCTGCGCGCCCTGCAGCGACGCCCGAATGTGATCTTCGGCGCCCCGGGGCCTACGACCGTCGCAGTGCCGAGAGCAGCTCGGGCGCCCGCTGCTCGTAGAGCCGGGCGCCGACGCCGACCCCGACGATCCCGACGACGATGCCGAGCAGCACCCCGACGATGCCCGCCCCCCAGCCGGCGCCGACGGAACCCTGCCAGGCCCACCAAGCGAGCAGGATCGTCGGCGAGGCGAGCAGCAGCGTGCCGAGACTCGCCATCGACTGCGCGGCGATGGTGATCCCGGCAGCCCCCGGCGGCGCGTTGAAGGGGCTCTCGCCCGACTCCGCCACGGGGTAGGGCAGCACGACACTCATGACGCTCGACACGGCATACCCCGCTCCGAGCAGGGACACGGAGAGTCCGAGTGCAGGCGGAAGCAGGTCCCAGCGGTCGGGCACCGCGACCCCGACGACGACGTAGAGCGGGACGAGGACGGTGGCGAGGAGGAGAGCGGGCAGGAGGCGCCCGCGACGGTCGTCCCGGCCGGACGTCCCGGACACCACGTGCAGCCACAGGGCGTCGGACTCGTAGGCGACGGCGTTGTGCTCGCTCCAGCCGAGGAGGAAGGCGACGAGCGGGCCCATGAGCAGCGGAGTCCACGCCACGTCGCCCGTGACGAACGGGATGAGGAGCGCGAGCGGGACGACCGGGGTCATGACCATGCTGATCTGGTAGCGGGGGTCACGACGCCAGTAGGTCAGCACGCGCGCCGCGATGGCGCCCAGCGGCGTACCGGGCAGCCGGGCCAGCAGGCCGAGGTCGTCCCCGGACGAGGTGCCCGAGTCGGAGCGCGAGACCGCGCGCGGGTTGTCGACCTCGTCACGCAGCACCCGGGACCACAGCAGGAAGACGACGACGAGCAGTCCCGCGGCCAGTGCCAGACGCACCAGCCCGGTGCCGAGGTCGCCCGCCGCCACGTCACCCGGAGCAGCCCAGGCCCAGCCGAGAGGCGACCATCCGACGACGGCGGCGGCTTCCGTGGCAACGTCGCGCAGGCTCGCTCCGAGGTTGGCCACGACGGAGATCGCCGGACCGATGATGACGAGCAGGAGCAGGCCCAGGACCGCGATGACGTCTCGACCGCGACGGCTGGAGATCGCCTGGGTCATCACCGCGGACACCCACCGGCTCGTCGTGATGGCCGTCAGCAGACCGATCGCCGTCGCGACGACGGCCACGACGGTCGAGCCGAACGTGTGGGACCAGGCGACGACCACCCCGGCCGACAGCACCATGGACGCGATCGCCGGCAGGCCGACGAGGGCGGCGGCCACGAGGCCGATCGTCAGGTCGCGGTGCGGGACGGCGAAGGTCGCGAAGCGACCCGGATCGAGGGTCGGGTCGGAGCCGAAGGAGAAGAGCGGCACGACGGTCCAGAGCACGATGCCGGCGGCGCCTGCGAGCGGGATGACGACGCGCGCCGCGTCGAGCGACTGGCGGAACGAGGCGAGGATGACGGCCAGCCCGGCCACGAGGACGGCGAAGTAGACGATGCCGACGACGGCGCCGATCGCCTGGGCCCGGCTGCGCCGGAAGATGTTGCGCAGCAGGGTGAGCTTCAGCCGGACGAGGTGCGCAACCACGAGAGCCCCACCACCTCGGTGGACCCGCCGACGAGGTCGACGAACCGCTCCTCCAGCGACCGGTCGCCCCGGACGTCCTCGAGACGGCCGGCGGCGAGGACGAGCCCGTCCGAGATGACGGCGACGTGCGTGCAGATGCGCTCGACGAGGTCCATGACGTGGCTCGAGAGGACGACCGTGCCTCCCGACTCGACGAAGCCGGAGAGGATCCGACGGATCGTCGCGGCCGAGATCGGGTCCACCGCCTCGAACGGCTCGTCGAGCACGAGGACGCGGGGACCGTGGACGAGCGCCGAGGCGAGCGTGACCTTCTTCGTCATGCCCGCCGAGTAGTCGACGACGAGCTTGCCCTGCGCCTCGGTGAGGCCGAGAGCGGCGACCAGCTCGGCAGCCCGCTCCGTCGCGAGCTCGCGGGACATCCCACGGAGCAGGCCGGCATACGTGATCAGCTGGAGCCCGGTCAGCCGGTCGAAGACCTTGAGACCGTCGGGGAGCACGCCGAGGAGCCGCTTGGTGGCGACGGGGTCGGCCCAGACGTCGCGACCCAGGACGAACGCCTGGCCGGCGTCGGGCCGCAGCAGTCCTGTCACCATCGACAGCGTCGTCGTCTTGCCGGCACCGTTGGGCCCGACGAGCCCGAAGAACGAGCCCCGCGGCACGTCCAGGTCGATCCCCTTGACCGCGATGAGGTCGCCGAAGCGCTTGCCCAGACCCCGCACCGCGATCGCCGGACCCTCTGTCGGATCGCCTTGTGGTGCAGGCAGATCGGTCACGTCGCTCATGTCCCTCGCCCGAGATCGAGCGTCAGAACGTCGCGGACTCGGCGTCGCGCAGCGGAGTGTACGTGAGGCCGTCGACACCGGAGAACTGCTCGATGTGGCCGGAGTACATCCGGTGCCCGACGTCGCTGAGCAGCGCGTCGTGGATGGGGATGAAGACCTTCGGGGCGATGCGCCCGACGAAGGCGATGGAGTCCCGGCTCGCGGCCCACGGGGCGCTGAGCGGGTGGGCGAGGACGTCGACCGGGCCGGGCTCGCCGTCGTAGGCGTCGCCCGGGTGGAAGAGGGAGGGCTCGCCGACGGCCCGAAGGACGACACCCACGTTGGGGATGCGCGGCATCGCCTCGTGGTTGAAGGCGTGCAGCTCGCCGACCGGGGTGACCGTGACGTCACCGACGCTGAAGTCCTCGCCCTGCTGGGACGGCACCGCTGCCAGGCCCTCGTCGCGCAGCTTCCCGGCCGTCAGGGGGTCGGTGTGCACCGTGGCCCCTGGGTTGGCGCGGATCAGGGCGCCGACCCGCGCCGGGTCGAAGTGGTCGGCGTGGTTGTGGGTCACGAGGACCGCGTCGAGGCCGGTCAGGTCCTCGAAGCCCGTCGAGAAGCTGCCCGGGTCGATGAGGATGCGGCGGTCAGCGGCCTCGACGAGGAGGCAGGCATGTCCGAGGTGAGTGACGCGCATGCCACCACCTAATCACGGTCCTGCTCGACCCCACCGCCGCCGCGCCCCGCCCGCCCCGGAACGCTGCTCCGACCAGGCGCACGTCTGCGCGGGAACGGCCGCCACGCAAGGACTCAGGAGTCGATGCTCGACATGTCGCCGTAGCGGGCACCCTGAACCGCTGCCCTCGGCACGGCCTCCTCGATCGCGGCCAGGTCCTCGTCGGTGAGCCGCACGGATGCCGCCCCGACGTTCTCCTCGAGGTAGCGGACCCGCTTCGTGCCGGGGATCGGCACGACGTCGTCGCCCTGGGAGAGGACCCAGGCGAGGGCGAGCTGTCCGGCGGTCGCCCCCTTCGAAGCGGCGATCTCGCGCACCCGCGCCACGAGGGCCAGGTTCGACTCGAGGGCCTGCCCCTGGAAGCGTGGGAAGTAGGCGGTCCGGCGTGAGTCGCCGTCCTCGAGGTCGTCGGGCGAGGTGATGGCTCCGGTGAGGATGCCGCGTCCGAGGGGCGAGTAGGGCACCAGCCCGATGCCGAGTCCGCGCAACGTCGGGAGGATCTCGTCCTCGACATCGCGGGTGAAGAGGGAGTACTCGGTCTGGAGCGCGGTGATCGGGTGCACGGCGTGGGCCCGTCGGATGGTCGAGGGCGACGCCTCCGAGAGACCGAGGTGGCCGACCTTGCCCGCCTCGACGAGCTGGGCCATCGCACCGACGGTCTCCTCGATCGGGACGGTCGGGTCCACGCGGTGCTGGTAGTAGAGGTCGAGGTGGTCGACTCCGAGCCGCTGGAGGGAGGCGTCCGCCGCGCGGCGGACGTAGTCAGGTCGGCCGTTGATGCCGAGCCGCGTGCCGTCCTGGGCCCGTTCGTTGCCGAACTTCGTGGCGAGGACGACGCCCTCACGGCGACCCTCGAGGGCCCGACCGACGAGCTTCTCGTTGGTGAACGGCCCATACATGTCGGCCGTGTCGAGGAAGGTGACGCCGACGTCGAGGGCGCGGCGGATCGTCGCGACGGCGGCGGCCTCGTCACCCGTGCCGTAGAACTCGGACATCCCCATGCAGCCGAGTCCGATGGTCGAGACGGTCAAGGGCGACGCCGTGCCGAGGGTGCGCGTGCCGAGCGGTGCCGGCGTGCCGGCGGGGGCGGTGGTCGCGGAGTTCTGGGTCATGCGATCGAGTCAAACCCTTCGAGCGTGCTCGAAGTCAAGCGGATCGCACACGAACGGCGCTGCCGCAGGAGCCTCAGGCGTCGGCGCGCTCGAGCGCGGACTGGTAGATCCCGATCTTGTTGTCGATGGCGCCGAGGTGCTCGGTGACCTCGGCGAGCTGCGCCAGCACCCGTGCCCGGTGGTTCTGGAGCAGCGCGAGCCGCTCGGTCTCGTTCCCGTCTCCCGAACGGCACAGGGCGGCATACGCCTTGACCTCGCGGATCGGCATCCCGGTGGCGCGCAGGCGCGTCAGCATCCGGACCCACGTGAGGTCGCGCTCGGTGTAGACGCGATGGCCCGAGCTCGTGCGGCCGACGCCGCGCAGCATCAGCCCGTCGCGCTCGTAGTAACGCAGCGTGTGCGTGGTCAGGCCGGTGCGCTCGGAGGCTTCGGCGATGGTCAGGCCCTGGGGCGGTGCGATGACGGTCACCGGACCATGCTGGCGCTTCGAGCGCACTCGAAGTCAAGCAGGCGGACGACTGTCGTGCTCGCGTCCACCCGACACGGGCCGGCACACGGCGACGCGGAGCAGACGTTGGCGACGACGGCCGACGCCGCGCGTCGGAGCGAGGCGTCGCTCCTGGGCTGCGGGCCACGTCCAGCACTCCCAGCCGGGGGCGCGGTGCGCGGCGCACCCCTCGTGGCTCACGTGGAACCCCTCGCGGTGCGGTGCGCGGCTGAGGGACGTGGCGGTATGCGTGGAGCATCCGCCCGGGTCACGGCGCGGTCGGGCGGGACGACGGTCTCGGATGCGACGGGTGCCGGCACGGGTCGCTCCTCTCTTCCTCGGCAGGCGACCGAACGGGGCGGGCCCGCCGGCCCCCTCACCGGCCCCCGCGGAACGACCGCGCTGGACGCGCACCTCGTGGCCGCGTGCTGTGGGAACGACGTGACACGCCCGAGGGTTACGCGTCGGTAGCCGGACGACGTCAGCGATGGGGCTGCCCGTGACGTCGGAGTCGGGACCACAGCCCTGCTGCGGGTGGCGGCGGCCGCAGCGATCCGGTGTCCCCCGGGACGACCGCCGCCTCGCGGGCGGACTCGAGCTCGGCGACGGCCCGCTGCGAGTCGCTGATGAGCGAGCCGTAGACGGGCCACTGCTCGGGGTCCTCGAGGGGCGTCGTGCGCACCTGCTCGCTCAGCGAGGCGAGGACCTCGCGAGCCCGGGCCGTGCCCTCGTCGAACCGCCGGGTCGCGTCGTGGTCGTGTCGGCCCAGCTGTGACACGGCCTGTGCCATCCCGTCGAGTGCGTCGGCGTACTCCGCGAGGAACGTGGCCGAGGGCGCGGGCCGTCGACGCCGCTCGTCAGCAGCATCGACGAGGGTGCGGCCGATGCCCGTGACCTCCCAGACGGTCCGTCGGAGCGTCGTGACGGTGCGCTCGTAGCCGTCCCAGTCGACGTCTGCGGGACGGATGTTGTCACGCAGGTTGAAGCGCATGCTCTCGCGACCGGTGCGGATGTCGTCGACGATGTACGGCGCCTTGTCGCCGATCTCGCCCCCACGGCGGTACCACCGACGCGCCGACTGGACGTCCCAGTCACCGCGGAGCCCGGAGGCCATCTCCTCGAGGAGCTCACGCACCTGTCGCGCGAGCGCCGACACCCGCTGACGCGGCTTGGTCAGGTGCAGCGGTGCCAGCACGATGGCGTTGGTCGCCACCCCGATGATGCCGCCGACCACCGTCTCGACGATCGTCAGGTAGGTGAAGTGCTCGTCGGTGCCACCGGCGGTGATGAGCGACAGGAGCACCATGGCCGGCACCTGGATGCCGTGCTCCCCCAGACGCGACCACCGTCCGATGACGAGCGCGACGAGGATGACCCCGAACATCGTCCACCACGTGACCCCGAAGACCGTGGCGACGACCCACGCGACGCTGAGCCCGAGCACGACGGCGGCGATGCGCTGGGCGCTGGCCGCCAGGGAACGCACCATCGTGCGGTCGACGACGAGGAGGGCGGCCATCGGCGCGTAGAACGGGACCGGGCTGTCGAGCACCCGCACCGCGAACTGCCACGCGAGGACGGTCGCGATCGCCGCCTTGACGAGGAGCAGCAGGGCGTCGCGCTCCGGCCCGGGCTGGTGCAGCGCCCGACGCAGGGCCCGCAGCCGCTGGTTGGCGTCGTCCTGCCACTGGCTCACGTGCGGACACCCGCCGTCGCATCCGGACGTCCGGCCACCACCGGTCCCCGTTCCCCCGCCCGCGGCATCCAGGCGGAGACGCTCACGAGGACCTGCGCTCCGACGCCTCTTCGACGGCACGCTTGTCGATGTCGTCCATGGCGCGGGTGTCCCGCGGTTCAGCGAACGGCTCGAGGTCCTCCGGGACACCCTCGGCGATTGCACGGCTCCGGTCGAGCTCGGCGTTGACCTCGGCGCCGAGCAGGATCGCGATGTTCGTCAGCCACAGCCAGACGAGGAAGATGACGACACCGGCCAGGGACCCGTAGGTCTTGTTGTACGACGAGAACAGTGCGACGTAGACGGCAAAGAGTCCCGAGACGACGAGCCAGATCAGCACGGCGATGACACCTCCGGGGCTGACCCACTTGACGCCTCCCTGCTTCGCGTTGGGACTGGCCCAGAAGAGCACGGCGAAGAGCACCGACACGAGGACCAGCAGCACGGGCCACTTGAGCACCCCCCACACGAGAAGGGCCGTGTCACCTGCCCCGATGAGGTTGCCGACCTGCTCGGCCACCGGCCCGCTGACGACGACGATCACCGCGCTGGCGACCATGACGACGACGGCGAACAAGGTCACCCCGACGCGGATGGGCACCGTCTTCCAGATCGGGCGACCCTCTGGGATGTCGTAGATGACGTTGGACGCCCGCATGAACGCCGAGACGTAGCCCGAGGCCGACCAGAGCGCCACGAGCAGTCCGAGGACCGCCCCGAAGCCGGCGCTCGTCCGGTTCGCCTGTGCCTGGACGATGAGCGTGCGCACGAAGTCCGCGCTCGACCCGGGCGCGATCGCCTGGACCTGGAGGACGACCTGCGCGGTGGCGTCGCGGCCGAGCAGTCCGAGCGCCGCGACGAGCACGGCGAGAGCCGGGGCGATCGAGAGCAGGCCGTAGTAGGTCAACGAGGCGGCGAGGTCGGTGAGGTTGTCCCGCTTGAACTCGACCCGGGCCCTCTTGAGGGCCGCGACGAGCGAGGACCGTGGCAGGTCGGACGGACTCTCGGGATTGTCGGGGGTGTCAGGCGTGTCGGGGGTGTCGGGGGTGTCGGGAGTGTCGGGAGTGTCGGACCGTGCGTGGCCACGGCTGCTGCGTGAGGGGTCGCTTGCTGGTGCCATTCCCTGCCCGTACCCAGTGGGTGCGACGGCCGCACGGGACGGGCCCGGTCTCGGCTCGTCGTCGGGCAATGGCAGCATGGGGCGCTGCTGTGGGTACGAAGCCCTACGCGTCGCCCGAGAGGGCAGGTGGTCGCCTTCGCACGGCGGGCACGACCGACCGCACGTCGGCACGAGCCGACACGAACCGGAGGGAGAGGCCGCGCATGGTGGACGTATCGCCTGACCTCATCGCCGGACGCTACCGGCTCATGAACCGGATCGGCTCCGGCGGCATGGGCCACGTGTGGCTGGCCTGGGACGAGCGACTGAGCCGCGCCGTGGCCCTCAAGCAGCTGCACTCGCCCGTCGGCCTCGACGAGGCCGATGCCCGCGTCGCCCACGCACGCGCGATGCGGGAGGCCCGCAACACGGCCCGCCTGCACCACCCCAACGCGGTGCCCGTCTTCGACGTCGTCGACCACGACGGCCAGCCGTGCCTCGTCATGCAGTATCTCCCGTCGCGCAGCCTGCACGCGGTGCTGGCCGAGCGCGGCCCCCTGCCGGTGCGTGACGTCGCCAAGCTCGGCGCAGAGCTCGCATCGGCCCTTGCGGCCGCGCACCGCGCCGACATCGTGCACCGCGACGTCAAGCCGGGCAACGTGCTCGTCGCCGAGGACGGCACGGCCCGCATCACCGACTTCGGGATCTCGCACGCCGTCGGCGACGTGTCCCTCACCTCGACCGGCATGGTGACCGGCACCCCGGCCTACCTTGCCCCGGAGGTCGCGCGCGGGGCACCGTCGAGCCCGGCCTCGGACGTCTTCTCCCTCGGCGCGACCCTCTATGCCGCCGTCGAGGGCTCGCCGCCGTTCGGCACCGGAAACAACCCGATGGCCCTGCTGCACCGGGTGGCCTCCGGCTCGATCACGCCGCCCGGGGACGGTCCGCTCGCCCCTGTCCTGCTCGCGATGCTCGCCGCGTCACCCGACGACCGTCCCTCGATGCAGGACGTCTCGGCCGACCTCGCCGAGGTCGCTGCCGGAGGTCCGCCTCGCAGCGGGTCGACGACCCCGTCAGGCGAGGGACCTGCCGACCGACCTGACCGGACCCGTGTCCTCCCCACGGGTGGGGCCATCGGGGCCGAACCCGGCGCGGCCGGAGCTGTGGCCGCGGACGCGAGCGACGACCTCGGCGGCCCCACCCCGGGCACGACCCGCTTGCCGTCGCCCGTTGCACCCGCCGCCGTCCGCTCGCCGGACCCGGCCCTCCCGGCTCCACCGTCCGCGGCGCCGCGGCCCGACGACCACGGTCGCGACAGCGGCGACCGTGGGGAGGCCGGCGATGACGTGGACCAGGACGGACGCGGCCCCGACCGCCGCCGGGTCGCCGTGCTCCTCCTCGTCGTCCTCGTCGTGCTCGGCGGGGCCGGTCTCGCCGTCTGGGGCCTGCAGCGCGACACGACAGACGCCGGCGGGCAGGCGGCGCCGCCCGTCGCGTCGAGCAGCCCGAGGACCACGACCGCCACGCGACCGACGACGCCTCCCACCACGTCCCGCGCCGAGACGCCCTCACCCACGACGACGACACCGCAGAGCCCCCGCCCCTCGACGCCGTCGACCCCGTCGAACCCGCCGGCCACGACCTCGACGGCCCCGTCGACACGCACAGGCGCCACGACGGACGGCGAGCTCGCCCGTGCCGTTCGCGACTACTACGCACTGCTCCCCGGGGACACGGACGCGGGGTGGGCACGCCTGACCGACCGCTACCGGTCCACGACTGCCGGCAGCCGTGCGACCTACGAGCGCTTCTGGGGCTCCGTCGCCTCGGTCGACGTCCGCCAGGCGACCGGGTCGGCACCGGGGTCGGTCGTCGCGACCTTGCGCTACGCCTTCGACGACGGGCGTCGCTTCGAGGAGCGGACGGCATACTCCCTCGTCGACGACGGCGGGATCCTCAAGATCGACCGCTCGTCGGTGCTCAGCAGCCGCCAGCTCTGACGGCAACGGTTCGGCGACGCGTGCGCCGAGGTGTGTCGAGCCCCCGCCGACCGCGTTCGGGTGGCCGTGCCTCAGTTCCGGGGCGGGGCGCCGCGGACGGCGGGGTGCTCGGGGTGTGGCCCGACGATGACGGGCGATCCCGTCAGGGGCAACGCCACATGACCAGTGAACGAGCGGAGTGCCCTGCTCGGTTCCGCGCCGCGCCGACCGGTGCGACCACGCTCGTCGTGCACACCTGCGCGAGACGCTCGAGCATCGCTGCCCGCTCGCTGCCGGTCATCACGGTCACGAACGTCTCGTCGTCGGCCGCCGTCACTGCGCTCATCGTGGTTCTCCCGGGTTCGCGGCACCCGGCTCTACCCTGTGGCCGGTGTCCAGGAGTAGGTGTACCAGCCGCAAAGGGCGGATACGTCCCTATTGCCCGATTTTCTGCAAGAAAGTCTCAAGGAACGTGCAAGGGATGGTGTGCCGACGGCCGCTGTCAGTGGCGCGCGGCCCTCGTGGGCCGTCGACCGACCGCTAGGCGACCTCCAGGCGGCGGCGCTACCTGCGCTCCGCCCGGTCCCGGATCGCCTTGCGGATGCGGGTGGAGGTGCCGCACCGACAGATGGTCGTCTCGGTGAAAAAGTGGGCGCTGCTCATCCTCGCGCTCCTGCTGAGCCGGCTCGTCGTGCGGCG
The DNA here is from genome assembly GCF_024519435.1 of Terrabacter sp. Ter38. Lineage (GTDB taxonomy): Bacteria > Actinomycetota > Actinomycetes > Actinomycetales > Dermatophilaceae > Terrabacter. Next base: position 259,224 of record NZ_JALJRZ010000001.1, read on the forward strand.
GCTGCTCGAGCCTGTGCCTCGAATTCCTCGGCCGGCAGGCTGAGGCCCTCGACGTACCTCGGCGAGGCTGGGACAGTGGGCTCATGTCACTCGAGACGTGGTGGTCGGCGGTGCGACCCGAGACCCGGGACTGGATCGTCGCCCACAACGGCGAACCCCTCCCGCTCGACGTCGTCGCGGACATCACACGAGTCAGCGGTCCCGTCGACCCCGACGCCTGGTGGGTCGCCGACCGAGGGCCTGACGGACTGGAACTCTCGGACGCGGCCGTCGACTGGGTCGAGACCGTGGCCAACGGCGAGACTCCCCCGGAGCCCTAGCCGACATCGGCCGGCCACTCGCGGACGAGGGCGCGAGATCCGCGGTCGTCGTCAGCGCGGCAGGCGCGAGGTCCCGAGGTCGATGACGTCGCTCGCCACGGCCTCGAGGTCACGGCCGGTCGCCTCGGCGAGACCGCGCAGCAGCTCATGGGCCTCGTCGGCGGTCAGGCCGCGCTGCAGCATGACGAGGTCGACGGCCACGGCGAGGTCGAGGCCGTCGGCCGGTCCTGAGCGACTCGAGGATGCTGTGCTCAGGCCGATGCTGCCCTCCGACCGACCGTGACGGGATCCGGGTGCTGACGACGTGATCACGTCGATGTGCATACCCGACACCATCCGGTTCTCACCTCGGCGGCGACCCTGCAGGCCCTGACCCGCTCGGGTGACGTCGGGCCGGAAGCGCCCGGCCCCGACCGAACGTGGTCACGCGATCTCGGGTCCGCCAGTGGTGTCACCGGGCACGCGGGCCCAGGCCTGGCGCCGACTGCCAGGAGCTTCAGCCCTGCTTCACCGCGGCCACGTCGACGCAGAGGACTCCCCTGTTGCCGTCCTGGTCGGCGATCACGGTGAGCGCGGGCGCGTCGCTGTCGTCGACGACGGTCCCGCCCGCGGCCAGCACGGCGGCGATCCGTTGCTCGGCCGCCTCGGGCGCCACGTAGACCTCGACGTGGAACCGCTGACCCGTGGTCTGCTGCTCGTCAGCATCCCCGAACCACAGGTTGGGCACGCGCCCGGTGGCGTCCCGGATCTCGTCGCTGGGCGTCCCGCGTCCTTGGGACTCGGCGCTTCCTGTGAGGAGGGCGGCCCAGACCGGGGCGATCGTCGACGAGCGCGCGGTGTCGAGGCCGAGCTCGATGTCGCTGACCGACGCCGGGTCGGCCCGGAGCCCGTGGTCGGCGGCGATCTCGGTGATCCGTCGCGCGAGGTCGACGTCCTGCTGGGTCACCCATTCGACGACGTGCTCGGTGCCTTCGTCGTCGCGGTAGATGGCGTCGTCGCTGACGAGCTTGAGGTCGACACACTCCGTGCCGATCGACACGTGCGGGTGGTGCTCGAGCGCGTCACCCGCGTCGCCCACCGCGGCGACGAACCGGACGCCCGCGCCGAATCCGTCGACCAGATAGCGGGCGTGAAGGCCCTGGGCCAGCTTTCGCCACTCGCTCAGGTTGGCCTCGGCGATCTCTGCGCTCCTCAGCATGTCCATAGACGGGGACCATAGCTGCGATCACCACGGCTGACGCCTCTGAGACGTCGGTCCGTTTCCGTCGTCGTCGCCACGGTTCGCGATCGGGTCCCCTCGATGCCAGACGCCACCACCCTTGCTCTGACCGGTGGCCGACCGCGAACCGGCGGTATCAGGGCACCGGGAAGTCGCTCGGGGCACCTTCTCCCGTCGCTCCGTCGACCTGCTCGCGGAGCAGGTCGGCGTGTCCGGTGTGGCGGGCGTACTCCTCGACCATGTCAGCCAGCAAACGGCGCACGCTCATCCCCTCGTGGGTCGTCTGCTCCAGGCCGCCGCGCGACAGCGCCTCCGTCAGCGACTCCCGGGAGCGGTGCACGGTCTCGACCCAGAGCGCACGAAGGGCGTCAGGGGTGTCGTCGGCCGCTGTGGTCCAGGCCCAGTCGTCCCAGTCCTTCTCGAGATCCAGCGCGTCGAAGGGCGACCTGAACGCACGACCGGCGAGCCGGTGCTGGAAGTAGAGCTCCTCGACCCACGCCAGGTGTTTGAGCAGGCCGCCGAGCGTGACGGAGGACGCGCCCAGCCGAAGACTCATCCCTGCGGCAGCGACGTCCGCGCACTTCCACGCGAAGGTCAGCCGGTTGCGCTCCAGGGTGATCACGGCGGTGTCGACCTCGTCGCCCCTCATGAAGCGCTCGATGTCCCACTCCGGTGGCTGGCCGGGCGTGAAGCCGAAGGTGCTCGTCATGCGCTCACCCTAGAAACACATCCGGACGAGCGACGTCCGCAAACCCGATCATCCGCGAACTGGTCGACATCCCGCTGCTGCCGCGGCGGCACCGGTCGTGGCGTCACACGTCGGCATACCTCGTTGCGAGAGTTCGGCAACCACGTCCGGCGGCAGGAAGGCTCAACCGTCCTGGGTCAGCTCGAACAGCTCGCACGGCGTGTCCATGTAACGGGTGGTCGCGCCCACGTGGCGCATGCCGATGCGCCGGCAAACGGCTTGCGAGGCGTAGTTGCCAGGATGGGTCACGGCGATGATCCGGCGCTGACCGCGAACGAACGCGTCGATGGACACCGCCAGCGCTGCCTCGGTCGCGTATCCCTCGCCCCACGCGTCCGGATGGAGCTGCCAGCCGATCTCCACGTCCGCCGGGTGGGCTGGAACTTCGCCTGCGGACAATGGAATGGGTTTGAGCAGAAGGTTTCCCAGCCGGGCTCCGTCGCGGTCGGTGATGATCCAGATGCCGTGGACCGGGTGCCCGCTGATGGCGCGCCGGCGTTCGATCGAGGCGAGCGCCTGACTACGGGAGGTCATCGTCCTCGGGTGGGCCCCCAGGTAGCGCACGACCTCCCATCGGCCTTCGAGGTCGAGGAGGAAGTCGGCGTCGCCGGCCTCCCATGGCCTAAGAACCAGTCGCGCCGAGGTGATGGTCCGCATGGGCGCAACCTAGCGAACGACCCACTGCCTCATCAGTTCGTGGAACACCGGTTCCTCCCGAATCGGATCGAGGTCGGAGTCCGTCCGTACCGACGTCCTGAACTCATCCGACATCTCCCTGGCCTGCCGGAGATGGTCGAGGGCCTCGCTGGTCCGGCCGCAACTGGCTCTCGCAGCCCCGCAGCACGAGGAACAGCTCTTGGTCAGCGGTCAGCCCGCCTTCGTCGTGGTCGTCGACGAGGACGTCACCCTCCGTGCGGGCGGACCCGTCGGCAGTCGCGTCCGGTAGCGGCAGGACGAACTCGCGCGGCTGCCAACGTCCCTGGCGCTACCTGCTCGTCGTCGAGGTGGGCGACGGCTTCACCTCGAACGTCAGGTCGTCACGACCTGGGCCGGTATCGCAGGGCGACCGTCCCCGACCTGAACTCACGCCGATCCACGAGCTCGAGCCGGATGCGCTCGCGCAGACCGGCGAGCAACGTCGGCCCGTGTCCAGCCAGGACCGGCTGCACGAGGAACACGTACTCGTCGATCAGTCCCAGATCTGCCAACGCCAGCGGAAGGGTGACGCCGCCCACGAACAGGCCCTCACCCGGCTGGTCCTTGAGCCGCTGAACCGCCTGCCCCACGTCGCCGTGGACCAGCTCGGCATTCCAGTCGGCCTCGGTCAACGTGCTCGACACGACGTACTTGTCCGCCGCGTCGATGGTCTCGGCGAACGGGAGCTCCAACTCACCCATCCAGTCGGGCCACGTTCCCGTGGCCGGCCGCCTCCACGCCGACTCCATCATCTCGTAGGTCACCCTGCCGAACAGCAGGGCATCGGCTCGTTCCAGCTCAGCGGTCCAGTAGCGCATCGACTCCTCGTCGGGGGGCAGCCCCGCCTCGTGGTGGCAGCAGCCGTCGAGTGTGACGTTGATCGAGTACCGAAGCGGTCTCATCTCGTTGCTCTCCCTTGAAGCGCGCAGCGCGTTTCACCGGACGGTACTCGAACGACCGTCGGCGGTTGTCCCATCGGCGCCCGATTCCCTGGTCGACGCAGTGGCGGCCCGGCGACGCGTCACCCGGTGGCGGCTCGACGCTGCTCGTCGTCGAAAGCGAGGTGCACGGCCGCTTCCTGGGCGGAGGCGCCTGCGGCGACGGCCGAGCGGGTCAGCCCGATGTTGCGCGAGGTGGCCGCCATGGCGGCGGCGACCCGGCCGCGACCGTAGGTCATCGAGTTGGTGGCAGCGACGCCGATGCTCGACCCGACCTCGATGGCGTCCTGGTCAGCGCCCATGTACAGGAACTGCCACGCGAACTCGGAGGTCTGCCGCTCGATGAGCGCCTTGACCTGGGCGTGGGTGAGCTCGTGCGAGGAGTTCTCGTGGCCGTCGGTCATGATGCCGACGATGACGACGCCCGGACGCTCGTGCTCGGGCAGGGCGGCGAGGCGGCCGCCGGCCTCGCCGAGGAGGCGTCCGATGGAGTCGAGCAGGGCCGTGGAGCCCCGCGGTGACAGGGACAGCGGCGGCACGTCGGCCACGGGTACGTCCCGGTAGACCTCCTCGTACTGGTCGTCGAACTGCGCCAGGGTGACCAGGCACTCGCCGGGCTGGTTGCGCTGCTCGGCGACGAAGGCGTCGTAGCCGCCCTCGGTGTCGTCCTTGATCGACTGCATCGACCCGCTTCGGTCGAGCAGGAAGTAGAGGTGCGTGAGGTTCGGGTTCGTCATGGCGTCTCCTCCGTGGTCGGGCTGTGCTGGTGATCGTCAGGTGCTGCTGCGGCGGGCGCGGAAGCGCAGCGGACGGTGCGGCGGCTCGGGCGCAGTCCGGTGGCGTCCTTCTTCGAGGTCGTAGCGGGCACGCTCCACGCCGGCTGCCGTGACGCGTCCGGCCTCGGATCCGTAGGCGCCGAGCAGGCTGGTGCGGGCCAGGCGGGGCCCGACGGCGTTCTCCGACAGGCCGGCCAGGGCGCCGGCCGTCCGGATCGTGCCGCCCTCTGCCACGAGTACCGCCGCCATCGCCTCGTCGACAGCGGATGTCAGGTGCTCCTGAGCGGCTCGCAGGAGTGGCAACGCGTCGAGGGGGTGGGAGGCGTCGGTGCGGTCGAGCGCCTCACGCGCGGCGTCGACCGCCGTGCGCAGGGCCAGCTCCGTCTCGGCCGGGAGGGGCCGTCGTGCGTCGCTCATCCATCCAGAGTAGGCGCAGTAACTGCGGCCCCGCAAGAGTTGAGCCGATGCGGCCGGGGGCGTCGTCTCGCCGAGAGCCCAGAGCCACCAGGGGCCGGCAACCGAGGCCGTCAGGGCCTAGAACGCCGTGCGGGACTCACACTGCGAGGGTCGGTGACCCGATGGTCCCGGTAGACCTCTCCCGCGCGGGCCTGCGCTCTCCACGGTCGCTTGACGGTCAGGGCGTGGTGATTGACCGGCTCGTTCGGGTCGAGCTCTGCCACCCGCAGCTCGTCCGTCGCCTCGACCTCAGCGAGAACCTGGCCGTCCGGACCGATGAGCCCGGAGAGCAAGAGTCCGGTGCTCTGCGCCGGGATGGACAGGGCAACCCAGACGTTGTGGATCGCCGCGTAGGCGCGGGCCTTGGTCGCGAAGATCGAGTCGACGGGGTAGGCGGGAACCAAGAGGCAGTCCACGCCCAGCTGCTCGTACTCGATGAACAGGTCTGGGAAGTTGATCTCGACGCACACCGCGAGACCGAACCGGAAGCCGTCCACCTCGAACACCCCCGGCTCGAAGCCGGGGGCGTAGAAGCGCGTGACCTCGGTGTTGGACAGCAGGCGCTTGTCGTAGCGGTCGACCACGCGACCGTCGTCGGCGATGACCTACAGGACCATCCGTGCTCCTCGCGCCGCGGCGTCCCGCATGAGTCTCCGGACCGTTGCGCCGTTCTCGCGCGGATCCACTCGAATCTCGGTCTGGGCGACGGCGAGGAGAAGGGTCGACATGCGCACACGATGTCACCGGGGAGCGACAACGGGGCCACGAGTGCGTCGCACGCCTGCTCATGAGCGTGACAACCCCCCCAACGCAGGCGATGGGTTACAGCCCGAACGCGTGCCACTCGCCCTCGGAGACCACCTCGACGGAGTCGCCGACGACCTTGATGGCGGTCTGCTCGTCGATGACATAGGCCGGGCCACCGATCTCAGCGGCCCACCGCTCCGCGTCCGCAAGGGTGTTCGTCGGGAAGGCGTTCAGGTGAGGGAAGATCGCGAACTCGACGAGCCCCAAGGTCCGATCGTCGGTGGCCGCCGGCCATGTGACGAAGTCCGAACCGATCCGGGGCGCCATGACCATGCTCCCGGCGCTCACACCGACCCAGGTCGTGTCGGTCAGCGAGGAGAGGTGGTCGACCAGGCCGGATTGCCGCAGCCAGTGACACAGGTACGTGGCATCGCCACCGTCGACGAGCAGAACGTCGGCCTCATGGATCCACTCGACCCATCGCTCCGTGCCGATGGTGGGTAGGGCGGTCAGCTCGAGGACACCCACGGACTTCCATCCCAGCGAGGTCATGGCGTCTCCCGGGTCCCCGCCACCGACGAAGCGGTGAACCGATCGCGGCCCGCACCTGGGATGCCCCCACTGCGCGGTCGGGATGCAGAGCGCGGCCGACTCGGAGATCGGCTTGCCCAACATGCCGACGAGCGCATCGCGGATGCTCGTGTTCCTGATGCCGCCCGAGGTGAGAAGCAGCTTCATGGCCGGGGCTCCTTGGAATGGCTGGGACTCCGCGGCAACGGACGGGCCGGCGGAGGCGCCCGGGATGGGGCCGGGTGTTGACACCGTACACACAGACCATCCCGGCGACGCCGTGGGTGATCAGCCTTTCGCAGCTCCGAAGCCGGCCGCGCTCCGCCGCGGCGGTGTGATCGGCTCGGTAGCGTGGTGAAGAGGTCATCCGGTCGCACCCGGCGCGGCGTCCGGAGCCAGGCCAGTCACCAGTCGACTCCCTTCTGCTGCAGGTCGACCGGTCGGAGGCTCGTGCCGGTGAGCGCGTACGTGGTCATCTCGGTGAGGCGCGGGGAGTACACGTGCAGGCTGACCGCTGGGTCCGGACCCTCGTTGCTCACGTGGTGCACGTAGCGGCGTCCGAACGTGCGCTGTTGGCCGGCCCGCAGACGGCCGACGTCCTCACCGACCTGCGGCGTCCGGTCGGGAGCGGCCAGGTCCGCGACGCGCTCGCTCAGCTGCCCCTGCAGGACGACGAACGAGCCGGCGCTCTGCCCGTGGTCGTGCCACTCGGTCCCCTGGCCCGGGAGCCAGGTGAGCAGCCATGCCTCATGGTCGGGCTCAGCGGCGATCCGGGCGTAGTACCGGCTGATGGGGTCGAAGTCGACGAGACCGGCCCAGAGGGAGCGGTCGCCCGCGAGGCGCCGCGCGATCTCGGCGAGGTTGACCGTGGTCCGCGCTTCGAGCGTCGGCGACGCCCCGGCGCCAGGCGCAGTGAGGGTGGTGAGGGCGGTGAGGGTGGTGGCCCGGTCGGGGCGGGTGTGCAGAGGCATGGCAAGGCTCCTGAAGGTGTGGGGGTGGGTCGAGACGGACCATGGAGACGCCGCGCGCTCCGGCCGGACTCCATCCGTGCCGGCCACGCTGCGCGTGCTTTCGTCTGGTCGTCAGCCCCGACAGAGGGCGCTGCTCACCCGGGAGAGGTCGACGTGCCGGCGGCGGTGAGCCCACAGGGTGTGACCGCGGGAAGGCTGTTCGGTGGTGTGCGTCATGGGAACCCTTGTGTCCGTGGGGCCCTCGTCGAGCCCGCGCTTGCGTCGACCGAGGGGTCGACGCCTGGTCCTCACCCGGGGCACCCCACCGCGGAGGAGGGTTGCCGCCCAGCAAGCCGGGGCTTGTCGCTGGGACTCATGACCTACGGAGAAGTTAACATACTGATTTGGTAGGGATATTGCGGCGCCCACTTCATGAGATGCCACCCAGGCCACGGACCGTGGGGTCCATGGCCTCGGTGCGGGCAGGGGGCCCGCTGCTCGAGCACCTGTGCACGGAAGCAAGACCGCCGCGCTCCCGCTCCGGTCCCGGTCAGGGGGCCATCGCGGCATACCCGGTGGCGTCGTGGATCGCCAGCCCGGCGTACGTGGCGTACGCCCTCGCCCCGGCGTTCACCTGGGCCAGCTGGCCCTCCATGGCGGTGCGGGTCCAGCCGTAGAACGTCTGCTTCGTGTCGACGGACGTCGCGCCGAGATAGTTCGTCTCCTGACCGAGGCGCACGGGCTTGCCGAGCGCGGCGCCGGCGGCGAGGGCGGGGGTCGCGACGTCGAGCGTCCCGTCCGTGCCGGACGCAGTGTTGCGGTAGGACATCACGGTGACCCCCGCCGTGCGCTTCATGATCTCCCGGTCCAGGGTCGAGGCCGCGCCCGTGGAGGCGACGGCATGGATCGTGTTGAACCAGAAGGGGATGTCGGCCTCGATGGGGTAGGTGCCGGCGTTGGCCTTGAGCTTGTCGAGCAGCGTGAGGTACGTCCCGACGACGGCGGCCCGGTCGGCGCCCCAGGCGGGCGTCGAGTAGGGCTCGATGTCGACGTGGATGCCCGTGAAGAGGCCCGAGCTCTTGGCCGGCTTGAGCCAGTGGGTGACGACCCAGGTCGGGTTGTCGACCCAGCCGGGGTCGCCGCCGAGCGCGTCCACCCGGATGCCGGCAGCGCGGGCCCGGTCGCTCAGCGCCTTGATGTCGGGCAGCTGGCTCGACGTCGCGAGGTTCGCCGGGACGGCGACGAAGAGCTGGTCGATGCCGGTGCTCACGGCGAGGTCGACGGTGGCCGCGGGGGTGCTCGTGTCCCACACCCACAGGGCCCGGGTGTCCTGGGCCGAGGACGCGGCGGCGGTCACGGCCCTGCCCGTGGTCGCTGCCGCGGCGCCGGGAGCCATGCCGACCGATGCTGCAGCGGTGCCCGCCAGCGCAAGGACCCCGGCGACGAGGCGGGTGGTGCGGGCACGAGGGGTGCTGAACATGTGGGAGCTCCGGGACGAAGGGCGGGGACCAGCCCTCCGAATTGTCCGGATTGCCCAAGACTCGCGCAGGCGTTTCGCAAGATTGCCGCAAGGTTCGCACACCACCCGGCGGCGCTCGAGGCAGCGAGCCCTCGGACCGTCAGGCCGGGTCCGGCTGGGTGCGCTCGACGAGGATCGCCAGACGCCGGAGCGCCTCTCGGTTGCGGCGGTCGAGAACCACGTCGCGCAACGGCTTCGGGACGATCAGCGCGGGCCCCTTCGTCGCGTCCTCCTCCATCGTCACCTCGGTGTCGGCCCCGCTCGCGCGGCAGGTGATCCGCACGACGCCCTCACCGGACGGCCAGGCACGCACCGTCAGCTCGAGCAGCTCTGGCCGCTCGCAGCGGCGCACCGTCGTCGTGTCGTCGATGAGGAGCGGCCAGGCGCCGACGGAGTGGTGGATGTGCGTGTCCGGTGCCGGCCAGCCGGGAGTCACGTCGCGCACGCGAGAGGCCCCGACGACCCACTGGCTGTAGCTCCACCCGTCGGCGAGAACGTCGAAGACGGCCTCCGGTGTGCCGTGGACGGTCCGTGTCGTGGTGCTCATGTGCGCCTCCAAGGCAGTTGGATCGTGTGGTGCCACAGGGCGGCCCGTGCGGCATTGGCGCCACAGGCACCGTGGACGCCACCGCCCGGGTGCGCCGAGGCGGACGCGAGGTAGAGGCCCTTCACCGGTGTCTCGGCACGTCCGGAGCCGGCGACGGGTCTGAACACGAGCTGCTGCTGCAGTCCCGCCGTGCCGCCGTTGATGGCTCCGCCGACGAGGTTGCGGTCGCGGGCCTCCAGCTCGCGCGGACCCAGGACGCGTCGGGCCGTGATGCGGTCCCTGAACCCGGGGGCCCGGTCCTCGATGCGCTGCTCGATGCGTTCGGCCATGGCCTCGAGATCGCCCTCGTCCCACGAGCCGCGCACCTCGCGGACCCCGGATCGACCAGCTGCCGCGTCACCGCGAACCCGTTGGGGCACATGGGTGTACGCCCAGAGCGCCTCCCTCCCGGTCGGCACTCTCGAGGCGTCGGCCACCCCCATCTGGCCGACGAGGAGGAAGGGCTTGTCCGGGACGAGCCCGGCAGCCACCTGTCCCCCGGTCAAGGTCATCTCGTCCATCGAGTCGGCGACGTGGACCGTGCCGGGAGCCGCCGCAGGTGCGCCGTGCCACGGGACCGGCCCGTCGAGCGCCCAGTCGACCTTGACGGTGGACGGGTCCCACTCGAATCGCGCCATCCGGTGGCGCAGCCGTGACGGCAGGTCGTCCCAGGGCACGAGCCCGCCGTACAGGGCGGGCGCCGACACGTCGGCGAGGACGGCGCGGCGTACGTGGATCTCACGGGACGCGGTGCGCACGGCGACCGCGCGACCGCCCTCCACGCGTACGCCCTCGGCTCGCTCGCCGAGGCAGAGCTCGCCTCCCTGCGACTCGAGCCGACCCACCATGGCCGCCGCCAGGCGTCCGGCCCCACCGCGTGGGACGGGAAAGCCGACGGACTGGCCCAGCAGGGCGAGGAGCAGACCCATGGCCGCCGAACCCGGCGACTCCAGACCGATGTCGGCGTGTCCGGCGTTGCCGGCCACGAGCATCCGTGCCGCCTCCCCGCGGAAGAGCCGCTCGGTCAGGCTGCGGGCCGGCATCGTCATCTCCCGCAGCAGCTCCAGCCCACCCGGTCGGAGCACCTGACGGGCCAGACCGACGCCGCCGCGCACGGGTGGGAAGGGGCTGAGGAGTCCGCGCAGCACGTCGCCGCCGACGCGGTCCCACGTCTCGCAGAGGGCCAGCCACGCCTCGCCGTCGCCGGGTGCGTCCTCGTCGAGCCCGGAGGCGGTGACCGCCCGGTCCCGGTGCAGAACCCCCCACCGGCCGCCGCCGAAGGAGTGGCCGAGGACGGACGGGGCATGGGACCACTCGAGCCCGTGCTCGTCGAGACGGAGCCCACGGATCGTCGGCGACGCGGCAGCCAGGGGGTAGAAGGAGCTGAAGGTGTCGTGCACGTGCCCGGGCGCGACGGCGTCGTCGCTCGACACCGCTCCCCCCGGCTGGTCCTGCTCCTCGAGCACGAGGACCGACCACCCGGCGTCGACGAGGAGGTTGGCCGCCACGAGCCCGTTGGGTCCGCTGCCGATGACCACAGCATCCGTCGTCGTCACGATGTCCCTTCGTCCGTCTCCTGCTCGTCGTACCCCGTGCCGGGCCGGGCGAACCCGAGGGCCGTCGTCACGTCCGCACCGGCTCCGGGGCCGACGGGCGTCGGCGCTCAGGCCGCCCGACCTCGAGCACGTCGTCCTCGAGGACGTCGTCCTCCCGTCCCACGAGGAGCACCACCTGAGGCGATCTCATGCCGACCGGGTGAGGACGGCCCACCTCAGACCGGGCGACGATGAGTCATCGCCTAGCCCGGGAGGACGCATGACCAGCTCACCCATCACCGCTCCGACCCGCCCGCACGGTTGGAGGTACGGGACCGTGCTCTTCGCGGGGACGGTGTTGCTCATCGTCGGAATCCTGGAATTCCTCCGTGGGCTGTCGGCACTCTTCGACAACACGTTGTACGTCAACACGCCCCGGTACATCTTCGCCTTCGACGTCACGGCGTGGGGATGGATCCACCTCGTCTGGGGCATCGTCCTCGTCGTCATCGGAGGACTCATCCTCGCCGAGCGTCCCATCGGCCGGATCCTCGGTCTGGTCCCGGTCTCGATCTCGATGGTGCTCAACTTCGCCTCGCTCCCGGTCTACCCGCTGTGGTCCATCGTGCTGCTGACGCTCGATGCCCTCGTCATCTGGGCGCTGTGCACCGCCGGGTTCGCCGACGACGTCACCTACTGACGCCGGCGCACGTCGAGCGAGCATCCACCGGCGGTCGCCCCGGGTCGGGTCGACCGTCGGTGCGTCCGGCGCTCCCATCGAGCGAGCGACCGGTCGGATGTCGAGAAGCCGTTCCCGGCTCCGTCCCACAGGTGCAGGGCCCCCACCCGGAGGCCTACCCGATGACGGAGGACGACCGTGCAACCGAACGAGATCACCGAGGTCCTGAACCGGCCCGGGAGCCAGCAGATGCTCTTCCGCGACGTGGCCCGCCTGGCCTACGTCGCGATGGACGGCACACCGCGCGTCATCCCGATCGCCTTCACCTGGAACGGGACCCAGCTGGTCATGTGCACCACGAAGAACGCCCGGAAGCTGCCTGCCCTGCGTCGCGACCCGGTGGTCGCGCTCACCATCGACACCGAGGTGCACCCGCCGACGATGCTGCTCGTCCGCGGCACGGCCGAGCTCGAGGTCGTCGGCGGCATCCCGGAGGAGTACCTCCAGATGAGTGGGACGTACTCGATGACGCCTGAGCAGCGGGTCGTGTGGGAGGCGGAGGTCCGCTCGCTCTACGACGGGATGGTCCGGATCGTCGTGACCCCGACGTGGGCGAAGCTCATCGACTTCGAGACGACGCTGCCGAGCGCCGTCGAGGAGCTGGTCCTGGAGCGCGACCGCCGGCAGCGCGCCTGAGTCCGTGCCTTCCCGGTCGGGGACCGTCCGGATCCGGTGGCACGGTCAGGTCATGACCACCGCGACGAGTCCCGGGTCCCTCACCGATCCGCGCCCGATCACCGACCTCCTCCCGTCCGTGGCGGCGGAGTGCCGCCGCGTCCTCGACGCCGCCGTCGACCGCGACTGGCGCGCACCGGCAGGCGACCTCGACTGGTCGTGCCGGCACACCGCGGCCCACGTGGCCGACGTGCTCTTCTCGTATGCCGGCCAGGTCGTCGCGCAGCCGGACGCGGCCTACCTGCCGATGGAGCTCGTGGTCGAGGACGCCGCTGCGCCCGACCGTCTCGTCGCCTCGGTCGTCACGTGCGCAGAGCTGCTGCACCTGGCCTGCCGGGCCGCGCCGGCCGCGGTGCGGGCCTGGCACCCGGCCGGCGTCGCGGACGCGGAGGGCTTCGCGGCCATGGGCGTCGTCGAGGTGCTCGTGCACACCCACGACGTCACCCGCGGACTGGGGCTCGGGTGGATGCCGCCGCAGGCGCTCACGGCCGCTGTGCTGCTGCGGCTCTTCCCGCAGGCACCTGACGGCGACCCGACGGAGGTCCTGCTGTGGTGCTGCGGTCGCGGTGCCCTCGCGGGCCGGCCCCGTCTCGAGACCTGGCGCTGGGACCCGACGGTCCGGGGCTGAGCGGCGCCGCCGTGATCTGCCCGCGGGCCGCACAGAGCCCCCGCTCAGGTGGGCGAGCGGGGGCTCTGTCCGGTGCTGCCCGTCCCCGACGGGCCAGCCTGGGGTACCCCTCCACGAACACCCGAGGCTGTTGCCAGGACGCCCGGGGGCGTCCCTTCCCCCTGTAGACGATCAGCCCGCGTTTTCATGACACGGTTTTTCAGCAGATCTCCGGACCGCGCGACGTCCGGCCACGAGGTCATCGCATGTTGCCCGTGTGACCCAGCGAGAAGCGGCCCGGTTGCGGCCAGACGAGCAGGCCGTGCGGCCCCGGTCGCACCCGGATGCGGTGGGTGACACGGCCCGTCACGGTGTCGATGACGTAGACGCAGGAGTCGTAGCGACCGGAGAACCACAGCTCGCTCCCGTCGGCCGTCACCCCTCCCATGTCGGGGGATCCCCCGCCGGGGATCCGCCACGTCGCGAGCCGGCGCAGAGTGCCGCCGTCGAGGACGCTGACGCTCCCCTCGCCCCGGTTGCTCACGAAGACGCGTCGCGCGTCCCGGGCGGGATAGATGCCGTGCGCGCCCAGGCCCGTCCTGACGAACCGCGTCACGTGGAAGGTCGTCGCGTCGATGACCCAGATGCCGTTGCGCAGCATGTCGGCGACGAGGAAGGATCGGCCGTCCGGAGAGAGACGCACGTCCTGGGGCATCGACGTAGCGCCCGACGCGAGCATGGCCGCGGGACCGCCCATCGACCGGGCATCGGCCGCGCGGGTCGCTCCCGGGGTCCGGATGCGGTTGAGGTCGACGATCCGGACGACCCGAGTGGCGGACGCGTCGAGCTCGGCGAGGTCGCCGCTGAACTCGCAGCTGACGAGCATCCTCGTCAGGTCGGCGGTGAAGTCGGCGTGGTTCAGCCCAGCGCACGGCACCGGCAGGGAACGCCGCAGGGCCATGGTGCGAGCGTCACGGACGTCCACCCGACGGAGCCGCTCGGCCATGACGAGCGCGCTCCGTCCGTCCGGCGTGAAGTAGAGGTTGTACGGGTCGCGCACCGGCACGGGGGTGCCGACGGCACCCGTGCGCGGGTCGATGGGCGTCAGGGCGTTGCCCGCGTCGCTGTTCACCCAGAGGCGACGCAGGTCCGCGGACGGCACCACGTGCTCGGGTGAGCGCGGCACGCGTCGGGTGGCGATGACGGCATACGTCCTCGGATCGATGACCTGCACCGTCCCGGCGAGCTGCTCGGGCACGTAGACGAGCGGCCGCGCCCGACGGGCCTCCGCGGCGAGGCTCCCCGCGCCCGTGAACGCATACGGCTGCATCGTCCCGGCGTCCGGCGACGCGGGCCCGGACGGACGCGCCGAGGGTGAGCCCGAGGAGGTCGGCGCGGGGGCCGTACGGCCCGGCCCGAGGACGGCGACGCCCTGCGACGACGGACTCGGCGCACCGGCGGCGGCTGTCCGGGACGTCGAGCAGTCGGCCAGCAGGGCGCTCGTCGTGACCGTGAGGGCGAGCAGGACCACGACGCCGCGAAGCGGTCCCACGGCGGCACGAGCGCGGGAGGGTCTCACGCCAGGAGCTCGCTGACCGTGACCGCCCGGAGACCGCGGGCGGTCAGCCCCGCCAGGATGCCGGGTAGCGCAGCCACGGTGCCGGCGTGACCGAGGTGGAGGCTGACGATGCTCCCCGCCCGGACGTCTGCGAGCGTGCGCTCCCGCACGGCGGTCGTCCCGGGGTCGAGGTAGTCCTGGGGGTCGACGTCGTAGGAGATGCACCGGGCATAGCCGGAGGCGCGGGCGGCTGCCCGGATCACGGCGGTGCTCGTCGGAGTCCCCGACGGCCGGAAGAGCAGCCCGGCCGAGCCGCGCACGAGGGCCACCTCGGCCGCCCCTCGGCTCACCTCGGCGTCGGCCTCTGCGGCGGTGAGCCTGCGCATGGGTCGGTGGCTCCACGTGTGGTTGCCCAGGTCGTGGCCTCCCGCGAGGACGGCGCGGCCCAGGGCCGGGTTGGCGTGCAGCCACTGGCCCACGGCGAAGACGGTGACCCGGGCGCCGTGGGCGCGGGCGATGTCGAGGACGGTCGCCGTCAGGGAGGCGGGCCCGGCGCCATGGAAGGTCAGCGCCACCTCGTGCCGACCGGACGAGACCGACCGGATGTCGGGGCCGGCGGTCGCGAGGACCGTGTCGGCCTGCGTCGACGTGGTGGGAGCCGCCGATGGCCCGGTCGGAGCCGTGGGTGCCGAGGTCGGGACGCCGGAGGTCGGCGCTGCGGGTGCGCGGGTGGCCGGGAGCGTTCCCTGAGCCTTGGACGGCGGGACCTCCGGGGCTGCCGAGCACGCGGCGACACCGGCCGACCCCAGAGCGCCTGCGGCCGCGGCGAGCACAGCTCTCCGAGACGTGCCCCGTCGGACGGTGGGCACTGCGACGGGTCGCTCAGGGGCCGGCTCCCGTGGACTCATGCGTCTCTCGCCTCTGGCTCGCCGGCGCGAGGACCCAGCCGTCTCCGCAGCCACGGCAGTGCGGGCGTGGCGAGGGCCGTCACCACGAGAACCGACGCCCCGGCGAAGACGACCGAGGCGGCGACATCGGCGAGGTAGTGGACCCCGAGGTACAGCCGCGAGAGGGCGACGGCGGCCACGAAGGGCAGCCCGACGGCCCAGGCGACCCGCGGGGACCGCCCGGTCAGGACCAGTGCAGCCACGACCGCGAAGACCGTCGCCGCGGCGAACGCGGTGTGTCCGCTCGGGTAGCTGTCGGCGGCAGTCTCCGCGACGAGGGCGTGGACAGTGGTGGCCGGCGGCCGGGGGCGGTGGACAAGGACCTTGCCGACCTCGACCGAGAGCCAGCCGACCACGGTCAGGACGCCGATGGTCACGGCGGCGAACCGGTCTCTCGTCCAGACGAGTCCGCAGCCCACGAGCAACAGGACCGGGGCGACGCGCGTGCCGAGGCCGACGTCGACGAACTGGGCGGCCGCGGTCAGCAGACGGTCCCGGTGCCCGGAGATGAGCACGTCCAGCCCCAGCTCTCCGGTGCGGGATGCGCCGACAGCCGTCACGGCGAGGCCGACGGCGAGGCCGACGCCGAGGAGCGCGATCCCCCAGACCACCCAGACCCACCGACGCGCCCGCCGGCGCTTCGCCGTGTCCGGCTCGGAGGTCACGACGGTGGTCATGCGAACCGTCCGCTCGCCCCGGCGGGATCGGCGTATGCCGTCACGAGCGGCGTCGGGTCCGTGGCCCGGGTCGGGTGCGTGGCCCGGGTCGGGTCCGCGTCGGGGCCCGCGTCGGGGCCTGCGTCGGGGCCTGCGTCGGGGCCCGTGTCGGGAGCCCTCGCGGGCCTCGGGTCAGGGAGCCGGAGGTCGTCGAGGACCAGCGCCACCGGGGTGCGCTGCGCCCCCTGGCCCAGCGGGTTGTCGGCGAACATCTGCTCCATCCGGGCCCGGTCGCCCGCGGCGTCGGTCCCGAGGACGTTGCAGCCGAGGTCGTTCGCGTCGATGACGACGGTGCCACCGAAGGTGTCGGCAAGGCCCTGGGGCACTGCGGCGCGGATCGCCGCGGAGATCGTCGCAGACACACGGTCGGGATCCTCGGGGGCGAGCTTGGCCGACAGGTTGGCCGGGTGGACGGAGTACTCGGTCGGCCCGTCGATGGCGCGCACGTCGCCCCCGACGACGGTGTAGAAGAGGCCCCGCCGTCCGACGAGCTTGCCCGCGGCTCCCGCCGCCGCGGCAAGCAGCACCCGCGGAAGACCCGCCTCGTCGATCGCCAGCTGCATCGTGAACGGTGACCCGAGACCGATGCCCGCGGGAGTCCGCGTCACGTGACGGCTCAGCACGCGCGCGGCTCGGCTGACGGGGATGTCCCAGATGAAGAACGAGCGGTGCTGGGTGATCGCGACGACCTTCTCCGAGACGAAGACGTACCAGCGACTGAACCCCGTTCCCGCGACGGACCGGCCGTCACCGAGCGCGTCGAGGTGTGCGCGGACCCCGTCCACGACCATGGCCACGAGGTCGTCGGTGTCGGCCACCTGCGCGGTGCGCACCGGGAGGCGACGGACCCGGGTGCCGTCGGGCAGCTCGATGTCGAGGTCCTTCCCCTCGTTGGTGACGGGGGCCGTCGGGGAGCCTGCCCCACGGGCCGCTCCGCCCGCGGGGCCGGCCGCGCCCGACCTCGCGTCGGACGTGTCGTCGGCGGCGGGCTCGGCACGCACGTCGAAGAACTCGCGCAGCCAGAGCTCGACGTTGAGGATGCGCCAGAAGGCCATGGAGTCGAGCGAGCCCCGGCCACTCAGCCACTGCTCGAAGGCGTTGAGGACCTCGGTCCGGTCGAAGTAGGGCCGGCTCGCGAACGACTCGGAGAGGAACACCCGGTAGATGAACTCGCGCTGTTCGTGGAACCACTCGTTCTGCGGGGTCGTGAAGCCGATCTTGTTGCGCCGTCGGGTGATCGAGGCCGGAAGCACGTGCTCCTCGGCATCGCGCAGGACATGCTTGTTCCAACCGTCCCGGATGATCGCGTCGTCGGGCATCGCGAAGACCGTGCGCACGAGGTCCGGGTCGAGGAAGGGCACCCGACCCTCGACCGAGAAGCGCATCGAGTTGCGGTCCTCGTAGCGCAGCAGAGCTGGCAGCGAGGCCACGAAGAGGTCGTGGACGAGGCGCTGTCGCAGGGTCGCCCCCTCCACGGCGTAGGTGTCGTCCGCGTGGGCGGCCCTGAAGTCCCGTCGGAGGAGCTGGCTCACCGATCCCCCGCCCTGCAGCCGGGTCCGGAGCCGCGAGCGGACCTGACCGACGAGGATGTCGCGAGAGGCGACGATCTCCGAGAGACCGGCGCGTCGGTCCCGGGAGACCAGGCTGCGCAGGTGCGTGACGGTCTGGGGGACGTATCCCGCCAGCATCTCGTCCGCCCCCTGTCCGTCGAGCATCACGGTGACGTGCCGGCTCGCCTCCTTCATGACGCGGTACTGCGCGTACGGTCCGGTCGAGACGACGGGCTCCTCCTGGGTGCGCACGAAGTCGGTGAGGTCGGCGAGCAGGTCGTCGGAGGTCGGCCGGATCCGGTGCGACTGCACGGGACCCGAGCACGCGTCGACGGCGTCGTCCACCCAGCGCTCCTCATCGTTGCGGTAGCCGGGGAAGACCGCAGAGAAGGTCTGCTGCCGAGGCCCGACGGCCTCGGCCGACGTGTCGTGCGTGGTGAGCAGCCGGTCGATCCCGACGGCGATGGTCGAGCTGTCGAGCCCACCCGAGAGCGACGTGCCCACCGGCACGTCCGAGCGCAGCCGCAGCGCGATGGACTCGTTCAGCCCGTCGCGCAGGGCCGCGACCTCCTCCGCACCCGCACCGGTCGCGGCGGGACGAGCGCGCTCGAGGTCGTGCTGCAGGGTGCTGTAGCGCCGACGCTCGAACCCGTCAGCGTTGATCGTCGCCATCTCACCCGGCAGCAACCGCTCGATGCCGTCGAAGAAGGTCTCGGCACCGTCGTCGTGCACCCGATGGCGCAGATAGCGGAACAGGCTCCTCTCGTTGGGCGCCCGGTCGTGACGGCCGCTGACGAGGATCGGCCTGATCTCGCTGGAGAAGAGCCACGACCCTCCGGGGCCGCCTCGTCCTCCGTGCGCCTCAGACACCCGGCTCACGTGGAGCGGCTTGATGCCGAACTGGTCGCGGGCCAGGGTCAGTGTCTGCTCGTCGCGGTCCCAGACCGCGATCGCGAACATCCCGTTGAGGCGGTCGAACGCCTCACGTCCCCACGCGGCATACGCCTGCAGGACGACCTCGGTGTCGCTGTGCGTCACGAACGTCCGTGACGCCGAAGCGAGCTCGTCCCGGAGGGCGCGGTAGTTGTAGACCTCACCGTTGTACGCGAGGACGTACCTGCCGTCGGGCGTGGCCATCGGCTGCCCCCCGCCCTCGCGGTCGATGATCGACAGTCGCTGGTGGGCCAGCCCGACGGGGCCGTCGACGTGGGTACCCGAGTCGTCGGGCCCACGGTGACGCTGGGCCGCGCTCATCCGGGCCAGCAGCGCACGGTCCTCCTCGAGGCCGAAGTACCCAGCGATTCCACACATGCGCTTCCTTCCGACGACGGTCGTCTGATCCACCATCGTGCGACGACGCCGCTGAGAGGACCCTGAGGCCGG
This sequence comes from Terrabacter sp. Ter38, assembly GCF_024519435.1. Classification (GTDB taxonomy): domain Bacteria; phylum Actinomycetota; class Actinomycetes; order Actinomycetales; family Dermatophilaceae; genus Terrabacter. The sequence goes on from NZ_JALJRZ010000001.1 coordinate 278,459, forward strand.
TTCTCAGCCACCGTTCAGGCGCGCCGACCTAGGCTCGGAGCCATGACCGACATGCGCGAACCTGCCGTCCCTGGCGTCGACGCTCGGCAGGTCTGATCGATGCGCGTGCTCGTGGTCGAGGACGAGACGTCCCTCGCGGAGGTCGTCCGACGTGGTCTGACGCGCGAGGGGTTCGTCGTCGACGTCATGCATGACGGCCAGGACGGGCTGTGGGCGGCCACCGAGTCCGCGTACGACGTCATCGTCCTCGACATCATGCTGCCCGGGCTCGACGGCTACCAGGTGATCGCACGACTGCGCGAGGCGGGAGTGTGGACGCCCGTGCTCATGCTGACCGCCGTCGACGGTGAGCACGACCAGGCCGAGGCGTTCAACCTCGGTGCGGACGACTACCTCACGAAGCCGTTCAGCTTCGTCGTGCTCGTCGCCCGGCTCAGGGCGCTCATCCGACGCGGCGCCCCGGAACGTCCCGTGGTCCTCACGAACGGCTCCCTGTCGCTCGACCCGGTGCGACGGCGCGTGCTGCGACACGGGTCGGAGATCGCTCTGACCCCCAAGGAGTTCGCACTCCTGACCTTCCTCATGATGCACGCGGGCGAGGTCGTCACGAAAGCCACCATCCTCGACGCCGTCTGGGATCCGGCCTACGACGGCGACGTCAACATCGTCGAGGTCTACGTCGGCTACCTCCGCCGCAAGATCGACACGCCCTTCGCGGAGGCGAGCATCGAGACCGTGCGGGGCGTGGGCTACCGGCTGCTCGAGGCGGGCCCTGCCGGACCTGCCGGACCTGCCGGACCAGCCGAGCCGGCAGAGCCGGCCGAGCCCGCCTGATCCACGGCTTCGGCTCCAAGAGCCGGCGGCTCCGGCACCGGGGGCAACGGCAGCGTCAGCTCGAAGCAGGCGCCGCCGGACGGTGACTCGCGCACCGAGAGTGTCCCACCGTGTGCCCCGGCGAGCTCCCGGGCGATGGCGAGACCCAGGCCGGCTCCCCCGGAGTGGCGTGAGCGGCTCTCGTCGAGCCGCACGAAGCGCTCGAACACGCGCTCTCGGTCCGCGACGGTGATGCCGGGTCCGTCGTCGTCCACCCGCACGACGGCGCGACGGCCCACCTGCTCGACGGTGACGTCTACAGCGGCCACGGCATGCCGGGCCGCGTTGTCGAGCAGGTTGCGCAGGACCTGCTCGAGCTGGTGCTCGTCGCCGCGGACCCGCACGGCGGCGTTCGTCAGACGGACGGTCAACGGAGTCAGCGGGCGAAGTCGCCGGACCTCTCGGTCGACGAGATCGTCGAGGTCGACGTCGCGGCTGCTCACCGTGAGCGCGTGGTCATCGGCCTGCGACAGCAGGAGCAGGTGGTCGACGAGCCGGCTCATCCGCTCGGTCTCGCCACGCAGGATCGGGTCGAGCTGCTCCCAGGAGGTCTCGGGATCGTCGGGGCTGACGACGTCGAGCGACGCCCGAATGGTTGCGAGGGGCGACCGCAGCTCGTGGCTGGCGTCGGAGACGAAGCGACGCTGGGCGCGCTGCGAGGCCTCGAGTCGGCTCAGCATCGAGTTCATCGTCACGGCCAGCTGCGCGATCTCGTCCTGGGTCGGTGGCACGGGCACGCGGTCCTGCAACCTGGAAGCGCTCGTGCGTTCGACGTGGGAGCGGATGGCCTCCACGGAGCTGAGGGCGCGCCCGACCCGCCACCAGGTGATCATCGCTGTGAGGGCCACGAGGAACGGCAGGGCGACCGCCAGGAGGATGGCCGTGGTCCGCACGGCCTGCTCGCGCGCCTCCTGGGACGCCTGGGCCGCGAGGACGTACGTGGCCCCGCCCACCTCGACCCCACGAGCGACCACGAGCGGGTCCTGCAGGTCGAGCGGCAGCGGGAGCGAGGAGCGGCCGGTCACCACGGTCTGGCCGGCCGGCGGTCGCGCGTCGGTGACCGGCTCTGTCCGCGACGCCTTCGAGGTGTAGACCACGTGGGGTGATCCCCCTTCGTGGCTGATGACCTGGACGAGGACGTTGTCGGGACCCTCGTCGCGCTCGCTTCGCGCGAGGCCCGCGGTCCCGTCGACGGACAGCACGGCGGCGTCCTCGTCGACGACGGAGGTCACACTGGCCTGGAGCGTCTGGGTCAGTGCGCCTTGCAGCACGAGGACGAGCACGGCGCTGCCGAGGAGCAGGGCGACGGCCACCACGGCTGCGGCGGCGACCGTCGCCTGTCCCCGGACTCCCGTGGGCAGTCGGAAGCGGGCCGTCATCGGGCTCCTTCCGGTCTGGGGAGGCACGGTCGGTGCCACCACGATTCTGCCCGATCGGCCTGCTAGGCCTTCTTCTCCAGCGAGCCGATCGTCGACTGGAGAGCCTTGAGCGCAGCGGCGCTGTCCGCCGTGGAGGGCGGTGTCGACCGCAGCGCCGTGAGCGCACCGTCGATCGCGGCGTCCATGGTGTGCCAGTCGTCGGGCGACGCCGGCTTCATCGCGGCCTCCCCGTCGTCCCAGGCGACCTCGAGGTCCTTGATCCGCGTCGTTGCTGCGGACAGGTCGCCCGACCGGGTCTTCGCCGCGACGTCGTCGACGATGACGGCGAACGGCCGCAGGTCCCCGATCGGCGACGTCGCGTCCGTCTCCAACGGGTTGGCCCGCGTGGCGGTGGCCCGGGTGCCGGACGATGCACCGGCGGTCGTGCCAGAGGGAGTGGCCGAGGCGGGAGCGGCAGTCGGCGCAAGAGCCGCGGCGGCGGCGATGACGGCCACCGAGCCTGCGGCCGCCCAGGCGTAGTCGCGGCGCGGGTGCACGGCCGGGGCCTCACCCTTGGCGCGGATGCCGTGGCGGTTGACGTTGACCTGCTCGCGAGTGACGAGCACGACGATGACGGCGAGGAAGACGAGGCTCGTCAGGCTGGCGCCGAGACCCAGACCTCCGAAGTCGCGGCTCTGCGTGAGCAGGTCGCCGAGCGAGGCCCCGAGCGGTCGCGTCAGGACGTAGGCGATCCAGAACGCGAGGACGGCGTTCAGTCCGGCGCGACGGGCGACCCAGACGGCGAGGATGAGCCCACCGAAGATGAGAACACCGTTCCGGAAGCCGAGCGACAGGGCCTCGGTGGCAAGGTCACCGCCGGCCGTACCGAGCGCGAAGGTCGTGAGGATCGCGCCCCAGTAGAACCGCTCGCGCCGCGGCGTGTCGATCGCGGTGATCGCCAGGGTGCGCTCCTGGCGCCACCACACCGTGAAGACCGCGGCCAGCACCAGGGCGAACACCGCGGTGCTGACGTAGAGGCTGACCCCGAGCGTGTCGGTGAAGAAGTCGGTGATCTGGGTGCCGACGATGCTGACCAGGATGACTGTCAGCCAGTAGAGCCACGGCACGAGGCGCCGCGTCCGCAGCTGGGCGACCAGGGCGATGACGAGGAGGGTCATCATGGCTGCGTCCGTGACGAGCGTCCCGAGGCCGACCTGCACGGCGAGGTAGTCGGCGAACGTCTCGCCGATCGTCGTCGACAGGATCTTGATGAGCCAGAAGGTGGCCGTGATGGCCGGCACCTTGTTGAGCAGCTGGGCAGACACGGGGCGGGGCACCTGATGAGCTGCCTTCCCTGCGACGGTCGACGTCAGGGCGTCAGACATGCGAAATCCTCCACGGAGAGAGCTGACTCGACGGTCCTGCCGGTCCGGGTGGCCACGGGGTCACGCCGTGGCCCATCCACGTGGAGCGCGTGACGCGGCCACCGGTGGCCGCGCGGGTCAGGACGTCGAGACGCCGGGAGGAGGTCTCCCGGCGTCTCGACGATCTCGTAGCGGCGCTGAGCGCACGCTGAGGAGGATCCACTCGTGCCAGCGCGCCGACACGCGCCGGTGGGTCCTCAGGCGGCCGCGTGCTCCCGCGCTGTCTCCGACGTCGGCAGGTCCGTGACGGACGCGCCCTTGTTGCGGCCCAGGAAGTCGTTCGGCAGGGACAGCCGGATGACCTTCTTCCAGGCCGAGGCGACCTGGCGCGGCAGCGACCCCGTCGTGTAGGTCAGGCCATAGCGCCGGAAGAGGTCCTGGACCTGCGGGGCGATCTCCTGGTAGCGGTTGCTCGGCAGGTCGGGAAAGAGGTGGTGCTCGATCTGGAAGCTGAGGTTGCCGGTCATGAAATGCATGGCCTTGCTGCCGCTGATGTTGGCCGAGCCGAGCATCTGGCGCAGGTACCACTCGCCGCGGGTCTCCCCCACGATCGACCGGCGCTCGAAGGTCTCGACGCCTTCGGGGAAGTGGCCGCACATGATGACCGAGTGCGTCCACAGGTTGCGGATGAGGTTGGCCGTGGCGTTCGCGGCGAGCGTGTTGAGGAACGACGGGCCCGAGAGCAGCGGGTGGATGACGTAGTCCTTCGTCATCTGGTTGCGGATCTTCTTCAGCGTCACCTTGGCACGCGCCCGGAAGTCGGGGTCCTGACGGCGCTCCTTGGTCGCGAGGTTCTTGCCGAGCTCGAGGTCGTAGGCCGCGATGCCGTACTCGAAGAAGCAGGCGTTGACGAAGTTCCACACCGGCTGCGCGGCATAGAGCGGCACCCAGCGCTGGTCCTCGTCGACGCGCATGATGCCGTAGCCGAGGTCGTTGTCCTTGCCGATGACGTTCGTGTACGTGTGGTGCAGCTCGTTGTGCGAGTGCTTCCACTGCTCCGACGGGCTGGCGTTGTCCCACTCCCACGTCGTCGAGTGGATCTTCGGGTCACGCATCCAGTCCCACTGGCCGTGCATGACGTTGTGCCCGATCTCCATGTTCTCGATGATCTTCGCGACCGCGAGGCCGGCGGTGCCCACGACCCAGGCGGGCGGGAACATGGAGACGAGCAGGACTGCGCGAGAACCGAGCTCGAGCTTGCGCTGGGTGGCGATCACCTTGCGGATGTAGGCCGCGTCGTCGGCGCCGCGGGTGTCGATGACGGACTGGCGGATCGCGTCGAGCTCGACGCCGATCTGCTCGACGTCCTCGGGCGTCAGGTGCCCGATCGGGTTGTGGGACTTCTTCTGCAGGACGGTCATGGTGACTCCTCTGGTCAGGGGGTCTGGGGTCTGTGGATCAGGTCAGTGGTCGATGACGCAGGCGCCGGCGGCTGCGGAGATGCAGGTCTGGATCGGGACGCCCTGGCCCTCGGTCTCGCCGGGGGTCGCGGTCGTGACGGCCCCGGTGCGCAGGTCGCGCACGGCTCCCTCGCGCAGGGGCAGGACGCAGCCGAAGCAGATGCCCATGCGGCACCCGGACGGCATGAGGACGCCGGCGGCCTCGGCGGCGTCGAGGATGGGGGTGGCACCGTCGGCGTCGACGGTCGTCCCCGAGCCGGTGAAGTCGACCGTGCCGCCCTCGCCGACGACGAGGGTCGTGGCGCGGAACTGCTCGGTGAGCAGGTCGAGCCCGCGCTCGTCGTGGTGGCGCTGGAGCGCGTCGAGCAACCCGCCGGGTCCGCACGCGAGCGTCGCCCGGTCGTGCAGGTCCGGAACGAGGGTCTCCAGGTCGGCGACGTCGAGGACGCCGTGCTCGTCGTCGTAGCGGGCGACGAGACGGATGAGCCCCGCATCGTCGAGGGCGCGGAGGTTGTCGATGAAGATCGAGTGAGGCTCGCTCGGGGCGACGTGCACGACGACGATGTCGTATGCCGCCGAGCGGGCCAGGCGCACGACGCCGTCGTCGGCCACGGGGAAGAGGTTGCGCAGCATGCCGATGACCGGGGTGACGCCGGACCCCGCCGTGACGAAGAGGAACTTCCCCCCGTCGGTGGGGAGCACGAACTCGCCCTGGGCCTGCTCGAGGTGCACGAGCGTGCCGGGTCGCGACTCGCGCACGAGGTGGGTGCTGACGAGCCCGTCAGGCACCGCCTTCACGGTGATGGAGATGTTGCCGTCGGCGCGCGGGCCGTGCGTCAGGGAGTAGGCCCGCCACTGGCGTATGCCGTCGACGTCGACACCGACGCGGACGTACTGTCCCGGCACGTGGCCGGCCCAGTCGGCGCCGGGGCGGATGACGATGGTGGCCGCGTCGGCCGTCTCGGGGTGGACGGCCACGATGCGCCCGCGCAGGTCGGCACCGGGGCGCAGCGGGTCGAAGAGGTCGAGGTAGTCCGCGGGCAGCAGCGGGGAGGTCGCGCGCTCGGCGAGCCGGAGGAACCGGCGTCGCAACGACGGTCGGGCGGCTCGGGTCGAGGGTTTCGAGGGCGCGGTCAGGCTCATGCCCCCAGCATGACTGACATCCAAGGGTAGGATCCTGACCGCAGGGCGTGAAGTTTTCGGGAACTCTTGTGCGGAGGGAACAGTCGATGGCCTCAGAAGCAAAGAGAGCCACGGTCCGTGGCGCGGCTGACCTGCAGCTGGACCACGCGGTGCTCCGGGTGCTGCGTGAGCGGCTCCCGGCCATCGCGTCCACGACGGTCACGGCCGTCGTCGACGAGGTCCCCGACTACCGCGGTGCCCTCGGTGGGGCCGCCGGCAACACGATCGAACGCGCCGTGCAGATGGCCATCGCCGGCTTCCTCAAGCTCGCGGGTGGCGGGAGCGACGTCGACCCGAGCACGCCGCTCGGCCCGACCCGCGAGGGGGCCTACGCGCTCGGACGCGGCGAGGCACGCGGGGGACGCTCGATGGACAGCCTCCTCGCGGCATACCGGGTCGGCGCCCGTGTGGCGTGGCGCGAGCTCGCCCGGGCCGCGGGAGACGCCGGGTTGCCGGCGGCGACGATGGCGAAGTTCGCCGAGCTGCTCTTCGCCTACATCGACGAGCTGTCGGCCGCGAGCGTCGCAGGCCACACCGACGAGCTGACGACGAGCGGGCGGGTGCGGGACCGCTACCGCGAACGGCTCGGTCAGCACCTGCTGGCCCGGGCCGGCATCGACACGCTGACCGTGGCAGCCGCCCGGGCCGAGTGGGCTCCCCCGGCCACGCTGACTGCCGTCCTGCTGCCGGCGGCGGAGGGACGCCGCGCCCTGGCCTCGCTCGGGGCCGGCACCCTCCAGGTCGGCGAGGACCTGCCGGGCGTCGACGACGTCGACCCGGACCACCCGCTGACGCTGCTGCTCGTGCCGGACGCCGACGGGCCGGGCCGCGTCCACGCGCTTCGCGTGCTCGCCGGCCGCCACGCCGTCGTCGGGCCGCCGCGCCCCTGGGACGACGTGCGCGCGTCCTACGACCGCGCCGCGCGCACGGCACGACTCGTCCGCCCGTCACGCAGCGGGGCCCCCGTCGACACGGAGCGGCACCTGACCGACCTCGTCCTCACCGCTGACCCGGACGCACTCGCCGACCTGCGCGACCACGCCCTCGCGCCCCTCGCCGACCTGCCTCCCGGCACCCGCGACCGGCTCGCCGAGACGCTCCTGTCGTGGCTGCTGCACCAAGGACGGCGGGACGCGGTCGCGGCCGAGCTGCACGTGCACGCCCAGACCGTCCGCTACCGGATGGGCCAGGTGCGCGAGCTCTACGGCGACCGGCTCCTCGACCCGTCCGCGGTGCGCGAGCTCGTCGTGGCGCTCTCGGCTCCCACTGCGGACCGGCCCTGAGCCCCGGTCAGCCCGTGCTCCCGTCGACGCGGAGGATCGGACACGTCGGCCCTGCGTCTCACGAATCCGCAGGTCAGAGTCTCAGACCGGGATGATTCGGGCAGCTCGGATGCTCGCAGGTTCCGACTCCGCGGATGCCGGGGCCGCGGAGCTCCGCGGCCCCGGCGCGGAGCCGTCCGTCAGGTCGCCCAGGTCCGGAGCCAGACGGTCTCCTCGAGCTGCCGCAGCCGCTCCAGGGTCTCGTCCGACAGGGCCACGTCGGTGTCGGTGATGACGTAGCCGAGCTCACCTCGGGTCGAGAGCGACTGCCCGGTGATGTTGGCACCGGCCTCGGAGAGCGTCTGGTTGATCGAGGCCAGCACGCCGCGTACGTTGTGGTGGAGGTACCCGGCCCGGAAGCCGCCGTCCGCCGGCGGCGCCGCGACGTCCGGCAGGTTCACCGACAGGGAGGTGACACCGGACTGCACGAAGCCGAGCAGCTTCGCCGCGACGAAGGACCCGATCTCCTCCTGCGCCTCCTGCGTCGAGCCCCCCACGTGGGGGGTGAGGATGACGTTGTCGAGGCCCCGCAACGGCGACTCGAACGGGTCGCCCTGGGCCTTGGGCTCGGACGGGAACACGTCGATGGCCGCACCGGAGAGGTGACCGGAGAGGATGTGCGCGCGCAGTGCCTGGTCGTCGACGACCATGCCGCGCGAGGCGTTGATGAACACCGAGCCGGGCTTCATGAGCGAGAACTGCTCGTCGCCGAAGAGGCCTGCATTGCCGGGTCGACCGTCGACGTGGAGGCTGACGATGTCGGACTCGGCGAGCAGCTGCTCCAGCGAGCCGAGGCGCCGGGCGTTCCCGTGCGCCAGCCGGTCCGCGGTGTCGTAGAAGACGACGTGGAGGCCGATGGCCTCGGCGACGTTGGACAGCTGGGTGCCGATGTTGCCGTAGCCGACGATCCCGAGGGTCTGGCCCCGCGTCTCGTGGCTCCCCCGCGCGGACTTGTCCCAGATCCCGTCGTGCATGCGCTGGGTCTTCTCGGGCAGACGACGGGCCAGGGCGAGCATCTCGCCGATGACCAGCTCGACCACGCTCCTCGTGTTCGAGAAGGGGGCGTTGAAGACCGGGACCCCGTGCGCGGCCGCGGCGGTGAGGTCGACCTGGTTGGTCCCGATGCAGAAGCACCCGATGGCGAGGAGGTCGCCGGCGGCTGCGAGCACACGCTGGGTGACCTTGGTGTTGGACCGGATCCCCAGCAGCGAGACTCCGGCCAGAGCGTCGATGAGCTCGCCCTCGGTCAGGGATCCGGACCGGACCTCGACGTCGTGGCCGTTGCTTCGAAAGGCTTCGACGGCAACGGGGTGCACGTTCTCCAGCAGCAGGACCTTCACGGGCGCCTCCTTGTCCGGGGCAGGACGGTTTTGTGGTGCTAGCGGGTCGGTGGGCTGCGGCTCGAGGGCGCCTGCCACACCGGGGTCGACCGACCCGATGGTGTCACGCATGCTCCGGTGGGGCTCACCTGGCCACCAGTTGGAAGGGTCACCCCTCGTGCCCCCGCCCCACGCACCGCGCCGGCCCCGCTCTCGTGCGCTAGCTAGGTTCGCCGCGTGGAGGTCACGCGCATCGGAGCAGACGACTGGGAGCGGTTCCGAGCGGTTCGGCTCATGTCGTTGTCCGACTATCCGGCCGCCTTCGCCTCGCGCCACGCCGACTGGGTCGACGCCCCTGTGGAGCGCTGGCGGTCCTGACTGACCCAGGTTCCACTGGCCCTCCCGGCGCACGACGGAACGACCGACGTCGGTGTCGTGAGCACACAACCCGCGGACCCGGACTGGGTCGAGTTGATCTCGATGTGGGTCGCACCGGCAGTGAGGGGCACGGGGCCGGTGGGACGGCTCGTCGGCGCGGTGGTGGGCTGGGCTGCTGGCGAGGGTAGGTCGACCTACCTCATGGTCCGCAGCGACAACGTCGGCGCGCGGACGGCGTATGAACGAGCGGGTTTCGTCGACACCGGAGTCCCGGAGAGGTGGCCGATCGATGAGCCGCCGGAGCGTCGGATGGAGCTGCGCAGCTGACAGCGACGTCCGCGCCGCGTCGACGAGGTGGGGTCCCAGGCGCCCCTCCATGAGCAGGCCCGGGACCCCTGACGCCGGCAACTCGGGGTGAACCGTCGTCATCAGGAAGACGATCGGGGCCCCGGTTCATGACGCGCTTTTCCCATCGGCGTGGCGTGCAGGATTCGCGCAGACTCCTATGGCACTCTCGCTCTCGCGCGCCCGTCGATGCTCCCCTGTCTCGACGGGCGCGCCCACGCCCCAGCGGCAACCCCCCTGCCGCTGGCGCACCCGGCGCGGCCCGCTCACCCCACCCGAGCGGGCTGCGCCCATCTGGTCTCGCGGGAGAGCCGCGCCCGTCCGAGGACGAGGCCCAGGGCCGCATCTCACGCGGCCTGTCAGCTGTACGGTCCGGCCTGCCCGAGCCCGACGGCTGAGCGACCGGCTGACCATCGAGGCCCACCCCGCCTACGCGTTTCGCATGAACCTCGGACTGCCCGCTCACAACAGGGGAATCCACCTACGGATGTCCCCGTCCGTGTGGTTCGGGGTACGTAGGGATCGGTCTGTGCTCTCGACGGAGCGAAGCACCCCGGACCACGTCTCGATGCTAGGAGCTCGCCGTGATCGCGTTGGCCCTGACGGCACCCTTGCTGGGATTCGGCCTCTTGTTGGTTCTCGAGTGGTTCGAGGAACGCGTCATGGCCTCCGAGACCGGCACGCTGCACGTCCGGACGCGTGGGTAGCGCGGCGGACACGCAGCCTCTCCGTGCGGCAGCAAGGAAGAGGTACGCCGCTGGCCGCGTCGCACCCGTTCGGGCGGTCTGGCATTGACGCGGTCCGTGCGCACCGCTGCACCTGTTCGTCGAGCCACGACTCCAGCTGCCCGAGCGACAGAAGTAGAGCGAGTCCTGCGAGGGGCCACCAACATCGTGAGCAGCGTCATGTCCAGTCCTTGTGCCGGTCGACCGCCGTGTCTGGTCGGTCTCAGACTGACGACGCCCACACCCCCAGACCATGACGAGAGCCCTTTGGGTACGGTCACCCCATGAGCGCGACCGAGCGCTCCGGGGACGCCCCCGGCCACACCGCGGACGACGTCGCGGACCTCATTCCGATGGTCCGCCGGATCGTCTACTCCAGGGTCGGGTCGCACCCTTCGGCCGAAGACCTCGTCCAGGAGACCTTGACCCGAGTCCTGTCCGCGGCGTCGACGGTCGAACCCGGCATGCTCGAGCCCTACGCGATCGTGACGGCCCGGAACGTCGTGTCCAGCCTGTGGCGGGACATCGATCGCAAGAACCGGAACCAGCACCGACTCGTCGACCTCAGCGCCCCGGAACCACCTGAGAAGCAGGTCGTTCTCGAGGAGGAGCAGTCGGCGATGGCCGCGGCACTCGCACGGCTCGATGAGCGGGAACGCCGGGCGCTGCTCGACCACGAGGTCGACGGGGCCGACACGCACGCCCTGGCGGCTCGCCATGGCACGACTGCAGGCGCCGTGGCCGCGCAGCTCAACCGGACGCGGGCCCGGTTGCGTGTCGAGTACCTGCTGGCGATCGAGCATGTCGATCCACCGACCGATCGTTGTCGGCCGGTGCTCATCGCCCTGAGCAGCGGGGACCAACGGCGTCAGCGTGAGGTGCAGGCGGCTCAGCACCTCCTCGAGTGCGAGCCGTGCGCCCGGCTCAGCCAGCCGCTGCTCGAGCGGGGCCAGCAGCGCAACGACTGCCTCCGGATCCCGGTGAGCTCCGACGCCGACATCGTGTCGGCCCGCCGCGCGGCGCGCGAGCTCGCCACGCGCCTGGCCTTCGGCGCCACAGACCTGACCGTGATCGCCACGGCCGTGTCCGAGGTGTGCCGCAACATCGTCCGCTTCGCCGGCAGCGGAGAGGTCGTCGTCGAGCTGCTCGAGGCGCCGACACGCGGGATCCAGATCGTCGCCCGCGACGGTGGACCCGGCATCACGGACGTCGATCGAGCGCTCGGCGACGGCTTCAGCACCTACGGCGGGCTGGGACTCGGGCTTCCTGGAGTCAGGCGATTGATGGACGAGTTCGCGATCGCGAGCGAGCCCGGCCACGGCACCACCGTGACGATGACCAAGTGGGAAGGAACTGACCATGAACGACCGACCTGAGGAGCTCCCACAGATGGAGCAGGCACCCGAGCACGACTCCGCACAGTCCGGTCCCGGCGGGCACCTCCTGTCCCAGCTCGTGGCCCATCTTCGAGAGCACCGGACGCGGCTCCAGGAGGAGTGGTCGCAGCGCATCCAGCAGACGCACCTCTTGACGGCAATGACTCCGCAAGAGATGGCGGCCGAGACGACCTCGGTCTACGACAACTACGTCGAGGTCCTCGAGACGGGCAACGTCGAGGCGCTGCAGCACTACGCGAAGGACCTCTCCGAGAGGATCATCCCGCGGGGGGTCGAGACTCACGAGGTCGTCGGTATCGTGCTGCTGCTGCGCGACGTTCTTGCTCGGTCGCTGTTCGAGAAGTACCAACGCGACTTCTCCATGCTCAACGAGGTCCTCGACGCCTACGAGCCTGCTGCAAACCGCATCGCCAACACGGTCGCCGTCAGCTTCGTCGACGAACGTGAACGCGTCATCCGCCAGCAGCAGGATGCCATCCGCGAGCTCTCCACTCCGGTGCTCCCGGTCCGCGAGCGCCTCCTGATCCTGCCCATCATCGGCGTGCTGGACAGCGAGCGCGCCCGCCAGCTCACCGAGCAGCTCCTCTCGGGGATCCGCAAGCATCGCGCCAAGGTCGTCGTCATCGACATCACGGGTTCGCCCGACGTCGACGAGTCGGTGGCGAACCACCTCGTGCAGACCGTCGACGCGTCACGTCTCATGGGCGCGAGCGTCATCATCACCGGGCTCTCCCCGAAGATCGCGCAGACCCTCGTGACCATCGGGGTGGATCTGAGCAAGATGAACACGATCGGGGACCTGCAAGGGGGCCTCGAGGAGGCCGAGCGACTCCTCGGCTACACCGTGACCCGGAAGGAGGTCAGCACCAGCTCGTGAACGGCGGACCGGCGCTCGTCTCCATCATGCGGCAGGGATCGACCCTGATCGCGTCGGTGCACACTGCCCTGAACGACTCCGAGCTCGTCCGGTTCGAGCACGACCTCGTCGACCAGATCGGTGAACACCGTTCCCGAGGCGTCATCATCGACGTCGCGGCACTGGACGTCATCGACTCCTTCGCCGCTCTCACCCTGCGCCGGATCGCGGACATGGCGCGCCTTCGCGGGGCACAGACGGTTCTCGTCGGCATCCAGCCCGAGGTGGCCTTCACCATGGTGCGCCTCGGCATGGGCACGGGCGCCGTCCCGACCGCCCTCGACCTCGAAGAGGGCCTCGCCCTCCTCGCCGAGCAGGGGTCGCACCATCCGCGCCCGGACGAACCCGAGGCGTGACGAACCACAGTGGCCGCACACGGGAGGGACACCCTCAGTCCCGAGGACTTCAGGCAGAACTACCGCCTGACGCTCCGCCGCTTCCTGCCCCGTCGAGACGAGGCCGCGCGGGAGGCGGCATACGACCTGGGGCGCCGTGCCTTCACCGCGGGCATCAGCCTCCTCGAGGTCTGCCGGGTACACCACGACTCGAGCCTCGAGCTCCTGAGCGAGTCCCACGCCGCCGACCACCGTGCGATCTTCGAGACGACGGGCGAGCTGCTGCTCGAGGTACTGGCGGCATACGACATGACTCACCGGAGCGTGCTCGACCCGTGACGCGTGCCCGGACGCCTTGAGCGGGGTGGCATGACGTGCGGGTCGCGGGTTTCCGGAGCGTCACGGCGCCAGCGGCCGTGCACCAGGAGGTGTGTCCTCGAGCCGACCCCGCGTCATCCGACCACGGCCAGGGACTCTTCAGGGGTGACCGACGGCCCACGAGGCCGCCCGACACCGATCAAGGAGTCCCACCCATGAAGTTCACCACCAAGCTCTGCGCCGCCGGCGCCACCCTGGCCACGACTGCCGCGCTCGGGCTCCTGCCCGCCACGGCCGCCACGGCGGCTCCCGCCGCTGCCCCTGCCGCTGCTGCCGCTGCCGCTCCGACGGGTGCGACAGCGACCGCCTCTTCGACGATCTCCCAGGTCATCGCCGGCGTCGGCACCTTCACCGGCACCTTCACGCCGACGCGCTTCGTCAGCCAGCGAGGGCAGCTCGGTGTCACGGGGGTCGTGACGGGCACGTTGACGACGCTGGCAGGTCAGGCGATCCCCGTGACGCAGACGGTGACGACGACCGTCGCCAGCGCCGCGACCGCCGGGTCCTGCGACATCCTCAACCTCGTGCTCGGGCCGCTGCACCTCAATGTCCTCGGACTGGTCGTCGACCTCAACCAGGTCGTCCTCAACATCACCGGCCAGACCGGTGCGGGCAACCTGCTGGGCAACCTCCTCTGCGGCATCGCCGGCCTGCTCGACGGCAACGGCATCTCGGGCTTGACGAACCTGCTCAACCGACTGCTCGGTCTCTGACCGACCTCGTCCCGCTGCGCACTCCGGGTCTGATCTCACCCGTAGTGTGGGGCGCCGGTCCTCAAGGGGACCGGCGCCCCAGCCGCTCGGCGCCCGCGTCACCGTTCTGTCGGCGTCGAGCAGCCCCGGCTCGGTCGCTCTCCATGAGATGAGGCGTGCCGCGCATCGTCAGTCGGCTGCGACGGAGAGCCGGCCGGCAGGGTCGAGACGACGCAGGAGCGCGGCCGCCTCTCGGGTCCTGACGTCATCCGCTCATGGCGCTCGAGGGACGGGAGGTCCGACACTGCCGCTCTCGCGATCCCTGGGGATGTGTTGTCGTCGTCGAAGCGTGAGCACCCTTCCACGTGAACTGCGAGTACCGGTGCTCATGGCCGCCGCCACCGTGCTGTGCTTTCCTGAAACATGGCATCCGATCAGGCGGCACGGAGCGCAGCACGACGCAGTGTCAGCGTCGGTCACCTCCTGGTAGGTGTCGCTGCACTTGTCTTTGCCGGGGCCATGATCGTTGCGGGGTCAGATCCAAACGCCGAACTGGGTGGAGTGCTTCTCCCGCTCGGGCTTGTCCTGGCACTAGCCGCAGCAGGCTTTACGTACACGGCAGTCATGGTCATCCGACGTGCACGGGAGGAAAGTCACAGCCTTTCGCTCGGCCTCAGCATCGTCGAACTTCTCCTCGGCGGCGCCTTGGTCGCAGGGTTGGTCGCCGCACTGCGCAGCTATGGCGAGCCGTGGCGCTCTCCGCTCTTGCTGCCGTCCGCGCTGCTTGTTGCTCTCGGCCTCGCCGGACTCCGTCTCGAGCTGTCTCGACGCGTGCCCACGCCGTGAACGCACCCGTTGCCGCTAGCCGCACCAGTAGCAGGTCGCGTGGCCACCTACGTCGATCGAAGGGTCGCTGCGGACTCTGGTCATGACAGCGGCGCTGGCGAGAAATCACTCGCCCGCCGTCCCCCGCTGAGGTCGGGCCTTGACGCGCCGCTTGCTTTTGCAAGTACGCCGACATGAGCCTCTTCATCACCTGCCCGGTCGAAAGCGTCGACCGCGCGACCGCCTTTTTACACCGCCCTTGGGTGGACTCTCCACGCCGAGATGTCCGATCACAACGTGTCGTGCTTCGCCATCGCGCCAGAGCAATACGTCATGCTCGGCAGCCGCGAGATGTACGCGAACGTCGGCGGCGTCGAGGACCGGGTCGGCGGACCGGACACCCCTTCGAAGGTCACGGTCTCCTTCGACCTCGGCAGCCGCGAGGCGGTCGACGAGCTCGTCGAGCGCGCCGGCGCCGCCGGCGGACGGATCGGCGACACCGACGACTACCCCTTCATGTACCAGCGCCAGTTCGATGACCCCGACGGCTACCACTACTCGCCGTTTTGGATGAAGCCGAACACCGATCCGACCGAGTGACCGACCTCGGCGCGGCACTCGAGGTCGTCGGCAGCCGGTGGGCCCTACTCATCGTGGAGCGCCTGCTCGAAGGGCCGCAGCGCTACGGCGACCTGCAGCGCGACCTCGGAGCGCCGACCAACATGCTCGCGACCCGTCTGCGCGAGCTCGAAGCGGCCGGCGTGCTGTCACGCCTCCCACTTCGGCACAACACACGAGCCTACGCGCTGACGGAGCGCGGGCTCGCACTGCGAGAGGCGATCGTCGCGCTCGGACGCTGGGGCGCCGACGGGGACTAGGCGCGCCTCGTGGTGCGGGTTCACGCCCCGAGCTCCATCGCGTGGCGACATCAAGCCGAGGTCGACGTTCGCCGCGCCAGACCCGACCGCGCAGAACGCCTTTCTATGCTGCGTGGAGGACCGGACGTCCGACTGTGCCGCTGTCGGCGCGGGGTGCCGTGTTTGTCGCCGTCGGGCACCTGCCACGGCAGTGCGAGCACGGTCTGGCGCCGGGCGCTTGTCTCAGACCCGTCGGGGACACTAGGGGAACACCGACCGAAACTTCGACAAGGAGTCAGCCGTGACCGAGGGAACCGTCCGCTGGTTCGATGCCGACCGGGGGTTTGGCTTCATCGCCCTCGGGCAGGATGCAGAGGACCTGTACGTGCATGCGTCCGAGATCGTCAGCGACGACGCGATGAAGCTGCTCCGGGAGGGGCAGGTGGTTGAGTTCGATATCGGCGAGGGGGACCGCGGCCCGCAGGCACGCCGCGTCCGGGTCACCGCCGACCAGGCCGCCGATACACCGCTGGGCGTGCTCGGCACCGTCGCCTGGTACGAGCCTGCCAAGGGGTACGGCTTCGTCACGCCCGATGGCGGTGGTGTCGAGATCTTCGTGCACAGTTCGGCCATCGTGGCCGGCGGTGTGGTCTCGGAGGCACAGCGGGTGGCGTTCCTCGTGGTCGACGGGGACAAGGGACCGCAGGCTGCCCATCTGCTGCCCTTGGGTGCCCAGACCGCCCAGGAGGTCGCGGCATCCGACGGGGCGGACGGCACCGTGTCCTGGTACGACGGGGACAAAGGCTTCGGGTTCATCTCCCCCGAGTCGGGCGGCCCCGATGTCTTCGTCCACGTCCGGGCGCTGGCCGACGGGCTCCCCGAGCTGGGCGAGGGCGACCGGGTGACATACGACGTCGTCGTGAGCGAGAGGGGCCCGCAGGCTCGCGACGTGCGCCTCGCACGCCGCTCGGCACCGCGCGGCGCACCCGTGGCGTCGACGACCCGCGCTCGGTCGGGACACCGAGAGGCGTCCGACGTCCCGGCGCGCGGCGGCGAGGGAGTGGTCACGCGCTACGACCCCGAGCGGGGGTTCGGCTTCATCGCCCCCGACGCGGGAGGCGCGGACCTGTTCGTGCACGTCTCTGTCCTCAGAGGCGCCGAGGCGCTGCACCAGGGCGATCGGGTCCGGTACCACGTGCGACAGAGCGATCGAGGACCACAGGCCGACCGCGTCGAACGGGTGTGAGGGCGACGCCGGTCCGGGCAGGGCGCTGCCTCTCGACGTCCAGGTGCCCAACAACGCAAGCCGAACCCGGCGAGAACGGGCCCGTGATCCGTCCGGGCGTTGATGACGGACGGGGTGGTGGGTATGGCAAAGGCAGATCGTCAGTCGCCCAGCCCAGGGCGACTGACCCCACACACGGAGGCTCCCCATGAAGAGACTGCTCATCGTCACCGCCGGCGCGGTCGGATTCCTGCTCGGATCGCGGGCCGGCCGGGAGCCCTACGAGCAGTTCATGCGCGCGATCGGCCAGTTGAAGGACGACCCCCGCGTCCAGGCGAAAGCGCACCAGGGTGCCCAGCTGGTGCGCGAACAGGCGCCGGTCGTGGCGGACAAGGTGGCCGACGCCGCTCGGACGGCGACCGACAAGGTCACCTCGGCGGTGTCGGGGTCTAGCGACGCCGACGCCGCGGACTCGCGCCAGAAGACCGCGGAGGAGCGGATCGAACAAGGCGTGCAGTTCCAGAAGGATCACGGGCCCAAGGGTCCGCTGCCCTGAGCCCCTGCTGCCTGCTCCATCCCGCGCACTCCGGGTCCGATTCATCGAGCCTCGTTGACGCCTATGACTCCGGCCGGGTTGATGGGACCTCGGCCAGACCCCGGCTTCGTGCGAACCGCGGATCCGCGCTGATATTGCCAGGAGGCGTTCGAAGCGACCACCCCTAGGAGCCGATGAGCTTGACGTCGAGAATCGCGCCAGCCCATCCGGGATTCATCGGCCCTGGGCCGGCACGCCACACCCGGTCCAGCTGATAGCCCGGTCCGCTCCTCAAGGAAAAACGTCGGCGCCATCGCCGCGAGCAGGTCATCACGTGAGGTGAAGTACTGATACACGCTTGAACGCGGGAGCTCGCGCCGTCGACGACCATTTCGAGACCCTGACAGCAGAGGCGCGGCGTGTCATCGACGGGCTCCTCGGGGACTGCAGCATGGCGGCCTGACCGAGACTGACGGCCGTCCGCGATCGCCGCGCCAAGCCGAGGACGCCGGACGAGCCGGCTGCTCGGATCAGAGGTCTGCCCCGAAGACGAGTGCCGGGCCGCCGTTCTTGTGGATCTCCCGCTCCAGGCGGAGTCCGATCTTGCTCGCCACGCCTTGGGAGGCCACGTTGTCCGGGCGGATGATGGCAATCAAGTGCTCAACGTTGCCCGCACGCGCGGCATCACGAACTGATCGCGCGGCCTCGGCGGCGTAACCCAGCCTTCGAAGTGGCGTACGCACGTGCCAGCCCGCCTCGACCATCCACTCGCCCTCGACCTCCTGAAGCGTCAAACCGCAGTCGCCGACGAACTCGCCAGAGTGGGTCTCGACCACCCAGAGCCCGAACCCGTGCTTCGCGTAGCTGGCCCTGGTCCACTCGATCCAACCGCGCGGACCCCGCGAGCCCCCGATCTCGAGAGTGGCGATGTCTGTGAGGTCCGACTCCTGCATCTCCCGGAATCGAAGCCTTTCGGTCGGTTGCGGAATCACAGGCCCACGCTAACGCGCTGGAGCACAGCGCTGATCTGGGGCGAACGGACCGGTGCCGCGTCGACGTCCAGTCCTTCGAGCAGGGCTGACGGGTCGGTGTCCTCCCGACCACGTCTTGCGTGACTGCCACGGCGGCGTCCTGGCGCGATCATCTGGCTCCGGGAACTGGGAGACAAGCCAGGTTCCGCGCCTGCCTTCACGACCCTTTCATCACCCCCTCAATCCGATGAGCCCATGTCGTTGAGGAGTAGCATGTCTGCCGAATCGTCCGTCACGTCGCGCTCAACGCCGCAAGTCCGTCGATGGGACCCGATCTGGTGACTTCTTCAGCCTCTGTCGGGACCGAGCGAGCCGCGGAAACGTCGGTCGCCCACGACGACCGGTCAACCGGCCAAAGCCGGCGGCGGCCGTGGCTGTGGGCGCTGCTGATGCTTCCGCCCGCCATCGTCGCGGTGCACTTGCTCGCGCTGGGCGCGTTCGCCAGCCCGGCCGTTCGCCTGGCGGCGGATGACTGGTGCGCGGCGGCACGGATCCGCGCATACGGCTCACTGGGGTTCATCGACTACTACTACTTCAAGGTGAACGGCCGGCTGGTCTACCATCTGGCCCAGGTGCTGGTCTTCGCCGACGGCCTCCGTGGCGCTCGCGTGCTGCCGTTCGTCCTGATCGTCACGTTGACGGTCGGGATCTTCATCGTGTTGTACCTGGCGCTACGCCACCTGCAGTGGCGCTGGGCCGCGGCGGCGGCTGGGTTCCTGGCGGTCGTCGTGTCGGCGCTCACGTTCTTCGCCGGCAACGTGGTTTACCAGATCCTCTTCTGGCCGGCTGCCACTGTCACGCACACGCTCCCCGCGATCCTGGCCATCTGGAACGTCATCCTCCTCATGGTCGCGGCCCGCAGCCCGCGGCGGTGGGTGCGGGTCACGGCGGTCGTACTCGCGTTGCTCATGGGCTTCGCGATCGGGTCGCTCGGCGAGGCGTTCTTCGTGGTGAGCGGCGTCTATGCGGGGACTGCCTTGCTGTTTGCCCTGCTGGCCCGCCGCGACCGCCGGGCGCGCTTCCCGATCACGTGGCTCGCGGTCTGGCTCGTGGGTATGCTCGCCGGATTCGCCGTCCTGTACCTCTCGCCCGGCCAGCGGTTTCGGACGGTGATCTCGTACACGCAGGAACAGTCGTCGCCCTTGTCGGTCGGCGGCCTCTCGGAGACCGTTGACGGATGGCTCAACTCCTGGGAGATGATCCTTTCCCAGCCCGCGTACTACACAGCGGTCGTCGCGGGGCTCCTGGTCGGCCTGCTCGCCAGCGGCGCGGCTCTGCGCAGGACGTCGCTGCCGTTCGCCGGCGGCTCGTGGACCCTTCCGCGCAGGCTGCTCGTGGCGGTGCTGCCGGCTGTGCTGGTGGCGATCGCATCGTTCGGCGTCATTGCCGGGTTGCGATATGGCTACGGACCCGGCGGCTGGGGGTACCAGCGCGCCTGGACGAGCTTCCTGATCCCCGCCATCGGGACCGCCGCCCTCTACGGTGCCGCGGCCGGATACTGGCTGGGCCGCCGCGTCAGCGGCTGGCAACGGAGCGTGGCGGTTCCGGTCACGGCGGCGCTACTCGGGGTAGCGGCCCTGTTCAGCACGGTGTTGTTGGGGTCCATCGTGCCGCGGAACACGGCGCTCGTACACGAGATGACGCTCCGCGCGGAGGCCTGGGACCAGAACACCGCAGCCGTCGAGCAACAGATCCGAGAGGGCAAGCGCATCGTGCGGTTCACGCCTACTCCGATCGCCACGTCGACCGAGCCGTTCCGCTACACCGCTACGCCCGACTGGGCCGGCAACTGCGCTGCGGTCTACTACGGCGTCGACAAACTGATCCCTTCCGAGGAATGGCTGTCGACACCGGCCTCCGCCGACTGGCGGGCGCAGCACCCTGGGGTGAGATAGGCCCGGCTCCCCAGAGGTAGGAGCGCGGGTTTCATCCGTGCGAATCCACCGGCTCGCTGGACCGTGTCCCAGCCTGCGCGTGCACCGACGAGGGGACGTCCGACCAGGCGACTCACCCCTCGTGCCGATCTGCCTGCTGAATGCCGAGGCCGAGATCTGGCGGCCCCGCCCGCGGGCTTCATATCGTCGCTTCATGAATCCCATACGAATGGTGGTCGTCTTCGACGCGGCTGACCTGCACGCTGAAAGCACCTTCTGGGCCGGATTGCTGGACGGGCACGTCTTCGTCGACGAGAGGTTCCACACCGTCATCGACGCCACTGGCCACTGGCGCATAGGGGTTCAGCTCGCGCCGCACTTCACTCCTCCTGACTGGCCCGACGGCGCGCCTCAGCAGGTGCATCTCGACCTCCACGTCAACGACCCGGTGAGGGCACACGAACAGGCGATGGGTCTCGGTGCCCGTCTGCTCCAGTCCGATGACCTGAACAGCGACGAGGGGCATCAGGTGTACGCGGATCCGGCAGGCCATCCGTTCTGCATCGGCTGGGGTCACCCCTCCCCTGAGGCCCTGGCCGCCTTCGTCAAGGAGAGACTCGGTTAGGGACACGTCCCACGACACCCCTGGTTCCTCCGCCGCCTCGACTGCGTGAAGTGGAGCTGCGCCGTGGTCCGGCGCCTGCACGCCGCCCTGGCGGGCGTTCGTCCGGCCCATGTTCGCGGCTCCAGACCCGCGCCACCAGGGGCGCAGCGAAACTCGCGACCTGCACGAGCGCTATCCGCTTGGCTCACCGGGCAGGATCGGGGGTGGGCGACCTCCGTCACCACCGCACCGAACAGGAGCCGACGATGACCGACACCACCTCCGCGCAGCCCTCCGAGCCGCCTGCGGGCGCTGCGAGCGGCACACCAACCCCGCAGGCCGCACCCCAGGACGCCACCGGGTTCACCGATGCCGAGCACCACACCCTGCGCTCGGCGGCGATGCTGGCCAGCGCATGGGTCTCCCGCGCCGAGAAGGGCATGTTCGACAGCCTCAAGGAGTCCTTCGCCGCCTCGAAGGCGATCGCGGGCTCACCCCCGGAGATCGCCGCCCTGGTCGGCAAGGGCGGGTTCCCCGAGATGCCGAAGGGCACCCCGGCGGACGTCGAGACCCGCACCCTGGCGCTGCTCGGCGAAGCGGTCGCACTGTTGCAGGCCAAGGCTCCCCAGCTCCTCGACGGCTACCGCGCGATGGTCCTCCAGAGCTGCCGGGACGCCGCAGCTGCAGCCGGCGACACCTCGGCCAACGAGACGGCTGTCATCGGCAAGGTAGAAGCCGCGCTGGCCTGACCACAGCCGCGGTTCGCGAGCTGCACATGGTCCGCGACGCGTGGCGACGGACGCCTGAGCGCCCTACCGTGACGGCGCGTCACGAGCCATCGATCTGGGAGCGGGAACGCTTTCGCCAGTTACGAGCCGTCATGCCGAAGTGCTCCGTGAACCATCGGTTGAACCCGCTCGGGGTCTCGAACCCCAGCAGTTGTGAGATCTCGGTCATCGACTGGGTCCGCTTCCAAGGTGGCGTTGTGCCAGAGCGGCCCGGGTGTCGTCCACGATGGCGCTGAGCGACGTCCCTTCCCTGGCGAGGTGTCGCCCGCAGGGTGCATGGATCGAGACGGAGAACGTTGGCGACAGCAGTCAGCGAGCACCGTCCGGCGGGCAGGATCAGCTCGATCAGCTCGATCAGCTCGGTGACGCGGACAGTGGTCCTCGGTCCCTTGCGGGTGACGGCCACCTCGAGGAACTGCTGCGCGTAGGGGCGTAGCAGCGGGTCGGGCAGCCGGTTCGGCGACGCAGGTCACGTGAGCTCAGGACCAGGCCGGTGAACGGCTGCTCGAACCGCAGGCCAGGTCCGAACGCAGCGCCGTAACGTCCGAAGTCGGCGGGCGCGGAGACGCGAAGTAGGCACCGAGAGGGCGCCACGAGTCGACGCACTCACGACTGACGCCGTTGATGGCGGCGACGCCGAGACCTGTCGTAAAGGTCTTGGTCGGTGCAGAAGAACTCGAGGACCGTTCGCTCGTGGACTCACCCTCCTGGCTCCCATAGCGGACCTCCTCGAACAACGAGCCCCGCTCGACCCGGACACGGCGCCCGACACACCTGCCGCTGACACCCTCGAGGCGCCGGCAGACCTGGTCGACGAGGCGGACCGTCTCGAACATCAGGTGGAGGTGCCCGCGAGGCCGAGGACGACTACCCACGCGCGTGACGGACGCTGCCGCAGATCAGCACCAGCGCTCGCCCGCCGACACGGTCAGGCCGGCAGCCCCGGTCGGCTCGAATCCCGTCGGAGATGCACCCCGCGCCCATCACAGGGAGTGCCGCAGCCGGTGCTTGGACCGTCTCCAGTGCCGGACGCACGTCATGCCCCGGGGCTTCGAGCGTCTACGAAGGTGACGACGGTGATTCCCCCCTCCCCCCGTACACCGTCGTCACGGGGCCCCGGGCTTGCCGTACCGCGCCCGGGGCCCTGCTCGCCCGGTCCCCGTCCCCGCTGGAAGCCTGATTGGGGGCTGGGCGCCGGCCACAATCCTGGGAGGGGACCGGAAGGTCCAACGCCATCCCGTCGTCCACCGCCTCTGGTCGCCGGCCCCGCGCGACGAGCCGTTCGGCGGCCAGTGGCGCCAGGCGCGCGACCCGACCGGGCACCCCCGCAGTTCCTGTCCCCGGCCGACGCGGCTACCTCTGGGTCAGGTGGGTGGTGCAGGCCTCGCACGACGACCGTTGGTGGTCGGTGCGTTCGCCGCTGCCGCTGCACGGAGCGATCGCCAGGCGGAGACCCGCCGGGCCGCTGCCGTGCAGGGAGGGCGCTCGCCGCGCTGCCGCGGGTGTGAGCCCCTACCCTGAAAGGGTAAGCACCGTTCATCTGACACATCCCCGGATGCATCGTCTCCGGGTTTCGTCCAGCGTTCACTCGAGTCCCAGGAGCAGTTGAGGAGTTCTCTCACTTCCGGACGAGAGCCTGCGCAAAGCCGTTTCCCCGGACACGGGCGTCCACCCTTCCCAGGAGCGCCGATGATGTCCCTCCCCCCGCGCCAAGCCCGTCCGCTACTGGTGGTGACAGTCAGCACCCTCGCCCTGCTGGCAGCCTCCGTCCCTGCGATCGCAGCGCACTCCGCCGCCACGTCCACCATGTCGCCCGCCGCCGCCGCCGCGAAGTCTGTCGCCGCGAAGTCTGCCGCGGTGGAGTCGGCCTCGTCACCGTGGCGTCCTTCGGCGGCCACCGCCACCCCGATCAAGCACCTCGTCGTGATCTACCAGGAGAACGTCTCCTTCGACCACTACTTCGCCACCTACCCGCACGCGGCGAACACCGCCGGCGAACCCGTCTTCCGGCCGCGACCGGACACTCCTGCGGTCAACGGCCTCAATGTCTCGCTGCAAGCCCCGAACAACCCCAACTCGGTGCAGCCGTTCCGGCTGGCTCGAACACAGTCGCAGACCTGCGACCAGGACCACACCTACACCAATGAGCAGAAGGCGTTCGATCACGGGCTCATGGACAAGTTCGTCGAGACCGTCGGCCGGGGCGCCGGCACCTGCGCGGACTACGGCCACGGCAAGGGCCTGGTCATGGGCTACTACGACGGCAACACGGTCACCGGCCTCTGGAACTACGCCCAGCACTTCGCGATGAGCGACAACTCCTTCAGCAGCACCTTCGGGCCCTCGACGCCCGGCGCGATCAACCTCGTCTCCGGCCAGACCCACGGGTTCACACCCGATGGCACGGCGGTACCCGCTAGCAGCAACACCATGATCGGGGACCCCCAGCCGGCGGGCGACAGCTGTGACACCCGGGACACCAGCACGTCCGTGGACCCCAAGAACAAGAACGTCGGCGACCTGCTGACCGCCAAAGGTGTCAGCTGGGGCTGGTTCCAGGGCGGGTTTGCCGACTGCACCGCCAGCCACGCTGACGTCGGCGGCGTGGTGAGCAAGGACTACATCCCGCACCATGAGCCCTTCCAGTACTACGCCAGCACCGCCAACCCCACGCACACCCGCCCGGCCTCCACGGCCGAGATCGGGCACGCGGGCCCGGCGAACCACCAGTACGACCTGACCGACTTCTGGTCAGCCGTTGACGCACGGAGTATGCCGTCGGTGAGCTTCCTCAAGGCGGCCGCCTATCAGGATGGCCACGCCGGATACTCCACGCCTCTGGACGAGCAGCGCTTCCTCGTCGAGACGATCAACCGGCTGCAGCGGACGCCACAGTGGAAGGACACCGCGGTGGTCATCGCCTACGACGACAGCGACGGCTGGTACGACCACCAGATGTCCCCGATCGTCAACCAGTCCCAGGAGGCGAACGATGCCCTGACCGGTCCCGGTACCTGCGGCAGCAACCCGGCCCGGGTGGCCGGGGGCTACCAGGACCGTTGTGGCTACGGGCCCCGACAGCCCCTGCTGGTCATCTCTGCGTATGCGAAGAAGAACTTCGTCGACCACACCATCACCGACCAGACCTCGATCCTCAAGTTCATCGAAGACAACTGGACCACCGGCCGGGTCGGGAACTTCTCCTTCGATGAGAAGGCGGGCCCCCTGACCAACCTGTTCAGCTTCTCGACCCACGGTGACGGCGATGGCCGCGCGCCGCGCCTCTTCCTCGACCCGGCGACGGGTCAGCCTGCCAAGCGCTGAGCCCACCCGCAGCCGCAGACCGCCCTACCGGCACCAGAGGGACACCTGACCTACGTCGCGCGTCGGTCAGGTGCCCTCGCTCTGCCCGGGGCAGGTGATCAACCGGACCGCCCTCCGTGCGTCGTGCAAGGTGCGTGACTCGCCGCGAGTAGACCCATCACGACTGACGATTTCGATGGCCCCGTCAGGGCTGCGCCGAGGCGCGGGCGCCCCTCCCGATGAGCGAGCCGTCGAGCCCGGCGATCGCGACGGCAACGGCCGCATGCAGGACCCCGTACCAGGGGTTGGTGTCGGCGCCGAGGCCTGCGAGCAGCGGCTGCAGGATCCCGAGGACCACGAGCACGACCGCGCGGACGATGGTGTCGCGTCCCTGCCGGGTGACGAGGGAGACGACGAGGACGGCGATGAGCGACAAGATCGTGAGGTAGCCGACCGCCTGGTGCGGCTCAAACCACCCGTCGTCCGCCTTGTGGAACTGCCGTTCGAAGATGCCGTAACCGGCGAGCACGAACTGCAGGGCGATCAAGGCCATCGCGACACCCGCAACGATCACGAGCGGACGGCCGGGTGCGGCTCTCGACGTGCGTATCGGACCTGCTGCCTCGGACATCCCACTTCCTCCTGGTCAGGGTCGGTCGCCGAACCACCCGTCCCGTGGTGGACGACATCGTGCCCCCCGAGTCACTGTCGCAGCCCGTCCTGCGCAGCCGATGGCTGCGATCCGCGGCGCAGACCGATCCTAGGCGCGTCCCGTGCGATCCCACTAGCACTGGCGCGCACGCAGACGCGCCTGGACCTGCGGCCGCGGCGAGATCTTCGACTTCACCGTCGATCGCCTCGACCTCGAGCGCCGGACCGGACAGTGCCGGGGCCTAGCGTGGAACCCAGGTTGCACATCTCCGGAGGCGAGAAATGGACCAGCAACAGATCTGCGCAGAGATGGACCGCGTCCGCGACGACTACCGGGATCTTCTCGACAACGCCACGGTCGCTGAACTTCGCAAGCCATCCGACGGCACCAAGTGGAACAACGAACAGTTGCTATTCCATATGCTCTTCGGCTATCTGCTGGTGCGGAACCTGAGGATCCTCGTCTGGGGCTTCTCCCGTCTGCCCGAGGGTACATCCAGGCGGTTCGCCGGGCTTCTCAACGCTGGCACCCGGCCGTTCCACGTTGTCAACTACGTCGGCTCCCTGTTCGGTGCTCGCACCCTGGGATTTGCCCGCATGGAGCGACTCATGGACCGCGTGCTCAGCGACCTACAGCAGTCCGTTCGAGCGCAGTCGGAGCGCGCGCTAGACCGGGGCATGCACTTCCCGTCCGGCTGGGACCCGTACTTCAAGGACTACATGACACTGCGCGACATCTACCACTACCCGACCCAGCACTACCAGCACCACCGGCGGCAACTGACCCTTGAGCGAGCGCGGGGATAGCTCACGGATGTGCCGCTCGGAGGACGTTCGTCCGGCCATGCCCCCGAGCAGCAGTGCCCCACCTCGCGGAGTGGATCAGGACCGTTCCAGATCGCGCCCGAGGTGCAAAGGCGTGCGTAACCAGCGGGCGCGCCAGCTCAATCGCTGAGGCAGCACGTGGACCAGGGCTGCGCACCACAGTTCGTGAGCCCAAAGTCATGGGCGCCCGAGCCCCCGAGGGCGTATGCCGCCGGGCGGGTCAGCGCGGCGGCCCGTCGACCGCGCGGTGGCGGGTGAAGCCCTTGTAGCGCGTACCCTGGTGGACGCACAAGCCCAACGGGTTGCCCGGTGCGCGATAGCCATACCAACTCTTTACCGTCGCGCAGGACTTGTCCTGATTTCCCCTCCGAGACCCAGAGAGTCGTCGCCTGTCACCGCAGGAGGGCGCGCAGTGCCCGCGCTGCGCGCACGAGGCTCGGGCCGACGGAGCGCACGTCGAGGGGGCCAAGCGACACGACGCCAAGCGAGGCCTCCACCGGGGCCGTCGTCTCGGGGCGACAATGGGCTACTAGACGATTGTCGGTAGGGCCCGTGTCTGGCCAGACTCGCCAGGCGATCGGCGGGCGGCCGCCTTTGCGGCTGCCCACCAGCGTCACCGGTGTGGCTCTCTATCGGTCTGCGGCCCGCCGGTCGCCGTGAAGGGGCGTGGCTCAAGCAGGGACTGCCCCGCTCGTGGTAGCATTGTCCACCTCGGCGTCCCCGTCGGAGGCGAAGGCACGCGCCAGAGCGCGACCAAGCACTCCGGGCCCGTATGACGTCCGCCGCTCCCAGGTGGCACCGTGACCGCCCCGGCAGGTCGGCTCAGCGGACGCTGGGCGACGAGAGCTGGACGAGGCAGGCGCCCTCGCGGGCGAAGGGCACGAGGCGTACCTCCGTGTCGGCGGCGCTCGACCGCTCCAGGGTGGCGCGCAGCATCTCCTCGTGCATCGTGCACACGACACCAGGATGGGCGCGGGCCGATGAGAGCACCGGGCACGTGCGCAGTGCGACGTCGCCGTCCGGCTCGACCTGCGGCGAAAAGCCCGCTGTTGTCAGAAGCCCGACGACGAGGTCGAGGGGTGGCGTCGCTCGTGCGCCCGGCGACGGCAGCGCGCCAAGTTGGCCGGCCCAGCGGCGTCCGATGGCGCGGGCATGGACCTCGGGGTCACGGGTACCAGCGAGGTGCTCGGCCATTGCCGTGACGAGCTCGTCGGTCGAGACGGGCCGCGACACGCGCAGCGCCTGGACGACGAGCTGTCCCCGGTCGGTCAGGTGGTGGCCGAGGGCGGGACGGCCCCGCGTGCCGGCCTCGACGGTCGTGCGCCCGACAAGACCGTCGGCGACCAGCCGGGCGAGGTGGGCGCGGGTCGTGTTGGGGTGCCCGCCGAGGGTCTCGACGAGCGCGCCGATCGTCCCCGGTCGCTCCGGCTCGTAGCCCGCCAGTGCCTCTAGCACGCGCTCGCGCGCCGCAGGGACCTCGGGCAGGGCCTCCGGGCCACGAGGGCCCGGCTCCGCCCAAGGCCGCCCGCCGGAGTCCGGACCGGATGGCCGGACCTGCTCGGAAGCCGGCCCGAGGGCCCGGGTTGGCGCGGCATCGTCAGATCGGCTACTTTTCACATGGGGAGTGTAATAAATAGTCGACCTCGGCGCATCCCGGCCGAGACGGCACCCCAACCTCGCCCCAATCCCAGGAGCCACCGTGAGCGTCCACGAGTCCCTTCCCGTCTGCGACATCAGATCGACCGGCGGCGCCTGCGGGTGCTCCGACGACGGCGAGCCGGAGCTCGACGTCCGCGCGATCCCGCACGCGATCCGCCAAGCGACCGTCTTCAGCGCCTTGGCAGCCGTGCCGGCCGGTGGGTCGCTGCGGCTTATCGCACCCCATGAGCAGGAGCCCCTGCTCGCCCAGATCGAGGATCGCGAAGGCGGCACCATCGGGGCCGACTACCTGGTGCGCGGCCCGCATGCCTGGACCCTGCGCCTCACCCGTCAGCCTGACCTCAGCTCCGACGCCACGTTCTGACAGACGCCCCGACAGACGCCGCGATGAGCATGCGCCAGCTCGAGCGCTCCTTCGCCGCTGCCCTGCCGGAGCGAGGGGTATGGCCGCTGCGCGATCACCGCCCGACGGTGTCGTCTTCCACTCCGCCGCTCGCAGCCACGTCCGAGACCACGCCCAAGACCACGACCACGCCCCAGGGAGATCCTCGCCGTGGTCGAGGGGCTCATGAACGACCTGCGGTCGCAGCGTGAACACCACCGACGACGGGAACCGATGATGTGCAGCTACTGCGGATGTGCCGACCTGGAGGTGGTCGGCCGGTTCATGGCCGAGCACGAGCACATCATCAACCACCTCAGCGCCCTGCGGAGCTCGCTCGACGACGAGCCGCGCCGGCGAGCAGCGGCCCGCGAGCTCGAGGCCCACCTGACGCCGCACGTCGTGGCCGAGGAGGCGGGGTTGTTCACGGTCATGGCTCGTGACGAGCTCTTCACCGACCACATCGCCCGGCTATGCGGCGAGCACCACGAGCTCGACGAGCTGCTCGCGGCGGTCGCGGGCGGTGACGTGGCCCTCTTTCCCCGCTTCGAGGACGCCCTGCGCGACCACATCGACCGCGAGGACAACGGACTCTTCCCGGCCGCAGCCATCCACCTCGGCGGCCCCGAGTGGGACGAGGTCGAGCATCTCACCCCGACGGCAGAAGGAGCACACCCATGACAACGAGCGGGGCACAGGAGACACCAACTACAGGGGGTCGTAGGTCTGGTCACTCCGGTCTCACCCGTGACAGGGTGCTGGGCATGGCAACCCTCGAGGTGACCCGGCCGCGCAACGAGGCACGGAAGGGGGTGCGTCGTGGCTGAACGGTCATCGACGAAATCGGCTGGCCAAGCTCGCACGGCAGGAGCTCCTGGCCTCGACGGATCGGCGACGGCGGCGCTGCTCAAGGCCGGCCGCTTCTTCACCCGGTGGGACGAGTCCGCTGACGGACGAGCCGTCTTCCGCGAGGGTGGGCGGGCCGGCGACGTCTTCTACCGCGACCGGTGGAGCCACGACAAGGTGGTCCGTTCGACGCATGGCGTCAACTGCACCGGCTCCTGCTCGTGGAAGGTCTACGTCAAGGACGGGATCATCACGTGGGAGACACAGCAGACCGACTACCCGTCCGTCGGCCCCGACCGCCCGGAGTACGAGCCCCGCGGCTGCCCGCGCGGGGCCGCGTTCTCCTGGTACACCTACTCCCCCACGCGCGTGCGCTACCCCTACGTCCGCGGTGTCCTGCTCGAGATGTACCGCGAGGCCAAGGCCCGCCTCGGCGACCCCGTCGACGCCTGGCACGAGATCACGACCGATCCCGAGAAGCGCCGGCGCTACCAAAGCGCCCGCGGCAAGGGCGGCCTCCTGCGCGCGTCGTGGGGTGAGGCCGTCGAAATCGCGGCAGCGGCTCATGTCCACACGATCAAGGAGTACGGCCCCGACCGCGTCGCCGGCTTCTCGCCGATCCCCGCGATGTCGATGGTGTCGCACTGCGTCGGCACCCGCTTCATCCAGCTCATTGGCGGCGTCATGACGAGCTT
Organism: Terrabacter sp. Ter38; assembly: GCF_024519435.1. Lineage (GTDB taxonomy): Bacteria > Actinomycetota > Actinomycetes > Actinomycetales > Dermatophilaceae > Terrabacter. Next base: position 308,603 of record NZ_JALJRZ010000001.1, read on the forward strand.
CTACGACTGGTACGCCGACCTGCCCGTCGCGAGCCCTCAGGTCTTCGGCGACCAGACCGACGTGCCGGAGTCGGGCGACTGGTGGGATGCGACCTACCTCATGATGTGGGGCTCCAACGTCCCGGTCACCCGCACGCCGGACGCGCACTGGATGGCCGAGGTCCGCTACCGCGGCACGAAGGTCGTCACCATCAGCCCCGACTACGCCGACAACACGAAGTTCGCCGACGAGTGGATGCCCGCCCAGGCCGGCACCGACGCCGCGCTCGCGATGGCGATGGGCCACGTGCTCCTGAAGGAGTTCTTCATCGACCGCGAGGTCTCCTTCTTCACCGACTACGTGCGCACCTACAGCGACCTCCCCTTCCTCATCCGCCTCGACCCACCGGAGGAGGGGTATGCCGCTCCGTCGGGTGAGGGTGCCACCGCTCCCCTCGTGCCCGGCAAGTTCCTCACCGCGGCCGACATCGCCGACGAGGGCACGACCGTGCCCGACGAGGACGCTTGGAAGACAGTGCTGCTCGATGACTCAACGGGCCAGCCCGTCGTGCCGAACGGCTCGATGGGTTTCCGCTACGCCGACTCGGGCAAGGGGCGGTGGAATCTCGACCTCGACGGTGTCAGCCCCGCGCTGACGATGGCGGGTGAGGCTGCCGAGCCGGTCGAGGTGCTGCTGCCGGCCTTCGTCGAGCCCGACGGCACTGGATCGGTGCTGCGACGCGGCGTGCCGGCCAGGCGCGTCGGCGGCCACCTCGTGACGACCGTCTACGACCTCATGCTCGCCCACTACGGGGTCGAGCGAGCGGGGCTGCCCGGCAGCTGGCCCACGGGCTACGACGACGTTACCGCGCCCTACACCCCGGCATGGCAGGCCGAGATCACCGGCGTGCCCGCAGAGCAGTGCATCCGCATCGCTCGTGAGTTTGCGACGAACTCGGAGCAGTCGCAAGGGCGCTCGATGATCATCATGGGCGCGGGCATCTGCCAGTGGTTCCACGGCGACGCGACCTACCGCGCGATCCTCTCGCTGCTCGTCCTCACCGGCTGCATGGGCCGCAACGGTGGTGGCTGGGCGCACTACGTCGGCCAGGAGAAGTGCCGACCCATCACCGGCTGGATCTCGCTCGCCAACGCCCTCGACTGGGGCCGCCCGCCGCGCACCATGACGGGCACGTCGTACTGGTACATGCACACCGACCAGTGGCGCAACGACGGCTACTCCGCCGACTCGCTCAACTCGCCTCTCGCCAAAGGACATCTGGCCGGCAAGCACACGGCCGACACCATCGCGCAGTCCGCCCGGATGGGGTGGATGCCGTTCTACCCGCAGTTCGGCACGAACCCGCTCCAGGTGGCGGAGGACGCCCAGGCCGCCGTCGACGCGGGCACCGCCCCCAGCCCGGCGGCCTACGTCGCCGGCGCCCTGCACGACGGCACGCTGACCTCGGCGATCGAGGACGTCGACGCTCCGGAGAACTGGCCGCGCACGCTCGTGCTGTGGCGAAGCAACCTCATGGGGTCCTCGGCCAAGGGCAACGAGTACTTCCTGCGCAACCTGCTCGGCACGCACCACAACGTCCTCGGCAGCGAGAACCCTTTGGCACCAAGGCCGTCCGAAGTGAAATGGCATGAGGAGGCGCCGGAGGGCAAGCTCGACCTGCTGCTCTCGGCAGACTTCCGCATGACGTCAACGACGCTGCTCTCCGACATCGTCCTGCCCGCAGCGACGTGGTACGAGAAGCACGACCTCAGCTCGACCGACATGCACCCCTTCGTGCACGCCTTCACGCCCGCCATCGACCCGCCGTGGGAGGCCAAGAGCGACTTCGAGCTCTTCCACCTCCTCGCCGAGAAGCTCTCGGACCTCGCGCGCAACCACCTCGGAGTCCGCAAGGACCTCGTCAGCGTGCCGCTCATGCACGACACACCCGGCGAGACGGCCCAACCCGGTGGGCGCGCGGTCGACTGGCGGGCCACGGGGCACCCTGGCGTGCCGGGCAGGACGATGCCGGTCTTCCAGCTCGTCGAGCGCGACTACACCGCGATCAGCGAGAAGCTCGCCACCGTGGGCCCGCTCGCCGAGAGCCTCGGCTTCACGGTCAAGAACGTCACCTACCGGGTCGACGAGGAGGTGGCCCGGCTCGCCGCCAAGAACGGCGTCATGCTCGGGGGCGCCGGTGACGGCCGTCCCGCGATCGACACTGACGCGAAGATGGCCGAGGCGATCCTCACCTTCTCCGGCACGACGAACGGCCACCTCGCCGTGCAGGGCTTCCGCACCCTCGAGGAGCGGGTCGGCAAGAAGCTCGCCGACCTCGCCGAGGGCTCCGAGGAGAAGCACGTCACCTTTGCCGACACGCAGAGCGCGCCGGTCGCCGTCATCACCTCGCCCGAGTGGTCGGGATCCGAGACCGGCGGGCGACGCTACGCGCCCTTCACCGTCAACATCGAGCGGCTCAAGCCCTTCCACACCCTCACCGGTCGCATGCACTTCTACCTCGACCACGACTGGATGCAGGACCTCGGCGAGGCCTTGCCCATCTACCGGCCACCCCTCGACATGCACCGCCTCTTCGGCGAGCCCAAGCTCGGGCCCGACGGCTCGAAGCAGGTGACCGTCCGCTACCTGACGCCGCACTCGAAGTGGTCGATCCACTCGGAGTACCAGGACAACCTGCTCATGCTGTCGCTCTCGCGTGGCGGCCCGACGGTGTGGATGAGCCCGCAGGACGCCGCCTCGATCGAGGTCAAGGACAACGAGTGGGTGGAGTGCCTCAACACCAACGGGGTGCTCGTCGGCCGGGCGATCGTCAGCCCCCGGATGCCCGAGGGCGTCGTCTACGTCCACCACGCCCAGGAGCGCACCATCGACGTGCCGAAGTCGGAGGCTACCGGTCGCCGCGGCGGCATCCACAACTCGGTGACGCGGCTGCTCGTCAAGCCGACCCACCTCATCGGCGGCTACGCCCAGCTGTCCTACACGTTCAACTACCTCGGGCCGACGGGCAACCAACGCGACATGGTCTCGACGGTGCGCAGGCGCTCGCAGGAGGTGACGTACTGATGCGTGTCATGGCTCAGATGGGCATGGTGATGAACCTCGACAAGTGCATCGGGTGCCACACGTGCTCGGTCACGTGCAAGCAGGCCTGGACCAACCGCGCCGGCACGGAGTACGTCTGGTTCAACAACGTGGAGACGCGGCCGGGACAAGGGTATCCGCGCCGCTACGAGGACCAAGAGACGTGGAAGGGCGGCTGGACGCTCACCCACCGCGGCAGCCTCAAGCTCAAGGGCGGAGGTCGGGTGCAGAAGCTGCTCGGCATCTTCGCGAGCCCCGTGCAGCCCAAGCTCGCCGACTACTACGAGCCGTGGACCTACGACTACCAGACCCTCATCGAGGCACCGCTCGGCGACGACTTCCCTGTCGCCCGGCCGAAGTCGCTCATCACCGGCGAGAACACGAAGATCACGTGGTCGGCCAACTGGGACGACAACCTCGGCGGCGCGAGCGAGATGGGCCACCTCGACCCGATCGTCGCCAAGCTCAACGCCTCGGTGCGGCGAGAGTCCGAGGAGAAGGTCCGCCTCGATCTCGAGAAGACCTTCATGTTCTACCTCCCCCGAATCTGCGAGCACTGCCTCAACCCCTCCTGCATGGCGTCGTGCCCCTCCGGTGCGATCTACAAGCGCGAGGAGGACGGCATCGTCCTCGTCGACCAGGACCGGTGCCGCGGCTGGCGGCAGTGCATCACCGGCTGCCCGTACAAGAAGATCTACTTCAACCACAAGAGCGGCAAGGCCGAGAAGTGCACTTTCTGCTACCCGCGTGTCGAGGTGGGCCTGCCGACGGTGTGCTCCGAGACGTGCGTCGGACGGCTGCGCTACCTCGGGCTCTTCCTCTACGACGCCGACCGGGTCACGGCCGCGGCCGCGACTCCGGAGGAGGGCGACCTCTACGAGGCCCAGCTCGACCTCCTGCTCGACCCGAGCGACCCCGCGGTCATCGCGGCGGCCCGGCGCGACGGCATACCCGACGACTGGATGGACGCGGCGCGGCGCTCGCCCGTCTACGCGCTGGCCAAGACCTACCGTGTAGCGCTGCCGCTCCACCCGGAGTACCGCACGATGCCGATGGTCTGGTACGTCCCGCCGCTCTCGCCGATCGTCGACGTGCTGTCGTCGCAGGGGCACGACGCCGAGGACCGCACCGTCCTCTTCGGCGCCATCGAGGCGCTGCGCATCCCCGTCGACTACCTCGCCGAGCTCTTCACCGCGGGGCGCACCGACATCGTCACGGGAGTGCTGCAGAAGCTCGCGGCGATGCGGGCGTACATGCGCGACGTGTCGCTCGGGCGTGACGGTGACCCCGCGATCCCGGAGGCCGTCGGCATGAGCGAGGAGACGCTCTACGAGATGTACCGCCTCATGGCGATCGCGAAGTATGCCGACCGCTACGTCATCCCGACCGCCCACGTCGAGCGCGCCCACGAGCTCGAGGAGATCGGCTGCTCGCTCGACTTCGACGAGGGTCCGGGGATGTACGAGTCCGGACCCTTCGGCGAGGCCAGCGGCCGGCCCGCGCCGGTGGCCGTCGAGACGTTCAACGCGCTCAAGCAGCGGCAGACGTCCGACGCGGCCATGGCGACGACCGAGTCCGGCTCCCTGACCGGTCGGGTCAACCTGCTCAACTGGGACGGCAACGGCGCTCCCCCCGGGCTCTTCCCGGGCCGCTCGGACGGGGACGCACCGTGATCGGGCTGCGCCGGCGCGCGACACCACGGGACCACCGCGTCGTGCACCTCGTGGCCGGTCGCTGCCTCGACTACCCCTCGGCCGAGCTCGTCACCACCCTCCCCTCGATGCGCGATGCCCTCGCGGAGCAAGGCGACTCGGCCGCCGCCACCGGACTGACGAGTCTCGTCGCCTACCTCGGCGGAACCGACCTGCCGGAGCTCCAGCAGGCGTACGTCGACACGTTCGACCTCAGCCGCAAGCACGCGCTCTACCTGTCGTACTGGACCGACGGCGACACCCGCCGACGGGGGGAGGTGCTGGGACGGTTCAAGACGGCATACCGCAGCAGTGGTGCGGTCGTCGACACGCACGGGGAACTGCCCGACTACCTCCCGATGGTGCTCGAGTTCGCGGCGCGAGTCGATCCGGAGGCCGGCGTCGCGCTGCTCCAGGAGTACCGCGCAAGCCTCGAGCTGCTGCGGATCGCCCTGCAGGAGAAGAAGAGCGCGTACGCGGCCGCGGTCGTCGCCGTGTGCGCGACCCTCCCCGGCGAGTCGCCTCCCGACCGCGCCGCGGTCATGGAGATGGTCGGCCTCAGCGGGCCGCACCCGACCGAGTCGGTCGGGCTAGAGCCCTACGACCCGAGACTCCTTCCGCTGCAGACGGCCTCGTCCTTCGAACCGACCGGGGCCCGCCCGTGAGCACCTTCCTCTGGGGCGTGCTGCCCTACCTCTGCATCGCGAGCCTCGTCGGCGGCACCGTCTGGCGCTACCGCTACGACAAGTTCGGGTGGACGACCCGCTCGTCGCAGCTCTACGAGTCGCGCCTGCTCCGCATCGGGTCCCCGCTCTTCCACTTCGGCATCCTGCTCGTGTTCTTCGGGCACGTCGGCGGACTCGTCATCCCCGAGTCGTGGACCGAGGCCGTCGGTGTCAGCGAGGGCCTCTACCACTTCAACGCGCTGCTCTTCGGCGGCATCGCAGGCCTCTGCACCCTCGTCGGCATCCTCATCCTCGTCTACCGCCGTCGCACGACCGGGCCGGTCTTCATGGCGACGACGAAGAACGACAAGCTGATGTACGTCCTCCTCGTCGCAGCGATCGTGCTCGGGCTCTGGACGACGCTCGTCAGCGTCGGTGCCGGCAGCGAGGCGCACAACTACCGCGAGACGGTGTCGCCGTGGTTCCGGTCGGTCCTGCTCCTCCGGCCCGACGTCGCCGCGATGGCGGCAGCGCCCGTCCAGTTCCACATCCACGCCATCGTCGGCATGCTGCTCTTCGCCCTGTGGCCTTTCACCCGACTCGTGCATGCCTTCACGGCGCCGCTGCACTACCTCTTCCGGCCCTACATCGTCTACCGCTCGCGAGACCGCCAGGTCTCCGGAGCGAGGCAAGCCCGCCCCGGCTGGAGCGGCATCGGCACCACCGACCGCGACCGGCAGCGATGAGGCGCACCTGCGGCACCTGATGGCCAACCGTGCGACGCGGCATACGCCCGGCGGACGTCGAACGATGAGACCTGACAACGACAACGCACAGATGAGGACATCATGAGCAGGACCGCACCGACCGCGCCCTCGCCGAGCGCGGACCTGAGCGGGCAGGGGAAGAACCTCGCCCTGGCGACCTGGGCCTTCGCCATCACCTTCTGGGCCTGGAACATCATCGGCCCGCTGGGCGTGAGGTACACCGGCGAAATGGGCCTCAGCAGCAGCCAGAAGGCGCTGCTCGTCGCGACGCCCGTACTCGTCGGCGCGGTGGGCCGCATCCCGGTGGGCGCGCTGACCGACCGCTACGGCGGCCGGGTCATGTTCCCGATCCTCACACTGGTGACTGTCCCCTTCGTCCTGCTCGTGGCGCTGGCCGGCAACCTGAAGTCGTTCCCGCTGATGCTGGTCTTCGGCTTCTTCCTCGGCATCGCCGGCACGACCTTCGCCGTCGGCGTGCCCTTCGTCAACGCGTGGTACCAAGCTGACCGGCGCGGCTTCGCCACCGGCGTCTTCGGCGCCGGCATGGGCGGCACCGCCCTGTCGTCCGCCCTGACCCCGCGGATGGTGACGTGGTTCGGCTACACGATGACCCACATCATCATCGCGCTGATGCTCGTCGCGACGGCCGCCCTGTGCTGGACCGCGATGCGCAACTCCCCCGCGTGGAACCCCAACACCGATCCGGTCGTGCCGAAGTTGAAGGCGGCGATCAAGCTTCCCGTGACGTGGCAGATGTCGCTGCTCTATGCCGTGGCCTTCGGCGGCTTCGTCGCCTTCTCGACCTACCTGCCCACCCTGCTGAAGGACGTCTACTCCTTCGACCTGACCGCAGCCGGCACGCGGACGGCCGGCTTCGCGATCGCCGCCGTCATCGCCCGTCCCATCGGTGGGTCCCTGTCCGACCGCATCGGCCCGCGCGCCGTGGTCGGCATCTCCATGGCCGGCACCGCGGTGCTCGCGGCCGTCCTGGCGTTCGAGCCGCCGCTCGAGGTGCCTGCAGGCGCGGCGTTCGTCGCCATCGCGTTCTTCCTCGGGCTCGGCACGGGCGGTGTCTTCGCGTGGGTGGCGCGCCTCGCGCCCCCGGAGCGGGTCGGCAGCGTCACGGGACTCGTCGGTGCGGCCGGCGGCCTCGGCGGTTACTTCCCGCCGCTGGTGCTCGGGGCGACCTACGGCAAGGTCTTCGACCACTACGGCTTCGGTTTGATGCTGCTCTGTCTCGTCGCAGTTGCCGCTCTGGTGTTCGCGCTCGTCGGCGTGAAGGACGCCCGCGGCAAGCAGGCTCGGACGGCGGCCGCCACGGTGTGAGCCGGCTTGTTCGGGAGGCTCCCCAGCGAGATCGCTTCAATCCACGCCACACGCGACAGCGCACGCCAGACGCCTGGGCCGCTCTGGCCGGATGCATGGTCAGGGCCACTCCGGCGGACGTACGCGCGCTGCCAGTTGCCCTCTGGGAAGCCGAACGAGCAACAGCGGAAGTGGCAAAAACTTGTTGCCCAACCCTTTTCAGATCACCGATGCAGCTCCCAGGTTCAGCCGCCCGCAACTCTGACTGGGGCTGCAGAGGCTCGGCGCCAACAGGTTCACCACGAGCCCGAGACGCCCATCCCGCCCACTGTGGGCGGCCCACTACGGCCAGTTGGATGAAGGCAGATCGAGCCGCAAGGATGCGCGCTTAAGTCAGCGATCCGTGGGTCGGGCCAGCCGCGAAGGATCCTGCCACAGCCTGCTAATATTGCCCTATCAGCCTTTTATTACTTCCCTATCGACCCTAGGACGGATCCATGAAGAATTCTGTACTGCGCGGCCTCGCCGTCGGCGCCGTCGCCGCGCTCGCCGTCGCCACCGCCGCCGCGAACGCGCAGGCTGCCGTCTCGTGGAAGAACTGCACGAGCGTCAACAAGACCTACCCGCACGGCGTGGGCCGGACCAACGCCAGGGACCACACGTCGGGGCGAGCGGTGACAAACTTCAAGAAGAGCAACACGCTGTACGCGGCTGCGATGAGGGCCAACAAGGGCCTTGACCGCGACAAGGACGGCATCGCCTGCGAGAAGCGCTGACACCACGATGAAGAGGATCGCGCTAGCCTCGCTCCTGCTCGACGCGAACGGCACCGCCAATACAGGCTTTGGTTCCGCGGCCGCTGCAGGGTGTCTAGTCCGAAAGTGAACGGTGACCGGGCACCAGGGGTATTCAAGCGCTCCGCATGGCTCGAGCGGCGTCAGGCCGCGGGTTCGAAGGTGACCCGGTAGCCGAGGGCTTCGAGCTGTCGGATGGGTTGCGTTTACTGGTCTCGGTGTTGATGGTGCGGGCGTAGTGCTCGTCGCTCAGGTCGTGGAACCGGGCGGCTGGGCCGCGACTACGCGATGGACGCAGCTCGCGCCGGCATCGTCACGGACGGCAACCTGACCCTCCGCTGACCCACGGCACCGCCACCGGTCCCTGAGTGGCACCTGGCGGCGCACACCGGTCCTGAGGGCATCGTCTAGTAGCCACGAGTGGAAGGACGAGCGGAAGCCACCCACCTGTTCAGTCGGATGCGCGACTCCGCCTGACGCCGACGACCACTTGTGCGTCCTTGGATACCAACCACGTGAATCCTCCGTGGAGGATGGCGACGACAGCCACTCTGTCCGCGGCGCCAAGTTCTCCATCCGCTTTCGCGACAGCCAACGCAGCGCGGATATCAACCTCGAGGGACGCATCGTCGAGGTCCCTCAGACCATGCAGTTTGGAGAACGCGGTGAGCGTCCGCGAACTGAGGAAGGCCGCTCCCGGGTTGAGGGTCGCGAGAACAACCCTGGCTGGAAGATCAGGACCCCTCTCGGGCGCTGGGCCGGTGGATTCTCTGGACTTATGACCAAATCGGGACAGGACTCCGGCCTTGACCTGCTCCCATGTCCGTTCCTTGTGGGCTGTTGAGTAGTTCGTGATGACGGACATCGAGGGGTCCACAACGAGCTCGTACCCCTCTCGGGACAACGTCACGTAGCCGCTGCGGTGCACGTCACGCGCGCTCTTGAGGATGAAGTCCTCCAGCATCATCCGGAGCTGCTCCTCTGCCTCCACATCAGGCCCGCCGTGATGGAAGCGGAACGACTCGCGGGCTGTCAGTGACACCCGAACGTCGTCTACCTCATCAACCTCGACCGAGAGTGGAACTGACATCGTCGAGGCAACGTGGGACATCGTCCCGCGAGGCTTGCGATCCTTGTGTCCGTCGGGCGCCGTGGGTCTGGAGCGCGTAAACCCCGGACACTCAGGCTGGTGGCACCAACCATCGGCGAGCCGTCCCCCGTTTGGTGCATCGTGCCCCGTCCCGCCGGAAGCGACGGCAGCGATCTGCAAAGCCGTCCCCTTGCTCCGGCGGCGGCTCCCGCGTCCCAGCGTCCATTCCTGCCCCCGGTCTCACATTCGGTGGACTGTCATCGTCCCAGACTCTGTCTGACCGAGCCGCCCGGACGCATACGTCCACCGGGGGTCACCGATCGCATGGAGCTGTACCCGCGACTCCGACCCATGGCCTTTGGGGTGCGTCTCGGCGCCGCCTGCCGGGCGACCCTACGGGCACGGTTTGAGCGCACGTGACCGTACCGATCTACTGTGGCTGGATGCTCAACAACCGGTCGGCGCCGCATGCGCGGGTGACACCCGTTCTGACCGTGGCCGATGTTCGGGCGGCGGTGGCGTGGTACGCCGATGTCTTCGGGTTCGTCGAACACGTCCGGATCGGCGAGGGGCACCGCTCGCAGCTCGGGCTGCCGGACGGGCCGCCGGCCGAGCTCGTGGTGGCCGAGGTTCGGCCCGGGCGGCGAACGCCCCAAGAGGGGCGTTCTCACCAGGTCATGCTCAAGGTCGCCGACGTCGCGCGCGTGGTCGGGACAGCGACGGCTCGAGGCGCCGTCGTCGTCGACCCACCGCACGACTGGGAGTACGGCGAGCGACAGGCCACGCTCGATGACCCGTTCGGGCACCAGTGGGTCCTCAACCAGACGATCGACGACGTCGCGCCCGAGCAGTGGGGCGGTCAGACCGTCACCCCGCGCCCTGGATCCCAGTAGCCCCGGGGGCCTGGTCGCCGCCGGCCATCCCAGCCGCATGCCGCCCCCGCAGACCTCGGCCCGTACGCAGCCTTGGTCGACGATCCCGATGGCAACGTCGTCCTCCCGACGTCCGAGGAGGCGGCGCGGGTCGACAAGAACGACGCGTAGCATCCCACTGCGAGCGGGGAGTCTCCGATCTTGTCGAGATACTGCTGGGGTACGCCTCGATCCACTGTCTCGGGATCTGCGGCTGGCCCGCAGCAGGGCGGGTTCCTACTTCCACCTGAAGTGGACGAAGACGCGGCCGAAGTTGTCGGAGTCCTTTTCGGCCCGGTGGTAAAGGCCCTTGATGTCCCTGCGGTCCAGGAAGCGCAGCACCCGCTTCTTGAGCTGACCCGAGCCCTTCCCCGGGATGATCTCAACCAGGGGCGCCTTCTTCTCGATCGCTTCGTCGATGACGGCTCGGAGCGCTCGCTCGATCTCATCGCCCCTGTTGTAGATGTCGTGCAAGTCGAGCTTGAGCCTCACAACACGATCCTCCAGCCACCCGCACGGACAGCGCCAGGTGCACAGCGCCCCTCTTCGTTCCCCAGCCGTGACCACCGTATGCAGCACCGGCATCGTTGAGCCCCTTTCCCGGCCGGGTCAGCAGCCCGACCGTCGACTTGCGTCACACCGCCGCCTTGGACTGCCAGACCCAGGCTGCTGCCGCTCCACTCACGCCCGCGGATCCCTGCGAGCGACGTCGGAACGGGTGGGCCACCGAACTGGGCATCCGGTGGCGTAACGGTCTCGTTGTCTCCGACGACCACCGCAGTCAGTACTCGTGTCACGCCTTCGGCCGAGGGCAAGGCGGCCTGGAGGGGGCTAACACGGACCGACGACGAGTGCCAGCCCGGATCACACCTGCTGCAAGCCCAGGGACGGTTGATGTCATCCGGTCCCGTCCCGGGGCCTCGGAAGGGAGAATCAGAAATGAACACAAGTATTGTGCCCGCCCGTCGTGTCGCGTCTAGCTTGGCCATCGCTGCCGCGGCTGCGGCTCTGGCGTTGCCAAGCGCCCATTCAGCGCCGATCAGTGGGCTGTCGAGCCCAGGATTGACTGCAAGTTCGGTGTCCCTCCCGTCGGTGACGTATCTCCGGTCGCTCGCAACCGGGTTCGCGCTCGACAGCAACTACAACGGGGATGTCTACGCCATCCCGAGCAACAACGGCGGTTTCCAGCGGTGGATCGTAGGGCCTGGCGCCTATGGAGGTGTGACGCTTCGGAACTGGCAGACCGGTCGATGCCTGGACAGCAACACAGCGCGCAAGGTGTACACGTTGCCGTGTAACGGTGGCTCCTTCCAGAGCTGGGCGCTGGAGCAGTCGAGGTACGGGACCTTGATCCTGCGTGATGTCGCGACTGGGTTTGTGCTCGACGGGAACGCCGCCCATTCCGTGTACACGGGCCCGTGGAACGGTGGTTCGTACCAAAGCTGGATGCCCGCAGGAGCTTGAGCAGTCCCGTCGAAGGTCAGTCGCGCCGCGAGCAGTGTCGGCCAAGACCAGTTCCCTGAGTGACCTCGCGGGAGGCGAACAGGGTGGCGGGTCCCGGGCGCAAGTCCCGGGCCCCGCCATCTGGTGTTCGGGGCAGTCCAGTGCCCGAGCACGAACGGTGAAAAGCTCATCAGCCCGGGGACGCCGTGTGGGCGTTAGCTCGCGGGAGCGGTGATGACGCGAGTCGGGCACGAAGCGAGGTCTTGTGTGACCACGCCTGTGATGGGGCCGCACCGCTGGCGGCTTACGGGTGGTCGTCCAGGTAGGTCAGGACGGCCAGAACCCGGCGGTTGAGCGCCTTGTCGTCGCTGTCGAGGGGAAGCTTCTCGAAGATCGCTGCGATGTGCGTTTCAATGGTTCGTGGCGACAGGAAGAGCGCCTCGCCGATCCCGCGATTGGAGCGTCCCTCGGCCATGAGCTTAAGAACGGCTCGTTCGCGCTCGGTCAGTCGCGACACTGCAGAGGTCTGCCCTCCGGTCTCCATGAGGTGGACGACGACCTCAGGGTCCATCACTGTTCCGCCGGCGGCAATCCTGCGCAAGGCCTCGACCAGGGACCCGACGTCGTCGACGCGGTCTTTCAGAAGGTAGCCCAGCCCGTGCGAGCCAGACGAGAAGAGATCTCGTGCCCAACGAGTCTCCACGTAAGTGCTCAGCACCAAGGCGGCGACGGGTGGCTGTGCAGTGTGCAGCTGCAGTGCCACGCGGACTCCCTCATCGGTGTGGGTGGGCGGCATACGAACGTCGAGGATCACGGCATCCGGTCTCGTCGACGTCACCAACGCCATGAGCGCTTCGGGTGACGAGAGCTCGCCCACGACGTCGACGCCGGCTCGCTCCAGCAGTGCTGCGACCCCGCGCCTGAACAGTGCTGAGTCGTCCACGAGGACCACCCTCAGGGGTGCGCGGCGCGGCTCCGGACCCGTCATTTCGGTGTCACCCGCTCGCGCGGAAGCCACACGGTCACATTCGTGCCCTGACTTGCCTCCGCAATGTCGAGCTGTCCTCCCATTGCCTCCACGCGATCCCGAAGCCCTGTGAGGCCCCCATGCGTGGTCAGCGTGGCTCCGCCCCGACCAGCATCGGACACGCTCAGGGTGATGCCGTCCCGTTCCGCACGAGCGGTCAGGACCGCTTGGTGCACGCCCGAGTGGCGCGCCGCGTTGGTCAAAAGCTCGGCAACGACGAAGTAGGCGGTCGAGGACACGTCCGCCCCGACGTGGTCGACCTGGGGGTCGAGCTGACACGTCACGTCAAGTGGGGAGCGGTGAGCCACGTTGGACAGTGCGGCCGTGAGGCCACCGTCCTGCAGGTGCGGGGGGTGGATGCCACGTGCGAGCGCTCGCAGTTCCGTCAGCCCCTCTCGAAGGCCGGTTCGGGCGTCCCTGACCAGCGCGCGCACGTCGGCGTCACCCACGAAGTCGGCTTGCGCAAGTGTCGCGGCCACGGCGAGGAATTGTTGTTGAGCGCCGTCGTGGAGGTTGCGCTCAACGCGTCGGCGTTCCTCGAGTCCGGCCGCCACGATGCGTTCTCGCGAGGCCCGGAGCTCCGAGAGGCTGGCCACCAGGTCGGCGTGTAGGCGGTGGTTGCTGGCGCCGGCGCGCACGGCGGAAACGCAGGAGGCGATCAGCTGCTCGTCGTCCACGGCGCGCGGGTCGAAGGTCAGGCGCATCAACAGGATGCCGTCATCGTCTCGGATCTCGACTCGCCCGTGCCTTGGATCCTCCGCGCCGAGGCTGGACTGCAACGTGCCGGTAGCTGAGCTCCAGCCGCCCGCTGGGGTCGGAACCTGGACTGCGGCGCTGGGGTCGGCAAGGACGTCTCGGATCACCTCTTGGACACGCTCGAGGCTTCCTGTGCGGGACGTTTCGTACACATGGCGAGCGACTGCTGCGCCCGCTGCCCTTCGTCTGAGTAGATCTGCAAGCAGCGCGAAGGGGAGAATCGCGGCGGTGAGGTTGCGCACGATCGCTCCCGGCAGGTCGATGAGATCTGGGCCGACGGCCCAGACAAGTTGATCTGCGGCGGCCCCAACGGCGCAGAGACCTCCGATGAGGAGCACCGGGGCGCGGGCCTGTCGGGCAAGGCCGCGAGTCCGCTGGAATCGGACGGTCAGGATCCCTGTGACCGCCAGAAGGAGCACACACACGACGGCGCGTCCCACGCGGACGAAAGCCAGGTCGTGCCACAGACTTGGCAGGTCCACATATGGAGCGCCCTCCGGACGGTAGAAGTCGTCCGCCGCTGGGCCGATCGTCATGGCTGCACCGAGTCGGGTAAGGAAACCAACAGCAAGGAGCGCTCCCACAACGAGACGAGCCGGCCGGGTCAATGTCGGTTGGGGGTAGCGCAGGACGAGTGCAGCCGCAGCAGCCAGATAGACCGGCTCCAGCACGAACCCCACACCAGATAGCCCCGTTCCCACATAGTGTGGGTCGTTGAGGTCACCGGGCACGCTGGCCAGCGCCACGAGCAGGCAACCCCAGGCGTTGACCGGGGGCACGTCGGTAAACAGCAGTAGCCCCCCGACCACAATGAACGCGAGCGTGACCAACACCGTGATCGACACCCAGGCAACCGCACCGTCGAACTGGGGTGACGACGCAGCGATCTTGAGCGCGAACGTCGCTGCCCCTGCCGCTGCATAGACGGCCCGAAGGTGGTGAGGCGCCATGACGACATCTTCCCGCGTCCCCTGGGGATAGGAGTCCAAACCACCTCAATATGGCCGCACCGTTACGGGTTGTAGGCGAATGGAGCCCTGGCTCTCGCCGGCCCGCTCCGTGCTGGGCCTCGAACACCCCGAAGTGCCTAAGGTGGCGGTCGGTCGGTCACGGACCGATTGACCGGGCGACCTGGTAGCGCCGGGATCGCCTCGGCCGCTGATGACCTCGGAAGTAGGCACTACTTCCGCGCGGCTCCCTCCCGCGGGGCCACCTCAAAGTCGAGGTCTTCTTGGTCTCGCATACGTCGATGCCAGGGTTTCATGGATATCTCGCCTATAGCCCCGCGCTCCAAAACGTGCTCCAAAACGTGCTCCAAAACGTGCTCCAGGATGGGGGCAACGGCACCCGCGGCCCGCGCCTTTAGCGCCGGGGTCAGCTGCTCGATCTTCGCCCGCCCGGTGACGTCGATTCCGTTGTCAACTGTCGCGTTCCCGCGTTGACGTCGTTGACGTCGTTGAACGAGCGTCGACGGCGAGTGGCGCGGGTAGGTCTTTGGGAGCCGAGGGGCGCAGCGCGGCGCGGCGAATCACCTCGTACCCCAAGTGGTGGAAGGCCTCGAAGTCGAACTCGTCGTACATCTCTAGTGAGCTCGAGGTAGCCGGAAAGTCTTTGTGTTCCAAGCGATACGCCTCGAGGTCCCACGGCATTCTCGGCGGCAGGACACATTTGATGTAGTCGATCCGGCATGTGTGTCCCCCCTCGAACTCGGCATATGCCACGACGTGCGCCTGCTGGGGCCGCTCGCCCTTCCCGCGCATCATGACCGATGGGTCGAAGTCGATGTTCACGCCGAGATCCATTCGCGCGGTCGCGATCGCTCGGCCGATGGTGGGGAATCGGTCCTCGGCGTCGCCAGAGCCGTCGAGGACGATGACCCTGTCCGGCCTGTCCCGGAGGGCCTCGACCAGTCCCAGGTTGTCGTAGTGTCCGCCATCGCTGACGTACAGGTACGGGTCTGTGAGCCCGATACGCGAAAAGGCCTCGGCAAGCACCTGCAAACCGGAGGGGGCGGAGAGCTTCCGGTCAACCGACATGACCCACCTGTCCAGCCCGCGGTAGTCACGACTGTGGTTCCAGTAAGGGTTCGGCAACCACACGCCGAGCCGGACGTTGACCAGAGCGAACAGGATCCGAAACGGTCGCATACGTCCCTCCCGGCCGGCCACCGGCGCGACAGCGGCGCCGGAGATCGCCATGGCCTGGGCCACGGTGACGTCTCGGCCGACCCGCTTGCGGTACTGGCTCATCGTCAGGGAGCCGCCGGGAGGCAGCTGCCGGGGTGCCTGAGTCTGCACTCCACGGTTGGGTGCGAGGTCCTGCGGCATCCGACAGGCGCTGAGTCCGACTTCATCCGCAGACATGAGAAAGGACGTGCCGTTGCGACCTGTGGGAACCAAGTCGTCATCCAAGAGGTTCGCGGTGCCGCACAGGACGAGACGCGGCCCGCGCGAACAGTCTCTGTGGGGCGTCGGTAGGCAGTCAAAGCCAAGGCCAAGACCACGCTGCTTACCTTCAGGTGGTGATGGTTCGTTGAGGTACGCGTAGGCCAGCCGGTCCCGGTAGAAGATGTGCATGCTCGTGTGGTTGGCCAGGGTGCAAAAGCCCACCAGGACGAAGACCCCCATCGCGAGTGCGATGACCGTCCAGCTTTCCGAACCGGCCCACTGAGGCTCGACGGCTCCCCTCACGACGGGCGTCGTCATGGCGTAGGCGCCATAGGCGGCAGCGCATCCGAGAACGAGCACCAAAATTAGCCCAAGCGCGAAAAGCGGCGCGATCGAAGAGCGAATACCGGCCAGTACCGACCCCCAGAAAGTGGACCGGTCTGGTCTGCGTCGCAGGCCCTTGATCGCCGATCTGACAAACGCCCAGATGCTCCCCACCGTTAGTCCCCCGAGGACGACTTTGTGCTCGTCGAGAATCGCGCCGACGGGTAGTGCCGGGTTCAACGACGTGTTGTGCGCAGCGATGGACAACCAGAGCAGACCGGGCACCACCAGCAGCCACACGAGAGCCGCGGACACAAGGGTGTTGGGAGTATTGCTCCACCAGTTGTCCGGCGCTCGACCACTCAGGGCTAGCGTCCAGGGCTTCTCGGCTCCCGTCCGGTCCCAAATGAATAGGCAAACTGCCAAGCCGCCGAGCACGACGGTCGGCGCCAGCGCCCACCACCAGCGTGAGGGGTCGCCGTAGGTCCACGGGCAGTGAGCCGCCAGCGGAGCGTGCGCGGCAATCTCCACCGCGCAGACGTCCCCCGGCGGATGCGGTGCCGCAGTGGCAACCAGGCCGAGGGCGGACGAGTAGTTGACGATGAGCCAGACGAGAGCAACCCCCGTGGCGGCCAGCATCAACACGTTCAACACCAGCCCCGCGAGCAGGGAAGTCGTCATCTCGAACCGCGCCCGAGAACTTCCGGCGAGGTAATTCGTTCGGTTGCGAAGACGCAAAAGCTCTTCACTGGTGGGCAGGAACGGCTTCTCTTTGTCAGCAGCCAAAGCACTGAACGCCGACGCCGCATAGCCGCCACCACTTACGGCCACGAGTGCCTTCGCGTCACGGTAGATCTTCGCGTCGTCCAGTGCCGCGAGCGCGCCCAGGCAGAACGAGGCTGACTTGATCCCCCCTCCCGAGCAGGTGATCACCGTGCCACCTGCCGTCGGGAGACGGCTCGGTTCGCGACCAAGGTCGGGCCCGGTGCTGTCCTGATCCTGCGGCCCGCCCTCTCTGGCCTTCGCCTCTGCCTCGGCCTCCCCCACTCTCGCTGCCCTCACTGCCCACGAGCGAATCGCCAATATGGACATGCACACGACAAGGGCCGCGCCGAAAACGATGACCATACGCGCCTCGAGGCCACTCGAGGTGGCCACAGAGACGGACAGGGCGGCGTACCCAAAGACGAGGAGAACTTCAACTAACAACACTGTGGCTTGGCGCCGCCGCATCACCCTTCCGTGCGCCTCGACCCCCCAGGCGTTGGCGAAACGTGTAGTCACGATGACCTCCTTGTGCCGTCTCTCGATCGTGGATCGAACCGCCCCATCAGGTGAGCAAATCGCCCAAATTGGGTAGACCGGCGGTCGATCAGGTGGGACTCGACCGCCGGTCTGGTCATGCGCATTGCCGTGTCGGCAAGGACACCGACTCCCCGGCATCTCTCACGGACCGATGGGGAACGTGACCTTGAGTGGGGAGTATCCCCAGTTGTGCATCCCGATGCGGATGCCGGCGAAACTCTTCGTCATGCAGTACGTGGAGCCCGGCCGGATGCCCTCGACGTTTCCCGTGCTAGTTCCGGACCACCACTGAAATTTGCCCTCGCCCGAAGAACCGGTGTTCGTCAGGCAAACCTGCGTGCGGCCAAAGAACCACGTGGCGTAGTCCTTCGTCTGGCCGACATACAGCACGTCGCTCTGCGTGGCGGATGCTGCGCCCTCGCTGGCGATCATCACAGCAAGCGCGGCACCGAGGGCGGCCGTGGCGCGGCGAAGCTTCTTGGTTGATACAGGTGAAGTCATGGCTTCAGCTCTTTCTCTTTGGACTTCCACTCACGGGATGTGAGCCACAACAAGAGAGTGCTGGAGTCCTCTAGCCACGACCTCCGTGTTAGCCCGCGAAACGGATGAGGAAAGCCCGCGTGACGCGCTCCTGACCAAGCCCAGCGCGACCGTCTACCAGCGCGCACAGATTGTGCGGAGCCAGGTCGAATCCCTCCCCAAGCCGTCTCCAGATTCCCTCGAAATGACGCAGCCCGCTCATCCACCGTCGATGCCGGGCGCGTCTCTCCGCCGCCTGCAGACCGGGCCGAAACGTTGGCACGTGGCTAGCCTCGACAGGTCCACCCCCTGGCCGCCGGCAGCGGGCAGGGTGTGGGTCAGTGAAGCATCGCCGCGCGAGGTGACTTCATGTCCGGCCCGTCCACCCTTCTACCGTTCCAGCCCGCGACCATGTCGAGGGCCCAACTCGCCGCCGTGTCCTTTCTGGCGCGCTACGTCGGGCGCACCCAACTCCCTCTGCGCGTTCCAGCTGCGGGAGTGGTTCGCCTGTGCGAGATCAGCGGACTCGACCCGCTCCTCGGAATCCAACGAGCACACATCGAGCTCTACATCCGTCACCTCGGCGAGCGGAGCCGCCGTCCGCGGCTACGTCCGCTTCGCCCCACATCGATGGCCTCATCACCGCCGACCCAGCCGTCTATGCGCGGCTACTCAAGATCCACTGCGACGAGTCGCGCACCCAAGGACTCGACCGCCTCGAGCTGATCCGTTTCCTCCATGTCGCCCAGACCATCACCGTGCACCACGGCGCGCTCGCCTACCTGCTCGGCATCAACGCCCTGCGCGCCTCAGAAGCCGCCGCCGTGCGGATCGGGACTACGCCGACACCCTCCGCGGACACCGCGTCCTGGACCTGGTCGGCAAGGGCAACAAGCCCGCCACCATGCCACCGTCACTGTCACTGTCAGCGTCACCGTCACAGTCCCCCTTGCTCCGAGCGCTTGAGGCTTGCCGTGGCCAGCGCACCACGGGACCGCCTCCCAAGAGGGCCTCGGCGTTCTCCTCGACGCGTTCAGGGTCGGGGAGGTCCATCCGGCTGGACCGGACCGATCGTCTTGTCGTGCAGGGCCACGACGACGATGGACTGCCGCGGCTCGAAGCCCTCGTGAACTCTTCCCAGGGGGTTTCCAGTCCGCGGGTGGACGTGGTGTCCCCATGCCACATGGTACACGTGCCATAGCGAATCCTCTTGCGGCAGAATGGGATCGAGCGGCAGGAGCGGTCGGTTCGGAACTGTCGCATCCGTCCTGCACGGCCTTGGTGGCCCTCCGGGACCATTCACGACAGCGGCGCACCCCTGCGGGCGGTTGGGCGTCATCGTGGCTCTTGGGGGCCGCAGCGCCCCAACCTGGGCAGGTCTGCAGTCGGCGGGCGGGAGGGTGCGCTCCGCCGTCGGCGGACCGCCGGGAGCGTGAAGACCGTCCCGACGACACTGTGCTGCTGACCTGTCGTCGCTGCGGGCAGGCCGTCGTCGTCGAGGGCGGGTCCGGCGTCTGGCCACGGGAGAGCGGGTTCTTCGGCTACCTCGGGGCAGGCGAGTTCGGCGGGGACGTCGGCGCGGGCGATGACGGATCGAACGGAGGGAGCTCCTGGTCGACCTCACAGCTGGCGAACGCGACGAAAAGAGACATGGCCAAAAGGGGTGTTTCCTAGCGAAAGCGGGGAGGTCGGACCACCATGGAAGTGACCGTGGTCAACGGAGGAGGTGCCCTGCGAGCGGGCCGGCGTTCTCGCCCCTGCATCGCCACCGCTGTACCCAGCTACGCGCCGACCAGCTCGTCAGTGCCGAGACCACCAGAAAGAGGAAACCATGGACCTTCCCACCACCCGTCGCAACGTCTTGACCGGTGCCGCCGCAGCGGTGGCCGCGGTCGGCGTTGCCGGTGTCGCCCCCAACGTGGCCCAAGCCGCCCGGCCGCCGATCCCCGGAGGGCGGGGCGCTGGCGACGTTGACCGAACCCGGTTCCTCGACGAGTTCCACGGTCAGACCGACGACGAGAAGTTGACGGCGGCCATGCAGTGGCAGCAGTCCACTCCCGGTCAACCAGCGTTGCGCCTGTTGCCTCGGGCCTACAACTTCAACCAGCCCCGCCAGCTCTACTCGGGGCTGAAGCTGGTGGGCACCCCCGCCGGTCCTCGGAACCTGGAGATCAACGACACCGCCCACGTCCCCTCCCGCTGCTTCCTCGGCAACGGCATAGGCTCAGGCACCAGTTCCTGGTGGAACGGGGCCGGAAACCTGTTCGACGTCTACATGGCCGACTTCGGCGTCCAGGGCGACCAGGGCTCGTCCCGTCAGCAGTTCATGGACGTGCCCGTGACGGCCGGCACCCTCTACGCCTGCCAGTTCCAGGCCCTTTCCTTCGACTTCATGCGTTCCGTCTTCGGCCGCAAGGACCGGGTGTGCGCCTTCACCCAGGTCGTGCTGTCGGGCCACTGGACGGCCAACAACCTCTGGGACACCCAGTTCACGATCGGCGGCTCGGACAACAGCCTGTGGATGGGTGGCTACGTCAACATCGGCACCTCACAATCCCCGGTGCAGACCGGCACGTACGCCGACAACGACTACCAGATCATCCTGTCGTCACTGTCCAAGACCGACATCGGCTACGTGTACTGCACCGCCCTGAACGGCTGGCGCGGCATCAAGGTCACCGGCTCCAGCCACGGCGGCCTCAACTTCTTCGGCGGGGTGTACGAGGGCTACAACGGCACAAACCTGCGCGCCCCCGGCACCGTCATCCGGCTCGAAGGAGGCAACGGCACCTTCCACGGTCCCCGCATCGGCCAGGCCATGGCCAACCCCGACCCGGCCGAAGGCGGTTACGTCCACATGACCGACGGCCAGTGGAACTTCATCGGCCCCAGCTTCTTCCGGGGCGACACCCCGGCCAACGTCCCGGCCATCCATCAGAGCGGAGGTCGTCTCATCATCATGGGCGCCACGGTCGCCAACGACGAGAACTGGCCCACAGAGCCCATCCTGTCCACGGTCGGCGGTAGAGCCATCGTCCTCGACGGCTCGATGGGCTAGCCCAGATCGCGTCGCCGGACACCCCGGTCGCTCCGTGTAGCCCCCTGCGCTTTCCTCCGTGGATCACGAAGCAATCCGCGCCGGCGTCCTCGACAGACAGGGACTGTCCGGTGAATGGTCTCCGAGCAGGGCCAGCGCCAGCCTCCCCAAGGCAACCGAGAATGCGCCAAGATCGTGACATGGCCGCTTCGCACCATGACGAGACAGAGCGAAAGTTCGACGTCGAAACACGAACCGTCTTGCCGAACCTCACCTCCGCTGAGGGGGTGGTCTCGGTCGACCAACCCAGCGAGTTCCAGCTCGAGGCCGTCTACTTCGACACCCCGGACTACGACCTCGCCCGCAACCACATCACGTTACGGCGCCGCACCGGTGGCCCGGACGACGGATGGCATCTAAAGCTGCCCGCTGGCCCAGACACCAGGACCGAGGTTCGCGAGCAACTCGGCCCTGCAGGAGGTGACGTCCCTGACCCACTACGGACACGGGTGCGTGCCATCGTCCGGGATCGACCGCTCGCGCCGATCGTCATCGTGAACACGACGCGGCGTGAGTACGCCCTGCGTGATGCCGAGGGAGCAGTCCTCGCCCGCGTCTGCGACGACTCGGTGCTCGGTCAGCTGCTCGGCGACGACGAGCCGGACCAGACCTGGAGGGAATGGGAGGTCGAGCTCGATGTAGGCCCTGCCTCAGTGCTTGACGCCGTCACCGCGGTCCTGCTCGCCGCGGGCGCCGCCCCTGCGAGCGCCGGGTCGAAGCTGGGTCGCGTCGTGGGCGAGATCCCAGTCATCGAGGTGCGGCCATCGAAGAAGCAGCTTGCCAGGGGCAGCGCCGGCCAACTGCTGTCTGCGCACCTGACCGAACAGACTGCTCGGCTGAACGAGCACGACGCCGGGGTGCGGGCCGGCCAACCCGAGTCGGTGCACCGCCTACGGATCGCCGCCCGGCGGTTGCGGTCCGCGCTCAGCACCTTCCGACCGATCCTCGATCGAACCCTCACCGATCCCGTTCAGGAGGAGCTGCGCTGGCTCGGCCAGTCGCTCGCGCCGGCGCGGGACGCGCAGGTGCTACGTGAGCACCTGCTCGCCCTGGCCTCGTCGGAGCCGGATGAGCTGATCATCGGCTCTGCCGTGACGCGCATCGACGACCAACTGCGCGCTGATCACCAGACCGGGCTCGTGGGGGCCCGCGAAGCACTCGACAGTGAACGCTATCGGCGCCTGCTCGACGCCCTCGACACTCTCGTCGCCAGCCCACCGCTGCGACAGCACGCGGACACGTCGGCCCGCACCTTGATGCCGCGTCTGCTCGCCCGTGACGTGAAGCGGCTTCGTCGCGCGGTGCGAGCGATCGAGGCAGCCCCGGACGCCGCCCACCGCGACGTGGCGTTCCACGAGACCCGGAAGAAGGCCAAGCGCCTGCGCTACGCCGCCGAGGTCGCAGCACCCCCGCTGGGCAAGCGGGCTCGTTCACTCGCGACGTCCGCCAAGCGGGCGCAGAAGGTGCTCGGCGCGCACCAGGACTCGGTCAATGCGCGCGGTCGTCTGCGCGAGCTGGGAGTGCAGGCGCACCTGGCCGGGGACAACAGCTTCACCTTTGGTCGGCTCCACGCTCTGGAGCAGGTTCGCGCCGAACGTGCCGAGGCCGAGTTCGAGACGGTCTGGAACAGGTTCAGCCACAAGCAGATCCCGCGCTGGACCGCGTAGCAGGGACCCGTCGACGGCCCAACTCGATACACGTCTCATCCGCCACATCTGTGCCGCATTCAGGTGCAACCACGAGCCACGTCGTCTGAGACTGCTACGCCAACAACAGGGCTGACCGCCGCCGCCAACACGTGGGGACTACCGGAACGGCTTCCGCCCCGCGGGACGCATGGGCGTCTTCGTCCCCCCGTGACGGGAGAGAGCTCCATCAGCGAGGCGCGAGCATCCATTCGCTCATACCGGGCAGCATGCTGCGCCGTAGTCGTTCAGACGTGCGGCTCCTCGTCGCAGCCGGCGCCGCAGCCGGCCTCGCGACCGCGTTCAACGCACCGATCGCCGGCGGCGTCTTCGTCCTGGAAGAGCTGGTCAGGCGGTTCGACCCACGGACAACCCTTGCCACCCTGGTGGCCTCTGGGGCGGGCTTCGCCAGCGCTCATCTGCTTCTGCACCACTCCACCGCATCCAACTTCCACGTACCTCCCCTGGCCGACCCCTCCTTGAGGCAGGCCCCTCTGGTGGTCGCCGTCGGCGTGTTCTGCGGCTTGCTCGGCGTCCCCTACAACGCAGCCGTGATGAAGAGCCTGCGGGTCGTCGACACGAGCCGGTGGCCAGTGGTGGCGCGTGCCGCACTCATCGGGGCAATCGTCGGAGCGATCGGCTGGATCGCCCCGACGGTGGTCGGCGGTGGAGACAACCTCTCCCAGCAGGCCCTGTTGGGCGCGGGCACCGTCGCTGGGGTGACGGGCTTGCTCGTGCTCCGCTTCGGGCTCGGTGTGCTCTCGTACGCTGCCTGCACGCCCGGGGGTCTCTTCGCGCCGATGCTCGTCCTCGGCTCGCACCTCGGGCTGCTCGTCGGGCTGGTCGGCCAGCTGGTGGCGCCCCACCAGACCCCGGACCCCGCGGCGCTGGCGCTCATCGGGATGGCGGCATTCTTCACCGCGACGGTGCGCGCGCCCGTCACCGGCATCGTGCTGGCCACCGAACTGACGGGATCGACGACCCAGCTGGCGCCGATGCTCGGCGCCTGCGCGATCGCGATGCTGACCGCCACCGCGTTGCGGTCCGCGCCGATCTACGACCAGCTCACCCAACGAGCGGTCTCGGCGTTCAAGGTGAATGCCGCCGAAGCGCACGAGACCTGACCACACCAGACCTTCAGAGACCCGGCCAGGCGATCGCGGCCGCCGCGCTGCACCGCGCACGTGCCGCCAGCCGCCCGCCCGCAGCAAGCTTGCGGCGTCTCTCGGAAGCGGCTTCGGCGGTGAACGAGCCTATTGACTGGAGCTGGGAATAGAGGTTGCTGGGCCACCATGCCTGCATGCGACTGGGCCCGGTGGACTGGGCCTTTCCGGAGGACGCCGCCTGGACTGGCCTCCCGTTATCGCCGCCTCTCCTCACATGGCCGGCGATGCGCGGCCAAGCAGGGCCGTCGCTGCGAAGGCTAGGCCCCACGCAATCAACACGATGCCTCCGAACACCCCCAAGCTTCCGGCCAGGTCGGGGTAGAGCGCACACACGGATCCGAACCAGATGGCCGAGACCGAGGCCGGAAGCACACTGAGTCGAGAGCCTCTCGCCCCGACCGCTCTCGCGACCACAGCAATGAATGCCGCTGCAGCGACCGCGAACCCGAACGCCGCCTGCATGGGGAGGTGCATCAGCCCCCACGTGTTGTCGTCCACCGCGTCCGACCGGATGGCCGCCACGACCGCCGCCGCATGACCGACGCTCCCGATCCCGGCGACCATCGCCAAGACGAGGGGTAGCGCGGGACAGGCCCGAAGCCTGGGTCGCGCGGCGGGCCACAGAGTGCGCATGGACATCACGAGCGGGCCTGTGGCCGAGAGGACGACCAAGCCTCCCGCGACAGCCTGCCCGGGGATACGTCCGACCAATCCGACGATGAGGACGGCGCAGCCCGACGCGCCGGCGATGTGGAGAAAGATCCACCATCGGGCACGCACCGCGAACATCATGAGAGGCCAAGCCACGAGAGCGGTGTACAGAAGCCCCCACGAGGTCTCCACCACGTAGTGCGCGCTGAAGCCCGCATCCTGAAGGGGGACGACCAGAAGGTCGACGAGCCCGAAGAATGGGACTGACCAGAGTAGAGCGGTGATGGCAGCCACCGTCCTGGCCAGCCAGTGCGACGCCGCGGCCTGAGGCGCGACCTCCCTCGCGTGCGCTGTCATCTCCGACAATCCTTTCCTTCAGTCGATTGTCGGCGTCAGAGCGCTTCGCGTCCGGTGTTGAGCAAAAGGAGGATCTGGTTCTCGGTCCGCCCCTTGCCAGCCGGTGAGTCCGTGTTCCACGCGCCACAGAAGCGGGAACATGGCGCCTCGTTCTGCCGCATCCAGCGGCACTCTCAGGGCACAATCCCCTCGTTCAAGCTCAGAGGTGCCTCCCACCGCCGCGAACTGGCCGTGGCCGCGACGCGGCGCACACGGCACTTCAGGACCTCCAGCTCGGTTAATAGCCTGAGTGAATGCTCGAACTGAGCGACGTCGACGTCGTCGAGATCGCAACCGCACTCGCGGATCAGACGGGCTACGACCACCGATGGCTGCTCGACCCGCGAACAGGTCAGGTGGCGTTCTGGACCAGCGACACCGGCATCGACGGCGAGAACCCCGTCGAAATCGACGAGCTCGACCTCATCCCAAGTAGACCCCATCCCGCCGTACGCCTGGTACAGCACCGGCAACAACGTCGCCGTCTACCGGGTACCGATCCGGTGAGCAAGCTCCTGCGAGCAGGTACCCACCACCGCCGTCTGCACTGGCTTGCGGGCAGCCGCCCGGCCCGTCGCCACGGGCGCAGGACCCTACCCCTGAGTCGCATAATCCTGTGCACACGGCTCGGCCACCACCGGGACGGCACGGCTCCTCCCGCCGTCCCGAGACCGGCGGGTGCCCCAGGTGCAGCACCTGAGCCATCGAACAACTGCCCGATCTGCATGGGGAGTGCACACCATCGTGGCCACCAGGTCCGCCGGGCGCGATCCCAGTTTGGCTGCGATCGCCCGAGTGAGGACGCGGCCGCTCGCCGCGGGCGCTCACCCGATGACGCGGTGGCGCTGGGCGATACCGGCGGCGCCGTAGGGGTAGTCGTCCATGCGCGGGCTGCTGACCGCGCTGAGGTGGGAAAGCTGGTCTGCCGCCAGATCGAGGTCGGCGGCGGCGAGGTTGTCGGTGAGCTGCTCGACGGTGCGGGCACCGAGGATCACCGACGTGACCGCCGGCTGCGCCGCGACCCAGGCGAGGGCCACCGCTGCGGAGGTGACGCCCTGCTCCTTCGCGACCTCAGCCACGGCGTCGATGACCGCCCAAGTGCGCTCGTCCGAGTTGCGGGGCCCGTAGGCCTCCATACCGCGCTCCGGGTCCTCGCCGAGGCGCGAGGCTCCGGTCGGGGTGGTGTTGCGCTGGTACTTGCCGGTGAGCCACCCGCCCGCGAGGGGCGACCAGGGCAGGAGGCCGAGTCCGCCATCGAGACAGGCCGGCACGACCTCGTGCTCGATGTCGCGAACGAGGAGGTTGTACTGCGGCTGCAACGTCACCGGCGGCGTCCAGCCGTGCTCACGGGCCGTGTGCACTGCCTTGGTGACCTGGTAGCCGAGGTAGTTGGAGAAGCCGTAGTAGCCGATCTTGCCCGCTGCAACGGCGTCGTCGAGGAAGCGCAGCGTCTCCTCGAGCGGCGTGACGGCGTCCCACGCGTGCATCTGGTACAGGTCGATGTGCTCGACCCCGAGCCGGGTCAGCGACGCGTCGAGCGCCTGCCGGAGGTGGCGTCGTGAGAGACCGACGTCGTTGTGACCCTCGCCCATCGGGAAGCGGCCCTTCGTCGCCACGACCATCCGGGCCGCGTCCTCGGGGTGGGACCTAAGCCACCGGCCGGTGATCTCCTCGGAGACGCCCTTGCTGTAGACGTCCGCCGTGTCGAGGAAAGTGCCTCCAGCCTCCGCGAAGGCGTCGAGGATGGACCCGGAAGCCTCCTCATCGGCCTCCGCACCGAAGGTCATCGTGCCGAGGCACTGGGTGGAGACGATGGTGCCGCTGGTGCCAAGAGTGGTGTATCGCATGAGTGCCACCGTATGCCGGATGAGCCTGAGCCCAGGTTTGGTTGCGTGCCAGCTTGGCGTCATGCGGAACACTTGTGCGCCAAGCAGGATCAGTGGTCCGTGGGCAGGCGGACCACGACTCGCAGGCCCGGGGCGGCGTCCTCGAGTCTCACGTCGCCTCCGCTGCGCCGCAGCAGCGCCTGGGTGATCGGCAGGCCAAGTCCGCTGCCTCCGCTGTCCCTGTCCCGGGCCTCGTCGAGCCTCGTGAAGCGGTCGAAGACCCCGTCGCGGTCCTCGACGGAGATGCCGTGGCCGTCGTCGGTGACGGTGACTTCGACTTGGTGGCCCACCGCGGTGGCGTCGAGGACGACGGCGGTGCGGGCGTGTCGGACCGCGTTGTCGACGAGGTTCGTCAGGGCTCGGGTCAGTTCGCCCCTCGGTGCTCTCGTCTGCAGTCGGCGTCCGGCGAGGCCAGGCGCGGTGTGCACCGGTACGCGGGCGCTGGCGTAGCGGCCGGCGACGTCCGAGAGCAGTGCGGTGACATCGACCGCGGAGGACGTGCGTGTCGCCGCGGCGTCATCGGCACGCGCCAAGATGAGAAGGTCGTCCACGAGCACGGTCAAACGGTCCACCTCAGCGAGCAGCTCCGCCGGCAGGTCCCCGCCCTCGCCGAGGCGCTCTGCCACCTCGAGCTGGGTGCGCAGACTGGCGAGCGGGCTGCGCAGCTCGTGGGCCGCGTCCGCGATGAAGGCGCGCTGCTTGCGCCGAGCGGCCGTGATCCGGTCGAGCATCGCATTGAGGGTCGTCGCCAGGGCGCTGACCTCGTCGCGGGTAGGTGGCACGGGCAGGCGCTCGCCCTCCGATGACGACTCGTCAATGCGCTCGGCACCCTGTCGGAGCGCCTCGACCGGAGCGAGGGCCGCTCCGATCACGCGCCACGCGATGACTGCCAGGACGGCGAGCAGCAGCGGGAAGATCCACAGCAGCAGCGCGCGAAGCGTCCTGGCGCTCTGCTCGACGTCCCCGGTGGGCGCCGCTGCGACCACCGAGTACTCGCGGCCCCTCGGCACGGCTGCTCCCGCCGGGACCGCCACGACCTGCAGCCGGCCCGAAAGTCCGGAACGGCTGCCCGGCACGATCACCTGCTCCCCCGCGAGGGCGCGGCGCAGCTCGTCCGGTGTGACGAGGGAGGTCAGCCGGTCGGCAGCCACCGACCCGGTGACCACTCGTCCTTGCGCCTCGAGGACCTGGACGACCTGGGAGCCGGAGACCGGGACCGGGTCGGGCATACGGCCCGAGTCGACGAGCAGGGCCACCTGTTGGGCGCTGGCCCGGGCCGTGCCCTCGATGGAGCGACCGAGCGAGGCTGTGAGGACGGCGTAGAGCAGGAGGCCACCGATGAGGAGCGCACCGGCGAGTCCTGCGAGGCCGATGAGCAGCAGCCGGGCCCGGATGCTCAGCCGGGCGAACCTGTTTCGCACGGACCGCCGGCGTGGGTGGTCGGTCACGACGCCATCCGGTAGCCGACTCCGCGAACGGTCTCGATTCGCGTCCTGCCCAGCTTGCGACGCAGGTAGGCGATGTAGACCTCGACCACGTTGGCATCGTCGAGGTCCCCCCAGACCTTTTCGAGGAGGTCCTCCTTCGGGACGGCCGCGGGATGGGCGCGAAGGAGGTGCTCGAGCAGGACGAACTCTCGGGGGGCGAGCGCCACCTCCGAGCCGTCGACCTCCACGCGGTGGGCCGCCGGGTCGAGCATCACCCCGGCGGCCTTGAGGACCGCTGGACGCGGCGCGGGGTCGCGGCGGAGCAGGGCCCGGAGCCGAGCCACGAGGACGACGAAGGAGAACGGCTTGGTCAGGTAGTCGTCCGCGCCGTAGTCGAGTCCGTCGGCCTCGTCGTACTCCCCGTCCTTCGCCGTCAGGAGCAGCACCGGCACCCAGTTCTGCTCGGCCCGAAGCGTTTTGACGACCGTGTAGCCGGACACACGCGGCAGCATGATGTCGAGGACGACGACGTCGTAGGCGCCGAAGCGTGCGGCCTCGAGCCCCGCCTGACCATCCCCGACGTGATTGACGACGAACCCCTCAGCCGTCAGCCCGCGCACGATCGCAGCAGCCATTCGGGCCTCGTCCTCCACCAGCAGCACGCGCACACTGCCACGATGCCACGGGGTGACGGCGGGGCGCGGCTCCTCGCTGCGGCAGGGTCTCAGGCGGCTCTAAGCAAGCGGGGCGCACGATGGGGACATGAGCTTCTTCATCGACCACCCCAAGGCCCGCTGGATGCTCCCCGTCGCGGCGATCGGAGTCATCGGCGCCACGGCCCTGACCGTCACCCAGACGGCGAACGCCGACAGCGGACTACAGGCACGCACCGCGGCCCAGCTGCTTGCCGACGTCCGCTCGGCGAACGTCTCGAGCCTCTCCGGGACCGTCGTACAGACCTCGGACCTGGGCCTGCCCGAGATCCCCGGCCTGGGCAGCTCGGGACGACCCGGTTTGGCGAGCAGCTCCCTGACCTCACTCATCTCCGGCACGCACACCTGGCGGGTCTGGCTCGGCGGTCCCACACGTCAGCGGCTCGCCCTGATCGGCAGCAACGGCGAGTCCGACGTCATCCACAACGGCATGGACGTCTGGCTATGGTCCAGCGCGGACAAGACGGCGGTGCACCACAAGCTGAGCGCCGACCAGGTGCGTGCCGGCTCGGCCGACAAGCGCCTGCCGAGCGGGCTGCCGAGCGGAGTCCCGAGCACGCTGCCGTCCGGCGCTCCCCGCACGCCGGACGAGGCGGCCCGCGCGGTCCTGGGTCTGATGGGCAAGGACACCACGGTGACCACCTCGGGTACGGCCTCGGTCGCGGGCCGGTCCGCGTACGAACTAGTGCTCACCCCGAACGACAAGACCACCCTCGTCGGGTCGGTCCGGATCGCCATCGACAGCCAGGAACACGTCCCTCTGCGCGTGCAGGTCTTCTCTACGAAGCTGGCGAACCCTGCGTTCGAGGTCGCCTTCACGGCCGTGGACTTCGCGCAGCCCGACGCTCGGCAGTTCGCGTTCACACCGCCGGCCGGTACCACGGTCACCGAGTCCGGCGACCTGACCACGCCCAAGGCTGGCGCCAGCGCCGACCCCGCGCCGGTCAAGACGTCGGCCGACCCGTCGGCCAAGGTGCAGGGAGCGCCCACGATCGTCGGATCCGGGTGGAGCACGGTCGTTGTGGCCCCGTACACCCTCCCGAGCCCGCAGAACGGCGGCGCGGGGGGGTCCGCGGCCGACAGCGCGGCCCAGCTGGGCGGCATCCTCAAGGCCCTTCCAACCACGTCGGGTGCCTGGGGCAGCGGGCACGTCCTCCAAGGCACCCTGTTCTCGCTCGTCCTGACGAACGACGGCCGGGTCGCCATCGGAGCTGTCCCGCCGACCCAGCTGTACAGCGCCCTGGCAGCGAAGTGACCCATCGACTCGACCACCTGCAGACGTCAGTCCCCGGGGGCGATCTCGCGATCGCGACCCGGGGTCTGACGAAGCGATTCGGCGCGCGGGCCGCAGTGGACGACCTCGACCTCGTCGTGCCGCGGGGCTCGGTGTATGGCTTCCTCGGGCCGAACGGCTCGGGCAAGACGACGACGATACGGATGCTGCTCGGTCTCGTGCGACCGTCCGCCGGCACCAGCAGCCTCCTCGGGCAGCCGATTCCACAGGGGGCCCAAGTCGTGCTGCCCCGGGTCGGATCCCTCGTTGAGGGTCCCGCCTTCCATCCCTACCTGTCAGGCCGGGCCAACCTGCAGCGGCTCGACGCAGCCGACCTGACCGCAGACCCGCGTACCTCGAGGCAACGGATCGACGCCGCCCTCGACCGGGTGGGCCTCTTGGCGACCGCGGGCAAGCGTTACCGCGCATACTCCTTGGGGATGCGCCAGCGGCTCGCCATCGCCGCCGCACTGCTCATGCCCCGGGAGCTGCTGGTGCTCGACGAGCCGACGAACGGCCTTGACCCGCAAGGAACTCGCGAGGTTCGCCACCTCGTCGCGTCGTTGGCGTCGGACGGGACGACGGTCTTCGTGTCGAGCCACCTGCTGTCGGAGGTGGAGCAGATGTGCACTCACCTCGGCGTCATGAGTGACGGTCGACTCGTCGCCCAAGGCTCCACCACCGAGGTCCGCGGAGGTTCGGAGCCAACGGCCCGGGTCCTCACGGAGCAGCCCACTGCGGCCGTGCGGATCATGACCGAGCTCGGGCTGGGCGGTGTCGAGGCGGTGCCCGGCGGGGTCCGCGGGACGCCCATCGGTGTCGCGCCGGAGGAGATCGTCGCGGCGCTCGTCGAGGGCGGCGTCGGCGTCAAGGAGTTCACCGTGACCAGTCCCAGCCTCGAGGACCTGTTCGTCGCGCTCACCGGGGAGGGTTTCGATGTCAGCGGCTGAGTCGGTCCTCACCGACGGTCCCCAGCGGGTTGCGGGCAGCGACGGGGTGCCCCTGTCGCGGCGGCTCTCCACCCGCCTGCTGCGATCGGAGCTGAGGCTGATCGCCGGCCGCCGACGCAACCAGATGGGACTGCTCGTCCTCGCCGCGGTGCCGGTGTTCATCGCGGTCGCGGTGCGGATCTCGTCGCCACGCGAAGGTCGCGGGCCCGACTTCCTCTCCTCGATCACCTCGAACGGGCTGTTCGTGCCGATCGCCGCGCTCAGCGTCGAGCTGGGACTATTCCTCCCCCTCGCCATCGCGATGCTCGCCGGTGACGCGGTGGCCGGTGAGGCGAACCTCGGGACGCTCCGCTACCTGCTGACCGTGCCGGTGGGGCGGACCCGGCTGCTCGTCACGAAGTACGTCTCTCTCCTGATCGGCGCTGTGTGGGGGGTCGCCGTGGTGGTCCTCGCCGGCGCGATCGCCGGGATCGCCCTCTTCGGCACCGGACCGATGCTGACGCTCTCCGGCACCGAGATCTCATTCGGCTCGGCAGTCTGGCGGGTCGTGCTCGTCAGCCTCTACATCGCTGTGGGGTTGGCCGCCCTCGGCGCCGTGGGGCTGTTCATCTCGACGCTCACCGAGCAACCGCTCGCCGCCACCGTCGCGCTCATGATCTTCACCATCCTCTCCTGGATCGCGGACTCGGTGCCACAGATCTCGTGGCTGCACCCGTGGCTCCTCGTCGACCAGTGGATGGCGTTCGGAGACCTGCTCCGCGACCCACCCTTCTGGGACAACATCGCCCAAGGCCTCCGGGTGGACTTGGCCTATGTCGTCGTGTTCTGGTTGCTCGCCTGGGCACGGTTCGCAGGCAAGGACATCACGAGCTGACTCCGCCCCCTCATCCGTTCCAGGCCCATTGAGCGAACCGCCCGGACTGCTGACCGCGCCGTGCTGCGTCTGGCGCTCGTGGCGCCCCGGAGCAGACCCGAGCCTTGCAAGCTGCCGTGTCCGGCCGCATCGGGTGGGCTTGCCGGTCATCTGTCTGCCTCTGTCACGACGTTCCCCGCCGCACGCGTGTCCCGTACTGACGGCCGGGACAGTACGCCGAAGGAATCGTCGTGGCCGATGCCCTCACATGGCACCATGCGCGCCCGGACCCTCCGCGCGGCCGTCGGCGTGCCCGTCGAGGCGGCATCACTCGGACTGCTCTTTCCAATCCACACCGCAAACCCTTCTCGGCGGCAGCGAGGGGGACGACCAAGCGACCCGCACGAAGACCACCCAGTGCGCCGCCAGCGCTGACGCCTTGGGACTTGAGCAGACGCACCGGCGCGCTCGCCGGGCCCCACCCGGGCAGCAAAGCATCTCCTTGGGTGTGTCCTTTCGCCGCGATCCGGCCACCGTCATGGCGGCGGGTCCGCTGAGATCGTCGGGCGGCATTGGCCTCTCAGGCGCGGTCGTGAAGAGTGACCTGGTAGCCGTCGGGGTCGGCGAAGGTGAATGTCCGACCGAAGGGGCCGTCGATCGGTGCGGACACGATGGTGTGACCGTCGGCGACGAGAGCATCGTGGATGGTCTGGACGTCTGTGGCGTGGAGCCAGATCGCTGCACCGATGCCGGGCTGAGCCACGGATGCGAGATCGGTGCCGGGAACCACGTCTCGGAGTGCGAAAGCGATCGGCTTCGTCTCGAAGACGACGGCGTGCGGAGGTCCGGCCTGCGAGCGGACGAGGCCGAGGTACTGCTCGTAGAAGGCCTGCGAAACGTCGAGGTCGCGAGCTTGGAGCGAGATGAAGTCGGGGCCGGTGGCGGGCATGATGTTGCTCCTCGTCTAGTGTCAGTTTGCTGACACGCCGCAATCTATGTCAGAATGCTGACATGAGTCAAGAGGGTGTCGGCGTCGACCTGGAGACGTCACTCGGCTACCTGCTGAAGGAGGCGTCGAGCGCCCTCCGCGCAGCCATGGAGGAGGTTCTGCGACCGCTCGGGATGAGCGTGACGCACTACTCCTGCCTCGAACTGCTGGCTCAACGACCGGGCTTGTCGAACTCCGAGCTCGCGCGGGGCGCGTTCGTGACCCGGCAGTCGATGAACGTGCTGCTCCAGGCCCTGGAACGAGAGGGCTACGTGACCAGACCTGCGGAGGCGCCCGTCGGGAGAGTTCTTCCCACGCGGCTCACGCCACGCGGCCGAGCGAGCCTCGAGACGGCGACCGTAGCGGTCCGGTCCGTCGAGATCAGGATGTTGGCTGGCATGACCGAGACCGAGCAGTCGGACGCGTTCCGGCTCCTGCGGAGCATGACCCTCTCCCTGCGTGGTGGCGACGACGGTGCCTAGCCCGCGTCCCGGAGCACGTCTCGTCGCGTCCGGATAGAAGTACAGCCGAGCGCGAAGATCCGTGCCGGACACCTCGAAAGCCGACAGCCACGACCACACCCACTGGTGCGACGAGCCCGTTGTGACCCGTCCGCACATGCCCCAGTGGGTGCGTCTAACCGCGGCGTCCGGGCGCCGGAAAGGTACGGGGACCGACGCCGGGCCCGTACATCATTCGGGACGAAGGTAAGCCTCGATGTCCTCCGCACGTCTCCTTCGCGCCGCCCGTCCCCAACCCGTGGCGTGGGCGTATTCCTCGTTGGCCGCGCGGATACCGAGGCTGCCCATCTCCAGGTACCAGCGGGTGTCATTCGCCCTCACCGCGTACCTGTGGCCAGCAGGGATCTCGTCGCTCTCTGCTTGGCTGAAGGCGGCGATGAACTTCTCTTCCACCAGCGAGCCGATCGTCGCGTCCGTCTCGTCGGTGGTTACCAAGATCGAACCGATGAAAGTGGTCAATGCGGCCGTGAGCGCCGCGAGCATCTGCTTGGTCTTGTCATCGCTGACGTCGTCAACCCACGCGAACTCGACCAACAGGATGATGGAGACGGCAGCGACAACGGCGGTGAGCCCGATGTAGACCCAAGCAAATCGGTTGTACAAGGCGACAGCGCGCTCGGGGTGCTGGTGCGCGCACCAACGTGCCGGGCCCCTGTCTCTCAACGGCAGGCGAAGCAGCGAGTGCCGACGGCGAGGCCCACCGCCGCCACTCGACCGCCGCGGTGGGCCCAAGAGATAGCGCTGGCTGCAGCGAAGTCGGTCAAGGTGGCGGGACCGGGCCCACATCTGGGTAGTGTGCGCCCCTCGCGCGAAGGCCGGATGAACCCCGAGTCCGGGGAGCTCGGGGTTTACGGCCGACTGGGTGGCAGCTCAGGGTTGGTTCGGGATCGACGTCAGGGTCATGCCGGATGTGGAGCGGTGGCCGCGGGGCGCATTCTGCGGAACATGCACGATGTCGACCGAACGTTGAAGCGCATGGCCGTCCCGTCTGAGGGCAGGTCCCCGTCAGCAGCGAGGGCCGCGCCACCTCAGTACAGCCTGCGCCAGGTGCTGGGCGTGTGGGCGTTGGCGGCACTGCCGATGGCGGTGCTGGCTTGGCTGGTCACCCCGGCGTTGGCGGATCGGCTGAGTGGTCCTGCCGCTTGGCCGAAAGCACTGCTGGCATGTCTGACGGTGGGCCTGATGTGGCAAGGCGTCGTGGTCCTGGTTCTGCTGCGACGCGAGATCGGTCCCCTTCACTGGGGCGCCGTCAAGGACGCACTGTGGTTGCGTCCGCCACATAGCCCGCGCACCGGCCGCATTGGCGGACGGCTGTGGTGGGTGCTGGTCCCGGCGATGCTCGTCGTCGGCATCGAACAGCTCCTCCCCTCGCTGCCGGTCCCGGCCGATCGAGACCTCGGGGTTCTCCTCCGGTCCTCGGAGGGGCACGACTTCCTGTCGGGGAACTGGCCGTGGTTCGCGGCGATCGTTGTGATGGCCGTCTTCAACACGATTCTCGGAGAGGAGCTGCTCTTCCGCGGGCTCCTGCTGCCCAGGATGCACGGCGTCTTCGGCCGCGCCGACTGGCTGGCAAACGGGGTCCTGTTCGCGGCTTATCACCTGCACATGCCGTGGGCCATCCCCAAGATCCTGTTGGACAGTCTGGCGCTGGCCTATCCCGCCCGCCGGTACACCAGCGCCTGGCTGGCCATCATCGTGCACAGTCTGCAGTCGGTGCTCATCGTGGCGGCGTCACTCGCGCTCGTTCTTCATTGACCGCATGATTCACCCCTTGGCCGACCAAGCGGCTAGACAACCCTGCCCCTTCCGCCGCCAGTCGACCCATGGCGGATGCCAGTCTGACGGAGGCCGGACTCCTGCTCGCGTCCTTGAGGATGTTCCTTGGGTGGGTCACAGCATCACAGCGACTCGGAAAGCCGATCCATCAGTGTTTGAGGCTCGCGGTTGTAGAGCGCGATCGGCCACGCGCCGGCGTCGAGGTACTTCTGGATCCGAGCACTGCATTGTGTGGCCGACCCAGCTGCGACCCTCGCCTCCACGAGGTCATACGTTACGGCGGCCTCAGGCGACAGATGCATCTCGGCGCGAAGCACGGCAGTGCTCTCGATGAGTGAGCGCATCTGCTCGACGGCTCGGTGTTGGTCATCATCGGCCAGCACGATCAGGGCGATGGGGAACTTCAGCGTGCCGGGTTCGCGACCCGCTGCGGTGGCCGCTGACGTCACGAGCTCAATGATCTCGCGGACTCGCTCAACAGGGGTCAGGTAGTTGATCATTACGCCGTCAATCAGGCCTGTGGCCGCGAGCTCGGCTGCGGCAGCGACCATCCGCGGACCGTTGGCCCCCCATAGCAGTGGCACCTCAGCCACGCCGGTTCGGCCGGGCATGGCCAGGTCGTCAACCGCGTACACGCGTCCCGCATGCGTCACGGTCTCACCACGCAGCAGGCCGCGGACGATGATCGTCGTGTCCCGCATGGCATCGATCAAGTGATGCCGTCGCACGCCCGCGTAGGTCGCCGCCGGCTCGTGCCACGGTCCGAGAACGACCCAATGGCGGCCGGCCGCCAAGGCAGAAACGTTTGCCACGGTGGTCGCCAGAGACGCGGGCAGCTGCCTCCAGACATTGACCAGGCCGACGCCGACGACAAGCGACTTGCTCAACACCGATGCCGCGGCGGCGTGCACGATCGGGTCGCGGACCAGGTCGGTCTCGGTGAACCACACGCTGTGATACTGCTCGTCCTCAAGACGCCGGATCGCTGCGGCGAGGGCCGCTCGGTCGATCGTCGCCGGAAGGTGGACCCCCAGATCGCTCCGCCGCACCACAGCCGCTCCTGCTCGCTCACCTGCAGTAACTCTGACAGAGCCGCCGGTTCACGCGCACGACTCCAGCGAGCATTTGTGCGGCTGCATCACGTCAAGGGCGATGACACATGACCCACTTCGCCGCAACGGGTCCGTTTGGCTAATCGACGACGAAGTCGTGGATGGCGTTGGATAGAGCCAGCCGGTCGGGGCCCACCCAGTAGAAGTGACTGGGCGCGTTGGTGTCGAAGAGGTGGGTCCTGGGTACCGTGTGCACGAAGTCCTTGGCGTGTTCGAAAGTCACGCCACGATCATGTGGGGACGCCGTCACGAGGGTTGGGCAGGGAACCGACCGCAGAACCGCGCGGCGATAGCACGCCCGGTCTGCGACGCCTTGGCGAAGGTCCGTGACAAACCCCGATCCGGAACCCATGGCCGCGAAGGTCGCCCGAGCGGAGGCTCGGTCCGCAGGCGTCCACGTGTGCCACCACGCGTCGACCGGTAGCGTCGACAACGTCGACATCATCAGACGCAGACCCCTGTCCGACGACGTCATCGCGCGGATGGCCCGCCAGGTGAGTCGTTGCGTCCCCGGAGAGAATCCCAGCGGGCCCGCCGCCGCCTCCAGCCTGCTGTCGGGGTAGGGCAACGTCGACGGAGCGCAGCTGTGCAGTACCAGCCGAGGCGCCAGGTGCCCCAGCGCGACAGCGACGTGCACCGCCTGGAGTCCCCCGAAGCTGATTCCCACGGTTGCGGCGGCTTCGCTGATCCCAAGCCCGTCGCAGACCTCCGCCACAGCAGAGACGAACTCGGCCGCCATCAGCGGACCCACGCGGGTGCGGCCATAGCCAGGCCGGGAGAAGGCCAAGACCCGAAACCCCAGGTTGGTGTAAAGGTCTGAACCGAGCGGGGTGGCCGCCGAGGAGTGTCCACCGGGAAAAGCGAGCACGACGGCTCCGCCGACGGGACCGGCCAAGGACACTTCCACAGGACCGAGTGACGTCGACACCACCTGCGTCTTCACAGCCCGAGCATGCCACCGCCTGGAACGCAACACAGGTGGCGACTCGACAAGCTCCGAAGCGGGACCTGAGCGCCGACCCCCCTGCGTCGTTCTGCCGCGTCGTGGCGCTCAAGCCGCAGTCCCCCATCGGGCGAGGCAGGACTGCTGAAGAAGAGGCACCAACAGATCGAGCAGCTCCTGAGGCTTTTCTTGCACCTACCAGGCCATGACGTCCCGCGCGGCGGTCGGGAAGAGCAGGAAGCACATCAGGAGATTGCCGTGAGTTCGCGTAATCGATGCGTGTGCCCTTCGTGTCGCTACGCGTACGCGGTCGCCGGGCTTTGACGCTGTCGAGCCACAGCAGCGCCGCATCGAGGTTCGGGATCGAAGACGCCGCATGCTGAGTCGATACGCAGCCGGCTTGGGGAGAGTTGGCGTACGACATGGCTCCGTTCTGGACGCTCACCGCCATGGGCGCCGTTGGCAGTCTGTCGGTACTCCCTTCAGGCAGTCACACCTGGTATTCCGGTGCTGCCGATCACCGAGGACCAGCTCGCCGCGATCGTTGCGCACATGCCCCGGAGGCATCAGGCGCTCGTGATCCTCGCCGCCGGCACCGGACTTCAACAGGGCGAGATCTTCGGCCTCACCGTCGACCGCCTCGATCTCGAGCGGCGCAACGTCCTCGTCGACCGCCAGCTCATCAACTTCAACGGCCGCGAGCTTTCTTCGGCCACCCAAGTCCCAGGCCAGCCTCCGCGTCGTCCGCTACCGGGCGTCGTCGCAGACGCGCTCCAGGCGCACCTCGAGGCCTACCCCGCGACCGCCCTCGTCTTCACGAACAACGTCGGCGCCCCGCTGCGTCGGTCAGCCTTCTGGACCGAGTGGAACCGAGCCCTCAAGCAGGCCGGCATCCCAGCCATCGGCTTCCACGAGCTGAGGCACTACTACGCCTCACTGCTCGTCCGTCATGGCGAGTCCGTCAAGACCGTCCAGGGCGCCGTCGACGGAGTCCTCCGAGATTTTGCGGACTCAGTGCGGACCAACGGGGGTGACCAAACACATCACCGCAGTTCAGAGGCCTGAAAGTGGATGAGTCGGCCGATACGCCGGGTTCTGTTCCGCGTCCCCGTTACCGGTGACGTGGCGACGGCCATCCATCTAGGCCGACCATTGCTGGTCGGCTCGAGCGTCCTACCCGCGCACTCGACCGGGCCGGTCTCCTCGGCGCCCGAGGGCGCCGTGCATACGCTGTCTGGACTTGCTCCGGGTGGGGTTTACCGAGCCGCTCCAGTCACCTGGAGCGCTGGTGGTCTCTTACACCACCGTTTCACCCTTACCGGCTGCCGAAGCGGCCGGCGGTCTGTTCTCTGTGGCACTGTCCCGCGGGTCACCCCGGGTGGCTGTTGGCCACCACCCTGCCCTGTGGAGCCCGGACGTTCCTCGGCAGGGCCGAGGCCCTGACGCGACCGTCTGGCCGACTCATCCGCGCACCAGCATAGGGGCGTATGCCGTCCGCTGCGCCCGCGCCCACCGGCGAGCCACTCCCCCGGCACGGACGAAAACCGGGCGTCCGCTCAGACGACCCGGCGGAACGCCAGGACGGCGACGTCGTCGTGCCGGTCGGGGTCGGAGACCGCCTCGGTCAGCCCGTCGAGGACCTCGTCGAGGTCGGTGTCGTCATTGACGCCGGTGAGGAGCTCATCGGCGGCAGCCTGCAGGCGCTTGAGCCCGATGTCGATGCTCTCTCCGCGGCGCTCGACGAGGCCGTCGGTGTAGAGCAGGAGCAGGTCCCCGACGGCGAAGGGCACCCGGGCCGAGGCTCGGGGGACCTCACCGAGGCCGTGGACCGGCGAGCCGTCCTCGCTGACGAACCGGGTGCGACCGCCCTGGACGAGCAGCGGCGGCGGGTGCCCGGCGACGACGACGGCGAGGTCGTCTCGCTCCGGCTCGAAGAGCAGGTAGACCGAGGACGCCATCTGGGTCGGCGGCTCGGTCGCCATGAAGCGGTCCATCGCGCCGGCGAGCGCCGCGGGCTCCGGGTCCTGGGTCGCCAGCACCCTTGCAGCAGAACGCATCCGTGAGCCCGCGACAGCCGCGTCGACTCCTCGACCCATGACGTCACCGAGGACCACCGTGACACGACCGCCGTCGAGCCCGCTGACGTCGTAGTAGTCACCACCCACGTCGGTGCGGCCCGCCTGTCGGTAGACCGTCCCGATCTGCCAGCCGGGGATCTCGGGAAGGTCCTGGGGCAGCAGCGTCGCCTGGAGCACCGACGCGACACGGCGGGTCTGGGAGTAGAGGTCGGCGTTGTCGATGGCCAGGCCGGCCCGCCGGGCGAGGTCCTCTGCGAAAGCGACGTCATCGCGCGTGTAGCGGCGCCCGGACTCGGCCGCGACGAAGGTCAGCACCCCGAGCATCCGGTCCTTGGCCATGAGCGGCACCGTCATGGCGCTTCGCAGTCCGAGCTCTCGCGCCACCCTGAGGTGCTCCTCGTCGCGGGCCGCGGCGACGAGCATCTCGTCGGTGACGGTGTCGACGAGCAGGCTCTTTCCGGTGCGCGCGACCTGGGCCGCCCCGCCGGGCCGCTCGGGGTCGGGGGGCCATCGGGTCTCGAGCTCCTTGGCGAGCTGCACCTTGTCGGGATCGACGTGCGCGACGGCGAGCGTCCGCAGGACACCGTCGTCGACCATCTGGACCGAGCACCAGTCGGCGTGCGTCGGCACGGCGAGCGAGGCGACCTGGCGCAGCGTCTGTCTGTAGTCGAGGGTGGTCGCGAGCGCCTGCGACGCATCGGCCAGGAACTCCAGCTGGGCCGCCCGGGTCGCGATCTGCTCCTCGGCCCGCAGGCGGAGCACCGTCTGCGCGCACATGTCCGCGAGCACCCCCAGCACCCACACCAGATCCGGGTCGATCGGTCCGGCGAGCCCGTCGAAGCGGAAACCCACCGCCCCGATGGCCGAGCCGTCGGCTCGGGAGATGAGCGGCAGCGTCACCGACGATCGCTCCGTGTCGTCGTCGAGGTCCGGGTAGCGCTCGAGGAGCTCGGCCCGACCGGTGACCGACACGATCTGGGTGGTCCGGACGGCGTCGGTGAGCGGCGACCGGGCATCGAGCTCGAGGCTGGCCCACTGCCGTGCCTCGGACTGGGTGAGGCCGTGGGTGGCGATGGTGCGCAGACGGGTCGGGCCGTCCTGGACCGCCAGCACGGCCCGCGAGGCGCCCATGACCGTCGACGCGCGCTCGGTGATGGTCTCGGTGAGCTCCTCCAGCGTCGTGGCCGCCGCGACCTGGGCCGCAATGCCTGCCAACGCCGCCAGCCTCGGGGCGACCGACGCACGGCTCGCCGCCGGGCTCTGCCATGGCGCGTTCATGGGGCCATCCTGACAGTCGAAGGGCTTGGGCACCCACGGATGCCGCAGAAGTGGGAGCATGCAGAGGTGACGGGTCAAGGGGTGGCCAGGGGACGCGAGCTCCGTCGAATGGAGTTCGGCCCCGACGACCTGCGTCGCGTGCGTGAGATCGTGCGGGCCATCGCGGGCGAACGCATCCCCGACCGGGCCGACAACGCCGTGCTGGCCGTGCACGAGATCGCGGTCAACAGCATCGTCCACGGCGGCGGTCACGGCGTCCTGCTCATCGACGAGACCGCCGACTCGCTCGTCTTCACGGTCGAGGACGACGACGGCACGGGGTCGGTGCCGGAGGTCCTCCCGCTCGACGACCACTCGACGAGCGGCCGCGGTCTGTGGATCGCGCAGCGGCTCAGCGACCGGCTCACCATCGAGGCCCGCCCCACGCGTACGCGCATCGGCGTGCACCTCAGACTGGCGTCCTGAGCCATCCAGGTCCCGGACGGGCCGAACCGCCAGGTCAGGTCAGGATCGTTCCGCGTCGACCCGGCCCGCCGACTCG
This sequence comes from Terrabacter sp. Ter38, assembly GCF_024519435.1. GTDB lineage: Bacteria > Actinomycetota > Actinomycetes > Actinomycetales > Dermatophilaceae > Terrabacter. The sequence continues at coordinate 350,003 of NZ_JALJRZ010000001.1, forward strand.
GCGGGAGCAACCTCGAGCGGCGCGACGTCGACGTCGGGCGCCTCGACGACGTCGATGACCTGGTCGAGGTGCATCAGCCTGACGAGCCGCAGGGTGATGTCGCCGCAGACGAGCTGGAGCCGAGCGCCTGCCGCCACGACGCGGTCGTAGAGCCCGATGATCGCCCCGAGACCCGAGGAGTCGAGGAACGTGACGTCTCGTAGGTCGACGACCACCAGGGCGTCCGGTGCCACGGCGATCTCCTCGAACGTCGACCGTACGTTCGGCACGGTGTACGTGTCGATCTCGCCCGCGAGCCGGGCAGTGGTGACGGCGCCGTTGACCGAGACCGTGACGCTCATCGGACCTCCTGTGGACGTCGGTGTTCCCGCCCTTACGGTAAGGCGACTTCGGCCGGTGTGGGAGCAGATGTGGCTCAGGCGCTGGGCTGACTGTCGAGCTCCGTGGTCGCGACGTAGACGCTGTTGGACGAGGTGCCTCCCGTGAGGGGGTTCGGGAAGGACACCTCGTGCGCGGCGACGTCGGCGAAGACCTCTGCCAGCAGGCCCGTGAAGGCGTCCTCGGGCGGGTCGTCGGACCACAGCGCGAAGACCCCACCGGGGTGCAGCGTCGCCGCCAGACGCGAGAGGCCGTCCCGGGTGTAGAGGTCGGCGTGGCTGGGGTGGAGCACGTGGTGGGGCGTGTGGTCGATGTCGAGCAGCACGGCGTGCAGCAGGGCCGGAGCGTCCCCGAAGCCGTGGCCCTGACGCGCCAGGGCGAAGAAGTCGCCCTCGAGCAGGGTGGTCCTGGGGTCGACGGTGAGGGACACGGTGTCGGGGAGCAGCTGCCGCTCGTGCCACGAGATGACGGGTCCGAGCGCCTCGACGACGGTCAGGGAGCGCACCCGGGCGTCCTCGAGAGCGGCCACGGCCGTGTAACCGAGACCGAGCCCGCCGACGACGACGTCGAGGCTCGCACTGTCGCCACCGCCCTCCCCCACGGCGGCGAGCCCGAGGCGGGCCAGCTCGACCTCCGCGACCGTGAAGAGGCTCGACATGAGGAACTCCTCGCCGAGCTTCACCTCGTAGACGTCGACGAGCAGCGACGGCTCGAGTCGCCGACGGAGGCTGATCTCGCCCATCGGCGTCTGCTGCCAGTCGATCTCCTCGAAGCGTCGGCTCACGAGGTCAGCCGAAGATCGGGGTGAGCGAGCCGGCGGGCAGGTCCTTCTCGACGGAGGCGAGCCGCCACTTGTCGGCGAACACGGCGACGTGCAGGCCGTCCTCCCGCGTCAGCGACTCCGCCCCGGGCCGGCTGTCGACGATCGGCATCGCGGCCGCCGTGACGGCGCGCGCCACGGAGTAGGCGAGCGGCTCGAGGCGGATCGGCGAGCCGAACTCGTGCTCCATCCGGTGCTTGGCGACGTCGAACTGCATCGGACCGACCGCCGCGAGCACCGGGGCCTGCGCACCGCGTCGGTCCGAGTGCAGCACCTGGACGACGCCCTCCTCGCCGAGCTGCTCGATGCCCTTGCGGAACTGCTTCTGCTTGCCGGTGACCGCCGCACGGGCGACGGCGAAGTGCTCGGGAGCGAAGAGCGGGATGCGGGGGAAGGCGACCTTCTCGTCGGCGAAGAGGGTGTCGCCGACCCGGAGGGCGTTGGCGTTGACGAGACCGATGACGTCGCCGGGGAAGGCCTCGTCGAGCGTCGACCGGTCGCGCCCGAAGACGCTCTGCGCGTACTTCGTCGCGAAGGGACGGCCCGTGTCGGCATGCGTCACGACCATCCCGCGCGTGAAGCGGCCCGAGCACACCCGGACGAATGCGAGCCGGTCGCGGTGCGCCTTGTCCATGCCCGCCTGGATCTTGAAGACGAAGCCCGAGAACGGTGCCGACACGGCGCGCGGGTCGCCGGAGCGGTCGGGGCGCGCACCCGGGGCCGGAGCGAGGGTGACGAGCGTGTCGAGCAGCTGGCGTACCCCGAAGTTGAGGACGGCCGAGCCGAAGAGCACGGGCGAGGCGGCGCCCGACAGGAACAGCTCGAGGTCGAGGTCGTGGCCCGAGGAGCGGAGCAGGTCGTACTCCTCGACCGCGTCGGTCCAGACCGAGCCGAGCAGCTGCTCGGCCTCGTCGGCGGGCATCCGGGTCGTGATGGCCTCGGTGGCGCCGCCGGGCGTACGCGTGAACTGGACGAAGTCGCCCGTCGCACAGTCGAGCACGCCGTGGAAGTCACCCGCGACACCGACCGGCCAGGTGAGCGGCATCGGGTGCAGGTCGATCCGGGTCGTCAGTTCGTCCATGATCGCGAGCGCGTCCAGGCCGGGCCGGTCCCACTTGTTGACGACGGTGATGACGGGCACGCCGCGCGCCCGGCAGACCTCGAAGAGCTTGAACGTCTGGGGTTCGATGCCCTTGGCGGCGTCGACGAGCATGACGGCGGCGTCGACCGCTGCGAGCACGCGATAGGTGTCCTCGGAGAAATCGGCGTGACCCGGGGTGTCGAGCAGGTTGATGACCGTGCCGTCGTAGGCGAACTGGAGCACGGCGGAGGTGATCGAGATGCCTCGGTCCTTCTCCATCTCCATCCAGTCGGACACGACGCCCCGCCGGTTGCCCTTGCCGTGCACCGCTCCGGCCTCGCCGATGGCGCGCGCGTGCAGCGCGAGGGCCTCGGTCAGGGTCGACTTGCCGGCGTCGGGGTGCGAGATGACGGCGAACGTGCGGCGTCGGGCCGCCTCCTCGGCGACGGCTCCCCCGTGGTGGTCCCCACCGTCGGGGTCTCGGCGGTCCGCGAGCTCGCGGTCGTGCAGGGCGGTGGCGTCCATGGTCCTCCAGTGATCGCCCCGAGTCTGTCACCGTCGGGCCCGATCGCCCGAATCGGCACCGCCCCTCGGAGCGCGCTGCCGGGAGTGACCCGAGTCACACCTCGCCGGTCCCGTCAACGATCCGGGCCTGTCGTTCGTCGTGCAGGGGAGATGACGATCGCAACCGACCCCAGGACCATGACGGAATCGCTGACCGACGACCTGCCCGACACCCGACCCGGCGGCCCCCCAGACGCGGAGCCCGCCGCACGGCCCAGAGCGAAGCTGCTCGATCTCTCCCTGACCCAGCTGCTCGGGGGGTCGATGGCCGCCGCCACGGCAGCGGCCCTCGGCTCGCGCCTCGGCGTGGTCGGCACCATCGCCGGGGCCGCGGTGCTCAGCGTCATCTCGGCGATCGCGGCCAGCCTCTACACGAACTCCATGGCACGCGCCAAGGAGGCCGTCGTGCTCGTGCGTTCGCGCCGGGGGCCTGACGGCGTGGACGTCGAGGTCGTGCGGGAGACGTGGTGGCGCCGTCCCGATCGCCTGACCACGCGACGGGTCCTCGTCACCACGGGTGCCGTCTTCGCCATCGCCGCGGCCTTCCTCACCGGCCTCCAGCTCGCCACCGGCGCCCAGGTGACCGGCACCCACCTCGGAGGCCGCACGAGCGCGGGCGCCGTGGTCGACCGCCCCACAGGCACCACGGGTGAGAAGCCTTCCACCGACAAGGGCGCGCTCGACCCGGCGCCCACCGCGCCCGCGACTCCGACCGGCGCGGCGACCGCACCCGCGGGGTCCGGGTCTGGTCAGGCGACCTCCACCGGGACACCGTCCGCGACGACCCCCGTGACGCCGGCCACCCCGGCCGCTCCCGGCGGGGCGACGGGGTCGACCGAACCGGCCGCGCCCACGGCGCCGCCCGCGCAGGACCCGGGCACGAGCACCCCGAGCGCCCCCGTCACCGCTCCCTGAGCGTCCGAGCCACCTGCTGACGTACGCCGTCCGCCCCGCCGGGCGTGACGGCATACCTCGTCTCCGGCCGGTTTGGGGTGTGCAGGCAGTGGGGTCCTGACGCCGCTGGCTGCACACAAGGCGGTCCCGCCGTTCAGCGTCGCTCGGGCCAGGGCCAGTCGACGTCGACGGACTCGCCGACCGCGAGGCCGGACCACTGCGCCGACAGCCGGTCGAGGTCGGTGAACACCTCGCCGAGCTGGCGGGCGCCGAGATCGGTGGCTGCTCCCCCGGTCGGATCGTGGTGGAGGTCGGGCGTCATCCCCCGGTGTCGGAGCCACGCCGGGTAGACGGCAGCGGCGAGCTGCTCCGACCGAGCGATCTGCGTGCCCCGAGACTGGTTCCGGCGTTCGACGCGACGGGCCCACGCCTTCGTGCGGGTCTCCTGCGTGGGCACGAAGGTGCCCGCGTTCCCGCCCGCGGCGATCTGGCCGAAGATGCCGTCGCGCAGGCCGAAGCGGTGCTCGACGACGAGGTGGACGAGGTCGTGCGGCGCGAGGTCGCTCCACCCCGGCGCCGGGCTCATGACGAGGTCCGTCGCGAGGTCACGCTCCACGCGCACCTCGTAGCGCCGTTCACCCGTCCTCACGAAGCGCACCCGCATGCCGACGAGGCTAGGAGCGCTGCACAGCGCCGGGCCAGTGGTTTTCGGCGGGCTCCGTCGCACCCGCCGCGCCCCCACGTGGCCTCAGGCGACCGAGAGTGTGATCGTGCCGGTCCCGATGTCGGCGGCGTCGACCCGCAGGGTCACCGTCTCGCCGGCCTTCGCCGACCCGCTCGCCTTGGCCACGACGGCGAGGTCGATGAGCTGGACGATGACGCCCTTGTCGTTCTCGTCGACGACGACGCCCTGGACGGTGCTCCCGATGAGCGGGTGCACCTCGGCGGCCTCGACGGCGTCGGTGCACGCACGCTCGACCCCGTTGGTGCGCCGGTCCGAGGTCGACATGATCTCGGGAAGGGTGGGCAGCGCCTCCCGGACCCAGCCCGGCACCTCCGCCCCCGCCGAGAGCGCCTCGCACACGACGAGGCCGAAGCGGTCGACGAGGCGCCGGAGCGGAGCCGTCACGTGCGCGTACGGGTTGGCGACGGCCGCGTGCGTCGCCTGCGCAGGCAGCGCACCGTCGAAGGGGGTGTAGCCGGCGCCGCGGAAGAGCGACGTCGCCTCGTGGATGAGCGCGAGGTGCCGCGGGTTGCTCCGGTCCAGCGTGCGCAGCAGCTCGCCGTACGACAGGTCCTTCGGCCAGTCGACACCGGCGGCCGCCGCCTGCCGGCGGAAGCGTGCCTGGTCGCGCGGGTCCGGCGGCGGCATGGTGCGCAGGATGCCGATCTTGCCCCGGATCATGAGGTCGGCCCCGCCCATGCCGGTGAGCAGCGAGATCTGGGCGTTCCAGTCCTCCGCGGCGAGCAGCGGCCGGAACGAGATCCGGAAGCCGCCGTGCTCGTCCTCCTCGACCTCCTGCTCGGGCATCGGCAGAGTCGCCCCGCCCCGCTGGCGCTCGAGCAGGACGCGCTTCTCCCCGACCTCCTTGAGCAGGACGAGGCACTCCTCGGCGGTGCCGGCGTCGACCTCCTTCTGCACCTGCTCGTAGTCGTAGCGTCGGACGCTGCGCACCATGGCGCGGTAGACCTCGACCGCTGTGCCCTCGCCGTCGGCGGCGAGGGTCATGTCCCAGACGAAGGCGGGGCGCACCTGGTCGGGCAGCAGGCTCGCGGCCCCTTCGCTCAGCTCCGGGGGGTGGAGCTGGACGCGCTCGTCGGGGCAGTAGACCGTCTGGCCACGGCGGCGCGCCTCGGTGTCGACGGCACCACCGGCGCGGACGAAGGCGGGGACGTCGGCGATGGCATAGCGCACTCGGTAGCCGTCGCCGCTGCGCCCGATCCACATGGCCTGGTCGAGATCCATCGACGTCGGCGGGTCGATGGTGATGAACGGGACGGCAGTCTCGTCCCGCTCCGGCAGCGTTGCGGCGCCGGCGGCCGCAGCGGCCTCGGCCAGCACCTCGGGCGGGAACCGGTCCGGCACCTCGAACTCCCGGCGCACTGCCTCGAAGCGCGCCGTCAGCTGTCGTGCCACGTCGCCGGGCTTCGTCGCCGGGCGGAAGACGATGTGTCGCTGGGCCATGGCGTCACCCTACGCACCACGACGCGATCCCGGACGTGGCGCACCCGGGCCACTGCGCTGCCGGCCGGGGCGATCCTTCGTCGACCACGACACGCGCGGGGATGAGACATCGCTGTCCCGTTTGCCTAGGCTGACCCCCGTGCTCATCCTGCTCCCCCCGTCCGAGGGCAAGACCTCACCCCGGCGGGGGCGGTCGCTCGACCTCGGCAGCCTCTCGTTCCCCGAGCTGACACCACTGCGCGAGTCGGTCGTCGAGACGGTGGAGCGCCTGAGCGGCGAGCCCGACGCAGCGCGCGTCCTCGAGATCAACCCGAACCTCGTGGCCGACCTCGAGCGCAACACGCTCCTGCGCAGCGCCCCCACGGCGACCGCCTCGCACGTCTACACCGGCGTGCTCTACCAGGCCCTCGACGTCGACTCGCTCGACGCGGCCTCCAAGCGACGCGCCAACCGCTGGGTCGTCGTCGTGTCGGCCCTCTTCGGTGCGCTCCGGCTCGGTGACCGCGTGCCGGCCTACCGCGTCAACATCTGCAGCACCCTCCCGGGCATCGGCTACCTGTCGCACGAGTGGCGCCAGGAGCTGCCGTCGGCGCTCGACGCGGCGGTGAAGCCGCGCGAGCTCGTCGTCGACTGCCGGTCGAGCACGTATGCCGCCGTGTGGCGTCCCACGGGCGAGCGCGCCGAGCGCTGGGTGCACGTCACCGTCCCCGGCGCCTCGCACATGGCCAAGCACACCCGCGGCCTCGTGACGCGCGAGCTCGTGCAGGCCGTGGCGCCGGGCACGCCGCAGGCCCTGGCCGAGCGGCTCTCGGAGCGCTTCGACGTCGAGCTGACGCCCCCTCCGCGTCCGGGCCGTCCGTGGCAGCTGGCCACGACCCCGAGGGCCTGACGTGCTCGACCTCAGCCTGCTCGTCGAGCGCGTGGCGCCGATCCTCGTCTTTCTCGTCGCGATCACCCTCCTGGCCGAGATCTGCGACCTGTCGGGGCTCTTCGACGTCATGGCGCACCGCGCCGCGCGCGTCGCCAGGGGACGCGTGCTCGTGCTCTGGCTGCTCATCGTCGGGATCGCCGTCGTGTGCACCGTCGTGCTCAGCCTCGACACGACCGCGGTGCTGCTGACCCCCGTGGCCATCACCGTGGCCCGTCAGGTCGGCGCTCCCCCGCTGCCGTTCGCCATGACGACGCTTTGGCTGGCCAACACGGCGTCCCTGCTCCTTCCCGTGTCCAACCTCACCAACCTGCTGGCCCTGCACCCGTTCGCGGCGCTCGGCGTCGGGACCTTGGGCTACATCAAGCTGATGGCCGTGCCGGCCGTCGTCGCGATCGTCGCGACCGTCGTGGTGCTCTGGCTGCTGCACCGGCGCGACCTCGGCAGCACCTACGACACTCCACCGGCCGCCGAGCCGCACGACCGGGTGCTCATGCAGGTCGCCGGCGGGGTCTGCGTGCTCCTCGCCCCGGCGTTCGTCCTCGGCGTCCAGCCGGCCCTGGCGTCCGTGCCGGCCGCCCTCGTCCTGCTCGCCGCGACCTACTGGCGAGCGCCCGAGCTGCTGCGCCGGATCAAGATGCCGTGGCTCACGGTCATGGGCATCTGCATCCTCTTCGTCGTCATCGACGCCGCGCTGCGCCTGGGGCTCGAGGCGTGGCTGCGCACCATCGTCGGGCACGGCACCGGTATCGGCGACCTCTTCAGGGTCAGCGGTCTCGGCGTGCTGACCTCCAACGGCATCAACAACCTGCCGGCCTACCTCGCGCTCGAGCCGACGGTCGCGGACGCGCCCTCCCGCCTGGCCGCCCTGCTCATCGGGGTCAACGCCGGGCCCATCATCACGATGTGGGGCTCGGTCGCGACGCTGCTCTGGGCCTCACGCTGCCGGTCCGCCGAACTCTCCGTCGACGTCGGTCGCATCGCGCGCACGGGCGCCCTGTGCGCGGTCACGGTCGTGACCGCCGCGACCCTGGCCCTGGCCGCCACCACCTGAGCGGCTCACCACCTGACCGGCTGACCGGGCCGACGGCATACGCCATGTCGTCGACCAGACACCCTCGGGCCGGGCGCACGCCGTACGCGGGGTGCGGCCGACCGCGGGGTGGGTCGACGCTGGACTCAGCCGAGAGCGCGCCGGAGGTCGTCGACGAGGTCCCGGACGTCCTCGAGACCCACCGAGACCCGCAGCACGCCGTCGGTGATGCCCACCACGGCTCGCGCCTCGGGCGTCAGGCGGCGGTGCGTCGTCGTCGCGGGGTGCGTGATGAGCGACTTGGAGTCCCCGAGGTTGTTGGAGATGTCGATGACCTGCAGGGCGTTCATGAGCGCGAACGCCTCGTCCTTGCCCCCGTCGAGCTCGAAGGTCACGACGGTGCCCCCGGCGAGCATCTGGCGCTTGGCCAGGTCGTGCTGGGGGTGCGACTCGAGGAAGGGGTGCACGACGCGCCGGACGCTCGGGTGGCCCTCGAGGAATCGCGCCACCTCGAGGGCGCTGTCGGCCATCCGCTCGACGCGCAGCGACATCGTCTCGAGCCCCTTGACGAGCACCCAGGCGTTGAAGGGCGACATCGACGGTCCCGTGTGCCGCATGAGGTTCTGGACCGGCCCGTCGATGAACTCCTTGGGCCCGAGCACCGCGCCGCCCAAGGTGCGCCCCTGGCCGTCGATGTGCTTCGTGGCGGAGTAGACGATGATGTCGGCCCCGAGGTCGAGCGGCTTGGAGAAGACCGGCGTGCCGAAGACGTTGTCGACGACGACCTTCGCGCCGGCGGCGTGGGCCAGCTCGGTCACGGCGGCGATGTCGACGAGCTCCTGCATCGGGTTGCTCGGTGTCTCGAAGAAGACGGCGGTCGTGGGCTCGGCGAGCGCCTCACGCCACTGGTCGAGGTCGGCGCCGTCGACGAAGACCGTCTCCACGCCCCAGCGCGGCAGGATCTCGTCGAGGATGACGAAGCACGACCCGAAGAGAGCCCGCGACGAGACGACGCGGTCGCCCTGGCCGAGGAGCGCGGCGAGCGCGACGAAGACGGCGGACATGCCCGACCCGGTGGCGAAGCACGCCTCGGCGCCCTCGATCTGGCGCAGTCGCTCCTCGAACATCGCCACGGTCGGGTTGCCGTAGCGGGAGTAGACGAAGCGGTCGACGTCACCCTTGAAGGCCGCCTCGGCGTCCTCCGCGGTGTCGTAGACGAAGCCGGACGTCAGGTAGAGCGCCTCTGAGGTCTCCTCGAAACCACTGCGGGACAGGCCTCCCCGCACGGCAAGGGTGTCGGGGCGCCACTGCTGGCTCGCGTCGCTCATCCCTGCACCCACGGCAGCCCCGCGACCTTCCACCCGGACACCGCGCGGTGGCGCTGCTCGTCGTGCGGTCCCTCGAAGCCCTCGAGGACGTTGTGCGATCGAGACCACCCGCTGCGCGCGGCCGCCTCGGCCGCGGCGACCGAGCGCACCCCGGATCGGCAGAGGAAGTAGACGGGAGCGTCCTTGGGCACGCCGGCGGCCTCGAGGTCGGCGGTGAACCGCTCGTTGACCGCGCCGTCGGGATAGGTCTGCCACTCCACGAGGACGACGTCCTTGCCGATCTCGCCGAGGTCGGGGAGCCCGACGTAGGACCACTCCGCCCTCGTGCGCACGTCGACGAGCGCCGCACCGGGCTCGTCGCGCAGGACCGTCCAGGCCTGCTCGGGGGTCACGTCACCGGCATAGCTCATGCCCCGAATATCGCACAGCGTCCGTCAGGCGAGATGGTCGGTCCGATTGGTGAAAGCCACCGACGCGGACCCGTCCTCCCAGACCTCCACCGCGGTGAGGCTGCCTGCCGCCGTGGCCAGGGCCCAGAAGCGCCCGACCGGCGTGCCGAGCACGTCGCTGAGCACCGAGAGCACGCCTCGCCGGCTCGTCACCGCGACGACGGTGCCGCCGGTCGCGGCGAGCGAGTGGTATGCCGTCCGCACCCTCTCGTCGGCACCCTCGCCGGGTGCCTGGCCGGACCAGTCCCCCGACGTCTCCGCCTCGACGTCGAGGGCTGCACCGAGGTCGGCCGCCAGACGCGTCGCGAGCTCGTCGTCGGCGCCGACGACCCGCGTGCCCGCGACGACGAGGCGACGCACCGCCGTGACGATGCGAGGCGCTGCGCCTGCGTCGTGCGGCTCCTGGACGAGCAGGAGACGCAGCGGGCGGGCTCCGGGCGCGGGAGTGGACACCTCGGAGACGTCCTGAGCCACAGGCGATCCCGCGTCGGCCACCGAGTCTGTCCCGCCGTCAGCCTCGGCGATGACGACCCGGTGGACGCTCTTGCCGTCCATCGCGTCGTTGCTGAGCGCGTCGGCGTCCTTGTTCTTCTCCCGCGGGATCCACTCGAAGTCGACGCTGCCACCGGCGTCGGAGATCTCGGCGCACAGGTCCCGGGCCTCCAGCGCGAGACGGCGCATGTCCTCGTGCTTGATCTTCCAGCGCCCGGACATCTGCTCGACGACGAGCTTGGAGTCCATCTTGACGCGGACCGACGCCTTGGGGTCGAGGTCGAGCACGGCGCGCAGGCCGGCGAGCAGGCCGGAGTACTCGGCGACGTTGTTGCTGGCCTTGCCGAGCGGCTCGGCGAGCTCGACGAGGACCTGGCCGGTCGCGGGGTCGCGCACGAGGGCGCCGTAGCCGGCCACCCCCGGGTTGCCCCGGGACCCGCCGTCGGCCTCGATGACGAGCCGGCGTCCCGACCCGCGAGACGCAGCGGTCACAGACCGGACTCGCCCGTGCGGATCATGATGCGGCGGCACTCCTCGCACCGCACGACCTCGTCCTCGGGGGCGTTGCGGATGCGGGAGAGGTCCACGTTGCCGAGCTCGAGCCGGCACCCGCCGCACCGGCGGTGGCGCAGCTCGGCGGCGGCCATGCCACCGCTGCTCGCGCGGATCTTCTCGTAGAGGGCGATGAGCTCGTCACCGACGCCCGCGACGATGTCGGCGCGTCCGGAGGCGACCTTCTCAGCCTCGGCATCGAGCGTCGTCAGGGCCGCGGTGCGCTCGGACTCGAGGGTCTCGACACGTGCGGCGAGCTCGACGTGGCGCGCCTCGAGCTCGGCGACCCGGGCTGTGAGCGACTCCGACCGCTCCATGACCTCGAGCTCGACGTCCTCGAGCTCGGCCTGGCGGCGCGCCAACGACGTCAGCTCGTGCTGGAGCGCCTGGAGGTCCTTGGCGCTGCCCTGGCCGGCGTCGAGCCGGGCCTGGTTGCGGGCGGCCCGGTCACGCACGAGCTGGACGTCCTGGTCGGACTTCGTCAGCTCGCGCTGCACGTCCCCGGCAGCCGTGCGGGCGTTGACGATCTCCGTCTCGAGCGCGCCCAGCTCGCGCCGGGCCGCCTCGACCGCGGGGGTCTGCGGCAGTGTCGCCTTCGCGTGCGCGATCTGGTCGAGGCGCGTGTCGATGGCCTGCAGGTCGAGCAGGCGCCACTGGCGGGACGGGTCGGCTTTCAGGGCACACCTCCGGTTTCGGGAGCCGCGCGGTCGACCCGGGCGGCGTTCGCACCGACGACGAACGTCCACGGCTCGGTGCGGATGGCTGAGACTCTGGACTCGACCCTAGTCGCTCCGGGGACCTGTTCCAGCGCCGTCATCAGACGCTCGCGGCCGCTGGCGAGCCACAGCGACTCCGTCGCCCAGTGACCCGCGTCGATGAGGTAGGGCGGCCCGCCCCGCGCCTCTTCGCGCGCCTCGAGCACCGGATGGTGGCGCAGGTCGGCCGTGACGTACACGTCGGCGCCGCTCGCGCGCACCTCCTCGAAGCGGTCGTCGCCCGAGCCGCCCATGACCGCAACGGTCCTCACGTCCCCGTCGGGGTCGCCGCTGACCCGGATCCCCCCGGCCGTGTCGGGCAGGGCTGCGGCCACGGCGGCAGCGAAGTCAGCGAGGCTCACGGAGGTGGCGAGCTCGCCGACCCGACCGATCGCGTTCGCACCCTCGGTCGACAGGGGACGCTGGTCGATCAGCCCGAGGGCGTCGGCGAGCACCGTGGAGACCCCCGGGTCGGCGACGTCGGCGTTCGTGTGGCCCACCCAGAGTGCGACACCGGCGCGGACCAGGGCCGTCACCGAGGCGCCCTTGGCCGAGGACGTCGCGACGGAGTGAACCCCGCGCAGGAGCAGCGGGTGGTGCGTCACGAGCAGGTCGGCGCCCCACTCCCGCGCCTCGGCGATGACCGCGAGCGTCGGGTCGAGGGCGAAGAGGACGCGGCGTACCGGCTGGTCGAGGTCGCCGACCACGAGGCCGACCCGGTCCCAGTCGGCCGCGCTCTCGAGGGGGTAGAGCGACTCGAGCGCCGCGACGACGTCACGGAGGCTGAGGGTCGGGGCGAGGTCGTCCACGTGGGCCCGGCCGGGCTCGAACCGACGACACCCGCGGTGTAAACGCGGTGCTCTACCAACTGAGCTACAGGCCCTCACGTGCCCGGCGGTGACACGTGGGGCTCACCGGCAGGCGGCGGTCAGCCTACGGCATCGGACCGGGCAGCGCGGAGCGCCGCGAGCGCCGCGCGGTAGGCCACGAAGTCGCGTCCCTGACCGATGCCCCGCACCTCGGTCCAGACGATGTGTCCCGTGCGGTCGACGAGGAACGTGCCCCGCAGCGCGAAGCCGTCCTCGTCGTTCAGGATGCCGTAACGCCGCGCCACCTCGCCGTGGGGCCAGAAGTCGGACAGGAGCGGGAAGAAGTGCCCCTCGGCGTCGGCCCACGCGCGCAGCGTGTACATGGAGTCGCACGAGATGGCGAAGACCTGGATGTCGTCGTCCTGGAAGTCCTCGAGCCCGTCGCGGATCTCGCGCAGCTCGCCGCGGCAGATGCCCGAGAACGCAGCCGGGTAGAAGACGACGACGGCGTTCTTGACGTCGCGAACGGCAGAGAGGCTGACGTCGACGCCGTACTGGTCGACGAGGGTGAAGTCGGGCGCCAGAGCGCCGACGCCCAGCGGGGCAGACGCCTGGACCGGGGACTCGGTCGGGTGCGCGTTCGTCATGGCGGCAAGTGTGACACCACTGCCAGAGTGTCGCCGCCACCCTCGACAGCGGGACGCCCCGGACCGTCGGACCCGTCCGGACGGACGTCAGTCGTGGGTCAGCGGCGCGGACCCTTCGGGGGCATGAGTCGGGTGGCCGCCCAGTCGGCAGCGACGTTGACCTGTCCGCCGGTCGTCAGGCCCGCGGTGGACGCGGCCTCCTCGACCTCGCTCGCGTCGACGTGGCCGGCCCGTCCGGACTTCGGCGTCAGCAGCACGATGAAGCCCTGGTCGAAGAGCTTCGTCAGCCCGTCGACCATGAGGTCGACGAGGTCGTCGTCGCCGTCGCGGTACCAGATCAGCACCCCGTCCGCGCCGTCGTTGAAGTCCTCGTCCTCGAGCTCGGTCCCGATGGCGTCCTCGAGCTCGAACCGCAGGTCGTCGTCGACGTCGTCGTCATAGCCGAACTCCTGGATGACCTGCCCCTTGGCAAATCCGAGCTTGCTGAAGGACGCCGCTCCCGCGGTCTCGCTCACTGTCACCGGTCCTTTCGATCGTTCGCACCTCGTGTCGTGGCATGGGTGCCACGACATCAGTGCACTGGCTCCGACGCTATCGCGCAAGCCCGACCCGGTGGGTGCGCAACGCGCATGCCGCGCCCGAGGGAGCACACGGCATACCACCGGCTGGGACGGCGGGGTCGCCGAAGCGGCCGTCCCGGGGCTGGACCCGAGTGTGACGGCCACCACGGTTTGGTAGAGGATGGGTGGGTGCAGCGCCGTGGCCGACCGGCCGCGGGCGCCGCCTCGCGACGAGAAAGGACCCACGACGTGGCATCCGAGGCCGGACCGATCCTCAACGGCATCCCCAGTCAGCTCCCGGACATCGACCCGGACGAGACGCAGGAGTGGATCGACTCGCTCGACGCCGTCCTCGACGAGAAGGGCCGGACGCGGGCGCGCTACATCATGCTCAAGCTCATCGAGCGCGCGCGCCAGCAGCAGGTGGGCGTCCCCTCCCTGACGGCGACCGACTACATCAACACGATCCCGCCGGAGCGCGAGCCGTGGTTCCCCGGCGACGAGGACGTCGAGCGCGAGATGCGCCGCTACATCCGCTGGAACGCCGCGATCATGGTGCACCGCGCGCAGCGGCCCGGCATCGGCGTCGGCGGGCACATCTCGACGTACGCGTCCGCGGCGACGCTCTACGAGGTGGGCATGAACCACTTCTTCCGCGGCAAGGACCACCCCGGCGGCGGCGACCAGATCTACTTCCAGGGCCACGCCTCCCCCGGCATGTACGCCCGCAGCTTCCTCGAGGGCCACCTCACCGAGGCGCAGCTCGACGGCTTCCGGCAGGAGAAGAGCCACCGCGTCGACGGCACCGTCGAGGCGGTCCCGTCCTACCCCCACCCGCGGCTGCTCCCGAACTACTGGGAGTTCCCGACGGTGTCGATGGGCATCGGCCCGATGAACGCGATCTACCAGGCGCAGTTCAACAAGTACCTCCACAACCGCGGCATCAAGGACACCAGCCAGCAGGACGTGTGGGCCTTCCTCGGCGACGGCGAGATGGACGAGCCCGAGTCGCGCGGCCTGCTCCAGCTCGCGGCCAACGAGGAGCTCGACAACCTCAACTTCGTCATCAACTGCAACCTGCAGCGCCTCGACGGACCGGTCCGCGGCAACGGCAAGATCATCCAGGAGCTCGAGGCGTTCTTCCGCGGCGCCGGCTGGAACGTCATCAAGGTCGTCTGGGGCCGCGGGTGGGACCCGCTGCTCGCCGCCGACCGCGACGGCGCGCTCGTGCACATCATGAACCAGACGAGCGACGGCGACTACCAGACCTTCCGCGCCAACGACGGCAAGTACGTCCGCGACCACTTCTTCGGTCGCGACCCGCGCACCGCCAAGATGGTCGAGGGCTGGAGCGACGACCAGGTGTGGTGGGACCTCAAGCGCGGCGGCCACGACTACCGCAAGGTCTACGCGGCCTACAAGGCGGCCCGTGAGCACACCGGCCAGCCGACCGTCATCCTCGCCAAGACGATCAAGGGCTACGGCCTCGGCTCGCACTTCGCCGGCCGCAACGCCACGCACCAGATGAAGAAGATGACGCTGGACGACCTCAAGGCCTTCCGCGACAGCCTCCGCATCCCGATCACCGACGAGCAGCTCGAGGCCGACCCCTACCAGCCGCCGTACTACCACCCCGGTGCGGACAGCGACGTCATCAAGTACTCCGTGGACCGGCGCCAGAAGCTCGGTGGCACGCTGCCCAGCCGCCGCGTCGACTTCGAACCCGTCAAGCTGCCCGGTGACGAGGCGTACGCCCAGGTCAAGAAGGGCTCGGGCAAGCAGGAGGTCGCCACGACGATGGCCTTCGTCCGACTCCTCAAGGACCTGCTGCGCGACAAGGAGTTCGGTCCGCGCATCGTGCCGATCATCCCCGACGAGGCGCGCACGTTCGGCATGGACGCGTTCTTCCCGACGATCAAGATCTACAACCCCAACGGGCAGAACTACACGCCGGTCGACGCCGAGCTGATGCTCGCCTACCGCGAGAACGTCAGCGGTCAGATCCTGCACCTCGGCATCAACGAGGCGGGCTCGCTCGCGGCGTTCACGGCGGCCGGCACGTCCTACGCGACGCACGGCAAGCCGATGATCCCGATCTACGTCTTCTACTCGATGTTCGGCTTCCAGCGCACGGGTGACTCGATCTGGGCGGCCGCCGACCAGATGACGCGCGGCTTCCTCATCGGCGCCACCGCCGGCCGCACCACCCTGACCGGTGAGGGTCTCCAGCACGCCGACGGCCACAGCCCGCTCCTGGCCGCGACCAACCCGGCCGTCGTGCACTACGACCCGGCCTACGCGTACGAGATCGCGCACATCATGCAGGCCGGCCTCAAGCGGATGTACGGCGAGGGCAACACGCCCGAGGAGTCGAACGTCATCTACTACCTCACCGTCTACAACGAGCCGATCCAGCAGCCGAAGGAGCCCGAGGCCGTCGACGTCGAGGGCATCCTGCGCGGCATGCACCGCATCTCGGTCGCCGACACCGAGGGCTGGACGCACGAGGCGCCGCGGGCGCAGCTGCTCGGGTCCGGCGTCGGCGTGCCGTGGGCGCTCGAGGCACAGCAGCTGCTCGCCGACGACTGGGGTGTGGCCGCCGACGTCTGGTCGGTCACCTCGTGGAACGAGCTGCGTCGTGACGGACTCGCAGCCGACGAGCAGGAGTTCCTCTCCCCCGACGGCCCGCCGATCAAGCCGTGGGTCACCCAGTGCCTCGAGGGCACCGAGGGTCCGGTCGTGGGCGTGTCCGACTACATGCGCGCCGTCCAGGACCAGATCCGCGAGTGGGTCCCGGGCACGTATGCCACGCTCGGCGCCGACGGCTTCGGCTTCTCCGACACCCGCGCCGCGGCCCGCCGCTTCTTCCACATCGACGGCCCGTCGGTCGCCGTGCGGACGCTGCAGCTGCTCGCCAAGGAGGGCAAGGTCGACGCCGACGTCCCCCGTCGCGCGGCGGAGAAGTACCAGCTCGACGACGTCACGGCCGGCACGTCGGGCAACGCGGGCGGCGAGAGCTGACGCCCCTCGCTCACGCATGCCGTGTGGCCCGGTCCCTGCCCAGGGACCGGGCCACACACGCGTACGGGGTCGATCCGCCGACGCCGGTTGCTTCACCGGCCGGCCCCGCGGCCCTCCAGTCGCGACGCCCTGCCCACGGCATCCGCGATTGGATAGGTATGCGCGGCTGTGCATATACTTACATCCATGTCCAAGGTCCTGACCTCGCTCCCCGTCGGTGAACGTGTCGGCATCGCCTTCTCCGGCGGCCTCGACACCTCTGTGGCTGTTGCCTGGATGCGCGAGAAGGGGGCCGTGCCGTGCACCTACACGGCCGATCTCGGTCAGTACGACGAGCCCGACATTGACTCCGTCCCCGGCCGCGCCGGCCAGTACGGCGCCGAGATCAGCCGCCTCGTCGACTGCAAGGCCGCCCTCGTGGAGGAGGGCCTGTCCGCCATCGCGTGCGGCGCCTTCCACATCCGTAGCGGCGGCAAGACGTACTTCAACACGACCCCGCTCGGCCGCGTCGTCACCGGCACGCTGCTCGTGCGGGCCATGCAGGACGACGGCGTCTCGATCTGGGGCGACGGCTCGACCTTCAAGGGCAACGACATCGAGCGGTTCTACCGCTACGGCCTCCTGGCCAACCCCAGCCTGCGCATCTACAAGCCGTGGCTCGACGCCGACTTCGTCACCGAGCTCGGCGGTCGGCACGAGATGTCCGAGTGGCTGACCGCGCGCGAGCTGCCCTACCGCGCCTCCGCCGAGAAGGCGTACTCCACCGACGCGAACATCTGGGGCGCGACGCACGAGGCCAAGACCCTCGAGTTCCTCGACGAGTCGATCGAGGTCGTCGAGCCGATCATGGGCGTCAAGTTCTGGGACCCCACGGTCACCATCGAGACCGAGGACGTCACGGTGCGCTGGGAGCGCGGGCGCCCCGTCGCCATCAACGGCACGGAGTACGCCGACCCGGTCGCCCTCGTCGACGCCGCCAACACCATCGGTGGCCGTCACGGCCTCGGCATGAGCGACCAGATCGAGAACCGCATCATCGAGGCGAAGTCGCGCGGCATCTACGAGGCACCGGCCATGGCCCTGCTCCACATCACGTACGAGCGGCTCGTCGCAGCGATCCACAACGAGGACACGATCGCCAACTACCACGCTGAGGGCCGCAAGCTGGGCCGCCTTCTCTACGAAGGCCGCTGGCTCGACCCTCAGGCGCTCATGGTTCGTGAGTCGATCCAGCGCTGGATCGCCTCGGCCGTCACGGGTGAGGTCACGGTCCGCCTGCGCCGTGGCGACGACTGGTCGATCGTGGGCACCGCCGGGCCGGCCTTCAGCTACCACCCCGAGAAGCTCTCGATGGAGCGCACCGAGGACGCCGCGTTCGGTCCCGTCGACCGCATCGGGCAGCTGACGATGCGCAACCTCGACATCGCCGACTCCCGCGCCAAGCTCGAGCTGTACGCCGCCCAGGGCCTCCTCGGCGCCGACGCGCGCGACCTCGTGGGCGAGCTGACGCCGGGTGGCGCGGCCGCGATCTCGGCCAACCCGGCCGCCCTGGGCGTGGACAACGAGGACGACGCCCTCGACCGCGCCGCCATGGAGTTCGGCACCGACTGACGCCGCGACGCCGGCCACCCCGCC
Organism: Terrabacter sp. Ter38; assembly: GCF_024519435.1. Classification (GTDB taxonomy): domain Bacteria; phylum Actinomycetota; class Actinomycetes; order Actinomycetales; family Dermatophilaceae; genus Terrabacter. The sequence continues at coordinate 368,134 of NZ_JALJRZ010000001.1, forward strand.
GGCCCACTGCTTCGAGGTGATCCCGGTAGCCGCCCGACAGCGGGATCACCTCGACCCGGTGAGGAGACGGTCCCGCGAGCACACCGATCGGGTAGGGGCCCTGCATGAGCGACAACGGAAGCATCACCGTCCAGCGCACCATCGACGCCCCGGCCGCCGAGATCTTCGACGTGCTCAGCAACCCGAAGCGCCACCCCCAGCTCGACGGGTCCGGCTTCGTGCGGTCCGACGAGAAGGCCGAGCGCCTCCAGAAGGTCGGCGACGTGTTCCGGATGAACATGGCCGGCGACCACATGGGTGGCGAGTACCAGACCGACAACACGGTCACGGGCTACTCCCACAACTCCCTGCTCGCGTGGAAGACGGCACCGGCCGACACCCCGCCGCCCGGCTGGGAGTGGATGTGGGAGCTGTCACCCGAGGGCCCGAACGCCACGCGCGTGACGCTGACCTATGACTGGAGCCACGTCACCGACAAGGAGATCCCCTCGAAGGTCAGCTTCCCGCTCGTCGCGAGGAGCCAGCTCGAGGACAGCCTCGGCAACCTCGCCTCAGCCGTCGCGAGCTGACCGACGAACCCCGCGGCGGTCATGGGATCTGCCCGTGGCCGCCGCTAGGGTGCCCCTTCATGGACTCGACGACCCACCTCACCGAGGGCGACCACGTCGCCCGCCAGTACGCCTCCGCCGACAACCTCCGCACGCGGCGTGGCGTATGGGGCCCCGGGCCCGAGGGCGTGTCCCCGGTGGACGTGCTGCGTACGCTCGTGGTGTCCTCCGAGCCGAAGCAGCTGGTCGAGATCGGCTGCGGCACAGGTCAGTTCGCTCGCTCGGTGCTCGACGAGGCGCCTGGCCTCGACTATCTCGCGACCGACCTCTCACCCGGGATGGTGGAGGCCACACGCGCGCTGGGCGTCCCGGCCGAGGTCGCCTCCTCGGACGTCCTGCCCGTCGGTGACGGCTCGCGCGACGCCGCCGTCGCGGCCTGGATGCTCTACCACGTGCCCGACCTCGACGGCACGCTCCGCGAGGTGCGCCGCGTCCTGCGCGACGGGGGCACGCTCTTCGTCGCGACCAACGGCCGCGAGCACCTCGCGGGCCTGCTGCGTGAGGCCGGCGGTGAGCCGCTCGCGACCCAGTTCATGTCGGAGAACGCCGCCGAGGTGCTCGGTCGACACTTCGAGCGCGTCGTCCAGCGCGACGTCGAGACCCGCGCGACTTCGCCGACCACGCAGCCGCGAGCGCCTACCTCGCAAGCTTCTCCCCGAGGCTCGCGGAGGCCCTCCCCCACTTCGAGGGCCCACGGACGTATGCCGGCCACACTGCCGTCCTGTCGGCCCGCTGACGCACCCGGTCGCCTCCGCACCCCAGCCGCGACGGTCAGGTGCGCACCGATGGTTTGTGAGCGGCATACAAAGTCCGGGTGGCCGCAGACCTAGGCTGGGCCCGTGAGCGGACCGCGCCAGCACCCGAGCGAGGCGACGTCGCGCGCCGTCGAGCGCAGCGCCGGCGAGCTCTCGACCCTCGCCTCGCAGCGCATGGAGGAGCACCTGCGGTGGTACCGCGACCTCTCGGCCGAGGAGCGGTCGCAGGTCGGGCTCGTCGCCCAGGCCGGCATCTCGCAGTTCATCGCGTGGTTCCACCAGGAGGAGAGCCACCCGCCGTCCGCCATCTCGATCTTCGCGAACGCGCCGCAGGAGCTGACCCGGTCGGTCAGCCTGCGCCAGACGCTCGACCTCGTGCGCACCGTCGTCGACGTCGTCGAGTCACGGGTCGAGGGCCTCGCGGCGCCGGGCGACGAGCAGCTGCTGCGCGAGTCGGTGCTGCGCTTCTCCCGTGAGATCGCCTTCGCCGCCGCCGAGGTCTACGCCGGCGCGGCCGAGGCCCGTGGCGCGTGGGACGCACGGCTCGAGGCGCTCGTCGTCGACGCCGTCCTGCGCGGTGAGGCCGACGACTCCATGCAGTCCCGTGCCAGTGCGCTCGGGTGGGGAGAGCTCGCAGACGTGACCTTCGTCGTCGGCAGCACCCCGACCGCGAGCGGCGGAGCGGTACCGGCCGTCGATGACCTGCGCCGGGCGGTCCGGCAGCGCGGGGTGGAGGCGCTCGCCATCGTCCAGCGCTCGCGGCTCATCGCGATCCTCGGTGGCACGCGTGAGGCGCCGCAGGTGGTCGAGGCCGTCGCGGACCGCTTCGGGCCCGGACCGATCGTGCTCGGGCCGACCGTCCCGCACCTCTTCGCGGCCGGGCGCTCTGCACGCGCGGCGCTGAGCGGGCTGGCTGCCGCCCCCGCCTGGCCCGACGCGCCGCGGGTGCTCGAGTCGGACGCGGTGCTGCCCGAGCGCGCCCTCGCCGGCGACCCCCCGGCCCGCCGCATCCTCGTCGACCGCATCCACCGACCGCTGTCCGCGGCCGGTCACGCACCCCTCCTCCAGACGGCGACCGCCTACCTCGAGCACGGAGGGTCGCTCGAGGCGACGGCGCGGGTCCTCTTCGTGCACCCCAACACCGTGCGCTACCGGCTGGGGCGCATCTCCGACGTGACGGGCTACGACCTCACGACCCCACGCGAGGGCTGGGCCGTGCGGATCGCGCTCGCCCTAGGGCGCCTCGCGGCGACCCCGGGCTCTGCCGCAGCCGGACCCGCCGGGTCGTCCGGGCCCGTCGTCGTCGGCGCCCACGACAGCGCGGGCGACGGTGGCGCGACCGAGACCTCGCGGGTGCCCCGACTGCGGCCCCGCACGACCGATCGTTCTCCCTTGGAGGAAACCTCCAAACTATCGCCGACGACTTCGTGACATTCGGTGGCGAGGTCCTCACCGGTAACCCGGAAAGGTTGAGCACGTGCTAGCGATCGTCTGCCCTGGACAGGGCTCCCAGACCCCCGGCTTCCTCGCCCCGTGGCTCGAGCTCGACGGCGTGCGCGAGCAGCTGTCCGCCCTCGGCCGCGCCGCCGGTCACGACCTCGTCGTGCACGGCACCGAGTCCGACGCCGAGACGATCAAGGACACCGCCGTCGCGCAGCCGCTCATCGTCGCCGCCGGCCTCGTGACGGCCTCGGCGCTCTTCTCCTCGCGCGCCGAGCTGGCCGGCACGGGCGCCGTCCTCGCTGGACACTCCGTCGGGGAGCTGACCGCCACCGCCCTCGCAGGGGTCATCACCGACGACCAGGCGATCGCCCTCGTCGCGACCCGCGGCCGCGCCATGGCCGAGGCCAGCGCCGCCACCCCGACCGGCATGGCGGCCGTGCTCGGCGGCGACCCGGAGGAGGTCCTCGCTGCCCTCGAGACCCACGGCCTGACTCCGGCCAACATCAACGGCGCCGGCCAGGTCGTCGCTGCCGGCACCCTCGACCAGGTCGAGGCGCTCCGGGGGGCGGCGCCCGCCAAGGCTCGGGTCATCCCACTCCAGGTCGCCGGGGCGTTCCACACCAACCACATGTCCCCTGCCGTCGACGCGCTCGCCGCCGCCGCGGCTGACGTGACGCCGTCGGCGCCGACCGTCCGCCTGCTCTCGAACGCCGATGGCGCCACCGTGGCCGATGGACCCGACGCCCTCGACCGACTCGTGCACCAGGTCAGCAACCCCGTCAGATGGGACCGCTGCATGGAGACGATGCTCGCGCTCGGCGTCACCGGGCTCCTCGAGCTCGCGCCCGCCGGCACGCTGGTGGGACTCGCCAAACGTGCCATGCCGGGCGTGGAGACCCTGGCCGTCAAGACGCCCGACGACCTGGAGGCGGCGCGCACGCTCGTCGCCGCCCACGCGACCCCTGACGACACCGACGTCCCATGACTGGCGCACCGACCCCGACAGGGGCACGCTCGTGGAGAGGTCCCCGTCCCGCGGCGACCCCGCCTCACCAGGACCTCCCCGCCGCACCACGACCCACCTGAACCCTCACCCTCGAGAAGGCCTCACGTGACATCCCCCAGCGCCACAGCGCCCACGCCCAAGGGCACCGGCACCCTCGTCGACACCGGCGCCGCGCGCCACTCGCGGATCCTGGGTGTGGGCGCCTACCGCCCCTCCCGCGTCGTCATGAACTCCGAGATCGTCGACAAGATCGACTCGAGCGACGAGTGGATCCGGGAGCGGTCCGGCATCATCAGCCGCCACTACGCCGCCCACGACGAGAGCGTCATCGACATGGCCGAGGCCGCCTCCCGCCAGGCCCTCGAGCACGCCGGCGTCACACCGGAGCAGATCGGCTTCGTCCTCGTCGCCACCGTCACGCACCCCTACCAGACGCCGGCCGCGGCGCCCGAGCTCGCCTCTCGGCTCGGCTCGACGGCCCCGGCCCTCGACATCTCGGCCGCGTGCGCCGGCTACTGCTACGGCGTCGCGATGGCGAGCGACATGGTCAAGGGCGGCTCGGCCGACTACGTCCTCGTCGTCGGCGTCGAGAAGCTCAGCGACTTCACCGACCCCTACGACCGCGGGAGCGCCTTCATCTTCGGTGACGGCGCCGGCGCCTGCGTCATCGGCCCGAGCGACACCCCGGGCATCGGCCCGACGGTCTGGGGCTCCGACGGCACCCAGCGTGACGCCATCACCCAGAGGCAGGCCTGGACCGACGTCCGCGAGTCGTGGCAGTCCGCGCAGGCCGACAAGAACGTCTGGCCCGCGATCGGCATGGCCGGTCAGACCGTCTTCCGCTGGGCCGTCTGGGGCATGGCCCCGGTGGCGCAGCAGGCCATCGACAAGGCGGGCATCAAGGCCGACGACCTCGACGCCTTCATCCCGCACCAGGCGAACATCCGCATCATCGACGCCATGGTCAAGCAGCTCAAGCTGCCGGCCGACATCCCCGTGGCCCGCGACATCGTCACCACGGCCAACACCTCCGCCGCCTCGGTGCCGCTCGCGATGACCCGCATGCTCGCCGAGAAGGAGATCCCCAGCGGCGGCCTCGCGCTCCAGATCGGCTTCGGTGCCGGTCTGGTGTATGCCGCGCAGGTCGTCGTGCTGCCCTGAGCACTCCCAGCACGGGCAGTCCCAGCACTCCCGCCGGTCCCGACGGGTCATTCGGGCCACGGAATGCCATCCACGACGGATGACAGCCCCGAGCACCACCGCAAGCACGAACCGCCAACACGAACAAGGAGCAGACAGATGGCTCAGTCCGAGCAGGAGATCCTCGAGGGTCTTGCCGAGATCGTCAACGAGGAGACCGGCCTCGACACCGCGTCCGTCGAGATGGACAAGTCCTTCACCGAGGACCTCGACATCGACTCCCTCTCGATGATGACGATCGTCGTCAACGCCGAGGAGAAGTTCGGCGTACGCATCCCGGACAGCGAGGTCAAGAACCTCAAGACCGTCCGCGACGCCGTCACCTTCATCGCCGGCGCGCAGTCCTGATGCAGCCGGTCGGCGCCCGGCACCACCGGGCGCCGACCGAGCCGCACGGGCCGCTCTCGCCACCCAGGCACCACCGCAGCAGCCTCGACAGACCCAGCACCCCTCGCACCACCCCACCCCACTCGACTCAGAGGAGCACGTCACCATGACGTCCAATCGCGACCGACGCATCGTGGTCACCGGTCTCGGCGCCACGACGCCCTTGGGCGGCACCGCCACGGAGACGTGGGAGGCCCTGCTCGCCGGCCGGTCCGGCGCCCGCACGATGGACTTCGACTGGGTCGCCAAGTACGAGCTCCCGGTCACCTTCGCCGCGACGATCGCCACGCCCCCCATCGACGTCCTCGCCAAGGTCGAGACCCGCCGCCTCGACCCCTCGAGCCAGTACGCCCTCATCGCCGCCCGGGAGGCCTGGGCCGACGCCGGTGCCCCCGAGATCGACCCCGAGCGCCTCGGCGCCGCGATCGGCTCCGGGATCGGCGGCGTCTGGACCCTGCTCGACCAGTGGGACGTGCTCAAGGAGAAGGGACCGCGGCGCGTCTACCCGCTCGCCGTCCCGATGCTCATGCCGAACGGCCCCGCCGCAGCCGTGTCGCTCGACCTCGGCGCCCGAGCCGGGGCGCACACGACGGTCAGCGCCTGCGCGTCCGGCGCGGAGAGCATGGGCTACGCCATCGACATGATCCGCACCGGTCGGGCTGACGTCGTCGTCGCCGGCGGCACCGAGGCGGCCGTCCACCCGCTGCCGATCTCCGGCTTCGCCGCGATGCAGGCGCTGTCGACGCGCAACGACGACCCCGAGCGGGCCTCGCGGCCGTACGACACCGGCCGCGACGGCTTCGTGCTTGGCGAGGGCGCGGCCGTCATCGTCCTCGAGTCGGAGGAGCACGCGCGCGCCCGCGGTGCCCGCATCTACGCCGAGCTCGCGAGCGTGGGCATGTCGGCCGATGCCCACCACATCACCGCCCCCGAGCCCAACGGCTCCGGCGCGTCGCGGGCGATGCTGTATGCCGTCGAGCGGGCCGATCTGTCACCGACCGACATCATCCACATCAACGCGCACGCCACCTCGACCCCTGTCGGTGACGTGGCCGAGTACAACGCGATCAAGCGGGCGTTCGGCGACCACACGGACAACATGTCGGTGACGGCCACGAAGTCGATGACCGGGCACCTGCTCGGCGCGGCCGGCGCGCTCGAGGCCGTCATCACGATCCAGTCGATCTACCACCGGCTCGTCCCGGCGACGATCAACCTCGACGACCAGGACCCCGAGATCCCGCTCAACGTCGTCACGGGCGAGCACCAGAAGCTGCCCGACGGCGACATCGCCGCCCTGAACAACTCGTTCGGATTCGGCGGCCACAACGTCGCCCTGGCGATCCGCAGCATCTGACGCACCCGCTTCACGGAGTGCCCACCCGACGTGTTCGTCGGGTGGGCACTGCGTGTTCCGGCGCTCTGCGTCCGCGGGTCAGCCCTTGACGCAGAGCAGGGTGTTCAGCCTCGCGACGACCTCGACGAGAGGGCTCGGCCCCGTCGCCTGCGCCGCGATGACCGACTCGAGGTCCTTGTAGGCAGAGGGGATCTCGTCGATGACTCCAGCGTCCTTACGGCACTCCACCCCGGCCGTCTGGGCCTCGAGGTCCTCGACGGTGAACTGCCGCTTGGCCGCGTTGCGCGACATCCGACGACCAGCACCGTGGCTGGCCGAGTTGAAGGACGCCTCGTTGCCGAGCCCGCGGACGACGTAGGACCCGGTGCCCATCGAGCCGGGGATGAGCCCCAGGTCGCCCGCGCCGGCGCGGATCGCGCCCTTGCGGGTCACGACGACGTCCACCCCGTCATACGTCTCCTCCGAGACGTAGTTGTGGTGGCAGCGCACCGGCTCGTCGAACACGGCGTGCGGGAAGTGCCGCAGCACGACCTCGCGCGTCGTCGCCATCATCACCTCACGGTTGAGCAGCGCGTACTCCTGGGCCCAGTAGAGGTCGTGGAGGTACGCCGTGATCTCGGTCGTCCCGGCGAGGAACACCGCGAGGTCCCGGTCGGGTAGCCCGAGGTTGTGCTCGAGCGTCTTGGCCGTGGCGATGTGCCGCTCCGCGAGCTCCTTGCCGATGTTGCGCGACCCGGAGTGCAGCATCAGCCACAGGTGCCCGTCGTCGCCCTCGCACACCTCCCAGAAGTGGTTCCCAGATCCCAGCGAACCGCACTGCGCCAGCGCCCGACCGCGGCGGTCGGCGATCTGCGGCGCGCGCAGCTCGCCGAAGCGCGCCACGAGTCGGTCGAACCGCATCCCCAACGCCCGGTCACGCCCCAGCACCGGAGCCGTGCCGTCGTGCGCGTTCCAGCCGACCGGCAGAACGGCCTCGATCGCCGAACGCAGCGGGCCGAGGTCGTCCGCCAGGTCTGCAGCGGTCAGGTTCGTGCGCACGCCGGTCATGCCGCAGCCGATGTCGACGCCGACGGCGGCCGGCGACACGGCATCGCGCATGGCGATGACCGAGCCGACGGTCGCCCCCTTGCCGAGGTGCACGTCCGGCATGACGCGCAGGCCGTGCACCCACGGCAGCCGGCTGATGCTGCGCAGCTGCTCCAGGGCTGCGGGCTCGACGTGCGCCGGGTCGGCCCACATGAGCGTGCGGGCCTGCGCGCCTGGGAGCGCGACAGGGAAGGTGGTCATGGTCGTCATCCTTTCGCGGTGCCGGGCGGTGGCCCGGACTCGTGGTCCTCGTGTGGTCCTCGTGTGGTCGTCGGTCGGGTGAGGGCGTATGCCGGGTGGTGGCGTCCGTGTGGACCCCGCCACCCGGCATACGTCGTCGGTGTCAGGCGCTGCGCGCGGTGTCGTGCGTCGAGGGGCGCACGTTGCCGGGGAGCTCGGTGGTCGGGCGACCCTTGGCGAGCAGCTGCCCGCCCCACACGCCCCACTCGAGCCGCTGCTGCGCCACGGTCAGGCAGGCCTCCCTGAGCGGGCAGGCCCGGCATACCGTCCTGGCCTGCTCGGCCTCGGGCTCGGTGGCCGGCCAGAAGAGGTCCGGATCCTCCTCCGCGCAGAGCGGCAGCGCGTCGCCCAGCTCGAAGGGATGCTCCGACGCCGCGCGGAAGATCCACGCGTCGAGCGCCTGGCCGCCCCGGGAGGCCGGGCGGAGACCGACCTGTCCGAGGGACTGGGTGCGAAGGGTCGTGCGGTGCCTCGTCATCTGGCGGGCTCCTTCCCGGGATCGGGTGACGCGCGGCGCGGTGGATGTGGTGGCTCGGGCGAAGTGCAGCTGCACGCGGGTCGGGACGTAGGGCTCCCAGCGCAACGGCATCCGTACCTCGTCCGGGGTGCGGTCGCCCTTGCGGAGATTGCACCCCTCACACGCCGACACCGCGTTGGTCCACGACGTCGCGCCGCCACGCGATCGCGGCAGGACGTGGTCCATGGTCGTGGCCGTGAAGCGGCCGCAGTAGGCGCACTGGTGCCGGTCGCGAAGCAGCACGCCCTCACGGGAGTAGGGGGCCCGGGTGCGCGAGTAGAGCCACTTCTGCTCCACGTAGCGCACCAGCCGCACGACGATCGGCACCTGGTAGGGACCGAACCGTGCTGTCTCGTGGACCTCGACGGGGGTTGCGACGCCACGCCAGATCATCCGCACGGCGTGCCGCACCGAGACGCGGTGCAGCAGCGTCTCGTCGGCGTTCCACACCTCCACCTGGGTCATGGTCGGTCCTCCTCTCCGTGGTCTCGTCGTGTCGTCGTGTGTCGTCGTGTGTCGTCGTATGTCGTCAGGTCGACGGGCGGCACGAGAAGAGCCGCCCGGTCCGGGGTCATCCCGGGGGGCGGCTCGACGATGGGAGCGGGTGGGGCTCGTCGCGTCAGCGAGGTCGCAGGCGGGGATGCCGTGGCTGGGGGTGCCGGATGCCGCACTCCCCGTAGAACGGGTAGGCCACATCGGCGAGGCACAGGCTGCGCTTCGCTTTCATGGTGGGTCCCGTTGTCATGACAGGCCTTTCGTCCGCGGACGGTGAGAAGTGTCGGGGCACAGCGGTCACGGCGCCCCGGTCGATGATGACAGGCGACACCGCTGCTCGGCCAACGGTTTTGCGAGGACCGGTCGATGCGCCACGCATGACGAGGGCCCGGGAGCACGAACCGCCCGGGCCCTCGTCATCTCGTGCGCCGCGCTGGAGGCCGCGGCGGGCGAGACGTCTGGTGGTCAGCCCACCTTGTGCAGCCAGCGCACGGCGGCGCCGTCACCGGCGTAGCGGAAGACCTCGAGCTCCTCGTCCCACGGGACTCCGAGCAACAGGTCGATCTCGTCCTGGAGCGCGTCGACGTCGCCGCGTGTGCGCAGGATCGCCTCCCGGAGGCGGTCCTCCTGGACGACGGCATCTCCGGACGCCGACGTCATGGCGTGGTGGATACCGAGCCGCGGCGTGTAGGACCATCGAGCCCCGTCGCAGCCGGGGGACGGCTCCTCCGTCACCTCGTAGCGCAGCCCGTCCCAGCCGCGCAGCGCGCTGGCCAGCTCCGCCCCGGTGCCAGGGGCACCGGTCCAGGTCAGCTCGGTCCGCACCATGCGAGGCGCGGCCGGCTGGGGGATCCAGTCGAATGTCAGCGGCTGGTCGAGGACGGCCTCGATCGCCCACGTGATGTGCGGGCAGAGCGCAGCCGGGGCTCCGTGTACGAACAGAACCCCGCGTGTCGTGGTGCGCGGCGTCGCGACAGCCATCCGAACCTCCTGAAGTTGCAGGGACGTCTTCCCCAACGCCTGCTGCTTCACGTGCCGGTGGACTGACTCGGTGGTGCCGGACGAACGTGCTCGACGGCGAGCACTCGCCCATTGTGCACCATGAGGCACATCGGCACCAGCAGTCTCAGGGACCGATATGCGGCTTTCGCTCCGCTCAGGCGCCTGCGGGAACGCCTGGGAAGACGATGATCTCGTCGCCACGGAGCTCCACCTTGTGGGTGCGCACCGGCTTCGTGGCCGGCAGGCACATCGGCTTGCCGTCGCTGAGGCAGAACCGGGTGGCATGGAGCGGGCACTCGACCTCGCCGGCCTCGACCCACCCGTCGGCCAGGGAGGCGTCCTCGTGCGAGCACGTGTCGTCGAGGGCGTAGTACGTGCCGTCGTCGTCGCGGAAGAGCGAGATCGGCTCGTCCGTGCCCGTGACGGCCGTGTCGAGGACGAGTGCCTCACCGGGCTCGACGTCGTCGACCGCTGCCACGCGGATGCCGTCACTCATGCTCGTCGTCTCCTCACGTGCCCGGGGTCGGTGGTCACGGCGAGCCTAGAGGTTCCGCGTCCCTCGGCTGCGGCCACCCTCGCGGCGCCCCGCGGGGCGCCGCCGCGCCAAGCGGCCGTCCTTCGCCCGCCACGCGCCCGCCTCCACGACGGTCGCCGACCGGTCGCTAGACTCCGACCGATCTCAGCGGCCCGGCCGCTGACGGTCCCGGGGCAGTAGCTCAGCCGGTCAGAGCAGCGGACTCATAATCCGTCGGTCGTGGGTTCAAGCCCCACCTGCCCCACCATGAATCCCCTTGCGGCACAAGTGGATCAATCATCGATCGGACGACCGCAACGCGATGACCGTCGCGTCCATGCACACTCCATGCACACGCGCGGCATCGAGCCGACCATGCCGTGACGCTGGAGTTGGTGGACCAGCTTCCTGGACCGGAACTGCGACCCTGCCGACACCGCGGTCGGTGTGTAGGACGCAGCCGGCCACGTCGGCGCCGTCAGCGTGGCGCCGGGCGACGGCGTTGTCCAGGGCCGCGACAGCGAGGGAAGACTTCATCCGTGAGTCGATGGAGTAGCCGACGATCCGGTTGGAGTACAGGTCCTTGACGGCACACCGGTAGAGCTTGCCCTCGCCGGTCCAGTGCTCGGTGATGTCGCTGAGCCACAGTCGGTTCGGGGCGGGCGCGGTGAAGTCGCGCTCGACCAGGTCGTCGTGGACCGGAGGGCCCGGCGTCTTTCCGTTGCGTCCGGGCTTCTTGCCGAACGACGGACCACGAGCCCAGCTGCGAGCAGAGCTTCCACGCGGTCCGCTCGGCCATCGCCTCGCCGGCGTCGCGGGCCTCGCCGACCAAGAACCAGTACCCGAACTCCGGGTCATCGCGGTGGGCGTCGAACAACGCGTTCGCCCGGTACGCCGCCGTCAGCTCAGCAGCCGTGACCGGCCCGGCGAGCCAGCGGTAGTGGGGCTGGCGAGCGATCTTCAGCACCCGGCACGTCACCGTGACGAGGATCCCGTCCCGTCGATCAGCTGGCCAGCTCGCGGACGAGCGGATACATCATTTTCCCGGCAGGTGCGCCTGCGAAAGATAGGCGGCCGCAGGACCTCGTTCTCCTGCTCGAGCAGCTTGATCCGCTTGTTCGCCTCCCGCAGCGCATCGGACTCGCTGGAGGCCCGGGCCGGGACCGACGCACTGGCAGAGCGTCGCTCATCGATCGTCAGCCACCGCCTCAGACACGACGGCGAGATGCCGAAGTCCTTCGCGACCTGGGCTACGGAGGCATCCGTCTCCTTGAAGACCCGGATCACGTCCTCGCGGAACTCGGTGGGGAACGCCTTGGGCATGGTGCACATCCTTCCGGCGCCGACACACATCGACGCAGATCAGATGTCACCCGTCCGTGCAGCAGACCCGGATGGCGCAAGAACCCGACCGGACCGCACGTCGGCATCTGGCAGCCGGTCGATGGTCACCATGACGAGACCGGTGGTCGAGGTGCGTTGAAACCATACGGTCGTTCACGTTCGGTCCTCGGTCCATCGCCGCCCTGGGCAAGGGTCAGTCAGCGGTCCGTGGGGCAGGATGCCCACGAGCGAGCAGAAACCGACAGAGGCCGCTGGAACGATCCGCAAGCCAGCCACCGCGTTCCGGCCGGTCCTCAGGCCAGCGAACGGGCTGAAACGCGCGCCTGCCCACCCAGCATGCAAGAAGCATTGGATGTTCGCCGACGATCGACGATATGAGCAATTCGCACCGATTCAGCGCCGGTCTCCAAGAGATCGGCTGTGCGACTTCGAGGCATTCCCTGTGCTGCAACGCTTTCGGGTCTAGATTGGCACCCTCGGCGCCTTACAACGAAGGACCCGCCATGCAGCCGCGAAGACTCGTCGTGTCCGGGCTCACGAGTGCGGCCCTTATGGCGGGCACCGTCATGGCCGCACCGGCAGCTCGAGCCTCGGTGACCACCGTGCCTCGTCCTGACCACGTCGTGGTGCTGATTCTGGAGAACCATTCGTCAGGCGAGGTCCTGGGGAATCCGGCCGCCCCGTACATCAACTCCCTGGCGGCCTCGGGGGCGAACATGACCTCCTCGTTCGCTCTCACCCACCCCAGCCAACCGAACTACGTCGCGCTGTTCTCCGGCTCGGTGAATGGAGTCACCGACGACTCCTGCCCGAACACCCTGAGCGCGGACAACCTCGGTGCCCAGCTCACCAACTCCGGGCAGGGCTTTGCCGGCTATGCCGAGGACCTGCCCAGTGTGGGCTACACCGGATGCACGAGTGGGTCGTACGCACGCAAGCACAGCCCGTGGGTGAACTTCACCAACGTGCCGGCCTCGGCCAACCGACCGCTGACCCAGTTCCCCGCCGACTACTCCACCCTGCCGGCGGTGTCCATCGTGATCCCGAATCTGCAGCACGACATGCACGACGGATCGATAGCCCAAGGAGACGCGTGGGTCCAGGCGCAGCTGGACGGCTACGTGCAGTGGGCCAAGCAGCACAACAGCGTCTTCCTGCTGACCTTCGACGAGGACGACAACACCGCGAACAACCAGATCCCGACCATCTTCCAGGGGCAGAACGTCCAGCCCGGGCAGTACTCCGAACACATCGACCACTACAACATCCTTCGCACCCTTCAGGATGCCTACGGCCTTGCCCCGATCGGCAACAGTGCAACGGCTTCGCCCATCCTCGACATCTGGAAGCCAGACCTGAACGCGCCCCAGGCAAGTTTCACCACAACGTGCGTAGGGCTGACCTGCTCCGCGGACGGCTCGGGCTCCACTGCTGCGACGGGTTCGCTCACCGGCTGGCGATGGACCTGGGGGGACGGCAGCGTAACAACGGAACCCACGCGAGCCAGCCATACCTACGCGGCATCGGGCGACTTCACGGTGACCCTGCAGGTCACTGACGACCAAGGTCGGACCGGACAGACGACACGATCGGTCTCCCCTCGTACGCCTGGTCCGGTGGTCTTCGCCTCTGACGCCTTCAACCGCACCGTGACCGCGGGGTTGGGATCCGCCGACGTGGGCGGCGCCTGGGCGCTGGTCGGAAGCGCCAGCACCTTCTCCGTCACACCGGGAGCCGCGTCTCTCGTCCAGTCCAAGGCGGGCGCTGGGCTGACCGCTTACCTGCCCTCCGCCAAGAGCACCGACACCGACGTCCAGATGGCCGTGGCCACCAACCCGCTGCCCAACTCCAACGGTCTCTACCTCACCATGCTCGGCCGCCGGGTCGGCACGAACATGGAGTACGAGGGCAAGGCTCGGGTTCGGGGGGACGGCTCCGTGGTGATCAGCCTCAGCATGCTGACCGGCACCGCGACGGCCGTGACTCTGAAGAGTGAAGTGGTGGCGGCGGGAGTGTCGCTATCCGCGGGTATGCCGCTCAACACCCGACTGCAGGTCACCGGTACCTCTCCGACCACCCTCCGATGGAAGGTGTGGTCGGGCGCTTCAGAACCGGCCACCTGGCAACTCACCGCAACCGACAGCACTGCGGTCCTTCAGGCCGCCGGAGCCGTGGGCATCACGACCTACCTGTCCAGCAGCAGCACGATCGCGCCGGTCACCGCGAAGCTCAGCGCATTCAGTGCCCGAGGAACGGCCCCACCGGTGAACCAGCCGCCGACGGCGGCGTTCACCGCTACCGCGGCGAATCTGGTGGCGACGTTCGACGCGACGGCTTCGAGTGACCCCGACGGGACGGTCACCGGCTATGCCTGGGACTTCGGGGACACCGGCAGCGGCACCGGCAGCAGGCCGACTCACACGTACGGCAGCGCCGGCAGCTACCCGGTCAAGCTGACCGTGACCGACGACCAGGGCGCGACCAACTCGGTCACCAAGACGGTCACGGTGACGGCCCCACCGGTGAACCAGCCGCCGACGGCGGCGTTCACCGCTACCGCGGCGAATCTGGTGGCGACGTTCGACGCGACGGCTTCGAGTGACCCCGACGGGACGGTCACCGGCTATGCCTGGGACTTCGGGGACACCGGCAGCGGCACCGGCAGCAGGCCGACTCACACGTACGGCAGCGCCGGCAGCTACCCGGTCAAGCTGACCGTGACCGACGACCAGGGCGCGACCAACTCGGTCACCAAGACGGTCACGGTGACGGCCCCACCGGAGGCGCCGATCGCCGCGGACGACTTTGGCAGGACGGTTGCCATCGGCTGGGGTTCGGCTGACGTCGGCGGAGCGTGGACGACCTCGAGTGGGAGCAACTTCGCTGTCTCCAACGGAACAGGGTCGCTGACCATGAAGACCGCCGGGTCCGGTCCCGCGATATATCTGAACTCGGCGTCGGCCAGCGACGCCGATCTGCAGTTCACCTTCGCGCCGGACAAGGCCGCCACCGGCGGTGGCTACTACCTCACGGCAGTCGGGCGCCGGGTCGCCAACATCGGCGAGTACCGGGCGAAGGTGCACGTGTTGGCCGGTGGCTCCGTCCGAGTGGCCCTCACCTTCTCGAGCTCGACCAACGTCGAGTCGACCATGGTGGCCGAGGCCGTCGTCCCGAATCTGACCGTGAGCCCCGGAGACGTTGTCCAGGTACGTTTCCAAGCGTCCGGTACGAGCAGCACGACCCTGCGCGCCAAGGTCTGGAAGGTGGGTAGCGCCGAACCGGGGACCTGGATCGTCTCGACCGTCGATGCACGAGCGGGGATGCAAACATCGGGTGGCGTGGGACTGTGGACCTATCTCTCCTCCACAGCAACGAACGCCCCGCTCGTCCTCCGCATCGACAATCTACGCCTCGTCCGGCCGTCCACCACTCCCTGAGGCTGAGGCCGCCTCGCGACGCCACTGGCGGGGTGCCGCGCTCGGACCGCCCTATGCGGAGACAGTCGACCACCCGAGTGCGAGCGACCTCACCTCAGCCCAGCGCCACGACCGACGTTGGCGCACAGGTCGATGCCGGCCACGGTGTGTGGGTTGTGGCGCCTCCCAGCGCCCATGGGTGCCCCCCGGGGTCCCTCTGGCTGTCAAGGCCCCTCTGTGGCCCGTCTAGCAAGCCAGGGGTTCAAGACTCACGAGAATGTGGGCCCTGCGGCGCTCGGTCGTTGAAGCGCGAGGCGGGCTCGGCGGGGGTTCTCGTTCGCGAAGCCGAACCACCGCACCGGAACGGGCCCAGCGTGCTGATCTGATCGGAGCAGCTTCACCCAGCAGCGCGCCACCCTAGTGCTCGACCTCGCCGTGGAAGGGTTGTTCCAGCGCCGTTCGTTCGTGCTGCGGGATGCCCCAGGACCCGGCGGACCGCACTCCGTGACAGCGCAAGGAAGTGACGCAACGGCGGCCGGTTTGCAGACGGCTCAGGCTGTCGTTTGCCTAGGGCCCTGCTCCCCAGTGGGCGATCAGTGGGCTGATGCGGGAGTTGATGGCAATAGGCGGTTCCTGGCTGCTAACAAGGCAAGCGGCAGACGTCACGAGGTGGGCATGGTACGAGTGTACGAACTCATAATCCGTCGGCCCAGGGCTCAAGCCCCTGCTGCCCCACGGGACACCCGGTCGCACCGGCCGGGGCCACGGTGGGGCTGACCGGCGGAGTGCGACCACCGCCGGCCAGTCCTGCACCGAGTGGTCCGCTCGCGGACCACTCGGCACCCGGACGGTTTGAGGGGTGAGCACGGACCCGGGGGTGGGAGTCGGGCCGGGTGCTCCTCGGCCACGAGGGCCGCGCCGTCCGCTGGGCCACGCCGACCCTTCTCCCGAGAAGGGGCCCTGCGGGCCTGTTCCCAGTGTCCCCCGCCCACCCGCGTCCCGTGAGGAAACCGCACAGATCGGGCCAGTGAGGACACCGGCCCACCCCGGCCCAGACGTCACCGGACAGCGGTCGGGGCGGGTCCCGCCGACTCCCCCGGCAGAACCCACCCCGTCCTCACCCCCCGGCGGCTCCCCACCGGTCCTTCCCCGACCCGTCCCCCCACGGTTCTGGTCGGGCTTCCTCCCCCACAACGACCACTGTGCCGTGCGGACTGCAAGATCGAAACCCCCAAATGCCGTCGTTTCCGCAAGATTGCCGCAAGCCGGCCACGGGATCTGTCGCGTCACGTTGCTCGGGCCGATCCTTCCGCCGGTCGCCTTCGTGACCTGCCCAGGCGACGCGGCGGGCCCGCGTTCAGCGTCGTCGCCGGGTCCTCCAGCGCGACGGCCAGCGACGCCCGTTCGGTGCCCCCGACCACGCGCTCTCGGTCACCGAGAAGTCACGATGGCAGCGGCTCATCACCGCGCAGATCACGGTGCTCGACGACTCGTACGGCGGCAGGACGGCGCCCGACGCCGCCGACTCGCTCGAGGAGTCCATGCCGGGCGGACGGCCGGCACGTACGCCGATGGCGAGGCGCTGACCCACGAGCTCTACCACCGGCTCATGCTGAGCACACCTTCAAGGGTGCCTGCTCCGCGAGCGGCGACCTCGTGGCCGACACCTCGCGAGAAGCCGTCCCGCAGTTCGACTGCCCCACGCGCGCCGACACGGGCAGCGCGCCGGAGCTCGACCCGATCCACAACGTCACGGACTCCACGCAGGACTCGTGCATGAACATGTTCACCCGGGCCAGGTCGAGCGATGAACGACGCTCGGGTCGCCTTCCGCAAGGTCCCGACCACCTGACCGTGGCTGCCCCGCACCGCAGATGGCGTATGCCGTGTGCTGCAGACGTCCGAGCCCGCCGGCCTCGTGGCCGGCGGGCTCTGATGCGTTCCGTTCCGGTCAGAAGCCCGGGAAGATCGCACGAAGGGCCGGTAGGTGCTCGGCGCCGGTGACGTCGTCGGGAGTGTGCTCGGCATCGAGCCGGCCGTACACGAGGCGAACGAGCGACTCTGCGGGCAGCACGACGTCGGTGGTGCCGGCAGAGGACTCTCCGCCGGACGCCGTCGCGGCGGCCGCGTCGACGGGCTCCAGGCGGATCGCGTCCGCGTCGACGTCGAGCCGGAAGCGGCGCTCGGTCTCGTGCGTCTCGAGAACGACCGAGGTGGGGGCGACGTCCGCCGACGGTCGGCCGGCGAAGGCGACCGTGCCCGGCAGCCGGTCGACGAGCAGGTCCACCGCCTCAGGCCCCACGGTCGCGGCAGGGTCGAGGACGACCTCGACGTCCCACGTGTGCACGGCGTGCTCGGCCAGCCGGGCGGCGGCGACTCCCGAGAGGTCGGACGGTCCTCCGAAGAGCTCCACCTCGAACGGCGCACCGGACGACGCGACCTCCTCCAGCCGCGCGACGAAACGGTCGTTGGCGACGACGCTCTCGCTGACCTGGTCGGCCGGCGCCATGGCGTCCCACCGCGCCCACACGGCCTTGAAGTCGTCACCGTCCGGGGCGGTGCCGGCGGCGAGACCCGCGTCGAGGAAGAGGCCGAAGATCTCGGCCTGGCTCCCGAGGTGGGACGCGACCTGGGCGATGCTCCAGTCGGCGGGGTAGGCCCGATGGCCGTACTGCGTCGGCTCGACGCGGTCGAGGACGTCGCGGAACCTCTCGTGAGACGTGCGGACGGCGTCGATCCAGGCTGCCTGCGGGGTCATGCTGGCTCCATCTGCTCCACGGGATACGGTCTCAATCGCCAACCGCCCGACGGCGTCCCTGATTCCCGCCCGGCCGAGAGACGGACATCGTGCCCATCAGTCACATGCGTCACATGCGTCACATGCGTCACGGATTCCCGACGCATGTTGGCGGGAACCGCCCCGTGCGCAACGGCTCGACCTATGGTGGTCGAGACCGGCCGGTCAGGACGTGGGGGCCATCCGGTTGCGGCGGCATGACCGCCGGGACAGTGTCGATGGTGACAGCGGACGTGCCTCGAGGGGTGGCTTGACGGTGACAGATGCCAATGAGCACGGTGGTCCGTTCGTCCTGAACATCAGGATGAGCGGTCGTCTCGTGCCCTTCGCGACGTTGCTGCTGATCTTCGCCCTGCTGCCTTTTCTCGGGGGCAGCGCCCCTACGACCCCGACGGCGTCGGTCGTGCTCGCGGCCGGCTCACCCGCCGCGGTCCAGGATGCCGTCGCCGCAGTCGGCCAGGCCCGCAAGGAGCTGACGGGATCAGTGGCCAGCTCGCAGACGGTCGCGCTGGCCCCGGTCGACTCCGCGTTCAGCGCCGCCATCGGAGGCGGCCTTTTCATGTTCCCGGCCATCAGTCTGGCGCCCGCCACGGCTGAGGCCATCGCCGCCCCGATCATCGGCGGTCCGCTGTTCATCCACCCGGTCCCCGGCGGCGAGACCTCGCCCTTCGGACCGCGCATCCACCCGCTCCTCGGCCGTCCGATGTTCCACACCGGCATCGACCTCGCTGCCGCCTGTGGGACCCCGATCCACGCAGCCGCCGACGGCACCGTCATCTACGCCCGTGTCTCCGCGTCGTGGGGTGGACGCACGATCATCCAGCACACCCCGACGCTCAAGACGGCCTACGGCCACCAGTCGAAGTTCCTCGTCACCGAGGGCCAGCACGTCAAGCAGGGCCAGGTCATCGGCCTGAGCGGCACCACGGGATGGTCGACCGGCTGCCACCTGCACTTCGACGTCATCGTCAACGACCGCTACGTCGACCCTGCGCCGTACCTCGGCTTCCCGCCGTCAGACACCGCTTCCGTGCCGTATGCCGTCGTCCCGCACCTCGTGCTCGACCCGGGCGGCCGCGTGATCCGGACCGTCGCCGACGGCGATGTGCCGATCCCGCAGGCGACGCAGGCCCCGACCGACACGAGGAGCACGGGCGGTCGGCCGCCGACCACGACCCCCACCACGTCGCAGCCCGGGACCACGACGGGCACGCCGACGACGCGTCCCTCGACGACGACGAGCGCCCCGAGCCCGACGACCACGTCGAAGCCCACGATGACCAAGCCGTCGCCCACCACGACGACGAGCTCGCCGTCGACGACGGTCCCGCCGACGACGCCTGCTCCGAGTACGACCACGACGACGACGGTCCCGCCGAGCACGACGACGACGGCCCCGCCGAGCACGACCCCGACGACGAGCGACCCGTCGAGCACGACCCCGAGCGACCCGCCGCCGCCGTCGTCGGTGTCTCCGAGCGATCCCACGGACGCCCCCGTCGTGGTGGACCCGACGTCGACGGGGACTGTCACCGCGACGGCGACCCAGGTGCTCAAGACGGCGACGGAGGTCGCGACCGCGATCGCCTCGGCCGGCGACACCTCGACCAGCCAGCCGACCGCCTCCTCGACGACAGCGGCCGAGGGCGGCGCCTGAGTCGTCCTCAGGCGTGGCGCGGGGCCACCCGGCGACGGTTGCCGGTCCTGTTTCGGCAGACGATCGGGTGCGCGTGCGTCCTCGGCACTCCTCACGATTCGGGCACGCTCGGCGCGGAGGGTGCTCCGCGGTCCCCGGAGCCGATAGGTTTCCGGGATGGACGACGTGAACCCCGACACCGCGGCGCCGAGCGATCGCACCCCGGACCCGCCCCGCGACCCTATGGTCGTCATCGACGGCGTCAACAAGCACTTCGGCGACCTGCACGTGCTGCGCGACATCAACCTCACCGTCGGCAAGGGCGAGGTGGTCGTCGTCCTCGGGCCGTCCGGCTCGGGCAAGTCGACGCTGTGCCGCGCCATCAACCGCCTCGAGACCATCGAGTCGGGCACCATCTCGATCGACGGCACGGCACTGCCCGAGGAGGGCAAACCGCTCGCGCAGCTGCGTGCCGACGTCGGCATGGTCTTCCAGTCCTTCAACCTGTTCGCGCACAAGACGATCCGCGACAATGTGACGCTCGGACCGATGAAGGTCCGCAAGAAGTCCAAGTCCGACGCGGACCAGCAGGCGACCGACCTGCTCAAGCGCGTCGGCGTCGAGGCGCAGGCCGACAAGTACCCCGCCCAGCTCTCCGGCGGACAGCAGCAGCGGGTCGCCATCGCGCGCTCCCTCGCCATGGGGCCCAAGGTCATGCTCTTCGACGAGCCCACCTCGGCCCTCGACCCGGAGATGGTCAACGAGGTCCTCGACGTCATGGTCGGGCTCGCCAAGGAGGGCATGACGATGATCGTCGTCACCCACGAGATGGGCTTCGCCCGCAAGGCGGCCGACCGGGTCGTCTTCATGGCCGACGGCCAGATCGTCGAGGTCGGCACGCCGCAGGAGTTCTTCACCCACCCGAAGAGCGAGCGCGCCAAGGACTTCCTCGGCAAGATCCTCACCCACTGAACCAACCAAGACAGGGCACGTCCGGCACGTGGCGGGACGTGAGCAACCACCAGGGAGGAACCCAGATGAAGGCACGACTCGGAGCAGTGGCCGCGGCTGCGGCACTGGCTCTCACGCTCGCCGCGTGCGGATCAGGTCAGCCCAGCGCCACCGGCGGCGGCGGCGACAGCGGGCTCAAGATCGGCATCAAGTTCGATCAGCCGGGCATGGGCCTGAAGAAGGGCAGCGAGTACAGCGGCTTCGATGTCGACGTCGCCAAGTACGTCGCCAAGGCGCTCGGCACGAGCGAGGACAAGATCACCTGGGTGCAGGCACCGAGCGCCCAGCGCGAGACGCTCATCCAGACGGGTCAGGTCGACTTCGTCGTCGCGACCTACTCGATCACCGACGCCCGCAAGGAGAAGGTCTCCTTCGCCGGTCCGTACTTCATCGCCGGTCAGGACCTCCTCGTCCGCGCCGACGACTCGTCGATCACCGGCCCGGACAGTCTCGACGGCAAGAAGCTCTGCTCGGTCACCGGCTCCACCTCGGCCCAGAAGGTCAAGGACAAGTACCCCGGTGTGCAGCTGCAGGAGTTCGGCACGTACTCCGAGTGCCTGCCCGCTCTCCAGACCGGCGGTGTCGACGCCCTGACGACCGATGACACGATCCTCGCCGGCTACGCCGCGCAGGAGCAGTACAAGGGCAAGTTCAAGGTCGTCGGCAAGCCCTTCTCCCAGGAGAACTACGGCATCGGCCTCAAGAAGGGCGACACCGCTCTCTGCCAGAAGGTCACGGACGCCATCAAGAAGATGGTCAGCGACGGCTCGTGGCAGAAGGCGCTCGACGCCAACCTCGGACCGGCCGGCTACAAGCCCGGCGCGGGCAACCCGCCCACCCCGGCTGCCTGCTCCTGACTCCTTCCTCGCGCGAGCCGCGGCGCCCCACGCCGGCGCCGCGGCTCGCGCGGGCCAGATCCCTTGTGCGTGAAGGAGGGACATGCTCGACATTCTCGAGAAATACAACATCCTCGAAGCCTTCTGGATGACCATCCGGCTGACGTTCTTCTCGGCGATCGGTGCACTGGTCATCGGCACGGTCCTTGCGATCATGCGGGTGTCCCCGGTCGCGGTGCTCCGCCGGCTCGGCGCCTTCTACGTCAACATCGTGCGCAACACCCCCCTGACACTCATCATGTTCTTCTCGCTCGCGGGGGTGGGGATCGTCCTCGAGGTGAGCCTCGTCGACCCCAGCTCGCCCACGTCACTGCGCGACAACGCGATCCGCTGGGCCATCGTGGCCCTGGCGGTCTACCACGCGGCTTTCGTCTGCGAGGCGATCCGCAGTGGGTTCAACACGGTGCCACTCGGCCAGGCCGAGGCGGCCCGCTCGATCGGGTTGACCTTCGGCCAGAGCCTGCGTGAGGTGATCCTCCCCCAGGCGTTCCGCGGCGCCATCGCGCCGCTCGGCTCGGTGCTCATCGCTCTGACCAAGAACACCACGGTCGCCTCCGTCATCGGCGTCGCCGAGGCCTCGGCCCTCATGAAGGTCATCATCGAGAACGAGACCGCGAGCGTGGCCGTCTTCCTCGTCTTCGCGCTCGGCTTCGTCATCCTGACGTTGCCCGTCGGCGTGTTCTTCACGTCCCTCTCGCGTCGACTGGCGGTGAAGCGATGAGTGCCCAGAACGTCCTCTTCGACGCCCCCGGCCCACGTGCCCGTCGTCGCCACGCGATCCTGACGGCGTTCGGAGTCGTCCTCCTCGTCGCGACGCTCGCGCTCGTGCTGTGGAAGCTCAATGCCCAGGGTCAGCTGACCGCCGAGCTGTGGTCGCCGCTCGTCGACCCCGAGGTATGGACCTCGTACGTCGTGCCAGGCCTGCTCAACACCCTCAAGGCGGCCGCGGTCTCCATCGTCGCCGCAATGGTGTTCGGCATCCTGTTCGGCATGGGACGGCTGTCCCAGAACGCCGCGATCCGCTGGGTCAGCGGGATCATCGTCGAGTTCTTCCGGGCCGTCCCGGTGCTGCT
Organism: Terrabacter sp. Ter38; assembly: GCF_024519435.1. Lineage (GTDB taxonomy): Bacteria > Actinomycetota > Actinomycetes > Actinomycetales > Dermatophilaceae > Terrabacter. The sequence continues at coordinate 390,917 of NZ_JALJRZ010000001.1, forward strand.
GATGATGTACTTCCTCTTCCAGCTCTTCGCCTTCAACAACATCTTCGCCGCAAGCCTGAACTCGTTCATGGCGGTCGTCATCGCCCTGACGCTCTACAACGGCTCCGTCATCGCCGAGCTCGTCCGCTCGGGCGTGTACTCACTGCCGAGCGGTCAGTCCGAGGCCGGCCTCTCGATCGGTCTCACGGCCCCGCAGACAATGCGTTCGATCCAGCTGCCACAGGCGCTGACGGCCATGCTGCCGGCCCTCGTGAGCCAGGTCGTCGTCATCCTCAAGGACAGCGCGCTCGGTGCGGCGATCACCTATCCGGAGCTGCTCCAGAGCATGCGGGACATGGGCACGGCCTACGCCACGGTCCTCCCCGCCTACGTCCTGGCCGCAGCCATCTTCATCGCGCTCAACTTCGGTCTCAGCACCTTGGCCGGTCGCGTCGAGAGCCGGCTCAACCGTCGGGGTCGCGGTCCGCGCAAGGCAGCACCGGCGACCGGTGTCACCGGGGCCGGCACCGTGGACACCCCCACCGACGGCATCGGTGGTGCAGGCGTCCACACCGGCGACGCCCGGCGCTGAGCCGATCGGCATACGAGAAGGGCCCCGACACCGGTGGTGTCGGGGCCCTTCTCCGTGCTGGCTCCCCCGATTGGACTCGAACCAATAACCTGCCGGTTAACAGCCGGCTGCTCTGCCAATTGAGCTACAGGGGAATGCTGCTGCGCAACCATAGCAAAGCATCTGGGCGGACAAGAAATCGGGTTCGGCGCGTTGACGCCAGCCTCTCGAAGCGTGTCAGACCGCGCCGCCGGGAGCCCTCAGAGACCCACTTCGGAACGCAGCCGTGCCATGCGTTGAGCGGCCTCGCGGGCCACGTGCGGGTCGCCGAGATCGGCACCCTTGCCCGGGATCGTCTGCTCGAGCAGGGCACCGCTGGCGAGGTCCTGACGGATCACGACCCGAACCGTGCGGCGCCCGGCGGTGCGGAACTCGTCGGCGAGCACGACGCTCGCCTGGAGCCGCTCACGCAGAGCCTGCTGGATCAGCGAGGGCTCCGTCAGGTGCCAGTGCGCCGGGACGCTCCGGTCGACCCACGTGACCGTGAGCCGGGAGGACTCGCCCTGCCACGTGCCGGACTCCGCCTCGTGCCAGGGTCGGCGCCAGACGAGGCGGACCTCGGCGTCGACGAGTGCCAGGTGGTAGGTCGTGGCGACGACGTGCGCGCCGGTCGTCTCGTCGCGCGCCCAGGCGAGCACCTGCTCGCCCGGGTCGAGTGCGACGACCGCGCGGACGGCCGCGGGCAGGGCCGGCCGACGCCGCCGTTCGAAGAGTGCCATCAGCCCATTCCCGCCTTGATCGCCGCGAGCTCGCGCTGGAGCGTCTGCAGCTGGATGCCGAGCTCACGCGTGCGCTCGGGCGACGGTGTCTCGGCGTGGTCGAGCCGGCGCATCTCGCTCATCGAGTCGGCGATCTGTCGGGTCAGGGCGATGGTGCGCACCCGGTCGAAGAGCTCGTCGACGTAGCGCGAGGTGGGCAGGCCGGTCGAGGCGTCCATCCGGGTTGGCAGGGTGTCGACGGCGAGCTCGCTGACGAGTCCGGCGACGGGCGACGGCGCGGCCTCGGTGACGGCCGAGGTCCAGGCGCGGGCGTTGCCCTGGTCGCCGCTGTGGTGGGCGATGCGGATGCCGTCGAAGACCGCTCGGTGCGCCGGCGCCGAGAAGGCCTCGGGGGTCAGCAGGTCGATGGCCCCCGGCTTGAAGACCGCCGGGAACTGGAGCAGAACCTGGAGCAGCTGCCGCTCGGCGTGGATGACGGGGTCGCGGCGGTCGGGCACCGGCATGCCTCCGCCGTCGGCCACGTGCGGTTCGGCGTCGTCCCGGCCGTCGCCACGGTCCCCGCGGTCGCTCCGTTCCGTTCGGGCGTCCTCGTCGACCTTGATCTTGCCGGCCCGGGACACCTCGGTCGCCACCTGCTCGACGTCGAGCCCGAGCATCCCGGACACCTCGCGGGTGTACTCCGGCCGGAGCGACTGGTCACGGATCGAGGCGATGATGGGGGCGACGGCGCGCACGGCCTGGATGCGCCCCTCGGCCGTCCCGACGTCGAAGCGCTTGATCGTCGTGCGCACCGCGAACTCGAACATCGGCACGGCGTCCTCGATGAGTGCCTGGACGGCCGGGTCTCCCCCGGCCTGACGCAGCTCGCACGGGTCCTTGCCCGACTTCTCGACGGCGACGAACGACTGCGAGGTCCACTTCTCGTCGTCGGCGAAGGCGCGCATGGCCGCCTTCTGGCCGGCGGCGTCGCCGTCGAAGGTGAAGATCACCCTGGCCGGGGCGAGACCGGCCTCGTCACGCATGAGGCGACGCAGGGTCTTGATGTGGTCCGCACCGAAGGCCGTGCCACACGTGGCGACGGCCGTCTCGACGCCGGCGAGGTGGCAGGCCATGACGTCGGTGTAGCCCTCGACGACAACGGCCCGACGGCCCTGCGAGATCTTCTTCTTGGCGAGGTCGAGACCGTAGAGCACGGTCGACTTCTTGTAGATCGGCGTCTCGGACGTGTTGAGGTACTTCGCGTCGATGCGGTCGTCGTCGAAGATGCGGCGCGCGCCGAAACCGACGGTGTCGCCCGTGATGTCGCGGATCGGCCAGACGAGACGCCCGCGGAAGCGGTCGTAGAGCCCGCGCGCACCGCGCCCGGCGATGCCGCCGGTGACGAGCTCGTCGTCGGTGAAGCCCTTGGCACGCAGGTGGCGCACGAGGTCCTCTCCCCCGCGCGGCGCGAAACCCACCCCGAACTGCTTGACGTGCTCGCTGTTGAAGTCCCGGGCGCGGAGGAAGTCACGGGCCTGACGGGCGGCCGGGCTGCCGAGGAGCAGCTCGGTGTAGTACTCCTCCGCGACGCGGTGGGCCTCGACGAGCCGGCTGCGCCGGCCGAGCCCCTCCTCGCGCGGTCGGTCGCCGTTCTCGTAGCGCAGCTCCATGCCGAGCTTCTGGGCGAGCCGCTCGACGGCCTCGGAGAAGCTGAGGTGGTCGACCTTCTGGACGAAGGAGATGACGTCGCCGCCCTCGCCGCAGCCGAAGCAGTGCCACGCCTCGACGGCCGGGCGGATGTTGAAGGACGGCGACTTCTCGTCGTGGAAGGGACACAGGCCCTTGAGCGACCCGGGACCGGCGGAGCGGAGCGTCACGTGCTCGCGCACGACGTCCTCGATGGACGACCGCGCCTTGACCGCCGCGATGTCCTCGCTGTTGATCAGCCCCGCCATCTGCCTCCTGTCGCCATCCGTGATTCTAGGTGCTCGCCCGGGTGCGGCCGGTCACCGGCACCACCGGCTGTGGAGGGACAGAGCGCGCACGTCGGTCAGCGAGGCCACCTGGTCGATGACGACGCGCAGCCGCTCCCCGTCGTCGGCGGCCGCCTCGTGGTCGAGCCGGAAGGCCACGTCGAGCCGCTCCTCGGGCGCGGCGGCATACGCCTCGACGACGGCGCGCACGACATCGCGCTGCCCCGACATGATCGCGAGGCGCTCGTCGGTGGTCATGACGAAGTGGTTCGCGATCGCCTTGAGCACGGAGCACTCGGCGCGAGTGTCGTCGGGCACGACGAGGTCGGCCTCGAAGCGGCACAGCTCTCCCGGGCCGTGCCGCTCGCGCGTGGCCTGCTCGACGACGAGCACGAAGTGCCCGATGAGCCTGCTCGTCATGTCCTTGAGGCGCGCGAGGTCGCCCCGCGAGCCGTCGTATGCCGTCGGCACGGCTCCCGACGCGAGGATGCGTTCCAGCGCGGCCCCGAGCGCGTCGGCGCCGAGGTCTGGCGCGTAGGTGCGGCCCGCGACGTCGATGACGTCGGCCATGTCGCGGGCGTGGAGCAGCCGGGGGTCGATCCAGCCCGAGGCGATGGCGTCCTCGACGTCGTGGACGGAGTAGGCGACGTCGTCGGACCAGTCCATGACCTCGGCCTCGAGGCACCGCCGCTGCTCCTGCGCGCCGTCGCGGATCCACTCGAAGACCGGCAGGTCGGACGGGTAGACGCCGAACTTGTGCGTCTCGTGAGGGCCCTCGCCGCGAGCCCAGGGGTACTTCGTCGTCGCGTCCAGGCTCGCCCGCGTCAGGTTCAGCCCGGCAGACGTGCCGTCGGGGTGCGCGCGTTTGGCCTCGAGTCTCGTCAGGAGTCGCAGTGTCTGCGCGTTGCCCTCGAAGCCGCCGATCCCCGAAGCGATCTCGTCGAGGACCATCTCTCCGTTGTGCCCGAAGGGCGGGTGGCCGAGGTCGTGGGCCAGGCAGGCGGTGTCCACGACATCGGCGTTGCAGCCGAGGGCGGCCCCGAACTCGCGGCCGATCTGTGCGACCTCGAGCGAGTGGGTCAGCCGGTTGCGGACGAAGTCGTCGTGCCCGGGGGCGAGCACCTGGGTCTTGGCGGCGAGCCGCCGCAGCGACGACGAGTGCACGACTCGCGCCCGGTCGCGGGCGAAGTCGTCACGGTCGGCGCGCTTCTGGGCAGGGTCCTCCGCGACCCAGCGCTCCCGGTCCCGACCCTCGTAGCCCACACCGGAACTCTATGCGGCGCGGCGCGGCCGACCACGGCGCCGCTCCCGGGCGCATACTTCAGGGATGGAGCCGCTCAGGCTTCCGAACTCAGGAGCGCGCCATGGGCGACAAGTCACCGAAGTCCCACATGTCCACGAAGGCCAGATCGCTCAAGGAGAAGCGTGCCGACAAGCACGCGAAGTCCGCCGCCAAGGACCACACCGAGATCATCCCGCCCAAGGCCAAGCGCTGACCCGGGTCTGACGCGGCACGGACCCGATCCCACCTCGCCGCGGTTCAGCCGAGCTCGGCCTGCATGCGTCGCACCCAGGCCGGCTCGGTGCCGTAGCGCTGTGTCTTGATGAGGCGCAGCTGTGAGCAGTCGTCGACGAGCTCGGCCATGCGCTTGTCGCGAGTCGCCTCCTGCTTGGCCGTGAGCACCCAGTTCGTCGCGAGCTTGCGGTAGGAAGGCGTGGCGCCGTCCCAGAAGGCCGAGGCGCGGAGGTCGGCGCGCAGCATCGCCTCGTAGTCGTCGGACCAGGTGAGCGCGCGGTTCTCGTAGGCGTAGACGCCGGAGCGGTCCTCGCGCCGCTTGGCGAATGCAGCGAGGCCCGCCGGACGCATGCGCCCGGCGGCCGTGAGCTCCGCGACGGCGTTGATGTTGATGGCGCTCCAGTTGCTGCCCGGCTTGCGCGGCGTCCACCGCTGGCGCACCGTGTCCTCGTCGATGCGCTGGGCCATCGAGTCGATCCAGCCGAAGCAGAGGGCCTCGCGCACGGCCTCGGCCCACTGCAGCCCGCGGGGCTCGACGTGCTTCTTGTTGAGGCCCATCCACAGCTCGCTGGCGCTCTCGTGGTGGACCTGCAGCCAGGCCCGGAAGTCCTCGGCGTCGTCGAAGAAGATCGCGGGCCGCTCGCCCGATCCGCCCTGTCGCATGCCCCGATCCTGCCACCGGCCACCGACGCTGGGAGGATCGTTGCCGTGACCGACCGGATCCTGCTCGCCGCCCGCAACAACGCCCTCTGGTGCGACGCCGTGGCTCGTTCCCACGGTGTCGCGTGCACGCTCGACGACGTGGGGTGGACGGCGTCCACGCGCACGCCGCCCTACTACCCCGACGCCGTGACGCTGTCTCCGGACACCGGCGAGTACGACGTCCTCGCGCGCGTCGACGACTCGGACGGCTGCTCCGTCAAGGACTCGTGGTCGCGTCTGGACCTGTCGATGGAGGACTTCGCGCGGCTCGTCGTGGGCGAGTGGGTCTGGCTCGACCCCTCCGGACCGGCGATGCCCGCTCCTTCCGGCCGGTGGCAACGCGTGACGACGCCCGACGCGATGGCGGCATGGGTGCGCGCGTGGGCGAGCGACCCCGACGCCGAGGCGATCCTGCGACCCTCGCTCCTCGAGGTGCCCGGTGTCACGTTCCTGGCGCAGCGCGCGTCCGACGACCCGCAGTCTCCCGTGGCCGCGGGGGCGATCGTCAACGTGACGGGTGACGTCGCCGGCCTCGGCAACGTCTTCACGCTCGACGGCGACGTGGAGCGGGCCTGGGGCGCGGCCGCTGCCGCTGCACGTGACGTCGTGGGCGGCATACCCCTCGTCGGCTGGGAGGCCGGCGCGAGCGTCGCTGCGGCGGTCGCGGCCGGCTGCGAGCGGATCGGCCCGCTCAGCGTCTGGCTGAAGTGAGGCTCAACCGCCGCTGACGGACAGCTCGGCCTCGGCGATGGTTCGGCGGTGCTCCTCGGACAGCTCGCGCGACTCGAGCCAGCGGTCGGGCAGCGCCACGGTGCGCGACGACCCGGCTCGCCCGCGCTGGCCCTCGGCGGCCTCACCGGGCCACGGCAGGTCGGGGTCGAGGGTCGCGAGCAAGCGGTCGAGTGCTGCCATCGAGTCGACGAGCGCGAGCGAGTTGCGGATCGTCGAGCCGGCCGGGAATCCCTTGAGGTACCACGCGATGTGCTTGCGGATGTCGCGGCAGGCCCGATCCTCCTCGCCGTAGAAGTCGCAGAGGTATGCCGTGTGCTTGCGCAACGTCTCCGAGACCTCTCCCAGCGTGGGCGTCACTCGTGCCGAGGTGCCGGCAAACGCCGCCGCGAGGTCGGTGAAGAGCCACGGCCGACCGAGGCAGCCGCGACCGACGACGACGCCGTCGCAGCCGGTCTCGCGGACCATGCGCACGGCGTCCTCGGCCGACCAGATGTCGCCGTTGCCGAGGACGGGGATGCTCGTCACGGTCTCCTTGAGCATCCGGATGGCGCTCCAGTCGGCCGTGCCCGAGTACGCCTGTGCGGCGGTACGACCGTGCAGGGCGACGGCCGCGACGCCCTCGGCCTCGGCGGTCAGGCCCGCGTCGAGGTAGGTGAGGTGGACGTCGTCGATGCCCTTGCGCATCTTGACGGTGACCGGGATGTCGCGCTTGGCGCCCTCCTCGACGACGGCGCCGACGATGGCCTTGAAGAGGTCCTTCTTCCACGGCAGGGCGGAACCGCCACCCTTGCGGGTGACCTTCGGGACGGGGCAGCCGAAGTTGAGGTCGATGTGGTCGGCCCGGTCCTCGCTGACGAGCATCCGGGCGGCGGCGCGCGCGGTGGCCGGGTCGACGCTGTAGAGCTGGATGGAGCGGGGGTTCTCGTCGGGGTCGTGCTCGATGAGGCGCATCGACTCGGGGGTGCGCTCGACGAGGGCGCGAGAGGTGATCATCTCGCTGACGTAGAGGCTCGTCGCGCCGCTGGCGCCGCCGATCGCGCGGCCCTCGTTGCCGTACTCGCGGCACAGCCGGCGGAAGGCACGGTTCGTGATGCCGGCCATCGGCGCGAGCACGACGGGTGACTCGATGACGTGGCGGCCGATGCGCAGCGGGGGCAGCACGGCGCCGTTCGTGTCGGTGCGGGCGGCCTCACCAGCCTGCGTCACGGGGGTCATCACGTCGGTCACGGGCTCGATTGTCCCCGATCAGGCGCGCTCGGCCGAATCGGTGACCCTGCGCGTGAAGCGGAGCAGGGCGTCGGCGAAGGCCACGGGCTGGTCGAGGCCGGACAGGTGCCCGGCCCTGCGGACGATCTCCTCGCGCGCGCTCGGGCACGCGCGCAGGTAGGCCCGGGCCCCGATCCGCAGCTGGTCGAACTGGCCGTTGAGGAGCAGCACCGGACAGTGCACGTGCTCGAGCATCGAGGGCCGGCACAGCGCCATGACCTCGCGCCACGCCGCTGCCGTCGGGGCGAAGAAGTAGCCACCGGCGATGACCGGGTCGATGCGATCGGGTGGGTAGAGGCGATGCAGGACGCGGTCGTTGACGCGCGTCATCCGCTCGGGGCCGAGTCGGTCCGTCAGCGCCGCCACCCCGCGGTAGACGGCGGCTCCGGGACCGGTCGGGACCGCGCTGGACCCGGCGAGGACGAGGCCGCCGAGCGTGTCGGGCCGGGCGGCGGCATACGCCATCGCGGCGTAGCCGCCGAGCGAGTGGCCGACGAGCACGACCGGGCTCCCGGCGGGGACGGCTCCCACCGCCTCGCCGATGACGTCCACGCACCGCGCGAGCGTGAAGTCCTCGTCCGCGCGGGCGCCGTGCCCGGGCAGGTCGACGAGGCTCAGGTCGACGTGGTCGCGCAGGAGCGGCACCTGGGGCGCCCACTGGGTGCTCGACAGGCGCGACCCGTGCACGAGGACCAGGTGAGCACGCACACGGTGAGGATGCCACGATGGCCCGGTGACCCACCTCATCACCGCCACCGAGCTCGCCCACGAGATCGAGGACGTCGTCGTGCTCGACGTGCGCTGGGCCCTGACGACGGCGAACACGCCCGCGGGCCGGGCGGACTACGACACCGGCCACGTGCCCGGCGCCTACTTCGTCGACCTCGACACCGAGCTCGCCGCTCCCCCCGGGGACGGCGGGCGCCACCCGCTCCCGGACCCCGGTGTCGTCGAGGCGCTGCTCCGCCGCGCCGGCATCACGGCGCACACCCGCGTCGTCACCTACGACGGCAAGGAGTCGTATGCCTCCGCGCGCGCCTGGTGGGTGCTTCGCTGGGTGGGCATCCCCGACGTCCGCGTGCTCGACGGGGGGTACGCCGCGTGGCTGGCGGCCGGACTTCCCGTCTCGACCCAGGAACCCGCCGACCGGCACGGCGACGTCGTGGTGCGGCCGGGGCACCTGCCGACGCTCGACGCCACCGGTGCGGCCGCCGTGGCCCGCGACGGGCTGCTCCTCGACGCGCGCGCCCCGGAACGCTATGCCGGCGACACCGAGCCGATCGACCCCGTCGCCGGGCACGTGCCGGGAGCGGTCAACAGCCCCACGACCGCCTGGGTCACGGCCGACGGCACGTTCCGGCGCGACCTGGCCGAGCACTGGGGCCGGGTGCGTGCGGGTCACGACGGGGGCGACGGTCTCGTCGGTGTCTACTGCGGCTCGGGAGTGACCGCGGCCCACGAGATGCTCGCGCTCGCCGAGCTCGGCGTCGACACGGTGCTCTACCCCGGCTCCTGGAGCGAGTGGATCCGCGACCCTGCACGCCCGGTCGCCACCGGCCACTCCCCCGGCTGACCAGCTCGCGACCTGCTCCGTTTTCGGGAGCAGGATCCGAGTCCCCGCCGGATGAGTCCGGGAGCTCGCCTATCGGATCCTGCTCCGTTTTCGGGAGCAGGATCCGAGTCCCCGCCGGATGGTCCGGGAGCTCGCCTATCGGAACCTGCTCCGTTTTCGGGAGCAGGATCCGAGTCCCCGCCGGATAGGTCCCGGAGCCTCCCTATCGGATCCTGCTCCGTTTTCGGGAGCAGGATCCGACGAGATGACAGGCTTGCCGTCCGCCCCCGTGGTTCACAGATGGCGATCGAGGCGGCGTTCGAGGGTGGTGAGTGCTCGGGCGGCCGCCACGCGCACGGACTCGTCCTGGTCGTCCACGGCCTCGTGCAGCGCCTCGGCGTCCTCGGCCTCCCCCACGGCGCCGAGCACCCGCGCGGCCGCGGCTCGAACCCTTGGCACGTCATCGGTCGTGACGAGGTCCGCGCAGGTCTCGGCTGCGGGGCCGACCTCCCAGCGGGCGGCCACCTTGGCGCACATCTCACGGACCCGCCATGCCGGATCATCCAGTCCTGCAACGACATCCGGGGTGCATCGGTCCGACCAGACGTAGAGCAAGGTGCGTGCCGCCCACACCCGGGACCAGTAGCGGGTGGCGTCGTCGAGGTGGTCGGGCGACCCCCAGCCGAACGCGATACGGCCGCCGACCCAGCCGATGTCGGGCAGATCGGGGTCGCCCCAGGCCGCACGTCCGGCGAGCAGGTCGGCGCACCATGACGTCAGCACTTCGTCGCCGAGCGCGTCAGCCGCCGCCCGCGCCCGGTCACCGGGCGTCGCGCGCAGCACCTCGGGCTCGACCATGCCAGCAGTATGCCGCCGATCCCGGACGGGGGGCGCCCGGGTCGGACCCGGTGAGGCATGGAGGTCGACGGCGCCGGGGCCGGTCCCGCTCGACGTCAGGTCGAGCGGCGGTCACGTCGCCCCGGGACGGACGTGTGCCGCCCGCCCGGGTGGGCGGACGGCATACGTCGGCGGTGCCGTGGGGCGGCGTCAGCAGCCGATGAGGCGCTGCGCGAGGTAGCCCTCGACCTGGTCCAGGGCGACGCGCTCCTGGGCCATCGAGTCGCGCTCGCGGATCGTCACGGCGTGGTCCTCGAGCGTGTCGAAGTCGACGGTGATGCAGAACGGCGTGCCGATCTCGTCGTGGCGGCGGTAGCGCTTGCCGATGGCCCCGGCGTCGTCGAAGTCGATGTTCCAGTGCTTGCGCAGCGTGGCCGCGAGGTCGCGGGCCTTGGGCGAGAGGTCGGCGTTCCGCGAGAGGGGCAGCACCGCGGCCTTGACCGGCGCGAGGCGCGGGTCGAGGCGCAGCACGACGCGCTTGTCGACGCCGCCCTTGGTGTTGGGCGCCTCGTCCTCGTGGTACGCGTCGACGAGGAACGTCATCAGCGAGCGCGACAGACCGGCCGCCGGCTCGATGACGTACGGGGTGTACTTCTCGCCCGTCTGCTGGTCGAAGTAGACGAGGTCGGTGCCCGAGTGCTGACTGTGCGTCGACAGGTCGAAGTCGGTGCGGTTGGCGATGCCCTCGAGCTCGCCCCACTCCGAGCCGACGAAGTTGAAGCGGTACTCGATGTCGACGGTGCGCTTCGAGTAGTGCGAGAGCTTGTCGGCGGGGTGCTCGAAGTGACGCAGGTTGTCGGGGTTGATGCCGAGGTCGACGTACCAGCGGGTGCGCTCCTCGAGCCAGTACTGGAGCCACTCGTCGTCCTCGCCCGGCTTGACGAAGAACTCCATCTCCATCTGCTCGAACTCGCGGGTCCGGAAGATGAAGTTGCCCGGCGTGATCTCGTTGCGGAAGCTCTTGCCGGTCTGGGCGATGCCGAACGGCGGCTTCTTGCGCGAGGCCTGCATGACGTTGTTGAAGTTGACGAAGATCCCCTGGGCGGTCTCGGGGCGCAGGTAGTGCAGGCCCGACTCGTCCTCGATGACGCCGAGGTAGGTCTTGAGCATCATGTTGAACTCGCGCGGCGCGGTCCACTGGCCCTTGGTGCCGCAGTCGGGGCACACGATGTCGGACATCGGGATCGAGTCGGGATCCTCGATGCCCTTCTTCTCGGCGAGCGCCTCCTGGAGGTGGTCCTGGCGGCGGCGCTTGTGGCAGCTGAGGCACTCGACGAGCGGGTCGGTGAAGGTGCCGACGTGGCCCGAGGCGACCCACGTCTCGCGCGGGAGGATGATCGAGGAGTCGAGGCCGACGACGTCGTCGCGGCTCGTCACCATCGACTTCCACCACTGCCGGCGGATGTTCTCCTTGAGCTCGACGCCGAGCGGGCCGTAGTCCCAGGCAGACCGCGTGCCTCCGTAGATGTCGCCGCTCGGGAAGACGAAGCCCCTGCGCTTGCAGAGGCTGACGACGGTGTCCACGATGGATGTCTGCTTGGCCATGCGGGACAGGTTATCGGGCCGGCGCCACTGCTTTGCCACGCGGCCGGGGTATGCCGTCGCGTCCCCTAGGCTCGTCGCGTGGCCCTGAGCTTCCGTTCCCGTCTCGAGCACGCCTCCTACCCGTGGGTGGAGCGGCTCAACGCCGTCCCGCGTCCGGTCGCGTTCGGCGCCCTCGTCGTCCTGCTGGCGCTCGGTATCCTCGCTCCCCGCCCGTGGGGTGGCATCGCCTTCCTCGTCGTCGCAGCCTTCGTCGGCTGGCTGCTCTTCCTCACGTGGCAGCGACTGACCCTGCCAGAGCGACTGATGCGGATGGCGGTGCTCGTGCTGGCCGTGGCTGTCGCGGTGGTGAGGATCGTCCCGGCCGGCTGACCGGTCAGCCCCTTCACGAGAACGGTTTTGACAATCATTCTCACTTTGAGAATGATGGGTGCCATGCCCTCCGCTCCCCCACGCCGAGCCGTGTCCGCGATCCTCACCGCGACGGCACTGGCGCTCACGACGGCCGCCTGCCAGAGCGGTTCGGACACCGGTTCCGGCGCCGGCTCCGCGGACGGCTCGATCGTCACGTCCTTCTACCCCATCCAGTTCGCGACGCAGCAGATCACCAGCGGCAGGCTCCCCGTGACCGTCCTGACGAAGCCCGGCGCCGAACCGCACGACCTCGAGCTCGCGCCCCAGGACATCGGCGGCATGACGAAGGCGCGCCTCGTCGTCTACGCCGACGGTTTCCAGCCGGCGGTCGACGAGGCCGTCGGGCTCGTCGACGCCGCCAAGGTGCTCGACGTCGCCGACGTCGCGAGGCTCATGCCCGCGTCGACGGACGACAGCGACCACGCCGACGAGTCGGGCACCGAGACCGACCCCAACGGCCCCAGCGAGGCCGGCGACGGGCACGACGGGCACGACCACGGGGCGGACGACCCCCACTTCTGGCTGGACCCGTCGCGCTACGCGGCCGTGGCGCAGGCCATCAGCGCGCGCCTGTCCGCGGACGACCCGGAGAACGCCGCGACCTACGCGAAGAACACCGCGGTCTTCGTCGAGAAGCTCTCCGAGCTGGACGACGAGATGCGGACGGGCCTGCGCCAGTGCACGGTCAAGGAGCTCGTCACGAGCCACGCCGCCTTCGGCTACCTCGCGGCGCGCTACGGCTTCCACCAGCGCGGCATCACCGGCGTCTCGCCCGAGGCCGAGCCGAGCGCGGCAGCCCTCAAGGCCGTCGGTGACCTCGTGAGGTCTGCCGGCGTGACGACCATCTACCAGGAGACGCTCGTCGAGCCGCACTTCGCGCAGACGGTCGCGGAGTCGACCGGAGCGAAGGTCGCGACGCTCGACCCCATCGAGGGGATCACGAGCGCGTCGGTCGGCACCGACTACTTCGAGGTCATGCGGAGCAACCTCGTGGCCCTGCGTGACGGTCAGGAGTGCTCATGAGGTCCGCACCGCTCGTGTCCCGGGATGTCGCACCGTCGGACGCGGTGCTCACCCTGCGGGGCGCCAGCTTCGGCTACGGAGACGGCGCCGTGCTCAGCGACGTCGACCTGTCCATCCGCAAGGGTGAGATCGTGGCGATCGTCGGACCGAACGGGTCGGGCAAGTCGACGCTCATGAAGGGCGTGCTCGGCCTCAACGAGCGGGTGGGCGGCACCGTGACGCTCTTCGGGACCGACAGTGCCGAGTTCCACGACCGGGCCCGGCTCGGCTACGTGCCGCAACGGCACACCCTCTCGGCGTCGGTCCGGGCGACCGCCGAGGAGATCGTCGCGACGGGACGACTCCCCCGCATCGGCTGGCTCGGCCGGCTCCGCGCCACCGATCGGCAGATCGTGGCCCGCTCGCTCGACGTCGTCGGCCTCGCCGACCGCGCCGCGACCGAGGTGAGCACGCTGTCGGGCGGCCAGCAGCGCCGGGTCCTCATCGCACGCGCCCTCGCCGGGCAGCCCGAGGTCCTCATCATGGACGAGCCCACCGCCGGGGTCGATGCGGCGAACCAGCACGTGCTCGCCGACGTCCTCGACCGCCTCGTCGAGCGAGACGTCACCATGGTCATCGTCACGCACGAGCTCGGGGCCCTCGAGCGACTGCTGACCCGCATCGTCGTCATCGACGGCGGACGCATCCGCTTCGACGGGACACCGAAGGCGTACTCCGCAGCGCGCGACACCGTGCACCACGACCACGACAGCCACCACCACGACCTCGAGCTCGACGGGCACCACCCGTCGCTGGGCCACGGCCCGCTCGACGTCGACCACACCGACAGGAGCCGTCCGTGATCGACCTGCTCTCCGTCGACTTCATGCAGCGGGCGCTCATCGCCGCGCTCCTCGTGGGCACCGTCGCCCCCATGGTCGGGATCTTCCTCGTCCAGCGCCGGCTCTCGCTCATCGGTGACGGCATGGGGCACGTCGCCCTCGCCGGCGTCGCGATCGGCCTGGTCTCCGGGACCGCGCCCGTGCTGACGGCGCTCCTGGCCGCCGTGGTCGCCGCCGTCGTCATCGAGCTGCTCCGGGCCCGCGGCCGCACCAACGGTGACGTGGCGCTCGCGGTCATCTTCTACGGCGGCATCGCCGGCGGCGTCGTCATCATCAGCAAGTCCCCGAGCGGCACTCCCGCGAACCTCATGAAGTACCTCTTCGGGTCGATCCTGACGACCCAACGCACCGACCTCTACGTCTTCGCCGGACTGGCCCTGCTCATCTCCGTCACCACGTGGGCACTTCGCCCGCGCCTCTTCGCGGTGGCCAACGACGAGGAGTACGCCCGCGCCGTGGGCCTGCCCGTGCTCACGCTCAACATCGTGCTGGCCGTGCTCACCGCGACCACGGTGGTCGTCGCCATGCGCGTCGTCGGGCTGCTGCTCATCAGTGCGCTCATGATCGTGCCCAACGCGGCGAGCCAGCTCGTCGCACGGTCGTTCAGCGGTGGCGTCCGGTGGGCCATCGCCTTCGGTCTCGTCTCCTCGGTCGGCGGCGTCGCGCTCTCCTACCCGCTCGACACGCCGTCCGGTGGCACCATCGTCCTGCTCGCCGTGGCGCTCTTCGTCGTCACCGCCGTCGTCACCAGCGTGATGGCCAGAGTCGGCGGGAGGAAGCACGACGTCGCCGAGACCCACGAGCACGAGCACGGCGCCGAGTGCGGGCATCCCGCGGTGACCCACGGCGACCACGTCGACTACGTCCACGACGGGCACCTGCACGCCGCCCACGAGGGCCACTACGACGAGCACGGCGTCCACCAGGACCACCCCGCACCGCGAGGCCCGGAGACGGCGAGCACGGGCCCGGCCGGCACGACCTCCGGCCCGACGACAGGATCGAGAACATGATCAGCGGCACCAACACCTCGAGCTCCGCGGCGACCTCACGCAAGCCGACCCGGCAGCAGGTGGCCGTTGCCGAGCTGCTCGAGCGCTCCGACGACTTCACCTCCGCCCAGACGGTGCACGCCCGGCTCCGCGACGCGGGGGCCGGCGTCGGGCTGGCGACGGTCTACCGGACGCTCCAGTCGATGGTCGAGGCGGGCACCGTCGACGTGCTGCGCACCGACGACGGCGAGGCTGTCTACCGGGCCTGTTCGACCCACCACCACCATCATCTCGTGTGCCGCGCCTGCGGTCGCACCGTCGAGGTGGAGGGTCCCGCCGTCGAGAGATGGGCCGACAAGGTCGCGAGCGACCACGGCTTCAGCGGCGTGACGCACACCCTCGAGATCTTCGGCACCTGCGCCGACTGCACGGCCGCCGGCAGCTGACGCCATCCTCGACGCCCGACGCCACCTTGGCGGTGGCGAGCCACCGGCAGGCGGATGGCTCCGTGCCACGAGGGCGGCCCAGCCCGACGGTGCGGAGCCGTACACACCCCCCACGCGTCTGCGGCCCGCGTCGAGGGCACCAGGATGGCGTCGACCCGACAGGGTGGCTCCTGCCGTCGTGGATCAGGGGGCGGTCGTCGGGATGTCGACGGCTCCGCCGTAGCGGCGGTCGCGGTCGACGTACTCCTCGATGGCGGCCCAGAGGTCGCGACGGTCGTAGTCGGGCCACAGCCGGTTCTGGAAGACCATCTCGGCGTAGGCCGACTGCCACAGCAGGAAGTTGCTCGTGCGCTGCTCGCCGGAGCTGCGCACGAAGAGGTCGACGTCGGGCATCGTCGGTTCGTCGAGGTAGCGCTTGATCGTCTTCTCGTCGACCGAGCCCGGTCGGAGGCGACCGTCCTTGACGTCGTGGGCGATCCGCTGCACGGCGTCGGCGATCTCGGCACGACCGCCGTAGTTGACGCAGAAGTAGAGGGTGAGCCCGGTGTTGTGCTGCGTCAGCTCCTGGGCGATCTCCAGCTCCTTGATCACCGAGCGCCACAGGCGCGGCGCGCGTCCGACCCAACGCATCCGCACGCCCCACTCGTGGAGCTGGTCGCGTCGGCGGCGGATGACGTCGCGGTTGAAGCCCATGAGGAAGCGCACCTCGTCAGGAGAACGCCGCCAATTCTCCGTCGAGAACGCGTAGGCCGACAGGTGGGTCACGCCGATGTCGATGGCTCCGGCGACGACGTCGAGCAGCGACGCCTCCCCCGCCTCGTGGCCCTTGGTCCGCGGGAGTCCTCGCGCGTTGGCCCAGCGGCCGTTGCCGTCCATCACGATCGCGACGTGCTTGGGCAGCAGGCCGGCCGCGATGGCGGGCGGGGTGGCGCCGGACGGGTGCGGGAAGGGCTTGGCGTACATGGGTCTCCGGTCGGTCGGGATCGGGTTCGCTGCTGGCTCGGGCGCGTTCGGACTGGGTCAGGCACGCTCTACGAGGCGCAGCGACCGCAGCCCTCGCTCGATGTGCCACTGGAGGAAGGCGGAGACGAGACCGTTGCCCTGTCGACGGCAGCGCTCGTCGCTGGCGTCCGCGACGTCCCAGTCGCCGGTCAGCAGTGACGCGAGCAGCTCGAAGGTCTCGGGGGCAGGAGCGCTCGAGCCGGGCGGACGGCATACGGAGCACACGGCGCCGCCGGCCTGGACGTTGAAGGCCCGGTGGGGGCCCGGGGCTCCGCACTTCGCGCAGTCGACGAAGCTCGGCGCCCAGCCGGCGACGGCAAGGGAGCGCAGCAGGTAGGCGTCGAGGACGAGCCCGGCGTCGTGGGTGCGCTCGGCGAGCGAGCGCAGCGCGCCGGCGAGCAGGAGGTACTGCTGCGTCTGGGGCTCGTGCTCCTCGGTGAGCTGCAGCGCCGTCTCGAGCATCGAGGTGGCGCACGTGTAGGCGATGTAGTCGCGGGCGATGGCGTCGCCGTAGGGCGCCAGGGTCTCGACCTGCGTGACGGTGTCGAGGTTGCGACCCTCGTAGCACTGCACGTCGATGACCATGCCGGGCTCGAGGCGCGACCCGAAGCGCGACTTCGTACGTCGCACCCCCTTGGCGACGGCGCGGACCCGACCGCGCGTGCGGGTCAGCATCGTGATGATGCGGTCGGCCTCGCCCAGCTTGTGGGTGCGCAGGACGATCGCCTCGTCACGGTAGAGGGGCATGCGCCCATTCTCTCCCCCGCCGGGCCTCGGCGGCACCGCACGCGCCGGTGTCCACGGGGTCGACACGAAACACCTCCACCATTCGAACACCCGTTCGACGGTTGGGCTATCGTGGGGCCATGGACCTCTCTCTCCAGGGTTCGCTCCTCGACCTCACCGACGCGATGACGCTGCGCGACGTGGGCACGGGGAAGACCCGCCACCACCTGGCCCACGGCGCGTGGGTCGATGTCCGACCCGGCTGGCTCGCGGCCGGCGACGAGCTCCTCACGGCCCTGCTGCGAGACGTGCCCTGGCACGCCGAGCGCCGGCAGATGTACGACTCCGTCGTCGACGTACCCCGGCTGACGAAGTTCTACGGCGGCGACGAGAGGCTGCCCCACCCGATGCTCGTCGAGGCCCGCGACGCCCTGAGCCGGCACTACGCGCCCGAGCTCGGCGAGCCGTTCGTCACGGCCGGTTTGTGCCTCTACCGCGACGGTCGCGACAGCGTCGCCTGGCACGGCGACCGCGTCGGGCGCTCGCGCGACAGCGACACGATGATCGCGATCCTCTCGCTCGGTTCCGCTCGCACCCTCGCCCTGCGTCCCCGTGACGGCGGGCCGATCCCCGGCTCGACGACAAAGAGCTTGCGCTATCCCCTGGGACATGGTGACCTCGTCGTGATGGGCGGCACGTGCCAGCGGACGTGGGACCACGCGGTCCCGAAGACGTCCGAACCGATGGGGCCGCGCATCTCGGTGCAGTTCCGCGTAGCCGGCGTTCGCTGACAGGAGACCCACGTATGCCGTCCAGCCGTTCAGGTGGCCCCCTGCCGTTCCTCGACCACCTCGCGGCCGACTCGGCCCGCTTCCGGACGGTGCTCGCGTCGGCACCAGCCGAGGCCCGGGTGCCGACGTGTCCCGACTGGGACGCCGACGACCTGCTGTGGCACCTCGGTGAGGTGCAGTGGTTCTGGGGCGAGATCGCCGAGCGCGGGCTCACCGACCCAGCCGAGCTCGACGGGATGAACGCGACCCGTGAGGAGCGTCCGGGCGACCGCGCCGGGCTGCTCGCCTTCTTCGACCGCTCGAGCGAGCGGCTGCACCGGGTGCTCGGCGAGCTCGCGCCCGAGACCCCGCTCTGGATGTGGTACGACGACGACAGGACCGCCGGCTACATCCGCCGACGTCAGGCCCACGAGGCGATGGTGCATCGCGTCGACGCCGAGCTCACGGTCGGTGAACGGACACCGCTCGACTGCCGGCTCGCCGCCGACGGCATCGACGAGGCCCTGCGGATCATGCGCGGCCACGAGCCCGAGCCCGACCTGACGCACGTGCCGGTCTCGGCGCCGGTGACGATCGCGACGGTCGATGCCATGCACGCCTGGACGGTCACCCCCGTGCGCATCACCGGCACGTGGCACGGCGACGAGATCGACGTGCAGCGCTTCCTCGTCAGCGACGGACCGGACGATGCCGCAGCAGCCGAGATCAGCGGGTCCGCGGCCGACATCGACTGCTGGCTCTGGAACCGTCCGGTCGAGAGCGAGATCACGCGCGACGGCGACGCGGCGGCGCTGGCCGCCGTCGACGCCGTCCTCGCCGACTCGATCGACTGACCGACAGGGCGGACGGCTCAGCCAGTTCGGCGACCGAGGCGTCGCGCTCGCCTCGGGACCGGGAGCCAGGCGTGGACCATCGCGGCCAGCACCACGACGAGGGGGACGAACGCGAAGAGGTAGCGCGACCGTCCCTGGAGCACGAGCGTGAAGGCAGCGATGCCGAGCACCGAGGCCGCGACGAGGAGCGTCTCCCGCCGGTAGGGCGCCCGAAGCAGCCCGATGCCGGCCACGAGCAGCACGGCCAGCCACAGCGCCTGGCTCACGTCGGCCCGAAGCTGGTAGGCCGCCCCGTGGAAGCCGTTGAGGTCGTGGACGATCCCGGTCACGCCGGTCGCCGGCGCGAGCGTGCCGGGCAGCGAGTCGGGGCCCTCGCCCCACGCCCAGAACATCCCGTCGCCCCAGTTCCAGGCCGCCTTGCTGCCGTAGAAGGCGAGCGTGCCGCCGAGACCTCGCTCGGCCCACCTGTCTGCGAGGACGCCTGCCGCATACGCCTTCATCTCGGCCTGGCTGCGCCCCGCCAGGGCGTGGACCATCTCCCGTGAGTACGCCCCGTAGGCGACCGCCCCGGTGCGCGAGTGCTGCTCGTCGGCGCCGAGCGCGACCCACCAGAGGATCGGGGGCGAGACCGCGGTGTCGATGCGCGTGGAGTCGACGCCGGAGGCCGTCGTGGCCGCAGCGCCCAGGCCCACCCCGAGGACGACGAACGCGAGGGCGGAGGCCGCGCAGGCGACGATGACGCGCGCGCGGCGGGCGGGGAGGAGGTCGTGGTCGAAGATCGCCACGACGGCCGTCAGGACCGCCGCGATGGCGATGACGACCGGCGTGGTCTTGATGGAGTAGGCCACCGTGACCGACGCGACCGCGAGCAGCCACAGGACGACTCGTCCGGTGCGCGGCCGCGGGGTCATGGCCCGGACGGCCAGGGCCACTCCCCCGACGACGAACGGCATCGCGTAGAAGTCCGTGTAGGGCACCGCC
Source organism: Terrabacter sp. Ter38 (assembly GCF_024519435.1). Lineage (GTDB taxonomy): Bacteria > Actinomycetota > Actinomycetes > Actinomycetales > Dermatophilaceae > Terrabacter. Next base: position 410,494 of record NZ_JALJRZ010000001.1, read on the forward strand.
AGCCACGGGCTCGTGCCGACGAGAACGAGGGTCGCGAGCTGGGCCCCGACGGAAGGACCTCGACCCGCCACGCGCACGACGAGGTCATGGACGGCGTACAGCGTCAGGCCCACACAGATCCCGTTGAGCGTGATGAGGACGGCGTCGGGTGCGAGCGAGAATGCCTGTCCCACAGCGACGCCCATCTTGTCGATGGCGAGCAGTGGGAGGTTGTTGGGGTAGAGGGAGAGGTAGTCGTACTCCCCCTGGCTGAGCGGTTGCCCTGCCTGGAGGCGGCGCGCCATGCCCATCACGAGCCGCGCATCCCAGCCGTAGCGGTAGCGCGTCATGAGGCCGACGAGCGTCGCCACGACGCCTCCGCCGACCGCGATCACCAGAGGCACCCAGCGCCGCTTCGCCCACCCGGGAAAGCGGACGACCGCAGCGAGCAGCAGCAGCCCGAGCGTGACGGGCACCACCACCTGCCAGCGGTGCTCGACGTTGACGGGTCGGGGCGCGACGAGACCGACGACGGCGACCGCTACGAGAGAGACCCCGGCCAGTCGAAGCAGTGCTCGACCGACCGGGGACTCCATGGCGCCAGACGCTACCCCACCCGCATGGGCGTCCGATCAGGCGTCCGATCAGGCGGCCGGGACGGCGTCACGGTGGGCGCGGTTGACGGCCGAGACGATCGCCTTGATGGACGCCGTGACGATCGACGGGTCGACGCCGACGCCCCAGAGGACGCGGTCGCCGACGGCGCACTCGACGTAGGCCGCGGCGCGGGCGTCCCCACCAGCAGAGAGGGCGTGCTCGGCGTAGTCGAGGACGCGGACGTCAGGGGTGCCCTCGACGGTCGAGAGGGCGTCGACGAACGCCGCGATCGGGCCGTTCCCCGTGCCGGTGACGGTCAGGGACCCGCCGCCGTCGCGGACCGTCGCCTCGATCGTGCTCGCCCCGTCGACGGTCGAGTCGGTGACGACGTTGACGAGCTCGAAGCGACCCCACGCGCGAGTCGGGTCGGGGAGGTACTCGTCCTGGAACCTCGCCCACAAGTCGGCGGGTGCGACCTCTCCGCCGTCCTGGTCGACACCGCGCTGGACGACACCCGAGAACTCGATCTGCAGCCGGCGCGGCAGGTCCATCTGGTGCTCGGTCTTCATGATGTACGCGACGCCGCCCTTGCCGGACTGGCTGTTGACGCGGACGACGGCCTCGTAGGAGCGGCCGAGGTCGTGCGGGTCGATCGGGAGGTAGGGCACGCCCCAGACGAGGTCGTCGATGCCCGTGCCCTTCTCCTTGGCCTCGGACGCCATGGCCTCGAAGCCCTTCTTGATGGCGTCCTGGTGCGAGCCGGAGAAGGCGGTGAAGACGAGGTCGCCGCCGTAGGGGTGGCGCTCGCCCACGGGCAGCTGGTTGCAGTACTCGACGGTGCGGCGTACCTCGTCGATGTCGCTGAAGTCGATCTGCGGGTCGATGCCCTGGCCGAAGAGGTTCATCCCGAGCGTGACGAGGCAGACGTTGCCGGTGCGCTCACCGTTGCCGAAGAGGCAGCCCTCGATACGGTCGGCGCCGGCGAGGTAGCCGAGCTCGGCCGCGGCCACACCGGTGCCGCGGTCGTTGTGAGGGTGCAGGCTCACGACGATGGACTCTCGGCGCTCGAGGTGGCGGATCATCCACTCGATGGAGTCGGCATAGACGTTGGGCGTCGCCATCTCGACGGTCGCCGGCAGGTTGACGATGATCTTGTGGTCGGGCGTCGGGTCGATGACGTCGACGACGGCGTTGCAGATCCGCATCGCGAAGTCGAGCTCGGTCCCGGTGTAGGACTCCGGCGAGTACTCGTAGTAGATCGTCGTGTCGGGGATCGTCTCCTCGAGCTTCCTGCACAGGCGCGCGGCCTGGACCGCGATGTCGATGATGCCGTCCTGGTCGAGGCCGAAGACGACCTTGCGCTGCAGTGCCGACGTCGAGTTGTAGAAGTGGACGATGGCCTGCTTGCTGCCCCGGATCGCGTCGTAGGTGCGTTCGATGAGGTGGTCGCGACACTGCGTCAGCACCTGGATCGTCACGTCGTCGGGGATGTGTCCGCCCTCGATGAGCTCGCGGCAGAAGTCGAAGTCGGTCTGGCTCGCCGACGGGAAGCCGACCTCGATCTCCTTGTAGCCCATCTTCACGAGCAGCTGGAACATCCGGAGCTTGCGCTCGGAGTTCATCGGGTCGATGAGCGCCTGGTTGCCGTCGCGCAGGTCGACGGCACACCAGCGCGGGGCCGACTCGATGCGTTTCGTCGGCCACGTGCGGTCCGGGAGCTCGAACGGGATCTGCTCGTGGAAGGGGACGTACTTCTGGAACGGCATTCCCGACGTCTGTTGGGGGTGGATCATCGCGTCACTCTCTCGTCTGCGTTTCGCTCGGTGTCCGGCCGGACACGGGAAACTCCGCGACGAGGAGGGCCGGGGTCAGGCCTCGCCGCGGCAGAGAAGAAGGAGGCTCACCGCTCGCACCTGTTCACCGTATGCCGGGTGCTCCGTTCGCGTCCACCCCTCGGGACCGCTGCCCGGATCGTGAGACACGGGTCTCGTCAGGGATACGGGATGCCGTCCGGACCGGTGTGCGCCACACCTCCGCGTGTGCCGGGCGGGTCCACGACGCCGTAGTTGACGTCGTCGCGGTCCGAGCCCATCGCCGCCCATCCGGGCGCGTCGAGGTGCCCCAGTTCGGGGGCGGGCAGCCGGTCACCTGAGTCGAGCGCCTGAGGGATCTCGGTAAGGACCCCGGGAAGCGGCTCGAGGTCCGCCTCGGCGGTGGCAGGTGGCTCGTGGAGTCCCCAGGGGTCCTCCGTCACGGCGCGGAGGTGGGGTCAGATGCGTCGGCTTCGGGGGCTTCCTCGCGGGCGTCCGCGATCTGCTCCTCCGGACGTGGGGGCACCGTCTGGTCCTCCTCGAGGACCTCGAGCTCGTGGTCGTGCGCAGCCGTCTCAGACATGTCGGCCTCCTTGCCGGGAGTCTAGGACCGCACGCCGGCCTACAGGCGGACTCGTGCCAGCCCGGTGCGCCGGCGTCGCCACGCACGCACTCCACTCGGCTGAGCGGGCACCGCAGCGTTGGGCTCAGCAACGTGCGCGGTCGACGTCCGTTGGATCAGAAGCCGAGGCGCTGGAGCTGCTTGGGGTCGCGCTGCCAGTCCTTGGCCACCTTGACGTGGAGGTCGAGATAGACCTTCTGCCCGAGAAGGGCCTCGATGCCCTTGCGGGCGTTCGTGCCGACCTCGCGCAGCCGGGACCCGCCGCGTCCGATGACGATGGCCTTCTGGCTGGGGCGCTCGACGAAGACGTTGACGCGCACGTCGAGCAGCGGCTTGTCGTCGGGCCGGCCCTCGCGCTGCACCATCTCCTCGACGACGACGGCGAGCGAGTGCGGCAGCTCGTCGCGCACGCCCTCGAGCGCCGCCTCGCGCACGAGCTCGGCGATCATGACCATCTCGGGCTCGTCCGTGAGCATCCCGTCGGGGTACAGCTGCGGCGAGCGGGGCAGGAAGGACGCGAGGACGTCGCGCACCTCCTCGACCTGGCTCCCGGAGACGGCGGAGCACGGGATGATCGCGTCCCACTCCCCCAGCTGGTCGATCGCGATGAGGTGCTCGGCGAGCCGTTCGCGGTCGACGGCGTCGGCCTTGGTCGCGATGGCGACGACCGGGCGGCGCCGGACCGAGCGCAGCTCGGCGAGCTCGTGGGCGATGAAGGTGTCGCCGGGACCGATGCGCTGGTCGGCCGGCAGGCAGAAGCCGATGACGTCGACCTCGAGCAGGGTCTCGCGGACGAGGTCGTTGAGGCGCTGGCCGAGGAGGGTCCGCGGCTTGTGGAGACCGGGGGTGTCGACGAGGATCAGCTGGGCGGTGGCGGTCGTCGTGACGCCCCGGATCGTGTGGCGGGTCGTCTGCGGCTTGGAGCTCGTGATGGCGACCTTCTGGCCCACGAGCGCGTTCGTCAGCGTCGACTTGCCCGCGTTGGGCCGCCCCACGAGGCAGGCGAATCCGGCCCGGTAGTCGGCGGATCGGTCGGTCGTCCCGGAGGCCGAGGTGTCGCCGTGCGTCGGGTCAGCGTCCTGGGTGCCCATGGGCGTCCTCCGTCTCGGTGTACGCCGCGTCGTCCTCCGGCACCGAGGCCCGGTGCACGATGACCGACGCGACGCGGTGGCGGCGTCCGGCCATGCGTTCGGCCGTCAGCTCCAGCCCAGCGACCGTACCGGACGACCCGACGATCGGGACCCGTCCGATCACCTTCGTGAGGAGGCCACCGACGGTGTCGACGTCCTCCTCGTCGATGGTGACGTCGAAGAGCTCGGCGAGGTCGTCGATGTCCATCGACGCCGGCACCCGCAGGGTGCCGTCCTCGAGCTGCTCGACGCCGGGAGCCTCACGGTCGTGCTCGTCGGCGATCTCACCGACGATCTCCTCGATGATGTCCTCGATCGTGATGAGGCCGGCGGTGCCGCCGTACTCGTCGACGACTATGGCGAAGTGGTTCTGGTCGCGCTGCATCTCGCGCAGCAGGTCGTCGACGGGCTTGCTCTCGGGCACGAAGTGCATGGGCCGCATGACCTCGGTGGCGGGGTGGCGGCCGTCCTCCGGGGCGGCGTTGAGCCTGCGGGCGACGTCCTTGAAGTAGAGCAGGCCACGGACGTCGTCACTGTCCTCGCCGACGACCGGGATGCGGGAGAAGCCTGAGCGCAGGAAGAGCGACATCGCGCTGCGCAGCGTCTTGTCCGCGTCGAGGACGACCATGTCGGTGCGCGGCACCATCACCGCGCGGGCCAGGGTGTCGCCGAGCTCGAAGACCGAGTGGATCATCTCGCGCTCGTCGGCCTCGATGACGTCGGAGTCACCGGCCATGTCGACGAGGTCGCGCAGCTCGGACTCGGTCTGGAACGGGCCGTCGGTGTATCCCTTGCCGGGCGTGACCGCGTTGCCGAGGACGACGAGGAGCTTGGCCACCGGCCCGAGCACGCGGCGCAGGCCGACGGCGAAGGGGGCGCTCCACAGCGCGACCGTGTCGTAGTTCTGCCGGCCGAGGGTGCGCGGCGAGACGCCGACGACGACGAACGACACGACGGCCATGATCGTGATGCTGATGAGGGCGCGGCTCCACGTCGACTCAAACCGCCCGGCGACGGCCAGGGTGACGAGGACCGCCGCGGTGGCCTCGGCGACGACGCGCAGGAAAGCGATGACCGAGAGGTATGCCGGTGAGTCACCGACCACGGTGATCAGCGACTTGGCGCCCGACCGCCCTTCCTCGAACAGCTCATGGGCGCGCACGCGGGACATGCGGAAGATGGCTGCCTCTGCGGCCGACAGCAGGAACGCCACGACGATGCTGATGAGGGCCGGGAGCGCGAACTGCGGGAACATCTCGGTCTCTCGTCCGCGGTCAGGCGCTCGGGCGGTTGCGCGTCGCGAGGAAGGTGAGCAGCAGCTGACGTTGGAGCTCGAACATCTCGCGCTCCTCGTCCGGCTCGGCGTGGTCGTAGCCGAGGAGATGGAGGATGCCGTGCGTCGTGAGCAGCAGCATCTCCTCCATCGGCGCGTGACCGGCATCGAGCGCCTGCTTCGTCGCGACGGACGGGCAGAGCACGATGTCGCCGAGCGTGCCCTCCTCGGGCTCCTGGCCCTCGCGACCGGGTCTCAGCTCGTCCATCGGGAAGCTCATGACGTCGGTGGGCCCGGGCAGGTCCATCCACTGCACGTGGAGGACCTCCATGGCGTCCTCGTCGACGAGCTTGATGCAGAGGTCGGCCTGCGCGTGGACACGCATCTGCGCCATGACGTAGCCGGCGCAGGCCAGCAGCTCGAGCTCGTCGACGTCGTGGTCGGTCTCGTTGAGGACGTCGATGCTCACGCGCCGGCCTCCGTGGCGTTACGACGGCCGCCGTGGTCATCGCGGTCGTCGCGGTCGGACCCCCGGTCAGGGGAACGCTCGGAGGGACGTCGCGACCCGCGATGGTCACGATGGTCGCCCGACGCGGCTCGGGCCCGCGCCCGACGCTCGGCACGCACCTCGTCGCGCTCGTAGGCGTCGACGATGGCGCTGACGAGTCGGTGGCGCACGACGTCGTGCGAGGTCAGCTCGGCGAAGTGGACGTCCTCGACGCCCTCGAGGATGTCGCGCACGACGCGCAGACCCGACCGGGTGCCACCGGGGAGGTCGACCTGGGTGATGTCGCCCGTGACGACCATCTTCGAGCCGAAGCCGAGACGTGTGAGGAACATCTTCATCTGCTCGCTCGAGGTGTTCTGGGCCTCGTCGAGGATGATGAACGCGTCGTTGAGCGTGCGACCGCGCATGTAGGCGAGCGGGGCCACCTCGATCGTGCCCGACGCCATGAGCCGCGGGATCGTCTCGGGCGAGACCATGTCGTGCAGCGCGTCGTAGAGCGGGCGCAGGTAGGGGTCGATCTTGTCGTTGAGCGTGCCGGGCAGGAAGCCGAGACGCTCACCGGCCTCGACGGCGGGACGGGTCAGGATGATGCGGTTGACCTGCTTGGCCTGCAGCGCCGCGACCGCCTTGGCCATCGCGAGGTAGGTCTTGCCGGTACCGGCGGGGCCGATGCCGAAGACGACGGTGTGCTCGTCGATGGCGTCGACATAGCGCTTCTGGTTCAGCGTCTTGGGGCGGATCGTGCGACCGCGGCTGCTGACGATGTTCATCGTCAGCACGTCGGCCGGCCGCTCGGAGGTCTGTCCGCGCAGCATCGAGATCGACCGCTCGACGGCGTCGCGGTTGAGCGGCTGGCCGGTCGCGACGATCGTCAGCAGCTCGTCGAGGAGGGTGTCGATGATCTCGAGCTCCCCGGCCGGCCCCGCGAAGGTCATCTCGTTGCCGCGCACGTGCGTGTCGACGAGGGGGAACTGGCGCTCCATGGTGCGCAGCAGCTCGTCCCGGGGGCCGAGGAGCGTCACCATCTCGATCGGCGGCGGGATCTGCCGGGTCAGCACCGGCGCGTCTCCGCCGCTCTCGGCTCCCGTGGGGAGCTGCGTGCCGTCAGGGGCGTCAGGGCCGTCGCTGTAGGATGGTCGAGGTTGCGCGTCATTCATCGTGGTGACGAGTCTACGTGTCGCGGCCCGAGCTCCTCACCACGAATTCCGCCAGGTCCTTGCTCTGCTGCACGCGTGACGGCTCGTGGACGTACATCATGTGGCCCGCCTCGTAGTAGGCGTGCTCGACGTTCGCGAGCAGGTCGGCAGGCAGCTGCAGGTGGGCCACGACGTCCTCCGCGGCGAAGTGCGGCGTGGCGCCGTCGTAGTAGCCGTAGGCGATGTGGACCTTGAGGTGCGGGTTCTGGCGCATCGCGCGTTCGAGCTTCGGGGACACGTCGATGGGCCGCCCCTCGAAGTCCTTGAAGCTCCACGGGTGCACGAGACGCGAGATCTGCTCGTAGTGCAGGTCGCTGACGTAGCCGAGCTCGTCGCGGACGTAGTGGTTCCAGGCCGCGGCGTAGGGGCCGGCGATGGCGTCGTGCGACGGGTCGGCGTCCATGTTCTCGGCGATGGCTGCGGCGGCCGGTCCGGTGAACCGGGCGTCCAGGCGACCCACCGACAGGCGCTCGTCGCGCAGCAGCTCGGTGAAGTAGCGCCAGTGCTCGATGCGCAGGTCGGCTCGGTCGACATAGTCCTCGGTCAGCCCGGAGAGCCGGGCCAGGGTCGAGACCGCCTCGGCGCGCTCGGCCTTCGTCAACCGGTGGCCACGCGAGAGCACCCACGGGTAGTCGCGGCCGGCATACGCCTCGGCCTCGTCGAGGACGGACCGCAGCGAGCGGCGGCCGTGCTTGCCGTGGTAGTGGGCCACGGCGGCATACGTCGGCAGGTAGAGCGCGTGCGCGCGGTCGTTGCGCTGGTTCTCGAAGTCGACCGAGCTGAGGTCGAGGACGCTGCTGATGAGGACGATCCCGTTGACGTACATCCCGTAGCGGGACTGGAGGTGCTCGGCGAGCGCCGCGCCGCGGAGGGTGCCGTAGGACTCACCTGCGACGAACTTCGGCGACATCCAGCGGCCGTGGCGCGAGGTCCAGAGCCGGATCAGCTCGCCGACGGACTCGATGTCCTTCTGGTAGCCGTGGTAGTCCCCCGGTTTGCCGCCCTCCACGGCTCGCGAGTAGCCGGTGGACATGGGGTCGATGAAGACGAGGTCGCTCACCGCGAGGAGGGACTCGGGGTTGTCGACGAGGTCGTAGGGCGGCGGCTCGAGAGCACCGACGTCACCGCTGACGACGCGGCGCGGGCCGAGCAGGCCGAGGTGGAGCCAGACGCTCGAGCTGCCGGGACCACCGTTGAAGGCGAAGGTGACCGGACGTGAGCGCGCATCGGCGTCGTCGAGGACGTAGCTCGTCATGGACAGCTCCGCGCGCGCCTTGTGGCCGCCGAAGGTGCCGTCCTTGTGCTCCTCCTCGCGGAGCACGACCCGCCCTGTCGTCGCGGTGTAGCGCAGCCGGCGTCGGCCGACCTTGAGCGTGTGGTGGGTCGTCACGAGGTCGTCGACGGGGTCGACCGGCTTCGCCTCGGCGTCAGCGGCCTTGGGCTCGGTGTCCGCCGATCCCTTTGTCGCGGAGGTCTTCTCGTCGGTGGTGGGGCTCTCTTCGCTCACACCATCCTCCCCTCGGTGAAGGCCGCGCCCCCGAGCACGTGGACGTGCGCGTGGAAGACGGTCTGGCCGGCGCCGCTGCCGGTGTTGACGATCATCCGGTGGGCGTCGGCCACGCCCTCCTGCTCGGCCACGCGGGCCGCGAGCCGGAAGACGTCGGTGAGGTCGTCAGCGGAGGCCGCTGCCAGGGCCCCGACCGTCGGCTCGTGGCGCCTCGGCACGACGAGGACGTGGACCGGGGCGGCTGGGCTGATGTCGCGGAAGGCGATCGACCGCTCGCTCTCGGCGACCCGGTCGGACGGGATCTCACCGGCGACGATCTTGCAGAAGAGGCAGTCACTGGGGGTCTGCGAGGTCATGACTGCACCCTAGGCAGGACGTGGTCGGCGCGCACCCGTCCGGCCCGGCGCGGCGCTGCACGACGCGGTCGCGGAGCACGGCCGGACATCTGGGACATTTCTGTCGCCGACGTGTCAACCCTGTGCTCCCGTTGCGCGTCATCTGTCCGTGAGAACGTTGGGTATGCCGGCCGGCCAGCTCAGCGACCCCGCGGCCTCCGGGGCCGCTGGTCGTCCCGCCACGGGCGGTGGTGGGGCTCCCGCCCCGGACGCCGCGGGGGTGGTCACCCCCGGCGGGTCCGAGCTGCCGACCGACCCCGACGTGGCCATCACCGAGCTGTACCACGCGCACTGGCACCGCCTCGTCCGTCTCGCCTGGCTGCTGCTGCGCGACCAGCTCGCTGCGGAGGACGTCGTGCAGGACGCGTTCGTCGCGACGCACCGCAGCTGGTCGGCGATCCGGGACGGCGGCCGCGTCGTCGGCTACCTCCAGACCGCTGTCGTCAACGGGTGCCGGTCGGTGCAGCGGCACACCGTCGTCGTCGACCGCCAGAACGTCCGCGACGCGGCCGCTGCCGACGCCCCCGGACGGGGCAGCCACGGCAGCGCCGAGACCCAGGTGCTGCACACGGCCGACCGCGACGCCGTCCTGGACGCGCTGCGCACCCTGCCGTCCCGCCAGCGGGAGGTGCTGGTGCTGCGCTACTACTCCGATCTCTCCGAGGCCCAGATCGCCCACGCCCTCGAGATCTCCCCCGGCGCCGTGAAGACCCACGCCCACCGCGGCCTGACAGCCCTGCGCCGCACCATCGACCCCCTGGAGCTGTCATGAACACCGACCCGACGCGACCGGGCGAGACCCCCGACGAGGAGCCGACCCTCATCGGTGCCGGCCTGCGCCCCGTCGAGGACCGGGTGCGCCGCGCTCTCGATGCCGAGGCGCGGTCGATCACCCCGACCGACCGCCTCGGCGCGATCCTCGCCGACGCCCACGCGTCGGACGAGTCTTCTCGGGGCACCGGCACCGGCCACGGCTCGGGGTCCCGGCGCCACCGGTGGCTCGTGCCAGCGGTGGCGGCGGCCGCGGCCGTCCTCGTCGCCGGCACCGTCTGGGCCGTGAACCGGCCGCCTGCGCCGACGCCGCCGGTCGCCGGGACCCCGACCGCCGTGGCCACGTCGACCGCGCGGGCGTCGTCCCCGACGTCGTCCGGCGCACCGTCGAGCGTGCCGACGCAGACCGCGCAGCCGCCGACCTCCCCGGCGACGACCGCGGTCCCGCCTCCGGCCACCACGATCGCGACCGTGCCGGTCTACTACCTCGGCCCCGTCGTGGCCGGCAGCGACCAGCTCCGCCTCTTCCGCGAGTTCGTGTCGACCAGCGTCCCGTCGCCGTCGGTCGTCGGCGGGAAGGGGCTGTCCGCGCTACGCCTGGCGATGGGACCGGCACCGGCCGGGAGCAGCTACCAGACCGCGTGGTCCGGCGTGACCGCCGAGTCGGTGGCGCTCACCTCGGGGGCCATCACCGTCCGGCTCTCGTCCGGCACGACCTCCTCCGCGTCGCTCGCGACCGAACAGCTCGTCTGGACCGTCCAGGCCGCACTCGGCACGGTGCTGCCCGTCCGCTTCGAGCTCGCGGACGGCGGCAGCGAGGTCTCACCTGGCCACCCGGTCTCGGCGTCCTTCACGCGGCCCACCGACCCGATGACGGTCCTCGAGCAGGTCGCACCCGTCTGGGTCGACGAGCCGGCCCGGGGCTCCGCCGTCAGGGCCGGCGCACGGCTCACCGTCACGGGCGTCGCCAGCACGTTCGAGGCCACCGTCGAGTGGGAGCTCCTCCGCGACGGCCAGCGCGTCGACCACGGCTTCACGACGGCCTCGGCAGGTGCCCCGGACCGCGGCACGTACCGGTTCACCACGAAGACGTCGCTGACGCCGGGCGCCTACGTCGTCCGTGTCTTCGCCAGCAGCGCGAAGGACGGGTCGCCGGTCGCGGAGCAGCTCGTCCCCGTCACCGCTCGCTGACGGGATCCGCTACTTCCCGGTTCGAGGTGATCTCGGCACCGACGCCCCTGACGACATCACCTCGAACCGGGAACGGATTCGGCCGGTTCGAGGTGATCTCGGCATCCACCCCGTGACGAGATCACCTCGCACCAGGGCGCGTATGCCGTCAGGTCCAGCGGGTGCGTGCGCTGAGGACGGCGAGGGCGGCGGGCCCGGCGGACGACGCCCGCAGGATCGTCGACCCGAGCCGGACCGGACGCGCCCCGGCGACCGTGAGGGCCTCGATCTCGCGGTCCGTGATGCCACCCTCCGGGCCGACGACCACGAGCACGTCGCCCGACGCGGGCAGCTCGACGGAGGCGAGCGGCTCGGTGGCGCCCTCGTGGAGCACGAGCGTGAGGGCCGCCTCCCCGACACGGGCCACGAGCGGAGCGAGCCCGACAGCAGGGGACGTCACCGGCATACGCGACCGGCGCGACTGCTTGGTCGCCCGCGCCACGACCGCGGCCCACTTGGCGAGCGACTTGGCGGCGCGGTCTCCGCGCCAGACCACGACGGATCGCTCCGCCTGCCAGGGCACGACCTCGTCGACACCGAGCTCGGTGGCGGCCTCGACGGCCTGCTCGTCACGGTCGCCCTTGGCGAGCGCCTGGACGAGGACGAGGCGTGGGGCGGGCTCGGCCTCCTCGCTGACCTCGACCACGCGTCCGCGGACCCACCCCCGGTCGACGTCGGTGGCCTCGAGCAGGACGCGCCGGCCCGCCCCGTCGGCGACGAAGTAGTGCTCACCCGGGCGGATGCGCACGACCGTCGCGGCGTGGCGCCCCTCGTCACCCTCGAGGAGCACGGACGCCCCCACTTCAGCCCCGGCGACCGCGGAGGGCTCGCCGAGGAAGAGCTGGTGGGTCACCGGGCACTCACGTGGGGGTCACTTCTCCTTGAAGGCGTCGCGCAGCTTGCCGAACAGCCCCTTGTTGGCCGGGGTGAGACGACCCTCGTGCCGCTCCTCGCCGCGCAGGGTCGCGAACTGGTGCAGCAGCTCCCGCTGCTCCTCGGTGAGGCGGGTGGGCGTCTGCACCGTGGCGTGCACGAGCAGGTCGCCGCGACCCCCGTGGCGCAGGTGGGTGACGCCGAGACCGCGCAGGGTCAGCACGTCACCGCTCTGCGTGCCGGGCTTGATCTCGAGGTCCTGCATGCCGTCGAAGGTCGACAGCTTGAAGCTCGTGCCGAGCGCGGCGGCGGCCATGGGCAGCTCGACGTTGCAGTGCAGGTCGTCACCGCGACGGGTGTAGGTGTCGTGGTTGACGACACGGATCTCGACGTAGAGGTCGGCCTTGGGTCCGTTGCCGGGGCCGACCTCGCCCTCTCCGGTCAGCTGGATGCGGGTGCCGGTGTCGACGCCCGCGGGCACCTTCAGCTTGAGGGAGCGACGGGTGCGCACGCGACCGTCACCCGAGCAGTCGTGGCACGGGTCGGTGAGGGTCGAGCCGTAGCCCTGGCAGTTGACGCACGGGCGCGAGGTCATGACCTGGCCGAGGAAGCTCCGCTGGATCTGCTGCACCTCACCGGCACCCTTGCAGATCTGGCAGGTCTGGCGACCGGTGCCGGGCTCGGCGCCGTCGCCGTCGCAGCGCTTGCAGCCGACCGCGGTGTCGAGCGTCAGCTCCTCCTCGGAGCCGAAGACAGCCTTGGACAGGTCGATGTCGAGGCGGACGAGCGCGTCCTGGCCGCGCTGCACGCGCGCCCGGGGTCCGCGCGTGCCGGCCTGGGCGCCCGCGCCGAAGAAGGCGTCCATGACGTCGCTGAACGAGAAGCCCTGTCCTGCACCGAAACCGGCACCGCCACCCGAGGCGAACGGGTCGGCGCCCATGTCGAAGGACTGGCGCTTCTGCGGGTCGGAGAGCACGTCGTAGGCCTGCGAGACCCGCTTGAACTCCTCCTCGGCCTCGGCGCCGGGGTTCACGTCCGGGTGCAGCTTGCGGGCGAGTCGACGGTAGGCCTTCTTGATCTCCTCCTGGCTCGCGTCGCGCGAGACCCCGAGGACGGCGTAGTAGTCGTTCAAGCTGAGATTCCTTTTGGTACGTGGTGCTTTCGGTTCCGGCGCGGCGCTGCGCCGGCGGACTGGCCGCTGTGCTGCAGGTGGGTCAGGTGGCCTGGTTCTCGTCGAGGATCTCGGAGACGTACCGCGCGACGGCGCGGACCGAGGCCATGGTCGTGGGGTAGTCCATGCGGGTCGGCCCGAGCACTCCGAGGCTCGCGACTCGCTCGGCGCCGGAGCCGTAGCCCATCGACACGAGGGACGTCGACTGGAGGCCGGTCACGGGGTTCTCGGAGCCGATGCGTACGGAGACGAGCTCGGGGTCGTCGCCGAGCTGTCCGAGCAGCCGCAGCAGGGTCACGTGCTCCTCGAGTGCCTCGAGGATCGGGCCGATGGTGCGGGGGAAGTCGGTGCCGGCGCGCGCGAGGTTCGACTGCCCTGCGAGGACGACGCGCTCCTCCCGCTCCTCGACGAGCGCGTCGCCGAGCGCCGACACCACGGCCTCCATGGCGGCGCGGTCGGCCTCGTCGGCCTCGTCGACGAGGCGGCGAAGGCGGGTCGCGGCCACGGTGAACGGGACGCCGGCCGCCACCTCGTTGATGCGCGCGCGGATCGTGGCGACGAGCGACTCGCCCGTGCCGTCGGAGAGCACGCGGCCCGTGTCGACGACACGCTGCTCGACGCGACCGGTGTTGACGATGAGCACGATCATCAGGTGCGAGGACCCCATCGGCACGAGCTCGATGTGGCGCACCGTCGACCGCGTGAGCGAGGGGTACTGCACGACGGCGACCTGGCGGGTCAGGCTCGCGAGCAGGCGCACCGTGCGGTCGACGACGTCGTCGAGGTCGACGGCGCCCTCGAGGAACTGGCCGATGGCCCGGCGCTCGCCCGACCCGAGGGGCTTGACGGCGCTGAGCCGGTCGACGAAGACGCGGTAGCCGGCGTCGGTCGGTACGCGCCCGGCCGACGTGTGCGGCGCGTGGATGAGGCCCTCCTCCTCGAGCAGGGCCATGTCGTTGCGCACGGTCGCGGCGCTGACGCCGAGGTGGTGGCGCTCGACGAGCGCGCGGCTCCCCACGGGCTCGGAGGTCTGGACGTAGTCCTGCACGATCGCGCGCAGCACCATCAGCCTGCGGTCCTCGCTCATCGCGTCCCCTCCTTCACGGGTCTGGCACTCTCGATCGACGAGTGCCAAGTCTACGACGTGCCTCGCGGATCTCCGATTTCATCCAACCGTATGCCGTCGGGGGACCTCCGCCCCCGCCCGCGTGGCGGCTGCGTCCGACCCCACCCGGCGGCATACCCTCCCTAGTCGTGCCCCCCAACGATCGCTACGGATCCGACGTGCTCAGCGGCGACTGGCGTGCCCCGCGGCGCGGCCGGTCGACCCCGACACCGGCGGAGCCCGACCTCGTCGTCGAGGAGGTCGAGACCGGCTGGGTCGGCGCCGTCGTGCGGGTCGAGAAGGCGGGCGGGATGCACGTCGTCCACCTCGAGGACCGCCGCGGACGCACCAAGGCCTTCCCCCTCGGCCCGGGCTTCCTCCTCGACGGCGCCCCGGTGACGCTCACTCCCCCGCAGGCCGCCGCGGGCGCCGCCCTCGCCGGCGCACGCCGGGCCGCGTCCCGGACCGCGAGCGGCTCGGTCGCCGTCGAGGGCGCGCGAGCGCGCGTCGCGAGCGGGTCGCGGATCTACGTCGAGGGTCGTCACGACGCCGAGCTCGTCGAGAAGGTCTGGGGCGACGACCTGCGCGTCGAGGGCGTCGTCGTCGAGCTCATGGACGGCGTCGACGACCTCGCCGGCATCATCGCCGACTTCCAGCCGGGACCCGGACGGCGCCTCGGGGTGCTCGTCGACCACCTCGTCCCCGGCACCAAGGAGGCCCGGATCGTCGCGCAGGCCCAGGCCCTCCCGGGCCTGTCCCAGCACGTGCGCATCCTCGGCCACCCCTACGTCGACGTCTGGCAGTCCGTGCGGCCCGAGCGGCTCGGCTGGCAGCAGTGGCCGGTCATCCCGCGCGGCACGTCGTGGAAGCACGGCATCTGCGCCGAGCTCGGCTGGGCCCACACGAGCCAGGCGGACATCGCCAACGCGTGGAAGCGGATCCTCGGCACGGTGCGCACGTACGCCGACCTCGAGCCCACGCTGCTCGCCAGTGTCGAGGAGCTCATCGACTTCGTCACCGAGCCCGGCGCCTGAGCCTCGGCGGCCCCGCTGGGCGCCCTGGGCGTCCTGGGCTCCCGGGTCACTTCTTGAGGTAGCCCTGGACGTCGACGACGAGGTAGGACGCCGCACTCGTGTGCACCGTGATCGAGCCGTCGGCGCCGACCGGGACGACGACGGCGTTGACCCGGGTTCGGCCCGAGGCCACCGTGACGTTGGCGGGGGTCGGTCGGGTCGTGCCCGAGGCATACGCCGTCACGGCGGTCGTCGCCGTCGGTGCGATGGGGGTCAGGGTGATCGACACCGCCGCCACCCCGACGGTGGGCACCCCTGCCCGGCCGAGGACGGGCACCGAGACGGTCGAGCCCGCCGCGACGCGCCCCGTCGGGGCACCGAGCCCGATGCGGGTGTCGAGCACTCGCGACGGGGCGAGCGCCACGTGGTCACCGCCCGTCCTGAACCAGCCGACCACGTCGACGAGCAGGTCGGTCTCGGCCGTGGACTGGATGGTCACCTTGCCGCCGGTGCCCATCCGCGACACGACGACACCCGTCATGGCGGCGTCCGCGTCGTAGCGCACGTGCGCCGTCGTCGGTCGGGTCGTCCCCGTCGGGTATGCCGTCAGCCAGCCGCCGGCGCTGGGCGCGACCGCCGAGACGGCGAGGACGACGGCCGACGCCCCCGTGCTGGGGACGATGCCGGCGCCGGCCACCGGCAGGTCGACGCTGCCGTTCGCGGGCACGCGCACCTGGGGCGTGCCGAGAGCGGTGCGCGTGTCGAGGACACGGGTCGGTGTGACGGAGACGAGGTGCCCCGTCGTGGGGTACCACCCGACGACCTCCGCGACGAGGTGCGCCGCCGCCGAGGTGTAGAGCCGGACCTTGCCGTCGGTGCCGAGTCGGGCCGGGACGAGCTCGCTGATCGTGCCGGCGGCCGGGTAGGTGACGCTGCGGGATCCGGGGCGGGTCGCACCGGACGGGTAGCTCGTGAGGTAGCCGGCCGCGGCGGGCGCGGTGACCGTGACGTTGAGGATCGCGGTGCCGACGCCGCCGCTCGGGACGCCGGCTCGGCCGCTGACCTGCAGGGCGAGCGACGCACCGGCCGCGACCTTGGCCGCCGGGGCCCCGAGGCCGGTGCGGGTGTCGAGCAGCCGGGTGGGGGTCAGAGGGCGGTAGACGTCGGTGTCGATGACCGTCGCGCCCTGGTCCCGCAGGTGGATGAAGCCGTTGGGCCACTTGCCTCCGGCCCTCGTGACCTTGCGCCACCTGAAGTCGCCACCCCAGTTGTCCTCGGACACGAGGACCTCATCGGCCGACACCACCTTCTCGACGTAGGCGACGTGTCCCGTCGAGGAGAAGGAGGTGTTCCACCAGGCGACCGAGCCGACGGCAGGGTCGTCGTTCGTCTGGCCCGGAAAGGCCGGACCCCAGTTGTACGCGTTGCCGGACAGGGTGGCGGGCCTGGTGTTGGGCAGGCCGTTCTTGACCAGGCGGTAGGCGACGTAGTTCGTGCAGTTGTGCCCCGACGACTGGCGCCAGTAGCTCGTGGCGCTGTTGTCCTTGTAGCCCGAGTTCGGGTAGCCGGCCGCCTGGCACGGGTCGTAGCCGGTGCACAGCACGATCCACTCGGCGGAGCGGGCCGGTCCGGCCAGACCGACCGTCCCGACCGCCCCGAGCAGGAGCGCGACCACCGCGAGGAGCACGGCGCCGGTGCGCGTCCCTGCGGCACGAGAGTCCCGACCGGAGGCGGTGCCGGGTCCGGAGAGACGGGGCACGGCCCCGAGGTCGCGCTCGCGTGGCATAGGTGTCTCCCGTGGTCGCCGTGGGTGCACTCGGCAATCTAGGACAATCGGGCCACACGATCACTGGTTTCCCAAAAATCCCAGGCGACACGCGAGAGATCTACGTGACCTCCGGCCACTCCTGTGTTAACGACACCACTGTCATTTGTCCCGTGGTCGCACCGAGCGGTCCCCGCTTCGCCGGCGGCCGGGGACGGCCACGCGGGCGATGACCTGCTCCTTGAGCGAGGTGAAGGGCGGCCGCACCCAGACCGTGGTGTCGGGTCGGGTGGGCAGGGCGAGCACGGCCTTGTCGTGCGAGAAGAGCGCGACGGAGCGCTCACCGTGGTACGCGCCCATGCCACTGGGTCCCACCCCACCGAAGGGAAGGCCGGGGACGGCGAGGTGCGCGAGGGGGATGTTGAAGCCGAGCGCGCCGGACGAGGTGTCGCGCACGAAGCGCTGACGCACCTCGTCGGAGCGTGTGAAGACGTAGAGCGCCAGTGGCTTGTCACGCCGGTTGACGACGTCGATCGCCGCGTCGAGCCCGTCGACGGCGACGAGGGGTAGGACGGGACCGAAGATCTCCTCACGCATGACGAGCTCACGCGGGTCGTCCGCGTCGTCGACCTCGACGAGGGTCGGCTCGAGGTAGCGCGTGGAGGCGTCGGACCGACCGCCGGCAACGACCCTGGCCGGGTCGACGAGAGCGGTGAGCCGCTCGAAGTGGCGCGCGTTGACGATCCGGCCGTAGTCGGCGCACGTGGACGGGTCAGCACCGAATGCCTCCCGGATCGCTTGCCCGAGAAGGGGTTTGAGGGCATCGAGCGTCGAGCGGCTCGCGAGCACGTAGTCGGGCGCCACACACGTCTGGCCGGCGTTGGTGAACTTGCCCCAGACGAGCCGGCGCGCGGTCACCTCGAGGTCGGCATCGTCGGCGACGTAGGCCGGGGACTTGCCCCCGAGCTCGAGCGTCACCGGCGTCAGGTGCCGGGCGGCGGCCTCGAGGACGACCCGACCGACGGCTCCGTTGCCGGTGTAGAAGATGTGGTCGAACCGCTCGGCGAGCAGCGCGGTCGTCTCCGGGACCGCCCCCTCGACGACGTGGACCGCCGAGTCGTCGAGGAGCTGCGGAACCAGGCGCGCGAGCACCCGTGAGGTGGCCGGGGCGAGCTCGCTCGGCTTGAGGACGACGGCGTTGCCGGCAGCGAGCGCGCCGACGAGCGGGGCGAGGCACAGCTGGACCGGGTAGTTCCACGGCGCGATGACGAGGACGACGCCGAGCGGCTCACGCACGACCTTGGCGCGGCCGGGTGCGAGCGAGAGCGGCACCGGCACGCGGCGCGGGGCGGTCCACGACCGGAGGTGTCGCAGCGTGTGGTCGATCTCGCGCACGACGAAGCCGGTCTCGGTGACCCAGGCCTCGGTGGCGCTCTTGCCGAGGTCGGCGTGCAGCGCCTCGGCGAGCTCGTCCTCGTGGTCGACGAGCAGCGAGCGCAGGGCCCGCAGCTGGGCGACCCGCCAGTCCCGGGGCTTGGTGACCCCGTCGTCGAAGGCGCGTCGGGCCGCGGCGACGACCTCCGCCGCGTGCGAGACCGCTCCGCGGCTCGCGTGGGAGTCCGCCGCGTCACCGGTGGTCGTCGACAGGGTCTCGCTCATCGGGGCCTTCCTCGTCGGGGGCCCCTCAGGAGGCGAGGAGCCGGTGCACCACCGTGTCCGCGAGCAGGCGCCCGCGCCGGGTCAGCACGAGGCGCGAGTCCCGCAGGACGGCCGTGCCGTCGAGCAGACCGTCGGCGATGAGGCCGGCCACGGCGGTGCGACCCGATCCTCGCAGATCGGAGACCGGCAGTCCCTCGACGAGGCGTGTGCCGAGCAGCACACGCTCGTCGTAACGCTGGTCGTCGGTGAGCAGCTCGCGCGCCTGGGCGGGCGACTCCCCCGCACCCAGCCGGGCGGCATACGCACTCGGGTGCTTGACGTTCCACCAGCGGAGGCCGCCGACGTGGCTGTGCGCGCCCGGCCCGACGCCCCACCAGTTCGTCCCCGACCAGTACGCGACGTTGTGGCGGCACCGGGTCTGCTCCGTGCGCGCCCAGTTGCTCACTTCGTACCACCCGAACCCCGCGGCGGAGAGCAGCTCGTCGGCGAGCTCGTACTTGTCGGCCTCGTCGTCGTCCTCCGGCGCGGGTACGACTCCGCGGCGCACCTGGGCCGCGAGCTTGGTGCCGTCCTCGACGACGAGCGCGTAGGCCGAGACGTGGTCGGGCTCGAGGGCGACGGCGGCCTCGAGGCTGCGGCGCCAGTCCTCGAGCGACTCCCCCGGCGTTCCGTAGATGAGATCGACGCTGACCTGCATCCCGGCGGCCTTCGTGGCGGCGACGGCTCGCGCGACGTTGTCGGGGTCGTGCGTGCGCTCGAGGGTGCGCAGCACGTGCGGCACGGCCGACTGCATCCCGACGGAGACGCGGGTGAAGCCGCCGGCGGCGAGCTCCCGGAGCGAGTCGGGCGTCACGGAGTCGGGGTTGGCCTCGGTCGTGACCTCCGCGTCGGGGGCCAGCCCGAACCGCGTGCGTATGCCGTCCAGCACCGTCACGAGGTCGGCGGACCTCAGCATCGTGGGAGTGCCACCGCCGACGAACACCGTCGACACCGGGGGCGCTTCGTCGCCCAGCACCGAACGGGCGAGGTCGAGCTCACGCAGGGCCGCATCGGCGTACGTGTCGATCCCGATGCTCGCCCCCGGGCCGCCGAGCTCGGTCAGCGTGTAGGTGTTGAAGTCGCAGTAGCCGCAGCGGACCGTGCAGAACGGCACGTGCACGTAGACGCCGAGGTCGGTGCCCGGGAGGTCGACCAGCGCCGCGGCGGGCAGCTCACCCGTGCTGGGAGCGGGGTCGCCGTCGGGGAGGGCGGAGGGCGGCATACGTCCATTGTCCCAGCCCGGTGGGCATGTCCCGTCCACTCCCCGCGGTCGTACGCTGCCCCCATGCCCCAGTCGCCGTCGTCGCGGCGCAGGAACGTGCCGTTCCTCGCGACGCTCGCGCTGGTCATCGCCGCACTGGCGGTCGTGCTGTACGTCGCCGTCGTCGCACAGCGCGGCGGGGAGCAGGCATCCGCGCCCGCCGCGGACGACGTCTCGTGCACGGCTCCCCCGCTGCCGCCCACGGCGTTCCCGACCTTCACGGCGGCTCCGGACGCGTCCGTGGCAGCAGGCTCGATCTGGACCGCCCACGTCCGCACGACGTGCGGCGACCTGACGCTCCGCCTCGACGGAAGGCGCGCCCCCAGGAGCGTCGCCTCGTTCGTCACGCTGGCTCGGGCGGGCTACTGGACCGACAGCGTCTGCCACCGGCTCACCACGGACCCGGCGCCGACCGCCTTTCTCCAGTGCGGTGACCCGTCGGGCCGCAGCACGGCCGAGCCCGGCTACGACCTGCCCCTCGAGAACGTGCCCGCGGACCGCACCTACCGGGTCGGCGACGTCGGACTGGCCCGGGGAGACGGCTTCCCCGGCACCGCAGGCGAGTTCTTCGTCGTCCACCGCGACTTCACGGTGCCGGCCGGGGCACCCGTCTACTCCCTCATCGGCAGCGTCACGTCGGGTCAGCAGATCGTGCGGCACATCGTGAGTCTCGGCGGCGAGGACTTCCGGTCGGACGGGCCACCCTTCACCTCCATCAGCGTGCTCACCGTCGAGGTGCGCCGCGGCTGAGCCGTGATCAGCCGCGGCGCCGGGACAACGGCCCCAGGGCCTCCGCCCGGTCGAGCCGATCGGCGAGGAAGCGCCCTTCGTCGGCGAAGTCGAAGGTGAAGCTCGATGCGAAGGCCTGCTGGGTCCACGAGCCGTCAGGGTGCTCGAGGTCAGACCTGCTGCGCACCGCGGTGAGGTCGTGACCGCGCAGGGCCGCGATGAGGAACTCGTTGCGGGCCGTGTAGGCGTCGGGCCCGAGGGCGAAGACACGCTTCGGCGTGCGGCAGAACGCGAGCGAGAAGAGACCGCTCCCCGCGAATCCGGCGATCGTCTCGGCGGCGCGGGAAGAGCGCCACTTGCTCGGCGAGCGGGTGGTCCTCGGGGTGGACGATCGCGAACCCCCGTTCGACGAAGAACGCCTCGACCTCGGCGACGTTGTGGCACGAGCGCTTGAGCGAGGGCCGACGGGACACGAAGATCCGGCGGGGTCGCTCGCGCTTCTCGGCCGAGGCGACGACGTGGTCGCCGACGCGGTCCCAGATGCTCGCCATCGAGGGGTGGACGAAGCGAGGGAGTGAGAACATGCCCGTCGAGGTGTAGAGCCGCTCGGGCCGACACGGGGCCATGAAGACGTGGACGTCGTCTGGCGTGATCCCGAAGGCGCCGAGGATGTCGATCTCGAAGGGTGCGAGGACGGCCGGCTCACGGTCGTGCTGGAGCGTCAGGAGCACTTTGACGTCGGGCTCGAGCTCGCGGACCCGCTCCCAGGCCCACATGCGGCCCAGCTGCTCGGTCATCAGGTGGCCGAAGTGCCCCGGCCACTCCGAGTCGAGGTGAAACCAGGCGCCGGGCAGCTCGTCGGGCGCGCTGATGTCTCGGCGCACCGTCCCGAACCGGGGCGCGCGCTCGACGACGTAGACGTTGGCGATCCGTTCCATCCAGCTCTGCCGGAACGTCTCGGGGAAGAGGAGGTCGTCTCGGGTCACGATCTGCCCCCGCGAGCATGTCGGGCCGTCGTAGCGACGCAGCACCATCTCCGGCACGGTCAACCGGGACTGGACGTAGGGATCGGCTACCCGGTTGACGTCGTAGGCGCAGGTCGCGGTCCACGTGACGGCCGCCAAGGCATCGAGCCGCTCCCCCAGCTCCGGTCGACCCGCGAGGACGGTGTCGACCTCCTCCTCGCGCAACTTGGGTGCGACGCGCACGCCGTTGACGACGCGGAGCACCTTGCTGTGCACGTGGACCTGCTCGAGCGAGCGCCCGAGCCCCTCGACGTCCCGGTAGGCGGGCGCATCGATCCGGTCGTCCTGGAAGTCGCGGGTGCGAGCCTCCTGGGCTCTGGCGACGAGTCCCCACAGGTCGCCGGCAAAGGGGGCATCCGGAGGCAGGTTCTCGTTGGGCAGGGCGTCGTCGACGGCGATCCGGGAGCCGCCGTCCGAGGCGGTCAGCGCTGCCGCCTGTCGTTCGGCGAGGGACTCCGTCGGGCACGAGGCGGGCGCTGGCGCCTCGAGCGCCAGCGGGACGAGACGTCGGGCGACGTACTCGCCGCCCCGGCGCAGGTGCATGAAGACCCGCTCGAAGAGCAGGGCCTGCTCGTTGCCGTTCTCGTCGGATGCATCGACGACCAGGTCGAAGGGCCCTTCGACGGTGAGCCGCGCATGGGTCGTCGAGGCGTCGTCGGGCAGCTGCACCGTCGACACGCGAAGGCTCGGCCACTGGTCCGCGAGGATCGCCGACCACGGCGCGGCGTCGCGGCCGCCCACGACGAGCACGGCGCCGTCGGTGCGCCCCTGCAGCGCGTCGACGACGACCTCCATGGCGGCGAGGTGCGGCCGCACGTCGGCCCACCGCTGCTGGTCGGCGCGCCTGACCAGCTCGCTCGCCGGGTGCGTCGCCGGCTCCCCCACGGCGGGGTCGGCGGCATCACCGTCCGTGGGTCGCGTGGCTGGCACAGGGGACATCCAAGCACGCCCTCGCCACCGGGAGCGTCAGGACGGGGCGGTTGCCGGAGAGCTCACAGGGCGGGCTCAGCCCGAGTGTGTCGTGACGCCGTAGCGGCCCCGGGAGGCCAGCGCCCAGCGGGCCGCGGGCACCGACACGAGCGCGATGACGACCATGAAGGCTGCCAGGACCAGCCAGCCGGTTTCGCCGAGGTCGACGCAGAGGTAGGTGACGACCGGCGGTGCGACGACCGCGAGGACGCTGAACCCGAGGCCGGCGAAGCCTTGGTACTGCCCCTGCCGCTCGTGAGGCGCGAGACCCATCTGCAGTCCCCACTGCCCACCCGAGCCGATCATCTCGCCGACCACGTGCACGAGAGAGCCGGCGACCAGGGCGGCGACGGCGAGCCACATCGACCCCCGGTCGGCGACGGCGACGATCGCGAAGCCCGCAGCGATCCACCACGCCCCGCGCACGAGGGCCCGGGCGCCGGCCACGACGGAGTCGGCGCGACGTGAGAGCCGGACCTGGAAGAGCGCGACGGCGGCGGTGTTGATGATGAGCAGGACGGCCACCATGACCGTGGGCGCGGCCGTGTGGGCCGAGACGTAGAGCGCCAGGCCGAGCTCCATGACGAAGAAGTGGAGCGAGAAGAGCCCCGTGATGACGGTGATGACGACGTAGGGCCAGTCGCGGATCACCGCGAGCCGCGGCTCGCCGACGGCCCGGGCATGAGGGGCGATCTCGGGCAGCCGCGTCGAGTTCCAGGCGGCGAACCCTGTGAACACGGCGTTGAGGACGAAGACGCTGACGTAGGCCCACCGCTGGTCGAGGATGAGCGCCGCACCGCCGAAGACCGATCCGAGGCCGAGCGCCGTGTTCGTGACGGCCCGGAGATACGCCTTGAAGAGCACCCCTCGACCGCCGGTGGCGAGCTGGGCGATGACGCCCTGGTTGACCGCGCCGGCTCCGCGCTCGAAGAACGCGAGGACGCCGAGCAGGAGCGCCAGCATCCATGGGGTCGTCGCGAGCACCGGCGGCGCGCTGAAGACAGCCGCGCCGACCATGAACGCCGTGAGCACCCGCCGCGGGCCACGCGTGTCGCCGAGGTGCCCGGCCGGCACCTGGACGACGATGCCGACCACCGCCGACACCGACATCGCGAGCGCCACCTCGGTGGCGCTGAAGCCGACCTGGCGAGTGAAGTAGAGGGCGCTGGTCGTCAGGACGGCGCCGGCCCCGAAACGATTGGCGAACGACCCCAACGCGAGGATGCGCAGGTCGCGGTCCACCGGGATGCCCCGGCTGGTCAGCGGTTGGGTCGTCGTCGCCGTCATGACACTCTCCTCGTCACGCATTTCTCTCGACGTCAAGATATCTGGCGGTGGGCACATCGGTGCAAGTCGTTGTGGAGAGTCGCATATGGTGCTGGGGTGTACAGCCCGAACTGGATCGAGCTCGACGGCGTCGTCAACATGCGTGACGTGGGCGGCATGGTGACCGCCGACGGCGACACCCTCCGACCGCGTCGGCTGCTGCGCTCCGACAACCTCCAGGACCTCACACCCGGCTCCGTCGACGCCCTCGTCAACCGCTACGGCGTCAGTGACGTCGTGGACCTGCGCACCGATGTCGAGGTCGCGAAGGAGGGCGACGGCCCGCTCCGCGCGCTGGACGGCATACGACACCACCACCACACGCTCTACCGCGAGGACACGACCGAGTCGGGCATCCCGGCCGCCGAGCGCGCCCTCCCCTGGGAGACCGACGAGCGTCAAGACGCCGCGGCTGCCGAGAGGAACGGTGGCCACTCTCCGAGCCACGACCAGTTCTGGTCGGAGCACTACCTCGGCTACCTCGCGAGACGGCCCGACTCGGTCGTTGCCGCTCTGCACGCCATCGCCGCGAGCGAGGGTGCCGCGATCGTGCACTGCGCCGCCGGCAAGGACCGCACCGGCACGGTCGTCGGACTCGCACTCAAGGTCGTGGGCGTGCCCGACGACCTCGTCGTGGCCGACTACGCGGCGTCGGCCGAGCGCGTCGCCGCGATCATGGACCGGCTGCGCGCCAAGGAGGCGTACGCCGCGAACCTCAAGGACAAGACCGTGGCGCAGCAGTCGCCGACCACCGACACGATGCGCCTGCTGCTCGCCGCACTCGACGAGCGCTACGGCGGCCCGCTGGGCTGGCTCGACTCCCAAGGCTGGACGGCGGCCGACACGGAGCGCCTGCGGCGCAAGCTGCTCGAGGCCTGAGTCGCCACGGCCCGTAGCATTGGGGGCGACAGCCCCGACCGAATCACAGAGGGCTGCGGCTGTGGCTACTTCTTCTTGTCGCCCTTGTCGCCGTCGCTCGACAGCGCAGCGACGAAGGCCTCCTGCGGCACCTCGACCCGACCGACCATCTTCATCCGCTTCTTGCCCTCCTTCTGCTTCTCGAGGAGCTTGCGCTTGCGGCTGATGTCGCCGCCGTAGCACTTGGCGAGCACGTCCTTGCGGATGGCGCGGATGTTCTCTCGGGCGATGATCCGCGAGCCGATGGCGGCCTGGATCGGGACCTCGAACTGCTGACGCGGGATGAGGTCCTTGAGCTTGCTCGCCATCATGACGCCGTAGGCGTAGGCCTTGTCCTTGTGCACGATGGCCGAGAACGCGTCGACGGTCTCGCCCTGGAGCAGGATCTCGACCTTGACGAGGTCGGCGACCTGCTCGCCGTCGGGCTCGTAGTCGAGCGAGGCGTAGCCGCGGGTGCGGGACTTCAGCTGGTCGAAGAAGTCGAAGACGATCTCGGCGAGCGGCAGCGTGTAGCGCATCTCGACGCGGTCCTCGGAGAGGTAGTCCATCCCGCGCAGGTTGCCGCGCTTCTGCTGGCACAGCTCCATGATCGCGCCGACGAACTCCGACGGCGCGAGGATCGTGGCGCGCACGACGGGCTCGCTCACCTCGCGGATCTTGCCGTCGGGGTACTCGCTCGGGTTGGTCACGTGCACGGACTTGCCGTCGTCCATCGTGACGTCGTAGACGACGTTGGGCTGGGTCGAGATGAGGTCGAGGTCGAACTCGCGCTCGAGCCGCTCCCGGACGATCTCGAGGTGCAGCAGTCCGAGGAAGCCGACACGGAAGCCGAAACCGAGAGCCGCGGACGTCTCGGGCTCGTAGACGAGTGCGGCGTCGTTCAGCTTGAGCTTGTCGAGCGCGTCGCGCAGCGCGGGGTAGTCGGACCCGTCGATGGGATACAGGCCCGAGAAGACCATCGGCTTCGGGTCCCGGTAGCCGCCGAGGTCCTTCGTCGCGGGCTTGCTCGCGTTGGTCACCGTGTCACCGACGCGCGACTGACGCACGTCCTTGACGCCGGTGATGAGGTAGCCGACCTCGCCCACACCGAGCCCCTTGCCGGGGACCGGCTCGGGGCTGATGACGCCGATCTCGAGCAGCTCGTGGGTCGCCCGGGTCGACATCATGACGATCTTCTCGCGCGGGCTGAGGTTGCCGTCGACGACGCGGACGTAGGTCACGACACCGCGGTAGGTGTCGTAGACCGAGTCGAAGATCATGGCGCGAGCCGGGGCGTCCGGGTCGCCCACGGGGGCCGGCAGGGTGCCGACGATCTTGTCGAGCAGCGGCTCGACGCCCGCACCGGTCTTGCCGGAGACCCGGAGGCAGTCCTCGGGCTCGCAGCCGATGAGCTTGGCCAGCTCCTCGGCGTACTTCTCCGGCTGGGCGGCCGGCAGGTCGATCTTGTTGAGGACCGGGATGATCGTGAGGTCGTTCTCCATCGCGAGGTAGAGGTTCGCGAGGGTCTGTGCCTCGATGCCCTGGGCTGCGTCGACGAGGAGGACCGCGCCCTCGCAGGCGGCCAGCGACCGGGACACTTCATAGGTGAAGTCGACGTGCCCCGGGGTGTCGATCATGTTGAGGGCGTACGTCGTGCCGTCGAGCTCCCAGGGCATCCGCACGGCCTGGCTCTTGATCGTGATGCCGCGCTCGCGCTCGATGTCCATCCGGTCGAGGTACTGCGCGCGCATCGCGCGCGCGTCGACGACGCCGGTCAGCTGCAGCATGCGGTCGGCCAGGGTGGACTTGCCGTGGTCGATGTGCGCGATGATGCAGAAGTTGCGGATCAGGTCCGGCGGCGTTGCGTTGGGTGCCAACGCGGAGCGGGCCATGGGCGACACGTGGGACGAACCTCGCAGAGTCAGGGTGACGGGGATGGTGCTGGTCGGTGGGCGGGCGGCGCTCGAGTCACTCGAGCCGCTCGGAGAGCCCCGCAGCCACCACAGTCTCCCATGCTTTGGGGATCCGCTGCTCACGCCCTCGTGGCCCGCGCCCACCACCGACCCGAGTCGTGACGCACAATGGCGGCCATGCGCGCCCAACCCATGCAGGTCCTGCCCGTGGCCCCCGGGTCGCACCTGCCGCTGCGGCGTCACGTGCGGCACCCGCGGGAGATCCTGACGCTCGTCGTCGCGATCATCGCCTCGTTGCTCCTGCTCCTGGCCGCCTTCGCGGAGGTGTCGGCCGCCATCCACGAGCAGCGCACGCCCGACGTCTACGCGCTGGCGCTCGTGTTCGCCCCGCTGCTCGTCTGGTTCGCACGCGGGCAGCTGTGGGCACAGCAGCGCCTGACCGGCATCAAGCTGACCCCCGAGCAGTTCCCCGAGGCGTACGCGATGCTCGTCGACGCCGCGGGACGTTCCGGCCTCTCCTACGTGCCCGACGCGTACGTCGTGCTCGGCAACGGTGTCATCAACGCGGCGGCGTCCGGACACGGCCTCCGGCGGTTCGTGTTCGTCAACAGCGACCTCCTCGAGGTCGGTGGGGCGGCGCGCGAGCCCGATGCGCTCCGGTTCGTCATCGCCCACGAGGTCGGGCACATCGCCGCGGGTCACGTCAGCTACTGGCGCGTCCTCGGCACGTTCGCCTCGCAGTGGATCCCGCTCGTCGGCTCGACGCTGAGCCGGGCCCAGGAGTACACCGCCGACAACTACGGCCACGCTCTCGCGCCCCAGGGCGCCCGGTCGGCGATGGCGACGCTCGCCGGGGGCAAGTACCTCGGGCGGTCGGTCGACGTCGACGCGATGGCAGACCGCGCCGTCACCGAGCCGGGCTTCTTCGTGTGGGTGACCAACGCGGCTGCGAGCCACCCGGTGCTGCTGTGGCGCATGCACGCCCTGCGCGACCGGCGGCGTCCGGGGCGGCTGCTCTGGCGCCCGCGGGAGCCGTGGCTGTGGGGCGCCCCGGCCGCGCCCGGCGCGTACGCCCTCCCGGCGATGGTCGGCTTCTCGCCCACTCCACTCCCCGCGACGGTGCCGAGCCGCGAGGTGACCCAGGGCGTCCCGGTCGACGCCGTGTCGAACGGCGTTCCCGCCGTTCGACGAGGGAGTGAGGGCGTCCCCGCGCCCTACCCCGACGCGACGGCCCCGACGACGGCGCCGACGGACCGAGAGGACGAGCGATGGAGACCCTGATCGAGCGGGCCGACGGCCGCGACGACGGCGAGGACTGGACCGAGAACTACGAGGTGCTGCCCGGAGGTGCGGGCATCAGCATCATCCTCGAGTCCACGACGCGAGAGGGCGTGGGTCCCCGCCTGCACCGGCATCCCTACGCCGAGACCTTCATCATCCGGCGCGGGTCGGCGACCTTCACGGTCGGGGCGGACGAAGTCCTCGGACACGCCGGTCAGGTGCTCGTCGTCCCGGCCGGCACGCCGCACCGGTTCCGCACGGGGCCGGGCGGCTACGAAGCGGTCCACATCCACGCCAACGACCGCTTCGTCACCGACTGGCTCGAGTGAGCGACGCGCCCGGCCGTCAGGCGTTCGTCGTGGCCGAGACGGTGGGGGCCGGCTCGACCTGACGGTCGGCTTGGGTTGCTGCGACCCGGGAACGCCTCTCGAGCACCGCTGACAGCACCGCGACGCCGACGCCCATCACGGCGAGACCCGCACCGACGAGACTCGGGGCACCGTAGCCCCAGCCCGCGGCGAGCACGATCGAGCCGAGCCATGCGCCGAGGGCGTTCGCGGTGTTGAGCGTCGAGTGGTTGAGCGCGGCGGCCAGCGACTGGCCCTCGTGCGCGACGTCCATCAGGCGCGTCTGGAGCAGCGGCACGACGATCGAGGGCAGCAGGCCCAGGACGAAGACCATGAGCACCGCGAGCCAGAGGATCTGGGCGGCCCACCCGAAGAGGGCGAGGAGCACGGCGATGGCGGCGAGCGCTCCGATGATCCCCTTGAGCACGCCGACGCGGTTGGCGACCCGGCCGCTCAGCACCATGCCGACGACCATGCCGACGCCGTAGACAGCGAGCACCCACGGGATGTAGCCCTCGTCGAGCCCGGCGAGCTCGGTCATGGTCGGCGTGATGAAGGAGTACATCGCGAACATGCCGCCGAAGCCGACGACGCCGATGAGGAGCGCGAGCCAGACCTGGGGCCGGCGCAGTGCCTGCACCTCGGCCCGCATCGACTCCTCGCCGCTCGGCGGCTGGTGCGGCAGGAACACCGCGATGGCGGCGACGGTCACGGCCGCGATGACACCGACGAGGACGTAGGGCAGGTGCCACGAGAAACGCTGTCCGAGCAGGGTCGCGAGCGGCACGCCGACGACGTTGGCGACGCCGAGGCCACCGAGGATGGCAGCGACGGCCGCCGTGCGGCGCCGGTGCGACACGAGGGACGCAGCCACGACCGAGCCGATGCCGAAGAAGGCACCGTGCGGCATACCTGCGAGGAAGCGGGCGGCCATGACGGTCGGGTACGTGTTCGCCGCGAGGATCGCGAGGTGCGCGACGGCGAAGAAGGCCATGAGCCCCATGAGCAGACCCTTGCGCGGCGCCTTGGCGAACGCGATGGCGATGAGCGGCGCACCGACCACGACGCCGAGGGCGTAGGCGGAGACGTAGTGACCAGCGGTGGCGATGCCGACACCGGTCCCGTCGGCGACCTGCGGCAGCAGGCCCATCGTCACGAACTCCGTCGTGCCGATGGCGAAGCCGCCGACCGCGATGGCGAGGATGGCGAGGGTCGTGCGGCGTGCGGCGGGACTCACAGGGTTCTCCGGGTTCGGTCGTTCGTCGACATCCACGATGGGGGCGGGGTGCATGAGTGGTGCGGATCGCCGTCGACCCGGTTTCGGACCCCAACGGTAACGGTGACGCGGCTACGGTGATTCCCATGCCCAGCACCTTCGAACGCCTGGTCGGCCGCCTGCGCGGCCTCGTGCGAGCCTCGCCCTCCACGACCCACACCCGTTCGTCCGCGCCCAGCGCGCCGGAGCGTCCGCGTGCCGCGACCTGGTCCGCAACTGCGACGCCGTACCCCGGTGACGCGACGAGCCTGCCGGACACGACGTATGCGCCGCGACCCGACGGCCGCCCCGATCCCGGCGAGATCGTCTGGACCTGGGTGCCCTACGAGGAGGACCACAGCCAGGGCAAGGACCGGCCGGTGCTCGTCATCGGGCGCGAGGGCGACTGGCTCGTGGCGCTGCCCCTGACGAGCAAGGACCACGACCGTGACGAGCAGCAGGAGCGACGCTCGGGCCGCGAGTGGGTCGACATCGGCACCGGCGCGTGGGACGGCCGAGGACGCCCGAGCGAGGTCCGGGTCAACCGGCTCGTTCGGGTCGACCCCGACAGGGTGCGCCGTGAGGGTGCCGTGCTCCCCCGCGACCGCTACGACGAGGTCGTGGCCGCCGCGCGCGGCCACCACGGCTGAGACGCAGATCGGGCCCGTCACCACGAGGTGACGGGCCCGTTCAGACGAATGGGTGGTGCGTCAGAGCGACGCGACCTTCTTCGCCAGCGTCGACTTCTTGTTGGCAGCCTGGTTCTGGTGGATGACACCCTTGCTGACAGCCTTGTCGAGCTTCTTCGAGGCGGTCTTGAGGGCGTCGGCAGCAGCGTCCTTGTCGCCGGAGGCCGTGGCCTCGCGGACCTTGCGGACCCACGTGCGAAGCTCGCTCTTGACGGCCTTGTTGCGCTCGGTGCGCGTCGCGTTCGTCTTGATGCGCTTGAGCTGCGACTTGATGTTTGCCACGTTGATGGTTTCTTTCGTTCGGTCGGATGGTTGCCGTTAGAGGGCGGCAAAGCTGCTCGGGACCGGGCGTGGGGACACCCTGCGTGAGCGGCTCTGGATGGTGCATGCATGCGCGCACGACCTGAGCGCGCACGCAAGGGTCAAAGTTACCAGCGGGCGGGGCGCTCGACCAAACCGGAGGTATGCCGTCCGCCGCGGTCCGCGCGGTCGTCCGGTGCGCTCGGCCTCAGCGGGCCGCTCGCGCGCGGGAGATGGTCAGGATCGCCCGCTCGACGGCATACACGGGGTCGCGGCCGCCGCCCTTGACCTCGAAGTCCGCTGCGGCCACGGCCTGGACGGCGACCGCGAGCCCGTCGGCGGTCCAGTGGCCGACGGCGCGGCGAGCCTTGTCGACCTGCCACGGGGCCATGCCGAGGCTCTTGGCGAGCTGGGCCGAGCTGCCCCGGCCGGCCGCGCCGACCTTGATGAGCTGGCGCAGCTGCGAGGCGATGACGGCGACGATCGGGACGGGGTCGACCCCGGTGGCGATGGCGTGTCGGAGCAGGCGCAGCGCCTCTGCGGAGTGCCCGGCGATCGTCGCGTCGGCGACCCGGAATCCCGTGGCCTCGACCTTGCCCCCGTGGTAGGTGTCGACGACGGCGTCGTCGACGGTGCCCTCGGTGTCGGAGACGAGCTGGGAGCAGGCGGCGGCGAGCTCGCGGACGTCCTTGCCCACGGCCTCGATGAGCGCGCGCACGCCCTCGCTCGTGATCTTGCGCCGAGCGGCCGAGAACTCCTTCATGACGAAGTCGGTCTTGTCGCGGTCGGTCTTGATGGCGGGGCACTCGATGACGCGGGCACCAGCCTTCTTCATCGTGTCGAGGACCTTCTTGCCCTTCATCCCTCCCCCGTGTGCGACGACGAGACCGACGTCGGGGTCAGGCGCCGCCAGGAGCGCCAGCAGGTCGAGCTGGAGCTCGTCGGGTGACTCGTGCAGGTCGCGCACGACGATCGTCTTGGTGCCGCCGAAGAGCGAAGGGCTGGCGTGCATCTGCAGGGCGCCGGACTCGTAGGTCGCGGCCTCGATGCGGATGACCTCGACGTCGGCCTCCTTGGCGCCGGCGAGGACGCCCGCGACGGCCCGCTCGACGAGGACGCCCTCGGGGCCGGTCACGAGCACGAAGGGAAGGATGGCCGGGTCGGTCATGGCGGCAACTCTGCCATGGGACGCCGACACCCCGGGACCCCCGGGATCCCGGCAAGCCCGGTGACGCGTGTCAGTCGAAGAGGGCGCCCGACGCGAGGGTGAGCCCGAGCTGCTCGACGCGAGCGACGATCGTCTCCTCGGGCAGCTCGAAGTGGTCGACGAGCTCGTCGAGCTGCATGCCGGTCTCCGCCGCGTCGCGCAGCTCCTCGTCCTGCTCGTCGGTCCACGCGTGCCCGGACGTGACCGCGCTGCGCGAGGAGATCGGAGCCGGCGGGGCCACCGCGACCGGCCTCGGGTGCTCCGTGCCGTCGGCGTCGGAGCGCGCCCCGGTCAGGGACCGCAGGGCCGGCTCCTCGACGGGGACGGGCGGCGGTGCCATGGCGTCGAGCCGGGACAGCGCGGACAGCACCATCTTCTGGTCGGTCGTCGGGTAGAAGGGCGGCAGCGAGCGCTGGAGGAAGCCGGCATACCTCGCCGTCATCATCCGGGAGTCGAGGAAGGCCACGACGCCCCGGTCGTCGGCGCGGCGCACGAGACGCCCGGCGCCCTGGGCGAGGCGCAGCGCCGCGTGGGTGGCCGAGACGGCCATGAAGCCATTGCCGCCCATCCGCGCGATCGCCTGCGACCGGGCGGAGGCGAGCGGGTCGTCGGGTCGCGGGAAGGGGATGCGGTCGATGATGACGAGCTGGCACGACGAGCCCGGCACGTCGACGCCCTGCCACAGGGTCAGCGTTCCGAACAGACAGGTGCGGGGGTCGCGCGCGAACTGGCGCACGAGGGTCGTGATCTGGTCCTCGCCCTGGCAGAGGACCGGGATGTCGTCGCCGAACCGCGCGCGCATGACCTCGGCGGCCGTCTGGGCCGCGCGCATCGACGAGAAGAGGCCGAGGGTGCGGCCGCCGGCGGCACGCACGAGCTCCTCGATCTCGTCGAGCGTGTCGTCGCCGGCGCCGTCACGTCCGGGCGGCGGCAGGTGGGCGGCGACGTAGGCGATGGCCTGCTTCGGGTAGTCGAAGGGGCTGCCGACGTCCAGGCCCTGCCACCTCGGGGCGCCCTCACCGCGCAGCCCGATGGTGCCGGCCACGGCGTCGAACGTGCCGCCGAGCTCGAGCGTCGCGGACGTGAGGACGACGGTGCGCTCCTCGAAGACCTTGTCGCGCACGAGCATCGCGACGCTCATCGGAGCGACGCGCAGGACCGGCCCGCGGCGCTGGTCGCGGCTGAGCCAGACGACGTCGAGCTCGCGCTCCTCGAGGATCCGCTCGGCGTTCTCGTGGATCTCGTCGACGGCCGCGCGGGCCACCTGACGGGCGCCGTCGGCCTCCTGCCCGGCTGGTGGCTTGAGGTCGCTCTGGACGGTGCGGGCCGTGTCGCGCACGCGGGCCAGCGCGAGCCCGACGGAGTCGGGGATGCCGAGCATCCGCCCCTCCTCGAGCGGCTCGAGCGCCTGGGCGAGCATCTCCCCGGCCTCGTCCATGGCCGCAGTGTTCTCGGACATGCGGCCGGCCTTCTTCGCGGCCGTCATGACCATGGTGCCGGTCAGCTCGTCGGTGATCGTCGCGGTGACGCGGTCGACGAGCTCGTGGGCCTCGTCGACGACGAGCACGTCGTGCTCGGGCAGCATCTGCCGGCCCTCGAAGGAGTCGATGGCCATGAAGGAGTGGTTGGTGACGATGACGTCGACGTCCTTGGCGGCCTCGCGGGCGCGCTCGACGAAGCACTCGGCGACGAGGGGGCACTTGCCGCCCATGCACTCGTGCGCCGACACCGAGACCTGCCGCCACGCGCGCTCCGAGACGCCGGGCACGAGCTCGTCGCGGTCACCGGACTCGGTCGTGCTCGCCCACTCCCGCAGCCGGACGACCTCCTGGCCGAGACGGCCGACGGCGGCGTCGACCTGCCCGACCGACAGCAGGCCGTCCTCGTCGTCGGGGAAGCCGCCCTCGAGCTTGTTGAGGCACACGTAGTTGCGCCGCCCCTTGACGAGGGCGTAGGTCGGTCGTCGCCCGAGCACGGGCGCGAGCGCGTCGGCGACCCGCGGCATGTCGCGGTCGACGATCTGCGCCTGCAGCGCCAGGGTCGCGGTCGCGACGACTGCGGGCTTGCCCGCCTCGAAGGCGTGCGCGACGGCAGGCACGAGGTAGGCGAGCGACTTGCCGGTGCCGGTCCCGGCCTGCACGAGCAGGTGCTCGCCGCCGTCGATGGCGTGCGCGACGGCCTTGGCCATCTCGACCTGCCCGGGGCGCTCGACACCTCCGACCCCCGACACCGCGGCGTGGAGGAGGTCGTCGAGCGCGGGTCGCTGAGGCATTGGATCAGCGTATGCCGCGGGGCCGACTCGCCGTGCCACCCGTCCCCCGCGTCGCGTGACCCGCGGTCCGGTCTGCCCGCAGTGGCTGTGGCGCGGAGGCTCAGTGACTCCGCGCCCATCGTTCGCCGAGCTCGGTGCCCGTCGGCGCGGTGGCGTCGAGCGTCGAGGGCTCGGGCGTGCGCAGCGCGTCGAGCTGAAGGGCGAGGTAGCGGCGCCGGAGGGCGACGGTCCGCGCGGGGTCGTCGACGCGTACGGCGGTCAGCTGCTCGAGCAGCATGGGGACGTCTGCTGCCTCGACGTCGCGGCGCAGGCGACCGGTGGCCTGCGCTCGCCGCACCAGGTCGTCGACGAGGTCGCCGCCGCGGACGGCGAGCTCACGCAGCTCGACCGTCGACCGGAACGTGCCGCCCAACCGGACGGTCAGGGCGTGGACGTCGGCGTCGACCACGTGGCCGAGAAAGGCCTCGAAGGCGGACCACGCGTCACGGTCGTCGGCGAGCGCCTGCTCGGCCAGCTCGACGAAACGACGCAGCCCGTCGCCACACACCCGCTGCAGCAGCTCGTCGCGGCCGGCATACCGACGGTAGAGACCACCGACACCGACTCGCGCCGCCTGGGCGATCGCGGCCATCGAGGCCTCCGGGTCGCGCAGCAGCACCTCCCGCGCGGCCTCGACGATGGCAGTGTCGTTGCGCGTCGCCTCGGCGTGGCGACCGCGTCGCGGGCGGTCCCGGGCCTCGTCGGTCGTGGGCTCTCCTGACGTGCGGCTGGGCATGGACCGACCGTACCACTTGAACGGAACGTTCCATTCCGATAATGTTTTTTCGGAACGAACCATTCCGTAAAGAGAGGCACCCTGATGGAGACGACGCCGACCACCTGGACGATCCTCGACGGGGCGCACACCGCCTTGCGCGAGACCGTGACCAGGGTGGGCACCGACCAGTGGGACGGTCCCACGCCCTGCTCCGACTGGACCGTGGCGCAGGTGCTCCAGCACGCAACCGGCGACCAGCAGGCCTACGCCGCGCTGCTCGGCGAAGGAGACTTCCCGGCCTACGACCCCTTCTCCCCCACGGGCATCCTGGAGACGAGCGCGCTCGAGCTGCTCGACGCGCCGCTCGCGGCCGCCCGGGTCGCCTTCTCGCGCGTCGACGCCGCCGACCCCGCCGTCCCCGTGCCGCTGCCGCAGGGACGGCTTGCCGCCCCGGTCGCCGTGGGTGGGGCCGCGCTGGACGCAGCGGTGCACGCCTGGGACATGGCCGTCGCGACCGGCCAGCCGTCCCCCCTGGACGCCGCGCTCGCCGAGCAGCTGTATGCCGTGGCTCTCGAGATCGTCGAACCCCTCCGCGGATTCGCTTATGCAGCAGCCCTTCCCGGGGTCGGCTCAGACGGCGTCGATCGGCTGCTGCGCTACCTCGGACGCGATCCCCGCTGGTCACCGAAGGCCTGAGCGACGCTCCCCCGTCGTCCTCGACCCTCCCCCCGGTCATCCCCTCTGGGACGCACGTCACGCCACCGTTTCGCCGATCTCGTTGTGCCGAGGCAGGTCCGGGAGTTGTATCGAGGCATGAGCGCACCCCTGCCCACCGACCTCGACATCGCGAACGCGGCGACCCTGCGTCCGCTCGCCGACGTCGCAGCCGATCTCGGCGTCACGTCCGACCACCTCGAGCCGTGGGGTCGTGACGTCGCGAAGATCGACCTCGCCGTCCTCGACGAGCCACGCCGCCAGCCCGACGCGAAGTACGTCGTCGTCACCGCGATCACCCCGACGCCGCTCGGCGAGGGCAAGACGACGACCTCGGTCGGGCTCGCCCAGGCGCTGCAGCGGCTCGACAAGCGTGCCGTCGTCGCGCTGCGCCAGCCGTCGATGGGGCCGACGTTCGGGATCAAGGGCGGTGCGGCCGGCGGCGGCTACAGCCAGGTCGTCCCGATGGAGCGGCTCAACCTGCACCTGACGGGCGACTTCCACGCCGTCACGTCGGCCCACAACCTGCTCGCCGCGATGATCGACAACCACCTGCACCACGGCAACACGCTCGGCCTCGACGTCCGCAACATCACGTGGCGCCGGGTGCTCGACGTCAACGACCGGGCCCTGCGCAACGTCGTCATCGGGCTCGGTGCACGTCAGGACGGCGTGGCCCGCGAAACGGGGTTCGACATCACGGCCGCGAGCGAGGTCATGGTGCTGCTCACCCTCGCGACCTCGTTGCACGACCTGCGCGAGCGCCTCGGCCGGATCGTCGTCGGCTACACGACGGAGGGCAAGGGCGTCAGCGCCGACGACCTGCACGCCGCCGGGGCGATGACGGCGGTCCTCGCGGACGCCCTCAAGCCCAACCTGCTCCAGACGCTCGAGGGCGGACCGGCCATCATCCACTGCGGGCCGTTCGGCAACATCGCGACGGGGACGTCGTCCGTCACGGCTGACCTCATCGCCATGCGCGGCAGCGACTACGCCATCACCGAGGCCGGCTTCGGGGCCGACATGGGGGCCGAGCGCTTCTTCGACGTCAAGTGTCGCGTCAGCGGGCTCAAGCCCGACGTCGCCGTGATCGTGGCGACGGTCCGCGCGCTCAAGACCCACTCGGGGAGGTATGCCGTCAAGGCCGGGAAGCCGCTGCCCGCGGGCCTGCTCAAGGAGAGTCCCAAGGACGTCGAGGCCGGGTTGGCCAACCTGCGCAAGCACGTCGAGATCGTGCGGCGCTTCGGCGTGCAGCCCGTCGTCGCGATCAACGCGTTCCCGGACGACCACGACTCCGAGCACGCCGTCATCCGCCGCTTCTGCAACAGTCTCGGAGTGCGTTCGGCAGTGACCCGTCACGTCGCCGAGGGCGGGGCGGGGGCACTGGAGCTCGCCCAGGTCGTCATCGAGGCCGCGCACGAGCCGACGAGCTTCGAGTTCCTCTATCCCCTCGACCTGCCGCTCGAGCAGAAGATCGAGGCCATCGCCACACAGATCTACGGCGCCGACGGCATCGACGTGAGCCCGGCGGCGGCCAGGGCGCTCAAGGACTACGAGCGCCTCGGCTACGGCGGCCTACCCGTCGTCATCGCCAAGACGCACCTGTCCATCTCGTCCGACCCCTCGCTGCGCGGGGCGCCGCGCGGATGGCGGATGCCGGTCCGCGAGGTCAGGGCTGCGGTCGGCGCCGGCTACGTCTACGCGATCTGCGGAGACATGCGGACCATGCCGGGCCTGCCGACCTCCCCCAACGCCGAACGCATCGACATCGACGAGGACGGCTCCGTCACCGGCTTGTCCTGACGACGACCGCGACGCTGAGGACGTGCACGAACCTGCACGCCGGACCTCCTCCGTACGTCGCCCCGCGGCGCTACAGTCTGCTCGTCAGTCCGCGCCGCTTCGCCGAACACCGCACGACACAGGGGCCTTCCGTTGATCTCGTCTCGCTCTTGCACGCCTGCCCACCCACCCGGTGACACCCGGTTCCGCCGGGGCCTGCGCGCACGACCACAGCTGCGCGGACGCGCGCTCGTCGGTGGCGTCGCCGCCGCCGTGGCGACGACGCTGCTGACGGCGTCCCCCGGTCTCACGGCGCCGCAGTCGGCCACGGTCGACCTCCTCACCTCCGTGACGTTGGCGGGAACACCGACGATCGGTGGCACGCTCAAGGCCGTCACGACGCCGGCGCTCGACGGAGCCGACCCGAGCGTGCGCTACCGCTTCGTCTGGAAGGACGGCGACGTACCGCTCACCGGCTACACGGGTTCGACGATGTACCTCAACTGGCTGCAGTACGGGTCGACGCTGAGCCTCACGGTCACCGCGACCGGCCCCGACGGCGTCGAGCAGTCCGCGACGTCGACACCCGTCGGTCCGATCACTGCGGTGGGCACACCGTCGGCCGTCACGCTCGGGTCGACGGGCGACGACGTCACGGCCGCCGGAACCCCGACCGTCGCGGCGACGACCGTCAGCACGAGGCACGGGGATGTCTCCCTCGAGCGCACGTGGCTCCGGGACGGGGTCCCGGTCGCGGCGACCGGGCAGACCGAGAAGCACGTCTTCGGGCAGGGCGACAGCGGGCACCGACTCAGCTTCCGACTGACCGCACGACAGCCCGCCTCCGGATACACCGGATCGCTGGCGAGCCCCAGCACCCCAGTGGTGGGGACGATCACTCCGGCACCGTTCCGTCTCACACCGACCACCAGCGTCAAGCAGCTCGAGACCATCGACATCGACCTGGCATCCGTGTCACGCACGCTCTATCCGCCCACGGACGCGGACTGCACGTGGACCCCCACGTGGTATCGCGACGGGCAGGCGATCCCGAACTTCCCCTACGTGTACAAGCAGGTCCAGACGACCGAAGGTGGGGCTCGCATCACGGCCACGATCCGCACCACCTGCAAGACCCTGGGTGGGGTGACGTTCACCCCGTCGGTCAAAGCGGCCTCGAACACCGTGACCGTGACCGGCCGCCCCGTGACCTGGACTCCCTGGGGCCCCGACTCGTACCGCGACGTCGTCGTCCGTCGCTCCCAGCAGAAGCACTACCAGGCCTTCTACGGCAACAAGGACTACGGCCCCTATCAGCTCGACTACGTCGAGGAGCTACCAGAGTTCGACGGCATGACGCGTGTCGTCACCGGCGGCGACCTCAACGGCGACAGCGAGGGCGACGCACTGGCCCAGACCTCCACGGGCGACCTCTACCTCTACACCGTCGGGGGCGACACGTCCCGGCGCCTCTGGAAGGTCGGCAGCGGCTGGGGCTCGATGAACCTCGTCTTCCTCGCCGGCGACCTCGACGGCAACCACGCGGGCGACATCCTCGCGCGGCGGGCCAGCGACGGGGCGCTGCTCCTCTACAGCGGCAACGGCGCGCGGGTGCTCCCTGGACGGGTCGTGGGCACCGGTTTCCGCACCGCGACGAAGATCGCGGTGAGCCCCGACGTCACGGGCGACTCGATCCCCGACCTCTACGCCACCTGGCCCGACGGCTCTCTGCGGATGTACCCGGGCACGGGACGCGGTGGCTTCAGGTCCGGTGTCGTCGTCGGCTGGAGCGGCTGGAACTCCATGGCGTTCATCACCGATGGGGGTGATGCCAACGGCGACGGCAAGGGTGACCTCTACGCCGTCGACCGGAGCAACCGGGCCTGGGTCTACTACGGCAAGGGCAACGGCACGCTCGGCTCGCGTGCCGTCATCGCGAACGGCTGGTACTTCACCGCCTTTCGCTGACCTCGCGCTACCTGCGCCGCTGCTTCCATCCCCGGCGGCCGTCCCGTCGCCGTGGCCTCGGCATGGCGACCTGCCCAGTCGTGACCGTCTCGCAGCCGCGCTGAGGGCGACGAGCGGTGCGTCGACGCTCACGACAGCGGAGTCCCGTCCACGCGCCGCGCCATCGCGACGTCGTCGCGGTAGTCGGTGGCACTGAGGCGAAGGCCGCGCGGCACCCGACCGACCTCGCTCCAGCCCGCCCGGGCGTAGAAGTCTCCCAGCCCCAGACCGTCGCGGTAGTCGAGGCGCAGCAGCTCGACCCACGGCAGCTCTCGTCGGGCGATGCCGACCATGCCACCGAGGAGGATGCGCCCGAGGTTGCGGCCCTGGGCGGCCGGGTCGACCATGAGGCGTTTGAGGCCTGCCACGTGGTCGTAGGGAAAACCTCTCGAGTGCTCCCAGAAGCCGAGGCCGAGCAGGGACCCGTCAGGCTCCCTGAGCACGCAGAGCTGCGAGCGCCGCTCGTGGACGTCGGCGAGGTGCCGGTCGAGCGCGGCCGCTACGTCGCGTCGTGCGGCGCCGG
This sequence comes from Terrabacter sp. Ter38, assembly GCF_024519435.1. Classification (GTDB taxonomy): domain Bacteria; phylum Actinomycetota; class Actinomycetes; order Actinomycetales; family Dermatophilaceae; genus Terrabacter. The sequence continues at coordinate 450,392 of NZ_JALJRZ010000001.1, forward strand.
GTAGGAAGCCGACCGACCCACCGGCGTCGTTGACCCGCACCCAGAGGTCGACGGCATCCTCACCGAGCTCGGCGCCGAGGCCTTCACGAGGCACGGAGGCGACGCTCGGCGCCTCGAAGTACGGCATCGGCTCGCCGTCCGGCTCGTCCTTCATCCGGCGCGAGCCGACCTGGACGAGTCCCGCCGACACCGCCGTTCGCATCGACGCCGTGTTGACGGCGTCGACCATCGCCGTCACGAGCGCGTCCGGGCGGTGCTCGACGCCCCACGCCACGACCGCGCGCGAGATCTCCCGCCCGAGTCCCGCACCCAGGCGGTCGTGCGCGAGTCGGTAGTAGAGGTTGAGACTCGAGGCGTCGGAGTCCTTGTGCCGCAGGCCCGCCCACCCGATGACCGCACCGGTCGCGCGGTCGACGGCGGCGGCATACCCCAGCTCGTCCCGCTCCCAGTCAGCGATGTCGTCCGCGAGACGCTCACGGCAGCGCTCGGGGCTCGGCATGCTCGACGGCGAGTGGGCATAGGTGCGCGGGTCGCTGTGGAGGCGCACGTAGTCGTCGAGGTCGTCGGCCCGCGGACGCCGCAGCTCGAGGCGCTCGGTCGTCAGCCAGACCCCACCCCGGTCATCCGCCGCGGTCACGGCGCCTGTCGCTGGGGCGCGCGCGTCTCGCAGACGCCCAGGGGTGCGCCGTCGCAGCAGGGCTCGATGTAGAGGCACTTCGGGCAGCGGTTGTGCGCCTGCTCGGCATACATCTGGGTGCCGCAGTAGGGGCACGGGATCTCGAGGGCCATGGCCCTCATCCTCCCCGACAGCCCCGACGCCAGGACACCGACATGCCGAAGGACCCCCCGGTGGAGGGGTCCTTCGACGGTGCCTTCGACGTCAGCTGGCGACGACGGTGTATGCCGCGAGGTCGGGCTCCATGCTCGGCGTGACCTTGGCGCGCAGCCGGGTCCCCTCGGCCACGTGCTCGCTCTCGAGGATCTCGCCCTCCTCGTGGAGCCGCGAGATGAGGTCCCCGCGCTCGTAGGGCACGAGCACCTCGACCTCGATGTCGGGCTTCGGCAGCTCGTGGTCGATGAGGGCACGCAGCTCGTCGAGCCCGGCGCCGGTACGAGCCGAGACGGTGATGCAGTGCTTCTCGTGGCGGCGCAGCCGGTCGAGCACCTCCGGGTCGGCGATGTCCGCCTTGTTGACGACGATGATCTCCTTGATCTGGTCGCCGCCGACCTCCGCGAGCACCTCGCGCACGGCCGAGATCTGGCCTTCGGGATCGGGGTGCGAGCCGTCGACGACGTGCAGGAGCAGGTCCGAGTCGCCGACCTCCTCGAGCGTCGAGCGGAACGCCTCGACGAGCTGGTGGGGCAGGCTGCGCACGAAGCCGACGGTGTCGGCGAGCGTGTAGACGCGCCCGTCCTCGGTCTCGGTGCGGCGCACCGTCGGGTCGAGGGTCGCGAAGAGCTGGTTCTCGACGAGGACGCCGGCGCCCGTGAGGCGGTTGAGCAGCGAGCTCTTGCCCGCGTTGGTGTAGCCGGCGATGGCGACCGACGGGACGCCGCCAGCGCGGCGCGAGTGGCGACGCGTGTCACGGCTCGTCTTCATGCCCTTGATGTCGCGGCGCAGCTTGGCGATCTTCGTGTTGATGCGGCGGCGGTCGAGCTCGATCTTCGTCTCACCGGGTCCACGCGAGCCGATGCCCTCACCGCCGGCGACACGGCCACCGGCCTGACGGGACATCGACTCACCCCAGCCACGCAGGCGCGGCAGGAGGTACTGGAGCTGGGCCAGCTCGACCTGGGCGCGACCTTCGCGGCTCTTGGCGTGCTGGGCGAAGATGTCGAGGATCAGCGCCGTGCGGTCGATGACCTTGACCTTGACGACGTCCTCGAGGGCGCGCCGCTGGCTCGGGGCCAGCTCGCCGTCGCAGATGACGGTGTCGGCGCCCTCCTCGACGACGATGTCGCGCAGCTCGATCGCCTTGCCCTTGCCGAGCCAGGTCGCCGGGTCGGGCTTCTGACGACGCTGGACGACGCCCTCGAGCACGGTCGAGCCGGCGGTCTCGGCGAGCGCAGCGAGCTCACGGATGGAGTTCTCGGCATCGTCGGCGGTGCCCTCGGTCCAGACACCGGCCAGCACGACGCGTTCGAGGCGCAGCTGGCGGTACTCGACCTCGGTGATGTCCTCGAGCTCGGTCGAGAGGCCCTGGACGCGGCGGAGCGCGGCGCGCTCCTCGCGGTCGAGCTGGTCGCCGTCGTAGAGCGGGTACGCCGTCTCGTCGGTCTCGTTGAGCTCGTCGGCCAGCGCGTCGGCGCGGGTGGCGAAAAGGGTGCGCTCGCGCTGCGCGGCGCGGTCGGTGTCGCTGGTGTGGTTCGTGTGGTTGCTCGTCATGTTCTCCCTATGGTCCCACTCGTCCAACGCCACGAGCCACTCGTTTGTGCCCGAACCGGAGTGCAGGGCACCACGATCAGGGTTCCGCAGAGGACGGCTCGGGGCCGATACCGTGACCGTGATGAGCGAGCCGACCGACCACTACTTCACCGCCGAGCCGGCCACCCCGGACGAGCGTCGCACCATCGAGGTCACCCTCGACGGGCAGCGGTTCACGCTGACGACGGCCCGGGGCGTCTACTCCCCCGACCGCCTCGACCCGGGCACGGCCGTGCTGCTCCACGGTGCTCCCGCCCCGAGCCCGACCGGCGACCTGCTCGACATCGGCTGCGGGTGGGGCCCGATCTCTTTGACCCTCGCGCTCCGCTCCCCCGGCGCCAGGGTCTGGGGTGTCGACGTCAACCGCCGGTCGCTCGACCTGGCCCGCACCAACGCCGCGGCGGTGGGGGTCGACAACACGACCTTCTGCGAGCCGGACGACGTGCCGGACGACGTGCGCTTCACGACGATCTGGTCCAACCCGCCCATCCACGTCGGCAAGGCCGCCCTCCACGCCCTTCTCGAGCGGTGGCTCCCCCGCCTGGCCGACGACGGCGTCGCGCACCTCGTCGTCCAGAAGCACCTCGGCTCCGACTCGCTCCAGCGGTGGATCACCGAGCAGGACTGGGGCCTCAGATGCACTCGCCTGTCCTCCGCCAAGGCGTTCCGCATCCTCGAGGTGCGTCGTGCCTGACGTGGACCTCGCCGTCGACGACGCGCGGGACCTCGTGGCGCGCTGGTTTCCCGAGGCGCGGGCTGCCTGGCTCGGCGGCAGCGTCGTCCTCGGCTCCGCCACCCCGGGCTCCGACCTCGACGTGACGGTGCTCCTGCCCGGACCACCAGCGCCGTATCGCGATGCCCGGCGCTTCCGCGACTGGCCGGTCGAGCTCTTCGTGCACACCGAGACGTCGCTGGGCCACTACGTGCGGCGCGACGTCGCCGCAGGACGGCCCACCATGGTGCGGCTCCTCGGGCGCTCGGTCGTCCTCCTCGACCGCGACGGCTCCGGTGCCCAGTGGCAGCTCACGGCGCAGCAGCTGCTCGCTGCAGGACCTCCCCGGCTCACCGGCGACGACCTCGACACCATGAGGTATGCCGTCACCGACCTGCTCGACGACGTCACCCACGCGCACGACGCCCACGAGCGGCTCGTCTGCGCCGTGCTGCTCGCCGACGAGGCCGCCCACCTGCTCCTGCACGGATCCGGTCACTGGTGGGGCCGCGGCAAGTGGGTGTCGCGCGAGCTGGCCGACTTCGACCAGCGCGAGGGCGGCACCTGGCGGGAGCGACACGAGCAGGCACTCGTCACCGCGGCTGCCGGCGACGTGTCGCTGCTGCTCGGCTTCGCCGACGACGTGCTCGCCCGCAACGGTGGACCGCTGTTCGAGGGCCATCGGCTCGCGGGCACCGACCCTGCTGCGCCAGCGGCTCCCGGTTCGACCTGATCCCGAGCCGCGGGTGGCTGCCGCCACCACCCGAACTGGGCGACGGTCGTCAGAGCGGGAAGTCCCCGTCGGCGACGAGGACCGCGGGTCCTGCGAGCTCGACCCGCTGGCCTGCCAGGGGCGTCACCGTCAGGCGCCCACCCGGCACGTCGACCGTCCACGGGGTGAGGTCCTCCACGCCCGACCAGAAGCGCGTCGCGAGGGCGGCCGCAGCAGCGCCCGTGCCGCACGACCGCGTCTCGCCGACCCCACGCTCGTGGACGCGCATGGCGATGTGACCGGGTCCGACGGCCCGGACGAACTCGACGTTGGACCCGTCGGCCGGCTCCGGATGGAGCTCCGGGGCCTCACCGAGGTCGAGGTTCTCCAGGGCGATGCCCTCGGGCAGCATGACGACGGCGTGCGGATTGCCGAGGTCGAGGGTCAGCGCCGGCACGGGCTTGCCATGGCGCGGCTTCACCATGACGTCGAAGCCGTCGCGGCGGGCACCCTCCTCGTCGCCGAGACGCCACGGCCCGAGGTCGACGGCATACCCGTCCTCGACGACGCGCACCGTCTTGACGCCGGCGCGCGTGGCGATGCTGAAGGTCGAGCCGAAGGCGAGCCCCTCCCGGCGCAGGTACTCGGCGAAGACGCGCGTGCCGTTGCCGCACATCTCGGCGAGCGACCCGTCGGCGTTGCGGTAGTCCATGAACCATTCGGCCTCGCGCGACTGGGCGCGGACGGTCTCGTCGGTCGACAGCGCCGTGCGCACGACCCTGATGACGCCGTCGGCGCCGAGCCCGGCGTGCCGGTCGGCGATGCGCTGCACCTGGGCGGGGGTGAGCTCGAGCGAGCCCTCGAGGTCGGGGACGAGCACGAAGTCGTTCTCGGTGCCGTGGCCCTTGGTGAAGCGCGTCATGTCAGTCATTCTCCGGTATGCCGTCGCGCACCCGCGCATCCGCCTCGCGAACCGCCGAGAGGGCCCGGTCGAGCAGGTCCGGGCTCGTGGCGTCGAGCCACTCGATCCGCGGGTCGGGCCGGAACCACGACTCCTGCCGACGCGCGTAGCGGCGCGTCGCCTGGGCCGTGTCGCTGCGCGCCGTGGCCTCGTCCAGGGTGCCGTCGACGACGGCGATGGCCTGGCTGTAGCCGATGGCCCGGCTCGCGGTGACTCCCTCGCGCAGACCCTGCGCGAGGAGGGCCTCGGTCTCGGCACGCAGCCCCTCCTCCCACATGCGCTCGACACGCCGCTCGATGCGTTCCACGAGGAGGTCGCGGTCGACGCGGAGGCCCAGGACCACTGCCGGAGAGACGAACTCGCGCGTCGGCATCGACGCACTGAACGGGCGGCCGGTGAGCTCGATGACCTCGAGGGCCCGGATCACGCGTCGGCGGTTGCCGGGCAGGATCGCGGCGGCGGCCTGTGGGTCGAGAGCGAGCAGCCGGGCGTGCATCGCGTCTCCGCCGACCGCCTCGGCCTCGGCCTCGAGGCGCCCGCGCACGGCGGCGTCGGTGGGCGGGATCTCGAGCCGGTCGAGGGCGGCCCGGACGTAGAGTCCCGAACCGCCGACGAGGAGTGGCCGGTGGCCCCGGCTGCGGATCGCGGCGATGTCGGCGCGCGCTGCCGCCTGGTAGCCGGCGACGCTGGCCTCCTCGGTCACGTCGAGGACGTCGAGCTGGTGGTGCGCGATGCCGCGCCGCTGGACGGCGGGGAGCTTGGCCGTGCCGATGTCCATACCACGGTAGAACTGCATGGCGTCGGCGTTGACGACCTCGCCAGCGAGCCGCGCGGCGAGGTCGAGGGCCAGGTCGGACTTGCCCGTCGCCGTCGGGCCGACGACCGCGACCACCGGGGCGGCCACCGTCGGCGCGCTCTCAGGCGTCACGACGGTCCGGGCGCGAGCAGGTCGGTGCTGTCACGAGGCCGGTGCTCAGCCGATGAGGTCGTCGGCGTACTCGTCAGCCTCGTCCTCGTCGTGACCGAACGGGTCCTTGTCGACGCCCGGGTGCCACGAGCTGCCGGGCTTGCCCCAGCCGTTGCGCTTGACGGCCTTGCGGGCCTTCTTGGACTGACGGTCGTCGAGACGGTCGACGTAGAGCGTGCCGTTGAGGTGGTCGTACTCGTGCTGCATGCACCGCGCGAACCATCCGGTCGCGTCGAACTCGACGCGGTCGCCGTCGACGTCGAAGCCGATGACGTGGGCGCGGTCGGCCCGCTTGAGGGGGAAGGCCTCGCCGGGCACCGAGAGACAGCCCTCGGTCTCCTCGTCGGGGTTCGGGCGCTCCTGCGGGATCTTCGAGGTGGTGACGGTGGGGTTGATGACGTGCCCCTGCTCGGGCACGCCGTCCTCGTTGGCCATCTTCCAGATGAAGACCCGCAGCCCGACCCCGATCTGGGGTGCCGCGAGGCCGACGCCGTTGGCCGCGACGTTCGTCTCGTACATGTCCTCGACGAGGGTGCGGAGCTCGTCGTCGAAGTCCGTGACGAGGGCCGCGGCCCGGTGCAGGACGGGTTCGCCGGTGATGACGATGGGGCGCACACTCATGCGCCAAGTCAAGCACGTGGGGACGTGCTGGCCCGAATCGGCTCAGACGACAGAGCAGCCCGGGGCCACCGGGGTGACGGCCGGTCGCCCGATGGACGGCATGCCGAGGCTGACGGCCGGCTTGCCCGTCCCCTGCGGCGCGTCCTGGAGCGCCGCCCAGGCGTCGCCGCCGGGAGTGCGCCGGACGGCATACGTCCCGCCTCCGAGACCCGAGTCCGCCACGAGGTGGTGCGGCGCGCCGTAGGTGACCTCCACGGTGACCATGTCGCCGGGCCGGGGCACCTCCGCGCCCTCGGGGACGGCGAAGTGGACGAGCCGGTTGTCGCGGGCCCGCCCGGACAGCCGCTTCGTCTCGACGTCCTTGCGACCCTCGGACGGCGCTACGAGCACCTCGACCTCACGGCCCTCGACGGCCCGGTTGCCGGCCCAGCTGACCTCCTCCTGCACGGCGATGAGTCGCTCGAAGCGCTCCTGCACGACGGCCTTGGGGACCTGGTCGTCCATCGTCGCCGCGGGAGTGCCGGGGCGGATGGAGTACTGGAAGGTGAAGGCGCTGGAGAAGCGTGACTCGCGCACGACGTCGAGCGTGCCCTGGAAGTCCTCCTCGGTCTCGCCGGGGAAGCCGACGATGATGTCGGTCGTGATCGCCGCGTCCGGGATGTGCCGGCGGACGTTCTCGATGATCCCGAGGAACTTCGTGCTCCGGTAGGAGCGGCGCATGTCCTTGAGCACCTTGTCCGAGCCGGACTGGAGCGGCATGTGCAGGCTCGGCATGACGTTGGGCGTCTCGGCCATGGCGAGGATGACGTCCTCGGTGAAGGCGGCCGGGTGCGGGCTGGTGAAGCGGACGCGCTCGAGGCCCTCGATCTCGCCGCACGCACGCAGCAGCTTGCCGAAGGCGAGCCGGTCGCCGAACTCCACGCCGTAGGTGTTGACGTTCTGACCGAGCAGGGTCACCTCGACGACGCCCTGGGCCACGAGTGCCTCGATCTCGGCGAGGATCTCACCCGGGCGACGGTCCTGCTCCTTGCCGCGCAGGCTCGGCACGATGCAGAAGGTGCACGTGTTGTTGCAGCCGACCGAGATGGAGACCCAGGCGCTGTAGGCGGAGTCACGACGGGTCGGCAGGGTCGAGGGGAAGACCTCGAGGCTCTCGAGGATCTCGACCTCGGCGCGCTTGTTGTGGGCCGCCCGGTCGAGCAGGGCCGGCAACGAGCCGATGTTGTGCGTGCCGAAGACGACGTCGACCCACGGCGCGCGCTGGACGATGGTGCCGCGGTCCTTCTGGGCCATGCAGCCGCCGACGGCGATCTGCATGCCCGGGTTCTTCTGCTTCGCCGGGCGCAGCTGCCCGAGGTTGCCGTAGAGCTTGTTGTCGGCGTTCTCGCGCACGGCGCACGTGTTGAAGACGACGACGTCGGCGACCTCCGGCCGCTCTCCCGTCGGCAGGCTCGCGAGGTCGACGTAGCCCGCCGTCTCGAGCAGCCCGGCGAGTCGCTCACTGTCGTGGACGTTCATCTGACACCCGTGCGTGCGTACGTCGTAGGTGCGGGGCGAGCCGGCGGGCGCGGTGGTGGCGGCCCTGGGCGTGGGCGCGAAGTTCTGCGTTGTCATGGCACCGACAAGGGTACGTCGTGCAGCCGGCTCCCACGTGCGGGCGCGGTCGACGCTCCGGTCCGGCCTCGATCCCAGCGCGCGAGACGAAGGAATAGGGGCGGTGGTGGACCCGTTGAAGCCATTGCTTGACAGTTCAACAACTTGGAGGCATCATAGTTGTTGAAGATTCAATAACCTACTCCGAAGGACACATCATGGGCCTGTTCAACCGCACCAAGGACGAGACCGTCTCCGAGACCCCCTCGGTCGCTGTCGAGAACATCTCCGGCGACTACACCCTCGACCCGAGCCACACGCGCGTCGGCTTCTCCGCCCGCCACGCGATGGTCACGAAGGTCCGCGGCCACTTCGACGAGTTCGAGGGCTCGGCCCACGTCGACACCGTGACGCCGGCGAACTCTTCGGTCACCGTGACGATCCAGGCCGCCAGCGTCACCACCGGCAACGAGCAGCGCGATGGTCACCTCAAGACCCCCGACTTCTTCGACATCGCCAACTACCCGCAGATCACGTTCGTCTCGACGAACGTCGAGCGCGACGGTGCCGAGTGGGACATCACCGGCGACCTGACCATCAACGGCGTCACCAAGTCCGTGACGATCCCCTTCGAGGAGACCGGCTCGGCCAAGGACCCGTTCGGCAACACGCGCGTCGGCTTCGAGGGTGACGTCACCATCGACCGCACCGAGTGGAACCTCTCCTTCAACGCGGCCCTCGAGACCGGTGGCGTCCTCGTGAGCGAGAAGGTCAAGCTCGAGTTCGACGTCTCCGCGATCGCCAACGTGCCCGCCGAGGTCTGAGCAGCACCGCACCGCAGCACGCCCAAGGGGGTGAGGACCACACGGTCCTCACCCCCTCGTGGTGTCCTCAGAGCGTGGCGTGAAGGACCGCGCCGCCCCTCAGTCGCGACGGTGCTCGGGCAGCCCGTCGACCGCGTCGCGGATGATCGGCCACGCGACCTCCCCCGAGTAACCCTTGCGAGCGAGCAGCCCGGCCAGACGTCGGGTCTGGACCTCGGGAGCCAGCCCGCGCATCGAGCGCAGCTTCTTGGCCACGAGCTGCTCGGCCCGCAGCCTCTCGTCCCCGGCACCCACCTGACCGAGCGCCTCGTCGGCGATCTCCTGGTCGATGCCCTGCTTGCGCAGCTCGTGCGCGAGCGCGCGCCGGGCCAGGCCCTTGTCCGACTGCTTCGAGCGGACGAGCATCTGGGCGTAGGCCTCGTCGTCGATGAGACCGACCTCGGTCATCCGGTCGAGGACCTTCGCCGCCACGTCGTCCTCGCAGCCGCGCTGTCGCAGCCTCTTCTCGAGCTGGGCACGGCTGCGCGGCGCCATGCTCAGCTGGCGCAGGACGATCGCGCGCGCCACCGACTCGGCATCGGCCTCGGGCACCGCCGTCTCGACGTCCTCCGGCGGAGGCGCCCAGTCGGGTCGCTCCCCCACGTCATCGGAACCCCAGCCCGAGCGCGGCGTGGCAGACCGGCGCCCCCGACGGCCGGAGGCGCCGGAGCTGCCCGACCGCCCGGAACGCCCGCCGCCGACGCCTCGCCACGAGCCCGACCCGCCGGATCGGGTCGCGTGCGTGCTCGCGGGACGACCCTTCTCAGGCCCGGTCGGCTCGACGCGGGCAGACACGGACCACGGCACTCCGGGTAGGCTCGCGACGTCCTCGGACGCCGACTCCCCCGACGCTGCGCTCGAGCCGTCACCCGACGCGCCGCCGGCTCGCACCCCCGCCACCCCCTCGGCCTGCGCCAGGGCGGCCGCGGCGCGAGCCAGACGGTCCCGTGCGGTCTCCTCTTCGGAGAGACCCATGGTCAGAAGTCGACAGGCACGTCCGAGACCTCGGCGGGCTGGTCGACGCGCGGCCCGACGCCGAGCTTCTCCTTGACCTTCTTCTCGATCTCGTCGGCGAGGTCGGGGTTGTCCTTGAGGAAGTTGCGGGCGTTCTCCTTGCCCTGGCCGAGCTGGTCGCCGTCGTAGGTGTACCAGGCACCGGCCTTGCGGACGAAGCCGTGCTCGACGCCCATGTCGATGAGGCCGCCCTCACGCGAGATGCCGTGGCCGTAGAGGATGTCGAACTCGGCCTGCTTGAACGGCGGGGAGACCTTGTTCTTGACGACCTTGACGCGGGTGCGGTTGCCGACCGGCTCGGTGCCGTCCTTGAGGGTCTCGATGCGACGCACGTCGAGGCGGACGGAGGCGTAGAACTTCAGCGCCTTGCCACCGGTCGTCGTCTCGGGCGAGCCGAACATGACGCCGATCTTCTCGCGGAGCTGGTTGATGAAGATCGCCGTGGTGCCGGTGTTGTTGAGGGCACCGGTGAGCTTGCGCAGCGCCTGGCTCATGAGTCGCGCCTGCAGACCGACGTGGCTGTCGCCCATCTCGCCCTCGATCTCGGCGCGCGGCACCAGAGCAGCCACGGAGTCGATGACGATGATGTCGATGGCGCCCGAGCGGATCAGCATGTCGGCGATCTCGAGAGCCTGCTCACCGGTGTCGGGCTGCGACACGAGCAGGGCGTCGGTGTCGACACCGAGCTTCTTCGCGTAGTCCGGGTCGAGCGCGTGCTCGGCGTCGATGAACGCGGCGATGCCGCCGGCCTTCTGCGCGTTGGCGACCGCGTGGAGCGCGACGGTCGTCTTGCCCGAGGACTCCGGGCCGTAGATCTCGACGACGCGTCCGCGCGGCAGGCCGCCGATGCCGAGGGCGACGTCGAGGGCGATCGATCCGGTGGGGATCACCTCGATGGGCGGACGGATGTCGTCGCCGAGGCGCATCACCGCGCCCTTGCCGTAGCTCTTCTCGATCTGGCCCATCACCGAGGAGAGGGCCTTGTCCTTGTCCTTTTCCTGCACCGAAGCCATGTCGGTCACCTATCTGCCGTCTGCGTTGCGGTCGTCTACCTTCGACCCGGGCCACGGCCTCGTGCTGCGAGGTCCGCTGTCGGGTCAGACGCTAGGTGCCGGCGCCGACATCGGGAGGATCCACGAGACGGCCTGTGGACGATGCGGGTGGTGGCGCAGGACCTGTGGAGAACACTACCGAACAGGTGTTCGAAGTCCGCACGACACGCCGATCCCGGGTCAGCGTGTCTCTCTCAGCTGCCTCAGCGCCCGGTCGAACGCGGCGTAGGCCGGGTCGGAGAAGAGCCAGAACCGCGCCTCGCGCACCCCGACGTGCACCGTCAGCGCGGCCGCGAGCGCCTCGAGCGAGACCGCCGCCGCCGCGTCGAGCGGGTAGCCGTAGACCCCGCACGAGACGGCGGGAAAGGCGAGCACCGCGCAGCCGGCGGCGTCGCCCACCTCGACCGACCGCACGTAGCAGCTCGCCAGGAGCTCCGGCTCACCGGCCCCTCCCCCGCGCCAGACCGGGCCGACCGTGTGGATGACGTGCCGCACGGGCAGCCGCCCGGCGCCGGTGATCTTCGCGTCGCCGGTGTCGCACCCGCCGAGCAGCCGGCACTCGGCGAGCAGGGCCGGTCCCGCCGCCCGGTGGATCGTCCCGTCGACACCGCCGCCGCCCAGCAGGGACCGGTTCGCGGCGTTGACGATGGCGTCGGCCGAGTCGTCGCTCGTGATGTCGCCGTGCCGCAGGGTGATCCGCGACAGACCGGGGTCGAGCGGCGCCGGCATCAGCGACCGGCCTGACCGCCCTGGGCTCCCCGGGCGACGCGGGTGTCACGTCCGAGACGTCGCTCCGGTGGCACGTCCATGTCGACGCACAGCGCCTCCCACACGGCGCGCGGCGCCTCGCCCTCGGCGAGGGCCCGCACCACGGTGCGGTTGCCGAGCGCACCCAGCACGTGGTCACGGGCGAGCGACCCGGCATACGCCGCGCCGAACTCGTCGTCCATCAAGGTCCAGAAGTGGCTGATCCGCACCACTGCAGTGTGCCACCCGTGGCACCGGAACCGTTCCGCGCGAACCCGTCGTCGGAGCGTTACCGGAACCGGCCGCGAACGTCCGGCGCTGCCGGTATCGTCCTCTCGTCCCGCGCGCAGCCGCGAGGCACATCGAACTCTTCAGGGGAGCACACCATGACCGAGCCCACGAGGCCCAGCGAGCCCACCGACCCCAGCGCCGAGGCGCACGGAGCGAGCCGGCCCTACACCTACCCGACTCCCACCGAAGCAGCCGAGACCGTCCCCGGCGAGGTCACCCTCACGGACGACCCGCAGCCGCCCACGTCCGGAGGCCGCAGGCGCACGGGTCTGATCGTCGGCGGCGTCGTCACCGCCCTCGTCCTCGGCGGCGCGGGCGCCTTCGCCTTCCAGACGCTGAGCGGCGGTGGCTCCCAGCCGGCCGACGTGCTGCCCGGCGACGCCTACGCCTACTTCCGTCTCGACATCGACCCGTCCGCCGGCCAGAAGATCGCCGCCGTGCGCTTCCTGGGCAAGCTGCCCCAGGTCAAGGACACGCTCGGTGCCGACGACCCCCGCAAGCAGCTGTGGCAGCTTGCCTCGAAGGACGCGAGCAACGACTGCGTCGCCAAGTTCGGCTACGACACGGACATCGCGCCGTGGCTCGGTGACCGTGTCGGCGCCGCGATCCGTCCCGGGGGCACGGCGGACGCGCCCAACGTCGCCATCGCGATCCAGGTCAAGGACGAGTCCGCCGCCAAGGACACCCTGACCCGGCTGTTCGCCTGCGACAAGGGTGGGTCCGACACCGAGCTGCGGATGAAGGACGGCTACGCCATCGTCACGCCGCGCGGCGTGGGCGACGCCACCCTCGCGGCTGCCACCAAGGGCACGCTCGCGCAGAATGCCGACTTCACCTCCGACATGGCGGCCCTCGGCGAGCAGGGCATCCTGTCGGCCTGGTTCGACATGGGCACCGGCCTGAAGGAGATCCAGAAGTTCAGCGGCACGACCGGTATGGACGCGACGGCCCTGGCCTCGGCCAAGGGACGCTTCGCGACGGCGGTCCGCTTCGACGCCGACTACGTCGAGATGGCCGGCGTCGTGCGCGGCGCCGACGCGACGAAGTCCGTCAAGGGCGACGGCAGCGAGGTGGCCTCGCTGCCCGCCAACACGATGGCTGCCGTCAACGTCTCCGGCGCCGACCAGATGCTCGACTCGGCGTGGCCCCAGCTGAAGAAGCAGATCGAGAGCCTCGCCGCCGCCGACGGTGAGTCCGACCCGATCGGCATGGTCGAGAAGCAGCTCGGCATCACGCTGCCCGACGACCTCAAGGTGCTGCTCGGCCGGTCCTTCACCCTGGCCATGCCCGAGCAGGACCTCAAGAGCGACGTGCCGGTCCTCGGCGCCAAGGTCGTCTCGAGCGACGCCAAGCGCGCCGACGAGCTCGTGGGCCGACTCATGGAGTCGGCCGGTGTCGGCAACGACGTGCTGACCCACAAGGTCGAGGGCGACAAGGTCTTCGTGGCGACGACGCCCGACTACGCCGACGACCTCAAGGCGGGGGGCAAGCTCGGCGACAGCGACACCTTCAAGGTCGCCGTGGGTGACGTCAGCAACGCGACGGCGACGCTTTTCGTCGACCTCGACAAGGTCGACGCCATGGTCAAGGGCGACGTCCACGGCGAGGCCAAGTCCTTCCTCGAGTCGATGCGTGCCGTGGGCTTCACCGCCACCAACACCGGCAACGGTGAAGGCTCCTTCACGCTGCGCGTCCTGGGCGACTGACAGCATCGGCAGCACACGAAGGGCCCCGCTCCAGCAGGGCCCTTCGTGCGTGCGGCGTGCGATGCGTCAGTCGCGGTGGACGAATCCGCTGATCCCCAGACCGTCGGCCATCGGCACCCGGATCTGGTTGCCCGAGTAGTCGATTCCGCCGACGACGGGTGAGGTGACCGACCACCAGGCGGCGTCGAGGTCGCTCACCTCGGTCGTGGGTTCGGCAGCCACGAGCGCTGCCGCGGCCCCGACCCCGACGTGGCTCTCCATCATCGATCCCACGATGGTGCGCAGGCCTGCGTCGTGGGCGCGGCGCAGCATGTCGCGCCCCACGGTGAGCGATCCGCACTTGGCGAGCTTGACGTTGACGAGGTCCGCCGCGCCGAGTCGGATGATCCGCTCGAGGTCGTAGAGCCCGTAGCAGGACTCGTCGGCCATGACCGGCAGCCCGACGCGCTGCCGCACCCACGCCAGGCCCTCGACGTCGTCCGCCACGACCGGCTGCTCGACGAACTCGACCCCGAGGTCGGCGACCTCGAGCGCGCGGATGACCTGGACGGCCTCCTCGCGGGTCCACCCCTGGTTGGCATCGAGCCGGATGGCGACGTCGGGTCCGACGGCGTCGCGCACCGACGCGACGCGCTGCACGTCGGTGCTCGCGTCGGTGCCCACCTTCATCTTCAGGGTGCGGAAGCCGTCGGAGACCCGCGCACGGGCCGTGTCGGCAAGCGCGTCAGCCGCACCTGCCGACAGGGTGACGTCGGTCGTCAGCACGTCGCGTATGCCGTCCGGCCGAGTCGCGAGCAGCGCCGCCACCGACGTGCCCTCCGCCTGGGCGACGAGGTCGTGCAGGGCCGCGTCGACAGCGGCCTTGGCACCGAAGTTGCGCGCCACGGCCCGCTGGACGGCGGCGGCGGCATGGGCGAGGTCGCTGCGGTCGTCGAGCCGGTGGCCCGTGACGGCGGGCGCAAGCATCTGCTCGACGCACGCCGTGGCGCTCGCGAGCGACTCACCCGTCACCTGCCACACCTGGGGCGCCTCGCCCCAGCCCGTGCGGCCGTCGCTGTCGGTGACCGTCACGACGACCGTGTCGGTGGTCTCGGTGCGGCGCAGGGCCGTGACGAACGGCGTGTGGAGCCGCACGGACGAGGTCGTCGTCGTGACCCGCGCGACGGTCGTCATGTCAGCTCTCCTCGGTGGGGTGCTCGGCGCGCCAGAGGTCCCGGGCGATGCCGGAGACGAAGACGGCAGCCTCCGTCTCGTCGAGGTCGATCGTCGTGCAGACGGCGATGACGAACGGTTCCTCGCCCACCGGCCGCACGAGCGCGACGTCGTGGGAGACGCCCGGGATCCAGCCCGACTTGCTCGCGGTCGGGGTGCCGGGCGGCAGGCCTGCCGGCACCTGGTCGACGTGCACCTGGCGGGCCAGCATCTCCTCGACGGGCGCCAGCACCTCGTCGCCACCGAGCGCGGGCTCGCGGCGCCCGACGGCGGCCATGACGAGCCCGAGGTCGGCGGCGGTCACGGTGTTGGTGATACCGGCTCGACGGGCCACGGCGTCCTCGATGCCGCGCCCGACCACGGTGGCCGGCGAGCAGCCGACGATGCGCAGCACCTCGGCGACCTCGTCGAGACCGACGGCGTCGACGAGCAGGTTGGTCGCGATGTTGCTCGAGTGGGTGATGGCCCGCTCCGCCAGCTCGCCCAGCGTGCAGCTGCCACCGAGCGCCGCCCACGTCTGCGGGTCCTGGTCCTCGGACTCGTCGAGGTCGAACGAGGAGCCGTCGTGCACGGAGGCGAAGGTGCCGGTCACCGTGACCGGCGCGTCGAGGTCGAGCTCGCCTCGCACGACGCGCCGGAAGGCCGCGATGACGAGGGGGAGCTTCATCGTGGACGCGGCGTAGTGCGGCGTCAACGCGTCGTGCTCGTAGCGGGGCCGGCCGTCGAGGTCGCCCAGCCACACCGACACCGCGGCGTCAGGGTTCGAGGGGTTCGAGGGGTTCGAGGGGTCCGAGGCGGACACGGCGCGGTCGAGACGTGAGTCGAGGTCCGAGAAGGGGCTGGGCACCCCAGCACGGTAGACGATCAGGCAGCGGAGGCGGACACCACGTCGCCCGACGGGACGGGCAGCGAGACGGTCGGGGCGAGGCCCTCGCTCTCGGCCATCCGGCTGGACACGTCGATGAGGACCTGCGACAACGGCAGGGCCAGCGCCCCGCAGATCGAGGCGAGCAGCTCGGACGAGGCCTCCTTCTCGCCGCGCTCGACCTCGCTGAGGTAGCCGAGGGAGACGGAGGCCGTCGCGGAGACCTCACGGAGGGTGCGGCCCTGGGCGCGCCGGCGCTCACGGAGGACGTCGCCGAGCTCGCGCCGCAGCAGTGTCGTCATGTCGTCCTCCTTCAGGTCGCTGGTGTCGTGCGTCCAGATGCCGTGCCGTCGTCAGGGTGACCCGACAGACCTACCGTACCCCGAGGCTCCCACGGCGGCGCAGGTGTTTGGCGCGTGGCGCCCGTCTCCTCCACCGCGAGCCGGAGCACCGCGTCGACGGTGGCCGACCGGATCTCGGCCCTGGTCCCGTTCAACTCCAGCGCACGCGTCACTGTTCCCGACGGACCGGAGACGGCCACGTGGACGGTGCCCGCGGGCTTGCCCTCCGAGGGTCCCGGGCCGGCCACACCGGTGGTGGCAAGGCCCCACGTGGAGCCGAGCCGACGGCATACGCCCTCGGCCATGAGCGCAGCCACCTCGGGGTCGACGGTGCCCACCCGCGCGACGAGGTCGGCGGGCACGTCGAGCAGCGCCGTCTTCACCTCGGCGGCATACGCGACGACCCCACCCAGGAGCACCACGGACGCGCCGGGGGTGTCGGCCACCGTGGCGGAGACGAGTCCCGCGGTCAGCGACTCGGCGCAGGCCACGGTCTCGCGCGCCTCGGTCAGCAGGGCCACGAGACGTGCCCCTGGCGCCTCGGACACGTCGTCCACGTCAGTCCCGCTTCGCCGTCCGAGGCGGTGCCGGGTCGCCCGTGGAGCCCTCCGGCCTCTCGGACCTCGCCTCCCGGGCGGCGGCGCGCGCGGCCCGCCGGGCCAGCGTGCGCTCGCTCGTCTCGCGCAGCCGTGCCGCCTTGAAGACGTAGTCGACGCCGCTGACCACGGTCATGACGAGCGCCGCGCCGAGCACGACGTAGGCCACGAGCAACCACGCACTGCCGAACGGGAGCACCCAGAGCGGGAAGGTGAGGGCCCCGAGAGACAGCGTCTGGAGCATCGTCTTGAGCTTGCCGCCGCGACCGGCCGGCATGACGCCGTGCCGGATGACGACGAAGCGCAGCACGGTGATGCCGATCTCGCGGACGAGGATGACGACGGTCACCCACCACCAGACGACCCCGAGCAGCGACAGCCCGATGAAGGCCGTACCGGTCAGCGCCTTGTCGGCGATGGGGTCGGCGACCTTGCCGAAGTTCGTGATCTCCCCACGTCGCCGCGCGATCTTGCCGTCGACCCCGTCGGTGACGGCAGCGAGCGCGAAGACCACCCAGGCCCAGAAGCGCCACCACGGCTCGTCGCCGCCGTCCTGGAAGAGCAGCACGGCGTAGACCGGGACGAGCAGGAAGCGCAGGACCGTCAGGGCGTTGGGCAGGTTCCAGTCGGTCGGTCGGGGCGCCGGCCCCTCCCCCCGGTGGAAGGTCTGTGGCGTCATCGCGGCTCCGCGACGAGGTCGATCCCCTCGGTGCCGACGACGACGGCCGGCACGAGGTCGCCGACCTGAGGGGCCGGAGCGCCCTCGGGGACGTGCACGATGGTGACGCCGTCGACGTCGGGGCCCTGGAAGTCGGCGCGGCCGACGACGGTGCCCTCCTCGTCGTCGATCTCCTCGACGAGGACGAGGACGCGCTCGCCGACGCGCTCCTCGGCGCGCTGGGCGTTGAGCTCCTCGACGAGGCGGGTGAAGCGGTCGAGGCGCTCGGCGACGACCTCGGGGCCCAGCTTGCCGGCATACCCCTCGGCCTCGGTGCCGTCCTCGTCGGAGTAGCCGAAGACGCCGACGACGTCGAGGCGGGCCTCGGTGAGGAAGGCCTCGAGCTCGTCGAGGTCGGCCTCGGTCTCGCCGGGGAATCCGACGATGACGTTGCAGCGGATGCCGGCCTCGGGGGCGTCGGCGCGCACCCGGCCGAGGAGCTCGAGGAAGGCCTCCCGCGAGCCGAACCGCCGCATCGAGCGCAGGAGCGGCTCGGACGCGTGCTGGAAGGAGATGTCGTAGTAGGGCACGACCCCGGGGGTGTCGGCCATGGCGCGCAGCAGGCCCGGGCGGATCTCGGCCGGCTGGAGGTAGGAGACGCGGACGCGCTCGATGCCCTCGATCGCGGTCAGCTCGGGGAGCAGCTTCTCGAGCAGGGCGAGGTCGCCGAGGTCCTTGCCGTAGCTCGTGGAGTTCTCGGAGACGAGGAAGAGCTCCTTGACGCCCTGCTCGGCGAGCCAGCGGCCCTCGGCCACGATGTCGGCGGGACGGCGGGACAGGAAGGCGCCGCGGAACATCGGGATGGCGCAGAACGAGCAGCGCCGGTCGCAGCCCGACGCGATCTTGAGCGGCGCCCACGGGCGGCCGTCGAGGCGAGCGCGGATGACGCGGGGACCGGAGGCGGGGGTCGGGACGTCGCCGAGGTCGGGGCGGGCGTCGCCGTGGCCCGGCAGGGCGACGGACGCGGAGCCCTGCTGGCGCTCGACCGGGGTCAGCGGGAGCAGCGTGCGGCGGTCGCCGGGTGTGTGGCTCTCGACGTGGCCGCCCGCGAGGATCGTCTGCAGGTGTGCGCTCATGTCGCGGTAGGAGTCGAAGCCGAGCACGGCGTCGGCCTCGGGCAGCTGGTCGGCGAGCTCCTTGCCGTAGCGCTCGGCGAGGCAGCCGACGGCGACGACCTTCTGCGTGCGGCTGCCCTCGCCCTTGAGGTCGGAGGCCTCGAGCAGGGCGTCGATGGAGTCCTTCTTGGCCTGCTCGACGAAGCCGCACGTGTTGACGACGGCGACGTCGGCCTCGGACGCGTCGTCGACGAGACGCCATCCCTCCGCGAGCAGCCGACCGGCCAGCTCCTCGGAGTCGACCTCGTTGCGCGTGCACCCGAGGGTGACGAGTGCGACGCTCTTGTCGGCGCTCGGGTGGGGAGGGGTCATGCGTCCACTCTAGATGCCGGGGTGTTCAATGGCCGACATGCTCGGAACCGCCCCCCACGGCCACGACGACCTGCTCACGAAGGCGCGCGACCTGCTGCGAGCGCACCCCCTCGTCGACGGCCACAACGACCTCCCGTGGGAGGCGCGCGAGCAGACCGGCTACGACTTCGAGACCCTCGACATCTCCGGGCGCCTCACGACGACGCAGACCGACCTGCCTCGCCTCACCGAGGGCGGGGTCGGCGCACAGTTCTGGTCGGTCTTCGTGCCGAGCACGCTCCAGGGCGACTCGGCCGTCACGGCGACGCTCGAGCAGGTCGACGGCGTGCACCGGATGATCGGGTCGTATGCCGACCGGCTGGCGCTCGCCCGCACCGCGGACGAGGTGGAGGCCGCCACCGCGACGGGCCGCGTGGCGTCGCTCCTCGGCGCCGAGGGCGGGCACTCGATCGGCTGCTCGATCGGCACCCTGCGGATGCTCCACGTGATCGGCGTGCGCTACCTGACGCTGACGCACAACGACAACACGCCGTGGGCCGACTCGGCCACCGACGTCCCCGTCGTCGGCGGGCTCAGCGAGTTCGGCCGCGAGGTCGTGCGCGAGATGAACCGCCTCGGGATGATGGTCGACCTCAGTCACGTCGCGGCGACGACGATGCGGGACGCGCTCGCGACGACCGACGCACCGGTCATCTTCAGCCACTCCTCGGCGCTGGCTCTGTGCGACACCCCTCGCAACGTGCCCGACGACGTGCTCGGCGCGCTGCCCGCCAACGGCGGCGTGTGCATGGTGACCTTCGTCCCCGAGTTCGTCTCTCCCGCGACCGCCGCCTGGCGCGTCGAGGCCGCTGCCGCCGCGGCGGAGGTCGGCGTCGAGGCTCGCGACTGGGAGGCGTTCGGCCGCTTCACCGCCGGCTGGCAGCGTGAGCACCCCAAGCCCGACGCGACGGTCGAACAGGTCGTCGCCCACCTGGAGCACGTCCGCGAGGTCGCCGGCATCGAGCACATCGGCATCGGCGGGGACTACGACGGCACCGACACCTTCCCCGTCGGGCTCGAGGACGTCAGCGGCTACCCGCGACTCGTCGCCGCCCTGCTCGCGCGGTCGTGGTCGGAGTCCGACGTCGTCCAGCTCGTCCGCGGCAACACGTTGCGCGTCATGCGCGACGTCGAGGCCGTGGCCCGCGACCTCCAGACGACCCGCACCCCGAGCCTGCGGACCTTCGCCGAGCTCGACGGCACCCGCTGAGCCGGCCGCCGAGCACCGCTGCAGCGCGACCCGGGCACACGGCATACGCCCTCGGTGGGGCGTGATCCGCTACTGACGGAAGCGGGCGATGGTGAGCCCGACGAGGCGGGCGACGACGAGGGCGACGTAGAGCATGCCGGCGATCTGCTGGAGCAGCACGAACGAGCGGGCGTGCGGGGTCACGGCGTAGATGTCGGAGAGGCCGGTGGAGGTCATCGTCGTGATCGAGAGGTAGAGCAGCTCGTACCAGGTGCGCACCCCCGGCAGGGTCTCGCCGTAGATGGTGAACGAGTTCGGCCAGAGGAACTGCACGGCGACGTAGAGGTAGGCGAAGCCCCAGGCGACCACGGTGAACGTCGCGCCCGTGGCATAGAGCTCGTCGCGGGTCACCCAGTTGTCGGCGAACATGTACCGCAGCAGGCCGTAGCCCGTGTAGAAGTAGAAGAACGCGTGCAGCAGGGCGCTCCAGAAGGCGATCGGGTCGCTGTCGGGCCAGACCGCCTCCGCCACGGTGAGCAGGACGACCGGTCCGCCCAGCACGACGGCGACCCACGTGAGCGCAGGGGTCGCCCGCACCGCGCGCACGGCGAGGAAGAGCACGAGCAGGCCGATGAGGCCGAAGACCGCGCGTCCCGCCTCGCGGTAGTCACCGAGGGTCGCGGTCTCGACGAAGGGGTAGGCCAACAGCGCACCCAGCTGGACGAAGAGGAGCAGGGCGCACGGCAGCTCGTTGACCTTGCGCCGCAGCTGGTCGAGCCGTGAAGGCGGCCCGGCGCGACGGGGCGATGACGGCCAGAGCTCCAGCGACGCACTCACGACTCGGACTCTAGTGGCGGGCCCGTCAAGAACGCGTCAAGAGCCGTCAGCGCGCGGTCAACGGCTGCAGGGCGCCCGGCGGGCGACCTTAGGAAGGAGTCATGTTCACCTCCCTCCTCCTGTTCGTGGTCGGGGTCGCCGTGCTGGTGTACCTCGTCCACGTGCTCCTCCACGCGGACCGCTTCTGATGAGCGACACCGTCAGTGGGCTGCTCACGATCGCCGTCCTCGTCGCCGCCCTCGCCGCCGCCCACGTGCCCCTCGGGTCGTGGATGGCGAGGGTCTTCACCGACGCGCGCCACTGGCGGGTCGAGCGCCTCGTCTACCGCCTGTGCCGTGTCGACCCGTCGTCGGAGCAGCGCTGGAGCACGTATGCCGTCGCCGTCCTCGGCTTCTCCGTCGTGGGGGTCGTCCTGCTCTTCACGCTCATCGCCCTGCAGGGTGTCCTGCCGTTCGCGCGCGGGGCGACGATGAACCTCGACACCGCGCTCAACACGGCCGTCTCGTTCGTGACGAACACGAACTGGCAGTCGTATGCCGGTGAGTCCGGCACGTCCCCGCTCGTCCAGACGCTCGGACTGACCGTCCAGAACTTCGTCTCCCCGGCCGTGGGCCTCGCGGTGGCCGTGGCGCTCGTGCGCGGCCTCGCGCGCTCGAGCGGGGCCGAGATCGGCAACTTCTGGGTCGACCTCGTCCGCGGCACCGTGCGCGTGCTGCTGCCGCTCGCCGTCGTCGGTGCGGTCGTCCTGCTGCTCGGCGGCGTCATCCAGAACCTCGCGTCGCCGACGGAGGTCACGACCCTCTCCGGCGGGTCGCAGGTCATCCAGGGTGGCCTCGTCGCGTCGCAGGAGGCCGTCAAGGAGCTCGGCACGAACGGCGGTGGCTACTTCAACGCCAACTCGGCCCACCCCTTCGAGAACCCCACCGCCTTCACCAACCTCGTCGAGATCTTCCTGCTGCTCGTCATCCCGTTCTCGCTGCCGCGGACCTACGGGATCCTCGTCGGCGACCGCCGGCAGGGCTGGACGGTGCTCGGCTTCATGGCCACCCTCTGGGGGCTCATGGTGGCCGCCGTGACGTGGGCCGAGGTCAGCGCGGCGAGCGGCCCGCTCGGCGGCCTCGAGGGCAAGGAGGTGCGTTTCGGCGTCTGGCCGTCCGCCCTCTTCGCGGCGAGCACGACCGGCACGTCGACCGGCGCCGTCAACTCGATGCACGAGAGCTACAGCGCCCTCGGCGGAGGCGGCGCACTCTTCTCGATCCTCCTCGGCGAGGTCTCCCCCGGTGGCGTCGGCTCCGGGCTCTACGGCGCGCTGCTGCTGGCCGTGCTGACCGTCTTCATCGCGGGCCTCATGGTCGGGCGCACTCCCGAGCTGCTCGGCAAGCAGGTCGGTCGCCGAGAGATCACCCTGGTCGCGCTGGCCCTGCTCGTCATGCCGTCGCTCGTGCTCGTCTTCACGGGCATCGGCATGGTTGCGCCCCTGGTGTCGTCGCAGATGCTCGCGAGCGGCCCGCACGGGCTCACCGAGGTGATGTACGCGTACGCCTCCGCCGCCAACAACAACGGCAGCGCGTTCGCCGGCTTCTCGGCCGACACGCCGTACACGAACCTCACCCTCGCCCTGTGCATGTTCCTCGGCCGCTTCGTGCCGATCGTCCTCGTGCTCGCCCTGGCCGGTTCCCTGGTGGCGCAACGACGTCGGCCGGTCAACGCCGGCACCCTCCCCACCCACACACCCACGTTCGCGGGCCTCTTCGTCGGAGTGGCGATCATCGTCGCGGGACTCACGTTCTTCCCGGCACTGGCCCTCGGTCCCCTCGCGGAGGCACTGTCATGACCCCGTCCCCGACGACGACCCCGTCGTCCCCCGACGCCACTGCCCCGCATGTCGGCGGCGCCCACGGCGGCTCGACCCACCGACGCGGGGACTCCGTCCGCGAGACGTCCCTCATCAGGTCGGGAAAGGCGCTGTCGCTCGGCACGCTCGCGCGCCAGCTGGTCGCGACCTTCCCCGAGGCCGTGCGCAAGCTGGACCCGCGTCACGTGTGGCACAGCCCCGTCGTCTTCGTCGTGTGGATCGGGTCGCTCCTGACCACGGTCGACGCCGTCGTCGACCCTTCGTGGTTCGCGTGGAGCATCACCGTGTGGCTGTGGGCCACGGTGCTCTTCGCCAACATGGCGGAGGCCGTCGCCGAGGGCCGTGGCAAGGCGCAGGCGGCCACCCTGCGCGCCACCCGGACCACGACGACCGCGCAGCGCCGGCGCGCCGACGGCTCCGTCGAGGCCGTGGCTGCCTCCGACCTCACGATCGGCGACGTCGTCGTCGTGCGTCCAGGCGAGGTCATCCCCGGCGACGGGGACGTCGTCGAGGGCATGGCCACCGTCGACGAGTCGGCGATCACCGGTGAGTCCGCTCCCGTCATCCGTGAGTCCGGTGGCGACCGCTGCGCCGTCACGGGTGGCACGACGGTGCTCTCCGACGGCATCACCGTGAGCATCACCACCCGCCCCGGCGAGACGTTCATCGACCGGATGATCGCCCTCGTCGAGGGCGCCGCCCGGCAGAAGACGCCGAACGAGATCGCCCTGACGATCCTGCTCACGACCCTGACGATCATCTTCGTCCTGGCCGTCATGGCCATCCAGCCGCTCGCGATCTACTCCGGCCAGGAGCAGTCGGTCGTCGTCCTCGTCGCCCTGCTCGTCTGCCTCATCCCGACGACCATCGGGGCCCTGCTCTCGGCCATCGGCATCGCCGGCATGGACCGTCTCGTGCAGCACAACGTCCTGGCCATGTCGGGACGGGCCGTGGAGGCGGCCGGTGACGTGTCGACCCTCCTGCTCGACAAGACGGGCACCATCACCTTCGGCAACCGGCGCGCCAGCGAGCTGCTCGCGGCGCCCGGGCTTCCCGGCGTGGAGGTCACCGAGGCGGCATACCTCGCGTCACTGGCCGACGAGACGCCCGAGGGGCGCTCGATCGTCGAGCTGGCCGGGCGTGGACTGGCCGACGAGACGCGTGCCCGCCTCGACGGAGTCCGGCGCGAGGGTGCCGTGTTGGTGGAGTTCACCGCCCACACCCGCATGTCGGGGATCGACCTGCAGGACGGCACGGCCGTGCGCAAGGGCGCCTCCGATGCCGTGTGCCGCTGGGCTTCCGACCACGGGGGTGGCGTCCCGTCCGGGGTGCTCACCGAGGTCGCCGGGATCGCCAGCTCAGGCGGCACCCCTCTGGTCGTCGCGTCGATGCAGCCCGGCGAGCCGGCCCGGGTGCTCGGCGTCATCCACCTCAAGGACGTCGTCAAGCCCGGCATGAAGGAGCGCTTCGCCCAGCTGCGCGCGATGGGCATCCGGACCGTCATGATCACCGGCGACAACCCGCTCACGGCACAGTCGATCGCGGCCGAGGCCGGCGTCGACGACTTCCTCGCGGAGGCGACGCCCGAGGACAAGATGGCGCTCATCAAGAAGGAGCAGGCGGGCGGTCGGCTCGTCGCGATGACGGGTGACGGCACGAACGACGCCCCCGCGCTGGCGCAGTCCGACGTCGGCGTGGCGATGAACACCGGCACCTCTGCGGCGAAGGAGGCGGCCAACATGGTCGACCTCGACTCGGACCCTACGAAGCTCATCGACATCGTCTCGATCGGCAAGCAGCTGCTCATCACACGGGGTGCCCTGACGACGTTCTCGATCGCCAACGACATCGCGAAGTACTTCGCGATCATCCCGGCGATGTTCGTCGTGCTGTTCCCCGGCCTCGACGCGCTCAACATCATGGGCCTCTCGACGCCGAAGTCGGCGATGCTGTCGGCCGTCATCTTCAACGCTCTCATCATCGTCGCGCTGATCCCCTTGTCGCTGAGGGGCGTTCGCTACCGGCCATCCGGCAGCACCGCCCTGCTTCGACGCAACATCCTCGTCTACGGCCTCGGGGGCGTGATCGCCCCCTTCATCGGCATCAAGCTGATCGACCTCGTCGTGAGCCACCTCCCGCTGTGAACAGGAATGATGTGAGACTCGTGAACACCGTCATCAGGCAGTCCGTCGCCGGCCTCCGGGCCATGCTCGTCCTCACCGTGCTGCTAGGCGTGCTCTACCCCGCGGTCGTGTGGGGCGTCGGCCAGGTCGTGGCTCGCGACCAGGCCGCCGGGTCCCCCGTGTCGTTCGGCGGGAAGGTCGTCGGGTCGAGCCTCCTCGGCCAGCAGTGGCAGGGGGACGAGTGGTTCCACGGTCGCCCCTCGGCCAGCGACTACGCCGGGGACACGAGCGGTGGAACCAACCTCGGGCCCGGTGCTGACCTCGACGCCGAGGTCAGCACGCGCGCTGCAGCAGCGGGTCTCGACCCATCGACCGCTCCCGCCGACGCACTGACCGCATCGGGCAGCGGGCTGGACCCCCACATCACCCCGGCCTATGCCGCGGCGCAGGTCGAGCGGGTCGCCGCAGCCCGTGGCCTCGACGTCGGGCAGGTGCGATCGCTCGTCGTCTCGCAGACACAGGACCGCTCGGTCGGCTTCCTCGGACAGCCGCGCGTCGACGTCCTCGAGCTCAACGTCGCGCTCGCGCGCCTCACGGCGCCGAGTGCGGGGTGACCTGAGAGGATCGACGCATGGGGCGTGGGTCGCTGCGGATCTATCTCGGGGCAGCGCCGGGAGTCGGCAAGACCGTGGCGATGCTGGATGAGGCGCACCGGCGCCTCTCGCGGGGCACGGACGTCGTCGTCGGCTACGTCGAGACGCACGGGCGGCCCCACACGGCGGCCATGCTCGACGGGCTCGAGGTCCTCCCCCGTCGCACGGTCGAGTACCGCGGCAGCCGCCTCACCGAGCTCGACGTCGCCGCTGTCCTCGCCCGCCGACCTCACGTGGTCCTCGTCGACGAGCTCGCCCACACCAACGTCCCCGGATCGCCCGCCGCGTCGGGGGACGGCGACGCGTCGGATGACCGGCACGGGAAGCGCTGGCAGGACGTCGAGGAGATCCTCGAGGCCGGGATCGACGTCATCTCGACCGTCAACATCCAGCACCTCGAGTCACTCAACGACGTCGTCGAGTCGATCACGGGCATCCGCCAGCAGGAGACCGTCCCCGACGAGGTCGTGCGCCGGGCCGACCAGGTGGAGCTCGTGGACATGTCACCCGAGGCGCTGCGCCGTCGGATGGCGCACGGCAACATCTACGGGCCCGACAAGGTCGATGCCGCCCTCGCCAACTACTTCCGCACCGGCAACCTCTCCGCGCTGCGCGAGATCGCGCTGCTGTGGCTCGCGGACCGGGTCGACGAGGCGCTCGAACGCTACCGGGCCGACCAGGGCATCAGCGAGCAGTGGCCCACTCGCGAACGCGTCGTCGTGGCGCTCACCGGGGGCGCCGGCAGCGAGACGCTGCTCCGACGTGGTGCCCGCATCGCCACCCGGGCGGCCGGCGGTGACCTCATCGCCTGTCACGTTCGGTCGTCCGAGGGCCTCACGTCGACCGACCCTGCCGTGCTGGTCCGTCTGCGCCAGCTGGCTCGCGACCTCGGGGCGGAGTTCCAGGACGTCTCGGGCCCGGACGTCGCCGAGGCGATCCTCGACCACGCCCGCGGCGTCAACGCGACGCAGATCGTCGTCGGCGTCAGCCGGCGAGGCAGGTGGCAGCAGATCCTGCGTCCGAGCATCGCCTCCGAGGTCGCCGACGGCTCGGGCGACATCGACGTCCACCTCGTCCCCCACGAAGGGTCGAAGGTCGCCAGCCGTCGCCGGAACGCCACTGGCCTGCCCGCCCGCCGGGTGCTCGGCGGGATGCTGTTCGCTGTCGTGGCCCTCGTCGGCCTGACCGCCGTGCTCGTCGCGACCCAAGAAGGGCACACCCTGTCGCTCGACCTGCTCCTCTACCTCGCGCTGACCGTCGTCTGCGCGCTCGTCGGCGGCATCTGGCCCGCGCTCTTCTGCGCCGTCGTCGGGTCGCTCGTCGTCAACTGGTTCTTCACCGAGCCCCACGGCACCCTGACGATCAGTGACCCACCCAACGCCCTGGCGCTCGCCGTCTTCGTGCTCGTGGCCACGGCCGTGTCGTCCGTCGTCAACGTCGCCGCCCGCCGCACCGAACAGGCGATCTCGGCCGAGCGCGAGTCGTCGGCGCTCGCCGCGATGAGCCGTGACCTGCTCGCGGAGCCGCGCCCGCTGCCCGCCCTGCTCGACCGGGCCCGCGACGACCTGGGCATGCGGGCCGCCGTGCTCGCCGAGATGCATGCTGACAGGCCCTCGACCGTCGTCGCCTCGACCGACCCGAACCTGCCGGCCGGTGGCGTGCTGCCGCCCGGCGGCGCGTGGTCGCTCGACGTGACGGTCGACGACGGCGTGCACCTGCTGCTCGACGGACCGCCCGTGGCGGCAGAGGACCAGCGCGTCGTCAACGCGTATGCCGCCCACGCCGCGATCCTGCACGGCCGCGAGCAGCTCGTCCGGGCTGCCCGCGAGGCGGCCGGGCTCGCCCGCGACAACGCCGCGCGCACGACGCTGCTGGCCGCCGTCTCGCACGACCTCCGCACGCCCCTCGCGAGCATCAAGGCCGGCGTCTCGACCCTGCGCCAGTCCGGTCTCGACCTGACCGCCGACGACGAGGCGGAGCTGCTCGAGTCGATCGAGGAGAGCGCGGACCGCCTCGACGCCCTCATCGGCAACCTCCTCGACCTGTCCCGGCTGGAGACCGGTGCCGTGCGCGCGCACCACCACTCGATCGACCTGCTCGACGCCGTCGTCTCGACGGTGCGCACCACCTCCGCCCCGCAGCGCGTCGAGGTCGACCTCGAGCCGGACCTCCCCCTCGTCCGCACCGACCTCGGGCTGCTCGACCGGGTGCTCGCCAACGTCGTCGAGAACGCCCTGAGGCACAGCGGCGACGCAGAGGTCCGCATCACGGCGGGTCGCATCGGAGACACGGTGCAGCTGCGGGTCATCGACCGCGGACCGGGCGTGTCCGACGCCGACAAGGAGCGGATCTTCGCCGCGTTCCAGCGCGCCGGGGATGCCCCGCAGGGCGACGGTCTCGGCCTCGGGCTGGCCGTCGCCCGGGGGCTGATGACCGTGCTGGGCGGCTCCCTCGAGCCGGAGGACACCCCGGGTGGTGGGCTCACCATGGTCGTCGAGCTGCCGCTCACTCCGGTCCGGCAGACCCCGACCGGCCCCTCGGTTCGAGGTGATGGCGACACCGACGTGGCCGACGGCATCTCCTCGAACGCGCCGACGGAGCCGGCCGACACGAAGGAGGACGCGTGACCCGAGTGCTCGTCGTCGACGACGACCCGCGGCTGCAACGCACCCTGACGATCGCGCTGCGGGCCCATGGCAACGAGGTCGTCACGGCCGCCGACGGTCGCACCGCGGTGCAGTCGGTGCTCGAGGACGCACCCGATGTCGTCATCCTCGACCTCGGGCTGCCCGACCTCGACGGCACCGAGGTGTTGCGCCGCATCCGCGCCGCGTCGGTCGTCCCCGTCATCGTCCTGTCGGCGCGGCACGAGTCCGACGACAAGATCGAGGCGCTCGACCTCGGTGCCGACGACTACGTCACGAAGCCCTTCGGCGTCGAGGAGCTCCTTGCCCGGGTGCGCGCGGCCGTGCGCCGCGGCGGTGACCTCGGCCGACACCTCGGCCCGATCGTCACCGACCACTTCGTCCTCGACTTCGCCGAGCGGAGGGCGACCGTCGAGGGCGAGGACGTCCGGCTCACGCCCACCGAGTGGCGGGTGCTCGAGGCGTTGTGCCGCGAGCCCGGTCACCTCGTCCAGCAGCAGGACCTGCTCCGAGCGGTCTGGGGCCCGTCCTACGGTCGCGAGTCCAACTACCTGCGCGTCTACGCCAACCAGCTGCGCCGCAAGCTCGAGCCCGACCCGGCGAACCCGCGTCACCTCGTCACCGAGCCTGGCCTCGGCTACCGCTTCAACCCCTGACCCCACCTCCACACCGTCGAGGGGCCACGTCCTGCCGTCTCCCGCGCGTCGAGAGGCACTTTCGTACGCGGCGAGTCGTGGCCTCTCGACGGTTGCCTCAGGGCGAGTCGTGGCCTCTCGACGGTTGAGAGGGGTCAGTAGCGCTCGCGGGGGCCGCGATCGGTGAGGTTCCAGGCGTCCTCGGACTCCTCGTCCTCCTCGTCGACGGTGCGCGTCATGTCGCCCGGCGTCCACCGGGTCGTCGGCACCGCGGTCGTCTCGTCCTCGTGGGCGCGCTGCTCGCCCCGCTCGGCGACGAGCGCGGCCGTGCGCTGGGGCGCGGCCGCCTCGGGGTCGTCGGTGTAGCCCGCCGACATGTCCGGGGGCTCCACGTCGACGGCAGGTGCGGCATACGGCTCGGCGGGCTCGATGATCCCGGCGAGCTCGTCGGCGTCGACGGGCTCGTTGGGGTGCGGCACGTCCTCGCCGCGCAACAGCGCGAGCGTCTGCTCGAGGTCGTCCGGGCGCACGAGCACGTCGCGGGCCTTGGACCCCTCGCTCGGGCCGACGACGCCGCGCGACTCGAGCAGGTCCATGAGCCGCCCCGCCTTCGCGAAGCCCACGCGCAGCTTGCGCTGGAGCATCGACGTCGAGCCGAACTGGGTCGTGACGACGAGCTCTGTGGCCTGGAGCAGCACGTCGAGGTCGTCGCCGATGTCGTCGTCGATCTGCTTCTTGGGCGCCGCGACGGTGACGTTCTCGACGTAGTTGGGCTTGAGCTGGGTCGTGACGAACTTGACGACCTCGTGGATCTCGGACTCGTTGACCCACGCGCCCTGGACACGCATCGGCTTGCTCGCGCCCATCGGCAGGAAGAGCGCGTCACCCTGGCCGATGAGCTTCTCGGCCCCGGGCTGGTCGAGCACGACGCGGGAGTCCGCGAGCGAGGACGTCGCGAAGGCCATGCGCGAGGGGACGTTGGCCTTGATGAGGCCCGTGACGACGTCGACCGACGGACGCTGCGTCGCGAGGACGAGGTGGATGCCGGCGGCGCGCGCGAGCTGGGTGATGCGCACCACCGACTCCTCGACATCGCGCGGGGCGACCATCATGAGGTCAGCAAGCTCGTCGACGACGACGAGGAGGTACGGGTAGGTCGTGATCTGGCGCTCCGAGCCCGGCAGCGGCTTGACCTTGCCGGCACGGACCGCCTTGTTGAAGTCGTCGACGTGCTTGAAGCCGAAGGCCGCCAGGTCGTCGTAGCGCTGGTCCATCTCCTTGACGACCCAGGCGAGGGCCTCGGCAGCCTTCTTCGGGTTCGTGATGATCGGCGTGATGAGGTGCGGGATGCCTTCGTAGGCCGTCAGCTCGACGCGCTTCGGGTCGACGAGGATCATCCGGACCTCCTCGGGCGTCGAGCGCATGAGGATCGAGGTGATCATCGAGTTGACGAAGCTCGACTTACCGGAACCGGTGGCGCCGGCGACGAGCAGGTGGGGCATCTTCGCGAGGTTGGCGATGACGTAGGCGCCCTCGACGTCCTTGCCGACCCCCATGACCATCGGGTGCTCGTTGGTGCGGGCCGTGTTGCTGCGCAGCACGTCGCCGAGCGACACGTTCTCGCGGTCGAGGTTCGGGATCTCGATGCCGATGGCGGACTTGCCCGGGATGGGGCTGAGGATGCGCACGTCGGCCGAGGCGACGGCATACGCGATGTTCTTGGAGAGCGCGGTGACGCGCTCGACCTTGGTGCCGGAGCCGAGCTCGACCTCGTAGCGCGTCACCGTCGGACCACGGGTGAACCCGGTGACGGCGGCGTCGATGTCGAACTGGTCGAAGACGTTGGTCAGCGACTCGACGACGCGGTCGTTGGTCTCGCTGCGCGTCTTGTGCGGCGGGCCCGGCGTCAGCATCGAGTGGTCGGGCAGCTGGTAGGTGATGTCGCCGCCGAGGCTCAGCTGCTCGACACGAGCCGGCAGGTCGGACATGGGCGGCGGGATGAGCTCGGCCTTGGGACCGACCTTGCTCGTGTCGGGGGCGCCGAGGGTCTTGGGGTCGGTGGCGTCGATGACGCGCTCGGCGCCCTTCTCGCCGCCGGGGCGCGGAGCGAGCAGACCGGGGGGCGTCGGGCGCTTCTCGCCCGGTCGCAGCTGCGTCGTCGCTTCGTCCTCGAGCGCCTTCTGCGCGGCCTGGCGGAACGCCTCGTCACCGTCGCGGTCGGCGAGGTCGACGGCCTTGCGTCGCGCCCGCTTGACCGCGGCAGCGGGGGCGTCGAGCGTCTCGTCGGGCCGCTCGTCGACGTGGTCGCGGTCGATGACGAGGGCTCGCAGCTGCCGCAGGCGGGTCGGGATCATGTTGACCGGCGTCGCCGTGATGACGAGCAGGCCGAAGAGCCCCAGCAGGATGAGCAGGACGAGCGCGCCGTAGGTCGAGACGGCCGCCGCGAGGGGGCTCGACGCGAGGAAGCCGAGGATGCCGCCGGCGGCCCGCATGCCGTCGGCGCCGTCGGGCGGGTTGGGGATGCCGTCGGCGAGGTGCGAGAGGCCGCACGCGGCGAAGGTCAGCGCGATGGTGCCGACGACGATGCGGTTGGTCGCCGCGTCGTCCTGCGAGGCGCGCAGCATGCGCAGGCCGAGGGCGAGCAGCACGAGCGGGACGGCGTACGCGACGCGGCCGAAGGTGCCGGCGAAGACGGCGTGCACGACCTGACCGAAGGTGCCGGAGACGCCCCACCACTCACGGGCGGCGACGACGACGGCGAGCGCGATGAGCGCGAAGCCGATGCCGTCGCGGCGGTGCTCCGGCTCGAGGTCGGCGGCGCTGTGGCCGACGCGGCGCACCGCTCCCCCCGCCATGTGCGAGACGCCCATCCACGTGTTGCGCATCGCCCCCAGCGGGAAGGGGAGGCCGCCGCCCCGCGTCTTGGACGCGGCCTTGGCGGCAGGCTTGCGGGCCGCGGGCTTGCGCTGCGCGGGCCGGCCACCCCGGGCTGCCGGAGGGCGCGACGAGGCGCTGCCCGCCGACCCCTTGGCGCGGGTGGCCGCGGCGGAGCTCGAGCGCTGGCTGGTGGACGGACGTGACGCCATGCTGGCACCGTACGTCAACGCACCCCTGAACTCACGCGTCACACGCGCAACAGGACTGACCAGTCGGACAGGTCGCGGCATGCCGTGGACGCACCGGTCGGCCGGGACGGGCCTCCCCTCGCCACGGTCGGCGTCTCAGATCGCGACACCCACGGACCGACGGGTGGACAGGCGCCGACCGAGCCCTTTATCGTCGTGCGCAGGTCATGAGTGCCAGTGACAAGCCCCGGCTCGCTGGCCAGCAACCCTCCTCCGCGGTGGGGTGCTCCGGGTGACGACCAGGCCGCCCTCGGTCCGATACGTCATCGAGGTCGGCAAGCGCGGACCTGCACCGGGCGGGTCCCATGACCCAGGAGCACTCCCATGTCGGTCCTTCCCTCGACGCACCCCGCCGCCTCCCTCTGCGGCGGCTCGCCCGCACCCGTCGTGCGCACCCGCGCCCTCCACGTCGTTCCCGAGGCGCGAACCCTGCCCTCCGTCGTGGGCGCGGGACTGCGCGTGCCCACCCTCCACGGCGAGACGGCATACGCCAACCTCGACCACGCGGCCTCGACACCGGCGCTCGAGACGGTCAAGGCCGCCGTCGACCGCGCTCTCGAGACGTACTCCTCCGTGCACCGCGGCGCCGGCTTCGCCTCGCGGCTGACGAGCGCGTGGTACGAGCAGGCCCGCGCCGAGGTCGCCGCCTTCGTCGGCGCCCGCGAGGGTGACGCCGTCATCTTCACCCGGACGACGACCGACTCCTGGGCGTTGCTGAGCAAGGCGCTGCCGAGCCGCACGACGGTCTTCGTCTTCGGCACCGAGCACCACTCGACCCTGCTGCCGTGGGGCCGCTTCCGCACCGTGCGCCTCCCCGTCCCGCAGACGGTCGAGGACGCGCACGCCCTGCTCGAGGAGGCGCTGGCCGACCACCCGTCGCGCCACCGCCTCGTCGTCGTCGCGGCCGCCTCGAACGTGACCGGCGAGGTCTGGCCGATCGAGCGCTTCGCCACCCTGGCCCACGAGCACGGCGCCCGGATCGCCGTCGACGCCGCCCAGCTCTCGGCGCACCGCCCCATCGACCTCGCCGCGTGGGACGCCGACTACGTCGCGTTCTCGGGGCACAAGACGTACGCCCCGTACGGCGTGGGCGTCCTCGCCGGGCGCTCAGACTGGCTCGACGCCGGCAACCCCTACCTGCTCGGTGGCGGCGCGACGCGCTCGGTGACCGAGGACGGCACGACGTGGGCCACGGGTCCGGCGCGCCACGAGGGCGGCAGCCCCAACGTCATCGGCGCCATCGCCCTCGCGGCGGCCTGCTCGACGATCAGCCGTCACCGCGAGGCCATCGAGGAGCACGAGACCCGCCTGCTCGAGCGGCTCCGCGCCGGTCTCGAGGGTGTCGCCGGTGTCGAGGTGCTCTCGATCTTCGGTGACGACAGCGACCGGGTCGGCGTCGTGGCTTTCACCATCGACGGCTGGGACTCCTCGCTCGTCTCGCAGGTCCTCTCCGTCGAGCACGGCATCGGCGTGCGGGACGGTAAGTTCTGCGCCCACCTGCTCATCGACGAGCTCCTCGAGGACCCGTGGGGCGAGCGATCCTCCACCGCCGTCCGCGCCAGCATCGGCCTGGGCAGCACGCTCGAGGGGGTCGAGCGTCTCGTCGCGGCCGTCGCGACGCTCGTCGAGCACGGCACCGACGCCGACTGGACGCTCACCGAGAGCGGTTGGGCGCTCGAGGGCACCGACCCGCGCGACGTCGAGGTCGAGCGACCCTGGTGAACGCGGGCCGACGGTCCTGAACCGGTCCTGAGCCGGTCCTGAGCCGGTCCTGAGGTGGACTGCCCCTGTCAGTGCGCTTGCGCTGCCAGGGAGTTCGGGGTCTCTGGTGTCAAGTCAGCGCGCCGGCAGGGCGTAGCTCGCCCAGACCGCGGCGTGGTCGGCCCGGTTGAGAGCCACCTGCCCGGCCTCGACGACGGTGAGGCCGCGGCTCAGCACGTGATCGAGCTGCACGAAGGCCGGGAGCCGGTTGCCCGCGAAGGGCCAGGTGCGCACCCACCCCTGCCCGTCCGTGCGCTGCGCGTCGTCGAGGCCCGCGGCGAGGTCGCGGAAGCCGGGGTGGCCGAAGCCGGCGTTGAAGTCGCCGGTCATGACGAGGAGCTCGTCGCCGTCGAGACGCTGCTTCCACGACTGGAGCGCCCGCAGGCCCGCGCGCCACTCGACGGTGTCACCGGGCACGGGCGCCGCGGGATGGGCGACCTTGAGACGCACCGTGCCGTTGGGAACGGTCACGTCGACCTCGGGTTGGACGCTCCGGGTGCCCTCGATCGCCGGGTCGGTGCCGAGACTGCGCACCGAGAGCGGGTAGCGCGACAGGACCATCGTCCCCGTGGAGGTGCTGGCCCGGGCGACACCCTGCCGTTGGCTGAAGTAGTCGGCCGCACCCTCGGCATCGAGCCGCCGCAGGAACGCCGGTGTCGCCTCGGTGAGGACGAGGACGTCGACGGAGTGGAAGTGCACGGCATCCATGAGCTGGCCCGCGTTGGCAGACCCGATCCAGACGTTGGCCGACATGACCGTGAGGTCGCGGTCGGCCTTCGGCGAGGTGGTGGCCCGGAAGGCCGGCGCCGCGACCGTCGTCGCCACGACGAGCGCGACGACGACGGGGACGACCATCCACCACCGCCGCAGCACGAGCGTCGCAACGGCGAGCAGGCCCAGGCCGATGACGACGAAGGGCCCTGCCGTCTGGAGCACGACGACGACGTATGCCGTCGAGTCGTACCAGCGCAGCGCGCCGACCGCGACGAGCCCCAGCAGGACGACGCCGATGACGACGTCGAGCCATCGCCGGCGGGGACGACGCCCGAGGGGCTCCGCCGTCGACGACTCGGCGGGCTCCCCCGGTGGACCGGGGGGCCCGTCGTGGGCGTCGTCGCGGTCGACGTGCTCGGTCTCCCCGGCGACCTCCTGCACCGTCACGTCAGGCCTGCAGCACGACCGGGATGATCATCGGCCGGCGCCGGATCTTGCCACCGACCCACGAGCCGACCGCGCGCCGGATGACCTGCTGCAGCTGCTGGTCGTCGCGGACACCCTTCGAGACGGCCTCCTCGATGGCTCGCTCGACCTTGGGGATCACCTGCTGGAAGATCTCGTCGTCCTCGACGAACCCGCGGGCCGTGATCTCCGGGCCGCTCGCGATCTTGCCGGTTGCGGCGTCGAGCACCACGACGCAGGTGATGAAGCCCTCGTCGCGCAGGATCCGGCGGTCCTTGAGCAACGCCTCGTCGGCACCGCCGACGCTGCTGCCGTCGACGTAGACGTAGCCGCACTCGACGACACCGCTCACCTCGGCGACCCCGTTGACGAGGTCGACGACGACGCCGTCCTCGGCGAGCACGACGTTGTCCTCGTGGACGCCGGACGCGATGGCGAGCTGGGCGTTGGCATACATGTGCCGCCACTCGCCGTGGACGGGCAGGACGTTGCGCGGCTTGACGATGTTGTAGCAGTAGAGCAGCTCGCCGGCGCTGGCGTGGCCCGAGACGTGCACCTTGGCATTGCCCTTGTGCACGACGTTGGCGCCGAGGCGCATCAGGCCGTTGATGATGCGGTAGACGGCGTTCTCGTTGCCGGGGATGAGGCTGCTCGCGAGCAGGACCGTGTCGCCGGGACCGACGTCGATGCGGTGCTCGCGGTTCGCCATCCGCGAGAGGGCGGCCATCGGCTCACCCTGGGAGCCGGTGCAGATGAGGACGAGCTCGTCGTCGCGCAGGCTGTCGATCCTCTTGATGTCGATGAGGATGCCGTCGGGCACCTTGAGGTAGCCGAGCTCGGCGGCGATGCCCATGTTGCGCACCATCGACCGGCCGACCATGGCGACCTTGCGTCCGGCCTTCTCCGCGGCGTCGAGCACCTGCTGCACGCGGTGCACGTGGCTGCTGAAGCAGGCGACGATGATCCGTCGCTCGGCGTGCCGGAAGACCTTGTCGATGGCCGGTGCGATCTCGAGCTCGGGCGTCGTGAAGCCGGGGACGTCGGCGTTCGTCGAGTCGGTGAGGAAGAGGTCGACGCCCTCCTCGCCGAGGCGGGCGAAGGCACGCAGGTCGGTGAGGCGGCCGTCGAGCGGCAGCTGGTCCATCTTGAAGTCGCCGGTGTGCAGCAGCGTGCCGGCCTCGGTGCGCACGAAGACGGCGAGCGCGTCGGGGATCGAGTGGTTGACCGCGATGAACTCGAGGTCGAAGACGCCGAGCTTCTCGCGCTGCCCCTCCTTGACGGCCATGGTGTACGGCCGGATGCGGTGCTCCTTGAGCTTGGCCTCGATGAGCGCGAGGGTCAGCGTCGAGCCGATGATCGGGATGTCGCCCTTGAGCTTGAGCAGGTAGGGCACCGCGCCGATGTGGTCCTCGTGGCCGTGCGTCAGGACGATGGCCTCGATGTCGTCGAGCCGGTCGGCGATGTAGGTGAAGTCCGGCAGGATGAGGTCGACTCCGGGGTGGTGGTCCTCGGGGAAGAGCACGCCGCAGTCGATGACGAGCAGCTTGCCCTTCGTCTCCAGCACGGCCATGTTGCGGCCGACCTCGCCGAGCCCACCGAGCGCGACGACCCGCAGGCCGTTGTCGGGGAGGGCGGGGGGTGTGGTCAGCTCAGGGTGGGGGTGGCTCACAGGTGTCCTGTCATTCGATGGTGCTGCCGGGCCGTCAGGGGCTCCGGTCGGAGGTCAGGGGGCGGTCGTCCGACCGCCCGGGTGGGCCGCGACGGTGGCGAGAGCGGCGCGGACAAGCGCGGTCTGATCCTCGTCGGCAGGCACGAGCGGCAGGCGCACGGCCGCCGACTCGATGATGCCCTGCTCGGCGAGGCCGGCCTTGGCCATGATGGCGCCCTGGGTGACGTTCATGACGGCGTTGACGATCGGGGTGAGGCGTCGGTGCACGGCGCGGGCGTCGTCCCAGCGCCCGTCGACCACGGCGTCGGCCATCGCGCGGTAGGCCGCCGGGGCCACCTGCGACGTGACGCCGACGAAGCCGACCGCCCCGTTGACGAAGTGGCCGAGGTTCATGGCGTCGTCGCCGGAGTACCAGTCGAGGCCGGTCTCCTGCATCATCTCGCTCGCGAACCACAGGTCGCCGCGGGCGTCCTTCACGGCGGCGATGCGGTCGTGCTCGGCGATGCGCAGGTAGGTCTCACGCGCGATGGCGATGCCCGAGCGGCCGGGGATGTCGTAGACCATGACGGGCAGGTCGCTCGCGTCGGCGAGCGCCGTGAAGTGGGCGACGAGGCCGGCCTGCGGCGGCTTGTTGTAGTACGGCGTCACGGCGAGCACGGCGTCGGCACCGGCCTTCTGCGCGTGGCGCACCGCCTCGACGCTCTTGGCGGTGTCGTTGCTGCCGGCTCCGGCGATGACGACGCAGCGGTCGCCGACGGCCTCGATGACGGCGCGGAGCAGCTCGTCCTTCTCGTCGGACGAGGTGGTGGGCGACTCGCCGGTGGTGCCCGAGACCACGAGGCCGTCGTGACCGGCCTCGACGAGGTGGGTCGCGACCCGCTGGGCGGCGTCGAGGTCGATCGAGCCGTCAGGCCGCATGGGCGTGACCATCGCCGAGAGAACACGTCCGAGGGCGGGTGCGTCAGCCATGAGGCCAAGGTTAGCGCCCGGGCCCTCGCTCACGACGCCACGCCCACGCCGCAGGCCCGGGCCGCTTCGCTGGGGGCAGGACAGAGGCGAGGCACTACTCGCTCGGGGGTCCGAGTAGTGCCTCGCCACTCCTACATCGGCGGGTTCGCCCGGGTGTTACAGCCTGATCCGGGTTTTCTTTCCGAGAGATCGCGTATGCCGTGTCAGCCGCGCCGCTCGTAGGTGACCCAGGCGAAGCCCGGCCGCTCGTCGCGGGCGGTCTCGGTCCAGATGGCAGGGTCGATGGCCGGGAAGGTGACCGAGCCCTCCGGGGACTGGTCGACGTCAGTCACGAGGAGGCGGACGGCATACGGCATGGCCTGGCGGTAGATCTCTCCCCCGCCGACGACGAAGACCTGCTCGGCGTCGGCCACGAGCGCGAGCGCCTCGGTGAGGGAGTGCGCCACCTCGACGCCGGGAGCGCTCCAGTCGCGCTGTCGGGTGACGACGACGCTGCGCCGGCCGGGGAGCACACCCATCGAGTCGAAGGTGCGCCGACCCATGACCATCGGGTGGCCCATCGTCGTTCGCTTGAAGAACCTCAGGTCCTCGGACAGGTGCCACGGCATCGTCAGCCCGTCGCCGATGACGCCGTTGCGTCCGACGGCGGCGATCATCGTCACGTTCGGCAGCGCGGTGGTCATGGCGGCAAGGGTCCCAGACTCGGACCGCTCAGACGGCGATGGGGGCCTTGATGCCCGGTTCGGCGACGTAGTCGACGAGCTCGAAGTCGTCGAGGTCGAAGTCGTCGATGTTCGTCTTGCCGGGCGTGATGCGCATCGTCGGGAGCGCATGCGGCGTGCGGGTCAGCTGCAGGCGGGCCTGGTCGAGGTGGTTGAGGTAGAGGTGGGCATCGCCGAGCGTGTGCACGAACTCCCCCGGCTCGAGATCGGTCAGCTGGGCCACCATCTGCGTCAGCAGGGCGTAGCTCGCGATGTTGAACGGCACGCCGAGGAAGATGTCTGCGCTGCGCTGGTAGAGCTGGCACGAGAGGCGGCGGCCGCCGTCGGGTCCGGGCGGCGAGACGTAGAACTGGAACATCGTGTGGCACGGCGGCAGGGCCATGTCGTCGACGTCGGCGACGTTCCAGGCCGAGACGATGAGGCGGCGGCTGTCGGGGTTGGTGCGGATCTGCTCGATCACCTTGGCGATCTGGTCGACCCGGCGGCCGTCGGGCGTGGGCCACGAGCGCCACTGGTAGCCGTAGATCGGGCCGAGGTCACCCGTGTCGGGGTCGGCCCACTCGTCCCAGATCGAGATCCCCCGCTCCTGGAGCCAGCGCACGTTGGTGTCGCCCCGCAGGAACCACAGCAGCTCGCCGATGATCGAGCGCAGGTGCAGCTTCTTCGTCGTCATGGCCGGGAAGCCGTCGGCGAGGTCGAAGCGCATCTGGTGGCCGAACACGCTGAGCGTGCCCGTGCCCGTCCGGTCGGACTTCTCCTGACCGTGGGTCAGGACGTGGTCGAGGAGATCGAGGTACTGCCGCACGATCCGCAGCCTAACCCTGACCCCGACGCCCACCGCCGTAGGCCGCCGCCGACGCACCGTCATGTGTGCACCGATGGGTGCCAGGCCCACGATCCGTGCACACACCGGAGCCTCGAGTGGACTGCCTGTGCACGGCGGAAGCGGCGCGGCGCGAGCGGTCGGCAGCATGGTCGCGTGCTCGCCGACCGTGTCATCGAGGAGTCGCCCCGGCTCCGGGCCCGGGTGTCCGGCCAGTCCGGGCTCATCAGCCGTGCTCAGGCCCTCGAGGCGGGGATCGGCGGCGAGGCCATCCGGTGGGCCGTCGCGTCCGGCCGTTGGACCACGTCGCACCCGGGTGTCTACCTCACCACCCCGGGCCGGGACGACTGGGAGGTCCGGGCCGTCGCCGCCCTGCTCTTCGTGGGGCGCCCAGCCGCCCTCGCCGGACCGAGTGCAGCACTGGCCTGGGGGCTGGAGCGGCGCGAACCGGAGTCGGTCCACCTCGTCGTCCCGGCCGGCCGGCGGGCGAGCACCCGCGGCGGCATCGACGTCATGCGGTCGAGACGCTTCGACGAGCGCATCGACGACCGGGCGTGGCCGCATCGGACCACGGTCGAGCACACGGTTCTCGACCTCGGCATGCGCTCACCCCTGGATCGGGTGCTGGCGCTCGCCGCTCGAGCGTGCCAGCAGCGCCTCACCGACGAGGCTCGACTCGCGCAGGCGCTCGCAGGCCGCCCGGACCAGACGCACCGCGCCCTGCTCCGGGAGTGCCTCACCGACCTGGGCACCGGCGCCGAGAGCGCCGCCGAGGTGCGCTACATCCGCGACGTCGAGCGCGCGCACGGTCTGCCGACCGCACTGCGGCAAGAACACATCGGGTCCGGCCGTCGCTGCGACAACCTCTACGACGCCGAGCAGGTCGTGCTCGAGGTGGACGGGAGGCTCGGGCACGAGGGGTGGGCCGCACGGGTCCGCGACGGCATCCGTGATCGCGGCTCGGCGCGGCTGGGACGGGTCACGGTGCGGGTCTTCTGGACCGACGTGGCCGTCACTCCCTGCGAGCTCGCGGCGGAGGTCGGCGACCTGCTGCGCGTCCGAGGGTGGCGAGGTTCGGTGCGGCCGTGCCGCAGACGCGGTTGCTCGTCGATCATGCGTACTGCGGCCTGACTCCCGCTGTGTGCACGGACCGGCGTCCTGGCACCAATTGGTGCACACGGCGGACGTGGCCCGGGCCGGTCAGGCGTCGTAGTCGAGGCTGACCTCGTCGGTGACCGGGTGGGACTGGCAGGCGAGCACGATGCCGGCCGCCACCTCCTCCGGCTCGAGCGCGTAGTTGCGGTCCATCCGGACCTCGCCCGACACGAGCCTGGCCCGACAGGTGCCGCACACGCCACCCGTGCACGAGTAGGGCGCGTCGGGCCGGGCGCGCAGGGTCGCGTCGAGGATCGTCTCCTCGCGGCTCGGCATCGGGATGACGGTCGTGCGCCCGTCGAGGTTGACCGTGACCATGGCCTCGGGAGGCGCGCCGGCGTCGACGACGACCTTGCGCTTCGGCTCGGTGCCGTCGTCGACGTGGAAGATCTCGTGGTGGATGTGCCGCGGGTCGACGCCCTGACCGGTGAGCAGGGCCTCCGCTCCGGTCACCATGCCGAACGGCCCGCAGAGGTACCACTCGTCGACGGAGCCGACCGGCAGCAGCGTGCCGAAGATCGCCTCGAGCCGCTCCGTGTCGAGCCGGCCGTGGAAGAGCTCGACGTCCTGGGCCTCACGGGACAGGACGTTGACGAGGTGGAAGCGCCCCGGGAAGCGGTTCTTGAGGTCCTCGAGCTCTTCGAGGAACATGATCGAGCTGGTGCGGCGGTTGCCGAAGAGCAGCGTCGCGCGCGACCCGGGCTCCTCCTCCAGCGCCGTCGTCAGCAGCGAGATGACGGGCGTGATGCCCGAGCCGGCCGCGATCGCGACGTGATGGCGTATGCCGTCCGGCCGGGTCGGGCACGTGAACGAGCCCGCTGGCGTCATGACCTCGACGACGACGCCGGCCGAGACGCCGTCGTTGAGCCAGTTCGACATGCGACCCTCGGGCACGCGCGCAGCCGCGACCCGGAGGCTGCGTCCAGCAGGGTCGGCCCGGCGTGACTGGCAGATCGAGTAGGACTGGCGCACCTCCTCACCGCGGATCTCGGCGCGGAGCGTCAGGTGCTGGCCTGGCTCGAAGACGAACTCGTCGACGAGGTCCTCGGGCACGGCGAAGGTGACCGCGACGGCCTCGTCGGTGAGGCGCTCGACCGACGAGACAGCCAGCCGGTGGAAGCGCGCGCGGTGGCGGACGCTCGTGGCCTGGCCAGGGGCCGCGTCCGCGGCGGGACCGGTTGCGGTGGGGGTGGAGACGTCGGTCATTCAGATGGCCTTGAACTCGTCGAAGGGCTCGAGACACGCGTTGCAGCGGCGCAGGGCCTTGCACGCGGTCGAGCCGAAGTGGGCGATCTCGGTCGTGTCGGCGGAGCCGCACCGCGGGCAGGCGACGACGTGGCGGCTCAGGGTGACGGCCACGGGACCGTGCGGCTCCCCCGCCGGCACAGCGCCCGGGGGCGCGATCCCGAAGCGCAGCAGTGCCGCTCGCCCTTCGTCGCTCATCCAGTCGGTCGTCCACGCCGGCGACAGCTGCGTGCGGACGTCGGCGGCATACCCCATGCGGTCGGCCTCGAAGACGATGCGCGAGGCGATCGCCTCCATGGCGGGGCACCCGCTGTA
Organism: Terrabacter sp. Ter38; assembly: GCF_024519435.1. Classification (GTDB taxonomy): domain Bacteria; phylum Actinomycetota; class Actinomycetes; order Actinomycetales; family Dermatophilaceae; genus Terrabacter. The sequence goes on from NZ_JALJRZ010000001.1 coordinate 492,154, forward strand.
GGTCGGGGTGATCGTCACGGCGACGGTGTGCGCCTGCTCGTCGACCTCCACGGCTCGCAGGATGCCGAGGTCGGAGATGCTGATGACGGGCACCTCGGGGTCCGGGATTCGCGAGATCGTCTCCGCGACAGCGGACTCCACGGCCACGGTGGTCACCACGTCGCGCCGGGATGCGACCGTGCGATGTGCTGCATCTCGGCCAGGAGTGAGCCCATGGGGCGTGAGTGGATGCCGGCACGGCCTCCGCGCGAGCGCCACCGTGACCCGTCGGGCAGCCTCAACGTCGCCTGCTCGACGACGCGCGCGACCCGGGCCACGACGGCGTCATGGAGGGTCGAGGGCAGCACGCCGACCTCGAGGCCGGCCGCGAGCACCGAGGCCTCGTCGTCGTCGAAGAGCTCGGGCAGGTGCGGTAGGACGCGCTCGAGCGCCGCCTGCATACGGCGGTGCGACTCCCCGGTGCCGTCGCCGAGGCGCACGACCCAGAGCGAGGCATGGTCGAGGTGGTAGCGCACCTCCTTGAGCGCCTTGCCTGCCACGCCCGCCACGACGTCGTCCCCCGAGCCGCTCAGGCCGGTGTGCAGCTCGACCTGGTAGGCGGAGAACCAGAGCAGCCGGGCCATCTCGTCGGCGAAGTCACCGCGCTCCTGCTCGACGAGGTGGACGTTGCGCCACTCCCGCTCGTCGCGCTGCATGGCGTAGTCGTCCTCGCCGCGACCGGTGCCGTCGATGGAGCCGATGTAGGGGTAGAGCCCGCGCGCCTGACCGAGGAGGTCGAGTGCGATGTTGCCGAGCGCCATGTCCTCCTCGATCTGCGGGGCGTTCGTCATCCACTCGCCGAGGCGCTGGGCGTAGACCATGGCGTCGTCGGCGAGCCCGAGGAGGTAGGCGCCGTACGGCTTGGCGCCGGGGTCGCCGCCGGTGTTCTCGGCAGCCCCGGGCAGCGGCTCACGCTGCGCGGACTCCGAGGCGGAGGCCGCCGCGCCGGTGACCGGCTCGGTGACCGGCTCGGTGACCGACGTGGTGCCGGTGTCGGTCGGGGTCGGGGTGGCTGGGGTGCTCACAGGTACTCGACATCCTCGGGCACGTCGTAGAACGTCGGGTGTCGGTAGATCTTGTCGCCGGCCGGGTCGAAGAAGGAGTCCTTCTCGGACGGGCTGCTCGCGGTGACGTCGTCGGCCTTGACGACCCAGATCGAGACGCCCTCCTGACGGCGGGTGTAGACGTCCCGGGCGTTGCGCAGGGCGAGCTCGGCGTCGGGGGCGTGGAGCGAGCCGACGTGCACGTGCGACAGTCCGCGCTTGCCACGGACGAACACCTCCCAGAGGGGCCAGCTGCGCTCCCCCTGGGCAGGCTCGGACGGGGCCCCGGCACCGGTGGACGGGGTGGTGGCTCCGCTCACGCGGCACTCTCCTTCTGCTGCTGCTGCTCCCGCTCGCGGGTGGCCTGCTTGGCGGCGTACGCGTTGGCGGCCTCGCGCACCCAGGCGCCCTCGTCGTGGGCCCGGCGGCGGTGCTCGATGCGCTCGGCGTTGCACGGGCCGTCGCCGCGCAGGACCTGCCAGAACTCGTCCCAGTCGATCTCGCCGAAGTCCCAGTGGCCGCGCTCGTCGTTCCAGCGCAGCTCGGGGTCGGGCAGCACGATGCCGAGCTTCTCGGCCTGCGGCACCATCATGTCGACGAACTTCTGGCGCAGGTCGTCGTTGCTGAAGCGCTTGATGCCCCAGGCCATCGACTGCTCCGTGTGGCCACCCTTGGCCGCTTCACCGGTGTCGGGCGGCCCGAACATCGCGAGCGCCGGCCACCACCAGCGGTCGGCGGCGTCCTGGGCCATCGCCTTCTGGGACTCGGTGCCGCGCATGAGGTTCCAGAGGATCTCGAAGCCCTGCCGCTGGTGGAAGGACTCCTCCTTGCACACGCGGACCATGGCGCGGGCGTACGGGCCGTAGGAGCAGCGGCACAGCGGCACCTGGTTCATGATCGCCGCACCGTCGACGAGCCAGCCGATGGCGCCGCAGTCGGCCCACGTCAGCGTCGGGTAGTTGAAGATCGAGGAGTACTTCTGCTTGCCGTCGTGGAGCCGCTCGAGCAGCTCCTGCCGGTCGATGCCGAGCGTCTCGGCCGCGGAGTAGAGGTAGAGCCCGTGGCCGGCCTCGTCCTGGACCTTGGCGATGAGGATCGCCTTTCGGCGCAGCGAGGGGGCGCGCGTGATCCAGTTGCCCTCTGGCTGCATGCCGATGATCTCGGAGTGCGCGTGCTGGGCGATCTGGCGGATCAGCGTCTCGCGGTAGTCGTCGGGCATCGCGTCACGCGGCTCGATGCGCTGGTCGGCGGCGAGCAGGGCGTCGAAGTCGTCGCCGACGGCGTCCCGACCGTCCCGCTGGTCGTCGTGCTCGGCCGCCGCGTCGTAGTCGGCGGTCTCGGCCGCGTTCAGCGGTTCGTTCGGGTCGATGACGTCATTGCCATACATGAGTCCAGTATGCGAGATGCAGCCGAAGGCGTCCAAAGCCGGGGTGCGCCGGGGGTGGACAGCGGGCGCGTCCACGCCTGAGAGGATGCCGGGGTGGCACACGAGGACGCGAACGCACACCGGCACGGGCACGACCACGGACCCGACGAGGGACACGACCACGCGCACGAGCGCGGGCCCGTCGCCGACGCGTCGGTCCGGGTCGCTCGCGGCTCCGACGCCCCCGCGGTGGGCCTCGTGCAGGCCGTCGTGTTCCGGCAGGCGTATGCCGCCGTGCTCGCTCCCGAGGTGCTCGCCACCTTCGAGCCCCGGGCGTTCGCGAACGCCTGGCGCGCGACGCTCGAGGGCGAGAGCTCCGGCGACGGCGTGCTGCTCGTGGCGTGCGCGGGCGAGCAGGTCGTCGGCTTCGCCGCGGTGGGCGCGTCCGATGACGCCGACACCGATGCCGGCACCGCCGAGCTGATCGTGCTCGGGGTCCACCCCGAGGCACGCCGCCAGGGGCACGGCTCGCGCCTGCTGCACGCGGTCGTCGACACGGCCCGCGCTCGTGGGCGCCATGAGCTCACCGCCTGGCTGCTCGCCGCGGACGACGCCACGCGCGGTTTCCTCACGGCTGCCGGGATGGTGGCCGACGGTGCGCACCGCCAGCGCGTGGTGTCGCCGGACGGCGGGACTGCGGGCGAGCTCCGCCTGTCCGCGGTCCTCGCCGACGCCCCTGCCGACGCCCCTGCCGACGCCCCTGCCGACGCCCCTGCCGACGACACCGCCAACGAGACCGCCGAGGCGACCACCGACGCGTCCGCCCGACCGTCCGCCGACGACCAGGCCCCGGCCGCGGCCGACGTCAGGACCCCGGAGGGACCGTGACCGCGACGGCCGACCCGGGGGCACGACGGGCCGTCGTGCGCCAGAGCCTGTCCGTCGGGGTCGCCACCGGCGCCTATGGCATCAGCTTCGGCGCCCTCGCCGTCGCGGCCGGCCTCGACACGTGGCAGGCGATGGCGCTCTCCCTGCTGATGTTCACCGGCGGCTCACAGTTCGCCTTCGTCGGCATCATCGCGAACGGCCTGCACGCCGCACCCGCGGCGATCGCGGCCTCGTCGATGCTCGGCATCCGCAACGGCCTCTACGCCCTCGAGCTGACGCACCTGCTCGGCGTCCGTGGCACCCGTCGGGTCGCGGCCGCGCACCTGACCATCGACGAGTCGACGGCGGTCGCCGTGGCCCAGGACGACCAGCGCACGTCGCGGCTGGGGTTCTGGCTCACCGGCTTCACCGTGTTCGCCCTCTGGAACCTCAGCACCCTCGTCGGCACCCTCATCGGCACCCACGTCGGCGACCCGCGCACCTACGGACTGGACGCCGCCGCCTGCGCCGCCTTCACCGCCCTGCTCTGGCCGCGCCTGCGCAACCGGGACGCCGTGGCGATCGCCGTCGTCGGCGCCGTCGTGGCGGTGCTGCTGTCACCGACGGTGCCACCCGGCATACCCGTCGTGGCTGCAGCTGCCGCCTCCCTGCTGGCGTGGCGTACCCCCACGAGGGAGCAGGCATGAGCCTCTGGACCGCCGTGCTCGTCGCGGCCGCCATCGCCTTCGGGCTCAAGCTCGCTGGACACCTCGTGCCCGCGCACCTGCTCGGCGCGCCACGCGTCCGCCGCATCACGGCCGCCCTGCCGATCGCACTGCTCGCCGCCCTCGTCGCCACCCAGGCGTTCACCGGACCCGGCGGGTCGTTCGTCCTCGATGCGCGGGCGGCTGCCGTGGGCGTCGCGATCGTGGCGCTCCTGCTGCGCGCCCCGTTCATCGTCGTCGTCGTGCTCGGCGCCGCCACCGCGGCCCTCCTGCGCGCCCTGGGTTGGGCCTGACCGGTGGCTGATCAGGACGACGTGCGCCGGCTCGCCCTCGCGCTGCCCGGCGTCGAGGAGATCGCCAGTGCGGGCTTCGACTTCCGGGTGGGCGGGCACGGCTTCGTCTGGTCCTATCCCGAGCGCGTCCCGGGACAGCGGCGCGTCATCCGCACGGACGTCGCCGTGCTCTACGTCGGCGACGAGGCCGAGAAGCAGGCCCTCGTGCTCGGTGAGCCGGACTTCTTCTTCACGACGCCCGGTTACGACGGGTCACCCCTCGTCATGGTCCGGCTCGAGCGCGTCGACGTCGACCGGCTCGAGGAGCTCGTCAGCGACGCCTGGCGGATGCGCGCCCCCGCCGACCTCCTCGATGACTGAGGCGACCGCTTCGCGGCTGGGCCCCCACGACACATGAACCAGGGCTCGACACGGCCATCGCAGCACCACGGCACCGAGACCGGCCGGGTTGGTGTGTCGGGACGGCCCGCGTCAGGCGTGCGCGTCGCAGACCGGCTGGAGCGGACGACCCGGAAGGTCCTCGCGGTTGTGCATCCGGCTCGTCGGCGCCGCGCAGACGTGGCAGGCCGCGAGGTGGACGGCCTCGTCGCTGAACCCCACGCTCATCCGCTCGTCGAAGACGTAGAGGTGGCCCTCCCAGAGCCCGCGGTCACCCCGCTCCTCGCCGTAGCGCACGATGCCCCCGTCGAGCTGGTAGACCTCCTCGAAACCCCTCGCGCGCATGAGGCTCGTCAGCACCTCGCAGCGGATGCCGCCCGTGCAGTAGGTGACGACGGGGCGCCCCTTGAGCTCGTCCCACCGACCGGCGTCGAGCTCGCGCACGAAGTCGCTCGTGTGGCGGATGTCGGGCACGACGGCTCCGCGGAAGCGCCCCACCGCCGCCTCCACGGCGTTGCGCCCGTCGAAGAGCACGACGTCGTCGCCGCGCTCGGCCACGAGGGCGTCGAGCTCGGCAGGGCGCAGCCGGGCACCTCCACCGACGACGCCCTGCTCGTCGACGACGACCTCGTCGGGCACCCCGAACGACACGATCTCCTCGCGCGCCTTGACGACGAGTCGCGGGAAGTCGAGGCTGCGGCCCTCGGCGTCGAGCCCGGTGCCGTCGCTCCACCGGACGTCGACGTCGCGGAAGGGTGCGTACTCCTTCGTCTTGCGGACGTACGTCTTGAGCACGGTGACGTCGCCACCCACCGTCGCGTTGATCCCGTGGCGCGAGAGCAGGATCCGCCCGCGCAGGCCCAGTCCCTCGCAGAGGTCGCGCTGCCAGAGGCGGAGCGCGTCGGGGTCGGCGAGCGGGCGGAACGCGTAGAAGAGGACGACCTTGGGGATGGCCACGTCGGTCTCGTCGGCTGCGCGGCGGCTCAGGCGAGGCCGAGGTAGTGCTCGAGGCCGACGGTCAGGCCGGGGTGGTCGGCGACCGCGCGCACCGCTGCGATGACGCCCGGCATGAAGCTGCCGCGGTCGAAGGAGTCGTGCCGCAGCGTCAGCATCTCCCCCGCGTTGCCGAGCAGCACCTCCTGGTGCGCCGTGAGACCGCGCAGCCGCACGGAGTGCACGGGTATGCCGTCCACCCGGGCGCCGCGGGCACCGTCGGGGTCGTCGGTCGTCGCGTCGGGCACCGGCGCACAGCCGGCCCCGGACCGTGCCCGTCCGATCATCGCCGCCGTGCGCGCGGCGGTGCCGGACGGCGCATCGACCTTCGCCGGGTGGTGCAGCTCGATGACCTCGACGGACTCGAAGAAGGGAGCAGCCTTGGCGGCGAACGACATCATGAGCAGCGCGCCGATGGCGAAGTTCGGCGCGATGAGGACCCCGACCCCGGCACCCGACGACGCCGGGGGTGCGTCGGCGAGGTGGCCGCGGAGCGTCTCGAGGCGCGCGTCGTCCCACCCGGTCGTGCCGACGACGACGTGGACGCCACGCCCGACGCAGTGGGCGACGTTGGCCGGAGAGGCCGCGGGGACGGTCAGCTCGATGGCGATCTCGGCGCCACCGAGGTCGCCGAGGTCGTCGTCCGAGCCGTAGGCACCGACGAGGGTCAGACCGGCGGCGCCCTCGACGGCACGCACCGCCTCCGACCCCATCCGGCCGCTCGCACCGATGACGGCGACCTTGGTGTCGCGGGACGGCTGGCCTGTCGAGTCGCTCACCCGGCCAGCCTAACGAGCCGGCGCGGACACGGAACGAGGCACACGGCATACGGACTCGTGCATCACGAAACCGCGCTGGGAGTTCGCTGTGAGGCGCACACTGGAAGGGACCGAGGAAGTGGTCCGCATGTCCGTCCGTCCGCGCAGCGTCGTCGTGGGCCGGCTCCGTCGCCTGGCCCTCATCCCCCTCGCGGCCATCGGGCTCGTCCTCGGCGTGCTCGTCGCCCCCAGCGCGCAGGCGGCCGTCCTGTTCGGTCACGACATCTCGTGGCCGCAGTGTCCGTCGACCTTCCCGCCGACGTCGACGCAGTTCCTCGTGATCGGCCTGACGAACGGCCTGCCGTTCACCGAGAACCCTTGTGTCGCAACACAAGCCACGTGGGCCGCGAACCACGCAAAGCCCACCCACGCGTACACCATGGCGGGCTTCCCGACGGCCGCGCAGCTCACGACCTACGGCGCGAGCGGCCCGTGGTCGGGCTCGACGCGCGCGGGCCGCCTCAGCAACGTCGGCTACGCCGAGGCGACGTTGGCCGTCGCGACCGTGCGCGACGTCCCCGGCTGGGCGCCGCGGATGGTCTGGATCGACGTCGAGCCGCGGGACACCGAGCCGCGGAGGCAGCCGTGGCCCACGTCGACGTCCGTGCAGCGCCTCGAGAACCGCTACGTCGTCGAGGGCATCATGCGAGGGCTCCGGGCGGCGGGCTACTCCTACGGCGTCTACTCCAACGCCTCCGGCTGGCAGACGATCACGGGGTCCTGGTGGCTGCCCGGTGTGCCCGTCTGGGCGACGGCCGGCGCCCTGAACCACCCCAACGAGGCGCTCGACAAGTGCACCCAGCCGAGCTTCTCGGGTGGCAAGGTCTACCTCGCCCAGTGGTGGGACGCCACCTGGGACTACGACCGGACCTGTGACCCCTACGCGTTCACGCGCCTTCCCGTGGCACCGGCGTCGCTGTCCACCAGCACGGGCGACGTCAACGGCGACTGGAACAACGACGTGCTGGCGCGCTGGACGGCGAGCGCGGCGCTCAAGCTGTACGCCGGCACCGGGACGGGGAGCCTCTCGCTCGGCACGCAGGTCGGCACCGGCTGGGGCGGGATGGCCACCCTCGAGACGCCGGGCGACCTGAGCGGTGACGGCGCGCAGGACGTGCTCGCCCGCGAGACGTCGACCGGTGACCTCTGGATGTACAAGGGCAACGGCGCAGGTGGGTGGCTCCTCCCCCGGGTCCGGGTCGGCACCGGCTGGCAGGGGATGAACACCGTCGTCGGCGTCGGCGACCTCACCGGCGACGGTCGGATGGACATCGTGGCCCGGCGGGCCACCACCGGAGAGCTCTCCCTCTACCCCGGCACGGGCAGCGGCGGGTGGAAGCCCCGGTCGAGCCTCGGCACCGGGTGGAACCGCTACGACGTCCTCGTCGGGCCGGGTGACCTCACCGGCGACGGACGACCCGACCTGCTCGCCCGCGAGACGTCGACCGGCATCCTCTGGCTCGTGCCGGGGACCGGCACCGGCACGCTGGGCACCCGAGTCCAGGTCGGCACGGGCTGGAACGGCATGACGGCGATCATGAGCCCTGGCGACCTCGACGGTGACCGCGTGCCCGACGTGCTGGCTCGTGACGGCTCCGGGCGCCTGTGGCTCTACCCGCGCACCGCCGCGGGAGGGTGGAGCCCGCGCGTGCTCGTCAGCACCGGCTGGACCATCGTCGACGCGATCTTCTGACCCGACGGGTCGACCGACAGCACGCTGCCCTCGGGACCGGGGCTCTTGACCCCGACCGGCGGTTGCATCCTGTTGCTCGACCCGTCGCGGAGACGACGGAGCGGCCCGCCACCCCCTGAGGGGTGACGGGCCGCTTCGTGACCAGGAACGGTCGACCGGTTCGGTCAGGCGTCAGCGGACTCCGTGGCCGGCGCGTCGGTCTCGGCGGCCGAGTCACCGTTGTCGCCCTCGGCGAGGACCGCAGCGAGGCTCAGCTTGCCGCGCGGGTCGATCTCCTTGAGCTCGACCTGGATCTTCTGGCCGATCTTGACGACGTCGTCGACGCTGTCGATCCGCTTGCCGCCGACGAGCTTGCGCACCTCGGAGATGTGCAGCAGGCCGTCCTTGCCGGGCAGCAGCGAGACGAACGCACCGAAGGTCGTCGTCTTGACGACGGTGCCGAGGAAGCGCTCGCCGACCTCGGGCATCGTCGGGTTCGCGATGGCGTTGACCGCCGCGCGAGCCGCCTCGGCCGACGGGCCGTCGACCGCACCGATGTAGACCGTGCCGTCGTCCTCGATCGAGATGTCGGCGCCAGTGTCGTCCTGGATCTGGTTGATCATCTTGCCCTTCGGGCCGATGACCTCACCGATTTTGTCGACGGGGACCTTCACCGTGATGATGCGCGGGGCGTACGGGCTCATCTCGTCGGGCACGTCGATGGCCTCGGCCATGACGTCGAGGATGTGCAGACGCGCGTCGCGGGCCTGGGTCAGCGCGCCGGCGAGGACCGACGCGGGGATGCCGTCGAGCTTCGTGTCGAGCTGGATGGCCGTGACGAACTCCTTGGTGCCGGCGACCTTGAAGTCCATGTCGCCGAAGGCGTCCTCGGCACCGAGGATGTCGGTGAGCGCGGCGTACTGCGTCTCACCGTCGACGGTGTCGGACACGAGGCCCATCGCGATGCCGGCGACCGGGGCGCGCAGCGGCACCCCGGCGTTGAGCAGCGACAGGGTCGAGGCACAGACCGAGCCCATCGAGGTCGAGCCGTTGGAGCTGAGCGCCTCGGACACCTGACGGATGGCGTACGGGAACTCCTCGCGCGTCGGCAGGACCGGCATGAGCGCACGCTCGGCCAGGGCGCCGTGACCGATCTCGCGGCGCTTCGGCGAACCGACGCGGCCGGTCTCACCGGTGCTGTAGGGCGGGAAGTTGTAGTTGTGCATGTAGCGCTTGCGCGTGACGGGGCTCAGCGTGTCGAGCTGCTGCTCCATCTTGAGCATGTTGAGCGTCGTGACACCCATGATCTGGGTCTCGCCACGCTCGAAGATCGCCGAGCCGTGCACGCGCGGCAGGACCTCGACCTCGGCGCCGAGGGCGCGGATGTCGGCGAGGCCGCGGCCGTCGATGCGGACCTTGTCGCGCAGGATGCGCTGGCGGATGAGCTTCTTCTGCACGGAGCGGAAGGCGGCCGAGACCTCCTTGTCACGCCCCTCGAACTGCTCGGCGAGCTGCGCCTTGACGGCGTCCTTGATCTCGTCGAGGCGCTCCTCGCGCTCCTGCTTGCCCGCGATGGTGAGGGCAGCAGTCGTGTCGGCCAGGGTGGCGGACTCGACGGCGGCGTACACGTCGTCCTCGTAGTCGAGGAAGATCGGGAAGTCCTGGACCGGCTTGGCGGCCTCGGCAGCGAGCTGGGCCTGGGCGTCGCAGAGCTGCTTGATGAACTTCTTCGAGGCCTCGAGGCCCTCGGCCACGACCTCCTCGGTCGGAGCCTGCTTGCCCTCGTTCTTGACGAGGTCCCACGTCGACTCGGTGGACTCGGCCTCGACCATCATGATCGCGACGTCGTCACCGACGACACGACCGGCGACGACCATGTCGAAGACCGAGCGCTCGATGTCGGAGAAGTTCGGGAAGGCGACCCACTGGCCGTCGATGAGCGAGACACGCACGCCACCGATGGGGCCCGAGAACGGGAGGCCGGAGATCTGCGTCGAGGCGCTGGCCGCATTGATGGCGAGCACGTCGTACTGGTGGTCCGGGTTCAGCGAGAACACCGAGATGATGACCTGGACCTCGTTGCGCAGACCCTTCTTGAAGGTGGGGCGCAGGGGGCGGTCGATGAGGCGGCAGGTGAGGATGGCCTCCGTCGAGGGGCGACCCTCACGACGGAAGAAGCTGCCCGGGATCTTGCCGATGGCGTACATGCGCTCTTCGACGTCGACCGTCAGCGGGAAGAAGTCGAACTGGTCCTTCGGCTGCTTGCCGGCGGACGTCGTCGACAGGAGCATCGTGTCGTCGTCGAGGTAGGCCGTGACGGCGCCGCCGGCCTGACGGGCCAGGCGGCCGGTCTCGAAGCGGACCGTGCGGGTGCCGAAGCTGCCGTTGTCGATGACGGCCTCGGCGAAGGTGATGTCTGGACCCTCCATGTGGGCCCTCGCTTTCTTTTTCTCATGTGCCCGCGCACATCGTCGTTGTGTGCGTGGTTTCCTTCTTCGGGCCGGCTGGCCCTGGTGCGGCGGACGACGGGCGTCGCACGCCTGCACCTACGACGAAAGGCGGTCTCCGCAGGACGCGGTGACCGCCTTTCGTCACGAACTCATCGACGCAGGCCGAGTCGCTTGATCAGCGAACGGTAGCGCTCGATGTCGGTCGCCTCGAGGTAGCGCAGCATGCGCTTGCGGCGGCCGACCAGCAGGAGGAGACCACGACGGCTGTGGTGGTCGTGCTTGTGGGCCCGAGCGTGCTCGGTCAGGTCCTTGATGCGCTGCGTCAGCATCGCGATCTGGACCTCGGGAGAGCCGGTGTCGCCCTCGACCGTGGCGTACTCGGTCATGATCTGCTTCTTCACGTCAGCGTCCAAAGGCATGGATGAACCGACTCCTTCTCATCTCGTTGCGCGGTGCTCCAGGGCATGTCCACCTGGGCGCTATCGAATCCGCGGCCGTTCGACGGCGTCTCCAAGCGTAACAGCGGGGTTCCTGCCGCCCTAATCGAGCCGCGGAGGGTGGGCCGCACGGCCTGCCGGAGCGCGTGACCGTTTCGTGACCGTCGCCGTGTTGGGTGGGCCGGGCCCGCGGGTACGACAGAGGATGCTCGGGGAAACCCTCTTGAAGGAGAAAAGCGACACCATGATCGTTCTCGGACTCATCCTGCTGCTCATTGGCATCTTCGCCAAGATCAGCATCCTGACCACGATCGGCATCATTCTTGTCGTCGTGGGCGCGGTGCTCTTCATCCTCGGCGCTTCGGGTCGCGCCATCGGTGGCCGGAAGCACTGGTACTGATCGGTCTCGCCACCAGCTGGAACCAGACGCCCCCGCGGACTTCCGCGGGGGCGTCCTGCGTCCCCGGCCGGCTCCGACGTGTGCGGGCGGCCCGGTCGTATGCCGTCCGCCCCGGCCGGCACCCCACGACCCCACGCGTCCGGCGGCGTTCAGGACGTCCGGCGGCGTTCAGGACGTCCGGCGGCGTTCAGGACGTCCGCAGCCGCTGGAGCGTGAGGTGGACCGCCCGCTCGGTGCTCGTGGCCGACCACGCACCCCCGTCGAGGGCCACCCAGACGAGCCGGTCCGGCCCCGCGACGAGCAGGGTGCGGACGGGATCGGCGCCGACGAGGCTCTCCTGGCTCGCGACGAAGCCGGAGACGCCGCCGAGCGTGCCGGGCCGGCCGCCGCCGCATCGGCGCATCGCGTCCTCGACGTGCGCTCGGGTCACGGCGAGGCGTGAGTCATCCTCGCGGAAGCGCAAGCTCACGTAGCCGACCGAGAGCGAGCCCGTGCCGGCGTCGGAGGATGCAGCCACCCGGGCACCGGCGAAACCCGACAGCACCCGCTCGGCACCGGTCCACCCGAGCAGCTCCTCGTTCGTCGAGCTCGACCACGCGAAGACGGGCAGGCCGCAGTCGGGCTCCGGCGCCGGCTCCGCGGGGCAGGGCACGCCGGGGCGGGCCCGCACCTCGGTCGCCCGTCCGCCCGTGGCGGAGGCACCAGGCCACAGGTCGGCGGGCCGTACCGGCAGACCGGCCCCGCGCTCGGTCCCGGCAGCGCAGGACGAGTCCTCCGGGACGGCGGTCATGTCGCCGCCGGGCGCCGGTGTCCCCACGGCGGGGTCGCCCAGCTGGACCCCCGGTGCGGTGCCGACCCACGGGCCGGTCGGGCTGCCTTGCGGCCGAGGCTGATCAGTCGTGCAGGCAGCCGTCCCGAGACAGAGCGCGAGGGCACCCCCGACGAACGGGAGTGCCCTCGCGAGCAGGCGGGACGGCATACGCCCCCTGTCCGAGCGATGCTCAGAAGTTGATCATGTGGCCGGCGATGCCGTGGACGGCCTCCTTGACGGCCTCGCCGAGCGTCGGGTGCGCGAAGACCGTGCGCGACACCTCGTCCGCGGTGAGGTCCCACGTCTGCGCGAGGTTGAGGACCGGGAGCAGCTCGGTGACGTCGGGGCCGATCATCGCGGCGCCGAGGATCTCGTTGTGCTCCGCGTCGGCGATGACCTTGACGAAGCCGACGGGCTCGCCGAGGCCCATCGCCTTGCCGTTGGCAGAGAAGGGGAACGTGGCCGTCTTGACGTCGTGGCCGGCCTCCTTGGCCTGTGCCTCCGAGAGACCCATCGAGCCGATCTGCGGCTGGCAGTAGGTCGCCCGCGGGATGAAGGCGAAGTCGATGGCCATCGTCTCGACGCCGGCGATCGTCTCGGCGGCGACGATGCCCATGGCCTCGGCCACGTGGGCGAGCATGAGCTTGGCCGTCACGTCACCGATCGCGTAGACGTTGGGGACGTTGGTGCGGCCGTACTCGTCGATGGCGATGGCGCCGCGCTCGGTGAGCTCGACGCCCGTCGCCTCGAGGCCGAAGCCCTCGGTGCGCGGCGCGAAGCCGATGGCCGACAGCAGGCGGTCGGCCTCGAGGACCTGCTGGTCGCCGCCGGCCGCCGGGCTGACCGTGACCTTGACGCCGGAGCCGGTGTCCTCGACGGACTCGACCTTGGTGCCCAGCATGACCTTCACGCCGAGCTTCTTGTAGTGCTTGAGCAGCTCCTTGGAGACGTCGGCGTCCTCGGTGGGGACCATGCGGTCGAGGAACTCGACGATCGTGACGTCGACGCCGAAGTTCTTCATGACGTAGGCGAACTCGACGCCGATGGCGCCGGACCCCGCGATGATGATCGAGCCGGGCAGCTCGGGGTCGAGGATCTGCTCCTCGTAGGTGACGACGTTCTTGCTCACCTCGACGCCGGGGATCATGCGGGTGACCGAGCCGGTCGCGAGGATGAGGTTGTCGAAGGTGATCGAGCGCTTCTCGCCGGAGTGGAGGGCGACGTCCATGGAGGACGCCGACGTCAGGGTGCCCCAGCCGTCGATCTCCTCGATCTTGTTCTTCTTCATGAGGAAGTGGACGCCCCGGACGATGCCCTCCGAGACCTTGCGGCTGCGGGCGTGCGTCGGGCCGAAGCTCATCGTGGCGTCGCCCTCGATGCCGTACTTCGCCTTCTCGTGGGTCAGCGTGTGCGCGAGCTCGGCGTTCTTGAGCAGGGCCTTGCTCGGGATGCAGCCGACGTTGAGGCAGACGCCGCCCCAGTACTGCTTCTCCACGACGGCGACCTTCTTGCCGAGCTGGGACGCGCGGATCGCCGCGACGTAGCCACCAGGACCGGCACCGAGCACAACGACATCGAAATCAGCCATGGCGACAGCCTATCCGTGAGCGGGATCGCTCCGAGACGGTGCCCGCCCGCACATCACGATCTGCGCAGAAGTGAACGTTTTGCTGTGTCGCAGACCACATCGCGGGTACTCGCAAGAGTAAGTTTCCGCCACGCACGGCCGAATCCGTCCGGCCCGACCAACGGAGGTCATCCGCGTGAGCACCACTCCGCATCGCCACGAGGCGCCACCGGCGAACAAGGGCCTGCTCGCCCTTGCCGGCGTGCTGCTCGCCATCCCCATCGTCGCCCTGATGCTCGTGGGCACCTACGCGAAGGACGAGCCGCGTCTCGCCGGCTTCCCGTTCTTCATCTGGTACCAGTTCCTCTGGGTGGTCATCTGCTCCGTGCTCACCTACACGGCCTACCGGATCGTGCTCAAGGCACGTCCGCACGTGCCGATGAACCCCGAGGGCGATGCCTTCGTCGATGACGACGCGTCCCGAAAGGACGGCCCCCGATGACCGCCGTCGCACCGGCCGCCGACACCGGCGGCGTCAACGGCGTCGCGCTCGCCGTCCTCATCTTCTTCTTCGTCGTCGTCGCGGGGGCCGGCTTCTGGGCCGCCCGCTGGCGCCGTCCGGAGAGCATGGAGAGCCTGGAGGAATGGGGCCTCGGCGGGCGCTCGTTCGGCACGTGGGTCACGTGGTTCCTGCTCGGCGGCGACCTCTACACGGCCTACACCTTCGTTGCGGTGCCCGCCGCGATGTGGGCCTTCGGGGCCGTCAACGGCTTCTTCGCCGTGCCCTACACGATCATCCTCTACCCCATCATCTTCATCTTCATGTCGCGCCTGTGGTCGGTCTCGCACCGTCACGGCTACGTGACGCCGGCTGACTTCGTCCACGGGCGGTCCGGCTCGCGGGGCCTGTCCCTGGCCGTCGCGGTCACGGGCTTCCTGGCGACGATGCCCTACATCGCGCTGCAGCTCGTCGGCATCCAAGCCGTACTCGAGGTCGCCGGCGTCGGCAGTGGCGGCAACTGGATCGCCAAGGACCTGCCGCTCTTCATCGCGTTCCTCGTCCTCGCGCTCTACACCTACACCTCTGGACTGCGGGCGCCGGCGCTCATCGCCTTCGTCAAGGACATCCTCATCTACATCGTCATCATCGTCGCCGTGATCTACCTGCCCTCGAAGGTGGGCGGCTGGGGTCACGTCTTCGACGCGGCCGAGCACAAGATGACGACGACGACCAACCCGGCGACGGGCAACCCCAACGTCTTCATCCCCGGGCCGAAGGCCTACTGGGCCTACGCGACCCTCGCCCTCGGCTCGGCGATGGCGCTGTTCATGTATCCCCACTCGGTCACGGCGACGCTGTCGGCCAAGGGCCGCAACACGATCCGCAAGAACGCCGCGATCCTCCCGGCCTACTCCTTCCTCCTCGGCCTGCTGGCCCTGCTGGGCTGGGTCGCGATCGCCGCCGGCACCAAGCCCGTCGGCCTCGACGGCAAGGTCAACGGCCAGCTCGTCATTCCGCAGCTCTTCGAGGACATGTTCCCGGCGTGGTTCGCCGGAGTCGCCTTCGCCGCCATCGCCATCGGTGCGCTCGTGCCGGCGGCGATCATGTCGATCGCGGCGGCCAACACCTTCACGCGCAACATCTACAAGGCGTGGCTCAAGCCCGACGCGACGGTGCAGCAGGAGGCCAAGGTCAGCAAGCTCACCTCGCTGGTCGTCAAGGCGTTCGCGCTGATCTTCGTGCTGACGCTCGACAAGAGCAACGCGATCAACTTCCAGCTCCTCGGCGGCATCTGGATCCTCCAGACGTTTCCGGCGCTGGTGTTCTACCTCTACACGCGGTGGTTCCACCGGTGGGCGCTGCTCGCCGGCTGGGCGGTCGGCATGGTCTACGGCACCCTCGCTGCCTACAACGTGACGAACAAGGCGACCGGGGCGCCCTTCGCGGGGTCCGTGGCCAACATGCCGGTGGTCGGCCAGCTCGGCTACATCGCGGTGACGGCCTTCGCGTTCAACGTCGTCGTGGCCGCGGTGCTGACCCTCGTCCTGCGCGCCATGAAGGCGCCCGAGGGCAAGGACGAGACGATCCCCGCCGACTACTTCGCCGACGCCGGTGACCCCAAGGTCGAGAAGATCGAGGTCGGTCCGCACGAGCTGACGCCGTCCGCCTGACGCGTCGGGGCACGTGTGCCGCAGGGCCGGGTCAGCCATGACCCGGCCCTGCGCGCATCTCCCACCGTCGGGTGAGCGCCCGGCCCCAGACGAGCGGGGCGGGGCGCTCACGCCAGTAGGACGGAGCGCTCGCTCGACGGGGTGTCGGTCAGGCGTCGCGGGGGCGCTCGGGCGGGAGCGCGGCGATGGCCTCGTCGACGTCGAGACCGGTGACCTGGAGCAGGTCGACGACGGTGGAGCGGACCTGGGCGAGCACCGTCTCCGTGGCAAGGCTCGGCGTGCGCGGCACCTCCCCCGTCGCCGCGGCCACCGCCAGCAGGGCAGACCGGCCGATCTCGGGTGAGGCGTTCTCGGACAGGGCCCGTCCGATGACGTCCGTCGCCGACGCGAGCTCGAGCAGCAGGGTCTCGTAGCCGGGCGGCAGCTGCTCCCCCCGCCCGACGGCGACCGTGACGCGGCGCACGAGCACGCGCGTGCTCCGCACCGCGCGGTCGAGCGGCTCGACGAGGTCGACCATCTTGCGCACGCCGGCCGCGTGGTGACGCTTGAAGGGCGACGAGCTGATGACCGACAGGCCCTCGTCGGCGGCCTGCCGCAGCTCGCGCAGCAGCGATTCGGTGCCTCGGGCCGAGGCCAGCACCTCGGCCGCCCCCTCGACGTCGCCGTCGTGCGCGCTCGCGGCCGCCCGCCGGAGCAGCTCACCGATCTTGCGGACGGCCTCGGCCGCCGCGACCCGGGGGCGCCGCAGCGGCGCCTGGGGCACGACCGTCGCCGCGACGAGGGCGATGCCGCCGCCGATGAGCGCGTCGGTCCACCGGCCGAAGGCCTGGCCCGGGCTCGCGACGAGGGCCGCGATGACGATGCCCTGGACGGCCGACTGGGTGACGATGACCGGGCCGCCGTCGAGCAGGGTGGCGATCGCCATCGACACGAGCACCACGGCGGCGATCTGCCACGGCCCGCTCCCGGCCACGTGCACGAAGACGTCGGCCGTGAAGACCCCGACGGCCACGCCGATCGCGACCTCGAAGACCCGGCGCAGCCGCTGACCGTAGGACATGCCGAGGCAGACGACGGCGACGATGGGCGCGAAGAAGGGGGACCTGTGGCCGAAGACGTCGGTCGCGAGCCACCACGCCACGCCCGCCGAGACGGCGCACTGGACGAGGAGGAAGACCCTGGAGCGCAGCCGCTCGAACCGGGTGCGGACGCTGAGCCGGCTCCGGTCCCAGGCCCGGTCGAGCGCCTCGACGACCGGGGCGTCGCTCCTCAGGTAGTCGTCCACGAACGCGCCTCTCGGTCGGTCCCTGCGGCGGGTGCCACCAGGAGGGGGCTAGAGCCCCAGGGCAAGGATCGCATCGAAGATGTGTCGCACGGCAGGGGCGGCCACCTTCGAGCCGGAGCCACCCTGGCCGACGACGACCACGACGGCATACTTCGGCTTCGTCGTCGGTCCGTAACCGGCGAACCAGGCGGTGGCCTGCTTGCCGAAGACCTCACACGTCCCCGTCTTGCCCGCGAGCGGGTAGCGGTCCTGCGGGAAGCCCGTGAAGGCCGTGCCCGCCGAGCCGCCCGGTCGGGTCACGTCGCCCAGGGCTGAGCGGACGTATGCCAGTACGTCGCGTCGCAGGGGCACCGTGGCCACGCGCTTCGGCGCGATCACCGTCGTCGCCCCGGCGGCCGTGCGGTAGCCGGCCGCCACCTGGGGCTGCCACAGGGTGCCACCGTTGGCGATCGCGGCGTAGACCCCCGCCATCTGGAGGATCGTCACGGCCGTGTCGCCTTGCCCGATGGAGAAGTTCACGGCGTCGCCGGCACGGTACTGGTAGCCGGCCGAGCAGTTCTCGGTGGCGAGCCGCTTGAGGTAGTCGGCACGCGCCCGGTCGGTGCGGGCGATCTCTGGATAGCCGGTGCTCGCCCGGCGGCACGTCTCGCTCTTCGTCGCGAGCCAGTACTGCTCCTTCCAGGCTCGGTCGGGGACCCGTCCAGCCGCCTCGCCCGGCACGTCCACGCCGGTGCGCCGCCCGAGTCCGAAGGCCTTCGCCATCGTGACGAACGGGTCGGCGGCGCTGACCGGCGCCGCGAGGCCGCCCTGCTCGAGCCACGCGGCATACGCGAGGCGGTAGAAGACGGTGTCGCACGAGACGACGAGGGCGCGGTGGAGGTCGATGGGGCCGTAGCCCCGCGACTCGAAGTTGTTGAAGAGCCGACCGCCGACGGAGACGTTGGGCGAGCAGTCGTACGTGCCGTCGAGCCGGGCCCCGGAGTTGACGGCGGCGGGCACCGAGATGACCTTGAAGGTCGACGCCGGTGGGAACGTTTCGGCGGTCAGCCGGGAGCGCAGTGGCGTGCCGGCCCGCTCGTCGGTGAGACGGGCGAGCTCGGTCGTGCTGATGCCGCCGGTGAAGACGGCAGGGTCGTAGGACGGGTAGCTGGCTGCCGCGACCACGGCACCGTTCGTCACGTCGAGCACGACCGCGGCCGCCGTGTCGGCGCGCAGCTGCTGCGCCCGGGCCGATGCGACCGCTCGCACGAGCGCGGTCTCGGTGCGGGCCTGCAGCCGGGCGTCGAGGTGGGTCACGACGTCGCGTCCGGCAACCGGGGCGGTCGAGCTGACGGTGTCGGTGACGATGCCACGGGGATCGATCGCGACGACGGTGCTCCCGTTCGTGCCGCGCAGCACCCCGTCGTACTGGGCCTCGAGTCCGGAGCGCCCGACGACGTCCTCGGCATCGATGCGTCCGCCGCTCCCGGCCACGTCATCGGCGCCGGCTCGGGCGACCCAGCCGAGCAGGTGGGTGGCGAGGGCTCCGTCGGGCCGGGGGTAGGCCCGCGCGGGCTCGGTCGTGACGCCGACGCCGGGGTACTTCTCGGGCTGCTCGAGCAGCGTGAGCGCCCGGCGCGCGTCGACGCTCGTCGCGACGGGGATCGGCACGTAGGGCGACCCGTTGAAGCACGCGGGTGCCGGCGGCGCCCCCGCAGTGCCGCACAGCATCGTCTTGCCCCACAGGCGCTCGAACGGCTGCCCCACGGCGGTCGCGAGACGGGTCACCAGGTCGCGGCCTCCGTCGTCCGCCCCGACGAGCACCGAGCGTTGCACCGTGACGACGGTGTCGAAGGTGTTGTCGACGAAGGGCATTCCGGTGCGGTCGAGGATCCGGCCGCGCAGGGCGTGCTCGGTGACGGTCCGCGTGTTGACCGTGACCGCAGCACGGGCGAGCTCTGGCCCGTCGACGAGCTGGAGCTGTCCCAGACGGCCGAGCAGCAGCCCGAAGAGCGTGACGAGCAGGACGAGAACGACACCAGCGACGCCGACCCGACGGCGCGGGCCGCGCCTCACCCGAGCCTCCGACGCACGAGGGCCCGGTCGAGGGCGAGGAGGGCCGGCAGCAGCAGACCGCCGACGAGCACCGTCACGAGCAGCCGCCACAGCCCGTCGGTCAGCTCCACGCTGCCCTCGGAGAGCACGGCCGAGCCGAGGCGTCCGACGAGGACGACCGCAGCAGCGGCGAGCAGCGCCGCGGGGGCACGCAGCGGCGAGCGCGAGGACGACCTGCGGAACAAACCCGCGACGAGCCCCGCGAGCATCATGACGAGCGGAGTCAGCCCGAGCGGGCTGCCGACGGGTGGCACGAGCTCGACGACCCACCCGGCCAGCAGCCCCACGAGGGCACCGTGCACCGGACCGCGGAGCACGGCGGTCGCCACGACCCCGACGAGGACGAGGTCGGGCACCCACCGGGGCTCTGCACCGAGTCGCGGTAGCAGCGTCGCGACGACGAGCGCCGCCACGAGGACGTATGCCGTCCGCAGCAGTCCCAGCAGCGACGGCCTCATCGTCGGGCGCCCGTCGGCGTGCGCGGGGTCGAGCGCGCGGCGGGGACGAGGACGGCGACGACGTCGATCGCGTCGGGGTCGACGCTCGGCCGGACCGTGGCACCCCGTGCCAGCTGGCCCCGATCGGGGTCGACGGCGGTCACGGTGCCGACGACGATCCCGGCGGCATACGGCGTCTCGTCAACGCTGCCGAGGGTGCGCACGACGTCCCCGACGACGGGCGTGGACGGCGCGATGCCCACGAGCCGCAGCGAGCCGCGGGGACGGGACTCCGAGTCCCCGGGCGCCGGCGGCGAGACCGTGCCGAGCGTGCCGGCGGGCCCGACGCGCACCGCCACGACCGACGCGGCGCTGCCGAGCACCTGCACGTCGCTCGTCCACGGCGACACGGACACGACGCGACCGACGAGACCGTCCGCGGCCACGACCGTCGAGTCCGTCCGGACGCCGTCCCGGGAGCCGACGTCGATCGTCACGCTCCGACCGCCGAGGGCGCTGACGTCGGTGGCGACGACGCGGGCCGGGAGGAGGGTGCGCCCCGTCGTGGCGCCCCCGCCCAGCAGCTCGTCGAGCCGTCCGAGCTCGTCGAGGCGGTGCTGCTGCTCGGCGGCCACGGCACGCAGGCGGACGTTCTCGCTCTCGAGGGCGGCGAGGTCGTCCCGCGGGGCCCCGGCGAGGGCACGTTGGACGGGTCCCAGCACGAGCCCGCCCGCCCGGCGCACCCCGTCGGCGACCGTCAGGTGGGCGAGGTCGGCGACGAGCAGGGCGACGGTGAGCGAGGCGAGGACGACGAGGAGACGGCGGCGGACGGTCGGCTGCATGCGACTAGAGGCGGTGGTCCCCGACGAGGACGCGTTCGAGACCGGCGAACTCGTCGACACAGCGGCCGGCGCCGCGGGCCACGGCTCGGAGCGGGTCGTCGGCGACCTGGACCGGCACGCCGAGCTCGTGGCGCATCCGCTCGTCGAGGCCGCGCAGCAGCGCGCCTCCGCCGGTCAGCGTGATGCCGCGCTCGAGGATGTCGCCGGCGAGCTCGGGTGGGCACACGTCGAGGGTCGCGCGGACGAGCTCGATGATCTGCAGGACCGGCGTCTCGATGGCCCGGCGCACCTCGACCGAGCTCACCTGCACCGTCTTGGGCAGGCCGGTCACGAGGTCGCGTCCGCGCAGGCGCGTCGTCAGCTCCTCCCGCAACGGGAAGACCGACCCGACGGCGACCTTGATGTCCTCCGCGCTGCGCTCACCCAGCAGGAGGGAGTACTCGCTCTTGACGTAGCCGATGAGAGCCTCGTCGATCTCGTCACCGGCGATCCGCAGCGAGTTCGACGTGACGATGCCGCCGAGGCTGATGACGGCGACGTCGGTCGTGCCCCCGCCGATGTCGACGACCATGCTCGCGGCCGTCTCGTAGACGGGCAGGCCGGCACCGATGGCGGCCGCCATCGGCTCCTCGATCATGTAGACGCGGCGAGCGCCGCACCGGGTTGCGGCGTCCTCGAGGGCCCGGCGCTCGACACCGGTCACGTCGCTCGGCACGCAGAGCACCATGCGGGGACGGACGAGTCGCGAGGTGCGCACCTGGTCGATGAACCATCGCAGCATGCGCTCGGTCTCGTCGGCGTCCGAGACGACGCCGTCCCGCAGCGGCCGGACCGCCCGGATGGTGCCCGGCGCGCGGCCGAGCATCTCCTTGGCCCGGGTGCCGGCGGCGACGAGCCGACCGGTGCCCACCTCCACCGCCACGACCGAGGGCTCCTCGACGACGACCCCGCGACCCCGGACGTGGATCAGGGTGTTGGCGGTGCCGAGGTCAATCGCGAGGTCACGCCCCAGGGGGCGCAGCCACGGTCGGGAGGTCATGCCGCGATTGTGCCCCGATCAGCCCTCGAGATCGGGGAACCAGATGCCGATCTCGCGTGTGGCGGACTCGTGGGAGTCGGATCCGTGCACGATGTTCTGCTGCACCTTGGTGCCCCAGTCGCGGCCGAGGTCACCGCGGATCGTGCCGGGTGCGGCCTCCGTCGGGTTGGTGGCGCCGGCGAGGTTGCGGAAGCCCTTGACGCAGTCCTGGCCCTCGACGACGGCCGCCGTGACGGCACCCGAGCTCATGAACTCGACGAGCGGCTCGTAGAAGGGCTTGCCCTCGTGCTCCGCGTAGTGCGCCGTGAGCTGCTCGCGGGTCGGCGTCAGCACGGAGAGGGCGACCAGTCGGTAGCCCTTCCCCTCGATGCGACGCAGCACCTCACCGGTGAGGCCGCGCTGGAAACCGTCGGGCTTGACGAGGACGAGGGAACGTTCGGTGGTCACCCGTCCACCCTATCGGCCGCCTCGCCGTCGGCCGCGGCCGCTTCACGACGGGCCATGACGGCGTCGACCTGGGTGCCCTTGACGAGACAGGTGACCCAGAGCGCGAGGAAGAAGAGTCCGACGATGAGCATCATCGGCACGACGATGGCGCTGAGCAGGGTCAGCGCCTGGACGACCCAGCCGAGCGTCACGCCCCACGGTCGCCGCATGAGCCCGGCGGCGACGATGCTCAGCGCGCCGAGCCCGAGGCCGACGACGAGGTAGGCCGTGCTCGGTCCGCTCCCCTCGTCGGTGGCCGCGATCGCCCGAGCCACGAGGGCACCGAGCAGGATGCAGATGGCCTGGCCGCCGAGCACCGTCGCGAGCATGCGGAAGGTGAACCTGCCGGTCCGGCCGTAGAAGATGATCGAACGCATCGGAGTGGGTCTCGCCTCGTGGGTCTCGTGGCCGGTGGGCTCAGTAGTTCTGGGTGGTGTCCCAGGTGCGGATGATGGCCTGGGCCTCGGCCCCGCTCGCCCCCGTCGCCTCGGCGTAGAGGCTCATCGCGTCCTCGCGGCGACCGGCGAGGATGAGCTCGCTGATGCGCGACCGGGCCTCGTCGGTGAGCCGGCCGTCGGTGTAGGAGGCCGCAGCGTCGCGCACGCCCGGTCCCTGGCCCGGGACGAACCAGCTGTCGACCGCCCGCTTGGCGTCGGCGAGCGGTGCCCCGGTCGCCTCGCGGTAGATCTTGATGGCGTTGATCTTGTGACCGGCGCTGATCTCGCGGCTCACCTTGGCGCGGACCGTGTCGGTCAGGCCGACGAGCTCCCGGTCGGGGTCCTTGCGTCCCATGATTCGTCCCCAGACGACGATCGCGAGGACGACGATGATGACGATGAGGACGAGCTTCACCAAGGGGTGCATGGGGCCAGCCTAGGTCGGGGTCGAGGGGCGGTCGGGTCAGAGGTCGGTGTGGCCGAGGAGCATCCGGACCTCGCCCGCGGTGATGACCGACCCGGTGGCGACGACACCCCCGCCCATGCCCTCGGACTCGGCGATCGTCACGGCCTGCTCGAGGGCGTCCGGCAGGTCGCGGACCACCGTGACCCGGGACTCGCCGAAGAGCTCCACGGCGAGCGCGCCGAGGGCCTCGGGCCGCATCGCGCGCGGTGAGGAGCTGCGGGTGACGACGATGTGGTCGAGTGCCGGCTCGAGCACCTCGAGCATCCCGGCGGCGTCCTTGTCGGCGACGATGCCGACGAGCCCGACGAGACGCGTGAAGGAGAACGCCTCCCCCAGTGCGGCCACGAGCGAGCGAGCACCGTGCGGGTTGTGGGCCGCGTCGACGAGGACGGTCGGCGACCGTCGGACGATCTCGAGGCGCCCCGGCGAGGTCATGCCCGCGACGGCCGCGGTCAGCACCTCGGGCTCGATGCGCTGCTCGCCGCCACCGAGGAAGGACTCGACCGCCGCGACGGCGGTGGCGAGGTTGCTCGCCTGGTGCGCGCCGTGGAGCGGGAGGAAGAGGTCGGCGTACTCCCCCGCGAGACCCCGGACGGACACCTGCTGGCCGCCGATCGCCACCTCGCGCGCCAGGACCCCGAAGTCGTTGCCCTCGAAGACGATCCGGGCTCCGCCCACCTCCTCGACACGGTCGATGAGGACGCGCGCGACGTCCTCGTCCTGCACGCCCGAGACGGTGACGGAGTCGGCCTTGATGATGCCGCTCTTCTCCTCGGCGATGGAGACGACGTCGTCACCGAGGAGGTGGGTGTGGTCGAGGTCGACCGGGGTCACGACGGCGACCTGGGCATCGATGACGTTGGTGGCGTCCCACGAGCCGCCGAGACCCACCTCGATGATCGCGACGTCGACGGGCGCGTCGGCGAACGCGGCGTAGGCGAGGGCGACGAGCACCTCGAAGAAGTTCATCCGGCGACCGCCCGACTCGAGCGACCGGGCATCGACGAGCTCGATGAGAGGCGTCACCTCGTCGTAGGCGGCGATGAACTTCTCACGCGGGATCGGCTTGCCCGACAGCGTGATCCGCTCACGGATGTCGTGCAGGTGGGGCGAGGTGAACCGGCCGGTGGACAGCCCGGTCTCGCGCAGGATCGAGTCGATCATCCGGCTCGTAGACGTCTTGCCGTTCGTGCCGGTGAGGTGGATCGATGGGTAGGTGCGCTGCGGGTCGCCGGCGAGCTCCATGACCGCGCGAATGCGCTCGAGCGACGGACCGACGTCGTTCTCGGGCGCCCGGGCGAGGATCTCCTCCTCGATCTCGCGCATCCGCTTCATCTCCTCGAGGTTGCGCGCGGCCTCGACGGCAGCGGCGTCGGGACGGCCGTTCACGCCGGCTCCCCCGCCTCTAGCTCGCGGACCATCCACACGCTCTCGGGCAGGCCCGATCCCGGGGCCTCGCGGTGCGTCTCGACGAAGCCGTGGCGCGCGTAGAAGCGCGCCGCCTGATGGTTGCCCTCGAGGTAGGACAGGGTGATGCGCGGGTGCTCGTTCTCGCGGGCCTGCTCGACGACGGCCTTCAAGAGGCGCGAGCCGATCCCGTGCCCGTGGTGGTCGGGCAGCACGTAGAGCTTCCACAGGACGCACGACTCGTCCCGGGGCCCGAAGGTCGCGACCCCGACGACCTCGTCACCCTCGACGGCCACGAGGGTGCGGCCCTTGCGGATGGAGTCCGTGACGACATCGCTCGTCCACCACTTCGCGAGTCCCATGGCGACGTACTCGGGTCCGGCGATCGGCTCGTAGGTCGCGAGCCAGGTGCGGTGCCCGACGGACAGGACGCCCGCCAGGTCGTCGCCGACGGCGCCGCGCACGACGACCCCGTCCGTCGACCGCGTGTCGCTGCGCGTCCCGGACTCGGTCGGGTCGGGGTCGGGGGTCGGGCTCACGTCGGCAGCCTCCAGCTCGTCCTCGCGGTTCGCGGCGATCATCGCTTGACCACGACGATCGTCGCCGGGTGGTTGTCGCCGACGACGACGGCGGTCGGCGTGCCCGGGAGTCCGTCGGGCACGGCGTGGTCGGGTCCGGCCGCGGCGAACTGCGTCGCGAGCGTCTCACCGACGATGAGGTCGCGGTGCGTCACCGTGGCCTCGAACACCTCGGCACCACCCTGGACGGTCAGGCTGATGCGGTCGCTGACGTGCAGGCCGGTGTCGCGCCTGGCCTGCTGGACCGCGCGGACGAGGTCTCGGGCCAGGCCTTCGGAGGCCAGTTCGGACGTCACGGTCGTGTCGAGCACGACGAAGCCACCCGAGGGCAGCATCGCCGTGGCTCCCGCGTCGGCGTCACCGGCGACGACGGTCTCGAGGGCGTACTCGCCCTCGGCGAGCGGGAGGCCGCCGGACGTCACCGCGCCGTCGGCGTCGACGGTCCAGTCACCCGACTTGCTGCCCGTGATGGCGCGCTGGACGTCCCTGCCCAGGCGAGGGCCGGCGGCGCGCGCGTTGACGGTCAGGCGCTGGCTCACGCCGAAGTCGGCCTCGCTCGCCGTCGCGACGTCGACGAGGGTCAGCGCCTTGACGTTGAGCTCGTCCTGGATGATCGCCCGGAACGGCTCGAGGCTCGCGGGCTCGGCCGCGACGACGGTCAGCTCGGCGAGCGGAAGGCGCGCGCGCAGGCCTCGGGCCTTGCGCAGGCTCGAGCCCGTCGAGCAGATCTCCCGTGCCCGGTCCATCGCCACCACGAGCTCGTGGTCGGCCGGCAGGTCATCGATGGTCGGGTAGTCGGCGAGGTGCACCGAGCGCTCGCCCGTCAGGCCGCGCCAGATCTCCTCGGTCACGAGCGGCAGCAGGGGCGCCGTGGCGCGCGTGACGGTCTCGAGCGCGGTCCACAGCGTGTCGAAAGCCGCGAGCGACTCGTCGGTCTCGCCGCCCCAGAAGCGGTCACGGGAGCGGCGGATGTACCAGTTGGTCAGCACGTCGAGGAAGCCGCGCATCGTGTCGCACGCCGCCGCGATCTCGTACGCGTCGAGCTGCTCGGTCATGGCGCCGACGAACTCACGCAGCTTGGCGAGCAGGTAGCGGTCGAGGACGTCGGACGAGCTCGTCGAGCGTTTGGCCTCGTAGCCCTCGCCGCCGCGCGCCGTGTTGGCGTAGAGCGAGAAGAACGACCACGCGTTCCACAGCGGGATCATCACCTGGCGCACGCCGTCCCGGATGCCCTGCTCGGTGACGACGAGGTTGCCGCCGCGCAGGATCGGGCTGCTCATGAGGAACCAGCGCATCGCGTCGGCCCCGTCGCGGTCGAAGACCTCGCGCACGTCGGGGTAGTTGCGCAGCGACTTGCTCATCTTCTGGCCGTCGGAGCCGAGCACGATGCCGTGGCTGACGCACGTCTTGAAGGCGGGTCGGTCGAAGAGCGCGGTCGCGAGGATGTGCAGGGTGTAGAACCAGCCGCGCGTCTGGCCGATGTACTCGACGATGAAGTCACCGGGGAAGTGGTGCTCGAACCAGTCGGCGTTCTCGAACGGGTAGTGCACCTGGGCGAAGCTCATCGAGCCGGAGTCGAACCAGACGTCGAGGACGTCCTCGACGCGGCGCATCGTCGACCGGCCCGACGGGTCGTCGGGGTTCGGACGCGTCAGGCTGTCGATGAAGGGGCGGTGCAGGTCGGTGACCTCGACGCCGAAGTCACGCTCGAGCTCCTCGAACGAGCCGTAGACGTCGATGCGCGGGAACTCGGGGTTGTCCGACTTCCACACCGGGATCGGGCTGCCCCAGAAGCGGTTGCGCGAGATGGACCAGTCGCGGGCGTTGGCGAGCCACTTGCCGAACTGGCCGTCCTTGATGTGGGAGGGCGTCCACTCGATCTCCTGGTTGAGCTCGAGCATCCGCTCCTTGATCTTCGTGACCTCGACGAACCACGACGAGACCGCCATGTAGATGAGGGGCTCGCGGCAGCGCCAGCAGTGCGGGTAGCTGTGGTCGTAGGTCTCGCGGCGCAGCAGCACCGTGCCGGCCGTCACCGAGCCGGTCTCCCCCTCGCCCCGGGTCGCCGCCTTGAGGTGGTCGATGATGTGGGCGTTGGCGTCGAAGACGTGCATGCCCTCGTAGTCGGTGACGGGCCAGAGGAACCGGCCGTCGGCGCCCACGGGGACGACGGGCTCGATGCCGGCCGCGTCGGTGACGATCTTGTCCTCCTCACCGAAGGCACCGGCGGTGTGGACGAGCCCGGTGCCGTCCTCCGTGGTGACGAAGTCCGCGGGGAAGACGTGGTGCGCGCGCTCGTGCCCCTGGTAGTAGGAGAACGGCGGCGTGAACGAGCGGCCGAGCAGGTCGCTGCCGGTGAGCCGCTCGACGACACGCTCGTCGAGCGTGGACAGGTCGACGTCGGCCCCGAAGAGGTCCTTGGCGTAGGCCGCGAGCCGGGCGGCGCCGATGACGTAGCGCTCGGTCGTGCCCGTGACGTCGGACTCGACGACGACGTAGTCGATGTCGGGGCCGACCATGATGCCGAGGTTGGCGGGCAGCGTCCACGGCGTCGTCGTCCACACGAGGGCGAGCTCGCCGGTCTCGAGGCGCAGGCCGATGGTGACGGCGGGGTCCTGGCGCATCTTGTAGACGTCGTCGTCCATGCGCAGCTCGTGGTTGGACAGCGGCGTCTGGTCGTTCCAGCAGTAGGGCAGGACGCGGAAGCCCTCGTAGACGAGGCCCTTGTCGTGCAGCTGCTTGAAGGCCCAGATGACCGACTCCATGTAGGAGGGCTCGAGCGTCTTGTAGTCGTGGTCGAAGTCGACCCAGCGCGCCTGGCGCGTCACGTAGTCGCGCCACTCGCCGGTGTACTTGAGCACCGAGCTGCGGCAGGCGTCGTTGAACGTGTCGATGCCGAGCTCGACGATGTCCTGCTTCGTCTTGAGTCCGAGCTGGCGCTGTGCCTCGAGCTCCGCGGGGAGGCCGTGGGTGTCCCAGCCGAAGCGGCGCTCGACGCGCTTGCCGCGCATCGTCTGGTAGCGCGGGACGATGTCCTTGACGTAGCCGGTGAGCAGGTGGCCGTAGTGCGGCAGGCCGTTGGCGAAGGGCGGTCCGTCGTAGAAGACGAACTCGTTGGAGCCGTCGGTGCCCGCGTCGCGGCCCTCGACCGAGGCGATGAACGTGCCGTCCTCGTCCCAGTACTTCAGGACCCGCTGCTCGATCTCGGGAAAGCGTGGGTTGGACGGGACTGCGCCCGTCGAGGACGGGTCGGCGTCGTTCGTGGTGACCTTGGGATAGGTCATGCTCGTGGTCTCCTGCGTTCGCGTCTGTTGGTCGCTCGTCTCTGCCACGAGGACGACGTCTCCTGCCGGAGGCTGCCGCGGTACCACCCCGCTTGCCGCACGCTCCCGCCCGCTCGGGCAGACCGCGTACGACCGCTCTTGTCGAAGGCTGTGACGGGCCCACCCGTCCGGTTCTAGTGAGGGTCACCCGCTGTGGAGGGTGGCCCCGTTCTTCCGGAGGCTCGCCGCTGATACACGGCTCCGACGCCTGTGCGGACCAGTCTAGCCTGTCGTCATGCCCAGCCTGCCCGACCAGATCGCCCCTCGTGAGGTCACCGACGCGGACGTGCGCCGGTCGTACGCGCTCGACGCGACCGTCGCCCTCGCTCCCCCGCCCGACGACTTCGCCGTCGTCCGGGCCCGCGACGTGAGCGACGTCGTGGCCGTGCTCGAGCACGCCCAGGCCACCGGCACCGCGGTCGTCCCGCAGGGTGCGCGCACGTCACGGTCCGGCGGCGCCGTCGCCACCGAGCACTCCATCGTGCTCAACGTCGAGGCGCTCGACACCATCCACGAGGTCAACGAGCTCGAGGGGTATGCCGTCGTCGGCCCCGGCGTCGTCAACGCGGACCTCAAACGTGCCGCGGCGTCGGCGGGCCTCTTCTACGGCCCGGACCCGGCGTCGTGGGAGACGTGCACCATCGGCGGCAACATCGCGACGAACGCCGGCGGCCTGTGCTGCGTCAAGTACGGCGTCACGTCCGACTGGGTCAAGGCCCTGCAGGTCGTGCTCCCGGGCGGCGAGGTCATGCGCACGGGTCACCGCACCGCCAAGGGCGTCGCCGGCTACGACCTGACCGGCCTCTTCGTCGGGTCCGAGGGCACGCTCGGCGTCGTCACCGAGGCCGTCGTGCGGCTCGACCCGGCGCCCGACCCGGCCCTGACGGCGCTGGCCGTCTTCGACTCGCTCGACGCCGCCGTCGCCGGCATCGTCGCGCTGCGCCGCGACCCGCACCGCCCGTGCCTCCTCGAGATCATCGACCGCACGAGCGTCCGGGCCATCCAGGCGTTCGGGGACTTCGGCTTCCCCGACGACTGCGCCGCCGTGCTGCTCGTCCAGTCGGACCGCCCGGGCCACGTCGCCGAGGACGTCGCGAGGTATGCCGCCCTGCTGGAGTCCGCGGGCGCGACCGACGTCGCGGTCGCCGACGACGCGCAGGAGTCGGAGGCGCTGCTCGCGGGGCGCCGCGTCATGAGCACCGCGTTCGAGGCGATGGGCGGCCGCCTCGCCGAGGACATGTGCGTGCCGATCGGCCGGCTCGCCGAGTTCGTCCGTGGCATCGAGACCATCTCCGAGCGCCGGTCGGTGCTCATCCCGGTGAGCGGCCACGGCGGCGACGGCAACCTGCACCCCTCGATCGTCTTCGCCCACGACGACCCCGACAGTCTGGCGCGCGCGTGGGAGGCCTTCGACGACCTCATCCGGCTCGGGCTCTCGCTCGACGGCACCATCACCGGTGAGCACGGCATCGGCTCGGTCAAGGTGCCGTGGCTCGGCCTCGAGCTCGGGGACGCGGAGCTCGACCGGCAGCGCCGCCTCAAGGCCGTCTTCGACCCGCTCGGGATCATGAACCCCGGCAAGGTCTTCGCGGCTCCCGGCGCCTGAGCGCGCGTCGCGGGATTCGTGGAGGCCTGCTGGCACCGAGTGCCGGTGGACCTCCACGACCGTGCGGCCCGGCCGCCATCCACAGACGACCGGGTTAGCGTGCCTGATGGCCGCCTCGACCCCTCGCCGGCGCCGGTCAGCCGTCGCGCCGGCCATCGTCGCCCTCCTCACGGCTGCGACCGCGTGCACCGGCGGAGTGCAGGGTCCCAGGTCCGAGAGCGGCTCCGACTCGTCCGCGCCCACCTCCTCGCCGCGCTCGGCGTCCCCGCCGCCCACCGCACAGATCCCTCCGCCGACCTCCCCCTCCGCCTCACCGTCGCCCTCGCGGGTGATCCTGCCCGGTGCGGACCCCTTCGACGTCGACACGGTGCTGGGCGGCATACGTGCTCTGACGGCGATCGGTCCGCGTGACGCGGCGAGCCCGGCGGGCGACCGGGCTGCCGCGTACGTCGCCGCGCGGCTGCGTGCGGCCGGCTATCGCGTCACCCTCCAGCCCGTCGCCGTGGCCGCCGGTGTGTCCTGGGGCGTGCGGGTCCCCGCCGGCACGACGGTGGACGTCGTCGCCGAGCCGCCCGGCTTCGACCCGACGAAGCCGCACGTCGTCGTGGGCGCGCACCTCGACACGGTGCCGCAGTCGCCCGGGGCCGAGGACAACGCGTCCGGGCTCATGGTCATGGCCGAGGTGGCCCGGATGACGCGCCAGCAGCCCGGTGCGCTCCCCGTGCGGTTCGTCGCATTCGGCGCCGAGGAGGCGCGCGGCGGCAACGGGACGCTGTATGCGTTCGGCTCGCGACACTTCGTCGCCGGGCTGGGCGCGTCCGAACGTCGTGCGGTCCGCGGGATGGTCGCCCTCGACCGGGTGGGCGTGCGAGCCCCTGCGGTGCCGGTGTGCCACGTCGCAGGCGCCGACACGTCACTCGCGGACGCGATCCGTCGCGCGGCGGTCCGCGTCGCTGCGACCAGGGCGTGCGTCAACAGGGCCAGCGACCACGTGTCCTTCGAGAGGGTCGGCATCCCCGCCGTCCGGATCGGCGGTGTGCCGTATGCGGCGTACCACTCGGCCGCCGACGTGCCCTCCGTGGTGGACCGGGGGCAGCTCGCCCGCTCGGGGGCCGTCCTCTGGGCGTGGATCCGGTCACTCCGGTGACGCCCGACGCGCCGCGGATGGACCCCGCCCGGGCTCGGCGCACGCGTTTGGCAGGATGACGTCATGACCGAAGTGGACACGACGGGTGCGTGGCTGAGCCGCGAGGACCTCGACAACGCCCGTGACCGACTGCCGATCCTCTACGTCCACGCGATCCCGGTCCGCGTCGACGACCGCGGCGTCGTCACCCACGTCGGGCTGCTGCTCCGCGCCGACAGCGACGGCGGCATCGGCCAGGAGGTGGTCGGCGGCCGTGTGCTCTACCACGAGCGCATCCGCGACGCCCTGACCCGGCACGTCGAGAGCGACCTCGGTCCGATGGCGCTCCCCCGCATCCCACTGTCGCCGCAGCCGTTCACGGTCGCCGAGTTCTTCCCGACGCCCGGCGTCACGCCCTTCCACGACCCGCGGCAGCACGCCGTCTCCCTCGCGTTCGTCGTCGCCGTCATGGGTGACTGCCGCCCGCAGCAGGACGCCCTCGACCTCTCCTGGGTCACACCGGAGGAGGCCGCGTCGCTCGCCGTGCGCGGTGAGATGCCCGGCTCGCACGGCGTCCTCGTCCGGCAGGCTCTGGCGCACGTGGGTTTCCCGGTCTGAAGGCCTGCATTTCGCTGGATGGACGACCGGGCCGTGTGCTCCGGGCGGCAGGGGCCCGAGCAGCCGTATGCCGCTCCGCCGACCTCCCCCGGCCACGTGGCATACGGCCCCTCAGGGACCATCCCGTGACCAGCTGGGGCGGTCAGTGCTGGTGCTCGAGGAGGTCCTCACGGCCGGAGCCGAGGACCGTGAGCGGCAGCAGGGTCTTGCCGGTGGGCCCGATCTCGATCTCGGTGCCCATCTGCGGGCAGACGCCACAGTCGAAGCACGGGGTCCAGCGGCAGTCGTCGACCTCGGTCTCGTCGAGCGCGTCCTGCCAGTCCTCCCAGAGCCAGTCCTTGTCGAGACCGGAGTCGAGGTGGTCCCAGGGCAGCACCTCGGACTCGCCGCGCTCGCGCGTGGTGTACCAGGCGAGGTCGACGGGCACGTCCGCGAAGGCCTCGTCGGCGCTGCGCATCCAGCGTTCGTAGGAGAAGTGCTCGCTCCACCCGTCGAAGCGGCCGCCGTCGCGCCACACCGCCTCGATGACCTTGCCGACGCGGCGGTCGCCACGGGAGAGCAGCCCCTCGACGATGCCTGGCTGGCCGTCGTGGTAGCGGAAGCCGATGGACGACCCGTAGCGCTTGTCGGCGCGGATCGCATCGCGGAGCTTGGCGAGGCGCGAGTCGGTCTCCTCGACGCCGAGCTGTGAGGCCCACTGGAACGGCGTGTGCGGCTTGGGCACGAAGCCGCCGATCGAGACGGTGCAGCGGATGTCGCGGCGACCCGAGACCTGCCGGCCGGTCTCGATGACCTTCTTGGCGAGCTCGGCGATCTGGAGCACGTCCTCGTCGGTCTCGGTGGGCAGCCCGCACATGAAGTAGAGCTTGACCTGCCGCCAGCCGGCGCCGTAGGCCGCGGCGACGGTGTTGATGAGGTCCTCCTCGGACACCATCTTGTTGATGACCTTGCGGATGCGCTCGGACCCGCCCTCGGGAGCGAACGTCAGGCCCGACCGGCGACCGTTGCGGGTCAGCTCGTTGGCGAGGTCGATGTTGAAGGCGTCGACGCGGGTCGACGGGAGCGACAGGCCGGTCTGGGTGCCCTCGTAACGGTCGGCGAGCCCCTTGGTGAGGTCGGCGATCTCTGAGTGGTCGGCCGAGCTCAGCGAGAGCAGACCCACCTCCTCGAATCCCGTTGCGGCCAGCCCACGCTCGACCATCTCGCCGATGCCCGTGATCGACCGCTCCCGCACCGGGCGCGTGATCATGCCGGCCTGGCAGAAGCGGCAGCCGCGCGTGCAGCCGCGGAAGATCTCGACGGACATGCGCTCGTGCACCGACTCGGCGAGCGGCACGAGAGGCTGCTTGGGGTACGGCCACGCGTCGAGGTCCATGACGGTGTGCTTGGAGACGCGCCACGGCACCCCGGTGGCGTCAGCCGTCGGTGCCACTCGCTGGATCCGCCCGTCGGGCAGGTAGGAGACGTCGTAGAAGGCGGGGACGTAGACACCGCCGGTGCGGGCGAGGCGCAGCAGCAGCTCGCGGCGACCGCCGGGACGACCTTCGGCCTTCCACTCCCCGACGATGTCGGTGACGGTGAGGACGGCCTGCTCGCCGTCGCCGACGATCGCGGCATCGATGAACGAGGCGATCGGCTCGGGGTTGAAGGCCGCGTGACCGCCCGCGATGACGATCGGGTCGTCGACGTCGCGGTCGACCGCGTGCAGCGGGATGCCGGCGAGGTCGAGCGCCGTCAGCATGTTCGTGTAGCCGAGCTCCGTCGAGAAGCTGAGGCCGAAGAGGTCGAAGTCACGCACCGAACGGTGCCCGTCGACGGTGAACTGCGGCAGGCCCGCCTCCCGCAGCTGCGTCTCCATGTCGGGCCACACGGCATACGTGCGCTCGGCGAGAGCGTCGGCGCGCTCGTTGAGGACCTCGTAGAGGATCATGACGCCTTGGTTGGGGACGCCGACCTCGTACGCGTCGGGGTACATCAGCGCCCACCGCGTGGTCAGATCCTCGCCGTCGGGGGCGTGACCGCCGACGTGCCAGTCCTTGACCGTGGAGTTGAGCTCGCCGCCGACGTACTGGATGGGCTTGTTGACCCGCTCCAGCAGGGGCTCGAGGGCGTTGAACAGGGACTCTCCGGGCATCCCGCCATGGTACGTGGGTCGGCCGCTGCACCGAAAACACGACGAACCCGCCCACCCTCGACCAAGGCCGGGCACGCCCTCGTCTCGACGAACGGCGACGTCTTCCACCACCTCGATGACGCGACCGTGGCCCGGGTCGCACTCGCCGCCCCCGCCGGATCGACCCTGTGGCGTCCCGCCCCGCGTCAGGAGCCGTCGTACATCGCATCCAGCTCGGCGCGGTGCTTCTCGGTGACGGCCTTGCGGCGCAGCTTCATGCTCGGGGTGAGATCGCCCTCCTCGACGGTGAGGTCCTTGTCGAGGATGGTGAACTTCTTGATCGTCTCCCAGCGGTTGAGGCCGTCGTTGAGCTGGTCGACGTAGCGCTGGACGAGGGCGTCCGCCTGCGGCGAGGCCACCACCTCGGCGTACGTCTTGCCGTCGAGCCCGACGGTCGGGGCCCATCCGGCCACCGCGTCGGGGTCGAGCGTCACGAGCGCCGTCGCGTAGTTGTGGCCCGCACCGTGCACGAGGAACTGGCTGACGAACGGGCACAGGCCCTTGAAGCGCGCCTCGATCTCGGCCGGGGCGATGTACTTGCCGCCCGACGTCTTGAAGACGTCCTTCTTGCGGTCGGTGACGTAGAGGAAGCCGCGCTCGTCGATACGCCCGATGTCGCCGGTGTGGAACCAGCCGTCCTCGGTCAGCACCTCGGCAGTCGCCTCGGGGTTGTTGTGGTAGCCGCGCATGACGCCGGGGCCCTTGACGAGGATCTCTCCGTCCTCGTCCGCGATGCGGACCTCGGTGCCGGGCAGCGGCCAGCCCACCGAGCCGTACTGGTACGACCCGTGCTCGGGGGCGTTGACCGTCGTGCCCGATGACGTCTCGGTCAGGCCGTAGCCCTCCTGGACGAGCAGGCCGACCGACCCGAACCAGCGCGCGACGTCCGCGTTGAGCGGCGCGGACCCACTGATCATGAAACGGACCCGGCCGCCGAAACGCTCCTGGACCTTGTGCAGCACGAGCTTCGTCGCGAGCGCGTGACGGCGCTGGAGGCCCGACGAGGGCTGCTCGCCGCTGGCCTGCACGTCGCGCATCTCGCCGCCCACCTTGAGCGCCCAGTCGATGAGCTTCTTCTTGACGCCCTTCTCGCCGGCGAACATCAGGGCGATGCGTCCGTGCGCCTTCTCGAAGATGCGCGGCGGGCCGGCCATGAAGGTCGGCTTGATGACGGCCATGTTCTCGACGATCCTGTCGACCCGGCCGTCGACGGCGGTCGGGAAGCCGATCTGGAGCCCGGTCGCGACGAGCATCTTGCCGAACACGTGCGACAGCGGCAGCCAGAGGAACTGGAGGTCGTCCTTGGTGAAGGTGCCGATGGCATCGATGACGGCGCCCTCGTAGACGACGCTGTCCTGGACGAGGCGCACACCCTTGGGCCGTCCGGTCGTACCGGACGTGTAGATGACGACGGCGAGGGACTCGGGACCGAGCTGGTCGATGCGCGAGTCGACGAGGTCGGGCGTCGCGGCGAGCCACTCGCGGCCGCGCTCGGCCAGCTCGTCGGTGGTGATGACCCAGCCGTCGTCGCTGCCCGGCCCGGTCAGGGCGATGACCTGCCGGACGCCGGGCACCTCCGAGCGCACGTGCTGGAGCTTGGCGACCTGCTCCGCGTCCTCGGCGAAGACGATGCCGCTGCCGGAGTCGGTGAGGATGTAGGCCACGTCCTCCGCGATCGTCGTCGGGTAGACGGTCGTCGTCGCACCTCCGGCGCAGATCACGGCGAGGTCGGCGAGGATCCACTCGACGCGGGTCGTCGACGCGATGGCGACACGGTCCTCCAGCGACACCCCGAGGCTGACGAGCCCGGCAGCCCACTGCTCCACGACCTCGTGCGTCTGCCGCCACGTCAGGTAGGTGAGCTCGCTCGACCCCTCCGCGAAGTAGAGGTAGGCGGGCGCGTCGGGCGTCGCCCGGACGCGGCTGCGGAACAGCGCACCCACGCTGGGAGCGCGTCCGTCGAGGATGTTCTGGTCGACGTCCCGGTCGGCGAGGGCCTGGAGGGGCATGTGGACTCCTTCGTCACTGCGGTTGCGCGTCATCGGCGTCTGCGGGCGACCGCCATGCCGGGATGATGTCAACAATCGTCGTGCCAGTCACGCATCCGTCGGCGTCCTCGTCGAAACGTGACCCCTCGGTAACCGGACGCGGGGCTCAACCCAGCCGGAGGCGACCCGCGACCGGTCGCCCGCCTCGTCGCTGCGACGCGGCGGCGACGTTGCCGACGAGCCCGACGGCGATCCACGAGGCGATGAGCGAGGAGCCACCGCTCGACACGAACGGCAGGGGCAGCCCCGTGACGGGCATGAGCCCGAGGTTCATCCCGATGTTCTCGAAGGCCTGCACCCCGAGCCAGACCGCGACGCCGATCGCGACGAGGCGGCCGAACGCGTCGGCGCGGCGGGCCACGAGGACGCACCGCACGACGATGAAGCCGATGAGCACGACGAGCCCGGCCGCCCCGAGGAAGCCGAGCTCCTCCCCCGCGACGGAGAAGACGAAGTCGGTCTCCTGGAAGGGGATGAACCCGCCCTGCGTCTGCCGACCCTCGAAGAGCCCCTGGCCGCCGAGCCCACCCGAGCCGATGGCGATGCGTACCTGGCGGGTCTGGTAGCCGATGCCCTGCGGGTCGAGCGAGGGGTCGAGGAAGGCGCGCAGCCGGTTGCGCTGGTAGGCCGACAGGACCGGCGTCAGGAACGCCGCGGCCACGGCCGCCGTGCCGGCGACGAGGACACCGAGCGTCCACACCGCCGGGGCCCCGGCGGCCGCGATGATGACGACGGCCATGGCGACGAGCACGAGGGCCGAGCCGAGGTCGGGCTGGGCGAGCACGAGGACCACGGGTATGCCGGCCACGACCCACGCCAGCGCCACGTCCCGGTGGCGTTGGCGCAACCCGCGCTCGGCCCGCTCCGCCAGGAGCATCGCGAGACCGATCGCGAGCGCCACCTTCATCAGCTCCGACGGCTGCAGGCTCATGCCGCCCGGCAGCCGGATCCAGGAGCGCGACCCGTTGACGGTCGACCCGAGCGGCGAGACGACCGCCGCGAGCCCGAGGACGGCGACGACGTAGACGACGGGAGCGACCGCTCGGACCACGCGCACGTCGAGCCGCGCCACCACGGCGGCGCACGCGATGCCGACGCCCAGCGCGACGAGCTGCTTGAGCGCCGCGGTCCCGCCGGCCGACACACGAGTGGCCGACCAGACGAGGACGACGCCGACGACCGAGAGGCCGAGGGCGCCGATGAACAGTCCGAGGTCGACCCGCAGCCACGACGGGTGGGCGGGGTTCCGGGCCGCCCGCCGGACGCCGCCGGCAGGGCGCGTCGGCGGAAGGAGCGGCCCGGCTACGACGGGACGATCGCCGAGAGGATCTCGCGACATCGGACCACGTCCTGGGCCATCTGCTCGACGAGGGTGTCGATCGACTCGAACTTCAGGGTGGGACGCAGGTGCGAGACGAACTCGACCGCGACGCGCTCGCCGTAGAGGTCGAGGTCGGTGCGGTCGAGGACGTAGGCCTCGACCCTGCGCTGGTGACCGTCGAACGTCGGGTTGGTGCCCACGGAGACGGCCGCCGGGAGGGTGCGGTCGGGGGCACTCTCGTCGAGGCCGAGACGGACGAGCCACCCGGCATACACCCCGTCGGCCGGTACGAGGCCCTCGTGGTCCTGCGAGAGGTTGGCCGTGGGGTAGCCGAGCTCGCGGC
Organism: Terrabacter sp. Ter38; assembly: GCF_024519435.1. Classification (GTDB taxonomy): domain Bacteria; phylum Actinomycetota; class Actinomycetes; order Actinomycetales; family Dermatophilaceae; genus Terrabacter. The sequence goes on from NZ_JALJRZ010000001.1 coordinate 529,814, forward strand.
CCCGGTGGTCGCCGTGCACGACCGTGCCGGTGACCCGGTGCGGACGGCCGAGGATCTGGGCCGCGTGGTCGACGTTGCCGGCGAGCAGCTCGGCGCGCAGCTGCGTCGAGCTCCAGCGCGCGCCCTCGTCGGCCCCCTCGCCGATGTCGTCGAGGGCGATGACCTCGAAGCCGTGCGCGGCGCCGAGCTCACGCAGCGTGCCGACGTCGCCGGAGTTGCGCACGCCGAAGCGGGTGTCCTTGCCGACGACGACGGCGCACGCTCCGAGGGCGTCCACGAAGGTGCCGCGCACGAACTCCTCGGGCGTCTGCTGGGCGAAGTCACGGGTGAACTCGATGACGAGCACCGCGCCGACGCCCACCGACGCGAGGGCGTCGAGTCGCTGCTCGAGCGACGTGACGGCAGCCGGGGCCCGGTCGGGGTAGAGCACGGCGATCGGGTGCGGGTCGAAGGTGACGGCGACGGGAAGGGCGTCGCGGTCGGCGGCCTCGCGCACGACGCGCGTCAGGACCTCGCGGTGCCCGCGGTGCACCCCGTCGAAGTTGCCGAGGGTGACGACGGTGGGCCCGAGGTCGGCCGGGATGTCGTCGAGTCCGTACCAGCGCTGCACGGCGACCACTGTAGTGGCCCCGTCGGAGCGGCCGTCCGAGGGCTCGGGCACGAGGCTCAGGCCCCCGCCCCTGAGCCGGCGAAGACCACCTTGGCCCGGGCGGTCGGACGCGTCTCGTCGAGCACGGCGACGAGTCGCCCGTCGGGGTCGATGGCGGCCACGGCGTCGGAGCCGTCCACCGCGCTCCGGATGCGCTGGCCGTAGCCGAGGGCGAGTGCCTCCTCGGCCGTCACGTCGTGGACGGGCAGCTGCGCCCGTGCCGCCTCGGCGATGGGGAGCAGGGGTATGCCGTCCGGTCCGTCGGCCTCCGAGATGGCCGTGAGGTCGTCGAGTGAGACCGCGCCGTCGAGCGCGAAGCGGCCGACCCGCGTACGCCGGAGCGCCGTCAGGTGGCCGCCGACGCCGAGCGCCTCGCCGAGGTCGCGGGCGAGCGCGCGGACGTAGGTGCCGGACGACACGTCGACCTCGACCTCGACGTCGACGACGTCGATCGGGGGGCCGACCTCGACCGTCGCCGTGCCGGGGCGCACCGAGAGCACGTCGAAACGGCTCACCGTGACCGGGCGTGCCGGCAGGTCGACCGAGTCGCCCTGCCGGACGCGCGTGTAGCTGCGTACGCCCTTGACCTTGATGGCGCTGACCGAGCTCGGCACCTGCTGGATGTCGCCCGTCAGGGCCGCGACGGCCGCGGGCAGCGCCGTCTCGAGGGCGGGCACGTCGTCGACCCCGAGCGCCTGGGTCGTCTCGCCCTCGGCGTCGTCGGTGAGGGTCGCCATCCCGAGACGGATCGTGGCGGCATACGACTTGTCGCAGCCGACGAGGAAGGTCAGCAGCTTCGTGCCGCGCTCGACGCCGAGCACGAGGACACCGGTCGCCATGGGGTCGAGCGTGCCGGCGTGGCCGACCCGGCGCGTGCCGCAGAGGCGACGGGCGCGCGCGACGACGTCGTGGCTCGTCCATCCGGCCGGCTTGTCGACGACGAGCAGGCCACCCGAACGGTCGGTCATCGGGCGTCGACGTCCGCGTCCACCTCGGCGTCCACGTCGTCGCTGTCCTCGTCGTCCGCCGAGCGGTCGACCGGCTTGCGGTAGGGGTCGGGATCGCCGGCGGGCTTGGCGTTGGCCGCGGCGCGGGCCAGCTCCTCGTCCCGGGCCCGGGTCTGGGCCACGAGGTCCTCGAGGTGGGCAGCGCCCTCGGGCAGCGCGTCGGCGATGAACTCGATGGACGGCGTCAGACGGATCCCGATGCCCTTGCCGACGGCCGATCGGATGCGGCCCTTGTTGGCCTCGAGCACCTCGGCCGTGGCCTGGCGGTCCTCGTTGCTGCCGAAGACGGTGTAGAAGACGGAGGCCTGCTGGAGATCACCGGTGACGCGAGCGTCGGTGATGGTGACGAAACCGAGGCGCTCGTCCTTGAGCCGGAACTCGAGGTACTCGGCGACGATGACCTTGATCCGGTCGGCGATCTTGCGGGCGCGGGCGGGGTCAGCCATGACTACCTCTTTCGTGTGCTGTGCGGTCGGGCCGTGACAGCCGGGCCGACGTGGTGTTCACCCTAGTAGCGGGCCGGGGGCCCCGCGCATTCCCACCCGGGCGTCCGGGGAGCGGGTGTGGACCGCCGCGGACGGCGACGGCGCCGACCCCCGTGGGGGCCGGCGCCGTCGGACCGGTCGAGCTCAGGCGCGCGGCTTCTCGCGCATCTCGAACGTCTCGATGACGTCGTCGATCTCGATGTTGTTGAAGTTGCCGAGGTTGATACCGCACTCGAAGCCCTCGCGGACCTCGGTGACGTCGTCCTTGAAGCGACGCAGACCGGTGATCTCGATGCCCTCGCCGATGACGGTGCCGTCGCGGATGATCCGCGCACGGGTCCCGCGCTTGATCTCGCCGGAGCGCACGAGCGAACCCGCGACGTTGCCGAACTTGCTCGACTTGAAGACCTCGCGGACCTCGGCCGTGCCCAGCTGGACCTCTTCGTACTCCGGCTTGAGCATGCCCTTGAGCGCTGCCTCGACGTCGTCGATCGCCTGGTAGATGACCGAGTAGAAGCGCATGTCGACGCCCTCCCGGTCGGCCAGCTCGGCGACCCGCTCCGCGGGGCGGACGTTGAAGCCGATGATGATCGCGTTGTCGACCGTCGCGAGGTTGACGTCGTTCTGCGTGATCGCACCGACACCGCGGTGGATGATCCGCAGGTCGACCTCGTCGCCCACGTCGATCTTGAGCAGTGCGTCCTCGAGCGCCTCGACCGAACCCGACACGTCACCCTTGAGGATGAGGTTGAGGGTGTCGACCTTGCCCGCGGCGAGAGCCTCGTTGAGGTCCTCGAGCGAGATGCGCTTGCGGCGCTTGGCGAGGCTCGCCGCACGCGACGCGGCCTCACGACGCTCGGCGATCTGGCGCGCCGTGCGGTCGTCAGGTGCCACGAGGAACGTGTCACCGGCGCCGGGCACCGACGTCAGACCGAGCACCATGACCGGACGCGAGGGACCGGCCTGCTCGACGTTGTTGCCGTGCTCGTCGAGCATGGCACGCACGCGGCCGTGACCGCTGCCGGCCACGATCGAGTCACCGACGCTGAGGGTTCCCGACTGGACGAGGACGGTCGCGACCGGACCGCGCCCCTTGTCGAGGTGCGCCTCGATGGCGACACCACGGGCGTCCTTGTCGGGGTTGGCGCGCAGGTCGAGAGCCGCGTCGGCGGTGAGCAGGACGGCCTCGAGGAGCCCGTCGATGTTCGTGCCGTTCTTGGCCGAGACGTCGACGAACATCGTGTCGCCGCCGTACTCCTCGGCGATGAGGTTGTACTCGGTCAGCTGCTGACGGATCTTGGCCGGGTTGGCGTCCGGCTTGTCGACCTTGTTGACGGCCACGACGATCGGCACGTTGGCCGCCTGGGCGTGGTTGAGTGCCTCGATGGTCTGCGGCATGACGCCGTCGTCGGCGGCCACGACGAGGATCGCGATGTCCGTCACCGACGCACCACGGGCACGCATGGCCGTGAAGGCCTCGTGACCGGGGGTGTCGATGAACGTGATGGCACGCTTCTCGCCCTCGTGCGTCGTGGCGACCTGGTAGGCACCGATGTGCTGGGTGATGCCACCGGCCTCGCCCTCGGCGACCTCCTCGGAGCGGATCGCGTCGAGGAGCTTCGTCTTTCCGTGGTCGACGTGGCCCATGACGGTCACGACCGGTGGACGCGCCTCGAGGTCCTCGTCCTCCTCCGCCTCGAGCTCGGCGTCGAGGTCGATGTTGAACGAGCCGAGCAGCTCACGCTCCTCGTCCTCGGGCGACACGACCTCGATCTCGTAGCCGAGCTCGGCGCCGAGCACCTTGAAGGTCTCCTCGTCGAGGGACTGCGTGGCCGTGGCCATCTCGCCGAGGTGGAACAGCACGGTGACGAGCGACGCCGGGTTGGCGTTGATCTTGTCGGCGAAGTCGGTCAGCGAGGCACCACGACGAACGCGGATGGTCGTCTTGCCGTCGCCACGGGGGACGCTGACGCCACCCAGGCTCGGCGCCTGCATCTGCTCGAACTCCTGGCGCTTCGCGCGCTTGGACTTGCGGCCTCGGACCGGACGACCGCCGCCGCGCCCGAAGGCACCAGCCGTCGAGCCACGACCGCCACCGCCACCGCGGGGACCGCCGAAGCCACCGGGGCGACCGCCGCCGGGGGCCCCGCCGGGGCCACCACCGAAGCCACCACGGCCACCGGCGCCACCGGGGCCGCCACGGCCGGGGCCGCCTGCCGGGCGCTGGCCCGGCCGACCGACGGTGCTGCGCTCGGGCATCATGCCCGGGCTGGGACGCGGACCACCGGGACGCGGGGCTCCACCGGGAGCACCGGGACGACCGCCTGCGGCAGGAGCCCCGGGGCGCGGGGCGCCACCGGGAGCACCCGGACGCTGGCCCCCCTGACCGCCCTGACCGCCCTGACCGCCCTGGCGCTGCTGCGGACGCGGCATGCCCTGGCTGGGGCTGAACGGGTTGTTGCCCGGACGCGGCGCGGTGTCGCCACCGGGACGCGGGGCACGGGACTGACCCATGCCCTGGCTCGGGGCGAACGGGTTGTTGCCCGGACGCGGCTGCCCCGGACGGGGAGCCGGACGCGGGGAGGCCGGGACGCCGGAGGTCTGCTGACCACCGTCACGGCTGGACTGCACCCGAGCCGGAGCCGACGCCGCAGGAGCGGCGGGCGCCGGAGCAGCCGGGGCCGGAGCCTTCGGTGCCGGAGCGGAGGGCGCGGGGGCTGCCTTGGCGGGGGCCGGAGCGGCTTCGCGGGCGGCAGGTGCTGCGGGAGCAGCCGGGGCCGGAGCCGCCGGTGCTGCGGCTGCGGGAGCGGCCGGCGCGGGGGCCGACGGCGCCGGAGCAGCCTTCTGGGGCGCGGCGGGAGCCGCGCTCGTGGCGGCGGCCTTGGGGGCCGCCGGCTTCGTGTCGCCGCTGGACGAGCCTTCCCGGGGGAAGGTCTCGATGATCTTGCGGACGACGGGGGGCTCGATGGTCGACGATGCCGACCGGACGAACTCTCCCTGGCTCTTCAAGTGTGCGAGCAGTGTCTTGCTCTCGACTCCGAGCTCCTTTGCGAGCTCGTAGACCCGGACCTTAGCCACATCTCTCCTGTTCCTGGTCCGGCCTGAACAGGAAGTGGCCGAACCGTGGGTTATTGCTGGGGCTTGCTCATCGCTGAGTACTCATCGGGTGCTCATAGCGTTTTCAACCCGCCTTGGTTCGTTGACTGATCTCTGACTGATCGGTGCGACCCGTGTGGGGCACCGGAGCGTTGCTGCGTGTCCTGGACTCCGAGATGTCGTGCCACCGCGCTGACGTCGAGGGCGACCTGCAGGCGCAGGGCACGTCCGAACGCCTTGCGGCGCACTGCCAGCTCGAAACAGTCGGGCGTCGGGTGCAGCCATGCACCACGTCCCGGCATCCGGTGTCTCGGGTCGGGACGGAGCGTGACCGGGGAGGTGTCCCCGGGGTCTCCGTCCGTCGCCGCGACCACTCGCAGCAGGGCCGACCAGCTATCCATTCCTCGACATCCCACACAGGTGCGGGACGGCTCAGCACGGAGTCCAGTCCGGTCGGCCACAGGTAAGTCTACCGCGCCGCAGCGCGAGACCGCGCATCGGGGAGCGAGCCGGCCTCAGGGGCTGTCGGTCGTCCCGTGCTTCGCGGCGGAGTCGGCCGCCTCGGTGTCGGGACGGATGTCGATGCGCCATCCGGTGAGCTTGGCTGCGAGGCGGGCGTTCTGGCCCTCCTTGCCGATCGCGAGGCTCAGCTGGTAGTCGGGCACGACGACACGCGCGGCGCGGGCCGTGGCGTCGACGATCTCGACGGACTGCACCCGGGCGGGCGACAGGGCGGCCGCGACGAAGGTAGCTGGGTCGTCGGCGTAGTCGACGATGTCGATCTTCTCGCCGCGCAGCTCGGTCATGACGGCACGGACTCGGGCACCCATCGGGCCGATGCACGCGCCCTTGGCGTTGACGCCGGCAACCCGGCTGTGGACTGCGATCTTCGTGCGGTGACCGGCCTCGCGGGCCAGAGCGGCGATCTCGACGGTGCCGTCGGCGATCTCGGGCACCTCGAACTTGAAGAGCGTGCGCACGAGGTTGGGGTGGGTGCGGCTCAGACCCACCTGGGGGCCCTTGGGCCCGCGCTTGACGCTGACGACGAAGCAGCGCAGGCGCTCGCCGTGGACGTAGCGCTCGCCCGGCACCTGCTCGGCCAGCGGCAGGATGCCCTCGACCGTGCCGAAGTCGACGAGGACGTTCCGGGGGTCCTGGCTCTGCTGGATGATGCCGGAGATGACGTCACCCTCGCGGCCCTTGAAGTCGCCGAGGATCGCCTCGTCCTCGAGGTCGCGCAGTCGCTGGACGATGACCTGCCGCGCCGTCGATGCAGCGATGCGGCCGAACCCGACCGGGGTGTCGTCGAACTCGGTTCCGGGCTCGCCACGCTGCGGACGTTCACCCTCCTCCGCGGCCGGAAGCAGGTCGCCCTCCTCACGGGCCCAGACGATGACGTGGCCGGTCTTGCGGTCCAGCTCGACCCGCGCGATGCGCTGGCTGCCGTCGGTGCGGTGGTAGGCGACGAGGAGCGCCTGCTCGATGGCGGGGATGAGCACGTCGAGGCTGATGTCGCGCTCACGTTCCAGGGCGCGCAGGGCTGCGAGGTCGATGTCCATCAGTGGTCCCCTTCCAGGGCGGACGTCTCGTCCGGGTCGTGGGTGTCGTCGTGTGCGTCGTCTGAGGAGTCGTCGGAGGAGTCGTCCTCGGCGTCGTCGACGGCGTCGTCGGTCGCGGTGCCAGAGCGCGAGAACTCGACCTGCACGGTGCCGCGCTGGACGGTGTCGAGGTCGAGGGTCACGTGGCGCGCCGGGGTCTTCTTCGTGGCGGGGACCTCGAGGGTGAGCGAGTCTGCGCCGACCTCGGTGAGGCGCCCGGTGTCGGTGCCGTCCTGGTGGACGATCTCGACGAGTCGCCCCACCTGACGCCGGAGCTGGTCGCGAGAGGTGAGCGGTCGGCCGACCCCGGGTGAGGACACCTCGAGGACGTACGGCGCCTGACCCGTCACGTCGCTCGCGTCCAGCTCGTCGCTCACGGCACGAGTCGCCTCCGCTACGGCGTCGAGCGAGAGCGGCGGGACGGCACTCGTCGTGTCGGCCGCGTCGAGACCGGCGATGTCGGAGTCGACGAGCACACGGACGAGCCGCCGCTTGCCGGCGGGAGACACGGAGACGTCCTCGACGACGAGCCCGAGGGGCGCGAGCACCGGCTCGAGCGTCGCTCTGATCTCCTGGGCCGTGCTCATCAGTCGACGCCTCCTGCTCTTCTCGAATGTCCGGCGCCGACGCCCCGAAGGGCGCGACCGGCACCGCGTGCCCACCACTCTATCGGCGCCGGGGGGTCGTCGCAGACCGCCGCCCGCGTGCGAAGATCTCGGCATGGACGGCGACACCCGTGGGCTCGGGTCACGGGTGATGGAGGGTCTCGGCCGTCCCCCGCGCCGCCTTCTCGTGCTCGGCGGCGGTGCCGTCGCGCTCGCCCTGCTCGTCGATCGCGGACTGCGCCTCGACGTGCCGCCGCCTCCACCACCGGTGCCCACGCGCCGTCCGGCCCCGGACGAGGCGCTCCTGCTCTCGGCGGTGGCCGACCTCGACCACATCGTGGCGGCCGAGACGTCGGTCCTCGCGGGCGACGAGGGTGGCGGCCTGGTCCGTCGGCTGCGCACCGTCAACCGGGAGCAGCTGCGCGTCCTGCGCGGGCGGCTCACGAACGCCGGCGTGCCGACGACCGTCATCGACGCCGCTGTGGCCGCAGGGCCTGCGCCGTCGTCGCGGGCCCGCTCCGCGGGCACTCCCACGCCCTCGGCCGCCTCGCCGACGAGCCAACCGGCCGTCCGCACCCGCCGGGAGCTGGCCGCCCTGCTCGACTCGCTCGGGCCCGACGACTGGTCCGCGCTCACGACGGCGACCGTCGACACCCGCCAGCTCCTCGCGGCTGCGTACGGACAACGCCTCGCCGGCGCGGTGCTCCTCGGGCGGGACGTCGCCATGTCGCCGCCGAGCCCGGTGCGACCCGAGATCGTGTCCCGCACCTCCCCCCTCGTGTACGCCTTCGAGGTCGTCGCGGCCCAGAGCTCTGGCGAGCAGCGGTCGCAGGCCGAGGACACGCTCGCCGCACTGGTGCGCCTCGACATCGCCGTTTCGGGCGCGAGCTCGACGACTCCTGCCGGGTGGGCGCTGCCGTACCCCGTCACGACACCCGGGGCGGCCGGACGGCTCGCGACCGAGACCCTGTCGTCCGCCGTGGACGCGGCCACCGATCTGGCCGCCCCGAGCCCGAGCGCCGCCTCGCTCGAGGACGTCGCACGCTGGAGCGCCGCCGTCCAGGCACTCGCCGTCGACTGGGACGTGCCCCTGACCGCCTTCCCGGGAGCCACCGCGTGAGCTACGACCCCATGTACGACCTCATCCCCGCCCTCTTCGCCCACGAGGTGAGCGGCTACGAGCCCGACGGCTACCTCTCCGGCGAGGACTGGATCGACGCACTGCCCGGGCTCATCACCGACCTGCTCGCCGACTGGGAGCTCGAGCCGATCGGGCGAGCCACGAACGGCGTGTGCGCGGTGGCCATCCCGGTGCGGCTGCTGGGCTCGGGCCGCGACGTCGTCGGCGTGAGCGGCGAGGGCATCCTCAAGATCACCTGGCCGCATCCTGAGGCCGCGACCGAGCACCTGGCGCTCCAGACGTGGAACGGGCACGGTGCGGTGCGCCTCGTGCGGGCCGACCCCGCGCGCTTCGCCCTGCTCCTCGAGCGGCTGCACACCCGCGACCTGACCCGCGTCGACATCGAGGAGGCGTGCGGCGTCATCGGTGACCTGCTCCGGGTCCTGCGACGACCCCCGCACCCACGCGTGCCCAGCCTCACGGCATACGCCCTCCGTCAGGCCGAGGAGCTGGCGGCGGCACCCGCGGTGCTGCCGCGGCGCTACCTCGACCAGGCCTCGACGCTCGCCCGCGAGCTCGTCGAGCGGGCCCCCGTCGAGGACCGGCTGCTGCACACCGATCTGCACTACACCAACGTCCTCGCCGCCTACCGAACCCCGTGGCTCGCCATCGACCCCAAGCCGATGGCCGGTGACCCGGCGTTCGAGGTGGCTCCGGCCCTGTGGAACCGGGCCGGCGAGCTCGGGACGGGCTCCGAGGTGAGGTGGTCGCTGCGTCGGCGCCTCGAGATCATCTGCGAGCGCGCCGGCCTCGACGAGGGCCGGGCCCGCGCATGGACGATCGTCCGCGAGGCCGACAACGCCCTCGACGCCGCCGAGGCACTGGCGAAGGGCCCTTCCGACGACGCCTGGGCGCACGACCGGATCAGTCTCGCGGTGACGATCATCAAGGCGATGAACGACTGAGCCGGCGGGCTCGCGAGCGCCGACACGACAGGCTCGGAACAGACTCGACGACACGTCCACGACTTGCGCCCGACGTCGTCGATCAAATCGTTTCGACTCCGAGGGGCTCGACGCCTTAACCTTGTCGCGCTCCCCCACCTTCGTTGTCGAAAGGCACTCGCATGCCTCGCCTTGCCATGCCCACCTCCCGCGACCAGCGCTCGGCCACGCCGACCCCTGCTCGCGAGATCGCGCGCATCGCCGTGCCGGTGAGCATGGAGTTCGTCCTCATGCTCGTGCTCAACTTCGTCAACCAGATCGTCGTCGGGAGCCTCGGGGCCACCGCGATCGCCGCTGTGGGCTTCTCCAACAGCCTCACCTTCATCCTCGCGGTGACGCTCGGCTGTCTCGGCACGTCGGTGAGCATCCTCGTGGCGCGGGCTCACGGCGCCGGTCGCCGGGACGCCCTCGACCACACGGTCACGGCCGCGCTGCTCGTGGCCGTCGGGCTCGGCGTCGTCGTCTCGCTCGTTCCCTGGCTCTTCGCCGACCACCTGATGTCGCTCGTCGGGGCCTCCCCGTCGGTGGCGGCCGCGGGCACCGACTACTTCCGCCTCACCGTCCTCGCGACGCTGCCGGTCATGCTCAGCGCGATCCTCTCCGGCGTCCTCCGTTCGGCCGGCCGGCCGACGAGCCCCATGATCGCGACGATGGTCACCGTGGTCGCGAACTCGGTGATCGCGTACTCCCTCGTCGTCGGGCTCGGCCCGCTGCCCTCGCTCGGTGTCGCGGGCGCCGGCTGGGCCACCCTCGTGACGGCCGTCGTCAAGGCGGTCATCCTGCTGTGGATGGCCTACGGACGACGAGCCGTCGTCGGCTGGAGCCTGCCCGACAGCGTCCGGCAGTGGCGGGCTGTCATCGTCCCCCTCTTCGTCCTCGCGCTCCCACTCGGCGTCACCGAGCTCTTCTGGACCGTCGGGACCTTCCTCTACAACGTCGTGTTCCAGCAGCTCGGCGACGAGGCGCTGGCCGCCGCGCAGATCGTCACGACGCTGGAGGGCGTCTTCGTCGTGGGCAGCATCGGGCTCATGAGCGCCACGACCACCCTCGTCGGCCGCTCCGTCGGTCGCGGTGACGTCGACGACGCGATGGCCTGGGTGCGGCGGCTGACCCGCGCGGGCGTCGGGACGGCTGCCGTCTTCGGGGTCCTCTTCGGCGCAACGGTGCTGCTGCTCGACGTCCTCTTCGGGGAGGCGGGTCGCGACGTGCGCACCATGGCCGGCGTCGGCATCCTCATCAACGCGGCCTTCCAGGTGGTCAAGGTGCGCAACATGATCGTCGGTGCGGGCGTGCTGCCCAGCGCCAACGACGTGCGCGGGGTCATCATGGGCGACGTCGTCGGGGCGTTCCTGGTCGGGCTGCCGCTCGCCGTCCTCCTCGGCCTGCACACGCCACTCGGCTACGTCGGCATCTTCGTGGCCCGCATCCTCGAGGAGCTGGCCAAGCTCGCCATCTTCACGTGGCGTGCGCGTCGTATCCGCTGGGATCGCCTCGTCACGCCGCGCGAGAGCGTCACCGCCTGACGGCCCGTTCGGTCGCCCGTCGCCCCAGCCGGCGAGGGCGTGCGCGAGAGTGGTGGCATGCCCAACCGCCTCGACCGAGCGACCAGCCCCTACCTGCTCCAGCACCGCGACAACCCGGTGCACTGGCAGGAGTGGGGCGAGGCCGCGTTCGTCGAGGCGCGCGAGCGCAACGTCCCCGTGCTCCTGTCGGTCGGCTACGCGGCCTGCCACTGGTGCCACGTCATGGCCCACGAGTCCTTCGAGGACGAGGCCGTCGCCGCCGCGCTCAACGACCGTTTCGTCGCGGTCAAGGTCGACCGCGAGGAGCGACCCGACATCGACGCCGTCTACATGTCGGCGGTCACTGCGACGACCGGCCACGGCGGCTGGCCGATGACGGTCTTCCTCACCCCCGAGGGCGAGCCGTTCTTCTGCGGCACCTACTTTCCGCGCGACCACTTCCTCCGCGTCCTGGCGGCCCTCGACGAGGCCTGGCGCACGCGCGAGGACGAGGTGCGCGCGTCCGGTTCGCACATCGCCACCAGCCTCGCCGAGGCACTCCGACCGCCGACGCCGTATGCCGTCGAGCCGGGAGCGTTGGCGTCCGCGGTCGGGCTGCTGGCCCGCCAGTTCGACCACGTCGCAGGCGGTTTCGGCGGCGCACCGAAGTTCCCGCCGTCGATGGTGCTCGAGTTCCTGCTGCGCCACCACGCCCGGACCGGCGACCGGGACGCCCTCGCGATGGCCTCCCGCACGCTCGAGGCGATGGCGCGCAGCGGCCTCTACGACCAGCTCGCCGGTGGCTTCGCGCGCTACGCCGTCGACGCCGGCTGGGTCGTGCCGCACTTCGAGAAGATGCTCTACGACAATGCCCTGCTGCTGCGCGCGTACACGTCGTGGTGGAAGGTGACTCGCGACCCGCTGGCCGAGCGCATCGCCCGTGAGACAGCTGACTTCGTCGTGCGCGAGCTCGGCACCGAGACCGGTGGTTTCGCGTCGTCGCTCGACGCCGACGCTGCCGGCGTCGAGGGGCTGACGTACGCGTGGACACCGGAGCAGCTGCGAGAGGTCCTCGGCGACGACGACGGCCCCGTCGCGGCCGAGCTCCTCGGCGTGACGACGGAGGGCACCTTCGAGCACGGCGCCTCGACGCTGCAGCTGCCGTCCGAGCCGGGTGAGCGCGGCTGGTTCGACGACGTGCGCGCACGACTGCTGGCAGCCCGCGCCGAGCGTCCTCAGCCCGGTCGTGACGACAAGGTCGTGACGTCGTGGAACGGCCTCGCGATCGCCGCGCTCGCGGGTGCTGGCGCCGCTTTCGAGCGGCCGGACTGGGTGGCGGCCGCGACCCGGTGCGCCGCGCACGTCCTCGACGTGCACGTCGTCGACGGGCAGCTGCGGCGTGCGTCACGACTGGGCACGGTCGGGACGGCTCGTGCCGTCGCGGACGACCACGGCAACCTCGCGGAGGGGCTGCTCGTGCTGCACCAGGTGTCGGGTGAGCCGCGCTGGCTCGAGGCCGCCCGACAGGTCCTGGACACCGCGAGCGACTTCGCGGCCGACGACGGCGGGTTCCACGACACCGCCTCGGACGCCGAGCCGCTCTACCTGCGCCCTCGCAGCGCCGCGGACAACGCCGAGCCCGCGGGGCAGTCCGCCCTGGCGGGAGCGCTCGTGACCCTCGGCGCGGTGACCGGTGACACGGCCGCCCTCGCGGCCGGCGCCACCTCCACCGCTGCGGGGATGGGGCTGGCCGTCCGCGAGCCGCGGTTCGGCGGGTGGTCCCTCGCGGTCGCCGAGTCCCTCGTCACCGGACCGCTGCAGGTCGCCGTCGTCGGGTCCGGTCGCGACGCCGACGCGCTCGAGGCAGTGGCGCGGCGGTCCCCGAGCCCTGGACTCGTCGTCGTGCGCGGCGAGCCGGACGCGGCCGGAGTCCCCCTGCTGGCCGACCGCCCGCTCGTCGGCGGACGGGCTGCGGCCTACGTCTGTCGCGGCATGGTCTGCGGACTGCCCACGACCGACTCCCACCACCTGGCTGCACAGCTGGGGTCCGGGGCGGCCGACGGGCTCGGCGGAGCGGGTGTCTGAGTGGGCGGCGGAGTGGCGGCTGAGGCGACGAACCGCCCGACATTCGCAACTCGCGGGCCAAACCGCCGCATTCTGCAAGAATCACCGCATGATGGGCTCAGCGCGCACCGCGGTCGTCGTCGAGGACGACGACGACATCCGTGAGCTCATCACGCACAGCCTGACCATGCAGGGCTTCGAGGTCTCGGCGGCGTCCTCGGGACAGGCGGGCCTCGAGCTCGTCGTCGCGACCGACCCCGACCTCGTCACCCTCGACCTGGGCCTGCCCGACCTCGACGGCATCGAGGTGTGTCGCCGGGTGCGCGACGTGAGCCAGGCCTACGTCGTCATGATCAGCGCGCGCACCGACGAGATCGACCGCCTCATGGGCCTCGAGATCGGCGCCGACGACTACCTCACCAAGCCGTTCAGCCCTCGCGAGCTGCAGGCCCGCGTCAACGCGATGTTCCGCCGCCCGCGCACCGGTGGACCCAACGGATCCGACGACGGGGCGGGTTCGTCCAGCGCCACGTCGGCCGCCTCAGCCGTCGTGCCGCCCGCGGACGGCACGACGCCGGACGAGCCGGCACCCGAGCTCGTGCGTCACGGTCGCATCGCCGTCGACCCGGAGGGCCGCGTCGCCACGGTCGACGACCGGGAGGTCGACCTGACCCGCACCGAGTTCGACCTGCTGTCGACGCTGATCAGCGCACCGCGCCGCGTGTGGTCGCGCGCCGTCCTCCTCGACAGCCTGTGGGGACCCGGGTGGTCCGAGGAGCACCTCGTCGAGGTGCACGTGGGCAACCTCCGCCGCAAGCTGAGCCGTCTCGGCCCCGACGGCACGCGTGCCCCGATCCGGACCGTGCGGGGCGTGGGCTACCGCATGGAGGAGCCCGACGCGTTCTGACGCCGACGGCGCTGCTGTGGGACCGCTCCCACGTGTCGCCGCGTCGACGCGCCGGAGGTCAGGCGACGACCGGAGGGGCCGAGCGGTCGAGGTGGGACCGCAGCGCGACGCGTGCACCTGGGGCCAGGCCCAGCATCGACGTCCCGCGTTCGCGGGCGAGCTCGGTCTCTCCGCGACTGACTGCGTCAATGACGCAGAGCACGGCCGACTCGAGCCGGACGAGTCCGACGGTGGCCGACGAGACGCGCAGGCTGAGCAGCACGTCCATCGCCGCGACCTGGTCGCGGCGATCGAGCGCAGACGCGGCGCGGGCCAGCCGTGCATCGAGCATCCGCAGGTAGGTCCGGGCGATGGAACGGGCGAGGTCGTCGCTCTCGAGCTCCGACGCGAGACGGGTCAGGGCCGTCGGGTCGAGCTGGTCGATCGTGAGTCCGGAACAGGTCGGGCTCACGACCTGCTCAGCGGCCACGGCCGGCGCTGACGGCATCCGGGCCCTGAGCCGTCCTGGGGCGCTGCGGACGTCGGGCGAGGTCCAGGGTCAGGACGGGCCGGCCTCCCACCGGCTGGCCCGTCCCGCTCCGGTCCCCTCCCCCCACCGAAAGCTCCGAGTGGGCCCGCCGACCGGGGAGGGCGCCGCAACCGCGCACCGTCACTGCAGGGTCAGTGTCGGTGCTGACGGTCATGGCGCTCTCCTCCCCGGATCGGCGGGCACTCGCCCGAAGGTCTCTGAGTCAGCGAGCCGGTCCCCCGACCGTTGCTGCTGATGAGGACGACTCTGCCGCGCCAACTGCAAGGTGCGAGGCCCAGGGCGCGCATGGTTTGCGCAAGAAAGCCTCAAGGCCCTACCGGTTCGGTCAGGCGTGCGCCTCTTGTCCTGCACACATCCCGACGGGTGGCTGAGGGGGCGACGCCAGGGCGCGCGCCACGGCGCGCTGTGCGGGGTCAGAGGGCCGTCGAGAGGTAGTCCGTCGCGCTCGTCGCGAAGGCCTCGCTCGTGCGCTCCGATCCGACGAAGAGTGCCGTGGCCCAGATGTCGGCCCACAGCAGGGTCGGTCCGGTCACCGTCACGGATCCGGGACGTCCGACGAGCTCACCGGACGCCGGGTCGTAGAGGTGGGCACCCCGGGCCGCCGTCCCCGAGGTCGCCACGGCCCCACGCGTCAGCGTCAGGGTGTGCGCGACCCGTTGCCGGTCGCGTGGGTCCTCGACGCCGACCCGCCAGACGATGGCCTCGGGTCCCTCAGCGCGCACGTCGGGATGGGCACCGATCAGGATGTCGCCACCGGCATTGATGCAGAAGGAGATCCGCTCCAGCGCCGACAGGGGCACTGATGCACGGTCGACGGCCCACCCCTTGACGAGGCCTGTCGGGTCGAACGCGAGGTCACCGTCTCCCGTGGGCAGCAGGGTCGTGAACGCCCCCTGGGTGAGCACCTCGGCCTCCTGCCCGATGCGCAGTGCCTCCTCCACGAGAGGACTGCACTGCGCGACTTCGACCTCCTCGCGGCGCAGGCGCATGAGGTCGGAGTCGGCGCGGTAGGTCGAGAAGATCGAGTCCATCTCGCGAAGGATCCGAAAGGCCGACGCCACCGCCTCGTGGGCGGCGAGACCGTCGACGTCGTCGCCGCGCAGGTGGATGGAGATCGGCATACCCATGATCTGCTCGACCCACGCCCGCCGTGCCGGCGTGGGGGCGGGGTCGGGGACGCCGGGCTGGCGCGGTCGCGTGACGGGTCGGCTCATGTTCGCTCCTTGGTCGCCTGTCTCAAGAGTGCCTCAGAGGTTGGCCTGGTCGATGGCGGACTGCAGGGACTGCGTGTAGCCGTCCCAGGTGTACGTGGCACCGGACACGACATCGATCTGCGCGGACTGGGCGCTGACGGCCTCCTGGTTGTAGACCGGGACGGCGGCCGAGTTGATCATCTGGTCGTGCCGGTCGTTCCACGGGACCTGGAGCACCTCGGCGGCCGTGATCTTGCCGCTCTGGACGGTGATCTGGACCTGGACGTTGCCGAAGCGGGTCATGACGGCGTCACCGGCGTACGTCTTCGCCGCGGACGAGGTGCTCGTCGAGCCGGACGAGCCCGAGGAGCCGGACGAGCCCGAGGACGACGACGAGGACGAGGACGAGCCTGACGTGGTGGTGTCGTCGGCGGGCTCCTGACCGGAGGAGTCGGTCGAGGACGCGGACGACGACCCGGACGCGGAGCCGGTGCTGGCCGAGGTCTTGCTGCTCGTCGTCACCTGACGGGTCTCCGCGGCCACGACGGCGGACGAGCTGCGGGACGTGCTGTAGCTCAAGAGGAGGACGAGCACGGTCAGGGTGCTCATGGCCCAGAGGACGATGCGACGCATGGGGGGCTCGATTCGGTTCGGGTCGGTGCACGTCGCGGAGTCGGGCGCGACGGCTGCCAAATCTCAGTAGGCGAAACGCTCGTGGTGGACGGCGTCCGGGGACACACCGGCCTCGTGGGCTGCGGTGATGACGGCGTCCATCCAGGCGGGGTTGCCGCACACGTAGACGTCACGATCGGCGATGTCGGGGACGATCCGGGTCAGGGCCTCGACGTCGCTCAGGTGTCGTGAGTCGACGGGGAGCCAGCTCTCGCGCTCGCGGTTGCGGTGGCCGACGACGGCGACGACGCGGCCGCCCTTGGCCCGGGCGAGGTCGAGCAGCTCGTCGCCGAGGACGATGTCGGACTGGCTGCCGACGCGATAGATGACGACGACCCCGTCCTGCGACGCGGGCAACCCCTCGAGGATGGCGCGCAGCGGCGTGATGCCGATGCCGGCTCCGATGAGCACGGCCTTCTCGCTCGTGCGCACCCCGGCGTGCAGGCGGCCGTACGGGCCCTCGACGAGGACCTTGGTGCCCGGGCGGAGGGTCGCGAGGCGCGCGCTCGAGCCACCGACGGCCTCGGCCGTGATCCGGAGCGAGCGACCGTCGGGCGCGGCGGACAGCGAGTACGGGTTGCCTCGGGTCCAGCCCGCGCCGTCGAGGAAGCGCCACTGGAAGAACTGGCCGGCACGGACGGGGAGGCGGTCGAGGCGACGGCCCGTCATGACGACGGACGTCACGGTCGGGGACTCGGCGACGACCGCGGAGACGACCAGGCGGTGGCGGCGCGAGCGGACGAGCGGCAGCCCCACCCGGTAGACGAGGACGGCGACCAGGGCGAAGGCGTACAGACCCCACCAGAACACCGTCGCGGTGACGTTCGCGGTGAAGTCCGCCCCGGTCCAGAGCTGGTGCGGCAGCGCGAGGCCGGCCCCGAGGTAGGCGTAGAGGTGCAGCAGGTGCCACGACTCGTAGCGCATCTTGGCGCGCGCCTTCTTCACGGAGGTGACGACGACCATGACGAGCGCGACCGTGCCGGCGAGAGCGAGCAGCATGCCCGGAGAGTGCAGGACCTGGTCGACGAAGGTGGCGACGACGCCGAGGTCGGTACCAACGCTGTAGCCGACGGTGACGAGGGCGATGTGGGCGATCATGAGGGTGAACGAGGTGAAGCCGACGAGCCGGTGGACTCGGGCGAGCTCGTCCTGTCCCCAGGCCTGCTCCACGAGCGGGATGCGAGCCATGAGCAGCACCTGCAGGAGCATCAGCACCGAGGCGACGAGCCCGGCGAGGCGCCCGATGTTGGTGACGCTCTCACCGAGCGAGCCGAAGGCGGTCAGCCCTCCCCCGACGACCCAGAGGGCCACGACGAACAGCGTGACCGCCCAGGCGAACACGGCGGAGGCGTCGCGCCACCAACGGGGCGTGGGGGCGAGCGCCCGGCGTCGCGACGTGGCCAGCACCGAGAGGTCGCGGCTCTCGGGGAGGGCGAGTGAGCTCATGTCACACACATTTGTGGCGGACCCTGTGGGTGCGCTGTGTCGACGGGGTGCCTCTGGTGTGAGTCAGGGGCCGCCCGCCTCCGCGCCGCCGGCGGTGGAGGCCCGTCCGGGCCGGGCAGCAGGGGGACCGGAACCGGTCAGGGCCACCAGCCGAGCAGACTCCCGCCGATCTTGACGATGAACGCGGTGACGACGAGGACGAACACGACGCGCACGAAACCACTCCCCCTCGCGACGGCCGTGCGCGCCCCGACATAGCCGCCGAGCAGGTTCGCACCCGCGATGATGACGCCCACCTTGAAGAGCACGAGGCCCATCGGCAGGAAGACGGTCAGCGCGCCGAGGTTCGTGGCGAAGTTGGCGATCTTCGCCTTGGCGCTCGCCTCGAGGAAGTTGTAGCCGAGCAGACCGACGAGGGCGAAGACGAGGAAGCTCCCGGTGCCGGGACCGAGCGCGCCGTCGTAGACCCCGATGGTGAAGCCCGTGAGCATCGCGAGCACGGTGTGCCGGGCGCCGTGGAAGCGGCGGATCGACTCCTTGCCGAGATCGGGCTTGAACAGCGTGTAGCCCCCGACGAGGACGAGGAGCACGAGGATGATGGGGTAGAACGCCGACTTGGGGATGTGCAGCCCGATGAGCGCCCCGCCGATCGACCCCACGTAGGCGACGGCTGCCATCGGCAGCGCCGTGCGCAGGTCGGGCCGCACGCGTCGGTAGAAGGTGACCGAGCTCGTCGCCGTGCCGAAGATCGAGCCGAACTTGTTCGTCGCGAGCAGCTGTGCGGGGGACGCGCCGGGGAGCCCGATGAGCAGAGCCGGCAGCTGCACGAGGCCGCCCCCGCCGACGACGGCGTCGATCCATCCCGCGACGAAGGCCGCGGCACCGAGGAACGCCAGAGTGGTGAGCGTGGGATCGCTCACGCCTCGTCGCCCCCGTCGACCCCCCGAGCCTCGTGGTTCCAGAGGGCCACGATCCCGGCGACGTCGAGCAGCTCGTCCGCGACGGCGTCAGGCCGGGCGTCCACCGCAGTGCGTTGGCCCGGGGGGATGTCGGAGTGCGGCACGAGGATCGCGCGCATGCCCACCTGGTGCGGACCGTGGACGTCCTCGAAGATCCTGTCGCCCACGTAGACCGCCCGCTCCGGGGCGACGCCCAGCGCGTCGCAGACGGCGTGGAAGGCGTCGGGGTGGGGCTTCACGACGTGGATCTCGGACGAGTAGACGTCGGCGTCGAGCAGGTCCAACACACCGTCTCGGGCGAAGACCTCCCGGTGGTAGTCCCTGGTCCAGATCGTGTTTGACAGCACACCGATTCGGATCCCCCTGCGCTGCAGCGACTCCCAGAGCGGTCGGACCTGCCTGTCCGTGTGGGTGTGAGGCTCCCAGAAGCGTTGGTAGGCGGCCAGCGCGAGGTGGTGGCGGTCGTGCTCGGCGTCGACACCGGCCGACTCGAGGATCGACGCGAGTGACGCACTCTCGTGCGTCTCTCGCCCGCGACGCCAGGCCCGCTCCTCCGCCTCGTGGATGCGCATGGCGAGCGAGTCAGCCTCGGCCAGGTCCTCGGCGGGCATCGCGGGATCCTCGACCGGCAGCCCGTGCACGGTGCGGGCGAAGACGCGCCACTGCTGGGGCAGATCGACCTCGTGCCAGGGCGTCAGCGTGCCGCCCCAGTCGAAGACGACCGCCTCGACCGGGCATGGCGAGGAGCTCACGAGCGCTCGACCTCCGCGGTGACCTCGGCGGTCAGGGCGGCGACGGCGTCGTCGACGGCGACCTCCCGGCGCTCTCCCGTGCGCCGGTCCTTGATCTCGACCGTGCCGTCGGCGAGCCCGCGGCCGATGACGAGGATCGTCGGGATGCCGACGAGCTCGGAGTCCTTGAACTTCACGCCGGGGCTGACGCCCTTGCGGTCGTCGACGAGGACGGTGAGGCCCTGGATCTCGAGCTCGCGGGCGAGCTCCTCGGCCTTGACGAAGAGCGCCTCGTCCTTGCCGGCCACGACGATGTGGACGTCGGCGGGCGCGAGCTCGCGCGGCCAGACGATGCCGGACTCGTCGTGGTTGCCCTCGACGACGCAGGCGACGGCCCGTGAGACGCCGACCCCGTAGGAGCCCATGACGACCGTGACGAGCTTGCCGTTCTGGTCGAGCACCTTGAGGTCGAGCGCCTCGGCGTACTTCGTGCCGAGCTGGAAGACGTGGCCCATCTCGATGCCGCGGGCCGTCGACAGCGTGTGGTCGCAGTTCGGGCAGGCGTCACCGGCGCGGACCTCGGCGGCCTCGATGGTGCCGTCGGCCGTGAAGTCGCGGCCGGCGACGAGGTCGATGACGTGCTGGCCGGCGACATTGGCGCCGGTGACCCAGCGGCTGCCCTCGGCGACCCGGGGGTCGAGCAGGTAGCGGATGCCGGTCGTGCCCTCGAGTCCGAGCGCACCCGGGCCGATGTAGCCCTTGACGAGCGCCGGGTTGGCCGCGAAGTCGGCCTCGGTGAAGGCTTCCACCTCCGCCGGCTCGACCTGCGCGCCGAGGCGCTTCTCGTCGACCTCGCGGTCCCCCGGGACGCCGATGGCGAGCGGCTCGCGGGTGCCGTCGGGCTGGACGAGCGTCACGACGACGTTCTTCAACGTGTCGCCCGCGGCCCACGGGCGGTCCTCGCGGGGGAAGCGCTCGTTGAGGTGGGCGACGAGCGTGTCGATGGTCGGGGTGTCGGGGGTGTCCTCGGCGTGAGCAGCCGGCACGCCGTCCCAGCCGACCGGGTCGGGGGCGGGCACGCGTACGGCCTCGACGTTGGCGGCGTAGCCGCAGCTCGTGCACCGCACGTAGGTGTCCTCGCCGACCTCGGCGGTGGCGAGGAACTCCTCGCTCTTGCTGCCACCCATGGCGCCGGCCATCGCCTCGACGATGACGTAGTGGAAGCCGAGGCGGTCGAAGATGCGGACGTAGGCCTCGCGGTGCAGCTGGTAGCTCTTGTCGAGACCTGCGGCATCGACGTCGAAGGAGTAGCTGTCCTTCATCACGAACTCGCGGCCCCGCAGCACGCCGGCGCGCGGACGGGCCTCGTCGCGGTACTTCGTCTGGATCTGGTAGATCGAGAGCGGCAGGTCCTTGTAGGAGCTGTAGAGGTCCTTGACCGTGAGGGTGAACATCTCCTCGTGGGTCGGGCCGAGCAGGTGGTCGGCTCCCTTGCGGTCCTTGAGGCGGAAGATGTTGTCGCCGTACTCGGTCCAGCGACCGGTGGCCTCGAAGGGCTCCTTGGGCAGCAGTGCCGGGAAGAGCAGCTCCTGGGCGCCGATGGCGTCCATCTCCTCGCGGACGATCTTCTCGACGTTGCGCAGCACGCGCAGGCCGAGGGGCAGCCACGTGTAGACGCCGGGGCTGACCCGCCGCACGTAGCCGGCGCGGACGAGCAGCCGGTGGCTCGGGACCTCTGCGTCCGCCGGGTCCTCACGAAGGGTTCGCAGGAACAGGGACGACATGTGCAGGGCCACCGGGACTCCTCGAGTGGTGCAGGGTGCACGGCGCGGCGGGAACCCGCGCGGGTGCGGAACCCCGGCAGGATATCGGCCGCCCGCGATGTCCCGTTGGCCCGCATCTTGTCCACTTCCTGTCCTGACCGGACAGGAACCGGTCACGGGCTTGACCGGCGAGTAGGCCCGCGTGTTCAGTGAGCCTGCCGGATCGGCAGGTGCGGTCGAACTCGTCCAGACATCGTGACGTCCTTGTGACAACACGACGGGGTGTTCGGCCACGCACGGATGAACGGTGAGCAACAATCGGGGAGGGCGTTCGCGCCTCACGAAACACCACAAAGGAGTGTTGACGACCAGATGAGCGATCCCTCCATCCCGGCTCCTGGATCCTCGGGTGCGGACAGCACCGGCGCCGCGGCCCCTGCCGCGAACCCTCCCGGCAGCGTCATCCTCGAGATGCAGGACATCACCAAGGAGTTCCCCGGCGTCAAGGCGCTCTCGAACGTCTCCATGGCCGTGCGCCGCGGAGAGGTCCACGCGATCTGCGGGGAGAACGGCGCCGGCAAGTCCACCCTCATGAAGGTGCTCTCCGGGGTGCACCCGGCCGGCACCTACGACGGCGAGATCCACTTCGAGGGTCACCTGTGCGAGTTCAACAACATCCGCGACAGCGAGCACGCCGGCATCGTCATCATCCACCAGGAGCTCGCGCTCATCCCGGAGATGTCGATCGCCGAGAACATCTTCCTCGGCAACGAGACGGCCAAGAGCGGCGTCATCAACTGGCTCTCGACCCGCGTCAAGGCGCGCGAGCTGCTCGCCCGCGTCGGCCTCGAGGAGGAGCCCGACACCAAGATCCGTGACATCGGCGTCGGCAAGCAGCAGCTCGTCGAGATCGCCAAGGCGCTCTCCAAGGACGTCAAGCTGCTCATCCTCGACGAGCCGACCGCCGCACTCAACGAAGGCGACTCGCAGCACCTGCTCGACCTCATCGCGGGCCTGCGCTCCAAGGGCGTCACCTGCATCATGATCAGCCACAAGCTCAACGAGATCGAGCAGATCGCCGACTCCATCACCATCATCCGCGACGGCAAGTCGATCGAGACCCTCCGCGTCAAGGAGGACGGCGTCGACGAGAACCGCATCATCCGCGGCATGGTCGGCCGTGACCTCGAGTCGCGCTTCCCCGACCACACCCCCGACATCGGTGAGGTCTTCTTCGACGTGCGCAACTGGACGGTGCGCCACCCGAGCGTCGCCGACCGGCTCGTGGCCAAGCACAGCGACTTCTTCGTCCGCCGAGGAGAGATCGTCGGGTTCGCCGGCCTCATGGGCGCCGGACGCACCGAGCTCATGCGCAGCCTCTTCGGTCGCTCCTACGGCACGTACGTCGAGGGCACGATCCTCAAGGACGGCAAGGAGGTGCGGCTGCGGTCCGTCGCGGACGCCATCGACGCCGGCCTCGCCTACGTCACCGAGGACCGCAAGACGCTCGGTCTCAACCTCCTCGACGACATCAAGCGCACCACCGTCTCGGCCCGGCTGTCGCGCATCACCCACGGCTTCGTCGTCGACGAGCGCGAGGAGTACAACTACGCCGAGTCCTACCGGAAGTCCCTGCGCACCAAGGCTCCCAACGTGAACGAGGGGGTCTCGAAGCTCTCCGGCGGCAACCAGCAGAAGGTCGTCCTCGCGAAGTGGCTCTTCACCGAGCCAGACCTGCTCATCCTCGACGAGCCCACGCGCGGCATCGATGTCGGTGCCAAGTTCGAGATCTACGGCATCATCCAAAGGATGGCCTCGGAGGGCAAGGGCGTCATCCTCGTCTCGTCCGAGCTCCCCGAGCTGATCGGCCTGTCCGACCGCATCTACACGATCGCCGAGGGCGCGGTCACCGGCGTGCTGTCCCGCGAGGAGGCCGACCAGGAGTCGCTGATGCGACTCATGACCCGGCGCACGCACGGCGGCTCCGAGGCGACCACGCGCGAGAGCGCGTGACCGGCGCCGAGACGCCGGGCCCGACACCTCCCCCATCCACACCCGACACAGCCAGGACTGCACCCATGGACAAGGTCAAGAAGATCTTCGGTGGCGACACCCGTCAGCTCGGCATGATCTTCGCCCTCGTGGCGCTGATCATCTTCTTCCAGATCTGGACCGGCGGGCTCACGCTCACGCCGGACAACGTCATCAACATCTTCCAGCAGAACTCCTACATCCTCGTCCTCGCCATCGGCATGGTGCTCGTCATCATCGCCGGCCACATCGACCTCTCCGTCGGCTCCGTCGCGGCGTTCGTCGGCATCTGCGTGGCCATCGCGATGCGTGACTGGAACCTCAGCTGGTGGATGGGGATCATCCTCGGGCTGGCGATCGGCGCCCTCGTCGGCGCGTGGCAGGGCATGTGGACCGCCTACGTCGGCATCCCGGCCTTCATCGTGACGCTCTCGGGCATGCTCCTCTTCCGCGGCGCGAACCAGTACGTCGGCAAGTCCAACTCGGTGCCCGTCTCCGAGGACTTCCAGGTCATCGGCGGTGGCTACCTGCCCGAGGTGGGCCCCGACACCGGCTACAACAACCTCACCGTCCTCATCGGCCTGCTGCTCGCCGTCGGGATCGTCGTCGGCAGCCTCCGCAGCCGCCGCGCCCTGGTCAAGCTGGGCGCCGAGGTCGAGGAGGCGTGGGTCATGTGGGTGCGGCTCGGCCTCATCTGCGCCGCGATCATCGGCGCGACGCTGCTCTTCGGTTCGGGCCGCCCCGGCACGTCCTTCCCGATCTCCGGCATCATCTTGGCCGTCCTCGTCCTGCTCTACGGCTTCATCTCCAACCGCACCGTCATCGGCCGCCACATCTACGCCGTCGGCGGCAACCGGCACGCGGCCGAGCTCTCCGGCGTGAAGAGCAAGAAGGTCAACTTCCTCGTCATGATGAACATGTCGATCCTGGCCGCCCTGGCCGGCATGATCTTCGTGGCGCGCTCGACCGCCTCCGGCCCGTCCGACGGTGTCGGCTGGGAGCTCGACGCCATCGCGGCCGTCTTCATCGGTGGCGCCGCCGTCACCGGCGGAGTCGGCACCGTCGTCGGCTCCATCGTCGGAGGCCTCGTCATGGCCGTGCTCAACAACGGCTTGCAGCTCAAGGGAATCGGCGCAGACGCGACGCAGATGATCAAGGGCCTCGTGCTCCTCGTCGCCGTCGCCTTCGACGTGTACAACAAGTCGCAGGGACGCGTGTCGCTGCTCGGCATGCTGACCCGTAACTTCCGACGCGGTGGCAGCGACGACGACTCGGCCGCCCCACCGCCGCCGTCCGCGGCCACCGAGACGACTCCGGTCTCCGAGACCATCCGCCAGTCCAGCTGAGCTGCGGATCGGCCCATCCAAGACCCACCAAGACCCACCAAAGACCCACCAAAGACACGGTCAGGGCGCCCGCCCGCGACCGAGAGGGATCCGCGCTCCGCCCGGACGCGATGAGAGGAAAGAGAGCACATGCGTACCTTCACCAAGGTGCTGGGCGTCACGGCTGTGGCCGCCCTTGTTCTGACCGGTTGCGGTCGGAGCAGCGACACCGGCACGACGCCGGGCGCATCCGGCGGTTCTGCAGCGGCGGGCTTCCCCGCCAACGCGGTCATCGGCGTCGCCCTGCCGCAGAAGACGTCCGAGAACTGGGTGCTCGCCGAGCAGCTGTTCAAGGACGGCCTGTCCGCCGCCGGCTTCCAGGGCGACGTGCAGTTCGCCAACGGCGGTGTGTCGGAGCAGCAGAACCAGATCTCGGCCATGGTCACCAAGGGCGCGAAGGTCATCGTCGTCGGTGCGATCGACGGCTCGCAGCTGGGCACCCAGCTCAAGGCCGCCAAGGACTCCGGCGCCACGGTCATCGCGTACGACCGTCTCGTGAAGAACACTGCGGCCGTCGACTACTACGTGGCCTACGACAACTTCAAGGTCGGCGAGCTGCAGGGCCAGGCCCTGCTCGACGGCATGGCCAAGAAGAAGCCGAACGGCCCGTACAACATCGAGCTCTTCGCCGGCTCCCCCGACGACGCGAACGCCCAGGTGTTCTTCGACGGCGCCATGAAGGTGCTCCAGCCGAAGATCGACGACGGCACCCTCAAGGTCGTCTCCGGCCAGAAGGACTTCAACCAGGTCGTCACCCAGGGCTGGAAGGCCGAGAACGCCCAGAAGCGCATGGACACCCTCCTCGCGGCCAACTACACGAGCGCGGCGCTCGACGGCGTCCTGTCGCCCAACGACACGCTGGCCCGCGCGATCATCACGTCGGTCAAGGACGCGACCAAGCCCGTGCCGATCGTGACCGGCCAGGACTCCGAGGTCGAGTCGGTCAAGTCGATCATGGCGGGTGAGCAGTACTCCACGATCAACAAGGACACCCGCAACCTCGTCAAGGAGACCATCGCCATGGTCACCGCCCTCCAGAAGGGCCAGGCCCCGACGGTCAACGACACCAAGTCCTACAACAACGGTGTCAAGGTCGTCCCGGCCAACCTGCTTCCCCCGGTCATCGTGACCAAGGAGAACGCAGCCGAGGCCTATGCGAACGACCCGACGCTGGCCCCGCTCACCAAGTGAGCTGAGACCGCCAGGTCACCGCACTCGGTGGAGGCCCGCCCCGTTCCAGGGGCGGGCCTTCGTCGTGCGTGGACAGTCCCGGTTCGCACCGCGGACGAGGCGTAGCGTCGCGCCATGGCGGACGTCTATCTCCACGGTCACCACCCGAGCGTCCTCGCGTCGCACGGGGCGCGGACCGCCGCCGACTCGGCGGCCTACCTGCTCCCCCACCTGCACGACGGGCTGACGGTCCTCGACGTCGGCTGCGGGCCCGGCACGATCACGCTCGACCTCGCCGAGGCGGTCGGCCCCTCGGGCGAGGTGGTCGGGGTCGAGATCGTCGACGGCCCTCTCGAGCAGGCCCGCCGCCACGCTGCAGCACGCGGTGACGAACGCACCCGCTTCGAGCGCGCCGACGTCATGGCACTTCCGTATGCCGCCGCGTCCTTCGACGTCGTCCATGCCCACCAGGTGCTCCAGCACCTCACCGACCCCGTGGGCGCCCTGCGGGAGATGGCGCGGGTCGCTCGCCCGGGAGGCATCGTCGCCACACGCGACGTCGACTACGCCTCGATGGTGTGGCACCCGGCATCGCAGGGGATGACCCGCTGGCTCGACCTCTACCGCCACCTCGCGCGACTCAACCACGCCGAGCCGGACGCCGGCCGCCACCTCGTCGCCTGGGCGCACGCCGCCGGACTCACCCGGCTCACGCCGTCGGCCTCGCTGTGGACGTACGCGACGCCGGAGCAGTGCGCATGGTGGGGCGGCACGTGGGCGCGGCGCACCCTCGAGTCGACGTTCGCGACCCAGGCGTTGGGGCGGGGGCTCGCGACCGACGACGAGCTCGCGGGGATCAGCGCCGCCTGGCAGGCCTGGTCGACGCACCCCGACGCGTGGTTCGCGATGACCCACGCGGACGTCCTCGCCCACGTCTGAGACATCCACGGCGGCCGGGCGACAGCGGAATCCGGTCGCGGTCACCGGGCGTGCCTTGCGAGAGTTACCGTATGCCGCGCTCCTCCAGCACGTTCACGCTCGTCACCGACGCCGCCGAGGCACAGGCGCGCTTCGCGGGCCTCGTGGCGCGCGAACCGGAGGCGCTCAGCGTCCTCGCGAGCGTGACGGAGGGTCTCGTCGTCGACCGGAGCCGCTACGTGGGCCCGAGGTGGTGGGCGGCCACCGACGCGCGCGGTGAGGTGGTCGGTGCCTTCATGCACACGCCGCCCCACCCGCTGCACATCGCGCTCGCCAGCGCCGACGAGGCCCGCGACCTCGCCGCCCTGCTCGCGGCACGGCGCGACGTGCTGCCCGGCGTCGGCGGCCAGCGTGAACCGGCCGAGGCCTTCGCCACGGAGTGGGTCGCGCGCACCGGGGCGACGTCGAGGGTCGCCATGGAGGTGGGCCGCTTCGACCTGCCGGCCCGGCCGCACGTGCCCTTCGAGGTGAGCGGCTCCTTCCGGCTCGCGAGGCAGGCCGACACGGCGCTCGTCGACGGCTGGCACCAGCAGTTCGTCGACGCGATCGAGGGCGAGGGCCGGGTCGTCCCGTCCCTCGACCGGCACGTCGACGACGGACGGGTCGGCCTCTGGGAGGACGCCGGCCGCACGGTGTCGATGGCGTATGCCTCCCCCGCCAGCGGTGGGGTCACCCGCATCTCAGGGGTGTGGACCCCGCCGGGACTGCGCGGGCGCGGCTACGCGAGCGGGGTGGTGGCCGCCCTCAGCATCGCCCGCCTCGATGCGGGCGATGCCTGCATGCTCTACACCGACCTCGCCAACCCGACGTCGAACGCCATCTACACGGCGATGGGCTACCGGCGTGTCGGTGACAGCATCAGCATCGCGTTCGGTGACCTGGCCTGACGCCTCAGCGCATCACTCCCCCGGCGCGCATCGCCGTGCGGATCATCGGCCACTGGAGCGGCAGCCGCGCGACGGTCGCGGCGAGGTAGCCCTGCCGCTTCGCGTCGTCCGGCTTCCGGTCGAGGCGACGCTTGGCCTGGCCCGTCATCGTGACGTTCGCCGGGAAGACCGCGACGAGAAGTGCCGCCGACGCCAGACCGGCCACGCGACGCGTGCGAGGGATGAACAGCCCCACGGCGCAGGCGATCTCGAGCGCCCCCGAGGCATACACGAGTGCGCGGCGTGACGGGAGCTGCTGGGGCACCATCGCCTCGAAGGGCTCGGGCCTGACGAAGTGCATCGTGCCCGAGGCGAGGAAGAGGCCGGCCAGAGCGATGGCGTCCCTGCCGAGCGGGGCGTTCGTCACGGTCTTCATGCGTCCACCCTAGGCCGGTCTCCCGAGGAGCTAGAGCAGCACCGTCGTGAACGAACCGACCTCGCGGAAGCCGCAGCGCTCATACGTCGCTCGAGCCGCGACGTTGAAGTCGTTGACGTAGAGCGACACCTCGTCAGCCAGGCCCGACAGCACCTGCTCGACGACGCTCGCCATGGCAGGCACCGACAGACCCTGTCCGCGCAGCCGAGGATGCAGCCAGACCCCCTGGACCTGGGCGCAGCCGAGGGCGAGCGAACCGACGTCGGCCTTGAAGACGACCTCGCCGTCCTCGATCTTGACGAAAGTGTGGCCGGCGCGGATCAACGCGGCGATGCTCGCCCGGTAGCCGCGGTCGGAGCCGAAGTAGGGCGGGTAGCCGATCTCCTCGGTGAACATGTGCGCCGCGGCGGGAAGGACGAGGTCGACCTCGTCCATCCGGGCCGGCCGCACTCCGGGGTCGAGGCGCATGCCGAGCGTCGAGGGACGCGTGCGTGTCGTCAGCAGCGGCTGGTGGGTGCGGATCGCGCGAACGGGTCCCCACGTGGGGCCGAGCCGATCCCACAGACCCACGACCTGCCCGCTCGGGCCGAAGATCGAGGCGCACTGACGGCGCATCCTGCTGATGCGCGTCGCGACGGCCGCGACGCCGTCGTCGTCGAGCTCCACGGGCACGACGTTGGCGCTGACCCAGGCGAGGCCGCGCAGCTCACCGTCGCCCCAGTGCCCGAGGAGCGCGCCCGGGGACGTGCGCAGCGATCCCTCGACGATGCGGGCGGCGACGAAGGCGTTGGCCACCCGGTCACGCGCGCACACCTCGAGCGCGGCGTCGTGGTCGGCCGCCGACAGCGGTCGCACAGGGAGGCGTTGGCGGAGCACCACCCAAGAGTGCCCGCCCGCGGGCCGGGTGTCACCCCGGCGCGCCTCACGAACCCGTCACGACCACCGTGACCGGGCCTTCGTGCGGCCGGCCGGAACCGCTCGGAGCCGGGTCTCACCGTCGCGCGACGAGGCCGGGCCGCTCGAGGTCGGTGTTGTCCAGCACCCACCTCGCCCGGGCTCGCGGGTCGGCAGCCGCGAGGTAGAGGCGCTGGCCCTGCACGTAGCGGCGGTTCGACTCCGCCTCCGGGTCGGGGTCGTGTCCGTCCCCGAAGCGGGCGTTGCCCCGGGGCACCGAGACGGTGAAGGGCACCTCGACCCACACCGCGGCATCCCAGACGTCGGCGAGCTCCGGACGCTGGAGGAAGATCCCGTCGACGATCAGCACCGTGTCGGGCCCGACCGTGACGGGGGCGCGCCGCACCGGCTCGTCGGCCTCGACGTCGTTGACGGCTGGGGTGACGGGTTCGCCGCGGCGGAAGGGCTCGACGACGGCGCGCCGGAACGCGTCGTAGTCGTAGGAGTCCTCGTAGAAGGTCTCCGGCCCCCGACCCCGGGCGAAGCGCTGGGCCCTGGGCCGGTGGAACCCGTCGATGGAGAGGCGCAGCACGCCGCGCGCCGCGTCGAGGCCGCCGATCACTTCGGCGAGCTGGTCCGCGAGGACTGTCTTGCCGGCGCCGTCGAAGCCGTCGACCGCCACGGCCACGCGCTCACCCGGGCGCAGCGCGACGACACGCTCGGCGAGGTCGTGCAGGACGGCATACCGCTCGGTCGAACGGACGGGGGCGCGCACCTCAGCTGACGGTGACGCTCGGGGTCCCGGCCGACTCCTCGTCGACCGGCTCGCCCATCTCCTCGGCCAGACGCATGGCCTCCTCGATGAGCGTCTCGACGATCTGCGCCTCGGGGACGGTCTTGATGACCTCGCCCTTGACGAAGATCTGGCCCTTGCCGTTGCCGGAGGCGACTCCGAGGTCGGCCTCGCGGGCCTCCCCCGGGCCGTTGACGACGCAGCCCATGACGGCGACACGCAACGGGACCGTCATGCCCTCCAGGCCGGCGGTGACCTGGTCGGCGAGCGTGTAGACGTCGACCTGGGCGCGGCCGCACGACGGGCACGAGACGATCTCGAGCTTGCGCGGGCGCAGGTTGAGACTCTGCAGGATCTGGATGCCGACCTTGACCTCCTCGACCGGAGGGGCCGAGAGGGAGACGCGGATCGTGTCGCCGATGCCCCGCGAGAGGAGAGCGCCGAAGGCCGTCGCCGACTTGATGGTGCCCTGGAACGCGGGGCCGGCCTCGGTGACGCCGAGGTGGAGGGGCCAGTCGCCGCGCTCGGCGAGCAGCTCGTAGGCACGCACCATGATGACCGGGTCGTTGTGCTTGACCGAGATCTTGAAGTCGTGGAAGTCGTGCTCCTCGAAGAGGCTCGCCTCCCAGACCGCCGACTCGACGAGCGCCTCGGGCGTCGCCTTGCCGTACTTCTCCATGATCCGCTTGTCGAGGCTGCCGGCGTTGACGCCGATCCGGATGGAGACGCCGGCGTCCTTGGCCGCCCTGGCGATCTCCTTGACCTGGTCGTCGAACTGGCGGATGTTGCCGGGGTTGACACGCACGGCCGCGCACCCCGCGTCGATGGCCGCGTAGACGTACTTCGGCTGGAAGTGGATGTCGGCGATGACCGGGATCTGGCTCTTGCGCGCGATCGCGGGCAGTGCGTCGGCGTCGTCCTGGCTCGGGCAGGCCACCCGCACGATGTCGCAGCCCGAGGCCGTGAGCTCGGCGATCTGCTGGAGCGTCGCGTTGATGTCGGTCGTCGGCGTCGTCGTCATCGACTGCACCGACACCGGGAAGTCGCTGCCGACGCCGACCTTGCCGACCTGGATCTGGCGGGTCTGTCGCCGCGGGGCGAGGACCGGCGGGGGCAGGGGCGGCATACCGAGGGAGACGCTCATGGCGCCATTATGTCGCGCCGCGCCGAAGCGGGAGCCGGGGGAGGTGACGCAGCCGGGTGCGTGAGGCACGAGCAGACCGATCCGTGTGCCGTCGGCGCGCTCGCGCGGCTCCGGCGCCGCGGCCGGCTCAGCCGAAGAGCTTGATCGGCTTGACGATGTCGGCGTAGATGAGCAGCACCGACATGGTGATGAGCACGAGGCTCATGCCGTAGGCGATCGGCAGCCCCTTGGCGACGTCCACGAAGCCCGGGTCGGGACGGTGGCGCAGTCGTGCCCACCCCCGCTTGATCGCCTCCCAGACGGCCCCTGCGACGTGACCGCCGTCGAGCGGCAGGAGCGGCACGAGGTTGAAGACGAAGAGCGCGAGGTTGAGCGAGGCGATGAGCAGGATCAGCTGGGCCAGCTTGACCCAGTTGCCGCCCTCGTCGGCCGGGATGTCGAGCGCCGCGACCTCGCCGCCGATGCGCCCGACGCCGACGACCGAGATGGGTCCGTTGGGGTCGCGCGCCCCGCTGCCGAACGCGGCCTGGACGACGCCCGTCATCTTCTCGGGGATCTTGACGATGATCGAGGCGGTGTCGACGAGGCGGTCCCGGACGAAGCCGGGCGCCTGGGCGATCGGGGTGCGGACGAGCTCCTGGCCGGGCGTGATCCCCGCGAAGCCCATCGACGCGAGGACGGGCTTGCCGTCCCTGGCGACGGGGTTGCCCTGGTCGTCGTACGTGGCGCGCTCGAGGACGGCGGGCGTGATCGCGATGGTGACCTGGTGACCGCCGCGCTCGACGACCCACGCCATCGTGGCGCCCTTGCTGTCGCGGATGGCCGAGGTGACCTGGTCCCACGTGCTGACCGGCTTGCCGTCGACGGAGACGATGCGGTCGCGCTCCTGCAGGCCCGCGGCCTTGGCCGGCGCCACGGGGTCGCCGGGCTTGCACGCGGGCTGCGGCACCTGCAGCGTCGGGGCCGTGGTCGGCACGCACGCCGAGAGGAGCCCGACCTTGGGGGCCACGTGTGGCAGACCGTAGAGCGTGATGACGCCGGTGATGAGGACGAACGCGATGATGAGGTTCATGACCGGGCCGCCGAGCATGATGACGATCTTCTTACCAGGGCTCAGCTTGTAGAAGACGCGATCCTCGTCGCCGGGCCTGACCTCTTCCATGGAGTCGGCCCGGGCTTGGTCGACCATCTGGCTGAACCGGCCGGTCGAGAGCGTGCGCAGCTCGCCGGGCTTGTCGCCGGGACGGGGCGGGAGCATGCCGATCATCCGGACGTAGCCGCCGAGCGGGATCGCCTTGATGCCGTACTCGGTCTCGCCACGCTTGCGCGACCAGACCGTCGGGCCGAAACCGACCATGTACTGGGTCACCTTGACCCCGAACTTCTTGGCCGGCACGAGGTGGCCGATCTCGTGCAGCGCGATGCTGAGCGCCACACCGACGACGACGACCAGGACCCCTAGGAAGAACAGCACCCCTCCATTGTCACATCGACTTCCTGTGATTCACGCGTCGATGGATCTCCGCGCGCGCGTGACGCACAGATCCATCGAACCGTGAGTCGTTTCGGGGCGCGCTCCGCGGGGCTACCCCGTGATGGCGCTCCGGGCTGCGGTGCGGGCCCAGGTGTCGGCGGCGAGGACGTCGGCGAGCGTGAGGTCGTCGGCCCGCGAGGTGGGCTCGGCGGCATACGCGTCCACGACGTGCGCGACGGTGTCGACGATGTCGACGAAGCCGATGCGTCCCTCGTGGAAGGCGTCGACGGCGACCTCGTTGGCGGCGTTGTAGACCGCCGGCCACGTTCCCCCGGCCTCCCCCACCCGGCGGGCGAGGGCGACGGCGGGAAAGGCGTCGTCGTCGAGCGGCTCGAACTCCCACGACTGGGCCCGCGTCCAGTCGACCGGCACGTCGGCGTCGGCGAGGCGCTCGGGCCACGACATCCCGAGGGCGATCGGCACGAGCATCCGCGGCGGCCCGGCCTGTGCGATCGTCGAGCCGTCGACGAACTCGACCATCGAGTGGATCATCTGCTGCGGGTGGACGACGACGTCGATGCGCTCGAACGGGATGTCGAAGAGCAGGTGCGCCTCGATGACCTCGAGGCCCTTGTTGACGAGGGTGGCGGAGTTCGTCGTGATGACCCGGCCCATCGAGAAGTTCGGGTGCGCGAGGGCCTGCCCGGGCGTGACGTCCGCCAGCTCGGCGCGCGACCGACCGCGGAACGGGCCACCGCTCGCGGTGACGACGAGCCGCCGCACCTCGTCGGCGCGGCCCCCACGCAGGCACTGGGCGATCGCCGAGTGCTCGCTGTCGACGGGCACGATCTGGCCGGGAGCAGCGACCGCCTTGACGAGCGGGCCGCCGATGATGAGCGACTCCTTGTTGGCGAGCGCGAGGGTGGTGCCGGCACGTAGGGCGGCGAGGGTGGGCTCGAGGCCGATGGCCCCGGTGATGCCGTTGACGACGACGTCGGCCTCCCGAGCAGCGAGCGTCGTGCTCGCCTCGGCGCCGACGAGCAGCTCGGGGTCGTATGCCGTCACGCCGCTGGCGTCGCAGGCGCGCGCGAGGGCCGCGGCCAGGTCGTCGTGCGTCGCGCTCGCCGCCGCCACGACGGGGACGCGGAAGGCGGCGGCCTGCTGGGCGAGCAGGTCGAGGTTGGATCCGGCCGAGAGCCCGACGACCTCGAAGCGGTCGCGGTTGCGCTGGATCAGGTCGATGGCCTGGGTGCCGATCGAGCCGGTCGAGCCGAGCAGGACGATGCGGCGGGGGCGCGCCGAGGTGTCAGTCACCCCGACATTGTCGCGCAGGCCCCGGCTCGGCGGTCAGGCGGTCACTCCCCTCGTCCGGAGCAGCTCGTCGCGCTTGAACGCATAGGCGACGGCCCAGGTCATGCGCAGGCGGTACATCCGGATGTCGTCGCCCCACGAGTACGGGCTGCTGCCGTAGTGCGCGGTCCAGTGCGCGTCGACCTCGTCGCGGTCGGGCCCCGGCTCGATCAGCTCGGCCCGGCCGTGGCTGAAGAGCGCGAGCTCCTCGCCGTCGACGTGCGCGACGCTCACCGCGGGCCGCGCCGCGAGGTGCTTCGCCTTGGCCGACGTGCCGGAGGTGCCGAAGGTCCACGTGCCGTGGAGGAAGTGGCCGTCGAGGGCGCTGATGCGCGGCTCGCCTGCTGCCGTGACGGTGGCCACGGAGAGGACCTTCATGCCGGTGAGCAGCGCGACGAGCTGCTCGGCGGTCAGGGTGCGGTCGTCGTCGATGATGCTCCGCAGGTGGCCCGATGCCTTGGCGTGCGAGGCGTCGAGCAGGGCCTGGAGCGCGGCTGTCTCGTCAGGTGTCTCGAGCATCCACCGACGCTAGCGCCGAGCACCGACGACGAACCTGGTCGTTCGTGCTGACCGGGGCGGGTCACCTCACCACCACGTGGCCTCGCTCGCGGCAAAGAAGCCGTCGTCGGTCCACATCCGCCACGGTCCGACGTCGTAGCCGGCCGCAGGCGCCGCGACGTGCGGCGGCGGGAGCAGGACGCTCGACGGGACGGACGGGCGGCCGCCCACGGCGTGCGCGTCGCCCAGGGCGGCCCGACCGGGGGCCATGGCTGGCAGTGGCGCCCGGCTCGTCGGCCGACCCGACGGGGGTGGCAGGTCCGGCACCTGACCGGGCGGCAGGAACCCGGTGCTCGGGTCACGCTGCGGGACGACACCCGCCTCGGCGAGGTTCTTGACGACGGCGAGGCGGGCGGCCATGAGCGCGGCGATTCCGGAACCGTCGACGACGCGACCGGGCCCGGCCGGGAGCCAGCCGG
Organism: Terrabacter sp. Ter38; assembly: GCF_024519435.1. Lineage (GTDB taxonomy): Bacteria > Actinomycetota > Actinomycetes > Actinomycetales > Dermatophilaceae > Terrabacter. The sequence continues at coordinate 564,642 of NZ_JALJRZ010000001.1, forward strand.
TGAAGGTCTCGGTGAGACGGGCGCCGAGCGCGCACGGCTCGACGGTCGTGACGACGTCGGCCTCGTGGGAGGAGGTGAGGTCCCGCTCGACGGTCCGGCCGAGCGCCGACGACGGGGCGACGAGCGAGACCGAGCCGGCCCGGCGGCCGTCGTCGTGGCGGTGGACGGCGAGCACGTGCTCGCGAGCGGGCTCGTCGGCGAGCGGGAGGCGCACGAGCTGCTCGAGAGAGGGCTTGAGCAGCTGGTCGGACGACGGTTGCTCGAGTAGGTCGCGGAGTCGGTCAGGGGTGACGGCGATCTCGATCGAGGCCGACTCCTGCACCGGCATGACCCCGGGACCGCCGGCCGTGGCGACGCCGTGTCCGACGAAGCCGCTCGCCATCGCCTCCTCGACCGGTCCGTCGGCCGTCGGGTCCGCCGTCCGGCTGCGCGGGATCCCCTCGACATCCGCCTTGAGCCCGAGCAGCGCCCTCGCCATCCACCCCCGGGCGAACTCCGCCACAGGGTCCGAGGGTGCGATCCCGTCGAGCCGCTGGGCGACGACGCACCCGCCGTCGAGCGGCTCCACCGTCGTCGTCAGGGTGAGCGCCGCCGCACCGTCGGCCGACCGGGACACCACCCGGACCCCCTGCTCGACGACGCCCACGGTGCTGAGCCCCACCCAGAGCCTGCCGTTCGACCGCCGCCACACACCCGCGAACTCGGGCAGCCCGGCGGGTCCGGAGGCCGGCAGGGCGAGCACCCGCACGCAGTCGACGCCGAGCTCGGCCCCCGGTGCGGGCGCGACGAGGTGTGGCCAGACCTGCTCAGGTGGGCGCTCGACGAAGACCCGGTGGCCGACGTCGCGCGCGACGACCGCGAGCGGCGGCTCGTCACGCCGGCCGCCCCGCTCCCCGAAGAGGCCGCGTAGAAGGCTCACGTGCGGCAGTCTCCCCCAGCGGTGCGGCGCCGTCAGAGGATTCGGACCATTGCCTCCTCGGGCATGATGACGACGTGAAGACGCGCGGCTCGCGGCAGGTCTTCCTCGGCGTGCTCGCCGTGGCCGTCCTCGTGCTGGCCTGGGTCGTCGTGCGGGCCGCGCAGGGTCCGTCCGCGCCGTCGGGCTCCGCGGCACCCGGCGCCTCGTCGACCGGCCCGTCCGTCAGCGGCACTGCCGGGTCCGGCGCCACCGACCCCGCCACCGACCCCGTCTCGGGACTGCCCTGGGTCGCCGAGTCGGCCCTGCCCGCACCGGCCCGCGAGACGCTCGCGCTGATCCGCGCCGGCGGCCCGTTCCCCTACCCCCGCAGCGACAACCGCACCTTTGACAACCGCGAACGCCTCTTGCCGCCGCACACGACCGGCTACTACCGCGAGTTCACCGTCGTGACACCGGGATCCGCCGATCGCGGGGCCCGGCGCATCATCACCGGCAGCAGTGGCGAGCGATACTGGACCGACAACCACTACGGGTCGTTCAGGCGGATCAGGGAGGGCACGTGACGACGTTCCTGGGCCGGCACAGCGAGGCCGAGGACCACATCGCCCAGCTCGCCTGGCTCGGCCACGACGTGCGCGTCGTCTCGGGCGGGGACGACAAGGCGGGCGTGCTCGACGCCTTCGCGACGGGGCTCGAGCTGCCGGACTGGTTCGGGCACAACTGGGACGCCCTCCTCGACGCGCTGCGCGACCTCGACGGCGCGCGCGGCGTGCCCATCGAGCTCGTCTGGGACCACGCGGCCACCCTCCGCGAGCAGGACCGTGGGGCCTACGACACCGTCGTCGAGATCCTCGAGCAGGCCGCCGACGAGCGCGACGACCTCCGCGTCACCGTCATCACCCGCTAGCCGCCCCATCGGCCGGGCTCGCGTATGCCGGCACGCCAGCCCGCGCGCGACGGCGCGGGCGCGCAGGCGCCAGGGGACGGCATACGCCATCGGGTGGGACGGCTCAGGAGACGAAGACCCTGTCGTCGATGAGCCGCTCGGTGACCTCCTGGCCCTCCGTGTGGAAGCGGCCGTGCTCGAAGTCCTTGGCGAACTCGAGCTCGAGGTGGGCCCTGCCGTGGCGGTTCTTCTCGACGCTGACGACCGACCAGCCCCGGAAGCGCTGGATGTTGCCGAGGTTGTAGACGAGGTGCTCGCGCGAGACGACGTCGACCTTGTCGTTGACGATGAGGACGACATCGGCCTCGAAAGCCAGGGCCGATGACCCCCGCAGGTCGTGGGTGCGCATCCGGTGACCGGAGGCGAGGGCCTCCTTGTCGGCTGCCGAGATGGCGACGACCGGCACCCGCGCGGACAGGGCGAGGTCCTTGAGCCCCTCGGCCACTGCGGTGATGCGCGCGTCCTCGTCGGCGCGCTCGGCGGGCACCTTCTGGATGTAGTCGAGCAGCACGAACGGCGCCTGGCCGGTGGCCTCCGTGACGCGGTCGACGGTCTCGCCGATCGTGGCAAGCGTCGTCGTCGCGCCGGACGACTCGTGGATCTGGAGCCGGTCGCCGTAGCTGCCGAGCGCCGCGAGGGCGCGTTGGCCGCCGGGCAGGCTGCCGAGCACGGTGTCGAGCGAGCCGCCGAGGTCGGCCGTCTCGAGCGCGCGCCGCACGTCGATGACCCCGGCCACCTCGCCCGGGTCGCCCTCGGCGGCCTCCATCGAGATGAGCCGCTCGAGCAGCGTGTGGCTCTCGTGCTCGTAGGACAGGACGAGGGCGCTGGCTCCGGCGGCGACGACGTTGCGGGCGAGCTGGAGGCCGATCGTCGTCTTGCCGTGGCCGGCCGGACCGCCGAGCAGGACGAGCTCACCGGAGCGCAGCCCACCGGTCAGGACGGCGTCGAGCGCCGGGAAGCCGGTGGGCCACACCCGCGCGCCGGCGGCCGACCCACGTCGCAGGACGTCGTCGGTCTCGCTGAGCAGGGCGGCGAGCGGGCGCAGGGAACCCGCGTCGCGGGGGCGGGCTGGTGTCACCATGCGCAGATTGCACCACAGGGCGACCGCGTGCCGGGCCGGTTCGGTGAATGTCCCGAGAGCGCGGGGAGGCTGGCCGGGCGGTCCGTCAGAGGGCGATGCCGACGTACTTCGTCTCGAGGTACTCGTCGATGCCCTCGAAGCCGCCCTCACGCCCCACGCCGGACGCCTTGACGCCGCCGAAGGGGGCCGCCGGGTTGGAGACGATGCCCTGGTTGACACCGACCATGCCGTACTCGAGCGCCTCGCTCATCGTGATGGCTCGCGAGAGGTCCTGGGTGAAGAGGTAGGCGACGAGGCCGTACTCGGTGTCGTTGGCGAGGCGGATGGCCTCGGCGTCGGTGCGGAACGTCGTGACGGGCGCGACGGGTCCGAAGATCTCCTCGCGGGCCATGTCGGCGTCGGTCGGCACGTCGGCGAGGACGGTCGGCTCGTAGAACCAGCCGGCACCCTTGGGCGCCGAGCCGCCGACGAGGACCTTCGCGCCCTTGGCGACGGCGTCGTCGACGAGGGCCGACACCTTGTCGCGGGCCTTCTCGTCGACGAGGGGGCCGACGTCGACGCCCTTCTTCGTGCCCTTGCCGAGCGTCAGCGCGCCCATCCGGCGGGCCAGCTTTGCGCTGAACTCGTCGGCGAGCGACTCGTGGACGTAGAAGCGGTTGGCCGCGGTGCACGCCTCCCCCATGTTGCGCATCTTGGCGAGCATCGCGCCGTCCACGGCCTTGTCGACGTCGGCGTCCTCGAAGACGAGGAAGGGCGCGTTGCCGCCGAGCTCCATCGAGACGCGGAGGATGCCCTGCGAGGCCTGCTCCATGAGCGAGCGGCCCACGGGCGTCGAGCCGGTGAAGGTCAGCTTGCGCAGGCGCGGGTCGCGGATGAGCGGCTCCATGACGTCGCCCGTCGTCGCGTGCGTCGTCATGACGACGTTGAGCACGCCGTCGGGCAGCCCGCACTCGCGGAGGAGGTCGGCCAGGGCGAGCATCGTCAGGGGCGTCTGACTGGCCGGCTTGACGACCATCGTGCAGCCGGCCGCGATGGCCGGGCCGATCTTGCGGGTGCCCATCGCGAGCGGGAAGTTCCACGGCGTGATCATCAGGGTCGGGCCGACGGGCTGCTTCATCGTCATGAGCCGGGTCGCGCCGTTGGGGGCCGTCGACCAGCGACCCGAGATGCGCACGGCCTCCTCGGAGAACCAGCGGAAGAACTCGGCGCCGTAGGCGACCTCACCGCGGCTCTCGGCGAGCGTCTTGCCCATCTCGAGGGTCATGAGCATCGCGAACTCCTCCGCGCGCTCGGTGATCTTCTCGTAGGCCGCCCGCAGCAGCTCGCCGCGGTCGCGCGGCGCCGTGCGCGCCCAGTCGGCCTGCGCCGCCACGGCGGCGTCGAGGGCGGCCCGGCCGTCGGCGACCGAAGCCGCCGCGACGTGGGTCAGCACCCGGCCGCTCGACGGGTCGTCGACCGCGATGGTCTGTCCGTCGCCGCCGTCGCGCCACTGCCCGCCGATGAGCAGGCCCTTGGGCACCGAGTCGATCACTGACTTCTGCGTCAACGCTGCCATGCGTGAAACCCTATTCCTGTCGTCGTGGCCACCGTCGAGCCCCTGTCCGTGCGAGCGGGCTCAGCGCTCGTCGATCCCCCACGGGGAGCCGTAGCCCTCGGGCTTGGGCGCCGCGAGGAGGTCGAGGAACGGGACGGCATCGAACGCCTCGGGCCCGAGGACTCCCGCAGCCTGCCACGTGCCCTGTGCGAGCAGCTCCAGCGCGACGACCGGGTTGACCGCCGTCTGCCAGACGACGCACTGGGCGTCGTAGCCCGCCATCGTCTCGGCGTTGTCGACGACGTGGTAGAGGTAGGTCCGCCTCGGACGGCCGTCCTTGCCGGTGCCGGTCACGAAGAGGCCGGCGCACGTCTTGCCGGTCATCCGAGGCCCGATCGTCGCGGGGTCCGGCAGGGCGGCAGCGACCACGTCGCGGGGCGAGACCTGCACGCCCTTGACGGTGATGGGGTCGGTGCGGTCGAGTCCGAGGGTGTTCAGCACCTTGAGGATGCCGATGAACTCGTCGCCGAGGCCGTACTTGAAGGTGACCCGCTGGGCATCGACCCAGCGGGGCATGAGGAGCACCTCCTCGTGCTCGACGTTGACGCACTCGACCGGCCCGATGCCCTCCGGGAAGTCGAAGACCTCGGGTTCGCTGAAGGGCGCGGTCGTGAACCAGCCGCGGTCCTTCTCCCACACGACGGGCGGGTTGAGGCACTCCTCGATCGTCGTCCACATCGAGAAGCTCGGGGCGAAGATCTCGTTGCCGTCGTCGTCGTGCACGACGAGGTTGGCACCGTCGCGCGTGCCCAGCTCGTCGATCTGCTCGAACAGGTGGTCGGCGGCATACCGCGCGAAGACGTCGGAGAGCCCTGGCTCGACGCCGATCCCGACGAGCGCGAGGCGACCGTCGGCCTCCCACTCCCCGGCCACGGCGAACTGCTCGTCGCCGAGCATGACGCCGACCTTCTCGTAGGGCTGCTCGGGGTGACGCTGCGACAGGCTCATCGCCATGTCGAGGTAGTCGGCCCCGGCGGCCTTGGCACCGTGGAAGATCGGCATGTTGAACTTCGGGTCGACGGCATTGAAGACGTGGGTCGCCGCGTGCTCGCGGGCCAGCGCCGTCACCGCCTCGGCCGACGAGGCGTCGACCTGGGCCGCGACGAAGCGCGTCTCTCCCGAGTGCCGCCCGGCGACCGCCGCGACCGTGCGCTCAGCGCGCGTCACGTCGTAGTCGGCGACGACCCAGCGCTCGAAGAAGCCACGCTCGGCGGCGATGCGCGCAGCGGCGTCACCGACCCCGCCGGAGCCGATCATGAGGACACGCATGGGCATTCAGACCACCTGACGGTTGCGCCGGCTGGAGATGAGCTGGCCCACCATGACGACGACGAGGGCCAGCAGGAACATCACCGTGCCGATGACGTAGACCTGCACCGGAACACCACGAGCCGATGCGCCCCAGACGTACATCGGGAAGGTGATCGAGCTCGGGCTGGCGTTGAAGTTCGTGATGATGTAGTCGTCGAAGCTCAGCGAGAAGGCCAGCAAGCCACCCGCGGCGATGCCGGGCGCTGCGAGCGGCAGCGTGACGCGCAGGAACGTCTGCCTGGGGTTCGCACCGAGATCGGCCGCGGCCTCCTCGAGCTTCGGATCGAGCGTGGCCACCCTCGCCTTGACGGCGACGACGACGAAGGACACGCAGAACATGATGTGCGCGATGAGGATGGCGGTACGTCCCGAGGGCACCCCGAGCATGAGGAAGAGCGTCAGCAGGCTCGAGCCCATGACGACCTCCGGCGTGGCCATCGGCATGAAGATCAGCAGGTTGGTCGCGGACCGTCCGCGGAACCGGTAGCGGCCGAGGGCGAAAGCGATCATCGTGCCGAGCACGGTGGCCGCGAGGGACGCGATGACCCCGACCTGCAGGCTGAGACCCAACGACTCGCAGATGCCTTGTGCACCACAGGGATTCGTCCACGCCTCGGTGGAGAACTCGTTGAAGTTGTAGTTGTACTTGCCCTTGGGGTCGTTGAACGAGAAGGCCGCGACGATTACGTTCGGCACGAGCATGTAGACGAGGACGGCCAGGGCTGCGAACGCGATGAGATGCTTCTTGACCCACGTCATCAGAGCAGCTCCTCCGTTCCGGCCCGGCGCACGTAGACCGAGACCATCGTGACGATGATGATGAGCAGGATGAACGACAGGGCAGCCGCCAACGGGTAGTCGAGCACCCTGAGGAACTGGCTGTCGATGACCGAGCCGATCATCGTCGTCTGCGTGTTGCCGAGGAGCCGGGCGTTGATGAAGTCGCCGGCGGCCGGGATGAAAGTGAGCAGCGTGCCGGCCACGACGCCCGGCAGCGACAGCGGCCAGGTGACCCTGCGGAAGGTCTGCCACGCCGACGCGTAGAGGTCGCCTGCCGCCTCGATGAGACGCGGGTCGAGACGTTCGAGCGAGGTGTAGAGCGGCAGGATCATGAAGGGCAGGAAGTTGTAGGTCAGGCCCATGATCACGGCGAACTTCGACGACAGCAGGGAGTCGTTGGACGTGAGGCCGACGGCCTGGAGGAAGTCGGTGATGTGCAGCTTCTGCGCCCACTCCGTGACGAACCAGTCGTCCGAGAGGATCGTGCGCCAGGCCAGCGTCCGGATCAGGAAGCTCGTGAAGAACGGCGCGATGACGAGCACGAGGATGAGGTTCTTGTAGCGACCGGCCTTCTGGGCGATGAAGTAGGCCAGCGGGTAGCCGAGCAGGAGCGCCAGCACGGTGGCTGTGCCGGCGTAGACGAGCGAGCGTACGTACTGGGGCCAGTACTGCTGCAGGGCGTCGACGTAGATCCCGACGTTGCCGGTGAACACGTAGCCGTCGTCGACGTTGCCCTCCTGCAGCGACTGCGACGCGAGGGTGACCATCGGCAGCACGAAGAAGACGACGAGCCAGAGCAGACCCGGCAGGAGCAGCGCGTACGGCACCCAGCTGCGACGCCGCCGGCTCGGTGCCGCCGCAGACCCCGTCGACAGGACGGCGGCCTCAGCCATGGTCTTCCACCAGCTCCGCCCCGGCCGCGGCGTCCTGCGACGCGTCGAGGGCGAACCCGTGGTGGGCCGCCCACGAGACCGAGACGGTCTCGCCGAGCACCGCCCGGGCCGACCCGTCGTTCTGCTGCACGACGATGAGCTCCTGCCCCCAGGGCATCTCCACGGCGTACTGCGTGGCGACACCGCTGAAGGACACGTCGCGGACGATGCCACGCAGCTGGTTGGGACCGCCGGCCTCCCCCAGCCGCAGCTTCTCGGGGCGCACGCCGAGCCACACGTCGTCGACCCCGTAGGGCAGGTGCTCACGCGAGACCTCGAGGTCGGTGTCGTGGACGCGTACCGTGACGATCCGGTCGGTGCCACCGGGGTTGACCTGGGCGCGCACGAGGTTCGACTGGCCGAGGAAGTTCGCAACGAAGGTCGATCGCGGCTGCTCGTAGAGCGTGGCCGGGTCACCGAGCTGCTCGATCCGTCCGGCGTTCATGACCGCGATGGAGTCGGCCATCGTCATGGCCTCCTCCTGGTCGTGGGTGACGTGGATGAACGTCAGTCCGACCTCCTGCTGGATGCGCTTGAGCTCCATCTGCATCTGCCGTCGCAGCTTGAGGTCGAGCGCACCGAGCGGCTCGTCGAGCAGGAGCACGTCGGGGCGGTTGACGAGGGCACGGGCCAGCGCGACTCGCTGCTGCATGCCGCCGGACAGCTGGGTCGGCTTCTTGTCGGCCACCTGTCCGAGCTGGACGAGCTCGAGGATCTCGCCCGCCTTGGCCTTGGCGTTCTTGTCACCGCGGCGACGCAGTCCGAACATCACGTTGTCCATCACGCTCATGTGCGGGAAGAGCGCATAGCTCTGGAAGACGGTGTTGACGTTGCGCTGGTAGGCACGCGTCTCGGTGATGTCGGTGTCGCCGATGTGGATGCGGCCACCGGACGGCTCCTCGAGACCGGCGATCATCCGCAGGGTGGTCGTCTTGCCGCAGCCCGACGGGCCGAGCAGGGCGAAGAACGACCCCTGGGGGATCGTGAGGTCCAGCGGGTGGACCGCGGTGAACGTGGCGAACGACTTCGTGAGGGCGACGAGGCTGAGGTCGCCCTTCTCCTGGCCGGCCATCATGCCGTCGTCAGGGCTGAGAACAGCTTGTTGTACTTGTTCTCCTCGGCAGCCGTCAGGCCACGGAAGACCTGGGCGCGCGACATCACCTCGGGCGTCGGCACGATGAGGGGGTTCTTGCCGAGCTTGGGATCGAGCTTCGTCAGCTCCTCCGCGGTGCCCTTGACCGGGGAGATGTAGTTGACGGACGCAACGACCTGCGCCATGACGGCCGGGTCGTAGTAGTAGTCGATGAGCTTCTCGGCGTTCTTCTTGTGCTTGGCGAGCGCGGGGATGACGAAGTTGTCCGACCAGAGGGTGAAGCCCTTCTGCGGCAGGGCGTACTGGATGTTGGGGTCATCGAACTGCAGCTGGACGACGTCACCGGTCCACGCGGCACAGGCCGCGATCTCGCCCTTGGCCAGACCCTCGGTGTACTCGTTGCCCGTGAACCGCAGGATCTGCCCGGCGTCCTTGGCCTGCTGGAGCGTGGCGATCGCGGTGATGAAGTCGTCGTCGGTGAACTTCGAGATGTCCTTGCCCTGCTCCATCATGACCAGGCCCACCGTGTCGCGCATCTCGGTCAGCAGCGTCACCTTGCCCTTGAGGGCCGGGTCGGTGAGCAGCTGGGTCATCGACTCGACCTTCCTGCCGCCGGTCGCCTTGAGGTTGTAGCCGATGCCGGCGAACCCGCTCTGCCACGGGACCGAGTAGAGCCGGCCCGGGTCGAACTCGACGTTCGTGAGCGAGTCGCTGAGGTTAGCCACGTTGGGGATGTTGGCACGGTCGAGCTTCTGCACGAACCCTTGTCGGATCAGCCGGGCGACCATCCAGTCGGTGCTGCACCAGACGTCGCGACCGGTGTCCTTGCCGCCCTGGAGCAGCGGACGCACCTTGGCGTAGAACTCGTCGTTGTCGAGATAGTCCTCGGTGTAGTTGACGGCGATCCCGGTCTTCTTGGTGAAGGCCTCGAGCGTGGGCCGGGTCTTGCCGTCCGAGCTGGTGTCGATGTACTCGGTCCAGTTCGACCAGTTGACGAGCTTCTCCGTGTCGGACATGTCAGGCGCGGCGGAGGCCAGCGGTGCGATCGTGCCACCCAGCGTGCCGCCCCCGGAGGAGGACGGGTTCTTCCCCGCCGATCCGCAGGCTGCCAGGAATGCCGCTGCACCGACACCGGCGGCGCCCATCATGGCGCTGCGCCGGCTGACGAGACCGCGCATGAGGGCAGCACGCAGGATCGGGTTGTCCTTGTCGAAGGAGCTCTCGTTCATGGGTTCATCTCCAGAGGTTTCGTGGGGCTCGGGCGGTGGAGGGATCGACGTTGACCCGAGACGGTGCTGCGGTGGAATGCCTCGTCCGACAGACGAGCTGGCGCCGTCCGGGTCGGACGGCGCGACGCTCACGAGTCGATGTTGGCCATGACGTGCTTGATGCGGGTGTAGTCCTCGAGCCCGTACATGGACAGGTCCTTGCCGTAGCCGCTGTGCTTGAAACCCCCGTGCGGCATCTCGGCGACGACCGGGATGTGGGTGTTGATCCAGACGCACCCGAAGTCGAGCCGCTTGCTCATGCGCATGGCCTTGCCGAAGTCACGCGTCCACACCGACGACGCGAGGCCGTACTGCACGCCGTTGGCCCACGCGAGCGCCTCGGCCTCGTCGCTGAACTGCTGCACCGTGATGACGGGTCCGAAGATCTCGTTCTGGATCTGCTCGTCGTCCTGGCGCAGGCCGGCGAGCACGGTGGGCTCGAAGAAGTAGCCCTCGCCGAGACCCTCGGCACGGCGACCGCCGGCCTCGATGCGGGCGTGGTCGGGCAGGCGGTCGATCATCCCGCCGACGTGCGCCACCTGGTTCGGGTTGTTGACGGGGCCGAAGAGGGCGTCGGGGTCGTCGGGCATGCCGACCTTGGCCGAGCCCTTGGCGTACTCGGCGAGTGCGGCGACGAAGTCGTCGTGGATGTGGGGCCCGGCGAGGACACGTGTCGCGGCGGTGCAGTCCTGTCCGGCGTTGAAGTAGCCACCGATCGCGATGCCCTCGACGGCCGCCTCGATGTCGGCGTCGTCGAAGACGATGACCGGCGCCTTGCCACCGAGCTCGAGGTGGACGCGCTTGAGGTCGCGCGATGCGCTCTCAGCGACCTGCATGCCCGCGCGCACCGAGCCGGTGATGGCGACAAGGGCAGGAGTGCGGTGCTCGACGAGCATGCGTCCGGTCTCGCGGTCACCGGTGATGACGTTGAAGGTGCCCTCCGGCAGGAACTCCGAGGCCAGCTCGGCGAGGAGCAGGGTCGTCTCGGGGGTCGTGTCGGAGGGCTTGAGGACGATGGTGTTGCCCGCGGCGAGCGCCGGGGCGATCTTCCACATCGCCATCATCATCGGGTAGTTCCACGGCGTCACCTGGCCCACGACGCCGATCGGCTCGCGGCGGACGAAGGACGTGTGGCCCTTCATGTACTCCCCCGCAGACTTGCCCTCGAGCACCCGCGCGGCCCCGGCGAAGAAGCGCAGCTGGTCGAGCATCGGAGGGATCTCCTCGCTCTGCGTCAGGGCGTGCGGCTTGCCGGTGTTCTCACCCTCGAGGCGGATGAAGTCGTCGGCCCGGGCCTCGATGGCGTCGGCGAACTTCAGCAGGGCGGCCTGCCGTTCGGCGGGTGTCGTGTCACCCCACGTCTCGAACGCGGTGGCCGCGGCGGCATAGGCCCGGTCGACGTCCGCCTGGGAGCTGACGGGGGCCGTGGCCACGACCTGTGCGGTGGACGGGTCGACGACGTCGGTCGTCGCGTCGCCGTCGGGGTCGACGTACTGGCCACCGATGAAGTTGCGGAGCTGGCGCGGCTGCGAAGTCATGCGGGAATGCTAAACGCATACCTTCGCAATCGTGAAGACTTGTCGAGATAAAACTTCGGAATCAGTTGTGCAGGGACTTGCCAACAGCGTGTTCCACAGGTCAGTATCGGCCCATGACGACGATCCGAGGTGTGGCCAACACCGGGGGCAACGCGGCCAGGAAGCCCTCGGTCAATCTCGACGACGTGAGCAAGACCATCATCGAGCTCCTCCAGCACGACGGGCGCAAGTCCTACGCCTCCATCGCCCAGGAGGTCGGGCTCTCCGAGGCCGCGGTGCGCCAGCGGGTGCAGCGACTCCTCGACGCCGACGTCATGCAGATCGTCGCTGTGACGGATCCGCTGCAGGTCGGCTTCCAGCGCCAGGCGATGGTCGGGCTGCGGGTGTCCGGAGACATGACGTCGGTCGCCGACGCGCTGACCGACATGGAAGAGGTCTCCTACGTCGTCACGACGGCCGGGAGCTTCGACGTCCTGGCCGAGGTCGTCTGCGAGAACGACACCCACCTGCTCGAGCTGCTCACGACCCGCATCCGCCCGCTCCCGGGCGTCACGGCGACCGAGACGTTCGTCTACCTGAAACTCAACAAACAGCTCTACAACTGGGGTACACGATGAGCATCAACCCGAACGAGGTCTGGGAACCCACCTCGGACCACCGCACGCCCATGGGCACCCTCCACTCCGAGGCCGCCCGCGACCACCTGTGGATGCACTTCACGCGGCACTCGGTGTTCGAGGACCGTACCGAGGGCGGTCTCGGCCACACCGTGCCGATCATCTCCAAGGGCCAGGGCTGGAAGATCTGGGACGACCGCGGCAACGAGTACATCGACGGGCTCGCCGGCCTCTTCGTCGTCCAGGTCGGACACGGCCGTGAGGAGCTCGCCGAGGCCGCCGCCAAGCAGGCCAAGGAGCTCGCCTTCTTCCCGCTGTGGAGCTACGCGCACCCCAAGGCGATCGAGCTCGCCGAGCGCCTCGCGAGCCACGCTCCCGGCGACCTCAACCGGGTCTTCTTCACGACGGGCGGCGGCGAGGCGGTCGAGACCGCGTGGAAGCTCGCGAAGCAGTACTTCAAGCTGACCGGCAAGCCGACCAAGCACAAGGTCATCTCGCGCGCCGTCGCCTACCACGGCACGCCCCAGGGCGCCCTGTCGATCACCGGCATCCCCGCGGCCAAGGAGATGTTCGAGCCGCTCGTGCCCGGTGCGCACAAGGTCCCGAACACCAACCTCTACCGCGCCCCCGAGCACCTGCGCGACGACGAGAAGGCTTTCGGCCGCTGGGCCGCCGACCGCATCGCCGAGGCCATCGAGTTCGAGGGTCCCGACACCGTGGCCGCCGTCTTCCTCGAGCCGGTCCAGAACTCCGGTGGCTGCTTCCCGCCGCCCGCCGGCTACTTCGAGCGGGTCCGCGAGATCTGCGACGAGTACGACGTCCTCCTCGTGTCCGACGAGGTCATCTGCTCCTTCGGCCGCATCGGCTCGATGTTCGCGTGCGACGACTTCGGCTACGTGCCCGACATCATCACGTGCGCCAAGGGCATGACGAGCGGCTACTCCCCCATCGGCGCGATGATCGCGAGCGAGCGCCTCTTCGAGCCGTTCAAGCACGGCACGACGTACTTCCCGCACGGCTACACCTTTGGCGGCCACCCGGTCTCGGCCGCGGTCGCGATGGCCAACCTCGACATCTTCGAGCGCGAGGGCCTCAACGACCGGGTCAAGCAGAACGCCCCGATCTTCAAGGCGACGCTCGACAAGCTGCTCGACCTGCCCCTCGTCGGTGACGTCCGCGGCGCCGGCTACTTCTACGGCATCGAGCTCGTCAAGGACAAGGCCACCCGCGAGACGTTCAACGACGCCGAGTCCGAGCGGCTGCTGCGCGGCTTCCTCTCCAAGGCCCTCTTCGATGCCGGCCTCTACTGCCGCGCCGACGACCGCGGCGACCCCGTCATCCAGCTCGCGCCGCCGCTCATCATGGGCCCCGAGCAGTTCGACGACATCGAGTCGCGGCTGCGCTCGGTGCTCACCGAGGCCGAGAACCACCTCTGACGCCAGCCCTCACCCCTGCCTGCGCACGCCGTGGGGGTGTCGCCGGCCACGAAGCCACCCGTTCGCGGGTGGCTTCGTGCGTGGGTGGGCTGAAACGGGCCGGAACGCTCGCCCGTGCCGTTCGTTGGGGTAGGTATCCGACGAGTGCGACGCCGACGCACCGCCGACGAAGGAGAAGACATGGGATTCCTCGACAAGCTCCTGGGCCGTGAGCCCCTCCAGCAGCAGCAAGCCCAGCACCCGCCCACCGGGGCGCCGTATGCCGTCGCGCCGCCGCGCGGAGGCGCGTCGTCCGAGGACGAGCGGGCCATCGCCCGCTACACGTACCTGCTGCGCACCGCGCCGCCTGAGGACATCGAGAGGGTGCACACCGAGGCCTTCGCGAAGCTCTCCCCCGAGCAGCGCCAGATGGTCCTCCAGCGTCTCAACGAGGACCTCCCCGAGGGTGAGCGCCCGCGCAGCGACCAGCCGGCCGACCTCGCCCGCAGCGCGACCCGCGCCGAGATGAGCCGTCCCGGCTACCTCCGGGGCGCGTTCGGCGGGGGCGGCGGCATGGGCGGCGGCATGGGCATGGGCGGCATGATCGGCGGCTCGATGCTCGGCACCATCGCCGGTGTCGTCGTCGGATCGGCACTCGCCGACATGATGCTCGGGGGCTACGACTCCTCGCCCGAGGCCCAGGAGGCCGGCGACGCGAGCGCCGACGCCGGCGACACGGGCGATGCCGGTGACGCCGGGGGCGACGCCGGCGACGGCGCTGGGGACGCCGGTGGCGACGCCGGTGGCTCGGACTTCGGCGACTTCGGAGGCGGGGGCGACTTCGGGGACTTCGGCGGCGGGGACTTCGGCGGCTTCTGACCCCGCTCCGCAGCCAGGAACACGACGCGGCGTTCGGTTCCCGCGGCCCACCACTCGTTCGCGGCCACGGGAACCGAATGCCTGTCGGTCCGGCAGCCTGGTGCGTCGTCGCGTGCTCAGACCCGCGCGATGGCCCCGCTCGCCGCACCCCACACGAAGGGCTGGTCATACATCCGGACGCGGTACTCGCGCACACTCGAGACGGTGTAGCGGTAGGAGTAGCGCCCGAGGTTGTCCGCGACGACGTTCTTGAGACCGTGCCACGTCCTCGTGCCCGGTGTCCGCCACTCGATGAGTCCGGTGGAGCGCCCCCACGTGCCGAAAGCGTGCGTCGACGTCCAGTAGCGGTATGAACGCGTGGACACCGTGACCGTCGTGCCTGACCGGCGCGCGGACGCATAGCTCACGGAGCCGACCCGGACGTCCATGCGTGTCGTGTTGAGATCGTTCAGGGTCAGTGGGGCCAGCGTGCGTGCGGGCGTCCACGTCCACACCCCCAGTCGCTGGGTGTCCGAGACCTGAGGCGGCTCGTTGATCCCACGTCCGGTCGCGCTGCTGTCGGTGGCGTAGATGACGGTGCCCTGCCTGACCCCTCCTGCGAGGCCTGCCCACTCGTCCCAGGTGTTCGTGGCGTACTCCCAGTCCTGGCAGTCGGTCGTCACGGACGCGGGCAACACCCGCGAGGGAACGGACAGGTTGACCTTCGGCTGGACCGCGAGGTGCGCATAGGTGCACGGCCCGAGGGTGGCCGCAGCACGTTCGGTGGCGTGGGCGATGCGCGGCATCGCCATCGACATCGCTGCGGCGAGCGCGACCGACGCCGACACGGCAGCCCGTGTGCGTGTGACCATGCATCGAGGCTACGCCTCGCCCGGACCCGTCCGCCGTGAACGGCCGAACGACCGTCAGACGCCTGCGAGCCAGTGGAAGAGCGCGGCGATCCCGAGGATCACGGGGACCGACGCGAAGGTGCTGACGAAGATGACGTCGCGGGCGAGGTTGACCTCGCGTCGGTAGCGGACGGCATACGTGAAGATGTTCTGCGCCGTCGGGAGGGCTGCGGTCACGACCACGGCGAAGAGCGCCTCGCCCCGCAGCCCGAGCGCCAGGCCGACGCCGAGCGCGACGGCCGGCATGAGCAGGGTCTTGAGGACGACGATCGTCCACACGTGCTCGGCGGTCCGCCCGGTCGCCGGGCGCGGTCCGCGCCGCAGCGAGATGCCGAACGCGACGAGCATCGACGGCACGGCCATCGCGCCGAGCAGGTCGATCGGCGCCGCGATGACGCGTGGGAGGTGGATGTCGAAGACGGCAATGAGCAGGCCGGCCACCGCTCCGAGGGTGATCGGGTTGCTGAACATCCGGCGCAGGCTGCGGCCGAGGGTCGGTCGCTCGCTACGGGCGTCGCTGTCGAACAAGGCCATGTAGACCGGCGTGATGATGAGCAGCTGCATGAGCAGCGTCGGCGCGACCCACGCGACGTCGCCGAGGACGTAGAGCGCGATCGGGATGCCGAGGTTGCCCGCGTTGACGTATGCCGCCGAGAGGCTGCCGATGAGCCGTGACCCGAGCGTGCCTCCCGCCCAACGGAACCGGGCGATGAGCAGGTAGAGGCCGACAACGATCGCAAAGCTGATGAGCGACGTGACGAGGTTGGCCGACAGGACGGCGTCGAGCGAGGTGCGCTGCATGACGGTGAGCAGCAAGGCCGGCGAGGCGACGTGGAAGGCCAGGCGCGAGAGGTTGACCTGGGCGGAGTCGTCGAGCACCCGGCGGTCGGCGAGGAGCCAGCCGACCGCGACGATGACCGCGATCGTCGCGAATCCCTCGAGCACGCCGACCATGCCGCCGATCCTGTCAGCCACGGAGCAGGCGACGACGCCCGGGTCCGCTCCTCGGCCACACGGCCGGGGCAGGATGGGGCGCATGGAGATCGAGACGCTCGACGAGCTGGACGACCACCTCGCCTCCGACGGACCGCTCCGCGGCCTGCGGCTCCAGGACCTCGACCTCACCGGCTACGGCGACCGGCTCGCGGCCTGCGGCGACCTGACGGGCCTGGTCGTCCTCGGAGGCACGGTGCCGGTCCCGGTGGCCGAGGTGCTGCTGACCCGGGGCGCGATCCTCTTCCCCGGCATCGCCGACGCCCCGGTCGACCCGTGGCGTGGCCTCTACTTCCCCGCCGACCTCTACGCCGGTCTCGAGCACGGCTATGCGGCGACGCCCGACGCGAGGGCGTACGCGTGGTTCGTCGACGCGCGGCTGCGCACCGACGCGTACGCCACCCTCGTCCGCGCGATCCACGACGACTCGGTGACGGACGAGCTCGACGAGTTCGTCCAGGGGAGATCGGTTGTCGGGATCATGGGCGGCCATGCCTTGCAACGGGACTCGGCGGCATACGCCGGCGCGGCAGGGCTGGGCCACGCGCTCGCCGAGGAGGGACACCTCGTCGCGACCGGCGGCGGTCCGGGGGCGATGGAGGCGGCCAACCTCGGCGCGCTGTGCCGGAGCGCAGCCGCCGTCGAGGAGGCCGTCGGTCTCATCGCGACCGTCCCGGACTTCCGCCCCGACGTGACGGCGTGGGCCACGACGGCGCTCGCCGCACGGCACCTCGTCATCGGGGACGAGCCCCAGGCGCCGTCCGAGACGATGGGCCCGTCAGCCCGGTCGCTCGGCATCCCCACGTGGTTCTACGGTCACGAGCCGCCCAACGTCTTCTGCGACGTCATCGCGAAGTACTTCTCCAACGCGATCCGCGAGGAGGGCCTGCTCGCCCGGTCCAACGGCGGGATCGTCGTGCTCGACGGTGCGGCCGGGACGGTGCAGGAGATCTTCCAGGCGGTGACGCCGCTCTACTACGCACCTGAGGGTGCTTCCTTGCCTCCCCTCGTCCTCGTCGGACGCGAGCACTGGACCGAGCGCGTGCCCGTCTGGCCGGCCCTGCGCGCCATCGCCGCCGGCCGCCCGATGGAGCAGGCCGTCCGCCTCGTCGACTCCGTCGACGAGGTCCTCCCGCTTCTCCCCCCGCTCCCCTGACTGATCGCCACGGCCCCACCAGAAGTGCGCCATGGCGCAGTTTCGGGGGCCTTCGACACCAGGATCCCCACCAGAAGTGCGCCATGGCGCAGTTCCGGCGAGGGCGGGTGGGTCGTAGGGTCAGGAACCGCGCAGGACAGGCGTCAGGGTCTCGAGGACCGAGGCGTCCTCGATCGTCGCGGGCACGGCCGGCGTCTTGCCGTCGGCCAGCTCACGCATCGTCTTGCGCAGGATCTTGCCCGACCGCGTCTTGGGCAGGCCGGTCACGATGTCGACCTGGTGCAGGGCCGCCACGGCCCCGACCTCTGCCCGCACCCGGGCGACGAGCTCGCGCTTGATCCGGTCGCCGTCGGTCTCGGCGTCGACTCCCGACTTGAGGACGACGAGCGCGCGCGGCACCTGCCCCTTGAGGTCGTCGTGGACCCCGATGACCGCGCACTCGGCGACGGCCTCGTGGCCGGCCAGGGCGGCCTCGAGCGACCCGGTGGAGAGGCGGTGGCCGGCGACGTTGAGGACGTCGTCGGTGCGACCCATGACGTAGAGGTAGCCGTCCTCGTCGAGGTAGCCGCCGTCGCCGGTGAGGTAGTAGCCGGGGTACGCAGACAGGTAGGAGCTGACGTAGCGGTCGTCGTCACCCCACAGCGTCGGCAGCGTCCCGGGCGGCATGGGCAGCTTGATGCAGATGGCCCCCTCGGTGCCCGCGTCGACCTGGTCACCCATCGCATCGAGCACTCGCACGTCATAGCCCGGCACGGCGACGGTGGGCGAGCCGGCCTTGGTCGGGAGCAGCCCGATCCCCACGGGGTTGCTGGCGATCGGCCACCCCGTCTCGGTCTGCCACCAGTTGTCGACGACCGGCTTGCCGAGCGCCGCAGAGGCCCACTCGTACGTGTCCGGGTCGAGCCGCTCGCCCGCGAGGAAGAGCGCGCGGAAGTGGGAGAGGTCGTGGTCGGCGACCTTGGACGCCGTCGAGTCGTCCTTCTTGATCGCGCGGAAGGCGGTCGGCGCGGTGAACATGCAGACGGCGTCGTACTCCGCGATGACGCGCCAGAACGCCCCCGCGTCCGGGGTGCCGACCGGTTTGCCCTCGTAGAGCACCGTCGTGGCACCCGTCAGCAGGGGCGCGTAGACGATGTACGAGTGCCCGACGACCCAGCCCACGTCGCTCGCGGTGAACATCGTCTCGCCCGGGGCGACGTCGTAGATGTTGGCCATCGACCACCGCAGGGCCACGGCGTAGCCACCGCTGTCGCGGTAGATGCCCTTCGGCTTCCCGGTCGTCCCGGACGTGTAGAGGATGTAGAGCGGGTCGGTGGCCGCGACCGTGACGCACTCGCCCCCCTCGCGGGCCGCGTCGCCGGACTCGAAGTCGGTCCAGTCGACGTCCCGCTCGCCGAGCTCGGCGACGAGCTGCTCGCGCTGGAGCACGACGCAGTGCTCGGGCCGGTGCGTGGAGCGCCGGATCGCCTCGTCGAGGAAGGGCTTGTAGGGCACGACGCGGCTCGGCTCGACGCCGCACGACGCCGACAGCACGACCTTCGGCGCCGCGTCGTCGATGCGCGCGGCGAGCTCCTGCGGGGCGAAGCCGCCGAAGACGACGGAGTGGATGGCACCGATGCGGGCGCACGCGAGCATCGCGATGACGGCCTCGGGGACCATCGGCATGTAGATGACGACTCGGTCGCCCTTGCCGACGCCTAGCCCACGGAGCCCGCCGGCCACCGCACGCACCCGCTCGAGCAGGACGGCATACGTCAGCGTGCTCTTCGTGCCCGTCACCGGCGAGTCGTAGTGGATCGCGGGCTGTTCCCCGCGTCCGGCGGCCACGTGGCGGTCGACGGCGTTGAAGCAGACGTTGAGCTCGGCGTCGGGATACCACCGGTAGAACGGCGGTCTCGAGTCGTCGAGGATGCGCGTCGGCGGCGTCACCCAGTCGATGCCATCGGCCGCCGCGCGCCAGAACCCCTCAGGGTCGCGCAGGCTCTCGCCGTAGATGCTGTCGTATGCCGTCGAAGCGCCGTCGCTCATGGCCTCACTGTGCCGCCGGTGGAGCCTCCGCGCCAGAGTCGGTGCGCCGGGGTGACGCATCTGACAGCCGAGCGGTCGTGATCGCGACGCACATCACGGCGGCGACGAGGCACAGCGCGCCTGCGACGTACCAGGCGAGGTCGTAGGTGCCGAGCTGGTCGCGGACGAGGCCCGCGCCGAGGGCCGCGGCTGCGGCCCCGACCTGGTGCGAGGCGAAGACCCAGCCGAAGACGATCGGCGCCCGCTCGCCGTATGCGGTGCGGCACAGGGCCATCGTCGGAGGCACGGTCGCGACCCAGTCGAGCCCGTAGAAGAGGACGAAGGCCAGCATGTTGACGTGCATCGAGTCGCTGAAGAGGGCGGGCAGCAGGAAGAGCGAGCCGCCGCGCAGGGTGTAGTAGGCGGCCAGCAGGATCCGTGGGTCGACCCGGTCGGTGAGCCAGCCGGAGAAGACCGTCCCCACGATGTCGAAGACGCCGACGAGCGCGAGGAGGCCGGCGGCTGTCGTGGTCGGCATGCCGTGGTCGTGGGCCGCCGGGATGAAGTGCGTGCCGACGAGGCCGTTCGTCGAGGCACCGCACACGGCGAAGCTGCCGGCCAGCAACCAGGACACCTTGGTGCGGGCGGCGTCACGCAGCGTCGCGAGGGCCAGCTGCGCCGGGTGGCCCGTCGGTCGGGGTGGACGACCCACCGGAGTGCCGGACGGTGCGCCGTAGGCCGTGATGCCGAGAACGCTCGGGTGGTCGTGCAGCTTCCAGAGCACGAGCGGGACGACGGTCAGGGCCGCGGCCGAGGTGGCGACCGCCGCGGTGCGCCATCCGTGGTTCTCGGCGAGCCACGCCAGGACGGGCAGGAAGACGAGCTGGCCCGTGGCACCCGCGGCCGTGAGCACGCCGGTGACGAGGCCGCGCCGCTCGACGAACCAGCGCCCGGTGACGGTCGCGACGAGGCTCATCGCCATGGCGCCGGTGCCGAGGCCGACGACGATGCCCCAGCACAGGACGAGCTGCCACGAGGCGGTCATCCAGATGGGCAGCAGGGAGCCCACGCTGACGAGCACGAGGGCGACGGCGACGACCCGCTGGATGCCGAGGCGCTCCATCAGGGCCGCCGAGAAGGGCGCAGCCAGCCCGAAGAGGACGAGGTTGACGGAAACGGCACCGCCGATGACGCCCATCGGCCAGCCGAACTCCTCGTGGAGCGGCGTCATGAGCACGCCCGGCGTCGAACGGAATCCCGCCGCGCCGATGATCGTCAGGAAGGTGACGACGGCGACCCACCAGGCCGGGTGGATCCGGTGGGCGGATCGGCCCGGGGTGCCGGTGGGGTCGGGTGTGGCGTCGTCGGGGACGTCGTCGCGGCGGTCGGTCAGGCTCACCGACCCACTGTGCAGGATCGGAGCTCGCCACGACGAGTGGCCGGAAGGACATCATGTGCAAGGATCTGGCCATGACCGCAGCGCTTTCGCGACCGCACCGCGTCGCCGTCCTGGCCCTTGACGGCGTCGTGGCGTTCGAGCTCGGGCTGCCGCACCGCTTCTTCAGTGCGAGCGCCCTCGACCCCGGCTGGCCCGGCCGCCTCACCGGCGCTGCCCCGCCTTACGAGGTGTCGATGTGCACGCTCGACGACGGCCCCGTCATGACGTCGGCCGGCTACGCCGCCCTGCCGACACACCCGAACTCCGTTGTCGCGCAGGCTGACACGGTCGTCATTCCGGGCATCACGAACACCGCCGTCGTCACGCGGGGCGAACTGCCTGCCCGTCTCGTCGCGCTCGCCGGCACGGCCCGACCCGACGCGCGGTGGCTCTCGATCTGCACGGGCGCGTTCGTCCTCGCGGGCCTCGGCAAGCTCGACGGGCGCGAGGCGACGACGCACTGGGTCTACGAGGACCTCTTCCGCCGTCACTTCCCCGCCGTCCACCTCGACCCCGACGTGCTCTACGTCGACCACGGCGACGTCCTCACGTCCGCCGGCAACGCCGCGGGAATCGACCTGCTGCTCCACGTGCTGCGCACCGACCTCGGCACCGAGGCCGCGAACCGGGTCGCCCGTGGCGCGGTCGTCGCGCCGTGGCGGGCGGGAGGGCAGGCCCAGTTCATCGAGCGACCCGTGCCCGACGCGTCCGACGCGGGCACCGGGTCGACGCGGACGTGGGCCCTCGAGCACCTCGGCGAGCCGATCGGCCTGGCTGACCTGGCCCGGCACGCCGGGATGAGCGTGCGCACGTTCACGCGGCGCTTCCGCGAGGAGACGGGCGAGACGTCGGGCACGTGGCTCGCACGGGCTCGCGTCGACCGTGCCCGACACCTGCTCGAGTCGACCGACCTGCCCGTCGACAGGGTGGCCGCCGCGGCCGGCTTCGGCACGAGCGCCTCGCTGCGCCAGCACCTCGCGGCCGCCGTGGGACTCTCGCCCCTCGCCTACCGTCGCACCTACCGAGCAGAACCGGCCTGAACGGCCCCGCCCACGGCGATCATGCCCGCGCCGCTCCCGCGCCGACGAGGTCCGAGCGGGCCGCAGCGCCCGGGATACGGCCCCCTGTCAGGTCGCGAGCGGCAGGTGCGGGTGCTTCGGCGAGCGGCCCTGGAACGACAGGATCGCCGGGTTCTGGATCTCGCCGTCCCGGATCTCGATCGCCCGCCGGACCGTCGAGTTCGCGTCCCACGCGTCGGGCCCGCCCATGACGGTCGGCAGGAAAGGCAGCAGCGCCTCGCTGATCTCCCACGTGGCAGCGTCCCAGAGGTAGGACGGGCTGTGGTCGACGGCGTAGTAGAGCACGTGGTCGCCGACGAGGAAGGTGGGGTCGGTGAAGGTCGTCGGCTTGGCCCAGCTGAAGCCCATGCCCTCGTCGCACGACACGTCGATGACGATGCTTCCCGGCGTCATCCGCTTGAGGTCGTCGTCCGTCATGAAGGTGATCGGGGCGTCGGTGTCCTGGAGCACGCAGTTGACGACGATGTCGTGCTCGGCGAGGAACTCCCCGAGGGCCACCGCCCCGTCCTCGGTGACCGCGTGGCTGACGCGCGCCGTCGTGTCGTCGGTGTTGAAGTGCACGATCCGCGCCGAATGGATCGGCGAGGCGACGGCCGCCTTCTGGCGATGGGTCAGCACGTCGACGTCGCCGATCCCGAGCGCCTTGAGCGCGGTGACGGCCCCGCGGGCCGTGGCGCCGAAGCCGATGACGACGGCACGGCGCTGGGGGCCGTAGTCACCGGTGATCCCCGCGATCTGGAGGGCGTGGAGCACCGAGCAGTATCCGGCGAGCTCGTTGTTCTTGTGGAAGACGTGGAGGCTGAACGAGCCGTCCTTGTTCCAGTGGTTCATCGCCTCGAAGGCGATGAGCGTCAGCTCCCGGTCGATGGCGACCTGGGTGAGCTCGGCGTCCTGCACGCAGTGTGGCCAGCCCCAGAGCACCTGGCCGACGCGCAGGGCCGAGATGTCACGGAGCAGGGGCTTCGGGGCGAGGATGACATCACACCGCTCGACGAGCTCCTCGCGACCGAGGAACCCGCCGACGTAGCGCTCGAGCTGGTCGTCGGAGACGCCGTGTCGTTCGCCGTAGCCGGTCTCGAGGAAGATCCGCCCGCGCAGCTCCTCGGGGATGCGCTCGACGTGCTGGGGGTGCAGCGGCAGCCGGTGCTCGTTCTCCTTGAGGGACCGGGCCATGACGCCGAGGCTGAGCTGGACCATGCGAGGACCTCCTGGTGGGGTCGTCCCGCGCTCTGCCCGGCGACTGGTCGCCAGTTGCCCGAGCCGGGCACGACCCCGTCAGCGTACGCGGGTCAGGCCGTCGAGGCGGCGAGCTGGCCGCAGGCCCCGTCGATGTCCTGGCCGCGGGTGTCCCGGATCGTCGTCGGGATGCCGTGGGCGCGCAGGCGCTCGACGAAGTTCTGCTCGACGCCGGGGCGGCTCGCGGTCCACTTCGAGCCGGGCGTCGGGTTGAGCGGGATCGGGTTGACGTGCACCCACCCGCGACCCCGCCGGTTGAGCTTCTCGCCGAGCAGGTCGGCGCGCCAACCCTGGTCGTTGATGTCGCGGATGAGGGCGTACTCGATGGACACGCGACGGCCAGTGGCCTCGAAGTAGCGGTAGGCCGCGTCGAGCGCCTCGTCGACGGACCACCGGGTGTTGATCGGCACGAGCTCGTTGCGCAGCTCGTCGTCGGGGGCGTGCAGGGAGAGGGCGAGGGTCACCGGGATGCCCTCGGCCGTCAGCTTGTCGATGCCGGGGACGAGCCCGACCGTCGACATCGTGATGCCGCGGGCCGACATGCCGAGGCCGTCGGGCGCCGGGTCGGTGAGCCGGCGGATCGCGCCGATGGACGCCTTGTAGTTGGCGAGGGCCTCGCCCATGCCCATGAAGACGACGTTGCTGACGCGCAGCGGTGCCTCGCGGTCCTCGTCACCGCCCCCGGCGAGCTCACCCCGTCGCAGTGCCCGAGCCGCCCAGACGACCTGCTCGACGATCTCACCGGCGGACATGTTGCGGGTCAGGCCGGCCTGGCCGGTCGCGCAGAACGGGCAGTTCATGCCGCAGCCGGCCTGGCTCGAGATGCAGATGGTGACGCGCTTGGGGTAGCGCATCAGCACGGACTCGACGATCGCGCCGTCGTGCAGCCGCCACGCGTACTTCATCGTCTGGCCGTCGTCGGCGACACGCTGGACGATCGGCGTCAGCAGCGTCGGCAGCAGGCCGGCGACGAGCTCGGACCGCACGGCCTTCGGCAGGTCGGTCATCTGCTCGGGATCGTCCTCGAGCCGCTCGAAATAGTGGGTCGAGAGCTGCTTGGCTCGGAAACCCTTGTGCCCCAAGGACTCGACGGCCTCTTTGCGTTCGGCCGGCGTGAAGTCGGCGAGGTGCCGCGGCGGCTTGCCGCGACGCGGCGCCTGGAAGGTGAGCTGTCCCGGCACGGGGCGGGCGGTCGTCGGCTCGGGCAGCACGACGGGCGTCGGCACGGAAGCGCTCTCGGGGGCGGACTCGGACGCGGGGGCTGGGGTGTCGGTCATCTCCCCACCAGTCTCTCAGGTGGAGTCAAAACGGGTCGCCCCGACGCAGTCGCCGCCACCGAGGGCGTATGCCGCCCTCCCGCAAGCCGGTGCCCGCGTCAGGGTCACGCCTGCGCGCGCTGCTCGCTGACCGCGTTGCCGCCGTCCACGACGAGGACCTGGCCCGTGACGTAGGACGCCTCACGGCTGGCGAGGAAGGCGATGGCCGCAGCGACCTCGTCGGGGCTGCCGGAGCGACCGAGCGGCGTGGCCCGCCCCTCGCCGGCCTCCTCGTCGGTCTGCGAGCCGGTGGCGACCCAGCCCGGCGCGACGGCGTTGACCGTGGTGCCGTGCACCCCTTCATCGACGGCGAGGGCCCGCGCGAGCCCGACGAGGGCGGCCTTGGCCGTGGCGTAGGCAACCTCGCCGCGCATCGCCATGACGCCGCCGGTGACGCTGCTGACGAGCACGAGCCTGCCGGCCCCGGACGCCCGAAGGTGCGGCAAGGCGGCCCGACTCACGAGATAGGCGGTGTCGAGGTTGCGGGCGAGCGAGCCTCGCCAGCGCGAGGGGTCGGTGGACCCCAGGTCCCCGCCGAGCGGGTCGGGGTCGGCGGCGCTCGTCATGCCGGCGTTGTTGACGACGACGTCGAGACGACCGTGCTCTGCGAGGCAGGCGGCCACGAGCCCTCCGGCCTCCGGCTCGCGGGTCAGGTCGCCGACGTGGCCGCTGGCCACCACGCCGCCACGACGGAGCTCGGCGACGCGTTCGTGCACCCGGTCGGTCGTGGCCGCGACGACAACGGCGGCACCGAGACGGCCGAGCATCCGTGCGGCGGCGAAGCCGATGCCGCTCGCGCTGCCGGCACCGGTCACGAGCACGACCCGACCGGTCTGGTCG
The DNA here is from genome assembly GCF_024519435.1 of Terrabacter sp. Ter38. Classification (GTDB taxonomy): domain Bacteria; phylum Actinomycetota; class Actinomycetes; order Actinomycetales; family Dermatophilaceae; genus Terrabacter. Next base: position 589,970 of record NZ_JALJRZ010000001.1, read on the forward strand.
AAGGGCGCGGCCTCGGAGCCGGACGCCCGGTCCGCGGCCACCCGTCAGCCCGGCTTGGCGGCGAGGAGCGTCAGCACGGCCCAGACGATGGGGACGACGACGACGAGCGAGTCGAGCCGGTCCATGACGCCCCCGTGCCCGGGAAGGATGTTGGACATGTCCTTGATGCCGAGATCGCGCTTGATGAGCGACTCCATGAGGTCACCGACCGTCGCGGCGACGGCCACCCCCACACCGAGGGCGATCCCGATCACCCACGCGTGGTCGAGCAGGAAGTGGACGGTGAGCGAGCCGGCGACGACGCACAGCAGCACCGAGCCCGCGAAGCCCTCCCACGACTTCTTGGGGCTGATGGTGGGAGCCATGGGGTGCTTGCCGAAGAGGACGCCCGCGGCATACCCGCCGACGTCGCTGCACACGGTCGTGATGAGGAAGACGAAGAGACGAGCGACGCCGTCCTCGGGTGCGAGCAGCAGGATGGCGAAGCCGACGAGGAACGTCGGGTAGGTGGCGATGAAGATGCCGCCGAGGACGTCGCGCCCCGCTCCGTCGAGGCGTCCCGTGCCGCGCCAGAGCACGACGGCCAGGCACGTCAGCGACCACGCCACCACGAGGCCGGCAGGACCGTGCACGTAGGCCGCCCACAGCATGCCGACCATGCCGACGACCGGTGGCACGAGAGGCGCCTGCACGGCGGCGTGGCGCAGCGCGGCCCGCAGCTCCCAGATGCCCACGGCCACGGCGAGCGCGACGAGGACGATGAACGACTCCTTGCGGATGAGCAGGGTCGCGACGATGAGCACTCCCAGGCCGACTCCCACTCCGATGGCCGCCGGTAGGTTGCGCCCCGCGCGGCTCTGCTTCTGCTCGATGACCACGTCTGCGGGGAGACCCGCGAGCTCGTCGAGGGCAGGGTCGTAGGGGACGGGCTCGAGCGGCCCGGCCCCGCCGTCGCCGGCCTGGGCCGCGGGCGCGGGATCCACGGGGTCCGACGGGGAGTCAGTGGTCATCATCGGTCGAGCATCGAGGTCACACCTCGAGCAGCTCGGCCTCCTTGGCCTTGACGAGTCCGTCGACGAGGTCGGTGTGCTTCTTGGTCAGGCCGTCGAGCTCCTTCTCGGCACGCGACCCGTCGTCCTCACCCACGTCGCCGTCCTTGACGAACTTGTCGAGGTCGGTCTTGGCCTTGCGACGGATGTTGCGCACCGAGACCCGAGCCTCCTCCGCCTTGTGGTTGGCGAGCTTGATGTACTCGCGGCGGCGCTCCTCAGTCAGCTCCGGCATGACGCAGCGGATCTGGTTGCCGTCGCTGCTCGGGTTGACGCCGAGGTCCGAGTCGCGGATGGCGCGCTCGATCTCGTGCATCGCCGACTTGTCGAACGGGATGACGAGGATCGTGCGGGGCTCGGGGTTCTGGAACGAGGCGAGCTGCTGCAGCGGCGTCGGCGCGCCGTAGTACTCGACCGTGAGCTTGTTGAACAGGCCCGGGTTGGCGCGCCCGGTGCGGATGCCCGCGAAGTCCTCCTTGAGGACCTCGACGGCCTTGTCCATCTTCTCCTCGGCCTCGAACATCGTCTCTTCGATCATGGCTCTGGCTTCCTCGTCCCTCGTTCGTGGGGTGCTGCGGGGTGGTTCAGGGCTGACAGGTGGTTCGGTGCTTCGCGGTGGTCGTGCTCCCCCCGCGGCGGCGGCCGCGGCGCTCAGGCGTTGGTGACCAACGTGCCGATCTTCTCACCGAGCAGGGCGCGCGTGATGTTACCGGCGCCTTCCATGCCGAAGACGACCATGGGCAGCTTGTTCTCCATGCAGAGGCTGAAGGCCGCCGCGTCGACGACCTTGAGCCCCTCCACGATGGCGTCCTGGAACGTGACCGTCTCGAGCTTCTTGGCGTCCGGGTTGGTGCGCGGGTCGGAGTCGTAGACGCCGTCGACGCCGTTCTTGGCGATGAGCACCGCGTCGCACTTGATCTCGAGGGCGCGCTGGGCGCTGACCGTGTCGGTGGAGAAGAACGGCATGCCGGCGCCGGCGCCGAAGATGACGACCCGGTGCTTCTCGAGATGGCGGATGGCCCGGCGCGGGATGTACGGCTCGGCGACCTGCTGCATCGCGATCGCGGACTGCACCCGCGTCTCGATGCCCTCCTTCTCGAGGAAGTCCTGGAGGGCGAGGCAGTTCATGACGGTGCCGAGCATGCCCATGTAGTCGGCTCGCGTGCGGTCCATGCCGCGCTGCTGGAGCTCGGCGCCGCGGAAGAAGTTGCCGCCGCCGATGACGACGGCGACCTCGACACCGCCGCGCACGGCGTCGGCGATCTGCTGGGCGATGCCGGCGACGACGGCCGGGTCGAGGCCGATGCTCCCGCCCCCGAACACCTCACCGGAGAGCTTGAGAAGGACCCGGTGGAAGGGGGTTGTCTGGGCGTCGGTCATGGCGCAGGGCCTCCTCGTGGGCAGCGTTCCGGCGGTCGGTCGATCTTTCCACATCCGGCGGACATCGGCCGCATCGGGTTCACGCCGTGCGGACCTGGGACAGCAGGCCCGGCAGCGCGGCTGCGAGGCGGGCGTAGTCGTCCTCGTCGTTGTACGGCGCGGCGGCGAGCCGCACGTAGCCACGACCGCCGAAGGCGACGGGCGGCACGACGATCCCGGCGGCATACAACCGCTGCCACAGGGCCTCGGCCCCCTCCGTCGTCGTCGCCACCCCGTCGGGCAGCGCGACGAGGCGCAGGCACGGGGCGGAGGGTATGCCGCCGTGCGGGTCGTCCGTGCCGAGCGCGTCGCGCACGAGCTCGGTCCCGCGCCGGAGCAGGTCCGCGTTGCACCGGACCTGATCCCAGCCACCGAGGGCGGCCCAGGCGGCCAGGCCGTCGGGCACGGCCACCCACGACGAGTGGTCGACGGTGCCCTGGAGGTCGAAGCGCTCGGGAAAGGGGAGCCCGTGACTCCACGAGGTGACGAGGGGACGCATCGCGTCGCGGTGCTCGGGAGCCACCCAGAGCGTGGCGGCGGCGCGCGGCGTGTAGGCCCACTTGTGCAGGTTGCCCGCCCAGAACGCGACCCCGAGCGCCTCGACATCGAGGTCCGGCAGGGCTCCGGGCACGTGGGCCGCGTCGACGAGCACCGGGACGGGTGCGACGGCGGCTGCCACCTCGGCGACCGGGAGGACGAGGGCCGTCGGGGAGGTGATCTGGTCGATGACGACGAGACGGGTGCGCTCGGTCACGGCGGCCGCGAAGGCCGCCACGACGTCGTCCGGGTCGCTGTCGACTCCGAAGACCGCCGTTCGCAGCGTGCCGCCGCGCGCCTCGGCGGACCAGCCGGCCGTGAGGTAGCCGTGGTTGCCGACGACGACGTCGTCACCGGACCCGATGCCGAGCCCCTGGAGCACGACCCCGACTGCCTCGGTGACGTTGCGCACGAGGGCGGTGGACCCGGCCGGCACGCCGAGGAAGTCCGCCGCCGCCTCGCGGGCTCCGGCGAGCGCCGCGGGGAGATCGTCGCGGAAGGCCCGCATCGGTGCCCTCTCGACGCGGGCCCTGGCCCGGTCCTGCGCCTCGCGGACCGAGCGGGGCACCGCCCCGAACGCACCGTGGTTGAGGTGGGTCAGGGCCGGGTCGAGCTCGAAGAGATCGGCGATGTCGCGGCGCACCCGGACATCCTGCCTCAGGGGTTGAGACCTCCGGCCATCAGGCCCGGGCACCGGGCCGCCTCGACGGGGGTCATCGGCGCGACGTCCACCGAGGCCTCCCGGGAGCGGCCGAGGTTCCACGACAGGGCGTCCTCGCGGGAGGCGCGTGCCGAGATCGTCGACGGGAGCACGATGCAGGCCGAGACGCCGCGCGGGAGGCCGGCGACGATCGCCGGGGTGGCGTCAGCCCCCAGCGTCCGGAGGTAGGCCGCGTCGAGCTTGCCCGTCGCCTGATAGCGGTCGATGTTGCGCTGTGCGACCCACGCCTCGGGGTTGGCCAGGCCCCCGACGAGCACGATGGCAACGGCGGAGACGAGCGCCGCCCGCGGCAGCCACCAGCCCGAGAGACGCACCCCCGCGACGATGACGAGCACGACGAGCAGCCCGAGCCAGAGCTCGAACCCGTCGACGAGCACCCGGAGGAGCGTGAAGCCGTAGGCCTGCTGGTAGAGGTCCATCCGGTGCAGGGCCGAGCCGACGACGACGAGCGTCAGGGCGCACAGCGCTCCGAGCACCATCCGCAGCACGAGGCGCTCGCGGGACGTGGAGCGTGGCGCCTTGCGGACCGCGAGCGCCACGGTCGCGAGGGTGAGCACCGTGGCGGCCGTGAGCTGGCCGAAGCCCTGGTGGACGTACTCGGCGTACGTCAGCCCCGTCGTGCGCTGGACGTAGTCGTGACCGCCGAAGAGCGCCGCAGCCTGGGCGACGACGAACGCGGCGAAGAGGGCGACGACGAGACCGACGGGCACGACCCACTCCCAGACCCGGGCCACGGGGCGTCCCTCCGGCAGGGAGACCCGGTCGACGCGCGGCGGGTTGAGGGCGACGTAGCCGGCGGCGAGCAGGGCGCCACCCATGACGAAGCCGACGAAGAAGCGGAAGGTCAGCCCGTCCCACGCGACGTGCGGCACGATCGCCTGCGCCCACGACCCGAAGACCGCGTCACCGGAGGCGAAGAGGCCGCCGAAGACGACGAGCGCGACGAGCGAGATGGCGGCCGTGCGTACGACCGGCCAGACGACGTGGATGCGGCTCGTCGCGGCGACGGTGCGCCCGAGGAGCGGCAGGCCGCGCACGGCGGCGAGAGGCCAGGAGGCCAAGCCGGCGACGACGGAGAGGAATCCCTTGGCGTCGGAGAGGGCCGTGGTGAGCACGACGACCCCGAGCATGACGGAGATGACCGTGAGCCACTCGGCGGCTCGAAGCACCGAGAAGGAGGCGAGGCCGACGCAGAGCACGCTGCTGACCGTGGTCCAGAGGCGCGCCCGGTGGCGCGTCGTGCGCCAGAGCACGACGCCGCCGAGCAGGAGCACCCCGAAGAGGGCGACCCCGATGTCGCGGTAGGGCAGGACGACCGCGGACAGGACGCCGACGCCGAGACAGAGCAGCAGCAGGCGCACCTGCGGCCCGAGGCCGGCCTCGGGCCAGAGGTCGCCGAAGAGCGAGTCGACGACGGGCTTGGGCGCCCCGACCGGAACGCCGGCGTATGCCGTCGGGCGCGCCTCCGCGCCGGGGACGCCGGGCCCTCCGGCCGGGGTGGGTCCCGCCGCGGCGGGGACGGGTGCGGACACGGTGGGCTCCTCAGGGTCGGGCGCCGCGGTGTGCGCGGTCGCGTCGGTGGTGACGGTCTGGCTCGCGGGACCGGAGGGGACATCCGCGAGGCCCTCGGTGGCATACGGCGAGGTGCGGGCAGCGTTGCGCGGCAGGACGGCCCGGAGTCGGGCGCCGCGCTCTTCCTCGGGGGGCGAGACCGCGGAGATGGACCCGCCGTGCAGCTCGCACACCCAGCTCGCGATGGCGAGCCCGATGCCCGTGCCTCCCCCGGCGTCGTCGCCCGATCCGAACCGGTCGAAGATCCGGTGCACGTGCTCGGGCGGGATGCCCGGCCCCTCGTCGGCGACCATGAGCCACCACCGGTCGGGGCCGTCGGGCCCCGCGCTCACGGTGACGCGTCCACCGGCCGGGCTGTGCCGGTCGGCGTTGTCGAGCAGGTTGGCGAGCAGCTGGGCGAGGCGGGCCGCGTCCCCGGTGACGCGCAGGTCGGCGGGGACGTCGACGACGTGGACGGCGCCGCGCCGGGAGACGCCGGCCTCGGCCACGGCTCCCTCGACGAGCCCGCGGACGTCGACGTCCGCGAGCGCGAGCGGGGCGCGGCCGCCGTCGACGCGGCTGAGGTCGAGCAGGTCGCCGACGAGCGTCCCGAGTCGCTCGGCCTGGGCCAAGGCGGTGCGCAGGACGACGTCATCGGGGCGCACGACACCGTCGACGAGGTTCTCGAGGAGCGCCTGCTGGGCGGCGAGCGGCGTGCGCAGCTCGTGGGAGACCGTGGCGACGAGCTGGCGTCGCTGCTGGTCGGCGCCGGCGAGGTCGGCGGCCATGGTGTTGAAGGCGTCGGCGAGCACCCCCACCTCGTCGGCGGACGTCGCCGTGACGCGCTGCGAGTAGTCCCCCGTCGCCATCCGTGATGCCGCCGTCGTCATCTCGCGCAGCGGTGAGGTCATCCCGCGGGCCAGCCACTGGGTGACCCCGAGTGCGGCGGCGACCGTCACCGGGAGCGTCAGCCAGCCGGGCACACCGGCCCGGTCGCCGATGACGGAGACGAGCGAGGCGGCCACGATGCTGGCCGCGACGAGCAGACCGAGCTTGGCCTTGATCGAGCGGATGCCGTCGAGCGGCCGGTCGGCGTTCACGACCCCGCCTCGTCGGGCGTTCCGGGGGTGCTGTCGTGGTCGGGGGCGGCGGCCGCCTCGAGCGCGTAGCCGACGCCGTGGACGGTGCGGACGCGGTCGGCCCCGATCTTGGCGCGGAGCGACTTCACGTGGCTGTCGAGGGTGCGGGTGCCGCCGGCGTCCGCCCAGCCCCAGACCTCGCGCATCAGCTCGTCTCGCTCGCGCACGGCGCCCGGCTCGGCGGCGAGCGCCAGCAGCAGGTCGAACTCGAGCGGCGTCAGGTGCACCTCGCTCCCCCGAGCCGACACGCGCCGCGACCCGCGGTCGACGGTCAGGTCGCCGACCGTCAGCACGGGCGGCTGCTCGGCTGCAAGCTCGCGCGCCCGCTCGACGCGACGCAGCAGGGCACGGATGCGGGCGACGACCTCACGCATGCGGAACGGCTTGGTCACGTAGTCGTCGGCGCCGACCCCGAGACCGACGAGGAGGTCGGTCTCGTCCGCGCGCGCCGTGAGCATGAGGACCGGCACCAGGCGCTCCCCCTGGATGCGTCGGCACACCTCGAGCCCGTCGAAGCCGGGCAGCATGAGGTCGAGGACGACGAGGTCTGGGGCGTGCTCCGCGTGGGCGGCGACGGCGCCGGGCCCGTCGAAGGCTTGGACCACCCGGAAGCCTTCTGCCACAAGTCGATCCGTGACGGCTTGGTTGATCGTCGGATCGTCCTCGACCACGAGCAGCACGGGAGCGTGGGCGCTCGAGGACGGTGCGGCATACCCCTGGTTCATGCCCCTGAGCCTAGGAGCGGGCGCGCGGGTGGCGAGGGTGCGACGTGTGGAGATCGTGTGAAGGCCGGCCGGGCCCATCGGCCCGAGCGGCCACACCCACCCACCACGGTGGCTCAGATGAAGAGCAGCTGCGCGCCCTCCGTCAGCTCGATGAAGTCCGAGGCCGAGATGATCCCCTCGACGTCGTCGCGGAGGTCGCCCTCGGTCAGGTGCTGCATGTCCGCCGACATCCGGCAGGCCCACAGGTGGCCGCCCGAGCCGACGATCTGGTCGAGGAACTCCGGGACCTCGGGCACGTCGAGGTCGGCGATGGCCTTCTTCATCTGCGACGTGGCGAGGTGCGTCATCCCAGGGATCCCGCCGAGGCCCTGCGGCATGTGCGTCGCGGTGTTGCCGAGCATCGTGAACTTCAGGTCGCCCGAGGTCTTCCTGTTGATCATGTCGAAGCCCCAGAAGGTGAAGAAGAGGTGCGTCTCGACGCCCTCCCCCAGGGCCGCGTTGGCGAGGATGAGGCCCGGGTAGGCCATGTCGAGGTTGCCCTTGCTGCAGATGATCGCCAGTTTGCGGCCCTGCGACTCGGGCGCGTCGAACCTCGGCACGAACGGGGTGGTCTGGTCGGCGTGCGTGGTCATCACACACATCCCTTCGGCTTGGGCAGCCCCGCGACGTAGGCCATCTTTTTGGCCGGCTTGCCGGGGAAGAGGTCGAAGAGGGACTTGATCGGGGTGCCGGTCTGCGTGCTGACGCGGCGGAGGGTCGCGGTCTCGCGCTGGTGGGCGAAGTCGTCGCGGAGGAAGTGGACGAGCTTCCAGTGGTCGGCCGTCAGCTCGATCCCGATGAGCCGGGCGAGCTCGGTGCCGAGGTCGTCGGACCACTGGTCGGGACGGGTGAGGAAGCCCTCGTCGTTGACCTCGACGGCTTGGCCGGCGATCGTCGTGGTGGGCATGGTGACGCTCCTTGTCTGTGTCTGGTCGAGCTCAGGCGGCGGGGACCTTCCCCGCCATCGACATCTGCGCGGGCAGACCGAGAGGTCGTCCGGGGAGCAGGAGGTTCCAGTAGATGTGGCGGAACGCGAGCTTGCCGACGTGGTTGGCCCGCGACTCCTTGAGCAGGGTCATGGGACCCAGGCGAGGCAGCGGGAACGTGCCGGTCAGCGGCTCGGTGTCGTAGTTGAAGTCGAGGAGCATCGCCTTGCCGCCACCGGACTCGACGAAGCAGTTGGCGTGCCCGTCGAAGGAGTGGGTCATGGCCTGCCCGCGAGCGTGCTCGACGAAGTTGTCGACGAACACCTCGACGGAGAAGTGCGCGACGGAGCCGGCCTTGGAGGTCGGGATGGTGCTCGCGTCGCCGAGGACCCAGATCGCCGGGTGCTCGGTCGAGCGCATCGTGTGCTTGTCGACCGGGACGTAGTTGAGCTCGTCGCCGAGTCCCGACCGGGTGACGAAGTCGGCGCCCATGTTGAGCGGGATCGTCACGAGCTGGTCGTAGGCGACCTCGCGCTCGTCGTAGGACACGAGGACGCGCCGGTCCTGGTCCACGTGCTCGACCATGAAGTCGGTCTCGAGGGTGATCCCCTTGTCGGCGAGCAGGTGGCCCAGCTCGCGGCTCGCGACCGGCTTGGTGAAGGCGCCGTCGAGCGGGGTCACGTAGACGATCTCGGAGCGATCGCGCAGACCCCGGCGGCGCAGGAAGTCGTCGGCGAGGAACGCGAACTCGAGGGGCGCCACCGGGCACTTGATCGGCATCTCGGTGACGTGCACGACGAGCCGGCCGCCCGAGAAACCGGCGAGCGACTCGCGGAGCGCCAGGGCGCCGTCGTAGGTGTAGAACTCGCCGACGCTGCGGTGCCACTCGGCCCCGAGCATCCCCGGCGTCTGGTCGGGACGCGGGCTCGTGCCGGAGGCGATGACGAGCTCGTCGTAGACGAGGGTGCGCCCGTCGAGGAGCGACACCTCACGGGCCTGCGGGTCGACGCGGTCGACGTCGCCGAGCACGAGCTCGACACCCTGGGTGATGAGACCGTGACGGGTCCTTCTGACCTGCTCCGGCTCGATGAGCCCGAAGGGCAGGAAGAGGTAGCCCGGCTGGTAGTCGTGCAGGTCGTCCTTGTCGACGACGGTGATGCGCCACTCGCTGGTGGGGAGACGGTGCCTCAGCTTGTTCACGACCATGGTGCCGGCCGTGCCCGCTCCCAGGACCACGAGGGTTCTCATGGTGGTGGTCATGCTCCAAAAGTACCCCCGTGGGTATCAGGAGCGCTGTGAGCCACCAGACAGAGGGACTGTGAGGTGAGAGACAAAGGCTTGCCTCACAAGCGATTTCGCCGACATCGCTGTCAGCTGGACGCCAGTGGTCAGTCGGCCTTGAGCCACCGACCGAAGAGCCGCGTCACGAACGGGAGGAAGACGTAGGTCATCCAGGGCGTCGCGAGCAGTGTCGTCACGAGGACGCGCAGGATGACAGGCCAGTCGCCGCCGAACGGCGAGAGGAGGTAGGACAGCGCGAGGCTGGTCGGGAAGAAGGCGATCCAGATGACGCTCGCCTGCTTCCAGCGCGGCGGCGGTCCCGTCGGCGCGTCAGCTCCGGCCTCGTGCACCGACGACGACGCCGGCTCGTCGAACCAGCCCTCGATGCCGGTGCGGTACTCCGTGCGGCGGTGCTCGACGAGGTCCGCCGCCGAGCGCAGCCACCGCAGCCGCTCCGGCGACCGCTCCCACGTGTCGAGGTGGGCGCGCGAGTCGAACCGGTAGAGCATGTGCCAGTCCTCGGGGCCGGACCGCACCCATCCGGCGCCGAGGAAGCCCTCGAAGCGCTCGGCCATCGAGGTTCCGGCGTGGACCCAGGCCTGCATGAGCATCTCGTCCTCGGGAGCCACGCGACGGGTGATGGAGACGGTCAGCGGACCGTCGACCTCGGCGACGGTCGGCGTGTGGGTGGTGGTGCTCATGGGGCTCCTCCTGGGGTGGGTCCGGGGCGGCCGGTGACGGCCCCGGAACGCGACGATGCCGGCCGCCCCGGAGGGGGCGACCGGCATACGTCGTCGTGATGCGCGGGTTCGGCGCTACGCGTGGTGCGACGGCACGAAGGAGGTCAGGACCTCACTGGCCGACGCGGAAGCGCGCGAAGGACTTCGCCGTGGCGCCGCCCTCCTCGAGCACCTTGCCGACGGTCTTCTTGGCGTCCTTGGCGAAGGCCTGCTCGAGCAGGACGTTCTCCTTGAAGAAGCCGTTGACGCGACCCTCGATGATGCGGGGAAGTGCAGCCTCGGGCTTGCCCTCCTCCTTGGCCGTGGCCTCGGCGACGCGACGCTCGTTCTCGACCGTCTCGGCCGGGACCTCCTCGCGCGTCAGCACCGTGGGGCTGAACGCGGCGATGTGCATCGCGACGTCGCGACCGACGGTCTCGTCGCCACCCTCGAGCGCGACGAGGACACCGATCTGCGCGGGCAGGTCGGGGCTCGTCTTGTGGAGGTAGGACACGACCTTGTCGCCCTCGAGGCGCGCCACGCGGCGGACCTCGATCTTCTCGCCGATGGTGGCGTTGGCCTCGTCGAGCAGCTCCTGGACGGTCTTGCCGTCCTCGAGCGTGCTGGCGAGGAGCGAGTCGGCGTCGGTCGCGCCGGCGGCGACAGCCTGCGTGAGGACCTGGTCGGCCAGGGCGATGAACTTCTCGCCCTTCGCGACGAAGTCGGTCTCGCAGTTGACCTCGACCAGGGTGCCGACGCCGTCGGTGGCCGAGGCCGCCACGAGGCCGTTGGAGGCCGAGCGGCCCTCACGCTTCGTGACGCCCTTGAGGCCCTTGACGCGAAGGATCTCGATGGCCTTGGCGCGGTCGCCCTCGGCCTCGTCGAGCGCCTTCTTGACGTCCATCATGCCGGCGCCCGTCTGCTCGCGCAGCGCCTTGATGTCAGCGGCGGTGTAGTTCGCCATGCTCTGTATCGCTCTTTTCGTCAGTGGAGATTGACTCGTGTGATGCGGCTGGTGCGAAGGCCGTCAGGCCTGCTCGGCACCGGCCGTCGCCTCGGCGGGAGCCTCGGTGGCCTCGGCAGCCGGAGCCTCAGCGGCCGGAGCCTCGGTGGCCTCGGCAGCCGGCGCCTCAGCGGCCGGGGCCGCAGCGGCGTCAGCGGCGTCAGCGGCGTGAGCCTCGGTCGCCTCGGCGGCGGGGGCCTCGGTGGTCTCCGTGGCGGTCGCGGCGTCGGCGTAGAGCTCGCGCTCCCACTCGGCCAGCGGCTCCTCGGCCTGGGCGTCGCCACCGGACTTGCCCGACGAGCGCTGGACGAGACCGTCGGCGACGGCGTCGGCGATGACCCGGGTCAGCAGCGTGACGGAGCGGATCGCGTCGTCGTTGCCGGGGATCTTGTAGTCGACCTCGTCGGGGTCGCAGTTCGTGTCGAGGATCGCGATGACCGGGAGGCCGAGCTTGCGCGCCTCGTCGACGGCGAGGTGCTCCTTCTTGGTGTCGACGATCCACACGGCCGAGGGGACCTTGGCCATGGTGCGGATGCCACCCAGGGTGCGCTCGAGCTTGATCATCTCGCGCTTGAGGATGAGCAGCTCCTTCTTCGTGTAGCCCGAGCCGGCCACGTCGTCGAAGTTCAGCTCCTCGAGCTCCTTGAGGCGCGTGAGGCGCTTGGAGATCGTCTGGAAGTTGGTGAGCATGCCACCGAGCCAGCGGTGGTTGACGTACGGCATGCCGACGCGCGTCGCCTGCTCGGCGATGGGCTCCTGGGCCTGCTTCTTCGTGCCGACGAAGAGGATGGTGCCACCGTGGGCGACCGTCTCCTTGACGAAGTCGTACGCGTTGTTGATGTACGTCAGCGACTGCTGCAGGTCGATGATGTAGATGCCGTTGCGCTCGGTCATGATGAAGCGCTTCATCTTGGGGTTCCAGCGACGGGTCTGGTGCCCGAAGTGGACGCCGCTCTCGAGGAGCTGGCGCATGGTGACGACGGCCATGCCGTGTTCTCCCTAGCGTTGTGTGTTGTCAGTTGTGCGTGGGCGCGGACGCGGGACGGTCACGTGGATCACGTGGCCCGACCTGCGGCATACGACCTCACTCCTGGCGCCTGACGCACCCCGCCCCGCCGCGAACGGTGGGGACTGCCGTGGTGTGACCCGGTCCGGCGGACCGGCAGAAGACGCGCGAATTGCGGTCCGTGCGACGAGCACACGGGACCGCCGACCATCGTACGTCCTGACCCGGGTTGTGGAGAAATCGTGGCGACCCGACAGAATGGCGCGCATGGCGCACTGGGTGGAGACGATCCCGGCCTTCGCCGTCCTCTCGGTGGTGCTCTTCCTGCCCGGCTGGCTCGTCGTGCGCGCCCTGGGCGCGCGAGGCCTGGAGGCGCTGGCCGTCTCCCCGGCGGTCTCCGTCGGCATCATCGCCGTCTGCGCGACCCTCGCGCAGCGCCTCGGCGTGCGCTGGGGGCTGCTGCCGCTCGTCGTCGTCACGGCGCTCGCCGTGGCCGTCGCCTGGCTCGGGATGCGGCTCTTCGGCCGCCACGACCCGGAGCTCGGCGCAACCCGTCGCCTCCTCGGTCGGCCCCGGCCCGATGCGGTCGTCGCCATCGCCATCGGCGCCGTCCTCGCGCTCGCCACGATCCTCCCGGCGATCGGGCGACCCGACGAGCTCGTCGACTCCCCCGACGCCGTCTACCACCTCGGGCGCATCAAGACCTTCCTCGAGACCGGCAACTTCTCGATCGCCAACCCGACCTTCTACCCCAACGGCTTCCACTCGTGGATCGCGACGAGCCTCCTGCCCGGCGTCGCCGACGTGCTGCCCGGCACCAACGTCGCGACGATCGTGCTCGCGGCGCTCGTGTGGCCGGTCGGCTGCGTGGCCCTCGCGCGTCACGCGCTCGGCACCTCCCGCCTCGTGACGTATGCCGCCGGGTTCGCATCCGCGGCCTTCATCGCCTTCCCGACGATCCTCCTCGGCTGGGGCGTCCTGTGGCCCAACCTCATGGCGACCGCGCTGACCCCCGGCGCGCTCGCGCTCATGCTCCAGGCCGCGCGGTCCGGACGCATCGGGCAGTGGCTCGCCTTCGCCGCCGCCATGCCCGGCCTCGCCATGATCCAGCCCAACGCGCTCGTGGCCCTCGTGCTCTTCGCGCTCGTCTGGTTCGTCACCGCGAGGGTGCGGGCGGGGCTGCTGCACCACGTCTCGTGGTGGGTGGTCGCTCGCGACCTCGCCATCGTCGCCGTCGTCGGAGTGGCTGGGCTCGTGGCCGCCCCCGTCGTGTCGGCCCAGCTCGCCTCGACCCAGTCCTACGAGTGGAAGGACCGCGTGTCGTTCTGGACCGCCCTCGTCGAGGTCGTCGGCGGCCGACTGCAGATCCCCGACGTGCTCTGGGGCCTCGTCGTGCTCATCACCCTCGGGATCGGCTGGATCGCGCTGCGCGCCAGGGCCGCGCTGCCGGTCGTGGCCATGTGGGGCGCCGTCGTCGTCCTCTACGTCATGGCGGCGTCGTCGACGATGTCGTGGACCTCCCTCATCACGGGCTACTGGTACAACGACAAGGTCCGGCTCGCCTCGCTCGCCGCCGTCCCCGGCGTCGTCCTCGTCGCCGCGGCCGCCCCGGCCCTGCGCGAGCTGCTGCGCAAGGTGCCCGGACTCGGGTCGCGGCCCGCCGTCGTCGGGCTCGTCGCGGTGCTCGTCATCCCGGTCCTCACGCTCGGGCTCAACGGGGCCACCCGTGAGCGGATGCTCACCGGCTTCTTCCAGCCCGACGAGCCGCAGAAGGTCATCCTGTCGTTCGAGGCGCAGGACTCGTTGCGCCGGCTCAACGCCCTCATCCCGCCCGGCCAAGGTGTCGTCGGCCGCCCCGAGAACGGCTCACCGCTCATGTGGCCGCTGTTCGGCACCAACACGCTCTACCGCTCCATCCCCATCCCCACGACCGGCGACGAGATCGTCATCGGCACCGGCTTCGACGACATGGCGAACCGGCCGGACGTCTGCGCGGCGATGGCGCGCCACGACGTCCGCTGGGCCATCGACTCCACGCACGTCTACTGGCTCGACCGCCCGGAGCGCTCGTCCGGGCTCGAGAACCTCGCCGAGGTCGACGGCGTCGAGCCCGTGCGGACCGACGGGGACTACACCCTCTACCGCGTCACCGGGTGCGGGCTGGGTGCCGCGGCGGCCTCCTGAGCCGGCCGGACGGCATACGCCCTCGGGTCTGCCGTGCCGACGGTGAGACGGGGCGTAACGCTGTCGGCCTGCGCGCGATGGTGGGGGTGGAGATCCCACCAGGACCCCCTGACCGGGTGGGATCTCGACCCACGTCCGCGGCAAGGACCCCTCCACAGCCGCTGCGGACGCCAGAGCCCCCGCCGGTGCCCGGCGGGGGCTCTACCCGTGGCCGGCTCCGCTCGTGGTTACGCTCGGGCCATGAGCTCGCCGCTGATCTCGCGCATGCAGCCCTTCGGGCCGACGATCTTCGCCGAGATGTCGGCGCTCGCGAACCGGACCGGTGCCATCAACCTGGGGCAGGGCTTCCCCGACACGGACGGCCCTCGCGAGATGCTCGAGGCGGCGAAGGCCGCGATCGACGGTGGCCGCAACCAGTACCCGCCGGGCCCCGGGGTCCCGGAGCTGCTCGCGGCGGTCTCTGCGCACCAGGAGCGCTTCTACGGGATCCGTCTCGACCCGTCGACGCAGGTGCTCGTCACCGCAGGCGCCACCGAGGCCATCGCGTCGGTCGTCCTCGCGCTCTGCGAACCGGGCGACGAGGTCGTCACGTTCGAGCCCTACTACGACTCGTACGCCGCCACGATCGCCCTCGCGGGAGCGACCCGGCGCACGTCGGTGCTCCGCTTCCCCGACTTCGCGGTCGACGAGGTGTCCCTGCGGGCGGCGTTCTCGTCGCGGACCCGTCTCGTGCTGCTCAACACGCCGCACAACCCGACGGGGAAGGTCTTCACTCGGGCCGAGCTCGAGCTCGTGGCGTCGCTCGCGCGCGAGCACGACGCGTGGGTCGTCACCGACGAGGTCTACGAGCACCTCGTCTTCGACGACGCTGAGCACGTGCCGATGGCGACGCTGCCCGGCATGGCCGACCGCACCATCACGATCAGCTCGGGCGGCAAGACGTTCTCGGCCACGGGCTGGAAGGTCGGGTGGCTCTCTGGTCCTGCCGAGGCGGTGGCGGCGGCGCGCACCGTCAAGCAGTTCCTCACGTACGTCGCGTCCGGACCGTTCCAGCCGGCCGTCGCCCTCGCCCTCGGGCTCGGCGACGAGGTGTATGCCGGCCTGCGGGAGTCGCTCCAGGCCAAGCGAGACCTGCTGTGCTCGGCGCTCGAGGCGTCCGGTCTGCAGGTGGCCCGCCCGTCGGGCACGTACTTCGTCATCGCGGACGCCGCTCCGCTCGGTGCCGTTGACGGGCTGGAGTTCGCCCGCCGCCTGCCGGACCTGGCCGGGGTGGTCGGGGTGCCGGTGTCCGTCTTCCACGACGACCAGGAGGCGGCGCGCACGTTGGTGCGCTTCGCCTTCTGCAAGAAGGACGAGGTGCTGCTCGAGGCCAGTCGACGCCTCGCCGCCGCGGGCACCCGGACCACGTCGCCGGCGCCCACCACCCCCTGACCATCGAGCGAGTGCGCCAGCCGCTCGAGTGAGCACCCCGTCGGACTCGAGTGGCCGCTCCGCCCCCACCGGCCACGCAGCCGGCCGCTGTCCACATGTCCTCGGGAGACACGACCGTCGTCCACAGGTGCTCTGACGGACCGGATGTCCCTGCTGAACCCGGACGACCATGAGGCCATGTCGATCGGTTCCGCCCTGCTCACCGCCGTCCTCGCAACGGCGTCCGTGACGAGCATGAGCTCGGTGCCAGCCACGTCGGGGACGCCGGTCTCCGCTGGGGGGCCACTCCCCTCCCCGACGACCTCGGCTCGCTGGGCATGGCCGCTCGACCCGCCCCCGGAGGTGGTGCGGCGGTTCGACCGTCCCGACCAGCCGTGGCTGCCCGGCCACCGCGGTGTCGACCTCGCCGCCACGCTGGGCCAGTCCGTCACGGCCCCGACAGCGGGTCGGATCTCCTGGACCGGCGTCATCGCGGGACGCGCGGTCGTCGTCGTCGGGCACGACGGAGGACTGAGGAGCACCTTCGAGCCGGCCGCCGCGGCCGCACCGGCGGGCACGGCGGTGGCTCGCGGGGACCGGGTCGGCGTCGTGACGTCGACTCCGGGACACTGCGCGCCCCGCACCTGCCTGCACTGGGGCGTGCTGAGTGGTGAGACCTACCTCGACCCGCTGTCGTTCGTGGGTCGGGCGCCGGTCGTCCTGCTGCCGCTCCCCTAGCGGCGCGGACCCACGACTCAGGCCCGCGGGTGGGCCTGCGCGTAGCTGCGCCGCAGCCGGTCGACGGAGACGTGCGTGTAGATCTGCGTCGTCGCGAGGCTCGCGTGACCGAGGATCTCCTGCACCATGCGGAGGTCCGCGCCGCCTTCGAGCAGGTGCGTGGCAGCGCTGTGACGCAGACCGTGCGGACCGAGGTCCGGCGCGTCGGGCAGGTGCGAGAGCAGCTCGTGCACGACGGACCGGACCTGCCGGGCATCGACCCGCCGACCCCGCCTCCCGAGGAACAGCGCAGATCCAGAGTGCTCGCCGACCAGCCGCGACCGGACAGCGAGCCACGCCTCGATGGCGCGGCCGGCCGGGGCGCCGAACGGCACGACGCGCTCCTTGGCACCCTTGCCCATGACGCGCACGACGCCTTGCGCCAGGTCGAGCTCGTCGATGTCGAGCCCGGCGAGCTCACCCACTCGGATGCCGCTCGCGTACAACAGCTCGAGCATGGCGCGGTCGCGCACGTGGATCGGGTCCTCGTCGTCGGCTCGGGTGGCGGCGAGGTCGAGCATCTCGCTGGCCTCGTCCTGACGAAGGACGCCCGGAAGCGTGGCATGCCGCTTCGGTGCGACGAGGCGCAGAGACGGATCCGTGGGGATGCGTCCGGTGTGCTCGGCCCACCGGAGGAAGGTGCGCGCAGAGGCGGCGCGGCGCGCGATCGTGGCGCGGGCGGCACCTGCGTCGGCCTGGACCCCCAGCCACGCCCGGAGGTCACCGATGCGCAGGTCGCCGATCTCGTCGATCCCGCGGGCAGCGGCGAAGGTCAGCAGGTGCCGGACGTCGCCGAGGTAGGCCCGCCGGGTGTGGACCGAGCGGCCCCGCTCGGCGCCGAGGTGACGGGAGTACGCGTGGAGCAGCTCCGAGTGCCGCCCGAGCACGTCTGGTACCGCCTTGACCACATCCGTCACTCCCGCACCATCGCAAAGCGCGGGGGGTTAGGCAAGTACTGCTCCGACATCAGCCATGACGCCGAGTCGACGGAGACGGGTCGCTCACTCGAGTGGCGGCGTGGGCTCAGGGCCTGGCTGTGCGGGGCTGGGGGCGTTTGCGCCAGGTGCCGGCGGACTCGGTCACGAGGCCCAGCCGCTCGAGGCGTCCGAGCGCCGCCCGAACCATGAGCGGCGCGAGGGCGACCTGGCGGACGATGGCGTCGAGGGTCAGGCCGGAACGGAAGGGCACGACCTCGAGGACCGACGCATCGAGCGGTGGCAGGTCGTCCTCCGGCCGGACCGGCCCGCGGGCCGGCTCGCACGCGTCGTCGCCGAGGTCACCCACGAGGTCGATGACCTCGTCGGCACTCGTGACGAGGACCGCCCGGCCGTCGCGGATCTCCTGGTGACAGCCGGCCGACGTCATCGACGTGGTCGGACCGGGCACGGCGCCGACGTGGCGGCCGGCCTCGATCGCGTGCTTGACGGTGTTGCGCGAGCCGGAGCGGAGGTCGGCCTCGACGACGATCGTGCCGCGCGTCATCCCGGCGATGAGCCGGTTGCGGGCAAGAAACCGTGACTTCATCGGCGCCGACCCGGGGGCCACCTCCGACACGACGAGTCCGTCGCGGGCGATCCGTGAGATGAGGGTGGCGTGCGCCGAGGGATAGGGCCGCTCCACCCCTCCGGCGAGGACGGCGACCGTGGCGCCGTCGACGGCCAGGGCACCGCGGTGGGCACTTCCGTCGATGCCGAACGCAGCGCCGGACACGACGGCCCATCCTCTCCGTGCGACGCCGGCCGCGAGGTCGGCGGCGACCTGCTCTCCGTAGCCGGTGGCGGTCCGTGAGCCGACGATCGCGACGGACCGCTCCACCGTCTCGGCGAGATCGAGCGGTCCGCGGACCCAGAGGCAGTAGGGCGGTACGCGGATCTGCTCGAGCCCTTGCGGCCACTCGTCGTCGCCGGGCACGACGACCCGCGCGCCGACCTTCGCCGCGATGTCGAGGTCACGCTCGGTGTCGAGGGTGGCGAGCCGCGCCTGGAACCGGGTCAAGCTGCCCCGCCCGGCGCGGATGCGCTCGAACGTCTCGACCGCCCCGAGCTCCTCGATGAGACCCGGCACCTCCTTGTCGCACGGCTCTGCGAGACGCGACAGCGCCGCGCGGGCGAACCGGTCAGCGTCCACGGCACACCGCCTGCACGGAGCCCGGACGACGGCCGTGAGCCGACCCGCGGTCCCGGCCACGCGCGTTCACGCGGCCACCCCGGCCCGGTGGCGCAGCGACAGTGCGAGGTCGACCTCCTCACGCCCGGGGCGTTGGAGCCCCATGACGTCGGCGATGGTCCAGGCGCAGCGCAGGGTGCGGTCGTAGCCGCGCAGGCTGAGCGACCCGCTCTCGAGGGCGCGGTCGAGCGTGGTCGTCGCCGAGGTGGGGAGGCGCCACGGCCGACCGCGCAGGACCGAGCCCGGGACGTCGGCGTTGACCCCGCGACGGCGCTCGAGCACCTCGCGCCAGCGCTCGCCCTGGGCCTCGCGCGCCCCGGCCACCCGCGCGGCCACCGATGTCGTGGACTCGCCTGCAGGTGCCCCCGCCATCGACAGGCCCGGCGGCTGGACGTGGACCTGCAGGTCGACCCGGTCGAGGAGCGGACCGCTCAGCTTCCCGAAGTAGGAGCGGCGCATGAGCGGCGTGCACGTGCAGTCGAGACCCTTGCCCCACCCGTTGCCGCACGGGCACGGGTTCGCGGCGAGGACGAGCTGGAAGCGTGACGGGAACGTCACCGTCTCCTGGGCGCGGGCGATGGAGACGGACCCGCGCTCGAGCGGCGTGCGCAGCGACTGCAGCACCCCCTTGTCGAACTCGGGGGTCTCGTCGAGGAACAGGACACCTCGGTGAGCCTGGGTGATGGCGCCGGGCCGGATGTGTCCGCTGCCGCCACCGATGACGGCTGCCTGTGACGCGCCGTGGTGCGGCGCGACGAACGGTGGTCTCGAGATGAGGCGCGCGTCCTCACCGGCGCCGAGCGCACCCAGGACGGAGTGGATCGCCGTGACCTCCATCGACTCGGCCTCGTCGAGGGCCGGCAGCAGACCCGGCAGCCGCTCCGCGAGCATCGTCTTGCCGGCGCCGGGTGGACCGGCGAGCAGCAGGTGGTGCCCGCCGGCCGCCGCGATCTCGAGGGCGAGCTTGGCGTCGGCCTGGCCCACGACCTCGCTGAGGTCCCGCACCGGCTCGGGAGCCGGCGGCACGACGAGCGGCACCGGGACCTCGTCGACCGCCCGGCCCTTGCCCAGCGCCTCGTAGCGCCGAACCAGCTCGGTCACGTCGGCCACGGGATGGACGCGGACGCCCGAGACGAGACGCGCCTCGCCGGCGTTGGCGACGGGGACGACGACGTGACGCACCCCCGTCATCGCGGCCGCCCGGACCAGGGGCAGTACGCCGGGGACGGGTCGCACCGTCCCGTCGAGGCCCACCTCGCCGATGTGCACGAGGTCGCGCACGACCGTGGGTGGCACCAGCCGCATCGCGGCGGCGACCGCGACGAAGATGGCCAGGTCGAAGCCGGTGCCGATCTTGCGCTCACCAGCGGGCGAGAGGTTGACGGTGACGCGACGCTGGCTGACCGGCATGTCGTCGATGAGGGCGGCGGCAGCCTTGATCCGGTCGGACGACTGCTTGACCGCCGAGTCCCCTAGCCCGCTGATCGCGAAGCCGGGCAGGCCGGGCGTCACGTGCGCCTCGACATCGACGACGAACCCGTGCACCCCACGCAGCCCGACCGACCGCGTGCGACCGAGGCCGGTGCCCATCAGCACACCCCGCGCAGGTGCTGGAGACTGGCCCGTCCCGAGCGCGGACGCAGGATCGAGATGACGTCGATGCGCAGCGCGAGCCCGCGCGCGAGCTCGTCGTGCTCGTCGCGCCAGAGCCCCGCCAGTCGCCGCAGCCGGCGCTGCTTGCGCCACGTCACGGCCTCGAACGGCGCGCCGAAGGCCTCGCTCGTGCGGGTCTTGACCTCACAGACGACGAGCTCGCGGCCGTCGACGGCGACGACGTCGATCTCGCCGCGCACGCAGCGCCAGTTGCGGTCGATGATCGTCAGGCCCTGAGCGATCAGGTGGCGGCAGGCGAGCCGTTCGCCGTAGTCGCCGAGGGCGCGGGTGGAGAGGTCCATGACGACCACCCTCCCGGCTCCGACCCGGCGAGGACACCGGTCAGCGTGAGGCTGTGGACGGCATACGCGATCAGCGAGGGGGTGTGGACGACGCCCGACGGCTCAGCTGAAGTCGCCGTTCTCCGGGAGCTTGATGTCGGGCTTGGGCAGCTCCTCGACGTTGACGTCCTTGAACGTCACGACCCGCACGTTCTTGACGAACCGCGCGGGACGGTAGATGTCCCAGACCCAGGCGTCGGCCATGGTGACGTCGAAGAAGACCTCACCACCGTCGCTGCGCACCTTCACGTCGACCGAGTTGGCGAGGTAGAAGCGGCGCTCGGTCTCGACGACGTGGGTGAAGAGGCCGACGACGTCGCGGTACTCCTTGTAGAGCTGGAGCTCCATCTCGGTCTCGTACTTCTCGAGATCTTCCGAACTCACCTGATTGCCGTCCCTGTCTGCTCTGCCGTGATGGGCGCCGGAGCGAACGACTCCGTCCCCTCATTCAACACCTCGACCGGCTCGCCCACGTACACGCCGGGCAGGCGCCACGAGCGGCGGTGCAGCTCGCACGGGCCCAGACGCGCCAGCGCGTCCATGTGCTCGGGCGCGGAGTAGCCCTTGTTGAGCGACCAGCCGTATGCCGGGTGGTCGGCCGAGAGTGCCACCATCATGTCGTCGCGCTCGACCTTGGCCAGCACGCTCGCGGCCGCGACCGACGAACACTTCAGGTCGGCCTTGATCATCGTCGTCACCGGCGGCGTGGTCGGCGAGGAGTCCTCGGCGAAGGCGAAGAGCCCCACCTCGGTCGGGGCCGTCAGCCAGTCGTGGTTGCCGTCGAGGATGACGAGGTCCGGCACGACCCCCAGGCCCGCCAGCGCCCGCGTCCCGGCGAGGCGCAACGCCCCCATGATGCCGATCTCGTCGATCTCGTCAGGGCTCGCGTGCCCGACGGCGTGGGCCACGGCCCAGCGCTGGATGCGCGGCACGAGGACCGTGCGAGCGCGCTCGGTCAGGAGCTTGGAGTCCTTGACGCCGATCGGCGCCGAGCGCACGGTCTCGTCGATGACGACGATGCCGACGCTGACCGGCCCGGCGAGCGCACCGCGGCCCACCTCGTCCATGCCGGCGAGGAGTCGGTGACCGGATCGCTGCAGGGCGCGCTCGACGCGCAGCGATGGCTTCTTGGAGGGGGCGGGGCGTGCCATGGTGCTGCTCGAGCGGCTCAGCCCGCCGCGGCCTTCGTCGTCGTGGCGCTCGGCTTGCCGCTCTGGCTGGGGTTGACCGTGGCCTTCGTCGTCGGGGTCGTCGACGGCGTCGTCGGCGTCGGGACCTGCGAGAAGGTGCGCTCGGGAACGCCGAGCCACGTCACGTGGTCGATCGGCCAGACGACGAAGAGGGCGCGACCCACGATCTTGTCCATCGGCACCGAGCCCGTCGCCCCGGTGCCGTCGTCGTGCCAGCGGCTGTCCGAGGAGTCGCTGCGGTGGTCTCCCATGACCCAGACGCGCCCCGCGGGCACCGTGATGTCGAACTTCTTGCCCTCGCTCGGGTAGTCGCCGGGCTTGACGTAGGGCTCGGTGATCTCGACGCCGTTGACCTTGAGCTTGCCGGTGTCGCCGTCGGCCTGGACGTGGTCGCCCGGCAGGCCGATGACGCGCTTGATGAGGTGGTTCTCGGAGTCCTCGGGCAGCAGGCCGACGAAGACGAGGGCGTCGTGGAAGGGGCCACCGACGGTGCTGTGCTGCTCCTCGAGGTCGCCGAGCCACGGGGTGGGCACGCCGGGGTCCTCGAAGACGACGACGTCGCCGCGCTTGAGGTCGAGCGGTCCGGGCGTCAGCTTGCTGACGATGACGCGGTCGTCCTTGACGAGGGTGTTCTCCATCGACCCGGACGGGATGTAGAAGGCCTGGAAGAGCCAGGTCTTGACGACGAAGGACAGCGCCATCGCGAGCACGACGACGATGACGAGCTCCTTGACGCCGGCGAAGAGCGTGGCGCCGAAACCGCGGGGCTCGTCGTCGTAGTCGTCGTCGAGGTCGTCGTCGAGGTCACCGTCGGTGTCGTCAGCACCGCGCCCGCGCGTCGGGTCTTCGGGGCGTCCGGTGTACTGCGACATCACTCACCATTTCGTGGGACGGAGGCAATTTGTCCTTGGTCGACCGATCCGAGCCGACCGAGCGGCCAGTATCGCACCCAAACCTTGCCGATGATGTCGTCACCCGGCACCATGCCGCCGCCCGGATCGCCGAGGTGCGCACGGGAGTCGGAGGACGAGCCGCGGTTGTCGCCCATGACCCAGAAGCGGTCGGCGGGCACCCTCACGTCGAAGGCCAGGGCGCTCGGTGTCTGGCCCGGTGCGACGTAGGGCTCGCTGACGGCGACGCCGTTGACCTCGAGCCGTCCGTCAGTCGCACAGCACCGGACGCGGTCGCCCGGCAGACCGATGATCCGCTTGACGTAGTCGGTGGGCTGGCCCTTGCCGGCGAGGCTCTGGACGGCCTCGACGAGGGTCTGCACCATGCCGCGCTCGGGCACCCGCAGGTGGAACGCCTGGGAGGCGTCGAAGACGATGATGTCGCCGCGCTGGAGGTCGGCCGGCGTCGTGGTGCGGCTGACGAGGATCCGGTCGCCGATGAGGAGCGTGTCCTGCATCGACTCGCTCGGGATGCCGAAGGGCGTCACGAGGAAGGCCCGGACGACGACGATCGCGAGCAGGAGCAGCGCGGGGCCGAGCAGCCACCGGTGACGTCGCGCGGCGGCATGCGCCGCGGGGGTGTGCCGGCCATCGCCGGCCCCCGACGGCGACGGCGACGTCGCGACGTCGTCCGCACACGACGAAGGCGCGGCGGACCCCGCCTGCTGGGACGTTCCGGATCGTTCCGGAACGGCCCGCTCGGGGTCCACCGCGCCTCGCGTTACTGGACGGACGTCTGCGTCAGCAGGTCGTCAGCTCTTCGCGCCGGTCTTGGACGGGATGCTGTCGCGCTTCTCGCGGATCTTGGCAGCCTTGCCGCGCAGACCGCGCAGGTAGTAGAGCTTCGCGCGACGGACGTCACCGCGCGTCATGACCTCGATCTTGTCGATGACGGGGGTGTGCACCGGGAAGGTGCGCTCGACGCCGACACCGAAGGAGATCTTGCGGACCGTGAACGTCTCGCCGATGCCGCCACCGTGGCGACGGATGACGATGCCCTGGAACACCTGGACACGCGAGCGCGTGCCCTCGATGACCTTGACGTGGACCTTGAGGGTGTCGCCGGCGCGGAAGTCGGGAACGTCCGAGCGCAGCGATGCCGCGTTGATGTCGTCAAACGTGTGCATGATGCTTCGCTTTCCTGGGTGCCACAGGCCACCTCGTCACAAAGGTGTGGGTCGCGTCCGTCGGGCCGCGTCGAGTCACCGGTGGATCTGGGTCGAACTGGTGGTGACCCGACTCCCCCTGTGGCAGGGGCCGTCGTGTGCCGGACGCAAGGAGCAAGTCTGCCAGAGCACACGGCATACCAGAAATCGGCAGCGGTGGCGCCGACCCTCGGTGCCCTAGCGTGGGCCCGTGGACGTCTCCCCGGGCTGGCCCGTGTACCTCTGTCTCGCCGTCCTGCTCGTCGTGACGCTGCTCGCCAACCGGCTGAGCGGCGTGGGTCTGGGACGCCAGTCGGCGATCGCCGGCGCCCGGGCGGTCGTCCAGCTCTCCCTCGTGGCGCTCGTCATCACCGCCGTCGTCGGGTCGCTGTGGCTGTCGTTCCTCGCCGTGGGTGCCATGTTCGCCATGGCGGTGGCGACGACGTCCAAGCGGGTCGGTGCGCCACGCACGTGGCCGTGGGCTGCGGCGGCCATGGCCTGTGGCGTCGTGCCCGTCGTCGCCATCGTGCTCGCCACGGGCGCGGTCCCGCTGACGGGGATCGCCGTGATCCCGGTCGCCGGCATCGTCATCGGCAACACGATGACGGTGCACACGCTCGTCGGGCGGCGGACTTTCGCGGCGCTGCGCGAGGAGCACGGGCAGTACGAGGCGTCGCTGTCGCTGGGACTCACCTCGAGCCAGGCCATCGACGAGATCATCGCCCGACGGGTGCCCGAGGGCATCGTGCCGAGCCTGGACCAGGTGCGCACCTCGGGCATCGTCACGCTGCCCGGTGCCTTCATCGGCGTCATGCTCGGTGGCGGGAGTGCGGTGCAGGCGGCCACGGCACAGGTGCTCGTCCTCTTCGCCATCATGGCGACGCAGTCGATCACGGCCGGGGTGCAGGCGGCGCTGATCCGCCGTCGCCTCCTGCTCCCCACCGACCTCGGCGTGGCGCTGGTCTCCTGAGGCGCCCCCGGCCCGTCAGTGGCGGCGGCGCTTGACGAGGGTGACCGCGCCCGGGATCGGCGCGGCCGCGTCGACGAGGCGGTAGCCGGCCTTCTTGTACATCCGCAGGTTGTCGGTGCTGCGCGCGCCCGTGTGCAGCGTGAACGTGCGTATGCCGTCCGGCGCCGTCGACTCGGCGTGCTCGAGGAGGCGTCGGCCGAGTCCACGACCCTGGAGGTCGGGGACGACGCAGAGGCGCCCGACGAACCAGTCGTCGTCGGACGCCCCCGCGCTCGTGCGGACGGCTCCGACGAGGCGGCCGCCGCTCCGTGCGACCCACGTCTGCGTCGTCCCGAGGCTCGCCCGGACGTCGTCGAGGCTCTCGTGCAGGGCCGGGACGTCGAGCGTGTCGTTGGCGACGGCCTCCTGGACCCAGCACGCACGCATGAGCACGGCGAGCTCGGGCACGTCCCCCGGCGTCGCGGCGCTGATGACGACGTCACCGCCGTCGGGGGCGACGTGCGAGGCGTGGAGCAGGTCGGGCCGCCGCGCCGCCGTGCGTGCCAGGCGCTGCTCGTGCCGCCAGGCGGCGATGACGCCGTGGTTGCCCGAGAGGAGGACCGGCGGGACGTCGCGGCCGTTCCACGAGGCGGGCTTGGTGTAGATGGGGTACTCGAGCAGCCCGTCCTGGTGCGACTCCTCGACGAGCGACTCGGCGTTGCCGATGACGCCGGGCACGAGTCGGCCGACGGCCTCGACCATGGCGAGGACCGCCACCTCGCCGCCGTTGAGGACGTAGTCGCCGAGGCTCACGACCGATACCTCCAGCCCGAGGTCCTCTCGGGCGTGGTCGTAGACGCGCTCGTCGATGCCCTCGTAGCGTCCGCAGGCGAAGGCGAGCCACGGCTCGTCGGCGAGCTCGCGCGCGAGCGCCTGGGTGAACGGCTGCCCACCGGGCCCCGGGACGATCAGCCGGGGCTTCGCCTGCGACGGGTTGTCCTGGGCGAGAACATGGTCGAGCGCCTCGGACCAGGGCTGGGCCTTCATGACCATGCCGGCTCCCCCGCCGTACGGGGTGTCGTCGACGGTGCGGTGCCGGTCGTGCGTGAAGTCCCGCAGGTCGTGGACGCGGACGTCGAGGAGGCCGTCCTCGCGCGCCTTGCCGATGAGCGACAGGTCGAGCGCGGCGAGGTAGTCGGGGAAGATCGAGATGACGTCGACGCGCATGGCCGGATGCGTGTCGCGACGCGGGTGGGGCACGGTCACTCGGTGCCCTCACGGTAGAGGTCGAAGAGGCCGGGCGGCGGATCGACGACGACGTGGTCCTCGGCGACGACGGGCACGATGCGCTTGACGAACGGGACGTAGGCCGTAACGCCGTCGGTGAGCGTGAGGACGAGCCGGTCCTGTGCGGGACCGATCTCGAGTCCGCTCACGGTGCCGACCTTCTCGCCGCTCGGGTCGCGGGCCTCGAGCCCGACGAGGTCCTCCTCGTAGAAGGCCTCGTCCTCGACCTGGGGGTTCGACTCGGGCAGCACGAGCCGCGTGCCGCGCAGGCTCTCGGCGCCGCTGCGGTCGGGGATCTCCTCGAAGGTGATGAGCCAGATGCCGCGGTGCACGCGCGTCGACGTGATGGTCAGCGTGGTGGGCACGCCGGACCCCGGTTCGGCCTCGGTCTCGATGACGGTGCCGACCGCGAAGCGGGTCTCGGGGTCGTCGGTGTGCAGCTGGACGGTCACCTCTCCCCGCAGACCGTGGGGCTTGCCGATGCGGGCGAGGACGACGTTCATGGGCCGAATCCTCTCAGGTTTGGTGGCGGTCGGAGACCCGTGCGCGAAGGTCGGACGCGGGGACACGAGAGGGGCGCCCCGGTGGTCCGGGACGCCCCTCTCGGTGACTCTGTCAGAGTCGGCGCTCAGCGCACGCGGTCGGTGTCGACGATGTCGACGCGCACGTTGTTGTTGCCCGCGAGGGCGCCGACGACGGTGCGCAGTGCACTCGCCGTGCGGCCGGAGCGGCCGATGACGCGGCCGAGGTCGTCGGGGTGGACCCGGACCTCGAGCAGCTCACCGCGGCGCAGCTCCTTGCGGACCACGACGACGTCCTCGTCGTGGTCGACGATGCCCTTGACGAGGTGCTCGAGCGCCTCCTCGAGCATGCTCAGGCCTCGGCCTTCGCGGCGTCGTCGCCGGCAGCCTCGGCCGGAGCCTCGGTCGCCTCGTCGGTCTTGGCCTCGTCGGCCTTGGCCTCGTCGGCCTTGGCCTCAGCCTTGGGCTCGGCCTTCTTGGCGGCCTTCTTGCGGGGCGTCTGGCCGTCGGTGCCGGCGTCGTTCTTGCCGCCGGCAGCGGCGATCGCGGCCTCGTAGAGGTCCTTCTTCGGGGTCTTCGGCTCCTTGGTCTGGAGCTTGCCCTCGTCGACGATCTTGATGAGCGCCGCGACGGCCTCGGTCGGCTGCGCGCCCTGGCCGAGCCAGTAGTGCGCGCGCTCGATGTCGATGTCGATGAGCGACGGCTGCTCGGTGGGGTGGTACTTGCCGATCTCCTCGATGGCACGGCCGTCGCGCTTGGTGCGCGAGTCCATGACGACGACGCGGTAGAACGGTGCACGGATCTTGCCCATGCGCTTCAGACGGATCTTGACTGCCATGGTGGCGGTCTCCTCAACCAGTAGTGAGCGCGGCGAGACCGGCTGGGTTCAGCCGGGGTGCCGACGCTCGGTGTGTAGGCGTCCGGTCCAGCCTGGAGCGGCCGGACGGGTACAGCCCTCCATTCTGCCAGACCCGAAGGGGTGCTCCGGACACGCACCCCGCAGTGAGCGAAGGCGCCCGATCCGTCCGCCCGGTGGCGTATGCCGTCCGCACCCTCAGGCGTGGGCCGCGTGGGCCGCGTGGGCCGCGCGGACGGCGAGGGCGTGGCGCACGACCTCGCGACGGGACACGTCGGTGGCGCCCTCGAGGACCGGCACTCCGGCGGGCTCGAAGCCCGCGCGGGCCAGGCCCATCCGCAGCTCCGGGGCACCGAGCCGGCACTCGACGACCCCGCCGACGGGTGAGACTCGGAGCAGCTCGAAGAGCGTCGCCGTGCTCTCGACGACGGACGCGGAGTAGAGCGGGATCCCGAGCTCGGCTGCCAGGGCCGAGGCGAGGCTCGTGCCGCCGTAGGCGCCGAAGGCCGTGGACCCCGAACCGCTCACGACGCAGGCGATGCGGCGGTGCCCGTGCGGTCGGTAGGGCACGGCCGGCCAGTCGGTGGACAGCAGGGTGAAGCGGTCGTGGTCGCGCCAATCCCGCCGCCCGTCGATGCCGGGCAGGTGCAGGAAGTCGCGCGAGAAGCCCTCGTGGACGAAGCCGAGCGAGCGCACGAGCCCGGCCGAGCGATGGTTGGCCGGCTGGATGTTCGCCTCGACGCGGTGCAGGCCCATCCCGTGCGGCTGGTCGGCGAAGACGACGTCGAGCGTGAGACGCACGCCCTCGACGAAGAGCCCGCGGCCGGCATACGGGTCGTAGGAGTCGTAGCCCACGGTCGCGCTGCGGAAGGCCCCCTCGACGACGTTCGCGACGTTGATCCGCCCGACGAGGCCGTGCGAGCCCTCGGGGTCGAGCGCGTGCACCATGAAGGTCCGGTAGGTCGGCGACTGGTTGTCGATGACGACCGGGAGGTTGTGCGGGTTCGGCATCGCGAAGTCCGCGAGGCGCCGTTCCGAGAGGGTCACGGCTGCGGCATACGACTCGATGTCGGCCGTCGACGGGGGACGCACCTCCACGCGCTCTCCCACGGCGCTGAGGGGCGGCTCGTCGGCGGCGGGCTCGGGCCGGTGCTCAGACGACAACGCGACCTCGCAGCACGACACCCTGCGGGTCGCCGACGACGGTGACGTCGGCGATCGGGTCGGCGGCGTAGACGACGAGGTCGGCGTCCTCCCCCTCGACGATCCCGGGGCGTCCGAGCCACTCGCGCGCACCCCACGTCGCGGCCGCGACGACCTCGGCGTTCGTGAGGCCAGCCTTCGTCAGCTCGACCATCTCCTGTGCGACGAGACCGTGCGGGAGGCTGCCACCGGCGTCGGTGCCGACGTAGATCGGCACGCCGGCCTCGTGCGCCGCGCCGACCGTGGCGTAGCGCCGCTCGTGCAGGTCGAGCATGTGGCGGTGGTAGTCGGGAAACTTCGCCTTCGCCGGCTCCGCGAGGTCGGGGAACTGCGCGATGTTGACGAGGGTCGGCACGATGGCGATGCCCTGGGCGGCGAAGGTGTCGATGGAGTCCTCGCGCAGGCCGGTCGCGTGCTCGATGCAGTCGATGCCGGCGGCGGCGAGGTCGCGCAGGGACTCCTCGCCGAAGCAGTGCGCCGTGACGCGGACCCCCTCCTCGTGCGCGGCCGCGACCGCGTCGGCGACGGCCTGTCGCGACCAGCTCGGCGCGAGGTCGCCGACGTCGCGGTCGATCCAGTCGCCGACGAGCTTGACCCACCCGTCGCCACGGTGAGCCTCGAGCCGGACGTGGCGGACGAGCTCGTGCTCCTCGACCTCGTGGGCGTAGTTGCGGATGTAGCGCCGGGTGCGGGCGATGTGGCGACCGGCGCGGATGATCTTGGGCAGGTCGTCGCGGTCGTCGACCCAGTGCGTGTCGCCGGGCTGCCCCGCGTCGCGGATGAGCAGCGTGCCGCGGTCACGGTCGGTGATCGCCTGCTGCTCGGCCACCTCGCGCGGCACGCCGCCGTGCGGCCCCAGACCGACGTGGCAGTGGGCGTCGACGAGGCCCGGCAGCACCCAGCCCTCGAGCGTCTGCACGTCGCTCCCGTCGCTCGGCGGCGTGAACGACACACGTCCCCCGATGACCCACAGCTCGTCGACGACGTCGTCGGGACCGACGAGCACCCGACCGCGGACGTGGAGCACCGGTGCACTCATGGCACCGACCCTAACCTCCGTCGCGCGCCAGATCCGTGAGGACGTCCGCCCAGTGCGCCAGGAGCGTCGAGAGGTGTCCGGCGCCCTCCCGGACGACGAGCCGCGAGGTCGGCAGGTGGGCGTGCAGCCACTGCCCGTGCTCGAGCCCGACCGTCCGGTCATGGTCGCCGTACCAGAGGTGGACCGGGGCGCGGACGTCCCCGAGGTCGACGTCCCAGCCGGCCGTGAAGGCGAGCGCGTCCCGCGATACCCCGCGGTAGGAGGGCACTCCGGGGCGGCCGCTGCCGGTCCACGGCTCGAGGATCTCGGGCGACTCGAAGCCGCCCACGCGGACCGTCGCCCGAGCACCCGATCCGCGCCGCCCTCCCCCGTCGGTCATCGCGCCGTCCTGGAGGGTGACCGCCGCGTCGAGGTCGCCGGCGAGCGCCGCGCGGACGGCGGGGTCGCGGGCCGCGGACGGGTCGAGCTCGAGCAGCGGCCCGACCCCGGCGACGACCCCGACCACGCGCACGCGCTCGGGCAGGACGGCTGCGGCCGCGACGGCATACGGCCCTCCCCCGGAGACGCCGAGCACGGCGAAGGCGTCGATCCCGAGTGCGTCCGCGACTGAGCCGGCGTCCGACCCGACGGAGGTCAGCGTCGTGGGTCCGTCCGTCGAGCCGCCGTAGCCCGGACGGGAGAACGCGACCAGCCGGACGCCCGCGCGGGAGGCCGCCCCGTCGCCGAGGGCGGCCTGCAGCCGGCCGCCCGGCGTGCCGTGGAAGAAGACGAGCGGGACGCCCTGCGGGTCACCGCCGCGCCACACGTCGACACGCCGCCCGTCGGGCAGCCGCACCCGCGAGCGTCCGTCGGTGGTGACCACGCATCGAGCGTATGCCGCCCGGCGTGCACCGTCACGGGCGTCGAGATGCCACGGTGGCCGGGCACACCCGAGACCGTCCGCCGCCTGATCAGCGGACTGATGGGGAGAACGGACCAGACAGCGGATCAGTCGGCAGTTGGCGCAGCCCTGGCGACTCCACACGCCGACTGATCTGCCGACTGACGGCGAGAACGGACCAGACAGCGGATCAGTCGGCGGTTCGTGCACCCGTTACGCGCGAACGCACGCCAGTCCCCCCGAGGTCAGGCTGCCCACGCAGTGTCAAGCGGAGTGGCCACGACGTCGGGCCTGGGGCGCCGGCGCGCCCGTTCTAGTCCCGCCAGGACCGCCTCGAGCGCGGCACGAGGGCGTGAGCTGATGAGGCTGGGCGTTACTGGCACGACCTCGACTCCCGCGTCACGCAGATCCTGGTCTGCGAGCACCGTCGCGTCCCAGTCGAGGACCCCCGAGTGGAAGCGTCTCGAGTGGACCATCACGGCCAGACCGACGTCATCGGCCCACAGGTCGGGGGTGGTCAGCCGGTTGCCCCCGCCGTCCTTGAGTTCAGGGTTGGCCCACATGCCGGCCGTCTGCGGCGAGTGTCGCAAGAT
The DNA here is from genome assembly GCF_024519435.1 of Terrabacter sp. Ter38. GTDB lineage: Bacteria > Actinomycetota > Actinomycetes > Actinomycetales > Dermatophilaceae > Terrabacter. The sequence goes on from NZ_JALJRZ010000001.1 coordinate 621,229, forward strand.
GTCGGCGAGCTCGGCCTCTGGCAGGGACCATGCCCCGGCGGCAGCCTCTGCAAGAGCGGCCTTCAGTCGCACAGTGCCGTTTCGGCGACGGACACCAACCCAGTGCTGCACGTCGGACAGGCGCACGAAGCGTTCCTGTACCGATCCGACAATGATCGCCCGAGCAGTGCGGTCGTCCACTGCGTCGGCCGCTGCATCGACGATCGCACGCGCGCGGCACGACATCCGGACACCGTCGCGCTCGATGGTGCGCTCGTTGGTGAGTTTGGTTGCGGCGATGGACACCCACATGACTCGACGCGAGCGCTGGGGATACGGCACGTACAGCTTGACGGGTGCACCGACCACTGACCGCGACCCCAGACAGGCGAGTGCCGTGTCGCCACGCATCCACGCAGCCGGACCCGCGTACAACTGAGCCGCGACGAGCCGTTGACGGTCGGTCGGCTGACCGGTGTTGAGCATCAGCACGCCGGGCAGCAGCGACCTCCAGTGCCTCGCGCTCTGCCAGCGGATCAGGCCGGCGGGGACGCCGGCCTCCAGGAGCTGAGTACGCGAAAGGACACCTAGCTGGGTGTCGGACAGGGCACGGATCTCATCAGGGAGCTGCATGCGATCGACGGTGGGACCGCAGCGGGCGCCGGGCAACAGAGGGTGCCCGTGCCGGTGGATGACGACGTCAAGACGCAGAGGATGTGGACGAGCATCGGATCGCGCATGCCCGACCCGATCAGCCTGCGCATCAGGCGGCACTTGCCGTTGTAGGGGCAGCACCACACGCCGACTGATCCGCCGTCTGATGGCGGATAAATGAGGTGGCGAATCAGTCGGCGTTCTGGGTGGTGGTGATGGGGGTGGCGTGAGGCGTCGTCGGTCCCTCGGCGTCCGGAGAAGCCACCGGGTCCGGCCCGAGCCACCTCGCCGCGCCGTGCCTCAGCGACCGCCGAGGAACTTCTCGAAGCCCTTGGGGAGGTTCGACGGGTCGAAGCCGGCCAGCGGGTCCTCCTCGGCGGCACCGGCGCCGTTGGAGCCGCCCGCACCCGGCGCCCCGAAGGCGCTGGCCGCCGACGCGGCACGCCCGGAGGCAGCCTTCTCCGCCGCAGCCCGCTCCTCGGCGGCCCGCTTGGCGGGGTTGCCACTCTTGCTCTTCTTGCGCTGCGGCTGCTGCTGCTTGCCGCGCTTGCCCGCGCCGGGGATGCCGGGCATGCCCGGAAGGCCACCCCCGCCGCCGCGGGCCATCGACTTCATCATCTTCTGGGCCTGGCCGAAGCGCTCGAGGAGCTGGTTGACCTCGGTGACCGTGACGCCGGAGCCCTTGGCGATGCGGGCGCGGCGCGAGCCGTTGATCTGCTTGGGGTGGGTGCGCTCGAAGGGCGTCATCGAGCGCACCATGGCCTCGACGCGGTCGAACTCACGGTCGTCGAAGGCGTCGAGCTGGTCCCGCATCCCCTGCATGCCCGGCATCATCTTGAGCATCGACTTGAGCGAGCCCATCTTCTTGATGGCGTTCATCTGCGAGAGGAAGTCCTCGAAGGTGAAGTCCTCCTCCGCGAGGAACTTGCGGGCCATCTCGTCGGCCTCGCGCTTGTCGAACGCGCGCTCGGCCTGCTCGATGAGCGTCAGCACGTCACCCATGTCGAGGATGCGGCTCGCCATGCGGTCCGGGTGGAAGACCTCGACGTCGGTGACCTTCTCACCGGTCGAGGCGAACATGATCGGCTCGCCGGTGATCTCGGCCACCGACAGGGCCGCACCACCGCGGGCGTCGCCGTCGAGCTTGGACAGGACGACACCGGTGAAGGCGACGCCCTCGTGGAAGGCCTGGGCCGTCTCGACGGCCGCCTGGCCGATCATCGCGTCGATGACGAAGAGGACCTCGTCGGGCGCGATCGCCGAGCGGATGTCGGACGCCTGCTGCATGAGGTTGGCGTCGACGGCGAGCCGGCCTGCGGTGTCGACGATGACGACGTCGTACTGCTTGGCCCGGGCCTGCTCGATGCCCATCCGCGACACGGTGACGGGATCGCCGAACGACCGGGTGCCCTCGCCGGAGTCGAGGACCGCGTCGTGGCCGCCCATGTTGCCGCGCTCGGGCGCGAAGACGGGGACACCGGCGCGCTCGCCGACGACCTCGAGCTGGGTGACGGCGTTGGGGCGCTGGAGGTCCGCGGCGACGAGGAGGGGCGTGTGGCCCTGGTCCTTGAGCCACTTGCCGAGCTTGCCGGCGAAGGTCGTCTTGCCGGAGCCCTGGAGGCCGGCGAGCATGATGACCGTCGGCGGCTGCTTGGCGAAGCGGATGGTGCGTGTCTGCCCGCCGAGGATCGCGACGAGCTCCTCCTGCACGATCTTGACGACCTGCTGGGCGGGGTTGAGGGCCTGGCTGACCTCGGCACCGAGGGCGCGCTCGCGCACCGACGCGGTGAACCGCTTGACGACGGGCAGGGCGACGTCGGCGTCGAGCAGGGCCAGGCGGATGTCGCGGATCGTCGCGTTGACGTCGGACTCCGTGAGCCTGCCCTTGCCGCGGAGGTTCTTGAACGTCGCGGTCAGGCGGTCAGACAGGGATGCAAACACCCGGCAAGGTTATCCGCTCCGCCGACCACTTCCGACTCGGCCGCCTCCCGCGGGGCCGAGGGCGTGTGCCGCCGCGTAGGGTCGCGCACGTGAGTGACCCCAGCGCCCAGCCGTCCACGACCCCGCCGTTCATCGACAAGATCGCGTGGATCCACCTCGAGGAGCGCCGGCTCCTCACGGCTCGCAACGCCGGTCGGGACCGCTTCTACTTGCCGGGTGGCAAGCGCGAGCCGGGCGAGAGCGACCTCGAGACGCTGGTCCGGGAGCTCGACGAGGAGCTCGCGGTGTCCGTCGACCCGGCGACCGCGGCGCACCTCGGCACGTTCGAGGCGCTCGCCGATGCCCGCACGGACGGGCTCGTGGTTCGCCTCACCTGCTACACCGCGACGCACACGGGCGCGCTCGTGCCGTCGCGGGAGATCGACGAGATCGCCTGGCTCACGGCCGGCGACGGCGACCGGGTGTCGGCCGTCGACCGGCTCGTCCTCGACCACCTCCACGACGCAGGCCTGCTCGACTGACGAGTCGACCGACAGGACGCTCGCGCGCGGCCACGCTCGGTCGGCCACCGGAGACGCCTTCGTTCCCGTTGGCCGACCCGTCGGGTCAGTCGGCGTCGCAGGTGTCGATGATCATCGCGACGGCCTGGGCGGCGCGGGCGGGCGCCAGCTGGCCCCCGCCGAACTCGGTCACGTAGAACGTGTCGAGCGTCTGGCCGGCATACGTCGCGATGTGCGCGGAGCGCACCGACAACGACGCCCGGGCGAGGGTGATGCCGATGTCCTGGAGCAGTCCGGGACGGTCGGTGGCGCGCACCTCGATGACCGTCGCGGTGTCGGACGCGCTGCTGATGACCATCGCGCGCGTCGAGTCGACGGACCCCGAGCCCGGGCTGCGTACCCCGCCCGATTTGCGCCGCTGGAGCTTGCCCAGGGGCGAGCGGTCCCCCTTCGCGACGCGGACGAGGTCGCGCGAGATGACCTCGGGCAGCGGGGTCTCGCTGCCCGGTGAGTCGACCCACCACTCGTTGACGGCGAGGCCGTCGATGGTGCGGACGATGGCCGAGCGCACGACGAAGCCGTGGGCGGCGAGCAGCCCGGCCGTGTCGGCGAAGAGGCCGGCGCGGTCGCGGTCGATGATGTCGATGCGGTGAGCGCCACCGAGGGATGTCACGGTGACGTAGGGCTCTCCGGACGCGATGCGGCCCCGCGCGTCGTCGGAGAGCGGCAGGGTCTCGATCGGTTCCACGACGACAGGCCCCTCTCCCTGGGTCTGGGCGGTCTGGGCGGTCAGGGCGGTGCGGCAGGCTTGGTAGAGGCGCTGGACGAGACCGGCGCGCCAGTCGCTCCAGGCCTTGGGTCCGGCGGCCGACGCGTCCGCCTCGGTGAGGGCACGCAGGAGGTCGAGGGTCATGGCGGACCCGTCCACGGCCTCGGAGAGGGCGGCGATGGTGGCCGGGTCCTCGGGGTCGCGTCGGGTCGCGAGGTCGACGAGGGTGAGGTGCTCACGCACGAGCCGCACGATGATCAGGCGGTCGGCCTCGGTGACGCCCATCCGCTGCAGCACCGTGCCGGCGAGCTCGGCGCCGGTGACGCTGTGGTCCTGCGACCCCGGCACCTTGCCGATGTCGTGGAGCACGGCGGCGAGCATGAGCAGGTCGGGCCGGGCGACGTCGCGGACCATGCCGCTGGCCGCCACGACGGTCTCGATGAGGTGTCGGTCGACCGTGTGCCGGTGCACGGCGTTGCGCTGCGGACGGCTGCGAACGGCTCTCCACTCGGGGATCCACCGCTCGACGACACCCGCGAGATCGAGGCCCTCCCACACCGTGACTAGCCCGGGGCCCGACGCGAGCAGGTCGGCGAAGAGGTTGCGGGCGACCTCCGGCCAGGGCTCCGGCAGGACCGGGGCGGTGCCGGCGAGGTTCTTCAGCGTCGTCGGCGAGAGGGGTATGCCCCCGCGCGCGGCCACGACGGCGGCGCGCAGCGGGATGATCGGGTCGGACGAGAGGTCTGCGGACGGTCCGAGGACAGCCTCGCCGTCGTGCCGGTAGAGGCCGTAGCCGAGCGGTGCCAGCTGCGGACGACGCGGGCCGACGCGCAGGGTGCGGGCACGCTGGGACTGCATCGCCCGGCGCAGGGTGCCGTCGACGGCATACGCGATGGTGCGCGCCGACGTCGAGAGGTCGGTGAGGAGGTCGTCGGCGTCGGTGTAGCCGAGCAGCGCGGCGCACGCGTCCTGGTCGTCGCGGGTCAGCCGGTCCCTCCCCCGCCCGGTGACGACGTGGATGGCGTCACGCACGTCGAGGATGCGCTCGTAGGCCTCGTCGACCTCGCCGTGCGGCCGGTCGGTCAGCCACGCGGCGGTGAGGGCCCGCAGCACCGACATGTCGCGGAGGCCGCCGTGGGCCTCCTTGAGGTCCGGCTCGATGAGGTGGGCGAGGTCGCCCTGGCGGGCGTGGCGCTGGATCACCGACTCGTGCATCTCACCGAGCCGGGTGCGGGCGTTGGCCCGCCAGTCGTGCGCCACGGTGGACCGGGCCGCGTTGACGACATCGGCATCCCCGGCCACGTGGGTGAGGTCGAGCAGCCCGACCGCCGCGGAGAGGTCGTCGGACGCGACGGCCCGGCACTCGGCCACCGTGCGGACACTGTGGTCGAGCCGGACTCCGGCGTCCCAGATCGGGTACCAGAGCTTGTCGGCGAAGGCGCCGACCTCCTTGCCCGACAGGCCCCGTGGGTGGTGGACGAGCACCAGGTCGTAGTCGCTGAGCGGTCCGCCGTCGCCGCGGGCGAGCGACCCGACCGCGGCGAGGGCGACTCCCTCGTGACGACGCCCCGCGCAGGCCTCGCGCCAGAGCTCCTGGAGCCACCCGAACCCGAACTCCGCGAGCGCCCGGCGGCGGGTCGGGCCCGCGCCGGGCGTCGCGAAGGTTCGGGTGCCGGCGAGGTCCAGACGTCGTGAGGTCACATCCGTCATGTCAGGTCTCGCCGTCCCCTTGAGTTGCGTGTGGTGATTCTTCGGTGCTGCGCGTGGACCGCCGACGCTCAGAGAGCGTCGACGCCCCGCTCGCCGGTGCGGACCCGCACGACCTCCTCGACCGGGACGGACCAGATCTTGCCGTCACCGATGCGACCGGTCTGGGCCGCCTTGAGGATGACCTCGAGGACGTCCGCGGAGTCGACGTCGTCGACGAGGACCTCCAGGCGCACCTTCGGCACGAAGTCGACGGTGTACTCGGCGCCGCGGTAGACCTCGCTGTGGCCGCGCTGGCGGCCGTAGCCGCTGGCCTCGCTGATGGTCATGCCAGCCACCCCGAAGGCTTCCAGCGCCTCCTTGACCTCGTCGAGCTGGTGCGGCTTGATGATGGCAGTGATGAGCTTCACGCGGATGCCCCTTCCTTGGAGGACGGCTCGTCGGCGACGGGCTGTCGGGTTCGTTCGGCCACGACGCCCGAGGAGGGCAGGCTACGGCTGCCACCCGTGAACGAGCCCAGGTCGTACGCGGTCTCCGCGTGCTCCAGCAGGTCGATCCCGCTGACCTCTTCCTCCTCGGAGACCGTGAAGCCCATGGTCTTGTGCAGGACCCAGCCGATGATGAAGGTCACCACGAAGGAGTAGATCAGCACCGCGAAGGCGCCGAGAGCCTGGGCCCCCAGCTGGCCGAAGCCTCCGCCGAGGAGGAGACCGTCGTTCATGCTGAGGCCGGCCGTACCGGTCGGGCTGTTGGTCGCGTCGGCGAGGAAGCCGATGAGCAGCGTGCCGATGAGGCCGCCGACGAGGTGCACGCCGACCACGTCGAGGCTGTCGTCGAAGCCGAACCGGAACTTGAGTCCGACGGCCAGGGCGCAGCCGACGCCGGCCGCGAGACCGACGACGAGGGCGCCCCACGGGGAGACGGTGGCGCAGGCCGGGGTGATGGCGACGAGACCGGCGACGACACCGGATGCCGCGCCGAGCGAGGTGGCGTGGCCGTCACGGATCTTCTCCGTGATGAGCCAGCCGAGCATGGCTGTGCAGGTCGCGCCGAGGGTGTTGACCCAGACGCCCGAGGCCAGGGTGCCCGCGCTGAGGGCCGAGCCGGCGTTGAACCCGAACCAGCCGAACCAGAGGATGCCGGCACCGATCATGACGAGGGTCAGGTTGTGCGGACGCATCGGCTCCTTGGGCCACCCGACCCGCTTGCGGAGCAGGATCGCCAGGGCGAGGCCCGCGATACCGGCATTGATGTGGATGGCCGTGCCACCGGCGAAGTCGTACGCGCCGGCGCCACCGAGGAAGAGGCCGTCCGCCTTGTTGGCGATCCAGCCACCCGTCTCGGCCGCGAAGCCGTTGAAGGCGAAGACCCAGTGGGCCGCGGGGAAGTAGACGAGGGTCGCCCAGATCACCGTGAAGACGGTCCAGGTGACGAACTTGGCCCGGTCGGCGATCGCGCCGGAGACGAGGGCCACGGCGATGATCGCGAAGACGACCTGGAAGGCGACGAAGGCCCCGCCGGGGATGCCGCCTGCCGCTGCGGTGCCCGCGGCCGCGTCGGCCGGTACGTAGCCGTAGATGGCATCGAGCACGCCGGTGAGCCCGAAGTGTTCGAAGGGATTGCCGATGAGACCGCCGCCGACGTCGTTGGCGAAGGTCTCGCTGTAGCCCCAGAGGATCCACACCGTGCCGACCGTGCCCATCGTGATGAACGACATCATCATCATGTTGAGGACGCTCTTGGTGCGAACCATGCCGCCGTAGAAGAGGGCGAGACCGGGGGTCATGAACAGGACCAGTGCGGCCGCTGCGAGGACCCACGCGGTGTTCCCGCTGTCGGTGAACGGCGCGTCTGCCGTCACGAAGGTAAGTGCGCTCATGGCGAGAACGATGGACGGGGCTAATTTCGGGCGACCGCGTCGTTTGTTACAGCCGTGTCAACAACCGGTGGGCGGTGTTAGCGGATGGTTTCCCCCACCGGGGCCGTCCGGATCGTGGACTCCCCCGCTCGCCCACCGGACGCGGGGAGCACGTATGCCGCCCGGCTGGGCCGGGCGGCATACCGGCATGAAGGGCGGGAGCGGTTGCAGGCTCACGCTGCCGCCCTTCCCGGGCTCCAGTGCGGAGATGTGCGGAGTCCGTCACATGACGATGGCGTCGACGAAGGCCTCGGGGTCGAAGGGGGCCAGGTCGTCGGGGCCCTCGCCGAGGCCGACGAGCTTGACCGGCACACCGAGCTGGCGCTGGACCGCCACGACGATGCCGCCCTTGGCGGTGCCGTCGAGCTTGGTCAGGACGATGCCCGTGACGTCCACCGCCTCGGAGAAGACCTTGGCCTGCTGGAGACCGTTCTGCCCGGTCGTCGCGTCGAGGACGAGGAGCACCTCGTCGATGGGGCTCTGCTTCTCGATGACGCGCTTGACCTTGCCGAGCTCGTCCATGAGGCCGACCTTGTTGTGGAGGCGTCCGGCGGTGTCGATGATGACGACGTCGACCTCCTCCTCGAGGCCGGCCTTGACGGCGTCGAAGGCGACAGCGGCAGGGTCGGCGCCGTCCTTGTCGGAGCGCACGGTGGCGACTCCGACGCGGGCTCCCCACGTCTCGAGCTGGTCGGCGGCCGCGGCGCGGAAGGTGTCGGCCGCACCGAGCAGGACCTCCCGGTCCTCGGCGACGAGGACGCGGGCCAGCTTGCCGACGGTCGTCGTCTTGCCGGTGCCGTTGACGCCCACGACGAGGATGACGGCGGGGCGGTCGCCGATGCGGCTGCTCGCGATGCGGCGGTCCATGTCCGGCTGGACGAGGGCGAGCAGGTCGTCGCGGAGCCAGCCGCGCACCGTGGCCTCGTCGGTGGTGCCGTCGATCCTGACGCGGGTGCGCAGCGAGTCGACGAGCTCGGTCGTGGCCTCGACACCGAGGTCGGAGGAGATGAGGGTGTCCTCGACCTCTTCCCAGGCCTCCTCGTCGAGCTTGCCTCGGGAGAGCAGGGCGAGCAGTCCCTGGCCGATGGAGGAGTTGGACCGGGCCAGACGGGCCCGCAGGCGCTGCAGGCGACCCCGTGCGGACTCCGGTCGCTCGAGGGTCGGCTCAGGGGCCGGCGCCGGCGCCGTGGGAGCCTCGGGCTCGAGCGTCGTGGTCGTGGGCGGGCCTGCGGGCGGAGCGACGGTGTCGGTCGAGTCGGTGGGCGGCCGGCGGTCGAGGTCCTCGCCCGGCAGCCCCGGGCGGGCCGGGGGGGCCTCGCGCTCGATGGTGCGGCCGCGGCCGCGCACGAGGCTGACGCCGTAGGCGACCGCGCCGACGAGGATGGCGACGCCGATGATGACGTAAGTCCAGACAGTGTCCACGTCAGCCATCCAACCACGCGGGCGACGCGGTCCCGGACGTCGCGACCGGGCCTCGAGCACCCGCGCCGGCGGGGCCGGACACGGCTCGGCCACCGGGGGTCCCGGTGGCCGAGGAGGTTTGGGCAGGCGGTCGAGCGCGGCTAGTGCGTGCGGGCGCGCGGACGACCGAGGGTGCCCGCGCGGCGACGTGCCGAGCGTGCGACCCCTTCCCCCTTGGCGGTGAGCAGGTCCCGGCCGCCGCGGTGCGCAGGCACCGCGACGACGCCGACGACCGCCACAGCGAGCACGGTGACGACGAGCATCGAGATGACCAGGTAAACCATGTGACAAGAGTGACGTATGTGACCCCTGTGACGCAAATAGCACCGAGTGACGATTTCGCACCCCGAGGCGCCGACGCGAACCCCGGCCCGCGCCCCGAGGGCAGGCGGACGGAGGGCGTATGCCGTGTCGTCAGGCGGTTCGCTCGGCGACGTCGCGCAGTCGCTGGGACACGACCGTCGTGACGCCGTCGCCGCGCATGCTGACGCCGTAGAGGGCGTCGGCGATCTCCATCGTCTTCTTCTGGTGCGTGATGACGATGAGCTGCGAGCTGTCGCGCAGCTCCTCGAAGAGGGTGATGAGACGGCCGAGGTTGGCGTCGTCGAGCGCGGCCTCGACCTCGTCCATGATGTAGAAGGGCGAAGGCCGCGCCTTGAAGATCGCGACGAGCAGCGCCACGGCGACGAGTGACCGCTCGCCACCGGAGAGCAGCGAGAGCCGCTTGATCTTCTTGCCCGGCGGCCGCGCCTCGACCTCGAGACCCGTCGTCAGCATGTTGGACGGGTCGGTGAGGACGAGACGTCCCTCGCCACCCGGGAAGAGCCGCTGGAAGACGCGCTCGAACTGGACCGCCGTGTCCTCGAAGGCCTCGGCGAAGACGCGCTCGACGCGCTCGTCGACCTCCTTGACGATGTCGAGCAGGTCACGCTTGGAGTTCTTGAGGTCCTCGAGCTGCTCGGTGAGGAACTTGTGCCGCTCCTCGAGCGCCGTGAACTCCTCGAGCGCGAGCGGGTTGATGCGACCCAGGGCGTTCAGCTTGCGCTCAGCCTGGCGCAGTCGCTTCTCCTGGGCCTCGCGGACGAAGGGGACCGGATCGGGCTGCGGCGCGTCCGGGTCGGCGTCGGGGTCGGGCACGGCCGGGACGAGCTGGTGCGGACCGTACTCCTCGACGAGGTCGGACGGCGAGATGCCGAGCTCCTCGACGGCCTTCGTCTCGAGCTGCTCGATGCGCAGCCGCTGCTGGGTGCGCGCGACCTCGTCGCGGTGGACGGTGTCGGTGAGCTCGCGCAGCTCGGCCTGCAGCGTCGCGATGTCACGGCGCACGACGGCGAGCTCGGCGTCCCGCTCGGTGCGCTCGGCCTCCCCGGCGGCGCGGGCGCGACCCGCCTGCTCGGCCGACTCGGCGAGCAGCTCGTGCGCCCAGGCCGCCGCGGTGCGGACGGCCCCGGCGACGGCGGCCTCGCGCTGACGTCGGGCCCGCTTCTCGGCGAGGCGCTGGCGAGCCTCCTCCTCGTGGCGGGCGCCCCGCTCGAGCGCGTCGGCGCGGTCCTTGAGGGCGCGCGCGCGCTCCTCGCGGGTGCGCAGCGACAGACGCAGCTCGGTCTCGGCGGCCCGGGCCTCGCGGGCCACGGCCTCGAGCCGGTCGCGCTCCTCGGTCGACGGCTCGTCGGCGAAGTCGCCCTCACCGCTCGCCGCCTCGAGCCGCTCGAGCAGGGCGGCGTGCTCGGTCTGGTCGGCCTCGAGGGCCGCGGTGGCGTCGGCGATCGCCTTCTCGGTGCGCTCCACCTCGGAGCGTGCGGCCCGCAGGGTCTGGCCGAGCGAGCCGAGCTTCTCGGCGATCGCGGCCATCCGGGCATCGCTCTCGTTGAGGCGCTCGAGGGCGGCCTCGACGGCGTCGGCGAGCTCGGCGCGCTCCGCGTCGGCACCCGAGACGCGGAAGCGGGCCTCCTCGCCCTCGCGGGTGGCCCGGGCCATGGCGTCCTGGGCGTCGTCGAACGCGGCCTGCAGCTCGAGCAGGCTGGGCGCCGTCGTGCTGCCGCCGCGGACCGCTCCGGGAGCGTAGACGTCGCCACCACGGGTCACGGCGGTGACCCCGGGGTGGGTGCGCACGAGGGTGCGGGCAGCCGCACCGTCGGGCACGAGGGCGACGCGCTCGAGCACCTGCTCGACGGCGGGGCGCACCGAGTCGGGGCACTCCACGACGTCGCGGACCCAGCGGGCGTCGCCCGTCAGAGCCGGCCACGACGTGGGGTCGACGCCGGTCGCGGACTCCGCGACGAGAAGGCTGGCGCGGCCGTTGTCGCCGTCACGCAGCGCGTCCAGCGCCGCCGCGGCAGCGTCGAGCGAACCGACGGCCAAGGCCTCGGCAGCCGTCCCCAGGGCGGCTGCCACGGCGTTCTCGAGCCCGGGCTCGACGGTCACGAGCGACGCGACGGAGCCGAGGATGCGGTGACCCTCGTCGGCTGCGGCGAGCAGGGCAGCCGCGCCGTCCTTGCGGCTCAGGCTGAGCCCGAGGGCCTCGACGCGGGCGGCGGCCGTGGTGCGGGCACGCTCGGCGGTCGCTTCGGCCTCCTTCCAGCGGGCGAGCTCGGCGTCGGCGGCGTCGAGGCGCGCGGCCGCCTCCTCGTAGGCGGTGTCGAGCCCCTCCTCGCCCTCCTCGTCCTGGGCGACGCTGGACTCGAGGCGGGAGAACTCGTGCTCGGCCTCGGCGGCGCGGGCCTGGGCGGCCTCGATGGTGCCGCGGAGACGTCCGACCTCGGCCTCGCGGGCCTCGATGCGTGATGCCTTGGCGCCGACCTGGCCGCCGAGCTTGGCCAGGCCCTCCCGCCGGTCAGCCGCGGCCCGGGCCTCGCGCTGGAGGCGGGTCGTCTCCTCGGCGTGACCGCGCTCGGCCTCGGTGCGGGACAGGACGGCGTTCTCGAGGGCGGCCTTGGCCTCGGCGATCTCCTCGAGGAGGAAGGCCTCCTGCTCGCGGACGTCGGCGGCCTGGGCGCGCAGCTGCTCGGGGTCGCGGCTCTGGCCGGGGGCCTCGGGCTCGTCGTCCTCGCTCAGCAGTCGCACGCGCTCGGCGGCGAGCGACCGGGTCGAGGCCATCCGCTCGACGAGCCGGCCGAGCGAGACGTACTCGTCCTGGGCCCGGGTCAGGGCCGGACGAGCGGCCTCGGCGGCCTCCTCGAGGGTGGAGAGCCGGTGGCCGAGGTCGCCGATGGACGCCTCGACCTCGGAGCGGCGCTCGATGAGGGCGGACTCGTCGGCGACCTCCTGCTCGAGCGTCGACGTCAGCTGGACGAGGTCGTCGGCGACGAGACGCAGGCGCGCGTCGCGGGCGTCGGTCTGGATGACGGCCGCCCTGCGCGCCGTCTCGGCCTGACGCCCGAGCGGACCGAGCTGGCGGCGGATCTCACCGGTGAGGTCCTGGACCCGGGTGAGGTTGGCCTCCATCGTGTCGAGCTTGCGGAGTGCGCGCTCCTTGCGCTTGCGGTGCTTGAGGACGCCCGCCGCCTCCTCGATGAACCCGCGGCGCTCCTCGGGGGTCGCGCGCAGCACGGTGTCGAGCTGGCCCTGGCCGACGATGACGTGCATCTCGCGGCCGATGCCGCTGTCGGAGAGCAGCTCCTGCACGTCGAGCAGGCGGCACGGCGTGCCGTTGATGGCGTACTCCGAGCCGCCGTTGCGGAACATCGTGCGGGCGATCGTCACCTCGGTGTAGTCGATCGGGAGCGCGCCGTCGGTGTTGTCGATGGTCAGGGCCACCTCAGCGCGGCCGAGCGGCGCACGTCCGGACGTGCCGGCGAAGATGACGTCCTCCATCTTGCCGCCGCGCAGCGACTTGGCGCCCTGCTCCCCCATGACCCAGGCGAGCGCGTCGACGACGTTGCTCTTGCCGGAGCCGTTGGGGCCGACGATGCAGGTGATGCCGGGCTCGAGACGCAGGTGGGTCGCCGAGGCGAAGGACTTGAAGCCCTTCAGGGTGAGGCTCTTGACGTACACGACCCGAGAAATCCTTTGTCCAGCCAGCCAGCGATCCCGGTCAGCGTACTAGTCGTGGGCCCGTGCTCCGGGGAGGTGAGCGCCTGCGCGTGCGGGGACGGACGGCATACCGTGGTCGGGTGGATGCCGAGGAGCGCGCTGCGCACGACGAACACACGGTCACCTCCCTCGAGCGGCTGCTCGAGGTCTACCCCACGGCGCCGGCCGCCAACAGCCTCGCCAAGGAGTCCGCGACCATCACGGCGAGCCACGCGCGGATCATCGAGGCGGCGCCCTTCGTCGTCGTGGCCACGGTCGGTGACGGCGGCCTCGACCAGTCGCCGCGCGGGGACCGTCCCGGATTCGTCGTCGTGCGCGACGAGCGCACGCTCGTCATCCCAGACCGCCGTGGCAACCACCGCCTCGACACCCTGCGCAACGTCGTCGCCGACCCGAGGGTGGGCCTGATCCTCCTCGTGCCGGGCCTCGGCGAGGAGCTGCGCGTGCGCGGCACCGCAGTGATCTCGACGGACCCGGACGAGCTGGCCCGCCACGAGGTCAAGGGCGTGCTGCCGGCCTCGGTGCTCGTCGTGTCCGTCGAGCGCGTCTACTTCCAGTGCGCGCGTGCGATCAAGCGAAGTCGCTTGTGGGACAGCGAGTCCCGGGTGGACCCGAAGACCCTGCCGACCGCGGGGGCGATGACGCGTGAGGCCGGCGGGTTCGCCTCCGACGCCGAGGCGGCAGCCTATGACGAAGCCCTCGACGCACGGCAGGACGCGACGCTCTACTGAGGGCGGCGCCGGTGCGACCCGTCGCCATCCGGCACGAGGCCTACGAGTCGCCGTTGGCGATGCGCTCGTGGTGGTGGATGACCTCGGCGATGATGAAGCCCAGGAACGCCTCGGCGAAGACGGGGTCGAGGCCGGCGCTGTCGGCGAGCGCCCGCAGCCGCGCGATCTGGCGCTCCTCGCGCTGCGGGTCGGCGGCAGGTAGGTGCTGCTCGGCCTTGAGCCGGCCGACCTGCTGGGTGCACTTGAAGCGCTCCGCGAGCAGGTGGACGAGCGCGGCGTCGATGTTGTCGATGCTGCTGCGCAGCCGAGCGAGCTCGGCGGGGACCTCGGGCACGTCGCTCACCCGGCCAGCCTAGGCGGGTCAGCGTTCGACGAACCCGGAGATTCCGTCCCTCGGAACGCCCTGCTGCACGACCACGCTCTCGACGTGTCCCGGTCGTCTGGTCGTCGAGGGAGACTCGCGCAGCAGCGCCTCGAGCGCGTCGACGTCCTCACGGCGGCCTTGGGCGACGACCTCGACGCGGCCGTCGGCGGTGTTGCGGGCGTGACCGTCCAGACCGAGCTCGAGCGCCCGGGCTCGGGTCCACCAGCGGAACCCCACGCCCTGCACCTGCCCGCGCACGAACATCGTCACGCGCACGGGCGCGCCGGCCCCCTCGGCATCCTGCTCGTCAGCCACCCCGACACGGTATGCCGCGTGGCGCCGCAACGGGAGCCCCACGCGTACCTATGCTCACAACAGGCACGGCGGTGACTCCACTCACCGCGGCCCACGGAAGGAGCGACGTTGACGACGTCGGCGATTTCACGGGCGGCTGGCACGGGTCAGACCGCCGACACGGCCACGGGGGCCACCCCCCGATCGGGGCGTGCTCCGTCGGGACGCCCCGCTCGGATCGAGGGCCTGGACGGGCTGCGGGCCCTCGCCATCGTCGGGGTCCTCGTCTACCACCTCAACGCCTCGTGGCTGCCGGGCGGCTTCCTCGGCGTCGACGTCTTCTTCGTCGTCTCGGGCTTCCTCATCACGACGCTGCTCGTCCGCGAGCACCACCGCACCGGCCGGATCGCGCTCTCGCAGTTCTGGGTGCGACGCGCGCGCCGGCTCGTGCCCGCCCTGGTCCTCTGCGTCGTGACGAGCGTGCTCATCGCACGGGCCGTCAGCCAGGACCTCCTCGTCGACATCGGCCGGCAGATCGTCGGGGCCCTGACCTTCTCGACGAACTGGGCGGAGATCACGGCTGGCACGAGCTACTTCGACCAGACCGCGCCGCAGCTGTTCATGAACTTCTGGTCGCTGGCCGTCGAGGAGCAGTTCTACCTGCTCTGGCCGCTCGTGACCCTCGCCCTGCTCGCGGTGTCGAGCCGGGTTCGCGTCGGGGTGGCGGTGGCCGTCGGGGTGGGCTCGTCACTGCTCATGGCCCTGCTCTTCACGCCGGGCACCGACGCCACGCGCGTCTACTACGGCACCGACACCCACGTCGTGGGGCTCATGGCGGGAGCCGCTCTCGCCTTCGCCTGGGCCAGCCCGCAGCTCGCGCTGTGGGTGGCGCCCTCGCGGTGGGGTCGCTTCGGGTCGTATGCCGTCCCGCTGGCCCTCGTGGTCCTGCTCGCCGAGATGGTCCTCCTCGACGAGCAGTCCACCGTGACCTTCCGCGGCGGGATCGTGCTCGCGTCGCTCGCGACGGCGGTCCTCGTCATGGGTGTCATCGAGCGACGCCCCGACCGGGTCACCGGCGTGCAGCGGGTCATGCGGCACCCGGTCGCGGGCTGGGTGGGCGCCCGGTCCTACTCCATCTACCTCTGGCACTGGCCCGTCATCCTGCTCGTGGCGCTCGACAACCCGTCGGCGCCCGGCACCACGTCGCACCTGCTGACGCGGCTGTGGTGCGTGCTCGTGACGGTCGCGCTCGCCGACCTCACGTTCCGCTTCGTCGAGACGCCGTTCCGCACCCTCGGCTTCCGGGGCGTGGCGACGCGGCTGCGCGGGCAGGTCTCGAGCCTGACCCGACGTACCAAGCAGGTCGTCGGCGCGGGCGTCGCCGCCCTGGCCGTCATGACGGCGGTCATCGTGCTCACCGCCCCCGACCAGAGCGAGACCGCGCGCATGCTCGCCGCCAACGAGGCGGCCGCCGAGGCCATGGCGAGCCACTCCCCCGCGACCGCGGCGCCCGGTTCGGC
The DNA here is from genome assembly GCF_024519435.1 of Terrabacter sp. Ter38. GTDB lineage: Bacteria > Actinomycetota > Actinomycetes > Actinomycetales > Dermatophilaceae > Terrabacter. Next base: position 637,099 of record NZ_JALJRZ010000001.1, read on the forward strand.
GACGTCGCATCCCGTCGCGACGACCGGTGCGAGCCCGTCCTCGTCGGGAGCGGCGTCCGCCGCCCAGGCCTCGTTCACGATGCCCTCCGGGCCCGAGATCGACGCGTACGGCGACTCGATCATGGTCGGCAGCCTCCAGGCGCTGCGCTACTACTTCCCGGGCATTCGCATCGACGCGAAGTCCAACCGTCGCTGGTCCGACGGTCTCGCCGAGGTCTCCGCGCGCGGTGACGGCAACCGGCGCGCGATCATCCTCGCCTTCGGCACCAACGCCGGCGTCGACGAGGACCGCGTCAAGCAGGTGCTCGACGTGCTCGGCTCCGGCCGCATGGTCGTGCTCGTCAACATCATGGGACCGTTCGCCCGCGTCGACACCGACAACGCGACGCTCGACCTCATCGCCCGTGGGCGGCCCAACGTCATCGTGGCCGACTGGGCCGATGCCATCCGGGCCCACCCCGAGCAGGTCCAGTCCGACCGCATCCACCCGACGATCAAGGGTGCGCACCTCTTCTCCAAGACGGTGCGACAGGCCATGGCCGACCTGTCGCAGCGCAGCACCGGCAAGGCGGTCGTGCTCAAGGACCTCCCGATCCCGTGAGCGTCGGGCCGGCGCGCGGACCCTCCACGACGGGGGAGCTCCTACCGGGAGCCCGCACTGTGCGGACCATCGCCATCGTCTCGCCGGGGGCCATGGGGGCGGCCCTGGGGCGTGCGTGGGCGGCCGGGGGCACCAGGGTCGTCGCGACCGTGCGAGGACGCAGCGACCGCACGGCCGCCCTGGCCACCGGCCTGGAGCTGCTGCCCGACCTCGAGGAGGTCGTCGCGGCCGTCGACCTCGTCGTCAGCATCTGCCCTCCCGCAGCTGCCGACGCAGTGCTCCGATCCGTCATCGACGCGGCCAGGGCGACCGGTTCGACGCCGCTGCTCCTTGACGCCAACGCCGTGTCGCCCGACCGGGTCTCCGGCCTCGCGGACCGGGCGGCCGCCGCGGGCCTCGACCTCGTCGACGGGTCCGTCAGCGGCGGTCCGCCGGAGCCGGACGGCGACACGATGCTCTACCTCTCCGGCGTCCGCGCGGCCGAGGTGGCTCGGGTCCCGGCCCTCGGGCTGAGACGGCGCATCGTCGGCGACCGCGTCGGCCAGGCCTCAGCGGTGAAGATGTGCACGGCGTCCGTCTACAAGGGCACGACGGCCGTCTGGGCGCAGGCCCTCCAGACGGCCGAGGCCCTCGGGGTGCTCGCGCCGGTCCTCGACGACCTCGCAGAGGAGCTCCCTGCCCAGGTCGAGGGCGCCGCCCGACGGGTCGCCGTGGCTGCGGCCAAGAGCGGGCGCTTCGTCGACGAGATGGAGAGCATCGCGTCCACCCAGCGCTCGGCCGGCGTCTCGCCCGAGCTCTTCGAGGGGATGGCCGCGGTCTACCGACGGCTTGCGACCACGCCGCTGGCGGCCCTCAGCCCGGAGGAGGCACGCGGCCTCACGGACCTGCGCGAGGTCCTGTCCCGCCTCACCTGACGCCGCACGCCCCGGCTCGTCGTGCGTGGGATCGCGCAGGCCGGGTGGCTGGGGTGCCTCAGCGGCGGGATCTCACGTCTGATCGCTCGCACCTCCGCGCGGCTCGGCTCGCGACGTCACGGGTTCAGTCCGGCTCGACGGGGTCGCCGACCTGCAGCACGGCACCGTCGGCGAGCGGCAGCTCCGGCGTGAGTCGGATGCCGAACCACGTGGCGCCGTCCCACTTCCGGTGTCGGGCGAGGGTGCGGATCGGCTCCTTGGCGGTGCGCAGGGCGACCCGGTCGACCGTCGTCATGACGCAGCGGTCGCACACCATGGTCGCGCGGAACGGCACGCCCCCGATGCGGACCGTCGTCCAGGCGTCCTCGGCAAACGGCTCGCTCCCGGAGACGACGACGTTGGGCCGGAAACGGTCGTGCCCCAAGGGATCTCGGGGCTCCTCGCCGCGCTCGGCCGCTGTCTCCAGCAGCCAGTCGTTGAGCCTGGCGAGGGACGACTCCGACGTGACGTGGAGGGGTGCGGCGTCGGACAGCGAGTTGCGGTCGCCGTCGGCGCCGCCCATGTCCGGACGGATGGGCCGGTGCGTCTCGTCGTCCTGCCACACGAGTCGGAGCGGGCGGCCGACCAGGGCGGTCAGCCAGGCGTCGGCGTCAGCGCCCGCGGGGAGCGCGTGGTCCTGCCCGGAGAACGCGACGGGGACCGGCGCAGCTCCCCGTGGCGGGGCGAGCTCGAGCGCGTCGGCGCCGGGTGCGACGAGGCGCACTCCCCCGCCGTCGAGCGGCTCGGCCCGCAGGCCGAGGAGCGCGTGCTGCTCGCGCGCCGTGACCTTGGTGCCTTCCGGATCCACGACGGCCCAGCGCCGGTCGCCGTGCAGTCCGCGGGTCTCGACCCACGCCTCGTCGAGCGGGACTCCGGCGAGCGACTTGACGGGGTAGACCGTCAGTGCCGTGACGTGCAGGCCGTGAGGCCCCGCCGCGGTCACTCGGCGAGCCACGCGGCATACGCGTCGAACGTGTAGGGACGGCCGAGGAAGTCCTCGACGAGGTCGGCCGCGTCGCGTCGCCCACCCTGCGCGAGGACCTTGTCGCGGTAGGCACCGGCGACCTCGGGGTCGAAGAGGTCACCCTTGTCGAAGGCCGAGAACATGTCCTTGGCGATGACGAGCGACCACATGTACGTGTAGTACGCCGAGCTGTAGCCGTCGAGGTGACCGAAGTGGCACTGCATGTGCGTGCCGTCGAGGTACGGGAACACGGAGTAGCGCTCCATGAGCTCACGCAGGCGGGCCGTGAGGTCGTCGGTCTCGTTGACGTGGAAGTCGTAGGAGAGCGCGGCGTAGAACATCTGCGTCCGGGCGTCGTAGCCCTTGCCGAAGTCGTCGGCCCGGCGCATCGCCTCGACGAGCTCGGCGGGGATGGTCTCGCCCTCGGCGTTGCGGGCGAAGGTCGCGAGCACGTCGGCGTCCCAGGCCCATTCCTCGAGCATCTGGCTCGGGGCCTCGACGAAGTCCCACTCGGTCGCGACGCCCGAGAAGCGCACCCACTCGGTGCGGCCGGCGAGCACGTGGTGCACGAGGTGGCCGAACTCGTGGAAGAGGGTGACGACCTCGTCGTGCTCCATGAGGCCGCGGTTGAAGTTGCACACGAGCACGCCCTCGGCGAGTTGCGTGCCGGCGACACCGCGCGCGAGGTCGAACTGGGCCGCGTGCTTGTACTTCCCGTCGCGGGGGTGCAGGTCGAGGTGGATGCGGCCGATGCGCTCGCCGTGGAAGGAGACGTCGTAGGTCGTGACCTCCTCGTGCCACGTGCGGGCGTCCTCGCGCGGCACCGGCGACCACTCGAGCCCGAAGAGTCGGCCGGTCACGTCGAGCAGCCCCTGGCGCACCGACTCGAACGGGAAGTACGTGCGTACGCGCTGCGCGTCGACGGCGAGGTCCTCCTTGCGGACGAGCTCGGCGTAGTAGGAGACGTCGGCCCCGTCGATGTCGGTGGCGTCGGGACGGTCCTGGCGCAGACGCTCGAGCAGCACCGCCTTGTCACGCTCGGCGCTCGTGGCCGACAGCTCGGTGATGCGGTCGATGAACTCGCCGATGGCGTCGCCGCTGCCGATCATCTTGACCTCGGCGTCGTAGTCGGCCCAGGAGGCGTAGCCGAGGAGAGCGGCGTGCTCGCGCCGGACGGAGAAGATCTCCTGCAGGACGCGGTCGTTGTCCGGCCACGCGATGGTGAGGAACTCGGTGACGAGGTCTCGGCGGGCCTGCGCGTCGTGCGCGAAGGTCCGGAAGGGCACGACGTCGGGGTAGTCGGTCGTCACGGTGACGAGGCCGTCGTCGTCGACCGGGTGCGCCTCGATCCAGTCCTGCGGCATCCCCGCGAGCCGGTCGGGCGTCACCCGGATGCTGCGGACGTTCTCGCGGATGTTCTTGCTGAACTCCTGGCTGAGCAGGATCGCCCGCTCGCTCAGGGCACGGAGGCGGTCGCGAGCATCCTCGTCGCGGTCGACGCCCGAGCGACGGAAGTCGCGCAGCGTCCGCTCGAGCACCCTCGTCGCGTCGGCGTCCAGGCCGCTCGCGTCGAGCCCGGCGAGGACGGCATACAGCTGGGTGTCCAGACCGAGATCCGTGTCGAGCTTCTGCACCTGCTGGGCCACGGACTCGGCGCGCTCGCGCACGGTCGAGTCGGGGTGCACCTCGGAGAAGAGCGACCCGACGGACGCGGCATTGGACAGAGCCGTCTGTGCGTCGTTCCAGACGCGGAGCGCCTCGAGCGGCTCCTTCGGAGGGTCGCTGCGCAGGCCTTCGACGAGGGACCGCGCCAGCGCGAGCTGCTGCTCGCCGCGGGCGCCGACCCAGTCGAGCCAGTCACTGTCGAGGGGCAGGGGCAGGTGCGTGGGCTCCGTGGTCACAGACGGCACTGTATGCCGCCACCCTCCCTTCGCGTCGACCGCTATTCCCAGAGCTGCAGCGAGCGGGTCATGATGCCGGCGAGGTCGTCGGGCCCGACCTCGCGAGGGCTCGTCGCGAGCAGCCGCTGCTGCTTGAGCGAGCCCTCCACGAGGGCCTCGACGTCGCGCTCGTCGTAGCCGACGCCACGAAGGCCGTTCGGCATGTCGATGTCGCGCATGAGGTCGACGAGGACGCCGGGCAGCACGTCGCGGGGCGCGGACTCCCAGCGGCTGCCGTGCTCCGGGTCGAGGAGCCGGGCCGCGGCGAGGTGTCGTTCGGGGTCGGACCCGAAGGTCCACCGGAACGCCTCGGGCGCCGTGAGCGCGACCGCCATGCCGTGCGGCACCATCGGCTCGTCGCTCGGGTATCCGTCCGGGTGGAAGTCGCGCACCCGACCGGCGATGGGGTACGCGTTGGCGTGCGGCACGTGGACGCCCGCGTTGCCGAACCCGAGGCCGGCGAACGTCGCCGCGAGCGCCATCTCGCCGCGGGCGGACTCGTCGGAGCCGTCACGGACGGCCCTCCGGAACGCCTTGGTCAGCAAGGACATCGCGCGCTCGGACCACATGTCGGCGATGGGGTTGCTGCCGCAGTAGGGGACGCGCTCAGCGGGCTGCTTGCGCTCGTAGCTCGTGAATGGCCGCGCCGTCCAGCTCTCGAGGGCGTGGCAGAGGATGTCCATGCCGGCGCTCGCCGTCACCCCCGCGGGCTGGCTGGCCGTGAGTCGCGGGTCGACGACGGCGAGGCTCGGCCGGAGGCGCACGTGGCTGATGCCCGTCTTGACCTTGAGCGAGAGCACGTCGAGGACGCAGATCGTCGTGCTCTCGGCTCCGGTCCCCGTCGTCGTGGGCACCGCGACGAGGGGCGCGAGCGGGCGGGTCGGCGCGCGACCGGCACCGACGGGCGCGTTGACGTAGTCCATGAGCTCCCCGCCGTCGCTGAGGAGCAGGTCCACCGCCTTCGCGGTGTCGATGGCCGAACCACCCCCGACGGCGACGTAGCCGTCGAACGGCCCGTCCGCTCGGGCCTGCCCGACCGCGGCAAGGAGGCTCGCATCGGTCGGCTCGACGTGCGCCGAGTCGTGGACGACGACCTCGATCCCGAAACCGCGGATGCCCTCGGCGACGCGGTCCGGCCAGCCGGTCGCGAGCACGCCGGCGTCGGTGACGACGAGGACGCGGGACGCACCGAGCCCCAGGAGGTCGTGCCCGATCTCGTCCGCCGCGCCTGCCCCGAACTTCAGCTGTGGGGCGCCGTAGGTGAAGACGGACTCGGGGTTCGCGGGAGACCACGTCATGGGCCCACCCTAGGGTGGGACGCATGGCCACCGCCGCGACCGTCAGCACCCTCGTCGTCGGCGCCGGGCAGGCCGGCATCTCGCTCGTCACGGCCCTGCGCGAGCTCGGTGACACGCAGCCCGTCGTGCTCGTCGGCGCCGAACCCGAGCCCCCCTACGAGCGGCCACCCCTGTCGAAGAGCTACCTGCGCGGCGAGCACGACCGCGGCTCCCTCGTCTTCCACGACGCCGCCTGGTTCGCCGAGCTCGGGGTCGAGCTCGTCACGGGTGACCCCGTCGTGTCGATCGGCCGGGACACCTCCGGAGGCAGCGCCACGACGGCCTCGGGCCGGACCCTCACCTTCGAGCGCCTCGCCCTGACGACGGGCGCGGTCAACCGCGGTCTCGGGGTCGAGGGCGCCGAGCTCGACGGGGTCCACTCGGTGCGCACCCTCGCGGACGCCGACCGACTGGCGCCTCGCCTCCGCGCCGCACGAGAGGTCGTCGTCGTCGGCGGTGGCTTCATCGGGCTCGAGATCGCCGCCGGCGCTCGGGAACTCGGGGCCCGCGTCACCGTCGTCGAGCTGACCGACCGCCTGCTCGGGCGCGCCGTCACCCCGCTGCTGTCCGAGGAGGTGCTCCGGGCGCACGAGCGCCGCGGCACGCGGATCCTCCTGCGCTCCGACGTCGTTCGCGTGACCGGCGAGGGCGGCCAGACGACGGGAGTCGAGCTGGCCAACGGCACGGAGGTGCCTGCCGACCTCCTCGTCGTCGGGATCGGAGCCGTACCCAGCACGGCGCTCGCCGAGCAGCTCGGCCTGCTCGTCGACACCCGCGGCATCGTCGTCGACGAGCACGCACTCACCTCGGACGGGGTCACCGTCGCGGCCGGCGACTGCACCGTCGGACCCAACCCTTTCGACCGCGGCGAAGCCGGATCGATGCGGCTGGAGAGCGTGCCGCACGCGACCGACCAGGCGCGGGCGGCAGCAGGGACCCTCACCGGCCACCGAACGGCATATGACCGCGTGCCGTGGTTCTGGAGCGACCAGGGCGACCTACGACTCCAGATGGCGGGGCTCCCGCACGGCGCCGACCGGACGGTCGTCCGGGGCGACGTCGCGGCCGAACGCTTCTCGCTGCTCAGCTACCGCGACGGGCTCCTCATCGCCGTCGAGTCGGTCGGCGTCCCGACCGACTACCTCGCCGTGAAACGCGCGCTCGAGAAGGGTATGACGATCGACGCCGACAGCGCGGCGGACACCTCCGTCCCGCTCAAACGGCTCATCACGAGGGCACGCGGCACTCGCACATCCTGACTCGCCTGGCTCCACGGGCTGCGCTAGCGTCGGTCGTCGCCCAACGAAGGGACTGAACGCATGCACGCACTGGCGGGTCTGCCCACGGCGGACGCCCTCATCAGCGCCAAACCGGTCGACTACCTCATCATCGCCCTCTACTTCGTCTTCGTCCTCGGCATCGGGGTCATGGCGAGGCGCGCGGTGTCCGACTCCATCGACTTCTTCCTCTCCGGCCGGTCCCTGCCGGCCTGGGTCACCGGTCTCGCCTTCATCTCGGCGAACCTCGGTGCCGTCGAGATCATGGGCATGTCGGCCAACGGGGCTGAGCTCGGCATCTCGTCCGTGCACTACTTCTGGGTCGGCGCCATCCCCGCCATGCTCTTCCTCGGCGTCGTGATGATGCCCTTCTACTACGGCTCGAAGGTGCGCTCGGTCCCCGAGTTCATGTTCCGCCGCTTCGGCACCGGGGCCCACCTCGTCAACTCGATCAGCTTCGCCGTCGCGCAGCTGCTCATCGCCGGCGTCAACCTCTACCTGCTCGGCTCGATCGTGCACGCGCTGCTCGGCTGGCCGCTCTGGGTGGCGCTGCTCGTCGCCGCCGCGATCGTCCTGTCGTACATCACACTCGGTGGCCTCTCGGCCGCCATCTACAACGAGGTGCTCCAGTTCTTCGTCATCGTGGCCGCCCTGCTGCCGCTGACGCTGATCGGCCTGCACCGCGTCGGCGGCTACCAGGGCCTCAAGGACAAGATCACCGAGTTCGCCACGTCGGCTCCGGCGTCGGCGGGCGTCCCGTCGGCCGAGCAGCAGCTGCACTCGTGGCCGGGCCAGGCGCTCTCGGGCTTCGACTCGCCGTTCTGGTCGGTCGTCGGCATCGTCTTCGGCCTGGGCTTCGTCCTGTCCTTCGGCTACTGGACGACGAACTTCGTCGAGGTGCAGAGGGCCATGGCCTCCAACTCGATGTCGGCTGCTCGCAAGACACCCATCATCGGGTCGTTCGCCAAGATGTTCGTGCCCTTCATCGTCATCATTCCCGGCATGGTCGCCGCCGTGCTCGTCAAGGAGATCGGCGAGCTCAAGGCGGGCGGCACCCCACCGGGCGGAGCGTCGGGCGAGGGCGTGAAGTACAACGACTCACTGCTCCTGCTCATGCGCGACATCCTGCCCAACGGGCTGCTCGGCGTCGCGATAGCGGGACTGCTCGCCGCCTTCATGGCCGGCATGGCCGCCAACATCTCGGCGTTCAACACCGTCTTCAGCTACGACCTGTGGCAGCGCTACATCCGCAAGGACCACAGTGACGACTACTACCTGCACATCGGCCGGCTGGCCACGGTGGGAGCGACGGTCGTCGCGATCTTCACGGCCACCATCGCCAGCTCCTTCAGCAACGTCATGGACTACCTCCAGTCGCTGTTCGGGTTCTTCAACGCACCGCTCTTCGCAACCTTCATCCTCGGCATGTTCTGGAAGCGGATGACGGCAACGGCCGGGTGGGTCGGCCTGACGGCCGGCACGCTCTCCGCCGTGCTCGTCGCCTTCCTCAGCGAGGACGGCTTCGGGTCGGCGAGCCTCGGGGTCATCCCGCTGAGCGGCCAGGGCGCGGCGTTCGTGGCGGCATCCGCGGCGTTCGTCGTCGACATCGTGCTCAGCGTCGGCGTGTCGCTCGTGACCGAGCCCAAGTCGTCCGCCGAGCTGCGCGGCCTCGTCTACTCCGAGACGCCGAGGGAGGAGCTCGTCGACCCCCAGGAGCGCACGATGCCGTGGTTCCGCCGCACCCTGCCCCTGGCCGGCATCTCCCTCGGCCTCGTCATCGTCCTCAACTTCTTGTTCTGACAGGAGCCTCGACATGAGTGACCACCACCGGCTCGACGCGCCTGACCCCGACGGCACGCGGGGCGAGAAGCACACCGCGGGCGCCTTCGACATCCGCAACTTCATCGGCGCCCTGCTGGGCCTCTACGGCCTGATCCTCCTCGTCATGGGCATCTTCGGGGACCAGGCGCTGCAGAAGACCGGCGGCGTCAACGCCAACCTGTGGGCCGGCATCGTCCTGCTCCTCATGAGCGCGTTCTTCTTCGTCTGGGCGCGGATCAAGCCGATCGTCGTGCCCGCGCACGTCGAGCCCGTCGACGACGACCCGGCGCGTCCCGCGCCGAAGCGTCGCCCGACGGGGAGCTGACTCGACCGGCACGGTTCGCCGCCGGACCGACCTGACGAGACGCCGTGCCCCGTCCACCGTTCCCGACGGTCAGGACGCGGTCCGGCGTCTCGGGCGAGGCTGGCAGACGGGGCACGAGAAGGACGAGCGGTTCATGAACTGCTCCCGCCGCATGATCGTGCCGCACCGGTCGCAGGGCGTGCCGGCGCGGCCGTATGCGTGGAGCGACCGGTCGAAGTAGCCGCTCGCCCCGTTGACGTTGACGTAGAGCGAGTCGAAGCTCGTGCCCCCCTGCCCGAGCGCCTCCGCCATGACCTCGCGCGCTCGGTCGAGGATGGCGGAGAGCGTCGGCTTCGTCAGCGACGAGCACAGCCGTTCCCCGTGCACCTTGGCGCGCCACAGCGCCTCGTCGGCGTAGATGTTGCCGATACCGGACACGAGCGACTGGTCGAGCAGAGCCCGCTTGACCGCACTGTCGCGCTGCTTCATCCGCCGCACGACGGCCGCCAGGTCGTAGACCGGCTCGAAGGGGTCGGGCGCGATGTGGGCCACGGACTCGGGGATGCCGTCGGGACGCAGGGGCGACAGCGCGAGGCCGCCGAAGGTGCGCTGGTCGACGAAGCGCAGCTGCGGCCCGTCGTCGGCGAAGTCGAAGCGGGCGTGGCAGTGCTTCTCGAGCGGAGCGTCGGCGGGCTCGACGAGCATCTGGCCGCTCATGCCGAGATGCACGATGAGCGCGTCCTCGCCGTCGAGCGCGAGCCAGAGGTACTTGCCGCGACGCGAGGCGGCCGTGACCGTGACGTCGTGCAGTCGCGCGGCGAGGTCCTCCGGCCCGGCGTCGTGACGACGCGCGACGCGGACGCCCGTGATGCGGGCACGCGTGACATGGCGACCCACGACGTGGTCGGCGAGGCCGCGGCGGACGACCTCGACCTCGGGCAGCTCCGGCACGCGCGGCTCAGGCTTGCGTACGGCCCGTGGCCGCCGACGACACGGCGGCGCTGCGACGACCGTCGAGCGTGTGCCAGGCCTCCTTGGCGGCCTTCTGCTCGGCTTCCTTCTTCGAGCGGCCGCGACCCTCGCCGAGGATCTCCTCGCCGACGACGACGCGGGCGTGGAACTCCTTCTCGTGGTCGGGTCCCTGCTCGCTGACGCGGTACTCCGGCGACCCGAGGGCCGAGCCGGCCGCCATCTCCTGGAGGCTCGTCTTCCAGTCGAGACCCGCGCCCAGCGTGGCAGCCTCCTCGATCAGGGGATCGAAGTGGTGGTGCACGAAGCGTGCTGCGAAGTCGATGTCGGTCGACAGGAACACCGTGCCGATGAGCGCCTCGAGGGTGTCGGCCAGGATCGAGGCCTTGTCGCGGCCGCCCGTAGCCTCCTCGCCCTTGCCGAGCATGACGTACTGCCCGAGGTCGAAGACCCGAGCGACGTCGGCGAGCGCCCGCATGTTGACGACGGCGGCGCGCAGCTTGGCCAGCTGCCCCTCGGCGAGGTCGGGGTGCTCACGGTAGAGCGACTCGGTGACGACGAGGCCCAGCACGGAGTCGCCGAGGAACTCGAGGCGCTCGTTGTTGGGCAGGCCACCGTTCTCGTAGGCGTACGACCGGTGCGTCAGGGCACGCAGGAGCAGCGGCTCGTCGATGTCCTGGCCGACCACCTCGCGGAGGTGGGCGATCAGAGCATCGACGGGCCGCTGCGGCACCGCCGGAACACCCCCAGCACCAATGCTGCTCACGGGGCTGCTCACGGGGTGATCAGGCCTGGTGCTCGGTGCGCTCGGCAGCGGCGTAGTGACGGCCCTTGTACGTGCCACACGAGGGGCACGCGATGTGCGGCTGGGTCGCCGCACCGCACTGGGGGCACGTGGTGAGCGTCGTCGGCGTTGCCTTCCAGTTCGCGCGACGCGAACGGGTGTTGGAGCGCGACATCTTCCGCTTCGGGACAGCCACGTCAGTTCCTCTTCTCTTGCGGGTCGTTCCCCAGCAGTCCGCTGAGGGACGACCACCTCGGGTCGATCACTTCATGATGATGGTCGGGGTCCTCCGCGAGGTGCATCCCACACTCGGAACACAACCCCGGGCAGTCAGGCCGACACACCGGTTGGAACGGCAACGTCGGCACGACAGCGTCCCGGAGCACGGGCTCGAGGTCGATGAGGTCACCGACCAGCTCGTGCACCTCGTCCTCGTCCGAGTCGGCTCCCACCTCGTGGTGGTGCGCCGCCCGGTCGGCGTAGGCGAACAGCTCCTGGAAGGTCCCCTCGACATCGAGCTCGAGAGGATCCAGGCACCGCACGCAGGCGCCGGTCGCCGTGCCACTGGCCGAACCCGTGACGAGGACACCTTCGACGACGGACTCGAGGCGCACCTCGACCTGGACCGGCTCGCCGGTCTGGATCGCGATGACGTCGGTTCCGAGGTCGTCGGGCAACGTCACCGTGCGCGAGATCTCGTGCATCGTGCCCGGTCGCCGAACAAGCTCTCTGGTGTCGAGCACCAGAGGAGAACGGGGATCGGGACGGTCCATGACTCCTGCGCACAGTTGAGGATTCGGCCCGCGCCAAGACGGACGTGGACCGACCTCCAAGGCTACTAGAGGCTCGCCGTGCGCCCAAATCAGCCCGAACGCTCCCCCAGCCGCTCGGTCAGGGCTGCCAGCACCGGGTCCGGCACGAGGCCGCGGACGTCGCCGCCGTAGCGCACGACCTCCTTGATCAGCGAGCTCGAGACGTGCTGGAGCGTGGGGTCGGCAGCGATGAAGAGCGTCTCGACGCCGGTGAGGTGGTGGTTCATGTGCGCCATCGGCAGCTCGTAGGCGAAGTCGGTGCCGCCCCGCAGTCCCTTGACCATCGTCGCGGCTCCGACCTCGCGACACACGTCGACGACCAGGGTGCCGGCCCAGGCGCCGATGCGCACGTTGGGCAGGTGGCCCACGGACTGCTCGATGAGAGCGGTGCGCTCCTCGATGTCGAACGTGCCGTGCTTGCTCGGGTTGTGCAGGATCGCGACGACGACCTCGTCGAACAGCCGGCTGGCCCGGGTCACCACGTCGACGTGACCGTTGGTGATCGGGTCGTAGGAGCCGGGGCAGACACAGCGGCGCGCTTCGCTCGTCACGCGGCCCAACCTACCGTCCGGGTCCCGGGCGGCGCGTGAACCTCGCGCCACGGGCTCACGCGACGACGTCGCTCGGCGGCGGCTCGGCGAACCACATCGCGGTCTCGCCGTAGCGCTTCTCGCCGGAGAGCTCGAGCCCCTCGGGCCACGTCGGTTGCGGTGAGCGGCTCGAGCGCTCGACGACGACGAACGCGTCGCGTGCGAGCCACTGGTGCCCGACGAGCGCGGCGAGCACGGCTGAGAGAGCATCCTCGGACACGTCGTAGGGCGGGTCGACCAGCACGAGGTCCATCCGTACACCGGCGGGTGGGCCTGCGGCGAGGGCGCGCTCGACGGTGTCGGCGAGGACACGGACGTCCGGGTGCCCGATGACGGCGGCGTTGGCGCGGATGACCTTCGCGGCAGCCTTGTGCGACTCGACGAGCAGGACCTGCGCGGCACCGCGACTCGCGGCCTCGAGGCCGAGCGCACCGGACCCGGCGTAGAGGTCGAGGACGCGCGCTCCCTCGAGCAGCCCGCGGTGCTCGAGTCGGCTGAAGAGCGCCTCGCGGACCCGGTCGGACGTGGGCCGGGTCGAGGACCCTGGCGGTGTCTGGAGGCGACGACCGCCTGCCGTGCCGCTGATGATCCGGGTCATGTCAGCCCCGCTCGAGCCATACGGCCTGCTCCTCGTCGAGACGCATCGCGACGGCGGCGGCGAGCGCCGGGTGCTCGCGCAGCCCCGGGTCGGCGTCGACGAGCGCGAAGGCGTCCTCGCGGGCGTCGGCGATGATCTGTTCGTCCTCGAGTCTCCCGAGGCGCAGGTGACGCACGGAGTTGCCGCGGCCGCTCTGGCGCGCCCCGAGCACGTCGCCCTCGCGGCGCAGGAGCAGGTCGGCGCGGGCCAGCTCGAACCCGTCGGTCGTCGCGGCGACCTGGTCGAGGCGCGCGGCGGCCCGCTCCCCCGCGCCCTGGGTCATGAGCAGGCAGAGTCCGGGCACCGCACCGCGGCCGACGCGTCCGCGCAGCTGGTGCAGCTGCGAGATGCCGAACCGGTCGGCGTCGACGACGACCATGACGGAGGCGTTCGGCACGTCGACGCCGACCTCGATGACCGTCGTGGCGACGAGGACGTCGATCTCGCCGCCACTGAAGGCCCGCATCGTGGCGTCCTTGGCATCGGGGTCGAGCCGGCCGTGGAGCACCCCGACGCGGATGCCGTCGAGGGCCGGGGTGGCACGCAACGTGCTGAGCATCGCGTAGACGCCGGTCAGCTCCCGCTCGGGAGCGTCGCCCTCGACCTCTCCCTCGTCGCCCTCCCAGTGGGCCTCCCAGCCGGCGTCCTCGTCGGACGTGTCGCCGGAGGCGGCGCTGCCTCCCGGGGCGAGAGCGGCCTCGTCGTCGACGTCACCGATGCGCGGGCAGACGACGTAGGCCTGGTGGCCCTTGGCGACCTCCTCGGCGACGCGCTGCCACGTGCGGTCGACCCAGCCGGGACGGTCGGCGTCGACGACGTGGGTCGTGATGGGTGAGCGACCGCGCGGCAGCTCACGCAGCGTCGAGGTCTCCATGTCGCCGAAGACCGTCATCGCGACGGTGCGCGGGATCGGGGTCGCCGTCATGACGAGCACGTGAGGCGGCCGGATGCCCTTCTCTCGCAGGGCATCTCGCTGCTCGACACCGAAACGGTGCTGCTCGTCGACGACGACGAGGGCGAGGTCGGCGAACTGGACGTGCTTCTGGATGAGCGCATGGGTGCCGACGACGATGCCAGCCTCGCCGGAGGCCGCGTCGAGCAGGGAGCGGCGGCGGGTCGCGGCGTTCTGGCTCCCGGTGAGCAGCGCGACGGTGGTCCCGAACTCGGATCCGCCGAGCATGCCGCCCTGCGCGAGGTCGCCGAGCATGGCCGTGATCGAGCGGTGGTGCTGGGCCGCCAGGACCTCGGTGGGGGCGAGGAGGGCCGCCTGGCCACCCGCGTCGATGGCGGCGAGCATGGCCCGCAGCGCGACCACCGTCTTGCCCGAGCCGACCTCGCCCTGGAGGAGCCGATGCATCGGGCGGTCGGACGCGAGCTCGGTCGTCAGCACCTCGCCGATCTCGCGCTGTCCGACCGTGAGCTCGAAGGGCAGCCGGGCGTCGAAGGCGGCCAGCAGGCCGCCGGGACGGGGAAGCCGCGGCGTCGCGAGCTCGGACTCTGCGGCCTTGCGGCGCTGGGCGAGGATCGTCTGGAGGACGAACGCCTCGTCGTACTTGAGCCGGTCGAGCCCGCGGGACGGCTGGTCGTCGACGGCGGGCCGGTGGACGAGCTCGAGCGCGACGGCACGGTCGACGAGACCCCGCGCCGCGCGTACGTCGTCGGGGACCGGCTCGCGGATGCGGTCGACGCTGTCGAGCGCGGTGTGCACGAGCTTGCGCAGGCGCAGCGAGTTGAGCTTGCCCGTCGTCGAGTAGACCGGGACACGGTGGGTCCGGTACCACTCGACGGCGGCCTCCCCCTCGGCGTCGTCGTCGAAGAGCTCGTACTCGGGATGCGTCAGCTGCAGGCGCTGGCCGTAGGCGCCGATCTGACCGACGAAGAAGCCGCGTACGCCCACCGTGAGCTTGCCCTCGTGGCCGTAGGCGCTGAAGAAGGTGACGTCGAGCTCGTTGCCGCGGTCGTCGCCGATGACGACGGTGAGCATCTTGCCGCGTCGGTTGCGCATGGGCCGGGACGTGGCCTTCTTGACCTCTGCGACGACGAGGACGTCCTCACCGACACGCAGCGACGAGAGGTCGGTCAGCTGCCCGGGGCGGACATAGCGACGGGGCACGAACTCGAAGAGGTCGGCGACGCTGAGCAGCCCCTTGGTGCGGGCCAGCTGCTCGGCCTCGTTCTTCTTGACGAGCTTGCTGAGCGGCGAGTCCTCGGTGAGCACCGGCACCTCACTCCACCCCGAGCAGCACGGAGTAGACCGCCTGGCCGCCGTCGAGGAGCGAGACCTCGACGCCGTGGTGGGCGACGCGGGCCTCGGCGGTCACGGCCTCGAGCAGCCCGTCGGGCGCGTCGACACCCGCCACGACCGTCAGCAGCTCACCGCCGCTCGCGAGCAGCCGCTGCACGACCTGGCGGGAGACGTCGAGCTGGTCGGAGCCGACGATGACGACGTCACCGTCGACGACGCCGAGCACGTCACCCGCCTCGCACGGGCCGCCGCTCGTCAGCGCCGCCCGGTTGGCCACGGTGACCGCGCCGTGCCGGGTCGCCGACGCCGCCGCCTGCATGGCGAGCACGTTGGCCGACGCCGCCGCCGTCGGCTCGAAGACGGCGAGGGCGGCGATGCCCTGCACGGCCGTGCGGACGTGGACGAGGTGGGCCTCGATGCCGTCGTCGGCCACCGCACGCACGGCGGCGGCCGCGGCCAGGAGCGTGTCGCCGTCGTTGGGCAGGACGACGACGCCCGAGGCACCGCGCGCGTGCTGCTGGCGGATGGCGTCGATCAGGCCGCCGGTCGAGGCCCTCCGACCAGGACCAGAGCGGACCACGACCGCACCGGCGTCCTCGAAGAGCCCCTCGAGGCCGACCCCGGCGGCGCACGCGACGATGGCGGCGCCACCCGCTGAGGTGCCGGCACCGTCGCCCCGGGGAACGCGCGTGCCGTGGCCGTGCTCGTCGGTGAGGCGGGTGATGCGCACCCGGTGCGGGCGGCCGGCCTCGATGCCGGCCTCGACGGCGGCGCCTGCGTCGTCGACGTGGGCGTGGACGTTCCACTCCCCGTCGCCGCCGACGACGAGCACCGAGTCGCCGAGCTCGACGAGGCGGGCGCGCAGGGCGTCCACAGCGGTGTCGTCGGAGTCGCGCAGGAGGTACATCACCTCGAACTCCGGGATAGCGGGACCTTCGGCGCCGTCGGCCGGACGAGCCGCGCTGAGCGCCGCGCTCCGGGGGTCGGGCCGACGCCGGGAGCGGCGGTCGGAGGCGTCGGCCCCGGAGCGAGCGCGCTGGCCGGCGCACACCCGCTCGAGGCACTCGAGGAGCACGACGAGCCCGGCTCCCCCGGCGTCGACGACGCCGGCACGAGCCAGCACCTCGAGCTGCTCGGGCGTGTGCTCGAGAGCCTCCCGGGAGGCGTCGAGGGCCGCGAGGGCGACGGCGTGCACGCCGACGGCCTCATCGCCTGCTGCGGGGGCACCCGAGGCGGGCACGTCGGGGCCGTCGCTGACGGCATACGACCCGGGGGCGGTGGACCCGGCGGCCCGGGCGGCGGCGACGGCCATGGCACGGGCCACCGTGAGGATCGTCCCCTCCTTGGGGTCCGTCACCGCCTGGCGGGCGCGCTTCTCCGCGTGCTGCAGACCCTCGGCGAGGACCCGGCCGTCGATCTCGGCTGCCCCGGCGCAGCCCTCGGCGAGCCCGCGGGCCAGCTGGCTGAGGATGACGCCGGAGTTGCCCCGGGCGGTCCAGAGAAGGTGCCGGGCGAAGACCGCGAGCAGGGCGTCGGCTGTCGTGACGTCCGCGGTGGCGAGGGTCCGCTCGACCGCGCCGTCGAAGGTGAGGTAGAGGTTCGTGCCCGTGTCCCCGTCGGGGACGGGGAAGACGTTGAGGGCGTCGATCTCGGCGCGGCGTGCCGCGAAGAGCGACCGGGTCAGCACGGCCCAACGGCGGACCGCGACGAGGTCGAGCAGGCTGAGCGGCCCGTCGGGCGGCGGCGCTGCGCCGGGCATCGGACCTCCTGCTCGTCGTGCGTGTCCATCGGCCTGGGGATCGGCTCGCCGATGCTCGGCAGGCTAGCGCCTCGTCCGGACGGTCGCATGCACCAGTCCCGTGCCGGACCGGTGTCGTGGGCGCGCCTCGACGGTCGGGACCGCCGACGACACCGGGCGACTAGCGTGGGCGCGGTGTCGAGCGCCTCCCCCGCCCACCGGAAGTCGTGGCCCGCTGCCCCCGCCGGCTTCTTCGAGGTCGAGGCTGCCGGTCTGCGCTGGCTCGGGGAGGCGCAGGCGCGCGGCGGCGCCCGCGTCGTCGAGGTCCGCGGCGTCGGTGCCCGGCACATCGACCTCGTCCGGCTGCACCCCGCTCGTCCGACGGAGGACGCGGCCGAGGCCCTCGGGCGGGGTCTCGCCGTGACCCATGCTGCGGGCGCGCCGGCCTTCGGGTCTCCCCCTGCCGGCTGGACCGGTGACGCCTGGATCGGGCGCCAGACGCAGAGGAACGAGCCGACGGCGTCGTGGGGCCTGTTCTACGCCGAGCAGCGGGTGCGCCCCTTCGTGCGCCGGGCGCTCGACCGCGGTCACCTCGACGCCGCCGGGGCCCGCACCGTCGACCGCGTGTGCGACCGACTCGCGTCCGGCGCCCTCGACGACGACCGGCCACCCGCTCGCATCCACGGCGACCTGTGGGCCGGCAACGTCGTGTTCACCGCCGACGGCGCTGTCCTCATCGACCCGGCCGCGCACGGCGGGCACGGTCTCACCGACCTCGCGATGCTGGCCCTCTTCGGGTGCCCGGGCCTGGGCCGCGTCGTCGCCGCCTACGAGGAGACCGCCGGACTTCGCCCGGGGTGGCGCGAGCTCGTGGGCCTGCACCAGCTGCACCCGCTCGCCGTGCACGCGGCGTCGCACGGACCTGCGTACGCCGCCCAGCTCGTCGAGACGGCCCAAACGTTCGCGTGAGGCAGGGTCGGCGGGGTGCTCACGCCGTTTTGTCGTCCGAGCATCTCGTCGGCTACGCTTTACCGGTTCCCCCCGTGACTGCGGGGTGACGCGCGCCCTCGTGCGTCTGCCCCGATCCAGTGGTGGAGCTCAGCACTTCGTCAACATCGAATTTCAGGAGATACCCGTGGCTGCCAACTGCGACGTCTGCGGCAAGGGACCGAGCTTCGGTCACAACATCTCGCACTCGCACCGCCGCACCAAGCGCCGCTGGAACCCCAACATCCAGCGCGTTCGGACGCTGGTGGACGGTGTGACGCCGAAGCGACTCAACGTCTGCACCTCCTGCCTCAAGGCAGGCAAGGTCGTTCGCTGAACGTCCCTCACCACAACGCTGAAGGCCGGTCCCCCGAGGGGGCCGGCCTTTGTCGTGCCCGCCGGCATCGGCTCGAGGTGACCGTCCGCGTCCGGACACGACGGCATACCTCGTCAGGCCCGTGATCGCGCACGTGGCGTCGCCCCGGCGCACGGGCCTCCGCGAGCCCGCTCCCGTGGCCGCCGCCCGCCGCCCCGGTCAGGCGCCGCGGAAGTGGTCCCAGCCGGTGTGGGTGACGACGCGGCCGTCGACGAGGATGCCGGCGACCTCACCGTCCTCGGGAGCCCGCACCGACCCGATGCGTCGCCACCCGCTCGGCAGCTGCCCCGCCGGGAAGGTCGCGAGCAGCGAGTGCTCCTCGCCGCCGGCCAGCACGCAGTCGAGCGCGGTCTCGGCCCCGAGGGCCTCGGTCAACGCCTCCACGTCTGCGGCGAGCGCCCGGCGGTCGAGGTCGATGACGACGCGGCTGGCCCGGGCGATGCGGCCGCCGTCGCGCAGCAGGCCGTCACTGAGGTCGAGCATCGCCGTCGCCCCGGCGGCCGCCGCCTCGGGCCCGGCCGCGAGCGGGGGCTCGGGACGTCGCTGACGGGCGACCGCCACCGGGTGCCGCTCGACGGCGTCGGCCCGGAGCAGGCGCAGGCCCGCGTCGGCGAGGCCGAGCGACCCGTGGACGGCGAGGACGTCCCCGGGCCTCGCCCCCGAACGGAGCACCGGCTCGCCGTCCAGGCGGCCGAGCGCCGTGACCGAGACCATGACGACGCCGGGGGGCGCCGACGAGAGGTCTCCACCGAGCACGGCCACGCCCGCGGCCGCGCACGCCTGCGCCAGGCCGCCCACGTGGTCGAGCACCCACTCCAACGACAGGTCCGGGTCGGCGACGAGCGTGACGAGGATCCCCGTGGGCCGGCCGCCCATGGCCGCGACGTCGGCGAGGTTCTGGGCCACGACCTTGTGCCCGATGTCCGCGCCGGAGGACCACACGTCGAGCCAGTCGCGGCCGAGGACGACGGTGTCCGTCGTGGCGATCGTGCGCTCGGACGTGCGCAGGACCGCGGCGTCGTCACCCGGGGCCACGAGCAGCTCGTCGGTGCCCGGGAAGCCCGGGAGGATGCGCCCGAGCAGCTCGTCCTCGTCGAGGTCGCGCAAGGGCGTCCCGCCCGTCATCATCGGCCCACGCTGGAGCCGCTGCCCGTCCGGCACGGATCACACACCCTTTCGGTGGACGGCCGTCTCAGGCCCCCGGTTTCCATGGGACGTGAGGCCCCATGGCAAGGTAGCGTCAGGGCACGGTCGCAGTCACGCTGGGACCTGCCGTTCCGAGCGGTCGGGCCAGCGCGTCGCGCCTGCACGACCGTCCAACGATCGACACACAGTGAGGTGACACGTGGTCCAGGCCTACATCCTGATCCAGACCGAAGTCGGCAAGGCCGCGAGCGTGGCGGAGGCGATCGCGGGCATCTCGGGCGTGACTCTCGCCGAGGACGTCACAGGTCCCTACGACGTCATCGCGCGCGTCGAGGCCTCCAACGTCGACGACCTCGGTCGTCTCGTCATCGCCAAGCTCCAGGACGTCCCCGGCATCACCCGGACCCTGACCTGCACGGTCGTCCACGTCTGAGGCCAGCCCCCTGAACCGACGCCCGTACCTCACGACGGCGGCGCTCATCGGCGCCGCCGTCGTGCTGTCCGCGTGCAGCCGCGCCCCCGAGGTGGCACTCGCGCCGCAGGCGTCGGCGCCGGTCTGCGCGTCGGCCCGGTGGCCCGCCGACGTCAGCGGCCACGCGCGCGTCACGACTCAGCCCGACGACGGGTCGGTCGCGGCCTGGGGCGACCCGGCGCTCATCGCACGCTGCGGCCTCGACCCGCTCGGCCCGACCACCGACGACTGCGTGACCGTCGACGGCGTCGACTGGGTCGTACGTCCCCTCAGCGACGGGTCGGTGGCGACGACCTACGGCCGCGACCCGGCCATCGAGGTGCTGGCCCCCGGCGCCTACGGGGCGGTGCCGCTGCTGCTGCCGGCCTTCACCGACGTCGCGACGTCCCTGCCGTCCAACGGCCGCCACTGCTCCTGAGGACGTATGCCGTGTGTGGCCGGCCCTGTCGTCCCCGCGCGTGCGGGGTCGGCCCGGTTCAGCGCAGGCCGGTGCGCCGTTCGAGGGCGAGGGAGATGAGCTCGTCGATGAGGTCGGGGTAGTCGACGCCCGAGGCCGCCCACATCCGCGGGTACATCGAGTGCGGCGTGAAGCCCGGCATCGTGTTGATCTCGTTGATCAGGACCCGTCCGTCGTCGGTGTAGAAGCAGTCGACGCGCGCGAGCCCCTCGCAGCCGAGCGCCTCGAACGCCTCGGCGGCGAGCCGTCGGACCTCCTTGGAGACCTGCTCGGGCACGTCGGCGGGACAGGTGAGGTCGACGTCGGCCTCGGCGAGGTACTTCGCCTCGAAGTCGTAGAAGCCGTGGTTGTCGTGGACGGCGACCTCGCCCACCTCGGACGTGCGCGGCCCGGACGTGCCGTGGCCCTCGAGCACGGCGCACTCGATCTCCCGGCCGGCGATCCCCGCCTCGACGAGGACCTTGGGGTCGTGGTCGCGCGCCGCCTCGATGGCGGCCTGGAGCTCGGCCGGGTCGTCGACACGGGTGATCCCCATCGACGAGCCGGCCCGGGCGGGCTTGACGAAGAGCGGGTAGGCGAGACCGGCGCAGGCATCCATGGCGGCGGCCGGGTCGGTGCGCCACGCGCGGTCGGTGATGACGGCATACGGCCCGACGGGCAGCCCGTGGCCGGCGAAGACGACCTTCATGAAGTGCTTGTCCATGCCCGCGGCGGAGGCGAAGACGCCGGAGCCGACGTAGCGGACGTCGGAGAGCTCCAGGAATCCCTGAAGCGTGCCGTCCTCGCCGAACGGCCCGTGCAGCAGTGGGAAGACGACATCGACCTGGCCGAGCTCCTGCGGTGGCCGGCCGGCCTCGAGAGAGGTGAGCGAGCTCTCGCGCGTCGAGAGCGGCAGGACCACGTGGGCTGCGCTCGGCTCGACCTCCGGGGTGCGCCCGGCGGTCAGCTCGAAGCGGCTCGGCTCGTCGGCCGCGAGGACCCACTGCCCGTCGCGGGAGATGCCGATCGGGATGATGTCGTACTTGCTGCGGTCGATGGCGCGCAGCACCCCGGCGGCGGTGGCGCAGGAGACTGCGTGCTCCGAGGAGCGCCCTCCGAAGACGATGGCGACGCGGGGGCGGCTCGGCAGGTCGGGCTGGGGCTGGTCCGTGGTCATCAGACGAGACTCTATCGAAGACCGTGGGGGCCGCTCGTACGCTGAGGGCGTGGGCACCGAAGCGGATTCAGAGCACCTGCACGTCGAGACGTTCCTCGTGGCGGCGGGACGCCCCGAGCGCTCCGCCGGCTCGCCCGCGAACGTCGCCGTCGAGCTGACCTCGACGTATGCCGCGGACGGGCCCGTCAACTACGCCCGCTCGGGCAACCCGACGTGGACCGCGTTCGAGGAGGCGCTCGGCGGCCTCGAGGGCGGTCGGGCCCTCGTGCACGCGTCGGGCATGGGGGCCATCTCGGCGGCTCTCGCGCTCGTCCCGGCGGGCGGCACGGTCATCGCCCCCGACACGACGTACAACGGCACCGGCGACCTGCTCGTCGCCCACGAGAAGGCCGGCGGCACGGTCGTCCGCGTGCACGCCACCGACACGGCCGCCTTCCTCGCCGCCCTCGAGTCAGCCGACCTGCTCTGGCTCGAGTCCCCGACGAATCCGCTCATGGACGTCATCGAGCTCGACGTCGTCCTCGCCCGGTCACGCGAGCTCGGCGTCGCGAGCGTCGTCGACAACACCCTCTCGACACCGCTGCTGTGCCGGCCGCTCTCGCTCGGCGCCGACGTCGTCGTGCACTCCGTGACGAAGTACCTCTCGGGTCACAGCGACGTCGTGCTCGGCGCGACGGTCGTCGCCGACTCCGAGCGCGGACGCGAGGTCGGCGATCGGCTGCGTCGCCACCGCACCCTGCACGGGGCGATCGCCGGACCGATGGAGGTCTTCCTCGCGCTGCGCGGCCTGCGGACGCTGTCCGTGCGGTTCGAGCGGGCCAGTGCCAGCGCGGCCGAGCTGGCCCGCCGCCTCGAGGGCCATCCGGCCGTCGAGCGCGTGCGCTACCCCGGCACCGGCGCCATGGTCTCGATCGACGTGGCAGGCGACGCTGACGCCGCCGAGCGGGTCTGCGCCTCGACGCGTCTCTGGCTGCACGCGACGAGCCTCGGCGGCGTCGAGTCACAGCTCGAGCGCCGCCGGCGTCACCCGTCCGAGTCCGAGCAGGTACCGGTCAACCTCGTCCGGCTCTCGGTCGGCATCGAGCACGTCGACGATCTGTGGGCCGACCTCGCGCAGGCGCTCGACCACGCCTGACTCCGGGGCCTGCGGGCCGGGCGGCGTCAGGATCCGGCGGACACGCCCTTCACGGCACCCACGACCAGGCGGAGGGCATACTCCCTCAGTGCTTCTCGGCCTTGAGGTCACGTGACA
This sequence comes from Terrabacter sp. Ter38, assembly GCF_024519435.1. Taxonomy (GTDB): domain Bacteria; phylum Actinomycetota; class Actinomycetes; order Actinomycetales; family Dermatophilaceae; genus Terrabacter. The sequence continues at coordinate 659,917 of NZ_JALJRZ010000001.1, forward strand.
TGAGGCGCGGGCCGACCTCGCTCGCCGAGTGACCGTCCCGGATCACGGCGACGACCTGCTCGCAGATCGGCATGTCGACGTCGTGCTGCCCGGCCAGGGTGAGGATCGACTCGCACGACTTGACGCCCTCGGTGGTCGTGCGCAGCTCGGCGGTCGCCTCCTCGACGGTGCGGCCGCGGCCGAGCCGCACGCCGAAGGTGTGGTTGCGCGAGAGCGGCGACATGCACGTCGCGATGAGGTCGCCGACCCCGGCGAGCCCCATGAACGTCTGGGGGTGCGCGCCGAGGGACAGGCCCAGGCGGGTCGTCTCGGCAAGACCACGAGTGATGATCGTGGCCTTCGTGTTGTCGCCGAATCCCATCCCCTCGGCCATGCCCGACGCGAGCGCGACGACGTTCTTCGTGGCCCCGCACACCTCGGCGCCGATGACGTCGGTGTCGGTGTAGGGCCGGAACCACGGGGTTGCGCAGGCGCTGGCGACGCGCTCGGCGGTCGCCATGTCGCGGCACGCGACGACGCCCGCGGCCGGCTGTCGACGGGCGATCTCGGGCGCGAGGTTGGGGCCGGACACGACGACGATGCGGTCGGTCGCGACGTCGGCGGCCTCGGCGATGACCTCGCTCATCCGCATCGTCGTGCCGAGCTCGACGCCCTTCATGAGGGACACGACGGGGGCGTCGGTGGGGATCGAGGCGCCCCAGCGGGTCAGGTTGTCGCGCAACGTCTGCGACGGCACGGCGAGCACGACGACGTCGGCGCGGTGGAGTGCCTCGGCCGGGTCGACGGTGGCCCGGACGGCCGACGGCAGCTCGAGCTCGGGCAGGTACGCCTCGTTGCACCCGGCGTTGATCGCGTCGGCGACCTCCGGTCGACGCGCCCACATCGTCACGTCGCACCCGGCGTCGGCCAGGATCATGCCGAACGCCGTGCCCCAGTTGCCACTGCCCATGACGGCGACGCGAGCCGTCACGACGGGCTCCCGTCCCGGCCGCGGTGACGCTTGGCGCGCCCGATCTCGTGATGCCCCAGGGGGTCGCCGATCTCGGGGACGCCGTGCTGGCGCGGGTCGAAGCGCTCGGTCGGACGCTTCTCGTCCCGGAGCACCTCGAGCAGCTCGGTGATGCGGTCCATGAGCCGGTCGGTCGCCTCGCGCAGCACCTTGGTGTCGATCGGGCGGTCGTAGAGGTCGGACAGGTCGACGGGCGGACCGGCGTACATCATCATCGTCTTGCGCGGGAAGAGCGAGGGCTTGTGGCCGTAGGGAGACAGGATCTCCTGAGCACCCCACTGCGCCACGGGGATCAGCGGGCAGCGCGTCTCGAGGGCGACCCTGGCGGCGCCGGTCTTGCCGCGCATCGGCCACAGGTCGGGGTCACGCGTGATGGTGCCCTCGGGGAAGATGCCGAGCGCCTTGCCGGCACGCACGCCCTCGACCGCGGCCCGGTAGGAGTCCGTCGCTGCCGCGGAGTTGCGGTAGACGGGGATCTGGCCGCACTTCTTGAGCAGCCAACCGACGAACGGGATCGCGAAGAGACTGTCCTTGCCGAGGAAGTAGGGCTCGCGCCCGCTGTCGAACATGAAGTGCGCGAAGACCAGTGGGTCGGCGTAGGAGATGTGGTTCGTCGAGACGACGAAGCCGCCCTCGGCCGGGATGTTCTCGAGCCCGCGCCAGTCGCGCTTGGTGACCCACATCAGGAGCGGCCGGAGCAGCAGGGCCACGAGCCGGTAGGCCCACGGCAACCGCCTCTTGGGTGCGCCGGCAGTCACGGTGTCACGTCCTCCTCGTCGTGCGCACGCCGGTCGACGTGGCTGGGCTTCATCTTGTCCACCTCACGGCGCGGTGTCGAGCAGCAGGGCGGCGAGTGGGACGATATCGCCAGCATGACGACCTCCTCGTACGCGCACCCCCCGGCAGAGCCGTCCGCCGGCTGGCACGTCGTCGTCCCCGTCAAGGACACGAACCACGGCAAGTCGCGCCTCGCCCGCGCCGTCGGCTCGGACCGCGCCGAGCTCAGCGCCGCGATCGCGACCGACACCCTCGCCGCGGCCGCCGCGGCAGTCGGGCCGGACCACCTCGTGCTCGTGACGAGTGACGCGGGCCTGGCGGCCACGTGGCGTACGCGTGGGGTCCACGTCGTGGCCGACCCCGGCACCGGGCTCAACGACGCCGTCTCCGCAGGTGTGCGGCACGCCGGGCCGGGCGCCTGCGTGGCCGCCCTGCTCGGTGACGTGCCCTCGCTCGACGCCGCCTCGCTGCGGTCTGCCCTGGAGGCCGCGGCGTCCGTCGAGGAGTCGTTCGTGCCCGACGCAGACGGCACGGGCACGGTCCTGCGCTGTGGCCGCGGCTTCACGCCGCGGTTCGGCACCGACAGCGCCGCGCGTCACGAGGCCGACGGGGCCGTGCGCCTCGAGCTGCCGCTCCCCCGCCTGCGCACCGACGTCGACGACGCACGCAGCCTCGCTCGGGCGCGCCGGCTCGGGCTCGGCCCGGCGACACGCACCGTCCTCGAGCACCGCGCGTCTGGTTGGATCAGGAGCATGCAGGCCACCGTCCACCGCTTCGACCCCGAGACCCACACGGGGAGCGTGCTGCGCGACGACGGCGTCGAGCTGCGCTTCGAGGCACCGGCGTTCGAGGCGAGCGGCCTGCGCCTGTTGCGCCTCGGCCAGCGCCTCACCGTCGAGGTCGTCGACGACCTGGTCATCGCGCTGCACATCGTGGGCGTCGGACCGGGCCAGCCCATCCGCTGACACGCGCGTGGGCCCGACCGTCGCCGGTCGGGCCCACGTCACGTCCGGCAGCGTCCCTGCCCGGCGCCGCCGAGTGGCCTCACCTCGAGGCGGTCTTCTTCGCGGTCGTCTTGCGGGCCGTCGTCTTCTTGGCGGCCGTGGTCTTCGTGGCAGCGGCCTTCGTCGTCGTCTCCTCGCCGCGGCCTTGGCCGGGGCGGCCTTGGTCGCCGTGGCGCGCCTGGCGGGGGCAGCCTTCGTGGCAGCGGCCTTCGTCGTCGTCCTCGCCGCGGCCTTGGCCGGGGCGGCCTTGGTCGCCGTGGCGCGCCTGGCGGGGGCAGCCTTCGTGGCAGCGGCCTTCGTCGTCGTCGTCTTCCGTGCCGCAGCCTTGGCGGGGGTGGCCTTCGTGGCGGTCTTCTTCGTCGCCGTGCGTGTGGCCGGGGCCGCGGCCACCGAGCTGCCGGCGGAGGCACGCGAGGCGGCGGACTCGGTCTTGGAGAGCTTCTTGGCGCCCGACACGACCTCCTTGAAGTTCGTGCCCGAACGGAACTTGGGGACGCGGGTCTTCTTGATCCTCACGGTCGCCCCCGTCTTGGGGTTGCGGCCGGTACGTGCGGCCCGGTCGGCCCGCTCGAAGGTGCCGAAGCCGGTGATACCGACCTTGCCACCCTTGGCGACCTCGCGGATGACGACGTCGAGGAACGCCTCCAGCGCGTCGGATGCGACCTTCTTGCTGCCGAGCTTGACCTCGAGCGCGTCGATCAGTTCTGCCTTGTTCACGTCTTCCCCTCCAGAGGACTGTCGGCGTCAGGCGACCCGACGATGTGCGTCCGGAACCGGTCCGGCTACCTCCTGACGTTAGGCTGCCGCGGCAGGCACGTCCATCACCGGTCGGTGGGTTTTTCGTTGTGTCGCAAGGAGTTTGACGGGTTCTGAGCGGGTTCTGAGCGGGTTCCGGGACGACATGGGGACTTCTCGGCCGTGTCCGATTCGCCCCGAAACCAAAACGGATCCCCTTGTCTGACAAGGGGATCCGTTTGCTCGCGGGGCGCCAACTGGGGGCCCGGGGAGCGTGTCGTCAGGCGGGAGCCGTCACCGGCTTGTGGCTCGGCCGGTGCGACTCGAAATCTGCGACGAGATCCTCGTGTCGCAGGGTCAGCCCGATGTCATCGAGGCCCTCGAGCAGCCGCCAACGGGTGTAGTCGTCGATCTCGAACGGCGCGACGATCTCCCCGGCGTGGACGCTGCGAGCCACGAGGTCGACCGAGATCTCGGCACCGGGGTTGTTCTCGAGGTACTTCCAGATCAGCTCGACGTCGTCCTGCGACACGATCGCGGTGAGCAGGCCCTGCTTGCCGCTGTTCCCGCGGAAGATGTCGGCGAAGCGAGAGCTGATGACGACCCGGAAGCCCCAGTTCATCAGGGCCCACACGGCATGCTCGCGACTCGAGCCCGTGCCGAAGTCGGGTCCGGCCACGAGGACCGAGCCGTCGGCGTACACCGGGCTGTTGAGGACGAACGACTCGTCCTTGCGCCAGGCGGCGAAGAGGCCGTCCTCGAAGCCGGTGCGCGTCACGCGCTTGAGGTACTCGGCAGGGATGATCTGGTCGGTGTCGACGTTGCCGCGGCGCAGCGGCACACCGACGCCCGTGTGGGTCGTGAACGCGTCCATGGCTCAGGCCTCCCCGGTCGTCGCGGATGCCAGCTGGCCGTTCGACCGGCTGGCACTGTCGAGGTCGGAGGGGCTCGACAGCGTGCCCCGGACGGCGGTCGCTGCCGCCACGAGGGGGCTGACGAGGTGGGTGCGGCCACCCTTGCCCTGCCGGCCCTCGAAGTTGCGGTTGGACGTCGACGCGCTGCGCTCGCCCGGGGCGAGGGTGTCGGGGTTCATGCCGAGGCACATCGAGCAGCCGGGCAGGCGCCACTCGGCGCCGGCCTGGGTGAAGACCTTGTCGAGCCCCTCGGACTCGGCCTGGAGGCGCACCTTGGCCGACCCCGGGACGACGAGCATGCGGACGCCGTCGGCGACCCGGTGACCCTGGACGACGGCGGCGGCGGCCCTGAGGTCCTCGATGCGGCCGTTGGTGCACGAGCCGACGAAGACCGTGTCGACCTTGATGTCGCGCAGGGGCGTGCCGGGCTCGAGGCCCATGTAGGCGAGGGCGTTGGCGGCGGCGAGACGGTCGCTCTCGTCGGCGAACTCCTCCGGATCGGGCACCGAGGCCGAGAGCGGCAGCCCCTGTCCGGGGTTGGTGCCCCACGTGACGAAGGGGGTCAGCTCCGCGGCGTCGAGGTCGACCTCGGCGTCGAAGACGGCGTCGTCGTCACTGCGCAGCGAGGTCCACTCGGCGACCGCAGCCTCCCAGTCCGCACCGGTCGGGGCGTGCGGGCGACCCCGGAGGTAGTCGAACGTCGTCTGGTCGGGCGCGATCATGCCCGCGCGGGCCCCGGCCTCGATGGACATGTTGCAGACCGTCATCCGGGCCTCCATCGACAGGGCCTCGATGGCCTCGCCGCGGTACTCGATGACGTAGCCCTGGCCACCGCCGGTGCCGATCGTGGCGATGACGGCCAGGACGATGTCCTTGGCGGTGACGCCGTCGGGCAGCTCGCCGCGCACGTTCACGGCAAGGGTGCGGAAGGGCTTGAGGGGCAGCGTCTGCGTGGCGAGCACGTGCTCGACCTCGGAGGTGCCGATGCCGAAGGCCAGCGCACCGAAGGCGCCGTGCGTCGAGGTGTGGCTGTCGCCGCAGACGACGGTCATGCCCGGCTGCGTGAGGCCGAGCTGCGGACCGACGACGTGGACGATGCCCTGGTCGGCGTCCCCCATCGGATAGAGGCGGACACCGAACTCCTCGCAGTTGCGGCGGAGGGTCTCGACCTGGATCTTCGACACCGGGTCGGTGATGGGTCCGGGCGTCGTGGGGACGTTGTGGTCCTCGGTCGCGAGCGTCAGGTCGGGGCGGCGCACGGGCCGACCGGCGAGCCGCAGCCCGTCGAAAGCCTGGGGGCTGGTCACCTCATGGAGGAGGTGGAGGTCGATGTAGAGGAGATCGGGCTCCCCTTCGGCGCGACGTACGACGTGTGCGTCCCAGACCTTCTCGGCCAGTGTCCCTGCCATGACGTCCCTCTGACTTCCCTCCGCGGCGGCGTTCCGGTGGTCGAGCGCGTGCGCCATCGAGGACCTGGTCGCGACATCGCTCTTCGGCAAGACTGAACCTTTTGTGGGTGCGATGGATTGACGTCTCAGTGCCTGAGACGTCAGTATCAGTGCATGGACAACTCTTCAGGGGTCGGTGTTCTCGACAAGGCCGCCACGGTGCTGGGCGCCCTCGAGGCCGGTCCGGCCACTCTCGCCCAGCTCGTCGGAGCCACCGGGCTCGCCCGCCCGACGGCCCACCGTCTGGCCGTCGCGCTCGAGCACCACCGTCTCGTGTCACGGGACATGCAGGGACGCTTCGTGCTCGGTCCACGCCTCGGCGAGCTCGCCTCGGCCGCGGGCGAGGACCGTCTGCTCGCGGCAGCCGGTCCGGTGCTCGGCGCCCTGCGCGACCACACGAACGAGAGCGCGCAGCTCTTCCGCCGCCAGGGCGACCAGCGCATCTGCGTCGCCGCGGCCGAGCGACCCGTCGGTCTGCGCGACTCGATCCCGGTCGGCGCGACGCTCTCGATGCTCGCCGGCTCCGCCGCGCAGGTCCTGCTCGCGTGGGAGGAGCCCGACCGGCTCCACCGCGGCCTGCAGGGTGCGGCCTTCACGGCCACCGCTCTGTCCGGAGTGCGCCGTCGCGGCTGGGCCCAGAGCGTGGCGGAGCGCGAGGCGGGCGTCGCGTCGGTGTCGGCGCCGGTGCGCGGCCCGTCGGGTCGCGTCGTCGCAGCGGTGTCCATCTCGGGGCCCATCGAGCGCCTCTCCCGCCAGCCGGGTCGGCTGCACGCCGCCACGGTCGTCGCCGGGGCCAACAAGCTGACCGAGGTGCTGCGGCGCCACCACGCCATGCAGCAGCAGCAACAGCAGCAGCACAACGCCTGACCCCGTCGGCTCCCGGCCGCCTCCCGACAACGGCGTCGGGGACGGCAGGCCGTGCACAACGGATCGGTCACGATCCGGATCGACACCCCGACCCGGACAACCAATCCGGGCGTCGTGGCGTCACCCTCAGTGCAGTGCACCGACGCACGGCACGTCGCGTTCAGACAAGGGGCCACGATGCAGACAGCCACCTCACCGCTCCGGGCCACCGGCGGCCTGCGCCACGCCCTCGTGCTCGGCGGCCTCGCGGCCCTCGTCGCAGCCACGACGGCCTGCAGCCCGGAACAGACGGTCGGGGCTGCCGCCACGCACGTCGGCCAGACCGCAGCCTCCGGAGCGTCCGGCGGCACACCGGCCCCCACGACCCAGACCCCCACCGGCACCGCGAGCGAGACGCCGCCGTCCACCCCGTCCACCGTCACGCCGCCGTCCGCCGTCACGCCGCCGACCACCGCTCCGCCGACGCCCGCGCAGCAGACGCCCACGCAGTCGACACGCCCCTCGGAGCCCACTCCGTCCGCGACGGCCGAGCCCGGGCCGGCACCGGTCATCATGCTCCGCGCGGGCGACACCGGTGCGAAGGTGCGCTCCCTGCAGGCCCGGCTGCGACAGCTGAGCTGGTTCGACGGCGACGTGAGCGACCGCTACGGCACCAAGACGACGGCCGCGGTGCGTGGTTTCCAGGCCAAGCGCGGCTTCGACGCGACCGGCACGCTCGACGAGCGCACGTGGGACCGCCTCGTCTCGATGACGCACCGACCGACGTCCGACGAGCTCGCCAACGTCAAGCCGAAGGCCGCCGAGCCGAGTCCCGCGTCCGTCTCCTGGGACGTCGACGAGCGCTGCATGACCGGCCGGGTCATGTGCGTCAGCAAGTCGACGAAGCGTCTGACCTGGGTCGTCGACGGCGTACCGCAGTACGGCTTCGACGTGCGGTTCGGCAGCGACGAGCTGCCCACCCGCGAGGGCGTCTTCTCCGTCTACAAGAAGAAGGTCGACGTCATCTCGAACCTCTACCACACGCCGATGCCGTACTCGATGTTCTTCTCCGGCGGCCAAGCCGTGCACTACTCCTCGAACTTCGCCCGCCTCGGCTACGCCGGCGCCTCGCACGGCTGTGTCAACGTCCGCAACAAGCCGCTGCTCATCCAGCTCTACGGCGAGGTGCGCATCGGCGACCAGGTCGTCGTCCACTGGTGACGGCCCGACGGCCCCCGGGGACCCCGACGTAGGCTGACGGAGGTCACTCCCCCACGGCCCGAAGGAGTCGGTGTGCTCAAGGTTGGTTGGAAGGCGTCCGCGGAGCAGTTCGGTCCGCGCGACCTCGTCACGTTGGCCACGCAGGCCGAGCAGGTCGGGCTCGACTCGGCCTTCATCTCCGACCACTTCCAGCCCTGGCGGCACCAGCAGGGTCACGCGCCCTTCGCGATGAGCTGGCTCGCGGCCGCGGGCGAGCGCACCGAGCGGATCCAGCTCGGCACGTCGGTCATGACCCCGACGTTCCGCTACAACCCGGCCGTCGTGGCGCAGGCCTTCGGGACGCTCGGAACCCTCAACCCCGGACGCATCGTCCTCGGCATCGGTACCGGCGAGGCCCTCAACGAGGTGGCCGTCGGCGCCGCGGGCTCGCCGTGGCCGGAGTTCAAGGAGCGCTTCGCGCGCCTGCGCGAGGCCGTGACGCTCATGCGCAAGCTGTGGACCGAGGAGCGCGTCGACTTCGAGGGCGACTACTACCAGACGCACGCGGCCACGGTCTACGACCGCCCTGAGCAGCCCATCCCCGTCTACGTCGCGGCCGGCGGTCCGCTCGTCGCGAGGTATGCCGGCCGGTCGGGTGACGGGTTCATCTGCACGTCCGGCAAGGGCCGCGAGCTCTACGAGGACAAGCTGCTCCCTGCCGTCGACGAGGGCCTGGCCAAGTCAGGGCGCACCCGTGACGACATCGACCGGATGATCGAGATCAAGCTCTCCTACGACCGAGACCCCGAGCAGGCCCTGCACAACGTGCGCTTCTGGGCGCCCCTGTCGCTCAGTGCCGAGCAGAAGCACGGCGTCGACGACCCGGTCGAGATGGAACGCCTGGCCGACGAGCTGTCCGACGAAGAGATCGCCAAGCGGTGGATCGTCACGAGCGACCCCGCCGAGGCCGTCGACGCAGTGCGCCAGTACGTCGACTGGGGTTTCAACCACGTCGTCTTCCACGCGCCGGGCCACGACCAGGGCCGGTTCCTCGAGCAGTTCTCCGCCGACGTGCTGCCCGGCCTGCGCGAGCTCAGCTGACCGCACCCTCCGGGGCCACTCCGGCGGCGGCGACCTCGTTCCGGCCGATCCGGGCGTGCCGTCGACGGCTGCGGTCCTCGGTCAGGCCGAAGGCCATGCCGAGCCCGGTCGGCGGCATCCCGACGTAGAGGCTCTCGTGCGCACCGGCCTGGACGGCATACGTCTCGTGCCAGCTGCCGACGGCTCCTGTCGGGGCCCCTCCCCGCGTGCGGCAGCGGACTTGGCGGCATACAGCTCGCTGATCATGCCCGGCCCGCGGCGAACACCGGACCCCAGAGGTCGGGGCGCCACGGATGGTTGACCCGCATGCCGATGAGGAAGACGGCGAGCTCGCCGTCGTGGGTGTGCTCGTGTGGACGAAACCGCTCATGACACGCCTCTCGGATCGTGGCGCCGGCACGACGGCCGCCCCCTCCCCGAGCACCGCGCACTAGCATCGCAACAGGTCCACCGCGGACCGGAGACCCGGGAAGGGGCCGCGCGCGTGACGACAGCTTCGAACGACCCCGACGACGCACCGGACCCCGGTCCGACGGCCCGGGCGACCGCCCTCGCCCGACGCCTGCCCTTCACGATCGTGGTCGTCGGCACCATGCTCGTGCTGGCACTGGCGACCGGCACGCTGTGGAACGCGCTCGAGGACCGGGACCTCGTCGACCACGTCGCGTACGGTCTCCCGGCTCTCCAGGACGGCCGTTGGTGGACACCGGTCACCGGCGCCTTCTTCGCCCTCACCCCGTCGCAGTACCTCCCCGTGGCCGGCGGAGCCCTGCTCATGGTCGGCTGGTCGGAGTGGCGTCTGGGCACGCGTCGGGTCGCCGTCGCCGCGACGTCGACGCACCTGTCCGGCGTCCTGCTGGCCTCGCTGTTCCTGCTCGTCGTGGACGGCACCGGCTGGGAGTGGGCCGCCCGACTCGCGACAGAGCTGGACGCCGGGTTCAGCGCGGGCGCCCTGGGAGCGGTCGCCGCGGCGAGCGCGACCCTGACCCCGCCGTGGCGTGGGCGTCTGCGAGCGGTCCTGTCGCTCTACGCCGTCGTCGCGCTCCTCTACGTCGGACGCCTCTGGGACCTCGAGCACGCCATCGGCATCTCGGTCGGGCTCGCGCTCGGGCCGGTCCTGCTCGGCCGCCGACCGTCGCTCGCGCTGCCTCGCTTCAGCCGGCACGAGTGGCGGGTCGTCTCGTCGGCCTTCTACCTCGTCAGCGCCCTGGTCCAGATCCTGCTCTACTTCACGCCGTCGGACGGGCCGCTCGGGGCGACCTCAGACGACACGGACGCCTTCAGCGTGCTCATCAGCGCGGCCATCTCGCTCCTGCTCGCCGACGGCCTGCGGCGCGGCTCGCGTCGGGTGTGGTTCCTCGCCGGCGGGCTCGCGACGCTCTCACTGCTGGCCCAGTCCCTGCTCATCGTCGTCGAGGTCGTGGCACCCGACCAGCTCAACGGCGACGGACAGGTCGCGACCTCCATCCCCGAGCTCGTCGTCACCGTGGTCATCACGCTGCTCCAGCTCGCCGTCCTCGTGCTCGGGCGGTCGGCCTTCCAGGCGCGGTCACGACGGAAGCGGCGCAGGGAGCTCGCGACCGGGGCGAGCGACCGGGACACCGCAGTGGCCCTGCTCAAGGAGCACGGTGGGTCCACGATGGCGTGGATGGGCACCTGGCCCGACAACCACTGGTACGTCCACCGCGACCCGTCGGGTGGACCGGTCGGCTACGTCGCCTTCCAGGTGCACCGGGGCACGGCCATCGCCCTCGGCGACCCCGTCGGTGCGGACGCCGCGACGCGCGCTGACGTGCTCCAGGGTTTCGTGGACGAGCAGGAGACGCACGGGCTCATCGTGTGCTTTTTCTCCGTCACGCAGGAGGTCGCCGACTGGGGGCGTGCTAACGGCCGGCGCGACGTGCTCGTGGCCGAGGAGGCGATCATCGACCTGCCCGACCTCGAGTTCAAGGGCAAGTCCTGGCAGAGCGTCCGCACGGCCCTCAACCGCGCGACGAAGGACGGGATCACCTACCGCGAGGGGCAGCTCGCCGAGATGCCCCGCGGCCTGCTGACCCAGGTGCGCGCCATCTCCGAGCTCTGGGTCTCGGACAAGGGGCTGCCCGAGATGGGCTTCACGCTCGGGAGCGTCGACGAGGCCCTCGACCCCGACACGCGGGTCGGGCTGGCGGTCGACGCCGACATGACGGTCCACGGCGTGACCTCGTGGCTGCCCGTCCACTCTCCCGGCGGTGAGGTCCGCGGGTGGACGCTCGACGTCATGCGCCGCCTCCCGGACGGCTTCCGACCCGTCACCGAGTTCCTCATCGCGAGCGCCTGCCTGTCCTTCCGTGAGCAGGGTGCCTCGTTCGTGTCGCTGTCAGGGGCCCCCCTCGCGCACTCCGGCGACGGGACGGCCGAGCGGGCCGCGCTCGAGCGCCTCCTCGACCAGCTCGGTGAGGCCATGGAACCCCTGTACGGCTTCCGGTCGCTCGACAGCTTCAAGCACAAGTTCCGGCCCCGGCACCAGCCGGTCTACCTCGTCTTCGCCGACGAGGCCGCCCTGCCGCGCATCGGGCTCGCCCTGACCTCGGCGTACCTCCCCGGCGCGTCCCTGCGTGACCTCGCCCGCGCCGGGCTCCAGTCACGCCGGGACGAGGCTCAGGTGTCCTTGTAGGGCCGCTCGTCGAGGACGGACCCGGAGTCGCCCGCGCCCTGACATGCACGAAGACCCCGGTCCGTGTGGACCGGGGTCTTCTTGCGCTCTCGCGAGCATCACGTAGCCCCGACGGGATTCGAACCCGCGCTACCGCCTTGAGAGGGCGGCGTGCTAGGCCGCTACACAACGGGGCCGTGAGCGGTGCCGAGCGAACTCGGCACGGGAAGAAACCTTACCGTGAAGGCTGGATTTCTCCGAATCGGCCCACGTTGCCGTGAACCAGAGCTGGGGTACCAGGACTCGAACCTAGAATGACGGAACCAGAAACCGTAGTGTTGCCAATTACACCATACCCCAAGGGGTTTCACTCCGAGCTTGCCTCACGGCCGGTACGGGGTGAACCGAATGGGAATACTACCGGTCCGTGAGCGGTGGCCCAAATCGGCGGTCGAGCGCGGCCGCGACCTCGTCCAGACCGCGCACGGTGGCGACCGGCTCGCTCGTCCCGAGACCCGGTCGATCGAGCCAGACGGCACGCAGGCCGGCAGCCTGGGCCCCGAGCACGTCCCACTCGATGCTGTCGCCGATGCAGACCACCCGGTGGGGCTGGGCACCGACGAGCCGGCACGCCTCGAGCTTGACGCTGGTCGGCGCGTGCGCGGAGTTCGTCAGCAGCGCGACGGGAAGTCCCGCCTGCTGCGCGGCGGACAGCAGGCCCGGCACGTCGGGGAAGAGCCGTTGGGCGCTGCGGAAGGCGGGGGCGTACGCGTCCTCGAAGGACCGGTGGGCGCCGTCGGGGACCTCGAGGCCGAAGGCCACCGCCACCTCGGCGAGTCGACCCGACCGCATCGCGTCGAACGGGACGTCGCCAGAGGCATAGCGCGGGAACCAGCGCTCCGGGTCGTCGTAGTAGCGCTGCGCCATGGCGCGGTGGTCCGCGCCCGGGCGGTGTGGCCAGATCGCGGCGGCTGCCTCGGTCCCGGCGGCGACCATCGCCTCCTGCGTGTCGACGATGGTGTCGTCGACGTCGAGCAGCACGGCGTGCACGCCGTCGAGGACGGTGGCGAGGGTGGGCGGGATCACGAGTGGACTCCTGTCACGGATCGAGGCCGAAGAGGGGCCGGGCGGGGACGACACCCTCGACGACGACGTGACGCGACAGGCCCGAGGCGTCCCACGTCGCCCGGTCGAGACGCACGTGCTGCAGCGTCTGCCCCGAGTGCTCGAGCACCGAACGGTGGGTGTCGTGGTAGCCGAGGGAGCGCGAGACGCCGAGGGACGGAGCGTTGTCGACCACCGCCGAGCTGATCGCCGCCTTGGCTCCCAACGGGCCGAAGGCGAGGGCGAGCACCGCGGCCCGCATCTGCCTGCCGAGGCCCCTCCCCCGTGCCCCGGCGACGAGCCAGGACGAGGAGTCGACGGTGCGGTCGGAGCGCCAGTCGGGCCCCTCGAGCCACTGGGCGCCCACGACGGCGCCCGACGAACGGGCCACGAAGGGCAGCGCCCAGTCGTCGGGCGACCACATCCCCAGGGCGCGCCAGTAGCCCTGCGCGAGGACGGCCCGACGATTCGCCGGGACGTCGAGGCCGGCATACGTCGTGGCGTGCGGGTTGAGCTCGAGGTCGTCGGGCAGCAGGGCCCACAACGTCGGCAGGTCCGCCTCGGTCATGACCCTCAGGTCGAGGTCGGACGTGTGCAGGCGGATGCCGTGCAGCGGCCAGGACCAGCCCCCCATGCCCTCCACACCGGTGTCCTCAGAGCGAGTCGCGCAGCGACCGGAGGCGACTCAGCGTCGAGGTCTTGCCGAGGATCTCCATCGACTCGAACAGCGGCGGCGAGATGCGGGCGCCCGAGACGGCCGTGCGCAGCGGTCCGAAGGCGAGGCGCGGCTTGATGCCGAGCCCGTCGACGATCGCGGCTCGCAGCGCCTCCTCGATCCCCGCGGCGTGCCACGGGCTGCCGGTGCCGAGGACGCCGGTGCCATGGTCGTCGATGTCGCCGAGCACCGTGAGCGCCGCGTCGAGCACGGCCGGCGCGTCGTCCTTGAGCTGGGCACGTGCGTCGTCGTCGATGACGAGCTGGTCGTCGGAGACGAAGAACGGACGCACGAGCGCCGGCGCCTCGGTGAGCAGGGCCATGCGGGTCTGGATGAGCTCCGCCACGGACTTGAGGCGCGCCAGCTCACCGAGCGACTGCATCTCGCCGAGCACGCCGTCGGCGACGAGGTAGGGCAGCAGCCGGCTCGCGAACTCGCCTACCTCGAGCGACCGGATGTAGACGCCGTTGAGCCAGTCGAGCTTCTTGAGGTCGAAGATCGGGCCGATCGGGTTGACCTTGGCCCAGTCGAACGTGCGGCTGAACTCGTCGAAGGTGAAGACCTCGACGTCGGTGCCCTCGGCGTCTTGCTGCGGCGGGTAGGCCAGCAGCGCAAGGAAGTTCACGAGTGCCTCGGGTAGGTAGCCCTGCTCGCGGAACCACGTGAGCCGGGCGGCGGGGTTCTTGCGCTTGGAGATCTTCGACTTGTCGGTGTTGCGCAGCAACGGCATGTGCGCGAACGCCGGCGGCTCCAGCCCGAGCCAGCGGTAGAGCAGGACGTGCTTCGGCGTCGAGCTGATCCACTCCTCGCCGCGCACGACGTGGGTGATGCCCATGAGGTGGTCGTCGACGACGACCGCGAGGTGGTAGGTCGGGAAACCGTCGGCCTTGAGGATCACCTGGTCGTCGGGGCGAGGCGCCGAGACCTTGCCGCGGATGACGTCGTCGAAGACGAGGGGCACGTCGTCGGGGACGAGCATGCGCACGACCGGCGTCTCACTGAAACCTGGCAGCGCGGCGCGCTCCTCACGGGTCTTGCCGACGCAGAGACGGTCGTAGCCGGTCGGCTGCTTCGTCTTCTGCTGGATCTCGCGCATCTGGTCGAGGCGCTCCTTGGAGCACCAGCAGTGGTACGCGTGGCCGTCCTCGAGGAGGCGCTCGACGTAGGGGCGGTACGTGTCGAGACGCTCGGACTGGCGGTACGGCGCGAAGGGTCCACCGATGTCCGGACCCTCGTCCCAGTGCAGCCCGAGCCACGCGAGGGTGTCGTAGAGCTGGGCCTCGGAGTCCTCGCGGAAGCGCGCTCGGTCCGTGTCCTCGACGCGCAGGACGAACTGGCCGCCCTGCTGTCGGGTGAAGGCGAGGTTGAAGAGCGACATGTAGGCCGTGCCGACGTGCGGGTCGCCGGTCGGGCTCGGGGCGACACGGGTGCGCACCGGGCCGGAGCCGTCCGAGGTCGAGACGCGGACGTGCTCCTCGGTGCGGATCTCGACGTGCTCGCCGGCGTCGCTGGCGGGGGATGACGGCATACCTGTGCTGGTCGTGTTGTCGCTCATGGTGCGACCCAGCCTAGTGGGAGCCCGAAAGGGGTCAGCGACGCACGAAGGTGTTGGTCAGCGACCCGATGCCCGCGATCTCGACGGTGACCTGCTGGCCCGCCTCGACGAGCCCGACGCCGGCCGGGGTCCCCGTCAGGATGACGTCACCGGGCAGCAGCGTGAACGCCGCCGAGGCGTACTCGATGATCGTCGCGATGCCGTGGATCATGTCGGCGGTCGTGCCGTCCTGCTTCACGTCGCCGTCGAGCGTGGTGACGATCGAGAGGTCGGCGGTGTCGAGCTCGGTCTCGACCCACGGGCCCAGCGGGCAGCTCGTGTCGAATCCCTTGGCGCGAGCCCACTGGCCGTCGCTGCGCTGCCAGTCGCGTGCCGTGACGTCGTTGGCGATGGTGTAGCCGTAGATGCACTCGGCCGCATCCTTGGCCTTGACGCCCTTGGTGATCGTCTTGATGACGACCGCGAGCTCGCCCTCGTAGGAGATCTCGCTGCTGCCGGCGGGGAGCACGACGGGGTCGAACGGACCGACGACGGCGGTGTTGGGCTTGAAGAACATCATCGGCTCGGCCGGCGCCTCGCCGCCCATCTCCTTGGCGTGGTCCGCGTAGTTCTTGCCGATCGCGACGACCTTGGAGCGCGGGATGACGGGGGCGAGCAGGCGCACGTCGTCGAGCATGACGGGCGGCTGTCCGCTCGGCTGCAGGCCGATGTAGAGCGGGTCGCCGGCCAGCGGCGTGATCACCTCGCTGCCGGGGTCGCCCTGGACGATGCCGTATGCCGGGTCGTCCCCGGTCGTGAACCTCGCGATGCGCACGCGCCCACCCTACGACGGGTGGCGCTCCCCCGCGGAGGGCGGTCAGCGCGGCCAGACGATGGTGACGTCCGCCGGCGAGCCGGGCTGCCCGCTGGGGCGGGTGCGGTACTCCGGGACGCCGACGCACGTCCAGAGCAGACCGGCCACGTCCGTCCCGAGGAGGGGTCCGAGGTCGGAGTCGCGGAAGGTCATCCCCGACGCGGCCGCGCCCAACGCGTACGCCATGAGGTGGAGCCGGCCCTCGGTGACGCCGGCCAGCAGCTGCGCCTCGCGGTAGGCATGGTCGTCGAGGTCGTCCAGTCGCGTGCCGCTCATGGCGACGAAGGCGGCGTCTCGGGCGAGTCCTTGCTCGAGTGCGGCCACGTAGAGCTCGTCGCGGACGGACGGCTCGTCGAGGGGCCGCACCGGCGACGAGAGGTCGGGCCACCGGTGGATGCCGGTCGGCACGTCGTCGACGCCGCTGACGCCGACCCAGTGCGGGACGCCGATGCCGCGCAGCGAGGCGCTCATCGCGTCGACGAGCACGTGGCGCGGGAGCGACCGGTCGGGGTGGAGCCGGCGGATCGACCCCTTGCTGACGACGACGGCATCGGTGCTGGGACCGCCCTCGGCGGTGATCGCGACCGGGGCCCCGCGCTCCACCTCGGCGCCCAGCGTGCGCTGCTCCCCCGCGCGTTGGGCGGCCGTCACGAGCGGGAACTCGAGACCGTCGGCGTCGTGGTGGCCCGCCATCGGGTCCCCCGTCAGGTGCACGGCCGGGTCGCCGGGACCGAGGGCCACGAGGGCGACCGGGAACTCGTGCACGCGGTCGGCGCCGACGAGGGCGGACACCTCGGCATCGGGGAAGGTCGTGAAGAGCCGCGCTGTCAGGCCTGCCGCGTCGGCGAGGGCAAGCGTCTGGGCCAGCATGGTCCCGGCATCCCAGTAGATGTGGCGGAAGCCGCGCTCGCGGTAGCGCCAGCCGGTGCGCCACGGCACCCCCGTCACGACGACGGTCACGGCGTCCCCCGACGGCGCGGGGCCGAGGACGACGAGGGCATGGGCCTCGGGGTCGTACCAGTGCAGTCCCGGCTCGAGCCCCTCGACGTCGGCCCCGCGCGGCACGGCGACGTAGAGCTCGAGCGGGAAGCGCGCCCCGGCCGAACCGGCCGCGCGGAAGAGCATGACGCCGCCGTCGGGGCGCGTCGTGCGCCGGGTGACGCCTGACGACAGGAAGAGCAGGCGGGCCAGACCGGGGAGGTCGAGCCGGCTCGGCGCGACCGTCGCCGTGCCGGCGAGCACGGCCGTGGCCGCGGCCGACGACGCGGGGAGGTCGGGCGGCAGGAGGACTCGTCGCAGGTCGTCGTCGTAGCGCTTGTAGGCCTGGGGACGCCGCGTCAGGTCGTTGGGCACGAGGTCCTGCACGAGCCGGTCGTCGTCGGGGACCTCGGTCCATTCCCGCTCCGGGGTGTAGGAGGTCAGCCGATGCAGCAGGTGGGTGGGTCGCTCCGCGTCCGGTGCCATGAGGCCATCCTGCCCTCGGGGCCCGGGCGCGCGGTGGGGTTCGGCCCCGCGACTCGCCTACCCTCGTGGGGTGCAGGTGATGAGCGAGCCGGAGTGGCGCGAGCGGACGGCGGCGCACGAGGCGCGGGTCGATGCTTCGACCTCCGCGCACCGGGCTCGCCGACACGACCACCGCAAGCACCCGGTCGAGGACTTCCTCTTCACCTACTACTCGTTCAAGCCCGCACAGCTGCGCCGCTGGCACCCCGGGGCCGGTACGTCCCTCGCGGGGGCGGGGCGCGCGCCGCACGTCGACTGGCGCTTCTACGAAGTCGACGGCGACGTCGTCGGCGTGGACGTCGAGGCCTTCGCCGCCGCCCGCGGCGACACGTTGCGCTTCGTCCGCGAGCTGCTCGTGCGCACGGCAGGACGGCCGGCGCGGTTCGGCTGCTTCGGGCTGCACGAGTGGGCCATGGTCTACCGGCTCGACCCGACCGAGGTACGGCACTCGGGGTGGCCGCTGCGGCTCGGCGGCGCCGGGACCGACGCCGTGGTCGAGAGCCACCAGGTCGCCTGCTCGCACTTCGACGCGTACCGCTTCTTCACCCCGGAGGCCGCTCCACTCAACGCGTTGACGCCGACCCGGGACAGCCAGACCGCCCTCGAGCAGCCGGGGTGCCTCCACGCCGGAATGGACCTCTACAAGTGGGCGCACAAGCTCGTGCCGGCCGTGTCGAGCGACGTCGTCATGGACTGCTTCGAGCTGGCTCGCGACATCCGCACCCTCGACATGCGGGCGGCGCCGTACGACCTGAGGGAGCTCGGCTACGAGCCAGTGCTCATCGAGACTGCCGAAGGCAAGGCTGTCTATGTCGCTGAGCAGCGTGCCTTCGCCCAACGCGGTCAGGTGCTGCGAGAGCGCTTGATCACTGCTTGCGACCGTATTCTGCAAACCTCCCCCGGTTGACTTGTCGCAACGCGGCATATCCGTGACAGGCCCGCGCTCAAAAGCCTGGTCGGATGCGTCTGCTGCGGCTACGAGAGTTCGTTCTCAACCAGTGATTGCGTTGTGTCAAGAGACGAGTCAGGTAGGTGGTCAGGACCACCGTGTCGACGAGCCGGCCGAGGGGCCCTGCGGGTGACCTGAAGTGCACCGTGTCTGTCATCAGGGTCGCGTTCTCGCGCTCCTCGAAGACGTGTTCATGCCACCAGGATGCGAACGGACCGGAGACCTGCTCGTCGACGAAACGGCTCGGAGCAGCGAACTCGGTGATTCGAGACGTCATCGTGAACGGGATGCCAAAGTGTCGGGCTCGCCAGGTGACGGTGTCACCCGACCTCAACGCACCTGAACTGACCCCGCCGACGATCCGCTCATCTGTTCGCGACATGGATGCAGCGTGGGCGTCGACCGACAGACTCAGGTCGAAGCACTGCTGGACTGTAGCTGGGATGCTCGTAGCCAAGACGATTCGCGGCACCCGCGAGCGGTACCGGGATGCGCCGTCCGCGATGGGCACCACCAATGGCGGGATGTGCGGATGTTCGGTCCTCTCGTCCTGGCCGCTGCGCCTTGATCGGCTATCGACGGCGATGCTGCGAGGCCGTGGTCGTGCGCCCGGCGAGATTCGATGGATGCGACCAGGTTGAAGGCGACCGCCAGCGCTGCCTGCCGTCAGAGCGCCGGACACACGCCGCTCGGTTGGACGACCACTGCAACCGCGCGAAAGCGCAGTCGTGAAAGGATGATTCCGTGACCGACCGAGGACCGGCTGACGGGTGGCGTACGGGTTGGCGGCACCGTGATTGGCTGAACCCACCCCCGCAGGTCTCCCGCGACCAGGACGACCTGCTGGTCACGGCGGCGGAGGGCAGCGACCTGTGGCGAACCACCTCCTACGGGTTCATCCACGACACGGGCCACGCCCTGCTCACCGACTTCCCCGACGGGACGGCCGCGGAGGTCAGGTTCATCGCTGACTTCTCGGCCCAGTTCGATCAGGCGGGCCTGCTGATCCGTGCCGACGCGGAGCAGTGGATCAAGGCCGGTGTCGAGTTGGCCGACGGCGTCCTGCAGCTAGGAGCAGTCGTCACTCGGGGTGTCTCGGACTGGTCGGTCGCCCCCGTGCCGGAGTGGTCGGGCCACGCCGTCGTCGTACGCGCAAGTCGCAACGGCGACGCCCTCACGGTTCGGGCCCGAAGCGGCGACGAAACCTGGCGGCTCGTGCGCGTAGCACCCTTACCGCCCGGGCCTCTACGCGTGGGACTTCTGTGCTGCGCGCCCACACGCTCGGGCCTTGTCGTGCGGTTCACCGACCTGCGGCTCGTCGAGGCGGACCAGTCTCTTCACCCCTGAGCAGACCGAAGTGTCGGCGACGAGCGCCCGAACCCCGCATGAGCGGAGGACTTCTTCCCGAGTTGTGCCTCCGGGGAACACGCACAGATGGACCTCTACACGTGGGCGCACCAGCTGGTGCCGGCCATGTCGAGCGGGAGCTGACCGGGGAGCAGAGGCGGGGCCTGCGACATGTAGGTGTGCCCGGTGGGGGTGGTGGTGCGCACCGTGTGGGGCGCGCCGGGTTGCCGGGTGGCGACGGTCGCGGCGGTGAAGCCGGGGAGCTGCTTGGTGTGGTTGCAACGCACGCAGAGGCTTTGGCCGTTGGCGTCCGTCGTGGGCCCGCCGTTGGCATGGTCGCGAACGTGGTCCAGGTGTCGGGCGGCGGCGTCGCACCAGGGGGTTCGGCAGGTATCGGTATCGCGGGTCAGTAGGTAGCGGCGCAGTCCTGCCTCGAAGGTGCGGCGGGTGGAGTCCATGGCGACGAGGGTGCCGGTCGCCGGGTGGGTGTAGAGCCGGCGCAGCCACACCTGACCCTTCAGCGATTCCGAGTCAAGCGTCTGCGCGACGTCAGACTGTGCGCTCCTGCCCGCTCCCATGCCGACCGCGGAGTTCGACACCGAGCCTGTGCCTGCACCCGTGCGTCTCGTGAGCAGGTCGCGGCCCAGGCGGCAGGGACGATGCCGTAGCCGGGGATCTGCGCGGGGGTGGCGTCGCCAGCGAGCAGGGCCCGGTCGGTCATGACGAGCTGGACCTCGACGGGGACCGCGTCGGCGGCGGACTGCCCGGTGAGCCGGGTGACGAACGTGTCGGCCATGACCTGGCCCTTGCCGCGCTCGTCGCCGCCCGCGCGGGCGGCATCGGCGGCCGCGGTGAGGGCGGCGTGCGCGGCTACGGCCTGCGCGAGGGGGAGCAGGGCAGTGAGGTAGGCCATCGTGTCGGGGGCGGGACGGATCGTGACCCGCCGCTCCCCCTCGGCCTTGGCCGCGCGCGCCATGACCGAGGCGGCGTCGACCCGGTACGCGACCGACCGGACCCGGCGGACGAGCTCACGGTCGCCCCAGGCACCGACCTGCTCCACGAGGTCACCGGGATCCCCCACTGGCCCGACGACCTCGGCGTCCACGAGGGTGTGCTGCTCGCTCGTCAGGGTCGCGGTCTCGGTCACGATGATCTGTGCGCGCCACTCGCTCACCTCGCCGGCCTCGAGAGCGGCCAACGTGTGAGGCATGTCCTGGGTCAGGGCCAGCGCCAGCCGTACGTGCTGAGCACCCCGGACCGGGGACTCACGGCGGGCGAGAGCGACCTGCGCCACCACTCCCGTCAGACCGGACGCACCTCGCCTGCGCGACCGCGTCGACCGCTGCCCGGTCGCCACACCGTTGTCGTCGAAGGACGCCGCCCGGGCCTGCTGGCGCGCGGCGCGCCACCCGTCGAAGTCCCCGGCGTCGGAGCACTCCCTCGCCCGTTCCAGCCAGGCCTGCGCGACCTGCTCCTGGGACTCGACGAAAGCCGCCGTGAGCCGCGCCTGAGCGGCCGCCGCCGCGGCCTTGATACGCTCGAGCGCCGCGACCTGGTCGACCCGCACCTGGTCCGACATCGAGTCGGGCCGGCCGTCGGAGCCGACCCGCGACAGCGCCGACACGAGAGCCTCCAGACCCTCCGTCGACACCAGCGCCACA
Organism: Terrabacter sp. Ter38; assembly: GCF_024519435.1. Classification (GTDB taxonomy): domain Bacteria; phylum Actinomycetota; class Actinomycetes; order Actinomycetales; family Dermatophilaceae; genus Terrabacter. The sequence goes on from NZ_JALJRZ010000001.1 coordinate 681,273, forward strand.
CCGTCGAACATGTGTTCGATTCTATGCGGAACTGGCCTTCGTCACCAGACCCGTCCACAACCGATTCGGTTCGCGCAGAGCGGAATTCGCATCAGTCGGAGTCGACATAGAGGCAGAAGGGATGGCCGGCAGGGTCCAGCAGGACCCTGACGCCTTCCTGGGGCTGGAACTCCGCGAGCTCCGCCCCCACGTCCACGGCGTGCGCAACCGCAGCGTCCAGGTCGTCCACCTCGAGGTCGAGATGGAGCATCATGATCGGCTTGCCAGGCTCACTGGGCCAGACCGGTCGCACGTAGTTCGGCTCGGTCTGGAACGCGAGGTTGTAGCCGTGGCTCTCCGACGGTGCGAGCGTCGCCCAGCCCGGGGTGTCCTTGTAGAGCGTCCACCCGAGCAGGCGCTGGTAGAAGTGCGCCAGCTCGGAGGCGTGGGGGGCGTCCAGCACGACACCGAACCAGTGCTTCGTCGTTCGTAGCGGCATCAAGCCAGTGTGCCGCTGGGGCCGGGGTATCAGGGGCCGGACGTCCGAGCACTGACCGTCGTCGAGGGAGGGTCCCCCGACCTGAGAATCGAGGTCACGATGGCCAGCAGGACCACGACCCCCGCCGTGCGCAACGGTCGGCCCACGACGCGACGTGACGGTGCGGCTGCCGCGTTGCCAGAGCCGAAGGACGCCGCCCCGCTCGCCGACATTGGCGTGCCGAGCCCGTACGCCCTCGCCGAGCTCATCGCGCACCGCTCGATCGACTGGGACGCCGTGCCCAACCGGCCGGCGTTGCTCGAGCAGATCTTCCAGACGCCCTACGGCGACCTCTTCGACCCGGCCAGCGGTTCGCCCCTGTACGTGGGTCAGACCCTCCGACCGGACGGCAGCGTGGTTCGCGCAAGGCCCGACTTCGCCCGTGGCTCAAGCCGATCCAAGGCCAGCGCGACGCACCTCGAGACGGACGCGGACCTCACCGACGTGCGCGACCTCGCGCAGCTCGTCAAGCGGCTCGGGGGGCCGTCGCTGGCCGACGTGCCGGTGCGAAACGCGTTCACAAGCGCCAACAGCGTCGTCGTGGAGCTGGGTGAGACGGCGGCCGCACGCACGCTCCGCTTCGAGCGGCTCTTCGACACCGGCCTCATCGACATCCTCTTCCCCGAGCTGCTCGGCTACCACCCGGCCGGCTTCACCTGGCAGGACGTCGGGCGGTTCTACAACGAGTCGACCGAGTTCCTCGACCCGGTGCAGGGCTACGTCGGAGACTGCTACGTCATCGCCGCGATGTCGTCCGTGGCGTGGTCGATGCCCTACGTCATCGCCGACCGGACCCGCGCCACCGGCATGGACAACGAGTCCTTTGTGCACCAGATCGGCTTCCACGGGGCCCACGGCCTGGAGCAGGTCGAGGTGACCGACCGGATCCTCGTCAGCAGCGGCAGCTCGGTGGAGTACGCGAAGTCGAAGGAGCCCGGCGAAATCTGGCCGTCCGTCTACGAGAAGGCCTACGCGAAGTGGCGTCTGGGCGAGCCGACAGACTACCCGGCGATCCCGAACATCGCCGGCGGGGACCCATCCATCGCCTGCGTGGCCCTGACCGGCCTCAGCGACTACCGCAACTGGCACAGCTCGTTCACGGCCGCCCAGATCCTCCAGCTCGTCAAGGACCACACGGTCAACGGCCGCACGACGACTCCGATGGTGTCGTGGACGTACGGCTCGGGCGAGCAGGCCGATGTCGCCTACCGCGATGCGAACGTCGTTGCCGGACACGCCTACTCGGTGCTCGGCTGGATGCGACGGAACGAGTTCGTCCGCACGTCTCGGATCACCGACGAGATCATCCCCGCGGTGGTCCGGCCCGACCTTCCGTTCCCCGGCCCCGGCCCCCTCGACGTCCGTGGTGGTGCCTCGGTCATGGGAGGTGCCACCGACGAGTTCGGGGGGCGGCTCGACGGCGGTCTCACGGGTCGGTGGACGCCCGGCGGTCTCTTCGACTACGTCGTGCGCCCAGTCGACTATGTCGTCCTCCGCAACCCCTGGGGCTACTGCGAGGGGACGGGCTCCTCGGTCGCCGCGGGGGCGCACCAGGCACGGGACGTCGACTGGTGGCGCTCGGTGCCGCTCGGCACCGACGGCGTCTTCGCGATGGAGATCAACGCCTACCACCGCTACTTCGCCGGGACGGGCGGCGCCCACTAGAGCGACCCTGCCGACACCGGTGTCGTATGGCGCCGGGCGGACCCTCGGGTCCGCCCGGCGCTCTGCGCGTGGCGGTGGGCAGGTGTGACGGTGCCGGCGAGGAGGACCTTGAAGACCTCGTGTATCACGAAGGGTGGTCGCGCCTCTGAAGGGTGTCGGCGAAGGTCCAGGCACGCGCGTCGACGATCCCCACCCTTCAGGGGGTGGTGCTGGGCGGGGCCTGGACCGCCCAGCACTTGCCTGCCCCGGCGCTCAGCCCGACGCCGCGAGGCCCCGGACGATCACGGCGAGCCCGACCTCGAACGCCTTGGCCTCGGCCGTCGCATCGGGGGCTGGGAGGTCCGGTTCGACGGTGGCTGCGAGGGCCCGATCCTGCTGTCCTGCAACAGATCCCAGGATGTGGTGCATCACGAGGGCTGCCACCTCGTCGCGCTCGGACGCGGGGGCCCCGGCACCGTGGACGAGGCGCGCGAGGTCGCGGAGCGCCCGCGCGCCACCCGGCTCGACGGCATACGCGAGCCCGACGACGTCGGCGGCATCCGGCACCTGCACGAGCGCGTCGCGGACGGTGACGGCCAGACCGACGAGCGCCTCGGCCGGGGGGCGGTCGCCCGCCGGCGGAGGGATCTCGGCGAGGAGCACGTCGGCCACCTCGACGAGCAGCTCCTGCTTGTTCGCCACGTGCCAGTAGAGGGCCCCGGGCGCGACGCCGAGCTCACGGGCGAGGCGACGCATCGACAGGTCACCGAGCCCGTAGCGCCGCAGCAGGTCGACGGCGGTCGCGACGACCTGCTCCCGACTGAGTGCCACGCGCTCCCCTGCCCTCGACATGCGGTTCCGGCGGACCCGCGTTGACAGCCGAGCCTAGCGACTCGGCATACTGAACACCGTTCAAGTTGAACACCGTTCAATGCCGCGCGCAAGGAGCCTGCATGACCCGCCGATTCGACGACCTCGCCGATGCCGTCCTCGCCGGCATCCCCGCGAGCACCGACGACGCCCTCGACGTCCTGCGCGCCACGGACGAGGAGCTGCTGGCTGTCGTCGCAGCCGCGGCACGCTTGCGCCGCAAGCACTTCGGCAACACCGTCAAGGTCAACTACCTCGTCAACCTCAAGTCGGGCCTCTGCCCCGAGGACTGCCACTACTGCTCGCAGCGACTCGGCTCGCAGGCCGACATCCTCAAGTACACCTGGCTCAAGCCCGACCAGGCGATCGAGCAGGCGGCCGCAGGACTGCGCGGGGGCGCGACCCGGATCTGCATGGTCTCGAGCGGACGGGGGCCCACCGACCGAGACGTCGACCGCGTGGCGGGGATGGTCGGCGCGCTCAAGCAGGAGCACCCTGACGTCGAGGTCTGCGCCTGCCTCGGGCTGCTCAAGGACGGGCAGGCCGAGCGGCTGCGCGAGGCCGGCGTCGACGCGTACAACCACAACATCAACACAGCCGAGTCGCACCACGACGACATCGTCACGAGCCACACGTACGCCGACCGCGTCGACACCGTGACCAAGGCGAAGAACGCCGGCCTGTCACCGTGCTCGGGCCTCATCGCCGGACTCGGCGAGACCGACGAGCAGCTCGTCGAGGCCCTCTTCGCCCTCCGCGACCTCGGGTCGGACTCGATCCCCGTCAACTTCCTCATGCCGTTCGACGGGACACCGCTCGAGGGCACGTGGGAGCTGACGCCCGGACGCTGCCTGCGCATCCTCGCGATGGCGCGGATCGTCAACCCGGACAGGGAGATCCGCATCGCCGGAGGTCGCGAGATGCATCTCCGCTCACTCCAGGGCCTGGCCCTCCACGTCGCCAACTCGATCTTCCTCGGCGACTACCTCACGTCCGAGGGCCAGGCTGCCGAGGCCGACCTCGAGCTGATCCGCGACCACGGCTTCGTCGTGCTCGGCGCCGACGAGGACACCTCTGCCCCGAGCCGCGTCCCGAGCGCCACGCATGACCCGGCGAAGCGGCGTCGGGGGGCCGGGACGGACCTTCCCGCCAATGCCTGAGGCCCCGGGATCACCGCTCGCCGCCCGTGACGGCGGGCTCGTCTGGCACCCCTATGCCCCGCTCGACGGACCCGAGCCGTATGCCGTCGAGGGCGCCTCGGGTGTCCGGCTGTCCCTCACGGCCCCCGACGGCGAGCAGTTCGAGGCCGTCGATGCGATGGCGTCCTGGTGGTGCGCCGTCCACGGGTACCGCAACCCGGTCCTGGACGCCGCGGCCCACGAGCAGATCGACCGTTTCAGCCACGTCATGTTCGGCGGACTGACGCACGAGCCCGCGGTCCGGCTCGCCGAGCGCCTCACGACGATGGCCCCCGGCCCGATGGCCCACGTCTTCTTCGCCGACTCCGGCTCGGTCTCGGTCGAGGTCGCCCTCAAGCTGGCCCTGCAGTACCAGACTGCGCGCGGACGCCCCAACCGCCAGCGCTTCCTCACCGTGCGCGGTGGCTACCACGGTGACACCTTCGCGGCGATGAGCGTGTGCGACCCCGTCGACGGCATGCACTCAGCCTTCCCCGGCGCCCTGGCTCGACAGGTCTTCGCCCCCAGGCCCCCGGCCGCACGCCTCGTCACCACACCCAGCGGTGAGGACCACTGGGGGGCAGACCGCTCCGCGCTCGACCTCTGGGCGGCGGAGGTGCGCATCCTCGCGCAGACCCACGCCGACGAGCTCGCCGCCGTCGTCGTCGAGCCGGTGCTTCAGGGCGCCGGCGGCATGTACGTCTACCACCCCGACTGCCTCCGCGTGCTGCGCGAGGTCGCCGACGAGCACGGCCTGCTCCTCGTCGTCGACGAGATCGCCACCGGCTTCGGTCGCACCGGTCGCCTGTTCGCCTCGGAGTGGGCGGACGTCGTCCCCGACGTGATCTGCGTCGGCAAGGCTCTGACCGGCGGATACCTGTCTCTCGCAGCGGTGCTCATGACGCGCGAGGTCGGTGCTGCCATCACCCGATCGGAGTTCCGAGCCCTCCTGCACGGGCCGACCTTCATGGCCAACCCGCTCGCCTGCGCCGTGGCCAATGCCTCCGTCGAGCTCGTCGAGAGCAGCTGGAAGGACCATGTGCCGCGCGTCGGGCGCCTTCTCACCGAGCACCTCTCTCGGGCGGCGGCACTCCCCCACGTCGCCGACGTGCGGACCCTCGGAGCCGTCGGCGTCGTGCAGCTGACGTCTCCTGTCGACGTCGCCCGCGTCACCCGGGCCGCGCTCCGCCGTGGTGTCTGGGTGCGCCCCTTCCGTGACCTCGTCTACACGATGCCGCCCTACGTCTGTACGGACGACGAGGTCCGTCTCATCGCCGATGGGGTCGTCGGCGCGGTGGCAGAGGTCCACGCATGAGCAGCTGGGACGCGTGGCTGGCGGAGCGCTCCGACCTCCGCGCCGAGCGGGGCACCGAGCGCTTCGACCCCGTCCTGCGACTGGGCGGTCCGCGGCGCGGGTCACGTGACCCGCTCGACCTCGCCTCCAACGACTACCTCGGCCTGTCCCGCGACGACCGCGTCGTGGCCGCAGCCCGCGAGGCCCTCGAGCGCTACGGGGCCTCGGCGACGGCGAGCCGGCTCGTCACCGGGACCCTTCCCGTCCACCGTGACCTCGAGGCCGCCCTGTGCCGGCTCACGGGCCAGCCGAGCGCACTCGCCTTCTCGACCGGGTATGCCGCCAACCTCGGGGTGCTGACGGCGCTCAGCGGGCGCGGGGCCGAGATCCTCCTCGACGCCCACGCGCACGCCTCTCTCCACGACGCGGCCCGCATGTCGCGGGTGCCCCACGACACCTTCGCCCACAACGACCCCGACGCCCTCGACCGCGAGCTCGCAGCGCGGCCCGACCGGCGAGTCCTGGTCGCCGTCGAGTCGATCTACTCGGTCCTCGGCGACGCCGCGCCCCTGCGCGCACTGGCGGACGTCTGCCACCGTCACGGCGCCCTGCTCGTCGTCGACGAGGCGCACGGCATCGGGGTGGCCGGTCGCGGCCGCGGCCTCGTCCACGAGCTCGGCCTGGTCGGGGCCCGCGACGTCGTCGTGACGCTCACCCTGTCGAAGGCGCTGGGATCCCAGGGCGGCGCCGTGCTCGGCCCGACCACGGTGCGCCACCACCTCGTCAACACCGCGCGCAGCTTCATCTTCGACACGGGACTCGCGCCCGCGTCGGCCGGCGCAGCCTGCGCCGCCGCTGGCCTCGTCGCCGACGACCCGAGCCTGGCGGCCGCCGTCCGCGCCAACGCCGGCACCATCGCGGCCATCTGTGGGATCGACCAGGCGGCCGGAGCCGTCCAGTCGCTGCCGATGCCGTCGCCCGAGAGCGCCGTCGCCGCGGCCCTCGAGCTGCGCGCGCAGGGTGTCCTCGTCGGCTGCTTCAGGCCGCCCAGCGTTCCCGACGGGGTGTCCCGGCTCCGTGTCACGGCTCGGGCGGACCTGTCGGGCGACGACCTCTACGAGGCCGCCCGGCTCGTGGCCCGGGCAGCCGCGACTCACGGCGAGGCTCCCGGTCCCGGTACCGTCGAGGGGCCACGGGCAGGGGATGCTCCCTCCCCCGTCCGTGGCCTCCCGTCGGTCGCGGCCGTAGAGGGTGTGCAGCCACCGGCGCCACCGTCGCCACTCGGGTCCATCCCCCCGCACGGCGACGATGACTGAGGTGCACCTCCCGCGCGTCGTCCTCGTGACGGGCACCGACACCGACGTCGGCAAGACCGTCGTGACGGCGGCCGTCCTCGCCACGGCACGGGCCGCGGGACGCAGCGTCACGGCATACAAGCCCACGCAGACCGGGGTGGCACCCGGCGAGCCGGGAGACATGGCCGAGGTGGAGCGCCTGACGGGCGTGGCGACCGTCGAGGGCGTGCGCCTGCGGGCGCCCATGGCGCCGAGGCCGGCAGCCGCGCTCGAGGGCGTCGGCCTGCCCACCCTGGCCGACCACGTGGCCCGGGTCGCGGACCTGGGCGTACGCCACGACCTCGTCGTCGTCGAGGGCGCGGGCGGTCTGCTCGTCGAGCTGACCGACGCCGGTGAGACTCTGGCCGACCTCGCCACGATCCTGGAGGACAGCGGGGTGCTCGTCGTGGCCCGGAGTGCACTCGGCACCCTCAACCACACCATGTTGACGCGAGAAGCACTGTCCCACAGAGGAGTCCGGCAACTCGGCATCGTCATCGGCGCGTGGCCCGACCATCCCGACGTCATCGAGACGACGAATCGCGACTACCTCGGGGCGCTCCCCGGGGGTCTGGTCGGCGCCGTGCCGCTCGGCGCCCCACGCCTCGACCCGGCGACCTTCGCCGCCGACGCTCCAGGCTGGCTGCCGGGACTGGCTCAGCGCCTCGGGACACCCTGACGCAGCAGGCCGTGCACGATGCCGTCGGTGAGGGCACGCCACGACGCGGCGAGGATCGAGCCGGCGACACCGATGGTGTCCCACGACGTCTCCCCGTCGGAGGTCTCGATGAGCACACGCGTCACGGCGTCCGTGCCGTGCGAGGCATCGAGGATGCGCACCTTGAAGTCGATGAGCTCGATCTTCTCGATCTCGGGGTAGGCGCGGGCCAGGGCTTCGCGCAGCGCGTGGTCGAGCGCGTTGACCGGACCGTTGCCCTCGCCGGTCGCGATGAGGCGGGCACCGTCGGCACGCAGCTTGACGGTCGCCTCGGACGTGGCGTCACCTTCGCCCGAGGAGTCGGTGATGACCCGCCACGACTCGACCTCGAAGTAGTCGGTGCACCCCGGCTCGAGCGCCTCGCGGAGCATCAGCTCGACGGTCGCGTCGGCGGCGTCGAAGGTCCACCCGCGCAGCTCGAGGTCCTTGACCTCGGCGAGCACCGCGGCGACGACGTCGGGGCGGTCGGACAGGTCGAGCCCCGCCTCACGCGCCTTGAGCTCGATGCTCGCGCGCCCGGCCATGTCGGAGACGAGGGTGCGCATGCCGTTGCCGACGAGCGACGGGTCCATGTGCTGGTAGAGGTCGGGATCGACCTTGAGCGCGCTCGCGTGCAGACCCGCCTTGTGCGCGAAGGCGCTGGCGCCGACGTAGGGCTGGCGACTGTAGGCAGGGACGTTGGTCACCTCGCTGATCGCGTGCGCGATGTGCATGGCCCGGCGGAACGCATCGGGCTCCATGGCGTCGAGCCCCAGCTTGAACTGGAGGTTGGCGGCGACCGTGAGCAGGTCCGCGTTGCCGGTGCGCTCGCCGTAGCCGTTGACGGTGCCCTGGACGTGGGTCGCGCCGGCCCGGACCGCCGCGACGGAGTTGGCCGCCGCGCAGCCGGTGTCGTTGTGGCAGTGGGCACCGACGCGGGCGCCCGTCGAGGCGATGACGTCGGCGACGACCTCCTCCACCTGGTGCGGGAGCATGCCCCCGTTGGTGTCGCAGAGCACGACGACCTCGGCGCCGGCCTCGTGCGCGGTGCGCACGACCGAGAGGGCGTAGTCGCGGTCGAGGTGCCAGCCGTCGAAGAAGTGCTCGCAGTCGAGGAAGACGCGCCGACCCTGGGCGACGAGGTGGCCGACCGTGTCGCGGACCATCTCGAGGTTCTCCTCGAGCGTCGTGCGCAGGGCGCGTTCGACGTGGCCGGTGTGGGACTTCGCGACGAGGCACACGACCGACGCCTCGGAGTCGAGGAGGGCACGCACGAGGGGGTCCTCCGCCGCGACCCCGCCGGCGCGACGGGTGGCCCCGAAGGCGGCGAGGGTCGCGTGACGCAGGTCGAGCTCGGTGCGGGCCCGCTCGAAGAACTCCGTGTCCTTCGGGTTGGCTCCGGGCCAGCCGCCCTCGATGAAGTCGACCCCGAGATCGTCGAGCAGCCCGGCGATGGCGAGCTTGTCCGACACCGAGAGGTTGAGCCCCTCCTGCTGGGCGCCGTCGCGCAGGGTGGTGTCGTAGACGTGCAGCGCTTCCATGGCCTTCATTGTCCTCGATCTCGGGGGTTCGGCCGACCGCCTGTTCGGGGCGGGCGACGCGGGGTGGGGAGGCGTCCCGGTCTCTTCTCGTGGTCGCGGCGGCCGGGGTGGTGGCCTTCGCGGTGTCTCCCTCGGGGTGGTTCGGGAAACAAAAAGACCCCCCAGGGTTGGGAGGTCTGCGCGACGAGGGGTGCTCGTCGCGCTATTCGATAATGAGGGTGCCGGTCGGCACGGGTCGCTTCATCACACGCTCACGGTAGGGCTCACGAAACAACCGCGAAACAGCACGTCCGGATCGTGGGACCGCCGTCCCACTCCGCGGTTGGGGTGATCCCGCCGCCCACGGGTCCGACGACACCTCGCACCCGCGCGACGGCATACGTCATCGGCTGGTGGCGGCGGCCTCGACGAGGGCGCGGAAGAGGCGCGGGTCGGTGCCGACCTCCGGGTGCCACTGGACCGCGAGCCGGAAGAAGGCGTCCGGGTCCTCCATCGCCTCCAGCGTGCCGTCGTCGGCCCACGCCGAGGCCTCGTAGCCCGGGTGGGTCAGGACGGACTGGTGGTGGTAGCTCGGCACGTCGGACTCCTCACCGAGGATCTCGGCCAGCCGGGTCCCCGCGACGGTGCGAACGGCGTGGTTGCCGTACGTCGCCGGCGCCGGTGAGTGCTCGTCGTGGCCCACGCGGTCGGGCACGTGCTGCTCGAGGAGCCCCCCGGCCGCGACCGCCATGACCTGCATCCCCCGGCAGATGCCGAGGACCGGCAGGTCGGTTCCCGCCGTCGCCCGGGCGATGGCGAGCTCCGTGGAGTCCCGGTCGGGACGCGAGGCCTGGACGGAGGCGTGCCGTTCGTCCGCGTAGAGCTCGGGCGCCACGTCGACCCCACCGGCGAGGATGACGCCGTCGAGGCGCTCGACGATCTCGAGCGCCGTCCCGTCGTCGAAGTCCGGGCGCGGCGGGATGACGATCGCGATCCCGCCCGCCTCCTCGACCTGTCGGACGTAGCGGTGCGGCACGAGGGCCCCGGGCACGTCGACCCAGCGACCCCACGACGCACGTTCGACGTAGGCGGTGATCCCGATGACCGGACGACCCATGACGACCTCCTGCTCCAGCCTCCCACGCGCCCTCAGAGCGGCGTGACGTACGCGCCCGAGATGCCGCCGTCGACGAGGAAGGTCGACGCCGTGATGAAGCTCGACTCGTCGGAGGCGAGGAAGAGCACGGCATTGGCCATCTCCTCCGGCTCGCCGAATCGGCCCATCGGCACGTGGACGAGGCGCCGCGCGGCGCGCTCCTCGTCCTTGGCGAAGAGCTCCCGGAGGAGCGGGGTGTTGACCGGGCCGGGGCACAGGGCGTTGACGCGGACCCCCTCCCGGGCGAACTGCACGCCGAGCTCGCGGGACATCGAGAGCACGCCGCCCTTGCTCGCGCTGTAGGAGATCTGCGACGTGGCTGCGCCCATGACGGCGACGAACGAGGCCGTGTTGATGATCGAGCCCTTGCCCTGCTCGAGCATGTAGGGCAGGGCGGCCTTGCAGCACAGGTAGACCGACGTGAGGTTGACCTCCTGCACCCTGCGCCAGGCGTCGAGGTCGGTGTCGAGGATCGAGTCGTCCTCGGGCGGGCTGATGCCGGCGTTGTTGAACGCGATGTCGACGGAACCGTACGTCTCCTTGGCCGTGCGGAAGAGCGCGTCGACGTCCTCCTTGCTCACGACGTCGACCCCCACGAACGTGCCGCCGACCTCCTCGGCGATGCGGGTGCCGTTCGCCTCGTCGAGGTCGCCGATGACGACCTTCGCGCCCTCCTCGGCGAACCGTCGCACGGTCGCGAGACCGATGCCCGAGCACCCGCCCGTGATGACCGCGACCTTGCCGTCGAGCCTGCCTGCCATGTGGATTTCCTTCCAGCCGGATGGATCTGCGTGGTGGTGTGCGCCGACCGTCAGTCGGTCGAGATGAAGACGTTCTTGACCTCGGAGAACGCGTCGAGCGCGTCGGGGCCGAGCTCGCGGCCGATCCCGCTCTGCTTGAAGCCGCCGAACGGTGTCGAGTAGCGGACGCTGCTGTGCGAGTTGACGGAGAGGTTGCCGGCCTCGACGCCACGCGCGACCCGCAGGCCGCGACCGATGTCGCGGGTCCAGATGGACCCCGAGAGGCCGTATGCCGTGTCGTTGGCCTTGGCGACCGCGTCGGCCTCGTCGTCGAACGGCATGACCGCGACGACGGGCCCGAAGACCTCCTCCTGCCAGACCCGGTCGGTCGTCGAGCGCGGCAGGACGACCGTCGCGGGGTACCAGTAGCCGCTGCCCTCGGGGGCCTCACCGCGGAAGGCGACGTCGACGTCCTCGCTGGCGTCCTCGACGTAGGAGCGCACCGTGTCGCGCTGCCCGGAGCTGATGAGCGGGCCCATCTCGGCGGCCTCGTCGCGAGGGTCGGTGACGACGACGCCGCGCACCGCCGTCTCGAAGTGCTCCATGAAGGTGTCGAACACGCTGCGCTCGACGAGGATGCGACTGCGCGCGCAGCAGTCCTGGCCGGCGTTGTCGAAGACGCCGTACGGGGCTCTCGCCGCGGCGAGCTCGAGGTCGGAGTCGGCGAAGACGATGTTGGCGCTCTTGCCACCGAGCTCCAGGGTGACGCGCTTGACCTGGTCGGCGGCGCCGCGCATGATCCGCTGGCCGACCGCGGTCGAGCCGGTGAAGCAGACCTTCCGCACGTCGGGGTGCGTGACGAATCGCTCCCCCACGACCGTGCCCTTGCCGGGCACGACGGTGAAGACCCCCGCGGGGATCCCGGCCTCGAGGGCCAGCTCACCGAGGCGGACGGCGGTCAGCGGGGTCAGCTCGGCGGGCTTGAGCACGACCGTGTTGCCGGCGGCGAGGGCCGGTGCGAAGCCCCAGCCGGCGATCGGCATGGGGAAGTTCCACGGGACGATGATGCCGACGACGCCGAGCGGCTCGCGGAACGTGACGTCGATGCCGCCGGCGACGGGGATCTGCCGGCCGAAGTGCCGTTCAGGCGCCCCGGAGTAGTACGCGAGGACGTCGCGGACGTTGCCCGCCTCCCAGCGGGCGTTGCCGATGGTGTGGCCGGCGTTCTCCACCTCGAGGAGGGCGAGCTCCTCCTGGTGCTCACCGACGAGGTCCGAGAAGCGGCGCAGGAGCAGCGACCGGTCGGCGGGGCTCACGGCGCGCCACGGAGGGCTCGCGGCCGAGGCCCGGGCGATCGCGGCGTCGGTCTGCTCCAGCGAGGCGAGCTCGACGGTGCGGACCACCTCCTCGGTGGCCGGGTTGATGACGTCGTGAGTCGTGGTGGTCACAGTCGCTCGAATCCTCTCCTGCGCTCCCAGTCGGTGACGGCGGCGTTGAAGGCCGTGATCTCGACGTCGGCGGCGTTGACGTAGTGGTCGACGACCTCGTCCCCGAAGGCCTCCCGAGCCATGGTCGACCCGGCGAGCAGGTCACGGGCCTCCTGGAGCGTCGAGGGCACGCGTGGCTTGTCCGACGTGTACGCGTTGCCCTCGAGCGCTGGTTCGAGCTCGAGCTCGTGCTCGATGCCGTGGAGGCCACCGGCGAGCATGGCTGCGACGGCGAGGTAGGGGTTGAGGTCACCACCACCGATGCGGTTCTCGACGCGCAGGCCGGCACCGTGGCCGACGACGCGGAGCGCGCACGTGCGGTTGTCGCGGCCCCACGCCACCGTCGTCGGGGCGAAGCTCGCCGATGCGAATCGCTTGTAGGAGTTGATGTTCGGCGCGTAGAAGTAGGTCAGCTCTCGCTGCGTCGCGAGGATGCCTGCGAGGAAGTGCTCGAACATCGGGCTGTGCCCGTGCTCGCGCTCCTCGTCGACGAAGACGGTCTCTCCGTCGAGGCCGCGCAGCGAGAGGTGGATGTGGCACGAGCTGCCCTCGCGCTGGTCGAACTTGGCCATGAAGGTCAGCGACTGGCCGTGGTGGGCAGCGATCTCCTTGGCGGCGTTGCGGTAGACGACGTGGTTGTCGCACGTACGCACCGCTTCGTCGAAGAGGAATCCGATCTCGTGCTGGCCGTAGTTGCACTCGCCCTTGGCGCTCTCGACGACGGCGCCGGCGGCATACATCTCGTTGCGGATCTCGCGCAGCAGCGGCTCGACGCGGTCGCCCCCGAGGATCGAGTAGTCGACGTTGTAGCGGTTCGCCGGGGTCAGCCCCGTGTAGTTCGCGTCCCAGGCCTGCTCGTAGGACTCCTCGAAGACGATGAACTCGAGCTCGGTGCCGCAGTGCGCGGTCATCCCGAGCCCGGCTGCCCGGTCGACCTGGGCCTTGAGCACCGACCGGGGCGACTGCGCCACGGCGCCGCTGCCGTCGAGCCACGTCAGGTCGCACTGCACGGTTGCCGAGTGGCGGCTGCCGGGCGTGCGCCGCAGCGTGTCGAGGTCGAGGTCGAAGAACATGTCGCCGTAGCCGCGCTCCCACGAGGACATGGCGTAGCCGTCGACGGTGTTCATGTCGACGTCGACGGCGAGGAGGTAGTTGCAGCCCTCGGTGCCGTCCTCGAGCACGTGGTCGAGGAAGTAGTGGCCGTGCAGACGCTTGCCCTGCAGCCGCCCCTGCATGTCGGTGAAGGCGACGACGACGGTGTCGATGTCACCGGACTCGATCTCCTCGCGGAGCCGGTCGAGCGTGAGCGTGGGTGTGGGCGCCATGTCGTGCCTTCCTGTCGTCTCAGCCGATGAGGCCACGGAGCAGCGCCGAGGTGGCGTCGCAGTGCTCCTCCATGACCGCCCGGGCTCGTTCCGCGTTCCCGCCGAGGATGGCCCCGACGATCTGGTGGTGCTGGTCGTTCGAGTGCTCGATGTTGCGCCGGAGCACGGGGATCGCCATGAGCATGTCGTGCAGGGCCGCCTGCGACCGCGTCACGGCGTCGATGAGCATCGGCGACCCGGAGAGGGTCGCGACGGCCAGGTGCAGCCGCGAGTCGGCGACACGGTGCGCGGCGGGGTCGGGGGCGTCGTCGACCTCGGCGAGGCTGTCGGCGAGCCACGCCCGTTGGTCGCCCGCCAGGGACTGGGTCGCTGCGAGCCAGGCGGCCCCGGGCTCGACGACGCGGCGGAAGGTCAGCGCGTCGCGCATGGCCGCGCCGCTGCGGACGAAGGCGCCGGGGGTGCTCGAGGGCAGCTCGGCGGACTCGGTGACCCACGTGCCACCGCCACGTCCGCGTCGGGTCGTCACGAGGCTCGACTCGCGCAGGGCGGCGATCGCCTCGCGCAGCGTGTTGCGGCTGACGCCGAGCCGTTCGGCGAGCTCGCGCTCCGGCGGGAGCTGCTCACCGCGGGCGAAGACGCCAAGCCGGATGGCCGTCGCGAGCTGCTCGACCGTGCCCTCGAAGACGTTGCCGGTGGCCGGGCGCAGCACGACATCCGGCAGGGACGGCTGTCGTTCGGCTGCACTCACACGTCGATCCAATACCGTCACCCCCACCTGGTCAATGGTCTGAGAAAGGACCATTTTGTCGGCGACGAGACGCGCACGACGACGTCGAGGGCGACCGTGGGGACGCGGTGGTCGCCGTCGGCCAACCCGCCCGGGAGCGGGATCCGGCCGGGGCCGCCGTTCCGTCGTCACTCGCTGAACGCGTCGACGACCTCGGGGTCGATGTTGGTCTTCGGACCCTTGAACCAGTGCCGTGCCGAGACCCGCCACCACACGGCGAGCACGAGCAGGGACCCCAGCGTGAGGATGGGCGCGTAGTTGACGAACTTCCACTCGAAGCCGTCGGTGAAGGGCACGCCGCCGGGCACGAACGGCAGGATGAAGTAGATCGAGATGATCGCGATCTCGATGACGGCCACGAGGTTCATCCACTTGTACTTCGGCCCGTTGGTCCACGAGCCGGGCACGAACGCGTCGCCCATCTTCCAGCGGAGCCAGATCGGGATGAGGAAGGCCAGGTAGAGGCCAATGACGGCGACCGAGACGACAGCGTAGAAGGCGGTCGGGACGATGAGCGGAGCCTCCTCGGTGCCGATGTTGACCTCGACGAGCGCGGGCAGCGTGATGATCGCGCTGACGACACCGACGAGCATGACGGCGTTGGCCGGCACCTTCGCCCCGGTCAGCGTCGACCACAGCCGCGAGCCGGGCACGGCGCCGTCGCGGCTGAACGCGAAGGTCATGCGCGAGGCGCTCGTCATGCACGAGGTCGTGCAGAAGAACTGGCCGATGCACGAGATCGTCAGGATCGCGGCCGCCCACTTCGAGTCCATGGCGTGCGTGAAGATGTAGGCCACTCCCCCACCACCGACGCCCGCGTTGTCGGGCTTGCCGTCCGCACCGTCCGGCACGGCGAAGAGGAAGCAGAGCAGGAGGATCCAGCCGCCGATGGCGGAGTAGAAGATCGAGCGCCAGATCCCTTGTGCCGCAGCCTTGGACGCGGCCGAGGTCTCCTCCGACAAGTGCGCCGAGGCGTCGAAGCCGGTGATCGTGTACTGCGTCAGCAGCAGGCCGAACGGGACGATGAGGAGCCAGTAGGTGGGCGAGCTCGTCGAGCCGTCGGCATAGCCGGAGTTGTTGAACCTCTCGGTGAAGACGTAGGAGAAGCTCTGGTGGTTGTCGGGCACGACGATGAGGATGAGGATGATGGCGGCGGCCCCGACGACGTGCCACCACACGGAGACGTTGTTCATGACGGCCATGAGGTGGCCGCTGAAGATGTTGAGCACCGCCGCCGCGATGAGCACGACGAGGAAGATCCAGAAGACGCGCGTCAGCGAGTAGCCGTCGGCGTAGTCCTTGGACCACGTGCTGAGGGCCAGGTCGATGAAGGTCGCACAGCCGTAGGCGACGGATGCCGTGACGGCGACGAGGCCGATGAGGTTGAGCCAGCCGGTGAAGAAGCCGGCACGGGCGCCGCCCATCTTGTTGGCCCACCAGTAGATACCCCCGGAGGTGGGGTAGGCCGAGACGAGCTCGGACATCGTCAGACCGATGACGAGGATGAAGGCGGCGACGATCGGCCAGCCCCACGAGATCGCGATCGGGCCGCCGTTGTTGAAGCCCTGGCCGAACGTCGTGAAGCAGCCGGCGAGGATCGAGATGATGGAGAAGGAGATCGCGAAGTTCGAGAAACCCGACCACGAGCGGTCGAGCTCCTGCTTGTAGCCGAGTTCCGCCAGACGGCGTTCGTCGTCGGAGAGACCAGTTGCCTGAGCCATGCCCTGCACTCCCATCTTCGGTATGAAGTTGGACCGATGCTAGCGCCGCACACCGCAGCCGAACAGACCTCGGAGCGACCTCTTCCGGGCCGGGACAGACGTGTTTCCGAGGCGTTTCGGCGGCGTGACCGGGCCCAGAGAGCCACACCAGACCATTCGGACAGCCCGCCGGTATTCGAGGCGGCATGGCCAAGGTCAGAGCCTGAGCGCCCACTCCAGGGTGCGCGCGACGCCGTCCTCGTCGTTGGACGCGCACGTGCGGGACGCAGCGGCGCGGGCGTCCGGGTGTGCGTTCGCGACGGCCCACCCGACTCCGGCCCACTCGAGCATCGGGACGTCGTTGGGCATGTCACCGAAGGCCCACACGTCAGCCGGGCGGATGCCGGTGCGGGCGCACCACCGCACGAGGCCTGCTGCCTTCGTCACTCCGGGTGCCGAGATCTCGGCGAGACCCCCGGTGCCCGAGTGCTGCACCAGGGCGCGGTCGCCGAGCACCTCGGCCACGCGCGGGATGACCTCGTCCTCGGGCAGGCGCTCGGTGCGGGCGAGCAGCTGCCGACGACGGCGTCCGGCGGCAGGTCCTCGATGGGAGCCGGCACGAGGTCGTCCGGCACCCAGCGGCGGTGCAGCTCAGGGTAGTCCGGCTCGGTGTGCACACCGCCGCTCAGCTCGGCGCTGAAGCCGATGCCCGGCACCGCGGCCCGCAGGTCCGCGACGATCTCGAGCAGCAGGGCACGCTCGAGCGGATAGGACGCGACGACGGTCCGCGTGCGCACGTCGTAGTCGAAGGCGCCGTTGGCGCAGATGACCGTACCGTGCCCTCCGACCGCGCCGGCGAGCGGTTCGAGCCACCGGGGCGGACGCGCCGTCACGAAGACGATGCCGGCGGACTCGGCCGCTCGCAGCGCAGCGCTCGTCCGTGGCGAGATCACGCCGTCGGAGCGCAGCAGCGTCCCGTCGAGGTCGGTGGCGACGAGGCGCGGGCGACGCACCGGCGCGTCACCCACGGACGCCACTGCTGGACTCAGACGAGGCGGGTCAGCCAGCCGTGCGAGTCCTCCGCGCGGCCGTACTGGATGTCGAGGAGCTTGGCGCGGACGGCTTCGGCGTAGCGGTCCTCGTGGCCCTCACGGCGGTGGTCGACGGAGCCACCGTCCCATCGCAGCTCGCCGACGGGGGTGACGACGGCGGCGGTGCCGCACGCGAAGATCTCGACGATGTCCCCGCTGGCCGCGCCCTCCTTCCACTCCTCGATCGGGATGCGCCGCTCCTCGGGCTCGAGGTCGAGCTCCTTGGCGATCTGGAGGATCGAGCTGCGAGTCACGCCTTCGAGGATCGTGCCGGTCAGCTCGGGCGTGATGATGCGCCCGTCCTTGGTCACGAGGAAGAGGTTCATGCCCCCCAGCTCCTCGATGTAGGTGTGCGTCGAGGAGTCGAGGAAGACGGCCTGGTCGCAGCCGTGCTCGATGCCCTCGAGCTGTCCGGCGAGCGAGCTGGCGTAGTTGCCGCCGCACTTGGCCGCGCCCGTGCCCCCCTCGCCCGCACGGGCGTAGTCGGTGGAGATCCACAGCGTGACGGGCTTGAGGCCGCCGGAGAAGTAGGCGCCGGCCGGGGAGGCGATGACGGAGTAGGTGACCTGCTGGGCCGGCCGCACGCCGAGGAAGGCCTCGGAGGCGAACATGAACGGGCGCAGGTAGAGGCTCTTCTCCCCGGCGTCTCCGGCGGGGACCCACGCCTGGTCCACGTCGACGAGCTGGCGGAGCGACTCGATGAAGTCGGCCTCGGGCAGCTCCGGCAGCGCGAGGCGGCGGGCCGAGCGGGCGAAGCGGGCGGCGTTGGCCTCGGGGCGGAACGTCCAGATCGACCCGTCCGCGTGACGGTAGGCCTTCATGCCCTCGAAGATCTCCTGGGCGTAGTGCAGCACCGCGGCCGCCGGGTCGAGCTGGAAGGGACCGTAGGGCTTGACCTGCGCGTCGCCCCAGCCACCCTCGGCCGTCCACGTCGCGACGACCATGTGGTCGGTGAAGGTCTTGCCGAAGCCGGGGTTCTCGAGGACCTCGGCGATGCGCTCGGGCGACGTGGCGTCGTCGCGGCGCGTGACCGCGAAGGACAGCTGGGACATGACAAACCTCCAGGAGCAAAATCAACGGTGATCCGGTTGTCAGGCTATCGCCCACATCGTGAGACGACGAAGTCGGGCACCCGCCCACGGGCTCCGTCCGGAACGCGCGCGGCGCCCCACGCGTACGACACCGCCGCCCGCGGGCGACGCCCCCGTCGGGGGTATGCCGTCCGGCGTCGCGGTCAGAGGCGCGCGACGACGGCGTCACCGACGACCGTCGTGCTGCGTACGGCGTCACCGCGCTCAGCAAGGTCGGCGGCGACGGCCGCGTCCACCCGACCCGCCTCGGCATCGAGGCCGAGGTGCGCGAGCAGCATGCCGACCGAGAGGATGGCGGCGGTGGGGTCGGCCTTGGACTGACCGGCGATGTCGGGGGCCGAGCCGTGGACCGGCTCGAACATGCTGGGGGTCGTGCGCGCCGGGTTGATGTTGCCCGACGCGGCGAGCCCGATGCCGCCGGCGATCGCCGCGGCGATGTCGGTGAGGATGTCGCCGAAGAGGTTGTCGGTGACGATGACGTCGAAACGCCCGGGGTCGGTCGCCATGAAGATCGTCGCGGCGTCGACGTGCTGGTAGGCGGTCTCCACGTCGGGGAACTCGGCTCCGACCTCCTCGACGGTGCGGCGCCAGAGGTGGCCGGCGTACGTCAGGACGTTGTGCTTGTGCACGAGCGTCAGGTGGCGACGCGGGCGCGCCTGGGCGCGGGAGAAGGCGTCGCGGACGACGCGCTCGACACCGAAGCGGGTGTTGACGCTGACCTCGGTCGCGATCTCGGCCGGGGTCCCGACGCGAAGGGCGCCGCCGTTGCCGGTGTAGGGCCCCTCGGTGCCCTCGCGGACGACGACGAAGTCGATGCCCTCGGGGGCGACGCGCGCGACGTCGAGCGGGCTCGCGACCCCCGGAAAGAGCCTGGCGGGGCGCAGGTTGACGTAGTGGTCGAGGGCGAAGCGCAGCGGCAGCAGCACGCCGCGCTCGAGGACGCCGCTCGGGACGCTCGGGTCGCCGATCGCGCCGAGCAGGATCGCGTCGTGGCCGCGCAGCTCCTCGAGGACGGAGTCGGGCAACGTCTCGCCCGTGGCGTGCCAGCGGCGGGCGCCGAGGTCGTACTCGGTCGCCGTGAACTTCGGACCGGTCTCGCCGGTGACGGCGTCGAGGACCTTGAGTCCTTCCGCCACCACCTCGGGACCGATGCCGTCACCGCCGATCACGGCGATGGAGTAGGCGTCCTTGACCAGCGTCTGTGCCATGTCGTCAGCCTAGAACCCGTCTTGTGATGTGGAATCTGCGTCTCAATTATTGAACCGACGACGGCCCCCACCCGGGAGGTGGAGGCCGTCGTCACGATGGCGCGGCGAGGCCGCGGACGTCGTCGGGGTCTGGATCAGTCTTCGGTGTGACCCTGGTCGCGCAGGTCCATCGACTCCTGCAGTGCCTGACGGGCAGCCTTGGCGTCTTCGCTCATGGTGATCACGTCTTTCGAGTTGCGTGCGGTGTGGTGGTCTCAGGTGGCTCCAGCCCGGGTGGGCGAACCGGTCAGCAGAGGGGTGCGCGGGGTCTCCGCGGCGAGGTGCTGACTACCTGGACTCGCCGCGGCTGGGAATAAGTACGACCTGCCGCGTCATGCATTTCACGGTACGCCGGGCTACCCCCGGGTAAAGGGGGTTTCCACTGGATGAGACGCGATGTCCGCCATTCGTCAGGGCCGGAGCCGCGGCACGAATCGCGCATCCCCCGCTATCCCCGCTGGGAGCCGTAGGCTCGCCGCGTGAGCGCCGACCATCCCGACGCGCCTGCCGACCCCTCCACCGGCACCGCTCGCCACCACGCCGACCACCCGAACCACCGGGCCGCTGCCAGTCGCGCCCGGCACACCAGCCACGCGGTCCCGGGGGTGCCGTTCGACGACGAGGCACGATGGATCGCCATCACGCCGGGCAACGCCAGGCGCATCATCGTCATGGTGGTCGTCGCCGTCGTCCTGCTCTCCGTGGCGACGTGGGCCTTCCACGCGATGGGCAGCTTCCTCTTCCTGCTGCTGCTCGCGTGGCTGCTGTCGATCGCGATGGAGCCGGTCGTGCTGTGGCTGAGCCAGCGCGGCATGAAGCGGGGCCTCGCCACGGGGATGACCATGCTCGGGATGCTCCTGCTCTTCGCCGGGCTCGCCGAGCTCTTCGGACAGGTCTTCGTCTCGCAGCTCTCCCAGCTCGGGTCGCAGCTGCCCGGCGCGATCACCTCGGCGATCAACTGGGTCAACTCCACCTTCGGCACCCAGTTCGACATCGAGCAGATCCAGACCGCCCTGAGCCTGACGCCCGACAAGCTCGGTGAGCTCGCGGGCAAGTACGGCGGCGGCATCATCGGCGTCTTCGGCTCCGTCATCACCTTCCTCTTCGACGCCCTGACGATCCTCGTCTTCGCCTACTACTTCTCGGCCGACAGCCCACGGCTGCGCCAGACGATCGGCTCGTGGCTCCCCCAGCGCTACCAGCGCGTCTTCATCACGGTCTGGACGATCTCGGTCGAGAAGACCGGCGGCTACGTCGTGTCCAAGCTCCTCCTGGCTTCCCTCTCGGCCGTCTTCCACGTCGCCTTCTTCTGGTTCATCGACGTGCCGTTCTGGCTGCCCCTCGGCATCTTCGCCGGCATCGTCGGCCAGTTCATCCCGACGATCGGCACGTACATCGGCGTTGCCCTGCCGGCCCTCTTCGCCCTCCTCGACAAGCCGATCAACGCCCTGTGGATCGCGGTGTTCGCGACCGTCTACCAGCAGCTCGAGAACTACGTCTTCACGCCGCGCATCAGCCGCCGAACCATGGACGTGCACCCGGCCGTCGCCCTCGGTTCGGTCATCGCCGGCGCCGCGCTCTTCGGCCCGATCGGCGCCCTCATCGGGATCCCCATCGCGGCGGTCGCCCTCGCCATCGTCGACACATTCAGCAAGCGGCACGAGCTCGTCCCCGAGCTCGCCGGCCTCGAGCCGGGCGACGACACGGACGACGAGGACGACGAGGACGACGAGGACACCGAGGACGAGCGGGACGACGAGAGTCCCCAGCGCGTCGAGACGGACGCCGGCCAGCGGACCTGACCGGCCCGGCTCAGTCCTGCAGGCCGATGACCGAGAAGGTCTTGGCCTCGATGACCTCCGACAGCTCGGCTGCCATGGCTGCGGGCACGGCACTGTCGACGTTGAGCACGCCGATGGCGCGGTCGTCTTGGCGTGAGACCTGCATGCCGCCGATGTTGATGCCCGCGTCGCCGAGGATCCGGCCGACCGCGCCGATGACGCCCGGACGGTCGGAGTACTCGAAGACGAGCATGTGGTCCGAGAGCGGGACCTCGAGGTCGTAGCCGTTGACACCGACGAGCTTCTCGACCATCTTCGGGCCGGTCAGTGTGCCCGAGACCGAGACGACCGACCCGTCGGCGAGGGTGCCGCGCAGCGTCGTGACGTTGCGGAAGTCACCGGAGTCGGGGTCGGTGACGAGCCGCACGACGCAGCCACGTTGCTCGGCGAGGACGGGGGCGTTGACGTAGGTGACCGCGTCCTCGACGACGTCGGTGAACAGTCCCTTGAGCGCGACGAGCTTCCACACGCTGACGTCGTGGGCGGTGATCTCGCCGCGGACCTCCACGTCGAGCTGGGCCGGCACGCTGCCCGACACCGCGGTGAAGATGCGACCGAGCTTCTCGACGAGGGGGATGCCCGGACGGACCTCCTCGGCGATGAAGCCGGTGCTGACGTTGACGGCGTCCGGGACGAGCTCGCCACCGAGCGCGAGACGCACCGACCGGGCGACGGCGATGCCGGCCTTCTCCTGGGCCTCCTCGGTCGAGGCGCCGAGGTGTGGGGTGACGACGACCGAGTCGTGCTCGAAGAGCGGTGACTCGGTGGTCGGCTCGGTGGCGAAGACGTCGATGCCGGCGCCCGCGACGCGGCCCTCGGCGATGGCTCGGGCCAGGGCGGCCTCGTCGACGATGCCTCCACGGGCAGCGTTGACGATGCGGACCGAGGGCTTGACCTTCGCGAGGGCCTCCTCCCCGATGAGGCCGAGCGTCTCCGGCGTCTTGGGTAGGTGGATGGTAATGAAGTCGGACTGGGCGAGCAGCTCGTCGAGGCCCACGAGCTGGGCCCCGAGCTGTCCGGCCTTGGCCGGCGACGCGTAGGGGTCGTAGGCGAGGATCTTCATGCCGAAGCCCTTGAGGCGCTCGGCGACGAGGGCGCCGATGCGGCCGAGGCCGACGACCCCGACGGTCTTGTCGAGCAGCTCCACGCCGGAGAACGTGCTCCGCTTCCACGCCCCTGCCTTGAGGGCCTGGTTGGCCGGCGCGATGTTGCGGGCCGTCGCAAGGAGCAGGGCCACGGCGAGCTCGGCGGCGGACGTGATGTTGGACGTCGGCGCGTTGACGACCATGACCCCGGCCTGCGTCGCCGACTGGACGTCGACGTTGTCGAGGCCCACACCGGCGCGGGCGATGACCTTGAGCCGCTTCGCGGCAGCGATGGCCTCGGCGTCCATCCTCGTGGCCGAGCGGATGAGGACCGCGTCGACGTCGGCGAGCGCCGGGAGCAGCGCCTCGCGGGCGGCCCCGTCGACCGAACGCACCTCGAAGTCCGGTCCCAGTGCCTCGATCGTGGCGGGCGACAGCTCTTCGGCGATGAGGACAACGGGCTTGGTCACAGAGGAACCCTTCCGGACGGGCGGGGCCCTACGCACGACAGGGGGCGCGCGGGCCGTCGGCGGCACCGCGATGTGCCGTCGGCGAGTCTAGGCCGTCGTTCGCGCGGAATCACGGGATGTAACCACAATGTGAACTCGGGTCCGAGAGGTGTCCCGGGTGGTCAGTTCCCGGAACACCGATTCCGTATGCCGGAGGCTTCGTCACCTCGAACCGCGCGAGGCGTTGCGCAGGGAGGGGCGAGCACGTCAGGGTGGGGTCATGCGCATCGTCGTGACGGGAGGTGCCGGAGACCTCGGGTCGCGGGTCGTCCGGGAGGTCACGGGTCGCGGGCACCAGGCGGTGCCGGCGAGCCGGAGGACCGGCGTGGACCTGGCGACCGGAGAGGGTCTCGAGGCCGTCCTGGCGGGCGCCGATGCCGTCGTCCACTGCGCCGACGAGACGTCACTCGGCGACACCGTCACGGTCTACGGGACGCGCCGGCTGGCCGACGCGGCTGCCGAGCACGGCGTGCACCTCGTGCACATCTCGATCGTCGGCATCGACGAGCACCCCCTGGCCTACTACCGCCGCAAGCTGCGCGCCGAGCAGGGCATCGAGGCGGCGGGCGGGGTGGCCTCCGTGATGCGCGCGACCCAGTTCCATTCCCTCGCAGCGTTCTTCGCCCGGAAGCTGAGCACCGGTCCGATCACCCTGACCATCGGCGACATGGCCGTCCAGTCCGTCGACACCGACTACGTCGCCGGACGCCTCGCCGACCTCGCGCTGGGAGCGCGCCCCACGGCATACGCCAGGGCGACGGACGTCGCGGGTCCCGACGTGCTCACGGTCGGCGAGCTCGCGGGCCTGCTGCGCGCGCACCGGGGCGCGTCCGCGCCGAAAGTGGTGCGCCTGCCGGCCGTCGGCGGGGTCCTCAAGGCGTTCGCCGAGCGGCGCAACGTCCCCTTCCCCGGTGACGCGCAGACCGGCGGCCAGACCTTCGCCGACTGGCTCGCCCTCCAGCCGCAGCGGCTCAGCGGCCGCTGACGCGGCGCTGACGCGGCGCGACGCGACGAAACGCGCGGACGGCCGGCGCCCCCACGAACGGGGCGCCGGCCGTCGAGCCGTGCGGACTGGTCAGCGAGCGGCACTGCCCTCGACGTAGTCGGAGTCGGTCTGCTTGACCCACGCCATGAGCTTGCGCAGCTCGCGGCCCGTGCCCTCGATCGGGTGCTGGGCACCCTTCTCGCGCAGCTGCTTGAACTCCGGGGCGCCGGCGTCCTGGTCGTCGATGAAGCGCTTGGCGAAGGTGCCGTTCTGGATGTCCCCGAGCACCGCCTTCATGTTCTCCTTGACGTGCGGGTCGATGACGCGCGGACCCGAGACGTAGTCGCCGTACTCGGCGGTGTCGGAGACCGACCAGCGCTGCTTGGCGATGCCGCCCTCGATCATGAGGTCGACGATGAGCTTGAGCTCGTGGAGGCACTCGAAGTAGGCGACCTCGGGCTGGTAGCCCGCCTCGACGAGGGTCTCGAAGCCGTACATGACGAGCTGGCTGGCGCCACCGCAGAGGACGGCCTGCTCGCCGAAGAGGTCGGTCTCGGTCTCCTCGGTGAACGTCGTCTTGATGCCGCCGGCACGCAGGCCACCGATCGCCTTGCCGTAGGCCTTGGCGAGGTCCCAGGCCGTGCCCGACGCGTCCTGCTCGACCGCGAGGAGCACGGGCACACCACGGCCGTCGGCGAACTCGCGGCGCACGATGTGGCCGGGTCCCTTGGGGGCGACCATGAGCACGTCGGCGTCGGCCTCCGGCTTGATGTAGCCGAAGCGGATGTTGAAGCCGTGGCCGAAGAGGAGCGCAGCACCGCCCTTGAGGTTGGGCTGGATGTCGTTGGCGTAGACCGTCCGCTGCACCTGGTCGGGCGTGAGGATGACGACGAGGTCGGCTTCCTTCACCGCGTCAGCCACCGATGTGACCGTCAGTCCCTCGGCCTCGGCCTTGGCCTTGCTCTTGCTGCCCTCGGCGAGGCCGACGCGGACGTCGACGCCGGAGTCGCGAAGGTTGAGGGCGTGGGCGTGGCCCTGGCTGCCGTAGCCGATGACGGCGACCTTCTTGCCCTGGATGATCGACAGGTCGGCGTCGTCGTCGTAGAACATCTCGGCCATGGTGGCCTTCTCCTTCGGTTGCTGTGTGCGGTGGGTCTGGTGTGCGGTGGGTCTGGTGTGCGGTGGGTGGGCCGGCCGGGCCCAGCCCCGGTCAGGCGCTGCGCAGGCTGCGGTCGGTGATCGAGCGCGAGCCACGCCCGACGGCGACCATGCCGGACTGGACGAGCTCCTTGATGCCGAACGGCTCGAGGACGTCGAGCAGGGCTCGGAGCTTGTCTGAGGTACCGGTCGCCTCGATGACGATCGCGTCGGTCGTCACGTCGACGACCTTGGCCTTGAAGAGCTGGATCGTGTCGATGACCTGGCTGCGGGTCGCCGGGTCGGCGCGGACCTTGACGAGCAGGATCTCGCGCTGCACGGAGGCGTGCGGGTCGAGCTCGACGACCTTGAGCACCTCGATGAGCTTGTTGAGCTGCTTCGTCACCTGCTCGAGGGCCGCTCCCTCGACCTCGACGACGACCGTGATGCGCGAGATGTCGGCCAGCTCGGTCGGGCCGACGGCGAGGGAGTTGATGTTGAAGCCGCGTCGGGAGAAGAGCGCCGCGACGCGGGTCAGGACGCCGGGCTTGTCCTCGACGAGGACCGACAGGGTGTGCTTGCTCATGCTCAGTCCTCCCGCTCCCAGACCGGCGCCTCGTGGCGCGCGGCCTGGATCATGTCGTTGCTGACGCCGGCCGGCACCATCGGCCACACCATGGCGTCGCGGTGCACGATGAAGTCGATGACGACCGGGCGGTCGTTGGTCTCGAGCGCCTGCTTGATGACGGCGTCGACCTCCTCGGGAGTCTCCGCCCGCAGGCCGAGGCAGCCGTACGCGTCGGCGAGCTTGACGAAGTCGGGGACGCGCTGGCTCATCGGCTGCAGGTCCGTGTTGGAGTAGCGCTCGTTGTAGAAGAGCGTCTGCCACTGCCGCACCATGCCGAGAGAGCTGTTGTTGATGATCGCGACCTTGATCGGGATGTTGTTGATGACGCAGGTTGCGAGCTCCTGGTTGGTCATCTGGAAGCAGCCGTCGCCGTCGATGGCCCAGACGGTGCGCTCGGGCTCGGCGACCTTGGCGCCCATGGCTGCCGGGACCGAGAAGCCCATCGTGCCAAGGCCACCGGAGTTGATCCACGCGTTCGGGCGTTCGTACTTGACGAACTGCGCGGCCCACATCTGGTGCTGGCCGACCCCCGCGACGTAGGTCGCGTCGGGACCCGTCAGCGCGCCGATGCGCTCGATGACGTACTGCGGCGAGAGGGTGCCGTCCTCGCTGTCGGTCCAGCCGAGCGGGAACGTCTGCTTCCAGTCGGCGACCCGCTCGCGCCAGGCGGCGTAGTCCCACGCGTCGGGGTCGGCGTCGGCGGTGGCGCGGTCGAGCGTCACCTGCTCGATGAGGTCCTTGATGACCTCGCCCACGTCACCGACGATCGGCACGTCGGCGATGCGGTTCTTGGAGATCTCGGCCGGGTCGATGTCGGCGTGGATCACCTTGGCGTCCGGGGCGAAGGTCGACAGCTGGCCGGTGACGCGGTCGTCGAAGCGCGCCCCGAGCGTGATGAGGAGGTCGGACTTCTGCAGGCCCGTCACCGCGGCGACCGTGCCGTGCATGCCGGGCATGCCGAGGTTGAGCGGCTCGCTGTCGGGCACCGTGCCCCGCGCCATGAGGGTCGTGACGACGGGGATGCCCGTGAGCTCGACGAGGCGGCGCAGGGCCTCGCTCGCGCGGGCCCGGACGACCCCACCGCCGACGTAGAGGACGGGCCGCTTGGCCGCGGCCATGAGGCGGGAGGCCTCGCGGATCTGCTTGCCGTGCGGGCGCAGCACCGGGCGGTAGCCGGGCAGGTCGATCTGCGGCGGCCAGCTGAAGGTCGTCGTCGCCTGGAGCGCGTCCTTGCTGATGTCGACGAGGACGGGACCCGGGCGGCCGGTGCTCGCGATGTGGAACGCCTCGGCGATGGCCTGCGGGATCCTCGCCGGGTCGGTCACGAGGTAGTTGTGCTTCGTGATCGGCATGGTGATGCCGCGGATGTCGGCCTCCTGGAAGGCGTCCGTGCCGATGGCGCAGCTCGCGACCTGACCGGTGATCGCGACGACGGGCACGGAGTCCATGTGGGCGTCGGCGAGGGGCGTCACGAGGTTCGTCGCGCCGGGGCCCGACGTCGCCATGCAGACGCCGACCTTGCCGGTCGCCGACGCATACCCCTCGGCCGCGTGGCCGGCACCCTGTTCGTGGCGCACGAGGATGTGACGGACCTTCTTGGAGTCGAGCATCGGGTCGTAGGCGGGCAGGATCGCGCCGCCGGGGATGCCGAAGACGGTGTCGCAGCCGATGGCCTCGAGGGAGAGTACGAGCGCCTGTGCCCCGGTGACCTCACGGGCCGGCGTGACGGGCCCGACGGGCTTGGCCTCCGCCGCGGGTCGGGGACGGGCCAGGGAGGCCACGTCGGCGGGCGAGGGCGCCTGCTTCGTCGTGTCGCTCACGATCTCTTCCTTTGTCTCGAGCACTGCGTGGTGATGCCGGTTCGGGCTGACTCCAGCCACAAAAAAACCCTTCGGTCCCGCGGTGGGACGGAAGGGGGCGCGCTGACCGTTCGAGCTGGTCGGCGCGCTAGGGAAGTACGAGGAGTCGGGCCACGTGACAACCGTCCTACCAAGCCCCAGCGGTGTCAATCGACCCTATCGGGCGTCTCAGCATGTGACCTCGTGATCTCACCCACTGTCACGCCGATGGGCGTCACCTCGTCGCCTCCCCGGGTCCGCGAAAGTCGGTTGTCGCCGGCGGGAACCGCTCGGGACACTGGCCGACATGACGAGCGCCATGCCCCTCCAGCTGCCGCCCCCGGCGGCCCACCTCGCCGAGCGACCGCTGACGCGGGACGACGCGGCGGCCGTCACCGCGCTCATGGCCGCCTGCGAGCTGCACGACGTCGGCGAGGTCCTCATCGAGGAGGCCGACATCGTCGGCGACTGGCAGCGCCCCGCCTTCGACCTCGCCACGCAGTCGGTCGGCGTGCTCGACGGCGACCGGCTCGTCGCGTACGCGGAGGTCTACAAGGGTCGCTGGGCCGACGCGGCCGTCGCACCGACCCACCGCGGGCTGGGCCTCGGGACGGCCCTCTCGCGCTGGACCCGAGCCGTCGGCGCGCGTGACGGCGGCGCCATCGTCGGCCAGCCGGTGCCCGGCGACTCGGCCGGCGAGCGTCTCCTCTCGGCCCTCGGCTACCGCACCCTCTGGACGTCGTGGGTGCTCGAGCTACCGGCCGGGCAGGCGATCGAGCCGCAGCCCGTTCCGGAGGGGTATGCCATCCGCGAGCCCCGCGACGAGGACGACCTCCGGGCGACGTGGACGGTCAACGAGGACGCCTTCCTCGAGTGGTCCGAACGCGAGCGATCGACCTTCGAGGAATGGACGGCCACCGTCTCGCGACGCCCCGGCTACGAGCCGTGGCAGCTGCGGCTCATGGCCGACGCGTCCGACACCGTCGTCGGCATGGCCTTCGTCGTCGTGTCGAGCGGCTGCGCCTACGTCGACAAGCTCGCCGTGCGCCGCGACGAGCGGGGCCAGGGTCTGGCCCGGGCGCTGCTCGTCGACGCGTTCGAGGTCGCCCGCGCGCACGGTGGCGAGCGGTCCGAGCTGTCCACCGATTCCCGCACCGGCGCCCTCGGTCTCTATGAGAAGGTCGGCATGCAGGTCACGTCGGTCTGGCGGCACTGGGCGGCCGACGTGGCCCCGGAGCCAGGGGCCGCACCAGCCTGAGGAGACGTCGTGGAGCAGCACACGAGCATCGACATCGACGTCCCGGTCGCCCGGGTGTGGGCCGTGATGCGCGACGTCGAGCGCTGGCCCGAGTGGACCGCGTCGGTGCGGTCGGTGGCGCTGCTCGACGACGGGCTGCGGGTCGGGTCGCGGGCCCGCATCGACCAGCCGCGGATCCCGACGACGGTCTGGACCGTCACCGGCCTCACCGAGGGACACGACTTCACGTGGGAGGCGAGCGGGCCCGGCACGTTGACGACGGGTCGCCACGCCGTCGAGGCGACGGGCTGCGACACGTGCCGGGCGACGCTCTCGATCACCCAGTCCGGCTGGCTCGGCGCGGTCGTCGGTCGCGGCTACCGCTCACTGACCGAGCGCTACCTGGCGATGGAGGCCGCGGGCCTCAAGGCCCGCGCCGAGTCGGGAGGCTGAAGAGTCGCCGAACCCCCTCCCACCGCAACACACCGAGCAAGTCCCAACGCACCAGGATCGGATGCCGGTGCGTCGTGACCTGCTCGGTGTGTTGCTCAGTCAGAGGGTCAGCACGGGGTTGGCCGGTGACGCCGCGACGTCGCCCGGTGCGAGCCCGGGCAGCCACGAGGTCAGGTCGTTGGCCTGCGCCGAGTTCGCCGGTTCGAGCACCGACAGTCCGTCGGCGAACCAGATGACGGTCATGACCTCGCGCATCCGGTCCGAGGAGTTGCCGAGCGCCTTGTGCACCGTCCAGCCCGAGTGGAAGGACGCGTCGCCGGCACGCATCGCGACCGGTTCGTCGACGACGAGGCCACGCTCCGCGAGCAGCCGGTCGAAGTGCTCCTCCGACGCGTCGGAGATTCCGATGTCGCTGAGAGGCCCGTCGACGTGGCTGCCGGAGGCGAAGGCGAGCCCGCCGTGCGCTGGCGTGATGTCGACGAGCGGCATCCACATCGTCAGGCAGCGCGAGCCGTCCAACGGCCAGTACATCGCGTCCTGGTGCCACGGGGTGTAGCCCCCGCCGGGCTCCTTGAAGAGCGCCTGGTCGTGGTAGAGCCGCACCTTCGGGACGCCGAGCAGGCGGGCCGCCACCCCGGCGAAGCGGGCTGCCATGACGAAGCGCGCCACGTCCTCGTCGTGCTGCCAGAGGTTCATCACCTGGAGGAACGCCATGCCGTAGCTGTCGCGCTCGGCGAGGGGCCGGGTCTCGGTGCTGAGGCGCTCGACGGCCGCTGCGACGGGCACGCGGTACGCCGCCACCTCCTCGTGCGTGAGCAGCTGGGCCACGCGGACGTGGCCGTTCGAGCGGTAGGCCGCGACGTCGTCGTCAGAGATGGGGTATGCCGTGGTGAGCGCGGGCAGCAGGCCGGTGGGCATCTGGTGGCTCGTCCTCCGTGGATCGTGAACGACCCGAGCGGTCGTCGCAGGTCCAAGGACACCAGTCGATCTCAGGCGTGACCCGGAACGTCATGGTCAGAGGGGAACGATCTGGTTCGATGTCCCTATGGACGAGCGGGCGGCGCACGGCGACGGCGCTCGCCGCGTGCCGTCGGGCCGGCTCGGGGAGGTGCTCGTGGCCGGACGCATCACCGGCGGCAGCGGTCTACCCGTGGGCACGACGCGGCGTCACCCGACGTGGGGCCTGACCTTCGTCACCGCGGGCACGGGCCGCTACCGGGACGCGCGGACCGACGACGCCCTGGGCCCGGGCTCCCTCGTCGTGGTGCACCCCGGGCACCCGCACTGGTACGGCGCCGACCGCGGCGGCTGGGACGAGGTCTTCGTCGTCTTCGACGGGGTGGCGTTCGAGCTGGCCCGACGACGTGGGGCGCTCACGCCCGACCACCCCCTCGTGCACGGTCTGCCGGTCGCCCGGTGGCGCCACCGGTTCGCGGCCTTCGCCGAGCGGACCCGCCCCACGACGGTCGCCGGCCGGGACGCCGAGGCCCTCGACCTGCTCACGGCCCTGCTCGAGGCGATCACGACCGCAGGTTCGGCCAGAGATCCTCGCGGACCTGCGAGGCTCGGCTGGCTCGATCGCTCCCTCGAGCTGCTCGACCGCGACCTCGCCGAGCCGTTGGACCTCCCGTCCGTGGCCGCCGACGTCGGGATGGCCTACGAGACGTGGCGCCGCCGGTTCCGGTCCGAGACCGGCACGAGCCCCTACGCCCACCGCGCCTCACGACGGCTCGAGGCCGCGACCGACCTGCTCGTGCACACCGGGCTGGGTGTCCGGGACATCGCGGCGGCAACCGGGTTCAGCGACGAGCGGCACCTCATCCGCCGGTTCCGCGAGCACACCGGGACCACGCCCCGCGCCTTCCGTGACGCCGCTCGCTGACCGGGCCACCCCGCATACGCCATCGACCGCCCACCCTGGGTCGAGGTGATGGCGACACCCACTCGGGCGTCGCCATCACCTCGAACCTCAGGTCAGCCGCAGACAGCGCCGCGGCTGGCGCTGCCGACGAGCTTGCGGTACTTCGCGAGCACGCCGCGCTGGTACTTCGGCTCGGGGTGCGTGACTCCCGCGGTGCGGCGGCGCTCCATCTCCGCGTCGTCGACGAGGACGTCGAGCGTGCCGTTCGCGACGTCGAGGCGGATGGTGTCGCCGTCGTGCACGAAGGCGATGGGCCCGTCGTCGACGGCTTCGGGGGCGACGTGGCCGACGCAGAGGCCGGTCGTGCCGCCGGAGAAGCGGCCGTCGGTGAGCAGGAGGACGTCCTTGCCCAGGCCGGCGCCCTTGATGGCGCCGGTGACGGCGAGCATCTCGCGCATGCCGGGGCCTCCCTTGGGGCCCTCGTAACGGATGACGACGACGTCGTTCTTCCTGAGCGAGCCCTGCTCGACGGCATCCATCGCGGCGCGCTCGCCGTCGAAGACGCGGGCGGTCCCCTCGAAGACGGACTCGTCGAAGCCGGCCGACTTCACGACGGCACCCTCGGGAGCCAGCGAGCCGGTGAGGATCGTCAGGCCGCCGGTCTTGTGGATCGGCGTCGCCATCGCACGGATGACGCGGCCGTCGATGTGCGGCGGGTTGATGTCGTCGAGGTTCTCGGCCATCGTCTTGCCCGTCACCGTGAGGCAGTCGCCGTCGAGCAGTCCGGCCTCGAGGAGCGTCTTCATGACGACGGGGATGCCGCCGATGTGGTCGATGTCCTTCATGACGAAGCTGCCGAAGGGCTTGACGTCTGCCAGGTGCGGCACCTTCGCGCCGATGCGGCGGAAGTCCTCGATCGTCAGGTCCACCTCGGCCTCGTGGGCGATGGCGAGCAGGTGGAGGACGGCGTTCGTCGACCCGCCGAAGGCCATGACGACGGCGATGGCGTTCTCGAAGGCCGGCTTCGTCATGATGTCGCGGGCTGTGATCCCCTTGCGGAGCAGCTCGACGACGGCCTCGCCCGACTTGCGGGCGTACATGTCGCGGCGCCGGTCGGTGGCGGGCGGTGCGGCCGAGCCGGGGATGGACATGCCGATGGCCTCGGCCACAGCGGCCATCGTGTTGGCCGTGTAGAAACCGCCGCAGGCGCCCTCCCCCGGGCAGATGGCCCGCTCGATGGCGTCGACGTCCTCCAGCGACATCTTGCCGGCGGCGCACGCACCGACCGCCTCGAAGGCGTCGATGATCGTGACCTCTTTCTCGGTGCCGTCGGACAGCTTGGCGATGCCGGGCAGGATCGTGCCGGCGTAGAGGAAGACCGACGCGAGGTCGAGACGGGCGGCAGCCATGAGCATGCCGGGGAGCGACTTGTCGCAACCCGCGAGCAGCACTGACCCGTCGAGGCGCTCGGCGTTCATCACCGTCTCGACGGAGTCGGCGATGATCTCGCGGGAGACGAGGCTGAAGTGCATGCCCTCGTGGCCCATCGAGATGCCGTCGGAGACGGAGATCGTGCCGAACTCGAGCGGGTAGCCCCCGCCGGCGTGCACGCCGTCCTTGACCGCCTTGGCCAGCCGGTCGAGCGACAGGTTGCAGGGCGTGATCTCGTTCCACGAGCTCGCGACGCCGATCTGCGGCTTGACCCAGTCGTCGTCGCCGAGACCCACGGCCCTGAGCATCCCCCGCGCCGCGGTCTTCTCGAGACCGTCGGTGACGTCGCGGCTGCGGGGCTTGATGTCAGGCGTCTGCGTCATGCGAGCAGCATAGAACCGTGTCCGCTGGTTGGACACCGCATCTCACGGCCTGAGCGCGTGCGTGGATGGGCCCGGCAGCCGTCAGTCCTCGCGGCCCCGGCTGACGTGGAAGCGCGTGAGCTCGCACGAGCCGAGGTCGAGGTCGGCCCAGTCCCCCGCGTAGCGCAGGACCGCGAGACCGCTCGTGACGAAGCCCTCCCCGAGGGCTTCGTGCGCCTCGCGCGAGCCCTCGCCGTCGGTGAGCAGGCTCGTCAGCTGGGCCATCGTCGGGTTGTGACCGACGACGAGGACGGTCGAGGTGTCACCGGCGTCCTCGCGCACCGTCTCGAGCGTCTGCTCGGAGCCGCCGAGGTAGACGCTGCGCCGGAACTCGACGAACTCCGTGTGCGCGCCGCCGCGGCACGCCTCCTCCCACGTCTGTCGGGTGCGCTGTGCGGTCGAGCAGATGACGAGGTCGGGCACGAGGCCTTCGGCATGGAGCCACTTGCCCGCCGCCTTGGCGTCCCGTCGACCACGGGCCGCGAGCTCGCGGTCGTGGTCGACCTTGCCGGGCCCC
This sequence comes from Terrabacter sp. Ter38, assembly GCF_024519435.1. GTDB lineage: Bacteria > Actinomycetota > Actinomycetes > Actinomycetales > Dermatophilaceae > Terrabacter. The sequence continues at coordinate 714,895 of NZ_JALJRZ010000001.1, forward strand.
TCCTCGGCCTTGCCGTGTCGCATCAGGATGAGGGTCTTCTCTCTCGAGGCGCTGCTCATGACTCCGAGCATGCTCCGGACCGGCCGTGTTGTCAGCCCGGACCGCTCAGAGGCTCAGCTCGGGCTTGATCCGCGACGGGGTCCACATCCGCGAGCGCCGGGCCGCGACGGTCGACACGGCGAGGGCACCGACGAGGTATGCCGCGAGCACCCCGATGCTCCCCAGCACCGGACCGAGGTCGGCGCCGTACATGAGCCGACGGAGCCCGTCGATCGCGTACGTCATCGGCACGACGTGGTGGATGGCCTGGAGCGGCGCGGGCAACGTCTGCCAGGGGAACGTGCCACCCGCGCTGACGAGCTGGACGACCATGAGAACGAGGCCGAGGAACTTCCCGACGGCGCCGAGCCGTGCGGCGAGCGCGTGCAGGATCGCGACGAACGTCATGGACACGAGGACGAGGAAGAGGAAGGCGAGCACCGGGTGCGCGATCCGGATGTCGACGCCCCTCCCGACGACGAGCACGAGCGCTGCGGCCTGGAGGACGCCGACGAGCGCCGGGGCGAGCCAGCCGCCGACGGCCGTGCGGACCGATCGCTGGCTCGTCGCGAGGGCACGCGTCGACAGGGGCCGGACGAAGAGGAAGAGGACGTAGGCGCCGATCCAGAGCGCGAGGCTCATGAAGAAGGGCGCGAGCCCGGCACCGTAGGAGCCTGCTGACGAGAGGGAGTCGGAAGAGACCCCGACGGGGTTGCCGATCGTCTGGGCCATCGCCTTGCGCTGGGCCTCGGACGGGTCGGGAACGGCGTCACGACCCTTGACGAGACCTGCGTGCAGGTCGGTGGCGCCCTTGACGAGCGAGTCGAGGCCGGAGGCGAGGGAGGTCGCACCCGACGAGAGCTGGTCGGCGCCCGTGGCCGCCTTCGTCGCGCCGGACTCGAGCGCGCTCGAGCCGGTCTTGAGCTGGTCGAGACCGGTGGCGAGCGTGCTCGCGCCGTCGCGGACCTGGACGGCCCCGGAGTGGGCCTGGGCGATGCCACTCGTCAGGGCCGGCGTGGCCGAGGCGAGCGTCCGGGCGCCGGTCGCGACCTGGTCAGCGCCCTTGGAGAGTGTGGTCAGGCTGCCGGAGGCCGACTGGATCGTGCCGTCGGCCGTGTCGACGTAGCCGTCGATGACGTCCAGCCGCGACTCGACGACGGCGAGCTGGCCGTCGGTGAGCCCCTGGGCGCGCAGGGCCGACAGGAAGCTCGAGCGGTCGGCGGCGATCCGGCTCTTGAGCTGGGTCGACGCGGTCGCGGCCTTGGTGCCGTAGGAGGCGATGGTCCGGTTGCCTGCGGCGACCTGCTCGGCGCCTTCTGCGAGACGGGCCGTCTGGGCCGGCAGGTTGGCGGTGCGGGACTGCAGGGTGGACAGGCCCGAGGCGAGCTGGCCGGCGCCCGCCTCGAGGCTGTCAGCGCCGGAGGCCGCCTGGCCGACACCGGTGTCGAGGCGCCTGGCCCCCGAGGCGAGGTCGTCGAGGCCGGTCGCGAGGGTGCGCGCCCCGCTCGCGAGCTTCTTCGCGCCGTCGTCGGCCTTGACCGCACCGGCCCGCAGCTGGTCGGAGCCGTCGGCGGCCTTGACGAGCTGGTCGTGGACGTCGCTGAACCCGAGGAGCAGCTTGCTGGCCGCGGTCCGGCTCACCTCGCTCGCGACCGACGACGTCACCTGCTTGATGACCTGGTTGCCGATGGTCGAGGTCATGTAGTTGTTGGCGTCGTTGGTCTCGAGCACGATCGTGGCCTGTCGCGGCGTGAACTCGGCCGTCGAGGCCAGGTCGGCAGAGAAGGTCCGGGGCAGGATGACGGCGAAGGCGTAGGTCCCCTCGTCGACACCGCGCATCGCCTCCTCGTGCGAGACCAGGTGCCAGTCGAAGGACTTCGAGTCGACGAGCTGGTCGGCGACCCGACCACCGACCTGGAGCTTCTCGCCCGTGCTCAGGGTGGTGCCGGTGTCGTCGCTCACGACGGCGGCCGGCACCTGCGGGAAGCCGCCGTAGGGGTCGTGGTTGGCGTAGAGGTAGAGGCCGCCGTAGAGCGTGGGGATGAGCACGAGAGCGGCAAGGGCCAGCCGGGCCAGGCGCGAGCTGGTCAGACGGCGTAGCTCGGCGACCGCGAGGCGGACGGGGTTCATGCCGAGGGCTCCTTCGAGGTGGTGGTGTCTGTCGTGCGTCGCGGATCGGGCTGGGGCTCGGGCTCCGGCTCCGGCTCCGGCTCGGGCTCGGGCTCCGGCTCGGGCTTGGGCTCCGGTTCGGGCTCGGGCTCCGTCTCCGGCTCGGGCTCCGACTCGGGCTCGACCTCGACCTCGACGGGAGGCGGCAGTGCGGATGCCAGGGCAGCCGTCGTCAGGACGATGACGGCGAAGCCTTCCCGGGCCAGCCCGTGACAAGTCTCGAGCCAGACACCGTGGTCTCCGCCGTGCCGCTCGGCACCTGCGAGGACGAGGACGCGTACGTGGGGGTGGAGGGCCCCGAGCTCGAGCAGGAGGCTCGTGCGCACCCCTGCGGGCAGCTGCTCCCAGGGCACACCGGCACGGTCGGCGACATCGTGCTCGTCCAGGAACGCGGCGACGGCTGAGCGGGTGGCGGGCCGCTCCGCGAGGGCGAGCTCCTCCTGCACGACGGCCCGCACCGTCAAGGAGTCCTCGGGGGCCGTGACGTCTGCGACGTCGACGAGCCGCGTGCGCAGCTGCAGCTCGGCTCGCTCCGGGACCCCGCCGATGCTGACGCGCCCGCGCAGCAGGGCGACCCGGCCGCCGATGGCGAGGGCGAGTGCGACCTGAGGGATCCCCGGGTCGGTCGGGACGAGCGTGACGACACCGTCCGGAGCCACAAAGCTCACGTGCTCGACGAACGGCTCGTGCGTGCCGGCGACGCCGACATCGTCGACGACGACGGTGCGCCGGTCGGTGTTGGTGGGTCGTCCTGGGCTGGGAGTGGTCACCCGACGAGTATGCGCCGATACGAGGTCGTATTCAATTCGAGGTTGTATCCTTGGCATATGCCGTCCGCCACAGCACCGTCCAGCGCTCCCCGCGTCAGCGCGCGTCGCCAGGCCACCCGCGACCGTGTCCTCGAGGCGGCGAGCGAGGTCTTCGCCGAGCGCGGGTTCCACGGCGCCACGGTCGAGGACATCTGCGAGCGCGCCGGCTTCACTCGAGGTGCTTTCTACTCCAACTTCACCTCCAAGGACGACCTCGTCGTCGAGCTCTCCCGGCGCCACTCGGAAGCGCTCGTCGACCGGATCCGGCGCGCGAGCAAGCGCGAGCACGCGAGCGCCGACGAGGTGCTCCGCGATGTCTTCGCGGCGCTCGCGGACGACAGCCGCGAGCGCTGGCTCGTGCTGACGACCGAGTTCACCCTCCACGCCATCCGTGACGCCGACGCGCGACGCGCCTGGGCCGCCCAGCAGCGCCGCGTCCGCGACGAGCTCGTCTCCGTCGTCGACGAGGCGGTGGCGCGCCAGGGGCTGACGCTCCCGATCCCCACCGACCTCTTCGTCCGCGCCGCCATCTCACTCGCCCAGGGGTCGATGACCCAGCGCCTCGTGGAACCGCGCTCGCTCACGGTCGGCGAGCTCGAGCGCACCGTCCTGCCCATCCTCCTCGGCGTCGACGCCTGACGCTCCGCACCCGGCGGACGTGCGAGATCGCCCCGAGATCGCGAAGCGGGTGGCGTCCAGCGACACCCGCCGCGCGTCCAGGCGCGCGATCAGCCGCCGGAGACGGCGTTGATGATGTGGACGCGGGCGCCGGCCGGGACCGGCGCGCCGATGCCCTCGCCGCGCGTCGCGTCCTCGCCGTTGACGAAGACCTTGACGTGCCTGCGGATCTGGCCGCGCTCGTCACGCACCTTGCCGTCGAGGATGCGATGACCCGAGAACGCCCGGTCGAGCAGCTCGGCCACGGTCTGCGACTCGGCCGGCGACTCGACCTCGATCTCAGCGACGCCGCCCACGAGGTCACGGAGCATGCCGGGGAGGATGACGCGGACGGGAGCAGACGGCATACGGAATCCCTTGCGTGTCAGGTGAGCTGGGCGGCGCGCACGACGAGCACGTCGGGCAGCTGGGTCGCGATGCGCTGGAAGGTCTCACCCTCGTCAGCCGAAGCGAAGACATCGCCGTTGCGCGTGCCGATGTAGACGCCGACCGGGTCGGCCGCGTCGAGGGAGGCTGCGTCGCGCAGCACGCACGTGTAGCTGTGGCCGGGCAGTCCGGTCGCCTGCTGGCGCCACGTCGCGCCGGCGTCGTCGGACCGCTGGACCTGCAGCTGGGCGTCCGGCGGGATGCGCTCACCGGAGTCGGCCACGGGCACCACCCAGACGACGCCGGGACGGCGGGGGTGGGCGAGGACCGTGAAGCCGAAGTCCGTCGGCAGCCCCTCGGCGATGGAGTCCCACGTCGCGCCGTTGTCGTGCGAGCGGTAGACACCGTTGTGGTTCTGGGCGAAGAGCTCCCCCTCGCCCTGGCCGCGAGCCACCTTGTGCACGCACTGGCCGTACTCGGGGTACTCGTTGTCGGGCATGAAACCCGCCCGGATGCCCGGGTTGCTCGGCGCCCACGTCTGCCCGCCGTCGCCCGAGCGGTAGACGCCGCCCGCGCTCATCGCGACGAGCACCGACTCGGGACGTCCGGGCTCGGGGACGATCGTGTGCACCGCGCCGCCGCCGAAGCCGGGCTCCCAGGTCGGGCGGTGGGGGTGGTCCCACAGGCCCCGGACGAGCTCGTAGTGCTCGCCGCGGTCGGTGCTCTTGAAGAGGGCGTGCGGCTCGACCCCCGCCCACACGACGTCGGCGTCGTTCGGGTCGGGCGTCAGCTGCCAGACGCGTTCGAGCGCGGTGTCCGTGTCGGCCGGGAAGGCCAGGGCCCGCTCGGCGCTCTCGGTCCACGTGCGGCCACCGTCGGTGGAGGCCTGGACCGTGGGTCCCCAGTGCCACGACTTGACGCCTGCCAGCACGGTCGAGCGCCCCTCGCGGGTGTCGACGGCGACGGAGGCGACCTCGCTCATGAGGAAGTGCGGGCCCTCGAGGGTCCAGTCCTGCCGGTCGGTGCTGCGGGCCATCCAGAGCCCCTTGCGCGTGCCGATGGCGACGATGGTCTCGGTCATGTTGACAGTGTCCACTATGCGTGTGGGGCAGACAAGGGTCCGGCGACGGCGTTGTCGACCGGCTCCCCGGCGAGCAGCGCCTCGACCTGTCGGCGCACCAGGGCGATGGCGCGCGGGCGCATCGCGTCCGTCGCTCCTCCGACGTGCGGTGTGACGAGGACGCCCGGTGTCGTCCACAGCGGGTGGTCCTGCGGCAGCGGCTCGGGGTCGGTCACGTCGAGCGCGGCCCGCAGCCGGCCGGAGGCGCACTCGGCCACGAGGGCGTCGGTGTCGACGACCGGACCACGGGCCACGTTGACGAGGAGGGCGCCGTCCGGCATACGGCTGAGCAGCGACGCGTCGAACAGACGACGTGTCGCGGGGGTCAGCGGCACGATGACGACGACCACGTCGTGATCGGGCAGCAGGTCAGGCAGCTCGTCGATGCCGTGGACCTGCGGCACGAGCTCATCGCCCTCCCGGGCCCGAGATGCCACCGCCGTCAGGGTGACCTCGAACGGGGCGAAGCGCCGTGCGATGGCCCGGCCGATCTGCCCGTAGCCGACGACGAGCACCCGCCGGTCGGCCAGCGAGGAGCGCAGGCGCAGCGGCTCCCAGTGCCCTTCCTGCTGCGACCCGACGAACTCAGGGATGTCGCGGATGGACGACAAGGTCAGGGCCAGCGCGAGCTCCGCCGTCGAAGCGTCGTGGACGCCCGCCGCGTTGCAGAGGGTCACGCGCTCGGGCAGCTGACCGACGAACTGCTCGTAGCCGGCGCTCTGCAGCTGGACCACCTCGAGGGCGTCGAGGCCGCGGGTGACGTCGGCCAGGTCGAGGCTCGTCATGTACGGCATGACGGCGTAGCGGATCTCCGGACCGCGTGGGGGCGCCCCCTTCATGTCCCAGACGACCGCGTCGACACCGTCGAGGTCGGCGAGCGCGTCTGCGTACTCGGGCTCGGGCACGGACACGACGAGGGGAAGGACAGCCATGGCGCCCACGCTAGTCAGAACGAGTGGTCCGCAAGGGACCCGGGCCCCTCCCCCGCCACGCCGCTAGGCTCGCGCGGGTGACGAACCACCCCCGCGTCCTCGCCCTCGGCTCGGGTCGCCGTACCGCTCCCGAAGGTGGCGGCCGACCCACCGCTATAGACAAGCGACCCGTGGAGTCGTTCGCGGTGCGCGACCCCGGCCCGAAGCACGGCGGTCTCGGCAGCGGAGTCGTCGGTGACGAGATCGGCAACCCGAAGCACCACGGCGGCGCGCTCCAGGCCGTCTACGCGTACCCGCGCGAGGACCAGGAGTTCTGGGAGCAGCAGATCGGGCGCGCCATCCCCTCAGGGGGATTCGGCGAGAACATCACGACGCTCGGGGTGGACACGACACACGCGCTCGTCGGCGAGCTGTGGCGCATCGGGGACGTCGTGTTGCGGGTCGAGGTGCCGCGCACCCCGTGCCGCACCTTCGCCGCGCACGTGGGTGAGCCCCGCTGGGTGCGCCGCTTCACCGAGGCCGGGCGCACCGGCGCCTACCTCTCGGTCGTGACCGCCGGCACCGTGCACACCGGCGCGACCATCGAGATCGAGCGGCCCGCCCACGACATCGACCTGCTCGTGCTCTTCCGCGCCTTCACCGGCGACCTCGCCGCCGCCCGACGGGTCGTCGACGCCGACGTCGTCCACCCCGAGGTGCGCCACGGACTCGTCGAGACGCTCGAACGACGCGGGGGCTGAGACACCGCGGTCCCACACGGCACGTGGGACACAATGAGGTATGCCGCACCCCTCCCGACCGACCGGCCGCGCGCTCGTGGGCGGCGTGGTCGTCGCCCTGGTCACGGCCGCGTGCTCGACGGCCGAGCCCGCCGCACTCGAGACCCGTGCCGGCACGACCACCTCGGCGACCTCGAGCGCCACCGCCCCCACGGGGAGCACCTCGGCGCCGTCGTCCCCCACGACCCCAACGCGTCCGACCGCAGCCCAGCCGGCCGGACCCGTGACCCTGCTGAGCGGCCTCGACATCGCATGGTCGGTGGCCGTGCTGCCCGACGGCAGCGCCCTCGTGAGCGAGCGCAACACCGGCGTCGTCCACCACGTGCCCAAGCCCGGCTCCCGGGACAGGGCGACGGTCGCCGGGAAGCTGCCGATCACCCGCACGGAGGGCGAGGGCGGCCTGCTCGGGCTCGCCGTGCCCGAGGACTTCGACGCCGACCCCGTCTTCTACGCGTACTACTCGACCGAGAGCGACAACCGCATCGCCGCCGTGCCGTGGCGCGACAGGACGATCGGCGAACCCGTCGTCATCTTCTCCGGCATCCCGCGTGGTCGGAACCACAACGGGGGCCGCATCGCCTTCGGGCCTGACGGCTTCCTCTACGTCGGCACGGGCGAGGCCGGTGACACCTCGCTCTCGCAGAACCTCGACTCCCTCGGCGGGAAGATCCTGCGCATCACACCGGACGGCGACCCGGCCCCCGGCAACCCGTTCGGCGGTTCCCCGATCTGGTCCTACGGACACCGAAACGTCCAAGGGCTGGCTTGGGACAGTCGCAAACGCCTGTGGGCCAGCGAGTTCGGACAGAACACCTTCGACGAGCTCAATCTCGTCGAGCCCGGCAAGAACTACGGCTGGCCGGAGGTCGAGGGCCGTGCCGACAACCCGGACTACGTCGACCCCGTCGCCGAGTGGCCGACCTCCGAGATGTCGCCGAGCGGCATCGCCGTCGGGCCCGACGGCGCCGTCTACATGGCAGCCCTGCGCGGGCAGTCGGTGTGGCGGGTGCCGGTCGACGCCGACGGCTCCGCCGGCACACCGAGCCGCCATCTCCAAGGCACCTACGGGCGTGTCCGCGACATCCACTTCGTCGGCAGCCGGGTGTGGATCACGACGAGCAACAACGACGGCGCCGACCGGCTCATCTCGCTGCCGCTCTCCGCGGTCGGAGCCGCATGACCCGTCGCTGCCCCCTTCGCACCGCGTGGTCCGCCGTGGGCGCCCCAACCTGACTAGCCTGACGAGCAGGGGTCGGCACCGGCGCCACCCACGAGCAGGAGGGGCACCCATGGGTTCGTACGACGAGATCCTCGACCAGGTACCGATCGACCAGCTGGCGGGCCAGTTCGGGGTCGGGAGTGACGAGGTCCGCCAGGCGGCGGAGAGCGCCCTGCCCGCGCTGCTCGGCGGGCTCCACGCCAACGCCTCCGACCCCGCCGGCGCCGACTCGCTGCTCACGGCGCTCTCGGACCACCAGGGCACGATCAACGGACTCGACGACGTCGACGAGCAGGACGGGAAGGCCATCGTCGGCAACATCTTCGGCGGCAGCACCGACCAGGTCGTGGGCCGCCTCGGCGGTCTCGGCGGGACGTCCGGAAGCCTCGTGCAGAAGCTGCTGCCGATCCTCGCCCCGATCGTCATGTCGTGGCTCGCCAACAAGCTGGGGCAGGGCGGCCTGGGCGGGATGCTCGGCGGCGGGTCGAGCTCGGCCGGCACGACCACCACGGCGGGCAGCGGGTCGCCCGACGGTGGCCCGCTCTTCCCCGGTGGCGTGGGCGCCGACAGCGGACCGGTCCAGGCTCCGGGCAGCGCGACGTCGACGGGTGCCGCGTCCGGCGGCTCGAACCCGCTCCAGGACGTCCTCGGCCAGGTGCTCGGTGGCGGCTCCGGCTCGACCGGTGGCAGCGGGGGCGCCGGTGACATCCTCGGTGGCCTGCTCGGAGGCCTCCTCGGCGGCGGCAAGCACTGACCCCAACCCACGTCAACCGTCGAGAGGCCACGAGCGGCCGCCCCTCAACCGTCGAGGGGCCACCAGGTGCCGCCGTGCACAGGTCGAGGGGCCACTTTCTGTGACCAGAAGTGGCCTCTCGACGTGGGTGAAGCGGCGGGAGGTGGCCCCTCGACGGTGGGGAAGCGGCCGAAGGTGGCCTTTCGACGGTTGCGGGGCGGGGGTCTACTGGAGCTTGGCGAGGATGAGCTCGCGGGCCTTGCCGGCGTCGGCCTGGCCCTTCATCTCCTTCATGACCTGGCCGATGAGCGCACCCGCGGCCGCCACCTTGCCGTCGCGGATCTTGGCCGCGACGTCGGGGTTGGCCTCGATGACCTTGTCGACGGCGGCCTCGAGGGCGCCGTCGTCCTGGACGAGCTCGAGCCCACGTGCGTCGGCCACTGCCGTCGGGGTGCCCTCGCCGGCGAGCACGCCGTCGAGCACCTGGCGCGCCATCGAGTCGTTGAGGCGCCCTGCTGCGACCATCCCGTCGAGCTCGGCGACGTGCGCCGGCGTCAGACCCAGCCCGGCGGCGTACGTGACGATGTCCTGACCCTCGGCGTTGGCGCGCCGTGACGGCTCACCGAGCCACCACTTCTTCGCCGCGCCGGCGCTCGCGCCGGCTGCGACGGTCTCCTCGATGAGCTCAACCGCTCCGGCGTTGACGACGTCACGCATCTCGAGATCGCTGTAGCCCCAGTCGGACTGGAGCCGCTTGCGACGGAGGCCGGGAGGCTCGGGGAGCGTGCCCCGCAGGGTCTCGACGGTCTCACGCGTCGGTGCGACCGGCACGAGGTCGGGCTCGGGGAAGTAGCGGTAGTCCTCGGCGTCGGACTTGACGCGTCCCGAGGTCGTGATGCCGGTGTCCTCGTGCCAGTGCCGGGTCTCCTGGAGGATCGAGCCTCCGCCGTCGAGGATCGCCGCGTGCCGCGAGATCTCGTAGCGCACCGCCCGCTCGACGGAGCGGAGCGAGTTGACGTTCTTGGTCTCGGTGCGCGTGCCGAGCGGCACCGCGAGCTGGGCCTCGTCGAGCGGCTCGCCGACGCGCGGGCGCAGCGACACGTTGGCGTCGCAGCGCATCGAACCCTGCTCCATCTTGACGTCGCTGACGTCGAGGGCGCGCAGCAGGTCGCGCAGCGCCGAGACGTAGGCCTTGGCGACCTCGGGCGCGCGCTCCCCCGCCCCGACCATGGGCTTGGTGACGATCTCGATGAGCGGGATGCCGGCGCGGTTGTAGTCGACGAGCGAGTGGTCGGCGCCGTGGATGCGACCGGTCGCGCCGCCGATGTGCAGCGACTTGCCGGTGTCCTCCTCCATGTGCGCGCGCTCGATCTCGACGCGGTAGACGCTGCCGTCCTCGAGCTCGACGTCGAGGTGGCCCTCGAAGGCGATCGGCTCGTCGTACTGCGAGGTCTGGAAGTTCTTGGGCATGTCCGGGTAGAAGTAGTTCTTCCGGGCGAAGCGGCACCACTCGGCGATCTCGCAGTTGAGCGCCAGGCCGATGCGGATCGCCGACTCGACGGCCTTCTCGTTGACGACGGGCAGTGCGCCGGGCAGGCCGAGGCACACCGGGCAGACCTGCGAGTTGGGCTCGGCGCCGAACTCCGTCGGGCAGCCGCAGAACATCTTCGTGGCCGTGTGCAGCTCGACGTGGACCTCGAGACCCATGACCGGGTCGAACTTCGTCATGGCCTCGTCGTAGTCCATGACGGCATCCGTCGCGACGGTGGTCATGTCAGGCTCCCTTCGCAGCAGCAGCGCCCAGCTCGGGCGCGCGGTCGAGGATCGGACCGCCCCAGCGGTCGACGAGCGCGGCCTCGAGGGCGGCGCCGACGGAGTAGAGACGCTCGTCCTTCATCGCCGGGGCCAGGATCTGGATGCCGGCCGGCAGCCCGTCCTCGTCGGCGAGCCCGGACGGGATCGACATGCCGGGGACGCCGGCGAGGTTGGCCGGGATGGTGGCGATGTCGTTGAGGTACATGGCCATCGGGTCCTCGAGCTTGTCACCGAGCTTGAACGCCGTCGTCGGGGCTGTCGGGCTGACGAGCACGTCGACCTGGGCGTACGCCTCGTCGAAGTCCTGCGCGATGAGCGCGCGCACCTTCTGCGCCGAGCCGTAGTAGGCGTCGTAGTAGCCGGAGCTGAGGGCGTAGGTGCCCAGGATGATGCGGCGCTTGACCTCGGGTCCGAAGCCCGCGTCTCGCGTGGCGGCCATGACCTGCTCGGCGCTCGGTGCGTCGACGCCCTCGGGCAGCACGCGCATGCCGTAGCGCATCGCGTCGAACTTGGCGAGGTTGCTCGACGCCTCGCTCGGGAGGATGAGGTAGTAGGTCGCGAGGGCGTACTCGAAGTTCGGGCAGCTCACCTCGACGACCTGGGCGCCGAGCTCCTCGAGCAGTGCGACGGACTCGTCGAAGCGGGCGCGCACGCCGGGCTGGTAGCCCTCGCCGCCCAGCTCCTTGACGACGCCGATGCGCATGCCCTTGACGCTGGCGGCGCGAGCGGCCTCGACGACCGGCGGGACCGGCGCGTCGATCGAGGTCGAGTCCATCGGGTCGTGGCCACCCATGACGGCGTGGAGCAGGGCGGTGTCGAGGACCGTGCGACCGCACGGGCCGGCCTGGTCGAGGGAGCTCGCGAGCGCGACGAGGCCGTAGCGCGAGACGCCGCCGTAGGTCGGCTTGGTGCCGACCGTCGCCGTGACGGCGGCGGGCTGGCGGATCGAGCCGCCGGTGTCGGTGCCGGTCGCGAGCGGCGCCTGGAAGGAGGCGAGCACCGAGCTCGAGCCACCACCCGAGCCGCCCGGGATCCGGTCGAGGTCCCACGGGTTGTGCGACGGCCCGTAGGCCGAGTGCTCGGTCGAGGAGCCCATCGCGAACTCGTCCATGTTCGTCTTGCCGAGGATCGGCAGGCCGGCCTCGCGCAGCTTCGACACGACGGTCGCGTCGTAGGGCGGGATCCACCCCTCGAGGATCTTGCTGCCGCACGTCGTCGGCAGGCCCTTCGTCGTCATGACGTCCTTGACGGCGATCGGCACCCCGGCGAGGGCGCCGAGGGTCTCGCCGGCCCGACGTCGCTCGTCGACCGCCCGGGCCTGGGCGAGCGCCCCGGCCCCGTCGACGTGGAGGTAGGAGTGCACCTGGCCGTCGACGGCGGCGATCCGGTCGAGGTGCGCCTGGGTCACCTCGACGGAGCTGATGGTTCCGCTCGCGAGCGCGCCGGCCAGGTCGGCGGCGCTGGCCCTCGTCAGGTCAGTTGGCAGGTCGGTCACGTCAGTGCCTTCGGTTCGTAGCTGCTGCGACAGGAGTGTTCGTGGTGCCCGTCACGGGCGGGGGCGTATGCCGGGTGCCCGGGACCGCGGCATACGCGGGCTTCAGGGTGGCTCAGTCCTCGTCGAGGATGCGCGGCACCGAGAAGCGCTGCTGCTCGGCCTCGGGCGCCCCGGCGAGCACGGCCTCCGCGCCGAGGCTGGGGCGCACCACGTCGGGGCGGGTCACGTTGGTCAGCGGCATCGGGTGCGACATCGGGGCGACGCCGTCGGTCGGGGCCTGCTGGACCTTGGCCACGGACTCGAGGATGACTCCGAGCTCACCCACCATGCGGTCGAGCTCGGCGTCCGAGAGCTCGATCCGGGCGAGGCCGGCCAGGTGGGCTACGTCGTCGCGGGACAGGGATGACATGCGGGCCAGTCTATGGGGCAGCCCCTCGGACCCGGACCACGGTCCGGAGCCCCACGGACACCGCGCGCCCTCTCGTGCTCCCGCGCCCCGGAAGTCGTCCGGGGCAGGGCGTGTCCTGCCGCCGGTCTCGCTCGTTGACCACGTCGGATCCACGAGCCACCTAGGAGAACCCTCGATGACGAGCCCGGCCAGCCCGACCACGACGACGACCGCGCCCAGCCAGGACGCGCCAGCGGCTCCCGCCCCCGCCGCCGAGGCGGCCGACCCGCCCCCCACCGCCGCGGCCGGCCCAGCACCCACCCCGACGACGACCGACACGTCCACCGCCGCGCCGACCGCCGCACCGACCGAGACGTCGACCGACGCGCCGACCGACCGGGCCTCTGCCAAGGCCGAGATGGCCGAGGTCGCCCCACGGGCGCGCCGATCCACCGACGTGCGGGCCGGGGCCCGCCGCGCCGCGACCCTCACCGGAACCGGCATCAGGCGCGTGCGCACCCTGCTCGGCGAGATCGTCTGGTTCGTGTGCCTGCTCGCCGCCACGGCCCTCCTGCTCGGAGCCGTCCTCGTCGTGCTGGACGCCAACACGAGCAATGCCCTCGTGGCAGCGGTCCTGCGCGCCGCCGACTGGGCCGACCTCGACGTCTTCAGCCGCACCGCCGGTGTCAAGCAGTTCACCGGGGACGGCGCCGTCGTCAAGAACACCATCACCAACTGGGGTCTCGGCGCCGTCGCCTGGCTCGTCGTCGGCCGGGTCGCGCGCCGCATCCTCACGCCCTGACGCTCCGCCGACGTCGTCACGCAGGCTGAGCTGCGCTACGCTTCTTTTGCTAACACTGTTCGCAAAGGAGTGGTCGTGTGAAGGTCCTCATGCTCGCCCCGGGCACCCGCGGAGACGTCGCCCCAGCCGCCGGCCTCGGCAGGTCGTTCGTCGACGACGGGCACGACGTGGCGATCGTCGCGGGGGCGGAGTACGCGCGCCTCGTGGTCGAGGCCGGCTGCACGCACGTCGGCTTCGACGCCCCGATGACGCTGCCCGAGCCGTCGGACCCCGACTCGTCCGAGGGGCGGAGGGGGCCTGGTGTCGCCGCCTACCTCAGGGTGCTCCGTTCCTACATGGACGACGCCGCGACGGCCGCCCTCGCGGCTGCCCCAGGTGCCGACGTCGTCCTCACCAACGCGATCTCGCCCTACGGCCACGACATCGCCGAGCACCTCGGGGTGCCGTCGGCCGCGGCCCTCCTCCAGCCGGCAGAGCCGAGCAGCGCATACCCGCCGATGATCGCCAGCCGGCGCGACCTGGGTCCGGCGAACCGGCTGGCCGGACGCCTTGCCGAGCGTGTGCGCACGCCGTACGACGCCGCCTGCGCCCGGGTGCGTTCCGAGCTCGGCCTGCCTGCTGAGAGCCGCGCGCACGCGCAGCGGCGACGCCGAGCGGCGAGCCTGCCGGTGCACCACGGGATCAGCCCGGTCGTCCTCCCACGACCGAGCGACTGGTCGGACCGGCTGAGCCTCGACGGCTTCTGGTGGCCGGCACCGGTGGGATCCGGAATGCCAGAAGCCGCACTGGCCGAGGCCCTGGCCTCGGGTCCGCCGCCGGTCGTCGTCAGCCTCGGCAGCCTCCCACCGGGGGGCGCCGTCGTCCGCGCGGTCGCCGATGCGGTGCGGGGCACCGGGCTGCGCACCGTCCTGCAGGGCGCGGCTCTCGAGGCCACCGCGAGACACCTGGCGGACGAGCTCGGCCCCGACCGGGTCCTCCATGTCGGGGACGTGCCGCACGCGTGGCTCCTCCCCCGTGCGGCCGCTGTCGTCCATCACGCCGGTGCCGGCGTCACCGCTGCCGCCCTCCGGGCCGGCGTACCGTCGGTGCCCCTCCCGATGCACACCGACCAGCCGTTCTGGGCGCGCCGGCTCGTGGCCCTGTCCGCCGGCACCGCACCCGTCCCCATGACGCGGGTCAGCGGCGAGGTGCTGGCAGCTCGCATGACCGAGGCCGTGACGTCGCGAGAACTGCGCGACGGGGCGGCGTTAGTCCGCGACGCGATCGCCCGCGAGGACGGGACTGCGCCGTTGCGGGCCTGGTTGCAGCGGGTCGGCGCATGACCGGGCGGACCCCGGCGCGGGTCGGCCCGCCGACGGCGTCGAGACTCGACCGGTGAGCGACGACGTCATCTGGATGCGGCCGGACCACTCCACCGTGGGCCGACCGGCACGCCTGACGCGTGAGGCCCTGACGCGGGCAGCTGTCCGCGTGGCCGATGCCGAAGGTCTGGCAGCCGTGACCATGCGCAGCATCGCCTCGGAGCTGGGCACCGGAGGCGGCTCGCTGTACCGGCACGTGACCGGCCGCGACGAGCTGGTCGATCTCATGGTCGACCACGTCGCCGGTGAGTACGTGCTCGAGGCACCGACGGGAGACGCGATTGCGGACCTGACCGCGCTCGCGCTGCAGGGACTGGCCATCCACCGACGCCATCGCTGGCTCGGCGACGTCGGGGCGACACCGGTCCTCGGGCCCCATGGCCTCGCCTTGACCGAGCACGTCCTGACGGTGCTCGAGAGACACCCGGCCGCCGACGGTCGGAAGCTCGTGGCCTTCGCGACGATGAACGCCCTCACGACCGCCTACGCCAGGTCAGGCCACAGCGACCAGGACCCGGCGCGCGCCCGGGGGCAGGCAGCCTACGTCGCGCACCTCGTCGCCGAAGGACGCCTCCCGCGCCTTGCCGCTCTGCGTCCGGAGGTCGGCGTCGAGCCCGACGAGGTCTTTCCGGTCATGCTGCGGAGGGTCCTGCGAGGGCTGCTCGACGACTGACGCGACGCCTCGCACTCCCCCGGTTTTAGGTATCCGCGCTGACCTCAAACCAGTGAGTCGCTCAGTCGCGCCGTCTGCCGCGCCGTTCGAGGACGTAGCGGCGCAGGACGTTGCGCGCCGTGCCCCAGATGCCGTGACGGAAGAGCAGGACGATGACGACGAAGATCGTGCCGGTGATGAGGCCGATGCCCTCGAAGCCGGAGCTCGCGAGATAGTCCTCCAGCGTCACGACGACGCCCGCGCCGACGAGGCCACCCCAGAGCGTGCCGATGCCGCCGAGGACCGTGATCAGCACGACCTTGCCCGACGTCGTCCACATCAGCTCCTGGAGCGACGCGAACTGGTGGCTGACCGCGAAGACGCCGCCGGCGAGGCCGGCGAGGCCGGCCGAGATGATGAACACCGTGATCTTGTAGCGCTCGACGTCGTAGCCGAGGGCTCGCGCCCTGGCCGGGTTGTCGCGCACGGCCGTCAGCACCCGGCCGAAGGGCGAGTTGACGACGCGCCACGCGACGAGGATGCCGACGAGGATCATCGCGGCGCCGACGTAGTAGAAGTAGAACGGGTCGGTCTCGACGAGCTCGATGCCGAAGAAGTTGCGCGGGATGCCCTGGAGGCCGTTCTCGCCGCCCGTGAGGTCACGCGCCTGGTTGGCGATGAAGTAGAGCATCTGCGCGAAGGCCAGGGTGACCATGGCGAAGTAGATGCCGGTCCGCCGCACCGAGAGGTAGCCGATCGGCCACGCGATGAGCATCGCGAAGACGGCGCCCCCGATGACGGCGACGGGGAACGGCACGCCCCAGTGGGTGGCGATGAGGCCCGTGCAGTACGCCGAGCCACCCCAGAACGCGGCGTGGCCGAAGCTGAGCAGCCCCGTGAAGCCGAGGAGCAGGTCGACGCTGATCGCGAAGAGCCCCCAGCAGAGGATGTCCATCGCGACGGGCGGGTAGATCCAGTACGGCAGCATCACGAGCACGGCGAGGCCGGCCAGGAGCATGACGTAGCGCAACGGGTTGCGCCGCGACAGGATCGAGGGCTGGGCCAGGTCGACGTCGACCTTGGCGGTCATCTGCTCGCTCATGCGACCTCCTCCCGTCCGAAGAGCCCCGAGGGCCGGACGAGAACGACGAGCGCCATCAGCACGAAGATGACGATCTGGGCGTACGTGGGGGCGTAGGCGATGCCGTAGGCCTCGACGAGTCCGACGAGGAAGCCAGCGACCACCGCCCCGAGGATGGATCCGAGGCCGCCGATGACGACGACGGCGAAGAGGATGATGATGAAGTTGCTGCCCATCTCGGCGGTGATGGCGCGGGTCGGCGCCGCGAGCACACCAGCGAGGCCCGCGAGCGCGATGCCGAAGCCGAAGACGGGCGTGACCCAGAGCCCCACGTTGATGCCGAGGGCCCGGGTCCGGTCGGGCGCCTCGGTCGCGGCGCGCACGATCATGCCGATGCGCGTCTTCGTCAGCAGCAGCCCGACGGCGACGCACACGACGACCGAGAAGAGACAGGCGAAGATCGCGTAGACCGAGAGGTTGACCGACCCGACCGAGACCTGGCCACCGAGTCCGGCGGGCACCTGGTAGGGCAGGCCCGAGACGCCGTAGCGCTGTTTGACCGCCTCGACGATCACCAGCGTGAGCCCGAACGTCAGCAGGAAGTTGTAGAGCGGGTCGAGCTCGAGCAGCCAACGCACGAGCAGGCGCTCCATGAGCACGCCGAACCCGAACATGAGGATCGGGACGATGACGAGCGCGGCCCAGAAACCGACGTTCAGCTCGGCGAGCAGGACGGCTGACAGGACGGCGCCGAGCATGTAGCAGGCGCCGTGGGAGAAGTTGACGACCCCGAGGACGCCGAAGATGACGGCGAGGCCCAGCGCGGACAGCGCGTAGAAGCCGCCGGCGGCGAGCCCCTGGAGGGTGTACTGGATGAATTCGCTCATGTCTCTCGCTCGGTTCGCGGTCGATCGGGCTGGGTGCCGCTGTCTGGACAGTCGCGCTGTGCCGTATGCCGTCCGGCGCGTCCTCGTGGACGCCACCGGACGGCATACCGGCCCAGAGCGCTGGCTCCAGACGCCTGAGCTCAGCTCATCGAGCAGGCGGGGTTGGCCTCGCCGTAGGCCTCGGCGGCCGGGATCGTCTTCTGGATGTCCTCGTAGTCCCACTCCTCCGGGGCGGAGCTCTTGACCTTGGCGAGGTAGACGTCGTGGATGACGGCGTGGTCGGCCTTGCGGATCTCGCCGTTGCGCAGGAAGACGTCATCGATCTTCTTGCCCTCGAGCTTGCCGACGATGGCGTCGGCGTCGTCGGTACCGGCCTCCTGGACGGCCTCGAGGTAGTTCATCGCGGCCGAGTAGTTCGCAGCATGGGCGAAGGACGGCCGGGTGTTCGTCTTCTCCTTGAAGCGGTCGGCCCACTTCTTGTTCTGCGCGTCGAAGTTCCAGTACCACGCGTCGGTGAACTGCGTGCCCGCGAACTGGTCGACACCGAGCGAGTGGATGTCGGTGATGAACATCAGGCCGACCGCGAGCTGCACCTTGCCCTTGAGCGAGCTCTGGTTGAACTGCTTGACGAAGTTGATGAGGTCGCCGCCAGCATGCATGGAGCCGACGACGTCGGGGTTGCCCTCTCCGGCCTTGGTGATGAAGGTGGCGAAGTTGTCGCTCGGGAAGGGCGACGCGATCGACTGCCCGACGGTGCCGCCGTTCTTCGTGATCTCGGCGGTGAAGGACTTGTTCATGTCCTGGCCGAACGCGTAGTCGGGGTAGACGATGTTCCAGGTCTTGCCGCCCTCCTTGGTGATGGTGCCGGCGGTGCCGCGCGCGAGGACAGCGGTGTTGTAGGCCCAGTGGAAGGTGTACTTGTTGCAGCTCGCACCGGTCAGGGCCGTCGTGCCCGCACCGATGTTGATGTAGAGCTTCTTCTTGTTCTTGGCCTGTGTCGCGACGGCGAGGGCCGCGGCCGAGTTCGGCACGTCGAGGATGATGTCGGCCTTCTGGCGGTCGTACATCTCCTGCGCCTTGGAGTTGGCGATGTCGGCCTTGTTCTGGTGGTCGGCCGTGACGACCTCGATGTCCTTGGCGACGGCCTTGTCGCCGTACTTCGCCTTGTAGTCCTCGATCGCCATCTCGATGGCGACCTTGCTGTTGGGACCGGACAGGTCCTTGTAGACGCCCGACTGGTCGTTGAGCAGACCGATGACGACCTTGTTGTCGGTCAGCTTGCTCGAGCCGCCGGACTGGGGGCCGCCGGCCCCTCCGCACGCGGCGAGCGCGAGCGACGCGGTCGCGGCGATGGCGACGCTGCCCTGGACTGTCCTGCTACGCATGTCCCCTCCTGGGGTTGTGACGAGATGTGACGGGTGTCTGACGGGTGTGACGGGATGACGCGAGGGCGTCGTGGTCGTGGCGTGGTGCGCCCGGCGCGTGCCGCGGCCGGGACGTGGGCGGGGGCTACATCCCGAGGTAGGTGAGCAGCTCTCCCTCGCGGGCCTTGAAGTCGTCGTTGCCGAGGTGCTCGACGACCTTGCCCTGAGCGAGCAGGTAGTGCCGGTCGGCAACCGTCGAGGCGAACTTCACGTTCTGCTCGACGAGGAGCACGCCGACCCCCTGGCCCTTGATCTCGCGGATGATCTCGCCGATGCGCTGGACGATGACGGGGGCCAGTCCCTCGCTCGGTTCGTCGAGCAGCAGCAGCCGCGAGCCCATCCGCAGCACCCGGGCCATGGCGAGCATCTGCTGCTCGCCGCCCGAGAGCTTCGTGCCGGGGAAGTCCCGGCGCTCGTCGAGCACGGGGAAGAACTCGTAGACCCGCTCGAGGGGCCAGGCGTCGGCGTGGACGACCGGCGGCAGCAGGAGGTTCTCGGCGACGGTGAGGCTCGCGTAGATGCCGCGGTCGTCGGGGACCCAGCCGATGCCGGCCCTGGCCCGGGCGTCGGCCGAACGCTTGACGAGGTCGGACCCGTCGAGCGTGATCGTGCCCTCGATCTGCCGGTGCAGGCCCATGACCGAGCGCAGCAGAGTCGTCTTGCCGGCTCCGTTGCGCCCGACGAGGGTGACGACCTCCCCGGGGGCCACGTCGATGCTGACGTCGGTGAGCACGCGGGCCTCGCCGTACCAGGCGGAGAGGCCGGACACCTCGAGCATCCGTGCTGTCCCGCGACCGGGGCTCCCGGGCTCAGGCGCACCGGCGCGGTCGGGCGCCGGCTGCTCCGTCGTCGTCGCGGCGGTCGTGTCGTCACTCATGGGCTGCTCCGAGGTATGCCGTGATGACCCGCTCGTCGGCGCGCACCTGCTCGTAGGGTCCCTCCGCGAGCACCTGCCCCGACTGGAGCACGGTGACACGGTCGGCGAGCGATCCGACGACATGCATGTTGTGGTCGACGAAGACGACGGTCCGGCCCTCGGCGAGCTGCTTGACGAGGGCGATGGTGCGGTCGACGTCCTCGATGCCCATGCCGGCTGTCGGCTCGTCGAGGAGCAGCAGCTTGGGGTCGAGGGCCATGGCGATCGCGAGCTCGAGCGCGCGCTTCTGGCCGTAGGCCAGCGACGAGGCGGGTGCCCCGGCCCGGTCCGCGAGGCCGACCTGCTCGAGCAGCTCCATGGCACGGTCCTTGAACGTGGCCATGCGGGTGACCGAGCGCCACCACTGCTTGCCCATGCCGGTCGGGCTGGCGAGGGCCAGCTCGAGGTGCTCGCGCAGGGTCATCGCCTCGAAGAGGCTCGTGATCTGGAAGGAGCGCGCGATGCCGAGCGGCGCGATCTGCTCCGGGTCCTTGCCGGTGATGTGCTGACCGTCGAAGAGCACGGCGCCGGACGTCGGGGTCAAGAAGCCGGTGAGCAGGTTGAAGAGCGTGGTCTTGCCCGCACCGTTGGGTCCGACGAGCGCGTGGACGGTGCCGCGGGCGACCGTGAGGTCGACCTCCGACACGGCCCGGAAACCACGGAACTCCTTGGTCAGGGCCCTGGTCTCGAGCATCGGGGTACCCGTCAAGACCTGCACCTCCTCGTGCGTCGCGCTCGGGTGAGCGTGGTGTCGGGCCGCCCCGGCCGGTGTGACCGGCTGACGACGACTCCGGAAAGTCCGGGAAACTTCGGCAAAGCCTAGGAGGGCTGCCCGCGGAAAGGACGGTGGGGACCCACACACCTGACGCGGTTCTGTGGGCTCGCGACACATGCGCGTCAGCCGCCGGACCGAGCGGGCGCGGGTGCGATCACGCGGACTCGCCGGGGTGCGAGCGGGTCCGACGAGGTCGGGCGGCACGGCTCAGTCGGCCGCACCCGTCTCGAGCAGGCGGCGGAAGCCGTCCTCGTCGAGGATCGTCAGACCCAGCTCCTCGGCCTTGGCCGCCTTGGATCCGGCGTTGGCGCCGATGACGACGAAGTCGGTCTTCTTCGACACCGAGCCCGAGGCCTTGCCGCCTCGGCTGATGATGGCCTCCTTCGTCTCGTCGCGGGAGAAGCCCTCGAGCGAACCGGTGACGACGACGGTCTTGCCTTCGAGCGTCCGCGGGGTGGACGCGTCGACCTCGTCGGCCATGCGGACGCCGGCGTCGGCCCACTTGCGCACGATCTCCTGGTGCCAGTCGACCTCGAACCATGCGGTGACGGCCTCGGCGATGACCCCGCCGACGCCCTCGGCCTGGGCGAGCTCCTCGGTCGACGCCGACCGGATCGCCTCCATCGAGCCGAAGTGGGTGGCCAGCGCCCGGGCCGCCGTGGGCCCGACGTGCCGGATCGAGAGGGCCACGACGACCCGCCAGAGCGGCTGGCTCTTGGCCTTCTCGAGCTCGGCCAGCAGCTTGTCGCCACCGGCCGACAGCACGCGTCCGTCGACGACGGACTCGTCCGGGTCGGTCTTCTTGGCGGCCCTCGTGTAGAGCGGGACCTGCGCGAGCTTCGCGCGGGTGATGCCGTACTCCCCCGCGCGGGGGCTGTCGGCGGCCGGGGCGAAGAGGTCACCCTCGTCGGTGATGATGCCCGAGTCGAGCAGCGCGATGGAGCCCTCCCAGCCGAGCGCCTCGATGTCGAGCCCGCCGCGGGCGGCGAGCGCGAAGACCCGCTCGCGCAACTGGCTCGGGCACGACCGGGTGTTGGGACAGCGGATGTCCTTGTCGCCCTCCTTCTCGGGGGCGAGCGGGGTGCCGCAGGCCGGGCAGTCCGTCGGCATGACGAACGCCCGCTCGGTGCCGTCGCGCAGGTCGACGACGGGACCGACGATCTCGGGGATGACGTCTCCCGCCTTGCGCAGCACGACGGTGTCGCCGATGAGCACCCCCTTGCGCTCGACCTCGTACGCGTTGTGCAGCGTCGCCTGTTCGACCGTGGACCCGGCCACGACGACGGGCTGCATGACGCCGTAGGGGGTGACTCGACCGGTGCGCCCGACGTTGACGCGGATGTCGAGCAGCTTGGTGTTGACCTCCTCGGGCGGGTACTTGAAGGCGATGGCCCATCGCGGCGCACGGGAGGTGGCACCGAGCTGGCGCTGCAGCGGCACCTCGTCGACCTTGACGACGATGCCGTCGATCTCGTGGGAGCGGTCGTGGCGGTGCTCGCCGTGGTAGGTGACGAACTCCTGCACGGCGGCGATGTCGTCGAGCACGCGCACCTCGTCGGAGGTCGGCAGCCCCCAGGCGCGGAGGGCGGCATACCCCTCGCTCTGGCGCTCGACGTCGAAGCCCCGGCGCGCTCCGATGCCGTGGACGAGCATCCGCAGCGGCCGGGTGGCGGTGACCTTGGGGTCCTTCTGGCGGAGCGAGCCCGCCGCGGCGTTTCGGGGGTTGGCGAAGGGCGCCTTGCCCACCTCGACGAGGCTCGCGTTGAGGTCGGCGAACGCCGCCGTCGGGAAGAACACCTCGCCGCGGATCTCGACGAGGTCGGGCACGTCGTCGCCGGCGAGCCGCTCGGGGATGCCCTCGATGGTGCGGACGTTGTTGGTGACGTCCTCGCCCGTGCGGCCGTCGCCGCGGGTCAGGGCGCGCACGAGGCGGCCCTTCTCGTAGAGCAGGTTGATGGCGAGGCCGTCGATCTTCAGCTCGGTGAGGAAGTGCGCGCCTGTGCCGACCTCGCGCTCGACGCGCTCGGCCCACGTCTGCAGCTCCTCGAAGGAGAAGGCGTTGTCGAGGCTCAGCATCCGCTCGACGTGGTCGACCGTCTCGAAGCCGGTCGCGAACGACGCGCCCCCGACGTTCTGGGTCGGGCTCTCGGGCGTGCGCAGCGAGGGGTGCTCGTCCTCGATGGCGTTGAGCCTGCGGATCAGCGCGTCGTACTCACCGTCACTGATGGTCGGCGCATCCTTGACGTGGTAGGCGAACTGGGCCGCCGCGGCCTGCTCGGCGAGCTCGGCCCACTCCTGGTGGACCTCGGTCGGGACGTCGTCGGTGACGGGCGTGGGGCCGCTGCTCTCGCTCACGCGCTCATCCTGCCAGCCGACTCCGACGGTCACGGCCCGATGAGACTCCTCACGTGGCGACGGGTCTGTTCACCGGGCGACCCAGCAGTGACAATGGGCCGGAGCCCGCCCCCTGCGAAGGAGCAGAGATGACCAACCTCGCCGCCAACCTCACCGCCACCGCGGCACGCGTCCCCGACAAGGTGGGCATCAAGCTCGACCAGGTCGAGCTGTCGTGGTCGGCGCTGCACCGCGCGGCGGCGGCCGTGGCAGGCCAGCTGCGTGCGGCGGGACTCGAGCCCGGCGACCGGGTGTCCCTCATCCTCCCCAACGTGCCGGCATACCCCGTCGCCTTCTACGGCACCCTGCTCGCGGGCGGCGTCGTCGTGCCGATGAACCCGCTGCTCAAGTCCGGCGAGATCCAGTACTTCTACGAGGACAGCGGCGCCCGCTTCAGCTTCGTGTGGCCGGACTTCGCCGACGAGGCCGGGAAGGCTGCGGCCGAGACCGGCACCCGCCTCGTCGTGTGCGGCCCGATGGGACCGGCCGACGGCCAGTTCGACGCGTCCGAGACGGCGGGCCCTCCGGTGCTCGAGCCGGTCGAGTGCGCCGACGACGACACCGCCGTGATCCTCTACACGAGCGGCACCACCGGCAAGCCCAAGGGCGCCGAGCTGACGCACTTCAACCTGCACCGCAACGCCGAGCGCTCGGCCACCGACATCATGCAGATCACCGAGGACGACGTCATCATGGGCTGCCTGCCCCTCTTCCACGTCTTCGGCCTCACGTGCGGGCTCAACACCTCCGTCCAGCGCGGCGCGACCCTGACGCTCATCCCGCGGTTCGACCCGGCCAAGGCCATCGAGGTCCTCGGCCGCGACCACGTCACGATCTTCCAGGGCGTCCCGACGATGTATGCCGCGATCCTCCACCACCCGAACGCCGACGAGGCCGACACGAGCAGCCTGCGCACGTGCGCCTCGGGCGGATCGGCGATGCCAGAGGCCGTGATGAAGGCGTTCGAGGAGAAGTTCCACTGCCAGATCCTCGAGGGCTACGGCCTGTCCGAGACCTCCCCCGTCGCCTCGTTCAACATGCCCGACAAGCCCACGAAGCCGGGCACCATCGGCCGCGCCATCCCGGGCTGTGAGATGAAGCTCGTCGACCTCGAGGGCAACGACACCCCGGCGGGCGAGATCGGCGAGATCGCGATCCGCGGCGAGAACATCATGAAGGGCTACTGGCACCGTCCCGAGGCCACGAAGGAGGCCATCCCGGACGGGTGGTTCCGCTCGGGCGACCTCGCCACCGTCGACGACGAGGGCTACTACACGATCGTGGACCGCAAGAAGGACATGATCATCCGCGGCGGCTTGAACGTCTACCCGCGCGAGGTCGAGGAGGTGCTGTACACGCACCCCGAGGTGCTCGAGGCCGCGGTCGTGGGCGTCCCCGACGACCTCATGGGCGAGGAGGTCGGTGCCGCCGTGGTGCTGCGCCCCGGCTCGACGGCCACGCTCGAGGACGTCCAGAACTACGTCAAGGAGCGCCTGGCGGCCTACAAGTACCCCCGCCGCATCTGGTCGCTCGACGAGCTCCCGAAGGGCCCCACGGGCAAGATCCTGCGTCGCGAGGTGCGTCCGCGGACCACGTCCTGAGCCGCCCCCCGACCCTGCGACACGCAGGAGTTTGGACTCGCCGTACGTTTTGGCGTATTGGGCGGGATCGGTGACACTGGAGCAGGGTCACTATCGACGTGCCGCACCCCGTCCCGCCCTGGGACGCCCGGCGTCACGTCTGCGAAGGGTATTCACGCGTGAAGTTGAGCATCCGTTCCGCCGCAGTCTCGGGGATGGCCGTCCTGGCCATGCTCGGCGTCACGGCCTGCAATGCCACCGCCACGGCCGAGAACGGCAAGCCCGCGGGCTCCTCATCGGCCACCGCTGGTGGCACGACGTCGGCTGCACCCACGCCGACCACCGACCCGGTGGTCTTCAAGACGACCCCGGGCGACGAGTCCGAGGACGTCTCCGTCGACACGCGGGTCACCGCCTCGGCCGAGAAGGGCACGCTCAAGAAGGCCTCGCTCTCGTACAAGAGCAAGAAGGGCAACCGCATCCCCGTCGACGGCACCCTCGACGGCGGCACGTGGACCGCGTCCGACCTGCTCGAGCCCGGCGTCAAGTACACCCTCGACCTCACGGCCGAGGACTCCGACGGCAAGACCACGGAGGCGACGGAGACGTTCCGCACCGCGAACCTCACGCTCGACGACCAGGTCTACGTCGCCGTCTCCCCGCGTGACGGAGGCACCGTCGGCATCGGCATGCCGGTCGTCGTCCGCTTCGACCTCCCGGTCGTCGACAAGGCGAGCTTCGAGAAGCACATGAAGGTGACCTCGACCCCCGCCCAGGCCGGGTCCTGGTACTGGCTCAGCTCGCGCGAGGCGCACTGGCGTCCCAAGACGTACTGGAAGGCCGGCACCAAGGTGCACGTCGAGGCCGACCTCAACGGCGTGCCCGCCGGCGCCGACCGTTACGGCCAGATGAGCCGCACGTCGGACTTCACGATCGGCCGCGCGGTCGTGGCCAAGGTCAACCTCAAGACGGACCAGCTGGACCTCTTCATCAACGGCAAGTGGACCAAGCGCATCCCCGTCACGGGTGGTCGTCCCGGCTTCGTCACCCGCTCGGGCGTCAAGGTCATCATGGACAAGCAGACCAACATCACGATGCGTGCCGAGACCATCGGCCTGAAGAAGGACGACCCGAACTACTACGCCGACACCCCGGTGAAGTACGCCATGCGTGTCACGAACTCCGGTGAGTTCCTGCACACGGCGCCGTGGTCGGTCGCCGACCAGGGCAAGCGCAACGTCAGCCACGGCTGCACGGGCATGAGCGATGCCAACGGCCAGTGGCTCTTCGGCCAGATGCAGATCGGCGACGTCGTCGAGACGACGGGCACCACCCGTCCGATGACGATGGGCAACGGCTACTCGGACTGGAACCTCAGCTGGGCCAAGTGGGCCGCGGGCTCCGCGCTCTGAGCTGATCGACCGAGCTCACCGAGCAGAGCCGGCCTCCCTTCGGGGTGGCCGGCTCTTGCCGTTCGGGGCGGGGAGCCCCCGGCGACGGTCAGCCGGCGCTGCGCTCCTCGAGCTCGCGAGCGGTCTCCACGGCGGCCCGCTGCACCGCTCTCGCGACCTCCGGTGAGGCGGTGGCCAGGCCGCACGCGGGGGTCACGACGACGTCCGCGAGCGACCGGAGCGGCAGCCCGGTCCGCGTCCAGACCCCGACGAGGTCAGCGGCCAGGTCCTGCGGTCGCGTCCGGCTCCCGTCGGTGGGCACGACACCGGCATGGAGGCGTATGCCGTCCTCGACCGCGACGGCGACGCCCTCCCACTCGCGGGGGCGCAGCAGGGAGGTGTCGAGCGACAGAGCAGTCGGCTCGGTGGCCCGCAGGAGTGGCAGGGGCGGGCTGGCCGCACAGCAGTGCACGACCGTCTCGCCGTCGTGCGCGCGGAGCACCGTCATCAGGCCGGCCGCGGCCACCTGGGGGTCGAGGCTCGGCAGACGGCCGAAACCCGACGAGGTCGGCAGCCGGCCCGCGAGCACGGTCGGCAGGCTGGGCTCGTCGACCTGGAGCACGACCTGCGCCCCGGGGACGAGGCTGCGCACGGCTGCGACGTGGAGGCGTACGCCCTCGGCGAGCGACTCGACGAGGTCACGGCTGGCGCCGTCGTCGACGATGACGCGCTCGCCGCGCGAGAGCCAGACGTTGGCAGCGAGGGTCCATGGCCCGACGACCTGGAGCTTGAGCGCCCCGGTGTGCCCGTCGTAGGCCTCGGCGAGCTCGTCGAGGTCCTCGCGGAGCATCGCTGCCGTGCGCGACGCGTCACGTCCGGGGCGGTCGACGAGGCGCCAGCCGACGGGCTGGAGGTCGACGGGCAGCTCGACGAGCAGGCCCGCCGTGCGCCCGACCATGTCGCCGCCCGGACCCCGTGCGGGCAGCTCGGGGAGGTAGGGCAGGTGGCCGTCCAGGATCTCGCGCACCTGCCGCACCGCGTCGCGCACCGAGGTGCCGGGCCATGAGCCGATGCCGGTAGCGAGAGTCACCGCGCCAGCCTAGGCGCACGGGGCGCGGGGCCGAGACCGCGAGGTGGGCTAGAGCAGGACCCCTGCGCGCTCGCCCCGCTCGAAGCGCAGCCCCCCCGGTCCAGGGTTCCGGCCCCGTGCCGGTGATTCTCGGCTCGTCGTCCATCAGCGGCCTGATGGCGTCCATGGCCGTGAGCTGCTCGGCCAGCGAGTGCGGCACCTCGACGAGGTGGACGGCGCCGGGGTGCTGCCCAGCGACCCCCGTGACGCTCCCCCGTCTGTGCTCCATGGGGACAGTGGGGGCGCTTCGGCCGCCTGCGTGTGCGGTTCTTGATCTGACGTGGGTCGCGAGCAGGGAACGACGGTGTCGGTCGGCTCGCGGTCACGGCAGTAGCGTGGTGCCGGTGCGCCGCCAAGACTTCTCGGGACCTGCCGACCTGCGGGCGATGCAGGGCCTCGCCTCGCGGCTCTGGACACCCGCCTCGCGCTTTCACCCCGGTCAGCTCGCATGGAGCCGCTACTACCGGCCGGTCGACCCGATGGGTCTCGACGACGGCGAGGCCATCGCCCTCTGGACCGACAGCGGCGAGGTGGTCGGTTTCGGTTGGGCCGAGGCACCCGACTGGCTCGAGCTCCAGGTCGACCCCGCGCGTCCCGACGTCGCCGAGGAGGTCATCGACTGGTTCGAGGAGGTGAGCGACGCAGAGACTCAGTCCGCCCTCGTCATGGAGGGAGACGTCGCCGAGCAGGCGCTCGCCGCAGCAGGATTCGAACCACACCTCGGCGAGCCCTTCTTCGCCCACCACGTGCTCGACCTCGCCGACCTTCCGCCGGTGCCGGACGTGCCGGGCTACACCTTCCGGCACATCGAGCGGCACGAGGCCCGCACCCGCGCTGCCGTCCACGTCGCGTCCTGGTCGGACGTCGGTCCGTCGAAGGTCGACGAGCAGGCCTACGAGCAGCTCATGGCCGCGTGGCCCTACCGCCACGACCTCGACTGGGTCGCCGTCGACGCCGACGACACCATGGTGGCCTCGGCCCTCGTGTGGCTCGACCCTGCCCACGGTGCGGGGCTCGTCGAGCCGGTGGGCTGCGTGCCCGAGCGCCGCGGTCGCGGACTCGCAGGAGCCGTGACGCTCGCAGCACTGCACCGGGTCGCCGAGGTGGGCGCCTCTGTCGCACAGGTGAGCCCGCGCGGCGACGACGACTATCCGGGACCGCAGCGGCTCTACCGCGCCCTGGGCTTCCGACCGCGCGCCCGCACCGTCACGTGGACCCGCTCGCTGGACTGAGGTCGGCTCCCGGCTACCCGACGGGGGTTCGCTCGAGCCGAGACGCGGAGATCGTGGCCGAGCCGACGACCCGCGTCCCCTCGTAGAGCACGACGGACTGTCCCGGCGCGACGCCACGGACACGGCCCTCGAGCCGCACCTCGACGCGGTCGCCGTCGGCCCGGGCGGTCGCGGCATACTCCTCGCCGTGGGCGCGCACCTGCGCGCCGACGTGCACGACGCCCTCCGGTGCCAGGCCGCACCAGCGGGCGTGGTCGCCGGTGATCGCGTTGACACCGAGCAGGTCGGCGGCGCCGACGACGACCTGGTTGGTCTCGGCGCGGACCTCGACGACGTAGCGCGGCTCGCCGTCGGCGGCGGGCCGCGAGAGCGCAAGCCCGCGGCGCTGTCCGACCGTGTAGGCGAAGGCCCCGGCGTGCTGGCCCACGACCTCACCGGACGTGTCGACGATGTCTCCGGGGGCCTCGCCGAGCTCGCGCGTCAGCCACCCCTTGGTGTCGCCGTCGGCGATGAAGCAGATGTCGTGGCTGTCAGGCTTCTTGGCGATGAAGAAGCCCCGCTCGGCCGCCTCCTCGCGAATCCGCGGCTTCGTCGTGTCCCCGAGCGGGAAGAACGACCGGGCCAGCTGGTCGGCATCGAGCACGCCGAGGACGTAGCTCTGGTCCTTGGCCATGTCGACGGCGCGGTGCAGCTCGCGCCGCACTCTCCCGTGCCCGTCCTCGGACTCGACGACCTGGGCGTAGTGGCCCGTCGCCACCGCGTCGAAGCCGAGGGCCAGGGCCTTGTCGAGCAGCGCGGCGAACTTGATCTTCTCGTTGCAGCGCAGGCATGGGTTGGGCGTGCGCCCGGCGGCGTACTCGGCGCGGAAGTCGTCGACGACGTCACGCTTGAAGCGGGCCGCCATGTCCCAGACGTAGAAGGGGATCCCGAGCACGTCGGCCACCCGACGGGCGTCGCCGGCATCCTCGATGGTGCAGCAGCCGCGCGCC
Source organism: Terrabacter sp. Ter38 (assembly GCF_024519435.1). Taxonomy (GTDB): domain Bacteria; phylum Actinomycetota; class Actinomycetes; order Actinomycetales; family Dermatophilaceae; genus Terrabacter. The sequence continues at coordinate 744,050 of NZ_JALJRZ010000001.1, forward strand.
GACTCGCGCAGCGTCGCCGCGCTCTGGCTCAGGGCGAGGTGGACGCCGACGACCTCGTGACCGGCGTCGAGCATGCGGGCGGCGGCGACCGCCGAGTCGACGCCACCGCTCATCGCCGCCACGACCCTCACGACGCGGTCGCCTCCCGCGCGCGGCGCGCCCGCTCGATGGCAGCGGGCAGCGCGTCGACGAACGTGTCGACGTCGGCCTGGGTCGAGGTGTGCCCGAGCGTCAGGCGCAGCGCGCCCCGGGCATCGCTCTCGGCGACCCCCATCGCGAGCAGCACGTGGCTGGGCTGCGGCACGCCGGCCTGGCACGCCGACCCCGTCGAGCAGGAGACCCCCGCGGCATCGAGCAGGTAGAGCAGGGAGTCACCGTCGCACCCGGGCACGAGCAGGTGCACGTTGCCGGGGAGCCGGCTCACGCCGTCGCCGCGGCGCCAGACCCCGGACGGCCGGATGTCAGGGGCGATCGCCATGGCCCGCTCGATGAGGTCGTCGCGCAGGGCGACGAGCCGGGCCGACTCGGCCTCGATCGAGGCCGTGGCCTCGGTGAGCGCGGTGGCGAAGCCGACGATGGCCGGGGTGTCGAGGGTGCCGGACCGCACCTGCCGCTCCTGTCCCCCACCGTGCGTCAGCGGGACGAGCCTCGCGTCACGGCGCAGCACGAGGGCGCCGACGCCGATGGGACCGCCGAGCTTGTGCGCCGTCACCGACATGAGGTCGGCGCCGCTCGCCTCGAAGTCGACCGCCACGTGCCCGGCTGCCTGCACGGCGTCGGTGTGGAAGGGCACCCCGAACTCGTGGGCGACGTCGGCGATGGCGCGGACGTCCTGGACGGCCCCGACCTCGTTGTTGGCCCACATGACCGTGACGAGGGCGACCGAGTCCGGGTCGGACTCGATGGCGGCGCGCACCGTCGCAGGCTCGATGACCCCCTCCGCGGTGCACTCGAGCCAGGTGACCTTGGCGCCCTCGTACGCGACGAGGAAGTCGACGCAGTCGAGCACGGCGTGGTGCTCGGTCGCGCCGACGAGGAGACGCACGCGAGCAGGGTCGCGGTCTCGGCGAGCCCAGTAGGTGCCCTTGACGGCGAGATTGTCCGACTCCGTGCCGCCCGAGGTGAAGACGATCTCGGAGGGTCGCGCCCCGAGGCAGCTGGCGATCCTCTCGCGCGACTCCTCGACGGCCCGGCGCGCGGCGCGACCCGTGCGGTGCAGGGACGAGGCGTTGCCCACGACCGCCAGCTGCTCCGTCATCGCCGCGAGGGCGGCGGGGAGCATCGGCGTGGTCGCCGCATGGTCGAGATAGGCAGTCACCCACCGATTCTAGGACGCCCGGACACCCCGGCCGGACGGGCGCAGGACGAGGCCGCCCACCCGCTCCCGTGGGCGATGGCGTATGCCGTCCCGCCGGCACCCGCGCGTGACCTCCCACCACTCCCCCTCGTTGGCCTGTCACGTCGCCACCCTCCACTGACGTGGGGTGGCCCAGCAGAGAGGGATCTCATGCGATCGACCGCCACACGCCGCCTCCGTCTCGGAGCGGCCACCTTGGCAGCAGCCACCGCCCTGACCTCGGCCACGGTCGCCGCCGCCTCGCCGGCCTCGTCCGGCCCGCAGTCCGCGCCGTCCGGCGCCGCTGCCGGCCTGCTGAGCACCGGCCAGGGCCGCGCACCGCTGTCGAGGTGGCTCGCGCAGCACTGGTCGACCCTGTCCGCCGTCACGCCGACGACGGTGCTCGTCCACGCGACGGACATCGGGGCCGCGCGCCGTGCCGCCACCGCGTCCGGGCTCACGGTCCGCGACACCTACGACAAGATCGGTGTCGTCGTCGCGGCCGGGCTCCCCGTGCAGATCGACGCCGTGCGCTCCGTCCCCGGCGTCACGTACGTCGAGGGCAACCAGCCCATCGACCTGTTCCTGTCGACGTCCAACACGGCCACCCGCGGCTCCGAGGCCCGGGCGACCCTCACGGGGGCGAACGGCACGGCCCTCGACGGCTCCGGCGTGAGCGTGGCCGTCATCGACTCCGGCGTCGACCCGACGCACCCCTTCCTCCAGAACGCCGACGGCAGCTCGGCCGTCGTGAGGAACCTCAAGATGGTGTGCGACCCGCTCGAGCTGCTCCCCTGCCAGCCCGTCGACGCCGGCAGCCTCAACACCGACCTGCTCGCCGCGGGCGGTCACGGCATGCACGTCTCCGGCATCGTCGCCGGACGCGACGTCACCCTGTCCGACGGCACGAGGATGCACGGGGCCGCCCCCGGCGCGAGCATCGTCAGCCTGAGCACCGGCGCCGTGCTGCTCATCGTCGGCGCCGACTCGGCGCTCAACTGGGTCCTCGAGCACCACGCCGCGCCCTGCGGCGCGGGCGTCCCGGCCAGCACGTGCCCGCCGATCAAGGTCACGAGCAACTCCTACGGACCGACGGGCGGAGGCGAGTTCGACCCGAACTCGGCGACGGTCAAGCTCCAGCGCGCGCTCGTCAGCGAGGGCGTCGTCTCGGTCTGGGCCAACGGCAACGACGGCGGCGACGGCTCCGCCAACCTCTCCAACCCTCCCGGCCAGGACCCGACGGGCGGCATCATCTCCGTCGCGTCGTACAACGACCAGGACACCGGCACCCGCAGCGGCACGGTCAGCGACTTCAGCTCGCGCGGCCGCTCGGGACAGTTCGCCAGCTACCCCGACATCTCGGCGCCGGGTGAGGGCATCACGTCGTCGTGCCGCATCTACCTGCCGATCTGCACGACGGGCGGCGACCCGCGCAACAACGGCGACTACAACACGATCAGCGGCACCTCCATGGCGACGCCGCACATCTCGGGCATCGTCGCGCAGCTCTTCCAGGCCAACCCGAGCGCGACGCCGGCCCAGGTCGAGGCCGTCATCAAGGCGACGGCCTGGAAGTACACCGACGGGGCCGCCTACGTCAGCGACCCGACCGGCAACGGCACGACGTCGTTCGACAAGGGCCATGGCCTCGTCGACGTCGTCGCGGCGGCCACCGCGATCCGTCCCTGAGGCCGGAGGCAACACCAGCCGCGTCGCCCGTCCACCCCACCGGTGGGGCCGGTCTGCCTATGATCGGCCCCATGGGTGGCAGGCACGAGGGCACCGGCGGCAGCCGGCTGCGTGCTCCTGCCGCTCACCGGGCCGTCGCGGCCCTCGCCTGTCCCGTCATCGGCTACTTCGTGGCCCGCCTGCTCGTACGGCTCGTCCCGTCGCTGCCCGCGACGATCGCGTATGCCGTGTGCGTGGCCCTCGCTCTGGCGCTCGGCTGGCGGGCGTGGTCGGCCCGCATCGACCTCGGGACGAAGAGCCTGCGCGTCCACAACACGCTCGCGACGACGACGATCGACCGGCGCCACGTCCGCCGTGTGACGTCGAGGGGACGCCTCGAGTGGCGGCGCGGCCAGGGCCGTCCCGTGCGCCTGCCGTCGGAGGCGCTGCGCGGAGCGTGGTGGACGGTCGGGACGGGGCGTTCGGCATACGCCTTCAACCGGCAGCGGCTCGAGAGCTGGATCCGGCTGTCGTCGCGGGTCGACCTCGACCCCGAGGCCGCCTGAGGCCGACCGGTCACGTGCTCGCACGACAGCGGCCCCCGACCACGATGGTCGGGGGCCGCCGTCGTGCGGCGTCGGGCACTCGGCCCGACGCGGCGGTCAGTCCTTGGCGGCCGTGATCGCCTCGGTCGCCTGCGGGAGGACGGTGAAGAGGTCGCCGACGACGCCGAAGTCGACGAGCTCGAAGATCGGGGCCTCGTTGTCCTTGTTGACGGCCACGATCGTCTTGGACGTCTGCATGCCGGCGCGGTGCTGGATGGCACCGGAGATGCCGCACGCGACGTAGAGCTGGGGGCTGACCTGCTTGCCCGTCTGGCCGACCTGGCTGGTGTGCGGGTACCAGCCGGCGTCGACCGCGGCACGCGAGGCGCCGACGGCGGCGCCGAGGCTGTCGGCGAAGTCCTCGACCGTGGAGAAGTCGCCACCGGTGCCACGGCCGCCGGAGACCACGATGGCGGCCTCGGTCAGCTCGGGGCGGCCGGTGGCCTGCTTCGGCTTGGACTCGGTGATCTTGGCGCCCTTGGCAGCCTCGGACGGGGTGAAGTCGAGCACCTCGTCCGCGGCCGCACCGGCGACCTCCTCGGGGGTGGCCGAGTTGGGCTTGACGGCCACGATGGGCGTGCCCTTCGTGACGGTGGCCGACACCGTGTAGGAGCCGGCGAAGACCGACTGCGTCGTCGCGACACCCCCGCTGCCGTCACCAGCGGCCTGGACGTCGACGGCGTCGGTGATCAGGCCCGACTCCGTCTTGACGGCGAGGCGGGCGGCGATCTCCTTGCCCTCCGGCGAGGACGGCACGAGGACCGCGGCCGGGGACGCCGAGGAGACGAGCTGGGCGAGCAGCTCGGCCTGCGGGACGACGAGGTGCTCGAGCACCTCGGGCGACTCGACGCGGTAGACCTTCTCGGCGCCGAAGCGGGCGAGGGTGTCCTTGGCGGCGTCGAAGCCGGGGCCGATGAAGACGGCGGACGGCTCGCCGAGGCGGCGGGCGATCGTCAGCAGCTCCGAGGTGGTCTTGCGGACCTTGCCCTCGACGTGGTCGACGAGCACGAGTACTTCAGCCATGGTGCGGATCTCCTTTGCTGGCTGGGAAGGTCAGGGGCAGGTCAGACGAACTTGCGCTCGGTGAGGAACGCGGCGAGCTTGGCGCCGCCGTCGCCCTCGTCGGCGACGATCTCGCCCTGGCTGCGCGGGGGGCGCGCGGTGAAGGACTCGACCTTCGTCCAGGCGGCGTCGAGGCCGACCTGCGCGGCGTCCACGCCGAGGTCGGCCAGGCTCCACTGCTCGACGGGCTTCTTCTTCGCGGCCATGATCCCCTTGAAGGAGGGGTAGCGCGGCTCGTTGATCTGGTCGGTGACCGACACGAGGGCCGGCAGCGTGGCCGTGATCGTCTGGGTCGAGGCATCGCCGTCGCGGCGGATCGTCGCCGTGGAGCCCTCGACGGTCAGCTCGGACGCGAACGTCACGGCCGGCAGGCCGAGTCGCTCGGCGAGCATCGCGGGCACGACACCCATGGTGCCGTCGGTCGAGGCCATCCCGGTGACGACGAGGTCGACAGCCGTCTCAGCCCCGATCTTCTTGATGGCCTCGGCGAGGACGAGGGAGGTCGCGATGGCGTCGGAGCCGTGGATGGCGGCGTCGTTGACGTGCACGGCTTTGTGGGCGCCCATCTGCAGGGCCTTCTTGACGGCGTCGGCGGCGGCGTCGGGGCCCACCGTCAGGACGGTGACCTCACCCTCGCCGGCCTCGACGATCTTCAGGGCCTCCTCGACCGCGTACTCGTCGAGCTCCGACAGCAGACCGTCGACGTTCTCGCGGTCGGTCGTGTTGTCAGATGCGTTGAACGTGCGCTCGGCCTGGGCGTCCGGCACGTACTTGACACAGACGACGATGTTCATGGGTGAACGTCCTCTTCCGTTGCTGGTGGTGGTGCTCATGGAACTGCCGGAGGTCGCTCCGGCACTGCCGTCCATCCTCTCACTGAGCGGCCGCTCAGTCCGCACGCCTCTGGCGTGACGCTCACCACCAGACCCTTGGCGTATGCCGCCCCTGTCGTCCGCGCGCACGCGGCGGGCCTGCCGGGTGGGCCTGCCGGGTGGGCCTGCCGGGTGGGCCCGGACGAGCAAAACCGGTTGTCGAGGGTGGTCCGACCTGCGGAGGATGGGCGCCATGTCGTCCGCCTCTCCCGTCCCGTCCACGAGCCCCCGGGTCGCCCTCGTCACCGGGGTCGGCAGGCGCCGTTCGATCGGCTCCGAGCTCGCCCTCGGACTCGCCACGGACGGCTGGGACCTCGCCCTCGGCCACTGGCAGCCCTACGACGAGCGGCTCGGCTACGAGCGCGGCACCGATGACCCGGCGGCCGTCGCCGACGAGTGCCGAGCGCTGGGTCGCCGCGTCGAGCTCGTGCCCGGCGACCTCTCGGACCCGGCTGTCCCCGAGGCCCTCGTCGCCACGGCGACGGAGCGGCTCGGACCCGTGACCGGCCTGGTCATGTCGCACTGCGAGTCGGTCGACAGCGGGATCCTCACGACCTCGCTCGAGAGCTGGGAGCGGCACTACGCCGTCAACGCCCGTGCCACCTGGCTCCTCATCCGCGCGTTCGCCGAGCGGCTCCCCGAGCAGGCAGCGGGTGGCCCCGCAGCCGCGCACGTCGTGGCGCTGACGAGCGACCACACGGCGCACAACCTGCCCTACGGCTCGAGCAAGGGCGCCCTCGACCGCATCGTCATCGCGGCGGCGATCGAGCTGGCCGCCCGCGGGGTGCGTGCCAACGTCATCAACCCCGGCCCGATCGACACGGGCTGGATGGACGACCGGCTCCGGGCCCTCGGCACCGCTGACACCCCCGCGGGCCGGCTCGGCACGCCGCGCGACACGGCCGACCTGGTGCGCTTCCTGCTCTCGGAGCAGGGCGGCTGGATCAACGGCCAGCTGCTCTACAGCAACGGCGGCTTCAAGACCTCCTGACCGCAACCGCGCCACGGCGAGTGTCCCGCGCCGGACCGCATACGTCCCCGCCACGCCAACTGCGCCACGGCGCAGCAAGCGCGCCACATCTGCCCCACCGACCCTGCCAACTGCGCCACGGCGCAACAGGCGCGCCAGATCTGCCCCCACCGACCCTGCCTCCCAAGGGTCGGGTGACACGGACCGGCGGTCAGGCGGGGTCGACGTCGGCGGTCTCGAGGACGTGGAAGGCCGGCTCCTCGTAGGGGTGCGCGGCCCGGAGCGCGGCGACGACATCGGCCCGGAGCGCCCGGTCGAGGACGAGCTCGACGCGGTTCTCGGAGACCTTCTCGAGGTCACCGACCGTGCCGATCGTCGGTGTCGCGCCGGCAACCGGTCGGAACTGCCCCGTGCCGCGGGTGACGAAGGCGCACTCGCGGTAGTCGCCGACAGTCCCGGCCCCGGCGGCGAAGAGTGCCTCGAGCAACGCGTCGGTGTCACCGACGGGGACGTAGACGACGAGGACGTCGAGGGGCCGGCGGCCGGGCACGGCGGTCACGGCACAGTCCTCCCGAGCTCCCGGAGACGCCCGAGGCGGACCCACCGGCACGGGCGCCGCGGGCCCGCCTCGGGCGGCGTGCGGGTGAGGGTCATCGACCCTCGAACTGCGCCTTGCCGGGACCGTGCTCGACGAACGAGGACATGCCGATCTCCCGGTCCTTCGTCGCGAAGAGCGAGGCGAAGAGCAGCCGCTCGATCTCGAGCCCGGTCTCGAGGTCGACCTCGAGACCACGGTCGATGGCCTCCTTGGCGGCGCGGACGGCATACGACGCGGCACCGACGAAGGTCGACGCCCACTCCCGAGAAGCGGTGTAGACGTCGGCGGCCGGCACGACCTTGTCGGCGAGGCCGATGGCGAGCGCCTCCCGGGCGTCGACGAAGCGGCCGCTGAAGATGATCTCCTTGGCGCGCGAGGCTCCGACGAGACGCGAGAGGCGCTGCGTGCCGCCGGCCCCCGGGATGATGCCGAGGAGGATCTCGGGCTGGCCGAGCTTGGCGTCGTCGGCGACGACACGGAAGTCGCACGCGAGCGCCAGCTCGCAGCCGCCACCGAGCGCATACCCCGTGATCGCGGCGATGACCGGCTTCGGGATGCGCGCCACGGCGCTGATCGAGCTCATGAGCGGACCGGAGCGCTCGACCATGTCGGTGTACGACATCGTCTGCATCTCCTTGATGTCCGCGCCAGCGGCGAAGACCCGCTCACCGCCGTAGACGATGACCGCCTTGACGTCGGTGCGCGCGGTCGCCTCGGCGGCGGCCTCGCGGATCTCCTCCTGGACCTGGACGTTGAGGGCGTTCATCTTCGGCCGGTCGAGACGGATCGTGCCGACGCCGTCCTCGACCTCGAGCCGGACGAACTCGCCCATCAGGCGTCGCCGGGAGCGGGCGCGTCGTCCATCGGCAGCCAGGACTGGAAGAAGAAGCCGACGCTCTGGAGGATGTGGTTGACCGACAGCGGCACGAGGATGTCGAGGTCGGCGTTGGGGGTCACGACGTGCTCGGCCGAGACGACGAGGCTCTCCTGGACGAGCGAGAGCTTGACGATGTTGAGCTGCATCGTCAGGTCGTTGCAGCGGGCGAGGCGCTCGTTGCGATCAGGCGAGACGGGCTCGGCCAGCTGCCACTGGCCGAAGAAGCGGACGAGGGCGAGGTCGCCCTCGGCGACGCGGGCGAAGAGGGTCGTGCTCGTGCCCTGGTCGTCGACGATGGCGAACTCGAGGTCGCCGTCGCCGTCGATGCTCGCCTCGATGCCGAGGCCCTTCAGCACGTCGAGGATGCGGTCGCGCACGGGCGCGTCACTGACGGAGGCGCCGTTGGGGCCGGCGTCGGGGGCGCTCGGCATGAAGTTGGGCAGCGAAGTCGGATCGGTCATGCGCCAACCGTAACGAGCCTGCGCGGCGAGGTCGATCCGGCCCGGGGGTGCGATCGGCCACCCCCTACGCTCGGACACATGTGCCCGCCCTCTCCCGCGACGCCAGACCTGCCTCCCGAGCACGGGGTCCGGCTCACCGCCGAAGGAGCCCAGTTCTCCGTCTACGCCGGCCATGCCCGGGCCGTCGAGGTGTGCCTCTTCGACACCGACGCCGACGGCGCCGAGACCGAGCGACGGGTGCCGCTGCGGCACCGGGCGCACGGCACGTGGTTCGACACCGTGCCGGGGGTCGGGGCGGGCCAGCGCTACGCCTTCCGCGTCGACGGCGACTGGGACCCCGACCGGTCCCTGCTGCACAACCCTGCCAAGCTGCTCCTCGACCCCTACGCCCGTGCCGTCGAGGGCGGCGTCCGGCTCGACCCGGCCGTCTACGCCCACCGCGTCGGCCCGGACCTACACGGTGACCTCTGGGTGCGTGACGACCGCGACTCAGCGCCACACATGCCCCGCTGCGTCATCGTCGAGGACGAGTTCGACTGGGGCGCAGACGAGTTCCCACGACGCTCACTCACCGAGTCGATCATCTACGAGGTCCACGTCAAGAACGCCACCCGGCTGCACCCGGGCGTCCCCGAGGAGCTCAGGGGGACGTATGCCGGCCTCGCCCACCCCGCGTTCGTCGACCACCTGCTCGGGCTGGGTGTCACGGCCGTCGAGCTCCTGCCGGTGCACACCTTCACGCACGAGCCCGACCTGGTGCTCCGCGAGCTGACGAACCACTGGGGCTACAACACGCTCGGGTTCTTCTCCCCGCACGCCGCCTACGCGTCGACGGCAGACCCGCAGGGCGCCCTCGACGAGTTCAAGACGATGGTCAAGGACCTCCACGCGGCCGGTATCGAGGTCCTTCTCGACGTCGTCTACAACCACACGGCCGAGAACGCCCGCGAGGGGATGACGCTCTCGTGGCGCGGGCTCGACCAGCGGGCGTACTACCGCGTCGACGGTCGGGGCCGCGACATCGACGTCACCGGGTGCGGCAACACCCTCGACCTGACGCACCCCGTCGTCGCCCGGATGGTCCTCGACTCGCTGCGCTACTGGGTGCAGGAGTGCCACGTCGACGGCTTCCGCTTCGACCTCGCCGTCGCCCTCGGCCGCGGCAAGGACGACGGCTTCGACCGCGACCACCCGTTCCTCGTGGCCCTGCGCACCGACCCCGTCCTGTCCCGCGCCAAGCTCGTGGCCGAGCCGTGGGACCTCGGCATCCACGGCTGGCGCACCGGGCAGTTCCCGCCGCCGTTCTCGGAGTGGAACGACCGCTACCGCGACACGACCCGGACCTTCTGGCTGCGCGACCTCGCCGCCTCCGCGTTAGGAGGGGTCGGCCACGGCGTCCGCGAGCTGGCCACCCGCCTGGCCGGGTCGCAGGACCTCTTCGACCGACACGACCGCGGCACCATCGCCTCCGTCAACTTCGTGACAGCTCACGACGGCTTCACGCTCGCCGACCTGACGACCTACGACACGAAGCACAACGGTGCGAACGGCCACAGCGGCGCCGACGGCTCCAACGACAACCGGTCGTGGAACCACGGCGTGGAGGGCCGCACCGACGACTGCGCCATCACGACCGCGCGGCGCCGCTCGATCCGCAACCTGCTCGGCACGCTCCTGCTGTCGACCGGCGTGCCCATGCTCAACGCCGGTGACGAGCTGGGACGGAGCCAGCGCGGCAACAACAACCCCTACTCCCAGGACAACGAGATCAGCTGGATGTCCTGGGACCTCGAGCCATGGCAGGCCGACCTCCTCGACACGACGCGGCACCTCGTCCGACTGCGGCACGAACACCCCGTGCTCCGGCAACGGGCGTTCTTCTCCGGCAGGCAGATCCATGCGGATGGCTCGACCGACCTCGGGTGGTTCGCGGCCGACGGACACCCCATGGGCGATCGCTGGGACGGCCCTGCCGCCCACGTCCTGCAGGGCCTCTACGACGGTGCGCGCCTCTCCCAGCGGTCGGTGCTCATCGTCGTCAACGGCTCGGCGCACCCGGTCGAGGTCACCCTGCCGACGGCGCCCGGAGCGGCGGCCTACGAGCTGCTCTGGGACAGCGCCGAGGAGCGGCCCGCTCCCCCGTCGGATGCCGTCGACGCGGGCGTCCCCGTCATGATGGGTGCCGCATCGATGCGTGTCTGGCGCTCGACCGCCGACTGACGTCGAGACCCCGGCACACGGCATACGTCCTCGGACGACGAGAGCCCGGACCCCACGCGGGGTCCGGGCTCTCGTCAACGAGCCTCAGGCGTTGCGCGCGAGTCCCAGCTCGGCCGGCCCGGCGAGGCCGGGGTGCTTCGGGACGACGCGGACGCTGTAGCCGAACGACCCGGTGCGGCGCAGCGGCTGCGAGCCGGCGAACTGGTGCCGGCCGTCGGCGTAGGACTCGACGAGGGTGAGCGGGGCGACCTCCATGCCCCACAGCTCGTCGACGTCGTTGACGTGTCCGTGGACGAGCTGCACCTCGACGTCGTCGGGGGTGAGCCCGTCGAGGGCGACGTAGGCGCGCAGGTCGAGGACGTCGCCGATCTGCGGCGAGTCCGACAGGCCCGAGGACTCGACGTGCTCGACCTTGACCTTGGGCCAGGCCGTGCGGATCTTCGTCTTGTAGGTGGCGAGGTCCTTGGCGCCGGCGAACTCCGACCCGGACACCGAGCGCCCGGCTCCGGCGGCGGGGCTGTAGAGCTGCTCCGTGTAGTCCTGCACCATGCGGCTCGCGAGCACCTTCGGACCGAGCGTCTTGAGGGTGTGGGTCATCATGGCGATCCAGCCCTGCGGCAGACCCGCGGCGTCCCGGTCGTAGAACTTCGCGGCGACGTCGTTCTCGATGAGGTCGTAGAGCGCCGAGGCCTCGATGTCGTCACGCCGGTCGGCGTCCTCGACGCCGTCGGCGGTCGGGATCGCCCAGCCGTTGCGACCGTCGAACCACTCGTCCCACCACCCGTCGAGGATCGAGAGGTTGAGGCCACCGTTGAGAGCCGCCTTCATGCCCGACGTGCCGCACGCCTCGAACGGGCGCAGCGGGTTGTTGAGCCAGACGTCGCAGCCCGGGTAGAGGTGCTGGGCCATCGCGATGTCGTAGTTGGGCAGGAAGACGATGCGGTGACGCACCTCGGGGTCGTCGGCGAAGCGGACCATCTCCTGGATGAGGCGCTTGCCGGTCTCGTCGGCCGGGTGCGACTTGCCGGCGATGACGAGCTGCACCGGGCGCTCCGGGTGGAGCAGGAGGCGCTTGAGCCGCTCGGGGTCGCGCAGCATCAGGGTGAGGCGCTTGTACGTCGGGACGCGCCTGGCGAAGCCGATCGTCAGCACGTCGGGGTCGAGGATGTCCTCGACCCAGCCGAGCTCGGCGTCGCTCGCGCCACGCTTCTGCCACGAGGCCTTGACGCGACGCCGCGCGTCGGCGACGAGCTTCTCGCGCATCACGCGCTTGGTCGACCACACGGCGTCTGCGGGCACCTCGTCGATGCGTTCCCAGGCGTTCTCGCCGGAGATGTCGGTGGTGCCGAGGTGCTTGCGGGCCACGTCGTAGACGGCCCGGTCGACCCAGGTCGGGGCGTGGACACCGTTGGTGATGCTCGAGATCGGGACCTCGACGTCGTCGAAGCCCGGCCACAGTCCGTCGAACATCTCGCGGCTCACGACGCCGTGCAGCTGGGACACGCCGTTGGCGCGCTGCGCGAGACGCAGGCCCATGACGGCCATGTTGAAGATGCCCGGCTGGCCACCCTCGTAGTCCTCGGCGCCGAGGGCGAGCAGGCGCTCGACCGGCACTCCGGGGATGGCGTTGGCGCCGCCGAAGAAGAGGTTGATCTTCGCGGCGTCGAAGCGGTCGATGCCGGCGGGCACGGGCGTGTGGGTCGTGAAGACCGTCGCGGCGCGCACGGCCTCGAGGGCCTCGTCGAAGGTCAGGCCGTGGTCGCGGACCAGCTCGGTGATGCGCTCGACGCCGAGGAAGCCGGCGTGGCCCTCGTTGGTGTGGTAGACCTCCGGCGTCGGGTCGCCGGACAGGCGGGACCACAGACGCAGGGCGCGGACACCACCGATGCCGAGGAGCAGCTCCTGCTCGAGGCGGGTGTCGCCGCCGCCGCCGTAGAGCGACTCGGTGACCTTGCGGGTCTGCTCGTCGTTGCCGGGCACGTCGGAGTCGAGCAGCAGCAGGGGCACGCGGCCGACCTGCGCCTTCCAGACGTGGGCGTGCAGCTGGCGGCCCGCGGGCAGGCTCACGGTGACGACGGCAGGCGTGCCGTCCTCCTCGCGCAGCAGCGACAGCGGGAGACCGTCGGGGTCGAGGACGGGGTAGGTCTCGACCTGCCACCCGTCGCGGTTGAGCGACTGCTTGAAGTAGCCGGTCTTGTAGAAGAGCCCGACGCCGACGATCGGCACACCGAGGTCCGACGCGGTCTTGAGGTGGTCGCCGGCCAGGATGCCGAGGCCGCCGGAGTACTGCGGCAGCACGGACGTGATGCCGAACTCCGGGCTGAAGTACGCGATCGCGGCCGGGGCGGCCTTGCCGGCGGCCTCCTGCTCGCGGCTCCACGACTGGTACCAGCGTTCGTCGGAGAGGTAGTGGTGCAGGTCCTCGTTGGCGGCCACGACACTGCCGACGAACTCGTCGTCGGCGGCCAGGGAGGCCAGCTCGTCGGAGGACAGGCGGGAGAGGAGCTTGACGGGGTCCTCACCGGCCTGGGCCCACTTGCGGGCGCTGATGCTCTCGAACAGGTCGCGGGTCGGCGGGTGCCAGGACCAGCGCAGGTTGCTCGCGAGGACGCCGAGTCCCTCGATGCGGCTCGGCAGGACGGTACGGACGCTGAAGCGACGGATGGCCTTCACAAGGGGACAGCATAGGGGTCGCGATGACGGCTTCTTGCAACCCTTGCAGCGGGGTTTCACCCATCGGACGGGGCCTCGGCGCGTCATGGGCCAAACGCTGCAACTTCGATACGGTCGATCACGTGACTGGCTCAGCGAAGAAGCCCCGTTCCAGCAAGCCGAACCGCGTGCGCAGCGCCGCTCCCCCAGCTCCACGACGCGACGATGCCACCCCGACCGCAGACACCGCGTTCGTCGACGACACCGAGGCAGGAGCCGTCCACCTCGCCCCCGACCACCCCGTGAGCGCGCCGCCGACCGTCGAGGGCATGCCGGGTGGCGCGCTCCCGATGGGCCGCATCCCCGTGAGCGACGTCCGCCCTCTCGTCGACGGCGGCACGCGCCCGGCGAAGTCGGTCGTCGGCGAGGAGTTCACCGTCCGGGCCAAGGTCTTCCGCGAGGGCCACGACGCGGTCAACGCGACCGCAGTGCTCACCGACCCTGACGGCACCGACCACTACTTCGCCATGCACAGCGTCAACCCCGGCCTGTCCGAGTGGGCCGCCACCGTCGTCGCCGACCGCGAGGGTTGGTGGACCTACCGCGTCGAGGGCTGGTCCGACCCGTACGCGACGTGGGTGCACGACGCCGGCATCAAGATCGCCGCCGGCGTCGACGAGGACCTCATGTGCGCCGAGGGCGTCCGCGTGCTCGAGCGTTTCGCCACGGCCGTCCGCGGCCTCGGCGTCGACGCCTCCGAGATCGACAAGGGTGTCGTCGCCCTGGGCGACAACCGGACCCCGGCCGCGCACCGCTTCGGCGCGGCGACGTCACCGGAGATCGCCGGCCTCGCCGCCCTCGTGCCGCTGCGGGAGTTCGTGTCGGCCTCACCGGCATACTCCCTGCTCGTCGAGCGCGAGCGCGCGCTCTACGGCGCCTGGTACGAGATCTTCCCCCGGTCCGAGGGCGCCCACCGCGACGAGAAGACCGGCGAGTGGGTCTCGGGAACGTTCAGGTCCGCCGCCGAGCGGCTGCCCGCCATCGCCGACATGGGCTTCGACGTCGTCTACCTGACGCCGATCCACCCGATCGGGACGACGGCCCGCAAGGGCCGCAACAACTCGCTCGCGGCCCAGCCCGGCGACCCGGGATCCCCTTATGCCATCGGGTCGCCCGACGGCGGCCACGACGCGATCCACCCCGACCTCGGCACGTTCGAGGACTTCGACCACTTCGTCGCCGAGACGCGACGGCTCGGCATGGAGGTGGCTCTCGACATCGCGTTGCAGGCCTCCCCCGACCACCCGTGGGTCCAGACCCACCCCGACCTCTTCACGACGCGGGCCGACGGCACCATCGCCTACGCCGAGAACCCGCCGAAGAAGTACCAGGACATCTACCCGCTCAACTTCGACAACGACCCGGCCGGGTCCTACGCCGAGGTACGCCGGGTCATCCAGGTGTGGCTCGACCACGGGGTGCGCATCTTCCGCGTCGACAACCCCCACACGAAGCCGGTCGCCTTCTGGCAGTGGCTGATCGCCGATGTCGCACAGAACCACCCCGACACCATCTGGCTGTCCGAGGCCTTCACCAAGCCGGCGATGATGCACCACCTCGCCAAGGCCGGCTTCCAGCAGAGCTACACCTACTACGCGTGGCGCAACGCGAAGTGGGAGCTCGAGGAGTACGGCACCGAGCTCGCGGGCGAGGACACCGGGTCGGCGTACATGCGCCCGGCCTTCTGGCCGACGACGCACGACATCCTCACCCCATACATGCAGTACGGCGGCCCCACCGCGTGGAAGCTGCGCGCCGCGGTCGCCGCGACGATGGCCCCGACGTACGGCATCTACGCCGGCTACGAGCTGATGGAGCACGTGGCCCGTCCGGGGGCCGAGGAACAGCTCGACAACGAGAAGTACGAGTACAAGGACCGCCAGTGGTACCTCTACGAGCCGGGCGGGCCCCTCGAGAGCCGCTCGCTCGCCTGGTACCTCAAGCGGCTCAACGACATCCGCTCCTGGCACCCCGCGCTGCACTGGCTGCGCAACCTGCGCTTCCACGCCGCCGACGACGAGAACGTCATGGTCTTCAGCAAGTCCCGTGTCGTCGACCGGGCCACGGGCGAGCGCGACACCGTCCTCGTCATCGCCAACCTCGACCCGCACGCCACGCGTGAGACGTGGGTGCACCTCGACATGGAGGCACTGGGTATGGCCACGTGGTCGACGTTCGACGCACACGACCACATCACGAACCAGACGTGGGAGTGGCGCCAGGACAACTTCGTGCGGCTCGGTCCCGACTCCGAACCCGTCCACATCATCCACGTGAGGAGCCACTGACGCATGCAGGGCCTCAACCTGTCCCAGCCCGGCCTCAAGCACGACCCGCAGTGGTTCAAGAAGGCAGTCTTCTACGAGGTGCTCGTCCGCGCCTTCGCCGACTCGAAGGGCTCCGGCGCCGGTGACTTCACCGGTCTCATCAACCGGCTCGACTACCTCCAGTGGCTCGGGGTCGACTGCCTCTGGCTGCCGCCCTTCTACGCGTCGCCGCTGCGCGACGGCGGCTACGACATCGCCGACTACAAGGCCGTCCTGCCCGAGTTCGGCACGCTGCCGGAGTTCACCGAGCTCGTCTCGCAGGCCCACGCCCGAGGCATCCGCATCGTCACCGACTTCGTCATGAACCACACGAGTGACCAGCACCCGTGGTTCCAGGCGAGCCGTGCCGAGCCCGACGGCCCCTACGGCGACTTCTACGTCTGGTCCGACACCGACGACGGCTACGACGACGCGCGCATCATCTTCGTCGACACCGAGGTGTCGAACTGGACCTTCGACCCGGTGCGCCGGCAGTTCTTCTGGCACCGCTTCTTCAGCCACCAGCCCGACCTCAACTTCGAGAACGAGGCCGTGCAGGAGGCGATGTTCGACATCGTGCGCTTCTGGATGGACCTCGGCATCGACGGCTTCCGTCTCGACGCGGTCCCCTACCTCTTCGAGGAGGAGGGCACCAACTGCGAGAACCTCCCGCGGACGCACGAGTTCCTCGCCAGGCTGCGCGCCATGGTCGACGCCGAGTACCCCGGCCGGATCCTGCTCGCGGAGGCCAACCAGCCGCCCGCCGAGGTCGTCGACTACTTCGGCACCGAGGAGGCGCCGGAGTGCCAGATGTGCTTCCACTTCCCGGTCATGCCCCGGCTCTATTACTCGCTCCGCGAGGAGACCGCCGCCCCGATCATCGACGTGCTCGCGGACACGCCGGCCATCCCGTCGGGCACCCAGTGGGGCACCTTCCTGCGCAACCACGACGAGCTGACGCTCGAGATGGTGACGCCCGAGGAGCGCGCCGCGATGTACGGCTGGTACGCCCCCGACCCCCGTATGCGTGCCAACGTCGGCATCCGCCGCCGCCTCGCTCCCCTCCTCGACAACTCACGGCCCGAGATCGAGCTCATCCACGCGCTGATCCTCTCGCTCCCGGGGTCGCCGTGCCTCTACTACGGCGACGAGATCGGCATGGGCGACAACATCTGGCTCACCGACCGCGACGCGGTGCGGACACCGATGCAGTGGACCCCCGACCGCAACGCCGGCTTCTCGAGCGTCGACCCGGGCAAGCTCTACCTGCCCGTCATCAGCAGCCTCGTCTACCACTACAACAACATCAACGTCGAGGCGCAGATGGCGTCCTCGGCCTCGCTCCTGCACTGGGTACGCGGCATGCTCCAGATCCGTGGGCGCCACCCCGTCTTCGGGCTCGGCGACTTCACGATCGTCGAGGCCGACAACGAGGCCATCCTCGCCTTCACCCGCACGATGGAGGCCGACGGCAACGAGCCCGGCGAGGCCGTGCTCTGCGTCAACAACCTCTCGAGCCGGCCCCAGGCCGCGACGATCCAGCTCCCGGAGGAGCTCGCCGGACGTGAGCTCATCGACCTCTTCGGCGGCAGCGGCTTCCCGTGGGTGGCGAGCGACGGCCGCGTCACCCTGACGCTCGGCTCCCGGGACTTCTTCTGGCTCCGCCTGCGGGGCGGGGAGGACCGCGGCTGATGGCCATCGTGCACCAGGGCGCGACGATCGTGCCGACCAAGACCGAGATGGTCACCGAGTGGATGCCGCACCAGCGGTGGTACCACGGCAAGGGCCACGTGCCACAGCTGCGCCGTGTCGGCGGGTTCCGCTTCGAGGATCCCGAGGGCGAGGTGGGCTGCGAGACGCTGCTGCTCGCCGACGAGGCCGTGGCTCCGGCCGTCGTCTACCAGGTGCCCCTGACCTACCGCCCGGCCCCGCTCGAGGGCGCCGAGCACGCGCTGCTCGGCACGATGGAGCACAGCGTCCTCGGCACGCGGTGGGTCTACGACGGACCGCACGACCCGGTCTACGTCAGCCAGCTCATGGCCACGATCCTCGGCGGTGGCGTCTCCGACGACGCGCAGGCCTCGGTCGGCAGCAACGCGCTCGCCAGGGGCTCCTCGACCGGACACGCCGAGGGGTCGGTGTCGTCGTCGACCGTGCTCAGCGGCGAACAGTCCAACACGTCGGTCATCTGCCGCATGACCGCTCCTCACGGCGGCCCGGCCGAGCCCGTCATCGTCAAGGTCTTCCGCACCCTGCAGGACGGCGACAACCCCGACGTCGTCGTCCAGTCCGCGCTGACCCAGGAGGGCTCGGACCGCGTCCCGACGGCCATCGGCCACCTGTCGGGGGCCTGGGACGCCCCGGGCGACGGCGCGACGATGCACGGCCACCTCGCCTTCGCGCAGGAGTTCATCCCCGGGGTCGAGGACGCGTGGCGGGTCGCGCTCGTCGCCGCTGCGTCGGGCACGGACTTCACCGACCGTGCCCGTGACCTCGGCGTCGTCACCGCGCAGATCCACACGGCGCTCGCGCACGCCCTCGGCACCCACGAGGTGACGCCCGAGGCGCGAGAGGCCGTCGTCACGTCGATGCGCCAGAGGTATGCCGCCGCCTTGGCGCTCGTGCCCGACCTCGCCTCCCGCTCGGCCGCCGTCGAACGCGTCGTCGCGTCCGTGCGCGACGTGCACTGGCCGTCGCTGCAGCGGATCCACGGCGACTACCACCTCGGCCAGGTGCTCGACGTGCCCGAGCGCGGGTGGGTGGCCCTGGACTTCGAGGGCGAGCCACTGCGCCCGCTCGCCGAACGCGTACTCCCCGATCTCACGGCGCGCGACGTCGCGGGGATGCTGCGCTCCTTCGACTACGCCGCGGGCTCCGTGGCGCTGGCCGAGTCACCGGTCGACGCGACTGCCTGGGCGGCGGCCTGCCGGGCTGCCTTCCTCGACGGGTACGCCTCCGTCGCAGGGG
The DNA here is from genome assembly GCF_024519435.1 of Terrabacter sp. Ter38. Classification (GTDB taxonomy): domain Bacteria; phylum Actinomycetota; class Actinomycetes; order Actinomycetales; family Dermatophilaceae; genus Terrabacter. Next base: position 762,704 of record NZ_JALJRZ010000001.1, read on the forward strand.
CGCCCGACGCCGACGCGCAGGCACTGACCCGCGCGCTCGAGCTCGACAAGGCGCTCTACGAGGTGGTCTACGAGGCCCGCAACCGGCCCTCGTGGCTGCCGATCCCGCTCGGCGCCGTCGAGCGACTCACCACCGAGGAAGGCACGCCATGACTACCGAGACCGCCCACGGTCCCTCCCTCGACGACGCCGCCATCACGGCCTTCCTCCAGGGCCGCAACGGCCAGCCGCACGACCTGCTCGGCCACCACGTCGGGCCCGGCGGACTGACGATCACCGCCTACCGCCCCTTCGCCACCCGGGTCGGCGCCCGGCTCGACTCGGGTGAGCGGGTCGAGCTGCAGCACGTCCGCGACGGCATCTGGTCGATGACCTCGCCCGACTTCGGCACGACCCACGACTACCGCCTCCTCGTCGAGTACGGCGACGGCGTCGAGCACGAGCAGGACGACCCCTACCGCTTCGCCCCGACCCTCGGAGAGATCGACCGCCATCTCATCAACGAGGGGCGCCACGAGCAGCTGTGGACCGTCCTGGGCGCGCACGTGCGCCACTACCCGGGTCCCCTCGGGGACGTGTGGGGCGTGTCCTTCGCGGTGTGGGCCCCACGCGCACGCGCCGTCCACGTCATCGGGGACTTCAACGACTGGGACCGCCGCTCGCACCCGATGCGGGCGCTCGGCGAGAGCGGCATCTGGGAGCTCTTCCTGCCCGGCGCCCAGGAGGGGATGAACTACCAGTTCGCCGTGCGCGGCCCCGACGAGCTCGTCCGGCTCAAGAGCGACCCCATGGCGCGGATGACGGAGGTCGCGCCCAAACAGGCGGCCATCGTCACCGAGACCCACTACGACTGGCGCGACGACGACTGGATGGAGCGCCGCCGCACGGGAAACGCCCACCAGGGTCCGATGAGCATCTACGAGGTCCACCTCGGCTCGTGGCGCCAGGAGCTCGGCTACCGCGGTCTCGCCGAGCACCTCGTCAACTACGTGCGCGACCTCGGCTTCACGCACGTCGAGTTCCTGCCCGTCATGGAGCACCCGTACGTCCCGTCGTGGGGCTACCACGTGACCGGCTACTACGCCCCGAGCTCACGCTGGGGAAGCCCCGACGACTTCCGCTTCCTCGTCGACGAGCTTCACCGGGCCGGCATCGGGGTCCTGCTCGACTGGGTGCCCGGGCACTTCGCCACCGACGAGTGGGCCCTGGCTCGCTTCGACGGCCTGCCGCTCTACGAGCACCCGGACCCCCGCAAGGGCTGGCATCCCGAGTGGGGCTCCAACATCTTCGACTACGGCCGGCCCGAGGTGCGCAACTTCCTCGTCGCCAACGCCATCTACTGGCTCGAGGAGTTCCACCTCGACGGCCTACGCGTCGACGGCGTCGCCTCGATGCTCTACCTCGACTACGCCCGCGACGCCGGTGCCTGGGTGCCCAACAAGGACGGCGGGCGCGAGAACCTCGAGGCGGTCGAGCTGCTCAAGGAGACGAACGGCACCGCCTACAAGCGCGTCGGCGGGATCGTCACGATCGCCGAGGAGTCGACGACGTGGCCGGGCGTCACGAAGCCGACCAACGAGGGCGGCCTCGGTTTCGGCTTCAAGTGGAACATGGGCTGGATGAACGACTCGCTGAAGTACCTCGGCGAGGAGCCCATCTACCGCAGCTACCACCACGGCAAGCTCACCTTCTCGCTCATGTACGCCTTCGACGAGAACTTCGTGCTGCCGATCAGCCACGACGAGGTCGTCCACGGCAAGGGCTCGCTGCTGCGCAAGTCGCGCGGCCCGCGCGAGGAGCAGGTCGCGACCCTCCGCGCCTTCCTCGCCTACCTCTGGTGCCACCCCGGCAAGCAGCTGCTCTTCATGGGCTGCGAGTTCGGCCAGGAGTCCGAGTGGTCCGAGGGACGCAGCCTCGACTGGTGGTTGCTCGAGCAGCCGCTGCACTACCGCGTCCACAACCTCGTCAAGGACCTCAACGGCATCTACCGGGGCAACCGGGCGCTGTGGGAGCTCGACGCCGACCGCTCGGGCTTCGAGTGGCTCGAGGCCGACGACGCAGCCCACAACACGTTCTCGTGGCTGCGCTTCGGCACGGGCGACCGGGCGACCGATGCCCCCGTCGTGGCGTGCGTCATGAACTTCAGCGGCGAGACGCAGCAGTCCTACCGCATCGGCCTGCCGCGCGGCGGGCGGTGGACGGTCGTCCTCGACACGGCCGGCTACCACCCGGATGCCCCGAGCAGCACCGGCATCGTCGTCGAGGCGCGCGAGGAGGCCTGGCACCAGCAGCCGTATGCCGCCGACCTCACGGTCCCGCGCCTGTCGACCATCTGGCTCGTGCCCGTCGACGAGCCCTCCGTCCCGGCCGTCGTGGCCGGGACCGTCGCGAGCAGCGACGCCGGCCCGAACCCGAACGGAGACCCCTCATGACCCACCCGCGCGCCGGTCAGCCCGCACAGGCCGAGGACCTCGTCGACGTCGACGCCCTCGTCGGGGCGTACTACGACCGGCACCCCGACGTCGACGACCCCGACCAGCAGGTCGCGTTCGGCACGTCGGGCCATCGCGGGTCGAGCCTGCGCACGGCGTTCAACGAGGACCACATCCTCGCCACGACCCAGGCCATCGTCGACTACCGCGTCTCGCAAGGCTTCGACGGGCCTCTCTTCATCGGCCGCGACACGCATGCCCTGTCCGAGCCCGCGTGGCGCTCGGCGCTCGAGGTGCTCGTGGCCAACGGTGTGCAGGTGCTCGTCGACGACCGGGACGGGTTCACCCCGACCCCGGCGGTCTCGCACGCCATCCTCCGCGCCAACCGCGGCAAGAACTCCGGGGCCCCCGGGCTGGCGGACGGCATCGTCGTCACGCCGTCCCACAACCCCCCGGCCGACGGCGGCTTCAAGTACAACCCGCCGCACGGTGGACCGGCCGACACCGACGCGACGTCGGTCATCGCCGAGCGCGCCAACGACCTCATCCGCGATGGCATGCGCGAGGTCCGCCGCGTCGCCTTCGAGCAGGCGCGCAGCGAGGCCGGCTCCTACGACTTCATGGGCACCTACGTCGACGACCTGCCGAACGTCGTCGACCTCGCCCGCGTCCGGGAGGCCGGCGTGCGCATCGGAGCCGACCCGCTGGGCGGCGCGTCCGTCGCCTACTGGGGCGAGATCGGCGAGCGTCACGGGCTCGACCTCACGGTCGTCAACCCGCGCGTCGACCCGCAGTGGGCCTTCATGACCCTCGACTGGGACGGCAAGATCCGGATGGACTGCAGCTCGCCGTCGGCGATGGCCTCGCTCATCCACGCCAAGGACGCCTACGACATCTCGACGGGCAACGACGCCGACGCCGACCGGCACGGCATCGTCACGCCCGACGCCGGCCTGATGAACCCCAACCACTACCTCGCCGTCGCCATCCAGTACCTCTACGGCGGCGCCCGACCGGGTTGGCCCGAGAGCACCGCCATCGGCAAGACCCTCGTGTCCTCGTCGATGATCGACCGGGTCGCCTCCGACCTCGGCCGCACGCTCCTCGAGGTCCCCGTGGGCTTCAAGTGGTTCGTGCCCGGACTGCTCGACGGCTCGGTCGGGTTCGGCGGGGAGGAGTCCGCCGGGGCGAGCTTCCTGCGCCAGGACGGCACGGTCTGGTCGACCGACAAGGACGGCATCCTGCTCGCCCTCCTGGCGTCCGAGATCCTCGCCGCGACCGGCAGGACGCCCAGCCAGCACTACGCCGAGCTGACCGCGCGACACGGCGACCCGGCATACGCCCGCATCGACGCGGCGGCGTCGCGTGAGGACAAGGCCAAGCTCGGCGCCCTCTCCCCCAGCGACGTGACGGCGCAGTCCCTTGCGGGAGAGCCGATCACCGGCAAGCTGACCGAGGCCCCGGGCAACGCCGCGAAGATCGGCGGCCTCAAGGTGACGACCGAGAGCGCGTGGTTCGCCGCACGGCCGTCCGGCACCGAGGACGTCTACAAGATCTACGCCGAGTCCTTCCAGGGCGCCGAGCACCTCGCCCGCGTCCAGGCCGAGGCCAAGGACGTCGTGTCGGCGGCCCTCGGCGGATGAGCGAGCTCGACGACCCTGGTCCGCGGGGCCGACTGGTGCTCGTGACGGCGGCCCGGGCCCCGGCCCGGGCCGTCCTCGCCTCAGCCGTCGCTGCCCGTCTCCAGCGGGCGGTCGTCGTCGACGGCGCGGCACTCGAGGCGGCCGTCACGAGCGGCGCCGTCCCCGGGTGGGACGAGCCACCGACGTCCGAACAGCTGCGGAGGCGGCTGCTGCGCTGGTCGGCGGCCCTGGCCGTCGCCGAGACCTACCAGCTCGAGGGCCTCGACGCGGTCGTCGCCGAGGACGCGCTCGGTGACCGGCTCGAGGACTTCCTCGACCTCGTCGAGCCGGAGCCGGTCCACGTGGTCGTCGTCCGAGACGGCGCCGACCCCGCGACCCCGCACTGGGGCCTGTGGGTCGACGGCACGGACCCGGTCGAGGCCACGGCCGACGACGTGGTCAGCCGGCTGGCCGACGCCCTCGTCGTCACGTCGGCCACCTGACGCCGACGGCGCGCAACCGCCCGCCGACAGCGCAGCGGGCCACCCTCCGACGTGGAGGATGGCCCGCTGCGCATCTGCCCCTCAGAAGAGGGCGCTCATGAGGGACTTGCGTGCCTTCGCGACGCGCTCGTCGGTGACGCCGACGACCTCGAAGAGCTCGACGAGGTGCTCACGCGCCGTGTTGCGGTCGGCGTCCACCGTGACGCGCACCGTGTCGATGAGCCGCATGAAGGCGTCCTCGACGTGACCACCGAGCAGGTCGAGGTCGGCGACGAGGATCTGCGCCTCGACGTCGGTCGGCGCAGCCGCCGCAGCGGCACGGGCGGCCTGGAGGTCGGCGCCCTGGGTGCGCTGCATGAGCCCGACCTGGGCGAGGCCGAGCTTGGCGTCGGTGTCGGCAGGGCTCTGAGCGAGGGCCTCACGGTAGGCCGAGGCGGCTCCGTCGAGGTCACCCGCCTCGATGGCGTCGAAGGCCTTCTGGTGCAGTGGCGGCAGCGGTTGCTCCACGTCGGCCTCGTCGGCCGACACCTGGGCGTCGTCCCCGACCGTGACGGTGCCGGTGACCCCGTGCTGGGCCGCGAGCTGGAGCACCTGGTCGATGACGGCCGTGACCTGGGCCTCGGGCTGCACGCCCTCGAACAGCGGCACGGGTTGGCTCTGGACGAAGGCGAAGCTCACCGGCACGGCCTGGACCTGGAAGGCCTGCAGGATCGTGGGGTTCGCGTCGACGTCGACGGTGACGAGCTGGAAGCGACCCGCGTAGCGGCGGGCCACCGAGCCCATCGTCGTGACGAAGTCGGCCGACTCCTGCAGCCGCGGCGACCACAGCACCATGACGACGGGGTGCCGGTCGGACGCCGCGATGACGTCACGGATCGAGGCGTCAGTGCCCTCGATGACGAGGCCAGCACCGTCCGCGGAGGTGGAGGCCCCTTCGGATACGGGGCCAGCCGGCTGGGCCGGACGCTTGAGCGATGACAGGTCGACGGCACCGCGAAGTGCTGCTGCGGTGAATGGCTGGTGACTCATAGATCAATCCTCCCTCACCGACCCGAGCCGGCGACGAGCTGGTCCGAAGCGGCGACGATGCGCGCCTGTCCGGACGCAGGGATGACGATGGCGACGATCTCGTCGGAGGTGAGGTTCGCCTCGGTCGTGATCTGCTTGATGCCGGTCAGGAGCGTCAGGTCCTTGGCCGGGGTGAGCTTGACGGGCGTCCGCATGGCGATGGCGTCGCTGCGCACGAGGTGGGCGAAGACGATGGCGCCGTTGCCGTCCTTGAGGCGCAGGCCACCGATGACGCCCTTGGGCTCGTGCTCCTGGGTGAAGGCACCCTGGTTGTTCAGGGCCTGCGACTGCGCGCGCGCCGACTGGCGCAGCTGCTCCGAGAGCGGGTCGTCGGCCAGCACCTTGGTCGCCGTCGGGTCGGGGTACTTCACCGAGGCGGCGAACGCCGAGACGACGTCGTCCGGCTTGGCACTCAGGCCCTTGCCGTCGGCGATGGCGGCCGAGCCGTCGGTCGTCGGGTCGAGAGCATCGAGCTTGGCGTCCGGGAGCATCGGGGTGACCGCGGCCGCCTTGAACGGCGCTCCGGGCTGCCCACCGACGAGCAGCACGAGGACGGCCGCACCGGTCTTCTTCAACGTCGTCTGGGCGAGGATCTGCGCGGGGGCGTCGCCGGCGCGGGACAGCGCGAGCACCTTGACGCCGGTCGTGGCGAGCTCGGCGTCGGCCTTCTCCGCGGCGGTGCGCCCGGGCAACGTCTTGGCATACGCGTTCGCCGACGTGAGCGCGGCACCGACGAAGGCCTTGCTCCGAGCAGCCGCACCGGCGGCCGAGCCATCGAGCGAGGATGTCGCTGCCGCACCGACGGCCGAGGCGGCGGTCGTGTCGGCAGCGTCTGCCGCTACGACAGGCGTCGCCGAGACGCCGGTGCCGGCCGTGCCGTCGTCGGAGTTGCCGGTGCAGGCGGAGAGCATGGCAGCGCAGGCGAGCGCGGCGGCAAGAGCACGTCGACGAGTCGCGGTGCGGGGCATGGAAAAGCCTTTCGTGACGCAAGGGGACCGGCCGAGCGCGTTCGGCCGCGACCCACGATACGCACGGACCGTGCTGCATCCCCAATCCGCTGGTACGGCTCGCCGAGGACATTTCCGGACACTCCTGACGCAGTTCGTGCAGCGACGCGAGCCGATGTCAGACGGGTCACGCTCGGCGTCGCCACCTGATGCCCCTTATGCGCGGTTTGTCCTGCGCGCCTCAGGCGCGAGCGGTCCCTCGCCCGGCGTCGAGGACGATTCCGCGGTGGGCGCCGGCCGCGGCCTCGGGGTCGTTCGTCGCCATGACGACGCACGCACCGCCGGAGGCCAGACCGGTGAGCAGGGCAAGGACCCGTTCGCGGTTGGCGTGGTCGAGCTCGGACGTGGGCTCGTCGGCGAGGAGCACCGTCGGTCGGGCGGCGATCGCGCGAGCGACCGCGACGCGTTGCTGCTGCCCGCCCGACAGCTCCTCGACGAGGTGGTTGCCCGAGTCCTGCAGACCGACCGCCTCCAGGGCCTGCGCCACGCGGGCCCGGGCCTCGCGGGCCGACACCCCTCCGTCGACGAGCGGCACGAGGCAGTTCTCCGCGGCCGTGAGGACTGCCGCCAGGCCGTTGCCCTGCGGGATCATCGCCACCCCGAGCGGCACGGTGCGCTCACGCGCGCCCCTGGGGTCGATGGCATCGCCGAGGACCGTCACCCGACCGGACACGGCCGCGGCCGGGTCGAGTGCACCCGCGAGCGCCCAGAGCAGCGTCGTCTTGCCTGCGCCGGACGGTCCGCTGACCGCGACGAGCTCGCCGCGCACCGCGCTCATCGTCACGTCGACGAGCGCCGACAGCTCCCCGAAGCGGACCGACAGGGCCTCCGTCGCAACGCCCTCGTCGGCGGCGTCGGTCAGGCCGTCGGTCAGGCCGTCGGTCAGGCCGTCGGTCGCGGCGACGGCGCCGGGTCCGATCCACACGTCCCGTGCCCGCGGTCGTCGGTGTCGACCGGTCATGTCCCGACCTCCCCCGACTCCGACGACCACGCCGCCCCTGCCGTCGGCGCGTCGTCCGATGCCCCTGCAGCGGCGTCGGACGACGAGGCCTGCTCACCCTCGAGGACCCATGACGTCCCGTCGTGGCGCACCCGCACGAGGGAGCCGGGCGGGAAGTCGTCGAGCGCCGGCCCGGACAGGGGCAGGGAGCCGTCCGCGGACACGACGGCATACTCCTCTCCCAACCGGCCCTCGGCACCCACCCGACCGTCACGGATCGTCACGGTGCGGGGCAAGCGCGCGGCGACGTCCGGGTCGTGCGTCACGACGACGACGGTCGAGCCGACCTGCGTGTTCACGACGTGCAGGGCCTCGAGCACCCGGTCGCGCGACGCGTGGTCGAGCTGGCTCGTCGGCTCGTCGCCGAGCAGCAGGCCCGGGAAGCAGGCGATCCCGACAGCGATGGCGCACAGCTGCAGCTGCCCCGGCGACAGCGAGCCGAGCGGCCGGTCGGCGAGCGCGCGCACCCCCAGCAGCCCGAGCACGTCGTCGACGTCCGGGACGGACCGACCGAGGCGCCTGGCCGCGCCCTGCGCGAAACCGACGTTCTGGTGGGGAGTCAGGTAGGGCAGCAGGTTGCGGCCGGCGCCCTGGAGCACGAGGCCGACGTCTCCGGCCCGGTAGGCGTCGAGCTGTTCGGGGCCCATCGCCTTGACGTCGTGGTGGCCGACGTGGACCTTGCCCGCACTCGGCTCGACGAGGCCGCCGAAGACCGTCAGCAGCGTCGACTTGCCGGCGCCGCTCGGGCCGAGCAGCCCCACGACCTCCCCCGCCGCGACGCGCAGGTCGACGCCGGAGAGAGCCGCCACGTCGTGCCCCTCGGAGCGGTAGATGACGACGAGGCCGCGAGTCGTCACGTCGAGACCCCGTCGCGCGGTGGAGGACGGAAGGACGACGGGCGCGCTCATGTCGTCTCCCGGACCCGACCCACGACGGCACGTCCGGCGAGCCAGGTGCCGAGCGCGGCCGCAACGACCACGAGCCACAGCAGCGACCCGGCTGCCGCGGCCGCCATCGGCGCAAGCGCCGGACGGAGGTCCTGGACGAACGTGTCCGACGGCGTCGTGAAGAACGGCACGAGCCCGAGCGAGAGCCGCGCGCCGGCGGAGCCGCAGAGCGCGCCGACGACCGTGGCGAGGAGGATGACGATGACCTGCTCCGCCACGGTGACGCGGCGCAGCCGTCCCGGCGGGACGCCGGCCATGCGCAGGGAGGCGAGGTCCTTGGACCGTGAGCGCCACGACGTCACGGTGACGAGCACCAGGGCGAGCGCGGTGAGGAGCAGGGCCAGGACGGCCATGACGATCGCGAGTCTCAGGGACCAGGCCGAGGCGGACCGGTCGTAGGACTGTCGGAGATCCTCCACGCCGGCCCTCGAGCGCACGGTGACCCCGGCGCCCTCGAGGGCGGCCTGGACGGCCGGGGCGAAGCCCGCGTCGCGGATCCAGACCTCGATCGACCCGCTCGCATAGAGGCGGCTGGCCTGCGCGGCCAGCGCGTCGTAGTCCACGACGGCCACGTTCGTGGCGTCGCCGGGAGCGACAGCGACGCGTCCCACCTCACGCACCCGGACGGTCATGCCACCGAAGCCGACGATCCCGTCCGGGGGTCTCGTGCCTCCAGGGGCGCCGGAACCCTCGGGGTCGGTGTCGGGCGGCGGCACGACGACGACCGGCAGGGGTGGTGGTCCCGTGACGAGGGAGACGATGCCCCCGGTGGACGCGAACGTGACCCGGATGCCGTCCGGGGCTCCCGGAGTCGCCGCGACCGTCCCGAAGCCGGGCCGTCCCGGCTGGAGATCGCGCAGCGGGAAGGGAGTCCCGATCTGGTCCCAGGTCAGGTCGGACAGCGGGATCGCCGCCGAGCCGTCCGTGACCACGCTCGCGATCCGGAAGTGCCCGGCGACCAGACGCGTCTCGCTGTCGGCGCGGTCGACGTCGACACCGGTCAGGGTGCAGGAGGTGGTCTCGCACGGAATCGTCGCGGCGAGCCTCACGGGGCCCCGCGCCGTGAAGGGCACGGACCCGAGCGGGACGTTGACGTCGGCTCCGGTGCCGTCTCGGAGGGCGAGCCGGAAGGGAACGGCGTCGGGCCCGGTCCTGCCGCCTGTCTCGCCGGCGGCGACGTCGGCCCCGGGCGCCACCTTGTCGATGGCGAGGTCGGCGATCGTCACCGAGACGGTGCGCCCGTGCAGCTCGGTCGAGCCCGCCGGCGGGGCGACGACGCGCCCCCAGTCGACGCCGGGCCCGGTGCTGCCTCCGGGGTCGAGCGCCACGGCCCGCATCGCGGCAGGGACGACGGCCATCGTGGCCAGGGACCCCGAGTCGGCGGCGGCGAGGTGCGCGACCGGCGCCGTCCGGTCGGAGCCCGGGTCGACCGTGCGCAGGACCTCGCGGACGAGGCGCGGCTCCTTCGAGTCCGTCTGCAGGACGACGTCCGCCCCCGCCTCGAGCGCCGCCCGCTGGCCCCGGTTGCGCTCCGCGACGAGGTAGGCGTCGGTGGCGAAGACGAGCAGCGCGGTCGCGACCGTGACGATGGCCACGAGTCGCCGCACGGCCGGCCGGCGGGCCAGCGACAGTGCCGTGAGCCCCGCAGGGACGTGGCCCCGCCGGAGCAGGACGTGCCCTAGGCCGGCCGAGACGGGCACGACGACGAGGGCGAGCAGCAGCCCGACCGCGAAGGCGAGGAGGGCCGGAGTCACCATCGCCAGCGGACCGGACACGCCGCCCGTGACGATGGTCAGCACGCCGGCACCGGCCACGGTGATGACGACCGCGTCGAAGAGACCGACGACGAGAGAGCGCGGCCGCGGAGGCACTCGCCGCAGCAGCGACGGGATCGGTTCGCGGACCGGGCGCCGTGCCGCGAGCAGGACGGCGAGAAGGCCGGCGGAGAGAGCCAGACCGGCCGCGGCCCAAGCGCTCCTCGGGACGTCGAGGGGGGCGCCCTCGGGCAGCCAGCCGCGGGCCGCCACGACGTCGAGGCCGACCGCCAGGGCCGCCCCGAGGGGGACACCGAGGACGACGAGCGCCCCGAGCTCCGAGACCACGAGCCTCCGAGCGCCCGCGATGCCCTCACCACGCAGCCGGGCCAGCGCGATCTCGGGACGACGCTGCTCGACGGCGGCGGCCGAGGCGAGGCCGAGCACCACCACGGCGAGCAGGGCCAGCTGACCCATGAGGAGCGGGACGAGCAACGAGGCCTGCTCCTGCCCCAGCACGACCGTGTGCCCGATCTGGTCGAGCCCGGAGCGCAGCCGCGGAGCGGTGGGCCCGTCGGGCACGCGAACCTCGGCGGCCCGGACCCCGGACACGAGGCCGGCCAGCTCGTCGACCCCGAGGCGGTCGCGTCGGAGCAGGTAGGTGAGCGTCGTCGTGGTACCGGTCGGGCTCTGCTCGAAGAAGGCGGGCGCGACGACGGGGGCATCGACCTTCGGCACCGACGCGAGCCCGGCGACGGATCGCGTCCCGGCCCGGCCGGTCAGCCGCAGGCCGAACCACACGGCGTCGTCGATCCGCTGGTCGTAGGTGCCGACGAGCCGGACGTTCCGGTCGGTGGCTCGCGCCGACGGGCTCCCACCGGGGGCGGCCACGACCTCGAGAGTGTCGCCCACCCGCCATCCCTCGAAGGAGGCTTCCGCCGTCGAGACCATGACCTGCCCGCCGGCCGTCGGGCACACGCCGCCGGTGACGACGAGGCCGGTGCACCCAGCCAGGGGCGCGTATGCCGTGGTGAGCACGTCGACCCCGCCCCGACCTTCCGCCTGCCGCAGCACCACCTGACCCGAGAGGGTCGCCACGGGCTCGTCGAAGGCGCCGCGCAGCGAGGACGGCACGGCCTGGGCCACCGCGTCGGGGGATGGCACCGAGGTCTCGTCGGACTGCGCCTCGGCCACGAGCCCCGTCGTCATGACCGTGCTCCGGGCCAGGGCGTCCCGCAGGAGGCTGTGCTCGACCGACCGGGCATACAGCGGGCCGAAGACGGCCGAGGCGGTGACGAGCGCCGACAGGAGCACGAGGGAGACCGCCTGTGCCGGACGGTGCCTCGTCGCGCTGACGACGGTCCGCGCAGCCGTCGACCACCGACGCGCGAGACGGCCCGCAGGACGACGCCACGGTGAGGTGCGCGACGTCACGGTCGGCGTCCCAGACCGTCGTGTGCGCGTCCCAGCGGAGTCCCCCGTCGCTTGTGCCGCGGTCGGACCGGTGCCGCCGTGCGGTACAGAGTCTGTCCCTTGACGCTCGGCGCGCGGGGCGTTCCGGCGGCGCACCCGTCGATCGTGACCGCTTCGCAACTCATCGTGCGGACGATGCCGGACGCGGCAGGCGGCCCGTCAGTTGCCCGTCGACCCGCGAGTACGACGGACCATCCGGACCTCCGGGGTGCCCGTGGCCGGGTGGACGTCCCTGCCGCCCTCGTCGACGAAGCCACGCCGCGCGTAGAAGGCCCGGGCTCTCGCGTTGCCGTCGATGACCCACAAGGTCGCGTCGCGGTCGGCGAGGAGCTCATCGACGAGCCGGTCGGCGACGCCCGTGCCACGGGCGTGCGAAGCGAGGTTGACGGCATACAGCTCCCACTCGGTGGGGGCGTCCTCGTCTCGACTCGGGCCGGCGCTGCCGAAGCCCGCGAGCCGGCCGTCCGCGTCCACGACCACGAGGGTGCGCTGCGGAGCATCCGGCGGCAGGGCGACCCGCTCACGCCAGCGGTCCGCACAGCGCTCGTCACTCAGCCCGGCGAGGTAGTCGGCCGGCATGAGGTCGGCGTACGCGTCGCGCCAGATGGCCATGTGCACGCGGCCCAGCTCGTCGCAGTCCTCGCGCGCGAGCGGGCGCAGGCCCCAGGCGTCCTCAGTCATCCTGCTGACGGCCGAGCGCATCCTCGAGCCGCTCGAGCTTGCCGTCGAGCTCGCCCGTCCAGCCGGGACGGATGTCGGCCTTGAGCACGAGCCCGACACGCGGCGAGGTCTCCGCCAGCACGTCGCAGCACTGCTTCACGACAGCCATGCACTCGTCCCACTCCCCTTCGATGGTCGTGAACATCGCGTCGGTGCGGTGCGGCAGACCGGCGTCGCGCACGACGCGAATGGCTCGGGCGACGGCGTCCGACACGGATCCGGTGTCGTCGGCCGCGACGGTGGGGGCGACGGAGAAGGCGATCAGCATGGCCTCACCGTATGCCGCCCCCGCCGCCGTCACGCGAGCACCCCACCGCGCCGCTCGGTCTAGAAGGCCTTCTTCATCGTCAGTGCCTCCTCGATGATGGCGAAGCCCAGGTCCTTGTTGATCTGGACCATCCACGGGTTCTGCTCGTCGTTCATCGTCTGGACCGAACGCCGCTCTGGCGCAAGGCGGCACAGCTCCTTGAGGTTCGCGACCTTGACGGCCATGCCGAGCCGGTGGCCGCGGTGCTCGGGCAGCACGAGGGTGCCCCACTGGAAGACGACGTGCGGGTCCCCCGAGGGGATGGAGAGGTCGGTGTACGCCGCGACGACGCCGGACTCGCGGTGCACGGCGACCGCCGTGACCATCGTGCGACCGGTGTCGCGCAGATGCTGGAGCAGCGTCTCGTAGTCGTCGACGGTCATCGACTCGGGCTCGAACTCGACGTCGCCCGTGGGGGCGTCGAGGATGAGCCGGTTCGACGCGTCGCAGACGCCCTGCCGCAACTCGGCGGGCACGCCGTCCACGTGGACGGTGAGCTCGTAGAGATCGCCCATGGCCTCGGCGGCACGACGCTCGTGCTCGGCCATGACATCGGCCGCGACCGGGAGCGGGATCGAGCGCACGATCTCGATGCTCGACACCGTGAATCCACGGCGGAGGGCGAACTCGCGGTCCGCATGCGACTCGCGGTCGCCCACCGGGACGAAGACCTCCGTCAGGAGCATGTCCCGGCCTGCTGCCCGGGCCTGCTGCTCCATCCAGCCGACGAGGGCGGTCCCGACGCCCTGCCGGCGGTGCTGGGGGTCGACCTCGAGGTGCGACCAGCACTTGTCGAGGTTGTCGCGCTCGGGGAAGAACACGCGAGCCCAGCCGACCGGTGAGCCGTCGACGACCGCGACCACGCTCTCCTCGCGCTCGCCGGGGAACGAGAAGCGCACCATCTTGAGGAACTCGTCCTCGGTGCGCTGGACCGGCTGCACGCGCGAGACGGACTCGCTGCGCGTGGCCACGCCGAAGAGCTCCTTGAGCATGACGTCGTCGTCATGGTCGAGCGGGATGATGTCCATCCCTCGACGGTGACACCGCGGCGTCCCCAGCGCCATCCATTTACGTCCTCTGCCCGCTCCCCCGCGTCCGTCTGCGGCCTAGTTCCCCCACGCCCGTATGCCGCCGCCTCACCCTGCCCGCCGTCCCCACCCACGAGACCTCGCGCGCCCTGCGAACGGGCCCCACGACACAGCAAGCACCAGCGCGTGCTCGCCCCACGCAGGGCCTCGGCCGCCAACGCCGACTTCATGTGTTCTCAGGCCCTGTGGACAGCGCGCTCGAGACCGATCGACGGCTCGGCAGGCTGGCGACGTGGATCCTGTGGTGGACGCGCTGCGGCGCCTCGGCGGCGTGGCGACGCATGCCGAGCTGCGCTCCTTCGTCTCGAAGAGGCAGCTTCGACGCGCGGTGGCGCAGGGGCGTGTCCTGCGCCCGCGTCCCGGCCGATACCTGCTCCGCGATGTCGACGCCGCCACGGCCGTGGCGCACGAGCTGAGTGCCATCGTCTCGCACCGCTCCGCGGCGCTCGCGCACGGCTGGAAGGTCAAGACGGTGCCGCCGAAGCCAGAGATCACCGTTCCTCGTGGGCGCAAGATCGCGGTCGACGTTCGGCCGCGGGCGCGGATCCGGTCCTCCCTGATAGACCCAGGGGACGCGGCCGAGGGCATCACGTCACCGGTCCGCACCGTGGTGGACTGCGCCCGTCACCTTCCCTTCGACGAGGCTCTCGCCATCGCCGACTCCGCGCTTCGGTCCCGTCGGGTGGCGGCCCGTGACCTCGCGACGGCGGCGCAGCAGGTTCGCGGCCCCGGACGACCGCGCGTGCTTCGTGTCCTCGCGCACGCGTCGAGCAAGGCGGCCAACCCGTTCGAGTCCGTGCTGCGTGCCATCGCGCTCGACGTGCCCGGTCTCGACCTCCGCCCCCAGGTCGGCATCGCCGTGGCCGGCGGCGAGCGGGTGACCCCGGACCTCGTCGACGTGGCGCTGGGAATCGTCGTCGAGGCAGACAGCCACGAGTTCCACACCGGCAGAGAGCAGCTCGTCGTCGACTGCTGGCGGTACGACGAGCTGACGCTGGCCGGCTGGGACGTCTACCGGTTCACCCACGAGCAGGTGATGTGGCGTCAGGGCTGGGTCGCCTCGGTGCTCCTCCGCGCTGAGGCGAAGGCCCGCGCGACACAGCAGCTCCACGCAGCTCTCCAGCACTGAGCGCGAGCTGCACCGCGACACCCGACTTCATGTGTCGCGGTGGACCTTCAGACCGAAACCGCCGCTCAGGGCCCGAGCTGCTCGACGAGACGGTCGGCGGCGGCATACGGGTCGGTGCGCCCGGCGATGACGTCACGCGCCAGCGCGTCGACGCCCTCGTGACCGCCGACGTGCCCGAGCCGGGCGCGCAGGGTCGTCAGCGCGATCGTCTCGATCTCGTCGGCGACGCGACGCTCACGGCGGCGGGCCAGCTCGCCGTTCTCCTCGACGAACGCCCGGTGCTTGTCGAGGGCCTCCATCACCTCGTCAATGCCGACCTTCTGTGCCGCAACGGTTTTCACGACCGGAGGCCGCCACAGCCCCGGCTCGGTGCGGTCGCCGAGCGAGATCATGTGGCGCAGGTCGCGGACCGTCGCATCGGCACCGTCGCGGTCGGCCTTGTTGACGACGAAGACGTCACCGATCTCGAGGATGCCGGCCTTGGCGGCCTGGATGCCGTCACCCATGCCGGGCGCGAGCAGCACGACCGACGTGTCGGCGAGCCCGGCGATCTCGACCTCGGACTGCCCCACCCCGACGGTCTCGACGAGCACGACGTCGCACCCGGCGGCGTCGAGCACCCGGATGGCCTGCGGTGTCGTGAACGACAGCCCGCCGAGATGGCCGCGTGAGGCCATCGAGCGGATGTAGACCTCGGGGTCGAGGGCGTGGTCCTGCATGCGGACGCGGTCGCCGAGCAGCGCCCCGCCCGAGAACGGCGAGCTCGGGTCGACCGCGAGCACGCCGACGCGCAGGCCGCGCTCGCGGAAGGCGCCGACGAGCGCAGTCGTCGTCGTCGACTTGCCGACGCCCGGCGAGCCGGTGAGACCGATGACCCACGCGTTGCCGGCGTGCGGCGCGAGGGCCGACATCACCACGCGGAGGGACTCGTGGCCGTCCTCGACGAGGGAGATGAGGCGGGCGACGGCGCGCGGCGAACCTGCCCTGGCCGACTCGACCAGGGCGGGGACGTCGACGGATCGGCGCGCCACGCGGTGCAGGACCCGGGCGATCAGGCGGTCGCGGGCACGCGGACGATGAGGGCGTCACCCTGGCCGCCGCCACCGCAGAGGGCAGCCGCGCCGACACCGCCGCCGCGACGCTTCAGCTCGAGCGCGAGGTGCAGGGCGATGCGGGCACCCGACATGCCGATCGGGTGGCCGAGGGCGATGGCGCCGCCGTTGACGTTGACCTTGTCGACGTCGATCCCGAGCTCCTTGGCCGACGCGAGTCCGACGGCCGCGAAGGCCTCGTTGATCTCGACGAGGTCGAGGTCGGCGGGCGTGATGCCCTCCTTCTCGCAGGCCCGGGCGATGGCGCGAGCGGGCTGCTGCTGGAGCGTCGAGTCGGGCCCGGCGACCATGCCGTGCGCGCCGATCTCGGCGAGCCACGTGAGTCCGAGCTCCTCGGCCTTCGCCTTGCTCATGACGACGACCGCGGCGGCACCGTCGGAGATCTGCGACGCCGAGCCGGCCGTGATCGTGCCGTCCTTGCTGAACGCCGGGCGCAGGCCGCCGAGCGACGCGGTCGTCGTGTCGGCGCGGATGCCCTCGTCGTTCTTGAAGACGACCGGGTCGCCCTTGCGCTGCGGGATGCTCACCGGGACCACCTCGTCGTCGAAGAGGCCGTCCTTCCACGCCTTGGCCGCGAGCTGGTGGCTGCGCGCCGAGAACTCGTCCTGCTCCTCGCGGGTGAAGGCCTGCTCGCCCGTGTTGGCCTGCTCGGTGAGCAGACCCATGGCCTGGTCGGTGAAGGCGTCCCAGAGGCCGTCGAAGGCCATGTGGTCGCGCATCGTGACGTCGCCGTACTTGTAGCCCTCGCGCGACTTCGTCATGAGGTGCGGCGCGTTGGTCATCGACTCCTGGCCACCGGCGACGACGACGTCGCACTCGCCCGCGCGGATGAGCTGGTCGGCCATGGCGATGGCGTTGATGCCGGAGAGGCAGACCTTGTTGATGGTCAGGGCCGGGACGGTCATCGGGATGCCGGCGGCGTGCGCGGCCTGCCGGGCCGGGATCTGGCCGGCGCCGGCCTGCAGCACCTGGCCCATGATGACGTAGTCGACCTGCTCCGGGGCGACGCCCGCCTTCTCGAGGGCCCCCTTGATGGCGACGCCACCGAGGTCGGACCCGGAGAAGTCCTTGAGCGAGCCGAGCAGCCGACCCATGGGGGTGCGGGCGCCCGCGACGATCACGGAGGTGGGACGGTCAGCAGTCATGGGTGAAGCCTCTTCCGACGTCATGGGGGATGTCGCCGTCAACTCTAGTCGCGCCCCCTGCAGGCCCCCGACGAGCATGACCAAGCGCACACGGCATACCGCAGCCGTATGCCGTCACGCCGCCCTACGTTGGGACCATGAGCGCGACTCCCGACCCCCTCTTCACCCACATCGACCACGTCGGCATCGCGGTCCCCGACCTCGACGCGGCCATCGCGTTCTACGAGGGGACGTACGGCATGCGGATGCTCCACGAGGAGACGAATGCGGAGCAGGGAGTCCGCGAGGCGATGATGGGCGTCGGCGACTCGGGCTCGTGCATCCAGCTGCTCGCGCCGCTCTCCCCCGAGTCGACGATCGCGAAGTTCCTCGACCGCAGCGGGCCGGGCATCCAGCAGCTCGCCTACCGCGTCACCGACATCGACGCCGTGTGCGCGACGCTTCGCGAGCGCGGCCTCCGGCTGCTCTACGACACCCCGAAGCGCGGCACGAGCGACAGCCGCGTCAACTTCATCCACCCCAAGGACGCCGGAGGCGTCCTCGTCGAGCTCGTCGAGCCGTCAGCCCACACCGGGCACTGACGTCAGGCCCGCACCCGAGCGGTGCGCCGCCAGCTCGGCCTCGGTGAGGACGACGAGAGCCGCCGTCCAGGCGAGCGGCGCCGGTCCTGCGGGGCTCCCGTCCGGCAGGACCTTCTCGGGCAGGCTCCCCCACGACGTGCAGTGCCCAGCGAGCCACGTCAGCCAATGCTCTGCCAGGAGAGGGTGGCCGGACGCCGCGGCCGTGTAGGCGACCATGGCGGTCTCGGGCGTCCACGAGACACCGTCGGACTTCCACTCGACACCGGGGGCGAGGCCGCCCGCGGCCCGCAGGGCGAGCACCGGGTAGTGCTCCCAGGCACGCTCCGCGGCCACGTCGCCCACGGCGGCGAAGGGTGGCATGAGCATGGTGACGCCCGCATCGAGCCCTCCGGACCGCCCGTGCCGCTCGTACGCGGGCCCGAGCTCCGCACGGATCAGGGACCGCAGCCCACGCGCCGCCCGCCTGGCCAGGTCCTCCAAGCCGGTGTCTCCCTCGGCCGCCAAGGTCCCGGCCGCGGCCTCGAGGCCGGCCGCGAGCGGAGCCGCCGTCCCGAGGGTGACCTGTCGCTCCGGCACCTCCCAGTAGTCGGGCGACACCTCGGGCAGCCGGGTGCCCGTCGCCGTCTGTGCCAGGACGAATCGGAAGGCCCGGTCGCGCAGCCCGCGCAGGCCTGCCGGTAAGACTCGGCCGGGGCTCGCCATCCTGACCTGCTCGAGGGACCAGAGCACCCACCCCGCGCCGTCGCTCTGGCGAGGACGGTCGTCCGGCGGACCGGCTCCGTCGAGCCGGTAGCGCGCCTCGAAGCCGCCGTCCGGCCGCTGCACGCGTGCGAGGAAACCCAGGACGCGCTCGGCGTCGGCCAGGTGTCCGGTCTCGGCGTAGGCCACGGCGACGAAGGCGGAGTCCCGCGGCCACGCGTACGCCCACGGGGCGTCGGGTCCGGCGGCGACGGCCCCGTTCGCTCGGGTCAGGGCGTGCAGGTCCTGGAGCGCCTGGGCCGCGACGCGTGTGCGCGCGCCGGCCGCGGGGACCGTGCCGTCGACGAGCCAGAGGGCTTCGGCCAGCGGCTCCACGAGCCGGTCGCCGAGCGCGGCAGGCGCGAGGACGGACGTCGCGCGCCAGCCCGCGCCGTTGCGCAGGACCGGCAGCGGGTCTTCGGCGACGAGCAGCGGGACGAGTCCGGCACCGGCCATCACGACCGCAGCCAGAGCGCCCACCACGGCACGCCGCACGTCCACCTCCGTCCACCCGCGGTCGACCTCCCCGTCGACCGGGCGCCAGTGTGGCACGCGTGGTGCCGACTCGCCCGAGGATCGTGGCGGTCTGCCCGTAGCATCGGCTGACATGGAGGTCACACGCCGGCAGGCCCTGACCGCGGCGGCCGGTGCAGCCGTCGGGGCAGCCGGGGCCGTCGGAGCCGTGCGACTCGTGGAGCGGCTCGACGAGAACACCCCGCTGCCCTTCTACGGCAGCCCGGTCAGCGCCGTGCGTCCCGACCGATCCACCCCCTCGGCGACAGCCACGTCGGTCGTCTGGGCGGGTGCGGGCCATCAGCGCCGCGTCGCACTGACCTTCGACGACGGTCCGCACCCCGACTGGACCCCACGGGTCCTGGCCGCGCTCGAGGCGGAGGACGTGCCGGCCACGTTCTTCTGCCTCGGGCGCAACGTGCGCGACCACGGCGCGCTGCACCACGACAGCGTCGGTCGGCACGAGCTCGCGAACCACACCTTCGAGCACCCCGACCTCGGTCGCCTCGACTGGTCCCGGTGCACGGACGAGATCACGAGGACGACCCGGCTCATGGCCGAGACGTACGGCGTGGCGCCGACGCTCTTCCGGCCGCCGTACGGACACGTCGGCGGCGCCGGTCTCCTCGCAGCGGCGGAGTCGGGCCTCACGACGGTGCTGTGGTCGGCCCAGGCCCGCGAGGACCTCGTGGCACCCCATCCGGACGGCATCGTCGACGACATCGCGTCGCAGGTGCGTCCCGGCTCGATCATCCTCGCCCACGACACGGGCTCGGACGACCGGCTCATCACCATCGACCGGCTCGTCGCGATCATCCGCAGGCTCCGCGACGACGGCTACACCTTCGCGACCGTCTCCGACCTCCTGGCGACGAGCAGCGCCCAGGCGACCACGGCCAGCCACGGGTAGGTCGGCCACAGGGCGAGGCGCTCGAGGGCACCGGACCACGTCGGGTCCCCCAGACGCAGCCCGAACGCGGCGGCCGCGGCCACCATGAGCCCGCCGAGCACGAGACCCGACACGGCGACGACCCGTGACACGGCGCGTGACCGCCGCAGCGCCTCGGCCGTGACGAGGACGGCGAGCGGCTGCAGGACGAAGACGGGAAGCGCCACGACCGCGTGCCACCCGGGGTGCTGGTCGACGGGCACGAGTCCGACGGCAGCGGCGAAGAGCGCAGACCCGACCCAGAGCCAGACGGCGGCCAGCGCCCATCCGCCGGCGCCGAGACGCGGTCGCAACAGCACGGCGCCCGCGGCGCGCAGGAGGCCGAAGACGATGAACGCGACGTCGAGCACGGCATGGGCCGAGGAGCAGACGTCGATCGTCGCACCCGCGTGACCGGGTGCGCACGTCAGCATCCCGAGCGCGCTGATCGTGTCGTCGCGCAGGCTGTAGGCCGCCGAGGCGCCTGCTGCCACGACGAGCTCGACGAGCAGGTAGGCCGGCTGGACGAGCCAGCAGCCGAGACCCGCCGTCGTCCGTCGCACGCGCCGACCGTATCCCGCGGGCTCCCGCCCAGAGCGACCGGACCGCCACCACGTGCGCGCGGCGGACGCCCACGGTCGGCGGCGACACCGCATACGACGTCGTGGCGGTCCGTCGGCACACCCGGAGCACGACACGGGGCCGTGACCCAGGTCACCTGTGGTGGCCGTCTCAGAAGGGGCTGCCCGCGGGTCGCGTCTCGCTACGTTCGGGGGCACACCGCACGGGTTCGACCTGTCTCGACCCACCAATGACGCTGCGACGTAAGGACCTTCAATGCAGGCCATCCGCGACGCCATCCTCTCCGGCGACCGCACCCAGGAGACCTACGCGAACATCGAGATCCCCGCCACGTACCGCGGGGCGACCGTCCACAAGGACGAGGTCGGCATGTTCGAGGGACTCGCCACGCGCGACAAGGACCCGCGCAAGTCGCTGCACATCGACGAGGTACCCGTGCCGGAGCTCGCACCGGGCGAGGCGCTCGTCGCCGTCATGGCCAGCGCGATCAACTACAACACGGTGTGGACCTCGATCTTCGAGCCGGTCTCGACCTTCGGCTTCCTCGAGCGCTACGGCCGCATGTCGGAGTTCTCCAAGCGCCACGACCTGCCGTACCACGTCGTCGGATCGGACCTCGCCGGCGTCATCCTGCGCACCGGCCCCGGCGTCACGAAGTGGAAGCCGGGCACCGAGGTCGTCGCCCACTGCCTCTCGGTCGAGCTCGAGGACGCCGAGGGCCACGACGACACGATGCTCGACCCGCAGCAGCGCATCTGGGGCTTCGAGACGAACTTCGGCGGACTCGCCGAGCTCGCGATCGTCAAGGCCAACCAGCTGATGCCCAAGCCCGGCCACCTGACGTGGGAGGAGGCCGCCTCCCCCGGGCTCGTCAACAGCACCGCCTACCGCCAGCTCATCTCCAAGAACGGTGCCGCCATGAAGCTCGGCGACCGGGTGCTCATCTGGGGCGCGTCCGGCGGCCTCGGCTCCTACGCCACGCAGATGGCCCTTGCCGGCGGCGCGACCCCGATCTGCGTGGTCTCCTCGCCCGAGAAGGCCGAGATCTGCCGAGCCATGGGCGCCGAGCTCATCATCGACCGCAACGCCGAGGACTACCGCTTCTGGAACGACGAGGGCACCGAGCAGAACCCGCGCGAGTGGCAGCGGCTCGGCAAGAAGATCCGTGAGCTGACCGGCGGCTACGACGTCGACATCGTCTTCGAGCACCCGGGCCGGGAGACCTTCGGCGCGAGCGTCTACGTGGCGCGCAAGGGCGGCACCATCGTCACCTGCGCCTCGACGTCGGGCTACATGCACGAGTACGACAACCGGTACCTCTGGATGAACCTCAAGCGCATCGTCAGCTCGCACTTCGCCAACTACCGCGAGGCGTGGGAGGCCAACGAGCTCGTCAACCGCGGGCTCATCCACCCGACCCTGAGCAAGACCTACACGCTCGACGAGGTGGGCCAGGCGGCGCTCGACGTCCACCGCAACGCCCACCAGGGCAAGGTCGGCGTGCTGACGCTCTCCCCCGAGCCGGGCCTCGGGGTCACCGACCCGGAGAAGCGCGCAGGCTTCGAGTCGGCGATCAACCGCTTCGCCGACCAGTAGCCGTCCTGCGGCACGCCCGAGGGCCGGCCCCATGGTGGCAGGGCCGCCCTCGTCGGTGGCGTCAGCGGGACTCGAGCACCCGGGTCAGCTGTTCCTCGGTGTCGTTCGCGAGCTTCTCGAAGACGAGCTTCATGGCGGGCGCGGCGAGGTTGGCGAGTCCGTGCATGTCGAGGTCGGCCTGATAGGTGATCTCGCTGCCCTCACCCGAGGGCAGGACGGTGATCGTGTCGGTCGACGTCGCGCTGTCGTTGCGCCCGACGAGGACGATCCGCGTGTCGGTGAGCTCGGTCAGCTCGTAGTCGAGCTCGGTGGTCACGCCGGCGATCTTCGAGACGTTGTGCCACCGTGCGCCGACCGCGACCGGGCCGTCGCCGAGCCGCGTGCACGACTCGGTGCCGGGATCCCACTCCTCGGCGTTCGCGAAGTCCTTGAGGTAGTCGACGACGACGGCGGGCGCGGGATGGACGGTGAAGCTGCGGGTCACGCTGGGCACGGGTGCTCCTCGAGCTGGTCGGGTGGGTGAGCCACCCGCCGCGGCGGGGGGCCGTCGTGTTCTCCTGCACCTGTCCCGTGCCCGTATGCCGTCCCGCGCGGGCCGCGGGCGCGCACCGCGACGTGGCCCGGGCTGACACGCCACGGGCAACCGTCGCCCCGGCGCGTGCCTGACGTAGGCTCGCGGACGTGAGCATCTGGGGACGCTGGACGCGGTACCGACGCGCCCAGCGCGCCCGGATGGACGAGTTCCGGGCCCGCGACCTGGGCTTCGACGAACGCGCGTCGCGGGCCGCGTACGGCGAGCCCCCGCCGTCGCCCGACGGGCCGCCCGACCTCCTCACGACCACGCTCCCGCTCGGGGTCGGGGAGTCGGACACGACCGAGCCCGCCGGCGCTCCGCCGCCCGGTGCCCGGCCCGACGCCTCCGGCCCCACCGCCGGGTCCCACGCCGCGAGCGCTGCCGACCCGGCCCTCTCGGGGACGGGCAGCGGCAAGCGGAGCAAGGGCGGCCGGCGCGACTTCGGTCAGAGCGGCACGCCGTTCAACCGCCAGTCGCCCTTCTACATCGGCTTCGTCGGTGCCGTCGGCGTGCTCACGGCGTATGCCGTCGTGCAGGCCGTCGGCCGTCTCGGCACGGTCATCACGCTGCTCGTCATCTCCTTCTTCCTCACGCTCTCGCTCGACCCGCTCGTCGAGGCGCTGGCCCGCCGCAGGCTGCGCCGGGGCTGGGCCGTCACCCTCGTCTTCCTCGGCGTGCTCGCCGTCTTCGCGCTCGTAGCCTGGGTCGTCATCCCCCCGGTGGCCGACCAGGGCAGCGAGCTCGCCACGAACGCCCCCCGGCTCTTCGACAACCTCCTGGCGAACCCGTGGGTGCAGGACGTCGACCACCGATACCAGCTCGTCCAGCGCATCCAGGAGGAGGTCAACAAGCGCGTCGCCGACGGCAACCTGTGGGCGGGCGTCTTCGGCGGCGTCCTCGACGCCGGCAAGGTCATCGCGACCGGCGTCTTCAGCGTGTTGACCGTCCTCGTCCTCACCCTCTACTTCCTCGCCTCCCTCCCGGCGGTCAAGCAAGGGGCCTACGCCCTCGTCCCCGCCAGCCGGCGCCCGCGCACCGTCTCGCTCGCCGAGGAGGTGATGCGCCGGGTCGGGTCGTATGCCATCGGCCAAGTCGCCGTCGCCGCGATCAACGCGTTCTTCGCCTGGATCATGATGAGCCTCATCGGGCTCCAGTTCGCCGCCGTGCTGGCGGTGCTCGTCGGCTTCCTCGGGCTCATCCCGATGATCGGCGCGACGCTCGGGGCGACCGTCGTCGCCATCGTCGCCTTCTTCGACGAGCCCAAGAAGGCGCTCATCGTCATCATCTACTTCATCGTCTACCAGCAGATCGAGAACTACGCCGTCATGCCGCGCATCATGCAGCGCACCGTGGCGGTCCCCGGCGCCGTGACGGTCGTCGCCGCGCTCGCCGGTGGAGCGCTGCTCGGCATCCTCGGCGCGCTGCTCGCGATCCCGTTCGCCGCCGGAGCGCTGCTGCTCTACGAGGAGGTGCTCGTCCCCCGCCAGCGCCGGCACTAGCCGTGGTCCCTCCCCGAGGGCGTATGCCGTGTGGCGGGACCCGACGAGACCCTCCCTGCGCGGCCGGTGTCCTGCCGCTCCAGCGCCGTCACGACGGCCGCCATGTCGAGCGCCCCCAGGCCGGCGGCCTCGGTCTCGCGGAACAGCTCACGGGTCGCCTCGAGCACCGGGCTGTGCACCCCGGCCGCCCGGGCCGCGTCGGCGATGAGCCTGGTGTTGGTGTGGACGTCGCGCACCGCCGCCTGGGCCTCGAAGTCACGGGCCACGAGCTTGGCGAGCTTGACGGCGGACACCGCGCTGGCCATCGGACCGGAGTCGAGGGCACGCCGGAAGACCTCGAGGTCGAGGTCGAGACGGTCGGCGAGGTGGAAGGCCTCCGCGAGCCCGGCGACCATCGTGCAGAGGTAGAGGTTGACGGCGAGCTTGGTGCCCGTCCCCGCGGGTACGTCGCCGCACCGGACGACCTCGCGGCACATCGCACCGAGCAGCGGCTCCACCCGGGCGACGACGTCCGGTCGGCCGCCGACGAGGGCCACGAGCTCCGCCCGCTCGGCCGGGATGCGCGACCCGGAGACGGGCGCCTCGACGTAGTCGCCGTCGACCGCCTCGACGTCCCGCCCGAGCGCGGCCGAGAAACCGGGAGAGGTCGTGCCGAGGTGCACGAGCGCGCGCCCCGACACCATGCGGACGAACGCCTCGCTCCCCCGCTGCAGCACCTCGTCGACCGCTGCCTCGTGGGCGAGCATGAGCAGGACCACGTCACTCGCCTCGAAGACCGCAGACGGTGTGGGACGCACCACGGCGCCGAGGCTCGCCAGGTCAGCCGCGGCTCGGGGTGACCGGTTCCACACGGTGAGAGGAAGACCCGCGCGCCGGAGGTTGGCGGCCATTGGTCGTCCCATGATGCCGAGACCGATGAACCCGACCCGTGTCTCCATGGCAACCTCCGAGCGCTCTCATCTTCTATGACATTCGTCATAGTAGCGCTTTGGTCATGACAGATGTCATAGTCGAGACCCACGCCATCGCAGGAGAGGTGTCATGTCAGCCAGCACGCACGGACCCCGCGAGCGCATCGTCTACGAGGCCGCCCAGCACCTGCGACGCACCGGAGTCGCCGGCACGGGGCTGCGGGAGGTCGTGGTGGCGGCGGGTGCACCGCGGGGCTCCCTCCAGCACTACTTCCCTGGCGGCAAGGACCAGATCGTCGGCGAGGCGCTCGAGTGGTCCGGCGCCTGGGCCGCCGCCCGGGTGCAGGAGCACGTCGCGCGGATGCGTCGGCCGACGCCCGGGCACCTCTTCACGGCGATCGTCGACGACTGGGCCGCCGACCTCGCGTCCCGTGACTTCGAACGAGGCTGCCCGGTCGCCGCCGCGGTCGTCGACTGTGCGGACGCGAACGACGCCGTCCGACAGGCGGCGAACTTGGCCCTGCAGACGTGGCAGCGCCCGATCACCGAGGCCCTCGTCGCGATGGGCCGTGGCCCGCGACGGGCCCAGGTCCTCTCGACCCTCATGCTGTGTGCCCTCGAGGGAGCCGTCGTGCTGGCCAGGGCCCAGCGCGACACCGCTCCCCTGCGCCTCGTGGCCCGCGAGCTCGCCCCCGTCCTCGACGCGTGACGCAGGTCAGCGGTAGGAGTTGCCGCTCGGACGCGCGTCGCGCTTCTGCCAGCAGCCGGTGTGCCAGTGCCGCCGGTCCCCCAGCCCGCCCACGCCCTCGGCCGGCCACACGACGACGTGTGGGAGGCCCGGGGGAATGTCCTGCTGGCAGCCCGGACACAGGTAGTCACGGGTGGCGGACGCGCCGCTCACCGAGCGCACGGTCCAGCGCGTGCCGGCATACGACTCCTCACGGGTCGAGCCGCCCTGGATCCGCGTCACGTCGAGCGGCACGTGCTCGCGCGCGTGCTTGCTGGGACGTCGACGCGAGGGCATGGCTCCAGCGTAGGTGTCAGGCGTAGGTGCGGAAGCCACGTCCCGTCTTGCGGCCGAGGTAGCCGGCCGTGACGAGGTGCTCGAGCAGCGGCGCCGGCGCGTAGCCGCGCTCACGGAACTCGAGGTAGAGCTCGCGCTCGATCGCGAGGGACACGTCGAGGCCGACGACGTCGAGCAGCTCGAACGGGCCCATCGGCAGCCCACAGCCGGTCTTCATGGCCGTGTCGATGTCGTCGGCCGTCGAGTAGTTGGCCTCGAGCATCTTCACGGCGTCGTTGAGGTAGGGGAAGAGCAGGGCGTTGACGATGAAGCCCGCGCGGTCGCCGCACGTCACGGCGTGCTTGCCGACCGTCGCGCAGAG
Organism: Terrabacter sp. Ter38; assembly: GCF_024519435.1. Taxonomy (GTDB): domain Bacteria; phylum Actinomycetota; class Actinomycetes; order Actinomycetales; family Dermatophilaceae; genus Terrabacter. The sequence continues at coordinate 789,317 of NZ_JALJRZ010000001.1, forward strand.
GGCCTGCACGGTGGCGATGACGTCGTCGGCGGTCGAGACCGTGTGCACGACCTCGACGAGCCTCATGACCTGGGCCGGGTTGAAGAAGTGCATGCCGATGACGTCCTGGGGACGCTTCGTGGCGGCCGCGCACTCGACGACGGGCAGGGAGCTCGTCGTCGTCGCGAGGATGGCGCCCGGGCGACAGATCTCGTCGAGGTTCTCGAAGAGCGCGCGCTTGACGGTGAGGTCCTCGACGACGGCCTCGACGACGAGGTCGACCTGCGCGAGGTCCTCGAGGCGGGTCGTGCCGCGCACGTGGGCGAGCGCCGCCTCGCGGTCCTCCTCGGTGGCCTTGCCGCGCTGGACGGCCTTCTCGAGGCTCGTGGCGAGCGCGGCCCGGACCGCCTCCACCTTGGCGTCGCTGCGGGCCACGAACGTCACGTCGAGGCCGGCCTTGGCGAAGACCTCGACCATCCCCGTGGCCATCGTGCCGGAGCCCACGACGCCGACCGTCCGGACCGGGCGGGTGCCGGCCGTCGAGTCACCAGCGGCAGCCGGCGTCAGCGCGTCGTCGACGACCGCCGAGCTGCCCGGTGCGGCATACGTGTAGAAACCGCGGCCGCTCTTGCGACCCTTGAGCCCTGCGCTGACCATCTGCTTGATGATCGGGCTCGGCGCGTGCAGGCGGTCACGGCCCTGCTTGTACATGGTGTCGAGGATCTCGTAGGCGGTGTCGAGGCCGATGAGGTCCATGAGGGCGAGTGGCCCCATGGGGTAGCCGCAGCCGAGCTTCATCGCGGCGTCGATGTCCTCGCGGGTGGCGTACTTGCTCTCGTACATCGCGACGGCGTGGTTGAGGTAGCCGAAGAGCAGCGCGTTGGCGATGAAGCCGGCCTTGTCTCCGACGATGACCGGCTTCTTGCCGAGCCGCTCGGCGAGCGCCTTGACGTCCTCGAAGGTCTCGTCGCTCGTGATGACGGTCTTGATGACCTCGACGAACTGGAGCACGGGGGCCGGGTTGAAGAAGTGCATGCCGACGACGCGCTTGGGGTTGATCGTCGCGACGGCGATCTCGGTGACGGGCAGCGAGCTCGTGTTCGTCGCGAGGATCGCGTCGTCGGCGACGATCGCGTCGAGCTTGGCGAAGATGTCCTTCTTGAGGTGGAGGTGCTCGGGCACCGCCTCGACGACGAGCTGGCACTCCTTGAGGTCGGCCATGTCGCTCGTGAAGCCGACCCGGGCGTGCAGCGCGGCCTGGTCCTCGGCAGCGAGCTTGCCGCGCGACACGGCCCGGTCGGTCGAGTGCTGCAGGACGCCCTTGCCCTTCTCGACCGCCTCGTCGGTGACCTCCACCGCGACGACGTCGATGCCGTTGCGTGCGAAGACCTCGACGATGCCGGCACCCATGGTGCCGAGTCCGATGACGCCAACCTTGGTGAACTCACGAGCCATGGGCGAAAGTCTCGCAGAGGGTGTGCGCCGCCCACACCCGCCCGGGGCGTGACGCTGCCCACGCACCCTCCTCTAGGGTGGACCGGTGCGTCTCGTCATAGCCCGGTGCAGCGTCGACTACGACGGTCGCCTCACCGCCCACCTCCCGCTCGCGACCCGCCTGCTCGTCGTCAAGGCGGACGGCTCGGTGCTCGTCCACAGCGACGGCGGCTCGTACAAGCCGCTCAACTGGATGTCGCCGCCCTGCACGATGGCCGAGGTGGAGCCCGAGGAGGTCCAGGCCGCCGAGGGGGTCGTCGCGGTGTGGCGGGTCCAGCACGCCAAGAGCGAGGACCGCCTCACCGTCCTGCTGCACGAGGTCCTCCACGACTCGGACCACGAGCTCGGCGTCGACCCGGGCCTCGTCAAGGACGGCGTCGAGGCGCACCTGCAGAAGCTGCTCGCCGAGCACATCCACACCCTCGGCCACGGCTGGTCACTCGTGCGTCGCGAGTACATGACGGCCATCGGTCCGGTCGACATCCTCGCGAAGGACTCGGCGGGCACGAGCGTCGCCGTGGAGATCAAGCGCCGCGGCGAGATCGACGGCGTCGAGCAGCTGACCCGCTACCTCGAGCTGATGAACCGCGACCCGCACCTCGCACCTGTCACCGGTGTCTTCGCCGCCCAGCAGATCAAGCCGCAGGCACGCACGCTCGCCGAGGACCGCGGCATCCGCTGCGTCGTGCTCGACTACGACGCCCTCAAGGGCATCGACGACGCGGAGTCCCGTCTCTTCTGACCCACCGAGGGCGTATGCCGTGTGGCCGCCCCAGGCACACCGCGCGGCGGGTCGTCACACCCAGCGCGACCGAAGGTCCGACGGCAGCTTCTCGACGGCGAGCCGGACGGCTGGACGCGGCATCCCCTCGACATGCTCCTCGAGGAAGGTCACCAGCCGGTCTCGGTCACGCTCACCTGCATGCTTGGCGAAGATGCCGACGGGCTTGTGCACCAACGGATCCCGGTCGGTCGCGAGCTGGGCGGCGAGCTCCCAGCCGACCTCCACGTCGTCGGTGTCGAGGAAGCCGAGCGGCGCCGTCATGGCGGTGCGCCGACGCAGCGGCTCGGGCGAGAGCGCGAGGTCGCGCAGGATCTGCTTGTCACGACCGACGAGCCACTGGCCGATGACGCGCGGTGCAGCCCGGTCGACCATGTCCCACGTCGTGATCCGGTCGTGGTGACCGAGGTAGGTCCGGGCGAGGGTGCCGCGACCGTGACCGTCGATCCGTTTGCGCCGGGCCTTGAAGTCGAGGATGCAGAGGGCAGCGAGCCGAGGTTCGTAGGCCGGGTGGGCGAGCAGCCGCTGCACCTCGCTGAGCGGTAGCGCCGTCTGTCGCTTGGCGACGGCGAAGACCGTGCCCATCCGCACGCCCAGGGCCTCCTCGTCGGGGGCGAGGCGCGTGCGCACCGATGCGAGCGCCTCCGGCGAGCCCTCGGCCTCGAGCTCGGCGACCACGGCCGCGGCCGTCGCCACCGACGCCATCAGGACAGGCCCTCGATCGGCTGGGCGGTGACGCCGTCTGCGTCGACGAGCAGCATGAGCGGGTCGGGTGCCTCCCCTCCGCGCACGACGACGACGGTCTCGCCGCGGTGCCGGTCGACGAGCTCCTCGAGTCCGGACGACCCGTCGTGGAGGTCGCCGTGCCCGAGGTGCGAGGGGACGCCGAGGTCGTCGGCCAGCGACTCGACCGGGCCGGTGTCGGGGACGTCGTCAGCGGCATACACCGCCTGGACCTTCTCGAGGTGGATCGCGGACGCCAGCCAGGCGACGTCGGAGAGCGCCGGAGGGTTGACGACGATGACGCGCGCGGCGCACTGCAGGTCGCTCATACCTGCGACGCTACGCCTGCTCAGACGGGCGCGGACTCGAGGGGCACCAGGCCCCGCGCGGCGCGGATGACACCCACCATCTCGCCCATGATGTCGTTGAGGCCGAAGTCCTTCGGCGTGAAGACCATGGCGACGCCGGCGGCCCGCAGTGCCGCGGCGTCGGACTCGGGGATGATGCCTCCGACGATGACCGGTACGTCGCCGGCACCCGCCTCGCGCAGGCCCCGGAGGACCTCGGGCACGAGCTCCATGTGCGAGCCGCTGAGGATCGAGAGGCCGACGAGGTGGACGTCCTCGGCCACGGCGGCCGCGACGATCTGCTCGGGCGTCAGCCGGATCCCCTGGTAGACGACCTCGAACCCGGCGTCGCGGGCCCGCACCGCGACCTGCTCGGCGCCGTTGCTGTGGCCGTCGAGGCCGGGCTTGCCGACGAGGATGCGCAGCTTCTCGCCGAGCTCCTCGCCGGTGCGTGCCACGAGCCGGCGTACGTGGGACAGGGCGTCGCCGGGCTCGCTCGAGCCGACGCCCACCGAGCCGGAGACCCCGGTGGGTGCGCGGTATTCGCCGAACTGCTCGCGCAGTGCGGCGGCCCACTCTCCCGTCGTCACCTCGGCACGGGCGCACTCGAGCGAGGCTGCCATGAGGTTGACGTCGGTGGCCGCGTCGGCGCGCAGACGCTCGAGGGCCGCCGCGGCGCGCGCCCGGCGCTGGGGCTCGGCGTCGCGCGTCGCGCGCCACGCGCGTACGGCCTCGGAGGCGTGGCGCTCGACGTCGGCGTCGACGGTCTGGATCGCGGTGTCGAGGTCGGCGGTGAGGGGGTTGGGCTCGGTGGTCTCGAAGCGGTTGAGGCCGACGATGACGGCCTCCCCCGCCTCGATGCGACGACGACGCTCGGCGTGGGAGGCGACGAGCGCGGACTTCATGTAGCCGGACTCGACGGCAGCGACGGCGCCGCCCATCTCCTCGACCCGGGCCATCTCCGCCTTCGCCCCGGCCACGAGCTCGGCGACCTTGGCCTCGACGACGACCGACCCGGTGAAGAGGTCGTCGTGCTCGAGCAGGTCGGACTCGTAGGCGAGCACCTGCTGCATGCGCAGGCTCCACTGCTGGTCCCACGGGCGCGGCAGGCCGAGCGCCTCGTTCCACGCCGGCAGCTGGATGGCGCGGGCCCTGGCGTCCTTGGAGAGCGTCACGGCGAGCATCTCGAGGACGATGCGCTGGACGTTGTTCTCGGGCTGGGCCTCGGTGAGGCCCAGGCTGTTGACCTGCACGCCGTAGCGGAAACGGCGGGCCTTCGGGTCGGTCACGCCGTAGCGCTCCCGGGTCAGCTCGTCCCACAGCTGCACGAAGGCGCGCATCTTGCACATCTCCTCGACGAACCGCACGCCGGCGTTGACGAAGAAGGAGATCCGGGCGACGACGCTGGCGAACTCCTCGGGCGGCACCTGCCCCGAGTCGCGCACGGCGTCCAGCACGGCGACCGCCGTCGACATGGCGTACGCGATCTCCTGCACGGGGGTCGCCCCGGCCTCCTGCAGGTGGTAGCTGCAGATGTTGATGGGGTTCCACTTCGGGATCTCGCGCACGGTGTAGGTGACCATGTCCGTGATGAGCCGGAGCGACGGCGCGGGCGGGAAGACGTAGGTCCCGCGCGAGAGGTACTCCTTGATGATGTCGTTCTGGGTCGTGCCCGCGAGCTCGTGCACCCAGGCAGCCGGGTCCTCGCCGGCGGCCTCCGCCTGGCGCTCGGCGGCGACCTGGTAGAGCGCGAGCATCCACATCGCCGTCGCGTTGATCGTCATCGAGGTGTTCATCTCGCGCAGCGGGATGGCGTCGAAGAGGGCTGCCATGTCGCCGATGTGGCTGATCGGGACCCCGACCTTGCCGACCTCGCCGCGAGCGAGGACGTGGTCCGGGTCGTAGCCCGTCTGGGTCGGCAGGTCGAAGGCGACGGACAGACCCGTCTGGCCCTTGGAGAGGTTGCGGCGGTAGAGCTCGTTGCTCGCGGCGGCACTCGAGTGACCGGCGTACGTGCGCATGACCCACGGCCGGTCGGGCGTCACCCGGGCGGCCGGATGCGGCGTGCTCTCCGTCGAAGACATGGCTCGACGGTAGCGGCGGGGTGCAGCCGCGGGGAGGCGCTCAGGCGGTGAGAGGCGCCACAGTCAGACTCGCCGGAGCCGGGTGGCGCGGGGCGAGGATGCGCTCGAGGCGGCAGCCGCGCAGCAGACGCGTCGTGCGGTCGCTCGCGTCGACGAGCACCAGCCGACGCTCGGCGCGGGTGGCCCGCCGGTGGAGGTGGACGATGACACCGAGGCCCGTCGCGTCGCCGATCTCGGCGCCGCCGAGGTGCAGGCGCAGCTCCCCCGGACCCTGGATGATGACCGCGTGGATCGCGTCGCGGATGTCGGGCACCGTGTGGACGTCGAGACGCCCCTCGATGATGACATCGTGGCCGTCGGGTGCGTCGAGCACTCTGACCGGACCCCTGCGGTGGGTGTTCAGCGTCATGTAGACCCCTCTCAACGCTGTGCCGTCACCATGATGACGCCTCAGCCAGCCAAAACGTTGCCCCTAGGAGTCAAGAAGTGGTCAAGAAAATACGAACATCAAGCGAACAACCCCGGCGGCCTCGGTGCCTCCATTGAGCGCTCCTGACACAGCGACGATCCGCCCCCCGCAACCGCGGAATCGGCGTGGCGTGTGTCCGAGGTTCGGCTACTCGAACGGGGGCTCGTCGTCAGGCTCGCGCGTCACGTCGGCACCGAGGGCGCGCAGCGCCTGCTCGAACCGCGGGTAGCCGCGGTCGATGTGGTGGACACCGCTGACGAGGGTGTCCCCTTCGGCCACGAGGCCGGCGATGACCAGGGCGGCGCCGGAGCGGATGTCGCTGCTCTCGACGGGGGCGCCGGACAGCAACGGAACACCGTGCGTCATCACGTGGTGCCCGTCGATCTGCGCGTCGGCGCCGAGACGTGCGAGCTCCTGGACCGTGCGGAAGCGGGCCTCGAAGAGGTTCTCCGTGACCATGGCGGAGCCGTCTGCGACGGCGTTGTACGAGAGCGCGAAGGGCTGCAGGTCGGTCGGGAAGCCCGGGTAGGGCAGCGTCGCGACGTCGAAGGCACGCGGGCGCCGGTCGACGGCCGACACCCTGAACCCGCGAGGCGTGACCTCCACGTGGCACCCGGCCTCCTCGAGGGCGCCCAGCGGCGCCCGGAGATGCTCGGCGACCCCACCGACGACCTCGATGTCTCCCCGCGTGGTGGCGGCAGCGAAGGCCCACGTGCCGGCCGCGATCCGGTCGGAGACGACGGCGTGCTCGGTCGGGACGAGGGCCTCGACGCCATGGACGGTGATGCGTGACGTGCCGGCGCCCTCGAGCTCGGCGCCCATCGACACGAGCATCTCGGCGATGTCGATGATCTCCGGCTCCTTGGCGACGTTGTCGATGGTTGTCGTGCCGCGGGCCAGGACGGCCGCCGTGAGGATGTTCTCGGTGGCCCCGACGCTCGGGAAGTCGAGGCGGATGTCGGCGCCGCACAGGCCGCCCGGAGCCGTGGCCACGAGGTAGCCGTGCGTCACGTGCACCTTGGCGCCGAGGGCCTCGAGGCCGGCCGCGTGCAGGTCGAGGCCACGCGAGCCGATCGCGTCGCCACCCGGGACGGCGACGTCGGCCTCGCCGACGCGGGCCACGAGGGGGCCCAGCACCGAGATGGAGGCGCGCAGCGCCCGGACGAGCTCGTAGTCGGCCCGGTGGCCGATGCGCTCGGGCACGTCGAGGACGACGACGCCCGCGGCCGGGTCGTAGTCGACGCCCACCCCGAGCCGGCGCAGCAGCTCGGCCATGATCGTCACGTCGGCGATCGCCGGCACGTTCGTCAGAGTCGTGCGGCCCACGGCCAACAGGGCCACGGCCATCAGCTTCAGGGCGCTGTTCTTGGCGCCGACGACGGCGACCTCGCCCACGAGGTGGGCGCCACCGACGACACGGAATCGCTCTCTCACCCACCGAACCCTATCGGGGCACCGACCCACCGACGGCGCCTCCACGACGGGTGAGAGAGTGGCCCCATGGTCAACCTGACGCGGATCTACACACGCACCGGCGACGACGGCACGACGAGCCTCGGCGACTTCTCGCGCGTCAGCAAGAACGACGCCCGGCTGCACGCCTACGCCGACTCCAACGAGGCCAACGCCGCCATCGGCATCGCCGTCGCGTGCGGCGACCTGCCCGACGAGGTCAGGGCCACCCTCCAGCGCGTGCAGAACGAGCTCTTCGACGTCGGCGCCGACCTGTCGACGCCACTGCGGCACTCGTACGACTACCCGCCCCTGCGCGTCGAGCAGCCCTGGATCGACGACCTCGAGGCGGACTGCGACCACTACCTCGAGCAGGTCGAGAAGCTCCGGTCCTTCATCCTCCCCGGAGGCACGGCCGGGTCGGCGCACCTGCACCTCGCGACGACCATCGTGCGTCGCGCCGAGCGTTCCGCGTGGGCGGCCGCCGAGCAGCACGGCACCGAGCCGGCCCCCGAGGACACGGACGCGCGGGGCGTCGGCGGCGTCAACGTCCTCACGGCGAAGTACCTCAACCGCCTCTCGGACCTGCTCTTCATCCTCGCCCGGATCGCCAACAAGCCGATCGGCGGCGACGTGCTGTGGCAGCCCGGTGGCGGCCGCGTCGAGAAGCCCGAGCGCACGAAGAAGCACTGACCCGCCCGCCGTGCGGTCGACGCGCCGCGGCACGGATGTGCGCCACGGCGCGGTTGCGCACGTTCAGGCGGCCGCATTCGGCACGGAAGTGCGCCAAGGCGCAGTTTCGGGCCGAACGGCGGCGTCAGGCGACGTTGACGTTGTAGCCGGGGGGTGCGGCTTCCTGCCACGAGCGCAACGCGGTGTAGGCGGGCCCCTGGAGGGCCAGCTCGAAGTCGCTGCCGCCGTCGCTGCAGGGGACCCGGCTCGCGTCGGGCAACAGCGGGATCGAGTCGCTCGCGCTCAGCGGCTCAGGGGCGTCGAGCAGCAGGCGCTGACGCAGCCAGCGGTGCTTGGGGCGCACGGAGACGCCCCCGAGGGCATACCACTCGAGGGCGTTGTCGCCGAACCTGATGAGACCCAGGCGCCAGCGGTCGGACTCCGTGCGGCGCATGCCGCAGAGGGTCAGGGGCAGACCCTTGGCGATGTAGCGCCGGCGCAGGTAGGTCGTCGCGAGGACGACCACCGCGACCACCAGGAGCATGCCGATCACGATCTCGGTCGAGGCGAGAACGGACGGCACGCGGGGCCTCAGCTCGTCTGCAGGGATGAGGCGTCGACGTGCTCGGCGACGATGGTCACGACGTCGGAGTCGACCGAGAGGAACCCACCGTCGACCGTCACCGTGCGACGCTCGCCCTCGAGGGACTCGATGGAGACCTCGCCCTCGACGAGGACACCGAGCAACGGGGTGTGGCCGGGCAGGATACCCAGCTCGCCCGAGATGGACCGGGCGCGTACGAACTTGGCCTCGCCCTCCCAGACCTTCCGGTCGGCGGCAACCATCTCAACCTTGAGCGAACTCACGTTTCCTCCGGATCGTGGGGGTGTGCTCTGCAGTTTAGTGCCTCTGCGAGGATGCTCCGTACGCGAGGTGGCGCAGGCCGCCCGCACCGATTCCCATCCTCCACAGGAGTCCCATCCATGAGCACTGCCGTGTCCGACGCCCTTCTCGAACCGACCCGCCGCCCGGTGGCCGTCGAGACCCTGACCGACGTCATCGACGCCGAGGTGGCCGACAAGTCCGGGCTGGGCGGAGCCGCCGTCAAGGCCGGCTACGCCGCCGCCAGGAAGCTCGGTGGCAACTTCGTCACGAGCGCCACCGACCGTCTGCTGCCCCAGTTCGCGAACGCCCTCGACTCCTTCTGGGCGACCAAGGGTGACACGTCGTTCGGTGCGCACCTCGCGGCCCAGCCCGACGCTGCGGCCGACGCCCTCCTCGCGGTGACCGACGCGAAAGCCGCCAGGACCTCGCACGGCTCGGCCGCCAAGGTCTACGGCTCGCTGCGCGGCAAGGCCAAGGGCCACGTCGTCGCCGCACTCCCCCGCCTCGGCGCCGCCGTGGAGCGCCTCGTCCCCTGACGCGTCCCCGGCGCGCGCCCGCGGGCACGACGCCGACCACGTATGCCGCCGGGCCGGCTCCCTCGGGGAGCCGGCCCGGTCGTGGGTCCCCGTCGCAGCCGGGCCGGTCAGGACTCGTCGTGCGCGCGGTCCGTCGCGATGCGCGGCAGCTCGGGACTGAACTCCGAGCCGAGGTCGGCGATCGCCTGCCGGGCGAACACCTGCTGCTCGGTGACGACGCGCTCGGACCGACCGCGTCCGATGAAGGTGACGGCCCAGTGCAGCAGCGTCGTGATCCGGTGCTTGAAGCCGATGATGTAGACGAGGTGCACCGCCAGCCACAGGATCCAGGCGAAGAACCCGCTGAACTGCGCCTTGCCGACCGACGCGACGGCCGAGAAGCGCGAGATCGTGGCCATCGACCCCTTGTCGAAGTACTCGAACGGTCCCTTGGGCTCCTTGCCGTCGAGGCGTCGCTCGATCTGCTCGGCGGCGTAGCGACCGCCCTGGATGGCGACCTGGGCGACGCCCGGCAGCCCGTCGAGCGCCATCATGTCGCCGACGACGAAGACCTCGGGGTGGCCCGGCAGCGTGAGGTCGTCGCGGACCTCGACGCGGCCGGCCCGGTCCAGGCGGGCGCCGGACTGCTCGGCGAGCTGGCGACCGAGCGGCGAAGCGCTGACGCCCGCGGCCCACACCTTGCACACCGACTCGATGCGCTCGCGGCTGCCGTCGCCGTGCTCCACCTCGATCCCGGTCGCGTCGACGTCGACGACCTTGGCGCCGAGGCGCACCTCGACGCCCATCTCGGTCAGGCGCTCGACAGCACGGTCGCCGAGCTTCTCGCCGAAGGAGCCGAGCACCGCGGGAGCCGCGTCGAGCAGGACGACCCGGGCCTTCGTCGGGTCGATCCGCCGGAAGTCGCGCTTGAGGGTGCGTCGCGCGAGCTCGGAGATCTGGCCCGCCATCTCGACACCGGTGGGACCCGCACCGACGACGACGAACGTCATGAGGCGGTCGACCTCGGCCTGCGTCGTGGCGAGCTCGGCGAGCTCGAACGAGCCGAAGATGCGACCGCGCAGCTCGAGGGCGTCGTCGATCGACTTCATGCCGGGGGCGTGCCGGGCGAACTGGTCGTTGCCGAACCACGACTGCCCGGCGCCGGCGGCGACGATGAGCGAGTCGTAGGGGGTGACCGTCTCCCTGCCGACCGCGGTGTGGGTCACGGTGCGCGCCTCGAGGTCGATCGTCTCGACGTCACCGAGCAGCACCTTCGCGTTGTCCTGGCGGTGCAGCACCTCGCGGGTCGACGGGGCGATCTCGCCCTCGGAGAGGATGCCGGTGGCCACCTGGTAGAGCAACGGCTGGAAGAGGTGGTGCGTCGTGCGGGCGATGAGGGTCACGTCGACGTCGGCGCGCTTCAGCTTCTGCGTGCTGAACAGACCGCCGAAACCCGATCCGATGACCACGACCCGGTGGCGCGGGGCCTGCTGGGTGGGCGTGCTCACGATTCTCCTTGTCCTTGAGCTGTGTCCTGGTGCGAGGTGGTGGGCTCGTCGGCGCTGACGGGTGCATCTGTGTCAACACCATGAGTCGTACCCGCATGCCCCGTGGGCGACGCCGAGGGCCTCCACGGGCTGCGGTTCTCGTCACACCCGGCGCGGTTGGTCGCTCGTCTCATCCGGCCCGCCTCAGGACGACGATCTGCGAGGTCTGTGACACGACGCGGTAGTGGGCGACGACCCAGTCACGCAACGGGTCGGCCTCGTGGACGTAGCGGTGGTGGCCGTACCCCGGCCAGAAGTCCCGGGCCGCCACCACGCACTCCGGCACGCGTCCCGAGCGCTGCATCCAGTCGAGCACGTCCTGGCTCGTCGTGCCGAAGAAGTCCATCCAGACGATCGGGGTGTCGAAGCGGAGGTCGGCATAGAGGAAGGCCGCCGGGTGGATGTAGTCGAGCGCCCCGTCCCCGGGCCGTGCGCACGCGTGCACGGCCTGCTCGTTGGCCTCGAGCTCGGCACGGTGCGGCTCGGTGGTCCGGAGCCCGGCGAAGGCACCGCCCGGGGCGTCCGCCACGAGGGCGGTCGGTGGCCCGTCGCGGAAGCTGTTGAGCGCGTGGACCGTCCCGAAGGACGCGAGGAGGAGACCTGCCACCGCCACCTTCGCCGGGCGCGTGCCGACGTGCACGAGTGCGGCGACGGTCACGGCGAGCAGCCCGGGCGCCAGCACCGCCGCCGTCGCCCCCCACACCGGGCCGGAGGAGGTGAACGCGGCGAGGAAGGGCATGCCGACGAGCGTGGGTGTCAGGCCGAGAAGGGTCAGGCGGGCCACGGGTCCCCGGGTCCGTACCGCGACGACGACGAGGACCGGCAGCAGGACGACGACCAGGACGGTGCCGAGCAGCGGGGTGAGCCACGACAGCACGGTGTACGTCGTCGAGACCACCCCGCTCTGGAGGGCCTGGACCGTGACCGCACCGACGGCGAGGAGCACGAGCGGCACCCTCAGGCGTCGCGCAGCGGGAACCGCAGCGAGCAGGGCGAGTGGCACCGCGAGCAGGACCCACGGGCTCGCGAGGGCGGTCCCGACCTGGGAGGTCCACCGCCCGAGCCGGTCCCAGCGACTCGGGCGCGCGGCCTGGTAGGCGTCGGTGAAGGCCACGGTCGCCGAGATGTCGGCCGGGCCCCAGACCACGAGGGCGAGGACCCCGACGACCGCACCGACGACGAGTGCACCGCACGCGACCGCCAGCACTCCGCGCCGCGCCGAGACGAGGTCGAGCGCGCCGGGACGCCGTTCGCCGGGCGCGCGACCCGACCTCGAGGTCGCCGCGTCGAGGCGCCAGAGCAGCACGCCGAGCACGACGAGGAGCGCGGCTGCCGCTGGGGCTGTCACGGGGTGGCTCACCGCCCCGAGCGCGGTCGCCGCCCCCGCCGACACGGCATACGGGCGCGCGCAGCGGACGCAGCGGATGGCGGCGCCCAGCCCGCAGCACACGGCGAGGAGGTACATCAGCGCCGGGGTCGTGTTGTACGACACGACCTGCTGGTTGTATGCCGCCGGCAGCAGCGCCACGGCCAGCGCGCACGCGCTCGTGCCCCGACCGAACGCCGGTGCGATCGCGCGCCAGCACACGGCCCCCACGCCGGCGCAGACGAGCACGAACCACACCCGCGAGGCGAGCACGAGGCCGTCGAGCCCGACGACGTGTTCCCAGATCCACACGAACGGGACCGCGGGCCAGGCACCGAGCGCCTGGACGTTCATCTCGTCCCGGAACGGGACGTCACCCTGGGCGAGCCGGAGCGCCAGCTCCACGGCGTGCGAGCTGTCGCTGAGGTCCACCCCGTAGCGGGCGCGGGCGATCGCGACGGCCACGACGGCCACCGCGAAGCACGGCACCCAGAGACGACGAACGGGGAGGGCCCCAAGGGCACCTCCCCGTCGTCGGGTGAATCGATCCATCCAGATCAGAGGTTCTTCTGGATCTCCGCCCACTGGCGCTCGACGTCGTCGAGGCCACCACACATGAAGAAGGCCTGCTCGGCGACGTGGTCGTACTCGCCGTCAGCGATCTTCGTGAACGCCTCGATCGTGTCGGAGAGCGGCACGGTCGAGCCCTCGATGCCGGTGAACTGCTTGGCGACGTAGGTGTTCTGCGACAGGAAGCGCTGGATGCGACGGGCGCGGTTGACGAGGATCTTGTCCTCTTCGGAGAGCTCGTCGATGCCGAGGATCGCGATGATGTCCTGCAGCTCCTTGTTGCGCTGGAGGATCGACCTGATGCGCACGGCCGTGCTGTAGTGGTCCGCCGCCACATAGCGCGGGTCGAGGATGCGCGAGGTCGAGGACAGCGGGTCGACGGCGGGGTAGATACCCATCGACGCGATGTCACGCGAGAGCTCGGTCGTCGCGTCGAGGTGCGCGAACGTCGTGGCCGGGGCCGGGTCGGTGTAGTCGTCGGCGGGCACGTAGATCGCCTGCATCGAGGTGATCGAGTGACCACGCGTCGAGGTGATGCGCTCCTGGAGCGTGCCCATCTCGTCGGCCAGCGTGGGCTGGTAACCCACGGCTGAAGGCATACGGCCCAACAGGGTCGAGACCTCCGAGCCGGCCTGCGTGAAGCGGAAGATGTTGTCGATGAAGAGGAGCACGTCCTGCTTCTGGACGTCGCGGAAGTACTCCGCCATCGTCAGCGCCGAGAGGGCCACGCGCAGACGCGTGCCCGGCGGCTCGTCCATCTGACCGAAGACGAGCGCGGTCTGTCCGAGGACGCCCGCCTCCTCCATCTCGACCATGAGGTCGTTGCCCTCGCGGGTGCGCTCACCGACACCGGCGAACACCGACACACCACCGTGGTCACGGGCGACACGGGCGATCATCTCCTGGATGAGCACCGTCTTGCCGACACCGGCACCACCGAAGAGGCCGATCTTGCCGCCCTGGACGTACGGGGTCATGAGGTCGATGACCTTGATGCCCGTCTCGAACATCGTGGTCTTGGACTCGAGCTGGTCGAAGGCGGGAGCCTTGCGGTGGATGCCCCAGCGCTCCTTGACCTCGAGCCGCTCGCCCTCGGCGAGGTTCATGCACTCGCCGGTCGTGTTGAACACGTGGCCGAGCGTCACGTCACCGACGGGGACGGTGATGGGGCCACCGGTGTCCTGCACGGCCGAGCCGCGCACGAGGCCGTCGGTCGGCTGGAGCGAGATCGCACGAACCATGTTGTCGCCGATGTGCTGCGCGACCTCGAGGTTGATGTTCTTCGTCTCGCCGGCGAGGGTGACCTCGGTCGTGAGCAGGTTGTACTGCTCCGGCATGGCGTCGACGGGGAACTCCACGTCGACGACCGGGCCGATGATGCGGGAGATGCGTCCGACGCCGCCCGCGGGCGGGGCCGTCCACGTGGTGTCGCTGACAGTTGCAGTCATGGTGGTCTGCTTCCTTACCTGTGGGCGTTACTTCTTGGCGTCGGCGAGGGCGTTGGCGCCGCCCACGATTTCGCTGATCTCTTGGGTGATGCCGGCCTGACGGGCCTGGTTGGCGAGGCGCTGGTAGGTCTTGATCAGCTCCGTCGCGTTGTCGGTGGCCGACTTCATCGCCCGCTGGCGGGCGGCGAGCTCGGAGGCCGCCGAGCTGAGCAGCGCGGTGAAGATGCGGTTGCGGACGTACTTCGGCAGCAGCAGGTCGAGGACCTCGGCAGCGCTCGGCTCGAAGGAGTACTCCGGCGGGATCTGGCCGTCCTCGTAGCGGTTGACGCTGAGGTCGAGGCTCTCGTCGTCGCCCGCCGCGTCGGCCTCGACGACCTCGAGCGGCAGCAGGCGCAGCACGAAGGGGTCCTGGCGGACCATCGAGCGGAAGCGGGTGAACACGACGTGGATCTCGTCGTGACCGCCCTCCTCCGTGGGCTTGAGGAAGTCGGCCGTGATGCGGTCGGCGATCTCCTTGGCGTTCTCGAAGGTCGGGGCGTCGGAGAAACCGGTCCACTCGGCGGCGTAGTCGCGCTTGCGGAACTTGAAGTAGCTCACGGCCTTGCGACCGACGAGGTAGGGCACGACCTCCTTGCCCTCGGCGGTCAGCTTGGAGATCAGCTCCGCGCTCTCCTTGATCGCCGCGACGGAGTAGGCACCGGCAAGTCCGCGGTCCGCCGTGATGATGACGACGCCGGCCCGCTTCGCGGTCTCCTTCGCCGTCGTCAACGGGTGGTCCTCGTTCGTGTTGGTCGCCACCGCGGACACGGCACGCGTCAGCGCGGTCGTGTACGGCATCGCCTCGGTGGCCCGCTGGCGGGCCTTGACGACGCGTGCGGCCGCGATCAGCTCCATCGCGTTGGTGATCTTCTTGATGGAGTTGACGGACTTGATGCGCTGGCGGTAGATCCGCATCTGCGCTCCCATGTGCTCCGCCTCTCTTGGTCTGTAAAAGTCTGTGGTTGCCTGCGGGGTGGGCTCACGCCCGCTTCCGTCTGCCGCCCGGCTGGCCGGGCGGCATACGGAAGGTGGTCACTTCTGCTTGACGATCTTCGCCTGGGTGATCTGGTCGTCGGCGATCTCGTCGAACTCCTCGTTGCCGGCCTCGAGGCCGTCCTTGCCGGTGCCCCGGAAGGTGAACTTGACCTCGTCCACGACCTTGGACAGGGCCGTCTCGGTGTCCTCGTCGAGCTTGAGGGTCTCGCGGATCGTCTGGAGGATCTTGCCGTCCCGACGCAGCGTCTCGAGCAGCTCGGCTTCGAAGTTGCGCACGTCCTCGACGGCGACGTCGTCGAGCTTGCCGGTCGTGCCGGTCCAGATCGAGACGACCTGCTCCTCGACGGGGTACGGCGAGCTCTGCGGCTGCTTGAGCAGCTCGACGAGGCGCGCACCACGGGCGAGCTGGGCCCGCGAGGCCGGGTCGAGGTCGGAGGCGAACATCGCGAACGCCTCCATGGCGCGGAACTGCGCGAGGTCGAGCTTGAGTCGACCGGCGACGGACTTCATCGCCTTGATCTGCGCGGCTCCGCCGACTCGGGAGACCGAGACACCCACGTCGATCGCGGGACGCACGTTGGCGTTGAACAGGTCGGCCTGGAGGTAGATCTGGCCGTCCGTGATCGAGATGACGTTGGTCGGGATATAGGCCGAGACGTCGCCGGCCTTGGTCTCGATGATCGGCAGACCCGTCATCGAGCCGTGGCCGAGGTCGTCGGACAGCTTCGCGCAACGCTCGAGGAGGCGGCTGTGCAGGTAGAAGACGTCACCCGGGTAGGCCTCGCGGCCCGGCGGACGGCGCAGCAGCAGGGACACGGCGCGGTAGGCCTCGGCCTGCTTGCTCAGGTCGTCGAAGACGATGAGGACGTGCTTGCCCTGGTACATCCAGTGCTGGCCGATGGCCGAGCCGGTGTAGGGCGCGAGGTACTTGAAGCCCGCCGAGTCGGACGCGGGGGCCGCGACGATCGTGGTGTACTCCAGCGCGCCGGCCTCTTCGAGCGTGCCGCGGACCGACGCGATGGTCGAGCCCTTCTGGCCGATGGCGACGTAGATGCAGCGGACCTGGGCGTCGGGGTCGCCCGACTCCCAGTTGCGCTTCTGGTTGATGATCGTGTCGATCGCGACCGTCGTCTTGCCGGTCTGGCGGTCGCCGATGATGAGCTGGCGCTGGCCGCGGCCGATCGGCGTCATCGCGTCGATCGACTTGATGCCGGTCTGGAGCGGCTCGTGGACCGACTTGCGCTGGACGACGTTGGGGGCCTGCAGCTCGAGGGCACGACGCTGCTCGGACTTGATGTCGCCGAGACCGTCGATGGGGTTGCCGAGCGGGTCGACGACGCGACCGAGGAAGTCGTCACCGACCGGGACCGAGAGGACCTCGCCCGTGCGCTTGACGGTCTGGCCCTCCTCGATGCCGGCGAAGTCACCGAGGACGACGACGCCGATCTCGTGGACGTCGAGGTTGAGCGCGAGGCCGAGCGTGCCGTCCTCGAACTGGAGCAGCTCGTTGGTCATGGCCGAGGGCAGACCCTCGACGTGAGCGATGCCGTCACCGGCGTCGGTGACGCGGCCGACCTCTTCGCGGGAGGCCGCGCCGGGCTCGTAGGACTGGACGAACGAGTCCAGTGCGTCCCGGATCTCCTCCGGACGGATCGAAAGCTCCGTCATGTCAGATCTTCTCCTCGGTTTCGACCCGCAGGACGGGCCGGTGGTTGATCACAGCTGGTGGTGGGTGCCTCAGGCACCCATGGCCCGGCGGGCCGCGTCGAGCTTGCGGATGACGGTTCCGTCGATGAGCTCGTCACCGATCTCGACCTTGACCCCGCCCATGACCCGGGGGTCCACGACGGTGTTGACGTGGACCGTGCCGCCGTAGATGGCAGCCAGGCCCGCTGCGAGGCGGGCACGGTCGTCGTCGGTGAGCGGGACGGCCGAGGTGACGGTGGCCGTCTGCTGCTCGCGGCGGCTCGAGGCCGTCTCGAGGTACTTCTCGAGGACCCGGTCGAAGCGCAGGCCGCGCGGGGCGACCACGGCCTGACGGGCCAGCACGAGGGTCTCGGGTGCGACCTTCTCCCGAAGGAGCGAGGACACGAGGTCGGCCCGCTTGTCGGCGGGCGCCTGCGAGTCGGCCAGCGCCGAGCGCAGCGGGGCGTCGGCCGCCACGATGCGCTCGAAGCGGAACAGCTCGTCCTCGACGCGGTCGGCGCGACCCTGGGTCTCCGCCTCGGCGATGACGGCCTCGACGGCATACGACTCGACGGTGTCGGTCAGGTCACGCTCGGAGCTCCAACGCTGCCCGAAGGCACCCTTGAGCACGACGAGCGTCTCGGCGCTGACCTTGCCCGCGAAGAGACGCTCGGCGAGCTGGGCCTTGTCGACACCGTCGCGGGACGGATCGGCCACGGCGCGACGCAGGGTCGCGCTGCCGTCGATGATCCCGACGACCGCGAAGAGCTCCTCGGCCAACCGCGAACGGTCGGCACCGGCAGCGAGGACGCCGGTGAGAGCCTCGCGGCTCGCCGCCGCTGCTGCGCGTGAGGGTCCCTGCATCAGGCGTCCCCGCCCTGGCTGCCGGCGGCGCCGCCGACCTTCTCGCGCACGACGTCGCCCGACTCGAGCTCGGCGAGGAAACGCTCGACGATGCCCTTCTGACGGGTCTCCTCGTGCAGGGACTCGCCGACGATGCGGCTCGCGAGGTCGGTCGAGATGCGGCCGACGTCACTGCGGAGCGAGACGACCGCCTGCTGGCGCTCGGCCTCGATCTGCTTGTGCGCCGTCTCGGTGATCCGAGAGGCCTCGGACGCCGCGTGCTCGCGCATCTCGGCGATGATCTGCGCGCCCTGGGCCTTCGCGTCCTCACGGATGCGGGCGGCCTCGGAGCGGGCCTCGACGAGCTGCGCCTGGTACTGCTCGAGCGCGGCCTGGGCCTGCGCCTGGGCCTCCTCGGCCTTGTTCATCCCGCCCTCGATCGCAGCAGTGCGCTCGGCGTAGATCTGCTCGAGGCGCGGCACGACCTTCTGCTTCACGACGACGTAGAGAATCGCGAAGCACGCCAGGCCGAAGAAGAACTCGAGCGGGTGCGGGATGATCGGTGCCGCGGTGGCCCAGAAGCCGCCCTCGCCGCCCTCGGCGGTCACGGTCACTGCTTGCATGAGGTTCTCCTAGAGAGAAAGACGATCGATGCTTCGGGCTGCCCCGGAAAGGGGCGTCAGCCCTTGAAGACGAACGCGAGCGCGATACCGAAGATGGCGAGCGCCTCGGTGATGGCCATGCCCAGGAAGGCGATCGGCTGCAGCATGCCGCGAGCCTCGGGCTGACGGGCGACGCCGTTGATGTAGGCGGCGAAGATCAGACCGACACCGATACCGGGGCCGATGGCGGAGAGGCCGTAACCGAGGATGGCGATGTTGCCAGTCATGTTTATTCCATTCCTTCTTGTCTTGTCCGGCTGGCGGTTACCAGACGGGCGGGGGCGAAGCTGGGGTGTGGTGCTTGTGCGGTGGTGCAGTTCGTGGGGCGCCGGAGGCGCAGGGAGACCGCTGCCTCAGTGCTCGTCGGCGACCGCGCCGCCGATGTAGAGGGCGGCCAGCAGGGTGAAGACGTAGGCCTGGAGGAACTGGACCAGGATCTCGAAGAGCGTCATGACGAAGGCGAAGATCCACGTGACGCCGCCGGCGAGGACGAGGATGCCGCCGTTGGTGAGCATGTACCAGCCACCCGTGATGAACAGGACGATGAGGATGTGGCCGGCGAACATGTTGCCGAAGAGTCGCAGGGCGAGGGTGACCGGGCGCGTGAAGAGGTCGGTGATGAGCTCGAGGAAGAAGATCGCGGGGATCATGGCCTTGGGAAGACCGGCGGGCACGAGCGACTTCCAGTAGCCGATGAAGCCGTGCTTGCGCATGCCGACGACGTGGAAGACGACCCACACGATGAGCGACAGCGCGATCGGGAAGCCGATACGGCTCATCGTCGGGTAGCTCATCGGCGGGATGACGCCGAACAGGTTGTTGACGAGGATCGTCGTGAAGAGCGCGAAGAGCAGCGGGACGAACCGCATGAACTCCTTGCTGCCGATGAGGTCCTTGGCGATGCCGTTGCGCACGAGGCCGTAGACGGCCTCCGTGCCCATCTGGCCGCGGCCGGGCACGAGAGCCTTCTTCTTCGTCGTGGCGAGCAGGAACCACGCGACGAGGCCGGTGGCCAGGACCATGAGCAGGATCGGGCGGGTGATCGCGAACGGCCCGTCGGTCCCGAAGAGGGGCTGCCAGAACTCCTCGATGCCGGGGGCGGTGTAGTCCGTCGGGGCGGCGGCCACGATGCTCACGGGTTACTCCTTTGTAGGTTCTGGGCACTTCGGCTGACGACCTGCGTCAGGGATGGAGAGTCGGTGCTCGGGAGCGGGCTCCCGGTGGGGCTCCAGGTCGGCGGGCCGGCGGGCGACGCGCTGACGTGCGGCACGGGGGCCGTCGGGCTCAATGGGTACCGTATCGGAACCAGATCAGGTAGAGCGACAGGGCCATTCCACCCACGATCCCTACCCCGACGAGCCAGGTCGTGCCCAGCCAGTGGTCGGCCAGGGCACCGAGACCGCCGTAGATGAGCGGACCCGTGAGCATGTACGCGACGGCACGCCAGGCGGAGTCCTGCTCGCGGGTGTTGAACCGGCGCAGCTCCTCGGCCTTGTCCTCCGCAGAGGGCTCGCTCGGCTCGCTGGGCGCCGTGGGCTCGCTCGAGTCGCCGGGCTCCGGCGTCGGTGGTGTGGTCATGTCGACCTCCCGTGTCACGGCTCATCACGCGGCTCCCGGTGGGGTGCCGCCTCGGGCGTCGAGTCGGGCGTCGAGTCGGGCGTCGCGTCGGGCGTCGCGTCGAGCGAGGCCGCGCCGTCGGGGTCGTACGCGAAGATCCGCAGGCGCTTGTAGGCGCGCATCTCGAAGAAGAGCCAGACGACGGCGCACACCGTGATCGACAGGCCGATCGCGAAGCCCGAGGCCCACGTGACGTCGCGCAGCGCGAACATGACGACGCCGAGCACCAGCACCTTGACGGTGTAGGTGACCATGACGATCATCATCGTCGTCGTGGGCGGCAGGTCGGCCGTGCGCTTCATGACGAGCAGCGTCAGGCTGAAGAAGAAGAGGACGATGGCGGCGCCGAGCGCGGCCGACCAGGCGGCCTTGGGGCTCGAGACGAGCCCGACGACGACGCAGACGAGGCCGGCCACGGCCGTCGGCAGCAGGGAGCCCCGGAGGAGCTGCGCGAAGGCATCTGACTGTGATGCGTCGCGTGCCGGTGTGGCGCTCAAGAAAACCTGCCTGGGTGCGTCGTGAGGCGTAGTGCGGGCGGGGTTCGGGCTGATCCGGATGGTGCTCGGATCGCTTGCGTGGAAAGGACTTCCGGGCTCCTGTGGCGGTCTTCCCAGACTCCCCTCAGGTGCTTGTGAATGCTATCACAAGCGCTCGGAGGGCCTCCACCGCGGAAGCCAGACGGTGAGCACGACACCCATCGCGGCGGCCGCCCCCACGACCGCGAGCGGACGGGGGCCGTCCCAGATGACGAAGGACACCGAACCCAGGGCGACGATGGCGGCCCACAGGTAGAGGATGAGCACGGCACGGCGGTGGCCGTGGCCGATGCGCAGCATGCGGTGGTGCAGGTGCATCGCGTCGGGGTGCCACGGTCGCTGGCCGGCACGGGTGCGCCGGACCACGGCGAGCAGCATGTCGAGCAGCGGCAGCAGCAGGACCGCGAGCGGGACGAGGATCGGCAGGAAGGCGGCCGACACGTCGTTGGCGCTGACCTCTCCCGGGTCGACGTTGCCGGTCAGGGTGATCGTCGCGGCCGACAGCAGCAGGCCCAGGGTCAGCGCTCCCGAGTCGCCCATGAAGAGTCGCGCCGGATGGAAGTTGTGCGGCAGGAAGCCGGCACAGCAGCCCACGAGGGCGGCCGAGATGAAGGTCGCGGTCGAGAACACGTTGGCCGGCACGAACGACCGCGACACGATGTAGCTGTAGACGAAGAAGGCGAATGCCGCGATGCAGACGACCCCCGCGGCGAGCCCGTCGAGCCCGTCGATGAAGTTGACGGCGTTCGTCGAGGCGATGACGACGAGCACCGTGAAGAGCACGAGGACCGGGGTCGGCAGGATGGTCGTGCCGAAGATCGGAAGTGACAGCAGCTGCACCCCGGTGTAGGCCATCAGGCCCGCGGCGAGCATCTGTCCCGCCAGCTTGGTCAGCCAGTCGAGCTCACGGATGTCGTCGAACGCCCCGAGCAGGCACACGATGCCGGCTGCGGCGACGACGCCGAAGATCTGTTTCGTCGAGAAGAGCGTCCCGAGGTAGGGCAGCGCCCTGGCCACGAGCGCCGCGGCCACGAAGCCGATGTAGATCCCGACTCCCCCGAGCCGCGGGATCGGGGTCGTGTGGACGTCGCGCTCACGGACGGCCGTGAACGCCCCGGTCGCGACGGCGAGGCTCCGGACGAAGGGTGTGGCGAGGTACGTGACCGCAGCGGCCACGATGAGGACGAGGACGTACTCGTGCACCTACCGACCTTCGCTCGGGCGCCGACGCTGGCGGGGGACTGACTCAGCGAGGGTATGCCGGGAAGCGCGTCACGAGATCGGTGACCTCCGCACGGACGTCCTTGCTCACCGCGTGGTCGGGGTCGGCGTCACCCTCGGTGACGGCGCGGTGGATGAGCGAGGCGATCTGCTTCATCTCCTCCAGGCCCATGCCCTGGGTCGTGACCGACGGCGTGCCGACGCGGATACCCGAGGCGATGTTGGGCTTCTGCGGGTCGAAGGGGATGGCGTTCTTGTTCAGCACGATGCCCGCCGCGTCGGCCCGCTCCTCGGCCTCCTTGCCGGTGACACCGACCCCCTGGAGGTCGAGCAGCGCCAGGTGGGTGTCGGTGCCGCCCGTCGTCGGTCGGATGCCGAGCTCCAGCAGGCTGGCCGCGAGCTGCTGGCTGTTGGCGATGACGTCCGTGGCGTACTGGGCGTACTCGGGCGTCGCGGCCTCCTTGAAGTTGACCGCCTTGGCCGCGATGGTGTGCATCTGCGGGCCGCCCTGCATCATCGGGAAGATCGCCTTGTCCATGGCGGCCGCGTGCTCGGCCTTGCAGACGAGGGCGCCGGAGCGCGGGCCGCGCAGCACCTTGTGCGTCGTGAAGGTGACGACGTCGGCGTACGGCACGGGTGAGGGGATGGCCTTGCCCGCGACGAGACCGATGAAGTGGGCGGCGTCGACCCAGAGGATCGCGCCGACCTCGTCGGCGATGGCGCGGAAGCGCTCGAAGTCGATGAGACGCGGGATGGCCGAGCCGCCGGCACAGATGACCTTGGGACGGTGCTCACGGGCGAGCGCCTCGACCTGGTCGTAGTCGATGTTCTCGGTCTGCTGGTCGACCCCGTAGTGCACGGCGTTGAACCACTTGCCGGAGAAGGAGACCTTGGTGCCGTGCGTCAGGTGGCCGCCCATCGGCAGCGCCATCGCGAGGATCGTGTCGCCAGGTGCCATGAAGGCGCCGTAGACGGCCTGGTTGGCGCTCGCGCCGGAGTGCGCCTGGACGTTGGCGTGGTCGGCGCCGAAGAGGGCCTTGGCGCGCTCGATCGCGATCGACTCGGCCTTGTCGACCTCGGAGCAGCCGCCGTAGTAGCGGCGCCCGGGGTAGCCCTCGGCGTACTTGTTCGACAACGTCGACCCGAGCGCCGTCAGGACCGCGGGCGAGCTGATGTTCTCGCTCGCGATGAGCTGCAGTCCTCCGCGGATGCGGTCGAGCTCCGAGATGAGCACCCCGGCGATGTCGGGGTCGAAGGACTGCAGGGCACCGAAGTCGGAGCCGTAGAACGTGTCGTCAGCCATGGGAGTTCTCCGGGTGGGTCGGGAGTGGGGCGCGAGCGCGAGCCAACTCTATTGCGTCGTGCTGGCACCGTCGGACGGCCGCTCGGTCGTGGCCACGTCGTGCCACTCACCGAGCGTCTCGGCAGGCTCGTCCGACATGGCCTCGGCAGGCTCGTCCGACATGGCCTCGGCAGGCTCGTCCGACGTGGACTCGACGAGCACGTCATCGGCTGGCACGGAGGCCTCCGCCGGTGTCTGGCCTCCCGGCTCGACGTCGGCCTCCGGGTCCGGCTCGGTCGCGGGGTCCGCCGCGGGCGTCGCGTCGGCCTCGGCGGCCGGCACGGCGTCGGGCTCGGGCGCCTCGAGGACGGGGTCGGGCACGAGGGCCTCGTCGAGCTCCTCCTGGCTCACGGCACCGAGCCGCAGGGTGACGGGGGTCTCCCCGGTGCAGTCGACGATGGTCGACGGCTGTCCCTCGCCGGCCGGGCCGCCGTCGAGGTAGACCCCGACGGACTCGCCGAGCATCCCGACGGCCTCGTCGACCGTGCGGGCCGCGGGGTCGCCGGTCGTGTTGGCGCTCGTGACCGCCATGGGACCGATGTCGCCGAGCAGCTCGAGGGTGAGCTCGTGAGCGGGCACGCGCAGGGCCACGGTCCCGTTGGTCTCGCCGAGGTCCCAGTGCAGCGACGTCTGCGCCTTGAGCACGAGCGTCAGCGGTCCGGGCCAGAACTTCTCCATGAGCCGCTGGGCGTAGTCGGGCACCTGCGTCGCGAGACCTTGCGCCGTGCGCGCCGTCGGGATGAGGACCGGCGGCGGCATGTCGCGGCCGCGGCCCTTGGCCGCGAGGACGGACGCGACGGCAGTCGCGTCGAAGGCGTCGCAGCCGATGCCGTAGACCGTGTCGGTCGGCAGGACGACGATCTCGCCGCGTCGGACGGCCGAGGCCGCGGCCGGGATGCCCTCGGCACGGCCCTCGGGGTCGGTGCAGTCGTAGCGCTCGCTCACGGGCAGAGCCTACTGGGGCGCGTTCGACCCGCCGGGCGGCGGGCCGACCCGCGGGTCAGACCGAGCGGCGCGCCACGGTGACCCGCGGCCGGCCGGACAGGTCGTGGTGGTCGGTGACGTCGGTCCACTCCCCCGTCGCCGCGAGGCGGCGCGGCAGGCTCTCGCCCTGCGAGTCGGCGTGCTCGACGAGGACGAGGCCACCGGGACGGAGCAGCCGGGCGGCCGTGCGGGCCACCGCGAGCGGGATCGCGAGCCCGTCCTCGCTGCCGCCGTAGAGCGCGACATCGGGGTCGTGGTCACGCACCTCGGGGTCGACGGGCACGGCACCGACGGGAATGTACGGCGGGTTGACGGTCACGACGTCGACGGCACGCGACCAGTCCTCGAAGCAGGGCTGCGTCGCGTCGCCTCGCTCGAGCCGGACGTCGAGGCCCAGGCGGTCGCGGTTGGCCACCGACCAGGCGCAGGCGTCGGGCGACAGCTCGAGACCGCGCACGTCGGTCTCCGGCCGCTCCGCCTTGACGGACAGGGCAATCGCGCCGGAGCCCGAGCAGAGGTCGACGAGCCGGACGGCCTCGGCGCCCCCTGCCGACAGCCGGTCGACCTCGACGAGCGCGAGGTCGACGAGGACCTCGGTCTCGGGCCGGGGCACGAAGACCCCCGGGCCCACCGACAGGGTCAGCCTGCGGAAGTGCGCACGGCCCGTCAGGTGCTGCAGCGGGACGCGGCGGGCCCGCTCGTCGACGAGGACGGCATACGACCCGGGAAGGGTGCGGCCGCCGAGCACCATGAGCCGCCGGACCTCGGAAGCGTCGACCTGGAGCACGTGGGCCGCGAGCTCGACCGCGTCGACGTCGGCGGAGGCCACGCCCGCGTCGCGGAGCCGCGCGGCGGCGGCGCGGACACCCTGACGCAGGTCCGTCACGCGCGCGGCCCGTCACCCTCGGCGAGCGCCGCGAGCTTGGCGGCCTCGTCGGCGTCGAGCGCCGACTGCACGACCGGGTCGAGGTCGCCGTCGAGCACCGAGTCGAGGTTGTAGGACTTGTAGCCGGTGCGGTGGTCCGAGATCCGGTTCTCGGGGAAGTTGTAGGTCCGGATGCGCTCCGACCGGTCGACGGTGCGCACCTGCGAACGGCGGGCGGCGCTCGCCTCCGCGTCGGCCTCGTCCTTGGCCATCTGGTGCAGCCGCGCCCGGAGCACGCGCATCGCGGCCTCCTTGTTCTGCAGCTGCGACTTCTCGTTCTGGCACGACACGACGAGGCCCGAGGGTAGGTGGGTGATGCGCACCGCCGAGTCGGTCGTGTTGACGCTCTGTCCGCCGGGCCCGCTGCTGCGGTAGACGTCGATGCGCAGGTCGTTGGGGTCGATCGTCACCTCGACCTCCTCGGCCTCCGGCATGACGAGGACCCCGGCCGCCGAGGTGTGGATGCGCCCCTGGCTCTCGGTGACCGGCACGCGCTGGACCCGGTGGACGCCGCCCTCGTACTTGAGGCGGGCCCACGGCCCCTCCCCCAGCCCGGGAGCGCTCTTGGCGCGCACCGAGACCCGGACGTCCTTGTAGCCACCCAGGTCGCTCTCGGTCGCGTCCTCGACGGCGGTGCGCCAGCCGCGCTGCTCGGCGTAACGGAGGTACATCCGCAGCAGATCGCCCGCGAACAATGCGGACTCGTCGCCGCCCTCTCCCGCCTTGACCTCGAGGATGACGTCCCGGTCGTCGTCGGGGTCGCGGGGCACGAGCATCCGCAGCAGGTGCTCCTCGGCCGCGGCGCGGCGGGCCTCGAGCGAGGGCACCTCCTCGGCGAACGACTCGTCGTCGGCAGCGAGCTCACGTGCGGCCGCGAGGTCGTCACCGGCGGCCGTCCACTCGCGGGCGGCGGCGACGGTCGGCGCCAGGGCGGCATACCGCTTGTTGAGGGTGCGGACGAGGTCCTGGTCACCGTGGACGGCGGGGTCGGCGAGCTGCAGCTCGAGCTCGGCGTACTCGTCGAGGATCGACTGGACGGATTCGAGCACGGCGGGCCCTTCGGCTCAGGGGACGGGTCGGGGTAAGACGAACGCCGGCTCCCGACGACCGAAGTCGTGGGAGCCGGCGTGCGGGAGACCTACTTGGCGGCCTTCTTGCCGTAACGGGCCTCGAACCGGGCCACGCGGCCACCGGTGTCGAGGATCTTCTGCTTGCCCGTGTAGAACGGGTGGCACTGCGAGCAGACGTCGGCAGAGATCTTGCCGGAGGTCTCGGTGCTGCGCGTGACGAACGTGCTGCCACAGGTGCAGGTCACCGTGGTCTCGACGTACTCGGGGTGAAGGTCCTTCTTCAACGTTGTCTCCTTGAGGTAGTCGGCCGGGTCGGTGTCATCGCTGCTCACGCTGGGGAGCTGCTCTCCCGTGAACCGGTCCAAAGGAAGAGTGTGCCAGAAAGGCGCACCTCCTCCCAAACGCACGGGAGGCCCTCGGCATTCCCCGCGCGACCCCTCGGCGGCCGGCGCGACGTGCATCGATCCGGTCCCCACAGGTGTCTTTCATCGACGACGGGGGGGGACCGGCGACAGGGAGGCAGTCATGATGGTCAGGGCCAGAGTGGCCCGCCACCGCGCGGCGGTGGTCGGAGCGGTCGCCGTGCTGCTCGCGGCCACGGCCTGCTCGGGCGCGGACTGCGCCTTCGACGACTGTCCCGACGTGCCTGCCGCCGAGGCCGGACGCCTCACCGGCACCGACCCGTCCGGCGCGGTCCGTTGGACGACGACGGTGGCCGACCTGCTCTCGGAGCCCCCGGTCGTCAGCAACGGGCACGTCCTCGTCGTCGGCTGTCACGCCACCCACGTCGTCGACGTCGCCTCCGGTGCCGTCTCGACGCCGTCCGACCTCGTCCAGGTCATCGGCGTCGTCCAGAGGTATGCCGTCGGGACACCTGCCGAGGGCGACGCGATCGTGGCCGCCGAGCGGCTCGACGGCGCCGTGGGCGGCTGGTCGTGGCAGGGGTCGCCGCCGGACGAGGACGCAGACCTGGGCTACCGCTCGTCGGCCGTCGTCACCCGCGGCGGGATCGTGGGGGTGCGGGGTCAGTCGCTCGTCGCCTGGTCACCCGGGTCCGACTCATGGGACTCCGTCGAGGTCCCGCTCCCCGTCGGGGCCTGGCGCCTGCAGCGCCTCGTGGCTGCCGACGAGACGCACGTCGTCGTCCCCGGCTCCGACGGCTCGGTCCTCGGCGTGGACCTCGGCTCCCGCTCGGTGACCTGGCGCTCGCTCCCGACCCGCCCCGCCGCCCCCGCAGACGTCAGCGTGCGGCGCGTGGGCCGCGACGTGCAGGTCGAGGTGTGGTACCCGCGGACGACGGTTGCGGCGATCACCGGGGAGGCCGTCTGGGACACCGAGCGGTGGTCCCTCGACGCACGCACGGGCGCGGCCCGCTCACCCCGGACGACGAGCACCGGGCCGCGGTCGACGACGCGCAGGGCGCCGTCCCCGACGGTGCTGCACGACCCGTCGACCGGATGGACGGTCACGCTGGGACTGCGCGAGCGCCCGAGAGGTGGTTGCTTCTGAACGCCCGGCAGCCACGCCGGGGCGTCGCCGGCCCGCTACCAGGACGCGACTCGAGCCCGTTTCACCGCCGCGCCGGGACGGCAGCCGGCTGGGCGACGGGGAGCACGACCTGCATCGTGGTCCCCTCCCCCTCGACCGACGCGATGACGAGCTCGCCGCCGTGGCCCTCGACGATGGCACGCACGATCGCGAGTCCGAGGCCGGTGCCGGGGATGGCCGCGGCCGTGGCGTTGCCGGCGCGGAAGAAACGCTCCGACAGGCGCGCGAGGTCGCTGGCCGGGATGCCGATGCCGGTGTCGTGCACGGAAATGATCGTGGAGTCACCGGAGCGCTCGGCCGACAGCAGCACCTGGCCGCCCTCGGGGGTGAACTTCACGGCGTTGGAGCCGAGGTTGATCAGCGCCCGCTCCACCTGTCCTCGGTCGACCCGGACGACGAGGTCGTCGGGCACGTCGGTGCAGAGCAGCTGCACTCCCCCGGCGGCGGCCACCGGCTCCATCGTCTCGGTGACCGTGCGCAGGAGGTCACGGACGGCAACCTCCTCGGACACTGCCTGCAGGCCGCTGATCTCGATCTTGTTGAGGACGAGGAGGTCCTCGATGAGCCCGCGCAGCCGGGTCGCGTTGCGCCCGATGATGTCGAGGGCGACGTGCTGGCCGTCGGAGACCTCGCCGAAGTCGCCATCGACGAGCAGCTCGAGGTAGCCGCTGATCGAGGTCAGCGGGGTGCGCAGCTCGTGGCTGACGGTCGCCATGAAGTCGGTCTTCTGACGGTCGAGCTCGGTGAGGCGTCGCACCTGCTCGTCCTGCATCTGCGACAGGCGCAGGGCAACGATCGACTGGGCGGCGATGGCCGCGCACTGCTGCGCGGCCTGGATCTCGTGGCGGTGCCAGCGGCGCGGCGCGCTCACCATCATCACCGACAGGATGCCGAGGCCGCGGCCGCCCGTGCCGACCGGGAGCATGAGCAGGGACCGGGCCCCGGTGGCGCGGTGGAAGGCGCGGGAACGCTCGTCGTCGTAGGCCTGGTGGGCCAGCAGGTCCCCGAGGTCGAAGAAGCCCACGTCGCGGCGCAGCTCGTCGTTGACGGCACCCACCTGCTGGGCGAGCGAGCGCGGCAGCGGCGGCAGGTCGGGCAGGTCGTCGGTGTGCCACTGGAGGCGGTCCTCGATCGTCTGTCCGTCGTCGCCCAGCGTGTAGAGGAGCACGCGGTCGGCGCCCAGACCCGCACCGAGCTTGGTGGTGACCCGCTGCAGCGCCTCGTGGACGTCGACGGCCGACCGCGCGCCCCGGCCGACGTCGAGGACGAGCTCCTGCATCTCGAGCACCGCGGCCTGCTGGTCGACGAGGCGGGCGTTGGCGCGCGTCAGGTCGTTGAAGTCGCGCGCGAGCATGCGGACCTCGAGCGCGCCCTCCTCCTGGTTGGCCATCGCGATGACGTCCTCCTCGGCCTGCCGGCGCACGACCTCACGCAGTCGGGCGAGCGGGAGGCCGACCGCACGGTCCATGCCGAAGCCCGCCGCGATCAGCACGAGGACGACGACGGCCGCGACGGCGATGATGACGCCCGACGTGATGCCGGTCGCCTCGCGCGACTCGACCCGGGCGGTGTCGCGCTGGGAGCGGATGGCTTCCTCGAGCGCGCCGTTGGCGCTCTGGAAGGCGGCGTATGCCGTCTCGACCCGCGTGCGCTGCTGCGCCTCGGGGGTGGTCGGTGCGGTGCCGGTGCTTGCCGGCGCGGGGGTGCTGGGCGGCGGTCCCGTCGGGGTCGCTGTCGGAGGACCGCTGGGGACGTTCGCGAGCGAGGCCTCGGCGGCGGTGTACCAGCCCTCCACGGCGGTGCGCTGCGCCGCGACGAGCGGTGCGAACCTGGCCCGGTCCTCGGCTGCGAGCTCCAGGTGCTGCGTGCCCGTCTCGACGTCGGCCAGCTCCTGCTCGATCGGGGCGCGCAGGGAGAGCGGGTCGAGGGGGGCCGGGACGCCGACGACCTTCTCGCGCCAGGCGCCCTCGGCGCGGGTCATGTCGAGCAGCACCGCACTGTTGGCCTCGCGCGCCGGGCCCAGCGCGAGCGTCAGGGCGCGCACCGAGGCTCCCTGCGAGTGGATCGTGGCCACCGAGATGATGGCGCCGATCGGCACGAGGACGACGAGGATGCCGATGAGCAGCCGGATCTGGCTGCCGACGGAACGCCTCGAGACGACCGGCAGGCCGCCCGTCACGCCGGGTCCTCGTCGAAGCCCGTGCGAGTCATGACTCCCCAGACGTGCTTCTTCCCGCGCAGGCTCGACCACCACCCCTCGAGGCGCCACCACACGGTGGCCTGGCGGTAGCCGATGTTCTCGAGGATCGAGGCCGCGATGGTCTGCCAGACGGCACGCCACCGGTCGTGCTTGTGGAAGGCCCACTCGTCGACGACCATCGCAGCCAGCGTGACGAGCACGGCATACCCGTAGGCGAGCACGAGGAAGAGGATCGCGAAGGGCACGTTGACGATGCCGAGCGCCAGCGCGAGCGGCACGATGATGATCCCGAAGAGCTCGAGCAGCGGTGCGAACAGCTCGAAGAGCCAGTAGTAGGGCAGCGCGAGCCAGCCGATGCGGCCGTACTTCGGGCGGAAGAGCATCGAGCGGTAGGCCCAGAGCGTCTCCCAGAGACCCCGGTGCCACCGGCGGCGCTGGTTGCGCAGCACCTTCGCGGTGACCGGGACCTCGGTCCAGGACACCGGCTCGGGCACGAACTCGATGGAGTAGTCGCGGCCCTCGTCGCGCAGTCGCTTGTGGATGCGCATGACGAGCTCGAAGTCCTCGCCGATGCTGTTCGGGTCGAGACCGCCGACCTCGACGACGACGTCGCGCCGGAAGAGACCGAAGGCCCCGCTGATGAGGATGAGACCGCCGAGGCGCGACCACCCGGTGCGGCCGAGGAGGAAGGCCCGGAGGTACTCGACGAGCTGGATGCGGGGGATCCACGTCTGCGGCATCTCGACGCGCACGATGCGGCCCGACACCACCCGGCTGCCGTTGACCGGCCGGATGGCGCCACCGGTCGCGACCATGCGCGTGGGGTCGTCGGCGAAAGGACGGGTGACGTGGAGCAGGCCGTCGGGCTCGAGGATGGAGTCCCCGTCGATCATGGCGACGAGCGGCTCGCTCGCGGCGTTGATCGCGACGTTGATCGCCTCCGAGCGGCCGGAGTTCTCCTTGCGGACGACGACGAGGCGCGTGCGGCCGTCGCGCGGGACGAAGATGCCGAGCACCTTGGCCCGGATCGGGATCTCGTGCGGCAGCTCGCGCGGGACCTGCACGAGGTCGAAGGCCTCCGCGAGGCGGGCGAAGGTCTGGTCGCTGCTGCCGTCGTCGACGACGACGACCTCGTGCCGCGGGTAGCGCAGCGTGAGGAACGACTTGACCGCCATGACGATGCCGGCCTCCTCGTTGTAGGCCGGGACGAGGAGCGACACCCCGGGGGCCAGGCCCGCTCCCTGCCACGTGACCGCCGTCGACCGACGACGCTGCTGGGCGCGGAACCCGAGGTAGGCCAGCACGATGAGCACGAGCAGCGAGGTGTTGATGAGGATGAAGTAGACGATGATCGGCACCGCGGTGACGTCCATGCTCCACAGGACGAAGGACCGCAGCCCCTCGACGAAGCCGTCCCAGCTCATGCAGATGCCTTCTGCAGGCTTGCCAGCAGGCGCGCGGAGCGCACGGCGGGGTCGTTCTCGTGGCCCGCCAAGGCGTCGCGGCCGCCGGGACCCATCGACAGCAGGGCCGTCGCGGCGAGCTCGGCCAGGCGCGGGTCCGAGTCGTCGAGCAGGACGGCGAGCGCGGGGATCGCCTCCGCCTCACCGAGGTCGCCGAGGGCGATGACGCAGGCCCGGCGCAGCTCCAGCGGCTCGGAGGGCACCGTGTGGCGCACGAGGATGCCGACGTCCTCACGTCGGCCGAGGCGGCCGATGGCCGATGCGCTCGTCTCGCGGACCGTCAGGTCGGGGTCGGCGTCGAGCAGTCCACGCAGCTCCGGGAGCCCACGGGTGAAGCTGCGTTCGCCGCTGAGGTGGGCGGCGACCATGCGGGTGCGGGCGTTGGGGTCGGCCATCCCGTCGCGCAGCACCTCGGAGATGCCGACCCCCATCGACTGCAGGGCCTCGGCTGCCGTCGCCGCAGGCAGCCCGCGGTCGGGCGCACCGATCGCGGCCAGCACCGGCCCGGCGGCCGCAGGGTCGCCGATGAGCCCGAGGGCGTAGGCGGCGCTGTTGCGCACCTCGACCGCCTCGTCGCCCAGAGCATCGATGAGGAGCGGGACCGTCTGTCCGGCACGCGCGAGCCCGAGCAGCTGGGCGGCCCGGGCTCGCTTGACGGCGGAACGGCTCGACATCTCCGCCACGGCGGCGTCGACCGCGCCATGGACCTCGAGCACGTGGACGAGCTGCTCGGCGGGGACGCCGCGGATCTTGGTGAGCAGCTCGACGATGTTGCGATCGAGCACGGCGCGCGAGACGCCGGCCGCCCACGTCAGCTGCTCTGCGGCCGCACCGTCGTCGTCCTCGCCCGAGGCCACCGTGATGAGGGGCCGCCGGAGCGGAGAGAGCAGCATCTCGTCGCGCTGGGTGCGGCTGTGCCGTCGCGCGCGGACCGCGACGACGGCGAGGATGAGCAACAGGCACCCGCCGAGGATGACGACCGTGGCACCGACGAGCAGCGCCCCGCCGATGATCACGACGGCCCGCCCCTCATCGGGCCCGGGCGAGCATGCCGTTGACGCGATGGAGCAGCTCGCGCGGGCTGAACGGCTTGATGACGTAGTCGTCGGCCCCGACCGCGAAACCGGTGTCGACGTCGGAGTCGCGCGACTTGGCGCTGAGCAGCAGCACCGG
This sequence comes from Terrabacter sp. Ter38, assembly GCF_024519435.1. GTDB lineage: Bacteria > Actinomycetota > Actinomycetes > Actinomycetales > Dermatophilaceae > Terrabacter. Next base: position 821,955 of record NZ_JALJRZ010000001.1, read on the forward strand.
GACCGTGGAGAACTCGCTCTCGCGGATCTTGCGGAGGACGTCGATGCCGGACAGGCCGGGCATCATGACGTCGAGCACCGCCAGCTGCGGCGGGTTGGCTGCGAATGCCTCCCACGCGCTGATGCCGTCGGAAACAGCCTCGACGGCATACCCCGCCTGGGTCAGCTTGAACTCGACGAGGTCTCGGATGTCTGCGTCGTCATCGGCCACGAGGACACGGACGGGGCTGGCATCAGGGTCGCCGGCGGGCGCAGACATGGTTCTCCATGGTGGATTCGGGGTGGTGAATCCATTTTAGGAACATTTGGCCCGAATAGCCCATGAAACGCCGAACGGGGACGGCGCCGATTGGCGCCGTCCCCGTCCGGTGGTCGGTCAGGACTCGTCGTCGAGCTTGGAGCCGCTCGTCTGCTGGACCTGGGTGAGGAACTCGTAGTTCGTCCGCGTCTTCTTGAGGCGGTCGATGAGCAGCTCGATGGCCTGCTGCGCGTCGAGGCCGCCGAGGACCCTGCGTAGCTTCCACATGATCTTCAGCTCCTCGCTCGCGAGGAGGATCTCCTCGCGGCGCGTGCCCGAGCTGTTGATGTCGACGGCCGGGAAGATCCGGCGGTTGGCCAGGTCGCGGCTCAGGCGCAGCTCCATGTTGCCGGTGCCCTTGAACTCCTCGAAGATCACCTCGTCCATCTTCGAGCCGGTCTCGACGAGGGCCGTCGCGAGGATCGTGAGCGAGCCGCCGTTCTCGATGTTGCGCGCGGCCCCGAAGAACTTCTTCGGCGGGTAGAGCGCAGCCGAGTCGACACCACCGGAGAGGATCCGGCCGCTCGCCGGCGCGGCGAGGTTGTAGGCACGGCCCAGCTTGGTGATCGAGTCGAGGAGCACGACGACGTCGTGCCCGAGCTCGACGAGGCGCTTGGCGCGCTCGATGGCGAGCTCGGCGACCGTCGTGTGGTCCTCGGCCGGCCGGTCGAAGGTCGAGGAGATGACCTCGCCCTTGACGGCGCGCTGCATGTCGGTGACCTCCTCCGGGCGCTCGTCGACGAGGACGACCATGAGGTGGCACTCCGGGTTGTTCGTCGTGATCGCGTTGGCGAGGGTCTGCATGATCATCGTCTTGCCGGCCTTGGCCGGGGCGACGATGAGGCCGCGCTGGCCCTTGCCGATGGGCGCGACGAGATCGATGATCCGCGTCGTCAGGACGTTGGGCTCGGTCTCGAGGCGCAGCCGCTGCTGCGGGTAGAGCGGCGTCAGCTTGCCGAAGTCGACGCGCTTGGCGGCCTCCTCCGGCGTCTGGCCGTTGACCGTGTCGAGGCGGACGAGCGCGTTGAACTTCTGGCGTCCGACGTTGCCCGAGGGCTGCTCGCCGTCGCGCAGCGCCTTGACGGCTCCGGTGACCGCGTCGCCCTTGCGCAGACCGTTCTTCTTGACCATGCCCAGCGGCACGTAGACGTCGTTCGGACCGGCGAGGTAGCCGGACGTGCGGACGAAGGCGTAGTTGTCGAGGACGTCGAGGATGCCGCCGACGGGGACGAGCACGTCATCGTCGCCGACCTGCAGGTCGGCGTCGTTCCAGTCCTGCCCACCCTCACGCCCGCGGCCACGCTTGCGGTCCCGGCTGCGCTGGCGGTTGCGGCTGCGACGGCTGCCACCCTCGTCGTCGTACGGCGACTGCTGACCACGGCCCTGGTCGTTCACGTCGCCCTGCTGGCGGTCCTGGCGGTCCTGCTGACGGTCGCCCTGCTGGCGGTCCTGGCGGTCCTGCTGACGGTCGCCCTGCTGACGGTCGCCCTGCTGACGCGACTGCTGACGGTCGCCCTGCTGACGGTCGCCCTGCTGACGATCCTGCTGACGCGACTGCTGACGGTCGCCCTGCTGACGGTCGCCCTGCTGACCGCGGTCGGACTGCTGTCCGCGACTCCGGTCACCCTGACGACCCTCGTGGTCGTCACCGTCGGACGCCTGCTGGTCGCCGGCGTCGGCCCGCTCGGACGACGTGGGGTCCTGGGCGTCCGCACGCGACGCACGGTTCTCACGGGAGCCGCGGGCACCTCGCTCGGCACGCGGGGCCCGGTCCCCGGACGGGACCTCTTCCCGGCTCTGTGCGCGATCGTCGACGGGCGCCTGGCCGGCCGACTCGGTGGACGTCGTGGTGGAGGACTCGGTAGTCGCCTCGGCCTTCGTGGCGGAGCCCGCCGGGCGGCTGACCCGGCGCGAGGCACGGGCCGGGGCGGCCTCCGTGGCGGCCTCGGCGTCGGAGCCCGTCGGCAACGACGAGGGCGCCGACGAGGGCGTCGACGGAGCTGAGGAGCCGCCCGACTGGCGCGCCTTGATCGCTTCGACGAGGTCGCTCTTGCGCATCTTCGTCGTGCCGGTGATGCCCATCGACGACGCGACGCCCTTGAGCTCGTCCAGCTTCATGGCCGACAGGCCAGAGAGCGGACGGGTGGTTGTTTCTGACACGAAGGATCCTTCCCCCTCGTTTGCGGCCCGGGACATTCCAGCGGGCCGGACTTGGACCAGGTGACCTGGCCGTCTGAGATCCACTTCGGCGCAGAACGCGCCCAGAGACAAAGGATTTCGCCTCAGTGTGGGGGTGGTGCACCGGCCTGCGGTGTCGCGGCGAGTGGTGCGGGCTCAGAATACCACCCAGGGGCCTTCCCGCGGGTGAGGGAGGTCACGGATGTCGCGCCTCAGCGAACGTGCACCGTGGCGCCGCGTGCCGGCACGCCGGGCGTGAGCCGCTCCCACCGGGCGGCGAGGGGCCCAGCCTGCACGTCGACCGCGGCATGGGTCGTCGTGAGGACGAGGACGCTCGGACCGGCCCCCGACACGACGGCAGCGTGCCCCTGCGAGCGGAGGAGGTCGACGAGCTCCATCGTGGCCGGATAGGAGGGGCGCCGGGCCTCCTGGTGGAGCCAGTCGCGGGTCGCGGCATGCAGGTGCGAGGGGTCGGCCGTCAGTGCATGCACGAGCAGGGCGGCGCGTCCGGCGCCGGCGGCAGCCGCCGCGAGCGAGACCCTGGCGGGCAGCACGGCGCGGGCCGAGCGCGTCGCGAGCTGGGTCTCGGGGACGAAGACGACGACCTCGACGTCGGGGTGCGGGTCGAGACAGGCCGTGACGGTGCGTTCGCCGCGGTCGAGGCCACTGCCGTCCGGCATCCAGCTCACCGTGAGGCGGCCGTGCACGCTTGCGGACGCATTGTCGGGGTGCCCCTCGAGCTCGCTCGACAGGTGCGTCGCCAGCCCGAGGTCGACGGGCACGGTGGCACCGGGAGCCGGCCACGCGGCATACCCGTTCCCCTCTGCGCCCCACGAAAGCGCTTGTGCGGCAATAACGCCCGCGACGATCGCCGTCGCCGACGAACCCAGCCCGCGGCTGTGCGGGACACCGTTGGTGGCCTGGATGTGCAGGCCCGGGGGCGGCTCGGCCCCGAGTGCGCGCCACGTGTGCTGCATGGTGGCGTGCACGAGGTGCCGCCCGTCGGTGGGCACGTCGGCCGCACCCTCGCCGGTGACCTCGATGTCGAGACCGGCTTCCTCGGACGTCGAGACGACGTAGTCGTCCCAGAGGCCGAGGGCCAGGCCGATGGAGTCGAAGCCCGGACCGAGGTTGGCGCTGCTCGCCGGCACCCGCACGCTGACGGAGCGGCCCGCGGGCACCCGGCTCACGCGGTCAGCCCTCGAGACCCAGGGCCTGGGCCGCCGAGAAGGCATCGACCGAGACGCGGGTCGGCACGACGTCGCTCCCGTCGGCGGTGCGCAGCGCCCACTGGGGGTCCTTGAGCCCGTGGCCGGTCACGGTGCACACGATGCGCGCCCCGGACGGCACGAGCCCCGCGGCGTGGCTCGCCAGCAGGCCGGCGACCGACGCAGCCGAGCCGGGCTCGACGAAGACACCCTCCTGCGACGAGAGGTAGCGATGGGCGTCGAGGATCTGCTCGTCGGTGACGGCCTCGATGCGGCCCCCTGACTCGTCGCGGGCGGCGACCGCCTGCTCCCACGAGGCGGGGTTGCCGATGCGGATCGCGGTCGCGATCGTCTCGGGGTGGTCGACCGGGTGGCCGAGGACGATCGGCGCGGCACCGGCGGCCTGGAAGCCCCACATCCTCGGCAGGTGCGTGGCCGGTCCCGCGGGCGCGTCGGTGACGGGCTGGGCGAGGTACTCGCGGTAGCCACGCCAGTACGCCGTGATGTTGCCGGCGTTGCCGACCGGGAGGCAGTGGATGTCCGGGGCGTCGCCGAGCGCGTCGACGACCTCGAAGCTCGCGGTCTTCTGGCCCTCGATGCGGGCGGGGTTGACCGAGTTGACGAGCTCGACGGGATAGGCCTCGGCGAGCTTGCGCGCCAGGGTGAGGCAGTCGTCGAAGTTGCCGTCCACCTGCAGCAACGTGGCCCCGTGGGCGATCGCCTGGCTCAACTTGCCCATCGCGATCTTGCCGTCGGGCACCAGGACGCCGCACGTCATGCCGGCCTTCGTGGCGTAGGCGGCGGCCGACGCACTCGTGTTGCCCGTGCTCGCACAGATGACGGCCTTGGCCCCCTTGCGGGCGGCGACGCTGATCGCCGTGGTCATGCCGCGGTCCTTGAACGAGCCGGTGGGGTTGAGGCCCTCGTACTTGAGGTGCACCTCGGCGCCGACGAGCTCGGAGAGCTTCTCCGCGTGGATGAGCGGCGTCCCACCCTCGTGGAGCGTGACGACGGGCGCGCCCTCGAGCATGGGGAGGCGGTCGGCGTACTCGCGGATCACTCCGCGCCACTGGTGGGCCATCACGAACCTTCCACGCGCATGACGGAGTTGACGCCACGGACGACGTCGAGCGTGCGCAGGCGCTCGACCGTGGACGAGAGCGCGGCGTCGCTCGCCGTGTGCGTGACGATGATGAGGTTGGCCCTGGCCGCCTCGCCGTCGCCGGCGGGGACGAGCTGCTGGCGCACCGTCTCGATCGACACGTCGTGGTCGGCGAAGGCGGCTGCGACCTGGGCGAGGACACCCGACCGGTCCTCGACGTCGAGGCTGATGTGGTACCTCGTCTGGGCGTCGCCCATCGCCAGGACGGGCAGGTCGGCATAGCTCGACTCCCCCGGCCCGAGGCCACCCCCGACGCGGTGGCGCGCGACGGCGACGAGGTCACCGAGCACCGCCGAGGCCGTCGGGTCGCCGCCGGCGCCCCTGCCGTAGAACATCAGCTCACCGGCGGCGTCCGCCTCGACGAAGACGGCGTTGAACGCCTCGCGGACCCCCGCCAGCGGGTGCGAGCGCGGGATCATCGCCGGGTGCACGCGGACGCTGACGCCCTTGTCGGTGTGCTCGCAGATCGCCAGGAGCTTGACGACGGAGTCCATCTCGCGTGCCGCCGCGACGTCGGCCGCCGACACCTCGGTGATGCCCTCGCGGTAGACGTCGGTGCCCGAGACCCGGGTGTGGAAGGCGAGCGAGGCGAGGATGGCGGCCTTGGCCGCGGCGTCGAAGCCCTCGACGTCGGCGGTCGGGTCGGCCTCGGCGTAGCCGAGGGCCTGGGCCTGCTCGACGGCGTCGGCGAACCCGGCACCGGTCGTGTCCATCTTGTCGAGGACGTAGTTGGTCGTGCCGTTGACGATGCCGAGAACCTTGCGCACCTCGTCGCCGGCGAGCGACTCGCGCAGCGGGCGCAGCAGCGGGATCGCCCCGGCGACGGCGGCCTCGTAGTAGAGGTCGACGCCGTGTCGGGCGGCGGCGTCGTAGAGGGCGGGGCCGTCCTCGGCAAGGAGCGCCTTGTTGGCCGTGACGACCGAGGCGCCGTGCTCCATGGCGCGCAGGATGAGCGATCGGGCCGGCTCGATGCCGCCGATGACCTCGACGACGACGTCGGCCCGGGTCACGAGCTCCTCGGCGTCGGTCGTGAAGAGAGCGGGGTCGACCCCGAGGGCGGCACGGTCGCGGCCGGCGCGACGGACCGCGATGCCCACGATCTCGAGCGGCGCCCCGACGCGGGCCGCCATGTCGCCCGCGTGCTCGGTGAGCAGGCGTGCGACGGCTCCGCCCACGACGCCGGCCCCGAGCAGGGCGACGCGCAACGGCTGGGGGTCACTCACGGCGCTGTCCACGGCGGCAATCCTGCCGCCTGTCCGGGTGCTGGACGGTCATTGTTTCGCCATCCGGACGTCCGTGGCGCAGGATCTGCAGATCCATCAGACGTCGAGCGCGAGCAGGTCGTCGATGGTCTCACGCCGCACGATGACCCGGGCGACCCCGTCGCGGACCGCGACGACGGGTGGGCGCGGCGTGTGGTTGTACTGGCTCGACAGGGAGCGGCAGTAGGCGCCCGTGCCGGGGACGGCGATGAGGTCACCCGCGCCGACGTCGGCAGGCAGGAACTCGTCCTTGACGACGATGTCGCCGCTCTCGCAGTGCCTGCCGACGACGCGGGCGAGCACCGGAGGAGCCGTCGAGGCCCGACTCGCGAGCGTGCACGAGTAGTTGGCGTCGTAGAGCGCGGTGCGGACGTTGTCGCTCATGCCGCCGTCGACGGAGACGTAGACGCGCTCCGCTCCCCCGTCGAGGTCGACCGGCTTGACCGTGCCGACCTCGTAGAGGGTGAAGGTCGTCGGGCCCGCGATGGCGCGTCCCGGCTCGACCGAGATGCGCGGCACCGCGACCTCCTCGGCCCGGCACTCGCGCTCGATGATCTCGGCCATGCCGGCCGCGAGGTTCTTCGGCGGCAGCGGGTCGTGCTCGGTCGTGTACGCGATGCCGAAGCCCCCGCCGAGGTCGAGCTCGGGCAGCTCGACGCCGAGCTCGCGCGCGATGCGGGTGTGCAGTCCGACGATGCGGCGGGCCGACACCTCGAAGCCGGCGGTGTCGAAGATCTGAGAGCCGATGTGGCTGTGCAGACCGAGGAGGCGTAGCGACTCGGGCCGGTCGAGGATGCGGCGCGCGGCCTCGAAGGCGTGTCCGCCGGACAGCGACAGGCCGAACTTCTGGTCCTCGTGGGCCGTCGCGATGAACTCGTGCGTGTGCGCCTCGACCCCGACGGTGACGCGGATGAGGACCGGTGCGACGACGCCGAGCTCTGCGGCGACCGCGGCGACGCGCTCGATCTCGTCGAAGGAGTCGATGACGATGCGGCTCACGCCGTAGTCGAGGGCGTCGCGGATCTCGGCGACGCTCTTGTTGTTGCCGTGCAGGCCGATCCGGTCGCCTGGGATGCCGGCCCGCTTGGCCACCGCCAGCTCGCCGCCGGTGCAGACGTCCAGGTGCAGGCCCTCGTCGTGGACCCACCGCGCCACCTCGGTGCAGAGGAAGGCCTTGCCGGCGTAGAACACGTCAGCGCCGCCCGACAGTCCGTCGAACACCTCGGCGTACGTTCGCTTGAAGTCCCTTGCGCGCGAACGGAAGTCGTCTTCGTCAATGATGTATGCCGGGGTGCCGAACTCGCGCGCCAGCTCGGTCACGCTCACCCCCCCGACTGTGAGGACACCGTCGGCGCCCCGCCCGACCGAGGTCGCCCAGAGGGACGGGACGAGGGCGTTGACGTCGACGGGGGTCTGGAGCCACGCGGGGCCGCGATAGCCCTCGGCGTGCAGCGCTCCTGCTTCGTGTGCGCGCATGACTACATCCTCTCGGGGGCGGCCGCGTCCAGGCGGGCGAGTCCATTGCGCAAGACGATGCGGACGGCGTCGGCGAGGAGCAGCCGAGCCCCGTGGACGGACTGCGGGTGCACCCCGACGACCGTCGGTCGCACCGGATGGTCCCAGGCATCGGCGAGCGCCGCGAGGTCGGTCACGGCCCGACGCTGCTGGATCCCGTCGCCGACGTGGGTCGCAAGGCGCTGCGGCAGGTCCGCGAGGGCGACGAGCAGATGGCGTTCGGCCACGTGGGTCAGCTCGCCGAGCCGGTTCGGCGGACGCCGGTCGACCCCTGCGGCCTCGGCGTTGCGGATGATGCGGCACACCCGGGCGTGCGCGAGCTGGGCGGAGCGGACGGGGTCGTCGACGGCCCGGGTGCCTGGCGCCTCGACGAGGTCGCGCCTACCCTCGCCCGCTGCGAGGGCGTAGTGGTCCTGGTCCTCGATGACGAGCGGGACGATCGCCGAGCGCGCGGAGTCCTCCAGGGTGAGGGCGATGAGGCCGCTGGGCGCCACCTCGACGGCCGCGACCGGCTTCTGCAGGGTCAGCCCCTGGGCGAGCACGCGCGCCAGGTCGCGCGGCTCGAGGTCGATCTGCGGCGCCCACCGCTGGGCGACCGGTGTGACCCAGTCGGCGACGACGCCGGCGACGCGAGTGTCCGTGGGGCGGAAGAGCGGGCCGGCGGGTGGGCCGGCCTGCGCCTCGTCGGGCAGCTCCCCGGTCCGGGCCGCCTGCGCGGCGACCTCCTCGAGGAGGGCGCGCAGCTGCTCCGGCGTCATGCGGCCGAGTCTACGAGTCCGCCCTACGGCTCCCCGGATGCCCCGGATGCCCCGGATGCCCGGACGCCCCCGGTCGTCGGAGCCCTGACAGGACTCCGACGCTGACTGGCACACGAAAAGGCCCAGCCGTGGACCGCGCTTCGCGTCGGTCCAGGGCTGGGCCTGGAAGGTGCCCCCGGCAGGATTCGAACCTGCGCTCCCGCCTCCGGAGGGCGGTGCTCTATCCCCTGAGCTACGGGGGCGGCGCGCACTTTCGTGCGCCCCGGTGAGATTAGCAGCAGACCGCGGCGGACGCGGAATGCACCCCCGCGTCGGGCACCTGGCACCCGACGACCTACCGCGCCGACGATGGCCGGGCGACGCGTCACGACGACATCGACTGGTGCGCTCTCGAGGGGGCGGGCGTCCGCCGATAGTGCCCGCCGTACGCCCGCGTCGGCCGGACTGCGTCGATGCAGCCCACGATCCGCCGGCTCGTGCGGGACGCCGGCCGCCACCGCACCGTCGGCCTCGCCCTCGGGGCCGTCAACCAGCGGTACTGGGCCGCCCGGTGCCACGGGGGCACCGACAAGACGACACACGGCCACCTGGCGCTCTACGCCCGGCACCTCGGCCCGATCCCGATGCGGCGCAACGTCGTCCTCGACCGCAGCCCGACGTGCTCGTCCTGCCCGACGTGGCGGAGGTGCACGTGCCCCCCGGAATCGCTTTCATCCGCAAGGCCGCCCGGGCCCTGACCACGGCCGGGGGCCCGTCGCACGAGGACGTATGCGTGCGGACGGGCGAGCGCGCCACCGCCGCCCCGCACGTGCCACGATGAGGTCGTGCTCATCTCCAAGCCCGTGGCCGAGGCCATCCGTGCCGGCACGGTGACGCAGGCCTTCCGCCGGTGGGACGCCCCACGGGTCAAGGTGGGCGGGTTGCAGCTGACCGCGGCCGGCATCGTCCGCTTCGACACCGTCAGCCGGGTGCGGGACCCGGACAAGCTCACCGAGCGCGACGCGCGCACGGCCGGTGTCAAGGACCTCGCCACCCTCCAGCGGTTCCTCGCTCCGAGGGAGAGCAAGCCCTCGCCTCGAGGCGGCAAGGGCGGTGACACCGTCTACCGCATCCGGCTCAGCTGGGCCGGTGAGGACCCGCGGATCGCCTTGCGAGAGAGCATGCCCGACGACGAGTCGCTGAGCGACATCGCGGCTCGGCTCCGACGGCTCGACGCGCGGCCGACCGGTCCGTGGACCCGCGAGATCCTCGAGTGGATCCGCGACAACCCGCACGTCGTCTCGAAGGAGCTGGCGGCCCTGCGCGGTGTCGAGCTGCTCCCGATGAAGGTCGACATCCGCAAGCTCAAGGCCATCGGGCTGACGATCAGCCACGACGTCGGCTACGAGCTCTCACCGCGCGGGACGGCATACCTCGAGTGGCTGGGGCGGCAGCCCGGCTGAGCAGGACCGCTCGACCCCGACGGCTCGACCCGACGGCAGGTCAGCGCTGGGTCGTGTCGGTGACCTCGCCGACGAGCTCCTCGAGCACGTCCTCGAGGAAGACGACCCCCGTCACCACGGCGTCGTCGTCGATGACGCGCGCGAGGTGGGCGCCCGTCAGCTGCATCGTGGCGAGCACGTCCTCGATGTCGTCGTCCTCGCGCACGGTGGCGAGTCGACGGACCCGCTTGGGCGGGATCGGCTGCTCGTGCCGCTCGTCGTCGGCGTAGAGGATGTCCTTGAGGTGCAGGTAGCCGGCGATCTCGCCCGCCGCGTCCCGGACCGGGTAGCGCGAGAAGCCCTGCTTGGCGACGAGGCGCTCGATGTCGGCGGGCGTCGCGCCCAGCTCGACGGTCGTCAGCGACCGCCGGTCGACCGCCACCTCGCGGGCGCGCTTGTCGGAGAACTCGAGCGTCTTGGCGACGAGCCCGTGGCGCTCCTCCTCGATGAGGCCCTCCCGACGGGACTCCCCGACGATGTGCGCCACCTCCTCGACGGTGAACGCCGACGTGATCTCGTCCTTGGGCTCGACCCCGAAGAGGCGCACCAAGGCCTTCGCGACCGCCTCCATGGCGTGGATGATCGGGCGCAGCGCGCTGGCGATGAAGAAGAGCGCCGGCACGAGGACGAGCGCCGCGCGGTCGGGCCCCGCGATCGCGAGGTTCTTCGGGATCATCTCGCCGACGACCACGTGGAGGTAGGACACGATGAGCAGCGCGAGCGCCAGGGCCACGCCGCTCGCCCACGCGTCGGAGAGGCCCCAGCCGTGGAAGATCGGCTCGAGCAGGTGGTGCAGCGCCGCCTCGGCCAGCGCACCGAGGCCGACCGAGCACACGGTGATGCCGAGCTGGGCGGTCGCGAGCATCGACCCGAGGCGCTCGAGCGCGAGCAGGCACGACTGGGCGCGCTTGCTGCCCGCGTCGGCCAGCGGCTCGAGCGTCGAGCGTCGCACCGCCATGGCGGCGAACTCGGCGCCGACGAAGAAGGCGTTGCCGAGCAGGAGGAGGACAGACACGAGGTAGACCCAGGCGCCGCTCACGACCTCTCCCCCGTCTCCAGCGTGGACGGCATACGTCCATCCCCGTCCGGCTGGCTGGACGCCGCGGACGCGTCGCGTGCGTCCCCACCGTCGCCCGGGGGCAGTGACTCAGGGTCGGGCACGAAGCGCAGGCGGTCGACGCGGCGGCCCTCCATGCCGACGACGTTGATGCGCCAGCCGGGCACCCGGACGACGTCACCGACCACGGGCACCCGGCCCAGGCTCGTCATGACGAAGCCGCCCATCGTCTCGTAGGTCGACCCGTCAGGGACGTCGGCGTCGAAGGCGTCGCGCACCTCGTCGGGGCGCCACAGACCGGGCACGGTCCACGACCCGTCGATGAGCTCGCGGCCACCCTGCCGGCTGCGGTCGTGCTCGTCGGAGACCTCGCCGACGATCTCCTCGACGACGTCCTCGAGCGTGACGATGCCCGAGGTGCCGCCGTACTCGTCGACGACGACGGCCATCTGGAAGCCGCCCTCGCGCAGCTCGCGCAGGAGGGGGTCGAGCCGGATCGTCTCCGGCACGACGAGGCGGTCGGACATCAGCGCCGAGACGGGCACGTCCTTGCGCCGCTCGTGGGGCACGGCCATCGCCTTCTTGACGTGGACGACCCCGTCGATGTCGTCCCAGTCCTCGCCGAGCACCGGGAAGCGCGAGTGCCCCGTGCGCCGCGAGAGTCGCAGCACGTCGTCGGCGGACTCCTCACGGTGGATGCCGGTGCACCGCACGCGCGGCGTCATGACGTCGTCCGCCGTGCGCTCGCCGAAACCGAGCGAGCGCGTCAGCATCCGCGCGGTCGTGACGTCGAGGGTGCCCGCCTCGGCCGAGCGCTGCACGAGGCTCGCGAGCTCCTGTGGCGTGCGCGCGCCCGACAGCTCCTCCTGCGGCTCGATCCCGAACGCGCGGAGGAAGGCGTTGGCCGAGCCGTTGAGCACGATGATGAGGGGCTTGGCGATGACGGCGAAGACGCGCACGGGCAGGGCCACGACCTTGGCCGTCGCGAGCGGCGCGGAGATGCCGAGGAACTGCGGCAGCAGCTCGCCGAAGACCATCGAGAAGATCGTGGCCAGCAGGAGTGCGAGGGTGCTCGAGACGGCCTCCACCGCACCGGGGCCGAGGCCGAGGGCCTCGAGAGGCCCGGCGACGAGGACCCCGATCGAGGGCTGCGCGAGGTAGCCGACGACGAGGGTCGTGATCGTGATGCCGACCTGGGCCGCCGACAGCTGCGTCGAGAGCTGCTTGAGCGACTGGAGCACGACGCGGGCCCGCGAGTCCCCGGCGTCGATGGCCCGCTGGACCGTGGGCCGGTCGAGGGCCACGAGGGAGAACTCGGCGGCGACGAAGAGGGCGGTTCCGGCCGTGAGCAGCACGGCGCCGAGGACGAGGAGCCACTCGGTCACGGCCGGGCCACCCGTCGAGGGGTGCCCGCGGTCACGGGAGCGGAGACCTGGCTGGTGGCGGGGGTGGCCGGACCCTGGTCGCGGAGGGAGGTCATGGTGCGCTCAACTATAGGGAGCCGCACCGGCCCGCCGCGGCGGGACCGCTCGCCCGACCTCCGTGTGGACGGGGTACGCCGTGTGGTTGAGTTGGGCGCATCACGGCGGGGCCGTGGCGCCCACGTGGGCCGACGGAGGGAGCACGGTGGTGCACGGACGACCGGAGTTCACCGGGCACATCGAGGTGCGCGGGCTGACGAAGCGGTTCGGCTCCTTCACTGCCGTCGACCAGCTCGACTTCGATGTCGAGCCCGGGCGGGTGACCGGCTTCCTCGGGCCCAACGGCAGCGGCAAGACGACGACCCTGCGCATGCTGCTCGGCCTCGTCCGGGCCACGGGCGGCACGGCGACGATCGACGGCCACCGCTACTCCGAGATCCCCAACCCGCTCACCGTCGTCGGTTCCGCCCTCGAGGCGACGAACTTCCACCCCGGCCGCACGGGACGCAACCACCTCCGCGTGCAGGCTGCGGTCGCCGGTGTCCCCGACTCGCGCGTCGACGAGCTGCTCGAGCTCGTCGGCATCCCGGCCGCAGCCCGCAAGCGGGCCGGCGGCTACTCCATGGGCATGCGCCAGCGGCTCGGCCTCGCAGGCGCCCTGATCGGCGACCCGCGCGTCATCATCCTCGACGAGCCGGCCAACGGCCTCGACCCCGAGGGCATCCGCTGGCTGCGCGGCTTCCTGCGCCACCTCGCCGACGAGGGTCGCACGCTGCTCATCTCGAGCCACATGCTCTCCGAGGTCGAGCAGACGGTCGACGACGTCGTCATCATCGCCAACGGCCAGCGCGTCGCCCAGGGCACCGTCGCCGAGCTGCGCGGCGAGCCCACGGCATACGTCCGCACGTCCGACCCCGACCGGCTGTCCGAGGCGCTCCGCGGTCGCGGCCTCGCGGTCACGCCGAGCGGGCGGGGCCTGCGCGTCACCACCGAGGACCTCGCCGTGGTCGGGGACGTGGCGCACGCCAGCGACGTCGCGATCCACGAGCTGCGCAGCGAGCAGACCCACCTCGAGGAGCTCTTCTTCAACCTCACCGAGAGTGACGCGCACCGCAACCGCAACCTCGGGCTCGACGCGCCAGCAGATGGCGGCACGCACCCCGACCTCCCGCCGCCGAGCGGACCCCCCATCGACCCTGCCCTGCTGGCCGAGCCCGCGCCGGTGGCGGGTCCGGCTGACCGCGAAGGAGACCCGCGATGACCGCGGCGGTGCGGGCCGAGCTCCGCAAGCTCTTCACGACCCGCCTCTGGTGGGGCATGGCCATCGCCGTGTTCGTCAGCGGCGCCGCCTTCGCCGTCCTCTTCGCCTTCGTGTTCACGAGCGACGCCCTGCGCGGGCCGCAGGCTGCGGCGGCCCCCACCACCGACGTCGCCATCGCCAAGGCCGTCTTCACCGGCGGCCTGCAGGTGGGCTACCTCCTCACGTTGTCGATCGGCGTGCTCACGATCGGTTCGGAGTACCGCCACCAGACCATCACCGCGACCTTCCTGGCGATCCCCCGGCGCGGTCGCGTCATGGCGGCCAAGGTCATCTCGCTGCTCGTGATCGGCGTGCTCTACGGCCTGCTGTCGCTCGCGGGCGCCGTCGGGGCGGGCACCCTCGTGCTGACGTCCAAGGGTGTCGCTCCCTTCGCCGACCCGGCGATCTGGCGCACCCTCGCGCTCTCCCTGCTCGTGCTGGGCCTCTGGGCCCTCATCGGCCTCGGCGCCGGCATCCTCATCCCCAACCAGGTCGCCGCGCTGCTCATCTCCGTCGCCGTGGCGTGGATCGTCGAGCCGGTCCTCGGGCTCGTGCTCGCCCTGACCGACTGGGGCAAGAGCATCTCCCCCTACCTCCCGAGTCGCGCCACGAGCGCGATGCTCGAGTCGACGAGCAGCGGCTTCGACGGCCAGCCGGTCGACCAGCTCTCCTGGTGGGCGGGAGCGCTCGTGCTCATGGCGTATGCCGCCGTGATGGCCGGTCTCGGCACGTGGCGGACGCTGCGCGCCGACATCAGCTGACGCGAGCGTCCAGCAGGCACAGGCGGTACCCGACGACGCCCCCGAGGGCCAGCCCCGCGGACGTGAGGAACGCCTCGTCGACGGTCGGGCTCGACATCCGAGCCCCCGTCCGGTACGAGAGCATTCGGGTCTAGGCTTGACCCCTGTATAGGCAACGACGCACCCGAGCCAAACGAAAGAGGCGCATTCGCCGTGTCCGATCAGTCCACGTCCGGTGACCCGATTGCAGCATTCGGGCCGAACGAATGGCTCGTCGACGAGCTCTACCAGCAGTTCCTGACCGACAAGACGTCGGTCGACAAGGCCTGGTGGGGGTACTTCGAGGACTACCGGCCGGGTGAGACCGACACGAGCGCGGCCCCGGGCCGCACGGCGACCGCGACGAAGCCGCAGACGACGCGCGCGCCGGCCAACCCCTCGCCCACGGGGTCCACCAACGGGTCGGCCAACGGCGCCCCCGTGAAGGCCCCGACGACCCCGGCGCAGAGCCCCGCCCCGGCGGCGGCCGCGACCACCCGTCCGAAGGTGGCGCCCGCGCCTCCTGTCCAGGCTCCCGCCGCACCGGCCGCCAAGGCCGAGCCCAAGACCGAGGCGAAGACCGAGCCCAAGACCGAGGCGAAGACCGAGGCGAAGACCGAGGCGAAGACCGAGCCCAAGGCGGCACCCAAGGACGAGCCCGCCGCCGAGACCCCCAAGCCGCGCGACATCCCCGCGGTCAAGGGCACCGGCCCGGTCAACGACGACCGGGTGACCCCGCTGCGCGGCGCGTCCTCCCGCGTCGTGGCCAACATGGAGGTCTCCCTCACCGTCCCGACCGCGACGAGCGTGCGCGCCGTCCCGGCCAAGCTGCTCATCGACAACCGCGTCGTCATCAACAACCACCTGGCCCGCTCGCGCGGCGGCAAGGTGAGCTTCACCCACCTCATCGGCTACGCCATGGTCAAGGCCCTGGCGCTCATGCCCGAGATGAACAACGGCTTCACCGAGAAGGACGGCAAGCCCGCCCTCGTCGTGCCGGCCCACGTCAACTTCGGCCTGGCCATCGACCTCCAGAAGGACGACGGCAGCCGCACGCTCGTCGTGCCCTCGATCAAGTCGGCCGAGGAGATGGACTTCGTCCACTTCTGGACCGCCTACGAGGACATCGTCCGCAAGGCCCGCGCCAACAAGCTGACCGTCGAGGACTTCCAGGGCACGACGATCTCGTTGACCAACCCGGGCGGCATCGGCACGGTGCACTCGGTTCCGCGCCTCATGAAGGGCCAGGGCGCCATCATCGGCGTCGGCGCCCTCGACTACCCCGCCGAGTGGCAGGGCGCGAGCACCGAGACCCTCAACCGCAACGCCGTGAGCAAGATCCTCACGCTCACCTCGACGTACGACCACCGCATCATCCAGGGCGCCCAGTCCGGCGACTACCTGCGGATCATGCATCAGCTGCTCCTGGGCGACAACCGCTTCTACGACGAGATCTTCGAGTCGCTGCGCATCCCCTACGAGCCGATCCGCTGGATCCAGGACGTCGACTCCTCGCACGACGACGACATCAACAAGGTCGCCCGCGTCCAGGAGCTCATCCACGCCTACCGCGTGCGCGGCCACCTCATGGCCGACACCGACCCGCTCGAGTACAAGCAGCGCCGCCACCACGACCTCGACGTCACGACGCACGGCCTGAGCCTGTGGGACCTCGACCGCACCTTCGCGACCGGCGGCTTCGGCGGCTACCCGTTCCTCAAGCTGCGCAAGATCCTCGGCATCCTGCGTGACTCGTACTGCCGCACCGTCGGCATCGAGTACATGCACATCCAGGACCCCGAGCAGCGCAAGTGGATCCAGAACAAGGTCGAGCGGCCCTACGAGAAGGCCAACCGCGACGAGCAGATGCGGATCATGCGCCGCCTCAACGCCGCCGAGGCCTTCGAGACCTTCCTCCAGACGAAGTTCGTCGGGCAGAAGCGCTTCTCGCTCGAGGGCGGCGAGTCCGTCATCGCGCTCCTCGACCGCATCCTGTGCCGCGCCGCGAGCGAGAACCTCGACGAGGTCTGCATCGGCATGCCGCACCGTGGCCGCCTCAACGTCCTGGCCAACATCGCGGGCAAGTCCTACGGCCAGATCTTCCGCGAGTTCGAGGGCACCCAGGACCCCAAGTCGGTCCAGGGCTCGGGCGACGTGAAGTACCACCTCGGCACCGAGGGCGAGTTCGTCTCCGAGGACGGCAGCAAGACAAAGGTCTACCTCGCCGCCAACCCGAGCCACCTCGAGGCCGTCAACCCGGTGCTCGAGGGCATCGTCCGGGCCAAGCAGGACCGGCTCAACCTCGCGGGCGAGTCGTTCACCGTGCTGCCCGTGCTCATGCACGGCGACGCCGCGTTCGCCGGGCAGGGCGTCGTGGCCGAGACGCTCAACCTCTCGCAGCTGCGCGGCTACCGCACGGGCGGCACCATCCACGTCGTCATCAATAACCAGGTCGGGTTCACGACCTCGCCGAGCAGCTCGCGCTCGTCGGTCTACTCGACCGACGTCGCCCGCATGATCCAGGCGCCGATCTTCCACGTGAACGGCGACGACCCCGAGGCCTGCGTGCGCGTGGCCGAGCTGGCCTACGAGTTCCGCCAGGAGTTCAACAAGGACGTCGTCATCGACATGGTGTGCTACCGCCGACGCGGTCACAACGAGGGCGACGACCCGTCGATGACCCAGCCGCTCATGTACAACCTCATCGAGGCCAAGCGCTCGGTCCGCAAGCTCTACACGGAGTCGCTCATCGGCCGCGGCGACATCAGCGTCGAGGACGCCGAGGCCGCGCTGCGCGACTACCAGCAGCAGCTCGAGCGCGTCTTCGTCGAGACCCGCGAGGCGAAGAAGGCCCAGGCCGCCACACCGGCCCCGCCGACCGACCGCGACTCCGACGCCCCGGACAACGCCGGTCTCGAGCGCCCCACGGCGCAGGTCCAGGACGACGAGGCGCCGGTACGCTCCGCGACCGAGACCGGCGTCGAGGCGAGCGAGCTCGTCCACATCGGGGAGACCTTCGCGAGCCCGCCCGAGGGCTTCACGATCCACCCGAAGCTCAAGCAGCTCATGGACAAGCGCGCCCAGATGGTCCACGAGGGCGGCATCGACTGGCCGATGGCCGAGCTGCTCGCCTTCGGCACGCTCCTCAAGGAGGGCACCCCGATCCGGCTCGCCGGTCAGGACAGCCGCCGCGGCACGTTCGTGCAGCGCCACGCGGTGCTCATCGACAAGAACAACGCGGAGGAGTGGACGCCGCTGCTCTACCTCGGTGAGGGCCAGGCCCGCTTCTGGGTCTACGACTCGCTGCTGTCCGAGTACGCCGCGATGGGCTTCGAGTACGGCTACTCCGTCGAGCGTCCCGACGCCCTCGTGCTGTGGGAGGCGCAGTTCGGCGACTTCGGCAACGGTGCACAGACGATCGTCGACGAGTTCATCAGCAGCTCCGAGCAGAAGTGGGGCCAGCGCAGCTCGGTCGTGCTGCTCCTGCCGCACGGCTACGAGGGCCAGGGTCCCGACCACAGCTCGGCGCGCATCGAGCGCTACCTGCAGCTCTGCGCCGAGAACAACATGACGGTCGCCTACCCGTCCACCGCTGCGAGCTACTTCCACCTCCTGCGTCGACAGGCCTACGCCCGCCCGCGCACACCGCTCGTCGTCTTCACCCCGAAGTCGATGCTGCGCAGCAAGGCGGCAGCCAGCTCGGTCGAGGCCTTCACGCAAGGCGGCTTCCAGCCGGTCCTGGCCGACCACGAGGGCGTCACCCAGGACGTCACGCGGGTGCTCTTCGCCAGCGGCAAGATCGTCCACGAGCTCGACGCCGAGCGCGAGAAGCGCGGCGACACCTCCACGGCCGTCATCCGCGTCGAGCAGCTCTACCCCATTCCCGAGAAGGAGATCATCGACGCCGCCTCGAGGTACCCCGGCGCCGAGCTCGTGTGGGTGCAGGACGAGCCGCGCAACCAGGGTGCGTGGCCGCTCATGGCCCAGTGGCTGCACGAGGACCTCTGCGACCTCGGCGAGACCCGTCCGTGGCGCGTCGTGGCCCGCAAGGCCGCGGCCTCGCCGGCCACCGGCTCGTCGAAGAAGCACGCGGCCGAGCAGGCCGAGCTCATGGAGCGCGCGTTCGGGCGCTGAGCCCGCACACACGCCGTACACGCCCGCACGGGCACACCGAGCACCCGAGGGACCCCGCCACGACGGCGGGGTCCCTCGCTGCGTCCCCGGCGTGACGGCATACGCAGGCGGTGGTCCCGACGGCACGCAGGCCGATGTGCCCGGTCCTCGGCCCGCCTCCGCCAGCCCCACCCCGGCACGCGATAACCTCCCCTCGTGTACTTCACCGACAGGGGCATCGAGGAGCTGGCGGCGCGCCGCGGCGAGGACCAGGTCACCATCGAGTGGCTCGCCGAGCAGCTGCGCACGTTCGTCGACCTCAACCCCGAGTTCGAGGTGCCGGTCGAGCGACTCGCGACATGGCTCGCCCGGCTGGACGACGACGAGGACTGAGCAGTGAGTGACCGCAGCGACAGGGCCCAGACGCACGGCGAGGCTCCGAGGGAGCCCTACGGCGTAGGGCCCGCCTACCCCTCGTCCCACACCCAGTTCACGACCGACGCCCCAGGGCGGTATGCCGCCGTGTCGGCTGCCGCGCCCACCCCGGAGCCCGCTGCCCCCACCGCAGCGGACGCACCCGCGCCGCCCGAGCAGGCTCCGGCCGACGTGGCCCCGACGGACGACCCGTACTACGCCCCGAGCGCCGAGTTCACCGTCGCCGAGGGCATCCGCGACGTCGGCATGGTGTTCGTCGGCGCCTCGATGACGGCCGGCTACGGCGACCCCAAGGGCCTGGGCTGGGTCGGGCGCGTCGTGGCCCGCACGCAGCACCCCGACCTCGACCTGACGGCCTACAACCTCGGCGTCCGCGGCAACACCTCGGGCGACGTCGTCACCCGCTGGGGCGCCGAGTGCCACCCACGCTGGAAGGGTCGCGCAGAGCGACGTCTCGTGCTCAACGTGGGCACCAACGACGTGCTGTCGGGCATGACGATGGCCCGCTCGAGGCTCAACCTCGCCAACGTCCTCGACGAGGCCACCAACGCCGGTATCGGTGTCTTTGTCGTCGGCCTGACGCCGACGCTCGACGACGAGATGAACCGCAAGATCGAGGCGCTCGCCGAGGCCCAGGCCGACGTGTGCTCACGGCGCGGCATCACCTACGTCGACTGCTACCGCCCCCTCGCGACGCACGACCAGTGGATGGCCGACCTCGCGGCCAGCCCCGACCGGGCCCACCCCGGGCAGGCCGGCTACGGCCTCATCGCCTGGCTCGTGCTCCACAACGGGTGGAACGACTGGCTCTCGCTCAGCTGACGACGTCCGTGTCGCGCTCGCCGTCCGGGCGGCCGTCGGTCCGGCGTCCCGGAGCCGACACGGCGGCCACGATGCTGGCCACCGCGACGAGGCCGACGGTCAGGGCCACGGGGGTGCGGTCCGACTCGTGGAGCGACCACGCGACCGGCAGCAGGAGGGCGTTCCAGAGCACTGTCGGCGTGCGCGGCCAGTCGGCGGCCCGGGCCCAGCCCCGGGCCAGCGCGAGCAGGCCCAGCCCGAAGACGAGGATGAGGGTCCCGGAGGTCGCCGCCCGGGTGACGTCGTCTGTGGCGCCCGTCACCATCTCGTAGACGTAGAAGCCGGCGAAGCCGAGGACGGCGAGGGCCTCGAGGAGCGTGAGCAGCCCTGCGGCGCGGTGGGATCCGCGCACCTCGCGGCTCGGAGAGGTCGATTCGGTCACCTCGCCAGCCTAGCGATCCGGCTGATCTCGACCGTCCGGGAGGGTCCCGGACCCCACGGACGGGCCGGAGGTCTGGAACTGGGAGCCGTCTGCCGATAGACTCAATCCTTGGTGTGATCCGCGCCTAGGCGTTGAACACGGACATGGTTGCTGGTCACACTGGTTCATGGCCCTCAACGCGTACGGAACAACTTCGTGCGCGTTTCCGTTGGTCAGGGGGTCATCCCCGCACGACGACACCATGACTTGGCTCCGACAACGACGCTGGCGCCCCGAGCACATGCACTGCGACCGATACCCGGCGTCGGTGCGAACCGAGATACATGAAGGAGCACGATCCACATGGATTGGCGCGACCGCGCTGCCTGCCTGGAGGCCGATCCGGAGCTGTTCTTCCCGATCGGGAACACCGGCCCGGCCATCCTGCAGATCGAGGAGGCGAAGGCTGTGTGCCGGACCTGCCCGGTCATGGACACCTGCCTCAAGTGGGCCCTCGAGACCGGCCAGGATGCCGGCGTCTGGGGCGGCCTCTCCGAGGACGAGCGCCGCGCCCTGAAGCGCCGCAACGCGCGGGCTCGCCGCGCCGGCTGAGCCCCGCACGACCATCGTCGTCGAGCCCGGTGACCTGTCAGGTCGCCGGGCTTTTGGCTGCCTCCGCAGGCCGTCCGGCGACGATCGAAGTGTTCGGGCCCCTCAGGTGATGGGGCGCAGGCTCGCGGTGAACCGGGCCCGGGTGCCGTGCGGCACGACGGGCTCCCACGAGATGCGCCCCTGGAGGTCGCTGACGAGGGACTGGACGATCTGGGTCCCGAGACCCGAGCCGGGCCGGCGGGCCGGATCGATGCCCTTGCCGTCGTCCTCGACCGAGACGACGACCATCTGCTGTCCGCGCTCGTCGGCCTGACGGTCGATGAAGATGCGCACCTCTCCCCCGGCGTCGCCGAGGCCGTGCTCGATGGCGTTCTGGACGAGCTCGCTCATGATCATCGCGAGCGACGTCGCGTCCTCGGCGCGCAGGCGTCCGAAGGATCCCTCCGTGACGGTGTGGACCGGCGCACCGTTCGCCGAGACCTCGACGACGGCGTTGAGCCCGCGCTGGGCGATGGTGTCGAACTCCACCGTCTCGTCGAAGCCCTGACTCAGCTGGTCGTGCACCATGGCGATGGTCCCGACCCGGCGCTCGGCCTCGGCGAGCGCGACCTTGGCCTCGCCGTCGGGGAGCCGGCGCGACTGCAGGCGGAGCAGCGCGGCCACGGACTGGAGGTTGTTCTTGACGCGGTGGTGGATCTCGCGGATCGTCGCGTCCTTGGTCATGAGCTCGCGCTCGCGGCGGCGCAGCTCGCCGACGTCGCGCATGAGCACGATGGCCCCGAACCGCTGCCCGGCCTCGGTCAGCGGGATCGCCCGCATCGAGACGGTCGTGCCGCCCGCCACGACCTCGGTGCGCCAGGGCTGACGTCCCGTGACGACGAGCGGCAGCCCCTCGTCGACGGGATAGGTCTCGCGGATGTTGTCGGTGACGATCTGGGCGAGGCTCGCCCCGACCACCTCGCCGAGGTGCCCGAGCCGGTGCAGGGCGGAGACGGCATTCGGGCTCGCGTAGGTGACGATGCCGTCGACGTCGAGTCGGATGACACCGTCGCCGACCCGGGGTGCTCCGCGCCGCAGGCCCGTCGGGGCGCCGCTGTGCGGGAACTCTCCCCCCGTGACCATCCGGCACAGGGCGTCGGCCGTGGCGAGGTAGGTCAGCTCGAGGCGGCTCGGGGTGCGGGTCGTCCAGAGGTTCGTGTGGCGGGTCAGGACGGCGACGACGTGGCCACCACGGACGACGGGGATGTACTCCTCGCGCACCGACTGGTCGGCGCCGTGCTCGTGCGGGACGACGACCTGGCGCACGCGCAGGATGCGCTGCTCGGCCGCCGCCTCGTCGAGCAGGTCGCGGGTGCGGCCGGGATCGGCGATGCGGCCCACCTGGTCGTCGACGAAGACGAGCTGGCCCGTCGTCGGGCGCACGTGGGCGACGGCCTCCCAGCGGTCGCTGGTCGACCGGACCCAGAGCACGAGGTCGGCGAACGAGAGGTCGGCGACGAGCTGCCAGTCGCCGACGAGCAGCTGCAGCCACTCGACGTCATGGTCGGGCAGGTTCGTCCGCCCGCGCAGGAGCTCGCTCAGGGTTGCCACGTCCCGAGCCTAGTGAGCCGCGCCGTCCCCGGTCGCGTGGGTCGAGGTGATGCCGTCGCGACCCGGCGCGACGGCACACCTCGACCCGCGGAGCGGGCGTCAGGTCAGCTGCGGGAGCCGGCGCTGGCCCGAGGTGCCGCCTTCTTCGCCCGCACCTTGGTCGCCGCGGTCTTCTCCGCCGGCTTGGTCGCCGCCTCTTTCGTCGCTGTCCTGGTGGCGGCCTTCTTCGTGGCAGCCTTCGTCGTGGCAGCCTTCGTCGTGGCAGCCTTCTTCGTGGCAGCCTTCGTCGTGGCAGCCTTCTTCGTGGCTGCCTTCTTCGCCGGCGCGGGCCGGGCCGAGGACGGCGTCGGGGCGGCCGCGGGGGCACCCGACGAGGCCGGCTTGGTCACGGTGCGCAGCGTGCGCAGGGCGACCGAGAGCGCAGCGATGCCGGCGTGGCTCATCCGCTCGATCCCGCCGAGGGCGGCTCGGGCCCGACCGAGCGCGTCGGCATTGAGCTCGGACCACTCGGCGAGTCGGGCCGCGGCGTCGTGGCGCGGGTTGCTCACCTCGAGCACCGACCGGGTCAGGCTCTCGAGGACGGCGTAGAGGTCGTCGCGCAGCGCGCCGCGGGCCATGGCGTCCCAGCGGTCGTCGCGCGGCAGCATCGTGACCCGCGTCAGCATCGCGTCGATGGAGAACGTCTCAGAGGTCAGGAAGTAGACGCCGACGACGTCGTCGAGCTTCTCACCGGAGTCCTCGGCGATCTCGATGCAGTCGAGCAGCGAGTAGAGGTCGAGCAGCGACGCGGCGGCGAGCGCGAGCTCCTCCGGCACGCCCTTGCCCTCGAGCTCGCGGGCCCGCCGCTGCAGGCGCGTGCGCTCACTGCCCTGGAGCAGCTCGGCGATGCGGCCGGAGAAGGCCTCGATGCCGGGGCGGAAGCGCGCCACCTCGGCCGCGATGTCGAGCGTCGCCGGACGCGAGGTGAGGAACCAGCGCACGGAGCGGTCGATGAGTCGACGGAACTCGAGGTAGAGCGCGGTCTGTGCGGCCGTGCTCACGACGTTGTCGGTGGCCTCCACACCCCGCACGAAGCCGGCGAGGTCGAACACCTCACGGCAGACGACGTACGCGCGGGCGACCTGTTCCGGGGTGGCGCCGGTCTCCTCTCCCGCCCGGTAGGCGAAGGTGATGCCGCCGCGGTTCACCATCGAGTTCGCCACCGCGTTGGTGATGATCTCGCGGCGGAGCGGGTGGGCTGCGATCTCGTCGGCGTGCTTGGCGCGCAACGGCTTCGGGAAGTACTCGGCGAGGGTCGACTCGAACCACGGGTCGTCGGGCAGCGACGTCGTGATGAGCTGGTTCTTGAGGTAGAGCTTCGCGTAGGCGACGAGCACCGAGAACTCTGGCGAAGCGAGGCCCAGTCCGTCCTTCTGTCGTCGTGCGATCTCGGCGTCGCTCGGGAGGAACTCGAGCGAGCGGTCGAGGTCGCCGTTCGCCTCGAGGAACTGGATGAGGCGCTCGTGCACGCCCAACATCGCGTGCTGCTGCGCGCGGGCGTTGCCGAGCAGGACGTTCTGCTCGTAGTTGTCGCGCAGCACCTGCTCGGCGACCTCGTCGGTCATCGAGGCGAGGAGCGTGTTGCGACGCTTCGTCGTCAGCTCGCCGGAGCGGGTCAGCTCGGTGAGCAGGATCTTGATGTTGACCTCGTGGTCGGAGGTGTCGACGCCGGCACTGTTGTCGATGGCGTCGGTGTTGATCCGGACACCCGCCAGTGCGGCCTCGATGCGGCCGAGCTGGCTCGCCCCGAGGTTGCCGCCCTCACCGACGACCTTGCAGCGCAGGTCGCTGCCGTTGACGCGGATGGCGTCGTTGGCCCGGTCGCCGATCTCGGAGTTCGTCTCGGCCGCCGCCTTGACGTAGGTGCCGATCCCGCCGTTCCACAGCAGGTCGACCGGCGCGAGGAGGATCGCCTTCATGAGCTCGGCAGGCGTCATCGACTTCGTGCCCGAGCGCAGACCCAGGGCCGCGACCATCTGCGGGCTCACCGGCACCGACTTGGCCGATCGCGGGAAGATGCCGCCACCCTTGCTGATGAGCTTCTCGTCGTAGTCGGCCCACGACGAGCCGGGAAGGTCGAACATCCGCCGGCGCTCGGCATACGACGTCGCGGCGTCCGGGTCGGGGTCGACGAAGATGTGCCGGTGGTCGAAGGCCGCGAGCAGGCGGATGTGCTCGGAGAGCAGCATCCCGTTGCCGAAGACGTCGCCGCTCATGTCGCCGACGCCGACGACGGTGAACTCCTGGGTCTGCGTGTCGACCCCGAGCTCGCGGAAGTGGCGCTTGACCGACTCCCAGGCGCCGCGCGCCGTGATGCCCATGCCCTTGTGGTCGTAGCCGGCCGAGCCGCCGGACGCGAAGGCGTCGTCGAGCCAGAAGCCGTAGTCGGCGGAGATGCCGTTGGCGATGTCGGAGAACTTCGCGGTGCCCTTGTCAGCGGCCACGACGAGATAGGTGTCGTCCTCGTCGTGGCGCACGACCCGGTGCGGTGGCACGGCGGCACCCGAGACGAGGTTGTCTGTGAGGTCCAGCAGCCCGGAGATGAAGAGCTTGTAGGACGCGATGCCCTCGTCCATCCACGCCGCGCGGTCGACGGCGGGGTCGGGCAGCTGCTTGGCGTAGAAGCCACCCTTGCTGCCGGTCGGCACGATGACGGCATTCTTGACCATCTGCGCCTTGACGAGTCCGAGGACCTCGGTGCGGAAGTCCTCGCGTCGGTCCGACCAGCGCAGCCCGCCGCGCGCGACCTTGCCGAAGCGCAGGTGCACGCCCTCGACCCGTGGGCTGTACACCCAGATCTCGAACATCGGGCGCGGGGCCGGGAGGTCGGGGACCTTCTTCGGGTTCAGCTTGAGCGACACGTACGACTTGTCGCGGCCGTTCTCGTCGGGCTGGTAGAAGTTCGTGCGCAGGCTGGCCTGGATGACCCCGAGCAGGGCACGCACGATGCGGTCGTGGTCGAGGCTCGCGACGTCGTCGAGCGCCTCCTTGATGCGCGTGACGACCTGCTTCTGCCGCGACGCCCGCTTGTCGTGACCGGACTCGGTCTCGGGGAAGGCGTCGGGATCGAAGCGCGCCTCGAAGAGCTCGACGAGGCTGCGCGCGATGCCGGTGTTCGCGGCGAACGCCGACTCGACGTAGTCCTGCGAGAAGGTCGAGCCCGTTTGACGGAGGTACTTCGCCACGGTGCGCAGGATGACGACCTGCCGCCAGGTGAGACCGGCGGCGAGCACGAGGGCGTTGAAGCCGTCGGACTCGGCCCGGCCGTCCCAGACGGCACGGAAGGCCTCCTCGAAGCGGTCGCGGACGTCGGCCGAGAGGGCTGCGTCGCCGGACCCCCACGTGCGGGCGTCGGCGCACAGGCCGAAGTCGAAGATGTGCAGCGTGCGGCCGTCGGGTCCGGGCACCTCGTAGGGGCGCTCGTCGGTCACCTCGACGCCGAGGTGGGTGAAGAGCGGCAGCACCTGCGTCAGCGACAGGTCGGCGCGACGGTAGAGCTTGAAGCGCCGCTCGCGCGGGTCGTCGGACGCCGGGTCGTCGTAGAGGTGCAGGCCGGTCGTGCGGTCACCGTCGCCGAGCGCGTCGATGCGGTCGAGGTCCTCGACCGCCGTCTCGACGTCGAAGTCCTCCTTGTACGCCTCGGGCAGGGCCTTGGCGTAGGCCGCCATCGTGCGGGCCGCGCCCTCGAGACCGCGGGCCTGACCGAGCGCCTCGGAGAGGTCCTCGTCCCAGGTGCGGGTCGCGTCGATGACGCGCTTCTCGAGCTCCGCCTCGTCGATGTCGGGGATGTCGGCGCCTGCCGGCATCCGCACGACGAAGTGGAGGCGCGCGAGCGTCGACTCGCTGACCCGCGTCGTGTTGTCGATGTTCTCGCCGCCGAAGGCCTCGAGCAGGATCGCCTCGATGCGCAGGCGGACCGTGGTGTTGTAGCGGTCGCGCGGGAGGTAGACGAGGCACGAGACGAAACGGCCGAACTCGTCGTGACGCAGGAAGAGCTTGGTCTTGCGGCGCTCCTGCAGGTGCAGGACGCTCGTCGCGATCTCGGCCAGCTGCGCGGGGCTCGTCTGGAAGAGCTCGTCGCGCGGGTAGGTCTCGAGGATCTGGAGGATGTCCTTGCCGGAGTGGCTGTCGGCGCTGAGCCCGGTGAGGCGCAGCACCTCCTGCGCCCGCACGTCGATGAGCGGGATGTCGTGGATCGTGTCGTTGTAGGCGGCCGAGGCGTAGAGGCCGAGGAAGCGCTGCTCGCCGACGCACTCGCCGCGGGCGTCGAAGCGCTTGACCGAGATGTAGTCGAGGTAGACGTCGCGGTGGACCGTCGCGCGCGAGTTGGCCTTGGTGATGATGAGGATGGTGGAGTCGCGAGCGGCTCGGCTGGCAGCCGGCGTGAGCACGAGTCCCTTTCCGGCAGAAGGCCGGTCGTAACGCAGCAGCCCGAGACCCGTGCCCGGCACCTGGCGCGAGACGTCCGTGCCGTTCTCGTTCGAGAGGGAGTACTCGCGGTAGCCGAGGAACGTGAAGTTGTTGTGGGCGAGCCACTCGAGGAAGCGGCTCGCCTCGCGCGCCTGGTGCGGGTCGGTGCCCGGCGGCGTCGCGGAGCGGAGCTCGCTCGCGATGGTCAGCGCGTGGGCGCGCATCTTGGGCCAGTCCTCGACGGAGTCACGGACGTTCTCGAGGACGTGCCGCAGCCGGGCCTCGACGTCGGGCAGGGCATCGGCCGGCAGGCGGTCGATCTCGAGGTGCATCCACGACTCGCGCACGAGCCCGAGCGAGCTGGACGCTACGGTCGTGGAGCCGTCGGTGATGACCGACCTGAGCTCACCGGTGATCGTGCGAGAGACGGTCATCTGCGGGTGCACGATGAGGTGGACGCCGCGGTCGAAACCGCCGAGCGCGGCGACGACGGAGTCGACGAGGAACGGCATGTCGTCGACGACGATCTGCACGACGGAGTGGCCCGTTGACCAGCCCTCGTCGTCGGCGGTCGGGTTGAAGGCGCGCACGTTGAACGTGCCGACCGGGCGCTCCTGGGCGAAGGCCCGGTGCTCGGTGGCGATGGTGGCGAGCTCGCGCGCCGGGCGGGCGAGCAGGTCCTCGGTGGCGACCAGACGGTAGTACGCGAGGAGGAACTCCTCGAGGTCGCGGGCCGCGGCGCCGCCGGATCGGCCTCGACCCCGTCGAGAGGGAGGCGCCACTGCCGCGGCAGCGGCCTTCATGACGTCGATTCGAGTCTGTTCGAGTGACGCTGACATGCGGTCGTCGGATTCCTCACCGTGTGGCCCGTACGGCGGCACGTCGTTGTGCCGCCCATCTCACCATGTGAGCCTATCCCCGTCGGCGTCCACGCCCGAACCACCCCCGCCGGACACTGCAGGACTGTGACGCGAGTGATGGACGGGACAGGCGGTGGAGAACTCCGGGGTGCCCGGACGCGCAGTCCCTAGAGTGGTGCCATGACGGAGGGGAGCCGGGTGGCGGGCGCTGCGGACCCTGCGACGCTCCGAGCCCTCGCCGCCGGCCGGTCGACGACGCGGACGCTCTCCGACGACGTGCTGACGCACCTTCCCGACCTCGGCGACCTGCCCACGCAGCGTGCGCTCGACACCTGGGTCGAGCAGGCAGCCGACACCCTCCGGGCCCTCTCGGAGGCGCTCGAGGAGCGGCTGCTCGACCTCGGCACCGGCCCCGGGCGCGCACCCGCCGGTGCCGACGAGCACCTGACGCGAGACGACCGTCCGGCCACGCAGGTGGGTGACACACGATGAGCCTCTCCCCGGGCGACCCAGGCTCGACGTCGGCGCTCGGCGGCGCCCTGCGCACCCAGGCCCACCAGCTCGCCGACCTCGTCGTCGACCTCGACGCGGCCGCGCGGCGGGCCGGGCGCACCGGGGCGCTCGATCCCACGGGCCACGAGCGCGATCTCGTGACCCGCGTCGCCACCGAGCTCGACCGGATCGGCGGCCTGCTCCAGTCCTGGACCACGACCGCCGTCGAGTCGGCGGCCCGGGTCCGCGCGCTCGAGCCCGCGCTGACGCGCTGCGACCTGACCATCGACGGCCGGCTCGTCGTCGAGCGTTCAGGCCCGAGCCGCGTCGAGCCGGGCGAGCGCCTCGCCGAGCGCGAGCGGCTCCAGGAGCTGCTCAACCGCGTGACAGCCTTCCGCTCGCGCGAGCTGGCCCGGCTCCGCCGCGAGCTCGAGACGTCCAGCACGACCCTCGCGACCCTGTCCGACCGCGCCCGTTCCGGCCCCTGAGCGAAACTCCGCGTCGCGCAGGTGACCCCGCCGCCCGGCATACGTCCTCGGGACGTGGTGGACGGTGCAATAACGTGTCGGCCATGAAGATCTCCGAGACGATCACGTATGCCGCCCCGCCCGAGACCGTCTACGCCATGGTCACCGACGTGGCCTTCCAGGAGCGCAAGTGCGTCGAGGCCCACGCCCGACGGCACGAGGCCGCGGTCAGCCCGGCAGGTGAGGGCGCCCGCGTCGTGACGAAGCGCGACCTGCCTGCCGACGACCTGCCCGACTTCGCGAAGTCGATCGTCGGCCCGACCCTCTCGGTGACGGAGACCTACGAGTGGGGTGGGGCCGCCGGTGACGGCACCCGGACCGGCACCCTCACGGTCGAGGTGGCCGGCGCTCCTGTCGCGATGCGGTCGAGCGTCCGGCTGGCCCCGGCCTCCGGCGGCACGCAGATCAGCATCGACGGCGACCTCAAGGCCTCGATCCCGCTCTTCGGTGGCAAGGTCGAGAAGGCCGCCGCCCCTGCCGTCATCGACGCGATCCGCAGCGAGCAGCGCACCGGCACCGCATGGCTGTCCGAGCGCGCCTGACGTGCCTGCACGGCGTTGGGCCCGCCTCCTGACGGAGACGGGCCCAACGCCGCACGTGCTCGGGGCAGGTCAGCCCATGTGCGGGTAGGTGTGGTCCGTCGGCGGGACGAACGTCTCCTTGATCGAGCGGACGCTCGTCCAGCGCAGCAGGTTCTGCGCGGCGCCCGCCTTGTCGTTGGTGCCCGACGCGCGGCCCCCGCCGAACGGCTGCTGGCCGACGACGGCGCCGGTCGGCTTGTCGTTGACGTAGAAGTTGCCGGCGGCGAAGCGCAGGCGCTTCGTGGCGTCGGCGATGACGCGGCGGTCCTGGGCGATGATCGAGCCGGTGAGCCCGAAGGGCGCGAAGCGCTCCATCTGGTCGAGCACCGTGTCGTACTGCGCGTCGGGGAAGACGTGGACCGACAGGATCGGGCCGAAGTACTCGGTGCGGAAGGACTCGTCGGCGGCGTCCTTGATCTCGAGCACCGTCGGGCGCACGAAGTAGCCGACGGAGTCGTCGTAGGTGCCGCCGGCCACGACGTCGATGCCCGTGGTCGCGTGGGCCCGGTCGATGGCGTCCCGGTGCTTGGCGAACGCGCGGTCGTCGATGACGGCACCCATGAAGTTGGACAGGTCGGTGACGTCGCCCTGGGTCAGGCCGTTGGTGATGTCGACGAGGTCGCCCTTGATCTGCTTCCACACGGAGGCGGGGACGTAGGCGCGCGACGCGGCCGAGCACTTCTGGCCCTGGAACTCGAAGGCGCCGCGGATCATCGCGGTGCGCAGGACGGCCGGGTCGGCACTCGGGTGGGCGAGGATGAAGTCCTTGCCGCCGGTCTCGCCGACGAGGCGTGGGTAGGTGCGGTAGCGGTCGAGGTTGGTGCCGACCTCGTGCCACAGGTGCTTGAACGTCGGCGTGGAGCCAGTGAAGTGGATGCCGGCGAGGTCCTCGTCGCGCAGGGCCGCCTTGCTGACGTTGATGCCGTCGCCCGTCACCATGTTGATGACACCGGGAGGCATGCCCGCCTCCTCGAGCAGCTCCATCGTCAGCTGCGCCGCGAGCTGCTGGGTCGGGCTCGGCTTCCACACGACGGTGTTGCCCATGAGGGCGGGGGCGGTCGGCAGGTT
This sequence comes from Terrabacter sp. Ter38, assembly GCF_024519435.1. GTDB lineage: Bacteria > Actinomycetota > Actinomycetes > Actinomycetales > Dermatophilaceae > Terrabacter. Next base: position 852,322 of record NZ_JALJRZ010000001.1, read on the forward strand.
GCCGGCGATCGCGGTGAAGTTGAAGGGCGTGACCGCGTAGACGAAGCCCTCGAGCGACCGGTAGTCGGAGCGGTTCCAGATGCCCTTGGCGTTGAGCGGCGGCTGCTGTTCGAGGATCTGGCGGGCGAAGTGGACGTTGATGCGCCAGAAGTCGATGAGCTCGCAGGCGGCGTCGATCTCGGCCTGGTAGGCGGTCTTGCTCTGTCCGAGCATGGTCGCCGCGTTGAGGCGGGCGCGCCACGGGCCGGACAGGAGCTCGGCGGCCTTGAGCAGGATGGCGGCGCGGTCGTCGAACGACAGCTCGCGCCACATCGGGGCGGCGGCCTTGGCGGCGTCGACGGCGGCCTGGCCCTCCTTGACGGTGGCGTTGCGCAGCGTGCCGAGGACCTTGCGGTGGGCGTGCGGCTGGCGGACCGGGATCTTGCGACCCGTGCCGGTGACACGCTCACCGTTGATCGTGTGGGGCAGCTCGGTCTGGGTCGACCCCAGCTCGGCGAGGGCGACCTCGAGCGCGGCTCGCTCGGGCGAGCCCGGCGCGTAGTCGAGCACCGGCTCGTTGGCCGGTGCGGGCACGTGGGTCACGGCGTCCATCAAGTTCTCCTGCTGTTGGCACGGGGTCTCGCCCGGTGCAGGCGAGTGGGGTGGTCCGCCTCGTGGGCGGAGCCACCCCATCGTTCCATGCCGGCCACCGTGCCCGTCAGCCCTGCGGAGGCTCAGTGCAGGACGGGGATGCTCCACGGGTAGTGGAAGCTCTCTCCCCGGCTGGCCGCCATCGCCGCCCTGATGTGGAACCACAGCGCGGCCACGACGGCGACGATCCACAGGATGATGGCGACCGGGATGAGGATCACGGTGAAGAGCATGACCCAGCCGGCGATGATCGCTGCCCAGACGGCGAGGTTGAAGTTGAAGGAGTCGGCGGCGGCCTTGCGGACGAAGGCGCTGCGGTCCTTGTAGACGGCCCAGATGAGCAGGGGGCCGACGAAGCTGAGCCAGCCGACGGAGATGACGGCGGCGACGATGGCGGCGAGGTGGCCGAGGACGGCCCACGTGCGCTCGTCGCTCGTCGGGGTCAGGGACTGGCCGGACGGGTTCGGGATCGGTTGTGTCATGACTCCATCGTCGCGTCACTTCGGCCGTGGCGCTGCCGGGGAGCGCCCTGACCAGACCCTGAGCCGCCCCTGAGCGACGCCGCCCGCCGTCGGGGTGGAGGCGTTGTGGGGTCGGGGTGGCCCGGCGCCGTCAGGCGGTCGCGCCGACGGCGTCGCCGACGACGAGGGAGCAGACCTCGCTCGTGGGGTCGGCGACGCCGATGGCCGACAGCAGGGTGAGGGTGAGCCGGTGGTGCCCTCGCGCGCCGGGGTGGAACGAGTCGTCGAGCCACCCGTCGGGCGCCACGTCCCGGCCGGCGTCAGCCGCGTCCGCCTCCCACGCGGCAGCATGGTCGACGACGAGCACCCCGAGGTCGCGCGCGACCTCGCGCACTGCCTCGGCGTAGAGGGCGATGAGGCCGGGGCCGCGGCCGCCGTCCTCGAGCACCGGCGGGGGCGTCTGGAGCACGACCGTGGCTCCGACGTCGCGGGAGCGCTGGACGATCTGGTCCAGGCGGTAACGGAAGCCGCGCACGCCGTCCTCCCCCGCCAGGATGTCATTGGTCCCGAACATGACGAAGACCACGTCGGGCGCGAATCGTCCTGCCCGCCAGTGGAACTCGGGCAGCAGGTCCTCGGTCGTGGCCCCCGACACGCCGGAGTTGATGACGGCGTCGCCACGACGGCCGAGCTCGCCACGGACGCGCTCGGCGAAGTGCTCGACGTAGCCGCGGCGGCCGTGCGTGTGCACGACACCCTGCGTGATGCTGTCGCCGAGGAAGACCCACGTCACGGGTGGTCCGGCGAGGATCTCGCGGAGACGGTCGGCATCGCGGCGGGCGTACTCGTCAGCGGTGAAGTCCATCCGCGCAACGTAACAAGGGATGACGCGCCCGCGACTCCCCCGGACCAGCCTGTGGGACGGTCAGGCCGCTCCGGCGCGGGCGCGCACGCCGGTTGCCGAACGGTCGTGGGCGTCCCCGTCCGGCCATGGCTGGGGACGGTCGTCGCCGTGCAGGGTGGCCTCCAGCGGGAGGCGATCGACGAAGCGAGCGACGGCGCCCCCGACCGCGGCGTCCGCGAGCACCCGACGATGCCCGAGGCCGGCGGTCGTGAGGAGCTCGGCCCCCGGCCAGGAATGCACGAGGCGCGCCGAGGGCGCGTGCGGCACCTCTCGGTCGAGCAGGTCGTGGACGACGAGCAGCTCGGGCCGATCGCGCCGATCGAGCGAGGTCGCGATGGTCACGAGGTCGAGCTCGTCGGGCGCGTAGCCGGTGCGGAGGCGGACGCGCTCGACGAGCCGGCGCGTCGTCCGCGCGCCCAGCCCCAGCTCGCCCCGAAGGCGCACGAGCAGGTCGGGTATGCCGCTCGGCGGGGCGATGAGGACGAGCCGCTCCGTCGCCACCCAGCCGTCCCGGATCGCCAGCAGCGCGGACAGGGCACCCATCGAGTGTGCGACGACGGCGCGGGCCGGCCCATGACGCGCGGCGACGGCGTCGAGCGACCGACCGAGCTCGACGGCATCGGAGGAGCCGGAGCCGCGGACCCCCGGGTCCGAGCGGCCGTGACCGAGCCCGTCGAACGCGATGACCTGCAGGCCACGGTCGAGCAGGGGCGCGACGAGCGGGGTCAGCTGCTCGAGCGAGCCGCCCCAGCCGTGCACGAGGTAGACGACCGGCCCTTCGCCCCAGACCCAGCCCCGCACGGAGCGGCCGCGGAGCGCAACCTCGAAGGCCGCGCCGAGCAGCTCCCGGATCGGCGTCTCCCCCGGGGCCGCGGCCTTCGAGGGTCTGGTCGGGGGCAGTCGGAACCAGAGCCGTTCGGCGCCCTGCGCTCCCACGCGGGGCGCGAGCGCTTCGGAGATCCGGAACGCCACGTGAGCGGCGATGGACTGAACAGACCGATCGTTCGTGCTTTTCTGTGGCGACATGAGGACCATGACTGCTCCTTCTGGGTGGTGGATCGGGATGGGTGGTCCGCGCAGGACCGGAGGTGTGGCGGTCAGGCCGAGCGGGCGACGGCCCGACAGTCGTCGATGAGGCGGTCGAAGGCCCGGCGCGCCCGCTCCTCGGCCCGACCGTCGCGCATCAACCGACGCGCATGGTGGTGCGCGAGCACGATGCCCTCGAGCTCGTAGGCGAACTGCTCGGGATCGACGTCGGCACGGAAGTGCCCCTCGCCCACCGCGGTGCCGACGATGAGGGTCAGGGACTCGAGCTTGTCGCGCTCGGCGCGCACCAGCTCGTCTCGGACCGGCCCCTCCTGGTCGTCGAACTCGCTTGCTGCGTCGACGAAGATGCAGCCGCCATCGAAGGCGGTGGATTGCCAGGTGATCCAGCGGTCGAAGAACTCGCGCACGCGCGGCTCGCCACGGGGCGTGGCCACGGTCGGACGCATGACGACGTCGGTGAACCGCTCGCGGGCGTGCTGGAGCACCTCGACCTGCAGCGCCTCCTTGGAGGCGAAGTGGGCGTAGAGCCCGCTCTTGCTCAGCTTCGTCGCCGCGGCCAGCGTGCCGATGGTCAGCCCACCGAGCCCGACGAGCGACGCGAGCTCGGTGGCCTCGTCGAGGATCGCGGTCCTCGTGCTCTCACCCTTGCCCATGACGTCTATAAAAGCACGATCGTTCGGTCAGAACAAGAGTGAAGCCACGGCACCACGCCCGTCAGGCGCCGCGCCACCAGAGCAGACGGGAGACCACGACCTCAAGGTCGTGTGCGAGCGCAGGGGACGGGTCAACGTCCACGGTCTCGGGGTACGCGACGTCGTGGTGGGCGTCGAACCACGGCGCGAGCGCCCACCAGGCCCGGGCCCTGGCCCTCGTGTCGTCGTCCACGCCGGACGCCACAGCATCGGCGAAGGCGACGGATGTCGCGTTGAGCGCCCACGCGAGGTCGACAGCGGGGTCGGTGACCCGGGCGTCGCCCCAGTCGATGACCCCGGACAGCCGCCCGTCTCGCGCGAGGACGTGCTCGGTCACGAGGTCCCCGTGGCACAGGGCCTGCTCACCGACAGTCGCCACCCGCTCGAGCAGCGCCTCCGCGGTCGAGCGGTGCTCGGGCGGCAGGAGGGGCAGCACGACGAGCCCGAGCCGCTCCACCCGGACGGTTCGTTCGACGTGGTCGTCCGCTGCCGACGGGCACCCCGCGTCGGCCGCGAGGGGAAGCGGGGTGGCGTGCAGCACCTCGAGGAAGGCCGCGAAGACCTCGCCGTCCGCGGAGGTCAGGCGTGTCGGATCGACGGCCTCGCCCGCCACGAGGGCGTGCCGCAGCCGCAGCGGCGCCCGGTCGAGCACGACCGGGCGGGGCACCTCCACCGGAAGCCCGTCCGCGATCGCCGGGAGCAGGACCGCCTCGGCGAGCAGGGCCGTCTCGACCTCGGGCCTGCGCGCGGTGCGGTCGACCCAGCGCTGTTCCACGAGCGTCGCCACGCTGTCCCAGCCCTGGCGGAGCGGGACCCGGTCGGCATGCCATCCGCGCACCAGGGACGACCACACCGCCACGCTGTCCGGCACGATGCTGTCGGCCTCGTCGTCGAACCGACGCACGAGCTCCTCGACCGTCACCCACTCGCCCCATGACACCTCCTCGGGCTGCCATCGGATCGGGCCGTCCCACGTCACGACGAAGCGGAAGGCCCGGTAGCGCGTGTGCTCGTCGGCGTAGTCCGCCACGCCGAGGGGCTGGAGCGGGACCCCGGCGACACCGAGCTCCTCGTCGACCTCGCGTACCGCGCCCACAGCAGGATCCTCCCCCGCCAGGACGACCCCGCCGGCCGCGAGGTCGAGCAGACCCGGGTAGACGTCCTTCGTCGTCGTGCGGCGGTGGAGGTAGACGCGGCCGAGCGAGTCACGCACGACGATCGACGACGCCGCGTGTCGCAGGTTGCGGGCGCGCATCACCGAGCGCGGTGACGATCCCGACACCTGACCGGCCTCGTCGTAGAGCGCGACCACCTCGTCGTCGGCCATGCGCGACTCAGCCGAAGAAGGAACGCACGTCGTCGAGCTCGGTGACGTCGTACCAGAGCAGCTCGTCGGCCTCCTCGTCGACGTCGCCGGTCACCACGTCGTCGACGTGGAAGGACGCGACGCGAGAGAGTGGCACCGGGGCCGTGAGCACGACCTTCGACAGCGGAGCGCCGTCGCGCGGTGAGACCCACGTGGCGTCCGCGTCGGCGGCCGCGACGACGCGGCGGTCCGAGCGCCCGGACCGCAGCCCGCCCGCAGCCTCGACGGCGTCGCTGAATGCGGCGTACTCGAGGTCCTCGACGTCGAGGCCCGGCGCGGCCCGTTCGAGACCCGACGTGACCGCGAACGCCGTCCTGGGGGTGCCCGGGCCGGCAGCGAGCGCGCCTGCGGTCGCGAGCTCCTCGAGGCCTGCCCGCCCCACCGGCACGTAGACGCGTACGACGGGCATCAGGACTCCCTCCCGCTCGTCAGCTCGGCGAGAGACTCGACGATGGACTGTCCGAGCACGTCGACGTCGGGCATCGCGTCGCGGTCGGCGTTGAGGCCGAAGTAGACCCCGCCGTTGTACGACGTGATGCCGATCGAGAGGGCCTGTCCCTTGGCGAGCGGTGTCACCGGATAGGTCGAGAGCATCTCGGCGTCCCCGGCATAGAGCGGAGTCTGCGGCCCCGGCACGTTGGTGATCATGACGTTGTAGAGGCGGCGCGACATCGCGGAGCCGAGGCGCGCCCCGAGGGCGTGCAAGGTCGGCGGAGCGAAGCCCGCGAGGTTGGCGAGCGACGTCGCCCCGACCGCCTGGCCGCCCTCCATCTGCTGCCGCATCGCGAACGCGATCTGGTGCAGGCGCATCGAGGCGCCGGGCTCGCCGACCGGGAGGTTGACCACACAGGCCATGACCTGGTTGGCGTACATCCCCGCCGGGTCGTCGCCGTAGATGCTGACCGGCACCATGGCACGCACCGACGTGTGGGGGCTGACGGCCTCGCCACGCCCGAGCAGCCACGCCCGGAAGCCGCCCGCGATCGTCGCGAGCACGACGTCGTTGATCGTCACGTCCTCGGCGTACGCACCGCGGGCCAGCCGCTTGCGCACGAGGCGGTAGTCCTCGAGATCGGTCGCGATCATGACCCACCGGCGGGCCGAGCCGATCTCGGCGTTGAGGGGCGAGTCGGGCGCGGGGCGCGCTGCGGTGCGCGCCACCGTCGAGAGCACCTGACCGGCCGACTCGACCGCACGCAGGCCGACGTTGAGGGCGTCGTTGAGCCCGCCACGGACCAGGTCGACGAGCTGCGTCGGGCGGCGCACCGCGTCGATGACGGCCCCCGTGACGAGCTCGACCGACGACGGCGACCGGCTCGGCTCCCACGGCGCGACGACATCGTCCTGGCCCTCACCCTTGACGGCGTCGACGATGACGTGGGCGATGTCGAGGGCGTTGACGCCGTCGATGAGCGCGTGGTGGGTCTTCGTGACGATCGCGAACCGCCGGTCGTGCAGGCCCTCGACGAGATAGACCTCCCACAGCGGGCGGGTGCGGTCGAGCTTGCGCGGCTGGACCCGGGCGACGAAGTCCTGCAGCTGCCGGTCACTTCCCGGTCGTGGAAGGCCCGCGCGGCGCACGTGGTAGCCCATGTCGAAGGCCTCGTCGTCGACCCACACGGGGTTGCCGATCCGGCCCGGCACGTCGCGGACCTTCTGCCGGAAGCGCGGGATCGCCCCGATCCGGCTCTCGATGATGCGGACGAGCTGGTCGTAGTCGAAGCCGTCGCGAGGCGGCTGGAAGACCATGACCGATCCGACGTGCATCGACGTGGTGGACTCCTCGAGGTAGAGGAACGACGCGTCGAGCGAGGTCAGGCGGTCAGACATGCTCACACTCTGCCAGAAGCCCGTGAATAGGATCGTGGCCATGCGTTCGTTTCGCGCCCTCCCGTATGCCGTGTGCGCCCTCGCGCTCGTCGGTGCCGCCGCCTGCTCGTCGGGCACCCCCGATCCCGGGCCGGGCGGAGGCACCGGCGTCGTCTCGACCGGCAGCGTCAAGCGCCTCGAGGTGACCGTCACCGGGACGACCGTGACGCCCGCCCCGGCGCAGGTCGACCTGTCGATCGGCTCGACGCTCGAGCTCGTCGTGACGAGCGACCACGACGACGAGCTGCACGCCCACGGCTTCGACGTCGAGGCGACGCTCAAGGCCGGCACCCCGACGACCCTCCGCCTCACCGGCACCGAGGCCGGCCTCTACGAGGTCGAGACCCACGAGCCGGCCCTGACCCTGCTCACGGTCGCTGTCCGCTGACCGTGGCGTCCCTCGCGGCCGCCCTCGCCACCGCCCTCCCTCCAGCCCTCGGCCAGGGCTTCGTCCCGGCTGTCGTCCCCGCCCACGGCGTCGGTAGCCGCGGCGACCTCCCCCTGCCGTTCACCGCCCTCGTCATCGCGGCGGTCGCGGCGCTCGTCATCTCGTTCGTGGCCATCGGCACGCTGTGGCGCGAGCCGCGGCTGCGCGACACCGACGGGGTGCTGCTGCCCGGACCGGTCGCCGCTCTCCTCGACTCGCACTGGCTGCGCGTCGTGGCTCGAGTCCTCACCTGGATCGTCACGGTGTGGACCCTCGCCGCGCTCGTGCTCGGACCCGACACGGCCCGCAACCCGGTGCCCCACGTCGTCTACGTGTGGCTGTGGGTGGGGCTCGCCTTCTCCTCGATGCTCCTCGGCCCGGTGTGGCGGGTCGTCAACCCGCTCCGCGCGCTGCACGCCGGTCTGCTCCGCCTCGCCCGGGTCTCGCCCGATCTCGCGGCCCTGCCGTACCGCTGGGGCCTGTGGCCCGCGGCCCTGGGGCTCGGGACCTTCACGTGGGTCGAGCTCGTCGCCGAGGACAACACGTCGCTCGGCTTCCTCCGCCTGCTCGTCGCAGGCTTCGTCGCCGTGTCCCTGCTCGGCGCGGCGGTCTTCGGTCGCACGTGGTTCGACCACGCGGACCCTTTCGAGGCATGGTCACGGCTGCTCGGCCTGCTCTCGCCCCTCGGCCGGCGCCGCGATGGTCGCTGGGTGCTGCGCACCCCACTGCACGGTGTCAACGGCCTGCGCGGCCAGCGGGGTCTCGTGCCCACGGTCGCCGTCATGCTCGGCGGGACGGCATACGACGGCTTCTCGGCCAACCTCTCGTGGGCGACGTTCGTGCAGTCCTCCCCCGTGCCGTCGGCACTGCTCAGGACGGCCACCCTTCTCGCCTTCTTCGGCTTCGTGGCCGTGACGATCTGGCTGGCGTCGGTCGTGTCGGTGAGGCTCGCCGGCGAGCCCTTCTCCCGCTCGTTCTCCTTCGTCAGCGACGTCGCCCCGTCGCTGATCCCCATCGCCGGCGGGTACGTCATCGCGCACTACTGGTCGCTCTGGGTGTACCAGGGGCAGTACGCGTGGCGCCTGCTCAGCGACCCGCTCGGCACGGGCGCCGACCTGCTCGGGACCGCGGACCTGACTCCGAACGACCTGCTCATCCAGCCGACGCTCGTCGCGACCATCCAGGCCCTGAGCATCGTCGTCGGGCACCTGCTCGGCGTCCTCGCCGCCCACGAGCGGGCGATCACGGTCCTCGACCGTCGCGCCGCCGTCATCGGTCAGGTTCCGCTCATGGTGGTCATGGTCTTCTACACGCTCGGTGGCCTGACGATCCTCTTCGCGCCCTGACCGGGCGCGTTGCCCTCAGGCGCCGACGGCACTCGACGATCGGCGCCCATGGCCCCGGCGGCGGCCTCGCTCTCTCCGCTCGCCGCGCTCGGTCGGCGCCACCGTCCACGGCAGCAGACCGGTCGCGAGGTCGGCCACCGCATGACGGACGGGCGAGTCCGGCGCGTGCTCGACGATCGAGCGCCCCGCGAGCAGGGCCGCGTCGACGGCGGCGGCGTCGTCGGGCACGAAGCGCACGGACGCCAGCCCGGCGAACCGCAGGAGCGAGTCGGCGATGCGGGACTGGGGACGGGACCCGACCGCGCCGCTGCGCACCCGGTTGACGACGGGCACGGGCTCGCCGGACGGCACCGTGCCGAGCTCCTGCAGGCCCCGGACGAAACGCTGGAGCGCGACCGGGTCGGCGCCGCCCACCGCGACGACGAGGTCGGAGGCGGCCAAGGACGTCAGCGTGGCCTCGTTGCGTCGCGGGGCCACGGTGTCGTAGCTGAGCTCCTCGTCGTCCTCGAGGCAGAAGCCGCAGTCGACGACGACGACGTGCACGAGCGACCGGCTCAGCTCGAGGACCCGCTCGAGTGCCGCGGCGCGCACCTCGGGCCACCGCTCGGCCTTGGGGAGGCCGGTCAGGACGCGCAGTCCCGGGACGACCGCCGGGGCGATGCGTGCGAGAGCGGGCAGGTCGAGCAGGCCCTGGTCGGCCGCACGGCAGGCCGCCGCGACACCCGGCGCCTCGTCGAGCAGCCCGAGGGTCTGGGCCACGCAGCCCCCGTAGGTGTCGGCGTCGATGAGCAGCACCTCGACGCCACGGGCGGCGAGCTCGGCGGCCAAGGTGGTCGCGACGGTCGTGCGACCGGGTGCGCCGGTGGGCCCCCAGACCGCGATGACGGGCGCGCGCTCCGGGCCAGGCCGGGAACCGGTCACTCGCCCCACGCCCGCGTCGTCAACGGACGGGTCGTCGTCCTCGAGCGAGCCGACGCGCTCACGGCCACCGGTGAGGCCACCGGAGCCAGCAGGACGCCAGCCCGCGCCACCGTCGGTCGCGGCCTCGGGGTGGTCGGGTGGCGCTTGCTGGACGGCGCCGGAGGCGAGCTCGCCGCTCAGGGTCGCCTCGAGGTCGTCGGCCGCGCCGCCCTCCTGCAGCGACACCTCCCACCGGTCCGTCCCCGCGTCGACGGGTAGCGTCACCGTGATCGTCAGCTGCCGCAGGTGGCGCTCGGCGGGCTCGTCGTCGGCGGGGTGCACCCCGATCACCCGGATCCGGTTGGCGCGGAGGCGATTCACCACGGCGAGGTCGAGGCCGCGCAGGTCGGAGGAGACGACGGCGGTGTCGCCGAGACCCGCGTCGGCCACCGACAGCAGCTCGGACACGTCGGCACACCGCCGCGTCACGGTGACGTCACGCAGACCCTCGAGCGTCGTCGCGACCGACGACTCCCACTGGTGGCTGAGGGCGGTCAGGACCTCGGTCATGCGCCGCCGCCGGTGACCGCCCCGACGGAGGGGACGAGGGTCAGCTTCGCCTCGCCGTCCACGGCCTCGACGAGCGGCTGGACCTTGTCGGCCGGGACGTAGATCTGCACCGACGTCATCGAGCCCGCGCCGAAGCCTCCGCTGCTCGTCATCACCGCGGCCACCGCGGCGGACTCGAGGACCTTCTTCGTCGGGGTGGTGGTGGCTGTGTCGCCCGTCGACGGGGCCTTGGGGGTGACGAAGACGTCGACGCGGCTCCCCCGCGCCAGACCGGTCGTCGACATCGCGTCGGCGCGGACCGTGACGCGCTGCACGGCGACGGCATCAGCGCCGCCGACGGCAGACACGGGCACCAGCTCACCCGCGCGCACGTCACGCACCATGAACGAGCCGGTCGGCGCCGGAGCGTCGGCAGCGAGGTAGGCGTTCATCCCATCCGCGAGCCGCACGTCAGCCCGCACGAAAGAGGTCTCCGCGACCTCGTCGCCGGCCACGAGGTTGCTCGCCGCGACCCACACCGGCACGCGGTCGTCGGCACTGGCGACGGCCTTGGCCCCCAGCGTCGCGGCGACGACGACGAGCAGCACACCGACGACGAGGCGGCTGTCACGCCAGGACGGTCGTTGCAGGCGCTTGGCGCTGGGACTGGCCAGCTCGGTCATGTGGGCCCCCTGTGGTCCGGTCGGTGATGGCTGCGACCCGCCGCACGACACGGGACGGACGCGGCAACATCTTGCATCAACCGGGCGCACACCGCCCGTCCAGGTGCACGGCTGGGGACGACGAGCGATGACCACGGCCCGGATCCCTAGGATGGAGCCGTTCCCTGCCCCCGACCCTCGAGCCCGTGCCGGAGTCCGGGTGGCACCGCCCGTGGACGGACGCGCTGCGGCGGGTACGGGTGTGGTCGACGCCGTCAAGAGACGGCGCCCAGAGGAGGAGTCAACGTGGCCCAGCGGTTCCTGCAGCTCGCCGAGGTGTCGGAGATCCTCAACATCTCCTCCGCCCAGGCGTACGCCCTCGTGCGCTCGGGCGAGCTGCCGGCCATCAAGATCGGTGGACGGGGCCAGTGGCGCGTCGAGGCCACCGAGCTCGAGGGCTACATCCAGCGGATGTACGCCGAGACGAAGTCGTTCGTGCAGGCACACCCGTTCGGAGGCTCCGCCGAGGAGTGAGGCCAGTCCGGTCCCGGCTCCTCAGAGCCGGCGGACCGAGCCGAGTGACCAGAAGGGCACGAGCGACCGCCCGGTGACGTTGGCTGCTCGACGGGCCTCGTCGGCCGCGTGCTCGGCGATCTCGAGGTGGTCGGACCCCACGACGTCGATCGTCCCCGTGGATGCGTGACCGTCCACGTCCACGACCTCCACGACGGCACGGTCGCGACTCACCGCGCGAAGGGCCGCCCCCAGGCGGAACCGCCGGGCCACGACGGAGGGCGTCCGAGCTCCCGGCGCCAGTCCCGTCACCCCGCGGACCGCGGGGAGAGCCACGAGGACGGGCCGTCCGGGAGCGGTCTCGACGAGGGCCCAGTCGGGCCCGACGTCGACGAGCCGACCTGTGAGCACGCGGTCGCGCACCCGCAGCCCCACGTGCGTCGCACCGACGTTCGCGAGCAGCCGCGTGTGGACGTCGAGCAGCGCGCGCTCGCGCCGGGTGCGTTCGGCGACCTCGGCCTCGAGCTCGCGCACGTCGCCCAGCGCGAGCTGCGCCTCGAGGTCGTCGAAGAGCCGGTCCCAGCGCATGCGCACACCCTCTCCTGCCCCGACGTCGCGGGCCACCCGACGATTCTTGACCAACACCATACTTGACCAAACACAAGCAAACTGCATTGAATGAACGCATGGACAGGGGACAGCAGTCATCGCGAGGACAGCAACCAGGAGCGCGCACCGCGGCGCGATGGGACGAGCGCGACCACCCGACGGGGCCACACCCCGCCCAGCGGCATCGGACGGGCCTGAACGGCCCGCGCCTGCGCGAGGTCGGGGCCGGCGCCGTCGGGCTGGCCGTCGCCGTCATCACCCTGCTGACGCTCGTGATGGTCGCACGGCGGGGCAGCCACACTGCTGACACCGCCCGACCGGACGACGTCCTCCTCCTCGCTCTCGCCTGGATCGGCGTCCTGCTCGCCGCGTGGCTCGCGCTCGGGTGCCTGTTCGCCGTCGCTTCCCTCCTGCCGGGTGCAGCAGGACGGGTGGCCCGCGAGGTCGCCGACCAAGTCACCCCGACCGCGGTGCGCAAGGTGCTGACCCTCACGCTCGGCGCCTCGGTCGGCTCGATCGCCCTGCCCCCAGCGCCTGTCTCGAGTGCCGGCACCGCTCCGACGGCACGCGGCCCCGAAGCTGAGCCGCCGTCCGCCGCCCGGATCGCCACGCCAGGCCTGGCGCCCGGCTACACGCCCACCGACCTGACGCCGGGCTACTCTCCATCAGCCGGGTCTGCCAGATCTGCCGGGTCCGCCGGGCCTGCCAGTCCGTCGCCGTCGGCCGACTCGCCGCTCGCCGGCCTTCCCGACCTCCGCGGGCTCTCCGTCGATCCGGGCTACTCCCCCACGCCACTCACCCAGCAGGGCGTCGAGGCACCTGCGCCCCCGAGGCCGCCCGACGGGCCCGGCTACCTTCCGACGCAGCCCGTGTCGGTGCTCGACGCAGACCGGTCGCAGCTCATGGCTCCGACCCCACGTCCCGCCGCATCGGCGCACGACCTCGTCACCGTGCGCCGTGGCGACTCGCTCTGGACGATCGCCGCTCGACACCTCGGTCCGGGCGCCTCTGACGCCCAGATCTCCCGCGAGTGGCCGAGGTGGTATGCCGCCAACCGGGACGTCGTGGGTGAGGACCCCGACCTGATCATGCCGGGAGTGCAGCTGCGTCCGCCCTCGAGCGCCCCGGCAGCGCCGGACACCCACGACGCCCGCGCTTCTGCGCCCCGACCGTCCAGCACCCACGTCGGCGCCGGCGACGGCTCCCCCGCGCAGCAGGGAGCCTCGTGATGCGAGCGACCACGACGCCCGGCCAGACCGGCCCAGTCGGCACGTCCACCCGCGCCGGCTTCACCGTTCGGCGCATCCCCCAGACGGCGCCTCGCATCATCAGCGCCGACGAGGCCTGGCACGGGGAGCCGCCCTACGCCCAGGACGCCCTCGCCCTCGACTTCTTCGGCGCGCGCGATGACGAGGACTTCGGCCGGCAGCCGACCCGCACGAGCCTGCTCCCGGACCCGGCCGAGCTCGTGGCCCGCCTCGCGCAGGCGATCGTCGAGGTCGTCTCGGGCCAGCGCCCCGCTCCCCAGCTCATCCGGCACACGGCGCCGACGATCTACTCGGTCATCGCCCGGCAGGCCATGGTCGCCGGCCGGCGCCGCACTCCCGGCCCTCGTCGCTCGGCGGTCGTGCGCCGGGTGCGCGTCTGCGAGCCGGCCGACGGCATCGTCGAGGCCTGCGCCGTCGTCGTGTCCCACGGGCGAGTCCGGGCCCTGGCACTACGGCTCGAAGGCCTCGACGGGCGGTGGCTCGTCACGGCGCTCACCATCGGCTGACCCGCGACACCGGCGGCGCATCGGCTGACCGCGCGACACCGGCGGCCGCCGCCCCCGGTCCACGACCCATGAGGGCGGGCAGACGGCCCGGGCGCCTTCAGGGGCCCGGGCCGTCGCGCGCCGCGTCAGCGGCGCTTGCGCTTGACCTTCTTGCCGCGACGGTCGGCCTTGCGCTCGACCGTCTGCTGGCCACCGGTCTCGACGGCGCGGCCGTCCTCGCCGGGGGCGGTGTAGTGCAGGGCAGCCGGGCGCTGCGACTCGGGGTCGAGGTCGACGCCGGAGACGCGCACGCCGGAGCCGAACGGGCGCCGTCCTGCGGCCGCGGCCTCGGCCTCCTCGTCCGTCTCGCCGTTGCGGGCGGCGGCACCGGTCGCGTCGTCGGCCACGTGACCGGCGGCGGCGAGCCCGCCGACGAGGTCCCCGACCGACATCGGCGCTGTGCCGACGGGGGCGGCGGCGGCCTCCGGCAGCTGCACCTCGACGGAGAAGAGGTGGCTCACCGACTCCTCCTTGATGGCCTCCATCATCGCCTCGAAGAGCTGGAAGCCCTCGCGCTGGTACTCGATGAGCGGGTCGCGCTGGGCCATGGCCCGCAGGCCGATGCCCTCCTGGAGGTAGTCCATCTCGTAGAGGTGCTCACGCCACTTGCGGTCCAGGACCGACAGGACGACCCGGCGCTCGACCTCGCGCATCGTCTCCGAGCCGAGCATCTCCTCACGCTGGTCGTACGCGTGATGGGCGTCGGACATCAGCTGCTCGCGGAGCAGGTCGGCGGTGATGGCCTGGCGGCCGCCGGCCATGTCCTCGACCGCCTCGATGGTCAGGGACACGGGGAAGACCTGGCGCATCGCGTCCCAGAGCTTCTCGAGGTCCCAGTCGGCAGCGAAGCCCTCGGCCGTGGCGGCGTCGACGTAGGAGCCGACGACGTCGTTGACGAAGAGACGCAGCTGCTCGTGGAGGTCCTCCCCCATCAGCACCGCACGACGCTCGTCGTAGATGACCTGCCGCTGTCGGTTCATGACGTCGTCGTACTTGAGGACGTTCTTGCGGATCTCGTAGTTCTGCGCCTCGACCGAGCCCTGGGCCTTCTGGATCGAGTTCGTCACCATCTTGGACTCGATCGGAACGTTGTCCTCCATGCCGGCGGTCTGCATGAAGCGATCGACGAGGCCGGCGTTGAACAGGCGCATGAGGTCGTCGTTGAGCGAGAGGTAGAAGCGAGACTCACCGGGGTCGCCCTGGCGACCGGAACGGCCACGCAGCTGGTTGTCGATGCGGCGCGACTCGTGGCGCTCGGTGCCGAGGACGTAGAGGCCGCCGAGCTCGGTGACCTCCTCGTGCTCGGCCGCGACGTCGCGCTCGGCCGTGGCGAGGGCCTCGTCCCAAGCGGCTTCGTACTCCTCCGGCGTCTCGTGCGGGTCGAGCCCGCGACGCTTCAGCTCGGCGACGGCCCGGAACTCGGAGTTGCCGCCGAGCATGATGTCAGTGCCTCGACCGGCCATGTTCGTCGCCACGGTGACCGCGCCCTTGCGGCCCGCGTCGGCGACGATGGCGGCCTCTCGCTCGTGCTGCTTGGCGTTGAGGACCTCGTGCTTGATGCCGCGCTTCTTCAGCTGCTGCGAGAGGTACTCGCTCTTCTCGACCGACACGGTGCCGACGAGGACGGGCTGACCGACGGCGTACTTCTCGGCGATGTCATCGACGACCGCGTCGTACTTGGCGACCTCCGTGCGGTAGACGAGGTCGGCCTGGTCCTTGCGGATCATCGGGCGGTTCGTCGGGATCGGGATGACGCCGAGCTTGTAGATCGAGTTGAGCTCGGCGGCCTCGGTCTGGGCCGTGCCCGTCATGCCCGAGAGCTTGCCGTACATGCGGAAGTAGTTCTGCAGGGTGATCGTGGCGAGCGTCTGGTTCTCGTTCTTGATCTCGACGCCCTCCTTCGCCTCGATCGCCTGGTGCATGCCCTCGTTGTAGCGGCGGCCGGGGAGCATGCGGCCGGTGTGCTCGTCGACGATGAGGATCTCGCCGTTCATGACGACGTAGTCCTTGTCCTTCTTGAACAGCTCCTTGGCCTTGATGGAGTTGTTGAGGTAGCCGATGAGCGGCGTGTTGACCGTGTCGTAGAGGTTGTCGATGCCGAGGAGGTCCTCGACGCGCGCGATGCCGGACTCGAGAACGCCGACGGTGCGCTTCTTCTCGTCGACCTCGTAGTCGCCGCGGCCGTCCTCGCCGCGGTTGAGGCGGGCGGTGATGCGGGCGAACTCGACGTACCACTTGGTCGCGAGGTCGGCCGGGCCGGAGATGATGAGCGGCGTGCGCGCCTCGTCGATGAGGATCGAGTCGACCTCGTCGACGATGCAGAAGTTGTGACCGCGCTGGACGAGCTCGGCGGGGTCCCACGCCATGTTGTCGCGCAGGTAGTCGAAGCCGAACTCGTTGTTGGTGCCGTAGGTGATGTCCTTGGCGTACTCGGCCCGACGCTGCTCGGGCGTCATCGACGCGAGGATGCAGCCGGTCTCCATGCCGAGGGCGCGGTGGACGCGGCCCATGAGCTCGGACTGGTACTCGGCGAGGAAGTCGTTGACGGTGATGACGTGGACGCCCTTGCCCGACAGGGCGTTGAGGTAGCTCGGCAGGGTCGCGACGAGCGTCTTGCCCTCACCGGTCTTCATCTCGGCGACGTTGCCCTGGTGCAGCGCGGCGCCACCCATGAGCTGCACGTCGAAGTGACGCTTGCCGAGGGTGCGCTTGCTCGCCTCGCGGACGGCCGCGAAAGCCTCCGGCAGCAGCATGTCGAGCGTCTCGCCGTTGTCGAGGCGCTCGCGGAAACCCTTGGTCTCGTCGCGCAGCTCCTCGTCGGTGAGCTTCTCGAAGTCGGCCTCGAGGGCGTTGACCTGCTTGGCAAGGCCCTGGAGCTTCTTCAGGGTCCGGCCCTCGCCGGCGCGAAGCAGCTTCTCGATGACGGCCATCTGGTGATCTCACTCCCGACTGAACGTGTGGACTCGCCCGGTGGGCGGGCTCCATCGCCCGTGATGGGTCACGGGACCCGCCTAGGCTAGCCGCCTTCCGGACACAACGACCAACGCATCGGCGCCCGGCCCGGTTCCGGCACCGGCGCAGCCCGCGCCCCCTCCCGTCACCGACGGCGTATGCCGTGTGTCCGGGGGCGCGCTCAGCGGCTCGTGGCGGCGCCGGCCGGGGCGGGCGGCTCCGACGCGGTGCGCGCGTCGCCCGACGGGTCGAGGGGCAGGTCGACACGGCCGAGTCCGAGCCAGTCGGCCATCGACTCGAGGTTGGCGACCAGGGCGGGGCGGGCCTCGACGGGGGCCCCGGGCTCCCACGTGACCCGGTGGCAGCGCAGCACCCCCGCGACGCGGTCGGCCTTGAGGTCGCAGCGCGCGACGAGGGCGTCGCCGTACAGGAAGGGGAGGACGTAGTAGCCGTGCACGCGCTTCTGCGCCGGCGTGTAGATCTCGATGCGGTAGTGGAAGTCCCAGAGGGCGTGGATGCGCTCGCGCTGCCAGACGAGCGAGTCGAAGGGACTGACCAGGGCCTCGGCGTGCACGCGCCGGGGCAGCCGGGCCTCGGCGTGCAGCCAGGCGGGCTTCCAGCCCGGCACGCTGACCGGGATGAGCTCGCCGTCGGCGACGAGGCGGGCGATGGCCGGGCGGGCGTCCTCGCGCCTGATCCGGAAGTAGTCGGCCAGGCACAGCTCGGTGCCGACGCCGTGGGCCCGAGCGGCGATCCGGACGAGCTCGAGGTAGCGGTCGGGGTCGGCCTCCGGTCCGGGACGGTCGATCCAGGTCGCCCGAAGCGGCGGCGGCGCGGTGGCTGCGAGCGCGGCGTACCGTCGCTCGAACTGGGACGTGCGCCCTGCCGAACTGATCTGTCCGGCCCAGAAGAGGTACTCGAGGGCCTGCTTGACGTCGGACCAGTTCCAGCCCCAGTGGTCGGTGCGGCGGGGCTGGTCGTGCGCGAGGGCGACCTCGACCTCGCGCGCGGTCATCGGGCCGCGTGCCTCGACCTCGGCCCGCACGAGATCGACGTGGTCGGGGCGCTCCTCGAGGATGCGCCGCATGCCGCCCCATGCCTTCTCGGCGGCCGCGCGCATGCGGAAGTCGAGCAGCGGCCACGTCGAGGGCGGGACGAGGCTCGCCTCGTGCGCCCAGTACTCGACGAGGCGCCTCGGGGCGCGGTCGCGGGCCCGGTCGAGCAGCGCCGGGTCGTAGGGGCCCAGCCGGGAGAAGAACGGGAGGTACTGGCTGCGCGCGAGCACGTTGACGCTGTCGATCTGGACGACCCCGACGCGGTCGACGACGCGCTGGACGTGGCGCATCGTCGCCGTGAAGGGCTCGGGTCGCGGGTCGAGGAAGCCCTGGGCGGCGATGGCGGTGCGGCGCGCCTGCGCCCGCGTCATCCGGCGCGTGGCAACGGTCATGGACGGTGCTCCTGGGCGACTCGGCCCGGTCGGTCGTGGTGGTCGTGGTGCTCGTGGTGCTCGTGGTCGGCCGGCGTCAGTCGGGGTCGATGAGCCGCTGGCGGACGGCATACATCGCCGCCTCCATGCGCGAGTGCATCTGCAGCTTGTCGAGGATGTTGCGGATGTGGTTGCGCACGGTGTTCTCGGAGATGAACAGCTCAGCGCCGATCTCACGGTTGAGCTTGCCCTTGGCGACGCTCCGGAGGATCTCGAGCTCGCGGTGGGTCAGCCGCGGCAGCTCCAGCCCCGGCGTGGGCGCGGGCGGCACGTCCTTCTGGCTGATCGCCTTGAACTCCTCGAGCAGCTTGGACGCCATGAGGGGCGAGAGGAGCGACTGACCCTGGAAGACGCTGCGGATGCCGGCCGCCACCTCCTCAGGAGGCACGTCCTTGAGGAGGTAGCCGTTGGCCCCGGCCCGGACGGCCTCGAAGAGGTTGGCCTCGTCGTCGGAGCTCGTCAGCATGAGGATGCGCGCCGAGGGCACCCGCTGCTTGATGACCCGGCACGCGTCGATGCCGCCGCGCTTGGGCATGCCGACGTCCATGACGATGACGTCGGGAAGGATCTCCTCGGCCTGGTCGACCGCCTCGATCCCGTCGGCCGCCTCACCGACGACGTCGATGCCGTCCTCCGTCGACAGGACCGTCTGCAGACCCCGACGGTAGAGGGCGTGGTCGTCGACGATGAGGACACGGATGACGTCGGGGGGTGGGTTCACGGCTCCATCTTGGCCCAGACCACGGACACGCCGCCCGATCGAGGGCCCGCGTCGGCGCGGCGCGCACCGGACGCCCGTCGGGGCGCCCCCGACACGGGGACGCCCCGACGCGGTCGACGTCCGGAGAGCAGGGGATCAGCCCGTGGCGGCGACGGCGGCGTCCGCGTCGGTCTCGAGGTGCAGCACCCCGTAGCTCCAGCCGCGGCGCCGGTAGACCACGCTCGGACGATCGGTGTCTGCGTCGTGGAAGAGGAAGAAGTCGTGTCCGACGAGCTCCATCTGGTTGACGGCGTCCTCGAGAGACATGGGCGCGGCCGTGTGGATCTTCTCGCGGACCTCGATGGGCGAGTTGCCGAGCGCACCGAAGCGCTCGAGGTCGTCGACCCGACCGTCACCGGCGTCGCCGGCTGCGGAGTCGTCGGAAGCCGCGCCGTTCGCCGAGGCGTCGATGCGGGCGGTCGCCTGCGCGACCGACTCGGGGATGCGTCGTCCGCGACTGACCTTGCGCTTGTCGTGCACCCGCCTCAGGCGGTCCATGAGCTTGTCCACGGCCGCGTCCAGAGCGGCGTACTTGTCGTCGAGACAAGCCTCCGCCCGGATCACGGGGCCCTTGGCGTGGCACGTGATCTCGACCTTCTCGGACCCACGGGCGACCCGCTCGTGGGTGACGACGACGTCGATGCGGTGCACCTTGGGCGCGAGCGCGGGCACCTTGGCCAGTCGCTCGTCGAGCTGCTCACGGAATCGGTCGGGGATCTGGACGTGGCGTCCAGTGACGACGATCTCCACGGTTCCTCCTTCATCACGCACGTCTTCTTCGTGCGGGCAGTGAGAGTGTTTCCGGGCCGCTGGTCACCTAGGACGGGCCCGCGGTCGACGCGGCACCACCCCTTCCTGTCGATCTCGTCCCCGAGGTCGGCCGGCAGGCCGTTCCCCCGTGGGACGGGGTCCATGACTCGACACTACTGGGGCCGCGCGCCCACTGGAAGGCGTGCCGGACATCCCCCTGCAACATCACACGCACGGCGCCCGCCAGCGCCTCGCCCGCGGGCCACAGGTCATCCGCGGGTCCGCTGGGTGGCGGCCAGGGCGGCCCCCACGACAGACTCGGCACCGGCGGCCCGCAGGGCCCGAGCGGCCTCGGCGAGGGTGGCCCCGGTCGTCACCACATCATCGACGAGCAGGCATCGTCGACCCCGGATCACATTGTCCCACAAAGGGATCACCGACAAGGCCCCGGCGAGGTTACCGCGGCGCTCGACCGTCCCCAGTCCGGACTGGTCCTCCACGCGGCGCACGTGACGCAGTGCCGGGGCGACCCGGAGCGCCGGCCCGGGTCGTCCGACGAGCTGTGCGACCGCTGCCTCGCACAGACCTGTCATCGGCGTGTCGCCCCGCTCGCGGACAGCGCGTCGCGAGGAGGGAGCCGGGACGACGAGCACGACCCCGGCGTCCCAGCCGACGCCGGCCATCGCTGCGTCGAGCGACACTGCGAGGAGGGGCACGAGGACGGCTCCGAGGTCGCGCCGGCCGGCATCCTTCCACGCGGACACGGCCGCGCGCAGCGGGTCGGCGTAGACACCCCAGGCGTGCACGGGCGGCATGCCGTCCGGGACCGGATGCGGCACGACCCAGGGTCCGCCGCCGTGCAGGCGCGCGTCGCCCTGCGCGGCAGATGTATGCGCCGAGTGACCGCCGGGGTCACGAGAGGCGGGTGCCCCGAAGGCCAGGCCCTCGAGGGCACGTGCGCACCGAGCACACCAGACGGCACCCGGTCGGAGGCACCCGCCACACTCTCGCGGCAGGACCAGGTCGACGAGGTCGCTGTCGCGCACCGTGGCCGCACCGTGCGAGAGGGCGGCCCCGATCGCTCGCCCGAGGTCACCCGCCCAGCGCCCCGCGCGTCTCTCGCGGTGCGGCGGGTCCGCCAGCCGTGACCCGCGACGCCCTCGCACGAAGCCAGCCCACCTCATGGCGGCGGGAAGGTCGAGGCCTGCGGCCGTCACTGGGGACGACGGCCGTCGGGCGGGCAGGGGTGTGGACGGCCAGAGCGGCGCTCAGCCGCCGGGGACGAGGACGTCGCTGCCGCGCTCGATGAGGGGCCAGTTGGAGCCGGCCCTGGCGAGCACGCGGTTGTCGCTCGTGACGATGATGATGCCGCGCGGGCCGCCGACGGTCGTGATGGTCACGGCCCCGGGGACGGCACCGAGCCGCGCCGCGCCCGTGCGCGTGCCGTCGACGCCCGCACCGATCGTCGCGAGCCACGCACGCATCGGGTCACCCTTGCGCTCCTGGCCCAGGACGGCGTAACCGACCGGGTCGAGCCACGTGACGTCCTGGATGCGGGCCAGGGACTGGGCCTGGCGCAGCGGCTGCGCGAGCGCCTGCGGCTCGCCGTTCGTCGCGCGGACGATGCCGCTGAGACCGAGCTGCTCGTCGCCTCCCGACCGGTCGGTGGTGACGATGAGCACGCGGGTGGCGTCCGCGGCCACGGCGATGGCCTTGACCCGACGGTCCCCGAGCCACGGCGTGCTGATCGGCTTCGGGGTGGAGCCGGGGTCGCTCGAGACGGAGTCGAGCACGAAGACGCGGTCGTCGCCCTGCTCGTCGCTGCCGGCGATCCACAGGTAGCCCTCGGCGTCGTAGACCGGGCGGATGAGCGACGTCGCGAAGGAGGCCACCGTCCTCGGCTGCTCGGTCGCGCGCCAGATCGACAGGTCGCGCCCGTTGGCCGACACCGCCGCCACCTGCTTGCTGTCGACGGAGAGCGCGAGGCTGCGCCACGTGTCGGGGATGCGCGCGATGTCGCCGTCCTTGGGCTTGAGGTCGGGCCGCTTCGCGTCCTGGGTGTCGGGGACGTAGCGTGGGTCGAAGCGTCTCAGGGCATCGCCCGTGCGCAGCTGCGCCGTGTCGAGGAAGGTCTTGGGGACGACGTCGTAGCCGAGCTCGGCCGCGGACGACACCGTGGTCACACCGCCGGGCAGCTCGAGCTGGGTGCTGTCGACGGCGAGCGACACCGAGCTCACCGACGCGATCTGACTCAGCGTCTTGGTCAGCTGGGCCCACATCGCGGCGCGACCGGCCGGGTCGGCCGAGAGCGCCTCGCTGCTGAGGTTGACCTGGGCCCTGCCGTTCGACACCGGGACGGCGTTGACGGCCAGACGGGTGCCTGCTGGGACCCCGGTGGCGACGGCACCGGCGAGGTGGCTGGGCACGGCGCTCAGCTGGGCGCGCGCCAGGGTCGTGGCCAGACGGGACCCGATCGGGAACCACCTCGAGTCGGGCACGAGGTCGCGCCCGGTGCGCGTCACGTAGTGGACGACCCGGTTGACGTAGACACGGTTGAACTGGTCGTTGTCGAGCCACAGCCCGAAGCCGCTCCTGGGCAGCTCCACGCGCCATTCGCCGCCGACCTTCGTCAGCCCGAAGGTGACCTTCTCCCGAGTACCCGGCGGCTGCTCGACGTAGCGTCCGTCCGGCGTCAGCCGAGCCAGGGCGTCGGCGCTCACCTCTACCCTGTCATCGGCGAGACGGCGCACCGTGAGGTCACCGTCGTAGACGACGACGTCCTCGCTCGACCACCGCCAGAGATCGACCGACTGAGGCGTGAGGAACGCCTGCCCGGTGGCATGGGTCTCGTCGGTGTCCTCGCCGGCCCGGAGGAACCCCCGGACGACAGCCTCCTGGCTCGCCCCGTCGAACGGACCGACGGCCACGACGCGGACCGGCTCGTTGAGCACCTCGCCCAGCGCGCGGCCCTCGACGACCGGGCCGGTGTCGGGTAGGCCACCGCACGCCGCGAGGGCGGTGGAGGCGGCGAGCAGCAGCGCCGCGAGACCGCGGGCTCTCACGGAGCGCGCTCCACGACGATGCGTCGCAGACGCAGCGTGTCGTCGTCGGCCGGGCCGCCGGCGTACGAGGACCCGTCGCCACCCGCCGGCCCCGTCGAGTCGGCCCCTTCGGCCGCGCGGGCCCGGGCCGCCTCCGCCGCGAGCGGGCTGAGCGGCAGGGGCGAGCTCGTGATCGTCGCGTCGGCCTGACGCGGCAGGGTGAGTCGGAAGCACGACCCCTCGCCCCGTGCTCCCCATGCCTCGAGGCGGCCCGCGTGCAGCCGGGCGTCCTCGAGCGCGATGGCCAGGCCGAGACCGGTGCCACCGGTCGTGCGGGCCCGGGCCGGGTCGGCACGCCAGAAACGGGTGAAGACGAGCGCCGCCTCGCCCGGACGGAGCCCGACACCGTGGTCGCGCACCGTCACGGCGACGGCGGAGTCGTTGGACCCGATCGTCACCTCGACGGGCCGGCCCTCGCCGTGCTCGATGGCGTTGGACACGAGGTTGCGCAGGATGCGCTCGATCCGGCGAGAGTCCATGTCGGCGACGACGGCGCTGGCGGGTGCGTTGACGACGAGCTGGGTGCCCTTGCGGGCGGCGAGGGTACGGTGCGCGTCGACGGCCCGCTCGACGCAGGCACGCAGGTCGCTCGCCTCGACCTCCAGCACGGCCGCGCCGGCGTCGAACCGCGAGATCTCGAGCAGGTCGCTGAGCAGCGACTCGAAGCGGTCGAGCTCGCCGCGGAGCAGCTCTGCCGAGCGAGCGACCGTCGGCTCGAAGTCGTGCCTGGAGTCGTGGATGAGGTCACCGGCCATGCGGATCGTCGTGAGCGGCGTCCGCA
The DNA here is from genome assembly GCF_024519435.1 of Terrabacter sp. Ter38. GTDB lineage: Bacteria > Actinomycetota > Actinomycetes > Actinomycetales > Dermatophilaceae > Terrabacter. Next base: position 875,940 of record NZ_JALJRZ010000001.1, read on the forward strand.
GCTCGTGCGAGACGTCCGAGACGAAGCGTTGCTGCACCCGCGAGAGGTTCTCGAGCTGGGCGATCTGCTGCTGGATCGAGGCGGCCATCCCGTTGAAGGACGTGCCGAGTCGCGCGAGGTCGTCCTCGCCCTTGGCCTGCATGCGCTCGTTGAGGTTGCCCTCGGCGAAGCGCTCGGCGACGGAGGCGGCGCGACGCACCGGGTCGGCCACGAGGCGCGTCACGACGAAGGCGATGGCACCGATGAGCAGGATGAGGGCGGCGCCGCCGAAGAGGAAGGTCTGCCCGATGAAGCTGATGATCTCGCGCTCACGGTCCATCGGGTAGATGAAGTAGAGGCCGTAGTTGCCCGCCACCGGGAGCACGACCTTCTGGCCGACGATGACGGCGGAGATGCTGTCGCTGCCCTCCTCGATGGTCGCGACCTGGAGGTGCTGACGGTCGGGCTGGGCCGCGACCTGCTGGCGCAGCTCGTCCGGGATGAACCGGACGCCGACGCTGCCGCTCTCGACCGTCCTGACGATGAACGGTGACGTGTTGTCGTCGAACCGCGTCAGCACGACGTAGCGCGTCTCGTTGCCCGCGTCGCGCCGGTAGGTGTTGATGAGCGTCGTCGCGAACTGGGTCAGCTTCTCCTGCGTGTCCGTCTGGTCGGTCGAGTCGAACTGTCCCTGGGCGTCGGTGGCGTCGCGCAGGCTGTCCTCCGACGCGATGCGCTGGCGGCTGTCGACGAGCCCCTGGGCGATCGAGCCGTAGAGGTAGGTGCCCACCGCGGTGAGCACGAGGATGCCGAGGAGCATCGTCACCACGACGACGCGGAAGCCGAGGGAGGCCCGCCACAGGTGGAGCAGCCGGCGCCAGGCCGTGCGCAACGCCGCACCGGCCCGCGAGGCCATCCCCGCGGGTCCGCTCCGGGCCGCGCGCTCCGTCATGTCAGGACGGGCCGGCCTTGTAACCGACGCCACGGACGGTCACGACGATCTCCGGCCGCTCGGGGTCGTGCTCGATCTTGGAGCGCAGCCGCTGGACGTGGACGTTGACGAGGCGGGTGTCGCCCGCGTGGCGGTAGCCCCACACCTGCTCGAGGAGCACCTCGCGGGTGAAGACCTGCCAGGGCTTGCGCGCCAGCGCGACGAGCAGGTCGAACTCGAGCGGCGTCAGGGACAGCGACTCGCCGTCGCGCTTGACGGAGTGGCCGGCCACGTCGATCTCGAGGTCGCCGATCGACAGCTTCTCGGGCGCGGGCTCGTCGCCGCGGCGCAGCCGGGCGCGGACGCGGGCGATGAGCTCCTGCGGCTTGAAGGGCTTGACGACGTAGTCGTCGGCACCGGACTCGAGCCCCACGACGACGTCGACGGTGTCGGTGCGCGCGGTGAGCATGACGATGGGCACCCCGCTCTCGGCGCGGATGCGACGGCAGACCTCCATGCCGTCGAGTCCCGGGAGCATGACGTCGAGCAGCACGAGATCGGGCCGCGACTCACGGAACGCACCGACCGCCTCGGAACCGTCGGCCACGTGGGTGACCTCGAGCCCCTCGTTGCGCAGCACGATCCCGAGCATCTCGGCGAGTGCGAGGTCGTCGTCGACGACCAGTACCCGACCCTTCACGACACACTCCTTCCCGGGACCGCTGACCACGCGGCCCCGTACGTCCTGACCAAATCATCACACACGCCTGACGACCTGCTGACCGATCAGAGCGTGACGGGGCCGTATGCCGTCCGCGCACCCTCTGCGGGCACGTGCCGTGAGCGGGCCACGCGGCATACGGGCCCGGGACGCGGCGAGGGGCCCCGACGGTGTCGGAACCCCTCGTGGAGCGGTGTGGTCAGGCCGTCAGCTCTGCGTGACGTACCACTTGCCGCCGATCTTGACGGCCTTGAAGCTCGAGACGACGTCGGCGGCGAGGGCCGGCTCGGTCGTGACGCTCTCGAAGGTGGCGTTGTTGCCGTTGACGGTGGCGCCGCTGATCTTCAGTCCCTGGAAGGCCGCGCCCAGCTCCTTGATCTGGTCGAGCATCGGCGTGATGGTCTTGCCGCAGGCCGAGGCGGCACCCGGGATGCTCGAGATGGCCTTGCCTCCTGTGGCCATGAGCGCACACACGGTGTTGCCGTCGCCGGCGACCATGGCGCCGAGCCATGAGGTCATCGCCGCCTCCGGCGTCCCCTGGTCGACGGGGCCGGCCGTCGCGCTCGTCGTGGCCGTGTCGGTGGCGCCGGTGTCGTCGGTCGTGCCCGACGACATCGTGTCGGACGGCGTGGTCGCGCTCGAGGTCGTGCCTGCCGGAGAGGTCGGTGTCGCTTCCGGGTCGACGGACTTCGAACAGGCGGCGAGCGAGACGGAGAGGGCCAGTGCGAGTGCACCGGTCAGGAGCTTCTTCATGGAGGGTCCCTGCCAGACGGGTGGTCGGTGAGTCCCCCGATCCTCCCATGGGAGGGCCCTCGGGGAGCGGCGCGGAGCGCGTCGGGAGCGGTGCGCGCGACCAGCGGCGCCGCTTGCCAATCCGCCCAAAAGCCCCCGTCCCGTCCGACGAGCGGGGATGATCGCCCGGTGACGAGCGACACGAGGGGAAGCACCCCGGCCGCCGAGCTGGCCCCGGACACCGGCCGGGTCGACGGCCGGGTCGACGGCCGAGTCGGCGGCGCGGTCGACGGCCCGGTCGAGGTCCCGGTCGACGGCCCCGTCGACAGGGGGCCGGACCCGACCACGCGCGGCCGACGCGGCCCGCTGCCGCTCGGCGTCCGCCAGGCGCTGCCCGGCCTCGTCATCCTCGTCGCCGTCGTCCAGATCGCCCGTCCGATCGGCGACCCCGACACCTTCTGGCACCTCGCGGCCGGCGACCGGCTCCGCGAGACGTGGACGTTCAACGGGCCCGACCCGTGGAGCACGATGTCGACGCAGCCCTGGCGACTGCACGAGTGGCTGCCCGAGCTGCTCATGAGCGTCGTCCAGCAGCTCCTCGGGCTGCCGGGGGTGGCCTGGCTGCTCCCCCTCGGCGGGGCCGTCATCGGGCTCACCCTGTGGCGCGCGACCCGGCCGCGGGCCTCGCTCCTCGCCTCGGCCGCCGTCACGTCCGTCGCGCTCGTCGCGATGAGCCAGAGCCTGTCGCTGCGACCGCACCTGCTCTCCTTCGCCTTCGCCGTGGCCTTCACGGCGGCCTGGCTGCGCTCCGCCGCGGACGCCCGCCCGCGGTGGTGGCTCGTGCCGGTCACGTGGGTCTGGGCCTGTACCCACGGGATGTGGTTCTTCGGGGTCGTCATCGGGGTCGTCGCCCTGCTCGGGATCGCGCTCGACCGAGCGGTGACCCGAAGGCAGTGGCTGCGCCTCGCGCTGGTGCCGCTGGCCTCCCTCGCGGCCGCCGCCATGACGCCGACCGGACCCGAGCTGCTCCTGTCGCCCTTCGCCGTCAACGAGACGACCCAGTTCATCGAGGAGTGGATGCCGCCGTCGCTCCGGCAGCCCGGTTTCCTCGCCTTCCTCGCGCTGGCCGGGGCCGTCGTCCTCGTCTGGGCCCGCTCCCGGCACCGCGCCCGGTGGACCGACATCCTCCTCGTCGGGCTGGCGATCGGGCTGGCCCTGCTCTACAGCCGGACCGTCGCGGTCGGCGCCGCCGTCATCGCCCCGGTCGCTGCGGCGACGATCCAGGGCCTGCTCCCGCCGGACCGCGAACCCGTGACACGGCGCGAGGTCGGCCTGACCGTCGGCCTCGCGGCGCTCGGGCTCCTCGTCGCCGCCCTGGTCCTGCCGACCCGCGCGGCCGTTCCCACGTGGGGCGCCAACGACCTCGACGCACCTCTGTCCGCACTGCCCCAGGGCACCGTCGTGTGCAACGACTACGGTGTCGGCGGCTGGCTCATCTGGCGCCACCCGAACGTGCGGCCCACCATCGACGGGCGCGTCGAGGTCTACGCGACGGGACACGTCAAGGAGCACATCGACTTCGAGCGGGCAGCGCCGGGCTGGCAGGCCTACGTGCGCCGGACGGGGTGCACGTACGCCCTGCTCACGAAGGGCCAGCCGGTCGTCGAGGCACTGACGGAGCAGGCGCGATGGACGGTCGCTCAGCGCGGCTCGGAGTACGTCCTGCTCCGCGCACCGAGCTGACCGGCAGCCCTCGCGGCCCCGGACACACGGATGCCGCCCACCTCGTGAGGTGGGCGGCATCCGTACGCCGCGGGGACCGCCCCCGGGCGGGGGCGGTCCGGGCGGGCTCAGTATCGGTAGTGCTCCGGCTTGTACGGGCCGGCGACGTCGACGCCGAGGTACTCGGCCTGGCCCTTGGTCAGCTCGGTGAGCCGAACGCCGAGGGCGTCGAGGTGCAGGCGCGCGACCTTCTCGTCGAGGTGCTTCGGCAGGGTGTAGACCTGCTTGGCGTAGTCGCCGGTCTTCGTGAAGAGCTCGATCTGGGCGATCGTCTGGTTGCTGAAGCTGTTGCTCATGACGAAGCTCGGGTGGCCCGTCGCGTTGCCGAGGTTCATCAGGCGGCCCTCGGAGAGCACGATGATCGAGCTGCCCGAGGTGAAGGTCCACTCGTGGACCTGCGGCTTGATCTCGGTCTTCTGGATGCCGGGGACGCGACCGAGGCCGGCCATGTCGATCTCGTTGTCGAAGTGGCCGATGTTGGCCACGATCGCCTTGTTCTTCATCTTCGTCATGTGGTCGGCCGTGATGACGTCGTAGCAGCCGGTCGTCGTGACGAAGATGTCGGCAGTCTCGACGACGTCCTCGAGGCGGGCGACCTGGAAGCCCTCCATCGCAGCCTGCAGGGCGCAGATCGGGTCGATCTCGGTGACGATGACGCGAGCACCCTGACCGCGGAGGGACTCGGCGCAGCCCTTGCCCACGTCGCCGAAGCCGGCGACGACGGCGACCTTGCCACCGATGAGGACGTCGGTGGCGCGGTTGAGGCCGTCGATGAGCGAGTGGCGGCAGCCGTACGTGTTGTCGAACTTGCTCTTGGTCACGGCGTCGTTGACGTTGATGGCCGGGAAGAGCAGCTCGCCGGCCTCGGCCAGCTGGTAGAGGCGGTGGACACCGGTGGTGGTCTCCTCGGTGACGCCCTTGATGCCGGCGGCGACCGTCGTCCACTTCTGCGGGTCGGTGGCCAGGGTCTGGCGGACGAGCTCCTTGAAGACGCCGAACTCCTCGGAGTCCTCGTCGGTGGTGGGCGGCACCTGACCGGCCTGCTCCCACTCGCGGCCCTTGTGCACGAGCATCGTCGCGTCGCCGCCGTCGTCGAGGATCATGTTCGGGCCCTCGCCACCGGGCCACGTGAGGATCTGGTCGGTGCACCACCAGTACTCGGGAAGGGTCTCGCCCTTCCAGGCGAAGACGGGGACGCCCTGGAGGTCGTCGGCGCTGCCCTTCGGGCCCACGACGACGGCCGCGGCGGCCTCGTCCTGCGTCGAGTAGATGTTGCAGGAGGCCCAACGGACCTCGGCGCCGAGCGCGGTGAGCGTCTCGATGAGCACGGCCGTCTGGACCGTCATGTGGAGCGAGCCGGCGATGCGAGCGCCCTTGAGGGGCTGGGCCTCGGCGTACTCCTCGCGGATCGCCATGAGGCCGGGCATCTCGTGCTCGGCGAGTCGGAGCTGGTGTCGGCCGGCCTCGGCGAGGCTCAGGTCGGCAACCTTGTAGTCGAAGGACATGAGTGATCGTTTCCTTTGATCGTCGGTCTGCAGACCCGGCGCGCCCCTCTGGGCTCATCTGGCGGGTCATCACCCACGCCGGCAGTCGCCCAGTCTAGCCGCGCGCCCGGTCGGCCTCGAATCACGTGTCGAGCCCTGCGGCGTCCGTCTCCGCGCTCTCCGTCACCCACACACCCTGGGGTCGGCTACCCACCACCCCCGGCGTGATGGTGGCCTCGACGTGTGCGGGTGAGTGAGGGACGCGCAGGTCAGGCGGCACGACGAGCAGCTCGGCGGGCTGCGCTCTCGATCCGGCGTCGGATGCCACCGGGGTCGCCGAGCTGTGACCACACCACACGGACGACCTCGTAGTCCTCGTCGCGGATCGCGTCCTCGCGGATCTTCTCCGCGAAGAGAGGGTTGTCGGCCGGCAGGCCGGTCCTGCCGTCGCCCTCAGCCGCGCGGGCTGCACCTGCGACACCTGCGGCGGGGCGGTACTTCACGGCACCGTCGAACTCGAGGACGACGGGATGGTCGTCGAGCAGTGCGTCGACCCGTTTGGGCCCCTGCCTCGTCCGGATCCACACCTGGGGCGTCGCACGAATCTCCAGCCCGCGCAGAACTGCTCCGAGCCGGGTCTCGCCCGGTGACTCGTGCCGCCCGTCCGCGTGGGCCAGCGCGGCTCGGACGGGTGCGATCCCGGTGCGACCCGCGAACACCCGGAGCGCCTGCTCGATGCCCTGCGCCGTGACGAGCTCGGCGTGCAGCGCTGCGTCGGCCGCGATGAGGGCGTCCATCGGGCCGTTGAGGATCCCGGTCTGCACCACCGCGACGGCGATCGGCAGGACGGGGCCCGACGTGGTCTCGCGGACCCGCGGGCCCCGTAGGGCGGGATGCACCCGGTAGCCCTGACGTGACCTCGACCCGCGGTCGCGAACCCGGGTGAGGTGGACGACGGAGAGGTCGGCGCGCCACACAGGGATCCCGACCGCGAGCAACCGCGAGTGGTGGCTGGCCGCGACCCGGCCCTCGAAGTGGCGGAGCAGCGCCCGCAGGCTCAGCAGGTGCCGGTCTACGGTGTCCACCGGCTCACGGGTGGCGAACCAACCGCGGACGAGTCGGTGCAGGCGCCCGTCCCTGCAGAGCCGCTCGATGTCGTGCGAGGTCAGGCCGAGCTCGTGCAGTCGGGCGGCGTCGACGACGTGGTCGTCGCAGTGGGGCACGAGATCGGGTGCGCGGTCCATAGGGTCAGGGTGCCCGCCACAGGCCGCCGTCCCCGGTGCCGCAGCACCCATGTGGACACCGGTGGGTGCCGTGCCGGGGGTGTGGACGGCGGCGTGAGCCCGTCCCACCACGCGAGGGCACACGGTGCGGACAGCAGCACACGGCATACGCGGTGCGGTGGGCCTCGAGGTGTGCGGCTGGACCCCGCCCGCGTCGTCAGTGCGTGGTCGCGGGCTTGTCGTGCTTCGCGCGGCGCGGGATGACGTGCAGGACGGCGACGACGACGGCGCCGACGACGAGACCGATGAGGGCGGACGCCAGCGTGTTGACGACCCAGGCGAGGAAGCCGCCGATCCCGGCCACCCCGGACACGCTCTCCTCGAGGTGGTGGACGAGGTCGTACAGCACGTGCCAGCCGAGCTCGTCGACGCCGACGAGCAGGATGTGGCCACCCACCCACAGCATCGCCGCGATGCCGACGGTCGACAGCACCGAGAGCAGCTTCGGCATGCCCTTGACGAGGCCGCGGCCGATGCGCTGCGAGGCACCAGACTCGCGCCCGGCGAGATGCAGGCCGACGTCGTCCATCTTGACGATGAGGCCGACGACGCCGTAGACGAGAGCCGTGATGAGCAGCGCCACGATGACGAGGATGATGAGGCGCGAGACGAACGGCTCGGTGTCGACCTCGTTGAGGGCGATGACCATGATCTCGGCCGACAGGATGAAGTCGGTGCGGATCGCGCCGGAGACGACGGCCTGCTCGTCGACCTCGCCGACCTCGGCCTCCTCCTCCTCGTGGCCCGAGACGATCTCCCAGACCTTCTCGGCGCCCTCGTAGGCGAGGTAGGCGCCGCCGACCATGAGGATCGGCGTCAGCAACCAGGGCAGGAACTGGCTGAGCACCATGATGACCGGGAGGATGATGAGGAGCTTGTTGCGCAGCGAGCCGATCGCGATCCGCTTGATGATCGGCAGCTCACGCTCGGGTGCCAGACCCTGCACGTAGCGCGGCGTCACGGCTGTGTCGTCGACGACGACGCCGGTGGCCTTGAGGCTGGCCTTCGCGGCCGCGGCGCCCACGTCGTCGACGGACGCCGCCGCGAGCTTCACGAGTGCCGCGACGTCGTCGAGGAGCGCTACGAGTCCGCCTGCCATGGCGTCATCCTAAGGTGGTCTGGGAGCCCGCTGGGAACGCGCTCAGGCCGGCTCGTCGAGCTTCAGCCCGAGCAGGGCGTTCTCGACGACCTCCGCGAGAGCCGGGTGGATCCAGTACTGTCCGCGGGCGAGGTCGTGGACCGTCGTGCCGAACGCCATCCCCTGCACGAGTGGCTGGATGAGGGAGGTCGCCTGCGGACCCATGAGGTGGGCGCCGAGGAGAAGGCCCGTCGTGGGGTCGGCCACGAGCTTGCAGATGCCCGTCCTGTCCTCCATGGCCCAGCCGTATGCCGTGTCGCCGTAGGCCTGGACGTACGCCGTGTGCGCCCGGCCCTGCTCGGCGCACTCCTGCTCGGTCAGGCCGACGGTGGCGACCTGCGGGTGGCTGAAGACGCCGGACGGCACGTTCTCGTGCGGCAGGACGCGCAGGTCGTCGGGGTGCACGAGGTTGTGCGCGACGGTACGGGCCTCGGCGTTCGCCAGGTGCTTGAGCTGGTGCGGCGCGCTGATGTCGCCGAGGGCCCAGACACCCGGTGCGCTCGTCCGACCGTACGAGTCGACCTCGACCCGTCCGTCGTCGAGCAGCCGCAGGCCCCCCGCCTCGACGCCGAGGCTCCCGCTGTTGGGCACGCGACCGGTGGCGACGAGCAGCAGGTCGGCATCGACGGCCGTGACGTCGTCGAGGCGCAGGCGCACGCCCGCTCCCCCGGCGCCGGTCTCGACGGCCGTGACCGTCGATTCGGTGCGCACGTCCCACTGCTCGCGGGCCAGGTCGGTGAAACGCCGTGCGATGTCGGTGTCGAGATGGCGCAGCAGCAGGGACGACCGCGCCACGACCGTCACCTGCACGCCGAACGAGGCGAAGACGTGGGCCATCTCGGCGGCGATGAAACCGCCGCCGATGATCGCGAGCCGTTCGGGCAGCGCGTCGATGCGCATGATCGTGTCGGACGTGTGGAACGGCACGCCCGACTCGGTGACGACGTCGGGCACGAGCGGATGGGCGCCGGCGGCCACGACGACCTGGTCGGCCCTCAGCGTCTCCTCGCGGCCGTCGCCGAGGTCGACCGTCAGGGTCCGGTCACCGGTGAAGCGCGCGTGCCCGAGGTAGGCCGTGGTGTTGGGACCCTCGACGCGGTAGCGCCGGCCACCGTCCGAGATGGGGTCGATGCGCCCGAAGACGCGGTCGCGGACGTCGGCCCAGCGCACCCCTTCCAGCGTGGCGTCGACGCCGTAGCGGCCGGCCTCGCGCACGTCGCGCGCGAGGTCCGCGGCGTAGACGAACATCTTCGTCGGGATGCAGCCGACGTTGAGGCAGGTGCCGCCGAACGTCCCGCCCTCGATGATCGCGACGCGCTTGTCGTCGAAGTCTGGGGTCACGAGCGAGTTGCCCGAGCCGCTGCCGATGATGGCCAGGTCGTAGTGCTCCGTCACCGTGGCAGCCTACGTGGGTGACCCGACCGACCCCGGACGGCATCCGTTTGCGCGCGGTCGGCACCCGGCATACGCCCCCCGGTGGTGGTGGGTGATCAGGTGTCGCGGGCGCCCTGCAGCAGGCGCACGTGGGGCGAGTTCGCGGGGTCGAAGCCGAAGCCGAGCGCGAGGTAGGTCGCGGCGAAGTCCGCCAGGGCGACGTGGTGCGCGAGGCGCAGCAGGGGGTCGGCGGCCGGGGCGTCGACGAGCGAGACGCGCACACCGGCGTCCTCAGCCACGGACACGACGGTGTCGACCAGCCCGTGCGGCTCCCCGGGCGAGGTGTCGCGAAGCATGATGAGCCGCAGCGGCGGCCGCGTCGGGCCGTCGAGGAACGGGTCGGCGAAGATGTCGTCGGTCCCGCCGCCCCCGGACTGGCCCGGCGCGAGGGGGCCGTCGAAGCACGCGACGATCTGGCTCGCGGCGTCGGGCAGGGCGCCGTGCGCGACGGGCACCCGGCCCGTGCGGCCGAACATGGCGGCGGCCCGGCGGGCCGTGACGTCGCCGAAGGGTCCCTCGCCGAGGACGATGGGCGTTGACTCGGCGAGCTCGGTCGCGAGCACCTTGGCGGGGTTGACGAACGACTCGGACGACGGTCGCGCGTCGGTGGCCGTGCGGTCGAGGACGTCGGCGAGCTCGGCGAGCGTCTCGTGGCTGACGGACGCGATGCCCATGGCGTCGGCGGCGAGCAACGCAGGGATGGCCTGGGCCCACACCGACGTCCGTGACGACGCCCCGCTGAGCGCGATGGGGACGTGCACGCCGTGGGCCCGGGCACAGACGTCGGCCAGCGGCGAGTCGGCCGCCCCCACGGTGACGAGGAACGCACCACGCCGCGCGGCCTCGGCGGCGAGGGCGAGCGTTCCGGCCGCCCGACCGGACTGGGACACGGCGATGACGACGTCGAGGGCCCCCACCCAGCCGGGGAGCGACCCCGATGAGCAGCTCTGGACCGGCAGGGCTGCCGCGCCGCGGGACACGGCCTCGAAGAGGTCGGCCACGGCGACGGAGCCGCCGGCGGCCGCGACGACGACCCCACGGGGCCCGACGTCACGGAGCCGGTCGAGGCCGGCTTCGGCCGAGGCCGCGACCGTGCGCCGCACCTGGGCACCCGCGCCGGCCAGGGCGCGCAGCGTGTCGCTGGCGTCGAGAGAGGCCAGGGCGCCCTCGTCGTCGAGGCGGGCTTCGTCGAACACGGCGCCCACGGGTCTCAGCCGTCGGTGCGGCGGGCGAGGTCGACGAGCAGGACGGGGACGCCGCCCTCGACGGGGTAGGCGAGGTGGCACGCGTCGCAGCGAAGCTCGGCGGTCTCGGCAGTCGTGGTGGTCGCGGTGGTCTCGCTCGTGCCGGCCGGCTCACCCGTCGTGTGCACGGCGTCGACGAGCTCGCCCTTGCACTGCGGGCACCGGAGGATGCCGCGCAGCCACGGCTCGATCGTCTGCTGGCTCTGGCTCACGAAGCGTCTCCTGCGTCCTGGGCGGTGGTGGACCCGTTCTCGTCGCCCGCGGTGGCACCCGACCGGATCAGGGCGAGCAGCTCGTCGCGCACGTCCTGCATCGTCTCACGGTCGGCGGCCTCGACGTTGAGCCGTAGGAGCGGCTCGGTGTTGGAGGCCCGCACGTTGAACCACCACATCGGGGCGTCGCCCTCGGGGCTCGTGATTGTCAGCCCGTCGAGCTCGTCGGTGCCGGCGCCGCGCACCTGGGCCCACGCCCGTACCTGTTCGACGACGGCTGCCTGGTCGGTCACCGTGGAGTTGATCTCGCCGGACGCGACATAGCGCTCGTACTCGTCGCAGAGGTCGGACAGCGGGCCGTCCTGCTCGCCGAGGGCGGCAAGCACGTGCATGGCGGCGAGCATGCCGGTGTCGGCGTACCAGAAGTCGCGGAAGTAGTAGTGGGCCGAGTGCTCGCCGCCGAAGACGGCTCCGGCGCGGGCCATCTCGCCCTTGATGAAGGAGTGACCGACGCGGGTGCGCACCGGCGTCGCGTCGTGCTCGACGACGATCTCGCGCACCGCGGCGCTCGAGATGACGTTGTGCACGATGGACACCTCGGTGTCGCCGCCTTCGCGGGCACGGAGGATCTCGCGGACGGCGACGAGCCCGGTGACGGCGCTGGGCGAGACGGGCTCGCCGCCGGCGTCGACGACGAAGCAGCGGTCGGCGTCACCGTCGAAGGCGAGGCCGATGTCGGCCCCGTGCTCACGCACGGCGGCCTGCAGGTCGACGAGGTTGGCCGGGTCGAGGGGGTTGGCCTCGTGGTTCGGGAAGGTGCCGTCCAGCTCGAAGTAGAGCGGGACGATCTCGAGGGGCAGCTCGGGCAGGCCGGCGCCCGTGCCGAGCACGGCAGGGACGGTGTGGCCGCCCATGCCGTTGCCGGCGTCGACGACGACCTTGAGCGGGCGCGAACCGGACAGGTCGACGAGCCCGCGCAGGAAGGCGGCGTAGTCACCGAGCAGGTCGCGCGTCGTCACCGAGCCGGGACCCCCGGCGGGGTGCGCGAGACCGGTACCGCCGTCGAGCAGCCACTGGGCGAGGTCGCGGATCTCGGCGAGGCCCGAGTCCTGGCCGACGGGGCGGGCCGCCGACCGGCACAGCTTGATGCCGTTGTACTGGGCCGGGTTGTGGCTCGCGGTGAACATGGCGCCCGGGAGGTCGAGGGCGCCGCTGGCGTAGTAGAGGCCGTCGGTCGAGCAGAGCCCGATGACGGTCACGTCGACGCCGCGCGAGGTCACACCGGCGGCGAAGGCCGCGGAGAGCTCCGGCGAGCTCGGGCGCATGTCATGACCGATGACGACACCGCTGGCCCCGTCCGGGACGGCGACGACCTCGGCGAACGCGGCGCCGATGGCGTGTGCCACGTCGGGCGAGAGCTGGTCGGGCACGATTCCACGTACGTCGTAGGCCTTGACGAAGTCTGCGAGGTGGGGCACGCCGAACACCCTAGTGGTCAGGAGTCCTTGAGGATGCGCAGGTGTCCGCGGCGGCCGGACTCGACGGCGCCGGACTCGGCCTCCGCCGTGGCCTGTCCCCTCGAGGTCGTGCGGTTCTCGCCGGGCCGGATCGTGCGCGGGCGGCCGGCCTCGCGCACAGCATCAGCCAGGGCCAGGAGGTCGTCGGGGGCCAGGGCCGGCTCGGGGAAGTCGCCACCCACGCGCACGACCTCCCACCCACGTGGAGCCGTCATGCGCTCGGCGTGCTCGAGGCACAGGTCGTACGTGTGCGGCTCGGCGTAGGTCGCGAGCGGCCCGACGACGACAGCACGGTCGGCGTAGGCGTACGTCAGGGTCGCGACGGCAGGACGGGCGCATCCCGTCTTCGAGCAACCACGTGTCAGACCCACGATCCGGGACTCTAGTCCGCGCTCCCGAAGAGGACGAATCACCACGCCGTCCGAGCACGAGATCGCCGCGGGCGTATGCCGCCGGGTGGCGTCCGCGCGCGGGCTGACGGTCGATCTAGAGTGGAGACGTGGACACCGCCTCCCCCCGCACGCCCGGGCGCCCGCGTCGGCGTGACCGGCACGGACGCGGCCGCCGGGGACCTCTGGCGTGGCCGCCGGTCCCCGCCATGACCTCGCGCCGCGACGAGTTCGACGACTTCGTCCTCGACGCCGCGGCCCGGCTCGAGGCGACGTGCGGGCGTGCTTTTCCCGCAGTGGAGTTCGCTGTCGAGGACGTGCCTCGCGGACCGGCTCCGTGGGATCACCGCGAAGTCCCGCTCGGCCGGCTCTACCCGGCGACGAGCGCGCGTCCGGCGCGGATCGTCGTCTACCGCCGGCCTGTCGAGACGCGCGTCACCGACCGTCGAGACGTGGCCGCCCTCGTGGCCGACATCGTCACGGAGCAGGTCGCCGGGCTGCTCGGGGTCGCGCCCGAGGACCTCGACCCCGGCTTCGGGGAGTGACCCTCCGACACCGGCCGGGCGGTGCTGTCGCTAGTTGCGCACCTGACGCACCGGCACCGACAGGGCCCGCACGGGCGCGTCGCTGAGCGAGGCCACCGAGAAGAACGGCACTCCCGCGTCGACCCCGGCCACGGAGACGGCGCCTCGCAGCGTCCCCCTCGTCGGCACCACCCAGACGCCCTTCGCGTCCTTGGCGTCGACGGCCACGGTCGAGTCGGCCGGCACGTCGATCGTGGACACCCGGGCGTCGTCACCTGAGCCGAGCCGCACCTGCGCCGTGGCGGGAGCCGAACCTGACGTCAGGAGAAGGTGTTTCGTGGTGCCGTCAAGCCCGGGGAGCAGGACTCCGGCGACACCCCGAAGAGGCGGGGTCGCGGGAGTCCAGGCGAAGTCGCCCATCAGGTCGCCGGTCGTCGCGCGGCGTTCGGTCCAGGCTGCCCCCACGAGCGGCTGGTCGGACCGGACGCCCAGACCCATGGCAGCCGGGTTGGACGGGATGGCCAGGTCGAGCGTCGAGCCCGCCGGCACGCGTACGGCCCGGAGGTCCGCGGGCTGCACCGCCCCCTGGGCGGTGAGCAGTCGCACCTGGGCCAGGGCCTCGGTGCTGCCCGGGTTGGCCAGGCGCAGCCAGATCCCGCCGCCGGTCTCGACACCGGGCACGACGAGGTCGGTGTTCGGTGAGGCGGCGCGGGTGGCGTCGTCGATGCCGCGGCCCGTGGCGCCGAGGATCCACTGCTCGTCGAGCACGGCCGACACGACGCCGCCCGTGGCGGTGACGTGGACGACCGGACCGGCCTCGTCGGGCGCGAGGGCGTCGAGGGAGACGACCTCGCGCGAGAGGGGCGGGATGGAGATGCTGCGCGCTCCGCCGGCGTCGACGGGTCCACCTCGCCCCAGCACCTCGAGAGAGACGGTCACGGCGTTGGCGCCGGGGTTGCTGACGATGACGCGCTCGGTGCGCGAAGGGCCCGCGCCGCCACCGACGAGCCAGACGTCGGACGACGGCAGCTGGCAGGGGGTCACGGCCAGGCCGCGGTCGTCGTCACCGGTGTGGCGCCACACCTGCGTGGCGACGAGCCCGGGGGCGAAGGCGCCCCGCGCCCTCGCGATGACGACGTCGGGGGCTGCGGTGGCCGCCGAGACCTCCGCTGCCCGGTCCGAGCTCTGGGCGAGGCCGGTGGACGACGGGCCTCCGAGCAGCGCCACGGTGCCCGAGCCGCCTGCCGGCGCACCGGCGACGACACCCTGGTCGGGAGTGGCCGCCGCGACGGTGACGGTGCCCGCGACGTCCCGCAGCCCCGTGGCTCCGAGTCGCTGCTGGCCCGGGCACACGAGGGAGGACTCGTCGAGCAGGACGGTGGAGGACTCGGGCAGGCCGGCCTGCTCGCCCGGGGTCGCGAGCTGCACGGAACCGCTGACCCGGGTCGCTCCGACCGCGAGTCCCGCCGCGACGAGCGCCACGGCGCCCGCCCGGACCATTCCGGACACGTTCGTCATGTGCGCCTCCTCGAGCGTCGGTTGCCGAAGGGGACGGCCATGAACACCACGAAGCCGAGCAGCAGCCCCTGGCCGAGGCGCCACCACGGCTGTGCTGCAGCGAGATCGATCTCGAGCTCCCCGGCGGTGGGTGGCACGGCATACGTGGGCTGGACGGCCCCAGCCACCGGCAGGAGCTCTCGCCCGTCGTAGGTCACGAGCGCCTGCTGCGACCACTCGGTGGGCTCGGCCAGGACGACGAAGCGCGCGGCGCTCCCGGCCGGGAGCGTCGTGTCGACCGCGGCGTGCGGTCCCGACGTGGGCACGACCCGCAGCAGCGCTCCGTCGGCATCGACGAGGCGGGCACGCGACGGGGCGGTCGCAGAGACCCCGCCGTCGGCGGCCGGCAGCGGCTGCACCTTCCAGAGGATGCCGCGCTCGCTCGTGCCGAGACGGCTCAGACCCTCGGAGGAGTCGAGGCGGCGGGCGAGGGCGGAGTCGGCCGTCGCCCGCACCTGCACGAAGCCGACGCCGAGGCGGGCCAGGGTCGTGGAGTCGAGGGAGTCGGCCCCGCGGCCGCCCACGAGGTTGGCCACGGCGTCGACGAGCGGCGCGTCATCGGCGTCGGGTGTGCGATCGAGGTCACGCAGCAGCTCACCCGGCTCCTGACCGGCGAGGACGAAGTCCACGACGTCGTCGGACGGCCGCAGGAGCAGCAGGCGGTTGCCGAGCGGGCCGCTGCCCTGCTCGATCGCGACGGCGGGGAGGGTCGCCTGCCCCACCGAGAGCGTGTGGCCGATGCCCCGGACGCCCCAGGCGGCGGCCCCGGCGAGGACCGGGACGACGGCGAGCGTCGCGGCGGCGACGGCTGCGGCGAACCCCCAGCGCCGACCCGGACGGGCCAGTGACTCGAGCACGGGCCTGCTGCCCGCCAGCACCCCGACGAGCAGACCGGCCAGCCAGAGCTGCAGGCCGAGGCCGGCCCAGAGGTGTGCCGTGGCGGACTGTCCGACCCCGGTCTCGGCCGAACCGAGGACCACCGCCCCGGACGCGAGGGCAACGGCGAGCCCGAGCAGCGCGAGCACCCCGCCGACGAGCAGACCGACGGACTCGGCGCGGCTGCGTCCCCGCGTCGCGAGCCCGAGGACCCCCAGCACGACGAGCGGCGCGCCGAGCCACACGGCCCAGCTGGTCGCGCCCGGCTCGCCGAGGACGTGCGCGAGCACCCCCGACGGGCCGCGGACGTCGACGGTCGTGACGAGGCCGGGACCGGAGAGCAGCAGCCGTGGGTCCTGGACGAACTGGGCCGCCCACGGTCCCAGGAGCGCGGTGGGCACGACGAGCAGCACGAGAGCGCGGGCCCGGCGCAGGCCCGGGCCGAGGACGAGGAGCAGCAGGGCGGCGACGACCGAGAGCGCGAGCAGCGGCGGCGCGAAGGCGCCAACCACCGCCGTCGCGAGCGCCGTCGCGAACGAGGCGGTGAAGGTGCCGTCGCGGCGGGCCGCGAGGCAGAAGCCGGCGAGGACGAAGGGCAGCAGGACGTGGACGACGGCCACGCCGACCCGGCCCTGCGAGATGCCGACCGCGGCGACGCCGGCCGTGCCCCAGGCCAGGGCACCCAGCGCCCGGGCGACCCGCGAGGAGGTGACGACACGTCCGGCGAGGTAGGCCGACCACGTCGCGAGCACCGGCGCGAGGAAGAGCAGCCAGGCGATGGTCACACCGGCGCTCGACCGGCTCTCGGCGACGCCCGGGACCCGCTCGGCCAGCCACGTCAGGGCGGAGAGGACGGCGAGATGGGGGCCGGACTCGGCTCCGGTGCCGAGCCCCGCGCCGTGCCAGGCGTCGCGGAACGCGTGCCACAGACCGGACGCGTCGGTCGACACGGGTCGCAGCTCGCCGCCGGCCACGCCGGCGTTCGTGGGTGAGAGCGCCCCGGCCCGGATGGTGTCGCGCCAGGCGGCCGTCGTCGCGACAAGCACGGCGAGGACGGCGAGGAACCCGGGGTGCGAGACGATGCGACGCGGCAGCGACGCCGGCAGGTGGTCGAGCGACTCGGAGTCGTCGGCGACGGGGCCGGTCTCGGTGGTGAGGGCCGCCTCGCGCCGCAGGCGGCTGCGCTCGGGTGTGATGGCGTCCTGGATGTGGTCGATGGTGGTGCGGGCGGCCACGGCTGGCGCGACGAAGAGCGTGCCGAGGTGGTCACGGCGCAACCGCTTGGTCCGGCGTCCGCGCCAGCGGGCGCCGAGGGTCGCGAACGGGTGGAGCAGCGCGCTGACGTCGGTCAGCTCGCGCCAGGCCTGCCTCGGGCGCTTGGCCACGAGGAGCGTCACGGACGACACGAGGGCGGACAGCGCCATCCAGACGGCGAGGAACGGTACGGCCAGCGGCGAGCAGCGGGCCAGTGTGACCTGCCGGGCGGCTCGGCGCCCCCGGCGTTCGAGCTCACGCGGCCTGGGGACACCCGGTCGCTCCCCGTCGATGCCGGCGGACGCGTCGCGCACGACCGCCCCCGGCACGACGACGACGCGATGGCCGGCGAGCTGGGCCCGCCAGCCGAAGTCGAGATCGGCTCCGTGCTCGACGAACGCAGGGTCGAAGCCACCGAGGTCGTCGTAGGCGGAGCGGCGCACGAGCATGCCGCTCGTGCTCACCGCGAGGACGTCCGCGCGGTGGTCGTACTGGCCCTGGTCGGCCTCCCCGCGGGCGGGCGAGGCCAGGCGGCGGCCCGTGCGGGTGATCTGGATGCCCATCTCGACGAGGCGTCGCGGGTCGTCCCAGGCGACGATCTTCGGCCCCGCCACCCCGACGGACTTCGAGCGGAGCCCGGCCTGGAGCAGCTGCGCGAGCGCGTTGGCGCGCGGCACGGTGTCGTCGTGGAGCACCCACACCCAGCTCGTGGACGCGTCGGCGCCAACGGGGAGCGCCGCGACGCCGGCGGCGATGGCGCGACCGATCGGCACGCGGCCGTCGAGACGCACGATCTCGACGGACGGGACCGCCCGGCGCACGCCGGAGTGGGCGCGTGCGATGGCGTTCGACGTGTCGCTGCTCGCGACGTCGACGATGACGAGCCGCGCTGGCGGCAGTGTCTGGGCGGCCAAGCCGTCGAGACACTGCGCCAGCCACGCAGCTCCGTTGTGCACGACGACGATCGCGTCGACCGTTCCGTTCGGTCGCTGCCCGGTGGAGGGAGGGGCGGACAACGACACGGACGACACACTCCCCGCGCCAGCGGGGGTGCTCAGGTCTTCGGCGAGCTCGTCGGGCACAGCGGCTACCTGCACCCGGACACCAGCGAGGTGCCGGGCTGGAACCTCACGATCAGACCGCGCGCTTCTTCAGCTTGCGGCGCTCTCGCTCGGACAGTCCGCCCCAGATGCCGAATCTCTCGTCATTGGACAGGGCGTACTCGAGGCACTCGGATCGCACCTCGCATCCCACGCAGACCTTCTTGGCCTCGCGGGTGGAACCGCCCTTCTCCGGGAAGAACGCCTCCGGGTCGGTCTGGGCGCAGAGCGAACGCTCCTGCCAGGAGAGCTCACCCTCCTGCTCGCCCGTGTCCGACCAAACCACCATCAACTCGTGCATGACCCCTCCTCGACCCTGACTGCACTTTGTGTCAGCACTGTCGCACCGAGCGGCACCGTTCTCCGGAGGTTCCGGACAAATACGTCCAAGAGCTCCAGCGATCCAACCCCGACCGACTACAACAATGAAATTACATGCGTGTCATATGCCCCACGTCAAGCCCGTTGGTGATATTCGCAGGTTCGACATGTCCGGGCCGACCCCGCGCGACGTGCCGTGGGCAGACTGCTGAGAGGATCGGCGCATGCGCATCACCGCCCTGGCCGGAGGAGTCGGCGGCGCCCGGTTCCTCCGGGGCCTGCTCCACCACGCCCGACAGACCTACCCACTGGTCGCCGATCCCGACCGCCCCGATCCGCTCGAGCTGACCGTCATCGGCAACACCGGCGACGACATCACGCTCTTCGGCCTGCGGGTGTGCCCAGACATCGACACGCTGCTCTACACCCTGGGCGGAGGCATCCACGAGGGACAGGGCTGGGGGCGCGCCGACGAGTCGCACCACCTCGCCGCGGAGCTCGCCGCGCTCGGCGCCGAGCCACAGTGGTTCACCTTGGGAGACAAGGACTTCGGCACCCACGTCTACCGCTCGCAGCTGCTGGGCCAGGGTATGCCGCTGAGCGGCGTCGTCGAGCGGCTCTCCGCCCGCTGGGGCCTCGGTGAGCTCGGCGTACGCCTCCTCCCGATGACCGACACCCCCGTCGAGACGCACGTCGTCGTCGAGCAGGACGGTGAGCAGCGGGCGATCCACTTCCAGGAGTGGTGGGTGCGCCACCGCGCCGAGCTCGCAGCCGACCGGTTCGTCGTGGCCGGCCTCGACCGCGCCACGCCGGCTCCCGGCGTGCTCGACGCGATCCGCGAGGCCGACGTCGTCATCCTGCCGCCGAGCAACCCCGTCGTCTCGATCGGCATCATCCTCGGCGTCCCTGGTGTGCGTGAGGCGCTGCGCGGCACGCGCGCGCCCGTGGTCGGAGTCTCCCCCCTCGTCGGGGGGCGCCCGGTGCGGGGGCACGCCGACGTGTGCCTGCGCACGATCGGGGTCGAGGAGTCGAGCGCGGGAGTCGCCGGGCTCTACGCCGACTTCCTCGACGGGTGGCTCGTCGACGAGGAGGACCCCATGCCGGCACGGCGCGGTGTCGAGGTCCTGCGCCGCCCGCTCCTCATGAGCTCGGTCGAGGCGGCCGCCGACATGGCCGGGGCGGCCCTGGACCTGGGTCTGCGGCTGCGCACGGAGCGAGCCCCGGCGTGACCGCGCCGATCACGATCACCCCGCTCACCGGCATACCCGAGGTGCGTGAGGGGGACGACCTCGCCGAGGTGATCGAGGTCGGTCTCGAGCACGCGGGCGTCCGGCTCGTCGACGGCGACGTCGTCGTCGTCTCGAGCAAGATCGCGAGCAAGGCACTCGGTCTCGTGACGCACGACCCCGACAAGGACCGCGTCGTCCACGGCGAGACCGAGTACGTCGTCGCCGAGCGGTCGGCGGGCGACCGCGTCACGCGGATCGTCCGCGCCAAGGCCGGCCCCATCATGGCGGCGGCGGGTGTCGACGGCTCCAACACGGGGGCGCGTGGTGGGTGGCTGCTGCTCCCCCACGACCCCGACGGCATCTGCGAGCAGGTCCATGACGCCCTCGTCGCACGGCACGGCGTCCGGGTCGGTGTGGTCCTGAGCGACACGGCCGGACGGGCCTGGCGCGTCGGACAGGTCGACTTCGCACTCGGCGCCCACGGGCTGCGCGTCCTCGACGACCTGCGCGGGGGCACCGACGCCGACGGCAAGCCGCTCGAGGTGACGACCCGCGCGGTCGCCGACGAGATCGCCGCCGCAGCAGACCTCGCGAAGGGCAAGGTGTCGGCCGTACCCGCCGCCGTGGTGCGGGGGGTGCCGGGGATCCTCGTCGACGAACCCCTCGAGTCCCACCCCCGCGGACGCGACCTCGTGCGCACCGGCCCCGGGGACTGGTTCGGCTACGGCCGGGTCGAGGCCGTGCGGGCAGCCCTCGGCATCGAGCCCGGCAGCCCGGAGGCCGTTGACGTGGGCATCGCCCCCGCCGGCACCGACACCCGCCTCGACGCTGTGTCTCGCGCGGTCCGCGCGGCCCTGCACGGCGTCGAGTCCGGCACCGCCGACGTCGGTCGGCTCTCGGTCACCCTCGGCG
This sequence comes from Terrabacter sp. Ter38, assembly GCF_024519435.1. Lineage (GTDB taxonomy): Bacteria > Actinomycetota > Actinomycetes > Actinomycetales > Dermatophilaceae > Terrabacter. The sequence goes on from NZ_JALJRZ010000001.1 coordinate 896,559, forward strand.
CCGACAGCCCCTACGAGCTCGGACAGCTCGTCGCCCGGCTGCGGGCCGCGCTGTGGTGCGAGTGGCTGGCCGCTGAGGCCGGCCCGCCGTCTGCGGACGGACTGTCGGCGGTCGTGCACGTCTCGGGCGCGCACGGGTCCTGACCGCCGGGGACCGGAAGGGCCGAGCCCGCCGACGTCACCCGACGTCACCCGACGTCACCCGACGGTGAAGACGACCTTGCCGAAGACGTCGCCGTCGACCATCCGCGCGAAGCCGTCCCGAGCCCGGGCGAGCGGCAGGACGGAGTCGACGACCGGCTCGATGCGTGCCTGCTCGACGAGGCGGGCCAGCTGCCCGAGCTCCTCGCGCGTACCCATCGTCGAGCCGACGACGCGCAGCTGCTTGAAGAAGATCTTCGTCAGCTCGGCCTTCGCCGGCGCGTCGCCCGACGTGGCCCCGGAGATGACGATCGTCCCGCCGGGGCGGAGCGAGTTGACGGAGTGCGACCACGTCGCGGCGCCGACGGTCTCCATGACCGCATCGACCCGGTCAGGCAGGCGCTCGCCCGAACCGAAGACGCGGTCGGCGCCGATCTCGAGGGCCCGCTGGCCCCGGGCCTCGTCTCGTGACGTGGCCCACATCCGGTAGCCGGCGGCCGAGCCGAGCTGGATCAGTGCCGTGGCGACACCCCCACCGGCGCCCTGGACGAGCACCGTGCCCCCCGGCTGCACGCCGGAGTTGGTGAAGAGCATGCGGTAGGCGGTGAGCCACGCCGTCGAGAGGCAGGCAGCCGTCTCCCACGGCATCGACGCCGGCTTCGGCACGACGTTGCCTTCGGGGACGAGGACCTTCTCGGCGAGGGTGCCGTCGTGCAGCTCTGACAGGAGGGTGCGTCGCGGGTCGAGGGTCTCGTCGCCGCGCCAGCCCTCCGAGGGGACGACGGCGTGGACGATGACCTCGTTCCCCTCGGCGTCGACCCCCGCGCCATCGCAGCCGAGGACCATCGGGAGCCGGTCCGGCGCGAGGCCGACGCCACGCAGCGACCACACGTCGTGGTGGTTGAGCGCCGCGGCGCGCAGGTCGACGACGATCCAGCCCGGTCGGGCCTCCGGTTCGGGGCGGTCCCCGACGACGAGACCCGAGAGCGGGTCGGAGGCGGACTGACCGGCGGCGTAGGCAGCAAGCATTCCAGCACCATAGTGACCGGCGGCCGGACGGCGCCCCGGTAGGGTCCTGCCCGTGACCGACAACACCTCCGTGCGCCAGGATCCCCAGCAGACGACGACGGCGACCCGGGACCGTGCCGAGTCGAGCACCACGACGGTCGGTCGGGCCTTCACGGCTGCCGACCGCGGCGCCGGTCCGCAGGCCCGCGGCGTCGACGCCCAGTCGGTCGCCCTCGTCGCCGTCTTCACGGCGCTCCTCGTCGCGGCCGCGGTCGTGCCCGGCATCCCCGTCGGCGGGTTCGGCGTGCCGATCACGCTGCAGACCCTCGCCGTCGTGCTCACCGGGCTCGTGCTCGGCCCGCTCCGCGGCGGTCTCGCCGTGGCGCTCTACCTGCTGCTCGGCTTCGTCGGGCTACCGGTCTTCAGCCGGGGTCAGTCTGGCCTGCAGGTGCTGAGCGGACCGACGGCCGGCTACCTCGTGTCGTTCCTCGTCGCGGCGCTCCTCGTGGGGGTCGCCGCCCGAGTGGTCGTCCGACGCACCAACCGGTCGCTCTGGGTGCCGCTGCTGCTGTTCGCCTCCTTCGCCACGACCGTCGCGGTCGTCCACACGCTCGGGGTCGTCGGGCTCATGGTCAACCTCCGGCTGCCGCTGTCGGCTGCGATCAGCGCCGACCTGCCCTTCCTCCCGGGCGACCTCGTCAAGGACGTCGTCGCCGTCGTCGCCGCCGTCGCCGTGCACCGCGCCTTCCCGGACGTCCTCGCGCGCCCGTGGCGCTCCCGCGCGTGACCCGTCCGTGACGGAGGTCAGCCTCGAGGCTGCGACGGTGGCGGTGCCCGTCGACGGCTCCCCCGGGCAGCGGACGCGCACCATCCTCGGGCCCGTCGACCTCGTCCTGACCGAGTCCCGGGTGACGGTCATCGGCGCCAACGGGTCAGGCAAGTCGACGTTGCTCCGCCTCCTCAACGGCCTGGTCACCCCGACGTCGGGCACCGTGACCGTCGACGCGCTCGACACCGTGCGTCACGGGGCCCGCGTGCGCCGCCGCGTCGCGTTCGCCTTCACCGACCCGATCTCCCAGCTCGTCATGCCCACCGGGCGCGAGGACGTCGAGCTCTCGCTGCGGCGCCTGCACCGATCGCGCACCGACCGCCGGGCCGCCGCCGAGCGGGTTCTCGAGCGCTTCGGGCTGGCCCAGCTCGCCGACCAGAGCGTCTACGACCTGTCCGGGGGTGAGCGCCAGCTCATGGCCCTCGCCGTCGTCCTCGCCACGGAACCGGGCCTGCTCGTCCTCGACGAGCCGACGACGCTCCTCGACCGACGCAACACCCTCCGGCTGCGCTCCCTGCTCGACTCGCTCCCCCAGTCCGTCGTCGTCGCGACCCACGACCTCGACCTCGCCCTCCACGCCGACCGGACCCTCGTCGTCGACGACGGGCGCATCGTCTTCGACGGTGAGCCGGCGACGGCCGTGGAGCGCTACCTCATGTTGTCCGACGCACCGTGAACGGTCCCGGCCTGTTCACGGCGCACGTCCCCGGCACGTCGGTGGTGCATCGAATGCCGCTGTGGCTCAAGCTGGTCGGCGTTCTCGCCGTCGGGGCGATGCCGTGGTTCACGCAGTCGGTGTGGCCGCTCGCCGTCACGACGATCGTCCTGGTCGGAATCGTTCTGGCAGCCCGCCTGCCGGGCCGCCGTCTCGTGCGGTCGATGCGTGGGCTCCTCCCCGTCCTCGTCGTCCTGCTGGCCTTCCAGTGGTGGTCGCGCGACGTCGCGTATGCCGTCCGCGTCGTCCTCGGCATCGTCAACGCGTTCGTCGCGGCGGGCATCCTCACGGCGACGACGCCGGTCACCGACCTGCTCGACGGCGTCGTGCGGGCGGCCCGCCCGCTGCGTCGCGTCGTCGACCCCGAGGTCGTGGCGCTCACCCTCGGTGTCGTCGTCCGTTCGGTGCCCTGGGTGGCCGGATCGTTCTCCAGCGTGCGCGAGTCGGCCCGTGCCCGAGGCCTCGACCGCGATCCTCGCGCCGTCGTCGTGCCGACCGTCGTGCACGTCGTCGCCTTCGCACGGTCGACGGGTGAGGCCCTCGCGGCCAGAGGTCTCACCGACCCGGCCGACGACGAGGACGCTCCCGGACCGGACGGACCGGGAGCGTCGTCACGGTCGCCTGACTAGCGCACCGCGTCGAGGACCCGACCCGAGACGGCCTCGGCCACGGCCGGAGCCACGCGCTCGTCGAACACGCTCGGCACGATCCGGTCTGCTGTCGGCGCGTCGACGAGGCCGGCGATGGCATGCGCGGCGGCCAGCTTCATCTCCTCGGTGATCCGGCGGGCCCCGGAGTCGAGCGCGCCGCGAAAGATGCCGGGGAAGGCGAGGACGTTGTTGATCTGGTTCGGGAAGTCGGAGCGTCCGGTCGCGACCACCTCGGCGAAGCGGGCGGCGACGACCGGGTGCACCTCGGGGTCGGGGTTGGCGAGCGCGAAGATGATCGCGCGCGGCGCCATCCGCAGGAGGTCGCGCTCGGCGACCGTGCCCCCCGAGACGCCGATGAGGACGTCCGCCCCGGAGAGCGCGTCGCCGATGGCGCCGGTCACCCCGTGCCGGTTGGTCACATCCAGGAGCTCGCGCTTGTGGGTGGCGAGGTCGTCGCGGTCGGGACCCAGCACGCCACGGGAGTCGACGACCACCACCTCGCCCACGCCGGCCGACACGAGGATCCGACTCACGGCGACGCCGGCGGCACCGGCGCCCGAGACGACGACGGTGAGGTCGGCGAGGGCCTTGTCGACGACCCGGACGGCGTTGAGCAGGGCGGCCAGGGCCACGATCGCCGTTCCGTGCTGGTCGTCGTGGAAGACCGGGACGTCGAGGCGGTCCTGGAGCCGGCGCTCGATCTCGAAGCACCGCGGCGCCGAGATGTCCTCGAGGTTGATGCCGCCGTACGTCGGTGCGATCCGCGCCACCGCGTCGACGATCTCGTCGACGCTGCCGGTCTCCATGCACACGGGGACGGCGTCGACGTCGGCGAAGTGCTTGAAGAGCACAGCCTTGCCCTCCATCACGGGCATCGCGGCCAGCGGCCCGACGTCGCCGAGTCCGAGGACGGCGGTACCGTCGCTGACCACGGCGACGGTGTTGCGGCGGCTCGTGTAGACGGCGGCCAGCGTCGGGTCGGCCGCGATGGCCAGGGAGACCTGGGCGACCCCGGGCGTGTAGAGGACGGAGAGATCGGCAGCACCGCGCAGCTCCGACGTGGCGTGTACCCCGAGCTTCCCACCCAGGTGGGCCCGGAAGACCGGATCGCTGGGGTCGAAGAGCTGGCTGGTGGGCAACGCACTCATGCTGGAACACCTCGTTCGCATGGAGACGAAGAGGGCAGGCGCCCTCACTGGTGGACAGTGCCGGGGGTCTGGCCTGCAGGTTTCGTTCTCGCGACGGGGGTTGCCCGAAGTCGCCATCATGGCACGCCGCCACGGACCCACCCAAGGGGCGCCGGCGCGGTGTGACCCCTGTCTCAGGCGTGGGCCGAGGAGCCGAGGGACTTCAGGAGTGCGTCGACGACGCGCGGGTCGTACTCGTAGCCGAGGCCGAGGTAGATGCGTTCGACGGCTGCCTCGCGCGCCCGCGCGCTGCGGGCCCCGGCCGTGAGGTCCTCGTAGGCGTTGACGACCTTGACGATGCGGCTCGTCAGGGGGATCTCCTCGCCGAGCTCGCGCACCTGGCGGTAGGGCGTCGTCTGGTGCTCGAGGATCCGCGCGACCCCCTCGAAGACGCCGGTCTCTCGGACGATGGCGACGGTGTCGGCCTCGATGCGACGTTGGTCTGCCGGCGCCGCCAGGACCGTGGCGCCACCGGGGATCGGCTCGACGAGGGCCACCTGTCCGATGTCGTGGAGCAACGCGGCGTACTCGAGGTCGAGCAGCTCGCGCTCCGACAGGCCCAGCTCGCGGCCCACCTGGACCGACAGGGCTGCCACCCGCTCGGAGTGCCCGGACGGGGTGTAGCCGGCGGCGTCGGTCAGGCGCGAGAGCGTCCGGATGCTCTGGAGGTAGGTGGCGCGGATGCTGACGTAGCGGCGGAACGCGAAGAGCGTCAGCACGAGCGGGATGAGGAAGAGCGGCAGGGCCGCGATGCCGAGGGGTGGGGCCGCGAGCGCGATGAGGACGCCCGTGACCGCGACCGCGATCGACAGCGCGAACGACGAGCGGAACTCCTCGATGAACGTCCGACGCACGTTCGCACCGGCCGACAGCCCACGGAGCAGGGAGGTGAAGAGGGCATCCGTGACGAGGGCCAGAAGGCAGATCCCGAGCAGCAGGGCAGCCTGCTGCCACGGAGCGGCCGCCATCTCCCGGGCAGGCTCGCCGGGTCGCTGCCCGAGCACCAGCACGCGGTAGACGATCGTGGCCACGACGATGGCCACGAACCGGCCGGCCGTGTCGACGAGGCTCGTGTCGCGGCGGGCCGCGACCCGCACGGTCGTCCCGAGCGCCATCGCTGCCGCCGTCACCGTGAGTGCGAAGGGGGCGCCGTAGGGAACGGCGACATCGCCGGGAAGCTCGGTGGTGAGGCCCAACCCGAAGGCGGCTGCCATCGCGATGGGGGCCGCCCCCCGGAAGCCGGGGGCCGAGATGTGGAACCACTCACCGAGCACGATCGTGACGCCGAAGGCCGCGACGACCCAGACCGTGGTCGAGTCGTTCAGCGAGGGGACGTCCCCGGTCTGGATCGCGGCGAGGGCCGACGCGAGCAGGCAGAGGACCCCGAGGACCCCGGCCACCGGCTCACGTCTCAGGGCGCCGTTCACGAGGCCACCTCCGCTGGTGCCGACGCGGGCCATCCGTGCTTGTCCAGCGCGACGATGGCAGCGGCCACGACGTCGGGGTCGAAGCGTCCCGGGTCGGCACGGAGCCGGCGCGCGACGTCGGCGATCGACACGACGGGTGCGGCGTCGGGGTCGCGCACGACGTCGTCGATCGCGGTCGTGACGGCGACGATGCGCGCGGCGACGGGGATGGCGTGGCCGGCCTGGCCGTCGGGCCGGCCCGTCCCGTCGAAGCGCTCGTGCTGGTGACGGATGCCGGACCGCGCGTCCTCGAGGAAGTCGATGCCCTCGATCATCCGGGCGCCCACGACGCAGTGGCCGTCGATGACCCGGCGCTCGGTGGGGCTCAGCGAGGACGGGGACCGGCGCAGCAGTCGGGTGGCGACCCCCAGGTGGCCGATCTCGTGGAGCGTCGCGGCATACCGCACTGTGCCGATCTGGCCCGGTGGCAGGCCGAGCTCCTCGGCGATCCACTCGGCGAGGACGGCCGCGCGCCGACTTCGGTCCACGGCGGCGGGCTCCTTGGTGCCGAGGGCGGTGACGAGGGTGTCGATCGTCCGTTCGTGCGAGCGGAGCTCCTCGCCGTACTGGATGAAGGCCCAGCGGGCAGCGAGCAGCGGCGCGAGGACGAGCAATGCACTGAAGGCGCCGAGTCCTGCAGGGAACCAGAGGATGACGAACAGCAGGCCGATGATGCCGTAGCCGACGTAGGCGACCCCGGATCCGCTGAGGACGCGGCGGAGCTGGACGCCGAAGGGAATCCCCTGGTCGAGGTGCAGGACGCCGGAGATGAGGCTCGCGTTGACGAGGCAGCCGACCACGTCGGCCGCGAGCAGGGGCAGTCCGACGTGCAGCCCGAGCTGGGCGGTGCTCATGTGGGTCATGGCGGAGCCCTCGGCGCCGCCGAGCAGTCGGTAGGTCAGGGCGGCGGCAGCGCCGAGCAGGCCGCACATGGCGGCGTTGAACATCGTCGCCGTCCACCGCGGCTGACGTCGGTCGATGAGCATCGACACGGAGCCGACCACCCACGCGCCGAAGACGCCGACGATGGCGGCCGAGGCGACGAGGATGATCGACAGGAACGAGAAGCTGATCCGCAGTCCGACGTCGGGTTCGCGGATCTGGAAGCTGACGATGCCCATGAGGCACAGCAGCAGAAGAGGTCCGAGCTCGGGTCGGGGCAGCACGAGCCAGGACGCCACTCCGGTGGCGATCGAGGTCGCGACGACGAGCGCGAGATAGGCCGGCAGCCACCGGGACCTGACGGTTGCGGTGGCTGCCTGACTCACATCAGTCACGGTAGCGCGACGGCACCGGGGTCTTCAGGGAACCCCGGTGCCGTCCAGCGGCTCTGGAGGGGCTCAGCCGCCCCAGCCCCAGACGCCGGCGAGGGAGATGATGGCGCGGGTGGCGAGGTCGTTGGACGCGAGTGCCGACAGGAGGGCAGCGAACATTGGGGGGCTCCTTGTTAGATGGATGTTCCGGATGCGTGCGCCATTGGAGGGGCGTTGCTACGGCAGCACAGAACAACAGAGGTTTCCCTCGATGCTCAGGATGCCTTGCGCGCGGGGGCGCATGGAAGCAGATCCGGCCTATTCATGCCGGATCTATACGAAGATTTTAAGGTTCGCAGGGCGACCCCGCGACCAATTGGGCCGCTCGCGCCGGATGTGGAAGAATCGGGTCTTCGTGTCCCGCACCGGGGCCCGAGACCAGGGTACGACCCATTAGGAGCCGACGATGAGCAAGCGCGCCCGCAAGCGCCGCTCCCGCAAGGGCAACGCCGCCAACCACGGCCGCAAGCCCAACGCCTGAGCCGCAGACGTCAGAGGCCCGCACCCGAGCAGCTCGGGGCGGGCCTTCGTCGTGACCCTGGGACCCGACGTGACGTCGTGGGCCGGTGATCAGCCGCGGTCGACCTGGATCACGGTCATCGAGATGCGCGACATGATCGTCAGGCGCAGCGCCTCCGGCGCCTGCTCGCACTCGCACGAACGCTTGATGAGGGACTTGAGGGTCGTGTCGAGGTCGTACTCCTTGAGGCACGGCCCGCACTCGTCGAGGTGCGCCTGGATCTTGGCGCACTCGTCGGGTCCCAGCTCGCCGTCGAGATACTCGTAGACCCGCAGCAAGGCCTCAGAGCAGTCGGTGCGCGTCGCGCTGTCCGACGCGCCCTGTCCACCCGTCGTGTGGTCCTTCATGACCGGCTTCCTTCCGTGCCAGCAGCGATCCCGGCACCCATCGCGGCACCGTCGGAGGTGCCGGCCGCAGCGAAACCGCGGTCGGCGGCGTACTCCGAGAGGAGCTCGCGGAGCTGACGGCGTCCGCGGTGCAGCCTGCTCATGACGGTGCCGATGGGCGTGTCCATGATCTCGGCGATCTCCTTGTAGGCGTAGCCCTCGACGTCGGCGAAGTAGACCGCCAGGCGGAACTCCTCGGGGATCGCCTGCAGCGCGCGCTTGACGTCGCTGTCGGGGAGGTGGTCGAGCGCCTCGGCCTCGGCCGAGCGCAGCCCGACCGACGTGTGCGACTCGGCCCGCGCGAGCTGGTAGTCCTCGATCTGGGCCGCGTCGGACTCCAGCGGCTGGCGCTGCTTCTTGCGGTAGCTGTTGATGTACGTGTTGGTGAGGATGCGGTACATCCACGCCTTGAGGTTGGTGCCCGGCTTGTACTGGTGGAACGCGGCGTACGCCTTGGCGAACGTCTCCTGCACGAGGTCCTCGGCGTCGCTCGGGTTGCGCGTCGTGCGTAGAGCGGCGCTGTAGAGCTGGTCGAGCAGGGGCATCGCCTCGCGCTCGAAGCGCGCCCGGCGATCGTGCTCGTTCTCGCTCGCCACGTCGACGGTCGCGTCGGCGCGGGCGAGGTCGTCGGGGTCGGCAGACGCTGCAGGCGCCGGCCCCCGGGCCGTCGCGCTCGTGTCGGGTCTCGTGTCGGTGCTCGGGTCCGTCAGCCGCAGGGCTGCGCTCGGATCGGTCTTCTTGTCCTTTGCCATCGCCTCCCAGCCTAGACCGGTGGGCTGGGGCAGCAGACCGTGCTCGGTCGGCACGGTCGCGACGCGCTCGGGCTCACGGGTGGGGCAGGTGACCATGCTCCGTGCAACGACACCTAGCCGGGCAGCATTCCCGCGATCGTGCCGAGCGCCTCGGTGAGGGCGGCGCGCGAGCCCTTCGGGAAGCTGTGCGCGCCCGGGACCTCGACGAGCGTCGTGCCCGCCGAGAGGTGCCGGCGCACCTCGTCGGGCGTGCCGAACGTGTCGTGGGTGCCCTGCACGACCCACGACGGCGTGGGCGCGAGCGCGAGCTCGTGGGCGCGCAGCTTCTCCGGCTGACCCGGCAGGTGGAGCGGGAAGCTGAGCAGGAGGCCGGCATCGGCCTCGAGCGGTCCGGCCGTGCGGCACGCCACGCGCGCTCCCGCACTGCGGCCGCCGACGACGAGGGGGCGCGGCAGACGGCCCCTGCCGGTCATGAGCGCCTCGACGATCGGCACCCAGGCGACGTCGAGCGTGGGCGGGCGGCCGGCCACCTTGCGACCTGCCACCAGCCACGGCTGCGCGACGAGCACGACGGCCCATCCGGCGCCGACGAGCACCTCGCGGGCGATCGCGAGGTCGATCGCTCCGAGCCCTCCCCCGGCGCCGTGGCCGAGGACGACGGTGCCGCGTGGCCGCGTGGGCCGCTGGATGTGGGCGCGTCCGGGACCTCCCGGCGTCTCGATCTCGCGGACCGTCTCGCGGGCCCGTGCGCTCACGCGCCGACCACCTCACCGGTCATCGGGTCGACGACGCCCTCGAGCTCGGACTCGGGGACGGGCTCGACGAGGGCCGGACCGTTGTTGCGGGTCGCGCCCACGGCTCGGCTGACCGGGTGGGCCTCGAAGCGCCCGGGCGCGGCGAACTCGAGGACGCCCTGGACGTAGGCCGGGTCCTTCTCGTCGGGGTCGAGCCAGTGCTCCCACTGGGCGGGCTCGAGGACGAGCGGCTGGCGGTCGTGGATGCGGTCAATGCCGGGGTCGGCGGCGGTCGTGATGATGGTGAAGGTCGTCAGCCAGGCCGCCGGGTCGCCCTCGGGCAGCTCGCGGTCGCGCCAGAACTCGTAGAGCCCGGCGAAGGCGACGGGGGCTCCGTCGGCGCGGTGGATGAAGAAGGGCTGCTTGCGCGGCTTGCCCTTGGCGTCGACGGCGGTCGGCGAGACCTGCCACTCGTACCACCCGTCGGCCGGCACGAGGCAGCGGCGCGAGAGGGCGGCCTTGGCGAAGGCACCCTTGCCGAGGACCGACTCCGCTCGGGCGTTGGTCATCCGCAGACCCGTCGAGACGTCCTTGGACCACGCCGGCACGAGACCCCACGTGAGCATCCGGAGCTGCCGGGCGGGGACGGTCTCCTCGTCGACTCCGTCGGTGCCGCGAGGCCTCCGGGTCAGCACGACCGCCGCCTGCTTGGACGGGGCCATGTTCCAGTCGGGTTCGCCCACCGGCGGGTTCTGGGGGTTCTTGAGCACGCTGCGCGCGGGCTCGTCGGTGTGGTCCTCCTCGACGTCGAAGGCCTCGATGAGCTCGTCGGGCCGCGCGCTCGCGGCATACCTCCCGCACATGCGCCACAGCGTATGCCGGGTGGCCGACGACAGGGATCGTGACGGCATACGCGTCCTTCTGGCCGGCGACGACCGCGGGGCCCGGCGTGGGCGGCACGTCCTGCGGCGCGGGTATGTCGATACCGTAGGTGTCCACAGGTCCACGATGGTCACGACGCGTTCGTCGTCGCGGCCAGAGGAGGAAAACGCATGATCGTCCGTCGTCTCGCCCGCCCGCTGCTCGCATCCGTCTTCGTCGCCGCCGGCGTGGAGGCCCTGCGCCACCCGGCTGCGCGCACCGACCAGGCCGCGCACCTGCTCCAGAAGGTGCCGGACATGGTGCCGGGGGCCGAGGTCGCCGCGAAGGACCCTGACCTCTTCGTCCGGATCAACGGGGCCGCCCTGCTCGGCGGTGGACTCCTGCTCGCGACCGGTCGGATGCCGCGGCTCGCCTCGACGGTGCTCGCCGCCTCGGTCGTGCCGACGACGGCGATCGAGCACGCCTTCTGGGAGGAGACCGACCCCGCCCGCAAGGCGCAGAGCCGCAGCCTCTTCCTCAAGAACGTCGGCCTGCTCGGCGGCCTGCTCCTCGCCGCCGTCGACACCGAGGGCAGGCCGGGCCTGGCCTGGCGCGCCCAGCACGCCACGAAGACGACGCGCCGCGAGGCCCGTCACGCCCAGCGGGCCGCCACGCGTGAGGCGCGCCTGCTCGCCCATCGAGCCCAGGACGTCGTGAGCTGAGTTGAGTCCCGCTGATCCATCGCCCCACCCCCTGTCCGTGACGGACGGCGCCACCGAGGGCGCCACCCTGACCGAGGATCCCGACTGGGCAGCGCCGCTCGCGCCCGGACCGCTCGATGCCACGGTCTTCCTGCCGGGCAGCAAGTCCCTGACCAACCGCTACCTCGTCCTCGCGGCGCTGGCGAGCGACCGTTCACGCCTGCGCGCTCCCCTACGCTCGCGTGACACGCTGCTCATGGCCGAGGCGCTGCGCGCCCTGGGCGTACGCATCGACGACGTCGCGTCGGAAGGTGAGTCCGGGGGCGCCGGGACCGGGACGGTCGGCGGAGTGCTCGACTGGGTGGTGACGCCCCCCGAGACGCTGAGCGGTGACGTGACGGTCGACTGCGGATTGGCCGGCACCGTGATGCGCTTCCTGCCCGCGGTGGCGGCGCTCGCCGACGGACGGGTGCGTCTCGACGGCGACCCCCAGGCGCGGGTGCGTCCGATGGGTCCGGTGACCGACGCGCTGCGTGCGCTCGGCGTCGTCGTCGACGACCACGAGGGGCACCTGCCGGTCACGGTCCACGGGCGCGGACGGGTGCCGGGCGGGTCGGTGACGATGGACGCCTCGGCCTCGTCGCAGTTCATCTCGGCTCTGCTCCTCGCGGGGGCACGCTACGACGAGGGCGTCACGGTGCACCACGACGGCAAGCCGGTGCCGAGCGAGCCTCACATCCTCATGACGGTCGAGACCCTGCGCGACGCGGGCGCGATCGTCGACGACAGCGAGCCGAACACGTGGCGTGTCGAACCGTCCGAGATCAACGCCCTCGACGTGTCGGTCGAGCCGGACCTGTCCAACGCCGGGCCTTTCGTCGCGGCGGCCCTCGTCGCCGGCGGGACCGTGCGGGTGCCCGGGTGGCCCCAGCACACGACCCAGGCCGGCGACCTCCTCCGCGAGATCCTCGACACGATGGGCGCCGACGTGCGCCTCGACCGCTCGGGACTCACGGTCGTCGGCAGCGGTGAGCTCGTCGGCATCGACATCGACCTGCACGACGCGGCCGAGCTGACCCCCACCGTGGCGGCTCTCGCGGCGCTCGCCTCGACACCCACGTGGATCCGCGGGGTGGCCCACATCCGCGGCCACGAGACGGATCGTCTCGCGGCGCTCACGGCAGAGCTCGGGCGCGTCGGGTCGCACGTCACCGAGACCGACGACGGCCTGCGCATCTCGCCGGCACCCTTGCACGGTGGGCGGTTCCGCACCTACCACGACCATCGCATGGCCACCGCGGGCGCGATCATCGGGCTGCGCGTGCCCGGCGTGCTCGTCGAGGACATCGACACGACGCGCAAGACGCTGCCCGACTTCGTCGGGCTGTGGCAGGGCATGCTCGACGGCTCACGCCCCGTGGTGCTCTCTCGATGAGCTGGCGGGACCTCGACGAGGGAGACATCCGGGTCCGCCCCAGTCGCAAGGGGTCCCGGCCCCGCACCAAGGAGCGTCCCGCCCACGCGGACGCCGTCGTCGCCATGGTCATCGGCGTCGACCGCGGCCGCTACACGTGCCTCATCCCCAAGGGCTCGCTCGGCAAGAAGGAGCCCGAGCGCGTCGTCACGGCGATGAAGGCCCGTGAGATCGGACGCACCAGGGTCGTCGTCGGTGACGACGTCGCCCTCGTCGGCGACCTCGCCGGGGGTCCGGACGCCCTCGCCCGGATCGTGCGCATCGAGGAGCGTCGCTCGGTGCTGCGGCGCACGGCCGACGACACGGACCCCTACGAGCGGATCATCGTGGCCAACGCCGACCAGCTCGTCATCGTGACGGCCCTGGCCGACCCCGAACCGCGCCCGCGCATGGTCGACCGCTGCCTCGTCGCGGCCTACGACGCGGACCTCGAGCCGCTGCTCGCGCTGACGAAAGCCGATCTCGTCGACCCGAGCGACTTCCTCGCGCACTACACGCCCCTCGAGGTCGAGCACGTCGTGACGTCGTGGAAGGACGGCGACTTCTCCGGCCTCGAGGAGCTTCGCGCCAGGCTCTCCGGCAAGGTCTCGGTCCTCGTCGGTCATTCCGGCGTCGGCAAGAGCACGCTCGTCAACGGCCTCGTCCCCGGCGCCCTGCGCGCCACCGGCGTCGTCAACGACACGACCGGCCGCGGGCGCCACACCTCGACGAACGCCGTGGCACTGCGGCTGCACGGTGCCGACGGCTCCGACGACGGCTGGGTCATCGACACGCCGGGCATCCGGTCGTTCGGACTCGCCCACATCGACGTCGACCACATCATCGACCACTTCCCCGACCTCGCCGAGGGCACCGACAACTGCCCGCGCGGCTGCACGCACGACGAGGAGGAGTGCGCGCTCGACGCCTGGGTGGCGGACGGTCACGCCGGACCCGCGGGCGCGTCACGTCTCGAGTCGCTGCGTCGCCTGCTCAGCAGCCGGAGCACGACCGAGGAGCACTGAGCCGCAGCGGCCTTCGGCGCCGGGCTCAGCGCCCCTGCTCGGACCGATGCCGCTAGGTTGTGCCGGTGACCTCCTACGACGACGATCTTCGTCTGGCCCATGTCCTCGCGGATGCCGTGGAGAGGGTGACGATGGCACGCTTCCGCGCGGCCGACCTCGTCGTCGAGAGCAAGCCGGACCTCACGCCCGTCACCGACGCCGACCGCGCCGCCGAGGAGCTCGTCCGGCTGCAGCTCAAGCGCACCCGACCGCGTGACGCCGTCGAGGGCGAGGAGTTCGAGACGACCGGCCACGGTCCGCGACGGTGGATCATCGACCCCATCGACGGCACGAAGAACTTCGTCCGCGGCGTGCCCGTCTGGGCCACGCTCATCGGCCTCGTCGTCGACGACGTCCCGGTGTTGGGGCTCGTCGCCGCGCCGGCCCTGCAGCGTCGCTGGTGGGCCGCGACCGGCTCCGGCGCCTGGAGCGGCCGCTCCCTGTCGTCGGCCACGCGCATCTCGGTGTCCCAGGTCGGACGACTCGGCGACGCCTCTCTGTCGTACTCGTCGCTCGCGGGCTGGCGGGTGCGCGGTCGGCGTGACGACTTCCTCGACCTCATGGACGACTGCTGGCGCACCCGCGCCTATGGCGACTTCTGGTCCTACATGCTCGTGGCCGAGGGTGCCGCCGACATCGCGGCCGAGCCCGAGCTCGCCGTCCACGACATGGCCGCCCTCGTCGCGATCGTGCAGGAGGCCGGTGGACGGTTCACCGGACTCGACGGCAAGGACGGCTGCTGGAGCGGCAACGCGCTCGCGACCAACGGCCTGCTGCACGACGAGGTGCTCTCGCGGATCGGCACCGCACCCGCGTGACGCCACGCCGTCCTGAGGCCGCGCTGGGCGGGCTGCGCTGTCCGGCATAGCCTTTCGGTATGAGCACCGACTCCGCCGATCCCGCCGACCCCTCGGTCCCTGCCCCTGCGGTCCCCGTCGCATCGGTCCGCCCCGCCCGCGAGGGTGACGTGCCGGCGCTGGCCGAGGTCGCCGCGGCGACGTTCGTGCTCGCGTGTCCGCCGTCGATGACCGTGGACCGCGTCGACGCGTTCGTCGAGGAGGTCCTCTCCCCCGCTCGCTTCACCGACTACCTCACCGACCCCCACCGTCACGTCCTCCTCGCCGAACGCGACGGGGCCGCACTGGGCTACGCGATGCTCGTCGCCGGCGACCCCCAGGACGACGACGTCAGGGCCGCGATCCGGCTCCGCCCGACCGTCGAGCTGTCCAAGATCTACGTCCTGCCGCAGGCCCACGGCACGGGCGCCGCGGCCCTGCTCATGAGCCGGGCTCTCGACTGGGCACGCGACTCCGGCGCAGCGGGTGTGTGGCTCGGCGTCAACCAGCAGAACGAGCGCGCCCAGCGGTTCTACGGCAAGAGCGGCTTCGACCGGGTCGGCGCCAAGCGCTTCCTCGTCGGCGGTGTCTACGAGGACGACTACGTCATGGAGCGCCCCCTCCGGCCGACCGACCCACCCCGCGGTTCGAGGTGATCCCGTGACCCATCCCGGTGTCGGCATCACCTCGAACGCAAGGTTCTCGGGTCAGGCGTCGGTGACCACGGTCACGTCGCCGAGGCCGAGGGCTTCGATGGCAGGCAGGTGGGCGGCGGCGTCACCGACCATGACGATCGTCCACCCTGTTCCGGGTTCGCCCGTCCCGACGCCGGCGCCCTCGACGAAGCGGGCATAGGCCGCCTCGACCCGACCCCGGTCGACGGTGGCGAGGTCGCGGAGGTTGTCGGTCGTGAACGCCGTGGTGCGACCGTCGAGAGCCATGCCCACCGCCTCGTCGGCGATGGAGTCAGCGGTGGCGTAGCGACCGGGCGCGGTCTTGGAGATGAAGTCGACGCCGGAGCGGATCTCCTTGTCGCTGAACCCGTCCCGGCCGCTCTCGAGGATCTCGACGAGCAGCCTCAGCGACTCGGCGGTCGAGTCGGCGCGCACGGAGCCGGACGTGAGGAACACGCCACCGCGACGCCGCGGGCGGAAGCTCGACCGGATGCCGTACGTGTAGCCCTTCTCCTCGCGCAGGACGGCGTCGATGCGGGCGTTCGGCGAGCCTCCCAGGACGAAGCCGAGCACCGGGTAGGGCGCCCACCCACCCTCGACGGAGCGGTCGGGTCCCGGCGCGCCGATGACGAACTCGGTCTGCACCGATCCCGAGCGTGACACGAGGACGATGCGACCGCGGTCGGGCGCGAGGGCGGCGGCGTGCTGGAGGTAGCGCTCCCGGTCCCGGGGACCGTGGGCCCACCCCCCGAGGGCGGCCTCGACGAGGGCCGGCACGTCGAGCCCGTCGAGGTCTCCGGCGACGACCATCGTGCCGCCGGCGGCGACGACGTGCTCCGCATGGAAGGCCACGACGTCGTCTCGCGTGATCGACGAGACGGTCTCGCGCGTGCCGCCCGTGGGCCGGGACGAGCGGTCGTCGGGGGCGTAGAACGTGCGGACGAACTCCAGCCCGGCGCGGTGTGCAGCGACGGAGCGCTCCTGCTCGATCTCGGCGAGACGTGTACGCACCTGGCGCGCGACCTCGTTCTGGGGGAACGCCGGCTCGGTGAGGATCTGTCGGAGCAGGTCGAGCGCGGGCTCGAGGTTGCCCTTGACGACATCGAGGTCGAGCGAGAGGCCGGCGTCCGCCATTCCCGCGCCGAAGCTGACACCCTTGCGCTCGAGCAGCCGGGCGAACTCCTCGGCCGTGTGCTCCGCGGTGCCCTCGTCGAGGGTGCGGGACATGATCGAGGCCACGCCCTCGCGCTCGAGCGGCTCGTCCCGGAGCGACACGGGCAGCCCGAGGCGTACCGAGACGACGTACTGGCCGGGGACGTCGTAGGTGAGCAGGCGCAGGCCGTTGGGCAGGTCGTGGGCGCTGCCCTCGGGGAAGTCCCACGGCTCGGGGGGTGCGACGACGGGGCGGGCGACGGCGGTCATGCGGCCTCCTCCGAGTCCTTGTCGGTGCGGTCGGTGTCGTCGGGCTGGTCGGCGTCCTTGCTCGTGTCGGCGAGGTAGCGCACGACCGCCCGCGACGCGGGGTCGAGCCACGCCGCCGCAGCAGCGCGGGCCTGCTCGGCGGTCACCGCGCGGATGCGCTCGACGAAGGTGTTGACGTATGCCGGGTCGCCCGTGAGCAGGGCGTGGTGGCTGATGTGGTCGGCGCGCTCCTCGATGCTCGCGAGCGCGCTCAGCCACGAGCGTTCGGTGTCGGCGATGACCGACTCGAGCTCGGCGGCATCCGGCCCCTCGTCGATGAAGCGGCGGATCTCCTCGCACACCGCGGCCTCGACGTGCTCGACGTCGGCGCCCGCGGACACGTCGACGGTGATGGTGCCGAGCCCGACGCCGTCGACGAGTCCCATCGTCCATCCGCCCACGGCCACGGCGGTCTCGTCGGTGCGCACCAGACGGCGCACGAGCCGAGAGCTCGCCAGGCCGCCGAGCACGTCGACGGCCACCTGGCAGGCGAGGTAGTCGGGCGTCGTGTCGACGGGGAGCCGGAAGGAGACGTAGATGCGGTCGTTGGGGACGTCACCGACGCGGTCCAGCCGGACCGGCTCCGACAGCGGTGGCAGCTGCGCGTGCCGCTCCCGCGGGTGCAGCTCGATGGCTGGCAGGCCGCCGAAGTACCGCTCGGCAGCGGCGAAGCCCTCCGCCGGCGTCACGTCGCCGACGAGGGTGAGGACGGTGTTGTTCGGCCCGTAGTGCGCGCGGAAGAAGGCGTGGACGTCCTCGAGCGTCGCGGCGTCGAGGTCTTCCATGGAGCCGATCGTCGGGTGGTGGTAGGGGTGGTCCTCGGGGAACGCCGTCGCGTAGATGTCGATGAGCGCGGAGCCGTAGGGCACGTTGTCGTACCGCTGGCGCTTCTCCTCCTTGACGACGTCGCGCTGGTTGTCGAGGTTCTCCTGGGTCACGGCGTCGAGCAGGTGGCCGTGCCGGTCGGCCTCGAGCCACAGCGCGAGCTCGAGGGCACCGGTCGGCACGGTCTCGAAGTAGTTCGTCCGGTCGAACCACGTCGTGGCGTTGAGCCGGGCGCCCTCGTCCATGAGGGCCGAGAAGTGCTCGCCCGACGCGACGTTGCGGCTGCCCTGGAACATCAGGTGCTCGAAGAGGTGGGCGAAGCCGGTGCGTCCGGGGGTCTCGTGGCGGGAGCCGACGCCGACCCACAGGTTCACCGCGACGTTGGGCACCGTGTGGTCCTCGCTGACGATGACGCGCAGGCCGTTGGCGAGCGTGTGCTCCGCGAGCGGGTAGGAGATCGCTGTCACGAACCGACCCTATGCGACGGAGTGCGGAAGGTGACGAGTCGTGAACGCGCACCAGGCCGTCGAGTACGTGCAGAATGCGGGGGCCGAACTCGGCACCGCCGCCTTCTTCCGTCAGGAGCACGCTCACCCCATGACCGACCACCCCGTTCCCGAGGCCAGCTCGTCCGAGCCCGTGGTCCCACCGGTGCCGTCGACGGGCGTCCCCTCGGCTCCCGAACAGCCGACTCCCGCGCAGCCGACTCCCGCGCAGCCGACTCCCGCGCAGCCGACTCCCGCGCAGCCGACGTCGGCTCCGCCGGCTCACGCTCAGGTCACCGGCGGCAGGCCGGGTCGCCTGTCGGGGCTCAAGCGCTTCGGCGGCTTCCTCTTCGCAATCCTCGCCTTCTTCCTCTTCCGGGCCCTGACCGCGGACGACGGCACCCACGGCATCAAGACCGGGGAGTGCATCGCGTCGGTCGGGACCGACGACTTCAAGAAGGTCGACTGCGGGGACTCGACGTCGCTCGGTTCGGTCACCTTCGTCGAGAAGAACGCCCCCACCGACGAGACGTCGGCACTGGCCCTCTGTGCGAAGCACGACGCCACGAACGCCTTCACGAGCGCTACCTCGGACGGTGGGGCCGGCACGATCATCTGCGTCGCCGACCGGAAGTAGGAGACGCACCAGCACGTCCACGACGGGCGCCCGGTGTGACTGTGCGCCCCTCTGACGCACCGACGTCAGATAACTGTTGGTTATGCTGTATTCGGCTAGCATCACCACGCGGTATGATCGGGTCATGGCTGGAGCTCCGGAGAACGACCTGCTGACCACGATCCGCGCGAGCGTCATCGGTGACGACCAGGTGATGCACGGCCCCTACGGCCCGCGCCGCGTCACGTACGCGGACTACACCGCCTCGGGCCGTGGCCTGACCTTCATCGAGGACTTCATCCGCAACGAGGTCCTCCCCCGCTACGCCAACACCCACACCGAGAGCTCGGGCACCGGGCTGCAGACGACGCGCCTGCGCGAGGACGCCCGGCGCACCATCCGCGACTCCGTGGGTGGTGACGACGAGACGGTCGTCGTCTTCGCCGGCTCGGGCTGCACCGGAGCCATCGACAAGCTCGTCGGCATCCTCGGCCTGCGCATCCCGTCGAACTTCGAGGACCGTTGGCACGCCAGCGATCTCGTACCCTCCGACCAGCGGCCCGTCATCTTCATCGGGCCCTACGAGCACCACTCCAACGAGGTGATGTGGCGCGAGTGCGTCGCCGATGTCGTCGTCATCCCGCAGGACCTCGACGGGCACGTCGACATCGAGGCGCTCCGCGAGCGCCTCGTCGAGCACGCCGACCGCCCGCTTCTCATCGGCTCCTTCTCGGCCGCGAGCAACGTCACCGGCATCGTCACCGACACCGACGCGATCTCCTCGCTCCTCCATGAGCACGGCGCGCTCGCCTTCTGGGACTACGCCGCCGCCGCGCCCTACGTCGACATCGAGATGTACGGCCGAGGCGGCCGGGGCGTCGCCGACCCGACGGCATACAAGGACGCCGTCTTCCTCAGCCCGCACAAGTTCATCGGCGGCCCGAGCACGCCGGGCGTCCTCGTCGTGCGCCGCGAGCTCATGACCAACCGGGTGCCCGACGTGCCGGGCGGCGGCACCGTCACCTACGTCAACCCCGATGCCCACGACTACCTCACCGACCCCGCGCACCGGGAGGAGGGCGGCACGCCCGCCATCATCGAGGCCATCCGCGCCGGGCTCGTCTTCAGGCTCAAGGAGGCCGTCGGCGTGGAGACCATCCGGGCCCGCGAGGACCGCTTCCTCCAGCGCGCGGTCACGGCCTGGCGCGACGAGGCGGCCATCGAGATCCTCGGCAACCTCGACGCCGAGCGCCTGTCGATCGTGTCGTTCGTCGTCCACGCCCAGGGCGAGCGCTACCTCCACCACAACTTCGTCGTCGCCGTGCTCAACGACCTCTTCGGCATCCAGGCCCGCGGCGGCTGCTCGTGTGCCGGGCCCTACGGCCACTACCTCCTGGGCATCGACCTCGAGCGCTCGCACGAGTTCGAGCGCGAGATCGGGCGCGGCTGCGAGGGCATCAAGCCGGGCTGGGTGCGAGTCAACTTCAACTACTTCATCTCCGACGTCGTCGCCGACTACGTCATCGAGGCCGTCCGACTCGTGGCCCGCGACGGCTGGCGGCTGCTCGGCGACTACGACTTCGAGCCGGCGACGGGGATCTGGCGCCACCGGGACGGCCCGGTCGAGCCCCCGCTACGGCTGCACCAGGTGAGCTTCGAGCAGGGGCGCCTGACCTACCCCGCGCAGCTCGAGCGGGCCGGGGAGGACGCACTCGCCGGACACCTCGCCGACGCGCGAGCGATCCTCGCCGCGGCCGACCCGCAGCGGTGCGACGAGGCACACGTCAACGTCGACTTCGACCACCTCAGGTGGTTCGAGCTGCCCGTCCGCAGCCTCTCTCGCTGAGCGGGCGGGCACCCGAGGTCAGGGGACGAGCACGAGCTTGCCGCCGGCGTGGCCGCTGTCGCTCAGCGCCTGCGCCTGCGCCGCCTCCGTGAGCGGCAGCACGCGCGAGATCGTCGTCGTGAGCGCGCCCGACGCCCTGAGTGCCACGAGCTCGGCGAGGTCCTCCGCCGACCGCTGCGACGTGCCGCTGAAGGTGATGCCGGTCGTGAAGGCGGCCGGGTCGGCGATCGTCACGAGCCGGTCCGGGCCACCGAGCAGCTCGACGGAGTCGTCGAGGACGCCGGCACCACTCGCGTCGAGCACGGCGTCCACCCCGTCCGGCGCCAGTTCCCGCACGCGGTCGAGCCAACCATCGCCGTAGGTCGTCGGTGTGGCGCCGAGCGCGGCGACACGCTCCTGGTTGGCCGCCGAGGCCGTGCCGATGACGGTGGCACCGGCCGCGACGGCGAGCTGGGTCGCGACCTCGCCGACCACCCCACTGGCCCCGTGCACGAGCAACGTCTCGCCGGGCTGCACGCCGAGCAGGCGCAGCACGCGTCTGGACGTCTCGCCGGCGACGGGCAGCGACACGGCGACGGTGGCGTCGAGCGCGTCGGGCACGACGGCATACGTGCTCAGCACGGCGAGCTCGGCGTACGCACCGCCCTCCGCGAAGCCGACGACCCGGTCACCCACCGCGACGTCGGTGACCCCCTCCCCCAGCGCGTCGACGACACCGGCGGCCTCGAGGCCGGGCACGAGCGGGAACGCCGTGTCCGGCGAGGCCATGCGGCCGCTCCGGGCCTTGCCGTCGGCCGGGTTGACCCCGACCGCCTCGACCCGGACCCTGACCTGGCCGCGGGCCGGTTGCGGGTCGGGCCGCTGCGCCTCGTGCAGCTCCTCGGGTCCGCCGAAGCGGTCGATGACGATGGCCTTCATGGTGCCTCCTGCTGCCCGGCCGCCCGGCGGGCGACGTCATCCGCACAACGACGCGGACCGCTCGCGTATGCCGTCGCGTCCGGTCCCTGGGCACCGCGGCCTCCGAGCGACCACCCAGCCCCACCACGGCGCCATCGCGGCGTGGCCGTCGAGTCCGTGGACGGCGATGTTGGAGTGCGTCAGAGACGGGGGTCGACCGGCTCCGACTCGAGGGCGAGCACCGCGAAGACGGGCTCGTGGACGCGCCACAGCGGCTCGCCCCGGGCCAGCCGCTCCAGGGACTCGAGCCCGAGCGCGTACTCGCGCAGGGCGAGGGACCGCTTGTGCCCGAGGTTGCGCTCGCGGAGCCGCTCGAGGTGCTGGGGCAGCGTGTAGTCGGGTCCGTAGATGATCCGCAGGTACTCCCGCCCGCGCACCTTGAGGCCCAGCTGCACGAGACCCGAGCGGGTGCGCAGGAGGCCGGCCGCCGGCTTGACCACCATGCCCTCGCCACCCGAGGCGGTGAGGTCTTCCCACCACCGCACGCCGGCCGCGACCGACGCCGGGTCGCCGGTGTCGACGACGAGCCGGCGCGTCGTGCGGAACGTCTGCGGGTCGGCCTCGACGAGGCGGTCGATGCGGTCGAGGTGCCATCGGTGCCCGCGGTCGTGCCAGGTGCTGCCCTCGCCCGCGAGCAGCTGGAAGGGCGCGAGCTGCACACCGTCGAGACCGTCGACGTCCCAGCAGTACCGGCGGTATGCGGCCGTGAACGCCTCGGCGTTGGCCCGCCGTGCCATGGTGCGACCGAGCAGGTCGGCGACGTCGAGACCGCGTCCGGCGGCGCGCTCGAGCACGTCGACGGCGGCGGGCAACGCGGCGCGGGCAGCCGCGCCGACGGAGGCGTACTGCTCCCGCAGCAGCGCGTCGGCCTTGAGCGACCAGGGCAGCAGCTCTGCGTCGAGCAGCAGCCAGTCGGTCCCGAGCTCGTCCCAGAGGCCGGCCTCCCCCACGGCCGTCCGCACCCGCGTGAGCAGGGACTCGGTGAGGTGGCCGTCGAGGAAGGACCGACCCGTGCGGGTGTGCACGACCCCGGTCTCGCCGGCCGGGGCCCCGAAGCGTCGCGCGGCCGTGGCGGCGTCGCGACACACGAGCACGACGGCACGCGAGCCCATGTGCTTCTCCTCGCACACGACCTCTCCGACACCGGCTTCGGCGTAGGCGCCGAAGGCCTCGTCAGGGTGCTCGAGCAGGTCGGTGCGTCGCGATGTCGCGACCGGCGCCATGGTCGGCGGCAGGTAGCCGAGCCAGCGCGGGTGCACGGCGAAGCGGCTCATCACCTCGAGTGCGCCGGCGGCGTTCTCGCCGCGGATCGAGATCCGCCCGTGGTGGGCCGTCTCGACGACGCGGCGGCCGAGGACGTCCGTGAGGTCGAGGTCGTCGTCGCCACGCGCCTGCCCGGCGCGGATGTCGCCTGCGGCCACGGTGCTCCCGCCGGCGACCGGGAACGGCTTGGACGGCGCGTACCAGACCTGCTCCGCGGCGATCTGCACGACCTCCTTCTCCGGGTAACGCAGCGCCGTGAGGTGACCTCCGAAGACGCACCCGGTGTCGAGGCACATCGTGTTGTTGACCCACTCGGGGTCGGGCGTCGGCGTGTGGCCGTAGAGGACCATGGCCCGGCCGCGGTAGTCGCGCGCCCACGGGTAGCGGACGGGCAGCCCGAACTCGTCGGTCTCCCCCGTCGTGTCGCCGTAGAGGGCGAAGGACCGGACCCGCCCCGAGGCCCGCCCGTGGTAGGCCTCCTTCAGCCCGGCGTGGGCGACGACGAGCCGCCCGTCGTCGAGCACGAGGTGCGACACGAGGCCGTAGCACCAGTCGCGCACGGCCGCGCGGAACTCGGCAGGCTCCTGCCCGAGCTGGGCGAGCGTCGTCTCGAGCCCGTGGCTCACCTGGACCCGGGCTCCGTCGAGAGCCCGGACGAGCTTGTGCTCGTGGTTGCCGGGGACCGCGAAGGCGTGCCCCGACGCCGTCATGCCCATGGCGAGGCGCAGCACCCCCGGGGTGTCGGGACCCCGGTCGACGAGGTCACCGACGAACACGGCGCGACGGCCCTCGGGGTGCTCGGCGTCGACGGCTCGCCCCTCGTCGTCGCGGACCAGCGCGTAGCCGAGCCGGTCCAGCAGCCGCTCCATCTCGAGCCGACAGCCGTGCACGTCGCCGATGACGTCGAACGGGCCGTGCTCGTCGCGACGGTCGTTGAGCAGTCGCTCACGGACCACGTCGACCGAGGCGATCTCGTCCACGCCGTTGAGGATGTGAACCTTGCGGAAGCCCTCTCTCCCCAGGCCTTTCAGTGACCGCCGAAGCTGGTCGTGGTGCCGCTTGACGACGTGGGCGCCGAAGTCGCGGTCGGGCCGCTCGCGGTTGCGCTCGACGGCGACCGACACCGGCACGTCGAGGACGACGGCGACCGGCAGCACGTCGTGCGCCCTGGCGAGCTCGACGAGCTGGCGCCGCGCGTCCTTCGAGACGTTGGTCGCGTCGACGACCGTGAGTCGTCCGGCGGCGAGTCGCTTGCCTGCGATGTAGGCGAGCACGTCGAAGGCGTCCTTCGAGGCCGCCTGGTCGTTCTCGTCGTCGGACACGAGCCCGCGGCAGAAGTCGCTCGAGATGACCTCGAAGCGACCGAAGTGCCGGGCCGCGAACGTCGACTTGCCCGATCCGGACGCACCGACGAGGGCGACGAGGGCGAGCTCCGGGATCGCGATCGTCGTCATGCCGCACCACCTTCCGTCGTCGAGTGGGCGGAACCGTCCTGTCGGAGGTCCACGCGTCGGAAGAGCGCGAGCTGGGTGGGTGCCCCCAGCTCCGGGTCGACGTCGCCCACGGGACGCAGCTCGACGGCATACCCGTGGGCCTCGGCGACCGCCGAGGCCCACCGCCCGAACTCGTCGCGGGTCCACTCGAACCGGTGGTCCGGGTGGCGCATCGCGCCGGCCGCGAGGCGCTCGTAGCGCACGTTGAACTCGGCGTTCGGCGTGGTCACGACGACCGACGCCGGGCGCGCGTGGCCGAAGACGCTGCGCTCGAGGGTCGGCAGCCGGTCGAGGTCGAGGTGCTCGACCACCTCCATGAGGACGACGGCGTCGAAGCCCTCGAGCGCGCGGTCGCGGTAGGTGGCCGACGACTGGCGCAGGGTCAGGCGCGCGCGGACGCTGTCTGGCATGCGCTCCAGCCCGAGACGCCGCTCGGCACGCTCGAGGGCACCCGCAGCGACGTCGACACCGACGACCTCCGTGAACGCGGGATCGGCCAGCAGCTCGCGCAGCAGAGCGCCCTCGCCGCAGCCGAGGTCGACGACGCGGTGCGCGGCCGTGTCGCGCAGGGCGGCGAGGACGGCGGCGGACCGGAGCCGGACGAGCGGGGTCGCCGGCTCGACATCGTCACCGCCTGCGGTCGGCTCGGCCGACAGCGACTCGGGCTGCGAGGACTCGGGGGCGACGTCGTCGAGCGCGTCGAGGCGCTCGGTGGCCTCGGCGACGAACACGCCCTGGTGCTTGAGGTAGCGACGGGTGACGAGGTCGCGCTCCGGGTGGCTGCCGAGCCACGCACCGGCGTTGCGGACGAGCTTGTCGACCTCGTCGGTGCTGACCCAGTAGTGCTTCGCGCCGTCGAGCACCGGCAGGAGCACGTAGAGGTGGCTCAGGGCGTCGGCGAGCGGCATGGTGCCCGTCAGCGTCACCTCGGCGTAGCGCGAGTCACCCCACCGTGGCACCTCGGGGTCGAGTGCGACGGCGTCGGCCCGGACGTGCCAGCCGAGCGGTGCAAAGAGTCGCTCGACGAGGTCGATGCCCCCCGAGCAGGGCAGCGCCGGCACGGTGACCGTGAGCGGGAGCGCGGCGCCCTCGAGGTCGGGCCGAGCCGGGCAGCGGCCCTTGAGCGCCGTGCCCCACACCTTGCCGAGCGCCACCGCGAGCATCGACGACGCGGCATACGGCCGGTCGTTGACGTACTGCGCGAGGGCGAAGCCGTCGCCGCCGAAGCGCTTGCCCCGGACGATGCCGATGGGGTCGACCTCGAGCAGCAACGCTGCCGTGCACCGTTGCTCGTCCGACTCGGGGTAGAAGACGTGGGCCGTGCCGACCGGCAGCTCGAAGGACTGCACCCGGTCTGGGTGCTTGTGCAGGAGGTAGCCGAGGTCGCTCGCGACCGTGGTCCCGGTCGCCGTCGTCGTGATGGTCAGCAGCACGCGCTCATTGTGCACGCCACGAAGGGGGAGGCGGGCGACCCGCGGGCCTCCGCCGGATGAGCCGTCCTCGTCGCGGGACCGCGGTGATCGGGCATGCTGGGCGCATGAACGGGCCCCTCCTTCTCGCCGGCGACCGCCTCGCCGAGCTGGCGCTGGCGCCGCTGACCTACCCCGAGGTGGGCGCGAGCCTACGCAAGGGGCCCCTCCCGGCCGGCTACGGGCACCTGCGACGGCGCGCCGTCGTCGGCCAGGGCACGGACGCCCTCGACCGTGCGACGGAGGCGCTGCTCGGGTGGGCGGTCCAGCGCCGCGCCGGCGTGCGCGTGGTCGCGTCGAGCCCGGTCGTGCTGCCCGCCGTCGTCGCCGACCTGCGCCTCGGCCCGGGGCCGCTGTCCCTCCGGGCACCCGTACGCGTCGTCGACGTCGTCGAGGGACCGCGGCGTCGCGGCTTCGCCTACGGCACGCTCCCGGGACACCCGGAGACGGGCGAGGAGTCATTCGTCGTGTCGCTCGGGGAAGACGGCGACGTCACCTTCACGGTGCGCGCCTTCTCACGCCCGAGCGGGGCCCTGACGCGTCTCAGCGGCCCGGTCGGGCGCCGGGCCCAGCGCCTCGTCGCCGACCGCTACCTGCGGTCCCTGGCGTCCCTCGTTCGGACGTCCTGAACCTCGAGGCTGCCTCGGGCGACGTGCTGGCCCGGCGGCGGCCGAGGGCGGCCGAGGGCGACGGCCCGGGGCGACGCTCAGTGCAAGAACGTCTTGGAGACGACCATGACGACGCCGAGCAGGGCCGCTGCGAGCGACTCCCGGACGGCCCTGCGCGGGCTCGAGCCCGCGGCGCGAGCCCCGAGGTAGCCGACCGCCCCGAGCTCGATGACGGTGAGCCACAGGGCGAGGTTGACCGCGAGCGCGGTATCGGCCCCGAGCAGGTCGGCGACGAGGACGACCACGATCGCGGGTACACCGCCCATGAGCACGCGCGACTCGTGGCGTACGGCGGCCACCATCCGCCGTGGCAACGGCGACCCGACGTGCGTGAACTGGTCGGAGAAGGCCCGCACGTAGACGTCGGCGAGCCAGTAGACGACGAGGACGAAGACCGCCGCGAGGACGACGCGCCCCGTCGACGGCGCGTGGTTCGCGGTCGCGCTCATGACGGCGCCGGTGATGATGGCCCCGTAGAGCAGCCCGGCCGGGTTGTCCCGGGCGATGAGCCGCGTGGCCCGCTCCCGGGCTGTCTCCTCCACCACGGCCGGCTCCCCTCAGCGTGCGCCACCCGACGCGGCGCCACGGGCCCAGCCTGCCGCGACGGCAGGTCGTTGCGCCAGTGGCTCGCCCGGGAACGACGAAGGGCCCCAGATCTCCCTGGGGCCCTTCGTGTCGCTGACGCGATCAGTAGCGGGGGCAGGATTTGAACCTGCGACCTCCGGGTTATGAGCCCGGCGAGCTACCGAGCTGCTCCACCCCGCGTCGGCAAGAGCAACGTTACGCGAAACCTCGCGCAGGACCAAATCGAGGCCACGTCGTGCACCGATCCGACGCGGTCGACCCCGGAACGACCTGTGGCAGCACGCGATTCGCGTGCTGCCACAGGTCGTGATCGGGATCGGCCGGTCAGGGTGTCGCCGTCGGCGCCGACCGCGGTGAGGCCTCGACCGCGCGCGTCAGCGCCTCCTTGAGCTTGGCCTGCGCCTGGCCGTAGGCGGCGAAGTCACCGCGCTTGAGAGCCGCCTCACCCTCGACGTAGGCCGCCTGGGCGTCCTTGAGCGCCTTCGACAGCGCCGCCGTGTCCGGGCTCCCGGGCGTCGCCGTCGACGAGGGCGTCGGCGTGGGCGTCGCCGTGCTGCCCGGCGTGGGCGTCGGAGTCGGGGTGGGGGTCGGAGTCGTGCCGGTGTCGCCCGCCTGCGCGCCCGACGAGCCACCGAAGAGGTCGTTGAGAGCCGCATCGAGAGACCCGGCCCAGGCGATCTTGTCACCGAAGGCGACCGCCACGGCCGAGAGGCGCGGGTAGGTGCCCGAGCCGCTCGACCGGGCCTGGACGTAGATCGGCTGGACGTAGAGCAGGCCGCCACCGACCGGAAGTGTCAGCTGGTTGCCGAAGATGACGCTGGCGCCCGTCGACGAGGTCGTCGAGATGAACTGCGCCAGGGTCAGCTGGCGACCCAGGGACGCGTCGTTGGAGGTGACCGTCGAGGTCCGCATGTCGTTGTAGACCTGACCCGGACCGTTGACCGAGCCACCCGTCGTCTCGAGAAGGCGCAGCTTCCCGTAGTTCGCCGACTTCTTGCCGGTCTGGGTCCCTGCGTCCCCGTCGACGGCGAGGAAGCCCGAGAGGACGTTGCGGTCACCGGTCGGCATGAACGTCGAGGTCAGCGAGAAGGCGGGGCTCGACTGGTCCGGCATCGCGAGCGAGAGGTAGTACGGAGGCTGGAGCAGGTTGTCGGCCGGCTGCGTCGGGTCGTCGGGCACGCGCCAGAAGTTCTGGCCGCCGTAGAACGACGCTGCGTCCTGGTCGTGGTACTTCTCCAGCAGCGTGCGCTGCACCTTGAAGAGGTCCTCGGGGTAGCGCAGGTGCGCCATGAGCGAGCCGCTGATGTCGCTGAGCGGCTTGACGGTGCCCGGGAAGATCGACATCCACGCCTTGAGCACGGGGTCCTGCTCGTCCCACTGGTAGAGCGTCACCGTGCCGTCGTAGGCGTCCACCGTCGCCTTGACGGAGTTGCGGACGTAGTTGACCTGGCCGGCCTGCACGGCACGCACCGAGTTGCGGGTGCTCGTCACGGCGTCCTCGGTCGCCGTGTCGAGCGTCGTCGTCTGGGAGTACGGGTAGTTCGCCGACGTCGTGTAGCCGTCGAGGATCCACTGGACCCGACCGTCGACGACCGCGGGGTAGGCGTTGCCGTCGAGCGTCAGCCACGGGGCCACCCGCTGGACGCGCTCACGCGGCGTGCGGTGGTCGAGGACGCGCGAGTCGTTGGTCACCGCGTCGGAGAGGAGGAAGTTGATCTCGCGGTACTTCACGGCATACGCGAGCCGCCTCACGGCGTCGAGCTGGACGCCACCCACGCCGGCGTAGGTGTAGTTGATCTGCCCGGTGCCCTGCGGGTCCGGGTAGTCGAACTCCTGCTTGTTGCCACCGACGACGGAGTACTCCGGCGAGTTCTCCCCGAAGTAGATGCGCGGCTCGTACTTCCCGAGGGCGCCTTCCGTGCCGATCTGCGACTCGATGAAGGTCGGTCGACCGTCCGGCTCACGGGTGTTGCCCTTGGCCGCGACGACGCCGTAGCCGTGGGTGTAGACCGTGTGGTCGTTGAGCCAGTTGCGCTGGCCGTCGGGCACGCCGCTGAGGTCGAGCTCGCGGGCCGCGATGACGGTGTCCTGCGACTTGCCCTCGATCTGGTAGCGGTCGACGTCGAGCACGTCGGCGAACTGGTAGTACCCCTTGCTCGCCTCGAGCTGCTTGAACGTCGGGCCGACGACGTTGGGGTCGATGAGGCGGATGCCCGGCACCGTCGCCGCGTCGCCGCGCAGCTGACCGGGGGCCGCGACCGTCTTCGTGTCGTAGGAGTCCACCTTGATGTCACTGAAGCCGTAGGCCGCTCGGGTGGCGTTGATGTTGCGCTGGATGTAGGGGACCTCTAGGGACTTCTCCGACGGGCGCACCTTGAGTGACTGCACGAGGGCCGGGTAGATGCCGCCGACCGCGACGACGATGACGGCGAGCACCGCGACGCCGACGAGCGGAAGGCGCCACGAGCGCGTCCAGATCGTCGTGAGGAACATGATCGCGCACATGACGGCGGCGAGAGCGAGGATGCCCTTGGTCGGGATGATGGCGTGCGACTCGGTGTACTGGATGCCGGTGATCTTCGTCGACTGCGCGGTCGCGAGGTTGTAGCGGTCGACCCAGAAGGCCACCGCGCGCACGAGCACGAGGGCCGCCGCGATGACCGACAGGTGCACGCGGGCCGCCTGCGTCGAGCGCATCTTGTTGCCGGCGACGATGCCGCCGTAGAGGTAGTGCGTGAAGGCGGCCGTGATGAAGCCGATGACGAGGATCATCGTCAGGAACGCGACGACGAAGTTGATCCACGGCAGGTCGAAGACGAAGAAGCCGATGTCGAGGCCGAACTCGGGGTCGGTGGCGCCGAACGGGCTGCCGTTGCGCCACAGCAGGAAGGTGTCCCACTGCGTGGCTGCCGACAGACCGGCGAAGAGGCCGACCGCGAGCGGTGCCGCGATCGTCGCGGTCCGGCGCATCGGCTCGACGAGCTGGCGGTAGTGCTCCATGGCCTGCGTGTCGGGCGACGGGGCGTAGATGGGGCGGTTGCGGAACGCGAAGTGGATGCTCGACCACACCATCGCTGCCGTGAGCAGGCCCCCGACGAGACCGAGCACGAGCTTGGTGACGATCTGGGTGCTGAAGACCCCCGCGAAGCCGACCGACTGGTACCACAGCACCTCGGTCCAGAACTGCGCCGCGATGGCGATGACCACCAGCAGCGCGGCCGCCACGACGAGGGACGTGACGAGCGGGCGTCGGGTGGGCGGCAGCGTGGCCGCGTCGGGGCGTCGGGGCGGGCCCGAGTCGTCGTCGTTGAAGTTGCCCGGCGGGGGGCCGAAGTTGCTGTCGCTCACGTGGAGTGCCTTGGGTGCTGGGGCGGGCAGGTGGTCGGGCGGACCCGTGGGCAGCCTCCTGAGGCCGCCTGCGGCAACCATAACCCGCGCTCGTGCGGCACCCGCGGCGCGATACCGCAACGTGACCGGCACGAGACCCCGGGCGTCGATGGCGTACGCGTCAGGCCCGTCCCAGGGGCGCCGCCCGGTCCGCGCCGGGTCCGCGCCGGTCACCCCACGGCATACGGCAGCATGGGGGCGTGAACGCGCAGCCCGTCATCGACCCACTCGCCATCGCCGCCCTCGACACCGAGCGGCACGTCGCAGCCTCCGGCTGGGACCAGCCCGCCCGGCTCTTCGCGCTCGTGCGCACGGCCGACCTGCTCGAGCGCGAGCCGCAGCTGCGCGACCAGATGGGACCCTCCGACCTCGCCGACGGCGCCCTGACCGCCATCGAGCAGGAGGGTCTGCCCACGACGAGCTCGCTCGAGACGCTGCTCGGACGACTCGCCTGGCCCGACGAGGTCGACGGCTGCGCCTTCGCCATCGAGCGCATGGTCGTGCCGCCCGAGGCCGAACGGGAGCTGCCATCCCGGGGCGACGAGGCCGTCGACCACCTCGCAGCCCACCCGGACCGCAAGGACGTGCGGCTCGTCGTGGCGGTCCTGCGTGACGGCACCTCGATCTGCCTGCTGCGCCAGCGCGACCACGACTCGGACGACGCCGTCGCGACCGGCAAGGACATCGCCCCGGGACTCGTCGAGGCCCTCAAGGCGACCTTCGAGGACTGAGCGCCCGTGGGCGGCCCACTCCTGCGTCGTCAGCAGCGGGGCAGCGAGCCCGTCTGGCCCTTGGCGATGGCCTCGACCGCGGTGCGGGCCTCGTCGAACGTGCTGACCTTGAAGACGTCGAGGCCGTCGGGCACGTGCCCGACCACCTCGGTGCAGTTGTCCGCCGGGGCGAGGAAGTAGGCGGCACCGTCGGACCGGGCACCGGCGAGCTTCTGGCGGATGCCACCGATGGGGCCGACCTTGCCATCGTCGTCGATCGTGCCGGTGCCGGCGATCTGGCGACCCCCGGCCAGCGGGCCGGGCGTCAGCTTGTCGTAGATGCCGAGGGAGAACATGAGTCCCGCGGACGGACCGCCGATGGCGCCCGCGTCGATGGTCACCGTGGCCGGGAAGTCGTGGTCGAGCCCGAGCAGGACCCCGAGGGCCGTGCGGCCGCCCTGGCCCGCGACGGTCGGGACGTCGACCGTCAGCTCCTTGCCGGCGCGCGTGACGGTGAGCGACACGCTCTCTCCGGGCTTCTTCTTCTGGAGGGCGTCGCGCAGGGCCTGCGTCGTCGTCACGGGCTCGCCGTCGATGCTGTCGAGACGGTCGCCGACCTTGAGCAGACCCTTGGCCTTCGACGAGTCGGTGATGCCGGCGATGGCGACGTGGGTCGGCACCTGTTTGCCGATCGCGCGCAGGGCGACGGCGGTGGCCTCCTCCTGCGAGCCCTCCATCTGGACGGCGTTCTCCTCGGCCACCTGCTCCTGCGTGACCTGTGGGTCGAAGAGGTCGTCGACGGGAAAGACGTCGCGGGCGGGGTCGATCCACGCCTGCAGGATGTCCCAGGCGTCGACGGGGTAGCCCGGTCCGCCCTCGACGCGCACCGTGGTGAAGCGCAGCGCGCCGTCGGTCGGATAGGTCGGCAACCCTGAGATCGCGATGATCGGCTTGTTCTGGGCGCCGGACGTGCCGAGGGTGTTCTGCGTCGGCCCGGGGCTCATGACGGCATACGGCAGGTGAACGACCGAACCGACGACCATGAGGACGAGGAAGAGGAAGAACGCCGCCAGCACCGCCTTGTTGCCGCGGGTGAGCCTGCCCGTGTCCTCGCTCTCGAGCACCTCGGCGCGAGTCGGCAGGTCGGTACCGGTGGGCTGCTCCGGCACGCGCTTGATCGTCCTCACGGCAGCCCGACCCACTCGTCGGCGCCGTCGGCGAAGCGCTGGTGCTTCCAGATCGGGATCGTCGCCTTGAACTCGTCGATGAGCTCGCGGCAGACGTCGAACGCCTCGCCGCGGTGCTCGGCGCTGACGCCGACGATCACCGCGACGTCACCGACCTCGAGGTGACCGACCCGGTGGACGACGGCCAGGCGCACGGAGCGTCCGTCGGCCGCGAGCCGGTCGGCGAGCGCACGGGCCGCCTCGGCCGCCTGCGGATGCGCGGAGTAGTCGAGGGCGGCCACCGTCTTGTCGGCGGTCTCCTCGGTGGCTTCGCCCACGGGCCCGTCGTGGTCACGCACCGTGCCGACGAAGAGGCAGACGCCGCCGGCCCTGGGCGAGGAGACGCTCGTGAGCACCTCGTCGACCGACAGAGGTGTCTCACGGATCTCGGCAAGGGTGACCGTCACGCCCGCAATCGTATGCCGCCCCGCGGGCCCCCGCGTTCCGCGCCCGCCCGCGCACGGGGTGGGGAACCAACGAGGTCGATCCGTGGTTGTCTTGGTGTACGGCCAGACGGCCGGCAGGAGATCCGTTCGAGTGGGGATGAGCAGGCATGGCCGACGACCGTGGACGCGGTGACGACAACCACAGCGACAAGGACGACGTGTCCGGCGAGGAGCAGGACGACGCGGGCCAGCAGGACGACGCGGGCCAGCAGGACGCCGGCCGGCCTGACGACGCCGCCCGGGCTGGCGACGCCGGCGACCAGGTCGGCCAGCCCGATGCGGGCCGGGGACCCGGCGAGTCCCCCTTCGGCCTGCCGCTGAACCGCCCCGGCGGCGGCTCCCCCGGTTCGGGAGCCGGACCGGTCGGCTTCGGCAGCGGCTTCGGGGGCGGCTTCGGTGAGGGCTTCCCCGGCCTGCCTGACCTCGGCGGGATGGACCCGTCCGACCTCGGGGCCATGCTCGAGAAGGTGCTCGGCGAGGCTGCCGACAACCCCGAGCTCGCCGAGGCGATGAAGAGCATGGGCGTCGACCCCCGCGACCCGGCCACGCAGGCCGCGATGCGGGCCCAGCTCGGCACCTTCATGGCTGCCCAGGACTCCCCGACCGGCTCGCGCGACCTGGCGACCGAGGTCGCCCGCCGGCACGTCATGGCCGCGCAGGGCAACGACGTGCACGACGCAGCCGCCGCACGTGCGGTCGCCGATGCGGTCGCCGTGGCGACCCTGTGGCTCGACGAGCAGACGACGCTGGCCCCCCCCGCCTGGCGTGCGACCGGCCTGAGCCGCGCCGAGTGGGTCGAGGCGACGATGCCGCGCTGGTTCGAGCTCATCGAGCCCGTCTCCGACGGCGTCACCGCCGCGACGTCCGACGCCATGCGCAAGCAGGTCGGCGAGCTCGGCCCGGAGGCCTTCGGCGATGCCATGCCCGAGGGACTGCCGGAGGGCTTCGACCCGCGGCAGATGGTCGAGCAGTGGGCGCCGATGCTCGGCAACCTCAGCCGCCAGATGTTCTCGGCCCAGCTCGGCCAGGCCGTCGGCACGCTCGCCACCGAGGTCGTGACCGGCACCGAGGTCGGCCTCCCCCTCACCGAGCCGGGCGTCGTCGCCCTGCTTCCCGGCAACGTCGCCGAGCTCGCCGAGTCGCTCGAGATCGACATCGCGCAGGTGCGCCTCTACCTCGCGGTCCGCGAGGCGGCTCGCGTCCGCCTCTTCTCCGAGGTGCCGTGGCTCGGGCCGCAGCTGCTCTCGGCGGTCTCCGACTACGCCCGCAACATCACGATCGACACCGACGCCATCGAGTCGGCCCTGTCGACGATCGACCCCTCGGACCCCGAGGCGCTGCGCACGGCCCTGCAGGGCAACCTCTTCCGGCCGCAGCCGACGCCTGCCCAGCGCGCCGCGCTCGACCGGCTCGAGACGCTCCTCGCCCTGGCCGAGGGCTGGGTCGACCACGTGACCGACCGCACGACGGCCCGGCACCTGCCGCTGTCGGCGGCCCTGGCCGAGACGATCCGCCGGCGCCGGGTGGGCGGAGCGGCTCAGAAGACGTTCGCCGGGCTCGTCGGGCTCGAGCTGCGCCCGCGCCGGCTGCGCGACGCCGCGAACCTCTGGGCCGCGCTGGAGAGCGCGGGCGGCGCGACGCTCCGCGACGGCCGCTGGGCCCACCCGGACCTCGCCCCCACGTCGGCCGACCTCGACGACCCGATCGGCTACGTCGAGCGGGCGACCGGCACCTCCGCGACGGGCGCGCTGCCCGAGGGCGGAGACAACCTGGGGTCGGACCTCGACTCCGTGCTCCAGGGCATCCTCGAGGAGGCCGACCGCGAGCGCGGAACCGACCCAGGCACAGGCACCGGCACCGGTGCGGCCGACGGGGACGACGGCGACACCAGCGGTGACAGCGACGGCGACGGCGACACCAGCGCCGGCCCGCAGCGGTGACGGGGGCACGCCGCCCTCCGGAGCAGCCGGACCCGCGCGGGTCCCACCGGCCCCTCGACGGGCCGGACGGGACCGCCTGGCGCCGGCTGCACGACGACGCCGTCGCTCGGCTGGAGTCGTGGGTGGCACCGGACGAGGAGCAGGAGCGCCTGCGCACGGAGTTCCTCCACCACCTCCACACCCACCCGGACGCGATGAGCAAGGCCGGACCGCCGGCACACCTCACGGGCAGCGTCATCGTGCTCGACGACGACGGCGACGCCGCTCTGCTGACCCTGCACCGCCGGGCCCGGGCATGGTTCCAGTTCGGCGGACACTTCGAGCCGGGCGACGCGACGGTGTGGCACGCGGCCACTCGTGAGGCGCGTGAGGAGTCGGGCATAGCGGACATCACGGCCTTTCCGGAGATCGCGCAGCTCGATCGGCATCTTCTTTCCGGAGATTTCGGCAGGTGCCGTGAGCACCTCGACATCCGCTTCGCGGCGCGTACTCCGAGGTCGACGGAGTCGACGGTCAGCACCGAGTCGATCGACGTCCGGTGGTGGCCGGTGGACGCCCTCCCCGAGGGGACGCGAGAAGACCTGCGCCCCCTCGTGGACGCCGGTCTGAGACTGCGCCGGCGCTGACCGAACGGCCGGTGCGTGGGACGTCGTCACGGCATACGTGGTCGTCTGCCGTCAGGCGGAGCGTGTCGTGGCGTTCACTCGTCACTGAGGTCGAGGCCGGCGGCGGCCGAGACGCCCTGGAGGTAGCCGCGGGCCCGCTCGAGACGCGGGTACCCCTGCAGCAGGGCCCAGAACTCCGCACCGTGCCCCGGCTGCAGCAGGTGGGCCAGCTCGTGGAGCAGGACGTAGTCGACGACCCAGCTCGGCATGCCACGGAGCTTGTCGGACAAGCGAATCGAGCCCTCGGCCGGAGTGCACGAACCCCAACGGGAGTTCTGGTTGGAGACCCAGCGCACGCTCGCGGGAACCGCGCGTCCGCCGAGGTGCTCGCGCGACAGGGCGAGCGCGCGTTGCTCGAGGTCGCCGTCAGTGCGCTGGCGTCGCTGCTCGGACGCGGCCACTCGCGCCACCATGGTGCGCACCCACTCCCCCTCCTCGGCGCGGCTCATCCGCGCCGGGACGAGGACGACGAGACGTCCCTCCTGGCGATAGGCCGACACGGTGCGGCGACGCTTGGCACTGCGGCGGACCTCGACGGTCACCCCGTCGACCACCGTGTGCACCACCTCGCGTCGCACCGTCGCCATGAGGGCAGGGTAGGCCAGCACGGCGACAACGGTCCGGAGCACGGGGCCGACACGGCCGCGTTCGCGCGTCATACCTCATCGCGGACGGGCGCGCCAAGCGGGGATGAGCATGATTTCGTGCTCAGCGTGCCTTAGGGTTGAACGAGTCGAGGCACCCGTCGGATGGGTGCCATCTACAAGGAGACATCAATGGCTGACGAGACCTACAAGGGCGAGTTCTACTGCGTGAAGTGCAAGGAGAAGCGCGAGGCCGAGGGCAAGGTTGTCGTTTCTGACAACGGTCGCCGCATGGCCAAGGGACAGTGCCCCGTCTGTGGCACGAACCTCAACCGCATTCTGGGCAAGGCCTGACCAGGTCGCGGCGGCGTCGCTGACGTCGCAGATCGAGGGGGCGGGACCACACGGTCTCGCCCCCTCGCGCGTACCCACCTCGAACCGGCCCAGGGCGACTCACCGCTGGACGACGCCCGACCGGAGACGTCAGGCCCTCGGACGGCCCGTCAGAGGCTGTGGACGACGATCACGACCACACCCGGGCGGCTGCGAGCCTGACGACCGAGGGTGGCGCACGCTGGTGGCGCCACCGGGTCTGGAGGTCCGATGTCCGCTGCTGCCGTCCCACCCCACCCCCGCGTGCCCGTGTGGCTGCGTCCGCTGACGAGACGACACGGGGAGGTCCAGTTCGGCGTGCTCCCGGGCGGTCCGGTCGTCACGGGGGTCAGCGACACCGAGGCCGACCTGCTCGCCCACCTCGACGGCACCCTCCCCCTCGTCCTGACCGAGCGCGTGGCGGCCGACGCGGGCATCCCTCCCGCACGATGGCGTGCGTTGCTCGAGCTCGTCGCCGAGCTCGGCGTGCTCACCGACCGGCTCCCGACGGGGACGTCGATCTCCGGCGCTGCCCGCGCAGCACGCGTCAGCGCCACCGGGCGGGTCGTCGTCGACGGCTGTGGGCACGTCGCAACCGACATCGCCGAGGCCGTGGCGCACGCCGGCGCGACCGTCGTGCACGGCCGCACCGCGGTCGACAGATCGGTCGCCGCGCCGCTCCGTCCACGACCGGACCTCGTCGTCCTCGTGGGGTCGCCCGTCGTCGACCCTCGTCGTGGCGACCTCTGGCTGCGTCACGGCGTGCCGCACCTGCCCGTGGCTCCGGCCGGACCCCGTACGGTGATCGGCCCACTCGTGGACGGCTCCCCCGCCGCGCCGTGCCTGTGGTGCCTCGACCGCCACCGGACCGACCGCGACGACGCGTGGCCGACGCTGATGAGCCAGGCGATGCCGACCCGGGCCCTCGCGCCGGCCGGGTCGCCGGAGGGCGAGCACGACGGCCTCGCTCCGGGCCTGTCCCATCTCGTCGTCGGCAGCGTGACCCTCCTCGTCAACGGGGTCCTCGAGGGCCACCCTCCTCCGCCGGGGGTCTCGGTCGAGGTGAGCCCACCGTGGCCGCGGATGGACCACCGGCGCTGGCCGACGCACCCGCTCTGCCCGTCGCACCCTGCCTCAGGCGGCACGAGCGGCCCCGTCGGCGCGCAGCCGGGCCCCAGGGACGCATCGCTCCGTCGGGGCGCGTGACCGGCTTCCGGCCCAAGGCTGGACAGATGGTCTGGCGCACCCGCCCCGGCGGGTACACATAGAGTCGAGGGTGGGCTCGACCCGCCGCCGCGCGATGCTGTCTCGTTCCCCGGCGCCGGGCCGACCGCTCGCGCCCGCGCATGACCGTCGACCCGCCCGAGGAGGTGCGCCGTGACCGACCTGCCACGCAAGGCCGTCGTACGCTCGGCCAAGCTCGCCTCGGTGCCGCTCGGTTTTGCCGGCCGGACCGCGCTCGGCCTCGGCAAACGGCTCGGCGGTCGGCCCGCGGAGGTCGTAGCCGCCGAGCTGCAGGCCCGCACGGCGCAGCAGCTCTTCCAGGTCCTCGGCGAGCTCAAGGGCGGCGCCATGAAGTTCGGGCAGGCGCTCTCGATCTTCGAGGCCGCCCTGCCCGAGGACCTCGCCGTCCACTACCGGGTCATGCTGACGAAGCTGCAGGACAGTGCCCCGCCGATGCCGACGACCTCCGTGCACGGCGTGCTCCGTGCC
The DNA here is from genome assembly GCF_024519435.1 of Terrabacter sp. Ter38. GTDB lineage: Bacteria > Actinomycetota > Actinomycetes > Actinomycetales > Dermatophilaceae > Terrabacter. Next base: position 934,559 of record NZ_JALJRZ010000001.1, read on the forward strand.
CAGATGGGCACACGGTGGCGCAGCAGGTTCGAGTCCTTCGACGATCATCCCGTGGCCTCCGCGTCGATCGGGCAGGTGCACCGGGCCGTCTGGAGGGACGGTCGCGACGTCGCGGTGAAGATCCAGTACCCCGGCGCCGGCGCCGCCCTGATGAGTGACATCCGACAGATCAGCCGGGTCGCGAAGGTCGCGGCGAGCTGGGTGCCCGGCATCGAGCTCGGGCCGATCCTCGACGAGCTGCGCGACCGGATGGCCGAGGAGCTCGACTACCGCCTCGAGGCCGAGTCCCAGGCGACCTTCGCGGCCGCCTTCGACGGCGACCCGGACTTCGCCGTGCCGCATGTCGTCGACGGCCGCGAGCACGTCATCGTCTCGGAGTGGCTCGACGGGCTCCCCCTCTCTCGGATCATCGCCGAGGGCACCCAGGAGCAGCGCGACACCGCCTCGCAGCTCTACCTGCGCTTCCTGCTCGCGGGGCCCGCACGAGCGGGGCTGCTGCACGCCGACCCGCACCCCGGCAACTTCCGCATGACGCCCGACGGGCGCCTGGGCGTCATCGACTTCGGGGCCGTGAACCGGCTTCCGAACGGCATGCCGCCCGAGATCGGGCCGCTGCTCACCACCGGCCTCGAGGGCAGCGCCGAGGACGTCCTCGAGGGTCTCCGTGGGATCGGCTTCGTCAAGGACAACATCGACCTCGACCCCCAGCGACTGCTCGCCTACCTCGAGCCCTTCATGGCGCCGTTCCGCACCGACACGTTCACCTTCAGTCGGGACTGGCTCCGGGGTGTCTTCGCGCACATCAACGACCCGCGCCAGCCCAACTACGCGGTCGCCTACAAGCTCAACCTGCCGCCGGAGTACCTCCTCATCCACCGGGTGTGGGGTGGCGGGATCGGCGTGCTCAGCCAGCTCGGCGGCACGGTCCACGGGCGCGCCATCGTCGACGAGCTGCTCCCCGGTGCGGACCTGCCGCCGGTGGGCGACGCCGACTGAGGGACGCCGTTCGGGCGACTGCGCGGACGTTCGCGCTCACACGGCCCTGCTCGTCACCACCAGACGGGGTCGAGCTTGCTCTCGATCGAGCGGAGGTTCTCGCGGCTGCAGCGCTCGCAGCTCCACGTGGTGCGACCGGCGTCGGTCCCTCGGCTCCAGGTGAGCCGGGCCGCGGTCTGTTCCTCGGGCGGCGGGGTCGTGCCGCAGCCGGAGCAGACGAGGGTCTCGTCACGGGCAGCGGCATCGGTGGCCGCATCGGTAGAAGTGTTCACGGGGTTCTCCCTTCTCCTCCTTCGAGTATCCGCCGATCGAGGCGCCGTTCGTGGCGCCACGCGGGATCGCGGGTCGGACGGGAGGGTCGGGACGACTGGTTCAGGAACGGAGCACGCTGCCCCGGACGTGCGGAACCGCGGGTGACGTGCGCGTCACCCGCGGCTCGCTCACTCGATTCAGTTGTCCTGCAACGCGCCCCGAGGCGCGGTCGTTCACTTCTCGCTGTGGCGTCGACTGGCGCGGATCTCCTGGGCGATCAGCCGGGCGCTGCGACGGATGCCGCTGCGTTCCTGGCGCTGACTGCGCTGGTTGATCCGGTCGCGAGCCAGCATCTCGAGCTGGTTCATGACGATCTCCTGGTCTGTGGAAAGGGTTGCTGTCGGGGGCCGTTGGCGTCTGGGTCATGCGTGGTCACGCAGGCTCAGGCAGCCACGGGGTGCTTGCGCGGACGGCCGCGGGGCCGCTTGCGAGCCACGATGGCGCCCTGGACGAGCAGCTGCCCGCCCCAGACTCCCCACGGCTCCTGGCGCTCGAGGGCGCCGGCGAGGCACTGGACGCGCGCCGGGCAGAGCCCGCAGAGCGTCTTGGCGAACTCGACGTCCTCGGGTCGCTCGGCGAACCAGAGCTCCGCGTCGTAGTCGCGGCACGGAATGGTCTCGCCGACCTGCTCCGCCTCGGTTCTCATGTCGATCAGTTCGCTCAGCTGCATCGTTCTCACCTCCATCTCCTGGGCGCCCGTGGTGGGGTGCCCCTGCTCACTCGTGTCTGGTCTGGCCCGAAGACCTGCACCGGTGGTGCGCGTCTCGGTCCTGCTGCTCGGCATCCGGGGAGTCATCTGTGTCCCTGATCTGTCAGGCACCCGGTCGGGTGCTGTTCTGGCGGTGTCGGTCATGCGGTGCGGGAGCGGCATCCGGCCGGGGAACTCCCCGGGAAACACGAAGGCCGCGGACCCGGTGATGTCGGGTTCGCGGCCTGGAGGTGAGGCTTCTGGTCTGGTCAGACCGGTGGCCTCCCAGAGCGGGAGCGAACGACATCGAAGGTCTTGTAGGAGCGGGCGAACGTGAGGCCGGCGACCGAGACGTCTCCCTGGATCGGAGCGCGGAAGTCGGCGACGCGGCCGCCCATGACGGCGGCGATGGACACAGTGGTCCCCTGCTCCGGAGCGTGCGTGGCCGCCAGGCGGACATCGCCGGTGGTCGGCCGCAGACGCACGGAAAGGACGCAGGAGACTGCGTTCATCGTCATCGTGGTGTTGTCCATCAGGCCGACCTCCTCACTTCTGCTCACGGGCCCCAGCTGGCCACCGAGACCACTGGGCTTGACTTCGTCAAGGGTACGCGTGCGCCTCGCGGGCGAACAACTGATTTAACGAAGTTTTCCGAACTTATTTTGCGCGAATGCCTCTACCCCGCGGATTCCTTTGCCGCAGAACGGCTTTCGATGAGTTCTTGCGGATCGGCGCCGGCCAGGATGGCGAGGACGTCGCTGCCGTACTGGTCGAGCTTCCGCGCGCCGACGCCGCTGATGACCGACAGACCACCTTCGTCGGAGGGCGCGTGCTCGGCGATCGCGGTGAGCGTCGCGTCGGTGAAGACGACGAATGCCGGCACGCTCGCCTCGCGCGCGACGGCGCGGCGCCACGTGCGCAGCCGCTCGAACGTCTCCTCGTCGTAGGTGGGCGGACAGTCGTCGCAGCGGCCGGTCTTGCGCTGCGCCGCGGAGACGAGCTCGGCGCCACAGCCGCGGCAGTGCGCGAGCGGCGCCACCTTCGGCGCGGACCGCTTGGACCCGCCCGACCTCGCTTCGCTGCGCGCACCCTGGCCGAGGATGTCGGCCGCCGGCGCCAGGAACCGCGAGACGCGGCGCGTGGCCCGGGCTCCGGGCGTGCGGGCACCGGACCACGACAGGAAGAGCTGCTTGCGGGCGCGCGTGAGCCCGACGTAGAGCAGGCGCCGCTCCTCCTCGACAGCGTCGGGGCCCTCGGCCATCGAGATGGGCATGAGGCCGTCGGAGGCGCCGACCAGGAAGACGGTGTCCCACTCCAGGCCCTTGGCGGCGTGCAGGCTGGCGAGCGTCACGCCCTGCACGGTCGGGGCATGCTGCTCGGCCGCCCGCCGCTCGAGCTCGGCGACGAGCTCGGGCAGCCGGGCCTCCGGAGCCGCTGCGGCGATGTCGTCGGCGAGCGTCGCGAGCGCGGTCAGCGACTCCCACCGCTCACGGGTGGCCCCGCTACCGGACGGGGGCTCGTGCGACCAGCCCGCGCCGGTGATGACGTCGCGGGTGATCTCACCGAGCGGCTTCTCGCCGTCGTCGCTCCGGGCGGCGCCGCGCAGGAGCAGGACGGCGTCGCGCACCTCCTTGCGGGCGAAGAAGCGGTCGCCACCCCGCACGAGGTAGGCAACCCCGGCGTCCGTGAGAGCCGACTCGAACGCCTCGGACTGGGCGTTGGTGCGAAAGAGGACGGCGATCTCGGCCGCCTCGTGGCCGCCCGCGACGAGCGTGCGGATACGGTCGGCGACCGCGGCAGCCTCAGCCGGGTCGTCGGGATGGCTCGTCAGCTCCGGCGCGGGACCCGGCTCGGACTGCGCGAGGAGGCGCACCGCCCCGTCGCGCGCCGCCTGGGTGCCCGACGCGACGATGGTGTTGGCGAGCCCGACGATCTGCGGTGTGGAGCGGTAGTTGCGCACGAGGCGCACGACCTGCGCGCCCGGGAACCGCTGGGGGAAACCGACGAGGTGTCGCGGGCTGGCCCCGGTGAAGGAGTAGATCGTCTGGGCCGGGTCGCCGACGACGCAGAGGTCCTTGCGCTCCCCCAGCCACTGGTCGAGGAGCCGCTGCTGGAGGTCGTTGACGTCCTGGTACTCGTCGACGACGAACTGGCGGTACTGGCCGCGCACGGTGCGGGCGATGTCTTCGCGCTCGTCGAGGATGCCGACGGTCAGGAGCAGGACGTCCTCGAAGTCGATGACGCCGCGGCGCTGCTTGACGTCCTCGTACGCCTCGAAGAGGCGTGCCATGGCCGTGAGGTCGAGGCCCGGAGGCTCACGGCGCTGCTCACGCGCGCGGGCGGCGTACGACTGCGGCGTCAGCAGGTTGACCTTGGCCCACTCGATCTCGGCGGCGAGGTCGCGGACGGTGGTGCGGTCGAACTGCATGCGCAGCCGGCTCGCGGCCTCGGCGACGGCCGCCGCCTTGTGGCTCATCACCTCGGGGGCCGCGCCGCCGATGGCCTGCGGCCAGAAGAAGTGCAGCTGCCGCAGCGCAGCGGCGTGGAACGTGCGGGCTTGGACGCCCTGCACCCCGAGCCCGCGCAGGCGCGTGCGCATCTCGCCCGCGGCGCGGGCCGTGAAGGTCAGCGCGAGCACCCGCTGCGGCTGCTGCGCACCCGAGTGGACGGCATACGCGATGCGGTGGGTGATGGCGCGCGTCTTGCCCGTGCCGGCACCCGCGAGGATGCACAGGGGGCCCGGCGGGGCCATCGCGACCTCGCGCTGCTCCGGGTCGAGCCCGGCGAGGATCTCGTCGGCGGACGGTACTGCGCTCAGGAGCTATCACCCTTCGAGGTGGCCAGCACGCTCGCGGCGTGGTCCGGCACGTAGTTCTGCTCGTGCTGCGGCGGGCGCTCGTAGCCACGCGGAGCGGGGCGCTCGGGCACGGGCGGCACGACGGGCGCCACCGCGGCGTGCGGGATGGAGCTGAGCAGGTGGTGCATGACGTTGACCCGCGAGCGCCGCTTGTCCTCCGACTCGACGACGTGCCACGGCGCCCAGTCGGTGCTCGTCGCGGCCATCATGACGTCCTTGGCCTCGGAGTAGTCCTCCCACCGGGTGATGGACTCGAGGTCCATCGGCGAGAGCTTCCACTGGCGCATGGGGTCCTTGGCGCGGCTGCGGAACCGGCGCTCCTGCTCGACGTCGGAGACGCTGAACCAGTACTTGCGCAGGACGACTCCGTCATCGACGAGCATCTGCTCGAAGAGCGGCGCCTGCTCGAGGAAGCGGGCGAACTGCTCGTCGGTGCAGAAGCCCATGACCCGCTCGACGCCGGCGCGGTTGTACCAGGACCGGTCGAAGAGCACGATCTCGCCGGCAGCGGGCAGGTGGGCGATGTAGCGCTGGAAGTACCACTGCGTCCTCTCGCGGTCGGTCGGCGCCGGGAGGGCCGCGATCCGGGCGACGCGAGGGCTGAGGTACTCGGTGATCCGCTTGATCGCCGACCCCTTGCCGGCGGCGTCACGCCCCTCGAAGACGACGACGACCCGCTGACCCGTCGCACGCACCCACTCCTGGAACGCGACGAGCTCGGCCTGCAGTCGACGGACCTCGGTCTCGTAGACGTCGAGGTCCATCCTCGGGGATCGTTTTGCGCCGCGCTTGGCCATGGGGTCATCCTTGCACCGAGGGACGACGCCCGTGGGAGCCGTCCCCACCACCACGCACGACGTCGCGACACGAGTAGGAACCGATGCCCCAGTCCACGCAGGTCACGCCCGACGAGGGCTCGATCACGATGTTCACGACGACGTGGTGCGGCTACTGCACACGCCTCAAGGGCCAGCTGACCCGCGAGGGCGTGCCGTTCACCGAGATCGACCTCGAGGCCAATCCCGAGCACGTCGACTTCGTCGAGCACGTCAACGGCGGCAACCGCACGGTCCCGACCGTCGTCTTCCCCGACGGCTCGGCCGCGACGAACCCCTCGCTCGCCGAGGTCCGTTCGCGCCTCGCGAGCTGACGGGTCGCACCGACCGGGCTCAGAAGCTCGTCCGCGTGCCCGGCTCGACGACGGACTCGACCGTCTGGCCCAGCCAGTGCTCGATGATCCGCTTGGCGATCGAGATGCCGCTCGGCGTGCGGATCGAGCCGTCGCGGAGCAGGTCGCGGTACTCCTCACGGCTCACCCAGCGCGCCTCGGCCATCTCGACGGGGTCGATCGTCAGCTCGGTCTCGCGCGTCGTCGCCTGGAAACCGATCATCACCGACGAGGGGAACGGCCACGGCTGGTTGCCGAGGTAGCGCGCCGCCTCGACGGAGATGCCGACCTCCTCGGCGACCTCGCGGGCGACCGCGGACTCGAACGACTCCCCCGGCTCGACGAAGCCGGCGAGCACGGAGAAACGCCCCTCGGGCCAGTGCGCCCCCCGCCCCAGCAGCAGCCGGTCGTCGGGGTCGACGACCGACATGATGACCGCCGGGTCGGTGCGCGGGTAGTGCTCGCTGCCCTCGCGCTCGCAGCGCCGCACCCAGCCACCCTGCCGGGGCTCGGTCGGCGCACCGCAGCGTGGGCAGAAGCGGTGCGTCGCGTGCCAGTTGGCGAGCGCCAGCGCGGTGGTGAAGACGCCTGCGTCGCGGGGTGCGAGCGCCTCGCCGGCCTGCCGCAGGGTGAGCCAGCCGTCGGGCCGCCGGTCGGGGTCGTCGACCCCGTCTGCGTCGTCCGTCGAGACGACACCCACGTATGCCCTCCCGTCGCCGTCGCGACCGAGGTGCAGTCCGAGCCGGGCGTGGTCCTCGGGCTCGGGCGCGCGCAGGACGAGCGTCAGCCCGTCGTCACCGGCGCCCTCGGCGCCCGCTGCACCTCCTGCACCTCCTGCACCGGCTGCACCGGCTGCACCGAGGGCCGACACCTGCATGCGGTCACCGCGGACCTCGGCGACCCGGGTCTGCGGGTCGTCGAGCAGCTCGGTGAGGACCTCGGGTCGCCGACGCTCGAGCGCCACCCGGTCCAGGGAGCTGCGCGAGAGCGCGAGGTCGGCCAGGGTCTCGTCCGTCACTGCCACGCGACCCACCCTAGGCGGCGAGCCGGCGCCGGCGCCCGGGTGTCGAGCCTGCGGCGAACCGACCGGCGCGGGCGTCGCCTCCCACGCTCGGCGCGCCGCTCGACCTACGGTGGACCTGTGACGCGCAGCCCCCTCTTCCTCGCCGCCTTGGCGAGCTCGGCCGTGCCGGGCCTCGACCCGGTGACGGTGGAGGGTGTCCCGGGCCGTCCCGGCGACCTCTTCGAGATCGCCTACGTCCAGGACAGCCAGGACCGGCGCTGGGTCGTCAAGGCGCCGTGCACCTCGGCGGCCGGCGCGATGCTCGACGACATCTCCGCGCTCTCCGGCCTGCTCGGGCGGCGGCTCGACGTGGCCATGCCGATGGTCCGCGGCTTCGCCCAGGTACCGGAGGGCCGAGCGGCCGTCTACCTGCGCGTCCCCGGTCGGCCCCTCGACTTCGCCGGGCTCCGCCCGGGCCCCCTGACGGCGGAGGTGGGTCGCACCCTCGCGCACATCCACAACGTCGAGCACCTCCTCTACGAGGAGGCTGGGCGACCCACGTACGACGCCGAGGCCTACCGCCGCCGCCAGCTCTCCGAGCTCGACCGGGCCGCCGCGACGGGGCACGTGCCCACCGGGCTCCTCACGCGTTGGGAGCACGCGCTCGAGGACGTCTCGCTGTGGCGCTTCGCCCCCAGCACCGTCCACGGCACCTTCACCGGGGAGAACGTCCTCGCGTCGTTCGACGACGATGACGACTCGTCGAGCGGTCATGTGCGTGGCGTCCTGGCCTGGGAGGCCAGCCGCGTCGGCGACCCGGCGGACGACTTCGCCGAGCTCGCCCGTCTCGCGCCGGCCGAGACACTCGATGCCGTGCTCGAGGCCTACGCCGAGTCGCGCATCGAGCGACCCGACGTGCACCTCGTGCGCCGAGCCCGCCTCGCGGCCGAGATGGCGCCGTTGCGGACCCTGCTCCACGCTCTCGCCTCGGGGCAGCTCGACGTCGTCGAGCGCACGGCCGATGAGCTGCGCGCCCTCGACGGCCGGGTCGAGGACGACGACCGCCGTCACGCGCAGGAGGACGCCGAGCGCAGCGAGCGCACCCGACAGGCCCGGGTGCGCGCCGCCGCGGTCCTCGACCCCGACGACCCCGAGCGGCCTGAGCCCGAGTGGGACGCCACCCAGCCGCACGTGCCCTTCCCCATGCTCGGCGAGACACAGGCCATCTCGATGACCTCCCTGCTCGACGAGCCGCAGGCCCCCGCCGACGAGACCGCCGACGAGACCGCCGACGAGACCGCCGGGGACGCCGAGTCGCCCACGCCGTCGCAGGAGACCTCGGATGCGGCGCCGGGTGACGTCGTCGTCGACGACGTGGCGCCGGGCCTCGGTCACGCGGCTGAGCCGGAACCGTCCCCGTGGCCCGACGAGACCGTCGAGGAGTCCCAGTCGGTCCCTCTGACGGCCGCGGACGCCGACGCGTCCACCTTCGAGATCGACGAGGTCGAGGCCCTGCCCGAGGACGCCGACGGCGTGCTCGACCTGCATGAGGGCGCCTCCGACTTCGTGCCGGTGGAGCACCGTCCCGACCACCCCGCCCACGACGCGCGGAGCTGACCGGCCCGGGCCGGTGGGACGACGGGGCCACCCGGCCGGGACGGGACGCTCACCCGAGCGGGTTACTCGGGGAGGGTGCGGAGCAGGTCGACGAGGGCGGCCTCGCCCGGGAGGTCGGGACGCACCGTGACGCCCTCTCCCGCGTAGTAGAACGCCGCGTCGACGAGCGAGGGGTCGACACCGCGCAGCCGGGCGAAGGCGACGGCATACGCCCCGAGCTGGAGGGCACGCACCGTCGCGTCGCGCCCGGTCGGCCTGGCACCCGTCTTCCAGTCGACGACCGTCCAACCGCCGTCGTCGCGGGGGAAGACGGCGTCGACCCGACCGCGGACGGCGATCCCGTCGATGACCGTCTCGATCGACAGCTCGATCTCCTCGGGGATGCGGTCGGCCCACTCGCTGGCGAGGAAGCGCTCCTTCATGGCGTCCAGGTCGCCGTCGTCGGCCGCCCCTTCGTCGGCGCTGCCGGGTAGGTCGAGCAGGTCGACGAACGCGGCGCGCGAGTAGTGCTCCTCGATCCACGCGTGGAAGGCTGTGCCCTGCCGCGCGGCGACGGCCGGCGGGCTCGGCATGGGGCGCCGCAAGGACATGGCGAACGCCTCTGCGTCCCGGGCCAGCGAGACGACCGCGGAGGCCGACAGGTGGCGCGGGACGTCGACGACGGACTCATCACGAGACCGTCGGGCCGCCTGCTCGGCGAGCAGGATGCGGAGGTCGTCGACGCGCGGATCGCCTTGCGGCACAGTGGGACCCGCGTCGACGAGGGTGGCGATCCGTCGGTGCGCGTCGAGCAGGCCGGCGCGCCTCTGCCCCATCGGGTCGTGCGGCCACAGCTGTGAGATCGGGACGGCCAGGTGCGGGTTGGTCGGTGCCGACGCCTGGCCCTTGTCGTCGAGGACCGGCTCGGGGTCCGGCGCCCAGGCGGTGCGCACGACGGACCCTGGCAGGGTCTCCTCGACCTCGGTCAGGAAGCGCGACGGCACCGACAGCGTCTTCTTCGCCGCACCCCAGAGATGGGTCGTCAGGAGCATCGAGGCGCGCGCACGGGTCAGCGCGACGTACGCGAGACGCCGCTCCTCGGCCACTGCATGCCGTCCGCCGTCGAGGACGAACGCGTCGATGGCGGCGCTCAGCGCCTTGCGGTCGGGCACGCCGCGCCAGTCGAGGTGCGGCAGGCCGGCACGGTCACCGCGCAGGTCGTAGGGCAGCGAGTCGAGCCCGATGAGCCAGCCCTTGTCCTTGACGTCCCCCGAGCAGGCGAATGCCGTGGGCTCGCTGTGGGCGACGGGCGCCACCGCGGTCGCGCCGTGCGCCGGGAAGACACCCTCGACGAGCGTCGGGACCGCGACGACGTCCCACTCGAGGCCCTTGGCCGCGTGCACGGTCAGGACCTGGACGGCGTCGGCGTCGGACTCGGTGTGGACGGCGTCGAGGCCGCGCTCCTGGTCGCGGGCGGCGTCGAGCCAGCTGAGGAAGCCGGACAGGGTCGGCCGGTCGGCGGTCGTGGCGTAGCGCGCCGCGACGTCGGCGAAGGCGTCGAGGTGCACGCGTGCGGTCGAGGCCGTGTGCTCGGGACGTGAGAGCACCTCGATGTCGAGCCCGATGGCGACCTCGGCCTCGGCGACGAGGTCGACGAGGGGCAGGGCCGTGAGCCGACGCAGCCGCCGCACGACGTCGCCCAGGTCGTGCAGCCGGGCCAGCGCCTCGTCGCCGATGCGGGCGCCGTCGCGCCCGGTCCAGCCGGGGCGAGGCAGGTCGTCGAGGGCCTCGACGAGCGTGGCGGTGTCTGCGCTGTCGGCCGCGAGGTCCGAGCCTCGGCGGTCGTCGGCTGACGCCTCGGCCTCATCGGCACTCGCCGCCTCCGTCACGCCGTCGTCCGCAGGAGCGGCGTCACCCGTGGGTGGCTCGCCTCCGGAGGTCCCCGACCCCGGCCTCCCCGGCGCGACGGTTGCGCCGGCCCCCGCCCGGTCGGGTGCGGTCGACGTGGGGGTCCCGGCTCGCGGCGTCCGCTGGTGCAGCTCACGCGCCCACGCCCACAGCCCGGCCAGGTCGGCCGCGCCGAGGCGCACGACTGGCCCGGTCAGCAGGCGCATCAGCTGGTCTCCGCGGCTGGGATCCTGCACCACCCACAGGGCGGCGACGAGGTCGCTGACCTCGGGCGTGACGAGCAGGCCACCGAGGCCGACGACCTCGACGGGCAGCTGGCGGCGGCGAAGCGCCTCGAGGACGACGGGGAAGGTCGAGCGCCGCCGGCACAGCACGGCGGCGCTGCGGCCGGTGCGCCGGCCGCTCGGGCTGAACCAGTGCGCGGCGATCCAGGCGGCGAGGTGGTCGGCCTCCTCCTCGGCGGTCTCGAGTCGAGCCACCTCGATCGTCCCGACCCCCGCGCCGGGCCGCGGTCGCAGCGGCCGCACGTGCTCCGTCGCGAGCGGCGCGGCGACGGCGTTGGCCGCGTCGAGGATGACCGAGTCGTTGCGCCAGCTGGTCGACAGCGGCAGGACGTCAGCGGGGCCCTCGTCGCCGCCGAACTCGGACGGGAAGCGCAGCAGCGTGGTCGCGCTCGCGCCGCGCCAGCCGTAGATCGACTGGTTGGGGTCGCCGACGGCGGTGAGCGCCACCCCGGGGTGGTGGAAGAGCGAACGCAGCAGCTCGAGCTGCGCCTCCGACGTGTCTTGGAACTCGTCGAGCAGCACGGCCCGGAACCGCTCGCGCTCGATCTCACCGACAGCCGGCACCGACCGGGTGAGCCGGGCCGCGATGGCCATCTGGTCGGCGAAGTCGAGGGACTCGCGCTCGCGCTTGAGGGCGAGGAAGGCCTCGACGATCGGCAGCACCGTGCGGCGCTCGCGCAGGACGGCGATCGCGTCTCGCGCGGCGGTGAGCGACCCCCGGCCCTCACCGTCGGGCAGGGCGTCGAGGCGCGTGAGCACGGCGTCGAGGTGGTCCATCACCTCGGCGGGCGTGCGCACGTGCTCTGCCATCTCGCCCGCGAGCGCCATGACGGCCTGGATGACCGTCGCCTCGCTCTTGACGACGTCGTCCATCGGCCCGTCCCAGCGTGACACCGCCTCGGCCGCGAGCTGCCACGCCCCGGCCTCGGTGAGGATGCGGAACTCCGGCTCGATGCCCACCCGGAGGGCGTGCTCGCGGACGAGCCGGCCGGCATACGCGTGGTAGGTGGAGACGGTGGGCGTGCCGCCGAGCACCTCGGCACCCGTGCCGTCGTCGGCGGGCGGCGTCCAGATGCCGGCCCGCTCGAGACCACGCAGGCGCTTGGCGATGCGCTGGGAGAGCTCGGCCGCAGCCTTGCGGGTGAAGGTGAGGCCCAGCACCTGGTCGGGGTCGACGAGGCCGTTGGCGACGAGCCAGACGACCCGGGCCGCCATCGTCTCGGTCTTGCCCGAGCCTGCACCGGCGACGACGAGCAGGGGGCGGGCGCCCGCCTCGATGACGGCGGCCTGCTCGGGGGTGGGCGGCGGCATCTCGAGCGCCGCGGCGATGTCGAGAGCGCTGTGGCGCATCGTCGTCTCCGGGCGTGCCTCGGTCGTCGTCACAGGGCGTCTCCCTCGGGCTGGACGGGGCACGACGACCGCACCGGGCACGTCTCGCAGGCCTTGCCCTGCGCAGCCCGGAACTCGGCCGCCCCCATCCCCTCGGCCGTCTCCTGAACGAGCGTCCGTGCCCACGTCGGGTCGTCGCTGCTCGCGAGGGGCGGCTGTGGCAGCACGCTCGGCTTGAGTCCGGAGAGCCCTCCCTTGCCGATGAAGGCGAGCGCCGCCCCGGCACTGCGGTCTCCGAGCGCGGGGAACCCACCTTCCTCGACGGCCACCTGGTAGGCCCCGAGCTGGCCGTGGTGGGCCAGCTCGGCCTTGGTCGGCTTGGACTTGCCGGTCTTGAGGTCGACGATGCGCAGGCGGCCCTCGGCGTCGCGCTCGATGCGGTCGACGCGCCCGGCCACGACGGCGCGCCCCACCTCGACCCGGAAGTCGGACTCGATCCCGACGCGCTCCCAGTCGCGCTCGGCGGCGGACCGGTAGGCCACGAACCGCGCCACCATGTCGTGCGCCTCCTGGTGGGTGCGGTCGGTGACCCAGCCGGGCTTGAGCCCGAGGCGTCCCCACCGTGCGTCGACCTCGTGCTTCAGCTCCTCGAGCGGCGCGTCGGGCAGCTCGGCGACGATGTCGTGGACGAAGGTGCCGACGGAGGCTGCGCCGAGGGAGACGCCCTCGCCACCGACCGACGTGAGGAACCAGCGCAGCCCGCACTCGGCGAAGTAGGTGACCTTCGACGGCGACACGGGCACGGGCTCGTCGGGTCGGCGCACGGGACGCTCGCTCGTGACCGACCGGAGCGCCCACCACGAGGTCGGGTCGGCCCCGCGCACGCCCTCGCGCGCCGCGGCGGCGAGCAGGTTGAGGGCCGGCTCGGCGACGCCGGGGTCGGGGCTGACGGCCTCGCGCCTCAGCTCTCCGACGAGCCCCGGCAGGGTCATGGTGCGCGCCACCTCGGAGTGCGGGCGCACCTCGTCGGCCAGACGCGTCGTGGCAGGCGGGTCGACGAGGTCGAGGTAGACCGACGGCTGCTCGTCCTCGTTGCCGACGGCAGTGACCACCAGCCGCTCGGTGGCGCGGGTGACGGCGACGAGGAAGAGGCGCGTCTCGTCGTAGCGCACCGCGGCCTGGGCGGCGCGGAAGCCGAGCGGCCGCTGGGCGACGACGTCGACGAGGTCCTCGGACCCGAGGACCGAGCCGCGCAGGCGCAGGTCGGGCCACACGCCCTCCTGCACGCCCGCGACGACGACGATGCGCCACTCCCGGCCCGCGGCGGTCTGCGGCGTCAGCAGCGCGACCCGGCCACCGGACTGACCGCCGACGAGCAGGGTGTCGCCGGGGACGTCCTGGCCCTGGATGTGCTCGAGGAACTTGTCGGGGCCGGCGGTCGGCAGCCGGTCGACGAAGGCGCCCGCCGCGTCGAAGAGCGCGAGCACGGCGTCGAGATCGCGGTCGGCCCGCTCGCCCGACGTGCCTCCGGAGAGCGCCTGCCGCCGCCACCCGTCGGCAACCCCCGCGCCCTGCCAGATGGCCCACAGCACGGACTCGGCCGTGACCCCGCGCGCCCACCGGCCGTCGTCGGCGACGCGCGCCGCCGCGGCACCGGCGGCGAGCGCCGTCGCGATGCGTTCGGCGGCCCGCGCTGTCGACCCCAGCATCCGGGCGCGGGGCTGCGACTGGAGCAGCTCGGCGAGCAGCTCGTCGCTGGACCGCCCACCGCCGGAGGCGAGCTCGTCCTGTCGCAGCAGCCATCGCAGGCGCCGCAGCCCGACGGTGTCGCTCCCGCCGACGGGGGACAGCACGAGGTCGGCGGCCCGCACGGCGTCGATGACGTGGGTGTCGCCGCGGTGCTCGGCGCGGGCGATGGCGATGCTCTCGTCGAGCAGGTGCAGCAGCGGGCGCACCGCGCTCTCGTCGCGGACCGGAGTCTCGGCGCTGCCGGCCTGGACCGGCACCCCGGCCTGCCCGAGCAGGCGACGCATCGCGTCGGCGCGGCCCGATCCGCGCACGATGACGGCCATGTCGGTCCAGGGCACGCCCTCGACGAGGTGCGCCCGGCGCAGCAGCGCCGCGACGTGAGCCGTCTCCTGCGCGGCGGAGCGCAGCAGGGCGACCTCGACGGTGCCGCGCGACGGGTCTCCGGTCGCGGACGTCATCCGGCGTTGCTCGCCGCCGCCGAGCGCCCCGATGCGCCGCGAGACGCGGTCGGCCACCCCCATCATGTCCGTGCCGAGCCGGTGGGACCGATCGAGCACGACGGTCTCACTGAGACCCTCACCGGCGTCGTCGATGAGATCGAAGAGCCCGCCGACGAAGCGGGGGTCGCGGCCACTCCCCGCGAGGTCGCTCCAGCCATCGGCGAGGAAGCGCGGGTCGGCGCCGCGGAAGGTCTGGACGGCGACGTCGGGGTCGCCGAGGAGGACGACCCGAGGGCCACCCGCACGGGCGACGACGCGCAGCAGCCGCGCCGCTGCCGACGTCAGCTCCTGGGCCTCGTCGACGACGACGAGGCGGATGCGCTCGTGGAGCCGGTCGAGTGCCGACGGGTCGTCGTCGAGCAGCTCGGCCACCGCGGTGAGCACCCAGGCGGGGTCGTAGGAGCCGTGCCGGCTGAACGAGGTGACCTGGTCGTACTCGCGCAGCACGTGCGCCGCGGCAGCCCACTCGGGCCGCTCGTGCTCGTCGGCGAGGCGAGCGAGACCGTCGGGGCCCTGCCCCAGCTCGACCGAGCGCATGAGCAGGTCGCGCAGCTCGTTGCGGAAGCCGCGGGTCGTCAGCGCCTCGCGCAGCTGCTCGGGCCACACCGGCCCGCGCACCTCTCCCGAGGCGTGCCCGGCGAGCAGGTCGCGCAGGATGACGTCCTGCTCGGGGCCGTTGAGCAGCCGAGGCGATGGGTCGCCGCGCAGCGCCGCCTCGGCCCGGAGCACTCCGAAGCCGAAGGCCTGCCACGTCCGCGCGAGCGACTCGGTGGACGTGCCGCCGAGCCGCGCCGTGACCTGCTGGCGCAGCTCGCCGGCCGCGCTCCGGCTCGAGGTGAGCACGAGGCACGAGTCGGCCCGCAGGCCCTGCCGGCGCACGGCGTCGACGACGAGCTCGACCGCGAGGGTCGACTTGCCGGTGCCCGGCCCGCCGAGGACACGCAGCACCCGGGCCGAGGAGTCGAGCGCGGCCTGCTGCCGCTCGCCGAGCCGCACCTGCGCCGGGACGAGAGCGGGAGCTCGACGGAGGATGACCACCGGAGGATTCCATCACGCCCGACCGACACCCGCGCACGACCCGAGGGCGAATGCCGTCCGCCCCGCCCCGCCGCAGCGGACACGCCCAGTCGTCCACCGGCGAGGACCCGGGCCCTCGGTGACCCGACCGGGACCAGCCGCCCGCGGCGTGAGCGGGCACGCGAAGGGCCCGGGACGGCATACGCCGTCCCGGGCCCCGCGCAGTGCGTCAGTCCCTCACTTGACGTCGAAGCGGTCGGCCTCCATGACCTGCGACCACGCGGCGACGAAGTCGTGGACGAACTTCTCGGCGGCGTCGTCGCTCGCGTAGACTTCGGCGAGGGCACGCAGCTCGGAGTTGGAGCCGAAGAGGAGGTCGACCCGGCTGCCGGTCCACGTCTGCTGCCCGGCGGCGTTCGTCGCGGTGAACGTGTCTCCGCCCTCGTCGGCCGCGGTCCACGTCGTGCCGAGCTCGAGCAGGTTGACGAAGAAGTCGTTCGTCAGCGTGCCGACGCGGTCGGTGAGGACACCGGTCGTCGAGCCACCGGTGTTGGCACCGAGGACGCGCAGGCCCCCGACGAGGACCGTCATCTGCGGGGCCGAGAGGCCGAGCAGGTTGGCCCGGTCGACGAGGAGGTACTCGGCGGGCACGCGGCCCGGCTTGCCGATGTAGTTGCGGAAGCCGTCGTGCTTCGGCTCGAGATAGCCGAACGACTCGACGTCGGTCTGCTCCTGCGTGGCGTCGACGCGGCCGGCGCGGAAAGGCACCTCGACGGTCACGCCGCCTGCTGCAGCGGCCTGCTCGACCGCGACGTTGCCGCCGAGGACGATGAGGTCGGCGAGCGAGACCGTGGCGCCGCCGCGGCCGTTGAAGTCGGCCCGGATGCCCTCGAGGGCCCGCAGGACGGTGGCGAGCTCGGCGGGGTCGTTGACGTCCCAGCCGCTCTGCGGCTCGAGGCGGACGCGGGCGCCGTTGGCACCGCCGCGCTTGTCGCTGCTGCGGAACGTCGACGCGGACGCCCACGCGGCCTTGACGAGCTGGGTGACGGTGAGGTCGGAGTCGGCGATGGCCTGCTTGAGGGTCGCGACGTCGTCGGCACCGATCGTCTGTCCGGTGGCGGCGGGCAGCGGGTCCTGCCAGAGCAGCTCCTCCTGCGGCACCTCGGGGCCGAGGTAGCGCTCGACCGGCCCCATGTCGCGGTGGGTCAGCTTGAACCACGCGCGGGCGAAGGCGTCGGCGAACTCGGCCGGGTTCTCGTGGAAGCGGCGGGAGATCTGCTCGTATGCCGGGTCGACCCGGAGCGCCAGGTCGGTCGTCAGCATCGTGGGCAGTCTCTTGGCGCCGCCCTCGTCGGGCGCCGGGATGATCGCCTCGGCGTCCTTGGCGACCCACTGGGCCGCGCCCGCGGGGCTCTCGGAGAGCTCCCACTCGTGACCGAAGAGCATGTCGAAGAAGGTGTTGTCCCACTGCGTCGGCGTGGGCGTCCACGTGACCTCGAGGCCGGAGGTGATGGCGTCCTGGAGCTTGCCGGTGCCGTAGGACTGCTTCCAGCCGAGCCCCTGCTCCTCGAGCGGGGCGCCCTCGGGCTCGGTGCCGACGTACTTCAGCGGGTCGGCGGCGCCGTGCGTCTTGCCGAACGTGTGGCCACCGGCGATGAGGGCGACGGTCTCCTCGTCGTTCATCGCCATGCGGCCGAAGGTCTCGCGGATGTCGCGCGCCGACTGCAGCGGGTCGGGGTTGCCGCTGGGACCCTCGGGGTTGACGTAGATGAGACCCATCTGGACGGCGGCGAGGGGGTTCTCGAGGTCACGGTCGCCGGTGTAGCGCTCGTCGCCGAGCCACTCGGCCTCCGAGCCCCAGTAGACGTCGGCGTCCGGCTCCCAGACGTCCTCGCGTCCGCCGCCGAAGCCGAACGTCGCAAAGCCCATCGACTCGAGGGCGACGTTGCCGGTGAGGACGATGAGGTCGGCCCACGAGAGCTTCTGGCCGTACTTCTTCTTGACCGGCCAGAGCAGGCGGCGGGCCTTGTCGAGGTTGCCGTTGTCGGGCCAGGAGTTGAGCGGGGCGAAGCGCTGCTGGCCGGCGCCGGCGCCGCCGCGACCGTCCTGCACGCGGTAGGTGCCCGCGCTGTGCCACGCCATGCGGATCATGAAGGGGCCGTAGTGGCCGAAGTCGGCGGGCCACCAGTCCTGCGAGTCGGTGAGCACGGCGGCGATGTCTGCCTTGACGGCGGCGAGGTCGAGGCTGTTGAAGGCCGCGGCGTAGTCGAAGTCGGCCCCGTTGGGGTTGGCCACCGTGGGGTTCTTGGCGAGGATCTTGAGGTCGAGGCGGTTGGGCCACCAGTCCTCGTTGCTCGTGCCGGCGGGGCGGGTCGACCGGTCGTGGGCCACGGGGCACTTGCTGGCCTCCGGCTCGTTCATCTCGCCGACTTCGGCGTTGGGCTGGTGGAGCTCAGACACGAGGACGTCCTTCTCTTTCTGGGGTGGGCAACTTCAGGAGGCGGCGGCCTCGGCGGCGCACGCAGGACAGATGCCCCAGTACGTCACCTCGGCCTCGTCGATGACGAATCCGTGGGGGTCGGATGCCGTGAGGCAGGGGGCGTGGCCGACCGCGCAGTCGACGTCGCCGATGGCACCGCACGAACGGCACACGACATGGTGGTGGTTGTCGCCCACGCGCACCTCGTAGCGGGCGACGGAGCCCGTCGGCTGGATGCGGCGCACGAGACCGGTGTCGGTGAGGGCGCGCAGGACGTCGTAGACGGCTTGGTGCGACACGTCGCCGGCGACCTCGCGGACTCGGCGGATGACCGTGTCGGTGTCGGTGTGCGGGTGGTCGTGCAGGACCGAGAGGACGGCGACGCGCTGGCGCGTCACCCGAAGACCCGCCTCGCGCAGCTGCACCTCGACGTCGGTTCCGGTCATGTCCCGAGTCTTCCGCCCTTTCTGGAACAAATCAAGTCTTTGTCCGTGCCGGAGGGACGGTGGGGCCAGGCCCGGGTCGGCGATCGTCATGCCGCACCGGTTCAGCCTGCGACGACCTCGACCTCGAAGCCCTCGCCGCTCTCGAGGTAGGCGGCATAGTGCTGCGGGCCACCGGCATGTGGGTGTGTGTCTGCGAACATCAGCGTCCAGCCGCCCTCGCCGCAGGCGTCGACGAGCGCGTCGACCTCGGCGCGCGAACCGCCATGGAAGGCAAGGTGGTTCAGGCCCGCACGGGTGCGCTCATGGCGTCCGGAGACGACGTCGGGGCCGGCCTCGACGACGACGTAGAGGGAGCCGAGCTCCCACGCCTGGCCGTGCCCCCAGTCGTCACCGAGGTGGTAGCCCAGCCGCCCCAGCAGCCAGCCCCACTCGCGCGTGGCCGCGGCGATGTCGTCGACCCAGATCTCGACGTGGTGCAAGCCGCCGCGCGGTCCCGCTCCCCCCGCTCCCCCCGCTCCCCCGGCTGCACCGGACGCTGCCGGCGCCGCACCGAAGTCCCAGCGTGCCCGTCCCATGTCGGCGCGGCCACCCTCGACGAGCCCGCCCACCATGGGCGTCCCCTCGGCCCGCCAGTGCTCGAGGGCCTCGTCCTCGAGGCCCTGCGGCGGCCGACCGTCGGACCGGATGACCCGCCACCACGGCAGGTCGGACCCGTAGCGGCTCATCACGGTGCCCACCGTGCGCGGACCCATGCCACCGAGTCGCTTGGCGATGTCGCCGTAGGCGAGCACCCGCCCCTCGGGGATGGTCGCGACGAGGTCGAGCACGCGCTCGGCGTGGTCCTCCAGCGGCACGGGCGTCCTCTCAGTACTCGGGTTGGCTCGGGTCGATCTCCCGGAGGTAGGCGAGTATGCCGCCCTCGACGTTCGCGACGTCCGTGAGCCCCGCGCGGAGGGCGAGCCGCGTCGCCTCGGCCGAGCGGCCACCCACCTTGCAGTGGATGAGCACCCTTCTGTCCGTGGGCAGCTCGTCGAACGCCTCCCCGGAGCGGAAGCGGTCGAGGTGAATCGCGATGGCGCCGGGGATCGAGGCGATGGCCCGCTCCTCGTCGCCGCGGACGTCGACGAGCAGAGGCGGATCAGCGGCGGCGAGCTCGCCCACCATGTCGTGGACGGTGACCGTCGGCAGGTCGCCCTCGTCGTGGGCGGCCGCTCCCGGCACGCCGCAGAACTCGACGTAGTCGATGAGCTCGGTGACGGTCGGCTCGTCGCCGCAGACCGGGCACCCGGGGTCGGCCCGGACCGTCAGGGTGTCCCAGGTCTGGCGCAGCGCGTCGTGGACCACGAGCCGGCCGACGAGCGGCTCGCCGATGCCGAGCAGGAGCTTGATCGCCTCGGTCGACTGGATCGACCCGATGGCGGCGCACAGGACCCCGAGCACGCCGCCCTCGGCGCAGCTCGGCACCGAGCCCGGCGGCGGCGGCTCGGGGAAGACGCACCGGTAGCACGGCCCCTGACCGGCCCACCACACCGAGACCTGGCCATCGAAGCGGAGGATCGAGCCCCACACGTGCGGCTTGCCGAGCATGACGCAGGCGTCGTTGACGAGGTAGCGGGTCGGGAAGTTGTCGGTGCCGTCGACGACGAGGTCGTAGTCGCCGATGATCCCCAGCGCATTGGCCGAGTCGAGCGCGACGTCGTGCCGGACCACCTCGACGTGCGGGTTGACGCGGTGGACGGCCGCCTCCGCGGACTCGGTCTTGAGTCGGCCGATGTCGGCGTCGGAGTGGATGACCTGACGGTGCAGGTTGGTGAGGTCCACGACGTCGGCGTCGACGACCCCGATGGTGCCGACCCCTGCCGCGGCCAGGTAGAGCAGCGCGGGCGACCCGAGGCCACCGGCACCGACGACGAGCACCCGGGCGGCGGCAAGGCGCTCCTGCCCGTCGCGGCCCACGTCGGGCAGCAGCACGTGGCGGGCGTACCTCGTCGTCTCGGCCTTGCTGAGCGCCCGACCCGTCTTGACCAGCGGATCCGTCGACATGCCCTCACCGTACTGCTCGGTATGGTGGGACGGACACGGTCGTCTGCGGGGGCGGACGCCGAGGACCGACGAGCGACGCGCCCACAGCGAAGAGGATCCGCATGGCAGACGAGACCACCCCGCCGGGCCGCGGCCAGCGGCTGCCCCGATCGGAGCGGCGCGCCCAGCTGCTCGACGCCGCGCTCGGCGTCTTCGTCGAGAACGGCTACCACGCTGCCGCGATGGACGACATCGCCGCGCGGGCCGGGGTGTCCAAGCCGGTGCTCTACCAGCACTTCCCCGGCAAGCTCGAGCTCTACCTCGCGCTCATCGACCAGCACACGGGCGAGCTCGAGCAGCTCGTCCGCGACGCCCTGGCCCTCTCGGACAACAAGGCCCGCATCAACACCATGACGCGCGCCTACTTCGACTTCGTCGGGCAGGAGGGCGCGGCGTTCCGACTCATCTTCGAGTCCGACCTCGCCAACGAGCCCGAGGTGCGCCGGCGCCTCGACCAGATCGACCTCACGTGCGCCCAGGCGATGGCCGAGATCATCCGCAGCGAGACCTCGATGGACCAGGATGAGGCCGTCCTCGTCGGCGTGGCCTTCGTCGGCCTGGCGCAGACGTCGGCCCGTCACTGGCTGACCCACGAGGCGACACTCTCCAAGGAGACGGCCGTCCGCCTCACCGCCGCGCTGATCCGCCGCGGCTTCGGTGCGTTCCCGGTCGTCGGACGGGGCGAGGGCCGCGGCGACGAGAGCGACAGGCCCGGCGGCGCGGCCAGGGAATCGGTCGGCACGCCGGCTCGTTAAGGTGACGACAGGACGCGGTCGACCGCGTCCACCAGCACTGAGAAAGCAGGTTTGACGTGGAGGTCCGCATCGGCGTGCAGAACGTGGCACGCGAGATCACCTTCGAGACGACCCAGAGCAGCGACGAGATCTTCGCCGCCGTCAAGGCGTCGCTCGGCTCCGAGGCCCTCGAGCTGACCGACGACAAGGGCGGTCGCATCATGGTCCCGTCCGCCTCGATCGGTTACGTGACGACAGGTGCCGAGCGCAAGTCGGGCGTCGGCTTCGGCGCTCACTGAACTCACTGACCACGCCGGGGGACGACCCGCCGACAGTCCCGGTACCGCCACGGCGACCGCCGTGTGACCTGCCGGACGCCACCGCCCGAGACGGGCTGCCGGGCACGACGAGGGCCGCCGACCACCACGGCCGGCGGCCTTCGTCATGCCCGGCGGGCCCGCGTCCCGACACGACCTCCATCGGGGTGTGGCCCGGAGCGATCATGCGGGTACAAGGTGGAGGAACGAGCCCGGATCGCCGGGTCGTCGCCGCCCGCCCTGCGGGCTCGAAGGAGGAAGCGTAGACATGATCGGAACCATCCTTGCCGCCCTCGTCGCGGGTGCGATCGTGGGACCGCTCGCCCGACTGGTGCTCCCCGGGAAGCAGGACATGAGTGTCCTGCTCACCGTCATCCTCGGTGCCATCGGCTCCCTGATCGGCGCGTTCATCTACTACAAGGCCACCGGTGTCAGCGACACCAAGGGGATCGACTGGATCTCCGGCCTCATCGGCGTCGTCGTCGCAGCCGCACTCATCGTCGGCTACGGCATGATCACCGGCAACCGCCAGACGCGCTGACGCTTTCCGACGGGCTCCCGACCCGGGTCGCCTGTCCCCTTCGTCCCCTTCGCGCGCGAATCCTCCTGGAATTGGCAGACGCCACATCCACCACACCAGCCCCACGCGATGGGACATTGATCTCGTCGCATGTGTTGTCCGCACCCCTCGCGGACCAAGCGGCCGCCCCCGCGGCGGCCAGAAGGAGCGTCACATGATCGGAACAATCATCGGGGCCATCATCGTCGGTGCCATCATCGGTGCACTCGGCCGCCTCATCCTCCCCGGCAAGCAGAACATCTCGCTCGTCGTGACGATCCTCATCGGCATCGTCGCCAACGTCATCGTGACGTTCGTCGTGCGTCAGCTCGGCTACTCCAACAACTCGGGCATCGCGTGGATCCCGCTGATCCTCGGCGCCATCGTGGCGGCGATCATCATCGTTCTCTACGGGCGCATGAGCCACAAGTCGGTCTGACCGACCGCACGACCGAAAGGGCCCGACCGCGCGCGGTCGGGCCCTTTCGGCATGTGGGCCCGGCGCATGGCGTATGCCGTGTCGACCGGTCGCGGGCACTGCGGCCTTCGTCGGATGGCCGGCAGGGCGGCATACGCCCCCTCACGCCGACAAGCCGAGACGCTCCATCCGGCGGGAGTGCTCGTCGGTGAGGCGGGCGAACATCCGGCCGAGCTCGGCGAGGTCCGCCCCGGCTCGCCCCGGGGCCCCCACGAGGATGCTTGCGAGGGCGTCGCGCTCGACGCCGACGCGCTGGGCCTGGGTGATGGCTTCCCCGACGAGGCGACGGCCCCAGAGCGCGAGCCGGCCGGCGAGTCGCGGGTCGGCGGCGATGGCCTCGCGCACGACGGTGACCGCGAAGTCGGCCTGACCGGTGTCCTCGAGGACGCTGACGACGAGCGAGCGGGTGTCCTCGTCGACGTACCGCGAGATCTCGCGGTAGAAGTCCTGGGCGATGCCCTCGCCGACGTAGGCCTTGACGAGTCCCTCGAGGAAGTCGGAGGCGGCCGTGCGCTCGTGGAAGGCGTCGACGGCCGCCACGAAGGGCTCCATGGCCGACTCCGGCTCGACGCCGAGGGACTGGAGGCGCTCGGTGAGCACGGAGTAGTTCTTCAGCTCGTGGGCGGCGAGGACGGCGAGCGCCGACTTGTGACGCAGCGTGGGCGCGAGCTCGGCGTCCTTGGCCAGCTGGCTGAAGGCACGCAGCTCGCCGTACGCGAGCGCCCCGAGCAGGTCCGTGACAGCAGCGAGGTAGCCCGGCTCGTCGATGCTCTCCTCGAGGCTCGCACCGTCTGTGTCGACGTGGAGGCCGGGCGTCGCGTCGTCGCTCATGCGCCCAATCTAGTGAAGGAGTTCGGGCGTTCTGCCCGCATGCCGGTAGACTGGGCTTGACAACTCGGTGCCCGGTCGGCCCGATGGTTTGCCCAGATGGTGCTCGCGGAGTCCCCGCGCACCGGTGGAGCCCGCACCGCGTCCATGCAGTGCGAGAGCCACCCACCGTCCCTGACAGTCTCCGATCGGCCCGTCACGCGCCACTGAGCTCCCGCACCGTCGGGGTGCTCGTGCCGATCGAGAGATGCCCATGACCCAGCCCCACGAGACCCCCGCCGACGCGGGGGTCGCCACGGACGCGCCCGAGCCCACCGTCGCCGAGACGGTCGCGGACACGGCTCCCGAGGCCCCCACCGAGACGGCCGAGCCGCTCACCCCCGCGGCCGAGGAGCCGGTCGCCCCCGAGCTGACCTTCGCCGACTTCGACGTCCACCCCGACATCGTCGCCTCGCTCGCCGAGCACGGGATCGTCCACCCCTTCCCCATCCAGGCGATGACCCTTCCGGTCGCCCTCGGTGGCCACGACATCATCGGCCAGGCCAAGACCGGCACCGGCAAGACCCTCGGGTTCGGCGTGCCGATCCTCAACCGCGTCCTCGCCCCCGGCGACGCCGGCTTCGACGAGCAGGCCCGTCCGGGCAAGCCGCAGGCCCTTGCCGTCGCCCCGACGCGCGAGCTCGCGGTCCAGGTGGCGAGCGACCTCGAGCGGGCCGGTCGCAAGCGCGGCGTCCGCGTCCTCACCGTCTACGGCGGCCGCGCCTACGAGCCGCAGATCGAGGCCCTCAAGAAGGGCGTCGAAGTCGTCGTCGGCACGCCCGGCCGACTCATCGACCTGGCCAAGCAGGGCCACCTCGACCTGTCGCAGGCGCGCACCGTCGTGCTCGACGAGGCCGACGAGATGCTCGACCTCGGCTTCCTGCCGGACGTCGAGACCCTCATGTCGCTGACGCCGGCCTCGCGCCAGACGATGCTCTTCTCCGCGACGATGCCGGGGGCCATCGTGGCCCTCGCCCGCCGCTACATGTCCCAGCCGACGCACATCCGCGCCATGGGCGACGAGAACGAGAACGCCCACACGGTCAAGGCCGTCGAGCAGTTCGTCTACCGGGCGCACGCCATGGACAAGGTCGAGATGCTCTCGCGCATGCTCCAGGCCAACGGCCGCGGCCTGACGATCATCTTCAGCCGCACCAAGCGCACCGCCGCCAAGGTGTCCGACGAGCTCGTCGAGCGTGGCTTCGCGGCTGCCGCGATCCACGGCGACCTCGGTCAGGGTGCTCGCGAGCAGGCGCTGCGCGCCTTCCGCAACGGCAAGGTCGACATCCTCGTCGCCACCGACGTCGCGGCCCGAGGCATCGACGTCGAGAACGTCACGCACGTCATCAACTACCAGTGCCCCGAGGACGAGAAGACCTACCTGCACCGCATCGGCCGCACGGCCCGCGCCGGCAACACCGGTGTCGCGGTGACCTTCGTCGACTGGGACGACCTGCACCGCTGGGCGCTCATCAACAAGACGCTCGACCTCGGCATCCCCGAGCCGCAGGAGACCTACTCCAGCTCCGACCACCTCTACAGCGACCTCGACATCCCCACCGACGCCAAGGGCCGCCTGCGTCGCTCGCAGCAGACGCTCGCGGGCCTCGGTGCCGAGGAGATCGAGGACCTCGGCGAGACGGGCAAGCGCCACGGCAAGTCCGGCGCGGGCGCCGGAGCGGGTCGCGGCGACCGTGACCGAACTGAGCGCAGTGACCGAGGTGACCGTGGAGGCGACCGCGGGCGCTCGCGCTCCGACCGCAGCCGCGGCGACGCGGAGGTCAACGCGTCGTCCGACTCGTCCGGCCCCTCCGACGCCGGTGAGACGCCGGCTGCCGAGGGTGGCGAGAGCCGCCCCCGTCGCAGCCGCAACCGCCGCCGTACCCGTGGTGCCGGCGCTGCGGCCGCCGGTGCCGCAGGCGAGGCCGATGGCTCCCAGTCGTCGGCTCCTGCCGGCAACGGTCCCGACGGCGGGTCCGAGGCCGCCGAGGGTGGCTCGCGTCCGCCGCGCCGTCGCCGTCGTGGCGGTGCCGGACGCAGTGGTGGCGGTCGCGGCGAGTCTGCGCCCGCGACGGCCGCTGCAGAGTGACGCCGCGGCGTCGAGCCGCATCGGCTGACGTCGCACCCAGCACGTGAGAGGCCCGGGCGGCCGACACCAGTCGGTGTCCCGCTCGGGCCTTCGTGCACCCCGAGGCCGCCGGGGCGCCCGGTCGGGTCCACGCTGCGGTCAGTGCGAGTCAGCCTCGTGCGCGGCTCCTACGCTGGTGCGAGACGCCCGTACCGAGGAGGCCACCCATGAAGCTGCACGATCGCATCGACGAGCGCCTGCGCGCCTTCATCGAGGCGCAGCACCTCTTCTTCGTCGCGACGGCCCCGCTCGCCTCCGACGGGCACGTCAACCTCTCCCCCAAGGGCCTCGCCGGCACCTTCGCGGTGCTCGGCGAGCACGAGGTCGCCTACCTCGACCTCACGGGAAGCGGCTCCGAGACCGTGGCACACCTGCGCGAGAACGGTCGCATCACCGTCATGTTCTGCGCGTTCGAGGGGCCGCCGAACATCGTGCGGCTGCACGGGACCGGTCGCTACGTGACGCTGGGCGAGAGCGAGTTCGACTCGTACCGTGGGCTCTTCGCTGAACACCCCGGTGCACGGGGCGTCGTCGTCATCGACGTCGAGCGCGTCTCCGACTCGTGCGGCTATGCTGTCCCGTTCATGAGTCACGAGAGCGATCGGGACCTGCTGACCCGGTGGGCGGGCAACCGGGGTGACGAGGGTCTGGCGACCTACCGCGCGACGAAGAACGCGGCGTCCATCGACGGCCTCCCCGCCCTCGGCCCGGCCGGCGACCCCGCCTCGGCCTGACCCAGCCCCTGACGGCAACACACCGTGAAGGTCACAACACCCCGGGATCGGATCCCGGGGTGTTGTGACGTGCTCGGTGTGTTGCGAGGACGCCGGGTCGTCGGGCCTCAGGCGTTGATCGTCGCGGTGTCGATGACGAAGCGGTAGCGCACGTCGCCGGCCACGACGCGGTCGTAGGCCGCGTCGACCTCGTCGGCCGAGATCGTCTCGACCGACGCGCCGATGCCGTGCTCCGCACAGAAGGCCAGCATCTCGGCGGTCGCGGGGATGCCGCCGATGTTCGAGCCGGCCACGACGCGGCTGCCGCCGACGACGGCACCCGGGGCGAAGTCGTAGTTGCCCGTGGGCAGCCCGACGTTGGCGATGACACCGAGCGGGCGCAGCAGGCCGATGTAGGTCTGCATCGGCAGGTCGGCGCTCACCGTGTTGATGATGATGTCGAAGGTCCCCTTGAGGCCCTTGAGGACACCCTCGTCGCCGGTCGCGACGTAGTGCGTCGCGCCGAGCGCCTCGCCGTCGCCCTTCTTGGCGTCGGTGCGGCTGAGCACGCTGACCTCGGCGCCCATGGCGGCGGCGAGCTTGACGGCCATGTGGCCCAGGCCGCCGAGCCCGATGACGGCGACCTTCTTGCCGGGGCCGGCGCCCCAGCGCTTGAGCGGGGACCACACGGTGATCCCGGCACAGAGCAGCGGGGCGGCGACGTCGAGCTCGATGCCGTCGGGGATGCCGACGGCGAAGCGCTCGGAGACGACGACCTGCTGGGCGTATCCACCCTTGGTCGGCTCGCCGTCGTAGCCCGTGCCGTTGTAGGTCATGACCGCGCCCTTGGAGCAGAACTGCTCCTCGCCGTCCTTGCAGAACTCGCACTCGCCGCACGAGTCGACCATGCAGCCGACACCGACGCGGTCGCCGACCTGGTACTTCGTGACACCGTCACCGACGGCGGACACGACACCGGCGATCTCGTGGCCGGGGACCATGGGGAAGGTCGCGCTGCCCCACTCCTCGCGGACCTGGTGGATGTCGCTGTGGCAGATGCCCGCGAACTTGATGTCGATGAGGACGTCGTCGTCTCGCAGGTCGCGGTGCTCGACGGTCCTGGCCTCGAAGGCGGCTCCGGCGCTCGGTGCGACCAGTGCGGGGGTGGAAATCAAGGGGATTCTCCTTCGTGGTGGGTGGCGACGCCTCAGGTGCAGCGCGCCCTCACCACGGTTCATTCCCCGTCGGCGGGTCCCGTCGAACGTCCGGGACGTGCGTCACAGCCTCGCGAGCAGGGAGGCGGCGACGTCGCGGTAGGCCTGCGCGCCCTTGGACGTGCGGGCCGTCGTGAGAATGGAGCGGCCGACGGCGGGCGCCTCCGCGAAGCGCACGGTCTTGGGGATCGGCGGCTCGAGGACGGGCAGGTCGTAGCGCTCCCCCACGTCGGCGAGCACCTCGCGCGCGTGGTTGCTGCGACCGTCGAAGAGGGTCGGCAGGATGCCCCACACCTCGAGGTCGCGGTTGAGGATCTTCTGGACGTCGGCGACGGTGTCGAGCAGCTGTCCGACGCCGCGGTGGCTGAGCATCTCGCACGGCATCGGGATGATGAGGGCGTCGGCGGCCGTGAGCGCGTTGAGCGTCAGCACCCCGAGGCTCGGCGAGCAGTCGAGCAGCACGACGTCGTATGCCGTGTCGGCGCCTTCGAGGGCCGAGCGCAGGACGTACTCGCGACCGGGTCGCGGGAGCAGCATGGCCTCGGCGCCGGCGAGGTCGATCGTCGATGGCACGAGGTCGATGCCCTCCTCGCACGTGACGACGACGTCACCGAGCTCGGCGGAGCCGGTGAGGACGTCGTGGATCGATCGCTCGACCGTGTCGGGGTCGACGCCCAGCGAGAAGGTGAGGCAGGCCTGCGGGTCGAGGTCGACGAGGAGGACGCGCTGCCCGAGCTCGGCGAGCGCGGCGCCGATGCTCGCGACCGACGTCGTCTTGGCGACGCCGCCCTTCTGGTTGGCCAGGGCCACGACGGTCGGTGCTCTCTTCACGTCGCTGATGCGGCTGCGGGTCCCCATGCCCGACAGTGTGTCAGGCGCGGGGGCCCGGGATGAACAGGACGTCCGTCGTGCTCCGCAGGTCGCGGACGTCCACCTCGTCACCGTTCACCGGGGGTGGCCTTCAGGACCCCCGTCAGCCCTCGAGGTGCATAGGCCCTGCGGATCGACGACAGGTCTGGCATGGCACGACGGAAACGACCACGGCGTCGGTAGGCGCTGACGCCGGCATCGCCGGTCGGAGCTCCCCTGCGACGAGGTCAGAAGGCCGAGATCGTTCGTGGGGCGCGCTCGGAGCGTGACAGGGCCGACACCAGGGCTCCCTGACCGTGCCGGCGCGCGGCCAGTCGGGTCAGCAGGGCCACGACGGGCGCGAGCACCTCGTCGGGCAGCGTCGGGGCGGTGAAGCCGACGCTCGCGGCGACGTCCTCACCGTGGACGACGACCTCCATCATCCGGCCGGTGAGGAAGTCGTCGCGGCGCAGCGCCCAGCCCGTCCACGGGATGAGGACGGCTCGGCCGGCGTCCTGGTCGGCGAGCACGGCAGGCAGCTCGTCCCGCGCCGCGACGACCCGCCTGAGGACGACGTCGCGGCCGTCCCCGGCCTGCTCGTCGCTCCCGGACCGGATGGCGACGTTGACGTCGTCGTCGAGGCCGCCAGACACCCATGCCGACCGCGCGTAGTGCTCGTCGAGCGCGATGGCGTCGGTCACGGGGTCGGCCCGCAGCAGGGTCAGGGCCGTGATGGGCTGGCTCGCCAGGTGGGCGACGAGTCCGCCGACGCTCCACTCGGGCAGCGCGCTCGGCCGGTGCCAGGCGGCGGCGACGTCGTCCCGGGACAGGATGGCGATGACGTGGTCGGTGGCCGCGAGGAACGCCGGCCTCAGGTCGCGCTCGGGTGCGGACCGGGTGGTGGGCTCAGTGGTGGGCTCAGTGGTGGGCTCAGGCACCGTCGCGCTCCGGTGGGGTCGTCTCGTAGCCGGCAGGCTCGAGGCCGGCCCAGTCGGACTTCTCGGGGCCCATCTGCTGGCCCTCGGGGCAGTGCGCGCGGAAGTCGCACCACGAGCAGATCGCGGAGGTGCGGGGCGCGAACCTCGTCGACTCGACGCCGAGCTCCTTGAACTCGGCGTCGGCCCGGCGCAGGTCGGAGGCGATCGACTCGGCCTCGGCGATCTTGCGCGCGAGGGACTCGTCGGTGTGCTCGTGCGCGGCGATCGTGCCGGAGGGCACGTGGTGCAGCTCGACCCGGTGGCACGGCCGGCGGAACATCCGGGAGGCCGCGACGGCATACAACGCGAGGGGCAGCGAGGTGCGCGCGTCGTCGTCGGTGGGGACCTGGCGGCCCGTCTTGTAGTCGACGACGACGAGCTCGCCCTCGCGGTCGTCGAGGCGGTCGATGCGGCCGGTGATGGCGACCTCGTCGGTCTTGAGCGAGACGCTGCGCTCGATGCCGACGGGCTGGTTGTCGCGGTCGCTGGAACGGAGGTAGTCGGTGACGGCGTCGCGGACCCGAAGCCGCCACCCGGCGGACTGCTCGGGGTCACGGAAGCCGACGTCGATCCACGACGAGCGGACGAGCTCCGCGACGCCGGCCGGCGTCCGCTGGCCCACCGGGAGGTCCCAGAAGTCGCGAAGCGCGTTGTGGGTCGCGATGCCGACCGAGGTGTGGGCGCGCTGGGGGCGCGCCTGCGGGCGTGGTCGGTCGAGGTACTGCATGCGGTAGCGCCGCGGGCAGTCGAGCCAGGCGAGCAGCCGCGACGGCGAGCCGGTGTAGAGCGGCGTGGGCATGCCCGCGAAGGTCGTCTGCTCAGCCGGTCCCGTCGTCACGCCGACACCCTACGACCCGCCCGCGACATCCAGCCGACGACATCCCCAGCCCCGGTCAGTGGGCGCTGGCGGCGACGCGGTCGAGGCGTGCCGCGGCGGCCCGGAACTCGCGCTCGAGGTCGTCGACGACGTCGGCGACCGGGTTCACCGACCGGATGCTCTGGAGCCCCTGCCCGGCCGACCACAGCTGCGACCACTTCTTCGCCGGTGACTCGGCCGCGTCGTAGCTGCGAACCCCGTCGTGCACGAGGTGGTCGGGGTCGAGCCCGTGAGCCTGAAGGCTCGGCCGGAGCCAGGACGCGTCGGCTCCCGTGATGCCGTCGCTGACGACGAGGTCGTCGGGGCCGTGCGCGACGACCATCAGCTTGTAGTCGTCGGCGGCTCGGCTCTCCGTCGTCGCGAGGAAGCGGGTGCCCATGTAGACGAGGTCGGCGCCGCCGGCCACGGCGCCCGCGACGCCGGCGCCGTCCGCGATGCCCCCGCCCACGGTGACGAGACCGTCGAAGAGGTCACGCACTGCGGACACGAAGGCGAAGGGCGACAGGTGCCCGGTGTGTCCCCCGGCCCCCGCGCTGATGCAGGCGAGGCCGTCGACGCCCGCCGCGATCGCCTTGCGGGCGAGGACGAGGTCGATGACGTCGGCCACGACGAGCCCGCCGTAGGCCTTGACCGTGTCGATGACGGGACGCGGCGAGCCGAGGGCGGTGATGACGACGGGCGGCCGGTGCTCCGCGACGAGGGCGAGGTCGTCGGCCAGACGCGTGTTGCTCCGGTGCGTGACGAGGTTGACCGCCCACGGAGCGTCGCCCGCGCCCGACGCGATGGCCGCGAGCCACTCGTCGAGCTGTTCGGGCGTGCGGCAGTTCTGCGTCGGGAACGCACCGAGGATCCCCGCGCGGGCCGCGGCGACGACGAGCTCGGGCCCCGAGACGAGGAACATCGGCGCCGCCACCACGGGTAGCCGCAGCGCCGCGAGCAGCTCCTGCGGCGTCACCCGGTCGCCCCCGGAATCCCTGCTGCGCCACCGCCGGGGAGCTCGCGGACCGCGGGCGCATCCGGTTGCCGCAGCAGCCGCTTGAGCACCTTGCCGACGGGGTTGCGGGGCAGCTCCTCGCGCACCTCGAGCCGCTCGGGCAGCTTGAACGAGGCGATGCTCCGCTCGCGCAGCCAGGCCACGAGCGACTCGAGTGTCAGCGACTCCCCGGGTCGCAGCACGACGACGGCCGCGACGCGCTCGCCCAGCCGCTCGTCCGGGTCGCCGATGACGGCGACGTCGGCGACGGCCGGGTGGTCGGCGATGAGGCCCTCGAGCTCGGCCGGGGCGATGTTCATGCCGCCACGGATCACCTGGTCGCGGGCCCGGTCGAGGTAGCGGAGGAACTGCCCGCGTTCCCCGGCGATCTCGAAGAGGTCCCCGGTGCGCAGGTAGCCCCTGTCGTCGAAGGGGCTCGGCAGGTCCTCGCCGTGGAGGTAGCCGGCAAAGACGCTCGGACCGCTGATGTGCAGCTCCCCGGGGTGGCCGGGCTCGGTGACGTCCTCGCCCGTCACGATGTCGACGAGCCTGGTGTCGGTCCACTCGCCGGCCCGGGTCGACCACGTGACTCCCGGCGCTCCGAACCGCGGGAAGAACTGCGCGCGATCGTCGGGGTCGGGGAAGTCGACGGGGCTCGAGAGCAGGCCGATCCCCTCGTTGGACCCGAAGAAGTTGATGACACTGATGCCGTGCCGTTCCTGCCAGCCGCGCACCATCGCCGGCTGCAGCGGCGCCGAGCCGGAGCCGATGCGGGTCAGGCTGCTGATGTCGACCGTCGCCATGAGCGCCTCGTTGCCGAGCAGCATCCACAGCAGCGCGGGAGGGGCGCACGTGTAGGTGGCGCGCTCGACGGCGACCTGACCGAGGAACGTCGGCAGGTCGAAGGGGTGGTGCTGCACGAGGACGCAACCGGTGAGCAGCCACGGCAGGAACATCCCGCTGATGCCGGCCATGTTGATCATGGGGAAGGGGTTGAGCAGCACGTCGTCGACCGTCACCTGCGGCGCCTCGGTGGTCGCGACGCCGACGGCGAGCCAGTCCATGTGGCAGCGCGGCACGCCCTTGGGCGCGCTCTCGGTGCCCGACGTCCAGCAGATCGTCACAGCGTCGTTGGCCTCGTTGGGGTCGGCGGCGGCGCGTGCCTCGACGGCCTCGCGGTCCTCGTCCGTCGCGGGACCGGGGTGCCACACGCGGACGCCGATGGGCACGTCGGCCGTCTCCTCCTGGGGGCCGTACGCGATGACGGCCCGCACCGACTCCACCAGCCCGAGCGCCGTGGCCGCGTCCACGGCGAGGGCCCGGTCGCCGAACCGGGCGCTGCCGATGTAGGCCGTCACGCCGGCCCTCGCGCACATGGCGGCCACCTCGCGCTCGCGCAGCTGCACGGGCATCGGCGACACCACGACGCCGAGGCGCCAGGCCGCGAGGTAGACCTCGACGAGCTCGACGGAATTGGCGAGCTGGACCCCGACCACGTCACCTCGGACGAGCCCGAGCGACAGCAGCCGCGCCGCGAGGGCCGTGACCTCGTCGTCGAGCTCGCGCCACGTCAGCCGTCGCGGCGTCGAGCCCAGCAGCGACTCGCGGTTGGCGGGGTCGACGACGGCGAGGGCGTCACCGCGGGCGCGCACCCGGTCGGCGAAGAGCCCGTCAAGGGTGTCCTCGCCCCACCAGCCCCTGGCCCGGTAGTCAGCGACCTTCTCCGGCGCGTGCAGTCCCCGTGCGTTCGCCATGGCTCGGCACTCCTTCGTGGGTCGGCGTGTGGTGGTCACTGCGGGATGTCCGTGTGCGTGAGCTGCCTTGCAGCGGAAGGTCTTTCGTCTCGGAGCGGTTGCGCGCACCTACCGGTCGGACCGGCGGCGCGCGCGTGGCACGACCTCGATGTCGCTGCCATGGAGGTCGGCCGAGCACTGGTCACAGGCCAGTGCGACGGCGAGCGGGGCCCCGCACGGCACGTGCTGCTGGACGAGCGCGGGACCCTCCTCGGCGGCATACCAGTGGTGCGCCCAGTCGATGGCCACGGCGACCACCGGGTAGAAGGCGTGGCCCTTGTCGGTGAGGTGGTACTCGGCGCGGCCGTCGGCACCGCCCGTCCGACGACCCCTGGGCTCGAGCACGCCGATGTCGCAGAAGGCGCGCAGCCGCTCGGCGACGAGGCTCGGCGGCGCGCCGAGGGCCTCCTCGAAGTCACCGAAGCGCGTCAGGCCCCGTAAGGAGGCACCGATGAGGGCGGAGGACCACCGGTTGCCGAAGATCGCCATCGTCTCGGGGAAGAGTCCTGCGGAGCTCCGGTCCACGCGGGGGTCGGAGCGCCTTCGCGTCGTCGACTCCGGGACGGACCGCTCCCACGAGCCGCTCTGTCCCCACTCGGCGTGGACGTCGGCGGAGCGCACGACCTCGCGGCAGCCCGTGCACGTCAGGACCGGTGCGAAGTTCTGGCCGCAGAGCGCGTGGCGCATCGCCGGCAGGGTCGCGGCATGCCGCGGCACCCAGCGTCGCTCCCAGTCCCAGATCGCGATGGTGACCGGCCACAGCCCTCGGCCCCGCTGCGTGAGGACGTACTCGGCCCGCACCGGCCGGTCCTGGTAGACGACGCGGCGCAGCAGTCCCTCGCGCTCCATCGTCGCGAGTCGGGAGGTGAGGACGGCGTTCGAGATGGCGACCTCGTCGAGGAACTGGCCGTAGCGGGTCGTGCCGCGCAGCGCCCGCTGGAGGATGAGGAGGGTCCACTCGTCGCCGAGCAGCCCGAGCATGCGGCCGATGGCGTTGGTCGACCCGGGATCGAGCCGGGTGGGCACGGTGCCGGGGTCGACGTCGTCGACCACCGGCTCAGAGACCGATCGCATCCGCTGCCGTGTCCGCCGTGCTCCACCGTCGCAGCTCCGCACCGGGGGCCCACGTCGAGTGGGTGCCGCTCGAGATCCGCTCGGGCAGCCGGAGCTTGCAGACCGGCCCGTCGGAGACCCGAGCCGC
The DNA here is from genome assembly GCF_024519435.1 of Terrabacter sp. Ter38. Lineage (GTDB taxonomy): Bacteria > Actinomycetota > Actinomycetes > Actinomycetales > Dermatophilaceae > Terrabacter. The sequence goes on from NZ_JALJRZ010000001.1 coordinate 968,653, forward strand.
GTCGAACACGACGCAGTAGGAGGCGTCGTCGTTCATGTCGGTCGTCAGGGTGACGAGGTAGCCGTCGTCCTCGGCGGCGCTCCCGACGCGCGGCGCCATCGCGGTCTCGCTGCCGAAGACGTTGTCTCCGAAGGAGAATCGCTCCTCCGTACCTGAGTGGAGGTCGTGCTTGACGAGACCGTCGAAGAGGAACCACGCGGGCTTGCCGGTCGCGGCGTAGGCATACCGGTACTTCCCGCCGGCGTAGGCGCCGTTCATCATGCCGAACTCGGTGATGCTGTCGGAGAGCGGCGACTCGGTCACGAGGCCGGTGCGGAGGTTGAGCCGCCAGCGGTGCAGGCGTGCTTGCATGCGGTCGAGGGCGAGGAAGCGGAAGGCCCGCTCCCACCGGTTGCCCATGCCGTTGTCCTGCGGCTCGGGGTCGCCCTGGAAGAAGCCGTCGAGGACGATCTCGTCGCCGTCCTCGTAGGCGTTGACGAAGTGCAGGACGTACGTCGGGTCGGCCTCGAACCACCGGATGTCGCTCGTCTGCCCGCGCCGCGGGATGACGGCGAAGCGGCTCGGCATGTCGCGGTGGAAGCGCGCGACGTGTGCGCCCTTGGCGAGGGCTTCCGGCTCCCAGAAGAGCGGGAAGTCACCCAGGACCACGTAGTTCTCGGTGAAGGCCATGTCGTGCGGCAGTCTCGGCCCGGGCAGCGGCACGTCGACGTAGTGGACGAGGTCGTCCGCCTCGTCGACGACGCCGTAGTGCATGTACGGCGCCTCCTTGCTGTAGTTGAAGAAGAGGAGCTCGCCCGTGCGGTCGTCGACCTTCGGGTGCGCCGAGACCCCCCAGTCGAAGGGGAAGCGGCCGTTCCACGTCGCCTTGCCGAGGGTCTCGGCCGACATCGGGTCGACGCGGTAGAGGTCGCCGCACTGGTAGAAGCTCGTCAGGGCCGTACCGCGGTGGACGATGACGTCGGTCGAGGACGCGTCCTTCATCTGGCGGCGGGCACCCCAGCCGTCCTCGCGGAGTGAGAGGTAGGGCGGTTCGGCGAGACCGGCCCACAGAGACTGTCCTGCCTCCTGCTCGGCGAGAAAGCCGTCGGTGCGCACGAACCGGTTGCGGTAGAAGGCTTTTCCGTCACGGAAGCCGACGACGTGGACCATCCCGTCGCCATCGAACGGGTGGTAGTGCTTGAGCGAGGGGTGGACGGGGTTCTCCGTGTTCCGGAGGTAGACGCCATCGAGGTCGGCGGGCACCTCGCCCTCGACGACGTCGAGGTCGTCCGCCCTCCACTCGGTCGTCTGCGGCTGCCACGGACCGGTGCGGTAGGGATGGTCGTCTTCCGCGGGCAGGGTCGAGAGCATCCGACCGACGATGTCGACATCCATCCGGGTCTCCTTGGCTCGCAGTGGTTTCCGTGGTTCGGGGAGTTTCGCCGTCAATGGGCGACGGCGCCGACCACGAGGCTGACGGTGGTGGCGGTGCTGCCCCCGAAGTTGAGCGTGCCGAAGGTGCGGGCACCCTCGACCTGGTAGTCGCCGGCCGTGCCGCTCACCTGCTTGGCCGCGTCGACGAGCATGCGTATGCCGCTGGCTCCCACGGGGTGCCCGCCGCCGATGAGCCCACCGCTCGGGTTGATGGGCAGGCGACCACCCATGGCGATCGAGCCGTCCTCGACGGCCTTCCACGACTCCCCCGGGCCGGTGAGCCCGATGTGGTCGATGGCGAGGTACTCGGTCGGGGTGAAGCAGTCGTGGACCTCGAAGCCGTCGAGATCCTCGAGGGTGACGTGGGCCCGGTCGAACGCGTCGGTGACGGCCCGGCGCACGTGGGGCAGGACGTAGAGCTCGTCGCGGTCGCGGTCGAGCTTCTGCCGGAGACCGAGGCCGACGGTGCGGTGGCCCCAGCCCTCGATGCGCGCGATGGGTCGGCGTCCCGGGTGGTCACGGAGCCAGGCGTCGGAGACGAGGACCACCCCGGCGGCCCCGTCGGTGACCTGGCTGCAGTCGTAGCGGCGGATGCGGCCCTCGACGACGGGGTTCCGCGTCTCGTCCGTGGCGTCGGGACCGGTGAGGTCCGGGACGTCCCATCCGCGCGTCTGGGCGTTGGGGTTGCGCCGGGCGTTCGCGAGGTTGAGCGATGCGATGGCGCGCAGGTGGGCATCGTCGAGACCGTGGCGCCGGTCGTACTCGTCGGCGATGGCGCTGAAGACGTGCGGCCACATGAAGCGGGCGCCCTCACCGTCGTGCCCCACCCAGGCGGCGGCGCCGAGGTGCGTGGCTGCCTCGTCGCCGGGCACGGTCTTCTCGAGCTCGACGCCGAGGACGAGGGCGCAGTCGTAGTGCCCGGCCCGGAGGTCGGCCATGGCGGCGAGCAGGGCCACCCCGCCCGATGCGCACGCGGCCTCGTGCCGCGCGGCGGGCAGGCCCCAGAGGTCGGGACGGACCGTCGCCGGCATGGCACCGAGGTGCCCCTGTCCGGTGAAGAGCTGCCCGAAGGCGTTGCCGACGTGGATGACCTCGACGTCTGCCGCCCCGGTGTGGCTCGCCTCGAGGGTGCGGTCGACGATCTCGCCGACGAGGTCGGAGACGTCTCGACCCTCGCGGGTCAGGTGGCGCGCGAAGTCCGTCTGCGAGCCACCGAGCACCCAGACCCCCGTCGGGGAGGTGCTCGTGCTGCCGACCGTCATGTCCGCCTCCGCTCCCGACGCCGCCGTCGGTGCCCAGCCTTGCCCTTCTCCGGGCACGGTACTACAACTAGCAGAGTGACTCGCCGGGTGCGATGAGCCGATCCGGCCCCGGGCCGGGCGACCGGGAGCGGGGGTCCCCACGCTCCGGCAGGACCGATCGGGAGGATGCATGGGCGACGTCGACGACGCATACGTCCTCGACGTCGTACGCACGCCGCGCGGTCGTGCCTCCGCCCGTGGGTCGCTGCACGGCCTCACCGCCATCGACCTCGTCGTGCACCTCCAACAGGCCCTCGTCGAACGCACCGGGATCGACCCGGAGCGCGTCGACGACGTGACGCTGGGCTGCGCGACCCAGGTCGACGAGCAGGGTGCGGACCTCGCCCGCACCGCCTCCCTCGTCGCCGGCTGGGGCGCGTCCGTCCCGGGCGTCACCCTCAACCGCTTCTGCGCGTCCGGCATCGACGCCGTCGGCCAGACCGCCGCCCGGGTGCGCGCAGGCGACCTCGCGCTGGCCGTCGCCGGGGGCGTCGAGAGCGTCTCGCGCGTGCCGATGTTCGCCGACCGCGGCGCGCTGTATGCCGACCCGGCCCTCGTGCGCCGTCTCGGCTCGGTCCACATGGGCATCGCTGCAGACCTCAACGCGACGCTCGAGGGCTTCACCCGCGAGCAGCTCGACGCCTATGCCCTCGAGACGCAGTCCAAGGCGACCCGGGCCCGCGCGGAGGGCGCCTTCGCCCGGTCGCTCGTCCCGGTACCGGCCGACGACCGCGGCCCCGGCCTCGACCACGACGAGCTCGTCCGGCCCGGCACGACCGCCGAGTCGCTGGCGACCCTGGCGCCCGCCTTCGCGCAGCTGGGTGCCGACGGCCAGGACGCCATCGCGCTCGCGGCTGCGAACGGCATACGCCCCCTCGACCGGATCGCGCACCTTCACACGGTGGGCACGTCCCCGGCCGTCGCAGACGCCGCAGCGCTCGTGCTCGTCGGCTCGGCGCGCGCCGCCCGGACGACAGGTCTCGTGCCGCGGGCGCGGATCGTCTCGGCCGCCTCGACGGCGGTGGACCCCGTCGTCATGCTCACCGCCGGGCAGTCGGCCGTGGAGCAGGTGCTCGCCCGGGCCGGTTTGTCTCCCAAGGACATCGACGTCTTCGAGTTCGCCGAAGCCTTCTCGGCCCTGTGTCTCCGCTTCCGTCGCGACCTCGACGCCGGGCCGGACCGGATGAATCCTGACGGCGGCACCATGGCGATGGGCCACGCCTTCGGCGCCACCGGAGCGATCCTCGTGGGCCAGTGCGTCGAGGCGCTGGAGCGTCGCGGTGGGCGCTGGGGCGTCGCGGCCGTCAGCGGTGCCGCCGGCCTCGGCACGGCCGTGCTCGTCGAGCGCGTCGACGGCTGAGCGGCCAGGCGCTTCGGCCGTCAGCCCTCGCCGTTGACGAACGCCCGCACCGAGTCGGCGACCATCTGCACGGCGATCGCCGACAGCAGCAGCCCGGCGATGCGGGTGAGCAGCATCGTGCCGCTCTCACGCAGCAGTCGGCGCACCTGCCCGGCGAAGCGGAGCACGAGGTAGACGACGAGCATCGCCCCGACGAGGGCGGAGCCGACGGCGACGTACGCCCCGGTCGTGTCCGAGCCCTGCACCGCGAGCATCGTCGCGACGATGGCGCCCGGACCCGCGAGGAGCGGCGTCCCGAGCGGCACGAGGGCCACGTTGACGCCTGCGTCGGCGAGCGAGTCGGACTCCTTGCCGGTCAGCAGCTCGAGCGCGACGAGGAGCAGGAGCAGGCCGCCGGCCCCTTGGAGCGCGGCGATCGAGATGTGGAGGTAGTCGAGGATGCTCTTGCCGAAGAGCGCGAACATCCCGATGACGAAGACGGCGACGAGCGAGGCACGACGGGCCGCGACGTGGCGCTGGACCCTGGTCAGCGAACCGGTCAGGGCGAGGAAGATCGGCACTGCGCCGGGCGGGTCGAGGATGACGACCAGGGTGATGAAGGTGCTGAGGAAGACGGTCGTGTCGAAGACGCTCACGGCCTGATGACCTCCGTGGCCCCGCTCGAGGCTGCCTCGATCGCGTCGAGCACCTCGAGGGTCGTCGTGTTCTCGGCGAGGCGGTTGCGCTTGCCCTCGCCGTGGTAGTCGCTCGAGCCCGTGAGCAGCAGGCCGAGCCTGTCGGCGAGCGCCGTCGCCCGCGCGACCTCCTCGGGGCCGTGGTCGCGGTGGTGCGCCTCGAGCCCTACGAGCCCGGCATCGCGCATCCGCTCGACGAGGGCGTCGTCGAGGCCGCCCGAGCGCGTGCGTGTGAAGGGGTGCGCGATGACCGGCACCCCGCCCGCTGCCCGGACGAGCTCGACCGCGCGTACGGGGTCGGGCGCGTAGTGGCCGACGTAGTAGGGCGAGTCGTCGCCGAGCCACGAGCGGAACGCCTCGTCGCGGTGCCGGATCGTGCCGTTGGCGATGAGGGCGTCGGCGATGTGGGGGCGTCCCGGGGTGGCACCGGGGCCGACCTGCGCGAGCACCTCGTCGTAGCCCAGGGGTATGCCGTCCGCCGCCATGAGCGCGACCATCCGTTCGAGACGCGTCGAGCGGGAGTCGCGGGCGCGGGCGAGCTCGTCCCGGAGCGGCCGGTCGTCGGCGTCGGGGAGGTAGCCGAGCAGGTGGATCGAGGAGTGGCGCCAGGCGCACGAGATCTCGATGCCGCGCACGAGCGTCACACCGTGGACACGCGCTGCGTCGGCGGCCTCGGCCCAGCCGCCGACCGTGTCGTGGTCGGTGATGGCGAGGACGTCGACGCCGGCCGTGGCTGCAGCGGCGACGAGCTCGGTCGGCGTCTCCGTGCCGTCGCTGACCGCCGAGTGGGCGTGCAGGTCGATGACCGGGCGTGGGTGCCCTGCACTGTCGGTCCCGGTCGGAGTCACGCCCCAAGCGTAGGGGCGTCCGCGGGCCGCCTCGGCCACGCCCTGTCCGTGCCCGTGAGCGTCCGGTCACCCTTGCTGGCAACCTTTGCGGTGCACGGCCCGTAGGTAGGGCATGACGAGCAGGGACAGGGGAACGACGTGAGCCGACGCAGCGCTGCGCGCGATGCCGACTTCACGGCCTTCATGGAGCAGGCCGGACCGGCGCTGCTGCGCACGGCGTGGCTGCTGACGGGTGACCACCACAAGGCTCAGGAGCTGACCCAGGCCTCGCTCGTGAAGACCTACGTCGCGTGGCCGAGGGTCCGCGAGGGCGAGGCACTGGCGTACGCCCGCCGGATCCTCGTCAACCACCGCACCGACGTGTGGCGCGCGACGCGACGCGAGCTGACGACCGACACCCCGCCGGAGACGCCCGGAGGGCGGACCCGGCGCGACGCGGTCGGGACGAGCGACGACCGCGACCTCGTCGTGCGCCTGCTGCGCACGCTCCCGGAGCAGCAGCGCACCGTCGTCGTCCTGCGCTACTACACCGACCTGTCCGAGCAGGCCACGGCCGACGTGCTCGGCATCTCGGTCGGCGCCGTCAAGAGCGCCGGCTCGCGCGGCCTCGCCTCCCTCCGCACGGCTCTGGCCGCCACGCACAGCGCCGAGGCACCTGACGCAGCCCCGCCCACCGAGACCCATGACCGCACCGATGCAGGCAGGAGCGCCCGATGAATGCAGCACCGGACACAGACGTCAGGGCGGCGCTGGCCGACGCGGCTCACGTCACGGGCCTGGCCTTCGATCCCGAGACCGTGCTGACGCGGGGACGGCGCGTCGTGCGCCGGCGCCGCGTCGCGACCACCGGCCTCGTCGCTGCCGCCGTCGCCGGCATCGCCGTCGTCGCGGTCGAGCTGGGCACGGGCCAGCCCCGCGCCCTCCCGGCCGGCCCCACGACCACGAACGGTGTGGTGACCGACGCCCCCCTGGTCCTCGACGGCACGACCTTCGACGCCGGTCTGCCCCGGGTCGGGGCCGGCGTGACGGTGGACGTGTCTCCGACGGGTGCCGGTCAGGTCGTCGAGCGGTGGGAGCTGTCCGACGGTGCTGAGGTCCTGCGCACCGTGGTGCGCACCGTTCCGGCGACGCCCCTCGGTCGAGCGAGCTTCCTCATGCCGTCCGAGTCCGGCCAGCCGGGCGTGGTCTACGGCTACGCCCTCACCGGAGCCGAGGGGCCCGAGACCGGCTACGCCATGGCCCAGCTCGTGACCGCGCCGGCCCTGGCGACGGGTGGAGCCGGGAGCAGCCGGGGCACGCTCAGCGACCCGACGAGCAGGAAGGCTGTCGGGTCCGTCTTCCGCAGCGACCTGGGCTCCACCGACCCCGAGCAGGTGATCGGGATCATCTGGAGCCGGACCCGGCCGACCACCACCGCGACACCCGCCGTCGACTGGCTCGCCGACGGCGCCGCCCTGCGTAGGGGGCGGGCGGGAGGCGTGGACGCGGCCGTGGTCACCGTGAGCGCGCGGACGTCGGTCCTGCTGTGGCGCGACGGCGAGCGTTTCGGCTTCGGTCGGCGCAGCGGCCCCCTCGCCCTGAAGGACGCCGGCAGTCTGCAGGTCGGGGTCGAGCCGCACTCGGTTGCCGCGCCCGGCACGGAGCACGACCTCGCCGTCGGGTGGGTGACTGCCGGACCGATCGCCCTGACCTCGACCGACCCGGCCGACGCCTTCACGGTCTCCTACGGCCAGCCGGTCGGCGGACGCACCCCGTTCGTGGCGAGGTCGACCCAGTCCGAGGTCAAGGGCACGGTCACGGTGACCGGCGGGGGCGAGACGCAGAAGGTCGCGTCGTGGGAGTTCCCTAGCTCCTGATGTCGCGCCTCCGTGGAGGTCTTCCGGCACCTGGTGCCGGGAGATCTCCACTCAACCCACGTGGGTCAGGACTGGCCGGGTGCCTCGGGAGCGGCCTCGCGGCCGGGCCAGTTCTTGTCGGGCACCGGCACGGGGCGGCCGGGCTGCTCGCCGCCTCGGGCCTCGAGGTAGTTCTCCTTGGGCACCATGACCTTGCGCCGGAAGATGCACACCACGGTGCCGTCCTGCTTGTAGCCGATCGTCTCGACGTGCACGACGCCGCGGTCGTCCTTCGAGGTCGACTCCCACTTGTCGAGCACGGTCGTCTCGCCGTAGATCGTGTCGCCGTGGAAGGTCGGCGCGACGTGGCGCAGCGACTCGATCTCGAGGTTGGCGATGGCCTTGCCCGACACGTCCGGCACCGACATGCCGAGGAGCAGCGAGTAGACGTAGTTGCCGACGACGACGTTCTGCCCGAACTGTGTCGACCCCGCGGCGTAGTGGGTGTCGAGGTGGAGCGGGTGGTGGTTCATCGTCAGCAGGCAGAAGAGGTGGTCGTCGTACTCCGTGACCGTCTTGCCGGGCCAGTGCCGGTAGACCGCACCGACCTCGAACTCCTCGTAGCTGCGTCCGAACTGCATGCCCGCTCCTCGTCGAAGGTGGTCACCCGGCCCCGCTGGGACGAGCGGCTCCCAGCCTGCCGGAGCGGGCGGCATACGCCCATGGTCGTATGCCGTGTGCTTGCTCACGCCTGCGCGTCCGCGTCGCTCGTGGCAGCGAGGTCGCTCGTCTCGGAGAGCACCGGCGCGGTGCTGCCGGGCGCGTCGGGGTCGGGGTCGGCGGGGAGGGTCGCGCCGGCGGCGGGACGCGGCCGCACGCCCTGGCTCTTGGCGACGAGCAGGCTCGCGAAGTACGTGCCGAGCGAGACGCCCGCGGCGAGCCCGAGGCCGAGCCCGAAGGCCAGCAGGAGCGTCGGCACGCCGACCGCGAACCCGTTGCCGTCGGGGTTCGTGACGATCTGCGAGATGCCCTCGTAGGCCATCCGGCCTGGCAGCAGCGGCACGATCGCGGCCGTCGTGACGGCGAGCGCAGAGATGGTCAGGTGCCGGGCGACGAGCCGGGCCGCGAAGCCGATGACGAGCGCGGCCGTCGCCGACGCGCTCACCGCGCCGAGCTGCAGCAGCCGTTCCCCCAGCGCGAGGACGGCCCAGCCGAGGCCGCCCGCGACCCCGGCCACGGCGACCGCACGGCCGCTGGCGTAGGACATGACGGCGAACGAGACGGCGATGGTGACGGCGCAGACGACCTGCACGACGACGTCGTCGCTGAGCAAGGTCTGCGAGCTGATCGCGATCGGGTAGTCGAGCCGGTTGCCGAGGGAGAGCACGACGGAGATGCCGACCGCGATGCCGAGCGAGAGCACGATCACCTCGAAAGCCCGCGCGCCGGCCGTGACGTAATAGCCCTCGAGGGCGTCCTCGGCGGCGCCGACGACCGACAGTCCCGAGAGCAGCAGGACGATGCCCGACGCGACGACGAGCGACGGCGACACGTCGCCGACGAAGGTCATGCCGGCCGACTGGGCCACGACGACGAGCGTCGCCACCGCGGTCGGGATGGCCGCGCCCACGCACTGCGCGAAGAAGGCCGCGACGCCCGCCCCCGTGAGCCAGCTGAGGACACGGCCGACGACGGTCGCGGTGAGGAAGCTGAGCAGGATGATGAACGGCCCCGCCCCGACGAGGCCGGCGGCACCCGCGGCGAGCGCACCACCGGCGACGGTGACGAGCCAGCGGCGGTAGGGGTGCGGGGCCGTGATGACCGAGTCGAAGCGCACCCGGGCCTCGTCGACCGGCACCGGGTCCTGCGAGAGGTCGACGATGAGCCCGCGGAGGCGCTCGAGCCGCGTGTAGTCCTGGACGCGGAACCGCACGATGCGCATCACGGTGATCGGGTCGGCGTTCGGGCCGCGGTGGTAGGAGACGGTGACCGACGTGTAGGTGACGTCGACGTGCACCGAGCTGAGGCCGTACGCCTTGGTCAGGGTGAGCACGGTCGCCGTGACGTCCGCAGCGGCCGCACCGGTGGCGATCATCGCGACGCCGGCGCGCATGGCGAGGTCGATGACGGCCTGGGCGGTCACCGAGTCGACCCCGTCCGGTGTCGTCCAGATGGGGATCTCGTCGGTCGGCGGCCCACTCGGTCTCATGGCCCGCCGGGTGCTGGCCCTCAGCGAGGGCAGGCTCCGGTGGGCGGTGGTCGGCCGGGCGGGTCGGTCGGTGCGGGCCACTCCCAGACCGTATGCCACCGCCGTGGTCCCGGGGGTACCCCACCGGGGTGCCCGGCGGGAGCGGGACGGGCCGTACGCGGGCGCGGGGAAACCTGGTTCGGCGGTGCCCGTGCCGCGTGGCACCATGGCGGGGTGATGAGTGAAGAGCAGAAGACCTCTCCGAGCCGCAAGCGCCCGACGACCGACGAGTTCCGGGCCTTCGTCGCGACAGGGTGGGCACCGCGCGACACCGGGGTGACCCCCCGGGCCGAGGTCGCCGACCACGCAGCCCGCCGCCGTGACGCCGTCAGTGCCGCCTTCCCCGGTGAGCGCCTCGTCGTCCCGGCCGGCGGCCTCAAGGTGCGCAGCAACGACTGCGACTACGTCTTCCGTCCGCACAGCGCCTTCGCGCACCTGACGGGCCTGGGCAGCGACCGCGAGCCCGACGCCGTGCTCGTGCTCGAGCCCCGCGCCTCCGCCGACGGCGAGGCCGGCGACGGGCACGAGGCCGTTCTCTACTTCCGACCGCTCGCCGACCGCGACACCGAGGAGTTCTTCGGCGACTCGCGCTACGGCGAGTTCTGGGTCGGGGCCCGCCCCACCCTCGCCGACGTCGAGTCCGAGCTCGGCGTCACGGCCCGTCACATCGACGAGTTCGGTGAGGCCGTCGGCAAGGACGCCGGCCAGGTGACGATCCGCGTCGTGCGCGACGCCGACGCCGAGGTCGCGACCCGCGTCGACAAGGCCCGCGCCGCCGCGGCCGAGACGCAGGAGTCCGCCGAGGCCGAGGCCCGCGTCGACCGCCAGCGGGAGGCCGACGAGCAGCTCGCTGCGTTCCTCTCGACGCTCCGCTTCGTCAAGGACGAGTGGGAGGTCGAGCAGATGCGCGACGCCGTCGACGGCACCCACAAGGGCTTCGACGCCGTCATCGCCGACCTGCCCGAGGCGGTCCGCCGCGGCCGCGGCGAGCGCTGGGTCGAGGGCGTCTTCGGCCTGCACGCCCGCCACCACGGCAACGGTGTCGGCTACGACTCGATCTGCGCCAGCGGCGACCACGCCAACACGCTGCACTGGATCAAGAACACCGGCGACATCAAGGACGGCGACCTGCTGCTCCTCGACGCCGGCGTCGAGGTCGACTCGCTCTTCACCGCCGACATCACCCGCACCCTGCCGGTGAGCGGCACCTTCACCGACGCGCAGCGCAAGATCTACGACGCCGTGTACGCCGCCCAGGAGGCCGGCATCGCGGCCTGCAAGCCGGGCAACAGGTTCAGCGACGTCCACGCCGCGGCCATCCGGGTCATCGCCGAGCACCTCCACGAGTGGGGTCTGCTCCCCGAGGGCGTCGACGTCGAGGGCACGCTCGACGCCGACCACGGTCAGCACCACCGCCGCTGGATGGTGCACGGCACGAGCCACCACCTCGGCATCGACGTCCACGACTGCGCGCTCGCGACCCGCGAGGAGTACTCCGACGCCGAGCTGAAGCCCGGGATGGTCCTCACCGTCGAGCCGGGCCTCTACTTCAAGGCCGACGACGAGCTCGTCCCGGACGAGTTCCGCGGCAACGGCGTGCGCATCGAGGACGACATCCTCATCACCGAGGACGGCTGCGAGAACCTCTCGGCCGCCATGCCGCGCAGCTCCGACGAGGTCGAGCAGTGGATCGCCCGCATCTGGGGCGGCGCCAAGGCCTGAGCGCCTGACCGACGATCCCCCACCTGACCGAACGCCGCGTTCGGTGTGTCAGGAGGAGGGTCACTTCGTCATCGGGATCTCGGTCGGGACCTCGGTCGGGATCTCGGTCGGGGTCGCGGGCTCGATGCCCGTGCTGCCGGTGGACCCACCGCCGGCGGGGCCCGGGACCTCGGAGGTCGCCGGGACGTCGGGCGGCGAGGGCACGACCGAGCCGTCCGACGACACCGAGCCGTTCGGGTCGGGGGCCGGGATCGGCGGGCTCCACTGCTCGACGAGGTCGAGGACGGAGCCCGCGTCCTGGGACTCGAGGCCCGAGCCGAGCACCGAAGGCGTGCAGCCCGGGTCGACGTTGATGCGCACCGGCGGCCCGGCGGCATACGCGAGCACCAGCGCGAACCGCCCGTCGCTCGCCTTGTCCGAGCCCTGGCAGGTGTGCCCAGTCGGTCGTGTCGGCAGGACACGGAGCGCCGCGGTGAGCTCGGCCGACTGGGCCGCGTCGAGCCGAGTCGCCTTCACGGTGCCGTCCGCGGCGTCACGGCACACCGTCACGGTCGGGTCGCCGTCGGGAGCCAGGCTCCGGTCGTCGCCGAGGCGTCCCCACGACGCCCGGTTGCAGGCGACGACGTCGGCGGCGGCCGGAGGGGCGCGCGTGCCGAACATCTGGTCGAGCACCACCGCCGGGCCGGGACCCGACCGGAAGTCGCCGTTCGTCGACGTCGAGCAGGCGTTCGCGTCGGCCAGCGCGCTGACCCACACGATCGCGTCACCGTAGGCCGCCCCGACGAGGTATGCCGTCTCGTTGCCGGCCATCAGCGTGCACACCCCGGGCCCACCCGTGACCCGCGGCGACCAGGTCATCGCCTCCACGAGCGCCTCCCGTTGACCGACGCTCGCGACGGTGCGCTTCGCCAGACGGAACGGGGCCGAGAGCGGCTTCCTGATGTCGGCGGTCGGGTAGCCGCACACGACGACCGAGGCCGGGTCGCGGTCGGGCAGAAGCCGAGCCGCACCGTCGACGCCCTGCGGCTTCTGCGGGACGGCCGCGGGCTTCGACAGGTCGACGGAACCGACCGACTGGGGGCACCGGAGCGCACCGTCGGCCTCGACGGGCTGGCCGGTGACCGGCCGGACCGGGCCGGTCGCGAGTGACGTCTCTCCCGGCTGGGGCGCGGTGGTGGTGCCGCACGCGACGAGCGCGAGCGCGGCGGCCGCGCCGGTCAGGAGGACGCGGCCGACGGCATACGGGCGGGGCCTTCGGGACTGCATCGGGCGCTCCTTTGTCGGGGATCCGTCACCCGGAAGGACACGTGGGCGAGCGCTTTCGTTGCAGCTGCGTCAGCCGGCGGGAGGCGGCGGGCCCGGCTGGTCCGGACTCGACGGCTGCATCGGCGGCGAGGTCGGAGTGACGGGGGCGATGCCGGTGCCCGCCCGGCCACCGACGTCGATACCCGCGTCGGCCAGGATCTGGCGACCCTGCTGGGCGAACTTGTGCTCGCAGAAGACCTCGTAGCGCGTCGCGACGACCTGGCTGACCGACGAGAAGTCGCGCGCACCCCGGGTGAAGGCGTAGCCGACTAGCGACCAGATGAGGCCGAAGACGGCGCCGTAGAGGGCGGTGGAGAGCAGCAGGGTCAACGGGTTCGAGGGGCGGGAGAAGAGCGAGAGGATCAGGCCCACGAAGAGCCCGAGCCACACGCCGGAGAGCAGACCGCCGAGGGCGACACGTCCCCACGTGAGGCGTGCGGTCACCCGCTCCATCTGCTTGAGGTCGGTGCCGACGATGAGGCAGTTCTCGACGGGGAACTGGTTGTCGGACAGCGTGTCCACGGCCTTCTGCGCGTCGACGTACTGCTCGAACACACCCAGCGACATGGGGTACTCCAGAGAGAGTGTCGCGAATCCCTGGCGTCCCCCCGGACCCTTCGGTTGCAGGCTCATACGTCCATCCTCGCATCCCCGCCCGGAGGAGAGGGGCCCTCAGGCCTTGAGCTTGTAGTCCTCGACGAGGCGGCGGCCGATGATCATCCGCTGGATGTCGGCCGTGCCTTCCCCGATGAGCAGCATCGGCGCCTCACGGTAGAGGCGCTCGATCTCGTACTCCTTGGAGTAGCCGTAGCCGCCGTGGATCCGGAAGCTGTCCTCGACGACCTGCGAGCAGTACTCAGACGCAAGGTACTTCGCCATGCCGGCCTCGAGGTCGTTGCGTTGGCCGGAGTCCTTCTTCCGGGCGGCCTTGACCATCATCTCGTGCGCGGCCTCGACCTTGACGGCCATGTCGGCGAGGCGGAAGAGGACGGCCTGGTGGTCGACGATCTTCTTGCCGAAGGTCTCGCGCTGCTGGGCGTAGGAGATGCCGAGCTCGAAAGCCCTTCTCGCGACACCACATCCGCGCGCAGCGACGTTGACACGGCCGACCTCGACGCCGTCCATCATCTGGTAGAAGCCTTTGCCCGGCTCGCCACCGAGGATCTGCGCGTCGGTGGTGCGGTGCCCGTCGAAGATGAGCTCCGTCGTGTCGACGCCCTTGTAGCCCATCTTGTCGATCTTGCCGGGCACCGTGACGCCCTGGGCGGTCTCGCCGAGGCCCGACTCCTTGTCGACGAGGAAGGTCGTCATGTTCTTGTAGACGGAGTCGGCCCCGGTGTCGGTCTTGACGAGGACGGCGACGAGGTTGGCCGAACCACCGTTGGTCAGCCACATCTTCTGCCCGGTGATCGACCACTCGCCGTCGTCGCCCTTGACGGCCTTGGTCTTGATGGCGGCCACGTCCGAGCCGCAGCCCGGCTCGCTCATCGAGAACGCCCCCCGGATCTCGCCCGTCGCCATCTTGGGCAGGTAGTGCTGCTTCTGCTCCTCGGTGCCGTGCTGGAGCACCATGTACGCGACGATGAAGTGGGTGTTGATGATGCCGCTGACGCTCATCCAGCCGCGCGCGATCTCCTCGACGCAGAGGGCGTAGGTCAGCAGGGACTCGCCGAGACCGCCGTACTCCTCGGGGATCATCAGTCCGAAGATCCCCATCTCCTTCATCCCGTCGACGATGGCCTGCGGGTACTCGTCCCGGTGCTCGAGCTCCGTGGCGACAGGGATGATCTGCTCCTCGACGAACTCACGAACGAGCTTGATCAGCTCGGTCTGCTCCTCGGTGAGGCCGTCGGTCTGCTGCAGTCGGGACATGCTCGGATCGCCACCTTGCGTCTGGGCTCTCGGACAACTGCGATCGAGTATGCCGTCGCGCCGGGCACGCGGTCAGCGCGCCCGCGTGTGAGTGTCGACACCTGTGCGTTGGGTCACCAGGGGTAGAGGAAGGCACCCCGTCCCGCCGACTTCGGACCCTCGAGCATCGAGCTCTGGCTGAAGCCCTGCTCCTTCAGCGCGGTCGACACTGCCGACGTCAAGGCCCGCCGGCTCCGGCCGGGGTCGCGGGTGAGCTCGTCGAGGAAGACGTGGGTGAAGGCCCCGTTGGGGCGCCCGTCGAACGTCGCGTCCCTCGCGGTCTGATCGGGACGGCACGCCGAGTGGACGACCGCCCGCAGGGGCACCGACCGGTAGGGGCGGCGCCGGGCGTCGGCCTCTCGACGCGGGGCCGCCGGAGCGAGCCGTCGGGCCAGACCGGTCTGCACGGGGCTCGGCAAGAAGCGCGGGCGGCCCTGGGCCGGGCCGCCCGCGCCGGAGCCAGCGGGCCCCTCGACGTCCCTCAGGCCGGTGCCGCTGTGGCACGTGTCGAGCAGCACCTCGAGCAGCACCCCGCGGGGCACGCTGCCCATGAGGTCGCGCAACTCGTCGTCGAGGATGATGGTGTCGCGGTCCCAGCCGTCGGCGCCGGCCCGCAGGTCGGCGCAGGCCAACGCCTCGTCGAGGCCGTCCGGCTCGTCGTCGACGTCGCCCGGCAGGTTCGGCACCTGGACTCCGTGGGTCGAGATGCTGAAGACGACCGTGTCGCCTGGACGCGATGCGGACACGAGGCGGGTGAGCCGCGACCACACCGCTTCCTTGGTCGCCTTCCGGTCAGAGAGCACGACGATGTCGGAGGCCACGAAGTGCAGCGCGGTGAGCGACCCGGCCATGTCATGGGCGTCGTTGACGCAGCCGCGCAGCCACGCCGTCTCGGGTAGAGACGCGAACTCGTTGATGCCGACGCACAGGGCGGACCGTGTCACGGCGCGGCCAGGCCCGTTGCGTTCACCACAGCTGTCCGAAGGCGACCTTCTTGGCCTTGACCGGGCCCTCGAGCGTCGAGCGCTGGCTGAAGTCGCCGTCCTTGAGCCCGGCCGTCACGGTGCGGAGCAGATCGGTGCGGGACGCCGTCGGGCTGGCCTTCATGGCCTTGAGGAAGAGGTAGGTGAAGGCCCCGTTGGAGCGGCCCTCGAACGTCGCGTCCGACGCCGTCTGGTTGGGCTTGCACGCCGCGAAGAGGACGGGCTTCGAGGCCGTGGCGCGGCTCTTCGTCAGCTCGACGAGGGCCTTGCGGTCGACGGTGCGCACGGGCGTGACGGCCCGGATGGACCGGGTCTGCTCGAGACCTCGAGGAGTCGGCGGCGGAAGGTAGCGCGGCTTGCGGCCGAGGAGCTGCGCCTGGAGGATCTCGTCGAGGTCCTTGAGGCCGGTCCCGCTGTGGCACGTGTCGAGCAGCACCTCGAGCAGGACACCGGAGGGCACCCGGGTGAAGAGGTCACGCAGCTCGTCGTCGACGATGACGGTGTCGCGGTCCCACTGGTCGCCCTTCTGACGGATGTCGTGGCACGCGAAGGCCTCGTCGAGACCGTCCGGCTCGTCGTCGCCACCGGGCTCGTTGGGCACCTGCGTGCCGTGGCTGGAGAAGGTGAAGATCAGGTGGTCGCCGGCCTTCGCGGTGTCGACGAGCGTCGTCAGGGCCGTCATCACGGCCTTCTTCGTCGCGCCGGCATCGGTGAGCACCGTCGTCGCGCGGGCCGTGAAGCCGAGGGGCCGCAGCGCCTTGGAGATGTCGTTCGCGTCGTTGACGCAGCCGTTGAGCCAGCTCGTCTGCGGCAGCGACTCGAACTCGTTGATCCCCACGCACAGAGCCCTGCTTGCCATGGCCGTTCCTTCCTTCTCGGAACCCCTCGGGTGAGCGGGTTCGACTGGGATGTATGCCGTTTCACACTGTCTCGAGGACCGCGTCGGGTCTCGCGTACACGACGTAGGCGAGCCAGGTCGGGTCGCCCGCGTCCCGCGCGGCCGCCCGGGCGAGCGCACTCGCCCGGGACATCTGCGTGCCCTTGAGCAGCTCCTCGTACAGCGTCTCGACGAAGACCCGAGCCGGCTCCTCCTGGACGGACCACAGGCACGAGACGAAGGCCGACGCTCCGGCGTCGAGGAACGCCTTGGCGAAGCCGCCCACCGTCGTGAAGAGCTCGCCGGACCGTCCGGTCTGGCAGGCGTTGAGGACGACGATGGGACCGACGCTGTCGGGTCCGGTCCAGTCGAGGTTCTGGGAGACGTCGGTCGAGCTGAGGTACTGCTCGCGCACGGCGGAGCCGCGCCGCTGGCCCTTGAGCAGCACCTTCGCCTCGGCGATGTCGTCGGAACGTGCCGCCCCGTGGCCCGAGAAGTGAAGCAGGTCGAAACCGCCGCCGCGCAGGAGCCGCTCGACGCCGTTCGGGGTGGCCGTCACGGCCTTGGCGCCGAACCGGTCCTTGAGGTAGCCGGCCTCGGCCGCACCGACGTCGTTCTTGAACATCGGGTTGGCGTAGACGGGACAGATCGACCGTGCGTGGCCCCGGCGCACGCGGACGGCCCGGGGCGGGAAGCTCCCGAGCTGCCAGCGCACGAGCCCACCGGAGGCCAGGAAGCGTGGAGTGGCGCCACGCTTGCCCCGAGCGGGCTTGAGGTGGACGAGCTCCCACGGCACGAACGGCTCGTCGGTGTAGACGATGAGGTCGTGCACGAGGTCGCGGTGCTCCCAGAGGTAGGCCTGCATGTCCTCGGGAAAGAACTGGTCGAAGAGCATGGTGCCGGTGTTCTGCAGCTGCGACATCCGCTGGCGCGACGTGAGGTCGGGATCCTTGATGACCCGCTCCACCTCGGCGATCCGGTCGCGCACGAACTCGTCGCGCCCGAGGATCGGCGCCGACTCGAAGACCCGCTCGACCTCGCCCGGCACGAGCCGGAGCGCATAGCTGTAGACGCGCTCACCCGTGACCCGCCGGCACTCGACGATGTCGAGGCAGGGCAGACCGTCGAGCTCTGGGGCGTCGATGCCGGCGTGGACCGTGGCGGTGACGGGCGTCGGGGCGACCATCCCCGCAGCGGCTGCGGTCGACTCCAGGGTGACCGTGGCGACGGGCACCCAGCCCTGTCGCAGGACGACGGAGACGCCGACAGGCCCGGGCGCCAGGGCACGCACCCGGAAGGTCAGCTCGCTGGCCCAGTCGCCGCTCGGCAGGCCGAAGACCTTGGCGTCGGTCTCGAGGACCTGCACGTTGTCCTTGGCGTAGACCTGCACGCTGATCGGGCGCTCGGCGTCGACGTGGACCGTCCTCGAGACGTGAACCGTGCCCTCCGTCGGTGCCAGCGTCTGCCGTGCCAGCCGGACCCGCACCGTGGCGTCGGCACCCGGGGACACCGTGGAGGGCATCTCCGCCGCGAGCTCGGCCTCCGTCGTGCCCTCGAGAGGACTCGTGGGTCCAGCGCTCGGCGGCTTCATCCGGTCGCGGCGTGCCACCTTCTTCGCCGTCGCCTTCTTCGCCGTCGCCTTCTTCGCCGTCGCCCTCTTGGCCGTCGCCGTCTTCGCCGTCGCGCCCCTGCCGCCCGCCATCGACGGCGGCTCCGCCCGGGGGCCGGTGGATGGTCGCGCCGGCGGGCGGGCATCCGTGCCCGGAGGCCTGGTCGCGGACGGCGGACGGGCGGCCGTCGGCGGTCGGGCTGCGGTGGTCGGCGCGTCCACCTCGGCCATCTCGAGTCCACGCTCGTCACCACCGCCGTCGGCGCCGAGCACCGGACCCGCGGTCATCCACCCGGGCAGGTGCGCCTCCTCGTCGGACGCGCCGAGCCCGAGCGGCAGCCACTGCGAGATCGCGCCGATGACCGAGAGCTGTGAGAAGTAGTTGACGTGGTAGACGACGTCGTTGGTGCCGAGGGCGAACGTGTCCCGCACGTAGCCGCCGCTCGGTAGGCCGATCGCCGACATCGATTCGGTGTCGACGACGAGGTCGTTGCGCCCCTTGAAGATCCCGTCGACGAATCCCTCGGCGAGACGGACCGCGAGCTCGCGGGGGAACTCGGGCGGGTTGTGGTGGTCGTCGAAGAGGGACACGTGGAAGTCGGACGAGACGACGTACCAGCTCGTCCCGGGCCGGGGCTGGCCCGGCTGGTCCTCGTTGAGGGTCGTGACGAAGGGCCCGTCGGGCGTCATGGCGGCGAGGCCGGGCACGCCGTCGTTGCCGGCGGCGTACGACACGAGGTACTTCACGAGCGCGCCGACGCCACGGACGACACCGCTGACCACGGCTGCGAAGGGGGCACCACCGGGCACGAGCGAGAGACCGGCCGCGGTCACCATGACGAGGTTCGTGTAGAGGTCGACGAGGTCGTGCCAGCGCTCGGGGTCGGCGAGGTGGGTGCCGCCGTTGGTGGAGGCCACGAAGACGATGGAGTCGACGGCGACGCGCAGTCCCGCACCCGGCAGCACCGACTCGACGAACGACCGCGTGACCAGCCCGCCGCGGCTGTGCGTGATGACGTCGAGGACGAGCTCGCCGTCGTGGGGCGCGAGCAGCGCGAGCAGGTCGCGGGCGTTGCGCTCCGGGTCGACGCTCAGCGTGCGGTGGTCGAAGCCGATGACGGCGTCGTACGCGGACACGAGGGTGTCGACGAAGCCCTCCGCGCCGGGTGTGACGGCGAGAGCCCCGAAGGCGCTGGTCGTCGAGGAGAACGTGCCGTGGACGAGGAGCAGGACCCGTGCCGCACGGTCCGTGGGGAGACCCACCTCCGCGAGCGAGCCGACCGGCTTCCACGCGTCGAGTGCTCCCCCCGTGACGTGGACGAGCCCGGTGCGCACGCCTGACTCGAGTCGCTCGACGACCTTGTCGACGATGACGGGCGCCGCGAAGCGCAGCACGATCGCCTGGAGAACGCCGTGGGCGAGGTCGCCGAGCAGCCCGCGGTCGGCCGCTGCCGCGCCAGGTCCGTCGAGGCCTCGTGATCGCGGGCGCGGACGCCGCGGGC
Organism: Terrabacter sp. Ter38; assembly: GCF_024519435.1. Lineage (GTDB taxonomy): Bacteria > Actinomycetota > Actinomycetes > Actinomycetales > Dermatophilaceae > Terrabacter. The sequence goes on from NZ_JALJRZ010000001.1 coordinate 988,241, forward strand.
GCTCCGGTTGCACCGACAGGGCGAACGACACCGTGCGGGGGCCGGGGTCGATCGACCGCGTGCGCTCGGCAGCGTCGACCGGCAGGTGCCACGAGTAGACCCCGTCGCGTTCGAGCAGGACGACGGCGTCGTTGCCGGCCGGCACATCGACGTCGAGCTTCACGGTGGCCGCCCTGTTGGCCGGCGCCGGACCACCAAGATCGCGAGATCGCTGTGGTGTCAGGTCGATTCGATCGACGACCACGAAGTCGTCGGTGCGCAGGGCCTCGACGAGGGCGGCCCGCTCGGCCGCCCGCCGGTCGCCGGTCGGCAGATCCCTGTCGGTGCGGTCGGTCGCGGCGGACGCGTCGTAGCCGCGGGGCGCGCGCACGCGCACCGCTCCCCCACCGAAGGACGCGGACGGCATACCTGGGCTCCCTCCGAGACGTCTCCCCTGCTCCTTGCCACGGTAGAGGTGAACGGGGTGCTCGGTGATACAGATCGCGGCAAACGCCTCGAACGCGGCGCGGATTCAATTCTGTTGCGCCGGACCCGCTCGATGCGCCAGTCTCGTCGCGAGCACAGCGGCACACGGCCGCGTGCCAGGACCCAAGGAGGGTGACATGACCATCACGGCCCCGGGCATGCCCGCCCACATCTCTTCTTCCTTGGAGTTCTCTTGTCATCCAACGCTTTTCACGACGACGACCTCTCGGTCGTCGAGACCCGACTGACCGCTCGGCGCACCCTCGGCCTCGACGACGAGCAGTACGCGGTCGACACCGACCCCGGCGGCCCTCCCGAGGGCGACCGGTGGTCGAGCTGGGACGGAGCCACCCACGGCCCGAAGCCGCGCCCCGACTGGGTCATCACCGACCTCGGCGCGGTCGAGGCCGACCTCGGGGTGCTCAAGACCGGCAAGGAGGCGGACGTCCACCTCGTTCGACGGTGGGTGCCCGGAACCTCCGACCGGGACGTGCTCATGGCCGGCAAGCGCTACCGGTCGAGCAAGCACCGCATGTTCCACCGTGACTCGGGATACCTCGAGGGGCGGCGCGTGCGGAAGTCGCGCGAGACCCGGGCCATGCGGACGCGCACCGCGTTCGGAAAGGAGCTGATCAGCGGCCTCTGGGCCTTCGCCGAGTTCGAGACGCTGGTCCGCCTCTGGCACGAGGGGCTTCCGGTGCCCTACCCGGTGCAGATGTCCGACGACGAGATGCTGATGGAGTTCATCGGCACCCCCGACGGGCAGGCCGCGCCGCGGCTGGCCCAGGTGCGTCCGGACCCGGAGCTGCTACCGGTGCTCTTCGAGCAGCTGCGTGAGGCGATGCTGCGGCTCGCCGAGCTCGGCTGGGCGCACGGTGACCTCTCCCCGTACAACGTGCTGCTCGAAGGCGAGGGGGACGACGCGCGGCTCGTCCTCATCGACTGGCCGCAGGTCGTCGACGTCATCGGCAACCCGCACGGGCCGGAGTTCCTCGAGCGCGACGCACACAACATGTGTGACTGGTTCACCCGTCGTGGGTATGCGGTCGACGAGGGCCTGCTCTTCGGGGACCTCATCGCGGCGGCGACGTCGCGGTGGTGAGGACGCCCGTCGTCACACCGAAGGGCCATGGACCAGATGGAGGCCACCCGTTCGTGGGGCGGCCTCCATCGTCCGTGCGGGCGCTCTCGGTCAGTCGGTGAGGAAGTCCGCCGGGTGGCCGAACTTCCCGGAGTGGACGAACGCCTCGAGCGGCAGGCGGGACCGGGGCAGCCGCGCCCGCGCCAGCACCCAGTCCGGCATCTGGCCGTCGTCGTCCGGGCCGGCGGGCAGTCCGAGGGCGATGCCCGTCGTGACCGCCCAGTGCGGCGGCACGGCGAACCGCTCCGTCGCCGCCGCGTGGTCGAAGCCGCCGAACTGACGCACCTGCAGGCCCATCGAGCGCGCCTGCACGGTGATGTGGGCGACCGCCTGCCCGAGGTCGAACATCGCGTAGTCGCTGTAGGCGAGCTCGTGGTCCTCGTCGGTCGCGACCTGGTGCAGCGTCAGGATGATCGCCGAGGCGGACGGCGCCCACACCTGGTTCGCCGACGAGAGGACCTCGACCATGGCGGCGTGGGTGTCGTCGCCGCGCCGGCCGACGATGAAGCCCCAGGGCTGCGAGTTGCCGGCCGACGGCGACCACCGCGCGGCCTCGAGGATCGCGCGCAGGGCGTCGGGGCCGAGGACGTGCGAGCGGTCGTAGACCATGACGCTCTCGCGGTCGCGCAGCAGGGGCGTCAGCGTCTCCGGCTGCGCCGTCGGCGCCAAGGGAACCGCGGGCGTATGCCGTCCGCTGACCACCGTCTCGTCGCTCACGTCTCGATCGCCGTCCTCACGCACTCGTCAACCATCCCTCAGCCCGGTGTCTTCCCGGCCCGGGTGTGCGCGGCACCACGCCGGTGGCCGACGGACCGGCGGGCGGCACGTCAGTACGCGCGTCCGACGACCGCGAGCACGCCGTCGTCGGACTCCGCGGTCGGCACGGTGCCGTCGGGCATCGTCAGGCACCGCACCGTGACGGCCGACTCCGCGAGCTGCGACTCTCCGTCCTCACCGAGCGTCGACCACGGGATGGTGGCCCAGCCGCTGCGAGCCGCCTCGGCGGCCTCCTCGATGCTGCTCACGGCGGCGGTGTTCGTGTCGCGGTGGGCGAGCGCGGCGGCATACAGCGCGTCGTGGTCCTCGTCGAGCGCCCCGGTCACCGTGTCGACGACGCCGCCCAGCGGCACCGACGACTTGCCACCGGCGATGCGCCGGGCGACGGTGACCGAGCCCTCGGCGAGGTCGCGGGGACCGACCTCGACCCGCAGCGGGATGCCCTTGAGCTCGGCGTCGACGGCGCGACGTCCGAACGGCGTGTCGACACGGGCGTCGAGCTCGGCCCGCACCCCGCGCGCGAGGAGGTCGGCGACGACCTGACGCGCTGCCTCGACCACGCCCTCGCCGTCCTTGACGACCATGACGAGCGCCTGGACGGGAGCGAGCCTCGGCGGCACACGCAGACCGTGGTCGTCACCGTGGCCCATGATGAGGCCGCCGAGCATGCGGGTCGAGCTGCCCCACGACGTCGTCCAGCACGTCTCCTGGCGGCCCTGCTCGGACAGGTAGGTGATGTCGAAGGCCTTGGCGAAGTTCTGGCCGAGCTCGTGGCTCGTGCCCATCTGCAGGGCCTTGCCGTCGCGCATCATCCCTTCCAGCGCGAGGGTGTTCGTCGCACCGGCGAAACGCTCGCGCTTCGTCTTGCGACCGAGGACGACGGGCATGGCGAGCATCTCGCGCATGAACGGCGCGTAGACCTCCTCGTGGATCCGCTTCGCGTAGAGGCGCGCGTCCTCCTCGGTGGCGTGCGCCGTGTGGCCCTCCTGCCAGAGGAACTCGCTCGTGCGCAGGAAGATCCGCGGGCGCAGCTCCCACCGCACGACGTTGGCCCACTGGTTGAGCAGCAGCGGCAGGTCGCGGTAGCTCTGCGTCCACTTCGCCATGTACTCACCGATGACCGTCTCGGAGGTCGGGCGCACGACGACCTTCTCCTCGAGCTCCTTGCCCCCCGCGTGGGTCACGACCGCGAGCTCGGGGCTGACCCCTCGACGTGCTCGGCCTCGCGGCTGAGGTAGGACTCCGGGATGAAGAGCGGGAAGTAGGCGTTGCGTGCACCGGCCTCCTTGATGCGCCGGTCCATGTCGGCCTGCATCCGCTCCCAGATCGCGTAGCCGTACGGTCGGATGACCATGGTGCCGCGCACCGGACCGTTGTCGGCCAGCTCCGCCTTGGCGACGATGTCCTGGTACCACCGGGGGAAGTCCTCGGACTGGGGGGTGAGCACGGTCTTGGCCATGGGCCCGATCCTATGATCGGCTCCGGGGGCGCCGTCACCTCGTTTCCGGCTGGGCCTGCTCCATGGTGGCGACCATGAAGGCCTGCCAGGCCTCCCGGCTGTCGCCGAGCTCCCCGGGGCTGCCGGCCTGCTCGAGGATGCGGCTCGTCGCCTCCCGGGTCACGTCGTCGAAGTCGCCGGTGATCTGCACGTCGGTGCGACCCCAGACCTGCCGGCACATCGCCTGGACGGCCTGCACCTGGGCGTCGGAACGGCGGATCAGGCGCGGACGCTCCGGTCCGAACCGGCCGAGGTCGACGTGGATGTGGTTGCTGTGCGCCGCGTCGAAGAGGTAGGTCAGCACGTCGGCGAACTCGTGGTGCAGCCCGGCGGCCGTGCGCCAGTAGAGGGCGAGGCGACGCCGCAGCTCGGGTGCCGGCGCGTCACGCCACAGGTCGTAGCGCAGGCTCGTCAGGTCGCGTCCGTCGGCGCGCAGCCGCGCGATGTCGATGGCCTCCCCCGAGCTGTGCCAGGACGTCGCCCTGCCGCGGACCCAGCCCCCGTAGCAGCGCACCTCGTCGGGCACCTGCCCGACGTGGCGCCGGTGCAGGGCCAGCCACTGGTCCAGGCGCGCCCCGAACTGCTCGGTGACGTAGTACCTGGCGGGACGGGCCGTCACCTCGTAGACGTACGCCGCGGCCCCGATGCGCCGCCTCGCCTGCAGGGCCGAGCGGTCCACGGGCTGCGGGTCGATGCGCAGCTCCGGCGGCGTCGGCTCGCCCAGACCCGTCAGCTGCGGGAGGGACGCGAGGCCGGGACCGCGCGACACGGCATACGCCCCTCCGGCGGCGACGGCACCCACCGCGCCGAGGGTGAGCAGGCGCCGGCGGGTCAGTCCGCTCTGACCCGACCGCGGCGCGTTCGGGTCGGGGCGCCGGGCCGCCGGCTCCCCTGACTGCATCTGCTGGCCCACGCCTGGTCCAACGTGCGAGGCGGTCAGAGTGTCCCCCGGCGAACGAAGCCGATGGGCAGACTGAAGGAAGCCAGCGCGGGGCGCCGTCCCGGGAGCGCATCGCCGCGCCGACCACACCGCTCGGGGCGGTTCCCGTATGCCGGGTGCGTCCCGGCGCGCGTCGCCCCGTCGAGAGGCCGCCTGAGTCCTACGCTCCCCGCATGTCCTCCGACACCGGGCCGTCTCGACGCGTCGTCCTGCTCGCGGCGCTCGGGCTGGCGACGGCGACGACCGGGTTCGGCGGCTGCTCCGCCACGGACGGGCCGATCCCCAGCGAGGGGGTGCTCTCGAACCACTTCGGCGTCGAGGCCCCGCGCTGGCGGCTGGCCGTGCCCCGCGCGAGCCGACCGCGTGGCCTCGTCGTGGCGCTGCACGGTTTCGGAGGGGGCGCCGATGACGCGTTCAACCTCGGTTTCGGCGATGCCGTCGAGCCCACGAGGATGGCGCTGGTCTCCGTCGACGGGGGCAACAGCTACTGGCACCCACGCCGCGACGGCAGCGACACCGGGGCCATGGTCCGTGACGAGCTCGTGCCGATGGCGCTCGAGGCCTGCAGGCTGCCGCCCTCGTCGCCGGTCGTCCTGCTCGGGTGGTCGATGGGCGGCTTCGGTGCGCTCCTCATCGCGAGCGAGCTCGGGCGTCCTCGCGTCAGCGGCGTCGTCGCCGCGAGCGCGGCGCTCTGGCGGAAGGGCAGCGAGACGCCTGCCCGGGCCTACGACGGGCGGGCCGACTTCGACCGGCACTCGGTCTTCAACCGACTGGACCGGCTGCGGGGCATTCCGGTGAGGCTCGACTGCGGCGCAGCCGACCCGTTCATCGCCGCGAACCGCCTTCTGGCCCAGCGCCTTCCGGGCAGCGAGGCCCACTTCACCCCGGGTGGTCACGACGACGACTTCTGGAGGGGCAACATCAGCGCCGAGATGACGTGGGCCGCAGCCCGGTCCTGACGCCCCGCCTCACGCAGTGCGGTGCAGGTCGTGGGAGTCCGGCAGGCGGCGGAAGCCGGCCGAGACGTAGGCGGCGACACCACCGACGTTGGAGCTCGGAGTGCAGACCAGGGCGCTCGACGCGCCGAGCTCCCGGAGGGCGGCCGCGCACGCGAGGGTGATCGAGCGTCCGTGGCCGCGGCCCCGGTGGTCGCGGTGCGCCCCCAACGGCTCGATGAGACCGGGTCGGCCCGGGCCGGCCGACCACACCGTGGCGGTGGCCACCGCGGCTCCGGACGCGTCGTAGGCGACGAGGCACCTCGCGTCGGCGTAGGCCGGCCCGGAGGCCATCTCCCGCCAACGGTCCTCGCTGAACGTCGAGGTCTCGAACGACGCGCGCTGGACCGCCACCCGGTCCCGGAGCCGCTCCGGCCCCGGGTCTGTGCCGACGACCTCTACGCGCAGTCCGCTGTCCTCGACGGGCTCGGCCAGGTCACGGACGAGCGGCGTCCACGGGTCTCCTTCGGCCCACCCATCGGCCGCGAGGGAGGCGCGGAAGGCATCACCGAAACGCGCCTCGACCGAGGCCTCCCCGGCGGGCAGCACGCCACGCTCGGGGCGCGACACGTCGGAGAGCAGCTGCTGCGCCAGCTCTTCGTCGTCACCGGACTCCGGCGCGATCGCCATCCGGAGCACGCGCGGGTCGTCGAGGAACCCGACGGCGACGAGGCGCCCGTCGCGGCTCCACGTGCGAACGGCCGCCGCGGTCGTGGCGGCGCCGAAGCTCCAGTTCCAGCCGAGGTCGCCGGGGTGCAGCTGGACCGGCATCCCGTCCTGCTGCCACTCGCGCATCGCGTGCACGGTCTCGACGAGGCCATGGACTCCCGGCGCGCTCAGCTCGATCGACATGTCTTGATCCAACACCGTCACCGGACGAGCACACACCTCGTTTTGCGACGGCACCCCGCTCCGCCGCGCGAGTGGTCGGCGGTCTCGTCAGGACAGCGCGGCGATGGCCTCGGCGGTGGCGAGGACCTTGTGGGCGGTGTCGACGTGCAGGCTCTCGATGAGCCTCCCGTCGAGGGTGACGACGCCCTTGCCCTCCGCCTGCGCGGTCTCGAAGGCCTCGATCACGGCCCGCGCCTGCTCCACCTGCTCGGCACTCGGGGCAAAGACCTCGTTGCACGTCTCGACCTGCCCCGGGTGGATCAACGTCTTGCCGTCGAAGCCCATCTCCCGGCCCTGGTGCGCCTCGGCGAGAAAGCCCTCGGCGTCCTTCACGTCGTTGTAGACGCCGTCGAGGACGGCCACCCCGGCGGCCCGCGCCGCGAGGACCGCGAGCTGGAGCGAGGTCTGGATCGCGGCCCGCCCGGGGGCGTAGCTCGCTCCGAGCTCCTTGTAGAGGTCGTTCGTGCCGAGCACGAGACAGCCGAGCCGGTCGGACGCGCGCGCGATCTCCTCGGCGTGCAGCACGGCCACCGGCGTCTCGACCATCGCCCAGAGCCGCGTGTGCCCCGGAGCGCCGGCGGCCTCCATCGCGGCGACGAGGCCGCGCACCTCGTCGGCCGAGCCGACCTTGGGCACGACGATCGCGTCAGGTCCGGCGGCGCCCGCCGCCGAGAGGTCGGCGTCGTGCCACTGCGACCCCAGGCCGTTGATCCGGATCGTCACCTCGCGGCGGCCGTATTCTCCGGACTGCACTGCGGCACAAGCCTTCTCGCGCGCCTGCTCCTTGGCGTCGGGCGCGACGGCGTCCTCGAGGTCGAGGATGAGGGCATCGACCGGAAGGGTCTTCGCCTTCTCCAGTGCGCGCTCGTTGGAGCTCGGCATGTAGAGCACCGAGCGGCGCGGGCGGTATGCGTCGGTCTCGACGGGCACGGCAGTCAGCCCTCCTGCGTGGCGGGCTCGACGGCATACAGCTCGGCGAGCGCGGGGTCGGTCTGGGACAGGCGCTCGGCGAGCTCGACGATGACGAGACACTGCTTGAGGCTCGCGTCGTCCTCCATCTTGCCGTCGAGCATGACGGCACCCGTGCCGTCGCCCATGGCGGCGACGACGCGGCGAGCGTGCGTGACGTCCTCGGCCGACGGGCTGAAGACTCGCTTGGCGATCTCGATCTGCACCGGGTGCAGCGACCACGTGCCGACGCAGCCGAGGAGGAAGGCGTTGCGGAACTGGTCCTCGCACGCGACGACGTCCTGGATGTCGCCGAACGGTCCGTAGTACGGGTAGATCCCGTGCATGGCGCACGCATCGACCATGCGGGCGATCGTGTAGTGCCAGAGGTCCTGCTGCGCCGTGGCGCGCGCTCCCGTGATGTCTCCGTCGACGGGGTCGGTGCGCACGAGGTAGCCGGGGTGCCCGCCGCCGACGCGGGTCGTCTTCATGCGTCGGTCTGCCGCGAGGTCGGCCGGGCCCAGCGACAGGCCCTGCATGCGCGGCGAGGCGCCGCAGATCTCCTCGACGTTGACCATGCCGCGCGCCGTCTCGAGGATCGCGTGCACGAGGATCGGACGGGTCAGGCCGGCTTTCGCCTCGAGCTGGGCGAGGAGCCGGTCGACGTAGTGGATGTCCTCGGCGCCCTGCACCTTCGGCACCATGACGACGTCGAGCCTGTCGCCGATCTCCGTGACGAGGGTCGTGAGGTCGTCGAGCGCCCACGGGCTGTCGAGCGCGTTGATGCGCGTCCAGAGCTGGGTGTTCTCGCCGAAGTCGGTGGCCCTCGCGATGTCGACGAGGCCGGCGCGGGCCGCCTCCTTGCGGTCGGCCTTGACGGCGTCCTCGAGGTTGCCGAGGAGCACGTCGACGGTCCCGACGAGGTCCGGCACCTTGGCTGCCATCTTCGGGTTGCTCGGGTCGAAGAAGTGGATGACCCGGGACGGGCGGGCCGGCACCTGCGTCAGGGGCGTCGGTGCCCCCACCGCGAGCGGCCGGAAGAAGTCCTTGGCGCTGCGCATGGGCGTCAACGTAGCAACGCCCGGACGGCCCGCGTTATGACGACAGTCACGCGCGCCGCCGATGAGGGCGGGATCACTAAGGTGGCGGTGTGACCGAGCGCGCGACCGAGCCTGTGACCGAGCACGGCGCAGGGACGAGCCCGAAGAAGAGCACGGAGACCGGCACCGATCAGGTGCCGTCCGCGCCAGCGCCCGACCCCCAGTCCGACTCGCAGTCGGACGCGGCCGCCGCCTCAGCGGCCGCCCTGCTCGGCGAGGCGATGGCGAAGTCCGGTCTGCTCTGGATCGAGGTCGCCGACGACCGTACGTGGCCGGCCTGGCACGTGTGGGACGACGGGGCTGCCCTCGTCGTCAGCGGACCGGGCGAGCAGCCGCTGCCGTGGTTGCCCAAGGAGGTCAGGGTGATCCTGCGCAGCAAGGACACCGGGGGCCGCCTGCTCACGGTCCGCGCGCACGTCCACGTCCTCGAGCCCGGGACCCCCGAGTGGCAGCGCGCCGCCGACCTGCTCCGGGCGTCGCGACTCAACTCGGTCGACGACTCCCTGACCCGCTGGGCGGCGGAGTGCACCGTCACCGCGCTCGTGCCCTTCGACAGCCCGCTCGAGTCCCCCGGGGCCTATGCCGCCCACGACCACCGCGAGCCCCCGGCGCGCACTGCCGCGACGACGACGTCGTGGCGCCCGTGGCACTGGGGTGGGCGCGGTGAGGAGAAGGCCGAGCGCAAGCGCGCCCGGGACGAGGTCAAGGCCGGCAGACGTGCCGCGAAGGAGCGAGCGAAGCTGCGCAAGAAGCGCCAGCGACGTGGCACCCGTCGCCGCGGACGCTGACCCCATAGCCTTGGGCCATGAGTGCGAGCACCCGCGTCTTCGTCGCGCGCCTGACCGGACTGAGCGTCTTCGACCCGCTCGGTGACCAGGTCGGGCGCGTCCGCGACGTCGTCGTGATGTTCTCGGTCAACCGACCCGAGCCCCGCGTCATCGGCCTCGTCGTCGAGGTGCCCGGTCGCCGCCGCGTCTTCGTGCCGATGACCCGGGTGACCTCGATCGACGCCGGCGCCGTCATCACGACGGGCCTGGTCAACATGCGCCGCTTCGAGCAGCGGACCAACGAGGTCCTCGTCGCCGCCGAGCTGTTCGACCGGACCGTCCGCGTCACGACCGCCGAGGCCGTCGAGGCCGGCTTCGCCGACTCGCTCGTCGAGGACCTCGCCATCGAGCAGGGTCCGCGCCGCGACTGGCTCGGCACCCGGGTCTTCGTCCGGCAGGCACCGGCCGGGGTCTCGTCGGCCTCGAAGGCGATGTCCCGGCTCACGCGTCGCCGGTCGGGCAAGACGATGCTCGTCGACATCCGCGACGTCGTCGGCCTCCACGAGCAGGCGGGCGCCCAGAGCGCCGAGCGCCTCCTCGAGACCTACGACGACCTCAAGGTCGCCGACCTCGCCGAGGTCATCCACGACCTCAACCCCAAGCGCCGGGCCGAGGTGGCCGCCGCGCTCGACGACGAGCGCCTCGCGGACGTCCTCGAGGAGCTGCCGGAGGACGACCAGGTCGAGATCCTCGCCGGCCTGGCCAACGAGCGCGCCGCCGACGTCCTCGAGGCGATGGAGCCCGACGATGCCGCCGACCTGCTCGCCGACCTGCCGCCCGAGCAGGCGGAGGAGCTGCTCCAGCTCATGGAGCCCGACGAGGCCGCTCCCCTGCGTCGCCTGCTCGCGTACGACGAGAAGACCGCCGGCGGCATGATGACGACCGAGCCCGTCATCCTCGGCCCCGAGGCGACCATCGCCGAGGCGCTCGCGACGGTGCGTCGCGAGGAGCTCGCCCCGGCGCTCGCGTCGATGGTCTACGTCTGCCGCCCGCCGCTCGAGGCCCCGACCGGCCGCTACCTCGGCCTCGTCCACATCCAGCGCCTGCTGCGCGAGCCGCCGCACGGCGCCGTGGGGTCGATCATCGACAAGGAGATCGAGCCCGTCGTGGCCACCGCGTCGCTCGAGACGGTGACGCGCACCCTCGCGACCTACAACCTCGTCTCGCTGCCCGTCGTCGACGACGACGGACGCCTCATCGGAGCGGTCACCGTCGACGACGTGCTCGACCACATCCTCCCGGAGGACTGGCGTGAGGAGCGGCACGAGTTGGGGGTGAAGCCGTGAGCGAGCGCGCCGAGCGTCGTCCCGGCGCCCGGGCGGTCCGCGGAGACAAGCTCGACCAGCCCCAGGAGAAGCGCGCCCGGGTCCTGCCGCGGATCACCCTGACCCAGGAGGCCTTCGGCGTCCTGTCCGAGCAGTTCGCCCGCTTCATGGGCACCGCCCAGTTCCTCATCGGCATGACGGTCTTCGTCGCCGCGTGGATCGCGTGGAACGTCCTCGCGCCCCCGGCCCTCGTCTTCGACGAGTTCCCGTTCATCTTCCTGACGCTCATGCTGAGCCTCCAGGCGTCGTATGCCGCGCCGCTCATCCTGCTCGCGCAGAACCGTCAGGCCGACCGCGACCGCGTGGCCCTCGAGCAGGACCGGGCCCGCGACGAGCGCAACCTCGCCGACACCGAGTTCCTGACCCGCGAGGTGGCCTCGCTGCGGCTCGCGCTGCGTGAGCAGGCCACGCGTGACTTCGTGCGCTCCGAGCTGCGTTCGCTGCTCGAGGAGATGGAGGACCGCGGGATCGTCCGCGGCGCCGACGACGAGCCCAAGGACAACCGGCACCGACCGTGAGCGAGCGCACCCCGGCCGTGGTCCGGGGGCCCGGCACGGCGGCATACGATGGAACACATGTCTGTCGCCGCACTGCCCAGCCGTGACGCCATGCTCACGGCGCTGTCGAAGGTCAACGACCCCGAGATCCGCAAGCCGATCACCGAGCTCGGCATGGTCAAGTCGGTCGAGATCGACGACACCGGCAAGGTCGACCTCGCGATCTTCCTCACCGTCTCCGGCTGCCCCATGAAGGAGACGCTCACCAAGGACTCGAGCAACGCGCTCCTCGCCCTCGACGGCGTGACCTCGGTCGAGGTCGAGCTCGACGTCATGAGCGACGAGCAGCGCGCCGAGCTGCGCTCGCAGCTGCGTGGCGGCGCCCCGGAGAAGGAGATCCCCTTCGCCAGGCCCAACAGCCTGACGCGGGTGTATGCCGTCGCCTCGGGCAAGGGCGGCGTCGGCAAGTCATCGGTGACCGTCAACCTCGCCGCCGCGATGGCCGCGCAGGGCCTGCGGGTCGGCGTCGTCGACGCCGACGTCTACGGCTTCTCGGTGCCGCGCATGCTCGGCGTCGAGCAGCGACCGACGCAGGTCGACGACATGATCCTGCCGCCCATCAGCCACGACGTGAAGGTCATCTCGATCGGCATGTTCGTGCCCGGCAACCAGCCCGTCGTGTGGCGTGGCCCGATGCTGCACCGCGCGCTCCAGCAGTTCCTCGGCGACGTCTTCTGGGGCGATCTCGACGTCCTCCTGCTCGACCTGCCGCCCGGCACCGGCGACATCGCGATCTCGGTAGCGCAGCTCATCCCGACGGCCGAGATCCTCGTCGTGACGACCCCGCAGCAGGCCGCCGCCGAGGTGGCCGAGCGGGCCGGCTCGATCGCCCTGCAGACCCACCAGCGGGTCGTCGGCGTCATCGAGAACATGAGCTGGCTCGAGCTGCCGGACGGCACCCGCCAGGAGATCTTCGGCTCGGGCGGCGGGCAGGCGGTCGCGGACTCGCTGACGAAGAGCATCGGTGCCCCGGTCGAGCTGCTCGGCCAGATCCCCCTCGACACGCGCCTGCGTGAGGGCGGCGACAACGGCACCCCGGTCGTGCTCGGCGATCCCGACACCGCTGCTGCCGTCGCGCTGCGCGGCATCGCCCGCACGCTCGGCTCGCGTGCCCGCGGCCTCGCCGGCCGCTCGCTCGGCCTCACTCCCGCCGGCCGCTGACCGACCCGACAGACCCGACTGACCCCGACCCCATCCCCCTCGCTTTCGCCACCGAACGCCGCGTTCGGTGGCGAAAGTTCTGCTCGAACACGGAGTTCGCGGCCGAACGCCGCGTTAGACGACGACGAGCGCCCGGGGACGCGCGACCGGCGGGGTCGCGGTGACCGGCGGGGTCGGGCCGGCTGACTCGGGTCAGGCGAGCGAGTCGACCCAGGCTCGGTGCAGGTCCGAGTAACGGCCGTGGCCGGCCGCGACGAGGTCGTGGGGCGTCCCGTCCTCGACGATGCGGCCGTGCTCGAGCACGAGCACCCGGTCGGCGATCTCGACCGTCGAGAGGCGGTGCGCGATGACGATGGCGGTGCGCCCGGCGAGGATCGTCCCCAGCGCCTGCTGCACGAGCCGCTCGGAGGGGACGTCGAGCGAGGACGTCGCCTCGTCGAGGATGAGCACCGCGGGATCGGCGAGGAAGGCGCGCGCGAAGGCGACGAGCTGGCGTTGACCGGCGCTCAGCAGCCCACCCCGGTTGGACACCGGCGTGGCGTACCCCTGCGGCAGCTCCGCGATGAACTCGTGCGCGCCGATCGAGCGGGCCGCCGCCTCGACCTCGTCGTCGGTGGCGTCGGGCCGGCCGAAACGGATGTTGTCGGCGACGGTGCCGCTGAAGAGGTAGTTCTCCTGCGTCACCATGACGACGGCGCGGTGCAGGTCGTCGGATGCCAGCCGGGTGAGGTCGACCCCGTCGAGGCTCACCGTCCCGGAGGTCGGGTCGTAGAAGCGGGTGGCGAGCTTGGCGATGGTGGTCTTGCCGGCACCGGTCGTGCCGACGAGCGCGACCGTCTGCCCGGCGGGCACGGTCAGGTCGAGACCGGGAAGGACCGCGGTGCCGGCGACGTACTCGAAGCGGACGTCGTCGAACCGGATCTCGCCCCGGGGAGCCACGAGTGGCAGGGGGTCGGTGGGCTCCGGGACGTCGGGCACCTGCTCGAGCACCCCGGAGAGCTTCTCGAGCGCGGCCGAGGCCGACTGGAAGGTGTTGTAGAACTGCGAGATCTCCATCATCGGCTCGAAGAACTGGCGCAGGTAGAGCAGGAAGGCCGCGAGGACCCCGACGGTGACCTCGCCCTGGTAGGCGAGGTAGCCGCCGTAGACCAGGACGACGGCGATCGTGACGTTGCCGATGAGCCGGATGCCCGGCATGAACCACGCCACGAGCCGGAACGCGACGAGGTTGGCCCGGCGGTACTGGTCGTTGACGTCCTCGAAGATCGCCTGGTTGCGCGGCTCGCGGCGGAAGGCCTGCACGGCCCGGATACCGTTCATCGACTCCACGAAGTGGACGATGACGAGGGCGACCTTCTCTCGGGTGGCGCGGTAGCTCTTGGCCGACTCCTTGCGGAACCAGTTGGTCAGCAGCGCGAGGGCGGGGCCACAGAGCAGCGCCACGAGGCCGAGCTTGACGTCGAGGACGAGCAGCAGCACGGAGGTGCCCACGAGGGTCAGCGCGGCCGTGACGAGCCCGTCGAACCCGGTCTCGAGCATCTCGTAGATGGCGTCGACGTCGGAGGTCTGCCGGGAGATGACCCGCCCGGACGTGTAGCGGTCGTGGAAGGCCGGGCTCAGGTGCTGGAAGTGGCGGAAGACGCGTCGCCGGATCGACAGCAGGATGTCCTGGCCGATCAGGCCGGAGCGCACGAGGAAGAGGTTGCGCGAGACCGCCTGCGTCAGCGTGGCGACGAGGACGAGCCCGACGACGAGCAGGAGCGGGCCGAGGTCGCCCGACTCCCGGATCGGCGGGATGCCGGTGTCGATGCCCACCTTGACGAGGTACGGGATCGACAGCCGAGCGGCGTTCTCGATGACGACGACGACCATGAGCCACCAGAGCGCCGGGCGCCACGGCCGGAGCACGTCGCGCAGCAGCCGCCTGGAGCGGCCGGCGAGCCGGGCGGAGGTCTCGGCCGTCAGGTCGCCGTCGATGTCGTCGGCGGCGACGCCGCGCCACTGCTGGGCCGAGGCGGTCATGCCGGCACCTCCTGGGTCGCGTCGGTGGCGCGGCCGCCCGTCGCGGAGGCCTCCGCCTCCTCCACGGCGTCGGCCGCGAGCAGCTCGCGGTAGGCCGGGACGCCGTCGAGCAGCTCGCGGTGGGTGCCGACGTGGGTGATGGTGCCGTGCTCGAGGAGCGCGACGCGGTCGGCGAGCATCACCGTCGAGGCGCGGTGCGCCACGACGAGGCCGGTGGTCTCCGAGAGGACCCTCGACAGCGCCTCCTCGACGAGCTTCTCGGTGTGCACGTCGAGGGCCGAGAGGGTGTCGTCGAGGACGAGGACGGCCGGACGGGCGAGGACGGCTCGGGCCAGGGCGAGCCGCTGGCGCTGACCACCTGAGAGTGACAGCCCCTGCTCGCCGATGCGGGTGTCGAGACCCCAGGGGAGGTCGTGGACGAAGTCCGCCTGGGCGATCTCGAGGGCGGCGAGCACGTCGTCCTCCGAGGCGTCGGCGCGTCCGAGGGTGACGTTCTCGCGGGCGCTCATCGAGAAGAGCGTCGGCTCCTCGAAGGCCGTCGCGACGACACTGCGCAACGCGGCCAGCTCGAGGTCGCGCACGTCGACGCCGTCGATGGTGATGCGGCCGCTCGTGACGTCGAAGAGGCGCGGGACGAGCGCGGTGAGGGCGGTCTTGCCCGAGCCGGTGGCACCGACGAGCGCGAGGGTCTCGCCGGGCGCGATGTCGAGGTTGACGTCGCGCAGCACCCGCTGGTCTGGCGCGTCGGGGAAGGCGAAGTCGACGTGCTCGAAGCGCAGGTGGCCGCGACGCGCCCCCGCCTCGTCGGCTCCCGAGACGATGTCGGGCTCGGTGTCGAAGATCTCGAGGACGCGGGCCGCTGCGGTCATCGCCTCCTGCGCCATGGCGAGGATGACGCCGAGGGAGGACACGGGCCACACGAGCGAGAGCATCAGCGTGATGAACGCGACGAGCTCTCCGGGCGTCAGGTCGCCGTGGCCCACGCCGATGGCGCCCAGGAGGAGCACGACGACGACGGCGAGGTTGGGGATGACCTCGAGGAAGGTCCAGAACTTCGCCGACAGGCGGACCTTGTCGAGGCTCGTCGCCCGCAGCTCGAGCGCCGCGTCGTCGTAGCGACGGGCCATGTGGTCGCTGCGTCCGAAGGACTTGATGACGCGGATGCCGACCGCGCCCTCCTCCGCCTGGGTCGCGAGGTCGCCCTGCTGGTCCTGGACGCGCCGGGACATCACGACATAGGCCTTCTCGAAGCGCATCGAGAGCCAGGTGATGGGAACCGCCGTCATCGCCACGACGAGCCCGAGCGGCCAGTACATCGTCAGGAGCACGATCGTGACGGCCGTGACCTGCAGGACGTTGACGACGAGGAAGAGCAGGCCGAAACCGCTGAACCGGCGGATGGCCGACAGGTCCGTCGTCGCGCGGGAGAGCAGCTGCCCCGACTGCCACCGCGTGTGGAAGCTCATCGGCAGGGCCTGGAGGCGCTCGTAGAGGTCGCGGCGCAGCTGCGTCTCGAGCCCCAGCACGGCGTTGGACTGCACCCACCGGCGCACGAAGATGAGGACGGCCTCGAGCACGCCGAGGGCCAGGGCGAGCAGGCCGAGCGGGAGGACCGGCCCGAGCTCGTGCTCGGTGATCGGCCCGTCGATGACGGCCCGTGTCACGAGGGGGACGGCGATGGAGAGGCCGACGCCGGCGAGCGACGCGGCGAACATGACGACGAGGGCCCAGCGGTGTGGGCGCAGGTAGCCGCGCAGCCGCCAGAGCGACCGGGCCGAGGCGGGCGGGTGGGAGGCAGGATCAGCAGGCATCAAGGAGTGACGATAACCCCGACCACCGACAGAGTTACCTCTGGGTCAGAGATTCACGTCGCTTCGCTGTCCCAGGGCGTCGGGACCGACGGGTCGTGGCCGCGCGGCGTGCTCACCGGCTTGTCGACGACGGGCGAGGGCTGGTCGTCCTCGTCGGGTGGCGCGGAGAGCGCGTCGCGCACGATCTTGCGCGGGTCGTACTGGCGCGGGTCGTAGGCCCGCCAGTCGACGTCGGAGAACTCGGGCCCCATCTCGTCCTTGAGCTGCTGCCTGGCCCGGTCGGCCATGCCGCGAGCCTGACGGACGAACTTGCCGAACTTGGCGGCGTACTCGGGCAGGCGCTCCGGACCCAGGATGAGGATCGCGAGCAGACCGAGCAGGAGCAGCTCCCACCCGTTGATGTCGAACACAGTCCCTCGCTTCCACGCGTACCGGCTGCGCCATCCTACGGTGGCGCGTCGTGCTCTACTTGCCCGGATCCGCTTCCAGCGTCATCTGGAGCTGGAGCTCCGTGCCGTCACGCTCGACCTTGAGGCTCACGGTGTCGCCGACGGCCCGTGCGCGGATCGAGACGATGAGCTGGTCCGGGGTGCGGATGCGCTTGCCCTCGAAGCCGACGATGACGTCGCCGGCCTTGACGCCGGCCTTGTCAGCCGGTCCACCGGAGGTCACCGCGTCGGGCGCGTCGGAGACCTGGGCGCCGTCACCGACGAAGGTGCGGCTGAGGTTCACGCCGATGACCGGGTGGGTGGCCTTGCCCGTCGCGATGAGCTGGTCGGCGGTGCGTCGGGCCTGGTCGCTCGGGATGGCGAAGCCGAGCCCGATGCTGCCGCCGGTGGAGCCGCTCGTCCCCGGGACCCGGGCGATGGCGCTGTTGACGCCGATGACCTTGCCCGTCATGTCGAGCAGCGGCCCACCGGAGTTGCCGGGGTTGATCGCCGCGTCGGTCTGGATGGCGTTGATGTAGGACGACTCACCGGGGTCGCCCGGCTGCACCGGCCGGTTGAGCGCGCTGACGATGCCCGTGGTGACGGTCTGGTCGAGGCCGAGCGGCGCACCGACGGCGATGACCTGGTCGCCGACGACGACCTGGTCGGACGCGCCGAGGGTCAGGGGCTTGAGGTCGGTGCGGTTGATCTTGAGCACCGCCAGGTCGTAGCTCGCGTCGCGCCCGACGATCGTCGCCTTCTCGGTGTCGCCGTTGCTCAGCACGATCTCGATGTCGCCGTTGACTCCGGGCTCGACGACGTGGTTGTTCGTCAGGACGTGGCCCTTGGAGTCGATGACGAAGCCGGAGCCGGTCGCCGATCCCTCGCTGCCGGCGTCGACCTTGATGGTCACCACGCTCGGCAGGGCGACGGCGGCGATGTTGGCGACCGAGCCGGCCGGTCGCTGCGTGGCGCCCGGTCCGGGCTCGGGCAGGGTCGTGCCGGCGAGGTTGATGCGGTCCTCGGCGACCTGGCTGGCGATGCCGCCGATGACACCGGAGAGCAGGCACAGGCCGATGACGGCAGCGACCACCTTGCCGCGACCGCGGCGAGCGGACGGTGCCGGCGGGTCGGAGAGCGCCACGCTCCCGGGCGGCACGGGACCGCTCTCGAGGGCAGGGTCGCCCCCCGCAGGTGCGTGGGGCACGGAACCGAGGTATGCCGTCCCGCCGGGCGCCGCGGCGGCGCCTGCCAGCACGTCGCCCGGGTGGGTGGACGCCGCAGGCCCGGTCGCGGACGGCGCGTCGGCGGTGGGGGTCGGTGGGGCATACGCCGAGCGGTGGGCCTCTTCGGCGAGGGAGTCGGCGCGATCGCTGCCCCAGGCGGCATCCGCCCGGGCTGGGACGCCCGCGCCCTCGGTCGGGTGCTCGCCTCCGAAGACGTCGAACCAGGCATCGTCACCGGTGTCGGCGGGACGAGCGCCTGAGGCGCCCACGGGCGGCTGGGTCTCCGTCTCGGACGGGGCCGGAGCCGGTGTCGTCGGCGACGCGGACGGGATGGCCCGGGTGTCGTGCAGGTCGATGATGCCGGTCCGCTCCACCTCCGGCTCACCGGCGGTGCCGGGGGCCGCAGTGAGCTCGCGAGGCTCGGGAGCTGCCGTCGGATCGGGGTCCGGCGTCGTCGACTCGTCGCTCATGGCCCTGATTGTGCCGAACGGACGTCGGTGACCCGAACCGGGTCCACCAGCGCGGTGGTCGGACCCACGGTCAGCGACGTGGTGCGGGCCGACGAGCCGGTCGTGACGATCCAGTACGGGACGTTGCCGGCGCCCACGTCGCCGAGACCCTGGGCCTGACGCGTGACGGGCGTGATCCTGTTGCCGGGCAGCACGGCGCCGCCGAAGTTCACGGCACTGACGGGACCGGCCCCGAAGCTCGCGACCGGACCTCGGACCGAGGGGGTGCGCGAGCCTGGCACGGGGGAGATCGCGAGCCCCCAGGCGGCAGCGACCGACGCGCCGGCCGCGATCGAGGCCACCACCGCAGCACGCATCGGCGAGCGGTGCAGGGCAGGAGCAGTGGGCCGGACGGTGGGCACGGGCTCGTAGGACGGCGTCGAGGGCATACGGAAGCCGACGGGCGGGAGCGGGATGCGCGGGGCCCTCGTCCCGAGAGCGGGAGCCGGAGCGGGCTGCGGCTCGCCCGAGGGGGCCGCACCGAGACCCATGAGGGACGTGCGCAGGCTCATCGGGACGCCGGTGTCGGA
This sequence comes from Terrabacter sp. Ter38, assembly GCF_024519435.1. GTDB lineage: Bacteria > Actinomycetota > Actinomycetes > Actinomycetales > Dermatophilaceae > Terrabacter. The sequence goes on from NZ_JALJRZ010000001.1 coordinate 1,007,392, forward strand.
GCGCAGCGACGCGACGATGCGGCGCTCCTGGTCGGCGGCGGCGCGGCAGACGGTGCAGCACACGAGGTGCTTGTCGTAGAGGTGCAGCATCGCCGGCGGCAGGGCGCGGTCGACGTAGGCGCGGACGTATCCCTTGAGGTGCGGCGTCACGACATCACCTCCGGACCCATCAGCGCGAGCTCGCCGCGACTCGGCGGCCGGGAAGGCGCAGGCCCGCGCGAGCGGCGCGCGCCTCGGGCTTGGCAGGACGGGCGGCCGCGGCCACCTCGGGCGCGCGGTGCGCGAGCGCCTCGCGCAGCTGGGCGCGGCCACGGTGGATGCGCGAGCGTACGGTGCCGAGCTTGACGCCGAGCGTCGCGCTGATCTCCTCGTAGCTGAGGCCCTCGATGTCGCACAGGACGACGGCTGCGCGGAACTCCGGCGCGAGAGCGTCGAGAGCACGCTGCACGTCGTCGTCGAAGCGGGCGTCGTGGTAGGTCTGCTCCGGCCCCTTCTCGGTGCTTGGGAGCCGACCGGCGGCGTCGTCGGGCAGGGCGTCGAAGCGGATGCGCTGCTTGCGACGCATCTTGTCGAGGAAGACGTTGGTCGTGATCCGGTGCAGCCAACCCTCGAAGGTGCCCGGCTGGTAGGAGTGCAGCGACCGGAAGACGCGGACGAAGACGTCGTGCGTCAGGTCCTCGGCGTCGTGCGGGTTGCCCGTGAGGCGGTAGGCCAGGCGGTAGACGCGCGCCGAGTGCTGCTCGACGATCTCCTCCCACGTGGGAGGAGTCCACGCCGAGTCGGCCTGCTCCACCGAGGTGGGCGAGGTGGACGTCACACTGGTGCTCACAGGGGGCTGTGCCTTTCACGGAGAGGGGTCAACGACAAGAACGCCGTCAGATCTCGATTCGTTCCCGTCGATCGTCTCGGATTGGCCTGTCCGGCCGCCAGCCAGAACCTGTGGTCCTGCTGTGGACGGGGGTGGCGAGGCGGCGCCGGGGGTGGTCAGCGGGACTGCTCGCTGCCGTCGTGCGGGACCGCCTCGTGGTGGGCCCGCCCGTGCGTGCGTCGGTCCTCCTTCATCTCCGCCTCGAAGAGGTGGCGCCGGCCGCCGACGAGGTCATCGCGTGCCGTCTTCTCGAGCTCCTTGAAGGTCGCGTAGTAGCCGTCGTCGTACTCCTCGACGACCTGAAAGGTCCACCTTCCCTGCACGACGTTGCGCCCGACCAGCTCGGTCTGGAGCCGGTCCGCGAGCTCGGTGTGACCGGCCTCGCGCAAGAGGTCGACGGCCTCGCCCAGGGTGAGGTCGGCCATCCCCGTGAGCCGGTGGAAACCGTAGAGGTGGCCGCGGGCGTCCTCGACGACCTCGAGCGCCTCCGACAGCTTGCCAAGGGCCTCGACCGTGGCATCGTCGACGTCGCCCGGACGCAGGTGTTCCGCGGTCGGGGTGTCCTGTTCGTCCATGACCTGATCCTTACCCGCTTCCGGGCGACGGGGTGCCGAATCGGCCCGGCACGTCGCAGTAGGGTGACGAACATGAGCACCCAGAAGGTCGCCGCGTGGTCGCACGCCGAGGAGTTCGTCACCCCGAGCGAGCACGTCGAGGAGGCGACCCACCGCGGTGAGGAGCTCGGCGCGCCGGCCGTCGGCAACGGCGTCGGAGCCGTGCTCCAGATGCTCGCTGCCGCCACCGGGGCCAAGGCCGTCATGGAGATCGGCACCGGCGCGGGCGCCTCGGGCCTCTGGCTCCTCGGCGGGATGCCCGCCGACGGCATCCTCACGACCATCGATCTCGAGACCGAGCACCAGCGGGCCGCGCGCGACGCCTTCGCGGCAGCCGGCATCGCCCACCAGCGCACCCGCTGCATCGCCGGTCGCGCCCTCGAGGTGCTGCCCCGCATGACGGACGGCGCCTACGACCTCGTCGTCGTCGACGCCGACAAGGAGGAGTACCCCGACTACCTCACGCAGGCCACTCGCCTGCTGCGGTCCGGCGGCACCCTCGTCATGACGTGGACCGACAAGGAGTCCGACCCCGCCAACCGGGACGCCGAGACCCGGACCCTGCGCGAAGTCGGCCGCGCGATCCGCGAGCACGACCAGTTCACCGTGTCGCTGCTGCCGGTCGGCGACGGTCTGCTCGTGGCCGTCAAGCGCTGAGCGCACGTATGCCGTCCGGCCTGCCGGACGGCATACGTCATCCACCGCGCGTGGCGGGGATGCGAGACGGCCCCCGACCGTGAGGTCAGGGGCCGTCGAACCTGGATCAGGCGGAAGGGTCAGTTGACGCCGTCACAACCCTGGATCGCGTCACGCAGAGCTGCAGCCTCGTCGGGGGTCATCTCGACGACGAGACGCCCGCCGCCCTCAAGGGGCATCCGCAGCACGATGCCGCGGCCCTCCTTGACGACCTCGAGCGGGCCATCGCCGGTCCTCGGCTTCATTGCTGCCATGGTTCCCCTTCCCTAGGAATCCTCGGTCTTTGGCCCCATTATTCCGTGTCTCGTTTGCGAGACCTAATTGGGGATGTGACAGAGGGCACGTCCGGGCCCGCGGAGGCTCGTCACGCTTCCGCCTCGGGACGGATTGGGACAGAGTGGCGCCCATGACGCAGACGCCCGACTCCCCCTCGTCGCCCGCCCCCCAGCCCCTGCTCGTCGAGGTCTCCGACGGCATCGCCTGGCTCCGGCTCAACCGTCCGGACGCCATGAACAGCCTCGACAACACCCTCAAGGACGCCCTCGTGGCGGCCCTTCGCGAGGTCGGAGAGGACCCCGCCGTGCGATGTGTCGTGCTCACGGGGACCGGACGGGCCTTCTGCGTCGGGCAGGACCTCAAGGAGCACGTCCGCAGCCTCGGCGCCCCGACGTCGACGCTCGCGACGACGGTGACCGACCACTACAACCCGATCGTCATCGCGCTCTCGACGATGAACAAGCCCGTCGTCGCGGCCCTGAACGGGGTGGCGGCCGGGGCGGGGATGAGCTTCGCGCTGGCGTGTGACTTCCGGGTCGCCTCGGAGCAGGCCGGGCTCAACACCTCGTTCGCGGGCATCGCGCTCTCGTGCGACTCGGGGGCCTCGTGGACGCTGCCCCGTCTCGTGGGGCCGGCCCGCGCCAAGGAGCTGCTGCTCCTGCCGCGCACGGTGTCCGCGGCAGAGGCGTTGGCGATGGGGCTCGTCACGAAGGTCGTGGCCGCCGACGACCTCGAGGCGACGGTGACGGAGCTGGCCCGGACCCTCGCCGACGGCCCCACGCTGGCCTACGGCTCGATCCGGCGCGCCGTCGCCTACTCGGCGGGCGTCGACCTGCCCGCCGCGCTGGCCCACGAGGCCGAGCTGATGGCCCTCACCGGCGGCAGCAGCGACCACCGGGCCGCCGTCGACGCCTTCCTCGCCAAGGAGAAACCCACCTACACCGGCGCCTGACCGCCGGACTGTCGGCACGCTGGACCTGGTCACGCACGAGATCGCGCACCGGCCGTCGACAGGGCGCACGGAGCGCCGATCTCGCACCCGATCAGCGGCCGTGTCGGCCACACGCGACCGGGGCCGAGGGTGCGATCAGGGACGACGGGTCACGGTGGGTAGTCGCTCGGGGGGACGAAGCGCCACAGGATGTCGGTCCAGTAGTACTGGCCGACGATGCTGAGGACGAGGAGGGGGACGAAGCGCCACAGCAGCCGCTTCCACGTGTTGCCGCGGCGGTCGGCCCAGCCCGCACCAAGCACGACGACGAGGAGCGGGAAGAGCGGGATGAGGTAGCGGAAGATGCTCGTGAACGGGTCGAGCACCGCCGCGAGGTAGGCCGGGTAGGCGAGCGTCCACGTGCGCAGGTCGGCGCCGAGGTTGCGGGCCCACGGCCCCGCCACCGTGGCGATGATCACGAGCGGCACGACGACGAGCATCACTGGTCCCCACGTCTCGCCGAACGCATACTCCGACATGCCGACCCACGGCGCGAACGGCTCGACGGTGCCCGAGCCACGCCACGACGCCATCGTGTCGGTGTAGGCCGACGGCACGCCGGTGCGCCACCACGCGATCGCGGGCCACAGCAGGCCGGCGACACCGCAGCCGACGAGGGAGGCGAGCATCGCGGCATACGTCCCGCGACTGATCGGGCGCTCGCGACGTGCCCGCCAGCGCAGGAAGACCACCACGAGCGTCACGAGTCCCAGCGGCACGGCGATCGGTCTCGAGAGCCCGACGAGCAGGGCCACTGCGGTCGCGACGAGCCACCGCTCCTTGGCCAGCGCGTAGAGGTAGCCGACGAGCAGCAGCATGGCGAGCGACTCGGTGTAGGCCAGCTGCAGCGTCACCGACGCCGGGAAGCTCGCAAACAGTGCGACGACGAGGTATGCCGCCGGGTCGCCGATGCGGTCGCGCAGCAGCAGTCCCATGAGCACGGCCGCGCCGGCCCCGCAGAGCAGGGCGATCGTCGAGCCCACCGCGGGGAAGTCGAGCCCGGTCAAGGCCATGCCGGCCCGGGCCATCAAGGGGAAGAGCGGGTAGAAGGCCCACGGGTTCTGCTGGACGGCGCCGCCCTCACCGACGGGAAGCTCTGAGGGGTACCCGTGCTGGGCGATGGTCTGGTACCACTGGCCGTCCCAGAGCGCCGTGAAAGGGAGGTAGGACACGGGCACGTCGTCGCCGCCGGTCATGCCGGACGGGACCTGGTGCTGCATGACGAGCAGCAGGATCGTCGTCGTGACGACCCGGGCCAGCGCGTAGACCGCGAGCACCCGGGCGACGAAGACGCCGCGTGAACGCAGCGAGAGCACCTCGGTCATGTGGTGCGTTCGCGGCCGACCGTCGGATGGGACTGCTCGGGTGGCTCGGGCTCCTCGGCAGGCTCGCCCCGCTCGGGCATCGGCTCGAGCCCCTCCTCCGCCGGCTCGGCGGCCTCGCCCTGCCCCACCGCGGGCTCGGTGGGCTCGGCGGGCTGGACCATCTCGGCGGGCGTGTCCCCACGCAGCACGGCGATCTCCTCGTCCTTCTCGCGGAGCTCGCGCCTCAGCCGGTCGACGACGCCGTCGACCTGGCTCATCCGGTAGCCCCGGGCGCCCACGTCGAAGACGAGGTCGTCGAAGTCGGTGTCGCGGATCGGCTCGTCGGGCAGGGGCTCGTGGCTCAGGCTCGTCGTGTTGCGCCCGAGGCCACCCCCGGCGAGCCCGAGGATGAGCGCGACGACGAAGCACAGGACGACGATCCCGACGAAGAGGATGAACCACTTCACGCGCGCGGCCCCTCGTACGTGCGGATCGCCTTGACGGCCTCGTCCGGGTCGTCGGTGACGATGAGCCGCTCGAGATCTGCCGGGCTGATCATGCCGTGGTCGAGCACCGTGTCGCGCAGCCAGTCGATGAGCCCCTGCCAGTACGCGACGCCCATGAGCACGATGGGGAACTCGGTGACCTTCTGCGTCTGGGCGAGGGTCAGCGCCTCGAAGAGCTCGTCGAGCGTGCCGAACCCTCCGGGCAGCACGATGAAGCCGCGGGAGTACTTCAGGAACATGACCTTGCGGGCGAAGAAGTAGCGGAAGTTGATGCCGAGGTCGACGTACTCGTTGAGACCGGTCTCGAACGGCAGCTCGATGCCGAGCCCGACCGACGTCCCCTTCGCCTCGAAGGCGCCCTTGTTCGCCGCCTCCATCGCGCCCGGGCCACCGCCCGTGATGACGGCGTAGCCCGCCTCCGCCAGCAGGCGGCCGACCTCGACCCCGATGGCGTATGCCGGGTCGTCGGGTCGCGTGCGCGCCGAGCCGAACACCGCGGCCGCCGGTCCGAGCTCGGAGAGCGTGCCGAAACCCTCGACGAACTCGGACTGGATGCGCATGACGCGCCACGGGTCGGCGTGCAGCCACTCGTTCGGCTGGGGCGCCTCGAGCAGTCGCTGGTCGGTCGTCGTCACCGGCACCTTGTGTCGGCGCAGCGTCACGGGACCCGTCTGACGCCGGTCGTCGTTCAGGCTCCCCCGGGTCGCGGGTGCGGGCTGGTGGTCGGTCACAGCGCCACCCTATGCGGAGAGGTCAGCCGAGCCAGCGGAGCAGGGCAGCCTCGGCCTCGACGTACTGCTCGACCGGGCAGCGCTCGTCGTCCATGTGCGCGAGGTTGGGGTCTCCGGGCCCGAAGTTGACGGCAGGGATGCCGAGCGCGGAGAAGCGCGCGACGTCGGTCCACCCCTCCTTCGGGTTGACGGGGACCCCGAGCGCGTCGATGAACGCCTTGGCGGCGGGCAGCAGCAGACCCGGTCGCGCTCCGTCTGCTGCGTCGCCCAGCGTCACGTCGAACCCGTCGAAGACCTGACGCACGTGCGCGAAGGCCTCCTCGGTGTTCTTGTCGGGGGCGTAGCGATAGTTGACCGTGACGGTGCAGCGGTCCGGGATGACGTTGCCGGCGATCCCACCGCTGATCCCGACGGCCTGGAGGGCCTCGTGGTAGTCGAGCCCGTCGACGGTGATGGTCTCGGCGTCGTACGCGGTCAGACGCGAGAGCACGGCGGCGGCGTCGTGGATGGCATTGTGCCCCTTCCACGGGCGGGCCGAGTGGGCGGCGACGCCCTTGGTGACGACCTCGACGCGCAGGGTGCCCTTGCAGCCTCCCTCGATGGCGCCGTCGGTCGGCTCGAGCAGGACGGCGAAGTCGCCGGCCAGCAGCTCGGGCGAGGTGTCGGCCAGGCGGGCCAGACCGTTGAACGTGCCGTCGATCTCCTCGCACTCGTAGAAGAGGAAGGTCAGGTCGCGACTCGGCTCGGGCACCTGCGCCGCGATGCGGAGCATGACCCCGACACCGCCCTTCATGTCGACGGTGCCCCGGCCCCACAGCTCCCCGTCGACGCGGCGCGTGGGCAGGTTGGGCACGGCGGTGAGCGGCACGGTGTCGATGTGTCCGGCCAGCACGACTCGCTCCGAGCGGCCCAGGGAGGTGCGGGCGACGACGGTGTTGCCGTCGCGGACGACCTCGAGGTGCGCGAGGGGCCGCAGGGCGGCCTCGATCGCGTCGGCGAGCGCCGCCTCGTCCTGGCTGACCGACTCGATGTCGCAGATCGCGGCGGTGAGCGTCGTGACGTCGGCGGACAGGTCGAGGGTGACGGCGCCGGCCCCCGTCGCGGCGGGGACGGTGGTCGGTTCGGCGGACGGTGAGGTCGACGGCATACGCGAAGGTTATCCGGAGGCCACCACGTCGCGGCGCCCTCGGGACCGTCCGACCGCCACTGTCCGGTGACCACGGTGCGGGTCCGTGTTCCACCGGCACGGGCCGTCCCCATATCCTTGCGGCCATGTCGGAGCGCAACGCATGGGGACACGGACTGACGACGACCACGGACGACGGGCAGGTGCTCGACACGTGGTTCCCGCAGCCGGCTCTCGGTGAGCGCCCGGACGACGCGACGGCCCCCGAGGGCCTCGATGCCCTCGGCGGCACCGACGAGGCGCGCCGCGTGCGCACCGAGGTGCGCCTCGTCGAGATCGACCTCGACGCTCCCCCGGCCGACGCGCCCGACGCCTACCTGCGCCTGCACCTGCTGTCGCACTGCCTCGTGGAGCCGAACACCATCAACCTCGACGGCGTCTTCGGCGCGCTGCCGAACATCGTCTGGACGAGCGCAGGAGCGTGCGCCGTCGACGGCTTCGAGCAGACGCGGATGCGGCTGCGGGCCCGGGGCCAGCACGTCGCCGTCTACGGCGTCGACAAGTTCCCGCGGATGACCGACTTCGTGGTGCCGCAGGGCGTACGCATCGCCGACGCCGACCGGGTGCGCCTCGGCGCGCACCTCTCGGCGGGCACGACGGTCATGCACGAGGGCTTCTGCAACTTCAACGCCGGCACCCTCGGCACCTCGATGGTCGAGGGCCGCATCGTGCAGGGCGTCGTCGTCGGGGACGGGTCCGACATCGGCGCCGGCGCCTCGATCATGGGCACCCTGTCCGGTGGCGGCACGGAACGCGTCAGCATCGGCGAGCGTTGTCTGGTCGGAGCCAACGGCGGCATCGGCATCGCGCTCGGGGACGACTGCGTCGTCGAGGCCGGGCTCTACGTGACGGCGGGCACCAAGGTGACGCTGCCCGACGGCACCGTCGTCAAGGCCAAGGAGCTGTCGGGGTCGAGCAACATCCTGTTCATCCGCAACAGCGTGAGTGGTGCCGTCGAGGCCCGCGACCGCGCGGGGACGGGCATCACCCTCAACGCCGCACTGCACGCCAACGACTGACCGAGACCGGACGCCACCGGTTCAGACCAGAGCCGGACCACCTGAGGACCCCATGCCGAAGAACCGACCGGGCCCGACCCTTGCCGACTCCCGGGGCCGCCCCCGCGCTCGTCGCCGACCCCGCTGGGTGCCGATCCTGCTCGTGCTGGCGGTCGTCGGCACGGCCGCGTGGTTCGGCGCCCGCTTCCTCATCCAGAGCGTCGTCAACCCGCAGTGCACGATCAGGGCCGGCGGGATCACCGAGACCTTCGACCCCGACCAGACGGCCAACGCCGCCCTCGTCGCGGCGCTGTCGATCAAGCGCGAGATGCCGCCGCGTGCGGCCACGATCGCGTTGACGACCGCGTTCCAGGAGTCGAAGATCCGCAACCTGCGTTACGGCGACCGCGACTCACTCGGCCTCTTCCAGCAGCGGCCGAGCCAGGGCTGGGGCACGAAGGAGCAGATCCTCGACCCCGTCCACGCGACCAACGCGTTCTACGACGCCCTCGAGAAGTACCAGGGCTACGAGACCGCCGACATCACGAAGATCGCCCAGCGCGTCCAGAAGAGCGGCTTCCCCGAGGCCTACCGCGACCACGAGGGCCAGGGCCGGGTGCTCGCCTCGACCCTGACCGGACACTCCCCCGCCGGCCTGACGTGCCGCCTCGACGCGGTGAGGACGAGCGTCACGCCGCAGCGCGTGGCGGCCGACCTGTCCCAGCAGATGGGCGTCACCTCGGTCCGTCCCGGCGAGAGCACGCTCACCGTCACCGCTCCCGACCGCACGACCGCCTGGGCCGTCGCCCAGTGGGCCGTCGCGCGGGCCGAGATCTACGGGGCCAGCACGGTGAGCGTCGGTGAGCGGGTCTGGGACCGCGCGGCCGGTGACGAGGGCTGGTCGGCCGGCCCGGACGGCACGACGGTCACGATCCACCTCGGCTGAGCCACCCGGCACACGCCATCCGCCGCTCCCGGAAAGGTCGGTACGGCAGGGGCGGCGTCAGCCGGACACGTGGTCGAGGTGCTGGAGCAGGTCGTGCGCGGCGAGCTCGACGTCCTTGTGCCGCCACTCGCTCGCGCGGTAGACGCAGGCGATGAGCGCCGTGCGGTGCACCCGCCGGAAGTCACCGACGACGAAGGCGTAGCGCGCCTTGGTGCCGTCGTTCGCACCCTCGGTCAGGCCGAGGTGCCACGCGGCGTAGTTGTGCGACGAGTGTCGCTCGAGGTAGGCGTTCTGCGCCTCTGCATCCGGCTGGGCCTGCCCCCAGTCGCTGTCGAGGACGTACTGCCGCTTGTCGATGAGGTCGCGGCACCGGGCGACGGCCGCGTCGTTGACGAGGTACTTGGCCATCGCCCCATCATGCCGATGCCCCCGTCCCAGGAGGGGCGGGGGCATCGGGTGGATCTCGGGTGAGCCGGCGGCTCAGGCGGGGTAGCTGCGCTGGGCCTCGCCGGTGTAGATCTGGCGCGGACGGCCGATCTTCGTCTCGGGGTCGGTCATCATCTCGCGCCACTGGGCGATCCAGCCCGGGAGGCGGCCGATGGCGAAGAGCACCGTGAACATCTTCGACTCGAAGCCCATGGCCTTGTAGATGAGGCCGGTGTAGAAGTCGACGTTCGGGTAGAGCTTGCGCTCGACGAAGTAGTCGTCGGCGAGGGCGATCTCCTCGAGGCCCTTGGCGATCTCGAGCAGCGGGTCGTTCTGGCCGAGCTTCTCGAGGATGTCGTCGGCGGCCTTCTTGATGATCGCGGCGCGCGGGTCGTAGTTCTTGTAGACGCGGTGCCCGAAGCCCATGAGGCGGACACCGTCCTCCTTGTTCTTGACCTTCTCCATGAACTTCTTCGGGTCGTCGCCCGACTCGTGGAGCTTGCCGAGCATCTCGAGGACCGCCTGGTTGGCGCCGCCGTGGAGCGGGCCGGACAGGGCGTGGATGCCGGCCGAGACCGAGTTGAAGAGGTTCGCGTGGGCCGACCCGACGAGGCGCACCGTCGACGTCGAGCAGTTCTGCTCGTGGTCGGCGTGCAGGATGAAGAGCAGGTCGAGGGCCTTGGCGACGGTCGGGTCGACCTCGTAGGGTTCGACGGGGTAGCCGAACGTCATCCGCAGGAAGTTCTCGACGAACGACAGCGAGTTGTCGGGGTACATGTACGGCTGGCCGACGCTCTTCTTGTGCGCCATGGCTGCGATGGTCGGCAGCTTGGCGAGGAGGCGGACGGTTGAGATCTCGACCTGCTCCTGGTCGAAGGGGTCGAGGCTGTCCTGGTAGAACGTGCCGAGCGCCGAGACGGCCGAGCTGAGCACGGGCATCGGGTGTGCGTCGCGCGGGAAGCCGTTGAAGAACGCGCGGAGGTCCTCGTGCAGCATCGTGTGCCGGCGGATCGAGTCCTCGAAGCGGGTCAGCTCCTCGGGCGTGGGCAGCTCGCCGTAGATGAGCAGGTAGGAGACCTCGACGAACGTGGACTTCTCGGCCAGCTCGGCGATGGGGTACCCGCGGTAGCGCAGGATGCCCTCGTCGCCGTCGATGTAGGTGATCGCGCTCTTGCACGACGCCGTGTTGACGAAGCCGACGTCATAGGTGACGAGGCCGGTCTCCTTCAGCAGGGAGCCCACCCCGAGCCCGTCGTTGCCCTCGACGGCGTCGACTCCCGGGAACGTGAGTTCCTTGTCTGCGACCTTGAGTGTCGCGTCCACTGCCTTCGTCACTGTTCCTCGCCTCCTGTCACTCCGGCCCAAACGGCGCCGGACGTATCCGCGAGCGACGTTACCCCAGCGTCGGGTCGGCTGAGAAAACAGGTCCACTCCATACCACCGCACGAGGCCGGGCGTGACCGGGGCCGGCACAGGGCCGACGCTGCCCGGGAGTCAGAGCCGGGAGCAGGCGGCGGCGATGCGTTCGTCGGTGGCCGTGAGCGCGATCCGCACGTGCTGGCTGCCGGCCGCACCGTAGAACGTGCCCGGCGCGACGAGGATGCCGCGGTCGGCGAGATCGGAAACCGTTGTCCAGCAGTCCTCTTCGCGGGTGGCCCAGACGTAGAGGCCGGCCTCGGAGTGGTCGACGCGCAGCCCCGCTCGGGTGACGGCCGCGAGCAGCTGCTCGCGACGGCGGGCGTATGCCGCCCGCTGCGCCTGCACGTGGGCGTCGTCGCGCAGGGCGACCGCCATGGCGTGCTGGACGGGGGTGGGCATGATCATGCCGGCGTGCTTGCGCACCTCGAGGATCGCGCCGACGAGCGCGGGGTCGCCCGCGACGAACGCGGCGCGGTAGCCGGCGAGGTTGGACTGCTTGGACAGCGAGTAGACGGCGAGCAGCCCCTCGTGGGACCCGCCACAGACGTCCGGGTGCAGGATGCTCGGCGTCGCGGTGCCGGCCTGGCCCTCGCGCCAGTCGAGCTCGGCATAGCACTCGTCACTGGCGACGACGACACCGTGCGCACGCGCCCACTCGACGACCTTGCGCAGGTGGGGGACGCCCAGCACCTGGCCGTTGGGGTTGCCGGGACTGTTGAGCCACAACAGCTTCGGCGTCGTGGCTGCCGTGAGCGGGCCGAGGCTGGTCAGCGACTGCGCGACGACGGCCGTGGCCCCCGCGATGCGCGCACCGATGTCGTAGGTCGGGTAGGCGACCGCAGGGATGCCGACGACGTCACCGGCGCCCAACCCGAGCAGGGTGGGCAGCCAGGCCACGAGCTCCTTGCTGCCGATCGTCGGGAGCACCGCGTCGGAGGTCAGGCCCGGGACGCCGCGGCGACGCTCGAACCACTCGCAGATGGCGGCCCGCAGGTCGGCGGTGCCGACGGTCAGGGGGTAGCCCGCCGCGTCGGACGCGTCGGTGAGCGCCCGACGCACCACCTCGGGGGTCGGGTCGACCGGGGTGCCGACCGACAGGTCGACGATGCCCTCCCGATGCGCGACCGCTCGCGCCTTGTAGGGCGCGAGCGAGTCCCACGGGAAGTCCGGGAGGTCGAGCCCGCGCCCGGAGGCGCTCGGCGCGACGGGCACGGTCACTCGTCGTGTTCCTGCGGCGGGAGGGCCTCGATGAGCGGGTGGTCCTTCTCGATGACGCCGAGCTTGGCGGCGCCGCCGGGGCTGCCGAGGTCGTTGAAGAACTCGACGTTGGCGTTGTAGTAGTCGGCCCACTGCTCGGGGACGTCGTCCTCGTAGTAGATCGCCTCGACGGGGCACACCGGCTCGCAGGCACCACAGTCGACGCACTCGTCGGGGTGGATGTAGAGCGACCGCTTGCCCTCGTAGATGCAGTCGACCGGACACTCCTCGATGCAGGCACGGTCCTTGAGATCGACGCAAGGCTGGGCGATGACATAGGTCATGGGGAGCGGACCTCCTGCTGTGGAGCGTTCGGGAGCGGATGCTGCACGGCCTAGTATGCCGGACATGAACGGCGAGCCCACGCACGGCCCCACGGATGAGACCGACCCGGAGACGACCTCCTCGCAGGACCCCACGACGGGCTCGGGGGCGGGCTCGCTCTCCCCCACCGCAGCCGTGGACACCACCGGCCACCGCCTCACCGCGGGCCTGACCATCGGCAGCAGGGTCGTCGTGCGCTACCGGCTCGCCGAGGGCGCCGAGGCGGCCGCCACCGACTTCGTCGGCGAGCTCGTCGCCCGCAACGACGACTTCCTCATCGTCGACACGAAGACCGAGCGGGTGAAGCTGATCCGTGCTGACGTCGTCGCCGCCAAGGACGTGCCGCCGCCCGCCAGCCGCCCCGGCCGCGCGCACGAGCGTGTGTCGGCCGACGACCTGGAGAAGCTCATGGCCAAGGGCTGGCAGGCGCTCGACCGCGGCGGTATCGGCGACTGGGTCCTGCGCGCCTCCGACGGCTTCACGGGTCGGGCCAACTCGGCCCTCGTCGTCGGCGACCCGAGCCTGCCGCTCGACAAGGCGATCGACTTCGTCGAGAAGTGGTACGCCGAGCGCGACCGCCCGCCGATCTTCCAGGTCCACGGCGAGCGCGGGTTCGCCGTCGACGGGGTCCCCGCGGCTGCAGCACTCATCGAGCGCGGCTATGCCGTCGGTGGCGGCCGCGACGACTGGGAGCGGGTGCTCGTCATGACCGGCCTGTCCGCCGCCGTGCCGCCCCTCACCGAGGAGTCGGTGCCGGTCACCGCCGACGCGGAGCTCAAGCTCGACTGGCTCATGAGCTACGCCGAGCAGCGCACCGTCGTGCCGGGAGCGACCGAGGCGGTCCTGACCGGCAGCGACGGGCAGCTCTTCCTCTCGGTCACCGATCCCGAGTCGAAGCGGATCATCGCCCTGGCGCGCATGGCGATCCACCCCGGATGGGCCGGCGTCTTCGGGCTCTGGGTGCACCCCGACCACCGCCGCAAGGGCCTGGCCACGACCATCGTGTCCGCCATCGCCATGGTCGCCCGTGAGAACAACATGCCGGCGATCTACCTGCAGGTCTCGGCCGACAACGCCGACGGTGTCGCGTTCTGGGAGCGCCTCGGGTTCGGCGTGCACCACGAGTACACCTACCTGGCCCGTCCGACCGCCTGAGGACCGGGGCGCACGCGACACCGCACCGACGCGGCACCGACGCGGTACCGCATCGTCGCTGCGTCCGTCACGGCGGCGTGGCGGCGGGGTTCGTGCAGATGATGTGGTCCTCGGGCACGTAGTGGGTGCTGACCGGCTCGCTCCTGACGAGGGCGCTCGACCCGGGCCGACGCCACTCGCGCGTCACGGTCACGTCGAAGCCCGGGTTGGGCTGCTGCGGGTAGCACTTCAGGCTGTCCGTGCGGATCGTCTGGGGGGGCACGACGTTTCGCCGCGGTCCCTTGACCGACGTGATGTCCCACGTCTTCGTGCTCCACACCCGTCCGTGGACGAAGCCGCCCTCGACCCAGGTCTGCAGGAGCATCCCGTAGGGCGTGTCGTTCTTCCACTTGTTGTCGATCGTCGGCCAGTAGACGGTGGCCTCACGGCCCTCCGGGTAGCGCGGGATGAAGAACGCGTGCGGGCTGAACTGGAGGAAGTCCACGCCGGCGAAGTAGGCCAGGTTGTAGACGACGGTGGACACCTGGCTGATGCCACCCCCGGTGCCGCGCGTCAGCCGGCCGTCGATGATGACGGTGCCGTCGGCATACCCCTTGTCCTCGGTGCGCTCGCCCAGGATGCCGTTGAGGCTGAAGGTGCCCCCGGGCGGCACGTAGGTGCCGTTGATGCGCTTCGTCGCGACGACGAGGTTGTTGGTGCGCGTCGCGTCGTCGGTCGGGAAGGGCGAGCGGAAATCCACCACGAGGGTGGTGACCCCGGCCTTCTGGGCGTCCTCGGTGGTGAAGGGCGGCTGGGCGGCCGCGGCCCGGACGTCCACCGTGCGGTCGGAGCCGGAGATGGCGGCGACGACCTGCCGCGCGACCGCGTCCTCGTCGAGGGTCAGCCCGTCGACGGAGGGCACGAGACGGGGCCTGCCGTTGTTCGGCTCGAACACCCAGCGGGCGCTGCTCGCCGTGCGGCTCGGGACCGTCACCTTGCCGGCGACGAGCCGGGCGAGGCCGGGCTCGTCGAAGCGGGGCGTGAGGCCGCCTGAGCCGTCGGGCACGACCGAGACCATCGGGGCGTACTCGGCCGGTGAGAGCAGCACGTGCGTCGAGCCGGACACGAGCGTGAGCGGCCGGGACATCGCCGTGCTGCCGAACTGCGAGCCGACCTGCTGGACGACGTCCGCGCTCACGGCCGGCGGCACCTGGCGCACCACTGCCGTGGCCTGGCTGGAGTCGGGGAACGCGCGGCGCAGCGCGAGCTTCGTCGCGGCCACGTCGAGCGTGCTGCCCGGGGCCGGCATGTCGACGGAGACGGAGCCGTCGGGGAAGGTCACCCGGCCCTCCACGGGGGCGACGGCCAACCCGGGTGCGAGCCGGTCGAGGTAGGCCGTGAGGGCCTCGTCGTCCGCGGCCGTCAGCAGGGGTGTCCGGACCGACCCCGTGAGCTTGTCCCACACGACCCGTGGGTCGAGCGTGAACCCGGTGAGCCCCTCGAGGGAACGCTCGGTGTCGACCGTGAGTCCGGCGTCACGCGGCACGACGTCGATCGGCGCGGGACGGCCCGGCACGCTGAGGACGATGGGGGTGTCGAGCAGGGACCGCGAGCCCTTGTCGATGGCGGCCCGAGCGGACTCGGGCGTCATCCCGCCGACCCGGATGCCACCCACCGACACGGATGCCGGGACGTGCTGCGAGGACCACACGCAGAGGCCGGCATAGCCGCCACCGAGGACGATCGTGGCCACGAGCAGGCGCAGCACGGTCGAGCGCCGCTCGTGGGGCGTGTCGTCGGACCAGTCGTGGGCCATCGGCTCTCCGGGCAGGGGACATCGGGTGTGGCACGACGGTAACGCTGCAGCTGTCCGATGTCGGCGAAGCACCGCGAGGTGTCGGCGCCGTGACGAGATCGTTGCCGTCGTCAGGCGAGCAGACCGGACTCGCCCGCCGCGACGGGACCACCCACGGTCTGCCACGTGAGCGGGTCGACGCGCCGGAAGCCCTCGCGGGCCGTCGTCCGCGCGGCGACGAGGTTGGACAGGGCGTGCACGTCCGCGCTCGCGACGATGACCTGGGTCGCGTGCTCGCGCAGCGCGTCGCTCTGGACCGTGCGGGCCGCCTCGTCGACGACGGCGTGCGTGACGCGGTCGTCGTCGACGACCGATGGCGGGAACGCGTCGTCGGCCGTCGGCACGACGAGCCGCGGCGGCGCGGGCGGTTCCGGGCCGAGGTCCTGACGGCTCCACCAGGCGGTGGTGTCGAGCAGGTCGGGGTCGGCGGCGGTCAGCCACGCGCGGTCCTCACGCGCCCAGCCGAGCGGCGTGAGGATCTCGTACACGCGCGTCGGGCGGTCGACGGCGTCGAGCAGCTCGAGGGCGCGGCGCGTCACCCGGTGGGTCTGGACGTGGTCGGGGTGGCCGTAGCCTCCGTGCTCGTCATAGGTGACGACGACGTCGGGTCGCAGCTCGCGCACGAGCTCGGAGACGAGACCTCCGGCCACGTCGAGGTCCGCTGCGGCGAAGGCCTCGGGGCGCGCCGCCGCCGGGGAGCCGACCATGCCGGAGTCGCGGTAGCGCGAGAGCCGCCCGGCCGCCTCGTCGGCCCCGAGCACGTGCACGACCGCCCCGATCCGGTCGAGAGCGCGCGTCAGCTCACCGTGGCGGTACGGTCCGAGCCGGTCGTCGGGGTCACCCTCGAGCTCGGCGAGCCCCGGGGGGATGACCTCGCCCTCCTCGCCCAGGGTGCACGTCAGCACGTGCACCTCGTCGCCGCGGGCGACGTGGTGGGCCATCGCGATGCCGCACGTCAGCGTCTCGTCGTCCGGGTGGGCGTGGACGAACAACAGTCGGGCCATGGTGGTCCTCTCGAAGCGTCGGTGCTCGGCGAGTCAGCGCACGGACACGGTGGCGAGGTCGACGATGCCCCCGACGCTGTGGTCCTCGTAGCTGTTGACGCCTGCGCCGTGCAGGTAGAGGGCCTTCGTCGCCGACAGCGCGATGTAGCCGCCCTCGTCGCGGATCGACCGGTCGGCCTGCTCCCACACCCTGGCCCGGGCCGTGGGGTCGGCGGTGGCGTCGGCCCTGTCGATGAGCGCGTTGACGGCGTCGCTGCTGAAGTAGCCGACGTCCTGGCCCGGCCCCGACGAGTCGATGTTGATGCGGGAGTCGAAGAGCGCCGGCAGCACCCCGCCGGCGGACGGCCAGTCGGGAGTCCACACCCCGCGGAAGACGTCGTAGGAGTCGACCGACGTCGGCTTCTCGATCGTCTCGTAGTACTCCTCGGGCGGCACGCCGGTGAGCTGCACCGAGAAGCCGGCACGCTCCCACCCGGCGGCGAGGGCGGCATAGGCCTTGTCGCCGAGCACCGAGCGGGCGTAGACGACACGCACCGGGACCGGGAGCTTGAGGCCGGACTTCTCGAGCAGCTTCCGGGCGGCCTCGGGGTCGCCCTCGACGCCGAGGCCGGGCGGCGGCGTCACGGACTCGGGGTCGACGGTCGGTGACAGGACCGACCACGTCGGAGTGCCCGCCCCCTCTCCCCCGGTCGCGGTGACGTACGTCGCGCGGTTCGTCGACAGGGACAGCGCCTTGCGCACCGCCGGGTTCGACATCACCCTGCTGCGCATGTTGACGGCGAGGTAGTCGACGTTGCCGGTGTAGGGGAAGGTGAGCCGCGTCTGGAGAGCGGTGCCGGCCTGGTTGCGCAGGGTGGGGCTCGCCTGGACCCACGACACGGCGTACGCGTCGTCGTCCTGCTGGTTGAGCAGCCGCTGGATGACCGTCGACTCCCCCAGCCCGGACGTCACGTGGATCTCGTCGGGGTAGGCCTGCCGGATCGGGTCGGTGCGGGCGTCCCAGTGCTCGTTGCGCACGAAGGTGCCGCCCTTGCCGACGATCCACGGCTCCTTGAGCCGGTAGGGCCCACTCGACATGACGGCATACGACGCCTTGCCGCTCGTGGTGTCGGCCGCGACCTTGCGCGGCGCGAACTCGGGCAGCGCCACGATGTGCGCGAAGTCGGGCTCGGCGTCGCGCAGCCGGAAGGTGATGGTGCGGCCCGTGCACGACACGGCGCGGTCGAAGTCGGACTGGTGGGCCGTGTCGGACGGTCCGGCGTAGACGGGCTTCTCGAGCCCTTCGGGTGTCACCTTCGTCGGCATCGCGAGCAGGTAGCTCGCGTAGTTGGTGCCGCCGACGTGCGTGCGCCGGTCGAACGTGCGGGCGACGCCGTGGCGCACGTCGTCGCACGTGATCGGCGAGCCGTCCTGCCAGGTCAGCCCCTCGCGCAGGGTGAAGGACCACGTGCGGGCCCCGTCGCTCGGCGTGCCGGTGTCGGTGGCGAGGTCGGCCTCGACGTCGCGCTGGTGCTCACCCGTGCCGTATGCCGTGAGGCCGCGGGCGAAGGTGCGCTGGGCGAAGAAAGCCTCGGGCCCGACGTACATCAGCTGCGGGTCCCACGTCGCGATGGTGCCCGAGACGAGGACCTGCAGCGTGCCGCCCGGCTGGGGCTGCCCCGTCGCTGCCGACGGGGCGGCCCCCAGCGCCTCCTGGGTGCTCGTCGGGTCGCTCGACCCGGTGCACGCCGCGGTGCCCGCTGCCAGGACGGCAGCGACGACCGCGACGGCCGACGACCTGCTCAGCCCGCGCACCACGTTGCGCACGGCTCGGTCAGCCCTCGGCCTTCGCCGCCGAACGCGCCCGTGACGCGGTCCGCGCGCGCTCGCCGGCGTCGAGGACGACCTTGCGGATGCGGACCGACTCTGGCGTGACCTCGACGCACTCGTCCTCGCGACAGAACTCGAGGCTCTGCTCGAGGCTCAGCTTGCGCGGCGGGACGATCTTCTCGAAGTTGTCCGAGGAGGAGGCGCGCACGTTGGTGAGCTTCTTCTCCTTGGTGATGTTGACGTCCATGTCGTCGGCCCGGGAGTTCTCGCCCACGATCATGCCCTCGTAGACCTCCGTCGTCGGGTCGACGAAGAGCGTGCCGCGCTCCTGGAGGTTGACCATGGCGTAGGAGGTGACGACGCCCTTGCGGTCGGAGACCAGCGAGCCGCTCGTGCGGGTCGTGATGGCGCCGAACCACGGCTCGTAGTCCTCGAACACGTGGTGGGCGATGCCCGTGCCGCGCGTCTCGGTGAGGAACTCGGTGCGGAAGCCGATGAGGCCACGGCTGGGCACGAGGAACTCCATGCGGATCCAGCCGGTCCCGTGGTTGGTCATCTGCTCCATGCGGCCCTTGCGAGCGGCCATGATCTGCGTGATGGCGCCGAGGAACTCCTCCGGGGTGTCGATCGTGAGGCGCTCGACGGGCTCGTGGACCTTGCCGTCGACCTCGCGCGTGACGACCTGCGGCTTGCCGACGGTCAGCTCGTAGCCCTCGCGGCGCATCTGCTCGACGAGGATGGCGAGCGCGAGCTCACCACGGCCCTGGACCTCCCAGGCGTCCGGACGCTCCGTGTTGAGGATGCGCAGCGACACGTTGCCGATGAGCTCCTTGTCGAGGCGGTCCTTGACCATGCGGGCCGTGACCTTCGAGCCGCGGACCTGGCCGACCATCGGGCTCGTGTTCGTGCCGATGGTCATCGAGATCGCAGGCTCGTCGACGGTGATGAGGGGAAGCGGGATCGGGTTCTCGGGGTCGGCGAGCGTCTCGCCGATGGTGATCTCGGGGATGCCGGCCACGGCGATGATGTCGCCGGGGCCCGCCTCCTCGGCAGGCTTGCGCTCGAGGGCCTCGGTCATGAGCAGCTCGGTGATCTTGACGCGCTGCTGCGACCCGTCGTGGCGGCACCACATGACCTGCTGGCCCTTCTTGATCGTGCCGTTGAAGACACGGAGCAGGGCGAGGCGGCCGAGGAAGTTGGAGGCGTCGAGGTTGGTGACGTGCGCCTGCAGGGGCGCCTCGTCGTCGTACGTCGGCGCGGGGATCGTCTGGAGGATGGTCTCGAAGAGGGCCTCGAGGTCCTCTCCCTCCGGCAGGCCACCGTCGTCCGGGCGCTCGAGGGAGGCGCGGCCGGCCTTGGCCGACGCGTAGACGATCGGGAAGTCGATCTGCTCCTCCGTCGCGTCGAGGTCGAGGAAGAGCTCGTAGGCCTCGTCGACGACCTCGGCGATGCGCGAGTCCGGACGGTCGACCTTGTTGATGCAGAGGATGACCGGCATCTTCGCGGCCAGCGCCTTGCGCAGCACGAAGCGGGTCTGGGGCAGCGGGCCCTCGGACGCGTCGACGAGCAGGACGACGCCGTCGACCATCGACAGGCCGCGCTCGACCTCGCCACCGAAGTCGGCGTGGCCGGGGGTGTCGATGATGTTGATGGTGACGCCGTCGGTCAGGCCGCGGTCCTGGGCGGCGTTGCCCGTGTAGTGCACCGCGGTGTTCTTCGCGAGGATCGTGATGCCCTTCTCGCGCTCGAGATCGCCGGAGTCCATCGCGCGCTCGTCGACGTGCTGGTGCTCGCCGAACGCGCCGGACTGCCAGAGCATCTTGTCGACGAGGGTGGTCTTGCCGTGGTCGACGTGGGCGACGATGGCGACGTTGCGGATGTCCGCGCGGGTCTTCATGGGCATGAGGGACAGTCTCTCAGGGTTTCGAGGGTGGTTCGGACCACGGCGACGTGGGTGGTTCTCGTGTGGTTCAGGAGGCGCTTCGGGCGTCCGGGTCGGACGCGGGCGGCCGCAGCAGCCGCTCGACCTGCTCGACGATGGGCAGGTCGGCGGGGAGCCACCCGACCGCACGGAGGTCGCCCCGGTCGAGCCAGCGCAGCTCGTCGTGGTCCTCGAGGGGCTCGGGCGTGCCCTCGACGACCTCGGCGAGCCACACCAGCATCTCGTACCGGTCTCCCAGCGGCCACGTGGAGCCCGGCTTGGGACCGGGCACGTGCGCGCCGAGGCGCACGCGTACACCGAGCTCCTCGAGCAGCTCGCGGTGCAGGGCCGACAGCGGGGACTCCCCCGTGTCGACCTTGCCGCCGGGCAGCTCCCAGCCGCCGGCGAGCGCCGACGGCTCCGTGCGGCGGGCCGACAGCAGTCGGGTCGGTCGCTCCAGGTCGTCGACGACGGCGGCCCCGACGACGAGGCGGACCGGGTGCTGGACGGGGTCTGGGCTGCTCATGGCGCCACCGATGGTGCCACAGCACGAGGTCCAGGACGACCGGGCGAGCGCGGTCGGGCGTTTACTGGTGGCATGACACGACGGCTCACCGACGAGGAGATCGAGCGACAGCTGGGCGACCTGCCCGACTGGACGCGTGACGACGACACGATCCGGGCGTCCTTCGAGGCGCCGGACTTCCTGACCGGCATCGCGTTCGTCCAGGAGGTCGCGTCCGCGGCGGAGACGATGGACCACCATCCCGACATCGACATCCGCTGGCGCACCGTGGCCTTCGCGCTGTCGACCCACTCCGAGGGCGGCCTGACCCAGCTCGACGTCGAGCTCGCGCACCAGATCAGCCAGGAGGCCGCCCGCCGGGGCGCCGCCGCGACCGGCTGAGCCGTGGCGGCTCCGGCCGAGGTCCCACGGGAACGCTCGGGGGTCGTCCAGGACCGCCCTGGTCCGGTCCGGACGTCGCCGGGTGGACGGGTCGCCGCCGTAACTTAGGATTGCCTCATGCGATCCCACTCACGCTCCGACTCGCGCGCCGAGTCCCGGGAGGGCCATAGTCCCTGGCCGGACCCGATCCGGCCGCCCCAGACGCACCACTCGCTCACCCGGGTGGTGAACGCATGAGCACCGCCCTCGGCATCTGCCTGGGCATCGCACTGATCCTCGCCCTGACGGCGGCGACGGGCTACTTCGTCGCCCAGGAGTTCGCCTACGTCGCCGTCGACCGCAACGCCCTCAAGCAGCTCGCGGCCGAGGGTGACGCGCCGGCCGAACGCGCCCTGCGCGTCACGTCGCAGCTGTCGTTCACGTTGTCGGCCTCCCAGTTCGGCATCACCGTGACCGCCCTGCTCGTCGGCTACGTCTCCGAGCCCCTCGTCGGCGCGGGCATCGCCGAGCTACTCGACCCCTCGATGTCGTATGCCGCCCGGCTGAGCCTCTCGGTCACAGCCGTCCTCGTCTTCTCGACCGTCGTGCAGATGGTCTTCGGCGAGCTCGCGCCCAAGAACCTCGCCATCGCGCGGACCGTGCCCCTGGCCCGCTCTCTGAGCCGGTCGACGCTCGCCTACCTCACCGTGGCCGGGCCGATCGTGCGGCTCTTCGACCGTTCGTCGACGGCCTTGCTGCGCACGGTCGGGATCGAGCCCGTGGAGGAGCTCGAGCAGGGCGCGACGGCCGAGGACCTCACCCGCATCATCGACGAGTCGCACGCGGGCGGCCTGCTCGACGACGACCTGTCCGACGTGCTCGAGGGCGGCCTGCGCTTCCGCGAGCTGGATGCGGGAGACGTCATGACGCCGCGCGTGCGCGTCACGACGATCCACGCCGACGCACCGGTCTCGGCCCTCGTCGACCTGCTCGGCACCGGCTGGTCACGCTTCCCGGTGACCGGCCGCGACGGTGACGACATCGTCGGGGTCGCCGGCATCGCCGAGGTGCTGGGCGTCGAGCCCGACCTGCGCAGCACGACGACCGTGGGCTCCGTCGTCTCGGACCCGACCGTCGTCCCGACGAGCGCTCCGCTGCCTCGCGTCCTCGAGCAGATCCGGGCCGACCACCGGCAGCTGGCCGTCGTCGTCGACGAGCACGGCGGCTTCGCCGGCATCGTCACCTTCGAGGACATCGCCGAGGAGGTCGTCGGCGAGATCCTCGACGAGGACGACTCCCCGGAGCCGGGCGTCGTCGAGACGGGGACCGACACCTGGCTCGTCCCGGGCCACCTGCGCCTCGACGAGCTCGACACCGCGACCGAGCTGCGCCTCGCGAGCAGCGACGAGTACTCCACCATCAGCGGACTCATCCTCGAGGACCTGGGCCGCACGGCCGTCGTCGGCGACGAGGTCCACGTCGAGGCACGCCGCGAGGTCGTGTCCGACGGTCACCACGAGTCCGATGGAGACGGGGCCGACGTCCGCGCCGGTGACGCCGACGAGAACGCCGAGACGTCCGGCGACCACGAGTCCCGGGGGCACTCGGGCGCCCCGCTCGCGCACCACCGTGAGCACGACCGTGAGCACGACCGCGAGCACCGGCACCTGCCGGTCTCGGTCCGCCTCACCGTCGAGGCCGTCGAGCGACACGTCCCGTCGGCGGTGCGCGTCGAGGTGCTCGACCTCATGTCCGACCTCGAGGCCCTCGACACCTTCACCGACACCGACACCGACGCCGACACCGACGGGTCGGACGTGGAGGGCGCCGATGCGACCGACCCCACGGCCGGCTCACGGACGGAGGCCGGCCGATGACGACCGCCCTGCTCGTCTCGCTCCTGCTCCTCGTCCTCAACGCGTTCTTCGTCGCAGCGGAGTTCGCGCTCGTGGCCAGCAAGCGCCACCGGCTCGAGGACCTCGCCGAGCGCGGCAGCGTCGCGGCGCGGGCCGCCGTGCGCGGCAGCCGCGAGCTCTCGCTCATGCTCGCCGGCGCCCAGCTCGGCATCACGCTGTGCACACTGGGGCTCGGCTCGCTGGCCAAGCCGGCCGTGGCGGAGCTGCTCACCCCGGTGTTCACCTTCGCGCGCGTCCCGGAGGCGGCGGCATACGTCGTCTCCGTCGTGCTGGCCGTCGGCATCGTCGTGTTCCTGCACATGGTCGTCGGCGAGATGGCCCCCAAGTCGTGGGCCATCGCCCACCCCGAGCGTTCGGCGGTGCTGCTGGCGCTGCCGTTCCGCGGTTTCGCGCGGGTCATGCGCCCGGCGCTCAGCCTGCTCAACGCCATGGCCAACGGCTGTCTGCGCCTCGTCGGCGTGACGCCTCAGGACGAGCTCGGCCAGGTCCACGGCCCCAAGGAGCTGCAGCTGCTCATTGCGAGCTCGAAGGACCACGGCATGCTCGCCGAGCCCGAGCACCGCGTCCTGGCCGGTGCCATCGACCTCGACACGACACCGGTCCGCGAGGTCCTCGTCCCCACCGAGCGGGCCGTCGGGGTCCCCACGACCGCGACCTGCGCGGACGCCGAGGCCGTCTCGCGTGACACCGGTCGCTCGAGGCTGGTCGTCCGGGAGGGCGACACGCCGGTGGGCATCGCCCATGTGCGCGACATCGTCCGCGCCGCTCCCGGCGCGCCCGTCACGACCGTCACGTCCCCGGCGGTCCACGTCGACGCCGGCCTCTCGCTGCTCGACACCGTGTCGGCGATGCGGGCGCAGCACGTCCAGCTCGTCCTCGTCGACGGCGCGTCGGGCCCGATCGGTCTCGTGACGATGGAGGACCTTCTCGAGCGCGTCCTCGGCCAGTTCGACGACGAGACGGACGCGTAGCGCTCGTCCGTCCCGGACCGGCCGGACGCGTACCGCCGTGTCACGGGCGACGCTGGGCTCGGCTCCTGCTGGTCGTCGCCTCGGGGCTTCCTCCGAGCCTCCTGCAGGTCCCCTCCGAGCTTCCTGCAGGTCCCCTCCGAGCCCGCTCGGAGGGGACCGCGTGCCCGTCGGCGGGCGTCAGCGGATCCGCTCGGGGCGCCCGGCCGACCCCGTCACGGCCTCACGACGCCGGGCGGCGGGTGCGGGCGATCTTCCGGTCGTGCGCGCCAGGTCGCCGGAAGATCTCCTCCGAGTCACGATTCGGCCAAGTCGGTTGCTGACCGTGTCAAGCCGCTGAATGATGAAGCGCGCGGTCGTGGGGGCGGTAGGTTGCGGCTGCTACCCAGCATGTTGGAGGGCCGACCCGGTCTCCGGCACCGATCACGACCCGGAGGTGACGGCACCCATGAGCACTCCCCTTGACCTCGAGCCCGGCGCGACCTCGGCGGAGCCCGAGTCCGTCCTGCAGGGCGAGGGACACATCGAGGGGCGGTCGCTCGGTCAGATCGCCTGGTCGCGGCTCAAGCGCGACAAGGTCGCCCTCGCCGGCGGCTTCTTCGTCCTCTACCTCATCGTCGTCGCGATCGCCGCGCCGCTCGTCGTCGGCCTGCTCGGCCACCCGCCGAACGAGTTCCACCAGGAGCTCATCGACCCGAACACCCAGATCCCGATCGGCCCGTACGGCGGCATGTCCTGGGACTTCCTCTACGGTCTCGAGCCGGTCAACGGCCGCGACATCTTCAGCCGCGTCATCTACGGCTCGCAGGTCTCCCTGCTCATCGCCTTCCTCGCGACCCTGCTCTCGGTGGTCATCGGCACGGTCCTCGGCGTCGTCGCCGGCTTCTTCGGCGGCACCATCGACACCCTGATCAGCCGCACGATGGACGTCTTCCTCGCCTTCCCGCTCCTCGTCTTCGCGCTGGCCCTCGCCGGCGTCGTGCCCGACGAGGCGTTCGGGCTCAAGGGCGACGCGCTGCGCATCTCCGTCATCGTCTTCATCATCGGCTTCTTCAACTGGCCCTACATCGGCCGCATCGTGCGCGGGCAGACCCTGTCGCTGCGTGAGCGTGAGTTCGTCGACGCGGCACGCAGCCTCGGGGCGCGCACGCCCTACATCCTCTTCAAGGAGCTGCTGCCCAACCTCCTGGCGCCGATCCTCGTCTACGCGACGCTGCTCATCCCGAGCAACATCCTCTTCGAGGCCGGCCTGTCGTTCCTCGGTGTCGGTGTGCAGCCGCCCACGGCCACGTGGGGCGGCATGCTCTCCGACGCCGCCCAGTGGTACCAGATCGACCCCTGGTTCATGCTCTGGCCCGGCCTCGCCATCTTCGTGACGGTGCTGGCCTTCAACCTCTTCGGGGACGGCCTGCGTGACGCCCTCGATCCGCGGTCTCGGTAACCCACCGCAGGCCGCATCCCGCAACACGAAGGAGCGCATCCACTCATGAGAAACACACGCGTGATGGTGGCCGCGACCGCGGCCGCCCTCGCCTTGGGTCTGTCCGCGTGCGCGGGCAGCACGACGCCGGGCACGACGCCCAGCGGCGGCACGGCCGGAGGTGGAGCGGGAGCGACTCCCACCGCGAACGCTGCCCTGACCGCGGTCTTCAACCCGTCCGACAAGAAGGGCGGAACCCTGCGCTTCGGCATCTCCAGCGACTGGGACTCCGTCGACCCCGGCGACACGTACTACGGCCTGTCGTGGGACTTCCTGCGCAACTACGCCCGTCAGCTCGTGTCGTTCAAGTCGGCCCCGGGCAAGGAAGGCGCGCAGCTCGTGCCCGACCTCGCCACGTCGCTCGGCAAGGCCAGCGACGGCAACAAGACGTGGACGTACACCCTCAAGGACGGCCTGAAGTACGAGGACGGCTCGCCGATCACGACCAAGGACATCAAGTACGCCGTCGCGCGACAGCTCGACAAGGGCACGTTCCCCAACGGCCCGACGTACTTCAACGACTTCCTCGCAGGCGTCCCCGATGGCTACTCGGTCTACAAGGACAAGAACCTCGACGACCTCAAGGCGATCGAGACGCCCGACGACAAGACGATCATCTTCCACCTCAGCAAGCCCTTCGCCGGCTTCGACTACTTCGCCCAGCTGTCCTCCACGTCACCCGTGCCGGTGGCCAAGGACACCGGCACGAAGTACAAGGAGCACGTCATCTCGAGCGGGCCCTACAAGTTCTCGGTCTACCAGACGGGCAAGCGCATCGAGCTCGTCCGCAACGACCAGTACGACCCGGCGACCGACACGGACACGGGCCGCAAGGCGCTCCCGGACAAGATCACCGTCGAGATCGGCCTCAACGCCGCTGACCTCGACAACCGCCTCATGGCCGGTGACCTCGACATCGACCTGGCCGGCACCGGTGTGCAGGCCGCGGCCCAGGGCAAGATCCTCGCAGACCCGAACCTCAAGGCCCGGACGGACAACCCGACGACCGCGCGCGCCAACTACGCGCAGATCAACAGCGACGTCGCGCCGTTCGACAACATCGACTGCCGCAAGGCCGTCATCTTCGCCACTGACAAGACGGGCTACCAGCGCGCCTACGGCGGCGACATCGGCGGCACCATCGCCACGGGTCTGCTGCCCCCGATCATCCCGGGCTTCCAGGAGATGGACCTCTACAACTCCAAGTCCAAGCCGACCGGAGACGTCGACTCGGCCAAGGCCGCGCTCACCAAGTGTGGTCAGCCGAACGGTTTCGAGACGAACATCTCCTACCGTCCGGAGCGCCCGAAGGAGAAGGCAGCCGCCGAGTCGATGCAGCAGTCGCTCGCCAAGATCGGCGTCAAGCTGACGCTCAAGCCCTACCCGGCTGGTGACTACTTCAAGCTCTACGCCGGCAAGCCGGACTTCGCCAAGGCCAACAAGCTCGGCCTCATGGTGATGAGCTGGGGTGCTGACTGGCCGGACGGCTTCGGCTTCCTCCAGCAGATCGTCGACAGCCGCGTCATCCGCCCCGCGGGCAACACCAACCTCGGCATCAAGATCCCCGAGGTCGACAAGCTCATGGACCAGGCGCTCAACGAGGCCGACACGACCAAGCGTGAGGCCATCTGGGGCCAGATCGACAAGGTCGTCATGGAGCAGGCACAGGTGATCCCCGGCGTCTGGCCCAAGTCGCTGCTCTTCCGCCCGGACACGATCGCCAACGTGTTCGTCAACGA
Source organism: Terrabacter sp. Ter38 (assembly GCF_024519435.1). Lineage (GTDB taxonomy): Bacteria > Actinomycetota > Actinomycetes > Actinomycetales > Dermatophilaceae > Terrabacter. Next base: position 1,034,646 of record NZ_JALJRZ010000001.1, read on the forward strand.
CGGCTACTCCTACTACGACTACGCCTCGACGGGCGTCGCCAACCCGTGACCCACGGACCCGTCCTCGGGTCCTCCGGTTCGAACCTTTTCATCGAAAGTAGGTGAAGGCGTGACGCGGCGACGGGCAGCACCGAGCTGCTCGTCGTCGCGTCCGGCCACCACATCGTGCTGACGTACCTGATCCGCCGGCTCTTCGCCGCCATCCTGCTGCTCTTCATCGTGAGCGCGGTCGTCTTCGTGATCTTCTTCCTCGTGCCCCGCATCGGCGGTGCCACGGCGGACGACCTGGCCTCGCGCTACGTCGGCAAGAGCGCCGGCGAGGCCCAGATCCACGCACAGGCGATCAAGCTCGGCTTCACCGACCCGATCTGGGTGCAGTACGGCCGCTTCGTCAAGGGCGTCCTCACGGGATCCGACTACGACACCGGCGCCGGCATCGACCACTGCCCGGCCCCGTGCCTCGGCTACTCCTACATCACGCAGAACCCGGTGCTTCCCGACATCCTCGACCGCCTCCCCGTCACAGGGATCCTCGCGGCGGGCGCCGCGTTCCTGTGGCTCGTCGGCGGCGTCGGCACCGGCGTCATCTCCGCGCTCAAGCGCGGTAGCGCGCTCGACCGCGGCTTCATGGGCGTCGCCCTCGCCGGCGTGTCCCTCCCCATCTTCTTCACCGGGCTGCTCTCGCTGACGATCTTCAGCTACGGCCTGAAATGGACGTATGCCGGTGGCGCGAGTCCCATGGACGCCACCAGTCCGCTCGACCTCGTCCATCGCATGCTGCTGCCCTGGATCACGCTCGCCTTCCTCTACGCGGCCTCGTACGCCCGCCTGACCCGCGCCGGGATGCTCGAGACGATGAACGAGGACTACATCCGCACGGCCCGGGCGAAGGGACTCCGGGAGCACGACGTCGTCGTCAGGCACGGGCTGCGCTCGGCCCTGACGCCCATCCTCACGATCTTCGGTCTCGATCTCGGGCTCCTGCTCGGCGGCGCGGTGCTGACGGAGACGACGTTCTCGCTCCAGGGCATCGGCTACTACGCTGTCCAGGCGATCACGAACAACGACCTCCCGAAGGTGCTCGGCGTGACGCTCTTCGGCGCCGTGTTCGTCATCTTCGCGAGCCTCATCGTCGACCTCCTCTACGCCGTCCTCGACCCCAGGGTGCGCACCTCATGAGCCAGTCCACCAACGAGACCACGAGCCGCGCGGACGCCCGGACGCGCCGCAGCGACAAGGGCGGCGCCCCGTCGGCGAACACCCTCGACGGCATCGGGGGCCTGGGTGCCCCGGCGGCCGACGCCTTCCTGTCCGTGCGTGACCTCCGCGTCCACTTCCCCACCGACGACGGCGTCGTGAAGTCCGTCGACGGGCTCTCGTTCGACGTGGCCCGCGGCAAGACGCTCGGCATCGTCGGTGAGTCCGGCTCGGGCAAGAGCGTCACGAGCATGTCGATCATGGGCCTGCACAAGCCCGGCACGGTCCGGATGACGGGCTCGATCAAGCTGGACGAGACCGAGCTCATCGGCGCCAAGCCCGAGCGCGTGCGCGAGCTTCGCGGCAAGCGGATGGCGATGATCTTCCAGGACCCGCTCTCGGCGATGCACCCGTTCTACACGGTCGGCCACCAGATCATCGAGGCCTACCGGATCCACAACAAGGTCAGCACGTCCGTCGCGAAGAAGCACGCGATCGACATGCTCGGACGCGTGGGCATCCCCCAGCCGTCGAGCCGGGTCGACGACTACCCGCACCAGTTCTCGGGCGGGATGCGCCAGCGCGCCATGATCGCGATGGCCCTGTCGTGCGACCCCGACCTGCTCATCGCCGACGAGCCGACGACCGCGCTCGACGTGACGGTGCAGGCCCAGATCCTCGACCTCATCCGTGACCTCCAGTCGGAGTTCAACTCGGCCGTCATCCTCATCACCCACGACCTCGGGGTCGTCGCCGAGCTCTCCGACGACATCATGGTGATGTATGCCGGTCGCTCGGTCGAGTACGCCACCGCCGACGAGGTCTTCACCCGGCCCCAGCACCCCTACACGTGGGGTCTGCTCAGCTCGATGCCGCGCCTCGACCGCGTGCGCACGGAGCGCCTGCGCCCGATCAAGGGCGCCCCGCCCAGCCTCATCAACGTGCCGTCGGGCTGCCCGTTCCACCCGCGGTGCGCCTACGCCGACCGCACGGGCGGGCTGAGCCAGTCCGAGCGACCACCGTTCGCCGAGACGTACCCGGGCCACTACTCCGCGTGCCACCTCACCCGCGAGGAGCGGACCGCCATCTGGGAGAACGACATCAGGCCGACGCTGTGAAGCCTGCACCGTCCGTCCACGCCCGGTCCGGTCGCACAGCCCGCGACCTCAGCACAGGAGCCCCATCGTGACCACCACCCACGTCAAGCCGACCGCGTCGAAGCAGGCGGGCGAGTCGCTCCTGCAGGTCACCGACCTGACGAAGCACTTCCCGATCACGCGCGGCCTGCTGCAGCGGCAGGTCGGCGCCGTCCAGGCCGTCGACGGCCTGACGTTCAACGTCGTGCGCGGCGAGACGCTCTCGCTCGTGGGCGAGTCCGGCTGCGGCAAGACGACGACCGGCCGCATGCTGACGCGCCTGCTCGAGCCCACCAGCGGCACGATCCTGCTCGAGGGCGAGGACATCACCCACTGGTCGGCCCGCAAGATGCGGCCGCTGCGCCGCGACGTTCAGATGATCTTCCAGGACCCCTACGGGTCGCTGAACCCGCGACACACCGTCGGCACCATCGTCGGGGCGCCCTACCGCCTGCAGGGCATCAAGACCGAGCACGGCATCAAGCGCGAGGTCCAGGACCTCCTCGAGCTCGTCGGTCTCAACCCGGAGCACTACAACCGCTACCCCCACGAGTTCTCGGGTGGCCAGCGCCAGCGCATCGGCATCGCACGCTCGCTCGCGCTCAAGCCCAAGCTCATCGTCGCCGACGAGCCGGTCTCGGCGCTGGACGTGTCGATCCAGGCGCAGGTCATCAACCTGCTCGAGGACCTCCAGGACGAGCTGGGGCTGACCTACGTCGTCATCGCCCACGACCTGTCGGTCGTGCGCCACATGTCCGACCGGGTGGCGGTGATGTACCTCGGCAAGCTCGTCGAGATCGCCGAGCGCGACGAGCTCTACACGCGACCGATGCACCCGTACACGACCGCCCTGCTCTCGGCCGTGCCGATCCCTGACACGCAGCGGCGAACGAAGCGCGAGCGCATCCGCCTCGAGGGCGACGTCCCGAGCCCGGTCAACCCGCCGCCGGCGTGCCGGTTCCACACGCGCTGCTGGAAAGCCCAGGAGATCTGCAAGACGCAGGAGCCGCCGCTCGTCGAGCTCGCGCCCCTGCACCTGGTCGCCTGCCACTTCCCCGAGAACACCGACGTTCCGGCACCGGCTCGCGCGGGCGCCCCGCTCGGCGACGTCGTGCCCGACGACGCCCCACGGGCCGACGCCACAGGCACCAGCGTCTCGCCCCAGCGCGACGCCTCCGAGGACGGCGACGGCCCGAGCTCCTGACCTCCGGGAAGCAATGCCCGGTCGCCGTCGTTGAGCGGGGCATGAAGGTCGAGATCTGGTCTGACATCGCCTGCCCGTGGTGCTACATCGGCAAGCGCCGCTTCGAGAAGGCGCTCGCGGCGTTCCCGCACCGGGACGAGGTCGAGGTGCAGTGGCGCAGCTACCAGCTCGACCCCACCCTGCCCGACCACCACGACGGCACGGAGCTCGACTACCTCGTCGACCGCAAGGGCATGTCGCGCGCCCAGGTGAGCCAGATGTTCGGCCAGGTGACGGCGATCGCCGCCGACGAGGGGCTGCGCTACGACTTCGGGTCCGTCGTCGTGGCCAACACCTTCGCGGGGCACGAGCTGCTCCACCTCGCGCAGGCCCGCGGTGTAGGCGACGAGGTCAAGGAGGCGCTGCTGTCGGCGCACTTCGAGCACGAGGAGGACATCGGCGACCGTGAGGTCCTCGTCCGCATCGGCACGGAGGCCGGCCTCGACGCCGACGAGATCGCGCGCGACCTCGCGACACACACGTGGCGGGACGCGGTCCTCGCCGACATCACCGCCGCGAACTCCCTTGGCATCAGAGGCGTTCCGTTCTTCGTGCTCGACGAGAAGTACGGTGTGTCCGGTGCTCAACCCACCGAGGTCTTCACCCGGGCGCTCGAGCAGGCGTGGCGCGAGTCGCACCCCCTCGTCATGCTCCAGCCCGTGGCGACGGGGATCGCCACCGACGCCACCGGCGCGGTCGCCTGCGGGCCCGACGGCTGCTGAGCGCTCGCCCCGGGGACAGCCCGCATCGCGTTGCCGGTCACGCCGGCGTCGCCCGCATGGCTGCGACGAAGGGTGCCACCGGGCTGAGCTGGAGCACCTCGTCGAGCCGGCGCGTCACCGCCGTCGAGCCGTCGAGGTGCACGCGCCCCGACCGCAGCGCCGCGGTGAGGGGCAGGCGCCCGAGCCACACGGCATACAACGACGCCACGTCGCTGCTGATCGTCACGTCGACGGGAAAGCCCGGGTCGGTCATGCACACCGACGGCGTGCCGTGCTCGACGAGGATCCAGAAGCGGCGTGCGTCGTCGTCGAAGCGCAGGTGGAGCACGTGCCGGTCCCCCGCGAGGACAGAGGTGTCGACGCGCGTGTGCATCCACCAGACGAGCAGCTGGGCGTCGAGCTCCTCTGGCTGCGGGTCGCCGAACATCCAGTCGGCTCCCCACTGCGCCAGGCCGAAGACGACCGGCTCGAGCGCGCGCCCCGACGGGGTCAGCACGTAGCGGGTGCCCGACCGCTCGACGACGCCGTGGCGCTCGAGGTGCCGCAGCCGCTTCGTCAGCAGCGTGCGCGACAGGCCGGGCAGGCCACGCGAGAGATCGTTGAACCGAGTCGTCCCCGTCAACAGGTCGCGCAGGATGAGCAGCGACCACCGCTCCCCCACGACGTCCAGCGTCCGTGAGATCGGGCAGTACTGGCCCGCCCCCGGATCATGTCGTCCCATGTCCCACCTCCGGTCGGAGGCCGCGGCCCCTGTCCTGCACCGCGGCCCAACGCCCAGTATCGGTCCTCGACGTGCACCGCGTCAGTCCACTTCGTGTACTGGATGCTGCGCTGTCGGCAGCGGACTCTGGAGACGGACGGCCCGGCGTGGGTCGCCGGGCCGCGTGATTGCACGGGGTCCGTCAGCGATGGAGGGATCGAGCATGACGACAGACACCCGGACGGCGGAGGCCGTCGCCGCCGACGCCGCACTCAAGGCCCGGCATGCCGCCATGTGGGCGCTCGGCGACTACCCGGCCGTGGCCCGGGAGATCATCCCGGAGCTCGGTCGTGTGCTCGTCGACGCGTGCCGCGTCGCGGCCGGCCACGATGTGCTCGACGTCGCCGCAGGGACCGGCAACGCCGCGATCCCAGCGGCCCGGACCGGGGCGCGCGTCGTCGCGAACGACCTCGCCCCCGAGCTGCTCGACGTCGGCCGCCGGCTCGCGGCCGACGCCGCGGTCGAGATCGCCTGGGACCACGGCGATGCCGAGGCCCTCCCCTACGCCGATGGTTCCTTCGACGTCGTCCTGTCCTGCGTCGGAGTCATGTTCGCACCGCATCACCAGATGGCTGCGGACGAGCTGGTCCGTGTGGTGCGACCGGGCGGGACGGTGGGGCTCGTCAGCTGGACCCCCGACGGCTTCATCGGTCGGATGTTCGCGGCGATGAAGCCGTATGCCGCCCCGCCGCCTCCCGGCGCGCAGCCGCCCCCGCTCTGGGGGGACGAGGCGCACGTGCGAGAGCTGCTCGGAGACCACGTCGAGGCGCTCGTGGCCGAGAAGCGCTCCCTTCCGGTGCCTTTCACGCGGCCCGAGGACTTCCGGGACTTCTTCAAGCGCGCCTACGGTCCGACGATCGTCACCTACCGCGGCATCGCCGACTCTCCGGACGCGGTCGCAGCCCTCGACGCGGCACTGGTGGACCTGGCCCGCGACCAACTGGACGCGCACGGGCACATGGGGTGGGAGTACCTCCTCGTCACTGCCCGCCGCGCCACGTCCTGACGGATGGCGCCCTCGAGTGGCCCCGTCGCCCCACGCCCCACGCTTCTGTGACGGCCGGGGTCGCGGTGCCACCCGAGTGCGACGGGAGGTCTCGGCCCGGGTCGTCACCTCGTCGGACCCGACGTGGTGACGACCCCGTCGGCGAGCGGGAGTCAGCGGGGCGCCGTCCCGCGCAGCCGCTCACGCCGTGCCATGGCCCTCCACAGGAGCACCGAGGCCACGAGAGTGGCAACGAAGCCGGCCAGCAGCAGCCACGTCAGGGGGCGGTCGGTGTACACGTCGGCCCGCGCCCGCACGGCGCCGACGAGGATGAGCGTCAGCATCACGACCTCGACCTCGACCATGAGCCGCAGGCGCACCCACCTGCTGTCACGGAGCACGACGAGACCGGCGCTGCCGAGGCAGAAGACCGCACCGACGACGCGACACGTGAGCGGTGTCAGCAGCCACGGCCAGACCGGGATGACCAGGCTCGGGAACGCGAACATCAGGAGGCCCTGGGCGAGCGCGAGCCCACCGCCGGCGGCCACGACGGCCCGTGCCGCCGGCCTGAGGCGCAGCTCGTCGGGGCGGGGCGTCGCAGCGACCCGTGTGTTGGCCACCCACGCCGCCAGCACGAGGAACGGGGCGACGAAGTAGAGCGTGGCCCACAGCCAGAAGGCGACGTGGCCGTGGTTGAAGCGGTCCCAGTGGATGACCGTGGCGACGCCGAGCAGGGCCGCGAAGAGGGTGACGGACAGCAGCCCGGCGCCGACGCGGGCCCACCGGCGCTCGCGCGTGACCCGGACGAAGAACCACGCGCCTCCGAGGTAGGCCGACGCCAGCACCATCGGCGTCAGCGTCGGCCGGATGGTCCAGGCGAAGAGCCGCCCGGTGTCGGCGGGGAACCCGTAGAGGATGACGAACGCCGTGAGGAGGATCGGCACGAGCACGAAGGCCAGCACCCGCGTGGCCGGCAGCACGCGGTCGTCACGCCGTGACGTCGAGGGCGGGGATGCGGGGTCGGCGCGCGCCACGGCCACTCACGTCCTCGACCGGCCGACGGCGTCGAGCCGGGCTGCGTACGACGCGACGAGCGCCCGGCGCTCGGCGGCCAGCTGCGGGTGGGCCGGCAAGCAGCCGCCGCGCACCCACGCGACCTCGAGGGTCGCCGCCCGCACCGTGTCAGGGCCGTTCATCCCGAAGCCGGCCGCGACCATCGCGACCAAGGCCCGCAGGAAGGCCGGCCACTCGTGCCGGTGGTAGGCCGCCCAGGCGTCCGTCTCGCGCTGCCGGACGCTGACCGCGTCGAACGACCTGGGCCCGTGCGTCCGTGCTCTCATCCGGCCTCCTCGACCAGGAGCGCCCCCGCGTGACGGCGTCCGGATTCGACTGACACCGTGCGACTCTCGCTTCAGAATAGGAGCGAGGGGCGGCGTGCGTGAGGAGAACGCGATGACCGGGACCGTGGGTGGGCGGACCATCGACGACGTCCTCGACCGGATGACCGCGACCCTCGAGGGGATGCCCCCGGAGCTCGCCGCCCGGCGTGCGTTCCTCGCCACGTACCAGCGCACGACGCGCGCGGTCGGCGAGGCCATCCACGCGGCCGCCTTCGAGGACCCGGCGTGGGTCGAGCGGTGGGACGTCGCCTTCGCGGACCTCTACCTCGACGCCCTCGACGCCGACCTGTCCGGCGACCCGGCCCGCCGGCCGCCGCGGCCATGGCGTCTGGCGTTCGACGCTCCCCCGGACCTGCCGCCCTTGCGGCAGGTGCTGCTCGGCATCAACGCCCACATCAACTACGACCTGCCGCAGGCCCTGCTCGGCGTCATCGACGACGCCGACTTCACCGACTCCGTCCTGCTCGAGCGGCGCCGACGTGACCACGAGCGCATCGACGGGGTCCTGTCCGGTCGCGTGGCCGCGGAGGACGACGAGCTCAACGCGCTGAGTGCCAAGAGCCCGCTCGACCGGGTGCTGACCCCGCTCAACCGGGCCGCCTCGACCCGCTTCCTGCGCGAGGCCCGCACCAAGGTGTGGCACAACACGACGGAGCTCCACCGTGCCCGCGTCGACGGCCCGGAGGCGTACGCCGTCCGGCTCGCCGAGCTGGAGGTGCTCAGTGCCGCTCGCATCGCCGACCTGCTCGCGCCGGGTCAGGTGCTGCTCCGTCTGGCGGTCGCCGGGTTCGGTGTGGTGCTGCCACCGGCAGGCTGAAGGAGCCACCCGCGTACGCCCCCTGCGGGACCCCGGACGCAGGAGAGGCGCCACTCGCTCGGGGGTCCGAGTGGCGCCTCTTCTGACCACTCCATCGGCGGGGCTGGGCCGGGCGTTACGGCGATCCGAGAACTTTCTTCCTGCGCGTGCCTCCGCGAGCCGCAACACGGCGCTCACACGGTGGCAACGGCGACGTCACGTCGGTCGGCCACCGTTGGAGGCACCAGCCCCGACCCCGGAGGCCAGACCCGCATGACGACGACCGAACGAGGGATCGCCCTCGTGGCCCACGACAACAGAAGCCCGACCTGCTCAGGTGGGCCGCCTTCAACAGCGAGACCCTCGGGGGGCACCGTCTCTACGCCACGGGCACGACGGGCACCCTCCTCCAGTACGAGCTCGGGCTCCCCGTCACCCGGCTGCTCAGCGGCCCGGTGGGCGGCGACCAGCAGATCGGCGCCCGGATCGCCGAGGGCCTCATCGACCTGCTCGTCTTCTTCTGGGACCCGCTCGAGCCACAACCGCACGATCCCGACGTCAAGGCCCTGCTGCGCGTGGCCGCGGTCTGGAACACCGCGGTGGCGTGCAACGTCGCGAGCGCCGACCTGATGATCTCCTCACCCCTGTTGTCGGGCGACTACACCCCGGTGCGCCCCGACTTCGGCGACCAGTCCCTCACCTACGACGTGCCTGCCGGTGGGCCGCCCCTCGTGGCCTGACCCAGCGAACGCGAAGGCCGTGCCCGCCACGCAGGGCGTGGCGGCACAGCCGCGTCCGATCAGGTCTGCTCGACCGGGTCCGTGGGGGAGATCGTGCGGGCGTCCGCCGCCCGAGGAAGGCGTGCGGCGGCGGCCAGGCCCGCCACCCCGACCACGCCCAGAGCGGCCATGGCGAGTCCGTAGCCCCGTTCCGGGGTCGTCGTCAGACCGGCGACGAGGATCGTGCCGGCGACGGCCGTCCCGAGGCAGGAGCCGAGGTTGGAGACGCTTCGCGACAGCCCCGAGATCTCACCCTGCCGGTCCTGGCTGAAGCTGGACTGGACCACGTTCACCGAGGGGGTCAGCATCGTGCCGAGGCCGACCCCGATCATGAGCAGCCCCGGCGTGAAGGCCCAGGCGTTCGACGACCCCGTCACCAGCGCGAGCAGCAGGGCGATGCCGCTCGTCGAGATGGCGAAGCCCGCCAGGATGAGCGTCCGCTGGGCGACGCGCTGGGCAAGACGGCCCGCGGCCAACGAGGAGACCAGCAGGCCGACCGTGGCCGCCGTGAAGATCACGCCGGTCGAGATCGCGTCGTAGCCACGCACCACCTGCAGGTACGCCGAGACGACGAACGAGACGCCCATGAGGATCAGCCACTGCGCGCTCTGCGTGATCAGCCCGAGGTTCGAGGTGCGGTTGTGGAAGAGCGACGTGGACAGCAGCGGTTCCTCGCCTGCGCGTTCCATGGCGATCACCGATCGGAAGAACCAGAACAGCACCGCTGCACCGAGGGTGAGCAGGGCGACCATCAGCCAGCCGCTCTCGTCGGCAGCGAGGATGCCCATGACCACGAGCACGAGACCGACCGCGGACAGGACCGCACCGCGGGTGTCGAACTGACGCGTGGGATCCGCCGGCACCGGGTCCTCGATCCGCCGGCTGAGCAGGACGATGACGCCCACGACGGCGGCCTGGAACAGGAACGCGGCCCGCCAGCTGACTGCCGAGGTGATCAGTCCGCCGATCAGCGGCCCGGCGGCGGCCCCGACGCCGCCGAGGGCACTGATCACGCCGAAGGCGCGGGCCCGCGAGGTGGTCTCGGTGAACAGCATCGTGGTCAGGATGTAGACGGGTGGGATCAGCAGGGCCGTGCCGACCCCCTCGAGGATCGAGTTGCCCAGGATGAGGACCCCCAGGCCCGGGGCCGCAGCACTCATCAGGGCGCCGACGCCGTAGAGGACGAGACCGACGGTGAAGCAGCGCCGCCGGCCGTAGCGGTCGGTCAGCTTGCCGGCCGGGATCATCAGTGCGGCCATGACGAGCAGGAAGATCGTGATGGCGGTCTGGACGCCCTGCACCGTCGTGTCGAGGTCTTCGCTGATGTCGTTGATCATCACGTTCATGTTCGAGCCGGCGAAGCTGCAGATGAACTGGGCCAGGGCCAAAGGGACGAGGACCCGGCGCAGGTCGGTCGAGGTTCGGGCCACGGCTGGAGTCTCGTTCATGGGTTGCTCCTACGTCGGTGGGACCGGGGGGCCGTCCGCGAGCGAGGCCCTGACCCGGATGAGCTCGGCGACGGACCATGCCTGGAAGGGGCAGCCGGTCGCGCCGTGGGGTGCGTCCCCGTCAGCCGTCTCGGACACCGAGCCGAGCCCGAACTCGGACAGGTGCAGCTCGAGGCCGTCGAGCAGGCCGGTCGTGTCGTCGTGGGCACGGCGCACCGCATCCACGTACGGACCCATGAGCCAGGGCCAGACCGTGCCCTGGTGGTAGGCCCGGTCACGGGCGGCGGGTCCGCCGCGGTGCCGGCCGAGGTAGGCGGGGTCCTCGGGTGACAGGGACCGAAGGCCGACCGAGCTCGCCAGGTCGGCGCGGCAGGCAGCGACGACAGCGGCAGCGGCCCGGGGCTCCCGCACGGGGCCGTGGGGCAGCGACACGGCCAGCAGCTGGTTCGGCCGGCACTCGGTGCGCGCCTGTCCGGCGTCGTCGACCAGGTCGGGCAGGCCGTGAGGACCGATGGGGAACAGCGTCCCGAACGAGTCGATCGCCTTGTCGCGCAGGGTGACCCAGTCGTCAACGGTGCGCCCGACCCGTCCCAGGAGGTCGATGGCGCTCCCGAGTCCGTTGATCCAGAGCGCCTCGATCTCCACGGGGTAGCCGGAACGCGGGGTGACTGGCCGACCGTCGATCCGCGCATCCATCCAGGTCAGGGCCCATCCGTCGGCCCCGCCCCGCACGAGGCCGGTGGCCGGGTCGACGCGGATGCCGAAGCGGGTACCGGCCCGGTGTGCGGACAGGATGTCGACGACGGTGTCGGCGAGCTGCGCGGCCAGGTCCACGTCAGCGGTGGCTGCAACGTGCCGACCCAGTGCGTGCAGGAACCAGAGTGTGGCGTCGATCGTGTTGTACTCCAGCGTGCCGACGTCAGCGGTGTTGGCCAGCATGCCCTCGGACACGCTGTCGGCCGCTCGGACGAGCACCGCGCGCCCCTCCTCGGCCCGACCCGTGGTCAGGAACAGTCCCTCGTAGGAGGTGAACAGGTCACGTGACCACTCACCGAACCACGGGTAGCCGGCCACCGCGGTGGGGCCGCTCGGCGTCCGCACCACGAACCGGTCCGCGGCGACGGCCAGAGTCCGATCGACAGCACTTCGGGCGCCGGCCTGCGCAGCGAGCACGTCGGCCCGGGCCCGCGCGTCGGCCACGAGGGTCACCGCGTCCGGAGACGGGCCGCGCAGATCGGTCGACGCCGTCACCCCGAGCACGTCGCCGGCCCTGAGATCAGCGGTGAACGTGCCTGCGGCCCAGACGTCCTCGGTCGCACCCAGCCCTCTGGCCACCTCCTCTCGATGGTGGACGCCGCGGTACCACTCGCCCCCGGGGCGGTAGTTCGGGCCCTCCACCCGGTAGGCGGACTCAAAGACGAGGCCGGACCCGGTCGGCTCCACGTCAGGGTCGGCTGCGGCGAACCGGTCGCCGTGCTGGTCGCGCCACGTGCAGAGCGGAGTCACTTCGACGCGGGCCTCGCCGCCGAGCAGGCGGTGCACCACCCCCACCGCGCTGAGACCGTGAGCCATGCCCACCTCGACCTCGAGCTGCACCGCACCGAGGTCGAAGCGCCAGCGCGGCACCCCGTCCACGAGGTCGAACGAGGCGAGCTGCTCGTGCCCGCGCGGATCCACGACGCCTCCTGCCCACTCGTGGGTCGACAGCCGGACACGGCGGTCGCCGACCACGACCACGGTGTCCAGCGCGGCCAGTCCGAGCATTCGCGACGCGCCCGCCGGTGCGGTCGGGGCCACGAGCAGGCCGTGGTACCGACGGGTGTGCAGTCCCGAGATCGTGCCGCAGGCGTACCCGCCGAGCCCGTCCGTCACCAGCCACTCCCTCGACGAGGCCTCGTCGAGGGAACCGCAGACACCCCGACCGAAGGCGATCCCGGTGGCAGGCCCAGCGGGGCTCACGGGCCCCACGGCTGCTCGTTGCCGGCGAACGGGTCAGGCCGGCAGATCAGGTCTGCCACGAGGCCGGTCCACCCGGTCTGGTGGCTGGCTCCCAGTCCGGCGCCGTTGTCGCCGTGGAAGTACTCGTAGAAGGTCACGTTGTCCCGCCACCGCGGGTCGTCCTGCAGCTTGTCGACCCATCCGTGGCAGGGTCGACGGCCGTCGGCGCCCCTGAGGAACAGCGAGATCAGGCGTCGGCGCAGGTCCTCGGCGCAGTCGGCCAGCCCCTGAGTGTGTCCGCTGCCCGTGGGGTACTCGACCTCACCCGCTGCACCGAGCGACCGGGCGTAGCGCTGGAGGTTGCGCAGCACGAGGTAGTTGACCGGCATCCAGACCGGTCCGCGCCAGTTGGAGTTGCCGCCGAACATGCCCGTCGTGGACTCGGCGGGCTCGTAGTCGACCGTGACCGTCGACCCCGCCAGCTCGACCCACAGCGGGTGCTCGCGGTGATACCTCGACAGTCCCCGCAGCCCGTGCGGGGACAGGAACTCGTCCTCGTCGAAGACCCGCGCCAGGACCCGGCGCACCTCCTTCGGCGGCACCACTCCCATCGCGAGCGCCTCGGTGTCGGGAACCGGGACCACTCGCCCAGCGCCGCGGTCCGGGTGGCTGGAGTCCTGTCGGCCGAGGAAGCCCGAGAAGCGCTTCTGCAAGGTCGCGAGCGTTGCCAGCAGGTCGGGCCCCACGACGACCATCCCCATCAGCGGCAGCACCCCGACCATCGACCGCACCTTGATCGGGACGGTGCTGCCGTCGGCGGAGTGGAAGACGTCGTAGAAGAAGCCGTCCTCCTCGTCCCAGAGCCCCTGGGAGTGCATGGCGTCGACGATGAGCACGAAGTGCTCGATGAACTTCACCTCGATGTCGGTCCAGGCGTCGTCCTTCTCGGCGAGGATCCTCGCGATCTCCAGGAGGGTGAGCGCGTAGAACGCCATCCAGCTCGTCCCGTCCGCCTGCTCCAGGCGGCCGCCCGGTGGCAGGTGCGACCGGTCGATCGCGCTGATGTTGTCCAGGCCCAGGAAGCCACCGGCGAAGAGATGGTCGCCCTCCGGGTCCATCCGGTTGACCCACCACGTGAAGTTCATCAGCAGCTTGGGCATCAGGCGGGCGAGGAAGTCGGTGTCGCGCCTGCCGTCGATGTCCCACACGTGCAGGGCGGCCCACGCGTGCACGGGCGGGTTGGCGTCGCTGAAGGCCCACTCGTATGCCGGGAGGGCCCCGTTCGGGTTCTGGAACCACTCCCGGCAGAGCACGAGCAGCTGGTACTTGGCGAACGCCGGGTCGAGATGAGCCAGGGCGACCGTGTGGAACGCCATGTCCCAGGCCGCGAACCACGGGTATTCCCACGGATCCGGCATGGACAGGATGTCGCGGGCGTCCACGTTGAGCCAGCCGGCATTGCGCCCGGACCTGCGCTCCGCCGGAGGTGGCGGCTGCGTGGGATCACCCTCGAGCCAGCGCTTCACGTCGTAGCGGTAGAACTGCTTGCCCCAGATCATCCCCGCGAACGCCTGCCGCGCCACGAGGCGGGCGTCCTCGTCGACGTCGGCGGGGATCACCTCGGCATAGAACTCGTCGGCCTCGGCGCGACGCTGCTCGAGCACCGTGTCGAAGGCTGCGCCGAAGGCGGGCGCCGAGGACGGCGCACGTAGCCGGACGCGTACGACCTGCGTCTCACCCGGGGCCACGGTCAGGCGGTACCAGGCCGCGCTCTTCGACCCGACCCGGTCCGGGTTGACCGTCGGCGCACCGGTCACGACGTGGTCGTTGACCCCGTCCTTGGGGTAGTCCGCTGACGAGTCCGAGCCGTACAGCCTCCGACTGTTGGTCTCGTTCTCGCAGAACAGCAGCTCGGGCGACTCCCCGGCGGGTCCGGGCGCGAGCTCCCACTCGAGCTCGCCGAACCGCGGGTGCTCCACCGCGACCCGGTCGGGGCCGGTCGCCCTGAGCGAGGGCCGGGTGGCGCCCACGTCCCAGGACCACGTGTTGCGGAACCACAGCTGGGGCAGGACGTGCAGCGTCGCCACGTCCGGGCCCGCATTGGTGACGCGGACCTCCATCAGCAGGTCGTGCGGGTCGGCCTTGGCGTGCACGACGTCGACCACCCAGTAGCGGTCGTCGTCGAAGACCCCGGTGTCCATGAGCTCGTACTCCGGCTGCGTCTGGTCGCGGCGGCCGTTCTCGGCCACCAGGGCGGCATACGGGTACTCGGCCTGCGGGTAGTGGTAGCGCCAGTGCAGCCACGCGTGGCTCGGCAGGGCGTCGAGGAACCACCAGTACTCCTTGACGTCCTCGCCGTGGTTGCCCTCCGGGCCGGTGAGGCCGAACATCCGCTCCTTGAGGATCGGGTCGCGGCCGTTCCACAGCGCCAGGGCCATGCACAGGTTCTGGCCGACGTCGCTGACGCCTGCCATGCCGTCCTCGCCCCAGCGATAGGCGCGGGAGCGGGCGTGGTCGTGGGGGAAGTAGTCCCACGCAGCGCCGTCGGCGCTGTAGTCCTCGCGCACGGTTCCCCAGGCCCGCTCGGAGAGATACGGCCCCCAGTCGTACCACGGGGTGGCCTCGTGGAGGCCGTCCTCGGGGTGGCCGAACGAATCCACCCTGCTGCGTTCCGCACCGGACATGTGTGCTCCCCTTCGTCGGACGACCAGTACACCGGATCAACATGTCATCGGGATGAACTCCGCGGACTCCGCGTGTTGCCGGGCGACTCTCGGCTCGGTCAGCCGGCCGGTCGGCCAGCGGTCGGAGTCCGTTCGCCCGGGGCATCGGAGAGCAGCCCGGCCCGATGACCGCCGGAGTCGTCACTCGCGTTCACGGTCCTGGTCCCCCGCCGGAGCACGTACCGCGGCGACGACCGACTCGCGGAGCTGGTACAGGGCCGCCGCGCGAGCACCCGAGAGCTGCGGCCGGTCGCCGGCGAGGGCCGCGACGACCGGAGCTCGTCGCGGCAGGTCGGCTGACCGGCGACGCAGCTCCCCGACGAGGGCGTCGTCGCGCCCCCAGGCGCCGCCGACGACGACCACCTCGGGGTCCGCGAGCGCGGTCACCGCATCGAGGACGCCCGAGATCGCGGCCCCCAGGGCGGCGATCGTTGCGTCGCCGTCGGGGGCGTCGGCGACCCTCCTCCGCAGCAGACCGACATCGATGGCGGTCGAGCCGGGTCGGCGCAGCCCGAGCTGGGCGAAGACCTCGGTCAGACGCACGGCCCTCCCGTCCGGCCCCTCCGTCAGGAGGTGGGCGACCTCCCCGGCCAGGCCGGCATGACCTCGCCGCACCTCACCGTCGGACACGACCGCGCAGCCGAGCCCTTCGTCGAGGTAGAGGTAGACGAAGTCACTCGAGCCCACGACGGCTCCGGACGCACGCTCTGCACGGGCCGCCCAGTTCACGTCGTTGTCGACGAGGACGGGCCCGTCGACGGCACCTGCGAGCAACGCCGGCGCGTCGAGGTCACCGACGAGGAAGGGGGCGTCAGGCAGGTGCACCAAGCGGCCGGTCCGGCGGTCCACGGGGTCCGCCGCGCTGACGACCGCCAGGCCGAAGCGCCCCGCTCCGCTCGCCCCCACCTCCGCCCCGACCCTCGCCCCGACCTCCGCGACGGCCTCGGTCAGGGCCAGGCCCACGGCGCCGGCGCCGGCGTCGCGCACCAACGCGATCTCGGCCGCGGCGACCACCGCACCGAGGGGGTCGACGGCCTCGGCCACGACGCCGTGCGGGGTGATGCTGACGACGAGGGCGGCCCCGCAGTCGGGCGCGAGCGCGTAGTAGGACCCTGCCCGGCCCCGTCCCGAGCTGCGCTCGCCCGTGTCGAGGACGAGCCCGGCCTCGACGAGGCGACGCACGCCCTCGGAGATCGTGGGCTTCGAGATGCCGGTGAGCGCTGCGATCTCGGCCCGGGTGAGACGGCGGCGGTCCATCAGCGCCCGTAGCACGTGCTCCTCGGTGAGCGAGCGCAGCAGGTCGAGGCTCGGCTTCGCGGATGACATGCCGCCATTCTAGTTAGGACTCTTGCCCAAAGGCGCGCGACGCGCTACCGTCATCTTTCGTAAGGAGTCCTGACCAAAGGAAGAGCTCATGACCACGACCCACGTCACCCCCTCCGACACAGACCTCCCGCACTGGGAGTGCCCGCCCGACGACCTCCCCGCAGCGGTCCGCGAGGTCAAGCGCGCGATCCGTGAGCGCATCGCGGCGTCCGGCCGGACCGTCGCCGAGGTCTTCGCCGTCGTCGAGGCCCGCGTCGCCGAGCGCGTCGCCGAGATCCGCGCGGCCCGCGAGCGCGCCGAGGACGTCTGGCCGGTCATCGACTACGCCGACATCGAGCAGGGCACGGTCACCCCGGACCGGCTCGAGGCGCTCCGCCGGCGCGGCTGCCTCGTCGTCCGCGGCCACTTCCCGCGCGAGCAGGCGCTCGCCTGGGATGCGGGCATCGTCGACTACGTCGAGGGCAACGCCTTCTTCGAGAACTACCGGGGGCCCGGCGACGACTTCTTCGGCAGCGTCGGCTCGAAGCCCGAGATCTACCCGGTGTACTGGTCCCCCGCGCAGATGGAGGCACGACAGAGCAAGCGCATGGCCACGGTCCAGTCGCTGCTCAACGCGCAGTGGACGCACGAGTCCGATGGCGTGCAGTGGTTCGACCCCGACCGCGACTCGCTCTACCCCGACCGCATCCGCCGTCGCCCGCCGGGCGCCGACTCGAACGGCCTCGGGACGCACTGCGACCCCGGCACGCTGGACCTGTGGATGACGCAGGGCTACCAGCAGGCCTTCCGCCACCTCTTCGACGGCAGCGTCGAGCAGTACGACCCCTGGGACGCCGCCCACCGCACCTCCGGCCCGCAGTACCCGGGCACGACGATGTGCTCCGCCTTCCGCACCTTCCAGGGCTGGACCGCACTGTCCGACATGGACCACGACCAGGGCGTCCTGCACACGGTCCCGATCCCCGAGGCCATGGCATACCTCATGCTCCGCCCGCTGCTCGACGACGTCCCGGAGGACGACATGTGCGGGGTCACGACGAACCAGGTCTTCCCGGCCAGCGAGCGCTGGCACCCGCTCCTGCTCGAGGCACTGAGCGGCATCCCCGACGTGCGGGCCGGCGACTCCGTGTGGTGGCACTGCGACATGATCCACAGCGTCGCGCCCGTCACCGACCAGCAGGGCTGGGGCAACGTCATGTACATCCCCGCCGCGCCCTGGTGCGAGCGCAACGAGCGGTATGCCGCCAGCGTGCGCGAGGCCTTCCTCAGCGGTTCCAGCCCGAGCGACTTCCCGGAGGAGGACTACGAGCGCAGCTGGCCCGACCGGTTCGCCCCCGAGCAGCTCAACGACACCGGGCGCCGCGGGCTCGGGCTGGACTGAGTCGGGCCACCGAGCCGCCCGCCGTCACTCCGCGAGGAACGCCGCGACCCGATCCTTCGGCCGACCGATGATGGCGCGCCCTCCCTTGACCAGGACGGGACGCTGGAGGAGGCGCGGGTGCTCGGCGAGCACAGCGACGACCTGCTCGCGGGTCTCGACATCGGCCTCGGTCAGCCCGAGCTCGGCGAAGTGCGCGTCGCGGCGGACGAGGTCGGTCGGTGGGTCCTCGAGCTTGTCGAGCAGCCCCCCGAGTGCGGCCGCGTCGAGCGGGTGGCGCAGGTAGTCGACGACCTCGGCCTCGACGTGCGCGTCGTCGAGTCGCTCGACGGCAGCCCGGGAGTCGAGCAGCGGTTGTTGTGCAGGATCGTCACGTCGCTCATGGCCCGCACCCTAGCGGCGAGCGGCGACGCACCGGGGAGGACTGCGGCTCGACGCTCGCCCGGCGCACCGGCGTCGCCCACGACTGAGTGTCGGAGGCGGCGCTCTCACCCCTGTCGTGTGGCGAGCGCCTCGAAGTTCTCGTACAGCTCGGGCACGCCGTGCTCTTCACGCAGCTTCTTGGCGGCGGCCCCGACGCGCGACCACAGTCCCGACATCCAGAGCCAGTCGAGGACGAGGTCGGTGTCGAGGAGCCCGTTCTTCGTGAGGGTCCCGATCGTCTCGCCCCAGTTGAGGACACGGGAGACGAGCACGTCGTCGGTGGACGCTGTCTCGGGGTCGAAGTCATCGGCCCAGATCGCCTGCTGGGCCTCCTCGATGCCCAAGGTGGAGCCCCACTGGGCCACCTGCACGAGCAGTGCTCCGTCGGCCTGGTTCGGCATGTCGCCCTCCCTTGTCATGGCCTTGATCCGGCTCCGAGAACGCTACTCGCCGCCGTTGCGCCGCACAGGCGTTCGTCGGAAGTGCCGGGCAGCCCGCGACACCAGGGCGCCCCTGGACGATGCGCCGTGCGGTCACCGGCGCGTCTCGAGGCCCGGACACACGATGCTCGTGGGGACCGTGACCGGGCAGCGGGGACCTGCGACTGCTACCTTCGTTCCCAGTTGCCGTCCCAGTCCGTCAGGTGCGGGCTCGGCACGACGAAGCTGCTGCGCGAAGGTTCGCGTGACGCGCCCGTCGTGACCAGCGGCAGCCTGAGGTCTCCGCACGGGAGGCCTCGCAGACAAGAAGAGGCAACACCAGTGGCAACAGGCACCGTGAAGTGGTTCAACAGCGAAAAGGGCTTCGGCTTCATTGAGCAGGACGGCGGCGGCGCCGATGTCTTCGTTCACTACTCGGCCATCGAGAGCGGCGGCTACCGCGAGCTCCAGGAGGGCCAGAAGGTCGAGTTCGACGTCACGCAGGGCCCGAAGGGCCCCCAGGCGGAGAAGGTCAAGGGCATCTGACCCCCCACAGCCTTCGGTGACTTCGGTCCCGCGCAGATCCCCGGCCTTCTGGTCGGGGATCTGCTTTTTCCCGGGTAGGGGTGAGCGCCCCCACGGTCGCCTGCTCGCCGCTCAACAGCCGCCCGAGCACGGGACCTCGCCAGGTGTATCGACGCGCACAGACGGCGGGACCGGTCGCGGTCGATCCTGAGGCATGGACACCACGCAGAGCTTCACGTGCAGGATCGGCCGACACCGATGGGAGCCCGCCGCGGACGACCCCACACAGGGCCGCAGCTGCACGGAGTGCGGTAGGCACCGTCCCGGTACGCGACGCGTCCGCCACGGCGCAGGCAGTGGTCTCTCCGCGGGCTTCGGGGCCGAGAGCGGTTGGGGCTACTCCAACGGCGACGGGTTCGGTGGCGGGTTCGGTGGCGGGTTCGACGGCGGGTTCGACGGCGGCGGCTGCGGTGGCGACGGCAGCGGCGGCTGCTGAGCGCGGGCGAGAGAGGACCGATCATGCGACTGAGGAACGCCCCGTGCTGGGTCATGGGACACCTGTATCGACGCCAGCCCGGCGACAAGGACGTGATCGTCTGCCAGCGGTGCGGCAGACGAGAGCTCTTGGCCGTGAAGCGAATGCGTGACAGCGCGGACCGGCCTTGGGTGTGATCCCCGTCAGACGTTGTAGGTCCGCCCCACGGCCGCCAGCTGGACGGCGTGGGCGTGCCGGGCCGTGGCGAGGGCTCGGTTGCGGTGTCGGCCGCTGACGAGCGGGAGGGCTGCTGTGGCGCTCATGAGAACCATCCCCTCGTGTCGCTTGCCGGTGTGTCCGCATCTGCAGGGCTCCGTCTGGACGCCCAGCGTCCTGCGACACGGGGCCGCAGCACGGTGAACATGCTCGGAGGAGGCACAGGCATGACAGACAGACCAGGCGATGACGCCGACGTGCCGGCCGCCCAGGAGATCAACGCGTCACCCGAGGACGACCCGAACACCGTACGAAGGACGTTCCCCCGGCTCCATCCGGGGAGTTCTTGGGAGACGCTGAGTGGAGAGACCCATCAAGGCCGCCGAGACCCACGAGGGCGAGCCAGAACCTGGCCTTGAGGACACCGCGTGGGAGCTGCCACCCCCGCCATCGGACGGGACCAGCGTCGTCGACGTCGAGCGTCGCGTGAACTCGGACGCCTGAACCTCCGACTGGATCGGACCAGTGGTCGACGGCACGGTTGGCCAGGCTCCGGACCGGTCACTCTTCGCAGGGGAACGGTGTCGTTACACGTCATCCGCTCAGGCCCTTGTGACCCACCTGCGAGGTCAGCTGGCCAGGACCGGCGCAAGGGATCAGGGCGCTACGCGGGCAGGGTGAGGGCGGGCGTCGAGGTCGCGACGGGTGTCCGTGTCCGGGCGAGGGCTGCCCCGCATACCAGGGTCCAGAGCAGGTAGACGAAGAACGTGAAGTAGAGCGGTGCGAGGATGCCGCACACTCCCGCGACCGCGGTGAAGGCGCGCAGCCAGCCGGGCAGTGGTGCACGTGTCATGAGTAGCGCGACGACTCCGATGCAGAAGGCCGGTGCGCACCCGGTGAGCAGGCCTGCGATCTCGCCGATGGTGTGCGCCACCGGTAGGGGGACTCCGGCGCTGATCGCCGGGCCGCCCTCGGCAGTCGCAACCACGACCCCCGCGCCGACGAACCACCCGACGACGCCAAGCGCTAACGCCGCCACGGACAAGGCCCAAGCGGTGTCGCCCCTCCTGCCGAGCTCCGCGCGGATTCCCTGGCCGAAGGCCAGAAGTCCGAGGGTCGCGAACAGGCCGAGGTAGGCGATGGCGAAGGTGCTCAGCGCATGCCCCTGGGCCAGGTAGGCCGTGACCTTGGCGGGCTCGTAGGCCCCGCCGGGCACGCCGATGGTGGCGAACGGGACGGCGGTGCCGAGTCCGTAGACGAGCAGGCCCAGTCCGGCGGTGCGACGGTGGTTCATGAGTGGTCCTCTTCCGGGGTGGTTGTTCGCTGGCGGTGGTCCGCGATTGCGGACCAGTACGACGGTATGAAGCAGGACCGGGGCGCGTCGTCGCCCGTTGGGCCGAACTCCGGCTGGCGACTCGACGGGCCTTCGTCGTCGTTTCGACGACGGTCCATCCTCCGCGAGGAGGACGTCTGGCGGACCGCTGCGCGCTACCGTCGGGTCATGCCCCGACGCAGCTGGGCTTTCGACATCGCCATCGTCGCGATCGCTTTCGCCCTCGGGCAGGTGGAGGCGTGGAACGGGGCGGGCGCGACGCACCGGCAGGGACCACACTGGGCCGAGGGGCTGGCCTTCGGCATCGCGGCTGTCCTGCTTCTCGGCCGTCGCCGGCGACCACTCGAGGTGGCTGTGGCGATCGGGATGGTCTACGTGATCGAGTTCGCGATCGTCGGCGCACCCGAGGGAAACGCGGTGGGTCTGATGCCGACCATCGCCGTCTACAGCGTCGCCCGCTGGGAGCAGCGGCACCGGCCGGCATGGGCCCTGCTCGTCGCGCTGGTCTTCGGGCTGGCCTGGGTCATGCTCGACCCAGTGCAGACGAGCTGGGTCCAGCGCGGCCAGGGGGCGTTCTGGCTCTCCCCGATCGTCATCGCCTGGCTAGCCGGCTCGCTCGTCCGCTCCCGATTGCAGACACGGGAGCAGCGGCGCCTGCGCGAGCAGGACGCGCGCACCCGGGCGGTCGCCGAGGAGCGCAACCGGATCGCTCGTGAGCTGCACGACGTCATCGGTCACAACGTCAGTGTCATGACGGTGCAGGCCTCGGCTGTGCGCCGGCGGCTGATGCCCGAGCAGTCGGTTGAACGCGAGGCCCTCGAGACGGTCGAGCGCTCGGGCCGGGAGGCGCTTGCCGAGATGCGCCGCATGGTCGCAGTCCTTCGAGCTGCTGACGGCCAGGCGCCCGACCTCGAGCCGCCACCTGGGCTGGCCGACGTCGATCGCCTGGTCGAGCGGTTCCGCGCCGCCGGCCTGCCCGTCACGCTGACCGTGACCGGCGCCCCGAGCCAGCTCGCTGCCGGCTTGGACCTCACCGCCTACCGCCTCGTGCAGGAGGGGCTGACCAACGTGCTCCGGCATGCGGCCGCCCCGCAGCGGGCTGATGTCGTCATCGCCTACGGCGGCGACTCGATCGAGCTCGCCGTCCGGGACGACGGCCGGCTCGTCGTGGCCGACTCCCCGCCCGGCCATGGTCTGCTCGGCATGCGAGAACGCGTCGCCGTCTACGGGGGGCGCCTGGTCGCCCGGGGCCGCGAGGGTGGCGGCTTCGAGCTCCTCGCCACCCTGCCGGTGGTGATGGGGTGACCATCTCCGTCCTCATCGTCGATGACCAGGCGCTGGTGCGGCGCGGCTTCCGGCTCCTCCTGGAGATCGAGCCGGAGCTCGACATCGTCGGAGAGGCCAGCGACGGTGTCGAAGCCGTCGAGCTGGCGCGCACCCTGCGGCCCGACATCATCCTGATGGACGTCCGGATGCCAAACCTCGATGGCATCGAGGCCACCCGCCGGGTGACGGCCTTGCCTCACAACGAGACCCGCGTCGTCATGCTGACGACCTTCGACATGGACGACTACGTCTACGAGGCGTTGCGCGGCGGGGCCAGCGGCTTCCTCGTCAAGGACGTCGAGCCCGAGTTGCTCGTCGCCGGCATCAAGGCCGTCCATGCCGGCGAGTCACTGCTCGCACCCAAGGTGACCCGCCGCATGATCGAGACCTTCCTCGCGCGACGCCCCGTCATCGACGCCGCAGCCGCGCAGCGTCTGGCGACCCTGACCACCCGCGAGCGTGAGACCCTCGATCTCGTCGCCCAAGGCCTGTCCAATGCCGAGATCGCAAAGGTCTTCGTCGTCTCAGAGACCACCATCAAGACCCACGTCGCCCGGGTCCTGATGAAGCTCGGGGTCCGCGACCGCGTCCAGGCCGTCATCTACGCCTACGACCACGGGCTGGTGGACGCTCGCTCCTGAGCGCTGACCGCTAGTGATCGCTGCCAGGTCTGCTGTGACCGTCGCGCCCAGGCCCTCTCGCCGGACAAGGGGGGCGCCGCCGGCTTCCAGGCGGGTGTTTGCCCTAGCAGCATCTCGACGCCACGGGCGCCGAGAATGGGTCTTGGCCGACGACGGGCAGGACCCACCACACCAAAAACACGGTCGGCTACTGGTGGAGGGCGCCTGCAAGCAGGCCAACGTTTCCTACCGCCCCCACGACCTGCGGCACTTCCATGTCAACGGCCTCATCGCTGCAGGTTGCGATGTTGCCACCGTCCAGCGAGCCCTCGGTCACTCGAAGGCAACGACCACTCTGGACACTTACTTCCATCTGTGGCCCACCGCTGAGGACCGGACATGCAAGGCTGCGGCAACACTTCTGGCGGACTCACTGCGGACCGCCATCGGGATGCACGCCGTCTGACCTGCGCAGACGTCCTCAGTCAGACGTTGAAGCGGAACGTTGACGCTCTCTTCCGATCATGCCGGTTGCTTGCTGCAAATGGGCTCTGACCTGCGAAAACAGCGCCGGAGAGCCTCCGGTCTATCAGCGTCGATCGCGGTCGATTGCCGTGCTGGTGAGGGCAGATTGAGGGCAGGCCAGTGGTGTCCTTCGACGCCTTCGGCATGGATCCCACCCGCCAGACCCGACTTGTTCAGATCACGGGGCGTCCCCGAAGGCTTAGGCCCTGGCAGTGCCGCGGTGCCCGGGGATGTCGCATCGAGAACATGCCGCCTACCACCCAGAGAGAGCTACTGAACCGCCCCGGCATGTCGGGAGACTCCAAACCTTGGGAAGGTTGGAGTCATG
>NZ_JALJRZ010000020.1 GCF_024519435.1 Terrabacter sp. Ter38
GGCCACCGGTTCGTGGTTTCTAGTCTGCCGTGTCCTGGGTTCTGATGCTGGGCAGCGTGTCGATGCCGCGGTTGCGGAGCCGGTAGCTGGCGCCTTTGAGGGTCAGGACGTCGGCGTGGTGCACGACGCGGTCGATCATCGCAGCGGCGACGGCTTGGTCACCGAAGACACCTCCCCAGCCGCTGAACGGCAGGTTGGACGTGAGGATCAGCGAGGCGTGTTCGTAGCGGGATGAGACGAGCTGGAAGAACAGGTTCGCGGCGTCTTGCTCGAAGGGCAGGTAGCCGACCTCGTCGACGATGATCAGTCCGTAGCGGCGTAGCCGGGTCAGCTCTTGCGGGAGCCGGCCGGCGCGGTGGGTCTCGGTCAGGCGGGTGACCCACTCGGTCGCGGTCGCGAACAGGACCCGATGTCCGTGGTGCGCGGCGGCGATGCCCAGGCCGGTGGCCAGGTGGGTCTTGCCGGTGCCGGGCGGGCCGAGCAGCACGACGTTGCGGGCCTCGGTGAGGAAGCCGCCGGAGGCGAGTGCGGCGATCTGCTGACGGACCGCGGGTTGGGCGTCCCAGTCGAACTCTTCGATCGTCTTCCTTGCGGCAAACCCGGCGGCCCGGATGCGTAGCTGTGCGCCGGATGCGTTGCGGGCTGCGACTTCACGGTCCAGCACTGCGGCGAGGTATTCCTCGTGGGTCCATCCCGCGTCGCGGGCGTGGTCGGCCAGCCGCGCGGCGGCCTCGATGATCCGGGGCGCCTTCAACGCCGACGCCAAGTAGGTCAGCTGCTTGAGCGGCTCGCTGCCGTTGCTCTTCGCCCTGTTGGTCCTGGTGGTCATCAGGCCACCTCACCATCGGCGAGCCCGCCGTCGAGGAGCCCGAACGCGCGGTCGTAGTCGGCCAGGTCCCGCGCCAAGCCCTCCTGGGGATCCGGCGCTGGTCGGGGTCGCTGGAACTGCTCGCGCAGCACCTTGGCCGCGGCGACGTGGACGGGATCGGTGATGGTCATGCCGCGTGCCCAGACTCGGTCGTGAGCGGCGACGAGGCGTCCTTCGTGGCGCACCTCGACCCTGGCCAGGTCCGCGGTCACGTCGACGAACCGGCCGATCACCGCCGGGTCGACCGAGTAGTCCGAGGAGTCGACGCGGACGTAGTAGTCACGACCCAAACGGACCCGGTTAACCCAACCCACGGTCGGCGCCACGGGCGGCAGGGGAAGCATCGCCGCCCTGTCGACATCGAGCAGCTCGACCGGACGAGCCTTGGTGGTGCGCACGATCCGGGCGTTCGCGATGGTGAGCCAGTCGGCGAACTGGGTGTTGAAGTCGGCCGGTGACTCGAAGGTCCGGCCCGGCATGAAGGAGGTCTCGAAGAACCCGTTGCGACGCTCCACCACGCCCTTGGACTCGGGGTCGTAGGGCTTCAACCGCTGCAGCGTGGTAGCCAGTGTGCCGGTGAACGCCCCCACGCCTTCGGCGTGCCTCTTGCCGCGGCCGATGCCGGACTCGTTGTCCCAGATCAGCCTGCGTGGGACTCGGCCGAGCTGCTGGAGCAGCACCCACATGCCGAGCAGCAGATCCTCGGTGTGCCGGGTCGGGATCATCCGGCCGACCATGAACCGCGAGTGGGCCGCGGTGATCACCATGACCGGCAGCAGCACCTTCGAGCCGTCCTCGAGCGGGATCTTCTTGGGCGGGAACCACAGGTCGCACTGCGCCGCGTCCCCGGGCAGCCACGTCAACCGGTCCGCGGGGTCGACGGGCCGATACTGCGGACGCAGTCGTCGGACGTTGTCACGGAACCACGTGATCGACCCGCACCAGCAGACCCGCTCGGCGATCACCGTGGCCGGCATGTCCGGCGTCGCCGCGAGCAGTTGCCGCACCAGCGGTTCGAACGGCGTGAACGACGTCGGCACCGCCGGCCGCTCGTACTTCGGCGGTCGATCCGAGGCCAACGCCCGCGCCACCGTCGACCGTCCGACCCCGAGATCCTTCGCCACCTGGCGCTGCGGAACACCGTCCGCGACCAGCCGCCGGATCAGAGCCCAATCCTCCACTGAGATCACCCAACCAATCTGTCTGGGTGGCCTCGTTTTCGACCGTCGCTATGGCCTCGTTTTCAAGCGTCGTCGACA
>NZ_JALJRZ010000021.1 GCF_024519435.1 Terrabacter sp. Ter38
GGCGGGTAAGTTTGAAGGGTTGCCCCGGAGGTCTCCTCGTTGAGGTGGTTGATGGTGTGTGTCCGATTCTTGAGAACTCAACAGCGTGTCAAAAATCGATGCCAAGTACCTCGTCCCGAGGCCTGGTTCGGTCCATCGTCTGGTGGTCTGGGTGGGTTTTGGGCGAATTATCCTTTGGTTGAATTGAACTTCTAGCTTTTTTGAGCTGGTGGTTCGACTTCAGTCGGGTTTTCGAGCCCTTTTTTGGGTTCAAAGTTTGCTCGCTGCGTGAGTTGCTCTTCGGGGTGGCTGGTGGTGGGTGTTTGAACATCAACGGAGAGTTTGATCCTGGCTCAGGACGAACGCTGGCGGCGTGCTTAACACATGCAAGTCGAACGGTGATGATGGGAGCTTGCTCTTGTCTGATCAGTGGCGAACGGGTGAGTAACACGTGAGTAACCTGCCCCAGACTCTGGGATAACCCCGGGAAACCGGAGCTAATACCGGATATGACACCAATCCGCATGGGTATGGTGTGGAAAGTTTTTCGGTCTGGGATGGACTCGCGGCCTATCAGCTTGTTGGTGAGGTAGTGGCTCACCAAGGCGACGACGGGTAGCCGGCCTGAGAGGGCGACCGGCCACACTGGGACTGAGACACGGCCCAGACTCCTACGGGAGGCAGCAGTGGGGAATATTGCACAATGGGCGCAAGCCTGATGCAGCGACGCCGCGTGAGGGATGACGGCCTTCGGGTTGTAAACCTCTTTCAGCAGGGAAGAAGCGCAAGTGACGGTACCTGCAGAAGAAGCACCGGCTAACTACGTGCCAGCAGCCGCGGTAATACGTAGGGTGCGAGCGTTGTCCGGAATTATTGGGCGTAAAGAGCTTGTAGGTGGTTTGTCGCGTCTGCTGTGAAAATCCGAGGCTCAACCTCGGACTTGCAGTGGGTACGGGCAGACTAGAGTGTGGTAGGGGAGACTGGAATTCCTGGTGTAGCGGTGGAATGCGCAGATATCAGGAGGAACACCGATGGCGAAGGCAGGTCTCTGGGCCATTACTGACACTGAGAAGCGAAAGCATGGGGAGCGAACAGGATTAGATACCCTGGTAGTCCATGCCGTAAACGTTGGGAACTAGGTGTGGGTCTCATTCCACGAGATCCGTGCCGCAGCTAACGCATTAAGTTCCCCGCCTGGGGAGTACGGCCGCAAGGCTAAAACTCAAAGGAATTGACGGGGGCCCGCACAAGCGGCGGAGCATGCGGATTAATTCGATGCAACGCGAAGAACCTTACCAAGGCTTGACATACACCGGAATCACTCAGAGATGGGTGCGTCTTCGGACTGGTGTACAGGTGGTGCATGGTTGTCGTCAGCTCGTGTCGTGAGATGTTGGGTTAAGTCCCGCAACGAGCGCAACCCTCGTTCTATGTTGCCAGCACGTGATGGTGGGGACTCATAGGAGACTGCCGGGGTCAACTCGGAGGAAGGTGGGGATGACGTCAAATCATCATGCCCCTTATGTCTTGGGCTTCACGCATGCTACAATGGCCGGTACAAAGGGCTGCGATACCGCGAGGTGGAGCGAATCCCAAAAAACCGGTCTCAGTTCGGATTGGGGTCTGCAACTCGACCCCATGAAGTCGGAGTCGCTAGTAATCGCAGATCAGCAACGCTGCGGTGAATACGTTCCCGGGCCTTGTACACACCGCCCGTCAAGTCACGAAAGTCGGTAACACCCGAAGCCGGTGGCCCAACCCTTGTGGGGGGAGCCGTCGAAGGTGGGACTGGCGATTGGGACTAAGTCGTAACAAGGTAGCCGTACCGGAAGGTGCGGCTGGATCACCTCCTTTCTAAGGAGCACTGCCCACACCGGTCCTTCGTGGATCCGGGT
The DNA here is from genome assembly GCF_024519435.1 of Terrabacter sp. Ter38. Taxonomy (GTDB): domain Bacteria; phylum Actinomycetota; class Actinomycetes; order Actinomycetales; family Dermatophilaceae; genus Terrabacter. The sequence continues at coordinate 1,875 of NZ_JALJRZ010000021.1, forward strand.
GTGGTGCCAGAGCCCGGTCTGTCCCCGAGTGTGGGGCAGCGGGTGCTCAAGGGTGGAACATCGATT
>NZ_JALJRZ010000022.1 GCF_024519435.1 Terrabacter sp. Ter38
CTGGCAACAGTGTCAACAGCAGGATGATGGGGTAATTCGAGCTCCCGGTCGTGCGCCCTTCCCGAGGCCCGACTCCGAGCGCGAGCTCGTCGGCCCGAGCGCTCGGCGGCAGTTGCGGACGTTCCCTAGGCTTCCGACATGCTGCCCGCTCCCACCCCGCGACTTAGGTTCCGTGAGATGACCGGGGATGACGTGTCCAACGTTGCCTTGCTCGACATCGGCGGGACACGCGGTCCGACCGGCTGGGTCGAATGGAACCTGCGCAACTACGACGAGCGGGGCTTCGGACTCTGGATCATCGAGACCCATGCCGGCAGCTTTGTCGGAGACTGCGGCCTGACCATGCAGGAAGTCGAGGACACCTGGCACGTCGAGGCCGGGTGGCACGTGCGGGCCGAACTGCGCCGTCAGGGGTATGCCGCGGAAGCGGCCTCGGCAGTGCGGGATGCTGCAAGGGACTCCGGTGTTGAGCATCTGATCGCAATCATTCGTCCGGACAATGTCGCCTCTCAACGAGTGGCCCTCAAGATCGGCCTCTCGCTCGAACGCGAGGTGGAAAAGAACGGTGGCCCGGCGCTGATCTTCGGCGGCGACCTGACCTGATGTACGCCGATGCCTCACATGGGCGGACGTCCTCCGCGCGGCAATGTCGGGCGAGCGTAGCCGCCCTCAACGCGGCATGATCGGACGTCGGTCTTCTTGGCTGGGCGTTTCTTCTCGGGTCGCCGTTGATCGCCTCTAAGATCTGCGCATGCGGGGGAACCGTTCGTGGCTGTGAAATGGCGCGCCGATCCGCGGATTGAAGACCCAATCCCGATTACCAAGGAACGGGTGGCAGCGTGGGTCGCGGTCGTCGCGGCGTTGGCGCTGGCGCTCATCATCGCGTTGCGAGGCTTCGACGTCCCGCTCTCGGAGAATCTGCACTCCATTGTTGTTGCCGCGACGGGCATCGCCTGCCTGGCCCTCGGTCGCGGCGTGTATGCATCCGCGCTAGCTCGTCTGGACCTGGCGCAGATTCGGCGGACTGGCAGGGGTGACCTCCTGGCCGATGTTGTGGTGTTCGCGCTGGCGGCTGTCGGCGGCGCCGTGCTTGCCGTCGTCGGGGATCCATGGATGTGGCTCGGGTGTGCCCTGTTCACGGCGGTCGCGGTGGACCAAGCCCGATTCGTGCGGGCACGCCGCGCGTCATAGCGCCCGGCGCGCGCGTCGCGGCCGGATCATCAGCGGCAAATCCGGTAAACGTCTCACGCTGATGGTCGGATATCAGCGACGCCCGCCCACCTCGTCGTGCCAGTAGGCGGCGTCTTGACTACCAACTCGAAGGACCGCATCTGGCTCGATCGCGGCCGGCCAGAACTCGAGCAGATAGGTGTCAACGACGCCCTCTTCGAACTCTCCGTCGCGGCCTGCGTCCCGGCCACGGGCGCTCACGCGCAGGCGGTACCGTCCGGCGGGAATGGGCAAGGGCTCCCAGTTCTCGCCGGCCCACGAGGCCCACCGAGGGTGTGACCCCTCCGGAACCACTACAGACACCTCCACGATGTCCTCCCAGGTTTCAGAGGCAGAACCGGCGGCGTGCTCAAGGAGCTCGATCCGCACCCTCGATCCCCCGGAACGCCGAGCGAGGTTGAGGTAGACGCCGTTGGAGTCGGCCGCGCCAACCAGGCCGTTGAGCTGGCCCGCGAAGAACCGGTCGAAGTTGCCGTCGAAGCCGAACGGCACATCCCAGCCGAGGTCGAACTGGCCGTAGTCCGTCTCGATCACTTGGTCTAGCAGGACCGTTCCCATGGGTGCATTGTCACGGATCGGATCGCCACAGGCGGTCGCCCTCAGAGCGGCAATGTCGGGCGAGCGTAGCCGCCCTCAACGCGGCAATGTCGGGCGAGCGT
>NZ_JALJRZ010000023.1 GCF_024519435.1 Terrabacter sp. Ter38
CTGGCAACGGTGTCAACAGCAGGATGATGGGGTAATTCGAGCTCCCGGTCGTGCGCCCTTCCCGAGGCCCGACTCCGAGCGCGAGCTCGTCGGCCCGAGCGCTCGGCGGCATGAGCGGATGCCGCCAGTCGGCCCCGACGGGCAACAACTTCGGCTACGGTCGCAGGCCGGACGACGGATAGGGAGCACCAGTGCCACTGGAGTTGGAACTCACCCTCGGCTCACCTCTCGCGTGGCTAGGGCTGACTCGCGGCATGGACCACCTCAAGCCGTTGCCTGCCAACAGTGCGCCACGCGTCGACGAACATGGCCTGCTCTTCCGCGCTGACGAGTGGACGCTGTCGGTTGCACTGTTCGGCCGGCCCCGCGCGCACTCAGACGCCCAGTTCGCGCCGGCACCTCCGAACCCAGAAGCTCCGTTCAAGTTCAGCCAGGGAACAGGGGAGCTGCTCTTCGCGGACGACGCCGAAGAGGAGGCGCTTGTCGGGCGCGTCTTCCTGCTGAGTGACCTCGCCGAGCGGACGACGATTCGCCTTCCCGCCACGGGAGCAAACGCCACGTTGACATGGGAGTGGTTCGCACAGGATAGCGTCGTGTATCGACTGCTGATCTGGTGTCCTGGGCTGGCGGACTAAACCCGAAAGAGACATCTTCGCGAGCGGTTCGCGGCATGTCCGTAAACGCTTCACGTTGATGGCAGACGTTCACCTCCTGTCCTGCTGTCGCCGGCGGGTGCAGAGGTTCGCAAGACCTGGGCGGGGTGGGGGCTAGGCCAGGAACGCCCGCATCGCCGCGAGAACGTCGTCGCGGTGGTCGATGAACAGGTAGTGGCTGGCCTGGAGTTCGATGACGTGAGCATTTGCGGTCTCGGCTGCGAAGCGGTCACGACAGGCGGCCCGCCACGTCGCCTCGGGGCCCTCCCGCTCGTCCCCGCGGGAGTAGATGGCCAGGGCCGGTGCGCTGATGTCGGAGTAGGGGTGCCGGAAGGCCTTCAGGGCCTGGACAAACGGCGCACAGGCCGCGGCGGAGCACTTGTCGACCACCGAGCCGTCCGACTGGGTGTCCACGGAGGTGCGCATCACCGCGTCGAGGGCAGGTCCCCGGATGTCCTCGGGCAGCAGCGAGTGGACGAAGTCGACGTAGTCGCCGTAGGTAGGGAACCGGTCCGGGCTCGCGGCTTCTTCCGCCCACTCGGGTGTGGGGTTGTCGGCCCAGTCGTAGGCCCCGTCCAGGTAGACGACTTTGGCAACGCGTCCGGGGTGGCGAGCGGCGAGGGCTGAGACTTCACCGCCTCCCATCGAGTGCCCGACGACGTGCGCCCGGTCGATGCCCAAGGAGTCGAGGAGGCGTCGCGCGTCCTCGGCGGCGTCGGCGAGCCCGTGACCGCTCTGGACCTGGTCGGTCAGGCCGTGCCCGCGCCGGGTCAGGGCAATCACGCGGAACTGGTCGCTCAAGTGTGGCGAGAGCTCTGCGAAGATGTGGGCGGTGCATCCCAGTCCGGCCAGCAGGAGCAGGGGATCACCGTTGCCGCCCCAGTCCAGGTAATGGAAGCGGACGCCGTCAAGGATGACGAACTGGTCGGAAGGTATGTCGATGCGACCCGGCACGGGGTGACCGTACCGCGAGGAGCCGGCCGAAGACGTGCGCCGGAACCCGTAATCCCGCCTGATATCGGCACGCTCCGACCATCGCCCGCGCATCCTCACGATCGCCCGCGCGGCGGCAATGTCGGGCGAGCGTAGCCGCCCTCAACGCGGCAATGTCGGGCGAGCGT
>NZ_JALJRZ010000024.1 GCF_024519435.1 Terrabacter sp. Ter38
TGGGTGGCCTCGTTTTCGACCGTCGCTATGGCCTCGTTTTCAAGCGTCGTCGACATTTGGCCTGCGCAGCCCGGACGTCGCCAGGGCAGGGAGAGGCTCAAGAGGGGTGTGCCCAAGCTCTAAGCAGCGTTGCCCTCCCAGCCCGACGACCAGTCCGGTTCGAGCGAAGGACAGCACCGTGAAAGAGCAACCAGCGACTCGCGTGGTGATCGGGATGGACCTGCACAAACGCTCGGTCACGATCGAGGTGATGCGCCCCGATGAGTCGGTCGCCGCTGGTGGCCGGTTCGACACCGACCGGGTTGGCTACGACGCCATGCTCGCGGTGGCGCGGGCCTTCCCTGAGCGGGTGTGGGCGGTTGAGGGCTGCAACGGGATCGGGCGGCATGTCGCTATCCGGTTGCTCGCCGACGGTGAGCAGGTCATCGACGTGCCACCGAAGCTGTCGGCGCGGGTACGGATGTTCGCCACCGGGCAGGGCCGCAAGACCGATGCCACGGACGCGCACTCCATCGCGTTGGTCGGGGTCCGGATGGCCGGGCTGCGCCCGGTCGTCGACGACGAACAGCTGGCGGTGCTGCGGGTGCTGGCCGACCGTCGTCGCGCCTTGGGTGAGGACCACACCAGGATGACCTCTCAGCTGCATCACCTTCTGCTGGAGCTGATTCCGGGCGGGGCGAAGAAGGACCTGTCCGCGGCGCAGGCGAAGAAGCTGCTGGCGACGGTGCGTCCGCGGGACGTCGCGGGCAAGGCCCGTCGCCGGGTCGCGGCCGAGCTGGTCGCCGATCTTGAGCGGATCTATGCGCGGAAGAAGGCGGCGAACAAGGAGCTGACCGAGCTGCTCTCGGCGACCGGTACGTCGTTGACCGGGCTGCACGGCATCGGCCCCTCAGGGGCGGCGCGTCTGCTCGTGGAGGTCGGGGACATCACCCGGTTCCCGGACAACAACCACTTCGCCTCCTGGACCGGCACTGCCCCGATCGACGCCTCGTCCGGGGACCACGTGCGGCATCGGCTGTCCCGGGGCGGGAACCGTCAGATCAACCGGGTGCTGCACATCATGGCCACCGTGCAGCTGCGCAACCCGACCGAAGGGCGGGCTTTCTTCGACCGCACCAAAGCTCGAGGCAAGACCTCCAACGAGGCGATGCGGCTGCTCAAGCGCCGGCTGTCCGACATCGTGTTCCGCACGATGCTCGCCGACGCTGCCCGGCAGATGACGACGGGCCCGGGAGGGCAACGGGGTGACGGCTCTGACTCCAGCGCGGCCGGCTCACAACCCCACACCAGCTCTTCGGACAAGCCACTTCCCGGACCCGCCACTACCCACACTAGAACGGCCCTACCGGCCGCGTCTTGACACAGAGGGGAGCCATGTCCGTGAAACACCGCGCACCCTCAGTATGAACCGCCCCGGTGAGTCGGGAGACTCAGTGGTTTGAGAGCTCCAGATCCTGCT
>NZ_JALJRZ010000025.1 GCF_024519435.1 Terrabacter sp. Ter38
ACGCGGCTACTTGTTTCATTGACGTAGGACCGGTGCCTGCGCAGGCTCTGGTCTAGGTGCCCGGGCTCGTCGCTCGCAAACGCGGCTGCCCACGCCTTAGTCGTGTGGCTCTCACATGGGTTGCGCCGCCCGGGCACCGCCGGGCAGGAGAGGCTCAAGAAGGGATTGCTCTGCTCGAAGTAGCGGTGCCCTCCACGCCCAACCAGTCATCGGTTTCGGTCGAGGGAGGTTCACATGCAAGAGCAGGTTCCGCGGGTCGTGATCGGCATGGACCCACACAAACGCAGCGTCACGATCGAGGTCATGACGGCCGACGAGACCGTCGTCGGAGGTGGCCGGTTCGACACGAGCATCGAGGGCTACGCAGAGATGCTCGAACACGTCGCGGCGTGGCCGGAACGGGTGTGGGCCATCGAGGGTTGTGAGGGGATCGGCCGACACATCGCGCACCGGCTGATCGCCGACGGGCAGGACGTGGTCGACGTGCCGGCGAAGCTGTCCGCACGAGCGCGGGTGTTCGCGACCGGTCAGGGCCGCAAGACCGACGCGACCGACGCGCACTCCGTCGCCCTCGTCGGTACGAGGATGGCAGGGCTGCGCCCGGTCGTGTCAGACGCGCAGCTCGAGGTGCTGCAGCTGCTGGTCGACCGTCGCCGCTCGATCGGCGACGAGCACACCCGCAAGATCAGCCAGCTGCATCGGATCCTGTTGGAAATGCTGCCTGGTGGCGCGAAGAAGTTCCTCTCTGCAGCCCAAGCGCGGGCTCTGCTGGCCACCGTCCGCCCCCGCGACGAGGTCGGCAAGACCCGCAAGCGGGTGGCGATGGAGCTGGTGGTCGACCTCGAGCGGATCTATGCCCGGAAGAAGGCCGCGGACAAGGAGCTGAAGGAGCTCGTCGCGGCGACCGGCACCTCGCTGCTCGGGTTGCACGGTGTCGGCCCGTCGGGTGCGGCGCGGCTGCTCGTCGAGGTCGGGGACCTGTCCCGTTTCCCGGACCGCAACCACTTTGCCTCCTGGACTGGGACCGCCCCGATCGACGCGTCGTCCGGCGACCACGTCCGTCACCGGCTCTCTCGTGGCGGGAACCGCCAGATCAACCGGGTGCTGCACATCATGGCCACGGTCCAGCTGCGGATCCCGACCGAGGGCCGCGCCTACTTCGACCGGAAAAAGGCCGACGGCAAGAGCTCGATGGAAGCGATGCGCTGCCTCAAACGGCGGCTGTCCGACCTGGTCTTCCGCACCATGCTCGGCGACTACGTCGCCGGCCGGATCACCACAGTGACGGGCCCGGGAGGGCACCGGGGTAACGACTCTGACTCCAGCGTGACCGGCTCACAACCCCACACCGGCTCTTCGGACAAGCCACTTCCCGGACCCGTCACCACCCAGCGTAGAACGCACCTGCCGACCGCGTCTTGACACAGAAGGGAGCCATG
>NZ_JALJRZ010000026.1 GCF_024519435.1 Terrabacter sp. Ter38
TGTGATGTCTCAGGACATCGGAATGAGCTGGACCTACGGAATGTAGGTCCAGCTCATTCGTTTTTGGGGTCGCGGGCAGAGCGTCCGGTGCGCCCGGTGGGTTGGTAGTCGCGGGTCGGGTCGAGGGTGAGCTCGCGCAGGACCTCGCCGGTGGCGGCGTCGATGATGGTGATCTCGAGGTCGTGGACCAGGAGCCGGACGTGGGTTCCGGCGTGGGTTCGGCCGATGCCGATGTGGTGCAGGCGCCCGTTGTGGCGCAGGGTCAGGTTCCCGGTCTTGGAGACCTTGTCGGTGCGGACGCGGTCGTGGGTGTCGCTGCTGCGGTCGGTGCCGGGGCTGGCTTTCGGTCGCGCGGCGTAGGCGGTCGCCGGGGTGGCGCGGTGGGGCAGGGAGCGGTGTGGGCGGTGCTGGTTGTACTGCTCGCGGAAGATGTCGAGCAGCGTTTGGAGCTCGGCGATGGTGGTGGGCTGGTTCGGTTGCGCGCGGAGCCACTTCTTCAGGGTCTGCTGGAACCGTTCGACTTTCCCGCACGTGGTGGGGTGGTTCGGGCGGGAGTTCTTCTGGGTGATCCCGCGCTGGCGCAGCTCGACCTCGAGCCGGGTGCGGCCGCCGCGGCCGCCGGCGAACCGGACGGTGTAGACCATCCCGTTGTCGGTCAGCGTGGAGGCCGGGTCCCCGTAGGTGGCAGCGGTGCTGGTGAAGGTGGCGTGCACGATCGAGGCGGTGATCCGGGGGTGGGCGCTGAGGTGCAGGACGTACCGGGAGTGGTCATCGAGCCAGGTGAGGACCTCGACATCAGCTCCTGGGCTGCCGTCGAGGCGGGTGAGCCGGTAGTGGGTGAAGTCGGACTGCCAGGTCTCGTTGGGCTGCTCGGCCTCGAAACGGATGTAGGAGGACCTCGGGCGCTTGGCTGGCTCCCGGGTCACGGCCCCGGCCCGGACCAGGGTCCGGTGGATCGTCGCGCGTGACACCGTCACGTGGTGGCGCTGTTTGAGGTGCCAGCGGATCGTGTCCGCGCCGGCGTCGTGGCCCTGGCTGGTCAGCTCGGTCCGAAGCTGCAGGATCAGCTCGACCGTCTGAGGGCTGATCGCACCGGGCGAGGTCAACGGGGCCCGGGAGCCCGGTTCGAACACGGCTTCGCCCCTGAGTCGGTACCGAGCCATGAGCCGGCTGACCCACCCCTGGGACACCCCGTACTTGCGGGCGACCTCGGACTGTGAGGAACCACCCAGGACAGCAGTGATGACAAGACGACGTTTCGACACCGCCGAGCCTGCCCGCGACGGCTATGCCGAAGTCGCGATACACGCCATTCCGATGACCTGAGACACCCCATTCCGATGTCCTGAGACCAGACAC
>NZ_JALJRZ010000027.1 GCF_024519435.1 Terrabacter sp. Ter38
CTGAACCGCCCCGGCATGTCGGGAGACTCCAAACCTTGGGAAGGTTGGAGTCATGCCGGGGAACACGTCCAAGAGGTACCCGCCTGAGCTGAAGGCTCGGGCGGTGCGGATGTTCGAGGAGATCCGCGGCGATCACGCCACGGACTGGGAGGCGATGACGAAGGTCGCGCAGCTGCTCGGGGTGAGCACCGCAGAGACCGTCCGCAAGTGGGTGCGCCAAGCCCAGGTCGACCAAGGCGCCCGTCCGGGCGTCACCAGCGAGGAGTCGGCCGAGGTCAAACGGTTGAAACGAGAGAACGCCGAGCTACGCCGCGCGAACTCGATCCTGAAGGCCGCGGCGGCTTTCTTCGGAGCCGAGCTCGACCGGCCCTCCCGCTGATCGTGGAGTTCATCCGCGAGCACGCAGGGCACCGTGAGGAGTGCGACAACGGTGGCCTGCGATGGGGTGTCGAGCCGATCTGCACCGTGCTGAGCGAGCACGGGCTGCCGATCGCCCCGTCGACGTACTACGCGCACGTGAACCGGCTCGCCACGGCTCGTGAGCACCGGGATGCGCTGCTGCTGAAGGAGGTCCGACGAGTCCACGCCGGCAACTACGGGGTGTACGGCGCGCGGAAGGTGTGGCTCCAGCTCAACCGCGAAGGGATCCCAGTGGCCCGGTGCACGGTCGAACGGCTCATGCGCGAGGACGGCCTGACCGGCGCGGTCCGCGGGAAGGTCAAGCGCACCACCATCGCGGACCCGGCCGGCCCGCGGGCGCGTGACCTGGTCCGGCGCGACTTCGCCCCGCTCGCTCCGAATCGGCTCTGGGTCGCCGACATCACCTATGTGTCGACATGGGCGGGATGGGTGTACGTCGCGTTCGTCGTTGACGCGTTCGCGCGGCGGATCATCGGCTGGCGGTGTGGGTCGAGCATGTCTACCCAGCTGGTCCTGGACGCGCTGGAGCAGGCCGTCTGGACGCGGGAACGTGAGGGTCATTCGCTGGATTCCGTTGTGGCGCATACGGATCGCGGGTCGCAGTACACTGCGATCCGCTACACCGAACGCTTGGCCGAGGCGAACATCGCCGCGTCGGTCGGCTCGGTTGGATCGTCCTACGACAACGCGCTGGCCGAGTCGATCAACGGCCTGTTCAAGACCGAGCTGATCAAACCACGCGGTCCGTGGCGCACCCTCGACGCCGTCGAGATCGCGACCGCCGAGTGGGTCGACTGGTTCAACCACCGCCGCCTCTACGAGTACTGCGGCGACATCCCACCGGCCGACCTCGAAGCGGCCTACTACGCTCAAAACGAGGCCCAGCAGGATCTGGAGCTCTCAAACCACTGAGTCTCCCGACTCACCGGGGCGGTTCA
>NZ_JALJRZ010000028.1 GCF_024519435.1 Terrabacter sp. Ter38
AGCGCCGATGGTACTGCACTGGTGACGGTGTGGGAGAGTAGGACGCAGCCGGACACACTTTGTCAGAGCGCCCCAGACGGAACTTCATTGATCCGACTGGGGCGCTCTTTCTTTTTGTGCTCGACGACACCAGAGGTGGCGCCGACCGCGGTCGGCGCGGAAGGATGACGAACATGAGTGACCAGGACGGCAACGACAGCCGAGGCGACCGACGCGACCGCGACGGCGGCCAGCGAGGTCCCGCTCGGGGCAGCGGCGCCGGCCGGAGCTCGGGGGCTCCCCGGTCGGGCGCCCCACGTTCGTCGGGACCGCGTCGCGACGACCGCGGTGGCTACCGGTCGGATGACCGTCGCTCCGGTGGCAGCAGCACTGACCGTGGCGGCTACCGCCCGTCGAGCAGTGGACGAGACGACCGTGGCGGCTACCGGTCCGATGACCGCCGTTCCGGTGGTGGTGGTGACCGTGGCGGTTACCGCTCGGATGACGGCCGCTCTAGCGGGGGCGCCGACCGTGGCTACCGCCCGTCGAGCGGTGGCAGCAGTGACCGTGGCGGCTACCGGTCGGACGACCGTCGCTCCGGTGGCAGCAGCGACCGTGGCGGCT
>NZ_JALJRZ010000029.1 GCF_024519435.1 Terrabacter sp. Ter38
CATGTCCTTCGACTACAAGGTTGCCGACCTGAGCCTCGCCGAGGCCGGCCGCCACCCGCTCCGCCTCGCCGCGCCCGCGCTGCCCTGCCTCCTGGCTCTCCTCTCTTCTTCCTCCTCTTCCCCTCCCCTCCCTTTCTCTCTCCTCTCCTTCTCTCTCCCCCTTCCTTTCCCTCCTGCCGTTCTCCTCTCTCCTCTCCCCTCTCTCTTCTCCGCTGTCCTTTGTTCCTCCTTCCCCCTCTCCTCTCCTCCTTCCTCTTCCTCCTCTTCCTTTTTCTCCTCTCTCCTCTTTCTTCCTCCCCTTCCCTTCTTCTCTTCCCTTTTTTCTTCCCTCTCCTTTTCTCCTCCTTCTTCTTTTTCGTCTTTCTCTTCCTTTTCCTCCTCTTCCTTCCTTCTCTTTTCTCCTTCCTTCTCCTTCTTTCTCTCTCCTTTCTCCTCCCCCCC
>NZ_JALJRZ010000002.1 GCF_024519435.1 Terrabacter sp. Ter38
CGGCGCAGACCACCAGCCCGACTCGGGCGCCGCTACCCCGCGCCCTCCGGTGGCACCCTGCACCCGCACCTCGTCGACTTCACCCCGACCTGAGGGCGTGGTCGCCTCGCCTGACGCAAACGGGGGCTCAGGCCCACATCGGCATCAGGCCTGTGTGGCGCCGATCCGCTCGGCGGCCGTCACGTCGGTCCGCTCCCCGACGCGTCCTCGGACGAACCACACGAGGACCAGGCCCGCGACGATGATGATGAAGCTGAACGACCCCGCGACGGTCAGCAGGGTGTTCTGGGTCCCGTTCGTGCCCACCTCGTCGATGCCACCCGTCGACAGCAGGACGAAGGGGTCGGTCAGCCCGTGGAGCACGATCGCCGGGATGATCGATCGCGTCACGCGCATCGTGAGGTACATGCAGACACCGAACCCGAAGGTGTAGGCCATCGTGACGCCCACGGTCGAGACCGCTTGACCGCTCAGCAGGTTGACCGAGTGGAGCGCCGCGAAGACCAACGAGGAGACGAGCGCCACGACCCGCTCCGAGTGACCCGCATCGCGCAGCATCTTGACGGCGATGCCGCGCGTCAGCACCTCCTCGACGAGTCCGACGAGCAACCCCGTCACGATCGTGAGGACGATGACGGCGATGCCGTACTTCCCGTAGTCCGGGCCGATCACGCGCAGCACGATCGGGATCGTCACGAGGAGCGGGCCGATCCACATCCACCGCGACCCACCGATCGGCTGCGGGCCGAAGATCTCGCGCGTCCAGCCCATCGCCCACAGGAAGACGCCGAGGACGACAGCGCCGACGATGAGCGCGAAGGTGACGTCGACGAAGACGCTGCCGACGGTCGTCAGCAGCTCCTCCTCACTCTGTCGGGCGAAGACCGTCGACGCGAGCAGGCCCGCGCCGAGGTAGATGGCAAGGTAGACGACGACGAGGGGCACGAGCCGCCAGAAGCCGCCCCGGTCGAAGAACGAGCGCAAACGGCCCCTGAGTGCTGTGGCTGAGACGTCGGACATGTGGACCTCAACTCCCCTGTCGCGCGATGAGGCTGACACGTCGGCGGGTCAGCGAGTCACCACGATCATCGCGCATCGCTTTGCTCGATGCCATGCGGGATCGTCACGCCGCGGCGCCCGCCTGCGCCATGCTCCCCACGTGACAGGGGAGGAACTGCGGCCCGCCGTGCGCGCCCGGACCGGCTGGGTGCTGGCCGGTGGGTAAGCCCCGAGGCCGCCGGTTCTACGAGAGGCACGGCTGGCGGCCGACCGGCGAGAGCAGCAGGAGCTCGTTCGCGCCCTGCCCCGAGCTCCTCGGCTACGCGCGCTCGCTCTGAGCACGCCTGACCGCCCAGGTCGAGTACGCATACGGACGCAGGCCACGACAGGGAGCCGAGAGGATGGCGGCCATGAGCGCGGCTGATTCGCAGGAGAGTCGGTGGGGACTCAGCCTGCCGTGGTGGTCACTGGCCATCGGCGTCCTGACGACGGTGTTCCTCGTCGGTCTGACCTTCGCGCTGCTCGTCCTGCACGCCCTGACCTACGGGTTCACCTCTGTCGCCGGTCTCGGTTCGGTCGACGAGCCGGACGTCGGCCGCTACGAGCTGGTGCTGGCGATCGGCATCGGTGTCAACGTCTTCGGCGCACTGGGCCTGTCGCGACTGGCCCTCCGGACGCGGGCCGCCGCGTGGCCCCGGGTGCTGACGGCTCTGCTGATCGCCGCGGTCACCGGTCTGCTGGCCACGGCCGGGATGTTGGCCGTCCTGGGGATCGACCCGCGGCTGCTCGTCGACGGCGTCTGACGCCGGAGCACGGCCAGCGTCAGCCCTGGGGGTCGCCGGCCTCGCGGCTCTCCGCGGCCGCGGCATCGTCGCGCCCGGCGGCGCGTCGGTCTCGGTGGGCGCGGACGACGGCGATGACGAGGCAGGCCACCATGCCGAGGAGGAAGAGCGGCAGGGCCGCCAGGTAGCCGAGGAAGAGGACGGCGTCCGAGGGTGCCGGGGCGCAGCCGAAGCCGAGACCGGTGCACTGCCCCGAGGCGTTGTAGTCGGGGAGGGTCAGGTGCAGCACGAGCACGAGGACTGCCGGGACGACCCAGAGCAGGCCGAGCGCGATGATGTACGGGCGAACGCTGCGTGGCTCCACGCCCCCAGCCTCGCCCATGACCGCCAGTCGCGCATCGTCGCCCCTACTCAGTGCCGCCGACTACCGCCTCGCCTCGCCTCGAGGTCACCGGAAATCCGCCAAGAACCGGTTGCACAGGGACATCCGGGTCGCGGGGAGGGTCCGTGGGACCCCGCGGAGCGCTAGCGCCTCATCCGCGCCAGGGTGCCCGAGCTCGTCGCCCTCGGCGCGACCGCCGTGCGCGAGGAGACCCTTGGGTGCGGAGTCAGGTCCGCGTGTCCGACCCACGCACCCATGGCCCGGTCGCGCCGCGCTCAGAGGCGCGCGATGACCTCGTCCAGCATCGCCTCGGTGAGCTTGCCCGTGAAGGTGTTCTGCTGGCTCACGTGGTAGCTGCCGACGAGGCGCACCTGCCGCCCGGCGGCGGTCGCCAGCACGGCCTCGGCGCCGTGGCCGAACCTCGGCTTGGGTCTCGGCACGTTCCATCCGCGGCGGCGGGCTGCCCCGAGTGCCGCGTCCCAGGCGATGGACCCGAGGGCGAGCATCGAGCGCAGCCGCGGCTCGGAGAGCTCGAGGTCCCGGTCGAGCCACGCCGCGCACGTTGCCTTCTCCTCGGTCGTGGGCTTGTTGGCGGGCGGGGCGCACCGGACGGCGGCGACGATGCGCAGGCCCGTCAGCACGAGCCCGTCGCCCGAGGCCACCGACATCGGCTGGCTCGCGTACCCACCCCGGTGGAGGGCGGCGTACAACCAGTCGCCGGAGCGGTCGCCCGTGAACATCCGACCGGTCCGGTTGGTGCCGTTGGCCGCCGGAGCGAGGCCGACGACGAGCACCTCCGCGTCTAGGTCCCCGAAGGAGGGCCCGGGCCGCCCCCAGTACGGCTGGTCCGCGAACGCCGCGCGACGTCCCTCCGTCGCCACCGACTCGCGCCATCCGACGAGCCGCGGGCACGCGCGGCACACGCTGATGCGGGCATCGAGCTCGCGTATGCCGTCCGCACCCCGGGCGAGCCGGCGCACCTGCGCCGGGGTGGCCGCGACCGGCGTCTCGGGCGTCGCCGGGTCACCCGGCCAGCCCGAGCCCGCCGGCACCGGCGACAGGAAGAGGCCGCCGGTGACGGGGTGCTGGGCCGGGTTCGGCAGGTCGGCGGGGCACATGGTCCCACGCTAGGCCGCCGGAGCCCCGTCCGTCGGTTCCAGGGCTTGGTCCTGATCGGTGATCCGGCCCAGGGGTAGAGCGGCCGTCCACCCAGGGTGAGCTGCTTCTTGCCGTGACGATCGTCCCGAGTGACGAGCTCGCCGTCGTGAGCGCGCACCTCGGCGGCGAGCGCCGTCGTGCTGATGGATCGGGTTCGCATCGTGATGACCTCCTCGATCTCGACGCCCGGGTGGCGTCCACCTCGGACACGTCTCCCGGCGTGAGACGGTTCAGGGGTCGACAGAGTGAACCGGACGCGCCCGGCAGGCGTCTCTGGACGGTGGAGCACCACGTGAGGAGGTGGCTGCGGGATGCCGCTCGACGACGAGGCGGTCGCTGAGATCTACCGCGAGCACGGGCCGATGCTCCGACGCGTCGTCTGGCGCGCGACGAGCGACGCCAACCGGGTCGAGGACATCGTCCAGGAGGTCATCCTGCGCGTCTGGAAGCAGGCGCCCGAGGCCGACAACCTGCGCGCCTACCTCATCACGACCGCCCGCCACCTCATCGTCGACCAGCACCGTGCCGCCGGCCGGCGGCCCCAACAGGCGCAGCTCGTCGACCTGGCCGAGGCGGACTCCGCCCTCGACCGCGCCCTCGACCAGGTGCTCGTCGAGGAAGCCCTCGGCCGCCTCCAGACCAACCACCGTGAGATCGTGCGCTACCTCTACTTCGAACGCCTGACCGTCGCCGAGACATCCGTCCGCGTCGGGGTGCCCGAGGGCACCGTGAAGTCGCGGGCCTACTACGCCGTGCGCAACCTGCGCGTCATCCTCGACGAGATGGGAGTGACGAGATGACCACCGGATCGGACGACCTGCACGTGCTGCTCGGCGCGTACGTGCTCGGTGGCCTGTCCGACGACGACCACCGTGCCTTCAGCGAGCACCTGCGCGCGTGCCGGCAGTGCCAGACCGAGCTCGGCCAGGTCTCCGGGATGCCGCGTCTGCTCGACCTCGCCGGCCCCGAGGGTGGTCCGCACCTCAGCGACACCCCCGTCGCCGTGCCCGCTCCCCTCATGACCGACCACGACGACGAGCACCTCGTCACCCTGCTCGGCGAGGTCGGCCGACGCCGCCGCCGACGTCGCACGTGGATGTCCGTCGTGGCCGCCGCGGCCGCGGTCGTGCTCTTCGCCGCCGGCGCCTGGCTCGGTCCGCAGCTGCTGACATCGACCACGCCCACACTGCCGACGACGCATGTCGCGGCGGCCGCCGTCGCGGGCAGCCAGGTCCGCATCGACATCGCCCTCGTGACGCGCGGCTGGGGCACCCAGCTCGACGTCAACTGCGAGGACATGCCGACCGACGGTGAGCTGGCCCTCTGGGTCATCGACCGGAGCGGCAAGGCGACGAGCGCCGCGTCGTGGCGGGCGACGACCACCGGCTACTCCCGCGTCACCGGGGCGACGGCGCTGCGGCCCAACGAGATCAAGGCTCTCGAGGTGCGCACCGGCACCGGGCAGGTGCTCGCCTCGGCCCGCACCTGAGACCACGTGGGGCGATCACGTCGCCGTCCGGGGACACGCCTGAGGGCCCGGCTCGCGACTGATCAGGTCTGCGATCCCGGGCCCTGATGGCGGTTAACGTACCTCAACGGGCCAGCCGCCCAAGCGATTCGGGGTGTGGTGCGGGGCAGCCCCCCTGCCCCGCACCGTTTCCCCTGACACTCAGAGCCGCGCTCACGGTGGTTGATACACCGCAGACCTCACAACCCGGGCGGCAGCCGCGTCGCCGGTGGTGTCACCGAGACCGTCTTCCCGTCGATCGTGACCTCGCTGAGCCACATCGTCCGCCCGGGCACCTCCGAGCCGATCGAGTCGGGCGCCCACGCGTGGTAGACCATGAGCACGCGCCCGTCCTTCTCGAGGAGCGCGCAGTGGCCCGGGCCCGCCGCGACGTCGCTGCTCGTCAGCACCGGAGCGGGGTCCTTCGTGAACGGCCCGGTCGGGGACGCCGCGGTGGCGTGCCCCACGGCGTACCGGTCGCTGCCGTAGTCGTTGGCGGAGTAGAAGAGGTGGAAGACGCCGTCCCGCTCCCAGACGAAGGGCGCCTCGACGAGCTGACCCTCCCACGGGAGGTCCTGTCGGACCAGCCGCTTCGGTTCGCCCTCGAGTCGCAAGCCGTCGGCCGAGAGTCGCTGGACGGAGATCCACGTGTCCCTGCCGACCGCGTTGCCGTCGTTCTTCCAGTAGAGGTATGCCGTGCCGTCCGTCGCGACGAAGGGTGACGCGTCGATGGACCCGCCCTCGTCCTGCTCGCAGACGAGGGGTTTGGTGCTCGTGTCCCGGTAGGGGCCCTTGGGGTCGTCGGCGACGGCGAGACCGATGCACTGGAGGGCGGGGTCGGGCGCCATCGTCGTGTAGTACATGACCCACCGGTCACCGAAGCGGTGCGCCTCGGGCGCCCAGACCTTGCCGGGCGTCGTCCACGACGCGAGCTCGGGCAGGGCGTCACTGCCCTGGGTCCACGTCGTGAGATCGTCGCTGACGAGGGTCTGGACGTTCATCCCGTTGCCGTTCGTGGCGATGGCCACCCAGCCGTCGCCGTCCGGGAGGATCTGCGGGTCGGGGAAGTGGTTCGGCCAGACCGGGTTCGTCGCGGCCGGTGCTGCCTGCGTAACGGGGGTGGTCACGGTGCCTCCGGGGTTGGTGGACAGGCTGGTCGGGGTCCCGCCCCCGCAGCCGGCGAGGAGCACGGCTGCGAGGGCGACGGTCGGGGTGCGGGCGAGGACGCGCCTCATCCGGCGCCCGGGTCGGCCGGCCAGCTCGACGCGTAGAACCGCAGGTGGTCGACCGCCGCCGTGACGGCCGGGCTCGCACCACCGTGCGCGACGAGCCCGATGCGCGGGTGCGTGTCGGCGCGGAAGGTCCACGTCGCTCCCCACGTCCAGTGCACGCCGTCGCGGCTCGTGCCGGCCCGGTAGAGGTGCTCGCCGGCGGCGTTCCGGTGGTGGGCGAGGCGCAGCCACAGGGTCGGGGTCGAGGTGCCGATGACGGCACCCCCGTAGCTCGTCGGGCCGTCGGGCGCGCCCGGGTCGGCCGCGGTCTCCCGACCGAACTCGGTCTGGCGCGTGTTCCAGATCGCGACGTTCGAGAGGCGCGCGAAGTCGTCGTCGTCCTCGTAGGCGACGAGCCCGACCTGCTGGTAGTTGCGCACGGTGTCGACCCCGAGGTCGAGCGTCGTCTTCGCCTCGGCGATCCAGTCGCCGTCGCCCGGGGTGTCGTGGAGCAGCACGCTTGCGGTGTTGCCCCCACCGACGAGGTCGGACCCCTCGACCGGCCAGCGCAGGCTGCCCCCCGAGACGGTGACGGCCGGGTTGCGCCGCACCCACGTGAAGCCGGTGAGGCTGGGGTCGTCGAAGTCGTCGGACTCGAGCAGGGCGCCGGCGACGGGCACGGGAGCGAGGGACGTGGCATCCCGGGCGGCCGGGTTGACGACGACGTTGTCGACGACGGCGCGGCTGCTGCTGAGTCGCACCGGGGCGGCAGCCGGCGTGACGTCGCCGGGCACCGTCACGCGCGCGACGACGTCGGCGAGGTCGCTCTCGGTGACCTCTGCGGTCAGGTCGTCGGCCGTCGCCTCGACCGTCAGCGTGCGCCACGCCCCGGCAGGGAGGGGTGGCAGAGTGGTCGAGGACGAGCGCACGGTGCCGTCGCGGTCGACCTGGGCGGTCAGGCGTGAGCCCCTGGGGTCGAGCGAGACCTTGATCGACGGGTCGCGACCGAGCAGGACCCGCAGCGGCTCGGTGCCGCGGTGGTCGAGGCGCACGTGGAGCGGGCCGGTCGGCGCCGAGGCGGTCGTGGAGGCGGTGCCGTGGACGAGCGCCGTCCGGCCGGCCACCTGATCCGTCGGCCCTGCGTCCAGACCCCTGAAGCCGCTCGCAGACGGGTCGGTCGTCGTGATCCCGAGCCCGGAGGCCAGCGATGGCGCCGGCTGGGGCGTGTCCGACGGCCCGGCCCCGGCACGGGTGCGCGGCCAGCCGTCGACCCAGTCGAGGCGGTCGAGGAGCATCGGTCGACGGTTGATGCCGAAGGTCGTCGTCAGCCACGGGTTCGTCCGGTCGATCGCGTGGTAGGCGATGAAATCACGCCCCTCGGCATCCGTGACGACGGCGTGGTGACCGGCGCCGACGAAGCGGTTGCCGTTCTGCGTCAGGACCGTCGTGCCGCCGACGCGCGACGTGAGGAGCGAGGTGCCCTCGGCGTCGACGAACGGCCCGAGCGGCGACCGCGAGCGACCGGCGAAGACGGAGTAGCCGGTCGTCGGACCCGCGCAGCAGTTCGCGGCCGAGCCCATGAGGTAGTAGAAGTCGCCGTGGCGCACCACGTAGGACCCCTCGTAGCGGTTGTCGACGGCGACCTGCGTGGCCGGGCCGACCGGGGTCAGTCCGTCGGCCGACATCCTCGTCACCCAGAGGCCGCCGAAGTAGCTGCCGTAGTAGAGGTAGCGCTGGCCGGCGACGTCCGTGAAGCCCGCCGGGTCGAACGTCCAGAGGAACCCGCCACCCGACGCCGGCCGGGGTGGGACGGCCGGCGCGGGGGCGGGAGTCCAGGGACCTGCCGGGGTGGGCGCCGTCGCCGCACCGATCGCGGAGTCGTCACCGGGGTTGAGGGTCGTGTCCGTCACGGTGAAGTAGAGGACGTACCGGCCTGCGACATAGCGGACGTCGGGCGCCCACAGACCCGACGTCGCGGTTGCCCACGAGGGACGGTTGCCGGCGTCGAAGACCGTGCCGAGATACTCCCAGCTCGACCAGTCCCGGGTGCGCGCCAGGTGGATCGCGCCCGGAGCGTCACCCGCGCGCAGCGGGTCCGACGTCGCGTACGCGTACCACCAGCCGTCGCGTCCGCGGATGACGGACGGGTCGGCGAAGGTGTCCGAGAACGCGTCCGAGACCGCGTTGTCGTAGGTCGCTGGGGCCGCGGCGGACGGCATACGACCGGCGGACGCGGAGGCCTCAGGGACCGCGGCGCTCACGCCAACGGCAGCGAGGAACGCTGCGAGACAGGCGGTTCCGCGGCGAAAGGCTCGGCCACGCAGGAAGGTCAGGGGACGCATACGGACTCCTCAGCCCTTGACGCCGCTGCTGGCGACGCCCTCGATGACGTAGCGCTGCACGAAGACGTAGAGCGCGAGGACGGGGATCGCGGCGAGCATGGCGCCCGCCATGACCACGGGGTAGTCGATCGTGTACGCGCCCTGGAGGCGGCTCAGGCCGGCGGGAAGGGTGAGCCGCTCCGGCGAGAAGAGGACGTAGATCGGCCAGATGAAGTCGTTCCAGTTGGCGAGGTAGCTGAGCACGCCGAGCGTGACGAGCGCGGGCCGCGCGTTGGGCAGCACGATCGACCACCACGTGCGGAAGGGCCCGGCGCCGTCGAGCCTGGCGCTCTCCTCGAGCTCCCTGGGCAGGCCCAGGAAGAACTGCCGCATGAAGAAGACCCCGAACGCCCCCGCCGCCCCGGGCACGACGAGCGCCCAGATCTGGTCGAGCCAGCCGAGCTTGTCGAGGAGCAGGAAGTTCGGCATGAGGAAGATGAAGCCCGGCACGAACAGGGTGAGGATGATGGCGCCGAAGATCGCCTTCTTGAAGCGGAACTCCATGCGGGCCAGGGCGTAGCCGGCGAGCGAGCAGACGACGAGGACGAGCGCGGCGTGCATCGTCGCGGCTGCCATCGAGTTGAGGAACCACCGCAGCACCGGGCTCGCAGCGTCCTGGAAGAAGAGGACGTCGAAGGCGCGCAGGCTCCACTCGGACGGGAAGTACGTCGGCGGCACGGTGCGCGACTCGCTCTGCGACTTGAACGCCGTGAGCAGCACGAGCAGCAGCGGCCCGATGAAGATGACGCTGAGCACGCCCATGCCGAGCCAGAAGAGGGGTCCGTTGCGGCGCTTCACGACTTCTTCTCCCTCAGGGCCCAGACGTTGACGAGGGAGACGAGGGCGAGGAAGACCGCGAGCACGTAGCTCATCGCCGAGGCCTGGCCCATCCGGTACTGCGAGAGGCCGAGGTCGGTGATCTCCATGATCGCCGTGCGGGTCGAGTCGCCCGGTCCGCCCTTGGTGATGAGGTAGCTCTGGCCGAACATGTTGGCGCTGGCGAGCACCGTGGTGACGACGACGAAGACGAGCACGGGCCGCAAGCCGGGGATCGTGATGTAACGCAGCTTCTGCCAGGCGGTCGCTCCGTCGATCTCGGCGGCCTCGTAGTGCTCGGCCGGGATGTCGGCGAGGCCTGCGAGGTAGATGACGGCGTTGAAGCCGATGGTCCACCAGACGGTGACGGCCGCGAGCGAGATCCACGCCCACGGCTGCTCGGTCGTCCACGCCGTGTCGCCCGGCAGGCCGAGCGCGGAGAGCACACCGTTGACCATGCCGAACGACGGGTCGAGCAGGTAGCGCCACATGAGGCCGACGACAGCGACCCCGAGCACGAACGGTGCGAAGAAGACCGCCCGGAAGAACGTGCGTCCGGGGAACCGACGATTGAGCAGGATCGCGAGCAGCAGCGGCAGCACGACGAGGAACGGCACGCTGATGACCACGAAGATGCCGGTCGCCTTCATGCCGTTCCAGAACGGCTCGAACTGCGGCGACCCGCTGTCGAAGAGGTCGGCGTAGTTCTGGCCCCCCACGAACGGCTTTTTGGGCAGCAGGAAGTCCCAGTCGTGCAAGGAGATCCAGATGCCGAGGAGGCCTGGGACGGCGACGAAGGTGATGAAGAGGAGCAGGAAGGGCGACAGGAAGAGGTAGGGCGTCCACCGGGACCCGTGGATGCCGGATGTCGCTCCCCGGGAGCGACGCGCACCCGGCGCAGGCGTCGCTCCCGAAGGCGGTCTCGTGGGCTGTGTCGTCGTCACAGCCATGGCGTCAGCCGCCGTACTTCTTGGCGTTGGCCTCGAGGATCTTCGTCGCGCGGCCGGCTGCTTCGGACAGCACCGTCTTCGGGTCCTGCCCGCCGAGCACCGCGGCGTTGACGGCCTTGTCGAACTCCGGCATGGCGTCGCCGATGCCGGCGACGGCCGGCGTGAAGTGCAGGTCGTCGATCTGGCTGGCGAGCGTCGCCTGCTCGGTCAGGGCCTTGAACTCGGCCGACTCGCGGACGGAGTTGCGGGCCGGCACCTGGCCGCCCTTGGCCCACTCGAGGCTCTTCGTGCTGATCCAGTTGAGGAAGACACGGGCCGCGACCTGCTTGTTCGGGTCGGGCGTGCGCATCGTCGGCAGGACGAACTGGTGGGAGCCGGCCCAGGCGGCCTTGGTGCCACCGATGTCGGGCAGCGGCGCCACGCCCCACTGCAGGCCGGACTTCTCCTTGAGGGTGTTGATCGTCCAGATGCCGTTCCAGTTGAAGGCGGTCTTGCCGTTCTGGAGCGCGACGATGTCGGCGTCCTGGGCGATCTTCCCGGCCGAGTATCCCTTCGTGACGAGGTCCTGGAACCACGTGAGCGCCTTGACGCCGGCGTCGTCGGCCCAGAGCACCTGCTTGCCGTCGTCGGAGAAGAGCGAGCCGCCGAACTGGTAGATGAGCGACTGGATCGACAGGCCGCCGGTGAAGGGGAACGGGCTGGCCCAGTGGCCCTCGATGCCCTTGCCCTTCATCGTCTCGAGGGCCGCCATGTAGTCGTCGGCCGTCATCGGCGGCTTCTCGGGGTCGAGGCCGCCCTGCTCCATGACGCTCTTGTTGTAGAAGAAGCCGAGCGGGTGCACGTCGAGCGGGATCGAGTAGCGCTTGCCGTTGTAGACGCCGGCCTTCCACGGCACGGGCGCGAAGTCGCTCTCGTCGAGCTTGAGGGCGGTGGCGACGTCGTCGAGCGGCTGGACGACGTTGCGTGCGGCGTTCGTCGCGACCGAGTCGACGTGCATGATGCCGATGTCGGGGCCCTTGCCGGCCGCGACGGCGGCCGGGAGCTTGGCGTAGTAGTCGGCCCACTGCATCGTGTTCATGCTGACGGCGATGTTGGCGTGCTCCGTGTTGAACTGGTCGACGAGGCGCTTCATGTACGGGCCGTCGCCACCGGTGAAGCCGTTCCAGAACTGGAGGGCCACCTTCGGGCCGCTGTAGCCGGTCGCTCCCCCGCCGGCCGACACGGCAGGAGCCTGGCCGGGGACGCCGCTCGAGCCGGAGCCGCACGCGGCGAGGCCGGCGACGCCGGCGATCCCGAGCGCTCCCGACAGGATCGTGCGCCGCGAGAGCGGGGTGAGGGGTGACTGCGGGCGGGGCGTGGTGTTCGTCATTGAACGGTCCCTTCGGTGAGGCGGATGCAGTGCCAGGAGGTGGGCGGCAGGGTTGCCGTGAGGGTGGTGCCGGTGGTGACGTCGACCGCGGCGTCCCCGGGGCGCGGGGTCACCCGGTCGGGGTGGTCCTCGGTGTTCGTGGCCGAGGGATCGTCGTCGTGCACCTGCAGGTGCTCGACGAGGGCGTATGCCGTGGGGTGGCCCCCCACGGCGGCCGCGACGTCGAGCGTCAGCTCGGCCGTCTCGGTGCGGCTCCGGTTGACGACGAAGACGGTGAGGTCTCCGGTGTCGGGGTCGTGGGTCGCGGTGACGACGAGCGCGTCGACGGGCCCGAAGGCCTGGGTCGGGGTGGCGTCGCAGACGACGGCGGGGCGCAGCACGGTGCCACGGGCATACCTCGCCGTGAGCGCGAAGGGGTGGAAGATCGTCTGCTTCCACGCGGCGCCGCCGGGGCGGGTGGCGATCGGGGCGATGACGTTGACGAGCTGCGCCTGGCAGGCCATCGAGACGCGGTCGGTGTGCTGGAGCAGGGTGATGAGCAGGCTCCCCACGACGACGGCGTCGGTGACGTCGTAGACGTCCTCGATGAGCTCGGGCGCCTCGCGGATCTCGAGCGAGCTCTCGCCGTGGAAGCGGTCCTGGAACCACACGTTCCACTCGTCGAAGGAGACCATGATCCGCTTGTCGGAGCCCCTGACCGCGGCGACGTGGTCGGCCGTCGCGACGACCGACTCGATGAAGCGGTGCATGTCCTCGCCGCTCGCGAGGAAGGACTCGACGTCGCCGTCGACGGGCTCGTAGTAGGCGTGCGCCGAGATGTGGTCGACGAGGTCGAAGCAGCGCTCGAGCACGACCCGCTCCCACGTGCCGAAGGTGGGCATGCCGCGGTTGGACGAGCCGCAGGCGACGAGCTCGAGGCCGGGGTCGACCCGGCGCATGGCGCGCGCGGCCTCCTCGGCGACCCGGGCGTACTCCTCGGCCGTCTTGTGGCCCATCTGCCACGGACCGTCCATCTCGTTGCCGAGGCACCAGACGCGGATGTCGTGGGGCTCCGTGTGGCCGTTCTTGGCGCGCCGGTCGGGCCACGACGTGCCGGTCTCGGCATTGCAGTAGAGGAGCAGGTCGATGGCCTCCTGGACGCCGCGCGTGCCGAGGTTGACCGCCATCATCGGCTCGACGCCGACGCCGCGGGCCCAGTCGACGAAGTCGTCGGTGCCGACCTGGTTGGTCTCGACGGAGCGCCAGGCGAGGTCGAGCTGGGTGGGGCGGTCGGCCTTGGGCCCGACGCCGTCCTCCCAGCGGTAGTTCGAGACGAAGTTGCCGCCCGGGTAACGCACGACGGTGACCCCGAGCTCGCGGACGAGGTGCGCGACGTCGGTGCGGAAGCCCAGCTCGTCGGAGTCGGGGTGGTCCGGCTCGTAGATGCCGGTGTAGACGCACCGGCCCATGTGCTCGACGAAGGACCCGAACGTCCTCGGCCGCACGGGGCCCACCGTGTAGGCGGGGTCCAGCCGCACCGTCGCTCGTCCCATGCGGTCCTCCTTGACCGTCGGTGTTCGGGTCGCACCGTCTTTGCAACGGTTACCCATTTGCGTCTGGCCTGAAAATTACAACGGTTACCGAAAAGTGTCCAGAGGTGTCCGGAGGTCATCACGCCACGCGTCGGCGGGCGCTAGCCTGTTCCTCGACGGGGGCCCACCGAGGGCCCACCGGGGCCCACCGAGGGCCCACCGGGGGCCATCGGAAGCCCACAGGGCATTCAGGGCATTCAGGGGCCGGCAGGGCTCCGCACGGACGGAGGCACGGTTGGCGGCGCGGCTGCGGGACGTGGCGGAGCGTGCGGGAGTGTCGGTCAAGACCGCCTCCAACGTGCTCAACCACCATCCCCACGTGAAGGCGAGCACGCGCGAGCGCGTCGAGGCCGCGATGGCCGAGCTGCACTACCGGCCCAACCTCTCGGCGCGCAGCCTCAAGCACGGTCGCGCCGGGTTCCTCGCCCTCGCCGTGCCGGCGATGGACTCCCCCTACTTCGCCGAGCTCGCGGCTCGCATCACCGAGGAGGCAGCCACCCTGGGCTTCATCGTCCTGCTCGACGTGACGGGCGGCGATGCCGACGCCGAGCGGGTCGTCCTCGAGGGGATGCGGTCGCACGTCATCGACGGCGTCATCTTCTCGCCACTCGCCCTGTCCCCCGACGAGATCAGCCGACGGGCCGACAGCCTGCCGATGGTGCTGCTGGGCGAACGTCCCGTCCCCACCGGCTTCGACCACATCGCGGTCGACTCCGTCGCAGCCGCGCGCGCCGCCACGGAACACCTTGTGGCACAAGGGCGCCGACGCATCGCTGCCGTCGGGCGCGAGACGACGAGGGGCACTGCGTCCATGCGCCTGCGCGGCTACCGCCAGGCCCTCAAGGCGGCCGGGCTCGCCTACGACGCCGACCTCGTCATCGGCGTGCCCCACTTCGAGCGCGCCGACGGCCACGCCGCGATGCAACGGCTGCTCGCGCTGCCCGAGCCTCCCGACGCCGTCTTCTGCTTCAACGACCTCATGGCCATCGGGGCCCTGCGCGCCTGCGTCGAGGCCGGCGTGGACGTGCCGGGCGAGGTCGCCATCGTCGGGTTCGACGACATCGCCGAGACCCGCTACTCCAACCCGACGGTCACGACGATCTCGCCTGACCTCACCGCCCTGGCGCGTGCCGCGCTCGAGCTGCTGTCACGCCGCATCGACGGCGACCACGGTGACGCCGAGGAGGTCGAGGTGGCGTGGACGCTCGAGGCGCGCGAGACGACGCTCGGGGTCCCGGCCCGCCAGCACCGTGAGACGTCGGCGCCGGACTGAGGCGACCGTTCAGCCGACCGGGTCCGACGCCGGCGCAACGGGTTCGGCGAGGGCGGCGGCGGGCGCGGCAAACGGTGGCTGCACCGGGAGCGTCACGCGGTAGGTCCGGGTGACACTCGTGCCGACACAGGCCCTCGCGGCCTGGCCGACGCCGCTCGAGGTCGCCGTGTAGCTGGCCGTGACGTCTGCCGTGACGACCTTCGCGGAGGAGAAGGCGGGCACGAGGACGCGCACGGCCGTGTAGTCGCGCACGGACGCCGCGAGACGGTCCTGGCGGTAGAAGGACGAGTAGGCGCCGGTGTTGACGGGGTAGCCGACGTCGGCGCCGACCGCCGCCACCGTGACGGAGACGGAGCAGACCGGCGCATCCGTCGTCCACGGGATCCGCACCCACGACTGCTGTCCGGCGACGACGGCTCCCAGCGCCCGAGTGACGGGGCGCAGGCCGGTGGAGACGCCGGCGTCGACGAGGTCGCTCTCGGGGACGAGCGTCGTGACCGGTGCGGCCGGCACGTTGCTCACCGGTGCCGCGACGCGAGGCGTCGGCGTGGTTGCCGGGCCCATCGACTGGGCGCCGAGGACGACGGCGCCGGCACCCACCGCGACCAGGGCGACCCTGCCGAGCAGCGTCCGGCGTGGGGCCTGGGCGGGGGCAGACATGGGCGGTCCTCCGGGGACGGTCGGTCAGCAGTGGCGCCGGGACCGGCGCCACGACCCCAGTGTGTCGACGCCGCCGCAAGGCCGGGCGCCGGAAGCAGCAGGAATCCCGCAAGGTCGGCGCAAGAGCAGCTGGTCGCGCGGTGAGCGCCTCCGTCAGCCGCCGGATCCCGCTGCGCGTGCCGCCAGCTCCACCCTCTCGCGATGGGCGGCCCAGTCAGCGGCGTCGTCGCTCGTCGAGACGGCGCCGTCGCCGACGACGCCGTCGACCTGCTCCCGGAGGATGTCCGCGTGGCCGACGTGGCGGCTGGTCTCGGTGAGGACGTGCACCATGAGGTTGAAGAGCATGACGTCCGGTCGCGGCCACCACGGGACGTGGCCGGGGGCGTCGATCGGAAGCGCCTCGATCGTCGCGTCGGCATGGGCGCAGGCACGGCGGTAGCGCTCGACGACCTCGGTCCGCGACTCGTCCGCCTTGACCCACAGCTGGTCGCGGCTCACGAAACCCGGGTCGTCGAACTGGGGCAGCGGCTCGGGGAAGGGCCGTCCCACGATGCCGCCGAGGTAGCGCGCCTCGGACAGCGTGAGGTGCTTGACGAGTCCGAGCAGGTTGGTGCCCGTCGTCGTCAGTGGCCGGCGCGCGTCGTACTCCGAGACCCCGTCGAGCTGCTGCAGCAGGGACGTCCGGACCCATCGCAGGTTGTCGTGGAGGTATGCCTTGGCGACGTCGTCGATCACGGACCCAGCCTCGCACGCAGGCCGGCCGCGCACCCGCCGTGCGGCGCGGTCACACGGACCGGAAGAACCTCAGGTAGAGGGCCCCGAACACGAGGACGATGCCCACGTTGACCATGAGCCGCGCCCACGCGTGGTCCCTGAAGAAGAGGACGTCGACGGCCACGACCACGGCCACCATGACGAGCGCGTAGAGCACGCCGAGCCAAGGCCTTCCCATCCCCCAGTCCTACTCCCGATGTCCGCCGAAAGCCATGAGGTATGCCGTGAGCTCGGCCGGGTGCGAGAGCGCGGCCAGGTGCCCGCCGGGCACGACGTCGAGCTCGAGTCCCAGCCGCTCGCGGGCCACCCGACGTTGGAGGTCGACCGGGAAGAAGCGGTCGTCGGCACCGGCGACGACACGGGTCGGCACGTCGGGCCATGCGTCGATGGCGCACGGTGTCTCGAAGGCGCGCTCGGCCTCGGGTCGCTGGTGCTCCTCGCCGCTCGCCGCGACCGCGGGGTCGACGTCGTGGAGGAAGTAGGTGTCGAGGTCGATCTCCTCGGTCCACCCACCCGCGCGGGCCGCCGCGACCCGCGCCTCCTCGGACCGCACGGCGTCCCACCATCGGCCCGCGGTCTCGCCGGGGAGCGGGACCATGGCGTTGAGCAGCACGATTCCGGCAACCGGCCGCCGCGCCGCGACCATCGGCACCGTGAAGCCGCCCATGGACTGGCCGACGACCACGACGTCGTCACGCCCCTCGACCGCGGAGGTCACGAGGGCGGCATACTCCGGCAGCCCGGCGTCCGGGTCGTCGGCGGGCAGGTCGACGGCGACGGCCTCGTGGCCGGCCTCCTCGAGGAGCGGCACGACCCGGTGCCAGTACCAGGCGGCGCCGCCGGCGCCGGGGACGAGCGCGAATGTGGTCACTGTCCACATGCTAGCCCTCGACGGCACCCACGGGGCCGTGCGATCGTGGCCCCATGGCTGACGACCCCTCGATCCAGGACCGCATCGGCTCGCTCATCGACGAGGAGCACCGGCTGCGCTCGGCCCTGCAGGCCGGCGACATCACCGTCGACGAGGAGCACGCCCGACTGCGCAGCGTCGAGGTCGAGCTCGACCAGTGCTGGGACCTGCTGAGACAGCGACGGGCCCGGCGCGAGTTCGGCCAGGACCCCGACGGTGCCGAGGTGCGCTCCGAGCGCACCGTCGAGGGCTACACCGGCTGACCGCTCCGATCGCGCGTCAGATCGTGAGGCCGTGACCGAAGGCGAAGAGCGGGTCGTCGTAGCCCGGCACGTCCTCCCCGTGCGCGCGCACCTGGTCCATCGACCGCGGGAGGTCGAAGGGCAGTCGGCCCTCGGGGGCGATGGTGCCGGTGACGGCGTCGAGCAGGGCGTCGTCGCTGCTGCCGTAGCTGCCGACGACGGCCGACGCGAAGCGCAGCAACGGGGTGACGACGGCCGGCCGGTCGAGCACGACGTCGACGACGAGCGGGCACACCGCGGCGATCCGCTCGAGCCGGGCGATGAGGCCGGGTGGGAAGTCGAGCGAGCCCTGGTGGAACCACGACTCGAGGAAGAGGTCCGAACGCGGCTCGAACGGGGCGGTGAGCCGCACGACGGCCACGTCGGCGTCCTCGGGCCGGTCGACGAGCTTGCCGTGCCGCACGACCGCCTCGGGTGAGATGCGCTCGGCGTAGATGCGCAGGCCCTGGTCGAGCGGGAGCCGACCGTCCTCGTTGTGCAGCACGGTCACCGAACGTGCCTGGGCGGCATACCCCTCCTCGCGGAAGTCAGCCCGACCCACGGTCGTGGCGGCGGCGTCCTCGTCGACGTAGGGGTCCTCGAACAGCCCGAGCCGGAACTTCACCGCCAGGATGCGGCGCGCCGACTCGTCGACACGGGCCTCGGTGACCCGACCCGTCGCGACGAGGTCGAGGAGGATGTCGACGCACTCCTCCCCGCCGAACTGGTCGGCACCGGCCTGGAGGATCAGCTCCATCCGACCGTGCGGGTCGAGGTGCTCGACGCCCCACGCGCGCGCGGGGAGCACCTGGTCGCCGACGTGATTGTCGTTGACGAGCTCCCAGTCCGTGACGACGACGCCGTCGTAGCCGAGCTTCTCGCGGAGCAGCCCGGCGACGACCTGCTGGTTGTAGCCGAAGCCGATCGGCTCGATCGGGGCGCCGTCGACGACGAGATCGACCGGCATGCCGTAGTACGGCATGATCCCCGCGGTGCCGGCCTCGATGATCGGCGGGAACGGCTTGAGGTGGTCGGCGAACCGCCCACCGGGATAGACCTGCTCGCGGCCGTAGGGGAAGTGCGCGTCCTCACCGTCCTTCTGCGGACCGCCTCCGGGGAAGTGTTTGCTCGTGCACGCGACGCTGCCCGGGCCGAGCGAATCGCCTTGGAAGCCCTTGAGATACGCCACTCCGAGCTCGGTCACGAGGTCCGGGTCCTGGCCGAAGGTGCCGGCTTGGCGCGCCCAGCGCGGCTCGGTCGCGAGGTCGAGCGTCGGGTGCAGGGCGGCACGGATGCCCACGGCGGCATACTCCTGGCGGGCGATGTCGGCGAAGCGACGCACCGCGTCCGCGTCGCGGAGCGCCGCGAGCCCCAGCGGCTCGGGCCACTGCGAGAACGCCCCGGCGGAGAACGACACCCCGACGTTCTCGATGAACGCGTGCCGCGGGTCGGTCGACACCGTCACGGGTATGCCGTGCGGCGTGCGCTCGGCGAGCGCCTGCAGGGCGTTGCTCCAGCGGGCAGCCATGCGGGGGTCGTCGAGGGCGTGGACGTTGAAGTGGGTGAGGTGCTTGTCGAGCACGACGGTGCTCGTCGGGGACTTGCTGATGGTGCCCGGGCGCTCGAGCACCGTGCCGTCCGCGCCTGTCTCGATGACGGTCTGGAACATCAGCCCGACCTTCTCCTCGAGGGACAGGCGCCCGAGGAGGTCCTCGACGCGTGCCTCGACGGGCAGCCGTGGGTCCTCGTAGGGGTCCATCCGGCCGTTGCCGTTGAGGTCGCGGTAGGCGACGCCGTCCTCGGTGGTGCGAAGCTCCGGGCGCACGAGTCAGGCCTTTCGTCGATGAGGGAGGTTCTGAGGCGTCTCAGGCGATCGGGCTGGCGCCGAACTCCTCGATGCCGATGACGGGCTTGAGCGCGCGCGTCACGGCCGGGGTGCTGAAGCCGCGACGGATGACGTCGTTGCCGAGCACGTTGCCGATCGTGCCCATGACCATGGCCTGGTCGAGCGAGAGGTAGCGGCGCGCCACGGTCCCCGACCGGACGGCGACGGCGTCGAAGAAGCCACCGCGGTCGTAGGAGTGGAAGTCGGCCTTGAGGTTGGCCAGGTTGGTGAAGGCCTCGTCCGGCTCGTGCATCATCGCGAGGAACGCCGCGTGCGGCGTGGCGACGCCGTCGCCGTAGGTCGGGTTCGGGTTCGTCGCCGCACGGCAGTCGCCGAAGCCCGGGTCGTAGTTCGTGCTCTCCTGGTCGGACATGTAACCGGTCGGGTTGAGCCCGAGCGCGTCGACGCCGTACTCCCGGTAGCCGCCGGCCGGGTTGCTCGACGGGCTGAAGCCCCAGTAGCCGTAGCCGGCGTCGACGAGCCCGTGCTCACGCTGGGCCCGGACGTGGAGCGGGTGGTTGCGACCCCACGAGCGGGGGGCCCAGGCAGCCTCGTCGACGAAGACGTCGGGCATGAGCTCCTCGAACATGGAGCCACCCCAGCCGGGCACGATGTGCATGCCGCGGTAGGTGTAGGCGCCCTCGTAGACGTCGAGGCCGTAGTACGTGCGGTTCTCTCCGACGGGCTGCATCTCGTGCCATGACCAGTCGCACGTCGCGGGGAAGGTGCGCCACATCGCGAAGTACTGCTTCGCGGGGACCTGACCGGTGATGATGCCGAGGTAGCTCGTGATGCGCGTCTCCGACACCGTCGTGTCGTAGTGGTGCGTCGTGAGCCAGACGGGGTCGCCGCCGATGTGGGTGCCCTGGTAGGTGCCGCCGGGACGGCCGTCCTCGTAGGGGTAGAAGCCGCCGTGGATGAGGCCGCCCGGGCGCACCTGGTGCGCGGGGTCGCTGTTGTCGTTGTAGAAGGAGTCCCAGCGCATCCGGTCGAAGATCCGCCTGGCCCACGGGGCGGCGGCCCGGTCGGAGCCGGCCACGACGAGCAGCGCCGCCCCGAGCCAGCCGTTGTCGACGCTCGAGGCGAACGCGTAGACCTTGTCACCCGAACCCGGCCAGGACGTCAGGGCCTTGCCGGTCTCCTCGTCGTACCAGTTGTAGTACATGCCGCTGGGGACATGGTGCTCCATGCGGTAGAGCGTCTTCAGCGTGCGGATGAGCCGCGCCGTGGCCTCACCGCGGCTGATGATGCCGAGCTCTCGCGCCGCAATCGTCGACCAGAGGTAGCCGCCGACGTTGGTGGGTGACGTGTAGCCGGAACGGTCGCCGGGCGCGAGCGACTCGGGGATGTTGTCCGCCGGCAGGCCGGTCTGTGGGTTCGTCATCGCGACGAGGCTGCGCCACGTGTCGGCCGCCCACGTGCGCACCGTCGCGCTCTCGAGGGAGCGGACGCCGTTCGGGCCCGTCGACCGCAGGAAGGCGGGCGCCTGGCGGGCGCCGGAGGCCGTCGCGGACGCCGAGGGTGCGAGCGCGAAGGCGGCGACGGAGGCGGCGCCGCCGACGATCAGCGAGCGGCGGCTGGGCGTGTAGAGCTTCTTCTCGGACATGGTGCAGTGCTCCTGTTTCCGGGGTGGGGAGGGCTTACTTGAGGCCGGTGGTGGCGATGCCCTCGATGAAGCGCTTCTGGAAGATGAGGAAGACGATGAGGATCGGGATGATGACGACGGTGGCGCCCGCGAGCAGCAGCCCGTAGTTCGTACTGTTCTGCCCGGTCGAGTAGAGGGCCAGGGCCACCGGGAGGGTGTACTTGTCCTCGGACTGCGCCACGACGAGCGGCCACAGGAAGTTGTTCCAGCTGCCGAGGAAGGTGAGGATGCCCAGCGTCGCGAGGGCAGGGCCACAGAGCGGCAGGATGATCTTCCAGAAGATCCGCAGCTCACCTGCCCCGTCGACGCGGCCGGCGTCGAGCAGGTCCCTCGGCAGTCCGAGGATGAACTGGCGCATGAGGAAGACGCCGAACGGGCTGACGAGGAAGGGCAGGAAGAGGCCGGGCAGCGTGTCGATGAGACCGGCGTTCGCGACGAGCACGAAGAGCGGCACGAAGGTCACGACGCCGGGGATCATGAGTGTGCCCATGACCGCGATGAAGATCGCCTTCTTGCCCCTGAAGTCGAGCATCGCCAGCGCGTAGCCGAGCATCGAGCAGAAGACGAGGTTGCCGGCCGTCACGACGACGGCCACGACGATCGAGTTGGTGAAGAACTGGCCGAAGTTCAGCTTGCTGAACAGCTGGGTGTAGTTGTCGAGCGAGGGGTTGTCCGGCAGCCAGGTCGGCGGGACCTGGCGCAGCTCTCCCTCCCCCTTGAAGCTGCCGAGCACCATCCACACGAAGGGTGCGATGACGGCGAGCAGTGCGACGGTCAGGATGACGTAGAGCCACCAGCGGCTGCCCTGGCTGGAGCCGACCATGCCGGACCCGGTCCGGGCCGCCTTCGGTCCGGGTGCCCGCGTCGTGGGCCTCGGTGCGGTGTCGACGGACATGTCAGGTCCTCTCTCGCAGCAGCCGGAACTGCAGGGCCGTGACGATCGCGATGACGACGAAGATGAGATAGCTCATCGCCGATGCGAGGCCGTAGTTGCCGAAGCCGAACTGCTGGTAGGTGTTGTACGAGACCGTGATCGTGCTGTTGAGCGGGCCGCCCTTGGTCATGACGAACGGCTCCTCGAAGACCTGGAGGTAGCCGATCGAGGTCGTGACGAGGACGAAGAGCAGCGTCGGTCGCAGCAGCGGCATCGTGACGTGGCGGAACCGCTTCCAGGCATTGGCCCCGTCGATGGCGGCGGCCTCGTGCAGCTCGGCAGGCACGGCCTGCAGGCCGGCCAGGAAGATGATCATCGCGGTGCCGAAGTTGCGCCACGCGGCCATCATGATGAGCGCCGGCATCGACCAGTTCGGGTCGCCCAGCCAGTTGGGCCCGGTGATGCCGAACCACCCGAGCACGGTGTTGATGAGGCCGCCCGGATCCTGCAGGAGGAAGCGCCACACGACGGCCACGGCGACGATCGAGGTGATGACCGGCATGTAGAAACCGAGGCGGAACACCGCTCGGAACCGGGTGATCCCCTTGTCGAGCGCCACCGCGGCGGCGAGCGCGAGGACGAGCGTCAGTGGCACGCCGACGAGGACGAAGTACGCCGTGTTGGCGGCGGCCTTGCGGAAGATGGGGTCCGACAGGGCCTTCGTGAAGTTGTCGAGACCGACGATGTTGACGCTGAACGGGTGTCGCAGGTCCTTCGCCTTGGTGTCGGTGATGCTCATGAAGAGCGACTGGATCACCGGCCATGCCGTGAAGGCGAGGAAGAGCAGGCAGAAGGGGATCGCGAGGATCCAGGCCGCCCGCCCCTCCCGTCGCCGGGCCGAGCCGACCCGGCCGGGGGAGCCTCCGTCGCCCGCCCCCCGGGACGACCCGGTGTCGAGTCGTCCCGGAGCGGTGACCGGAGATGGCGTCACGGGTCCGGTGGAGGACCCGGTCGTGCCGGTCTGGGCGGTCACCGGATCACATTCCCGTGCCGATGGACTCGGCCTGCTGCTGCGCCGTCTTCAGGCCGGTGGCGGGGTCCTCGCCCGTCTTCGTGATCTTCTCCAGCTCGGTGTCGAGGCCCTTGACGGCCTGCTCCCAGGTCGGGAACGAGGGCGGCGCCTTGGCGGTCTCGAGCTGCTTGCCGAAGACGGCGAGCTTCTTGTCCGAGGCGAGAGCCGGGTCCTGCCAGGCGCTCTTCACCGACGGCAGGTCGGTCGAGAGGGTGTACCACTTCGACTGGACCTTCGGGTCGGTGAGCCAGCTGACGAACTTCCAGGCCGTGTCGCGGTTCTGGGTGTTCTTGAAGACGACGAAGTTCGAGCCGCCGACGAAGGAGGACGAACCCGCCGAGCCTGCGGGGATCGGGGCGACGTTGTACTTGTCCTTGAAGCCGGCGCCGCCCACCTTCTCGACCGCGGACATCATCCAGGGACCGGAGATGAACATCGGCACGGTCCCCTTCGCGAAGTCGGGCTCGGTCGTCGGGGTCGCCGGTGCGCTCTTGTTGGAGATGCCGTCGGTGAAGAAGGACTGGTAGTACTGCGTGGCCTTGAGCATCTGCGGGCTGTCGAAGTTGTAGGCCTTGCCACCGTCCTTGGTGAGGTCCGCTCCCTCGCCCCACGCGAACGGCATGAGGGTCTGCCACGAGCCCTCTCCGCCGGCCTGCAGGCCGATGCCCCACTTCGCGCCGGCCTTCGTCTGCATGGCCTTGGCCATGTCGTGCAGACCCTGCCAGTCGGTGGGAACCGTGTCGTAACCGGCCTTCTTGGCGAGGTCGCTGCGGTAGAAGACCACTCGGGTCTCGACGTACCACGGGATGCCGTAGGACGTGCCGTTGACCTCGGTCGTCTTCTGCGCGCCATCGAAGAAGGCGGACTTGTCGATCTGCGCAGGGGTCGGGTCGAGCGCGTCACTGCTCGCGAACTCGCCCATCCACGTCGTGCCGACCATGGCGACGTCCGGGGTCTTGCCGGCCGTGATCGCCGTCGTGAACTTGTCGTGCGCGGCGTCCCACGGGATCGCCGTGACCTGGACCTTGACGCCGGGGTTGGCGGCCTCGAAGTCCTTCGTCAGCTTGGGCAGGTTGTCCCCCTCGGCACCCATCGCCCAGACGGTGATCGTGCCGGTGGCCTTGCCGGTGCTGACCGCGGCGCCCGTCTGGCCGGCACTGGTGCCGCCGTTCTCGGCGCTGCGACCGCAGGCGGTCACGGTGAGGGCCGCTGCAGTCATGCACACGACCGTGATGGCTGTGGTGCGTCTCATCGGTGTCTCACTTTCTCGGTGTCTCCGACGTCTGTGTCGGGGTTTGGGGGGCGGGACGGTGGGGGGCGGGGGATGGCGGTGGGGGCGTCGCGGGTGCTGGTCAGCGGGTGGGGCAGCCGCAGGACCCGCGGATGACGACTTCCGTGGGCAGGATCTGGGGCTCGAGCCGGGGCTGGCCCCCGGCGACGCGCTGGTGCAGGCGCTCGGCAGCGAGGACGCCGAGCTCGCGGACGGGCTGGCGCACGGTGGTGAGGCCGGGCCGTACGTAGCGGGAGGTCATGACGTCGTCCCAGCCGACGACGGCGATCTCGCCGGGGACGTCGCGGCCGGCGTCCTGGAGGTGGCTCATGATCGCGAGGGCGAGCTCGTCGTTGGCGCAGACGAGGGCGTCGGCCTCGATCTCGCCGGCGAGGATGCGCTCGGCGACGGCCGCGCCCTCCCCCTCGCGGAACGGCACGCGGACGGGGGCGGCGGGCTCGAGGCGGCGCGCCCGGTGGGCGTTGACGAAGCCGGCGTGGCGCTCGGCGATGTCGGGTGCACCCTCGGGGTCACCGACGAAGAGGAGGCGCGTGCGCCCGTGGGCCAGCACGTGCTCGGTGAGCTGCTCGGCGCTGTGGGCGTTCTCGGCGCGGACGCTCTCGATGCCCTCCTGCGGCGTGCCCGCGATGATGACGACGGGCTTCTGGCCGTGCAGGGCCCGGGCGACGGCGGGTGGCATGGCGGCCGAGCCGAGCACGGCGATGGCGTCGACCCGGGTGGCGAGCTGGCGCACGGCGCGGGCGAGATCGGCCTTGCCGTCGGCGAGCATCAGGGTGACGCTCTGGCCGAGCTCGGCGGCCCGCGACTCGAAGCCCATGAGCAGCTCGGAGTAGTAGGGACCGGTGAGCTCGGGCAGCACGAGACCGTGTGCCTCGTGGTGGCGGACGGCGAGGCTGCGGGCGGCACCGAGTGGCACGTAGTTGAGCTGGTCGACGGCGTCGAGGACCTTCTGCGCCGTCGTCGTCGACACGGTGCCGGCGCCCTGGAGGACGCGGGAGACGGTGGCGATGGAGACGCCGGCGCGCTCGGCCACGGAGTAGATGGTGGCGCCCGCCGAGGCCGCGCCGTCCGGGTGCTTGCGTGCTGTCGCCATGGGTCCCACCTCTCGCGTCTCGTCGTTGAGTGATGTGTCGCGACCAGGCCCCTGACCGGGTCACCCCGGCTCTGTAAGCGCTTACATCCGCACCTCCATAGTGCACAGGCCGGCGCGGGGGCGCAAGACCTCCCCCGCGCCGCAGGTAGCCGTGAGGGGCCGGGCGGGCATCGATGATGCACCCTCCCGGCCCCTCGTCACACGGCGTCACCGACGCCGATCGCGTATGCCGTCACGCCCGCGGGAGCCCTCGCCCCGTCAACCTGTGGCTGGCGTGGGATCGACTGCGGCACAGTCGATCTCGACAACCCCGGTCAGTCGTCGGACGCGATCCACCGCCCGTCGATCATCACGTCGCGGCCGCGCAGCTCGTTCTCCTCGCGCCAGGCCTGGATGCGGCTCGGGACGACCCGGAAGAAGAGGTACGAACCCGAGGTCTCCCGCGGGTCGAAACCGGTCCGCTGGGCGAAACGGTCGGCCTCCGCGGGCTCGAGCGCGGCGGTCGGGACGACCTCGACGGACCCGTCGACCATGACGACGTCACGCGTCGCGCCCAGCCCGATCCGCACCCCTGCGCCGGACGCGAGACCACGTCCCGCGGCGCTGCGCTCACCGGTCGAGAGCAGCATCGTGCGGCCGTCCCAGTCGAACGACAGGGGCACGAGGTGCGGTGACCCGGTGGCGGGGTCGGTCGTCGCGACCCAGCAGTCGATCTCCCGGCCCAACAGCTCCCGGGTGTCCCGGACCCGCTCCTCGGTGGGGCGCGGCGGAGGAGGGGGCGCGGGCGCCTCGGCGGGCCGGCGGCATACGCCCTCGCTGCCGTCGGTGACGTCGTCTGCCGTCATCCCTGCATCACGCCGATCATGTTGCCGTCGGGGTCGGACAGCACGGCCACGGTGCGACCGCCACCGACCGCGGTCGGCTGCTGGCTGACGGTCGCGCCGGCCGCGGTGAGTGCCGCGACCGTCGCCTCGAGGTCGTCGACCGACCAGAAGGGCGTCGCACCGGTGATGCCCTTGCGGTAGCCGCTCGGGTCGAGGGCGATCTCCTGGCCGCCGACGGAGTAGCCGACGTAGTACGACTCGTCGGTGTGCGGTTCCGTGTCGAGCAGGGTCGTGAAGACCTGCTTCGCGGCGGCGAGGTCGGAAACGGGGTAGATGAGGGTGTTCACGGCGGACATCGTGGTCTCCTGGGTGGTCTGGCGCTGGTGGTGGTGGGTTGTCGAGCGGCGATGTCACATCCGGTGGCGCCGGCTCGTCAGTGCTATGACGGATCACGACCGGAGGATGTGACGAGATGGACGACGAGACCCGCGAGCAGTGGCTCGCCCGGGAGTTCGAGCAGCAGCGGCCGCGGCTGCGAGCCGTGGCCTATCGCGTGCTCGGCTCGGCCGCGGACGCCGACGACGCCGTGCAGGAGGGGTGGCTGCGCCTCAGCCGCAGCGACACGACCGAGATCAGCAACCTCGCGGGCTGGCTCACGACCGTCGTCGGGCGGATCAGCCTGGACATGCTGCGGTCGCGCAGCTCGCGCCGCGAGGACAGCTGGGACGCCGGCCTCGCCGAGCTCGTCGCCGGTGGCGACGTGCGCACCGCGCCGACCCAGCCGACGCGCCCTTCCCCCGATCCGGCGAGCGAGGCCGAGCTGGCCGACAGCATCGGTCTGGCCCTGCTCGTCGTCCTCGACACGCTCGCCCCGGCCGAGCGGCTCGCCTTCGTGCTCCATGACCTCTTCGGCATGCCGTTCGAGCAGATCGCCGACATCCTCGACCGCTCCCCGGCTGCGACCCGCCAGCTCGCGAGCCGTGCCCGCCGGCGGGTGCGCGCGGCCGACGCGGACGAGACCGGCCCGGCCCGCACCCGGCAGCGCGAGGTCGTCACGGCCTTTCTCGCCGCCGCACGCGGCGGCGACTTCTCCGCCCTGCTCGAGATGCTCGACCCCGACGTCGTGCTGAGCGCCGACGAGGCGGCGGTCGCGATGGGCTCGCCCGACGTGCTCCGCGGACCCGAGGCCGTGGCCCAGCGGTTCAACGGCGGTGCCAAGTCGGCACGGCTCGCGGCCTTCGACGGGGGCATCGGCGCAGTGTGGACACTGCGGGGCGAGGCCATGGTGGCCTTCCGCTTCACGGTGGACGACCGCGACCTCGTCACCGGCATCGAGATGGTCGCCGACCGCGCCCGGCTCGACGAGATGGAGATCTGGTTCCTGACCGCCTGACCGGCGCGCGAGCCGTCCGCGAGGCGGGCTATCGTCGAGGACGTGGCTGAGGGGATGCGTGCAGCGGTCGTGCTCGGGTCGGGCGGCGCGCGCGGTTACGCCCACATCGGCGCGCTCGAGGTGCTCGCCGAGCGCGGCTTCGAGATCGTGACGATCGCGGGCACGTCGATGGGCGCACTCGTCGGCGGGGTCGCGGCCGCCGGCAAGCTCGACGCGTACACCGACTGGGCCCGGAGCCTGACCCAGCGCGAGGTGTGGCGGCTGCTCGACCTCAGCATCACCTCGCCGAACGGCGCGATCCGCGCCGAGCGGATCATCGCGAAGGTCGGGGAGATCCTCGACGGCGCGACGATCGAGAGCCTGCCGATCCCCTACACGGCCGTGGCGACCGACATCAACGCGCGCCGTGAGGTGTGGTTCCAGCGCGGGCCGGTCGAGCACGCGATCCGCGCCTCCATCGCCATCCCCGGAGTCATCACCCCCGCCGTCATCAACGGCCGGGTCCTCGTCGACGGGGGCCTCATCAACCCGATCCCCATCGAGCCGACCGCGGCGGCGTCTGCGGACCTGACCATTGCCGTCTCCCTGTCGGGCATGCGCGCCACCGGCGGCCCGACGACCCCCGTCAAGGAGTCGTCGGAGCCCGTGTCGCGCGAGGAGTGGACGACCCGACTGCGGCGCGGCGCCGCCGAGGTGCTCGAGTCCGAGCGGGTCCGCGCCATCACGAGCCGCTTCGGTGGGCACGCCCGCGACCACGACGTCGAGCACGACGTCGAGCACGACGTCGAGCACGACCAGCCGATCCCGCCGGAGGCCGTCGACCGGCTCCCGCAGACACCCACCGATGCGCTCGTCGTCCGGTCGGCCGACGTCGGGCTCGTCGACCTGCTCAACATGTCGTTCGAGACGATGAGCGCCCTCATCTCGCGCTACCGGATGGCGAGCAACCCGCCCGACGTGCTCGTCACCGTGCCGTCGAACGCCGTGCGGACGCTCGACTTCCATCGGGCCGCGGAGATGATCGAGCTCGGTCGGCAGCTGACGACCGAGGCGCTCGACCACGCCGGCTACTGAGCGCCCGTTGTGATCCGGCGGATCGTGACGCGGACGATGCCGTGTCTGGTGGGGTGGTCACCCCACCCGGCGCAACCCCATGATGCACGCCATCCGTCGGGCTGTCGGTGGCCGGCCTGAGACTGGCACGGTGGTGATCCTGCACGCCGACGCCGACGCGTTCTTCGCCTCCGTCGAGCAGCGCGACGACCCGGCGCTCCGCGGGCGGCCGATGGTCGTCGCCCACGAGGTCGTCGCGTGCCCGTCCTACGAGGCACGTGCGCTCGGCATCCACGCCGGCATGCCGCTGCGCCAGGTCCAGCGCCGCTGGCCGCACGTGCTCGTCACCGGCTACCGCGCGGAGGCCTACGAGGAGGCGTCCGTCCGGCTCTTCGAGGTGTTCCGCCGCTTCACGCCCCTCGTCGAGCCGGGATCGGTCGAGGAGGCGTTCCTCGATGTCACCGGGCGTGACCGCGGCGATCCGCGCGGGATGGCGGTGGCCCTGCGCGCGGCCGCCCGTGCGGAGGTCGGGCTCCCGGTCTCGGTCGGCGTCGGACGCACCAAGCTCATGGCCAAGCTCGCGAGCCGACGCGCCAAACCTGACGGCCTCGTCGTCGTCGATGCCGAGCTCGAGGCGCGGGTCCGGCCTCGTCTGCGCCTCGACGAGCTCTGGGGTGTCGGTCCGACGACCTACGAGAAGCTCCACGCCGCAGGGCTGTTCGTCGTCGCCGATCTCCAGGGTCTCGACGAGGACGACCTCAAGCGCCTCGTCACCACGGCGATGGCCCGGCGTCTCGTCTCCATCGCGCGCGGCACCGACGACGCGACGATCCGCCTGCCGGGCCGCGCAGGTCGGTCAGCGCGAGCCGGTCGCTGCCCGCGACGCGGACCCGGTCCAAGGTCGTGCCGGTGCTCGAGGGCTGTGTCGATCGTGCGGTCGCGCGGGTGCTCTCGCTCGACGGGCCGCCGCGTCTTCCCCGCCGCCTCGAGGTCCTCGTCCGCTACGACGACGGCACCCAGGTGCTCGAGCGCGGCCCGCTCGAGGCCCCGTCGCTCGACCCGGCCGTCCTGCGGTCCGCGGCCGGAGACCTGCTCGAGCGCACGGCCTACGAGTGGGACGGGCGAGGCGTGACGATGGTCGGCGTGACGCTGCCACTTCCGGCGCCCGCTTGACCTCGAGGTGGCTCGAGGTCGCAGGATGACGGGGTGACCTCACCGACGACGACCGACGCGCTGACGGCGACCGAGGCGACGGCATACCTCCGGCGCATCGGGGCGGCGGCTCCCGAGTCCCCGACGCTGGCGGCGCTCGCGTCGCTGCACCGGGCGCACCTGCTGGCCGTGCCCTTTGAGAGCCTCGACATCTCGCTCGGCCGCCCGATCCGCCTCGACCGCGCGTCGCTGCTGGCCAAGGTCGTCGGTGCCCGGCGCGGCGGTTACTGCTACGAGCTCAACGGCCTGTTCGCCCTGCTGCTGCGCAGACTCGGGTATGCCGTCGCCCTCGTCTCCGCGCGCGTGGCCACGGCGGACGGCGGGCTCACCGACGAGTTCGACCACCTGGCACTCGTCGTGTCGGGTGGCCGTCTCGAGGAGCCGGTGCTCGCGGACGTCGGGTTCGGCGAGGGGCTCGTCGACCCGCTCCCGTTGCGCGACGGCTTCGAGCGACGCGAACGCGGCCACCTCGTGGGACTCCTGCGGCGCGACGACACGTGGGTCTCTCGCGAGCGCCGCGACGGCGAGGACTGGTGCGACCGCTTCGTCTTCTCGACGGTGCCCCACCCGCTGTCCGACTTCGCGGCGCGCAACGAGTGGCAGCAGACCTCGCCCGACAGCCACTTCACCCGGTCGCGCCTCGCATCGGTGCTGACCCCGACGGGACGGGTCACCCTGAGCGGCGACCGGCTCATCACGACGACGCAGGGCCGACGCGAGGAGACCGCGCTCGCCGACGAGGACGCCGTGCGCGCCGCCCTCGCCGACCGCTTCGGCATCGTCCTCGATCGACGGACGTCGGCGGGTCCGCCTCTATAGACTCACGCCATTCGGCCACCGAGAGGGCGACATGAGCCAGGACCCCACACCCGATTCCGATCCTGATGCCTCAGGGAGCCGACGCCTGATGCTCCTGCTGGCCATGGCGATGTTCGTCCTCGTGGTCGACACCTCCTTGATGAACGTGTCCATCTCGGCCGTCATCACCGACCTCGACACGACGGCCAGCGGGGTGCAGTCGGCCATCGCGCTCGAGGCGCTCGTCTCGGCCGCCTTCATCCTCATCAACAGCAAGGTCGGCGACCTCATCGGGCGCAAGCGGGCCTACGTCCTGGGTCTGCTCGGATACGCCGTCGGCGCGCTCGCGATGACGCTCGCCCAGAGCCTCACGGCGATCATCATCTTCTGGGCGATCATCGGAGGCCTGGGAGCCTCGTTGCTCCTGCCGGCGATGCAGTCACTGATCCACGGCAACTTCGCCGGGGCGGCCCAGAAGCAGGCCTACGCGCTCGTCGGCGCCTCAGCCGCCATCGCTGCCGCGATCGGCCCGCTGCTCGGGGGATTCGTCACGACGTACCTGTCGTGGCGGGTCGGGTTCGCACTCGAGGTCCTCATCATCGTCGTCGTGCTGAGCCAGATCCGACTGGTCCGGGACGTCGAGTACACCGGCTCGCGCCAGATCGACGTGGTCGGCGCGATCCTGTCCGCCCTCGGCATGGGTGGGGTCGTGCTGGGCATCCTCGTCTGGCAGGAGGGGGGTCAGTACGTCGGCCTGCTCCTCGTCGTCGGGGCGACGGCGCTCGTGCTCCTGGCCCGGTGGCTCCGCCGCCGCAAGCGCGCCGGACAGGTGACCCTGCTCGACCCGGACCTGTTCCGGCACCCGAACTTCACGGCCGGCGTCTCGGGCCAGCTGCTGCAGCAGGTCACTCTGGGCGGCGCCATGATCGCCCTGCCGCTCTACTTCCAGATGACCCTGGAGTACAACGCCCTGCAGTCCGGTCTGTCGCTGGCACCGCTGTCGCTGACGATGTTCGGGGCAGCCCTGCTGGCCGGACGCAAGGCCGGTGACCGGCGACCGGCCTCGATCATCCGCACCGGCTTCGTCCTCACGAGTCTGGGTGTCGCGATCATCCTCCCGCTCGTGCCCCGCGCCGACAGTGGCTGGTGGTTCGTGCTCCCGCTGGCCATCACCGGCTGCGGGCTCGGCCTCCTCGTGTCGCAGCTGAACAACTACACCCTCGCGCCGGTCGAGGAGGAGCGCGTCAGCGAGGCCGCCGGCGTCAACTCCGCCGCCGGGTCCTTCGGCCTCTCCTTCGGTCTCGCCATGGCGGGCGGACTGATGCTCGCCGCGCTGTCCGTCGGTTTCACCCAGATGGCGCAGAACAGCTCCGTCATCCCGGCCGCACAGCAGCAGCAGATCGCCCAGGCTCTCGAGCACGACGCCGAGATCATGAGCAACAGCCAGCTGGAACAGCAGATCTCGGGCCAGCCGCCCGAGGTGGAGGCCGAGGTGCTGGCCATCAACGAGGACGCCCGCAACCGCTCTCTCCAGATCGCGCTGCTCGTCCCGCTCATCGCCGGCTTGCTGGGCCTGCTCAACTCGTTCCGCATGCTGCGGCTGCCCGACCAGAAGCCGTCGGCATCCCTCGACGGACTCGACTTCGGCTGACCGTCTCGGGCGGCAGGGCGTGAGGGGCTCAGCCGAGAGGGCCCGCCCGGAGGGAGCTCCGCCGGAGGCGCTCCGCCGGATGGGCTCCTCGGGAAGGAGCTCAGCCGGAGGGAGCACAGCCGGAGGAGCACAGCCGGAGGGAGCTCCGCCGGGAGGGGCTCTTCGGATGGGCTCAGCCGGAGAGGGCCCAGCTGGAGGGAGCTCCGCCGGAGGGACCCTTCAGCCCCAGGCGTCCTTGGTCGGACGGCACAGGCAGAACGGGTGGCCGGCCGGGTCGGCGTACACGCGGAACCCGCGGTCGGGCGCCGGTCGGGGCGGCTCGACGGGGTCGAGGGCCGCGCCCCCGAGGGCTAGCACCCGCTCGTGGGCGGCGGCGATGTCGGCGACGACGAAGTCGAGGTGCGCCTGCTGCTGGCCGCGGGGCCAGTCAGGGGACTCGTGCCCGGGTGCGAGCTGGGTCGCGATGCGCGGCCCGTCCCACA
Source organism: Terrabacter sp. Ter38 (assembly GCF_024519435.1). Lineage (GTDB taxonomy): Bacteria > Actinomycetota > Actinomycetes > Actinomycetales > Dermatophilaceae > Terrabacter. The sequence goes on from NZ_JALJRZ010000002.1 coordinate 32,298, forward strand.
GCACGTTGAACCAGTCCCCGTCGGGGTCAGCCTCCACGCGGCCGCCCAGCAGGTCGGCGTAGAAGCGCGCCACTCCTGCCGCGTCCGCGCAGTCGAGCGCGACGCAGTCCCAGCTGATCGTCGATCCGGTGCTCTTCTCTGAGGTCATGCCCACCACCCAACCACCGCCTGACGACAGCGCGTCAGACCGACGGAGCGGGGATCGACAGAACGGGACCGACAGAACGGGATCGTCCAAGGCCCGGCCGGCGGCACCCCGCGCGTGGCGACGCACGACATCGCGGGGTCGGAGAGCGTCCGCGCGCCGGGGGCGGCCCGCACCTGGACATCGCCCCAGCCCTTCGCTCGCCACCTGCTCCCGCCGAGCAGGGGTCATCGCCACCGGAATGGTCCGGGACCATCCCGTGCACGTGCCCCGGCCCGCGCCGGGTCAGGGCCGTCGATGCTCGCGCGGTGGCTGCCAGATGACGTGACTCGGCGTGACGATCGCCGTCACCCCGAGCTGGTGGACGATCGTGTGGTGCCTCCCACAGAGGAGGGCACCGTTGGACAGGTCAGTCGCTCCGCCGTGAAGCCAGTGCACCACGTGGTGCGCCTCGCACCACTGCGGAGGTACGGAGCACCCCGGGTAGCTGCAGCCGTGGTCACGCTGCGCCAGCGCCAGCCTCTGGGCGGGAGTGAAGTAGCGATCCTCGCGGCCGATGTCGAGCGACTGGGACGGGCCGCCCAGCACCATCGGGATGACCTCGGCCTCGCAGGCCACCCGGCGCACCGTCGCTGCGGACAGGACCTCGTCGTTGTCGGCCAGCCCGGCACCGCGCAGTCGGTCGAGCAACGCCTCCAGCGACATCGTGACCACGAGCTTCGTCCTCGGCGTCCGGGTGACGCCTTGGGGCGCCGCGACGGCGCGTCCGATCAGCTCGAGCAGGGCGTCGGCACGGCGCGTCGCCGCCGACCGGGGATCGACGGACCCGCGCTGGACTCTCGCGCCGCCAGCCTCCGCATCGATGCCCCGCGCGCGTCGGCCAGCCGCCCCACCAGCCGCCCCACGCTCGGCGGCTGACCCTCGGCAGATCCGGCCAGATGATTCTTCGCTGCCGGGCAGCGTGGGCCAACGACTCCAGTCCAGATCAGGGCGCGGCCGCGCCAAGGCGTCGATCGCAGCGTCGACGATCGCCGATCCCTCGGGGTCGAGCCTCCAGAGGTACTCCGTCATCCCGGCACACCGGCCGATCTTCGTCAGCGAGCCTGCCGCGCGGAGTCGCTGGTCGTCGTCCTCGACGACCGCCGGGGCTCGCAGGCTCGCCCGGCCGTGCGCTGCCAGTCGCCGCAGCTCCTTGAGGCCGAGCGCCGGGGCGCCCTCGACCATCGCGTCGACGACGCCGTCGACCTGGGCTGCATCGGCGAACCGGATGACGTCGTCACGGAAGCGCACGATGACCGCAGCCTTGTCGACCGAGAGCGAGCCTGCGCGGACGCCTCCTGACAGAGCAGCCCACCGGGGCTCGTTCATGGCCGCGCCCACCGCGGTCAGAGCGGCCGACGCACCCGCAGCCAGGCCGGGAGCGTGTCCAGCGACCCAGTCGTTGCGGGAGAGCCCGGAACGGTCGGGAAGTCCTCGCGCGCTCACCTCGGCGGCCAGCACCGCCGACAGGTTGTGCGCCATCTCGCGAAGCGCCTGAGCCTGCTCGATCGCGTCACCGAGCCCCGTCTCGGCCATCGCCCAGAGCGGGGTGGTGCGTGCGACGAGCCGGAGCTCCGCAGCCATGGAGGCCAGTCGTGCCGCGAGCCCCGGGAGGTCGGTCAGCCCCATCACCTCCGCGACGGCGGCCTCCCGCTCGCCGCCGGGACGCGGCAGCCGATCGGAGGGAGGGACACCCTCGTGGCGCACGCCACCCCCGGGGCGCTCCTTGGTCGCTGCGATCATGATTCGATCATACGTTCGACTGGCGACAGCGCTCTCCGGCTGTCCACAGGCCCAGAGACCCAGAGACCCACAGGCCCGCAGGCCCACAGGCACTCAGGCCCGCCGTCGACGAGCCCGTCCACGCACGACGGTCGACGGCGGGCTCGATCCCTCAGCGGGTCGGCTTCGGCCAGACGAGCGTCGTCGAGGTGATGGGTCGCACCGTCGTGGCGGGTCCGGAGCCGCCCACGGTCACGGTGTGCGTGCCAGGGGGAAGGTCGTCGAAGGTCGCGACGCCATGGCCCTTCCGCAGGGTCGGCTCGACGCTCGCGAGCACCGTGCCCTGCTCGCTCGTGATGGTGACGGTCACGGCCTTGCGCGGCGGGTCGGCCCCGGGGTCGTCCGCCTCGAGGTCGAAGGCCACCTTGAGGGCCTGGCCCTGCGTCACGAGGTCGGGCACGACGGCACGTACGTTCGTGTCGGTGATCTCGCGACGACGGACCGGCTGGGCGGTGAGGATCTCCTGCACCTGGTCGAGGACGAGCTGGTTGCACTGGAGGTTGGTGTGCTGGTCGGGCACCCGCACGGCCAGGTTCGTGTCGAGAGCCTCGCCGAGACCGACGGCCCCGGTCAGGGGCACCGTGCCGTCACCGAAGTCGTTGTCGGTGCCGAAGTCCTGGTAGGCCGTGGCCGTGCCACCCGAGAGCTGGACCGTGGTCGCGGTCGGCTGCCGGATGCCGACGATCATGTGCGAGGAAGTCCGGCTCCCCGGGCGGCCGGACTCCGCGGCCTGGAGGTCGGTGTGGAAGGCCATCGCGTCGGCGACCATCGCGGTGCTGACGTTGGGCACCGACACCTCGGTCGTCTTCGCATAACCCCCCGCGTTGCCGATGCAGGCGAACTCCGGCAGCAGCTGGAAGAGCGAGGGCATGCTGCGCGAGAAGTCCGTGAGGTCGATCGACAACGGACCGATGCCCTTCTTGACGCCGTTGACGAGCTGCGTGAGCGCGTCGGTCGCACCACGCCACGGGGTGCCGAGGGTGATGAGCTTGCGGGTCACCTCGGCGCCGCCGCACTTCTCGATGTACCAGCGGGCGACGAGCCCACCCATGGAGTGGCAGACGAAGACGACCTTCGCATCGGCATACGCCCCGCCCTGCGCCCGCAGCTGCTCGAGTGCCGGCTCGACGATGGTCTTGAGTCGCGCGCCGTTGTAGCGGTTGGAGAGGCGCCAGTCGTACGCGTACGTGATGAGCGTGGCCGGATTGCCGCCGGTGCCCCGCTGGTACCCCTGCTTCTCCAATGCGGTGACGAGCACGTCGTAGCCGCGGATCGGCGTCCAGATGCCCGGCAGGACGTGGACGTCGGGCATGAGCGCGACGGGCTCGACGCCGTCGCCCGGGTGGTCGTCGCCGATCCCCTCCGGCAGGACCTTCTTGAGGATCGACTGGCCGCCGGTCAGCAGCTTCCAGACGGCGCCGGCGCTCGGGGCCCAGATGAGGTTCTCGCTCGCCGGTGACCCGTCGTCACCCCGGACCCCGAGTGTGCTGCCGGTGATCCCCGGAAGCACCACGACCAGGTCGTTGCTCGTCATGCGGACCCACCACCCATCCCTACTCCGCTGAACTGCGTCATGAGCTACGTCGGAACTGCGTCGATGAACTGCGCCGGACAGTCCCGACCAACCAACGGTGGCACCAGCGGGGCCCGGTGATACGCGAAACGGCCAAGCCCGCGACGGCATCGGGTATGGATGCGGCACAGTGGTTCCGGAACCCGCCGGACGACAGAGAGGCCTTTCGTGGACATCACCGACGTCATCCTCCGCCAGCACGACGAGCAGCGACGGATGTTCGCCATGCTCGAGGAGTGGCCGCGCGACGACCACGAGGGCCTCGCCGCCGTCTGGAAGCGTCTCGAGATCCTCCTCGAGACGCACGCCGAGGCCGAGGAGCTCTACTTCTACCCGGAGCTGCTGCGCATCGGCACGGGCGGCGCCGACGCCGAGTCCGTCGACGAGGAGGTCGAGGACGCCGTCAAGGACCACAACGACATCCGCAGGTCCGTGCGCAAGGTCAGGCGCTGCCGCACCGGGTCCGACGCGTGGTGGACGGCCGTCGTCGACGCCAACGTCCACAACAGCGACCACATGGGTGAGGAGGAGCGCCAGGACCTCGCCGACTTCCGCCAGCGCGCGAGTCTGGAGCTCCGTCACGAGATCGCGGTCCAGTTCCTGCGCTACGAGGCCGTCCGCTGGGCCGACGGGATCACCCCGAAGGACAAGGACCCCGAGCGCTACGTCGCCGCGAAGAAGACGACCAAGGCGTCGGCCACGGCGAAGAAGGCCGCCCGCGACGCGAAGAAGGCCGCCAAGACCGCGCCCGCCCGCGCGGCCCGCTCCAAGAAGGCCTCCGCAGGCGCCTCCGAAGAGTGACTACGCGGTGAGCCGGTCGCGGCGGCGACGTTCGAGTCGGAGGGCGACGAGGACGAGCACACCGGCGACGAGCCCCCAGAAGGCGGCGCCGACGCCGGCGACGGTGATGCCCGACGCGGCCACGACGAGGGTGACGGCGCCGGCCTCGCGGGTCGAGACGTCGGTCAGCGCGGCCGCTGCCGCGCTCGCGAAGGTGCCGAGCAGGGCAAGACCGGCGATGGTCTCGATGAGACCGGCGGGCGCCGAACGCGCTGCCGCCGTGACGATCCCGGCGAGCGGGCCGAAGGCGAGGTAGGTGACGCCGCACGCGACACCCGCGACCCAGCGCCGGCTCCGGTCCGAGTGCGCCTCGGGGCCCGCGGCCAGCGCCGCGGAGATCGCGGCGAGGTTGATCGCGTGCGCGCCGCCGACGGCTCCGAGGGCGCTCGCGCCACCGGTGTAGAGCAGGGGACCTCGGATGCCGGGCCGGTAGCCGAACGACGCGAGCACGGCCATGCCGGGGATGTTCTGGCTCGTCATCGTGACGATGAAGAGCGGGATCGCCACGGCGAGAAGGGTGGTCGCATCCCACGTCGGTGCGACGAGCACGATGGACGGCACCGCCGACCCGAGGTCGAGCCGCGCGAAGACCCCCTGCACGGCCATGACGACGAGGGCCGCGACGAGCGCGCCGATGACGGCCCACCGCCGCGCAACCGCGACGAGGACGAGCCACGTGACCATGACCGGCGCGATGGCGGCCGGCGTCGCGACGACCGCGCGGAACGGGGCGACGCAGAGCGTCAGCAGCACCCCCGCGAGCATCGCGCTCGCGAGCGGACCGGGGATCGCCTCGACGAGCCGCTCGAGCGGTCGCACGAGGCCACAGAGGGCCAGCAGAAGTCCACAGACGACGAAAGCGCCCACCGCAGAGGCGAACCCACCGGCCGGCACCGCCGCTGCAGCGAGCAGTGCGGCGCCCGGCGTCGACCACGCCATGGTGATCGGCATCCGCAGCCGCCACGAGAAGAGCACGCAGCCGAGGCCCATCGTCACGCAGAGGACGAGCAGGCCCGAGGCCGCCTGCTCAGGGTCCGCGCCGACGGCGCGCAGGCCCGTCAGCACGACGGCGAACGAGCTCGTGAAGCCGACGAGCCCGCAGACGACACCGGCCAGCACCGCGTGTGCCGTCGAACCGGACGGGACGGACGAGCCCGACGGGCGGTGGTGCGACGTCACCGCCGGCTCAGCGCAGGTGGCTGCTGGCGGCGAGCGCACGGCATACGCGGTCGTATGCCGTGGGGCTTCCGGCGGCGACGAGCCCCGGGGGCGCGATGTCGCGCGGTGAGTACGTGACGCCCGCGGTCGTGCCGAGCAGGCCGCCGGCCTCGGAGAGCAGGAGCGAGCCGGGCACGTGGTCCCACGGCGCGGCCTTGGCGTAGACGATGTAGTCGGCCGCGCCCTCGACGAGCTTGGGGTAGTCGATGCCGCACGACACCCACGTCAGGGTCATCGGCTCGAGGCCGTCGAGCGACTGACCGATCCACGCGCGGCGGGAGGTGCGGCCGCGCAGGGCGCCCTCCGGCCGCTCGGGGACCGTCAGGCGACGCGACCCGTCGGCGTCGTGGCGCCACGTGCCGGCCCCGCGTTCGGCGACGAAGCCGAGCTCGTGCTGCGGCTGCCAGATCCACGCCCGCACGGCCTCGCCGGCGACCGTCTCGGCGACCATGACGGCATGGTCCTTGGAGCCGTGGACGAAGTTCTTCGTGCCGTCGACGGGGTCGACGGTGAACGCGTGGTCGGCGGCGGCATACCGCTCCATGAGCGCGGGGTCGCCCGCGAACGTCTCCTCCCCGAGCACGACGGCGTCGGGGTAGGCGGCGACGAGGGCTGCCGTGATGAGCACCTCGGCCTCCCGGTCGGCGTCGGTGACGAGGTCGCCGGGTCGCTTCTCGTGGATCTCGCCGGCCGCGAGCGCCCGGAACCGCGGGTTGATGACCTCCTCGGCCACGTCCTTGAGCAGGCTCAGTACCTCGTCGGTCTCCACGCCCACAACCTAGCGAGCGACAGGCGACCTCAGCGGAGCGGTCTCAGGTGCTCGGGCACCTCGAGCCACCAGACGAGCGTGGCGCGAGCCTGCTCGGTCATCGCGAGCGGGTCGGACCCCGGCTGCGGCAGAGCGTCCACGAGAGCCGCGACGAGGTCCTGGCGCCCCCGCATGCCGAGGGCGTAGACGAGGCCGCGGAGCAGCTGGACGTCGGGCTCGGTCCGGCCGGTGGCGACGATCTCGGCGATCCGCCGGGCGACGGCCTCCTCCCGCTCGTCGCGCCGCCGACCCCGCGGCTCCACCGTGTTGCCGATGACGTAGCCCGCCTCCTTGGCGACGTCCGGGGCGGAGGCCGGCGACAGCGCGACCCGCTCGAAGAGGTCGAGGTCCTCGACCTGGGCCATCCAGGTCAGCACGGTCAGGCTCTCGTGCGCTGCCACCGTGTCGTGGCGCGCGAGGGCGTCGGCGAACGCCGCGGCGTGGACCCGGCCGACGATCCGGCTCTGCGGCGACAGCATGAGGATGCCGAGGGCGTAGGAGCGGTCCTCCTCGTTCGTCTCGCCGAGCGCCGTCTGCAGCAGGTCGCCGAGGATCGGCTCGTGGGCGGTCGCCTGCCCCTCGGCCGCCTCGAGCTCGCTCCGGATGCGCAGGTGCGCCTCACGGATCGCCTGGGCCGTGATGGCTCGACCGTGGCGGATGATCGAGGCAGCCGCACGACGGTCCTCGGCCGTGAGCCCCGTCGCGACGCGGTGGCCGTCGGGACCCAGCGTGCGCACGAGGTTGGCGGCGCCGCGGTGCACGAGATAGGGGTGGGAGGGGTCGCGCAGGTGCTCGACCGCGAGCCGGACCGCTTCGAGCCGGGTCTCGGGGTCGAGGCCGGTGCCCCGCACGAGGGTCGTCAGCACGCTGAGGCAGGCCCGCAGCGAGCTGGCGTTGGTGGGCTCCCGCAACTGGCCCACGAGGACGGCGTAGCCCCGCGGGGCCTCCATGAAGCGCAGCAGGCTCAGGGTGTCGACGTAGAACTGGGCGTCGGGACGGTCCACGACCTCCGCGGCCAGCGAGGCCACGACGCCGGCGCTGCGCGGGTGCCCGGCCAGGCGCGCGATGGCCTCGGCCCGCTGCACGTAGTCGAGGTCGAGCCCGAGGCTGACCTCCTGGAGGAGTCGTCGGATCAGCCCCTCCCAGTCGCCGGCCCGCACCATCGCGTGCGGCATCCGGCCGAGGTGGTCCGAGAGCCGGTCCCAGTCGCCGCCGCTCATCCGCTCGTCGGCGAGCGCCCGCTCGAGCAGGAGCAGCGTCGCGTCGACGTCGGGCGGGGTCGGCGGAGGCAGCGTGGCGCACGGGCGGACGGGCTGGTACGAGCGCGAGAAGAGGTCGACGGCGGCGAGGAGCCGGCCCTCGCGCAGATCGAGCACCCTCTCGTAGCGGCGCACGAGCGACCGGGTCACCTCGACGCGGCCGTTCTCCCAGCGCCCGACCTGGGCCCGGTGCACCGGCTCGGCCCGACCCGCGCCCTGGGCGAAGCCCGCGGCGCTGCGCAGGGCGGGGTCGGCGGCCTGCAGTCGGGCGTTGCGCAGCACCCACTGGACCTGTTCGTTCAACACGGCGACGCCCAGGCGTGGCGCCCTGTTGCGCGTGGCGCCCACGTGCGCAACGAGGACCCGTCACGGCTCTCGACCTTCGTATCGTGACGTCTGGCACCGGTGGGCCGGGGCGGGAGTCGACGACAGGGGGAGACTCCCGCCCCACCACCGGCCTGTCGTCGCATGAGCGCCGGGCGTCGCCCGCCCCGCTCGTCCCCTGTCTCCACGGCACCCCTTCCTCGCGTCGCGAGCCGGTCGGCTCCCCCGCATCCTCCCCCGAGGTGCGTGGTCACGGGCTCCCCGCAACGCGTGTTCGTCCGGGCGGCCCATTGGGTACGGTAGGTCTCGGTACGCAGCCTGTGGAGGGGAAGCGGGCCAAGGGACCGGGAGCCAGCACGCTGGCTTCCGGTCCTTCACCGTTCCGGGCGCTCGAATCGCGGGTGACGAGGGCGTATGCCGGCTGGCAGGCTGACGCCGTGACCGACGCCTCCCAGCCGCCCGCCGTGACCTCCCCCGTGACCTCGCCCGTGACCTCGCCCGTGACCTCGCCTGTGACCTCGGCCGTGACTCTGCTGACCGACGGCGTCGTGACGCTGCGCGCCCACTCCGTCGACGACGCCGACGCGATCGTCGAGCAGAGCACGGACCCCGAGAGCCTCAGATGGACGACGGTCCCGCGGCCCTACGGCCGCGAGGACGCGCTCGGCTGGGTCGAGCGGAACCTCGGCGCCTGGGGTGAGCCCCGGGGCACGCGGTCGTGGGCCGTCGAGTGGACCGACGCGACGGGCACACCCCGCTACGCCGGCACCATCGACCTGCGTCCCGGCGCGGCGCCGTCGGCCGGCGAGCTCGGCTTCGGGCTGCACCCGGACGCCCGCGGGCACGGCCTCATGGCGCGCGCGGTCCGGCTCGTCGTCGCGCACGCCTTCGCGACACCGGTCTGGGGCGCCGCAGTGACCCGCGTCCACTGGCGCGCCGTCGTCGGCAACTGGGGCTCGAGGCGGACCGCGTGGTCCACGGGCTTCACCTTCCACGGCACGATCCCGGGCAGCCATCCCGACCCCGAGGGCGGCACCGAGGCGCTCGACACGTGGACCGCCAGCATCACTCCGGGCGTCCCGCTCGAGCCCCAGACACCGTGGTTCGCCGCGGTCCCGGTCGAGGGCGACCGCGTCCGGCTGCGGCCCTGGCGACCCGCGGACGTCGACGCGATCGAGCCACGCGACGACCCCGAGCACTGGATGCCGTCCCGGTCGATCCTGCGACGCGAGACCTTCCCCGCGTGGCTGCGCACCCGACAGGAGAGGATGTCCGAGGGCACGGCGGTCGACTGGTGCGTCGCCGACCTCGGCACCGACCGAGCCCTGGGCGGCGTCACCGTCTTCAGCCGCGGTGGGGCCATCACCGACACCGCCGAGCTCGGCTACCAGTTCTTCCCGAGCGCCCGCGGCCGTGGCGCGGCCAAGGAGGCGGCCCGTCTCGCCGTCGCCCACGCGCTGGCCCCGACGAGCGACGGCGGGCTCGGCGTGCGCCGCCTCGTCGCAGAGACGGCCGCCGACAACGAGGCGAGCAACGGGGTGCTCCGGTCGGTCGGCTTCGTGGAGTTCGGTCGCGAGCACGCGGTCGACCGCGTGGCGGACGGCGGCTGGGGCGACGGCCTGCACTGGGAGCTGCTGCCTCCCGGTTCGACCGACTGAGGCCACGCTGGACAGAGGCGCCCCTGTCGGGGGCCGTTCGGGTATGCCACGGTGGACGAAGCGCCGCCGGTCAGCCACCGGGCGGCGCGCCTGACGGAAGGACACGCGATGAGACTCGCGCACGAGCAGGAGCTCGACGCGCCCCCGAGCGTGGTCTGGACGAACTTCATGGACCTGCGCCGGATCGGCCGCTGCTTCCCGGGGGCCGAGGTCACCCAGGTCGACGGCGACGACTTCGTCGGAGAGATCAGGGCCAAGCTCGGGCCGGTGTCGATGTACTTCGACGGCACCGGGTCGATGGTCGAACGCGACGAGAAGGCCGGTCGTGCGCGCCTCACGGCCACCGGCCAGGAGCGTCACGGCCTCGGCAAGGCGACCATCGACATCGCGCTGACGCTCCACCCGGTCAAGGGCGACGACGACCGCACCCGCGCACACCTCGTGACCGACCTCGTCTTCCTCGGCTTCCCGATGGACTTCGGCACCGGCCTCGTCCAGCGCGCCTCCGACCCGCTCATCGAGCGCTTCCTCACGTGCATGTCGGTGTCGGGGCCGGTCCCGGACGCCGAGGCGGACGACGACAGCCCGCTCGACCTCGTCCGCTCGGCGACCGACCTCTTCGGCTCCTTCCGGCGCGACCGGCGCGAGCGCAAACGGCGATGAGGGTCGCCGTCGTCGGCGCGAGCGGCTACGTCGGGTCCCGGCTCGTCCCGGAGCTGCTCCGTCGCGGCCACGAGGTCGTGGCCACCCACCACCGGAGCCCGGCGACGGCATACCCGTGGTCCGGCGACGTGGAGTGGCGACGGGTCGACGTGCACGACGAGGACCGCGTCCTCGAGGCGCTCGAGGGCGTCGACGCCATCTGCTACCTCGTGCACGGCCTCGACGCGGACGACTTCATGCAGCGCGACCGCCAGGCCGCCGACAACGTCGCGTACGCCGCGGGCGTCGTCGGTGCGAGCCGCCTCGTCTACTTCTCCGGGATCGTGCCCGACCTGCCCGACGACGAGCTCTCGGACCACCTGCTCTCGCGGCTCGAGGTCGAGGAGATCCTCGCGACGGCCGACTGCCCGGTGCTGACCCTGCGCGCCTCGATGGTCGTCGGGGCGGGGTCGACGAGCTTCGAGGTGATGCGCCAGATGTCGACCCGGCTCGGCCTCGTCCAGACGGTGCCGGCATGGATGGGCAGCTCGGTCATCCAGCCGGTGGCGGTCGCGGACGCGGTGTGGTTCCTCGCCGAGGCGCTCGAGCGACCCGACGTGACGGGTCACCTCGACGTCGTGGGCCCCGACCGGCTGAGCTACGTCTCGCTCCTGCGGACGTATGCCGCCCGCGCCCGGCTGCTGCGCGTGCAGGTGCCCGTGTGGCTGGCTCCCGTCGAGACGGTGGCGCGCGTGGCCGGCGCCCTCGTCGACGTCCCGAACGGGACGGTGGAGTCGCTCATCCCGAGCCTCGGGCACGACATGGTCGGCGAGCGCGACGCCGCCGACGTGCTCGGCGAGCCGCCGGCTGGACGGCTGGGCGTCGCCGACGCGGTGACCCGGTCCCTCGCGACGACCCGGGCCGGCGACGGCGCCCCTGACGGGGCGGCGGTCGACGGGGACCCCCAGGCACCGTCGGTCGGTGACCCGACGTGGTCCCGGCACCGGTCGGCCCTCGACTGGGCGTGGTCGACCGCTCGCGGCCGCTGACGGGCGATGCTCGAACGGGATGCCCCGCGCGCGGGAGTCGGCCGCGCGGGCTGATGAATCAGGGTCGATCGGGGTCGATCTCGGGGTCGACCCGGGTTGCGTGAGACGGTCCCCGGGTACGACTGTGGATGCAGTGAGCCGACGAGGGTCGGACCAGTGCGAGATGAGGAGACACCGTGTCGTTCGGTGAACAGCTGAAGCACAAGGCGGACGAGGTCCACCTGCAGGAGAAGGCCAAGGACTTCGGCGACGCAGTCGTCGAGATGGCCAAGGCCGTGATGTCGGTCGCCGCGGGCTACGCCCACGACAACCGGGGCAAGGTCGACGGGGCCCTCGACAAGGCCGAGGCCACGATCGTCGACAAGACCGGCGGCAAGCACGCCGACACCGTGACCAAGGTTCGTGCCTCGGTCGACAAGGGCATCGACAAGCTCGTCGAGCATCACGACCAGGCGGCTCCTCCCACCCCGGGCGCCTCTGCCGTGCCCGACGACAAGCACAGCGCCTTCGACGAGGACACCCCCGCCGGCAACCCCACCTGAGCCAGCACCTCCCAGGGCCGTATGCCGCCGAAACCCCCTCGGCGGCATACGGCTTCGTCGTGCGGCAGTGGGTCCCGGGCGTACGCGCTCAGGGTCGGTCGACGGAGATGTCGCCGGAACCGGTGCGGATCTGCAGGCTCGAGACGCTGCTGGGGTTGGTGGGGACGCCGACCTCCGTGTCACCGGAGCGCGTCTCCGTGTCCACCGCGTACACGGCGTCCTGCGCCAGGCGCACGGAGACGTCGCCCGAGCCGGTCCTGACCACCACCGGCGATGACCGGCCCGCGAGCTCGAGGTCGACGTCGCCGCTGTCGGTCTTCGCCGTGAGCGACAGGACGTCGAGGTTCGATCCGTCGATGTCGCCCGACCCGACGTCGAGGCTGACGCCGCCGAGGGCACCGCTCACGGTGACGTCACCGGAGCCGTTGCGCACGATGACGGTCGTCGCGTCGGGGACGGTGACGACGTAGTCGATCGAGCACGACGACAGGAACGCGCCGCCGCAACCGGCGTCGACGGTCAGGTCGCTGCCGGCCCACGTCTCCTTCGGCGCGGGCCGCGACGCGCCCGGTCCCCAGCTGAGGTGCCGCTCGAGGTGGACGGTCCCCGCGGGACCGCCGCCTCGGACCTCGACGTCGCTCGACCCGCCGGCGAACGTCAGGTCGGTCACTGCACGGCGGTACGTCTGCTGCTCGTCGGCGCTGTGCCACAGGCCGCCGGTGGCGGCGCCCCACGTCGTGACCCCGGCGGCGCTCGCGAGCACGAGCGTCGCCCCGAGCCCGGCGACGAGCCACCAGCGGCGTGCGGACGGCGCGGGTGGAGGCGGCGGGGCCGGTGACTCGGCACGCTGGGACGCCAGGGTGGGCCGCAGCCAGGAGTCGCCGTACGGTTCACCCCCGGAGAGGGAGTCGCCGTGGACGCGGTCGTCGGGGACCGGGGTCGGCCCGCTCGCCCCGTTCGGTTCGTTCATCGGGCGCACCGCTTCGGGCGGGCACGGATCGTGGTCACGCGACCACGGTAGAGGTCGACGGGTGCGCCGGGCCATGACGAGCGGGGCCGTCCGGGATGGGAAAGGGACTGGGAAGGACGGGGGCGAGGGGGCTGCCACCTCCCGGCGATGTCCACCATGCTGGGAGTCCGACACCGCCCGACGTCCACCCACGCCTCGGAGGCCACCATGACGCAGCAGCCCGACCAGCCGATCGCCCCGGCACCGCGCGAGATCCCGGCCGGCTGGTACCCCGATCCCGAGGGCAAACCGCAGTCGCGCTACTGGGACGGCGACTCGTGGACCGACCAGCTCGGTCCGCTGCTGCCGCCCGCACCGGCGCAGCCCGTCCCCGCGGCACCGTCCCTCGCGGCGGCCTTCGCGCCCGTGGCGCTCGACGCTGACGGCATGCCCGTCAGTGACCGGTCGCGGCTCGCGGCGGCGCTGCTCTGCTTCTTCGTCGGCGTGCTCGGCGTGCACCGCTTCTACGTCGGCAAGGTCGGCACCGGCATCCTCCAGCTCGTCACGTTCGGCGGCCTCGGCATCTGGGCGCTCATCGACCTCATCCTCATCCTCGTAGGGACCTTCCGCGACAAGCAGGAGCGGTTGCTCGTCAACTGGTGAGCACTCGGCATCTCGCGAATGCGCCGTGGTGTCAAGTGAATTGAGGCGGCACTGGCACGCGTCCGTTTTGCCCGCGTGGGCCCGGGTTTGGTCTAGGTAGATCGACTCAACCCGGCCGCCAGGCGTATCTTCCGGCGGTCCTGCTCCTTCTGAGGTCTCGACAGTTCGACCTCAAGGAGCAACCACCATGTCGCAGTTCGTCCTCGACCGTCCCGGAGAGCCCGGAGCCCACCGATCCATCCCGTCCGGCCGCCTCGGATCCCTCCGCGGGACCGTCACCGGCGCAGCCACCACGGCCGTGGACCGCCTCCAGGCGTTCCTCGTGGCCTACAGCCTCCAGGCCCTGCGGATCAGCCTCGGGCTGGTCTTCCTCGGCTTCGGCGTCATCAAGTTCGTGCCGGGCCTCAGCCCGGCCGAGGCCATCGCCTCGGCGACGATCGACCGGCTGACGTTCGGCCTCGTCTCCGGCCACACCGCGGTGCTGCTCACCGCCGTCACCGAGACGGTCATCGGGCTGACGCTCGTCACCGGCAAGTTCCTGCGCGTCGGCATCGTCGTCCTCGGCGGAGCCCTCATCGGGATCATGTCACCGCTCGCCCTCTTCACGGCCGAGCTCTTCCCGCACGGCCCGACGCTCATGGGCCAGTACGTCCTCAAGGACATCGTCCTGGCCGCCTCGGCCCTCGTCGTCGCCGCCTACGCCCTCGGGGCCCGGCTGCACGCCGACGCGGACGACTGACCCGAACCGAGATCACGCAGCCGCCGCTGGGTGCACCCTGATGGTGATGGGGTGCACCCAGCGGCCGAGTGAAGGAGCCCGCAGATGACCGCCCTGACCACGAACCCCGCGCCTGCTCTCGGCGCACCTCGACCCCACCTCGCCGACGTCCCCACGGACCACCGGCTGCACGGGCGCGGTGGCCGCCGCGACACGCACCGCTTTCCGGCCGCGACCTACCTGTGCCGCAGCGTCGCCCGTGAGGAGCGCGACGTCGCCCAGCAGGCGCTCGCTGCGACGGACCGTTCCGCGTCCCGCCGTATCGGCGGCCTCGGCGGCGTCGTCGCCCTGCTCTTCACCGCCGCGCTCCTCGTGCTCGCGACCGGTCGTGCCGACACGCGCTCGGGCGTGCTGGCGCTCGTCGCCCTCGGTGGGCTCCTGGTCGTCGCGATCGTGACCCTCGTCGCGGTGCTGCGCAGCCACGAGCGCGAGCACGACGTCCTCGCCGAGCGGGTGCGGATGTACGACGCCCGTCTGCTCGAGCTGCGGCCCCGCCGCTGACCGTCCAGCCTCCCGGCCGTGGGGACGGACGGTCGACATACTGACGGCATGACCGAACACGTGACCATCACGACCGACGCCGGCGAGATGCCCGCGCACGTCTGGCTCCCGCCGACCGGGCTCGGGCCCGGGATCGTCGTGCTCCAGGAGATCTTTGGCGTCAGCGACTACATCCAGCGCCGCGCCGCCCAGCTCGCCGAGCAGGGCTACGTCGTCGTGGCCCCCGAGATCTTCTGGCGCCTCGGTGTCACCACGCCCGTCGAGGGCGACGACGCGCTCCAGCAGGGCATGGGTCTCGTGCAGCGCCTCGACTGGGCGGCGGCGGTCTCGGACGCCGCCGCCACCGTCGAGTGGCTGCGCGACCGTGACGAGGTCACGGCCGGAGTCGGCGCGGTCGGCTTCTGCTTCGGTGGCGGCCTCGGCTTCAACGTGGCCGCCCATCTCGAGTCCGACGGCAGTGCGCCCCTCGACGCACTCGTCAGCTACTACGGCTCGGCCCTGCCGGGCCTGCACGAGGCGATGACGGTGACGGCCCCGAGCCTGCACCACTTCGGCCTCGCCGACTCCTTCGTCGACACCGAGACGGTGCGCCGGATCGAGGCGTCCGTGACCGAGCAGCCCGGCACCGTCTTCGAGACGTATGCGGGCGCCGACCACGCGTTCGACAACGACGACATGCCGTGGCACGACCCGGCATCGTCGGCACTCGCGTGGGCGACGACGACGGAGTTCCTCCGCGAACGGCTGCCCGTCGGCTGAGAGCCAGGAGCACCGTCGGGCATCGACGGTCCGTTCAGCGAGGCCAGGGAGGGCTCGGCGGCACGTGGCTCGGTGCGGCGGTGGAGGCCGTGTGCGGTGTTCGTGCCGGCCCGGGCGCCCACCTTCCGGACCAGCGGCCGCCGACCGGGTGTGCGGGCACGGGAGCGGGTATGGCCCCGTGGGCTGTTTCTGCCGCCGCGCCCCTGACCGTCGAGGAGTTGCCTGTGAAGCTGGACCCGGTCGAGGCGGTGGCTCCCGCCCTCGCCGCGCGCATCGCGGGCGCCGAACGTGGTGACGCCCGGCGGTTCGCCTTCCGTGTCGCCCGCCTCGCGTGCACGGTCGCCCGAGTGCACGACCGGAACGCGCTCGAGGTCGCTCGCGGCGGTCTCGAGCACTATCCGGAGATCGAGGACGTCGTGGCCCTGTGGGACCTCGAACGCGACCTCGACTCCGCCTGTGAGGCCCACCTCGGGACCCACCCCAGCACGTGCAACCTCGACCGGATGCGCCTGTACGACGAGTGCATCGAGGCGCGTGCCGTCGCCGCCGTCATCGCGGCCCTCAGGCCCGACCCGCTCGTCGCCGCTCGTCAGGCCACCCAGGAGGCCCTTGCCGCCGGGTGCGAGACCGCGGCGCTCGAGGCGCTCGCCGACCAGGTGCTCGTCAACTGACCCCTGCCCCACGGGGCAGGGTCAGGCGTGCCGCCGACCGAGCCGTCGGGCCCACCGATAGGCGGGCTCGCGCAGGGCGACGACCCAGGCCGGCGGGGTGGTGCCGGCGAGCTCGTTGACGACCGGGTCGAACCGCGTGGCGGCGTCAGCCTGCTCGCGGAGCAGCTGCAGGAGGCCGACGGCTCGCCAGGGGCCGCCGTCGAGGGAGACGGCCAGCTCGAACTCGCGCGCCACGGCCTCGTCGCCGATCGGTCTCGCGAGCAGGGCGAGCGAGTGCTCCCCCGACCTCGTCGGCAGCAGCGTCGTCAGCGGTCGTCCCGTGGCCCGCCGGACGGGACGCAGGACGTAACGGCTGACCCGTCCGGTCCCGGTCGTGGCGAGGAGCAGGTCGGCGGGCCCGCCGGAGGTCCCGGCCGCGGGCAGACGCACCGCGAGGCCACCGATGTCCCACCAACCGGGCCTCGTGCTCATGGCGCGGGAGACCCGCGCCGTGCACGGGTGCACGCCGCGGTCGACGAGCAGCGGGACCCCCACGTGTGCGGCCGGCTCGTCGATGCGCAGCTCGGCGTCCCAGGTCCTCCCGACGGCATGAAGGGGCTTGCGTCCGGAGGCCCACGCGACGAGCCCGAGTCCTGCGGCGAGCACGACGCCGGCAGCACGCTCGGGAGGGGTGGGCATCCGGGGCGGAGCGGGTCGCGCGAGGGGGGTGGCGGTCACGAGGTCCACCTACCCAGTCGAGCGGGAGGACATCGCTGGTGGGAGGGCGGCGGCGGCGCCGGTGGGCCAGTCCGCCGGCTCGGGGCCGAGGGCGGCCAGCTCGGCCACCTGCTCCCGGCACCACGTCGACACGTCGCGCCGCCCGGACCTGACGTCGGCGGCGAACTCGCGCCACGGCACCCACTCGGCAGCCTCGACCTCGGCCGGGTCGAGGCCGGGCCGGGGTGCGACCCCGCTGACCTGGCCCACGAGGACCGGGCAGAGCTCCCACTCGACGACGCCGTCCATCTCGGCGCGGTAGGAGAAGCGGGGCAGCACGAGGCGCAGGCCGTGCACGTCGAGGCCGAGCTCGTCCCGGGCGCGGCGCCGCACGGCGTCCTCGACGGGCTCACCGGGCGCCGGGTGTCCGCAGGCGGAGTTGGTCCAGACGCCGGGGAAGGTCGCCTTGGCGAGGGCGCGCTGCGTCACGAGCAGGGAGCCGGCGTCGTCGAGGAGGTAGACGGAGAAGGCGAGGTGGAGCGGGGTGTCGGCATGGTGGACCGTCGCCTTGGGCGCCGTGCCGATCGCCTCACCGTCCGGGGAGACGAGGACGACGAGCTCCTCGGCAGCGTCCCGCATCACGACGGTCACCGACCCGGCCTCGCGAGCTCGTTGACCGCCCCGCGGAAGACCGGGGGCAGGGTCGCGGCGGCGGGGACGAGCAGCCGCCGGGTCCAGGCCGGTCGCGTGACCTGGACGAGCGCGTGGGTGAGCAGCGTGTAGCGCCGGGTGGCCGCACGCCACGACCGCTCGTAGGACTGCGGGTCGTCAGCGACGACCGCCGCGACCGCCGCCCGCGCGTGGGCGAGGCCGAGGGAGATGCCCTCTCCCGTCAGGGCGTCGACGTAGCCGCTCGCGTCCCCCGCGAGCAGGACGCGGCCCGCGACGCGGCGCGTCGTGCGCTGGCGCAGCGGTCCCGCGCCGCGCACCGACGTCACCACCGGTGCCCCGTCGAGGCGATCGCGCAGCTCCGGGAACTCGGCGAGACTCTCGGACAAGGGGTTTCGCTGCTTGCTGAGCACCGCCACCCCGACGAGGTCGTCGGCGACGGGCGTCACGTACGCCTCCCCGTGAGCGCCCCAGTGCACCTCGACGTGGTCTCCCCAGGGGCGTATGCCGTAGTGCTGGCGCAGCCCGTAGCGGCGCAGGGGACGCGCGTCGGCGGTCCGAGCGACGCCTCCGCTCCCGCTGGGGAGGCGGCGGACGGTGGTGTGGTCGCGGTCGAGCCCGAGCGAGCGGCGGGTCGGCGAGTGCAGTCCGTCGGCGGCGATGGCCCACGGCGCGGTGAGTGTCGGCCCGTCATCGCCCGAGTCGTCGGTGCGCACGGTCACGCCGGTGTCGTCCTGCGTCACCTCGGTCGCGCCGAACGGGAGCACCTCGACGCCGGCGGCAGCGACGGCCTCGCTCAGGGCGGCGTGCAGGGTGGTTCGCCGGATGCCGCGGCCGGGGCCGGCCGTGAAGTCCGCCTCCGCGACCCGGCCCCGGGCGACGTAGCGGATGCCGCGGAGGTCGTGTCCGTCCGGGTCGACCCCCAGGCCGGCGAGCGCCTGGAGACCGCCGGGCATCAGACCCTCGCCGCAGGCCTTGTCGATGGAGCCGGCCCGCGGCTCGAGGACAACGGGTGACAGGCCGGAGCGGACGGCATACAACGCCGTGGCGAGACCGACGGGCCCGCCGCCGATGACGATGACGTCGACGCTCACGGGGCGGCCCCGCTGGGAGCGTCTGCGGGCGAGGCGATCTCGCGGAGGGCGGCGTTCTCGACGCGGATGCGGACGGCGAGCAGGGCTGCGTTGGCGACGGTGAAGACGAGCGCCGTGACCCAGGCGGTGTGCACGAGCGGCAGGGCGAAGCCCTCGACGACGACGGCGACGTAGTTCGGGTGGGGGATGACGCCGTAGGGCCCTCGGCGGACGAGCGCGAGCCCCGGCACGACGATGACGCGCGTGTTCCACTGGTTGCCGAGGGTCGTGATGCACCACCAGCGCAGGGCCTGGCTGGCCACGACGAGCGCGAGCATGATCCAGGCGAGGGCCGGGACCAGCGGGCGGTCGGCGAGCCACACCTCCGCGACGGCGCCGACGAGCAGCCCGGTGTGGAGCACGACCATGACGGGGTAGTGCGACTGGCCGCGCTCGACGCCACCGCGCGAGAACGCCCACGCCGCATGGCGTTTCGACACGACGAGCTCGGCGAGGCGCTCGAGGCCGACGAGCAGGACGAGGCCGGTGAAGAGCCACTGGGACGTCATCGGCCACTCCTGTCAGTCGGCCGCGCGGAGCAGGACGAGCTCGAGGCAGAAGCCGGGGCCCATCGCCATGAGCACGCCCCACGAGCCGGGCGCGGGGGTGTGGTCCGCGAGGGTGTCGGCGAGCACGTGGAGCACGGAGGCGGAGCTGAGGTTGCCGATGCGGTCGAGCGAGCTCCACGTGACGCCGAGTGCCTCGCGCTCCACCTCGAGGGCCTCCTGCATCGCCTCGAGGACCTTGGGGCCGCCGGGGTGGGCGACCCACCAGCCGATGTCGGCGCGGGTCAGGCCCTGGCCCGCGAGGAAACGGTCGACGTCGTCGCGGACGTTCTCGCGCACGAGGTCGGGGACCTCGGCGCCGAGGACGATGCGCAGTCCTGTCGCGCCGACGTCCCAGCCCATGGCGCGCTCGGTGCCGGGGTAGAGCCGGCTCCGGGTGGCGACGACGCGCGGCTGGTCGGGCGCGAGCGCCGCGGCGCGGTCGGCCCCCACCATGACGACCGCGGCGGCCCCGTCGCCGAAGAGGCCGCTGGCGACGAGGTTCGCGGTCGACCGGTCGTCGCGCTGGACGGTGAGGCTGCACAGCTCGACCGAGAGGAGCACCGCGACGTCGGCGGGGTGGCCGACGAGGTGGTCGTGCACGCGGGCCACACCGGCGGCGCCGGCGACGCACCCGAGCCCGACGAGCGGGACGCGCTTCACGTCGTCGCGCAGGCCGATCTCGGCGGCGACGCGGGCCTCGATCGACGGGACGGCGAGGCCGGTGATCGTCGTCGACATGATGAGATCGACGTCCTGCGGGGTGAGACCGCACGCCGCGAGCGCCTTGGAGACGGCGTGTGAGCCGAGCTCGGTGGCGACCCGGATGAACTCGTCGTTGGCCGCCCCGAAGTCGGCGAGCTGCCAGTAGCGCTCGAGGGGCAGGGCGAGGTGACGCTGGCTCACCCCGGCGTTGGCGTGGAACCGCTCGAGGAGCGCTCGGTCGGAGCCGGTGGAGCCGAGCACGTCGGCGAAGGCAGCCGTGACCTCGGCCTGCGCGTAGCTGTGCTCGGGCAGGACGCCGCGGACGGCCGCTAGGTGGCTCACCCTGCCCACCCTAGGTGGCCCGTGGCCCGACGAGGTCCTGACGCTGGACACCCTTGCGTCCCTGGCGCTGGCACCTGCCATCTCAGCGACGAGCGACGAGGGCCACGACATTGACGAGCGCGATGCCGATGGCGGCCACGAAGGGGAGCCGGCCCCGTGCGAGGACCGCGACGGCGGCGAGCGCCCCACAGACGCCGAGCACCAGGACGCCCGCGGCATCCAGGCCGGGGCCGGAGGCCGCCACGACGGTCCCCGCGAGCAGCACGACGGGGGCCAGCCAGCGCACGGTCCGTGCGCCCAGCCGCTGCGGCAGTCCCTTGACCCCCGTGGCCTCGTCGTCGGCGAGGTCCGGCAGGGCGTTGAGCAGGTGCGCCCCGACGCCGAGGAGCGCGCCCGTCACCATGACCCAGGCCGCCGGCCACACGGGCGCGGGGAGCGCGAGCGTCACGACGGCGGGCAGCGCGCCGAAGGCGATGGCATACGGCAGCGGGGAGAGCACGGACCGCTTGAACCAGAGGTTGTAGGCCCACCCCGACGCGACGCCCAGCAGGAGGTGGACGAGCCCGGAGGCGAGGCCGCACGCGAGCGACAGGACGGTGCAGGCGGCGAGCGCGACCCCGGTGGCGACGCGCACCGTCCGCTCCGACACGACGCCGCGTGCGATCGGCTTGTCGGCGCGGCCGACGGCCCGGTCCCGGGCGGCGTCGAGCAGGTCGTTGCTCCAGCCGATGGAGAGCTGGCCCGTGAGGACCGCTGCGGTCACGAGCAGACCGCGCTCGAGCGTGTGCCCCGCCGACCACGCGAGCAGGGCCGTGAGGACCGTGACGGCGAGCGTGGGCCCGGGGTGGCACGCGAGCGCCAGACCCTGCAGCGTCGCTCTCCCTCGCCCGGCCGGCACCCGCCGAGCCTACGGCGCGAATCCCCGTTTCCCGGCAGGGCGCCACGGCCCGGCGCTAGCCTGAGGAGTCGGCGTGACGACCGTGCGCCGGACCCGCGGAACCGAAGCAGTCGGGGCTGCCGATGCGTGAGTACCCCTACGCGTTCCACGTCGCCCTCGACGGGAACGGCCTGAACGGCCTCGAGGGGCGGGCTGGCGTGTGCCTCTTCCGCTACGACCCCGTGACCGGCGACCACTCCTACAAGGTCAGCTACTTCCACGGGGCCTCCGGGGGCCACGCGCCGAGCGTCGACCCGAGCCGGCGGGTGGGCTTCCTCGGCAACACCGGTCAGCACCTGCTGTTCTACGACCTCGCCACGCTCGAGGAGGTCGACCGGGTCTCGACGCTGCGCTTCGAGGTGCCCGACACGACGATCAAGGGCAGCACCCACCTCGTGTGGCTCGACGACACCCAGTTCGTCACGGCGATCGGCGAGCACCTCTGGCGCTTCGACGTCAACCGGCTCACCAAGGCGGAGGTCGTCGCCCCGCACGGCCTCAAGGTCCCGCACGCGATGAAGCGGACGGCGTCGGGGCGATACATCGTCTACGGCGGCATGGACCACCCCTCCCGCGGCGAGGCGCGCGAGGTCGGCATCCTCGACACGGTCTCGGGCGAGGTCCGCACCCTGACGCTGCCGACGACCTGCTGGCACGTCGTGTGCCACCCGGTGCTCGACGTCTTCTACGCCGTCTCCTTCCGCGTGCACCCGGCTGACCGGAGCGACTACGCGCACTGGGGCATGGCGTGGCTGCGGCAGTACGCGTTCGAGATCGACGCCGAGCAGGGCCAGGTGCTACGCCACTGGGTCGCCGACCGCGACGTGCCGGCGCACATCAACTCCGACGTCACGATCTCGGACACCGAGCTCATCTTCTGCACCGGGGGCAGCCACACGGTCGTCCTCGTCGACCTCGAGACGATGACCCACCACCGCCTCGTGGACGAGCACCCCGGGAGCCTCGAGTCGTGGGCCTACCCGCGCCAGTCGCTCAACACGCTCGCGGAGTCCTTCATGCGGGCCAACGTCGTCAGCAACGCCAACCTCTTCGCCGAGTCGTTCCGCGTCAGCCGCGGCTCGCTCATCGACGGCATCTACGCGTGCCAGCTCTCGGCCGACCAGACGCTGCTCTTCACGGCCAACCGGGGGCAGAACCACATCAGCGTCTACGACTACCCGTCGCTGGAGCTGCGCGACCGCATCGTCATGCCGGAGCTCGGCGAGATCGACGCCGGCCTGTCGGACTGGTCCGACCCCCGACTCGGCTTCCACCACTCCTACCTCGTCAGCCCCGACACGCCGGAGAGCCCGGACAGCCGGGACGGACCCGACAGCACGTCCCACCCGCAGCGCACAGCCCAGGCAGGAGAGCTCTGATGGCCACCTACTCGATCGACACCGCTCTGAGCGGGAGCGTCAACAGCGACGTCATGGCCGACGTCACGAGCCAGCTCGCCGGGCTCGACGACATGAAGCTGACCCTTGCCGGCGACAACACCGTGCACACCGACTCCAGCGTCGCGCTCGCCCCGGTGACGACGACCTCGACCGTCGACTCGACCGCCAAGCTGGACTCGACGTCCACGCTGGACACCGCCTCGAAGATCGACTCGGCGGCCGTGGTCGACCTGCGGCCCGTCGCCGTGGACTCGTGCGTGCGTCTCGAGCTGGCGCCACCGCCCGCGACGGAGGTGTCGACGCCCTACGAGCAGCAGTGGAGCTGGTCGGTGCTGGGCCTCGAGGTCTTCGGCGTCACCGTGCGCGGCCGCACCTCGACGCACGTGCGCCCGGTCCCCGGCGGCCCCGTCGTCATCGACCTCTGAGGTGTGGCCATGCCGACCCCACGTCGCAAGCCGACCGCCGCGAAGTCCCCCTCGACCGAGAGCCGGCCACCCCGCCGACGACGTCCTGCAACCAAGCCCGACGACGCCGTGGTGCTCGCGGGACCGCCGGGCCGGCTCACGACCACCGTGACGGTCGAGAACCTCACCGCCGACCGGCTCGTCGTCCGGCGCCCCACGCTGCACCTCGACGGCGAAGCCGTGACCGGCGCGGCGAGCGCCGTCATCCGGGCGGGCCGGACCGTCGAGGTCCCGGTCGTCGTGCCCCTGCCTGCCACCACCCCACCCGGTCGTCACGAGGCCGAGATGGAGCTCGGCGGCGTGCGCCACCGCGTCGTCGTCGAGGTGGCCCCCCACTTCTCGCTCGAGCTGAGCCCGCGCCGCGTCCTCGCGGTCGAGGGGAGCCAGGACGTGGCCCTCGTCGTCACCAACACCGGCAACGTGCGTATGCCGCTGGCCGCGGTCACGATGGCCCGCACCGACGACGGTGGGCCGGACCCGGGCCCCGACGTCGTCCTCACGCTCGACGCCCCTGTGGTCGTCGAGCCCGGCGAGACCGTCACGCTGGCCGCTCGTCTCGAGGTCCCCGCCGGGCTCGAGGCCGCACGGCGGCACACCGCCTCCGTCCCCGTCGGCACCGCCGACCTGGACGTCGTCATCCTTCCGCGAGACCGATCGGAGTCGGAAACATGAGCACCTCAACGCCTGACCTTTTCACCACGTTGCGCAACGGCTGGGTCGATGCCGTCCAGCAGTGGTCCGACGCGTCCCAGTCGCTCTGGGACGAGGTCGCCGCGCCGTTCACGGGTGGCGGCAGTGCTCCGTCCGGCTCCGCGTGGACCGCGTGGCCGGCGTGGGGCCAGCAGCGCTCCCGGCCTGCCCACGGGCACGACCACGGGCACCACCACGGGCACCACCACGGGCGCCACGACGGTCCGCACCACGACGAACGACACGACCACGAGCACTGGCACGACGATCACGACCACAGGCGCCATGGGAAGGACCACGACGGCTACGGGTGCGGCTGTGGTGGCGGCTGCGGTGGCGGCTGCGGCTGCGAGGAGCGGGGCGAGGCCCACGGCAGCTCGACGTGCGGCTGTGGGGGTGCCTGCTCCTGCTGCGTCCCCGACGCCGACGTCGTGGTCCACACCCGCGTCGGCGAGCGGCGCATCGTCCCGCTGGCCCTGCACAACTCGTGGCGTCGCGAGCGCCCGGTCACCCTCGCTGTCGGTCCTTGGCACCTCGGCAGCGGCACCGACCTCGCGGTCGTCGCGGTGCTCGAGGAGGAGCAGGTGACCCTCGCGCCGTGCGAGGACCGCATCGTGCGTCTTGTCATCGGCGTCACGACCACGGGCGACGGTGGGGGCAAGCCCGGCGACGGCAACGGCAATGGCAATGGCACGGGCGGCACCGGAGGGGGCTCCGACGCGAACGGCCCGAGCGATGGGAAGGGCGGCTCCGACATCCACCTCGACACGCATGTGGGGATGGGTCAGGGCCGGATGCCCGGCGACCTCGACGCGTGCGCGTCCGCCTATGCCGACGTGCGCTTCGAGGGCTGCTCACGGCCCCTCCGGGTCGCCGTGGTCGTGAGCCCGGCGCCGTGCCATCCGGTCGAGGCCGGCTGCGACTGCGGCTGCTGCTGAGGAGGCGCGCGATGTCGTCGAACTCGAGGAGCCAGGACGAGATGCTGGCGAGGATCACCGAGCTGGCGCGCGATGCCTGGTCGGCGCAGGCCAGCCTCGCCCGCCAGTCGATCGAGCTGGGCCGTGCCACGCTCGCGTCCGAGGTGGACCCGACCGCCGCGGGGCGGGCGTGGATGGAGGCGGTGAGCCGTGAGGGCGCCCGCTACTGGAAGGACGTGGGTGAGCTCGGCCTCGACGTGGCCGGCAGCCTCGTCGCCATCGGCAGCCGGAGCATGGCCCGGGTCATCTCCGACACCCGGTCCGCGACGCGGGCGGCCACCCGGGCCGAGCCGGGGCGACGACCCGCGGCCGGCCCGGCACCGCACCGGGCCCACCGGGCCCACCGTGACGGTCGCGATGATGGCGACGATCCCGCCGACGTCGTCGTCACCGGTCCGGCTTCGGAGGGCGACGGGGCCGGGGCGCAGGGGGCCGGGGACGGCAGCCGGCGAGCCCGGGTGACGCTGCGCGGGCGACCGGGAGAGACGGCGACCGGCACCATCACGCTGTCCAACGCGCACCCTCGGGCCCGCAAGGTCCTGCTGTCGGCCGGCGCGCTGCAGCCCGACACGGGTCGGCACGTCGAGCTCGGGCTGCGGCTCGATCCCGAGGGCGTCACGATCCCGGCGGGCTCCGAGCACGACGTCCTGCTCGAGGTCGACCTCGCCCCTGACGTGGTGCGTCCGGGTGAGCGCTACACGGGCGTCATCCAGGTGACGGGCGGCGTCGAGGCGGAGCTGGACGTGGTGGTCGTCGTCGAGGAGTGACGGTTCGGCCCGACGTCGACCCATGGCCGTCCGACCGTGGCCCTGCGTCGGGCGCGACCTCCGTGAGCGGCCGGGGCTCGAGCGGACGGGCCGCCCGCACCGCCGGAGCGAGGCGCAGCGACTCCCGCACGACCCGGGGCAGGTCGGGTCCGACGGCCAGCCACGCGAGAGAGCCGGCCACGGCCTCACGGGCTGGGCGGGCGGCATACCCGATCTCGCGGGCCCGGTCCGAGGCGTACCAGTAGTAGCGCCCGACCGTCGTCGCCTCCTCGCGGGTCGACAGCGGAGGCGTCGACGTGAGCAGACCCCAGGCCTCGCTGGCACCGGCCGCCAGCCAGGCCGCTGCGGCGGGAAGCTCGAACACCGGCCGACCGACGCCGGCCAGGTCCGCGACGAGGCCGTGCAGCGTGTGCCACGAGACGTCCTCCCCACCGATGAGGTAACGCTCGCCCGGCAGACCGCGTTCGAGCAGTGTCACGTGACCCGCGCCGACGTCGCGGGCATCGACGACGTTGCAGCCGCCGGGGAACGTGCTGCGGGTGGCGTCGAGGAGGTAGCGCAGCACGATGGCATTGCTCGGGCCCAGCCGGTCGTACGGTCCGCCGAGGACGACGGTCGGCAGGGCGAGCACCACCTCGAGCCCGGTGCGCTCGGCGACCTCGAGGGCTACCTGCTCCTGCAGGACCTTGCTCGCGTAGTAGGCGGGGGCCGGTTCGGTGCCGAGGTGGTGGCTCTCGTCGCGGGGCAGTGGTTGCAGGCTCGATCCGCGGGTCACCGCGGAGCTCGTCACGACGACCCGAGTGGCACCGGCAGCAGCCGCCGCCTCGAGGACGGCCCGGGTCCCGGTGACGTTGACGTCGGTGAGGTGGGCCGTGGCGGCGGAGTCGTAGGAGTAGATGGCGGCGCAGTGCACCACGGCGTCCACGCCCTCGAAGGCACGGGTGAGGGAGGTCGCGTCGGTCAGGGTCGCGCGCGCCTGGCCCACCGTGCCGAGGGCGAGCAACCGCTGGGGCGGCCGGCGCCCGGGGCGGGTCACGGCCACCACGTCGTGGCCACGGGTCACCGCGGCCGCGACGACGTGGTGGCCGACCAGACCGGTGGCACCGGTGACCGCCACCCTCACGGCGCCGCCCCGGCCCGGGTGCCACGCACGTGCCGGAAGCCGTGCTGGTCGAGAGCGGGGTCGGGCGCGCCGGCCGGTTGGGCGCCGCCCCTTCCTCCACCGTCGCCGCTGCCGATGCGAGAGGTGAGGGCGTCGACGAGCATCCGCACCGACTCGGTGAGCAGGGGCTCGGACGGGTCGGGCGGCGGACGGCCGATGCGATGCTCGCGGCCCTCGAAGCAGGCCTCGAGGTTGTCGAAGGTCGAGGTGAAGAAGCGGCGGTAGGCCTCCTCGAGGAGGGGCCGGTGCAGCTCGGGCACCGAGGGTAGGTCGACCGCCTCGAGCGCCGTGGGCAGCGTGAAGAGCTGCCGGCCCCGGATGGTCACCATGGTGCCGGACCCACCGGCACGGTCGAAGGTGAGGGTGCCGTCGTCGTGCACGGCCGAACCGTTGGGGCTCGAGACGGTCCGCCACAGCAGCCGGTGGCGGTCCGGGCCGCGTTCGACGAGCTCGATCTTGCAGACGTCGATGGGCTCGCCGCCCCACGCGGCCAGGTAGTTCGGCTGCGGCAGGTAGAGGTTGCGCTCGGCCTGACGCTGTCGTGCGTCGCCTCCCCCCTCGGCTGGCACGGCATCCCCGACGAGCACGCGCCGGCCGCCGATGTAGTCGGCCATGAGGCTGATGCCCTCGGCGACGTCGACACGCTCGACCCACGCGTCGAAGTCGCCCGGGACGAGCCGGCGGACCTCGAAGAGGGTCGCCCCGTTCACGAGGCACCACCGCAGGGCGTCGGGGTCGTCCGACATCGGCAGCCGGTCGATGACCGCGTCGACGCGGGCGAGCTCCTCGGGGAGCCCGTCGTAGTCCGCAGCGGAGTGCACGCCGGGGTCGAAACCGAGGGAGACGACCCGCCGCTCGACCCGTGACTTGTCCATCGTCGCGGCCCAGGTCTCGCCGCCCGCGGCCAGTGTCGCGGCCAGACCGAGCAGGGCCACGAGGCCGGCCTGTCCGACGGGGTCGGTGGCGGCCCGGACCGCCTCGGTCACGACCGGCCGCAGGGCCGCGAGCACGGGGTCGGCCCGGACCGACCCGGCATCCGGGCCGCCTGTCGCCGCGCTGAGGACCCGAGCCAGGCGAACGTCCCGAGCCACCCGACGGACTGCCCTGACGGCCAGCGGGTGGGCGCGGGCGACCCCGCGGAAGGGCCGATGGTCGCCCTCCAGCGTCCCGGACGGCGCCCCGATCGCTGCCACGGCTCCCTTGACCAGCGACGAGCTCGACGGGTCGACCCCGAGCAGGCCCGCGAGCGTGATGTCCGCCAGCACCGGATCGCGCGCGACGACGACGGTGTCCGTTTCCGTCACGTCCGGGAGGCGGCCACCGTCGGCGCCGCCGCTCGTCGAGAGGGCGTCGAGCAGCGCGAGGTGCGGGCCGAGGTGCCGGACCACCTCGACGGCCACGTCAGCGGGCTCGCACCCGGCGACCTCCGGGGCGGCACGGAGCAGCGCGTCGAGGCACCCGGCATACGTGTCGACGAGGTCGGTGACGGCACGGCCGACGACGACGCGGGTGCCGGCGGTCAGCCACGCCCTCGAGACCGGCTGCGCCTCGAGGGCGCTGGTCCCGGGGGCCGGTGAGGGAACGAGGTCCTCGGCGAGGTCGATGACGGCATACGACCGTCCCCGATCCGTGGTGCCGGTGAGGCCCGCAGCGTGCGCGAGCGCCCCCACCTCGCGGTGCCCGCGGTCGCGGTCCCGGCTCGTCAGCAGGCCCGCGACGGCCACCTCGCACCCCGCCTCCACGAGCACGTCGACGACGACGTGCACGACGGTCGCCGACACCGGGGTCGGCGGTGAGAGCCGAACGAGGACGACCGCCGTGCCCGGTAGGGGCGACGGCGGCAGCACCCGGCGCACCGCTGCTGCGAGGAGCGCGGGGTCACGTCCTCGGACGACGATGGCGTCCGGAGGGTCAGACGTTTCGGCGAGGCCGGCGGGCCACATGCCTCCTATGAAACCAGCGCCGCGTCCAGCCCAGTCAGAATCGGCCGGAAAGGGCCGAGGGTTCCTTGCCGGTTGCGCGTCAGGGGGTCGGGACGATCCGGACGACGACGCGGGTGCTGTTGCCGCGACGCACGACCCACTCGATGGCCATGAAGATGCGGAACTCGACACCGTACTTGCGGCTGAGCCGGCGGTTCACGGCCTCGGAGGCGGCCGAGTCGCGGATGATCTCGGCGCGGCCCTCGACGACGGGCGCGTCGGGCTTGACGTTGCCGCGACGGTCGCACGGCTGGAGCGTGACGCGCGGGTCGTTGCGCAGGCGCTTGAGCTTGCCGGCACCCTCAGGAGTGCTGACGATCGCGGCGCCGGCGTCGGGCAGCACCCACACGGGGGTCGGGACCGGCTCGCCGTTGCGGCGGTAGGTCGTCAGCAGCACGAAGCGTTCGCCGCCGAGATTGTGGAGCGTGGGCGCCTGGGTCATGGGCACGACGTACCCGCTCCGGCCGCGCCGCGAGCGGGGGCCCCGGTCGCCACGCTGTGCATTGGGTCACCCCGTGACTCACGGCCCCTTCGTCCTGCTGCCGCGGAGCCGAGTCATCCCCTGACCGATGCACAGCGCGTGGTCCGTCCCGTGGTCGCACCTCGTGGCTACGATCGGCGGGTGAGCGCCAAGCCCGTCGTCGTCGAAGCGCCCAGTCCGTCGAGCCCGTCGGGCGTGCGGGAGGTCCGCGTCTCGAGCCCCGACCGGGTGCTGTGGCCCGCGGTGGGGATGGCCGACGGGCAGCCGGTCACGAAGCTCGACATGGCGCACTACCTCGTCGCCGTCGCCGACCCGATGCTCCGGGCGCTCGGCGACCGGCCGGTGACCCTCCAGCGCTTCCCGGAGGGCATCGAGGGCGAGGAGTTCTTCTCCAAGAACCCGCCCAAGGGCGTGCCCGAGGGCACGCGCACCGTCATGTGCACCTATCCGTCCGGCCGCAAGCACCCGCAGCTCGTCATCGACGAGATCGCCGACGCCGTGTGGGCCGCGCAGATGAACACCATCACCTTCCACCCGTGGCCGGTCCGCACGGGCGATGTCGACAAGCCCGACGAGCTGCGGATCGACCTCGACCCGCAGCCGGGGCGCGGCTTCAAGGACGCCGTCGAGGCGGCGGTCGCGCTGCGGGAGGTGATGGCCGAGATCGGGCTCACCGCGTGGGCCAAGACGTCGGGCAACCGGGGCGTCCACGTCTACGCACGGGTCGCGCCGACCCACGAGTTCCTCGACGTGCGCCACGGCGTCATCGGCATCGCGCGCGAGCTCGAGCGCCGGCTCCCCGACCTCGTCACCACCTCGTGGTGGAAGGAGGAGCGCGGCGAGAAGATCTTCGTCGACTTCAACCAGGCGTGCCGCGACCGCACCATCGCCTCGGCCTACTCGCCCCGGCCGCTCCCCGGCGCGCCGGTCTCGACGCCGGTCACCTGGGACGAGCTCGGGTCCGTCGACCCGAGGGAGCTGACGGTGCGCACCGTGCCGCAGCTCGTCGCCGACCGCGGCGACGCCTGGCGCGGCATCGACGACGAGGTCGGCGACGTCGCAGCCGCGATCGCCCTCTGGGACCAGGACGTCAGCGAGCGTGGCCTCGGCGAGCTGAACTTCCCGCCGGACTACCCCAAGATGCCGGGTGAGCCGCCGCGCGTGCAGCCCAGCAAGCGGCGTCAGGACAAGGCCGACACGGAGTACATGGCTCCCAAGGCGGAGCGCGACGCCGACCTGCGCACGACGTGGGGTATGCCGGTCGTCCCTCCGGTGTCCCCGATGCTCGCCAAGCCGGTCAAGGACTTCACGGCCGTCAAGGTCGACGTGCTCTACGAGCCGAAGTGGGACGGCTTCCGGTCGATCATCTTCCGCTCCGGAGACCTCGTCGAGATCGGGTCGCGCAACGAGAAGCCGATGACGCGCTACTTCCCCGACGTCGTCGAGGCCGTGCTCGCGAACTTCCCCGACAGGTGCGTCATCGACGGCGAGATCATCCTCGTGTCACCGGAGTCGGGTGACCGTCTCGACTTCGACCTGCTCCAGCAGCGCATCCACCCGGCGGCCTCACGCGTCAAGAAGCTCGCCGCCGAGACACCGGCGTCGTTCGTCGCCTTCGACCTGCTCGCGCTCGGGGAGGAGTCCTACCTCGACAAGCCGTTCGCCGAGCGCCGGGCCGCGCTCGAGAAGGCCCTCGCCACGACCGAGGCCCCGATCCACCTGACGGCGGCGACCGCTGACCGCGAGGTCGCCAAGGGCTGGTTCACCCAGTTCGAGGGCGCCGGGCTCGACGGGGTCATCGCCAAGCCCGTCGACGTCGCCTACGAGCCGGACAAGCGCCTCATGTTCAAGATCAAGCACGAGCGCACGGCCGACTGCGTCGTGGCCGGCTACCGCGTGCACAAGAGCGGACCCGACGCCATCGGCTCGCTCCTGCTCGGGCTCTACGGAGAGGACGGACAGCTCGCCTCGGTCGGCGTCATCGGCGCCTTCCCCATGGCTCGCCGCAAGGAGCTCTTCGAGGAGCTCCAGCCGCTCGTCGCCGAGTGGGGCGAGCACCCCTGGAACTGGGCGGCTCCCGCGGAGGACACCGGCGGCGTACGCACTCCCCGGTCGTCGGAGTACTCCCGCTGGAACAACCAGAAGGACCTCTCGTTCGTGCCGCTCCGGCCCGAGCGGGTCGTCGAGGTGCGCTACGACCACATGGAGGGCACGCGCTTCCGGCACACGGCGCAGTTCGTCCGGTGGCGCGAGGACCGCACCCCCGAGTCGTGCACCTTCGACCAGCTCGACGAGCCCGTCAGCTACGACCTCGCCGACGTCCTCTCCGCCGGATCCGACTGAGCGCCAGCGCGCGTTCGACCGGTTGGTGCCGTATCAGTGACGGGGCTGCCGGGGACGGCGGTCGTGGTGGCGGTCGGCGGCCTCGCGCAGCTGGGAGACGACCTTGGCCTCCGCGTCTTTGAGCGCGGCCTTGGTGTCGGTCAGGTGTGAGACCCCGATGACGGTCGGCAGGCCGCTGACGCAGACCTCGACGGAGGTGTGCATGCCCGGCTGCCCGCGGTCCTTGACCCGGAGCCCGATGTGGACCATCGACGGGTCGAAGCGCTCCAGCTGGGTGAACAGCTGGCTCAGCGCGTGCTCGATGAAGGGGAGGTCGTCCGCGTGGTAGCCGTCCTCGAGACGGACCCGATCCATGAAGAGGCTGGACGTGCTCATTGCCGAGCTCCTTTGCCGCGTGGGCGTCGGTGTCGACGTCCACCTCGAGTCTATCGAGCCGCCTTGGCCTGCAACCGTTCCAGACCTATGAGGGTGGTCACGGCCCTTTCTGGAGGACGATGGCGAGATGGACCTCACGCCTGACCTCAGATCGTTGATCACCGGCTTCCGCACGTCGGCGGCAGTCAGTGCAGCCGCCGAGCTGGGGCTCAGTGACGAGCTCGCCTCCGGGCCGTTGTCCCTGACGCAGCTCGCCCGACGCGTGGGCGCCGACGAGGACACCCTCGGCCGCCTCATGCGGGTGCTCGTCGCACTCGAGCTGTATGCCGTGTCGGCCGAGGGCGCTTACGCCGCAACGCCGCTCGGAGCCGGCTTGCGTGCCGACGTCACTGGTTCGCTGCGGCCTCTGGCGCGCACGCTCCAGGACCCGGCGACGTGGGCGGCCTGGGGGCGCCTCACCGACAGCGTGCGGACCGGCGACAACGCGTTCGAGGCCCTGCACGGCGAGGACGTCTGGACCTACCGGGCCTCCCACGCGGAGGCGAACGCGATCTTCAACGACAACATGACGGCCCTGACGTCGAGGGTGGCTGCGGCGGTGGCTCGCGCGTACGACTTCGGCGGGCTGACCTCGGTCGTCGACGTCGGCGGTGGACACGGGGTCCTGCTCGAGGCCGTCCTGGCCCGGCACGAGCACCTGCGCGGCACGGTGTTCGACCTGCCCCAGGCCATACCAACCGGGCCGTCCTCGACCGTGAGCGAGTCCGTCGCGTCCCGATGGTCGGTCGCGGCGGGCAGCTTCTTCGAGGCAGTCCCATCCGCCGATGCGTACCTGCTGAAGAAGGTGCTGCACGACTGGTCCGACGAGAGGTGCGTCGAGATCCTGCGCACGTGCCGTCGCTCGCTCGAACCGGGCGGAGTGGTGCTCGTCGTCGAGCTCGTGCTCGACCGGCCGGGCCACGAGCTCGAGTCCGCCCTGTCCGACCTCAACATGCTCGTGCTGCCGGGTGGGCGCGAGCGCACGGCGGCGCAGTTCGACGCGTTGTTCGTCGCCGCCGGCTTCGGGCCCGCACGCCTGGTGGAGACCGACGCCGACGTCGTGATCCTCGAGGCACGCGCGACGCCAGCGGCCGCCACGGGCTGAGGCCCTTAGGCCTCGACCACGACCCGTCCGAGGGCGGCTCAGAGCAGGTCGGTGAGCTCGGTCCGCGCGGCCTCGCGCACGGCCGTGAGGGCGTCGACGGCGGTGCGCGCACCCCGGGCCGCGGCCGCGAGGGCCTGGCACTCGGCCACCGAGTGGAGCGACAGGGCCAGCCGCACGACGGGCACCTTGCTCGGTGCCATCGACAGCGACGAGACCCCGAGGCCGACGAGGACGAGGGCGAGCAGCGGGTCGCCGGCCGACTCGCCGCAGACCCCGATGGGACGGCCGGCACGGGCAGCCCCCTCGCACGCGAGTCCGACGACGTCGAGGACGCCCGGCTGCCACGGGTCGAGCAGGTCGGACAGCGCGCCCTGCATGCGGTCGGCGGCCATCGTGTACTGCGCGAGGTCGTTGGTGCCGAGCGAGCCGAAGTCGACCTCGCCGAGCACGTCGTGGGCCCGCAGTGCGGCCCCGGGCACCTCGATCATGACGCCGGCCTTGGGCAGGCCGTTCTCGCGGACGCGCCGCGCGAACCACGCCGCCTCCTCCGCCGTGGCGACCATCGGGGCCATGACGCGCACGTCGGCCCCGGTCTCGCGGGCGGCGACGGCGAGCGCCTCGAGCTGGGCGTCGAGCAGGTCAGGGCGCTCGGCCGAGAGCCGCAGACCGCGGCGGCCGAGGGCGGGGTTCTCCTCCGGGCCGAGGTCGGCGAACTTGAGCGGCTTGTCGGCGCCGGCGTCGAGGGTGCGTACGACGACGCGTCGGCCCTCGAACGGCGCGAAGACGCCGCGGTAGATCTCGGTCTGCTCCTCGACCGTCGGGGCCTGGGTCGCCGAGAGGTAGACGAACTCGGTGCGGAAGAGCCCGACCCCCTCGAGGTCCTGGGCGCCGGCCGCGACGGCGTCCTCGACGCCGCCGATGTTCGCGAGCAGCGCGACCTCGGCGCCGTCGGACGTGCGACCAGGACCGGAGAGGTGCGACAACGCCTCTGCCCGGCGCGCAGCCCGCTCCCGCTGGGCCGTGACGAGCTCCATGTCGGGGTCGATCGTCACCTCGCCGGTGTCGCCGTCGAGCGCGACGGGCGTGCCCGGGGCGATCTGGGTGGCCCCGGCGAGCTGGACGACCGCAGGGATCCCCATCTGCGCGGCGAGGATCGCCGTGTGGCTCGTCCGGCCGCCGGCCTCGGTGATGATCCCGACGACGAGCCGCCGGTCGAGCGTGGCCGTCTCGGCGGGCGCGAGGTCCTCGGCGACGATGACGCTCGGCTCGGTGAAGGAGGGTACGCCGGGGGCCGGGACCCCGAGCACCGCTGCGACCGCGCGTGACCCGACGTCCCGCAGGTCGGCGACCCGCTCGGCGAAGTAGCCGCCGAGCGCCTCGAACTGGGCGGCATACGTCTCGACGGCGTTCTCGATGGAGTGCGCCCGCCCGTGCCCGGCCGCGAGCTCCTTGGCTGCGGCCTTGACGAGGCCCTTGTCGCGGGCGATGAGGGCCGTCGCCTTGAGGATCTGCTGGGCCGTGTCGTCGACCCGGGTCGCCCGCTCCTCGAGCGAGACGGCGACCGACTCGAAGGCCGCGCGTACGTCGGCGAGCGCTGCCTCCTCGTCGTCGACCGCGGTCTCGTCGGCCGGCGGCCGGACCGGCGGTGCGACCTGCACCACCGGCCCGTACGCCGTGCCCGGGCTGACACCGATGCCGTGCCTGGTCTCCGAAGAGGGCTCCGAAGAGGGCTCCGAATGGGTCTCCGACTCGGCCATCCTCGTTACTCCGCGTCGAGGTCGCGCGAGAGGAGGTCGACGAGCGAGTCCAGCGTCTCGTCGGCGCCGTCGCCCTCAGCCGTCAGGACGACCTCCTCGCCGTGCCTGGCCCCGAGGGCCATGACGCCGAGGATGCTCGTCGCGTCGACGGGGTCCTCGCCGGGCTTGGCGATCTCGACGTCGAGCCCGGACGCGCTCGCGGCCTCGACGAAGAGGGCGGCCGGACGGGCGTGGAGGCCCACCGAGGAGGCGATGGTGACGGTGCGGGTTGCCATGGACGTGCTCCTTCTATGGATTCAGAGTGGTCGTGCTGTCGATGTGGATCAGACGGCGATCGAGCTCACGCCCTGATCAGACCGTAGCGCTCGCCTCGACCTCTGCAAGGTGGGTGTCACGCGACTTGAGGGCGACGACGATCGACGCCATGACGAGGACGCCGATCACCAGCGCCAGCAGGAAGAGCAGGAAGTTGCCGATGAGCGGCAGCACCCAGATGCCTCCGTGCGGGGCTCGCAGCGTCGACCCGAAGACCATGACCAGCGCTCCCGTGATCGCCGAGCCGACGACCGAGCCGGCGATGACGCGGATCGGGTCGACGGCGGCGAAGGGGATCGCGCCCTCGGAGATGAATGACGCTCCCAGCAACCAGGCCGCCTTGCCGTTCTCGAGCTCCGGCTCCGAGAAGAGCTTCGGACGCACCGTCGTGGCGAGCGCCATCGCGAGCGGGGCGACCATGCCGGCCGCCATGACGGCCGCCATGATCTTCAGCTGCGGCGCGTCGGTGGCGGCACCTGCGGCGGCGAGACCGGTCGTGGCGAACGCGTAGGCGACCTTGTTGACGGGCCCACCGAGGTCGAAGCCCATCATCGCGCCGAGGATGACGCCCAGGATGATCGCGCTCGCGCCCGACATGCCCGTCAACCACGTGTTGAGCGCGTCGGTCAGGCCCTTGATCGGGCGGCCGAGCACGGTGATGAAGAGTCCGATCGTGATGAAGGACGACAGGAGCGGGATGACGACGACGGGCATGATGCCTCGCACGCCCTTGGCGACGTTCCAGTTCGAGACCCACCGGGCGACGAGACCGCCGAGCACACCGGTGACGAGGCCACCGATGAATCCGGCACCCATCGTCGAGGCCACGGCGCCACCGACGATGCCCGGGACCAGACCGGGCCGGTCGGCGATGGCGAAGGCGATGAAGCCCGAGAGGATCGGCACGAGGAAGCCGAAGGCCGCGTTGCCGATGACGAAGAGCAGGGCAGCCCAGGACGTCAGGCTCAACGCGCTGAAGGTCTGCGCGATGTTGTACTGGTCGGTCGAGGTGAGGTTGTACTTCACGATCTCGATCGGGCCCTGCTCACCGATCGCGACCTGGGCGAGCATGAACGACAGGGCGATGAGGATGCCGCCGGCCGCGACGAACGGGATCATGTAGGAGACACCGGTCATCAGCCACTGGCGGATCATCGTGCCCGTGCTCGAGCCGCTCTCGACCTTCGAGACGAGCCCGCCGGACGGACCTGCAGCGGCTGCGGCGGCGACGGCGGCCTCGCGCTTGCTCGGGTCGGCGTCCCACTCCGTGACGAGCTGCTCGGCCTGGGAGACGAGGGCCGGGCCGTCGGAGATGCCCTTCTTGACGCCCACGTCGACGAGCGGTTTTCCGGCGAAGCGGCCGGCGTCCTTGACCGGCAGGTCATGGGCGAAGATCACGGCGTCGGCGGCGGCGATCTCGGCCGCGCTGAGCGGCTTGGAGCCCGCCGAGCCCTGTGTCTCGACCTTCATCGTGTGGCCGGCGGCCTTGGCGGCGTTCTCGAGGCCCTCGGCCGCCATGTACGTGTGGGCGATGCCGGTCGGGCACGAGGTGACCCCGACGAGGGTGAGCGCGCGCTTGGCCGCCGGCGCTGCGGCGCCGGTCGTGTCGGTGCGGGCAGCACCGGCACCGGCACCGGCTCCGGCGGCCGCGGCCGCCATGACGGGCTGGTCGAGCTCGACCTCGGCACTGACGATGCGGACGACCTCGGCCTCGGTCGTCGCGGCTGCGAGCGCGGCCTTGAAGTCCTTCTTCATGAGGGCGCGGGCGAGCCTGGGCAGCATCTGCATGTGCGCGTCGCCGCCGGCCTCCGGCGCGGCGATGAGGAACACGAGCGTCGCAGGACCGTCCTTGGCGCCCCAGTCGATGCCGTCCGTGCGGCCGAAGACGAGCGACGGCTCGGTGATGGCGGCGCTGCGCGCGTGGGGGATGCCGATGCCGCCGGGAAGCCCGGTCGCCATCGTCTCCTCGCGCTTGCGCACGTCGCTGAGGAAGGTGTCGAGGTCGGTGCACCTGCCGGACGCGACGAGGCGCTCGCCGAGCATCCGGGTCGCCTCGTGGCGGTCGGCACCGGTGAGGTCGAGGACGACCTGGTCTTCGGTGATGAGGGACATGCGTTTTCCTTTCGGAGGATGAGGCGATCAGGTGTTCGGCATCAGTGGTCGTGCCGTGTCAGGAGAGGACACGGCCGAAGTCGGGCTCGCGGGTCAGCTCGGCGCGTATGCCGTCGAGGTCCTCGGGTTTGGGCACCCGGCTTCCGGGGAGGGTGACCGCCGCGGCACCCCACGTCACGCCCGTCAGGAGCGCGCCGGCCGGGTCCTGACCGGTCGACAGGCCGTGGAGCATGCCGGCCAGCATGCAGTCGCCGGCGCCCACGGTGGACAGGGGTGCCGTGATCGACGCGTGGCCGTGGGCGCAGTCGTCGGCCGTCACGAGCAGGGCCCCGTCACCGCCGAGGCTGACGGCCACGACGTCGATGCCACCGGCGACGAGCTCGCGGGCCGCGTCGCGGACGTGGCCCAGGGTGGGCAGCTCGTGGTCGACGAGCTCGGCGAGCTCCTCGTGGTTGGGCTTGATGAGGTGCGGCTTCGCGGCCACGGCGGCTGCGAACGGTGCGCCTGACGAGTCGATGGCGATCCGCCCGCCGCGCTCGCGCACGCGCCTGACGAGGCCGGCGTAGAGGTCGGTCGAGGCGCCGGGCGGGAGGCTGCCGCAGCCGACGACCCACTGCGCGCCGGTGGCGCGATCGAGGGTCGTGGCCAACAGCGCTTCCACCTCGGCGGCGGACAGGTCGGGGCCGGGCTCGTTGAGCTTCGTCGTCGTGCCGTCCGGCTCGAGGACGCTGATGTTCATCCGGACCGAACCACCGACCGGCACGGACGCGTAGGCGACGCCGGCGCTGTCGAGCAGCTGCTCGAGCAGGTGACCCTCGGGCCCGCCGCTCGGGATGACCGCGACGGTCGAGCTGCCCTGGGCGGCGAGGACGCGGGAGACGTTCACGCCCTTGCCACCCGGGTCGATGCGGCTGCTCGTGGCGCGGTGAACCTCGCCGGGACGGAGCACGTCGATGAGGACGGCCCGGTCGATGCTCGGGTTGGGCGTGAACGTGACGATCATGCGGTCACCACTTCCGGTCCGGCCGCTCGGATCTCGGCGGCGACGTCGTCGTCGAGGTCGGTGTCGCTGATGACGACGTCGACGTCGGCGAGCTGGGCAAATCGGTGGAGGTGGTCGTCGCCGGCCTTGCTCGAGTCGGCGAGGACCACGCACTTGCGGGCGGCGGTGACCATGGCGCGCTTGACGAGGGCCTCGGACTGGTCGGGCGTCGTGAGGCCCCGGACGACGGACAGGCCGTTGGTGCCGATGACGGCGACGTCGACGACGACGTCGGCGAGGGCGCCGGTGGCCCAGTCGCCGACGGCGGCGCCGGTCGTGCCGCGGACGCGTCCACCGAGGAGGTAGAGCGTGATGCCGGGATGGGTGGAGAGGACCGTCGCCGCGGCGAGGCTGTTGGTGAGGACCGTGAGGTCGAGGTCGGGCGGGAGCATCTCGGCAACGGCCAGGGTGGTCGAGCCGCCGTCGAGGATGATGCTGCCGCCGCTGGGCAGCTCGTCGAGCGCACGGGCCGCGATGCGACGCTTGACGTCGGCGAGGCGGCCGGACCGGGTGGCCAAGGTCGGCTCGACCTCGAGGCGCTCGACGGGGATCGCGCCACCGTGGACCCGGCGCAGGGAGCCGCGGCGTTCGAGGGCGGTGAGGTCGCGGCGCACGGTCTCGGCGGCGACGCCCAGCGAGTCGGCGAGGGCGGTGACCTCGACCCGGCCGGCGCGACGCGCCTCAGCGATGATCCGCTGCTGCCGCTCCGCTGCGTACATCGGACTCCTTCGTCCTGTGTGGTCCCATCGTGCCCTCTGGGGCTCGTCCCCCAAGGAAACCACCGGTGCGGCGTGAAGTAAATAGATTCGGGCACCCGTTTCTGTGGTTTCCACTCGGCGATGTCGGCGAACCGGGCAATGCGGGCACCCGGCTCGACGCCCGAGCCACGTCGTGGGCAGACGCTCCCCTACGACGCGGCGGACGGCATACGCTGCCGCTCGACGGCCAGTCACCGAGCAGATCGAGGACGATCCATGCAGAGCAGCACGTTCACGCTGACCACTCGCGACGGCACCGACGTCTTCGTCAACCGGTGGCTCCCCGACGGTGCCGCGCGGGCGATCGTCCAGATCGCGCACGGCCTCGCCGAGCACTCGAGCCGCTACGCCCGCTTCGCGCAGCGCCTCACCGATCACGGCTACGCCGTCTACGGCTCCGACCACCGCGGGCACGGCAAGACGTCCAGCCCACGCGGCTCCTTCGCCGAGCGCGACGGGTGGCAGACGGTCATCGACGACCTGCACGCCGTCACCGCCAAGGCCCGCGAGGAGCAGCCGGGCCTGCCCGTCGTGCTCGTCGGCCACAGCATGGGCTCGTTCATCTCGAGGGGGTATGCCGCCCAGTACGGTCCCGAGCTCGCCGGCCTCGTGCTGACGGGCACCGCCGGGGGCGCAGGGGCCATCGGCAAGGTCGGCGTCTTCCTCGCCTCGACCCAGGCCCGGCTCCGCGGGCACGAGCACATGAGCGGCCTGATGAACACGCTGAGCTTCGGGCAGTACAACTCGGCGTTCAAGCCGACCCGCACCGACTTCGACTGGCTCTCGCGCGACCCGGCCGAGGTCGACAAGTACGTCAACGACCCCGACTGCGGATTCGTCTTCAGCGCAGGCGGATTCGCCGACCTGCTGCGTGGGCTCGAGTCGGTCAACACCGACCGCGTCGCCTCGCGCATCCCCAAGGACCTACCGGTCCACCTCGCCTCGGGCGACCAGGACCCGGTCGGCGCCAACGGCAAGGGCGTCCAGCGCGTGGCCGACCAGCTGCGACAGCTCGGCGTCCAGGACGTCACGGTGACGCTGTGGCCGCAGGCCCGCCACGAGATCCTCAACGAGACGAACCGCGACGAGGTCGAGACCGAGATCGTCGACTGGATCGACGCGCACCTCGCCGCGCAGGGCTGACCCACACCGCACCCGCACCGCACGCGCACGGCAGCGCCCACTCGGCCACGAACGTCGAGGGGGCGCTGCCGTGCCGGTGGTCAGCCGCCGCGGGGCACGTCCGAGCGCGGGCCGACCGGCCCGGTCGCCGGCGAGAGGCGGCGTGTGCCCGCGAGCGTCTGGAGGCTGCGCGTGTAGGTCGGCACGATCGTCGGGACCACGCGCGGGTCGGGCTGGGCGCTCGTCGGCACCGGGGTGTGGTGGTAGTCGGCCTGCACGCGCTCGGGCGTCACGTCGATGACGACGTAGCCATGGCTGACGCCGTCGATGTAGCGCAGCCACGGGTTGAGCTGCTGCGCCGCACCGATGGCCTGCCGGGTCACGGCGACGACGACCTCGGGTGGCTGGCCGGCGAGCTGCGGCGTGCCGCCGAGCACCTCGAAGAAGCCGTCGCTCGTCACCGACGGGCAGACGAACTCGACCCCCGCAGAGGCGTATGCCGTCTGGCCGGGTGACGAGGTGACGGGCAGGTCGCACGAGAACGACGCGTGGATGTCGCCGGTCAGCACGACCGCGTCGCCGGCGGCCGGGGGCTGCGCGGCGAGGTGGTCGAGCAGGCTCCTGCGGTCGGCGGTGTAGCCGTCCCACTGGTCGGCGTTGACGAAGGTCAGACCGGGGGCGCCGAGCGCGGCACCGGGGTAGAGGACCGGCGCGACCATGACCTGGTTGCCGAGCAGGTGCCACTGGCGACCCTGCTCGGCGAGGCCGTCCTTGAGCCAGCTCAGCTGCTCCGGTTCGGGCAGGTGCCGGGCCGGCGAGGCGATGGCGCCGTCGATCGCCGGGCTGACCCCGATCGGGACGAACCCGTCGAACGGCACGTTCGGCACGGTCACCTGGGCGCTGCGGTTCTGCCTCGTCTCGAGGATCGACAGGTCGCCGAGGGCGCCGAACGTGAACCGCTTGAAGAAGCGCGTGCCCCGGTGCGGGACGGACTGGTCGGGCATCCGGAACGGCATCCACTCGAGGTAGGCCTGCATGGCCTGGGCGCGGCGCGCGAGGTAGTCGCCCTCCCCGGCCTGGTGGTTCTGGGCGCCGCCGGCCCACGCGTTGTTGGCGACCTCGTGGTCGTCGAAGATCGTGATCCACGGCAGCTTCTGGTGCGCGGCCTGCGCGTCGGGGTCGGCCTTGTGCAGCGCGTGCCGGAGCCGGTAGCCGGTCAGGTCGATGGTCTCGGTGGGCGGCTGGCTGTCGCGGACGCCGACGAGCGCGGCAGGGCCGTAGCGGTCGGCGCCGTTGCCGTACTCGTAGATGTAGTCACCGACGTGGAGCACGAAGTCGAGGTCGTCGCGGGCGGCGATGGCGCGGTAGGCCGTGAAGAAGCCGCCCGTGTAGTTGCTGCAGCTGACGAGCGCCATCCGGAGCGCATGGGTCTCCCCCGCGATGTCGGCGGCCGTCTGGGTGCGCCCGACGTCGCTGAACTCGCCGAGCGACTGGAAGCGGTAGAAGTAGCGCGTGTAGGGGTCGAGCCCGGTGACGTCGACCTTGACCGTGTGGTCGCTGTCGGGCGAGGTCATGACGGTGCCGTGGGCGGCGATCCGCGTGAAGCGCTGGTCGCGGGCGACCTGCCAGCGCACCGGGATCGACCGGCCGAGGCCGCTGCCCGGGGTGGCGACGGGCTGCCCGGGTCGGGCCGGTGGGGTGGCCCGGGTCCAGATGATGACGGAGTCGGCGGTGGGGTCGCCGCTGGCGATCCCGTAGCCGAAGATGCCCCGACTCGCCGGCGCCGCAGCGGCGGCCGGGTCGAAGACGCGGGGGACGGCGAGGGCGGCGGTGGCCGCGGCCACACCCTTGAGGAGGGTGCGCCGGTCGAGGGACGACGTTGTCATGGTCGGAGGCTATGCCGAGCCGGTGACCGGCAGGGGTGTAGGCGTCGACCAGCGTTGGGCGACCGCGTGACCACCCCGGGTCGCGAGGTCGCCCTACGTCACTGCCCCACTTAACGGAGCAGTGACGTAGGTGGCTGGGTCGCTCGGGCCCCGCCCGCTACGTCAGTGCTCCCCGGGCGGGGCAGTGACGTAGGGAGCTGGGTCGCTCGGGCACCGCCCGTTACGTCAGTGCTCCCCCGGGCGGAGCAGTGACGTAGGAGGCTGGGTCGCTCGGGCACCGCCCGCTACGTCAGTGCTCCTCTGGACGGGGCAGTGACGTAGGGAGCTGGGTCGCTCGGGCACCGCCCCCTACGTCAGTGCTCCCCGTGACGGAGCAGTGACGTAGGGCTCGGCGGGCGGCATGCGGCCTTGACGGTCCCGGGGATCGTGGGGTGACGCGGCGGGCGCGGGGACGTAGCGTCGGCACATGAGCACCTACCTGCGGGTCC
The DNA here is from genome assembly GCF_024519435.1 of Terrabacter sp. Ter38. GTDB lineage: Bacteria > Actinomycetota > Actinomycetes > Actinomycetales > Dermatophilaceae > Terrabacter. The sequence goes on from NZ_JALJRZ010000002.1 coordinate 74,790, forward strand.
GGTCATGACCCGCCCTGTCCGCGTCATCGTCGGCGTCCTCGTGCTGCTCGTCGGGGCGCTGTGGACGCTGCAGGGTCTCGGCTACGTCGGCGGGAGCGCCATGTCGGGCAACACGCTCTGGGCCGTCATCGGACCGATCGTCGCCGTCGCGGGTCTCGGACTCGCACTGTCGCGACCTCGCCGCCGCCCCTGACCGAGGCGGCAGGAGCGCTGCGGCGAGGTCAGCGGTCAGCTGACCCGGGTCGGGCCGGTCGGGCGGACGGCGTCGTCGGCCACCGGCGGCGCGAGCGTCGGGGGTGGCGGCGGTCCCGGCAGTCCCAGGGGCACCTCGGCACCACCCTCGTCGAGCTGGAACGGCGGGTAGACGTCTGTCATGAGCGCGGCGTAGGCGATGACGCGGTAGACCCACCGGTTGAGGCCGGCGACGAGGTCGAAGAGCGCTCGCGGGTAGTGGCCGGCGAAGAGGAGCGACAGTCCCGCGACGAGGACGAGCAGTCCGAGCAGGCCTCCGCTCAGGATGTTGAGGCGACCGTTCCCGTCGGCGTCCCTCGCCCAGGTCCACGCCCACGAGCCGCCACCGACGAGCAGGCCGACGATGAGGTAGTGCGGGATCGCGAGCAGCCACCACTTGACGAGGACGAGGCCCCGCGAGAGCCGGTCCGGGTAGGCGATGTCGAGCCGCGCGGGATAGTCGGGCTCGTCGTCGAGGCTGAACGGCGGGTAGCGGTCGGTGCCCAGGCCGCCGCTGCTCGCGTAGTAGGACACGCGCCAGGTCCACCGGAGCACCCCGAGGTTGAAGTCGAAGAGTCCGCGGGGGTAGCGCCCGGTGACGAGGATCGCGAAGAACGCGAAGACACTGACGACCGAGAACGCGATCCACAGGAAGCCGAGCACGATGACGTGCGGTATCGCGAGGAACCACTTGACGAGCCACAGCCACCGCGAGAGCGGCTCGTCGAGGCGCGCGTCGAGCGCGACCGGACTCACGGCTCGGGGGTGCGTCGGCAGCGACGCCGGTGCGGCGACGGGGGACGCCTCGACGGTCGGGGCGGGCAGGCCGCCGTACGGCGGCGCGATGCCGCCAGGCTGGGGCGACCTGGTGCCGTTCGCGCCGCGGACGATCAGGGCCACGGCGATCCCCGTCAGGACGAGACCGATTCCGAGCATGACGAGAGCGAGGGGCAGGAGGAAGCCGGCCCGCACCCCGACGGTCGCGGCGACGGCGACCCCGGCGCTCCCGTCGGCGTTCATGATGACGGCGGCCCACTGGCCCCCGGTGACGCGCCAGGACAGCTGCTGCTGTCCGGCGCCGGTGGCCGAGGTGGTCCAGAAGGTCTGCGTCGTCGGGGCGGCTACCGTCGAGGCGCCCGGAGTCGCCCGCAGCACCGCGGCGCTCGCGCTCCCGTCGCGGGCCCGCGCGATGCCGACGACCTGCTCGTGGGCGACGCCCTGGAGGTATGCCGTGAGGTCGCCGGACGGTGCGACGCCGAGGAACACGTCCGTCCCGGACGCGAGCGGACGTGCCGTGAGCCGGAGGTCGAGGTCGAGCCGGTCGAGCACCCAGGCGGGCACGTCGGGACCGGTCTCGACGACGATGTCCTCGGCCGTGATGGCCGGCGACTGGCTCGTGAGGGCGGGGAGCGTCAGGGAGAGGTAGCCCGCGTCGTCCCGCCCCACGGCATACGTGATGGCGAGGCCGGCGCCGCCGAGGAGCAGGCCGAGCCCGGGCAGGATGAGCAGGCAGCCGATGACGAGGGCCGCGATGTGGCGCCCAGCGGGATGGAACCCACCCGCCGGGCCCGGAGGGGCCATGGGGCCAACGGGGTTGGGACTGGGGGCGGTCACGACGATCACATCCTCGGGAAGCGGCCCGTGACGAGCCGCACGATGGCCTCGACGATGCCGACGACGCTGCCGACGACGCCGATCGCGAGCAGCACGCGCGCGACGACCTCCCAGCCGGTGCCGATGACGTCGAGCGGGAAGACCTGCCACATCTGCACCAGGGCGATGAGGCCGAAGCCGATGGAGATGATGTCGCCGAAGGCCCGCGGTCGTGGCTGGTCGACGACGACGTTGACGAGGTCGGCGATGGCTCTCGCGATGATCGAGGCGTTGACCGCGCCGATGACGAGGACGGTGCGCGGGGTGAGGAACGGCACGACCTCCCAGCCGGGCCAGACGTTGATGAGCAGGAGCAGGACGAGGCTGGTGAGGAGCGACCCGGCGTAGCCCGCACGCCGGCCTCGCTGGGGTACGGGCGCACGGGGGTCGAGCTCGTGGCCGGTCCGGTGGTCGCGCGAGTCGGAAGGCAGGTGTTCGGTCGGCGTGGTCATGACGCGCTCCCGGCGAACGTGGAGCCCGCGTGGGTGCCGAGGACGTCCTGGACGTCGAGGGGCAGCGCGGTCCGGAGCGCTGCTGCGAGGCCACCGGGAACGATCTCGCGCAGCTCGTAGCGGGCCCGCACGAGGGGGGCCTGGACCGTCAGCACCCGGGTCAGGTCGATGGGTGTGCCGCTGACGACCGCCTCGCACTCACCCGCGACGACGGCCGACCGGATCGTCGCCTCGAGGTCGCGCACCTGGTCACCGCCGTAGCCCATGGCCGGCAGGACGCCCCGCGCGTTCGGGTACGTCGCGTAGGTCGCGGCGATGGACCCCACGGCATACGGGGTCGGGTCGACGATCAGGGCGGCACCGGCCGCGCGGGCGCCGACGACGCCGGCGCCGTAGGTCATCGAGCCGTGCGTCAGGGTCGGCCCGTCCTCGACGACGATGACGCGGCGGCCGCGCACGGCGGCGGGGTCGTCGACGGTGACCGGGCTGTCGGCGCGCAGGACGGTGGCCCCCGGGTTGAGCGAGCGCACCGAGGCCTCGACGGCCTCGATGTCGGCCGGCCGGGCCGAGTCGCACTTCGCGATGACGACGACGTCGGCCATCCGGACGTTGGCCTCGCCGGGGTGGTAGGCCGCCTCGTCGCCCGGCCGCAGCGGGTCGGCGAGGACGACGTGGAGGTCGGGCACGTAGAAGGGGAGGTCGTTGTTGCCGCCGTCCCAGAGGATGACGTCGGCCTCCCGCTCGGCCTCGCGGAGGATCCGCTCGTAGTCGACACCGGCGTAGACGACGACGCCCGCGTCGAGGTGCGGCTCGTACTCCTCGCGCTCCTCGATGGTGCAGTCGTGGCGGTCGAGGTCGGCGTAGGTCGCGAAGCGCTGGCACGCCTGGGCGGCGAGGTCGCCGTAGGGCATCGGGTGCCGGACCGCGACGACGCGCTGTCCGAGGTCGAGGAGCAGCCGGGCGAGGTAGCGTGTCGTCTGGCTCTTGCCGACCCCCGTGCGCACGGCGGTGACCGCGACGACCGGCTTCGTGCTGCGCAGCATCGTGCGCCGGGCGCTGTGGAGGCGGAAGTCGGCGCCGGCGGCGATGCACCGCGAGGCGAGGTGCATGACCTGCTCGTGTCGCACGTCGGAGTAGGCGAAGACGACGACGTCGACGTGCTCCCGATCGACGAGGTCGGGCAGCTCGGACTCAGGGACGATCGGAATACCTTGCGGGTAGAGGGATCCCGCGAGCTCTGGCGGATAGCGTCGTCCGTGGATGTCCGGGATCTGTGTCGCGGTGAAGGCGACGACCTCGTAGGCCGGGTCGTCGCGGAAGACGACGTTGAAGTCGTGGAAGTCCCGGCCGGCCGCGCCGAGGATGACGACGCGAGTCCGGGCTGCACGGGGAGTGTCGGTGCTGGGGCTGGTGGTGCTCATGGCCATCTCCACGGCTGGGCCACCGACGTGACCGACACACCTCACCACGGGTAGTCCTGGCTGCGGGACCCGCCTCTCCGAGTGTCCCACCGGGGCGTCGTGGCGGCGATGGTCCGAGAGCGGGATCACCCCGGTTTCGAGTCACATTCGGCCGCCACCGAAGCGGGCCGGTGACACGATCGAAGGGTGAGCGACACGGCGGCACGAACCGGGACCACGCACGAGCACGTCTCCTTGGCGCAGAGCTGGATCGCCGACAACTACAGCCCGTTACCCGTCGTCATCGCGTCTGCCGAGGGCGCCTGGATGACCGACGTCGACGGTCGCCGCTACCTCGACGCGCTGGCCGGCTACTCGGCCCTCAACTTCGGTCACCTCCACCCGACGCTCGTCGCCGCGGCCCGGTCGCAGCTCGACCGGCTGACACTGACGAGCCGCGCCTTCCACAGCGACCGGCTCGGACCCTTCTGCCGGGACCTCGCGACCCTCGCCGGCAAGGAGCTCGTGCTGCCGATGAACACCGGCGCCGAGGCCGTCGAGACGGCGATCAAGACGGCGCGACGGTGGGGCTACGAGGTCAAGGGCGTGCCGGACGGACGGGCCCGGATCGTCGTCATGGCCGGCAACTTCCACGGCCGCACGACGACGATCATCAGCTTCTCCGACGACCCGCTCGCACACGACCACTACGGCCCCTACACACCCGGCTTCGACCTGGTGCCCTTCGGGGACCTCGAGGCGCTCGAGTCCGCGATCACCGACGAGACCGTCGCCGTGCTCCTCGAGCCGATCCAGGGCGAGGGCGGCGTCATCCTCCCGCCCGACGGGTGGCTGCGCGACGTGCGCCGGCTCACCCGGGACCGGAACGTGCTCCTGGTCGCCGACGAGATCCAGTCGGGACTCGGCCGCACCGGCACGACCTTCGCCTGCGACGTCGAGGCCGTCGTGCCCGACATCTACGTCCTCGGCAAGGCGCTCGGCGGCGGCATCGTCCCGGTGTCGGCGGTCGTCGCGGACCGTGACGTGCTCGGCGTCTTCACGCCCGGCAGCCACGGGTCGACCTTCGGCGGCAACCCGCTCGGGGCTGCGGTCGGGCAGGCGGTCGTCGGGCTGCTCTCGACCGGTGAGTTCCAGCAGCGGGCGCGGCACCTCGGTGCGCTGCTCGAGGAGGGACTGCGCGACCTGCTCGGGCACGGCGTCGACGCGGTGCGCTGCCGCGGCCTCTGGGCCGGCGTCGACCTCGACCCGGGCCGCATGACCGGACGCGACGCGTCGCACCGACTTCTCGAGCAGGGCGTCCTCGTCAAGGACACGCACGGATCGACGGTGCGCATCGCTCCCCCGCTCGTCATCGGCGAGATGGAGCTCGAGATCCTCCTCGACGCCTTCCGCGCGATCCTGCGCTGAGCGGACCACCACGTAGTCAACCCCCGTGGCGCCGTGACGCGGGGATGCGCGGCCTACGCGGTGGCCGCGCGCTCGGCGCGGTCGCAGATGCCGCGGAGCATCTTCTGGCTCATGACGGACCCGCGACCGAGATCGGCTCGACGAGCAGCGGCGACCAGCGGTGGGTGTAGGCGAAGCGCTCGCGGGTGATGAGCCGCGTCGCGCGGTGCGGGTGCCGCCGCAGGACGAAAGACCACGTGAAGTCGTACGGCGCGGCGTCCGGGTCACCGGGCACGGCCGGCGCGGCGTGCAGCACGAGTGAGCGACCGGGGTCGACCGAGGCGACGGCGAGAGCGACCTGCGGGTGGAGGCGCACGAGGTCACCGACGGCGAGGTGCTGCCAGTCCGGGACGACGGTGTCGGCGCTGTGCAGTCGGCAGCCGGCGAGGTTCTCGAGCCGGTCGTAGCTGTAGAAGCCGCCGCGGTCGGCGCCGAGCTGCACGACCCACGGCCAGACGGCCTCGGGCGGCGCCTCGATGGTGATGGCGCGCGTCGCGACGAGGCCGGCGACCGGGAGGATCTCGTCGCCCGGGAGGTGCTCGCGCGTCTCCTCGGTCGTCGCACCCCAGTGCAACGCAGACCAGCGCAACGTCACCACGGACAGGACCGCGGCGCCGGCGACCAACGGTGCGACGAGGCGCCTCATGATCTTCACGGTAGTCCGGAAACCGTTGGCGCGCGGCGAGATCCGCGTCACCGTCGAGTCGGGCACCGGGGCGGCGCCGGGGTGGCGTCGACACGAAACACCCCGGAAAGTGTTGGAGCCCGGCTCGCGTTCGCGAGTCCGGGCTACCAGTGACGGTTCACGTACCACAACGGGCCAACCGTCGAAGTCTTGGTCTTCCTGGGAACGAGTGTCCCGCCCCAGGGCGACCGCGACAGAGTGACACGCCGGTGTCGGCGCAGTTCGTGGAAATGACGCAAGATGGCACAAACGGACCAGAAGTGACTAGTCCCTGAAGCCTTCTCAGCTGATCGGCGACCCCGTCGCGAGACCGGCGAGGGCGCCGTCGGGGACGACGCGGACGCAGCCCCACTCGAGGCCGAGTCGGTCCATGACGGCCTGGCTCGTGACGTGACGCAGGCGGCCGCCGTCGACGAGCCACACCGGGTCGGCGGACCGCTCGCGCAGCAGGGTCCGGTCGAGCGGCATCTGGCGCAGACCGGAGAGCGACCCCTGCGGTGTCTCGCGGACCGTGCCCCAATCGAGGCCGAGACCCTCGAAGACCTCGGGCGACGGGATCCAGAAGGCCTTGCCGCCGTAGACGACGTGGATCGGGTCGGTGCCGCGCTCGCGGACGAGCGTGCCGTTGCCGGGGTGGGTCGCGACGTGGGCCATCGACCCGGGCTTGGCCGACACGACGGCGTCCCAGCGCAGCCCGCACGCGTCGAACTCCGCGGGGGACGGCACCCAGAACTGGCCGCCACCGCGGATCACCATGATCCGCGGGTCGGTCGAGTCGTGGATGACGCGGCCGTCGGCGAGGTAGCCCGGCGCCTTGCGGGTGTAGCTCTCGACGAAGAGCCCCCGCCACGTCTTGCCGTTGCTGCCGGTGATGGCGCGCTCGGCCGGGTCGTCGACGGTGGTGAGCTTGAGCCGGACCTCCTGGCCCGGGTTGTTGTTGTCGTAGACGAGGACGTAGGTGTAGCGGCTGTCCTGCTCCCAGCCGTACGCGACGACCTGGTGGTCGTTGCCGAGCTCGGTGACCGAGCGGGCCTGGGTGAGGCCGAGCAGGACCGGCTGGCCGGAGTTGAGACGCGCCTTGAGCTTGGGCAGCTCGTCCTCGCGGGTCATCCGGGCGACGCCCTTGCCGCGCAGCCAGGTCGGGTGGTCGAGGCTCGTCGCGTACTGGACGAACGTCAGGCCGTTGTCGACGAAGGTGTCCATGAGCCGGGCGTAGATGTAGTCGGCGACGAGCGAGCCGTCCTGCGGCAGAGTGCCGTTCGTCGACATGGCGAGGCCGGCGTACCAGTAGTCCATGGCGGCGGCCGCCATGCCGCCGCAGCGGCCGCGGGTCGTGATGTCGACCCCGACGGCCGGGATCCGGAGGACGTGGTTGGTGAAGCCGTTGCTGAAGGCGAAGCCGTTCTCGGCGGGCGTGAAGCTGATGCGCATGGTCGTGTGTCTCTCCCCGAAGGTTTGTTGGTCGGGGAGAAGAGACACGGGCGCCCCTGTCGATACTGGGCACCGGTACTCATACCGGCCTCGTCAGGGCACTCCGGACAGGTCCCACGTCGTGCCGTCGGTCGTGTCGATGAGGGCGGCCCGGTCGCACCGCAGCGTCAGCGGCAGCCGGTCGGACACCGCGTCGACGACGGTCTGCAGCCGCGCGCCGGGCACCCCGGTCGTCGCCGACACGTGCGGCATCCAGTAACCGGGCTCGTAGTGGCGGTGGATCGTCGCGCCGGTGGCACGCAGCCCCTCGACCGCCCTTGCCTGTCGGCAGGCGAGAGCGACCGAGGCTGAGCCGGCGAGCGCCACGCGTCCGCGCGGGAAGACGACCGTGCCCTGCACCGAGACCTCGACCGGCCCCCCGTCGCCCAGGCCGACCACGGCGGCGCGGGCTGCCTCCTGCTCCCAGGCCAGCAGGACGGCATACGACAGGTGGGGCACGTGGTGGCCGTGGGTGTGGGTGAGCAGCGTCGGGACGCCGTCCTCCTCGAGCCGCTCCCAGAGCGCGCGGACGGCACGGTCGGACCTGCGGTCGAGCAGCAGGCAGAGCGCGAGCGCCATGGCCCATTGTGTGCACGACGCTGGGCGACCGGGGGCCGACGGGGCCCGTCGCCATGTATCACCAACCGGGCTCGACCGTCCGATCAGAAGGGGCGCCGTCGAGGCGCCCGGCACGAGGAGGGCGAGCCCGATGCCCGAGCACCTGGACCACCACGACAGCACCTCGCAGCCTCCGGGCCGGACCCGGCGGCGCCGGACCGCGATGCTCGCGCTAGCCGCGGTGACGGTGAGCCCGTTGTTGCTCACCGCGTGTTCGTCGGCACCGCCGGGGGCGACGCCGAGCCCGGCGACCGTCACGGTCACACGCACTCCAGCGCCGCCCCCGACGTCGACTCCAGCCCCGGCACCCACCTCGACCTCCACCCCGACCTCCAGCCCGGCGCCCGTGCCGGACGCGGCCGTCCCGGGTGAGCTCGCGGGCACGTGGCAGAGCCTCGACCAGGGATCGGCCGAGGTGCTCTACACCTTCCGGCCGGACGGCCGGTTCGAGCGAGCGGAGGTGCTCATGCAGTCGCGCTCGAGCGGCACCTTCGAGTTCGACATCGGCACCAAGGGCGTGGTCGACGTGACGGGCTCGACGCTGGTGCTGACCCCGCAGGGCGGCACGCAGACCCTGCACGACCCGGACTCGCCGTCCGGCAGCTACGACGGCCGGCCGCTCGACGACCTGTCGAAGGAGACGTACACGTGGTCGCGCCAGGGCGAGAACCTCGTCCTCGTGGGCACATTCGGATCAGTGAGCTACGAGCCGATGACGCAGGAGGCGCCCCGGTGAGCGTGCCCGACTCCCCGGCCGAACGTGCCGCCGGACGTCTGGACGGGTGGGCGGCGCGGATCCGCTCGAACCCGGCGCAGGTCGCCGCCTCGGTCCTTGTCGCGGCGCTGCTCGCGGGCGGCACGTGGCTGGCTGCCCAGGCGGGCGGCGACTGGCTGCAGTCGACCCGGCTCGAGACTCGCTCGATGGCGCTGACCGTCGAGGAGGTGCGTCACCTCTACCAGGACCAGGCTCCGGTCGCGCTCGACCTCGCGCTGCTCGAGGTGCGGGCCGACGCCTTCCAGGACGCGTCCGACGCGGTCACGTCGCGGGGTCTCGCCACGCCCGGCAGCCGGCTCGCGGCCGCGGAGGCGGCGACGCTGCGCAAGACCGCCGGCGAGCTCCGGGCCGGGCTGCAGCAGGCGGGCAGCTCCCTGCTGTCCGCGGACTACGAGCGAGGCGACCACGGGTATGCCGTGAGCTCGCGTCTCGCGGACGCGCTCACCCTGACGGGGGCCGACCCTCAAGGCGTCGTGGACGCCGTCGCCGACGGTGACGCGCGAGCGGCGTGGGCGTTGCGGCTCGCGGCGATGTCGGTCGTCGCCGCGGCCGCGTTCGTCGTCGTCCGCACGGCGGGCAACCGTCACCGGGCGCAGGCAGCGACGCGCCCGCACGCTCCAGGCACGCCGGACGGCGACGACGACGTCGGGCTCGTGCCCCAGCCGTGGCAGGAACGGACCCGAGCCCAGCGCCTGGCCGCAGCCGTCGCTCTCGTCGCGTGGCTGCTGCTGCCGGTCCTCACCGCGGCCCAGCTCGTGCTCTCGAGCGGCTCGGCGCGCGACGACGCCGAGTCGTCACGGCGGGCAACGACCATCACGGGCTCCCTGCTCGCGAGCCAGCTCTACAGCTCGTTCGCGCTCCGGAGCCAGCAGGAGCAGGTGCAGCTCGGGATGCTCTCTCTCGCACGTCAGTTCGTCGCCGTCGGAGACGACGTGCCGGGCCAGCCCGAGCTCGCGAAGGCCGACGCCGCCGCGGCGTCGACGTGGGCGCGGGTCGCGGGCGCGATGACGGAGCCGCCCACCGAGTCCGACGGGGTCCCGGCCGACGTCGTCGCGATGGTGACGTCCGAGCCGGCGGACTACGACCGGCTCCTCGCCGCCCAGCACGAGGCGGTCGACTCCTCGCAGCGACGCGGGGACGCGGCGAACCTCATGACCCTCGGGCTCCTCCTCGCCGCGTTCACGGCGACGGCCGCAGCGTTGGCGCGACGGCCGGGACGGGCCGGCACGACGGCGACGACGACCGCGGCGCTCATGGCGGCGACGGCCCTCGCCATCGGTGTCGTCGCGGTGGTCCGGTCGCTCGCCTGAAGACGTCGTCGGGGCACGTCCTCGGCACAGGCTGGGACCGGCGACCCGGCATACGCTGACGGCGTGAACCCGATGCCGGACGACCTCGACGTCGTCAACGCCAACCGCTACGTGTCGCTGACGACGTTCCGCCGGACGGGGGCCCCGGTGTCGTCAGCCGTGTGGATCTCGCGTGACGCGGGCGATCTCGTCGTCATCACCGTCGACCCGAGCGGCAAGCTCAAGCGGCTCGCGCACACCTCGCGGGTCGAGCTGCGGCCGTGCGACGTGCGTGGGCGCGTGCCCGACGGGGCACCGACGTATGCCGGCACGGCCGTTGTCGACCGCAGCCCGGAGGGCGTCGCCGCGGTCAAGCGCGCCATCGGCCGCAAGTACGTCATGGCCCGCCTGGGCGATGCCGTCGCAGCGGTCACCGACCGCGTCCGGCCCCGTGGTCCGCGCGCCGGCATCCGCATCACACTGGGGTGACTCAGCAAAGGTTGTACAGGCCGTTAACGGACGCCGCTGACCTGCGCCTATGTTGTCGACCATGAGCCACACCGCAGGTGCCCAGCTGGTCCAGCGCCGGCTCGGCCTCATGCTGCGTAGCAAGGTCGCGGGCGATGAGGCGCCCGCCCGTGCGCAGCGGATCTGGGGCGCCGAGGGCGAGCGGTGGTTCACCCCCGAGGACCCGGTGTGGCGCGTGCACGCCGACGCGTCGATGTTCCCGGCCGGTGTCACGTCGCTGCTGCTGCAGATGCTGCACCCGATGGCGATGGCCGGGGTCGCCGGCCACAGCGGCTACAAGAGCGACCCGTGGGGCCGGCTCCAGCGCACGAGCCACTACCTCGCGACGACGACCTTCGGCACGGTCGAGCACGCCGAGGAGGCCATCGCGACGGTTCGCTCGATCCACGAGCGGGTGCGCGGCAAGGACCACCTCGGGCGGCCCTACCGCGCCGACGACCCGCACCTGCTGATGTGGGTGCACGCCGCCGAGATCGACTCCTTCCTCCGGGGCTACCAGACCTTCGGCGACGCGCCCCTGACCGAGGCTGAGGCCGACGTCTACGTCGCGCAGGCCGGCATCCCGGCCAGGCGCCTCGGCGTCATCGACCCGCCCACCTCGGTCGCCGAGCTGCGGGCCGTCCTCGCCTCCTACCGCCCGGAGCTCGAGACGTCGCCGGCCGCCCGCGAGGCCGCGCGCTTCCTCCTGCTCGACCCGCCGCTGCCCTTCTACGCTCGACCGGGCTACGGGACGCTCGCCTCCGGGGGCGTGTCCCTGCTGCCCGGGTGGGCGCGCGAGATGCTCGGCATCCCGTTGCCCGGTGTCGTCTCGACGCTCCTGGCGCGGCCGCTCGGGCACCTCGGCACGGCGGCGGTGCGGTGGGGCATGGCCGGCCTGGCCGAGCGCCGCCCGTCCGACACCCCTCCCGATCCCGACCACCTGTCGGGCTCCCCCAGATCCCCCGACGAGCCGGATGACCTCGTCGGGGCCCAGGCCGCCAGCTGAGCGGCCACCTTTGACCGGGCCGGGTTGCACTCAAAAAGCGGGTGCACCCGGCCCGGCGCCTTCCCCCGCTTGCGTATGCCGTGTGGCGCGGTCGGTCAGTAGGCTGCGGATGTGCCCAGACTCGTGCTCACCGTCATCGGCGACGACCGCGCCGGCCTCGTCAGTGCCCTCGCGGACGTCGTCACCGCGCACGACGGCAACTGGGAGGACAGCCAGCTCGCGGAGCTGGCCGGCAAGTTCGCCGGCATCGTCGTCGTGGGTGTGCCCGGTGAACGGGTGGATGCGCTGACGGCCGCGCTGCGCGAGCTCGACGGCCTGCTCGAGGTGACGTCGCACCCGGGGGCCGAGGCCTCGGGCATCGCTGATGACGCCGACGCGCAGCGGCTGACGATCGACCTGCTCGGCAACGACAGCCCCGGCATCGTCCGCGAGGTGTCGTCGGTGCTGAGCCGGCACGAGCTGTCGATCGAGACGATGACGACGGGGACGCGCGAGGCGCCGATGGCCGGCGGACTGCTCTTCGAGGCGCACGTCGTCGTGCGGGTGCCGGGTGGGTCGGACTCGGCCGCACTGCGGGCGGACCTGGAGCGACTGGCCGCCGAGCTGCTCGTCGACATCGCCGTCGCCTGACGCCTGTTTGGCTGATTCGCTCGTTGGCTCGTTGGCCGGTTGGCCGGTGGGCGCCTGCGTCACTGCCCCACGGGGCGGAGCACTGTCGCAGGGCGCGCCCGGGATGACAATGGGGCCCGCCTCGCGATGCGAGCTCGGGCCCCGTGACGGTTCACGTACCACAACGGGCCAACCGCCGAAGTCTGCGTCGTCGGTGGACGACTCACTCCAGTGGAGACCCGCGCACGCGCGCGAATGTCCGAATTCGTGGGACCTTGCGGGACTCTTGCGGGGCTCTTGCGGAAGCGGACGGCATACGCCCTCGGTGCGTCTGGCGTCCTACGTCGCGGCGCCGACGTCGCAGGTCGCGAGGTGCGCGGCCTGCCAGGTCGCGAGCAGCGAGCGGTCGCCCGAGGCGGCCAGCCCCTCCTGCCCGACGACCAACAGGGCAGTGGCGGCATGGACGGCGTCGTGGCCCCGGAGGCCGTGGGTCGAGGCCAGGTCGGCTGCCTGCCTGGACAATCGGTCGTCGACGACCACGAGGTGCATCTGCCCGATCAGCTCGGCCAGGTGGTCGAGCAGCTCGGTGTGCTGACCGGCGCTGATGCGACCGGAAAGCTGGGCTCGCCACAGAGCGGAGGCGGCCTCAGGTCGCAGGGCCACGGAGGAGACGACGTCGTCGGCGTCGTCCCAGAGCCGTCGGCAGCGGGCGGAGGTGGGTTCGGCGACGAGCAGGGGCACGACGGCCGACGTGTCGAGGTAGAGGATCACCGGCTCTGGTCGCCGACGAGGTCGCCGATCCCACCGTCGACCGCCAGGGGTTCGGGTGACGGACGCTTGGGGTGTGCGCGCGTCGCGAGTCCCTCATCGAGGAGGGTCTCGAGGGCCGTGCGGCCGGACAGCGGGCGGATCTCGGCGACAGGTCGGCCGCGGTCGGTGATGACGAGCGTCTCGCCCGCTCGGGCACGGTCGACGTACTCGCTCAGCCGGCTCTTCAGCTCACGGATCCCGACCCGCTGACCGCTCATGGTGACCACCTCATGAGGCGTTGTAGTCATCTGACTCACCAACCCGAGGGATCACCGGCGACGAGCGTCTCGGTGGTGATGACGTTGTCGACGACACGGATCAGGTAGAGCTCGCGCGTGTCCCCCCGCTCGGCCGCGATGACGCCGTTGACGACGTGGTCGAAGGTGAAGTCCTGGAAGTCCGGGCGCGCACCGCGGGCCAGGCCGTCGGGGCCGAGGAAGTGGCCGACGAGGTGCTCGAGCCACGGCACGGCGTGGTTGGACTTCTCGGCCTCACGCCAGCGCAGGCAGCACCCTTCGACACAAGGGGCCCAGTCGCACATCCCCCACGGGGTCAGGATGTCCGGGTCGCTCAGCGTCGCAACGCCCCTGCCCGAGCCGCGCGCCCGCTCGGTTCTCTCGGCCCGCGGGTTCATAGGGACGTCGTAGCCCTGCTCTCGCGGATCGATGAGCTCGGCGTAGGCACGGAGCCATTCGATCTCCGGCTCGCGCAGGCGCGGCCTGATGTCGAGTCGGCCGAGATAGTGCGTGCTGTATCCCATCGGTCCTCCGTGCCGGTCGCAGAAGCAGTAGTGCTGGCGTCGAGCCAACCAGCGCGAGCCGCTCGTGGGCGGGCGTCATCCACAGGCGATCAGCGACCGCTGTGCGGCGGCGCGCTGCTGGGGACAACCTCGACAGGAACACCCGGGTGGCTGGCACGGTCGAGCCATGACCAGATCTCGTGAGCGTTGGGAGCTCGAGGACCCAGAGCTCGTGCTGCAATCCATCGATGACGTGTGTTCGTTGGTCTCGGGGCGCGTCGTGGTGGCGGCCCTGGAGCTCGAGACCCAGGAGGTGGTCGGCGCCTCCGTGGTGCCGGATCCGGCCGAACCACAGCCGTGCTGGGACCCGTATGACGCAAGTGCTCGGCTGCGCGGTGTCGCGGTCGACCTCGTCCCGGAGCGGACAGGCACTCCGCGGGGCCGGAGCCCGATCACTCACCTGCTCGTGACGGTCGTGTGCCGCGAGGGCCGGGTCATCGACACCATCGCCGAGCACCGATGGTTTCAGGCGTGGCGCTACAGCAACCACCTCACCAGTGCGATCGATGGTGACGTCTACGTCGTGACTCCTCACGGCTGGACGGGCGTCATGGACCAGCGCGGAGGCCACCTCCCTCGGCTCCGCCCGCGCCTCGCCCTGGCCGTGGATCGGTCGACGCGGGTCTTGTGATGCCGGCGGGTGCCGAGGATTCTGAGGACATGGACGCAGCTGCCGACATCGCGATCTCGCACGCCCCGACGAGCGCACCGGGCGCGGCGGGGCCGACCAGGCACGTGAAGGCGGTTCCGATCGCGGACTACGGGTTCCTGTCCGACGGTGAGGTGACGGCCCTCGTGGCACCGGGCGGTGACGTCGACTGGATGTGCGTGCCGCGCCTCGACTCCCCGAGCGTCTTCGGGGCGGTGCTCGGGCGGCACTCGGGGCGCTTCCGGCTCGGGCCGTCCGACGTCAGCGTGCCGACGGCGCGGCGCTACCTGCCGGGCACCATGGTTCTCGAGACGAGCTGGGGCACGCCGACGGGCTGGATCATCGTGCGCGACGTGCTGCTCATCGGGCCGTGGCGCCACGACGAGGACGTGTCGCCGAAGCACCGGCGCACGCCGATGGACTACGACGCGGAGCACACGCTGCTGCGGACGATCCGCTGCGTGTCGGGCGAGGTGCAGACGGTGATGGAGTGCGAGCCGGTGCTCGACTACGGGCGCCAGCCGGTGACGTGGGACTACACCGACCTGGGCTACCACCAGGGCCGCGCGACCGGCGCGGGGTCGGATGTGGTGCTCACGCTGACGACGGACCTGCGGCTCGGCTTCGAGGGCGGGCAGGCTGCTGCGAGAACCCTGCTCAGGGAGGGCGACGTCCGTTACATCGCACTCTCGTGGGGTGAGAAGGCGCCGCCGACCGACTTCGGGCAGGCGTACCAGCGACTCGTGTGGACGGCCCACCACTGGCAGCACTGGCTTGCCCGCGGTCGCTTCCCCGACCACCCGTGGCGCAGCTACCTCCAGCGAAGTGCCCTGACGCTCAAGGGACTGACGTATGCGCCGACGGGCGCCATCGCCGCCGCGTCGACGACGTCGCTGCCGGAGACCATCGGCGGAGAGCGCAACTACGACTACCGCTACACGTGGATCCGTGACGCGACGTTCGCGCTGTGGGGGATGTACTCGCTCGGGTTCGACTGGGAGGCCGTGGACTTCTTCTCGTTCATCGCCGACATGGCCGAGCGCGACGAGGACCTGCAGATCATGTACGGCATCGGCGGGGAGCGCGAGCTGCCAGAGTTCGAGCTCGACCACCTATCGGGGTATGCCGGGTCGCGGCCCGTGCGCATCGGCAACGCCGCGCACTCCCAGGTGCAGCACGACGTCTGGGGCGCGCTCCTCGACTCGGTCTACCTTCACTCCAAGGTCGCCGACCACCTCGACGGGCGCATCTGGCCGATCCTCGGCAAGCAGGTCCGGTCGGCGCTCAAGCACTGGCAGGAGCCGGACGCCGGCATCTGGGAGGTGCGCGGCGAGCTCAAGCACTTCACGTCGTCGAAGATCATGTGCTGGGTCGCGGTCGACCGCGGGGCGAAGCTCGCATCGATGATCGGCGAGGACTCGCAGGCCGCGGAGTGGGAGCTGGCCGCCGAGGAGATCATGGCCGACATCCTCGAGCACGGGGTCGACGAGCGTGGGGTGCTGACGCAGTACTACGGGGCGTCGGCTCTGGACGCCTCGCTGTTGCTCGCGCCGCTCGTGCGCTTCCTGCCACCGGACCACCCGGTGATCCGGGCGACGGTCCTCGCGATCGCGGACGAGCTGACCGTCGACGGGCTGGTGCTGCGCTATCGCGTCGACGAGACGGACGACGGCTTCTCCGGCGAGGAGGGGACCTTCACGATCTGCTCGTTCTGGCTCGTGTCGGCGCTGTCGGAGATCGGCGAGCACAAGCGGGCGCACGAGCTGTGCGCGAAGCTGCTCTCCTTCGCCGGGCCGCTCGAGCTGTATGCCGAGGAGATCGACACCCACACCGGGCGCCACCTCGGCAACTTCCCGCAGGCGTTCACCCACTTGGCCCTGATCAACGCGGTCATGCACGTCATCGCCACCGAGACGGGCGGCGAGCTGCCTCCCCGCTGACGCCCCGGCACCGCACTTCGCCGCCATACCGAGAACCGATCCGGCCCTCCGGGTCGACAGTAGAGATGTGGCACCACTCGTCGCTCCCGACGACCAGTCCCTCCTCGAGGCGCTGGCCTCCGGGGACGTCGGCGCCCTCGAGAGGCTCTACGAGCGTCACGCACCGTGGCTCTCGGTCCGGCTGATGCGACGCTGCAACGACCGTGAGGTCGTGGCCGATGTCCTCCAGGACACCTTCGTGGCCGTGTGGCAGGGGGCCCGGCGCTACCAGGGGACGGGCGAGGTCGGCGCGTGGATGTGGGGTATCGCGATCAGACGGCTCGTCAGCCGGCTCCGGTCGCGCCGGGACGTCGTGCTCTTGCGCGACCCGGCGGCCTCCGGCGCTGCCTCGCCGACCGCCGAGGACGAGCTGCTCCTCGGCGTCGAGTACGGCGACCTCGGTCGGGCGATGGCCACCCTGTCCCCCGAGCTGCGCGCCGTCATGCAGGCGACCGTGCTCGACGGCCTCACCACCCGCGAGGCCGCGCGCCTGCTGGGCATCCCCCAGAACACCGTCAAGACGCGGGCCCACCGCGCGAGGGCGCGCCTGCGGGCGAGCCTCTTGGAAGGAGCGTCGTCATGAGTACGCGCCACGTGCGGCCGGACGACCTGCGCGCCTGGGTCCGCGGCGAGGCCGACGCCGTCACGTCGATGTCGCTCGAGCAGCACCTCGTGCGGTGCCCGCAGTGCCAGGCGGGTGTCGCGGCCGAGCTGCCACCGATGGCGTATGCCGTCAGCTCCCTTCCCGACGTCACGCCCCTCTCGGACGCAGCGGGTCCCGGGCAGCCTGAGCCACCAGCGCTTTCCGAGGTTCCGGACGCGCCGGACCTGCCGGACCTGCCGGACCTGGCGGCCGTCTGGGGCGCCGTACGCGACGAGATCGAGGTGCCACGCGTGTCGCTGCTGGAGCGGCTCCTCGTGCGGATCGGCCTGCCGCCCGGCGACGCGATGCTCGTGGCCGCGGCGCCGGCGCTGCGCGGGTCGTGGATCTGCGCGGTCGCCCTCGCCGTCGCCTTCGCGGTCGGTGGGGCCGTGGCCGCGCGCAACGGCAGCGTCATGGTCTTCCTCGTCGTGGCGCCGATCGTGCCGGTGCTCGCCGTGGCGACGGCCTTCGGGCCGGAGGCGGGGCCGGCGCTGGAGCAGGAGAGCTCGACGCCGTACCCGCTCGCACGTCTGCTCCTGCTCCGTACCGCCGCCGTGCTCCTCGCCGCGCTCCCCGTCGTCCTCGTCGGCCAGTTCGTCTTCCCCGAGTCGGCGGCGTGGGTGTGGCTCCTCCCGGCACTGGGCTTCACCGCGGCGGTCCTCGCTCTCTCGACGTGGTTCGGGCCGTGGCGCCCGGCGAGCGCCATCACCGTCGTCTGGGTCATCGCCACCGGCGCGGCCTCCCGCCTCGACACGATCTGGGCCGTCTTCGCGCCTCAGTACCTCGTCCTCTACGTCCTCATGCTCCTCATCGGGCCGCCCGTCCTCGTCCTTCGAGCCCGGCGACTCGGCACGATCGGAAGGATCGCGTCATGACCGCAACCAGCTCGACCCCGGTCTCCCTGCGCGGTGTCACCAAGCGCTACCGCTCCCTCGCGGCCCTCGACGACGTCGACCTCGACCTCGGGCCCGGCATCACCGGCCTGCTCGGTCCGAACGGCGCCGGCAAGACGACGATGCTCCGCGTCATGGCGACGGTGCTGCGACCCGACGCCGGCGAGGTGCGGCTCCTCGGCCGCGACCCGAGCCGGCCGGATGCCCGCACCGAAATCAGGCGGCGGCTCGGCTACCAACCGCAGGAGCTCGGCTTCCCGCGCGGGTTCTCCACCTTCGCCTTCGTCAACTACATGGCAGTCCTCAAGGAGTGGGCCGACCGTGGGACTCGCACCACCGAGGTGAGACGGGTGCTCGACCTCGTCGGCCTCGGCGACGTCGCGACGAAGCGCATCAGTCGTCTCTCGGGTGGGCAGCGGCGCCGGGTCGCCCTGGCCCAGGCCCTGCTCGGCACACCGGAGCTGCTGGTCCTGGACGAGCCGACGACCGGGCTCGACCCCGAGCAGCGCGCGTCCTTGCGGGGCGTGCTCGCCGACATCGCCGCGACGTCGACGATGGTCATCTCGACGCACCAGACCGAGGACGTCGCCGCGCTGTGCCGCCGGGTCGTCGTGCTCGATGCCGGGCGGGTGCACTTCGACGGCACGGTGCCCCAGCTGGTGTCGCTCGCGGCCGGACGTGTCTGGATGGCCGCTGCGCCGGATGCAGCGGCGCAGGCGTCGTGGCGCACCGCGTCCGGGCGCTATCGCAACGTCGGGGAGTCAGTGCCGAGAGGCGCCGAGCTCGTCGAGCCCAGCCTCGAGGACGCCTACCTGCTGCTCCGGGGCGCAACGGCCGCCGCCACCGCTGACGCCACGACCTCGGCGGAGGTGGCGTGATGACCAGCACCCCGCAGGACGCCCTTGCCGTGACGACCGCCCTCGCCCCGCGCGGCGGCTACCGGAGCCCGTTCGCCGCGCTCGCCCGCATCGAGGCGTGGCGCTTCGCGCGACACCCGATGTTCCTCGTGGGCACGGCGCTCGGCGTCGTCTTCACGGCCATGGCCCTCAACGAGGAGGCACACCAGGTCACGAGCGACTCGCTCAGCCTGCCCGTCGTCGCCCTGACGGTGGGGGTTTCCTCGATGATCACCGCCTACCACCTGACGCGGTCCTTCCACGGGGCCGGTGAGCTGCTCGAGGCGTCGCCCACCTCCGTCACGACCCGGACGGCCGCGCTCTGCCTGATGGCTGGTGTCCCTGCGCTCGTCGCCTCGGCGTGGCTCGTCCTCTACTACGCCATCGGCCCGTCGGCGTTGGGCGCGCCGGCCTGGATGTATGGCCCCTTCTCGCCCGCAGCGGTCGCGACGGTCCTCGTGCAGAACTCGATCGCCTGCTCCGTCGGCGGGACCCTGCTCGGCGTCGCTGCCGGCCGGTGGTGGCGCTTCCGCGGCGCGTCAGCCGTCCTCGTGCTGGCGGTGGTGGTGTGGACCTTCGGCGTCCTCGGCGTCTTCACCAACACCGAGTCAGCACCAGCTGAGTGGTACCGCTGGGTCAGGCTGTTCGAGCCCCTCGGCATCTTCACTAACGCAGCGCAGGGTTACGTCGCGGTCACCAGCCTGACCGGGTCGCCGGCGTGGTACCTCGCGTGGACCCTCACGCTCTGCGGCCTTGCCGCCCTGGCCGCGTTGCTGTGGCGGTCGGAGGGTCGGACGCGGCGGCGTCTCGTCCGGATCGGCGTGGTCCTCGTCGCCCTCTCCGTCCTCACCTACGGCTTGGCCTCCGCCGGCGGGCTCAGCGAGCCGGTGCGCTCCTACCCCGACGGCCACAGCGTCGTCCTCGTCTCGAAGTGAACGCGACTCGCACGCTCGGGCCGGCAGCGGGCATCCCGTGGCGGCCCGTGGCGGCCCTGACTGTCGCCGGGCTGCTCCTCGTCGGGGTCGCGGCGACGTGGACCACCAGCGCCGTCGCGGGCACCACGCTGGTGGTGGGCGTGGCCGTCCTCGCGGCCGCGACGGCATACGTCCTCGACGAGGCGGCGGCGGAGGCCGTCGGGGGAACGCCCACGTCACTGCGACAGCGCAGTGGAGCCCGACTCCTCGTCGCAGGTGGGGTGCTCGTCGTGGGGACGCTCGGGGTCGGGGTCCTGACGGTCAGGAGCGGGGTGAGCGCTCGGTTCGGGGTCATGCTCTGGCTGACGGGCTGCGTGCTCGTGGCCGTCGCCTCCGCCGCCACGTTACGACGGCACTTCGCCGAGCCCGGGGACGCGGTCGGTGGCGCCCTGCTGACGGTGGTCATCGCGCTGGCCGTCGTGAACCCGCTCTCGCGTTGGGTCGACGTCTTCCCGAGTGAGCCGGACGCACGGTGGGCAAGCTCGTTCGTGCTCTGGGGTGGCGTGGGCGCCCTCTGCCTGGCGGTGCTGACGCGCGCGACCCGGGACCCGCTCGACTGACGAGTGGCGGCGCTGCTGGTCTGATTCGTCGGTGGCGATGGGCCGGCGAGCCGTAGCGTGCACCCAGGGGGCCGAGGCGACCGAAAGGCGCGCACCATGATGCAGTTCGAGGTCGACCCGAGCCGGATGGCCCTGCTCAACATCGACGTCCAGAACGTCTTCGTCGAGATGGCGTGGGATGCGCCTGCCGTGGTCGATCGCATCAACCGCCTGGCGGAGGTATGCCGTGTGGCCGGCATCCCGGTCATCCACGTCCGGCACGCGGTGGCCGAGGGCGCCGATCTCGGGATCCTCGGCGAGATGTTCCCGCCGGTGCGAGAGGGGATGTTGGACCGCACGTCCCACACTGCCGCGTTCCACGAGTCGCTGGTCATGGACCCGTCCGACCACGTGCTCGAGAAGCCGCACTTCGGCGCCTTCCAGGACACCGACCTGCTGACGCGGCTCGAGCTGCTCGGTGTCGACACCATCATCATCACCGGCATCGAGACGAACGTCTGCTGCGAGACGACGGCGCGCGAGGCGATGGTCCGCGACGTGCGCGCCTTCTTCATGAGCGATGCCACGACGACGGGTGGGGTGCCGGGGATGGAAGTCGCCGAGGTGCAGCGCGCCTCGCTGGCCACGGTCGGCACCTTCTTCGCCCAGGTCGCCACGACCGACGAGATGATCGACTGGATCGGTGCTGCGTCTGAGCCCACCGAGCGATAAGCGGATGACTCGTCAGTGGGTGGGTGACGGCCGCCGAGGCGAAGGGTGGAGACTGGGGGTTCGGCGACTGCACCACGAAGGAAGCGGATGACTGCCCATGTCTGACCAGGAGACGTTCGTGACTCCGAAGTTCGCCCAGCCCTACTGGGCGAAGCACGCCTACGAGGTGCTCGTGGAGACCGCGGGTCGCTACAACGCCGTCATCACCTACTCCGAGCTCGCGGAGGAGGTCCAGCGCCGCACGTCGCTGCGGACCAAGTCGCAGATGCGCAACTGGATCGGTGCGCTGCTGGCCGATCTGGTGAAGGTCAACCACGTGCGCAACGAGCCGCCGCTCGCGTCACTGGTCGTCCGCAAGGACGACGGCCAGGTCGGCGCCGGCTACGACGAGGCGCTCCGTGTCGCTGGCAAGGCCCCGATCACCGACCCACTCGAGCGCGAGAACAGCGCGGCCGCCGCACGGCTCGAGTGCTACCGACACTGGGGAGCCGACGTGCCCGCCGACGCGGTGCCGACGCTGACGGCTAAGGCCCGGGTGGTCCGCGCGAGCACGCCGCGCGCGACGGCGGCGACCGAGGCTCGCCGCGGTGCGGTCTGCCCGACCTGCTTCATGGAGATGCCCGTCTCCGGCCCCTGCCCCAACTGCGACTGACTCGAGCAACCGCCACCTGGTCGGCGTCGCCGCGTACCGAGCAAGGCAGGCCACACGGCATACGCCATCTCGGTCGACCGTGTTGACTGGGCGATTCCCTGAAGGGACGCCCCTCGCAGCCCTAGCCTGTTCCTACGGTCGGCCGGCACCCGGAAGGCGCAGCATGATGCAGTTCGAGGTCGCGCCATAGCGTATGGCGCTGGTAAACATCGACGTGCAGAACGTCTTCGTCGAGATGGCGGTCGACGGCTTGGCCGTCGCCCAGCGCATCAACCGCCTCGCCGCGGCGTGCCGCGCCGCCGGCATACCGGTGATCCACGTGCGGCACGCGGTGGCAGCCGATGCTGACCTCCGCATCCTCGGTGAGCAGTTCGATGTCGTGAGGGAAGGCATGCTGGAACGCTCGTCGCAGACGGCGGCGTTCCATCCGGACCTGGTCATCGACCCCTCGGACCAACTGCTCGAGAAGCCGCACTTCGGTGCCTTCTACGACACGCACCTCGAGGAGCGTCTGGGCCGGCTCGGCGTCGACACGATCATCGTCACGGGCATCGAGACGAACGTCTGCTGCGAGACCACCGCACGAGAGGCCATGGTCCGCGACATTCGGGTCTTGTTCGTCAGCGACGCCACGACCACCGGCGGCGTGCCCGGGCTGTCCGTGGACGAGGTGCAGCGTGCCTCCCTTGCGACGGTCGGCACGTTCTTCGCCGAGCTCGTGACGGCCGACGAGTTGGTCGCCCGCATCGGGGACGCACCGGTAGGCGCCACGGTGGTGTCGGGGTAGCCGAACACGCGGCGTCGGGCGCCGTCAGGGAGGTGCGCCCAGGTCAGTCGGCCTTCTCGAAGGTCACGAGGACGCCATTGACGCCGCCTGGTCCTATGCGCCCCTTGACGTCGACGGACGTGATCGCTTTGAGCGACCAGCCCTTCGAGCCGTAATCGTTGAGCACCTTCTCGAGCTTGTCGCCCGACATCTTCCCGCCGAGCATTCCCTCACGAAGCTCGACGACCTTGTACTGCGGCACGGCGCACCTTCTTCCCTGTCGATGTCCTTTGACCGTATGTCGTGTCGATCGCGCCCGCTGCCCAAAGGGCAGGGGCAGGACCCGGCCACCCGTCGGAGTACTTCTTGATGGTGGCGGTGACGAAGGAGTCAGCGGCGACCTTGCTGCCAGCCTCAAGGTCCTGGGCCAGCACCACCCAGTTCCTGTCGAGGACCGGCACGCGGTGGGAGCCAGTCGCGTCGTTTGCCGGGGCGACCTGAAGGCCAGCCGCTTCCAGCCTCACACGGACACCGGGGCCGACGCACGAGGGCCGGCGCGGCGAGGCGTCGGGCTGAGCGGCGTCCGCGAGCGGGTCGAGCACTATCGCGGCGACATGACCGCGGGCGTGGACACCGACGGCGTCTTCCGGGTGTCCATCCGGCTGCCGTTGCACCAACCCGACCGAGACAGGGATGCGATCCATGACTGACGACCAGCGCCGGCCACCGATCCGCGTGATGCTCGTCGACGACGACCCCGTGGCGCGGACCGGCCGGCGCTTCATGCTCGGCGCGGCCGGCGGCCTCGAGGTGACGGCCGAGGTTAGCGACGGCGACGAGATGGTCGGTGCCATCCAGGCGCGCCGGCCGGATGTCGTGGTGCTCGACGTGCGGATGGCCCGCGTTGGCGGCATCGAGGCGATCGCCGCGATCAAGGCGCGTCCCGAGGCCCGAAGGTGTTGATGTTCACCGTGTTCGACACCGACGTGGCGCGGCGGGCGGTGGCGGTATGCGCCGACGGGTTCCTGCTCAAGACGGCGTCGCCCGAGGAGATCTGCGGCGGCATCCGCAACATCGCCGGCGGACTCGGAGCGGTGTCGCCGAAGACCGCGGCGCAGCTGTTCACTCACGTCCGTGAGGACCCGCTCGCAACGCAGCGCGCTGAGGCTGCCCGGCTCGTCGCCACGCTGACACCACGCAAGCGCGAGGTGGCCGCGGGCCCGGTCCGTGGGCTGTCGAACGCCGAGCTGGCGCGCGAGCTCTACGTCAGCGAGACCACGGTCAAGACGCACGTCGCGAGCGCCTGCATCAAGCTCGGCGTCGACAACCTCGTGCAGGCCGCCGTCATCGCGGACCGCGCCGGCGTGGCCTGAGACGCATCATTCGCCGAACGACACCCGAAGGCTGGCACCGTGGGCTCTACGGTTCGACAAGGTAGCCGCCGAACGCCTCGGGTCCCGCTCTGAGAGGGGGCGGGACCGAGGCGCTGTCACCGGTTGGTGAGCCGAGCGATGATCACCCGTCGGTGTACTTCTTGATGGTGGCGGTGATGAAAGAGTCGGCAGCCACCTTGCTGCCAGGCTTCAGGTCCTGGGACAGCACCACCCAGTTGGCATCGAGAACAGGAATCCGGTTCGCGCCGGTCGCGTCGTTTGCCGGAGCGACGTGGAGGCCGACCGCTCGCCATGCATCCTGCGCGTCCTGGTAGTTCATGCCGACGCCGTCGGGGACGGTGACCTTGCTCGGCACCGCCGGACTCGAGTCCACGACCGCGTCGGCGGTCTCGGGCGCTGGGGCCGGCGCCGTGGCCTCGACCGTCTCAGTGACGGTCTGGACCGCCGGGACGGCGACGGTCTGGGTGACGACGACGGCCGGAGGGGTGCTGGTCCCGCAGCCGGCGGTCGCGCCGACCACCAGGACCGCTGCCGCGGTCGCGACGAACCTGACCGTTGACCGTGTTGTGCTGTGTGTGCTCATGTCCTTCTTCACTTCGTGGGGGTGAGGGCCATGCGATCCTGCCTGATCCCTCCCGCAAGGTCTTGAGAATGCACAAATCGGGCGGAACATGGTCCTGTGCTCGGCGCCTGCAGCGCACCCGCCGGCCCCAGCACAGGTCACGTGCACGCGTCGAAGCCGCGATGGCCCGCACCGCCCTCCGCAACCTTCGTGATCCACCTGTGCTGCAGAACCACTCGCTCCGCGTCGAGCGCGTCGTCGAACGGACCGTCCCGATGGAGGCAGTCTTCGCAGAGCGTGTAGTAGCGGTTGTCTCCGCCGATGCAGACTGCGACAACGTGACAGGGCCACGGCTCGACTCCCTCCGAATGCCCGGGTCCGGGAGGTAGGTCTGCGAGCTGTTCAGCGAGCTCGACGAGGACGTCGTCCGGCAACTTGTCCCGGTAGCCGTCGGGCAACGTGCTCATCGCGCTGCCTCCTCGTCGCCGGACACCCACTGCAGCCGGTACAGGTCGCCGGTGAACCCGGACTCCGACGCTTGCTCGAGCGCTGCCGCGAGTGCTCGGCCCAGCTTGCTGTCCGGGTGGCGGACGGCCTCGCGCGCCGTTGCGTAGTCGGGATCCTTGGACAGCCGACGTCGGAGCGCCTCGCGGGTCACGTCGTCGAGTCCGAGGTCCAGCGAGATCGACACGTCGTACCAAACGAGCCACTGCTCGTCGTCCGGCCACGGTTCGAGCACGAGCGCCGCCACGGTCTCGAGGTCGGACTCTGTGACCCAGCGGGCGACCACACCGGCGCGGCCCCTCGCGGACGCTGGCCACGAGACGAACTCGCGGCTGTCACCGAGGTCGCCCCACTGCCTGATGACCGCGAGCTTGGGGGCCACGACCCCGATCGATCCGCCTCCGTCCCAGCTGATCGGCGCGCCGCCGGACTCGCTGAACCAGCGGTACTCGACGAGGGCCTCACTGACGAGCCCGCCGTTCTCGATCTCGTCGTCGCCGACTGAGAGCCATTGCCATCCGTGGCCGTTGCGGACCGCGACGACGGGCTGGCCATCGACCGTGCAGTGCACCAGGCGCGAAGGCACCCCCTCGACGAGACGAGCGATCTCGTCCAGGTCGAGCCCGGCCGCTTCGGCCGCCTCTTCGTCGACACCTTCGGCACCCGAGAGGACACCGACTCGCGGGATGCGCAGGTGCTCCAGCAGGTTGAGCTGGCTGTCGCGCGCGGCGTTGACCTCACAGACGATGTCGGGACCGAGGGTCGACAGCTCGCGCACACCGGCCAACGCGGCCTCGGTGGTCGGGAAGACGCCGACGATGGTGCTCGTCCATTCACGCGCTGCTGCCGGAGCCGCGTCCCAGCGCTCGACCCGGACTGCACCATCCCCGTCAGGCACCACCAACCACCGCTCGCGCCTGCCGTCCGGGAACTTTCTCTTGACGGAGACCTGCGTCGAAGAGGGCGCTTGCGGCCACCTGCCCAGCGCTATGTCGGAGAGGGTGTCGCCCCACCCCGCCAACTCCTCAGGGACACCGACGGAGTTGGGCAGGCTGGTCGCACTCCTGATCGCCGCCGCCGCATCGAGGACGTCCGAGGCCGACCAGCCCTCCCCCGAGCAGCGGACGGCCCCCTGGAGGTCTCCGCCGAGCTCGACCCACTTCTGGACGTGGCGAGGCCTCCAGTCCCGAGGCCACCCTGCCTCGACGTGCTCATGGTGCTGGGCCGAGTTGCGCTTGCGCGCTGCCGCCTGGCCAGCGCGGCGTTCGTCGCGCCGCTCCTCGGAGGCGCGCGCCGCTGCCGCCGCCGCTCGGTGCGCCTCGCCTTGTTGCTCCCTGCGCTGGAAGTAGCGCACTTGGTCCGCCTCGACGCGCGGAGCCCAGTAGTCCGCCGCGAACCCGAGGAAGACGTCGTTGAGCTGCGCGGCCTGCGACTCATCCGCCACCTCGACCCCGAGGGCACGGTCCAGCGCCGTGCTGGCGGCGGCGATCGGCACATACGGAGAGGCGAGCCCGAGCTCCCGCCATGCCCGGTCGGCGCCGACGGCCCGCACGTCGGGCGTGATCTGGCGCCAGCCGAGCGTCACCGTGGAGTCGTCATTGCACGAGACGACGTTCAATACGTCGGCCGTCCACTCGAAGATCGCGTCCTGCTTGAACCGCCGCCCGAGGTCGACGGCCTCCTGCCGCATGAGCCCGACGATGGCGACGCTGGGTTCGACGTGCAGCCACGCCGGGTCTGCTCCGGCCGCGGGGTAATGCGACACGCTCGCGGCGTCCAGCTGCTCGATGAGAGCTTGCTGAGCGCGCCGGTTGTCCGTCTCGTTGGTCTGACGGCCGTACAGGTCGTATGCCGTGATGATGTGGACCGGCTGCGCAGGTGCGTCGCCGGCAGCGATCCCCGGCTCCGCGCTCTGGATGACGACGAGTCCGGCAGGGCGGTGAAGACGCAGCTGCACCGAGAGGTAGGCATCGCGAATCATGCGTGGAGGACCTCCGTGGTCTCGGCCTGCTCGTACAGCGAGTCGTCTGGATTGCGATTACCGAAGACGCCGCCACCGGCTCCGGGTCGCCACTCGCAGTGGATTGCTGCGTCGAATCGCATCCAGATGCCCTGCGCGTAGCACGGTCGTGCGGGATATCCAGCGCGCCTCAGACGCTGGGTGACCTCGAGTCCTTCGGTGACTCGTGCCGAGTGGACCTCGATCGTCCCAACGCGCAAAGGGGTTCCGCGCTCGGCCCGCGAGACGAGATGGTCAACAGCCGCGGCGGACGTAGTTGCGTCCAACAGGCCGTAGTCGAGCCACAGCCCGTCGACCTGCCGATCATCGACCAAACTGAGGAGTGCGACCGCATTGTCGCCGCGCCGCACCTGAAGGTGCGGACGTCGGTCACGGAAGGCGCGGGTGTCGTCGACGAGAACGACCAGCGAACCTGCCCGGCGAAGCCCGGGAAACAGGGGTGCGTGCATCGACAGCCCTTTCGGTCCAAGGAGCCCCTGAACCGAGGCCCGCTCTGGCCAGGCCGACGGATGCCGGCGCGGCCGGGTCTTCCTTGGACGGCACCGGGGCGGACCGGTTGCCGGGCGACCCCTCCAAGGTGGGTAACGGTCGCGCCTCTTGACCTACAAGTGATGATGACAGAGGGCGCCGACAGACGGCTCGTAACCCGCCGCCAACTCGTGCGTGCCCACCATTCGCTATACGAAGGTGAACGAACTACTTCATGTGCCGGGACACCACGAGACGGCGGTGACGGCATCGTGACTGTGAATGCTCTCCAGGTTGCGAATGCGCACCCTGTGGCCCACATCCTGGGTCCTCAATTGGCCCGAGAGATCTCGTGCCATGTCCTCGACGAACGCCGGATGTTCAAAGGCCGTCATCGTGATCGAACGCTCATCGGGGCGTTTTACGATCGGATAAACCGGGCATGACCCCGTGCCGCGGATTAGGTCCACCAAGGCTGCAATTGGGACTGGATACGGGGTGTCGTCCTGACCGTGCACATCAACGGTGACGACGCTGCGCTGGTTGTGCGCCCCATAGTCACTGATTGCCTTGCTGCAGGGGCACAGACTTGTGACTTCGCTCGAGACCGTGGTCACCAGTTCGAAGGCGCCCCCTCGCAGCGTGGCGCGCAGGCTCAGATCACTGGCTTGCCACGACTGGATGCCGGACGCAGGCGAGGTCACGCGCGTTGCAAACGGAAGACCGATGCCGATGGATGCCTCAGCAACATCCAAACGGGACGCCACCTGCTTCAGAACGGTAGCGAGTTCGCGAGGATCGATGATCTGCAAGTGCTCGTGCACCAGTTCGACCATGCGACTCATGTGCGTGCCCCGCCGGTCCGCGGGCAATTGCACGAGGATCTCGAACGACGCAACGCCGGCTTGGACCGTAGCCCCGTCCGAGAAGGTGCTCGGCATCCTCACGCCGTCGATACCGACCTCATCGAGCGGGATGCCGCGCAGATCCACTTGATTCTGAATATCAGGCAGGATCATCGTGCGCCCCGGTAGATGCAACCGGACGTACATGTCTCTCGAACCTGGACGGCACTGAGATTGTCGATTTCACCAACTAGTCGATCCCAGATCCAGCGAGCGAGCACTTCGCTCGTCGGGTTCTCTAGGCCGTCGATCTCGTTGAGATAGTTGTGATCCAACTGATCTTCGAGAGGCTTGAAGGCGGCCTTGATGTCGCCAAAGTCCTGCACCCACCCGGTCTGGGCGCCGACGATACCAGTGACGTGCACCTGAACACGATACGAATGCCCATGCAGACGCCCACACTTGTGATTCTGTGGAACGTTCGGTAGACGATGCGCAGACTCGAAGGTGAACTCGCGGTAGATCTCGGCGGTGTGGCTCACGGGATTCCTAAGTACTTGTGCGTTTGAAGGCTGAGGTTCCAGTTGGGGTGGTCGAGGCAGAATTTGACCGCTGCACTCACGTTGGCGTCTAGATCAGGACCGTCCATTGGCTGCACTCGGTAACTCTCGAAGTCCAGCGATTCGAACTGCAACGGGTCGGCGTTCAACTGTGGGTACACGAACTTAAGTTCCTGCCCGCCGCTGACGACCAGGTCCGCCCCAATCTTTGGGCTGACGCACAACCAATCGATGCCGGGTGGCGGCACCCGTGTGCCGTTGGTTTCGACAGCGACGTAGAAACCGCGGGCCTTCAGTGCCTCGACGGCCGCCTCGTCCAGTTGCAGCAACGGCTCGCCGCCCGTGCAGACAACCATTCGGTCCTTGGTCCACCCCGAGGGCCACGCAGCCTCGACTGCGTCGGCCAGATCATCAGCGCTCTTGAACCGGCCACCACCTTCCCCGTCGGTTCCAACGAAGTCCGTGTCGCAGAACTGACAGATCGCTCGGTCACGATCCTCTTCCCGCCCCGTCCACAGGTTGCAGAGGCTGAATCTGCAGAACACGGCTGGCCTGCCCGCGTGGGCGCCCTCGCCCTGGAGCGTGTAGAAGATCTCCTTGATTTTGTACGTCATGCCGACTCTTGATAGCTGATCGGGTCGACCGATCCCGCTTCCGCGAAGCCTCTGAGACGCAACAAGCATGAATCGCAATGCCCGCAGGACCGACCGGCCTCATCAGGGTCGTAGCAGGAACTCGTAAGGCCGTAATCAACGCCCAGGGCCAAGCCCATTTCAACGATCTGCGCCTTGGTCTTGTCCATCAGAGGCGTGTGAATCTTCAACGTCGAGCCCTCAACCCCGGCACGCGTCGCGAGGTTGGCCATGTGTTCGAAGGCCTCGATGTACTCCGGACGACAGTCCGGGTAGCCCGAGTAGTCGAGAGCGTTCACGCCGATGAAGATGTCTGCCGCCCCGACCACCTCGGCGTACGCCAGGGCGAACGAGAGAAAGATGGTGTTTCGGGCAGGCACGTATGTGACCGGGATGTCTTCGGCCACTTCCTCTGCGGTGTCGTGCTTCGGAACATCGATGTCGGCGGTCAGAGCCGATCCGCCGAATGCCGTGAGGTCTATGTCGCAGATGGTGTGGCCCTCAACCCCTTGCGCCGCGGCGACGCGACGGGCAGCCTCGAGCTCGACAGCGTGCCGTTGGCCGTAGCGAAAGCTGAGCGCGTACGGCTCATAGCCCTGACTCTTCGCGTAGGCCAACACAGTCGTTGAGTCGAGCCCGCCACTGAGGAGAACTACGGCCTTCATCTCATCCACCAACCTTCATAACCAACGCCGGGCGTGCGATCTGACTCTACGATTTACTGTGGTCTACAGTAGCGTCAACACACCGACAGTTTCCAAGTCAGGGGCCGAGACGTGACCAACCAGATGACGATCGTCGTCACGTGCACTGACCGCAAGTCGCTCCCGGTGTCCGATGACCTCAGGATCCGAAACCTCAAGCCCGGCACGGTTGAGTCCCGCGCATCCGCCTGGGACGAGAGTCTAGGTCGGGCCACTGACCAGAGGACGCTCCGCGAGTTGTACCAGGGCGAGGCATGGTCTCAGGTGCCTCGTCTCGAGGGTGCCGCCCGTGCGGCGGGCTACACCCCGGTTGTTCTAGTTGCTTCCGCTGGCTTGGGCCTTCGCCCACTCGACCACAGGGCGCCTGCCTACGCAGCGACGTTTTCCACAGGCCACGATGACTCCGTCGCGTTGACCGTCGAACAGGCGCAAGACTGGTGGCAAGCAATCAGCACCGACTCGCCCTCAACGTTGAGTGGACCCATGATGTGGGTGCTGTCAAAGGACTACTCGAAGGTGATCGCTGACGACATGCTCGCCCGAACAAATGGCGATCCACTGCTAGTGTTCGGCGGCTCAGTGGATGTTCCATCCGATCGACGCGTCCCATCCAATCGGCAACTCCGCCGGGCCCTTGGGGGCACAGCTAATAGTCTGAATTTGCGGATGGCTGTGCAATGGCTGGAACTTTCAAGCGCCTGCGGGGCCTTCTCCGCGGAGGCGCCTGAACGGTGGCATGACTGGTGCACCGAGGCGGAACGCCCTGAGTCGTATAATCGGGCCCGGCTATCTGATGAAACCATTCTCGAACTGATCCAAGCTTTTCGCGAAAAAGACCCCGACATCACCAAGTCCCGGGCCTTGCGCCAGTTGCGCGACTCACAACTTGCATGTGAACAACGGCGATTCGGAACTCTCTTTCAGCAGGCGGAGAAGGTCTCATGAGCGAAGGTTGGCTCGAGAGACGCGCGTTGAAAGTGCTGCAGAACGCTGAGGTCCCACTATTCCTCTTCACATTGGCGGCTGAGGAGATCGATCTGGTTGCCGACGTCTCTCGGATTGGTCGCGACGAGGCCGGCAAGTTGATTGGCTACCAGAGACCCGAGAAGCAGAAGCACGTCAAGCAGATCCTGGACTACCTCGACTCCGGCGACGTGCTGTTCCCGAATGGGCTCATCCTTGCGCTACCGCCAGAGACACGTTTCAAGTCCAGCCGTGGCCCCGGCACCAGTGATGGCCTGGCCGTCTCTGGCACCTTAGAGATTCCGATTTCTCCCGAGGGTGAAGGCCCACGCCCGGCCTGGATCGTGGATGGACAACAGCGCAGTCTCGCGCTTTCACGGACCAAGAATCGTCGCATGCCAGTGCCGGTTGCGGGCTTTGTGACGCAAGATCTGGACGTTCAAAGAGAGCAATTTCTGCGAGTCAATACCGTGCAACCCCTACCAGTGGGTTTGGTCACCGAACTGCTGCCTGAAATCGCGCGCGTCCCGTCGGCCCGGATGGCGACCAGGCAACTCCCCTCCGCTCTCGTCGACATGCTGAACCAAGATCCCGACTCTCCCTTCTACGGCATTGTCCGACGAGCGTCCACGTCCACGGACAACAAGCACGTGGCGGTGGTGACTGACACGGGCCTTGTCGAAGCCTTGCGCGAGTCGATCGAGTCGCCGTCGAGCCTGCTGTTTCCGTACCGAAACATCGCCACGGGAACGACAGATACGGAAGGCATCCGCCGTGCACTTCTCGCGTACTGGGGCGCCGTGCGTCAAACCTTCCCGGGAGCCTGGGGATTGCCTCCCACAGAGTCGCGTCTCATGGGCGGGGTGGGCATCAGAGCGATGGGCCGACTCATGGACCGCGTGATGGCACACGTAGACGCGAATGCCGCCGATGCCCGCGAGCAAGCCACCGCCGAACTGGCCCTGATTGCGCACAGATGCCGCTGGACGGACGGCACGTGGGAGGACCTAGGGCTCACATGGAACGACCTGCAGAACACGCCAAGACACATCAGCGCACTTTCGAACTACCTCGTACGCATCTACTTGTCCGAGCGGATGCGTAGAAGATGAGGTTCTACTTTCCCGACAGCCAGGACCTCGTCAGCCCCACGTATGACTTCCAACGTGACGAGTACTCCCCACTACGGGTGAGGCAGCGCGATGACCGTTATGCCCACGAGGTGCTGGAGGAGCATCCCTACCACGGACTTCTGGTGAGCAAGTCCATCGTCGATGGCTCGATTCGGGGCGCTGGCAAGTACACCGGAGCACAGCGAGCACGCCTGTATCGCTTGGGCGTTCGCGAGTTCTTCCGACTGACGCCCGAACTCGTGACACTCGGCGACAACGGCGCGTTCAATTACGCTGACGAACTCGTTCCTCCCGTCAACGTCGATGAGACGCTCGACTTCTACGAAGGGTGCGGCTTCGACGCCGGGGTGAGCGTTGACCACATCATCTTCGGCTATGCACCCGAGGCGGACTTCAACACGGTCGATCCTGCTTGGGCCCAACGACGACTGCTGACCCTCCGACTCGCCGAAGAGTTCATCACGCGGGTCGCCGACCGGGGTACCGACCTGGAACCTGTCGGCGCCGCCCAAGGCTGGAGTCCAACGAGCTACGCGGACAGCGTGAAGCAACTCCAGGCCTTCGGGTATCGTCGCATTGCCCTCGGCGGCATGGTGCCCCTCAAGACTCGGCAGATCGTAGAATGCCTTGAGGCGATCGACGGAGTGCGCGCGCCCGAGACGGAATTTCATCTCCTCGGCATCACGCGGGTCGACTCGATGGGGCGCTTCGCTGAATTTGGGGTGACGAGTTTCGATAGCACCTCCGCGTTCCGGCAGGCCTTCATGGACGACCGCCTTAACTTTCACACCCGTGATGAAGCGTTTGTGGCCTTGCGAGTCCCGCAGGTTGACGGCAATCCAACCCTTCGCAGAGCCGTCTTGGCTGGCAGGGTGTCACAACGAGATGCTGTGAGCGGTGAGCGCGAATGCTTGCGGGCACTACGCGCGTATGACGGATCCGAATCCAGTATGCGTGAGGCTCTGGCGGCGCTCGCCAGGTACGAGATGATTTGCCAGAGCAAGAAGAGCTACCTCTCCCAGTACGAAAGGACCCTGCGCGCCGCGCCCTGGGCGAGCTGCTCATGCTCGATCTGTCGCGAACTCGGCATCGAGGTGGCCATCTTCCGAGGCACCGAGCGCAATAAGCGTCGCGGATTCCACAACCTGTCAGTGCTCGCCCATAAGATTCAGAACCTCGCACGTCCCCATCCAACCGAGGAATCACATGGCTGACCGTTACGAACTGCGCCTTCCGGCTTTGAGGATTAGGCAGGGACAGAAGTACATCTATTCATTCGCAGTTGATGGTAAGCGCATCCACGATTTCGCCACTGTCTCGCGGGTCCACCGAGACGATGCGAACCTTAAGGGATACCAGCGGCCGGAGGTGCTCACGCACATTCGGGCCATTCGCCGGTACCTCGAGTCCGATGGTCCACTCCTTCCCAACGCGGTCGTCTTTGCCTTTGACGACCGTGTGCAGTTTGAGGCGTTCAGCGAGAAATCTGCGGTCGACTACTCATCGATCGGCGAGCTCGTGATCCCGATCGACGAATCAATCCCCGAAGAGGCGAGGCCCGCTTGGCTTGTCGATGGCCAACAACGTAGTGCCGCGATTCGCGACGCGGACCTTGCGGAGTTCGCGGTCGCAGCCGTCGGATTCATCGCTGATGGCGAGGAAGAGCAGCGTTCGCAGTTCATCCTTGTGAACAACACAAAACCCTTACCCAAGGGCCTGATTCACGAACTGCTGCCTGACACCACGGGACATCTACCCCCCGCCTATGCCAGGAAACAATTGCCAGCGCAGATCATGACACGACTCAACGCCGGTCCGCGCAATTTGAAGGGCCAGCCCTTCGCGGGTCGAATTGCTACGCCGACACAGCCGGATGGGTATATTAAAGACAACAGCGTCCTTAAGATGATTGAAAACAGCCTGTCCGATGGCGCGCTCTATCAATACCGAGACCCTGCGGACGGATCAGCGAATGTGGACAAGATGGTTGCCCATCTCGTCGCCTTTTGGGACGCGGTTCAGACTACGTTCTACGATCCGTGGCAACTCGAACCCCGGAAGTCCCGTCTGACGCACGGCGTTGGAATTCAATCCCTCGGCTATGTCATGGATGCCCTGACGGAGGGCTTCAACGTCGACGAACTCGATGACCTCGATCTCACGGGCCAACTCGTGCAACTTCTTCCCTACTGCGCTTGGACCGCGGGAACCTGGGCATTCGCTGAAGACGATATCCGCCGCTGGAACGGCCTGCAGAACACCCCAAGCGACATCAGACTGCTAACTGGTCACCTGCTCCGCACCCTCCGCTAGGAGACATCCGACCCAGATCCCCCTCGAGGTCTGACTTTGGGGTTACTCTCCCGGGAGTCACCGATCCGATCAGGGGGTACTGGTGAGCGACCACGTTCGCTGCCCGCGCTGCGATGCGCCCATGGTGATGCAGTTTGCTTCCCGAGGCCGTCAGGCGGGCCAGTCGTTCTGGGGTTGCTCCCAGTTTCCCCGCTGTCGCGGCTCACGGGACCCCGATGGCAACGCGCCACAGTCGCGTCAACCGCGAAAGAAGGCAACTCCCTCCCCCATCCCCTCGATCGGGCGGCGTACCACGTCCTTGAGTCGCGGCGACCTGCTGCTGTCCTCGGACAACGGTTTCGGCCCCGGCAAGTTGGTCGCCCGCGAGGGTGACAAACTTGTGCTTGAGTACTTTGATGCGCCTGGTCAGGTGCCGTCGGACCGCTACCGCGAGGCGGTATCGCGTGCGAGTCTCACCCGCCTGGCCCTCTCCCCAGAATTGCGTGTGTTTTGGCAGGACGCGAACGAACGTTGGCGCTCCGGTCGCATCATTGAGGTCTCCGCGCACAACGACATCCATGTGCGGGGCCATGAGTGGGAGGGGTTCGTACCGGAAGAGCGCCTCTTCGTGCGGTGGAACAAGCCACTGACCGACCCGGTGGGGTTTGGCGCGGTGGGCATGCTCGAATCACCCATGCTCGCTGAGCTGCGTTTACCCTTCCTCCGCAGCATCCTTGAGCAGCGCTCGGCAACTCATGGCATGCGAGCCGTCCTATCGAGTTGCATCGAACTCCATGCCCATCAGGTGGAGACGGCTTGGCGCGTTCTACAGGACCCTGTTCAACGCTATCTGCTTGCCGACGAGGTCGGCCTCGGCAAGACCATCGAAGCGGGAGTCATCATTCGCCAGATGCTGCTGGACAACCCCAATCTGCGAGTCCAGTTGATCTTGCCTCCGTTTCTGCTCGACCAGTGGAAGCGTGAGTTGATCCAGAAGTTCCGAGTGCAGGACTTCCCCCTGGCGCAGGTCCGCTTTAGTCGCGATGATGAGCCGTCGGCGTGGGACGTGGCAGACCTCGTGGTAGTCGACGAGGCACACAACCTTGCACGGATGTCAGTCAGCCCGGATCCCAGCCTCGCCTTGCGCTTCGGACGGCTCCGTGAGGTCGCCCTTGCAAGTCCGCGCCTATTGCTGCTTTCCGCTACACCCGCCCTGCACAACGAAAATGCCTTCCTCGCGATGCTCAAGTTGCTTGATCCCGCGGTTTACGCCGACACCACAGCCGAACAGCTTCGGGCTCGCCTAGAGGCTCGCGCGGGCCTAGGCCGTGTGTTTCTCGGGCTGCAACCCAGCCTCCCAGGCGTACTCCTGAAGGGGCGCCTCGCGGAGATCGAAGGGTCTTTCCCGGACGACGCCGAGGTCGTCGACCTGATTGCGCGTGCCCGTGCGTCAGTGGCCACGCAAGACAAGGAAGAGACTGCATCGCTGATCCATGCCGTGCGCACGCACGTTTCCGAGGTGTACCGCGTCCACCGCCGAATGCTTCGCACCCGGCGTACAACGGCCCTGGAGGGCACCTACCGGGTGTCTGGTCGTCGCGCGCCGGAGCCAATTCTGCTGGCACCGACCCGGCGCGACGAAGTTACAGAGGCCCTCGATAGATGGCGGGAACAGGCTCTGGCGTCGGCCGAAGGCAACCGGGCGGCGATGACCGTAGCCGCGCGCGCATTCGCCGAGGCCGCAGCGGTGGCCCTTGATCCGAGCGCATTACGGGAGTGGGCGGCATACCGCGCCGATGCTCCAGTGGCCGCTGACGAGATCGCCGCGCTGAAGCGCATCGAGCAGGACTTGGCCTACGCGGACCGACGATCCACCGTCAGTCGCCCGTTCGCTGACGCACTCAGCGATCTCATGACGTCGAACGAGCGTGCCGTCGTCTTCTGCCCCACTGCGGACCTGGCAACTGAACTGGCTGAGGAACTCAAGGATCTTTTCGGCGCCCAGTCGGTCTTCTGCCATGTGGCGACCCAAGGTAGCGAGGAGAACGACCGCGCAGTTCGCTCATTCGAGGCGATCCGTAAGGCTGCGGTCCTGGTAGCAGATTCATCGGCCGAGGAAGGTCGCAACCTCCAGTTCGCCGACGTCCTGGTGCATCTGGGACTTCCTGAATCGGCAAACCGTCTTGAGCAGCGCATCGGCCGTTGTGACCGGTGGTCGCCCGAAGGATCGGGAGATTGGCGCTCATATGTCGTCTCTGGACACGCAGTGCACACCTATGCCGGCGCCTGGGCGAGCATCCTCTCGGACGGTTTCCGAATTTTCGACAACTCCGTCGCCAGCCTTCAGCAGGCCGTCGACGACGCAACCGACGAAGCATGGCGGATTCTCCTTCAGATGGGTCTAGACGGCGTCGCCTCCGCGGTGACGCGAGTTCGGGAGATGCTCGACGCGGAGATCGAACGCGTCCGCGAACAGGACGCGCTTGACAGCCTGGAGACAAGCGTCGACGAGCGCTCCGTTTACGCCCGGATCGCGGACGTCGAATCCGACGCATCAGCCTTCGCGAAGGTGAGCGACGACCTTCTTGCATCTAGTGGCGCCGCGGGCAACCTTCGATTCGAGCGGAAGGGCAACCCTTCCGCCGGCTTGGGCAGCTACGAGGCGCTCGGCCGCCTGCCGGGGAGGCAAGCACAGATACCACTGATCCCTGCATCGCGCCTCGTTCGGGACTTCCTTCCGCTGAAGGGCCACGTCGGCACGTACGTGCGGGAGGTTGCCCTCGCGCGTGAGGACGTGCATCTTTATCGGTACGGAGACCCGTTCATCGACGCTGTCAGCGATTTCCTGTGGCACGACGATCGTGGCCGAGCGTTCGGTATGTGGCGCTGGCTCCCCGAGTGGAGCCTTGATGACACACCCCTTTATCGGTTCGACTACGCGGTCGAGGCCGACCCTCTCGCGGTGCCGGCCGCAGACGATCCTCGTAGCGAACTAGGGACGGTGAGTGCTGGCATGGACCAAGGTGCGCTAACGCGGCGCGCCGACGGGATTTTCCCTCCAATCATCGTCAGCGTCTGGATGACATCTGATGCGCGGGAGTTGAGATCCAGGTCGCACCTCGACGCGGTTTCCGCCTCATACGCGAAACCGGGCCCCACCTATGCCGGCGGCGACTACTCGCTAAACCGTGTCAGGATCAAGGAGGCCTATGAACTCATTCCCCCAAGCAACTGGGGCGAGTCTTGGCGATCCGCGGAAAGAACTGCTCAACTGCTCGTCCGCAGTCGAGAGGACGTTCGAACTGCGGTCGAGCGTGCCTCTGCCATCGCCAACCGAGATTCGGCAACGAGGCTGTCGCAACTGCGTCTGCGAGCCATGCGCACGACTGGATCGGAACTCGTCCGCTTGAAGGAGGAACTCCATCGCGAGGAAGTCATCGCCCGTGCCATGTCCGCCGCCGTGGCCGCACCATCACTACGGCTAGACAGCACCGGCATTGTGGTTCTCTCCGGCCGAGCCCTGACGAGTTGACGTGACTGATCAGTGGTACCTGGCGACAGCCCACCTAGCTGGTGACACAGACAACCGCGACCTTCTTACCGGGCCCCACCGCCGACTGGTAGACGCGTGGTTCTCGGAGGTGCCGGGCGCCGAGATCGGGGGTGATGTTGCCGCGCTCCTGAGCCAGGTACTGCGTCACCGCCGAGGAACTACAGGTCATTCCAACAGTTTTCTGATCCTTGGTCTGAACGAGCGAGGTGTTCCGCTTGAGAACCTTCGCGCCGCAAACCTCGACGTCACTAAGTACGGCCTGCACCAGCATCAGGTCACGCTCGGCCCCGATTGGGCGCCCGACTGGCTCCGTGGCGACGTGCGCTGGATCGACTTGGCCTGCACGAGCCCCGACAGTTTCGAGGGACCCAAAGGCGTCGTGTCCACCGCTGCCCGACACGACCTGGCGGTGCCGGCCGACCCGCCTCTGGCCGCGATTGCAGGGGTCGATACATACCGTTCGCGCAGCCAGGCCAGCGCCGTCCGGGCGGCCACGCTTGCACCTGCGGGCGACACGCTCCACGTGGTCCTACCCACCGGGACAGGAAAGTCTCTGGTGGGCATCGCGCCCGGACTACTCGGCCGTAGCGGCGTGACAGTCGTCGTGGTCCCGACCATTGCGCTGGCCCTTGACCAGGAGCGCCAGCTTCATCGACGGTTTCCGAACCAGGGCCTCCCTCAAGAATTGGCCTACTACGGCGATCGTGCGGCGACTGAGAAGGAGGCGATGAAAGAGCGCCTGGGCGAGGGTACCCAGAGAGTGCTCTTCACCTCGCCCGAGGCTCTCGTCACCGGTTTGGCGCAGACTCTTCGACGCCTGACGGCCAGGGGCCAACTGAGCCACGTCGTAATCGACGAGGCACACCTCGTACGCACCTGGGGCCTAAGCTTCCGACCTGAATTCCAAGTCGTCGCCTCCCTGATCACCGAACTGCGAGAGGTCGCCCGAGCGCAGGGGGTATCACCTCCCCACGTAGCACTGCTAACGGCCACGCTCTCCCGACAGAGCCTGTTACTGAACGACGAACTGTTTGCCGGATCCGATACCTCGCTATTCGTAGGCTCGACATACCTACGTACTGAGATTCGCTATCTGTTTGCGGCGCCCGCGCCCCGCGAATCGCGCCTCGACCGAGTAGTCGAAGCGCTCCACCACCTTCCGCGGCCGGCGATTGTCTACACCACCAAGAAGGAGTCGGCTGACACCCTCGCAGTTCGACTGAAAGCGGCGGGGTTTGGGCGCACGGCGGTCTTCCATGGCGATGTGCGCGCCGACGACAGGCTAGAGATCCTGCGGGCTTGGTCGGGCGATGCCGGCCCGACGTCCGTCGACATCGTCGTGGGGACTAGTGCCTTCGGCCTTGGTGTGGACCAGAGCGACGTCCGTACTGTCATCCACGCCTGCGTTCCCGCCTCGGTCGACCGTTTCTATCAAGAAGTCGGGCGCGGTGGCCGTGACGGTCACGCAGCCGTTTCGGTCTGGATACCTAGCACTACCGATGCTCAAGAGGGTCGCGCCATCGAGAACGCGACCGTCCTTGGCGACAAGAAGAGTTGGGGTCGCTGGGACGCAATGCGATCGGCTCGCATCTCAGACGACCCGTCGCGCCGCGAACTTGTCCTGGACACCAGCACCGTTCCGTCCTGGCTCTACTACGCCTCTGACAGCAACCAACTGTGGAACCGCAACACTCTGGTCCTGCTGCAGCGCGCCGGCGTGCTCGACATCGTCGACACTCCCCCACCGACCTTGGAACGCCTGGAAGACGAGCCTGAGGCTGATTGGCAGAATCGCGTCGCTGCCGCTTGGTCCGCATACGTGAAGCATTTGACTGTGGGCATACGCTCCGGAATTTCCAATGTTGATGAGGCTACTGTCCTCCGGGCGATCGCCAAGGTTAGACGTGAGATTCGTGATTCAGAAACGGACTCGCGCGACCGGATCGAGCGCATGTTCAGGCTTGATGAATGCTGGGGATCAATCCTGAGCGAGGAATACGCCTACGAAGACGTTGGCTCGATGCACGCTTATCAGGTCGTTGCGCCCGCGTGCTCAGGTTGCCCGGCCGCCGCGCACGTTCACGAGCCGTCACTGCGATCTGCGCGACCGATCGTGCAGGAGGCATCCCTTCCCCTATTGCACCGCAAGGTGAGTCCCATGCTTGCCGCGATGGCCACCAGTAACCGGACGATGATCGTGACCTACCCCGAGGGAGATCTCCGGATCCACCTTGCCGAACTCGTCATGAAGGCAGTGACCCACGGCGTCCGGGGAATCTTGGCATCCAAAAGTCTGTCCAACTTGCCCGCAGTCGTGGACGCAGGCCGCTCTGCAGCGGAGGGACTGGTCGCCATTGATCCCATCGTCGCGGGCCCGCCCCGAACGTTCCCGATCCCCACGCTCATCCTCTTGGACCGAACCGATCCGCCGGAGTTGAGTTGGCTCGCCGGCCAGGCTGGTTCCCTTCGGATCGTCGTGCTGC
The DNA here is from genome assembly GCF_024519435.1 of Terrabacter sp. Ter38. Classification (GTDB taxonomy): domain Bacteria; phylum Actinomycetota; class Actinomycetes; order Actinomycetales; family Dermatophilaceae; genus Terrabacter. Next base: position 115,397 of record NZ_JALJRZ010000002.1, read on the forward strand.
CGGAAGAAACGCCGGACCCCCAGTATCCCGGCCAACCCGTGAAGAGCATTCGCTACCCGCATTGGACGCTTTCGTACTTTCTTAGGAGTTTGTGATGGCAGTACTCAACCCGCCACGCACACTGCCCAGCCTCGGACGTGCCATCGTGAACTACCTCCTCGATGCGCGTCGTTCGCCGACCGAGGACGACCTTGTCGCCGCATTCAAGCCGGACGGTCTTAATCCCGGCGCCGAGGCCGCGGGCGGAATGAAGAACACAATCTCCTCGCTGCGCGCGATCAACGTTCTCGAAACGAATCCCGACGGAACGCTTCGGTTGGGCGCTCAGGTCCCGTCCCCAAAGTCTCCACTCGACGCTCCGGATTTTCGCCGACTGCTTCATTCCCGAGTCTTCGACCTCGGCCGGGATGGCGATGTCTGGGCAACGCAACTCGGCGACGGCCACACGAGTGGTGCTCGTGACCTCAACCGCGCCCTCACCTGGGTGATGGCTCAGGACGCCCTGGGCCAACCGCTGTCATGGACAGAGAACCTGCAAAGGCTCCAGGCCGAGCAGTTCGGCACAACCGATCGTGAAACGTGGGCCATCGTCAACGACACGCGATGGGTAGCGGCTTCTCGATGGATTGTTGCGCTCGGCTTGGCGACCCCATCGGTCATGAAAGACCGGTCTGGCGTCGTTCCCTTACCGGTTGCCGCGGTCGGGGACGTACTGCGAACCGTGCGCGCGGAGCGTCTCCCGATCCATGAACTCCTGGCGCGAATCGGACAGGCGCTTCCCGTCCTTCACGGCGGGTCGATGCGTTCCGGACTCGTAGCCCTCCTCGGCGCCGACCCAGACCCAGGCATCAACGCCGACTGTGCGGACAGTTCAGTCGGGCAGGCACTGCGCATTCTCGAGGAGCGCGGTCGAATCCGATTCGAAACACTCCCAGACGCACAAGGCATCCGCCTGTCCCGATTCGACGCCGCGCGCCAAACGCATGCCATCGTGGAAACCGGAGGAAACAAGTGAGCTGGCGTGGCACCCTTCCAGCCGCCTGCTGGAACGCACATGAGGCTTCAGCCATCATCCCTGTTGAAGCAGAAAGCACGTCCGACGGCGTCTTCCTCGCCACACACAGCACCATCCCGATCACCCAGCGCGACCAGGTCGATAATGCCCGCGGCGGCGCCGTGGTGGACGAACGAGCATTGCTCCGTGCCGTACAGGAACAGCCTTCGGACCAGCCCATCATTCCTATCCTCGGCAAGTCCGGCACAGGCAAGTCCCACCTCGTCCGGTGGCTCCGCGCTCATCTGGAAACAAAGGAATCGACCCGCCTGATCTTCGTCCCCAAGCACCGCATGTCGCTCCGTGGGATCCTCGAACTGATCCTTGAGCACGCAAGCGGCGAGCGGGCCGACGAACTTCGGGCAAAGGTAGCGACCGCGGTCGACGCCGCCGCGGATGAAAAGACCGCGCAACTGAAGCTGCGCAACGCTCTAGCGGTGAACATCGAGACGCGCGGGAACCGCACCGACGGATCGCCCGAGGAGATCGAACTCCGCTCGTATCTCGCTTCCCCCGTTGGTCTTCCGGCTCTCTTTGGCGACGACGTCTTCCGTAGCCGGCTACTCGACCAGAACGGACCGATCGCTCGCTTGGTGCGTGAAAAGCTGTCCGGGAAGGGCGACGAGGACAAGGAGGACGCATTTGGCTTCGCTGCCAACGATCTGAACCTCTCCGTTGACGACGTGAACCGTGCCGGACAGGCCGCTCGCGAGGTCGCCGGCGCGCTGACGAGCGAACTCTCCTTCCGTGAACTCGCCGCACGAATGATCAACGAGCAACTTGGTCCGTCCGTGAGCGAGGTCTTCGGCGTAGGAGGCGACGATCTCAAGCAGATCCTCACAGACGTCCGAGTCGAGATGGACCAGCAGGGCCTCGAACTACTGGTGCTTATCGAGGACTTCTCGATCTTCCAGGGCATCCAGGGTGGACTGATTGATGCCATCACTCTCATCTCTACCGAGGCGCAAAGACTTTGTCCGATGCGAGTCGTCATGGCTGTCACCACCGGCTACTTCATCAATCAGATGCCGGAGACGGTCTACACGAGGACGTACCGGGTCTTCGACCTCGATCTACCCGACGGGATCGATGTGTCGTTCCAACCGTCCGGGTTCGCCAGTCGATACCTCAACGCCGTTCGCGTCGGAGCAACTGAACTCGAAGATGCACATGCACGCGGGGAAGAGGTGACCAACGCCTGCGAACAGTGCCCTGTCAACGCGGAGTGCCACTCGTCGTTCGGACAAGCCGACGGCTACGGCCTCTTCCCGTTCAGCCCCGCCGCCCTCGACCGCGCTATCAAGAGCCAATCGACGGACGGCAGTTTCGTGGCTCGCGACGTGCTAACCCGGGTCCTTCGACCGGTCCTCCATCGTGATCAGGCTGAGATCGACAACGGCCAATTCCCGAGCGACGGCTTTGCCAATGACTTCCGGACCGGTGCAAGCGACCGTTTGGCGAACATCGAGGACCAGTTCAAACTGCGGACGCCCGGAGACGAGGAACTCTCCGAACGTCGCATTCGGCTCGTCCGATTTTGGGGCTCGGGGGCGGGTGCGGAGAACCTTGCGCCGACGATCCATGAAGCCTTTGGCGTTACGCCAATCGCTGGACTCAACGAACCGAAGAAGGCGATCGTGGAGCCGAGTCCGCCTCCGCCCACCGAACGTTCGCGAACTCACACCCCGACACCGCAACCAGTCGATGCGGATCCAGCGCTGGTCAAGGCCGTCGATGGCTGGCTCGCAACCGGCAACATCCTCCAAGGCGAGATCAACGACCTTCGGAACATCGTCTTTCAAGCTGTCCGACAGCGACTCGCGTTCGAGGACGGCTACGGCGGCGACAGCCTGTGGAGCAACGACAAAGCCCTTGCACCAGGGTTCGAAGCGAAGATGGTCGAGTTCAACCAAGCGAAGATCGCTGGCGCCGTCCTGCCGATGGACCGATCGAACTCAGACGACATGCGAGCCCTGCGGGCACTCGCATGGGCAAACCACAAGAATAACTGGGCGGAAGTGCCTGACGGAGAGCGTCTGCAGAGGCTCACGGAGACCGCCATCGACCGATGGGCAATGCGCGTGGGCGGCGCACTTCTTCCGCCGCAGCACCCCAACGACGACACCGAACTGGCCCTGCTCGTGGAAGTGCTGCTCAGCATGGCGCGAGCGCTCGGAATCCCCGACGCATTCAAGTCCGACACCGCTAGTCGGATCCGGGCCCTATTCGCCCCTATCCCTGTACGGACAGATCTCGAACTGAGGCCTGGTCTCCGGTCCCTCCACGGCTTCCTGGTGGACGGCGCCGGCAGCGGCAATAACGTGGCTCGGGTCGGCCGCGGCCATCTCCAGCAGCGACTGCTGCGTCACGCCTCCTACAGCCAGGGCTCTGGCAAGCCCCTTGCCCTGGACCTCAGCAAACTAGCGAGGGTCGTCCGTAGCGGTGCGGTGGGCGCACCTTGGCCCGATTCGACCCCCGACCTGATCAAGACCTCGGTCACGACCATCGAGGCCCGACTGGTATCCATCGACTCCTTGCACGCAGAAGCTTCGAACCTGGTACCCGATCTTTCCGACCTCGGAGGTGAGCTCGCCGACGTCGCCTCGGAACTTGTCGTCCTCGTCAACGAGCGCGCTGCCGCCGGTGCGCTGCCAGGTGGAATCAACCCCGCCGACCTCCAAGCCGCAGCCAAGTCCGTCAAGCCCGGTGACCAACGCAAGGTCGAGGCCGCCTTTGCCGAGCTGAGTCGCTGGGATCAACTCACGCACGACGAGAAAATGCAGGTCCTAAACGCCGACTGGGATGAGCCCGCACGGCGAGTAGGTGCCTGGCTCCAAATGGCCAGGCAAACGATCCGACTGCTTGAGCACAGCCTCGGCAACGGCAGTCCCTCTGACGTGCAACGCGAATACGCTGAGGCACGCGACCAACTGGTCGCCGATCTCACCGCCACGGCCGACTCGATCTCGAGCCCACCAACCGAAGATCCAGCCGGAGCAGAGGAGCTCGCATGACCTTGCGAAGCACCATCCAGGATCTGCGCGCCTACGCCGACGTCGCCAACGACGAGCACAGGGTCAAGGTTCGGACAGGACAGTTCGCAGAACTCAGCGCACGCCTCGCCCCGCCTTTGGAGGGGCTGCCCGCGCTCAACATCGCGCTGAGTGAAGTTGCCCAACTCGATGTCGATCTGCCAGCCGGTCGGGAACAGGATGCCGCCCAGGTAGCTGACGGTCTCCGTGCCCTGGCGGATGAATTGCCATCCCTAGGCATCGAGCAGAACCTTGACCTCGCGAAGGAGCGCGTCCGCTCGGCCGAGAAATACACCAACCAGCTGCGCACTTTCGTCGTAGGCACCTGGCAGACGCACGTGAGCCAACCCCCACCGGCGATCAACACCGATCTCATCGACGCCCTGGCACAGGGCGGAATTGACGTCGAGGCGATTCGCGATGCGCTCGAGACCGCGCGCGGCCGCCTGCTCGCGATCACCAGCAGGCTGATCCCGGACCGTGGTGCGGTTCAGAAGCACCATGACGCAATCGAGTCGATACACCGCTGCGGCGAACAGATCGGAGAGGTCGTCGACTCCGATATCGCTGAGGGCATCGTGGGGTCTCAGGAACCGTCTGGGGTCCCGCTCACCTGGTTCACGCCAGAACGTCTCGAAAGGCTTCAGGCCCTCGGCATCCTCGATCGTTTCCACGTGAGGCTGCGATGAACCCAGCGCTGTCCACCCGAATCCTTGACCGACTCGAGTCACTCGAGGATCCACTGCTGTGCTGGGGAGTCGTCGACGGTGGCTTCAGCACAGACGAACTCCGCAGGGTGATCACCGACGAACTCACCGCAAGCCACGAATGGGACCTCGGCGCCGACGACATCATCGAGGCGATGACTATGCAGGCGATGCTGGTCCACGACTCCAGTTCGTCCCCCGCCCGTTGGCGCACCCGCAATGGTGAGACCATCCGCTTGGTGGCGCGACTCCGGCAGACCTTCCTCGGCCAGACGTGGCAATCCGGAACGAACCTGATCTCCGACTTCCGGTACGCACGCCGTCCCCGCTTCTATCCAAAAAGGGATCACCCTTGGACAGCTGCCATCGACGGGGTCGTCGGCCCCGTCGACGCCTACCGCGATGTCCTCGAGGTCATGACGCAACGCGACGGCAGGCATGACCTCCTAGGCGGGTTCCAGGTCCGCGCTACCAGGCACATCTTGTCCGCGCTGCAGAGTCAGACCACGACAGCCACCGTGGTCGGTGCTGGAACCGGAAGCGGAAAGACCAACGCGTTCTACCTCCCTGCCTTCAGCCACCTGGCTAGTGTCACCGACCCCTCCGCATGGACCCGCGCACTAGCCGTCTATCCCCGTACCGAACTGCTGAAGGATCAGTTGGACACGGCGTTCGCCCACGCCTGCCGACTCGACGGGCTGTGGAAGCGGTCCACTGGACGATCGCTGACGATCGGTGCCCTCTACGGCAGCACACCCACTAATGCGAAAAACGTAAGGCTTCCCTATCGGGGTTGGGGAAGGCGCTCCCACGGCATGGCTTCACCGCAGATGCGCTGTCCCGGCGATGGTTTCGCCCAATGTGGAGGCGAACTCGTCTGGCCCAACGAAGACATCGATGCCGGAGTCGAACGCCTGGTATGCGCGACCTGCCGGCGCTCGTTCGGACAGGACCAAGTCGTCCTTACCCGTCAATCCATGCAGAACTCGCCTCCCGACCTCCTCTTCGTGACGACCGAGATGCTCAATCGGGGACTCTCCGATATGAATCTCACACGGCCTTTGGGCATCGACGTACCAGTCGGCAAGAAGCCTCGGATGATGCTCCTCGATGAGATTCACACCTACGACGGAACCACCGGCGCCCAGGCCGCCATGGTGCTCCGCCGATGGCACCACAGCATCCAAGCCCCCATTGCCTTCGTCGGTCTCTCCGCGACGCTGTCGAACCCGATCCGCCACATGGCAGACCTGACCGGGGTCGACGACGAACTCGTCAGCAGCATCACGCCCGACGCCGACGAGTTGGAGTACGAGGGGGCGGAGTACTTGCTCGCGCTCCGCAGCGACCCCACCAGCGGCGCGTCCGTCCTGTCCACGACCATCCAGACAGCCATGCTGCTCCCGCGAACGCAGGATGAGTCGGCGAGTCGGATCTCATCCGGTGTCTACGGAACGAAGGCCTTCGTCTTCACAGACGATCTCGATGTCACGAACCGGCTGTTCTCATACCTCCTCGACGCCGAAGGGCAGCGGTACGCCTCCGGAAGGACGAACTCGTTCAAACCTCCTCTCGCGTCATTACGTTCGATCTCCAATGGGGGGGAGGTCACGCAACAGCGTCGCGCCGGCCAACTCTGGGATCTACCTACTGCGATCGGCCACAAGTTCGCAACGATCGGCGAAGGTCTTCGGGTGAGCCGAACCACTTCACAGGACGCAGGCGTTACGGCCGACAGTCAACTGATCGTTGCGACCGCGTCTCTCGAGGTCGGCTTCGACGACCCCGACGTCGGTGTGGTCATCCAGCACAAGGCACCTCGCGGAGTCGCCGCCTTCCTTCAGCGGAAGGGGCGAGCGGGTCGCAAGCGGACCATGCGGCCCTACACCGCAGTCGTACTGTCCGACTACGGCCGCGACCGCGCGACATACGAGTCGTGGGACACCCTGTTTGACCCCGTGCTCCCTGATCTCGTGCTGCCGATCCGCAACCGCGCCGTACTGCGCATGCAAGCAACCATCGCGATGATCGATTGGCTGACAGCGCAGCTCCGTGAACAGCGTGTCCCGAGAACGACAAACGGGTGGACAGCCCTCGGCCAGAAGCCGGCCGACAGCTTCGCCAAGCCGGGCCGCGAGACTCAACTCAAGGCCGTTAAGATCCTGAACGAAGCCCTCCGCGATCCGGACCGCCAGCGAAGCCTGCGCACGTGGGTGCAGACCGCACTCGGCCTGTCCGACTCAGAGGCCAACGAAGTCTTGTGGCATCCGCCGAGGCCACTCTTGCTCGAGGCGATCCCGACGTTGCGTCGCCGCCTCCTGCACAACTGGGGCGTGGCCGATGCCACCAGAGTCCACGAGTTTCGCGATCTCATGGGCGGCAATCCCCTGCCCGACTTCTTCCCGATGAACCTCTTCAGCGAACTCGCTTTGCCCGAGACTTTAGTGAGCATTCCGCCTCAGTCGGATCGGGATACCGAGCGCGAAGTCCATCCGATGGGTCTCGGCCAGATGCTCCGCGAGTACGCACCGGGTCGGGTGTCACGCCGATTCGCAACAAGGAATCTCGAGCACCGCCACTGGATTCCCGTTCCGATCGGCGTAGCTGAACCGATACTTGAACTCACAACGCTCCTGCCCCTGTTTGGGATCGAGGAGCCTTGCACCATCGACCTTGACGGCACTCCGACGACCACCACGGTCGTTCGTCCCGATGAGGTCCTGCTCGAACTGCCACCGAAGGCAGTGAAGGACTCGTCAAACGCAACGATGCAATGGCGGTCGCAGTTCGTCGAAACGGGGACCGGCCTGATTATCCGCGTGCCGAGCGCCGACCCTGTCGGGCGCCTGATCAAGGACGCGCGCTTCTTCCTGCATGCTCAGAACGCTCACGTCAATGTCCATCGTGCGGCCGTGAGTGCTGACGCCACCCTGAACCTCGAAGACGGCAGTGAGCAGCGGGTTCGATCTCGCTTCGCGCTTCATGGCCAACCGGCCGCGATGGGCTCGACTTTTGAGGTGGACGGATTGCGCATCCGAGTCGAACTTCCGGCGGACATCGCCATCCCGTCCGACCTCATGCCCGGACTGCGCAGTGCCTGGTTCAAGCACGTCCTGCTCAATGACGATGAGTTGCTGAGCTTCCTGAATAGCTTCCGGATTGACTGGCTGCACCAGTGCCTCGAGGCCATGCTGCTCACTACGGCAGTACGTGACCAGAGCACCCTCGCGGAGGCCTACGCATCGATCCACGACTCCTTCGACGACAAACTCGACGAAACCCTCGACGCCATGTTCCGGGCGTCGAGCGTGGTCGAGTCAGAGTCCGCGGTGCTGTCACGAATGGGCGCCCGACTCAAGGAGGCACTCAAGAACCCGGCCATCGCCTCCCGTCTCGACGCCCTGGCGCCGCAGTACTGGTCTCCTGAGCCCACAGCGTTCAATCGGTGGTTGCGCGAACGGACGCTTTCGACGCTTGGACATGCGACGCTGGCTGCGGCCAGACAGATCTGCCCGGAGCACGATCCTGAAAGCATCCTCGTTGACATCGAGCCCGGATATGATGCCGACGGCCGACCGCGGGCCGGGGAGATTTGGCTGTCGGAATCCTCCATCGGCGGCGGTGGATTCGTAGAAGCCCTCGCCGCGCGGGTCCGCCCCGATCCTCGACGACTCCTTCGACTCCTCCTGCGAGCTACACAGCCCAGTACGTACGAACTCGTTGACATCCATCTTCAGCGGGTAATCGATCTGACGACCACGGACCCCACGTGGTCTGGCCTCGTCAACGACTTTCGGACTGCGCCTGATCAGGCAACACGCGTCGAGGCGCTCGGGCGGATCCGGGATGGCCTGCGCCAATCAGGCATCTACGGCGCCGAGCAGTCGGTCGTGTCATCGCTTGCGAGTCGCGTTCTGCGGCCAGGATCGACCCCAGCGACGGACAGGGCGTTGTCGACTGTGACGACCGAGTGGAAGGCAGAGGAGCGGCGACTCGGTGTCGAAATCCCACCTCGCACCTGGGCGTATCTGATGCGCGCACGCGCCGACTTGGATGCTGGCCTGGTCCTCGCGGGTGGAGGCGGCGAGCGCCAGCGAATGGATGCGGTCCAGAGCATGCTGTGGCCGCGCGGCTGGCAACTCCGTGCTGAACAACTGAACGCTTGGAATCCGTTTGCCGCGAATCTGGCAGCGGCACCCGACGTGCTGCGGTCTCTCGCTGCCGCAGGCGATCCCCCGCTCCCCCTCATCGGCGACTTCCGTGTACGCGTCCGGCGGGCCCTGGCGAGTATGGGCTCGGCGCAGGTCCTAGCCACCCCCGATCAGGCCGGAGAGCTCGCAGATCTGCTCGTGGACGTCAGCGTCGAGCCGGTAGTGACCGAATACCTCAATGTCTATCCGCGGGTTGTGGAGGTCGACCACCGGGCGAACGGCGACGTCGTCGTCGCGCTCGAACTGGCCGAGGTGTCGGCATGAGACGGATTACGACTGGGGGCCGCGGGCAGACGCGGGTTCTCAATGACCTCATGCAGAACCTGCTGGTCACAGAACTCCTGGTCCCTTCCGGGCAACTGTGGGTTCTGTCTCCTTGGATCTCCGATATTGACGTAATCGACAACACGGCGGGCCAGTTCAAGACCGTGCTGCCAGGTCTCCCATCACGAAGGATTCACCTGACCGAGGTCCTGATCGAACTGGCTCGTCGTGGGAGCGACGTCCGCGTTCTGACCCGCGACGCTGAGAGCAACATCGTTGCGCGCCAGCGGCTCGAGAATGCCGGCGGCCTGGGCGCTAGGCCGGCGGTACGAATCCATCCCAATCTCCACGACAAGGGCATCCTGGGCGACCGATTCCACCTCCAGGGATCGATGAACTTCACCTACTTCGGACAGACGATAAACGCTGAGGGCGTGACGTTGACGCGCGACCCCCACGCCATCGCGGAGACGCGGATCTCGTACAACGCCCTCTACGAAGGGGCCGGTCATGCAGGGTGACGAGTTTTTTGGGCCCGGTAACGACATCAAACCCGCACGCCTACACCCCGAGCACGAGACATCGATCGAGAACTGGCGCGCTGCCATCAGGCGTGGGCAGATCGCGTTTCTTCCGAGAGCGACCAGCGGAAACCTTTACTGGTACGGGTTTGCGCCCACGCAACGGGAGCAGAAAGAGTTGCTCACGCTGCTGGACGCCTGGGTAGGCCCCACATTCAGCGACCTGCCGAGAAGCCGGGGGCGGCTGTACCCAAAGGATCCGTTTGACACGGCGCTGGCCACGAACGACGTGCCGCCACTTCGCTTTGAGGTTCTGCCTCGCGGCAGCGGAGCGGCTCGCGACGAGGTACGCCAAGCACTCCTGGTTCTCTCCAAGTTGGTGTGGAAGCGTCCCCGCTCTGAGTTCGACGCCCCACGAACCACGGTCGAGGTGCTCGACGACTTGGGTCACGCAATTGGTGCTCAGGATCGGCGAATCGCCCTTGCATGCCTTCGTGAACTCGAAGCCTTCGCCGATCTCGACCACTCGAACCTTGCGTTCCTCCGCTTGCGCGTACACGCCGGGCTTAGGGACGTGGCCGCAATCTTCGCCGACCAGGACCTGGAACACGTCCTCCAACTGCGTCGCCCACTCGGTATCACTCGACTGCTTCAGCACGCTGTCTACGAGCGCTACCTAGAAGCGGCCGACGCATCCGGCGAGGGAGCATCACTGCTCGAAGCTGCCGACCGGATCCCAACTGGGCTCCGAACACTCACAACAGGAGGCACCGCAGGAAGCCGGCCCGCGCTCGTCGTCGAGTTCGTGCTAGCCAGACTTGGAGGCGCCGCAACCGCCACGCTTGAGCGGTGGGCCGAGGAAGCTCAGTCCATCTCGCCGGCATTGACGGACACGCTCCGCCTGCTGATTGCGCCTAATGCTGAGCCAACTCAGACGCTTCCTGCTGACCCCTCGGCGAAGCCAGACGTCACGCCGACAGATGAACTCCACCGACTTATCGAAGAAGGTGAGTTCGCTGCGGCGATCATCGCCGGTCTGGCAGAGCCGCCATCGACGACCACGGCTGCCCTATTGCTCGGATGCATTCGCGAGCTCGAGGACACGCGTCTCGCCGGTGAAGTCGCGGCCTTCGTCGAGGCTTCGGGACTCGAGGCAGAGTCGCGAGAAGACGACGTCGTCGTCCGAGCCGATCTTGAATGGCTCGCGCACTTCCTGACCCCGCTGCGGAACCATGGGTGGCTCGGATGGTTCGACGCCCTCCGCTCGAACGATGTCGCGGGAATGGACGTCGATTTCAGCGTCAGCGCCGACTGGTCGCCGCTCGACCATGCGACTGTCGCCAACTGCCTGGCGTCGCTGGACGAAGAGTCGTTGGCTCGGCTGGGAGACCATGGCGGCGCGTTCATGGCAGCGCACTCGTCGCTATTTGCGGGCTCAGACGGAGCCGAACTCTGTGAGCGTGTTCTCGCAGGCTTCGCCGTCAGCGAAAAGAACACCGTGGGAATCCGCATTCAGACGGTCGCACTCCTGGAGTACCTGTCCGCTTCCGGGCCAGAGCCAGAGACTCTGGCCTCCTCGCTTCTGTGGACAGAGGACATCCTCCGGGCGGGCACCTCGGCAGTCACTGCGAGCTGGACGGTCGATGTGCTCCAGGCCGCAACCGCCAGCCCGCAGGCCCTGTCGCTCGATGCCAAGACTCGACTGTTCTACAGCGCACTTGAGGTGCTAAGGCCTGTGCGCTCCAGCCTAAGCCTCGCTGAGATCGAGGGACTTCGACTCGTCGCCGACGAGTTGACTACGGCCCTGCCCGAGGACTTCGAGATCAAGACCCTCGGTGAAGACCCGGCCGCGCCGTACCGCCACCTTGAAGATTCAGTCGTCGTGCTCTACTCGCTCACCGAGTCCGCAATTACCCGCGCCGCACAGGTCCTTCGGCGGCTCATCCCAGGCATCGATGTACGGACGGCGTCAGACCATGACGGCAGTCAGCAGTTGGCTGCGCTCAGCTCGAACGCCGATGTATTCGTCATGGTCGCGGCATCGGCGAAGCACGCTGCCACCAACTTCATCAAGGACCACCGCGGAGGTCGACCAGTCATCCAGGTGAACTCGCGCGGCTCGTCGGCCATTCTCCGAGAGTTGGCCGAGGGGTGACATCAGCCAGCAGACATCACCTGTGGTTCTTGCTGACGCATCGACTACAGGGCAACTGACTCCCAACCGACAACCCTCCAAAGCCGAACGAAAGCGGCGGTCATGCCGCTAATCCGGACGCTGCACTGAGAGGGCTTTCACGGAATAGGGCGGCGTTTGGGGCCTCTACTGAGGATCAGTCGGTTGCCGCGCCAATTCATGACATACGGGTCGGTGATTTCGCCGATGAACTGGCCTCCGGTCTCGTTGCGGAAGGCGAGGAACTTCGTCTCGCCCGTCTCGCGGTCGTCGACGAACTTGCCGACGTAGAGGGTCGGGTCGTCGATCTCCTGAGCGCCGGCCAGGTCGTAGGGCCCCAGCACCGACTCGGCCGACGCGATCCACACGCCACCCGTGATGCCGGCGGCGCGCGCCGCCTCGGGCATGTCCCCGACTGAGCAGTTGAAGAGCAGCACCTGCTTCCCGTCAACCACATGCGTCTGGAAGACCTCGAGCTGGCCAAACCCAGCCCCCGGCTCAGACAACGGCGACCGCAGCTCCCACTTCTCGAGATCAGCCGACCACGCGTGCCCCACGACCCCCCGGTCCACCCGATCCGAGGGATCGGAGGCAGGACCAACAGCAGACCGAGCCGTGATCAACATGTGCCAGCCATCGCCATCGGGGTCGGCCACCACCCACGGGTCGCGGAACGCCTCGTCGTGCCAGTTCCCCTCGGGCGGCGGCGCGTACTTCTCGTACCACCGCCCGTCAGCCTCGAGCACCGGCCCCGGCGCCTTGTCCCACATGTAGAGGTCAGAGGAGACGGCATACCCGATGGACTGCACGTTGGCGCCGTGCTCGTTGAGCCGAGCCCCGGTGTAGAACATGAACCACCGCCCGTCCGGGTGCCGCACGACCGACCCGGTCCACGTCGCGAGCTCGTCGAAGGCCGGCGCGTCCGAGCGCACGAGCGCGTCGACGACCCGCTCCCAGTGGACCAGGTCAGACGACACCGCGTGCCCGATCGAGGCCCTGTAGTGCCGGGCGTGCGGGTCGCGCAGCGCCCGCGACGCGTAGAGGAAGAAGAGGTGGTACTGCTCCCCGTCGTCGACGAGCCAGAAGTCCCACACCCACGCCTCGGGGAGACGAAACACGATTCAGCCTTTCACGCCGGAGCTGGCGATGGAGTTGATGAAGGAGCGCTGGAAGGCCACGAACAACACGAGCACCGGCGCGGTGATCATCGTGGCGTACGCCATGATCTGACCCCACGAGGTGTTGAGCTGCTTGAAGTAGTCGATGCCGACCATGACCGGCCGCAGCTCCTCGGTCTGCACCGCCATGAGCGGCCAGAGGTACTGGTTCCACATCGGCAGGAAGGTGAGGATCGCGACCGTGGCGATCGCCGGCCCCGACAGCGGCATGACGATGCTCCGGTAGATGCGGAACCACCCCGCGCCGTCGACCTTCGCCGCCTCGTCGAGCTCCTTCGGGATGCTGTCGAAGTACTGGTAGAAGAGGAAGATCGAGAAGGCGTTGGCGATGAACGGGATGATCTGCACCTGGTAGGTGTCGAGCCAGCCCTGCGAGATGCCGTCCGGCCCGAGGAAGGGCAGCTGGTTCGACCACCACAGCAGCGGCAGCGCCAGCGTCTCGAAGGGCACGATGAGCGTCGCGAGGATGATCCCGAGCACCCCTCCCGCGCCGCGGAAGCCGATGCGCGACAGGGCGAAGGCCGCCATCGAGTTGACGACGATCCCGAGCACCACGGTGACGACCGTGATGACGACCGAGTTCATCATGAACTGCGCGAAGGGCACTCTCCCGAAGACGCCGGTGTAGTTCGCCGTCGAGATGTCCCCGGTCGGCAGGAAGGCCTTGAAGCTGCCGAGGTCGTCGAAGATCTGCAGGTCGGGCTTGAAGCTCGACACGACCATGAAGACGAGGGGCAGACCGAAGACGAGGCACAGCACGATCCGCAGCAGGAGGCCGAGGGCGTGCCGGGCCGGGTGCGGCCGGTCGCCGCCACGGTGCTGCTCGGGGACGGCGGTCTCGGCGACGTGGGCCAGGCCCTCGGGGCCGGTGGTGACGGTGGCGCTCATCGGACGACGTCCTTGTCTCGGGTGACGTAGCGGTTGAGCAGCGTGACGGCGAGCACGAGCACGAAGAAGGCGAGCGAGATCGCCGAGGCGTAGCCGGTCTGCTGCTGCTGGAAGCCGGTGCGCACCGCCATGAGCACGAGGGTCGACGTCGAGTCGAGCGGTCCGCCCTGGGTCATGATGTTGACCTGGGTGAAGAGCGCGAACGCCGAGATCGTGATCGTGATGAGGATGAACGTGCGGGTCGCGCGCAGCCCCGGCCACGTGACGTAGCGGAACTTCTGCCACCTGTCGGCCCCGTCGAGGTCGGCCGCCTCGTAGAGGTCGGCGGGGATGGTCTGCAGCCCGGAGAGCCAGATGACCATGTGGAAGCCCATCGCCTGCCACGCCGACATGAGGATGATGGCGAGCAGCGCCGTCTTCGGGTCGCCGAGCCAGTCCGGCCCGACGATCCCGAACTTGAGCAGCACCTCGTTGATGAGGCCGTTCTTCTGGTACATGAACAGCCACAGCATCGACACGACGACCATCGAGGTGACGACCGGCAGGAAGTAGACGGTCCGGAAGAAGTTGACCCCGCGCATCTTGACGTTGACGAGCAGCGCCAGCCCGAGCGCGCACGCCGACTGCAGCGGCACGATGACCACGGCGAAGACGATCGTGTTGCGCAGCGACTTCCAGAACGTCTCGTCCTGGAAGAGGCGGACGAAGTTGTCGGTGCCGATGAACTCGGCCGGCCGGGGCGAGATGAGCCGGGCGTTCGTGAACGCCAGCCCGAACGTCAGCCCGATCGGGATGAGCAGGAAGGTGATGAGCAGGACCGCCGCCGGCAGCAGCATGAGCAGTGCCGTCGTGGTCGATGAGCGAGAGCCCTTGGCCGGCTTGCGCTCCCGAAGCGTGGTCGCCGACGCGTTCTCGGCAGCAGTGATGGTGGACATGTCAGTCACTCACTGGAAGTAGCCGTTGGACTTCTGGTTGGCGTCGATGTTCTTGACCGCCTGGTCGAGCGCCTGCTTGGGGTCGGCGCCGTTGAGGATGTCCTGCGCGGTCTTCGTGAACTCCGTCGCGATGAAGGGGTAGCCGGGCGTCACGGGACGCAACAGGGCGAACTTCTTCGCGTAGTCGAGGAAGATCTCGTTCTCCCCGCCCTTCTCGTAGCCCTTGACCTGCGCGGCGGCCGCGTCCGTCGCCGGGATGTTGTTCGTGTCCCGGGCCACGCTCGCGACGTACTTGTCCTGCGCCGCGAACTTCATGTAGTCGAGCGCGCCGGCCTGGTCGGAGCAGTTCTGCGAGATGCCCCACTGCCACGAGCCGCCACCGATCTTCGGGCCGGTGCCGAGGTCCGGCGGCGGGAGGAAGAGGGTGTCCTTGCCGAAGGCCTTGCGGGTGTCGACCGCCGTCCACGTGCCGTTGTAGAGGATCCCGGTCTTGCCGTTGATGAAGTCCTTGGCCGGGTCGGCGCCGGACTTGAGCGGGACCAGCCCGTCGGTGACGAGGCTCCGGAACCACGTCGCCCACTCGACGGCCTTCGGCCCGTTGAGGGAGCCCTCGGCCGTCTTGTAGCCGTCGCGGTTGATGAGGTCGCCGCCGAAGCTCTGGAGCATCGGGGAGTACGCGTAGGGCCACCACTCGCCGGTGAAGCTCGTCGCGATGTCGAGCGGGTTCTGGAAGTCGCCGGACGCCTTGATCTTCTTCAGCGCCGCGTCGAACTCGTCCTTCGTCCACGGGGAGTCGGCGGTCGGGACGCGGATGCCGTACTTGTCGAGGATCGTCTTGCGCGTGACCATGACGAGCGCGACGTCGTAGTAGCCGTAGGAGTACGTCTTGTTGTCCCACTTGCCGAGCACCGTCGGCAGGTACTTCGAGAGCGTGGCGTCGAGCCCGTCGAGCGGCGCGAGGTAGCCGGCCCACGCCCAGTTCGGCACGTTGGGGCCGTCGATGTCGAGGATGCAGGGCAGCTTCTTGGAGGCCGCCGCCGCGACGACGGACTGGTTGTAGCTGTCCTGCGGGAAGGCCTGGATCTTGACCTTGTACTTGGACTGGCTCTTGTTGTAGTCGTTGACGATCGCCGTGATGGCCGCGAGCTCGGCCTTGTTGCCGGCGTTGTGCGTCCACATCGTCAGCTCGCCCCCGGCGCCGCCGGAGCTGGAGCTGCCGCCCTTGGTGCAGGCGGCCATGGAGAGGGGCAGCGCCGCGGCGAGCAGGCCGACGGCGACGCGCTTGGTGGTGGGGGTGAGCTTCATCGGTTCCTCCGTGGTGGGAAGGTCAGCGTCAGTGCTAAAACCTTTCAGCCCCGAAGGTAGCGGCTCTGTCCAACCTTCCACAAGAGGTTGCTAAAACCTTTTCACCAGCAGGTATGCCGTGCCGGCGCCCTTACCGTGGGGTACGCTGTCCGCGGGCGCCCCGGGAGGGGGGCACCCGGCATACGCGATCCGGCGGTGCCGCGCCGAATGCGACGAACCGACGGGGGTGGCAGGTGACCAAGCGACCGACGCTTGCCGACGTCGCCGCCCTGGCCGGGATGTCCAAGACGGCGGTCAGCCTCGTGCTCAACGACCGCCCGGGCTCACGCCTATCCGCCGACGCGGTCGCCCGCATCCACGAGGCGGCACGCGAGCTGAACTACCGGCCCAACCCCGCCGCCCGCTCCCTGCGCCTCGGCACGACCGGCACCATCGGCTTCATCTCCGACGAGGTGACGATCACCCGCTTCGCGTCCGCCATGATCCGAGGCCTGCTCGACGTCGCCGACGAGCGCGACCAGGGCGTCCTCATCGCCGAGACCGGCAACCACCCCAAGCAGCTCGCCAAGGCGCTCGAGTTCATGATCGACCGCCAGGTCGACGGCATCGTGTTCGGTTCGATGGCCGCCCGTCTCCTCGACCTGCCACCGCTGCCCGAGTCGATGCGCGTCGTCACCGCCAACTGCGCGAGCAACGCCGGCGACGGCACCTACGCGTCCGTGCTGCCCGCCGAGCACGAGGCCGGTCGGGCCATGATGCGCCTGCTCCTCGAGCACGGCCACGGCGAAGGCATCGGCATCATCGGCAGCGCCCCGAGCGCCCCCGCCGACAGACGCTCCTCGGTGACGATCGGCGCGCGCTTCGCCGGTATCGACGAGGCGCTGGCCGAGGCGGGCGCGACACCCGTCGCCGTCGTCGACGTCGGCTCCTGGGAGCCGTGGAACGGCTACGCCGGGACGAAGCAGGTGCTCGAGTCGGGCGCCCCGGTCACCGCGCTGCTCTGTCTCAACGACCGGGTCGCATTCGGCGCCCACCAGGCCCTGGGCGAGCACGGGCTACGCGTCCCGGACGACGTTTCGATCGCCTCCTTCGACGACGACGAGATCGCCTCCTACCTGCGGCCCGCGCTGACGACCGCGAGGCTGCCCTACGAGGAGATGGGCCGGAAGGCGATGGAGCTCGTCCTCGGCCCCGACGAGCCGGGTGGGGAGCACCTCGTCGAGATGCCCGTCCAGGTGCGCGGCTCGATCCGCCCGCTCGACCGCTCGTCATCCTGAGTGCACGCGAACCGGTGGGCCGGGACGGACCCGGCCCACCGGCATACGCCATCCTCCGAGAGCTGCGGTCCGCCCCTCAGCGCACCCGCAGCGACGAGCTGTAGACCTCCTGGTTGGGCGTCGACCCGGCGAGTGTCGGGTTGCCGCGGAAGTCGGTCCACACCGGGTGGGCGATGAGGTCGCTGCCCATCGCGATGCTCGTGTAGTCACCGATGAAGGCGCCCTGGAGCTCACGGCCCGTCACGGCTCCGACGGTCACGAACTGCACCTGCGGGTTGCTCGTCGCCGTCGTCACCCGCGTCGTCGGCGACTTCTTGATGTTGCCGACCCCCGTGGCGCCGTTCATGACGACGTCGAGACCGACACCGTTCGGGTCGTAGGAGCGTGTGTAGCTCGAGATGGCCACGCGCCCGTTGTGGGCGGCGACGGCAGGGAAGACCTCGTCCGCCGACGACCCGAGCCGCACCGGCGCCTGCCACTGCACCCCGTTGCCCGAGGTCGCGACGAAGACGTCACCGTTGGTCTTGGTCGACCGGCCGTTGGCGTCGTAGCTGCCGTTCCGGTCGTCGGCCCAGGTGACGTAGAGGCGGTCGCTCGTCCGGTCGATGGCCATCGACGGGTAGCTGTTGATCCGGAAGTTCTCGCCGGTCAGGGCCGCGTTCTGCAGGTCGTCGTTGAACGGGAAGTCGTAGTCAGCCGAGACCTCGCGGCTCGAGAACGTCGCGCCGCGGTTCGTCGACTTCGCGACGATGACGGCGTCGTGGTCGGTGGCCTGGTCGCACGCGAGGCTCTGACAGACCGCCCCCTCGTAGGCGATGTAGAGGGCCCCGTCGGAGCCCACGAGCGGGAACGAGCCCTGGTCGAAGGGCGTGATGCCGCCCGCGCCTCCCGGCACGAAGGCCGGCGTCACCGAGGTGCGCGCGCTCCACGTGGCCCCGCCGTTGACCGACGTCGACACGACGATCGGTGATCCGTTGGGCCCGAAGCGAGTCCACGACACGTACGCGGTGCCACTGGTCTGGTCGACCCCGACCCACTCCTTGTCGTTGAAGATGTCGGTCGGCACGGGGTTGCCGCTCGCGTCCGCGCCGTCGAGCGCGACGATCGACGGCTCGCCCCACGTCAGGCCACCGTCGTGCGAGACGTTGACGGTGATCGCGCTGCCGTCGTTGAGCCGGCTGAAGGCGATGTTGGCGTAGTAGACCGTGTTGTGCGGCCCGAAGGCGATCGCCGGGTCACCCGCCGAGTCCATGTCGGACAGCGCACCGGTCGCGCCGGTCTGGAAGGTCAGGTGGGGCAGCACCACGTTGGTCCACGTGGCACCCCCGTCCATGGAGGTGTAGGCGAAGCCGGAGGAGTCGTTGCGGTTCTCTCGGCTGTTGAAGACCCGGTAGTCGTTCGAGCCAGCCACGAGGTTGCGTGGGTTGGCTGGGTTGACCGCGACGGTGGTCTCGTTCTGGGCGGCCGCGCAGCCGGCCTGCGAGCCCACGAGCACCGTGCTGTCGCCGACGATCGCATCGACGTTGGGCGCCGGGTTGCCATAGGGATTCGGGGCACCGAGGTAGCTCTGGCAGAGCGCCGAGAGCGACGGCTCGGGCGCCCCGTTGTCCTCGTCCTGGCCGTCCAGGAGCGCGTTGACCCGGAGCGGCTGGGCGTGCTTGAGGTGCGGGGAGGCATGGGCATGTCCCGGCGGCGCCGCACTGGCCGGCCCGATGGCCGGCACTGCCGTGAAGGCGAAGGAGACGAGACCGAGGCTGGCCAGCACGGCCACCCTCCGCCGACGGGTGTTCCCCATGGTGCACCTCTTCAAGGACTCGCGGACAGTGACGATCCCCCGACCTTCGGAAGGTACTCCCGGCCGACCTCCGTCGTGGCCGAACGCGAGTTTCGTTGAGACACAGACGATTGCGTATGCCGTGTGCCTGCGGGCGGCGGCTCCGCGCGGGACGCGTCGGGGCTGGGTGCCCGCTGGGCAAGGGCTGACTGTCGACCGACCGTGGACTGGATGATGGCTGGGTGAGGGCTGTGGTTGAGTCTGGGCGTCAGTGACGGCTCAGGGCGTCCCGTGCCGCCCTTCTCGGGGCTCGCGCGGGGCTCGCGGGGCTCGCTCGGGGTTCGCTCCGGCTCCCTCGGGGGCCGTCTCCGGGCGGGCGGCGGCCTGACGGTGGGCTGACTCCGGGACCCGGAGCACTGTCGGTGGTCCCGTCTAAACTCGTTACATGGCAAGCGAACCCACGATGCTCGAGCTCCTGAGGAGCCGGCTCACCGATCTCGAGGCGCGACAGCGCGCCACGGGCGGCGTCGCCGAGGGCCGGTTCTGGGAGCGCTTCGCCGGGAGGGTCGCATCTGCGCGGCCCGGGCCCGACGCTCGGCCGGATCGGGCGGGCAGGCAGACGCGGCCCGTGGCGCCTGCGGCTCGTCCGGAGCCCCGCATGGCGGGCCCGTGGTCGGGCCTGACGCACGCCGAGGCAGGCTCGCTCGAGCAGCTGGACCTGCGGCACCCGTCGTGGCTCGACGCCGCCGGCTACGAGCAGATGGTCGACGACCCGGCGTGGGTCGAGTCGACCTCGGCTCGCGCCGAAGCCTCGGCAACCGTCGACGAGACCATCGTCGTCGAGGCCGCGGCGGGGCTGGGACTGACCCGCCATGCCGAGGCCGAGCTGACCGCCGCGGCCGAGCGGGTCGCACGCCAGCGGCGCACCCACGAGGTCACGCTCGTCACCATCGTCTCCGAGCTCGTGTCACGCGGCATCGACGCACCGGACGGGCTGTCGCGCACCGACTGGCTCCGCAGCCTCGACCCGAGCCTGACTGCCGGGCAGGCCAAGGCGTTCGTCACGGTCGGCACCGCCCTGGCCGAGGCCCGGTGGGCGCGGCTGCGGCTGCTCGTGGCCACCCAGCAGGTCACCGTCGGCAACGCCGCCCAGATCGTCGAGTTCGACACGCGCACGGCCCCGGTCGCCGACCCCGACGACCTGACGACAGCGCTGTCCGACCTCACCGAGCAGGCGCCGCGGCTCCGCCCCGAGGAGCTCGCCCGTCTGGTCCGGCACCACACCGAGCAGGTCCGACCACCCCGCGACGAGGACCGGCTCGACCGCGGCCGCCGCGAGGCCCGCGGCCTGTGGTTCACGGCGCCGAACGCCACCGGCATGGTGGGCCTGCGCGGCGTGCTCGACCCCGAGGGCGCAGCCGTGCTCAAGGCTGCGATCGACCCGCTCTCGATCCCCTGCCCCGAGAAGGACGAGCACGGCCGCACGGTCACGCCCGACGACCGCACTCCCGCGCGACGGCGGATGGACGCCCTGCTGACGATGGTGCAACGCGGAGTCGCCTCGGCAGAAGGGGTCCCCACCACCGACAAGGCCAAGGTCGTCGTGCTCATCGACCTCGTGACCCTCCTCGACGACGTCCGCGGCACCGGCACGACGCTCACCGGCGAGGTTCTCTCGCCGGGAGTCGTGCGCCGGATGGCCTGCGACGCCGAGATCATCCCCATGGTGCTCGGTCGCGAGGGCGAGCCACTCGACGTCGGCCGCAGCCAACGCCTCTTCACCCGAGGTCAACGCCTCGCGCTCATCGCCCGCGACCAGGGCTGCAGCGTCGACGGGTGCACGGTGCCGGCGACGTGGTGCGACGCGCACCACGTCGTGCACTGGCGACACGGCGGCGCCACCTCCGTCGACAACGGGGCCCTGCTCTGCCCGAAGCACCACACCGAGGTCCACGACCGCGACCTCACGGCGACGGTCACCGCCACCGGCGTCACCTGGCACACCTGACGACCACGCCCCACACCCCGCCCATCCCGGGCGGGGTCATCGCCACGCCCTGGTCGATTCCGGGCGGCCCCGGACAGATCCTCGAGGGCGCCCTCTGAGCGGCCCCACCGGTGACGGCAGAGACCGTCAGGAGACGGTCGGCCGTTCGAGGCTCGGCGCGTCCGTCCGCGACAGCGTGATCATCGCGAGCTCCACGAGGTCGTGCTTCTCGACCTCGTGACCGAGAGCCGCGAGCCGGTCGGCCACCTGGGACTCCGTGTCGTTGCCCGTGAGGTCGACGGCGGCGACGAGGAAGACGCGACCCGGGCCGACGAACTCGAGGTGCAGGAAGGTGATCCGTTCGACCTCCGGGCTGTCGTGCAGGGCGTCGAAGGCCCGCTCCCACAGCTCCGGTCGCACGGCCTGCCCGACGAGGTAGTCACGGTTGCGGCTGATGAGGAAGATCGCGACGACGCCGAGCAGCAGGCCGACGAGGATCGAGCCGAGCGCGTCCCAGACCGCGTTGCCCGTGACCTGGTGCAGGAAGATCCCGAGCCCCGCGATGACGAGCCCGATGAGCGCCGCGGCATCCTCCGCGAAGACCGCCCGCAGCGTCGGGTTCGAGGTGTTGGCGATGAACTTCAGCGGCCGGAGGCCGAGGGCCCGAGCCTCGGACCGCGTCTGCCGCGTCGCCTGGACGAACGAGACGCTCTCGAGCACGAAGGCGATGGCGAGCACGGCATACGCCCACGTGTACGACGTCTCCGGCTCCTCGTGGCCGAGGACCGAGATGCCGTGCCAGACCGACACGACCGCGCCGGCGCCGAAGAGCCCGAACGCCGCGAACATCGACCACACGTACGCCTCGCGCCCGTAGCCGAAGGGGTGGGTCGTGTCGCGCTTCTGCCCCGCGCGCCGCTCGGCGACGAGCAGGAAGATCTCGTTGCCCGCGTCGGCCCACGAGTGAGCGGCCTCGGCAACCATCGACGCCGACCCGGTGATGATCGCGACGATCGACTTCGCCACGGCGATCAAGGCGTTCATCGCCAGCGCGATGATGACGGTGAGCAGACTCTCGCTCTTCTGGCCCTGCTCGCGCTCCGCCGTGTCAGCCATGTTCGTCAGTCTTCCGTTCGGGGGTCACCCGCTCAAGGGGCGCTCGAGCGGACTGCCCCGACGGCATACCCGATGGGGTCGTATGCCGTTCGCCGCACTCCCGGCCGAACGGCACGGGCCCGCTCGCCTCAGCTGTGGCGCACGACGTCGAAGCGGGTGCGCGCGTGACCGGCATACCCCCGTCCGGCGGTCTCGTGGGCGACGGTCACCTCGCCCGCAGCCCGTTCGACGACGACGGTCGTCGTGAGGCGCGCGGTGACACCCGCATCGTCACCACCTGCGACGGTCAGCCCGTCGTCCTCGACGAGCACCGACTCCCAGCGGCCGTCGACAACCGGGTCAAAGACGTGGAGCTCGACCGAATCGGGGCGGTAGCCGTCGGTCGACATCGGCGCCTCGGCCCACATCGGGATCGCGGCGCCAGCCCGGGCGAAGAGCGGGATGCGCTCGAACGGCGTCTCGACGGTGATCCGCTGGCCGCCGGGGTGCAGCTCGCCGGTGTGCCAGTCGTACCAGTCACCCTCGGGGAGGTAGACGGTGCGCGAGGTCTGCCCCTGCTCCGTCACCGGCGCGACGAGCAGGTCGCGGCCGAAGAGGTACTCGTCGTCGAGGTCGACGACGTTCGGGTCGTACTGGTGGTCGAGGACGAGCGGACGCTGCACCGGCTCGCCCGTCTCTGTCGCCCGGACGAACGCCGAGTAGATGTAGGGCAGGAGCCGGTAGCGCAGCCGGACGGCCTCGCGGGCGAGGTCGTGGATCTCGGGGCCGAACGACCACGGGTACTGGTCGATGTTGTTCGTCTCGGAGTGGTTGCGGCAGAAGGGAGTCAGCACGCCCATCTGCATCCAGCGCAGGAACAGCTCCGGGTTCGTGTCGCCCTGGAAGCCGCCGATGTCGGCGCCGACGAAGGGCTGGCCCGAGAGGCCGAAGCCGCATGCCATCGGCATGCTGACCCATAGGTGGTCCCACCGGGCCTGGTTGTCGCCCATCCAGTTCGCGGCGTAGCGCTGGATGCCGGCGAAGCCGGCGCGCGACAGGATGAAGGTCCGCGCCTCCGGCCGGGCGGCACGCAGTCCCTCGATGGTGCCCATGGCCATGAGCAGGGCGTACTGGTTGTGGAAGCGCTCGTGCGTGGCGCGCCCCTGGTCGAAGAGCATTGCCTGCGGGGCGATCTCGCCCGTCGCGGGCTCGTTCATGTCGTTCCAGATGCCCGCCAGCCCCGACTCGACGTGCTTGGCGTTGAGCGCGCCCCACCACGAGCGCGCCTCCGGCGTCGCGAAGTCCGGAAAGACGGTGTTGCCCGGCCAGACCTGGCCGATGTAGGTGTCGCCGCCCTCGGTGCGGCAGAAGACGCCCTGCTCGAGCCCGTCGTCGTACACCGCGTAGCCAGGGTCGTGCTTGACGCCCGGGTCGACGATCGAGATGGTGCGGAAGCCTTGGTTGGCCAGACCCTTGAGCATGCCGGCGGGGTCGGGGTAGCGCTCCGCGTCCCACGTGAAGACGCGGTAGCCGTCCATGTAGTCGATGTCGAGCCAGATGGCGTCGCAAGGGAACTCGTCGTCGCGGTAGCGCTTGGCGATGACCTCGACGTCCTTCTGCTTGTACGCGTGCCAGCGGCAGTGGTGGTAGCCGAGCGCCCAGATCGGAGGCAGTGACGCACGGCCGGTGAGCCATGTGTAGCGCTCGAGGATGCTGGCCATCGACGGCCCGGCGAAGACGTACTCCGTCCACTGGCCGCCGTGGAAGGTGACGCGGTACTCGTCGTCGTGGCTGAACTCGTACTCACCGCGGTAGCCGTTGTCGACGAACGAGCCCAGAGCGGCACCGGTGGCGGCCTCGCGCTGGTAGAAGAACGGGATCGTGACGTAGTACGGGTCGAACTCGGCGCTCGTCATGTCGGCCCGCGGATCGGCCGCGTCGAGCCCCGCCCGGAACTCCGCGGTCGCGTGCTCGTTGAGGACGTCGGTGTTCCACATCGTGAAGTCGCGGCCGCGACGGTTGTGGTGGCCGCCCTTCTCGCCGAGGCCGTAGATCGCGTCGTCGCGACCGATCCGGCGACGCGTCGTCCACGCGTCGTTGAGCGTGGCGTAGGCCCAGTAGCGGCCCTCCGGGTCCGGCGTCGACTCGATGACGACCGACCCGTCCGTGCGGTGCACGTCGACCCGGAACGGGTCGAGCCACAGGGTCACGACGAGGTCGTCGGTGACGAGCCTCCACGCGTCCTCCACCTGCTCGGCCCGCCACGTGACGTCACCCTCGCCATCCGGAGCAGCGAGCGGGTCGATGCACACGGCATACGTGGGCTTGTCGTCGAAGACGCCGCCGCGACTCAGCTGGATGCGCACCACGTCGGAGCGCACCGCGTCGACGCGCAGCTGCTCCCCGTGCAGCCGGGCGAGCAGCCCGCGGGGCGTCTCCTCGACGGAGTCGACGTGCTCGAATCGGATGAAGTGGTCGGTCCTCATGCGTCCACCCTGTCAAAGAAGAGGTGACCGCGTGGCGCGCGCCCGGACTCAGCCCACCTGCACTCAACCGACCTGGGCCGGCCCGATGCGGGGGTGGCGGATCGCCGCGCCGGTCGCGACGGGCGAGCGGCGGGACTCGCGCAGCACCCTCAGGACGAGCGCCGGGTGGACGAGCGACGTCGGCGGGTCGTCGAGCTGGAGCACCCGGTTGAAGGCCCGCGCGACGGGCACCGACACGTGCGAGGCGCGGATGACGCGCTGGAGGTAGCCGTTGACCTCGGCGGTGCCGAACGGGCGCGGCCCTTCAGTCGCGGGGTGGCCGAAGTCGCCGCCGACCGCGATCCGCCACGGGGACTCGATGATGCGAGCAGCCTTGCGGTGGAAACGTTTCGGCAGATCCTCCGAACGGACGCCCACCTGCGACGCGACCTCGCCGAGCGCCGCTGCCTGAAGTGCCGATGACGTCATGCCCTGCCCGTAGATCGGGTCGAAGCTGCTCGACGCGTCGCCGAGCATGACGAGCCCCGGGAGCAGGTCGCGGACCTTCTCGTAGTGCCGTCGCTGGCTCGCCGGGAAGCGGTAGGTCGAGACCTCCGAGAGCCGTTCGCAGCGGGCCATGAGCTGGCCGACCGCCGGGGACGGGAGGCTCGCCGCGAATGCCGCGATGCCCTCGTCGTCCGCCGGCGGGGCGTCACCGTGGACGCCGGCGAGCGTCACCTGCCAGCGGTCCCCCTCGACGGGCAGCACGGCACCGGCCCGGAACGAGCCCGGGTTCTCGATGCACACGACGAAGTGACCCTCGAAGTCGTGCGGCGACCGCCGCATCGTGAAGGACGCGTAGCCGATGTCGATCCCCACGCGGGTCACGGGTGGTTCGAGCACGTGCGACGCCGCGAGGTCGTGCGCGAGGCGCGAGCTGCGCCCGGAGCAGTCGACGACGAGGTCAGCCGGCCGTGCCTGCCCGTCCACGACGACACCCGTCACGCGACGCCCGGACCGGACGACGCCCTCGACGGTCACACCGTCCTCGACGGTGACCCCGGGCAGCGCCCTGACCCGTGCGCGCACGACGTGCTCGAGCAGGGGGCGGGTCTGCGAGATGGCGGGTCGGCCCCAGTCGCCGCGGGCACGGTAGGCGCCACCCTGGTGCACCCACGCGCCGGTGCCGTCGACGCGTACGGCCCCGTGGCCCTCGAGCTCGTCCTCGATGCCGGGGAACCAGTCGCGGAGCAGGTCGAGGCCCGCCGACAGGAGGAGGTGCAGGTGTCGGCCCTGCGGCACGCGACCGCGGGGGGCGACCGTCTCGGGCAGGTGCTCGCGCTCGAGCACGACGACCGACTCGGCGTGGTCGGCGAGTGCCCGCGCCGCGAGCAGTCCGGCCATGCTGCCGCCCACGACGACGACCTGACCCGAGCGACTGGCTGCCACAGCTCACCTCACCTCGCCGACGAACCCGAACCAGCACATGAACCACATGAACCGCATGAACCGCATGAACCGCATGAACAAGGACACGACAAGGCTAGAGCCGTGGGGGTTTGATGGGGGCATGACCGAGCACACCGACCTGCCGACCGCTGCCGCCGAGCCGTGCAGCCACGTCGCGGGTGACGCCCTCAGCCCGGCCGACCCGACGCCGGGGATGAGAAGGCAGGTCGCCCTGCACACCGAGTCGATGTGGTCGGGCACGGTGGACACCGAGGCCGGCGCCGTCTCCGGGTGGCACCACCACGGCGACCACGACACGACCCTCTACGTCGTCTCCGGCCGGATGCGGCTCGAGTCCGGCCCGGGCGGCGAGGTCGTCGTCGAGGCCGGCCCCGGCGACTTCCTCCGCGTGCCCGCCGGCGCCGTGCACCGCGAGTCCAACCCGGGCGACGGCACGTCACGGGCCGTCATCGTGCGCTGCGGCTCGGGCACGCCGACGGTCAACGTGGACGGACCCGCGCCCGCTCCGGCGCCCGAAGCCGCGACAGCACCGACGGCACCGGACGGCCCGACGGCACCTGACGGCACCTGAGGCACCTGAGGCACCTGAAGCGACCATGCCTGACCGACGAGGGAGCTGAGCGATGCGCGCGACGATCACGGCCAGCGGCGGCGCCGACCCTGCCGTCGTGTGGGCCCGCTACGAGCAGTTCGACCTCTGGTCGACGTGGTCGCCGCAGATCCAGGAGGTCATCGCCCCCGCACCGCACATCGCCGCCGGCCTCAACGGGCTCGTCGTCGGGCCCCTGGGGGTCCGGGTCCCGTTCGAGGTACTTGCCGTCGACGCCGAGGCGATGGAGTGGAGCTGGCACGTGCGGCTCGGCCCCGTGCACGCCACCCTCGACCACGTCGTCCGCCCCGCCCCCGGCGGCTGCACGACCGAGCTCACCATCGACGGCCCCGCCTTCGCGGTCATCGGCTACCGGCCGGTCGCGGCCCTCGCACTGCGCCGCCTCGTCCAGCGCGACCTCTAGCCGGCCGGCGGGACCGGTCCGTCCGACGGAGCCGAGCCCGGCGAGGGCATGCGCGTCGCCTCCGCCACCCGGCACGCCTCGACGATCTCGCGCAGGGCGCCATCGGCGTCACCCGCCGGGTCGAGGGCGCCGACCTCCCGCTCAGGACCGTGGATGCGGATGCCGTCCGGCAGCGCCGAGCTGATGACGATCGGCAGCGGGTCCGCGTCCGGGTGCCGCAACGACACGTCCTCGCGGTCGAGCCGACCGACGTAGACCGGCTCGACCCCGTGCCCGTTGGGCGTGGGACGGACGACGACGACGTTCACGTCGTCCGTCGCAGGCGCGATGCTGACGACCTGCTTGGCCGCAGCCAGGACGACGGAGGCCAGCCCGGCGGCATACACCCCGTTGCGCTCCCCCGGCGTGCGCCGACGCCACGTCGTGCGGCCCGACAGAGCCACGTGGGGCCACTCCTTGGCGACGATGCTGATCGTGGGGAAGCGCACGAGGACGGTCACGTAGGCACGATCGGTCACCGGGTCGCCCCCCGCGTCCAGACACGTGACGTCGCTGCCGGAGCTGCGCAGCGCCTCGTCGACGACGGTGACGACGACCGCCGGGTCGTGCGCCTCGAGCAGCTGCCACGCCAACGACGCGAGTGCCTCCCGCCGGTCGGCGAGCACCCGACGGGCGAGGTTGCTGGCACGCACGAAGGCCGAGACCTGTTCGGCGGAGAGCGCCTGGAGCTCCGCCCTCCGAGCCCGTGACAGGCCCTTGGCCGTGGCGCCGGTCGCGGCGAGAGCCTGCTGGCGGACCTCCGACCTCTCGGCGGCCGTCATGGGCACGAACGGGGTCACGACAGGCGGTCTGATGGAAGTGAAGGTGTGCCGATGCAGGGAGCAGAGGTCGCGGTCGACGGCGAGCGCTTCTTCGCGGTCGGTGACGCGACGGGCCTCGCGCCCTCGACGGGCGAGGTTGCTCACGGAGAGCGCGCTGGCGACGCTGCGCTCGCCTTCCTCGCGCCCGTCTCCCTCCTCGCCCCGCACCGCCCCCGCGGCAACGACACCGCCCGGGTCCCGGCGACGGCGACGCAGCAGGCGCAGCCCACCCTGGCCGCCTCCCCGCCCTCCTCGCCCGGCCCGGTCGGCGCTCGGACGAACCGACGGGCCCGGCCGGCGTGACTGCGCTGGAGAGAGGCCGGCCATCGCTGCCTCGACGGCCGGGGTCATGACGCCGACGAGCGCGGCGGCAACCGGCGCACCGGCCCGGAGCTGCACGCGCAAGCCAGACGGGTGCGACACGAGCCGCAGGATCGGTGACAGCCGGATGCCGGGTGACACCCTCGGCTCGTCGTCTGAGCCTGCGCCGTCCGCGGGTGTCTCGGTCTGGGGGACCAGCCGTCCCGGCACCGCCGCCACGAGGCCGTCGAGGACCGACCCGCGGGTAGGCGGCGCGTCGCTGCCGAAAGCCGAGACGCCCCGCCCGGGTGGCTCGTGGTACTCGTGTCGCGCCGTGGTCGCCGGCTCTCCGGCGACACCGCCCGACGAGGTGCCGTACGTCCCGTCCGGAGCGCGCCGGCCTCGGTCCGAGAAGAGGGCGCCGAGCGACACCGTGGACTGGGCGGCCACCGTGGCGACCGGGAAGGACACCTTGCCCAGCCGCCCGCCTTTGCCGCGCTCCTGGGGCTCACCCGATGCAGGCTGTGGGGCGGGCACCGACCAGAACCTCCAGTCGGCCGGGGGCTCGGGCCAGTCCGGGGCGGGGAGCCACTCGTCCGACGGCTCCCACGTCGCAGGAGGCATGGGCCATCCCGGCGGTGGGTTGAAGACAATCGGCACGGCACGGCTCCCTCGGCCACCCCACATGGCCCTCCCCGCTGGGCCGAACACGCATCGAGGGGGCCGCGGACGAGGGGTGGTCCGGACGTCCGTGCGCCCCGTCGTCGCAGCGTAGCCCTCGGAGCTCCGGTCGCGGTCGCCTCGCGTGGCCCGCTGTCCCGGCGCTTCCGCTCGAGCCAGCACGGGAAGCCCCCGCATACGCGGGTCGATGCAGTCATCGTGTCCGAAATGGTCGGATACGCCGTATTCCCAACGGCTTTGGCGTCGGACGGCCTTGGATGGGCATAGCCGGTGATGCGCGGGCCAGGCAGTCCCAGCCGGGCGACCGTGGGTCCCAGCCGGGCGACCGAGCAGCTGTCAGCTCAGTCGAGCCCGACCTCGAGCAGACCGTCGAGCTGCTCGTCGACGAGCGCTTCGACGCACACCCGCACGATCTCCATGACGTCCGCGTCGGGGGCCACGGCCGCGAGGTGGTGGGCCGGGCCGTCGAACTGCATCGGCCGGGTCGCCGACCCGAGCAGCAACGGCAGCGGGTCGGCGAGGGCCGGGCGCAGCGTGACCGCCTCCCGGCTCAGGCTGCCGACATAGATCGGCTCGAGCCCCTCACCCGTCTCGGTCGGTCGCACGATGACGAGGTGGATGTCGTCGGTCGCTACTGCGACGCTGATCGCTCGGCGGGCGGCGGCCAGGGCGAACGATGCGAGGCCGCCGAGGTAGAGCGCGTTGCGCTCGGAGCGGGTGCGGCGGCGCAGCATCGGACGTCCGCTCGACGAGACGCCCGGGCCGCGCTCGCCGACGATGTCGAGCGAGGGATAGCGGGCCACGACCGTGACGTAGCCGCGCGAGGTCTCGGCGTCCCACCCGGCGTCGACGCACGTGCAGCCGCACTCCGCCGCCGCAAAGTCGGCGTCGAGCTCGGCGATGACGGCGCAGCGCTCGTGCCCGGCGAGCCCGTTCCACTGGTCGTCGAGCGCGGCGGCCCGGTGCTGGGCGATGACGGCGTGCGCGACGTCGAGGGTGCGGCTGAAGCCGTCCGCCTCGGTCTCGGCGATCGCCCTGGCCTTGGAGCGGGCCGCGCGCTTGAAGAGGGACACCTGCGGCAGCGCGGCGTTGAAGGCCTTGCGCTCCAGGAGACTTCGCTCCTTGGCCGACAGTGCCGCCGTCTCGGGTGGCTCGGGACGCCGACGGGGTGGGTGGTTCTCGCGGTGCAGCCCGGCGAGCGCCTCCTCGACCGACCCCAGCGCGTTGAGGTCGCCGGACTCCTGGGCCTGCCGCGACCGCACCTCGAGCTCGGCGAGAGTCAGCGCCGCGTCGGAGCCGCGATCGGAGACGGACGAGACGTCGGTGCGAGCGCCGACGCCGGTGCCGACACGCGGGGCCGCCGTCTCGTCGAGCAGGGCGCGGAGTCCGGACGTCGAGGACCTGAGCCGCACCTCGGGTGCGACCCTGAGCAGAAGGTCCACCTCAGAGGTCCAGCCGGCCCGCAGAGGTCAGCAAGCCGTCGAGCTCCCACGAGCTCTCGGCGGAGGCGCGCGCCGCGGCCGGCTCGACTGCGCGGCCGGGCGAGGTCGCCACCTCGAGGGCCTCGGACGAGGCGCGGGCCCGCAGGCCGGCGAGCCAGCTCCCGCGATCGGTGCCGTAGGCGACGGAGGTGGCCGAGGTGGCCGAGGTGGCGGAGGTGGCGGCGGCCGTGCGGGGCGGGGAACCGACGCGCGGCGTGCCGCCCTCGCCCACGGCGCCGGCGGCCCGCTGCTCGACGACCCAGAAGCTCCAGCCGCGCGGCGGCGTCGGCCAGGTGGGGTCCGGCATCCAGTCATCGCCCGGAGCCCACGACGACGACGGAACCGGCCATCCCGGAGGAGCATTGAAGCGCACCGACATGTCTACCCCTTTGACCAGAGCCTCGACGGGGTCAACCCTGACCTCGACCCCACAAGCGCACGGTACGACCCAAAGAGGGTCAAAGTCTCCGAAATGGACAAAAAGGCGAGCGCGTCCACCCGACCGCTCTCAGGGACCGTTGGGGGACGGCTCGGGGTCGACCCCGATGGGCACCGTCACCCCCGACCGCCACGCTGGAGGCATGACGACGAGCACGCTCTCCCCGGCCCGCGCCGCCGGCTCCCCGAGAGCCCACACCGCACCGGCCGCGTATGCCGTCACGCCACCGACCACGCACCGCACCCCTCCCCCGTCCGCCGCCTCCGCGACGTCCCCCGCTGTCCCCGCCGCTGTCCCCACCACTGTCCCCACCACTGTCCCCGCCACTGTCCCAGCCGGCCGGGTGACGTCGCCGGCACCCGCGAGGGTGTCCACGCGTACGCCCACGCTCCCGGGCACGCGGGCGGCGACGGACCGCGTGCCGCTCCTGGCGCTGCTCGCACCGCTCCTGCTCTTCACCCACGGCATCGTCGACTGGGTCGACGGCCTCGACTCCCTCGACGGGCTCCGCGGTCTCGGTGGGCTCGGCGGGGTCGCCGCAGCCCGCGACGAGGGCGCCCTGTCGGTGGCCGCGGGCGTGCTCCTCGTCCTGTCGGTCGCGGGCTTCGCGTGGCTGACCGCGGGCCTCGGCGCTCGGCTGCGCCATCTCCCCCTCGCGGTGCCGACGGCGCTGCTCGCGGCGTTCGGGGCGGGCGCGACGGCGGCCGTCTGGGTCGGTCAGATCACTGGCCTCATCGGCCACTCGGCGCCCGCCGCACTCTCCTCGGGCGGCGGCGTCCTGACGGCCGTGGCCCTCGCGATGGTGCTCGTCGCCCTCACCGTCGAGGGGCACCTGCCCGCCGGCTCGCTCGCCCTCGCGGCCGTCTCGGTCGGGATCATGCTGCTGCCTTGGGGCCTGGGCCCGCTCGCCTCGCTCGTGCTCCTCATCGCCCTCGCCCCGCTCACCCGGCCGGTCGAGGCGGACTGAGAGCCCGACCCGGGCGCCCCGGCCTGGCCCATGGGCCACCCGGGGCCAGGCCTCCGTGACGATGTCGACGAGCGGACTGACCGGTAGCCCCCAAGGATGTGGGGACGCGCCCGATCCAGGGCGCTGTCATTTGTTCCTCACACCACGGGAGCTCACACATGCGCCACCCCAGCCTGACCCGACGCGGCATCGTCGCCGTCGCGTCGCTCGCCCTCGCCTCGACCGCCGCGATCGGTGGCGTCGCCGTCGCCTCGACCGACGCGACCACCACCGAGCCGGTCTCGACGCCGGTCACCATCAACACCCCGGACGGCCAGCTCATGAGCTACGTCGTCAACGCGCGCATCGCCAACCCCGGCCAGACGCGTCTCGTCGAGACCGCGGTCAGGGCCGCGGGCGGCGTCGTCGTCCAGTCGTGGCCGCAGATCGGCGTCGTCATCGCGCACTCGAAGGTCTCCACCTTCCGGGCCGACGTCGTCGCGGCGGGCGGCAAGGCCGTCGAGTCGGTCGGCGCGACCCGCACGGTCGCCGTATCCGAGGGCACGCCCCAGGTCGCGGGGGCGTCCTGGGGCCGCGGCGCGTCCGGCTACAAGCAGGGCGCGAAGAAGGCCGACAACGGCGACCTCGAGTCCGACGCGTCGCCGGCCGCCGCCAGCGACCCGCGCGAGGGCGAGCAGTGGGACCTCAAGATGATCAAGGCCGACCAGGCCCACGCGATCACCGACGGCTCCCGCAACGTGCTCGTCGGCGTCCTCGACAGCGGCATCGACCCCGACCACCCAGACCTCGCCGCCAACATCGACGTCGCCGACTCCGTCAACTGCACCGACGCCGGCCGCCCCGACCTCTCGGCCACCGGCTGGTACCCGACGACGAGCGACCACGGCACCCACGTGGCCGGCACGATCGCCGCTGCGCGCAACGGCGTCGGCATCGTCGGCGTCGCCCCGAACGTCCGGATGGCCGCGGTCAAGGTCGTCAACGACGCCGGGTTCATCTACCCGGAGTACGCCGTGTGCGGCTTCCTCTGGGCCGGGCTCAAGCACATGGACGTGACGAACAACAGCTACTACGTCGACCCGTTCGAGTTCTACTGCGAGGACCAGCCCGACCAGTACGCCGCCAAGGAGGCCGTCCGTCGCGCGGTGACGTGGTCGACGAAGCAGGGTGTCGTCCACGCGGCCGCGGCCGGCAACTCGGCCCGCGACCTGTCGGACAAGTCGTCGTTCACGGACACGACGAGCCCTGACGACCAGCAGCCCGCCGGTTTCGTCACCCGCACCCTCAACAGCGGCTGCGAGGACATTCCGACCGAGCTCGACGGCGTCGTGACGGTCAGCTCGATGCAGCGTTTCCCGGCGGGGACGATGGAGAGCCGTCTCTCCTCGTTCAGCAACCGCGGCCTCGGCACGATCGACGTCGCCGCTCCCGGTTCGTCGATCCTCTCCACGGTCGTGGCCAACAACGGCTACGGCACGAAGAGCGGCACCTCGATGGCGTCCCCGCACGTCGCCGGTGTGCTCGCGCTCATGAAGTCGGTGCACCCGACGTGGACGCCCGCGCAGATGATCGAGAAGCTGCGCCGGCAGGCCGACGACAAGGCGTGCGGCACGACGACCGGCGGCCCGGTCTGCGTCGGCCCGGTCGAGGACAACAGCTTCTTCGGTGAGGGTGTCGTCGACGCCCTCGACGCCGTCAGCTGACCCTCCGCGCAGGTCCCTCGCCGAACGTGGTGTTCGGTGTCGAACTCAGTGTCAGAACACGGTTTTCGACGCCGAACGCCGCGTTCGCGCGGTTTCAGGGGCGGGTCGGGCGGCTGGTCGGGCGGGGATGGCGGCGGAGGGAGCGAATGGTGCGGGCGAGGAGGACGAGGGCGACGAGCTGGGTCAACGCCACCACGCCGACCAGGGCCGGCAGCGAGCGGTCGTAGAGCCATCCCGCGACGAGACCGCCGACGATCGCGAACGCTCCCTGCACCCCCGCGAAGACGCCGTATGCCGTCGCGCGCCTCGGTGCCTCCACGACCTCCGCGACGAGCGCCTTGACCGTCGAGTCCTGCACTCCGTAGGCCAGGCCCCAGACCGCGACCCCGACGAGGGAGAGCGCCACCGAGCCCGACAGGGCGAGCGGGGGCACGAGCGCGACGAGCAGCGGCACGGCATACAGCACGGCGCCGCCGCGGCGGTCGTAGACGAGGCCCACCCCGAGCGCAGCGAGCGCCTCGACCGCCATGGCGCCGGCATAGACGACGGGGACCGTGGCGACGGGGACGA
The DNA here is from genome assembly GCF_024519435.1 of Terrabacter sp. Ter38. Taxonomy (GTDB): domain Bacteria; phylum Actinomycetota; class Actinomycetes; order Actinomycetales; family Dermatophilaceae; genus Terrabacter. The sequence goes on from NZ_JALJRZ010000002.1 coordinate 149,747, forward strand.
GCCCCTCGACCGTGAGGTGGTAGCCGATGATGCCGAAGGTCACGAGGCCGCCGGTCATGAGGCCCGCGGCGAGCGCGTAGCCGAAGAACTCGCGCGGCAGGCCCGACCCGACGGCGTCGGCGAACCATCCGCGCAGCCCGCCTCTCGACTCCTCGCCACCCGGAACCGCTTGCACCGCAGGCTCGCTCGACGCTGCCGACGTCTCCACGTCGTAGACCGACGGGTCGGGCACGCGCGAGCGGATGACCGCGAGGAGCAGCATCGCTGCCGTGCCGGGGATCGCGAGCACCGCCATGCTCGGCCAGATCGCGCCGGTCGCCGCGATGACGCCGGCGACGACGAGCGGCCCGGCGAACGCCCCGACCTGGTCGAGCGCCTTGTGCACGCCGAAGCCGCGGCCGCGCCCGACCGCCGATGCGACGTGGGCGAGCAGCGCGGACTTCGACGGGCTGCGCACGGCCTTGCCGGCGCGCTCGAGGAGGATGAGGACGGACGCGAGCGCGAGGCCCGCGCCGCCGACGAAGGGCGTCACGGCGAGCAGCGGCACGCACACGGCGGTGAGGCCGTAGCCGACGATCGTCAGACCCCAGTAGCGGCCGGTCCGGTCGGCGAGCGGACCGAAGACGAGGCGCAGCACGAGTGCCATCGCCTCCCCGGCACCGGTGACGAGCCCGACGACGACGGCCGTGGCACCGAGCGAGGCGAGGATCGGGCCGTACATCGAGCGCGCGCCCTCGTAGACCATGTCGGCGGCGAGGCTGACGAAGCCGAACCACCACACCACCCGCCACGCCGACCAGCGGCCCCGGGCGGGTCCGAGGCCGGCCGCGCTGGTGGGAACGCCGCTGGGAGCGTTGCCAGCCGGGTCGGTCATGCGGGGCAACCTAGCAACCCGACCTGCACCCGACCTACGAGGAGACCTACGAGGAGACCTGCACCCAGAGCCCGCTCCGGGCCTAGCCTGAACGGGTGAGCAACCCGGACCCCCACCCCGCCGAGGTCGTCTGCGGCGACGACCCCACCCCTTCGACCGTCGTCGTCCTGCCCTACCGCGAGGTGCCGCTCGGCGGCCCGAGAGCGATGCCGGTACGCCGCAGCCTCCCGCAGCGCGAGCGCTCGCTCATCGGGGCATGGTGCTTCGTCGACCACTACGGCCCCGACGACGTCTCGCAGACGGGTGGCATGGTCGTGCCCGGCCACCCGCACACCGGCCTGCAGACGGTGTCCTGGCTCTTCACCGGAGAGGTCGAGCACCGCGACTCCACCGGAGCCCACGCGTTCGTCCGCCCCGGCGAGCTCAACATCATGACCGCGGGCTCGGGCATCGCCCACTCGGAGTACTCCACCGCCGACACGACGGTCCTCCACGGTGCGCAGCTGTGGGTCGCGCTCCCCGAGGCCGACCGCAACACGCAGCCGGGCTTCGAGCACTACGCCCCGCCGGTGACCGAGGTCGACGGCGCGCGGGTCCTCGTCTTCCTCGGCACCCTCTTCGGCCAGACCTCGCCAGTCACGATGTTCTCCGACCTCGTCGGCGCCGAGGTGACGCTCACCGCCGGCAGCTCTCTCGACATCGACGTCGACCCTGCCCACGAGCACGGATTGCTCTGCGACACGGGCGTGCTCACGGTCGACGACGTCACGGCCAAGCCCGGCGAGATCGCCTTCCTGGCCACCGGGACCAGCCGCATCACCGTCGAGGCAGGCCCCGACGAGCCCACACGCCTCCTCGTGCTCGGCGGGGCACCCTTCGGTGAGCAGATCGTCATGTGGTGGAACTTCATCGGCCGCAGCCACGACGAGGTCGTCGGCTTCCGCGAGGACTGGCAGCGCGAGCGGTCGCCGCGCGAGGAGGGGTCGTATGCCGCCGCGGCACCCGGCGCGCGCTACGGCAGCTTCCCCGAGGCCTGGGACCACACCCTCCCCGCCCCCGGCCTGCCCAACCTGCGCCTGCGCTCCAGGGGCTGAGCCCGAGGGAACGTCAAGGGTTGACGTGAAGGGTTGACGTGAAGGGTTGGCGGCCGGGGTTTGGGGTCGGCCCACGGGCAGGACAAGGATGGCCCCATGCGCGCGACGACGATCCATGCCCCCGGTGACATCCGCCTGTCCGACCTGCCCGACCCGACGATCGAGGCGCCGACCGACGCCATCGTCCGCGTCGTGGCCGGCTGCATCTGCGGCTCGGACCTCTGGCCCTACCGCGGCGCCAACCCGATCACGGCCGGCTCCACGATCGGCCACGAGGCCGTCGGCGTCGTCGAGGAGATCGGCGACGACGTCCGGCAGATCAGGAAGGGCGACTTCGTCGTCATCCCGTTCGTCCACTGCGACAACACGTGCCCGCACTGCCTCGCCGGCATGACCTCGGTGTGCGACCACCAGGGCTGGACCGAGAGCGGCCAGGCCGAGCTCGTCCGCGTCAACCAGGCGGACGGCAGTCTGGTCGCGACCGACGGGATGCCCGACGACGCGATGCTCCCCTCGCTCCTCACCCTTGCCGACGTCATGGCCACGGGCTGGCACGCCGCCGTGTCCTCGCGCGTGCGGCCCGGCGGCACCGCCGTCGTCATCGGTGACGGAGCCGTCGGCCTCTGCGGCGTCATCGCCGCCAAGGAGCTCGGCGCCGACCGCATCGTCGCGATGTCGCGCCACCAGCCGCGCCAGGCCCTGGCCCGCGAGTTCGGCGCCACCCACGTCATCGCCGAGCGTGACGACGCCGGTGTCGAGGCCGTGATGGAGCTGACCGGCGGCATCGGCGCCGACTCGGTGCTCGAGTGCGTCGGCACCGACCAGTCGATGAAGACCGCCTTCCGCATCGGCCGCCCCGGCTCGACCGTCGGCTTCGTCGGCGCCCCGCACGGCGTCGAGCTGCCCGTCCGGCAGATGTTCGTGCGCAACGTCGGCCTCGCCGGTGGCATGGCTCCGGTGCGCACCTACCTGCCCGACCTGCTCGAGCGCGTCCTCGACGGCCGCATCGACCCGGGCCGGGTCTTCGACCTGACGCTTCCGCTCGACGAGGTCGCCGAGGGCTACCGCGCCATGGACGAGCGCCGTGCGATCAAGGTCCTGCTGCGCCCCTGAACGAAGCCTGACCCCGCCTGACCCGCCTGAACGGCCTGAACGGCCCGACCCGCCTGACCAACCCTGGACAGCGGCCGATCGGCGACAGCACCGGCGACAGCACCGGCGACACCGAACGGGTATGCCGTGTGGGCACCAAGCCGTCGACGCTCGCGCTCCGAAGACCGGACGTGACACGCGAACCCGAGCACACGGCATACCCGACGGCGGACCAGGAGAGAGACGTGACGCACGCCCGGCTCATCGACACCGCAGCCCCGAGCGCACCACGCGGCATCGTCCTTGTGCTGCACGGTGGCGCGGCGCGGCGCGCGCCGATGCGCGTCAGCCCGACCCAGCTGTCGGTGCTGCGGATGGTGCCGATCGCGAGTCGCATCGCGCGCGCCGCGAAGGGCGAGCTCGCCGTGCTGCGCCTACTCAACTCGACGCGCGGCTGGGACGCCCACCACACTCCGGTCGACGACGTGCGCTGGGCCCTGGGCGAGGTGGCCGACCGCTTCGGTCCCGACCTGCCGGTCTGCCTCGTCGGGCACTCGCTCGGCGGTCGTGCCGCGCTGCTCGCGGCCGGCGAGGATCCCGTCGTCAGCGCCGTCGCGCTCAACCCGTGGGTCTACCCCAGCGAGGGACACCTCGACCTGACCGGGCGACGCGTCCTCGTCATCCACGGAGACGACGACCGCATCGCCCGACCGACGAGCTCGGCGGCGGTGGCCCGCGACCTCGCCCGCACCGCCGAGGTGGGCTACGTCACCGTCGAGGGCGGCAAGCACGCGATGCTCCGGCGCCACGGCGTCTTCGACGGCCTGGCCGCCGACTTCGCGGTCGCGACCCTGCTCGGCCGCCGACCCGAGGGCGTCATCGGCCGGGTCCTCGCCGGTGAGGCCTGGCTCGACGTCTGAGCCGACGTGCGAGCCGACGTGCGAGCCGACGTGCGAGCCGAGGTGTGATCAGGCGCCTGAGGCCAGACACCACGGAGACGGCCCTCAGCCCGTCTTGCGGCGGGCTCGTCGGTCCAGCTCAGCTTTTAGGTCTGTGACCATTCGGTCGCTGGACGCGTACGTACTTTGCAGTCGTGCGTCTCGCCCAATACAGTCGGGTCACCCCTTTCACCGACCGGTCCGGAACTGAAGTGAGGACCAGGATTGGCCCCGAGATTTGCGTCCGTCGATGACTACATCGCCTCCTACCCCGAGGAGACGCGAACTCAGCTTGCGGGGGTCCGCCGCACGATCCGCGAGGTAGCCCCTCACGCGGGCGAGAAGATCAGCTACGGCATGGCGACGTTCACCGTCGACGGCAAGCCGCTCATCTACTACGCCGGCTGGAAGAACCACGTCGGCCTCTACCCCGTCCCGACGGGCGACGAGCAGTTCGAGGAGGCGATCGGCCCCTACCGTCGCGCCAAGGACACCGTGCGCTTCCCGATCAGCCGGCCGGTCCCGCTCGAGCTCGTCTCCGAGATCACCGAGCTGTGCCTCAAGCGCCGCTCGGCCGTCTCTGAGGGCCACGACGTCTGACGCGTCGCTCGCCGCGCTTGCGCCCGAGCTGGCCGGTGCTGGCGTACGGTGACGAGATCGAGTTCGACGGACAGGGGTTCTGCGATGGCGCGGCGACATGAACGGGTCACGATGCGGCGTGTACTGGCGACGCTGCTCCCGGTCCTCGCCCTGACGCTGGCGGGCCAGACGCCCTCCGGCGCGGCCGTTCCCGAGGCGACGACGACCGCGCCGCCGCCGGTGTCGAGCATCGCGGTGACGGCCCGCTACGACCACACGCTGACGATCGGGTGGGCCGTCCCGGCCGCCGTCTACACGCCCGGTGCCTCCGTCGTCGTGCGGCTGACTCGCGGTGCCACACCAGCGGCCTCCCCCACGACGGGGTATGCCGTCCCGGTCACCTTCCCGAGGTCGGCGACCGCGCGTCCCCTGACGAGCAGCGCGGCCTACACCTTCGCCGTCTGGGTGCGTGACGGTGCGGGCCACTACTCCGCGCGACGGACCATCACGACCTCGACCCTCGAGGACGTCACGGCGCCGCGGCTGACCTCGTTCGGCGGCTCCGGCCACCTCAGTGCCGACACCAGCCGCATCACCGTGGCGGCGAGCTGGACGACGAACGACGTCGAGGCCGTCCGGGCCCGGATCATCCGCAGCACGACCCCGAGCCTGACCGGCGGCGTGCTCGTCGCCTCAGCGGCCCCGCCCGGCGGGTTCACCGACACGGTGCCCCACGAGGGGACCTGGTACTACTTCCTTCGGCTCACCGACGCCTCGGGCGTCAGCTCGCCGTGGCTCTACCGGCCCCTCGAGACGCTGGGCCATCGCATCCGCGGCTCCCTCGGGACGTCGTCGTACGTCGACGGCTTCCTCAGCGTCTACGACTCGTCCGGCAACCAGGCCGGCACCGAGTCATCCTTGGCCGACGATGGGCCCGACTCCTACTCCATGGACGTCCCCGCAGGGCGATTCACCGTCTGCGCGACCTACACACCGCTGCCCGACAGCCACTTCCCGGAGGAGGTCCACCACTTCTGCTGGACTCCCGCCGGACGGGTCGAGTACGACGGCACGGTCGCGAACATCCCGCCGGCGGCGAGGGGAGCCGTCGACCTCCGGGTCGCGAAAGAGGTCACCGGCATCAACCCCTGAACCTCAGACGCTCAGCGCTCGATGACGGCCAGGACGTTGCGGGCCGGGTCGGTGAACCACGCGATGAGCGGTCCACCCTTGCGGAAGACCCCCTTGGCGTCGGTCTCCATCGGCGTGCCCGCATACGTCTCGAAGACGACGCCCTTGGCCGTGAGCTCGTCGACCGCGGCCTCGACGTCGTCGACCGGGAAGTTGAGGATGGTGAACGACGCCGGCTCGTGGTTCGGCTTCGGGTAGACGAGCGTCGGGCGGTCGCCCCCGTCGCCTGCGAGGTGGAGCGTCAGCATGCCGTTCTCCTCGGTGACGCGCAGGCCGAGGGTGTCGCCGTAGAAGGCCTTGGCTGCGGCGATGTCGTCGACGGCGAAGCCGCTGAAGGCGTGGGAGTCCTGGAGCACGGTGTGTCCTTCCGTGAAAGGGGGCCAGTGGCCGGTCGCGGCGCACTCGGTCCCTCCAGTGAAGACCCGTGGGGCCCGCCACGGCGCGCCTCCGTCGAAGAAATTTCGGTTGAACCCCAATCCAGTTGTCCTGGCCGCGGCGAACCCCCACCCGGAGACGGTCGACGACGGCCCCCCGTCCGAAGCAGAGCAGGATGGACGGTTTGTCTCCTCGTCAAGGAGGAACACAGATGCGCACCACCACCACTCGGATCGCCGGCGCCAGCCTCGCGGCCGCCGCGGCCATGGCCCTCAGCATCGGACCGGCCTTCGCCGCCGACACCTGGGTCAGCGCCAACCTCAAGCCCGTCGCCGGCAACGGTGTCGACGGCAGCGGCACCGCGATGGTCGAGGTGACGGGCACCACCATCACCGTGACGATGGCCGCCAACGGCCTGCTCCCCGACAACCCGCACGCCGCACACATCCACTTCGGCGCCGAGGCCCGCCACGAGTGCCCGATCCTGTCCGACGACAAGAACGGCGACGGGCACCTCAACACGACCGAGGGTGGCCCGGCCTACGGCGACATCGTCGTGTCGCTGACGACGACGGGTGACACGAGCCCGAAGTCGGGCCTCGCGATCGACCGCTTCAGCACGGCGCCCGGAGGCAAGATCGCCTACCAGCGCGGCAGCATCACGGTCTCGAGCGACGTCGCGAAGGCGATCTCGGCCGGCCAGTCCGTCGTCGTCATCCACGGCGTCGACTACAACAAGGACGGCAAGTACTCCGGCGCCACGAAGAGCGACCTCATGCCGTCGCTCCCGACCGAGGCCACCGACCCGGCCCTCTGTGGCGCGCTGCGCGTGGCCCCCGCCGGCGGCATGCACACCGGTGGCGGCCAGGCGGCCGACGGCCTCAAGAGCGGTGGCCAGAACGAGGCCCTCATGCTCGTCGGTGCTGGCGCCCTGCTCGCTGCAGCGGGGTCCGGTGCCTTCGCCGCTCGTCGCGCCCGCTCCCGCGCCTGAGCGCCGGAGCGCCTGAGCGCCTGACGGCTGAGGCCTGAGGCCTGACACGAGCTCGAGCGATCGACACCGAGCTCGAGCGACCGACACCACCGACCGGGAGTGACCGACCATGAGCGAACCGACCGGCTCCGCGCCCAGGGCCACGCCGCCCACCGGCGGCCGCAGCCCCCGCCGCCTCAGCGCGACGGTGGCCGCGGCCCTGGCGGTCACGGCCGTGCTCGTCGTCGTCGGGATCGTCGCACTCGTGGTCGGTCTCAGGGGGAGCTCGAGCAGCCCCGGGAACCCCGGCCCGCCGCAACCGGCGGCGGCCGGGGCCCCGTCAGCCAGCGCCCCCGCGACCGCGGGCACGTCCCTGTCGAGCACGTCGCGTCCGTCGAGTCCGTCGGTGTCCCCCGGTCAGGGTGGGACATCGGCGGCCGGCGGCACGACCGGTGCGACGGCCGATGCCGCCGGCATCGGTGACTTCCTCGAGGCGTCCGAGCCGACGTCGATCGAGATCCCGGCGATCGGGGTGCGCTCGTCGCACTTCGTCCGTCTCGGCATCCAGCCCGATGGCACGATCTCCGTGCCGGGTACGGCCCAGGAGGTCGGGATCTACGACGCCGGCCCCACACCGGGCCAGCTCGGCCCGTCCGTCCTCGCCGCGCACGTCGACACCCCGTCGGGCGTGCCGGGCATCTTCTTCGAGCTCGGCAAGGTCAGGGCCGGTGACGTCGTCAAGGTGTCCCGTCGGGACGGCTCACACCTGACCTTCACCGTCGACAAGGTCGCGGCCTACAAGAAGACGCAGTTCCCGACCGAGCTCGTCTACAAGGGTGACGTCAGCAAGGCCGAGATCCGCCTCGTGACATGTGGTGGGCCGACGGACAGCCGCAACGAGTACCGCGACAACGTCGTGGTGTTCGGCCACCTCTCGAGCGCTGCCTGACCGGCGGCCCGGGCCGACGGTCACACCCACACCCACACCCACACCCACACGTGTCCGCGAGGTCCCCACCCAGGGACCTGGCGGCATACCCAGTGGGGCGTGCCGAGCATCCCGTCCGGATGTGATCCACGTCTCACCCAACGGCAGGTAAAGCGTTGGCATAGACGGGCACATCGGACATTCAGGGGCGATCCCCACGCGCCACCGTTACCGTGGCGTGACATTTGCCAGTTGCCTCGTCTAGTCTTCCGGGAGTCCGGCCACCTGGTCGGGCTCTCGTGAGGTGGACCGCCTAGTCCTGTCACCGCCTGACGAGAGAGATCAAACCTTGTGACAGGAGCGGAGGAACCACACGTTTCTCCGGACGTCCGGCGCAACGACATCGGACGTCCTTGGGGTGAAGACCCACCCGCCACGCGAGCTTCGCGGGGCGGGGGTGGCCCGGGCACCTTTCCGCCCGAACCCGACAGCTAACTTCGTAGGCGCGGAGAGGCAAGACGCGTGAACACTGAGAACATCCGCGGTCGCCATCGTGCGCCAGGCCGCCACAACCCCCTCAACGAGCTCAAGCTCCTCGCCCGCGAGTCGGCCCAGCCGGCCATGAAGGCGGGCGCTGTCGTCGCCGCCACCGGTGGCCTGGTCGCCACCTTCGCCAACCCGGCGAGCGCCGACACCCTGTCGCCCAGCTCGGGTGACGTCGCGGCTGCCGCGGGCGTCGACGCTGCGGCTCCGGCCGCTGTCGGTCCGGCCACCGCTGCCGCCCCGGCCACGTCGACCGCGTTGTCGAAGATCGGCTTCGCCCCTGCCGTGCAGCAGGCCGTCGCCCAGCGCGTCGCGCCTGCCAAGCCGCAGGTCATCGAGGACGTCCAGGTCAAGACCGAGCGCGCTGCCGCCAAGGCGGCCTCCGAGCGCAAGGCCGCCACCCAGCGCGCCTCCCGCGACCTGACCCGCGCCACCCTGACGACGAGCACGTCGTCGGCCAAGGCGAGCGTCAACGTCTCCGTGCCGAGCGCCTCCTCCGGCGTGCGGGGCTCGTCCAACTGGGCCACCCCGGGCCAGTGCACGTGGGGCGCCCTCAACCAGTGGTACCAGTCCGAGGGTTACTACCCCGGCGGCTGGACGGGCAACGCCCGGACGTGGGCCTCGGGCGCAGCGGCCTCCGGTTACACCGTGTCGGGCACGCCGCGGACGCGGTCGATCCTCGTCATGCAGCCCGGTGTCCACGGCTCCTCGAGTGCCGGACACGTCGCCTGGGTGACCGCGGTCAACGGCAACGAGGTGACGATCATCGAGATGAACGCCCTCGCCGGTGCGTACAACTACAACACCCGCACGCTGACCGACGGTCCCGGCATGAGGTACATCTACGCGCCGTGACCCACCGGGTCGTCGTCGCAACGACCACCGCGGAGCTCTCCGCGAGCTGAGCGCGCACGAAGGGGAGGATGCCTGCGCATCCTCCCCTTCGGCATACCCCCAAAACACTCCGGCCGGGTGGGATCGCCCACACCTGCAACCCTGGACAAACGGGAATGATCGACCGCCCGCCCTCCTTGTCGCCTAGGTAGTTGAAGGCTCCACCGATCGCCGGTGGGGGCCGCCAACCGCCACCGACATCCCCTAGACGTGAGGAGCAGGCCTGTGTCCACGGCCTTCGAGAGCATCCGCATCGGCCGCTGGGACCTTCCCCAGCGCTTCGTCATGGCGCCGCTGACCCGCAACCGCGCGGGCGAGGGCCAGGCGCCGACCGAGCTCAACGCCGAGTACTACGGCCAGCGCGCGAGCGCCGGTCTCATCATCACCGAGGGCACGCAGCCGAGCGCCATCGGTCAGGGCTACCTCGACACCCCCGGCATGCACTCCGACGAGCAGGTCGCCGGCTGGCGCCTCGTCGCTGATGCCGTCCACCAGGGCAACGGCCACGTCGTCGTCCAGCTCATGCACGCCGGCCGCGTCGCCCACCCCGACAACAAGGGCGGCCTCGAGAGCGTGGCGCCGAGCGCCATCGCCGCGCCCGGTGAGATCGTGACCCCGACGGGCCAGCAGGCGTATGCCGTCCCGCGGGCCCTCGAGACCGACGAGATCCCCGCGCTCGTCGCGGAGTTCGTCCACGCTGCGCGCCAGGCCGTCGCGGCCGGGCTCGACGGCGTCGAGGTGCACGCCGCGAACGGCTACCTTCCGCACCAGTTCCTCGCCCCGTCGAGCAACGAGCGCACCGACTCCTACGGCGGCTCCCCCGAGAACCGGGCCCGCCTCACCGTGGAGATCACGACGGCCGTGGCCCAGGCGATCGGCGCCGACCGCGTCGGCATCCGCATCTCCCCCGCCCACAACATCCAGGGCGTCCTCGAGGAGGACGAGGTCGAGACGGCCGCCACCTACGAGTCGCTCGTCGAGGGCATCGCCCCGCTCGGGCTCGCCTACCTCAGCATCCTCGGCGACCCGGAGTCCGACCTCGTCCGCGACCTGCGCAAGCGCTTCGACGGCCCGGTCATCCTCAACACCGGCTTCGGCAAGCTGACCGAGCTGGCCGATGTCGAGGACATCCTCGAGCGCGACCTCGGCGACCTCGTCGCCGTCGGACGCGAGTTCCTCGCCAACCCGGACCTCGTCCGTCGCTGGCGCGAGGGCGCCCCGCTCAACGAGCCGAACCCCGCCACCTTCTACGGCGGCGGCGCCGAGGGATACACCGACTACCCCGCTCTCCCCTGACGCCCCGTCGAGTGAGCGCCCGGTAGCAGGCGAGTGAGCGCCCCGTCACAGACCACCTGTGGCGGGGCGCTCACTCGACGGGGGACGGAGCGCTCAATCGACCGGATCACGTCGGGTGGGCAGGGGCGTACGCCCGTCAGGTCGGCTCGGGCGGGTTCTCGCCGGCCCCTCCTGGGGGGAGCGGCTCGCCGAGGCGGCGCTGGACCCAGGTGACGTCGTGCGAGGCGCCGAACTTCCAGCCGATGTCCCGGTAGGTGCCGACCGGCGCGAAACCCATCGCCGCGTGCAGCCGGCCGCTCGCCTCGTTGGGCTGGGTCATCCCGGCCGCGGCCATCCGGTAGCCGCGGGCCGTGAGCCGCTCGAGCAGAGCCTCGTACAGTCGGCGCCCACCGCCACGACCGCGGCGATCGCCGGCGAGGTAGACCGACACCTCGCACGACCACCGGTAGGCGGCGCGCTCCTTGAACGGGCCGGCATACGCGTACCCCACGACGGCGCCGGTGGCGTCCTCGAGCACGAGCCACGCGTGCGCGCGCTGCGCCGTCTCGATGCGCGCGGCCATCGCGGCGACGTCAGGCACCTCGGTCTCGAACGTGATCGCCGTGTCGGTCACGTAGGGGGCGTAGATCGCGGCGCACGCGGTCGCGTCGCCCGGCGTGGCGTCGCGCACCGTGGCGAGCTCGAGGGGTCCGGATGTTTCGGGCGGTTCGATCGCTTCGCGCGCGTCAGGCATGCGGCGATGCTAGGGCGTGCGGCTTCGGCCGACCTCGTCGCCGTCGTCCTCGCCGTTGCCCTCCAGATCGCCCTCCCGATCGTCCTCCCGATCGTCCTCCCGATCGTCCTCCCAGAGATCGTCGTCGTCCTCGTCGTCCGCCAGCTCCCCAGGCAAGGGCTGGAGGGTCCGGGACGAGTCGAGCGCCTCGAAGAGGGTCCCTGGCGGCTCGGCCGCGCCCGGATCGCCGCCGGCGCCGGCGGCAGCCGAGGCACGCGGCATACCCGCCGCGAAGCGCGCGACGATGAGCGCCACGAAGGTGACGAGGTAGACCTGTCCGACGACAGCCTCGCTGGAGGCGATCAGACGGCCGAGGTCGGTCTTCGCCGTGAAGTCGCCGAAGCCGACCGTCGAGATGGTGACGAGGCTGAAGTACATGTAGGTCGTCGTCGACACGTCCTCGCCGAAGAAGCGTGCCGTGCTGAAGGCGTCGACGGTCTGGAAGAGGTAGGCGTAGGCCACCGCGATCTGCAGGTATGCCGCGACCGAACCCATGATGGTCTGGACCGTGACGACGGTGTGCTGCAGCACCCGTCGGGCGATGAGCACCGGCGTCAGCGAGGCGGCGAGCAGCCACGTCATCTCGGGCGGCACGGCGAGATTGCCGTCCGTGCGGCGGTACGACAGGGTCGCGAGACTGAGGATCAGGACGCCTCCGACGAGGATGTCGATGACGCGGCGGAAGCGGCGACGCGCGCCGGAGGCACGTGCGGCCGCGACGAGCGCGAGCCCGCTGATGGCGTGCGTGAAGACCTGGGCCGGGAGCGAGCCGCGGACGTCGACGAGGGCCTGGACGGCGATCGTGGCGAGCACGAGGACGAGGACGAGCCCGAAACGGTCGAGCATCGGCCCACGCACCAGTCGTTCCCGACGGCTCCGTCGCGCGGCTCGTCCGGCTCGTCCGGCTCGACGGGCACGAACGCGTCGATCGTCGGGTCGCGTCGGAGTGGTCGGCGCGGGCGCGTCGTGATCGGGCCCGGTGCTGGCCTCGGTCATGCCGCCCTCCTCGAGCGTCGCCGCGAAAGTGCTACCGCGTCCGAGGATAGGGCGGCGCCCCCGCCCGCGCCCGCAGGTCGTCAGAGACCACGCCGACCGAGGGCGTACGCGTGGGCGAGCACCTGCTCGGCGGTCTCCTCCGGTGTCAGCGCAGACGTGTCGAACCACCAGCCGATCCCGCCGAAGTCGCGTCGCATCCCGGCCACGAGCGCCTCCTGCCCGTCGAAGTCGAACTGCTCCTCGGGGTCGCGCAGCTCGTTGCGGTCGCGGCACACGTCGCCGCCCGGGTCGAGGACGACGAGCACCAGCCCGCGGTCACGGAGGCCCTCGACGTAGCGGTCGAGCTGTGGGCGGTCCGGCACGACCCAGTCGATGACGGGCGTGAAGCCCGCGTCGGCGAAGCGTGCCGCGAGCGTGACGATGTTGTCGTTGGTGAGGCGGGTCTGGCGGTCGGCCTCGTCAGCGGGCTCGCCCAGCGCCCAGACGCGCCCGCTGACGACGAGCCGACTGATGACGTCGCCCTCGAGGAGCGCCGCTCGCGACAGTCGGGCCGTGACGAGCCGGGTGACCGTGGTTTTCCCCGCACCCGGGGCTCCGACGACGAAGACGCACGCGGCGCCGTCGTCGAGCGGGGAGCGACCCGGCGCTCGAGCCGTCACGACTCGCGCTCCCCGTCCGCCCCTCGGGAACGGGTGCGCCAGACCCAGCGCAGCGCGTCGGGCAGCACGACGCCCCCGTGGTTGGCACTGTGGCCGCCGTCGCCGAGGACGAGCCGCACGTCGTAGCCGGCCTCGACGAGCGCGGCCGTCGTGCGGAGGTTCTCGGCGAGCCAGTTCATCTCGGGCTCGTCCCAGCCGAGGTCGCGGTGCCCCGCTTGGAGGAAGACCGTCAACGGCTTGCGCGGGACGTCGGGGACGAGGTCGGGATACGGGTTGCCGCCCGGCATCTGCGCGAAGCTCGACACGAAGGCGACGACCCGGCGGAAGCGGTCGGGCCGCAGCCACGCTGCGGTGAAGGCGCCGTCGCCGCCGCTGCTGCCGCCGCAGATCCCCCACCGTTCGGGGTCGTCACTGACCGCCCAGCGCGCGGTGACGAGCGGCAGCACCTCGTCGAGGAGGAAGGTCACGTAGCGGTCGTCGAAGGCGTCGTACTCCGTGTTGCGGTTCTTCCGTTCGTCGGGCTCGTCGCGGTCCTCGAAGACGCCGGGATCGACGAAGACACCGATGGTCACGGGGATCTCGTCGGCGTGGACGAGGTTGTCGAGCACGACGCCGGCGCGGACGTCACCGTCGGGGTCGAGATACCACCAGCCGTCGTTGAAGACCATGAGGTTCGCCGGCTCGCCCAGGTGGTGGGAGGCCGGCACGTGCACCCACACCCGGCGCGACGTTCCGGGGTAGATGACGCTGTCGTCGATCCGCAGCTCCACGGTCTCGCCGGCCGGCACTAAGTCGCGCACCTGCGAGTCCGGGCCGTAGTCATACACGACGTCCGTCTGGTCGATCGGCAGACGTCGGTACGGCACGCGGGTAGCCATGCGTGGCAACGTACGGACACCCCGGGCAGGCGGCAACGGGATAACCCGCCATCCGGCCCACGCAGGCACGGGTCGTGTGTGGCCGCGAGCGTGGTCGGGCAGACACGGTGACGTACGCTCGAGGTGGGTCGACGAACCGGGCTGCCGAGCGGCCGGACCACGAGAGGAGACGGGCATGAGCGTCCTGCGCCACCGCGCGTCCGCCGACGTGGCCGCGCTTTCCGCACGCTCCGCGCTTCCCGCCGTCGCCGCGAGCCTCGTCGCGATGGTCGTCGTCCTCCTCGGCACCGTGACGGGTGCGGGCGCCGGTCAGCTGCTCCTCACGGCAGCGACCGTCGGCGTCCTCACCGTCGTGCTCGCCACGACCGCCGTGCGCACGGTCCGGCCGGTACCGGTGCCCGTCCTCCCGTCCGGGGTGTCGGGCGCGGTGCCCGCGTCGACGGCGTACTGGTGCGCCCTCGACGCACCGCGCTGTCCCCAGCGCCCTCGGGCTCCGGGTCGGCACTGACCCGCTCGTCGCACCTGCGGCGTCCGGGCCACTGCCCACCCATCCCCGGCCCCTCGCGGGCCCGAGCCGAGGAGCTCACCCGTGCCTGACCTGCTGTCCCCCTTCACCCATGCCGTCGCCGCGGTGCTCGCGGCCACCCACGACGTCGCCGGCGCCGTCGGCCTGAGCTCCGGCTCCGCGGGCGCCTGGCTGCTCGCCGTCGCGCTGCTCGTCGTCGCCGTCCGCTCGGTGCTGCTGCCCGTGACGATCCACGGCGTGCGCTCGTCGCACGCCCGCGCCCATGCCGCGCCCCAGCTGCGCGAGCTCCGCCAGAGGTATGCCGGCACCCGCGACCTCGAGGAGCTGACGGCGATGCGCGCCGAGCAGAAGGCGATCCACGTCGAGCACGGCGTCTCGGGATGGAGCCTCGCGCCGGCGCTGCTGCAGCTGCCGCTCTTCTACGCGCTCTACCGCGTCGTCTCCGACCTCACGGCCGGGCACTCGGTCGGCGCGCTCGACGCCGGCCTCGTCGCGTCGGCGTCGGCCGCGTCCCTCGCCGGCCTGCACCTGACGAGCCACCTCGGCACGACGTTGGGGTCCGACCCCGTGGCCGGGCTCGTCCTCGTCGCGGTCGCGCTCGGGGCAGCCGCGCTCAGCCTGCTCGCGCAGCGCTGGTTCGTGCTGCCGATGACCGACGTCACCGACCTGCCCGAGGGGATGGCGACGGTCCAGCGGCTCATGCCGTGGCTCGGCGCGGTCGGCGTCCTCGCGGCGGCGCTCGTCGTGCCGGCGGGCATCATCGCCTACTGGTTCGTCAACAACGCCTGGACGTTCGCGCAGCAGGGCGTCATCTGGCGCTTCGCCCCGACGCCGGGCTCACCGGCCGCGCGGCGGCGTGACGCCAGGGCGCTGGAAGGCGCCCCCTCCTGACGACCCGGCGACCCGGCGACCCGGCGACCCGGCGACCCGGCTACCCGGCGACCCGGCGACCCGGCGACCCGGCGACCCGGCGAACCCCGTCTGCGGTGAGGGCGTGATCCCTCGCCGTGGTCGGGGGTGGCGTCTAGCGTGGTCGGCGTGAGCGCGACACCGAGGGCCACGAACGGGACCAGCCAGATGAGTGGGACGAGCGAGTCGACGCGGGTGGGCGGACCCCACCTCGTCGACGACCTCCTGCGCTACCTGCAGGAGGGGCGCGACGGACTGCTGTGCGCACTCGACGGGCTGGGCGACTACGACGTGCGGCGCCCGATCACGCCGAGCGGCACCAACCTGCTCGGCCTCGTCAAGCACGTCGCCGGCGTCCAGCTGGCCTACCTCGGAGACTCGGTGGGGCGGCCGTCCGGCGAGCGGCTGCCGTGGGTCGAGGACGGCACGATCTGGCACTCGGCCGACATGTGGGCGACGGCCGACGAGTCGCGCGACGAGCTCGTCGGACTCTACGAGCGGGCGGCGACCCATTGCGACGCCGTCGTGCGCGAGCTCGGGCTCGACGCGGCGGCCAGCGTCGCGTGGTGGCCGGAGGAGCGCCGGTCGACGACGCTCGGGTCGCTGCTCGTACGCTGCGTCGCCGAGGTGTCGCAGCACGCCGGGCACGCCGACATCCTGCGCGAGTCGATCGACGGGCGGGGCGGTCGCGACCACGACCACATGGGCGACGACGCGTGGTGGACCGGCTACGTCGCGCGCATCCAGGCCGCCGCCGACGCCCACCGCACGCTGCCGTCCGGTGCCGTGGCCGGTGACGTGGCCCGTGACGTGGTCGCTGACGCAGCCCACCGCGGAGCCGGGTCATGAGCGCCCGCAGGCCCAACATCGTCTTCATGCTGAGCGACGACCACGCCGCCCACGCCATCGGCACCTACGGCTCGGTCGTCAACCGCACGCCGCACATCGACGCGGTCGCGGCGGCCGGCGTACGTCTCGACAACCTCTTCGCGACGAACTCGCTGTGCGCGCCGAGCCGGGCCTCGATCCTCACCGGCACCTACAGCCACGTCAACGGTGTGACGACCCTCGACACGTTCATCGACGCGTCGCAGCCGACCTTCGTCACGGCGCTGCGCGAGGCGGGCTACCGCACTGCATTCGTCGGCAAGTGGCACATGGGGCAGGGCTCGAGCGACGGCGTCGACCACGACCCGCAGGGCTTCGACCGGTGGGACGCCCTCATCGACCAGGGCGAGTACCACGACCCGCGCTTCCTCTCCGCCGACGGGCTGCGCGTCGAGCCGGGCTACGCGACCGACCTCATCACCGACCTCGCCATCGACTGGGTCGAGTCGCTCGACGGCGACGGCGACGGCGACGGCAACGGGGACGACCGGCCGTGGTGCGTGCTCGTGTGGCACAAGGCGCCGCACCGTCCCTGGGAGCCCGACGCCGCCCACGCGGGGATGTATGCCGAGGGCGGGCCGGCCGGGGGCCAGCCGATCCCCGTGCCCCCGACGTTCACCGACGACCTCGCCGGCCGCTCCGACACGGCGCGGCGGGCGGCGATGCGCATCGCCGACCACCTCACCGAGGAGGACCTCAAGGCGCCGGTCCCGCCGGGGCTCTCGGCCGACGAGGAGGCGCTGTGGAAGTACCAG
The DNA here is from genome assembly GCF_024519435.1 of Terrabacter sp. Ter38. Classification (GTDB taxonomy): domain Bacteria; phylum Actinomycetota; class Actinomycetes; order Actinomycetales; family Dermatophilaceae; genus Terrabacter. The sequence goes on from NZ_JALJRZ010000002.1 coordinate 166,904, forward strand.
CGCTACATGGAGGACTACCTCGCGTGCGTCGCGTCCGTCGACGACAACGTCGGTCGCCTGACGTCCTGGCTCGCCGACCGCGGCGAGCTCGACGACACGATCGTCGTCTACTCCTCCGACCAGGGCTTCTTCCTCGGCGACCACGGCTGGTTCGACAAGCGCTTCATGTACGAGGAGTCGATCCGGATGCCGTTCGTCCTGTCCTACCCGCGGGCGGTCGCCGCCGGGCAGGCGCTCGACCGGATCGTCACGAACGTCGACATCGCCGCGACCCTGCTCGACGCGGCCGGCGTCGACGTGCCCGAGCGCATGCAGGGCCGGTCCTTCTGGCGCGACCTCACCGATCCGGCTGCGGCACGACGTGATCGGGAGCGCGAGGGCTTCTACTACCGCTACTGGATGCACGACGACCGGAGCCACCAGGTCGGCGCGCACTACGGCTACCGCACGCACCGCTACACGCTGATCTTCTTCTACAACGACGGGCTCGGGCTGCCGGGCTGCTCGGACCGGAGGTTCGCGCAGGAGTGGGAGCTCTACGACCTCGAGGCCGACCCGGAGGAGCTCGTCAACGTCGCCGAGGACCCGGCGTACGCCGCGGTGCGCGACGAGCTGGAGGCGCGGATGTGGCTCGCGCAGCAGCAGGTCGGCGACGATCCGCACCCGGACCAGCCCGTCCCGCGGCTCATCGCGGAGGGCCACCCCCCCACCCGCTGAGCAGCCGGCGGGGCCGCGCGCCTACGCGAGGGCCCTGTCGATGGCGCGGTCGAGGCGACGCAGGGCCTTGCCGCCACGGCGCTCGAGACGGTCTGCGGCGCGCTGCTCGTCGGAGTCGAGGTGGCCGAGGAGGAAGGCCGCCGCGACACCGGCGTCCTCGTCGATGGCCAGGTGCCGCAGGGTCGCCCGGGTGACGACGGCGTCGTGATGGTCGCCGAGAAGGCCCTGCACGTCCGCAGCCCGCTCGGCGACGAGGCCGACCCTGGACCCGGACACCGGCGCCATGGCCTCGGCCGCGTAGCGCAGCCGCTTGGCGGCCTTGCGCACGTCGTGGAGGCAGGCGGACCGCAGCTCGGTGTCACCCGTGGCGAGGGCGTCCTCGGCGAGGTCGGCCCGCTCGCGCACCCGTTTGCCCTCTTTGCGCAGCACCCTGCGCACGACCTTCTTCGCGCCCCGCTCGGCGCCGTCGGTGAGAGGCGGGTGCGTGACGACGCTGTCGAGCAGGGCGATCGCGGCGGCATACCGGCTCGATCCGAGGGTCTCGTCGATGACCTCGTCGGCGGCGGTGGCGTCGAGGTGCAGCCGGGCGCGGAGCCCGGTCACGGCCTCGTCGAGGCCGATGAGGCCGGCGGGGCCGATGTCATCGAGGAGCGTGTCGACGAGGTCCTGGACGACCTCGGCATCGCGCGCCTCCCCGAGGCGCCCGGCCGCCCAGCGCAGCTCGTCGCGGAGCGGCTCGGTGACGGCGGGATCGACGAGCGCGTGGAAGCTGGCGAGGGCGCTGCGGATCCGGCGCATCGCGACCCGGAGGTCGTGGACCCCCTCGGGCTCCCCTGCGCGCACGGCGGCCTCGGCGGTCGCGAAGGCCTCCCGCTGCTCGCGGAGGTGCTCGCTCAGCAGCGACGCGGCGGACGGCATACGCATTGTCTACCCCTCAGCACCGTGGACGTCCCCGCTTCGCGAGATCCTGTGAAGACTCGACAGCCCCTGCCGCTCGGGTCTCGGGAAACGTACAGTCGAGAAGGTGGCACGGGTCACCGCTCCTCCCGCGATCGACACCGCCGTCGCCCCAGGCGCCAGGCTCCTCCTCGGTGTGCCCAGTCGTGCGCCCGACCCGGAGCCCGAGCCTCCCCCACCGCGCCGGTGGCGGCGCGTCCGCGACCGGCTGGCGCGGGTGCCGCGCCGCGCGTGGTGGGGGCTCGTCGCGCTGGCGGTCATCGTCGCGCTCGTCAGTGCGTATGCCGTGACGCGACCTCCGGGCCCGCCCGTCCTCACGCAGCGCGACGTCGACACGAGCGTCCGGCGCGGCATCGAGAGACAGGCGGAGGCGGAGGCCGCCGCGCCGGCCGACGGGTCGGTCGCGCACGCGGCGATCGCGCCGTCGCTCGTCCTCATCGAGACCCGCGACACCGTGGCCGGGGGGGAGCAGGCGGGCAGCGGCGCGGGAGTCGTCGTCAACGAGGACGGCACCGTGCTGACCGCGCTGCACGTCGTCGACGGGTCGACGAACATCACCGTCACGTTCGCCGACGGCACGACCTCGCCGGCGAAGGTCGCGACCGAGAAGCCGGAGAGCGACATCGCGACGCTCACGCCCTCGAAGCTCCCTGAGACCGTCGTGCCCGCCGTGCTCGGCGGCGGCGTGGCGGTCGGGGCGCCGGTCTTCGCCGTCGGCCACCCGCTCGGCCTCACCGACTCGCTCTCGGCGGGCGTCGTGTCGGCGCTCGACCGGACGGTGCGCGTCGAGGGCGACCGCAAGCTCGAGCACCTGATCCAGATCGACGCGGCGGTCAACCCGGGCAACTCTGGCGGGCCGCTGCTCAACAAGGCCGGGCAGGTCGTCGGCATCGTCACGGGGCTCGCGAACCCGACCGACCAGAGCCTCTTCGTCGGCATCGGCTTCGCGGTGCCGATCGCGACGGCGGGAGGGGCCGCGGGCAGCCCGCCCCGCTGAGACCGAGCCTCCGCCGGGAGGTGAGCACACGGCATACGCCGTCGACGGGCGTGATCCAGAAGAAGTACAAGGGCAGGCGTGAACGAGCAGGCGTGGACGAGCAGGCGTGAACCAGGAGGACGGCATGGACGGACAGGCAACCGCTGGTCAGCAGGTCCAGCACGGTCGGCACGCGCTCGAGCAGGCGCTCTACGAGGTGAAGCGGACCATCGTCGGACAGGACGTGCTCGTCGAGCGGATGCTCGTCGCGCTGCTCGCTCGGGGGCACCTGCTCGTCGAGGGCGTGCCGGGGCTGGCCAAGACGATGGCGATCAAGACGCTCGCGCAGGCCATCGGCGGCGACTTCCAGCGCATCCAGTTCACGCCTGACCTCGTGCCGGCCGACCTCGTCGGAACCCGGATCTACAACCAGAGGGACGGCGAGTTCCAGGTCTCGCTCGGGCCGGTCTTCGCCAACCTCGTGCTCGCCGACGAGATCAACCGGGCCCCGGCCAAGGTGCAGAGTGCGCTGCTCGAGGTCATGCAGGAGCGGCAGGTGACGATCGGGCGCGAGACCTTCCCGGCGCCCGACCCGTTCCTCGTCATGGCGACGCAGAACCCCATCGAGTCCGAGGGCACGTATGCGTTGCCCGAGGCCCAGGTCGACCGCTTCATGCTCAAGGTGCTCATCGGATATCCCTCTGCTGCCGAGGAGTTCGTCGTCGTCGAGCGCCAGATCTCGGCGGCGGTGGCGACGGTCACGGTGCTCGACCCGGAGATGCTGCGCGGCTTCCAGCGCGAGGCGGACGCCGTCTACGTCGACCCTGCGGTCATCGAGTACGCCGTCCGGCTGGCCACCGCGACCCGCGAGCCGGCGAGCGTCGGCCGGGACGACCTGGCCCGGCTGCTGACGTACGGCGCGAGCCCGCGCGCGTCGATCAACCTCGTGCTGGCGGCGCGGGCGCTGGCGTTCCTCCGCGGCCGGGACTACGCGCTGCCCGGCGACGTGCGCGACCTCGCGCGGGACGTGCTGCGACACCGGATCGTGCTGTCCTACGAGGCGCTGGCCGAGGACCTCTCGCCCGACGACCTGCTGACGCCACTCCTCGCGGCGGTCCCGGTTCCGACGGCTCCGTTGCGCGAGCGGGCGGCCGGGTCGGCCCCTGTGGCAGGCGCTTTCGGGGCTGGTCCCGATGGCGCGCCGGACGGTGCGGGTGGATCGGGTGGCTCCGGTGGGGACGCGACATGGGCGCGACCCCCACGCTGAGCGCCGAGAGCCTGCTGCGACGCCTCGAGTGGAGGGTGGTGCGGCGGCTCGACGGGCGACTCCAGGGCGACTACCGCACGCTCTTCCGCGGTGCCGGTCTCGACTTCACCGACCTGCGGGAGTACGTGCCGGGCGACGACCTGCGGCACATCGAGTGGAACGTCACGGCGCGGCTCGACGAGCCCTACGTGCGCGAGTTCGTCGAGGACCGCGAGCTGACGGCGTGGCTGCTGCTCGACCACTCGGCGTCGATGGGCTTCGGGCCGGTCGACCGGCAGAAGGACCTCGTGCTGGCCGAGGTGGCGACGACGCTCGCGCACGTGCTGACCCGAGGCGGGAGCCGGGTCGGCGCCATCGTCATGGACACCGGGGTCGACCTCGTCATCCCGCCCGCGCCGGGCCGCAACCAGGTCCTGCGGATCGCGAAGACGCTGCTCGACCGGCGCGAGGCCCGAGCCCCCCTCCTGGACCGTCGCACCGCCACGAGCCGGGACCGTGGGGCGTCGACCCTCCGTCGTGGCGTACGCCGGGTGCTGGGTCGCTCGGGGCAGGCCGGCGTCCCAGCCCCCTCCGGGACCGTCACGGATCTCGGAGTCCTGCTCGCGGCGGCATACGGCATCGCCCGGCGGCGGTCACTCGTGCTCGTGGTGTCCGACTTCATCTCGGCGGACGGGTGGGAGGCGCCGCTGTCCCGGCTGGCGCGGCGACACGAGGTCGTCGCCATCCAGGTCGTCGACCCGCGCGAGAGCGAGCTGCCCGACGTGGGCGGCGTCTACGTCGAGGACGCGGAGACGGGTGAGCAGATCTTCGTCGACACGAGCGACGTCGCGTTCCGGGCCCGGCTCGCCGCGGCTGCGGAGTCGCGGCAGTCCGACCTCGAGGCGCGGACGCGCAAGGCCGGCGTCGACCTCTACCCGGTGCGGACCGACGACGACCTCGTGCGGTCGCTGCTGCGGATCTCCGAGCTGAGGCGGAGGCGACGGCGATGAGGTGGCTGCGATGAGGTGGCTGCGATGAGCGAGCTGTCGCTGGCGTGGCCGTGGGCGCTGGCGGGGCTGCTCGTGGTGCCCGTGCTCCTCGTCGGCTACCAGCGGGTGCTGCGCGCGCAGGAAGCGCGGCGGGCGGCGCTGGCAGCGGACGGGCTCGTCATCCCCGCGCCGACGCGGTCGCGGTGGCACCACTTGGGCCCGGCGCTGCTCATCGCGGCGCTGGCGGTCATGGTGCTGTCCCTGACGCGGCCGGTGGCATCGGTCGCGGAGCCGCACCGGGAGGGCACGGTCGTGCTCGCGTTCGACGTCTCGAACAGCATGGCGGCGACCGACGTGAAGCCGTCGCGGCTCGAGGCGGCGAAGGCTGCGGCGCGGTCCTTCGTCGAGAAGCAGCCGGCGTCCGTGCGGATCGCCGTGGTCGCCTTCGGCGGGACGGGGCTCGTGACGCAGCGGCCGACCCTGGACCGGGCGGCCGTGCTGGCGGCGGTGGCGCGGCTCAAGCCGGCCGGCGACACGTCGCTGAGCGACGGGATCCTCGGCGGACTGAGCGCGATCGTCGGCAAGCCGGTCAAGGCGCCTGGGGACGCCGAGAAGGGGACGGACGAGGAGACGCCGATCGGCTACCACGGGGGGACGGCGATCGTGCTGCTCACCGACGGCGAGGACACGACGGACGACGGGCCTTCCGGCGCGGCGGAGCTCGCGTCGGCGGCAGGGGTGCGGATCGAGCCGATCGGGCTGGGGACGCCGGCGGGGACGACGATCACGGTCGACGGCTTCAGCATCGCGACGGCGCTCGACGAATCGCCCCTGCGGGCGATCGCGGAGACGACCGGCGGGACGTACCGCCGGGCGTCGGACGCTGCGTCCCTGGCTGCCGTGTACGACGCGGTCGAGCTGCAGTGGACGACGCGGACGGTCCCCCACGAGGTGACGTCGTGGGTGGCTGCGTTCGCTGCGTTGCTGCTGCTCGGCGGGGCGACGGTGTCGGTGCTCCGGCGGGGGCGGGTGGTCTGACGTGTCGTTCGGAGTGCCGCTCCTGCTCGTGACGCTGGTCTTCGTGCCCGTGCTGCTCGGGGTCTACGTGTGGCAGCTGCGGCGTCGGCGGAGGCAGGCGGTGCGCTACTCGAACGTCGCGCTGCTGCGAGCAGCGGGCGCGGGGTCGGCGTCGTGGAAGCGGCACGTGCCCATAGCGCTGGTGCTCGGGGCTCTCGGGCTGCTCGGGCTGGCGAGCGCGCGGCCGACGGTGCGGGCTGAGGTGCCGACGTCGAGCGCGACGATCATCCTGGCCCTCGACGTGTCGGGGTCGATGTGCGCGACGGACGTGTCCCCGAACCGGCTGAGTGCGGCGCAGGCGGCGGTGCGGTCGTTCGTCGAGGGGCAGGACGACGAGACGAAGGTCGGGCTCGTCGTCTTCTCGGGGTTCGCGCAGCTCGCGGTGGCGCCGACCGCTGACCGGGACGAGCTGTTGTCGGCCATCGACGCGGTGACGACGGGGCGCGGGACGACGATCGGTGCGGCGATCCTGCGGTCCATCGACGCGATCGCCGAGCTGGACCCGAACGTGGCCCCGGCCGATGCGGTGGACGAGCCATCGACGGACGGGCCGGGTCTGGCTGGCCCGACTCCTGCGCCGACGCCCCCGGGTGGGGGAGGTGGGGCCGGGAGCGGTGGGCCCGTGGACGTGGCCCCGGAGATCATCGTGCTGCTGACGGACGGAGCGAACACGCGAGGCGTGACGCCGGGGGAGGCGGCGGCTCAGGCCGCAGCGCGGGGAGTGCGCGTCTATCCGATCGGCTTCGGCACGACGAACCCGACGCAGATGGCGTGCACGATCGACCAGTACGGCGGCTTCCAGCCCCGGGCGCGCGACTTCGGTGGTCCGGGCGGCGGGACGTTGGGCGGTCGCAACTTCCTCGTGGTCGACGAAGGGGCGCTCAAGGGGGTGGCCCAGACGACGGGTGGCGAGTACTTCGCCGCGACCGATGCCGACGGCCTGACCAAGGTCCTCGCCGACCTCCCCAAGCACGTGACGGTCACCGAGCAGGACGTCGACCTCAGCGCCGCGGCCGGCGTCCTGGCCGCAGCGCTCCTCCTCGCAGGCCTGGTCCTCTCACTTCGCCGCTCGACACCCTGAGGCGCTACGAAACCTGAGGCGCTTCGAAGACTCAGGCACCGTGAGACGTGGACGCGAAGCCCGTGGCCCGTTCGGTCGGGCTGGGTGGCCCGTCAGCCGACCAGCTCCTGGAGGTGGACGCCATGGTCCGTGGCGATCAGCTCGGCGGCCTTCTCGCCGATCATGATGGCGGCAGCGTTGGTGTTGCCGCTGACGACGTTCGGCATCACGCTCGCATCGGCCACGCGCAGGGCCTCGATGCCGTGCACCCGCAGCCGCGGGTCCACGACCTCACCGATCCGGCACGTCGAGGTCGCGTGGTAGACGGTCAGCGCGTAGTGGCGGGCAAGGTCCTCCAGCAACGCGTCGCTCGGCTCGGAGCCCGACGTGTGACCGTGGGCCCGCGCCAGGTGGGGCGGGATGACCGGCTCACCGAGGCCCCCTCCGGGCCAGGCCTTCGCGATCTCGAGGGCACGGCGCATGACGGCGACCATGACCGTCACGTCGTGCGGGTCGCCGAAGTAGTTGAACCCGATCCGCGGTGGGACCGCGGGGTCCGCACTGGCCAGTGTCACCGAACCCTCCGAGTGGGGTTGTACGGGATTGGGCAGCAGGACGACCTGGCCGCGCGTCGGGTCGAGGAAGGACTCCGGGTCCTCGAAGAACGCCGACGGCGGGAGTCGGAAGACGCCCTCCCAGATCGCCGGCGTGTAGCCGGTCGCGAGGAAGCCGATCTGTGCGTCGTGGGTGTGCTCGTCGCCGAGACCGGTCGAGTAGAACGCGACGGCGTCGTAGAGGGAGGACGATGCGATGCCGCGGCCGGTGGTGAACCACTCGCCGATGCGGCGCTCGGCCTCGGCCTTGGCAGCAGCCAGGGGCTCGGGGAGGTCGACATCGTCGGCGGGATCGGCCGGGAGCGGTCCGGCCGGGGCCCGCAGCGCGTCCGGCCCCAGGGACAGGGCGACCTCGGTCATCGACTCGCCGATGCCGTCGGCGGCAAACATCAAGGGCGTGTGGAGGTGGTCCTTGAGGTGACGCCCGACGTCCGGGAGGTCGACGACGCAGTCCATCCCGACGGCGGCGAGCTCGTCGCGGGGCCCGACACCCGAGAGCAGCAGGATGTGCGGCGACCCGATGGCGCCCGCGCACAGCACCACTTCCGTGCCCGCGGACACCTCCTCGTCGGCGCCGTCCTCGGTGCGGTAGGCGACCCCGGTGGCGCGGGGCGCCTCCCCGTCCGCCCCGATCAGGATCCGCTCGACGAGCGCGCCGGTGACGACGGTGAGGTTCGGCCGCTCCATCGCAGGTTCGAGGTAGGCGTGGAAGGTCGAGCTGCGCCGGCCGTCCTTCGTCGTCGTCGTCTGGAAGAGCGAGGCCACCCCCTGGGGTTCGAGGCGGTCGCGACCGTTGTAGTCACCCTGTTTCAGGCCCGCGGCGCCCGCAGCCTCGACGAACTGGGTCGAGGCGCGGAGGATCGGTTGGCGCACCGACACACCCACCGGCCCGTCGTGGCCGTGCACGTCGAGGTCGGAGTGCAGTTCGGGGCTGTCCACGAAGCCCTCCGCCTTGCGGAAGTAGGGCAGCACCTCGTCGTAGGACCAGCCCTCCGCGCCACCGGCGGCCCACGCGTCGAAGTCGCCGGGGTGCCCTCGCACGTATGCCATGTAGTTGAGGCCGGATGTGCCGCCGAGCATCCTCCCCCGCGGCACCATCATCTGGCCGCCGACGAGGCCCTTTCCGACTCCCCCGGGGTCGCCGTTGTACATCCAGTCGGTCGCGGGGTCGTTCTGCAGGCTCGCGACAGCTGCCGGCACGAGCTCCGCGGGCGGCGGCGGGCCGCCGGCCTCGAGCAGGCACACCGTGACATCCGAGTCCTCGCTCAGCCGGGCAGCCACGACGGCGCCCGCCGATCCCGCCCCCACGATCACGTAGTCGTACGTCGATCCCATCGTTACCACCTCGTCGTGGTGCCTCGCCGTGTGGCGGGGACGGTCTCGCCACGCAACCACACTCCCGGAGGCGAGACAAGGGAGCCCGCGCCCCGGCCCAGCGGACGGCGGCCACGGGCCAGCGAGTCACTCAGTCAGTGAGTCAGTGAGTCAGTGAGTCAGTGAGTCAGTGAGTCAGTGAGTCAGTGAGTCAGTGAGTCAGTGAGTCGGTGAGTCGGTGAGTCGGTGAGTCGGTGAGTCGTGAGTCAGTGAGTCGTGAGTCAGTGAGTCAGTGGAGGGTCTCGTGGTGGTGGCACATCTCGACGAACGTCGCGATGCGCGCGGCCCGGGTCCCTGGCCTCTTGGCGTCGCCGATGCGGTAGAGGATCGCGTAGCGGTTGGCGCCCGTGAGTGTCTCGAAGAACGCCTTGGCTTCCGGATCGGCAGCGAGCGCGACGGCCAGGTCGTCGGGGACGGTCGCGCTCTTCTGGCCGGCATAGGCTGCCGCCCAGCGGCCGTCGGTCTTCGCCGCGTCGACCTGGGCCTGCCCGGCCGGGCGCATGCGACCGGCCGTGATCAACGCCTCGGCCTTGTCCCGGTTGATCTGCGACCACGTGCTCCGCGCCCTTCGCGGGGTGAACCTCTGCAACCAGTGGGACTCGTCGTAGCCCCTCTTCTGCCCGTTGATCCAGCCGTGACAGAGGGCGACGTCGAGCGCCTCGGGGTAGGTGACCGTCTCGGCTGCCCCTGCCTTGCCGATCTTGAGCCAGAAGCCGCGGCGGTCGGCGTCGTGCTCGTCGAACCAGGCCTCGCAGTCAGGGACGGTGGCGAACGAGATCACCGGCTCTCCGGCCACCGCCTCAGCCGTCTGCACCTCGCTCTCCTCATCAGACATGCAGCCCTCCTGTCATCGCCCACCGACGGGGTGGTCGGCTGCCGCGGGGCGCCACGGCTCGTGCTGGTGCGAGAGCCAGACCTCGTCGGGGGCGAGCGTCCGGATCAGCCGCTGGCCCTCGGTGCGCGGATGGTCCAGCTCGTCGAAGAAGACCGCCGTGTCACCGGCGATGACGACGGAGCGGTCGCCCGTCTGGACGACCACGACCTGCGAGCCGCGCGTGTGGCCGGGCGTGGACACGAGCCGGACACCGGGCAGCAGCTCGAGCGTGGCGTCGACGGTCTCGTAGTGCACTCCGGGTGCCTCGACCCACTCGCGGATCGTGTAGTCGTCCTGGGTCCGCGCGTCATCCAGCTCCGCACTCTGGACGTACACGGGCTTGCCGGCGAAGAGGTGGTTGCCACCGCAGTGGTCGAAGTGCAGATGGGTGTTGACCACGATGTCGATTCCGGCCAGGTCGAAGCCGGCCTGCTCGCTCAGTGGAGTCAGCCGAGGATCCATGTCGTCGACGGCAGGGTGCAGCTGCGTCATGCCGGTGTCGACCAGCACGCGCGCGTCGGGATGGTCGACGACGTGCACGTAGACCGGCATCCGTTCGCCGCCGGCGAGCAGCTCGGCGACGAGCACCGGCGTGACCGTCACCGTCGAGAGCCCGCCTACCGACGCCTCGCTCTTCTCGTCCAGTGGATCACCCATGGCGCAAGTCTGGGGCAGAGCGGCGGACGACGGTGGCCAAGTGCCGAAGTCGGCCACCGTCGCTCGCCGATGCGTGCAGCGTCAGTCGCCGGGCGCGTCCGGGCCGTCGGAGATCTGGCGCAGGGTCGAGATCACGGTGACCTCGGGCCAGTGCTCGGCGTGCAGCTCGGCGAACTTCCGCTGGTCGGCCACGGCCTCCTCGACGGTGTCGTACTGCATGATCGACCACCCGCCGATGACCTCCTTGGACTCGGCGTACGGTCCGTCGTGCTGGGTGATCTCGCCCTGGCTGACGACGAAGTTCACGGCGTCCTCCGTCCCGTACAACCCGCCGCCGTCGAGGAACACGCCCGCGGCGGCCCGCTCGCCGATGTGGACGTCCATCGCGTCGAACAGCGCCTGCGGCGGCGTCCCGATCCCCTCTTCCATCCTCACGAACCCCATGAAACGCGGCATGTCGATCACTCCTCCTGGTTGCTGTGGTGTCCTTCGTACTCGTACGTCGACCGGCCGGGCAGGTCCTCGACACGCACCTCGAGAATTCTTGGGATGCCCAGAATGATCCGCTCCGCCACGCCCCGACGGTGTCGTCACCCAGCACTAGAGTCGGCACGGTCGCCGAGCACCTGCCTCGCGGCGACGACCGGCGAGCGCCTGGACCATCACGGAGGACACCGATGTCACGCACCCGGATCCACAACTTCTCGATCTCCCTCGACGGCTTCGCCACCGGCGAGCCGCAGTCCCTCGAGACCCCCTTCGGCCACGCGGGCCAGAGGCTCCACCAGTGGATGATGCGCACCGAGTACTGGGACCCCGAGGGCACCGACGGGGTCGACCACGCGTACGCCCAGCGCCACGGCCCCGGCATCGGAGCGGAGATCATGGGCGCCAACAAGTTCGGCCCGCCCGGCTGGCCGGACGACCCGGACTGGAAGGGATGGTGGGGCCCCAACCCGCCCTTCCACACGCCGGTCTTCGTCCTCACCCACCACGCCCGCCCCTCCCTCGAGATGGAGGGCGGCACCGTCTTCCACTTCATCGAGGCCACCCCGGCCGAGGCGCTCGAGACGGCCCGCGCGGCCGCCGACGGCCAGGACATCCGGATCGGTGGTGGTGCCACCGTCGTTCGCGACTTCCTGACCGCAGGGCTCGTCGACCACATGCACCTCGTCCAGGTCCCGATCGTCCTCGGCCGCGGCGTCCGACTCTGGGACGGCCTCGAGGGCGTCGAGGAGGGCTTCGACATCGAGACCGTCGCCTCCCCGACCGGTGTCACGCACTTCACCTTCACCCGCAAGGCGTCGTGAGGTCACGTCCCACGCGGACCCGGGCACCCGGCATACGCCATCGGTGGGGGTGACGCGTCCAAACGGGCACTGGCAGGCTGGCTGCATGATCCTGCCGAAGGTGCGCGACCCGCGCCTCGTGACGATCCGCCGTGGCGGACTGCTCACCGACGCGGATCATCGGCTGCTGTCGCTGTGGGCCGCCACGTGCGCTGAGCACGTGCTGCATCTCTTCGAGGCGGAGGCGTCGTCGGACACTCGCCCTCGGGACGCGATCGATGCGGCTCGGGCGTGGGCCCGCGGCGAGATGAGGATGATGGATGCGCGAGCCCGCGGTGGGCTTGCGATGGGGGCCGCCCGGCCGCTGCAGGGAGCGGCCCGGTTTGCGGCCTACGCTGCCGGCCAGGCAGCCTGCGTGGGCCACGTGGCCGAGCACGACCTGGGCGCCTCCGCGTACGCGATCAAGGCCGCTCGCGCTGCACACCCCCACGCGGTCGACGCCGGAAGGCTCGAGCGTGACTGGCAGCGGGACCAGCTCGACGCCCGGGTCCGCGCACTCGTCCTCGACGACCAGGTCCGCCGGAACGCCATCTGCTGGGGCGTCTTCGCGGACTGACGATGCCAGGCCCCCGGCACCGGCGAGGCGGCAACGGGCCCACGCCACACGGCATCGGTCGCGGTGACGCGGCTAGCGTGTGGGCCGTGACGACAGACCTGACGGCAGACGAGACCACCGGCCACGCCGCGATCCAGGGGATGGTCGACGCGTTCTTCGGGGCGTTCGTCTCGGGGCCCGGCTGCGCCGAGCGGATGAGCCTGCTGCGCGGGCTGCTGCTCCCGCAGGCCGTCATCGTGCGGACGTGCGGGAGGGAGCCTGCGGTCATGGGGATCGAGGACTTCATCGCGCCTCGCGAGGCGCTGCTGACCGAGGGCGCGCTCACCGACTTCCGCGAGTGGCCCGTCACGGGGCGCATCGAGGTCTTCGGCGACATCGCGCACTGGTTCGGCAGCTACGCGAAGGCCGGCACGCAGGAGGGCGAGCCGTTCACCGGTCGAGGGATGAAGACGATCCAGTTCGTCCGCGTCGCCGACGGCTGGCGGATCAGCGCGGCCGCCTGGGACGACGAGCGCGAGGGCCTGACCCTGCCGACCGCTGCCGGGTGAGCCCACCCGGATCCAGCCGGCGCCCCGGTGCGGTTCACTGGAGAGCGTGGCTGCGCAGCGCCTCGGGACGGCGTCCCTGACCGACGGGACGCGGGTCGCGTATGCCGCCACCGGCAGCGGTCCGTTCCTCGTCGCCGCCCCCGGATGGCTGAGCCACCTCGAGATGGGGTGGGCCATCCCGGCCGAGCGTATGTTCCACGAGGCGCTGTCGTCGGGGCGCACGCTCGTGCGCTACGACCGCCCGGGCTGCGGGCTCTCCGACGCCTACGACGGCCCCCGCACCATGGACCTCGAGGTCGCGACGATCGCTGCCGTGACCGAGGCGGTCGGCGCCGAGCGCTTCGACCTGCTCGGCTGGTCGCTCGGGGCGGCGGCGGCGGTGCAGTGGGCCGCCGAGCAGCCGGACACCGTCTCGCGCCTCGTGCTCTACGGCGGCTGGCCCGCCGGGAGCTCCATCGGCGACGACGACAGCCGCCAGCACGTGCTCGGCCTGCTGGCCACGCACTGGGGACTCGGGTCCGACCTGCTCACCGAGGTGTTCGCCCCCGATGCGGACGCGGGCACGCGGCGCATCCTCGCTCGCTACCAACGCGCTGCCTCCTCGGCCGAGACGGCCGTCGCGCTGCTGCGGCTCGCCTACGAGCTCGACGTCAGCCCGCTCCTCGCGCAGGTGTGTGCGCCGACACTCGTGCTGCACCGGCAGGGCGACCGGGCGGCCCCCGTGGCCGGGGGACACGCTCTCGCACAGGCGATCCCGGGCGCCGAGCTCGTCGAGCTCGAGGGCCGCTCGCACCTGCCCGCCATCGGCGATGCCCAGTCGGTCGTCGTCGAGGTGCGGCGCTTCCTCGGCCTGCCGACGCTGCGCCGGGCGGTCCCGACCGGGCTGACGACGCGCCAGACCGAGGTCGCAGCCCTGGTCGCCGAGGGCCTGACGAACCGCCAGATCGCCGACCGACTCGGCATCACCGAGCGGTCCGCCGAGTCGCACCTCGAGCGAATCCGGCTGCGCCTCGGATTCAGCTCCCGCGCGCAGGTGGCCGCCTGGTACGTCGCGCGCACCCCGTAGAAGGAGACCCCCGAGAAGTGGGGTAGTTCCACGGCTGTGCTGCGGACTGGCCGTGGAGAGCATGAAGAGATGACCCGACGCATCGTGCACCTCGCCGTCTCTGCCGCCGCCTGGTGCGGCTTCGTCGCCATCACCGTGTGGACGATGGCCTTTCTCGCCGGTGTGCTGCTCCCCCGCACCGTCGACGGCCCGGCCCGCACGAGCACCGGCTGGGCCGTCACCATCGACCTCGCCCTCCTGCTGCTCTTCGCGCTCCAGCACTCGGTGATGGCGCGCCGCCCGGCGAAGGCCTGGCTCCGGCGCCGGGTCCCGGCCGAGCTCGAGCGCACCACCTACGTGCTCGCCACCGACGTGTGCCTCGCCCTCCTGCTGGCGCTGTGGCAACCGTGGGACCAGGTCGTCTGGCACGTCGAGGGGCTGGCGGCATACGCCCTCTGGTCGCTGTGCGCGGCGGGCTGGGCCCTCGCGATCGCGGCGACCTTCGCCGTCGACCACCTCGAGCTGATCGGGCTCCGGCATGCAGGCTGGGGTGCCCGGACGACCCTGTCCGACGACGCACCCACGGCGCTGCAGGTCAGCGGGCTCCACGCGATCGTGCGGCATCCGTTGATGACCGGGATGGTGCTGGCGTTCTGGGCGACCCCGCGGATGAGCGCGCCCCACCTGCTCTTCGCCGTCGCCGCGACCGGCTACATCGCCGTCGGGATCACCTTCGAGGAGCGCGACCTCCGCCGCACGTTCGGGGCGGACTACGACGCGTATGCCGCCCGGGTCCCCGCGCTCGTGCCGGGGCTCCGGCTGGGGCGGGCGGTGCACGTGGTGGCACCCTCAGGGCGCGACCGGGCCTGACCACCGCGCGGTCGACGCAGCAGTCACTCGCCGCGGATGCGATCCGGCTTGAGGAGCACGAGGGCCAGCGCGACGAGCAGACCGGCGACGATGCCGACGACGAGCCCGCGGCCGACGTCCTGGGTCAGCGCGCCGCCCATGAGCCCGGCGAGCGCCCCGATCGACGCGCACCCGGTGAACGTCGCGACCACCTTGGCCCAGAAGGGCGCCTGCACCTCACCTGCCATGCCGCCACAGTAGTCGCGTCCGTGCCCGGGTCCCGGCGATGGCGTATGCGTGGGCGACCGTCGCGGCGCACGCTGGGCACGATGCCTACGACGGCACACTGCGGTCGGGTGCCGAGGACGGGTGGCGCGGATGCGTGGCGAGGATGCGTGGCCGCATCCGTCGCCCTGTCCCCGCGCTCGGCTAGCGTCTCGGCCATGGTGGCCCACCAGCTCACGGTCGAGCATGCACGTCGCATCGCCGTGCACGCGCAGCTGCTCGACGTGCCGCGCCCGACCGACCTCGTGCAGACGGTCGAGCGCCTGACCTTCCTGCAGATCGACCCCACGGCGGCCGTCGCGCCGAGCGCCGACCTCGTCCTGTGGAGCCGGCTCGGCCGCACCTACGACCCCGCCGACCTGACCAAGGCCGTCGAGCACGACCGCACCCTCGTCGAGACCGTCGCCTACGTGCGCAGCCCGACCGACATCCCTGCCGTCATCGCCGAGGTGCGCGAGGCCGAGCCCTACCCCTTCATGGCCACCTGGCTCGAGGCCAACGACTCCTTCCGCCGCGACATCCTCGCCACGCTCGAGGCCGACGGGCCCCTCCTCTCCCGCGACATCCCCGACACGAGCGTCGTCCCATGGCCCTCGACCGGCTGGACCAACAACCGCAACATCACGAAGATGCTCGAGGCCCTCGCGCCGCGCGGCGAGGTCGCCATCGCCGGCCGCAAGGGTCGCCAGCGCTACTTCGACCTCCCCGAGCGCGTCTACCCGCCCGACCTGCCGAGGCTCACCCTCGAGCAGGCCATCGACCACCGCAACGAGCGACGCCTCGCCGCCCTCGGCATCGCGCGCGCCACCGGCACCGTCATGCCCGGCGAGGGCAACTACGTCGGCGACGCGGGTGAGCCCGCCGAGATCGCAGGCGTGCCGGGCACGTGGCGCGTCCACCCGGCATACCTCGACGTCGCCGACACCTTCAGGGGACGCACCGCGCTGCTCAGCCCCTTCGACCGGCTCGTCCACGACCGTGTCCGCGCCGAGCAGCTCTGGGGCTTCGAGTACATCCTCGAGATGTACAAACCCAAGGACCAACGGCGCTGGGGCTACTTCGCGCTGCCGATCCTCCACCACGACCGCCTCGTCGGGAAGCTCGACGCCCAGGCCGACCGCAAGGCAGGCACCCTCGTCGTCAACGCCGTCCACCAGGACGTCCGCTTCACCAAGGCCATCCGGACCGCCGTCGACCGCGAGATCGCCGACCTCGCCGCCTGGCTCGGCCTCACGCCCACCGGCCCTGCCGCCCCGTAGCCCAGCCACACCGACCACGACACAGACACCGACCACGACACTGACACCGACACGACACTGACACCGACACAGACACCGACACCACCACCAGGAGACCGCCGTGCGCAGGATCGTCGCCTACGTCATCACGTCGCTCGACGGCTCCGTCGACGACCCCACCCGCTGCTTCCCACCCGACGTCGACCCCGACAGGCCGCAGCCGCCGACCTTCGACGACGTCCTCATCGAGCGCGAGACCGCGCTCATCGAGCAGCAGGACGCCGTGCTCCTCGGCCGCCACCTGTACGACGAGTGGTCCGGCTACTGGCCGACCTCCGACGAGCAGCCCTTCGCCGACTTCATCAACGGCGCCACGAAGTACGTCGTGACCTCCACCCCGCTCACCAGGCAGTGGGGAGACGCCGAAGCCGTCCAGGGACCGCTCGCCGACATCGTCCGTGACCTGAAAGCCTTGCCCGGCAACGACATCGGCGTCCACGGCAGCATTCAGCTCGTGCAGTCACTGCTCGCCGCGGGTCTCGTCGACGAGCTGCACCTCGCCGTCGCGCCGGTCCTCGACCCCGAGGGGCGGCGCCTCTTCGACGGCCTGCCCGAGCTTCAGCGCCTCTCCCTCGTCAGCGCGACCCCGACGCCCGGCGGAGCCCTCTGGCTCGTCTATCGCCCCGCGGCCCGGGACTCAGGCCCGGTCTCGTAGGCGCGCCGCCGACCCAGGGTCCCGCTGACGCGGTAGCCGCGCACCGCGCGCTGCGACTGCGCCGAGAGGATCGACCCGTCGCTCTGGTGCGACAGCACCGACAGGCGCGACATGTTCGACAGCAGCGAGGCCATGCTCATCGACGACCCGATCGACAGGAACGACGCGAACGACCCGACGCTGCCGATCGACAGCACCGACCCCACGCTCCCGATCGAGAGCACCGACCCCGTCGACCCGATCGACAGGAACGAGTCCCGCGACGCGATCGACCACTTCCCCGTGCGCGATGTCGCCATGACCGCAGCCTAGGCACGCGTACCCAATTCACGGGTCGTATGCCGTCCCACCCACTCGCAGAGGTATCACCTCCCCCGCCCGCTCCTCCTCTCCTGCAACGGCGGCGCCCCGCGCCACACGGCATACGCAGACCCCTCAGGAGCACCTCGTGAGCAGCACGTTCGCCTTCACCGTCCACCCGCGGGCCCGCCTCGGCGAGGACCTCGCCCGCGTCTGGTCGCCGCTCGGCCGCGTCCCGGACCCCGTCTACGACACCGCCCTGCGCCGGCTCCCGCTGCGCCCGATCTCGATGGCCGGCATCCACATCGGCGGCGCGCACATCGGCCACGTCGTGCTCGTGCCCTTCGGGGCCCGCCACCTGCTCTCCTCCCCCAGCGAAGGCCGGGCCCGCGTTCACCGTGCGGTCGACAAGGCCCGCGCCCTCGGCTGCGACGTCGTGGGGCTCGGCGCCCTGACCGCCACGGTGACCGCGGGCGGGGTCTCGCTCCGCGGGCGCACCGACATCGGCGTGACGAACGGCAACGCCTTCACGGCAGCGATCGTCGACGACCAGGCCCGGCGCCTGCTGCGCGACGCCGTCGACCACGCGGCCGACCCGCACGTCGCGATCGTCGGAGCCACCGGCAGCGTCGGTGCCGCCGTGACCCGGCTGCTCGCCCGCGACCGTGCCGCCGCCCGGCTCACCCTCGTCGCCCGGTCGACGGGCCGGCTCGAGGCGCTCGCCGCCGACGTCGGCCGCCAGGTCCCGACGACGACGGCCACGACGATGGACGCCGTCGCGACGGCTGACCTCGTCATCCTGCTCACCGCCTCCGCCGACGCGCTCCTCGAGGCGCGGCACCTCGCGCCCGGCGCGGTCGTGCTCGACGCGACCCAGCCGCGCAACACCTCGCCGACCCTCGTCGACGAGCGGCCCGACGTGCTCGTCGTCGACGGCGGCGTCGTCGACATCCCGAGCCTGCGCCTCGTCGGCGGCAACATCGGCCTGCCCGACGGGCGCTCCTACGCGTGCTTCGCCGAGACCGCCCTCCTCGCCCTGACTGGTCACCGCGGCCACTTCTCCATCGGCGTACCGACGCTCGAGCTCGTCGACCGCACCCGCGGCATGGCCGCCGACCTCGCGCACCTCGGCTTCCGGGCCGCAGAACCGACGAGCTTCGGCCGGCCCGTCACCCCCGACCGCATGGCGACCATCGTCCGCACCGCGAACACCGCGAGCACCTTGGCGCTGGGGATGGCGTCGTGACGACGCTCGTCCGCGCCGGACACCGCGCGCAGCACCGCGTCGTCCTCCTCGGCGGCGGCTACGTCACCCTCCACGCGTATGCCGGCCTCATGCGTCACGCCGGCGGTGCCGTCCGCGCGGGCGACGTCCAGGTCGTCGTCATCAGCACGGACGACGCGCACAGCTTCCACGGCTTCACCGGAGAGGTGCTCGCCGGCCTGCTGCCCTACGACCGCACCCGCACTCCGCTCGTCGACGCGATGCCGCACGCGCACGTCGTCCTCGGTCGAGCAACCGCCATCGACGCCGAGCGACGAGTCGTGCGCTACGTGCTCGCCGCCGACGAGTCGGACCGGGGCGTCGACCCGCACCACCACTCGGACTCCGACTCGGACTCCGACTCACACCACGAGCGCGTCCTCGACTACGACTCCCTCGTCGTCGGCACCGGCGGCCGCGAACCCGCGACCGCGGTGCCCGGCCTCGCGGAGCACGGTTTCACCCTGCGAGCGCCCGGCGACATCGCCGTTCTCACCGACCGGGTCCGAGATGCGGCGGCGCACCGTGGCCACCGTCGTCACACGGTCGTCGTCGCCGGAGGCGGGATGGCCGGGGTCGAGATGGCGGCGGCGGTCGCCGACCTCGGCGGAGCGCGCCTCCGCGTCGAGCTCGTCCACTCCGGCGACGGGATCCTGCCTGAGCTGCGCGACGAGCAGCCCCGGCTGGCCCGCCGCGCCGAGCTCGAGCTGCGGCGTCTCGGCGTCCGGGTCCGGCTGGGAGTGCGCCTCGCGTCGGTGACCGAGGACCTCGCCTACCTCTCCGACGGGACGAGCCTCCCGGCGAGCACCGTCATCGCCACCATCGGACAGCGGCCCGTGCACGTCCCGGGACTCGACGCCCACCGCGACCCGCGCGGCCGGCTCGTGACGCGCCCCGACCTCTCCGTCGTCGACGGCGTCTGGGCTGCCGGCGACGCGGCGTGCGTCGTCCACCCGACGTCCGGCGAACCCGTCCCGGCCAACGCGTTGTGGGCGATCAAGGGCGGCGAGCACCTCGGGCGCAACCTCGCGCGGACGCTGCGTGGTCGCCCGACCCGACCCTTCGCGTACCGCGGCCTCGGCCAGGCGGCCTCCTTCGGGGTCGGCCGCTCGATCTCCGAGCTCTACGGCATCCCCTTCACCGGCTGGGTGGCGTGGGTGCTGCGGCTGACCTTCTTCCTGCGCTTCATGCCGTCGCGGCGCAAGGCGGCACAGGTCGTGACCGACTTCGCCCGCCATGCCGCACACGGCCGCACCGCACCAGCCTCGGCACCCACCGAGCCCGCGGTCGCCGACCTCGCCGCCCCCCGCACCGCGTAGGCCCGAGGCGCACCCCGCCGGTCGTCCCTGGTGCGCGGACGGGCGTCGCCGGAGTGTCGAGATGCGAGGGCGCCGTTCGACGTGGTGGCATGACGACCACCTCAGGAGGAGCCTTGACCACGCAGCCCACGACCGGCAGTCCCGCCAGCCCCGCACCCAAGGGTCCGGCGTCCTACTTCCCGTCGATCGAGAAGACCTACGGTCGGCCGATCGAGCAATGGATCGGCCTCGTCCGGGAGCAGCACGCGGCCGGCACGGTCAGGCACGGCGAGCTCGTCGCCTGGCTCAAGACCGAGCACGGCCTGGGGCACGGCCACGCCAACGCCGTCGTCGCCCACACCCTCGGGCTCATCAAGGCTGGGGCGTGAACGAAGGCCACCCCACCGAGCCCAGCCGCGTCACCGAGCCGCGCGACGTCGCCGAGCCGAGTCGACCCACCGAGCCGTGCCACGTCACGGAGACGCGAGCCGCCTACGACACGGTCGCCATCGACTACGCGAGCCTCCTCGAGGGCGAGCTCGCGCGCAGCCCGCTCGACCGGGCGCTGCTCGGGCACTTCGCGGAGCTCGTCGGCCTCGAGGGCGGCGGCCCCGTCGTCGACGTCGGCTGCGGACCGGGTCGCGTCACCGGCCACCTCGGGACCCTCGGGCTCGACGTCAGCGGCATCGACCTCTCGCCGGGCATGGTCGCCGAAGCACAGCGGCGGCACCCCGAGCTCGACTTCCGCACCGGGAGCCTCGCCGCGCTCGACCTGCCCGACGCCTCGGTCACGGGCCTCGTCGCGTGGTACTCGATCATCCACACGCCCCCTGAGCTGCTCCCCGAGGTCTTCGTCGAGCTCCACCGGGTCATCCGGGCGAACGGCCTGCTGCTGCTCGCCTTCCAGGCCGGCGGCTTCTCGGTGCGGCACGAACAGGCCTACGGCCACGCGGTCACCTTCGAGGCCCACCGCCACGATCCGGACGGCGTCGCCGCACAGCTGGCCGACGCCGGCTTCCGCGTCACCGTTCGCACCGAGCGGGTCCCGCAGGACTACGAGAAGACGCCCCAGGCCTTCCTCCTCGGCCGCCGCGGCTGAGCCTCGCCGCCGCCGAGGCTGTCCAACGTTCGGAAGGAATCCGCCGCTCCGTGGGTTGTCGCTGAGGACGGCCCAACCGGGGCCCGACCGATGAGGAGCTCAGCGTGCGTGCGATCTGGAACGGCAAGGTCATCGCCGAGAGCGACGACACCATCGTCGTCGAGGGCAACCACTACTTCCCCCGCGAGTCCGTCGACGACAGCGTGCTCGTCGACAGCACCACGCAGACGACGTGCCCGTGGAAGGGCGAGGCGTCGTACTTCTCCCTCGCCGTCGACGGAGACACCAACCGCGACGCTGCCTGGTACTACCCGACGCCCAAGAGCGCCGCAGCCGAGATCAAGGACCGCGTCGCCTTCTGGCGCGGCGTCACCGTCACCGACTGAGCGCCCCCGCGACACTCACGCCCGGTGGCGCGCCGCGAGCGCCCGGGCGACCCGCTCGATGAGGTCGTAGGGCACCGGGTCCTGGTAGAAGAACTGCACCGTGTCCTTCTTGGCGCGGTGCGACGCCACCTCCGCCTCGAGGTCGGGCTCCAGCTCCCCGACCGGGTAGAGACCGACGTGCTTCTTCCACCCCGCGAAGTGGATGCCGTATCGGTCGGAGAACATGATGGCCGGCATGCCGTAGCGGATCTTCTCCTCGCCGCCGGGCACCGCCCGACGCAGCGCCGCGGCCACCTGCTCGAGCACCTGCCGGGGCCCGTCGGGGAACCCCTGGACGTATGCGTCCACGGTCATCGGCGCGCTCGTGGCCGTCGCGTCGGGCGTGGTCTCCGGCTCGCTCATCGGTCCCCCTCGTAGCGTTTCGTGGCCCGTGCCACGTCCCTTGTCAGTGTGACCCAATGCGACCCTCGCGACCATGGTCGGTTCGCCGGACAGGGCGATGGCGATCACCTACGGTGAGCCGATCACCAGGGGATCAGGGAGCACGATGCGCAGCCGCAGGACCAAGGGACTCGTCACGCTCGCCGCGCTCGCCGCGCTGGCCGCGATCGGGGGCACCGCCGCGCGCGGCTCGGACGAGATGACACTCGCCGGCGCGGGGGACTGTGCCCGTCGTGACCGGGACGCGTACCCCGGAGCCCGTCGTGACGACCGACTCCGACGCGACCCGCCGG
The DNA here is from genome assembly GCF_024519435.1 of Terrabacter sp. Ter38. Classification (GTDB taxonomy): domain Bacteria; phylum Actinomycetota; class Actinomycetes; order Actinomycetales; family Dermatophilaceae; genus Terrabacter. The sequence continues at coordinate 189,111 of NZ_JALJRZ010000002.1, forward strand.
GCCGCAGAGGCGAAGGCCGAGGCCGAGAAGGCGGCGCGGGCGAAGGCTGCCGGCGATGCGAATGCCGCGGCTGCCCTGTGGACCGTCACGAAGGTCGTCGACGGGGACACGATCTGGGTCTCGCGCGCCGGCGACTCCCGCAAGATCCGCTTCATCGGCATCGACACTCCCGAGACCGGCCAGTGCGGTTTCACCGAGGCCCGCAACGCCCTGCGCGGCATCCTCGGGGGCCAGCGCGTCACCCTCACCGCGGGGGCCAGGGACGACGTCGACCGCTACGGCCGACTGCTGCGCTACGTCGACGTGAACGGCGTCGACGCGGGCCTGCGCCTCGTCAAGCAGGGGTATGCCGTCGCCCGCTACGACTCCCGCGACGGCTACGGCTCGCACACCCGCGAGGGGGCCTATGTCCGCGCCGACGCGGCGAGCCCCAAGGCCGCCTGCGCCGACCCCGGCGCCGGCACGTCCAGCGGCAGCACGGGCGGCAGCGGGCTCACCGGGTCCTGGCCCTTGGCCGGCGACCGGTACCCCTGCCCGCAGTCGCGCCCGGTCAAGGGCAACGAGAGCTCGATGATCGCCCACGAGCCCGGCGACCGGTACTACGCGGTGACGAAGCCGGAGCAGTGCTTCGCGACGATGGACGACGCGGAGGCCGCGGGCTTCCGCCCCGCCAAGGTCTGATCGTGCGTCGGCCGCTGTCCAAAGAACCATGGTCACCCAGACCCGACTGCGCCAGTGCTCCACCCAGCGGAGCACCGACGTAGCAGGACCGCCCAAGCCCACCCCGCGCCCCGCGTCACTGCTCCACCCAGCGGAGCACCGACGTAGCAGGACCGCCCAAGCCCACCCCGCGCCCCGCGTCACTGCTCCACCCAGCGGAGCACTGACGTAGCAGGACCGCCCAAGCCCACCCCGCGCCCCGCGTCACTGCCCCACCCAGCGAAGCAGTGACGTAGGGCGCGCCAGATGATGCTGCTGGTGTCTCAGTCATCGAGGTCGAGGATGCAGGCGGTGCCGACGTCGACGAAGCCGACCCGGCGGTAGATGTCGGCGGCCGCATCCGATCCCGCCGACAGGAAGACGACCTCGACGCCCTGCTCTCGGCAGGCGGCGACGAGGGTGCTCGTGATCGCCGTGCCGTGACCGCGACCGCGGTGCCCCGGGGGCACGGCGATGCCCATGAGCTCGGCGACGTCACCCCGAGGAGCGGCCGATCCGGCCCCACAGAGGCGGTTGCCCTCGAACGAGGCGACGACGAGGAGGTCGCCCCGCGCCATGAGCTCGGGTCGCTTGCCCGGGTCCTTCGGCTCCACCTCGTCTCGCCCGGCGAAGCCCGCCGACACCGCTCCCATGGCCAGCGACAGGTGCGGCTCGGCCGGTTTCAGAGGCCGGGCCCGTGGGTCCGCCGCCACCGGGACGTCCGATGGCATGACGAGCAGCGGGTACCCGTGCGGCTCGTGGCCGGATGCACGCACGGCGGGTAGCAAGGACGGCGTGACCTCGTCGACCCACTCGATGGCCCGCGGCACGTCGAGCTCGCGCTGGGTCTCGAGGACACGGCATACATCATCGGCGCTGAAGGCGCCCCGGCGACCCCACCGGGGACGAGCGTAGAACTGCCACCCCGTGCCCTCCTCGGCGACGAAGAGCGTGAAGGGCCCGACCTCCATGGCGCTCGCGACGGCCCGTGGGACGCAGTCGTAGTACGCCTCGATGCGGTCCAGCCGCGCGTCGTGAGCTCGCCCCATGGCGCCACCATGACAGTCTGCGGCACGGGCGAGCGACCGGTTTACGGCGTCAGCGCTGCACCGGGTAGACGAGGTGCGTGACCCGCTCACCTTCGACGACGGTCGTCGGGTCGCCGAGCACGACCTGGCCAGCGGCCTCGGTGAAGTACGGACGCCCGACGCCGAGGAAGCACGGCACGAGGTCGATCGCCACCTCGTCGAGCAGCCCCTCAGCGAAGCACTGGCTCGCGATCTCACCGGCCGCGACACCCACGGCGGAGTCACCAGCGACCTCGCGCGCCCGGGCCACCGCGTCGTGGACGCCGCCCGTCAGGAACTCGACGGTCCCGCCGGGATAGCCCCAGCCGTCGGGGGGCTCGTGGGTGAGCACGACGACCGGGACCCCGAGCGGATGCGTCCCCTTCCACCCGTCGGTGATGTCGAAGAGGTGCCGGCCGACGACGAGCGCACCGAGGCTGCCAGCCCACGACCGCCAGTAGTCCGCGTCGGTCGGGGCCAGGTGGAAGGTCATGTCACCTCCCGCCGACTCCCACGGCACATCGCCCGCCTCGTACCAGTCGAAGAGCGGACCGACCTCGTCGCCCGGACCGGCGACGAACCCGTCCAGCGACATCGATGCCGATGACACGACCTTGCCCATGGTGCTCTCCCTGTCTGCGATGTGCTCGTCCACCAGTGCGGCCCAGCACTCAGCGGCGACCCCGACGGGTGCGGAGGTAGTCGGCGACGACGTACTCCCCGAGCCTCGCGATGTCGGGCGTGAAGACGCGTCCACCCGCCCGCCGGGCCACGGCGTCGACGAAGCGAGCCAGCCCCGGGTCGTCGCCGAGCATGAAGATGTTGAGCTGGGCGCCCGACCGGCGCAGCTCGTCGACGTGCGCCACCGTCGCGCGCACCGTCTCCTGCGTCGCCGGCCAGTGGAAGACGGGCCGCCCGTCGACCTCGATGTGCGCCGTCGGCTCACCGTCGGTGACGACGAGGACGACCGGCTCGGCGTCAGGGTGCCGCCGCAGGTGCCGCGACGCGAGCATGAGCGCGTGCTGGAGGTTGGTGCCCTGCACCCACTCCGGCTCGGCCTCGGTCAGCTCGGTCGGGGTCAGCGTGCGCGCCGCGAGATTGAAACCGATGATCTGCAGCGCGTCGTGCCGAAAACGCGTCTGCACGAGATGCGAGAGGGCGAGGGCGGTTTGCTTCATCGGCCCCCACCGACCCTCCTGCATCATCGAGAACGACATGTCGACGCACAGCGCGACCGCCGCGACCGAGCGCCGCTCCGTCTCGGCCACCTCGAAGTCCTCGACGAGCAGCTCCACGCCACCGCCCGATGCCGTGCTCCGTTGGGCGGCGTTGCGCTGCAAGGCGTTCGACACCGTGCGTACCGTGTCGATGGGCAGCTCGTCGCCGAACTCCCACTGGCGGGTGAGCCCGGTCGGCTCGTCGGCGTGGCCGGCCCCGCGGTCGTCGTGGTCGCCGCGCCCGGTCGCCTCGACCCGGTCGAAGACCCGCTTCAGCGCCGTCTCGCCCAGACGCCGGACCGCACGAGGCGTGAGGCGCAGGCCGTCGTCGCCGCGGGAGACGTAGCCCTGGCGTTCGAGGTCACGCTCGAGCTGGCGGAGGGCCTCCATGTCACGGGCGGCGTCGGCGCCGAGGTACTGCTCGAGCCGCTCGACGTCGACGTCGTCGAGGGTCGCGCCGAAGTACCCCTGCCCGAGCTGTTCGCCGAGCTGCTCGAGGTCGGCGAGCTCGGCCACGGCGCCGACCGCGTCGCCGTAGCCCATCGGCTCGCCGCCCTGCCCCTGCTGCACGGGACTGCGACGGTCGAGCCCAGGCCGCAGCGCGCGCAGGTTGTCGGAGAGCTGCGCCATCTGCGACGCGAGGTCGGGGTCGCCGAGGGCGTCGGACATGAGCTGGCCGAGCTGCTCGCGCTGCTCGGGGGTCAGCGAGGCCATGAGCCGCTCGGCCGCGGCCTGTCGCCGGGCCAGGGCGTCGATGAGCTCGTCGACGTTCTCGGGCCGCTCCGGGAAGAGGTCGCCGTGCTTGTCCATGAAGTCGCGGAACTGGTCCTCGGTGTCCTCGCCGCGGGCGTGGGCGGCGAGGAGCTGGTTGAGGTCCGCGAGCATGTCCTTGACGGCCTGCATCGCCTGCGGGTCGTTGCCCGACAACGCCTGCTTGAGCCCCTCGAACTGCGCCCCGACGACCTCACGCTGGAGCATCTGCTGGATCTGCTCGTACGTCTGCTGAGCCTCGGGCGAGTGCCACGCATAGTCACCGAGCGCGCGGACCGCGCCGGCCACGTCGTCGGGGATCGTCGCGAGGTCCATCTCGGCGAGGCGGGCGTCGTCACCGGCCTCACCGGCGAGGGTGTCGCGCTCCTCGGCGAGGGCCTGGTCGAGCATGGCGCGTACCTGGTCGAGGGTGCCGCCGAGGTCGCCGCGCCGACGCGCGGCCTCCCGCAGACGGCGTACGCGGTCGGCGAGGTCGTCGAGGCCGCGATGTCCGTCCATACCTCGTCGCATGAGCTCGCGCAGGGCCTCCCGCAGCGACCCCCCAGAGAGGACGTCGTGCCCGACCTCGTCGAGGGCGGAGCGGACGTCGAAGGGCGGCGCCAACGGGTCGGGCCCACCCGACCACGGCGCGTAGCGGTAGCGACCGTGCTGCTCGCCGCTGTCACGGGGACTCATCGCCCCACGCTACGTCCAGCCCCGGGCGGTGTCGACGGCGCGGCTGGCGGCCCTGACCACCGCGCACCCGGCTGACGCGGGCTCAGCCGGGTGCGCCGATCATGGTCAGCACGACGGATGCGCCCACGAGGATCCCGGCTCCGACGACCTGGGCCGCCATGAGCAGCGACCACGCCTGGATGCCCGGGAGCGTGTCGGCGCCGGTGCGCAGGCGGGTGACGAGCACGTCGTCGAGGTGGCGGCGTCCATGGTCCGCGATGACGACCATGGCGACGAAGACGACGGCCTTGAGCAGCATGACGAGCCCGTACGTGGACGACACGAGGCCGTAGAGGTCCGACGACCCGGACAGCACGAGCACCCCGCTCGACACGAGGACCGTGACGACGCAGCCGATCGTCATGCGGGAGAACGCCCTCACGTGCGACGAGAGCAGGTTGAGGTCACGCATCGGCAGCCCCGCGACCGCGATGACGACGGCACCACCGAGCCAGACGGCCGCCGCGACGACGTGAGCGAGGAGCGCTGCGAGGACGACCGGACCACGGGGCGCGTCGGAGCCGACCGGCGCCGCGAGGAAGGTCGCCGACAGGGCGACGACGACCGCACCCGCCCAGACCCGCCGGGCCCCTAGGATCGGCTCGGCGACGAGGTCGGTGAGCCAGGCGCCGAGCGCCGCCAGCACCGCGAACCGGACGAGCACCGAGGCCCAGACCTCGCGCGGCACCTCGCCCGGTTCGAGACCTCCCGCGACGACGAGCAGGACCGGGCCGAGCACCGTGGCGACAGCCAGCACCCAGAGGCCGACGTCGACGAGGAGCAGCTGCTTGCGGTCGTAGCGGCCGTTCGGCGCGACGGTCACCCAGAAGGCGAGCGGTCCGGCGACGAGGACGAAGCCGACGAGGGTCGTTGCCTCGTCGAGGAACAGCAGGGCGTCCCGCAGCGCGGAAGCCATCACGGCCTCGGCAGGTCGAGCTGGAGGACGACGACGTCGCGCGTCGCCGGCAAGGGGTCGCGCACCGACATCGCACCCTTGACACCGTCCGCGCACACCTGCGCGTCACCCGACAGCTGCGGGCAGGTCAGGTTGAGCACTGCGTCACCCGAGGTGGTCACGACGACCGGCGTCGTCCCGGTCGACGTGAGCGGCATGATGGCGGCCAGGGCGCGCCCCGTCGTCGAGGGGATGCTGCGCACGGTCACCCCGGTGAGGACGTAGCGCAGCTCGACCTGGGAAGCCGGCTGCGCGAGGTCGACAGACCGCCGCCTCGAGATGGGGCTGGCTCCGACGGAGACCGGCTGCCCGCCGATCGAGACCTGCACGTCGGTCGCCGCGGGGCGCGACGTCGCGAAGTCGGGGCCCGCCGCGCGCGCGTCCGGCGGGCGCAGCTCGAGGCGGGTGATGACGCCACCGAGGACGACCTGCTCATAGACCTCGAGCGTCCCGTCGGCGGACGGGGTCACCGACAGGTGCACACCCGTCTCGGTGATGCCGGGCCCCGTCGAGGCCGCGGACGGGCTGACGCGTGGCGACGTGGTCGGCCCGGACGAGGTGAGGGGCTGCCGTGAATTGGGCGCGACGCCAGAAGTCGTCGTCCCACCCCCACCCGCGGCGCCGGAGCCCGGTGTCTGCCCCACGTCCACGCCGAACGAGCCCGCAACAGCAGACGCCTCGGGCGCTCGACCCCAGAGCCACACCGCTCCGCCGACGAGGGCGAGCGGAACCGCCACTCCAGCGACGTAACGGCGCAGGACGACCCTGCTCCTGTCGCGCTCGACCCCCATGCCTCAATCCCCTCTCCGGCCCAAGACTCGTCCCCACGAGAGCCGCCCCGATCCATCGAGTGTGGCCTATATTCGGTTCCCTGAGGTCGATCAGAAGGGGGTCTTCTGCGGCCGAGAGCTTTCACCTGGGGGGTGGAGTCACATGAACGCACGTCGTGCTGTCTCGTTCACCGCGGCCGTCGTGACGGCAGCCGGTCTCGCCACGTGGGCGAGTTCCGCGAGCGCCGCCGAGCCGGGGGCGACCGTCTTCGTCGTCCAGGGTCTGCCGGGACGCACCGTCGACGTCGCCGTCGACGGCACCTCGGCAGCCCGTGGACTCGCGGGCGCGACCCTGTCCGAGGCCATCGGTCTCACGCCCGGCAGACATTCGATCTCGTTCTCCAGCAACGGATCCCACATCCTGTCGCGTTCGGTCGACGTCTCGTCCGGGTCGAGCACCGACGTCGTGCTGCACCTGCCGGTCGACCCGAAGGGGCCGCCGACCGTCACGGTCTACGACAACTCGACGGCGGCGATCCCGGCCGGCAAGGCGTCGCTGACGGTGGCCCACACGGCTGCGGTGCCACCGGCGGACGTACGGGTCGAGGGCAAGGTCCTCTTCGCCAACATCGCGAACGGCGAGGCCCTCAACCTCGTCGTGCCGGGTGGCACCTACTCCGTCGACATCGTGCCCGCGGGCAAGTCCTCGCCGGTCGTGCTGGGGCCGCTCGACCTCCCGGTCAAGGCGGGCTCGCTCAACCGCGTCTTCGCCGTGGGCGACCCGTCGAGCTCGACGATGCGAGCCGTCGTGCAGGTGCTACCGGCCGGGCAGACCGGCTCCGGCGCACCGGACCTCGTCGACACCGGCAGCGGTGGGCAGGCGGCCGACCTGGGCTCCCCGCCGTTCGGCGTCCTCCTCGCTCGGTGACCGGTCGCCGTTCGTCGGCGGCGCGACTCCTGGTGGGGGGCGTCGCGGCACTCGCTCTCGCAGGCTGCGCGGCGTCGGCCGGTGCCGGCGAGTCGGCAGTGAGCGCCGTCGCGACGGACCGACCCTCGCCCCGCGCCCGGTCGACGACGGCTGGGCCCGTCACGCCGGCCCGGGTGGCCCGGACGGCCGCGAGCGAGCGGGTGCGGTTCCGACCCGAGCGCGTGTCGCTCCCGGACGGGGCGAGCGCCCCCGTCGACCCGGCCGCCACCGTCGGCGGGGTCCTCGCCGTGCCGGCCGATATCAGGCGCGTCGGCTGGTGGGACGGGAGCGCCTGGGTCGGCGACCCGTTCGGCTCCACCGTCGTGGCCGGCCACCTCGACGCGCCGGGCCAGGGCCTCGGCTTCTTCGAGCAGCTGACCGGGCTCCGGCGCGGTGACGTCGTCACCCTGACCGGTTCCGGGCACCGCGCGGCCTACCGGGTGACCGAGGTCGCGGCCATGCGCAAGTCATCCATCGACGCGACGAGCCCGGTCTTCGACCAGAGGGGCGAGCACCGACTCGTTCTCATGACCTGCGCGGGCCATTTCGACCGCGCGACCCACAGCTACGACGAGAACCTCGTCGTCACCGCTGTCCCCGACGGGGCGGCCCACTGAGCAGCGCCGCCCCGCTGAGCAGCTGCCGGCTGACCAGCAGCCCACCGATCTGCGGCACGGCGACCCGGGTCAGGCCCCGTAGACCGTGCGGCCCGCGACGGAGTCCTTGTCGATGCGTCGCGTCAGGTGCAAGCCCTCGAGCACGAACTCGACGGCGGCAGCGACCTGTCCCGGTGTCGCGTCGTCACCGTGCCCGAGCCGGTCGAGCACCTTGGACAGGCCCGGCACCGGACCCACCTGCGCGAGAAGGTCGGCCCCCGGCACGAGCTCGCCGGTCTCCACGACGGCGCCCTCGGCGAAGAGGTTCGTGAAGCCGGTGAGGTCGAGGCCCGACAGGCGGGAGCGGTAGGTCTCGGCGACGGCGAGGCGCAGCAGGTGCGTCAGCACGTCGCGCTCCCGCCCCTCCTCCCCCATCTCGAACTCGACCTTGCCCAGCAGGGTGGGCACGACGGTGGGGACGTCGCAGACGCGCGCGACGGCATACGCCTCCCCGGAACGGGCGGCGCGGCGCAGTGCGGAGCCGGCCACGCCCTCGGCCCCCGCGATGGCGAACCGCGCCGAGACGCCGGAACGCTGGTCGACGGCCGAGGACTCGCGCAGCCCGCGGGTGAAGCGAGCGACGACCTCGAGGAGGTGCTCGGGCACGTCGGCGACGAGCGCTGACTCCTGCGCGATGAGGGCGACCTCGTCGCTGACCTCGGTCGGGTAGTGGGTGCGGATCTCGGCGCCGAAGCGGTCCTTGAGCGGCGTGATGATGCGGCCGCGGTTCGTGTAGTCCTCGGGGTTGGCCGTCGCGACGAGGAGGATGTCGAGGGGCAGCCGGAGCGAGTAGCCGCGGATCTGGATGTCGCGCTCCTCGAGCACGTTGAAGAGGGCGACCTGGATGCGCTCGGCGAGGTCGGGCAGCTCGTTGAGGCCGAAGATGCCACGGTTGCTGCGCGGCACGAGGCCGTAGTGCACCGTCTCGGGGTCGCCGAGCGTGCGGCCCTGCGCGACCTTGACGGGGTCGACGTCGCCGACGAGGTCACCGACGCTCGTGTCGGGCGTCGCGAGCTTTTCGGTGTAGCGCTCGCTGCGGTGGCGCCATGTGACGGGCAGGTCGTCGCCGAGCTCGGCAGCGAGCCGGCGGCAGCGGGTGCACGACGGCGCGTGCGGGTCGTCGCCGATCTCGCACCCCTCGACGACGGGGCTCCACTCGTCGAGCAGGCCCGAGAGCGTGCGCATGAGGCGCGTCTTGCCCTGTCCGCGCTCGCCGAGCAGGACGAGGTCGTGGCCCGCGAGCAGCGCCGTCTCGAGCTCGGGCAGGACGGTCTCCTCGAAGCCGACCATGCCCGGGAACGCGTCCTCGCCCGCACGCAACCGGGCGAGGAGGTTCTCCCGGATCTCGCTCTTGACGCTGCGGTGGACGTGACCGGTGGCGCGCAGCTCGCCGAGGGTGGTGGCACGGCCGGTGTCGGGGTGGGTCATTGCTTCACGCTACGTCCGACTCCCGACCCTGTCGAAGGGTGTCGAAGCCCCGTGGACCTGACGGGGCGTCAGCCGGCGGTCAGGGACTCTGCGCGGTCTCCGCCCCAGTCGGTGTGGAAGGTGCCCTCGCGGTCGACGCGTGTGTACGTGTGCGCGCCGAAGTTGTCGCGCAGGGCCTGGATGAGCGCAGCCGGCAGCCGGTCGCGGCGGAGGGCGTCGAAGTAGGCGAGCGACGACGCGAAGGCGGGTGCCGGGACGCCCCGCTCCGCCGACACGGCGACGACGCGGCGCCAGGCCTGCACCCCGTCGTCGATGGCGGCGGCGAACCACGGCGCGGTCAGCAGCGACTCGAGGTCGGGCTCGGCGGCATACGCCTCCTTGATGCGGTCGAGGAAGCGGGCGCGGATGATGCAGCCACCGCGCCAGATCGTCGCGACCTCACCGAGGTCGAGGTCCCAGCCGTGCTCCCGCGAACCGGCCGCGAGCTGGTCGAAGCCCTGGGCGTAGGCGACGATCTTCGAGGCGTAGAGGGCGGCGCGGACGTCGTCGACGAAGGCGTCGCGCTCGACGTCGCGCTGCGTGGCGGGGTCGAGGTCGGCGAGGTCCGAGAACGTCTCGCGCACCGCGGCGCGCTGGCTCGTGTGGCCCGACAGGCTGCGCGCGAAGGTGGCCTCCGCGATGCCCGTGACGGGGATGCCGAGGTCGAGAGCGCTCTGGACCGTCCAGCGGCCGGTGCCCTTCTGCTCGGCCGCGTCACCGACGACGTCGACGAACGGCTTGCCCGTCGAGGCGTCGGTGTGGGCGAGCACGTCGGCGGTCATCTCGATGAGGAAGGACTCGAGGTCACCCTCGTTCCACTCGCGGAAGACGTCGGCGATCTCGGCGGGCTCGAGCCCGAGGACGCTGCGCAGCAGGTCGAAGGACTCGGCGATGAGCTGCATGTCGGCGTACTCGATGCCGTTGTGGACCATCTTGACGAAGTGGCCGGCGGCGTCGGGGCCGAGGTGCGCGGCGCACGGCGTCCCGTCGACCTGCGCGGCGATCGACTCGACGACCGGGGCCAGGCGCTCGTAGGCGTGGTCGGACCCGCCGACCATGATCGAGGGACCGTTGAGCGCGCCCTCCTCGCCGCCGGAGACGCCCATGCCGACGAAGTGGATCCCCTGGTCGGAGAGAGCCTTCTCCCGGCGGAGCGTGTCGGCGAAGTGGGCGTTGCCGGCATCGACGACGATGTCGCCCTCGTCGAGCAGCGGCACGAGCTCGTCGATGACGGCGTCGGTGGGGGCCCCCGCCTTGACCATGACGATGATGGCCCGCGGCTTCTGGATCGCGGCCACGAAGTCCGAGGCCGTCTCGGCGCCGACGAAGTCGCCCTCGTCGCCGAACTGCTCGAGCAGGCTCGTCATCCGCGAGGTCGTGCGGTTGTGGACCGCCACCGTGTGGCCGTGCCGGGCGATGTTGCGGGCGAGGTTGCGACCCATCGTCGCGAGGCCGGTGACGCCGATCGTTGCGCGTGTCTCCATGCGAGCGGCAACCTCCGACGCGGCCGGTCCATTCCGAGGTGTCCACCCACCGGTCCCGACGCACCGCCGCCGATGGGGTTGAGTGGGGCGATGGAGACGGATGCGCAGCGGATCCGCGGTCTCGCCGACGGACTGACGACCGCCCTGGCCGGGCCGGTCGCCAGCAGCGGCGAGATCAGGACCGCCCTCGAGGAGAGTGTCGCGGCGCTGCGCCGGCTCGCCGACGTCGTCGAGCAGCACTCGGCGGCCGCCGCGACGTCCGGGCGCCCCGCTCCGGTCGAGGTCGTCGCGCCCGTGCTCGGTGTCGACGGGTGCACCGCCGGCTGGGTGGGCGCGCTGCTCGAGCCCGGCGCCCCCCGTCCGCGCATCCTCGTCGCTCCGACGATCGCCGAGCTCGTCGCCATGGTGCGCGAGTCGACCGGCATCCGTGTCGTCGGCGTCGACATCCCGATCGGCTTGCCGGACAGCACGATCCGCCAGGCCGACGTTCTCGCACGCAAGGCTCTGCCCCGCAAGGCGTCGTCGATCTTCTCGACGCTGACCCGGGCCGCCTACGGGGCGGCCACGCGCCCCGAGGCCGACGCCGTGAACCGCGACCTCGTCGGCCAGGGCGTCGGCGCCCAGGCGTTCGCCCTGCGCGACAAGATCGTCGAGGTCGACGCGTGGCTGCGCACGCGCCCCACCGTGACGGTGCTCGAGATCCATCCGGAGGTGTCCTTCGCGACGATGTCAGGCGCGCCGATCCTCGCGAGCAAGAAGACCGACGACGGACGCGACCAGCGGCTCGCAGCGCTCGCGGCCGCGGGCATCGCGCGCCCGTCCGTGCTCCGGGGTCAGGGGTATGCCGCGGACGACGTCCTCGACGCCTGTGCGGTCGCGTGGTCGGCCGCCCGCCATGCCGCGGGTCTGGCCCGCTCGATGCCCGACCCACCCGAGGTCTTCTCCGACGGCATCCCGGCCGCCATCTGGGCCTGAGCACGGCCCGCGCACAGCGATGCCCGACCATGGGCCATGCGGATCACCCTCGATGACCTCACCGGCCCGGCCGCTGTGTGCAGTAAGCGGCGTCAGGGCCCCGGCCGCTGCACACGGCACCACGACGCGACCGAGGCCCGCGGGGCTCAGCCGGTGACGGCGACCCGGAGGGCTCCGGCGGTCGCGTCCCAGCCGGGCTGGGTCGGGTGGACGAACTCGGCGACGTCACGGCCCGGCGTGCCGACGGGCACGAGCCACGCCTTCGAGTTGTCGGCGACGACGTGCGGGTCGAGACCGTGGACGCGGCCGCCCCAGGCCGCCTTGACGGTGTCGACGAAGTGGTACTGCGTCGTCGCGTCCTCCGCGTCGAGCTCGGCGATGCCGCGCGACTGCAGGCCGTCGCCGAGGCGCTGGAGGTCGTTGAGCGCCGTGCCGGCGTCGTACACCGGGGCGACCTCGGGGATGCCGTAGCTCTCGGTGTCGATGAGGAACGGGTAGCTGAGCAGGTAGACCTGCGCGTGCCCACCGGACCGGGCGACGACGGCACGCAGGGCCGCCTTGGTGCGGTCGACCATCTCGGGCGCCTTGGCCGTCGCCGCGTCCAGTGCCTGCTTGCAGCTCGACGGGTCGCGGAGGGTCAGGCAGTCGACGACGATCGTCGAGAAGCCGATGTCGTTGCCGCCGACGGTGACGAAGACGTAGTCGGTGTCGGGCGTGATCGCGTCGATCTGCGGCCGGGCGACGAGCTGGCACGAGACGGTACCGGTGTAGAGCCCGCCCACGCCGACTCCGGCGACGAAGGTGTAGCGGTAGGAGAAGTCGGGCTGGGACGGGACGCCGCAGAGTCGCTCGTTCTGCGCCCGGCGCAGCCACTCGGCCTTCTGCTCGGGGTAGCGGGCCGGGTCGATCGAGTACGTCGCGCTCTTCGTGGACGGGTCGCCGAGCTCGCGCGGCTCGAGGATGTCGGCGACGACCCCACCGCTGCACGCGACGTCGGTGTAGCTCGCGCCGATCGAGGCCGCGACCTGCGAGCCGTAGTTGTCGGGCGAGCGGTAGCAGCTGCGCTCCTCGTAGCTGCCCGTGCCGTTGCCGGCCGAGTAGGAGTCGCCCAGCTGGACGACGTGCGGCGCAGCGGTCGAGGCGGACGGGGCAGCGGCGGACGGGGCGGCCGCGGCTGACGGAGCGGTGGCCGCGCCGGCGGTGAGTGCTGCGGCCGTGGCGAGCGCCGCGACGAGGGCTGCGGCGGGGCGGGCAGGGCGGCCGGTGGGTGCGGAACGGGGCACGGCGGGACTCCTTCGTCCGGTGTCGGTCTCCGAGGAGAACGACACCGACACGACGGAGGTCACGCGGGCGCCGCGTGGCCGCCACCGCACGCGGCGGAGGTATGCCGTCACGGACGTGCGTGACGGCATACCTCCTCTGGTCGTGGCGGGGGTCAGCCCTGCGCGAGCTGGGACACGTCGTCCCACTTCTCCCACGTCTCGATCCGCGAGGCGTAGTCCGCCTTGGCGATCGAGAGCGGGGCCGCGCCGAAGAAGACGCGCAGCGGCGGCTCGTCGGCGTCGACGATCCTGAGCACCGCGGCGGCCGACGCCTTGGGGTCGCCGGGGCCCGACGTGTTGCGCGCCGCGCGCTCGCGGTGGGTGCGTTCGTGGATCTCGTCGTAGGTCGACGACGGCTCGGAGTGCTTGGCCGACGGGCCGGCCCAGTCGGTCGAGAAGCCTCCGGGCTCGATGAGCGTGACCGTGATGCCGAAGGGCGCGACCTCTTGGGCGAGCGACTGGCTCAGACCCTCGAGCGCCCACTTGGACGCGTGGTAGGCGCCGACGATCGGGAACGCCGAGATGCCGCCGATGGAGCTGACCTGGATGATGTGCCCCGATCCCTGCTCGCGCATGATCGGCAGGGCGGCCTGCGTCACCCAGAGCGCCCCGAAGAAGTTCGTCTCGAGCTGGTCGCGGACGTCGGCCTCGCTCAGCTCCTCGACGAAGCCGAAGTGGCCGTAGCCGGCGTTGTTGACGACGACGTCGAGCCGGCCGAAGCGATCGTGCGCCTGCTGCACGGCGGCGAAGTCCGCGTCCCGTTCGGTGACGTCGAGGGCGATCGGCAGCAGCCGCTCGCCGTAGGTCTGGACGAGGTCGTCGAGGGTGGAGGTGTCGCGGGCGGTCGCGGCGACGTTGTCGCCTCGCTCGAGTGCGGCGATCGCCCACTCGCGACCGAACCCGCGCGACGTTCCGGTGATGAACCACGTTTTCGTCATGCGCTCGACGCTATGACTTCGAGTGCACTCCAACGCAAGCCGGGCCGGTGCCAGGGACCCGCGTCGAGGTGATCGCGACACCGACCTGGCGCCCGCGATCACCTCGAACCGGCACGGCCAGGCTCAGGAGCGCCGCGCGGTCCGCGCCAGCCAGGCGAGCGCGTCCTCGGCGGTGCGGAGCACGGAGATGTGGCCGTCGAGCGGCTGGAGCCACAGGTCGGCGTCGGGGATGGCGCTCGCGAGCCACTGCCCGTGCGAGGCCGGCACGATCCGGTCCGCTCCACCGTGCACGACGAGGGTCGGCGCCGACACCGCGCCCGGCTCGAAGCCCCAGTCGGAGACGTACGCCAGGTCGTCGTCGATGAGGGCCGCGGGACCTGCAGCGAGGGCGGGTCCGACGACGGAGCCGAACCAGCCCCACGGCCCGGAGAAGGCCTCCCCATCGGCTTCCACGAAGCCGCTGTCGATCTCACCCTCCGGCACCTGTGCGGCGGCGGCCTCGTGCGCCTCCTTGGCCTCGCGACCAGCTGCCGCAGCGCGGAGGGAGGCCTCGCCGCCTGGCGCCATGCCGGCGAAGAACGCCAGCCCGGAGGCACGGAAAGGCGCGACCGCAGAGACGCTCACGACGGAACGTACCCGGTCACCGAGCAGTGCTCCCGACGCGAGGGCATGCGTGCCGCCGCCCGAGTGCCCCATCACTGCGAAGGTCGCCACACCGAGGTGGTCGGCGACGGTTGCGACGTCCCGCGCTGCCGAGGCGATGTCGCGGCCGGGTCGCGGCGTCGACCCGCCGTAGCCCGGCCGGTCGTAGGACACCCAGCGGATGCCGAGCCGGGCCGCGGCGTCGAAGAGCGGCCGGGGCGGTGCACCGATGTTGGGCGTGCCGTGGTGCCACACGACGACGAGCGGCTCGACGCCGAGCCCCTCGGCGTCACCCAGGGCGCCGGTGTCGTAGACATGGAGCACGTGCCCGTCGCCGAGGTCGACGTCGCTCTCGGTGACGGCGCTCGGGGCGGCTGGGGTGTCGCTCACAGGGCTTCGGCCTTTCGTCGGAGGTGGTCCTGCTCGGGGATGCTCGTCGTGAGGCGGGAGGCGAGCAGGTAGCTGTCGCGAGCCCCGGCGGCGTCACCCGACCTCTCGAGCAGGTGGGCGCGCACCGCGTGCAGCCGGTGGTGTCGGGCGAGCCGCTTGTCCTGCTCGAGGCCGTCCAGCACGGCGAGCCCGGCGGCAGGCCCCTCGACCATGGCGAGCGCGACGGCGCGGTTGAGCGTCACGACCGGCCCGGGCGCGAGCTGCTCGAGCAGCCCGTAGAGGGCCAGCACCTGCTCCCAGTCCGTCTGTGCCGCCGTCGGCGCCTCATCGTGCACGGCGGCGATCGCCGCCTGCACCTGGTAGGGCCCGAGCCGGGTCTGCGTCAGGGCGTCGGTCACGAGGGCGACGCCCTCCCGGATGTATGCCGTGTCCCACCGCGCGCGGTCCTGCTCGGCGAGCGGCACGAGCTCACCCGCGTCGTTCGTCCGGGCCGGGCGCCGAGCCTCGGTGAGCAGCATGAGAGCGAGCAGGCCGGCGACCTCGCCGTCGTCGGGCAGGAGGGCGTGCGCCTGGCGCGTGAGGCGGATCGCCTCAGTCGTCAGGTCGATCCGGTGCAGAGTGTCTCCGCCGCTCGTCGTGTGTCCCTCGGTGAAGACGAGGTAGAGGACGTGCAGCACCTCGCGCAGCCGCTCGGGCACGTCCTCGGGAGGCGGCATCCGGAACTCGGCACCCGACTCACGGATCCGCTGCTTGGCCCGGCTGATCCGCTGCGCCATGGTCGCCTCCGGCACGAGGAAGGCACGGGCGATCTGAGCCGTCGTCAGGCCGCCGACCGCCCTGAGGGTCAAGGCGATCCGTGACGCCGGGGGCAACACCGGGTGGCAGCAGAGGAGGAGGAGCGTCAGGGTGTCGTCGCGGTCACCCGGCCCGACGGCATACGGCGCGGGGGCGACGAGGTCGTCGGCCGGAACGCGACTCGCGTCCGCCAGCTCACGACGCTCCCGTGCCTCGTCGCTGCGCAGGCCGTCGATGAGGCGACGCGAGCCGACCCGGATGAGCCACGCCTTGGGGTCGTCCGGCACGCCCTCCTCGGGCCACTGCGCTGCCGCGGCCAGGAGCGCCTCCTGGGCGGCCTCCTCGGCACGGTCGAAGTCCCGGTAGCGACGCACGAGCGCCCCGATGACCTGCGGCGTCACGCTGCGCCACAGGTCGTCGGTCACCACGGATCCGCCCACGTCACCAGCCTTCTCAGAGGTCCTCGGCCGATCCGCCCATGAGCGGGCGCACCTCGACGGCAGCGAACCGGGCGTCGGGGAAGCGTCCCGCGATCTCTTCGGCCCGCTCGGGAGTCGCACAGTCGACGATGACGTAGCCGGCCATCTGCTCCTTCGACTCTACGAAGGGACCGTCGGTGACAAGGCTCTCGCCATCGCGCACCCGCACGCTCCGGGCCGTCAGCGGGTCCGCGAGCGCCTGCGCTGTCACTAGCTCACCCGACTCGCTGATCTCGCCCATGAGCTCCTCGAAGTCGCGCAGCATCCCGGCGCGCTCGTCGTCGGTCATGGCCGCGGCCTCGGGCGTGCGCAGGAAGATCGGGTGCCCCCACGACTGCGGGTGGCTCCAGATCATGAGCAGGTACTTCACGTCGACTCCTTCGTCCTGGCGCCGTCGTGGCGGCCGGTTCACGTCTCGTCAGGGACGTCGGAGCCGTGGCCGCGATCTCGACACCGCCACCGACCCTTCCACAGTCAGGTGCGGCGGGGGCCGCGGTAGCGTCGCAGCGTGTCCGCCGCCAGCCGCCCGACCGGTCCCCCGACGGCCCTCGACGAGCGCGCCGCCGAGGCCGAGCGGTCCGTCTCGTCGCTCTTCGCCGGGCGCCTCGGGCGTATGCCGCTGACGCACCTCGCGCGCATCGTGCACCCCGCGCCCCCCGGGTCACGGACGTTCGGCGGCCTGCGCGGAGCGTGGCACTACTGGTGGCAAGCGCACTACCTCGACGCCGTCGTCGACGCCGGCCTCCGTGCCCTGCGCACCGGCGACCCGGCCGGCGCGGACCTCCGGGCCCGCCAGGGTGACCGGCTGCTCGCGACGATCCGGCTGCGCAACCGGGTGCGATGGGTCAACGACTTCTACGACGACATGGCCTGGCTCGCGCTGGCCTCCGGGCGGCTGCAGGACCTGCACGACGAGATCGGGCGCACCGCGCGCGGCCGACGCCTCCGCTCGGCCGGCCGCCACCTCACGGCGCAGCTGCGGTCGGCGCACACGGACGACCTCGGGGGCGGCCTCTTCTGGAGCCGGGACCGCGACTTCAAGAACAGTCCCGCGACGGGCCCGGCCGCGCTGCACCTGGCCCGTCTCGGCGACACGGACGAGGCTCGCCGGCTCGTCGACTGGCTCTACGCGCGCCTGTGGTCGCTGGAGACCGGACTCGTGCTCGACGGCATCCGGCTCCTGGGTGGGGAGGAGGTGCTCGTCCCCGACGTGTGGTCGTACAACCAGGGCACGGTGCTCGGCGCGCTCGTGACGCTCGGGGACGACCAGAGCCTCGCGCGGGCGGCCGCGCTCGTCGCCGCGGTGGACGCGCGGCTGACGACCGAGGTCGGTGGCGCCCGGGTGCTTCGGACGCACGGCGGCGGCGACGGCGGCCTCTTCACCGGGATCCTCGTGCGCTACCTCGCGCTCGCCGCGAACGTCCCGGCCCTCGCCCCGGAGGCGCGGGAGACCGCACGGCGGCTCGTCACCGGCACGGCCGACGCGCTGTGGACCGGTCGCGGCAGCCTGCGGGTCGCGGGTCGGCGTGACCCGTCGGTCTTCCCCGTCGAACCCGCCGGACACGCGCCCGCGCCACCGCTCGAGCTGTCGCCGCAGCTGCAGGCCTGGACCGTCCTCGAGGCGGCCGCCGCGCTCCACTGACCGCGTCGGGAAGGTCTCGGATCGGGCACGAAGGCTGGGAGCGGGCTGGGAATCCCGCCTCCCACGGGTGAGACTCGAGACGTGCGCACCCCACGAGCCCTCGCCGTCGGCCTCAACGCCGCGCTGCTGCTCGGCGCCTGCTCGACCGGGGGGCCCACCGACGACCGAGGGGGCGGCACGACGGGAGCCGGCCCGACGGCATACGCCAGCGCGTCGAGCGCTCCGTCCCCGGCGCCCTCCACGACGGCAGCGGAGCAGACCCCGACACCCGGTCCGACCAGCACGCCGAAGCCCGCGCCCGATCCGGCGTCGATCGCGGCGCTCATCGCGATGCAGTACGACGGCGGCAACCTCCGGCTCGGGCGCGAGCGCGGCAGCACCGACGCGTACCGGCAGTACTTCGCGACCTACGAGAGCAACGGGCTGACGATCTCGGGGCGCATCAACATCCCGCGCGGCACGGGCCCGTTCCCGGCTGTCGTCCTCGCGCACGGCTACGTCGACCCCGCGGTCTACACGAACGGCGAGACCATGCTCCGCGAGCGCGACCACCTCGCGCGGCAGGGCTACGTCACGCTGCACATCGACTACCGCAACCACGCGCAGTCCGACACGGACCCGCGCAACGACGCCAACCTCCGAGCGGGCTACGCGGTCGATGCCATCAACGCCGGGCTGGCGCTCAAGAAGGCGCAGGTGGTCGACCCCGACCGCGTCGCGCTCATCGGCCGGTCGATGGGCGGCGGGGTCGTCTACACCGCCCTGGTCGTACGCCCGGGGCTCTTCCGCGCGGCCGTGGCCTACGCGCCGGTCAGCTCCGACACCGTCGACAACTTCGACAAGTGGGTGCGGCGCGACGCCTCCCGCTCGGGCGCGGCCCGCGCCGTCATCGGCCGCCTGGGCACTCCCGAGGCGAAGCCGGCGGCCTGGGCGGCGACGAGCCCGCGCACCTATTTCGGCCGCATCACCGAGCCGCTCCTCATCCACCACGGCACCGCCGACGAGGACTGCCCGCTGTCGTGGTCGCGCGAGTCCGTCGCGGCGCTGAAGGCCGAGGGCAAGGACGTCGAGCTGCGCATCTATCCCGGCGGGCGGCACACGCTGACGTCCCCGCAGTGGGACACCTCGATCCGCCGCACCGAGGCCTTCCTCGCCGAGCACCTGGGCTGACGCCGAGCGGGCTCGCCGGGCTACGTGGTAGGTAGGCCCAGCAGGCGGGCGCCGTTGTGCCAGAGCACGGCTCGCATCCAGTCGTCGCCGAGGTCGAGACGGGCGAGCGCGTCGACCTGGTGGGCGTAGGGGTAGGGGATGCTCGGGAAGTCCGAGCCGAGCACGACCCGGTCGCGCAGCCCGCCGAGACGGTCGACGTAGCCGTCCGGGAAGGGCGCGAATCGGTTCGTGAAGTCCGTGCCGCTCATCGTCGTGTCGAGGTGGACGCCGGCGAACTCGTCGGCGAGGTCGGCGAACTCGTGGTACTCCGGCATGCCGAGGTGGGCGACGACGAGGACGAGGTCGGGGTGCCTGCGCAGCACCTCACGCACCGCTCCCGGGCCGGTGTGGGTGCCGCGGATGGGCGCCGATCCGGCGTGGACGACGACGGGCACGCGGGCGGCCTCGAGCCGCACCCACGCCGGGTCGAGCCGGTCGTCGTCCGGGGTGAAGTCCCCGACCTGGACGTGGATCTTGAAGAGGCTCGCCCCCGCGTCCAGGGCAGCCGCCACCTGGTGACCCACGTCCGGCTCCGGGTAGAACGTCGCGCAGTGCACGGCGTCGGGCACCCTCCGGGCGAAGTCGGCACACCACTCGTTGAGCCACGTCGCCATGCCGGGCTTGTGCGGGTAGACGAGAGCCGGGATCGCCCGGAGCCCGAGAGCGCGCAGCGTCGCCAGACGCGTCGGCTCGTCGTCGCGGTACGTGATCGGCCACGGCGCGCCGTAGTGCGTCTCGGCGTCGTCGAAGTAGGCCCACACCTTCCGCTGCATGGCGTCGGGCAGGAAGTGCACGTGGACGTCGGCGAGCCCCGGCAGTCCGAGGGAGCGCACGTAGGCCGGCACGTCCGCGTCCGTCGCCGGGCCCGGCGTCGTGCGGGGCGGGTCAGAGGTCGTCATCGTCTGGCAGCGTAGGTCAGGCCGGTCGCCCTCGCCGGGGGGCGCTCAGTCCCGAGGCACGGTCAGGACGTCTCCGACCCACGAGCGGTCGTCGAGGCCGTCGAGCGCGGCGCCGGCGTGGGTCGCGGGAGCTCGGGGGCATGGCCCACCCAGTCCACCTCGCGCGCCCGCCGACGCAGAGCGCGCCGCCGCCTGACCGGCAGCGGCGCGCTCGACACGGAGCGGAAAGGAGTCAGCCGGCGAGAGCCCCCATCGGGTCCCAGGCGGG
This sequence comes from Terrabacter sp. Ter38, assembly GCF_024519435.1. GTDB lineage: Bacteria > Actinomycetota > Actinomycetes > Actinomycetales > Dermatophilaceae > Terrabacter. The sequence goes on from NZ_JALJRZ010000002.1 coordinate 209,437, forward strand.
GAGGACGATCGGGTCGCGGGTCAGCGCCTCCTGCAGCTCTGCGGGCAGCGCGTCGCGGCGCACGGCGACCTCGAAGACGAACTCGGCGAACCACGAGTCGTTCATCGTCATGAAGCCCTTGTCGCCCTTCTCGGTGCCCCAGCTGTTCTCGACGCGCCAGCGACGCGGGACGTCGTCGAGCAGGTCGACGCCGGTGAAGAGCATGGCGTGCGTCATGAGGGACTCGTGGTGCAGCAGGCGGTCGGCCTTGCCGAGGCTCGGCTCCGTGCCGTAGATCGCGGCGCGGTCGAAGAGGCCGGCGTCCCAGAGGCCGAGGGTCGGGTTGGACATCTGGCCGGTGTCGCACCCGAACCAGACCGGCTCGCCGCCGACGATCGCCTGTGCCGCAAGGGACTTCATGAGATCCGGCTCGACGTTGAGGTAGGTGACTGGCGGCGCCCCGACGACGTTCCCGAGGTGCTCGACGGTGAACGTGCGCCCGTAGGGGCTGCTCGCGCGAGGGTCGTTGACGAGGCACACGTAGTCCTCGAGCGGCACCGTGACGTAGCGCTCGGCGAACTCGAGGGGCGTCATCGTGCCGTCGCGGTGGAAGCCGCCGTCGGTGTCCTTCCACTGCCACACGAACGACTCCGGCGGCGTGCCGAGGTGGATGCAGAGGAGCCGGTGGACCGTCGCGAGCACCTGCTCCTTGGCGTCCTGGAGGTCGTCGGCGTCTGCGCCGTCGGCTGCCCTGGCCCGCAGGTCACGGGCGGACTGGCGCAGGATCGTGCTGAGGTCGCGGTTCATCTGTCCGGTGTTGCTCGAGCTCTTCGTCTCGGGCATCGCGACCTTCGGCACCAGGCCGTGCTTGACGACGAGCGCGACGAACATGTTCCACTGCCCGCCGTCCTCGGCCGGCGTGGCGAGCAGGTGCGCCACGGTGCGGTCGTCGACGTCACGGTCGGACGTCGCGATGACGGACTCGAGCCAGTGGTTGGCCTTCTCGAACTTGTCCCAGAAGAGGAGGTGGTTCTGCGAGAACTCGAAGTCCTTGACCTTGAGCTTCTCGCGGGCGCTCGCGCGCAGCAGGTTGGTCCCGGCGAAGAGCCAGCACCGGCCGCTCTTCTCCTGGGAGGTCGCGGTCCAGTCGTCGAGGAGGTTCGAGACCGAGTGGTCGATGCCCGTCACCACCCGGCGGTCGAGCGCGATCTCGTCGACCGACGTCGTCGTGACGGCGTTCTGGAGCATTCGTGCGGTGGGGTCGGCCTCGAACGCCTTCGTGAGGCGCTCGACGAGGTCGGGGGCGAGGTCGCGCGGCATGGGCCACTCCTTCGAGCTTCTCGGGATCCCAACATCGTATGCCGCCCCGCCGGTCCCCACCCCGGCCCGGCTCCAGCACGCCCTTGGCAGCGCACGCACCGTCGTCGCGGATCTCGTCGGCGTGGTCGCTGTCGGCCGCCCTGCTCAAGTCATGAGCGGCCCCACCACTCACCGGGCCAGAGGTCAGGGCGCCATGAGGGCCATGATGGCCGCCGAGGCCGCGAGCTGGCCGGACGCCGCCGCAGCGACGACCGAGGCCATCGGCATCGGGTACGCGGGCAGGTGCGCCATGTCACCCGCACAGAGGACCCGCTCCCGGCTCGACCGGGCGAACTCGTCGACCCGCACGGCGCCGGACGGGTTGAGCTCGAGTCCCAGCTGCTCGGCGAAGGGCGCCGACTGGCTCAGCTCCGGCTTCACGAAGAGCCCGGCCACCTGCTCGGTCGTCCCGACGGGCACCTGCTCGCCGTCAGCACCCGCGAGCACCACGCGTACGCCCCCGCCGTGCCGCTCGGCCGAGACGACGCGCTCGGTGCGGACGGTGGTCCCCACGGGGAGACCGTCGGGCACGGCGTCTCCGTCGGTGAGCACGACGATCTCGGACGCGATGCGTCCGAGCAGGCCCGACAGGTGCGGGGCGATGGTCGCCCCGAGGATGCCGACACGCTGACCGCTGAGCTCGTGGCCGTGACAGAAGGGACAGTGCGCGACGAGGTCGCCCCACAACGCGTCCAGCCCGGGCACGGGCGGGAGGGTGTCACGGACGCCGGTGGCGAGGACGAGGGCCCGCGCCGTCACGGCCGTGCCGTCGGCCACGTGCAGCCGGAACAGCCCGTCGACCTCCTCGACCGCCTCGACGCGCTGCTCCCGCACGCTCACGGCGTCGTATGCCGTGAGCTGCTTTCGCGCGTCGGCGCGGAAGTCCGCCGGCGGAGTGCCGTCGTGGGCCACGACGTTGTGCATGTGGCTGACCCTGGCGTTGCGGTAGGTGCCGTCGTCGAAGAGGACGGCGTCGCGGTGGACGCGACCGAGGGTGAGTGCGGCCTGGAGGCCGGCGGGGCCTCCGCCGATGACGGCGACGTCGGTGTGCGTGCTGGCGCTCATGGTGGCTCCTTGGGGATCGATCCGGCGACGGCTCGGAAGGCTCTGTGCCTGTTGCGATCCAGCGTGTACCTTCATGTCGACATGAAGGCAAGAGGGCGCGACGAGACCTGGACCGTCGGAGAGCTGGCGGCACGCTTCGACCTGCCGACGAACGTGCTCCGCCACTGGGAGGCGGTCGGGCTGCTCACGCCGGAGCGCGACGTGTCCGGCTACCGGCGCTACGGCCGGGGCGACCTCGTCCGTGTCGCGGTCATCCTCCGCAACAAGGCGGCCGGCATGACGCTCGAGCAGGTCGGCGTGCTGCTCGACGGCGAGGCGGCCGGACGGCACGAGGTGCTCGAGGCCCACCTGCGCGACCTCGACGAGCGGGCCCGGTCGATCGAGCGGTCACGCGAGATGACCGAGCACGCACTGCGATGCAGGGCGCACGACATCGTCGCGTGCCCGCGCTTTTCGAAGCACGTCGCCGACCTGACCGACGGTCGCGCGGCGGGGTCACGCATCGACGACTGGGCGTAGGCACACGTCGCATCCTGACCCGCGCTGGTCTTACGTCGACAGCGAAGGGGCCTTGGCGCGGCGGCCTGCGCGGGCGAGGATCGTGCCCATGAGACTGCTCGTGCTCGGAGGCACCCACCACGTCGGCCGCGCGTTCGTCGAGGCTGCCCTCGCCCGCGGCGACGACGTCACGACGGTGAGCCGGGGCCTCACCGGCACCGCCGTCGAGGGCGCCGAGGCCCGCCACGCCGACCGCCTCGACCCCGACGCACTGCGCACGGCGCTCGGGGACGACGAGTGGGATGCCGTCGTCGACACGTGGTCGGCCGAGCCCGTCGCGGTGCAGACGTCGGCGCGGCTGCTCCGCGGTCGCGCCGGGCACTACACCTACATCTCGTCGTGCTCGGTCTACACGTGGCCCATCGCCCTGGGATCCGACGAGGGCGCGCCCGTCGTGGAGGGCGACCCGGCCTCGACGGACGCCTCCGACTACGCCGCGGCCAAGCGGGGCGGCGAGCTCGCCGCCCTGGCGGAGTTCGGCGGTGACGTGGCCATCGCACGGGCGGGCCTCATCCTCGGGCCCTACGAGATGGTCGGCCGGATGCCGTTCTGGCTCAAGCGGATCGCGGCGGGTGGGCGCGTGCCCGCGCCGGGACCCCGCGAGCGCCCGCTGCAGTACGTCGACTGCCGGGACATCGCGGGCTGGGTGCTCGGATCACGGCCGGTCGGCACCTTCAACATGGTGAGCGAGCCGGGTCACACGACGATCGGGGCGCTGCTCGACGAGGCGCGCACCGTGACGGGGAGTGACGCCGAGCTCGTCTGGCTCGACCCCGCTGCCGTCGAGGCGGCCGGGGTGCAGCCGTGGACCGAGCTGCCGATCTGGGTCCCGCCGACGGGCGAGCTCGCGGGCCTGCACGCCCTCGACACGTCGGCCGCCCGGGCGGCGGGGCTGCACTGCCGGCCGATGCCCGAGACGGTCGCCGACACGTGGGCCTGGCTGCAGCGCGAGGGTCTGCCGGAGCGGCCGACGAACCGCGGTGGCGGCCCGATGGACGCCGACGCCGAGGCCCGCCTCTGGGCCGCCCATGCCGCCCACGTCGCCGCCACCCGCACCCCCTGAGAGAGCCCGCCACCGCGTCGGTGGTCGGAGGTCGGTGTGTGTCGGTGGGTGTCGGTGGGTGTCGGTGTGTGTCGGTGGGGTGTCAGTGGGCGTCGGCGGGTGTCAGTGGGCGTCAGTGGGCGTCAGTGGGCGCGGGCGCGGTGCGCGGCGGCCTTGACGCGACTCTGGCACCGGGCCGAGCAGTAGCGGCGCGTGCCGTTCTTCGACCCGTCTACGTAGACGCGGTCGCAGACGGGAGCGTCGCACACACCGAGCCGGCCACCGAGGTCGCTGCCGATGGCGACGGCCAGGCCCGAGGCGATCCCGGCCTGCCATCCCCGGACGTAGCCGTCGTCGGGGCCGTGGAAGTGCAGCTGGTGTCGGCCCTCGTCGTCCGGGTCGAGGCGTGGCCGGGCGGCCGTCGATGCGAGCAGGTCGTTGACGACGGCAGCCGCCGCTGCGAGGTCGTCACGATCCGCGGCCTCGAAGACGACACGCGCCTGCGGCACGATGTCGAGCAGCTCCTCCGCCTCCTCGGCCGTCGGCCACGATCGCCGTTCGGGCGAGGACGTCGCGTCGGCCACCGCTCGCACGAGGTCCGCCCCCACCGGGCGGTGATACGCCGTCCCGTGCGCCTCCCCGGGGCTCGCGAGGTTGACGAGGGCCACCGTCGCGTCGAGCAGCCGCTCGACATGACTGTCGAAACGCATTTGACCAGTCACCAATCCCTTCGTAGCCTCGTGACCACCAAAGTCTAGTTCGACAGTCAGGAGGGCCGGTGGCCCGACCTCCCCACTCGACCCTCCCACCCCGGGTGCGGGTGCTCATCGCGGCCCGCTGCGTCAACCGGCTCGGCGGTTTCTCGATGGCCTTCCTCGGCGTGCTCCTCGTCCGCGAGCTCGGAGCTGGACCTGCCGAGACCGCCCTCGCCCTCACGTGCTTCGGAGTCGCGACGATCCCCTCACGCGTCCTCGGCGGTCACCTCACGGACGCCTGGGGCCACCGGCCGACGATGCTCCTCGGTCTCGTCGGCTGCGCCGCGGCGCAGCTCGTCATCGCCGCCGCGCCGGCTCTCGCCTGGGCCCTCCTCGGCGCCGTCCTGCTCGGACTCGCCTACGAGGTCGTCGAGCCGCCGACGCAGGCCCTCGTCTCCGACCTCGTGCCCGAGCACTCCCGAGCCTTCGCCTACTCGGCGCTCAACGCCTCGCTCGCCGTCGCGGGCGTCCTCGCCGGTCTCGTCGCGGCAGCCGTGTCGGGTCTCGGCCTGCGCTGGCTCTTCGTCGTCGACGCCGCCACGTGCCTGGCGTGCGCGGCCCTCGTGGCCCACCGCATTCCCAGCCGCGCGGTCACCTCCCGGTCCCGGGGGGAGGCGTCCGACGTCGGCGCGGCCCCGGCCCGCGCACGCTGGGTCGCTGCTCTCACGGACCGGCGCCTGCGTCCCGTCCTCGCCTTCGGGACCGTCGCGGCGATGGTGACGATGGTCGTCGTCTTCGGCGTGCCGCTCCTCGTCGAGCAGCGGGGCCTGTCGCCGGCCGTGACCGGATGGGTCCTCGCCGCCGGCGCCGCGGCCAGCGTCCCGGGCGCCTGGCTCGCCGCTGTGCTGCGCCGCCGCACGGACGACGCCGGGGTGCTCCTCGCCGGCGAGGTGGTCGCCTCGGCGGGGCTGGCGACGATCGCCGTCGCCGGCCACCCGGTCACCCTCGCCGCCGGTCTCGTCGCCTTCGACGTCGGCAGCCTGCTCGTCATCGCGACGACGATGGCCCGGGCCGGGACCCTCGCTCCCGACGGGGCCCGGGGCACCTACCTCGCCGTGCTGGGACTGACGTGGGGACTCGCCACGTCGGTCGCGCCGGCTGTCCTCACGACACTGGGGACGGCATACGGCCCCGGGGCGCCGTTCGGCGCAGCAGCGGTGATGCTGATCGGGACGGCGCTCGTGCGCGCAGGTCAGCGACCGCGGTTGCGGCGGCGGACGTCCTTGGGGGGCCTGCCGCCGGCGTACGAGAGCGACGGGTCGACGACGTAGCCCTGGCGCAGGGCCTCACGCCCGACGAGCATCCGGAAGCCCATCCGGTCGCGCTTGCTCAGCGTCACCTCGGCCGGCACCGTGCGCCCGGCGAGCGAGAGGTCGAGGCGCACGACGTAGCGCTTGGTCACGTGGCCCGACGAGCTGCGCACGCTGCGGCGGTCGTGGACCGGGCACTCGATGGTCCGGCCGTCGTCGTCCGCGTCCTGCCAGGGGTGCACCGTGAACCGCACCCAGGGCTGCCCGTCGCGGTCGAACTCCTCGACGTCCGCGGCGTGCAGCGACGACGTGCGAGCGCCCGTGTCGATCTTGGCCTTGAGCCACGGCAGGCCGATCCCGGGCATACCGACCCACTCCCGCCACCCGACAGGGGTGCTTGAATAGGCCGGCCCAGACACCCGCCCATCTTGGCAGGACCCTGCATGAAACTCGCGATCCTCTCTCGCGCGCCGCGTGCCTACTCGACGCAGCGCCTGCGCACCGCGGCGCTCGACCGCGGGCACCAGGTGCGGGTGCTCAACACGCTCCGCTTCGCCATCGACCTGTCGGGCCCGGAGCCGGACCTGCAGTTCCGCGGACGCCCGATCTCCGACTACGACGCGGTGCTGCCGCGCATCGGCAACTCGATCACCTACTTCGGCACGGCCGTCGTGCGGCAGTTCGAGCAGATGGACGTGTACACGCCCAACACCGCGAACGGCATCTCCAACGCCCGCGACAAGCTCCGCGCCGCGCAGATCCTCTCGCGCCACGAGATCGGTATGCCCGCCACGACGTTCGTGCGCAACCGTGCCGACGTCATGCCGGCCATCGAGCGGGTCGGTGGCGCCCCCGTCGTCATCAAGCTGCTCGAGGGCACCCAGGGCATCGGCGTCATCCTCGCGCCCGACATCAAGATCGCCGAGGCGATCATCGAGACGTTGCACAGCACGAAGCAGAACGTCCTCATCCAGAGTTTCATCACCGAGAGCCGGGGCCGCGACATCCGCGCGCTCGTCGTCGGCGACCGCGTCGTGGCGGCGATGCGACGGCGGGCCAGTGGCGACGAGTTCCGCTCCAACGTCCACCGCGGTGGCACGGTCGAGGCGGTCGAGCTGACGCCGGAGTACGAGCAGGCCGCCGTGCGTTCGGCCCAGATCATGGGCCTGCGCGTCGCCGGCGTCGACATGCTCGAGGGCAACGACGGGCCGCTCGTCATGGAGGTCAACTCCTCCCCCGGCCTCGAGGGCATCGAGAGCGCGACGAAGCTCGACGTCGCCGGCGCGATCATCGACCACATCGCCGGCCAGGTCGCCTTCCCCGAGATCGACGTGCGCCAGCGGCTCACCGTCTCGACGGGCTACGGCGTCGCCGAGCTCGTCGTCCACGCCGGTGCCGACATCATCGGCAAGACGATCGGCGACTCCGGCCTCGAGGAGCGCGACCTCCAGGTCCTCACCCTGCACCGCGGCACCAGCGTCATCCCCAACCCGCGCCGCCGAGTCGTGCTCGAGGCCGAGGACCGGCTGCTCTGCTTCGGGCGCCTCGAGGAGATGCGTTCGATGATCCCGGAGCGCCGGCGCCGACGCGCCAAGGTGCGCAAGCTGCCGAGCGACCCGATCCACACCGTCGCCTGACCGCGAGTGGCCGTGCCGTCAGGCCCGATGGCGTATGCCGTCAGCCCCGGGGCGTGACGTAGACCTTGCGGAGCGTCTCGGTGACCGTCCACGTCGTGCGAGCACCCTCGGGCAACTGCACGACGGAACCGGGTCCCAGCTCGAGCGTCGCACCGCCCTCGACCACGAGGGTGGCGCGGCCGGAGAGCACGACGAAGAGCTCGTCGGCCTCGACGTCGCTGACCGTGCCGGGGGTCATCTCCCAGACACCGACCTCGACACCCGCGACCTCGGCGAGAGACGTGACGGCCGCGGTCGGCGCACCGGCGAGCACCTCCACCCCGGCGGCGACCTGCTCGTCCAGGGCCCCGGCACGCACGTCGGCAGCGAGGAGTGCCACCACTGCCGGCCCTGTCGACAGCTCGGCAACACCAGGGTGCCCGGGCCCGGGCTCGGCGTCGGGTGCCGGGGTGGAGGGGTCGCTCGTCACCGTCGCAGACTAGTGCGACCCGCTGGCGTGCTTCCGGGTCTCGAGCTCGGCACGCAGTCGGGCGACCTCGGCGTCGGCAGCCGCCGCGCGGTCGTCGGCCGCAGAGACGGTCGCCTCGTCAGGGCCGGCGATGGCACTCTCGGCGGATCCGTCGGGGGCGTCAGGCCCGGACCGCATCTGGTCGACCTCCGACTTGAAGATGCGGGCTGACCGTCCGAGGCTGCGGGCCATGTCGGGCATCCGCTTCCAGCCGAAGAGGAGCACGACGGCGAGGGCGATGATGCTGAGCTCCGGCCACCCGAGATCGGCCACGGGAACCTCCTGATGTCGGCGGCTCCGGTGAGATCCGGCGCCCGCGCACGCATGGTGATGGGACACCGTAGGAGCCGCGGGTGGAAAACGTCCGGGAGTCGGCTGTGAGCCCGCCGAGCGCGGGGTCAGCAGCGGTCAGCGGGCAGCGGCTGTCGTGCCCGCTTCCGCGGCCTGGCGGGTGGCCAGGGTGTCGAGGTCGCGCTCGGCGTAGAGGCGGTGCTGCCACTCCTCGTTGAGGATGGTGCGCAGGATCCGGGTCACAGCATACGGCTCCGGCTCGGGGTAGCCGGCGGCCGTGACGGGCTCGGTCGTGCGGGCGAGGTCGTCGTCGGTGAGGCCGTCGACGACGCGACGCACCGTCGCCATCCGGTCGGCACGCAGGGCGAGCACCTCATCGAGCGTCGGGTGCGCCTTACGGTCGCGTGGCACGGGGGGACTGTCGGGCATGTCGTCGTGCGGCAGGTCGAGGGCATCCCACGGCTCGGGGTCGCCGAGGAGGGCCCGGCACACCCACGCGTCGGTGGCGAAGACGAGGTGGCGGAGGGTCTCGATGAACGACCATTCGCCGTCGACCCGCTCGTGCAGGCGCTCGGGCGGGAAGGTGCGGGCCCGCGCGACCGTGCCGGCCCAGAGGCGCTCGACGACGTCCCAGCCCTGGCGGTAGCCGGCAGCGTCCGTCGGTCGCATCTTGGGCCGGTCGGGGTCACGGCGGTCGAGCTCGGCCTCGATGAGCGGCGCGACGTCGACGCCGTTGATGACGAGGTTCTCGACGTCGCCGGTGATGTCGACGTCCTCGAGCCAGACGTCACGGGCCCGCAGCCCCCGCAGGTCCACCATTCGCAGGGAGGCGCCCCGCAGGTCGACGTCGTGCAACCGTGCCCCGTCGAGGTAGACGTCCTCGAAGGTCGCACCGGTCAGCCGCACTCGCTCGAAGCGGGCGCCCTGCTGGTCGTCGTAGGTCACGTCGCTCATCCCGGTCTCCTCGGCTCGTGGTCGCTGGTGCCAGGGGAAGCCTAGGACCGCTCCCGGACGATCCGCGTCCTCACACCTCCGGTCAGCGGACTCCCTCGACGATGAGCAGGACGCCGAACACGACGAGGGCCGCGGCTGCGCCCCAGGTGATGACGCGCTCGGGCAGACGCTTGCCGAGGGCGGCGCCGACGACGATGGCGAGCGCGAGCGACAACCGGACCCCGGAGGGAGGCGTGTCACGCCAAGCCGTCGGCGACGGCGACGACGAGCCCGCCGAGCATGAACGCAGCGATGGCTGCGGCCAGCGCCGGAGCGGGCAGGTCTGGGATGAACCTGCGCCATCCGGTGATCGCCCCGCTCGCCCCGTGGTGCGCGTGGGTCAGGGCGTGGCCCTTCCCCCGCGAGAGGAGATAGCGGTTGACCGGATAGGCGGCGGCGAACGCGGCGACGAGCGAGATCGACATGCCGACCCAGAAGCCGGCGTTGACGAGGCCCGCGTCCATGGCGCCGGGGATGACGGCCATGACCAGGTTGTCGACGACCTCCATCGTGAGGATCGAGACGGTGTCGGCAGCCAGGACGAGGGTGAGCGCGGCGCGCAGCGACAGGCCGCTGCGCAGCAGGGGGAGGCTGGAGAGCGCGTAACCGAAGAGGAACGCGAGGGCCACGGACAGGACGATGGTCGCGCCGGCGGCGAGCCCGACGGCGGTGCCGACCATGAGGCCGAGGACCTCGCCGATGGCACAGCCGGTGAGGCAGTGCAGCGTGGCGCCGGCCGCCATGGAGGCCATCCCGCCACCCGGGCCCGCAGTCGCGTCCTGGGCACCAGAGTGCTCGTGGGCGTCGTGGTGCTCGTGCGCTGACATCGCCGCCTCGTTCATGGTCGTCCCTCAGGTCCCGGGGGCCACGAGACCCCGCTGGGCCCGCCGCCCGGCATACCCCCCATGGGTATGTCGTCCGCCGGCGTCAACGCGTGCCCGCCGTCGAGCATTCCCGTCCTCCGAAGTCGGGCGTTCGCCACTCGACCGGCGGAGCCATGCACAAGGATTGGATCCGTGACACAGCACGTCGACGGTGACCACGCGCACGGGATCCTCCTCGACCATGCCGACCGGAAGGTGACCGGCCCGCTCGAGGACCCGGCGGTCCTCGCAGCGGTCGTCGGGATCGAGCGCCTCGTCGTCGCAACGGGATCCACTGACATGCAGGTGCTGCACGCAGCGCTCGCGGGGCGGCCCGTGCCGGGCGCGGACCCCGAGCGCGTCGCCGCCCTCGTCGCCGAGGCCGTGAGCCACGTCGTGTCCGGACTCATCCGCCGCAGCACGGGGCAGGCGGTGGACGCCGGGGTCGTCAACCCGGCCTCCGGCGGCTACGAGATCACGACGGATGCGACGCTGCTGCGTGCCGCTGTCCGGGCCGCGCAGGGGTCGATCGACGCGATGCCCTACTACAGCCTCCGCTACGGCGAGCGCGGCTCCCGGTTCGCCACGACGGACTCCGCGTGGCTCATCTCGCTCGCCGCGCTGCCCGAGAGCCGTGCCGTGAACCAGGTCCAGTGGCTGTCACGCGTCCTAGCCGCACGCGGGATGCCGACCTGGCTGCTCGAGATCCACCTCGACGCCCTCGTGTCCGAGGTGCGCTCCGTGGCCGATGCGGCCGCCGCCGGGTCGCTCCCCGCAGCCGCGGACGCGTTGGCGGTGGCCCGACGCCGCCACGTCGACGACGAGCTGGTCCGCTCGGCAGACGCCTGGGCCGACGAGGCCCTCGGCCGGGACCTGCCGGTGCCGCGCAGCGGCGCCCTCATGGCTGCCGCGATCGCCGACGAACGCGCCGGGGTGACGCGGGACGACCGACCCCTCGTGGACTGGCTCACCGACCCGGAGCGGGTGGAGACGGAGGTCGCGACGCGGCTGCTGGACGTGCGGCGACGTCTTCTCACCAGCGCCCGCTGACGAGGTCGCGGACTGGCGCGAAGAGTCGCTCGCGATCAACGCTTGACCTTGACGCAGCGTCAGGGTTGCACGCTGTCAACATGACCACGACACCAGCCATCGAGATCGTCGGGCTCACCAAGTCCTACGGCGACCACGCAGTGCTCACGGGCGTCGACCTCAGCGTCCCCGCGGGCACGATCTTCGCCTTGCTCGGCTCCAACGGCGCCGGCAAGACCACCGCAGTCAAGATCCTCTCGACCCTGCTCCGGGCCGACGGCGGGACCGCCGCCGTCCACGGCCACGACGTCGCCACCGAACCCGAGAAGGTCCGCGCGTCGATCAGCCTCACCGGGCAGTTCGCCGCGGTCGACGAGATCCTCACCGGCCGCGAGAACCTCGTCCTCGTCGCCCAGCTGCGACGCCTCGACGGCCCGGGCGCCATCGCCGACTCCCTGCTCGAGAGGTTCGGCCTCACCGAGCCCGGCGGACAGCGCGTCGGGACCTACTCGGGCGGCATGCGCCGCCGACTCGACATCGCGATGAGCCTCATCGGCAACCCGCCCGTGCTCTTCCTCGACGAGCCGACGACAGGGCTCGACCCGCAGTCGCGCATCGAGGTCTGGAAGACGGTGCAGGAGCTGGCCGGCCGGGGCACCACCGTCCTGCTCACCACGCAGTACCTCGACGAGGCCGAGCACCTCGCCGACCGGATCGCGGTGCTCCACCAGGGCCGCATCATCGCCGACGGCACCCTCGCCGAGCTCAAGCAGCTGCTCCCGCCGGCCAAGGTCGAGTACGTCGAGAAGCAGCCGTCCCTCGAAGACATCTTCCTCGCGATCGTCGGCCACGACGACGCGGCCCACCAAGGAGCCCAGCAATGACCACCTACGTCTTCCACGACACCGACGTCCTGCTCAAGCGGTCCCTGCGCCACATCCTGCGCAGCCCGGACACCATCATCACCACGGCCATCACGCCGATCGCCATGCTCCTGCTCTTCGTCTACGTCTTCGGCGGTGCCATCGACGTCGGAGGCGCCTCCTACGTCAACTACCTGCTGCCCGGCATCCTGCTCATCACCGTGGCCTCTGGCATCGCCTACACCGCCTTCCGGCTCTTCACGGACGTCTCCGGCGGCATCTTCGAGCGCTTCCAGTCGATGCCGATCACCCGCTCGGCCTTCCTCTGGGGGCACGTGCTGACGTCGGTCGTGGCCAACCTGACCTCGCTCGTGCTCGTCGTCCTCGTCGCCCTGGCCATGGGCTTCCGCACGGGCGCCGGCGTCCTCGCCTGGCTCGCCGTCATCGGCATCATGCTGCTGTTCACCCTCGCCCTCACGTGGCTCGCGGTGATCCCGGGCCTCACGGCCAAGACCGTCGACGGCGTCAGCGGGTTCTCCTACCCGTTGATCTTCCTGCCCTTCGTCAGCTCGGCCTTCGTGCCGACCGAGAGCATGCCCGGACCCGTCCAGTGGTTCGCCGAGCACCAGCCGGTCACCTCGATCGTCAACACCATCCGCAGCCTCTTCGAGCAGCAGCCCGTCGGCAGCGACGGCTGGGTCGCCCTCGCCTGGTGCGTCGGGCTCCTCATCGTCGCCTACGCGCTCGCGATGCGCACCTACCGCAGCAAGCTCGCCTGACCCGGCATACGCCCCGCATCCACCTCGTGAGGGAGACCGTCATGAACCACCTGCTGAGCACGATCATCGGGGACACGAAGGAGTGGAAGGCCATGGAGGCGCGGGCGCACGCACTGCCCCACGACTACCGGGTCGTCTACGGCGAGATGAAGTCCTACCTGTGGCGCTTCACCTCGGGCGACGGCATGGACGTCGTCGCGCTCCTGCGAGACGTCCTCGAGCTCTTCGAGGCCGGTGCTCGCGAGGGCCGGCCCGTCCTCGACGTCACCGGCCGCGACGTCGCCGCCTTCTGCGACGACCGGCTGAGCGGCGTCACGACGTAGGCCGACACGTGGCGCTCCGAGCTGAACCGCGCGATCGCGTCGAAGGTCACCTCGAAGGACGCAGAATAGGGCCATGCTGACCATCAGCCAGCTCGCGGCGTACGCCGGCGTCACCGTGCGCACCGTCCGGCACTACCACGCCAAGGGATTGCTGCCCGAGCCCGAGCGCGACCACTCGGGCTACCGGCGCTACGACGCGGCGGCAGTGGTCCAGCTCGTGCGGATCCGCACCCTCGCCGACGCCGGGGTCCCGCTGTCCCGCGTGCACGAGCTCCTCGATGCGGATGATGAGGAGCTCGCAGCGGCGGTCGCGCAGATCGACCGCCGCCTGCGCACCGAGATCCGCGAGCTGCAGCGGCACCGTGAGCGCATCGCCAGGCTCGCGGCCGGCGACAGCCTGGCGCTGCCGCCCGAGGTGGTCGCCTACGTCGACCGGATGCGCGAGCTCGGCTTCCCGGAGCGGCTCATCGAGGTCGAGCGCGACAGCTGGATCCTCATCTCGGCACAGATGCCCGACGCCGTCGCGACCCTCATGCAGGTCAAGCAGACCCAGATCGAGCACGAGGTGCTGCGCCGGCTCTACCTCGACATCGGCGACCTCGTCGACTGCGCTCCCGACGACCCCCGGCTGCCTACGCTCGCCGACCGGGTCGTCGCCTTCATCGAAGCCGCGTCCGCCGAGGCCGAGGGCGTCGAGGACGTGCACCCCGTCAGCGACGAGCTCATCGTCCTGCTCGACACAGCCTTCCTCGAGTCCTTCGCCTGCGCTGCCCGGCTGCTCGAGCTGCTCGAGGAACGGGGATGGACGGGGTGGACCGACATCCGGCGGTTGGAGCCGGCGCACTGAGCGATCGGGGGCTGTCACATCTGCTGCGTCCCCCTCGTCAGTAGAGCGAGACACCCCCGCGAGAAGGAGACGACCATGAAGACGATGACCTGCCGAGACCTCGGCGGACCGTGCGACCTCGCCCACCGGGCCGACACGGCCGACGAGATCATCAAGGCCCAGGACCGCCACCTCAAGGAGGCGGAGAAGTCGGGCGACGCCACCCACCAGGAGGCCCGTCAGACGATGAAGGCCCGGTGGCGGCACCCGAAGCAGTCGATGGCCTGGTACACCGGCACCAAGCAGACCTTCGCCGCCCTGGCCGAGGACTGAGACCTGCCGGCGACCCGGCCGCCGTCACCGTTCGGTTGGGCGGCGCAGGGTGCGCGTGCGGGGTCAGCCGGCTCAGTCCAGGCAGAACTCGTTGCCCTCGACGTCCTGCATCACCTGGCACGACTCGTTGAAGCCGTCAGCGCGCAGCAGCGTCCCCCGCGTGGCACCGAGTGCGACGAGCCGTGCGCACTCGGACTCGAGGGCCGCGAGGCGCTCGTCACCGACCAGCCCCGTGCCGACCCGGACGTCGAGGTGGACCCGGTTCTTGACGACCTTGCCCTCGGGGACGCGCTGGAAGAACAGGCGCGGGCCCACCCCCGTCGGGTCGGAGCACGCGAACGCCGAGCCCTGACGCTCTGCCGGCAGCGACTGGTCGAACTCGTCCCACGAGGCGAAACCCGGGGGCGGTGGCGGCACCTCGTAGCCGAGCACCTCGCACCAGAAGCGAGCCACGCGCTCGGGATCCGCGCAGTCGAACGTGACCTGGACCTGCCTGACCGTCGCCATGCGTCCACCCTAGGGTCACCCCAGCGGACCTCGCCACGCCGATTCCGTTGAGGGTCGCAGCGCTTCCGGTTGTCGGCTCAACCCACCTGTGTGAGCCTTGAGCGCGGTCGACCAAGGGCGTCGGCCCTGAACCAGGGGATGGGACATGCGAAAGCGAACGCTTGCCCGCAGCGTCGTGGCCACCGCCGCGATGGCCGCGCTCGTCATGGGAAGCAGTGGTGCAGCCTCCGCCAACGACAAGACCATGGTGCTCAAGAAGGCCGATGGCACCGTCGTGGTCAAGGCCACGTGGGACGACCTCACCGACAACCTGTGCGTCATCGTCTACGGCGGCTCCGGTGCGTGGGGCCAGGTGGCGATCGGCTCCCACTACGGGCTGTCCGAGCCCGACCGTGCCATTCGCTCCGCGTCGAACTCGGGCGGCGGCGGGTGGTACTGCACCGGCAACCTGAGCATCCGTGAGGACGCGTTGTACGACATGCAGCTGCGCTGGGAGAGCTCCACCAGCACCTGGCTCTACTCGCAGAAACAGACCTTCTACACCTGAGCCGGCGACGGCCTCAGCGCCAACTGCTGTCCACACCATCGAACGCCGGTCCGACCTCCGTCGGGCCGGCGTTCGTCGCGCCACCTCGGGAGGCGTCTCAGAAGTTGTTGGCCATGTTGGTGAAGCGGCTGAAGTGGCCCTGGAAGGCCACGACGATCGTGTCGGTGGGACCGTTTCGGTGCTTGGCCACGATGAGGTCGGCCTCGCCCTCACGCGGGGAGTCCTTCTCGTAGGCGGCCTCGCGGTGCAGCAGGATCACCATGTCGGCGTCCTGCTCGATCGACCCGGACTCTCGGAGGTCGCTCATCGCGGGCTTCTTGTCGGTGCGCTGCTCGGGACCACGGTTCAGCTGCGAGATGGCGATGACCGGGACCTCGAGCTCCTTGGCGAGCAGCTTGAGCGCACGCGAGAACTCCGAGACCTCCTGCTGTCGCGACTCGACGCGCTTGCCCGAGCTCATCAGCTGGAGGTAGTCGATGACGACGAGCTTGAGGTTCTCGCGCTGCTTGAGCCGGCGGCACTTGGCGCGGATCTCCATGAGCGACATGTTGGGCGAGTCGTCGATGAAGAGCGGGGCGTCGGAGACCCGGCCCATCGTCGAGGCGAGGCGAGTCCAGTCCTCCTCGCGCATGGTGCCCTTGCGCATGTGCTGCAGCTGGATGCCTGCCTCGGCCGAGAGCAGACGCATGGTGATCTCGGTGCGGCTCATCTCGAGCGAGAAGACGACGGCGGCCATCTTGTGCTTGATCGCAGCAGACCGGACGATGTCGAGTCCGATGGTCGACTTGCCCATCGCCGGTCGGGCGGCGATGACGATCATCTGACCCGGGTGCAGGCCGTTGGTGAGAGCGTCGAAGTCGGTGAATCCCGTTGGCACACCGGTCATCTCACCGGAGCGGCCCGACGCGACCTCGATCTCGTCGACGGTGGCCTCGATGATGTCGCCGATGGCGTGGTAGTCCTCGCCCCCGCGCTTGTCGGCCACGGCGTAGACCTCGGCCTGGGCCGCGTTGACGATGTCCTCGACGTCGCCGCCACCTTGGGCGTAGCCGAGCTGGACGATGCGGGTGCCGGCCTCGACGAGGCGGCGCAGCACGGCGCGCTCGGCGACGATCTGGGCGTAGTAGCCGGCGTTGGCCGCGGTGGGCACCGAGGCGATGAGCTGGTGCAGGTAGGCCTGGCCGCCGACGCGCCCGAGGTCGCCGCGCTTGGTCAGCTCGTCGCTGACCGTGATGGCGTCGGCGGGCTCTCCGCGGCCGTAGAGGTCGAGGACGGCGTCGTAGATGAGCTCGTGCGCCGGACGGTAGAAGTCGGTGCCCTTGAGCTGCTCGACGCAGTCGGCGATCGCGTCCTTGGACAGGAGCATGCCGCCGAGGACGGACTGCTCGGCCCCGACGTCCTGCGGGGGGAGACGGTCGTCCGGCGGGCCTCCGTCACGGGTCGACGACGATGCGAACGCGCTCGTGCTCAGCTCAGCGAGCGACACGTGCTCCCCTTCCCCTGAGTGATGAATGACATGGGTGCAACTCGGTCCACACCAGTAGACAGCGTGGCGCCGACAGCGCCAGGCAGGACGGCGCCGACGAGACCTACGCAGCCCGTCGCGCGCCCGTCCCGAGGAGCACCCGCCCCACCGTAGGTGCGGGCCTCCACGCGCAACAACCTCAGCCACCCCCCGACCTCATCTCCCTGTGGACAACTCGTGGACGGATACCCCCGACACGCCGTCAACAGGTGTGGACAAGGTGTGTGAACAACTGTGGGCATGTGGCGCCGGTCACATGCTCACAGGCTCGATGACCTGCATGGATACCTGTCCACCTGTTGTGGAGAACAAGTTCCTCACCCCTGTGTGTTGTCCACAGCCGGTCGCGACACGCCCGACCATGGGGTACGCCACCCCTCCGCGAACGACAGGGCGCGGTCAGAGCCCGGCGGCCGAGGCGTCGTAGTAGTCCCGGTTGCGCAGCATCGAGGCCGCGGCCTCGTCGAGCACCGCGGTCGCGTCGGCGTGCCACTGGAGCACCGAGGCAGGGCACGAGGCCGACAGCGGGCCCTCGAGCGCGGCGGCGACGGCTTCGGCCTTGCCGGGTCCGGAGGCGACGAGCACGAGGCGCCCCGCGTCGAGGACGGTGCGCAGACCCTGGGTGACGCAGTGGGTCGGCACGTCGTCGATCCCGTCGAAGAAGCGTGCGTTGTCGTGGCGCGTGCGGTCCGAGAGCCGCTTGACGCGCGTCCGCGACGAGAGCGCCGAGCCCGGCTCGTTGAAGCCGATGTGACCGTTGGCGCCGATGCCGAGGATCTGCACGTCGACCCCACCCGCCTCACGGATGAGTCGCTCGTACTCCGCGGCGCCGGCGACGAGCTCGTCCTCGTCGTGGCCCGAGCCGTCGGGCACGTGGAGCCGACCGGGCGACAGCCCCAGCGGCCCACAGACCTCGCGGAGCAGCACCTCGCGGTACGACTGGGGATGACCGGCAGGCAGGCCGACGTACTCGTCGAGCGCAAAGCCACAGGCGCCGCGCAGGTCGACGCGACCGCTCGCCACGGCACGCGCGAGCTCCGCGTAGAGCCCCAGGGGGGACGACCCGGTCGCGAGCCCGAGGACCGGTTCGTCGCGGCGCGCAGCCCGGAGGCCGTCGATGACCACCTCGGCCGCTCGGCGGGCGACGTCGGCGGACGTGGGCAGGACGAGGACCTCCATCACCCCACCCTCTCACCGGGCAGGCCCACGCTGGCGAGCCCGGGCGGGGAGGCGACGGAGGCCGGCCGTGGGCCGCCGGCACGGTCGGGTGCAGACAGCCACGCGGCACCGAGGGCCGCCACGGGTACGTCGGCCGGCAGCAGCTCGACGCGGTCGGGGAGGCCGAGGGCGTCGATCATCCGTGAGCTGCGTGCGCGCCGTTCGAGGTCGGCGCGGATCCCGGCGAGGAGCGGGGCCCCCAGCCCGGTGAGGCCGCCGCCCACGACGACGCGTTCGGCGCCGGACGCGAGGGCGAGCAGCTGGACCGCCAGCCCCACGCCCGTGCACACCACGTCGACGGCGGCGGCCGCCAGCGCGTCGCCGTCCGTCGCAGCGGCAAAGGGGTTCGTGGCCCGACGCCCGACCGCCGGCCAGAGACGGGCGAGCGCCGAGCCCGAGGCCACGGTCTCGAGGCAGCCGACCTGGCCACAGGTGCACGGGGCGTCCCCGCCCACCGGCAGGTGCCCGATCTCGCCTGCCGCGCCGTCGATCCCGCGGACCACGACGCCGTCGCGCACGACGGCCGAGGCGAGCCCGGTCCCGAGGTTGAGGTAGGCCAGCGCGGAACCGCCCCGATGGTCGGTCGACTCCCTCACCGGCCCGAGGGCCGCCGCCGACAGCCCCGACATCACTGACCCCGCTGACCCCGCTGACCCCGCTGGCCAGAACCCACGCAGGCGCCACGCGCCGAGGGCGGCGGCCTTGACGTCGTTCTCGACCGCCACCGGGACGCCGAGCCGCGCCGAGAGCTCGCCGGCGAGGTCCAGCGACTCCACGTCGAGGTTGACGGCGTGCCGGGCGAGGCCGCTGACCGGGTCGACGAGCCCGGGCATGCAGGCCCCGACCGGCAGGTCGGCACCGCCACCCACCGCGCGAGGCGCGTGCGCATCGAGGACCTCGAGCGCCAACCGCACCGCGACGTCGACGACTCCCGACGCACCGCGTCCGGAGGGCGCCGAGCGCATCGCCTGCACCGAGCCGTCGGCCACGAGGACCACAGCCGTCTTCGTCCCGCCGATGTCGATGCCGAGCCGCGGCTCGGCCGTCATCGCGCCGGCACCCCGAGGTAGCGGCCGAGGGCCTGGGCGACGACGACGGAGCCGCCGAAGGTCACGAGGTCCGCGCCGCCGCGTGGCCAGCCGCAGTCGACGACGATGGTCGGATGCCCCTGTGCGCGAAAGCGGTCCGCGACCTCCCAGACCGGGTGCCCCGCAGCGAGCCCACGGCCGGCCACCGCGACCCTGGCGGCCTCCGGCACGTCGGCCTCGGGTGTCGTCAGCCCGGCAGCCCCGGGCCCCCAGGCGACGCGCCCGACGGCGAGGTTCGGGTCGGATGCCACCTGCACGATGACGGCGTCGCCCGGGGCGTCGAGCCAGGTGCGCACCGCGTCCCCGACCTCGAAGCCGCCGACGAGCGCGCCGTTCGCCCAGGCGGGCGCCGCCACGTCGGCGTCCCTGCCGTGCGCACCCGGGCCATCGACCGCGAAGCCCTGGGACAGCAGGACGACGCGCGCCGCAGCCTCTTCGAGTCGCTCGAGCGGTAGCCGACCCGACACGGCCGCCTGCACGACCGCCTCGACGACGGCGAGGTAGCAGTCCTCCGGCGTCTCGGAACCGACACAGAGCAGGTCGCACCCCGCGACGAGAGCGCGCACCGCGGCCTCGGGGATCCCGGTCTCCGCCGAGGCCCCGGCCATGTCGAGGGCGTCGGAGACGATGACGCCCTCGAAGCCGAGGCGGTCGCGCAGCACGTCGCCGAGGACGACGGGCGAGAAGGTCGCCGGACGTTCGGGGTCGATGGCGCTGACGACGACGTGCGAGGTCATGATGCACGCGACCCTCGCGTCGATGGCCGCACGGAACGGCTCGAGCTCGCGCGCGTCGAGCACGTGCGCCTCGGCGTGCACCCGCGGTAGCCCGTGGTGCGAGTCGGTGACGGTGTCACCGTGGCCCGGGAAGTGCTTGGCGCACGCCGCGACCCCGACCGACTGCACGCCGTCGACGTAGGCCGCCGAGTGCCGCGCGACGTGGGCCGCCTCGGCGCCGAAGCTGCGCACCCCGATGACAGGGTTCTCGTCGGCCGAGTTGACGTCGACGACGGGCGCCAGGTCGAGGTTGATGCCGTATGCCGCGAGCTCGCGTCCGATGGCCGCCGCCGAGGCGCGCGTCTGCACGGTGTCGTCGAGGCGACCGAGGAGGGCGTTGCCGGGCTGGGTGGACCCGGTCGGGTAGTGCAGCCGCGTCACGTCCCCGCCCTCCTCGTCGACGGCGACGAGGAGGTCCGGCGCCATCGCCCGCAGTGAGGCACACAGCTGCGCCAGCTGGTCGGGGTCCACGACGTTCGCGCCGTAGAGACAGACGGAGGCCAGCCCGGCGGCATACTCCCGCTCGATCCACGCGGGGACCGTGGTACCGACGAATCCGGGCATGAGCGTGCCGACGGCGAGGCGCCGCAGCGCCTCTCGTGAGGTGTTCATCTCAGCCCTTCACCGCCCCGCCGACGAGGCCGTTGCTCATGCGTCCCTGGACGACGAGGAAGAAGATGATGACGGGCACGGCGACAACGGTCGACGCGGCCATGACCTGGCCCCAGTCGGTCTCGCGGGTCGCGCTCGCCTGGACGAAGCCGCGCAGCCACAGTGGCAGGGTGCGGGACTGCTCCTCGGTCATGACGACCAGGGCCACGGTGAACTCGTTCCACGCCTGGAGGAACGCGTAGACGCCGGACGCGACGAGGCCGGGAGCCAGCAGCGGGAAGGTGATCCGCAAGAACGCCTTGGTACGCGATAGTCCGTCGACCATGGCGGCCTCCTCGAGCTCGACCGGCACGCCGGCGACGAAGCCGCGGAGCATCCACACGGTGAAGGGCACGACGGCAGCGGTGTAGAGCAGCGCGAGCCCGAGCACGTTGTTGAGCAGCCCGACCGAGCTCATCATCTTGTACTGCGCGATGAAGAGGCCCTCCGCCGGCAGCATCTGGATGAGGAGCAGCGCGAGGATGAACGAGCGCCGGCCCCGGAAGCGGAAGCGGCTGATCGCGAGGGCGCCGAGGAAGGCGATGACGATCGCGGCGGCGACGGTGACAAGAGTGACGGCGAGCGAGATCCCCAGTGCGCGAATGAATCCCGCGTCACCGAAGACGGTGGCGAAATTGTCGAACGAGCCGCCGAAGGGCAGGAAGGTCGGGGTGCTCGACTGAAGCGTCGCCTTGTCGAGGAAGGCGGAGTTGACCATCCAGTAGACGGGGAACGCCCAGACGAGGGCGACGAGGACGGCGACGACCGTGAGGACCGAGCGCCGCGTCGAGCCACGGGTCGAGTGACGGGAGCTGGCGGGGCCGAGGATGCGGCTCACGACTCCTCCTTCATGAGCGAGCGGACGTAGTACCAGCTGACCGCGACGGTGAGCAGGAGCATGAGGATCGAGACGGCGCTGGCCATCCCGAAGTCCCCTGCGCCCGTGCCGAGCTGGTAGATGTACGTGCCGAGCAGGTGGGTCTCGTTGGCCACGCCACCGGCGTCCTGGAGCAGCTTGATCTGCGTGAAGACCCGCAGGTCCCAGATGAGCTGGAGCAGCAGGACGATCGAGATGACGGGCGCCACGAGGGGAAGGATGATGTGCCGCAGGCGTTTCCAGCCACCGGCGCCGTCGATCTCGGCCGCCTCGAGAACCTCCGGAGAGAGCTGGGTCAGGCCGGCGTAGATCGACAGGGCGACGAAGGGGACGCTCATCCACACGACGATGACGGCTGCCACGACGAGGAACGAGAGCGGCTCGACGAGCCAGTTGTGGCCTTGGGCGTCGACACCGACACGTTCGAGCGCCCAGTTGAGCAGTCCGTTGCGCCAGTTGACGATCCACGTCCACACCGTCATCGAGGCGACGACCGGCATGGCCCAGGCGAGCAGGAGCGCGACCTGGAGCACGAGGCGTCCGGCGCGGCTCACCGCGCCCATGAGCAGGGCGAGGCCGAGGCCGATCGCCACCGTCGACAGGGCGCACACGAGGCAGAAGGCGATGGAGCGCCCGACGATGACCCAGAGCTCAGGGTCGGTCACGAGCGACGCGTAGTTCGCGAGGCCGACCCACTCGGGCGGCTGGCCGAACTGCTGCATCATCCCGAAGTGCTGGAAGCTCGTGACGACCTGCCACCCGACGGGGTAGCCGAGCGCGGCGACGAGCAGGACGAGCGAGGGGAGCACGAGCCAGGCGGGCGTATGCCGTCGCGCGGGGCGGGCGGGAGCCGTGGGTTCTGGCGCTGGGGCGGTCTCGGGAGGAGCGGTCGCCGTGGAGGTCATGGGCGGGCCTTTCGAACCTGACGTCCGGCGGTCGGGTGGGTGGGGCACCCGACCGCCGGACGTGGTGTCACGCGAGGGTCAGGTCACTTGAGGTTGAGGAGCGGCGTGATCTTCGCGTCGTACTCCTGGGCCAGGGCCGTGAGGTCAGAGGCGTCCCGGATCTTGGAGAAGAACTCCTCCATGACCATCTTCGACTCGACCGTGGCCCATCCCGGGGCCGCCGGCGTCAGCTTGGAGTTCGTCGCGGAGTCGATGAGCGCCTTGGCGAACTGGTCGTCACCGAGCGAGCTGACGTAGTCGGTGTTGGCCGGGCCGAGGCCGGCACCACCGAGCTTCTTCTGGTAGTCCGCGGAGAAGATGATCTTGAGCAGCTCCTTGGACAGGGCCTGGTTCTGGCTGGCCTTGGAGATGGCGATGTTCGAGCCACCGGCGAAGACCGGGGCGGGCTTGCCGTCGTTGCCCGGCAGCACGAAGGCGCTGAACTTCGCGTCGTTCCACTCGCGGACCTTCTTGCCGTCCTTCTCCTTGAGGTCGCCGATCGACCAGTGCGCCCAGCCCGGGGCCATGATCGTCGCGGCCGCCAGCGACGTCTTGCCCGTCACGTTGCCGGACTCGTCGAGGATCTCGTCGGCGTCGTTGACGTAGAGCCACGGGGTCTGGTCCTTGGCGTCGGCCGGGGCCTTGGACGCGTTCCGGTAGAGGTCCTGCAGCTGGGTCAGGCCCTTGACCGTGTTGGGGTCGGCGAGCGTCGAGACCCACTGGCCGTTCTCCTGCTTCGCGAGCTCGCCACCGTTGGCGAAGATCCACGAGATGCCGTTGCGCCAGTCCTGGCCGCCGAGGAAGAAGCCCGAGAAGTTCTTGATGTTGCGGGGGTTCTTGGCGGTGATCGTCTTGACGGCGGCGTTGAACTCGTCGAGCGTCTTGGGCGCGGCGACGCCGGCCTCCTTCCAGACGTCCTTGCGCGCGAACATGTAGCGAGAGCCGAAGTAGTAGGGCAGCGCGTACTGCTTGCCGTCGACGCTGCCGACGTCGACGAACGACTGGAGCAGCTTGCTGCCACCGAGCTGCGGGTAGAGGTCGGAGACGTCGCTGAAGGCGCCGACGTTGGTGAAGGTCGGGCTCTGCGTGTTGCCGATCTCGGTGACGTCCGGCGTGTTCTTCGGGTCGGGCAGCGACGTCGTCAGCTTGGTGACGAGGTCGCCCCAGCTCTGCTCCTCGATCTTGAGGGTGGCGCCGGTCTTGGTCTTGAAGGTGTCCTGCAGGTAGGTGCGCAGCTCCTTCGGGGTGTCGGTGCCGGCGAGCCAGAGGGTGATCGTCTTGCCCGCGTTGCCCGACGCACCCGCCGAGGGGTCGGTCGTCGAGCCGGTGGCACCCCCACCGCACGCGGTGAGGACGAGCGCCGCGGTGGTCGTGGCCACGGCCAGACCCAGGGTCTTCTTCATTCCTTGTCTTCCTTTCGAAGGGCCGCGGTGCGGACCGGTTGTTCGCTGGACGCGAGTGGAGGGGTGTCCCTGTGGAGGGGAGTTCGAGGGGGTGGTGCGGGTGGTGCGATGTCGGGGACCGATGGCGTATGCCGCCGGGCCGGGTCGGGTGGACCGTGGCTCAGGCGACGCCGAGCTGGTCCCAGAGCACGAGGACGGCAGCGCCGCGTAGGACGATGTCGTCGGAGCGGTGCGCGAGGCGCACCGTGAGGTCGGTCGTCGTGCGGGCGAGGAGACGGGCCCGGAGGGTCTCCTCGACGGCGTCGCGCAGGACCCCGCCGAGGAGGTGCTCGGGGCCGCTCAGGACGACCTCGGAGAGGTCGAGCGCAGCGACGACAGGGGCGAGGGCGATGCCGAGCCGCTCGCCCGCCTCGCGCAAGGGGCCCTCCGGGTCGTCGGCCGGGGCCGCGGCGAGCGCCTTCTCGAGGTTGGGGGCCGAGATCCACGTCTCGAGGCAGCCGACCTTGCCGCAGCGGCACGTCGCGCCGCCGTCGGTGCCGACGGTGACGTGGCCGATCTCGCCGGACGCGAAGTGCGCACCGCGCACCCGCTGGCCGCCGACGATGAGCCCACCACCGACACCGCGACCGATCTTGACGAGGACGAGGTCGTCGCCACCGTCACCGAGCGTGTAGTCGGCGTGGACGGCGGCGTCCGCGTCGTTGACGACGAAGACGGGCAGACCGGTCGCGTCGGCGACGATGTCGCGCAGGGGTACGTCGTTCCAGCCGAGGTTGGGCGCGGTGTCGACGACACCGCCCGGGCCGACGATGCCGGGCGTGCCGACGCCGATCCCGAGCAGCGGTGCGGTGGCGGCGCCGATGACCTCGTGGACGAGGTCGAGCACCGTGTCGACGACGGCCTGGCCGGAGTCGTCGCCGATCGGGCGCTCCGCACGGACGAGGATGTTCCCGTCGAGGTCGAGCACCGCAGCGCGGAGGACCTCGTGGGCGGCGAGGTCGACGCCGATGGCCTGCAGGCCGGTGCGGTTGACGTCGACGAGGGTGCCCGGCTTGCCGGGGCGCACGACCTCGGACGGCCCGAGCTCGACGGCGTGACCGCTGTCCATGAGCTCGGAGACGAGGTCGGAGACGGTCACCTTGCTCATCCCGAGACGGCGGGCGAGGTCGGCACGGCTCATCGCACCGACGGAGTAGAGCATCTGCAGCACGAGCGAGAGGTTGTGCCGCCGGCCGTGCGCCGGCAGCACGGCAGTGCGGGGAGAGACGCGGCGGGCTCGCGGCAGTGCGGTGGTCACGAGAGTTAGTAAAGTTTACTAACTCTCACATGGCAACCCTTTCGGCGAGAAATGTCCACCGCCCCTCCGCCGGTCGAGGTGATCCCGACACCGTGGTGGGTCGCGAGATCACCTCGAACGGAGGTCTGGCGGGGCCCCGAGCGGGTGGCCGCGACATACAGTCGAGGTATGTGCCGCAACATCCGACAGCTCCACAACTTCGAGCCGGCCGCGACGAGCGACGAGGTCCATGCCGCCGCGCTCCAGTACGTCCGCAAGGTCAGCGGGAGCACCAAGCCCAGCCAGGCCAACCAGGCGGCCTTCGACGAGGCGGTCGAGGCGATCGCCCACGCGACAGCCCACCTGCTCGAGCACCTGACGACGACGGCTCCGCCCAAGGACCGCGAGATCGAGCGCCAGAAGGCGCGTGAGCGCAACGCCGTCCGCTTCGGCACCCCCGCCTGAACCGCGACCCTGCGCGCGGACGTACCGATCGGCCTAGTCTGCTCGCATGGGCATCTGGGCGACCCAGGTCACGCCGCGGCTCGTGGCCTCCGGCGGTGAGGACGAGAAGATCCGTGCCCTCCGGGCCCGGGCGTGCGCGGGCCTGCACGGCGAGGTCGTCGAGCTCGGCTTCGGCAGCGGCCTCAACATCGGGCTCTACCCCACCGCGGTCACCCGCGTCGTCGCCGTCGAGCCATCCGACGTCGCCTGGGAGCTGGGGGCCGAGCGCCGGGCGCGCAGCCCGATCCCCATCGACCGCGGAGACCTGGACGGCCAGTGGCTCAGCCTGCCGGACGCGAGCGCCGACGCGGTCCTCTCGACGTTCACGCTGTGCACCATCCCCGACGTCGGCCGCGCCCTCGCCGAGGTCCGGCGCGTCCTGCGCCCCGGCGCCGCGTTGCACTTCCTCGAGCACGGCATCGCCCCCGAGGAGGGGGTCCAGCGCTGGCAGCGCCTCATCGAGCCGGTGCAGAAGAAGGTCTTCGACGGGTGCCACCTGACCCGCCCGATCGACCGGCTCGTCGAGGAGTCCGGCCTCGTCGTCGCGGACATCGAGCGGGCCTACGCGCCGCTGCCGAAGGTCATGCGCCCGTGGGTCTTCGGCTACCTCGGCCGGGCGGTCCGGCCGGCCTGACGCCGTCGCCGACCCACCCCCTCGCCGCACCCTCGTCGTCGGCTGACCCGGGCCGTGGGCGGCGCCGACTACGGTTGGCACATGTCGATCGGCCCACACCCCGACCTCGTGTCGGAGGTGCGGGCCGCCCTCGTCGCCCGGGCCGATCCGGAGCGGGCGGCCGGCCAGCAGCGCTACATGAAGTCGGCGATGCCGTACTTCGGCCTCACGTCCCCGCAGCTCAAGGCGGCCCTCGCTCCCCTGCTCCGCGACCCCGGCCTCGCCATGGAGTCACGGGAGCAGTGGGAGGCGACGATCCGCGCCCTGTGGGACGGCGCCACCCACCGGGAGCAGTGGTATGCCGCCATCGCCCTCGCGCGCCACCGCCCCTACCGCGCG
The DNA here is from genome assembly GCF_024519435.1 of Terrabacter sp. Ter38. Lineage (GTDB taxonomy): Bacteria > Actinomycetota > Actinomycetes > Actinomycetales > Dermatophilaceae > Terrabacter. The sequence continues at coordinate 236,218 of NZ_JALJRZ010000002.1, forward strand.
TGGGTCGACAGCGACGCGATGCCGTTGTGGGAGAGCCTGATCCGGGCCGGTGCGTGGTGGGACGTCGTCGACGACATCGCGACCCACCTCGTCCGCGACACGGTGCTCGCCCACCCGACGGTCGAGGGGCTACGCATGCGCGACTGGGCCGGATCGGACTCGCTGTGGGTGCGCCGAGCGGCGATCATCTGCCAGGTCGGCGCGTGTGACCGACTCGACCAGTCGCTGCTCACCGACGTCGTCGAGCCCAACATCGACGACCCGGACTTCTTCAGCCGCAAGGCGATCGGTTGGGCGCTGCGCGACCACGCCCGCCTCGACCCGCAGTGGGTGCGCTCGTTCGTCGCGGCCCACCCCGACCTGTCCGGCCTGTCGCGACGCGAGGCCCTCAAGCACCTCGGACCGCTGACGTGAGCCACGCATGAGCCCCACCTCTCCGCTGCCCACGGACCACCGCCGCGAGATCGTCCGGCTGGCGGTCCCGGCCTTCCTCGCCCTCATCGCCGAGCCGCTCTTCCTCCTCGTCGACTCGGCGATCATCGGCCACCTCGGCACCGCGGAGCTCGCCGGGCTCGGGGTCGCGAGCGCCTCCCTCGTGACGGCGGCCGGCATCTTCGTCTTCCTCGCATACGGCACGACGAGCGTCGTCGCGCGCCACCTCGGCGCGGGCGACGAGCGCTCCGCCGTGAGCGCCGGCATCGACGGCTTCTGGCTGGCCCTCGGCCTCGGCGCCGTCACGGCCGCGGCGGTGGCAGTGTGGGCCCGACCGATCAGCGCTGCCTTCGGCGCCTCCCCCGCCGTCATCGAACAGGCGACGACCTATCTGCGCATCTCCGCCCTCGGCATCCCCGCGATGCTCGTCATCCTGGCTGTCACCGGTGTCCTCCGTGGCCTCCAGGACACGACGACCCCTCTCGTCGCCTCGGTCGTCGGCTTCGGCGCCAACATCGTGCTCAACCTCGTCTTCGTCTACGGGTTGCACTGGGGCATCGCCGGATCCGCGTGGGGCACCGTCATCGCCCAGACCGGCATGGGTGTCGCCCTCGTCACGGTGCTGCTCGTCAAAGCACGGGCTCGGCACGCCCGGCTGCGCCCGCATCCCGCGCGCGTCCTCGCGGCCGCGCGGACCGGCATACCCCTGCTCGTACGCACCGTCGCCCTGCGCGCGATCCTCATCGTCACGACGTGGGTCGCGGCCTCGCTCGGCGACGTGACCCTCGCGGCCCACCAGGTGGCGATGACGGTCTGGTCGTTCCTCGCCTTCGCGCTCGACGCCCTCGCGATCGCGGCCCAGGCCATCACCGGTCGCGCCCTCGGGGCCGGCGACCGGACGGCGGTTCGGGAGGCCATGGGCACGATGATCCGCTGGGGGGTGTGGGGTGGCCTGGCCCTCGGCCTCGTCATCGCCGGGCTCCACTCGGTCGTGCCGCCGCTCTTCACCCCGGACCCCGCCGTCCAGGAGGCGCTCGGTGCTGCCCTCGTCGTCGTCGGGCTCGGTCAGGCGGTCGCCGGCTACGTCTTCGTCCTCGACGGCGTGCTCATCGGCGCAGGAGACGGCCGGTGGCTCGCGTGGGGCATGGTCGTCACGTTCGTCGCCTACCTGCCCCTCATCCTCGCGGTGCGCGCCGCGGGGCCGAGCAGCTCCGCGACCCGCGACGTCGTCGTGCTGTGGCTCGCCTTCACCGGTTTCATGGTCATCCGCGGCGTCCTGCTCGGGTGGCGGGCGCGCCGTGACGACTGGATGGTCGTCGGCGCGCGCTGAGGCTCAGCCCGCCCGGACGGCGCCGGCCACGAGGAGCCCCGCGGACGCCAGCGACAGCGCGGCCCGCACGTGGTTCATCGCGACCCAGCCCGGCGCATACCCCTGCCAGGCTGCCGCCGCCGCGGCGGAGCTCGCGTCCACCCGGCCGAGGGCGTCGTTGCGCGGCACGTGGTAGGCCCCGGTGACCCCGAGGGCGATGACGCCGGTCAGTGCCCCGGCCACGAGCAGGGCCCGGGTGCTGCCGCTGGAGCGGGCCAACGCCCAGCCGCCGACGGCGAGCGACCCGAGGCCGGAGACGAGGAGCGGCACGGCGAGACCGCGTGGCGCCGTGACGTTGACGGCCTGCATGGCGCGCACGGCGTCGCCGGCCGCGAGCCGGTCGAAGCCCGGCATGACAAAGGTCGAGAACCCGACGAAGACGCCCCCGAGCACGCCGGTGCCGAGGGCGGTCGCGAGGGTGACGGTACGCAGGAGAGTGGTGTCCATGTCTCCATGACACTGCACCACGGTGAGCAGGTGAATGCGCCTTCGGCTCATCAACCTCAGCCATCGTCTCATCGGCGTACCGTGGAGCGATGGACACCCTCAGCGGTGATGGACGGTCACCGGGCCCGCGGAGCCTCGCTGCTGCGGTGCGAGATGCGAGCGCCGTGGGCCCTGCGGGTCGAGGACGAGGCCGCCCTCGGGCTCGTCGTCCTGGTGGCGGGGACGGCCGAGCTCCTGTCCCAGCGCGGCGAAGAGATCGCGCTGGGGCCCGGTGACCTGGCCCTCGTCAAGGGCACCCACCCGTGGGTGTTCGCCGACGCCGTCGCGACCGAGCCGACCGTCGTCATCGAGCCCGGCAACGTCTGCCGCTCGGTGACGGGCGAGCACCTGGCCGTGTCGCTCGGGCTCGGCACGCGGACGTGGGGCAACGCGGGGGGCGAGCCAGGAGACACGACCTTCCTCACGGCATCGTGGGAGCTCGCGAGCCAGGTGACGGGTCGGCTGCTCGACGCCCTGCCCGACGTGGCGGTCGTCCGTGCCGATGAGGCCGACCCCACCCTCTCGGGCCTGCTCGCCCGTGAGGTGCAGCGCGACCTACCCGGTCAGGAGGTCGTGCTCGACCGCCTCGTCGACCTCGTGCTCATCGACGCCGTCCGCCAGTGGTTCTCGCGCGCTGAGGACTCCGCGCCCTCGTGGTGGCGGGCGGGCTCCGACCCGCTCGTCGGCCGGGCCCTCGCGGCACTGCACGACGAGCCGGGGCATCCGTGGACCCTCGACGTCCTCGCCGCCCACGTCCACGTCTCGCGGGCGACCCTCTCGCGCCGGTTCAGCGACCTCGTCGGCCAGTCGCCGATGGCCTACCTCACCCACTGGCGGCTGGCCCGCGCCGCCGACCTGCTGCGGTCGGGCAGCCTCAGCGTCGAGCAGGTCGCGCACGCCGTCGGCTACGCCAACGCGTTCGCCTTCAGCGCCGCCTTCAAGCGGGAGCACGGGTCGGCGCCACGCACGTTCCGGTCGGCGCCCCTCGCCCCGGGAGCGTCCAGCCCCGTTCCCGGCTGACCTTCCCGCGCCGCAGCCGGCGCACGTGTGCCGTCCCCCGGCGTCCCCGCGATCCGGGCCGACGCGGCGGCCCGGTCATGGCCAACTGCTACGGGTTTCCCAGCGTTCTTTAAGGTCGGGCGCTCATAGTCGACCTCGTGAGTTGCTCCTGTGCGACTCGGTGATCTCCTCCCCTGTCGGATCATCGGGTCAAGGGCACCCGCCCCTGCTGGTCGAGTTCGGCGACGTGACCAGCAGGGGCGGGTTTTCTCGTTTCCGGGCCCGCTCGCGCGCCCTCACATGGCGCCGTCGGCGACCTCGACGTCGGACAGCAGGGCCTGAACCTCGCCCGTCGTGGGCATCGCCGTCGAGCACCCGAGCCTGCCGGCGACGAGAGCGCCGGCGACGTTGGCGAAGTGCAGCACGCGCTCGAGGTCCCACCCCTCGAGCAGGCCGTGAACGAGCGCCCCGCCGAACGCGTCGCCGGCGCCGATGCCGTTGACGACCCTCATCGGGAACCCACCGACCCGCACCTGCTCGGCGGGCGTCATGGCGAGCACGCCACGTGGTCCCTGCGTGACGACGGCGAGGTCGACGCCCGCCGCCAGGAGCGCACGGGCGGCGCGGACGGGGTCGGCCTCGCCGGTCGCGAGCTCACACTCCTCGACGTTGCCGACGGCGACGGTCGCTCGACCGACGGCATCGCGCACCTGCCGACGGGCTTCGTCGGCCGCGCTCCAGAATGCGGGCCGGAAGTCGAGGTCGAGGACGGTGAGCGGCGCCCGGCCGCGCTCCTCCCACGCAGCGTGGTGGGCCGAGCGGCTCGGCTCCTGGCTGAGCCCGGTGACGGTGGACCAGTAGACCTGCGCCTCCCGGATCGCTTGCAGGGGAAGCGAATCCGTGGTGATGAGAAGGTCTGGCGCGACCGGGTAGCGATAGAACCAGGTCGGGAAGTGGTCCGGCGGGAACACCTCGCAGAAGGTGACCGGAGTCGGCGGGCCTCCGGAGACGGTCTGCACGTGCGCATCGTCGACGCCGAGCTGCAGCAGCTCGCGGTGGACGAAGCGTCCGAAGGCGTCGTCGGCCGTGGCGCTGATGAGGGTGGTGCGCCGACCGTGGCGGGCCGCGGCGACCGTGACGTTGGCCGCGCTGCCGCCGAGGGACTTCTCGAAGGTGTGGACCTCGTCGAGGGTGACGCCGTGCTGGAGGGGGTAGAGGTCGACGCCCACACGGCCCATCGCGACGAGGTCGTAGACGGTCATGGGAACCTCCCACCGATGCCGGGCCCACGCCGGCGTCTGGACCTCCACGCTAGCGGCGATCAGGTCACGGAATGGTCACGGCTCTTGACCGATGCCCTCCGGCACCTCCATTCTCCTCGTGAGAGCGCTCTCACGGCCTCGTCTCACGCACGGAGAGCGCTCCCACACCCACATTGGGGATGAGACCAAAGGAGCTCTCCATGACATCCCGTTCCACCCGAACCGGCGCGCCCTCCGTGCGCTCTCGCCACGCCGTACTCGCCACCCTGACCGTCGGCCTGCTGGCCCTCTCGGCCTGCAGCTCGGGTTCGGGTGCCGACAGCCCCTCCACCCAGGCCGGCAGCACCGGCGGCGGACCGGTCACCCTGACGCTCGCCACCTTCAACCAGTTCGGCTACGAGGAGCTCATCCCGGAGTTCGAGAAGTCGCACCCGAACATCAAGATCACGCACAAGAAGGCCGCGACCTCCAACGAGGCCCGCGACAACTTCTTCACCCGCCTCTCGGCCGGCAGCGGCATGGCCGACGTCGAGGCCGTCGAGGTCGACTGGCTCCCGGAGATGCTCCAGTACTCCGACAAGTTCACCGACCTCAACTCCGCCGACGTCCAGGGCCGCTGGCTCGACTGGAAGGCCAAGGCCGCCACGGACGCCGAGGGCCACCTCATCGGCTACGGCACCGACTCCGGTCCCGAGGCCATCTGCTACCGCGGCGACCTCTTCAAGGCCGCCGGACTGCCCAGCGACCGTGCGTCGGTCGCCAAGATGTTCGGCAACACCTGGGAGAGCTACTTCGCCGCCGGCAAGCAGTTCAAGGCCAAGTCGAAGGTCCCCTTCTTCGACAGCATCGGGGCCACGTACCAGGGCATGGTCAACCAGCTCGAGGCCGCCTACGAGAACCCGAGCGACGACGCGATCACCGCGACGGACAACCCCGCCGTCAAGAAGGTCTACGACCAGGTCATCCAGGCCGGCATCACCGACGGTCTCTCGGCCAAGCTCCAGCAGTGGGGCGACGACTGGACCGCGAGCTACCAGAAGAACGGCTTCGCGACGATGCTCTGCCCCGGCTGGATGGTCGGGATCATCGAGGGCAACGCCAAGGGCGTCAAGGGTTGGGACGTCGCCAACACCTTCCCCGGTGGCGGTGGCAACTGGGGCGGTTCGTACCTGACCGTGCCGAAGCAGAGCGCCCACCCGAAGGAGGCCCAGGAGCTCGCCGCGTGGCTGACCGCGCCCGAGCAGCAGATCAAGGCCTTCAAGAAGGTCGGCGCCTTCCCGAGCCAGAAGCAGGCCCTCGAGAGCCAGGACCTGCTCTCCTTCACGGTCGCCTCCTTCAACAACGCGCCGACCGGCCAGATCTTCGCCGAACGCGCCAAGGCCGTCACCATCACGCCGTACAAGGGCACCCACTACTTCGCGATCAACGACGCGATGCAGCAGGCCCTGACCCGCGTGGAGCAGGGCACCGCTCCGCAGGAGTCGTGGGACAAGTGGGTCGGCGACGTCAAGGCCCTCGGCTGACCTGATCCCGCCGGTCGACGGGTCGAACGCCCGGCCCGTCGACCAGCCGACTGCGGACGGCCCGGTGCACCCCTCACCGTTCACCCGGGCACCGGGCCGTCCGCCCTACCATCGGAAGCGCCATGACCGTTCAGTCCCCCACCCGTACGACGCAGCCGGACCCGGCCGGCGCCGCGGCGATCGTGCAGCGCACGCCCCTCCCACCCCGCTCGGGCTGGCGCCGTCGCCTGACCAAGCTCGACGAGAAGGGCGCGCCCTACGCGTACGTCTCGCCGTTCTTCATCCTCTTCGGCATCGTCGGGCTCTTCCCGCTGCTCTACACGGCGTGGGTGTCGCTCCACAAGTGGAGCCTCATCGGGGGCCAGGGCGACTTCGTCGGGCTCAAGAACTACGCGGACGTCCTCGCGCAGCCCTACTTCTGGAACGCGCTGAAGAACACCGTGAGCATCTTCCTGCTCTCGAGCGTGCCGCAGGTCATCGCGGCGCTGGTCATCGCCGCCGCCCTCGACAGCGGGCTGCGGGCGCGCACCTTCTGGCGGATGGGCGTGCTGCTGCCCTACGTCGTGGCCCCCGTCGCCGTCGCCCTCATCTTCAGCGACCTCTTCGGTGACAAGTTCGGGCTCGTCAACCACCTGCTCGGTCTCGTCGGCATCGACCCGATCCAGTGGCACAAGGAGGTCCTGCCCAGCCATGTGGCCATCGCGACGATGGTCAACTTCCGGTGGACCGGTTACAACGCCCTGATCTTCCTCGCCGCCATGCAGGCCATCCCGCGCGACTACTACGAGGCGGCCATGATCGACGGCGCGGGCCGCATCCGCACCTTCTTCTCGATCACCATCCCGCAGCTGCGCGCGACGATCATCTTCGTCGTCATCACCTCGACGATCGGCGGCCTGCAGATCTTCGACGAGCCCCGGATGTACGACCAGTACGGCCTGGGCGGCGCCGACCGCCAGTGGCAGACGCTGACCCTCTACCTCTACCAGCTCGGCTGGACGCAGAAGAACTTCGGCCGAGCGGCCGCCGTGGCGTGGATGCTCTTCCTCATCGTCATCGTCTTCGCGGTCGTCAACTTCCTCGTCACCCGCCGGATCGCCTCGAAGGGACAGCGATGACCGCCCCGACCCTGACCCCCGCACCCGTCGTGAAGCCCCGGCGGGGCACGAGGCTCGTGCGCCGCACCCAGGCCGGGCCGACGGCCTACGTCTTCCTCGCGATCGTCCTCGTCGGCTCGGCGTTCCCGCTCTGGTGGTCCTACGTCAGCGGCAGCAAGGACTCCGTCGCCATCGTGCAGGACCCGTTCTCGTTGGTCCCCGGCGGGCACTTCCTCCAGAACGCGAGCACCGTCGTGACGACGATCCCGTTCTGGAAGGCGCTCGGCAACAGCATCCTCGTCAGCTCCACGGTGGCCGTGCTCGTCGTGCTCTTCTCGGCCATGGCCGGCTTCGCGTTCGCCAAGCTGCGCTTCCGGGGCCGCAACGGTCTGCTCGTCTTCGTCATCGCGACGATGGCCGTGCCGACCCAGCTCGGGATCGTGCCGCTCTTCATCGTCATGAGCAAGCTCGGCTGGATCGGCAGCCTGTGGGCCGTCATCCTGCCCAGTGCCGTCAGCGCGTTCGGCGTCTTCTGGATGACGCAGTACCTCCAGGAGGCGCTGCCCGACGAGCTCATCGAGGCCTCGCGCGTCGACGGCGCGTCGACGCTGCGCACCTTCTGGTCCATCGCCCTACCTGCCGCCCGCCCCGGTGCGGCGATGCTCGGCCTGTTCACCTTCATCGCGACGTGGACGAACTTCTTCTGGCCGTTCATCATCCTCGACCCAGGCAACCCGACGCTGCCCGTCGCCCTGCAGCAGCTGCAGGCCGCCTACTTCGTCGACTACTCCCTCGTGCTCAACGGGGTCGTGCTCATGGCACTGCCCCTCATCGTCCTGTTCGTCTTCGCCGGGAGGCAGCTTGTCTCCGGCATCATGCAAGGAGCAGTCAAGGGATGACCGACCAGCCGCACACCCACCAGCCGCTCACGACCTCGGCCACCGGTCGTGCTGTGGCACAGTCCCGCCCGGTGCCGCAGGACTTCGTCCTCGGCGTCGCAACCGCCGCCTTCCAGATCGAGGGGGCTCGCCACGAGGACGGGCGCACCGACTCCATCTGGGACACCTTCTCGCACACCCCGGGCGCCGTCGTGAACGGGGACACCGGTGACGTCGCCTGCGAGCACTACCACCGGTATGCCGCTGACGTCGCCCTCATGAAGACGCTGGGGATGCAGTCCTACCGCTTCTCGACGTCGTGGGCGCGCGTCTGCCCCGCCGGCGGCCCGGTCAACGCCAAGGGCCTCGACTTCTACGAGCGGCTCGTCGACTCGCTCATCGCGTCGGACATCGCGCCGTGGCTGACGCTCTACCACTGGGACCTGCCCCAGGCCCTCGAGGACCGTGGCGGGTGGACCTCCCGTGAGACCGTCGACCGCTTCGTCGACTACGCCCTGGCCGTGCACGACCGGCTCGGCGACCGGGTGAGCACCTGGACGACCCTCAACGAGCCCTTCTGCTCGGCCTTCCTCGGCTACACGGCCGGCATGCACGCGCCGGGACGCACCTCACCCGCCGACGGCCTCGCCGCCGCGCACCACCTCATGCTCGGTCACGGCAGGGTCGTGCAGGAGCTGCGGGCTCGCGACGCCGCGCTCGAGCTCGGCCTGACGCTCAACTTCACGGTCGCCGACCCGGTCGACCCGTCCGACCCGCGCGACGTCGACGCGGCGCGCCGGATCGACGCCCAGATGAACCGGGTCTTCCTCGACCCGATCTTCCGCGGCGAGTACCCCGCCGATCTCCTCGAGGACGTCCGCCATCTGGGCCTCGAGGACCACATCATGGACGGCGACCTCGACGTCATCTCGACGCCCATCGACGTCCTCGGCGTCAACTACTACAACGGCGAGGCCATCGGGCACGAGCCACCGGTCGCCACACTCGACGACAGCGTCAACGGCGGCCGGGTCACCCGCTCGCCCTTCCCCGCGGCCGACGACGCGCACCGCCACCCCCGCGGCCTGCCCGTCACCGCGATGGACTGGGAGATCCAGCCCGAGGGGCTGACCCGCCTGCTCGTCCGGCTCCAGCAGGACTACGCCGGCCCGGCCGGCGTGGCCCTGCACGTGACGGAGAACGGCGCCGCCTTCGACGACGTCCCCGACGAGGACGGCTTCGTCGACGACCGCGGCCGGACGGCATACGTCCGCGCGCACCTGGGCGCGGTCCTCGACGCCATCGACGCGGGGGTGCCCGTGCGCGGCTACTTCTACTGGTCCCTGCTCGACAACTTCGAATGGGCCTGGGGCTACGCCAAGCGCTTCGGTATCGTCCGAGTCGACTACGACACCCAGGTGCGCACGCCCAAGGCGAGCGCCCTCGACTACGCCCGCATCATCGCGACGCGCCGGCTGCCCACCCCGTGGGACGATCCGGCCGGGAGCGGCGACGGCGACGAACCAGCAGGAGAATCGACAGCATGAGCGACGGGACGCCCGCCACCCCCGTCGGGCGCCCCACCCTCGAGGAGGTCGCCCGGGTGGCCGGCGTGTCCCGGGCCACGGTCTCGCGCGTCATCAACGGCTCGCCCCGGGTCAGCCCGGACGTTCTCGCCGTCGTCGAGAAGGCCATCGCCGAGCTCGACTACGTGCCCAACCGGGCCGCACGGTCGCTCGTGGCCCGCGCGACGATGTCGATCGCCCTCGTCGTGCCCGAGGACACCCACCGCTTCTTCGGCGACCCCTACTTCGCCGACGTCGTCCAGGGCATCAGCGACCGGCTCGACGACAGCGACTACGTGCTCAACCTCCAGCTGACCAGCCCGAGCTCGCCCTCGGAGAAGACGAAGCGCTACCTGCTCGGCGGCAACGTCGACGGGGCCATCGTCGTCTCGCACCACTCCGGCGACCACTTCCTCACCTCGCTCAGCCGCTCCCTGCCGGTCGTCTTCGGTGGCCGGCCGATCGGTGAGGCGGCCGTCGACGGCGACTACTACATCGACGTCGACAACCGCCTCGGCGGCGTCCGGGGCACCCAGCACCTCATCGATCGCGGGCGCACGGCGATCGCGACGATCACGGGCCCGGCCGACATGCCGGCCTCGGTCGACCGCGAGCAGGGCTGGCGCGACGCCCTCGCGGGGGGCGGGCTGCCCGACCACCGCCTGGCGCGGGGCGACTTCACCGAGGCCGGTGGCATCCGCGCCGCGCTGACCCTCATCGACGAGTACCCCGACATCGACGCGCTCTTCGTCGCGAGCGACCTCATGGCGAGCGGGGCGCTGCTCGCGCTCGAGGAGCGCGGGCTGCGGGTGCCCGAGGACGTCGCCGTCGTCGGCTTCGACAACAGCGAGTACGCCACCCGCGGCAAGGTCGGCCTGACCACCGTGGCCCAGCCCGCCCGGGAGATGGGCGTCGTCATGGCCGACACCCTGCTGCGCCTGCTCGCGGGCGAGTCCCCGCCCCGGGTCACGACGCTCGACACCGAGCTCGTCGTCCGCGACTCCAGCTGACCGACCGCGGGCATCCGAGCCGCCGGCACACCTTCGGGTCAGCGGCACGCCGTGCACGGCGTGCGGCCGACCTGAGGGTGTGCACGTGGCCGGCAGACGCGCAGCGACCTGTGCGACCTGTGCGACCTGTTCGACCTTGGCAACCTGTGCAACCGGTGCGACCGCACCGTCGGGCGGGGCATGACGAAGGGCCGGGCTCCGCGTGTGCGGAGCCGGCCCTTCGACGTGTCAGACCTCGACGGTCAGGCGGGGACGACCTCGAACTTGAGGGTCGCCGCGACCTCGGGGTGCAGACGGACGGTCGCCTCGTAGGAGCCGAGCGTCTTGATGGCCTGCTTGACCTCGATCTTGCGCTTGTCGAGCTCCGGGCCACCGGCAGCCTTGACGGCCGCGGCGATGTCGCCGTTGCTGACGGCGCCGAAGAGGCGACCGGACTGGCCGGACTTGGCCGGGACCTTGACCGACGTGGCCTCGAGCTGGCCCTTGACACCCTTGGCGGTGTCGAGGTCCTTGATCTCGCGGACCGCGCGGCCCTTGGTCAGGGCGTCGACCTGCTTCTGGCCGCCCTTGGTCCACGGGGTCGCGAGACCGCGCGGCATGAGGAAGTTCCGGCCGTAGCCGTCCTTGACCTCGACGATGTCACCAGCAGCACCGAGACCGGTGACCTCGTGCGTGAGAATGAGCTTCATGGTGTTCTCCTCGTTCCCGAAACCGGCTCAGCGAGCCGAGCTCGAGTAGGGCAGCAGGGCCATCTCACGGGCGTTCTTGACGGCCGTGGCGATGAGGCGCTGCTCCTGGGTGGACACACCGGTCACGCGACGCGCGCGGATCTTGCCGCGGTCGGAGATGAACTTGCGCAGGAGCGCAGTGTCCTTGTAGTCGATGTTCTCGACCTTCGCCGCCTTCAGCGGGTTGGCCTTCTTCTTGGGCTTGCGCACAACGGGCTTTGCCATCGTGGTGCTCTCCTTCTTGATGAGAGCCCGGGGTTTCGTGCCCCGGGATGGGTTTCAGAACTACGGGGTGTGCCGTCCGGCTGCGTCACCGGACGACGGTGCTGACCTGCTCGATCAGAAGGGGGGCTCGTCGTAGCTGGGGGCTGCGCCCCAACCACCACCCTGCTGGCCACCGGCAGCCGGCTGGCCGCCGCCGGAGCCACCGCTCCAGCCGCCGCCCTGCTGGCCACCTGCAGCCGGGGCCGCCTGGCCACCGGCGGAGCCGCCGGTCGCCCACGGGTCCTCGGCCTGGCCACCGGAGCCACCGCTCCAGCCGCCGCCCTGGCCCTGGCCGCCGCCGAAGCCGCCGCCACCGCCCGCGCCGCGCTGGGTCTTGTTGACCTTGGCGGTGGCGCTGCGCAGGGACGGGCCGATCTCGTCGACGTCCATCTCCACGACGGTGCGCTTCTCGCCTTCCTTCGTCTCGTAGGAACGAGACTTCAGCCGGCCGGACACGATCACGCGCATGCCCCGCTGGCACGACTCGGCGACGTTCTCCGCCGCGTCGCGCCACACCGAGCAGCGCATGAACAGCGTCTCGCCGTCCTTCCACTCATTGCTCTGGCGGTCGAACTGCCGCGGCGTCGAGGCCACGGTGAAGTTCGCGACCGCGGCCCCGGACGGCGTGAAACGCAGCTCGGGGTCGGCGGTCAGGTTGCCGATGATCGTGATGACGGTGTCGCCTGCCATGGACCAGTCCTTCGTCGGTTGATCGAGCGGATCAGTAACTTCGCTGAATCAGGCGCCGGGGCGCAGCAGCTTGGTGCGCATGACCGACTCGCTGAGGTTCAGCTGGCGGTCGAGCTCCTGGGCGGTGGCCGGCTCGGTCGTCATGTTGACGACGACGTAGATGCCCTCGGACTTCTTCTTGATGTCGTAGGCAAGACGGCGGCGGCCCCAGATGTCGACGTTCTCGACGGTGCCCCCGTCGTTCTTCACGACGGTGAGGAACTTGTCCATCGTCTTGTCGACGGTGCGCTCTTCGGTCTCCGGGTCGAGGATGACCATGAGTTCGTACTGACGCATGCTTCTAACCCACCTCCTCTGGTCTCGGCGGTCACGAGTCTCTCTCGTGACAGGAGGGTTGCATTCGTCCCGCCGCGAGCCTGGGGCCCGGCCTGATCTACCAGCCGGGTTCAGCCTCGCAGACCTCACCGACATCGAGTCGGCTCGATCCACAGGGCACCGGGCACACGGCGAACTGGGCAAGACTACCGGGCCGGACGGCATACACCGAAATCGTGGCGCCGGCGCGTCCGCACGGGTCAGGAGAAGCGGACGATGAGTCGGTCCTCGGCGCCGCTCATCGGGCCCGCGAGGTCGTCGGGCTCCCCCTTCGACCGGCTCCACCGGTCGCGGGCCCGCAGCCACACGACGGCCACGAGCCACAGCACGGCCACGACGCGCAGCATCGAGAAGAACGCGTACCACGACGCCGGCAACCCACGATCGGGCACGGTCGTCGCTGCGATCGTCAGCCACACCGCGACGAAGTTGAGCGTCTCGGCCCCGGCCCAGATGAGGTGGTCCCGCCACTGGAGGGCACACCACGCGACGAGGGGCAGGAGCCACACCGAGCTCTGCACGGTGAACGACTTGCCGGTGACGAGCACGATGCCGACCATGACGAGCGACACCTCGGCGATCGTCGGTCGCCGGGCCGACGACAGCGCGAGCACGGCACCGGCCACGAGGGCGACGAGCCAGCCGACGACGGCGAGCGCCGTGACGGCCCCGGTGGGCAGCGGGTGCCCGGCGAGCTGCGGGAGCAGCCACGGTGAGCCGTAGCCGGCTCCGGCCGACGCCCACCCCTGGTAGGGGGAGGCGGCCGCCTCGCGGTTGAGCAGCCAGAGCCCGGAGAGCAGCGCGCCGAACGTCAGCAGCGCGTAGCCGACGACGCGACCCATCTCGTGCAGCCGACCGGACCGCACGCAGAGCAGCGCGATCGCGACGAGGATGAGCACGGGGTAGGTCCGCGCCCCGATGGCGAGCCCGAGCAGCACTCCCGCGAGCGTCGGGTTGCGCCGCGACCACGCCCACATCCCGGCGCTGGCCAGCGCCACGCCGAGCAGGTCGGCCGAGACGAACCCCGCCAGCACGACGACGGGGGAGAGCGCGACGTGCGCCGCCGAGATGGGTCGCGCGGCCGACGACGCGACGAGCCACACGATGACGAGCAGCAGGAGGGTCAGCAGCACCGACCACAGCGCGAAGTACCACGCAGCCCGCGTCTTGAGCGACCCGTCGTCGGGGGCGAGGCTGGCCACGGCCGTGAGCACGAGCCCGGTCAGGGGCGGCTGCCCGGTGACCGGTGCGCCGTCGCCACCCTGGAGGTATGCCGCGAGGCCGGCCTTGACGTTCGCGTCCCGGTACGCCGTAGGAAGGTCGGCGTAGCAGGCGCTCCAGAACTGGGTGTCGCCCGCGAAGCCGGTGCGCAGGCAGGGCGCCCGCAGCAGGATCGCGAGACCGGCGGTGACGGCCGTCAGGGCGGACAGCAGAGCGGCCGTGAGCACCCACGGGAGCTCACGGGCCGCGGCATACCGTCCGCGGGGGCCTCCGATGAGCTCGGAGGCCGCCCGCACGACGGGGTCGTCGACCTTCTCGGTCACCGGACGGTCATCCCGTCACCCCGGCACGGTCACCGGCCCGCCCCCGCCTCATGGGGCGTTGCCGGGTTTGGTCGAGGTGGGCGACGGTCCCCCGGGCAACGGGATCGTGATCGTCGGCTGCGTCGTGGTCGGCTGGGGCTTCCCGGTGCCCTTCGTCTTCGTCGGCTGCTGCGTCGTCGTCGTCGGCGGTGCCGTCGTGGTGGTCGGCGCCTCGGTCGTCGTCGTGGCCGGCGCCTGGGTCGTCGTCGTCGTCTGTGGCGGCGGCGTGAACGTCGGGGTCGGCGTCGGGATCTTGTCGTCGCCGACACCGACGCGGCTCGGGAAGTCCTGGACCTCCATGTTCTCCGTCACGACCTTCATGAAGTCGTAGAAGACGTCGGCGGGGATCGTGCCACCCGTGAGGTTGGTGTCCTCGGAGCTCGTCAGCGTCTGCGGGTTGCCGTCGGAGTCGGGCTTGTACATGCCGATCGACACCGCCAGCTGCGGGATGAAGCCGGAGAACCAGATCGACTTCGCCTCGGACGAGGTGCCCGTCTTGCCGGCGATGGGCCGGCCGAGGCGCTGGAGCTTCGTCGCGGTGCCGCCGTCCTTGACGGTGTAGGTCATCGCATCGGTGACGTCGGCGGTCACGTCCTTGTCGAAGGCGCGCTTCGTCTGCGGCTTGGCCTCGTACGTGAAGTCACCGGTGGTCGACGTGACCTTCTTGACGAAGTACGGCTTGGCCCGTACGCCCTGCGCCGCGATGGTGGAGTAGGCCGTGGCCATGTCGATGACGTGGGGGGAGGCGGTGCCGAGGACGTTGGTCAGGTCGGTGCCGAGTCCACGAGTGCGCTCCGGGATGCCTGCGTCGATGGCCGCCTGTCGGGTCAGGGCCGGCGTGATCGTGTTGTTGAGGTTGACGAAGGCCGTGTTGATCGAGCGGCCGATCATCCGGCGCATGTCGACCATGCCGTAGGAGCGGTCACCGAAGTTGGTGATCTTCGTGCCGGCGATCTCCTGCGGCTGGTCGCCGTCGAACTTCGTCTTGGTCGAGATCCCGTCCCGGACGGCGGCCAGGACGGCGAACGGCTTGAAGTTCGAGGCGCCCTGCATGATCGCCTGCGTCGAGGTGTTGTACTGGCTCTTCGCGTAGTCGGCGCCGCCGTACATCGCGACGACCGCGCCGTCGCCGGGACGGACCGCGACGAGTCCGCCGGTCACCTTCTTGGGCAGGTTGTCCTTCATCGCCGCGACGGCCGCGGTCTGGGCCTTCTTGTCGATCGTCGTGACGATGCGCAGGCCGCCGTTGTCGATCTCCTGGTCCGTCAGGCCGGTGGAGAGGAGCTCGCGCTTGACCTGGGCGGTGATGTAGCCGTTGGGCCCCGACGAGGACTTGTTGCCCTTGTAGGCCTGGATCTTCGGCAGCCCGGTGTACTTCGCCCGCTCGGCCGCGCTGAGCCAGCCCTCCTGCACCATCCCGTCGAGGACGTAGGCGTAGCGCTTCGTGAGGTTGGCCTCGGCCGTGTCGCCGTTGGCCGGGTCGTAGAGCGACGGCGCGTTGATGACCGACGCCAGGACGGCGCCCTCACCGACGGTCAGCTTGGAGACGTCCTTGCCGAAGTACGCCTTGGCCGCGCTCTGGATGCCGTAGGCGCCGCGGCCGTAGTAGATCGTGTTGAGGTACTTCTCGAGGATCTCGGCCTTGGAGAGCTGGCCGTCGATCTTCACCGCGATGAGGATCTCCTTGGCCTTGCGGGAGAGCGTGCGGTCCTGGGTCAGGAAGTAGTTCTTGACGTACTGCTGGGTGATCGTGGAGCCACCGACCTGGGCCTCACCGGTGACGCTCGTCTTGACGGCGCGCAGGATGCCGCCGACCGAGATGCCGTTGTTCTGGTAGAACGTGCGGTCCTCGGCGGCGATGTGCGCGTCCTGGACGAACTTCGGCACCTGCTTGAGCTTGACCGACTCACGGTTGCCGTCCTGGACGGCGATGCGGTCGAGCTCGGTCTTGCCGTCGCTGTAGTAGACGATCGAGACCTGCTTGTTGGCCAGCTCGTTGGGCTGCGGGATGGCGGTCTGGTTGTAGGCGACGACGACGCCGACGACGCCGAGCACGAGCAGGACGGCGGCGGCGATCGAGCCCCACTTGAGCGTGCCGAGCACCCACTTCTTCCAGCCGGTGCGGCCCTCGCCGTCACCGTCGTCGAAGCCGGTGCCTCCGGTCGACCGGCCCGTGCCGTTGCCATTCCCTCCGCGCTGGGGCCGGCCCTTGCCGGCCGCCTGCTGGGCAGCGCGGATGTCGCGCCTGCTCTGCGTCACAACCTGCTCCATTCACTGATCAGGCCCGAGAAACCGTCCCGGGCCGCCACTCAGTATGACCTGACCGGCACCGGGACGACGAAACCACGGAGGCGGCTCACACGACCCGCACAAGCGCCCCACAGACTGTTGTCACATACCCGGGTGCGGCGTGCAACCTTTCTCCGGGGTCAGCCGGTCCTGCAGGATGTGACGACAGTGACAGGCACCGACGCCGGGGCGAGCAGCCTCTCCGCCGGGCCGCTGACAGGGGGACGAGCCGTGGACCGAGGGTCCTTCGACGACTTCGTGGCGACGCGCTCCACCCGACTGTTGCGGACGGCATACCTCCTGACCCACGACCGCGCGCTCGCCGAGGACCTCGTGCAGACCTCCCTCGCCAAGGCGTGGTTCGCCTGGGGCCGCATCGACGGCCAGCCCGACGCGTACGTCCGCCGGGTCATGGTCAACACGTACTCGAGCTGGTGGCGGCGGCGCTGGAACGGCGAGCAGGCCACGGCCGATCCGCCCGAGCGTGCCGCGGGTGCCGGGCACCGCCCCGAGGACGGACGCGTCGACGACCGCACCGACCTCTGGCGGGCTCTCGCTCGGCTGCCGAAGCGCCAGCGGGCCGTCGTCGTGCTCCGCTTCTACGAGGACCTGTCCGAGATCGAGACCGCCGAGATCCTGCAGTGCTCCGTCGGCACCGTGAAGAGCCAGGCGAGCCGTGCGCTGGCCAAGCTCCGCATCGACCCCACCCTGAGCCCGACCTCCGACGAGGAGCGTGTCCGATGAACCTCACCGACCTGCGCGACGAGCTGACCACCCACGCCGACGACCTCGGCAGCGCCCGCGACTTCACGGCCGGGGTCGCCGACCGGGTGCGCCACACGAAGCGGCGTCGCGCGGTCGCCGCAGGCTCGGTCGCGACGCTCGCCGTCGCCGCCCTCGCCGTCGGTGTCGTGTCCTCGCTCGGCCGTCCCGCACCGACCATGCCCGCCGGGTCGCCGTCGAGCGCCGCCCCGATGCTCGGAGCCGACGGCATGCCGCTCCGCTCCGTCCCCGACGCTCCCGGCGACGTCGTCAAGGACGGCCTGCGCTACCGGGCCCAGGTGGCCGACGACACCCTGGTCGCCGGTTTCATCGGCGACCGCGGCCAGGGGCAGTTCACCCTGATGTGGACCCCCACGACGACTCACGCGTCGGTCGGTGCCGAGTGCTTCCTGCCCGGCCTGACCCAGACCGAGGCCGCGACGTACATGGTCACGGTCAGCCTCCGGGGGACCACAGGCTTCTTCGGCAGCTCGTGCTCGGGCGGCCGACCGCAGCAGCGCGACCTACCGCCCGGGGGAACCGTCCCCGGCGAGCCGGGCCAGGGCTGGACCGACCTGACGGTGGGCCGAGCTGCCTCCGTGCGCATCCAGCTGGTCGACGCGAAGACGAGCAAGCCGGCCTCCGTCGACGGTGCCCAGCTCACCGGCGCCGTCTACGAGCAGGGCGCCCAGACCCTGATCAGGGACCTGTCCGGCAAGCCGGTCACGGTCCTCCCCGACGTCATCGAGCGTGAGGGCTACCGCTACCGCCTCGACGGCCGGGTCTCGGTCGCCGACGCGACGACGCGCGACGAGCTCGTCGTCCCGACACCCGGCGGTCGGCCGTTCCTCGTCACCTACGGGTATGCCGGCACCGGTGGCCCCTCCGTCGGGGCCGAGCACCTCACCGGACTCGTCGACGAGAGCACCGCCATCTCAGGCGGCCTGACGACGGCGGCACAGCCGGCCCGGCCCGAAGGCACCGTGACCCTGCGTCACGACGGGGCGGTCTCCGCGACGGGCGTCCGGCTCGTGGCCGTCTACATCCCCGAGTCCTGACGACCTCGGCTCCGGTCCAGGCCACAGCGGCCCGGACGCCTAGCACGTGGGGCGGCCGTCGCGATGCGTCGGTGTGATGTATCGCAGCGATATATCTGCGTGTATGGTGAAGGTGTGCCGAAGTCCGAACGTCCTCAGAGCCGCCGCGCTGCGCTGCTCGAGTTCGCGGTGCTCGGCCTGCTCCACGACGGCCCGCTGCACGGCTACGAGCTGCGCAAGCGGCTCACCACGGCGCTCGGCATCTTCCGAGCGCTGTCCTACGGCTCGCTCTACCCGGCGCTGCGCCACCTCGTCGACTCGGGCTGGATCCACGAGACCACCGAGGCGCCGACGGGCAGCAGCAAACGCCCCCGCATCACCTACGAGCTGACCGCAGACGGCAAGGAGCACTTCCAGGACCTCGTCGCGGCCAGCGGCCCCGACGCCTGGGACGACGACGACTTCGACGTCCGCTTCGCCTTCTTCTCCCGCACCGAGGCGCAGGTACGCCTGCGCATCCTCGAGGGCCGGCGCTCCCGGCTCGAGGAGCGGCTCGCCAACATCCGCGACGCCTCGCAAGCCCGTCGCGAGCGGATGGACAGCTACACCCTCGCCCTCCAGCAGCACGGCGAGGAGCGCGCCGAGCGCGAGGTGCGCTGGCTCGAGGAGCTCATCGTCGCCGAACGCCGCGCGGCCCTCGACCCGGGCCCTGCGGCCTATGACGAGCCCGGCCTCGCCACCACAGACATCACCACCCCCCAGAGCACGACCACCAACAACAAGGAGTGATCCATGGGATCCGTACGCGTCGCCATCGTCGGCGTCGGCAACTGCGCGAGCTCGCTCGTGCAGGGCGTCGAGTACTACAAGGACGCTGACGCCACCACCGGCGTCCCCGGCCTGATGCACGTCAAGTTCGGCGAGTACCACGTCTCTGACGTCGAGTTCGTCGCCGCGTTCGACGTCGACGACAAGAAGGTCGGCAAGGACCTCTCCGAGGCCATCAACGCCTCCGAGAACAACACCATCAAGATCGCCGACGTCCCCACCACGGGTGTCGAGGTCCAGCGCGGCCACACGCTCGACGGTCTCGGAAAGTACTACCGCCAGACGATCGACGAGTCCGGCGCCGAGCCGGTCGACGTCGTGCAGGTCCTCAAGGACCGCAAGGTCGACGTCCTCGTCTCCTACCTCCCGGTGGGCTCCGAGCAGGCCGACAAGTTCTACGCCCAGTGCGCCATCGACGCGAAGGTCGCCTTCGTCAACGCGCTCCCGGTCTTCATCGCCTCCGACCCCGAGTGGGCCGCGAAGTTCGAGGCCGCCGGCGTGCCGATCATCGGCGACGACATCAAGAGCCAGGTCGGCGCGACGATCACGCACCGCGTCATGGCCAAGCTCTTCGAGGACCGCGGCGTCGCGCTCGACCGGACGTACCAGCTCAACGTCGGCGGCAACATGGACTTCAAGAACATGCTCGAGCGCGAGCGCCTCGAGTCCAAGAAGGTCTCCAAGACCCAGGCCGTCACGTCCAACCTGACCGGCTCGCTCTCGGGTCTCGTCGACAGCAAGAACGTCCACATCGGCCCGTCCGACTACGTCGCGTGGCTCGACGACCGCAAGTGGGCCTACGTCCGCCTCGAGGGTCGCGCCTTCGGAGACGTGCCGCTGAACCTCGAGTACAAGCTCGAGGTGTGGGACTCCCCCAACTCTGCCGGCATCATCATCGACGCCATCCGTGCGGCGAAGATCGCCAAGGACCGTGGCATCGGCGGCGCCCTGCTGTCCGCCTCGTCCTACCTCATGAAGTCCCCGCCGGAGCAGCGCCCGGACGACCTCGGTCGCGCCAAGCTCGAGGCCTTCATCGCGGGCACCGAGGAGCGCTGACCCTTCGGTCACGACCGCGCGGTCTTGTATGCCGTGAGGCCCCCTTCCGTCCGGGAGGGGGCCTCACGCATACGCGGGCACTGCGACGTGGGTGGCTACCTGAGGGCCGTGCCGGTCGTCGTCCCCTTGGCGGCCTCGACGACGCAGACGATCTCGCGGCTGCCGCGCCAGGAGTACGCGTCCTGCGGGTAGATGAAGGACGGACGCAGGGCGTTGTAGGCGCGGTCGGTGATGAGCGGGTCGGCCTTGTCGGTGCAGCCCTTCTCGGCAGCCGCGACCACCGTGTCCTCGCCGGGCCACGGCCCGGCGGGCATCGTGTAGATCGTCACGACCTGGCTCTGGTGCGGTGAGCCGCACGGGAGGATCGTGACGCTGTCGACCTCCTGCCGGCCGGCGCCGGAGAAGCAGTCTCCGGCCTCGAGGTCCTCGACGTAGGCGTCGGTGGTCTGCGTGACCGCACCGGCCGCGTCGCGTTCGGGCTGGCCCGTCAGCACGGCCGCGACGACGAAGACGGCCCATGCCAGCAGCCAGAGCACGCCGAGCACGATGCCCGTGATGGCCATCCCCCGGCCTCGCTGGACCCGCTGGTGCAGCTGGTTCAGGGCGACGGCGCCGAGCACGATCGCCACGACGGCGGCGATCGGGACGATGCCGGCCAGGCCGCAGCACAGAGCCGCGATCGCCAGCCCGTTGCTGCCCGGCACGGCCGACGGCTGGTAGGGCAGCCCACCTGTGGCCGACGGGCTGGGAGACGTCGAGCTGGCTCCGCCAGGCGGGCCGGACGGCCCGTCTTCGGTCCCGACGGGAGGCATGAGCGGTGGCGGCGCCATCGGCACCGGCACGGTCATCAGGTGGGAGGAGTCAGCGGCCGGGTGGGTCGGAGCATCGACGTCGGGGGTCGGCTGCGGCGGCCCACTCGGAGGCGGCAGTTCGGCGGTCACGACGGGGAGCATCGCAGGTGCACGAGCAACCGGGGACCAAACGGGGCGCCCGCGACCGGATCGTGACGAGCACGACATCCGGCGTCACCGGCGTCACCGGCGTCACCGGCGCCGCTGCGCCCGGGCGAGCGGGAGCGAACGCTGTCGGGTCACCCTGCTGACGGCATACGCGAGGGGTTCTCGCCGACCTCCCCGTCGGCACCCTCGGAACTCTCGGCGCCCTCGGCGCGGTGGCGGCGCACCTGCCACACGACGAGGGCGACCACGACGACGGCACCCACGGCGACGGCAGCACCGCGCCCGAGCCAAGTCTCCACCCGGGCATAGGAGCGCCCCGCGAGGTAGCCGGCCGTGACGACGACGCTCCCCCAGGCGATCCCGCCGGCGGCATTCCAGACGAGGAAGGTCGGGTAGTGCATCTTCGACATCCCGGCCAGGGCCGGCATCACAGCGCGCAGGAACGCGGTCCAGCGGCCGAGGAAGACGGCGGCGCCGCCGCGGCGGCCGAGGAAGCCCTGCGCCTGGTCGATGCGCTCACGGTGCCGGTCGAAGGCGCGCAGGGCCACCACCCGACCCCCGAGATGCCGGCCGACCTCGAAACCGACGGTGTCGCCGACGATCGCGGCCACGACGACGACGATGAGGACCGCGGCGAGCGGTACGTGCCCGAGCGACGCGGCCACGCCACCGAGGATGGCGACGGTCTCACCGGGCACGACGAAGCCGACGAAGAGCGCGTCCTCGACGAACACGACCACACCCACGACGAGGAGCACGAGCCACACCGGTGCGTGCAGGATCTGGGTGGTGAGGGTGTCGAGCAGGGCGCTCACGTCGGGGGCTCCTAGGGATGGCGACAGATGTCACGCGCAGTGTCCGTGAGTCGGCTGGGAGTCGACTGGATGTGCGTCACAACATTTGGACAGCCATAACGCGATGCATGGTTCCGTGGCCAGAATGGCACGCAGACCGGGGCGCGCCGTGCGCCCGACCGCGAGAGGACGAGCCAATGGCAACACCGCGACTGGGCGAGATCGCCCCCGACTTCGAGGCCACGACGACCGAGGGCCCGATCCGTTTCCACGACTGGAAGGACGCCAGCTGGGCCGTCCTGTTCAGCCACCCGGCCGACTTCACGCCGGTCTGCACCACCGAGCTCGGCCGCGTCGCCGCCCTCGACGAAGAGTGGAACAAGCGCGGCGTCAAGGTGCTCGCCGTCTCGGTCGACCCGATCGAGCAGCACGAGGAGTGGAAGGGCGACATCGAGGAGGTCAGCGGTGCCACCGTCGGCTACCCGATCATCGCCGACGACTCCCGCCAGGTCTCCGAGCTCTACGACATGATCCACCCCGGCGAGGGCGACACCTCCGGAGTGCGCTCCGTCTTCATCATCGACCCGGCCAACAAGGTCCGCCTGTCGCTGACCTACCCCAAGAGCGTCGGCCGCAACTTCGACGAGATCCTCCGCGCCGTCGACGCGCTCCAGCTCACCGACAGCGGCCCGTTCTCGACGCCGGCCGACTGGCGCGAGGGCCAGAAGGTCATCGTGGCCCCGACGGTCTCGACCGCCGATGCCCGCGAGCGCTTCGGCGCCGACGCCGTCGACGAGGTCAAGCCCTACCTGCGCTTCACCCCCGCCCCCGCCTGACGCGGTGGCACGGACGGTGGCCGACCCCGCGGGGTCTGCCACCGTCCGAGGCGTCGACCGTCCTGTGACGACCGGGTGATGTCACCACTCGGGTCAGGCTGTGGGGCTGGCGTCGCCGCTGCCGAGCAGGCGGGCTCCGACGCCGACCCCCGCCTGACCACGGGCGACATCGAGCAGCGCGTCGACCGCGCCACGGGCACTCTCGCCGCTCCACGTCATCCGCGACACCGTGAGCCCGGCGACCATGGGGGCCGCGAACGACGTGCCGCTCCAGGCGGCGAGCCCGTCCGGGAAGTCCTCCTTGCGGCCGACGAGCGGGGGCTCGCGGTAGGTGTAGGTCCCCTCGGGGAAGGCGTTGACGATGTCAGTGCCCAACGCGTACACGTCGACCCAGCTGCCGTGGTTCGAGAAGCCCGCGCGGGCGCTGCCCTCCTCGTCGGCGAGCGCCCCGACCGACACGGCCCACGGAAAGGCCGCCGGCCAGAACGGGCCGCGGTCGCCGTCGTTGCCCGCGGCCGCAACGAGCACGGTCCCCTCGAGGTGACGCAACCGTCGCTCCCAGAAGACCTCGAAGGACAGCAGTGGCAGGTTGCGGCGGGTCCGCGTGCCACCCGAGAGGTTGAGGACGTCCGGGGCGTGCCGCAGGGCCCGGATCAGGCCCCTGACGACGTCGGTCTCGAAGGCCGCGCCCCCGACCGAGAGCACCGCCTCGACGCGGACCTCGGCAGCGGGCGCGTACGTCCGCACGACCCCGGCGATGAACGTCCCGTGTCCCGTGTAGTGGCCGACGGTCGGGGGCTCGGGCGGACCCGTCACACCCTCGAGCCACGAGTGCGCCGCGACGACGTCGCGCAGGGTGCCGGTGTCGACGATGACGACGCGCCCGGTGCGTCCGTCCATGTTCTCCGGGACGACCGACTCGTCGAAGGAGTCGACGGACCGGGGCTGCGGCTCCTTGGCCATGCACCACGTCACGGGCGTCACGTGGATCAGGTGGTCCGGGGTCGCCACCCCGACCCCGAGGGCGTCGTCGAGCTCGGCCACGACCGAGGGCACGTGCGCACGGGCGGGCAGGACGAGGG
This sequence comes from Terrabacter sp. Ter38, assembly GCF_024519435.1. GTDB lineage: Bacteria > Actinomycetota > Actinomycetes > Actinomycetales > Dermatophilaceae > Terrabacter. Next base: position 260,122 of record NZ_JALJRZ010000002.1, read on the forward strand.
CGTGCAGGCCGACGGTCTGCTGCGGCGTCTCGTCCCCGGCCTTGTCGACCGGGTGGGCGAGGCCAAGGTGTGTCACGACCCTCGGCACGTCCTCGTCGCGGACGAGGACGACGCCGGGCCGGTAGAGGTAGCGGGCCACGCCGTGCGCGTCGCGCTCGACCCCGAGGTGGCGTCCTGCTCGTCGGAACGCCCTGGCGATGCGGCGCACCTGGACGTCGGATCGGTCGGTGACCACCCCGTCGTCCCACGGGTCCCACCACTGGACCGCGCGCAGGACGTCTTCGCGCCCGCCCACGTCCGAGTTGCTGCCATCATCACTGGTAGTCATGAGTTACCTCCGGGGCCGGGGACATGAAACAGGTCCGACATGAACGCCAGACATGCAGCAGACGAGGCGGCCGCCACGGCTGATACACGTCCCCCGAGCCCTGTCGCGGACGACCTGCTCCCTCTCGCAATATCCCAGCCGGACCTCGCCACCACAACGGCTCTGGAGCTGCTGGCCGGCGCGGCCGGGCCGCACGAGCGTTCACTCGCACACCACGCGCTCGCGATCGTCGAGCGTGACCGCGGGCGCACCGAGGCCGCCCTCGACCAGGCGAGACGGGCCGTGGCGTACGCCCGTCGCGCCGGGCCCGACCGCGAGGCGGAGGTTCGGGCGACGCTCGGCACGACACTCGTCTTCGCCGGGCGCACCGCCCAGGGGCTGCTGCAGCTGGAACGCGCGCTGCGGCTCAGCACGGGTCCCACCCGGCACCGGGTGCTCCATCTGCGCGGCTGCACCTTCTGGCTGCTGGGTCGCTACGACGAGGCGGTGCAGGACCTCACGCACGCCGTGGAGCTGAGCCGGCAGGCACACGACCGTCTCTGGGAGGGACGGGCGCTCGGGTCGCGCGGCGACGCCCGCCGAGCCCTCGGTGACGCCGACGGCTCGACGGCGGACTACGCCGCCGCCGAGGCGGTCCACCTCGAGATGGGTGCCGTCCTGGAGGCGACGCTCTCGGCACGCAACCGGGCCCTCGTCGCTCTCCAGCGCGGCGACGTCGTCGTGGCCCTGACGCTGATGGATCAGGCGGAGGAGCGCTACCGGACGGCCGGGGTCGACTCGGTCGAGCAGCTCGTCGACCATGCCGAGGCACTGCTCACAGCCCGGTTGGCCACCGAGGCGGAGGGCCTGCTGGAGGCCGCCCTGGCCCGCCCCGACCTGGCACCGGTGTGGCGGGCCGACCTGCTCCTCGCGTCGGCGCGCGCCGTGCTCCTGCAGGGCCGGTGGGGGGCCGCAGCCTCGCGTGCGCGCGAGGCCGAGCTGACCTTCCGTGCACACCGTCGCCACCGCTGGGCGGCTCGGGCGACGCTGCTGGGGCTCGAGGCGGCATATGCCGCTGAGCAGGAGGCCCGGCGGACCACCGAGGGGGTCAGCGCTCTGCCCCGCCCGTCCTTGCCCGAGCTGCTGCACCGGACACGGACGCTCGTACGGGTCCTGCGCCGACTCGACGACCCGTCCCTGCCGGAGGCCCTCCTGCTGCTGGCGCAGGTCGCCGGCGACACGGGCCACGAGCGCCTGCGGTCTCAGTCGCTCCGTGACGCCGCCGCACGGCGCAGCGACGGCGCACCCTTGCCCCGGGCCGCGGCCTGGCTCGCCCAGGCGCTCCTCGCGGAGCAGGCCGGCGACCGGCGCGCGCTCCGGCACGCCTGCCGGCGGGGGCTGGACGCCGTCGACGAGCACCGGTCGCTCATCGGCGACCTCGAGCTGCGCGCCCTCGCGAGCGGCTACGGGCTCGACCTGGTCTCGATCGCGGTCGCCGACGCGGCGGCGGCCGGTGACGCCCGGGCCGTGCTCTGGTGGACCGACCGTTGGCGCGCGACCGCCCTCACCGGGCCGTCCGTGCGCCCGCCCGACGACCCGGAGCTGGCGAGCCAGGTGTCGGCGCTGCGTGACGTGACGCGCCGCCTCACCCTCCGCGGGGAGGAGCACCACCTGGTGCGTGAACGCGCGCGCCTGGAGTCGGCGGTGCGCAGCCGCTACCGCCGGCTGCGCGCCGGAGGCACGGGCCACGTCGGCCGCGACCTCGACCGTCTCACCGACCGCCTCGGTGCGACGACGCTGCTCTACGTCGCGATCGTGCGCGGGTCACTCGTCGCGGTCACCGTGGCCGACGGACGGGCCCGCTTGCGACGGCTCGGCGATGCCGCGTCGGTCGAGCGCGAGGCGACGTACGCCCGCTTCGCCCTGCGCCGGGCCGCCTATGGGCGCGTCGTGGACGTGTCGGCTGCCGGGCAACGACTCCAGGACGTCCTGCTCGGGACACCCGACCAGGCCTGGTGCCGCCCGTCGGTGCTCATCGTCCCTGCCGCCTCGTTGCTGACCGTGCCCTTCGCGCTGATGCCGGCGCTCCGGGACGCGGCCCTCACCGTCTCACCCTCGATCGCCCTGTGGGCACGGTCGCGAGAGGACCCTCCCCCTCGGTCCCCGCGCGGCCACGTAGCCCTGGTCACCGGCCCGGGCCTCAGCTCCGAGCAGCGCGAGGTCGCAGACCTCCGCCGCCTCCACCGTGACGCCGTGGTGCTCGGCGGCGGCGGCGCGACGGTCGAGGCGACCCTCGCCGCGCTGGAGGGAGCCCGGCTGGCCCACGTCGCCGCCCACGGCGACTTCCGAGCGGATGCGCCGCTGTTCTCGTCGCTCATGCTCGCCGACGGACCCCTCATGGTCCACGACCTCGACAGGCTGCGACGACCCCCGCGCTCGGTGGTGCTGTCTGCGTGTGACTCCGGAGGAGTCCACCCGATCGGGGCCGACGAGGCGCTCGGACTCGTGTCGAGCCTGCTCGCCATGGGCACCCGGTCGGTCGTCGCGAGCGTCAACCCGGTCAACGACGCCGCCACGGTGAGGGTCATGTCGACCGTCCACGCGACCGTGGCTGCGGGCGGATCGCTCGCCGACGGCCTGCGTGACGCACGCGCTGCCGGTGCGCAGGACCCGCTCCTCGCGGCCACGGCCGCATCGTTCACCGTGTGGGGTGGCTGAGGGCGTGTGCCGTCCGGTCAGCGGGCGTCGAACCACGGCGTCGACATGACCCGGGCGCCGTCGTGCTCCAGCACGATGCGAGCCAAGCCGAGCGGCACCCGCTCGAAGGTGAACTGGCCGTCGTCGAGGTCGAGGCGGGACAGCGACGCGGACGTCTCGAGCAGCACCTGGGAGCCGGCGGCATACGGCCGATCCTCCCGCATGACGACGCCGACGACGCTCGCGAAGTCACCACGACGACTCATCTCCAGCTCGATGGACACGCCCTCGTGCTCGAAGACGATGAGATGGGAGGCCGTGCCCGACCCGTTGGCGTCGCGCACCGCCGCCTCGTCCAGCGCTCCGGCCACCAGGCGCATGAGCGCCGTGTCGACGTGGCGCAGCTCGAACGCGGCCCGACCGAGGTCGACGACCTCGTCGGGCACGGGGTCGACGACGGTCGCGATGCGTGCCAGACGCTCGAGGAGCGCGAGGTCGTCCGGGTGGAGCTCCTGGTCAGACATCAGGCCCTCCCCCTCGGGTCGAAGGTGTAGCCGGAAGCACCGATGAGGTCGCGGAGCTTGTCGAGACAGCGCATCCGGGTCGGCCCGATCGAGCCGACCGACATCCCGAGCGCCTCGGAGATGGCGCGGTAGTGGGGGCGATCGCTCGCCATGAGCGCCCGGAGGAGCACCTGGCAGCGGTCCGGCAGATGGCGGAAGCACGTCCAGAGCTCGGCGTCGCGCTCGTCGTCGAGCAGGGCCGTGTCGAGTGCCAGCACCTGGTCGTCGACGACGCTGGTCGCGAGGTCGTCGTCGCGCACGAGGTGCTCGCGACCCCTCTTGCGCAGGACCGCGAGGCACTCGTAGCGAGCGGTCGTCGAGAGCCAGCCCGCGAGGGCCTCGGGCTGCGCGATGGAGTCGAGGTGGTTGAGGAGCTTGAGCCACGTGTTCTGCACGACGTCGGCGGCATCCTCCTGGTTGAGCCGGTGCCCTCGCGCGACGGCCCACAGCAGGGACGCGAAGCGCTCGACGATGGTGTTCCACGCGGGGGCGTCTCCGTGGGAGGCGCGGGCGACCAGCTCGGTGAGTTCACCAGGTTCGCCCATGCGTCGCCCCTCCTCTGGGTGCTCAGTCTAGGTCTCACACCGGGCAGACGCGGCTGTCAAGCGAATTGATACCTCACGTGACCCGCGGGCATGCGAAAGGTGGCCGCTCCTCCCTCGTCTCGGGAGCGACCACCCTTCGCGACGGGTGCTGCGGAGCCGTGCTCACGCGGCAGCCGGGCTCACTTCGACGACGTCTGCTTCTGCGACTCGGCGTTGGTCTTGCACTTCTTGCCCATGGCGTCGAGCTGGTCGCCGGCGGCCGAGACGACCTGGCGCTGGCCGTGCCAGTCGCTCTGGAAGCGGTCGGCGTCGGTGCCGCCCCAGTTGCCCTTGATCGTGGAGACGGCGCCGTTGACGGCCTCGACGATGCCGTCGAGCTCGCCCTTGTAGCCGACGAGCTTGTCACCGGACGCGGACACCGCGTCGGCGTTCATACCCTTCTTGTAAACAGCCATGTCAGTTCCCCTTCGGAAGTGAAGCGTGTGTAGGTCGTGGTGAGATGAGGTGGATCAGTACTGCGACGAGGTGCTGCGCTGCTGCTGGACCTCGTGGTCGATCGTCGACTTCATCTCGGTGAGCAGCTTCTGGGCCTTCTGGAGCTCGGGACGGTGCGTGCCGGTCCACTCCTGCTCGAACTGCTTGGAGTCGTCACCCTGCCAGTTCTGCTTCAGGGACTCGACCTCCTGGTCGACCTTCGTGATGAGCTTCTGGATGGCCTCCGCCTGCTGCTGCAGGACGTTGCCCTGAGCGTTGACCTCATCGTCGTTCATTCCGAGCCAAGCCATGACCTTCTCCTTTGCCTGTGTTCCCCCGACTGATTCGGGAAGTTCTCTTCCGGACCAACCGTGCAGGCCCGCGCTGTGCCAACTCCTCGACGTCCGCTGGGCCTGCGGGCAGTTCGTCCCGATGGGCGGCTTTCGTCGACATGCAGCAACCTATGTCAGCCCTCGGGGGGTGTCGATGGGGAGCACTCCCCATGATCCGTGACCCCGGTGGAGCACCGATGGCGTATGCCGTGTGCCCCGGCCGACTCCCCTGAGCCCCAACGCTTTCCCGCCGCAACACACCGAGAAGGTCGCAACCCACCGGGATCCGATCCCGGTGCGTCGTGACCTGCTCGGTGTGTTGCGAGGGGGAGGGTCATGGGCGGGCCACCTGGAGCAGCTCGAACTTGCCCTTCTCGATGATGAAACCGCGGCCCGGGGGGAGCTCTGCCCGGTTGAGGGCGGGGAGGTTGGCCTTGAAGACGGAGAGCCCCTCGTTGCCGTCGGGATGCAGCGCGATGCCGGAGCGCGACGTCTTGAGCAGGGCCTGGAGCCCGAAGTTGCTGCTGAAGAAGGCGGCCTCGCCCTCGGCCACGACGAGCTGGTCGTTGTCGACGCACGCCTTGGCGAGCGTCGTCAGGGCGTTCTCGGCACCCGACGGCGCGAGGTCGTCGATGCGCTCGACGACGACGGCGATCGGCCTCGTGACGCGCCCCTCCTCGATCTCGGCGGCGAGCCGGGTCGCGAGCGCCGAGGAGGCGTCGCCGCCCACGGCGGTCTCGGCCCAGATGCCGAGGTCGAGCAGCTCCGACGTGCGACGCGGGGTCATGAGGTAGAGCGCCGAGGCGGAGCTGAACCGGAAGAGCCCGGCCGCGGTCGTCGCGACGGCGGTCGTGCGTCCCGAGCCGGACGGACCGGTGATGATGAACGTGCCTCTGGGGTCGAAGCCGATCGGCTCGAGGGTCGAGGACGCGACCCCGACGACGGGACGCCCGCCGAACTCCGACGGCAGGTCCCCGAGAGGGATGATCTCGGCGAGGCTCTCGATCGGAGGCGCCTGGCTGACACCGGCCTTGCGGGTCGCGTCGGCGAAGGCCTCGATCGCGGCGGCCTGCACGGTGACGTCGGACGAGCCGCCGAGCACCGCGACCTGCACCTCGGACCCGGCCATGAGCCCCCGCCCCGGGGGTGAGGCCATCGTCAGGACGTCCCCGGGGACGCCGAAGACGGAGTAGTCGTCGACGTTGCTCATGCGCAGGATGATCCGGCCCTGCACGGCCGCGGCGAGGTTCGTCGGAAGGCCGGTGCGCTGGTCGGACGCGATGATGAAGTGGACCCCGACCGGCCTGCCGTCGGCGGCCAGACCGGCCAGCATGTCGAGCCACGGGAAGCGGCCGCCGACCTCGTAGGCCTGTCGGAATGCCGTCATGTTGTCGATGAGGACGATGACGCGCGGCTCGTCGGGACGGCCGGCGATGCGGCGGTAGTCGGTGATCGTCGCGGCGCTGACGGCGGAGTAGCGCGAGGCGCGCTCGTCGATCGTGGCGCGCAGCGTGCGCAGGAGGCGGACGACGCGCTCGTGGTCACCGCCGGGGATGATCGAGCCGACGTGCGGCAGGGACTCGAGCATCGCGAGGCCACGGTTGCCGAAGTCGAGGCCGTAGACGTGGCAGGGTCCGCCGCGCACCGTGTAGCCGGCCGCGATCGCCATGGAGCGCAGGAAGACGGACTTGCCGGAGCCCGACGTGCCGTAGATCGCGATGTTGCCCTCCTTGTCGGGACGGAACGCGATCTCGGGCTGGGCCTGGTTGTCGGGGTCGTCGGCGATGCCGAAGACGAGCTCGTCGTCGCGGCGCTGCGTCGGCAGGGTCGCGAGGTCGTAGACGGCCCGCATGTCGGGCAGCCACGGCTTGCGCGGCTTCGGCAGCTCGGCGACGCGGGCGGCCCGGCCGAGCGTGCTGACGAGTCGCTGGATGTCGGTGGGCCCGAGGTCGGCGGCCTCGTCGGCGCCCTCGACGCGGGGCGGCTCCCACTCGACGCCCCGGCCGAAGGTCAGCGTCTCGACCTTCATGTCGGGCGGCGGGGGGACGTCGGAGGTCCACCCTCCGGCATACCCCGTCTGGAAGGGGACGAGCCGGCCGGGGCCGGTCTTGGACACGGCGCGGCCGGGGAGGGCCGGGTCGAAGAAGGCCGCCTCCTTGGAGCCGAGCACGTCCTCGGAGTCGTTCTCGTCGGCCATCCGCAGCGCCATGCGGAGGTTAGTGTTGGCGCGGAGGTTGTCCTTGATGACGCCCGCGGGCCGCTGGGTCGCGAGGATGAGGTGCAGGCCGAGCGACCGGCCGCGCTGGGCGACGTTGACGACGCCGTCGACGAACTCGGGCACCTCCTGAACGAGCGCCGCGAACTCGTCGACGACGAGGATGAGCGACGGCGGGGCCTCCACCTCTCCACGACGCTCGAGCTCGAGCAGGTCCTTGGCCTTGTGCCGGGCCAGGAGGTGCTCGCGGTAGTGCAGCTCGGCCGCGAGAGAGGCGAGGGCACGACGCACGAGGTGCGGCGACAGGTCGGTGACGAGCCCCACGGTGTGCGGCAGCTTGACGCAGTCCCGGAAGGCCGAGCCACCCTTGTAGTCGACGAGCAGGAAGGTGACGCGCTGCGGGGAGTGGGCCGCCGCCATGCCGAGGATCCAGGCCTGGAGCAGCTCGGACTTGCCGGCACCGGTGGTGCCGCCGACGAGGGCGTGGGGGCCGTCGGAGCGGATGTCGACGGAGAACGTGCCCTGACTCGACTGGCCGACGATGGCGCGCAGGTTGCCGGGCTTGCGCGGCAGCACGGCGGGCGCGTACGGACCGGTGAGGATCGAGCGCGACTCGCCCCACTTCTCGATGACGGCCTCCTCGGAGCTCGCGAGGTCGGTGCCCGTGAGGGTGAGGAGCGAGACGGCGCGGGGCAGGTCGCTCGCGTCGTCGACGGGGACGCCGGCGTCGACGACCGGCGCGAGCTGGCGGGCGCAGGCCATCGCCTCGTCGTAGCCGATGCGGTCGACGGCGACCGGCTGGACCTCCTCGCCGGCGTGGACGTAGCCGGCGAGCGAGCTCTGGTCGTCGCTGACGACGAGGAAGGTGTGGCAGGCCGCCGGGAGCAGCTGCTGGGTCTCGGCGACCCAGAGCACGACGACACCCTGGTGGTGACCGCGCTCGGCGATGGCGACGAGACGGCTTCGGTCGATGGGCGCGTCGCTCTCGACGAGCACGAGGACGGTCGGGCGCTCGGCGCTGGCCTGCTCCCGCTCCTTCGCGGTGCCCTTGGCGTCGATGATGTCCTCGAGGGCGTCCGCGAGCGCCGAGCAGGCCGGGGCGCTGGCAGCGAGGTGGTCGGTGCCGATCGGGCTGTGCGGCGACGTCGTGTGGGGCAGCCACTTGAGGAAGTCCCAGTCGCGGGCCGAGCCGCCCGAGGCGAAGGAGCAGACGACGAGCTCGGCGGGCGAGTGCAGCGCCGCCGTCTGGAGCACGACCGAGCGTGCGGCACCGAGGGCGTTGCCGCGCTGGCCCGCGACGCCGATGGCGCCGTCGGCGAGCGGGCTGGCGACGATCGGCACGTCGTGGACGACCTCGACGCCGTGCAGCTGCTCGGAGACCTCGAGCCACGCCTCGGCCTTGGAGCGACCGACGGCCGGCATCTTGATCGCGGAGCGGGACGGCCGGGTGCCGAGCCCGAGCCGCAGCTCGGCGTAGCCGTTGCCGTCACGTCGGCGGGTCCAGAGCAGGGCGCTCCGGTCGCGCACGGCGGTCAGGCAGTCGACGCCGCTGGGGTGCTCCCCGCGACGGGTGTGGCCCTCGACCTCGAGGGAGCCGCGGATGCGCTGCGAGAGCAGGGCGAGGTCCTCCGTGAAGTCCTCCATCGCCTGCGCGAAGTCCTTCTTCTGCTGGCGGCGGGCCTCGTAGTAGGTGCCGGCCATCATGACCGGCATCATCAGCATGAAGACGATGGAGAACGGACTCTTGGTGATGGCGAAGAGCACGGCCCCCATGAGCAGCGGGACCACCATGGCGACGAGCGGCATCGGGTTGGGCTTGCCACGCTCGGGCAGGTCGGGGACCTGGAACTCCTGGCCCGAGAAGACCGGCGCCACGCGCGGCGACCGTGAGAACGCGACGGTGCCGGCGTCGCCCGAGAGCACACCGCTGCCGGGTCGGGTCACGACACCGTCGCCCTCCAGGTGCACCTCCAGCTCGGTGTCGCCGACGCGCACGACGTCGCCGCTCTTGAGGTGGGCGCGGGTGACCTGCTGCCCCCCGGCCGTGATGCCGTTGGCCGAGCCGAGGTCGACGACCTCGACGACCTCCTGGATGACGAGCTTGGCGTGCCTGCGCGACACGGACTCGTCGGACAGCTGCACCTCGCTGCCGCGGCCGCGGCCGATGTATGCCGTCCCGCGGGCCAGCGGGAACTCGCGTCCGGCGTCGGGACCCGATCGGATGTAGGCGACAGCCGCGGGCCGGCCGCGGTCGACGAAGCCCTCACCGGCGCGGGTCGTCGAGACGCGCATGCCGGACTGCAGGCCACTCTCGGCGACGGTCGCACGCGGGTCGAGATCCCGCATGTCCTGGTCGACGAGGGCGAGCGTCATCGGGGCGTCGACCCCGAGCACGCCCGAGCGGTTCGGGTCGGCCGCCGCGAGGTAGGCGGCGAGGTCCCCGACCGTGGTCGCGGAGTCCGTCGTCGCGACGAGGTCGGTCTCACGGTCTCCCGACCGGAGGACGAACTTCAGCTTCACGCGTCACCCTTCGTGCTGTTCGAGGCGTTCGAGGTCGAGCCCGATCCGCGACGGCTGCCGCCGCGGCGTCCTGCGTCACCGCTCGTCGGGGCGGTCGTGCCGATCCCGGCCTTGGTGGCCTTGCCCCGACGGGTGGGCTGCTGCGGCCGACCCTGCTGGCGCGAGGTCCGCGCGAGGGCCGGGCCGAGACCGGACCCGGTGGGCAGGTGGTCACGGAAGGTCCGCAGCGAGACGTCGCCGCGGAGCTTCTGCCAGAACGACTGTCCGGAGCGGATGCGCTTGCGTGCCGTCTCGACGTCGTCCCAGAAGGCCTCGACCTCCTCCGGCGTCGGCTCGGCGACGTCGAAGACGTGACCGTTGGCGGCGGCCGCGAGCGGCACGAGCGCCAGGCTCTGTCGAGTCGGCACGTCGCCCCCCGTCGTGGACAACGGCTCCGTGTCGGCGCTCGGGGGGAGGGGCCCGTGGGCCGGGACGGGAGCGCCCATGAGGGCGCCGTCGACGACCGGGCTCGGTTTCGCGAGCGGCGGTCCGTAGACGTGCTCCTCGAGGGCGCGCGCCTGCTCGAGGCGAGTCCCCTTGACCGGCAGCGGCATCCGCAGGTCTCGGGCGGTGTCGACCACCTCGCGCCATCCGCCGCTGACGCGGCTCGCGGTCGCGCCGGTCGTGCGCCGGCGACGACGCCGCAGCCACTTGGCGAGTCGGATCGCGCCGTAGACGACGAGGAGGACGAGAAGCGGCACGACGACGAAGAAGATGAGCCAGCGCAGCCAGTCCGGCCAGTTGTCGGGGTCGAGCGGGTTCTTGTCGTCCTTGGGCGGGTTCTTCAGCTGGGTCGCGTTCTGCGCCTGGTCGGGACCCTGGAGGACGCTCGGCGGGTTGTTGGCCGCGGGCGGCGGCACCTGGGCGCCGGTCTTCTTCTCCTCGGACTTCTGGATAAGCTGCTGCGGCTTCTTGTTGCGGTCGGGGACGAACTGCTTCCAGTAGATCGGCTGCCACGAGCCGTTCGACGTCGCCACCTCGACCCACGCGTGGACGTCCTTGCCCTTGATCGCGCCGGTGGCGTCGGGCTCGGCGCCGAGGACGACGCGGGCCGGCACGCCGAGGCGGTTGGCCGCGAGGGCGAGCGCGGAGGCGTACTGCTCGTCGTTGCCGGCCAGCTGGGTGGCCTTCATGAACTGGGTCATCCGCCGCAGGCTGTGACCGGGGAGGAAGACGTTCTGGTAGTCACCGGGCGCGCCGCCGTCGGTGTAGGCGCCGTCCTGCATGGCCTTGGCCACGGCGACGACCTTCTGCCACTGGCCGTCGACGCGCTCGGTCCAGGGCGAGATCTTGTCGTCGATGAAGGTGAGGTCCTGGCTGTCGACGACGGTGCCATCAGCCACGTCCACGTCCTCGGGCAGCGCCGCGTCGACCTTCTGGGCGAGGGCGCTGACGGTGTACGTGTCACCCGCCTGGAGCTTCTCCGGCAGCACGCCGGTGTTGGTGTCCACGTTGAAGCGCAGGTCGTCGGCGAGCTGGTCCCCCCGGGAGCCGCCGAAGTCGAGACCCGTGACGGTGCCGAACGTCGGCAACCAGACGTCGCTGTAGCCACCGGCTGGCACGCCGACGGTCGCGGTGACCGGGTCCCCGGCCCCCTCCGCGGCGATGTGGCTGCCGACCTTGCGGAAGCTCGTGCCCTCCGGGTCCTCGCCCGTGCCGAGGTTGGCGACGTTGCCGGCGCCCCACACGAAGTCGTCGTAGGAGTCGAGCGCGGCGATGCGCACCGGGACACCGGCCGGAAGTCCCTTGACCGTGAGCAGCGTCTTGTCGAAGAGCTCGGAGCCGTTGGGCTCGGTGTACTGGCGGAAGCCGGCGAGCGGCGAGGAGTACTGCGTCACGTCGAAGGGCGGCTGGAGCCCGGTGCGGATCACCGTACGGTCGGCCGGGTCGGCGCCGGGCAGCATCGGACCGACGAAGAAGCCACCGACGGTCGCGACCGCGAGCAGGGCCGCAGTGGTGACCGCACGCGTCGCGCGGCCCGCGCCGTTCTGCAGCGCGGGTCGGTTGCGGTTGCTGCGCAACGCCGTCCACCCGATCGCGACGAGCGCGAAGAGTGCTCCCTGGAGCAGCACGCCCGCGGGCGTCAGGGTGCCGAGCACGATCGACGCGACGAGCAGCACCACCGGTGCGACGAGCGCGGTCACCGCACCGGTCCACCGGCGCGCCACGCCGTAGGTCAGCGACCCGCCGACGAGCGCGAAGAGGAACGGCAGGGCCATGTAGGGGCCCTCGGAGTCGACGGGAGGCAGCGCGGTCAGCAGCTCCTTCCAGCCGGGCACGGCCATGTGCACGAGGGTCGCGAAGGTCTCGCCCGACGGGATGAACCCGGCGATGAGGTCCTCGCGCACCGCGAGCGGACCACCGAGGAGGAGGTATGCGGCCGCGATCGCGAGCAGCGTGAGCACTCCGGGCGCCCGGAAGGTCGCGGTCACGTGGGCGACGAGCACTCCGATGACGAGACCGGCGAGGCCGACCCAGAGCCAACCGAGGCCGAAGAACGTCGTGCGGAAGCCGACGAGGGCGAGGCCCACGAGCACGACGGTGAAGCCGGCGTCGACGAGGTGGGCGGTGCTGGGCCGCAGACGCGACAGCTGCGTGCGGACGCGCTCACCCGCGGACGGGGGGGCGACCAGTGCGGACGGGGGCGGTGCAGGGATCGAGCCGGCAGCGCCGGGCGACGTCGGAGAGCTCATCGGGCCACCCCTCCGACGAGAAGCGTGCGGAGGTCCTCGAGCGCGGGGAGCGTGAGGATGACGAGCCCGCCGCCACGACGGATGCCGTGGTCGGCCTGCGGGTCGATGACGACGATGACGCGCGTGACCTCGGGCGGGAACTGCCCGGCCGCGCGCTGCAGCTCGATGAACGGACGGTGCGGACCGGTGACGATGAAGCAGGTGCTCGTGTCGGGGGCCAGCTCGGCGGCGTCGAGGGAGGTCGTGAAGAGGTCGACGGGCCCGGGCTCGACCCGGGACATCGCGTCGAGACCGACCTGCGGCACCGCCTTCGTGACCTTCTGCGACCCGCAGACGATGGTGCAGTCCTGCTCGTCGAGCATGACGCGCACCATGATCGAGGAGCCGACCGAGATGGCCGTCTCGACGTCGGCCTGGATCGCCGTGGGGGCGTTCGCCGCCATGACGTCCCGCTCGACGTCCCGGTCGGTGCGGCCGGTCTTGCCGTGACCTGACCGGTACTGCTCCGGGTCCGGGTCGACGAGGATCGTCACGTGCGACCGGCGCGTGTCGAGGAACTGGCGCACGAGGAGCTTGCCGGCCTTGGCGGAGCTGCGCCAGTGGATGTAGCGGCGCTCGTCGCCGGGCTGGTACTCGCGCAGCGCGTGGAAGGCCAGGTCGCTCATCGAGACGTCCTCGGTGGTGCTGCCCTCGAGGTCGCGCAGCAGACCCGCGCCGAGCGACTCGAGCGCGACGGTGCGCGGGTGGACGAAGAGCTCGGTGCGCTCGGTCCACGTCAGGGTGCGGCGCATGAGACCGAGCGGGTCTCCCTGGACCGTCGTCGCGGGCCCGACCTGGATGACGCCGCGGCGCGACGTCGGCACGACGAAGAGCTCCTCGTGGGCGTGGCCCGGCGTCAGGGCCGGGAGCACGAAGCGCGCGGCCGACAGGCCCACGGGCAGCTCGACGAGGATCGGCAGCATGGGGGTGCGAGCCTCGTTGGTGACGAGGATGCGCCCGGTCGCGGGGTCGCCGACGACGACGCGGCGCGGGTCGACCTCGGCGAGGATCCGGACCTTCGTGCGACCGAGGGCGAGGACGAAGCAGATCGCGAAGAGGAGCAGGGCCGCCCCCGCGACCATGAGCAGCTCGGTCCAGCCCCAGCGGGCCCCGACGAACCAGCAGACGAGACCGAGCGCGAGGATCGTCCAGCCGAGCGGCGAGACCCACCGGAGGACGCCGGCGACCGGGCGCCACACGCCCTCGGTCTGACCGGCCACCTGCACGATGGATCGCGTGATCGGCGCGGTGATCTGGCGGATCCCACGGCTCGTCGTGCCGGTCACGGCCCGCGCCCGCGCGCCGGTGGCCGCCGTCGGGACGGACGCCGCCACGGGCGCGCCGGCACCGGCCGGCGCCCCCCGGCGTGACGGCATACGGAAGCGGCCGGCGCGACGCGACGACGTGGCCCCCTGGTCCTGCTGGGTCATGCGGTCCCCTTGGTTGCTTCGACGGTCGCGGTCAGGCCGAGGCGCGCTCGGCCGGCGGCGCGATGTCGCCGAGGATCTGGTCGACGCACTGCTCGACGGTCGTCCCGGCGAACTGCGCCTCGGCGTTGAGGAGCAGACGGTGGCTCAGGATGGGCTCGGCGAGCAGCTTGATGTCGTCCGGCACGACGTAGGTGCGGCCCTGGCTCGCCGCCCACGTCTTGGCGCAACGGACGTACGCGAGACAGCCACGGACCGACAGGCCGAGCTTGAGCGACGGGTGACGGCGCGACTCCTCGGCGATCCGGCTGACGTAGCCGAGGATCGCCGGGTCGACGTGCACCTCGTCGGCGAGCTTGGACATCTCGACGATGACGTTGCTCGCGATGAGCGGGCTCAGCGTCTTGGCGCGGTCGCGCGTCTTGGCATCGGCGAGGACGGCGATCGTCGCCTCGTGGTCGGGGTAGCCGACGCTCGCCTTCATGAGGAACCGGTCGAGCTGCGCCTCGGGCAGGCGGTAGGTGCCGGCCTGCTCGATGGGGTTCTGCGTCGCGATGACCATGAAGGGCTCACCGACGGAGTGCGGCTTGCCGTCGATGGTGACCCGGCCCTCCTCCATGACCTCGAGGAGCGCCGACTGGGTCTTGGGCGAGGCGCGGTTGATCTCGTCGGCGAGGACGATGGTCGCGAAGATCGGGCCGGGGTGGAACTCGAAGCTCTGCTTCGTCGGCTCGTAGATGGTGACGCCGGTGACGTCGCTCGGGAGCAGGTCGGGCGTGAACTGGATGCGGCTGTGCGTGCCCTGCACCGTGGCCGAGAGGGCGCGGGCGAGCTGCGTCTTGCCGGTGCCCGGGAAGTCCTCGAGGAGCATGTGCCCCTCGGAGAGCAGGCAGGTCAGCGCGAGGCGCGTCACGTGCTGCTTGCCGAGGACGGCCTTCTCGATGTTGCCGACGAGCTGGTCGAAGGTGTGCGCGAACCAGGTGACCTGCTCCTGCGTGATGCGACCTGTGGTGGGGGTGGCCGTCATGGGTGTCGTTCTCCTGTCATGTGTTTCATCGATCGTGGGGTATGCCGTGTGGCTGGGTCGGGGCGCGGCCGCTCCCTCGCGGAAGTGGGGGCCGTCACCCCCAGGGATTGCGTTGCGCGGAGTCGGACCCGTTCGACGACGAGCAGGTCACGCGGACCCAGCCGTTGGGGAACCCGAAGAACTTGTTGGAGTCGTTGCCGCCGTTCGTCGGGCGGTGCGACCCGCCGGAGCCGTTGTCGGGGTTGGACCAACCGCCGTCGGAGCTGTCGACGGTGCAGCTGATGGCGCCGTTGTAGTTCGACAGGTTGTAGCCGATGTGGTTGCAGTTGGAGCCGCACTGGGTGCCGTCGGGCTTGCGGCACCCGGTCGCCCCGCAGCCACTGCCCTTGTAGACCGAGTTGACCTGCGGCTTGGGCGGAGGCGGTGCGTCGTTCGTCTGTCCGGTCACGAAGCTGGTCCACGGACCGGGCCCAGAGTCCTGGGCGATTGCCCGCACCCGGATCCGCTTCGACGTCGAGTAGGGCAGGCCGCTGAACGTCGTGGAATGCGTGCCGGCGCCGACGGTCGTGTTGCGGTCCCCGTCGATCTCGTAGCCGGTGATGGGGCGGCCGTTGCTCGCCGTCGTGCCCCACCGGAAGGTGATGCTGTGGTCGTCATGGCTCTCGCGCAGGTTCGGGACGTCCTGGGTCTTGCCGTAGGGCGAGATCGACGCGCCGCCGGAGGTCTGGCACAGTCCCGCACTGTTGCACGTGGTCACCGTGATCGTTTGCTGGCCGACGGGAAGGGCGCCCGTCGTCTGGGTGCACGTGCCCGAACCGCAGCCAAAGCTGCCACTGGCACCTGCAGAGGTGGAGTACGTGACCCGCTGGCCGCCGCCCGCGTGGGCAGCTCCGATCGTGTAGGTGACGTCCGCCGTCTTGTCGGCACGAGGCGTGGCCGCGCCGGTGATGGCAGGCTTGTCGGGATAGCCGTTGGCGACGTAGCTCGAGAAGTTGGCCTTGTCGGAGGTCGCCGGTCCGCCGTTCGTCGCCGTGACGACGTACTGCACCGTCTGCCCTTCGTAGGGGATCGTGTCGCTCGCGACGCGCTGGTCACCACCGGACACCGTCGCGATGGGGTTCCACGCGCCACCACCGGTGCGACGGAAGACCTCGTACTTCGTGATGGCCGGGCCGTTCGGGTCGGTCGCGGGCCAGGCGATGGAGACCTGGGCGTCCGCGGCGCCGGGCACGGGTTCGCGGGGGCTCAGCGTCGGCGCCGGCACCGCGGCCGGCTTGCCGAACGACTGCGCCTTGACCTGGGCCCCGAAGGGACCCCAGCCGGCCTCGTTGTTGGCCTGGACCCGGACGTTGTAGGCGTCGTTGTTGATGAGGCCGCTGATGACCTTGGTCAGCCCCGGTGCGGCCACCTCGGCCTGCCCGGTCGCTCCGGCGCTGCCGCCGATGTTGACCCACTGGACGCGGTACTTGAGCACTGTGCTGCCCTCGTTGGGCGGCTCGCTCCAGCGCACGGTCAGCTTGCGGTCGCCCGGCGTGATGTCGGTGATCGACGTCGCCTTCGGCTTGGTGTCGGGCCGCACGGTGTTGCTCCGCGGGCTCTGGTCGGACCAGCCGACGGGGTTGCGGCTGCGGACCGTGAACGAGTAGTCCTGACCGTTGGTCAGCCCCGTGACGGTGCACGGGGAGGACGAGCAGGCCTTGGTGCCACCACCCGGTCCGATCGCGGTGACCTCGTAGGCCTGGATCGGCAGGCCGCCGTCGTAAGCCGGCGGCCGGAAGTCGACCCGGGCGCTGCTGCCGAGGATGCGGTCGGCGACCGCGGTCGGCGCGGCCATGGGGTCGGGCTTGCTGCGGACGCTGACGGAGACCTGGCCGAGCGCCGCGGGTCGACCGGGCGCGTCGACGGCCTGCACCGTGATGCGCGCGTCGCCGCGGCCCTTGTCCGACGCGGACACCGTGATCTGGCAGCCGCTCTGCGTGACGCTGACTCCCGTGCCCGAGACGACCCGGGCCGACTGCACCTGGCAGCGGGGAGCGGACAGCGGGCTGTCGAGGTACTGCGACAGGTTGACGGTGCGGCTCGTCCCGGCGATGAGGCCCTCGACCCGAACGGGACGCAGCGTGGCTGCGGGTGGGGCGCTGACGACCCGCACCTTGATCTTGAAGGACTCCGCACCCCCCTTGGCCTTGACCGTGACCGCGCCGGTAGAGCCCTCCTGGGCGGCCGGCTGGGCCTTGAGGACGACCTGGCGCCCACCGGCGCCGGTCTGGTTCAGGTCGACGCGGTCGATGGCGGGGTCCCACGTGGCTTCGTACTGCGCGGTGTTCGCGTCCATCCCGGTGGGCAGCCAGGCGTGGCAGAGCCGTGGGATGTCGAAGGTGCGGGCCGGGCCGTCGGCGACGAGCCTGACCTCGTGGTCGGGGCAGCGCAGCACCGGCACGTCGGGCCCGATCTGGACCGGGATCGTGACGTACGCCTTCTGGGCTGCCTTGTCGGACGGGCCGTTCGCGTTCGTCACCTCGAGCATGAGGGCGGCCGGTCCGACGTAGCCGTTGGTGGAGGTGAGCTTGAGCTCGGTGCCGGACGAGAGGGCGGACTGGAGGTCCTCGTCGGGCGACGTCGAGATCGTCTCGGGCGACGTGACCGAGACCTTGCCGTCACGGGGGTCGACGACGTAGTCGGCCAGGCTGACGTCGACCGTCGAGTCGGCGCCCATCTTGATGGTCTTGCCGTCGACGACGTAGGGCGCACCGTTGGTGCCGGCCGGAACGTAGATGAGGGCCATGGCCGACGCGCCGTCGGCATCCTCGATGACGTAGGGCACGACGCGTGCCTGCGGACGCAGCTGGATGCGCAGCTTGCGACCCTCGCGGACGACGCCGTCGCCGATGAACTTCGTGATCTTGAGACTCGCCTGGTCACCGTCGAGGTCGCGGTCGTTGGCGAGCGCGTCGACGAGGATCGAGGTCTCGCCCTGCTTGGCGAGGCCGGTGTCGTCGACGGCGATCGGCGGGTTGTTGAAGTCCTTCTGGCCGCGAACGGTCAACGTCGACTTCGACGCGTCGAAGAGCCCGTCGGTGATGCCGTAGGTCAGCACCTTGGCCGGGCCGTCCTCGGGGGCGACGACCTTGAAGGTGTCGTCCTTCTGCTTCTGGAAGTCCTTGAGCACGTCGGCGTCGTTGAGCGTCGACAGGTCGACGAACGACACCGAGTCACCCGCGGCGATGAGGTCGTTCGACAGGACGTCGGCGTGGACCGTGCGCCCGGGGGCGGCGACGACGTCGTCCTCGACGGCGACCGGCGGCTGCGGGTCGCCCGGCTGGACGACACCGACGCGCACGAAGCCCTCGCTCGTCAGGCCGAAGCGGTCGCGCAGCTGGTAGCGGATGACCTCCGTGCCGGCGCTGCGCGGGTAGGCCTCGTAGCGGATCGTCGCGGCACCGAAGCCGAGGACGCGACCGAGCTTGAGGTCGACGGCTTTGCCGTCCTCGCCGACGATCCCGCTGACGAAGGTCAGGTCACCGTCGGGGTCGACGCCACTCGTCGGCACCGTGATGGCCAGGGTGTCACCGGCGGTCACGCTGGCCGAGAAGCTGCGCGCCGACGGGGGCTGGTTGGGGTACTTCACCGCATCGGGCAGCGGGTTGATCGTGACGTTGATGCGCCCGGTCACCGCGCGGGCCCGCAGGCCCTCGGGGTAGGTGGCGTACTCGAGGATGGCCGACGTCGGGCCCTTGAGGGTCTCCTGGTCGGGGACGTAGCGCACGACGGTGCCGGAGGCGAAGGCCTGACCGCCGCCGGAGAGCACCTTGACGCCGGCGGGGTCGAGCTTGAGCGGGATGCCCTCGCTCATGGAGTCGTTGTCGAGCGCCGGGATCGTCACGGCGTCACCGACGCGGACGGTCGCGACGTCGTCGACGACGGTCGGCAGCACCTTGTCCTTGGGCTCCGGCTTCTGCACGACCGACAGCTGTCCGACCGCGGTCTTCGTGCCGTCGCTTATCGTGTAGCTGACGGTGCCGCGGCGCGGGGTGTCACCGTCGAGCGGGGCCGTGGCCTCGGCGCGGACCCACCGGCCCTGCACGACCGAGACGCGCAGCCACGCGTCGCCGGTCACGACGCGCTGGACCACGAGGACGTCGCTGCGCGGGCTGTAGTCGTTGGAGAGCACGTCGGCGATGACCGGCGTCTGACCACGGAGCACGGCGGCGTCCGGCGTCGCGACGGGCGGCAGGTCGACCGACGGGTTCGGCAGGATGTCGACGCGGATGCGGCCGACGCTGACGCCGGAACCGACCTGGGCGGCATACGTCACCGTCGAGGTGCCGGGGGTCTGCCCCGTCACCGTGAGGACGCTCGTGTCGAGGTTGGTGTCGAGCTTGAGCTGGCCCGGGCCCTTGACCGACTGCGCGAGGCGCATGCGGGCCTGCGGGTCGGTCGGGTCGGCGCCGGCGATGTCGTTGCCGAGCGGCTGGAGCTGCACCGGCTTGCCGACGACCGCGCGCACGACGTCGGGCTGCGTCTTCGGCGGGACGGCCTTGCTGTCCTGCTCGCTCAGCACGTCGAGCGTGACCGACGCCTTCTGGGTGCCGCCGCGGCCGTCGTCGACGACGTAGTCGACGACCTGGTCGCCCTTGTCGCCCTGGGCCTTGACCGTGAGCGCGCCGGAGCCGTCGACACCCGTGGTGGTCGGGTCGACCGCCGAGACCTGGATCGGGTCGTTCTCGGCGTCGCGCCAGTCGGCGATGACGCCGATGCGCACCGAGCCGCTCGCGACGACGGGGTACTTCGCCTGGGCGAGCTTGGCCTGACCGGTGCGGATCTTCGGCGGGGTGTTGGTGTCGGCGCCGACGATGCGGACGTTGACCTTGGCCGTGGCCCGGCCGTTCTTGGCGGTCGTGCCGTTGTTGACGGTGTAGTCGAAGGAGAACGAGCCGCTCGCCTCCTCGGGCACGGTCACCTGGACGGTCTGGCCGTCGGCCGAGGCGCTCGAGGAGATGCCCTCGACGGCGGGCTGGGTGACGTCCCCCGGGGAGATCGCGAGGATCGAGCCCTGCGAGTCGGAGTCGTTGTCGAGCACGTGCAGGGTCGAGGTGCGCCCCGCACGGACCTGCAGGTTGTCCGGCTGCGCCTTGGGCGGCGTGCGGCTCACCTCGTCGTCGACGAGGTTCTCGTCCTTCTTCTTGTTCTTGTCGTCGGTCTGCGGCGGCGGGATGACCGAGTTCCAGTTGTCGATCTTGACGCGGTTGCGGTCGATGTCCCAGACGTCACCGGAGTCGAGGTCGTTGAGGACGATGAGCCCACGGTTGACGCGCAGCTTGACGCCGTCGGTGCGCACGCCCTTCTTCATCGCTCCGAGGTCGACCGTGTCGGCGTCGGTGGGCGACCCGCAGTTGCGGCCGTAGTAGACGTGGGAGGCCCCGGCCCACGCCGCGTGGATGCAGCTCGCGAGACGCACGGGCGCGGAGAGGAAGAGCCGCTGGCCCGGAGCGCCCTGGCTCAGCTTCACGCCACCGGTCGTCGGGCCGTCGCCGGTCAGGGCGACCTGCGTCAGCTGCGCCTCGTCCTGGATGAGGACGGAGGCTGCGTCGGGGCCGGGCTGCTGGAGCGCCGCGAAGGCGGGGTTGCCGGGCTCGGCGTTGCCGACCGAGAGCTGCTCGGGCTCGGTGAGGGCGTCGGAGTAGAGCTTGCCCGTGGCGGAGTCCCAGACGACCCAGTGGCTGCCCACCGCAGTCACCTGCGCCGACTTCGAGGTGAACCCGAGCTTCGTCGTGACCGGCGGGGCGAACGCCGTGCCCGCGGGCCTCAGCACCGTGACCGTCCCGACCTCGGCGGACACGGCATACACCGTGCCGTCGACGCCGACGCCGACGGCGGAGTTGCCGCCCACCTTCGCGAGCGGCTTGGCCTGGGTCTGGAGGGCGTCGAGGCCGGTGATGCCGCTCCGGTCGTCGACCCGCTGGGCCCGCAGCTCGCCCTTGGCCGGGTCGATCATCGCGATCGTCCCGCCGCGCACGTCGACGAGGGGGGCGGTGAAGACGCGGTTGCCGGTGGCCGTGCTCGGCTTCGGCACGACGATCGACTGCTCAGGAGCGAGGGTGCCCTCGGCCGGGTTGATCGGGACGATCTGGTTGCTCGCCTTGGAGTAGCCGACGATCGCGGCGCCGTCCTGGAAGATGTCGAGACCCGACCCGGTCGAGCCGTCGGACAGGACGCCGGCGTCGAGCTGGCCGGCCGGCTTGTTGATGCGGCCGTAGCGCGCCTGCTCGGAGTTGGTGACCCAGATGCCACCGTCGTTGAGGTCGGCCTTGCGGACGATCTCGCCGTCGCTGCGGGTGGCGAGCCACACGAGCAGGCTCGCGACGAGGGCGACGACGACGGTGGAGATGACTCCGACCCGTCGCTTGGTGGCGGCGGTGCTCATGCGTTCCCCTGTTCGGCGACGACCATGCGGTCCTCGGCCCGTTTCTCTTCAGCTGGCGTGGTGTCGGTGGTGGCCGCGTCGTCGATGAGGGCGAGGTCGTCCTCGGTGACGAGCTTCGTCGAGAGCGCGTGCTCGACGAGGCGGGCCTTGCGGTTGGTCGCGAGCTTGCCGACGCCGCCGTGCAGGCCGCGCGTGCCGGCGTCGGCGAGCTTCTGGCAGACGTTGTCGAGCTTGCGGTTGAAACGGGTGACGGTCCAGCCGAGCCGTTCGGCGGCAGCGGCCGAGGAGGGTATCTGGCTCGTACCCGCTTCCCGACGGCGCAGGAACGGCTCGCAGAGCGCGACGATGAGCAGCTTCTGGTCGGGGGTGAACGAGACGCGCCCGACCGTGGCCGCGCCGACCTCCTCGTCGTGGGAGTCGGCCGGAGGGTCGGCGGTCACGGACGTGAAGGCGGGGCTCGCGACGTGGATCTCGAAGTCGTAGGTCGTGGGACCGGCCGTGAACCAGACGATGAGCTGCTTCATCGCGAGCGGGATCTTCGCGCCCGGGTTGAGCCACGCCTGGAAGAGGCCCTGCTCGTCGGCGACCGTGGCCGTCAGGGTCGAGCCGGTGTTGGTCAGCCACCAGAAGCCGTTCTCGAACGACACGACGAGGAAGGTGCGGTGCAGGTAGGGGTTGTCATCCACCTCGACGTCGCCGGTCCGACCGATGGTCAGTCCGGTGTCGGGTGACACGGAGTACTCCTCGCCGCAGAACACGACGGTCACCTTGCTGTGGATCACGATCAGGTCCCCTCATCCCTGTCGACACGCTCTCGCGCGGGCGCTGCGGCTAACGATGTCCAGTCGCTGCGCGTTACGGACGTCTGTGGTGGTTTGGTGGTGTCTGCGTCGAGGTTGCCGGTCCGACCGTTTCGCGTCCACCCGCCCGCGTACTCAGGCAGCTGGTGGCGCCCGCCCTCACTGCGCGGTCTCGCACTGGACGTCGGCCCCCGGAGAGGCCTGGCCGGCGCGGGCCACGACGACGGTGGCACACACCTTCGTGCCCTTCGGTGCCTTGACGGTGTAGGTCCTGGCCGTGACGGAGACGAGCCTGGCCCGCTCCGGGTTCCCCGCGTCGGACGGCGTCGGCCCGTAGGACACCCGGAAGGTGTCCTTCGTCGAGGGCTGCGGGTAGTTCCACGTGAAACGGACACTGCCCCGACCCGACGTCGCCGAGACGGTCGGCTTGTCGAAGACCCCGTCGCCGATCGCACTGTCGTCACCGGGCATGGAGACCGTGGCGCTCGGCGTGGGCGTCGCCGGGGTCGGGTCGCCGGACCCGGACCGGAGCACGAGGAAGACGACGAGACCGACGAGGACGACCACCGAGGCCGCGAGACCCCAGAGCACTGCGGGCTTCGCGAGCGGGGACGTCGATGCGGGCGCGGGCACCGGAAGCGCCTGTGTCCCAGGCGTGCTCGCGGCGCGACGGATCGTCGCCTCCTCGGCGGAGTCGCGTCCCAGCGGAGCCGTCTGGCTCCTCACCGGGTCGGTCACGGCGGCCGGACGCACCGGTGCCGCTGCGGCCGGGACGCTCTGGCTCGGCATCGGCGCCGGTGACCAGCGCTGCCCCGCCGCCTCGGAGCGGCGGCGCGTCTCGTCCTCGAGCATCGTCGGCGACGGACCGACGGGCTGGGCGACGACGGTCTGCGGCGCCTTGATCCGTGTCCGGTCGTCGTCGTCGGCGCCTCGACCCGTGGGCGAGCCCTGGGTCTGGCTGACGAGGGTCGTGTGCCCCTGCTCGTCGAGGACGACGATGGGCGTGCGGCCCAGCCGCTGCCGCTGCTCCACGGCCTGGAGCGCGCGGGCGAACTCGAGCGCCGACGCCGGTCGGTGCGCCGGGTCCTTGGCCATCGCCTGGGCCAGCAGTCGCTCGAGGCCGGCCGGCACGTCCTGGCGACCCGTCGCGGGCGGCGCGGTGCTGCGGATCCGCGGCATCAACGCGTACGCCGAGTTGTCGCCGCCCGGGATCTCGAAGGGCGACCGGCCCACGAGCAGCTGCCACAGCGTCGCGGCGAGCGAGTAGACGTCGGAGCGCTCGTCGCCGTTGCTCTGGCCGTAGAGCACCTCCGGCGGAGCCCACGGGACGGAGACACCCACGTCGTCGGTGGTCTCGGCCTCGACGTCGCCCTCGCGGGCACCGCGGCCGGCGATGCCGAAGTCGGTCAGGCCCGGGGCACCGTACGCGCTGATGAGGACGTTGGCCGGCTTGATGTCGCGATGCGTGATGTGGGCGCGGTGTGCCGTCTCGACGGCACTCGCGAGCTGGATGCCGGTGCGCAGGACGTCCTCGACCGAGAAGCGCTCGGCCCGGGCCCGCATCGCCAGGTTGGGCGGCGGGTAGTACTTCATGACGAGGTAGGGACGGCCGTCGTCCGAGGCACCGGAACGGAAGACCTGCACGATGTACGGGTGGTCGCCGAGGGCGGCCATGGTGTCGGCCTCCTCGACGAACTGCTGGCGCAGCGCGTCGGTCAGGCCCTCGGACTTGAGCACCTTGACCGCGACCGGCATGCGGGGGCTCTGCTGCTCGTAGAGGAAGACGTCGGCGTAGCCGCCGGAGCCGAGCGGCTGGACGAAGACGAGCCCCGGGATCTTCGGGGGCGCACCCTTCTTCACGAGGCACCTCCGTCCGCGGCCGGCAGGTGGTCGGGCGTGCGGATCACGACGCCGCTTCGAAGGTGAAGGAGACCTCGTCGGCCATGGACACGAGCGACCCGGGCTCGAGGACCTGCTGGTCGTTGGCGCGCAGGCGGAGCGGGCTCTCGCCGGGCAGCGTCACCGTCGTGCCGTTGGTCGTCCCGAGGTCACGGATGAGCACGTGCCAGCCCTCGAGGATGACCTCGACGTGGTTGCGCGACACGTCGCGCTCGGGGCTCGGGACCTTGACCACGTGCGGTCGGTCGTGGACGGCCAGGCCGTCACCGAGCTTCGGCGCGCGGCCGAGCAGCACGCTGCGGTCGAGGGTCACGACGTCACCCGTCGACAGGCGGAGGACGCCGAGGGGCGGGCGCGGCATCGTGAAAGGTTCCTGCGGCGGGATGCTCGAGCCGCAGATCCGGCAACGGTCGCTGTGGGGCGGCGTCGGGTGACCCGCGGAGCAGAGGACGGCCAGGACGCTGGGACCGGAGAACGTCTGGTTCTGCGCGGCGTTGCGGGCCTCGAGCAGGGCGCTACGGTCCACGGTCAGCTCCGTCTCGTCGTCGTCGTCGGTCCCGGGGCCGACGTCGAGGGCGGGAGCGGACGTGGGCGCGACCGGTTCTGGGACCGGGGCCCTCGGGGCGACCGGGGCGGCGGGGGGCACGGCGGCGGGAAGCGAGATGGGCACGTCGAAGGTGGGCTCGGCAGGCGGCTGCGCCGCTTCGGCGTATGCCGTCACGGCGGGCGGTGTGGATGCCGCGGCCGGCGCGGGTGCGGGGCCGGTGCTCGCCGGCGGCGGTCCGGTCGAGATGAGCGGGGTCGCCTCGGGTGCGCGGACCCCCGGGGGCGGGGTGTTCATCGGGGGCAGCAGGCTCGGGGCCGGCGGCGGCGTGTGCCGTCCGGAGAAGGTCGGGACCTGGGGCTCCGGCTCGGGCTTGGGGACGTCCACCGCCGGGGCGGGGCTGGCCCACGGCACGGAGGAGATGAGACCACCCTCAGGCACGACCGGTGCGGACGGGAGGGGCCGCGCCGGTACCTCGGGCGTCGGGGCTGCGTTCGAGACCGGCGCGTCGGACGCACCGGCGACGGGTGGGACGGAGGGGCCGACCGGGGCGGGCAGGTCGTCGTCCTCGTCGTGCCCGGTCTCTTCGTCATCGGACCGGGTCAGCGAGGCGAGCACCTTCCGGTGCTCGTCGGCGGCCGTGGTGTGGCCGAAGAGGTAGTCGTAGCTCGGCGGCGCTGCGGGTTGCTCGTCGGCGACGTCGCCCGCGTCGTCGAGGCCGGCGGTGGCGGGCCCGGGGACCGGGGGGCGGACCGCTCCGCCCACGGGCGCCGACGGAGTCGTGGACGTCGGGGACCCGGGGTCCGGGTCGAGCACCGGTCGGGCCGCCCACGTCGAGTCGAGGTCACGCGCCGCCGCCGCCACGGGAAGGTCATCAGACACAGGCGCCGACGCGGCCGGGTCCGTGGCGGCGACGGGTGCCAGGGGCGTCGACGCGATCGGCGACGGGCCGGCATCGTCGCCGACGACGTCGCTCGTCGGGGTGGCACGCACCGGCACGGCAGGAGCGACCGAGGTCCACGAGCGGAGCGCCGGCGCCGGGGCGACGGGGGGCTCGGGCGTGATGTCGGTCGCTGGAGGGAACGAGTCGGCTTCGTTTTCCGAATCAGCCTGCGCCACAGGCTCTTCCGGCCGGACCACCCCGGAATCCGCTGCGGTAGTCGTGAATTCGTGGCTGGCCGCACTCGGCTCGGACGGGTTTCGTGGAGTGCTGCCCTGGGTCCAGCTGCGTTCCCAGGCCGACCGGTCCGGCCCGACCTGCGCGCCATGCACGGCCGCGGACGTGCTGTCGCCGCCCGCTGACGCAGCGAAGGTCGGGATGCCACCGGCCGGTGCCGACTGGTCAGGCCGGGGCTCGGCTGCTGCGTCGCGCCGGCTGCTCACCACGGGTGTGTCAGCCACGGCGATGGACGGCGCGGGCTGCCGCGTCGTCCCGGTGTCCGGGGTCGCCTCGGCCGGCTCGTCCGGCACGGTGAGCTGCGCCGACTCGCCCGGTGCAGCGGGGGACGCGGCGGGTGCGGGGCCCCCCGAAGGAGGTCCTGCCATGAGGTCCTGGGCAGGCACGGGCTGCGCCCGCTCGGACTCCTCGAGCACCCGGAGCACGACCCGGTCGGGATGGTCGGGCAGCTCGAGGTCCGTCCAGACCCTGCTGCTCGTGGCGCGCACGTCGTGCTCGGTGCCGTCGGCGAGGGACACGAGCGCCGAGACCGGCCCGAAGGCGACGATGCGGGTGCGCGGCTGCCAGTGCACGCCGACGAAGTGGTGCGCCTTGCGCATCCCGCCGGCCGTCAGCACCTCGACGACGTCGTCGATGTCACCGCCGTCGGCCGCGTCGCTCGCGGCGATGGTGCGCTCGTCGTCCTCGTCGAGTCCGATGAGCAGGTGCATGCCAGGGCCCCCGATGTGCGTCCACCCTTCGGGGGCCCGGTCGACAACCACGGACGGGCCACTCACGTCTACGACCTGCTCTCCCCTGATGAGCCGTTCACGTTCTCGCGCGGGGTCGTGTCCTCGTCGACGTCCGAGTCGGAGTCCTCGCCCTGTACGGCGACGACGATAGCAGTGACGTTGTCCCGGCCACCGGCCTCGACGGCACGTCGCACGAGCTCCGTGGCGGCCTCGTCGGCGTCGGGGTGGTCGGCGAGGACGGCTTCGATCTCCTCGAGGGTGAGCTCGTTGGACAGGCCGTCGGAGCAGATGACGAACGCCTCGCCCGGGTAGGGCGGGAAGACCCACGTGTCGACGACGCCCATCGGGTCGCGCCCGAGCGATCGCGTGACGACGTTGCGCCCGGGGTGGCGGTGGGCCTGCTCCGGGGTGATGAGGCCGCGCTCGACGAGCTCCCAGACCTCGGAGTGGTCGACGGTCACCTGCGAGAGCCGGCCGTCGAGACGGCGGTAGACGCGGGAGTCGCCGATGTTGAAGACCGCCCAGTGACGCGACCCCCCGACGGACACGAGGGCGAGTCCGGTGACGGTCGTGCCCATCCCGGTCTGCTCGGGGTGTCGCGCGGCCGACGCGAGGATGCGGCGGTTGGCCTCGCCGACCTGGGCGACGATGTCGCGCACCTGCACGACAGATCGTTCCGCGAGCTCCCCGACGGTCTCGGCGGCGATCCGGCTCGCGACCTCGCCCGCGGCATGGCCACCCATCCCGTCGGCGACGACGTAGACGGTGCCCTGCATGCACGCGGAGTCCTCGTTGTGGGCCCGGACCCGACCGACGTCGGTGGCCAGACCTGCCGAGATGGCCGGCACCGTCGTGCTCATGCGTCCACGTCCAGGTGCAGGTCGGCGGCCGCGTCGACGTCCGAGTCGTCAGCGGCGCCCCACGGGGTGACGCGCGCCGTCGTCAGCACCTGGCGGATGAGCTCGTAGTCAGCCTCGGCGTCGGCGCCACCCACCGCGCCGGTCAGCTGGACGAGGTGGGCCGGGGCATCGGCCGCGGCAGGCCCCCCGGGGGTGACCAGGTGGAAGAGGTTGGCCTGCAGGACGGTCTCGACGTCCGCGTCCGGCCACGTCGCGTCGCAGCCGACGAACTGCGCGCCACCGAGGTCGGCGGCATACGGCTCGGAGACGGCTCCGCCCCGTGAGGTGGCCAGGGAGGCGATCTGCTCGAGGGAGTCCTCGATGCGGAAGGACGGCCCGCACTGCTCGATCGTGACGACGACGTTGGGTGCGAACGCCCCCTCGCGCGGCAGTCGCGCCGCCATCGTCGTGCCCGGTGCGTGCGCGGGCTCCCAGCCCTCCGGCACCTCGAGGGCCACCGACGGCTGGCCCGGGAAGTCGGCGCTCGGGTAGGCGAGGGTGCTCATGGGCTCGTTCCTTTCGGTCGTTCCCGCGGGGGTCGGGGACGGCGCGGTCAGTCAATCATTCACGCGATGCCGTGTCAGATCGGGTGACGCACCGTCACGACGGCCGTCGTCGCGCGGGGACGAGGTCCCGTCGAGCGTACGACTGCGCCACCCGGCGCCGCGATGGGGAGAACTCCCCGCCCGCACGTCGGGCAGCACCTCAGGCGCAGCCCCCGCGCACAGCCCGACGGTGGGCGTGGCCCATCAGCCCACCGACTCGCGGGCGGCCCACCAGGCGAGCAGCTTCTCGCGGGCGGCGTCCTTGCCGATGGGTCCGTCGTCGAGCCGGACCGACAGGAGGAAGTCGTAGGCCTCGCCCAGCACCGGCCCGGGACGGATCGCGAGCGCCTCGGCGATCTCGTTGCCGTTGAGCTCGGGGCGGACGCTCGCCAGCTCCTCCTCGGCCGCGAGCCGCTCGATGCGCTTCTCGAGGTCGTCGTACGCGCGTGAGAGCCGCTGCGCCTTGCGGGCGTTGCGCGTCGTGCAGTCCGACCGCGTCAGGCGGTGCAGGCGCGTGAGCAGTGGCCCGGCGTCGTTGACATAGCGCCGCACGGCCGAGTCGGTCCACTGCCCGTCGCCGTATCCGTGGAACCGCAGGTGCAGCTCGACGAGGCGCGCGACCTGCTTGGTCGTGTCCTTGTCGAAGCGCATCGCCTTCATCCGCTTGCTCGCGAGCTTGGCGCCGACGAGCTCGTGGTGGTGGAAGGAGACCCCCCCGCCGTCCTCGAAGCGACGGGTGGCGGGCTTTCCGATGTCGTGGAGCAGGGCGGCGAGACGCAGCACGAGGTCGGGGCCGGGCACCGACTCCGGCGGCCCGTCCGCGGGACCCTCGAGGTCGATCGCCTGCTCGAGGACGATGAGCGAGTGGTCGTAGACGTCCTTGTGCCGGTGGTGCTCGTCGAGCTCGAGGCGCAGCGCGGGCAGCTCGGGCAGGAAGACCTCGGCGAGGCCGGTGTCGACGAGGAGGGTCAGACCCAGCCGGGGCTGGGGCGACAGGAGCAGCTTGGTGAACTCGTCGCGGACCCGTTCGGCCGAGATGATCGAGAGGGTGTCGGCCCGCTCGACCATCGCCGCCCGCACCTCGGGCGCGACGTCGAAGCCGAGCTGGGAGGCGAAGCGCGCCGCTCGCATCATCCGCAGCGGGTCGTCGGCGAAGGACTCCTCGGGCGCAGCCGGTGTCATGAGTCGCTGCCGCACGAGGTCGGACAGCCCGCCGTGGACGTCGACGAACTCGAGGCCGGGCAGCCGGATCGCCATGGCGTTGACGGTGAAGTCACGCCGGACGAGGTCGCCCTCGAGGCTGTCGCCGAACATCACCTCGGGCTTGCGCGACGTGCGGTCGTAGGTGTCGGCGCGGTAGGTCGTGATCTCGATGACGTGCGGGCCCTTGCGCAGGCCGATGGTGCCGAACTCGCGACCGATGTCCCAGTGCGCGTCGGCCCATCCGACGACGAGCGCCAGGATGTCGTCGGGTCGGGCGTCGGAGGTGAGGTCGAGATCGGGCGAGACACGCCCGAGGAAGGCGTCGCGCACCGGTCCGCCGACGAGGGCCAGCTCGTGCCCCGCAGCGGCGAACCGCTCCCCCAGCTCGGTCAACAGGGGCAGGACGGGTGCGAGCCGGGCGACGGCGGCCCGCAGGAGCGGGAGACCGGCGTCGGCCGGCTCGGGGCTGTCGGCGAGGGACGTGTCGGAACGGTCAGGCACCCGACCAGCCTAGTGAGCGTTCGCCCTGCACCTGACCGCGCGCGTACGCGTGGGGTGGGCCACGCAGACGCGCCGGGACTCGACGGGGATGACCGGTCCCGGCCCGGACACGCCGGTCGGCACCCCTCGCGTGCGGGGTCTCCCCGACGACGAGGGCGCTCCGGGCCTTGCCCGTTATGGTGGCGATGTGAGCGCGCAGCCCGTCCCCAGCCCCGTGCCGGGGAGGCGTCTGCCCGCCGTCGAGGAGCGCTCTGCGGGCGGCATCGTCGTGGACGTCCAGGAGGGTCTGGCCCTCATCGCGATCATCGCCCGCCGCAACCGGGCCGGCCGCGTCGAGTGGTGTCTGCCCAAGGGCCACGTCGAGCCGGGCGAGACGCTCGTCGAGACGGCCGCGCGCGAGGTGGCCGAGGAGACCGGCATCGTGGGCCGCGTGCTCGTCGAGCTCGGCACCATCGACTACTGGTTCGCGACGTCCGACAAGCGCGTCCACAAGTTCGTGCACCACTACCTCCTCGAGGCCACGGGGGGTGAGCTCTCCATCGAGAACGACCCCGACCACGAGGCCATCGACGTCGCCTGGATGCGCCTCGACGAGGTGCACCGCAGGCTCACCTTCCCCAACGAGCGCCGCATCGCGCAGGCGGCGTGGAACCGGCTGGCGGGGACGGCGTGATCCTTCGAGGGTCGCGGCGTCCCGACACGAGGGGGCGCCGCGGGAGCCGCCTCGTGCGCCGTCTGACCGCCACGGCCGCCACGCTCGCGGCGCTCGGCCTGTCCGTCGGTCCGTCCGCGAGCGCCGTCCCGTCCCCCGCCGGGCCGAGCACGTATGCCGCCCGGCCCGGTGCGTCCGTCACCCACCGAGCCGCCGTGGTGCCCGCCAAGGACGTCGCCGTCATCGTGCTCGACACGCTGACACCGTCCGTCGTCGGGCCCGGCAAGGACGTCACGATCACCGGCACGGTCACCGCCCCGCTCACCGGACCGCTGTCCGGCCCGGAGGTCCGGGTCGTGCGCGGCGACGTGACGGTCACCCAGCGCAGCACCCTCGACGACTGGGCCACGGGCCGCACCGAGACGTCCGGCCGCACCGTCGACACGACGTCGCTGGCCACGGTCGCCGCCGGACAGACGCGGCCCTTCACCGCGACGGTTCCGTGGGAGCGGCTGCGGTCCGACGACGCCTTCGCGGCGGTGCCGATCTCGGTCGAGGTCGTCCAGGAGGGCGCGAGCGAGCCCACCGGCATGACGCGCACCTTCATCGCCTGGAACGGCCGCAAGGAGTACGTCCCGCTCAAGGTCGCGACGGTCCTGCCGGTGACCCTCGACCCCGCCGTCGCGCTCGCCTCGCGCGACGACGCGACCCGCCTGGCGGCCTGGGAGCAGGCGATCGGCCCCGACTCGCGGGTGGCCCGCATCCTCGAGGGCACCCGTGGCACACCCGTCGACCTCGCGCTCGACGCGTCGGTGCTCGGTCCCGACCTGGGCGCGGGCTCCGGGACGACAGGTCCGACGCCGGGTCCGACGCCGAGCGGGACGCCGACGTCCGGTGGCACCGGCACCACCACTCCGGCCCCGTCCGGCACCTCGGGCACCCCCTCCTCGAGCGCCACGGGAACCACGGGCACCCCGGCCCCGGGGGCCGGGACGAGCACCACAGCCCCCGAGGGCACCCAGACCCCGGCGGCCCCGTCGACGACGTCGACCGCGCCACCGGCCGGCACCCCGTCCGAGGCCACGCTGGCCATCGCGCGCCTCGGCGACGCGGTCGTGGCGCAGCTGGGCGGGCGCAGCGTCTGGGCCCTGCCGTACGCCGACGCCGACGTCGCCGCCACGGTCGGCGTCGACCCGGCGAACTCCCTCGTGCGCGACCTCGTCAGCCGGGCGTCCACCCTGGCGGCCCGGCTCGGGCAGCCGGCCCGGGCCGACATCGTCTGGCCGGTCGACGGCCTCCTGCCCGCCGGGCGTGAGCAGGGCATCAAGACGCTCCTGTCCGGCACGACCGTCAAGAAGGCCGCGGGCATCGTCGTCAACGCCGCGGCCGTGACGAGGGAGACGGCCTACACCCCGACCGCTCGCCGGGTCACGTCGAGCGGGACCCGGCTGCTCGCGTACGACGCGCGTCTGTCCGCGCTGCTGCCGAAGCGCACCGACCCCAGCCCGGTCCTGTCGGTGCAGCGCTACCTCGCCGAGACGCTCGTGCTGCTCGGCGAGCGCGCCGGCACGCCGCGCTCCGTGCTCGTCACCGCGCCGCGCACCTACGACCCCGATGCCGCCGACCTCGCGACCTTCCTCGCGGCCACGTCGAGCGCACCCTGGCTCGACACCGTCGACGCCGCGTCGCTGCTGACCGACAGCGGCAGCGACAAGGCCGTGCCGCAGACGAGGCCGACCACCCCCGTCGTGTCCGCCGCCCCGAAGCCCGTGCTCGACGCCCGCCGCCTCGCCCGGATGGCCGACCAGCGCGACACGCTCGTCAGCGTCTCGTCGGTGCTGCGCGACGGCGAGGAGTTCGAGCGCACCTACCGCGAGGTGCTCGACGGGCTCGCCAGTGCGCGGTGGCGCTGGAACCCTGCGGGCTGGGTCACCCTGGCCAACTCGGTGGACGCCGACATCAAGGCCGCGACGAGCGCCATCCGGGTCGTGCCGCGCACGAGCACGATCAACCTCCTCGCCGAGAACGGCACGCTGCGCATCACGGTCGAGAACGGCCTCGACTACACCGTCGAGGACATCCGCCTGCGGCTCGTGCCCGACAACCCCCGCATCCGGATCGTCGAGCAGCCCGACCCCGTGACGATCGGACCGTCCTCGCGCACCAACGTCCCCGTCGAGGTCGCCGCGGTGGCCGCGGGGCACGCCGAGATCCGTGCCTTCCTCACCACCGCGGACGGCACCCTGATCGGCTCGCCCGCCACGATCCCCGTGTCGGCCAACCCGCTCGACGCCGCCATCTACTGGGTGGGCGGCATCCTCGTCGGACTCGTCCTGCTCGCCGGCGTCATCCGCGCCGTGGTCAAGGGCACCTCGCGCGTCGACGAGATCGCCGACATCGAGGCCGTGACCGCGGCACACGAGGCGCTCGGCGATGCGGACGACCGGGATCACGTCTGAGTCGGCCTAGGATGGGTGGCGAGCCACGCATCCGCGCACGACATGACGAGGGAGGGTGACGCACGTGCAGGGAGTCGGACCCGGATCCGTCTTGGGCGGCCGCTACGCGGTCACGCTGCGCACCTCCGAGGGCACCCACCACGAGCGCTGGCGTGCCAACGACCACACGCTCGAGCGCGAGGTCGTGCTCGTCTGCTTCCCGGCCGGTTCCTCGGTCGCCGCCGCCGCGCTCGATGCCGCCCGCCGCGCTGCAGGAATCGAGGACTCCCGCCTCGTCCGGGTCCTCGACGTGGGCACCGACCAGGGCGTCGGCTTCATCGTCGAGGAGCCCCTGACCGGTGCCGTGCCCCTCTCGCACCTGCTGCAGAGCGGCGGCCTGTCGCCCGACGAGGTGCGCCGCCTGACGGGTGAGGCCGCCACCGCCCTCGACAAGGCGACCCACCGGGGCCTGCACCACCTCGCCCTGACGCCGAGCTCGCTGCTGCGCATGTCCGACGGCGCCGTCAAGGTCCGCGGCCTCGCCACCGAGGCCGCCCTCACCGACGCCGACCGGCTCTCCGACGAGCGGGCGTCCCGCGCCGACGCGGTCGGCCTCGTCAAGATCGCGTATGCCGGCCTGACCGGTCGCTGGCCCATGGTGTCCGTCGACGACGGGCTGATCCCCGCAGGCGGCCCGGTGGGCCTCGAGGCGGCCCCGACCATCGTCGGCGGCGTGGCCGCGCCGTCCGAGATCGCCGTGGGTGTGCCCAACGACCTCGACCTCATCTGTCGGATGACCCTCGGTGGTGGCCGCCGTGGACCGGTCTCGCCCGGTGACCTCGCCCTGCAGATCGCGCCGTGGCCCAGTGAACAGGCGTCGTCCGACGGCGCCACCGGCATCGGCCTGCGCAGCCGTGACGACCGCGAGTCCCTCGAGCCGACGCGCGTCATGCCGCCCGTGCGCGCCGGTGCCGCCGCAGTGGGTGCTGCCGGGGCGGCTGGGGCACCCAGTGCAGCCGGGGCGTCGACGGGCGGGGCTGGCGACTCCGGCCAGGCCAGCACGATCTTCTTCGACAGCGTCCCCGACGGACAGCCAGGGACGACGGCTTCCAGGGGCGCCACCACCGAGCGGGTCCAGGGCGGCGTCGCCGCGGCCGGGGCGGCCGCCGCGGGCGTCGCCGGTGCCATCGGCGACAAGGTCGGCTCGTTCGCGCGCGCCGCCGCCGACAAGGCCGCCGCCCGCGCCGCGGAGCGCCGTTCGGCCCACGACGACGACTTCGACGGCGAGGACATCGGCCTCGTCGACGCGCTCGACGAGGCCCCTGCGACCCGCCTCGAGCCGCCGCTGCCCGTCTTCGGCCGCGAGGTCCCTGAGGCCCCCAGCGGTGCCCAGTCCCGCATCGCCCTGGCGATCGTCGGGGTGCTCGTGCTCATCGCGCTGTTCATCGGCATCAGCAACGTCATGAAGATCGGCCAGCACGACGGCCCGACTCCCGCCGTCACGGTGACCCAGACGCGCACCCCCGCCGCCACGCAGGCGCAGGGCACGACGACCCAGGCACCCCCGAGCACGACCCAGGCGCCGCCTGCCGCGCCGGTCGGCGTCGTCGGTGGCACCGGCTTCGACCCCGAGGACGGCACCGAGTCCGACCAGAACGTCAAGCTGACCTTCGACGGCGACCCGAGCACGGAGTGGCGCTCCCGCTGGTACGGCACCGCCACCTTCAACGGCAACAAGGACGGCGTCGGGGTCCTGCTCGACCTCAGCGCGCCCACCGTCGTCAAGGAGGTCGAGCTCGTCCTGCCCGCCGAGCAGAACGTCACCGTCTACGCCACCGACTCCGGCTCGACGAAGTCGCTCGACGGCGCGCAGAAGATCGGCTCGATGGAGAAGGCCAACGGCACCGTCGTCATCAAGACCAGCGGCCAGCTCCAGCCGGCGAGCAAGATCCTCGTCATCGTCACCAAGGCGGCGCCCGCCGAGGCCGCGAACCACTACCGCGCGCAGATCAGCGAAGTGACGGTGCGCTGACCGTGAGCCCGGGGGTTGCCGCCCCGGTCGCCGATCTGAGCGACCGGGAGCTGCTGGCACTGCACGTCGACGGCGACGACCATGCCTTTGCCGAGCTCTTTCGCCGACACAAGGACCGGATGTGGGCCGTCGCCCTGCGCACCGTGCGTGACCCCGAGCTCGCGGCCGACTGCGTCCAGGACGGCTTCATCGCGGCCTTCCGGCGGGCCGAGTCCTACCGGGGCGAGGCGGCCGTCACGACCTGGCTGCACCGGATCATCGTCAACGCCTGCCTCGACCGGCTCCGCCGTCGCAAGCCGACCGCCGAGCTGCCGGAGTACGAGCTCGCCGACCGGCACGACCACCACGCCTCGACGGAGGTGCGCCTCGACATCCAGGAGGCCCTCGCCAAGCTGCCCGACGGGCAGCGGGCGGCGCTCGTGCTCGTCGACATGCACGCCGTACCGGTGGCCGAGGCCGCCGTCATCCTCGGCGTGGCCGAGGGGACCATCAAGTCGCGGTGCGCCCGCGGACGCGCGGCCCTGGCCCAGCACCTCGGGCTCACGCCGGGCGTCCGTCCCGTCGAGCAGGACTGACCGCGGTCCACGTCCGGCCTCCACGGGGTACGGGACGACCGGTGACCGGTCGGGCTCCGGGGCTCGCTGGGCACCGTTCGGGCACCGTTCTCCACCGGCCGAAGAATGGTTGAATCCGGTGGAACCCGACGGCCACAGGGGACCGTCGAAACCACGGCGACCGGCATACCCCTGCCTGCCCGTACGACCACCGCACGTTCTGCCTGAAGGACCACATCCGTGGACGAGTCCGCGCACACCCCTGAGCCCGACCCTCGCGTCCGCGACCCCGACGGACGTGCCGCCACCGAGCCGGCCCCTCCCGCCCACCTCGTCGCCCCTGTCGACGGCCTCGACCACGAGGTCGCGGACGACGCCCCCGTGCCCCACCTCGCCGCGGACGTCGAGCACCAGGTGCGGACCCTGCTCGCCGGCGCGGCCGACCCGGGGCCCATGCCCGACGGCGTGTCCGAGCGCATCTCTGGCGCGTTGCTCGACGCGGCTCGGCTGCGGGTCGACCCCGGACCGCTGTCCGAGTCGCGCTCCGGCTCGCACGCCACGGGGGCGAGCACCAGAGGGACGAACGCCACGGGGACGAACGACGTGGGCCACGGCACCGTGCTCGCTCTGCCGTCCCGCGCCGACCGTCCCAAGCCGATCTACCTCGTGGCCGCGGTGGCGGCGGCCGTCGCCGTCGTCGCCGTGGGCGCCTCGGCCCTGCACGTGACGAAGCGGCCCAACGGCGCGGCGGTCGTCCGCGACACCTACCCCTCGGGGGCCACGACGGCGCCGCCCAGCCCTGCGGCGACCGCCGGTGGGCTGCACATCCAGCTCAGCACGACGGCATACACCGCCGGCACCCTCGCCACGCGGGCCCGGGCGATGCTCGACCACCCGGGCCAGCCGATCGGCGACCTGGCAGCCGAGTCTCCGGGCATCGGGCCCATCGCGACGCCGATCGGGCTGGAGGCGTGCCTCGAGGAGATCGGGGCGGTCGGCGCGGCCGACCCGGCGCCCGAAGGGGTCTCGGCAGACCTCGCCACGTTCGCCGGTCGTCCGGCGGTCGTCGTCGTCGTCACGAGGGCCGGAGCCAGCACCGCCTGGGCGGTCGAGCGCAGCTGCACGACCGGCGCGCCGGGCCTGCTCGCGGGCGCCACGCCCGTCCCCTGAGCCCCATGCGATCACTGGCATCACGGACCGTCCCGCCACGCGGGCGCACCCGCGCACGCTGACGGGCGCGGGAACAACAACCGCCTAGGATCGGTTGAGGCCTATGCGGCTCGCGGCCTCCCGCCGTACCGGTTCCGACCGGTCACCGGGCGGGAACGAGCGGCCACGACACGAGTTTCACGAGGAGCAGCCCACATGTCCGACGTCCGCAACGTCATCATCATCGGCTCAGGCCCGGCGGGATACACCGCCGCCGTCTACGCCGCGCGCGCGAACCTCGCGCCCCTCGTCTTCGAGGGCGCCGTGACGGCGGGTGGCGCGTTGATGAACACCACCGAGGTCGAGAACTTCCCCGGCTTCAAGGACGGCATCATGGGCCCGGACCTCATGGACGGCATGCGGGCTCAGGCCGAGCGCTTCGGCGCCGAGCTCGTCACCGACGACGTCACGGCCGTCGACCTGACGGGCGAGGTCAAGACCGTCACCGACGGCGAGGGCACCGTCCACCGTGCCCGCTCGGTCATCCTCGCGATGGGCTCGGCCTACCGCGAGCTCGGCCTGCCCCGCGAGAAGGAGCTCTCGGGCCACGGCGTCTCGTGGTGCGCGACGTGCGACGGCTTCTTCTTCCGCGACCAGGACATCGCCGTCATAGGCGGCGGAGACTCCGCCATCGAGGAGGCGACCTTCCTGACGAAGTTCGCCCGCACCGTGACGATCATCCACCGCCGCGGGGAGCTGCGCGCCAGCAAGATCATGGCCGACCGTGCCTTCGCCAACGACAAGATCCGTTTCGCCTGGAACTCCGAGGTCGCCGAGATCCACGGCGAGGGCAAGCTCTCCGGCATCACGCTGCGTGACACCGTCACCGGTGAGACCCGCGAGCTGCCCGTCACCGGGCTCTTCGTCGCCATCGGCCACGACCCGCGCAACGAGCTGCTCGTGCCCGCCGAGGGAGCTGGCGGCGAGACGGTCACGCTGGACGACGCCGGCTACGTGCTCGTCGACGGGCGCTCGACCCGCACCAGCGTCCCCGGCGTCTTCGCCTGTGGCGACCTCGTCGACCACACCTACCGCCAGGCCATCACCGCCGCCGGCTCCGGCTGCGCGGCCGCCCTCGACGCCGAGCACTACCTCGCCGCCCTCGAGGACACCACCTCGCCCGCCGAGGCTGCTGCCGAGGCCGCCGTCATCGACGAGACGGACTCGGGAGCGATCCCCGACCCGCGCGTCACCGTCGGCGCCGACGCCTAACGTCGGCTCCGGCACCCGAAGGCAGCCCCGAGGCAACCCGAGCCAACCTGAGCCACCCCCGCGCCAACCACGAGAAGGAATCTCCATGGCACTGAAGAACACGACCGACGCCACCTTCGCCGACGACGTCCTCATGAGCGACAAGCCCGTGCTCGTCGACTTCTGGGCGACGTGGTGCGGCCCGTGCCGCAAGGTCGCCCCGATCCTCGAGGAGATCAACGAGCAGTACGGCGACAAGATCGAGGTCGTCAAGCTCGACACCGACGCCAACGTCGACACCGCCGCCCGCTACGGCGTCGTGTCGATCCCGACGCTCAACGTCTACGTCAAGGGCGAGGTCGTCAAGACGATCGTCGGCGCGCACCCGAAGCCGAAGCTGCTGCGCGAGCTCGAGGAGTTCATCGCCTGACGGCAAACGTCGAAGGGGTGGTCCACCGTCACGGTGCCACCCCTTTCGCGTACTACGCTGCTGACGGCGCCCGACCGCTCCGGACTGACGCACAGCCCACCCGCGACCCCTCCGGAGCCCCTCACGGAAAGGAGCCGGTATGACCCCACAGCAGTCAGTCGTGCTGCGGCGCGGCGACTCCGGCCCGGCCGTGGCGGCCGTGTGCGAACGCCTCGTCCTCTCGGGCGACCTTCCCGGCGGCTCGGGGCACAGCGACCGCTTCGGCGACGCCGTCTACGACGAACGCGTCGAGCAGGCCGTCAAGTCCTTCCAGCAGCGTCGTGGCCTCATCGTCGACGGCATCGTCGGCCGCTCCACGTATGCCGTCCTCGACGGCGCCCGGTGGGCGCTCGGTGACCGGGTGCTGCGGTACGTCCCCGAGCACTTCATCGAGGGCGACGACGTCGTGGCCCTCCAGTCCCGGCTCGTCGAGCTGGGCTTCACGCCCGGCAAGGTCGACGGTCTCCACGGACCGAGCACCGACGCCGCCCTGCGCGCCTTCCAGGCCGCCGTCGGGCTCGTCCCCGACGGCACCGTCGGACCGGAGACGATGCGGGCCTTCGCGGGGCTGCGCCGGTCGGTCAGCGGAGGGTCGGCCAACGCCCTGCGCGAGCGCGAGCGGATCCGTCGCAGCGGCTACAGCCTCAGCGGGCGCACCATCGTGCTCGACCCCGGGCACGGTGGCGGCGACGCCGGCGCCCAGGGCCTGCGCGGGCTCGTCGAGGGCCGCCTCGCGCTCGACCTCGCGCGCCGCATCGAGGGCCGGCTCTCCGCCCACGGCGTCAGCGTGGTCTTCACCCGCACCGAGGCGACCGACGGCGGCACCGACGAGGAGCGGGCGGCCTTCGCCAACTCCTGCGACGCCGACCTCGTGCTGTCGCTCCACACCGACCACTCCGCCACCGGATCGGCCCACGGAGCGGCCACCTACTTCTACGGCCACCCCGACAGCGCCGCCCACGCCGACTGGTCCGTCATTGGCGAGACCTTCGCCGACCTGCTCCTGCGCGAGGTCGTGGCCCGCACCGGCCTGACGGACTGCCGTGCTCACGCCCGCACGTGGCCGCTGCTGCGACGCACGCGGATGCCGGCGGTCCGCCTCGACTTCGGCTACCTCAGCCACGAGGGCGACGCCTCGGCCCTGGACGACGCGCAGACCCTCGACCACGTGGCCGAGGCCGTCGTCGTGGCCCTGCAGCGCGTCTACCTCGGCGAGGCCGACACGTCGCGGACCGGGGTCCTTCGCCTCGACGACCTACGTCGGCATCTCGAGACGATGCGCGCCCAGCAGGTGGGGGCCGAGCGCACCGTCGGCTGACCCGCGGCAGCCGTCTCGACGACTCAGCGTCGGTCGGTCACGTGGGCGTGGCTCGAGCCGTTGGGGTGCGTCTCGGGCACCGGCCGCACCCCTGGCACCCGATCCAGGGCACGGACGATCGCTGCTGCGGCTCCGTCGCGCAGCGTGACGACCGTGCGCAGGTCGATCCGCAGCCGCGGGTATGCCGGGTGGTCCCGCTCGACCCGGAAGCCGACCTTCTCGAGGAAGGCGACGTCGAGCACGCAGGCATGCCTCGAGACGGCGAGCGGGCGCGCCGCCACCGCCTCGAGGGAGCGCGTGCGGTGGCGCAGGGCGTCCTTCTCGGCGGACTGCACGAGGGCTTTGCGCAGTCCCCGTCCTGCGCACTCGGGCCGCGTGACCGCGGTGACGAGCATGAGCGTCGACGGGTCCTGCGGCGACGTCGGGAAGGCCGCGAGCCGCGCGACGTGCCGCGCCGGGGCGAGGACGACGTGCCCGGCCGGGGTGCCGTCCACGTAGGCGATCCGGCCCGGAGGTCCCCAGTCGGCCGTCACCGTCTCGACCCACTCGGCCAGCACGTCGAGCGGGTCGCCCGCGTCGGTGTGACCGTTGTGCGGCACCGTCAGCCAGAACGTGCACGGCGCACACACACCGACGAGGTCGCCGACGACGTCGGGCGTCAGGGGCCGGAGCTCACGCATCGCGTCTCCTCGCAGCCCTCATGCTCCCCATTCTGACCCGCCGTCCCCCCGGTCGGCACCATGACCCGGAGAACCGCCGTGTCGAACTGGTGTCAGGGTGACATCTCGAGGGTGTCGTGGCGGGACCACGGGGCGCGTCGGGCGTCCCGTGGCCGCTCCCCGGGTCACGCGGCATACCGAATTAGGGTGGGGAGCATGAGCGAGCCGGGCACCTATGTCGAGAAGAGCTTCAAGCGCGACACGAACTACATCACGACCCGCATCACGGCCGACGGTCGGGACGGCTTCCCCGTCGAGGCGGGACGCTACCGGCTCGTCGTCTCCCGGGCGTGCCCGTGGGCCAATCGCGCGATCATCGTGCGTCGCCTCCTCGGGCTCGAGGACGCGCTGTCGATGGGGATCTGCGGCCCGACCCACGACAAGCGCAGCTGGACCTTCGACCTCGACCCCGGCGGCCTCGACCCGGTGCTGCAGATCCCCCGCATCCAGGACGCCTACTTCGCGCGCGACCCGGAATACCCCCGTGGCATCACGGTTCCCGCGATCGTCGACGTGCCGACCGGTGCCGTGGTGACCAACGACTTCAAGCAGATCACCGTCGACCTCGAGACCCAGTGGCGCGACCTCCACCGTAAGGGTGCGCCCGACCTGTACCCGGAGGCCCTCGCCGACGAGATCGAGTCCGTGAGCGAGCCGATCTACCGCTACGTCAACAACGGCGTCTACCGCTGCGGCTTCGCCGGCACCCAGGACGCCTACGACAAGGCCTACCGCCGCCTCTGGGAGAACCTCGACCTGCTCGAGGAGCGACTGTCGACGCGCCGCTACCTCGTCGGCGACCACATCACCGAGGCCGACGTGCGCCTCTTCACGACGCTCGTGCGCTTCGACCCCGTCTACCACGGCCACTTCAAGTGCAACCGGAGCAAGCTCATCGAGATGCCGGCGCTGTGGGGCTACGCACGTGACCTCTTCCAGACGCCCGGTTTCGGCGACACGGTCGACTTCACGCACATCAAGCGGCACTACTACGTCGTGCACACCGACGTGAACCCGACGGGCGTCGTGCCCCTCGGCCCGTCCCTCGAGAACTGGGCGACGCCGCACGGTCGCGAGGAGCTCGGTGGTTCGCCGTTCGGTGACGGCACCCCGCCGGGGCCGCCGCGTGAGGTCGTGCCGCCGGAGCACAACCCCGTGCTCGCGCTCCTGGCCGGCTGAGCAGTCCCTCGACGGCGTATGCCGGTGGGTTGCCCTGTCAGGCCAAGCAACCCACTGGCAGACTCGGGTCAGGAGCGGTAGAAGTCCGCGAGGACCGGGGCGAGCACCGCCGCAGGCACCTGGTGGAACTCGCCCGGGAGCTCGACCGCCCGGGCGTCGGGCAGCGCGTCGGCGAGGACCACGGCCGAGTCGTGCAGGGCCGGCATCATCGTGCCGCTGCTGCAGACCGAGAGGAAGGGCACCGTCACGCGGCCCAGGGTCTCGGTGGGCAGGCTCTGGTCATCGCCGCCGAGACACAGGCCGTCGTACTTGACCGTGTAGGTCATCGCGAGCATCGGCTCCCACATCGGTGTGCCCTTCATGCCCTCGACCATCTCGTCGGGCATCCCCACGACGATGTTGTTGAAGTAGCGCAGGATGCCCTCCCGGTCACCGGCGGCCTCGAAGCGCTCGAGGGTGCCGATGTAGTCGTCCGGCGCCGGCCAGGCGTCGCTGCGGTAGGGCACCTCGATGGCCGACCCCTTGGCGATCGGGGCCCCTCCGGCAATCGCCTCGACGACGAGCGCACCACCGGACGAGACACCGAAAGCATAGGCGGGAGAGTGTGATTCAGCTGCGGCGGCGATGACGGCCGTGAGGTCCTCGATCTCCCGAGCGACCGCGTACGGCTGGGTGTCACCACTGTCTCCGCGTCCACGACGGTCGTACGTCACGCCCGTCAGTCCCAGCTCGCCCAGCGCCTGGGCGAGGTCCCGGAACGCGCCGCGGTCACAGAAGGCGCCTCCGACGACGACGGCGACGGGCCCCGTGCCGTAGGCCTCGAAGGCGATGGTCGTGCCGTCTGCTGATGTGGCCTTCTCGACCTGGCTCATGTCTGACTCCTCGCTGCGTGCGGTCCGCGTGCCGGACCCTCACTCCCCTGTCGATCGGGGGTCACGCTTCTCGACACTTTGATTTTCGAAACGGATGTGTGGTTCACGTGCGCTTCCGGGAGAAGACCTCCCGACGGTCGGCCTCCGGCACCGTCTCCATGAACTCCGTGACGGCCTCCGAGAGCGCGGGCCACGTCTCGTGCTGCTCGATCGGCACGACGGTGGCGACGACCTGGTCGGCGTGGACCTCGACGAGGTTCCACGACTGTGGACCGTCGACGCCCATGAGCAGCTCACGGGGCGCCCCGACGTCGTCGACGTAGCTGACACCCCCCGCGACGATGACCGGGACCGGACCGAGCGTGCCGAAGCTCGTGACGTGGAGGTGGCCGCTGAGGACCGCACGGACGTCGCTGCCCTCCACGACATCGCGCAGTCGGTCCACGTCGTCGAAGTCGAGCAGCTGCATCACCGGAGATCGGTACGTGATGGGCGCGTGGTGGATGACGAGGATCGTGCCGTGCCTCGCCGGCGTGGCGAGCTCCGCTGCCAGCCAATCGTATTGGTCGTCGGAGAAGCCGCCGTGGTGATAGCCAGGGACCGCGGAGTCGATGGCCAGGATGCGCAGGCCGTCGCAGTCGGTGACGGTGTCCTGTGGAGCATCCGTGTCGACGCCGTGGAGCGTGCGGGCCATCGGGCGACGTTCGTCGTGGTTGCCACCGGTCAGGACGAGGGCACAGCCGAGCCGCGTGACGACGGGGTCGACGATGGCACGCAGCAGCTCGTACGCCGCGGGGTCGCCGCTGTCGGCGAGGTCGCCCGAGATGACGAGGGCGTCGACCCGCTCCCCCGAGGACTCGACCCGCGCGAGGGCCTTGCGCAGCTGCGCCTCGGTGTCGATGTGGCCGCCGAGCAGTCCGCCACCGGCGATGAGGTGCGTGTCGGACAGGTGGGCTAGCACGTGGGTCGGCGCCGGCCGCGATCCGGTGAAGGCCATGGCGTCAGCCTAGGCTGGCGGGCCCGGCCGTGCGTGACGGGTGGCTCGCTGCCGTCATGGCAGGGCGCGTTCCGGGTGCCCGCGCGCGTCGCGGGTGCGAGGCTGGGGGCGGAGGTCCCGATGCCGATTCCTCGTGCGGTCACGCAGCTGAACAAGCGATTGCTCAACAAGGTCCTCGTCCACCTCGCGGGCCATGGCTGGTTCGTCGAGCTCGAGCACGTCGGGAGACGATCGGGACGCACCTTCCGGGTGCCGATCATGGCGTTCGATCGGGGCGACGTCGTGACGATCGCCCTGACCTATGGCCGCGGCGTCGACTGGCTCGCCAACCTCCGGGCGGCCGGTGGTGGGCGGATGCGGCTGCACGACGAGGTGCTGACCCTGAGCTCCCCCGTCGACCTCCTGGAGGACGAGGGCCGCTCCCGGATGCCGCAGCCGCCCCGGGCGCTCCTGCCCGTCCTCGGCTGTCACGACTACGTCGAGATTCCGATCCTGACGCGTGCGCCGTTCAGAGGCTGGTGAGTCGCGCGGGTCTCAGTGCCGGAGCTGGCACGCGGGGCACCAGTAGAGCCGTCGTCCGGCAA
This sequence comes from Terrabacter sp. Ter38, assembly GCF_024519435.1. Taxonomy (GTDB): domain Bacteria; phylum Actinomycetota; class Actinomycetes; order Actinomycetales; family Dermatophilaceae; genus Terrabacter. The sequence goes on from NZ_JALJRZ010000002.1 coordinate 303,937, forward strand.
TCTCCTTCTCCTGCAAGACATTTGAGCACCTCGGGCACGGTTGCCCGGTGCCCTTGTAGACGAGGAACCTCCGTTCGAAGGTGTCACCGAGCCGCTCCCCCGTCAGCCCTCGGCTGATCTCCCGGGCCCGCCCGGAGCGCTTGGCACGGGCGGCGGCCTCGACCTGGTCCGGGACGGTGATGATCTGCGAGAACACGCGACCGAGCGGCATGAGGAGCACGAGATCGGCCCAGATCTCGCGCCAGACCTCCTCGGACACGTCGACGCCTCGCGTGAGCGGGTCCACGGCCAGACGATGGAGCACCTCACAGCGGTAGACGTTGCCGACCCCGGCCACGACGGACTGGTCCATGAGCAGCTCCGCCACGGTGCGACGGCTCCGGCGCACCCGCTCCCAGCCGGCGTCCGCGCGTTGGCCACGCCGCAACGGGTCGGGTCCGAGCGTCGCGACGATCTCGCGCTGTCTCGCCCGGTCGACGAGGGTGCAGATCATCGGGCCACGGAGGTCGGCCCAGTGCTCGCGACCCACGAGCCGCAGTCGGACGGCTCCCACCGGGGACGGCGGTGCGGCGCCGGCGAGATGTTTCACGGGAAACATGCCGATCAGACCCAGGTGGACGTGCAGCGTCGCGTCCCCGATCTCGACGAAGAGGTGTTTGCCCCACGCCTGGGCCCGTTCGAAAACCCGTCCGTCGAGGCGATCGGCGTCGGCGGCGAACCTGCCCTGGGGACTCGACGCCTCGACCTCCTGGCCCCGGAAGGCCCGGTCGAGGCGATCGGCGAGCGCATGGACGGTGTGACCCTCGGGCATCCTCGACCTCCCTGCGCCCCTCGTTGCCCCGGTGGTGACTCGATCCTGCAGGACGTACCCGATCCGCGACGCACCGGGTCCTGGGATCGACATGCCAGTGACCGTGCAGGTCCGGGGGTTACCGTGGTGCGAGAGCAGAGTCAGGGGCTGTCACCGTTGTGGCCGAGCCCACCACACCCAGGGGGCCGCATGACCAACACCGCCAGCGTCACGGCGGAGCCGGCGACGAGGGAGCGCTCGTCCGAGCGCCCCCGACGCGCGCTGCCCGACTGGCTCGTGGTCCTCGGCGCCCTGTGCCTCGCCCTGGTCGTCACCGGAGCGGTGCTGCAGGTGGCACACCCCTTCATCCGGCACGACGACTGGCCGTTCACCCTGGGTCGCCACGAGCCGGGGTCGGCGGCGCAGTTCAGCCGCAACCTCTACGAGGGTCGCTGGCTCAACACCGTCTACTGGTACGTCATCGGGCAGCGCACCTCGATCGTCGTGGCCTCCACGATCTTCGTCGTGGCGTACTCCGCCTTCGTGTGGGGACTCGTCCGCGCGCTCGCGCCGCCGACCCGCCTCTCGACGTTCCTGCTGACCTTCGCCCTCTTCGTGTCGGCGATCTGGATCCGCCTCATCTACTGGCCCGGCACGCTCTCGGCCTCGATGATCGTTGCTGCCACCGCCGTGTGGACGCTCCCCTGGGCCCGTAGACGTCGCTGGATGCTCGCGGTCTGGATGGCGGTCTTCGTCATCCTGTCGATCCTGTCCTACCCGCCGGTGGCCGCCCTCGTGTTCCTCACATTCGTCGTGACGGAGCTCGGTGCGTCCACGCGCCGCCTGCTCGTCGGTGCCGTCGGCTTCGTCGCGTCCTACGGCATCGGCGTCCTGACGGTGTACGCCTTCAACTGGCTCGCGTTCGGCACGTTCGGCGTGATCTTCTCGGCCTGGCGTCGGCCCAACCCGCTCAGGAGCCTCGACGACCTCTCGACCAACCTCGGGCGCTACAGCACCCAGTTCGCCTCCCTCCTGGGTCTTCTCGGATGGGCGGCCGTCATCGCGGTGGCCTGCCTCGTGTGGGCGCTCATCGACTCCACGACGCGCCGTGCGGCCGTCATCGTGCTCGGCGCGGTCGTCGTCGTCGTGGGACTCGAGGCGGGGCTCACCGTCTACTCCGGGGTGGTCACCGGCAGCAGGGCATCGCTCTGGGCCTGGCCCGCAGTGTGCCTGCCGGCAGCCTTGCTGCTCAAAGGAATTCGGCCGTCACGGATCGCGGGCCTCGTGGCGCTGGGGCTCATCGCCGTCGTCGGCGTCGTCTCGTGGCGCACCGACCTCAGGGAGCACCAGGTGACGCGTGACCAGTACGACGTCATCGTCAACGACACGGCGGCCCTCATGGGCCAGCACCCCGGCGACGCCGTCGTCATGTGGATGGAGCCGCGCTGGAAGGCGACACCCCAAGGCACGATGACCGCCGTCACGGTGCGGTCGATGCTCTACGACCAGCAGGGTCTCTACCCGCGGTGGTGCGCGCCGGCCGAGTGCGCGTCGATCGCCCAAGCGGTGCAGCAGGCTCCCCACGCCGACGTCCTGCGCGTCGACGGTCTCACCGTCGTGCGCATCCCCCGTCCGCCCGCTTGGCTCTGACGGGCTGCGTGCGTCAGTCGCGCGTCGGGGACGACATCCCCATGAGCCCGAGGATGCGGCGCAGGTCCTCCATCGAGGCGAACTCGACGGTGATCTTGCCCTTGCGCTGACCCAGGGCGATCGCGACCCGGGTCTCGAGGTGGTCCGAGAGCCCCGAGGTGAAGTCGTCGAGCTGCGGGTGCCGGCTCCCTGCGCGCGGACGGCGGGGCTTCGGGGCGTCGTTGCCCTCACCGAGCGCGACGAGCTCCTCGACATTGCGCACGGACAGGCCCTCGGCCACGATCCGCTGGGCCATCCGCTCCATCGCGGCACCGTCCGCCATGCCGAGCAGGGCGCGAGCGTGTCCGGCGCTCAGCACCCCGGCTGCCAGGCGGCGCTGGACGAGCGGTGGGAGCTTGAGCAGTCGCAGCGTGTTGGAGATCTGCGGGCGCGAGCGACCGATGCGCGTGGCGAGCTCCTCGTGGGAGCACCCGAAGTCGTCGAGCAGCTGCTGGTATGCGGCAGCCTCCTCGAGCGGGTTGAGCTGGCTGCGGTGCAGGTTCTCCAGCAGCGCGTCGCGCAGGAGGTCGTCGTCGCTCGTGTCCTTGATGATGGCCGGGATGACGCCCAGGTCCGCCGCCTGCGAGGCACGCCAGCGGCGCTCACCCATGATGAGCTCGAAGGTCTTGCCCTCGGCCTCGTCGAGCTGGTCCGCGGGGATGCGCCGCACGACGATGGGCTGGAGCACGCCGATCTCACGGATGGAGTGCACGAGCTCGCCCATGTGGTCCTCGTCGAAGACCGTGCGTGGCTGCTTGGGGTTCGGACGGATCGAGTCGATGTCGAGCTCGGCGAACTCGGCGCCCGGGACGACGGCGAGTCCGCTGCTCGTCGTCTCGGCCACCACGATCCCAGCGTCACTACTGGACGCCGACGTGCCCGCGGCGTCTTGGGTCGACCGCGTGGTCAGATCGGCGGCGCCGTCGGTGCCGGACGCGTCTGGCGCTTCGGCCGTGGTGGGCTCCGCCTGCTTCTGCTCGGTGAAGAAGACGTCCACGGGTCGACCGGTGCCTCCGCTCGGCGCGCTCGGGATGAGTGCCCCGAGGCCTCGACCCAGTGCTCGACGCTTCTCCGCCATTCGCCAACCCCTCGCCATCTCCGACGCGGCCATCGCGTCCGTCGGTCAGTCTAGGTGCACGCGACTCCGCCACCTGCGCAGGCTGCCTCATGTCGCGGCTCGGGTCGACACACCCGTGGTGACGTTCCACGTGAAACGACGCCGGACCGCCCCACGGCTTCCGATGTTTCACGTGGAACCGCGGGTCGGCACGACTGATCTGTCATCTCCGACGACCGTTGAAGGTCCGCACGTCGAACGCCTGAGCATGAACCGCTCCCGTCTCGTCAACGAGGAACTGTCTGCGCCGCCCTGCGGGAGTCACCGCCCACTCGCGTGGATCGACGTCATCGCTCCAGGTGCCCCGGCGGCGGCTGACGGCCCAGATGCGTTTCACGTGAAACGGGGCCGTCACCAGACGGTGACGACCCCGTTTCGGGACCCGCAGAGAGTCGGGATCAGGTGCGACCGGCCGCTCCACGGTCGGCGATCTCACCCGCCGCTTCGAGGTACGCGAGCGCACCACTGCTCGCCGGGTCATAGGTCATCACCGTCTCGCCGAAGCTCGGCGCCTCTGACACCCGGACCGAGCGGGGAACCGACGTCCGGAGCACCTCCGTGGGGAAGTGCTCGCGGACCTCGTCGGCGACCTGGGCCGACAGACGCGTCCGCCCGTCGTACATCGTCAGCAGGATCGTGGAGACGTGCAGCTCCGGGTTGAGGTGACGCTTCACGAGGTCGATGTTCTTGAGCAGCTGCGAGAGGCCCTCGAGGGCGTAGTACTCACACTGGATGGGGATGAAGACCTCGCTGGCCGCGACCATCGCGTTGACGGTGAGCAGGCCCAGGCTGGGCGGGCAGTCGATGAGGATGTAGTCGAACTCGTGCCCGGCCTCGGACGCGGCGGTGATCGCCTTCTGCAGGCGCGACTCGCGTGCCACCAAAGACACCAGCTCGATCTCGGCACCGGCGAGGTCGATCGTCGCCGGCGCGCAGTAGAGGTTCTCCACCGTGGTGCACCGCTGCACGACCTTGAGCAACGGGGTCCCGTCGACGAGCACGTCGTAGATCGAGGGGACCTCGGCGTGGTGGTCGATCCCCAGAGCCGTGCTGGCGTTGCCCTGCGGGTCGAGGTCGATGACGAGAGTCTTGAGCCCCGACTGCGCGAGAGCGGCCGCGACGTTGACCGTCGTCGTCGTCTTGCCGACGCCGCCCTTCTGGTTGGCGACGGTGAGTACCCGTGGACCCACGGGCTTGGGGAACGAACGGCCGGTCAGCTGGATGCGGCGACGTGCGTTCTCGGCGAGCTCCATCGCCAGTGGCGTGTCCTGGCCGGCGGTCGGGATGGCCGCTGCAAGGGCCTCACGATCGGCATGGTCGGCCCTGAGCTCTGAGGCCTGTCGGGCTTCGTCCACAGCGTTGTCCCCAGCCTCGTTGGATGTGATTTCCCGTTCAACAGAGGCATTTCGGGGTGAGTCGTCCACCGTGTTGTCCACAGGGGAAGTCAGCCCATCGCCCTCGGACACCTCACCCTCGGACACCTCGAACTCGGAGTGCTCGGGCCCGCTCAACGCGACCGGCAGCTCGTCGGGTGCCGCCCCTGCGGCGGTCTCCGTCACGTGGAGCGCACCGGAGGCCGCGGCCTCGCCGGCCCTCTGGTGCTCTGGCGTCGACGGCGCGTCGTCGGAGGTCGGGGCGTCGTGGCCGAGCTCGATGGGATCGGGCTGCGCGCCCGGTGCCTCGGTGTCCGAGGGCACGGGCTCGGACACGGACTCCGCCACGGCGAGGGCCGGCCGGACCTGGTGGTCAGCCGAGGAGCCGTCGTGTCGGGGCGACGCGTCGACCGTGTCCTCGTCGACGATGTCCTCGTAGGTCGCATTCTCCCCGAGCGTCGCTCCCACGGCGTCGGGTGGGGACGAGCCGTCTGCCGGAGGTGAGGTCTCGACGACCTCGCCGGTGCCGGACTGCGCCGCCTCGCCCGACGTCTCCCGGCCCGACTCTGCCTGCTGCCCCTCACTCGTTTCACGTGAAACGCCCAACATGCGCGCCAGCCAACCGAGACGTCGGTGCTCTGGTCCCGGCTCGGGGTCGCTCGGCCAGCCCAGGTTGGTCGACATCGTCACAGGGAGTGCACCTCCGGGGTTGAGGGACGGCCGGCGGGAGGATCCGCGGCGGTCATCCATCGAAATGGTCTGGACACGATCATGGCTGATGGCGCGGACGGCCGCCCGCTTCGGAGCCGGAGCGTCGCGAACCGCGCGGCCGGTCCGCCCGGCGACGGGCCGATCCGGCACTGGAGGGCTGGCGCGAGCGGAACCGGCGGCGATCCACGACCTCGCCGATGGTCGCCCGGAGCACGATGGTGGGCTCACCGAGCAGATCGCCACCGTACTCGTGGACCTCGGCGTCGACGACGCCCAGGCGGGTGAGGGCCGTGCGGCCCTCAGCCAGCTCGTCGACAGCACTGCTCCCCTTCAACGCGAGCAGACTGCCGCCCGACTCGAGCAGGGGAAGCGTCCATTCCGCGAGCTGGACGATGCGCGACACCGCCCGGGCCGTGACCCATGGGGCGTGCAGCCTGTCCCACATGGTCTCGGCCCGCGCCGTGTGCACCGTGACGTTCGTCAGACCGAGCTGGGCGACGGTGCCCGAGAGCCACCCCGTGCGCCGGGCGAGCGGCTCGACGAGGTGCAGGTCCAGATCGGGACGGGCAATGGCCAGCGCCAGCCCGGGCAGACCGGCACCCGACCCCACGTCGACGACCCGCTGCGTCTCTCCCGTCCGCGGGATCGCCTCGTGAACGACGCCGCAGTTGAGCAGGTGACGGTCCCAGAGCCGAGGTGTCTCACGAGGGCCGATCAGGCCGTGGCTGATCCCGGTATCAGCCAGGATCGCCACGAAGTGTTCGGCCAGCGCGAGCCGGTCGCCGAAGACCGCGGTTGCGACAGCGGGCGTCGGGGGCAGCTCCGCCGGGTCGAGAGCATCGTGGGTCACGCGCTCTCACTCCTCGTGGCTCTCGGATGCAGCGGTCGATTCCCGTTTCACGTGAAACGGGAGGTGGTCAGGCAGGAAGGATGACGATGTGGCGGTGCGGGTCGACGCCTTCGGACTCGGAGACGAGACCGGCGGCCGCGACCTCGTCGTGGACGACCTTGCGCTCGAAGGCCGTCATCGGCTCGAGCGCGCGCTTCGTCCCCGACTCCTGCACCTCGGCGATGGCGACCTTGGCCAGCTCGACGAGAGCCGAACGACGCTGCGCACGGTGACCGGCGATGTCGAGCATGAGGCGGCTCCGCTCACCGGTCTCGACCTGGACGGCCAGTCGGGTCAGCTCCTGCAGGGCCTCGAGCACCTTGCCGTCGGTCCCGACGAGCCGGCGCGGGACGCGGCCCTCGTCGGAGTCGACGATGGCGATGGCAGCCCGGTCGCCGTCGACGTCGACATCGATGTCCCCGTCGAGGTCGGCGATGTCGAGGAGGGTCTCGAGGAAGTCAGCAGCCACCTCGCCCTCGCGCTCGAGCATCCGGACGCGCGACTTCTTGTCGCCCTTGTCAGCCCTGTCGGCCTGGTTCCCCTGGTCATCGGCGTCGGCCTCGTCGGAGTCCGCGGCCGCGTCCGAGGACTGATCAGAGGCGTCGGCCTCCGCCACCTCGCCGCCCTCGGAAGCCTCGACCGCCAGGGCGGACTCGGGGATCTCCGTGACCTGGTCGGTGCTCTCGCCCGTGTCGGGCTCGACAGTCGCGTCCGTCGGCGTCTCGACGTCCGTGGCCTGGGTGTCGCTCATTGGAAACTCCTTCGTTCACCGGGGCCGCATCTGTGGACAACTCACGTCTCCGCAGGTCAGAGGCCCCAAGGCAGTGTGGACAAGTGTGTGGAAGAACCTCAGCGGCGGTTCTTGGTCGGCTGCGTGCGGGTGCGCTTCTTGCCCTTCGGCTGCTGGCGCTGGCCCGACCTGGGCGCGTCGTCGGGGACGGTCTCGGTCGGCTCGAGGCCCGGCACGGTCAGCTCCTGCATGTCCTTGCCCTTGCGCTTCATCCGCTCGCGACGGGCGCGCTCGGCCTCGGACCCGGGAGCCGGCATGTTGCGGATGACGTAGAACTGCTGGCCCATCGTCCAGAGGTTCGTCGTGAGCCAGTAGATCAGGACACCGATCGGGAAGTTGACGCCCGAGATCGCGAAGAAGAGCGGCATCAGGTAGAGCAGGACCTTCTGCTGCTTCGCGAACGGGTTGTCCAGCGCTGCTGCGGGCATGTTCTTGCGCATCAGCTGGTACTGGGTCGTGAACGTCGTGGCCGACATGAGGATGATGAGCACGGCCGTGAGGATCTTGACGTTGAGGGAGGCACCCGGCGTCAGGAAGGAGTCGGAGAGCTTGGCGCCGAAGATCGTCGAGCTCTCGATCTGTGCCGCCACCTCGCGGGTGATCGGACCGATCGCGTCGTGGCCGGGCACGCCCTCGGCCTGGGCCTTGAGGTTGTTGAGCAGCTGGAAGAGCGCGAAGAAGAAGGGGCTCTGGATGAGGATCGGCAGGCAGCTGCTGAACGGGTTGGTCCCGGTGCGCCGGTAGAGATCCATGATCTCGGCCTGCTGGGCCTTCTGGGACTCCGGGTCGCGCTTGCCCTTGTACTTCTTCTGGATCTTCTGCATCTCCGGCTGGATGAGCTGCATCCGTCGGGAGGAGTGGATCTGGCGCACGAAGAGCGGGATGAGCAGGAGGCGGACGACGACCGTGAGGCCGACGATCGACATGGCCCAGGCCCAACCGGCCAGGTCACCGTTGAGGCCGATCTTGTCGAAGAGCCAGTGCCAGCCGTACATGACCCAGGCTTCACCGAGCTTGATCGGATAGAGCAGGGTGTTGAAGAACTCGATCACGTGTTTCCTCTGTGGTCTGGTGGGCCGGCCGGTTCAGCTCGGGCTCGAGGTGTCTGGGCCACTCACCACTGATCGGCAACCATATGCCGGTTGGTCAGGTCGTGGGTTCGCGGTGGGTGACCGCGTATGGGACTGCGTGTGGGGCGTGCTCGTCGTGCTCGTGGTCGTGCTCGTCCTCGGCGCTTCCGGCCGGGCGGAAGTCCTCCGGCCGCACGTCGTTGCGCGTGGCCCACGTCTGGGGAACGGGATCGACCCCGCCGGGGTTCCACGGGTTGCAGCGGCCGAGCCTGCGGATGGCGAGCCAACCCCCACGAACCGGTCCGAACCGCGTCAGCGCGGTGACGGCATACGCCGAGCAGCTGGGGTAGAAGCGGCAGCTGGGGCCGGTGAGCGGGGAGACGAAGCGCTGGTAGAAGCGGACCGCGAGCACCAGGGGTGCTGCGAGCACCTGGTTGACCGTGGGGCTCATGGCCGGCACGCCTTCTCGAGCTGACGTCGGACGGCGAGGTCGAGCTCGTCCCACGACGCCTGCGCCGCCGCCGGGTTGGCGCGCACGACGAGGTCGAGACCAGCCGGTATGCCGGTCAACCGGGTCGCGACGCTGGAGCGCAGCCGGCGCTTGGTCCGGTTGCGCACGACGGCGTTGCCGACGGCCTTGGACACAACAAAACCGACGCGCGGCGGAAGTTCCGCACGCGCATCGGTCCGGTTGGCATGCACGACGATGAGTCGCCCGCCTGCTCTGCTGGCGCCGGGCCCGCGAACTGCCGTCGTGAAGTCCGTCCGCTCACGCAGTCGGTGACGTGCCGGCAGCACGCCGCGGCCTCCGGCTGCTCAGGCCGAGAGCTCGGCGCGGCCCTTGCTGCGGCGGCGGGCGAGGATGGCGCGGCCGGCGCGGGTGCGCATGCGCAGGCGGAAGCCGTGCGTCTTGGCGCGGCGACGGTTGTTCGGCTGGAAGGTGCGCTTGCTCACGAGGTTCTCCGTAGGTTGCAGGGGCCCGTCCGACGTCACGACGACGTCGGCCCGGCTCCCGTTGTGGGGCTGTCGGTGGCCGATGCGACCGCAATCGGCAAGCCCGTGGAGGCCGAGGGGATCCGGCTGGGCCGGGCTCGGGGCCATGGGCATGCGAAAGAGGTCGCAGACACGCTCGGTCAACGATACGGGAGCCGTCGAGAGGGGGTCAAACCGACGGAGCCGCTCCGGGGGCGCGGGCCAAAACCCACGATCCTCGAAGGTCCTACGGCGATTGCAAGCCGACACGCCGTCCAGCCGGAGATCTGTGGGCGACTCGATTGTCACCGGCGAGCCTGCGGCTGTAGGTTTTCGACTCTCACGATCCTCGCCACCCCATGCACAGGCTGTGGACAAACGTGTGGACAACAGGGCATCGTTCACCAGGACACGGACGGACCCCGCAGGTCCGACCCCGGCGGACTCGAGCCCGTGCTCGAGACGCTCAGAGCCGGGATCGCAACAGGTGCAACGGAATTGACTCAGGGGCAGGTGGGATCAGGTGGCCGAGACAGGCGTTGATTACGCGCAGATCTGGCAGCAGACGCTCGGCACCCTCGACTCGGTGGGCCTGTCGAACCAGGAGCGCGCCTTCGTCCGGCTGTGCCGACTCGTCGGCGTGCTCGACCAGACGGCCCTGGTGCGCGCACCCAACACCTTCACCAAGGACTTCCTCGAGCAGCGGGTCCGTGAGCAGATCCACGAGGCCCTCGCGAGCCAGCTCGGCCACCCGGTCCAGCTCGCCGTGTCGGTCGACGAAAGCCTCGAGCCCGACCTCGGCATGATCGCCGACGAGCCGAGCGGACAGGTCCACGACGGCTCACGCAGCGGTCAGGGCCCCGGCGCGGTCGGGGGCGGCTCCGGCTCGGCGACCGGCAACGGCTCCGGGGGCATCGGTGGCCACCAGAACGGCGGGTACGGCCAGGCCGCTCACAACCCGCTGCGCGACCTGGCCGAGAGCGCACCCGCGCTCAACGGCGCCGACCTCGACGAGCCGCGCCCGCCCGCGTACGAGGCGCAGACGCAGATGGAGCTCCGCCCCGACCCGCTGAGCGGTGGCGAGAGCGGGCCGCTGCGCCTGCAGCAACGGCCCGAGCCCAGCTCACCGGGCGACACACGGCTCAACCCGAAGTACACCTTCGACACGTTCGTCATCGGCGCGAGCAACCGCTTCGCCCATGCGGCAGCGGTCGCGGTCGCCGAGGCCCCGGCCAAGGCGTACAACCCGCTCTTCGTCTACGGCGAGTCCGGTCTGGGCAAGACCCACCTGCTGCACGCGATCGGCCACTACGCCCGCACGATGTTCCCGAACGTCCGCGTGCGCTACGTGAACTCCGAGGAGTTCACCAACGACTTCATCAACAGCATCCGCGACGACAAGGCGAGCGCGTTCCAGAACCGCTACCGCAGCGTCGACGTGCTCCTCATCGACGACATCCAGTTCCTCCAGGGCAAGCTGCAGACGCAGGAGGAGTTCTTCCACACCTTCAACACGCTGCACAACGCGAACAAGCAGATCGTCATCACCAGTGACCTGCCACCGCGTGAGCTGTCCGGCTTCGAGGACCGGATGCGCACGCGCTTCGAGTCGGGCCTGCTCACCGACGTCCAGCCGCCCGACCTCGAGACCCGCATCGCGATCCTGCGCAAGAAGGCGATCCAGGACCGGATGAAGGTGCCGGACGACGTCCTCGAGTACATCGCGACGAACTTCAGCACGAACATCCGCGAGCTCGAGGGCGCGCTCATCCGCGTCACGGCGTTCAGCAACCTCAACCGGCAGGCGGTCGACCTGCCTCTCGCGGTCATCGTGCTCAAGGACGTCCTGCCCAACGAGACGCCCAACCAGGTGACCGCCGCGACGATCATGGCGGTGACGGCCGCCTACTACGCCGTGACCCTCGAGGACCTCTGCGGCTCGAGCCGTTCGCGCCAGCTCGTGACGGCCCGGCAGATCGCGATGTACCTGTGCCGCGAGATGACCGACCTCAGCCTGCCCAAGATCGGCCAGCACTTCGGCGGCCGCGACCACACGACGGTGATGCACGCCGACCGCAAGATCCGCGAGCTCATGGGTGAGCGCCGCGCCATCTACAACCAGGTCACCGAGCTGACCAACCGGATCCGCCAGCAGTCGCACTGACGTCCGGCCGGGCCCGCTGACCCGGCCCGATGGCGTATGCCGTCGGGCCGCGCCGACGTCAGGCCGCGGCTCCCGCGTGCGCCGGCTTCGCAGCCTTCGCGGCGCGGCGGGCGGCGACGGTCGTCGCGAGCGCCTCGTCCCACGGGGTCGGTGCGAGCCCGAACGTGCGCTGGGTGAGCTCGGAGTCGAGGACGAACGGCCGCTCGAACTGGTGGCGGGTCTCGCGCAGCTCGCGCATGAAGGGGACGACCGCACCGGCCGCGGTGCCGAGTGGCCGGGGCAGCACGCGTACCCGCCGCTGCTTGACGCCGGCGATGCGCGCGACGTCGCCGCCGGCCTCGTCGAACGTGCGGGCGGGCGCGGTCGGCACGTGCCAGGCCCGGCCCCAGCCGTCGTCGCCGGCCGCGACCCTGGCTGCGAGCCGGCCGACGTCGGGGACGTAGGTCCACGAGTGCGGCGCGTCGGCGCGGCCGGCCGGCACGAAGGGCGGTCGGCCGGCGAGCAGCGCGTCGATGACCACGTCGCCCAGGTAGCTGGTCCGCGGCGTCGTACCCGGTCCGAAGTAGTCGCTGGAGCGGAGCTCGGTGACGCGCAGGCGCCCCGCCTCGTGGCGGGCCAGCGCCTCGGTCCACATGTCGGCACGGATGCGGCCCTTGTGACCGCAGGGCCGCATCGGGTCGTCCTCGTGCATGGGCGCCTCGACCTCGCCGTAGCCGTAGAGGTTGCCGATGATGACGAGGCCGGCTCCGGACTCCTCGGCGGCGGCCAGGGTGGCCGCGGCGATCGGCGGCCAGTCGGTGTCCCAGGTCATGTAGCTGGGCGGGTTCACGGCATTGACGATGCTCGCGGCACCGCGCGCCAGGGCCGTCAGCGCGGACGCGTCGCCGGCGTCGACGGCGACGACCTCGACCGCGTCGGGGTGGGCGTCCTGCCAGGGTAGTTCGTCGACCCGTCCCGAACGGGACGCGAGGGTCACGGTGTGACCGAGCGCGACGAGTGCGACGGTCGTCGAGCGACCGACGCCGCCGGCGCCGAGGACGAGGTGGTGGCTCATGGTGTGCTCCTTCGAGAATGTGGTGTGAGCACTGCTCACGTTTCGATGGTGGCAGTGGTCGGCCAGAAAAGCAAGAGCACCGCTCACATTGTTCCGTGACCTGTGGCAGGCTCGGTGCATGGACCCGCTCGACGTCGCACCCGCGGACACACGCACGCACGCACCTGACGACGCGCCCACAGCACGGCTGGGCAAGCGCGCCCGTCACCGGCTCACCGTCGAGGCCGAGATCCTCCGCGTGGCTCGCGAGCACCTGGCCACTGACGGTGCGGCCGCACTCAGCCTGCGCGCCGTCGCCCGCGACCTCGGCATGGTCTCCTCCGGGATCTACCGCTACGTCGAGAGTCGCGACGAGCTGCTCACCCGCCTCATCGTCGACTCGTACTGGTCACTCGCCGCCGCCGTCCGCAGCAGCCACGACACCGTCCCGCACGACGACCTCGAGGCACGATGGGACGCGGTCGGCCGCGCACTACGAGCGTGGGCGCTCGACCGGCCGCACGACTTCGCGCTCATCTACGGCTCCCCGGTCCCGGACTACGAGGCCCCGTCCGAGCGCACCGAGGAACCGGGCACCGCCGTCCTCGTCCTTCTCGTCGCCCTGCTCGACGACGTCCGGGCAGCGGGCCGGCTCGCCGACCCCGAGGGGCTGGGTTTGGTGTCGGCGCGCGCCGAGACCGGTGTCGGCGCGCTGCTCGACGCACCGATGTTCGCCGCGACACAGCTGGACGCCGTCGACCTGACCCAGGGTCTGGCTGCCTGGACCCTGTTGCTCGGCGCCGTGACGAGCGAGATCTTCGCCCAGCTCGGGCCGGTTCCGGACGGCGAGGCCCTCTTCGAGTGTCTGCTCGCGGCGTCGCGACGGTGCGTCATCGCGCCGGTCGGTGACTAGTCGGCCCCTGGGAGGACGGCTGCACCCGGCCGGGCACACGGCACACGTCCACATCCGTCCACAGGTTTGTCCACACCTGTGTGCACAGCGTGACCTCCCCGTGACCCGGGGCCTACAGACGCAACGGGCCCGACGACCGCCAGAGTTGTCCACCGCCTGTGGACAACTCTGTGGAAGTAGCGGTCCCCGATGGTGCACAGGTGACTAGTCCGCAACCAGTCCAAATCGGACATATTCCGACCGCTCTTCCACACGTCTCTGTGGAAACGTGTGGACGACGAGCGCAAAGCTGCGGACAACCCATGGGCTGCCTGTGAGGACGATGTGCAGGGCCGAGATCTGTCCACAGGGCCGGGCCGCCGCGTCCGGCGCGACCCCACACGCCGTGCACAGCCCCATCGGCGGCCTGACCTGCACCGACGCGGGTTGTCCACAGCATCCACAGCACCTATGACTATGACGAGATCCCAGTCATAGAGGGGAGCCCCGACAACGGGAGTCAGGCCGGACGCCCCGGGCCGGCTCGGGGGTCCACGGACCCGACGGGGAATCGTGTGATTTCGCCGCGTCGGCGATTCGGGGAGTGTCTGTGGTGCCAGTCACCGGCAGGCACTAGTGTCTGAGCCCCAATGTCCTTACCTGTCGAAGTGAGTGCACCGTGAAGTTTCGGGTTGAGCGAGACGTCCTGGCCGAGGCCGTGACCTGGGTGGCCCGCGGGCTCCCGGCGCGCCCGCCGGTTCCCGTGCTCGCTGGCGTGCTCGTCGACGCGAACGAGGACGGCACACTGACCCTGTCCGCCTTCGACTACGAGGTGTCCGCGCGCATCACCGTGCCGGCAGACGTCGCCGAGGCGGGCCAGGTGCTGGTGCTCGGGCGCCTGCTCGCCGACATCTCGCGCAACCTGCCCAACAAGCCGATCGACGTCAGCACCGACGGCAGCAAGGTCAACGTCGCCTGCGGCTCGTCGCGCTTCGCGCTCCGAGAGATGCCGGTCGCCGACTACCCGACTCTGCCGCTCTCGCCCGAGACGAGCGGCACCATCGCCGGAGATGTCTTCACCCAGGCGGTGGCCCAGGTCTCGATCGCCGCCGACAAGGGCGACACCCTGCCGATTCTCACGGGCGTGCGGATGGAGATCGCCGGCGACAAGGTGACCCTCCTCGCAACCGACCGCTACCGCCTCGCGATGCGCGAGCTGTCGTGGAGCCCCTCGGCCACCGACGCGAGCCACGTCGCGCTCATCCCGGCTCGCCAGCTCTCCGACACGGCACGCGCCCTCGGTGCCTCCGGCTCCGTCGAGCTCGCGCTCGGCCAGGGCGGCGACGGGCTCATCGGCTTCGAGGCCGGCCAGCGTCGCGCGACGACGCGCCTGCTCGACGGCGAGTACCCCAAGGTCACCTCCATCTTCCCGACGTCGGTCGACACCGAGGCGGTCATCGAGACAGCGGCGCTGGAGGAGGCCGTCAAGCGTGTCGCCCTCGTCGCCGAGCGCAACACCCCGGTACTGCTGAAGTTCACCGACGGCCAGGTCGCCATCGAGGCCGGCACCGGCGACGATGCCCAGGCCTCCGAGGCCGTCGAGGCGACGCTCAACGGCCCCGAGATCCAGATCGCCTTCAACCCGCAGTTCCTCCTCGACGGCCTGCACGCGGTCGGCACCGCTTGGAGCCGGCTCTCGTTCACCCAGCCGAGCCGCCCGGCCGTGCTGACGGGCCAGGCGGAGGCCGACTCCGAGCCCGACACCAGCTACCGCTACGTCCTCATGCCGGTCCGCTTCGCCAGCTGACACCGACCTCCCGACCGCGCTCGCGGCTCCCTCGGGCACCCGGTGCCGTATGCCGCCGGGCAGGCGTAGCCTCGAACCGCGCCACCCGCTCCGCCCGCTCCGTCCCCGCACGCTTCCCGCAGACTCCCCCGCAGAAAGGCTCGCGACATGCAGCTCGGTCTCATCGGTCTCGGCAAGATGGGCGGCAACATGCGCGAGCGCTTGCGTCGCGCGGGCCACGAGGTCATCGGCTTCGACCGCAACCCCGACCTCGCCGACGTGCGCACGCTGCCTGCTCTCGTCAAGGCTCTCGAGGCCCCGCGCGTCGTCTGGGTCATGGTGCCGGCCGGCGACCCGACCCGTGAGACCGTCGCCAAGCTCGCCGATCTGCTCGAGCCGGGCGACCTCGTCATCGACGGCGGCAACTCGCGCTTCACCGACGACTTCGAGAACGCCAAGCTGCTCGGCGAGAAGAAGATCGGATACGTCGACTGCGGCGTCAGCGGCGGCATCTGGGGCCTCGAGAACGGCTACGGCCTCATGTGTGGCGGTGACAAGAAGTGGGTCACCCGGGCGATGCCGATCTTCGACGCGCTTCGGCCGGAGGGCCCGCGCGAGGAGGGCTTCGTCCACGCCGGCAAGGTCGGCGCCGGGCACTACACGAAGATGGTCCACAACGGCATCGAGTACGGCCTCATGGCCGCCTATGCCGAGGGCTACGAGCTGCTCGAGAAGAAGGACATCGTCACCGACGTCCCCGGGGCGTTCAAAGCGTGGAGCCGCGGCACCGTCGTGCGGTCCTGGCTGCTCGACCTCATGGTCGACGCCCTCGAGGAGAACCCCCACCTCGACGACGTGTCCGACTACACCAACGACTCCGGCGAGGGGCGCTGGACCGTCGAGGAGGCCATCGCCCTCTCCGTGCCGATGCCGGTCATCTCGGCCTCGCTCTTCGCCCGCTTCGCCTCACGCCAGTCGAGCTCGCCGACGATGCAGGCCGTCGCGGCGCTGCGCGGCCAGTTCGGCGGCCACCAGGTCATGACGATCGCCGAGGGCGAGAAGCTGCGCCAGGGCGATGTGCCGGCGGCCCCGGCCAAGAAGGCCGCGGCGAAGAAGGGCGCGTCGCGTCGCTCCGCGACGAAGCAGGCGAGCAAGCGCGCGTCTGCGACGGCGTCGCAGGCCAACGTCGGCGCCGCGAAGAAGGCCGCCTCCTCGGGTCGGGCGTCGGCGACGACGGCCACCGACATGGCCGACTCCGCGCGCGGCCAGAAGCGCGCCGCCAAGAAGACCGCCAAGAAGGCCTGAGCAGAGCGCCGCACCCTCCTTGCACGTCCGTCACCTGACCCTCAAGGACTTCCGCAGCTACCCGAGCGCCGAGCTCGCGCTGACGCCGGGGGTCACCACGCTCGTGGGTCTCAACGGCCAGGGCAAGACGAACCTCGTCGAGGCGGTCGGCTACCTCGCCACGCTCGGGTCGCACCGCGTGGCGACCGACCAGCCGCTCGTGCGGTTCGGCGCCGCCCAGGCGATCGTGCGTGGAGCCATCGTCCGCGACGACCGCGAGACGATGGTCGAGCTCGAGATCACGCCGGGTCGCGCCAACCGCGCCCGCCTCGGGCGCGCCCCCGTCGCTCGTCCGCGCGACGTGCTCGGCACGGTGCGCACCGTGCTCTTCGCGCCCGAGGACCTCGCCCTCGTCAAGGGCGACCCGTCGGAGCGGCGGCGCTTCCTCGACGAGCTGCTCGTGCAGCGACAGCCACGGTGGTCGGGGGTCCGATCCGACTACGACAAGGTCCTCAAGCAGCGCAACGCCCTCCTCAAGTCGGCGGCGCCGGTGCTCCGCAAGGGCGCCCGCCGCCCGCCGCGGCCGCCACGCGACGGCGACCAGCCGCTCGACGAGGCGCGCGAGGCGGCACTGCACACCCTCGACGTGTGGAACGACCACCTCGCCTCGGTCGGGGCCCAGCTGCTCTACGCGCGTCTGCGGCTGCTGCGCGACCTCGTGCCCGACCTCTCCGACTGCTACGACGCGGTGAGCGCGGCCTCGTCGAACGCCCGCGCCACCTACAAGAGCTCGCTGCACGAGGACCTCGCCAAGCGGCTCGCGGCGGGTGAGGTCCCCGCGATCGAGGAGCTGCGGATCGGGATGCTCGAGACCCTCGTCCAGGTGCGCTCCAGCGAGATCGAACGAGGCATCTCCCTCGTCGGACCGCACCGTGACGACCTCGTGCTCTCGCTCGGCGAGCTGCCCGCGAAGGGGTACGCCAGCCACGGCGAGTCCTGGAGCTTCGCCCTGGGACTCAAGCTCGCGGCATACCGCCTCCTGCGGCGCGACCTGGGCGACGACCCGGTGCTCGTGCTCGATGACGTCTTCGCCGAGCTCGACTCCGGACGCCGCGATCGGCTCGCGGCGCTCGTCGCCGACTGCGAGCAGGTGCTCATCACCGCCGCCGTCGGGGCTGACGTTCCCGACGTGCTCCGCGAGAACGGCACCACGTATGCCGTCGTGCTCGGTCAGGTGCAGGCCGCCGTGTCCCCGGAGGCGTCCGTGAGCGAGCCACTGCAGCTGGTTCCGGCGGAGGCCGCCGGAACCGAGTCGGGCGAGGAGCGGGCGATGGAGCGGGACGATGAGTGACGACGCGTCCGCAGACGCCTCACCCGAGTCAGCGGTCGGTCCTGTCGAGGACGCTCCCGCGCCGACGGACGAGGACACCCGGATCGCCGATGCGGCGGCCGCGGCCCTGGCGCGGGCTCGGGCCGGCGCGGCCGAGAAGGGTCTGCGGCCGGGGATGAAGCCGAAGAGGCGACGCCGTCCGGTCGGCGACGCGCCGGTGCTGTCCGGCTCGGCCCGCGACGGGCGCGACCCGGCCCTGCTCGGTGACCAGCTCGACCGGCTGCTGCTCGACCGCGGCTGGAAGGTCGACGTCGCGGTCGGCTCGGTCATGGGCCGCTGGCCCGAGATCGTGGGGCCCAACATCGCCGGGCACGTCGAGCCGCTCACCTTCGTCGACGGAATCCTCACCGTGCGTGCCGACTCGACGGCCTGGGCCACGCAGATGCGCCTGCTCGCGTCGTCGCTGCTCGCCCGGATCGACGAGGAGATCGGGGCCGGCGCGGTCAGCGAGCTCAAGGTCGTCGGCCCGAGCGCGCCGTCGTGGAACCGCGGCGCCCGTCGCTCCCCCGACTCGCGCGGACCGCGCGACACCTACGGCTGACCGGCCTCACGGACGGGTCCGGAGACGATGGTCCCCCGCGTGACCGAGCCATGGGCACGCGACAGGTCGACGGAGTCGAGGCGTCCGTCCGGTCCGGGGTCGACACCGGCTGCGAGGAGCTGGGCCCGCACGTCCTCGGGCAGCGACTCCCACGCGTCGTACCCGCGCCCGCCGACGTTGATCGTGATCACGCTGCGAACTGTAGGGCGGCTCGGAGGGCGGTTGTCGGTGTTCCAACGCAGACTGTCGTCATGACCTCGATGCAGCCAATGCCGCAGCCAACGACGCAGATCTCGACGCCGCCCCGGACGTCGCACTGCACGATCGTCCCGCCCTACATGCTCGAGGCGATGGCGGCCAGCGACGAGCCGGTCCTGGCTGCACACGCGCGCGAGGCACTGCGCCACGACGCGGAGCTGCGTTCCTCGCGGCACACGCCGACGGCTCGCCCGACGACCCGCCGGGTCCCGCGCCGCGAGGACGTCACGTCGCCGACGGCCCATGGCACGGGACCGCACCGCACCATCGCCGACGCCCAAGGCACCCAGACGACCCCGGGCACCACGGTGCGCACCGAGGGCGCGGCCGCGAGCGGTGACGTGGCGGTCAACGAGGCCTACGACGGACTCGGCGCGACGTGGGAGCTGTGGTCGACGGCATACGACCGCGACTCGCTCGACGGCAAGGGGATGCCGCTGCTCGCCACGGTCCACTACGGCCGCAACTACGACAACGCCTTCTGGGACGGCTCGCAGATGGTGTTCGGCGACGGCGACGGGGTCGTCTTCGAGCGGTTCACCCGGAGCCTCGACGTCATCGGGCACGAGCTCGCGCACGGCGTCACCGAGCACACGGCCGGTCTGCTCTACCAGGGCCAGTCGGGCGCGCTCAACGAGTCGATCTCCGACGTGTTCGGCGTCCTCGTCAAGCAGAAGGCCCTCGGGCAGAGCGCTGCGCAGGCCGACTGGCTCGTCGGCGCCGACCTGCTCAACCCCTCGGTCCACGGTCGCGCCCTGCGCGACATGCGCAACCCCGGCACGGCCTACGACGACCCGCGGCTGGGCACGGACCCGCAGCCGGCGGACATGGCGCACTACGTCGACACGCAGGACGACAACGGCGGCGTCCACATCAACTCCGGCATCCCCAACCGTGCTTTCGTGCTCGCGGCCGACGCCATCGGCGGCAACGCGTGGGAGGGCCCGGGCGCGATCTGGTACGCCGTGGTGTCGGGTGACGGGATCAAGGCGGACTGCGACTTCGCGACGTTCGCCGGCCTCACGGTGGCGGCTGCGGGGAGCGCCCACGGCGAGGGCTCGGCCGAGCAGACCGCGGTGCGCTCGGCATGGGAACAGGTCGGCGTGCTCAGCGCTGGTGCGGACGCACCCCCGGGTGGCCCGACCGGCGGCACAGGCGCACCGGCACCCACTCCGTCGACCGGCGGCTCGTCCTCGATCCCCGGCACGGACGCCCAGGTGCTGCTGCGCCGCACAGGCGGCTTCGCCGGGCAGGTCCGCGAGCGGCGGCTCGCGCTCGGCGAGCTGCCCGAGCGCGACGCCAAGGACTGGCAGCACCTGCTGGCCGCGCCGACCCTCCAGCGCATCGCCGCCTCCACCGAGCGCACCCATCCCGACGCCTACATCTACTCCGTCCTGTGCGACGAGGCCGGCTGCGACGTGACGCTCCAGGAGCCGCACCTGCCCGAGGCGATCCACTCCCTCTTCGAGCGCACCCTCGCCGACGACTGATCCGTCGGCACGCCCGGGCCCGGCTGTCGGGTGGGGGGCAAGCCCACCCAGGTCGTCTGCCGGGAGGTCGGCTTCCACGAGGACCCGACCTCCCGGCATACCCCGGTGCAGGCGCAGCTGGTGCCCGGCTCGGGTGCCGGCACGGCCCGGTCGGCCTGTGGACAACGGCTCTCGGGCCGGTCCGGAGTGAGGAGAATGGGTGTCGGCGGCAGGCCCAGGGTCGCCGCCGGCGATCCGGCGGGTGAGGGTGCCTGAGGGGCGCTGGGGCCCCGGGGCGTGATCCTCCCCTCGGATCCACGGGTTCTCGGGCCGGAAAGTGGCCGTTTCGCGCGTCTGACGGCACGGTTTGGGGTCCCGGACCGTTAGACTGGCGAGGTTGCGGCTCGACGTCCACGTCGGGCCGCCCGCATGAGGTCTGACCACCGAGGAGAGCCGTGTCCGACGCCGACGAGCCGATCACCACCAGCACCACCCCCAGTTCCACCGGATCCGACTCCGTGGCATCACCCGACACAGCGACTCCCGACGCAGACGCCACCCTCGTGGTCCCGGCGCCACCGGCGGTCCCGGCCGACGTCCGGCCCAACGGCGTCGACTACGACGCGAGCGCGATCACCGTCCTCGAGGGTCTCGAGGCCGTGCGCAAGCGCCCCGGCATGTACATCGGCTCGACCGGCCCCCGCGGTCTGCACCACCTCGTCTACGAGATCGTCGACAACGCCGTGGACGAGTCGCTGGCCGGCTACGCCGACACCATCGACGTCACCTTGCTGGCCGACGGTGGGGTGCGGGTCAAGGACAACGGCCGCGGCATCCCCACCGACATCCACCCGGTCGAGAAGATCAGCGCCGTCGAGCTCGTGCTGACCCAGCTGCACGCCGGCGGCAAGTTCGGTGGCGGTGGCTACAAAGTCTCCGGTGGCCTGCACGGCGTCGGCAGCTCCGTCGTCAACGCCCTGTCGACCCGCCTCAAGGCCGCGGTCCGCCAGAAGGGCCACGTCTTCCGGATGAGCTTCAGCGACGGCGTGCCCGACGGGCCCCTCGAGAAGCAGGAGGCCACCGACGAGACCGGCACGACGATCACCTTCTGGGCCAACGCCGACATCTTCGAGACGGTCGACTACGACTTCGAGACGATCCGGGCCCGGATGCAGCAGATGGCCTTCCTCAACAAGGGCCTGACGATCAACCTCGTCGACGAGCGCATCGAGCAGCCCGCGGGCGAGCGTGACGTCGACCTCGACGACCTCGACGAGGACCTCGAGGTCGTCGAGGAGTCGACCGAGGACGACGAGCCCCAGGACGCGGCGGCCGACGCCGGCGCGGAGAAGAAGAAGGTCACGGCGAAGCGGGTCAGCTACCGCTACGACAACGGCCTCGTCGACTACGTCAACCACATCAACGGCAGCAAGCGCAGCGAGCCGGTGCACCCCGAGGTCATCTCGATCGAGGTCGAGGACGAGGCCCGCTCGCTGAGCCTCGAGCTCGCCATGCAGTGGACCAACGCCTACAGCGAGTCGGTGCACACCTACGCCAACGCGATCAACACCCACGAGGGCGGCACCCACGAGGAGGGCTTCCGCGCGGCGATGACCAAGCTCGTCAACGACTTCGCGCGCCGCCAGAACCTCCTCAAGGAGAAGGACGAGAACCTCACCGGCGACGACGTCCGCGAGGGCCTCACGGCCGTCATCTCGGTCAAGCTCGCCGAGCCGCAGTTCGAGGGCCAGACGAAGACCAAGCTCGGCAACTCCGAGGTCAAGGGCTTCGTCCAGCGCGCCATGACCGAGGAGTTCGGCCACTGGCTCGGCGCCCACCCCAACGAGGGCAAGGACATCGTCCGCAAGTCGGTGCAGGCCGCGGCCGCCCGCATGGCGGCCCGCAAGGCGCGCGAGGCCACGCGTCGCAAGGGCCTGCTCGAGTCGGGCGGACTGCCGGGCAAGCTCAAGGACTGCCAGAGCAAGGACCCGAGCATCTCCGAGGTCTTCATCGTCGAGGGCGACAGCGCCGGCGGCTCGGCCACCCAGGCTCGCAACCCGCACACCCAGGCGATCCTCCCGATCCGCGGCAAGATCCTCAACGTCGAGAAGGCGCGCATCGACAAGATCCTCGCCAACAACGAGGTCCAGGCGCTCATCTCCGCCTTCGGCACCGGCATCGGCGAGGACTTCGACATCGAGAAGGCCCGCTATCACAAGATCGTGCTGATGGCCGACGCGGACGTCGACGGCATGCACATCCGCACGCTGCTGCTGACGCTGCTCTTCCGCTTCATGCGCCCGCTCATCGAGGCCGGCTACGTCTACCTCGCACAGCCGCCGCTCTACCGCCTGCGCTGGAGCAACGCGCCGCACCAGTTCGCCTACAGCGACCGGGAGCGTGACGGACTCCAGCAGATCGGTGAGGGCAAGGGCTGGCGCCTGCCGAAGGACAACCCGGTCCAGCGCTACAAGGGTCTCGGCGAGATGAACTACGCCGAGCTCGGCGAGACGACGATGGACGTCGAGAAGCGCACGCTCCTGCAGGTGACCCTCGACGACGCTGCCAAGTCCGACGAGGTCTTCGCCGTGCTCATGGGTGAGGACGTCGAGTCCCGCCGCAGCTTCATCCAGAAGAACGCGCGCGATGTGCGGTTCCTCGACATCTGACTGTTGCTGTATGCCGTTCCGACGTTCCACGTGAAACGTCGCCACCCGGCAGCTTCTCCCCTACTGCACTGAATCTGACTGAGAGACAAAGGGATCTGACGTGAGCGACGACCTGCCTCCCATCGACGGAGACGACGTCAACGAAACGCCCGACCAGGACGACAGCGCCGGTGACGAGGGCATCGACCTCGGTACGGCGCCCGTCGAGCGCGACGGCGACGAGACCGATCGCACCGAGGCCGTCGACCTCAACAACGAGATGCAGCGCAGCTACATCGAGTACGCCATGTCGGTCATCGTCAGCCGCGCGCTGCCCGACGTACGCGACGGCCTCAAGCCGGTGCACCGCCGCATCGTCTACGCGATGTACGACGGCGGCTACCGCCCCGACCGCGGCTTCAACAAGTGTGCGCGCGTCGTCGGCGACGTCATGGGCCACTACCACCCGCACGGCGACTCGGCGATCTACGACGCCCTCGTGCGCCTCGTCCAGGACTGGTCGCTGCGCTACCCCCTCGTCGACGGCCAGGGCAACTTCGGCTCCCGTGGCAACGATGGTGCCGCCGCCCCGCGATACACCGAGTGCCGGATGGCCCCCATCGCGATGGAGATGGTCCGGGACATCGAGCAGGACACCGTCGACTTCGTCCCGAACTACGACGGCAAGACGATGCAACCGTCCGTGCTGCCGAGCCGCTTTCCCAACTTGCTCGTCAACGGCTCGGCCGGCATCGCGGTCGGTATGGCCACGCAGATCCCACCGCACAACCTCCGCGAGGTCGCTGCGGGCGCCGAGTACTACCTGAGGCACCCCGACATCGGCCGGGAGGAGCTGCTCGAGGCCCTGCTCGGCATCATCAAGGGCCCTGACTTCCCGACCGGCGCGCTGATCATGGGACACCGCGGCATCGAGGACGCCTACCGCACGGGCCGTGGCTCGATCATCATGCGCGCCATCGTCAACGTCGAGGAGGTCGGCAACCGCCAGGCCCTCGTCGTGACCGAGCTGCCCTACCAGGTCAACCCGGACATGCTCGCGCTCAAGATCGCCGATCTCGTCAAGGACGGCAAGATCTCCGGCATCTCCGACATCCAGGACCACACCTCTGGTCGCACCGGCCAGCGACTCGTCATCGTGCTCAAGCGCGATGCCGTCGCCAAGGTCGTGCTCAACAACCTCTACAAGCACACCCAGCTGCAGACGACGTTCGGCGCCAACATGCTCGCCCTCGTCGACGAGGTGCCGCGCACCCTCCCGCTGGACGGCTTCATCCGGCACTGGGTCGACCACCAGGTCGAGGTCATCGTCCGCCGCACGACCTTCCGTCTGCGCAAGGCCGAGGCCGACATCCACCTGCTGCGTGGCTACCTCAAGGCCCTCGACATGCTCGACGAGGTCATCGCCCTCATCCGCGCCTCGCGCACCGTCGAGGTCGCCCGCGACGGCCTCATCGAGCTGCTCGGCATCGACGAGCTGCAGGCCGGCGCGATCCTCAACATGCAGCTGCGTCGCCTCGCCGCCCTCGAGCGCGAGAAGATCCAGCAGGACCACGACGCGCTGCAGCAGATGATCGACGAGTACCGCGCCATCCTCGACTCGCCGCAGCGCCAGCGCGACATCGTCTCGGAGGAGCTGCAGGCGATCGTCGACAAGTACGGCGACGACCGGCGCACCGAGATCGTCCCGTTCGACGGCGACATGTCGATGGAGGACCTCATCCCCGAGGAGGACGTCGTCGTCACGATCACCCGCGGCGGCTACGCCAAGCGCACGCGCGTCGACCAGTACCGCTCGCAGAAGCGCGGCGGCAAGGGTGTCCGTGGTGCCTCGCTGCGTGGCGAGGACGTCGTCGAGCACTTCTTCACGACGACGACCCACCACTGGCTGCTCTTCTTCACCAACCTCGGCCGGGTCTACCGCGCCAAGGCGTACGAGCTGCCGGAGGGCTCGCGCGACAGCAAGGGCCAGCACGTGGCCAACCTGCTCGCCTTCCAGCCCGGTGAGCAGATCGCCCAGGTGCTCGCGGTCCGTGACTACGCCAAGGCCGACTACCTCGTCCTCGCCACTCGCGCGGGCCTCGTCAAGAAGACGCGCCTGGCCGACTACGACTCCAACCGCTCCGGCGGCCTCATCGCGGTCAACCTCCGCGAGGGCGACGAGCTCGTCGGCGCCGGCCTCGCCTCGAACCGCGACGACCTGCTGCTCGTGTCGCGCAAGGGCCAGTCGGTGCGCTTCACCGCGACCGACGAGGCATTGCGCCCGATGGGTCGGTCGACCTCGGGCGTCACGGGCATGAAGTTCCGCGACGGCGACGACCTGCTCGCCATGTCGGTCGTCGAGGAGGGCGAGAGCCCCGACGTGTTCGTCGTCTTCGAGAACGGCCTCGCCAAGCGCACGCCGGTGTCGGAGTACCGCCTCCAGGGGCGTGGCGGCCTGGGCATCAAGGTCGCCAAGCTCTCCGACAAGGGCGGCGACCTCGTCGGCGCCCTCACGGTCATCGACACCGACGAGGTGATGGTCGTCATGGAGAAGGGCAAGATCGTGCGCTCTCGCGTCGACGAGGTGCGCCACACCGGGCGCTCGTCACAGGGCGTGAAGTTCGCAACTCCGGACAAGGGCGACTCGATCGTGGCCGTGGCCCGCAACGCCGAGTCCGCCATCGTCGTCGACGAGGTCGAGGACGGCGACGGTGCTGACGGCGACGCGACGTCCGCTCCGGGAGCGCCCGCTACGGTTCCCGGCCCCGATGGCGTACCGTCGGACCAGACGTCGGGTGACGAGGCGAGCTCGTCGGAGACCGACAACGGAGGTGACGAGTGAGCGCGACCAGCCCTGAGGGCTCCGTGAGTGGACCCGGCACGTCGGCTCGCCGAGGCAGTGGCCCCGGCTTCACCGACGACCAGGCCCAGAACGGCTCCTACTACGCCGCCTCCGGTTCAAGCGCGTCGTCCGGCAGCACGTCGGGCGCCTCGAGCGCGGACCCGGCCACCGCGCTCTCGCGGGGTGCGGTCACCAACCGCACCGCCCCGACGCAGCGGGTCGGTTCCGGTCAGTCCGGCGCAGCGTCGTCGACCGCTGCCGGTGCGCGCACCGCGACCGCACACCGCAAGGCAAAGGGCCCGCGCCGCGTCCGCCTCGCCGTCGCACGCGTCGACCCGTGGTCGGTCATGAAGATGAGCTTCCTGCTCTCCGTCGCGCTCGGCATCGCCGGCGTCATCCTCACGGCCGTCCTGTGGATGATCCTGTCGACGATGAACGTCTTCTCCGACGTCGAGGGCGTCCTCCAGTCGCTGCAGACCACGACGTCGGACCCGTTCTCGATCAAGGACTACGTCGGCTTCGGCCGCGTCGTGTCGCTCTCGATCGTCATCGGCGTCATCGACGTCATCCTCATGACAGCGATCGCGACCGTCATGGCCTTCCTCTACAACATCTGCTCGGCCCTCGTCGGCGGCGTGCAGCTGACGCTCACCGACGACTGAGACCGCCCCGGCGGTCCTCGCCGGGCGTCACGGACGCGGCCACACGGCATACGCAGACGGCCCCCACCCTCACGGGCGGGGGCCGTTTTGGATGAGGCGAGGTGCATCGGGTAACGTTTCCCCTCGCGTCCGGTCGTCATCTCTGACGGTGCGGATCGGCCGCGCGAAGGTGACGATGGGCCTATAGCTCAGACGGTTAGAGCGCTTCCCTGATAAGGAAGAGGTCGGAGGTTCAAGTCCTCCTAGGCCCACCATCACCGCCACCACGGAGAGGATCCCTCGCATGCTGAAGCGTCTCGCCCTCGTCGGTGCAGCCGTCGCCGGCGTCGTCTTCCTTCGCAAGAAGGCGAAGCAGCAGCAGGCCGAGCAGGACCTGTGGACCCAGGCCACCGACGACGTGCAGGCGCCCGTCGCACCGGCCACCGCCCCCACGGCGACCGACGAGGCCGACACCTCGGCCTGAGGCCGCTCTCCCCCACTCGGGGCCATGGCGCAATTGGTAGCGCACCTGCTTTGCAAGCAGGGGGTTAGGGGTTCGAGTCCCCTTGGCTCCACCAGCAACGACCTCGTCCCAGCGGACGAGGTCGTTCGTGCGTCTGACCGGCGACGCACGCGAGAGCTGGGCTTGGGGTGTGCCTGATCAGTTCTCGACAGTTCGCGTCGCGTCGACCGCCCTGGCGCGCAGACTTACTGCTGCCAGCAGGAGCAGCCCGCATGCGATCGTCAGCACCGGGACGGCGTGCGGGTCGATCTCCATGCGGCTGAGGTAGACCCATTCCGACACCGAGTAGCTCAGGGCGCCGACGGCCCACCCGCCGAGCAGTGCCCGGCCCACGGCGGCCCCGAGAAGCACCGCGGACACGGTGAACGCCAAGGTCAACAGACCCCAGACCAAGGTGACAGCCCCCCAGTACGTCGAGGCCTGATCCGCGACGTGAGAGGCGTACGCGACGAAGACGGCGGTCGTGGCGATCCCGAGACCCAGGGCCACGACCGATGTCCAGGCACGCTGGTCGAACCGTCGGAACGGCACCCGTGTCCGGGACGTCACGGCCAGCAGGGTCGCTAGCGCTGTCACCCCGACGAGGAGCTCTCCGACCAAGGCCACCCACCAGCCGACGTCGACGCGGTCGGCGCCGGACGCGTTGAACACCCCGAGGAGGGTGAGCGAGCCTGCACCGCAGGCGGCCCCGGTCGAGGTGAGTAGCGCCACCGCGACCGCGCCCCGGACCCGGGGCACGAGCATCGTGACGCCGGCGGTCAGAGCCAGCAGGCCACGGGTGATTGCTGCGGGGAGCTGCTCGGGTGCGTTGTCGGCGTAGGTCCCGCCGTCGAACCAGGGCAGGAAGATGCTCAGGAGGACGAGAAGCCCACCGAGGAGGGTCGCCCCACCCGCGACTCGTCGCCACGCAGGCGCCGTCGTGCGGTGTGCCGCGGCGGCCGTGACGTGGTCGGGCTGCGCGGGAGGGTAGCCGGGGGCGCCAGGCTCCTCGGGTGTCGCGGGTGCGGCGGACGGTTGGGGCGGGGATACCGACTCGGCTTCCGCCGTTGCAGCGGTCGATCCCACGACGGTGGCCGCCGACACCGACGCTGGTGCCGACACGGACGCGTCGTCGCGTGGTGTCTCGACCGGTAGGAGGCGTCGACCGACGAACTCCTCGTCATCGGGCCCGGAGTGGGAGGTGGGATCCCTCGGGACGTCCGGCGTGGGCTCGGGCGGGCGTGGAGGCGACTCGAGGAACCCCGTCCGGCGACCGACCGTGGCGGTGACCGGCACGATGACGGATCCCGTCGGACTCGTCAGCGTGATGCTGCCGGCATACGGCCTGTCGGTCGGTGAGAAGGTCACGGTGACCACGGAACCGTCCACGACGGCGCTGAGCGGTGGGTCGGCATCGACGCGCACCTCTCGTGCCAGCGGTACGCCGTCCACGTGCAGCTCTCGCTCGACGGCAACCGCAGCCCCGAAGGCGACCTCGCCGAAGTCCAGCTCCGGAGGGGTGACCCGCGGTGCCGACGCGCCGATGACGGCGGCGGCATCGTCGGCGACGGACTTCGTGTCGGAGCGGGCGACGGACTGGAGCGCCTCGAGTGCGCCGAGCGCCACGCCCAGGTCGGGGTGTCCGAGCCGGTCCCGGAGCTCGACGACGGCCCCGCGTCGGTAGGTCGGGTCGGGCTCACGCAGGGCTGCCACGATCGCCTCGGGGATCGGTACGGGCCGCACCTTCTTGTGGCGGCTCTTCGCCAGGTAGACGTCGCCGGACATCTCGACATCCCGGCCGGGTGTCTGACGTGGGTTCTGCTCCCGGACCCGGTCGAAGACGTAGTCGTAGAGCTCGCCCAGCGACACGAGGCCGTCTTCGTCGCGGTCTGCCTCACCCGTCTGCAGACCGTGGACGACGGCAGAGGTGAAGACCGACGGCTGGACCTCGTGGTCGGTGGTCAGGGTCGTCCCCTCGAACGCGTACTCCATCGCGCTCGAGGCACTGATCACGGCGCGCCCACGGCCGCCTCCCAACCGTCCGGCCGGGAAGCTCTCCATGACGTTCACCGGTCCGGCCGCCCGAACCGCGACGCCCTCGCCGAAGGCGCCGCCGTAGCAGCAGTCGAGGAAGAGGACGATGGTGCGAGCTCGCGCCGTGCGCATGCAGCGCTGGATGAAGTCGGCCGGCACCGCCGTCGATCCCAGCCGGTCCGGACGGGTGTTGCGCGCCGCGACGAACAGCTCGCCCGAGTCGCTCTTGAGCCCGTGGCCCGAGAAGTGCAGGAGCAGCAGGTCGTCCGGGCGACTCTCGGTGAAGAGGTCGTCGATGTGCGACTGCACCTCGTAGGAGGCGGCGTTGTGCACGATCGACACCTCGAAGCCGCCGATCTCCGGGTCGCCGAGCACGGCCGCGAGGGCACGCGCGTCGGCCTCGGGGGCGCGCAGCTGGCCGAGGCTCGCGTGGTCGTAGGTGTCGTTGGCGATGATGAGCGCCCGCCGGGCGCCGGCTGCCCTGGTGTCGTTCATGGCGTCGGTGCGCCGTGCCGCGCCATGAAGACCCTGAGCAGGTCCTCCTGCTCGACCGAGGTGGCCCCGGACAGCTCGATGACGTCGCCGCTGATCTCGAGCCGCACCGTCCTGGTCTCCTCGGGCGCCCGCCCGAGCCACGCCCGCACCGACGAGATGAGCCCTGCCAGGCCACCGGATCCGATCACGGCGACGGCCAGGGCGTTGACCGTCTCGGGGTCCAGCCCGCGTGAGCCTGGCTCAGGGGGTTCGGCAGGTGCCGCCGCGCCGGGCACGACGTCCAGCGCGTCGACGTGTCGCAGCTCCTGACGGAACTGTCGGTGCAGCAGGTCGACACGTGCGGCATCGGCCCCACGCTCGTGGAGCACCACGCTCATGCTCGTCACCATCGGCCCACCTCAGGGCGCCGGATCCCTTCACTCGATGGTAGCGGCGCAGGGCACGACCGATACGGAGCTTTCGGCGGGTGCGGCAGGGCAGCGAGAGGCCTCCCCGTGGCTCAGGGCGCCGCGAGCTCTCGGGCGGGCGTCGCGGCGAGCGACCTGAGAGCCACGCCCATCAGCACGAGCACGATGCCCAGGACGACGGCCAGGGCGGCCACGCCGAAGGCCACGACCGAGGTGAAGAGCGAGGCCCGCAGGAACGAGGCCTGCATCGCCGTCGTCCGGGCAGGGTCGTCCTTGGCGAGCTCGGCGTAGGTCTTGCCGCCGGTGGCCTCGAGGGCGTGCTTGTTGATCACCTGCGCCTGGGCGTAGGCGGTGAAGGGCCCGGTGACGTCCTGGCCGGCCAGGAAGTCGGCGTCCTCCGAAACCGTGATCTTCTCGGCAGCGAGCTGGTTGTCGACGACGATCCACGTGACCACACCTGCCACCGCGAAGATCACCCCGACGATCGCGATGATCATGCCGATGGTTCCGGCTCGTCCTGCGGTGCGCGCCATGGGAGTCCCCTCTCGCTCTGTCGGGTGTCGACACGACAAGTCTCGCGGTCGCCCCCACCTGACGTGGTCACTCGCGCGGAGTGAGAACGCCTGCCGCCGGTGGGACGCACGAGCTCGACAGAGGTCCCCCCGATGGGGTGATCCCTTCGTGGCTTCTCCTCCGTAGCGTCACACCTGCACCGACATCACGACGGCCGCACGAGTGCCATCTCCACCACCTCGGAGAGAGGCTGGGACGGTCGTTCTCAGCCTGAAGGAGAGCATCGTGGCCACACCGATCCGGACAGAGCCGTCGGACGCGGCTCCGGCACGCGACGAGACCGCATGGCACGTGCTCGGGGCCGACGAGGTGCTGCGGCGCATCGGTGCCGACTCGGCCGCCGGCCTGACCTCCGCCGAGGTGGAGGACCGGACCCGACGCTTCGGTCCCAACCGGTTCACGGCCGGCACGTCGGAGACGCGGCTGCATGCATTCCTGCGCCAGTACGCCGACCCGATGCAGGTCGTCCTCCTCGTGGCGGGGATCGGGAGTCTGTATCCCCTGAAGGAGGTGGGGACCGGCATCCTGCTGCTGCTGCTCACCGTCTTCAACGCCGTGCTCGGCCTACGTCAGGAGGGCAAGGCCGCCGCCGCGGTCGCCGCACTCCAGAAGATGATGATCATCAAGGCGAGGGTCACTCGGGACGGGCAGCTGACGCTGCTGCCCGCCGAGCAGCTGGTGCCGGGAGACATCGTCGCGATCGAGGCGGGCGACATCGTTCCGGCGGACGGGCGGTTGCTCCGTGCGGCGACGCTGGAGGTCGCCGAGTCCGCTCTGACGGGCGAGAGCCTGCCCGTCTCGAAGGGCACCGCAGCCGTGGACCAGCCGGAGACGCCCCTCGGGGACCGCAGCGACATGGTGTACATGAACACGAGCGTCACGCGAGGCTCCGGCGTGTTCGTCGTCGTCGCCACCGGGATGTCCACCGAGGTCGGCCACATCTCGGGCATGCTGCAGTCGACGGAGGAGACCAAGACCCCTCTCACGCGCCAGCTCGATGCGCTGACCCGCCAGATCTTCCTCATCGCTGGACTGGCGCTCCTCGTGTCGGTGGTCATCAACCTCGCGAGGGGCGAGACCTTCACGGCCATCTTCCACGCCGCGGTCGCCTTCGCCATCGGCGCGCTCCCCGAGAACATGCCGGCCGTGGTCACGACCATCCTCGCCTACGGCACCCAGGCGCTGGCCAAGGTCGGCGCGATCATGAAGCGTCTGCAGTCCACCGAGACCCTCGGGTCCACCTCCGCGATCAACTCCGACAAGACCGGCACGCTCACCCTCAACGAGATGACGGCCGTGCAGTTGGCCCTGGTCGGTCGGCGCTACTCCATCGAGGGCTCGGGCTACTCACCCCAGGGGCAGATCACCAGGGTCGCTGGTCAGCCCGAGATCGGCCTGGACCCGTTCCTGCTGCCGATGGTCCTCGCCTCCGACGCGGTCCTGGACGGCGGAGCTCTCATCGGTGACCCCACCGAAGGTGCGTTGGTCGCGCTGGCCGCCAAGGGCGGAGTGGACGCCGTGTCCACCCGTCAGGCCTACCCCCGCGTCGCCGAGCTCCCGTTCGACGCGGCATACAAGTTGATGGCCACCTTCCACCTCATGACCGACGAGTCCGGCACTGGGGTCGTCCGGTGCTTCGTCAAGGGCGCCCCGGACGAGCTGCTGGCGCGGGCCGCCTTCGTCCACGACGCCGACACGGGCCCGGTCCCGGTCGACGCGAACGCCCGGGACCTCTACCTCGCCGAGAACGCCCGCCTCGGTCAGGAGGGCCTGCGCGTGCTGGCCACGGCACGCAAGGACTTCGACGCCGCGACCTTCGACTCGGGCGCGGACCTGCTCCCGCTCGTGGCGGACGGCCTCGAGCTGTTGGCGCTGGTCGGGATCGTCGACCCGCCCCGGCCCACGGCGAAGGCCTCGATCGAGTCGGCTCGTGGTGCCGGCATCAGGGTACGGATGATCACGGGAGACCACGCCGTGACAGCCGGCGCCATCGCCCGTCAGCTCGGCATCGAGGGGGGCGTCATGACGGGGGCCGAGTTCGCCGGCCTCGACGACGACCAGGTCCTCGGCCGGATCGACGAGGTCGGGGTCATCGCCCGGGTGACGCCTGAGGACAAGGTCAGACTCGTCGACCTGCTGAAGCGACAAGGACACATCGTGGCGATGACCGGTGACGGCGTCAACGACGCGCCCGCCCTGAAGAAGGCGGACATCGGCATCGCCATGGGGATCACCGGCACCGAGGTCGCCAAGGACGCGGCGGTCATGGTCCTCACCGACGACAACTTCTCCTCGATCGTCAAGGCCGTGGAGCTGGGTCGGGGGCTCTACGACAACCTCGTGAAGTACATCCGGTTCCAGATGGGCTGCCTCTTCGGCTTCATCGTCTCCTTTCTCGGGGCGGCCATCCTCAACATCGCCGGCGGGGTCCCGTTCCTCCCGCTGCAGACGCTGTGGATCAACTTCACGACGATGTTGTTCCAGGCGATCGGCCTGGGCTACGGCGAACCGGGTGCCGGACTCATGGAGCGGCGCCCGCGCGACCCGGAGGAACCCATCCTGTCCCGACCGACCATGCTCTGGCTCGTCACCATCGGCATCCTCATGGGCGCTGCCACCTTGGCCACCATCGCGTGGGCCGAGAGCGCCTACGGCCGTCCCGTCGCGCTGACCATGGGTGTCGTGACCTTCTCGTTGGCCTGCCTGGTGTTCTCCCTCGCCACCAGGGACGAGGCCCGCACCGTCTTCAGCCTCGACACCCTGGCCGACAAGACCCTCGTCCGGTGCACCGCCGCGACGGTGGTCACGCTCCTGCTGACCACGGTGTTCGGGCCGCTGCAGACCTTCCTCGAGACCGTCGCGCTGAGCACCACCCAGTGGCTGGTCTGCGCTGGTGCCCCGCTGCTCGTGCTGGCTGCCTCCGAGCTGCGGGTCCTGGTCCGCCGCAGGAGGGCCGGCGTCATCGCTGCATGACGAGGCCCGGTTCGAGGTCATCGCGGGCGCGTTTCCACGCGCGCATCACCTCGAACCGGGGCCGACCCGGCGCCGGCTCGTTGGCCGTCGCCGTCCAGCGCTGGGTCGCCGCACCGGTGTCGGTGACCTGGAGGACCTTGCCGGTGCCGTCGACGGCGAGCGACAGCCCGCTGTGCTTGGCCGTCAGCTTCGGCTGGGCATGGGTCTGCGTCATGCCGCTCGCGTTCCACGCCAGTGGCGCCGTCGCGCGCATCAGCTCGGCGCCGCTCGCGTCCTGCAGCCGGAGGGTGATGGGGGACTTCGTGACCGTGAGGCGCGCCCTGGTCGTCGAGTTGACGTATGCCGCGCCGGTGTCGGTCACGCTCGACGCGCCGCCGGCGTAGTCCCGCTTGACGACGATCTCGGCGTCCGGTGCGGCCGCATCGGTGGGGTCCGCCGACGCGGGTTGGTGAAGGTGCTGTCGGGCGCGACCTGGACGCGCCGCAGCAGGTCCGTGTCGTCGACCTGGACGCGCAGCTGCGCCACGCCCGAGCCGAACGGGTAGACAGTCCGGGACGAGCTCCGTCCTGGCCGAGAGCCCACAGCGGATCCACGGGATCTTCCTCTGGCGCAACCGCGGCTCTGGTGCCATGCTCGGTGGTGCAGCAACTCGCGGGTCCCTTCAGGGACGCCGGATCTCGCGGGCATGATGCGTGGAAGGAACCGAACTGACGCGCTTGATGTGATGCAATCTTCATCGAGCCCCTCGCGCAACCAGCCGGACAGGGTCTAGACTGGTAGCAGCGAAGGGTTGGGCCCGCACGAACCGCGCCCAGCCCTTCTGCATGTGCTGGCTCGCTCTGTCCCCCTGTCGGAGCGAGCCAGCTCAAGCAGAGAAGGACCCGGATGCCCATGGCATCCGGGTCCTTCTCTGTGTGCCTCCGGTCCGGTGCCGGACCCCGAGGGGACCGACACCGGCGGGTGTCACGTCGTGCTGTCGCCGTTGTCCTGCGCGAGCTTGGCCTTGGCCGAGCCCCGCGGGGACGCCTTCGTCGAGGCGCCGTTGATCGTGCCGCCCTCGACCGCTTCGGAGGTGATCGCGTCGGAGTCGGGCGCGGCGTCGACCGCCGTGGTCTCACCCTCCGCGGTCGCGGGTGCGCCCGCCAGCTCGTCCACCGCGTCGCTCGTCGCGTCGGTCGCGTCGGTCGCGTCGTCGACGGCCTCGCCGGACCGGTCCTTCGCGTCGGCGATGGCGGCCTGGCCCTTGGCCGCGAGGTCGCCGGCCTTGTCCTTCGCGGCGTCGGCGAGCTCCGAGCCCTTCACCTTGGCCTTGCTCGCGGCGTCGGTGACGGCCTCCTTGGCCTGGCCGACCTGCTCGGCCGCCTTGTCCTTGAGCTTCGCCGCGTCGGAGGCCAGGGCCGAGGCCGTCGAGCCGCCAGCGCCCGCGCCGGAGCGCGAGTCGAGCGGCGTGGCCCACGGGTCGTCGGCCTGCTTCTGCTTGCGGAAGGCTGCGACGGCGGCGACGGTGGCGGCGGTCAGGCCGATGGCGATGAGCCACCGCCCCCTGCTCCGACGCTTCTTGGCGACCGCGTCACCCTTGAGCACGTAGAAGGCGCCGTGGGCGCGGTGGCCACCGACCGCAGCCGTCTCCTTGGCCTGGGCGGCCGCCTGCTCCAGGTGCGGCTGGGCCGCCTCGCGAGCTTGCTCGGCACCGGCCGCGAGGGCCGCTGCGGCGGTGGCGATGGCCGCGCCGACCTTGGGCAGCACCGTGTCGACGAGCGTCGACTGGGCGGCTTCCACCTTCGGCTTGGCGCGGTCGGCCGCCTCGTGGAGCGCGTCGCCCGCGGCGTACTTGGCCGTGGTCGCAGCGTCGTAGAAGCGGTCACGGGTCGCGTCGGCCGCGTCCTGGAGCGCGGGCGTCGCCGCCTGCTTGGCCGCCACGAGCCGCTCACGCGCTGCGTCGGCGGCGTCCTGGACGGCCGGCGTCGCCGCCTCCTTCGCGGCATACGCGCGATCCTTGGCGGCCGCGGTGGCAT
The DNA here is from genome assembly GCF_024519435.1 of Terrabacter sp. Ter38. Taxonomy (GTDB): domain Bacteria; phylum Actinomycetota; class Actinomycetes; order Actinomycetales; family Dermatophilaceae; genus Terrabacter. Next base: position 339,285 of record NZ_JALJRZ010000002.1, read on the forward strand.
CGCTCGCGGTGTCAGCGGCGCTGTCCTTCAGCGTGCCGAGCCGGTCACCTGCCGCCGAGCCGAGATCGGCTGCTGCGGAGCGTGCCTGGTCAACCGCAGCCTCTGTGCGGGACTGCTTGGTTCGGAACATACGTCCTCCTAAGTCCACTCGTCCTTACCCATCCTGCCAACTTCGGCCACGCAGCGCACGGTTGCCTCCCGGGCCTGGACTGCATCGTCGCCGATGCCGATCGCGTATGCCGTGACACCCTCCGGTCAGCTCGTGGCGTCGTGCGGCGGTCGGGGCACGTGCGGGGCGGCGTCGGCGTCCTCGGGAGCCGGCGCGCCCGGGTGCGCGGCCGGCGCCGTCGGCGGGTGGTCGAGACCGAGGACGGTGTCCTCGAGGGTCGTGTCGGCGAGCGCCTCGCGGATCGGGACCGGCACGTCACCCGCGGCGGCGTCGAAGCCGAGATCGTCGACCGGCGTCGGACGGTCGATCGGGGCCGGGGCCTCGAGCGGGCTGGCCGACACCGGAGCCGGGGCGTCGGGATCGACCGGGAAGGTCTCGCCGCCCGTCACGTCCGTGGCTCCCGCCGCAGCGGCAGCGCCCGTGGCGGTCGACGGTCCCGAGGTGTGGCCCTCGGCGACCTTGTCGACGCCGCGGTCGACGTGCTCCCTGACCTTGGCCACCTTGTCGGCGTACTTGCCCTCGGTCTTCTCGTCGATCTTCGTCGTGGCGGTCTCGACGTAGCCGTCGATCTTCTCGCGGTTCTGGGCGGCGTAGTCGCCCGCCTTCTCACGCGCCTGCTTTGCCGCCTGCGTGGCGGCGTCCTGCAGCTGCTTGGCCTTGGTCTCGAGGTCGAGCTCCTCGGCCTTCTTCTTCAGCTTGTCCATGAACGACATCGGCACTCCGTCCTGCGCCGGCTCCGAGCCGGCTGTCATCGGGTCGCGTCCTCGACTGCTGTGAGGATGATCCTTCTCCTAGGCCAACGGTGGGTCCAGCCCCAGCGTTCCGCCACTGCTGCGGCATACCCGCCCGGACGGCATACGTGCTCGGTCGTGCGAGGATTGGGCCCATGAAGGCAACCCTGCACACGAACCGCGGTGACATCGTCATCGACCTCTTCGAGCACCAGGCCCCGAAGACCGTGGAGAACTTCGTCGGTCTCGCCAAGGGCGAGAAGGAGTACAAGGACGACGCGGGCCGGACCAACCCGACCCCGTTCTACGACGGCCTGATCTTCCACCGCATCATCCCGAACTTCATGATCCAGGGCGGCTGCCCGATCGGTCAGGGCTTCGGTGGTCCCGGCTACGCGTTCGACGACGAGATCAGCCCCGACAAGGACTTCACCAAGCCCTACATCCTCGCGATGGCCAACGCCGGCAAGCGCATGGGCAAGGGCACGAACGGCTCGCAGTTCTTCATCACGACCGCTGCGACGACCTGGCTCCAGGGCAAGCACACGATCTTCGGTGAGGTCGCCGACCAGGCGTCCCGCGACGTCGTCGACGCGATCGGCGCCGTTGCCACCGGTGCCAACGACAAGCCCGTCGAGGACGTCGTCATCAACTCGGTCACCATCGAGGACTGAGCCCCGCACCACCGCACGACAGCTTCACCAGCATCACCCGAACCACCGCCCACGGACGTGACCGGCAGGGGGACCACCGTTGTCTGACAACCCACCCAGCGGCCAGCAGGGTCAGCCCCCGCTCGAGCCGGGGGTCCCGCAGCCCGCTGCCGGTCCGTCCGTGTGCCCGCGCCACCCCGACCGGGAGGCCTACGTCCGCTGCCAGCGCTGCGGCCGGCCGGCCTGCCCCGAGTGCCAGCGCCCGGCCGCCGTCGGCATCCAGTGCGTCGACTGCGTCCGTGAGGCCGCCCGCACGGCGCCGAGCGCGCGCACCGTCTTCGGCGGGCGGGCGACCGACGGCACGCCCGTCGTCACCTACACGATCATCGCGGTCTGCGCCGTCGCCTACCTCGCGCAGCGGGCCAACCCGAGCGTCACGGCGAACTTCGCGTTCGCGCCGGTCGTCGGGTGGACCGAGCCGTGGCGCTTCGTCACCGCGGCCTTCCTGCACTCGCCCTCGACGATCTTTCACATCCTGCTCAACATGTTCGCGCTGTGGAGCCTCGGGCAGTACCTCGAGCCGATGCTCGGTCGGGCCCGGTTCGCGGCGCTCTACCTCATCAGCGGCATCGGCGGGCAGGTCGCCGTGACGCTCCTCGCGGGCTCGCCGACGATCCCGGGCCTGCGGGCCGGCCTCGACGACGCGTGGCTCACCCCGGTCGTCGGGGCGTCCGGCGCGATCTTCGGACTCTTCGGCGCCCTCCTCGTGCTCAACCGGCACCTCGGACGCTCCTCGGCGGCGATGTACGCGACGATCGCCATCAACGCGGCCTTCGGCTTCTTCTACCCGGGCATCTCCTGGCAAGCCCACCTCGGCGGCCTCGTCACCGGTGTCGTCTGCGCCGGCGTCATCGTCGTCTTCCGACGACAGGGCGTCCGCCATCTCGTGTGGGCCGCGCTCAGCGCTGTCCTCGTGCTGCTCGTCGCGATCACCGTCGTCAAGTACCTCACGGTGCCCGAGGCCATCCGCGAGCTCAGCATCTTCGGCTGAGGACCCCGTGCACCTCGTCTGCGTCACCGGCCCGCCGGCCGTCGGCAAGATGACGGTGGGCCGCGCCGTCTGCGAGCTGACGGGCTTCCGGCTCTTCCACAACCACATGTCGATCGAGCCGCTGCTCGGCGTCTACGACTTCGGCACACCCTCGTTCCAGCGGATCAACGGCCTGATCCGCCGCGAGGTCATCGCCGAGTCGGTCGTCGCCGACCTGCCCGGCCTCGTCTTCACCTTCGCCATCGACCTCGAGCATCCCGGCGACCTCGCGCAGCTGCACGAGCTCGTCGAGCCGGTCGAGCGAGCCGGCGCGCCCATCGACGTCGTCGAGCTCTACGCACCCCAGGACGTGCGGCTGGCCCGCGAGGGTGGCACCGACCGGATGGACCACAAGCGCAGCAAGCGCGACGTCGAGTGGGCCCGCTCCCACGTCATCGAGCTCGAGTCCCGGGCCCGCCTCAACACCGACCCCGCGCGGGACGGGGAGCAGCTGCTGCCGGGTCACCGTCACCTGCGCCTGGACAACGCGCACGGCGACGCCCGGGCGACGGCCGAGCGGGTCGTCGACATGCTGGGGCTCCCCCGGGTCTGACGGAGGTCGAGCCCTCCACCGTCGAGGAGTCGGAAAGTTGTCCACCGGCTGTGGATAAACCTGTGGATGTAGTTACACACATGTCATTCATCCCCAGCTGGGGACAACGGTGTGGACAAGTCGCGCGATCCGCGCTGGAGGTTGTGCACGGCCGTCATCCACAGCTGTGGACGTGAAAGCCGTACGCCGGCTGTCCACAGGTGTGGACAGCCGGCGCTCGGTGGGGTGTGGGCACAAGGGCCGCTCCGTCGTGAATGACAGGAGCGGCCCTCTCGAGTGTGTGGGGGGTGCGGGTGGCTGCGGGGCTCGGTGGGGCTCAGCGCCACCGCATGGTCATGATGAAGCCGCCCATGAGCAGGACGAAGCCGATGCCGAGGTTCCAGACCCCGATTGACCCGATGGGGTACTTGTACTCGGTCACGTAGTAGACGACGATCCACAGCAGCCCGAGGACGAGCAGCGTGATGAAGACGGGCGCCCACCAGGTGGGGTTGGGCTCGGCGGCCTTGCTCGTGCGGGGCGGGGTGTATGCCGCCGCCTTGTGGTCGCGGCCTTTGGACTCGGGCACTGCGTTCTCCTTGCTCTGAGTTGAGGCAAGGGTAACCAATGACGCGCTCGGCGTCCCCGCGCGGGCGTGCCGGCCCGGTGGATCGGGGGGCTGCCCTCGGACGTACCGACCGGTCCCGTGCTCCCCTGCTCGGCGGTGCCCCTCGAGAACGTCTCGAGGGGCACCCCGACGGGTGGCACCGGTGTCGACGGCGTTCGGGCGGATGCGCCCCCTGTCTGCGCCCCGCCCGCCGCCGGTCCACACCCCGGTGACCGGTCGAGGATGACAGGCGCGGGCCCGCGTGTCGCGTCTGCGCTTCCCCGGTTGCACGAACCTGCAGCGCGGGGTGCGCTCATCGAGTTGACCTGAGCCGGGAACCGGCCATGCTGGCAGTCACGGACAGCAGATCAGGGGACGACGTGATGACCAGCCCGATGTCGGGTCCCGGAGCGAACAGGGACGACGCGCAGCTGCGAGCGCCCTCGCCGGCCGCGGCCGCCGTCGAGCTCTCGTGCCTCCGCGGAGGCACCCAGACCAGCGAGCTCTCCCCCTACGCGCCCTGCCTCCGGTCGGTCCACGCCCCGTGACGAGGCACAATGGAGGCGGCGCGGAGGGTCCGCGCGAGCGAGGACACGAGTCATGACGGACGCCGAGCAGCCTGGGCCGCGCGTGCAGGCCGAGCCGCCCGAACAGCCCGAACCGGCGACGGCGGGCGACGCCGGCGACGCCGGTGACGTGGCAGCGTCCCCCGTGCCCTCCCGTCGTCGACCCCGTCTGACGTGGGGGCTGGTCGTCCCGGTCGTGATGGCCTCCGCCGGCGTGATGTTCGCGATGAGCTTCCAGACCGCGCAGGGTCGGGACCTCCGCGCCGACCGCGACCTGCCGCAGCTGATCATGCAGGGTGACTCGCGCGTCGCCGAGAAGGCCAGCGTCCTCGACGGGCTCCAGAAGGAGGTCCAGGCGCTGTCGAAGACGAACGCGCCCACCGACGAGCACCTCTCGAGCCTGACCCGCGCGGCCGACGAGCTCGCCGCGCCGGCCGCGACGACGAAGGTCCGGGGCGCCGCGCTCGAGGTGACCCTGGACGACGCGAAGCGCACCGCGGACTCCCTGCCCGACGGCTTCACCGCCGACGACATCGTCGTGCACCAGCAGGACGTCCAGGCCGTCGTCAACGCGCTCTGGACGTCCGGAGCCGAGGCGATGATGATCCAGGACCAGCGGGTCATCTCGACGAGCGCCGTCCGCTGCGTCGGCAACACCCTCATCCTGCAGGGCCGCGTCTACGCGCCGCCCTACCGGATCACCGCCATCGGCGACGTCGACCGCATGCAGCAGGGGCTCGACGCCGACGCCTCCGTCAACATCTACAAGCAGTACGTCGACGCCGTCGGTCTCGGCTACGCCTTGCACACCCACAACTCGATCGAGTTCCCGGCATACTCGGGCTCGGTCGACTTCCAGTACGCGTCACCGATCCGCTGAGCGCGCCCCACCACCCCTCTGAGGCCCCCGCATGACCAGCCCCACCCGCATCCTCGTCGTCGACAACTACGACAGCTTCGTCTACACGATCGTCGGCTACCTCGAGCAGCTCGGCGCGGAGTGCACCGTCGTGCGCAACGACGCCGTGGCGGCGACCGACGCCGCTGCCTACGACGGCGTGCTCGTCTCTCCCGGGCCGGGCACTCCGGAGGATGCCGGGGTGTCGATGGACATGATCCGCGAGTGCGCCCGCATCGCGAAGCCGATGTTCGGCGTGTGCCTCGGGCACCAGGCGCTCGGCGTCGTGGCCGGTGCGGTCGTCGGGCGGGCACCGGAGCTGCTCCACGGCAAGACGTCGCTCGTGCACCACGACGGCACCGGGGTCCTCGAGGGACTGCCGAGCCCCTTCACCGCCACCCGCTACCACTCGTTGACCATCGACCCCGCGACCCTGCCCGACGAGCTCCTCGCCACCGGCAGCACCGACTCGGGCCTCGTCATGGCGGTCCGCCACCGCGACCTGCCGTTGCACGGGGTGCAGTTCCACCCCGAGAGCGTCCTGACCGAGGGCGGCCACCGGATGCTCGCGAACTTCCTCGCGCTCTGCGGCGACACCGGCGCCGTGCAGCGTTCGGTGGGGCTCAGCCCCCTCGTGACCGCCGCCGTCTGACGCGACGCTCGACCCGGCATACGGCACCACCTGTGACGAAGGGCCCCTCCCGCTCGGGAGGGGCCCTTCGTCGGATGCCGGGTGCTGACCGCTAGGGGGTCGGCGGCGGGGTCGTGGTCCCCGGGGCCGTCGTCGTCGTGCTGGGCGGCGGGGGCGTCACCGTGACGGTCGCCGTCTGGCTCGGGGTGCGCGCGACCTTGACCGTGATCTGGGTGCCGATCTTGACGACGTCGCCGGCCCGGTCGACGGAGAGCACCTCGTCGGGGTTCTTGTCGGAGTCCACGGTTTCCTTGACCGGGTTGAGCCCGGCGTTCTGCAGCGCGACGGCGGCGAGGGCCCAGTCCTGGCCGACGAGGTTGTCGGGCACCTTGACGTTGCCGGTGGCGTAGAAGATCTTGATCTTCGAACCCTTGGGGACGACGGACTGGGCGGCCGGCTCGGTCTTCGTCACCTTGTTCTTGTCCTGGTCGGGGGTGTTCTCCTCCTGGAAGCCCGAGACGACGAGGCCGGCCTTTTCGAGATCAGCGCGAGCCTCGTCCTTGTTGCGCCCGGTGACATCGGGCACGGTGAGGTTGTCGGGCCCCGTCGAAACGACGTACTTCACGGTCGACAGCTCGGCGACCCTCGTCCCCGACTTCGGGTCCTGGCTGATGACCTCGCCCTCGGTGACGGTCGTGCTCGCCGCCGTCGACTTCTCTCCGCGGAGGTTGTTCGTCGCCAGGGTGCGGACGGCGACGTCCTCCTGCATGCCCTCGACCGTCGGCACGGCGACGAGCGTCACGCTCGGAGTCTGGTTGCCGAACCACTTCACGCCGCCCCAGCCCACGAGGGCGAGGAGGGCGATGACGAGCCCGGTGATGAGCACCGCCTTGCCCGTGCCGCCCTTCCGTTCGTCCTGCTCCAGCTCGTCGTGGCCGACGGCGGGCAGGCTCGCGGTGTTCGCGTAGCGCTCGCTCCTGGACGTGACGGGGGCCTGCACGGCGGTCGGGGTCCCCGGTGCGGCATACGCCTGCGGGAGCGTCTGGGTGGCCGCAGCCCCCACGGCGGCCGCGGTGCCGAGCGCCGCGGCGCTGATCTGGCGGCCGAGCCGGACGTTCTCGAGGTCGTCGCGGAAGGCCGTGGCGTCCTGGTAGCGGGCCTCGCGGTCCTTGGCGAGGGCGTGCAGGGTCACGGCGTCGAGGTCACCGGCGACGGCGTCGTTGAAGACGCTCGGCGGCTGGGGCAGCTCACCGACGTGCTGGTAGGCGATGGCGACGGCCGAGTCCCCGGTGAAGGGCGGCCGGCCGGCGAGCAGCTCGAACAGGAGGCACCCGGTGGAGTAGAGGTCGGACCGCTCGTCGACCGTCTGGCCCTGGGCCTGCTCGGGAGAGAGGTACTGCGCGGTGCCGACGACCGACTGGGTCTGGGTCATCGTCGCGGCCGTGTCGGCGATCGCCCGCGCGATGCCGAAGTCCATGACCTTGACGTGACCACCGGTCGTGATCATGACGTTGGCCGGCTTGATGTCGCGGTGGACGATGCCCATCCGGTGGCTGTAGGCGAGGGCGTCGAGGATGCCCTCGGTGACACGGATCGCCTCGGCCGGCTGGAGCTGCTGCTGGTCGGTCAGCTTCTGGCGCAGCGTCTCGCCGTCGACGTACTCCATGACGATGTAGGGCAGGGTCGTCCGCGTGCCGTTGGGGCCCTCGACGACGCTGTCGTCCTCGCCCGAGTCGAAGATCGCGACGATCGCCGGGTGGTTGAGCCCGGCCGCCGACTGCGCCTCGCGCCGGAAGCGCATGAGGAAGTTCGCGTCGCGGGCGAGGTCGGAGCGCAGCATCTTGATCGCGACCTGACGACCGAGTCGCGTGTCGTGGCCCAGGTGCACGTCGGCCATGCCGCCCCGACCGATGAGCTCGCCGACCTCGTAGCGTCCGCCGAGGACACGGGGTGCGGTGCTCACGTCGTTGGCCTCTGCTCGTTCGGGTGCTGGGTCATCCTGGTCCACTCGTCGGGCGCCTGGATCGCGCTGTTCGGGCTGGTCGGTCATGTCACTTCGCCTTGCCCTTCCCCTTGCCCTTGCCCTTGCCGGCATGGGCGGGCTGCGGCTTGATGCTCGTCTGCTTCGTGGCAGCCGTGGCCTTGGCCGCCGTGCGGGTCGGCGTGGCCTTCGGGGCGGTCGTGGTCGCCCGGGAGGCGTTCGCGGTCGGCGTCGAGGTCGGGGTCGACGACGTGGCGGGGGGGAGGGTCGCCGGGGCCGTCGACCGGGCCTCGGGGCTCGCAGAGCCGGCGTTCAGGACGCTGCCGAGCGCGAACGCTCCCCACGCCACGAGGGCGACGGTCGGGACGGCCAGCCATGCCCAGCGACGTCCCGCCGAGGCTTCCGTGGCGGCCGCGTCGGCGGCCGGGATGACCGTCGTGGCGTCAGCCACCGCTGGAGGTGGCGTGACCCCGGGCAGGGACGCGAGCGGCACGCCGGCGGCTTCGGCCACCGCGCGGGCGTCGGCCGGGCGGTCGGACGCCGACTTGGCGAGGCACGCGTCGACGACCTCCCGCAGGTCGACAGGGACCGTCGAGGGCAGCTCGGGCGGCGCGTCGTTGACCTGCGCGATGGCCGTCGCCACGGGTGAGCCCATGTCGAAGGGCTTGCGGCCGGTGATCATCTCGTGAGCCACGACGCCGAGGGAGTAGATGTCGCTCGAGGCCGTCGCCGGCTCGCCGAGAGCCTGCTCCGGGCTGATGTAGTCGGGGGTGCCCAGCACCTCGCCCGTGAGGGTGTGTCCCGAGCCGTCGCCGACCCGGGCGATCCCGAAGTCGGTGAGCTTCGCCTGTCCCTCGGGCGTGACGATGATGTTGGCCGGCTTGACGTCTCGGTGCACGACGCCCGCCTCGTGGGCCACCGACAGGGCCAGCGCCGCCTGGCCGAGCAGGGAGCGCACCTCCTCGGCCGGCATACCGCCGTCGTTCTCGCGGATGATCTCGCCGAGCGTGCGTCCGGGCACGAGCTCCATGACGAGGTATGCCGTGCCGTCCTCCTCGCCGTAGTCGAAGACGGACGCGATGTTGGGGTGGTGGAGCGAGGCACTGCCCCGGGCCTCGTCGCGGAAGCGCTCGAGGAAGGCGTCGTCCTCGGGCCCCTGCGGGCGCATCACCTTGACGGCGACGGGACGCTGGAGCACCTCGTCGCTGGCTTCCCAGACGTCGCCCATCCCGCCCGAGGCGATGGCCGAGCCGAGGGTGTAGCGGCCGCCGAGGGTCGCACCGGTCGAGAGGGTCATCGGCCGAGCACCGCCTCCATGACCTGGCGGGCGATCGGGGCGGCGACGCGGCCACCGCCGATCTCGCTGCCCGTGACGCCGCCGTCCTCGACGACGACGGCGACGGCGATCTTGGCGTCGGTGGCCGGCGCGAACGAGATGAACCACGCGTGAGGGGGCTTGCCGGGGTCGTGCTGCGCGGTACCGGTCTTGCCCGCGACCTCGACGCCGTCGATCTGCGCCCGCGCGCCGCTGCCGTGGTCGACGACCGAGACCATCATCTTGGTCAGGGTCGAGGCGGTCTGCTCGGACGTCGCCTGCGACAGCTCGACCGGGTCGGGCGTCGACTCGATGATGTCGAGGTTGGGGCTGCGCACGGAGTCGATGAGGTAGGGCGTCATGACCCGGCCCTGGTTGGCGATGCCGGCCGCGACCATGGCCATCTGGAGCGGCGTGGTGCGCACGTCGTACTGCCCGATGGCGGCCTGTGCGGCCTGCGGCGCGTTGAGGTCGGCCGGGACCGAGCTCACCGAGACGCGCATCGGGATCTGGAGGGCGTCACCGAAGCCGAACTTCGCGGCCTGGGCGCGGATCTTCTCGCCGCCGAGCTCGAGTCCGAGGGAGCCGAACGCCGTGTTGCACGAGATCTCGAGCGCGTGGATGAGCGTCGTCTTGTCGCCCGGCCCGCAGGCGCGGCCGTCCTCGTTGGGCAGGTTGGTGCTCGTCAGCGGCAGGTCGAGCTCGGCCGGCCCGGGGACGGAGGAGTTCTCGTCGCTGACGACGCCGTTCTCGAGCGCGGCGGCCGCCGTGATGACCTTGAAGGTCGACCCGGGCGGGTAGACGCCGTTGATGGTGCGGTTGAGGTAGGACTTGTCCTTGTCGTTGGACAGCGTCTGCCAGGCCTTGGAGGCCTTGGTGAGGTCGTGGCTCGAGAGCGGGTTGGGGTCGTAGGACGGGTGGCTCACCATCGCGAGGATCGCGCCGGTCTTCGGGTCGAGGGCCACGACGGCGCCCTTGTTGTCGCCGAGGGCCTTGTCGGCCGCCGCCTGCGCCTTCGGGTCGATCGTCAGCTCGAGCGTCGCGCCAGCGGTCTTGCGGCCCGTGATCAGGTCGGTGACGCGCCGCACGAAGAGGGTGTCGGCATCGCCCGAGAGCAGGTCGTCGGAGGCGTGCTCGAGTCCGTAGGGTGCCCCGACGGCATACGAGTAGAAGCCGGTCATCTGGGCGTACAGCTCGTCCTGGGGGTAGGTGCGCAGGAAGCGGTACTGGTCCTGGACGGGCACCGACTTCGCGATGGCCTGGCCGCCGACGATGATCGCCCCGCGCTCGCGGGAGTAGGTGTCGAGCAGGGTGCGCTTGTTGGACGCCATGGCGTTGAGCGTCTTCGCCTGGGTGAACTGCACCATCGTCGCCGCGACGAGCAGGGCGGTGAAGAGAGCGGCGATGACCACGGACAGGCGGCGGATGGGCGTGTTCACGTCAGCCTCACCACCTGGGTCACCTCGGCGGGAGCCGGCTCGTCGGCGGCGACACCCACGGGGATCTCGGGCATCGGCCGACGGGCCTGGTCGGAGATGCGCAGCAGCAGCGCCATGATCACCCAGTTCGCGAGCAGGGACGAGCCACCGAGCGACATGAAGGGCGTCGTGAGGCCGGTCAGCGGGATGACCCGCGTGACGCCGCCGACGACGATGAAGAGCTGGAAGGCGACGGAGAAGGCCAGGCCGATGGCGAGCAGCTTGCCGAAGCCGTCGCGCACGCCGAGGGCCGTGCGGATGCCGCGCTCGCAGAAGATGAGGTAGAGCACGATGATCGCGACGGACCCGAAGAGGCCGAGCTCCTCCCCGAGGCTCGGGAAGATGAAGTCGCTCTCGGCGAAGGACGTCAGGTAGGGCCGGCCCGCGCCGAGCCCGGTGCCGGTGAGACCGCCCGAGGCCATGCCCCACAGGCCGTTGGCCAGCTGGTTGGACCGCTCGAGGTTGTCCGGCGAGAACGGGTCGAGCCACAGGTCGACGCGCTTCTGGAAGTGCGTGAAGGCCGACAGGGCGAAGGCGACGGCCGCGGCGAAGAGCATCAGGCCGATGGCGATCCACGAGACGCGCTCGGTGGCGACATAGAGCATCGCGACGAAGAGTCCGAAGAAGAGCAGCGCCGAACCGAGGTCCTTCTGGAAGACGAGGACGAGCAGCGCGAGCACCCACGCGACGAGGATCGGGCCGAGGTCGCGTCCGCGAGGGAAGGTGAACCCGAGGACCTTCTTCCCGGCCAGGGAGAGCACGTCACGGGTCTGCACGAGGTAGCCGGCGAAGAAGATCGCAAGGGCGATCTTGGCGAACTCGCCGGGCTGGAAGTTGAGCGGGCCGACCGAGATCCAGATCTGCGAGCCGTTGATCGTGCGGCCGATGCCGGGGACGAGCGGCAGCAGGAGCAGCACGAAGCCGACGGCCATCGTCACGTAGGTGTAGCGGCGGAGCAGGCGGTGATCGCGCAGCACGAAGAGGACGGCCACGGCGAGAGCCACGGCGAGCGTCGTCCAGATGATCTGGCGGTAGGCGTCGCCGTCCGTCCCGAGCTTGCCGCGGGCGAGGTCGAGACGGTGGATCATGACGAGCCCGAGCCCGTTGAGGACGGTCGTGATCGGCAGGAGCACGGGGTCGGCGTAGGCCGCCTTCCAGCGCAGCACGAGGTGGACCGTGAGCACGAGCGCGGTGAAGCCGCCCGCGATCGGGATGATGTTGGCCGGCACCGTGCCGTTGCGGTTGAGGTCGGTCGTGACCCAGGCGAGCAGCACGATGCCGATCGCGAGGATGAGGAGCAGCAGCTCGGCGCCGCGACGCGTGCGCGGAGTCAGGGGCTCGACGGTCGTCGTCATGCGCGGCTCCCCGGGGGTGCCACGAGGCGAACGGCGGACCCGGCCACGGCCGGCGGCGTGGTGATCGACGGGTTGGGGCGCGACGTCGCCGGCCGCGGGGCCGGCAGGCTCGGGCTCGGGCTCGGGCTCGGGCCCGGTGTCGTCGGGGGCGTCGTGGGCACCGGGGTCGGTGTCGGCGACGTGCCGCACGGCGTGCCGGTCGCGGCGAGGCGCTGGCAGCGCTCCGCCTCACCGCGCAACGCGGCGACCTTGACGAGCGCGTCGGCGAGGTCGCGGGCGGGGATCGTGTTGCCGACGGAGGCCTGGACGTCGCTCGGGAGGTCGGAGACGAGCACGTCGGACGGCGACTCGACGTGGGAGAGGCTGATCGGTCCGAGGTCCTGGGAGACGCCGCGGAAGATCGCGACGTGGGTTCCGTCGGTCGCGACGTAGTACTGCTTCTGCGACCAGGCCCAGGCGGCATACCCGCCGCCGACGAGGATGGCGGCGACGACGATGGCACCGATGGTGCGCAGCGCGATCGTGGACCGGCGTGAGCGCGGCTGGTCCTCGGCGAGCTCGAGGGAGTCGTCGTCGGGCTCCGCGCGACCCGTGGCCTCGCGCGACAGGGCGGCCGCCTTCTCGGCCGGGCTCGTCGGGATGGCGCGGGTGCGGCCCCGCATCCGCTTGCCGGCGGCGCCGACGACCTGGGGCACGGTGGTGGGGAGGTCGTCACCGTCGGCGTCGACGACCTCGGCGACGACGACCGTCACGTTGTCACGGGTGCTGGCCTTGAGCGCGACCTCGATGCACCGGTCGGCCGCCTGGTCGGGCGTACGCGCCTCGCGGAGGATCTCCTCGATGACGTCGGCGCCGACGAAGTCGGACAGGCCGTCGGAGCAGAGCAGGAAGCGGTCGCCGATCTTGGCCTCGCGCAGCGAGGTGTCGGGCTCGTCGTCGGGCTGGCCGGTCATGACCCGGGTCACGACCGAGCGCTGCGGGTGGTGGCCGGCGTCCTCCTTGGAGATGCGGCCCTCGTCGATGAGCTGCTGGACGAAGGAGTGGTCCTTCGTGATCTGCGAGAACGTGTCGCCGCGGAGCATGAACGCCCGCGAGTCGCCGCTGTGCGCCATGGCGAGCTTGTTGCCGGTGCGCAGCATGACGATGGTCGTGCTGCCCATGCCGGACAGGTCGGCGTTCTCCCGCATCGCCTTGGTGAGTTTGGCGTTCGCGGCGTGGAGCGCCTCCTCGAGGAGCGGGATCGCCTGGTCGGCGGTGACGTCCTCCTCGTCGAGCGGGGCGAGCTCGCCGACGATCATCGAGCTGGCGACGTCGCCCGCGGCGTGGCCGCCCATGCCGTCGGCGAGCACGAGCAGGTTGGGCCCGGCATACCCCGAGTCCTCGTTGCGGGACTTGGGTCCCAGGCCGAGGTCGGAGCGCGCGGCATAGCGCAAGGCGATGGCCATCCGGTCAGCCTCGCAGTTCGAGGACGGTCTTGCCGATCCGCAGGGTGGTGCCGATCTCGACCGGTCGCGCCCCGGTCAGCCGGTCGCGTCCGATGAAGGTGCCGTTGGTCGAGCCGAGGTCCTCGACGACCCAGCCGTCGCGACCCGACGGGTCGGGATGGATGCGGCAGTGCCGGCCGGAGGCGTAGTCGTCGTCGAGGACGAGGGCGCACTCGGGGTTGCGCCCGATGAGGATGCCTCCGCTGCGCAGCGGGAGTGACGTGCCGGTCAGGGGGCCCTCGGTGACGACGAGGGTCGTCGGGCTGCCCTTGCCGCGGCGACCCTTGCGGGCGGGCGCTTCGGGGGTGACGGCGGCGGCACCCGCCGCGCCGGCGCCGACGGCAGCCGGGGAAGGCGTACGCCTCGGGGCGGCCTTGCTGTCCTGCTTCGCCGCCTGTTTGAGCGCCTTGCGCTGCCCGCGCCGGCTCACCGCCGTGCCGTAGATGTCGGTGCGCAGCACGCCGACGACGCTGAAGATGAAGAGCCACAGCAGCGCGAGCAGACCCAGCCGCAGCAGGGTCAGGGTGAGTTCACTCATGCGTCACCAGATGTCATCGCCGGAGGGCCGTCCAAGGGGGTCATCGCGCTCACCGGCGCCCAGCACGGAAGGTCGCGGACGTCCGGCCGATCGTCAGACGGTCGCCGTCCTGGAGCCGCTGGCTCGAGACGCGCTCGCCGTTGACGAAGGTGCCGTTGGTGGAGTTGAGGTCGCGGATCGAGGTCACGAGGTGCGGACCGTCGGTCGTCACGCGGATCTCGCTGTGGCGGCGCGACACCCCGGGGTCGTCGATGACGATGTCGGTGGTCTCGTCGCGGCCGAGCGTCGTGAGGCTGCCGAGGAGGGGGTAGCGGTCTCCTCCGATGTCGAGCCACGGACGGGCGGACGGGTTGCTTCGGGGTGCCGGACGGTGCGCCGGGGCCTCGTCGATGGCCGTGCCGTTCGTGGTCTGCGGCCGCGGTGCCACGGGTGCCGGTTCGCGGGCGGCGGACTCGCGCCCGGCCTGCTTGGCGGTGGCGGGGCGCACGCGGAAGACGCCGGTCTCGAGCCCCTCGCCCTCGACGAGCGCGACCTCGAGCGGGCCGCCGGGCTGGTAGCCCTGCGAGTCGGCGTGCTCCTGCGCCGCGGCGACGAGGTCGTCGGACAGGTCGTCCTCGTAGTCGCCGAGCCGCTCGTAGTCGGTCTGGCTGAGCTCGATCGTGTAGAGGTTGGGCACCATGGCCCGGCCGTGGCCGAGCAGCGCCGCCCGGTCGTCCATGGCGCGGCGGATGGCCGAGGCGATCTCGACGGGCTGCACCTCGGACTTGAACGCCTTGGCGAAGGCACCGTGGACAGCCTTGGCGAGACCGTGCTCGACACGGTTGATGATTCCCACGCCGTCTCCTCCTCCTTGGTGAGCGCTCCAGTCGGGCGCTTCATCGTAACCGCGTCAGCACCCCGAGCCCCCAACCGACAGTCGGCACGGGGCGGCGTGAAACGTCCGTTTCGGCCCGCCGGGCCCCCGTCGGCGGGTTTGATGTGCGACGGAAGCATGGGACGATCACACGGGGTCCCGCGGCGGGATCCCGCACGTGGTGAGGCCAGCAAGGAGCGCTCGATGAGCAAGGACGACACCGGAAACACCGAGAGCCAGGGCATCCCCGGCTTCTCGGCGAACAGCTCCATCCCGGGTGGTTTCGCCCTTCCCATCCCGACGGCGACCACCGGCGCGGCCCAGCCCGACCAGGCGCCGGCCGACCCGTGGAGCTCGACGTGGGAGGACACCTCCTGGCAGTCCGGCGACACCGGTGCCATCCCGACCGTCGCCGCCGGCGACGCAGGCTCGGCGTCCGACGACTGGAGCGCTTCCCATGAGTACGGCGGTGCGAGCGCCACCGGCGGCACCCCCGAGCTCAACGGCCACGCCCAGAACGGCTCGGCCCAGGGCGACGCAGCCTCGTCCGGCTCCTCCGGGGCGACGAACTCGTGGACCGACTGGCAGCCCTCCGATCGCGGCACCGCCGAGTGGCCGGCTGCGAGCAGCGACGAGCCCGAGGCCACCTACACCGGGTGGACCCCCGCCGGAGCGAGCCTCGCGGACTACGCGGCAGGCACCGTGCCCGGTCCCTCGGCTGCGGCGTCGACCGACCCCACGGCGGCGCAGCAGGCGTATGCCGCCCAGCCCGCCGTCGACCCCGACGTGGCCGCCGCGGCCGCCGAGCTCGGCCCCGACGTCGAGACCCCCGCGGGACCGTCCTACGACCTGACCCCCGCGCCGCGCACCGGCAACTCCGACCGCCCCAGCGCCGAGGACCTCATCACGGCCCGGTCGAAGGGCGAGCGCCAGAAGGTCAAGGCCAACTCCGGACTGCGCAAGGCGTTCGGCCTCGGCCCGAGCGTCAAGGAGATGCTCGAGCGCGACCGCATCGACCGCATCGCCCGCCCGCTCAACGGCCGCAAGACGATCATGGTCATCAACACCAAGGGTGGCGGCGGCAAGACCCTCGTCACGCTGATGCTCGCGAGCTACCTCGGCCGCTACCGCTCGGGCTCGGTGCTCGCGTGGGACAACAACGAGACCGAGGGCACCCTCGGCATGCGTGCGCCGTCGCAGAGCCACCACCGCACGGTCGTCGACCTGCTCGGTGCCCTGCCGACGATCGCCAACGACCCCAACGCCGGCACGTCGGAGCTCGAGCACTGGGTCCGCGAGCAGCGGGGCCTGTCGTTCGACGTGCTCGCATCGGCCGACGACGACGAGGCGATGCGGATCATCGGGGAGCAGGAGTTCGAGGACCTCCACACCCAGCTCTCGCGCTTCTACCGGATGATCGTCGTCGACACCGGCAACAACCGACTGTCGCCGAACTGGCTGGCCGCCGCCGCACGCGCGGACATGCTCGTCTTCGCCACCTCGCTCAAGGACGACACGTCGGTCGTCGCGGCCAAGAACCTCGACGCGCTCGTCGCGATGGGCCGGGGGGACCTCGTGCGCAACGCCGTCTGCGTCATCTCGCACACGTCGGCCAAGGGCAACGACGTCGGCGCCGGGGTCCACACCCGCGAGCACTTCGAGCAGTGGGTGCGCGCGGTCGTCGACATCCCCTACGACCCGATGCTCGCTCCGGGTCTGCACCTCGACCCGCTGAAGATCAGCCCCAAGACGCACCAGTCGTGCATGGAGATGGCTGCCGTCGTCGTCGACGGCCTCTGACGCTTGCGTCCCGGTCGGGGAGACTGCTGACGTGGCTCTCATCGCGCTGACCGGAGCCGCCGGGCGCATCGCGACGGCGCTGCGCCCACGGCTGCGCGCCGCCGGACACCGGCTCGTCCTCTGCGACGGCCTCGGGGTCGCCGTCTGCGACGTCGACGCCGCGGCGGAGCGGGCCGTGGAGTGCGACCTGCGCGACGTCGACGGCCAGGCGGCGGCGTTCGCCGGCGCCGACCTCGTCGTGCACCTCGGCGCGTACTCCGACGAGCGGTCCTGGGCCGACATCCTCGCCGTCAACATCGACGGCACGCACGCCGTGTGTGAGGCGGCGCAGCGCGCGGGGGTGACGAGGCTGCTCCTCGCGAGCTCGGTGCATGCGGCCGGCTACGTCCCGGTGGACTCGCCGGTTGCCGCCGAGGGGATGCCGCTGCCGGCGCCCGACACGTACTACGGCGTCAGCAAGGCGGCGCTCGAGGCCCTCGGTGGGTTGTATGCCGGCCGGTTCGCGATGACGGTCGTCAGCGCCCGGATCATGACCTTCGACGACGAGCCGGGTGGGCCGCGCTCGCTCCAGTCGTGGCTCTCCCCCGACGACATGGCGCGGCTGGTGCTCGCGACGCTGACGACGGCGGCCGGAGGCCACCACGTCGTGTGGGGCGTCTCGCGCAACACGCGGCGCCGGATCGACCTGGCGCCCGGTCTCGCGATCGGCTTCGACCCCCAGGACGACGCGGAGGCGTATGCCGCGGGCGTCGAGCAGCGCGACCCGAGCCGTCCGCCCGGGGTGCTCGGCGGCGGGTTCGCCGACGCGGCATACCTCCTCGGGGTGCCGCACGGGGGCGCACGCGATCGGTCGTGATCGTCCGCACCGGACCGTGGAGCTGACCTGCCCGATGAGACGGCGTCCGGTGGCCTGATCACCCCACCTTTTGCAGCACCATCAGGCGGTCCGTCAGGCGTTCCTCAGCCGTCGTCGGTCGCGAACCGGTGGTAGGCCTCCGTCGCGGCCTGCAGGTAGCGGTGGATGGCGTCTCGCTCTGCGGGCGTGAACTCGGCGGTCAGCGCGTCGAGCCCGTCGAGAAGGGTGCGAAGCTGACCTCGGACCTCGGTGGCGGCGGAGTCGGTGGGCACGAGGCGCACCCGCCTGCGGTCCGCGGTGTCGCGCTCGCGCAGCAGGTGGCCGGCGGCCTCGAGCCGGTCGACGACGTCGGTCATGGCGGCGGGTGTGATGCCGAGCCGGGAGCTCAGCTCCCGTGGACCGAGCCTTCCGTCCGAGGCGGCGACGTGGCTCATCGCCGACAGGTCGGTGGGGTGCATCTTCATCCGCCGGGCCAGGGCGCCGCTGGCCTCCGCCGCGGCGGCCCCGAGGGCGCGCAGCGCCCAGGTCTCGGGCTCGTGGGCTCGTCGTCCAGGGCTCTCCAGGCTCTCGGTGCTCTCGGTGCTCTCGGTGCTCTCGGTGCTCTCGGTGCTCTCGGTGCTCTCAGTGCTCTCAGTGCTCTCAGTGCTCTCAGTGCTCTGAGTGCGCTCGGTGCGGTCGGTGCGCTCCGGAGGTGGGATTGCCATGGCTCAATCCTACTGCTTTCATATGTTCAGGTGATCTAAAGACTTTGGAGGCGGACATGACGACGGATGGGTCGAGCACAGCACGAGGTGGGGAACGGCGCCGATGGTTCGGCCTCGTCGCGATCAGCCTCGCGGTCGCGCTCATCATCGTCGACTCCACCATCGTCAACGTCGCCGTGCCCCACATCGTCGACGACCTGGGACTCACGTCGTCGCAGGTCCAGTGGGTCCAGGAGTCCTACACCCTCGTCTTCGCGGCCACCCTGCTCATCTGGGGCGCCGTGGCCGACCGTATCGGACGACGCCGGATGCTCCTCATCGGTGTCGTCGTCTTCGTCGCGGCCTCGGTCCTGGCGGCCGTCGTCGACTCGGGTGGGGCGCTCATCGGCGCCCGGATCCTCCAGGGCTTCGGCGGCGCCATGATCCTGCCGACGACCCTCTCGCTCATCAACGCCGGCTTCACCGGCCGCGAGCGAGGCATCGCCTTCGCGGTGTGGGGCTCGACCATCGGCGGCATGGTGGCGGTCGGGCCGCTGCTCGGCGGATGGCTCACGACGTCGTTCTCGTGGCGCTGGGCGTTCGGGATCAACCTGCCCATCGGCCTGCTCATCGTCGCGGGGGTGCTGCTCTTCGTCGACGAGTCGAGGTCCGGCCGACGTGAGGCGATCGACGTCGTGGGAGCGCTGCTGTCGGCGGTCACCTTCGCGACGCTGGCCTTCGGGCTCATCGAGGGACGGACCTACGGCTGGTGGAGCCTGACGAAGCCCTTCGAGGTCGGTCCCTGGACGTGGACCAGGGGGCTGTCTCCCGTGGCCGTCGCCTTCGCGGTGACGCTCGTCGCGGGGACGGTCTTCGTCGTGCGCACCCTGCGCCGCACGGCGGCCGGACGCCCGACCCTCTTCCGTTTCGACCTCTTCGGCATCCGTTCCTTCCGCAACGGCAACATCGCCGCGATGATCGTCAGCCTCGGCGAGTTCGGCATCGTGCTGTCCCTGCCGCTCTGGCTCCAGAACGTGCTCGGCTACACCGCCTTCCAGACCGGGCTCGTCCTGCTCGCGCTCGCCATCGGGTCCTTCACGGCCAGTGGTCTCGTCACCGTGCTCAGCTCCCGGCTCACGGCTGCGGCGATCGTGCGGATCGGCATCGTCGCCGAGATCGCCGGCATCGCCGGGCTCGGCCTCGTCATCGGACCCACGACCTCGTGGGTGGCCGTGGCGCCTTGCCTCTTCGTCTACGGGTTCGGCGTCGGCCTCGCGACGGCTCAGCTGACCGGCGTCGTCCTCGTCGACGTGCCGGTCGAGCGCAGCGGCGAGGGCTCGGGGTTGCAGTCGACGGCGCGCCAGGTCGGCTCGGCACTGGGCATCGCCATCCTCGGCACGGTGCTCTTCACGACCGCCGGGGCGCGTCTCGACTCGGGCCTCGCCGACCTGGGGGTGCCCGAGGCGAGCCGGACGGTCGTCGTCGACGCGGTCGTCGAGAGTGCGGGCGGCGCGATCCCTGCCCTGGCCGCCGACCCCCGCACGGCCGCGGCCGCCCCGGTCGCGGAGCAGGCCTTCTCCGACGCGACGAGGTATGCCGCGTTCACCGCTGCAGGCTTCCTCGTGCTCGGTCTTCTCGCGACCCTGTCGCTCGGTGACCCCGGCGGCGGCCGTCACCGGCAGGGGTATGCCGAAGCGCGCGGTCCGGCGGACCGGCGACGCTCGTCGGAGGACGTGAACGTCCCCGACGCGGACGCCCCGGCCCTCCCGTAGAACCGCTACCCGCCCCGGTTTGGCGATAGCGGGCCTCATACAGCACACTGTCTGCTTGTCACGCGCGAGTGGCGGAATGGCAGACGCGCTGGCTTCAGGTGCCAGTGTCCGAAAGGGCGTGGGGGTTCAAATCCCCCCTCGCGCACGCGTGCCGACGAAGGGCCCCGACCGATCAGGTCGGGGCCCTTCGTGCCGTCTTGGCCCTCGTCGTCACGTGTCCACGGCGTAAGCGCCCGGTGGGAGCGACGGGATCTCCCCCAACACCAGGCGGATCCGGTATCTGCCGGCTCTGCTCCTCCGTCTGTCAGCTACCCGCTCGATCGGCTCCGGCCACGGCCCGACGGAATCCTCGAAGGCCCGGCGCCCCTGGGAGCGATCGCGGTCCATGGCGCGGCCGTGCGGGGTCGACTCTCCACGTGAAAGGAGCGCCACATGTCCAGTCAGTCCTCCACCACCACTCGACTCGGTCGCCGTTCGGCCGCGGCGTTCGGCACCTCGGCCGTCTTCTGTCTCGCTGTCGCCGGGCCGGCCCTGGCCGTCCCGCGTCCCGACCCGGTGCCCGGTGCGCAGCCCTCGTCCGCGTCGGCGAGTTGCGTCTACGTCGGCGGCGGGTCCGTCGTGTCCTGCGCCGACCCGTCGTCTGCGTCCCCCGCTTCTGGCGCGGGCTCGGCGAACTCGGCCGAGGGGAGCACGCCCGCCGTCGTCGCACCCGTGTCGCGCCGGATCGTCCTGCCCTCGCCCCAGCCGTCCGACCTGCCCGTGCTCGGGCTCGGCGTCGCCGCCGCGGTCGTCGTCGCGGGTGGCCTCCTGATCGCCTCGACGAACCGGCGCCGTCCCGCCTGACCGCCCGTGCCCCGCTCGGTCGCCTCGCCCGGTCGCCTCGCCTGATCGCCTCGCCGACCGTCGTCCCATGGACCCGACCCAGGGCCACGTCGACGACGGACCCGGCCCGGCGGCATACGCCATCGTGTGTCGCCGGGCCCCGGCGGACCCGCCCAAAACGGGTGTTCGAGGCCCGGACCTCAGGGGTATGTAGGCGGGAGCCGTGCCCGGGGGCACGGTTCAGCAGAGACCCAAACCCGTGAATGCTCAATCATCTGCGGGTCCCGTACCATGACCGCTGACGAAGGCCCCTGAGATGTCATCTGACGTGCACCTTCAGTCCTTGGAGACCGAGGTGTGCCCGACATGAACCGCCTGCATGAAGGATTCGTGCTCGGCGAGCGCTACCACCTGGAGAGCCGCATCGCCTCCGGCGGGATGGCCGACGTCTGGGCAGGCACCGACTCCGTGCTCCGGCGTGAGGTCGCGGTCAAGGTCATGCGTCCCGACGCCGACCACGAGCGGCTCTTCGCGCTCCGCTTCCGCGACGAGGCCGTGCACTCGGCCGCTCTGATGCACACGAACATCGCGACGGTCTTCGACTACGGCGAGGACCAGGGCCTCGCCTTCCTCGTCATGGAGCTCGTCTCCGGTGAGCCGCTCTCGGCCGTGCTCAACCAGCGCGGCCCCCTTGCACCCGCCGAGGTCCGCTCGATCATGGGCCAGGCCGCGCTCGCGCTCGGCGTCGCCCACGAGGCCCGCGTCGTGCACCGCGACATCAAGCCGGCCAACATCATGGTCCGCGAGGACGGCCTCGTGAAGCTCACCGACTTCGGCATCGCACGTGCCCTCGACGCGTCCGGACACACTCAGCACGGCGAGATGCTCGGCACGCCCAACTACATCAGCCCCGAGCAGGCTCTCGGCCACGCGGCCACGGGCGCGAGCGACCTCTACGCCCTCGGCGTCGTCGGCCACGAGATGCTCGTGGGCAGGCGTCCCTTCGACCGCGGCACGCCCATCGCCACCGCGCTGAGCCATGTCAACGAGCCGCCCCCGCCGCTGCCCGACGACGTCCCCGAGGACCTGCGCGACCTCATCGCCGAGTGTCTCGAGAAGGACCCCGAGAAGCGTCCGGCCAATGCCGCCGCCGTCGCGGTGCGCCTCGGCCTCGGCGACCAGGAGCTGCGCGGCCTGGCCCTCGGTCTCGCGACGGCCATCAACGGCTCGCCCGCGGAGATGCTCGACGAGGTCGAGGAGCTCCACGGCGAGGTCCGCGACCCGGGGCAGCGCACCGGCTCGGGCCGGGCCGTGACCGCCGACCAGCTCGGCGCCACCCAGGCCATGCCGTCCGGCGTCCCGGACTGAGACTCGGGTCCGAGCCCCCGTCGGGCACCGAGGGCTCGACAGCCCACCTGCCACTTTGCAGTTCCGACCTAGGCTGGCCTTCATGGCGACCTTGCCGCTCTTTCCGCTCGGCACCGTGCTCGTGCCCGGTGCGCGGTTGCCGCTGCAGATCTTCGAACCGCGCTACATCCAGCTGCTCAAGGACCTGCTCGACGGCCAGGACGAGCGTCTGCCCGTCTTCGGGGTCATCGCGATCCGCGAGGGCTTCGAGGTGGGTGACGACGGCGTGCGGGCGCTGCACCCCGTCGGCTGCGGTGCCTTGCTCGTCCAGGCGGCAGCCCTGGAGGGTGAGCGTTTCCTCGCCGTCTCGGAGGGCACCGACCGCTTCCGCCTCGACGCCATCGACGAGTCCGCCGGCACCCCGTACACCACCGCCCGGGTCACCTGGCTGACCGAGCCCGACGGCGACGTCCCGGCCGTCGCCGTCCTCGCGGCGCGGCTGCGGGCCGAGCTGACCGCCTTCGGCGCGGCCACCGGGGCCGAGCCGGAGCTCCCCACCGACGACCGGTCGCTGGCGTATGCCGTCCCGGACACCGTGAGCCTCGACGTGTCCGACCGCCAGCGCCTCCTCGCAAGCAGCGACACGGAGTCCCGCCTGCGCCTCGGCATCCGGCTCGTCCGGCGCGAGCGGGAGTTCGCCTCAGCGCTGGGCGCGGTGGGCCGGGCGGCGATCCCACCCTTCAGCCTCAACTGACGCGGCGCCACGTTTTCCAGCGGGGCTCAGCCCGGCGGCATACCTGGACCCCCTGTATGCCGCCGGGCCGCGGCCGCGGTCATCCGTGCACCGGATGTGGCGTCCCCCGAGCCGTGCTGCAGGTGGCTCCCCCTGGCCCCACCCGAGCAGCGCTTACCCACTTCTCGGCGCGTCGAACATCAACGCCGCGGGGATCGTGCCGGCTCAGCGCAGGGTGGCGACGACCTCGCCGACGACGACCCACGTCGAGAGGGCGCACACGACGACGAACGAGAGGTTCCAGAAGGCGCGCGGCAGGGGGGTCAGGGAGGCGAGGACCCCCGGGTCGCTGCCGCTGCTGCGGTCCCGGAGCACGGCCACGAGATGGCGCCACCCCCCGACGACGAGCACGACGCCGAGCCCGACGAGCACCTGGGTCTGGAGCGCATCGTCGCGCCACCACCACAGGGCCGCCGAGCCGGCGATCGCGACGACCATGACGACGACGGTGAGCGCCGAGCGGACCCGGACGAGGGCGAAGAACAGCACGGCCAGGCCGGCCGTGATGACCGGGGCCGCCCAGCCTCGCTCGGCGGCCCAGACCATCGCGGCGCCGAGCAGCGCCGGCACCGGGTAGCCCGACCATGTCGACGCGACGCGACCGGTGCCGCGCACGGGACCTCGGGTCACGGCGTGGCCGGACATGTCGCCGCGGAGGACGAAGCCGGTGAACTGGCGGCCGACGAGGACCCCGACGACGGCGTGACCGAGCTCGTGCACGAGGGTGACGGCGAGACGGACGACCCGCCAGAGCGGCTCGACGGCGACGAGCACGAGCGCGACACCGAGGACGACGAGCAGGCGGGGCGCCGCGAGGGCGACGTCGGCGGTCGCCGGGACGACCCGGTCGCGCACGTGCTCGAACCACTCCACGGACGCAGAACCTAGCCGACGACCGTGTGGGCGCCCGACGCAGCGTCCCGCTGGGTACGGGATGAGGAGTCGCGCGTGAGGAGCCGGCTCTCGATCGAACGCTCTCGGGGCGACAGGACGGACGGTTCACGGCACCATGCACGACATGCGTCAGGGGTCCCTCGTCCGCGCACCCGGTCGGCACCGAGCCACCGGCGCGAGCGCGTCCCGTGGCCGCCGGCCCGTGTGGCTCGGCGCCGTGGTCCTCACCGTCCTGGCCGTCGTGGTCCCGCTGTGGCAGTGGCAGGCCAGACCGTTCGACTCGCGGCACGGCTTCGGTGTCGACTCGCCGCCCGCGGGCATCGGCGCGGCCCAGGAACCGCTCGGCGCTCCACCGACGATGCCCGGCGGCACGGGCGGCTACACGTTCATGCGGATGCAGGCCAACGGCACGGACCCGGTGGCCTACGACCCCTGCCGGCCGATCCACTTCACGACGAGCACCGTCGGTCTTCCCCCGGGCGGCGACGCCCTCGTGCGCGAGGCCGTGGCGACGATGTCGGAGGCGAGCGGGCTGCGCTTCGTCGACGACGGCCTGACCGACGAGGCGCCGGCGCCGGAGCGAGACCCCTACCAGCCCGACCGATACGGCGACCGCTGGGCGCCCGTCTACATCGCGTTCGCGACGCCCGACCAGATCCCGCGCCTCGCGGGCAGCACCGTCGGTCTCGGTGGGAGCACGCCGCGCGCGGCCGGCGACGGGGCCCTCGTCTACGTCACCGGCTCCGTCTGGCTCGATGCCACGGCCATGGACGACCTGCTCGCGGCGGGTCGCGAGGACTCCGCGCGGGCCGTCGTCGAGCACGAGATCGGTCACGTCCTCGGGCTCAACCACGTCTCCGACGGGTCCCAGCTGATGTCACTGACGGGTGGCACCGGTGCCGGACCGGCCGACGGGGACCTGCGCGGGCTGGCGATCCTCGGCCGCGGGGTGTGTCGCCCCGACCTCTGACCGTCCCGACCACATCGCGCCCACATCGCGCCCACATCGCGCCCACATCGCGCCCACATCGCGCCCACATCGCGCCCACCGAGGGCGTACGCCAGGAGTGGGGTCCAGCGGTCAGCCGAGCAACGCTGCGGGGTGGCGTGACGTGAGCACCTCGAGGAGCAGCCGGTGCAGCGGGACGTCGACACCGGACTCGCCGGCGAGGCGCACGACGGCGCCCGTCCACGCGTCGAGCTCCGACGGCCTGCCCTCGAGCAGGTCGCGCTGGAGCGAGGTCGTCGCGTCGGCCGGCTGGTCGTCGACAAAGGCGATCGTGCCCTCGACGATCCCTTCGGGCAGGCGTATGCCGCGGGCCCGGGCCAGCGACTCGACCTCCCGCATCGCGTCCTGCAGCAGCACCCGGCGCGGCGCGTGCGAGCGGAGCTCGCCGATGGTCGCGTCGAGGGCGGCGCCGAGCCCACCGAAGGGCACGACGAAGAGCATCTTCGACCACAGCTCGGCCCAGATGTCGTCGGGCACGGGCGAGACGGCGCCGGACGCCGTGACGGCGGCGCGCAGCCGCGTGACCCGGTCGGACGTGGCGCCGGGAGTGGCCGACCACTCGTCGAAGGCCAGCGAGGCCGGACCACCGGCGTGCGTGATGCGGCCGGGACCGTCGATGAACGCGAAGATCTTGGCGATGCCGGGCAGCACGACGGCGCGTCCGACGAGGCCTGCGACCTGGTCGGGCGCCTCGACGCCGTTCTGGGTGGTGACGACGGCCGTGTCCGGGCCGACGAGCGAGGGCAGCGCCTCGAGGACCGGTGGGAGCTGCCACGTCTTGACGGCGAGGAGGACCACGTCGACGACCCCGATGGAGGCCACGTCGTCGGTGACCCGCGCGGGCTCGACGGTCACGTCCCCCGCGACGCTCGTCACGACGAGGCCGTGGTCGCGGATGGCCTCGAGATGGGGACCCCGCGCGACGAAGGTGACGTCGTGCCCGGACGCCGCGAGCCGCCCTCCGAAGTAGCCGCCGATCCCGCCCGTGCCCAGCACCGCGATGCGCATGACCACACTCTCCTAGTCACCCGGCTCGGCTCGTCGGGGCCACGCGTCGGCCTCGAGCACGAGCCCTCGACACCATCATCGCGCCGGGGCCGGTCCGGAGGTAGCGTCGTGGCGCACCGTCTCGTCGAGACGCAGCCGCAGGAGGCCCTCATGGAGCTCACCACCACGGTCAACGACGAGGCGCGGGTGATCGACGTCGACGGCACGGAGTCGGCGCTGGACGTCGTGCGCGACGGACTCGGCCTGACCGGCACGAAGCTCGTCTGCGGCAGCGGGGTGTGCGGTGCGTGCACGATGCTCGTCGACCGCGAACCGCTGCTCGGCTGCCTCACCCCCGCCACCCGGTTGCGCGGCGCGAGCGTCACGACCGTCGAGGGCCTCGCCGACGGCGAGGACCTCCACCCCGTCCAGCGGGCCTTCGCCCACCACGACGGGCTCCAGTGCGGCTACTGCACGCCGGGGTTCGTCGTCGAGGCGGTCGCCTTCCACGACCGGTGGCGGCCCGAGCACGGTGCCGACGAGCCGGACGGCCCGAGCCGCGAGGTCATCGCCGAGGCGCTCGCCGGCCACCTGTGCCGGTGCGGTTCCTACGAAGGCATCTACCGTGCCGTCGCCGCCGCGTGCCGCGGTGAGCACGACGGCGGGGTCGGCGACGTGGAGCGCGTCGACGCCCCCGCCAAGGTCACCGGCGCCGCCGTCTACACGACCGACGTCGTCCTGCCCGGCATGATGCACGCTGCGATCCGGCGCTCCGACGTGGCGGCCGGCACGGTCGGCCCGATCCGCTTCCCCGACGGCGTCGTCGGCCTCGACGTCCTCGGCGACGACCGGCGCGTGCGCTGGGCCGGGCAGCCGATCGCCGTCGTCGCGGCGGAGTCCCTCGCCGAGGCGCGCCGGATCGCGCGGGAGCTCGTCGTGCCGGTGACGGTCCACGACTTCGTGCTCGATCCCGAGGTGGCCGTACGCCCGGGTGCCCCGCTCGTCTACCCGACCCGGGGCGAGCGGAAGGCGGCGCCCTCCGCCGGCGAGGGCGGGTCGATGCCGGCACCCTGGGACGGCAACCGCCACGGGCCCTCGCGCAGCCCCTTCCTCGGCACGCTCGCCAAACGTCGCGTCGGCGCCGCGCGCGCTGCCGGGAGACGTTGCCTCGTCGAGCTGGAGTTCCACACCGCCGCCCAGCTGCACACGGCGTTCGAGCCGCACGCCTGCGTCGCCGACTGGACCGACCCACAGCACCTGCGAGTCTGGCTCAGCACCCAGGGCGTGGACCTCATGCGGTACGCCATCGCCGACCGTTTCGACCTCGACCCCGCGCAGGTGGAGGTCGTCGCCGAGCACGTCGGCGGTGGGTTCGGGGCCAAGCTCTCGCTCACGACGGAGGCCACGAGTGCGATCTCCCTGAGCCGCCTCGCGCGTCGACCCGTACGGCTCGTGCTCGACCGGCACGAGGAGCTGACCGGCACCGGCAACCGTCCGGGGAGCCGGTCGCGCGTCTCCATGCTCGTCGACGACGACACGCAGGCCGTCAGGGCGCTCGTCGTCGACACCGACAGCCACGCGGGCGTCGCCATCGGCAACAGCGTGGCCGCCCTCTCGATGCTCCTCTACGAGCGCACGCCCCGGCTGGCCCGCGACGTCGACGTCGTGACGAACGCGCCACCCGGAGCGCCGTTCCGGGGACCCGGCGGCCCGACGAGCGCCTGGTCGCTCGAGCAGACCGTCGACGAGGTCGCGCACCGCTTCGGCCGCGACCCGATCGCATTGCGCGCCCAGTGGGACGGCAACCAGAAGCGTCAGGCGCTCTACCGCTGGGCCAGTGCGCTGCCGACCTGGGAGCGGCGACCCGCCACGGGCAGCCAGTCCGGGCGTTTCCGGCGCGGCGTCGGTGTGGCTGCCGGCAACTGGATCTACCTCGTCGACCCCGACTGCGAGGTCGTCGTGTCCGTCGAGGCCGGTCACCTGGTCGCGTCGACGGCGGCGCAGGACATGGGGACCGGGAGCCGCACGGTCGTCGCCCGGGCGGTGGCAGGTGTCTTCGACGTCGACCCGTCCCACGTCGAGGTCCGGCTCGGCCGCTCCCACGGCGGCACGTCCCACGGCCCGGCGTCCGGGGGCAGCCGCACGACGGTGTCGCTGTGGTCGACCGCCGTCGAGGCGGCGACCAGCCTCCGGGACCGGGTCGGCACCGACCTCGACCGTGCCCCAGACGGCGCGTCGGCGACGGCGAAGCGCGGGGGCGACCGAGGCCTGCGAGCCGTCCCGATGACGATGAACGGCATCCAGGTCGGCCGCGGCTTCTCGGCGGCCCTGCACGTCACCGAGGTCGAGGTGGACACCCGCACCGGGAAGACCCGCGTGCTCCGTGTCCACGGCGGCATCGCCGTCGGCCGCATCCACGCACCGGTCCTGGCCCGGAGCCAGTGCGAGGGCTCGATCATCCAGGGCATCGGGCTCGCGCTCTACGAGAACCAGGTCCTCGACCCGCACACCGGCCTCACCCTGACCGCCAACCTCGAGGACTACCGGATCCCCCAGCTCGGCGACACCCCGGAGATCGACATCCACTTCCACGAGGAGGGCTGGGACCGCGTGCCCGGCGGTGGGGTCGGCCTCGGCGAGGTCGCCACCGTCAGCCCTGCCGCCTCCGTGGGAAACGCGATCTTCAACGCGACGGGCTGGCGACCGCTGACGCTCCCGGTACGACCCGACCGACTGCTCGAGGGACTCCGCTCGGAGGTCACGCGATGAGCCTCACGATCCTCACGGCATACGACGAGCGGCCTGACGGCACAGGCGATCTCGTCTACCGAGCCGGCGGCACCGACCTCCAGGAGCGGCTGCGCACGACCGGCGCCACGCCGCACGTTCTCGACCTGACGGGGGTGCCCGGCTTCGCCGCGGTCGAGCGCACCGACGCGGGCACGACCCTCGGCGCCGGCGTCACCGTGGCCACGGTGGCTCGCGATCTCGCGACCGACTACCCGGCGCTCGCGCTCACGGCCGCAGGCCTGGCCACGCCCCAGGTGCGTGCCGCCGCGACGATCGGTGGCAACCTGCTCCAGCGCACCCGCTGCTGGTACTTCCGGCACCCTCACACGTCGTGCTTCAAGTCGGGCGGCGACGGCTGCCCCGCGCGCGACGGGCGCCACCTCTACGGCGTCGCCTTCGACACCGCCCCGTGCGTCCACCCGCACCCGTCGTCCCTCGCGATGGCACTGCTGACGTATGCCGCCACCGTCGACACGACGCACCGTGACGGTCTCGGCGTGGGCGACGTGCTCGGCGACGGGTCCGACCCCACCCGTGACCACCTGCTCGCCGACGACGAGGTGCTGACCCGCGTCACCCTGCCGCCTCCGGCTGCGGGCGAGCGGGCCGCCTACGTCCGCTCGATCAGCCGGTTCGAGGCCGAGTGGCCGCTCGTCGAGGCTGTCGTCCGCATCGTCCGCGACGCGGCCGGCACGGTCACGTCGTGCGGTGTCGCGATCGGCGGCGTGGCGCCCGTTCCCCTGCGGCTCGGTGCCGTCGAGGAACTGCTGACCGGCTCGACGCTCGACGACGGCACGGTCGCCGCGGGCGCGCACCTGGCGACCGAGGGCGCGAGCCCGCTGCCGGAGACGGGCTACAAGGTGCAGCTCGTCGAGGCCACGGTCCTCGAGGTGCTCGAGCGTGTCCGCGGGTAGGAGTCGTGCATGGCGAGAGGCAGGAGCACCGGGAGGTCCGTCGAGCGCGAGCGCCTCGGGGCGTGGGTGCTCAAGTGCAACCCCTCGCTCTGGGACCTGCGGGCCCTGCTTGGGTCCGGCGAGCGACGCCTGACCTCGTGGGCCGTGCACCCGAGCTACCGCACGCGGCTCGTCGCTCCCGGGGACAAGGTGCTCTTCTGGGTCTCTGGCGACGGTCGTGACGGCCTGAGCCGCGGGGTGTGGGGACTCGGCCATGCCGTGGCGCAGGTCGAGCCCTGGGTGGAGTCCACCCAGGCCTGGTGGCGCACCGCATCGGACGCGCACGCCGTGCGTGAGCGGGTCGAGATCGACGTCGCGCTGCTCGACGACCCGGTCGAGGACGCGGAGCTGAGGGCGGCGGGCATCGACGGTCTCGAGGTGCAGGGCCAGCCCTTCATGGCCAACCCGTCGTTCGTCTCGGCCGAGCAGCTCGGCGAGCTGCTGCCCCTGCTGCCCCCGTGGCCGACGACACCAGCGGGCGGGGGTCGGTCGTGAGGGTCCTCGTCGTCTCCGACACGCACGCGCCACGCCACTGGAAGGCCTGCCCGCCGGCGCTGCTCCCGCACCTCGCGTCGGCCGACGTCATCCTGCACGCCGGGGACGTCTGCACGCCCGACGTCCTCGACCTGCTCGCATCGTTCGCGCCGGTGCACGTCGTCATGGGCAACAACGACGTCGCGGAGGTCGCCGCGTGGGGCGCACCCGAGACGCTCGAGGTCGACCTGGACGGGCTGCGCGTCGGGATGATCCACGACAGCGGGCAGCGCCAGGGGCGCACCGCGCGGATGCGGCGGCGCTTCCCGACGGCCGACCTCGTCGTCTTCGGGCACTCGCACATCCCGCTCGACGAGACCGGCGACGGCGTCCGCATCCTCAACCCGGGGTCGCCGACCGACCGTCGGCGTCAGCCCGCCGGGACCTTCGCCTGGCTCGACGTGCGCGACGGACAGCTCGTCGACGCCCGGATCGAGCAGCTGCCGCGCTGATCCCCGGCCCGACGGCCGCGGTCAGCGACCCCGGAAGGTCTGGTCAGCGACCCCCGAAGGTCTCGAGCAGCATCTGGCGCTCGCCCTCGGTGAGGTTGGTGGTGATGAGCTTGCTGTGGATCCCGCGGAGCCGCTCGCCCACGCGGTCGAGGTCGCCGTTCTCGGTGACGACGAAGAGCGCCGACGTGCCCGGGGTCAGCTCCGTGCGGATCGTCTCCAGCTGCTCCTTCGTGATGCCGGCGTCCTCGGTCATCTTGCTGATCGCCCCGATGGCCGCGCCGACGACGCCGCCCACGACGGGAACGAAGAACAGCGCGCCGACGAGCACTCCCCAGAGCGCGCCCCAGCCCGTGCCTCGCCACTTGTCGTCGTTCCCGTGGCTCGTCTTGGGGTGCGGGTCCCCCGGGGGCCAGGTGACGACGGCGTGGTCGATGACCTTGAGGAAACCCTCCGCCTGACAGTCCTCGAGGACGGATTCGGCGTGGTCGGCGCCGTCGAGGTCGTCGAACTTCCATACCGTGAAGGCAGCCATGTCCTGCTCCTTTGCGTGGCGCCGTGGCGGGCCGGCCGTCCGGCGGTCGTTGCGGTCATGTCGTCGGGCTCCTGTGCGTCGCCGGACGCACGTCTCCCACCGACCACCCTGCCCCTCGGCGCGCCCGCGATCCTCCCCCTCTGAGGGTGAGGTCTGGCGTCACCAGCCCCGGGAGCCGGGGCCGCCCTTGAACGGACCCACGACGCGGTCGGTGATCCACCCGCCGTAGAAGCCGCCGTCCTGGGCCCGCACCTGCTCGCCGTCGACGAAGCACGCGTCGACGAGCCCCGGCATGACGGCGACGTGACCGGCGAGGACGGCATACGTGGGCACGGGGTCCGGATAGGTCCACGCCGCCCCGGCCGCCCGGCGCCCACCACCGACGACGTCGAGGTACGCCGCCTGGCCCTTCCACTCGCACACCGAGCTGCCCGCCACGGGGACGAGAGCGCCGTCGGCGAAGGCGTCGAGCGGCAGGTAGTAGGTCGGCGGGTGGCTCGTCTCCAGCACCCGGAGCGAGGCCCGGGTCCGCGCCACGACCTCCCCGCCGAGGTGCACCTCGACGAGCTCACCGCTCGGGTCGACGGCCGGTGGGCGCGGGTAGTCCCACACCGACTCCTGGCCGGGCCCCGCCGGGAGCGGCACCGGGCGACTCATCGCCCCACCCCGCAGATCTGCTCGAGGCCGGTCGCGAGCCGCTCGACGTCATCGGCGCTCGTGTAGGGAGCGAGCCCCATCCGCAGCCCTCCCGTGGTGCCGAGCCCCAGCGCGTGGCTCGCCTCCCACGCGTAGAAGTGCCCCGCGGGCGCGTTGACGCCGCGCTCGGCGAGGGCGACGCGCAGGTCCTGCGGGTCGTGGCCCTCCACCGTGACGAGGAGGGTCGGTGTCCGGTGCTGCGCGTTGCTGTGCGCCGTGAGCCCGGGGACGGCGCGCAGCCGCGCCTCCAGCGTGGCGAGGAGGCCGTCCTCGTGCGCCTCGAGCGCGGCGAAGGAGGACACGAGTCGCTGACGGCGGGGCTGCGAGGGATCGGTGAGGGCGAGGTCGGCCAGGAAGTCGACGGCGGCGGCCGTGCCGGCGAGCAGCTCGTAGGGCAGCGTGCCGAGCTCGAACCGCTCGGGCACCGCGTCCGACGAGGGCACCAGCTTGGCGGGGTGCAGCGTCTCGAGGAGGGCGGGCGTGGCGGCGAGGACGCCGTGGTGCGGGCCGAGGAACTTGTAGGGCGAGCAGACCCAGAAGTCCGCGCCGCTCGCAGGCACGTCGGTGAGCACGTGCGCGGTCGCGTGGACGCCGTCGACCCAGACGAGGGCACCCGCCGCGTGGGCGATCTCGGCGATGGCGGGGAGGTCGGGGCGCGTGCCGATGAGGTTGGACGCCGCGGTCACCGCGACGAGACGCGTGCGCTCGCCGACGACCGCGGCGACCGCGTCGGGGCTGAGCTCGCCGGTGGCCGGGTCGAACTCGGCCCAGCGCACTGTGGCGCCACGGGCCTCGGCCGCGAGCACCCACGGCCGGATGTTGGCGTCGTGGTCGAGGCGGCTGACGACGACCTCGTCGCCGGGCCCCCAGACCGCCGACAGCGTGCGGGCGAGGTGGAAGGTCAGCTCGGTGGCCGAGCGGCCGAAGACGACGCCACCCGGGTCGACCGCCAGCAGGTCACCCATCGCGGCACGGGCCTCGACGACGACGCGCTCGGCACGCCGTTCGGCAGCCGTGACGGTGCCGCGGTTCGAGATGGCCGAGGTGAGCGTCTCGACGACCGCCGTCGCGACGGTGTCGGGCACCTGTGACCCGCCGGGGCCGTCGAAGTGCGCGGCCCCTTCGTGCAGCGCGGGGAAGTGCCAACGGATCCGGTCGACGTCGTACGCGGTGGGTGGTCCCAGTGGTGCCATGGCCCCATCTTGGCCGAGAGGCGAGCAGATCGTCCGTTCGGACCCGCTGGCGGGCGGACCGTCCTACCGTCGAGAGAGGGGTGGTCGCACGTCGTCCTGCCCGCACGCTGCACCAGGGGTTTTCCATGACCCGTCCTCTCCTGCTCGTCGTCGACCACGACCTCGACGCACTGGCCCGGACCGAGGCTGAGCTGGCCCGGCGCTTCGGCGCGGACTTCCGGGTGCGTGGTGAGTCCGACAGCGCCGTCGCCCTGCACCACGTCGAGCTCGCGGCCGAGCGACGCGACCCCGTCGCCCTCGTCCTCGCCGACCCGTGGCTGCCCGGCCTCGGGGGCGCCGAGCTGCTGCGGTCGGTGCGCACCCTGCACCCGGACGCAGCCCGCGCCCTGCTCGTGCCGTGGGGCGCCTGGGCCGACGGGCGCACGGCGGCGGCGATCCTGCGCGGCATGTCCCTCGGCGACATCGACTACTACGTGCTCCAGCCGTGGACCTCGCCGGACGAGCTCTTCTGCCGCACCGTCTCGGAGTTCGTCCAGGTCTGGTCGCGCACCGTCGCCAACCGCCGGCGCGAGGTGGTCGTCGTCGGCGCGGCCCGCGACCCGCGGGGTCATGCCGTGCGGACCCTCCTGACCCGCAACGGGATCCCGCACGCGTACCTCGATCGCGGCTCGACCGAGGCGGTGGACCTGCTCGGGGAGATCGAGGCCCCGCGACCGGACGACGCGGACGGGCCGCTCGTCCTCTGGCTCGCGGCGCTGGGCGGCCGGGTCCTGCTCGACCCGACCGACGTCGAGATCTGTCAGGCCTGGGGCATCGGGACCGACCTCTCGGTGCCTCGTGGCGACGGGGGCCGCGACGAGGTGCGCGATGTCGACCTGCTCGTCGTCGGCGCCGGGCCGGCCGGTCTCGCGGCCGGGGTCTACGGCTCGTCGGAGGGGCTGTCCGTGGTCTGCGTCGAGGAGCACGCGCTCGGGGGCCAGGCCGGCACGAGCTCGCTCATCCGCAACTACCTCGGCTTCTCGCGGGGGGTCTCCGGCGCGGAGCTGGCCCAGCGAGGCTTCCAGCAGGCGTGGGTCTTCGGCGCGCGGTTCGTCCTGACGCGACGCGTCACGGCGATCGACCGGACCACCGACGCGGACGGGTCCTCGTGGTTCGTGGTCACCGTCTCCGACGTGGGCGACGTGCGGGCACGCGCGGTGCTGCTCGCCACCGGGGTGGCCTACCGGCGCCTCGGGGTGCCGTCGCTCGAGGCGCTGAGCGGCTCCGGCGTCTACTACGGCGCGAACGTCTCCGAGGCGCACGGACTCGCCGGGGCGCACACCGTCATCGTGGGCGGCGGCAACTCGGCCGGGCAGGCGGCCCTCCACCTGCAGCGGTACGCCGCGGACGTGACCGTCGTGATCCGCACCCCGGACCTCTCGGCGACGATGTCGCGCTACCTCATCGACGAGATCGAGGCGTCGCCCACCATCACGGTCGTCCCGAACGCCGACGTCGTCGACGGGAGCGGCGACGGATGGCTGTCCGAGGTCGTCGTCGCCGACCGCACGACCGGCGACCGACGCTCGACCCCGGCGGACGGCCTCTTCGTGATGATCGGCGCGCAGCCCCACACCGCGTGGCTGCCCGAGGCGGTCGCCCGCGACCCCTGGGGCTTCCTGCGCACCGGTGCCGACGTGCGCGAGGCCGGCTGGAGTCTCGACCGACCCCCGTGCGCCCACGAGACCTCCGTGCCGGGCCTCTTCGCGGTCGGGGACGTGCGGGCGGGGTCGGTCAAGCGTGTCGCGTCGGCGGTCGGCGAGGGATCGGTCGTCGTGTCGGAGGTGCACCAGTACCTCTCGCTCGTCGAGGCGGCGTCGCGGTCGAGGAGTCCGGAAGCGCAGGCCGTCCCCGATGGCTGACGGACCGGGCGACGGACGGCCTGGAGCCCGGCGACGCGCAGCCATGGGCGCCGTCGCGCTGACGCTGCCGCTGATCGGCCTGGCCGTCCTGCGGCTCTCCGAGCAGCTCGACATGCAGTGGCAGCACGACCCGACCCACTTCTGGATGGTCCTCGGCGCGGCTCTGCTCAGTGCGCTGACGGCATACGGCACGGGGGCGGCAGCGGTGCGACGGGGCGACGTGCGCGTCATGTACGTCTCGCTCGCGTTCCTGTCCGCCTCGGGCTTCCTCGGTCTGCACGCCCTCGCGACGCCGCACGTGCTGCTCGACACCGCCTCCGCCGGGTTCAACATCTCCACCCCCGTCGGCATCGCCATCGGCTCGCTCTTCGCGGTGGCGTCGGTGCGCGAGGTCGACGCGGCGCGGGCCGCCGCGGAGATGCGCCGTGCGCGGATCCTGCGACTCGCCCTGCTCCTGCTGATGGTCGTGTGGGGCGTCGCCTCGCTGCTGCGGCTCGGGCCGTTCGGAGCAGGGCCGGGGCTCGCGCGCGACTCCCCGCCGATGGTCGTCGCGGGCGTCGTGTCGGTCGTGCTCTTCGGGGTGGCCGCCGTGACGTACGCACGCCTCTGGTGGCAGCGCGGTGGGCTGCTGCCCGCGGCGA
Organism: Terrabacter sp. Ter38; assembly: GCF_024519435.1. GTDB lineage: Bacteria > Actinomycetota > Actinomycetes > Actinomycetales > Dermatophilaceae > Terrabacter. The sequence continues at coordinate 374,821 of NZ_JALJRZ010000002.1, forward strand.
TGGCGTCGGCGATGGTCCTCCTCGCCGAGGCGATGGTCGCGATCGTCCTGGCCCCGAACTGGCACTACTCGTGGTGGGGCTGGCACGTGCTCATGCTCGCCGCGTTCGTGCTCGTCGCGTGGGGGGCGCAGCAGTCCTGGCACGAGGAGCGCTACGCCGCGCTCTACACGGCCGACACCGTGGCAGGGCGTCGCGAGATGTCGATCCTCTTCGCCGACCTCAAGGGCTTCACGACCTTCTCGGAGGGCCATGACCCGAGCGAGGTCACCGACATGCTCAACACCTACTTCACCGTCGCGATCCCGGCCGTCGTCAAGGCGCACGGCGGCACGATCGACCGCCTCATCGGCGACGCGATCATGGCGACCTTCAACCGCCTCGGCGACCAGCCGGACCACGCTCGCCGAGCCGCGCAGGCGGGCCTGGACCTGCAGGTCGAGACGACGCGGATCGCCGACCAGCACCCCGGCTGGCCCCGCTTCCGGGTCGGGATCAACAGCGGCGAGGTGCTCGTCAGCGTGCTCGGCAGCGAGGGCGGACGCACGCACACGGTCATCGGCGACGCCGTCAACGTGGCCTCGCGGATCGAGGGCCAGGCCCCCGTCGGACGCGTCGCCGTCACCGCCGACACGCTCGCGCTGCTGCCCGGCGCGACCACCGAGCCGCTCGGCGCCCTCGCCCTCAAGGGCAAGGGCGAGCCGGTGGAGGCCTTCGTCCTCGTGACCCTCTGACTCCGGTCGAGGTGATCGCGTGAGGCCTGTGGCTCACGCGATCACCTCGAACCAGCCGTCACTCGGTGACCGCGCCGTCCTCGAAGAGACGGGGGACTCGGTGGTTGGCGAGGAAGCGGTCGTCGGGGTCGTACGCCGACCGGATCCCCTTGAGCTGCAGCCACGCCGACTCGGTGTAACCCGTACGGGCGTCGACCTCGTTCTCGGCGAAGTTGAGGTAGCTGCGGCCCGTCGACCACGGCTCGAGCGAGCCGGTGAGCGTGTGGGCGTCCAGCTGCCCCTGCATCGCCAGCTCCGGCGTCGCCGCGATGGCGACGGCGAAGACGGCGTATGCCGCGTCGATCGTCGCGAGGGCGCCGTGGCCCTCGGGCGCGCGGCCGAGGGCGCCGCCGAGCTGGCGCAGCTCGGTCGAGAGCAGCGACGACGTCGAGCCGGGGCCGACCTGCTCGAGGAGCGTGTCGATCGTCGCGTCACCGAGCTCGCCGATGAGCGTGCCGTCCGAGACCGCGGGTGTCGGGCCCTCCGGGTCCATGTGCAGCCGGGTCAGCGACCGGGCCGGCACGCGGTCGAAGGTGTCGATCTCGGGTCCGAGCCCGCGCAGCATCCCGAGGACCCCGCGGGCCTCCGCGTCGCAGCCCAGCACCGCGCCGTCGATGACGACGAGGGACCGGCCGCGCAACGGCTCGGGGATCGCCGGCAGGGGCGGCACGTTGAGGAAGCGGAAGGCCGTCGTCACGGCGTCGGGCGCCTCGGGCGCCCAGTCGGCCCAGCGACGCAGCACGCGCTCGGCCTGGTCGCGGTCCCAGACGAGCATGCCGGCATACGCCGTCTCGATCGGGTAGAGGCGGAACTCGAGCGCGGTGACGACGCCGAAGTTGCCGCCGCCGCCCCGCAGCGCCCAGAAGAGCTCGACGTTCTGCGTCGCGTCGGCGCGCACGTGCTCGCCGTCCGCGGTGACGAGCTCGACGGCCGTGAGGCTGTTGGTGGCCAGGCCGAGCTTGCGGGCGTACCAGCCGATGCCACCACCGAGGCTGTAGCCGGCGATGCCGACGTCCGGCGAGCTGCCGTGCAGCGCCGCGAGCCGGTGGTCGGCCGCGGGCTCGGTCGCGTCGATCCACAGGGCGCCGCCCTCGACCCGGGCGATGCGGCGGGTCGCGTCGATGGTGACGCCGCGCATCCGCTCGGTGCGGACGAGGACGACGTCGTCGAGACCGCGCCCGACGAGCGGCCCGGCGTTGTGCCCGGTGCTCTGCGGGGCGACCCTCAGGCCGTCGGCAGCAGCCGCGCGGACGACGGCCTGGACGTCCGCGACGGTGTGCGGCAGGGCGACGGCGGCCGGGCGCTGGTCGAGGGCGACGTTCCACGGCAGGCGTGCCGCGTCGTAGCCGGGGTCGCCGGGGAGGTGGACCGCACCGTCGCAGAGTCCGGCGAGGCTCGGGGCCCGTCGGGCGGTGGGGGTCAGGGTGGTCGTCATTGCTGGTCTCCTGGGTCGGGGCGCCCGGCGTCGTTGCGTGTGGTGGGCGCGGGGGTTCAGAGACCGGGCGGCCCGTCCAGATACATCGGGTGGCAAAGGTCCGTTTCGTCCGGCCCGCCTCTGGTGCAAAGGATCCGGATCGGCGTGGTGCCGGCACGGCCGGAGGCTGTTTCGGCATCGGATGCATGCTGGTTAGGTGGACGACATGACGACCGACATCGCACGCGACCTGATGCTCGACGGCTTCGGCCGCATCCGAGACGGCCTGCCGGAGGTCGTCGACGGCCTCTCCGTCAACGAGCTGCTCTGGCGCCCCGACGCCGACGCGAACCACATCGCGTGGCTCGTCTGGCACCTCGCCCGACAGCAGGACGACCAGGTGTCCCGGCTCGCCGATGCCGACGACTCGGTGTGGCGCGGCGACGGCTGGGTCGAGCGGTTCGGGTTGCCCTACCCCGCGGACGTGCACGGCTGGAGCATGACCTCGGCCGACGTGGGCCGTTTCACCGTCGCCGACCCGGCTCTCTTCGCCGAGTACCACGCAGCGGTGCACGAGCGCACGGTCGAGCTCGTCGAGGAGCTCGACGACACGGCATACGCCCGCGTCGTCGACGCTCGCTGGGACCCGCCCGTCACGGTGGCGGTGCGCCTCGTCTCCGTCCTCGACGACGCGGCCAAGCACCTCGGTCAGGCCGAGTACCTCCGCGGGCTCGTCGTCCGCCGTCGCTGACGCGCTCCGTTCAGAAGCCGCCGAGCGCAGTCACGGCGGAGGGTGCCACGAGGAAGAGCAGGATGAAGGCCCAGCCGCCCGTGAGACGACGGCCCGTGGGCACCGTGTCGGCGACCCCGGGCGACGGGCCCGAGAGGAGCAGGAAGAGCGGGACGGCCACGACCGCGGCCGGGGAGAAGAGCGCCCAGAACCAGGCCCAGCGGCTGGCCCACCACGGCTGCGCGCCGTTGGACAGCAGGGCGACGGTGGCGAGCCAGAGCAGGAACCCCACCGCTGGCATCCACCCGGGCACGTGCCAACCGGCGAGCTTCTGCCCCGGGTCGAACCACGCCTCCGTCCCGATGCGCACACCGGGGTCGAGCGCGCGAAGCGTCTGCTCGACGTCCGCGGTCTCTGCCGGCGGGGCGGCCCGCATGCTGTGGTCCGGGGGTCGGCTGGGGTGTCTGTGACCCCGGTGGCAGGCGAGGTCGGGGCGCCGTGTCAGCACAGGTCCTGCACAGGTTGACGTGCGAAAATCGAGGTAATGAGCAGCCCAGCCGTGAGTCCCGTTGTCGCCGTCGCGTCCCCGACCGACGGCATCGTCACGACCTCCCGGAGCGTGCTGCACGACGGTGCCCCTGACCCGGTGCGGCGGCGTCGACTGACGCTCATCGCCCGCGGACGGCGCGCGCGTCTGGCCGCCACGGTGGCCGTCGTCTTCGCCCTCGCCGGCGTCAACGTCGCCAACCACGTGCTCGGCTGGGACACGATGTGGCTGGGCCCGGTCGGTGCCGTCGCCCTTCTGGCGTTCGCCCGGTGGCAGGGCCTGTCGTGGCACCAGCTCGGCCTGGCCCGGCACACCCACGCCCGCGGCATCCGTTGGGGCCTCGGTGTCATCGCCGTCGTCGGGCTCGTCTACCTCGTCGGCGTCCTGCTCCCGATGACACGCACGGCGTTCCTCGACGTGCGCTACCACCTGCCCCCGGCCGGTGCGCTGCTCACGGCCTTCGTCATGATCCCCGTGGGCACGATCCTGCTCGAGGAGGTCGCCTTCCGCTCCGTGCTCTGGGGCTTCCTCTCCCGGCACGCCCGGATGTGGCAGGTGCTCGCCGGGTCGTCCCTGCTCTTCGGCCTCTGGCACGTCCTCCCCGCCATGGCCTCGGCCACCGGCAACGAGGCGATCGGCTCCGCCGTCTCCGGGCTGGGCCCCTTCGCCAAGGTCGCCGTCGTCGGTGGCACCGTGCTCTTCACCGCGCTCGGTGGCGTCCTCGCCGGCGAGCTGCGCCGACGCAGCGGCAGCCTCTTCGCGAGCGTCGGGATGCACTGGGCGACGAACTCGCTCGGCGTGCTCTTCGGCGTCCTCGCCTGGCGCCTCGCCGCCTGACGCTGCGGCTTCACGCGCACCACCACGCACCATCTCGCACCAGGGAGCGTCGGCCCAGGGGTGCGCGCTGCGTCGACGAGTGCGCCGTGCAGGGCGCACCGATCGTGGCGAGGTGCACCGCCGACGCACATGCGTTCAGACGCCGGCGCCCGCCCCGGCGACGTGTGGGATGTACGTCTGGTCCGCGATCTCGTCACCGCACTGCGAGCAGCACCATCCGGTCTCGCGCTTGAGGTAGCTGTGTCCGGCCGAGCGGCAGGCCCGGCCCGGGACGGCGTCGTCCCAACGCGGCCCGGCGCCCGTCGGCCGGCCGGCGCGGACGTAGGCCGTGGCGAAGAGGGAGCCGACGAGGATGGTGAGAAGCGCGAGAGGCCAAGCCGCAGCCAGGGAGGCTGCTCCGTCGAGGATCACCGAGTTCATGTGGCGAACACTCCTCCGCGTCGTGCAAGACACCGTCGGACACACCGGCAAGAACTCCGCAAGAAGGGCGCAAGCCGCAGCACGGCAGACGGAGGTCCGCGCCTCGGAGGAGAGCTGGGTCCGGGATCTGGGTCAGGGGCCCGGTGCCATCTCCGCTGCCGCGGCCGTCGCCGGACCCGTCCCGTGCGCGCCCGGGTCGGCTGTGAGGACCTCCGCCCAGGCAGGGTCGTCATCCGGCAACCAGGCGGGGGCGTGTCTGCCGTCCCGACCTGAGGCCAGCCAGCCGAGGTCCTCGGCCGCGCCGACCGAGACCTCGATGAGGCGAGTCGTCGTCGCGTCCACGTCGTCCGCGCGCCAGGCGAGCGACCACGGGTAGTACGGCTGGATCTCGTCGGGCCAGGACATGTGCAGCCCCTCGGCGACGTACTTCTCCGCGTAGCTGAGGAACTCGAGGTAGTGGATGCTGTCGGGTGCCCATCGAACGTGCGAGAGGCAGTGACTGAAGGCGCCCGGTGTTCCGAGCCACTGCATCGTGAGACCGAGTCGTTGCTCCAGGGCGGTCAGGTACTGTCCGTGCGCGTTGTAGGTTCCGGAGCTGGGCGGGTCCCCGAAGACGTGCAACGGCCGGTCGCCGAACGACACCCGCCCCTGGTGCCCCTCCTCGTGTCGGCCCACGAGCACGAGGGGCTCGAGGCGCAGGAGCCGGTGGCGCCAGCCGGTGGGGTGTGCGACCTTCATCCGCGGCGTGACGCGCAGGATGGCGACGTCGAGCCGGCCCTGCAGGAGCGCGTTGAGCTGCGTGACGCTGTCCATGGCGTGCTCTCGCAGGGGGATCCCCGGCTCGGCGAGCCTGAAGGCGTCGGCGACGACCTGGCTCGTGGACAGCTCGAACACATGGGCGATGCTCACCCCCTCGGGTCGGGTCCGTGCGGACATCGAGTCCGCCAGCGCCAGGAGCCGACGGGCGTCCACGAGGAACCGCTCCCCTCGCGTCGTCAGGGTCACATGCCGGCTGTCCCGCACGAAGAGGGGTTCGCCGAGCTGGTCCTCGAGCTTGCGGATCTGCTTGGAGAGGGCCGGCTGGCTCACGTAGAGCCGTGCCGCTGCACGACCGAAGTGCAGCTCGTCGGCGACCGCCACGAAGTAGCGCACCAGTCGAAGCTCCAGGTCCATGCCGACGCCTCCGTGGAGGCCGTGGACTGGATGGGCGTAGCGGGGTGTCGGTCTCCGTCGCCCACGCTATCGAGCCGGCCGCTGCCGGAGGGGATCTCGCGGTTATCGATCCGTTCGGAACGGGTCTTGGACGTGTGGCGACGGCTGCGGCAAGACTCGGAACCGTCGCCGTCCCCTGCGACACCCGTGGACGGCCAGGAGGTCGCCCAGCCCGCATCTGCTTCGGAGGCACCCTCATGCAGCCAGCCCCGCGCCCCGTCATCTTCATCCACGGACTGTGGCTCCACCGGACCAGCTGGGCCCCGTGGGTCGAGGCCTTCGCTCAGGCGGGCTACTCGCCCACCGCGCCCGGGTGGCCTCACGAGGCCGAGACCGTGGCCGAGGCTCGCCAGCAGCCGGAGGCCGTCGCGGGTCTGGGCATCGACGACGTGACGAACCACTACGCGTCACTGATCGACGGGTCCTCGGAGCCGCCGGTCGTCATCGGTCACTCGTTCGGCGGGCTCATCGCCGAGAAGCTGCTGGGGCAGGGAAAGGCCGCCGCGGCGGTCGCCATCGACCCGGCGCAGATCAAGGGCGTCCTCCCGCTCCCGCTCGCCCAGCTCCGCGCCGGACTGCCGGCCCTCGGCAACCCCGCCAACCGCAACAAGGCGGTCTCGCTGACGGCCAAGGAGTTCCGCTTCGGCTTCGGGAACGCGGTGAGCGAGGAGGAGTCGGAGGCCCTCTACGAGAAGTGGAGCATCCCGTCACCCGCGAAGCCCCTGTTCCAGGCCGCGGCCGCCAACTTCTCGCTCCACTCGGAGGCGGCGGTCGACACCCGGAACGCCACGCGCGGGCCGCTCCTGCTGATCTCCGGCCTGAAGGACCACACGGTTCCCGACGCCGTCACCCGGTCGACGCTGAAGCAGTACCGCCACTCGACCGCGGTCACCGAGCTGCGTCAGTTCGAGGGTCGGGGTCACTCGCTGACGATCGACAGTGGCTGGAGCGAGATCGCCCAGGCCGTGCTGGCCTGGCTGCATGAGCAAGGCCTCTGAGCGTGGACCTCGGGCTGGCGGGGCAGGTCGCCGTCGTCACCGGTGCGAGCAAGGGGATCGGTCTCGCCATCACGAGCGTGCTGGCCGACGAGGGGGTCACGGTGGTGGCCGGCGCGCGCGAGACGTCGGCAGAGCTGGAGGCGTTGACCCGCACCGGGACGGTGACCTACGTCGCCGCCGACCTCGGTCAACCCGACGGGGTGGCCCACCTCGTCGACGCCGCTGCCGGGCGTGGACGTCTCGACATCCTCGTCAACAACGTCGGAGCGGTGACCCCGCGGCTGGACGGCTTCCTGGCCGTGACGGACGAGCAGTGGGCGACGACGTACACGCTCAACCTCATGGCCGCCGTGCGCACCACCCGCGCCGCCCTGCCGATGATGCTGGCTCGTGGCCGGGGCGTCATCGTGTGCACCAGCTCGGTCAACGCCGTCCTGGCCGACCCGGGCGTCATCGACTACAGCGCGGCCAAGGCGGCGTTGCGGAGCTTCTGCAAGTCCCTCTCGAAGGAACTGGGCCCGAAGGGGATCCGCGTCAACACCGTGAGCCCGGGGCCGGTCTCCACCGACCTCTGGCTGGGCGCCGGCGGGGTCGCCGCCGCGGTGTCCGCACGGCAGGGCACCGACCCTTCCGCCGTCGCCGCTGCTGCGGCCGGGGAGTCCGCCACTGGCCGCTTCACCCGGCCCAGCGAGGTGGCCAACCTGGTCGCCTTCCTGGCCAGCGACGTCGCGGGGAACATCACCGGAGCCGACGTCGCCATCGACGGCGGCCTCATCACCACCACCTGACCTCCGAGCACGAGGAGAACCACATGTCCAGCAACCGGTCCGGCATCGTGACCACCGCACCGCCCATCCCGTCGCCGGACCCCGGGGCTCGTCCCCGCCGGTCGTGGAGCGGACGCGGCGCGTCGGGCGTCCGGCGACGTTCGACGTGGCTCGCCGGCGTGGCGCTCGCCGCGCTCGTCGCTCTCCTGGCGGGGACCCCGGCTCAGGCCGGGCCTGCCTCGTCCGTGGCACGGCCGTCCGTAGCGGCAGGCCCCACCATCGTGCTCGTGCACGGCGCGTTCTCCGGTCCGTCATCGTGGAACGAGGTCGCCTCCGCGCTGCGCAAGGACGGCTACACCACGGTCGCCGTGACGTTGCCACTGTCCGGCACGGTCGACGACATCGCGACGGTCAGGGCGACCCTCGATGCGGTGCCCGGCCCCAAGGTCGTGGTCGGGCACTCCTACGGCGGCTTCGTCATCACCGACGCCACCGCCGGGCGCAGCGACGTGTCAGCGCTCGTCTACACGGCCGCCTTCGTCCCCGCACCCGGGGAGAGCATCATCGGGCTCGGCGCGGGCTATGCGCCGGCCGCCTTCCTGGCGCCCGGTCACCTCACCTTCGACAGCACCGGTCGCGCCACCATCACGTCGACGAGCTTCCGCGACGACTTCGCGCAGGACCTGAACCCCCGGCTCGCGGCCACGCTCGATCATGCGCAGACGCCCACGGATCTCAGCATCCTGTTCGCGCCGTCGGCCGAGGTCGCGTGGCCTGCCATCCCGTCCTGGTATGCCGTCTCCGGCGCCGACCGGGTCATCGACCCGGCCTTGCAGCGCTCCATGGCCGCCCGGGCCGGGGCGACCACGGTCACCTTCGACGACGCGAGTCACGCCGGCGGGTTCACGCACTACTCCGCCCGCTTCACCAAGCTCGTGGAGCAGGCTGCGGCGGGACGCTGACGGCGTGGCCACCCAGCGGAGCGCTGGGTGGCCACGACACGGCATACGCGATGGGTCAGTGGACGAGCTGCCCCACGAGGTTCGAGACGTCCGGTGAGCCGAGGCCGGTCGGGTCGTCGTAGCCGGCCTTCGCGTCGAGGCCCGGTCCCTGCCAGGCGTTGTTGCCCGACGTCACGTCGTGGAAGGCGAGCGCATGCGTTGCCCCCGTGCCGATCGCGTAGAGCGCCGGGTTGAGGGTGCCGAGACGGTGACCCGCCTGCTGGTCGGCGAGGGCGCCGATCGCGGCCCACTGCGGCGAGCCCGAGCTCGTGCCGCCGTAGAAGTAGAAACCGTTGTCGTCCGGGTTGGCGTTGAAGCCCTCGTAGACGAAGACCGACGTGTAGACCGATGCGTTGTAGGAGACGTCGGAGGTCGTACGCATCGCGTTGCCGTTGACGCCGGCCTGGTAGGCGGGCGCCGGGAAGATCGTGCTCGGGGCGCCGCCCGTCGCGCCGATCGGCCCGAGGGTGCAGCCGAACGGCTGGTGCACGGCGCACGACGCCTCGTCGCCCCAGACCGTCTCGCCCTCGTAGGCGCCGGAGTCGCTGGCGAAGAGGTTCGTGCCGCCCACCGCCGTGACGAGCGGGTCGGATGCCGGGTAGCCGGCCGCGAGGGCCGGGCCGCCGTTCGAGGCGCCGTCGTCGCCGGAGGAGGCGAAGAGCGAGATCCCCTTGGCCGCGGCCGCCGCGAAGTTCGCGTGCGACTGCTGGACCTGGAGGTTGTTGCCCTTGCCCTTGATCGCGGCCTCGTCGGCGCCGTAGCTCATCGACAGGACGTCGCCGAGGTCGTGGTCGACGGCGTACTTCACCGCGACGTTGAGCGCGTTGCCGTAGTTGTTCGGCGCGACGACGAGGTTGATCGTCGCGTCGGGCGCGATGGCGTGCGCCCACTGGACGTCGAGGCTCGTCTCCCCCGCCCAGCTGAGCGGCTGGCCCCGGTGGGCCGTGCTCGTCTGCGGCCGCCCGGCCGGGTAGTAGACGTTGAGGTCGGCCTTGGGCAGGCCGAACGTCTGGCTGAAGACGTCGAGGTCGCCGCGGACCGTCGGGCTGCCGTAGGCGTCGACGATGACGATGCGCTGTCCCTTGCCGGTCCACCCGTCGGGGACGTCGTACGCCTTGCGGATGAGTGCCGGGGTGTAGCAGGCGAGCCCGATCCCGGCCACGCACTGCGACGGCGTCGGCAGCGCGCCCGGCTTCGTGCCCGTGGAGAACTGCTTCGTCAGTGGGTGGACGGTGTAGACGATGTCGCTGCCGTCCGTGCCGGCGGCCGACGCCGCCGATCCGGCTGCGAAGGTCGTGCCGAGCGCGAGGGCGCTCGAGGCGAGCCCGACCCCCACGAGTGTCCTGCTGCGCCTGCTGTGTGTGCGCATGCTGCCCCTTCCCTGTAGCCCCCGAGGCGGCTCGCTCGAGCCGTCTCGGAACGTAGGTGCGGTTTCTGCGAACCGGCTGGGTGCACCCTGCCGGTCACCTGGGAGACGTCTCGGACGATGGTCGGCCCGCGGCTGCGACACTGGCGCGCATGGACGGCTTCACGATCCGGGCCGTGCGCCCGGACGACTACGAGCGACTCGGCGAGCTGACGGCCGCGGCCTACCTCGACGACGGGCTGCTCGACTACGGCGCGGCGGACCCCTACCTCGCCGTGCTCCGGGACGTCGGGCGTCGGGCCGAGCACGCAGAGGTCCTCGTCGCGGTCGACGACGCGGGCGCGGTCCTCGGCGGTGTCGCCTTCGTCGGTGCTCCCGGCCCGTTCGCCGACGTCGCGCGCGAGGGTGAGGCCGAGTTCCGCACGCTGGCCGTCGCCCCCGAGGGCCGTGGTCGCGGCGTCGGGACGGCCCTCGTCCGCGCGTGCATCGACCGGGCGCGGGCCCTCGGGCGCCGCCGCGTCGTGCTCTCGACCCAGCCGATGATGCACGCCGCCCACCGCGTCTACGAGCGCTTCGGCTTCACCCGCGCCCCCGAGCGCGACTGGTCACCGATCGACACGCTGACCCTGCTCGTCTACGAGCTCGAGCTCGAGACCGCCCGGGACTGAGCGTCGGCCGCCGACCGGGCGATGAGGTCGCGGACGGCCGCGACGATCGTCGGCTCGAGCTCGACGTGCGCCTCGAGCAGGCGCAGGAGCGTCGCCGCCGCGTGGGCGTTGCGCTCGTAGCCTGGCACGAGGTCGGCCAACGGCAGCAGGTCGGGACCGAAGCGCCGCTCGACGCCGCGGTCGACGACGAAGACGTCCTGCTGCGCGCCGCGCCCGAGCCCCAGGTGGCCCAGCACCGTGATCCAGCGGTCGACGGCATACCCCTGGATGAAGCGGGTCGCGGTCAGGCGCTCGCCGCGCAGGTCGCGGTGCAGCCCGACGTAGAGGTTGGTGATCGCCTCGCCCACCTCGTGCTCGAGCGAGGGCGGCTGGGGCAGTGAGGCTTTGGGGATCTCGAGGTCGGCCGGTGCGTCGGCGCGACTCCAGTGGATGCGGCCCGGCGGATAGCCTGCGGTCGCCAGGTCGGCGACGGCGAAGACGGCGTACTCGGCGAAGAGGTCGCCCTCGAGGAGCGCCTTGCGGCCGAGCTCGCTGTTCTCGAACGACCACACGACCGGGTGCGCGGCCTCGAGCCAGTCGATGTCGGCGATGTAACGGTCGCGCGTGGCCGTGTCGTCGACGACGACGAAGAAGTCGGCGTCCGAGTGGTCGTCGAGGCGGTGCAGGTCGCGGCCGACCGAGCCGAGGCCGAGGAGCGCGACGGCGTCGCCGCGGCGGTCGAGCTCGGCGCCGAGGCGGTCGAGGAAGGCGAGCAGGCGCTGCGGGACGGTGGGCGCAGTGCCGGGGGCGGCGGGCGGGATGGGGTTGGACGGCATACGTCGTCTCCTTGTCGGTGTGTCAGGGAGTCGACGTTTCAGCCCGCCCGGCCCGGGGGCCGTCGAGGTCGCGACAGGGGCAGGGTATGCCGTCGCGTGCGTCCGCGGAAGGGGTCGGGGAGGGTGCCGGGCGCAGGAGCGAGCGGGTCCCTCGGAGTCAGAGGCTTCGGACGGCGTGTCGCCCGGGCGTGCATGGCAGGGTGGAGGGGTGCCCGTGACCATCGACGACGTACGGCGCGTGGCCGAGCAGCTCCCTCGCTCGTACGAGGTGCTCGTCCACGACCGCGTGAAGTTCCGTGTCGGCAAGATCGTGTGGCTCGCGTTCTCCGCCGACGAGACGCAGATGGGGTTCGCCTTCCCCAAGGAGGAGCGCGACGTGCTCGTCGCGAGCGAGCCCGACGTCTTCCTCATGCCGCGCCGGTCCGATCTGCGCTTCAACTGGGTCGAGGTGCGGCTCGACGCGCTCGACGTCGACCGGATGCGCGAGATCGTCATCGACGCCTGGCGCCTCGTGGTGCCCAAGACGGTGGCGCTCGCGCGCGCCGGGAACTGAGGCGGCTCGTCAGGCGTCGAGCCCGGCGACCTGTCGCGATCGTTCTACCTGCTGGACCCATCTGCCCCTCACCGCACGGGAGAACACCATGAGCACCACGCCAGCCGCCACGCCCGCCGTCACCTCCGTCATCACCGACACCGAGCGCGCCGAGGTCGAGGCCGCCAACGCGAGCGGCCGTCAGCCCGTCGTCTTCGTCCACGGCCTCTGGCTGCTCCCGAGCAGCTGGGACGCGTGGCGGGAGCACTTCGAGTCCCTCGGCTACGCCACGCTCGCCCCGGGCTGGCCCGACGACCCCGAGACCGTCGAGGAGGCTCGGGCGCACCCGGAGGTCTTCGCCGGCAAGACCGTCGGCCAGGTCACCGACCACGTCGCCGACGTGATCCGCCTGCTCGATCGCGAGCCGGTCGTCATCGGTCACTCGTTCGGCGGCCTCATCACCCAGAAGCTCGCCGGCCAGGGACTGGCCCGAGCCTCCGTCGCCGTCGACCCGGCGCCCTTCCGCGGTGTGCTGCCCCTCCCCTTGTCGGCCCTTCGCGCGAGCTCCCCCGTCCTGATGAACCCGGCGAACTACAACCGGCACGTGTCACTGACCTTCGACCAGTACCGCTACGCCTTCGCCAATGCCGTCAGCGCCGAGGAGGCCGCCGACCTCTACCGCACGTATCCCGTTGCGGCGCCGGGTCGCCCCCTCTTCCAGGCCGCTACAGCGAACGTCAACCCGCGCACCGAGGCCAGCGTCGACACGGACAGCCCCGACCGCGGCCCGCTCCTCGTCATCAGCGGCGAGCAGGACCACATCGTGCCGTGGGCCATCGCGCACGCCTCCTACAAGCGCCAGCTGAAGAACCCGGCTCCCACCGAGATCATCGAGATCCCGGGGCGCGGGCACTCGCTCGTCGTCGACAGCGGCTGGCGCGAGGTCGCCGACACCGCGGCCGCCTTCCTCGCTCGCCACGGCGCCGGGCCTGACGCGGCCCCGGACGCGGCCCCGGACGCGGCCCCGGACGCAGCCGCGGACGCAGCCCCCGACGCCTGAGACCCAGCGCGGTCAGCCGATCCGGTGTGCCGCGGACGCTCGCGGACCCCGCTCGTCCTCCCCCGCTCGAGACAGAACTCGTTGCCCTCGGGCACCGGGATGAAGAGCAGGGCCGCCCAGAACGTCGCGAGGGCGCGCGAGTCGGCGCCGTCGAACGTGATGCTGTGGATCCCCAGTGCCATTCGCAGCGTCGTCCCGACCGCGTTCGGCTGCAAGCCGTTTGCGTATGCCGCGTGCCGGCGTCCCGGGGGCGGGCCACGTCATGCGCTGCCCGACGTCGCGAGCGGCGGCCGGCTGGGGGTGGCAGGCTGTGCCGCGTGCCCACCGTGCCGCTCGCTTGTCCAAATGTGCTCGATCATGTGTTCAACCGTGCAGTAATACGCATAGAATGCGCGTCGTGATGCGCGAAGCAGTGGTCGGGATCGACGTCGGCGGCACCCGGATCAAGTCGGCTCTCGTGACCCCCGACGGACAGGTCCTCGCCGAGGCCTTGCGGCCCACGCCCGAGAAGGTCGGCGACCAGCTCGGCGAGGTCGCCGCCAAGGCCGTCGTCGAGCTGACCGCCCGGATCGACGATGCCGTCGACCTGCTCGCCGTCGGGGTCGCCGTGCCCGGGCTCGTCGACGACGTCACCGGCATCGGGGTGTGGTCGGCCAACCTCGGCTGGCGCGACCTCGACCTGCGCGGCGGCATCGCGGCGCACGTCGACGTGCCCGTCGCCGTCGGCCACGACGTGCGCTCCGGGCTGCTCGCCGAGCACCGCCTCGGCGCTGCGCGCGAGGCCGACAACGTGCTCTTCGTGCCGCTCGGCACCGGTCTCGCGAGTGCCATCCTCTGCCGGGGCCAGCTCGTCACCGGCTCGCTGTGGACGGGCGAGATCGGCCACATCGTCGTCGTGCCCGACGGACCGCTCTGCGCGTGCGGTCAGCGCGGTTGCCTCGAGGCGCTCTCGAGCGCCGGCGCCATCGGTCGCCGCTGGTCCGAGGCGACCGGTCTCGTCGGCGACGCCGAGGAGGTCGCCCGCCGCGCCGAGGCCGGCGAGCCCGAGGCGCGCCGCATCTGGCAGGAGGCCATCGACGCGCTCGCCATCATGGTCGCCCCCGTCGTGGCGGCTGCCGGCACCGAGCTCGTCCTCATCGGCGGCGGGCTCGTCCACGCCGGCGAGACCCTGCTCGAGCCCCTGCGCACCGCCCTCACCGCCCGCCTCGGCGGTCGCGACGACGTCGCCGTCCACGCCGCCGCCCTCGGCGACCGCGCGGGCTCGCTCGGCGCCGCGACCATCGCCCTGGACCTCGTCGGTCGATGATCATCACCTTCACGCCCAACCCGGCGCTCGACATCACGTATGCGGTCCCCCTCGTCGCCCTCGGTGACTCCCATCGCGTCGCCTCGGTGAGCGAGCGCGCCGGCGGCAAGGGGCTCAACGTCGCGGCGGTGCTGACGTCCATGGGCTGCCGGTCCGTCGCGGTGGCGCCCGTCGGCGAGATGGACCTGGACCTCTTCGCCTCGGACCTCGGCGCGCGCCGCGTGCCGCACCGGCTCGTCCCGTCACCGTGCCCGACCCGTCGGTCGGTCGCTGTCGTCGAGGCGAGCGGCCGGGTGACCCTGCTCAACGAGCCCGGCATCGGCCAGTCGCAGCGGGTCTGGGACCGCGTCGCCGACGAGATCGCGGCGCTCGCCCCGGAGGCGTCGACGCTGACCGTGTCGGGCAGCTTCCCGCCGGGCACCGACCCCGACCTCGTCCGCCGGGTCACCCGCGTGGCCCACGAGGCCGGTCTCCGCGTCGTCCTCGACGTGAGCGGGGCTCCCCTGTCGCGCGCCCTCGCCCTGGGGCCCGACCTCGTCAAGCCCAACCGCGTCGAGGCGGCCCAGACCCTCACCGGGCTCGGCCGCGGCGAGGTCCCTTCCGTGCCCGGGGCGGCCCGCGCGCTCGTGGCGGCCGGCGCGCGCGCCGCCGTCATCAGCGACGGCACGAACGGCTTGGTCCTCGTCCACGACGACGTCGCCCTCCGGGCCCACCTGCCGCGGCCACTGTCGGGCAACCCGACCGGCGCGGGCGACGCCCTGACGGCGTCGCTCGCGGCCGACCTCGACGGTGACGGCGACCTGCCGCAGGGGCCCGAGGCGTGGGCCGCGGTCCTGCGCCGCGGCGTCGCTTGGTCGGCCGCGGCCGTGCTCCAGCCCGTCGCCGGCGCCGTCGACCCGGCCGACGTCACCCGTCTGCTCCCCACCGTCGAGATCGAGGAGATCCGTCTGTGACCCGCTCCGCCCTGACGCCCCTGCTCGCCGAGGCGTCCGTCGCCGGCCGTGCCGTGGCGGCCTTCAACGTCATCCAGCTCGAGCACGCCGAGGCCTACGCCGCGGCGGCCGAGCGCGTCGGGCTACCCGTCGTCATGCAGATCTCCGAGAACTGCGTGCGCTACCACGGCGCGCTCGCACCGATCGCGGCGGCGACGCTCGCCATCGCCGACGCGTGCAGGCAGCCGGTCGTCGTGCACCTCGACCACGCCGAGGACGTCTCGCTCGTCGAGGAGGCGGTCCGGCTCGGCCTGACGTCGGTGATGTTCGACGGCTCGACCCTCGCGGACGACGAGAACCGGGCCGTGACCCGTCGCGTCGTCGAGCTCTGCCGCGCGGCCGGGGTCAGCGTCGAGGCCGAGCTCGGGGAGGTCGGCGGCAAGGACGGCGTCCATGCGCCGGGCGTGCGCACCGACCCGGACGACGCGGCCCGGTTCGTCGCCGACACGGGCGTCGACGCGCTCGCCGTGGCCGTGGGCAGCAGCCATGCGATGACCGACCGCACCGCCGAGCTGGACACGGATCTCATTGCGGCACTGCGCCGCTCGGTCCCGGTGCCGCTCGTGCTGCACGGCTCGTCCGGGGTGCCCGACGGGGGGCTCGTGGCCGCGGTGCGGGCCGGGATGACCAAGGTCAACATCGCGACGCACCTCAACCAGGTCTTCACGCGGGCGATGACCGAGCGGCTCGAGGCATCGCCCACGGTCGACACGAGGAAGTACCTCGGCGCCGCCCGCGACGCCGTCACGGACGAGGCCGCCCGCCTGATGGCCCTCCTGGCGCTCCGCTGACCTCGGTCCCCACCCCTCCCTCACCGTCGAGAGGCCAAACTTCGCCGGTGCGCGCGCGTCGAGAGGCCAAAGTTCGTCGCGAACTTTGGCCTCTCGACGCGCCGGGACCGGCAGACTCTGGCCTCTCGACGGTGTGGGGTCAGGTGAGGACGATGCTCCTCGTCAGGTTGCGGGGGGCGTCGGGGTCGAGGCCGGCGGCGTCGGCCTTGCCGAGGCACAGCCGGTGCAGGCGCACGAGGTCGGCGAGCGGGTCGATGTCGCGGTGCTCGAAGTGGGCACCGGTCGCGTGCACCTGCTCGGGTAGGCCTTCCGGCACCTCGCCGAAGGCCCACACGGCCCGTCCCGGCGCCGCGATGCTGATCGGTCCGTGGCGGTACTCCATCGCCGGGTAGGACTCGGACCAGAACTGCGCCGACTCGCGCAGCTTGAGCGCGGCCTCGTTGGCGATGCCGTTGGACCAGCCGCGTCCGAGGAAGGTGACCTGCTCCGACGGCGCCAGGTGGCCGTATGCCGTCGAGGCGTCCTCCGCGAGGACGGCTCGGGCCTGCTCGGCCACCGGTCGCAGGTCGTCACCGAGCGAGGCGCGCAGCAGGGCGAGCGTCGTCGTGGCGAAGCGGGTCTGCACGACGCTCTGCTCGTCGACGTCGTCGAGCAGCACCGTCGCGTCGGAGCGCTCGGCCACCGGGGTGCCGGCCGTCGCGACGATCGACACGTGCGGGGTGCCCGAGGCGCGCAGCTCCTCGACGACGGCCATGACCTCGGTCGTCGTGCCGGAGCGGCTGATGAGGACGACGCGGTCGTAGCCGCGCGCGACCTGGTGCTCGGAGGCGGCATACGCGTCGGTGGGGCCCTGGCCGAGGGCCTCACGGCGGGCGGCATACGCCTGTCCCATGAACCACGACGTGCCGCAGCCGATCGTCGCGACCCGCTCGCCGGGGCGCGGCAGGTGCCGCGCGACGTCGTCGAGGCGCGTGACGACGCGCTCCCAGTCGTCCGGCTGCGTGGCGATCTCCTGGGCGAGGTGCGTGGTCTGCGGCATGGTGGCTCCCGACGGTTCGACGGTCACACGGCTCTCGCCGTGGCGGTGTTGATTGTGTTTGCGCGAAACACAGCGTAAACGCGCAGAGATGCACATGTCCATTGCTCGAACTGCGCGGTATCGTCAGCGCGTGACCGAAGAGAGCGATCTCGCCCGCAACCGCGCCAGCCGCTGGTCGATCATGCTCGACCGCCTCGCCACGACCGGCCGCCTCGGCGTCGGCGAGGCCTCCGAGCTGCTCGGGGTCAGCGAGGCCACGATCCGGCGCGACTTCTCCGAGCTCGCCAAGCGCCAGCTCGTCGCCCGCAACCACGGCGGGGTCGTCGCGACGAACGTCGCCTACGAGCTGCCCTACCGCTACCGCAGCAGCATGGCCGACGACGACCGGACGCGGATCGCCGAGGCGGCGGCGGCTCTCGTCCTGCCCGGCCAGGTCATCGGCCTCAACGGCGGCACGACGACGACCGCGACGTCGCGCGCGATCACGGCGCGCGAGGACCTCGCGGCCGACGGCGAGATCACGATCGTCACCAACGCCCTCAACATCGCGACCGAGGCGGTGCTCCGGCCTCACGTCCAGTGCGTGTCGCTCGGCGGGGTCGCCCGTCCCGAGTCCTACGAGGTCACCGGCCCGCTCGCGACGCTCGTGCTCCACCAGCTGTGGCTCGACGTCGCCATCGTCGGCGTCAACGGTCTCTCGGCCCGCGAGGGGGCGACGTGCCGCCACGAGGAGGAGGCCGCCATCATCCGCACGATGATCGAGCGGTCGAAACAGGTCATCTGCGTCGCCACGGGTGACAAACTCGGAGCGCGTACCTTCGCCTCGATCTGTCCTGCCGAGCGCATCGACCACCTCATCACTACGGTGGGCGCTGACCGCGGCGAGGTCGACGCCCTGCGCGAGGCCGGTGTCGAGATCCACCAGGTCTGACGCGACGACGCCTCGTTTGCTTGATTGTGATCGAAACAATGAACATTCAGTCAGAATTGCTCTTGCGGATGGCGAACACGCCGATCTAGGTTGTCCTCACCGTGTGACCGGGTCGGCGCGTCACCACGCTGCCACCACGTCCGGCACCGAACCAAGGAGAGACATGAGGTCGACGAAGCAGTCTGTGGTCGTCGCGGGGCTGGCCATCGCAGGCCTCGCCCTCGGCGCTTGCGGCGGAGGGACAGGTGCCGGGACGGCACCGGGGGGCACTGCCGGCAGCACCGGCGAGGAGGCCAAGACGATCAAGCTCGTCGCGGCCGAGTACTCCAAGGACCACACGAAGGCGTTCTGGGACGCCTTCGCCAAGACGTACCACGACAAGACCGGCTACACCCTCGAGGTGCAGGTCGTCAGCTGGGACAACATCGACCAGCAGTCCTCGACCATGATCCAGAACAACCAGGCCCCCGACATCCTCAACCTCAACGCGTACGCCAGCTACGCCAAGGACGGCCTGCTCTACGACTCCGACGCGGTGCTCCCCGCAGTGGTCAAGGACGACATCCTCGACACGTTCGTCAAGTACGGCACCTACCAGGGCAAGTTCTACGGCTTCCCCGACCTGTCCTCGGCCCGCGCGTTCTTCTACAACAAGACGCTCTTCCAGCAGGCCGGCATCGCCGCGCCGCCGAAGACGTGGACCGAGCTCGAGGCCGACGCCAAGAAGATCACCGCTCTCGGTGGCGGCAAGGTCGGCTACGCGCTGCCCCTCGGCCCCGAGGAGGCGCAGGGCGAGTTCTCGATGTGGCTGTTCAACAACGGCGGCGACTGGAAGACCGACGGCAACTGGGTCATCAACTCCGACAAGAACGTCGCGACCCTGGACTTCCTCAAGAAGCTCGCCGACGAGAAGGTCACGCAGAACAACCCGGCCCGCACCAACCGCGCCGACGCCTTCGACCTCTTCAAGTCCGGCACGGCCGGCATGGTCATCGGCTTCAGCCCGCTCGCGGCCGACCTCGACAAGGACAAGAAGGTCGACTACGCGGTCGCGCCGTTCCCGTCCAACGACGGGACCGAGAGCAAGACCTTCGGTGTCACCGACTACCTCATGGCCTTCAAGAAGCCGGGCAACGAGAAGGCGGTCAAGGCCTTCTACAACCTCTACTACACGCCCGACCAGGTCAACACCTTCATCAAGGCCGAGGGCTTCCTGCCGGTCACGAAGTCCGGCGTCGCGTACTTCTCCAACGAGAAGGCGCTGCAGGTCTACCTCAACACGCTGCCCAACGCGAAGCTGACGCCGACCGACGACCCCACGTGGGACAAGGTCAAGCTCGCGGTCCAGCAGAACCTCGGTGGCGCCATGAACGGCTCCCCGAAGGCCACCCTCGACGGTCTGCAGCGGACCGCCGAGAGCGGCGGCTGAGGCACCCGCCCCGATGAGTGACAGCACCACGGTGTCCCCCGGTCCCGCCCCCGTGGCGGGGTCGGGGGACCGTCGTTCGCGTATGCCGTCCCGCGGCGGTCGTCGGCGCCGTGCGGGACGCATCGGCCAGGTCCACCCCCTCGTCGCGCTGCTGTGGCTCGCGCCGGCACTCGCGCTCATCCTCGGGGTCGTGCTCTACCCGGCGATCAAGCTCTTCGACGCCTCCCGCGGCGAGTACTCCATCACCGGCCTGCGCAAGGGTGACGCCGGCTGGGACAACTACGTCAAGGTGCTCGACCACCCCGACCTCGGCACGGTCCTGCGCAACACGGTCGTGTGGGTCGTCGCGGTCGTGGCCATCACGATCGTCCTGAGCCTCGCGCTCGCCCAGTTCCTCGTGAAGAGCTTCCCGGGACGACGGTTCGTCCGGTGGGCCGTCATCATCCCGTGGGCCGCATCTCTCGTCATCACGAGCCAGCTCTTCGTCCTGCTCTACGACTACAACTACGGGATCATCAACCACGTCCTGCTGAGCCTGCACGTCATCGGCACGCCGATCGACTTCCTCGGTGACGACAGCTGGACGATGTTCTCGATGGTGGTCGTCGGCGTCTTCGTGTCGCTGCCGTTCACGATCTTCGTCTTCATCGCCGGCCTCGGAGCGATCCCCGACGACGTCATGGAGGCAGCCACCGTCGACGGCGCAAGCCCGTGGCAGCGCTACTGGAACATCACGCTGCCGCTCATGCGCCCGGCCCTGATGATCGCGACGGTGCTCAACGTCATCTACGTCTTCAACAGCTTCCCGATCGTCTACACCCTCAACGACCGCAACCCGGGATACCTCCACGACACGACGATCACGTTCATGTACAAGCTGGCCTTCAAGAGCCAGGAGCACGACGTGGGCATGTCCGCGGCCGCGGGGATCTTCAACGTCCTGCTCATCCTCGTCGTCGTCGGCATCTACCTCAAGATCATCAACTGGCGCGAGGAGACGAGCCGATGAGCACGACGACGGCCCCCGCGCCCAGCGCTGCGGGCACGCCTGCGCCGCAAGGTGACCCGACGGCGCGCAATCGGGACCCCAAGCGGCGCAAGCGGATCCTCATGGCGGTGGGTGGTGCGCTCGTCGCGTTCGTCTTCGTCGCGCCGTATCTCGTCATGGTGCTCGACTCGCTGCGCACGAGCAGCGACGTCAAGAGCACGCCGCCGAGCTTCCTCCCGAAGGTCTGGCAGTGGGACACCTACGCCCAGATCCTCGGCGACGAGCGTTTCCTCAACTGGCTCAAGACCTCGCTCATCGTCGCGACGGGCTCGACGATCATCGTCATCCTCGTCGCCATCCCTGCGGCCTTCATGACGGCCCGCCACCGTTTCCCCGGGCGGGGCCTCTTCCTGCTCGTCGTGCTCGTGACCCAGATGTTCGCGCCCACCTCGCTCGTCGTCGGCCTCTACCGGCAGTTCTTCGAGCTCAACATGATCAACACCTACGGCGCGCTCATCCTCACGAACGCCGCGTTCAACCTCGCCTTCGCGATCTGGATCCTGCACGGCTTCTTCTCCTCGATCCCGCTCGAGGTCGAGGAGGCGGCGGCCCTCGACGGCGCGAGCCGGTGGCAGATCCTGCGCCGGGTCATGCTGCCGCTGACGCTGCCGGGCCTCGTCACGGCGACGATCTTCACGTTCATCGCGGCGTGGAACGAGTACGTCGTGGCCCTGACGCTCATGATCGACGACGACAAGAAGCCGCTGACCGTCGGCATGCGGGCCTACATCACCGGCTACGAGCAGCACTGGGACCAGCTCTTCGCGGCGTCGGTCATCGCCGTCGTCCCGGTCGTCATCCTCTTCGCGATCATCGAGAAGCACCTCGTCGGCGGCCTCACCGCGGGGTCCGTCAAGTAGTCGCTGCGTCCCCGCCGGCCGGTCTCAGATCCAGGCCGGTGGGGGCGGGACGACGACGCCGACGACCGACCCGAGGTCGACGACGTGCGTCCCGGCTGCCTTGATGCGCAAGCACTCCGCGGGCGCGCACCAGCGCGGCACGACGCCAGCCTGGGCCTGGCGCACCATCATCCGCAGCGTGCCGGCCATGATCGAGCCCTTGCTCGTGGCTCGCTGCGCCGGGTCCTGGTAGAGCACGACGGGGCGGCGGGTGCCCGACGGCCCCGGCGCGGTCGCGCGGTCGACGAGGGCGGCATACTCGCTCCGGGTCTGTTGGTGGGCGCCGATGTCGGCCCGCCACGTCAGGACGCCGAAGACCGTGAGCGCGGCGAGGCAGGCGATCCCGATGCGGGGCGACCAGCCGACGCCCCCGAGCAGCAGGGCCGCCGGGACGAGGACGGCCATCCACGCCCAGAGTTCGCCGCGCGGGTCGGTGACGACGCCCGTGACCACGGTCTGCGCGCCGCTCAGCGCGACGACGACCGCGAGCCCGACCACGAGACGCAGCAGCAACGGCCGGATCGTACGGTCGAGCCACGCGGCGACGACGGCGACGATCCCGACGAGGGCGGCGATCCACAATGCTGACCCGAGGCGGAGCACCTCGCGCGCGAACCGGCCGGCGTTGACCCGCAGGGTGTGCAGGTCGTGGATCGGGTTGGGGTGTCGCCACGCGGCGATCTTGAGGCCGAGGTGCCCGAAGAAGATGCCGTTGAGGCCGTAGATGACGGCGACGCCCACGGCGTACGCCACGACGTAGCCACCGGCGAGCAGCAGCACGTCCTTCCACGGGCGGGCACGCAGCTGGACGACGGCCGCGAGGAAGAGGACGACGCCCACCGGCGGGTAGGTCAGGGTCGTCAGGACGGTGGCGAGCAGGAGCCACACCGCGAGCCTGGGCGGCGTGCGCGAGGCCCACGGCAGCGTCCACACCGCGGCGGCCGCGACGAGGACCGACGGCGTGAGGGTTCCGGGCCAGTAGACCAGCTGCACCCAGAGCGCGGACGCGAAGACCGCGAGGCCGAGGAGCGCGTCGACCGCCCAGTGCAGCGTGCGGTCGACCGGGCGCAGCACGCGCCACAGGCCGGCGACGAAGAGAATGTATGCCGTCACGTACGTCAGCGACGCCGTGAGCGGCGTGCTGTGCTGGCCGATGCCGACCCACCAGGCCCAGTTGAGCCAGCGGCCCTCCGAGAGGTTCTTGGCGTAGACGTTGGACGCGAAGGGCGTGTGCGGCGGCAGGAGGAAGGGCCAGTCGTCGCGGCGGATGAAGGGCACGACGGCCTGGGTCACGGCGTCGGTGAGGACGACGGCGAGGACGAGCACCGCGGTGACGACGAGCCACCGGGGCGGCAGCCAGCCCGGTCGGGCGGTGCGTGCGGTGCCGGTGGCAGCCGCGGTCGGTGCCGTCATGTGCGGACCCGTTCACAGGAGGGAGGAGCGGTGCCTCCACGGTACGCAGGTGCGGTGGACCAACCGGGCGTCTTCGTGCTCTGCCCAGCGACTTCCCAGCGGACTCACCGCCTCGATCAGCCCGAGCGTGCTCCGAGACGAGCCACGGCGACTCGACCGTTGGCGAGTGATGTCGCACTGGCGTACGGGGTGTCACACCGGGTCGTGCTCTCGAGGAGACTGACATCGCTGTCGACGACCCAGCCGCGGTCGGCCAGGAGCCGGGCGATCTGTCGCTCTGACCACAGGGACCGCCACGGCTCGCCGGCCAGTGGTGACGGTGCACCCGACAGCCGGGAGGCCAGTCCCGCCACCCGACGCCCGACCTGTGCCGACAGCGAGCGCGACTGGTACTGGGCGACGAGGGCGTTGCCGGCGGCGGAGCTGCCGGTGACGGCGTCGACGGTGGCCGTGACCTGCTGGCGCGAGAGGTAGGGGATGACGCCCTCCCAGATCCATGCCGTGGGTCGGAGCGGGTCGTGCCCGGCGGCGGCCAACCCCGGACCGAGCGGCTCGTGCGTCAGGTCGACGGCCACGAAGCGTAGGTCGCACAGCGGGGCAGGAAGGCTCTCGGCGCGCCGGCGCAGGTCGGCTTGGGATGCCGGGTGGTCGACCGAGAACACGGTGGTCCCGGCCAGCGCGGCCAGGCGCCACGGTCGCCCGTCGAGCCCGGCGCCGAGCAGGACGACCTGCCAGTGGCCGCCCTGCTCGAGGGTCCGACTCACGGCGGTGTCGATGAGCACGGTGCGCGGCGCCATCACGGCCGCGCAGGCGCTGACCGCCTGCACGGAAAACCGCTGGCGGCGGTCGTCGGGAAGCTCACCGCGTCGGGCCAGCCGGACCGGCTCGAGCTCCGCCTCAGACAACAGCCGCTCGGCGACGGGGTCGGCGAACGGCTCGACCCCGACTCGCCCGTCGGCCACGGCGCGGCCCTGACAGACGAAAACCGCCGTCCGGCTCGGTTGTCCCGGTTTCACGTGTCGACCCTACGACCGGTCGTCGGCGAGACGGGGACGGCCGGGGGCAGGGGCGGCGAGGAGGCTATGACAGATCGCTGCGGATCACGCACGACCTGCCTACGCTGGGAGTGGTCGCCGCACCGATCGAGGAGGCTTCATGGCTGGGAGCGTGATTCGGTTCGAGGCGCAGACGGTGATCCGTCGGCCGGCGAACGAGGTGTTCGAGCGGCTGGCCGACCTGCCCGGCTACCGGCAGTGGATGCACCGGGACGGCGTGTTCGGCGGCACGGACCTGACCTCCGCGCTGCCCGTCCGGGCCGGCACGACGTACGTCGACCGGACGCGGATGGGCCGTTTCGTCGGGGAGGTGACCGAGCACGCGCCGACCTCGCGCCTCGCGTTCAGCGAGACGTTCAGCATCTTCGGTCACCCGCTCACCCAGGCGCGCCCGAGCTACGTGCTCGAGGTCGACGGCGATGACACGGTCGTCCACCACACCGCCGAGGCGGAGCTCTACGGAGTGGCTCGCGCGTTCAAGCCGGTGGCCGCGCGGATGGTGACGCGGGAGCGGTCACACACCCTCGCCTCCCTCAAGCGCTCCCTCGAGGGCTCATCCGAGACCGAGTAGCAGGTCGCCTCCGCGGGCCCCTGGGCGTCCCTGGCCGGGCCGCTCGTGTCGGCGGCAGGACTGGGTCGGTCACCCGGTGATCGAGGGCGCGGCGGCATACTCCTCGTCGGTGACGGGGGTCAGCCAGTGCACGACGTCGTGGTCGGCGTCTCCTTCGTTGATGGCGACGTGCACCATGAGCCGGGTGGGCGCGGCGCCGTGCCAGTGCTCCTCGTCGGCCTCGAAGAGGACGCGGTCGCCGGGACGGATGACCTCGATCGGGCCGCCGCGGCGCTGGCAGAGGCCGACGCCCTCGGTGACGAAGACGGTCTGGCTCAAGGGGTGGCGGTGCCAGTGGGTGCGGGCGCCGGGCATGAAGTGCACGAGGTTGGCCGAGACGCGCGACGGGCTGGGCGCGGCGGCAACCGCGTCGATGTAGACGTCGCCGGTGAACCAGTCGCTCGGGCCCTTGACGGTGTCGACGGAGCTACGGGTGATCTGCATGAGTTTCCTTCTGACTGTTGGGGATCGAGGTGTCGGTGGTCACGGTGGGTCTCGGAGTGCCTGCGGCCCAGGAGGCGAGCAGCTGGAGGCGCTCGGCCGAGGGCGAGCCGGGCTCAGCGGTGTAGACCATGAAGACGAGGCCGGGCTCGGCGGTGACGGCGAGCTCCTCGTAGGCGAGGGTCAGCTCGCCGACGACCGGGTGGTTGAAGCGCTTGGTGCCGGTGCCGTGGGTGCGCACGTCGTGGGCGCTCCACAGCCGCCGGAAGACGTCGCTGCGGGTCGAGAGCTCGCCGACGAGGTCCTGCAGCCCGCGGTCGTGCGGGTCGCGGCCGGCCTCGGCGCGCATGATGCCGACGCACATCCCGGCGAAGAGCTCCCAGTCGGGATAGAAGTCGCGGCTGGCCGGGTCGAGGAACTGGAAGCGGGCGAGGTTGGGCAGCCGCCCGCCCTCGCCGATGACGGGCGAGTAGAAGGCGCGCCCGAGGGAGTTGGTGGCGAGCAGGTTCTGGTGCGGGTCGCGGACGAAAGCGACCGCGTCGTGGATCGACTCGAGCGCCCACTGCAGGCTCGGGCGGGAGGCGGGCTTGCCGGTCGCGCGTCGGCGCGGGCGTCCCGACGTGGGTATGCCGTCCGCTGCCCTGGCGAGGTCGAGCAGGTGGGCGCGTTCCGCCTCGTCGAGCTGCAGGGCGCGAGCGAGCGCGTCGAGCACGCCGGCCGAGGCGCCGGCGATCTGACCTCGCTCGAGGCGGGCGTAGTACTCGACGCTGAGGCCGGCGATGGTCGCGACCTCGCTGCGCCGCAGACCAGGCACGCGACGGCCGCTGCCGGCAGGGAGGCCGACCTGGTCGGGGGTGATGCGGGCGCGGCGGGTCATGAGGAACTCGCGCACCTCTCGGCGGTTGTCCACGACCCCGAGACTAGGCCGGGTCGGAGCGCTCATCGAGCCGCGAGAGGTGCCCTGTCAGTACGTGCCCCGACAGGGACTTCCTCCGGGTTCCGGTGGCGGCTTGACTCGTGGGGTGGGCCGTGGGGCCCGGCGGGCCGTGGGCTCGCGACGAGACGATGGAAGGAACACGCGATGCGTGGAGTGGTCATGTACGAGCCCGGGGACGTGCGAGTCGAGGAGCGCGAGGACCCGCAGATCATCGAGCCGACCGACGCGATCATCCGACTGACGGCGACGTGCATCTGCGGCAGCGACCTGTGGCCCTACCGCGGCGCCGAGCCGGTCGACCACCAGGTCATGGGGCACGAGTACGTCGGTGTCGTCGAGCAGATCGGCTCCGAGGTCCGCACGGTCAAGCCCGGCGACTTCGTCGTGGGGTCGTTCTGGGCCTCGGACAACACGTGCGAGATCTGCCGGGCCGGCTACCAGGCGTACTGCGTGCACCGCGTCCTCATGGGCACGATCGGCACCCAGTCCGAGCTGGCGCGGATCCCCCTCGCGGACGGCACGCTGGTGGCGACGCCGGGGCAGCCGGATGCCGACCTCATCCCCTCGCTCATGGCGGCCTCCGACGTGCTCGGCACCGGGTGGTTCGCTGCGGTGGCCGCCGAGGCGGGCCCGGGCAGGACCGTGGCCGTCGTCGGCGACGGCGCGGTCGGGCTGATGGGCGTTCTCGCGGCCCGCGAGCTGGGGGCCGAGCGGATCATCGCCTTCAGCCGGCACGCGGACCGACAGGCGCTCGCGCGCGAGTTCGGTGCCACCGACATCGTCGAGGAGCGCGCCGAGGCCGGCGTGGCGCGGGTCAAGGAGCTGACCGGCGGCCTCGGGGCGCACTCGGTCATCGAGGCCGTCGGCACGCAGGAGGCGATGATGCAGGCGATCCACTCGACGCGGCCGGGTGGCCACGTCGGCTTCGTCGGGGTGTCGCACGACGTCGCCATCCCCGGGGACGAGCTCTTCATGGCCGGCGTCCACCTCCACGGCGGACCGGCACCGGTTCGGGAGTACCTGCCGCACCTGATCCAGCTCATCTGGGACCGGAAGATCAACCCCGGCAAGGTCTTCGACCTCACCCTGCCGCTCTCGGAGGCTGCCGCTGGCTATGCGGCGATGGACGAGCGTCGGGCGACCAAGGTGTTGCTGACGTTGTGAGTGTGGGCTTGCTCTCGAGAAGGACGCACGGCCCGATGGTGGCCCTCGGGCTGACGACGGTCCTGACCGCGGGCTGTGGCTCGACGGTCGAGACCGTCGACGCCCGGGAGGCGCCCGGCCGCGCGCAAACCATCGCGACCGCCACGACACCGCATACGCCATCCACCACGCCTCCGTCGACCGACCACGCAAAGGACCAACAGGTGAAGATCGTCATCACGCTCGGGGGTCAGCGCCTCGGCGCCACCCTCAGCGACAGCGCCGCGGTGCGTGATCTGCTCGCACAGCTGCCGGTCACCGTCGACATGGTCGACCACGGCGGGGTGGAGAAGACGGGACCGCTGCCGTCACCGCTCTCGCTCGACGGGCAGCCCGAGGGGGCGGACCCGGACGTCGGAGACGTGGGCTACTACGCCCCGGGCAACGACCTCGTCCTCTACTACGGCGACCAGTCCTACTTCCCGGGCATCCACGTCCTCGGCCGCCTGGACGAGGGCGCCGCTGTGCAGATCGCCGACCAGCGGGGTCCCGTCACGGTGACCGTCGAGGCCGGGTGAGGGCGGTGCAGCTGCAGGAGTTCCTCGACCACGTGAACGCCGGACGCCTCATCGAGGGCGGCTCGGAGGAGCACGAGTTCATGCACGCTGCGTCGCAGGAGGCGCTGCGGACGCTCGCCGAGCTGAACGGCGCCTACCGAACGCCCGAGGAGGTGCGGGCGCTGCTCTCCCGCCTGACCGGTCGGGCGGTGGCTGAGTCGGTCACCGTGTTCCCGCCGTTCTACTCGGAGTTCGGCAAGAACCTCACCCTCGGCGAGGGCGTCTTCATCAACATGGGCTGCCGCTTCCAGGACACCGGCAGCATCTCCATCGGAGACGGGTCGCTCATCGGCCACGGCAGCACGCTGACGACGCTGAACCACTCGATGGACCCGGCGCGGCGCGCCGACATGGAGCCGGCGCCCGTGACGATCGGCCGCAACGTGTGGCTGGGAGCCAACGTCACGGTCGTGCCCGGCGTGACCATCGGCGACGGCGCCGTGATCGGCGCCGGAGCGGTCGTGACCAAGGACGTTCCAGCCGACACCATCGCCGCCGGAGTCCCGGCCCGCGTCATCCGCCCCACCGGTTTCACGGCGTGACTGCCGGCAGGAGACGTGCCGACGTGATGGTGTTTTGCGGCACGTGACAAAGGGCATGGTGGGGGTATGCGCCTGCGGGATCACCACAAGGGAGACCTGGCCCTGACGGCACTGACCTTGGCGGTCGCCGCGGCGGCAGCTGCCAGCGAAGCAGCCCGCTGGGCAGCTCGCCGTCATCGTCGACACCACGGCTCCGGGCAGTCGATGCGTCCCACGGGGAAGTAGGCCGGCAGCGCTGAGCCGACGGTCTCCGGCCGGCCCGGCTTCCATCGTCCAACCGCGCCCGGGCTGGTGACTGCTGCCCCGCGGGGTATGAAGGTGCCATGGCGGATACGGCGATCTTCGATGTCGACGGCACTCTCGTGGACACCAACTACCAGCATGCGCTGGCGTGGTTCCGCGCCCTGCGCCGCTACGACATCACTCGGCCGATGTGGCGCATCCATCGCGGCATCGGGATGGGTGGGGACCAGTTCGTCTCGGCGGTCGCCGGTCGTGAGGCCGAGGAAGCCCACGGGGACGACTTGCGCGAGGCGTGGGCAGAGGAGTTCGACGAGCTGATCGGCGAGATCCAGCCTTTCGAGGGCGCGCACGAGCTGTTGGCCGAGGTCAAGGAGCGCGGCTTCCGGCTGGTGCTCGCCAGCTCGGGCAAGACCCAGCACGTCGAGGCCTTCCTCGACCTCATCGACGGCAAGTCGCTCGCGGATGCCTGGACGACCTCGGACGATGTGGAGAAGAGCAAGCCCGAGCCGGACATCGTGGCCGCCGCCCTGGCCAAGGTCGATGGCGCCAGCGCCATCATGGTGGGGGACTCGATCTACGACGCCCAGGCGGCGGCCAAGCTCAGCATCCCGACCCTCGGGGTCCGCACCGGCGGCTTCTCCGTCGGTGAGCTGCAGGAGGCCGGCGTCCTGCAGGTCTTCGACTCGCTGGTGGCCTTCCGCTACGCCCTGGATGGCACCCCGTTGGCCCGCGCCAGCCGCTGAGCGTGGCGGGTGGAACCATTGGATGTCGGTTGAGCTCCCAGTCCACTCGCCTCTGCCGAGGCGGGCACCGCTTGCGCGTCCACGGGGCTACCCCACACGCAGCGGGATCCCGGCGCTCGAGTTTTTCGATTCGTCTCTCGGAGGGATAAATCGGACGATACATTCCGATCTCGGCCCGCCGCAGTCCTGCGCGGGAGATCAATGCCGCGCGTCAGTCCACCCGGGCCGCGCGGGCCATACAGGGGAGTTCTTCTATGGGCGCTCGTCGCCGATGCTTTGTTGCGGCTACCGTCGCAATGGGCCTGTTCGTCCCGGCGGGATCAGCGGCAACCGCGGCTGACGGCAGCACTTCGCCGACCACGAAGCGAGAGCGGCTGGAGGAGCTGCACGGCCAGCCCGCCAGAACACCGGCGCCGCCGGGACGAGGAACAGGCGGTCGGTTGGGCGGCCTTGCGGCGCAGCGTGACTCCGACCGGATCGTACTGTCGGTGAAGGTCCGAGACGGTGCCGGCGCAGCCAAGGCCCTGACCGAGGTCTCACGGTCAGCCACAGCACAAGGTGGTGTTCAGCGGCGCATGATGCGCCAGCTGGCCACCGTGTCCGTGGAGGTCCCGAAGGCTGATGCGGCGTCCATGGCCGCCACCCTGCGTCAACGCCCTGACGTCGAGCAGGTCGACATCGTCAAGCGCAGAACGCTGACGTTCGTGCCCAATGACGAGAAGTACTCGGCCAGCGCCCCCTACCTCGAGGCGGTCAATGCGCCGTCCGCGTGGGACGTGCAGCATGGTGACTCTGCCGTGCGCATCGCCGTCGTCGACAGCGGCCTCGACGTGAACCACCCCGATCTGACCGACCGAGTGGTCGGTACCTACAACGCGTTCGACGGCAGCAGTGACGTCGTCGACGAGATCGGCCACGGCACCTTCGTCGCGGGCGTCGCAGCCGCGACCGCCGACAACGGGATCGGCATCGCCGGCGCGTCGATGGGCGCAAGCGTGATGGCCGTCAAGGTCGCAGACCCGTCCGGTCAGGTGTGGACTGACACCGAAGCCGCCGGCATCATCTGGGCTACCGACCACGGCGCGAACGTCATCAACATGAGCTTCTCCGGCGACACGCCCGACCAGGTCGAGTCCGACGCGGTCGCGTACGCCGTGAGCAAGGGGGTCCTCGTCGTTGCCGCTGCGGGCAATGACGCCGACACGCTCCCCAGCTACCCCGCTGCCTACCCCAGCGTCGTCGCCGTGGGAGCCACCGATGCCGTCGGCCACCGGGCGTCGTTCTCCCAGTACGGCTCTTGGGTCACCGTAGCCGCGCCAGGCACCTCCATCACGAGCACGTCGCCCACCAGCGCCAGCTCCGGCTTTCAGCTCGACTACGACACCGCGGACGGCACCTCGTTCTCCGCACCGCTCGTGGCCGCTGAGGCGGCACTGCTGTGGTCGCGAAGCCGCAGCGCGAAGGCCGCAGACATCCGTGCAGCCATCGTGACCACCGCGCACGGTTACACCGGTCTCGGGCTCGGCACAGGGCAGGTCGACTTCCGCGCCGCTCTCGACGCGGTCGCGCCGAACACCGTGCCTGCGCTGACCACCCCCGCCGACGCATCGTCCGTCACAGGCGTCGTCAGCCTGACCGCAGCCTCCACCGCACCCAAGGTCCGCTTCTTCGTCGACGGCGCTCCCCTGGGTGCGCCCGTGCCCGCAAACAGCGGCACCGCTACGACCAACTGGTCCACGTGGGGGCTGGCCAACGGCGCCCACACCCTGCGCGCTGTCGACTGCAGCCCGAAGGACCTGTGCAACACGGCGGGCACCCAGGTCGCCGTCACGCTGGGCAACGCGGCGCCCGTCATCACCTCGCCGCGGCCGTCGCAGCTCGTCTCCGGGTCCGCGACGTTCACCGCGACCGCGCCAGGCGGCGCCGTGGCCTTCTTCATCGATGGTGTACGCCGTGGGCAGGACACCAGCTCGCCGTACGCCCTGACCTACCCGGTGAGCGCGCTCACCGATGGAACCCACACCGTGAAAGCAGTCAGCTGCACGACCGCCGGCACCTGCAGTGGCCCCACCTCGACCGCGGTGTCGTTCAAGAACCAGTCACTGCACCCCAAGTTCACGGGGATCAGCCCGAGCGTGTTCAGCCCCAACGGCGACGGTCGCTCCGACACCACGAAGCTCACGTACTACCTGCCCGACAGCGAGACGGTGAAGTACCAGGTCCGCAACGCTGCCGGCGCTGTGGTCCGCGGCCCCGGTAGCCTCGGCACGCTTGCCGCGGGCACCCGCAGCTTCGTCTGGAACGGCCTGCTCAACGGCGGTGCACGCGCCACGAGCGGCGCCTACAAGGTTGAGCTCGTCACGACGCGGACGACGAGTGCCGGCACGTTGCGCGGCCTCGCCACGATCAACGTCCGCGTGGATCAGGTTGCCCCGACGATGAGCTCCATCACGGGTAGCGGTTCCGGGTTCTACCCGTACCCGGACACCTACCGTGACACGTTCGCGCCGGCCCTCACCTTGAGCGAGTCCGCGACCATCACCCTGACGGTCCGCACCAGCGGCGGGACCCTGGTTCGATCCGTCAGCGGCACTCGAGGCACCGGCCGGGCGAGCATCACCTGGAACGGCCGCAACAACGCAGGTTCCCTCGTCACTGCCGGCACGTACTACTGGACGTTGACCGCTCAGGACCCAGCCGGCAACCGGCGCTCCAGCGCCAAGTACTCCGTCACCGTGAGCAGCAAGCGGCTCGTGACGAAGACGGCAACGCTGGACAAGCGAGGCACCCAGTTCTACACCGCCGGCGGCAGCGACGACTACTGCGCCGGAGCGAGCCTGAGTCTGTCGTACTTCCGCCCCTACGGTCTGTGGCTGGCCAACACGTGCAGCGCGTCCTACGACGGCTACCAGATTGCCGGAGCGGTGTACCGCTTCTCGGTGCCGTCCGCCGTCAGCTACAGCTCGCTGAAGGTGCAGACCTACGGGTTCTCGATGGATACGTCGACGCTCGGTGCCGGCTTCACGAAGTGGGGCACCTCGAACTACGCGTTCACCCCCGAGATCTCCACCGGCACGGCGAGCGCGTGGCGCACCATCGGTTCAGTGTCCGCGTCCGGGCTGGTGAACTCCTCACGGGCCGTGGAGACGACTCTGTACGTGCCGAACGACTACTACGACAACGACTACGACATCAGCTACGTACGACTCGTCGTCACCTACAAGGTGCTCGCCTGACGGGGCGGACGTCGCAAGCGGACATCTGAGCTGCACTCTGGAGCCGGTACGGCAGCACCTGCTGTGCCGGCTCCCGCGTGCCGACCAGCCGGGTCTTTGCCCGGCCACTGGCCCCGTCAGGAGCGAGACGGTGGAGTGACAGTCAGACAGGAAAACGGACAACGAGGCATCTGGTTCGTCGTGTCCTCCTTTTCCGGACATTTGCTCGATACGTTGTGAAAGCCCCTCACCCTCAAGGGACATCGCCGGTTCCGGGGGCAGGAAGGACTCACATGAAAGCCAGGATCCTTGCCCTCGCCAGCTCCCTCGCCGTGGCCGCGCCGTTGGCCATCGGGACACTGAGCGAGGCACACGCCGCACCGACGAGCGCCACCGACACCGCGCCCGTCACGCTCGTCGACGGGATGACGTCGCCGAGGTACGACTACACGACCGCCATCCGCGAGACCGTCTGGGTCGACGCGCCCGACCTGGACGGGGACGGCAAGGCCGAGCGGATCGCCACCGACATCATCCGGCCGCGCGAGCTCGACGGCACCGCACGGGTGCCGGTCATCATGGACGCCAGCCCCTACTACCTCAGCCTGGGCCGGGGCAACGACAGCGAGTTCAAGGAGTACGCGGCTGACGGCAGCCCGACGAAGTTCCCGCTCTACTACGACAACTACTTCGTGCCCCGCGGCTACGCGTTCGTCGCCGTCGACATGGCCGGCACCGCCCGGTCCACCGGGTGCACCGACGAGGGCGGTCGCTCCGACGTCGAGTCAGCCAAGGCCGTCGTCGAGTGGCTCAACGGCAAGGGCAGCGCCCACGACTCGAGTGGCGCTCTCGTCCAGGCGACGTGGAGCAACGGCAGCACCGGGATGATCGGCAAGTCCTATGACGGGACGCTCGCCAACGGGGTCGCCGCCACCGGCGTCGACGGACTCAAGACGATCGTGCCGATCAGTGCGATCAGCTCGTGGTACGACTACAGCCGCTGGCAGGGCGCCGTGAAGTCGCGCCACTACGCCAGCAGCCTCTCGCGCACCATCGCGCAGCGCCGCACGATCCCCACGGACTGCTCGGCGCGGCTGGCATACATGGACGCCAACGACGCCGACTCCACTGGCGCCTACACGGACTTCTGGGCCGAGCGCGACTACCGTGACGGCACCTTCTACGACGCGTCCAACGTCAAGGCGAGCGTCTTCATCGTCCACGGGCTCCAGGACACCAACGTCAAGACCATGAACGCCTCCAAGTGGTGGGAAGCATTGGGGCAGAGTGGAGTCAAGCGCAAGATGTGGCTCAGCCGCCTCGGCCACGTCGACCCGTTCGACCACGACCGTCAGGAGTGGGTCACCACCCTCAACCGGTGGTTCGACCACGAGCTCATGGGGATCGACAACGGGATCGATCGCGAGCCTGCCGTCCGCGTCGAGACCACCCCGAACCAGTGGGAGACCTCGAAGACGTGGCCGATCCAGTCCGCGCGCACGATGTCGCTCAACCCGCGCAAGGACGGCACGATGGCCCTCGGCAAGCAGGACCCGGGCACAGCCCCCTATGTCAACAACTCCCGCCTGTCCGAGACCAACGCCGTCTCGCTCACCGCGAACCCGAACCGCGTGCAGTTCCTCACCGGAGCGCTGACGAAGGACGTCCGGATCTCCGGCACCCCCACGGTCGACCTCGGCGTGACCCACACGGCGCCCGTCGGCCAGGTCTCCGTCATGCTCGTCGACTACGGCGCGATGGACCGGGTGAGCGCCACCGGTGACGGTGCCCTGACCCTGGCCACGGAGACGTGTTGGGGCGGGGCCATCGCCACGGACGACGCCTGCTACAAGGACGTCACCCGTCGTCTGCAGAGCACCCAGCTGCAGGTGCTGGCTCGCGGTTGGGCCCGTCTCGACGGGGCCGGCAAGCACCAGGTCACCGTCGAGCTGGCAGCCAACGACGTTGTCGTCCCGGCGGGGCACCAGCTGGGTCTCGTCGTGAGCGGGGCGAGCAACGGCGTCATCGCCGTCGACACCAGCTCAGGGACGTATGCGGTCGACCTGCGGTCCACCCGGCTGAACCTGCCCGTCTCCGGCCCGATGAGCGGATTCGCTCCCGGACACCTGAACGCCAAGGACGCCGACAACCTGGCCCGAGGCACCCTTCCGGACCTGGACGAGACCGTGTGGCCCCGGTGATCTGGCGCTCACGCACGGTCTCTCGTCCCTGACGCCGCCTTCCAGAACGAGCGGCCCCCACTCCTGGCAATCAGGGGTGGGGGCCAGCTGCGTGTCCCGGGGTGTCGCGCGTGCATGACTGCTCAGGAGACGCTGTTTCCGGCCCGGGGCGCCGGTGACGCACGGGTGGTCGCGGCATACGCTCTCGCCCCCAGCGAGCGCGACCACACCGCGGAAGGCCGGCGGCCGCCCTGTTCACCCCGCCAACCGGGGCCCCTGTCGCAGGGTGCCGTCGGCGTCGCGGCGGCGCGTACAGATGGCGCAGCGGCCGGCTCGCCGAAGGCGCTCAGCCAGGTTCCCTCAGAAGATGAGGCAAGGCTTGTCCGAGCCCGGACCGCCACGCGGAGAGTTCATGGCCGCCGGAGTGCTCCACGTGGACGAGGTCGAGGCTCGCAGCGTCGGCACCCTCCCAGAACTCCCGGTTAGAGCGTAGGAGGTCGGGATCCTCGGCGGTGCCGGCCTGCATCCAGAGGCGGAGGCCGGTCGCTGCCTGGACCTCGGCCGCGACCTGGCTCCCGGACAGCTGTACGGGGTCGCCCGGCCACCACAGCGCGGCGGACCCGGTGGCGGCTCCACCGAAGAGTCTCGGCCAGTGTGCGGCGACGTAGAGGGCGGCGTTGCCGCCCAAGCTGTGACCCAGCACGACGCGTCGACGTGAGTCTGCGGTGACTGCACCAGACTGCTCGAGGAAACCTCGGAGCGTGTCGACCAGCCTGTCAAGCAGCACTGGATCCGTCAGTGATGCCACCCGCGACGGACCGCGAGTGGTGGAGCCCTCGATCGACTCGACGTAGACCGTGGTGAGCGGGCCGATGGCCCCCTCCTCCTGCAGCGAACGCACCGTCTCCGGGATGCCCGCGTCGATCATGGGTCGGCCGTCGAACAGAACGGCGAGTGACGTGTCAGTGGAGACGGGGGCGGTGGCCTGCTGCACCGAGAACACGGTTCCATCCACGAAAGCACGACGTTGCATCCGGTGCTCTCCTTTGGTGAACGAGTCCGCGGCAGTCCCACCCACGTTCTTCCGCACCAGAACACTGTCGCGCTCAGGGCTGCCGCCGTCCACACTGCCAGCCCCTCCGCGGTGGGCAACAGGCGGCAAGCACTCTCTCTCTAGGCGCTCGACGCTGCTGCGCCCAAGGGACGCTGATCCCACCCCGAAAGATGAGCGGCGAGAGGCACTGGCACCGACAACTGAGTTCGCGTACCGTTGTACTATGACACTAGTACAACCGAGTGACTCCGAGCCTGGCAAGGCCGGCTCGGCCATCGCCTTCCAGCTCGATCCCGCGTCCGGGGTGCCGACGTTCCTCCAGCTGGTTCAACAGGTCGAACACGCCTTGCGGCTTGGATATCTCACGACCGGAGATCAGCTGCCCAAGGTCCGCGATGTCGTGGCAGATCTGGCCATCAACCCGAACACGGTCATGAAGGCGTACCGGGAGCTCGAGCACAAGGGCCTGGCCTCGGGGCGGCCAGGGCAAGGCACGTTCGTGACGGGCACCTTGAGCCAGGCCGGTCTGCCGGAGATCGCTGGGTTGCGACGGGCGCTCCAGCGGTGGCTCGTTGATTCAGCCAATGCCGGCCTGGACGAAGACGGGATGGTTGCGCTGTTCAGCAGCACGCTGCGGGATTTTCGTGAGCGCGGCGCGGCGGCCGAGTCCAGAGCGGCCCGCAGCGCCCCGCGAGAAGTCGGAGGTGGCGTCGCATGAACGTGATCGAGACGTCCGCGCTGGGTCGGCGCTATGGCGGCCAGTGGGCTCTACGCAACTGCACCCTCAATGTCCCCGAGGGCCACCTGGTGGCCCTGGTGGGTCCGAATGGAGCGGGCAAGACGACATTGCTGAACATTGCGGTTGGACTGACATCGCCGACCGACGGGCAGATCACCGTGCTGGGTGGGATCCCTGCCGGGTCGCCGACCGCGCTGGATCGAATCGCGTTCGTCGCCCAGGACATGCCCCTGTATAGGAACCTGTCCGTCTCCGACATGCTGCACGTGGCGCGCAACCTCAACCATGGGTTCGACGTCGCATACGCGCACGGTCGGCTCGGCAACCTCGGGATCGGGTTACGGCACAAGGTCGGCAAGCTGTCGGGGGGTCAGAGGGCGCAGTTGGCCCTCACCCTTGCTCTGGCCAGGCATCCTCAGCTTCTGGTCCTGGACGAGCCAACAGCGTCACTGGACCCGGTGGCACGGCATGACTTCATGGCAACTGTCGTCACGGCGATGACCGACGACGGGGTGTCCGTCATCCTGTCCTCGCACGGCTTGGCAGAGTTGGAGCGCGTGGCCGACTACCTCGTCCTGCTCACCGACGGAGCGGTGCGCGTCGACGGGCCGGTCGATGACCTGCTCCGCCAGCATCTGCGCCTCACCGGCCCAGTGGGCGCGCCGGTCGACCCCCGCTGGCACGTGGTCGAGTCTCGCGACGCCCGAGCTGTACGCGTGCTGCTCGCCCGGGTCGACGACCCGGCCATGCCCGTCCCAGATGAGTGGGAGGCGCGAGCGGTTGGTGTTGAGGAACTCGCGCTCGCCTACCTGCGGGAGTCACCTGCTCCCACGCGTCCTTTCATGGTGGAGGCGGCCCGATGACCACCATCCTGACGAGTGTGCCGACAACGACGCCGCGACCGGTGCCGTGGCGCCGGTTGGGCTGGGTGGCCTGGCGCCGCCACCGCTCCACCCTGCTGGCCATCGTGTCGCTCATGACCGTGCTCGCGGTGCTGCTGCTGGCCAGGGGACACCAGATGCGCGAGGCGTACGCGACTGTGCAAGCGTGCACCCCCCAGGCATCCGCGCGATGCGGGTTCGCCTTCCGCCAGTTCCGTGAGACGTATACGAATACCGGCGCTCTGGCCGCGCTCTTCGTGTGGATCCCTGCTGTGACGGGCGCGTTCGCCGGGGCTCCGATGGTGGCCAGAGAACTGGAGTCGGGCACGTTCCGCTTCGCCTGGACTCAAGGCGCGGGACGCACCCGTTGGATGCTCGCGCTCACTGCCGTCGGGGCGCTGGGGGTCGTGTCGCTGGCCTTCGCCTTCGGCCTGCTGATCTCCTGGTACCAACAACCTCTCGTTTCCACGGCGATAGAGCAGCGCCTCCACCCGAGCGTCTTCCCCGTGACCGGCGTAGCCGTGGTCGGCTGGGCCCTGACCGCCTTCGCCCTGGGCGTGTTCCTCGGGCTCCTGACCCGCCGGGTTCTCCCGGCCGTCGCGCTGACTCTGGCGGCATGGACGGGGTTGGCCTTCCTGGCCTCGGCCTTGCGTGACCACTACGCGACACCCCTGCTGACGAGCGCGATCCAGCTGGACGACGCCGCTGTCACCGTCGACCAGTGGTGGACGAAGGGCAACGCCCGCGTCACGTACGCCGAGATCGACCAGGTCCTGCAAGCGGCCGGTGTTCAGCCCATCGACGGGGGGACCATCGCCGCTACCCCCGGAATCCAAGCGGTCGACCCGGTTCAGTACCTCATCGATCATGGCTACCTCCAGAGGACGACCTTCCAGCCGGACAGTCGCTACTGGCCGTTCCAATGGATCGAGTTCGGCTGGTTGACCATCCTGTCTCTCGTGCTGCTCGGCACGAGCGTCTGGCTTCTCCGCCGCCGATCCGCCTAGGAGCCCTGTCGGTCATGCCCTACGCGTTCAACCTCAGCTCGCGCTGGCGTGATCGGGCGCGTCTGATCCTGGAGGAGGCACAATCCGGGAACATTCCGTGGATGGTCCCCTCGGCTGGAGTTCACCCTTCCGGTGCCGGGCTTCTGGCGGGTGCTGGTCGACGCCTCGGGGCTGGCGTCCGACCTCTCGCCCACCGCGCCCGCTCGAACGGTCGGGTACGCCGCGCCTCCTGCTTGGGACGGCTCCGATGTGCACTGTTGCAACAGCCTTGCAACAGTGCACCGCGACCTTCGTGGTGGAGCAACCACAACGAGGGAGACGGACATGAGCAGACGACAGATCTCGGTACTTGCGGCGGTGGCCAGCGTGGCAGTGATGATGGCCGTGGCGCCCGACGCGCGTGCCGCCGGGGTGCGCGCTGACATCACGGCGGGTGCCCAGCGCGGCCCCACGATCACTGCCTTGCCGCTCCCGCCGGGGGAGACCAGCGGCGACATCATCTCAGCCGCTGGGCCTTGGGCGGTCGGCTTGTTGACGGACGACGCGCTGCACCAGCACGTCGCCATCTGGAGGAGCGAAGGCACCCGGTGGTCCGTCCGGGACCTCGGAGACTTCGGCATCTCCAGCCCCAACTCCGGGCTCTCGGCCACCGGCGTCAACGCCAGGGGGCAGGTGGCCATCGGCATCAACACCGGTGCGGGCATGGGCGGCTGGATGTTCGACGGTGCAACGGTCCACCAACTCGTCGACTTCGCCGGGGGGACCGACGCCTACGCCCGCGCGATCAACGCCAACGGCGAAATCGTCGGGGAAGCGCTCGATGAGACGGGCAACGACTTTGCGGCGGTATGGCGACACTGGTGGTCGCCGCCGATGGCTCTCGCCCCAACGGCCGGCTTCGACGGCTCGTATGCCCAAGGTGTCGACTCGCGCGGTGAGGTGGTCGGTGGCAGCTTCTCCAACGGCCCGGCGCCAACGCTTCCCGTCGTGTGGGGTCGGGACGGCACTCCTCGGATCCTGCCCGACCTGGGTATGGGTGGTGACCTCTTCGACCGCAACGACCTGGGCCGCACGGTGGGTCAGGTGTTCACGGCCTCTGGTTCCGAGGCGGCCGTGTGGGACCACGGGCGGCTGCGCGACCTCGGAGTCTTCTCGGACGACACCTTCTCCCGAGCGATCGGCGTCGGCGAGACCGGTGAGGTCGTCGGGTTCGCCGGCACACGGCCCAGCTCGGGGATCCCGCTACGCCAACTCGTGTTCTGGCCCGGTTTCGGACCCACCCGTTCGCTTCTCCCACTTGACCTTGACTGGCAGGACAACGCCTACGCTCACGCGATCGTCGGCGACACGGTCTTCGGGACGAGCATGGCATCGCATGGAACCAAGGAGCGTCCGACCGTGTGGACGCACGCGTTCGCGCAGTCGTTCGTTCCGCGGGCCAACGCTCGGCCGGCGACCGCGCCGCGCGTGGTGTTCGCAAGTGCGGGCGCGCGATAGGTGCCGTCGGCCTCGAGGCCGAGGAGTCCCGGACGGAAGCTCGCCGCCCGGGACTCCCGAGTCAGCGGACACGGCAGCACGGATGTGTTTCGATGTTTCATGCACTTCTCGGTGCTCGGCCCGCTGCGGGTGACCGGGCCCGACGGCCCGGTAGCCCTGGGTGGGCCCCGCCAGCGGGCCGTACTCGCTCTGCTCCTGGTTCACGCCGACCGGGAGGTCGCGACCAGCCGACTCATCGACGGCGTCTGGGCCGAGTCTCCGCCACCCACTGCTGAGCGCACCCTTCACGCCTACATGGCCCGGCTTCGTGGCCTGCTCGAGCCCGACCGAGCACCGGGCACCCCACCGCTCCTGCTGACCCGCGGCGAAGGGGGCTACCGGCTCCGAGTGCGGCCCAGCGATGTCGACAGCCTCGTGCTGGAGTCCGCCGTCACCGGAGCGCGGCTTCGGCTGGGTGCCGGCGACGCGGCAGGCGCGGCGGTTCAACTCCAGTTCGCGCTGGCGACGTGGCGCGGCCCCGCCCTGTGTGACCTACTCGAGTTCCCGGCACTGAGTGCCGCCGCCGATCGCCTCGAACGGCTGCGGGCAGACGCGGTGGCTGACCTGGTTGACGCCGAACTGCGCCTCGGCAAGCACGTCGAGCTGGTGCCCAGGCTCGCGGAGCTGGTTGACGAAAGTCCTTTCGACGAGCGGCTCTGGTGCTCGCTGGCGCTCGCGCAGTACCGGGCAAGTCGCCAGGCTGATGCCCTGGAGACGGTGCGGCGCGCCCGCCACCACCTGGTCACCGAGCTGGGGATCGAGCCCGGGCCGGCGCTGCACGATCTGCAGCATGCGATCCTGACCAACGACGCAGCGCTGGGATTCCACGCGCCATCGGCGGGGGCGCCGGCTCGCCCGCACCCCGGCCTGGAGGGTCGCGGCGACCAGCTCCACGCGCTGCGGAAGGCGTGGTCCCTCGCGTGCTCCGGCCATGGCGGTTGCGTCATCGTCAGCGGCCCGGAGGGTATCGGCCGCAGCAGGCTCCTACGTGCGTTCGCGGCCGAAGTCCACGCCTCTGCCGGCAGCGTTGTCGAATGGCGTGGCGCCGACGCACCCACGAAGGTCGACGAACCCGCGGATACCGACCCCGGAGGCGCCCCCGTCCTGGTCCTGGCGGACGATGTCGAGACCTCGACGCCGACCGAGTGGAGGCTGCTGAAGCAGTGGATCGAGGCCACCCGCCGCCGGCAGATACTGGTCCTTCTCGCCATCCGTGACGCGTGTGTCACGCCGGAGCTTGGCGCACTCCTGGCGCGGATCGACCCGACGGGCGAGCGGAGCGTCCGATTGAGCCCGCTGGAGCCGGACCAGATCGCGAGGGTGGCCGCCTCCTATGTTGGACCTGCGATGGCGCTCGAGGTGGCCATGCAGGTGGCTCAGGACTCGGCCGGAATACCCGCGCGGGTCCATGCCGAGATCGAGGCTCGTGCGGGGTCGAAGCTACGAAACGCAGTATCGGACTCGATGGTTGCAGCGACGGCAGACTGGTCCGGGGCCAGGCGGGGGGAGGCCGCCCTCGTGACGAGCCTGTTGGACCTCTCGGCCGTGGAGTCTGCCGCGAATGTCGCCCGAGCCCTGGCAACCGGCGCACCCGCCTGCCCCTACCCGGGGCTCGTTCCATTCGACGCCTCTTCTGCGGGGTTCTTCGTGGGTCGCGAGGAACTGGTCGCGCTCGGCATCGCCCGGCTGGCCATCGCCGGCTCGCTGATCGTCGTGGGCGCCTCCGGTGTCGGAAAGTCCTCACTGGTGCGTGCGGGCATGATCCCTGCCCTGCTCTCAGGTGCGATTCCGGGAAGCGACCAGTGGCGCATAGACCTGGTCACCCCCACCCTGGGCGGCCTCACCGCCACGAGACACCCCCTGGCCGCGGACCTCCTCGTCGTCGACCAGGCCGAGGAGCTGTTCGGCCTGGACCCGAGCTCCAGTGACGACTTCGTCAGATCCCTGCAGGGGGCGCGGGGCGACGGCAGCCGAGTGGTGCTCGTGGTCCGGTCCGACATGTACACGACCGTTGTCGGCGACCCGCGACTGGACGAATTGGGCTCGGCACCACAGCTGCTCGTCGGGTCCATGACGGACGCCGAACTGGCCAGGGCGATCCAGGTCCCCCTGCGCCGAGCCGGCACGGACTGCGAACCGGGCCTGGTCCAGGCGATCGTCGCCGACGTATCCGGTGAGCTCGGCGCGCTGCCACTGCTGTCCACGACGATGCGCGAGCTATGGGAGCTGTGCCCCAGCGGGCTGCTCACCCTGGCCGCCTATCACCAGCTGGGCGGCATACGGGATGCCGTCGCGCGACTGGCGGAACGCGCCTACTCGGGACTTGACGATGACGAGCGGTCGGCGGCCAGGGAGATCCTGGTGCGGATGGCCTCACCGGGAGAGGGGAACTCCGTCGTGCGCGGATTTGTCCAGCTGGACTCCATCGCCAGCGCCGGCCCGACCCGACGCGCCCTGGACCGGCTCGTCACCGATCGCCTCGTGACGGTGGACGAAGCCCATGCCAGCGTGGCTCACGAGGCCCTGTTCGCGCAGTGGCCACGGCTGGCCGCGTGGCTTGCCGCCGACTCGGAAGCCCGAGCCATGAGGACCCGTATCGGACAGGCCGCGAGCACGTGGGCGGAAGGTGGTCACCTGGACGCTGACTTGCTGCGGGGCCCGAGGCTGTCGGCGGCTCTGGAGCTCGTGCATGACGGCCGTGGCTGGCTCACCGCCGGTGAGACCGCGTTCATCGACGCCAGCGAACGCGCCGACTCGCGGGTTCGACTCGACCTGGTGGAGGGCCTGCGTGCGCAGCGGAAGATCAACCGCCGCCTGCGGACCGTCGCCACGGTCGCCGCCGTAGCCCTGCTGGTGGCGACCAGTGCTGTGGGTCTGGCCCTGCACGCTCGGGACGCGGCGAACCGGACCGCGACCCAGTCGGCTGCGCGCGGACTCGCGGCGCAGGCGCTGACGACACGGCGCCTCGACGTCTCCCTCCTGCTTGCCGCCCAGGCAGCCATGCTGGATCCCGGGGTCGCGGCCCGATCCGCACTGCTCGCCGCGCAGGCAAAGGCACCCCAGGCCACGCGCGTCTTCACCGGGACCGGGCAGCGACTGGACACGGTCGCGGTCGGCGGCCCAGGCCCGATCGTCGTCGCCATCGACCGCACCCGCCATGCCGACGCGTTCAGCCTCGGCACCGGCCTGACGACCACCATGGGGGAAGGTCCGAACGGCACGCAGGCTGCCGCCTTCTCGCCCGACGGAACCGTTCTGGCCCTGGGCGGTGCCGGCCGCGGTGACCCAGCCACGGGCCACATCGAGTTCGTCAACCCCTCGACCAGGGCTGCTTCGGGACCGGCGGTTACGACACCATCCCCGGTGGTGGCGCTGCGGTTCGCGGGCCGCGCACCGCGGCTCGCGGCGGTGATGATGTCCGGGGAGACCGAGGTCCTGGACACCAGCACACACGCGGTCGTGTGGAGCGCCCAGGGCGCGAAGACTCCGTATGCCACCACCGTGGACCTTTCCCAGGATGGGCACTACCTCACGGCAAACGCGCCGGCCGTGCTCTGGAATGTCGGCAGTCGTGTCGCGAAACCCATTGTGCTGGAGGGTGACCGGTCAGCCATCACGCCGGACGGAAGCCTCATCGCCGTCGCCACCGGCACCCAGATCCGCCTCGTCCAACGGGCAGGTCTGACCCCCTACCGGGTACTCGGATCATCGGCCGCCTCGGTCGAGTCCATGGCCTTCTCGCCCGACGGCTCGGCTTTGGCCAGCGGATCCGACGACGGTTCGGTCGTGGAGTGGGATGTGGCGACCGGGCAGCGTCGTGCCACGTTCGCCGGTCATGACGGGCGGGTCAACGGTGTGGCGTTCTCCCCGGACGGGCAATCCCTGGTCAGTGCTGCGACGGACGGCCGCGTGGTTGCGTGGGATCTCACCGACAGGCTCGGCCTCATTGGGGCGGTCGGCTCCGTCCGCGGGGTGACGCCGGACGTCATGGCCGGGTCGTACGTGGCCGTCACCCCGACGGCTGGCAGGATGCTCGTAGGCACCGCCGACGGCAGAGTCCTGATCACCCGGTTTCCCGGTGGTGGCCGCCTGAGCGCCTACACCACCGCCCCCGGGGGCAACGCCAACGATGCCCAGGTCAGTCGGGACGGCGACATCGGCGCCGTCGCCACCAGCAACAACCTCGTCAGCCTTTGGGACCTCCGGTCGGGGCGACCGTATTCCGTTCATCCCACGATCCACACACCTGTCCAACCCAGCACGGTCGCCATCTCCCCCGACGACCGGACCATAGCCTGGGGGGATGTCGCAGGAGGCCTCACCGCGATGTCCCTGGTCAGCGGACAGGTCCTGTGGCATCGCCAGCTCGGGCACCCGGTCGATCCCCCATCCGCGGGCAGCGTCATGATCATCGCGTTCAGCCCGGACGGATCGCACCTGGCTGTCGGGGTCTCCCACATCGCCACCGATCTGATCCGGGCAGACGGCAGCGGAGCCGTCCGGTCGTTCCACAGCGCAGACGACAACTCACTCTCGGTCGTCTTCTCACCCGACGGTGGCCGTCTGGCGACGGCGGACAGCGACGGGAGCGCCCGCGTGTGGACGCTGTCAACGGGAGCCGGGGAGGATCTGGGGACACCCCTCGGCGCGGCGAGCGCCGCCATCTTCGGGTCCAGCTTCGGCCCGACGGGCGACACCTTGGTGACGTATGCCGCTGATGGCACCGTCCAGCTCTGGGATGCCGCCACCG
Source organism: Terrabacter sp. Ter38 (assembly GCF_024519435.1). Taxonomy (GTDB): domain Bacteria; phylum Actinomycetota; class Actinomycetes; order Actinomycetales; family Dermatophilaceae; genus Terrabacter. Next base: position 419,499 of record NZ_JALJRZ010000002.1, read on the forward strand.
CGAGCCCGGTCGGCCCGCGCCTGACGGGGGGAACAACCCCCGTCATGGCTGCCGGCTGGCTCGACAACGACACCCTCGCCACCTTCCAGGCCGATGGGACGGTGAGACGGATCGCGGTCGGATCCACCGCGCTCCAACACCGAGCCTGCACCGTGGCTGGACGCACACTCACCCGAGCAGAGTGGTCTCAATACCTGCCCGACAGACCATATTCGCCGGCCTGCAAGCCGAGCTGACATGTCGTGGCTTCCTGTCAAGAGACAGGGTGAGGGCCCGTCGGGACGCGGTGAGTCCGGACGGCGCCTCTGCTTCGTCGCGAGAGTGGCTGGCGAGCGTGTCGTTGGCGACGCGCGGTCAGACTGATGTGCGCGGTTTGGGTACCGCAGAATGGTGGTTCGGCAGGAACGGGACCGCGTGTCCAGGATCGAGCGTCATTGTGTCCCAGGGGGAGCGGAAGAAGGGCATGTCTTCGCGGACCCAGATCCTGCGAGATCGCGAGACGGGAGTGTGCTACCTGCAGACCTGGGATGGCTTCGCTGCCTCCATCACCCTCTTGGTCAACGCCGACGGCTCCCCGGTCGTGAACAGCCAGGCGACCGAAACCACCGACGCCTGACTACTCGCCCGTCTAGCAACTGGGCGGTGGTTCCCCCGAAGGGCCGCCGTCCCGTGCCCGCAGCGTCCACCGTTACGCGTGCTGGAGTGGAGGGACTGGCGCGGGGAATTCTTTCGGGGCTCAGTGGCCCCTCGTAACGGTTTGAGCTGCCAGTAGGTACTTGTTGGTGGCGAGTTCGCCGATCGTCGTCGCGCCGAGCGCGTTGCCGAGCGCGTCAGCTTTGGCGGCGCTGATGCCTTTGAGCGCGGACAGCGGTGCGTCGGCGAGCTCGGCGGGTGTCTTGTTGACCCAGGCCTTGTCGACCAGCGCCGACAGGTACGGGGGCGGGGGTGATGGGGGTGGCCCGCCCCCGCCCGTGGCCGGCGGGGTGGGCGGCTTGGGGTGGACGGTCGCGTCGGCCGGCGCGGGGACCGTCGACCCGTCCAGAGTGACCAGGTCGGGCAACGGCTGTCCCGAGGCCCCCGTCCACGCCGGCGGGTCCTGGGGGACAGGGGCGGGGTTTGGCGGGTCTGGCTGGCTGATGCTGAGCCCGAACGCAGGGGGCAGCGGTCGGGAGAGGGTGGCGTCGATGCGGTCGGCCATCGAGATCGCCTGGTCGACCCGTTCGATCCCGATGGCGGGCAGTCCGAGCAGGTCGATGATGGTCGTGACGATGCTGGCATGGGAGTGCCAGCGGTTGTCGATGCCCTGCTTGACCTTCCCGCCGAACATGATCAGCGGGATCCGGGAGCCCCCGATCACTTGGAAACCGCCGGGGTGGAGGCTGTCGACGGCGGTCTCGCTGTCGGGCGTCGCGACGGAGTCGGTGTACCCGCCCCAGTCGTCCCAGGTCAGGATGAAGGTCGTGTCGGACCAGCCGCCGCCGTCGATCACGGCCTGCACACGCTGCCAGATCAGGTCGTGGCCGTTCTTGACGTAGTTCGGGTTGCTGGTCGCAGGCGGATGCTCGTCGAAGCCGCCCGGGCTCCACACGTAGCAGATCTGGGGCAGGGTGCCGGCCTTGGCCATCGGGATGAACTGGCTCGGCGGGTGGATGTTGTCGGTGGCTGGGCTCGTGGTCAGGTGCGTGTAGTACTTGGTCGGGTAGCCGTCGTTGTCGGGGAACGCCGCCCATGAGACTCCAGCCGACTGGGCCAGAGAGAACACGGTAGGCAGGTTCCACACTGGGTGGGCGCCGACGAAGGGCGGGTTCTTCAACGTCGGCGTCTGGCCGCCGACCGCAAGCATGTGCCCAGAGGTTGAGTTCGAGCCCAGCGCGAAATGGTGATCGCAGAAGGTGTGCTGCTTGGCCAGCCAGGCGTAGAACGGGATGACCGTGTCGGTGTCGACCTGCACATCGAAGGCCGGGTAGTCCCCGCTCTTGTAGTGCACCCAGGCCGAACGATCATGAGGCTGGTCGAAGTTCGGCGGCGCCGAGAGCAACGGCCGATCATGACGTACCGCCGCACCCCACGGCGCCAGCCCGGCGAAGTAGAAGTCGGTCGTTTTGTTCTCCTGCAAGAACACCACGACCCGATGCCCACTCAGCCCCGCCGAGCGAGTCGAACCGGTCGCCGCTGTACTCGACCTGGTGCTGCGCCGCCGCCCTGAGGCCACCACGGCCTCCTCTCGATCGCTGGATACCGACACGATCAGCCTTCACCCCGCCGCCCCGTCAGGGAAGGGCTTGGCGACGCCGGTCTCCCCCCGGAGAGAATCTTGGATCCCGTACCGCCACGCTCACTCCGAGCGACGATCCTCACCGGCAACGCGATGTCGCCAGGACTCGCAAAGGTGCGCGACCTCTATCGCCTACTCGAAAACACCACGCCAGGTGCTTGACGAAGCATAGGAGCGTCGCACGCTGCTCCGTGCCTGTGCCGGCGAGTGCGGACATCTGGTGAGGCCCGTGATCTACCGGATCTGCCGGACTCGTCGGACGGCTCGCCAGCACCCGTGCCACGATGACGTTGTGACGTCCGCGGGCGAAGCGACACCGCCGGCCGCGCGGCAACCAGAATCCGCGGGACCGGATGCGGCGCGCCCCAGCGGCATCCACGGCCACCATCACCGCAGCGGCAGGACGTTTCCGCTGGCGCTGGGCGCGCTGGGCATCGTCTTCGGCGACATCGGCACGAGCCCGCTCTATGCGATGCAGACGGTCTTCAGCATCGAGCACAACACGGTGCGGGCCACCCGAGGTGATGTTCTCGGCGTGATCTCGATGGTCCTGTGGTCGATCACCCTCGTCGTCTCGATGAAGTACGTGTCCCTCGCCATGCGGGCCGACAACGACGGGGAGGGTGGCATCCTCGCGCTCGTGGCGCTCCTGCGCCGCCACCTGCAAGGCACTCGTCGGCTCGCAATGGTGATGGCGATGGGCCTGCTCGGCGCCGCCCTGTTCTACGGGGACGCGGTGATCACGCCCGCCATCTCGGTCCTGTCGGCGATCGAGGGACTCGAGGTCGCCAACCCCAGCCTTGCCGATCTCGTGCTGCCCATGGCGCTCGTCGTGCTGTCCGGGCTGTTCGTCATCCAGCGTTGGGGCACGGGCGTCGTGGGCAAGGCCTTCGGTCCGGTGATGGTCCTCTGGTTCACGGTGCTCTTCGTGCTTGGTCTGCCTCACATCGTCGCGAACCCCCTGATCCTCCAAGCCATCTCGCCGACCTACGCGTTCATGTTCGTCGCCCAGCACCCGTTCGTCGCGTTCGTCGCCATGGGTGGGGTGGTGCTGACCATCACCGGCGCCGAGGCGCTGTATGCCGACATGGGTCACTTCGGAGCGCGCTCGATCCGCCTCTCGTGGTACTTCGTCGTCTTCCCCGCGCTGGCCGTCAACTACCTCGGGCAGGGCGCGATGATCCTCGCAGACCCGTCCGTCGTGTCGAACCCCTTCTTCCTGCTGGCTCCGTCGTGGGCGACCCTGCCCCTCGTGCTGCTCGCCACGGTGGCCACCGTGATCGCCTCGCAGGCAGTCATCTCCGGCGCCTTCTCGGTGTCGCGGCAGGCCGTGCGACTGGGGATGCTGCCCCGGCTCGCGGTGCGGCACACTTCCCGTGAGGAGGGCGGCCAGATCTACGTGCCCGTCATGAACTGGATCCTCTTCGTCGGGGTGCTCGTGCTGACCGCGACCTTCCGCAGCTCGAGCCGGCTTGCCGCGGCATACGGGCTCGCGGTCACGGGCACCCTGCTGCTGACGAGCGCGCTCTTCCTGCTGCTGGCAAAGTACGTGTGGCAGGTCCAGACGTGGAAGCTCGTCGTGTACATCGTGCTCGTCGTCGCCGTCGAGCTGACCTTCCTCGGCGCCAACCTCACGAAGATCGTCAACGGCGGCTGGCTACCGCTCATCATCGCGGCCCTGGTCGTCGCGGTCATGACAACGTTCAGGCGCGGGACCGATGCGCTGCATGCCGAGGAACGAGACCTCGAGGGCCCGCTCCAGCTCTTCCTCAAGGTGCTTCACGACCACCCTGAGCTCGTCCGTCGCGTTCCCGGGGTGGCCGTCTTCCCGCACCCCAACGCGACAACGACGCCGCTCGCGCTACGGGCCAACGCCGACTTCAACCGGGTGGTCCACGAACGGGTCGTCCTCGTGCAGATCGTCAACGAGAACGTGCCCCACATCCGCCACGTCGACCGCGTCGAGGTCGACGACCTGGGCGACGCCACCGACGGGTTCGTGCACGTCAAGGTGCACGTGGGCTTCACCGACAGCCAAGACATCCCCAAGGGACTGGCACTGGCCGTCGGAACATCGCGTGCGCTCGACGTCGATCTCGACGAGGCCCACTACTTCCTCTCGGTGCTGACCGTGCAGGCGACGGGCCACCGTGGGCTACGCACGTGGCGCAAGCGCCTCTACGCGTGGATGTACCACAACGCCGCGAACCGGACGGAGGTCTTCCACCTGCCGCCCGAGCGCACCATCGTCATGGGCGCCCACATCGAGCTCTAGCCGGAAGGTGGTTCGGGACACGGCGTGGGGGATGACCCCGCGTTGTCCCTCGCCAGGGCCGACCCCGAGCCGCATCCGCACGCCGACGAACGACGTCTGTTCTACGTCGCCCTCGTACGGGGCCGCTGGGGTGTCGTCCTGATCGCCCCGGCAGCACCTTTCCAACGTGCCGACACACCAGCCAGCAGGCCGAACACGCGTATCAGTGTGTGCCCCGCTAGCGGCGAACTGACGCAGACGGGTAGTCCTGGCGACCGCCCCCTCGCGAAGGTCGCGGTTTACCCGGTGAGGGGAGACCGCGCCAGCAGCCGCGCCTCTCAGACAGTCTGAGTCGTGGGCTGGGGTTGTACGTCTGTCTCTTCCACGAGCCGTTCGACGACTTCCTCAGCCAGCTTCTCGTGGCGGGCGGCCTGGGCTTCCTCGTGCTGCTTCACCTCGACACGAGCGGCCTGCCACGCGGACCAGTGGCCCGAGACGAGAGCCCACAACGACAGAGCTGACACGTACACCACGGAGTTGACCCAGTGCGTCACCAGCGACACCGGAATCATCACGAGCCAGAAGATGGTGAACCAGCCGTTGACCCGGCGCATGAAGACCGGGTCGCCCTGGACGCTGGCCCAGAGGGACTTGATGACCGTCACCGAATACCTCCACTTCGCAAGGGCTGCGCGGCCGCAGCGAGCAGAGATTAGGGCCAGATGCTGAGAGTCCGCTACATGGCCGTGTGGGAAATCCGTCGCGTCGTGTTCGACCTGCAGAATGAGGTGCGGCCCGGCACGGGGTGAGCACGGCTGAGACTGTCCGCGGGTGGGTGCGCCGGCTCAAGTCGACCAAGGCGCCCGGCCGGGCGTTACGAGCGAGGAGGACGTCGCGCTGAACATGGAGACTGAACGCCTGCAGCTCGGCACGGAAGGCGGTCGTGAGCCGGTCCATGAAGAAGGTGGCCGGCGGTCCGGCAGGCCAGGTTGCTCCCGGCTCGAGGTTGCGCAGGGGTGTCGTGTCGCTCCATCCGGCGGCGACGCTGTCCTCGGTCCCGTGCAGCCGGGACGACGTCCGTCACGACGAGGGAGTCTACGGCGGGCAGCTGGGACAGGGTGTCGGCGTGGAACGAGCCGATCCTGCCGAGACCGATGAGGCCAACGCGCATGGGTTCTCTCCTCGAGAGTGGTGACGGTGCCACGACCGTGCACCGATCCGCCGAGGCGACCGAGGACGTCGTGGTCCCGGTTGATGACCCCAGCGTGGTCTGCCCACCGGCGACCCGGTACCACTTCTGTCCCTCAGAAAGACCTCACAGGGCGTCTGCGGTCAGCGGGCGTGGATGCGCGGAGGGATGTTGTATGCGGTGACGACCTCGACGTTGGCCGCGACGCAGGTGGGGGCGCCGGGCACCAGCCGGTGGGCGCGCATCAGCTGGCGCACGCCGTTGCGCATGTCGGCATGGAGGTCGTGGTGCAGGACGGCGGTGAGCACCCCGGAACGCAGCAGGTCGAGGTTGTCCTCGTCGAGGTCGTGCGCGATGAAGACCTGTGGCCCCCGGCCAGCAGCCGTGAAAGCGCTGGCGATGGCTCGGTTCCCGCCGCCGACCGAGTAGACCGAGCGCACATTGGCCTGCGACCGGAGCAGGGCGGCGACGAGGGTGCCCATCGTGGCGTCGAGTCCGTCGCTGTCGGTGATCGCGTGGACCCGCCGGCCGGGCGCGATGCGCTCGAGGGTGGCCATGAAGGCGTCGGCGCGCTCGCGTTCGCCGAAGAAGAACGACCGGCTCAGGGTGAGCAGCACGTCTCCCGGACGGTCCCCGAGGACCTGTGAGACCAGGTAGGCAGCGGTGGCGCCGGCCGCGGCGTTGTCGAGGCCGACATAAGCCACCCGTGCGCTGTCGCGCACGTCGGTGACGAGTGTGACGACGGGGATGCCGCGGTGGGCGAGGCGCCCCACGGCGGCCGCCACGGCCGGGTCGTCGGGTGCCTTGAGCACGACGCCGTGACTGACGCGCCCCCGACGACCGAGTCCGTCGAGCACCGCGACGGCGGCGTCGACGTCGGCGTTCTCGCGCAGGTGGAAGCGAGCCCGCACCGCAGCCGGGCGCAGCGCCGGAAGCTCGTCCTCGAGGGCGGCCCGGACTGCCGAGCTGAAGCGCGACGGGGCCTGGACCACGACGTCGAGCAGGAGGGTCCGGGCCGCCAGGCGCAGCTGAGTCTGCTGGCGGTCGAGGTCGAGCACGGCCTGCTCGACGGCGCGGACCGCCCGCGCGCTGGCCCCCGGGCGACCGTGGAGCACCCGGTCGATCGTCGCCGGCGACAGGCCGGACTGCTCGGCGATGTCGCGCACGCGGTGCGAGTGGCTTCGGTGGGGGCCCACGCTCCGGAGCGTAACCCCGGCATGCCCGTCCTGAGGTCTTTCTGAGGTGCTTTCGCCACTCGGTGGCACCGGTGTCGGCCGCATCCTTGAGAGGTCGCCGCAGCACCACACGAGCGGTGCACCGACCCACCCGATCACCGCCGATCCGCCCGAGGAGGGCACCATGACCATCACATCGACCAGCTCACGAACGGGCTGGATCCGTCCCGAGGACGCCCGACTCCCCGACCTGCTCGCGGTGCTCTCCGATCGGACCGAGCTCGCCGACTACCCACACGCGGCCCGCGTCGAGCGGGAGGTCCTCGTCTACGACTGGTCCACCCTGCGGCATACGTCCGCGGACGACGCGAGGAGAGCCGACGTGCAGGCCGAGCTGGCGCGTGCCCTCTCCGACGGACCCGGGATCGTCGTGCTGGCAGGCGCTTTCGACGCCGCGCCCCTCGACCGTGCGACCGCAGTCTTCGAGCGGATGATCGCCGAGCAGCGCGCGAGCGGCACCGCCGCGGGCGACCACTTCGCCAAGCCTGGAGCCAACGACCGCATCTGGAACGCCCTCGAGAAGCTCGCTGTCGCCGACCCCGAGGCGTTCGTCGACTACTACGCCAACGACGCCGTCGCGCTCGTCGCGCAGGCGTGGCTCGGGCCCGGCTACCAGGTCACCTCCCAGCTCAACGTCGTCAACCCCGGCGGTGCCGGACAGACGGTGCACCGCGACTACCACCTCGGCTTCCAGTCGGCCGAGATGTGCGCGAGTTACCCCGCGCACGTGCACGCTCTGTCGCAGGCGCTGACGCTGCAGGGTGCCGTCGCTCACGTCGACATGCCCGTCGAGTCCGGGCCGACGCTCTATCTGCCGCACAGCCAGAAGTACACGCACGGCTACGTCGCCTACCAGCGGCCGGAGTTCCAGCACTACTTCGTCGCCCACCACGTGCAGCTTCCGCTGTCGGCCGGTGACGCGGTCTTCTTCAACCCGGCGCTGCTGCACGCGGCCGGCACGAACCACACGACGGACGTACGCCGGATGGCCAACCTCCTCCAGGTCAGCTCGGCGTTCGGCCGGGCGATGGAGACGGTCGACCGGGCGCGCGTCGTCGCGGCCGTCCACCCGGCGCTGCTCGCGGCCCGAGCCGCAGGAATGCCGCCGCGCGACGTGGCCAACGTCATCGCCGCGAGCGCCGAGGGCTATGCCTTCCCGACGAACCTCGACAGGGACCAGCCCGTCGACGGCCTTTCGCCGCGGACCCAGGCCGATCTCGTCGCCGACGCGCTGGCGGCCGAGGTGCCACCGGCCGAGCTGCATGCCGCCCTGGTCCAGCAGCAGTCGGCCCGCGACAGCCACTAGCCGGACCGGTGCGCGCCCGGCGGGTGCGCCTCCCGCCCGCCGGGCCACCCGGCAGCACGGCAGCACGGCAGCACGGCAGCACGGCAGCACGGCAGCACGGCAGCGTTGATCCGGCGCCAGACATGCGCGCTTCCGTTGACCCGTTGATCGAGCAGGCACTGCAATAGCCTGCGCCCCGCTCGCTGCGGAGTGACCCAGTCGTCTCGGTAGATCCGGGCGTTCAGCTCACGCACGCTCGTTCTTGCTGTGAAGATGTGGAGACGGGTGTTCGAGGAGGCTGACTTGTCGAATCTGAACTGGTTGACGGATCCTGGGCGCCACATTCTGGTGAACCCTGTGGTGCGTCTGGGGTGTTCGGTCTGGCTCGAAGGCCGTTCCTACGACGTTCTCCCCAGCGCCTTCGAACTGATCAAGGTGTGGTCGCCGACGTTGGCGCCCTTCCGCCGTCTGGTCGGAAAGGACGTTGAGTCGCAGGTCGCGGTCATTCAGTGCGCTGGCGGGCCCTTGGATTGCGTCTCTGATCGGGCGCTGACGATCGTGCCACAGTGGGGACGCCGCCGGTTCGTGTTCCTCGATGACCAAGGGACGCGGTCGCCAGTCCTCAAGGTGGTCAACCGCGTCTCACCGTCCACGGTGCGTCTTGGACTGCCAGCGATTGGCGTTTCGGTAGCGGAGCTTCCCGGTGGGGCGGCCGTGGGGAAGGCCGAACTGGACCTGTCCAAGACGTTGAGCGTGGAGGTGAAGGTCGCCGCAGCTGTTGACCCAGAGGTGGTCGTATCGCTTGTCACCGGAGATGAGCTGGGCACGGCATGGGCGGCGCTGATCGCGGCCGACACGGGTCTGACGACCGTTGGTGCCACGCGTTGGCTACTGCGCGCTCTGGAGGACGACAGTCCCGATCGGGACCGCGCGTTGGCCTTCCTTGAAGAAGTCCTCGCCTCCGGTGTGTCTGTCGAGAGTTCGCTCTCGCCAACAGACGAGGGGGGCGCTCTGGCGCGTGTTCTGAAAACTCATCCGTTCTCTGCCTCCGCCAGCCCTGCGCATGGTGGTGGCGACGATGAGCTGTCCGCCGCCCGGGACTACGTGGCCCTGGTAGCTGAATGGGATGTGGCCGGCCTGTTGGCTCCAGCGCAGCGTCATCGAGAGTTGCGCACCGGTCCCCGGCCCGCGATCTTCATCGGCGATGAGCAGGACCCCAGACCCACCGCTGAAGTGCACATCGACGAGGGGGAGTCGGTCGATGTGACCTTTACTCTCGTTGGACTCGGACCAGACGTGACACGTTTCGCGACGAAGGCCTCAACCGTCATCGATGGCGTGAACGAGGACGTGTACAGCGACGTCGTCAGCATCGCCGAGCGTGATGGATCCTTGGTGTGGTGGGAAGATCCCGACCTGGTGACCGTTATCGAACAAGAGCGGGAAATGGCGGTCTTGTAGGGTCGAATAGCGCAGCAGCTGCTGGACTACGGCTTTCGCGTCGAGTGCGTATGGTGCATCCACGCCAACACCCTTGAAAACCGTCGGTTGGCGCGCGCCGCGTCCAGCCCGCCTAATCGACTGTCCGGGTGTGACTCGTCAGAGCCGACGACAACATCGTCTGAATCGCTCGCTCCGAGTGCGGCGACCAACATCTGCACAAACTCAGCAAATCCGGTGCATGCCTAAATTGGCGCGCGTACCGTCAAGAGGTATGGCCGCACAAATGGCGGGTGTCGCCGAGGGCACCAGCAATATCACCCTGCAGACGTATCGCTACCTGCGGATGATCCTCGTCCTGCCGCCCGTCTTCCTCATGCTGGCCACCGTCGGGGAACGGCTTACCCGCGGCGTGTGGCGCGACTCGATCAGCGACTCGTACGCGGGCCCGGTGCGCGACGTCTTCGTCGGCGCCCTCATGGCCACCGGGGTCTGCCTGATCGCGTACAAGAGCAGCTCCAAGCTCGAGGACTACGCCCTCAACTTCGCCGGCTTCAACGCGTTCTTCGTCGCCCTCGTGCCGAACAACTTCACGCCGATGCTCGTGGCCGCCCCGGCGCGCGACCCCCATGACCTGGGTGTGCTCACCCAAGCCCAGATCTTGGACAACCTGCGGGTCGTCCTGTGGGCCTTCCTCATCAGCGCGGCCCTGTTCACCTTTTTCGACTGGCGCCTCATGCACTGGCGGTCCTTCCGCTGGGGAAAGGACGAGACCAGGTTCGCCAGCATCCTGGTCGGGATTTCCTGGGTCGCTGAAGCTGTCTTCCTGCTGGTCATCGTCGGCGGCTTCCTCCTCTTCGGCCGCAGGACACTCGTTGGAGGCGTGAGCATCTTCGGCGTCCTGCACTTCACTGCGGCGGGGCTGCTCATTGCCAACCTGTCCTTCGCGGCCGCAAGCCACGCGTATCCACTTAGCCTGCGCAGCAAAGCGGACCGGTCCGCCGCGCCGCCAACATCGAAGCGAGCGCTACTCACATACCGGCTGATCAGTGGCCTCATGTGGGTGGGACTGCTCATCGGTGGCGTCTGCATCTGGCGGCAGGTGCCGTACTCGGTCATCCTCACCGAGTACTTCGAGATCGCGATGTTCCTGGCGTACTGGCTCGTCGCCACCCGACGCGACTGGTCCAACCCCATTTAGGGGCACAAATGCCCTGAATCGTCTGGGAAAGGGCTATCTGGTGCGGGCGGCACCAGCGCCCCGAGCCCGATCCGGTCGGGACCGTCACCGTTACGCCCTGACGTTTCTTGGCTCTGAGCTGAGCTGACACCCGACCAGGAACGCTGAGGGACTCAGTAGATCATTCCGCGGAGCGGTCGTCGGCATTGCTACGTTGCCGTCATGACGTGGTGTGCTGGGAGACGGGAGTGAAGGCGGTCGTCTACGACCGGTACGGATCCCCTGACGGCCTCCGTGTTGAGGATGTGCCGGTGCCGATGCCCGGCGCCGGTCAGGTGCGCGTGAAGGTCGCTGCGGTGTCGGTCAACCTCAGCGACTGGGAGTGTCTGCGCGGGTCGCCGTCATACGCGCGGATCGGCGGGCTGCGCTCTCCGGCGCGCCGGACGCTGGGATCGGACATCGCCGGGGTGGTCGACGCGGTCGGGGCAGGGGTCTCCCGGTTCCAGCCGGAAGACCAGGTGTATGGCGACAACCTCGCGTTGAAGGGTGGCTTCGCGGAGTACGCGGTCGCGCCGGAGTCGGTATTGGCCCACAGACCGGCCCAGATGACGTTCGCCGAGGCATCCACCATCCCGCAGGCCGGTGCGATCGCGTTGCAGGGCACCGCTGGGGTGACGTCGGGAGCACGAGTGCTGATCAACGGTGCCGGCGGTGGGTCTGGATCCTTTGCGATCCAGGTGGCCAAGCGGCTCGGCGCTCACGTCACCGGTGTCGACAACGCCGGGAAATTGGGCTTCATGTCGGCTCTCGGGGCGGACGAGGTCATCGACTATGACCGCGACGACTTCACCCGTGATGCCGGGGCGTACGACCTCATTCTGGATCTGGCCGCGCATCGCTCGGTGTTGGCCTATCGGCGTGCGCTGGCGCCAGGGGGCAGCTATCGGTGCGTGGGTGGGTCGGTTCCGACGCTGTTGCGCGTGCTCACCCTTGGCTCCGTGGCCGGGCGGGTGACCGGTCGGAGGATCGGGGTGCTCGCCGTCAAGCAGGGCCCGTCGTTCTTCGAGCCGCTGGCCGCGCTGTGTGCGGCGGGCGAGGTGAGTACCCACATCGACCGCTTCTTCACACTCGACGAGGTTCCAGCCGCGCTGACTCGTGTCGGAGAGGGACGCGCCTTGGGCAAGGTCGTGATCAGGGTCTCCTGAAACACCATCGAGGGGCCTGCAGCTGCGGCGTCCGCAGATCCGGGCAGGCGATCCGACGCGATAACGCCCGGAAGGGCTCAGTTCCCTCCGCTGGACATGCAGCTCCTAGAAGCCCTAGTGCTGGTCATCCGAGTCGTCGACCGTGAGCACGATGAGCGGGCTGTGCCGGAGCATGTCGGACACATCCGTGCGACGCCATCGCTTGGCGGCCGCTTCGATGAAGGGTCGGCGTTCATCAATGTTGGTGACCACTCGGGCGGTAGCGGGCACGTCTATGACGACCGACGCCTTCAGGTGAATTACGACGTGGGGATCGGCTTCGATGTTGTAGATCCAGTCACGCGTACGGTCAGCCCGGGGCATCCCGGTGATGAAGAGTTGGTCGTCGTCATGGTGCAGGAAGATCTCGATGCGCCGTGGTTGACCGGTCCGTCGGCCAGTGGTCGTCAGATCGATGATCTGACTGTGGGTCAACGCTGCCCGGGTGGCTTCTCCCAGAGAACTGTCAGGCTCCACGGCGGGATCCTCTCGACTGAACCGACCCGGCCACTTTACGGCGGGGACCGCACTGTGCGCCGGCGCGGCGAAAAGTCGCATGTGGCGATCTGGTGGATGGTGAGTGAATTGCGGCTGGGCTGGTGGGTTCATCTACTCGGCGGAGAGGGCTCCGAGTACGGGCCACGGCGGACCCTGGCGCAGCAAGGTCACGATGTCGCGGCCGTGTCGGTGCCCATCCGGAAACTCATCGCGGACGTCCCAGCGCCAGGCGGCGACCATCGCAAGAACGAGCCGTCGACACTCTGCGAGCAGCACGTGGTCGAGGTTGGGATAGTGCGCGCTGACCTCGTTGGGCACGTGCGCGACGTCGAACTCGATGGGCCCGCGGCAGCACGTCTCGAAGTCGATGAACAACAGGCCACCGGGGGTGTTCAGGACGTTGCCGGGATGCGGTTCGCCGTGGAGCAGCTGCTCGGTGGCGCCGCGTTCCCGGATCCGTTTAGTCGCGTCGTGAAGTGTGTACAGGAGGAGCTGCCGGTCGCTCTCGCCGAGTGTCGGAGTCTTGTCTCGGTGGGCGATCAGACGTTCAGCTTCGGTGACGCGGTCCAGGAAGTGCGGCGTCTCGATGTCGACGCTGCGCAGACCCGCGTGCAGGCGGTGCAGCGCGTCGGCGTAGCTGCACGGGGAGCCCCATTCGGCGTGCACCGACTCGTAGAGGGTCCAAAATGTCACGGTGAAGCCGTTGCACTCGTAGACCCCCGGCGCGACCCTGGGTTCGGGCGCCGCGACGGGGCTTGCCGTTGCTGCGAGTCGCTGGGCAAGCTCGACCTCGAGCGCGGCCATCTGGTGCCCCGACGGTGCCACTCGGGCGAACACCTCACACGGGGTCATACGGAGCGCGAGCTTGTTCGAGTTGTGTAGTACGGCGACGTCCTCGACATGCAGCCCTGAATCCTTGGCCAGCGCCATTGCCGCAGCCACCGCGCGCGAAACGACATCCGCCTCCACGACGCCGATTCTCGCATCTACTGGCTCACCGGAAGCCAGCAGTGTCGACGCCCGTCAGGCGGCGGTCGGACGCATGTCCAGCCGCGACCGGGGCAGAGTTGAGGACGTCGTCGCTCGCGTCGTCGTTCGTGTATGGAGACGTCTGGTCGGGAGCCAGCGGGTCCCGTCCAGGGAGGTACTGGCAGGATCTCCCAGTTCAGGTCGTCGGGCCCTAGCGTGGCGGCATGGACAACCGCCTCTCCGTACGCGCCGGCTCGACGCGTGGCGGCGGGAAGAACGCTCCTGAGAAGGTCGATGGTCTCACCGGCGGCGTGATCCTCCGGTGTACGGCGCCGCTGACTGGGACCACCGGTTTCGTGGTGGGAGATACGCGGTGTCTGCCGCGCGGTGAGGGGTGACGGTGCCTCGTCCTGGAGACCCTGTCGCGGCGGGTGAGCCATCGGCTTTGGAGTCCTCGCCGTGGGCGCCGTTGCGGCAGCGGGTGTTCGCGTTGTTGTGGGTCGGGGTGCTGATCTCCGGGATGGGCACGTGGATGCAGACGGTGGGTGCGCAGTGGCTGCTGCTCGACTCGCCGAACGCCGCAGCGGTGGTGGCGCTCGTGCAGGTGGCGAACACGCTGCCGGTCATGGTGATGGCGATGCCAGCGGGTGTGCTGGCGGACTCCTTCGACAAGCGCTGGCTGCTTTTCGCGGTCCAGGTGTACTTCCTCCTCGCCGGGGTGTCGTTGCTGGTGCTGACGCTGGCCGGGCGGATGCCGGCGTCCCTGCTGCTGGTGTTCACGTTCCTGCTCGGTGCGGGGGCGGCGGTGCAGTTGCCCGCCCTGCAGGCCAGCACGCCCGAGCTTGTGCCGCGGCACCAGCTCAGGTCGGCCGCGCGCTTGGAGATGGTCGGGGTGAACGTGGCCCGAGCGGCCGGGCCGGCGCTCGCGGGTCTGGTGATCGCAGGGTGGGGCGTCGCGTCCGTGTTCGCACTGAACGCCCTGTCGGTGATTCCGCTGGGTGTCGGCCTGCTGTTCTGGCATCGCACGCCCACCGCGGTCCCTGGTGGCCGTGAACGGTTCTGGCCGGCGCTGCGAGCGGGTGGTCGTTACGCCTGGCATGACACCGACGTCAGGCGTGTCCTACTGCGGCTGGGGGTGTTCCTGCTTCCCGCATCCGCCCTGTGGGCGCTGCTGCCGTTGATCGCGACGCGCCGGCTGGGAGCGGGACCTGGTGGCTACGGGGTCATGTTCGCGGCTCTGGGGATCGGGGCCATCGCCGGCGCGCTCGTGCTGGGCCGGGTGCGCCGGGTGCTGTCGACAAACGCGACACTCACCGCCGCGGGGCTGTTGATGGCCGCGTCGCTGCTAGCGTTGGTTGCGGTGCAGGGCTACCCCGCGGCGCTGGTGATCCTGGTCGGCGCGGGCCTGGCCTGGACGACGACGATCTCCACACTGGTCGGGGAGCTGCAGCTGTTCCTGCCGGGGTGGGTGATGGCTCGTGTCCTCGCGATCTGGACGATGGTCTTCACCGGATGCCAAGCGCTCGGAGCCCTTCTCTGGGGTGTGGTGGCCAATCAGATCGACCTGTTCGCCACGTTTGTCGTGACAGCGGGGCTGTCGGCGGCCGTTGCCGGGATGGGAATGTTCTGGCGGGTGCCCGACGCGTCCGCCGACGCGCTGGATCCGATCGCGTACTGGGGTGAGGCCCGGGTCGCCCTCCCGCCCGAGCCCTCGGCGGGGCCGGTGCAGATCGCGGTGACCTATACCGTCGCGGCTGAGCACGAGAGGGATTGGCTGGCCGCGATGGGCGCCATGCGCCGCTCGAGGCTGCGCAGTGGGGCGACCCGTTGGGAGCTGTACCGCGACGCCGAACATCTGGACCGGTTCGTCGAGCAGTTCTGGGTGCCGACCTGGGAGGAGCACCTGCGCCAGCACGAGGGTCGCCTGACGGCCCACGACCAGGCCATCGAACGGACCGCCCTCGGTTTCTCCGACCCCCCGGCGACGGCCACGCACCTGCTTCCACCCTGAGCGTTCACACTCGCCAACGTCGGCGAACCGGCGGCACATGCGCTCTGACTCGACAGGGGGGTCAAAAGCTCGCGAGGGAGTCCGATCGAGCTGACATCCCTGTGCCGCCCCATCAAGTACTTGGGCGCATAGCGGCCCTACGCTCCAGAGAGTGACCCTTCCGCGGCGGAAATACGCAATTCCCTCGCAGCTCAACCGAACGGCAGTTGCCAAGAGGCGTCGTCGGCCATTGTGACGCTCGGTTCGGTAATGCCTTGCTCCTCCATTGCGCGCAAAGTGACGCGGCCTCCGTGGACACCTCGGTCCCCGAGGCGTAAGGCCTGACGGTCCCCGCTCAGCGCCAATGGGGGGGTAGGACTGCAGTCGGGGCAGATCGGCTTGCCCAAGCGTAAAGCTGCGCGAGCGCGGCTATCAGGACAGCGACCCGAGTCAAGCCTGACGGTCAGATGCGGGTGCTGCTGAGCCCGCCGCAGTTCGTGCACTCCATCACGATGTTGGCGACCTGAGAGGCCGACTCGAGGCCCCGCGCGACCACGTGCTCGCAGCTCCCGCAGATCAGGTCGACCCCGCCCTTGCCAACGAACACCGGGCCCGGGGCCTCAACCCGAGCGACCGAGGCACTGCCAAGCGACGGCTCGTCGACCGCGAACAGCTTCACCCTCACGCGCTCTGCCCACCCTCAGTCATCACGACCGCGCCCGTCACAACAGGCGTGACGCAGCCGGTCCCCGGTCCCCGATTCGCACAACCGCTGCCCCGGTCCCGCCGGGGCCTTCCCATGTCCAGAGGAGATCCCCAATGTCCGCGGAGACCACATGGAAGGGCTGCGCCCCCAACGCGCCCGTCATGACGATGTGTACCCACTTGCCGCCGATGCTGAACGAGCTCGCCCGGCTCGTCACCATCCGCACCAGAACGGCCGGTGTGCCCGACTTCTACATTAAAGGCATCGCTGGTTTCGGCTCGTTTCGGGAGAACGCCGCGTCGGCCGCCACCGACACGGGCTCGCACATCGACCTCAACTTCGCCGGGCTCACCGACGCCCAGCGCAAGATCGGCGAGGGCGCCGCCCGCGAGATCGGCTTCCATGCGACATCCGTATGCCGTCCTGGTACTCGTCATGGTTCGGCCGGATCATCCGCGCGACGTGGCGGCCGCACCTGCACATGCTGCCCGTCGGTGACCCGCACCTGTCGGCGCCGGCACTCGCCCAGCTCGCCGAGTGGAAGGCTGGCGAGAATGGTCTCGTCGGGCACGACAAGGACGCCGGCCCGCGCTCGTTCGTCGGGCGCACATGGTCGGCGTACCTCTCGACCCGTGACGGCGTCAACACCGTCACGCAGTCGGTCGTCAACGCCGCGAAGGTCAGGGCGCTGCGGGCCGCCGTGCACCAGAAGGGCGACGGGCTAGTGGGCACCGGGCGCGAGCACGGTGCTGTACCGCCTGGCTTGCGGCGATGTGACGCTGCAAGCGGCCCGACGGCGGAGACAGTTGAAACGAAACAGAGGATGCGCGGACATCGCGTCACTGATGGGCGAACTGTGGAGACCGCATACCGGATCCGTGGTGACCGTCTGACTGGTGAGCGGTCCGGAGAACGATTCTTCGTCTTCGCGGCTGATCTCGCTCGGAGCGGCGCGGCGAAGCGGACGCGGCGGAGTGCGCAGCTTCCCCGGGTCGGGGCTGAAGTCGGAGGCTTGACGGGTCGACCCCGCCCTTGGACAGGGCCCGGAACCGCGGGTCAAGAGCCTTGACCCGCGGTTCCTTCGGTCCTGTAGGTGTTCCCAGGGGCGCCCCGTCACGGACGGCGGGCACCCGAGGGCGGCGACCGGATCGTCTACGGGATGCGTACCGGTGCCACGTAGATGTCCTGGTCGTTCGCGATGGGTGCGTTCGGCGCCGAACCGGTGCAGACGGTCGGAGGCGTCGTCGGGGTCCCTGTGCCGGGGCAGAGGAACTCGTCGACGGTCCGGGTGTCAGCCCATAGCGGGTATGCCGTGCTGCGCGTCACGGCGACGCCCGCGTAGTCGCCGATGAACACCCCTCCGAACTGGGTCGGTGGGGGCATGGACGACGAGGTCACCCGTCGGTGCGCGAAGCCGACCCGGTCGTGGGATGCGGACAACGTGATGTCCGAGTAGCCGGTGGAGTTGTCGGAACCGTACGAGCGGTCGTAGTAGCTCGCGACGAGAACCCCACGAGGGGTGAATGCCGCACCCTGCCAGAACTGGTCGGTTCTGCTCTGCCGCCTGGCGTCGGTGACGACCGGCAGCAGGCGCGGGTCGATGGACCCCCCGGAGAAGTGGGCTCCACGATCCGTGGAGGAGCTGTAGACGATGTCGTTGTTGCACCCGCCGGCTTTGACGCCGATGTAGGTGTTGATGCCGTCGGCGGCGAATCCGTCAGGGGTGCAGCCTCGGGACTCGTTCGAGCTGCGGTTGATGTACGAGCCGAAGGTCACGACGACCCGGTGGGAGTCGGTCGGGTCCACGCCGCCGATCGGGTAGTTGCTCGCCCGGAAGATCGAGTTGTGGCTCGCGCCCTTCTCGACGACGCAGGACCTGCCTGGGTCCGAACCGGCGCCCTGGTAGGTGTCGCAGTCGGGCAGCTCGTAGTAGTCGGACACCTTCACGGGCGCCGTGAAGCTCGCGCCACCGTCCGTCGACCTGGCCAGCAGCACCTGATTGCGGTTGTCGGCACCGGTCACGACGTTGTTGAAGTTGTTGTAGACGACGTACAGGGTGCCGTCAGGTCCGGTGAACGGCTGCGAGTCCTGGTTCTCGTTGCAGTTGCCACGAGGGGTGGGAATCCCGAAGGTGTTGCCGCAATGGCTGCTGTTGCTGCTGACGAGCACCGGAGCCGAGAACGACTCGCCGTAGTCCTTGGAGTAGGCCTCGTAGATATAGCCGGTGCCGTCTGCGGCGAACGTGGTCCACGTGACATACACCCTGTCGGCGAACCGGCTTCTCGCGTGGTTGTCCACGGTCAGAAGCTGCTTGTCCAGGAGGAAGTCTCCGGCGCCGGCGGTGTCGTCGTGCGTCGCCACGGATCGGCCGGTGAAGTTGAACGATGCGCCTCCGGTGCCCGTTGAGCGGAAGACGTAGAAGGCACTCGACTGGTCCGGGTTGGGCGACACCGCGATGCCCCGGTTGAACGCCTGGCAGGACAAGTACACGTTGCCCTTGGTGTCCCACGCGACACTGGTGTCTCCGCCCGCCTGCCAGTACTCCCTGGCACTGCCGACGAAGTCTCCGCGGACGAAGCCGTTGGGTGTCGTGCTGTCAGCCCAGGTGCGTCCGGCGTTGTTGGAGTAGGAGACTCCGCAGGTTCCGTCCCCCCGGCGGTAGTCGTTGTAGCTGGCGACGATCCGGGACGAGTCGTTGGGGTCCACGGCGATCCAGGTCTCGTTCTGGGCCTGGCCGCGCCCGGACAGATCGGCGTCGGTGAGGTTCAGGCAGTTGGCGTTGACCTTGAGGTTCGAGCCGCGCGTGGCCTTGCATCCGTTCGGTCCCGGCTGCTGGGGCACTCTCGGGGTGCTGCGCACGGGCGCGGCGCCGCGGAGTCGAGCCGTGTTGCTCACGTCGAGCTCGGAGGACAGCAGGCCAGACACATGCCTCTTCTGGACGGAGTTGAGACTCTGGAATCCAAAGGGTTGGGCGGAGCTGACGGTCGGCCCCAAGGTCAGCAGCGAACCTGCCGCCACGGCCACGGCACCAACTGTCGCTAGCCATCGGTTCTTGTTCATGGCGTACCTCTGATCGGTGGGAAAGAGGAATCGCCGGCGCGCCAGAACGCTTTGTTGACCCCCCTTCCCCGCCACGGGCACGGTCATCTCGGCCGGTCGAGAGCAGTTCGTCGGCACCGATCCATGGCGCCCGGCCATCTCGGAGGCTACCCCCATCGGCTGCCGCGGATCGGCCGATCAGGCACATCCATCAGACTCGGGTGACGCGGTCGGCAGGCTCGGGTCGCCGCGCTGGACCACGTTCAGTGTCTGTCCCGGCGCTGTGTACGTCAGGGTCGGGTGAGACGGGTCGGTGATTTCCTTCCCTCCCGGGAGAGTGAGCGGGATGCCGTCGTCCGTCATGCGGCGCAAGGGCATGGCCGCTCCGCGGCGGAATGACTGTGAGGATCGCCAACGCAGCCTGAAGGTGCTGGGCTGTGGTTGGTGACCGCGAGTGTGACCCCCGGAGTGACTGGCCTCGTGCCTTGGTGCGACCTGTCCGCTCGTGGTCGCCGGCCCCGGCCCGGTTGGGAGGAGCTGGCCTGATCAGGAGCTCGACCATCTGGCGTTAGAGGCGCTTCCAGTACCAGCCAGCCACCCGCGAATACGTTGCCCGCCGGACGGCCGAAGGCAAGACCGGCCGAGAGATCAAACGCTGCCTAGCCCGCTACGTCGCCCGAGACCTCTACCGCCTACTCGAAAACACACCACGACAGGGGCTTGCGGGCTCCGGCGACAAAACCTCGACGATAGGTTGAGGGCGCGACTCATTAAGACGACCGTGGCCGCGATCCGTCAGAGGAAGCCGGGAGTCACGAGGCCTGACTCGTAGGCGGTGACGATGAGCTGCGCGCGGTCACGCGCCCCGAGCTTGGTCAGCAGCCTGCTGACGTGGGTCTTCGCCGTGGCGGGCGCCACGAAGAGTGCTGCAGCTATCTCGTGGTTCGCCATCCCGCGAGCCACGAGGGTGAGCACCTCCACCTCGCGCTCGGTGAGGACGTCGAGCGATCCGGGCTGCGGCCGCACGGTGTGGGACTCCGCAGGGGTGGTCCGGATGAACTGCTCGATCAGCTGTCGGGTGGCGGTGGCGCCGAGCAGGGCGTCGCCGCGGGCGATGATCCGGATTCCCTCGAGCAGTTCGGCTGGAGGGGTGTCTTTGACCAGGAAGCCACTGGCACCAGCCCGCAGGGCAGCGAAGACGTACTCGTCCAGGTCGAACGTCGTCAGCACGAGCACCTTGGTCGGGCTGTCGAGGGCGGCGATGGCGCGGGTCGCGGTCAGGCCGTCCATGACGGGCATCCGGATGTCCATCAGCACGACGTCGGGCGCGAGCGACCGCACAAGGTCGACGGCCTCGGCGCCATCGCCGGCCTGGCCGACCACCTCGAGGTCCGGGGCGGAGTTGACAAGGACGACGAAGGCGCCGCGCACGAGCGCCTGGTCGTCGGTCACGACGACGCGCACCGGCGACGTCACGACGTCTCCGCACCGGTGGGCAGGCACGCCTTCACGCGGAAGCCGCCGCCCGCCCGCGGGCCGGCCTCGAGCGTCCCGCCGTAGAGCATCAGCCGCTCCCTCATGCCCACCAGACCGTGACCGCCGCCTTCCTCGGAAGCGGCCGCCGTTCGGTCCCCGGCGAGCCGCGCGTCGGGGGGCCGGCCGTCGTCGGTGACCTCGATCGACACCTGCCCGTCCTCCACACCCACGCGCACGTGCGCGACGGGCCCGCCGTGCTTGAGGACATTCGTCAGCGACTCCTGCACCACGCGGTATGCCGTGAGCTCGACGCGCGCCGGCACCGCCAGCACCTCGCGTGCCGCTGGTGCCTGGAGCGTGACCCCGAGACCGGACCGACGCATCTCGAGGGCCAGCGCGCGGAGGTCTTCGATGCCGGGCGCCGGGCGCACGTCCGCGGTCTCGCCGTCATCGCGCAGCACCCCAAGCATCAGGCGCATCTCGACGAGCGCCTGGTGGCTCGTCACCTCGATGGCGCTCAGCGCGGACCGGGCACTGTCGGGATCGGTGTCGATGACGTGTGAGCCGACGCCCGCCTGCACCGCGATGACGGACATCGCATGGGCGACCACGTCGTGCAGCTCGCGGGCGATCCGCAGTCGCTCCGCTGCAACAGCGGCGCGCTCACGCTCGGTGCGCTCCCGCTCGACCAGCTGTGCCCGCTCCTCCAAGGAGGCCCAGCGCTGACGCCGCTGCCGGAGGCTGATGCCCCCCAGCATGGCCACGCTCGCGGCGAGCAGGGTGCTGACCCAGTCGTTGACGACCGCCACTCCCGGGGGCTGAAGCGCGAGGGCAACGGCCAGTGCGGCCACCGTCGTCCCGTAGGTGACCACCGCTTGCCGGCGGGTGCCGTGCAGGGCGACGCCAAAGACCAGGACGAAGAGGCACACGCCCGGATACGGCGCTACGTGCAGCACCGACCAGGTGAGCAGAGCCGCCAGAGCCGTGACGGTGGCGGCCATCGGATGCTGCCGGTGGACGGCATACGGCGCGGTCAGACCCAACGCGATGACCCACGCAACTCCGCTGGCGGGGCGCTGGCCGGGGTGGACGTTGCCCGGGAACGACAACGCCAGCAGGCCCAGCAGCGCGACGGCGACCACGGCGTCGAAGACCCGCGGGTCAAACCGCGGCCTGGGCCGGGCAAAGGGGGCCATGGCTCAAGGGTAGGCGGGCCGAACGCCGCGGGGATCGGCTCCGAGGTGTACTCCCGCAGATGTATGTCGTGACGCCGGGGCAGCTCGGATCGTCCGGGAGCAGCACGGCCAGGTTCACTCCACCGGCCGACGACGACTACCCGAGCCGCGGCGGATGGTGGAACCACGCCCCGCAGAACGGGCACCACGACAAGGAGCGCACCATGGCAACACTGTCCTTCCACCAGCTCACGAAGCGCTACGGCGACGTGCTGGCTCTCGACGGCTTCACCGCCGTGGCCATGCCCGGTCGGATCACGGCGTTCGTCGGCCCCAACGGCGCCGGCAAGAGCACGAGCATGCGGATCCTGCTCGGCCTCGCCGAGCCGACCAGCGGGACGGCGACGATCGACGGCTTGCCGTATCGCGACCTGCCCTACCCCACCCGGGTCGTCGGTGCCGTGCTCGACCAGGGCTTCCACCCGAACCGCAGCGCCCTTAACCACGTGCGCATCGCCGCTCGCCAGGCTGGCATGTCGCCAGACCGTGCAGCGGAGGTGCTCGGCCACTTCGGGCTGGCCGCCGCCGCACGGCGTCGTGTCGGGGGCTACTCCCTCGGGATGCGCCAACGGCTCGCCTTGGCCTCGGCAGTCGTCGCCGGTCCGTCGGTGCTCGTCCTCGACGAGCCCCTCAACGGACTGGACCCCGACGGCATACGCGGCATGCGCCAGTACCTGCGGTCCTTCGCGGACCAAGGCGGCACGGTCCTGCTCTCCAGCCACCTGCTCAGCGAGGTGGAGGCAGTCGCCGACGACCTGATCGTCATCAACGGCGGCAAACTCGCCGCCGCCGGGCCCTTGGCCGACCTCGTCGGGGATGCCGACCTGGAGTCGGTCTTCCATGCCGTCACCCACTCCACCGACCCCCGCCACAACCACCCCACAGACATCCAAGGAGCCTGGTCATGAACCACCTCATCTCCCTCGAACTGCACAAGCTCCGCACCACGCCGGCCGCGTGGATCAGCCTGGCCGTCACCGTCGTCCTCGGGGGGCTGTCGGTCGCCTCCAACGCCCTCGTGCCCAACCCCGGGGGCCCGGCCTTCGGGTCGACCGCTCACGTCAGCCACACGCTGTCGGTCGCCGCACTGACCTCGATGGTGATGCTCGCCATGGGCGTGGTCATCATCGCGGGGGAGTACCGCAGCCGCACCATCATCTCCACCTACCTGGCCACGCCACGGCGCGGCAGGGTGCTCGTCGCGAAGCTCGTCACGGCCACCGGTCTCGGTGCGGTCGTCGGCGCTGTGACCTTCGGTCTCGCCTGGGTCGAGGCGGTCGTGATCTACGGTGCACGCGGCGTGCACACCCTCCCAATAGACCTCGTGCAGCTGTGGGTCGGTACCACCGTGGCGACCGCACTCTTCGGGCTGCTCGGCGTCGCCCTCGGTGCCCTGACCCGCAACACGGTCGCCGCGATCCTCGGCGGCATCGGCTGGACGATGATCATCGAAATCGGCATCCTCGCGTCCCTCGCGCCGGAGGTCGCCAAGTGGCTGCCCGCTGGGGCGGCGGTCGCCCTGACCACGGTCGGCGCTGCCGGCACTGCGATGCTGAGCCCTTGGGTGGCTGCCGCCGTCCTCGCCGGGTGGGCGATCGCCCTTTCAGGTGTCGCAGCGCGGTTCACCCTCAGCCGGGAAGCGCACTGAACAGGGCGACGCATCCATGGCGGCACGCCCGAAAGGGCAGGCCCAGCATCGGGCCGAGACGGCCGGGACTCTCATCGTCCCGGCCGTCTCGTCGTCGTCGCCGCGCCCGGATCTGACGGATCCGGGAATCCCACCGGCGAACGGCCGGGACGCTCGCTCGCCTCGGCCAGCAGTATCAAGTCGTTGGGTCCTCGTCGTTCGCCGCGACCACATGGGTCGGCGACGTTCGACCGATGCCCCCGCTCGACCGACCACACGTAAGCCGGTCCCCCCGGCTTCCGCTGCCCAGCCACGACTACACGTCTTCGCGAGCCAGCTCCACGCGATACCTCCTCACCGAGCACCACTCTGACGGTTGACTGGCGGTTCTGACGGTCGACTGGCGGCGAAATGACGCGGATGGTGCAGCCGCTTGCGTCGAGTGCACTCGGTGCTCGGCGGCGAACAGTGCCTCGCGAAAGTCATCTGTGCTGAGGTCGCCGCTGTTGTCGGTGGCGATTCAGAAGATGCCCCCGCCTCCTCCGGCGCCCCAGGGAATGAAGTGGAAGGATGTGTCCTCGCCCGAGCTTCGGTCTGGATGTACCGAGGCGTCGAAGTGGTTGCGACCGCAGAGAACGCAGACCCGTTCGCGCATCCCAGCGACGGTGGTGGGCTGCCAGCGGTGCCGGCCGATAGTGCATCTCAAGCTCTTTTTCGTGTTCATGAGTTGAGAGTGCGCCGGGGGCTCGGGGATGTCTGTGCGCTGCGCGACATGCAGAGCTAATCCCGGACTCGTGCCATGGGAGATGTGCCTGACAGGCGGCGAAGAGACGCGGTGGGTGTCCAGATCATCCTGAGCCACCTCCTGCAGGTAGGGGAGGGTGCGGGTGCCGTCCAAGCGGCGTGTTCGGCGCAGCCGTTTCGACTGGCAGCGAGTAGACATGGTGGTTAGAGCAGCGGCCGGTAGCCGGTCCAGGCTGTCCCGACTTGCAAGGACGCCCCTAACGACGTGCCTCGGCCGGGATACATGAGCAGCTTGCCGCTCGTGGTTTGCACCGCGAACAGGTCGGGGTGACCATCGCGGTCGTAGTCGCCGATACCGGTGAGGTCTCGCATGCCGTTCCAGCCGCGGCCGATCCGGCTCTTTGCGGCGAAGCCGCCGCTTCGACCCGGGTAGAGCCACAGCTCCCCGGTTGCGTCCTGGCGGGCGAGCAGGTCCGGGTCTCCGTCCCGTTGAAGTCGCCGACTCCAGCCAGCTCGCTCATGTTGTTCCAGCCGAAGCCGAGCAACTGCCTTGCGCCGAACGACGTTCCCCGTCCGGGGTAGAGATATAGGGCTCCGGTCGAGGTTTGGACGGCCAAAAGGTCGGGGTATCCATCGCCGCTGAGGTCCCCTACGGGAGTGACCTCCCGCATGGCGTTCCACCCCGAAGCTCCGATCCTGACTCGTGACATGAACCCGTGGCCGGTCCCTCTGTAGAGCCAGAGAACTCCCGTCTTGTTTTGAGCGATGACGTCCTCGTGGCCGTCCCGGTCGAAGTCACCAAGGCGAGTTATGGTACTCATCGAGTTCCAACCGGTGCCGACCTCGGTCCTAGCGGTGAAGCCGACGCCGTTACCGGGGTAGAGCCAGAGCGAACCGGTCGAGGTCTGCCGAGCGATCACGTCCGACCACCCGCCACCGTTGAAGTCACCGAAACGCGTCTGCGGTACGGCAGTGAGCTGGTCGCGCACGAACACGTCGACCCCCGTGAAGCTTTGCGGGTCCGGGTTGTTGGTGTCTCCTGCCACCAAGTTGTTAGCCAGGGAGACGAACGCGACGTAGCGGCCGTCGGCGCTGATCGCGGGTTCGGCGCTGGTGCCCGAGTCGACGTTGGCTTGGCTGCCGGCGGTGGAGACGTTTGCTCGAGTTGTTGCGCCGGTGGTCTGGTCGTGGACGAAGACGTCCGAAGCCTGGTTGGTGTCACCGGCCACCAGGTTGGTCGAGGACGACTCGAAGGTGACGTAGCGACCGTCCCGGCTGACCTTTGGTGAGGAGCAGGTGTTGTTGGCCTGCATACCCGTGGTGTTCACGCTGCTGCGGACCGTCTCCCCGGTGATCCGGTCATGGAGGAAGACGTCGAGTGCGTGGTTTGTGTCTCCGCGCACGAGATTGGTGGCATAGGACGCGAATGCGATGTGCCGACCATCCGCGCTGATCGCGGGCGCCATGCTGAGGTCGTTGCCTTGAGCGCCCCCGGTAGCGACGCTGATCCGCGTCGTGTCACCGGAAACCTGGTCGTGCAGGAAGACATCCAGCTGTCCGTTGGTGTCTCCTGCCACCAGGTTGGTCGCCGTCGACATGAAGCTGATGTAGCGGCCGTCCTCGCTGATGGTTGGCCGATAGCTTTCG
Source organism: Terrabacter sp. Ter38 (assembly GCF_024519435.1). Lineage (GTDB taxonomy): Bacteria > Actinomycetota > Actinomycetes > Actinomycetales > Dermatophilaceae > Terrabacter. Next base: position 445,532 of record NZ_JALJRZ010000002.1, read on the forward strand.
CGATCGGCCTGATCTCCGCCCGTGGCAACGCTGACCCGCTTCGTGGTGCCGGTGTGCCGGTCATGGACGAACACGTCGGTGCTGTCGTTCGTGTCGCCAGGGACCACGTCGGTCGTCGCAGAACTGAAGGCGACGTAGCGGCCGTCCCCGCTGATCACTCCTTCGCGCGATTCGAAGTAGGCCGGTGTCCCTGCCGTGGAGACACTCACCAGCGTCGTGGTCCCCGCCTTGCGGTCCCGGACGAAAACGCCCGCGGACCCCGCGCCTGGATCACCAACCTCTTCGAAGACGATGTACCGGCCGTCCGAGCTGATCGACGTCACGAAACTGCCGATATCGAGTTGAACTCCCGTGTTGGTGACGCTGACGCGGCTTGTGGCGCCGGTCAGTCGGTCCCGGACGAAGACGTCGGGCCAATCGTTGGTGTCCTTGGGCACGAGGTTACTGGCACTCGAGGTGAAGGCGACGAACCTACCGTTAGCGCTGAGTACTGGGCTAGCGCTGGAACTGTTGGCCTGCGCACCTCCAGTGGCGACGCTGACCCGGCTTGTCACACCCATGACCGCCGATGCCGTTAAGGCGGTCGGAGGCGCCGTGGTCGGTGGAGCAAACAAGCCGACCAGCAAGACAAGAGCTCCTAGAGGACGCAGGCTCATGCTCACCAACTCCCGACAGGTCATCCGCGCCGAAGCCTCACCCAGGGCCACCAATCCCCGATGCGACGTCTGCAACGGGAGCCAGCAGGAGGCATGAGCACGTGCATGACCATGATCGCGCTCGAGGAGCCTGTTCGCGGCGATCTCCCCAACATCGCTCAGAGATCCGAAATGAGGTGCCTCCTCATGGGGAGACCTCCGGCCACCGGCACGCGGCGACTCCGCGCCTTGTCATCCGCGAGGTCTGTACCTCCCGCCAGCAAATGACCCATGCCTGCTCAGGGAGGGCGGCCGCCGTGGACCCAGCACACGGCGCTGCAGAGGTCTTGCGGCGCACCCTCCGCCGCGACCAAACATGCCCTGCTCGCGGCGATGTGACGCAGCTCAGACCTGCTCTCGGCGCTCCTCGGCCATGGTTTGGGTCGCTTGAGGGCGGGCAGGCGAATCTGGGTGTGGGTCGTCGCTCGTAGGCTTCCGCGAGCCGATATCGGTGCCGGGCAGATGATTCCCGCCTATAACAGGGGTAGGGATGCACTCGGTCGACGGAGGTGTGGACTCGTGTCTGTGGTGAGCGTGCTCTCCAGCGCCAAGACGATTCTGTCTCTGGCCCAGGCAGCTGGCCTTGCTCGCTCATCGACAGACCAGGCCTTGAAGAACCTCGAGACCCGGTTGCGGGGACTGGTCGAAGCTCCTCTTCATGAAGGCTTGAACCGCGTTAAGTGGGCGGCCCAAAGCAAGGAACCGCGCAGGTCCGAGTTGTTGCGCGAGGCGCGGTCAAAGTTGCTTGACGCGGTAGCACGTCCTGACATGCCGCCTCGCGCTGCAGCGGTCGCATGCGTTGCCGGCGCGGCGGTCGCTCGTGAGCTAGGCGATGAGGACGATGCGCGCACGTGGATGGCCAACGCTGTCGCCGCGTACGACCGTTGTGTCGCTACCGCTTATCAGGGTATGAACCGCACGGCACTGGTTGGCGATCGGCTGCAGCAGCCAGCGCTGGCGTGGCACCGGTCATTCCTGGTTTGGTGTGGCGCTAAGGGCTCATTCGCCAAGGCGGTGCTAGTTGGTTCCTCGTTGCAGTTCGGGAAAGATCAAAGTGAGCTCGCCGCGTTAACGAGAGAAGTGTCGGATGCTCACGCGTTCGCCCGTGAGCTAGGCGTGAACGCGGACGGGCACTCCTGCTCCGTCCGCGTCGTCCACTTCCGGGGGGTGGTAGTCAAGGCAAAGGTCATGACGCATGGGCTAGGAGCGGATCAATGCGACGCCTGAGCGCCGGCGCACTCCTGAAGACGCCGGGCCGCGGAAGCGTGGCGAACGTCTACCTTGCGAGCGCGATAAACAAAGCAGCGCGGCCTAAGCGCGAGCGCCAGCCCGCGGCGGTGTGGCGCACTCACTGAGCTCTCCGAGTCAGGGGGATCAGTGCGTCGGCGTAGCCATGGCGTCACCCATGGCGCGAGGTCCGATGCCACATCGCACGCCGCCGATAGCGGGCGCAGTACGCCATCGCGGCGGTACGGTCGGGGCTGTCACTTCCGAATTTCCGGACGGGAATCCTATGGCCGAGCACTCGTGGAACGAAGCACGACTCATCCCCACTTCCGGCATCAACGGGGCCGAGGAGCAGGAGCGCCGGGCGACGTCAGCTTTGCTCGCCGTAATGACCGCGGTTAGGGAGTATGGCCGCGCGCTGGTCCGACCGCTGGGCGCTCCTGCCGGGGCGATCGAGTGCTTTATCGAGGTGCCGTTCGTCTTGGGGGAAAGGAAGCTGTACCCAGATGGGCTCATCCGCGTCTCCCGCGGGGTGAAGTCTTGGACGGCTCTTGTGGAGGTCAAGACGGGCAGTAACGAGCTGGCCGCTGAACAACTGGAGAACTACCTCGATATCGCGCGCGACCAAGGCTTTGATTCCGTCCTCACCATCTCGAACGAGATCCCGGCCGTGGCCGGCCAACACCCGACCAAGATCGACAAACGCAAGCTGCGCAAGGTCAACCTGCACCACCTGTCCTGGTCCCAGGTCCTGGCCGAGGCGGTTATGCAGAAGGAGTTCAGGGGTGTGGCAGACCCCGACCAGGCGTGGATTCTCGGTGAGCTCATCCGCTACCTCGAGCACTCAAGGTCCGGAGCGCTGGAGTTCGACGATATGGGTGAGTCATGGACGTCCGTGCGCGACGCGGTTGCCGCGGGAACGCTTCGAGCCACAGACAAAGGCATCGCAACGGTCGTGGCCCGCTACGACGCCTTGCTGCGGTTCGCGAGCCTGAGTCTCGGGCGACGCCTGGGGACCGAAGTGGTCCCAGTCCTCACCCGTAAGGAGCTCGCCGAACCGGCTCTACGCGCGCAGTCCCTGACCCAACAGCTGTGCGCCACCGGTCAGATGTCTGGGGCTATTCGGATCCCGGACACCGTGGGGCAGCTGGTCGTCACAGCTGACCTTCGCTCCGGACGCGTCTCCTGCCACGTCGATCTAGACGCCCCCCGCGACGACCGTGCCACGACACGGGTGAACTGGCTGGTGCGCCAGCTGAAGAACGCGCCCGACAGTGCGCGCGTGGAGTGCTTCACAGCGCACTCGCGCGGGTCCAGCGCCGCCGAGCTGCTCCGTACCGTGCGGGAGACCCCGGGCGTGCTTATCACCGACCCGGCGAAGGAGGTCCGCGCGTTCCGGGTTGCAACCTCGTCGACGGTGGGCACGAAACGTGGCCGGGGTCGCGGCGCGTTTATTGATTCCGTGCTCACTGCGATCGACTCGTTTTACGCCGAGTTCCTCGGCGACCTCAAGGCGTGGTCAGCGGCACCCCCGAAGATGCGCCAGGTCTCCCCTACTGAGTCGGCGGAGATTGAGCCGACGCGCCCCGCGTCGCTCGCCTCGACGGACTTCTCGTCGCAGGACGGAACCGGCGACGGCCGCGCCGGAGTCCTTGGGGTTCCTTCACCGGCGGGGCGCGACGAGAAGGCCCACAGCGACTCGGATAAGGGCACAGACCTCAGCCGGGACGGTCTGCCGCGCCAGAGTTAGCACACGGGCGCTGATGCCGGCACACGAAGGGCAGCATTTCGTAGCCGTGCAGACCAATCTCGACGCTTCCTTACCGATCCGCGGCGGAAGCGACCCCACCGGCCCCGACGCACGCCGAAGTTCCGCATCGACGCGTTGATGATGCCCGCCCCAGTCGGCCTCCTGCGGGTGCGCCAAGGCGGTTCAGACGCCGGCGACGTAGGCGGTCAGGAAGTGGACGCCGTGTCGGTCGAGGTTGCCGCGGGCGCGGTCGTAGTGCTCGGTGGTGCGCGGATCGGCGTGCCGGGCCAGGATCTGCGCGTCCCGGAGAGGGACGCCGGCGTCGAGCGCGTTGGTGATGGCGGCGTGCCGTAGCGAGTGGGGGCTGATGTGCCGCGGGATGCCGGCGGTCTTCGCGATCCGGGCGACCATTCGGTAGACGTCGCGTCGGTCGATCGGGTTGCCTGAGACCGGTCGCAGCACCAGCGGCCCGGACGTTCGTTGGCCGCGGCAGGCCTCGAGCGCTCGAAGCACGGGGACGGTGACCGGCATGGTCGCGGGCTTGTTGCCTTTGCCGACTAGGTGCAGGACGCGGTGTCCGCGGAGGGTATCGGCGTAGTCCTCGATGCGCACCGCGGCGGCTTCTGAGGCGCGGAGGGCGTTGATGCCGAGCAGGTAGGCCAGGGCGCCGTGGTGGACGGTGATGGTCGGGGCGACTTGGAGGAAACGGTCAGTTCGAGCCGGTCCAGTCCTTGGGTGCGGGACTCGTCGCGGTGGATCTTGGGTAGCCGCGCGTACACGGCTGGGTCGGCATTGATGAGCCCGTCGATGTGGGCGAAGCGGAAGTAGCCGCGGATGGCGTGCATCATCGTGACGATGGACGAATCCATCAGGCCCCGCTCGCCGAGGTGACGGATGTAGAGCTCGATGTGTGCTCGCTGGATCCCGAGGAGCGGGTCGAGCCCGCTGATCTCGCACCACGCGAACCACTCCCGCAGCTGGAACGCGTAGAGGGAGTGGGTGCTCCCGGCGTAGCGCGCCAGGAAGGACACGGCGGCGAGTTGGGCCCTGGACATGGTCGCGGGCTGGACGGTAGAAGGGTGGACGGGCCGGACATGAAGTCACCTCGCGCGGCGATGCTTCACTGACCTAGACCCCGCCCGCCGCTGGCGGCCAGGCGCATGGACCTATCGACGCTAGCCACCTGCCAGCGTTTCGGCCCGGTCTGCAGGCGGCGGAAAGACTCAGCATCACGCACCGACATATCGAGATTTTCGTCGACTGCCCGAGCCTCCGAGGTTTCGGGTCCTCGGCCGCCATCGCGCAGACGCAGCGGTCCTTACCAGGCCGGTAGAGGACGCCTCTGATCTGTGGCAGGAGATGCATCGCCATGGGCGCGTCCGCAAGGGTTGTAGATCAGCGTTCTTGTGCGTGACGACGCGATCTCGGAGACCGCACAATGGAACGACGGGCTGGCCCGTGTTCCTGGCAAGGTAGCGACCGCGACACTGGGAGGCGAAGTGACCATCCCTCAGCAAAGCTCGACAAATACTCACGAACCGCCACACTGGGCACTCGCGGTCGCCGCAGTTCTTACCGGGATCGCCGCTGGCCTCGTTGCCTACTTTCAGCTTTACCTTACGCAGGTCGGCAACGTAGTTATGGCAGCCTGTGGTGCTGTGGTCGGGCTCCTAGTCCTCTACGTGCTTTACCCCTCCAAGTCCCGTGGTGTTGCGAGTGTCCTAGTGGTCCTTGCCTTGGCTGCTGGATCGGCCGACTGGTACTACCTACGGGGGGCCCGATCACCAGACGGTGTCGCAACCATCGTCGGGGGGTGCCAGCCCTTCACGGTGTTCGCGCAGAATCGCTACGACCCCGTCGGCGCCGCCATACGTGCGGTCCCTCTTCCAGGGGGTCAAAAGGTTGGCGGTTTCAGCCCCAATGAACTGGTCACCGTTGACGGCTGGACCGAGACGCAGCCGGCCTACCCGCGCAACCGAGCACCGTGGAACAGCGACATCTGGTTCCATCTTGCCGATGGCAAGGGTTGGGTTTCCTTCGCCGGCTTGAGGCAGGCGCCGACCGCGAAGGATGACAACAACCACAGCCTTGAGGGCGGACCCCCAGTGCCGGCCACGGAGAGCTGCCGCGGAGTTTTGCGCATGCCAGCACTGTGAAGGTCGCGCTTCAAGGCGTGTAAGCGAGCCCTTTCGACGCCCGTTATGGGCGTCCCTGCGGAGCGTAGTACCGAGCCTATGGTCCGTGCCCCCGCGGGGCTAGGCGGCGGAGTGACATGTCCGCGCTCGCGGCTGTTAGACGATTGTCGGCAGGACCCGTGTCCGGCCAGACTCGGTTCCAGGTGCTCGGCGGGCTGCTCTTCTCGCGGCTGCCCACCAGGGTGATCGGTGTGGCTCTCTTTCGGTTTGCTGCCCGCCGGGCGCCGTGACGAGGCGTGGCTCCAGAGGGGACTGCCCTGCTCATAACAGCATTGCCCGCCTCGCGACTCCTTGCAGGTCCACGATGAGACGAGGACGAGGTGGCGACATGGCGATGGTGTTCATCGGGGTCGATCCCCAGAAGCTGTCGGTGACGATCGAGGTCGTCGATGCCCACGAGAGAGTCGTGGCGACGGGACGGTTCCCCACTGACAAGGCCGGCTATGCCGCGATGCGCACACAGGTGCGTGCCTGCCCGGAGCGGGTTTGGGCGGTCGAGGGCAGCAATGGCGCTGGCCGGCCGCTGGCGCAGCGATTGCTCGCCGACGGGGAGCGCGTGGTCGACGTGCCGGCGAAGCTGTCGGCACGGGCGAGGTCGCTCGACACGGGGCACAACCGCAAGACCGACGCCCACGACGCGCACGCCGTCGCGGTCGTCGCGGCACGCACGAAAGGTCTGCGGGTGCTGTCCTACGACGACGAGCTGGAGGCGCTGCGGATGCTGGCCGACCGCCGCGATGAGCTGTCCCGGGCGCGGGTGCAGACGGTCAACCGGTTACAGCGGTTGCTGTCCGAGCTGACCCCCGGGAAGGCGAAGAAGGACCTGACTCCCTTGCAGGCCAAAGCAATCCTCGCTTCGGTCCGCCCGCGGGACCTGGCCGGCAAGACCCGGCGGCGGCTCACGGTCGAGCAGCTGACCGAGCTCGTCGCGGTCGACAAGAAGATCAAAGCGCTGACCAAAGAGCTCAATGCAATGGTGATCGCCCGCGGGTCGCAGCTGATGGACCTGAGTGGCGTCGGTCCGGTCGTCGCGGCGCGGACGTTGGCCGACGTCGGTGACGTGGCCCGTTTCGCCGACCGGAACCGGTTCGCGTCCTGGACCGGCACCGCGCCGCTGGACGCGTCCTCCGGCGAGCAGAACCGACACCGGCTGTCGCGGGCCGGGAACCGGCGGATGAACCACATGATCCACATCGCTGCGATCAGCCAGATCCGCTTGGACACCGACGGGCGCGCCTACTACCGGCGCAAGTGCGCCGAGGGCAAGAAGCCCCTCGAGGCGCTGCGATGCCTGAAGCGAAGGATCTCCGACGCGCTGTACGGCCAGCTCGTCACCGACGCCCGCGCGGCCGGGGCGGGCCCGGGAGGGCACTGCGGGGCGACTCAAGAATCCAGCGCGGCCGGCTCGAACCCGCTCACCAGCGCTTCGGATCAGCCACTTCCCGGACCCGCACCCACGACGCTACCCGCCGCCACAACCCCTGCGAAGCCCCGCCCGGGCTCGGCTCCTGAGCAGCCGCGCCGACGAGCCGGAGCCGTCAAGGTGCAGCGCCCCACCGGACGAACGACCTTGACGGCGACCAGCGCCGGCGCAGACTCCAAAGAGCCGGTCCCGGCACCTTGACAACAGAGGGGAGCCGAAGTGACGCACGTCGACGGGCCATACACCGGCGTTCCCTAGGGCCTGATCGGTGGACCTGGGTCCACTACGCGGTCGGTGTTGTAGCGAGGCCTTCCTCGACCCGAATACCGCTCATGGAGTGTGGCAGCTGTAATCCAAGCCGGGTCCACATCGGCGAGATCCTGGGGATCTTTGCTGCGGCGACTTGGGACTGCCCCGGCGAGGTCACTCGGAAGTCCAGGTCTTCCCCACCGCCAGCACGTAGCGCCGCTGCATGCGCCCAGCCCACCGGGCGAGCTCCGGCTGTGCAGCGCACGCGTCGAAGAAGTCCTCGTGCGACCAGTAGGCGACCGGGGTGTGTGGCTGGCATGCTGCGATCGTCTGCACGACCTTCCTCGCGTTCCGGTCATCTTGGCGACCTAGAACGACCGCCAAGGTCCGATGCACCTCGTGCCGACGGCGCAGCCCGTGTCGGCGCAACGAGTCCGTCAACAGGACGGAGCGCAGGAACTGGCTACCACCGGCGGCGACGATGCGGGTCATCGACCCCTCGTCCAGCCCGGCCGAGGCCAGCTGGGTGGCGTACCGCTCCCACGTGACCTTCTTGGCCGAGAACGTGTCGACGTACTTGACCTCGACCGAAACCAGCAGGCTCTCTCCTTCCTGCAGCCGCAGGTACGCGGCGATGTCGAAACCGGAGCGGTCCCCGGTGTGGAGGTCCCTGGGCGGGAACCACTCGGCCTCGATGCCGCCCAGGTCATGCGAGGGGGTCTGGGTGTCGGCAAGGTCTTCGAGGGAGGCCACCTGCTGTCCGGTCAACGCGGCGAAGACCCGGGCGGTCGCTGCCGGGTGTTCACGCAGTTCGCCTGCGATGCTGAAGGCCAGCGGCTGGCTGGAGAGCAGGTTCCGCCACAGGCGGTCGTCCTCGGCGAGGCCGCCGAGGGTCTGAAGCTGGGCCAGCCGGGCATCCGCGTAGGACTTCGCGGCCGGGGACATCAGGTTGAGCCCTTCAGCCTTCGCAGATCGCCCGTCGAACTCGGGTGCGAGGCAACTGCCCAGAACCGGGTAGCGCTTCGCTGCTCCACGGTGCGTAGGTGGCCCGGCGGGCCAGCCAAGTTCCTTCTCGCGCCAATCGGATTGGTGCGCTCGGTGCGCTGCCACGGCGGCGCTGCGGTCGCGCGGGGATTCGGACTCCATCGGGCCAGTGTGACCCACGTCCTTTGACGTCGGGCGACTATCGCTCATCGGCATCATGTGGGTGAGACGCACGCGCCCGGCAGGCGGCGAAAGGACGCGGCTCGCGTCAGCGGCGACGCGCACCACGAGGCCGGTGATGACCTAGACCACGGGGATTCCGCCGGTCCAAGACATTCTCCCGCCGCTGCAGTGTGCAGTCGCCACACTGGAGGGAGCGGGCTCCCCTTGAGCCCCAGGTTCGGAGGGACTCAGCATGAGATGGCAACTCACCACCGCCCTCGTCCTGGCCACATCGATGGTGACCATCGGCTGCGTGGCTACACCGTCCGGCGCGGAACCGGGCGATCCCGGCGCCACGACGCTGGCCAGTGTCAACGCGTCGGGGCACGTCTCGGTCGGCACCCCTTCCGCTCCGGACCTCGCCGGTGCGATCGCGTTTTCGTCCACTGCCTCAGACCTTGTCACTGGCGACCGTAACGGGGTTGCCGACGTGTTCCTGTTCGGTCCCGGCTGGGGTGACAACTACTTCGCCCCGCCTTACTCCATGGAGCTTTACGGCGGGGAAGCATTCAACGGAGCGAGCAGCGAGCCGTCCCGGCCGAAGACGCTCGTTTTCTCGTCGAAGGCCAGCAACATCGTGACGCCGGACACCAATGGAGTTCAGGACGTCTTCGCCGACTGGGATGAGGGTGATCCCCCCTCTCGGCTCAGTCAGTCAAGCGTGGGAGCTCAGGCCAACGGTCCGAGCAGCCACCCATCGGCGAGCGAGGGCAGCATCCAGTTCACCGCCATCACGGTCGCGTTCCAGTCGGCGGCCACGAACTTGGTCTCGGGAGACACGAATGGCGCGACCGACGTCTTCGTGTCCCGCGCTGGCCGGTTGACCCGGGCGAGTGTGACCAGTGACGAGCGTCAGGCCACCGGTTCAAGCACCGAGCCCAAGGTCACGAGTGACGGTCTGCTCGTGGTCTTCACGTCGTCCGCACCGGACCTCGTGTCGGGCGACACGAATGGCGTGACCGACATCTTCGTCAGAGACCTGAAGGCCGGAACGACGAGCCGTGTTGACGTGTCCAGCTCGGGAGGCCAGGCGTCGCGTGCGAGCTCTCAACCAGACATCAGCGCCGACGGCAGGTTCGTGGCATTCACGTCCGCAGACGCCGGGCTGACAGGGGGCGCAACGGCATCTGCCGCCCAGATCTACGTGCGCGACCGTGTGGCCGGGACGACGAGGCGCGTCAGCGTGTCGACCTCCGGCGAACCCGGCAACGGCGCCTCATCGCAGCCGGCGATCAGTGGTGACGGACGATACGTCGCCTTCACGTCGTCCGCTTCGAACCTTGTACCGGCAGACACCAACGGGCTCACCGACGTCTTCTTGCACGATCTGAGCACCGGCACCACCACACGCGAGAGCGTCTCCTCGAGCGGGGCGCAGTCCAGAAGCAGAAGCCACTCACCCGACCTGGGGTACGGCTCGATGCTCGCGTTCCTCTCTGAACCGCACGGCGGGCTCGTGCCGGGGGACACCAGTCAGACTGTCCTGCTGCGTCGACCGGACGCCCCTGCTACCACCTTCGGCGACTTCGATAGGGATGGCCTGTCGGACGTCATCGCGCGCACGGGCAAGGGTGAACTGCGCCTCTTCCGTGGCTCAGGAGCCGGGCTCGCCCCCTCGACCCGCATCGGAGCCTCCGGTTGGAATGCCATGGCAGACATCACCAGGCACGGAGACTTCAACTCCGACGGACGTGAGGACGTCATTGCGAGTGAGAAATCAACCGGAGCCCTCTGGCTGTACCCCGGCACCAGAACCTATCTAGCCCCCAGGCTTCAGATCGGGGCCCGTGGCTGGAACGGCATGCGTGAGGTCACCGCTGTCGGCGACTTCACCCGCGACGGCAAACCCGACCTCGTGGCTGTCCAGGCGAACACCGGCGACCTCTACCTCTACCCCGGTCGAGGCACCGGCTTGGAGAAACGACGCATCATCGGCCATGGTGGCTGGAACGGGATGGACGAACTCATCGGAATCGGAGACCCCAACGCCGATGGATACGCCGACCTCATCGCTCGACAACGGTCAACTGGTGAGCTCTGGCTCTACCCCGGCACCTCCACGGCGACCAGGTTCTTGCATCGCGAACTGCTCGAGGGAGGCTGGAACAGCAAACGAGCCCTCGCAGCAGTGGGCGACTTCGACCGCGACGGCGACCCCGACATCGCCGGCATCCGAAACTCGACCTCTCGCCTCGAGGTCGGACCGGCCACAGTGGCAGGCTTCACCTCCACCGTGAGCGCAATTCTTTAACTGACTTCGACAACCCGCGGGCTCAAGGGCTACGGCCCAACCCGCACGGGGTAGGTCGGCTCGCGGCGAAGTGACGCACTTCGAACGCGAGGGAACGATTAGCGGAAGAGGTCGGTAGCCAGAGACTTTCCCGTTAAGTCGGGCTTGCCGGATTTCGAGGTGTAGTCCGGCGACGATCCCTACGCTGACGTCCATGACGTGGCATCAGGGGCGAGGCGTGCGAGCGGGTGTTTGGGGGCTGCTGATTACTGCGGTGCTGGCCGGCTGCACGGCGGCGCCATCGGCTCCGTCTGCTTCCAGCGCCCCAGCGGGGCTGCCGCCGACCAGCGCCGGCCAGACGACCCCGCAAGTCACGACGACCGTGACCGTGCCGGTCGCCGCGGAACCCGCGCGCACTTGCGCCTTGGCCTTCGCCCTTGTTGGCGCCGGCAGGCCGCAGCAGGCTCTGAAGCAGCTCGAGGACGCCAGCAGTCCACAAGTCCTTGGCGATCCCGTGTGTCGCGATCTGACGACCCGGGCAAGAGCTGCCGTCTCGGCATCCGCCGCCGCCGCTAAACATGTCGCTACGCCGCAGCCTCGCGTTCAGGTAACAAGGACGCCACCAACGCTGCGGCGAACGAGTACGCGGCGCACCTAGAGGGGCACCCAGAAGAGCTCGAGCGAGTCGTGCCGGCCATCTTGAAGGTAGTCGCGCAGACGGAGCCGCTGGTGGTGCTCGCCGCTCTTACGCACGTGCTTTGCGCGACCGCGGCCAAGGTGCAGCAGCGACCGATAGGAGGAGGGCCCTCGGGGTGCGTGGCGTTCACCGGGTCGTTTGTGAACCCTTCGTTCATGACGGTCGTCGACGTGCGCGACAAGGAGGACAAGCCGTTGCAGCCGCCCGAGATCACGACGGTCGACGGGAGGTCCTACCTCGACTTCGACGCGAGAATGGACTCTTTCTATATGGGTGATACGCGGCCACGCATGTGGATCGTCAAGCCCAATGACCCTGCGGATTCCGAGGCCCTGGCCAGCGATCTGAACCACATGCTCCTAGATCGGGTCGATAGGCCGGGCGCCCCAGTCGCGCACATCAAGGTTCACGACGTCATCTCGGAACCCGCGGGCGACTCCACGGCGGCGCGCGGGGTCCTGCGGATTGTGAACTACGTGTATGCCGACCGGGTGGATATCTTCTACCCGGACCCCGAGAAGGAGAAGGCCCTCCTCGCTGCGAAGACGCTGGCGGAGAAGCTCATTATCCGAATGCGAGAGACCGAAGTCGACAAGTTGGCACGCGGCGAGCGGCGAGAGTTTCTCGTCAGCGCGGTAGACGGACCCCGTGCCCTGCTTTCCTCTCTGCGGGCACTAGCCCTGCAGGACCAAGAACTACTTGGCGCGTGGCGCGATGACTGGGGCGGTCTTGGTGAGGAAGTCGCCGCCGGCTGAGCCACAGGCTTGTCGCAGCGCGGCAGGAAGCCCTCCATTCACCAACGGCTATGCTCGCGACCCCGGGTCCACCGGACGTCTCGGCGGCCGGGCATCCGCGAGTACGCGACGTCGACACTGACGATGGTCGGCGCCGAATCCTCGCTTCAATGGACGCTGGATGCCGCCTCCGGCTGTCGCCAGTCACTGCCTCGGTCCGGACGTTCGACTCGCGGCTGCTAGACGATTGCCGTCAGGATCGGTGTCTGGCCAGACTCGGTCCAGGTGTCCGGCGGGAGGCTCTCTTCGCGGCTGCCCACCTCGTGGGGTGTGGCTCTCTTCCGGTCTGCAGTCCGTCGGGCACCGTGACGAGGCGTGGCTCGAAAGGGGACTGCCCAGCTCGTAGCAGCATTGCCCACCTCGCCGTCCCTGTCGGTTCGAGGCATGCAGGAGAACGTCATGGCGAAAGTGGTCATCGGGCTCGATCCCCACAAGCTGTCCGCGACGCTCGAGGTCGTTGACGACCGCGAGCGGTTGCTCGGTTCGGGCCGGTTCGGCACCGACCAGGCGGGCTACGCCGCGATGCGGGCCTACGCGAAGGCGTGGCCGGAGCGGGTCTGGGCGGTCGAGGGCAGCAACGGTGCTGGCCGTCCTTTGGCGCAGCGGCTCCTCGAGGCCGGCGAGTACGTGGTGGACGTCCCGGCGAAGCTCGCCGCTCGGGTGCGGCTGTTCGACACCGGCCACAACCGCAAGACCGACGCGCGGGACGCGTACTCGATCGCGGTCGTCGCCGTGCGCACCGCCGGGCTTCGGGTGCTGCAGGTCGACGGTGAGCTCGAGGCGCTGCGGATGCTCGCCGACCGCCGTGAGGCGCTGTCCCACCGGCGGGTGCAGACTGTCAACCGGCTGCAGGCGTTGCTCGCGGAACTCCTTCCGGGACAGGCGAAGAAGGACATCCCCGCGGGGCAGGCCAAGGCCCTGCTCGCCTCTGTCCGCCCCCGCGACATCGCCGGGAAGACCCGTCGACGGATCGCCGCCGAAGAGCTCGCCGAGCTGGTCGCCCTCGATGCGAAGATCAAGAAGTCCAGCGCCGAGCTCAAGGCCATCGTCCTGGCCCGCGGGTCGCGTCTGATGGACCTGCGCGGTATCGGACCGGTCGTCGCGGCCCGCACACTGGCCGACGTCGGTGACGTGGCTAGGTTCGCCGACCGGAACCGGTTCGCGTCCTGGACCGGCACCGCGCCCTTGGACGCGTCCTCCGGCGAGCAGGACCGGCACCGGCTGTCGCGGGCGGGAGACCGGCGGATGAACCACATGATCCACATCGCCGCGATCAGCCAGATCCGTCTCGACAGCGACGGGCGGCCCTACTACTGGCGCAAGCGTGCAGAGGGCAAGAAGCCCCTCGAGGCGCTCCGGTGCTTGAAGCGCAGGATCTCCGACGCCCTGTTTCGCCAGCTGATGGCTGATGCCCACAGGGCGGCTGGAGCGGGTCCGGGAGGGCACTGCGGGGCGACTCAAGAATCCAGCGCGGCCGGCTCACACCGCCTACCGGCACTTCGGTCAGCCACTTCCCGGACCCGCGCGACCGACGCTACGCCCGGCAGCTACCCCACGAAAGACCGACCGCCAAAGAGCCGTTGAAGTCACCGCTTGACAACAGAAGGGAGCCGGTATGACGCAACTCGTGATGCATCTAGTCTCTGGGGTTGACGTGATCGTCTCGGATCGGACCGCTTCCCAAGCGGATCGGGACGCCACCGTGCTGGAATTCAGCTGTTTCTGGGTCCGCGCGGTGACACCGGCAGGAAGGACCCGGCGCCACGCGTGCCATTACCAACTCCTGTACGTCCGCGGCTCTACGCTGCGGTGTGCCTCACGGCACGCAAGACAGAACGAGATGAACAGGGGAAGTCGATCATGAATGCGAATGTCGTTGGGTTGGGCTGCGCACTACTGCTGATGGCCGGTCTAGGCGGCTGCTCGGCGTCCGCTATGGCCGGCACGGCTCGGGCAGGCGTCACCACGCAAGCGCACTCGACGGACGCGGAACCCGTATCCGCGATCGACGCGAGCATTCCGGCCTCTCCAGCCGGTGACCGTGCGAACAATGGCCAAGTCAAGGATCCGAGCGAGGTCACGGCGTCGGAAGCATCCGCTGCCATGGCGTCCCAGAGCGTGCAACGTGTCCTGATCGGTCTCTTGTGGAACGACCTCAGCAACGATAAACGGACGGATGCGTGCCAGGTCTGGAAGGCCTCGCCGGACCGGGCTGTGGAGCGGTTTGCGATCCACGACAAGGCCTTGCTGGAACGTGATGTGCTCGTCGCCTTCTTCACCGCTCACTGCGCATGAGCCCGACAAGGCACCAGTTCGCCGTGTGACGACGGGATCGACCAGCCGCTAGAGGGCCGGGCGAGTTGCATGCCTGTGTGGGATCTCGACAAACGAGCGTGGGGTGACGGCTGTATCTCGCCGAGGAGAAGCATTCGGAGGCGGACGTTCTCGCGGTTTCGGTAGCCGCGTGCGCCCCGACGGTGCAGCTCGATGTCGCCGCTAGATGGCGTCGGCTTCCGCAGTTGTTCGCGCCGCTGGTGTCGAAGTAGCCGAGGAACTCGATGGGTCGCTGCTCCAGAGTGCGTCCCAGGCGGGCGACCTCGCGGATCGGACACGTGGTGAAGGACTCGAGGATCTTCTCGGCGATCGCCCTTCCGGCGGCGTGGATGTCCTGGTGGTACGGAGCAGATCTGCTGCGCGCAGGCCAAGCCACTTAACCTCGGGATGATCCTCACGTTCGGCAGCGCCGGGACGGTGCGGACCCTCTCGGGCGGCGAACGCCAGCTCGAGCTGGCCCGTGCCTCCGGTCGGCGAGGTCCTCCGGTCCGGGCGCGGAGGATGTTGCGGATCCGATGGAGGGGGCCCTCTCGCCATGGGCTCTGGCCGCTGTCGTTCTGCTGCCCTCGTCGACGCACGTCGTCGACGACCCACGTGGCGACGTGAGGTCGACTTGAGGCGGGGTGACCCTGTTGGCGTGTGTTTCGTTCCCAGCGGCCGCCTCACCGAGTCGGGCGCTCGCCTGCACCGCACCCCGGCTCTCCACGAGGCCGTGCCGAAGGTCGAGCCGGTAGGCGAGTTGGGGGAGGGCGCTTCTTACGCCCGTTTCCCGATCACGAGATGTCGGGGAGGTCAGGGCCGACGGTGGTCCGGCGCTGACCGGGCGCTGGGGGCGACTCCCGGAACCAAGTGTGGATTCCGTTCGAGACAGATTTCGGCAAATGGGACATCTAGATCTCGACTTGGCTCTACCTTTGCCATCGGCAACTCGTGTGCCAACCCGCGCCCAGTAGAAGCGCGGCGTTTTCACGTCAGGGGTGGATATGCGGTTCTGCGGCGACTGTGGACAGCTGCTTGTTCACGCACGTCCGTTCTGTAGTCACTGCGGGGCGCGGGTCTCGGAGTGGAGTAGGGCTGGCGAGGAGCCGTTGACCTCCAGGTCGGCGCTTCGGTCCCGACACGGCGAAGCGGGGAACGCGACGGCGGGTGACCCGCTGGCAGCTCTGGGTGAGCAACTTCGATCGGTCCCCTGGCGGCAGCTACTGCCGCTGCGCTCTTGGTGGGGGGATGGAGGATGGCACCGCGGTCAGGTCGGCCTGTTTTGTCTGTTTGTGATCGCGCCGTTCTTCTTGCTTCGCCTGACCGCGGACGATCAGGAAATAGATCGAATCGCGTGGGGTTTCGCCGGGTACTTCGCGCTCCTTTGGTTTGTCGTCCTGTACGGCCTCATCCGGCCCGAGCGGATCGACTGGTTGGTGCTACTGCGGGTGGCATTGGTGACGGCTGTGGTGGGCACCGCCCTTGCAATCTTCCTCGAGTCCCGCATGGCTCCGGACGACTCCAATTTCGTGAAGATGGTCGTCGGAGTGGGCCTCCCTGAAGAGTTGGCGAAGGCTTTGGGGGTATACCTGTTCTTGTTCCGAGCCCGCAGGGTGTTCTCCAGCCGCAGCTACATTTTCGCCGGCGCGGTCTCCGGCCTGGCCTTCGGCGCTGCGGAAGCTGTCGGCTACACACAGAAGTACGCCGACTTGGCCGAGTACCTCTGGCCGAGTTCCTACACCGCTCTCATCACGTGGCGGCTACTGACTGACTCCCTGCTGCACGCCCTCATGGCGGCCATCTGCGCCTACTTCCTCGGTCTCGCGGCGCGGTACCCGGCTTCCCGATGGCCTTTGATCATCTCGGGGCTCGGCCTTGCCGCGTTGCTGCACGGCGCGTATGACGCGCTGTCCTCAGGCTGGCTGGGCACCGTCGTTGCAGCCGTCATCGTCTTCATCTTCGCCGGCTACGTCCGGACCGGCGACCAAATCACCCAACGACTCGATGTCAGCGCGCTCGGTGAAGCGTCGCGACGGTGAGAGGAACCCACATGGAAATCACGACCTGCCCCTCCTGCGGAGGCGAGGTCCCCTCCGCGCGCTTCTGTGCACGCTGCGGCAAGCCGTTGACGATCCCGAGCGAACCACCTGTTTCGACTCCAGCGGGCGCGCCAGTGGACACTCAACTAGCGGCCCGAGTGGAGGCAGGCGCTCCCCAAGCCATCACCGCCTCATCACCGGCGCCCACGGTCGGCGATGCTCAGACCCAATCCCTCCCGGTGCGGGACACGCAGATGCTGAGCGGACTCCGGGTCCGGGCCGATGTGTCGCCCGCAGCTGGCACTGCAAGGGTGGCGGCGTCCGTGGACGGAGGCCTTACCCCTACAGCCATTGTGGACTCAGAACTCAACTCGGTCCCGGACGTCAAAAGAGCCGACGCGCCAAGTCGAGTGGGTTACAACCGACGTATTGGAATCGCGGCGATTACGGTTGCCCTGCTGGCGGGGGCTGCATACCTAGTCCTGGGCATCGGCGGCGAGTCGCACACCTTGATGGGCGACCTGACCCTCAGAGCCAGCAGCGACCTCTCGCCCGGCGACAGCTGCTCCGGGCAGGGCGGGTACAGCGACATCCACGATGGAACACAAGTGGTCGTCGAGGACGAAACCGGCAAGACCCTTGCCACCAGCGCTCTCGGCCCCGGGACCTTCGACGGCACGTCATGCGTCTTTAGCTTCAGCTTGGCAGAGGTGCCGAAGGCGGCCTACTACCGAGTCGAAGGCGCACACCGTGGCGTGCTTCAGTACTCCTACCAAGACATGGTCAGCGCCAACTGGTCGGTGCATCTCACCTTGGGCGACAGCTCAGGGACCAACTAGCCATGCCACTCACATTGAGACGCTCCCGCCAAGGTCGACATCGGCCAGACCCCCCAGAAGAAGACACCACGGTGGCTTCCTTGCTCGACGACTTCGGGGTCCAGGCCCCCGGCGCGTTGGAGGACCCACTCGCCTCCCGCGAGAAGTGGAACACGTCGGTGCCCGCAACGGTTACCCGGAGCTCTCGGCTGCGCGGGATGGTTCGCACACACCGCTTTGCGGCTGCGGCGGCCGTACTTCTCCTTACGGCCGGCGCGGCGACACTCTTCGTCCCCATGGCTGGCGGCTCATGCGCCAACGGCTTCAGATCCCTAACAGCGCGGCCGGCGACTCAGCCTACCGACACGTCCCCACAACCCGATCCGGCGACAGCCGAGGCCGACGATAAGGCCATTGCAGACGCGCAAGGAGCGATCAATCAGGCCAACTCCGCCGTCGCGGATGCACAGGCCGCGCAGGACGCCGCCGCCAGCCTCCAGTCCAAGGCCGACGACGCGGCATCCGCGGCATCCGCGGCTGACAGCGCTAGTGGCACGCCCTCAGTCGACCTCGAGCAGGACCAGAACGCCCTTGAGTGGGACAAGCAGGAGGTCCAGAGCGCCAACGACGCGCTCACTTCCGCCCAAGAGGGCCTGCAGTCCGCGAAGGACACCCTGACCACTGACCAACAACTGGGGCTCGACACGAGTTACGACACGCAGTCGATCGCCGACGCAAAGGCGCAGATTACCCAGGCGCAGTCGGACCTGAAGACTGCACAGACAACCGTGGACGCCGACACTGCGAAGATCGCCAAGGACCAGAAGAGCGTCGCGAGCGCCGCTGCCGCCTCAAAGACGGCCACAGCAAACGCCGAATCCCTCGCGAAGAGGGCTGAAGACGCCCAGACCAAGGCGGACAGCCAACTCTCCGGCGCGCAGGAACGCCAGAGTTCCGCGCAAGCCGACCTCAGCTCAGCCCAAAGCACCCAGGCGGCGCACCAGGCCGCTGACTTGAACGCGGCCGCGGTGTGGCACCACGAACACCGGCTTGCAGTCTTCGCCGTCGATGCAAAGAACTCCACAATGACGGACTGTCGGCTGGCGGCCACGAAGAACGCCGGCGTTGGCGCCGGCCTGGCCGTCAGCGGAACAGTCCTTCTCCTCGTGGATGTCGTTTCCACTCGGCGGCGCCGGGTCGCCCTGCGCCGAACCGACCCCCAAGAGTGACACGAGGAGCGACATGTTCCCGACCCCATCCTCCCGGCGACAACTCACAAGAGTCGCCACCTTCGGGACTGCGACGTGCCTCCGAAAACACAAATGGCCCGCCTGGCCGGTCTCGCCGCGGGAAGCACGATCGGTCGGTCACCGCTGGAAGCAGGCCGGGAGCGCGTTCGCGCGATCATCTTGGCAGAGCGCATCCCGGGGACTGAGAATTCCTATCATGAGAGTGCCCGCCACCCGTTTGGTCTGACGGCCCCCAACAGGGCGGTAAGAGAATCGGCGCACGATCCGAAGACTGGGTATATGAAGCCCGATGGTCGCGCCTGCGTCGCGGCGGTAGGACACGGCCGCTTCGCGGCGGAATGGGCTACGTGTGGTCGGCCCACGGATCGTGGCAGAGCGGCCGGGGGACCTCTTGTCGCACTCCGGCCGCTCTCTCCAGCCTGGAACACTCAGGCATGCAGCGTGTGCTCACCTGGCGCGAGCTCGATGGGGAGGCCGTCGACGATGACAGTTGTGCCGCCGTCCTCGTCGAGGCCGGGGCGGAAGTGGATCGTGGCGTCTGCGTCGACGCCGGCGATCTCCGCCGAGGCCCAGTCCAGACGACGCCCGGCGACGTCGAGTCCGAGGGGGAGGATGTGGCCCGACCGAGCCGGCACCGACAGTGTCGCTCCCGCAGCGATCGGTGTTCCGTCGAGACCGACCGTCACCGTCGCGGCCGCGCCCGAGGTGTTGATGACGTGCACGGCCCGCTGGCCGTCGTCGGTGCTCGTCGTCGTGGCAAAGACACCGGGCCACTGGGTCTCGAGGCGCAGCCCCGGAGTGACACCCAAGCTCGAGAGCGCGCGGTCGAAGAGCACCGGGTCCGACGGCACCTGCGCTGCCAGCACGATGGCGCGCCCCTCGCCGAGCGGCACGTCGACGCCGCACACCGCCCCGTAGACGTCGGTCAGCACGACGTCCCCCCGCTCGTGACCGAGACTCTGCACCCAGCCGGCCCGCATCTCGGGCCAGGGCTCCGCCCACCCGTGCGCGACGAGCGACGGGTAGTAGTGCGCGGTGTCGCGCACCACCTCACCCGCCGTGAGGCCGAGTGCGTCCGCCAGCACCGTGCACGGCGACCCGTCGAGGTCCCGCTCCGGCACCCGACCGAGCAGGATGACATTCCCACCGGTCGTCACGTGCCCGACCAGCCGCTCCTGCACGACCCGCGAAAGGTAGCGCCCCGTCCCCACGAGCACCGTCGACCCGGGCGCGGGATCGCGCCGCTCGAGATGGGTTGCGCCATAACGGAACCCGCCCAGCAGGAGTGACCGCGCCAGCGCCTTGCGCTCCCCTGCCCCGCGGTGCGACGTGAGGTCATCAACAACCTCGGTCATCACCTCGGACCCCGGGTGGTGGTACTCCGTCATGTACGCGTCGAGCACGAGTCCCAAGGACACGTCGTCGTGGTCCTCGTCCATCCGGGCGAGCCACGGCTCGTTGGCCTTGACCGCCCGCACTGCCTGCGCCGTCGCCGAGTACGCATACCCCCGCTGGCCCTCCGGACCCACTGGAGCCGCCGTGCCGTGCCGCTCGCCCGTGAACGAGATGCGGTCGTTGCCGTCCCCCACAGCCTCGTCGAGCGGCGGGTTGATGCCGCCGGCGAAGAGGTAGTAGTTGATGAGCCGGTTGCCCTGCGCCAAACACCACCGCGTCTTGAGGTCGGCCGTCGAGGGGTCGTACTGCATCTCCGATCCCGCGCCGTAGTCACCCGAGCCCGCCTCGAATTCGAGGGAGGTGAGCGGCTGGTCGGAGTCGTGGACCGCGGCCATGTAGGCGTTGATGACGTAGAGGTCGGTCATCGTGTTGAGCGTCGCCTCGCCGAGGTAGTGGTCCGACCCCGAGACCATCCCCGGGATGCCGGCATACGTGTCGACGAGCTGGCTGATGCCGATGGGGAAGGGCGCGCCGTTGCCGCCCTCGGTGCCGTGGATGTTGACGAAGAAGGGCACGCCGACAACCCCCCGGTCCTCGCACATCGAGCGCAAGGCTGCGACGTACGAGGCGAACCGCTGCCGCATGAAGAGGCCGAGGTCGAGGCGCAGCGCACCGGCCCACTCCTCCTTCGGCGACCGCACGACCTCGGCCCACCCCGACGAACCCGGCGACACGGCATACGGCCCCGACTCTCCATGACGCGACCGCACGAACTCACCGAACGACTCGACGAGCCCGTCCGTGAGGTCGGGCGAGTTCGTCACCCAGGCGAGCATCCCGATCTCGTTGTCGAGCTGCACCCCGATGATCGGGCCACCGTGGG
The DNA here is from genome assembly GCF_024519435.1 of Terrabacter sp. Ter38. Lineage (GTDB taxonomy): Bacteria > Actinomycetota > Actinomycetes > Actinomycetales > Dermatophilaceae > Terrabacter. The sequence continues at coordinate 466,696 of NZ_JALJRZ010000002.1, forward strand.
GCTGCAGCCGCGGCGCGAGCACCGGCATGATCGCGTCGAACCACCGCGCGCTCTCCGACAGGAACGCCGGCGCGAGGTAGTCGACCGTGCGCGACGACACGGTCTCGCCGTCCCACCCCACCGGGATGACCTCCGGGTGGTCCCGGTAGACGCTGAACGGGATGCCCTCGTTCTTCAGCTCGGCCATGATGAACGGCCCCGGGCGGGCGATGAACCGCAGCCCCTTCGACGCCGCGAGGTCGATGAACGCACCGATGTCGCGCTCGGGACGCGTCTCCCCGGCCACGTCGATCGACCCGTCGGGCAGCTCGTGGAAGATCCACGGGATGTAGGAGGCGACCGTGTCGCAGCCTGCCTCGACGAGCAGGTCGAGGCGCTGGCCCCACTCGGCGCGCGCGACGCGGAAGTAGTGCACCTCCCCCGACATGACGATGACGGGCTCCCCGTCGATGCGGATCTGGCGCTGGACGGTCTCGATCATGAGGAGGCCTTCGGGGACGTGACGGTCACGGACACGGGCTGGAGGCGGGCCGCGTCGGGCCCCGTGAGCAGGACGATCTCGCCCTCGTCGACGCGCGTCGTGAGGTCACGGCCTGCGTATGCGAAGTGCGAGGCTCGCACGTCGAAGGTGACCTCGCGCGCCTGGCCGGGCTCGAGGGCGACGAGCGCCCAGTCGGTCAGCTCGACGAGCGGCCGGGTCACCTGGGCGACGGGGTCGCGGAAGTAGAGCTGCACGACCTCGCGGCAGGGGCGCTCGCCCGTGTTGGTCACCGTGACCGTCAGCTTGACCGCGCCGTCGGTCGTCATCGTCGGCGACGACAGGATGGGCGCGCCGTAGTCGACGCTCGTGTAGGACAGCCCGAAGCCGAACGGCAGCCGTGGGTAGGTGAGGGCGTCGATGTAGCGGCCCTCCTGGTGGTCGACGTCGGCGCGGATGAGCCGGCCCGTCGGCCTCTGGTGCGTGCTCGTCGGGATGTGGCCCGTCGACAGCGGGAAGGTCATCGGCAGCCGGCCGTGCGGCTCGGCGTCGCCGAGCAGCAGGTCCGCCAACGCAGACCCGGCCTCGACCCCGGGGTGCCACACGACGAGCACCGCGTCGGCGAGGTCGAGCACCTCGGTGAGGTCGAGCGGGCGACCGGTGTAGACGACCGCGACGAGCGGCTTGCCGAACGCTGCCACCGCACGCACGAGCTCGAGCTGGCCCGGGGGCAGGCCGATGTCGACGACGGACTGCGCCTCGCCGGAGCGGGACCGGTGCTCGCCGAGGAGGAGCACCGACGTGTCGGCGGCCCGCGCCTGCATCAGGGTCACGTCGGGGAAGCGGCCGTCCGCCACCGTGACGCGGTCCCCGAGGCGCTCGCGCAGGGCCGCCTCGGGCGTGACGACCTCCTCGCCGCGACCATCCAGCACCCAGGTGCCGAGCAGCGCGTCCCCGTCGTCGACGAACGGCCCCGACAGCAGGACCTTTCCCGCGTCGTCGCCGAGCGGCAGGACGCCGTCGTTCTTGACGAGCACGTGCGCGGCTGTCGCGGCACGGCGTGCGACGGCGCGCGTCGAGGGAGTCGGCGCGTTGGACGCACCCGGCTGGGCGGCATACGGACGCTCGAAGAGCCCGAGGCGGAACTTGAGGCGCAGCACGCGGCGCACCGCGTCGTCGACGAGCGCCAGGTCGACCTCGCCCGAGTCGACGAGGTCCTCGAGGTGCTCGAGGTAGGCGCCGCTCACCATGTCGAGGTCGACGCCCGCGCGGATCGCCAGAGCCGCGGCCTCCCGCTTGTCGGCGGCCACGCCCTGGAAGACGATCTGGCCGATGCCGTTCCAGTCGGCGACGACGACACCGTCGAAGCCCCACTCGCCCTTGAGGACCTCGCGGACGAGGTGCTCGTGGGCGTGCATCGGGATGCCGTCGACGTCGTTGAAGGCCGCCATGACGGTGAGGACGCCGGCGTCGACGGCCGAGCGGAACGGCCGCAGGTGCAGGTTGCGCAGGGTGTTCTCCCCGACGCTGACCGTGTCGTAGTCGCGGCCACCCGCGGCGAGGCCGTAGCCGGCGAAGTGCTTGGCGCACGCGGCGAGGCGGTCGGGGTCGCTCGGGTCGTCGCCCTGGAAACCGCGGACCAGGCCGGCCGCCAGCCGACCCGAGAGCACTGGCGTCTCGCCGAGCGACTCGGCGACCCGGCCCCAGCGCGGCTCCTCGGAGAGGTCGACCATCGGCGCGAAGGTCCATGCCACCCCGTCGACCGCCGCCTCGCGGGCAGCGATCTCACCGATCTCCTCGGCGATGTCGGGGTCGAAGGACGCCGCGATGCCGAGCGGGATCGGCGCGACGGTGCGGTGCCCATGGATGACGTCGCGGCCGAAGAGGAGCGGGATGCCGAGGCGGCTGCCCTCGACGGCGTGCCGCTGGGCGGCGTCGATGTTGCCGACGAGGACGCCCTCGTCACGCTCGTTGCCGGCAGTCGCGCCCGAGGCGTACAGGCTCGAGCTGATCCGGCCGGATGCGATCTCGTCGGCGTCGTCGTCGGGGTTGATGTTGGCGACCTGGTGGGTCTGGCCGACCTTCTCGGGCAGGGTCATCTCGGCCATGAGGAGGTCGATGCGCTCCTCGACGGGCAGGGCGGCATCGAGCCACGGCCGCTCCGGGGTGGGCGGTGTGGCGGTGACGTCAGTCATGTCAGTGGGTCTCCACGAGGATCTCGGTGGTGGTCTGGGTGTGCGAGCCGCGGTCGCCGTCCGGCGCCGCAGCCGCGAGGAGGTCGGCCGTTCGCACAGCCGCACCCGCACGGCGGTAGGGGTTGGTCAGCGGTCGCAGGCTGAGCTCGCGCCCGTCCACGGTGACGCGGCGGACGCCGTGGCCCTCCCGCCCGACGACGTAGCGGACCGTGAGGTCGGTCCCGGCCAGGGGCAGGCGCGCCGTCAGCTCGGAGGAGCCATCGGAGGCCCCGTCGCCGGCGTCGCCGCTCGGCGGCAGCACCGGGTCGATCTCGACGTCGTCGCCACGCTGGCGGACGCCGAGGAGCACCTCGGTCACGAGCCGCAGCACGAGACCGGGACCGGAGGAGTAGACGCGCCACCCGCCCTCGAGCGGCACGTCGCCGGCCATGAGCGCGGCATACCGCTCCGACGCGTCGTAGCGGTCGGTGAAGGCGCCGTCGGACGACGAGTAGTAGCACGTCGTCTGGCGCGGGCGGGCCTGCGGCACCAGCGAGTCGAGCCCGACCGGGCTCGCCTTGGCCAGGGCCGTGAGCAGGGCCGCCCCGTCGCCGACGCGGGCCAGCGCCTCCGCGTAGCGCAGGTGGGCGTGCATGTACATGAGCCCGATCTCGCGGCCCCAGAAGGTGCTCGCCTCGGCCCGCTGGAAGACAGCCATCGGACCGCCGACGTAGCTGACCGGCCGGTCGAAGAGGCGCGCCCCGTCGGGACCGAGCAGGTGCTCCTCGATGAGGTCGAGGTGGTGGCGGGCCTGCTCCGGCGTCAGGAGGTCGGCGCCGATGGCGTGGATCCACGGCAGCACGCCGTAGCGCAGTCCGGTGCGCTCGTCGGTCGGGTGGACGAGCGGCTCGAAGTGCCCGTCCTCGTGCTGGAGCAGGTAGCCGGGCAGCACGGGGTCGGCCGCGAGCTGGTCGAGCAGGGCGTCGTGGGTGCGCTCGGCGAGCTCGTCGGCGTCGGCGGCCACGGCCGTCGTGCCGTGGGGTGCGCCGACCGCGTGCAGACCCTCGGCGAGGGTGCGCAGCGACTGCGTCTGGAGCACGGCCGTCCACGTGGAGACGAGGTGGGCAGCGAGGTGCGGGTCGGCCGGCTGGAGCGAGTCGTTCCAGTCGCCGTGGCCGTATGCCGGCAGCGGGCTCCCGGGGACCGTGCACTCCGCGATGCGCGCGACGGCACGACGCAGGTGCTCGGCGACGGTGGCCGGCTCGCCGAGCGCGTCGTCGCCGACGAAGGCGACGGTCTCGTCGAGCAGGCTCGCGTCGCCGCTCGTGCGCAGGTAGTCCCCGGCCGCGAGGACGGGCCAGAAGACGACGTCGCCGTGCGAGTCCTGCTGGCCCGTCTCGGGCAGTGGCGGGAGGAACTCGAAGGCCTGCGGCCAGTCGCCCCGGGCGTTCTGGGCGCGGAAGACCCGGAGCAGCACGTCGCGGACGGCGTCCTGACGACCGAGGGCCGTGAGCAGTCCGACGGGACCTTGGCAGACGTCGCGGGTGCCCCACGCGCCACCCGAGAACTGCTCGAGCCCGCGCGGCGAGAGGTAGTGGACGAAGGCGTTGTGCGTGAACCACGGCAGGGCCGCCGAGAGGTTCCCGGCCTGGGGCCCAGCCTCGCCGAGCGCCGACCCGTCGAGCGTCACAGCGTGGCCGGCCCTGTCCCAGAACGCTGCTCCGAGACGCTCACCCGTGGGCCTGACCTCTCCGGTCGCGTCCTCGCCAGCGCCGGGTGCAGACCGGACGACGACCTCGAGCTGATCGCTCGGGTCGAAGAGGACGGTGACCCAGCCCGGTCCACGGCCGACGCCGTCGGCCTGGAGCCGTGCGTCGCCGACCTCCGGGTCCCCGGGGCCGGTCCACGAGATGCGCCACGGCCGTGGGTCACCCGCGGTCGTGACATCCACGTGGTCGTCCGCTGTCGTCACCGACGGTGCGTCGGACAGGTCGTCGGCGACCTGCAGGGCGAGCAGGATCCGGCGGGGAGCCGCGCCGCGCTGCCCGACCGCGAGCGTCAGGGCGTGCCGCTCGGCGGGAGCGCTCGAGGTCACGGTGAGCACGGGACCCGACGCGGCGGCATACCACCACGTGCAGTGGTCGAGGCCGGTGAACCACGCGCTCGGGGTCTCGAGGAGGCTCCACGTGCCGTCTGCGTCCTCGACGAAGAGGCGCACGCCGTGGGCGCGCTGAAGACCGAGATAGGTGCGGCGGCCCGTGACCAGGGGGTCGCGCCCGACGTGGCCGCGCGTGATCTGGGAGTGGAAGGTGCCGGCCATCCACACCGTCGACGCGAGTGACCGCGAGTCGGGCGTGAAGGTGTCACCGGTGCGGAGCAGGTGGCCGTGCGGGCGCAGGACCGCGAGCTCCTTGGCGGAGGTGACGAGCTGGCCCCCGCGGACGGTCCACGCGAGCTCGGTGCCGTCATCGCCCGTCTCGACGTCGGTGCGGCCGTCGAGCAGGCCGGCGTCGTCGAGCTCGGTCCGGTCGAGTGGGCGCGAGGCGAAGGCCGGGCTCGACGACCAGAGGGTCGCGGGCGTGGCCCGCCGGCCGTGGGCGCCGTCGCCCGCCGGCGCCCACGGGGTCGGGGTGGCCGCGACCGCGACGTCGGCCCAGCGGGCGTCGGCGTCGGACGTGGCCGCGGGGTGGTCCTCGAGGGCGATGCCCCAGAAGCCGGTGCGGTGGGTGTCAGCCGGTGCGATCTCGACCGGGGCGTCCTGCAGCGCGATGAGCGAGTGCTCGTGCTGGAGGCGCTCGCTCGGCAGGTCGACGGCGTCGAGCCCGGGCCAGTCGACGCCGTGCCCGGTGCGGCGAGTGAGCTGGAGGGCGTCGGTCGCCCAGCCGGTGCCCCTGCCGGTCGTGCCGACCATGAGCCACGGCACACGCTCGCCGGGCATGTTCTGGCGGACGGCGACCGCGGTGCCGTGGCCGGCCGTCGCCACGGGGGCGAGGTCGAGGTACTGGCTGACGTAGTACTCGTTGATCCGGACGTTCCCGAGGGGCGCCAGGGCGGGGTCGTGGGTCAGGACCGCGTCGGCGACGACCGGCTCGCCGGTCGTGTTGGTCAGCACGAGGTCCCAGTGCCACGTCGGCGTCTCGGGCGACCCGTCGCCGAGCGTGAGGACGAGGCGGTAGTCGAGCCCCTCGTGCCGGCCCGTGACGACGACGGCGCCTTCGGCCGCGGTGACGACCGAGCCGCTGCCGGGTCCCAGCAGGGCCCGACGGCCTGGGCCGTCCGGGCGGTGCACACGCAGGTGGACGTTCGTCAGACCCGCCTCTGCGACGGTCGCGGGGTGCAGCAGCAGGCTGGTGCCGAAGGCCTCGAGGCGGCGCAGTGCGCCGTTGTCGAGCACCTCGGCGAACAGCGTGGAGCTGCCCTCCAGGGTGTGGACCGTGGGGGCGGTCAGGACGTCGTTGTCGTCGGGCACCCCTCCTTCCTACCAGCGGGGCTCGGATCGGCAACAGGCGAATCTCCTTGAAAACAAATGAAAGTCAGGAGCAGCACGGAAGTGGGTATGAAAGTAGTTACATGGTCGCAAGTCGTTGACACGAGACGTCGACGGACCCCTAGCCTGACGGAAAACCCGCCCCCCGACGGAGGTCTGCAATGACGCTGACTCGAAGCAAGCCCGTGTTGATCGTGACCGGCCTGACCGCCGCCCTGGCCCTTGCCAGCTGCGCCGGCAGCGCCAAGCAGAAGGAGAGCGCCGGCGCAGCCGGCGCCGGCGGGATGATCGCCCAGCTGACCTTCCCCTCCGAGGCGGACGCATCCGTCGGGAGCCTCGCGAACTACAACCCCTACGCACCCAAGCCGCTGACGACGACGTGGCTCTACGAGCAGCTCATCGTGCGCAACGCGCTGACGTGTGAGGAGACGCCGTGGCTGGCTGAGAAGGCCACGTGGGAGGACGGCAAGAAGCTGACCTTCGACATCCGCCAGGGCGTCAAGTGGAGCGACGGCCAGCCCTTCACGGCCAAGGACGTCGCCTTCACCTTCAACCTCATGAAGCAGTACCCGGCCCTCGACAAGGCAGGCGTCTGGACCTCGACGTTCGGCGCACCGGCCACGAGTGTGACCGCCGAGGGCAACAAGGTCGTCTTCGCCTTCTCCGGCAACGCCGCACCGAAGTACGACGGGATCATCTCCTCGAAGATCCTGCCCGAGCACGTCTACTCCAAGGTCGGCGACCCGACGAAGTACATCGACAAGGCCCCGGTCTCCACCGGCCCCTTCAAGGTGGCTAGCTTCAACGGCCGCCAGCTCGTGCTCCAGCGCCGCCCGGACTACTGGCAGGCTGACAAGATCAAGGTGCAGAAGCTCGTCCTCGAGGGCCAGTACGACGCGGCCCAGGCCGCCCTGAAGCTGCGGTCCGGTCAGCTCGACGCCTACTTCGGCGAGATCCCCAACCCGGAGAAGACGTTCGTCAGCGCGGACCCGCAGAACAACCACTTCTACTACGCGCCCAACGGGATGACCGTCCTCACCGGCAACAACGAGAAGGCGCCGTTCAACGACGTCAAGTTCCGTGAGGCCATCTCGTATGCCATGAACAAGCAGGAGATGTCCACCAAGGCGACGTACGGCGTCATGAAGCCGGCGAGCCAGACCGGTCTCAAGCTGCCCCCCATGCAGAACCTGCTCCCGGACAAGTACGCCGGCCAGGACACGGTGCTGCCCTACGACCTCGCCAAGGCGGGCCAGCTGCTCGACGCGGCGGGCTACAAGAAGGGCGCCGACGGCAAGCGCACGAACCCCGACGGGTCCCCGCTGGCCGTCAACTTCTCCGTGCAGGCCGGCTTCATCGACTACCAGGCGATGGCCGACGTCGTGGTCAAGGGCCTCAACGACCTCGGGGTCAACGCGAAGGTCACCGCGTCCGCACCGGACTCCGTGGACGGCCAGAAGAAGACCGGCGACTACCAGCTCATGCTCGAGTACCTCCACGGTGGCTGTGAGCTCGCCAAGAACCTCGGCACGAAGCTCTCCAGCACGCAGATCCCGACGAAGACCGAGGTGCTGCCCAACGTCCAGCGCTTCAAGGACCCAGCCGTCGACGCGGCCGTGACCAAGCTCGCCTCCGACACGGACCGGGAGACCCAGAAGGCCGATCTCGCGCCCCTCGTCGACACGATGATGACGCAGTACCCGGTGACGTCGCTCATCTACGCCCCCGCGCGCGTCATCTACCGCACCGACAAGGCGGTCGGCTGGCCCAGCGACCAGGACCCGTACGCCAATCCCCAGGACGACAAGCTCCTGATGCTGACGCACCTCACCGCACCCAAGTGACCGATCGACGTCGGTTTGGAGCGGCTCGGCGAGCCGCCCCGCACCGGGTCGGGAGGCCCAGATGATCTACTTCGCAAGGAAATTCGGCTTCTTCCTGGCCACCCTCTGGGCGGTCATCACGCTGAACTTCTTCATCCCCCGGCTCCAGCCCGGCGACCCGGCCGAGATCATCGTCAAGCGGCTGGCGGGCAAGGACTCCGCCCTGGACCAGGCTCAGGTCGAGGCGATGCGGGCGATGCTCGGCACGCCGACGGACTCGCTGTGGCACCAGTACGTCTCGTATCTCTCCGAGCTGGTCCACGGCAACTTCGGGCTCTCCTACACCTACTACCCGTTCCCGGTGACCGAGGTGATCGCCCAGGCCTTCTGGTGGACCGTGGTGCTCGTGGCGATCGTCCAGGTGCTCTCGTTCGCCGGTGGCGTCGTGCTCGGGGCGTACGCCGCGTGGCGGCGCAACTCGCGCTTCGACTCCGTCGTGACATTGGGCTCGACCTTCCTCGGCACCCTGCAGCCGTTCTGGATCGGCCTGCTGCTGCTCTACGTCTTCGGCTACACCCTCGGGTGGTTCCCGACGTCCGGCGGCTACGAGGAGTCGACCCCGGGCTGGAACTGGGCGTTCATCCAGGAGGCGGTCTCGCACGCCTTCCTGCCTGCCGTCGCCCTGCTCATCGTCACGCCGATCGGCTGGATCCTCGGCATGCGCAACACGATGATCATGAACCTCGGCGAGGACTACATCCGGCTGGCCAAGGCCAAGGGGCTCCCGGACCGGACCGTGGCCCTCAAGTACGCGGCGCGGAACGCGCTGCTCCCCAGCGTTACCGGCTTCGCGCTCGCTCTCGGCGGTGTGCTCGGTGGGGCGATCCTCGTCGAGACCGTCTTCGACTACCCAGGGCTGGGCCGCCTCATGGGCGAGGCCCTCCAGCAGAAGGACTATCCCTTGCTGCAAGCACTGATGCTCCTGACTGCGGTCGGCGTGCTCATCGCGAACCTCGTCGCAGACCTGCTCTACGGCGTGCTCGACCCCCGGGCCAGGAGGGCTGAAGGATGAGCATGACCCCCGTTCCCACCCCCGGCGAGGACTTCATGGCGGCGGGCGAGCCCGGTCAGGACCTCGCCGTAGAGCAGGTCAGCGACGTCGAGACCCCTGACCAGTGGTGGCAGGTCATCTGGAGCAGCAAGAAGGCCCGGGTCGGTGTCATCGTCCTCGCCGTCTACGTGCTCGTGGCGGTCTTCGCCCCCTTCATCGCGCCCCACGACCCGCTCGACGGCTCCTTCCCGCCACTCGCCGAGCCCAGCTCGACGAACTGGCTGGGCACGACGACGAGCGGTCAGGACATCGCATCGCAGCTCATCTACGGGTCGCGGATCTCCTTGTTGGTCGGCCTCTTCGGTGGCCTGTTCGCGACGATCATCGCCACCGTCGTCGGCCTCATCTCGGGCTACGCGGAGGGCACCATCCTCGATGACGTCCTCTCCTTCGTCACGAACGTCTTCATCGTCATCCCGATCTTCCCGCTCATCCTGACCCTCGTCGCCTACTCGGAGGTGCGCGGGGTCTGGCTCATCGTCGCGGTCGTGTCGATCACGTCCTGGGCCGGGGCGGCGCGTGCCAAGCGCGCCCAGATCATCACCCTGCGCAACCGAGACTTCGTCACGGCCGCGAAGTTCTCCGGGGAGGGGACGTGGCGCATCGTCTTCCGCGAGATCATGCCGAACATGAGCTCGCTGGTGCTGGCCAGCTTCGTCGGTGCCGCGACCGGGGCCATCGCGGCCGAGGCCGGCCTCGCGGCCCTCGGCCTCGGTGACAGCCGGACCGTGTCGTGGGGCACGATGCTCTACCAGTCCAACGCCCAGGGGGCCATCGCCCAGGGTCTCTGGTTGTGGGTGTTCGCGCCCGGCCTCGTGCTCGCCATCCTCATGACCGCGACGACCTTCATCAACTTCGGCGTCGACCTGCTGAGCAACCCCCACCTCCGGGAGGACGCATGACACTCCTCGACGTCCGCGACCTGAGCGTCCGGTACGAACCCAAGGCCTCCCGCTCCCTCGACGCCGTCCAGGGGGTCAGCTTCTCGATCGAGCCCGGTGAGTTCGTCGGTCTCATCGGCGAGTCCGGGTCGGGCAAGACGACCCTCGGCACCGCCCTGCTGCGGCTGCTGCAGCGACCGGGGCGCATCAGCGGTGGCTCGATCGAGTTCAACGGGACCGACATCACGAATCTTCCGGAGGACGAGCTGCGCTCGCTGCGCTGGCGTGACCTCTCGACCGTCTTCCAGAGCAGCATGAACTCGCTCAACCCGGTCGTCCGGGTGGAGGCGCAGTTCCGAGACGCCATCGAGCAGCACTCGTCGCTGCGCGGTGAGGCGGTGACCCGGCGCATCCGCGAGCTCTTCGACATGGTCATCATCGACCCGAAGTTCATGACGGCCTTCCCGCACGAGCTCTCCGGGGGCATGCGCCAGCGGGTCAACCTCGCCCTGGCCCTGGCGCTGGACCCGAAGTTCATCCTGCTCGACGAGCCCACCACCGGGCTCGACGTCGTCGTGCAGCACTCGATCCTCGAGAACGTGCGGCGCCTCCAGGCCGAGCAGGGCTTCGCGGTCCTCTTCATCAGCCACGACATCGGCACCGTGCTCGACCTCTCGGACCGGATCCTCGTGATGTATGCCGGTCGCATCGTCGAGGACCAGAGCGCCGCCGCGCTGCTGCGGGAGCCCCTGCACCCGTACACGAAGGGCCTGCTGGGGTCGTACGGCGACCCGCGCGAGGAGACCGTCAAGATCACGTACGTCCCCGGTCGCCCGCCGGACCTCAGCCGCGACATCGTCGGGTGCAGCTTCGCCCCGCGGTGTCCCGAGCGGATCCAGCTCTGCCTCGAGCAGGACCCGCCGCTCGTGCCGCTCAACGGTGGGCGGGTGGCGTGCCACGTCGCCGTGCTGCAGCGTGAAGACGGCGGCGCCGAGAGGTACGGCGAGCCCAAGCGCGGGTTCGAGGGCCCGCAGTTCGTCAAGACCGCGGCGGAGTCGCAGGACGCCCTGGCCAACGAGGTCGTCCTCTCGGTCGAGAACGTCTCGAAGGTCTTCGAGCGCCGTCGCGGCTTCACGGTCACCCGCACGGACGCCGTCCGTGACGTCAGCTTCGAGCTGCGCCGGGGCGAGGTGACGGCTCTCGTGGGTCAGAGCGGCAGCGGCAAGTCGACCCTCGCCAAGATGATCACCGGTGTGGAGACCCCCACTGAGGGCCGCATCGTGTTCCACGGCCCCGACGGCGACAAGCTCGTCTCGGGCTTCAAGGGCAGGGCGCTGCGCAACTACCGCAGCGACGTGCAGATGGTCTTCCAGGACCCGTACAGCTCGATCAACCCCGCCAAGCGGCTCGGCTACGTCCTGTCCCGTCCGCTGGTCAACTACCAGGGCCTCAAGGGCGAGGAGCTGCGCGAACGCGTCAAGGAGCTGCTCGAGCGGGTCGCCCTGACTCCGGCCGAGCGGTTCATCAACCGCTACGGCTACGAGCTGTCCGGAGGCCAGCGCCAGCGCGTCATCATCGCCAAGGCCCTGGCCGTCGAGCCCCAGATCATCGTCGCCGACGAGCCCATCTCCAGCCTCGACGTGTCGATCCGGGCGGAGATCCTCGAGCTGCTCAACGACCTCGTCAAGGAGAACGACGTCGGCATCCTCTACATCACGCACGACCTGCTGAGCGCGCGCATGCTCTCCGACGAGGTCATCGTGCTGAACGGAGGCAAGGTCGTCGAGAAGGGACCGACCCTCCGTGTCATCCGTGAACCCAAGGACGACTACACGCGCAGCCTGCTCGACGCGATCCCCAACCCGTTCTGAGCGGTCGGCACAGCCGTCGCGGCGGGGTCGTCCGGGAGGGAGCCCCGGACGCCCCCGCCGTAACCCCCGAGCCGACCGGACGGCATACGCCCTCGGTGTCTGGGACGGCGCGCGCCGAGCTCGGCGCGTGGCTTGTGGAGCGTCGCGACGCCGTGCACAGTTGACCCCGGAAGAGGGAGCCCGGGTGTCCACTGAGCACGATGACGCGCGACCGGTCACGATCTACACGGTGGCCGAGCGCGCCGGCGTGTCCATCGCCACCGTCTCCCGCGTGCTGAGCGGCTCGACCCCTGCGTCGGCGATGACCCGTCAGCGGGTGCTCCGGGCGGTCGAGGACCTCGAGTACGTCCCGCTGCGGGCCGGCCGCGCCGTCGGCGTGCCGTCCCACGAGACGCACGGGCTCGTCCTGCCGGGGCTGCGTGGGCCCTACTACTCCGAGCTGCTGTCGGGCTTCGAGTCCACGGCGGCGCGTGACGGGCAGTCGGTCGTCGTCGTCGTGTGCGACGCGTCGAAGGACGCCGAGGCCTCGGTGCGCAAGATCCTCGGCCGGGTCGACGGCATCGTCATCGCCAACGACACGGTCAGCGACAACATGGTGCGCCAGATCGTGCGCTCCACCCCGACGGTGCTCGTCGCGCGCGACGCCATCGAGGGCTGCGACTCCGTGCAGGTCGAGAACTTCATCAGCTCGGCCGAGCTGACCCGGCACCTGCTCGAGCACGGCCGCTCGCGGCTCGTCTTCGTCGGCGATCCCGACACCTCGCACGACGTCTCGGAGCGCTACCGCGGCTTCCAGCACGCGCTGACCCGCAAGCGCGGCGCGGAGGTGGCCGGTCCGATCCGGGTGCAGTACGAGGAGACGTCGGGTCGACGCGTCATGGAGGGGCTCCGGGAGGCCGAGGCGGCCGGGGCGCAGATCGACGGGCTCGTCTGTGCCAACGACGAGCTCGCGCTCGCGACGATGGTGCTTCTCGGTCGCGAGGGCCGGCGCGTGCCCGACGACGTGGCCGTCGTCGGCTTCGACGACATCATGACGTCGCGCTACCTCGCGCCGGGCCTGACCACGGTGCAGCAGCCGATGCGCGAGCTCGGGCGGTGGGCCGCGATCCGGCTCCACGAACGCATCGGTGGTCGCACGTTCGACGTGCATCCCCAGGTGCTCCCGACCCGCATGGTCGTGCGCGGCTCGTGCGGCTGCGACTGGGACCAGACCTCCGTCGTCAGCGACTGACCGCTCCGCTCCCTGCTCCTGCGCGGTCCGACCGACCGCCACGAGGCGCCTCCGCACGCCCGCCCCGCTCCCGTATGCCGTCTCGTGGCGGTCCGTCGGACCGCTGCCGCCTCCACCCCGCTGACTCCAACCCCGACCTGAGGACTTCGTATGCCTGACCGGACCTGCCGGACCGGACCGTCGGACGGTTCGTGGAGCTCCTCCGGCGCCCGGTGCCGATAGGACTCCACGACCTCGGCCGCGCGCCGGTCGTACGCTGGTGGGGTCGCGCAAGCGGACGAGAGGTGGTGGCACGACGTGTCGCAGTGGCGAGAGCAGTGGTCGGAGCAGGAGTGGTTCACGCTCCGGCTCGCGCCCGTCTGGGTGCTGAGCGCCCTCGCCGGCCGGATCCGCTTCGACGACGACGAGCGCGGCGCCTTCTGGGACGCCGTCACCGACGCCGCCCTGCGCAGCACCGGCCCGGGCCGGGAGGTGCTCGGCACCGTTGCGGCCCAACGCGTCTGGCTGTTCGACGAGTTCGAGCTCGACGGTCGACCCGTCGTGTCGGGCCTGCTCTCCGTGACCCGGCTGCTCGAGCGCATGGACCCCGACACGCGGACGGACGTCCGGTCGAGCATCCTGCGCATCGGTTCCGGCGTGGCCCTGGCCCGTGGCCACTTCGGCCGCCGCATGACGCTCGAGGACGAGCAGACCCTGCTCCTCGTCGAGCAGCTGCTCCAGACGGCCCCGGAGACCCTGAACGACAACCCGCTCAACTCCCCGGCCACCATCTGAACCGCGCCGGGGCCGGGCAGCGGCACATCCGGCATACGCGGAGGTAGCGGGCATACGATCGGGGGGTGGGCGAGGTCGAGCAGACTGGCCGAACGCCCGCCGTCGTGAACGGTGCCCGCACGCCCGGGCAGGAAGGACGCAGGGGAACCTATGTCTGACAAGCAGATCGGTCGCGAGATCGGCCAGGCCCTCGGAGCCAACCTCACCCGGCGCTCGCTCTTCGCGCTCGGCGGTGCCGCTGCGGTCACGGGTGCGCTCGCCGCGTGCGGAGGCAACACGGGCCGCGAGCCGGCCGCCAGTGGTGGCGCGACCGGCGGCGGCAGCGGGACCACGCTCAACCAGTGGTACCACCAGTACGGCGAGGCCGGCACGCAGCAGGCCGTCGAGAAGTACGCCGCCGCCTACAAGGACGCCACGGTCAAGGTCAGCTGGAAGCCCGGCGACTACGACCAGTCCACCGCCGCCTCGCTGCTCACCGACGCCGGGCCCGACGTCTTCGAGTATGGCAACGGCCCGACGATCGACATGATCAAGGGCGGCCAGGTCGTCGACCTCACCGACCTCATCGGTGCCACGAAGTCCGACTTCAACCCGAGCATCCTCGAGCGGATGACGTACGAGGGCAAGACGTATGCCATCCCGCAGGTCGTCGACATGCAGCTGCTGGTCTACCGCAAGTCGATGCTCGACAAGGCCGGCGTCACGCCGCCCCAGACCATCGACGAGCTCATCGCCGCGGCGAAGAAGCTGACGCAGGGCAACGTCAAGGGCCTCTTCCTCGGCAACGACGGTGGCGCCGGCCTCATGGGCGGCCCGATGCTGTGGTCGGCCGGGCTCGACTACCTCACCAAGGACAACCAGTTCGGCTTCGACGACCCGCGCGCGGCGACCGCCCTCGGCAAGCTCCGCGAGATGTGGGACGCCAAGGTGCTGCTCCTCGGCGCGCCCAAGGACTGGTTCGACCCGTCCGCGCTCACCGCCGGACTCACGGCCATGCAGTTCACCGGCCTGTGGACCTTCCCCGACCTCAAGAAGGGCCTCGGCGACGACTTCGGTGTCATGGCGTGGCCCGCGCTCGACGGGCAGGGCAAGGCCTCGGTGCCGGTCGGCGCGTACGGCTCGTGCGTCAGCGCCAAGAGCAAGGACGTCGAGGCCGCCAAGAAGTTCGCCAAGTGGCTGTGGATCGACCAGACCGCCTACCAGCTCGACTTCGCGACGGCCTACGGCTTCCACATCCCGTCGCGCACGAGCCTCATCGGCCAGGCCTCGACGCTCACGAGCGGGCAGGCGGCCGACGCGGCCAAGCTCGCCACCGACGTCGGCCACGCGCAGAGCCCGATCCTGTGGACGCCCAAGTGCAACACGGCCTTCGGTGACGCGATGAACCGCATCGTCAAGGAAGGCGCCGACCCGGCCGGCGAGATCGCCAAGGTCAAGACCGTGGCCGACGCCGAGCTGAAGCGGGTCCTCGCCTGACAGCGCAGGCCGACCCGGCGGCATACGACAGCGCCGCGCAGCGGAAGGGCGCCGACCGGGCGACGCCGCCCCCGACCGCGGGGAGGCCGTCGCTCGGTCGCCGCCTGCGCGGGCGCCAGGACCGCAACCTGTGGTTCTGGGTCTTCGTCGGGCCGTTCGTCATCGGGCTGATCGTCTTCGTCTACATCCCGATCGCCTGGTCGATCTACCTGTCCTTCTTCGAGTCCTACAACACCGTCACGCCCACGAAGTTCGTCGGCGTCGGCAACTACCTCGACATGCTGCGTGACCCGGCCTTCCGCAGCAGCCTCGTCACCTTCCTCGCCTTCGCCGTCTTCATCGTGCCGACGACGTTCGTCATCTCCCTCGGGGCGGCACTGCTCGTCGCGCGGACCCGCGTCATGCAGTCGTTCTTCCGGTCGGTCTTCTTCCTGCCGACCGCGTGCTCCTACGTCGTCGCCGCGCTCGTCTGGAAGATGTCGATCTTCAGCGGCATCCGGTCGGGCCTCGCGAACGCCGTGCTCGGCTGGTTCGGTGCCGACTCGATCCCGTGGCTCAGCCTCGCCGACCCGCCGTGGTACTGGCTCGTCATCGTCACGGCTCGGCTCTGGCTGCAGGTCGGCTTCTACATGATCCTCTTCCTCGCCGGCATCCAGCGGATCAGCCCGACGCTCTACGAGGCGGCCGCGATCGACGGCGCCGAGGGGTGGAAGGTCTTCCGCCACATCACCCTGCCGCAGCTGCGCGCGACGTCGACGGCGGTGCTGCTGCTCCTGCTCATCAACGCGTTCCAGGCGTTCGACGAGTTCTACAACATCCTGTCGACGTTCGGCACCTACCCGCCCTACGCGAGGCCGCCGCTCGTCTACCTCTACTACACGGCGCTCGGCTCGGGCCAGGACTTCGGCCACGGGTCGGCGGGAGCCGTCATCCTCACCCTCATCATCGCGATCGTCGCCGTGGTGCAGGGCCGCATCCTCCGGCTCGGCGACAGGGGCGACTGATGGCGATCGTCCGGAGCAAGCGGCAGTCCCGGATCACGGGCTGGGCCCGCTACAGCGCCCTCGCCGCGGCGGCGCTGCTCTTCCTCGTCCCCTTCTACCTGCTCGTCCGCAGCGCGTTCATGCGCGAGCAGGACCTCGGCTCGCCCGACTACCACTGGCTGCCGCCCGTGTGGGAGACCTCGAACCTCACCGGCCTCTTCGACAACCCGGCGATCCCGATGGCCCGCAGCCTGCTCAACTCCGGCCTCATCGCGGTGACCCAGACGGTGGGCGTGCTCGTCGTCTCGGGCCTCGCCGGCTACGGCCTCGCGCGCATCCCGTACCGCTGGTCCAACGCCGTCTTCTACACGATCACCGCGACCCTGCTCATCCCGGCGGCCGTGACCTTCGTGCCGAGCTTCGTCCTCGTCTCGACGCTCGGTTGGATCTCGACGCTCCGCGGCCTCATCATCCCCGGCCTCTTCCAGGCGCTCGCGACGTTCCTCTTCCGGCAGTTCTTCCTCGGCTTCCCCAAGGAGATCGAGGAGGCCGCCTTCATCGACGGGCTCGGCTATTGGGGCACGTTCTGGAAGATCGTCGTCCCCAACTCGTTCGGCTTCGTCGCGGCCATCGGCACCATCACCTTCATCGGCTCGTGGAACGCCTTCCTCTGGCCGCTCGTCATCGGCCGCGACCAGGAGTCGTGGACCGTGCAGATCGCGCTGTCGACCTTCCTCACCGCCCAGTCGGTGCAGGTGAGCCAGCTCTTCATGGCGGCGCTCGTCGCGATCGTGCCGCTGCTGCTGATGTTCCTCTTCCTGCAGCGCTGGATCGTCGAGGGCGTCGAGCGCACCGGCATCGGCGGCGACTGACGGCGTATGCCGGGTGGCGCGGTCTCCAGGTCAGCGCACGCGCCGCAGGTGGTCGGGTGCCGGCATCCGGCGCACCTCGACGCTCCAGAAGCGGACGACGAGCGGGTAGGCCGGCACGAGCGTGACCCGGTGCTCGAAGCCGCCGTCGGTGATGGGCACGACGTCGGACCGCTCGACCTCCGCGGCGGCCGCGACGGCACGGTCGAGGTCGCGGCGGTTGGTGTGGAGCACGACCGCCCCGACGTAGGTGATGGTGGCGAGCTCGTGTCCCCGGTCGATGTCACCGGCGAGCAGGGTCCACGTGAAGGAGTCGCCGGCGATCGACCAGTGCTGCACCTGCGCCGCACGCAGGTCGAGAGCCGCGAGGTCGCTGACGTCAACAGGCAGCTCCGCGGGCAGCTCGTCGGGCGGAGGGGTCGGCCACTCGGGCAGGAGGTCGTCCCTCTGGCGGGGGTCGTGCATCGCACCATCATCGCCGAGCCGCCGGGTGTGGTGAACGACGGACAGGGCCGTTGACGTCTCCTATGCTTCGGGACAAAGGGGACGAAAGTGACGTTCCCAGATCGGGGAACCACCGTGCACCGTCACCATCACCGCACCGGCACATCGGTCGCCGTCGCCGTGCTCACCGCAGCTCTCCTGTTCGTTGCGGGACCCGCCTTCGCGATCGCGCCGGCCGGGGCCGACAAGAGCAACGCGCGTGCCGTGACGACGACGACCGCGCCGCTCTCACCGGGACAGTCCGGGTGGGTGTCGGTCGTGTGGACGTCCGACCAGACGGTGAGCGGCTGGTCGACGACCGTCACCGCTCCCAAGGGTGTGACCGTGACCTACCCGACGACACGCGGTGGGGCCGACACCTCGCTCTACGGCTCGGACACGCTGGTCGGCACGACGAAGGACTTCACCTCCTTCAAGCTCAAGGTGCCCTACACGCAGACGACGAGCTTCCAGGTGGTTCTCACGTCGAGGTACTCCGTCGGCGTGGGCAACGACGCAAACGGCAACGGGAACGGCAACGGCGGCAACAACGGCAACGGCAACGGCAACAGCGGGGCATTCACGACGACCGCCACGGTCACGGTCCCGGTCCAGGCCGCCACCGGTCCGGCTTTCACCCCGCAGACCCCCTCGCTGTCGATCAAGGCGGGCAGCAGCGGTTTCGAGCGCATCGCGTTCGCGGGCGGCCAGACCGACCTCGCCGACTTCAGCGTGCGGCTCGGCGAGCTCCCCGCAGGGCTCGAGGTCGCCTACCCGGGCGATCGCGCCTCCGCCGGCCTCAACGGCGACCAGACGCTCGTCGGCGGAAGCGCCGACTACGTCGGGGTGCGCTTCATCGCGACCGACCTGAAGCCCGGCACGTACACGATCCCGGTCCTCATCTCCTACACCGCGGCCTCGCCCCAGACCCGTACCGCGAGCCTGACGCTCAACGTCTCGTGAGGAGCGGAATGCGCACGACGTCCACCCGCGGCGCGACGACGGGCCGAGTCGTCGCCCTCGCCACGGTCGCCGCCCTGCTCGTCCCCGTACTCGGCGCGTGCGGGACCTCCGGCCCTCCCGGCGCATCGAGCACGGTGCGCGCCGACGTGCCTGCCGACGCCCGCACCGAGCAGATCGCCGAGGTCGAGTTCGCGCGCCAGTGCTCGGTGGGCACACAGAGCTTCCCGAAGGAGTCGGACATCGACGCCGACCTCGCGAAGCGGCTGACGACCGCCGGACTCAGCCACCTCGAGTGGAAGCAGTGGCACGACTCGCTGGCCGTCTCACCGCAGCTCGTGACCCAGCTCGCCGAGGTCGGGAAACGCGGCTGCCCGAAGGCCTGACCTCTGTCAGGCCGCCCTGGCCGTTCGGTGGGCTGAGACTCAGTCGAGGTCCTGCACATCGGCGCGCTTGGCGATCGTCGCGGTCGCGCGGCGGCACGCCGTGACCGGCACCCGCGGCACGATCTCGTCGAGGAAGCCGAAGCGGCGCCGGAGCGAGCGGTGGTAGGCGTCGCCGCTCGTGTCGGAGACGAGGGCGGTCCACCAGTCGGCGAGGTCGCCCCAGCCGGGCGCCGCGAGGGAGCCGCCGTACTGCTGGAGCGCAAGGCCGGCGCAGAGGCTCGCGAAGGTCATCCGCTGCTCGAGCGGCCACTCGGCGAGCGTGCCGACGAGCAGGGCGGCCCCGAAGACGTCACCGGCGCCGGTCGGGTCGACCTCCTGCACCCGCAGCGACGGGACCTGGGACTCCTCACCCGTGCGGGCGTCGATGCCGAGCGCCCCGTTGGGGCCGTCGGTGACGATGGCGACGGGCACGCGGTCGGCGAGGGCATAGACGGCCTCGACGGGTGACCGCGTGCCGGTGTAGGCCATCGCCTCGACGGCGTTGGGCATGAAGACGTCGCAGCGCTCGAGCCGGTCGAGCACGTGCGGCGACCACTCCTCCTTGGGGTCCCAGCCCACGTCGGCGAAGACGAGCGCGCCGTCGTCGCGGGCCTTGTCCACCCAGGTGCGGCCGCTCGCCCCGAAGACCTCGTCCTCGCCGAGGTCGACCATGACCGCGCGAGCACGCGGGGGCGTGCCGATGAGCTCGGCAGCGGCGACGGGTGACGGGTGGCCGTGCGAGACCATGCTGCGGTCGCGATCCACCGACATCGAGATGGTGACGGGGCTGTGCCAGTCGGCGAAGCGGCGGCTCCGGGCGAGGTCGATGCCCTCCTGCTCCTCGAGGGTGCGCCAGCAGAAGTCGCCGTAGTCGTCGTCGCTGAAGGCCGCCGCGAGCCCCGTGCGCAGCCCGAGTCGGCGAGTGGCGACGGCGAGGTTGGCGATGCCGCCGGGGCACGAGGCGAGCCCCTCGGCCCACACCTCCGTGCCGGGCTTCGGAGCGCTCGGCAGGCCGGCGAAGATCATGTCGAGGAAGACGGTGCCCCAGACGAACACGTCGAGAGCCGGCTCGTCGGCGGTGCGACGAGACGCCAGCGGGTCGAACGTCTGGTTGGGTGGCACGTCCTCATGATCCCGCACTGCGGTCCGCGACTCGCCGGGTTTTCCGACGGTCGTATGCCGTGTCGGCGCGGTTCGTCCCCATGTCGCCTCGCATCGAGTGGCCCCGCCGTCACACCTTGGTACGGTCCGAGGGTGGTGCTGCCATGAAGCTGGTCATCCTCGGCGGGGGCGGGTTCCGCGTGCCGCTCGTCCACGGCGCGCTGCTGCGCGACACCGCGGACCGGCGCGTCACCGAGGTCGTCCTGCACGACACGGACGGCGCGAGGCTCGACGTCATGCGACGGGTGCTTGCCGCCCAGGCCTCCTTGACCGTGCGTGACTCCGGCGCGGCGACCGCGCCGCCGACGGTCACGGCGACGACCGACCTCGACACGGCGCTCGAGGGGGCCGACTTCATCTTCTCCGCGATGCGGGTCGGAGGTCTCGAGGGCCGCACCGCCGACGAGCGGATCGCGCTCGACCTCGGTCTCCTCGGCCAGGAGACGACGGGCCCCGGGGGTGTCGGCTACGGCCTGCGCACCGTCCCGGTGGCGCTCGACGTCGCCGAACGCGTACGCCGTCTGTCGCCCGACGCGTGGGTCATCAACTTCACCAACCCGGCCGGGCTCGTGACCCAGGCGATGCAGTCGGTGCTCGGTGAGCGGGCCGTCGGCATCTGCGACTCCCCGCTGGGCCTCGCCAAGCGCGCGGCCGGGGCGCTCGGTCACGACCTCGACGACCTCGAGATCGACTACGCCGGGCTCAACCACCTCGGCTGGCTCACCGGGCTGCGCCATGACGGCCGCGACCTGCTTCCCGACCTCCTCGCGGACGACGTGGCCCTCGGAGCCATCGAGGAGGGCCAGCTCTTCGGCACCGAGTGGCTGCGGACGCTCGGTGCCCTGCCGAACGAGTACCTCTTCTACTACTACTTCACCCGTGATGCGATCGCCCAGATCGCCGGGGCGCCGCAGACGCGCGGGGAGTACCTCGTCGGTCAACAGGCCGACTTCTACGCCCGGGTGGCCGCCGAGCCCGAGCAGGCTTGGCAGCGTTGGGACTCCGTGCGACGCGACCGCAACGCGACCTACATGCAGGAGACCCGCGAGAGCGACGACGGGCACACCCAGGAGCGCGCCGAGGCCGACGTCGAGGGAGGGGGCTACGAGGGCGTGGCGCTCGCCCTCATGGCCGCGCTCGCCCTCGACGAGCCGGCCCGCCTCATCCTCAACGTCCGCAACGGCGGCGCCGTCGTGGGGCTCCCGGACGACGCCGTCGTCGAGGTGCCGTGCCGGGTCGACGCAGCTGGCCCGGTCCCCGTCACCGTGAGCCCCCTCCCCGGCCACGCGTTGGGGCTCGTGCAGCAGGTCAAGGCCGTCGACGAGCTCGTCATCCGGGCCGCCTTGGAGCAATCGAGATCCCTTGCGGTGCAAGCGTTTGCGCTCCACCCGCTCGTCGACTCGGTCACGGTCGCGCGCGACCTGCTCACGGCTTACGTGAGGCGCCTGCCTGAGCACTATGACAACCTGAGGTGAAGGGACCGGTGGACCCGCTGCTGGTGGGGCAGGATCGGGTCATGCGACTCGACCTCAACGCCGACGTCGGCGAGTCCTACGGAGCCTGGACGCTCGGCGACGACGCCGCCGTGCTCGACGTCGTGACGAGCGCCAACGTCGCCTGCGGCTTCCACGCGGGCGACCCGCTGACGCTCCGCACGACGTGCCGGTACGCCGCCGAGCGGGGTGTCGTCGTCGGGGCGCAGGTGGCCTACCGCGACCTCGTCGGCTTCGGGCGCCGCTTCATGGACGTCCCGCCTGACGAGCTGACCGCCGACATCATCTACCAGCTGGGCGCCCTCTCGGCGGTGGCCCAGGTCGAGGGCACCGACGTCGCCTACGTCAAGCCGCACGGCGCCCTCTACAACGCGGTCGTCCACCACGAGGCGCAGGCCAGGGCGCTGGTGGATGCCGTCGTGGCGGTGGACACGTCGCTGCCCGTCCTCGGTCTGCCCGGCAGCCTCGTGCTCGAGCTCGCGAGGGACGCGGGGCTGCGCGCCGTCACCGAGGCGTTCGCCGACCGCGGCTACACGCCGGACGGCCGTCTGGTCCCGCGCACCGAGCCCGGCGCGGTGCTCCACGACCCCGTCGAGGTGGCGGCACGCGTCGTCCGGCTCGCGCGGGAGGGCCTCGTGACCGCCGTCGACGGCACCGACGTCGAGGTGCGTGCCGAGTCGGTGTGCATCCACGGCGACACCCCGGGCGCGGTCGCGATGGCACAGGCCGTGCGCGTGGCGCTCGAGCGGTCCGGCGTCGAGATCCACCCCTTCGCGGGCTGAGCGTGGAGGCCCGCCTGCTGCCGATGGGCGGCGCAGCACTGCTCGTCGAGGTGGCCGACACCGATGCCGCCCTCGCCCTGCGTGCGCACCTGGCGTCGCTCGTCGAGCGCGCCACGGGCGTGTGGGAGGCCGTCGACCACCTCGTGGCCGGGGCCCGCACCGTGCTCGTCGTGCTCCGGGACGCCCGAGGGAGCTCGGACGTCGGGCGGGAGTGCCTCGCCGAGGCGACAGGTCTCACGGTGGCGGTGGCGCCGCCGGAGGACGTGGCCGCAGTCATGGTCGAGATCCCGGTGCGCTACGACGGGCCCGACCTCGACGAGGTCGCCCACCTCACCGGACTGACCCGCGACGCGGTGGTCCGCGCCCACACCGGCACACCGTGGCGGGTGGGGTTCGGGGGCTTCGCGCCCGGCTTCGCCTATCTCGTCGACGGCGACGAGCGTCTGCGCGTGTCGCGTCGTAGCGAGCCCCGGAGCCGCGTCCCTGCCGGATCCGTCGCTCTCGCAGGCGATTTCAGCGGCATCTACCCCCAGGACTCTCCCGGCGGGTGGCAGCTCATCGGCACGACCGACGCCGTGATCTGGGACGTCGACCGTGACCCGCCCGCGCTGCTCGCGCCGGGCACGTCGGTCCGCTTCGTCGACGCCGGCCAGACCCCGTCGGGCGGCCCCGTGGCCCCGGCCACCTCATCGGTCACGGGGACGGATGGGACGACGAGACCCCTCGACGGTGGTGGAGGTCGAGAGGGTGGGACTGACGAGGCTGCGCCACTCGAGGGTCTGGCAGGTCGGGGCGGTCGCGGTCTGGAGGTGCTCGCCACGGGACCGCTCACCCTCGTCGAGGACCTCGGCCGCCCGGGTCTCGCCGACGTGGGCGTGGGCCGCTCCGGGGCGGCCGACCCCACGGCATACCTCCTCGGTCTGCGGCTCGTCGGGCACCTGCTCGACCCCCACGAGCCGAGCGGGCCGGCGCCCGCGTCGCTCGAGGCCACCCTCGGCGGGCTCTCGGTGCGCGCCCACGGCGACCTCCTCGTCGCGCTCACGGGCGCGCACTGTCCCGCTGACGTCGACGGCAGGCCGGTCCCGCACGGCGCCCCTCACGCGCTGGTCGACGGTGCCGTGCTCACCCTCGGCGCCCCTCCTGCCGGTCTGCGCACGTGGCTCGCGGTGCGCGGCGGCATCGCGGTCGCGCCGGTGCTGGGCTCGCGCTCGACCGACACGCTGGCTCGGGTGGGCCCACCGGTGCCCGCCGTGGGTGACGTCCTTCCAGTCGGGTCGCCGCCGCGGACGTTCCCCGTCGTCGAGGTCGCACCCCATCGTGCCGTCCCGAAGGGTGAGGTCGTGCTCGAGGTCGTCCCCGGCCCCCGTGCCGACTGGTGCCACCTCACCGGTGTCGACGAGACCTCGTGGTCGGTCTCCTCGCGTAGCAACCGCGTGGGAATCCGCTTGGAGGGCAAGCCGATCCAGCGACTGCCCACGTATGCCGACCACGAGCTCCCGAGCGAGGGGATGGTCCCCGGAGCGGTGCAGGTGCCACCCGGTGGCGAGCCCGTCGTGTTCCTCGCGGACCATCCCGTGACCGGCGGCTACCCCGTCGTCGCCGTGCTCACTCCGCGAGCCAACGCGCTCGCCGCCCAGCTGCGCCCCGGCCAGCAGGTGCGGCTCAGGTGGTCGCGCGGGGGCTGAGCCCTCAGGCGCTCCGTGCCCCGGTGCCGGGTTCCGGCTCGCGTCGCACTCCGGAGCGCCAGAACGACACCTGCTCCGTGGCCTCCGGGGCGATGACCGCAGTCGGGCGCCCGACGGGCAGGGCCGGCGCCGCGGGACGCACCGGGAGGATCATCGCGACGTCCGCACCGCCCCACGGAGAGACCCCGAGCTGGACCCACCCGCCGCGTCGCGTCGCGACGTCGCGGACGAGGGAGAGGCCGAGCCCGGTCTGGGAGAGGTCGTCGCGCACGCCGTCGAGCACGCCGCTCGGGAGGTCCTGGGCTGCGGCCGAGCGCAGCATGTCGGTGGTGAAGCCCCGCCCCGAGTCGGCGACCCCGAGCGCGATGGCGCCGCGCATCGGGCGCGCGTAGAGCAGGACCGTGTCGTCGTCGTGCCCGGTGTAGCGCAGCGCGTTCTCGATGAGGGTGTCGAGGCAGGCCCGCAGCCGCTCACCGGAGCAGTGGAGCGTGAGCGCCGACGACTCGACCTTCCAGTTCCGCTGCGCGACGGCCGACCACCGCTCGGCCGTCTGGTGCAGCACCGAGTCGATCTCGACCTCGGTGACCTCGAGATCGGACCCGACGCGCATGCTGCGCACGAGCCGCTCACACACCCGGGTGAGCCGCTCGAGCTCCTCGTCGACGACCTGGAGGTCGGCGAGGTCCTCACCGGGCGGGGTCCGGTCCATGAGCATCTCGAGGTAGCCGCGGGAGATCATGAGCGGTGACCGCATCTCGTGCGACGTGCGCAGGGTGAGCAGCTCGCGCATCGTCGAGTCGGCGCGCTCCCGTGCCGCGTTGACCGTGAGGTCCGACAGCGCCTGCTGACGACGGCGCACGTGCCAGATCATGAGCGCCATGAGCAGGAGCATGAGCGGGATCTCGGTCGTCTCCTGCCACTCGAGGACGTCCGTCATGACGCGGTTGACGAGGATCGCGCCGGTCACGAAGGTGAAGACGCCGAGCCCGACCCACGTGGACCGCGGGCTCCACTGCTCGAGGCCGAAGCAGAGCGCGAAGGCCGCCCAGGCGATGTGGTACGGCACCGTCTCGCTGCCCGGCAGCGCGATCATCGCGGCCGAGCAGAGTGCCGCGAAGACGCTCCAGACGAGGACCAACCGGTGCCGGACCATCAGGCGTCCTCGTAGAGCCCGTACCCGACGCCGCGCAGCGTCTCGACGGGGATGTCCTGGCCGAGCTTGGCGCGGAGCCTGCCGACGCACACCTCGACGACGTTGCTGCCCGGGTCGAAGTCGAGGTGCCACACGTCGTGGAGCAGCTCCTCCTTGTGGCACACCTGGCCGGCGCGTCGCATGAGGTGCGCGAGCAGACTGAGCTCGCGCTCGGTGAGGGACGCGCTGCGCGAACCGAACGTCGCGCGGCGGCGCCCCACGTCGAGGCGTACGCCGGCCACCTCGAGGAAGCCGTCGTCCGCGGGAGCGCGCGGCGCCCCGACGTTGCGCCGGACGCGAGCCATGAGCTCGGTCAGGCTGAACGGCTTGGACACGACGTCGACGGCACCGCGGTCGAGCGCCTCGACCCGCGCTCCCACGTCGGTGACGCCCGACAGCACGATCACCGGCGTCGTCTGCTTGCGCTCCTTGATCGCGTTGAGCACGGCCAGGCCGTTGACCCCGGGCATCACGAGGTCGAGCAGGACGAGATCGACGTCCTTCGACGCGAGCCGGTCTATGGCGGCGTTGGCCGTTGCAGCGGTCACCACCGAGTGGCCTTGTGACGACAACGACTTCGCCAGCAACGTGCGCACGCGTTCCTCGTCGTCGACGACCATGACGGTTGCCATCAGAGTGCCCCTCCCCGATCTGTCGCCAAGTATGGATCCGAGCGTGGCGGAGGGAGCGGCAAAAGGGCCTAGAGCGGCGAAACACGTGGTCGAGACGTGTGCAAACGCTCCCAATTCGGGCGCATTCATGACAGGAACATGACGGCGGGCTGGCAGCGGCATGACAGCCACCTGAGGCGAAGCCCATGCCGTCGGTGACAGTTGCCTGAGCCGTCGACCCATCTGGGCAGAGCGCCGTCACGGCGCGTGCGACGTTCGCGGGACGACGGGCTCGCACCGAGCCCTGCAGAGCATCACGTGGGGGTTGCCGTGGACATGCCAAGGCTGCGTAGGCGTTGCGTCCCGATCATCGCCGGACTGACCGCACTCGCCATCGCCGGAGTGGCGCAGGTCGGTGGACCGCTGGCAGCAGCGGCCGCCGCACCGAGACCGGCGGTCGCGCCCGCGGCGCCCGCCGCGGCGCCGGCCGCGGCACCGGCGGTGACCACCCCGACGGGTGGACCCTGCCCGTCGACGACTGCGGCCGGCAAGGGCTGCATCACGCTGACCGTCGCGAGCGCACGTTCGGTCAACACCGGGCCCGGCTTCGTCCACAAGGGCGAGCACGTCACGGCCTACCAGTGGATGGTCAACGAGGACAGCACCGGCGATCCGGGTACGGCTGACGCGCCGCTCCTCGACCGCTGCCTGCCGTCGCGGGCGCCCGGCGGTAGCACGAAGCCGGCCAGCCCCCAAGCAGGCGACCCGACGGAGCCGTATGCCGACAGCTGCCCGTGGCCGTCGGTGCGGTCCACCTCAGGATTCTCCAAGATCGTGGCGCAGGGCTCCGAAGCCGACCTCGACTCCGCGACGGTCCTCGAGGGTCTGGCCCCCGGCAAGTACCTCATCTCCGTCACGGCCGACGGCTACAAGATCGACGGCGCGCACTTCACCGTGAAGGCGGGGCTCAAGGGCCTCGTCGACGTCGCGATGCAGCCGCTGCCCCTGCCGCTCGCCACCATCAAGATCCAGGTCTTCAACGACAACGTCCCCGCGGACGGCACCTACGAGGCCGACGCGGAGCGAGGTCTGTCCGGCTTCACCGGCAACCTCTCCGACGTCCTCGGGCCTGTGAGCACCGACTACTACGGCAACGCCCTGTGCACCGTCTACCGGCACAACGCCGCCGGTCGGATGACGTTCGGCACCGACGGCAAGCCGGTCGTCGACACGACCCGCTCCACCGGCAAGTGCACGAGCGACGCCTCGGGCGTCATCACCATCCCCAACCTCGGCCCGAACCGCTACGGCGCCACCGTCTCCCCGCCCGCAGGCCAGGCGGGCTGGGTCCAGACGACGACCCTCGAGGGCGGGCACGACCACGACATCTGGGTGCAGGAGGGCGACACCGGCCTCGACACCGAGTTCATCAAGGGCGCCGAGCCCGTGCCGGCGACCCAGTTCGGCTTCGTCCGCGTCACGGCCATGCCCACGTCGTCCGCGACCGGCGAGGTCAAGGGCGTCGCCGTCGCCGGCCTGCCCTACATCGGTGGCCAAAACGGCCAGGTCGTCCCCGAGACCGGCTGGGCCGGCTCGAAGTATGCCGGCCCGATCGCGTCGCCGTGGGTGGCGCTCTCGGACCTCACCGGCGGAGACGCGGCCGTCTACGTCGGGCGGGGCGCGGCCAACGGCTCCTTCGACATCAAGAAGGTCCCGGACGGCACCTACCAGCTGACGATCTGGGACGACGCCCAGGACTACATCCTCTGGAGCTTCAACGTCGAGGTGTCCGGCGGCGACCTCGTCGACGTCGGCAACAAGATGCTCGTCGGCTGGTTCACGCACGTGCGCGGCACCGTCTTCGTCGACGACAACGGCAACGGCAAGCGCGACCCGGGCGAAGCGCCGGTCCCCGGCTTCACCCTCACCGTCCGCGAGCGCGACAACTCGCTCATGGACCAGTACACGAACCTCGTCAACACCGGCGACGACGGTGCCTACGACATCAAGGAGGGATACCCGCTCGGCAAGTGGCTCGTCCTCGAGGCGTTCAACACCCGTTACCGCACCACCGGCCTGACCTACCAGGCCGACAACGAGGACAACCCCACCACCATCCTCGGCGGCCTCGTCGACGTGAACTTCCTGCCGATCATCGGTCTCTCGGGCCGCATCGACTGGGGCGTCGAGCCGTATGCGACGAACGAGAACGGCGGCATCGCCGCCACCGTGTCCTACGACGTGACGCGCAACGAGCTCGACCCGGCCGACGCCGTCAGCGAGGACTACCAGCCCGGCATCCCCGACGTGAACGTCCACGTCTACGCATCCGTGCCCTGCACGGCCAACACGGCCGAGGACAAGGCGAACGCGTGCCGCCAGGGCAAGGCGATCGTGCCGCTGTCGGTGCCCAACCCGGCCCACGACACCGACCCCACCGCGCCGGCGACCATCGCGAACCCCGACCCCGAGCGTGGCGCCCTCGTCAAGGGCGCCGAGGTGCAGGACCACTACCCGAGCGAGGAGTGGGCCCCGCCGCGGGGCTGCACCGCTCGCCAGTGGGACGGCACCGAGCTGACCGACCAGCTCGCCCTGCCCGAGTCCGGGCCTGACGCGAACAACCTCTGCGTGGAGGCTCCGATGATGGGAGTGCAGGTCGGTCCGTCCGACAACACCCCCGGGGCAGCCGGCCAGACGGTCAACGGCAACTACGGCTTCGGCGACCTCCCCGCGGGTGACTACATCACCTCGGTCGAGATCCCGACCGACCCGGTCGACGGCAAGCCGATGTACCAGGTGACCCGCGAGGAGGACGTCAACGTCTTCGACGGCGACAGCTACCTGGCCCAGGAGAACTTCCCGCCGACCGTGGCCGAGGCGGCCTCCGACGGCCCCGGCACCGGCAACGACCCGCTGCCCCCGACCCAGCCCCCGTCGCAGGGAGCCGGCATCATCTCGGGCTGCGCGGGCGCGCTCCACACCGTGCGCGTCACGAACCCGGCCTTCCTCGACGGCGGCGGCAGCCCCTTCGAGGGCCAGGACCGGCCCCTGTGCGACTCCAAGCTCATCACCGTCCGCAGCGGTCAGACCGTCGCCCCGAACTTCAACCTCTACACGCCCGTCCCGATCCCCACGCACTTCTGGGGCCTGACGATCAACGACCTCGGCCTGTCCCTCGACAAGCGGAGCGCCAACTACGGCGAGGCCCAGGGCCTGCCCAACGTCCCCGTCGGCCTCTACGACTACAGCGGACGCCTCGTCGACACGACGCACACCGACTTCAACGGCTTCTACGAGGCCCTCGAGCCCTCGACCGGGACGTACAACTGCCCGGTCCCGGCCGGTCCCTGCCCGAACATGTACCGCTTCACGGGCAACGACCCCGGAGGACCGGGTGACCCGAACCCGGACTACAACCCGGCCTACCGGACGATCAGCACGAACTTCCAGGGCTGGCCCGGTCTCTACACCGTGACCGACACGGCGCCCACCCAGGCCGCCGCGACGGTGCTCGCCCCCGGGACCACCGCGTCGAACCCGGCGCGCTGCAACCTCGGCACGACGGACCCGCAGCTGCTCGCCGTGAGCCGGCCGTACGTCCGGTCCACCGACGCCAGCCGCACCGTGACCATCACGGGCACCGGCTTCGGCGCCACGCGTGGCACCGGCACGGTGACGCTGACGAACAGCGCCGGCACGAACATCCCCGTGACGACGTACGGGCCGTGGTCCGACACGAGCATCACCTTCACCGTCCCGGTCTTCACGCCGACGGCGACGGCGCCCCGCGGCGCCCTCAAGGTCAGCGTCACGAACGCGTCGAAGCGCTCGACGTACAACGGCCTGACCGTCTGGAACCTCGCGGGGCCCCCCGCCTCGGGAGCCTCGACGACCTACAACCCGAACGTCGTCGAGGTGGGCCCCGGCAAGACGTACTCCTCCGTCCAGGCCGCGCTCGAGGCCGCCACGCCCTCCTCGACGAGGCGCCACTGGCTCGTCGTCGTCTGGCCGGGCACCGCGACCGCGCTCAACCCGCGCGGTGAGTACAACGAGAACCTCCTCGTCCACCACCGCGTCGCCATCCAGGGCGTCGGTCCGGGCGGCTTCACGACCAATGCCGACGGCTCCCAGCGGTGGGTGCCCGGCTCGATCATCGACGGGTCCGGGTTCAGCCCCGACCTGCCCGGTGGCACGGCGTGGATCACCCGGCTCGGCACGCTGACCTACAGCGGCGAGCTCGACGTGCCCGACGCCGCGACGATCACCGTGCTCGACGACCCGGCTCGCGCCTCCGTCAACGACACGGCATACCCCGTCGCCATCGACGGGCTGCAGGTGACCGGCGGCTCGCAGTCGGACTTCGCCGGCAACGTCAACGTGCTGACCGGCGGCGTCACGACGCCGTACGGCGCCACGGGCGCGCTCGTCACCCAGGGTGGCGGCATCTACCTGCACAACAACAACCGCAGCGTCCGGATCACCGACAACGTCATCGTCGGCAACAGCGGCAGCCACGGCGGCGGCATCCGCGTGGGCACGCCCTACACGGGTGACAACCGCAACTACGACACCCTCATCGCCGACAACCAGGTGCTCAACAACGGTGGGACCAACCTCGCCGGCGGCATCGGGCTCTTCACCGGCAGCGACGGCTACAAGGTCCTGCACAACGCCATCTGCGGCAACTTCTCCGCGGAGTACGGCGGCGCGATGACGGCCTTCGGCTACATGTCGAACGCGGGTGGCAACGACGGCGGCACCATCACCGGCAACACCATCTGGTTCAACAGCTCCTACGACGAGGGTGGAGCCGTGATGCTCGCCGGCGAGCTGCCGTCGAGCCCCATCGGCCTCAGCCCCGGCACGGGCGCGGCGACGATCGACGCCAACGTCATCGACGCCAACCTCGCGAGCGACGACGGCGGCGGCATCCGACTGCTCCAGGTGGCCGGCACGCACGTCACCAAGGCCGATCCGCAGACGATCACCATCACGAACAACACCGTCACCAACAACGTGTCGGCCCACGAGGGTGGCGGCATCGCCCTCGACGACGCCCCGTTCGTCAACCTCGTCGACAACACCGTCGCGGGCAACATGACGACGGCGACCGCGGTCACCTCGGACGGTCTCCCGGCCCCTGCGGGCCTCGCGACCGGGCCGAACAGCGACCCGCTCATGGCGAGGCTCAACAGCGGCGGCCTCGGTGCCTTCGCCGTCATCAAGGTCACCGGACAGTCGACCTTCAGCAAGCCGGTGCTCCTCGACAACGTCTTCAACGACAACCGCGCCGGCACCTTCATCGGCGGCTACGTCTACGGCATCGGCGGCACCCTGCCCGACGGGACGACCAACTCGGTCGACACGTGGGACATGGCGGTCGTCGGCGGCCCCGGCACGCTCCACCCTGTGGGCGGCGTCATCCAGACGACGACGGGCACCGACGGCGGAGTGGGCGTCACCGTCAGTGACACGCCCGGCTTCAAGGACCCGACGCCCGACCTGGCGGTCACCGTCCTGGCCGCACGCACCTTCCCGGCCTTCCGCGAGGCGGCCATCGTCACGGCCCTGCTGCCCCCGCGCCTGCGGGCGGACTACCACCTCTCGGGGACGGCAGCCACGGCATACGCCAAGGGCCGCGGGACGACGACCGTCACCTACGGCAGCCAGACGGTGCTCGGGGCCACCTTCCCGTGGACCGCGACCGTCAACGCCGCCGCGCGTGACATCGACAACCAGGCGAGGCCCACCGGCACCGGCACCACCCGGCGATACGACTCCGGCTCCGACCAGTACTACCCGTAACCCGCAGACCGGCCCCCGGGGATCCCAGTCACCCCCACTGGAGCCCCCCCGGCGCCCCGGGGGCCAACCCACTCACCACCTGTCCGGCACAGGAGCCGGACCGACCTCAGGAGCACCTCATGACCGACGAATCACGCTCAGACGCCGCACGGCGCACGGCGGGCTCAGGTCTCGGCCGACGAGCCGTCATGCTGGGTGGGGCGGGCGCCGTGGGCAGCGTCTTCCTCGGCACGCGCCTCAGCTTCGGACAGCAGGCCCCCCGCCCGACCGTCGTGCAGGCCGCCGCAACGGGCCCCGCCAAGTCGGTGCACCTGGCCGGCACCGACGGCTGGGTCAGCATGCCGGCCGGCTCGCCCGATGACCTGCCCTTCTTCCCGGACTCGCTCGCACCGTCGCCCTTCGACACGTACGTCTTCGGCTTCCGTGACGTCACGGGGATGACGGCGACGCAGGTGGCGGCCACGCGCGGGAAGGCGCAGATCTCGGCGCCGATGCTCGCCTTCGACGAGCTGGACGAGGTCACGATCACGCTGTCCAACCTCGGCCTCGTCATGCGGCCCGACCTCTTCGACGGTCACACGCTGCACTGGCACGGCTTCGTCAACGCCATCCCGCTCTTCGACGGCGTGCCGGAGCTCTCGCTCGCCGTGCCGATCGGGCGCGACCTGTCCTACTTCTACCGCCCTCGCGACGCCGGCACGTACATGTACCACTGCCACTTCGAGGACGTCGAGCACGTGCAGATGGGCATGACCGGCATGGTCTTCGTGCGGCCGAAGCAGAACAAGGCGCCGGTGGCCGGCCACCCGATCGGCACCAAGTACGCGTACAACGACGGCGACGGCAGCACGCGCTACGACCGCGAGTTCGCCTTCATGATCACCGAGCTGTGGTCGGCCGCCCACTACCGCGACGCCCACATCCAGGTCAGCGACTGGACCGACTACGCGCCGAGCTTCTGGCTGCTCAACGGGCGAGGCTACCCCGACACCATCGCACCCGCGGGCAATCCTGAGTCGACGTCGGCCGGTCGCCTCCAGTACCAGCCGATCAGCTCGCTCATCACGTGCAACGTGGACGAGACCGTGCTCCTGCGGCTGTCGAACCTCGGCTACCAGAACCACGCCCTGACGCTCGACAACGTCGACATGCAGGTCATCGCCAAGGACGCCAGCCTGCTCCGTGGTCGCGACGGATACACGAACTACCTCGAGACCAACACCGTCGACGTGGGGCCCGGTGAGAGCCGGGACGTGCTCGTCACACCCCACCAGCCCGGCGAGTACCTGCTCTACGACCGCAACTACGCCTATCTGGGCAACGGCGGGGGACCCGGCTGGGGCGGCATGATGACCGTCCTCCGCGTCGGCGCGCCCGGCACCTACGGGCCCCAGACCCAGCCAAACACCTGACGAGCCGACGGAGGACGATCATGCGACTCAACCGATCACGACGCCACCCGGGTGACGCGGCGAGTGCCGCGCGCACCCGCCGGCGCACGGGCATCCTCGCGGCCGTCGGCGCCCTCGTCGCCGCCGTGGCCGTCGGCTCGACCGCCGGCGCCCAGGCCGCGACGTCCGAGGGGCTGCTCTGCCAGACGGACCCGCAGCAGACCTTCTCGCTCACCGCGCGGACGGGCTACGTCTCGACGCCGGACGGCAACTCGATCTACATGTGGGGCTACGGGATGAGCTCCGGGCGGTTCCAGCTGCCCGGGCCGGTCCTCTGCGTCACCTCGGGCCAGCAGGTCACCGTCATCCTGCACAACGACCTACCGGAGGCGACCTCGATCCTCTTCCCGGGCCAGAAGGCGGTCAAGGCGAACGGCAACCCGGCCCAGCCGCAGCTCGACACGGGCGGTTCCCTCACCTCGATGGTCCAGCCCGCCTCGGCCTCGGGCGGCTCCGTGACGTACACCTTCACGGCCGGCTCGCCCGGGACGTACCTCTACTCGAGTGGCACCGACGTGACGAAGCAGCAGCAGATGGGCCTCTACGGAGCGCTCGTCGTGCGCCCCTCGGGTGCGGCCGGGCAGGTCAACGCTCGC
This sequence comes from Terrabacter sp. Ter38, assembly GCF_024519435.1. GTDB lineage: Bacteria > Actinomycetota > Actinomycetes > Actinomycetales > Dermatophilaceae > Terrabacter. The sequence goes on from NZ_JALJRZ010000002.1 coordinate 500,498, forward strand.
GCCGACTCGGCCTTCAACCCGCAGCACGAGTACGTCTTCCTCCTCTCGGAGATCGACCCCGAGGTGCACCTGGCCGTCGAGCGCGCGCAGCCCGTCGACTGGAGCGCCTACAACGCGCGCTACTACCTCATCAACGGCCGCAGCATGCCCGACACCCTGGCGCCCAACAACGCCTCGTGGCTGCCGAGCCAGCCCTACGGCGCCCTCGTGCACATCAAGCCGTACGACGCGACGACCAACCCGCTCCCCGCGGTCATCCGCTACCTCAACGCGGGACGCGGCAGCTACCCCTTCCACCCGCACGGGAGTGACGAACGCGTCGTCAACAAGGACGGCCACGCCCTCCAGGGCACGAGCGCCACGGCGCCCCAGGACCTGGCCTACCTCAAGTACGACATCGACGTGATGCCGGGCCAGACCGTCGACGCGCTGATGGACTGGCGCGACGTCGAGCACTGGAACGCGACGACGAACCCGATCCCGACGCAGCTGCCCGTCATCACCGACCAGCTCCTCGTGGGCGCCGACACGTGGTTCAGCGAGAGCCCCTACCTCGGCACGAAGGGCACCTTCCCGTCGAACATCACCGTGAACAACGAGTGCGGCGAGTACTACCACGTGGCCCACAGCCACGCGCTCCAGCAGGCGACCAACTACGGCGCAGCCTTCGGCGGCATGATGACGGTCTTCCGCATCGACCCGCCCGCCGGCTGCCCGACGAGCTGAGGACGACCACGATGACCTCTCGACCCAGCCTCCGGCACCGCCTCGGCGTCTCCGCCGTCGCCGCCGCGCTCGCGACCGTGCCCTTCGCCACCACGACTGCGTATGCCGTCTCGTCGACCTCCGTGGCGCCGTCGGGTTCCGCTGTCGCACCAGCCGTCGCCCCTGCCGCCGCACCCGCGGTTGCACCGGCGGCACCGGTCGGCACGCTGACCCCGAACACGCCCGGCTGCACCGTCACACCGGCAGCTGCCCCCGACCCGGAGATCGTCGCGTGCGACCTCTGGGCCAAGACGGGGACGAACCAGATTCTCGGACAACCGATCCCGATCTGGGGCTACTCGACGACGTCGGGCGGGGCAGCCACCGCGCCCGGCCCCGCCATCATCGCCCGGCAAGGTGACCGGGTCGTCCTGACGCTGCACAACGGGCTCGACGAGCCGACCTCGCTCGCCCTGCCCGGGCAGGCCGCTGCATCCATCACCGAGGGTCTGCCCACGGCGGCCGCGACGACCGGCATCGCGCCGGGAGCGACCGCGCGCTACGTCTTCACGGCCGGGCGCCCCGGCACGTTCCTCTACGAGGCCGGTCACACCTCGGGCGGAGCCCGTCAGGTGGCGATGGGGCTCGCCGGCGCGCTCGTCGTCCTGGGCGACGGCACGGCCTACGGCCAGACCTACGACGACGAGGCGGTGCTCGTGCTCAGCGAGATCGACCCGGCCCTCAACGCACACCCGGCGACCTTCGACATGCGCGAGTTCCACCCGGCCTACCGGCTCATCAACGGCAAGCCCTTCCCGTCGAGCGACCCCGTCCCGACCGACCAGGGCCACACCGTGCTGCTGCGCTACGTCAACGTCGGCTCGGAGCTGCACTCGATGAGCACGCTCGGCGCCGACCAGGTCGTCCTGTCCCACGACGGTCACGGCCTCGCGTTCCCGGAGCCCTCCGTCGTCGTGCCGGTCGACCCCGGCGTCAGCGTCGACGCGCTCGTCACCGTGCCCACCGGACCGGAGTCGAAGATCGCGGTCTACGAGTCCTCGGCGCGCCTCGACAACGCCGGCCAGAGCACGGCCGACCCGCTGTCGGTGGCCTTCGGCGGGATGATGACCTTCCTGGACACCAACGCCCCTCCGCCCTCGAGCGACGGCGTGGGCCCCGTCTCGACCGGCATCACGGCAGACCCGAACCCGTCCGACGCCACGGGTCCCGTCACGGTCACCGCGACCGTGAGCGACGCGGCCACGGGCCACGGCACGGTCAGCCAGGCCGAGTTCGTCGTCGACGACGCGGTCACCGTCGGCGTCGGCAGCGGCGTCCCGATGACCGGGACCTGGGGGGTCGAGACCACCACCGTCACTGGCACGATCCCGGCCGTGGCGACCGCGGCGGACTGCGCTGCGCCCGTGCCTCCCGTCGACCTGCACTGCCTGACGTCGACGAAGCACACGGTGTTCGTGCGCGGTCTCGACGCCGCCGGCAACTGGGGCGTCGTCGGGTCAGTGATCCTCAACGTCGCCAAGTCCGGCCCGCAGACCGTCGCGCTCTCGGTGAGCCCGTCGCCCGCGAGTGGCAAGGGAGCCGTCACGGTCAACGCGACCGGGGACGACACCGCGGCCGGGGGCACGATCACCGGAGCCGAGTACTTCCTCGGCGCAGCCGCCGGCGCCGACGGCACGGGCCACACGATGAGCCTCAACCGGTCGGCGACCAAGGTCGCAGAGACCGGGACCATCCCCGCGGCGGACGTCGCCGGCCTCGGCGAGGGAACGTCGCAGGTGTGGGTGCACAGCCGCAACTCCCAGAACATCTGGGGCCCGGCCGTGCCCGTCGACCTCACCGTCGACCTCACCGCACCGGCCGTCAACGCTGCGACCGTCGGACCCAACCCGACCAACGGCGTCGTGGGCTCGAAGTCCTACCCCGGCTACCTCGTGATCTCTGCCGAGCTGCAGGACCGCGACGCCGGCAACGGCCTGCAGAGCAACGTCCTCGCCGGCGAGGCCTTCATCGACCCGACGAGCACGGCCCCGACCTTCGGCAAGGGCCTCAGCCTCATCGCCGTCGACGGCGCCTTCGACTCGCCGACGGAGCAGGTCTACGGCCTCCTCCCGCTGACGCAGGTCAAGGCGATGACGGCCGGTGTGCACCAGGTCTACGTCCACGGCAAGGACGCTGCCGGCAACTGGGGCAGCCTCACGGCGAGCAACGCCCTCGTGCGCCTCTTCGTCGACAAGACGGCTCCCGTCCTCGGGACGATGACCGCCAGCCCGAACCCGACGAACGGGGCAGCCACGGTCACGCTGGCTGCACCGGTGACGGAGACCCCGGACCCGGCATACGTCGGCCCGCGCTTCCAGGGCGCCGAGTTCTGGACCGGCACGACCGATCCCGGCGCCGGCAAGGCCACGCGGGTCCAGGTGACCGACTCGGGAACCGGTGTCACGGCGGCGATCCCGCTGACCGGCATCCAGCCCGGAACCGTCCAGTTCAACCTCCGTGTCCAGGACGCGGCGGGCACCTGGAGCAACGCGTCCGCGGTCACGGTCCAGGTGACCCGACCCAACGCGATCTTCAGCGACACGTTCAACGGCAACTCGCTGTCGACGTGGTCGGCACGCAACGGTGCGGTCTCGACGAGCCTGGTGGCCGGCATACCGTCCGGCACCGGCAACTACGGCATGGTCGCAACCGGCTCTGGGACCCCGGCGTTCGTCACCGACGACACGCCGTCGGCCGAGACGACCTATCACGCCCAGTTCTCGTTCCACCCGAACACCCTCTCCACAGGGACGATCGCCACGACCTGGGTGACCGTCTTCGAGGGGCGGACGACGGCTGGTCAGGCGTTCGCGGTGCAGTTCCACCGCCAAGGCACAGGCGCCACGGCCGGGCAGCTGCGCATCGTGATGAACCGCAACCTCCTCGGTAACTCCACGGGGGCGGCCTACAACCTCCCGGCAGGTGCGCACACGGTCCGGGTCGACTGGGCCCAGGGCGCGAACGGGTCGCTCCGACTGCTCGTCGACGGCGTCTCGCGGGATCTGCGCACCGGCAACAACACCGGCGCCGCGATGCAGATCCAGTCCGCACGCCTTGGCATCACGGCGGGCACCACGTCGACCACGGCGGGCACGGCCTGGTTCGACAGCTTCGTCTCCACCCGGAACAGCATCCCCTGATCCGGTCCCACCTCGTGCCGGGGTCACCTGCCCGTGACCCCGGCCGGCAGCATCGGAGGGCAGTCCGAATGAGCACCACCACAGCAGTTCCGCCGGTCCAGCCGGCCGGTCCCTCCGGCCCCTCCGCCCCATCCACCCGGACGGGGCGGGAGGGCCGGGCCAGGGCTGCGCTCGCCGTCGTCGCCGTCCTCGTCGTCGCGGTCCTCGGTCTCCTCGGGGCCCGGGCGCTGCGAGGCGGCGACGACCCGGCGCGACCGGTCCCGCACTCGACCGCGATGGAGACGGCCCTCGGCGTCCGCATCTCGCGGGTCGCGGTCGTCGGCGACGGTGGCCTCGTCACCGTCAGCTACGTCGTCCTCGACGTCGACAAGGCGAGCCGCTTCCAGGCCGACGTCAAGCACCCACCGGTGCTGCGCAGCGAGGCCCGTGACGGCTCGACGAACCGCGTCTCGGTCATGCGACAGGGGCACATCAACCGCGCGGGCGCGACGTACTACTTCGTCTACCAGAACACGGGTGGAGCGCTCCGCGCCGGTGAGGACGCGACGATCGAGTACGGCGGCCTCCGCCTCGAGCACGTCCCGGTGCTGTGATGGGCCTCCGTCGGGCCCTGCTCACCCTCGCGGTGGCGCTCGGCACCGCCCTGCTCGTCGGCCTCGGCGCGGGCCCGGCCTCGGCCCACGCGTACCTCGCGTCGAGCAACCCGGCCGACGGGGCCACCCTCGCGACCGCCCCACGCACCATCGAGCTGCGCTTCACCGAGCACGTCGTCCTCGCCTCGACCGAGATCACCGTCACCGAGCCGGACGGTCACCGCCTGGCGCCGACGGCGATGACGCTCGTCGAGAGCGACGAGGACCAGGAGGCCCCGGCGACCGTCGTGGCCGCTCTCCCGGCGCTCGGCGTCGGCGCCTACCACGTGTCCTGGCGGACCCTGTCGAGCGACGACCTCCACGAGTCCGCGGGCATCTTCGCCTTCGGCGTGCAGAGCGAGGTCGAGGCGGCCGGTCCGAGCGAGACGAACCCGGACCTCTTCGAGCTGGTCGGCCGGTGGGCCGTCCTCGCGGGGATCGGGGCCGGGCTCGGCGCCGTCGTCGTGGGACGCCTGCTCCGTCGAGTGCCGGGGGCGAGGAGCGGTATGCCGCGGGCCTGGCTCCGCCGTCAGGCGTTCCGTCTCCTCGTCGTCGGCGCAACGGCTGCCCTGGCCGTGGCGCTCGTCGACCTCGTCCGCTTCGGTGCGGGAGCCTTCACCCCGGGATACGTGCTGCGCTGGGGGCTGCGCGAGGCGGCCCTGCTCGGAGCGGCGCTCGCCCTCCGACCGGGTCGGCCGGCGCCGGGAAGGATGAGCCGAGATGCCGCGGCCACGACCGCCCTCGTCGGCGCGGGGCTGCTCACCGTGAGCATCGGTCACTTCGGGGTGCGCGGCGGCCCGACGTGGGTCGTCGCCTCGACGGCGCACCTCGTCGCCGCCCTCCTGTGGGCCGGCTCGGTGGCCGCCCTCGCGCTGCTCGGCGCGCGTGCCGCGCGGTTGGGGCTCGACCGCGCGGACGTCCGCTCGGTCCTGCGGGGCTTCCGCACTCCCGCGACGGTCTCGGTCGTCGTCGTCGCCGTCACCGGCGTCTACCTCGCGAGCGACGTCGTCGTCTCGGTCGACGCCGTGCTGCTCACCACCTACGGTCGCGTCCTGCTGGCCAAGGTCGTCCTGGCCGGCCTCGTCGGCCTCCTCGCCCTCGCGACGACCCGCGCCCTGCACCCTCGGGGGTTGCAGGAGGGGCAGGCGCGACGACGCTTCGTCGCGGTGGAGGCCGTGGGCCTGCTCCTCGTCGCCGCCCTCGGTGGCCTCCTCGCCACGGGGCAGCCCGCCGTCTCGCCCCGCCTCGTCAGCGAGCAGGCGCCGAGCGTCATCGACGACCGGCCGGTCGCCGACCTCCAGCAGACCCTCGCGCTGCGGCCGAACCGTCCGGGTGCCAGCGTGGCCCTCATCGACGTGCTCGACACGCGCCGCCCGTCCCCCGGGCCGGTCACGGGTGTCTCCCTCACGGTCCGAGGCGGTTCGTCCGGTGGTGTCGAGGCACGTCCCGCGGCGGCGGAGGCTCCGGTGGCAGCCACCGCCGTGACGCCGTCGCGTTGGTCGGCGGCTCTCGAGCTGCCGGCCGGTGGACCGGTCGACGTCGACGTCGTCGTGCACCGGCGTGGTCTCGACGACGTACGCAGCACCGTGCACTGGGTCGTCGGGCCGAGCTCCTCCGACCCGGCCCCCGTCGTGTCGCGGGCGCCCGTCTCGGGGCTGCTGGCCCTGGCGTCCGCCGCGCTCGCGGTGGCCGCCGTGATCGGGGCGGCCTGGCTGCTCTGGAGGCGCCGTCGTGAGCCGGCTCCGGCACCGCGTCGTACGCGTGTGGCAGCCGAGCACGGGGCCGCCGCGCCCGAGGCGCCCACCGAGGCCGGCAGCGCCGACGCGGCTCGGGACGGGGCCGTCGCTCCGCGATCCGCTGCGGGCCGGTGACGGCCGTGGGGCCCTCCCGTCGCGACGAGTCGGGCCGGAGGGCAGGATGGCCCGTGGTCCTGTGGGAGTCGGCGTTCGTCGCCGCGGTCGAGGATTTCGCGCTGTACTGGTGAGTGGGCGGCCATGTGCCCGAGGAAGGATACGGACATGTCAGGGGCGAGCAGGAGACGACTGACGGCGGCACGAGCCGTGGCTGCCTCCGTCGCCGTGGCGACGGCCCTGCTCGGGTCAGCAGGGCGGGCCACGGCCGACACCGCTCCGGCCGTGCCGACACCGACGCCCGCACCCTTGCTCTCACCGCTGGTCCCGGGAGGTGCTGCGGCCACTCCTGGCCCGGATGGCTCGACGCCACCGGAGCCGCCCCCCTTCGACACCGGGTTCGGCTCTGTCGCAGGCGATCTCGTGCTGCCCGTCTTCGACGAGATCCGCGTCGCGGCCTCGACCCTTGCGCAGCAGGCGCCCGAGGTCGCCGCGGCGACGCTCGAGCCGGGCGGCGGGTCGAGCGCCAACCCCACGCCGTGGCGACCCAAGGCGGTCATCAAGATCCCCGTCGTCGTCACCGTGCCGCCCCAGGGCACCGCGCGGCCCGCTGCGCGCAGCAAGGACGAGATCATCTGGGCGGCATACGCCTCCGCTGCGCAGCGGCAGCGCGCCTGTCACATCCCCGTCATGCTGCTCGCCGCCATCGGCGAGGTGGAGTCGTCCTCGCTCCGCGGCCGGACGCTCGACGCGTCGCACGACGCCGTGCCGCCGGTCCGGGGACCGGCGCTCTCGGGGGGCTCCTTCTCGGCGATCCGCGACTCCGACGGGGGCCGCTACGACGGCGACCCGGTCTGGGACCGCGCCGTCGGCCCGATGCAGTTCATCCCGGGCACGTGGCGCATCTGGGGCGCCGACGGCAACGGCGACGGCGTCAAGGACCCGCAGAACATCGAGGACGCGGCGCTCGCCGCCGCGAACTACCTCTGCGCCGGTGGCCGCGACCTCTCGCGCCCCGCCGACCTCACCGCGGCGGTGCTGTCCTACAACCACTCGCAGGCCTATCTCGGGGCGGTGCTCGGCATCGTCCAGGCGGTCGACTCCGGCCAGCTCGCCGGCCCCTGACCCCGGAGACGGCGGGCTCCCCGACGCTATTCCCACTGGTTCGGTGGGAAAGGGCCGCACTCTGGACCCCGGTGTGCCGGGATAATCGCTGGTTATACATTCGATTACATGACCGTCACCGACGCCACGACCGGCGCAGCCCGACCGGGCCCCCGTCCGCCGCGGGCCGACCGCTCCAACGGGCAGTGGAAGGTCGACGGGCCCGCCCCGCTCAACGGCAACGAGACGTGGAAGCAGGAGGACAACGGCCTCAACGTCCGTGAGCGCATCGAGCAGATCTACTCGCGCGAGGGCTTCGACTCCATCCCGACCCAGGACCTGTCGGGTCGTTTCCGCTGGTGGGGCCTCTACACGCAGCGCCGCCCCGGCATCGACGGCGGGCGCACGGCGCAGCTGAGTGACGACGAGCTGAGCGACCGCTACTTCATGATGCGCGTCCGCAGTGACGGGCAGGCCCTGACGCCGGAACGGCTCCGGGTCCTCGGGGGCATCTCCACCGACTTCGCCCGCGACACCGCCGACATCACCGACCGGCAGAACCTGCAGTACCACTGGGTGGGTATCGAGGACGTGCCCGAGATCTGGCGCCGGCTCGAGACCGTGGGCCTGCAGACCACCGAGGCCTGTGGTGACACCCCTCGTGGCTTCCTCGGCAGCCCCGTCGCCGGGGTGGCGGCCGACGAGATCATCGACCCGACGCCCCTCATCGCACGGATCACCGAGAAGTACCTCGGAGACCTCGACCTCTCCAACCTCCCGCGCAAGTTCAAGACCGCCATCACCGGTCACCCCAGCCTCGACGTCGTCCACGAGATCAACGACATCTCGCTCGTCGGCGTCGTCCATCCCGAGCTCGGGCCGGGCTACGACCTCTGGGTCGGCGGCGGCCTGTCGACCTCGCCCCGTCTCGCGGAGCGCATCGGCGTCTTCGTCTCCGAGGACGTGGCCGTCGACGTCTGGCACGGCGTCATCTCGATCTTCCGCGACTACGGCTACCGCCGCCTGCGCAACAAGGCCCGCCTGAAGTTCCTGCTCGCCGAGTGGGGGCCGGTGAAGTTCCGGGAGGTGCTCGAGACCGAGTACCTCGGCCACCCGCTCCCCGACGGACCGCCGCCCGCTCCGGCGACGGGCCCCGGTGACCACGTCGGCGTGCACCTCCAGAAGGACGGCCGCTACTACGTCGGTGCGGCGCCGACGGTGGGCCGCATCAGCGGCACCCTGCTGACCCGTCTCGGTGACCTCGTCGAGTCCTACGGCGCCAGCGCCGTACGCCTCACCGCTCACCAGAAGCTCGTCGTCCTCGACGTGCCGGCCGACCGCGTGGACGACTTCGTGGCCGACCTCGAAGGTCTCGGCCTGACGGCCAAACCGAGCCCGTTCCGCCGCACGACGATGGCGTGCACCGGGATCGAGTACTGCAAGCTGGCCATCGTCGAGACGAAGCAGACCGCGACCGACGCCATCGCCGAGCTCGAGACCCGACTCGCCGACCTCGTCGACGACGGTTCGCTCGACGCGCCGATCCTGCTGAACGTCAACGGCTGCCCCAACTCGTGCGCGCGGATCCAGACGGCCGACATCGGCCTCAAGGGCCAGATCATCACCGTCGACGGAGTGCAGCAGCCCGGCTACCAGGTCCACCTCGGTGGCGGTCTCGCATCGTACGACCGGGACGAGGCCGGCCTGGGCCGAACCGTCCGCGGCCTCAAGGTCCCGGCCTCGGCGCTGCCCGACTACGTGGAGCGCGTCGTGCGCACCTACGTCGCCGAGCGGGTCGACGGCGAGACCTTCGCCGAATGGAGCCACCGAGCAGACGAAGGAGCCCTCCAGTGACTGCAGTCCACCTCGCGGCCCCCAGGGTTCCGCGCAGACGGCGCAGCGACGCCGAGCTCACGGCGATCGTCGACGACTTCAACGCCACCCTGGCGGCCGACCCCACGCGTGAGCCGACCGCCGACGAGGTCGCCGCCTGGGCGGCCTTCCACTTCGACGGCAGCCTCGCCGTAGCCTGCTCGATGGCGGATGCCGTTCTGCCGCATGTCGTCTCGCGGTTCGCTCCCGGGGTCGACGTGCTGTTCCTCGAGACCGGCTACCACTTCTCCGACACTCTCGTGACGCGCGACATCGTCGCGGAGGACCTGCCGATCACCCTCGTGAACGTCATGCCCGAGCTGACGGTCGCCGAGCAGGACGAGAAGTACGGCGCCCGCCTCTACGAGCGCGACCCGGCACGGTGCTGCCAGATGCGCAAGGTCGAGCCGCTGGCTCGCACCCTGCCGCTGTACGAGGCGTGGGTCACCGGCGTCCGACGCGAGGAGGGCCCGACCCGCGCCGACACGCCGCTCGTCAGCTGGGACGCCAAGAACGGCCTCGTCAAGATCAACCCGCTGGCCGCGTGGACCTTCGACGAGCTGCTGGCGTATGCCGCCGAGCACCAGGTCGAGGTCAACTCCCTTCTGTCCGACGGCTACCCGTCGATCGGCTGCGAGCCGTGCACCCGCCGGGTCGAGCCCGGCGAGGACCCTCGTGCCGGTCGCTGGGCCGGCTTCGCCAAGACCGAGTGCGGACTCCACACATGACGACGACCAGCCCTGTGTTCACGACTGCGGCTCCGACCTTCACGGCGTCCCCGGTCGGCGACCCCGACGACCGGCGCCTCACCCACCTGGACGCCCTCGAGGCCGAGGCGATCCTCGTCATCCGCGAGATGGCCGGGGAGCTCGAGCGTCCCGCCCTGCTCTTCAGCGGCGGCAAGGACTCCGTCGTCATGCTCCACCTCGCGACGAAGGCCTTCTGGCCGGCGCCGATCCCCTTCCCGGTGCTGCACGTCGACACGGGCCACAACTTCCCCGAGGTGCTCGCCTACCGCGACGAGACGGTCGAGCGGCTCGGCCTGCGGCTCGTCGTGGCGAGCGTGCAGGACTACATCGACGACGGCCGGCTGCGCGAGCGCGCCGACGGCACCCGCAACCCGCTCCAGACGCTCCCGCTGCTCGACGCCATCAACGACCACCGTTTCGACGGCGTCTTCGGTGGCGGCCGTCGCGACGAGGAGAAGGCGCGCGCCAAGGAGCGGATCGTCAGCCTCCGCGACGAGTTCGGGCAGTGGGACCCGAAGAACCAGCGGCCCGAGCTGTGGAACCTCTTCAACCCCAGGCACCGGCCGGGCGAGCACGTGCGCGTCTTCCCGATCAGCAACTGGACCGAGGTCGACATCTGGCGCTACATCGACCGCGAGGACATCCCGCTCGCACCGCTCTACTACGCCCACGAGCGCGAGGTCTTCCAGCGCGACGGCATGTGGCTCGCGGTCGGGCCGGTGAGCCGTCCGCGTGACGACGAGCCCACCTCGACCCGCCTCGTGCGCTACCGCACCGTCGGCGACATGTCGTGCACGGGGGCTGTCGAGTCCCCGGCCCGCACGAACGCCGAGATCGTCGTCGAGGTGGCCGCCTCGACCCTGACCGAGCGCGGCGCCACGCGCGCCGACGACCGGATCTCCGAGGCCGCCATGGAGGACCGCAAGAAGGAGGGGTACTTCTGAACCCCCCACGAAGTTCTCCGCTCGTCCCTCGCTCCGATACTTCGCGGGGGCCCCACGACAAGGACACCCTGAGATGAGTGCCTCCACGCAGACCGCGCCCGTCCTCGACCCGGTCGCCGTCGCCGGTGCCGCCCGGGGCACGCTGCTGCGCCTCGCCACCGCCGGCTCGGTCGACGACGGCAAGTCGACCCTCGTCGGCCGGCTCCTGCACGACACGAAGTCGGTCCTGTCCGACCAGCTCGCCGCCGTCGAGCGGGTGAGCCGCGACCGTGGCCTCACCGCCGCCGACCTCGCGCTGCTCACCGACGGCCTCCGCGCCGAGCGCGAGCAGGGCATCACCATCGACGTCGCCTACCGCTACTTCGCGACGGCCCACCGCTCGTTCGTCCTCGCCGACTGCCCCGGGCACGTCCAGTACACGCGGAACACCGTCACCGGCAGCTCGACGGCCGACGTCGTCGTGCTCCTCGTCGACGCGCGCAAGGGCGTCCTCGAGCAGACCCGCCGCCACCTCGCCGTGACCGCGCTGCTCCGGGTGCCGCACGTCGTCGTCGCCGTCAACAAGATCGACCTCGTCGACTTCTCGCAGGAGGTCTACGACCGCGTCGAGTCCGAGGTGCAGGCGGTGGCCCGCGAGCTCGGAGTCGTCGACGCCATCGCCATCCCGGTCAGCGCCCTCGACGGCGACAACGTCGCCGAGCGCTCCCCGCGCACGCCCTGGTACGGCGGCCCGAGCCTCCTCGAGCTGCTCGAGGCGCTCCCGCCGTCGGACGACCCGGCGAACGAGTCCTTCCGTCTGCCGGTCCAGCTCGTCATCCGGCCCCAGGGCGCGGCCCGCGACGAGGCGCACCGTGACTACCGGGGGTATGCCGGCCAGGTGGCCTCGGGCGTGGTGCGCGTCGGTGACGAGGTGGTGGCCCTGCCGTCGGGCCGCCGCACGACCGTCGCCGGCATCGACCTCGGTGACCGCGAGCTCCAGGAGGCCTTCGCGCCGCAGTCGGTGACGCTCCGGCTCACCGACGAGATCGACATCTCGCGCGGCGACGTCATCGCGGCCGCCGCCGACGCGCCGGAGCCGACGCAGGACATCAAGGCCGTCGTCTGCTGGCTCGGCGACGCGCCGCTGCGCCCGGCCCAGCGCCTGCTGCTCAAGCACGGCTCGCGCACGGTGCAGACCGCGGTGCGCTCGCTCGACGGCGCGCTGGACCTCGACGACCTCCACACGGTCCCCTCGGAGGCGTTGTCGCTCAACGACATCGGCCTCGTGACGCTCCGACTGGCGGCGCCGGTCCCCGTCGAGAACTACTCGACCTCGCGCCGCGGCGGGTCGTTCCTGCTCATCGACGCGCACGACGGACGCACCGTCGCCGCCGGCATGGTGGGCGCGACGCTGCCCACGGCCGCCGACGCCCCGACGCAGCCCGAGGGTGACGAGGAATGGGAGATCTGAAGCCGGCGCTGCCGGTCGTCCTCGACCTGAGCGGACGTCTCGTCGTCGCCGTCGGTGGCGGCCCGGTGTCCGCGCGCCGGGTCCGGGCCTTCCTCGACGAGGGGGCGGTCGTGCGGGTCGTGGCCCCCTGGCTGTGCGAGGACCTGCGCGACCTGGCGGTGGCCGGCCGCGTCGAGTGGCTGGAGCGTGACTATGCCGGAGCCGCCGACCTCGACGGTGCGTGGTTCGCCCACACGGCGACGGGCGAGCCGTCCGTCGACCGCGAGGTCGCCGCCGACGCCGAGGCCCTCCGCGTCTGGTGCGTCGACGCCACGGATGCCCGTGGGACGACCGCGAGCGTCGCGGCCCGCGCCGACGTGACCACCCCGGACGGTCGGGTCACGGTGGCTGCGTATGCCGCCGGCGACCCCGGTCTCGCCGTGACGGTCCGCGACGGGGTCGAGCGGGCGCTCGTCTCCGGCACGCTCGACCTGCGCAGGACCCGCACGCACGGCCGTCGCGGCTGGGTGGCGCTCGTCGGCGGCGGGCCCGGGGTCGACGGCCTGCTCACGACCCGTGGCAACGAGCTGCTCGCCTCGGCCGATGTCGTCGTCGTCGACCGCCTGGCGCCTCGCGCCGTCGTCGACCGGCTGCCTGCCTCCGTGCGCGTCATCGACGTCGGCAAGACGCCCGGCCACCACCCGGTGCCGCAGTCGCGCATCAACGACATCCTCGTCGAGGAGGCCCAGCGGGGCCTCGGTGTCGTGCGCCTCAAGGGTGGTGACCCCTACGTCCTCGGACGCGGAGGGGAAGAGCGTGACGCCTGCGAGGCACACGGCATACGCGTCGAGGTGGTGCCCGGCGTGACGAGCGCGGTGAGCGTGCCCGCGTCGGCCGGCATACCCGTGACCCACCGCGGCGTCGCCCGCGGCTTCACCGTCGTCACGGGCCACGCGGACATCCCGGTGCTCCCGACGGGTGGCGACCACACGCTCGTCCTGCTCATGGGCGTCACCCAGCTCGCCCGCACGACCGAGCTGCTCGCCCTGCACGGCCGGTCGGCCGACTGTCCCATCGCGGTCGTCGAGCGCGGCTTCGCCCCCGACCAGCGCACGACCGTCGGCACGGTCGGCACCATCGCCGAGCTCGCGCGCGAGCGAGGCGTGCGGGCCCCCGCGGTCGTCGTGGTGGGCGACGTCGTCCGCCTCGGACCCGACTGGCGCCGGCGCTGACTGTGCACGTCACCGCCCGATCCCGCTGGGGTCGGGCCATCCGTGTTTGGCGCGCGCCCCGTCTGCGGGCTATCGTGGTCGGGAACGCATACCCCCATGGGTATCCATCGACCAAGGAGAGCGACCATGTGCCGAGCGGCCACCTGCAAGACCTGCGGCAAGACGACGTGGGCCGGCTGCGGCCAGCACGTCGACCAGGTCATGCGCACCGTACCCGCGGGCGAGCGCTGCCCGGGTCACGCGGAGTCCGAGAAGGCGTCTGGTTCCGGCTTCCTCAGTCGCCTCCTCGGTCGCGGCTGACGATCGGATCCGCAGGCGCGACCCGCTCAGCCGAGTGCGGCCGCCTGGGCCTCGACGATCGCCGCGAGCTGCGGCCACCGCACCGCCTCGGCCCGCCCACCGAGCGCCGCCACGACGACCGTGCTGCCGACGACGCACCACACCGTGAGGGTGCGTGAGTGCTCGCCGTCGAGGACGAACGCCTGCTCGGCCGCCTCCACGTGCGTCGTGCCGGCCACCTCCGGCGCCTCGACCGCCCGCAGCTGCCCGACGTCGGAGAGACCCTTGCTCTGCGGCATCGTCCGCGGGAGGGCGCGCAGCTCGGTCTGGGCCGCACGGGCGTCCGCCGGTGACGCGAAGGGGATGACCTGGATGAAGAGGTCGGCCCGACCGACCTCCTGGTAGCCGCGCACGCTCGTGACCGAGCGGATCGCGCGCGCCCGGGTGATGGCCTCGCTCGTGCTGCCGCTCGCTCCGGTGCGGTAGGTCCGTCCGCCACGCGCGACCCACGGGCCGCCGGGCACATCGCCCGGCGACAGGCAGGTGTTGCGCGAGCCGATCGACCTGACCTGCGCGAGCATGAGGCGTCCGATGTTCGTCACGCGGTCACGATATGCCTGGGATCGCCACTCGTGCGGCGATCCGTCGGGGTCGCGTCGACGGACCGACACCCCTGGACCCGCACCCCCGAGAGGCAGCCATGCACGACGACATCGCCCTGACCGTGGGTCGCGTGACCCGCGTCCTCACGGAGCGCATCCTCCCGGCCGTCCACGCCGAGTCCGTGCCGCTCACGGCCCAGTGGCACGAGCTGCCGGGCGAGCCGGTGTCGCCGGCCGAGGGCCTCGCCCTCGACTACACGCCGTATGCCGTCGGGACCCCCTGGGGCGCCGCCTGGGGCACGACGTGGTTCCGGCTCACCGGCGAGGTGCCGGAGCACTGGGCCGGACGACGCGTCGAGGTCGTCGCCGACCTCGGCTTCGACCGCGACATGACGGGCTTCCAGTGCGAGGGACTCGTCTACCGCGCCGACGGCACGCCGGTGAAGTCGCTCAACCCGGGCAACCAGTGGGTCCTCGTCGCCGACCAGGCCGAGGCCGGCCAGCCCGTCGAGCTCTACGTCGAGGCCGCCTCGAACCCGATCCTCGTCGCGGGCAACCCCTTCGTGCCGACTCGGGAGGGCGACCTCGTCACGAGCTCGTCGACGCGCCTCTACACGACCGGCCGCCTCGACCTCGCGGTCTTCGAGCGTGACGTCTTCGAGCTCGCACTCGACGTCCAGGTGCTCCTCGAGCTGCAGGCCGAGCTGCCGCCCGGACCGCGACGGATGCAGGTGCTCCAGGCGCTCGACGACGCCATGGACCGCCTCGACCTCCAGCACGTCGCCGCGACGGCGGCCGACGCGCGCTCAGCCCTCGTCGACGTGCTGGGCCGCCCCGCCGAGGCGAGCGCCCACGAGATCTCCGCCGTCGGCCACGCCCACATCGACAGCGCCTGGCTCTGGCCCGTGCGCGAGACGATCCGCAAGGTCGCCCGCACCACCGCGTCGATGACGACGCTCATCGACGAGACCGACGACTTCGTCTACGGCATGTCGAGCGCGCAGCAGTACGCGTGGATCAAGGAGCACCGGCCCGAGGTCTGGGAGCGGGTCAAGGCAGCCGTCGACGCGGGTCGCTTCGTCCCGCTCGGCGGCATGTGGGTCGAGAGCGACACCGTCATGCCGTCGGGCGAGTCGCTCGTGCGCCAGTTCCTCCACGGGCAGCGCTTCTTCGAGACCGAGCTCGGGGTCCGCTGCCGCGGCGTCTGGCTGCCCGACAGCTTCGGCTACTCGCCCGCCCTGCCCCAGCTGATGCGCCGAGCCGGCTTCGAGTGGTTCTTCACCCAGAAGATCTCGTGGAACCAGGTCAACACGTTCCCGCACCACACCTTCCTCTGGGAGGGCATCGACGGCTCCCGCGTCCTCAGCCACTTCCCGCCGATGGACACCTACAACGCGCAGCTGTCCGGCGCCGAGGTCGCCCTCGCCTCGCGCCAGTTCCGCGAGAGCCGCGTCGCCACCGGCTCGATCGCGCCCGTCGGGTGGGGCGACGGCGGCGGCGGCACGACCCGCGAGATGACGGGCCGGGCGAGCCGCCTGGCCGATCTCGAGGGCAGCCCGAGGGTGCGCTGGGAGCATCCGGACGCCTTCTTCGACCGCACCCGTGAGCAGCTGCCGCAGGCACCGGTCTGGGTCGGGGAGCTCTACCTCGAGCTGCACCGGGCGACGCTGACGTCGCAGCACCGCACGAAGCAGGGCAACCGCCGCACCGAGCACCTGCTCGTCGAGGCGGAGCTGTGGGCGGCCACGGCCGCCGTGCGGACGGGGACGGCATACCCCCACGACGAGCTCGACGCCCTGTGGCAGCAGGTGCTGCTCCAGCAGTTCCACGACATCCTCCCCGGCACGTCGATCGCGTGGGTGCACCGCGAGGCGGTCGAGCAGTATGCCCGGGTCACCGAGGCGGCCGAGGCGATCGTCGCGCGCTCACTCGCGGCGCTCGTCGGTGAGGGTGACGTCGTGCTCGAGGCGAACGCCGCGCCCTTCGAGCGCGCCGGGGTGCCGGCCGGCGGCGTCACGCCGCTCGAGGCCCACGGGCCGGCAGCGTATGCCGTGTCGCTGAGCGGACGCGAGGGAGGTTGGGTGCTCGACAACGGCGTCGTCGCGGTGACCGTCTCGGCCGCGGGGCTCGTCACCTCGGCCGTCGATCTCGTGACGGGACGCGACGCCATCGCGCCGGGCCACGAGGGCAACCTCCTCCAGCTGCACCAGGACGTCCCGAACCGGTGGGACGCGTGGGACGTCGACCGCTACTACCGCAACCGGGTCACCGACCTGCGTGAGGTGAGCACGCTGTCGGCGTCGGTCGACGGGGAGGGTGTGGCGCGGGTCGTCGTCGAGCGGCGGATCTCGCCCGAATCCACCGTGCGACAGGAGCTCTCGCTCGCACCGGGAGCGCGGCTGCTCGAGATCGACCAGTGGACCGACTGGCACGAGACCGAGACGTTCCTCAAGATCGCCTTCCCGCTCGACGTGCGCGCCGAGCACGTCGCCGCCGAGACGCAGTTCGGCTTCCACCGCCGGGTCACGCACTCGAACACGAGCTGGGAGGTGGCGAAGTTCGAGACGTCGATGCACCGCTTCGTGCTCGCCGAGGAACGCGGCTTCGGGGTCGCGCTCGTCAACGACTCGGTCTACGGCCACGACGTGACCCGCGACGTCGTCGGCGACGCGGTCGTCACGACACTGCGGCTCTCGCTGCTGCGGGCCCCGCGCTTCCCCGACCCCGAGACCGACCAAGGCGTGCAGACGCACCGCTACGGGCTCGTCATCGGCGCCGACGCCGAGGTCGCCACGCGCGAGGGCGCGCTCATGGGGACGCGCGCTCGCCGGCTGACGGGCGCTCGCGGTGTCGCGCCGCTCGTCACCGTGACGGGTGAGGGCATCGTCGTGTCGAGCGTCAAGGAGGCCGCCGACCGCTCGGGCGACCTCGTCGTCCGGGTCTACGAGTCACTCGGAGGACGGGCCCGCGGCACGCTGCGGCTCCACCTCCCGGTCGGCCGGGTGACGACGGCGACGCTCCTCGAGGAGCCGCTCGACGACGGGGCTGTCAGGGTCGTGGACGGCGCGGTGTCGGTCGAGCTCGGCGCCTTCGAGGTGCGGACCCTGCGGGTCGTCCGGGCCTGAGGAGCGCGCCCGGGTGCTCGCCGAGCTCAGGTGACGGCGGAGAGCACGCGGTCGATGCGCGGCAGCGTCACCGGGTCGTCGGGGATCTCGAGGAACCAGGCTGCGAGGCGCTCCCGCTCTGACGCGCTGCTCGCACCGACCCAGCGCGAGCAGGCGAGCTGGCCGATGTGGGCCTGCTCGGCGACGAGCATCGTGAAGTGCCCGCGGCGGGTGACCCGCCCCGGTCCACCGGCCTCGGCGTATGCCGTGTGCAGCCGCCGCGCGCGGGCCGGGTCGTCGTCGCCGAACTCGAAGAGCACCATGGCGAGCTCCTGGCTCGGGTCGGCCGGGCCGAGGTTCTCGAAGTCGATGACGCAGACCTCACCGCCGGTCGTGGCGAGCACGTTGTCGGCCCAGAGGTCGCGGTGGCAGACGATGGGCGACTCGTGCGGCTCGACGACCGACTCGACGGCGACGAGCTCGTCGACGAGCGCGCCGAGCTGCCCCGCGAACGGCGCGCCCTCCTCGAGAACCCGCTGGTGCAGGTCGCGCCACCGCTGCTCGCCGAAGCCCGTCGCGAACCAGTTGTCGACGGCCTCGTCCGACGGCGCGCCCGCCCGGTGCAGCCCCGCGAGCGTGCGCCCGACCGCGACCGGATCGAGCCGGCGCGTCCGCGGCTGAAGGTCGACCCACTCGAAGACCCGGACGGCCGTCTCGCCGTCCGGGGTGGCGACGGTCGTGGCCACGTCGCCGCTCGTCGTGCGCTGGATCCACGGCGTGACGACGCCCTGCTCCCGGGCCGCCGCGACGAGGTCGGCATCCCTCGAGGCCTCCCCGAGGTCGGGCGTCGCGAACCACTCCTTGACGGCGTGGCTGCCGTGACCGGTGTCGAGCCGCCACACCTGGCCGAGCTGGCCGCGCGCGACCGGGCCGGTCAGGGTCGCCGTGCCGTCGAGACCGTAGGCATCCGCGACGACCCGGGCTGCCGAGGGGGTGAGCATCGGATCCCCCTCGCGCTCAGGCGTTCCCGGTCACGGGAGGAGTCGCCACACGGCGAGACCGACCGTGACGACGGCGAGGGCGAGGGAGGCCCACCCGAGGGGCGAGCGGCCGGCGCGCCCGCGACCGAGGAGGAGCAGCAGGGCTGCGAGGACCGACAGGGCCGCCGCGACGACGGTCTCCTCGGCGCCGAGGTCGATGGTGCGGATGAGGATCGTGCCCGTGACGCCGTGCCGGGTGAGGAAGCCGACGATGCGGATGAGGACGAAGAGCCACCAGCCGACGGTGATCCAGAAGAGCGCGACGCCGATCTGCCCGAGCAGCGGGTCGACCGTCTCGTCGGTGGCCCGGCTGGGACTGGGCGCGGCCGGCCAGACCGGCTGTCCGGCATACGGATTCGGCGGCACGGGTGGAGCTGCGGGCTGCGGGGAGGGCCACGACGGGTCGGCGGTCGGCAGCTCACGCGTCGGCTCGAAGACGGGGATGGCCTGCGTCGGAGCCGTAGCCGCAGGTGTCGTGGGACCGGCCGCTCCGGCACCAGGACCGCGCGGCACGTTGGGGACGGGGACGGTGAACTGCTCGTCCGGGGCCGTCGACCCGGTGGACCCGCCTGACACGGGGGTGTCGCTCATGGCGACAACGTACCTCGCGACCCGGCGCCCCGGCGGGATCGTCAGCGCCCGGATGGCAGGGTGGACGACCCGAGCGTCGGTGGGGGACGTGCGTCCACGTGTCTCGGCGCCCGCCCGTCAGCGTGGACCGGTCAGGCGTCGACCGGCGGGGGCCCCGCGAGCGGGCGCACCTCGATCGGGACGCTGGTCGGTGCACCTCCGGGACCGGGTGACGACGACGCCTTCGCCGCGATGGCGTACGCCCGCTCCTCGCTGTCGCACTCGACGACCCAGAAGCCGATGAGGAACGGCCGTCCCGGTGGGAACGGCCCGTCGCTGACGGCGGGAGCCCCGCCGGTGTTGGTCACGACGCGGGCCTGGTCGGGCCACGCGAGCCCGGCGTTGAAGACCATCTCGCCGTTCTCCTCGAGCTCCCGGTCGAACGCCCGCTGGAACTCGACCATGTTCGCGATGTCCGCCTGGTCCCACTCGAGCACCTCGCGGCCGTCGTCCTGCCCCACGTGCATCATCAGCATGAACCTCATTGCGGCCTCCCTCGACGCTGGCGGTGCTCCGATGTCGACACTAGCCATGGGAGCCCCTCGCGCAGGGACAGGGACGTGGTCGACGTCGGGGGCGACCGACCGGGCAGCGCAGCCCTGACGCGAGCTCGACGATGATGGGACGAAACGCCCGCACGGAAGGTGATCGATGAACGGCCCGACCTTGTTCCTGACCGTGGGACTGCCCGGCACCGGCAAGACCACCACCGCCCGGCGCCTCGAGGTCGAGCAGCGGGCCCTCCGTCTGACGAAGGACGAGTGGGTCAAGGCGCTCTACGGGCAGGACAACCCGCCGTCGGCGCAGGACGTCATCGAGGGCCGGCTCATCGAGATCGGCCTGCGCGCCCTCGAGCTCGGCACCAACGTCGTCATCGACTACGGCCTGTGGGGCCGGGACGAGCGCTCCGCCCTGCGTCAGGCCGCCGCCGACCGGGGTGCCGAGGTCGAGATGCACTACGTCGAGCTGACCAGGGACGAGCAGCGGCGTCGTCTGGAGCAGCGTCTGGCCGAGGCGTCGCACACGACGTGGCACATGTCCGACGAGGAGCTCGACGCGTGGGCCACGAGCATCGAGGTCCCGACTTTGGGTGAGCTCGACGGCAGCGAACCCGTCGACGACCCGCCGGCGGCCTTCGCGACCTGGGACGACTGGCGCCGTCATCGCTGGCCCCCGTCCGTCTGACGCCCGCCCGACGGGGGCGTATGCCGTCCGCGACGTGGGGCGAGCACGCCGACGCCGCGGACGGCCGGCGCTCAGGCTGCGCCGTAGCGTCGGCGCGCCACCGTCAGCCCGACGAGCGAGACCACGGCGACCACGATGTAGTAGACGCTGGGGGCGTTGAGCGATCCGGTGAGCCCGATGAGCCAGGTCAGCACCAGCGGGGCGATGCCGCCCATGACCGTGACGCCCACGTTGTAGGCGACGGAGACGCCGGTGGCCCGCACGTCGCTCGGGAAGAGCGTCGTCAGCAGGGCCGGCAGGGGGCCGAAGTAGAAGGCCATGATGACGCCGAGGACCCCGATCGACACGACGAGGACCGGGACGGTCGGCGAGGCGATGACGACCGCGAAGAGCGGCCACGCGAGCACGAGCGCGCCCACGGCGGCCCAGACCATGACCCGGGCCGGTCCGACCCGGTCCGCGAGCCGGCCGACGAGCGGGACGCCGACCATCGTCACGATGCCCGCCACGACGCCACCGAGGTAGGCGGCGCTCGCGGGGACGCCGAGGTTCTTCACCGCATACGTCGGCATGAAGAGGATGAGGTAGACCGAGATGGTGGCGACGCCGACGCAGGCCGAGCCGGTGGCGACCCGTCCGAGGTGCTCGGTGAAGGTCGAGCGGATCGGGGCCTCGTTCGGCGTGCTGTCGGTGAACTCCTTGGGCTCGGAGAGGTGCGCCCGGATGTAGAGGCCGACGGGCCCGATGAGGCACCCGATGACGAACGGGATGCGCCAGCCCCAGGAGTAGAGGTCCTCCTTGGACAGCTGGGTGAACAGCACGTAGCCGAACGCCGACGCGAGGAACATCGAGATGCCCTGGCTCGCCACCTGCCAGGAGGCGTAGTAGGCCTTGCGGTGGGGTGCGGTCTCGACGAGGAACGTCGTCGCCGAGCCGAACTCGCCGCCCGCCGAGAAGCCCTGGACGAGCCGTGAGACGAGGATGATGACCCCGGCCCAGGCGCCGACCATGGCGTGGGTGGGCGCCGCGGCCATGAGGACGGTGCCCACCATCATGAGCAGGAGGGTCAGGGTCAGCGCCTTCTTGCGTCCGTGCCGGTCGCCGTAGCCGCCGATGAGCATCCCACCGAGCGGCCGGACGAGGTAGGAGATGGCGAACGTCGCGAACGTGAGGATCAGGCCCAGGGTCGCGTCGCCCTCGGGGAAGAAGTTCTCGGCGATGACGATGGCGAACGAGGCGTAGACGATGATGTCGAACCACTCGAGCGCGGCGCCGATGGAGCTGCTCAGCACCGCCTTGCGGGCTTCGGCCAAGCGTTCGGGAGTCACGTCTGTCGGTGTGGCGGTCAGGGTCATGGTGCTCCTTCGGGACGGCGTGGGAGGTCGGGCGCGCAGGTCAGGCGCTGAGGTGGGTCAGGAGGTTGGCGAGGAACGCGTCGCAGCGCTCGATCTGGTCGATCGCGACGAACTCGTCCGGCGCGTGGGCCTGCGCGATGTCGCCGGGGCCGCAGACGACGGTCGGGATGCCTGCCCTCTGGAAGAGTCCGGCCTCGGTGCCGTAGGCCACCTTCTCGGTGGAGGCCTCGCCGCCGAGCCGGGTCACGAGGTCGATGACCTCCTCGTCGTCCGGGGTGTCGAGGCCGGGGGCCTGGGCGCCGATCGACACCTCGACGCGGGCGTCGGGGTTCTCGCGACGCATCTCGGCCTCGATCCGACGCGCCTCGGCCCGGAACGTCTCGACGGTCGCGTCGACGTCCACCGCGCCGACGGCGCGGAACTCGAAGGTGAGCGCGCACTCGGCCGGGACGGTGTTGACGGCGATCCCGCCCTCGATCTGGTTGACCGTCGCCGTCGTGAAGGGCACGTCGTAGTGCTCGTCGAACGGGCCGTCGGTGCGGAAGCCGTCGGCGACGCCACGGACGAAGCGAACGAGCTGGGCGGCATACTCGATCGCGTTGACGCCGAAAGGCGTCCGCGAGGAGTGGGCCGCGACGCCGTGGAAGGTCACCTGCAGCATCGTCAGCGACTTGTGGCCGCGGATCACTCGCATGCTCGTCGGCTCTCCGACGATGCAGGCGCGGGGGCTCAGCCCGCGCTCGACGATCGCGCCGACGAGCGAGACGGCGCCGACGCAGCCGACCTCCTCGTCGTAGGACAGGGCCAGGTGCACCGGCTCACGAAGCGGCGTGGTGCTCAGGGCCGGCACGGTGGCCAGGACGGACCCGATGAAGGCCTTCATGTCGCAGGAGCCGCGGCCGTAGAGCCGGCCGTCGCGGATCTCGGGGACGAACGGCTCGCTGGCCCAGTCCTGCCCGTCCACCGGCACGACGTCCGTGTGCCCCGACAGGACGACGCCACCGGTGGTCGTGCCGTCCGCCGCCGGGAAGGTCGCGAGCAGGTTGGCCTTGGTGCCGTCGTCGTTCGTCATGAGGACGGGCTCGACGCCGTGCTCCCGCAGGTGTGCGGCGACGAGGTCGATGAGCGGCAGGTTGCTGTCGCGGCTCGTCGTGTCGATCTCCATGAGCCGCGTGGTCCAGTCGAGACCGGCCGGCTGGGTCGGTCGCGTCATCTCGCGGGTCGCGCCTTCGGGCGGCATGCGTCGCTCCTGTGTCGGTCGTGCGTGCTGAGGACGGTGGCGTCGGGCCGCCTTGAGCGGGCCGCACCAGTGACCGAGAATGGCAGCCATGCCACGAAGAGCCCGGAATGCGCAGGATCTCGCGACGAGTGCTGAGATTCCGCAGGATTCCGCCGCACGCGCCGACGAGCTGGACCTGGCGGTCGTCAACTGCCTCCAGCTGCAGCCTCGTGCGTCGTGGACGCTTGTCGGCGAGGCGCTCGACGTCGACCCGGTGACGGTGGCCCGACGCTGGCAGCGCCTCTCCGCGGCGGGCATCGCCTGGGTGTCCGGCCGGGCGGCGGGTCAGGGCCGCCCCGAGTCGTGCCTCGCCGTCGTCGAGCTGAGCTGTAGCGCTGCCCAGACGCTCGCCATCGCCCGGCGCGTCACCGAGCTGCCCCACGTGCTCAGCGTCGAGCACACGAGCGGTCCCCGGTCGCTGACGATCCTCGTCGAGGTGCGCGACCTCGCGTTCCTCTCCCGCTTCCTCCTCGAGTCGGTCGGCACGATCCCGGGCGTCGTCGCGACGAGCAGCCACGCAGTGACGAAGGTCTACTCGATGGGCGACCACTGGCAGCTGCACGTGCTCGACGCCTCGCAGCGCGCGGTCATGATGCGGGCGCCGCAGCCGCGTCTCGACGGCCTGACGTCCGAGCAGACCGACCTCGCCCGCGGCTACGACGCCGTCGAGCGGCAGCTGATCCTGCTGCTCGGCGAGGACGGCCGGATGCCGGTGGCCGCCATGGCAGCGCGGGCGGGGCTGAGCGAGAGCACGGTCCGGCGCCGGCTCGCCGACCTCGTCGGCAACGGACGCGTCGTCCTCCGGTGCGACATGGCTCTGCCGGACTCGGGGTGGCCGGTCATCAGCTGGCTCTGGGCCTACGCCGACGCCGGCGACATCGACGCCGTGGCCACGACCCTGCGCCGGCTGCCGGGCATCCGCGTGTGCTGGCGGATCTCCGGTGGCCGCCCCAACCTCATGATCGCCCTGACGACCCACTCGCTGACCGAGCTGTCGCACGTCGAGGCGCGGCTCGCCGCCGAGGTGCCGCAGATGACGATCCACGACCGGTCGATGGTCCTGCGGTCGATCAAGCGGATGGGTCGAGAGCTCGACCTCGACGGCCGCAGCGTCCGCTCGGTCCCGCTCGACATCTGGGCCGACGCGGCCGGCCCACCGCACTGAAGCGCGCCGACCGATGGCGTATGCCGTCCGCGACCTCGGGTGGACGAGTCGCCCAGGTGGCCGTCGCGAACCGCCGCGGCTTGCCCGGACCGAAGGGAGCCGCATCAGGCACCGGCTCGACGACGACGTGCTGGCTCGAGACGTGGCCGAGCCCCATGTGTGCCTGCTCCCCTGACGTGGTCACCCAGGCGAATGTGACAGCCGGGTCGCGGCCCACCCGTCAGCCGACCGGGTCGGCGAGGTCCCAGCCCTCGGCGACGACCTCGTCGACGGCGGCGGTGGCCGCGGCCAGTCGCTCGTCGCGCGTGCCCTGCACCTCGACCCACGGCACGCGGCGGGCGGCGAGCTCCTCGCGGAACCGACCCTGCATCCACGCGCGCCCGTGCTCGCCGTCGCGCATGCCGTCCGGGACGAAGGGGATCTCGTCGCCGGTCAGGAGGTAGAGGGCCGGAGTCGGGCGGGCATCGGCGAGGGCCCGCACGCTGGGCGACGGGGCGCCGACGTGGCGCTCGTGCAGGAGCGTCGTCGCGAAGGCATCGCTGTCGCAGACGAGCAGTGGTCGCGGTGCGGCGGCGGCCGCCGCGTCCTCGAGGGCGGCCTGCTCGCGGGCCACGAGCTCGAACTCGGCGGCGTGCCACGGCCCGGTCAGCCCGCCGGCTCGCCGCTCGCTCCACTCACGCCAGAACTCGGGGACGACCGTCGTGCCGTAGTGAGGGCCCAGGGCGTCGGCCAGCGTCGTCGCGCCCGTCGACTCGGCGCCCACGACGACGATTCGCTTGGCGAACCACGCCCGGACCGGCGACGGCAGCGCCCACCAGGAGCCCGCGACGTCCGCGCGCACGGCCGTGCCCGAGATCGGGGTCGAGGCCCGCCCCGGGTCGACCTGCACCCACGTCGCGCCGAGCCGGCGGGCCATCTCCTCTCCGTACGCGTCGCTGGTGAAGACCGCGTCCACGGGAGCGTCGAGGTGCGACTCGATGACGTCCATGTGCAGGTCCCAGACCTCCGGCGAGTCGAAGTCGACGTCGTGATCGTCCGGGGCCGCGACGACGCGCGCCGTCGGGTGCTCGGCCTGCACCCAGCCCACGCGGACATCGACGGGGATCGACTCGACGGTGTGCGCCATGACCTCGACGGTGACGCGGTCGCACGAGCTCGTCGCCGCCCGCACGAGCGCCTGGTGGCCGGCGTGGAAGGGGTAGAACTTCCCGATGACGAGCCCGTGCCCGTGACGCCCGGTCATCGTCCGCGCACGACGAGGGCCACGCATACGGCACCCTTGGGGAAGCCCGCCGCCTCGATCCGGTCCATGGCAGGAGAACGTACCGGGACGACCGGCCCGGAGTCGCCGACGGAGCCGGCTGCCCACGTCGACCGACGTCCCGACGTCCCGACATCGCGACGTTCCGACATCGCGGCAACCGACGGCTCACGATCATCAATCCGGGTGCGGCCGGCCGCCGGGTGGGGTGCACTGGCGTCATGGGTGGAGTCCACGAACCTGAGCTGCCGACGCTGTACGAGTGGGCGGGCGGCCTCGGGCCGCTGCGCCGGATGATCGACTGCTTCTACGACCGGGTGGAGCTCGACGAGACCCTGTCGGGTTTCTTCCCGGGCGGGGTGTCGGAGCATCATCGAGCGCACGTCGCGGACTGGTGGGCCGAGGTGCTCGGCGGTCCTGCGACCTACACGCAGCGGCACGGGGGGTATGAGTCGATGCTCCGCCACCACCTCGGACTGGCCATCACGCCAGCGCAACGCCACCGGTTCGCAGCCACGATGAGTCTGGCGGCCGACGACGCCGAGCTGCCCGCCGACCCGGAGTTCCGGGCCGCGATCATCGGCTACCTCGAGTGGGGCACCCGGCTCGCCATGGAGAACTCCCAGCCCGGCGCCGAACCGGTCGAACGTGCTCCCACTCCACGGTGGGGCTGGGGCGTCGCGCCGCCGTACCAGGGGTGACCGATCCGGGAGTCGTCGGAGCGATTCCCGCCGGAGCGCGGAGGTCGGGCGGTCACGAGCTCCAGCTGGGGAAGCCGGGAGCGAGCTCGTGACCGCCCGACGTCCGGGCGATCGGTGGCTCAGGCGAAGGCGATGAACGCGACGGGGTCGGAGGTCGGCTGGTCCGAACCACCGTCGGGCTCGACCGTGATGCCGGCGCCCTTCGAGTGGCTGGCGTCGCCGCTCAGCACGACCACCTGGTCGCCGCCGCCGGGCATGAGGCCCGCCGAGGTCATGTGACCCGTCGCGTCCTGGAGCCACAGCTGGAAGACCTTGCCCGAGGGTGGCTGCGACATGCCGGACGTGACGATGACGGCCTTGTGGAGCGCGTTGGAGCGGACGACCGTGGCCGTCGCCCCGCCGGCGAGCCGCTGCCCGTAGCGCGTGGCGTCGGGGGCCGCGAGCACCTGGTCGGCGATGGCTCGGGACGGGTCCTTGTCGATCTGCTTCCAGACCGTGAACCCGCCGATGGCGAGCACGGCCACCGTGGCAGCAGCGACGACGACCCGCCAGCCGCGGGCGAGCCCACGGGCGGAGCGGGACCGGCGGCGCTCGGCGAGGTCGTCGGCGTGCTCGAGCTGCGTGCCGGGGGCTGCGGTGGCGGTCGGAGCCTGCGCGGGCTCCGGGGGCGTGGACGACGTGACGTCCTCGTCCGCGGAGTCGTGCTGCGGTGCCGTGAGGGGCGGCAGGGGGCGGACGGTCGCGATCTCGGCGAGCACCTTGGCCCGGAGCGACGCCGGCGGAGCGGCTTCGGTCAGCACCGACAGCTCCGACGCCGCGGCGACGAGGCTCTCGACCTCGGCCTGGCAGGCGGTGCAGCCGGCGAGGTGGCGCTCGAAGCGCGCTCGCTCGACGTCGTCGAGGGCGTCCACGGCGTAGGCACCCGAGAGTGCGTGGATGTCGTCGCTCACAGTGTCACCCCCAACGTGTCTCGTAGTCTGATCAGTCCATCACGGATGCGTGTCTTGGCGGTCCCAAGTGGCAGGTCGAGCATGGTGGCCACCTCCGTATGGGTGTATCCCGAGAGGTAGGCCAGCTCGAGGGCCTGCCGCTGGACCGGTGTGAGGGTCTCCAGTGCCCGATGAACCCGCTCCGCGTCGAGCCGTTCGACGACGGCCTCCGCGGTGGAGTCGTGGGTGACGTCCTGGTTGCTGGCGCCGTATCCCTCGTCGCGGTGGCGGGCTGCCTCCGCCGACCGGACCCGGTCGACGGCCTTGCGGTGAGCGATGGTGAGCATCCACGAGAGAGCGGCACCCTTGCTCGGGTCGAACCGTGCGCTGTGCCGCCAGATCTCGAGGAACACCTCCTGGGTGACCTCCTCGGACTGGGCCGGGTCGCGCACGACCCGGCGGACGAGACCGAAGAGCCGGGAGGAGACGGCGTCGTAGAGCTCTGCGAACGCCGTCTCGTCCCCCGTCGCCGCTCGGTGGAGCAGCTGCTCGAGGGTGACTGGGCGGGCGGGTCCCCCCGGCGACGCATCGCCGGAGGGAACCACCGAGAACCGTGACATGGGATCCATTGTGTCGCCCGTCGTCGTGGTCTGCGTCAGCCTGGTCCGGTGTCGATCAGGGCATCAGGACGCCGTCGATGATGTACACCGTGGCGTTGGCGGTCGGGACGTTGCCACAGATGACCTTGGCGTCGGCCTTGCCGACGGTGAAGTTCTCGCCAGAGCCCTTGACCGTGATCGTCGTGCCGGCGAGCGTCTTGTGGTCGCCCGCGAGCTGGTCCGGCGAGATCTTGCCGGCCACGACGTGGTTCGTGAGGATCTTGGTGAGGGTCGGCTTGTCGGCGAGGACCTTCTTGAGGTCGGCGGCCGGGATCTTGGCGAACGCGTCGTTGACGGGCGCGAAGACGGTGATCTCGGGAGCCGAGTTCAGGGTGTCGACGAGGCCGGCCTGCTTGACGGCGGTGACGAGCGTCGAGAGCAGCGGGTTGTTGCTCGCGGCGGTCGCGACCGGGTCGGTGGCCATGCCGTTGAACGAGCCGGAGCCGTCCTTCGGCACCGCGGCGCAGCCCTCACCGAAGACGGCCGCCGCGGCGTCCATCGAAGGGGACGAGGACATCGTGTCGGACGGGGTGCTCGACATCGAGTCCGAGGACGTCGCCGCAGGGGTGCTGCCGGCGGCCGGGGACGCGGTGTTGTCGCTGGAGCTGCCGCAGGCCGCGAGGCTCAGGGGCAGGGCGATGGCGAGGGCGACGAGGCCGGTACGGGTCTTCATGGTGCTCTTCATGTCAGTCACTCCTTGTGGCTGTGTGGTGCACGGTCATGTGGGATTCGGTGCCGCTGTGGCTCCGGATTGCTTGTCGGAGAGGTTTTTTCGCGGGTGCTTGGCCGTAGGCGTTCACGCGACGGTCACCACCACCTCCTGGATGCCGCTCGACCCGCTGGGGAACGGCGTGGCACGTTCGGTGATCTGCGCCCGACCCGAGCGGTCGGTGGCACGCACGGCGATGCGGTGCAGTCCGGGCTTGGCGTCCCACTCGAGGTACCACTGGCGCCAGTAGTCGATGCCGACATCGGGACCGAGCTTCGTCTTCTGCCACTGCCCGTCGTCGACCTTGACCTCGACGGTGCCGACGCCGCGGTGCTGGGCCCAGGCGACGCCGCCGATGGCGGTGGCGCCGGCCTTGATGGTCGACAGGGGTGCGGGAGTGTCGATGCGCGCGCTCGTCTTGATCGGTGCGTCCGTCGCCCACTGCCGTTTCGTCCAGTAGGACTGGTCGGCGGCATACGTCGTCAGCGTGAGCTTCGTGAGCCACTTCGTCGCGCCGACGAAGCCGTAGAGGCCGGGCGTGATGAGGCGCGCGGGGAAGCCGTGGGTGTCGCTGAGCTGGGCGCCGTTCATGCCGATGGCGATCATCGCGTCGCGTCCGTCGCGGACGACGGCGAGCGGGGTGCTGATGGTGAAGCCGTCGACGGCGGTGCTCAGCACCTGGTCGGGGCTGCCGGTGATGCCGGCCCGGTCGAGGACGTCGGTCAGCCTGACGCCGAGCCAGCGGGCGGAACCGATGTAGCCGCCGCCGACCTCGTTGGAGACGCAGGTCATGGTGATGTCGCGCTCGATGAGCGGCATGGCGGCGAGCTCGGCGAAGGTCATCGTGAAGGGCTTCTCGACCATGCCGTCGACCTCGAGCGTCCACGTGTCGACGTCGACCTGAGGCACGACGAGGTTGGTGTCGACGCGGTAGAACGTGTCGGTCGGGGTGCGCAGCGGGGAGATGCCGGAGACGGTCGTCTCGAGCCCCTTCGGCAGCGCCGTGGCCTGGTCGGCGGCGGCGGGCAGGACGACCTTCTTGACCGACTGGGCACCGGCGCGCAGCTGGCCACCGACCGCGGCGAGCACGGCGAGGGCCGTGACGCCGAGTGCGCCACCGAGGAAGCGACGGCGTCCGGCGGTCGAGCCTGCGGTGGACGTGCGCCCGGGGTCGGTGGCGTTCGTCATGACCGAGCCGCGTGGGCCGCTGGTCTCCTGGACGACGTCGCCCGAGGCGGTCCGGGCCAGGCGGGTGAGCCAGACGAGGGTGGCGACCCCGGCGGCCATCGCCGCGACGGCGGGCAGGGCGTCGAGCGGACGGGCCGCAGGCCGAAGCAGCGCGGCCGCACCGGCGAGGCCGGTGAGCAGCACGATGAAGCCGATGGCGACGGGCATCCGACGACGGGCGAGCAGGCCGGCCACGGCGGCCAGGACGAGCGTCACGACGAGAACCGACCCCTGGAGGATCACCTTGTCGTTGGTGCCGAAGGTCGCGATCGCCCATTCCTTGACGGGCGTGGGGGTCAGGTCGATCACGGTCGACCCGATGGCGAGCACCGGCGACGATGCGGGGGCGAGGAACCCCGCGACGAGGTGGCCGGCAGCGATCCCGGCGACCGCGGCGAGGATCCCGCTGAGGGCAAATCGTAGGCGCGTCATGCCTCGTCGTTCGGTGCGAGAGGGCGATCCGGATTGTCGGTCGCGCTCGCCGGCGGGCGTGCGGTGGTGGGAAGAGCAGGGGCGCCCCCGTTGTTGACCGCACGTGAAGAAGATCGGATTCCTCTCGTTCGGGCACTGGAACCCGTCGCCGCACTCGGGCACGCAGTCGGCCTCGGACGCCCTGCTCCAGTCCATCGACCTCGCCGTCGCTGCCGAGGAGCTCGGCGCGGACGGCGCCTACTTCCGGATCCACCACTTCGCGCGCCAGCTCGCGTCGCCGTTCCCGCTGCTCGCCGCGGTCGGGGCGCGCACGAGCCGGATCGAGATCGGGACCGGCGTCATCGACATGCGCTACGAGAACCCGCTCTACATGGCGGAGGACGCCGGCGCGGCCGACCTCATCTCCGGCGGACGCCTCCAGCTCGGCATCAGCCGTGGGTCACCCGAGCAGGTCGTCGACGGCTTCCGATACTTCGGCTACGAGCCCACCGACGGCGACCACGCCGCGATGGCCCGACAGCACACCGAGGTCTTCCTCGACGTCCTCTCCGGCCGGGGCTTCGCCGAGCCGAACCCGCGCCCGATGTTCCCCAACCCGCCCGGGCTGCTCCGCATCGAGCCGCACGCGCCCGGGCTCCGCGACCGCATCTGGTGGGGTGCCGGCAGTCGGGCCACTGCGGAGTGGACGGCTGAGCAGGGGATGAACCTCATGAGCTCGACGCTGCTCACCGAGGACACCGGCGTGCCCTTCCACCAGCTCCAGGCCGAGCAGATCCAGCGCTTCCGCGATGCCTGGACGGCCGCCGGGCACGAGCGCGAGCCGCGTGTCTCCGTGAGCCGCAGCGTCTTCCCCATCGTCGACGACCGGGACCGCGCGTACTTCGGCCGCGAGTCGGCGAGCCAGGACCAGGTCGGCCACATCGACGGCGGGACGGCCCGCTTCGGCAAGACGTATGCCGGTGAGCCCGACCAGCTGGTCCGTGACCTCGCGGAGGACGAGGCCATTGCCGCCGCCGACACCCTGCTCATCACCGTGCCCAACCAGCTGGGCGTCGACTACAACGCGCACGTCATCGAGAGCCTCCTGACGCACGTCGCTCCGGAGCTCGGCTGGCGCTGACCGCCACGGTCCCCCACGACACACGAAGTCCGTCCCGCGTGGGGTGACCTCCCACGGGGAGCGCGTCCGGGCGGCACCTCGTGTGTCGCGCGGGCCGGCGCGTGCCCCTCACTCGCGGGCGAGCAGCCTACGGAGGGTCGAGCCGTATGCCGCCCCGGCGACCTTCGCGACGACGGGGTCGAGGAGCGCGGGCACGCCTCGCACCCCGATGCGCTGCGTCCATAGGACCGTCGACCCGGAGGCCGTGGGGGTCACGAGCAGGTCGATGCGTCCGCGGACGACCTTGCCCTCCTTGCGGATCCGCGCGCTCCCAGCCGAGTGCGTCGTCGGCCGGACGATCGACTGCACGACCATGACGTCGTCGAAACCCATCGGCCCGAGGCCCGTTCGCGCGATGAAGCGCGACCCCTCGACGAGCTCGCTCGCGCCCATCGCCTCCCCGGTCACGGTCGTGAGCGGGATGACGGCGGTGTGCGCGCGCAGGTCGAGGATCCGCCGCCACGCCTCGGGGGCGGGCAGGGGTGAGTCGAGGTGCACCTCGAAGTCGGCCATGGGACCAGTCTGTCCGGTCCGGCGCCCCGTGACACCTGTCACGCGCACGACGTGACGCCTGCTGCTGACGCGGAGCATCCCCGAGCGGGAGAGTTGGATCATGACCACCACACCTCGTCCGGTCGACGGCGCCTCGGGGGCGCCGGCGATCGAGCTGCGTTCGCTCGTCAAGAGCTTCCCTCCCCGACGCGGGTCCAAGGATGCGGAGGTCCGTGCCGTCGACGGCATCGACCTGCGCATCGAGCCCGGCGAGGTCGTCGCCTTCCTCGGCCCCAACGGTGCCGGCAAGACGACGACCCTCGACATGGTGCTCGGCCTCACCGAGCCGACGAGCGGCACGGCGGAGGTCTTCGGCCGACGTCCGCGCGAGGCCGTCGTCGGTGGGCACGTGTCCGCCGTCCTCCAGACGGGCGGGCTCCTGCGCGACCTCACCGTCCGCGAGACGGTCCGGATGATCGCGTCGACGTATGCCGTCCACTCGCCGGTCGACGAGGTCATCGACCGTGCCGGGCTGAGGCGGCTCGCCGACCGCCGCGTCTCCAAGTGCTCGGGCGGCGAGCAGCAGCGGCTGCGTTTCGCCCTGGCCCTCCTGCCCGACCCGCGCCTGCTCGTCCTCGACGAGCCGACGGCGGGCATGGACGTCACGGCCCGGCGCGACTTCTGGGACACCATGCACGCCGACGCCAGTGCAGGCCGCACCGTCGTCTTCGCGACGCACTACCTCGAGGAGGCCGACGCCTTCGCCGACCGCATCGTCCTCATCGCCGGCGGCCGCATCGTCGCAGACGGCACGACGGCCGAGATCCGCTCGCAGGCGAGCGGGCGCACGGTCTCCGCGACGCTGCCGCCGGGCTCGCTCGCCGAGTGCGTCGCGAGGCTGCGGACGGTCGACGGCGTGCACGAGGTCGAGGAGCGCGGCAGCCGGGTCGTCGTCACGGCCGGTGACTCCGACGCCGTCGCGCGGCTGCTCCTGCTCGAGCTCGGCGGCACCGACCTCGAGATCGTCACCGCCGGCCTCGAGCAGGCCTTCATGACCCTGACCGGGGACGGCCGCGACACCCGCGCCACGGGTGTCGCCCGCGACGCCCGCGACGCCCGCGACGCCACGACCCACGACGAGGAGCTCGTCCGATGAACGCCACCTTCACGCTGCTCGAGATGCGCCGGATCACGCGCGACTGGGCGGGCATGTTCTTCACCGCGGTGCTGCCCGCCTTCTTCTACCTCATCTTCGGCGCGACGGTCGACGCCAAGGACGCGACGATCGGCAACGGCAACGTCGCGATGTACGTCATGATCAGCATGGCCGCCTACGGCGCCGTCACCGCGACGACGAGCATCGGGGGCAACGCGGCCGTCGAGCGCCAGCAGGGCTGGGGCCGCCAGCTGGGACTCACCCCGCTCGCCGACTCGTCCTACATCGCCATGAAGGCGCTCATCGCCATGACCGTGGCCGCCGTGCCGATCCTGCTGACCTTCACCCTCGGTGCCGCGACCGGCGCCCGCGGGTCGGCCCGGGCCTGGGTGCTCAGTGCGGTGCTCTGCCTCGTCGGGTCCGCGGTCTTCGCGGTCTACGGCCTGCTCGTCGGCACGGCCTTCCGCTCCGAAGCCGCGGTCGGTGCTGCGAGCGGCACCATGGTGATCTTCGCCTTCCTCGGCAACGTCTTCATCCCGCTGTCGGGGGCCCTGCTGGCGTTCGCGAAGTTCACCCCGCTCTACGGGTATGCCGCCCTGGCGCGCTATCCGCTCACCGAGGGCTACCTGCCCGACGGGTCGCAGGACCCGCTGTGGCTGCCGATCGTCAACGTGCTCGCCTGGCTCGCGATCTTCGGGACCGCCGCGGTGCTCCTCGTGCGCCGCGGCCGGGAGCGACAGTGACCGAGCGGGCGTCGGTCTCGCACGTCCCGGGTGCCCCGGCCGCCGACCCGGCGCGGGGGCGCAACCCGTGGGAGCGCTTCGGCTGGGTCGTCCAGTCGGTGTGGCTGGTCTTCCTCGTCTTCCCCGTCATCGCGATCGTCTCGAGCGGTCTGCCGCTCTGGCAGGTCGTGCTCGGGCTGGCGCTCGTGCTGACGTTCGCCGTCGTCTACGGCCTCGGCGCGCAGCACCTCCAGCGTCTGCACCGCAGGTGCGCGCCGACGCAGCGTCGGGGTGTCGGCTACCTGGTCGTGCTCGTCGGCTGCGCGGTCGGGCTGGTTCCGCTCATCGGCGCCGGCAGCCTCAGCTTCCTGCCCTTCATCGTGTCGTTCGGGATGTTCGCGCTGCCGCTCGCGTGGTCGATCGCCCTGGGCATCGCGTGCGTGGCGGTCGCGACGGCGGTCGCGGTCTTCGTCGACCCGGACGAGGGAACGTGGGTCGTGGCCATCATCGTCTTCGCCGTCGGTGCGATGACCGGGGCGGTCCGGCTCATGACCGACCGGGGTGAGGACTACGAGCGGATCTCGCGCGACCTCGCCATCGTCGAGGAGCGCGAGCGGGTGGCCCGCGACGTCCACGACGTGCTCGGTCACTCGCTCACGGTCGTCACGGTCAAGGCCGAGCTGGCCGAGCGTCTCGTCGACCTCGACCCCGAGCGGGCCAAGGGCGAGCTCGCCGAGATCCAGGCCCTGAGCCGTCAGGCGCTCGCCGAGATCCGGGCGACCGTCGGCGGCCTGCGGGTGGCCCGGCTCGGGGACGAGCTGGCCTCGGCACGCACGGCGCTCGCCGGCGCCGGCATCGAGGGCCACGTGCCCGACGACCCGAGTGCGGTCGACCCGCGCCACCGCACGGTCCTCGCCTGGGTGCTGCGCGAGGCGACGACCAACGTCGTGCGCCACAGCGACGCCGACGCCTGCTGGGTCGAGCTCGAGTCGAACCGCCTGACCGTCCGCGACGACGGACGCGGCCTCGGCGAGCGGCCGGAGGGGAACGGCATACGC
The DNA here is from genome assembly GCF_024519435.1 of Terrabacter sp. Ter38. Classification (GTDB taxonomy): domain Bacteria; phylum Actinomycetota; class Actinomycetes; order Actinomycetales; family Dermatophilaceae; genus Terrabacter. Next base: position 535,359 of record NZ_JALJRZ010000002.1, read on the forward strand.
GGGCTGCGTGAGAGGGTCGAGGCCGCGGGAGGTCAGCTCTCGATCGAGACCGGCCCGGAGGGCCACGGGACCCTGCTGGAGGTGGTGCTGTGAGCGCGACGATCAAGGTCCTGCTCGCCGACGACCAGGCCCTCGTGCGTGGGGCGCTCGCGGCGCTGCTCGCGCTCGAGCCCGACCTCGAGGTCGTGGCGGAGGTGGGGCGCGGCGACGAGGTCGTCGACGCCGCACGTGCCTCGGCCGCCGACGTGTGCCTCCTCGACATCGAGATGCCCGGCGTCGACGGCATCGCCGCCGCGGCCGCGGTGCGCGACGCCCTGCCTGGCGTGCGCACGCTCGTCGTCACGACCTTCGGCCGACCCGGCTACCTGCGTCGGGCGCTCGAGGCCGGCGCGTCGGGCTTCGTCGTCAAGGACACCCCGGCCCGTCAGCTCGCCGAGGCGGTGCGCCGCGTGCACGCCGGGCTCCGCGTCGTCGACCCGTCCCTCGCCACCGAGTCGCTCGTCGACGGCGCCAACCCGCTGACCGAGCGCGAGCGCGAGGTGCTCGGGGTCGCTCTGCGCGGCGGCACGGTCGCCGCCATCGCCGGGGTCGTCCACCTCTCGCCGGGCACGGTGCGCAACCACCTCAGCTCGGCCATCGGCAAGACGGGCACGTCGACGCGCGCCGAGGCCGCCCGCGTCGCCCAGGAGCGCGGCTGGCTCTAGCTGGCCTTTCGATGATCGAAATGTCGAGTCGGGCCTCCCCCGTTCGACGTCGTGGTGGAGGCTGGGACGGACCCGGCACGAGACGCAAGGAGAGACCGATGCGCTACCTCATGATCCACAAGATCGACGAGTCCCGCCCCGAGGCCTGGAACCCGAGCCAGGAGTTCCAGGACGCGATGGGCGCGCTCATGTCGGAGTACGCCGAGTCGGGCGTCCTGCTCGCTGCCGAGGGCGTGACGCAGAGCAAGGACGGCGCGATCCTCCGCAAGACCGAGGGCGCCGGCGTCACGGTGACCGACGGGCCGTTCAGCGAGGCGCGCGAGGTCATCGGCGGCTTCGCCCTCGTCAACGTCGAGAGCAAGGAGCAGGCGCTCGAGCTGGCCGGGAGGTTCGCCTCGCTCTTCGACGAGGTCTCGGTCGAGGTGCGCCGCGTCTACGAGTTCGAGGACCTGCCGCAGCCGTCCTGAGCCGACCGACGTCGTGGAGGTTCGCACCCCCCGGTCGGGGTGCGAACCTCCACGCTGTCGTATGCCGTCCGGTGGCTCGAGGGGTCAGGCGGTGGCCGGCGCCGTGGTGCTGCTGGTGCCGGCGGCGCGGCGCGCCATGAGGGCCGTGACGAGCTCGACGATGCCGATGACGATGAGCGCGATGCCGGCGATGCGGGTCAGCACGACGAGCGACGAGCCCGGGAAGACCGCGACGACGAGCCCCCCGAGGATCGAGACGACGCCGCAGACGATGAGGAAGACGCGCGTGCCGGTCGTCCGGTCGGCGCCGAAGCCCTGGACGAGCGCGGCGATGCCCTCGGCGATCCAGCCGATCGCGATGAAGATGGCGATGACGAAGAGGGACGCGTTCGGCCGGAACAGGCAGATGATGCCGGCGACGATCGAGAGTGCGCCGAGACCGATGGAGACGGGCTTGATCCAGCCCGGGTCGCTCGGCAGGTCGCGCGTCACCGAGAGGCGCACGGCTCCGGCGACGATGAGCTGCAGGCCGAACATGATGGCCACGATGAGCAGGGTCGCCTTCGGCCAGACGAGCACGAGGATGCCGAGGACGACGGACAGGATGCCCATGGCGATGAGGGCGCCCGACCACCCGGTCGAGGTGGCGGCGGCGGTGGACGACCATGCCGCGGCGGCCTCACGGCGCGTTCTCGGCGAGTCGGGCGCGGGGTCGGTCGGGTCGGGTGACGCTGCGTTCGGGACGGTGCTCGACATGGCTTCCTCCTGAGGGTGTGAGGTGCTGCCCGAGGTGCGGCACCACCAGTCTCGTCCTCGACAGCCCCCGGTGCGCGCTTTTGCCTCGCGACCCGCGCGGCGCCAGACGGCGGCGCGCGGCGTCCGTGGCGGGCCCCCCGGTGGACCGATAGCGTCAACGCCGTGAACATCATCTTCGTGGAGCCGTCGTTCCCGGCGAACCAGCGTCGCTTCGTGCACGCCCTCGCCTCGGTGGGTGCGAACGTCTACGGCATCGGCGAGTCCGACGAGGCGCACCTCGGCGACGAGCTGCGGGGCGCGCTCCGCGGCTACTACCGCGTCGGCTCGGTGACGAACGTCGACCAGATGGTCGAGGCGGTCCGCTACTTCCAGGACAAGGTCTGGATCGACGCGCTCGAGGCGACCGTCGAGGCGCACACGATGCCTGCGGCGCAGGTCCGCGAGGCGTGCGGCATCCCCGGCACGAGCGTCCGTACGACGTGGCTGTGCCGCGACAAGCCGTCGATGAAGGAGGCGCTGCGCCAGGCGGGCGTGCCCACCGCGGCGAGCGCGGCCGTCGACTCGGCCGCCGAGGCGCGCGCGTTCGCCGAGCGGGAGGGCTACCCGCTCATCCTCAAGCCGCGCGCGGGCGCCGGCGCCCAGGGCACGGTCCGCGTCGACTCCGACCACGAGCTCGAGCAGGCCCTCCAGGGCTACGCCCGCGAGGGTGCGAGCTCCATCGCCATCGAGGAGTTCGTCGAGGGCCACGAGGGCTTCTACGACACGATCAGCCTGGACGGCCGCGTCGTGCACGACTGGGCGACGCACTACTACCCCAACGTCCTCGAGGCGATGCGCCAGCGCTGGATCTCGCCGCAGTTCATCACGACGAACCGCATCGACGAGCCGGGCAACGCCTTCTACACCGAGGTGCGTGAGCTCGGGCGCCGCGTCATCGAGGCGCTCGGCATCGAGACGTCGGCCACGCACATGGAGTGGTTCTACGGCCCGAAGGGCCTGAAGTTCAGCGAGATCGGCGCCCGCCCCCCGGGTGTCGGAGCCTGGGACGTCTACTCCGCGGCCAACGAGGTCGACGTCTACCGCGAGTGGGCGCACGTCATCACCCACCGCGCCCCCGAGCGTCAGATGCAGCGCACGTATGCCGCGGGCATCGTCGCGCTCCGCCCCGACCACGACGGGTCGATCACCGGCTACAGCGGCATCGACGAGATCCAGTCGCGCTACGGCGAGTGGGTCATCGACGGCCACTTCCCACCGGTCGGGCACGGCACCCAGGGCGTCGAGGCCGGCTACATGGCCAACGCGTGGGTCCGACTGCGCCACCCCGACTTCGACACCGCGCGAGCCATGCTCGACGACGTCGGCCGCACGATCCACGTGCACGCCGGCTGAGCGCGGCTGAGCCCTTCCTCGATGTCGACGACGATCCTGCTCGGCCCCCAGCGGTTCACGACGACCGTGGGCGCCACCGTGCGCTCCCTCGGCGTGACCGGCCGCATCGCCATGGTCAACTCCGGCTGGGAGGAGCGCGAGTCCGACGACGGCGAGCTCGCCGGCCACCTCGACGGGCGCGGTGTCAACCTGCGCCTGCACCACCGGATGATGGACGTGCTCACCAAGGACCAGCACTTCGCCGCGGCGGCGGTCGCGTTCCGCGACCGGATGGACGAGCTCCGTGCCTTCTACGGCATACGCCTCCAGGCGGCGATCGACGCCGTGCACGCCGTCTCGCACCGCACCTCGATCCACGCGGTCGGCCCCATCGCCGAGGAGTCCGCCATGGAGGCCGTGCGCGAGGTCGACCGGTGGTATGCCGCCGAGCTCGACGAGCTCTACGGCTCGGTCCGCGCCACCGCGCCGCTCGACGAGAGCGGCACCATCGGCTGGCACCGGGGCGAGATCGGTGCGCTTCTCGCCGAGTGCGAAGCGGTCGTCATCGCCGGTGGCAACGTGCGCACCCTGCTGCGCACGCTCCGCGTCTTCGACGTCACCTTCGGGCCCGAGCAGTCGGTCGTCGCGTGGTCCGCCGGCGCGATGGCCCTGACCGACGAGGTCGTCCTCTTCCACGACTTCACACCGCACGGCGTGGACGCGGCCGAGCTCCACGACCGGGGGGTGGGGCGGCTGCCCGGGATCGTCGCGCTGCCGCACGCCAAGAGGCGGCTGCTGCTCGACGACCACGAGCGCATGTCGGTGCTGGCCCGGCGCTTCGCCGAGCACCGGCTGCTCCTCCTCGACGACGGGGCCGTCGTGCGCTTCCCCGACGGCGCGACCGAGCTGCCTGCCGGTGCTCGGTTCATCGACCGCACCGGCCACGTCTCGGTGGTGGGGGTCGCGTGAGCGCCATGGAACGCCTCGCCGTCAACCGCCTCCGCGAGCGGCTGCCGCTCGACGGCCCGACGATCGACCGCTTCGTCGGGCGCTACGGGTGCCCGATCATCGAGGGCGAGCGCGCGACCTTCCTCTACCGGGGTGACGTCGACGAGGTGTGGGTGCGCCACCGCGTCGTCGGCCTGCCGGATCCCCTGCCGCTCAAGCGGATCGGCGAGTCCGACCTCTGGGCCGTCACGACCGTGCTGCCCGAGGGGTCGCGGGTCGAGTACCAGATCGAGATCCGCAAGGGCGAGCACTACGAGCGCTTCAACGACCCGCTCAACCCGCGCCTGGCGCACAGTCCGATGGGGTCGTCGTCGGTGTGTGCGGCGATCGGCTACCGCGTGCCCGAGTGGGTGGCCCACGACCCGGAGGCCCGCCCGGGCACGCTCGTCGAGGAGCAGGTCCACAGCAAGGCGCTGCGCCGCGACCAGCCGGTGCAGATCTACCTGCCGGCACGCTTCAACCGGGCGCAGCGCTACCCGCTCCTCGTCGTGCACGACGGCACCGACTACCTCCAGTTCGCCGCGATGAAGACCGTCCTCGACAACCTCATCCACCGGCTCGACGTCGACCCGCTCGTCGCCGTCTTCGTGCCGCCCCGGGACCGGCTCAAGGAGTACCCCAACCACGCGCCGCACGCCCGGTTCATCGCACGCGAGCTCGTGCCGCTGCTCACCGAGCGACTCCCCCTCGTCGACACCCCGGAGGCGCGCTGCCTCATGGGCAGCTCCTTCGGGGGCATCGCGTCGCTCTCGACGGCGGTGCGCTACCCCGGCTTCTTCGGCTCGCTCATGCTCCAGTCCGCCTCCCTCGTCTTCACCGACATCGGCTTCGACCACGGTGGCGGGCCGGCCTTCGACCCGGTCGTGAAGTTCGTCAACCGTTTCCGCGAGAAGCCGTCCGCGGTCGTCGACCGCCTCTTCATGTCGTGCGGCGTCTACGAGCCGCTCATCACCCCGAACCGGTCGATGGTCCCGGTCTTCCGCCACGCGGGCATGACGGTGCGCTACACGGAGTCGCGCGACGGCCACAACTGGGAGAACTGGCGCGACCGTCTCGGTGACGGACTCGCGTGGCTCTTTCCCGGACCCCAGAAGTTCGTCTACGAGTGACGAGCGCAAGTGAGAAGGCAGGTCACCCATGAAGGTCACCGACAGGTGGTACTCCGACCGTCTGGGCCAGGACATCAGCGTCGCAAGGTGGGGCACCTACGGCGCGCCCGTGCTGCTCTTCCCGACCGCAGGCGGTGATGCCGAGGAGGTCGAGCGTCACAAGATGATCGCGCACCTCGAGCCGCTCATCGCGGCCGGCCGCGCGAAGGTCTACTCCGTCGACAGCGTCGCGGGGCGCGCCCTGGCCGAGGGACGCGGCACGCCGGACCACCAGCTCGCCCTCTTCAACGGCTTCCACGAGGCGATCGCCCGCGAGGTCATCCCGGCGATCCACTCCGACCTCGGAGGCCAGCCGATGCCGGTCACCGTCGCGGGCGCCTCGATCGGCGCCTTCAACGCCCTCGCCGTCACGTGCCGCTACCCCGAGCTCGTGCAGTCGGCGGTGTGCATGAGCGGCACGTACGCCATCGAGCAGTTCCTCGGCGGCCACGTCAACGACGACCTCTACTTCAGCTCGCCGCTGCGCTTCCTGCCCGGTCTCGAGGGTCCGGCGCTCGACGTGCTCCGAACGCGGATGATCGTGCTCGCCTCGGGCAGCGGCCGCTGGGAGGACGTCGGCGAGTCCCGGACCGTCGCGCACGTCCTCGGCAGCAAGGGCATCCCCAACCGCGTCGACGACTGGGGCACGGGCTACGACCACGACTGGCCGACGTGGTGGGCGATGCTCCCGCTCTACCTCGACGACCTCCTCCCCTGACGGCGTACGCCCTCTGGGCCGGGTGCCGCTCGGTCACATGATGTCGTCGGGAATCGGGAGGCCCGGGGTGGGCGCGGGGCCGTAGCGTACGTCGCATGGAGTCCAAGAGCACCGCTGCGAAGACCACGTCGCGTCCCTCCGGTGGGTCCCACCCGGCCGACGTCCACGACATGATCCGAGTGCAGGGTGCGCGCGAGAACAACCTCAAGGACGTCAGCCTCGACCTGCCCAAGCGTCGGCTCACGGCGTTCACCGGCGTCTCCGGCTCGGGCAAGAGCTCACTCGTCTTCGCGACCATCGCCGCCGAGTCGCAGCGGATGATCAACGAGACGTACAGCGCGTTCGTCCAGGGCTTCATGCCGTCGCTCGCCCGCCCTGACGTCGACTACCTCGACGGCCTGACGACGGCGATCATCGTCGACCAGGAGCGGATGGGGGCCAACCCGCGTTCGACGGTCGGCACCGCGACCGACGCCAACGCGATGCTGCGGATCCTCTTCTCCCGCATCGGGACCCCTCACATCGGGCCGCCCACCGCCTTCGCCTTCAACGTCCCGACACGGGTCGCGAGTGGCGTCATGAAGACCGACAAGGGCAACCGCCAGGAGACCTCGATCGTCCGCGAGGCCGTCTACCAGGGCGGCATGTGCGCTCGCTGCGAGGGAATGGGGTCGGTCAACGACTTCGACCTCACCGCGATCTACGACGAGAGCAAGTCGCTCTCCGAGGGTGCGCTCCTCGTCCCGGGCTACAGCATGGACGGCTGGTACGGCCGCGTCTTCAGCGGCGCTGGGCTGCCCATGGACAAGCCGGTCGGGACGTTCACCGAGCGCCAGCTCCAGAAGCTGCTCTACGGCCAGCCCGAGAAGATCAAGGTCGAGGGCGTCAACCTCACCTACGAGGGCGTCCTGTCGAAGGTGCAGAAGTCCATGCTGTCCAAGGACCTCGACGCGATGCAGCCGCACGTGCGGCGCTTCGTCGAGCGGGCGGTCACGTTCACGACCTGCCCGGAGTGCAAGGGCACGCGCCTGTCGCAGGAGGCGCTGAGCTCGAAGATCAAGGGCAAGAACATCGCCGAGCTGTGCACGATGCAGATCAGCGACCTCGCCGAGTGGCTCCGCGACGTCGATGACCCGTCGGTCGCACCGCTCCTGCGGGGGCTGCAGCACCTGCTCGACTCCTTCGCCGAGATCGGGCTCGGCTACCTGTCGCTCGACCGACCCGCCGGCACGCTGTCCGGTGGTGAGGCCCAGCGCACCAAGATGATCCGTCACCTCGGCTCGTCGCTCACCGACGTCACCTATGTGTTCGACGAGCCGACGATCGGGCTGCACCCGCACGACATCGCGCGGATGAACCAGCTGCTCCTCCAGCTGCGCGACAAGGGCAACACCGTCCTCGTCGTCGAGCACAAGCCCGAGACGATCGCCATCGCCGACCACGTCGTCGACCTCGGTCCGGGCGCCGGCACCGCCGGCGGTGAGGTCGTCTTCGAGGGCACCGTCGAGGGACTGCGCAAGAGCGACACGACGACGGGCCACCACCTCGACGACCGGGTCCGCCTCAAGGACTCGCTGCGCACGGCGGCCGGGGCGCTCGAGGTCCGGGGCGCGTCGACCCACAACCTGCGCGACGTCGACGTCGACATCCCGCTCGGAGTGCTCTGCGTCATCACCGGGGTCGCCGGGTCGGGCAAGAGCTCGCTCATCCACGGCTCCGTCGCCAAGCGCGACGGTGTCGTCGTCGTCGACCAGGGCGCCATCCGCGGCTCGCGCCGGAGCAACCCCGCGACCTACACCGGGCTGCTGGAGCCGATCCGCAAGGCCTTCGCCAAGGCCAACGGCGTCAAGCCCGCACTCTTCAGCTCGAACTCCGAGGGGGCCTGCCCCGCCTGCAACGGCGCCGGGGTCATCTACACCGAGCTCGGCGTCATGGCGACCGTCGAGTCGACGTGCGAGGAGTGCGAAGGCCGCCGTTTCCAGGCTGCGGTGCTCGAGTACGAGCTGGGCGGTCGCAACATCGCGGACGTGCTCGCCATGCCGGTGGCCGAGGCGCTCGACTTCTTCGACAGCGGCGAGGCCCGCACGCCCGCCGCGCACACGATCCTCGAGCGGCTCGCCGACGTCGGACTCGGTTACCTCACCCTCGGGCAGCCCCTCACGACGTTGTCGGGCGGCGAGCGCCAGCGCCTCAAGCTGGCCACGCAGATGGCCGAGAAGGGCGACGTCTACGTCCTCGACGAGCCGACGACCGGCCTGCACCTCGCCGACGTCGAGAACCTCCTCGGCCTGCTCGACCGGCTCGTCGAGTCGGGCAAGTCGGTGCTCGTCATCGAGCACCACCAGGCCGTCATGGCGCACGCCGACTGGATCATCGACCTCGGACCCGGGGCCGGTCACGACGGCGGCACCGTCGTCTTCGAGGGGACGCCGGCCGACCTCGTCGCCGACCGGGCGACGCTGACCGGCGACCACCTCGCGACCTACGTCGGAGCCTGACCGGAGCGCGCCGTGGACCTCGACGCCGCGGTCGCCGACGTCGTGCGTGAGCACGGCTTCTCGGGCGTCGTCCGCGTCGACCGCGGCGGCGAGGTCGTGCACGCCTCGGCACACGGTCTCGCCGACCGTGCCCACGGCCTGCCCAACACCCTCGACACGCAGTTCGGGACCGCCAGCGTCTGCAAGGGCCTGACCGCGCTCACCGTCGTGAGCCTCGTGGCCGAGGGTCGCGTCGCCCTCGAGACGCCCGTGCGCGCGGTCGTCGGCGACGACCTGCCCGACATCGGGGGTGACGTCACGATCGAGCACCTCCTCTCCCACCGTTCGGGCATCGGTGACTACCTCGACGAGGACACCGACCTCGATGCCTCCGACTACGTCATGACCCTCCCGGTGCACCGGTTCGCCACGACCGAGGGCTACCTGCCAGCCCTCCGCGGACGGCCGGCGAAGTTCGCTGCGGGAGAACGCTTCTCGTACTGCAACAGCGGCTTCGTCGTGCTGGCCCTCGTCGTGGAGCGCCTGACCGGCACGGGCTTCCACGAGGCGGTCGAGGCGCGGGTCTGCGCTCCCGTCGGGATGGTCGACACGGCATACCTGCGCTCCGACGAGCTTCCGGGGCGCGCCGCGCTCGGCTACCTCGATGCCGACGGGCTGCGCACCAACGTGCTGCACCTTCCGGTTCGGGGCAGCGGCGACGGTGGGCTGTACACGACGGCGGCCGACCTCCACGCGTTGTGGGACGCGTTCCTCGGTGGGCGCATCGTCGACCCGCCATGGGTCGCCGAGATGCTGCGCGCGCGCACCGACGTCATGGACGACGGCCGGTGCTACGGCCTCGGCGTGTGGCTCGACGGGACGGGTGACGGGGTCGTGCTGAGCGGCTACGACGCCGGCGCCTCGGCGGTGACCCGGCACGAGCCGTCGCGGGCCCTGACGTGGTCGGTCCTGGCCAACCGCAGCGACGTCGCGTGGCCGGTCGCGCGGCGGCTCCGCGAGGTCCTGGCGGGCTGACGCCCAGACCTCGAGACGTCCGCATCGCGGACCTCCAGTCGCGACGCCCGACGCGGTGAGCGATGCCTCCGGGCAGCACGCAGGGGCCCGCGGCGGTCTGCCCCACAGGCCTGTCCCGGGCCGGTCCCGGACCTGCCCTACGGATTGACAGGTGATCGAATGTGCTCGATTGTAGTCCCGCCCAAGCACAAACGAGCGATCAGGCTTGGGCTGCCCGATGACGTGCACCGGACCGCAGCGGCCCCCAGCCAGCTGCGGGCCCCCACCCAAGGAGTCGCGAATGCGCAGAACGTCCACGCTGGCCGCCACGGCCGCGCTCACCCCGTTGCTCGTGCTCGGCCTCGCCGCGTGCGGCCAGTCCACCGGCGGCGCCACGGCTGACGCCCAGCCCGAGTCGGGGCCGGTCACGATCTCCTATGGCATCTGGGACAAGAACCAGGTGCCGGCCATGCAGAAGATCGCCGACGAGTTCCACGCCGCGAACCCGAACGTCACGGTCAAGATCCAGGTGACGCCGTTCAAGCAGTACTTCACGACCCTGCAGACGGCCGCGGCCGGCGGCGGTGCCCCCGACGTCTTCTGGATGAACGGTCCCAACGTCAAGCTGTACGCCGCCAACCAGCAGCTGCTGCCCCTCGACCAGACGATCAGCCGCGCCAAGCTCGACCTCGCGAAGTACCCCGAGGCCCTCGTCGACCTCTACACCTACGACGGCAAGAGGTACGGCATCCCGAAGGACTTCGACACGATCGGCGTCTGGTACAACAAGGCGCTCTTCGACGCGAAGAAGCTCGCCTACCCCAAGGACACCTGGACCTGGGCCGACTTCCAGTCCGCAGCCCGGGCACTCACCGACAAGACCAAGGGCGTCTACGGAGCGGCCGCTCCCGTCGAGGACCAGGCCGGCTTCTACGACACCATCCCGTCGGCCGGTGGCCAGGTCATCGACGCCGCCGGCACCAAGAGCGGCTTCGACTCCCCCGAGGCGCTGCAGGGCATCGAGTTCTGGACCTCGCTCGTCAAGGACGGGGCGTCGCCGACGGTGCAGCAGATGACCGACACGAGCCCCGGCGACATGTTCAAGGCCGGCAAGGTCGCGATGTACTGGAACGGCTCGTGGGCCGCGGTCGAGTACAGCGACGTCCCCGAGCTCAAGGACGCCGTCAACGTCGCGCCGGTCCCCGCCGGCCCCAAGGGCCAGGTCTCCGTCATCCACGGCCTCGGCAACGTCATCTACGCCAAGACGAAGCACCAGGACGCCGCGCAGAAGTTCGTCGGCTTCCTCGGCGGTGAGCGCGCCGCGCAGATCCAGGCCGACGCCGGCGCCGTCATCCCCGCCTACGAGGGCACCCAGGAGGCATGGGTGAAGTCGATGCCGCAGTTCAACCTCAAGGCCTACGTCGACGAGGTCGCGACGGCCGTGCCCTACCCGGCGTCGAAGAACACCAAGGCGTGGACGACCCTCCAGACCGACCTCCTGACGAAGGTGTGGAACGGCGAGGTCGACGCGGCGACGGGCCTGAAGGACCTCGCCACGCAGATGAACGCGGCGCTCGCCAAGGAGAAGTGATCGTGGCGGGCGTGCTCACCGACAGGGAGCAGGCGTCGGGGACCGTCGGCGCGACCGCGCCGGCCGGCTCCTCCTCGGGGTCGGGTAGCCGGGGCGACACCCCGGCCCCCGGCCGCCGGCCCGGGCGGCCCGGTCGATCCCATCAGCCCGGTCGAGGCATGTCGCGGATGCGACGCAACGACCTCTTCTGGGCGGCGGTCTTCATCCTCCCGACCCTGCTCGGCCTCGTCGTCTTCTACCTCTGGCCGGTCGTGCGCACGTTGCTCATCTCCTTCACGGAGACCGGGCCGTTCGGCGGCTCGGAGTTCGTCGGCCTCGCCAACTACCGCGAGCTGTTCGGCGACGCGCGGCTCTGGGAGACCATGCTCAACACCGTGAAGTTCACGGTCGTCGCGCTCCTCGGCATCCCCGTAGCGCTCGTCATCGCGGCGCTGCTCAGCACCGAGGGCCTGCGCGGGGTGCGCATCTACCGCGTCCTCTACTTCCTGCCCGTCGTGACGATGCCGGCCGCGGTCGGCCTCATCTGGCGCACGCTCTACAACGGCGACGTCGGCGTCATCAACGCCCTGCTCGGGCTCGTCGGCATCGAGGGCACGAACTGGCTCTCCAACCCCGCGACGGCTCTGTATGCCATTGCCGCCGTGGGCATCTGGCTCAGCCTGGGCACGCAGATCGTCATCTTCCTCGCCGCGATCCAGGGCGTGCCGAAAGACCTCTACGAGGCGGCCGCGCTCGACGGCGCGGGACGCATCCGACAGTTCTGGTCGATCACGCTCCCGCAGATCAGCCCGAGCGTCTTCTTCATCTCGGTGCTCGCCGTCATCGGCGCGCTGCAGACGTTCGACCTCATCTTCGTCATGACCGGGCCGACGAACCCGGCCTACCCGCAGACCGAGACGATCGTCGCGCAGTTCTACCAGCGGGGCTTCGTCGAGAACCAGCAGGGATATGCCGCCGCGATCGCCCTCGTCATCCTCGTCGTCATCGTCGCGGTGACCGCCCTGCAGTTCCGGCTCCAGAAGAAGTGGGTCCACTATGTCTGAGCTCACGACCGGGCTCCCCCGCCGGCCGCGCCCGAAGCCGTTGCGCCGCAGACACCTCGGGGTCCATGCCGTCCTCATCCTCGGCTCGGTCGTCATGGTCGGCCCGTTCTTCTGGGAGGTCATGACCTCCCTCAAGACCCTCGGGGAGACGCTGACCGTGCCACCGACGGTCTTCCCCCGCTCGCCCCGGTGGAGCAACTACGGCGACGTCTTCGACACGCTCCCCTTCGGCCAGATGTTCTGGAACAGCACGATCCAGACGCTCGGGCGGGTGCTCGGCCAGCTCGTGCTCTGCTCGATGGCCGGCTACGCGTTCGCCCGCTTCGAGTTCCGAGGGCGGAGCCTGCTCTTCGGCCTGTTCCTGTCGGTCCTCATGGTCCCGAGCCAGCTCTTCCTGCTGCCGCAGTACGAGATCGTCGCGGGCCTCGGCTGGCTCAACTCGCTCCAGGCGCTCATCGTGCCCGGCCTCTTCAGCGCCTTCGGGACGTTCCTGCTGCGCCAGTTCTTCCTCAGCCTGCCGCGCGAGCTCGAGGAGGCGGCCAAGCTCGACGGTGCGAACCACTGGCAGATCTTCACCCGGATCATGCTGCCGCTCGCCAAGCCGGGCCTCATCGCGCTGGCCGTCCTCGACGTGCTGTGGTCGTGGAACGACCTCATGTGGCCGCTCGTGGTCAACAACGACCCGTCGAAGATGCCACTGTCGGTCGGGCTCGCCTCGCTCATCGGCCAGTTCTCCGTCGACACGACGACGCTCATGGCCGGCTCGGTCCTCGCGACGCTGCCGGTGCTCCTGCTCTTCGTCGTGCTCCAGAAGCAGTTCATCCAGGGGATCGCGTTCAGCGGCTCCAAGGGCTGAGACCCTCGAACCACCACCACCCCGGAAGGTGCCCCCACCCATGACCGACCAGCCCGACCAGCCCGACCAGCCCGACCAGCCCGACCAGCCCGACCAGCCGGACCAGCCGGACCTGCGCATCGCCATCATCGGCTTCGGCCTGCGGGCCAGCCTCGCGAGGTACGCCCACCGTCCCGGTGAGGGCAGCCGCGTCACGGTCGTCTGCGACCCGGCCGAGCGGGGGCGCGCGGACGCCGCCGAGCGGATCGACGGCGTACGCCTCGTCGACGGTCTCGACGACCTGCTCGCTCCCGACGTGCGCGCCGACATCGACGCGGTGCTCGTCCTGACGCCCGACCACGCGCACGCCGACCATGCCGTGCGCACGCTCGAGGCCGGCATACCGACGTTCGTCGAGAAGCCGCTCGCGACCAGCGTCGCCGACGCCGACCGGGTGCTCGAGGCAGCGCACCGCACGGGCACGCGCCTCTACGTCGGGCACAACATGCGGCACATGCCGGTGGTCCGGGCGATGCGCGACGTCATCGAGGCAGGCACGATCGGCGAGGTCAAGGCGGTGTGGTGCCGGCACTTCGTCTCGGCCGGCGGCGACTACTACTTCAAGGACTGGCACGCCGACCGGCGCAACACGACGGGTCTGCTGCTGCAGAAGGGCGCCCACGACATCGACGTCATCCACTGGCTCGCCGGCGCCTACACGCGCCGGGTCAGCGCGGTCGGCGCCCTCGCGGTCTACGGCGACATCACCGACCACCGCGACAACTCCGACCGGCGGATGGCCGACTGGTACTCCCTCGACAACTGGCCGCCCACCGCGCAGCGCGAGCTCCACCCCGTGGTCGACATCGAGGACATCTCGATGGCCAACCTCGTCCTCGAGGGCGGCGTGCTCGCCAGCTACCAGCAGTGCCACTTCACGCCGGACTACTGGCGCAACTACACCGTCATCGGCACGTCGGGTCGGCTCGAGAACTTCGGCGACGGCCCCGGCGCGCTCGTCAAGGTGTGGACCCGCCGCACCGACACCTACCGCGACGACGCCGACGAGGTCATCGAGATCCCGGCCGCCGACACGACGGGCCACGGCGGCGCCGACCCGCTGCTCATCGCGGAGTTCGTCCGCTTCGCCCGTGACGGCGGCCCGACGATGACCTCGCCCGTCGCGGCCCGTGAGGCCGTGGCGGCCGGGGCCTCGGCCACCACCTCGCTGCGCACCGGCGGTGGAGCGGTCGACGTGCCGGCACTCGACCCCACCCTCGTCGCATGGTTCGAGGGCGGCCAGGCCTGAGGCGTATCAGCGCCGTGACCGGCGTCCTCTGAGGCGTAGGGGTCCGTGGGTCGAGCGGGCCCGTTCCCCGAAGGACGATCCATGAGCGTCACCGACGTCTTCCCGCTGATCAAGGCGCCCGCGGCCTGGCCCGTGCCGGTCGTCGCGACGGTCGCGATGGTCTGCCTCGCGGGGCTCGACCTGCTCGGGGCGGTCCTCGCCAAGGAGTGGGCCGAGAACGGCAGCGCGCGGGCGCTCGTGCTCGGCGCGGGTGCCTTCCTCGTCCTCTTCTGGGTGTATGCGTCGTCGTTGAAGTACGCCGAGCTGGCCCTCGTGACGATGGGCTGGGTCGTCATGCTCCAGGTCGGGCTCGTCCTCATCGACCGCTGGCGCTACGGGGTCGAGCTCCCCACGGGCAAGTGGGTGGCGATCGGGGTCGTGCTCCTCGCGCAGGCCTATCTCGTGCTCGCCCCTGCGGCCGAGCAGGCGGGCGCCGCGGCGGGCTCCGGCGGCTAGACTTTGGACCACGGACAGGGGTGCTCCGGGTCGCCGTCGGTGCCACCTGCCACCGTGCTCTGCGTGCCCGCCGAAGTCCCGGGTCCGGTCTCCGGTCCGGGTGCCCCGAAGGAAGTCCATGCGTCGACGTCTCGTCCGCCCCACCGCGGTGGCGGCCCTCGGCGTACTCGCGCTGGCCTCGGGTGCCGCGTGCACGACGAGCACCGCGACGCCGGCCCCGACGCGAGGCACGACGGCGAGCACGACCCCCACGGCGGCGCCGACGACCGCGGTCGCGCCGCTCGTCGTCGGGGCGGTCTTCGACCACACGACGCTCGACCCGACGCGACAGTTCGACCGCAGCGGGTCGATGCTGACGCACGCGCTCTACGAGACACTGACGACGCTCGACCCCGACGACCCGACGAAGGTCGTGCCCGGGATGGCCGAGTACACCCTGTCCCCCGAGGGCCGGTGGCTCACGCTGCGGCTGCGAAGGGGCCTCGTCTTCTCCGACGGCACTCCGGTCACGACCGACGACGTCCTCTTCACGCTCCAGCGCGCGCGAGGGCTGTCCGGTCCCGCCGGCTCGATCCTCGGCACCGTGTCGGCGGTCAAGGTCGACGACCGCACCTTCACGCTCAGCTCTCCCGGCTCGAACTTCGCCCTGCCGGCGATCCTCGCCAACCCGGCCTTCGGTATCCTCAACGCGACGGCGGTCAAGGCGCACGGCGGCACCATCGGACCCGGTGATGAGGCGAGTGCCTACCTCTCGCAGCACTCGGCGGGTTCGGGTCCCTACGTCATCGAGAGCGTCCGCGGCACCTCCGAGGTGCGGCTCGCGGCCAACCCGATGTGGTCGGGTGCGACCCCGGCCTTTCCCGAGATCGTCGTGCGCAACCTCGACGCGCGCCAGCAGCTGGCCGCCATCGGGTCCGGTGGCGCCGACCTCGTGCTCGACCTCTCGCCGAGCCAGGCCGACGCGGCCACCGGCCGGCCGCAGCTCGCGGCCGTCACGGTGACGACGATGCGGTCGAGCTCGCTCGTCTACCTCGCCCTCGGGCGCGAGAAGGCCCTCAACCCGTGGACCGCCGACCCCGACTTCGCCGAGGCGGTGCGTCGCGGCCTCGACCGGGAGGCGCTCGGCAGAGCCGCCGCACCCGGGTCCATGCCCGCGGCGGGTCTCATCCCGGCCGGCATCGTCGGCGCGCTCGAGGACCTCGCGCCCGCGCCCGCCCCCACTGGCGGCACCGGCACCACCGGCACCGACGGCACGGGGACCCCGACCCCCACGACGTCGACGACGTCCGCCACGCCGGCACCGTCCTCCTCGGGCACCACGGCGACTCCCGACGGCATCCTCACGACCGGGGCGGACGGCATACCCACGCCGGTGGTGACGCTGCCCGTCGTGCCCCAGCGCGATCTCGCCGCGGCCAAGGCGGCGCTGCGCCGCTCTGGCTACAGGGGCCAGCCGATCCCGCTGTCGTATGCCGCCGACCTGCCCATCCAGGGCATCCCGACGAGCGCGCTCGCGGTGGCCGTGCGTGCGCAGCTCGCGCAGGTCGGCATCAAGGTGCAGCTCAACCCGGCGCCAGCGGCCCAGGCGATCGCCGCCTACCGCAGCGGACGCACGGCGTTCAGCCTGTGGAGCTGGAACCCCGACTACCCGGATCCCGAGAACTACCTCGCCTTCGCGCCGGGCGAGCTCGTCGGGTCGCGCGCCGGGTGGGCGCGCGGCACCGACCCGCTCGTCGACGACCTCACCGAGGCGGCGCGCTCGTCCGTGGGTGACAACCGGGCGGGGGCGTATGCCGCATGGCAGCTCGCGATGAATCAGCGCAGCCCGTTCGTCCCCCTGCTCCAGCCCTCGACGCGCTTCGCGAGCGGCGAGCGGGTCAAGGTCCTGCCGGGCAACCCGGTCTGGACCGTCGACCTCGCCCGGCTCAGCTGACCGGCCGTCTCGGTGGCGCTCCTCGTGGTGCTCCCCGCCGGCCTCCGATGGGCTCCAGGCGGGCTCGCCAGAGTGTCCGAGAGGGTCTCCCGACCGCTCCGTCGAGGGCCCCGGGAGGGGGTCCGACGGCCCGATTATGAGATCTCGGGGGAGGCCCTGTAACGTTCTCTTCGTCAGCCCGACAGGGAGCACCGGACGCCACCGCTGAGCGATACGTCGCTCGCGAAGTAGGCCGGCCCCGGGGTTGGCACCACAGAGTGAAGGACCGTTCGATCGGTCTCATCTACGTGGAAGCCCGCGTGTCTGGCGTGGTCGGTCGGGTCTGCTCCTCGGAGCCGGCGCCGATTTGGACCAGCGCATCGAGGCGGGTAAGTTTGAAGGGTTGCCCCGGAGGTCTCCTCGTTGAGGTGGTTGATGG
>NZ_JALJRZ010000030.1 GCF_024519435.1 Terrabacter sp. Ter38
GGAGGGGGAGAAAGAAGGAGGAGAGAAGAAGGGGGAAGGAGAGAAGGGGAAGGGAGGAGGAAAAAGAGGGAGGAGAAGAGGGGGAAGGGGAAGAAGGGAAGGGGAAAAGAAGAGAGAGAGGGGGAGGGAGGAGAGGGAAAGAGGGGGGGGAGGAAGAAAGGGGGAGGAGAGAAAAGAAGAAGGAGAGGGAGAGAAGAAGGAGAGAAAAAGAAGGGGAGAGGAGGGAGAAGAAGAAGGGGAGAGAAGGAGGAAGGGGGGAGGAAGAGGGGAGAGAGAGGAAAAAAGAAGAAAAGGGGAGAAGAGAGAAAAGGGGAAAGGGAGGGGGAAGAAGGAAAAAAAGGGAGGAAGAGAAGAAAAGGAGAGAAGGAAGGAAGAGAGAGGAACGACGCGCGCGAGGCGACCGGCCCGGGAGACCTCGTGCTCTTCACCGACTGG
>NZ_JALJRZ010000031.1 GCF_024519435.1 Terrabacter sp. Ter38
AGGGAGGGAGGAAGAGGAAAGAAAGGGAGGAAGAGAGGGAGAGGAGAGGAAGAGAGGGGGGGAGGGAGAAGGAAGAGGGGAGAGAGGGAGAGGAGAAGGAGAGAGAGAAGGGAGAAGGAAAGAGGGAGAGGAAAGAGGAAAAGGAGAGGGAGGAAGGGGAGGGAGGGGAAAAGAGAAGAAGAGAGGAGGAAAAAGAAAAAGGGGAAGAAAGGGGAGAAGGAGAGAGAAAGAGAAGAGAAGAAGGAAGAAGGAGGAAAAGAGAGAAGGGGGGAGGAGAGAGGAGAGAGAAGAGAGAGAGAAGAGGAGAAGAGGAAGGAAAAGGAAAAGGGGAAAAGGAGGGAAGGAAGGGAAAAGAGGAGAGAAGAGTAGACGTCGAAGTAATAGAAGTGGTGGGTCACGAGCTCGCCCGAGTGCAGCTC
>NZ_JALJRZ010000032.1 GCF_024519435.1 Terrabacter sp. Ter38
CGTCCGGGCGAAGTGACGGATGTTCTCTCTTCTCCTCTCTTCCATTTCCTTCCTTTCTCCTTCCCCCCTTCCCCCTCTTCCTCCTTCTCTCTCCTCTTCTTCTCCCTTTTCTCCCTTCCCTTCCTCTTCCTCTTCCTTTCCCCCTTCTCTTTTTCCTTTTCCCTCTCTCCCTTTTCTCCTCTCTTCCCTCTTTCCTCTCCTTCCTTCTTTTTTCCCTCTCCTTTCCCTCCCCTTCCCTTTTCTTCCCTCCCTTTCTTCCTCTTCTCCTCTCTTTCTTCCCTCTTCTCCCCTCTCCCCTTCCCTCTTCCCCCCCTCTCCCTCTCTCTCTCCTCTTTCCTTTCCCCTTTCCCTCCTCTCCTCTTCCCTTTTCCTCCTTCTCCTCCCTTCCCCCTTCCCTTCCCTCCCCTCTCTCC
>NZ_JALJRZ010000033.1 GCF_024519435.1 Terrabacter sp. Ter38
GAGGAAAGAGGGGAAGAGGGAAGAAGAGAAGAAGAAGAAAGAGAAGAAAGGGGAGAGGAAGAGGGAGAAAGGGAGAAGAGGGAGAGAGAGGAGGAAGAGGAAGAGAGGAGGGGAGGAGAAGGGAGGAGGGGGGAGGAAAGAGGGGAGAGAGGAGGAAGGAAGAGAAGAAGAAGAAGGAGAAGGAGGAGGGAGAAAAAGAGAGGAGAAGGAGGGAAGAGAAAGAGAAAGGAGAAGAAGAGGAGAAGAAGGGAAAAGAAAAGGAAAAAGAGAGAGGGAGGGGGAGAGAGAAAGAAGAAGGGGAGAGAAAGGAAAAAAGGAAAAAGGAGAAGAGGAAGAGAGAAGCGGCACGCCCCCGCGGGCGCGCGCGGTCATGGTCGACCTCGGCGAGGACGAGG
>NZ_JALJRZ010000034.1 GCF_024519435.1 Terrabacter sp. Ter38
GAGGGGAGGAGGAGGGAAGAAGAGGAAGAGAGAAAGGGGAAGGAAGGGGGAAGGGGGAGAGAGAAAGAGAAGGGGGAGAGAGGAAAGAAAGAAAAGAAAAGAGGGGAAAGGGAGGGGAGAGAAGGGGGAAGGAAGAGAGAGAGGGAGAGGAGGAAAGAGAGGAAAAAAGAAAGAAGAGGAGGGAAGAAGGAAAAAAAGAAAGAAAGGAAGAGGAGGAGAGAGGAAGAAAGAGAAGAGAAAGAGAAAGAAAGGAGAAGAAGAAAAGGAAGGAAAAGAAGGGGACGGCGGAGGCGACCGGGCGGGCACCAACGCGCGGGGCGGCAAGAGCGCGGGCGGGACGGCCGAGGAGACTGTGAACACCACGGCCTCGGGCT
>NZ_JALJRZ010000035.1 GCF_024519435.1 Terrabacter sp. Ter38
ACCACGCGCTGTGCATCGGTCAGGGGATGACTCGGCTCCGCGGCAGCAGGACGACGGGGCCGTGCGTCCCGGGGTGCCCCCCTGCCCCGCGTGGCTCCCTTTTCCCCCTCTCTCTTCTCTTCCTTCTCTTTTCCTTCTTTCCCCTTCCCCCTTCTCCCCCTCTCCCCCCTCTCTTCTTCTCCCTCTTCTTTCTTCTTCCTCCCTCCCTCCTCCCCCTCTCTCCTTTCCCTCTCTCCTCTCTCCCTCTTCTCTTTTCCTTCCCTCTCCTTTCTTTTTTCCCCCTTTTCCTCTCTTCCCTTCCCCTCCTTTTCCTTTTCTTTTTCCCCCTTTTTCCTTCCCTTCCTCTCCTCTCCCTCTTCCTTCTTTCGGCTG
>NZ_JALJRZ010000036.1 GCF_024519435.1 Terrabacter sp. Ter38
CTTTTCCCCTCCCCTTCTTCCCCTCTGCCCCCCTTCCCTCTTCTCCTCCTTCCTTCCTTTCTTTTCCCCCTTCTCCTTTTCCTCCCTCTTCCTTCTCCCCCTTCCCTTTTTCCTTCCTTTTGTCTCTCTTTTCCTCTCTTTCTCCTTCTTCCTCTTCTCCCTCTCCCTCTTTTTTCTTTTCTCCTCTTTTTTCTTTTTTTTTCTCTTCCTCCCTCTTCCTCTTTTCCTCCCCTTCTTTCTTTTTCTCTTTCCTCTTCTCTTTTTCTCTCTTCTTCTCTCTTCTTCCTTCCTTTCTTTTCTTCTCCTTCTTCCTCCTCTCCCTTTCCTCTTTCTCCTTCTTCTTCCTTTCCTTCTTCTCCCCCTTCT
>NZ_JALJRZ010000037.1 GCF_024519435.1 Terrabacter sp. Ter38
ATGCCGACCAGCCAGACCAGCGCCATCACCACCAGGCGCAGCAGGGTGTAGCCCGGCCACTGCGACGACACCCACCAGTCGATGCGCTTGAGCAGCGGCAGCTGGCCCAGCGTGTAGGTCTGGTCGCCGACCAGCGCGTCGATCTGCTTGCCGCGGATCACGGACAGGCTGCCTTGCACGCTCTTGTCGTAGCCCTCGCCGCCACGCAGCGCGGCCACGGCCGCGTCCAGCCCGTCGGGCTTGCTGCTGGCCAACAGCACCACGCTGCGCTTGGCGGCCAGCGGCGATTCGAAGCCGGCCACGATCGCGCTGACGCCTTCACTGGTGTAGCTCATGGCCACGCGCGGCTCGCGGCGATCGA
>NZ_JALJRZ010000038.1 GCF_024519435.1 Terrabacter sp. Ter38
AGCAGGTGGGTTTCTTTCTCTCATACTCCCTCCTCCCTTCCTTCTCCTCTCCCTTCCTTCTTTCCTCCTTCTTCTCCCTCTTCCCTTTCTTTCCTCTCTTCTTCTCCCTCCTTCCTTTCTCCTTCCCCCCTCCTCCCTCCCCTCTCCTTTCTCTTTCCTCCTCCCTTCCTCTTCTCCTTCCCCTCTCTCCCTCTCCCTCTCCTTCCTCTCTTTCCCCTTCTTCCCTCCTCTCTTCTTCCCTTCCCCCTTCCTCTTTCCTTCCTCTTCTTCTTCCTCCCTTCCCGCCTCTTCCCTCCCCTCCCTCTCCCCTCCTTTCTTCTTCTCCCCTTTCTCTTTCCTCTCTTCCCTCCTCGTT
>NZ_JALJRZ010000039.1 GCF_024519435.1 Terrabacter sp. Ter38
GACCACCACGACGGCAAAGAAGAAGAAGAAGAAGAAGAAGAAGAAGAAGAAGAAGGGAAAAGGGAAGAAAAAGACGAAAAAGAAGAAGAAGAAGATAAAGATAAAGTTGAAAGGGGGAAAGTAGAAAAAAGAGAAAAAAAAAGGAAAAGAAAAAGGAGGAGGGGGAGGGAAGGGGAAAGGGAAGGGGGGAAAGAGGGGAAGGAGAGAGGGAGGAAGAAGAGGGGGAGAAAGGGGAGAAAGAGGAAGAGAGAGAGGAAGGAGAAGAAAGGGGAAGAGGAAAGGAGAGGAAAGAGAAGGAAGAAGAAAAAGAGGAGGAAGGGGAGGACGACCTCGAGCACGAAGGTGCCCCCC
>NZ_JALJRZ010000003.1 GCF_024519435.1 Terrabacter sp. Ter38
CGCGACCTGCGGCTCTCGTACGGGCAGTAGCTGACCCGCCGACCTCACGCACATGCCGCTCTGAGGGGGGCTACGCTCGCCCGACATTGCCGCTGACCGAATCGGCATTCGATCATGCACACGACCCTTACGGGAGAGATCGAATAACCTCTCGCACGCCCGGGTGCGTCTCGGTGTCGACGACGCTTGAAAACGAGGCCATAGCGACGGTCGAAAACGAGGCCACCCAGACAGATTGGATGGGTGATCTCAGTGGAGGATTGGGCTCTGATCCGGCGACTGGTTGCGGATGGTGTTCCGCAGCGTCAGGTCGCACGGGACTTGGGGATCGGTAGGTCGACGGTCGAGCGGGCGTTGGCCTCGGACCGGCCACCGAAGTACGAGCGGCCGGCCGTGCCGACGACGTTCACGCCGTTCGAGCCAGCATTGCGGCAGCTGCTGTCCGAGCATCCGGACATGCCGGCCACGGTGATCGCCGAGCGGGTCGGTTGGGCCGGGTCGATCACGTGGTTCCGCGACAACGTCCGGGGACTGCGCTCTGAGCACAGGCCGGTCGATCCGGCGGACCGGTTGACGTGGTTGCCCGGGGACGCAGCGCAGTGCGACCTGTGGTTCCCGCCGCGGAAGATCCCGCTCGAGGACGGCACGACGACGCTGCTGCCGGTGCTCGTGATGACGGCAGCGCACTCGCGGTTCATGCTCGGGCGGATGATTCCGACCCGGCACACCGCCGACCTGCTGCTGGGAATGTGGGAGCTGCTGCAGCAGCTCGGCCGGGTCCCGCGCCGGCTGATCTGGGACAACGAGAGCGGCATCGGCCGCGGGAAGCGGCACGCCGAGGGGGTCGGTGCATTCACTGGCACCCTGGCCACCACGGTGCAGCGATTGAAGCCGTATGACCCGGAGTCCAAGGGCGTGGTCGAGCGTCGCAACGGCTACTACGAGACCTCTTTCATGCCCGGCAGGACTTTCGAGTCCCCGGCGGACTTCGACGCCCAGTTCACCGACTGGCTCACCATCGCCAACAGCCGCGTGGTGCGCACGATCCGGGCGCGTCCGGTCGACAGGGTCGATGCTGATCGGGCCGCGATGCTTCCGCTGCCACCGGTCCCGCCCGCGGTGGGCTGGGTCAACCGGGTCCGCCTTGGCCGCGACTACTACGTCCGCGTCGACAGCAACGACTACTCCGTCGACCCGACCGTGATCGGCAGGTTCGTCGACGTCACTGCGGACCTGTCTGGTGTCGAAGTCCGCCATGAAGGACGCGTGGTCGCCGCACACGATCGGGTGTGGGCACGCAGCCAGACGATCACCGACCCGGCCCACGTCGCGGCAGCGCGGACGCTGCGGAAACAGTTCCAGCAGCCCCGCCCCTCAGCCGACCCACACGAGGAGCTGGCGCGGGACCTGACCGACTACGACCGGGCCTTCGGCGTCATCGACGGCGGCGGCCGGGGCGGGGAGGACGTGGCGTGATGGCGACCGCGAAGAGCAAGACCGACGCGACCGAGGCGCTCAAGCAGCTGACCTATCTCGCGTCGGCGTTGAAGGCACCCCGGATCGCCGAAGCCGCCGCCAGGCTGGCCGACCATGCCCGCGACGCCGGCTGGACCCACGAGGAGTACCTCGCCGCGGTCCTGGACCGTGAGGTCGCCGCCCGCAACGCCTCCGGCGCCCAGCTCCGCATCCGGGCCGCCGGATTCGCGTCCCGCAAGACGATCGAGGAGTTCGACTGGGACGCCCACCCCGCCGCTCGGCAACAGATCGCCGCACTCGCCTCCGGCGGGTTCCTCACCGAGGCACGCAACGTCGTGCTGCTCGGGCCGCCCGGCACCGGCAAGACCCACCTCGCCACCGGCCTGGGCATCGCGGCCGCGCACCACGGCCACCGCGTCCTGTTCGCCACCGCCGTCGACTGGGTCACCCGCCTCAGCGAGGCCCACCGCGCCGGACGGCTCTCGCACGAGCTCGCCAGGCTGCGGCGCTACGGGCTGATCATCGTCGACGAGGTCGGCTACCTGCCCTTCGAGCAAGACGCCGCGAACCTCTTCTTCCAGCTCGTGTCGAGCCGCTACGAACACGCCTCGCTCATCCTGACCAGCAACCTGCCGTTCAGCGGCTGGGGCGGTGTCTTCGGTGACCAAGCCGTCGCGGCCGCCATGATCGACCGCATCGTCCACCACGCCGACGTCCTGACCCTAAAGGGCGCCAGCTACCGGCTACGCAACCGAGGAATCGACACCCTGCCCAGCATCAGAACCCAAGACCCGGCAGACTAGAACCGACAAACCGGTGGCCTCGTTTTCGACCGTCGGAACGGCCTCGTTTCCGAGCGGCGTCGACACTCGGCATGCGGCTCCTCGACCGCCAGGGTCAGAGACCCGGCCGCCCAATCCACAGGGTCTACGCCTCCGTAGCCGAGGTTGAGCAGCTCATGGACCGTCATGATCAGCGTGAAGCGCCGCTGAGCGGACCCGACCGACCCCTGTGTCCATCGCAGCTCGATGCCTACCTCACCTTCGAGGGCGACCGCCTCAACAGCATCTACGGCCACGTTGTCGTTGGGGCGGGGTGTCCAGTTCTGCAGTCTCTCTCTCGACCAGGTCGAGAGCGATGGTTAACTCGCTCACGGCGCCATCCTCGCCTGCCGATGGACGTCCTGTTGCCATTTGTGCCTGCCGTCCTCAAAGCGGATGCCCTCGCGGGGCTGCGTCGACGCGCGGCTCGCCGCCGTACGCCCGTTCGGACACAACATCCGACTTTGCGCACTCGGCGCATTACGAGAAACGTCCTCAGACCTTCCGCAAGACGCCGGAAGGGATAATCATGCTGTGTCCCCTACAGCCGACAGCCGCCCGCTTCTGCGGGTGTTCCCCGACTACAGCGCCGATCCGGTGTGGGATGAAACGGGGATGGCTGACCTCGACCGACTCCAAGTGTCAGACCGACTTCGCAGTGAGCTGTGTCGGTGGGCTCAAGAGTGGGAGGAGCTCATGGGTGTCCGGACATCGCGCTACGCCATCGTTGACGAATCCGGACACAGGTCTTGGGATGAGGAGGGACAGTGGCTGGCTCAACGGCTTCAAGCCGAGCTGGGGGACGCCTACGAGGTCGAATATTGGCGGTGGCCGGCGACGTAGGAGCGTCCGCAACTGCCGCTCGGAGGACGGGACGTCCGACATTGCCGCGGAGGGTGAGTGCCGGGTTGCACAGGGAGAGGGGGCGTCTCGCCACTTCGGTTGTCACGGTGGCCCGTACTGTTCCCAAAGCTGGTCACGAAGGGGACCCTCCACTGGCCTGGCGTCGAACGCGCCGTCGGATCCATGGAACTTGCCCTGTTCCAAGTCGGCGACGAAGTACCACTCAGGTCCGTAATCGTCCTCAGGCACCTCAAATCGGCCGTCGGGCCAGCAGACCCTGAACCACATGCAGTCACGGCGTTTGCGGCCAAACGGCCAGTACCGGAAGTTCGACACATTCGTGACGAGATACGCCTCCACCCTCCCCTGACGGCTCAGTTCCCAGACGGCATCAAGGAAGGGATCCAGTCGTGGGTCGTGAGGCGGAGCATCCCCGGGTGGCATAGGAGCTTTTCTACAGTACCGCGAGGCCCTGAGGCAGGTGGTCACCGAACGGAAGCAACGTCCGCTACGGCCGCGTTGAGGGCGGCTACGCTCGCCCGACATTGCCGCCGTGAGCTACTCGAGAAGTGGCACCTCGAGGTCGTATGCCAGCACCACAGCTCGCGCGAGCTGCCTTTCCTGTGCGGGACTGAGATAGCCGACGGTGCGCCCAAGCGCGCCCACCGGGACGGTGAGGACGTTGTCCAACGAGACCACGCAGTCGTGGTCCAGTCCGTTGCCGGGTCCCACCGCCACCTCGCTGGACAACCCCTTGATGGTGCCGGTGATGGGGGCCACGGTCACCTTGGTCATCGCACCCCGAGCAGCTTCCCGGGTCAGGACCAGCGCTGGTCGCGTCTTGTCGAGCCGGACCAAGCAGATCTCTCGCACCCGGTCAGTCCTCGACCCGAATGTGGGTGCTGGTCCAGGCCACCAGGTCGTCAAGATCGTCCGCCGCGCCCTTGGAGCCAAGGATCCGCGCGTCGTGCTCCGCGATCAGCCGGCGCATCTCTCGTTCCAGTGCCGACGTGACGAGGGCTGCCCGGCTCGGCGCCTCGCCCGCGGCCACAGCACGGTCGAGGAAGGCCACCATCTCGTCGGGCAGGCGGACTGCAATCTGAGTGCTCATGTGGACGAGCATACTCCGTTGCATCCCAAGATGGGATTCACGCTCATGCCGCTCCCCGAGCATGCAGGATCCACGGGCCGCGCAATCGGGATTCGAGTCGGTGAAGAGTTTCTGTACTGGCTCAAGCTGCGCCTGCGGCGCAGAAAAGCGCGGGGACCCGCGGCAGGGACCCCGCGCTGCGGGCGGCGCTGGCGCGCCGTCCTCGCGCACCCCGCCGCCCCCACGCTTTATGACGAGCTCGCGGCGGAGCCCGACGTCCAGACCCCACTCGCGGCCGGCGACTCGTTGATCCGCCGGGATACAAGCGCCTGGACGAGGGAGGCCCCAGCCGTCGCCGCTCGGGCACAGCCCCACGGAGGACCACTGCCCACCTCGACAGCCACCTGGCGACGACGACCCGCTCGGCTGAGTTGGTCGAGCGCCTTCTGCGCGGCGCCTTCTCGAGCGGCCGGGCGATGGTCGATGCGCAAGCCCGCAGGGCCGGCATCTGCCCCGAACGTGCCCCCGACGTGCCCCCGACCGCCCTCAACAGCCATGCCAGCCAGCACCACATGGCAGGCACCCACAGCACGAACGCGGCCCAAAACGGCGTCGAGGACGAACTCGTAATGAATAGGTCATCGGTTCGATTCCGATAAGCGGCTCCAGTCACGCCCCCGGCCCTGCCGGGGGCGTTTCTGCTCCTCAGACGTCAGATCTGCCCGCGTGAGTTGGACGGTGGGCCCCATGGCTGGCCGGCTGGCGGCTCCCGGAGCGCCGGATGGCGCTGCCCACCGGATCGCGCCACTCGTGAGGAGAGCGGGTCCGGACGTGCCGCTCTGAGGCGACGAGGGTCGCGCGGCCGTGCCGCGCTGTGCGCGCGATCGTCGAAGGGCGCCGGGCAGGGGGCGCCGCGGCGGGGTTGCTGACGCTCGGACTAGCAGCACGCGCTCGCGGTCGGCACGGCGTCGTCTGCGCCGCCATCTGCACAGCATCCTGAGGTCTCGGTTGGTGAGGTTCCACCGAAGGCGGCACTGTCGGCGAGCACGGTGTACACCTCCCACCGCTCCCTGTTCGGGGTCCCTTGAACCCAGAACTTGTCCTGCTTGGCGTAGCAACACGTCGTGCCTCGCTCCTGGCGCATCGCCAGGCCGCCCTCCGCCAGCCGGGTCTGCTCCGCGTCGACCGCATCCACGTCGGCGACCTCGACGCCGAGGTGGTTGAGGCTGCCGCCCTGCCCCGGGTTCTCGATGAGAACGAGCTTCAGCGGGGGCTCGGCGATGGCGAAGTTGGCATACCCGGGACGCACCTTGGCCGGCTCGGAGCCGAACAGCGTCGCGTAGAAGGTGATGGAGGCCTGAAGGTCGTCGACGTTCAGGGCGAGTTGGATGCGACTCATGATGGGCTCCTAAGAGATCGATGGCTGTCGATGTGTGTGGAACCGACGTTGCAGCACGGCATCGATGTCTGTCAATATCGACGCGTGTCGAACTCTGCGATGTTGACCCTGACGCCCGTCGAGGCCGTGGCCTGTTGCTCTCCGCTCAGCCGAGAGCCTCTGAGCCGCGAGGCCGCCGAGCGGGTCGCACCGATGCTCAAGGCGCTGGCCGACCCCGTGCGCCTGCGTCTGTTGTCGCTGGTCGCTTCCCACGAGGGCGGTGAGGCGTGCGTGTGCGATCTCAACGATGCGTTCGAGCTGTCGCAGCCGACGATCAGCCACCATCTCAAGGTGCTGCACGAGGCCGGGTTGCTCGATCGTGAGAAGCGCGGCGTGTGGGTCTACTACCGCTCGAGCGGTGCCGCACTGTCGGCGCTGGCGACGCTCATCTCCGACCCGGCCTCGTGAGGCTCCGGCAGAAGGTCACGGCCGAGTTCGTCGGGAGCGCGTTCCTCGTCGCGGCCGTCATCGGATCGGGCATCGCCGCCAGTCGTCTGTCCCCTGAGGACGTCGGCCTGCAGCTTCTGGAGAACTCCGTCGTCACGGGGGCTGTGCTCGTCGCCCTGATCCTGGCCCTGCATCCGGTGTCGGCCTCGTTCAACCCGGTCATCACGGTGCTCGAGCGTGTGCTCGGCACGATCCCCACGCGGGTGGCCGCCGCGCTCGTGGCCGCGCAGGTCGCCGGTGCGGTGGTCGGAGCCGTGGTCGCCAACCTCATGTTCGACGAGCCCGCGATCTCGATCTCCCAGCACGTGCGCACCGGCCCCGGGCTCTGGCTCGGCGAGGCCGTCGCCACGCTCGGCCTCGTGGTCATCGTCTTCGGCACCCTCCGCGGCGCCGACCGCAGCCGCGTCGCCTTTGCCGTGGGCGGCTACATCCTGGGCGCGTACTGGTTCACCAGCTCGACCTCGTTCGCCAACCCCGCCGTCACGGTGGCCCGCACCCTCTCAGACACCTTCGCCGGCATCGCCCCGGCCAGCGTCCCCGCGTTCGTTCTCGCCCAGATCCTCGGCGGCGCAGCCGGACTCGGCGTCGTCACCCTGCTGCACCCCCGACGCAGTGACACCGCGACCCTCCCATCTGTAAAGGCCCGCTCATGACCGACCACAGCCCGACCGACCGGCCCACCGTCCTGTTCGTGTGCGTGCACAACGCCGGCCGGTCCCAGATGGCCGCCGGCTACCTGCAGCACCTCGCGGGCGACCGCATCCAGGTCAGGTCCGCTGGGTCCTCGCCCGCCGACCAGGTCAACGCCGTAGCGGTGGCGGCGATGGCCGAGGTGGGCATCGACATCACCGCCGAGGCACCAAAGCTGCTCACCGACGACGCAGTCCGGGAGGCAGATGTCGTGGTGACCATGGGCTGTGGCGACGCCTGCCCGTTCTACCCCGGCAAGCGCTACGAGGACTGGGTCCTCGACGACCCGGCCGGTCAGGACCTCGACCACGTCCGACCCATCCGCGACGAGATCCGCGCCCGCATCGAGGCACTGATCGCCGAGCTCACCAGGGACTGAGAACCCGAGTCGCATGGGTGGCGACGGCATACTCCCGGGAATGACGAAGGAGCCCACCTGCGCGCGCAGGATGGGCTCCTTCGAGGCTGGTGCGGATGGGGGGGTGCGTGCCAGCCGTGGGGGTGTTACAGGTGTGACATTAATGAACCTGTGGCCCCGCGTACGGACTTTCGACAAATTTGTGCCGAGAAGTTTGGAAATGGTGGGTGGTGGGGCTTTTGTAGAAGTTGCCGGTCGAGCCCGGGCCGCCGTCGATCTGGCACAGTGACCCGGTGAGCGAGACCCGGGCAGACGTGGGCCAGGACGTCCTGGCCGAGACGCTGGCCGTCGCCGCCGCTCTCGTCGGAGGTCCGCTGCGAGCCGTGGGCGAGCCCTTCCCCGGCAGTCGCCGCACGCTCGTCGTGCGAACCGTCGACGCCTCGGGCCGCTCGTTCGTCGTCAAGCGCTACCTCGGTGACGAGGGGTGGGAGGCCTACGCCCGAGAGGCGTCCGCCCTCGAGGCACTGACCGGGGTCGCACAGACGCCGACGCTGCTGGCCGAGTCCGGCGACCCGCGCCTCGTCGTGATGGGCGACCTCGGGGACGGCACGCACCTGGCCGACGCGCTCCTCGGTGACGACGCCGACCGCGCCGCGGCCACGTTGTCCGGGTGGGCCACGGCCGTGGCGGGTCTGCACCGGGCCGGGCGGCAGGTGCGCGACGCCTTCGAGTCCGGCGTGCTGGCGCGATCGTCGGAGCCGGTCGACGTCGACTACCTCCCGACACACCTCGGCGAGGCCGCCTCGGTGTGGGACCGCCTCGCCGCTGCCCTCGACGTCCCGGTGCACGAGGGGACGTTCGACGTGCTCGCGAGGGTGCCGGACCGTTTCCGGGTAGACGCCTGCAGTCTGTCCGCCGCCGACATGTGCCCCGACAACAACCTCGTGCGCGACGGCGGCCTCGTCCTGCTCGACTTCGAGTTCGCGGTGTGGCGACCGATCGTCTGGGACGCGGCCTACCTCAGGGTGCCGTGGCCGACGTGCTGGTGCGCCTGGTCGCTCGAGGCCTCTGCCGCGGAGGTGGCGCTGGGGCGATGGCGCGCCGCCGTGGCGGTGGAGTGGCCCGAGGTGCTGGGCGCCGACTTCGATCACGACCTCGACCTCGCGACGGAGGCCTGGGCGTGGCTCGCGGGCAGCTGGTGCCTGGCCGGACTCGTCGACGGGGAGCCGCAGCGGGTCAACCCGGTCAAGCCGATGCCGGGCATGCCCGACCGGGTGCTCCGCTTCCTGCGCACCGCCGCGCTCGGGCGGGCG
This sequence comes from Terrabacter sp. Ter38, assembly GCF_024519435.1. Taxonomy (GTDB): domain Bacteria; phylum Actinomycetota; class Actinomycetes; order Actinomycetales; family Dermatophilaceae; genus Terrabacter. The sequence goes on from NZ_JALJRZ010000003.1 coordinate 8,477, forward strand.
CTGCCCGAGCTCGCCGAGGTCGCCCTGCAGCTGGCGCGTGCCGTCGAGACGACGTATGCCGCCACCGACGTGCCGCTCGCCCCGGCGTTCACCGGTGGTGCGTTCCGGTGACCGCCTGGACGACCCGGCGGGCCACCGCCCCCGATGCCGCGGTCGTGGTCGGCCTGCGGGCCCTGATGTTCTCGGCGATGGGCGTGCCGGGTGTCGACGACCCGGGCTGGCAGGAGGCGGCCAGGGAGTGGTTCGAGCGGGAGCTCGACGGCGGCCGGGCCTGCGTCGTCGTCGCCGAGGACGCCGACGGTGAGGTCGTGGCCGGGGCCATGGCGGGGCTCCGCTTCGAGACCCCCTCGCCGGTCAACCCGAACGGGGTCTGGGGTCTCGTCAACAACGTCGCCACCCGCCCTCGGGCTCGCCGGCAGGGCCTCGCCCGCGCGTGCGTCGTGGGAGTCCTCGACTGGTTGCGCGACGAGACGGAGGCCACGGTCGTCGAGCTCTTCGCGACGGGAGAGGGGTCGGGGCTCTACGAGGAGCTCGGCTTCACCCCGACGGCCTGGCCCGCGATGCGGCTCCGCCTCGACCGCTGACGCGCCGCCGGTTCGGGGCCGTCGCGCCGAAGTGGTCGGGCTCGGGGAGGGGTGGGCGTCGGTTCGGGGGCCGCGGCGCCGGAATGGTCGGGTTCGGGTGCTGGCCGGCGCTATGGGTGCGCCGTCGCCCCGAAGGTGCGCGGTGCACCGCGCACCTTCGGGGCGAGGGCGCACTCGTGGTGGGACCGGACTGGACCGGACCGGACTGGACTGGACCGGACTGGACCGGACTGGACCGGACCGGACCGTTCCGGCTCAGGCAATGGGCGCCGGCGCGGGCTCGTGGGGCTGGGCGCGCTCGAGGACCCGTCGGAATCCCCACGACACGAGGACGGCGGCGGCGCCGGCGCCGACGGTGACGGCATACGCCGGCGTGTGCCCGCCCCAGTCGGCGAGGCGTCCGGCGAGCGCGGCGCCGAGCGCGTAGCCCAGCCCGGTGGCCGCGGCGAGCGCGGTCATCGCGGCGCCGGTGCGGGACGGCGGCGTGACGCGCTCGCCCAAGGTGAACGTCGTGATCATGTACGGCGCGACGGTGAGGCCGAGCACGAGCAGGACGGGGACGAGAGCCGGCAGCGACCCGACGAGCAGGAGCGGCGCCGAGAGGACGAGCAGCCCGACCGCGAACCACCGCAGTCGCGTCGACAGCGCGAACCGGGCGGGCAGCCCCGCGACGGCGAGACCGGCGATGACGCTGCCGACCCCGAGCAGGGCGTGGAAGTAGCCCGTGAGGCCGGGGGAGCCCGCGGCGGTGGCGAGGACGGACGTGCCGGTCTGGACCGACCCGAAGACGGTGCCGACGAGCAGCTGGGCGGCGCACAGGACGACGACGGCGGGTGTCATCAGCCGGCCGACGGCGCCGGTCGTCCGTGACGTCGCGGCGTGCGTGACCGTCGCCGTCTCGTGCAGGGCGAACCAGGTGCCGAAGACGGCGAGACCCGCGGCCGCGAGCGCCAACGCCGCCGCGGGACTCGCGAGCGAGACGCCGAGCCCGACGAGCGCAGGGCCGAGGACGAAGGAGGCCTCGTCCGCCGCGCCCTCGTAGGAGAAGGCGGCATCGACGAGCCGGTGCTGGCGCGGCCCGGTCTCGGCGGTGATGGGGCGCCAGCGCACGCGGGCCAGCGGACCGATCTGCGGCAGCAGGAGACCCGCGACGGCGCTCGCGACCGCGGCCACGCCCCAAGGGAGCCCGGCACCCACGACGAGGAGGATGCCGACGAGGCCGGCCGCTCCGGCGAGCGACTGGAAGGCAACGACCCGGCGTTGGCCGAGCCGGTCGGCCCGGGCGCCCCAGAAGGGCGCCCCGACGGCGTTGGCCACGGCGAGGGCGCCGGCGCAGAAGCCGCCGGCGCCGTAGCTGCCGGTGGCTGACGACACGAGCAGGAGGGTGCCCAGCTGGCTCATCGCGAGCGGCATTCGGGCCAGGAACGCGACGACGATGTAGGTGCGGCCGGTGAGGCCGAAGAGGTGGCGGTAGGAGTCGATGGGGGACACGTGTGCAGCTCCGGATCTGGTCGCGGGGTACGCGACAAGGGTGCGTGCCTACCCGCCCAACAGGTCACGCCAGATCCCTGTGCACCTCCAGTGTAGGGCGTCGCGCTCCGGGACCCGGCCACCGCTCGACGAGCGGTCGGAGGGCGGCGACGGGCGACGCTCCGCGCGGGTCGTCAGTCGCGCAGGTGGTGGGCGTGGCGCACCGACGGCGAGAGCCGGTAGATCACCTCGACCAGCCCAGCGCCGACCGCGCCGACCGCGAGCGACTGCCAGACCAGCGGCAACGGCGCGTCGAGGTTGAAGAAGGACGCGGCGAACGGCCACGCGAAAGCCGTGACGGCGAGACCGACCATCGCGGCGACGAGCACGGCCTTCCACAGCCGGAAGGGCCGGGCCAGCACGACGAGGATCCAGAAGAAGACGGTGAGGAGCGTGATCGTCGCGCCGCTGCCCGGCTGCCAGCAGGCGACGTCGGCGACCGTCCTCGCGCCGGACTCGACGGCGCAACGGGTCGAGAACTCGTCCGGCGGCACGCCGTAGCTGCTTCCGGCGAGCAGGTAGGACGTGATGACGGCGACGCCCGCGACGGCGCCGGACGGCACGGCGAATCGCAGGATGCGCCCGAGGAATCCGGAGAGGTAGCGGCGCTTGTTGGGTCCGAGGGCGAGGAAGAACGCCGGGATGCCGATGGTCACGGCCGACACGAGCGTCAGGTGGCGCGGCAGGAACGGGAAGGGGACGGCGATGAGCGCAGCAGCGAGGATGGCCACGAGGCTCATCGCGTTCTTGGCGAGGAAGAGGTTGGCGACCCGCTCGACGTTGCCGATGACCCGGCGTCCCTCGGCGAGCACGTCGGGCAGGTGCGAGAACTTCCCGTCGAGCAGGACGAGCTCGGCGACCGCCTTGGTGGCCTGCGCCCCGTTGCCCATGGCCACGCCGATGTCGGCGTCCTTGAGGGCGAGGGCGTCGTTGACGCCGTCTCCGGTCATCGCCACGACGTGGCCGTCGGCCTGGAGCGCGTGGACGAAGGCGCGCTTCTGCTCCGGGGTGACGCGGCCGAAGACCGCGTGCGTCGCGAGGGCCGCGCGCAGGGCGTCCTCGTCGTCGGGCAGGCCGCGCGCGTCGACAGGCTCGCCGACCTCCAGCCCGACCGTTCGGGCCACCGCGGCGACGGTGACCGGGTTGTCTCCCGAGATCACCTTGATGACGACGCCCTGCTCGGCGAGGTAGTCGAGGGTCGCCTTCGCATCGGGACGCACCTGTTCGGTGAGCGTCACGAGGGCAGCCGGGGTGATGTCGGCCGGCAGTGTGGCATCCGTGAGGTGCTCCTCGCTCCGGGCGAGCAGCACGACGCGCCGCCCGGAGTCGGCGAGCTCGGCGACCTGCGCCCGGATCGCCTCGACCACCTTCGGCGGCGACGGCTGCGGGTCGGCGGCGAGCAGCACCTCCGGCGCGCCTAGCACCCACGTCGAGCGCTCGGCGAAGCACGCCGCGCTCCACTTGCGCGAGGAGTTGAACGGGATCGTCTGCGTGCGCTCCCAGCCGGGCGCCTCGACGACGGCGGCCACGGCGGTCAGCGTGCCGTTGGCGTTCGGGTCGTCGGCGAGCGCTCCCAGCGCACAACGGATCTCGTCGGCATCCTGCCCGTCGAGGGTGCGCGCGCCCTCGAAGGCGATCTCGCCCGCGGTCAGCGTCCCCGTCTTGTCGAGGCAGACGACGTCGACCCGGGCGAGGCCCTCGACGGCCGGGAGCTGCTGCACCAGGACGTTGCGCCGGGTCAGCTGCACGGCGGACAGAAGGAAGGCCACCGACGTGAGGAGCACGAGTCCCTCGGGCACGAGGCCGACGACGCCCGCCGCCGACCGGATCACGACCTCGCGCCAGCCCTGGTCACCGACGGTCTGCCACTGCGACCAGATCGCGATCGGCAGGGCGCCGACGATGACCCACGTGATGTAGGTCAGCAGGGTGTTGATCGAGTCCTGGATCTCCGAGCGCGTGCGCGTGAACTTCCTTGCGTCAGCGGCGATCCGGTTGACATAGGCGTCGGCGCCGATCCTGCTCGCGCGGTAGCGGCCGGACCCCGAGACGACGCTCGTGCCCGACATGATGTCGTCGCCCTCGCCGTGCGGCACCGGGTCTGACTCCCCGGTGAGGTTCGCCTCGTTGAGCTCGAGCCCGGCGCTCGCGAGGAGAGTGCCGTCCGCGGGCACCTCGTCGCCCGTGCGCAGCTCGATGAGGTCGTCCTGCACCACCGCGGTCGTCGGCACCACCCGCACCTCGCCGTCGCGCACGACCCGCGTCGTCGGGGCGTTGAGCAGCGCGAGCCGGTCGAGCTTCCGCTTGGCGAGGTACTCCTGGACGATGCCGATGGCGGAGTTGACGACGAGGACGATCCCGAAGAGCCCGTCGGCGAACGACCCCGTCACCATGACGAGGACGAAGAGGGCGCCGAGGATCGCGTTGAAGCGGGTCAGCACGTTGGCCCGGACGATCTCGCCGATCGAGCGTGACGTCCGCTCGGTCAGCGTGTTGACGGCGCCACGCGAGACGCGCTCGGCCACCTCGGCACCCGTCAGCCCCTCGGGCCGGGTCAGGGTCGCACCGCCAGGGGTCGGGCCGTCCGTCGTCCCGTGTGTCGGGCCGTGTGTCGCCCCGTCTGTCGTCACCGGCCCATTGTCGTATGCCGGGTGCTGGCCTCCGCGGTGGAACGCGCGCGAGCGCTGCGGAGGCGTCTCGGGACGCCGGCGCGACGGCATACGACCGTCGTCCCCGGGTGGCGGACAAAGGTTACTGATCGGTCTTCGGACGAGGTCCGGGGTGCTTCCCGGGTCGTGGGACGATGGGGCGCGTGACTGAGTCGATCCAACGTGCCCGCGCCACCACTGCCTCCTACTCGATCACGATGCGGATCCACGCCGGCACCGACCCGGCGGTCATCGGGGCCCTCGCGGTGAAGGTCGCCGAGAGTGGCGGCATCACCACGGCGCTCGACATCGTCGACTCGCACCCCGACCGGCTCGTCATCGACCTCACCTGCTCCGCCAGCAACGCCGAGCACTCGACCGAGGTCGTCGACGCGGTGGAGACGCTCGAGGGCGTCCGCGTCCACAAGGTCTCCGACCGCGTCTTCCTGCTGCACCTCGGCGGCAAGATCTCCGTCGAGTCCAAGGTCAACCTGCGCAACCGCCAGGACCTCGCGATGGCCTACACGCCCGGCGTCGGCCGCGTGAGCCAGGCCCTCTTCGAGCACCCCGAGGACGTGCCGCGCCTGACGATCAAGGGCAACTCGGTCGCCGTCGTCACGGACGGCTCGGCCGTGCTCGGCCTCGGCAACATCGGCCCGATGGCGGCGCTTCCGGTCATGGAGGGCAAGGCGGCGCTCTTCAAGCGCTTCGCCGACATCGACGCGTGGCCGATCTGCATCGACACGACCGACGTCGACGAGATCGTGCGCACCGTCGAGCTCATCGCCCCCGGCTTCGGCGGCATCAACCTCGAGGACATCGCCGCCCCGCGCTGCTTCGAGATCGAGGCCAAGCTGCGCGAACGCCTCTCGATCCCGGTCTTCCACGACGACCAGCACGGGACGGCCATCGTCGTGCTCGCAGCGCTGAAGAACGCGCTGCGCTGCATCGACAAGAAGCTGCCCGACGCGCGCATCATCGTCTCTGGCGGCGGCGCGGCCGGCTCGGCGATCGTCCAGCTGCTCCTCGCCGCCGGTGCGGTCGACGTCACCGTCTCCGACCGGCCGGGCCTGCTCAACCAGGACGACGAGTCCCTGACGCCGGCGTGGCGCGACCTCGCCGAGAAGACCAACCCGCGGGGCCTCACCGGCACCTTGCGCGACGGCCTCCAGGGCGCCGACGTCTTCATCGGCGTCAGCGCGCCGCACATCCTCGCGCCCGAGTGGATCGACGAGATGGCCGAGAAGCGCATCGTCTTCGCGCTTGCCAACCCCGACCCCGAGGTCGACATCTACGAGGCGACGCAGCGGGCCACCGTCGTCGCGTCGGGCCGCAGCGACTACCCGAACCAGATCAACAACGTGCTGGCCTTCCCCGGCGTCTTCCGCGGCCTGCTCGACGCCCGGGCGACCGACGTCACGACCGAGATGCTCATCAAGGCCGCCGACGCCATCGCCTCGGTCGTCACCGACGAGCAGCTGAACCCGAACTACATCATCCCGAGCGTCTTCCAGCCCGACATGAGCAAGACCGTCGCCAAGGCGATCGTCGACTGCGTGCCCAAGGCCCCGGCGAAGAACATCCCGATGACCGGCGCCAACTGAGGAGCACGACCGACCGGATGACGAGCACGACCCATCCCGGACAGCGCTATCCGCTCGACGGCCGCCGCGCCTGGGCGGTGTGGGCGGCCGCCATCTCGGTCTACGTCCTCGCCGTCTTCCACCGCACCTCGCTCGGCGTCGCCGGTCTCGAGGCCGCCGACCGTTTCGGCATCAGCAGCTCGCAGCTGTCGACCTTCACGATCGTCCAGGTCTTCGTCTACGCGGCGATGCAGCTGCCGGTCGGGGCGCTGCTCGACCGCTACGGCAGCAAGCGGATGCTCGGGGTCGGGCTCACCCTGCTGACGCTGGCCCAGTTCGGCTTCGCGTTCGTCCACGCCTTCCCGGCCGCGCTGCTCTGCCGGGTGCTGCTCGGCATGGGCGACGCCATGGTCTTCATCTCGGTGCTGCGCCTCGTCGCCCTGTGGTTCTCACCGCGCCGCACGCCGATGGTGACGCAGCTGACCGGGGTGCTCGGGCAGCTCGGTGCGTTCGCCGCCGCCGGCCCGCTCGCAGCCGCGCTCCACCACTTCGGGTGGACCCCGTCGTATGCCGTCGCGGCGTCCGTCGGCGTGCTCACCGGGGTCGCGCTCGTCGTCGTCGTCAAGGACAGCCCCTACGTCGACCACCACCGCGACGAGCTCCGGCTGCGGGCCATCGCGCGCACGCTGCGGGCAGCGTGGCTCGTACCGGGGACCCGGCTCGGGCTGTGGTCGCACTTCACGTCGCAGTTCGCGGCCAACATGTTCACGATGCTCTGGGGCTTCCCGTTCCTCGTTGCAGGACAAGGAGTCTCGGCGTCGACGGCGAGCGTGCTGCTCATGCTCATGGTCGTCACGACGGTCGTGTCGAGCCCCGTCATCGGCACGCTGACGATGCGCTACCCGTTCTCGCGCAGCACCCTCGTGCTGTGGATCGTCGCCGCCGCGATCGCCGCCTGGACGGTGGTGCTGCTCTGGCCGGGGCGCGCGCCGCTGTGGATGCTCGTCGTCCTCGTCGTGCTCATCGCCATCGGCGGCCCGGGCTCGATGATCGGCTTCGACGTCGCGCGCACGTTCAACCCGCCGACCCGCATCGGCAGCGCCTCGGGCATCGTCAACACCGGCGGTTTCATCGCGACCCTGACGGCGGTGGCCCTCGTCGGCGTCGTCCTCGACCGGGTCGCCCCCGCCGGGCCGTCGACGTGGGACGTCGACGCGTTCCGGGTCGCGATGACGGTGCAGTACCCCGTGTGGGCGCTCGGCATCGTGCAGATCCTGCGCTACCGGCACCAGGCGCGGCGCGCGGCCCTCGAGGCCGATCCCGACGCGTACGCCGCCATGCAGGCCGGCCGCTCCGTCACCTTCCACTGACGGTCGCGCCCCCTCCAACCGTCGAGAGGCCACGTTCCGCCGGTGCCGACCCGTCGAGTGGCCACGTTCCGCCGGTGCCGACGCGTCGAGTGGCCACGTTCCGCCGGTGCCGACCCGTCGAGTGGCCACCTGTTGCGGGCTAGCCTGCTCGGGAGGAGGAGCGATGGCGACGTGGGCGGACGTGGACGAGGTGGCCGGCCGCCTGCCCGGCGCGGTGCTCGGGGTCGCACACGAGGGCTCTCCCGCCTGGCACGCCGGACGGCATACGTTTGCTCGTCTGCGCTGGGACGACGACGGGCGCGAGCTCATCCAGGTGTGGACCGGCGAGATGGACACGGAGCAGGCGCTCGCCGACCGGCGCGACACGTTCGTACACATCGACACGTTCCGCTACCGCGTCACGATGTGGGCGCGGCTCGACCGTCTCGATCGTCGTGAGCTGGCCGAGCTGCTCCTCGAGTCCTACGACATCCGCGGTGGCCGCCGCCGGCGCGGCACCACCGGCCTCGACGACCTCCTCCGCTGACCTGAGGCGCGAACGCGGCGTTCGGTGTCGAGCTCAGCGTTCTACCAGTGAGTTCGACACCGAACGCCGCGTTCGGGGAGGGAGTCGGGTGGCCGTCAGGCGTCGCCGACGGTGAGGGCCTCGGCCTCGGTGCGGGACGTGACCTCCTCGGCGCCGTGCCCGGGCGCCTCGTCGAGCGCGCTGATGATCCGGCGAGCGGTGAGGAGCACGAGGACCGCGAGCACGACCGCGCCCGAACCCACCCAGAACGGCAGGTGGATCGACTTCTCGCCGAGGTTGCCGGCGAGCCAGGGGGCGACCGCACCGCCGCTGAAGCGGACGAAGGAGTACGCCGCCGACGCGACGGCGCGCGGGGCGGGGGAGATCTTCATGACCGTCTCGGTGATGAGCGTGTTGTTCACACCGAGGAAGGCGCCGGCGACGATGACGCCGACGACGAGCAGGGTCTTGTTGTCGGTCCAGACCGCCATGGCGGCGAGGATGATCGCGAAACCGAGCAGCGCGCCGACGATGCCGGCCAGCGTGCCGAAGCGGCGCTGGATCATCGGGGCGACGAAGACCGACGTGATCGCCAGGAGAACCCCCCAACCGAAGAAGATGAAGCCGATCTCGTGCGCGCCCATGGCGAGCGGGAAGGGCGTGAAGGCGAGCAGCGTGAAGAAGCCGAAGTTGTAGAGCAGCGCCGTGATGCCGACCGTGAGGAGGCCACGGTGGCCGAGGGCCCGCAGGGGCGCCGTGATCGAGGTCGGGTTCTCGGCCGGCGGGGTCTTGGGCAGCGTCGTCAGGGTCGCGATGAACGCGACGGCCATGAGCACGGCGACGCCGTAGAACGGCCAGCGCCACGAGATGCCGCCGAGCCAGCCGCCGAGCAGCGGGCCGGTCGCGATGCCGACACCGAGAGCGGCCTCGTAGAGGATGATCGCCTGCTTCACCGAGCCGGACGCCGCGCCGACGATCGTCGCCAGGGCGGTCGCGATGAAGAGCGCGTTGCCGAGTCCCCAGAGGGCGCGGAAGGCGACGATGCCGCCGACGGTGTCCTGGCTGCCGGCGAAGGCCGCACCGACGATGATGAGCGCGAGGCCGATCAGCAGGGTGCGCTTGGCGCCGACGCGGCTGCTGACCCAGCCGGTGCCGAGCATCGCGATGCCCATGACGGCGAGATAGCTGGTGAACAGGAGCGAGACCTGCGACGGGCCCGCGCCGAGCTCGTCGGCGATCGGCTTGAGGATGGGGTCGACGAGGCCGATGCCCATGAAGGAGATCACGCAGGCGAAGGCGATCGACCAGACGGTCTTGGGTTGGCGCCACATGGTGGTGGTCATCCGTCCTTTCGGGTGGGGTGCGGGACAGGGGCGTCCGCCGCGGCGGCGAGCAGCTCGTTCATGACGTCGATGGCGACGCGGACCCGGTCGAGGGCCGGTCCGTCGAGCTGGTCGAGGGCGGGGGACAGGACGGCCAGTCGGGCCCGGCGCACGGTCTCGAGCGCGGCACGGCCCTCGTCGCTGAGGGAGATCACCGTGGCGCGGGCATCGTCGGGGTCGGACGCGCGGTGCACCCACCCCGACGCCTCGAGGCGCTGTAGCTGGGTGGTGATCGTCGGCTGGCTGCTGTGATCGGCGGCCGCGAGGGCACTGACGCGGGAGGGTCCGAGCTCGTCGAGGAGGGCGAGCAGGCGGGCCTGCGCGAAGGGCACGTCGAAGGACGCGTGCCGGCTGGCCCAGCGCGAGAGTCGCGCGGCCGAGCGCAGCAGGTCGTTGCCCAAGGTGGTCGGTTCGGTCACTCGCCTCAATTTACATAGATAACCTATGCATCTCAAGTCCAGTGTCGCCGGCGAGGGGCCGGGCGCTCACTCGGGCGGGGCTGGGTGCCCACTCCAGCGGAGGGGTGCGGTCAGGTGAGCTGGCGCAGCACACCGTCGGCGACGTCGGCCAGGTGGTCGAGGTCGGACAGGTGGTCGAGGTCGGACAGGTCGAGGACCTGGAGGTAGATCCGCTCGGCGCCGCAGGGTCGCGTCGTCGCGGCCCATGCAGACGACCTGGGCTGCCGAGCACCGCAGCGAGGCGGGCTCCCGTCCGGCCTCGCGTGCCACCTCGCGAACGCGCTCGAAGAGCCGGCTCGCCTCGGTGGCCGACACGAACGGCGCGTTGAACTGGGCGGCATACCTCACGGCGAGAGCCGGCGTGCGCCGCTTGCCGCCACCAACGATGATGATCGGCACGCCACCGGCCTGCACCGGCTTCGCCAGAGCGGGGGAGTCGATGACGGGGTCGTGGGTTCCATGATGGCAACCACGGGTCAGGCGCGAACAATCCCGTCGACGACGACCTCGAGCATGGGCCGGACGTCGAGGTCGGCGTGGCTCGTGTCGGCCACGCTCGCGACACCGCTGACGAGGCGCATGACGTTGGCGGCGTCGACGCCCGGGCGCAGCTCGCCCTCGGCGTCGAGGTGGTCGATGACGCGCCGGTTGGCATCGCCCATGACGCGGCACTTGCGGTACATCGGGGACGCGGGGTCGTCCATGGCGGCGCAGATCTTGCTGGCCGCGCCGCGGTGCAGGGTGATGTGGTCGATGAAGTGCTCGAACCAGCCGAGCAGCATCTCCCGCGCGGGCAGACCCGTGCCGATGGCGGCGTCGGCGTCCGCAGACACTCGGTCGGTCCAGTCCTGCATGAGGGCGTCGACGAGGGCCTCACGGGTGGGGAAGTGGCGGTAGAGCGTGCCGGCGCCCACCCCCGCCCGCTTCGCGATCTCGTCCAGGGAGGAGTCGGTGCCGCGCTCGGTGAAGACGATGCGGGCGTTCGCGAGGATCTTGTCGTAGTTGCGTCGGGCGTCGGCACGCATCGGGCGAGGCGAATTCTCGGGGCTCTCCGGAGCCGGTCCGTCTGCCGAATCCCTTTGGGCGGCAACAGATCCCGGCGACGACTCGAGCGTCGCACTGCCAGCTTCGGCAGGCCTCACGAGACATCTCCCTTGCTAAAACGGAGACAGTCTCCGTATTGTGGGTCAGGCAGAACCGGAGTGGTTCTCCGCTAATCGTAGCGCCGATCGTCGTCACAGAGGAGTCCGGCACCCATGACCACCACGATCCAGCCCACCCGACAGGCCCGACGCGTCCACCTGTCGCACCTCGCCACGACCCACCGTGCCCCGCTCGTGCCCCGCGGCATCCACGGAGTCGAGGGCACCCACGGCACCCAGGGTGCCAGCGACGGTGAGCGCCGCCGCCGCACTCCCGCCACCTCCTTCACGCCCATGGCCCGCGACCTCGCCGACGAGAGCTCGCACCGCCCGTCCGTGCACCACGAATCCTGAGGTCAGAGATGTCGACCAGCACCACCGCATCACCCGTCACCCGACAACCCGAGCGCTCCACGGGGGAGCGGGCCGCCCGACGCGGCGCCATCGGCCTCGGCGTCGTCCTCGTCGCCCAGCTCATGCTCGTGCTCGACGCGACCGTCGTGAACGTCGCGTTGCCCCACATCCAGACCGACCTCGGGTTCACGCCCGCGGGCCTCTCCTGGGTGCTCAACGCGTACACCCTCGCCTTCGGCGGGCTGCTGCTCCTGGGCGGGCGCCTCGGCGACGTCTTCGGGCGACTGCGCATGTTCGAGATCGGCCTGGCGATCTTCACCGTCGCGAGCCTGCTCGGCGGCCTCGCCACCTCCCCGGCCTGGCTCATCGCCGCGCGCACCCTGCAGGGCGTCGGCGCCGCGTTCGCCGCACCGAGCGTCCTCGCCCTCGTCACGACGAGCGCGCCGAACGAGGCGGCCCGCAACCGCGGTCTCGCGCTCTTCACGGCCGTGTCGTCCGCCGGCGCGTCCATCGGTCTGCTCCTCGGTGGGATCCTCACCGACTACGTCAGCTGGCACTGGACGCTCTTCGTCAACGTCCCGATCGGGGCTGTGGTGCTCGTCCTCGCGCGCCGCTACGTGACCGAGACACCGAGGATCCGTGGCCGCTTCGACGTGGTCGGCGCGATCACCGCCACCCTCGGGTCCGTTTCCGTCGTGCACGGCTTCATCAGCGCGGCCGACCGCGGCTGGGCGTCGCCCGTGACGATCGGATCGTTCGTCGTCGGTGCCACCCTCATCGCGCTCTTCGTGCGCACCGAGGGTCGGGTCAGCTCGCCGTTGCTGCCGCTCACCCTCGTCCGCAACCGCACCCGCGGCGGAGCCCTCGTGCTCATGGCGCTCGTCGTCGGCGCACAGTTCTCGACGTTCTTCCTCGTGACCCAGTACCTCCAGCTCGTCCTCGGCTTCAGCCCGGTGGCGACCGGCGCCGCGTTCCTCCCGCTCAGCCTCGCGATCTTCGCGACGTCACGGGTCAGCGCCCGCCTCGTCGCCAAGGTCGGCCCCCGGCCGATGCTCCTCGTGGGCACGCTGGGCCTGACCGCCAGCTTCGTGTGGCTGAGCACCATGTCGACGACGAGCACGTATGCCGCCCACCTCCTGGGTGCGCTGGTGCTCAACGGTGTGTCGGCGGCTCTCGTCTTCATGCCGGTCACGGTCGTCGTGCTCGGCGGGGTCGACCGCGCCCAGGCGGGGACGGTCTCCGGGCTGCTCCAGACCTCGCAGCAGCTCGGTGGTGCCGTCGGCCTCGCCGCGATCGTCAGCGTGTACGCCTCGCAGGCGGTCCCGGGCCAGTTCGTTCCGGGCGTCGAGCCGGCGTTCCTCACGTCGGCGGCTTTCACCCTCGTGGCGCTGCTCGTAGCAGCGTTCGTGCTCCGGCCGCGCCCGCCCCAGGCGCTGACCGAGCCGAACCGCGAGCCGACGCGAGAGACGGTGGCCGTCGCCGCAGCAGACGGCGCCGAGGCGAGCTGACACCGTCCTCGGCATGAACCGGCGCGTGGTCCTGCGTCCGGTGGGGTCATCACCCCGCCGGACGCAGGACCATCTGCTGCCTCATCGAGCCCGAGGTCCGTCCAGCCAGCAGCCACGCCTGACGGACCGCAGGCGCTGCGGAAGACGACACGACCCCCGCGGCCCGGCTGGGCTGCGGGGGTCGGGCACACGGCATACGCCGGGGCGACGCCGAGCGGATCGGCAGGCTCAGTGCCCCTGCGGCATCGCCCAGCGGGCGGTCGAGGTGCCCTGCTCCTTGGCGCGGTCGAAGGCCTCGCCGATGATCTTCTCGGCGGCCTCGCGGTCGCCCCAGTCGGAGCCCTCGACGTGCTTGCCCGGCTCGAGGTCCTTGTAGCGCTCGAAGAAGTGCTGGATCTCGTCGAGGGTGAACGTGCTGACGTCGGAGATGTCCTGGACATCGGCGGTGCGCGGGTCGACGGGCACGCAGAGCACCTTGTCGTCACCGCCGGCCTCGTCGGTCATGTGGAAGACACCGATCGGGCGGGCCTCGACGACGACGCCGGGGAAGACCGGCTCGGGCAGCAGCACGAGCGCGTCCAGGGGGTCACCGTCCTCGCCGAGCGAGTCCTCGATGTAGCCGTAGTCGGCGGGGTAGGCCATCGGGGTGAAGAGGTAGCGGTCGAGGCGGATCCGACCGGTCTCGTGGTCGACCTCGTACTTGTTGCGCTGTCCGCGCGGGATCTCGATGGTGACGTCGAACTCCACGTCTTCCCCTTCTTCACGGTCTTCGGGTGCTGTCTCGGGTGCGGCTCGGGTGTCGGGGCACCCGTCGGCGGCTGACAGAATCGTCCGCGACAGTGTGTCAGCAAGGGCGGTCCTTGCGCGAAACAGCGACGGACGACGGACAGGGGGTGACCCGCGATGGCGCACGAGACGCAGCCGGGTCGCCGCGGTCCCCGCCTGACCTACGGCATGGCCGCGGTGTGGTCGGTCGTCGCGATCCTGCTCGGGTATGCCGTCCTCGACGTCGCCGACGCCGCGCCCGGTGCGCTGACGGTGCGCCCGCTGCCGCCGGCCCCGCCCACCGAGACCGTCGCGACGCGGATGCTGCCCTCGGTCCCGCAGCCGACGCTGTCGACCTCGGTCGCGCCGCCGCTGCCCTCGCTCGCCGGCGACACCGCCGCCCCGTCGGCCGCCGGCATCGAGCAGGCGCTCGCATCGGTGCGTGCGCTCCCGGCGCTGCGCGACTCGGCCCTCGTCGTCCGTGACGGGCAGACCGGGGACGTGCTGCTCGACCAGGGCGGCGACGAGCTGCGCATCCCGGCCTCGACGACCAAGCTGCTCTCGGCCGCGGCCATCGGGCAGACCTTCGCGCCCGACGAGACGCTGCGCACCGTCGTGCGCGAAGGCGACACGCCCGACGAGATCGTCCTCGTCGCGGGCGGCGACTCCCTGCTCAACCCCGGCAGGGGCGAGCCTGACGCCGTCGCCGGAAGAGCCGGACTGCGTGACCTGGCCGAGCAGGTGGCCACGGCCCTCGAGCGCAGCGGCACCATGAGCGTCACCCTCTATGTCGACGAGACGTATGCCGCCGGGCCGACGACGGCGCCGACGTGGGCATCGACCTTCCGCAGCTCGGGCATCACCGGCGCGGTCGCGATGCTCGGGCTGTCGAGCCAGCGCGCCCATGGTGGGGCGCCCGGGCCGGCCGACCCCGTCGCCTCGGTCCGGGCGGCCTTCGCCCGACAGCTCGAGGGGCGAGGGATCGACGTGAGGCTGGCTGCGCGAGGTCAGGCACCCGGCGTCCCCGGGTCGCCGATGCCGACGCCGGCCGCCGACGGTGGACCGTCCGCCACGCCGTCCGACGGGGCGACGCCCGACGGGGCGCCGTCCGACGGCGCGCAGGCGCCGACGACCGCGGCCGCGACGCCGAACGCGCCCGCGAGCGGCCCGGGAGCGGTCCTCGGCAGCGTCGAGTCCGCCCCGGTGCGCGAACAGCTGGCCCTGGCCCTGACCGACAGCGACAACGCGCTCACCGAGATCCTCTCCCGACAGGCGGCCTATCGCGCCGGCGCCGGCACCGGCTTCGCCCAGGTCGGGGCGTGGGTGGTCTCGCAGGTGGCGGCACTCGGCCTCGACACGGCCGGCGTGATCCTGTCCGACGCGAGCGGCCTCTCCCGCGAGAACCGGGTCCGCGCCTCGCTCCTGTCCGACGTGCTCGTGCTCGGCTACGACGGCCAGCACGCCGTGCTGCGGCGAGCCCTCGACGGCCTCCCGATCGGTGGCCTGACCGGCACCTTGGCGGACCGTTTCACCGGCGCCCAGCACGACGCCGCGGGTCGCGCCCGGGCCAAGACGGGCACCCTGACGGGGGCCAACGCCCTCGCCGGGAGCGTCGTCGACGACGACGGTCGGCTGCTCGTCTTCGTGGGTATGGTCGCCGGCGTGGGAACCAACGACGCGCGAGCGGCGTTGGACCGTTTTGTAGCGGCGATCGCCTCGTGCGGGTGCCGCTGACGGGCCGGTGGGCCGCTCGGGGTCCTGGTGCGCGACGGTGGTCGTGACCTCTCCGTGTTGCCGGCTGGGCTTTCCAGACACCTCGCGCGACGTCGACACCGTCACGGCACCGAAAGGGCTGGCATGACCGACACGACCCTCCCGACTCCCGTGGACACCGGACGTCCCGATGGCTCGAGGGGTGGTGCACCGGCCGTGTCCGTCGACTACGAGTTCGCGAAGCGGACCGGTCGGGCGATCGTCAACCCGGGCCCCCAGGTCTCGAGTGACGAGGCCGCGGCGATCGTCGCCGACCTGCGTGCTGCCGCTGCGTCCGCCGTGGCTCCGGTCGCCGAGACGAGCGCACTGACCGCGCCCGCTGACGCGCCGGCGCCCCTCGTCGTCGACCGTGCGGGCTGGATCAGCGCCAACGTCGACTCGTTCAAGTCGATGCTCGACCCCGTCGTCGACAAGCTCAACGCGACGAAGAAGTCGTCGACGAGCGCAACCGCGGCGGCGATCGGCGGCAAGGTCACCGGTGCCGAGATGGGCGGCCTGCTCGCCTTCCTGTCGAGCAAGGTGCTCGGGCAGTACGACCTCGCACCCGGTGGCACGCCCCGGCTGCTCCTCGTCGCCCCCAACATCGTCGCCACCGAGCGACGCCTCGAGGTCGACCCGACCGACTTCCGCCGCTGGGTCGCGATGCACGAGGAGACCCACCGGGTGCAGTTCACCGCGGTGCCGTGGCTGCGTGACCACATGGTGGCGCGCACCCAGGCGCTCGCCGTCGACCTCGCGCCGACCCCCGAGGACCTCTCCAAGCGGTTCGAGCAGCTGACGAAGAACCTCCCCGAGGTGTTCAGCTCCGGCGAGGGCATCGGGCAGCTCTTCGCGACCCCGGAGCAGAAGGCCCAGATCGCCGAGCTCACCGCCGTCATGTCGCTGCTCGAGGGCCACGCCGACGTCGTGATGGACGCCGTCGGTCCGCAGGTCATCCCGAGTGTCAGCGAGATCCGGCGCAAGTTCGACGAGCGGCGCAGCAGCTCGGTCGGCATCGACCGCCTGCTGCGCAAGCTCCTCGGCCTCGAGGCCAAGATGCGCCAGTACCGCGACGGCGCCGTCTTCGTCCGGGCCGTCACCGACCAGGTGGGCCGCGACGGCTTCAACGTCGTGTGGTCCTCCCCGGAGACGTTGCCCCGGGCCGCCGAGATCGTCGATCCGGACGCCTGGGTGCGTCGGGTCCACGGCTGAACGATGCGAGGTCCCGCAGACATGCCCGGTCCCGACCCCGCCGTCGCCGCCACCCGGCTCGCGGTGCGTGAGCACCTGGCCGACGTGCCCCAGGGCGGTGTCGTCCTCGTCGCGTGCTCGGGCGGCCCCGACTCCGTGGCGCTCGCCACGGCCCTCGCCTTCGAGGCGCCGCGCTCCCGTGTGCGTGCGGGTGCGGTCGTCGTCGACCACGGCCTCCAGGACCGGTCTGCCCAGGTCGCCGAGGCCGCTGCCGCCCTGTGCCGCGAGATCGGCCTGGACCCGGTGGAGGTCGTCCGTGCCGACGTGCGCACGAGCGGCGCCGGCCTCGAGGCCGACGCCCGGACGGCCCGCTACGCCGCCATCGAGCGAGCGGCCGACCGCGTCGGCGCGTCCTTGGTGCTCATCGGCCACACGCGCGACGACCAGGCCGAGCAGGTGCTGCTCGGCCTGTCCCGCGGATCGGGGGCGCGGTCGCTGAGCGGTATGCCGGTGCGGCGCGACCGCTTCGTCCGCCCCCTTCTCGGCCTGCCGCGGGCCACGACCCTGGCCGCCTGTGCGGCCCACGGCATCGAGCCGTGGGACGACCCGCACAACAGCGACGACTCGTTCCGCCGGGTCCGCGCCCGCCGGCTGCTCGCGACCCTGGAGTCCGACCTCGGACCCGGCTTCGGCGCCGCCCTCGCCCGCAGTGCCGACCTGCTGCGCGAGGACGCCGACTACCTCGAGAGCCTGGCCGTCCGCGCCCGAGCCGACCTGCCCGCCGGTCCCGGCGGTGAGGGCATCGACCTCGACGCGCTCGGGGCCCTGCCACGGGCGATCCGCACGCGAGTCTGGCGGATCCTCGCGGCCGAGGCCGGCGCACCGCTCGCCGACGTCAGCGCCGCGCACGTCGAGTCGCTCGACGCGCTCCTCACGTCCTGGCACGGACAAGGCCCGCTCCACGTGCCGGGCGGCATCGCCGTCGCGCGCACGGGCGGGGCGATCGTCTTCAGCCCGCTGCGTCAGACCGCCCCCGCCTGAGCCGGGCGAGAGGCATACGCCCGGCTGGAGGAGTGGCTCGGGCGGCTCGCGGCTGAGCCGCACGGCCCGCGTCCCCGGCGGCGACGGCACCCGGCCGCGTGCGGTTGAATGGACCCGCCCCGCACGACCCCGCGCAACACCCCCCGCAACGCACTTGAGGAGCCTTCGTGGACCACGAGCACATGGGAGATGACCTGGCCAAGGTCCTGCTCACCGAGGAGCAGATCCAGACCCGCCTCTCCGAGCTCGCCGCCGACATCTGGCGGGACTACGAGGGCAAGGAGTTCCTCCTCGTCGGCGTCCTCAAGGGTGCCGTCGTCGTCATGGCCGACCTCATGCGCGCCCTGCCCGGCACCGCGCCGATGGACTGGATGGCGGTCTCGTCCTACGGTTCCGGCACGAAGAGCTCGGGCGTCGTGCGCATCCTCAAGGACCTCGACACCGACATCAGCGGTCGCCACGTGCTCATCGTCGAGGACATCATCGACTCCGGCCTGACGCTCTCGTGGATCAAGTCCAACCTCGAGTCGCGCAAGCCGGCCTCGGTCGAGATCTGCACGCTGCTGCGCAAGCCCGACGTCGTCAAGGTCGACATCCCGGTCAAGTACGTCGGCTTCGACATCCCCAACGAGTTCGTCGTCGGCTACGGCCTCGACTACGCAGAGAAGTACCGCAACCTGCGTTGTGTCGGCACCCTCGCCCCGCACGTCTACGCCTGACCTCGGCGGCCTCCGGTGACCTTCTCGATCGTCGCCCGCCAGGGTGATGCCCACGGCATCGCGGTCGCGAGCAAGTTCCTCGCCGTCGGTGCGGTCGTCCCGGCCGCCCGTCTCGGGGTGGGCGCGGTCGCGACGCAGTCCTTCGCCCGCGTCGCGTACCTCGACGAGCTCCTCGGGCGCCTCGCTGCCGGCGAGCCCGCGGACGAGGCGCTGGCGGCCGCGACCGCGCTCGACGAGGGTCGCGAGACCCGTCAGGTCGGCATCGTCGGGCTCGGCACGGCCGCGACCTTCACGGGTTCGGAGTGCAACGACTGGGCCGGCGGCGTCGCGCGCGACGACGGCGACACGGCATACGCCATCCAGGGCAACATCCTCACCGGTCCCGAGGTCGTCGAGGAGATGGAGCGCGCCTGGCACGAGACGGCAGGCCAGCCGCTCGCCGGGCGACTGCTCGCCGCGCTCGTGGCCGGCGACGCCGCCGGTGGCGACTCCCGTGGACGCCAGAGCGCAGCCCTGTATGCCGTCGAGCCGGGTTCCGGCTACGACGCGTGCGGGGTGCTCGCCGACCTGCGCGTCGACGACCACGTCGACCCGGTGAGCGAGCTCGGACGCCTGCTGTCTGACTGGGAGATGTACTTCGGCAAGCCCGAGGACGTCGCCCCGCTCGCGGGCGAGCTCGCCGACGAGGTGCGCGGAAGGCTGGCACGGGCCGGGTTCACCGACGCCGACGTCGCGACGGCCCTCGCCGACTGGGCCGGCAACGCGAACTACGAGGCGCGCCTGAGCCCCGACGGCATCGACCGGCGGGTCCTCGAGGCCCTCCGCGCCGCGACCGACTGACCCGCACCCCCGGCGCCGCGGTCCCCGAACTGGCGGGTGGTGAGGTGTCCGGGAGCTGTGGTGGGCGCGGCGGCCCCACACTGGCGGTCCATGCGGGGGAGCGTGCGGCAACCGGTTCCGGGCCGGGAGCCCGGGCACACGGCATACGTCATCGGCGTGCCCGCCCGGTCGGCACGCCGATCCGTGCGTGGGCTGGTTGGTCACCAGCCCGCCGCATGCGGAACACTGGTAGTCCCCCGGACGTTGTGCCGGTGGACTAACTCACCGGACGAGCAGGAGGACCGGGGCCCCACAGGCCCCGCACGTACATGGACGCTAAGCGGATTCTGCGCACACCACTGTTGTGGATCTTGGTCCTCATCAGCGCGCTCGTCTTCGGCATGATGTTCTCCGAGTCCGGGCCGCCCCGGATCGACACCTCGGCTGCCATGAAGCAGATCACCGACGGCAACGTCGAGTCGGCCAAGCTGCTCAACAACGAGCGCATGGAGCTGACCCTCAAGACCCCCTACACCTCGCCCGACGGCACGGTGAAGGACGCGAAGTCGGTCTACGCCTACTACGTCGACGCCCGCGGCACCGACGTCGTCCAGGCCCTCAACGCCAAGCCGCCGGCCCAGGGCGTCGACGACCAGATCGACGAGCCCAGCTGGTTCGGCTCGCTGCTCTTCTCGATCCTGCCGATCATCATCATCCTCGGCCTCTTCTGGTTCCTCATGGGTCAGATGCAGGGCGGCGGCAACCGCGTCATGCAGTTCGGCAAGTCGCGCGCCAAGCTCGCCACCAAGGACACCCCGAAGGTCACGTTCGCCGACGTCGCCGGCTGCGACGAGGCCATCGAGGAGCTCCAGGAGATCAAGGAGTTCCTCCAGGAGCCGGCGAAGTTCCTCGCCGTCGGCGCCAAGATCCCCAAGGGCGTGCTGCTCTACGGCCAGCCCGGTACCGGCAAGACCCTCCTGGCCCGCGCCGTCGCGGGTGAGGCCGGCGTGCCGTTCTACTCGATCTCCGGCTCCGACTTCGTCGAGATGTTCGTCGGTGTCGGCGCGAGCCGCGTCCGCGACCTCTTCGAGCAGGCCAAGGCCAACGCGCCCGCCATCGTCTTCGTCGACGAGATCGACGCCGTCGGTCGCCACCGCGGCGCCGGCATGGGCGGCGGCCACGACGAGCGCGAGCAGACGCTCAACCAGCTGCTCGTCGAGATGGACGGCTTCGACGTCAAGACCAACGTCATCCTCATCGCCGCGACCAACCGCCCCGACATCCTCGACCCGGCGCTGCTGCGTCCGGGCCGCTTCGACCGCCAGATCGCCGTCGACGCCCCGGACATGATCGGCCGCCACCGCATCCTCGAGGTGCACGCCCAGGGCAAGCCGGTCACGGCCGACGTCGACCTGCTCGCCGTCGCTCGCCGCACACCCGGGTTCACCGGCGCCGACCTCGCCAACGTCCTCAACGAGGCCGCCCTGCTCACCGCCCGCAGTGACAAGACGGTCATCGACAACGAGGCCCTCGACGAGGCCATCGACCGCGTCATCGCCGGCCCGCAGAAGCGCACCCGCATCATGTCGGCCAAGGAGCGCAAGATCACGGCCTACCACGAGGGCGGCCACGCCCTCGTCGCCGCGTCGCTCAACCACACCGACCCGGTCACGAAGGTGACGATCCTCCCGCGCGGCCGTGCCCTCGGCTACACGATGGTCATGCCGATCGACGACAAGTACTCCACGACGCGCAACGAGATCCTCGACCAGCTCGCGTACGCCCTCGGTGGCCGCGTCGCCGAGGAGATCGTCTTCCGCGAGCCGACCACCGGTGCGAGCAACGACATCGAGAAGGCGACCGGCATGGCCCGCAAGATGGTCACCGAGTTCGGCATGTCCGAGCGGGTCGGTGCCATCAAGCTCGGCCAGAGCACCGGCGAGGTCTTCCTCGGTCGCGACATGGGGCACCAGCGCGACTACTCCGAGGAGGTCGCCCGAATCGTCGACGAGGAGGTCCGCTCGCTCATCGACGCGGCCCACGACGAGGCGTATGCGGCGATCAACGCCAACCGCGACCTGCTCGACCACCTCGTCCTCGAGCTGCTCGAGAAGGAGACGCTCAACGTCCACGAGCTCGCCGAGCTCTTCAAGCCGGTCGTCAAGCAGCCGACCCGGCCGACGTGGCTCTCGTCCCAGACGCGCCAGCTCAGCGACCGTCCGCCGGTCCTGACGCCGGCCGAGATCGCCGCGCAGAACGGCTCGGGCCAGAACGGCCACCTCCCCCCGCCGGTGCCGGCCGACCGCGTCATCGAGCACAAGATCGACGAGGCCGCCTCCGTCGGCGCGCACCCCCTCGCCGAGGAGCACCCCGTCGAGCAGGTCATCGAGGTGCCGGACGACCGCCCCGTCAACCCCAACGAGAAGAGCTGACGGGTGTCGATCGACCAGCCGCGCGCCGAGGCGGCCGTCCGGGAGCTGCTCCTCGCCATCGGTGAGGACCCCGAACGCGAGGGCCTGCTCGACACCCCGGGCCGCGTGGCTCGGTCGTTCGCCGAGATCTACGCCGGGCTCGACATGACGGCGGCCGACGTGCTCGGCACGACGTTCGAGATCGACCACCAGGAGCTCGTCATCGTGCGGGACATCGAGCTCTACAGCACGTGCGAGCACCACCTCGTGCCCTTCCACGGGGTGGCGCACGTCGGCTACATCCCGGGCAAGGACGGACGGGTCACCGGGCTGTCGAAGCTCGCGCGGCTCGTCGAGGTCTTCGCCCGGCGCCCGCAGGTGCAGGAGCGGCTCACGACCCAGATCGCCGACGCGCTCGTCGAGCACCTCGACGTGCAGGGCGTCATCGTCGTCGTCCAGGCGGAGCACCTCTGCATGTCGATGCGCGGCATCCGCAAGCCCGGCGCGAGCACCATCACCTCGGCGGTGCGCGGCCAGCTGCGCGACGCGGCCACTCGAGCAGAGGCCATGGCGCTCATGCTCGAGGGCAACAAGTGACCGACGGCCCGACACCCGAGCCACCGGCCGCGACACAATGGCGCCCATGACCGTGCGCCGCCCCGACCTCGACGCGACGTCCCTGCTCGGCGTGCGCGACCGCACGATCGTCATGGGTGTCGTCAACGTCACGCCCGACTCCTTCTCCGACGGCGGGCAGTGGTTCGAGCAGGACGCCGCCATCGCGCACGGTCGTGACGTGCTCGCGGCGGGCGCCGACATCGTCGACGTGGGTGGCGAGTCCACCCGCCCCGGCGCCGAACGCCCGTCGGTCGAGGAGGAGCTGCGCCGGGTCGTGCCGGTCGTGACCGCCCTCGCCGCCGACGGTGCCGTGGTCTCCGTCGACACGATGCGCGCCTCGGTCGCCCGAGCGGCCGTCGACGCCGGTGCCTCCATCGTCAACGACGTCTCGGGTGGCCTCGCCGACCCCGACATGGTCCCGTGGGTGGCGGCCAACCGCCTGCCCTACATCGCGATGCACTGGCGAGGGCACAGCACCGAGATGCAGTCGCGAGCCGCCTACGACGACGTCGTCGAGGACGTCCTGCGCGAGCTGGCGGAGCGGCGCGACGCCCTCCTCGACGGTGGCATCGACGAGGAGCACCTCGTCCTCGACCCGGGCCTCGGCTTCGCCAAGAACTCCGACCACAACTGGACCCTCATGGCCGCGCTCCCCGCGCTGCACGACCTCGGCCAGCCCATCCTGCTCGGTGCCTCGCGCAAGACCTTCCTCGGACGGCTGGGCCGCGACGAGGGTGAGGCCCCTCGGCCCGCGGCCGAGCGTGACATCGAGACGACGGCCACGTCGGTCATGGCCGCCATGGCGGGGCTCTGGTGCGTCCGCGTCCACGACGTGGCTTCCACGGTGCGCGCGCTGACCGTCGTCCAGGCTGCGCTCGAGCACGCCCCCGACGACCCCGACGTCCACGACCCTGCAGACCCGGAGGGCCTCCACCGATGACCGACCGCATCGTCCTGGAGGGCGTCTCCGCGCGCGGCACCCACGGCGTGCTGGACGTCGAGAAGCGCGACGGGCAGACCTTCCTCGTCGACGTCACCATGACGCTCGACCTCGAGCCGGCCGGCCGCACCGACGCCCTCGCCGCCACCGTCAACTACGCCGCGGTGGCGAGCGACGTCGTGGCCCGCATCACGGGCCCCTCCTTCGACCTCATCGAGCGCCTCGCGGAGGTCATCGCAGACGACGTGCTGCGCTACGACCTCGTCGATGCCGTCGAGGTCGTCGTGCACAAGCCCGAGGCGCCGGTGGGGCACCCGTTCACCGACGTCCAGGTGCAGGTCTCACGCAGCAACGCCGCCCATGTCGTCATCGCGCTCGGTACCAACCTCGGCGACCGCGGCCAGACGCTGACCGACGCCGTGGCGGCCCTCACCGCGCTGCCGGGGCTGACCCTCACGGGCGTGTCCGACATCGTCGCCACCGACCCGGTCGGTGGGCCCGAGCAGCCGGAGTACCTCAACGCCGTGGTCGTCGGCCGCTCCCTTCTGCACCCCACCGACCTGCTCGCGGAGCTGCACCGGATCGAGGCCGACCACGGTCGCACGCGCGAGGTGCGTTGGGGCGCAAGGACGCTCGACCTCGACCTCATCCAGTACGGCCACCCCGGCGGCCACCGCGAGGTCACGAGCGACGACAAGCGCCTCACGTTGCCACACCCCCGTGCCCACGAACGGGCGTTCGTGCTCGTGCCGTGGCTCGACGCCGACCCGCGAGCCACGCTGCGCATGGGTGAGGGCGCTCACGGCATCCGACCGGTGGCCGACCTGGTGGCCGACCTCGACCGATCGGGCGTGCGTCCCGGTCCCCGATGGGAGCAGCAGTGAGACCACACTCCGGCATCCGCGTCACGACCCTCGTGCTCGCGGGACTCGCCATGACCGTGGTCGCGTGGCTCGCGCTGCGCTGGATGACGTCCGGCGGCAGCGCCGTGCCCGAGCCCGGCTGGGTCGGCGCCGCCGCGATGCTCTTCCTCACCGGTGGCCTCGTCCTCGCCGGCCGGCAGGTGCGCAAGGTCCGCGACGGCGTGCCCAACCCCGCCGTCACGCCGCTCCGCGCGGCCCGCACGCTCGTGCTCGGACAGGCCGGGGCGCTCACGGGCTCGGTGCTCGTCGGCTGGTACCTCGCCAACGCCCTCGTCCTGCTGCCCGACGCCGACGTCGACGCCCAGCGCGGGCGCATCCTGCCGTTCGTGCTGCACGCCGTCGTCGCACTGCTCCTCGCCGTCGCCGGCATGGTCGTCCAGAACTGGTGCCGCCTCCGGCCGCGAGACGACGAGGACGAGGACGAGCGCGAGGCGGACACCCGCCGCTGACGCGTGACGCGTGCCGGATCATGTCGGGTTTCGATGCAACGATCGGCGTCCCCGTGCTGTCATCACAGGTATGACGTCACGGGGTTCTCGTCGCGCGATATCGAGGATGGGCATGTTCGCCCTGGGGCTCGTGCTGCTGACGGGGTGCGGCTCGGCCGACGCTCCGGGTCGCGAGGACGGTCGCGTCGCCACCAGCGTGCCGGCACACGATGCCACGACTTCGGCACCGGTGCCAGCCCTGCCGAGCCCGGACCCCGGCATGCTGCCCGTCCGTGCTCCGTCGGCCGAGTTCGCCGAGCGCGCAAGGGTGGTCGCCCACGCCGTACGCCGCGCAGGCCCGCCGCCGGTCCCCACCCAACCCGTGCTCCTGTCGAGCTGGGCGCTCGTCGAGGGCTTCGACACGGGCGAGCAGAAGGTCGCGTGGACCTACGGGCACGTCACGCTCGCGCCGGCCGTCGACCAGGCCGTCGCCGGCTCCGGGACCCTCCGGATGCCCGACGGCTCGTCTCGACCGGTCGCCCTCGTCGGAGTCCGCCCGGCCCTGGACCGTGCTCTCGAGGGTGCCCTGAGCACGCCCAGGGACTGTGACGGCGTCCCCGCCGCGCTGTGCCGGCTCGTCGTGTCCGAGGCGGTACTGGTCGAGGCCGCGGTGCGCACGGGCGGAGGAGACGCGACCGTGCCGGTCTGGCGCCTCACCGTCGACGGCCTCGCTCACCCCCTCTCGGTGATCGCCGTCGCCGACGGGGTGTTCGCGCAGCCTCAGCACCTGGGGCCGCTGCCCGGGCTGCCCGACGCGCCGCCCGAGTTTCACGGCGCGGACTCGCTCAGGCGCGTCGAGGGCACGACCATCGACGTCGGCATCGGCGGGGGAGGCTGCGACTCGGGTCTCGTCGCACACGTCGTCGAGCTCGACGACATGGTGGTCGTCGGCGGCACGACGCCGCCGCCGCCGAAGGACACGGCCTGCACCCTCGACTACGCGTCGCGCCCCGCGCGGCTGCACCTGGCGCAGCCGCTCGGCACGCGGCCGGTCATCGACATCGCGTCGGGCAGGCCGCGGGTGCTCGGGGTGCCGCCCTTCTGACGGGTCGGCAGGCGGGACTCAGGTGGTGCCGGCGACGGTGATCGTCGAGGTGGGTGCCGGCGTCGTGGTCGACACCGACGGCGGCTTGGGCGGCCCGTCCGGTGTCGTCGTCCGGACGGGCCACGGCGGCGGGATCGTGTCGACCGTGTCCTCGTCGGAGCAGGCTGCCGCGAGCGTCACCGTCGCGGTGATGACGGTGACGGCGGCGGCGCGGAGGACCGTGGCGCGCGAGACCCGGGCGGACGGCATACGACCCCTCACTTGTCGATGTCGCCGACGACGAAGAACATCGAGCCGAGGATCGCGACCATGTCGGCGATGAGCTGGCCGGGCAGCATCTCGCTCAGCACCGACACGTTGTTGAACGACGCCGACCGCAGCTTGAGGCGCCACGGGGTCTTCTCGCCGCGGGAGACGAGGTAGTAGCCGTTGAAGCCGAGGGGGTTCTCGGTCGCGCTGTAGATCTCGCCCTCGGGCACCTTGAGCACCTTGGGCAGCTTGACGTTGATCGGCCCCTGCGGCAGCTGCACGAGCCGGTCGAGGCAGGCCTGCGCGAGGTCGAGCGAGACGTGTACCTGCTCGAGCAGCACCTCGAGGCGCGACAGGCAGTCACCGGCCGTGCGGGTCACGACGCGGCCCGGGCCCTTGTCGCCGAAGAGCTCGCCGTAGGCAAGGTAGGGCGCGTCCCGGCGCAGGTCGACGTCGAGGCCGCTGGCCCGCGCGATGGGTCCCGAGACGCCGTAGGCCTGGACGGTCGACAGCGGTAGCACGCCGACCCCGCGGGTGCGGGCCTCGAGGATCTCGTTGCCGACGATGAGCCGCTCGAGGTCGGGAAGCCGCTTGCGCACGTTGGCGATCGCCTTGTCGACACGGCCCATCCAGCCGGCCGGGAGGTCCTCCTTGAGGCCGCCGACGCGGTTGAACATGTAGTGCATGCGTCCGCCCGAGACCTCCTCCATCACGGCCTGGAGCTCCTCGCGCTCGCGGAACGCGTGGAAGACGGGCGTGATGGCGCCGAGCTCGAGCGGGTAGGAGCCGAGGAACATCAGGTGGTTGAGCACACGGTTGAGCTCGGCGAGGGCGGTGCGCGCCCAGACGGCCCGTTCCGGCACCTCCATACCGAGCATCTGCTCGACGCCGAGCACCACGCCGAGCTCGTTGGAGAAGGCGCTGAGCCAGTCATGACGGTTGGCGAGCACGAGGATCTGGCGGTAGTCGCGGACCTCGAAGAGCTTCTCGGCGCCCCGGTGCATGTAGCCGACGATCGGCTCGGCGCTGATGATCCGCTCGCCGTCGACGACGATGCGCAGCCGCAGCACGCCGTGCGTGGCCGGGTGCTGCGGCCCGATGTTGAGCACCATGTCGGCGGTCGCGAGCCCGCCCGCACCGATGCCGACGGTCAGGGCCTGACGCCGGGGCGGCGACGAGGCGGTGGTCTCCGTCATGGGCCCGAGCCTACGGCCCCTGCGGAGGGCGTATGCCGTGTGGCCCCTCCCCGGGGCACTCCCGGTCGGGCAGAGTGTGGGGGTGACCGACGTGCTCGACCTGCGCGACCCCGCCTTCGTGGCCGAGCCCTACGGGGCCCTCGCCGCCGCCCGTGAGCAGGCGCCCGTCCTGTGGCACGAGGGTCTGGGCCTCTGGGTGACGACGACGCACGCTGCGGCCAACGACGTGCTGCGTGACCGCAGGCTCGGGCGGATCCTGCGGCCGCGCTCCGAGGGTGACGACGCGTGGACGACGTTCGACTGGTTGCACGCCGACTCGATCCTCGACTCGGAGCCACCGAAGCACACGCGGCTGCGGCGTCTCGTGGCCGGTGCCTTCGCCCGAGGGCATGTCACGCGCCTGCGCCCGCGCGTCGAGGAGATCGCGGCCGGGCTGCTCGACGAGGTCGAGCGGGTCCTCGACCGGGACGGCCGGGTCGACGTGATCGCCGCCTACGCCGAACCGCTGCCCGTCCTCGTCATCTGCGAGCTGCTCGGTGCGCCGACCGCTGACTGGAAGGTGCTTCGGGACTGGTCCCAGGCCATCGTCAGGATGTACGAGGTCGACCCCGATGCCGAGTCCCAGCACGACGCGCAGCGCGCATGTGACGAGTTCGCTTCGTACGTCGAGGCACTCGCGGCAGAACGGGCGTCCGCACCGGGCGACGACTTGCTGACCTCCCTCGTCCAGGAAAGGGACGGCGGCGACCGCCTCTCGCCGCGCGAGCTCGTCGCGACCGTCGTGCTGCTGCTCAACGCCGGGCACGAGGCGAGCGTCAACGGTTTCGGCAACGGGCTGGCGTCGCTGCTTGCCGACGCGGGGGAGCGGGACGCCGTGCACGACCGCCTCGACGACCCGACCGCCGTCGAGCGACTCGTCGAGGAGATGCTCCGGCACGACTCACCGCTGCACCTCTTCGAGCGCACCGCCGCGGCCGACGTCGAGCTCCATGGAGTGGCGGTCCGGGCGGGCCAGAAGGTGGCGGCGCTGCTCGGCGCCGCCAACCGCGACCCGGCCGTCTTCGCCGACCCCGACCGCTTCGACGCATCGCGCGAGCCCAACCCGCACCTGGCGTTCGGCGCCGGCATCCACTTCTGCCTCGGGGCGCCCCTGGCCCGGATGGAGCTGCAGATCTCGGTCCGGGCCCTCCTCGAGCGGCTGGGGCCGATCGAGGTCGTCGAGGCGGTGCGGCGACCGACGTTCGTGCTGCGCGGCTACGAGCACCTCGTCGTCCGGCAACGCCCCACGGACGGACCCGACGGAGGAGGGTGGAGCGATGAGTGAGCTGACCCCCTACATCTGCGTGGCCGACTCGAGGGCTGCGATCGACTGGTACCGCGAGCACCTCGGGGCCGAGGTCACGTACGAGCCGATCGTCATGGACGACGGGCACGTCGGGCACTGCGAGCTGGCGGTCGACGGCGCGCGCTGGATGATGTCCGACGCGTTCGAGTCCGCCGGGGTCGCCCCGCCGGACCCCGGCCGCGGCAACGCCGTCACGCTGCACCTCACGGTGACCGACGTCGACGCCCTCTGCCGCCGGGTTCAGGACGCGGGAGCCACCGTCGACCGGCCACCCGAGGACAACCCGCCGATCGGCCGGCTCGCCGTCTTCCACGACCCGTTCGGGCACCGCTGGTTCCTCAACCAGCCCCTTACCGAGCCGGCGCCGGAAGCGGGGCCGGAGCCCGACTGAGCCGCTCGGACGGCGTCAGCTGCGCTCGGCCTCGCGGCCACGCAGCACGAGGATGCCACCCACCCCGAGCAGCACGACGGTGCCCACGATGGTGAGCAGGATCGGCACGAGGAGCGAGCCCTGGGCGTCGTCGGCGCCGGCGGTGGGCTTGACGTGCACGCTCGCTCCGGCCGTGGCGGTCGACCCGTCGAGCCCGATCGCCGCGTGGAAGGAGAACGTGCCGGTGACGGGGTGACCGTCGTCGGAGGTGACGCGGTAGGACACCGTGTAGTCGCCGCCGGGCGCGTTGGGCGCGAGGGCCTGCGTCACGTCGCGGCCCTCGATCGTCGGGGTGCCGGACGACACGGGCCCCGCCGGGCCGGTGACGACGACCTGGGTGCCGATCTCGAGCGGGGCCTCCGAGAAGGTGAGCACCACGGTGCCCGGCAGCTGCGTGACGCTCGTGCCGTCGGCAGGGTTCGTGCGCTCGAGGACGTCGTGCGCGAAGGCGGTCGTCGGCACGGCGACGAGGAGTCCGAGGGTGAGGAGTCCGAGGGCGAGCAGCGCGGAGGCGAGACGACGCATGCCGTTCAGGTTACGTCGTGCCCGCGGACGCGCTTCACCGCCCACCGGAAGCCGCCGAAGCCGTCCGCGGCGAGCAGCCGTGCCTCGAGGCTCGCCCGCTCGAGCGCGGCGAGGTAGCCGAGCGGGTCGGTGCTCGCGACAGCGTGCGGCGGCGTGGTGCCGCTCAGCCCGAGCGCCTGCAGCGCCTCGCGCTGGGTCAGCACCTGGTCGGCGTCGAGGGTGTCCATCGCGACATGGGCCGTCACGTCGCACGAACCGTCGGGCACGGGCGTCGTCAGCCGACCGCTGGCGTATGCCGTGAGCGTCCCCCCGGACGGACGTCCCGTCGCCGTGTGGCCGTAGTCGACGGCGACCAGGGTGCCGTCCTCGACCCGGCAGACGAGCTCGGCCCACGCCTCGTCGCGGGCGAGCCCGACCTCGACGCGGTCACCTGGCGTGCGCGTGGGCCAGTGGGCCTCGGCCCAGCGCCGGTCGGCGTCGCGGAGCAGGGGACCGAGCGACTCCACGCCGGTGGTCGGCTCGACGAGCACCTCGTGCAGGACTCCGTCGGCGTCCACCTCGGCGACGGTGCACGGCACGACGTCGAGCCACTCGTGGGCGATGACGAGGGCGCTGCGCAGGCCGGTCAGCTCAGGGGGCAGTGCCGAGCCGCCGGGGGAGCGGACCCACTCCACCCGGTCGTCGAGCCCCTCGGGCCGGTCGACGACGTCGACCGCCACCACCCTCGGTCGGGGTGACTCGTCGCGGCCCGGCGCGGTGGCATCCCTCGACCGGGAGTCGGCGTCGCTGGGTCGAGGTGATTCCTCGCTCTCGGGCGTGGCGGCACACCTCGACCCGAGGAGCTCGAGGGCGTCGACCAGGTGCGTCGCGAGCTCGCCCCGGCCCGCGCCCACGTCGACGACGACCGAGGGGAGCGCCGGGCCGTGCTCGGCGGCCCACAGCGCCAGCAGGGCCTCGGCGAGCACGCGTCCGGTCGGGCCGTGGGCGGCCGTCGTGAAGTGCGCTGCAGGCCCACCGCGCGTGACGTAGAAACCCTGCTCGGCGGCATACAACGCCTCGTGCCACGCCTCACTCCAGGGAAGGGGATCCACGACCGCCGACTGTAGGCGATAGCGTGCCGTGGGTGAGCACCCCGCACGAGCGTCCCGCGCGCTTCGACGTCGGCGTCGTGGGCGCCGGACGCGTCGGAGCCGTCCTCGGAGCCGCCCTGGCCCGGGCCGGTCACGTCGTCAGCGGCGTCTCGGCCGTCAGCGAGGAGAGCCTCGAGCGGGCGGCCACGCTGCTGCCGGGCGTGCCGGTCAAGCCGATCCCCGAGGTCGTCTCCGGCGCGCACCTCGTGGTCCTCGCGGTGCCGGACGACGCCCTCGCCGACCTCGTCGCGGGTCTCAGCGCCACCGCTACCTTCACGCCCGGACAGCTCGTCATGCACACCTCCGGGGCGCACGGCATCTCGGTCTTCGAGGCGGCAGCCGACAGCGACATCGTGCCCCTCGCGATCCATCCGGCGATGACGTTCACCGGCACCGAGATCGACCTCGACCGGCTCCACGACTGCTGCTTCGGGGTGACGACCCTCGACCTCGCGCGGCCCCTCGGCGAGGCTCTCGTCATCGAGATGGGTGGCGACCCCGTGTGGGTGGCCGAGGAGGACCGTGTCACCTACCACGCGTCCCTCGCGCACGGCTCGAACCACCTCGTGACGCTCGTGGCCCAGTCGATGCAGCTGCTCGGCGAGGCGGGCGTCGACGACCCGGCGCGCGTGCTCGAACCGCTGCTGACCGCTGCCCTCTCCAACACCCTCCGCCGGGGTGACGCAGCCCTCACCGGTCCGGTCGCGCGCGGCGATGCCGGTACCGTGGCCGGGCACGTCGCGATGCTGCGCACGGTCGCCCCGGACATTCGCCCGACCTACCTCGCCCTGGCCCGCGCGACGGCGCAGCGAGCGCTGCTCAGCGGACGCCTCCGCGCCTCCGACGCCGGCCCGCTGCTCGAGCTGCTCGCGCACGAGGAGGACCAACCGTGACCGACACCACCGCCACCGGCACGACCGGCACGACCGGCACGACCGGCACGACCGGCACGACCGGCACGACCACGGGCGCCGGCGACCACGCCGCCGCCGCCGTCACCGACACGCGGCCCGGGTCGCCCGTGGTGGCGAGGACGAGGGACGAGCTGAGCGAGGCCCGGTCGGCGCTCGACGACGCCGACGTCGCCGTCGTCATGACGATGGGGGCGTTGCACGAGGGGCACGCGACGCTGATCCACCAGGCACGCAAGACGCACCGCCACGTCGTCGTGACGATCTTCCTCAACCCGCTGCAGTTCGGGCCCAAGGAGGACCTCTCGCGCTACCCGCGCACCTTCGACGCCGACCTCGAGATCTGCACGGCCGCGGGCGTCGACGTCGTCTTCGCCCCGACGCCCGACGTCATCTACCCCGACGGCGACCCGGGCGTCCGCGTCTCTGCCGGCCCGCTCGGTGACGTCCTCGAGGGCCAGTCGCGACCCGGCCACTTCGACGGCATGCTCACCGTCGTCGGCAAGCTCATGCACCTGACCCGGTGCAGCGCCGCCTACTTCGGGCAGAAGGACGCCCAGCAGCTGCTCCTCATCCGCCGGATGTGCCGTGACCTCGACTTCCCGGTGCGCGTCGTGGCGGTGCCGACCGTCCGCGAGCCCGACGGCCTTGCGATGTCGAGCCGCAACACCTACCTCACCGAGTCCGACCGCGAGACCGCCCTGTGCCTGTCGGCCGCGCTGCGCGCGGGAGCCGACGCCGCACCCGAGGGCCCGTCGGCCGTCCGGCGCTCCGCCCGGGCCGTGCTCGTGCGCGAGCCGCTCGCGCTCGTCGACTACCTCGTGCTCGTCCACCCGGACACGCTCGAGGACGTGCCGGAGTGGTATCGCGGCGAGGCGCTCCTTGCCGTGGCGGGCCGAGTGGGCACGACTCGTCTCATCGACAACCTGCCGGTGCTCGTCGGCCCCGGCGGCGGCGCGCTCGAGACCTTCTCTCAGCCCTGAGTTCCCTTCCACCACAGACGATTTCGAGGTCCCAGTCGTGCAGCGCTTCATGCTCCACTCGAAGATCCACCGGGCCACGGTGACGCAGGCCGACCTGCACTACGTCGGCTCCCTGACGATCGACCGCGACCTGCTCGACGCCGCCGACCTGTGGCCGGGCCAGCAGGTCGACGTCGTCGACGTCGACAACGGCAACCGCCTGACGACCTACGCGATCGAGGGCGAGCGCGGCACGGGCATCGTCTGCATCAACGGCGCGGCGGCCCGGCTCATCTCGCCCGGTGACACGGTCATCATCATCGCGTACGCCGCGATGGACGATGCCGAGGCACGCACCTTCGAGCCGCAGGTCGTCTTCGTCGACGACGACAACCGCGTCGTCGAGGTGGGGCACGATGCCGGTGACGTGCCCGACGGCTTCGGTCTCATGACCTCCGCCGTCACCGGGCGCCACCACGAGTACCAGGACTGAGAGGCCAGCCGTATGTCGCAGAGCGGGCTCCCCGACGTGACGGTCCCCCGACGGCTGCGTGCGCCCGCGCCCGGCTGGACGGCCACCGCCGACGTCATCGTCGTCGGCTCGGGCGTCGCCGGCCTGACGACGGCCCTGCGGCTCCGGCGCCGCGTCGACCGCGTGCTCCTCGTGACCAAGACCGTCCTGGACGAGGGCTCGACGGCCTGGGCGCAGGGCGGCATCGCCGCCGTCATGTCGCCCGAGGACAGCGCCGCCGAGCACATCCATGACACGCTCGTCGCCGGGGTCGGTCTCTGTGACGTCGACGCCGTCGAGGCGCTCGTGCGTGAGGGCACCGACGCCGTCTGGGACCTCATCGCCCTCGGGGCCGAGTTCGACCGCGGTGACACGGGCGGGCTGTCGCTGACCCGCGAGGGCGGGCACCACCGCGACCGGATCCTCCACGCTGGTGGCGATGCCACGGGCCGCGAGATCAGCCGCGCCCTCATCGCCGCCCTCGACCGCGTGCGTGACGACCCCGGCATCGAGGTGATCGAGCACGCCCTCGTCGTCGACCTGCTGACCGACGCGGACGCCCGGGTGTGCGGCGTGACGCTCCACGTCATCGGCGAGGGGCAGGTCGACGGGGTCGGTGCAGCCCACGCCCGTGCCGTCGTCCTCGCCACCGGCGGCCTCGGCCAGATCTACGCCTCGACGACGAACCCGTCCGTCGCCACCGGGGACGGCATGGCGGCCGCGCTGCGGGCCGGTGCCGTGCTCGCCGACCTCGAGTTCGTCCAGTTCCACCCGACCGTCCTGTGGCTCGGCGAGGGCTCTCGCGGTCAGCAGCCGCTCATCTCCGAGGCCGTGCGCGGTGAGGGCGCCTTCCTCGTCGACGAGGCGGGCGAGC
The DNA here is from genome assembly GCF_024519435.1 of Terrabacter sp. Ter38. Lineage (GTDB taxonomy): Bacteria > Actinomycetota > Actinomycetes > Actinomycetales > Dermatophilaceae > Terrabacter. The sequence continues at coordinate 42,386 of NZ_JALJRZ010000003.1, forward strand.
GCTTCATGCAGGGCCAGCACCCGCTCGCCGACCTCGCGCCACGCGACGTCGTGGCCCGCGCCATCATCGCCCGGATGCGCGAGACCGGCACCGACCACGTCTACCTCGACTGCCGCCACCTCGGTGCCGAGTTCCTCGAGCAGCGCTTCCCCTCGATCGTCCAGCGCTGCCGTGAGCTCGGCTTCGACCCTGCGACCCAGCTGCTGCCGGTCGCGCCCGCGCAGCACTACGCGAGCGGTGGCGTGCGCACCGACCTGCGCGGCCGCTCCTCCCTCGAGGGGCTCTACGCGTGCGGAGAGACCTCGTGCACCGGCGTCCACGGCGCCAACCGCCTCGCGAGCAACTCGCTCCTCGAGGGCCTCGTCTTCGCGCGCCGCATCGCCGACGACCTCACGGCCCGGCTCGGCGCCGGGGAGCTCTCCGAGACGACGCCGGTCGCCCCCGTCGGTGAGCCCGAGCTGATCCGGGGCAAGCGCCGCCTCGACGTGCAGCGCGCCATGACCTCGGGGTCGGGGACGGTGCGCTCGGCCGAGTCGCTCGCCGCGACGCAGAAGACCCTTGCGGCCCTCGCGGCGCGCGCCGTCGCGGACGACGCCGACAAGCAGGGCGGCCCCAAGAGCTGGGAGACGACCAACCTGCTCCACCTCGGACGCGCGCTGACGTATGCGGCCGCGCTGCGTGACGAGACCCGTGGCGGTCACGTGCGCGAGGACTTCCCGGCCCGCGACGACGCGCACTTCCTGCACCACGTGCACCTGCAGCGCTCCGGCTCCGGCGTGCTCGAGGCGACGGTCGTGCCCGTGCCCCGCGCGAACCTCGACGGCCTCGACCTCGACGGCTCGGTGCCGCTCGACGTGCTCGACGAGGACCGCGCGGACGGGGCGAGACCCGCGAACGGGGCTGGACGGCATACGCAACCAGTGGGATCGACGGAGGAGACGCAGTGAGCGGCGACGGGTTGAGCGGGTTCCCGGACGAGTGGGCGCGCGAGCTCGTCGCGGTCGCGTTGCGTGAGGACCTCGGTCCCGACGGCGTCGACGTGACGACCCTCGCGACGATCCCCGCCGACCAGACGCGCACCGCCGAGGTCGTCGCGCGGGCACCAGGTGTCGTCGCGGGCGTGCCCGTCATCGGGCTCGTGCTGGCGGCGGTCGCGAAGCAGCTCGGCCGCGACGTGCCGACGGTGGAGGTCGTGGGCGACGACGGCTCGCGGCTGGAGCGCGGCGACGTCATCGCGCGGCTGACCGGGCCCACCCAGGTGATCCTCGTGGCGGAGCGGACGATCCTCAACATCCTGAGCCGGCTGTCGGGCGTGGCCACCCACACCCGTCGCTGGGCCGACGCGCTCGAGGGCACGTCGACGATGGTCCTCGACACGCGCAAGACGACGCCGGGCATGCGCTGGCTCGAGAAGTACGCCGTGCGCTGCGGGGGCGGCACGAACAAGCGCTTGGGTCTCTACGACGTCGCGATGATCAAGGACAACCACAAGCTCGCGGCCGGCTCGGTGGCAGCGGCGTACGCGCTCGTCCGCGGGCGCTTCCCCGACGTCGACGTGCAGGTCGAGGTGACGACGCCGGCCGAGGCGCAGGAGGCCTACGACGCCGGCGCGCGCTTCATCATGTGCGACAACATGAGCGTGGACGTGCTCGCCGAGACCGTCGGGCTGCTGCGCGGCGCCGGCGAGCCCGTCGAGATCGAGGCGACCGGTGGATTGACGCTCGAGGTCGTGCGGGAGTACGCCGGGACCGGTGTCGACTTCGTGTCGGTCGGCGGCCTGACGCACAGCTCACCCATCGTCGACATCGCCCTCGACCTCACCGACTGAACCGTCGAGAGGCCACGTGTGGCCCCCTCCGACCCGTCGAGAGGCCACGTGTGGCCGCCTCCGACCCGTCGAGAGGCCACGTGTGGCCGCCTCCAACCCGTCGAGAGGCCACGTGTGGTTGCCGCGACGACTGGCCACTCGACCGCCGGGAAGCGGCCGAACGTGGCTGTCGACGGTTGAGGGAAACGGGGCGGTCGGCGGTGGTGGCGGGCGTAGCCTTGCGGGGCAGGAGGGTGCCGTGGGGGTCGTCGACGAGCTGGTCCGCGCCAGAGCCGAGTTCGAGCGTGGCGAGTGGTCTGCGGCCCTCGACCGGTGGTCCGGGGTCGAGGCCGCCGGGCTGACGGCCGACGATCTCGAGTCGTCCGCCGCCGCAGCGCACCTGCTCGGACGCATGACGGACGCCGTCGAGCGCTATCGGCGGGCCTTCGACGTCAGGCTCTCCGACCACGACACCGCCGGGGCGGCCCGGTGCGCCTTCGACCTGTCGATGGTCGGCCGCACGAGCGGAGACCACTCTGCGGCAGCTGCGTGGCTCAGCCGCGGTGAGCGCCTCGTCGCGGCACTGCCCGACGGGAGCCTGGAGTCCGGCTACGTCGCGTTCGCGCGGATGTTCACGCACCTCGGTGCGGGTCGCTTCGCGGAGGCGCACGCGTGCGCGCTCGAGGCGACCGAGGCCGGACGGCGCCATGACGACGCAGGCCTGCTGGCGACCGGGCTGTGCGCCCAGGGTCGGATGGCCATCTACGGCGACCGCGTGACCGATGGTCTCTCCCTCCTCGACGAGTCGATGCTCGAGGCGACGACCCGGACCCTGGCCCCGGTCATGCTCGGGCACGTCTACTGCACGGCCATCGAGGGCTGTCAGGAGGTCTCCGACCTGCGCCGCGTCGTCGAGTGGACGCAGCTGCTGCACCGCTGGTGCACCGACCAGCCCGGCCTCGTGACCTTCACCGGGCAGTGCAGCCTGCACCGCGCCCAGGTGATGCGCGCTCACGGCGCCTGGGACGCCGCGCTCGACGAGCTCACGGCTGCCGTCGAGCGCTACCGGCTGGCGGGTGCCACCGACGCCGTCGGGCAGGCCGCCTGCGAACGCGGCGACCTGCTGCGCCTGCGCGGCGACCTCGAGGCCGCCGACGCGGCCTACCAGCTGAGTGCGGAGCACGGCTACGACCCGCAGCCGGGCTCGGCCCTGCTCTGGCTGGCCCGGGGGAGGACGGCTGCCGCGCTCGCCGCAGTGAAGAGGCTGCTCGTGAGCCGGGCCCGGCGGTGCGACGCAGCCGGATCCTGCCGGCCGCCGTGGAGGTCCTGCTGGCCGCGGACGACGTCGACGCAGCCCGGGACGGCGCTCGCGAGCTCGACGGCCTCGCGGAGTCCTTCGGGTCAGAGGTGCTCGCCGCGACGGCGGCCACGGCCTGGGGCCGCGTCGAGCTGGCTGCCGGCGACCCGGCCGGTGCGCTGCCCTACCTGCGCAAGGCGCACCAGGCCTGGGTGCGCCTCGACGTGCCGCACGAGGCCGCGCTCGCCCAGGCGGCCGGCGGGCGGGCGCTCCTCGCGCTCGGCGACGACGAGTCGGCCCGGCGGTCACTGGCGTCGGCGCGCGAGGAGCTCGTGGCGCTCGGGGCCCGACCCGACGTCGACGCGCTCGACCGGCTGGGCTCACCCGGCACGCGACCCGGGGGCCTCACCGAGCGCGAGGTCGAGGTGCTCGGCCTCGTCGCCGAGGGCCGGAGCAACGCCCAGATCGCGACCGCGCTCGTGCTGAGCGACCGGACCGTGGCCCGCCACCTGAGCAACATCTTCACCAAGCTCGACGTCGGGAGCCGCACGGCCGCAGCGGCTTTCGCCTTCGAGCACGACCTCGTGCGCCGTCAGCCCTGACCTCGCCGAACCACTGAGACCGGACCGGTCAAGATCCTCGACCGGTCCGGCACCGCACCTCCCCGGTGGTCTCACCCGGCAGCGGCGCCCACCTCGAGCCGCGTGGTCGACGCGATCGACCGCCTGGCGATGTGGGTCGCCACGTGAGCCGCGTCGCGACCGACGCCGGGCAGCACCATCGAGGCGAACGCGAACTGGAAGGCGAGTCCGCAGAAGAAGAGGCCGGGCACGTCCGTCGAGACGCCGCGGTACTCCCGCGGCCAGCCGTCCTCGCCGATGATGGGGAGGTCGATCCAGTCGAAGCGCTGCTCGAACCCCGTGGCCCAGACGACGTTGGCGACGTCGAGGACCGTCCCGTCGTCGAGGGTCGGGCGCCCGTCGGTCACGCCGGTGACGCGCTGCACCTGGCGCTCGACACCACGCGCGGCGAGGTCCTCGCGCTTGACCCGCAGCATCGGTCCGCCGTGGTGGCGGATCTCGGCCATCATCTTCCGACCGACCGGCGTCCGGCGCGTCAGCACGTGGCGCCACGCGAAGAGCAGGAAGGGGAACGCCACGTGCACGGCAGGGGTGTCCCAGCGCACGGGGATCTGGCCGCAGTCTCGCCCGGCCAGCACGGTGCGCCGGTCCTCCGCGAGCTCGTAGGCGATGTCGCAGCCCGAGTGCGAGGCGCCGACGACGAGCACCGACCCGTCGCGCAGCTGGCTGGGCCGCCGGTACTCGCTCGAGTGCAGCTGGAGGATCGAGGCGTCGAGGTCGGCCGCGAAGGCCGGCACGTGAGGCGCACGCCCGAAGGTCCCCGTGGCGACGACGACGTTGCGACAGGCGATGCTCCCGCGGTCGGTCGTGACGACGAAGCCGTCACCCTCGGACGCGGCGGCGAGCCGCTCCACGCGCACGCCGAGACGAACGGGCAGACGGAAGCGGGCGGCATACGACTGGAGGTAGGCCGCGACCTCGTCCTTGCCGGGGAACGACCGGGGGTCGCCCGGGAACGGCATCCCGGGCAGGGAGTCGTGCCGGACGGAGGAGTAGAGCCGGAGCGAGTCGTACTGCTGACGCCAGCCGTCCCCGACGGCCTCGTTGCGCTCGAGGAGCACGCACTCGTGCCCCCGCTCGGCGAGCTCGTGCGCCGTGGCCAGCCCTGCCTGGCCCGCGCCGACGATGACGGTCTCGATGGTCTCCATGGTGTCCTCCCGGTGGTCGATGTCTCGACGGTAGGAACGGCAGGGCGGTCACCGCGTCGGCAGCGGTGCCCATCCCCGACGCAGGGCATGGGTAGGAATGACCACGTCGGGTTCCGGCCTCGACGGGTCGGGGGCGGCCGGAGCTGGGCTCTCGACCGGCGTCAGTAGCGTCGGTGCCAGAGGTTGACGGCGTAGTCGACGCCGGTGGCGTCGGGATGCTCGGCGAGGATGAGGTCGGCGTGCTCGGGTGCGAACTCGATGCCGACGACGGCCTCGAAGTCCTCGCGCGAGTCGAAGTCCCACCGGATGTCGAGGCGCTCGCGCTGCCAGCCCTGCCGCTCCCAGAAGCGCTCGACCGCGCGCGGGTCGTAGCCCGGCAGCGCCCGCCGGAACCACTGACCGAACGTCGAGCGGGTCGCGTCGTTGTCGACGACGAACGCCGCGCCGCCCGGCCGCATGACGCGGTCGAGCTCGGCGAGCCCCGGCTCGCAGCCTGGCCCGAAGAAGTACGCCCACCGCGCGTGCGCGAGGTCGAACGACCCATCGGCCACGCCGATCGCGGCGGCACCCTCCTCGCGGACCGAGACGGATGGCATACCCGAGATACGTTGTGCGGCAAGGGAAGCGAGCGGTGGGTGTGGCTCGACACCGACGACCCAGCGTGCGTCGCGGGCGAAGAACGGCAGGTGGTAACCCGTGCCGCACCCGATGTCGACGACGTCGAGACCCGACCAGTCGAGGACCGAGCGCATCGCGTCCTCGATGACGTGGGCGCGGTCGACGCCGCGGTTCTCGACCTCGTAGACGTCGGGCGTCTCCCAGATGTTGGGGGAGGGGATGATCCCGGACTCGTCGCTCATGGGTTGCGCTGGGCCTCGATGGTGGCGGGGTGCACGAGCAGCGGCAGCAGCTTGCGCACGCCGCGCGCGCGGACGGCCTTGACCTGGGCGAGGTGCGCCTCGGCGCGGATCGCCAGCTCGGCGTAGGCGAGCGGTCCCATGAGCTCGGTGAGCTCGGGTGCGTTGGAGCGGTAGACCGGCTCGCGGCCGACGTGCGCCTCGGAGTTGCCGGAGCAGTACCAGTCGAGGTCGTGGCCGCCGGGACCCCAGCCGCGGCGGTCGTACTCGGTGATCGTCACCTCGAGGTAGCTCGAGTCGTCAGGCAGCTCGACGGTGCGGAAGGTGCGGCGGATCGGCAGCTGCCAGCACACGTCGGGCTTGAGGGTGTGCGGCTCGACGCCGGTGAGGACCGCGTGCTGGTGCAGCGCGCACCCGGCGCCCGCGGGGAATCCGGGTCGGTTGAGGAAGATGCAGGCGCCGTCGACGACCTTCGTCTTGCGCGCGCCGTCCTCCTTCTCGGTCCAGTCGTCCTTGCTCCCGGTGGCGCGGCCGACCGAGTGGTACTCCCACTCGTCCTCGCCGAGGTCCTCGACGGCCTTGGCGACGCGCTTCCAGTCGTCCTTCTCGGTGAAGTGGGCGCCGAGGGTGCAGCACCCGTCGTCGGGCCGGCCGGCGTAGATGCCCTGGCAGCCGCTGCCGAAGATGCACGTCCAGCTGCTCGTGAGCCAGGTCAGGTCACAGCGGTAGCGCTGGTTCGTGTCGGCGGGGTCGGTGAACTCGACCCAGACGCGGGGGAGGTCCAGAGGTGCTTCAGCCACCGGCTCACCCTATGCCGCCGACCTTTCCGCCGCGCCGACGACGCCCACCCCGTGGATGGTGCGTCGCGGGGGGGCCTGCGTGCGTATGCCGTGTGCTTCCCCGGGTGCGGGCGGCGGCGTACGCTGACCGTGGCGTCCAGGGCGCCTCCGGTGCGCGGGAAGGGGCTCAGCCTCCCTGGGGCACGGCAGCATGCGGTCCGACCTCCTTTCGGCCCGACCAGCGCACGCGGGCACGACGAGAGGAGGCCGTCATGGCCCTGTCCCTGCCCCAGAACCCCGACCTCGAGCACCTGCGGCGCGATGCACGCAGCCTGCAGCGCGCCGTCCGGTCCGCCGAACCAGTCGCGCTGGGCCTCGTGTCCCGACTGCACCCCGAGGGGCTGCGAGGCGAGACGGCGTCGTTTGCCCTGGCCGACGCGCAGCTCGTCGTGGCGCGACGGCTCGGCTTCGCGAGCTGGCCACGGCTGCGCTCCTACCTGACGGCGGCCGCGGACCTGAGCCGCGACCCCGCCGCCCTTGACCCCGCGTCGGGTGGCGCCGACCGAGCCGACGGAGAGGCGACTGGCGAGTCCGCCTCTCTCGCAGCGGCGCTCGCCTGCCTGACGTACACGGACCGCGACGAGCCCGAGCGATGGGCCCGAGCGGCGCGGCTGCTCGCGGACGATCCGGATCTCGTGAACCGCGACGTCTTCCTCGCCGCGGCCGCCGGCGACGCGAATGCCCTGCGGGCGCACGTCGCCGCAGCGCGCGGAGCGGCCACCCGGGAGGGTGGGCCGTTCCGGTGGCCCCCGCTGCTCTACCTCGTCTACTCGCGCGTTCCGCAGGTCGACGCCATCGGCTCCGCGCGCGTCCTGCTCGACGCCGGCGCCGACCCCGACAGCGGCTACCTCTGGCAGGGGCTGCCCACCGCCTTCACCGCGCTGACCGGCGTCTTCGGCGAGGGCGAGATGGGACCGGGCCGCCAGCCCAGGCACCCGCAGTGGCGGCCCCTCGCCGAGCTGCTCCTCGAGCGCGGCGCCGACCCGAACGACCGGCAGGCGCTCTACAACCGGATGTTCAACCGCGACGACAGCCACCTCGAGCTGCTCCTCGAGCACGGTCTGGGGCACCCGGCGTCCGAGGTCTGGGCCCGTCGCACCGGCGAGCCCGCCGAGACGATCGACGAGATGCTCGCGCGGCAGGTCGAGTGGGCGCGCGCCCACGGTTTCGTCGACCGCCTCGCGCTCCTCGTCGCGCACGGCCTCGCGACACAGGGAGCGCTGCACCTGGCACCGGACGACGTGGTGGGTGACGACATCCCGGTCACCGGCACGTGGCCGGGTGACCCGAGGGTGCCTGACATCCATCGAGCGGCCACGCCCGAAGCCGTCCGCGCCGCCGTCGCCGCCGGCGCTCGCGTCGACAGCCTCCGCAACGGTCGCACGGCGCTGCATCAGGCGGCCTTCATGGACGACGTCGAGCTCGTCACCGCGCTCCTCGACGCCGGAGCCGACCCGACCGTCGTCGACGCGATGCACGGCACGACGCCCTACCGCTGGGCGGTCTGGGCCCGCGGCGAGCGCGCCGCGGCCGTGCTGCGCGACGCCGCCGGACGGCATACGCCAGGAGCCCCGCGACTCGAGGGCTAGCGTGTGGGCATGACGTCGAGCACGGCAAGCGAGGCGACGCCGAAGGGGCGCGGACGACGGCCGGGGGGCGCCGACACCCGTGCAGCCATCGTCGACGCAGCGCGAAAGTCCTTCGCGGCCAAGGGATACGACAAGGCCAGCCTGCGCGGCATCGCCCGCGACGCAGGCGTCGACCCGGCGCTCGTGCACCACTACTTCGAGGGCAAAGCGGGACTCTTCGCGGCCACGCTCGACGTGCCGGTCGACCCGGCCGAGCTCATCGCGCGCATCACGTCGGGTGACGTCGACCGGCTGGGGTGGCGGATCGTCGAGACCTTCCTGACGGTCTGGGAGCCGCCGGAGCGGCGTGACGCCCTCGTGGCGCTCGTCCGGTCGAGCATGACGAGCGAGGAGGCCGCGCGCATGCTGCGGGAGTTCCTCGGGCGCGAGGTCTTCGGCCGCATCGCCGCGAGCACCGGGGCCCCGGACCCGCAGCTGCGCGGCGCGCTGGCCGCGTCGCAGATGATCGGGCTCGTCGTGGCGCGCTACGTCATCCGGGTGCCGGCGCTGGCCGACGCGACGCGCGAGGAGCTCGTCGAGCGCATCGGACCCGTCCTCCAGCACCATCTCGTGGACAGGGTGCCCGAGCAGGAGTAGATTTCATCACATGGTGAATAACAGTGGTCCGGCGGTCGCCGTGAGCGGCCTGCAGGTCGTGCGCGGGAAGCGGCGGGTCATCCCGGGCCTCGACCTCGAGATCCCCGCCGGCCAGGTGGTCGGCCTGCTCGGGCCGTCCGGCTCGGGCAAGTCGACGCTCATGCGGTGCATCGTCGGCGTGCAGATCGTCGAGTCGGGCACCGTCACGGTGCTCGGCCATCCGGCGGGCTCGCCCACGCTCCGCGACCGCGTCGGCTACGTCACGCAGAGTCCCAGCGTCTATGCCGACCTCAGCGTCCGCGACAACGTCACTTACTTCGGTCGGGCCATCGGGCTGCGCGGCGCCGAGCTGCGCGAGGCCGTCGACCGCACCCTCGCCGAGGTGGACCTCGTGTCCTACGCCGACCAGCTCGTCCAGGACCTCTCGGGTGGTCAGGAGTCCCGCGTCTCCCTCGCCGCCGCGCTCGTCGGCCGGCCGAGCCTGCTCGTGCTCGACGAGCCCACCGTCGGCCTCGACCCGGTCCTGCGCCGTGACCTGTGGGACCTCTTCCGCCACCTCGCCGACCGCGGACACTCGCTCGTCGTGTCGAGCCACGTCATGGACGAGGCGACGCGCTGCGACCGGCTCGTGCTGCTCCGCGAGGGTCGCGTCCTCGCCGACGCCACGCCTGCCGAGTTGCTCCAGCAGACGGGCGCCGTCGATGCCGACGCCGCCTTCCTCGCCCTCATCGACGCCGAGACCGCCCGGTCCGGAGAGAGGAGCTCGTCGTGAACGCCGGACTCACCGCGGCCACCTCCGGCCGCGTCCTGCGCCAGGTGCGCACCGACCACCGCACCATCGGCCTCATCATCGTCGTGCCGTGCGTCCTGCTCGGCCTGCTCGCGTGGATCTACACCGGCACGCCCGTCTTCGACGCGATCGGCCCGGCCCTGCTCGGTGTCTTCCCGATGGTCGTGATGTTCATCGTCACCTCCGTCGCGACCTTGCGTGAGCGCCAGTCCGGCACGCTCGAGCGTCTCCTCACCACGCCCATGGGCAAGGGTGACTTCATGCTCGGGTATGCCGGGGCCTTCGGAGCGCTCGCCGTCGTGCAGGCCGTGATCGCAACGGGATTCGCGGTCTGGGTGTGCGGCCTCGGCGTTGCCGGGCCGGTGTGGCTGCTCGTCGTCGTCGCGGTGTTCGACGCCGTCCTCGGCACGGCGCTGGGCCTGCTCGCGAGCGGCTTCGCGCGCACCGAGTTCCAGGCGGTGCAGTTCATGCCCGCCTTCCTCCTGCCGCAGTTCCTGCTCTGCGGGCTGCTCATCCCGCGCGACCAGCTGCCGACCGTCCTCGAGTGGGTCAGCAACGTCCTGCCGCTCTCCTACGCCGTCGACGCGATGAAGGAGATCGCGCGCAATGCCGACCCTGTGACCGCGGTGCTGGGCGACCTCGGCATCGTCGCCGCCTTCATCGCCGGAGCCCTGGCCCTCGCCTCGCTCACCCTGAGCCGCCGCTCCGCCTGACGGCATACGCCACGTTCCGTGACCGGCCCGGCACGGGAGCCGCGTCCGGGGTTCGGCGGCCTGACTAGGGTTGGGGCATGCGCCTGGGCGTCATCGACATCGGGTCCAACACGATCCACCTTCTCGTCGTCGACGCACACCCGGGCGCGCAGCCGCTGCCTGCCTTCTCGCACAAGACCGAGCTCCGCCTCTCGGAGAGCCTCGAGGCCGACGGCAGGGTCAGCGATGCCACGGCCGGTCGGCTCGTCGCCTTCGTCCGCGAGTGCCTCGACGTCGCGGAGGACCAGGGCGTCAGCGACCTCTTCGCCTTCGCGACGTCGGCGCTGCGTGAGTCGCCGAACGGCGAGGAGGTCATCGAGCGGGTGCGCACCGAGACCGGCGTCGAGCTCGAGGCCCTGAGCGGTGCGGACGAGGCACGGATGACTTTCCTGGCCGTGCGTCGCTGGTTCGGCTGGTCGAGCGGGCGCCTGCTCGTCGTCGACATCGGCGGCGGCTCGCTGGAGCTGGCCTGCGGTCTCGACGAGGAGCCCGACGTGGCCCTCAGCCTGCCGCTGGGGGCCGGACGCCTGACCCGCGAGCGGCTGCCCGACGACCCGCCCTCGGAAGCGGTCGCCCGAGAGCTGCGCGCGCACGTCCGGTCATGCCTCGCCGAGCAGGTGCGACCGCTGCTGACGTCCGGCAGCCCCGACCGAGCGGTCGGGACCTCCAAGACGATGCGCTCGCTGGCCCGGATCGCGGGTGCCGCGCCGCGCGCGGACGGCCCGTTCGTGCGGCGGACCCTCTCGCGTGACGACCTCCACGAGATCGTCATCCGCGTCGGACGGCTCGACACGGCCGCGCGCTCGCACCTGCCCGGGGTGTCCGAGGGTCGCGCCCGGCAGCTCTACGCGGGGGCGCTCGTCGCCGAGGCAGCGCTCGACCTGCTCCAGGTCGAGCAGCTCGACATCTGCCCCTGGGCCCTGCGCGAGGGCCTCATCCTCCGTCGCCTCGACCACCTGACGTCGTGACGCAGCGGATCCACAGCGGCCGCATGGACCGGCCCGAACCCGCCCCGGGTGCGTGGCGCAGAATGGCCGCATGACCATCCGGGTCGGCCTGTCGACGGCCTCGCTCTACCCCGACAACGCGGCGACCGCCTTCGCGACCGCGGCGCGGCTCGGTTACGACGCGATCGAGGTCATGGTCTGGACCGACCCCGTGACGCAGGAGGCCGGTGCGCTGCGAGCGCTGTCCGAGCTGCACGCCCTGCCGATCGTCTCCGTGCACGCGCCCACTCTGCTGCTGACCCAGCGCGTGTGGGGGACCGACCCGTGGGGCAAGGTCGACCGCTCCATCGACCTCGCGCTGGAGGTGGGTGCCGGCACCGTCGTGCTCCACCCACCCTTCCGCTGGCAGCGGGAGTATGCCGCCGGGTTCGTCGACGGGGTGGCGCTGCGCGAGCACGAGTCGGGGATCAGGCTCGCGGTGGAGAACATGTATCCCTGGCGGACCGCGCGGCGCGAGGTCATGGCCTACCTCCCGCACTGGGACCCGGTGGGCCAGCCCTACGACCACGTGACGCTCGACCTCTCGCACACGGCGACCGCGGGGTCCGACGCGCTGCTCATGGCGCAGTCGCTCGGGTCGCGGCTCGCGCACCTGCACCTCGCCGACGGACTCGGCTCGTTCCTCGACGAGCACCTCGTCCCCGGACGCGGCGGCGAGCCGTGCGGCGCCGTGCTCGAGCACCTGGCCGACAGCGGCTGGAGCGGCGACGTCGTCGTCGAGGTGTCGACGCGCAAGGTGGGTCGGGACCAGCGGGAGGTCGACCTCGCCGAGGCGCTCGCCTTCGCGCGCCTCGCCCTCGTCCCGACCCGAGGCGCCAGCCGCATCTGACCGCCTCCACCCGGCAACACACCGAGCAGGTCACAACCCACCGCGATCCGATCCCGGTGGGTTGTGACCTGCTCGGTGTGTTGCCCGGAAGGGGCCTCTCCGGGGACGTCGGGAGGATCAGGCGGTCGCGGGGCGCCAGCCGCGAGGGCGCACCGAGACCATGTCGACGCTCGCGTCCGGGCCGGCGTCGATGGCCAGGCGCGCGGCCCGGACGACTGAGTCGACCTCGAGGTAGGAGCTCGGGTCGTAGTCGGCGCCCTCGAACTCCACGAGCTCGCGCTGCATGTCGGTGTCGACCCGGCCTGGGTGGAGCGAGGTGACGCGGACGCCGTGCTCGCGCTCCTCCTGCCGCAGCGAGTCGGTGAGTGCTCGGAGGGCGAACTTCGAGGCGCAGTAGGCGCCGGAGGCCGGGGTCGCCGTCAGGCCCGAGCCCGAGTTCACGGTGACGACGAGGCCGTGCGCGGCCCGGAGCGCCGGCAGGAGCGCGCGGGTCACGGCAGCGACGGCGACGACGTTGACGGTCATCGAGTCGGCCCAGTCCTGCACGGGCGAGTCGGCGACGGTGCCGTTGCGCAGGACGCCGGCCGAGTGGACCAGCACGTCGACACGCGGGAGGTGAGTGGCGAGCGCCGCGAGGGCGGTGTCGAGCGACCCGCCTGGGGAGCAGTCGGCGAGGTCGGCGACGAGCCCCTCCGCGGACGGGAGCGAGGCGACGACGTCCGCGACCGACGCGGCGCTGCGCCCGCCGACGACGAGGTGGTGGGTCGGGGCAAGGTCCCGCACGAGGGCGAGCCCGATGCCGCGCGTGCCGCCGGTGACGACCGCGACCGGACGCCTGTCCGGGTTCGTTGCGGGGGCGTCGGAGCGAGGCGCAGAGCTCATCCCGCCACCCTACGAGCCGAGACCCAACGACTGCGCCTCCTCCCAGAGGTCGTCGCGGACGCGCGGGTGGGCGCACTTCTCGATGATGTCGTGGCACTGGTCCTTCTCGCTGCGGCCCCACAGCGGCGCGACGCCCTGCTCGGTGACGATGGCGCTCTGCTGGAAGCTCGTGACCGGCTCGTCGAGCAGCGGCACGATCGTCGACACGTCGGCGCGGGGGTGCCACGAGCGGAGCGCGATGAACGACTGGCCACCTGCGGAGTGCAGCGCGCCGACGATGAAGTCCGTCTGCCCGCCGAAGCCGGAGTGGATGCGCGCGTTGATCCGCGAGGCGTTCGCCTGGCCGAAGAGGTCGACCTCGAGGGCGGTGTTGACCGAGGTCATCTGCCGCTGCGAGGCGATGAGGCCGGGGTCGTTCGTCTTCTCCGTGCGCATCATCCGGACGCGGGGGTTGCCGTCGAGCCAGGCGTAGAGGTCGGTCGAGCCGAAGCTGAACGACGTCACGAGAGGGTGGTCCGGATCGAGGGCCCCGGCCTCGTCGAGCGCGAGGACGCCGTCGGAGAACATCTCCGTCCACATCCGGATGCCTCGGCGGGAGGTCAGCGCAGAGAGCGTCGCGTCGGGCACCGCGCCGATGCCGAGCTGCATCGTCGCGCCGTCCTGGACCATGGCCGCCACGCGCTCGCCGATGAGCCGGCTCTCGGGGTCAGGCTCGGTCGCTGCGTGCGAGGGCAGCGGCACGTCGACCTCGACGACGAGGTCGACGTGCTCGAGCGGCACCTGGGCGTCGCCGAACGTGTAGGGCATCTGCGGGTTGACGACCGCGACGACGAGCCCGCCTCGGGCCCGGCACGCCTCGAGGGCAGCGGGCAGGACGTTGACCTCCAGGCCCATGCTGACCTGGCCGTCGCGAGGCGGCGCGCAGTGGAGCAGCACGGCGTCTGGCGGCAGGGCACGGCCGTAGAGCAGCGGCACGAGCGACAGACGCGAGGGCACGTAGCGCAGCCGGGGGTGCCGACGCATACCCGGTCCGACGAAGCACGTCTCGACGGTGACGCCCTCTCGGTCGGGAAGACCGGCGGGCGCGTTGAGCGCGTGCAGCACGTAGCTCGGCTGGGCCGCGTCGAGCGCCCGGACACCCTCCCAGGGGACCGCCATGTTGCCGCTGACGACGACACGGGGGTTGTCCGGGAGTGTTCGAAGCCGCTGGGTGAGCTCGTCGATCGTGGCCGTCCGCACTCCTTCATCCTCGCGCAGCGCACGCCAGGGCGAGGGTGTATGCCGTCCGGCGTGACGAACGTCGCCATCGACCCCCTGCGCGTGGCGGGGGTCAGGGCGGGTCGGCGACGGCGTGGAGCCGGCGGGTCAGCTGGCCTTCTTGGTGGCAGCCTTCTTCGCCGTGGTCTTGGCCGTGGACGTCTTGGCGGTCGTCTTCTTGGCCGTCGTCTTCTTCGCCGTCGTCTTCGTGGCCGCGCTCTTCGGCGTCGTGGCCTTCGCAGCCGTCTTCTTGGCGGGCTTCCCTTCGGCGGAGTCGGAGTCGGAGTCGGAGTCGGAGGCGCTCGAGCCGCCGGTCTTGGCGGCCTTGGCCTTGTCGACGCTGCGCTGCAGGGCCGCGAGCAGGTCGACGACCTCCGTCTCCTCGCCCTTGGCCTCGGGCGTCTCGGTGATGTCGCCGCCCTCGATCTTCGTCGCGACGAGCTGGGTCACGGCCTCGGCATAGTCGTCCTCGAACTCCTCGGGCTCGTAGTCGCCCGACAGCGAGTCGACGAGCGAGGAGGCCATGGCGAGCTCCTTGGCCGTCGCGTGCGTCTCCTCCGACAGGGACTCGAACTCGGGCGCGCGCACCTCGTCGGCCCACAGCAGCGTCTGGAGCACGATGACGCCGTCGCGCACGCGGAGCACGGCGAGCGTCATCCGGGTGCGCACCGACACGGTGACGAGTGCCATCCGGTCGGCCTTCTCGAGCGCGTCGCGGAGCAGGACGTAGGGCTTGAGGCCCGTCTTGTCGGGCTCGAGGTAGTAGCTCTTGTCGAAGAGCAGCGGGTCGATCTGCTCGGACGGCACGAACTTCTCGATCGAGATCTCCTTCGTCGACCGCGTCGGAAGGCTCTTGAGGTCCTCGTCGGTCAGCACGACCATCTGCCCGTCGGCGGCCTCGTAGCCCTTGGCGATGTCGGAGTAGGGCACCTCCTCGCCGTCGATCGAGCAGACGCGTTGGTACTTGATGCGGCCGCCGTCCTTCTCGTGGACCTGCCGGAACTGCACGTCGTGGTTCTCGGTCGCCGAAAAGAGTCGAACCGGCACATTGACGAGGCCGAACGACACGGCGCCTTTCCAGATGGCTCGCATGAGAACAAGAATGCACCCATGCGCCCCATGCTCGCGACGCCGACGACGACGATTCCTGTCGGCGACCGCTGGCAGCACGAGGTCAAGTGGGACGGCATGCGGGTGCTGGCCGACGTCGTGGACGGCGAGATGCGCCTCTTCTCCCGCACGGAGCGCGACGTGACCGTCGCCTTCCCGGAGCTGCGCGGGCTCGCGAACGAGTACGCCGACATGCTGCTCGACGGCGAGATCGTCTCGATGCGCGACGGCGTGCCGTCGTTCGCCGCGATGGCCGAACGGTTCCACGTGACCGACGCCCGCCGCGCCGCGATGCTCGCCGAGGCCGCGCCGGTCACCCTGATGACCTTCGACCTGCTGCGGCTCTACGGGGTCGACCTCATGCCGCGCACGTGGACCGACCGGCGCTCCACCCTCGAGCGGCTCGAGCTCGCCGCCTCGCGCTGGCAGACGCCGCCGACCTTCGCCGACGGGGCGACGCTGCACGCCGCCACGAAGGAGCAGGGCCTCGAGGGCATCGTGTCCAAGCGTGTCGACTCCGTCTACGTCCCCGGGCTCCGTTCCCCCTACTGGCTCAAGTCGCCCCACCGCGGCACGGTCTCCGTCGTCATCGGCGGGTGGCGACCCGAGGCCACGGGCACCGTGTCGAACCGTCTCGGGGCCGTCCTCGTCGGAGTCCCCGGGCCGGGCGGCCTGCGCTACCTCGGGCGCGTCGGGTCGGGCCTGGCCGGCAAGACGGGACATTCCCTGATGCGCGACCTGCAAGCCCTCACCTCGGACGAGTCGCCTTTCGCCACAGATGTCCCCGCCGAGGACTCGAACGGCGCGACGTGGGTGCTCCCGGTCCTCGTCGCCGACGTGCAGTCGCTGGGACTGAGCGGTCAGGGGAGACTGCGCCAGCCGGCATACAAGGGCCTGCGCAGCGACCTCACGCCCGGTGACGTCGACGACCACGGGGACGGTGAGTGATGGCCTACGTGCCGACCAAGGTGACCGTCGAGGTCGACGGCCGCCGGATGAAGCTGTCGAGCCTCGAGAAGGTGATGTATCCGAAGGCCGGCACGACCAAGGCCCAGGTCATCGACTACTACGCGCGCATCGCGCCGGCCATCCTTCCCCACCTGCGCGACCGCGCCGTGACGCGGATCCGCTTCCCGCACGGGGTCGGCGACATGCAGTTCTTCGAGAAGAACATCCCTGCGGGCACCCCGTCGTGGATCCGGCGGGCAGGACGCGACCCCGTCTTCCCCCTCATCGACGACCTCGCCGGGCTGACGTTCTTCGCCAACCTCAACTCGCTCGAGCTCCACGTCCACCAGTGGCGCTACGAGGGGGAGGGGCGCGACGCCATTCCGGTCAACCCCGACCGGCTCGTCATCGACCTCGACCCCGGGCCGGGCACCGGCCTGCTCGAGTGCGCCCGGGTCGCGCTCGTCGTGCGCGAACGGCTCGGCCGCATCGGGCTCGACACCGTCCCGGTGACCAGTGGCAGCAAGGGGCTCCAGCTGTATGCCGTCCTGCCCGGCGCGCACACGAGCGACGAGATCCGGGACACGGTCCAGCAGCTCGCGCAGGAGCTGACCAAGGCCCACCCCGACCTCGTCGTGTGGAAGATGGCCAAGGAGCTGCGCCCGGGCAAGATCTTCCTCGACTGGAGCCAGAACGTCGCCGCCAAGACGACCGTGTGCCCCTACTCGCTGCGCGGGCGTGACCGTCCGACCGTGGCGGCGCCGCGGTCGTGGGACGAGATCGAGGCGGGCGCCGAGGGTGGCGAGCTCGAGCAGCTGACGGCCGACGAGGTGCTCGACCGTGTGGCCCGGGACGGCGACCTGGCTGCCGAGATCACGGGATGAGTACTGCGGCGGCCGAGCTGGGCGACGCGGCGGCGGTCGCGCAGGACCTGACGGCACACGTCCTGCCCGTGGCAGGCGAGAGGGCCCAGCACGTCCGAGTGCCGGGCCCTCTCGGTTGCGTCGCTGACCGGGGTCAGTGCGCCTTGTCGTAGGCCGCCTGGACGTCGGCCGAGATGCGGCCCCGGTCCGAGACGGTGTGGCCGTTGGCGCGAGCCCACTCACGGACCGCGCCGAGGTCGCTGCGCTTGGCCGAGCCGGCGCCCGCACGACGACGCGTGGCGGCCTTGGCCGAACCCGCCCGACGTGCGTGACCGGTCCACGTCGCGAGGTCGTCGCGCAGCTTGCGGGCATTCTTGTCGGACAGGTCGATCTCGTAGGTGACGCCATCGAGCGCGAAGGTCACCGTCTCGGCAGCCTTTCCACCGTCGATGTCATCGATCAACACCACTTCGACACGCTGAGCCATGTTTCTCCATCTGAAGTTGTTGGTTAATTCGGAGGGGATTCCGCGAATACGCGATCCGCGGGCAGGATCAATTTAGCGCGAAGAGCCCGTACATGCATTTCCATGGCAAACAATGGCGCGGTCGATCACTAAAGAGATGCACCGGTGCGGGCAGGAATGACGGAAAGGCCGCGTTCCTGCCGTGACGGGTCCTTTGTCGGCGCCCCCGGTGTCGGGCGGCGCTCGGCCCTCGACTCCTGCCCTCGACTCCTGCGCTCGGCGCCGGAGCTCAGCGCTCCGTCGTCGGGGTGGCCTCGGCGCCCGGCGCGGCCGGCTGCGACGCCTCGTTGGCCGCAGCCTCGCGGCGGTCGTGCTCGGCCTCCCACCGGGCCTGCGCGAGGCGCTCGCGACGGTCTCCCTCGAGGATGCTCTTGATGACGAAGTAGAAGAGCGCGCCCACACCGACCGTCGGGACGATGGCGAGCACATAGGGCATGACCGATTCCATGCCGACATTTTCTCACGGCGCCACGGCGGCCCTCACGAGCGCTGTCGCACCGCCACCGTACGGTCGTGCCATGGCTACGAGGACGACGACCCGACGCACGCCCGGCTTCCGCTGCGGTGAGTGCGGGTGGACCACCGCCAAGTGGGTCGGTCGGTGCGGCGAGTGCCAGGCCTGGGGCACCGTGGCCGAGACGGGTGCGCCCACGGCCGCCCGCACCACGGCGGCCGCCGTCGTCACGCCCGCCCTGCGGATCGCCGACGTCGACGTGACCCGCGCGGCCGCGCGGCCCACCGGCGTGGCGGAGTTCGACCGCGTGCTCGGCGGTGGCCTCGTCCCCGGCGGGGTCGTCCTCGTCGCGGGGGAGCCCGGTGTCGGCAAGTCGACGCTGCTGCTCGACGTCGCCGCCCGGGCGGCCCGGTCGGGCTCCGAGGTCCTCTACATCAGCGGCGAGGAGTCGGCCGCCCAGGTACGCACGCGGGCCGAGCGCATCTCGGCGATGGCCGACACGCTCTACCTCGCAGCCGAGACCGACCTCGCGACGGTCCTCGGCCACGTCGAGGCCCGCTCGCCGGGCCTGCTCGTCGTCGACTCCGTCCAGACCATCGCGAGCGCCGACGTCGAGGGCCAGGCCGGCAACGTCTCGCAGGTCCGGGAGGTCGCCGGTGCCCTCATCGCGGCGGCCAAGGCGCGTGGCACCGCCGTGCTCCTCGTCGGCCACGTGACCAAGGACGGCTCGATCGCCGGTCCCCGGGTCCTCGAGCACCTCGTCGACGTCGTCATCCAGTTCGAGGGCGACCGGCACTCGCGGCTCAGGCTCGTGCGTGCCGTCAAGAACCGCTTCGGCCCCACCGACGAGGTCGGCTGCTTCGACCTGTCCGACGTCGGCATCACCGGGCTGGCCGACCCGAGCGGGCTGTTCCTGTCGACGCGTGACCATGCGGTGCCGGGCACGTGCGTCACCGTCACGCTCGAGGGTCGTCGACCGCTCGTCGCCGAGGTGCAGGCGCTGGTCGCACCGTCCACGCTGCCGTCGCCGCGACGTACCTCGAGCGGTCTGGACGCCTCGCGGCTCGCGATGATCATCGCCGTTCTCGACAAGCGGGCCGGGGCGCCGGTGGGTTCTCGCGACATCTTCGCGGCGACCGTCGGGGGCGTGCGCATCACCGAGCCCGCCGCCGACCTCGCCATCGTCTGCGCCGTCGCGTCGTCCGTCATCGACAAGCCCCTCGCCAGCGACGTCGTCGCCTTCGGTGAGGTCGGCCTCGCCGGCGAGGTGCGTCGCGTCACCGGTCTGGATCGCCGTCTCGCCGAGGCGGCCCGCCTCGGATTCCGTCACGCCCTCGTGCCCGCAGGCAGCCTGTCCGACTCCTCCGTGCCCAGCGGGATCCGTGCCGTCGAGGTCGCCGATGTCCCGCGGGCCATCGAGGCGATGGGACGCCTCGCCGGTGGACGGTCAACGAGCGCACCGGCCGTCGGCACCGTCTAGACTGCGACCGACCGGGTGGACGCGCTCGGCGCCCCCATTGCGAACAGGGAAGTGATGGACCGGAACGACGAGCTGCTGCTGCGTGCGGCCCTCGCCGCCGTGGCACCCGGAACGGAGCTGCGCGACAGCCTCGAACGCATCCTCCGTGGACGCACCGGAGCCCTCATCGTGCTCGGCTTCGACCGCGTCGTCGACTCGATCTGCACCGGCGGCTTCGTGCTCGACATGGAGTTCTCGGCGACCCGCGTGCGCGAGCTGTGCAAGATGGACGGCGCCGTCGTGCTCGACCGCGAGGGCACCCGCATCCTGCGCGCCGCCACCCAGCTCGTGCCCGACTCCCGCATCGAGACCACCGAGTCCGGCACGCGTCACCGCACGGCCGAGCGCGTGGCCAAGCAGACGGGCTTCCCCGTCATCTCCGTCAGCCAGTCGATGGGCGTCGTCGCCCTCTACGTCGGCGACCTCCGACACGTCATCGAGGGCTCGCCGACGACGCTCTCGCGCGCCGACCAGGCCCTCCAGACCCTCGAGCGCTACAAGGCCCGCCTCGACGAGGTCACGGGCACGCTGTCCGCGCTCGAGATCGAGGACCTCGTCACCATCCGCGACGTCACCGCGGTGCTCCAGCGCCTCGAGATGGTGCGGCGCATCTCGGCCGAGATCCAGGACTACGTCGTCGAGCTCGGCACCGACGGTCGCCTCCTCAGCCTCCAGCTCGAGGAGCTCGTCGGCGGACTCGGCAACGACCGCGAGCTCGTCATCCGCGACTACCTCCCGGCGACCAAGTCGGGCCTCACCCTCGGCGACGCGCTCGCCAACCTCCAGGCCCTCAACTCGGTCGAGCTGCTCGACCTCGCGGCGGGGGCCCGCGCCGTCGGCTTCTCGGTCGTCGGCGACAGCCTCGACGCCCCCGTGTCGCCGCAGGGCTATCGCCTCCTGACCAAGGTGCCGCGCCTGCCCACCGCGATCGTCGACCGGCTCGTGTCGCACTTCGAGTCCCTCCAGCGGCTGCTCGCCGCCGGCATCGAGGACCTCATGCTCGTCGAGGGCGTCGGTGAGGGCCGCGCCCGGGCCGTGCGCGAGGGCCTGTCGCGGCTCGCCGAGTCGAGCATCCTCGAGCGCTACGTCTGACCGGCTCCGCCGCCTCCTTCCGTATGCCGTCCCGCGAGGTCCCGCTGTCGTTGATCCACGAGCGCGTCAACGCCTGGTACGCCGAGTCCGGGCGCAAGGAGCTGCCGTGGCGGGAGCCGGACGCCAGCCCCTGGGGCGTCTTCCTCTCCGAGGTGATGTCGCAGCAGACCCCGCTCGCCCGGGTCGAGCCGATCTGGCGCGAGTGGATGGAGCGGTGGCCGACGCCGGCCGACCTCGCGGCCGCTGCACCGGGAGATGCAGTGCGCGCCTGGGGACGGCTCGGGTACCCCCGGCGCGCCCTGCGGCTGCACGAGGCGGCACGGGTCATGGTCGAGCGTCACGGTGGTGAGGTGCCGGACACCCCCGCTGGCCTGTTGGCGCTCCCCGGGGTCGGTGCCTACACGGCTGCGGCCGTGTCGTGCTTCGCGTTCGGCATCCCCGAGGTCGTCGTCGACACCAACGTCCGGCGCGTGCTGGCCCGCACCCTCGAGGGCAAGGCGTTCCCGGGCCTCACGCTCAACCGCGCCGAGGCGCGGCTCGCCGCCGACTCGATGCCGACCGAGGGCGACGCCGCGAACACGTGGAACGTCGCCGTGATGGAGCTCGGCGCTCTCGTCTGCGTCGCCCGAGGCCCACGCTGCGACGAGTGCCCGGTCGCCGACCTGTGCGCCTGGAACGTCGCCGGCCGGCCGGCGTACGACGGGCCGCCCCGGCGGGGTCAGTCCTGGCACGGGACCGACCGCCAGGTCCGCGGCGAGCTGCTGCGCCGTCTGCGCGACGCCCACGCGGCACTACCACTCACTCGTCTCGAGGACTCCGCCGACGACCGGGTGCAAGTCATGCGCTGCCTCGACTCGCTCGTCGCCGACGGTCTCGTGGAGCCCATGTCGCGCAAGAGGTTCCGCCTGCCCGCCTGACCCGGCGTCCTCTCTCCCCGGTCAGGTGAACGACCAAACGCCCCTCGAGCGGGGCGGGGCGCTCACTGCAGTGAGCGGGCGACGGAGTCAGACGTTGCCGAGGACGGCGCGCACGTCGATGGCGATCACCACGCGCTCGGGGTTGGGGCGAGGCTCGCGGTAGCGGGCGGCATACCTCTGCTCGGCGTCGGTGACCGAGGCCGGATCGTCGACGATGCGGGCGGTGCCCTCGAGCGAGAGCCAGTGGCGCCCGTCGACCTGGCACAGCACGGCTGCACACCCGGCGAGCGCGTTGCGGGCCTTGCGGCTGTGGCGACTCGTGATGACCCGGGCGACCGACGTCTCGGGGTCCCACGTGAAGCCGACCGGCACGACATGGGGCGAGCCGTTGGGCCGCACGGTGGTCAGCGTCGCGAGGTGACGCACCGACATGAACTCGAGGGCCTCGGGGGAGAGGTCGCGCGGAAGGGTGGCCACCTGCGACAGACTACGAGAGCCCGGCAGGTCACCGGCGCACCCCGTTGATCCCGGGCCGTCCCGTCGGTAGCGTGGCCCCTTGTGCCTGCCCCCGTCCGTGCGTCGTGAAGACCTTCTGGCTGCTCCTCCGAGCCGGCTTCAGGAGGCACTCGACCTACCGGCTGGCGCTGCTGGCCGGGATGACGACGAACTCGGTCTTCGGCTTCATCCGCGCCTCGATCCTGCTCGCCGCGCTCGCGTCGGCCGGCACGGCCATCGGCGGCTACGACGCCCCGACGACGATCGCGTTCGTCTGGTGGGGTCAGGCGCTGCTCGGCACGGTCAACCTCTGGGGCTTCGCCGAGGTCAAGGACCGTGTCCGCACCGGTGACATCGCCGTCGACTTCCTGAGACCGGTCGACCCGCAGATCGCCTATCTCGCAGGCGATCTCGGACGCGCGGGCATCAACCTCATCGGTCGCGGAGTGCCCGCGCTGCTGCTCGGCGCCCTCCTTTTCGACATGGCGTGGCCACCGTCCGCCGTCAGCTGGGCCGCGGGTGCCGTGTCGATCGTGCTCGCCGTGGTCGTCGCTTTCTCGGGCAACTTCGTCATCAACCTGCTCGCCTTCTGGCTCGTCGAGATCCGCGGCATCACGCTGCTCTGGATGATCACGGGCGGCCTGCTCTGCGGTCTCTACCTGCCCGTGCCGTGGTTCCCGGACTGGCTGCGCACCATCGCCAACTGGTCGCCGTTCCCGTCGATGCTGCAGAACCCCATCGACATCCTCGCCGGACGCGTCGTCGGGCACGACATCGCGTCCGCCGTCGGGGTGCAGGTCTTCTGGGCCGTCGCGCTGCTCGCCCTCGGCCAGGTCGTGCTGCGCGCGGGTCGTCGACGTCTGGAGGTGCAAGGTGGCTGAGACGACGCTCTCGCAGCGGCTGCGCCCCTACCGGGTGCTGCTCGCGTCCCGCGCCCGGGCGCAGATGCAGTACCGCGCCTCGTTCGTCACCGACATCCTCGGGACCGTCGGTGTGGGGCTCGCCGAGTTCGCCGAGGTGTGGGTGATCTTCCACAACGTCGACGTGCTCGGTGGGCTCGACTTCACGGCGGCCCTGCTCGTCTTCGCACTGTCCAACCTGGCCTTCTCGCTCGCCGACATGTTCGTCGGTCACCTCGACCAGCTGCCGCGCTACATCCGGGCCGGCCAGGTCGACGCGTTCTACGTACGTCCGCTGCCGCTGCTCGCCCAGCTGATGACCAGCGACCTGTCCCTGCGAAGGGTGGGCCGGCTGTCCGTCGCCCTCGTCGCGCTCGGCGTCGCCCTGACGACCGCCGACATCGCCTGGTCGCCGGCCACCGTGGCGCTCATCGTGCTCACCGTGGTCAGCGGCACCGCGATCTTCTCGGCCCTGTTCACGGCTGCGGGGGGACTCCAGTTCTTCCTCGTCGACGGCGCGGAGTTCACCAACGCCTTCACCTACGGCGGGTCGTATGCCGCCCAGCAGAGCCAGCAGGTCTTCCCCGACCCGCTGCGGATCTTCTGGACGTTCGTCGTGCCGACGGCCTTCGTCGCCTACATCCCGGCCGTTGCGATCCTCGGCCTCGACGACCCGCTGGCGCCGTCCTGGCTCGCATGGCTCACCCCCGTCGCCGGGCTGCTGGCCTGGGGCATCGCCGCCACGTGCTGGCGCCTCGGCACTCGTCACTACCAAGGAGCAGGCGGATGAGCATCATCGAGACGCGGGACCTCGTGCGCGACTTCAAGAAGACGCGGGCCCTCGACCGGATGACCTTCTCGGTCGAGGCCGGCGAGGCCGTCGGCTACATCGGGGCGAACGGCGCCGGCAAGTCGACGACGATCAAGATGCTGACCGGCATCCTCAAGCCCACCTCCGGTCACGTGCGCACCTGCGGGCTCGACCCGATGCGGCAGCGGGTCGAGGTGGCCCGGCGCATCGGGGTCGTCTTCGGTCAGCGCTCGCAGCTCTGGTGGGACCTGCCGCTGCGCGACTCCTTCGCGATCCTCGGGGCCGTCCACCGGATGGACGAGACGGCGACGCGGGCACGCACCGACCTGCTCGTCGAGCAGCTGGAGATGGGTCCGCAGCTGGGGACGGCAGTGCGCTCGCTGTCGCTCGGCCAGCGGATGCGTGCCGAGATCGCCGCTGCCCTGCTGCACTCACCGGAGCTGCTCATCCTCGACGAGCCGACGATCGGCCTCGACGTGCTCTCGAAGCAGCGTCTGCGCGAGTTCCTCGTCGCCGAGCGCCAGGAGCAGGGCACGACCCTGCTCCTGACGACGCACGACATGGGAGACATCGAGCGGCTCTGTGACCGGGTCCTCGTCGTCGACCACGGCCGGCTCGCCTTCGACGGCACCCTGACCGGGCTCGCGGGCACGGTCGGCGCGCAGCGCATCCTCGTCATCGACCTCGCGCAGCCGACACCCGATCTCGCCGACGTCCCCGGCGCGACCCTGGTCGAGAGCGAGTCGGACGGGCTGCGCCAACGGCTCTCCTTCGACGCCGAGGCCACGACGGTCGCGGCCGTGCTCGCCCACGTGTCCTCGCGCCACGAGGTGCGCGACCTGACGATCGAGGAGCCGGACATCGAGGACGTCGTCCGGCGCATCTACGCGGCCTCCGGACGCGGCTGACGTCAGCGCCGAGAGGCCACGTCCCGGTTGGTGGCCTC
The DNA here is from genome assembly GCF_024519435.1 of Terrabacter sp. Ter38. Taxonomy (GTDB): domain Bacteria; phylum Actinomycetota; class Actinomycetes; order Actinomycetales; family Dermatophilaceae; genus Terrabacter. The sequence goes on from NZ_JALJRZ010000003.1 coordinate 67,297, forward strand.
TCGACGGTGGGGAGGCGGCGGGACGTGGCCTCTCGACGGTGGGGAGGGGGCCGGACGTGGCCTTTCGACGGTCAGAGGGTGCGGAGCATCCGGGTGTTGCCCAGGGTGTTGGGCTTGACGCGCTCGAGGTCGAGGAACTCGGCGACGCCCTCGTCGTAGGAGCGCAGCAGCTCGGCGTAGACGTCCATCGGGACGGCCTGACCCTCGATGACCTCGAAGCCGTGCCGGACGAAGAAGTCGGTCTCGAACGTCAGGCAGAAGAGCCGCTCGACGCCGATCTCTCGCGCGTCCTCGACGAGCGCCTCGAGCAGGCGCCCGCCCAGACCGGAGCCGAGCTGGTCCGGGGCCACCGCGAGAGTGCGGATCTCGGCGAGGTCCTCCCACATGACGTGGAGGGCGCCGCAGCCGACGACGCGGCCGTCGAGGTCGGCCACCCGGAACTCCTGGAGACTCTCGAAGTAGGTGACCGCCTCCTTGCTGACGAGCACCCGACGCTCGGCCAACGGCGCGACGAGGGCCCGGATGGCGCGGACGTCGGAGGTGCGGGCCCGCCGGATGACGGGCGTGCCGCCGCTCACGAGAGGTTCCCGTCGCGGAACTCTGCGAAGAGGGTGCGGGCCTGCCTGCCGAGCACGACGATCGACTGCTGGCCGGCCCATCCGAAGGCCCCCTGGGCGACGCCCCTGCCGACCTGGAGCGGGCTCAGCTGGTGGAGACCGGCGGCGAACGTGAGGATCTGCTCGGCCGAGAGGTTGCTCCGACCGACCGCGCTGAAGCTCGTCAGCGCCGAGGGGATGGCGATCGGCCCGGCGAGCTTGGCCTTGATCGCGGCGGCGAGGATGACCTCTCCCTGATGGCGCGACCTGCCGAAGTCCCCATCGGGCAAGGTCTTGCGCTCGCGGGCATAGGCGAGCGCCTCGGCGCCGGACAGCGTCTGGGCGCCGGCCTTGATGACGAGGTTCTTGGCGTGCGAGGCCACGACCGTCCTGGGGATGACGATCGGGATGCCGCCCTCGTCGTCGACGATCTTCTTGAACCCGGTGAAGCCGAGGACGACGTAGCCCTCGACGGGAAGGCCGGTCACGGACCGGACGGTGCTCACCTGCGCGCGGGGGCCTCCGAACACCATGGCCGAGTTGATCTTGCCCTTGCCGCCGGTGGCCAGCGGGACCCACAGGTCGCGGGCCATACCCATGACGCCGCCACCACCTTTGCCGTCGATGCCGATGACCTGGAGCACGTCGGCGCGGGTGCGCTCGAGCGGCTGGCCCTGACGGGCGTCGGAGCCGATCGCGAGGACCCAGCGCGGCCCACCACCGAGGCTCGGCTTCGCGACCCCGAGCGACGGCCACCATCCACCGACGACCTTCCATGTCGGCCCGACGGCGAGCGTCACGTCGTCGCCGGCGGTGACGACGGCGACGGGTGTGCCCATCCACGAGCCGACCTCGGCCCTGGCCGTGACCGGTCCGGGGGACGCCGTGCGCGTCCTGAGGGCAGCCGCGGCGGAGGGGGAGGAAGTACGCGTGAGGTCGCCGCCGGCATACACCGTCGAGACCAGCGCGGCCAAGGGCGCTGGCGCCCCGCTCACGCGGACCCCCGAGGACGAGGGTGCGGACGTGGCGCCGTCGGACGAGGCGGACGCTCCGGTCGGCGCGCCGGTCCCGCTCGGTGCCACCGTCGAGCAGCCGGCGAGCGCCATGGCGACAGCAGCCGAAACGGCCCCGGCACGCGCCAGGACGAACCGCCGCGTGCGGGCCGGGCGACGGGTGTCGGCGGGCATCGCAGACGGCTGGCGGACGTCGGTGGGGCGGCGCTGGGAGGTCACCGCCCCACCGTAGACGACCGGTTCAGGCGACGCGGGAGGCCGTCCGCACGAGTGAACGGGACGCCAGCACCGACGCCAGGACGACCGCCCCGGCGACGGCCGAGGTCACGACGAAACGCACGACGAGGCCGCCGTCGAGGGCGGTCGTGAAGGGCAGCATGAGCACGAGCACGAAGCCGGCCGACAGCGCGATCGTCACCGACAGCGGGAGCGCGACCTCGAGGGCGCGGGCCCGGTGGAGCGAGCGCTCGCTCGTGCCGGCGAGCGCCAGCGCTCGGTACTGCTCGCTCTGGTCGAGCACCCGGGCCGCTTGGACGACACCCGTCGACGTGGCGCCGACGATGGTGATGATGACGAGGGTCACGAGCGCGCCCGTGCCGAGGTCGTCGGCGAGGTAGCGCTCGAGCGGGGTCGTCGGGTCGTCGACCTGCGCGAGGCTCGTGAAGCCCACGACGACGACGGCGAGGCCGAGGGCGCCGACCGCGCGCCATGTGCTCTTCGGGTCGTCGGCGATGCGCCGGGCCGCCAGCAGCGTCGCCGCGGTCGGGGCGACACGTGCCGCGACCCGGCCGGCCACCATGACCACCCACGGCCCGACGGCGTTGACGGCGAGGATCATCGCGCCGAGCACGAGCACGATCGTCATCCGCTGCGGCTCCTTCATCGGGGTGATGACGAGCACCCACGCAGCTCCGGCGGCCAGGGCGACGACCACCCGCAGGACACTCAGTCGCTTCGGACTCGTGCGGGCAGCCACGCCGAGCGGGCTGATCGCCACCCGGGCGAGGCTCGACGCGCCGGACACGACCGCCACGACGACGACGGCCGCGACGACGGCCAGCGTCTGCCACAGCGGCAGCACCAGTTCGCGCAGCTCGAACGGGCGCCCCTGGAAGCTCAGCCGGGCCACGAGAGGGAGCACGGTGAGGTAGAGCACGACGCCCGTCAGCGCACCGACGACGGCCTGGGTTGCAGCCTCGGCCAGCGTCATGAGGGTGACCTGTCCCGACGTCGCACCGGCGAGACGGAGCGCAGCCAGACGCTGGTCGCGGCGGGCGATCGCGAGACGCGCCGCGACACCTCCCAGCGTGAGGATCGGGATGACCATGCACGTCGTCGCGATCCACGCGAGGGTCACGTAGAGGTTGCCGATCGCCGCCTCGTCGCTGAGATGGCCCTCGAGCCCGCCCGGTGGCAGGGGGTTGCGCGCCTCGAACGCGCGGAGCCCGGCGACGCAGACGAGCAGGGCAGCCGTCGCGACGGCGAACGAGACCACAGCGAGGATGCCGGGCACCCTGTTGTCGGCCGCGCCCGCGCGCCGCAGGCGCCACCACAGCTCGGTCGCGGCCCTCATCGCGCCGCCGTCGGCGCAGCCTCGACCCGGCCGGTCCCGACGTGGGAGTCGGCGTGGGCGTCGGCGTGGGCGTGGGCGTCGGCGTCGGCGTGGGCGTCGTCGGCGTCGGGCGCGATCCGGCCGTCGCGGACCCGGACGACGCCGTTGCACCAGCGGGCGACGTTCTCGTCGTGGGTCACCACGACGAGCGACGCTCCGGTGTGCGCCGCGAGCTGCGTCAGGTGATGCATCACCTCGGCGCTCGTCGTCTGGTCGAGCGCACCGGTCGGCTCGTCGGCGAAGACCACACCGGGCCGGCCCACGAGCGCCCGCGCGATGGCGACACGCTGCGCCTGGCCGCCCGAGAGCTCGCCGGGTCGGCGCCTCTCGAGGCCCGAGAGGCCGAGCGGCGGGAAGAGCGTCGCAGCTCGCGCTGCCGCCTCCGACCGTCTGACCCCGCCGAGCATGAGCGGCAGGGCGACGTTCTCGATCGCCGGCAGCTCGGGGAGCAGCATGCCCTGCTGGAAGACGAAGCCGAAGTCCTCACGGCGCAGCACCGTGCGCTCGCGGTCCGACATCCGTGCGATGTCCCGGCCGCGCCAGAGCACCTGGCCCCCGGTAGGTCGCAGGATTCCCGCCAGGACGTGCAGCAGGGTCGTCTTGCCCGAGCCGGAAGGCCCCATGACGGCGAGGCTCTCGCCGGCGCGGATCGTCAGGTCGACGCCGCCGAGCGCGGGCGGCCCGGCGGATGCCCCGGAGCGGCCGTAGGTCATGACGAGGTCCCGGGCGACGAGGTCGCGGGCCGGGTCGGCCGATGCCGCCCGTGACGGATGCGACGGGCCCGGGGCGGCCGCCACGCCGACGCCGGGGCTGACCGGGGAGGCGACGGTGGGGGAGCCGGGGCGCTCGGGCGCGCCGGACGGCATACGGGCTGGATCGTAGTAGCTCATGGACCCACACTCGCGGTGGTGGGCCCGGCCCCACATCGGGCCGTGGTCGCCTCCCTGGCGGGACGGCATACGACCCCGGTATGACGCCCGGGACGGGGGCGTACGACGAAGGGCCGGGGACGTGATGTCCCCGGCCCCTCGGCCGTGCTGGCGGATCGCTGCGGTCAGCGCTCCGTGCCGGTCAGCCCCGCGTCGGGGTAGACCTGGTCGTCGGGCACGGGCGGCCCGGCGGTGATGTTGACCCCGAGTGCCTCGTCGAGGGCAGCGCCCTCGGGAAGCTCCGGGAGGTCGTCGGACGGGCGGTGCGCGGCGTCCGGGTGGGCCATGTCGGAGAAGGTGAACGTCTCCGCCTTGCCCTCACCCTCGGTGTCGACCTTGACGTACTGGCCGGACGCGAAGTCCCCGAACAGGATCCGCTCCGACAGGGCATCCTCGATCTCGCGCTGGATGGTGCGGCGCAGCGGGCGCGCACCGAGCACGGGGTCGTAGCCCTTCTTGGCGAGCAGGTCCTTGGCGGACTGCGTGAGCTCCATGCCCATGTCCTTGTCCTTGAGCCGCTTGTCGAGCTTGGCGATCTCGAGGTCGACGATCTGGATGATCTCGTCGCGGCTCAGGTGCGGGAAGACGATGGTGTCGTCGACACGGTTGAGGAACTCGGGCCGGAAGTGCTGCTTGAGCTCGTCGGTGACCTTCGCCTTCATCCGCTCGTAGTCCGAGCGGCTGTCGGGTCCGGCCGAGAAGCCCATGTTGGCCTTGGAGATGTCCCTCGTGCCGAGGTTGGTCGTCATGATGATGACCGTGTTCTTGAAGTCGACCATCCGACCCTGCGAGTCGGTGAGGCGGCCGTCCTCGAGCACCTGCAGCAGCGAGTTGAAGATCTCCGGGTGAGCCTTCTCGACCTCGTCGAACAGCACGACCGAGAACGGCTTGCGGCGCACCTTCTCGGTGAGCTGGCCGCCCTCCTCGTAGCCGACGTAACCGGGAGGCGAGCCGAACAGGCGGCTCACGGTGTGCTTCTCGGAGTACTCGGACATGTCGAGCTGGATCAGCGCGTCCTCGCTGCCGAAGAGGAACTCGGCGAGCGTCTTGGCGAGCTCGGTCTTACCGACACCGGTGGGACCGGCGAAGATGAACGAGCCACCCGGACGGCGCGGGTCCTTGAGGCCGGCACGAGTACGGCGGATCGCCTGGGACAGCGCCTTGACGGCGTCGTCCATGCCGACGATGCGCTTGTGCAGCTCGTCCTCCATGTGGAGCAGTCGGCTCGACTCCTCCTCGGTCAGCTTGAAGACGGGGATGCCGGTGCTCGCAGCCAGGACCTCGGCGATGAGCTCCTCGTCGACCTCGGCCACCACGTCCATGTCGCCCGACTTCCACTGGGCCTCACGGGCGGCCTTCTCCTGGCGCAGGCGCTTCTCGTCGTCACGGACGCGGGCCGCGCGCTCGAAGTCCTGGCCGTCGATGGCCGACTCCTTCTCGCGCACGAGGGCGGCGATCTTCTCGTCGAACTCGCGCAGGTCCGGCGGAGCCGTCATCCGACGGATGCGCAGTCGGGCGCCCGCCTCGTCGATGAGGTCGATGGCCTTGTCGGGCAGGAAGCGGTCGTTGACGTAGCGGTCGGCCATGTTGGCGGCCGCGACGAGCGCACCGTCGGTGATCGTCACGCGGTGGTGGGCCTCGTAGCGGTCACGCAGACCCTTGAGGATCTCGATGGCGTGCGGCAGCGTCGGCTCCTGCACCTGGATCGGCTGGAAGCGCCGCTCGAGGGCCGAGTCCTTCTCGATGTGCTTGCGGTACTCGTCGAGCGTCGTCGCACCGATCGTCTGCAGCTCACCGCGGGCGAGCATCGGCTTGAGGATCGACGCGGCGTCGATCGCGCCCTCGGCGGCACCCGCACCGACGAGCGTGTGGATCTCGTCGATGAAGATGATGATGTCGCCGCGGGTGCGGATCTCCTTGAGAACCTTCTTCAGCCGCTCCTCGAAGTCACCGCGGTAGCGGCTGCCGGCCACGAGCGAGCCGAGGTCGAGGGTGTAGAGCTGCTTGTCCTTGAGGGTCTCGGGCACCTCGCCCTTGACGATGTCCTGGGCGAGACCCTCGACGACGGCGGTCTTGCCGACGCCGGGCTCGCCGATGAGGACCGGGTTGTTCTTCGTGCGGCGGGACAGCACCTGCATGACCCGCTCGATCTCTTTCTCACGTCCGATGACCGGGTCGAGCTTGCCCTCTCGGGCAGCCTGCGTGAGGTTGCGACCGAACTGGTCGAGCACGAGGGACCCCGCGGGCGTCCCCTCGGTCTGGCTCTGGCCCACACCCGCGCCGGCCTTCTCGCCGCCCTGGCCACCCTGGTAGCCGGAGAGCAGCTGGATGACCTGCTGGCGGACCTTGTTGAGCTCCGCGCCGAGCTTGACGAGGACCTGGGCGGCGACGCCCTCGCCCTCGCGGATCAGGCCGAGCAGGATGTGCTCGGTGCCGATGTAGCTGTGGCCGAGCTGGAGCGCCTCGCGCAGCGAGTACTCGAGGACCTTCTTCGCGCGGGGCGTGAAGGGAATGTGGCCGGTCGGAGCCTGCTGCCCCTGGCCGATGATCTCCTGGACCTGGGCCCGGACCGCTTCGAGCGAGATGTCGAGCGATTCGAGGGCCTTCGCGGCGACGCCTTCGCCTTCGTGGATCAGACCCAGGAGGATGTGCTCGGTCCCGATGTAGTTGTGGTTGAGCAGGCGAGCTTCCTCCTGCGCGAGGACAACCACCCTTCGGGCCCTGTCGGTGAACCGTTCGAACATGTTCTTCTCCTGACTGATCGAGAGACATCTCGATGCTATCCGTGCCCGCTGTGGACGAGCACACCCCGACCAACGCCGGTGGTGTCCCTCCTGTTCCCCATCCTGAGCGTGATCGGCTCAGGTTCGGCCGCTGTTCGCCGTGAGCGGACAGATGCCGGGAGGCGTGTCGTGATCCTTGCGTATGCCGTGTCGTACCCGCCCAGTGTCCGCCCACCGTGTTGCGGCCGCGTTTCACACCCGTGTCGCGCGGGTCGCCGCGGTCGGTCCGGGAGCCCTTCCGACACCCAACCGCGCCATGGCGCGGTTCTGGGTCGGGACGCCCCGTCATCCGGCGCGGAACTGCGCCCGGGCGCGCTTGTCGGCGCCCTCATGCCGGCAGGGCGATGTCGCCCGACCTGCTCGGGAAGTGTCGGCGCCACTCGTGCCGGAGCCGGGGTACCGGCATACCTGCTCGGCGCATGGCCCGCGTGATCCTCGCGAGCGTGTTCGCCGGCGTCGAGTAGATGTCCCGGGACACGACCACGAGCCTGCGGATCCGCTCGTCGTCGAGGGCCTCGTCGCGGCCGATGTCGCTGAGCCACTGCTCGTCGGACTCGGCGTGCTGCCTGCCGTCGTACTCGATGATCAGCCGGAAGGGGAGGTAGGAGAGGTCGTAGCGCCGGAGCAGGGTCCCGTCGCCGTCGTGCACCCGGTGGTCGACCTCGGGCTCGGGCAGGCCGGCGAGGACGATGAGCAGCCGCAGGCGGGTCTCCATCGGCGAGTCGACGCCGGCTCTCACGAGCCTTGCCGCTCGCCGGGCCAGCCTCGAGTGGGGGCCGCGGTGCTTCTCAGCCAGGGCAACCAGCTCGTCAGGTGTGCAGCGCTTCTTGCGGACCAACGAGTCGCCGAGCACGACGAGATCGACGAGCGTCAGGCAGTGGGCCAGGTCCAGAAACGTCTGAACCGGCGTCGTCACACGAAGCCCTCGGAAGAGGACGACCTCCTGCCCCTCCTTGACACGGTGGGCCGTGATTCCGTCCCGTCGTGTCCGGTTGCGCGGACTCGAGACGTGGATGTCGGGGTGAGCAGGGACGATCCCACCCCACAGTGACGCCGCCGTGTGGTGCGACACATGGCTGCCCGGTGTGACCACGAGGAGGGCGGCCTCGATCCGGACGCGCAACGTGACGGGAACCGTTCGCTCGACATGGACCCCACGGAAGAGCGCGACGTGCGAGCGGCGGAGCCGATCATCGGTGTTCCCGGCCGCCGTCGCATCAGCCCGTCGGACCGGAGGTGTGCTGCGATCTGGGCGAGTCATGGTGGAAGCCTGCCCGGGCGATGGCAATGCGCGAGACGCCTCTCCACAGGTGGGCAGAAGCGCGCCGTGGCGCGCTTCTCGTTGTTCGGACACCCATCGTGACGTGCGAAAGTGCGCCGTGGCGCACTCTTGGGCGTATGCCGGTGGGCCGAGGTCAGGGGTTGGGGTCGGGGTGGGGGTGACCGTGGGCGAAACGGTCGTGGAGGTCGCGGACCTCGGCCTCGAGCTCGGGGGCCGGACCGTCGACGACCGCGGCCGGCACGACGTCGCGGATCGACAGTGCCGCGACCGGGGCCGGAGCCGACCCCCACGCCGACCGCCACGCGGTCAGCTGGGCCGAGCTCACGGCATACGCGATCCGGCCGAGGCCGACCCACGCGTGCGCGGCCGAGCACATGGGGCAGTGCTCGCCCGAGGTGTAGACGGTGGCGCCCGCCCGCTCCGAGGCGTTCAGGTGGGCACCGGCCCAGCGCGCGATGGCGAACTCGGGGTGCTGGGTGGCCTCGAGTGCGACGACGTGGTTGTGGTCCTCGAAGAGCACCTCCCCGTGACCCGAGACGAGGACGGAGCCGAACGGCTCGTCCCCGCGCTCGAGGGCCAGGCGCGCGAGCGAGACGGCTCGCCGCAGGTGCTCGAGGTCGGTGGCATCGAGGCTCATGCGACCCTCCCGGTGACGAGGGCGAACGTGACGAAGGCGCCGCCGTCGGCCTCGAGCATCCCCTGCACCGGTGACGTGGGCTGTCCCTTGAGCTCCATGACGGCACGTTCCCACAGCAGCCAGTTCGCGCAGGCGTCCGGCTGGTTGCGGGCGGTGACGGTCGCGAAGGCCCGACTGAACTCCCACTGGCTGCGCAGCCAGTCCGCGGTGTGCCACGCGGCCGACTCGGCGCCGACGACGCGGTCGATGTGCTCCGGGATCTCGCCGAGCTCGCGCACCTCGGTCGTCAGGGCGGGCGTCGCGACCCCGAGCTGGCCGCCCGGCTTGAGGAAGGTCGCGAGGTAGGGCGGGTAGTGGTCGCCGGTGCCGAAGTACTCCCACGCGTCGATGCTGACGATGGCGTCGAACGAGCCCCGGCCGAAGGGCAGCGCGTGCGCGTCGACCCGCGTCGCGAGGACGCGGTCGTCGACGCCCTCCTTCCGGAAGACGGCGGCCGCCTCGGTGGGGTCGACCCACAGGTCCGCGGCCACGACGCCGACGCCGTACTCCCGCGCGAGGAAGACCGACGTCGCGCCCAGTCCGGAGCCGAGGTCGAGCACGCGCATGCCGGGACGCAGGTCGAGGTCTGCGGCGAGGTCCTCGAGCAGCCACAACGGGTGCGGGCCCATGTCGAGGTCGACGAGCCACTTCGCGTCGTAGCCGTTCGACTTCGGGTAGGCGTCGCGGGTCAGGTGGTCGAGGGCTGGCATGACCCGATCCTCCGGGACGGCGACGGAGCCGTCGAATGAGTTCCACTCCCCGAAACCGCACCGCCGGGCGCCTGCTGGTCCATGATGTGACGGTTCGCACGCCACAGTGGACACAGGGAGCGCCGTGATGACGACGACCGGAACGACCGTCCGCAGACGCTTCGTCGTCGTGCTGACCGCCCTCGCAGGGCTCGCGGCGCTGCTCGTCCCGGCGACGCCCTCGACCGCAGCGACGGCCCCGCCGCCGGTCTCGAGCATCATCGTCACCGAGCGCACGGCCCACCGCGTCACCATCAGCTACGCCGTCCCGGCGGCGTACTACAGCCCCGGTGGTGGCGGAATCGTGCGCGTGACGCGGGGCCACACGCCCGCGGCGTCCCCGACGGCGGGGTATGCCGTCCCGGTCACCGGGCGCACCGCGCGCACGACGCTCACCCCGGCTCTCACCCCGAACGTGGCCTACACGTTCGCCGTCTGGGTCAAGGCGAACGGCCTCTACTCGGCCCGACGCACCATCACCGTCGTCACCCGTCCTGACGTCGTGGCGGACCTCCGTGCCGCCGCCTCGGTGACCCCGCCGTCGTACGACCTCGGTGCGGCGCAGGTCCGTCTCTCGTGGCGCAACCCCGCGGGTCCCCTCGGGGCCGTCCGCATCATCCGCAACTCGGCGCCCACGACGACGGGCGGCACGGTGGTCACGTTGAGCGGCTCGGCCACCTCGTTCGTCGACACCACGCTGCCCGCGCAGGTGTGCGGCTCACGGAGCGGCACGGGGTGCAGCACCGAAGCCGTCCACTACTGGGTCATCCCGGAGTCGACGATCGGTGGCTTCGCCGACCGCTACGTCCGCGCCGACGTCGTCGTGGGCAGCCGCACGATCACCGGCACGGTGTCGGGTGCCAACGCCACGGTCGTCGCCCTGTGCTGCCAGAACCTCGTCGACGCCGAGGATGCGCTGATCGCCGGTGCCGCGGCCGACCCCGCGGTCGACGGTGGGGCCTTCACGATCCACGTGCCGCCGGGCGTCTACACCGTCTGCACGTTCGCCGCGAACCCGCCGCGGAACCAGGTGGGCACGTGCTGGAGCACGGCCGGCGGCGGGACCACGGACCCGTGGTGGGAGGTCGGGGGAGACCCCGTGCCGACCGTCGACGTGCGCGCGGCGACGTCGTACTCGGGCGTACGGCTGTAGTGCAGATCCGGGCGCGTCAGCCGACCCGGACGAGCCGCTCGGGGGTGAGGTCGGCGAGCGACGTGCACCCGGTGAGCGCCAGCTGGAGGTCGAGCTCGGCGCGCAGGTTGCGCAGCACCTCCGACACCCCGTCGGCGCCGGCGAGAGCCAGGCCGTAGACGTGAGGGCGCCCGATACCGACGGCCGACGCGCCCAGAGCCAGGGCGACGAACGCGTCTGCGCCGCAACGGATCCCGCTGTCGAAGATCACCGGAGCCTCCGACCCTGCACCGCGCACGGCGTCGACGACCCCGGGAAGGGCGTCGAGCGCGGCGACCGACCGGTCGACCTGCCGGCCGCCGTGGTTGGAGACGTAGACGCCGGCGACCCCGGCGTCCACGGCGCGTCGGGCGTCCTCGGGGTGCAGGATCCCCTTGAGCACGATCGGCAGGCTCGTCATCGCCCGCAGCCGCGGCAGGTCGTCCCACGTCAGAGACGGACGGCTGAAGACGTCGAGGAACGTCTCGACCGCGGCGCGCGGCTCGGGTGCCGTGAGGTTGTGCCGGGTGTCGCCCGGGTGGTTGCGACTCATCGACACGAGCGTCGCGACGGCGGCCGGCGTGGGCCGCGGCCGGACTGCGGGCCCCGCAGCCGCCACCCGCTCGCGGACGAGCCGCTGGAAGACGGGGTCCGACGTGTACTGCGCGATGCCCTCGCCGCGGGCGAACGGCAGGTGACCGAGGTCGAGGTCGCGCGGACGCCAGCCGAGGTATGCCGTGTCGAGCGTGACGACGAGGGCGTCGCTGCCGCACGCCTCGGCCCGAGAGACGAGGCTCTCGACGAGGTCGTCGTCGCTGCTCCAGTAGAGCTGGTACCAGTGCCCCGAGCCGGCGAGCGCGCGGGCGACGTCCTCCATCGGCACCGAGGCCTGGGTGCTGAGGATCTGGGTGATGCGCTGCGCACGGGCGCCGCGGGCGACGGCGAGGTCGGCCTCGTCGTCGGCCATCGACAGGACCCCCACCGGGGCGACGAGGAACGGGCTCTCGTGCCGACGGCCGAAGAGCTCGACGGACGTGTCGCGGTGGGTCGTGTCGACGAGCATCCGGGGCACCGTGCGCCACCTCGAGAAGGCTGCGACGTTGGCGTCGGTGCTCGCCTCGGATCCGGCCGAGCCTGCGACGTAGGCGAACCCGCGCTTCGACATGACCTTGCGGGCTGCCGCCTCGAGGTGCGTGCCGTCGGTCGGGACCGCTGGTCGGCGGCCAAAGGCACCGGCCCGGTAGATGGCCGACTGGACGGTCCGTCCGATGCCCTCCTGCGGCATACGAGCTCCTCTGGTCGCACGGGCCCGGTCCGCGTCGCTGCGGTCCGGGTGCTGCGCCTATCCTGCTACGCGGCCGAGCCGGGGGTCACCACGAGATCGAGATGTTCTCGCGCCACCAGCGCTCCAGCCCCGTGACGGGCTCGGCCGGCTCGGCCGGCTCGGCCGGCTCGGCCGGCTCGGCCGCGCCGCGGCTCCACAGTCGCAGGTACAGGTCGACGGGGTCGCCGGTCAGGACGTGGTCGGCGTCGGCCCCACCGGTACCCCCGGACCCCGGCCGGACCCGGCTGGTCCGGACCGGCCGGCCGGTGTCGAGGTCGACGAGCCAGGCGACGTCGACGCCGTCGGGGCGCACGAGCATCCGGGTCGGGGCGCCGGGTGAGGCTCCCTCCGCGCGGCGGGTGACGAAGCCGACGAGCAGCTCGTCGATGCCGTCGAGCGCGATGCCGGGGCGGATCCACGTCTCGTCGGCGCGCGCGGGCCGTCCGAGTCGGGCCCCGAGCGCGTCGACGGCGTGGACCGTCGTCTCGTGGCACTGTCGGCGCGTCCAGAAGAGTCGTGGGGCCGGCGCGTCCTTGAGGAACACGATCGCGTCGAGGTCGTCCGGCGCATCGACGATCGCCTGCAGCAGCGCCGTCGCCCCGTCGTCGAGCCAGCCGAGCACGTCGGCGGACTCGCGGCCCTCACGCTCGAGCGGTTCCGGTGGCTCGATGGGCTCGCCGCGCAGATGGCTCGCGGCCCAGCGGTGGACCATGCCCTGGTGGACGACGAGGTCGAGCACCGTCCAGTCGGGGCACGTCGGGACGGGTGCGTCGAGCCCGGCGGCCATCGCGTTGGCGCGCAGCACGGTCGCGGCACCCCCGAGGGCCTCGCCGAGGTCGTCGAGGGTGACGCCGAGCGGACCTGGCTCGGCGAGGGCGGCGTCGTCGATCGTGGGCATCAGAGCCTCTGCACGTCCCGGGCCAGCAGCGCGAGCGCCGTCGACCCCTTCTCGGTCGCGACCTTCGCGTCGACGGACGAGTAGGTCAGGCGCACGAGCACGTTGCCCACCTGCACGACGCCGACGTAGTCGTGGCGCGTCTCGTCCGGGGACGTCCGGGTCACGTCGACCCGGCCGAGCGGCATACCCTCCGCCACGTCGCGGCGCTGGTTGGCGACGGTCGTCGTGATGCCCCTGGCCGGCCGGGGCGCCCGACACGCCTGCGCCGCGGCGAGCAGCGGCTCGGCCGCCTTCGCGGCTGGCGCGAGGTCGGGGTAGATGATCGCGGCGACGTCGGCGCGGACGCCTCCCGGTGCTTCCCAGGAGCGGGCGTATGCCGTCGGGCCGACGTCCCGGGCCACGGTGGGACCGCCCGGGCACGACGTGAGGACGGCCTCGGTCACCGCCTCGTCGTCCGTGCGGGTCAGCCCCGTGAGGTCGTGACCACGGAGGTAGGAGGCGACGGCCGCGGTGCCGTGCACGCGGGGTGGCACGACACTCGACGGGGGCGTGAGCGGCGGGTCGTCGGCGGCCTGGCTCGTCGAGCCACCGGCAGCGCCTGCCGTTCCGGCCGCGCCGGCCGGGCTGGTGGCGGCGGACGGCGTCTCGGCCGGCTCGCCGCACGCGGCGAGCACGAGAGGCAGCGCTGCGGCCACGAGGGCGGCCGTCACGGGTCGTCGGGTGGCGGTCGGGCGAGCCATGGCAGCGAGTCTGCCCCATGGCCCCGACGAGGACCCTGAGGGGCGGGGCTGGCGGCGCGCGAGCCGGAGCAGCGGAGGGGACCGGCAGGCGCGGGATGTCGGCGGCGGTAGATTTGCCCGGCGGGACGGTCACCACCGTCCGCCGCCGTGACCCGAGCGACATCCCGAGCACCACCCGGAGGCCCCCGTGGACGCCAGCGACCTGCTGCGCAACTCGCTCCTGCAGCTGTCCAAGCAGGAGAAGATCCGAGACGTCATCGAGAAGGCGCCCGTGTCGCGCTCGGTCGTCAAGCGCTTCGTGCCCGGTGCCGAGCGCGCCGACGTCGTCGGGGCCGCCTCCGAGATCGCGGCGTCCGGCCGACTCTCGACGATCGACTACCTCGGCGAGGACACGATCGACCTCGCCCAGGCCCGGCACACGCGCGACGCCTACCTCGCGCTGCTGACCGCGCTGCGCGACCAGGGGCTCACCGAGGGTGGCTCCGTCGAGGTCTCGCTCAAGCTGAGCGCGCTCGGGCAGGCCCTGCCGGGCGACGGCAACGCCATCGCGCTCGACCACGCTCGTGAGATCTGCGAGCTGGCCCGGCAGGCCGGCACGACGGTGACCCTCGACATGGAGGACCACACGACGACCGACCTGACCCTCGACGCCCTGCGCGACCTGCGGGCCGACTTCCCGACCGTCGGTGCCGTGGTGCAGGCCTACCTCTACCGCACCGAGGCCGACTGCCGGGACCTCGCGCACGCCGGGTCCCGCGTCCGTCTCTGCAAGGGCGCCTACAAGGAGCCCGAGTCGGTCGCCTTCCAGTCCGGGGCCGACGTCGACAAGTCATACGTCCGGTGCCTCAAGATCCTCATGCAGGGCGAGGGCTACCCGATGGTGGCCTCCCACGACCCGAGGCTCATCGAGATCGCCGGGGCGCTCGCGGGCCAGGCCGGTCGCGACCCGAGGTCGTTCGAGTACCAGATGCTCTACGGCATCCGGCCCGAGGAGCAGAAGCGCATCTCCGACCGCGGCGACCAGATGCGCGTCTACATCCCGTACGGCCAGGAGTGGTACGGCTACCTCATGCGCCGGATGGCCGAGAAGCCCGCCAACGTCATGTTCTTCCTGCGCGGCGTCGCCAGCAAGAACTGAGCGGAGACCCACGATGACGACGACGGCCATCTTCGGCGCGGGGGTCATGGGCGAGACCCTCGTCTCCGGCCTCATCCGCTCGGGCCGCACGCCCAGCGACCTCGTCGTCACCGGACGCACACCCGAGAAGGTCAACGCGCTCGCCGAGCGACACGGGGTGCGCGTGCTGGCCAACCCTGAGGCGGCGGACGTCGCCGACACGCTCGTGCTCTGCGTCAAGCCGCAGGACATGGCGGCGCTGCTCGACGAGATCCACGACCACGTCGCCCCCGGCAACGCCGTCATCTCGCTCGCGGCCGGCATCACGACGGAGTTCCTCGAGTCGCGACTGCCCGAGGGCACGTCGGTCATCCGCGTCATGCCCAACACTCCGGCACTCGTCGACCAGGGCATGGCCGGCATCTCGCCCGGCAGCCACTGCACCGACGACCACCTCGCCGAGGCGGAGGCACTGCTCAGCTCGTGCGGCCGGGTCGTCCGGCTCGCCGAGAAGCACCTCGACGCCGTCACGGCGATCTCCGGCAGCGGGCCCGCCTACATCTTCTACGTCGTCGAGGCCATGATCGAGGCCGGCGTCGTGCTCGGTCTGCCGCGCGCCACGGCCACCGAGCTCGTCGTCCAGACGCTCTACGGGGCGGCGACGATGCTCAAGGAGACCCGCGAGCACCCGACGGTCCTGCGCGAGCAGGTCAGCTCGCCGGGTGGCACGACGGTGGCGGCGCTGCGCCAGCTCGACGACCACAAGGTTCGGGCCGCCTTCGTCACGGCCATCGAGGCTGCGGCGGCGCGCTCGAAACAGCTGGCGTCCGGGCAGGTCTGAGGGCATCGTGGGGTGATGGCCGAGCCTCGCACCCACGACCAGCGTCTCCACCTGCACCCCGTCTCGCCGGAGGACTGGGAGTCGCACCGCGACGTCCGGCTCGCGATGCTGCAGGAGGCGCCCGACGCCTTCTGGTTCACCTACGCCGACGAGGCCGCCTACGACGAGGCCGACTGGCGCGAGCGGATCGAGGGCGCCTGGCTCGTGCAGGCCCGCGACGCCTCGGGCGTGCTCGGCAGCGCGGGGCTCGGTTCCCACTGGGAGCCCGAACGGGCCACGACCGCAACGCTGTTCGGCATGTACGTCGCCCCGGAGGCCCGCGGTCGCGGTGTGGGCGAGGCCCTGGTCCGAGCCGTCCTCGAGCAGGCGAGGCGCCTCGGCAAGACCGAGGTCGTGCTCGAGGTGACGAGCTCCAACCCGGTCGCCGAGGGGCTGTACGCGCGGTGCGGCTTCGTGCGCACCGGCGCGGTCCACGACCACCCGCGCCGACCGGACCTGCGCGAGATCGAGATGGTCCACCGCTTCTGAGTCACGCTGTCGGCCAGTCGGTCCCGAGGCGCACCGAACGTTCACCGACCCGCGGGTGCGGTCCGGCGGGCTGTCGTGCGAAGGTGGACCCATGAGCGACATCACCGTGCGTCCCCTCGGCGAGGACGACTGGGAGGACTACCGTTCCGTCCGCCTCGCCGCACTGCGTGAATCGCCCGAGGCATTCGTGGCTTCGGTCGACGAGGAAGAGTCCTACGACGAGGACTTCTGGCGTCAACGCATGCAGCGCTCCGCACGGCTCGTGGCCGAGCGCGACGGGCGCGCTGTCGGCGTGGTCAGCGTGGGCACCGCCACCGAGAGCGACGGCACGGCCGGCGAGCTCTTCGGTCTGTGGGTGCGTCCCGAGGCCCGCGGCTCCGGCGTCGCCACCCACCTCGTCAAGGACGGTGCCTCGCTCGCCGCCGAGCGCGGCCACTCCCACCTCGTCTACTGGGTCGGCACCGAGAACGGCCGCGCCGTCGCCTTCGCGAGCGGCATGGGGTTCCGCCCCACCGACTACCGCAGGCCGATGGGTGTCGTCAGCGAGGAGGACGGCGAGGAGGAGATCGCCATGGTCCTGCCGCTCGGCGCCGACAACGGACCGGCGCTGCGCCTCTGAACCGGCGGCGCGCGTCGGCCGCCCTGCGTTTCACGAACCCACCCCCCCGCTCGGGACGGTGGGTTCGTCTGTGCCGGAAGCAAGCCCGGCTCAGGGCCGGGCAGCGAAACGCTCGATGAGCTCGACGGGCCCGCTGACGATGAGCATGTGGTGCGCCGAGATCTTCGTCTGCGGGACGGCATACGTGAAGTCCTCGCCGGGCGCCTTGACGCCGACGACCGTGACGCCGTACTTGCGGCGGATCTGGCTCTGCTCCAGCGTGAAACCGATCGTCTCGGCCGGCGGCTTCAGCTTGACGATGGCGAAACCGTCGTCGAACTCGATGTAGTCGAGCATCTTGCCGTTGA
Organism: Terrabacter sp. Ter38; assembly: GCF_024519435.1. Lineage (GTDB taxonomy): Bacteria > Actinomycetota > Actinomycetes > Actinomycetales > Dermatophilaceae > Terrabacter. Next base: position 84,522 of record NZ_JALJRZ010000003.1, read on the forward strand.
CGAGGTGGGCCACGCGGCGACCGGAGTCGGCCTCGGGCGAGATGACGTGGTGCACCCCGATGCGGTCGAGGATGCGCTTGTGCTCGGGTGAGAGGGCCTTCGCCCAGATCGAGGGGACGCCCGCGTCGACGAGGTTGGCCGCCGCGAGGACCGAGGACTCGACCGACGAGCCGATGCCGACGATCGCGATCCGCGGCTCCGCGTGGCGGATCATGTCGAGCGCCGTCGACTGCGCCATGTCGGCGTGCACGACCTTGGACACCTTGTTGACGTAGCTCTCGGCGATGGCGTTGTCGCGCTCGACGGCGATGACCCGGTGGCCGAGCTTGGTGAGCTCGAGAGCGACGGCCGAGCCGAAGCGTCCCAGCCCGATGACGATCACGTCGTCGTCGAAGAGCCGGTTGCGGCCCATGGGTGTTACCTCCGTCGTCCGTGGCGCGTTTCCGCGATAGCGTCTCAATCATGCCAACTCAGGCCCGGGTCGTCTGGGACTCCTCGTTCACGAGGTACGACTTCGGCCCCACGCACCCCATGGCGCCCGCTCGCCTGGACCTCACGGCCCGGCTCTGCGACGCCCTCGGGGTCTTCGACGTCGACGGCGTCGAGGTGGTCGGCGCCGGGGTGGCCACCGACGAGCTGCTCGCCACCGTCCACGACGACGACTACGTCGCCGCGGTCAAGGCCGCCTCGACCGATCCCTCCGCCGCCGACGACGCGTACGGCCTCGGCACCGAGGACGACCCGGCCTTCGTCGACATGCACGATGCCAGCGCCCGGGTCGTGTCGGGCACGGTCGACAGCTGCCGCGCCGTCTGGGAGCGCGAGGCCGAGCACGCGGTGAACTTCACGGGCGGCCTGCACCACGCGATGCGGGGCAAGGCGAGCGGCTTCTGCGTCTACAACGACATCGCCGTCGGCATCCAGTGGCTTCTCGACCACGGGGCCGAGCGCGTCGCCTACGTCGACGTCGACGTGCACCACGGCGACGGGGTCGAGCGGATCTTCTGGGACGACCCCAGGGTGCTGACGATCTCGGTCCACGAGACCGGCCGGGCCCTCTTCCCGGGCACCGGGTGGCCGGGCGACGTCGGTGGCCCCGACGCCGAGGGCACCGCCGTCAACGTCGCGCTGCCCCCCGGCCTCAGCGACGCCGGCTGGCTGCGCGCTTTGCACGCCGTCGCCATGCCACTCATCCGCGCCTTCAAACCCGACGTGCTCGTGACGCAGCACGGCTGCGACACCCACGCGGAGGACCCCCTCGCGCACTTTGCCGTCACCGTCGACGCCCAGCGGGCGGCGGCCGACGCGCTCCACCGGCTCTCGCACGAGGTGTGCGAGGGCCGCTGGGTGGCCCTCGGCGGTGGCGGCTACGAGGTCATCGGTGTCGTGCCCCGCACGTGGACGCACCTGACCGCCATCGCCGCCCACGCCCCCATCCCGACGAGCACCCCGGTCCCCGAGGACTGGCGTGCCCACGTCGAGCAGATCTTCGGGCGTCCTGGTCCGCTGCGGATGGGCGACCTGACGGCCGAGGACGGACCGCTCTGGTGGCGCTCGTGGGAGATGGGCTACGACCCTGCGAGCGAGGTCGACCGCGCCGTCATGGCGACGCGCACGGCCGTCTTCCCGCTGCATGGGCTCGACGTCCACTTCGACTGAATCGTCTGCGCCTCGCTTCGCTGCGGCGCGTGCCGCGACGCCCTTCAGGCGTCGCCTTCCTCCGCTCCGCTCGCTCGTTCCTGGCTCGCTTCGCTGCGTCCAGGCGACGCCGGCGCCGCGGCGCACCCGACAATCGGGTTGGTGGGCAGCGGTCTGAGCGCCTAACCTTGGCGCACGGCGACGACGGGCCTGACGATCCTGAGCCGAGCACGACCAGAGGCCGTCCGCGATCCGCGGCGGCGAAGGTGTGGTGGCACAGCGACATTCCCCATCGCCCACACCTCCGGGGCACCAACCCTCTGGAGGTGAACGGCATGCAACCGACCCAACCCACGACCCTTGCTCCGCGCGTGCTCGCGCGGGACCTCGCGTCCGTCGAACCCGGCGAGCGGGTCACCCTCGCCGGCTGGATCCACCGGCGCCGCGTCCTCGCGAGCGTCACGTTCCTCGTGCTGCGCGACCGTTCGGGCCTGGCCCAGGTCGTCGTCAAGGACCGCGAGACCGTCGACCAGCTCTCGGGTCTGCCCGAGGAGACCGTCGTCGAGGTGACCGGCACCGTCTCGGCCAACGAGTCGGCCCCGGGCGGCGCCGAGGTCGTCGAACCCGCGATCACCGCGCTCACCGAGCCGGCCGTCGCGCCGCCGACCGAGCTGTGGCGCCCGAGCTTCGGCGCCGGGCTTCCCACCCACCTCGACCACGCGGCGGTGACCCTGCGCCACCCGCGCCACCGGGCTGCCTGGCAGCTCGCGAGCGCGTCGATGCGCGGCTACCGGGCGGCGCTCGGGAGTCTCGAGTTCACCGAGATCGCCACCCCGAAGCTCGTCGGCACGGCCACCGAGTCGGGTGCCAACGTCTTCACCGTCGACTACTTCGGACGCACGGCCTACCTCGCGCAGAGCCCGCAGCTCTACAAGCAGATGCTCGTCGGGGTCTTCGAGCGGGTCTTCGAGGTCGGTCCGGTCTTCCGGGCCGAACCGCACGACACCGTGCGCCACCTCGCGCAGTACACCTCGCTCGACGCCGAGCTCGGCTTCATCCGTGACCACCACGACGTGCTGGCCGTCCTGCGCGAGGCGGTCGCCGGCATGGTCGAGGGCATCCGGGAGCATGCCGCCGACGCCGCTGCGCTCCTGGGCGTCGAGCTGCCGCAGGTGCCGGAGCAGTTCCCCGTCATCCACTTCAGCGACGCCCTCGCGAAGGTCGGCGCAGACGCGGACGAGCCCGACCTCAGCCCCGCGCACGAACGCGCCCTCAGCGAGTGGGCGAAGACGGCATACGGCTCGGACTTCCTTGCGGTGGAGGGCTACCCGATGGGCAAGCGGCCGTTCTACACGCACCCGCAGCCGGGTGACGAGCGCTGGAGCAACAGCTTCGACCTGCTCTTCCGCGGGCTCGAGCTGACGACCGGAGGGCAGCGCCTGCACCGACCCTCGGACTACGCCGCGGCGATGGCGCGCACGGGGACCGACTCGACGGTCCTCGTCGGCTACCTCGACGCCTTCGCCCACGGCATGCCTCCGCATGGCGGGTTCGCCATCGGTCTGGAAAGGTGGGTCGGGCGGCTGACGGGTGCCGAGAACATCCGCGAGGTGACCCTCTTCCCGCGTGACCTGCACCGCCTGGAGCCATGACGAGCCGGGAGATCCATCGCGATCCCACCGGCGTGTCGAGTTGCGCGTGATCGATTAGTTCTCCGGTTCGCTTCCCCTCCAGTCACATCTGCCCCTAATGTTGCTTCTTGCACCTGCGTGCAGTTTCGCCGGAGGGGAAGCCGTCGACGCGCGGGTGCAACCCACCGAAGATCGGGGTAACACATGTCGAATGAGCGCCAGCTCGCCGAGGTGCGGTTTCTGACCGTCGCCGAGGTCGCCTCGATCATGCGCGTGTCGAAGATGACCGTCTACCGGCTCGTCCACGGCGGAGACCTTCCGGCCGTACGCGTCGGCCGCTCCTTCCGGGTTCCGGAGGATGCGGTGCACAAGTACCTCCAGACGTCCTACATCGACACCGCGTGACAGCAGCGTCACCACGCACCCCGAGGGGGCGGCCGCGACCACCGGTCCGGCCGCCCCCTCGGCATGGGCGCAGGTGGGCTGGAGGACGCTTTTGGGCTAGGGAGCCCGTACGCGCTACCCTGTGAGCCTGTTCGGCTCGTGAAGTTCGACCTACCCCTCTCCGAGGGGTGTCGACGCAGGTCGGCACCAGCTCAGTTCGAGGACACGTCTCACGACAAGGACAAACATGGGTTCTGTCATCAAGAAGCGCCGCAAGCGGATGGCGAAGAAGAAGCACCGCAAGCTGCTGCGCAAGACGCGCCACCAGCGTCGCAACAAGAAGTGACCTGACCAGCTCAGGTATCTCGGCGGCATCGCCCCGCACGCTCTCGACCCTCACCTCCGGTGGGGGTCGTTCGCGTTCCGGGGTCGGTCGGACACCAGGCGCTCGACGAGCGCCCAGGGAGAGTCTCGACACATCCGACCATCCGGTGCCGCGCCCGGGTACGGATCGAGCAGGGTCTCGGTAGGCTGCGAGAGCGGGGGAGCGAGCACCTTCCTCCGCAGCCCGCGCCACCCTCGAGCCCGCTCGAGCAGCGCCCGCGCACGACGTCCGCACCGACCGACGACTGGAGGATTCCGATGGCCAAGGTCGTCCTGGTCACGGGGGTGTCCCGCTACCTCGGTGGCCTCTACGCCCGCAGGCTCTCGACGGATCCGTCGATCGAGCGCATCCTCGGTGTCGACGTCGTGCCGCCCAAGCACTCCATCGGCCGGGCTGAGTTCGTGCGCGCCGACATCCGCAACCCGATGATCGGGCGCATCATGACGCAGGCCGAGGTCGACACGGTGGTGCACATGAACGTCATCGCGACGCCCAAGGACTCCGGCGGTCGGGTGACGCAGAAGGAGATCAACGTCATCGGCACGATGCAGCTGCTCGCCGCGTGCCAGAAGTCCGAGTCGGTCTCGCGGCTCGTCGTGAAGTCCTCCGCTGCCGTCTACGGCTCCTCGCCCCGCGACCCGGCGATGTTCAGCGAGGACATGAACCCCAAGACCCTGCCGCGGACCGGCTTCGGCAAGGACTCCGTCGAGGTCGAGGGCTACGTCCGGGGCTTCTCGCGGCGCCGGCCCGACGTCGAGATCACGATGCTGCGCCTGGCCAACGTCGTGGGACCGAGCATCCACACGGCCATCACCGACTACTTCTCGCTGCCCCTCGTGCCGATCCCGCTCGGTTACGACGCCCGTTTCCAGTTCATCCACGAGGACGACGCCACCGCGGCCATGATCCTCGCGACCACCGGGCCGCCCGCCGGGATCGTCAACGTCGCCGGCGACGGTTTCCTCACCGTGACCCAGTGCACCGCCATCGCCCGGCGCCCCGTCGTCCCGGTGCCGCTCTCGGCCGCCGGGCTCATCGGCAACATCGTCCGGCGCAGCGGCTTCGCCGACTTCTCCTCCGACCAGCTGACCATCCTCGCCTTCGGCCGCGGGCTCGACACGACCCGGATGCGCTCCGTCCTCGAGTTCGAGCCGGCCTTCACCACGCGAGAGGCGTTCGAGGACTACGCGCGTCACCTGCGGCCCGCCGTCCCCGGCGTCGAAGGTGTCGGCGAGGTCGTCAGCGACGCCGCCGGCGGCACCGCCGCAGCCCTCTCCCGCGTCTTCGACAGGATCCAGCCGTGAGCGCCGACCCGAGCAAGGCCGCCGACTCGACGACGTCCGGCGAGACCGAGACGACGAAGGCCACGTCCGCCCCGTCGACCTCCACGACGGGAGCACCGAAGCCGACCGCGACGAAGCCAGCGAGAACGAAGCCGGCGAGAACGAAGCCGACGAAGGCGAAGTCCGCGAAGCCGACCAAGACGAAGACGACGAAGACTCCGAAGACGGCGTCGAGGACCGCGCCGGCCACGAAGGCCGCCGAGTCGGCCACGGTCACGAGCGACAGGCCTGCCGCGACCTCGGGCCGTCCCGCCCGGGGTGCCTTCGCGGCCGGAGCGGCCCGGGCGTCGGGCGAGCGCCGGCGCCGCGCGGGAACGCCCCTCGTCCCCACCGCGCCGGTCGAGGTGAGCCCCGCGCGACGTCTCGCGACCAGGGCGGGCGCCGACACCGTCGCCGACGACGTCATCGAGGCAGCGGTGACCGAGGGCCCGACCGAGCCCGAGTCCCGCCCCGCCCGGACACCGTCGAGCCCATCCGCGCGCGACGAGGTCGCGAGCGAGCAGGCCGACGCCGTCGGCTCCGCCGCGCCCACCGAGACCAGCGAGCCCGACCAGCCCGACGAGGCCTTCGAGGTCGCCGACATCACGGAGCCCGGAGACCCCGCCGACACCCTGCCCGCCGAGCCGACCCCGCCCCGGACGAGGCCGAGCCGCGCGTCGATGCGTTCGCCCCGTCGCCCGGGCCCGGGGGAGCCCGCCCGGCTGCGCGCCGTCCCGCCCGTCGAGGAGGTCCCCCAGCGCAGCGTCCGCTCCGAGACCGAGCCGGAGACACGGCATACGCCCGCTGGAGACGGGGGTGGCTGGGAGCACGCGCTGACGTCGGGGCTTCAGTCGCGGGCCGAGAAGCTCGTCGGCGCGGTGCTCGACGGGGCCGAGCTCAGCTCGGAGTCCCGTCCGGGCCCGGCCGAGCTCGTCGAGCTCGCCGTCAACGTGCTGCGCGCCGCCGCCACCTCGGCCGGGGTGCCCGCCGAGGAGGTCGAGCGCCAGGTCGCCGAGACCCTCGCCTACCTCCGGCGCCGGCTCACGGGCGACTACGTCGTCGACGAGTTCGGCTTCGACGAGGACTACACCGTCAATGTCCACCTGCCGCTGCTGCGACCGCTCTACCGCTCGTGGTTCCGGGTCGAGGTGCGCGGCATCGAGAACATCCCCGACGTCGGCGGAGCGCTCGTCGTCGGCAACCACTCCGGCACCATCGCGATGGACTCCCTCATGACGCAGGTGGCCGTCTACGACGAGCACCCGCGCAACCGGCACCTGCGGATGCTCGGCGCCGACCTCGTCTTCCAGATGCCCTTCATCGGCACCATGGCCCGTCGCTCGGGCACGACCCTTGCGGCCAACTCCGACGCCGAGCGCCTCCTGAGCAGCGGCTCCCTCGTCGGCGTCTGGCCAGAGGGCTTCAAGGGTGTCGGCAAGCCGTTCAGCGAGCGCTACAAGCTGCAGCGCTTCGGCCGCGGCGGGTTCGTCTCGGCCGCCCTGCGCGCGGGCGTGCCGATCGTGCCGGTGTCGATCGTCGGGGCCGAGGAGATCTATCCGATCCTCGGCAACATGCCCGCCGTCGCCCGGCTGCTCGGGCTGCCCTACGCCCCGATCACGCCCACCTTCCCGCTGCTCGGCCCGCTCGGCATGGTGCCGCTGCCGAGCAAGTGGCTCATCGAGTTCGGGCCGCCCATCGAGACGACGAGCTTCGGGCCCGAGGCCGCCGACGACCCCATGCTCGTCTTCGACCTCACCGACCAGGTGCGCGAGACGATCCAGCAGACGCTCTACAGCCTGCTCATGCAGCGCAAGTCCGTCTTCCTCTGACCGGCGCCCGCCCGTGACCGCCGGTCGCGGGCGTCACCGCGAGCGGACCGACACGGGCCCAGGTCAGGGCAGGATCTTCGTCGGCAGCGGCAACGGGACCGTGGGGACGCCGAGGGTCACCGACGGCAGCGGGACCGTCGCGCCGGGAAGCGTGACGCCACCGCCGCCGACCCCGATCGTCGAGGACGTGACACCGACCCCCGGCAGGCTGACCGTGACACCGGGGAGCGTGACCCCGCCGCTACCGACGCCCACGGACGAGCTCGTCACCCCGACGCCAGGCAGGTTGATCGTGCCGCCCGGGAGGGTGACGCGGCCGGTGACGGTGACGCCGGGCACGGAGACGCCGGGCCCGGGCACGCCGCCCGGGACGGTCGCGGAGACCACCGGGGGCCGTGGTGCCGAACCGGTGGGCCGTGGGGTCGTCGTGGCCCCCGGTCGCGACGACGCCGGGCCCGGGGCGGGCGTGCCGCTCACCGCGCTGCTGGGCCGGACCGCACCGGGCAGTCGTGCCAGGGTCTGACGGGCCTGGGTGGCCCGGTCGCCGCAGACGCTGCAGGCAGCCATTTCCCTCAGGGTGGCCACCTGGCCCGCCCCGAGCAGGTCGCGCAGACGCTGCCAGGACGCGAGCGAGTCGGCAGGCACCCGCGGTCGCATCGCGTCGACCTGCGGGATCGCGCGGGTGTAGAAGTCGGCCAGCTCGGTCAACGCCTCAGGGCGGTGCTCGGTGCGGTAGACCTCCATGAGGATGGTCTGCGCGCGACCGGTCGCGTCCGTCGCGGCGTCGTAGGCCGTGTCGAGATCGTGCGGTGACGGCGACCCGCCGTCGATGAGGTCGCGCGCGTCGGCGATGTGCTCCTGCGCCTGGGCGAGGTAGGTCAGGCCCTCGTCGTAGCGGGAGCCCGCCAGCTGGACGGCGGCGCGGTCGAGCAGCTGCTTGACGCCGTAGAGGGCGTCGCCGGGCACGGCCGAGCGGGACGCGAAGCCGAGGGCACCGCCGATGACGAGGATGCTGGCGGCCGCGGCGGCGATGAACTTCAGCGGTCGCGCCGCGACACGGAGGATCGACACGGTGCCGCCGTCGCGCGGACCGTCTCCGGGTGCATCTGCTCGGGCGGGGCCGTCCTCGTCGCGGTCGACCCGGTCGGGGAGCGCGAGGGGGACGAGGGGCGTGACCGCGGTGGCATCGTCGGCCAGCAGCCGGGCGCGCAGGTCGGAGACGAACTCGGCCCGCGGCGCCAGGCCGGCCTGGTCGACGGCCTGCACGGCGTGCAGCACCGCGACGAGCTCGAGGATGCCGGGCTCGGAGACCTGCTCGCCCTCGAGGGCACGCTGGAGGAGCTCGCCGTCGGCGTTCGCACCGATGTCCATGTCCCTCCTCCGTCTCTCGCGTCCGTCGGTCCGTCGTGCTGGGTTGCTGGCTGGTCGTGCCGTCAGGGCGTGTCGAACGTCCTCGCCCGACCCGGCGGCCCCGGCCGAGACGACACGGCACGGCATACGACACGTGGTGCGGCGAGGGGTGGGTGGTGCGGGTCGTTCGTCAGGGGCCGGAGCACCGCCATCGCTGCCACCCCGCCGCCTGCGTTCACACGTCCCACGGTCGCGCCGGTCAGCGCGCCGAGCGTCGGTCCGGGCGCACACGCACCGTCCCTACGCCATGAGAACGACGAGGGTGCCGGTGGGGTTACGCGCATCACAGCTCGACTCCTTCGAGAGCCTTGCGCAGGGCCCGGGTCGCCCGCAGCTGGAGCTGCTTCACGGCTCCCTCGGACTTGTCGAGGACCTTCGCCGTGTCGGCGAGGCTGAGACCCTGGAGGAAGCGCAGGGTGATGCACTCGGCCTGGTCGGGGCCGAGCTCCTTGATCGCCGAGACGAGGCGCTCGTCGCGCAGCCGCGTCAGCACCTCGGTGTCGGGGGCGTCGACCCGCTGGTCGGCGTCACGCATGTCGGCGGTCGCCACCTCGAACCGGAACTTCGCCGACTTCACGTGGTCGGCGATGAGGTTGCGCGCGATGGTGACGAACCACGCCGCGATGTCCTTGCCCTGCCACGTGAACGAGTCGATCCGGCGCATCGCCCGGAGGAAGGTCTCGGACGTGAGGTCCTCGGCGAGCGCGCGGTTCGCGACCCGGACGAGCACGTAGCGGAAGACCGTGTCGACGTAGACGTCGTAGAGCTGCGCGAAGGCCTCCTTGTCGCCACCTTGGGCGAGCTCGACGAGGGCAGCGATGCGGGCCTGCTCGTCGGCGTCGCGCTCCGGGTGCCGTCGCCAGCCGGCAGCGCCTGGGGAGCCCAGGGAGCCCGGGGAGCCCGGGGAGGTGCGGGTCAGACCGCCGCCCTCGGCGCCCGCGTCGGCCAGGGCCGACCAGATCGCGTCGAGCGCCGAGCGCCACGTCGGCAGGGCGTATGCCGTGGGCGCGAGGATCGCCGGGACCGTGCCCGGGAGCGCCGGGCAGGCAGGCGTCATCGACGCCCGCCCCGGGGTCGTTCCCGGTGCGAGGACAGGTGGGGGCCGACGACCCGACGTCCTGTTCGCGCGCATTGTGGACAGTCTGTCGGAACGCGCCCGCGCATGGGACCCCGGTGACGTTTTGTGGTGCACCCGACGTCCGGCGCCGTGAGCGTGCCTACAGTGGACGGCATGACGAGCGAGCAGCCCCTCGACGCTCCAGACGCTCCCGCGGTCCCGGCTGCCGGAGTCCCGGCTGCCGGGGTCCCACCGCGGGTCGTCCTCCTCGGGCGCGCCGGATGCCACCTGTGCGACGAGGCGCGCGCCGTCGTCGAGCGGGTGGCGGGCGAGCTCGGCGTGACCTGGCAGGAGCAGTCCGTCGATGACGACCCGGAGCTGCTGCGGCGCTACGCCGAGCAGATCCCGGTGACGTTCGTCGACGGGAGGCGCCACGACTTCTGGCGGGTCGACGAGGCACGCCTGCGCGCCGCGCTCCGGTGACCTGCCTCACCGGTGCATCCCATGCCGTGGTAGGCCGTCGAAGTCAACTTTGTGCATGGGTTCACAAACGTCTAGCCTGATCGGGTCCCCACGTGCTCCGCGTGTGGCAGAACGCCTCGTTCGAGAGGAGCCGGTGAGCAAGAGTGTCCGCCGACCCAGCACTGCGTCGCGAGATCCCCGACGCAACCGTCGCGCGGCTTCCCGAGTACCTCCGAACGCTCTCGCGCCTCGCTGAGGACGGCGTCCTGTCGGTCTCGTCGGAAGAGCTCGCGGCCGAGGTCGGAGTGCGCTCCGCGCAGCTGCGCAAGGACCTCAGCCACCTCGGCTCCTACGGGGTCCGCGGCGTCGGCTACGACGTCGAGACGCTCGCTCTCGAGATCTCCCGCGCCCTCGGCCTGACCGAGGACTGGCCCGTCGCCATCGTCGGGATGGGCAACCTCGGGCACGCGCTCGCCTCCTACTCCGGCTTCGTCACCAAGGGCTTCCGCATCGTCGGTCTCTACGACGATGACCCCGCCCTCGCCGACGAGAAGATCGTCGGGGTGGCGATCCGCCCCCTCGCCGAGCTCACCGAGCACCACGCCGTCGACCCCATCGCCATCGGCGTCATCGCGACGCCCGCGCCGGCTGCGCAGGCCGTCTGCGACGCCCTCGTCGGCGCAGGCATCAGCTCGATCCTCAACTTCGCGCCCGCCGTGCTCTCGGTCCCGAGCGGCGTGGACGTACGCCGGGTCGACCTCTCGACCGAGCTGCAGATCCTCGCCTTCCACGCCCAGCGCAAGTCGCTGGCCGCGGGCGACCTCCGGGCGGCGGTGGCCGCCCCATGAGCCTTCTCGTCATCGGCCTGTCCCACCACACCGCCCCGCTGTCGGTGCTCGAGGCGCTCTCCGAGCGCCCCGGCCGCGCCGAGGCCATCGCCGCCTCCGTGCTCAGCTCGGCCACGGCCACCGAAGCCGTCGTGCTCTCCACGTGCAACCGCCTCGAGGTCTACGCGTCGGTGCCCGCCTTCCACCCCGCCGTCGCCGCCATCGGTGAGGCGCTCGCCCTCGCTGCCGGCGTCGAGGAGCCCGAGGCCGGGCGCCGGGTCGCCGACCTGCCCCCGGGCGACCCGGCCGACGCCCTCGCCGCCCGCGCCGAGGCCCTCGCCGAACACCTGTACGTGCGCTACGACGACGCCGCCATCGCGCACGCCTTCACCGTCGCCTGCGGGCTCGACTCGATGGCCGTCGGCGAGGCCCAGATCCTCGGTCAGATGCGCGACGCGCTCGCCGGGGCCCAGGGCCGCGGTCAGGTGGGGGAGTCGCTCAACGCGCTCTTCCAGGGCGCCCTGCGCGTCGGCAAGCGCGCCCACACCGAGACCGACATCGACCAGCACAGCGTCTCGCTCGTGCAGATCGCGCTCGAGGAGGCCGCCGCCGTCCTCGGCCCGCTCGAGGCCGTCTCCTCCGCCGTCGTCGGGGCCGGTGGCATGAGCGGCCTCGCCGCCGCGACCGTCGCACGCCAGGGCATCGGGTCCCTCACCATCGTCAACCGCACACCCGAGCGTGCTGAGCGCCTCGCGGTGACGACGTCCGGCGTGGCCCGTCCCTGGGACAACCTGGCCGAGGTCCTCGCCGCGAGCGACCTCGTCATCACCTGCACCGGAGCGGTCGGCCACGTCATCACGGCCGACATGCTGGCTGCCAGCGCGAGTCGCCGCGGGGGGCGACCCCAGGTCGTCGTCGACCTCGCCCTCCCGCGCGACGTCGAGCCCGTCGTGTCCTGGCCCCACGCCGTCCCGGGCGTCTCGCTCATCGACCTCCAGTCGCTGGGGCTCCTGCTCGAGGGTCGCGCCGACACCTCCCAGGTCGTCCGTGTGCGCGAGCTCGTCACCGGTGAGGTCGCCGACTACCTGACGCGCCGCATGGAGAAGTCCGTGGCGCCCACCGTCGCCGCCCTGCGCGCCCGCGCCGCCGCGCTCGTCGCGACCGAGATGGAGCGGCTCGACCAGCGGCTGCCCGGCCTCGACGAGGCCACCCGTGCGGAGGTCGGCCTCGCCGTGCACCGCATCGTCGAGAAGCTGCTCCACACGCCGACCATGCGGGTCAAGGAGTTCGCGATGGAGGGCAGCGGCGACGACTACGCCGCCGCCCTGCGCGAGCTCTTCGACCTCGAGCCCAAGGATGTCGCCAACGTGTCCACGCCCCCGCAGCGGGCCCAGCCATGACCGCCCTGCGTCTCGGCACGCGCCGATCGGCCCTCGCCACCACCCAGTCCCGCTGGGTGGCCGCCCGGCTGCGCGAGGCCGGCCACGAGGTCGAGCTCGTCGAGATCACGACGGAGGGCGACGTCTCGGGTGAGCTGCTCACCGCGATCGGTGGCACCGGCGTCTTTGCCGCGGCCATCCGACGTGCTCTGCTCGACGGTCGCATCGACGTCGCCGTGCACTCGCTCAAGGACCTCCCGACAGCACCTGAACCGGGTCTCCTCGTTGCCGCGGTCCCAGTCCGCGAGGACAGCCGCGACGTGCTCGTGGCGCGCGACGGGCTGACGCTCGGCGAGCTGCCCGCGGGCTCCGTCGTCGGCACCGGCTCGCCGCGTCGCACCGCCCAGATCGCAGCGCTCGGGCTCGGCATCGAGATCCGTCCGATCCGCGGAAACGTCGACACCAGGATCGGATTCGTCTCCTCCGGTGCGCTCGACGCAGTCGTGCTCGCGCGCGCCGGACTCGCCCGGCTCGGCCGTCTCGACGAGGCCACCGAGGTCATCGACCCGATCCAGGTGCTGCCGGCGCCCGGTCAGGGCGCCCTCGCCGTCGAGTGCCGGTCCGACCGCGACGACGTCGTGGCCGCCGTGTCCGTGCTCGAGGACCCCGACACGCGGGCCTGCGTCGAGGCCGAGCGCTCGCTGCTCGCGACGCTCGAGGCCGGATGCACCGCACCCGTGGGGGCGCTCGCCGAGGTCGTCGAGGGCGACGACGGCCTCGAGCTGTCGCTGCGCGCCTTCGCCGGCGCGGAGGACGGCTCGGTCGAGCTGCGCCGCTCGCTCGTCGGGCCCTACGACGAGCCGGCGGTTCTCGGCTCGCGCCTGGCCCGGATCCTGCTGGAGGACGGCGCCGCCGACCTCCAGGTCGCCACGTCAGCTGGACCTGCCCCAGACCACGCCCCACACCAACCGGAGCAAGTTTCGTGACTCCTTCTCGCCAGCCGTCAGAGCAGACGGACTCGACTCCCACCCACGCGACGACGCCGGCGTGTGTCGCCTTCGTCGGCTCCGGACCGGGCGACCCCGGCCTCATGACGCTGCGCGGCCGCGACCTGCTCGCCGCCGCTGACGTCGTGGTCCTCGACAGGATCGCCCGCGACGACGTCGTCCTCGAGCACGCCCGCCCCGACGTCGAGATCATCGACGCCGGCCACGGCGAGCAGGGCCAGGAGCTCACCCACGCGGTGCGCGCCAAGCTCGTCGTCAAGGCCGCGAAGTCGGTCGCCCCCGGCGGCCTCGTCGTGCGCCTCATGGACGGTGACCCCGCGACCTTCAACGGCCTCGTCGAGGAGGTGCGTGCCTGCCGCAAGGCCGGCATCACCTACGACGTCGTGCCGGGGGTGTCGGCGCTCACCGCCGGGCCGACGTATGCCGGGGTGCCTCTGACGTCGAAGTCGACCGGGGCGGTCCACGTCGTCGGGGTCGACCGTTCCTGCGTCGACTGGTCCGCCTACGCCGCCGACACCGACACCCTCGTGCTGCTCGGCGGCACCGAAGGCATCCGCGCCGCCCTCGCCGCGCTGCGCGCTGCGGGACGTCCGTCGGACGCCCTCGTGGCGCTGACGGCATACGGCACCACCGTGCGCCAGTCCTCCGTCGCGACGACCCTCGGCGACGCCGACGGGGTCTTCGGTGGCAAGGAGCCGCTGCAGGTGTCGCTCGCCGTCGTGTCTCCCAACGTCGGCCTGCGTGACGAGTTCTCGTGGTTCGAGTCCAAGCCGCTCTTCGGCTGGAAGGTGCTCGTGCCGCGCACGCAGGCCCAGGCCGGCTCCATGGTCGACCGGCTTGCCGGCTACGGCGCCACGGCCGACGTCGTGCCGACCATCTCCGTCGAACCGCCGCGCACGCCGCAGCAGATGGAGAAGGCCGTCAAGGGCCTCGTCACCGGACGCTACGAGTGGGTCGGGTTCACGTCGGTCAACGCCGTGCGCGCCGTGCGCGAGCGCTTCGAGGAGTTCGGGCTCGACGCCCGGGCCTTCGCCGGCCTCAAGGTCGCCGCGGTCGGTGGCGTCACCGCCGCTGCTCTCCGCGAGTGGGGCATCAACCCCGACCTCGTGCCCGCGGGCGAGCAGTCCGCTGCCGGCCTGCTCGAGTCGTGGCCCGAGTTCGACGAGGTCCTCGACCCGATCAACCGCGTGCTGCTGCCCCGCGCCGACATCGCGACCGAGACGCTCGTCGCCGGTCTGCGCGACATGGGCTGGGAGGTCGACGACGTCACCGCCTACCGGACGGTGCGGGCCGCCCCACCGGCCGCGTCGATCCGAGACGCCATCAAGGGCGGTGACTACGACGCCGTCCTCTTCACGTCGAGCTCGACGGTGCGCAACCTCGTCGGCATCGCCGGAAAGCCCCACGCCGCGACGGTCGTCGCGTGCATCGGGCCGGCCACGGCCAAGACGGCGCAGGAGCACGGCCTCCGGGTCGACGTCCTCGCGCCCGAGGCCTCGGCCCTCAGCCTCGTCGACGCGCTCGCCGGCCACGGCGTCGGGCTCGCCGTCGCTGCGGCCGAGGCGGGTCAGCCGGTGCAGCGTCCCAGCGACAAGCGTCCGGCCTCGCGCCGCCGCGCCCGCTGAGACGGGGCCCCGGTGATCGAGCGTCCCCGTCGCCTGCGCCAGACCTCCGTCCTGCGATCCCTCGTCGCCGAGACCCGGCTGCACCCGCGGGACCTCGTGCTGCCCGTCTTCGTCGGCGAAGGTCTGACGGAGCCGCGCCCGATCACGAGCATGCCGGGCGTCGACCAGCACACGCTCGAGAGCGTCGTCGACGTCGCCCACCGCTGCGTCGCGGCCGGACTCGGCGGGATCATGCTCTTCGGCGTGCCACAGGAGAAGGACGCGACGGGCTCGGGCGCCATCGACCCCGACGGCATCCTCAACGTCGCGTTGCGCGCCGTCCGCGACGCCGTCGGTGACGACCTCGTCGTCATGGCCGACACGTGCCTCGACGAGTTCACCGACCACGGGCACTGCGGTGTGCTCGACGAGCACGGTCGCGTCGACAACGACGCCACCAACCTCCTCTACGCCGAGATGGCCGTCGCGCAGGCTCGCGCAGGCGCCCACGTCGTGGCGCCCTCCGGGATGATGGACGGGCAGGTCGCCGTCATCCGTGAGGCGCTCGACGCCGAGGGCCTCACCGACACCGTGATCCTCGCCTACTCCGCCAAGTACGCCTCGGCCTTCTTCGGCCCCTTCCGCGAGGCCGTCCAGTCGAGCCTGCAGGGCGACCGCCGCACGTACCAGCAGGACCCCGCCAACATCGTCGAGTCCCTCCGCGAGATCGACCTCGACATCGCCGAGGGCGCCGACATGGTGATGGTCAAGCCGGCGATGTCCTACCTCGACGTCGTCGCGGCCGCGGCCGAGCGGGCATCGGTGCCGGTCGTGGCCTACCAGGTGTCGGGCGAGTACTCCATGATCCACGCGGCTGCGGCGAACGGCTGGATCGACCTCCGGGCCGCCGCGATCGAGTCCCTCACCTCGATCCGCCGCGCCGGTGCTCAGGTCGTGCTGACGTACTTCGCGCTCGACGTGACCGAATGGACCGCCTGACACCACTACCATCTGTGCAATCTCAGGAGGTTGACATGTCAGGTACAGGGGACGACGGGGTGCGGTGGCTCAGTGACGCCGAACAGGCGTCGTGGCGAGCCGTCCTGCGCGGCACGAGGCTGCTCGAGCGTGCGCTCGACGACGCGCTCGGCGACGCCGGTCTGCAGCTGAGCGAGTACGAGATCATCTCGATGCTCTCCGAGAGCCCGAACCACCGGCTACGGATGTCCGAGCTCGCGGCCATGGTCGTGCAGTCGCGCAGCCGGCTGACGCACACCGCGAAGCGGCTCGAGGACCGCGGCTGGGTGACGCGCGAGCAGTGCTCCGACGACAAGCGCGGCGTCGAGCTCGTCCTGACCACCGGTGGTCTGGCCGCCGTCGGCGACATCGCGCGCGTCCACGTGCAGAGCGTGCGTGCCAATCTCGTCGACATCATGACCCCGACGCAGTTCACGGCGATCGGCGACGCCATGGCCATCGTGCGTGACCACCTCGACCCCGACGGCACGAGCGGCCACTGACGACCCGGCGGTCCGCGCACCCAGCATCGGTTGAGAGACTGGGTGCATGAGCTCGCAGCCCGTCACCGTCCAGACGACCACCGACGCCCCGGCGTCCGCCGCGCTCCTGGCACGGGCCAGCGAGGTGATCCCCGGTGGGGTCAACTCGCCGGTGCGCGCCTTCCGGGCGGTCGGTGGCACGCCGCGCTTCATGGCGAGCGGGGCCGGTCCATGGCTCACTGACGCCGACGGCAAGAGCTACGTCGACCTCATCTGCTCGTGGGGCCCGATGATCCTGGGCCACGCGCATCCCGACGTCCTCGCGGCCGTGACCGAGGCGGCGGCTCGCGGCTTCTCGTTCGGCACGCCGAGCGAGAACGAGGTGCGCCTGGCCGAGGAGATCGTCCGGCGGGTCGATCCCGTCGAGCAGGTCCGCCTCGTCAACTCCGGCACCGAGGCGACGATGTCGGCCATCCGCCTCGCCCGCGGGTTCACCGGCCGCGACGTCGTCGTCAAGTTCGCCGGCTGCTACCACGGTCACGTCGACGCCCTCCTCGCCTCGGCGGGATCGGGTGTCGCGACCTTCGCCCTCCCGGACTCGGCCGGCGTCCCGCGCTCGAGCGCCCGCGAGACGATCGTCCTGCCCTACAACGACGTCCCGGCCGTCGAGGCCGCCTTCGCCGAGCGCGGACACGAGATCGCCGCCGTCATCACCGAGGCCGCGGCCGGCAACATGGGCGTCGTCCCGCCCGCTCCCGGCTTCACCGAGGCACTGCTCCGCGTCACCAGGGGTCACGGCGCTCTGCTCGTCTCCGACGAGGTGATGACCGGCTTCCGGTGCAGCGACTCAGGCTTTTACGGCCTCGAGGGCCCTTATGCCGCAGGGACGCCCGACCTGTTCACCTTCGGCAAGGTGATGGGCGGCGGCTTCCCGACTGCGGCCTTCGGCGGTCGTGCCGATGTCATGGCGCTCCTCGCTCCGCAAGGGCCCGTCTACCAGGCCGGCACGCTGTCCGGCAACCCTGTCGCCTCCGCCGCTGGTCTCGCGACGCTCCAGGGCTGCACGCCCGCCGTGTACGAGCGCCTCGACGTCGTGTCGCACACGATCGCCGACGCCGTCGCGAGCGAGCTCTCCGCGGCCTCGGTGCCGCACACGATCCAGTGGGCCGGCTCGATGTTCTCCGTCTTCTTCCGCGACGGGGCCGTCGCGAACTACGACGACGCCAAGGACCAGGACACCGACGCCTTCCGCCGGTTCTTCCACTCGATGCTGAGCCAGGGCGTGCACCTGCCGCCGAGCGCCTTCGAGTCGTGGTTCGTCTCGGCCTCGCACGACGACGAGGCCGTCGACCACGTGCTGGCCGCCCTACCGGCCGCGGCCCGCGCGGCTGCCTCCGTGGACTGAGCGCGCGGACTGACCCGGCGCCACCCTTCACGCAACACCGGTTCGAGGTGGTCGCGGCCGCCAACGGCCAGCCGCGATCACTCGAACCGGCGTGGGGGAGGGCGCGTCACGGCATACGCCGGCGGGGGATTGTGGGCTCGACCCACGAGGAGGACGCTGGTCGGTGACGGCGGCGCCGTCGGGGTGCCGCCCCGACCGAGGGAGGTGGGGTCGTGCACGCACGCTCCACGACGGTCCTGGGCCGTCCCGGCATGATCGAGAGCGGCATCGCACACGTGCAGGACGTGGTGATGCCGCAGGTCAGGGCGATGGACGGCTGCGTCGGCCTGTCCATGGTCGCCGACCGTGTCAGCGGCCAGTGCATCGTCACGACGGCATGGCGCGACGAGGCCGCGATGCGCGCCACCGCCGACACCGTCGTCCCCTTGCGTCGCCAGGCCGCCGACCTGCTCGGCGGTGAGGCCACCGTCGAGGAGTGGGAGATCGCCTACCTCCACCGGGACCACCGCGTCGCCGACGGCTGCGCCGCCCGGGTGACGTGGACCGAGGGCGACCCGGCCATGGTCGACCGGATGCTCGACGCCTTCCGGATGGGCATCATGCCGCGGGTCGAGCAGCTCGAGGGCTTCTGCAGCGCCAGCCTCTTCGTCGACCGTGCCTCCGGCCGGGCGTGCGTCACCGCGACGTACGACTCACTGCAGGCGATGATGGCGACCCGCAACGCGGCGATGGGCCTGCGGGCCGACCTCGTGCAGGAGACCGGCATGCGGATCACCCAGATCGGCGAGTTCTCCATCGCCATCGCGCACCTCGACGTACCCGAGCTCGTCTGACGCCGGTCGTCCCGGCTCTAGTGGACGGCGGCGAGGAGCACCCCGACGCCGACGAAGAGACCGCCGAAGACGCGGTTGAGGGTGCGCTGGCCCGACTCGCGCTGGGTCAGCCGCCCCAGCCCGCGTGCCGCCGCGGCGAAGAAGAACCACATGACGATGACGTCGATGGCGATCACCGTCGCGGCGAGCACGGCGTACTGCGGTAGCAGAGGCTGCTCCGGCCGGATGAACTGCGGCGTGAACGCGAGGAAGAAGACGACGGCCTTCGGGTTGGTGAGGTTGACGAGCAGCCCGCGGCGGAACATCGACCACACCGGCTCGCGCTGCACCTCACCCACCCGTGCCGCCGCGGCACGCGACCGGAACTGTCGGACCCCGAGGTGGACGAGGTACGCGGCGCCGGCGAACCGGATGACGGTGAAGAGCACCGGTGAGCCCGCGACGAGGACGCCGACACCGGCGGCCACGACGGCGATGTGGGTGAGCAGCGCGACCTGCTGGCCGAGGATGCCCCAGATCGAGCGGGTCCAGCCGGACCCGAGCGAGTTCGCCATCGTGTTGATGGCGCCGGCCCCGGGGGTGAAGGAGATGAGCGCGCCCGTCGCGACGAGCGTCAGCCAGAGTGACCACGACACGTCACGGAGTGTAGGGCCGCCACCCCTCCCGGGCGCCGGTCGTCCCAACGACGGCGTGACCTCGGCCACGGGTGCCCGAGACCTCCACCGACGGCGTACGCGTGGGGCCACGTCGGCGGGGCCCGGCTGGGTGTCGCCGCACGTCACAGGGGGTGCACAGGCTCGGGTGCGGATTCGGTCCTGAGCACGACGTTTGAGAGACTGTCGCCCATGGGTGAGAGCACGAGCGGGGTGGCGCCGGGCGCCGACGACCTCACGGTCGTGCACCTCATGCGACACGGTGAGGTCCACAACCCCGACGGCGTGCTCTACGGGCGCCTCGACGGCTTCCACCTCTCCGACCTCGGCCAGGAGATGGCGCGCCTCGTCGCGGCTCACCTCCAGGTCAACGACATCACGTATGTCGTCGCCTCACCGCTCGAACGCGCGCAGGAGACTGCGGCTCCCATCGCGGCCGACCACGGCGTCGAGATCGCCACCGACGTGCGCGTCATCGAGTCCGAGAACCAGTTCGAGGGCCGGTCGGTCGGGCCCTTGGACCTGCTCCACCCACGCAACTGGCACCTCTTCCGCGACATCACGAAGCCCTCGTGGGGCGAGCCCTACGAGGACATCGCGACCCGCATGCTCGCAGCCGTGGCCGACGCGCGCGACGCCGCTCGCGGGCACGAGGCCGTCGTCGTCAGCCACCAGCTACCGGTCTGGACCGTGCGCAACAAGCTCGAGGGACGGCGGCTCTGGCACGACCCGCGCAAGCGCGAGTGCACGCTCGCCTCGCTGACGTCGCTGACCTACCGCGGCGACGAGCTCGCGTCGATCACGTACTCCGAACCGGCTGCGGAGCTGCTCGCGAGGGCGAGCAAGAGCGTGGGCGCCTGATGGACCACCTCGACCGACGCACCGCACTGCGGTGGGGCGCCGTCGCCATGGCCGGGGGCCTCGTGACGTTCGCTGCCGCCTGCTCGTCCGACCCGAACTCCGTTGCGGACCAGGCCCGCTCGGGTGACCGCAAGGGCTACGTCGCGGGTGACGGCTCCATCGAGCAGCTGCCCTCCACTGACCGTGGCGAGCCGGTGAAGCTGGCCGGCACGACCCTCGAGGGCAAGGCGTGGAGCAGCGCCGAGCGCGCCGGCACCGTACTCGTCGTCAACGTCTGGGGCTCGTGGTGCCCGCCCTGCATCGAGGAGACGCCCGCGTTGCAGAAGGCATGGGAGACCGTGCAGGCGAAGGGCAAGAAGGTCGACTTCATCGGCCTCGACAAGCTCGAGGGACCCGAGACGGGGCTCGCCTTCCAGACGGCCAAGGCGGTGACCTACCCCTCGCTGGCCTACGAAGGCGGCCTCCCGATCCTCGCCCTCCAGGGCAAGGCCTCGGCCACCCCGACGACGCTCGTGCTCGACCAGCAGGCCCGCATCGCGGCCCGAGTCTCCGGTCCTGTCTCCACGACGACCCTGCTCGGCCTCATCGACGACGTCCTCGCCGAGAAGGCCTGAGGTCCTCGTGGGTACCGAGCTCGCCTCCGGGTCACTCCTCGCCGCGGGGCTCGTCGCCCTCGTGGCCGGGTTCGTCTCGTTCGCCTCACCGTGCGTGCTTCCCCTCGTGCCCGGATTCCTCGGCTACGTCACCGGTCTGTCCGACGTAGCGCTCGAGAAGCGGTCGCGCGGCCGGCTCGTCGTGGGGGCGCTCCTCTTCGTCCTGGGGTTCACGGTCGTCTTCCTCATCGCGGCGGCCGCCGTCTCGGCCGTCGGCCTCGCCTTCAGGGAGCACCAGAGCGCGCTGCTGCGCGTCGGCGGTGCCGTGGTCCTGCTCATGGGTCTGCTCTTCCTCGGGCTCGGCCGGTCGTATGCCGCCCCGGTGAGCTGGCGACCGCGTGCCGGACTCGCGGGGGCGCCCTTGCTCGGCGCCGCCTTCGCCATCGGCTGGTCGCCGTGCATGGGCCCGACGCTCGGGGCCATCCAGGCCATGGCCGCCCCGATCTCGGCCGAGTCCGGCTCGATCGGACGCGGCCTCGCGCTGGCAGCCGTCTACTCGATCGGACTGGGTCTGCCGTTCGTGCTCATGGCGGCCCTGTGGGAACGCGCCGGCACGGCGAGCGACTGGCTGCGCCGGCACCGCCGCGCCCTCCAGAACGTCGGCGGACTGCTCCTCGTCGCGGTGGGCCTGCTCATGCTGACCGGGGTCTGGGAGGATGTCATCGTCTGGCTCCAGGTGCGGCTCGTCAACGGCTTCCAGGTGGCGATCTGACATGAGCACCGACACCAACCCCGCCACCGAGAGCACCGAGAGCACCCAGAGCACCGGGAGCACCGGGAGCGCTGAGAAGGGGGCGCCGGGCGCGAAGCCCACGTCGGGCGCGCCGGGCGGCGACGGCCTACGCACGGGGATGCGTCCCGACCGGCAGGAGCCGGTGCTGCCGACCCTCGGCGCGGTCGGGATGCTCCGCTGGGGCTGGCGGCAGCTGACGAGCATGCGCACGGCGCTCTTCCTGCTCCTGCTGCTCTCCATCGCCGCAGTCCCGGGCTCGATCTTCCCGCAGCGCAACATCGACGCCGGCCGGGTCGCCGACTACATCGCCCAGAACCCGACGAGCTCCCCGTGGCTCGACAAGCTCGGCTTCTTCGACGTCTACGCGTCACCGTGGTTCTCGGCGATCTACCTGCTGCTCTTCGTCTCCCTCGTCGGCTGCATCGTGCCGCGCACGAAGGTGCACCTGTCGGCCCTGCGCTCGCGGCCCCCGCGCGCTCCCGCCCGGCTCAGGCGCCTCGACGAGCACGCCGAGATCACGACGACCCTCTCACCCGATGAAGCACTGGCGGCCGCGCGAGCCGTGTTGAGGCGTAAGCGGTTCCGGTTGCACTCGCACGACGCGACGAGCGTCTCCGCCGAGTCCGGCTACCTCCGCGAGACCGGCAACCTGCTCTTCCACCTGGCCCTGACCGGCATCATCATCGGCATGGCGGTCGGCCACCTGCTCGGCTGGCGCGGCGACATCATCCTCGCCGAGGGCGACACGTTCGCGTCGTCCGCGGGCACCTACAACACGATCTCGCCCGGCCCGTGGGTCGACACCGAGACGCTGCCGCCCTTCGTGCTCAAGCTCGACCAGCTGCACGTCGAGTTCAACGAGACGCCCGGCCGCTCGTTCGGCACGCCGCGCCTCTTCGACGCGCAGACGACGCTGCAGAGCTCGCCCGGCGCCCCGAAGAACAGCGAGAACGTCTCGGTCAACCACCCGATCACCGTCGACGGCGCCGACATCTTCCTGCTCGGCAACGGCTACACGCCCGTCATCACGGTCAAGGACGCCCAGGGCTCCGTGCTCTACCGCGAGGCGACGCCGTTCCTGCCGCAGGACGGCAACTACCGCTCGGTCGGTGTCATCAAGGTGCCGTCGGCCTCGCCGAAGCAGCTCGGCTTCACCGGCTTCTTCCTGCCGACCGCCGAGCCGACCTTCACCAACGGGCCGGTGTCGATCTTCCCCGACACCAACAACCCCGAGGTGGCGCTCTCGGTCTGGGAGGGCAACCTCTTCCCGGGCGGCGCTCCGCAGTCGGTCTACACGCTCAACACCGACGAGATGAAGCAGGTGACCAAGGCCGACGGCTCGCCCGCCCTCATCCGCCTCAAGCCGGGCCAGACCTACCAGCTCCCGGGCGACCGCGGCTCGATCACCTTCGACAGCGTCAAGCGCTTCGCCGGCCTCTCGGTGCGCACCGACCCCGGCGCACCGATCAGCCTCGTCAGCGCGATCCTCGCGACGCTCGGCCTCATCCTCGGTCTCACGATCAAGCGCCGCCGCGTCTTCGTCCGCGTGCGCCCGGCCCCCGCGGGCGACGGCCCCGACGGCCCCGACCGCGGCACGCTCGACAGCCCTGCCGGCGCCGACGGGCGACCGGCTACCGTGGTCACCATCGGTGGCCTCTCGAAGGACTCCGACCCCGGGCTCGCCGCGATCGTCACCGCGATCACGACCGGCGTGCACGACCGCCTTGCAGAACGGACCGACCGCTCGTGAACCTCGCAGCCAATGCCAACGCCGCGCTCTACGCGTCGATGATCGTCTACACGCTCGCCATGCTCGCCTTCACCTGGCACCTGGCGGCGCGAGCACCCACGGTGGCCGACTCGAAGGCCGTCGCCGAGGTCGCCGCCAACGAGCGCGAGGACGTCCTCGTCGGTTCCGGCGCACCCACTCCGACCGAGCGCCGCCCCGCGACGCCTGGAGCCGGCGCGAAGCGCCGGAATGCGGCCGGGCCGGGTTTCGAGGAGAGCCTCAAGAGCCGCCAGCGCGGCAGCATCGCCCTGATGCTCACCTACCTCGCCTCGGCGCTGCTCGTCGCGTCGGTGCTCATGCGCGGCCTCGCCGTAGGCCGCCCGCCGTGGGGCAACATGTTCGAGTTCGCGACGGCCGCCGCCGCGGCCGTCGGGGCCACCTACAGCGTGCTCGCCAAGCGCAACAACTGGCAGTGGCTCGGGGTCTTCATCGTCACGCCCATCCTGCTCGTGCTCGGTCTCGCGCTGACGGTGCTCTACACGGAGGCCGGCGAGCTCATGCCGGCCCTCAAGTCCTACTGGCTCGGCATCCACGTCACGGTGGCCTTCCTCGCCGTCGCCTTCTTCACGCTGGCCTTCGCGGTCGGCCTGCTCTACCTCGTGCGCCTGCGCCGCGAGGAGAAGCCGCCGGCCAAGCCCACCTTCATCGAGTCGCTGCCGTCGTCCGCCTCGCTCGAGCGGACGGCATACAGCCTCAACATGGTCGCCTTCATCCTCTGGACGTTCACGCTCATCGCGGGAGCCATCTGGGCCAAGCAGGCCTGGGGCGCCTACTGGCAGTGGGACCCCAAGGAGGTCTGGACCTTCGTCATCTGGACGGTCTACGCCGCCTACATGCACAGCCGCGCCACGGCCGGGGTCGACCACCGCAAGTCGATGTACATCGCGCTCGCGGGCTACGTCGCCGTCATCATCAACTTCACGCTGGTCAACCTCGTCTCGACCTTCGTCGGCATGCACAACTACTCGGGCATGTGACGGTGATCTGACGTGGTCCGCTACTCCCTGCTCCGCATCCTCATCTTCTTCGGCTTCCTCTTCCTCTTCTGGCTCATCGGCCTGCGCAACAACCCCGTGCTCCTGCTCGGTGCCTCGGCGATCGCCTCGGCGGCCGCGTCCTACATCCTGCTGCGCGGCATGCGTGACGAGATCACGGCCAAGCTCGTCGAGCGCCACGAGGCGAAGCTCGAGGCGAAGCAGGCGGTCGACCCGACGAGCGACGAGTTCGCCGAGGACCTCGAGGACGAGCGTCCCGCCCGCGACGCCGACACCACGGGTGCCGCAGCAACCGAGGACCCCCGCAACGCCGACCGCTGACCGCCACTCGAAGGGCGCCCAGCCCCGCTCGAGCGAGCGCCCAGCCCACTCGAGCGAGCGCCCAGCCCACTCGAGCGAGCGCCGGACCCAGTCGACGGACGGAGGTCAGGTGGGGAGGCCGAGGCGGGTGGCGATGCGGGTGGCCGTGGCCGTGGCGTCGTCCCCGACCCCGAAGAGCAGGGACGAGCGGCGCCGGCGCAGGAAGTGGACACCGACGAAGTGCAGGTCGGGAGCCACGACGCTCTCGCCGTCGACGTGCACGGGGAAGCCCTGCTCGTCGACGAGCCCGGGGACGTCGACCCACTCGGTGTAGCGCGAGCGGAAGCCCGTGGCGACGACGACCGCTCCGAAGCCCCGCAGGTCCAGCTCGGTGGGCGCCGACGTGTCGAGAGGACCGGGCTCCGGGATCTCGGGCGCCGGCACGCCGCGGTCCCGGCAGCCGTCGAGGATGGTCTCGCGCACGAACCCGAACCCGGCGTCGCCGGCCGCGATGACCTCGGGGAGGTCGGGCGCGAACCGCGCCGCGTGCCCGTCGACGTCGACGAGGTGTCCCACGAGACGCACGCCCAGCGCGGCGAGGGTCCGGTAGTGCAGGTCGTGCCCGCCGCCGGCGCCGGTCGCCTGGACGTTGGCGCCGTGGCGCGCAGCAGGACTCGGCAGCTGGTCGGGCGTCTGCTCGTAGAAGCCCGAGTCCATCAGCCAGTCGAAGAGGTCGCGGCCGCCGACGCGCCGCAGGAACCATGGCGCCCTGCCGCACGCCATGACGACGTCGCGCCCGGACAGGGCGAGCTCCTCCGCGATCTGGCACGCGCTCTGTCCGCTCCCCACGACGAGCACCGCGCCGTCGGGCAGCGCGCCCGGGTTCCGGTAGCCGAGCACGTCGACGCACGGTACTTCCGGCGCGAGCCCGGCCACGGCCGCCGGTCGAAGCGGCTGCTGGTAGGCGCCCGTCGCCACGACGACGATGCGACTGCGGATCGAGTCGTGGTCGGTGCGCAGCTCGAACGCGTCGTCGCGCCTCCAGAGCCCGTGCACGGGGACTCCCTCGCGCACCCGGCCGAGCCGGCCGGCGTACGCCTGCAGGTGCCCGGTCACCTCGGTGCGGGTCATGAAGCCGCCGGGGTCGTCGCCGTCGTAGGCAGCGCCCGGCAGGCGGACGGTGTGGTTGGGGCCGACGAGGGTGAAGCTGTCCCACCGGCCGAGCCATGACGACCCGGGCACGCTCGCCTCGAGGACCACGTGCTCGATGCCGCGCTGGTCGAGCTCGTGGCTCGTCGCGAGGCCCGCCTGCCCGGCCCCGACGACGACGACGTCGATCTCCTCGGTCATCCGTCCACGGTGGCACCGGGACGCGTGCCCGTCAGCCGAATGCCGCACCCACCAGGTCGGACGTCGGCCGCCGCGTCGGGTCACGCGGGACCACCTCGACCCGCTGCGGCTCCGCGGGTCGGCGGTTCACCGGGTCAGGCGCGGCCGAGCGCGAGGCCCACGGCGAGCAGCACCGACCACGCGAGCTGGAACTGCCCCGTGCCGGCCAGCGCGGGGATGAGGCCTGGACCCGTGGCGCGCCCGACGACGGCCTGCATCGGCCGCACCACGAGCGGCGCCGCCAGGATCGCGAGCAGGGCCCACGGCGACGTGAGCGAGGCGAGGCCGGTCATGACGAAGGCGACGGCGATGAGCGCGACGTAGAAGGCGCGGGTGCCCGACTCGCCCATCCGCACGGCGAGCGTGCGCTTGCCGTGCTCGCGGTCGGTCGGGATGTCGCGCAGGTTGTTGGCGACGAGGATGGCCGAGGCGAGCGAGCCGACTCCGATGGCGCCCCACCAGCCCGCGGCGGTGGGTGGGGTCATCGTCGCCATGGTGCCGAGGGTCGCGACGAGCCCGAAGAAGACGAAGACGAAGACCTCGCCGAGGCCGAGATAGCCGTAGGGCCGCGTGCCTCCGGTGTAGTACCAGGCCGCGACGATGGCCGCCGCGCCGATCGGGATCATGATCCACAGCTCCGACAGCCCGACGAGCGCGAGTCCCATGAGCGCGGCGAAGAAGAAGCACGCGAAGGCCGCGATCTTGACCGATCGGGGTGCGGCGAGCCGCTGGCCCACGAGCCGCACCGGCCCGACGCGCACCTCGTCGGTGCCGCGGATGCCGTCGGAGTAGTCGTTGGCGAAGTTGACCCCGACCTGCAGGGCCAGGGCGACGACGAGGGCGAGGACGGCATACGCCCAGACGACGTGACCGGTCTGGTAGGCGGCGCCGGTGCCGACGAGGATGGGCGAGACGGCGGCGGGCAGCGTGCGGGGGCGAGCGCCCTCGATCCACTGGGACAGGGTGGCCATGGAGTTCCGGGGGGTCCTTCTACAGCTTGCGGAGGAAGTCGGGGTCGTCGTCGGGGCCCATCGGGCCTCGGGGCCCGGGTGGCCGGCGGCCGGGCCCGCGCGATGCGGGACCGCGTCCGCCCCGGGCGTCGCTGCGCCCGGCGACGAGCCAGAACACCGGGCCGAGCACCGGCACGAGCACCGCGAGCAGCCAGACGGTCTTGGGCATGATCCGCACGAGCCGACGATCGGTCTGGAGGCAGTCGACCAGCGCGTAGATCGTGGCGAAGACGACGAGGGCGATCAGCACGACGCGCAGCACGGCGACCTCCTTCGGCGACGGGTGGGACACCCCCATCTTGCCACCGCTCAGGCCAGGCCCTGCACGGCGCGTCGGATGGCGGCCCGATCGGGTTTGCCGGGCCCCCGCTGGGGGATCTCGGCGAGCACGAGGACCCGTCGCGGCAGGGCCGCGTCCGGGAGGATGCCGCGCAGTCTCTCGCGGACGGCGCGAGTCGTCAGGTGGCCGGTCGGGTCGACGAGCGTCACTGCGGCACAGACGGCCTCGCCCCACTCGGGGTCGGGAAGGCCGAGCACGACGACGTCGAGGACGTCGTCGAGGTGCCGGGTCATGGCGTCCTCGACGACACCGGGGTTGATCTTGAGGCCGCCCGTGTTGATGACGTCGTCGGCGCGCCCGTCGATGACGAGCAGCCCGTCGTCGTCGAAGTGGCCGAGCTCGTCGGTGCGGAACCACCGGACGCCGTCGGGGTCGACGGTGAAGGCGTCACGGCTGAGGCGTGCCTCGCCGAGGTAGCCGTGCGCGACCGTGTCGCCGCCGAGCACGACGTGCCGGTCGTTGTCGACGTGGACCCTGCTGACGGGTAGCGGGATGCCGTCGTAGACGCAGCCCCCGGCGGTCTCGCTCATGCCGTACGTGAGGCTCAGCGCGACGCCGAGCGAGCGGCAGCGCTCGACGAGGGCGGGCGGCGTCGCAGCACCGCCGACGAGCACCCCGTCGAAGGAGCCCAGCGCCTCGAGCCCCACGGGGTCGTCGACGAGACGGGTCAGCTGCGTCGGCACGAGCGCCGTGTAGCGCCGGGGTGCCGCGCTCGTGGGCCGCACCCGGCTCGCGGCCTCCGCGAAGCCCTCGACCGAGAAGCCGTCGCGCAGGTCGAGCACCTCCGGTGTGACACCCGCGGCGAGCGACCGGAGCAGGACCTGGAGTCCCGCGACGTGGTGGGCCGGCATGGCGAGCAACCACGCACCGCTCCCGCCGAGGACCTGGTGGGTGGCCCAGGCGGACCGCTCGAGGGCGTCGGCCGTCAGCAGTGCGCGCTTGGGCCGACCGGTCGAGCCCGAGGTGCCGATCGCGACCGCGAGACCATCCGGCAGCTCGGCAGGGTCGTGGGACGGCACCGACGGCGGCGGGGACCCCGCGGCATACGGCAGCACGGGGGAGCGACCGGTCAGGGCCGCGTCGAGGGCGGGCAGCACGTCGAGGACGGCCGGGCCGGCGGGGACCGCCAGCGGGCGGGGGGACGGCGCGGCCATCAGGCACGTCTCGCTCTCGGGGGTGGGGTGGGGGCGGCGCGCCGGCGCTGGCGTGCGGCCATGGCGACGGTCCAGACGAGCGCGACCGCGCACACGGGGAAGCCGACGTAGGGGTTGAGGGGGAGCACGATGCCGAGGGTGCCGCCGACGACCCACAGCACCTGGAGCATCGTCTCGGACCAGGCGAAGACCGAGGTGCGGACGTTCTCGGGGACCTCGCGCTGCACGAGCGCGTCGAAGCCCAGCTTGGACAGCTGCGCCGACATGCCCTGGACGAAGCCGAGCACGACGAGCGTCCACACGCCGTACCAGATGCCCGTCGCGACGCAGCAGACGGTCGCGGCGAGCACCGACACCATGGCGATGCGCTCGGGCCGCTGGTCGCGCACGACGTTGCCGACGACGCTGCCCATGCCGTTGCCGACGCCGATGGCGACCGCGATGAACGCGAGGACGAGCTCGCCGCGGATGCCGTCGATGGGGTGCTCCTTGGCGAGGAACGCCATGAAGAGGATGAGGAAGCCGGTGAGCACCCGCGTGCCACCCGTCGACCACATGGCGTGCATGACCGGCCAGGGGATCGCCTGCTTGCGCCGGCGGAAGCGGGCCAGCGGCCCCAGCGAGTCGACGGTGAGTGCGTCGCCGTCCAAGGGCGTATGCCGCCGGGCCGGGTCGTCGCCCCAGCCGCGCCGGGTGCCGCGGAGCGAGCCGGCCCCCGGCGCGCTCGGGTCGTCGTGGGCGCCGCGCACCGGGATCGGGGTCGTGTCCTCGATGGAGACCTCGCCGAGCGGGCTGTCGACGCGCGCCGGCAGGCGGATGGCCTGGACGGTGGCGACGACGAAGACGACGAAGCCGACACGGAGGGCCCAGGACGGTCCGGCGAGCATGGCCAGCCCGCCCAGCGCGCCGCCGACGACCGCACCGACGACCCCGGCCATCGAGACACGCGAGTTCGCCTTGACGAGGGTCGTGCCCGGCGGCAGCAGACGAGGTACCGCTGCCGCGCGCGTGATGGTGTAGGCCCGGGAGGCGACGAGGCACCCGAGCGCAGCCGGGAAGAGCCAGCCGCTGTCGTGGGTGATGGCCTCGGCGAGCACCCAGCAGAGGAAGGCCCGGACGGCGAGCGTCGTGCCGATGGCCCAGCGCCGGCCGTGCGAGAAGCGGTCGAGGAGCGGCCCGATGAGCGGCGCGACGAGGACGAAGGGCACCATCGTCAGCAGCAGGAACGTCGCGACGTCGCCACGGGCCTGGGCCGTCTGCGGGTTGAAGAAGAGGGTGCCCGCCAGGGCCAGCGTCATGATCGTGTCGCCGGCGGTGTGGCTCGCGTGCAGCTCGGTCATCCGGGCGAGACCGCTCTCGCCGGCCCCGCCGGCGTGGGTGTACGTGTGCGCCTTCGCGGCGGCGAAGCGTCCCGAGCGTGCGGTCAGGCGGGCGGTGCCGGTGGCCGCCCGTCCGAGCCCGCGCCCGACGGCGCGCGTCGCGTTCGCCGCGGTCGTGCGCGATGGCTGGCGGAAGTCCGCGGGCCGACCGCCCTCGGGCACGTCCGGGGCCTCGGGTGCGGGAGGGGGAGCGGCCGATCCGTCAGGCCCGTGCGGGGAGCGTGCTGCGGCGGCATCCTGTGGCGCGGAACCGGGCGCGCGACGGCCAGGGCTGGCGCGGCGGTCGTCGCTCGGTTCCACTCCAACATCCTGCCCTGTCCCGGTGCCCGGCGTGCGGCCGACACCGGCTTCGCCGCGGCCCGGACGTCCGTCCCCCGGAATGTCGGCGTCCACGCCGCCGCTGCGCCCTCCCGCGTGGTTACCCTCGAGGCGTGACGACCGTGCCGGACGAGGGACCGGCGGGGGCCGGGGCCACGGCCCGACGGCGCCCTCGCGCCCGGTTCACCGTCGTGCTGGGGATCTTCTGGCTCGTCGTGCCGCTCGTGCTCTTCCTGCTCGACCACTCCGTCCTGCTGGCCGGCAACCCGGCCCAGGTCATCGCACTCGCGGCCAGCGGTCTCATCGGCGTCGTGCTCCTCGTGCGGGACCGCTCGGAGCCGGACCCGCGACGCCGGGCGACGCGACCGGCGCTTCGGGTCGTCGGCCGGGTGGCCGGGGTCCTGGTCACGGTCGTCGTGCTCGGGGCCCTCGTCTGGCTGCGGCCCTTCGGAGCGACCCCCGAGGCTGTGGCCGCGATGTCCGGCAGCGCCGACCTCCGCGTCATGGACGCCCCCGCCCAGATCGTCATCGCGCCGACGAGCGGCACGCCGACCCGCGGCCTGATCTTCCAGCCCGGCGCCCGCGTCGACCCGCGTGCCTACGTGCCGATGCTCTCGGAGGTGAGTCGGCAGGGGGTGATCGTCTTCGTCGTCAAGCAGCCGTTCGGGATCGGATTCCTCGCGACGACGGCGCCCACGCCGTCATCGACGGTCATCCGGAGGTGACGTCGTGGACGATCGCCGGGCACAGTCTCGGCGGCGTCGTCGCGGCCGGCTTCGCCCACGACCACCCCGGCGTCGTCGAGGGACTCGTGCTCTGGGCGTCCTATCCCGTCGACTCCCTGGCCGACCGCACCGACCTCACGGTGGCCTCGGTGAGTGGCACCCGCGACGGCTTCACGACGCCCGCCGACATCGCGGCCAGCCGGCCGCTCCTGCCCGGCGACACGGCATACACCGCCGTCACGGGAGCCGTGCACTCCTACTTCGGCGACTACGGCGACCAGCCCGGGGACGGCACCCCAACGGTCAGCCGCGCCGAGGCGCAGCGTCAGATCGTGGCCGCCACCGTCGCCCTGCTCGACGGGCTCTGAGCGTCAGAAGTACCAGGGGAAGGGCGACCAGTCGGGCTCGCGCTTCTCGAGGAACTGGTCGCGGCCCTCGACGGCCTCGTCGGTCATGTAGGCCAGGCGCGTCGCCTCGCCGGCGAAGACCTGCTGGCCCATGAGCCCGTCGTCGGTGAGGTTGAAGGCGAACTTGAGCATCCGCTGCGCCTGCGGGCTCTTGCCCATGATCTCCGTCGCGACCTGCAGGGCCTCGCGCTCGAGGTCGGCGTGGTCGGCGACGATGTTGACGGCGCCCATCCGCTGCATGTCCTCGGCGGAGTAGGTGCGCCCGAGGAAGAAGATCTCGCGGGCGAACTTCTGGCCGACCATCTTGGCGAGGTAGGCGCTGCCGTAGCCGGCGTCGAACGAGCCGACGTCGGCGTCGGACTGCTTGAAGCGGGCCTGCTCGCGGCTCGCGATCGTCAGGTCGCACACGACGTGGAGGGAGTGCCCGCCGCCGGCCGCCCAGCCGTTCACGACGGCGATGACGACCTTGGGCATGGTGCGGATGAGGCGCTGCACCTCGAGGATGTGGAGGCGCCCGCCCTGGGCCCGGGCGCGTGCGGCGTCGATGCCCGAAGAGGTGGCGTCAGCGTCCGGCGACGTCGCGTACTGGTAGCCGGAGCGCCCGCGGATGCGCTGGTCGCCCCCCGAGCAGAAGGCCCACTTGCCGTCCTTGGGGCTCGGGCCGTTGCCGGTGAGCAGGACGACGCCGACGTCGGGCGTCATGCGGGCGTGGTCCAGCGCGCGGTAGAGCTCATCGACGGTGTGCGGGCGGAAGGCGTTGAGCACCTCGGGACGGTCGAACGCGATGCGCACGACCCCGGACTCCGCGTGCGGGCGACCGGCCACGGGCCGGCGTCGGTGGTAGGTGATGTCGGTCAGGTCGAAGCCTTCGACGGGCGCCCACTCGCTCGGGTCGAAGATCTCGGAAACGGCGCTCTGGCCCGGCTCGCTGCTCACGGACCGACCCTATCGGCGGGGGTAGGGTCGCCCGTATGCCGATCCCTCCGTACGTCTCCCACCTGCGCACCATGGTCGGCACGGAGCTGCTCTGGATGCCGGGGGTCACGGCCGTCGTGCTGCGCACGTCCGCTGACGGCGCCGACGAGGTGCTGCTCGTCAAGCGCGCGGACAACGGCGCGTGGACCCCGGTCACCGGCATCGTCGACCCGGGCGAGGACCCGCACGTCACCGCCGTCCGGGAGGTCGAGGAGGAGGCGTGCGTCGTCGCCGAGGTCGAGCGGCTCGTCTGGGTCTCGGCGAGCGGCGTCGTGACGCACGTCAACGGCGACCTCGGGCAGTACCTCGACCACACCTTCCGGTGCCGGTGGGTCTCGGGCGAGCCGCGACCGGGTGACGACGAGTCGACCGACGCGCGGTTCTTCCCCCTCGACGCCCTGCCGCCGATGGGCCAGGTCTTCCGCGACCGCATCGCCGTGGCCGTCGACAACGCCTCCGACGTCGTGCTCGGACCCCTCTCCCACGCGAGCGAGCGCCCCGCCGCCGTCGAGTGAGCGCTCCGCCGCGGCCCGCGGAGGTGACATCTGTCAGGGGGAGGCGCTGACAGAGGGACCGGGTCCGCCGGGCGTCGCGCGCCTACCGTCGAGGGAGTACGGGGCCGACCGGTCCCGCGGACGGAGGAGACCGACGTGTTCTCGCCACGCAAGCTCATCATCGCCGGAGTGGTGCTCATCGCCATCGCGCTCGGGTCGTCGGGCCACGGCGTCTGGTGGCTCTTCGGGCTCTTCTGGGTGCTCCCGCACGCCGCCGGACGCACCCGCGGCCACACCTGTGGCAGGGCCCGTCGTTCGCACGACCGCGGGCTCACGCACGACGACCACGCCGCGACGCCTCCGGCCCCGGCGCAGCCCGACCCGACGCAGGACCGGCACGAGGCCTTCCCCGCCCGCTGAGCGCCGTCGGTGATGATGGGGACATGACGACGCTGCCTCCTGCCGACGAGCTCCTCGCCCGGGCCCACGTCGTCGCCCTGCCGATGCGGGTGCGCTTCCGCGGCGTCGACGTGCGCGAGGCCCTGCTCCTCGAGGGCCCCTCGGGCTGGGGTGAGTTCAGCCCGTTCGTCGAGTACGCCGACCGCGAGGCCGCGCGCTGGCTGTCCGCGGCCCTGGAGGCGGCGTATGCCGAGTGGCCGGCTCCGGTGCGCGACGCCGTGGCCGTCAACGCGACCGTGCCGGCCGTCGGGCCCGACCGCGTGGCGGAGGTCCTCGCGCGCTTCGACGGGTGCACGACGGCGAAGGTCAAGGTCGCCGAGCGCGGCCAGACGCTCGACGACGACGTCGACCGGGTCGCGGCCGTCCGGTCCGTGATGGGTCCGTCGGCGCGCATCCGGGTCGACGCCAACGGAGGGTGGGACGTCGCGACCGCCACGGAGGCGCTGCGGCGGCTCACGGCATACGACCTGGAGTACGCCGAGCAGCCCTGTGCCAGCGTCGAGGAGCTCGTCGACCTGCGAACAGCCTTGGCACACAACGGGATCGACGTGCTCATCGCAGCCGATGAGTCGATCCGCAAGGCCGAGGACCCGATCCGGGTGGCCCGGCTCGGTGCCGCGGACCTCGTCGTCGTCAAGGTCGCGCCTCTCGGTGGCGTCGGGTCGGCGCTCGGTGTCGTCGAGGCGTGCGGGCTGCCCGCCGTCGTGTCGTCGGCGCTCGACACGAGCGTCGGCGTCGCTGCGGGGGTGGCCCTCGCCGCGGCGCTGCCGGCGCTCGATCACGCGTGCGGCCTCGGCACGGTGGGTCTCTTCGAGCGGGACGTGTCGGCTGACCCGTGGCGTCCGTCAGCCGGCCTCCTGCGGCCTGGTCGTGCCGTGGCCGACCCCGAGGCGCTCGCCGACCTCGCGGCTCCAGCGGACCGGCAGCAGTGGTGGCGCGACCGGCTCGTGCGGTGCCACGCCGTGCTCACTGAGGGGAGCCCCGGATGATCCAGGTCTGCCTCAACGGTGACCGCACCCGGGGCCAGCACCGCACGGTGCCGCAGACGCCCGACGAGCTCGCCCGCGCCGCCGCGGACGCCGTGGCGGCGGGCGCGTTCATGGTGCACGTGCACCCCCGTGACGACTCCGGCCGAGAGACGCTCGAGACGCGGCACGTCGTCGAGGCCGTCGGCGCGATCCGGGCTGCGACGCCGGGGCTCCGCGTCAGCGTCTCGACGCGCGACGGCATCGTCGACAGTGCCCGCCGCACGCTGGCCCACGTGTCGGAGTGGCCGTCACCAGACCTAGGCGGCCCGGACTGCGCGAGCGTGAACTGGCACGAAGAAGGCGCCGCGGACGTCGCAGCAGCCTTGCGCGACAACGGATCCGGCGTCGAGGCGGGGATCTGGACACCTCAGGCGGCCAGCCGCTTCGTGGCCACGAACTGGCCGTGGCAGGTCGAACGGGTGCTCGTCGAGCTCATCCCGGGCGTGACCCCCGGCTCCGACGGGCCGTGGGCGGCCGAGCGCATCCTCGCGGCGCTCGGCATGTCGCCGGTACCGGTCCTCGTGCACGGTGAGGGGCGCTGGGCCTGGCGGGTGCTGCGCTGGGCCCAGGCCGCGGGTTACGACGTGCGCATCGGTCTCGAGGACACCGTCCACCTGCCCGACGGGCGGGAGGCACGTGACAGCGCCGAGCTCGTCGCGGCGGCGGTGCGGTCCGAGCCGGGCACGCCGTCCCAGTGGCCGGTCCCGGACGCCCCGGGCTGACCCGACGTCGGTGCGGTCAGGGGCGGTCGTCGCGGTGGGGCACCACCTGCTGGGCCAGCTCGCGCAGCCAGGTGGCCTCGGCCCGACGGTCGGCCCGCGACACCGGGACCTCGAGGACCCTGGTGCCGGAGGGGGACTCGGCGAGCGCCTCGGCCAGGCGGCCGAGGTCGTCGACGCGTTCGTATGCCGTGTGGTGCGCCGCGCACAGCGCCTCGAGGTCGGTGCCGTGCGGGGTCGCGAAGACGCGCTCGAAGGCGCTCGCATAGCGGGTGTCGCCCTGCTCGAGGGTGCTGAAGATGGCGCCGCCGTCGTCGCTGAGGACGACGAAGGTGAGGTCGGGCCGCGGCTGGCCGCGGCCCATGAGCAGGCCGTTCGTGTCGTGGAGGAAGGTGAGATCGCCGAGGTAGGCGATGCTGCGCGCGGCTCGCGGGCGGCCGAGGGCGACGCCGACGGCCGTCGAGACCATGCCGTCGATGCCGGCGAGCCCACGGTTGCCGACGACGAAGCGGTGCTCGAGCGGCGTCCACGGTGTGGCCATGACATCGAGGTCGCGCACGGGGTTCGACGAGCCGACGACGAGCGTCGTGTCGGCGGCGACCGCGGCCCCCACGACGGCCGCCACGGCGAGGGGCGACAGGCCGCCGTGCCCCGTGGCCCGGGACGGATCTCCTTCGGGCCCAGCGAGTCCCGCGTCGACGAGGCCGCCCAGCTGCTGGTCGGCGCCGCGCCAGGCGTCGAACCAGGCCGGGTCGTCGGCCGCCTCGACCCGGGGCACGACGTCGAGCACGCGCGCCACCCTGCCGGGGTCGGTGGCCACGCCGTCACGACCACGGACGGACAGGACCTCGAGGCCCGGGTCACTGATGAGACTGGTGACGGGTCGGGACAGCGTCGGGTGGCCGACGACGACGACGCGTTCGACGTCCCCGCGCAGGTCGGTGGTGAGCAGCAGCCGTCCCGTGCGCAGGGCCTGCCGCCCGATGCGCGCGCCCGAGGTGGGTTCCGCGACGAGCGGCCAGCCCGCAGCCTCGGCGAGCAGACGTGCGGCCGGTCCGGCGTCGTCCCCGGCGACGACGACCGTGCGCGGCCCGAGCGGCAGCACCTCGCCGTCGGTCGGCACGGACACCGACGCCTCGACGTTCCCGTCCCGACGCGACCCGGGCTGCAACTGCGCCAGGGCGGAGTTGGCGGGCTGGTCTGGCGCGTCTGGCTGCGGGAACTGCGCCAGGGCGGAGTTGGCGTGCTGGTCTGGCGCGTCTGGCTGTGGGAACTGCGCCAGGGCGGAGTTGGCGTGCGGTGCAGTGCCGGTCGTCGCGGTGGAGTCGGACCTGGGGCGCTGCCACCACGTGTCGGGGTCAGCGCCCGAGGGCATGAGGTCGCCGTCGAGCTGGACGTTGAGCTGGGTCGGCCCGCGCCGCGAGCACGCGTGGGCCACGACGCCGGCCAGCTCGTCGTCGGGGGTGGCTGCCGTCAGGTCGTGACACGTCGCGAAGGTGCCGAAGATGCCGGCCTGGTCGGTCGTCTGGTTGGCGCCCGTGCCACGCAGGCGGTCGGGCCGGTCGGCACTGACGACGACGAGCCGGCGCCCCGTGTGGTGCGCCTCCATGACCGCCGGGAGCAGGTTGCCGACGGCCGTGCCCGAGGTCGTGACCACGGCGACCGGTCGGCGTGACCCGGTGGCCAGACCCAGGGCGAGGAAGCCGGCGGACCGCTCGTCGACACGCACGTGCAGGCGCAGGTCGCCGGCCCGGTCGGCCGCGTCGAGGGCGAGGGCGAAGGGGGCCGACCGAGACCCCGGTGCGAGCACGACGTCACGCACGCCAGCCAGCCACAGCTGCTGGAGCACGTGCAGCGCGACCTCCGGTGCACTCCGACGCCCGGTCACCGTCGCTCCGGTCAGTCGCTCGCGAGCGCGTCGCGCATCGGGATGAGCTTGGCGTTGGACTCGGCCACCTCGGACTCGGGATCGGACCCCGCGACGATGCCGCACCCGGCATACAGCGTGATCTGCGACGGGTTGGCGGGATCGATGACGCCGCTGCGGAGGGCGATGCCCCACGCGCCGTCGCCGCTCGCGTCCATCCAGCCGACCGGACCCGCGTAGCGCCCCCGGTCCATGTGCTCGAGCTCGCCGATCAGCTCGACCGCACGTGCCGTGGGGGTCCCACCGACGGCAGCCGACGGGTGCAGCGACGCGGCGAGCGTCAGGGCCGACGCCTCGTCGGCGCTCACGGCGGCGACGTCGGTCGCGAGGTGCATGACGTTGGGCAGGTGCAGCACGAACGGCGCCTCGGGCACGTTCATCGACGAGCAGTGCGGAGCGAGGGCCTCGGCGACGGAGCGCACGGCGTACTCGTGCTCCTCGAGGTCCTTCGACGAGCGGGCCAGCGAGGCCGCGAGGGCGAGGTCCTTGGCGTCGTCGCCGGTGCGGCGGATCGTGCCGGCCAGCACCCGTGAGGTGATGAGTCCCTGGTCGCGGCGCACGAGCAGCTCGGGGGTGGCCCCGACGAGTCCGGCCACCGAGAAGACCCACGTGTTCTCGTAGCGTTCGGCGAGGCGACGCAGCAGCCACCGCGGGTCGATGGGCCCGGAGGCCGTCGCGACGAGGTCGCGGGCGAGGACGACCTTGTCGACCTCACCCGCCCCGATGCGTTGCACGGCCACGGCGACCGCATGGGCGTAGTCGGCGGGCGACACCTGTCCGTCGGCGAACGCGACGTCACGAGGAGGCTCGGGATCGCTGGCCAGAGAAAGCTTCTCGAGCAGCGTCAGCTGCGGCTCGAGGGAGACCGTCGTGAGCCAGGTCTGCCCGTCGCGACGGCCGACGATGGTCGACGGGACGACGAGCCGGGCCGCCTCGGCGGAGTCGGACGCGAAGGGGAACGAGCCGAAGCACACGAGACCGGTGCCCGGCCGGCCGACCTCGTCGCGCACGACGGCGTGCCGGCTGACCTCGCGCCACCAGGCCTCGGCCTCGTGGAAGCGGTCGTCGCCGTCGGCCTCGAACGTCAGAGCCGAGCCCCAGCCGACGAGGCCCTCGCCTCGGCGCACCCACGAGAGCAGCTCGTCGTGCGGGAGGTCGGCGGGGAGGTAGGAGAGCAGGGGGTCCGCGGCGTCGAGGGGCACCGTGCGGACGACGACCGTCGGTCCCGCGGCGGGGGACGGCGCTTCGGGGGCGGGAAGCGTGGACATCGGTGGCAACTCTACGGCCGAACGCGCGCCACCCTGCTCGCGTGGTCGCCGGTGCGACCCGACCCACACCCGCCGCGGGTGCGAGGATGAGCGCATGACCCGTGCGCAGCTGGACAAGAAGCCGGTCGACGTCGCGTCGATGTTCGACACCGTCGCCGAGAAGTACGACGTGACCAACGACGTGCTCTCGCTCGGGCAGGACCGGCTGTGGCGCCGGGCCGTCGTCAAGGCCGTCGACGCCAAGCCGGGGGAGCGGATCCTCGACATCGCGGCGGGCACGGGCACGTCGAGCGAGCCGTGGGCCGACGAGGAGATCGAGGTCGTCCCGGCCGACTTCTCGCTCGGCATGCTGCGGGTCGGCCGCCGGCGTCGCCCCGACATGGCCTTCACGGCCGCCGACGCGATGAGCCTGCCGTTCGCCGACGAGAGCTTCGACGTCGTGACGATGAGCTTCGGGCTGCGCAACGTCGCCGATGCCGAGACGGCCCTGCGCGAGTTCCTCCGCGTCACCAAGCCGGGCGGCCGACTCCTCGTCTGCGAGTTCAGCCAGCCGGTCAACAAGGTCTTCCGCACCGTCTACTCGAACTACCTCATGCGCGCGCTCCCGCCGGTCGCCCGCCGCACGTCGAGCAACCCCGACTCCTACGTCTACCTCGCCGAGTCGATCCGCGCATGGCCGCCGCAGGGCGAGCTCGCCCGCGTCGTCGAGGCGGCCGGCTGGCAGCAGGTCGGCTGGACCAACCTGACGGGCGGCGTCGTCGCGCTGCACCACGGCACCAAGCGCTGACCGCTCGCTTGTCGAGAGTTAGGCATGCCTTATCTGACAAGCGCGAAATCGCGGGAATAGACTCCCGAAGTTAGTTCGTGAAGATCTTCACAAGCGGTTCGGAAGCGTGCAGGGAGACATGACCAGTTCGAGCGTCGCGCCCAGCCCCTCGGGGTCTGGTGCCGCACCCGTCGAGCGGGCCGACGTCATCGTCGTCGGCGCCGGTCCGGGCGGCAGTGCGACGGCGGCCTACCTCGCCGACCACGGTCTCGACGTCGTCCTCCTCGAGAAGTCGGCCTTCCCGCGCGACAAGATCTGCGGCGACGGCCTGACCCCCCGCGCGACCAAGGAGCTCATCTCCCTCGGCGTCGACACGAG
Source organism: Terrabacter sp. Ter38 (assembly GCF_024519435.1). GTDB lineage: Bacteria > Actinomycetota > Actinomycetes > Actinomycetales > Dermatophilaceae > Terrabacter. The sequence continues at coordinate 123,914 of NZ_JALJRZ010000003.1, forward strand.
CGGGTGGCAGCGCACCAAGGGTCTGCGCATCAAGGGCGGCGGCCACACGCTTCAGCTCGACTGGCCCGAGTCCGACGCCTTCCCGGGCTACGGCATGGTCCGCACCCGCGCCCAGCTCGACGAGACCCTGGCCCGCCACGCCGAGGCGAGGGGCGCGCGGCTCCACGAGCGCACGAGCGTCACCACCCCGGTCCGCGACGCCTCGGGCCGCGTCACCGGCGTCACGGCCAAGCGCCTCGACGACGCCGGCCGCGCGACGGGCGAGACCGTCTCCTACCGCGCGCCCGTCGTCGTCGCGAGCGACGGGGTCTCGAGCCGCCTCGCCACCGCCGTCGGCCGACCCAAGCGCGAGGACCGCGTCATGGGCGTCGCCGTCCGCGCCTACTACACGACGCCGAAGCGCGACGACTACCTCGAGAGCCACCTCGAGCTGTGGAGCCGCGACGACGACGGCAACCGCATCCTCATGCCGGGCTACGGCTGGCTCTTCCCGCTCGAGGACGGCCGCACCAACGTCGGCCTCGGCACGCTCGACACGACGTCGGCCTTCCAGAAGACCGACTACAAGGACGTCATGCGTCGCTGGGTCGAGGACATCTTCCCCGAATGGCAGCTCGAGCACGACGAGTCGGCCGGTCCGATCCGCGGCGCCGCGCTGCCGATGGGCTTCAACCGCACCCCGCTCTACGCCGACGGCCTGCTCCTCGTCGGCGACTCCGGCGGCATGGTCAACCCCTTCAACGGCGAGGGCATCGACTACGCCCTCGAGGCCGCGCGCCTCGGCGCCGAGCTCGTCGCCCAGGCGATGGCGCGCCCGAGCGACGCGGCGCGCGAACGCGTGCTCGCGGCATACCCCAAGGTCATGAAGGACGAGCTGGGCGGCTACTTCACGCTCGGTCGCTGGTTCGCCCACGCCATCGGCAACCCCGAGGTCATGCGGCTCGCGACGAAGTACGGCCTGCCCCGCAGGAAGCTCATGCCGCTCCTGCTCAAGATCATGGCCAACCTCGCCGACCCCACGAGCAAGGGCGCGAGCGACCGCCTCATCACCACCCTCTCGCGGCTGGCTCCGAGCGCATGAGCCACCCGCCCGTCGGCGCCATTGTGACGCCGAGCACAATCGATGGGGACGCCCCTAGGATGGGTGCGCCGCGCACCTGCGCCCCCGCTTCGCACGTCAAGCACGACCGAAAGGCACGTGACCTCGGATGAACTCCTACGTCCCGATCCTGTTCATGCTGGGGCTCGGCTTCGCGTTCGCCGCGCTGTCGGTCTTCACCTCGCTCGTCGTCGGGCCCAAGCGCTACAACCGCGCCAAGCTCGAGGCGTACGAGTGCGGCATCCAGCCGACGCCGCAGGCCGCCGGCGGTGGCCGCGTGCCGATCAAGTACTACCTGACGGCGATGCTCTTCATCATCTTCGACATCGAGTCCGTCTTCCTCTATCCGTTCGCGGTGGCCTTCAACAAGCTCGGCCTCTTCGCGCTGGTCGAGATGGTCCTGTTCATCCTCACGGTGTTCGTCGCGTACGCCTACGTCTGGCGTCGCGGCGGCCTCGAGTGGGACTGACGCCAGGTGACCACGTGAGCACCCGCAGCAGCGGGCACGCGTCCACCGGGTTCGTCAGGAAAGGTTAAGGAGTAAGCAATGGGTCTCGAAGAGAAGCTCCCAGCCGGGTTCCTGCTCTCGACCGTCGAGGGTCTCGCCGGCTACATGCGCAAGGCCTCGATCTGGCCGGCCACGTTCGGCCTCGCGTGCTGCGCCATCGAGATGATGGCCGTGGGCACGCCCGACTACGACATCGCCCGGTTCGGCATGGAGCGCTTCTCGGCGACCCCGCGCCAGGCCGACCTCATGATCGTCGCCGGCCGCGTCAGCCAGAAGATGGCCCCTGTCGTGCGTCAGGTCTACGACCAGATGCCCAACCCCAAGTGGGTCATCTCCATGGGTGTGTGCGCCAGCTCCGGGGGCATGTTCAACAACTACGCCATCGTCCAGGGTGTCGACCACATCATCCCGGTCGACATCTACCTGCCCGGCTGCCCGCCCCGCCCGCAGATGCTGCTCAACGCGATCATCGAGCTGCACCACCAGATCGAGACCTCGCCGCTCGGCGTCAACCGCGAGGAGGCGGCCAAGGCCGCCGAGGCCGCTGCCCTCTCCGCCACGCCGACGCACCAGATGAAGGGCCTGCTGGCATGAGCGACGGCGAGAAGAAGGACGACGCGAACGCCGTGATCGCCGACACGACGAAGGACCAGGCCTCCGGCCTGACGCCGCACGAGCTCGAGCTCGCCCAGACCGGCGGCGCGACCGAGCCCGAGGTCGTCGGCGTGCGCCACGGCATGTTCGGGGCGACCCAGGGCGCCGACACGACCGGGTACTCCGGCCTCGTCCGCCCGATCCTCGTCGCCGGCGCCTCGGAGCGCCCCTACGGCGGCTACTTCGACGAGATCGCCGACAACCTCGAGCGCGGCCTCGTCGGCGGCACGGCCTCCTACGCCGAGGCCGTCGACCGTGTCGTCGTCGACCGGGGCGAGATGACGATCCACGTCCGCCGCGAGCACCTGATGGCCGTCGCCCGCGTCCTGCGCGACGACGCGTCGCTGCGCTTCGAGATCGTCACCGGCGTCTCCGGCGTGCACTACCCCGACCGCACCGGCGAGGAGCTGCACGCGGTCTACCACTTCCTGTCGATCACCCACGGCGGCCGGCGGGTCCGCGTCGAGGTCTCGTGCCCCGACGACGACCGCCACATCCCGTCGATCGTCTCCGTCTACCCGGCCAACGACTGGCACGAGCGCGAGACGTGGGACATGTTCGGCATCGAGTTCGACGGCCACCCGGCCCTCACCCGAATCCTCATGCCCGACGACTGGCCGGGCCACCCGCAGCGGAAGGACTACCCCCTCGGCGGCATCCCCGTCGAGTACAAGGGCGCCACCATCCCGCCGCCGGACCAGCGGAGGTCGTACAACTGATGAGCACGCACACCGAGTTCACCCAGACCGAGGTGCCGGAGCCCGGCGCCAACGACGTCTACGCCACGTCCGTGGCCGACGAGCAGGCCAGCGAGGGCGCCCACGTCTTCAACGCCGCCGGCGGCGACTGGAACGACCTCGTCGACGAGGCCACCTCGCTCGGCGAGGAGCGCATCGTCGTCAACATGGGGCCGCAGCACCCGTCGACGCACGGCGTGCTCCGCCTCATCCTCGAGATCGACGGCGAGACGGTGACCGAGGCCCGCGCGGGCATCGGCTACCTCCACACCGGCATCGAGAAGAACATGGAGTACCGCACCTGGGTGCAGGGCGTCACGTTCTGCACGCGCATGGACTACCTCACGCCCATGTTCCAGGAGGCGGCCTACTGCCTCGCCATCGAGAAGCTGCTCGGCATCACCGACCAGATCCCCGAGCGGGCCAACGTCATCCGCGTGCTCATGATGGAGATGACGCGCATCAGCAGCCACCTCATCTGCCTCGGCACCGGTGGCATGGAGATGGGCGCGACGACGGTCATGACCGTCGCCTTCCGGGAGCGCGAGCGCCTGCTCCGCGTCATCGAGATGGTGACCGGCCTGCGGATGAACAACGCCTACATCCGTCCCGGCGGTGTCGCGCAGGACCTGCCGCCCGGCTGCATCGACGCGTTGCGCGAGATGGTGCCCGAGGTGCGCCGCGGTCTCGGCGAGCTCGAGGCGCTGCTCAACGAGAACCCCATCCTCAAGGGCCGCACCGTCGACGTCGGCGTGCTCAACCTCGCCGGCTGCATGGCGCTCGGCATCACCGGCCCGGTGCTCCGCTCGACCGGCCTGCCGCACGACCTGCGCAAGCTCGACCCGTACTGCGGCTACGAGACCTACGACTTCGAGATCAAGACCCGCACGAGCCAGGACGCCTACGGCCGCCTGCGGATCCGCATCGACGAGATGTACGAGTCGCTGAAGATCATTGAGCAGGCGACCGACCGCCTCCAGGCGAACGAGGGCCCGGTCATGGTGGCCGACAAGAAGATCGCGTGGCCCGCACAGCTCGCGCTGGGCAGCGACGGCCTCGGCAACAGCCTCGACCACATCCGCGAGATCATGGGCACCTCGATGGAGTCCCTGATCCACCACTTCAAGCTCGTCACCGAGGGCTTCCGGGTGCCGGCGGGCCAGGCGTACGTCGCCATCGAGTCGCCGAAGGGCGAGCTCGGCTGCCACGTCGTCTCCGACGGCGGCACGCGCCCGTACCGCGCGCACTTCCGCGACCCGAGCTTCAACAACCTGCAGGCCGTGGCCGCGATGTGCGAAGGCAGCCAGATCGCCGACGTCATCGTCGCCGTGGCCTCGATCGACCCCGTCATGGGAGGTGTGGACCGTTGAGCGGTCACGACGCTTCAGGCCACCTGCACGTCAGCCCCGAGTCCAAGGCGCCGTATGCCGCCGACGTGCTCGAGAAGCTGCACGTCGACGCTGCAGAGGTCATCTCGCGCTACCCGCAGAAGCGCTCGGCGCTGCTGCCGCTGCTGCACCTCGTGCAGTCGGTCGACGGCTACGTCACGGGCCGCGGCGTGACCTTCTGCGCGGAGGTGCTCGACCTCACCGAGGCCGAGGTGAGCGGTGTCGCCACCTTCTACACGCAGTACAAGCGCCACCCCAACGGTGACTACACCGTCGGCGTCTGCACCAACACCCTGTGCGCGGTCATGGGCGGCGACCTCATCTTCGACCGGCTCTCGGAGCACCTCGGCATCGGCCACGACGAGACGACCGAGGACGGCAGGATCACCCTCGAGCGCGTCGAGTGCAACGCCGCGTGCGACTACGCGCCGGTCGTCATGGCCAACTGGGAGTTCTTCGACAACCAGACGCCGGAGAGCACGATCGGCCTCGTCGAGGACCTCCGCGCCGGCAAGGACGTCGCGCCGACGCGTGGCGCCGCCCAGGTCTGCACGTTCAAGGAGGTCTCGCGGGTGCTCGCGGGCTTCGAGGACGGCCGCGCCGACGAGGGCGTGGGCGCCGGCCCCGCGTCCCTTCTCGGTCTCAAGATCGCCAACGACCGCGGTTGGGTCGCCCCCGGCGCCGACCGCAACGGCTCGCACTCGTCGCAGGCCGACGGGAAGGACGGATCGAAGTGACCGACACCCTGACCCCGATCCTCACGAAGTTCTGGGACGACCCGCAGTCCTGGACCCTCGCGACCTACGAGCGCCACGACGGCTACAAGGCCCTCACCAAGGCGCTCGACATGGAGCCGCAGGCGATCATCGACGCCGTCAAGGACTCCAGCATCCGTGGCCGTGGTGGCGCCGGATTCCCGACCGGCATGAAGTGGTCGTTCATGGCCCCGCCCGACGGCGGCCCGCGCTACCTCGTCGTCAACGCGGACGAGTCCGAGCCGGGCACGTGCAAGGACGTGCCGCTCATGATGGCCAACCCGCACGCGCTCATCGAGGGAGTGGCCATCTCCTCGTACGCCATCGGCTGCGAGCACGCGTTCATCTACCTCCGCGGTGAGGTCGTCCACGTCTACCGCCGCCTGCTGCGCGCCGTCGAGGAGGCCCGTGCCGCGGGCTACCTCGGCGACGACGTCGGGGGCAAGGGCGTCAAGGTCGACATCACCGTGCACGCCGGCGCCGGTGCCTACATCTGCGGCGAGGAGACGGCCCTGCTCGACTCGCTCGAGGGCCGACGCGGACAGCCGCGCCTCAAGCCGCCGTTCCCCGGTGCTGCGGGGCTCTACGCCCGCCCGACGTCGGTCAACAACGTCGAGTCCATCGCCTCGGTGCCCGGGATCATCCTCGAGGGCTCCGACTGGTTCAAGGGCATGGGCACCGAGAAGTCCACGGGCTTCGGCATCTTCAGCCTCTCGGGCCACGTCGCCAACCCCGGCCAGTTCGAGGCGCCGCTCGGCATCACGATGCGCGAGCTCATCGACCTCGCCGGCGGCATGCGCGGCGGCAAGAAGCTGAAGTTCTGGACGCCGGGCGGCAGCTCGACGCCGATCTTCACCGACCAGCACCTCGACGTGCCCCTCGACTTCGACTCGGTCGCCGCCGCCGGCTCGATGCTCGGCACGCGTGCCCTGCAGGTCTTCGACGAGACCGTGTCGGTCGTGCGCGCCGTCGCGCGCTGGACCGACTTCTACGCCCACGAGTCCTGCGGCAAGTGCACGCCGTGCCGCGAGGGCACGTGGTGGCTGCGCCAGATCATGAACCGCATCGAGAACGGCCAGGGCACGCAGGACGACATCGACAAGCTCGTCGACATCTGCGACAACATCCTCGGCCGCAGCTTCTGCGCCCTCGGTGACGCGGCCACGAGCCCGATCACCTCGGCCGTGCAGTACTTCCGCGAGGAGTTCGAGGCCGGCATGCACACGCCGGCCCACGAGCTCTTCCCGCCCGAGAAGTCGGTCCTCTTCGACGTCCAGACCAAGGAGTCCAGCGGGATGGTGTCCGCATGACCGCCACGACGGAGACGAAGGCGCCCACGGCGCCCGACCACGTCAGCCTGACGATCGACGGCGTGCCCGTCAGCGTCCCCAAGGGCACGCTCGTCATCCGCGCCGCCGAGACGATCGGCGTCGAGATCCCGCGCTTCTGCGACCACCCGCTGCTCGACCCCGTCGGGGCGTGCCGCCAGTGCCTCGTCGACGTCGCGATGCCGGACCGTGACGGCAACGTCCGACCCATGCCGAAGCCGCAGGCCTCGTGCACGATGGCGGTGTCCGAGGGCATGGTCGTGGGCACGCAGGCCACGTCCAAGGTCGCCGACAAGGCGCAGCAGGGCGTCATGGAGCTGCTCCTCATCAACCACCCGCTCGACTGCCCGGTCTGCGACAAGGGCGGCGAGTGCCCCCTGCAGAACCAGGCGATGAGCGCCGGCCGCCCGGTGTCGCGCTTCGACGACGTCAAGCGCACCTACCCCAAGCCGGTCAACATCTCCTCGCAGGTCCTGCTCGACCGGGAGCGCTGCGTGCTCTGCGCCCGCTGCACCCGCTTCTCCGACCAGATCGCCGGTGACCCGTTCATCGCGCTCGTCGAGCGTGGTGCGCTCCAGCAGATCGGCATCTACGAGGAGAAGCCGTTCGAGAGCTACTTCTCGGGCAACACCGTCCAGATCTGCCCGGTGGGCGCGCTGACCGGCGCGGCCTACCGCTTCCGCAGCCGCCCGTTCGACCTCGTGTCGACGCCGTCGGTCTGCGAGCACTGCGCGAGCGGCTGCGCCGTCCGCACCGACCACCGTCGCGGCGTCGTGCTGCGCCGCATGGCCGCCGAGGACCAGGCCGTCAACGAGGAGTGGAACTGCGACAAGGGCCGCTGGGCGTTCACGTACGCCACGCTGCCCGACCGCGTCGAGCTGCCCATGGTCCGTGACGCCGACGGCGAGCTGCAGGTCGTCGGCTGGCCCGAGGCCCTCGCCGCCGCGGCGGCCGGTCTCGCCGGCACGAAGGCCGGCGTGCTCGTCGGTGGACGCGTGTCCGCCGAGGACGCTTACGCCTACGGCAAGTTCGCGCGCGTCGTGCTCGGCACCAACGACGTCGACTTCCGGGCGCGACCGCACTCGGACGAGGAGGTCGCCTTCCTCGCCGAGCACGTCGCCGCCACGGGACCCGATGGCGGCGCCGTCACGTATGCCGACCTCGAGGCCGCGAAGGCCGTCCTGCTCGTGGGCTTCGAGCCCGAGGACGAGAGCCCGATCGTGTTCCTGCGCCTGCGCAAGGCGTTCCGCAAGCACCAGACGCAGGTGTATGCCGTCGCGTCCCACCCCACGCGCGGCCTGACCAAGGTGGGCGGCACCCTGCTGCCGACCGTCCCCGGCCACGAGGCCTCGGCCCTGACCGACCTCGGCTCGACCGAGCTCGGCGCGAAGGCTCGCGAGGCCCTCGGTGCCGACGGCGTCGTGCTCGTCGGTGAGCGCCTCGCCACCGCGCCCGGTGCCCTGCGGGCCGCGGCCGACCTCGCCGCCGCCACCGGTGCCCGCCTCGCGTGGGTGCCGCGTCGGGCGGGGGAGCGCGGTGCGCTCGAGGCCGGTGCGCTCGGTGCACTCCTGCCCGGTGGACGCCCGGTCTCCGACGCCGCGGCCCGTGCCGAGGTCGCCCGCGTGTGGGACGTCGACCAGGTCCCGGCCACCCCGGCCCGCGACACGGCCGGCATCGTCGCGGCCGCTGCGGCCGGCGAGATCGAGGCCCTCGTCGTCGGTGGTGTCGACCCGTCCGACCTCGGTGACCCGGCGGCCGCCGCGGCGCTCGAGAAGGCCTTCGTCGTCTCGCTCGAGCTGCGCGAGTCGCCGGTCACGGCCGTCGCCGACGTCGTGCTGCCGGTCGCCTCGCAGTCCGAGAAGACCGGCACCTACGTCAACTGGGAGGGCCGCCTCCGCGCCTTCGAGGAGGCCCTCGAGACCAACGCGGTCAGCGACCACCGCGCCCTCGACATGCTCGCGAGCGAGATGGGCGTCTTCCTCGAGACACGCAGCCAGCGCGAGATCCACGCCCAGTTCGAAGCCCTCGGCCCGTGGGGCGGCGCCCGTGCCACGAGCGCTCCCGACGGCCAGCGCGTCGCGGCCGCCCCCCACGGCAGCGGCGACTTCGTCCTCTCGAGCTGGGCCACGCTGCTCGACGCCGGCCGCATGCAGGACGGCGAGCCGTTCCTCGCCGGCACCGCGCCGCTCGCCGTGGCCCGTCTGTCCGAGGCCTCGGCCGCCGGGCTGGGGCTCGCCGAGGGCGACCACGTCACGGTCTCCGGCCCGGCCGGCAGCGTCACGCTGCCCGCGGTCGTCACCGAGGGCATGGTCGACGGCGTCGTCTGGGTCCCGACCAACGCCAAGGACTGCTCGATCCGCTCGGGCCTCGGCACCGACGCCGGTGGCCGCGTCCACGTCACGAAGGGTGGTGCGGCATGAGCCTCGGCCTGACCGCATACGGGGTGGCAGCCGCGCTGCCCATGTCCGAGAACCCCACAGCCGACTTCAGCGACACCCCGTGGTGGGTGGCCCTGATCAAGGCCGTCGGCATCTTCGTCTACCTGCTCGTCTCGACGCTGCTCGTCATCTGGTTCGAGCGCCGCGTCATCGGCCGCATGCAGCAGCGCCCCGGCCCGAACCGCAACGGTCCCTTCGGTCTGCTCCAGACGCTCGCCGACGGCATGAAGTCGATGCTCAAGGAAGACATCACGCCGGCCAACGCCGAGAAGCTCATCTACACCCTCGCGCCGCTCATCGCCGCGACGATGGCCTTCGTGTCGTTCGCGATCATCCCGGTCGGCGGCACCGTCTCGATGTTCGGCCACGAGACGCCGCTGCAGGTCACCGACGTCCCCGTCGCCGTGCTGCTCGTGCTCGCCGTCGCCTCGGTCGGCGTCTACGGCATCATCCTGGCCGGGTGGAGCTCCGGCTCGACCTACCCGCTGCTCGGTGGCCTGCGCTCGACCGCCCAGGTCATCAGCTACGAGATCGCCATGGGCCTCTCGCTCGTCGCGATCTTCCTCTACAGCGGGTCGATGTCGACCTCGTCGATCGTCTCGGCGCAGAGCTCGCTCTGGTACATCCTCCCGGCGTTCTTCAGCTTCGCCGTCTACGTCATCACCATGGTCGGCGAGACCAACCGCCTGCCCTTCGACCTCGCCGAGGGCGAGGGCGAGCTGACCGGTGGCTTCCACACCGAGTACTCCTCGATGCGTTTCGCGATGTTCTTCCTCGGCGAGTACGTCAACATGTTCACCGTCTCGGCCCTGGCCACCACGCTCTTCCTCGGTGGCTGGCAGGCCCCGCCGTTCATCTCGGCGATCAACGACAACATGTTCGGCGGTGGCTGGTGGGGCCTGCTGTGGTTCACCGCCAAGCTGTGGCTCTTCATGTTCCTGTTCGTCTGGCTGCGTGGCTCGCTGCCGCGTGTCCGCTACGACCAGTTCATGCGCTTCGGCTGGAAGTTCCTCATCCCGATCACCCTGGCCTGGGTCGTGGCCGTCGCCTTCATCCGCGGCGCGCAGCTCGGCTTCCTCGGTGACAGCAAGCTGACCTTCGCCGGCCGCGAGCTGTCCGTCGCGACCGTCGTCATCGTCAGCATCGTCGCCGTCATCGCTCTCGCCGCAGCGTGGATCTGGGACGACAAGCGTGCCGCCCGTGCCGCGGCCGAGGACGTGACCCCGCCGGAGGAGATCGACCCCTTCGAGGACGGCTACCCCGTCCCGCCGCTGCCGGGTCAGCGCCTCAACGAGCCGACCCGGTCGGGCCACCAGCTGGCGGCATCCCGCGAGCCCGTGCTCACGACCGCCGGCACCTCGAGCACCTCGACCGCCGTCAAGGAGGAGGACCATGGCTGACGACACCGTCGGCAAGGACGTGTCGCCCCAGACCCCCGCCAGGGGGTCGGAGGTCGGCGCGCCCCGTGACCAGCGACCCGGTCAGGACGACCGCAGCAAGGGCTTCCTGTCCGAGCTCTTCGCGCCCGTGGCCGGTTTCGGGGTGTCGTTCTCCACGATGTTCCGCAAGGTCGCGACCGAGGAGTACCCCGAGAAGCCGCGCCCCACGGCGCCGCGCTTCCACGGTCGTCACCAGCTCAACCGCTACCCGGACGGCCTCGAGAAGTGCATCGGCTGCGAGCTGTGCGCGTGGGCCTGCCCGGCCGACGCGATCCTCGTCGAGGGTGCCGACAACGACGACACCCCGCTCGACCAGGGTGGCAAGGGCCGCTTCAGCCCGGGCGAGCGCTACGGCCGCGTCTACCAGATCAACTACCTCCGCTGCATCTTCTGCGGCCTGTGCATCGAGGCGTGCCCGACGCGCGCCCTGACGATGACGAACTTCTACGAGCTCGCCGACAACGACCGCGGCAAGCTGATCTTCACCAAGGACCAGCTGCTCGCGCCGTTCCAGAGCGGCATGCTCCCGCCGCCCTTCCCGATGTCCGACGGGCTCGAGGAGCGTGACTACTACCAGGGCAAGGTCAGCGAGCCGACCGCCGCGCAGCGCGCCTACGTCGACGCCCGCGACGCGGCGCACGACGAGGACGACGCCTATGCCGGCGGGCCCGGCAACGTCGGGGCCGCGGTGCCCGGGGCGCACGACCTCGTGCACTCCACCCACCCGACCGCACCCGAGACCAGGGAAGGAGCCAACCCGTGACCTCCACCGCCGAAGCCGTCGGCTTCTGGGTGCTCGCCCCGATCGCGGTCCTCGCCGCCCTGGGGCTGCTCTTCGCCAGGAAGGCCGTGCACGCGGCGCTGGGCATGGCCCTCGTCATGTGCATCCTCGGCATCTTCTACATCATGCAGAAGGCCGACTTCCTGGGCATCGTGCAGATCTTCGTCTACACCGGCGCGGTGATGATGCTCTTCCTCTTCGTCCTCATGCTCGTCGGCGTCGACTCGTCCGACTCGATCGTCGAGACGATCAAGGGCCAACGCTGGGCCTCGCTGCTGCTCGTCATCGGCCTCGCCGGCATCCTCGTCTTCTCGCTGGGCAGCGTCGTCATGGACGAGCAGACCGTGCAGACCGGGATGGACAAGCTCGTCTCGACCAACGCCGAGACCGGCAACGTGACCGGCCTCGCCGAGCTGATCTTCGGCCAGTACGTCTGGATCTTCGAGGTCACCTCGGCCCTGCTCATCACCGCCGCCCTCGGCGCCATGGTGCTCGCGCACCGCGAGCGCCTGACGCCGCGCATCACGCAGGCCGAGTGGGCCGCCAAGCGCGTCCGCGACAACAAGAACGTCGCCGGCCTGCCCGTGCCGGGGGTGTACGCCCGCCACAACGCGGTCGACACCCCGGCGCTGCTGCCCGACGGCACGCCGAGCGACCTGTCCGTCTCGCGTGTCCTGGTGGCCCGTGACCAGGTCGCGACGACCGACGGCTTCAAGGACGTCGAGCGCCACATGGAGCGCGAGATCGAGGAAGGTCGGTCCAAGTGAGCCCGATGCACTACGTCTACCTGTCGGTGCTGCTCTTCGCCATCGGCGCGGCCACCGTCCTGGTGCGACGCAACGCGATCATCGTCTTCATGGGCGTCGAGCTCATGCTCAACGCGACGAACCTCGCCCTCGTCACCTTCTCCCGGATGCACGGCGCCCTCGACGGGCAGGTCATGGCCCTGTTTGTCATGGTCGTCGCAGCCGCGGAGGTCGTCGTGGGACTCGCCATCATCATGGCGATCTTCCGCGCTCGCCGCTCGGCCTCGGTCGACGACGCCAACCTGCTGAAGCTGTAAGGAGCGCCGCCCAGAATGGGAACTCTCGTCCAGACGCTCGCGAGCTCGTCGAGCACGCTGAGCACGTATGCCGCGGGCCTCGCCACGCACGAAGGTGAGGCGCACGCCGCCACCGGGGTGACGGCATACGCGTGGCTGCTCGTCGCGCTGCCGCTGCTCGGTGCCGCCGTGCTCCTCCTCGGCGGCCGCCGCACCGACAGGTTCGGGCCGGTGCTCGCGACCGCCCTCTCCTGGGGTGCGTTCGTCGTCGGCGCGCTCGTCTTCCTCGCGATGCTCGGCCGTGGTGCCGAGGACCGCGCGGTCGGCATCGACCTCTTCGACTGGATCACCGCCGGCTCGTTCAAGGTGAGCGCGGGGCTGCTCGTCGATCAGCTGTCCATGGTCTTCGTCCTGCTCATCACCTTCGTCGGCTCGCTCATCCACGTGTACTCGATCGGGTACATGGAGCACGACCCCGACAAGCGGCGCTTCTTCGCCTACCTCAACCTCTTCGTCGCGGCGATGCTGCTGCTCGTCCTCGCCAACTCCTACCTGCTGCTCTACGTCGGCTGGGAGGGCGTCGGCCTCGCGAGCTACCTGCTCATCGGCTTCTGGAACTACAACCCGGCCTACGCGACTGCGGCCAACAAGGCGTTCGTCGCCAACCGCGTCGGTGACCTCGGCCTGTCCATCGCGATCATGGTGATGTTCTTCCACTTCGGCGCGGTCGACTTCGCGACGGTGCTCGGCGCGGCCGGCAGCAACGCGAACCAGGGCTTCATGACGGCGATCGGCCTGATGCTCCTGCTCGGTGCCTGCGGCAAGTCGGCGCAGTTCCCGCTCCAGAGCTGGCTCGGTGACGCCATGGCCGGCCCGACGCCGGTCTCGGCGCTCATCCACGCCGCGACGATGGTCACCGCCGGCGTCTACCTCGTCGTGCGCTCGGCGCCGATCTTCGAGGCGGCGCCCACGGCCCAGCTCGTCGTCGTCATCGTCGGCGCGATCACGCTGCTCTTCGGTGCGATCGTCGGTTGCGCCAAGGACGACATCAAGAAGGCCCTCGCGGCCTCGACGATGAGCCAGATCGGCTACATGATGCTCGCCGCCGGCCTCGGCCCGGTCGGCTACGCCTTCGCGATCTTCCACCTGCTCATGCACGGGTTCTTCAAGGCCGGGATGTTCCTCGGGGCCGGCTCCGTCATGCACGGCATGAACGACCAGGTCGACATGCGCCGCTTCGGCGGCCTGTCCGGCGCCATGAAGCTCACGTGGGCGACCTTCGCCGTCGGCTGGCTCGCCATCCTCGGCGTGCCACCGTTCTCGGGCTTCTGGTCCAAGGACAAGATCATCGAGGCGGCCTTCATCGGCGAGGGCTGGCGCCCCTGGGTCTTCGGTCTGGCCGCCCTCATCGGTGCCGGCATCACGGCCTTCTACATGTCGCGCCTGTTCTTCATGACCTTCCACGGCAAGAAGCGCTGGACGGACGACGTGCACCCGCACGAGTCGGGCAAGCTCATGACGATCCCGATGATCGTCCTCGCGGTGGGCTCGGCCTTCCTCGGTCTGATCCTCGGCCCGACGGGACTGTTCACCTCCTGGCTCGAGCCAGTCACCGGCGCCGAGCCCGAGGGTGCCCACCCCGTCATCCCGGTGCCGGTCCTCATGGCCCTGACGCTCGTCCTCGTCGCCGCAGGTGCGGCGTTGGCGTGGCTGCGCTACTGGCGCGACGACGTGCCGGTCACGGCCCCGGCGGGCTCGCTGCTCACGCAGGCGGCGCGCAAGGACCTCTACCAGGACCAGGTCAACGAGGCCCTCCTCATGCGACCCGGTATCCACCTCACGCGCTCGCTCGTCTTCGCCGACAGCAAGGGTGTGGACGGTGCGGCCGGTGGCCTCGCCGCCCTCGTCGGCGGGACGAGCTCCCGCCTGCGCAAGCTGCAGAACGGCTTCGCGCGCTCCTATGCCCTGACGATGCTCGCTGGTGTCGTCGCCATCCTCGGTGCTCTTTGGGTGATGTCCTGATGACCGCAATGTCCACCGTCCCCTGGCTGACGATCCTCGGCCTCATCCCCCTCGTGGGCGCGCTCGTCGTCGCCTTCGTGCCGGGGAGCGCCGAGAACGCCAAGCGGATGGCGATCGGGTTCTCCCTGGTCACGCTCGTCGTCGGCGTCATCGCCGCGACGCAGTTCGACCGTGCCTCGAGCAGCCAGTTCCAGCTCGGTGAGCAGCACTCGTGGATCCCGCAGTTCGGCGTCAGCTACTCGCTCGGCGTCGACGGCATCGCGCTCGTGCTCATCCTCATGGCGCTCGTGCTGACCCCGATCTGCCTGCTCGCCGCCTGGCACGACGTGCCCGAGGAGGCCGGCCCCCGCGGCGGCCAGCGCGTCAAGACGTACTTCGCCCTCATCCTCGTGCTCGAGACGTTCATGGTCGGGGTGTTCGCCGCCACCGACGTGTTCCTCTTCTACGTCTTCTTCGAGGCCATGCTCATCCCGGTCTACTTCCTCATCGGCCGCTTCGGCGGGCCGCGCCGGCAGTACGCCGCGATGAAGTTCCTCCTCTTCTCGCTCGCCGGCGGGCTCATCATGCTCGTCGCCGTCATCGCCCTCTACCTGCAGGGCCCCGGCGGCACCGACGGCTTCCTCATCGAGCGCCTCACCGGTCTCTCGCTCGACCCGACCACCGAGCGGCTGCTGTTCGTCGGCTTCTTCTTCGCCTTCGCGGTGAAGGCGCCGATGGTGCCGTTCCACACGTGGCTGCCCGACGCCGCCACCGAGTCCTCGCCGGCGACGGCGACGCTGCTCGTCGGCGTGCTCGACAAGGTCGGCACGTTCGGGATGATCCGCTTCTGCCTCCAGCTCTTCCCGGAGGCGAGCACGTGGGCGACGCCCGTCGTCGTGGCCCTCGCGGTGCTCTCCGTCATCTACGGAGCGCTCCTCGCGATCGGCCAGACCGACATGATGCGCCTCGTGTCCTACACGTCGGTGAGCCACTTCGGCTTCATCGTGCTGGGCATCTTCGCCTTCACCAACGTCGGCCACGCGGGCTCCACGCTCTACATGGTCAACCACGGGTTCTCGACGGCCGCGCTCTTCCTCTTCGCGGCCATGCTCGTGCGCCGTCGGGGGAGCAAGCGCATCCCCGACTTCGGTGGCTGGCAGCGCATCACGCCGGCCCTCGCGGGCATCTTCCTCGTCGCGGGCCTCTCGGGCCTGGCCCTGCCGGGTCTGTCGAGCTTCGTCTCGGAGTTCCTCGTGCTCGTGGGCAGCTTCCCGACGCAGCCGGTGGCCGCCGTCATCGCGACGACCGGGATCATCCTCGCCGCGCTCTACATCCTGCTCATGTACAAGAAGGTCATGACCGGCCCGAAGCCCGAGGGCCTCGTGGGCGAGCGCGAGCACGACCGGCTCGACGAGTCCGGCCGTCGCGGCCTCACCGCCGTGCGTGACCTGACGACGCGCGAGAAGCTCGTCGCCGCGCCGCTGATCGCCGCGTTCGTCGTCCTCGGCTTCCTGCCGAACCTCGCGCTCAACGTGATCAACCCGGCCGTCGACAAGACCCTGTCGCACGTCCAGCAAGCCATTCCGAACCTCAACCCGGCCGGCACCGTGGCCGAAGGGAGCTCGAAGTGACCGCCGTCGCTCCGCTGGCGCTGCCCACGCTTCCCGCAGCGTTCCAGCAGTCGAACGTCGACTACCTCGCGATCCTGCCGTTGCTCATCGTCTTCGGCACGGCGCTCATCGGCGTCCTCGTCGAGGCGTTCGCCTCACGGGAGCGTCGCCACGCCATCCAGGTGACGCTCGCCGTCGCCGGCCTGCTCGCGGCCGCCGCGGCGATCATCCTCGCGGCCAAGCACCAGGGCCTGACGATGGGCCTGACGGACGGCTCGACCAACCGCCAGCTCTTCGCCCTGGCCATCGACGGACCCGCCCTGTTCATGCAAGCCACGATCCTGCTCCTGGGTGTCCTCGGGGTCCTGACGATGGCCGAACGCTTCGGGGGCGTCGGTCCCGACGCCTTCACCCCGAGCGGTGCCTCGACACCGGGCTCTGCCACCGAGACGGCAGCCGCCCGCGCCGGCGCGCTGACGTCGGAGGTCTTCCCGCTGACGATGTTCGCGATCTTCGGCATGATGCTCTTCCCGACGACGAACGACCTCATCGGCATGTTCGTCGCCCTCGAGGTGCTCTCGCTGCCGCTCTACATCCTCTCGGGCCTGGCCCGTCGTCGCCGCCTGCTCTCGCAGGAGGCGTCCCTGAAGTACTTCCTGCTCGGTGCCTTCAGCTCGGCCTTCTTCCTCTTCGGCACGGCCCTGCTCTACGGCTACGCCGGCTCGGTCTACTTCGGTGACCTGTCCAAGGCGATCGCGGCCGGACCGCTCGCGATGAACGGCCTGCTGGTGCCCGGTGCGTTCCTCGTCTTCGTCGGTCTCCTCTTCAAGGTCGGCGCGGTGCCGTTCCACGCGTGGACGCCCGACGTCTACCAGGGCGCTCCGACGCCGGTCACCGGCTTCATGGCCGCGTGCACCAAGGCCGCCGCGTTCGGCGCGATCCTGCGCCTCGGCTACGTCGGCCTCGACACCGGCCGCTGGGAGTGGACCAACGCGCTCGTCCTCGTCGCCCTGCTCACCATGGTCGTCGGCTCGGTGCTGTCGGTGACGCAGACCGACATGAAGCGCCTGCTCGCCTACTCCTCGATCGCGCACGCGGGCTTCATCCTCGTCGGTGTCCTCGCCTTCGACCGCAAGGGCGTCGGCGCGGTGCTCTTCTACATCGTCGCCTACGGCTTCTCGACGATCGCGGCCTTCGCCATCGTCTCGCTCGTGCGCCAGAACGGCGCCGAGGCCACGCACCTGTCGCAGTGGGCCGGGCTCGGCAAGCGCTTCCCGGTCGTGGCCGGAGCGTTCGCCTTCCTCATGCTCGCCTTCGCCGGCATCCCGCTGACCTCGGGCTTCGTCTCGAAGTTCGGCGTCTTCTCGGCGGCGATCGGCACCGGTGGAGCGACCGGCACGGTCCTGGCCGTCGTCGGTGTCCTGTGCAGCGCGATCACGGTCTTCGTCTACGCCCGGGTCATCGTCCTGATGTTCTTCAGCGACGCTCCCGACGACGCGGTCGAGGTCGCCATCCCGTCGGTGTCGACGACGTTCTCGATCGCCATCGGCACCCTGGCCACGCTCGCCCTCGGCGTCCTGCCGTCGGCGCTGCTCGACCTGGCCGACCGTGCCTCGCAGTTCGTCCGATGACGGCTCAGCCACGGCTGCAGGGTCGTCCGTCCGGTGACGGGGCTCGATGACGACGCACGCCACCCCGCCGGTCCTCGGGATCCCCGGGGCCACCGCGGACCTGTCGGCACGCCTGAGTGACGGACTGGCCCGGGTCGACGCCCTGCTCACGCAGGTCGTCGACCACGACGACCCGTTCATCGCCGCCGCGTCGGGACACCTCGTGGCAGCGGGCGGCAAGCGGTTCCGGCCGCTGCTGACGCTCCTCGCGGCCGAGCTCGGCCAGGGCATCAACGACGACGTCGTCGCGGCTGCGGCAGGTGTCGAGCTGACCCACCTCGCCTCGCTCTACCACGACGACGTCATGGACGAGGCGAGCGTGCGACGCGGTGTCGCGTCGGTCAACGCGGCCTACGACAACTCGACGGCGATCCTCGTGGGCGACCTGCTCTTCGGCAAGGCGTCCGAGCTCGTCGCGGGCCTCGGCGCCGAGGCCGTCCTCATCCAGGCCCAGACGTTCGTGCGCCTCTGCAACGGGCAGATCCGCGACGACCGTCCCTGCCCGGACGGCGTGGACCCGGTCGACTACTACCTCGGCGTCCTCGCCGACAAGACCGGCGTGCTCATCGCGACGGCCGGACGCTACGGCGTCATGTTCAGCGGCGGCTCACCCGAGTCGGTCGAGATCATGCGGTCCTACGGCGAGAAGCTCGGCATCGCCTTCCAGCTCGCCGACGACCTCATCGACATCGCGTCCGACGCCGACGACAGCGGCAAGATCCCCGGCACCGACCTGCGTGAGGGGGTCGACACCCTGGCCGTGCTGCGTCTGCGGGCCATGGCCGATCCTGCCGACGCGTCGGACGCGCGTCTGCTCGAGCTCCTCGACGGTGACCTCACCGACGACGCGGCCCTGGCCGAGGCCCTCCGGCTCCTCCGGGCCCACCCGGCCCTCGCGGTGGCGCGAGACGAGACGTATGCCGTCGCCCGCGAGGCGCAGGCGCTGCTCGACCCGCTGCCCGACAGCGACGCGAAGGCAGCCCTGCAGGCCCTTGCCCTGAGCGTCGTCGACCGCGTCGGCTGACCCGCGCCTCACCGGCACGTCCCGGTCGAGCGGCCGCCGGGTCACACGAGGCGCCGTGACGGACAGGGCCGTCGACTGCAGTGCCCTCGAGTGAGCTCGGGGGGTCACGAGGTGGGGTGACGCTCGGTAGGGTGCAGACCATGCATCGCCGCCTCTCGCCGCCCGTCGCGGCGCGCCTCTCGGCGGCGACCGCCGACCTGCCCGGCCCGCTCGCCGTCGTCGACCTCGACGCCTTCGACGCCAACGCCGCCACCCTCGTCGAGCTCGCCGCGGGCGTGCCGATCCGCATCGCGACGAAGTCGCTGCGCAGCCGACCCCTCATCGAGCGGGCCCTCGGGCGCGGCGGCTTCGAGGGGCTCATGTGCTACGCCGTGCGCGAGGCGCTCTGGTGGGCCCGCGACGGTCACGACAACCTCCTCGTCGCCTACCCGAGCGTCGACGTCCCGGCACTCGCCGAGCTCGCTGACGACCCGGCCCTGACCCGGGCCGTCGTCGTCATGGTCGACAGCGTCGAGCACGTCGACTTCATCGCCCGCGAGGTGCCCGGCCACGAGGGCTTGCGCGTCGCGATCGACGTCGACGCGTCGCTCCGGGTCGGCCCCGCGCACATGGGTGTCCGCCGGTCACCCACCCGCACGCCCGGCGACGTCGAGTCGGTCATCCGCCGGGCCCAGGAGCGGGGTCTCGTCGTCGCGGGCCTCATGTTCTACGACGCCCAGATCGCCGGTCTGCCCGACTCCTCGCCCGTCGTTCGCCGGATGAAGAAGGTGTCCGACTCCGAGCTGCGCACCCGCCGGGCCGCGGTGGTCGCGGCCGCGCGCGCCCTGGCCGACCTCGAGATCGTCAACGGCGGTGGGACCGGCAGCCTGCACGTCACGCACCACGACTCCTCGCTCACCGAGCTCGCTGCGGGGTCGGGCCTCTTCGCGCCGACCCTCTTCGACGGCTACGACGCGCTGTCGCTGCGTCCGGCCGCCTACTTCGCCGCCCCGGTGGTGCGCCGGCCCGGCGCAGGGATGGTGACGGCATACGGCGGCGGCTACGTCGCGTCGGGGCCGCCCGGGTGGTCCCGGGTGCCGAGCCCGCTGCCGGAGCACGATGTCGCCCTGCTCCGGCGGGAGGGGGCCGGTGAGGTCCAGACGCCCCTCGAGGGCCCGGGCGCCGACCGGCTCTCACTGGGTGATCGGATATGGTTCCGGCACGCCAAGGCAGGGGAGCTGGCCGAGCGCTTCACGGAGTTCGCGCTCGTCAGCAGCGACGGAGGCGACCGGGTCGTCGGACGGGCCGCGACCTATCGTGGGGAAGGGCAGTGTTTTGGCTGACAGCGTGGGTGGCGTGAAGCGCCGCGTCGTACGCAGCATCGACTGGTCCAACTGGGCCGGCACCGAGTCCTCGAAGCTCGCCCGCGTGGCGACGCCGCGCAGCGAGGCGGAGGTCGTCGAGGAGGTCGTGCGAGCCGCCGACCGGGGACTGCGGGTCAAGGCGATCGGCGCCGGCCACTCGTTCACCGGCGTCGCCGTGACCGACGGGGTGCAGCTGCGCCTCGGTGCCCTGAGCGGGGTCACCTCGATCGACTCGACGCGCGGCGAGGCAACCGTGCGCGCCGGCACCCCGCTGCACGTCCTCAACGAGGAGCTCGAGGCGTTCGGCTACGCGCTGCCCAACCTCGGCGACATCGATCGGCAGAGCCTCGCCGGCGCCACCGGCACGGGGACGCACGGCACGGGCCTGCGCCTGACGGGGCTCTCTGCCGGCATCCGGGCGCTGCGCATCGTCCTCGCCGACGGGTCGCTCGTCGAGTGCTCACCGACGCGCGAGCCCGAGCTCTTCCAGGCCGCCCGGCTCGGGCTCGGCGCGCTCGGCATCGTCACCGAGATCACCGTCGCCGTCGTGCCCGCCTTCCTGCTCCATGCAGTCGAGCGGCCCGAGTCCCTGACGGACGTGCTGGCCCACGCCGAGGTGTCGGCCGAGGCCAACGACCACTTCGAGTTCTACTGGTTCCCGCACACCGACCGGGCCCTGACCAAGCGCAACAACCGCGTGCCCGAGGGCACGGCGAGGCGCCCGCTGCCGGCCTGGCGCGAGAAGCTCGACGACGACCTCCTGAGCAACCGCTTCTTCGAGCTGACCAACCGGCTGGCCACTCGGATGCCACGCTCGACGAGGAGCATCAACGCCATCGCGTCCCGCGCGCTGAGCGAGCGCCAGTTCACCGAGCGCTCGCACCAGGTCTTCGTCACGGCGCGCGAGGTGCGCTTCATGGAGTCGGAGTGGGCCTTCCCGCGGGCGAGCCTCTCCGAGGTGCTGCTCGAGCTGCGCGAGTGGGTCGACACCCACGACGAGCGGATCTCCTTCCCCGTCGAGTGCCGGGTGGCCGCCGCCGACGACGTCTGGCTCTCGACGGCCTACGAGCGCCAGAGCTGCTACGTCGCGATCCACAAGTACCACCGGCAGGGGCGGGGTGGCTACTTCGACGCGTTCGAGGCGATCGCCGTCAACCACGGCGGTCGCCCGCACTGGGGCAAGCTCCACACGCGCGACGCCGACTACCTTCGCAGCGTCTACCCGCGCTTCGACGACTTCCTCGCGGTGCGCGACCGCGTCGACCCGGAACGCCGCTTCGGCAACCCCTACCTCGAGCGGGTCCTCGGCGCCTGAGCGCCGTGGCGCCCGCGCAGTGGCGTATGCCGTGTGCCTGCTCAGCTGCCGGCGCGAGCCGAGCGCTGTCGTTCCCAGGCGAGGCGCAGCGAGTGCCGGAGCGCGTCGTCGTCGCCCGCGAGGTCGGCCTGCAGCTTGGCGTGCGCCTCCCACCGGGGCGGCACGCCGAAGGTGTCGGGGTGGGCGCTGACGAGCCGCTCGCGGTCGCGGCCGCCGAGGCGGACGAGCAGCGTGCCGGCAGTGTCGGCACGGGCCACGAGAAGCCCGTCGACGTACCACGCGCGGCGTCCGTCGGTGCGTCTGGCACGGACCCCCTCGAGCGTCCGGAGGTACGCGTCGACGTCGTCCAGGGTCATCCACCGACGGTAGTCCGCACGGGCCGGCCTGCGGGGTCTGCGGTCCCGCTCGGCGACACCTGCTGATGACCGTCGGCGTGCGTCGACCGCTGTCGGCGGCCCCACCTACGGTGGGGAGCGACGCACACCGACGCCGAGGAGGATGCCGTGACCGAGCAGAGGACCTACCCCGAGGGAGTGACCTCGTGGGTCGACACCGAGCAGGCTGATGTCGATGCCGCCGCGGACTTCTACAGCGGCCTCTTCGGCTGGACCTTCGACGAGGCCACGCCGCCGGGCGTGCCGTTCCGCTACCTCATCGCCCGCCTCGACGGCCAGGACGTCGGTGGGCTCGGCGGCCCGTCGACACCCGCGGCACCCGCGGCACAGGACGCCGGTAGTGGTGGCGGTGGTGGTGCAGCCCGGTGGCACACCTACGTCGCGGTCGACGACGCAGTGGCCGCGACCGGCCGCGTCGAGGAGGCCGGGGGAGCGGTGGTCCAGCCACCGACGGCGGCCGGCGAGGGCGGTCGGTCGGTGGTCGTGCGTGACCCGCAGGGGCTCGAGGTGCGCCTCTGGGAGGCCAGGCGGCGGCTGGGCTCGCAGGTGACCAACGTCCCGGGGGCGTGGAACTTCAGCGACCTGCACACCGACGAGCCGGCAGCCGCACAGCAGTTCTACACCCGCGCCTTCGGCTGGGAGTTCGCCGACGTCGGCTTCGCCACGATGATCCGGGTGCCCGGCTACGGCGACCACCTCGCCTCCACCACCGACCCGGGCATCCACGAGCGGCAGTCGGGGGCCACGGTGCCGCCGGGCTTCGCCGACGCGATCGGCTGGGTCGTGCCCGTCGCGCCGGACGCCGAGCCGGGGTGGCACGTGACGTTCACCGTCGCCGAGCGCGACGCGGCGGCCGACCGGGTCGTGCGGCTCGGCGGGTCCGTCGTCCGCACCGGCGACAGCGACTGGACGCGCACCGCTGTCGTCTGCGACCCGCAGGGCGCCGTCTTCACCGTCAGCCAGTTCCTCGGCTGACGTGTGCGCCGACCCGGCCCGACGGCATACGCCCTCGGTGCGGGTGCGCCGTCAGGCGTCGGGCCGGGTCATCGAGAGGACGTCGAGGGCCTCGTCGAGCTGCTGCTCGGTGAGCGTCCCGTCGGCCACGTGCCCCTGCTCGATGACGATGTCGCGGATCGTGCGTCGCTCCTTGACCGCCTGCTTGACGACCGCGGCCGCGGCCTCGTAGCCGAGGTAGCGGTTGAGCGGCGTGACGATCGAGGGTGAGCCCTCGGCGAGGGCCCGCGCGTGCTCGACCTCGGCCGTGATGCCCTCGACGCACCGGTCGGCGAGCAGGCGGCTCGTCGAGGCGAGCAGCCTGATCGACTCGAGGACGTTCTTGGCCATGACCGGCAGCATGACGTTGAGCTCGAAGTTGCCCGCAGCGCCGGCTGTCGTGATGGTGACGTCGTTGCCGATGACCTGCGCGCACGCCATCAGGGTCGCCTCGGGCACGACGGGGTTCACCTTGCCGGGCATGATGCTCGACCCGGGCTGCAGGTCGGGCAGGTGGATCTCGCCGAGGCCGGTGCGGGGTCCGGAGCTCATCCAGCGCAGGTCGTTGCAGATCTTCGTCAGGCTCACGGCCACGACCTTGAGCGCCCCGGACAGCTCGACGACCGCGTCCTGCGCCGACTGCGCCTCGAAGTGGTTCGCGGCCTCGCGGAACGGGATGCCGGTGACCCCCGACACGCGCTCGATCACCTTGCGGGCAAAGCCCGGTGCCGCGTTGAGACCGGTCCCGGCGGCCGTGCCACCGAGGGGCAGCTCGCTCGTCGCCTCCGCGGCCCTGCGCACCCTGCTGGCCCCGAGCTCGACCTGTCGCCGGTAGCCGCCGAACTCCTGCCCGAGCGTCACCGGCACGGCGTCCATGAGGTGGGTGCGGCCGGCCTTGACGACGTCGGCGAACTCGGCCTCCTTGCGGCCCAGGGCGAACGCGAGGTGCTCGAGCGCCGGGACGAGGTCGAGGACGCTCGCCGTCGTCGCCGCGATGCGCAGCGCGCTGGGGAACGTGTCGTTGCTCGACTGGCCGGCGTTGACGTGGTCGTTGGGGTGCACGTCGAGGTCGCTCGCGAGGTGCGCGATCCGTGCCACGACCTCGT
Organism: Terrabacter sp. Ter38; assembly: GCF_024519435.1. Classification (GTDB taxonomy): domain Bacteria; phylum Actinomycetota; class Actinomycetes; order Actinomycetales; family Dermatophilaceae; genus Terrabacter. The sequence goes on from NZ_JALJRZ010000003.1 coordinate 147,540, forward strand.
TGACGTTCATGTTCGTCGACGTGCCGGAGCCGGTCTGGAAGACGTCGACGGGAAACTCGCCGTCGTGGTCGCCGTCCGCGACCTCGGCCGCCGCCGCCGCGATGGCTTCGGCCCGGTCGGCGTCGAGGACCCCGAGCTCGGCGTTGACGTCGGCGGCAGCGGCCTTGAGCCGGGCGAGGGCGTGGACGACGCCCGGTGGCACCGGCTGCCCGCTGATCGGGAAGTTCTCGACGGCCCGGGCCGTCTGCGCGCCCCACAGGGCGTCGGCGGGCACCTGCACCTCGCCCATCGAGTCGTGCTCGGTCCGGAAGCCTTGCGCTGACACGTCGCTCATGTACCCATCATCCACGGCTCGGCGAGGAGATCCGCCGTAGACCTTGTCGTGGGCGGGGTCGCGGGCGCACGCTGGACGGTGCGCGCGCCGACGCGATCCTTTGACGTACCACCCTGAGGAGAGGCCATGGCTCACCGTCGAGTTCTCACCGCGTGCATCGTGTCCGCCGCGACCGCCCTCGCCGGAGCCGCGGTCGCGGTCGCCGCCCCGACGGACGTCATCGTCAACGTCGCCAGTCCGCCCACACCCTTCTCGCAGAACAAGCAGAACGAGCCCGCCGTCGCGATCGACGCCCACGAGCCGAGCGTCGTCGTCGCCGGGGCGAACGACGAGATCGACGACGAGTCGTGCGCGGCCGGGGACCCGACCACCTGCCCCTTCACGGACGGCGTGGGTGTCTCCGGCGTCTACTTCTCGTTCGACGGCGGCAGCGGATGGACCCAGCCGACCTACACCGGCCTGACCGGCCGCGACTGCCTCGGGCCCGCGGCCTGCACCGCGCACCCCGGACCCATCGGCACCCTCCCCGGCTACGCCGCCAAGGGGCTCGTCTCGGACGGCGACCCGGCGGTCGCCTTCGGTCCGCGTCGGGCGTCGGACGGGACGTTCTCGTGGACCAACGGCTCGCGCCTCTACTACGCGAACCTCACCTCGAACGTCTCGGCCGACAAGGAGTCCGCGACCTTCAAGGGCTTCGAGGCCATCGCGGTGTCGAGGACCGACGACCCGCGCGCCGCCGCCGCGGATGACGCCACGGCATGGAAGGCCCCGGTGATCATCTCCAAGCAGTCGTCGACGACCTTCTCCGACAAGGAGCAGGTGTGGGCCGACAACGCCGAGTCGAGCCGGTTCTTCGGCCACGTCTACGTCTGCTGGGCCTCGTTCCGGAGCAACAGCCACGGCAACGCCCTCCCGACGCCGCTCATCGTCGCGCGGTCGACGGACGGCGGGGACTCCTGGACGACCAAGCAGGTCGGGCCCGCGACCGACAACGGGATCAACGGGCAGCCGGACGGCTGCACGGTGCGGACGGACAGCCACGGCAACGTCTACGTCTTCGGTGTCGGCAGGCGTCGGGGCACCGACCTCCAGCTCATGTACCGATCCACGGACGGGGGCGCCCACTGGGCGGGCCCGACGGCCGTCGCTCCGGTCACCGAGCCCGGTGTCATCGACCCCGTGCTCGGTCGGCCGACCATGGACGGGATCGCGGGAGCTCGCGTCGACCTCGCGGCGGGCCCGAGCGTCGACATCGCCAACGGTGCCCCGAGCGGTGCCGGAGCCACCAACCAGATCGTCATGACCTGGGCCGACGGTGCCTCGGGGCTCGACCACGAGCAGCTGCTCTGGACGAGCTCCACCACGGCGGGCGCCAGCTGGACCGCTCCGGCCGCGCTCGCGCTGCCGACGGGGGACCGGCCCGTCTACACGGCGCCGGCGATGTCGCCCGACGGCACCGACCTCTACGTCGTCGACAACGCCTTCACGACGCCCTACCGGCACGACACGACGTCGGCCCGCGGTCTCGTCGGCCAGGTCTGGCACGCCGACATCGTGGCGGGGGTCCCGAGCGGGTGGTCCTCACTGGACCGCAGCGCCGTCGGTGACCCGCGCGGGACGAGCCAGAACGGGCTGACAGCCGAGTTCCTCGGCGACTACGTCTACGCAGCCGCGACCCGCGACGGCGTGGTCGGCGTCTGGAACGACGCGGCGAATGCCGCCGACTGCCCGGCGATCGACTCCTACCGGGCCTCGCTCTACACGGCGAGCCCCATCTCACCGCCCAACGTCCTGGCGGCGTGCCCGGCGACCTTCGGCAACAGCGACATCCGTGGCGGCAGCTGGGCGGACCCGACACCGTGACGGTCCAAGCGGCCGGGCTGAGCTCCGTCAGCGCCCGGTCGGTGTCCCGCCCAGCGCGGGCAGGTCCTCGTCGTGGTGGTGCGCCGTCCCCGGGCACCCCTCGGAGCCGGCGCACGACCACCCGGCCGGGACGGCCCGCGTATGCCGTGTCGCACCCGGTGCGTCCTCGCGCCCCAGCCGCTCGGCACCCGTCTCGTCGGTGCCGGACGGCTCGGGTGAGGGGTTGTGGATGAGCAGCCATGACACGACGCCGCCGGCGGCGAGCAGGCCGGCGCACAGGAGCATCGCGGTTCGATACGCCGACGAGAAGGCCTCGGGGACGGCGTAGTCCGAGCCGCTGAGCCCGACGACGGCCGGCAGCGCGGCGACGGCGAGAAGGCTGCCCGCGCGGGCGACGGCGTTGTTGACCCCGCTCGCGACGCCGGCATAACGGTCAGGAGCCGCGGCGAGGACCGTCGCCGTCAGGGGCGCGACGAGCAGGGTGAGCCCGAGGCCGAAGACGGAGATGCCGGGCAGGACGCCGGTCCAGTAGGTCGAGCCGGCGCCGACCCCAGACAGCATGAGGGCGCCGACGGCGCACACGACAGGGCCGACCGTCATCGGCAGGCGTGGCCCGATGCGGGAGGCGAGCGCACCGCCCCGGGCGGCGAGGAGCAGCATGAGCACGGTGATCGGCAGCGAGGCCATCCCGGCGAGCAACGGACCGTAGCCGAGGACGGTCTGGAGCTGGAGCGTGAGGAAGAAGAACACGGCGCCGAGGGCGGCGTACACGAGCAGGGTCATCGCGTTGGCCGCGCTGAACTGGCGCGACGCGAAGAGGGCGGGCGGGACCATGGGGTGCGAGGTGCGGCGCTCGACGACGACGAACGCCGCGCCGATCGCGAGGCCGACGAGCCCGACCCCGATGGCCGCCGCTGCTCCGAGCGTCTCGTGCTGGATCAGCGCGAAGGTCGTCGTCCCCAGGGCGAGCGTCGCCAGCACCGCGCCGGTCACGTCGAAGTGGTGGTCGGCACGCTCGTCCCTCGTCTCGGGGACGTGCAGCTGCGCGATCCAGACGGTCGCGGCGCCGAGGGGCAGGTTGACGAGGAAGGCCCAGCGCCAGCTCGCGTACTGCACGAGCCACCCGCCGACGAAAGGCCCGAGGGCAGAGGCGACGCCGCCGAGTCCGGACCATGTGCCGATGGCCTTGCCGCGGTCGTCGGGTCGGAAGGACGCCTGGATCATCGAGAGGCTGCCCGGCGTCAGCAGTGCTCCCCCCACGCCCTGGAGCACCCGGGCGACGATGAGCTGGACGGGTGACTGCGCGAGCCCGCACGCGGCGGAGGCCAGCGTGAACCACACGACCCCGATGACGAAGACGCGCCGGCGGCCGAAGCGGTCACCGAGCGAGCCGCCGAGGAGGATGAGCGAGGCGAGCGCGAGGAGGTAGCCGTTCGTGATCCACTGCAGCTCCGCGAGGCTCGCGCCGAGCTCCTCGCCGATCCGGACGAGGGCGACGTTGACGACGGTCCCGTCGAGCAGCGCCATCCCCGAGCCGAGCACGGCAGCGGCGATGACGAACCGACCGGTGCGAGAACCCAGGACGACGTCGCTCACACCGGCAGTCTGTCACCGCGGGTACGGCGAGGGCTCCTCAGCGCGGGCAGTCGTCGACGGGCAGGTCGCGTCGCGCGGCCCGGGCGCCACGCAGGCTGAGGAGCGAGTCGACGGTGAGCACGATGAGGGCGAGCCAGACGATGCCGAAGCCGATCCACCGCTCGGGCGGCATGTGCTCGTCGAGCAGGACCACCGCGCAGAGCAGCTGCATGACCGGGGTGATGAACTGGATGAGTCCGATCGACACGAGCGGGATACGGCGCGCGGCGGCGGCGAAGCACAGCAGGGGCACCGCGGTGACCAGTCCGGAGAGGACGAGCAGCGACGTGTGCACGCCGCCGTGCAGGCCGAACTGGAGGTCGCCCTGCGCGCCGACGACGACGAGCAGCACCACGGCGACGGGGGCCAGCACGACGGTCTCGACCGTGAGGCCGTGGATCGCGTCGAGGCTGACGCCGACCTTCTTCTTCGTCAACCCGTAGAGCGCGAAGGACACGGCGAGCGTCAGGGCGACCCACGGCACGCGTCCGCCGGAGATCCCGAGGTAGACGCCGGCCACGACACCGATGCCGACGGCCACCCACTGCAGCACGCGGAGGCGCTCACCGAGCACGACGACGCCGAGGGCCACCGTGACGAGGGGGTTGAGGAAGTAGCCGAGCGCGGCCTCGGAGGTGTTGCCCGAGGTCACGGCCGCGACGTAGACGACCCAGTTGACCGCGATGAGCACCGCCGCCACCGCGGTGCCGGCGAGCAGCCGAGGCCGTCGCAGCAGTGGCCTGATCCAGCCGAGGTCGCGCACGACGAGGAGCACGATGACGCAGAAGAGCAGCGTCCAGAGGATGCGGTGGGCGAGGATCTCCCACGGCCCGGCAGGCTTGAGCGCGTCGAAGTAGAGCGGGAAGAGCCCCCAGAGGCCGTATGCCGCGAAGCCGAGCAGGGTGCCCCGCCCGACCTCGCCGTGGGGTGCGGTCGACCCGGTCCCGCGCGGGCCGGAATCGTGGGGCGCGACGGACGGAGCGGTCTCCCGGGCGGTCACGCCCCCACGGTCCAGGTGTCCCGACCGGCGAGCAGGGCGTCGATGTCGGCGTCGGTAACCTCACCCGTGCGGGCCGAGGCGATCTGCTCGCGCAGGGAGTCGTCGTAGGTCGGGCGCTGGACGTTGCGGAAGATCCCCATCGGGACGTGCCCGAGGTCGGGGCTGTCGAGCCGCGAGAGCGCGAACGCCGCGGACGGGTCGGGTGCCGACGCGTCGTGGCGCACGATGCGGGCCGGGTCGGCCTCGGCGCGCGGCACGACGGCGAGCGACCCGCGGTCGTCACGCACGACGACCGTCTCGGCGGTGCCGACCTCCTCACCGTCGGCGAGGTGCAGGATGCGGGCCGCCGCCTCGGTGCGGTCCTTGAGGACGTCGAAGACGCCATCGTTGAAGATGGGGCAGTTCTGGTAGATCTCCACGAGCGCCGACCCACGGTGCTCGGCCGCGGCGCGGAGCACCGACGTCAGGTGCTGGCGGTCGGAGTCCATCGTGCGGGCCACGAAGCTGGCCTCCGCGCCGAGCGCGAGCGACACGGGGTTGAAGGGCGTGTCGAGCGAGCCCAGCGGGGTCGACTTCGTCACCTGGCCGACGTGCGAGGTGGGGGAGTACTGCCCCTTGGTGAGGCCGTAGATCTCGTTGTTGAAGAGCAGGATCTTGAGGTTGACGTTGCGGCGGAGCGCGTGGATGAGGTGGTTGCCACCGATCGACAGGGCGTCGCCGTCGCCGGTGACGACCCAGACCGAGAGGTCCTCGCGCGTCGCCGCGAGCCCGGTGGCGATGGCGGGCGCTCGCCCGTGGATCGAGTGCATGCCGTAGGTGTCGAGGTAGTAGGGAAAGCGCGAGCTGCACCCGATGCCCGAGACGAAGACGATGTTCTCGCGCTTGAGCCCGAGCTCGGGCAGGAAGCCCTGCACGGCCGCGAGGATCGCGTAGTCCCCGCACCCGGGGCACCAGCGCACCTCCTGGTCGGACGTGAAGTCCTTCTTCGTCAGCGCGGTGCCGTCGGTGAGGAGCGGGACGCCGGCGGTGCCGTGGGCACCGGGGGCACCGGGGGCACCGGGGGCGTCTGGTCCGCTGGACGGCATACCCAGGTCGGTGGTCACTTGGCGGCCTCCTTCAGGGGCACGTCCGAGACGGACGCCACAGCGGTGGCGATGACGTCGGCGAGCTCGGCCGCCTGGAACGGCAGGCCGCGCACCGACGTGTGCGACTCGATGTCGACGAGGTACTTCGCCCGCAGCAGCATCGCGAGCTGACCGAGGTTCATCTCGGGCACGATGACCCGCTGGTAGGAGCGGAGCACGTCGCCCGTGTTGGCGGGGAAGGGGTTGAGGTGGCGCAGGTGCGTCTGGGCGACGCGGGCTCCGGTGGCCCGCGCCAGGCGGACGCCCGCGGCGATGGGACCGAAGGTCGAGCCCCAGCCGAGGACGAGCACGTCGGCGTCGTCGGTCGGGTCGTCGACGACGAGGGGCTCGATGCTGTCGGCGATCCCGTCGATCTTGGCCTGACGCAGCCGAGTCATGTGGTCGTGGTTGTCGGGGTCGTAGGAGATGTTGCCCGTGACGTCGGCCTTCTCGATGCCCCCGACCCGGTGCTCGAGGCCCGGCGTGCCCGGGATCGCCCAGGGCCGGGCGAGGGTCTCGGGGTCGCGGAGGTAGGGATGGAAGGTCGGCTGACCCTTGTCGTCCACGGCGTTGGGCTCGGTCGCGAACTCCACGGCGATGTCGGGCAGCTCGGCCGTGCGCGGCAGCCGCCAGGGCTCGGAGCCGTTGGCCAGGTAGCCGTCGGACAGGACGATGACGGGAGTCCGGTACGTCGTCGCGATGCGCACCGCCTCGACGGCGACGTCGAAGCAGTCGGCCGGCGTCGCGGGCGCCACGACGGCCACGGGCGACTCGCCGTTGCGGCCGAAGAGCGCCTGGAGCAGGTCGGCCTGCTCGGTCTTGGTCGGCAGGCCGGTCGACGGGCCGCCGCGCTGGATGTCGCAGACGATGAGCGGCAGTTCGAGCGACACGGCGAGCCCGATCGTCTCGGCCTTGAGCGCGAGGCCGGGCCCCGACGTCGTCGTCACACCGAGCGCGCCGCCGAAGCTCGCACCGAGGGCGGCGCCGACGCCGGCGATCTCGTCCTCGGCCTGCATCGTCGCGACGCCGTAGCGCTTGAGCCCGGCGAGCGTGTGGAGGATGTCGGAGGCGGGGGTGATCGGGTAGCTGCCGAGGAAGAGCGGCAGGTGTGCGCGGTGTGCAGCGGCGACGAGGCCGAGCGACAGCGCGACGTTGCCCGTGACGTTGCGGTAGGTGCCCGCAGGCATCGTGGCCGGGGCCACCTCGTAGGCGACCGCGAAGTCCTCGGTGGTCTCGCCGTAGTTGAAGCCCGCGCGCAGGGCAGCGAGGTTGGCCTCGAGGATCTCCGGCTTGTCGGCGAACTTCGCCTTGAGGAACGCCTCGGTGCCGTCCATGGGCCGGGTGTAGAGCCACGAGAGCAGGCCGAGCGCGAACATGTTCTTCGCCCGCTCCTTCTCCTTGCGGGTCAGGTCGGTGAAGGACACGAGGGCCTCGACGGCGATCGAGGTCAGGGCCACCGGGTGGACGTCGTAGCTGTCGAGCGAGCCGTCGTCGAGCGGGCTCTCGAGATAGCCGACCTTGGAGAGGTTGCGCTTGGTGAACTCGTCGGTGTTGACGATGATCGCTGCGCCACGCGGCAGGTCGCGCAGGTTGGCCTTGAGGGCGGCGGGGTTCATCGCGACGAGGACGTCGGGGGCATCACCGGGTGTCAGCACGTTGTGGTCGGCGAAGTGCAGCTGGAAGCTCGAGACGCCGGGCAGGGTGCCCTGGGGCGCGCGGATCTCGGCGGGGAAGTTCGGCAGGGTCGACAGGTCGTTGCCGAGCAGTGCGGTCTGCGACGTGAAGCGGTCTCCGGTGAGCTGCATGCCATCGCCGGAGTCCCCGGCGAATCGGATGACCACGCGATCGAGCTTCTGGACCAGTTTGGCGCTCATGCTCTGCGACGTCCTCGAACTTCCATACGATTCACGGCCCGGGGCCCTGTGCGGCGGGCAACTTCCATGCTATGTCGCTCTCCGAGCACAATTGCGCAGGTTGCCATCACGTGGACAGCCGCGCCGCGTCCGGGCTCGCAGGCGTCGGCGCCAAGCCGGCCCCGGGGACCACGCCACTCGCGTACGGGCATGGATAGGCTGGCCGTCATGTCCGGGTACGTGGCCGTCGCAGCGGTGCTGGGGGCGGGCGTCCTGCTCGTCACGGCGGCGATGCTCGTGCGACGGCTCCTCGCACCGCGCGCACCGCACGCGGCCAAGCTGGCGACGTACGAGTCCGGTGTCGACCCGGTCGGCGAGGGCTGGGCCCAGACGAAGGTCCGCTACTTCGTCTTCTCCTTCCTCTACGTCGTCTTCGCCGTCGACGCGGTCTACCTGTTTCCCTGGGCGACCGTCATCCGCGACGCCGACCTCGGCCGCGCGAGCCTCGTCGAGGTGGGCATCTTCATCGGTGTCATCGTGCTCGGTCTGGCCCACGCCGGCCGTCGCGGCCTGCTGAGGTGGGTGTGATGGAGCAGAACCCGAGCACGGTCAGCCAGCCGGTCAGCCAACCGGCCAACCAACCGGCCAGCCAGCCGGTCAGCCTGCCGATGCCGACCGTGGGGCCGGCGACGATGGGCGTCCTCGGCGCCCACGCGCCCAAGCCGATCAAGGTCGTCCTCAACTGGGGCCGCCGCTACTCCCTGTGGGTCTTCAACTTCGGGCTCGCCTGCTGCGCCATCGAGTTCATCGCCGCCTCGATGGGCCGCCACGACTTCATCCGCCTCGGCGTCATCCCGTTCGCGCCGGGTCCGCGCCAGGCCGACCTCATGGTCGTGTCGGGCACCGTCACCGACAAGATGGCCCCGGCGATCCGCCGCCTCTACGACCAGATGCCCGAGCCGAAGTACGTCATCTCCTTCGGCGCCTGCTCCAACTCCGGCGGCCCCTACTGGGACTCCTACTCCGTGACGAAGGGCGTCGACCAGATCGTGCCCGTCGACGTCTACGTCCCCGGCTGCCCGCCGCGCCCCGAGGCGCTGCTGCACGGCATCATCCGCCTCCAGGAGCAGATCGCCGCCGAGCGCCTGTCGACGCAGAAGCTCAAGGGCAGGTATGCCGGCACGCGCGTCGGCAGCGCGGGTGACGTCCGCCGTCCCCTCCTGCGCCGTGGCGCGAAGCCGGGGGAGGGCGGACGGTGAGGGTCACCGACGTGCGCGACGTGCCCTTCGGGGAGTGGTCCGGCACGGTGCTCTCGCTCCGTGAGGAGGGCTACGCGTACTTCGACTGGCTCACGGCCGTCGACGAGACCGACCGCGAGGGCGACGACGCGGGCTTCGACGTCGTCTGTCACCTGCTCGACACACGCGTGCCGGGCGCGCTGCGGTCGGTGCTGCTGCGCACCCGCGTCACCGGGGGTCTGCCGGTCCCGTCGCTGACCGGGATCTTCCGCGGCGCTGCGTGGCACGAGCGCGAGACGCACGAGATGTTCGGCATCGACTTCGACGGCTTCGACGACGGGAGCGGCCTCGGCCTGCGCCCGCTCCTGCTGCCCGACGGCTTCGAGGGCACCCCGCTGCGCAAGTCCTTCGTCCTCGCCGCCCGCGCCTCCAAGGCCTGGCCCGGTGCCAAGGAGCCCGGTGAGGGCCACGACTCCGCCCGCGCGCCCGGTCGCCGGCGCGTGCAGGCGCCCGGCGTGCCCGGACCGGAGTGGGGACCGCGATGAGCGACCTCGCTCCGTGGCTCGAGGTCGTGCTGCGCGCCGTCGCGGTGCTCGCGGCCTTCCTCGTGCTGCCCCTGCTCGTCGGCCAGACCGAGCACAAGGTCATGGCACACATGCAGGGCCGGCTCGGGCCGATGTATGCCGGAGGCTTCCACGGGTGGGCCCAGCTCGTCGCCGACGGCGTGAAGTTCGTCCAGAAGGAGGACATCACGCCGGCCCGGGCCGACCCCTGGGTATTCTGCCTCGCCCCTTTCGTCGCGCTCATCCCGTACCTCGTCGCGCTCGCGGTGATCCCGCTGTCGCCGACCGTGGTCGGTGCGACCGTCGACGCGAGCGTCGTGCTCGTCCTGGCCGTCATCGGCGTCGGCATCATCGGCACGCTGATGGCCGGCTGGGCCTCGGCGAACAAGTACTCCCTGCTCGGCGCGATGCGCGCCGCCGCCCAGCTCGTGTCCTACGAGCTGCCGATGGTCCTCGCGGTCGCCTCCGTCGCCCTCGCCGCCGGCAGCCTGTCGCTCGTCTCGATCGCCGAGGCGTGGAACCCGTGGTGGCTGCTCTGGCAGCTGCCCGGCGCCGTCGTCTTCCTCGTCGCGGCCCTCGCCGAGCTGCAGCGCCCGCCGTTCGACATGCCGCTCGCCGACTCCGAGATCGTCTTCGGCGCCTTCACCGAGTACACCGGCCTGCGCTTCGCCTTCTTCCTGCTCGCCGAGTACGCCGGCATCGTCGTCATGTCGCTGCTCTTCGCCGTGCTCTACCTCGGCGGCTGGTCAGGGCCGTTCGAGCAGTGGCTCGGCTGGTTCTGGACCGTGCTCAAGGGCTTCCTCGTCGCGGTCGTCGTCATCTGGCTGCGCGTGTCGTGGCCGCGCATGCGCGAGGACCAGCTGCAGCGCCTCGCCTGGGTGTGGCTCGTGCCGCTGGCCCTGGTCCAGCTGGGAGTGACCGCCGTCGGCGTGGTGATGACTTCATGACCCCCACCGTCCCCAGGGTCCGAACCGTCGAAGGGCCACGTCCGGCCCCCCTCTCCCCGTCGAAAGGCCACGTTCGGCCCTTCGTTCACCGTCGAGAGGCCACGAGTGGCCGCCGTGCGCGGTTCGAGTGGCCACGTCTGGCCGCCGAGGCCCGCGCCACTCGACCTGCGGGAGCGGGCCGTACGTGGCCTCTCGACGGTCTGAAGTGGGCCACACGTGGCCTCTGGACGGTTGAGGAGGATGGGGTCCGGGACGGGGTCGGGGTCCCGGCCGGGGAGCGAGCAGAGGAAGAGGTGAGCGCACGTGGCTGACGGGATCATTCCCGGGCTCGTCAAGGGACTCGCGACGACGGCGAAGTCGCTGACCCGGCACACGCACACGGCCGAGTACCCCGACGTGTCACCCGCGCTCCCGCCCCGGTCCCGCGGCGTCATCGCGCTGACCGAGGAGAACTGCACCTCGTGCATGCTCTGTGCGCGCGAGTGCCCCGACTGGTGCATCTACATCGACTCGCACAAGGAGGAGCTGCCGCCGACGGCCCCCGGCGGCCGCGCCCGCCAGCGCAACGTCCTCGACCGCTTCGCCATCGACTTCTCGCTCTGCATGTACTGCGGCATCTGCATCGAGGTCTGCCCGTTCGACGCGCTGCACTGGAGCCCGGAGTTCGAGTACGCCGAGACCGACATCCGCGACCTGCTCCACGAGAAGGACCGCCTCGGCGCTTGGATGGCCACCGTCCCGGCGCCGCCTGCCCTCGACCCGGGAAGCGCCGACCCCGCCGAGGTCACGGCGGCCGCGAAGCCGGCCCGCGGGTCCGCCGGAGCAGCCGCTCCCACGGGTGGTACGCGTGGAGCCGGGGCCGCGCCCCGACCGACGCGGGTACGCCGGGAGGCCACGACCCCGCCGCAGACGACCCCCGAGACGGCGGCCCCGCCCGCAGCCGAGCAGACCGGGGTCATGCCGGCCTCCAGCCCCGAGCCGACGACAGCAGCGGCCGAGCAGACCCGGGTCATGCCGGCGGTCGAGCGCACGGCTGCGCTGCCCGCTGCTGAGCGCACCGAGGGCCCGGCGGCCTCCGAGCAGACCTCGGCGCTTCCACCCGCCGACGGCGCTGAGGCCGAGCGGGCCGCGGAGCAGGCTGCGGCACAGGGAGACTCGACCCAGGTCCTGCCGACGGTGTCGACCGACGAGGAGGGGAGCGAGTGACGACCCGCGACATCGTCTTCACCGCGGTCGGCGCCGTGACGGCCCTGTCGGCTCTGCTGTCGGTGACGACGAAGCAGGTCGTCCACGCGGCGCTGTGGCTGCTCGTCTGCCTCGGTTCGCTGGCGGGTGCCTACCTCGTGCTCGGGCAGGAGCTCGTCGGACTCGTCCAGCTGCTCGTCTACGTCGGCGCCATCGTCGTGCTCGTCCTCTTCGCGCTCATGCTGACCCGCGCGCCGATCGGTCCCCACGCCGAGATCGACACCCCGTGGTGGCAGCGCCTGGTCGGTGCCCTCCTCGGCGCCGCGACGACCGCACTGCTCGCCTCGCTCCTGCTCCCGCTCTTCTCCGGTGCGACGGCCGACCTCGACACCCCGACGACGACCACGCCCCGGGTGGCCCAGGCGGTCTTCGGCACGTGGGTCTGGCCCTTCGAGCTGCTCTCGGTGCTGCTCCTCGTTTCGCTCATCGGTGCCTTCGCCGTGTCGCGTCTGGTCCTGCACCGTGACGGCGGCGACGGCGCCCGCCACCCGGGCACCGTGTCGGCGGGCGCACGGTCGGACGGTCGCGGATGATCCACCTCTCGCTGCCGGCCGCCCTGTCGGCACTCCTGGCCGGCATCGGCGTCTACGGCGTCCTCGCGCGCCGCAACGCCGTCCTCGTCCTCATCGGTGTCGAGCTCATCCTCAACGCCGCGAACCTGCTGCTCGTCACGGCCGGGTCCCGCCCCGGCGCACCGCTCTCGGCCGGTCCGGTGCTCACCCTCTTCGTCATCACGATCGCCGCCGCCGAGATCACCGTGGCGCTCGCGATCATCCTCGTGATGTTCCGCCGCACGGGACACATCGACCTCACGGCGGTTCCCGACCTCACCGACGACGAGCCGGACGAGCCGGACGACCCGGACGACCCGGACGACGCCGGCGACCCCGGCGACGCCGAGGACCCGCGCGCCGCCGACCGGGACGGCCACCCGCGCGACGCGACCCGTGAGCCGGCGGCAGCGGGGGAGGCCCTCGCATGAGCTGGATCGTCCGGATGATCGTCGTGCTCCCGGCGTTGGCTGCCCTCGCAGGGCTGCTCACGCGGCGCCAGCGCGGGCTGGCGGCGGCCGTCGCCGTGTCGGTGTCGGCCTACGTCGCCGTGCTCGGACTCATCCAGTGGATCGCGCCGTCGCGCACGGCCGACATCGATTCGGTCGGCAGCCTCCCGCTCGGCGACCTCTCCGTGCCGCTGCACCTGCTCTCCGACCGTGTCTCGGGCCTCGTGGCGTTCGTCGTCGCGCTCGTCGTGCTCGGCATCCAGGTCTTCACCGCGTGGTACCTCCGCGACGACCCCCGCTACGGCCAGTTCGCCGCAACCGTCTCGCTCTTCGCGGCCGGCATGCTGCTCCTCGTCCAGTCCGGCGACCTCGTGCTCATGCTCGTCGGCTGGGAGGTCATGGGTTGGTGCTCGTGGCTGCTCATCGGGCACGACAGCGAGCGCGCCGCGGCGAGGCGAGCGGCCTACAAGGCCTTCATCGTCACCCGGGTCGCCGACATCGCCATGGTCGTGGGCATCGTCGCGCTCTCGGTGCGGGCCCGGTCGACCGACCTCATGGCGGTCCTCACGGCCACCGGAGACGGCACGCTGCTCACGATCGGTCTCGTCGGCGTCGTCATCGGCGTCGCCGGCAAGTCGGGTCTCGTGCCGTTCCACGACTGGCTCCCCGACGCGATGGAGGGCCCGACCCCGGCGTCAGCACTCATCCACGCGGCGACGATGGTCGCGGCCGGCACGTACGTCATCGCCCGCCTCTTCTCGCTCTACGCCGGTCACGACGGCGCGCGCACCCTGCTCGCCGTCCTGACAGCCGTGACCATGGTCTACGCCGCACTGCTCGCGCTCGTGCAGACCGACCTCAAGCGGATGCTCGCCTACTCGACCCTGAGCCAGATCGCGATCATGCTCTCGGCGCTCGCCGCGGCACCGGCGGAGCTCGGGCCCGGAGCGGGCATCGCGCACCTCGTCGGCCACGCCTTCTTCAAGGCGCTGCTCTTCCTCGGGGCCGGCTGGCTCTCGGTGCTCGCCGGCGCGACCGCCGTCGCCGCCCTGCGCGGTCGACTGCGTCCGACCGGCGCGTTGCGCTGGTCGATGGGGATCGGCCTGGCTGCGCTCGCCGGGGTGCCGCCGCTCATCGGCTTCTTCACCAAGGACACCGTCATCGACGCCGCGCTGGATGGTGCGACGAGTGGTGGCGGTCTCCGTGCCTGGCTCGTCGTCGTCGCCCTCTTCGTCACCGTCGTCCTCACCGCGGCCTACTGCACCCGCGCGTGGCTGCTGCTCGACACGCCCGTCGCCGAGACGGGCGCGCTGCCCGACCTCGAGCCCGCCGTCGTCGCCGAGGAGGACGTCGCCGTCGTGACCGCCAGCGACAGCGCCGACGACGCCGAGGTCGAGCGCGTCCACGCCCACGGCCACGCCCCCATCACGCTCCCGGCCGCGCTCGTCGTGTCCGTGCTCGCCGCCCTCACCGTCGTCGGCACCCTCTTCCTCGTCGGCCTCCGCGGTGGCGTGCACGTCGGGCTCCTCAGCGCCCTGCTGTCCGTCCTGCTCGTCGCCGGAGCCGCGTATGCCGTGTGGTCCGTCAGCGACCGCGGCCGGCTCGACGTCGCCGACCGGGTCCCGAGCCGAGTCCGGGAGCCGGCGGTGCGCGGCTTCGGCGTCGACACGGCATACGTCGGCGTCGGCCGGGCGGTCACGGCCGTCGCGCGTCTCGTCGTGGCGCTCGACCGTGACGTCGTCGACGCCTACCCGCGGGCGGCCGCCGTCGTCGCCCGGGCGGCCGGCCGGGCGGGGGAGCGCAGCCACCGCGCCGTGCCCTCGCTGTCGCTGCTCAGCCTGCTCGTCGGCGTCGTGGTCGTCGCCGTCCTGGGGGTGGCCGCATGGCGCTGACCCTCATGCTCCTGCTGCCGCTCCTCGCGGCGATCGCCCTCATCGCGATCCCTGGCGAGTCCACCGTCGAACGCGGCATCGCGCTCGGATCCACCGTCGCCACAGCGGTGCTCGCCGTCGTCGTGGTCTGGGGCCGCCACGAGGTCGACGTGCCGTGGATCCGCTCGCTCGGCGTCCGGTGGCACTTCGGCGTCGACGGCATCTCGGCAGCCCTCGTGCTCCTCACCGCGCTGCTCACCGTCGCCGTCGTCGCGCACGCCCTGTCCGGGCCGATCCCCAGGGGAGGCACCGGGTCGACCTTCCTCGGCTGCATCCTGCTCGTCGAGGCGGGGGCGCTCGCCACGTTCATGGCGCGCGACGCGATCCTCTTCTTCATCGCCTTCGAGGTCGTCCTCGTGCCGATGTGGGTGCTCGTCCGCCGCTTCGGTGACGACCACGTGCGCGACGAGACCCGCGCCGACGCCGCGGGCCGGTTCGTGCTCTTCACGGTCCTCGGCTCGACGCTGATGCTCGTCGGCATCCTCTTCCTCGTCCACCACCAGGGCACGAGCGACCTCACCGTTCTCGCCGAGCGCCACGGCGTCGGGCTGTCCCGGCCGCTCCAGGTCGCGATCGCCGCGATCCTGCTGCTCGGGCTCGGCATCAAGGTGCCGCTGTGGCCGCTGCACACGTGGCTGCCCTCGGCGCACACCATCGCCCCCACCGCGGGCTCCGTGCTCCTCGCCGCCGTCCTGCTCAAGATGGGCACCTACGGCATCGTCCGGCTCGCGGTCGGCACGGTGCCCGCAGGAGTCGCGCAGCTGAGCCCGGTCCTCGCGATCCTCGGCGTCGTCGGCATCCTCTGGGGAGGGCTCGCCTGCCTCGTCGAGCGCGACCTCAAGCGCCTGATCGCCTACAGCTCGGTCGCGCACATGGGCTTCGTCGCCCTCGCCATCGCGTCGGGCAGCGAGACGGGTCTGCAGGCGGCGCTCTTCGGCAACATCGCCCACGGTGTCGTCGCGGCCCTCCTCTTCTTCGTCGTCGGCGACCTCAAGGAGCAGTGGGGCTCCTCCGACCTCCACGTCGCCCGGGCCGCGCTGCGTGACAAGGCTCCGCGCTTCGGCCTCGCGCTCGTCGTCGGCCTGGCGGCGGCGCTCGGGCTCCCCGGTCTCGTCAGCTTCTGGGGTGAGTTCCTGGCGTTGTATGCCGCGTGGTCCCCCGCGCCCGACCGGCCCGTCGCCCTCCTGCGCGTCTGTGTCGTGCTCGGTGCCGTGGGGCTCGCGCTCGCGGCGGCCTACGCGCTCCGGGTGGCCCGCATCGTCTGGGCGGGGGAGGGCAGCGACGCCGCCGAGGGGCCGGCGGGCGAGCCCGTGGCGGACGCCCGTGGCGCCCGCTGGGCGGTCGTCATGACGCTCGTCGTCGTCATCGTCACGCTCGGCCTGCTCCCGCACCTGCTCCTCGGCCTCTCGGACGCCGCGACGTCCGGCCTGCTCTCCGGGCTGGGGGTCTCGCGGTGACGGGCCTCGCCATCGACTACACCACCCTGCTGCCGGCGCTCCTGCCGGTCGCCGGGCTCGTGCTCGTGCTCGTCGCCGACCTCGTCAACCCGCGCCTTCGCCGAGTGCCCTACGCCGTCGCCGCCCTGGCCGCCCTCGGGGCAGCCGTGGCCACGGTGCCCGGGCTCGTGCTCGGCGGCGGTACGACGCGCGAGACGTTCTGCCTGACCGGCCGGACCGCCGCGAGTGCGTCGGCGCCCACGGTCGACGGGTTGCCGCAGGTCTGCCTCTGGCAGGCCGACGCCCTCGGCAGCACCCTCCAGCTCGCTGCCGCCGTCTCGGCCGTCGTCTGCATCGCCCTGGCCTGGCCCCGCACCCGCCGCCGGCGCCCGCCCGACAGCACCCGTGAGCCGGTCGAGGCCGTGCTGCTCCTCGCGGCCCTCGCCGGCACGATCGTCGTGGCCGCCAGCCGCGACGTCGGCACGTGGCTCGTCGCCCTCGAGCTCGCGACCCTGCCCGTCATCGCGCTCGTCGCCCTCTCCGGACGCCGGTCAGCCGTGGCCGGCGCCACCCAGCTGCTCGTGACGTCCCTCGTCTCCTTCGCCCTGCTCGTGCTCGGCGTGGCTCTGTGGTTCGCCGCGACGGGGAGCCCGTTCCTGACCCCGGACGCAGCGCTGTCCTCCGGTGGCGCGTTCTCGGCCGCGTCGGGTGCCCCGACCTCCGTCGTCTTCCCGTCGGTCTCCGGAGGTGTCGTCGCGCTGGCGACGGTCCTCGTCGTCGCCGGGGTCGGCTTCAAGCTCTCGCTCGTGCCGTTCCACGCGTGGACGCCCACGGCATACGCCGGCTCGTCGGTGCCCGTCGCGACCTTCCTCGCGACGGTCTCCAAGATCGCGGCGCTCGCGGCGCTGCTCGTCGTGCTCCGCGCGGTCGCCGCGCTCGGGACGCCGGCCCTGGTGTCGATCGCGCTGCTCGCGTCGCTGAGCATGACGCTCGGCAACGTCATGGCGCTGCGTCAGGACGACGTCGTGCGTCTGCTCGCGTGGTCGACGGTCGCGCAGGCCGGGTGGGTCGTGCTGCCGCTCGTCAGCATCTCCGCGCTCGGCGTCAGCGCCAGTGCCACCTACCTGCTCACCTACGTCGTCGCGACCCTCGTCGCCTTCGCCGTCGTCGCGGTCACCCTGCGCGACCAGCCCGGGGAGGGACGGTCCATCGCGGCCTACGAGGGTCTGTGGCAGCGCAGCCCGTGGCGGGCCGGCGCGCTCGCCCTGGCCCTGACCTCCCTCGCGGGACTGCCCCCCGGCATCATCGGCCTCGTCGGCAAGATCACCGCCCTGCGACCGGTCGTCGCCGAGGGCTGGGTCTGGCTCGCGGTCGTCGCAGCGGTCAACGCCGTCATCGGCGTCGCCGTCTACCTGCGCTGGCTGCGTGCCGTCATCACCGCCCCCGACGTGGTGGCCGGTGCCGGCACCGAGGGCGCAGCCCCCGCACCGGTCGCTGTCGCGCGGCGGCGACCGGTCATGGTCGCCGGGCTCGTCCTCGCGTCGGCGGTCCTCGTCGTCGTCAGCGTCCAGCCCGACCTGCTCCTGCGCCTCCTCGGCTGACGGCGACCCCGAGGCCGCGGGCCGCGAGGTCGCCGCAGCCGGAGGGCCAGGGCGCGGCTCCGACGGTGCGCCGCCATCGTGATGGTCTCCGGGCTCGGCTCCTCCTCGACGGGGATCTGGGTCACGGAGGTCGACGAGGAGGGTTCCTGCGTCGCTCAGGGGATTCCCCGTGGGAACACGCGTTGCGGGCCGCTCGTTCACCCGGCATGCACAACCACTTCAACGGGCTCAAGACGGCCGCGCTCTTCGGCGGCATCTGGGCCCTCCTGCTCGGGATCGGCGCCCTCGTCGGTGGCGGGCGCTTCATCTGGTTCTTCGCGCTCATCGGCGTCGCGATGACGTTCTACGGCTACTGGAACAGCGACAAGCTCGCGATCCGGGCCATGCACGCCTACCCGGTCTCCGAGGCGCAGGCGCCGGCGATGTACCGCATCGTGCGCGACCTCTCGACGGCCGCCGGCAAGCCGATGCCGCGCCTCTACATCAGCCCGACCCAGGCGCCGAACGCCTTCGCGACGGGGCGCAACCCGTCGAACGCAGCGGTCTGCTGCACCGAGGGCATCCTCGGCCTGCTCGACGAGCGCGAGCTGCGCGGCGTGCTCGGTCACGAGCT
Organism: Terrabacter sp. Ter38; assembly: GCF_024519435.1. Lineage (GTDB taxonomy): Bacteria > Actinomycetota > Actinomycetes > Actinomycetales > Dermatophilaceae > Terrabacter. Next base: position 165,923 of record NZ_JALJRZ010000003.1, read on the forward strand.
CATGCACGTCTACAACCGCGACATCCTCACCAGCTCGGTCGCCGCCGCGGTCGCCGGCGTCATCACCTCGATCGGCCAGATGCTCATGTTCTCGAGCATGTTCGGCGGCGGTGGCTCCGACGAGGACCGTCCCAACCCGCTCGCGCTGCTCGCGATGAGCCTGCTCGCGCCGATGGCCGCGATGATGATCCAGATGGCGATCAGCCGCACCCGCGAGTACGACGCCGACGAGGACGGTGCGAAGCTGACCGGCGACCCCCTCGCCCTCGCCTCGGCCCTGCGCAAGCTCGAGTCCGGCGTCGCGCGCGCACCGCTCGCCCCCTCCCAGGACATCGTCAACGCGAGCCACATGATGATCGCGAGCCCGTTCCGGGCGCAGGACGTCACCCGGTTCCTCTCGACGCACCCGCCGATGGACCAGCGCATCGCGCGCCTCGAGAGCATGGCCGGCGGTCCGCTCCACCGCTGACCGGGCCCGGGGACCACGACGAGGGAGGCCACCCCGGCGGCGGCGGGCCCGTCGATCTGGCAGGCTCGCCCCTATGCGCAGTCTCACCCTGGCCGAAGCCCGCGAGCGATCCTCGCTGATCACCGTCACGTCGTATGCCGTCGAGCTCGATCTCGACCAGGGGACGGAGGTCTTCGGCTCACGCACCAGCGTCCGGTTCTCCTGCGCCCAGACCGGCGCGGGCTCGTGGATCGACCTCAAGGCCCGCTCGGTCGAGACGATCTCGCTCAACGGTGAGTCGCTCGACCCGGCCGACGTCGTCGACGGCCGCCTCCCGCTGGAGGGGCTGGCCGCCGACAACGAGCTCGTCGTGGCCGCGACGATGGCCTACAGCCACGACGGCCAGGGGCTGCACCGGGCCACCGACCCCGCCGACGACCTCGACTACGTCTACGGCCACCTCTTCCTCGACGCCGCCCCGAGCGTCTACGCGTGCTTCGACCAGCCCGACCTCAAGGCGCCCTACGACGTCACGGTCCACGCGCCCCTCGACTGGACGGTCATCGGCAACGGTGCGGCCTCCGAGGTCGGCGCCGGCACGTGGAGCCTCGCGACGACGAAGCCGCTCGCGACGTACTTCATGACGGTGTGCGCGGGGCCCTACGTCTCCGTCCACGACGAGCACGACGGCATACCGCTGGGCCTCCACGCGCGGGCCTCGCTGCGCGAGCCCCTCGAGCGCCACGCGGCCGAGCTCTTCGACGTGACGAAGCGGTCGTTCGACTACTTCCACGGGCTCTTCGGCATCCGCTACCCGTTCGGCGAGTACCACCAGGTCTTCGTGCCGGAGTTCAACGCCGGCGCGATGGAGAACCCCGGCTGCGTGACCTTCCGCGACCAGTACCTCTACCGCGGCGCCGCGACGCGCGACGAGCTGCTGACCCGGGCCAACACCGTCAGCCACGAGATGTCGCACATGTGGTTCGGCGACATCGTGACGATGAAGTGGTGGGACGACCTCTGGCTCAACGAGTCGTTCGCCGAGTACATGTCGCACCGGTGCCTCGTCGACGCGACCGAGTACACCGACGCCTGGGTCGACTCCTCGATCGTGCGCAAGGTGTGGGGCTACGGCGCCGAGCGCTCCCCGTCGACCCACCCCGTCGCCGGCGTCGAGGCGCTCGACGCGCAGAGCGCGCTGCAGAACTTCGACGGCATCTCGTACGCCAAGGGCGCAGCCACGCTGCGCCAGCTCATCGCGTACGTCGGTGACGACCAGTTCATCGCCGGCGTCCGTGCCTACCTCAACGACAAGTCCTACGGCAACGGCACGCTCGCCGACTTCCTCGCCGCGATCGAGACCGCGAGCGGCAAGGACCTCGAGGCCTGGTCGCGGGCCTGGTTGCTGACGGCCGACCGCGACACGATCTCGGTCGACGTCGACGAGCAGGCCGGCGTCGTCGAGTCGGCCGTCGTGCGCCGCGAGGCGCCGGCGGACCGGCCGGCCGACCGCCCGCACGCCTTCGACGTCGCGGGGTGGACCGACGGGCGCGAGCTCGGTCGTGTCATGGTCACCGTCACGGGACCCGAGACCGCCCTCGCCGAGCTCGAGGGGACGCCGGAGCCCACCGTCGTCGTGCCCAACGCGTCCGACCTGACGTGGGCCCGCGTACGCCTGTCCGACGCCACGGTGGCCGCGCTGCCGTCCCAGCTCGGCCAGATTCCCGACGAGCAGGCCCGCGCCGTCGTGTGGTCCGCGCTCATCGACGGGGTGCACGGGGCGACGGTCTCTCCCCAGGCCTTCCTCGACGTCTTCGACGCCGCGTGGCCGCTCGAGACGAACTCCTCGATCCTGACCCGGGTGGCGGCCTACGCCGAGCACCGGATGGTCCCGTACTTCGTGCCGCGCGAGCTGCAGGAGGCGGCCATGGCCCGTCTCAACCGGGCCGCGGTGGGGCTGCTCGAACGGGCCACGGCCGGCACGACCGAGTCGCTGGCCGCGGCCCGCCTCGTCGCCGGTACGAGCGACGACGAGGCGCTGCTGCGCGCCTGGGCCGACGGTCAGGGCCTGCCGGCCGGGCTCGAGGACGACGGTGACTTCCGCTGGATCGTCGTGCGCAACCTCTCGGCGCGCGGGCTCATCGGGGTGGCGGAGGTCGAGGCGTTCCGCGCCAAGGACGACACCCTGCAGGGCGGGCTCAACGCCCTCATGTGCCGGGCCAGCCTGCCCGACGCGGAGGCCAAGGCCTGGGCGTGGGAGCAGCTGACCGGCCGCCAGGGCCGCTCCAACTACGAGATGGTGCACCTGGCCCGCGGCTTCTGGGTCGCGCCCGACGACTCGCTCGTCGCCGACTACGTGCCGCGCTACTTCACCGACGTCCCGGCGATGTCGGACTGGGTCGGGGAGGACGCCCTCTCGCGCGTCGTCCTCGTCGCCTTCCCGCGCATCTTCGACGACGAGACGGCACGTCTCAGCGCCGCGGCCATCTCGCGTGACGATCTCACCCCTGCGGTCCACCGCTCCCTCGTCGACGCCGACGCCGAGTTGCGTGAGGCACTCGCGTCGCGGGCGACGTTCGGCGCGGCCGTCTGATCACGGTGGGCGTCCCGACGCGCGACGCGCTCCCGGACGTCGTCCGCGACGTGTGCGGCTCTCATCTCGCTCTCCTCGACGAGCGCGTGCCGGGGCTGCTCGAGGGTCTCTACCTGCACGGGTCGCTCGGTTTCGGCGGGGAGTTCCACGCCGGCAGCGACATCGACTTCGTCGCGGTCACGAGCCGCCGCCCCACCGAGGCCGACGTCGAGGTGCTGCGGGAGGTCCACGCCGAGCTCGCCCGTCGTTGGCCCGAGCCCGACTACGACGGCTTCTACGTCATCGAGAGCGACCTGGCCGGTTCTCCGGGCGGCGTGCCAGAAGGACCCGGCGTCCTGCACCAGTGGTTCGACGTCGGCACCCACTGCGACCTCAAGGAGATCACGTGGCGCGAGCTGCGTGACCACGGGATCACCGTGCGCGGCAAGGACGTCCGTGACATCGCGATCGCGAGCGACGACGCCGCACTGCACGACGCCACCCGCGAGAACCTCGACACCTTCTGGCGCTCGCAGCTCGAGGCGATGGAGCACCACCCGCGGGAGGCGTCCCTGCCCCAGGCTGCCGAGTGGGGTGCTCTCGGGGCGCCGCGGCTCGTCCACCTGCTCGTGACCGGGCAGCCGACGTCGAAGTCCGGGGCGGGCCGGTGGGCACGCGCGGCGTACCCCCACCACCGTGAGATCGTCGAGGAGGGCCTCCGGGTGCGGGAGCGTCCTGACGACCTGTCGACGTATGCCACCGACCCCGGTCGTCGTCGCCGTGACCTCGTCGCCCTGATGACCGAGGTGATCGCCGACGGGGTGGCGATCACGGCCCCGCCGCGGCAGTGAGTCGCACGCCGCCCACGGGGTGGGTCGTCGAGCGGGCCGACGTCACGTCGGCGGAGTCGGCCGTCCTGCTGCGTGACTACCTCGTCGACGTCAGCGACCGGTGGTTCCGGCTGCACGAGGACCGCGACTCGACGCCCGAGGAGATCGAGCAGAGCCTCGCTGAGATGCCGAGCGGCGACCTCGCCCCGCCGACGGGTGACTTCGTCGTCGCGCGGTCGGGGGAACGGCTCGTCGGCTGCGTCGGTGTGCGCCTCGTCCCGGACCGGTCCGACGTCGCGGAGCTCAAGCGGATGTTCGTCCGGCCGGAGGCGCGCGGGACCGGCCTCGCGGGGGCGCTGCTGGGCGCGGTGGAGGAGGCCGCTCGCGACCTCGGTGCGACGACGGTCCGGCTCGACACCCGTCTCGACCTCGTCGAGGCCCGCGCGCTCTACCGCCGGCAGGGCTACGTCGAGGTGCCGGCCTTCAACGAGGGCGACTACGCCGAGGTCTGGTACGCCAAGACTCTCCGTTGACCGCTGGTTCGTGGAGATCGTCCGGCACCCGATGCCGAAGGATCTCCACGAACCGCTCCTAGGTCAGGTCGTACGCGGTCGCGTGGCGCGGCTCGTAGAGCTGGATCTCGTCGGCTCCGGGGACCGCCATCATGACGACGAGGCCGTAGCGCTGGTTCGTGGGCTCGGTCGTGAACTCCGCTCCGCGCGCGATGAGCTCGTTCATCGTCGAGCGCAGGTCGTCGCACATGAGCGAGATCGCGTGGTGCCGCGGCGCCGACCACGTCGTCCCTTCCGGCCCGCGCGTCGGATGCACCCCGAGCTCGCTCGGGCCGGTCCCGAAGATGAGCCACGCCGCGTCGTCCGAGACGTCGGCGCCGGGCTCGTCGGTGACGCACGGCCACTGGAGCACGTCGCGGAAGAAGGCGCGCGTCGCCGGTGCGTCATCGGAGTACACGAGGTTGTGAACGGCTGTGATCATGCACGGGACGCTACGCCGTCGAGGGCCGGGACGGCATACGCCATCGGTGCCGACCGTGGGTCACCAGGGACTGGGCTCGTAGTCCTTGACGAAGCAGCCGTAGAGGTCCTCGCCGGCCTCGCCGCGCACGATCGGGTCGTAGACGCGGGCCGCGCCGTCGACGAGGTCGAGCGGGGCGTGCCAGCCCTCTGCGGCGATGCGCAGCTTCTCGTCGTGCGGGCGCTCGTCAGTGATCCAGCCGGTGTCGACGGCCGTCATGAGGATGCGGTCGGTCTCGAACATCTCGCCCGCACTCGTGCGGGTCATCATGTTGAGGGCGGCCTTGGCCATGTTCGTGTGCGGGTGGCCGGGCCCCTTGTAGCGGCGGGAGAACTGCCCCTCCATGGCGGACACGTTGACGACGTACGCCCGCCGCGCACCGCCGCCGACCGCGGCTCGCATCGCCGGACGCAGACGCGAGACGAGGATGAACGGCGCCGTCGAGTTGCACAGCTGCACCTCGAGCAGCTCGAGTGGGTCGACCTCCTCGACCTTCTGCGTCCACGAGTTGGTGCGCTGGAGGTCGGGCAGCAGACCGCCGGCGTCGACGGCGGTGCCGGCCCGGTGGGCCTCGAGGCTCGCGTGCCCGGCGGTCAGGGCCAGTGCGGTCATCGACGCGGCTGTCTGGGCCGCGATCGCGTGCTCGACCGACTCGCCGTCGTGGTGCGCGACGGCATGGGTGCCGAGAGCGCCGGCGATGGAGGCCGGGTGCGCCTCGCTGATCCGGTCGAAGGTCACCATCTCGGGCAGGGCGACGCCGTCGGGCAGCGGAGCCGACTCGAGCTCGACGAGGTTGCTGTAGGCCCCGGGGGAGCGCCGCACCGTCTGGGCGGCGTTGTTGATGAGGATGTCGAGCGGCCCCGCCGCGCTGACCTCGTCGGTCAGGGCGACGACCTGGGTGGGGTCGCGCAGGTCGATGCCGACGATCTTGAGCCGGTGGATCCAGTCGGCCGAGTCCTCCATGGCGGAGAAGCGGCGCATCGCGTCCTTGGGGAAGCGCGTCGTGATCGTCGTGTGGGCGCCGTCGCGCAGCAGGCGCAGCGCGATGTACATCCCGATCTTCGCCCGGCCCCCGGTGAGCAGGGCGCGCTTGCCCGTGAGGTCGGTGCGCTGGTCACGTTTCGCGTGCGAGCGAGCCGCGCAGTCCGGGCAGAGCCAGTGGTAGAACGCATCGACGAGCGTGTAGTCGGTCTTGCAGATGTAGCACCCGCGCGGGTTGATGAGCTCTCCGGCGAAGGCGCCGGTTGCGTTGGACACCAAGGGGATCCCCTTGGTCTCGTCGTCGATCCGCATCGGCGACCCGGTGGCCGTCGACTCGATGACCTGCCGGTCGGCCTTGCGCTCGGCCCACGTCTTCGCGTTGCGCCGGTCCTTCTTGAGCCGCTTGTACATCAGCGACGCGGCGCGCTTCAGGGTCTCGAAGTCCGGGTCGTCGATCTCGAGCGAGGGCGCCAGGGCCAGCACGCGCACCGCGGTCGCGACGTCCTCGGGGTCGAGGTGCACGACGGCAGCGGGGTCCAGCTCGTTCTCGGTCTCACTCACCGCGCAAGGGTACGCGGGTGGCTCGCTCCGCCCCCAATCCGCGCTCCCGGCCGGAGAGATGACGTATGCCGCCGGGCCGGCGTCCGTCCGAGCCACCGGGAACGTGGTGGCGGGGACGGGCGCGAGCCCGACGGCATCCGAGACCGGGGAGGGTGGCCTCGCCCGGGTCACGTCCAGCGTGTCGTCACCCTGTCCGTGACCCGGCGCGAAGTGGAGAGGTCAGTTCGAGCTGACCGGCTTGACCGCGAGGGTGACGGGGACGTCCTGGCGGGCACCGTCCCGGATCACCGTGAGCGTGGTCTTGTCGCCGGCCGTCATCTCGCGGATCTGGGCGACGAGGGCCGTCGCGGAGTCGATGCGCTGGCCGTCGACGGCGATGATGACGTCGCCGTTCTTGATGCCGGCGTTCGCTGCGGGAGTGCCGCTGTTGACCGCGACGACCTGGGCGCCGGCCCGCTTGGCGCTGCCGTCGGAGACGACCGTGTCGCGGGTGCTGACCCCGAGGAAGGCGTGCTCGGCCTTGCCGCTCTTGATGAGCTGGTCGGCGATCGACTTGGCCTCCTTGACCGGGATCGCGAAGCCGATGCCGATGTTGCCGCTCTGGCTGCCGCTAGAGCTCTGGCCCAGCGACGCGATCGAGCTGTTGATGCCGATGAGCTCGCCCTTGGCGTTGACGAGCGCGCCGCCGGAGTTGCCCGGGTTGATCGCGGCCGACGTCTGGATGGCGTTCGTCACGACCTCGTCGCCGGACGTCTGCTGCTGGCCGAGGGGCGACTCGCTCGCCGTCCCGGTGCTGACCGGACGGTTGAGCGCCGACACGATGCCCGTGGTGACGGTGCCCGACAGGCCGAGCGGGTTGCCGACGGCCATGGCCGGGTCTCCGACCTTGAGGGCCTCGGAGTCCCCGAGCGTGATCGGGGTCAGGTCGCTCGGTCCGTTGGTCAGCTTGATGACGGCGAGGTCGGTCGAGGGGTCGGTGCCGACGATGGTCGCGGCGTAGGTGCGCCCGTCGTTCAGCGTCACGGTGATCGCGCCGTTGCCGGTCGCGTCCCCGACGACGTGGTTGTTGGTGAGGATGTGTCCGCTCTTGTCGAACACGACGCCGGAGCCGGCGCCCGACCCCTGCTGGGTCGTGACGTCGATGCTGACGACGCTGGGCGTCACGGCGGCGGAGACGGCGGTCCAGTCGGGAGCCGTGGCGTTGCCCTGCACGACCGTCGGCGAGGAGCCCTGGTTCTGGTTGGTCGTCGACGTGGTGGACGTCGGCGACGTGGCGGTGCCCTGGTCGCCGAGCTGCGTGGCGGCATACGTGCCACCGCTCGCGAGGACGGCCGCGAGCAGCGCGACGCCGATGGTCTGGCCGACGCGGCTCTCGCGCTTGGGCGCCGGACGGCTGCCCTCACCCAGGGGCGGCGTCGGCGGGGCCGGCGGCGCTGGTGGTAGGGACTGGCTGTAGTAGCTGCCCTGCGGGATCTGCTGGGTGTGGTCCTCAGGTGCCAGGGTCATGGCTCCTCCTCGCTCTGGTCTGTTGTCTCCATGACATCGACCCAGCTTTGGACGACGTTGTGGTGTTCCTAGGAATCGGCTGTGCCTTGGGAGGAGCCATGGTGACGTGGCTCACTCGTGGTCCGGGTGATCGGGAGCTCGACGACGACGGTGGCCCCACCACCGGGAGTCTCGTCGACACGGACCGTGCCGTCGTGGGCCTCGATGATCGCGTGGACGATGGCCAGCCCGAGCCCGTTGCCGCCACCCTGGCCACGGCTGCGGCTGCGGTCGGCGCGGTAGAAGCGCTCGAAGACGTCGGCGCGGGCGTCGACGGGTATGCCGTGTCCGTGGTCGCGGACGTGGAGTGCGACGTGCTGGGGGTCGACCCGTCCGACGAGGATCTCGATGGGGGTGCCGTCGGGGGTGTGCACGCGCGCGTTGGTCACGAGGTTGGTCACGACCTGCCGCAGCTGCTGCTCGTCGGCCCGCAGCTCCGTCGGCTCGATCGGTCCGCTGACGCCGGTCGCGACGATGTGACGTTCCGGCGCGATGGTGCGCGCGTCCTGGGCCGCGTCGGCCGCGAGGACGGCGAGATCGACGGTCTGCAGCTCGAGCGGGCGTTCGCCGTCGAGGCGGGCGAGGGTCAGCAGATCCTCGACGAGACCGCTCATCCGGTGCGCCTCGGACTCGATGCGCCCCATGGCACCGGTCACGGCGTCGGCCGTCGGCAGCGCGCCCTGGCGGTAGAGCTCGGCGTAGCCGCCGACCGCTGCGAGCGGGGTGCGCAGCTCGTGGGACGCGTCGGCGATGAAGCGGCGCATCTTCTCCTCGTTGGCCTCTCGCGCGGCGAAGCTCTGCTCGATCCGGGCGAGCATCGCGTTGAGCGACCGGGAGAGCGAGGCCACCTCGTCGTCGGTGTCAGGCACGTCGACGCGCTGGGTCAGGTCTCCCACGGCGATCTGGGCCGCAGTGTCCTCGATGCGGGTCAGCGGCCGGAAGGTGCGCCCGATGAGGTACCAGCCGAGCAGCGCCGTCAGGAGCAGGGCGATGGCACCGATGGCGGCGGCATACAGGAGGAACTGGCTGACAGTGGCCTCGAGCGGCCGCAGGGGCAACGCGACCTCGACGATCCCGCTGCTCTCGTCGTTGAGCTTGGCGAGAGCCAGCCACTGGCCCTCCCCGGTGGCGGAGCCCACCTGGAACGTCGACGGCTCGAGCAGGTTCGAGTCGGTGAGCTTCGGCGTGGGCAGGGCAGGGGTCGCGGGCTCCAGGAGTACGGCGTCGCGGAGGTTCGTGATCTCGCCGGTCGACAGGTCGAGCACCTTGGCGGTGAAGTTCGACGGCAGCTGCGAGCTCGTCGCCTGCAGCTCGGAGAGCTCGACCGAGGCCAGGCTCGCCGCGTAGACCTTGAGCTCCTCCTCCGTCTGGCTGACGAGGTAGCCGCGCAGCAGGGCGCTGACCGCGAGCGAGGTGACAGCGAGGGCTGCTGCGACGAGACCGAGAGTGACGGCGAGGAGGCGCCAGCGCAAGGGCAGGGCCCGCAGGCGGCGGGTCAGCGAGCGTCCACGCACCGCGGCGTGCGGGACGCTCGCGTCGTCAGCGGGGGCGCGCAGGTCGGCCGCCGGGGCGGTCAGGTCGGCCATCCGGTCAGGGGGCGGGCAGCTCTTGGGGCACCCGGAGAACGTAACCCACGCCGCGCTTGGTGTGGATGAGCGAGGGGCCGTCGGCATCGATCTTGCGCCGGAGGTAGGAGATGTAGGACTCGACGATGCCGGACTCGCCGCGGAAGTCGTAGTCCCAGACGTGGTCGAGGATCTGCAGCTTCGAGAGCACCCGGTTGGGGTTGAGCAGCAGGTAGCGCAGCAGCTTGAACTCGGTGGGGGACAGGTCGATGATCCGCCCCCCGCGGCGCACCTCGTGGGAGTCCTCGTTGAGCTCGAGGTCGTGGAAGCGGAGCGTCGCGCCGTCGTCGGCCTGCCCGCGGGTGCGGCGCAGGACCGCCCGGATGCGGGCGATGACCTCCTCGAGGCTGAACGGCTTGGTGACGTAGTCGTCGCCACCCACGGTGAGGCCCTGGATCTTGTCGCCCGTCGCGTCGCGAGCGGTGACGAAGACGATCGGCTGCTGGCGGCCGCGGTCGCGCAGGCGACGGGTCACCTCGAAGCCGTCGACGTCGGGGAGCATGACGTCGAGCACGACGAGGTCGGGCTCGGACTCGGCGGCCATGGCGAGGGCGGTCGTGCCGTCACCGGCCGTCTCGACCTCGAAGCCGGCGAAGCGAAGTGAGGTTGCGAGGAGCTCGCGGATGTTCGGCTCGTCCTCGACGACGAGCAGGCGAGCCTCGGGTGCCGCAGCTGTCTGGGTGTCCACGGTCCCAGTGTCAGGGTGTTCGCTGGGAGTTCGCTGGGAACGACGGAACCGGTCGCGGCGACCGTTCAGCGCCCGGAACGGGACCGGCCGACCGCGAGTCAGCGCGTGCGAGCCCTGGCCAGAGCCTTCCTGAAGTCGCTGCCGCCCATCGAGGCACAGTCCTGCGCGCGCCGTCGCTTGATCACCACGGGGCACCTCGTGCACCGCGGGCTGTCCTTGCAGCACGTGGACTTCGGCTTGAGCTTCGCCACGTCCTCGGCCCTGAGCTCGCCCACGTCGACGACGCGAAACAGGCAAGGCTTCTCTGACCTCATGGAGTCGCAGGGTGAGCGGTCCCGACGCTCAGAGGTCGTCGGCGTCGACGATGCGGTACGCGTACCCCTGCTCGGCGAGGAAGCGCTGCCGGTGCGCGGCGAAGTCGGCGTCGACGGTGTCGCGGCTGACGATCGTGTAGAAGTGCGCCGTGCGCCCGTCACCCTTGGGGCGCAGGACGCGACCGAGGCGCTGGGCCTCCTCCTGGCGGGAGCCGAAGGTGCCGCTGATCTGGATCGCGACGCTCGCCTCCGGCAGATCGATGGAGAAGTTCGCCACCTTGCTGACGACGAGCGTCGTGATCTCGCCGGTGCGGAAGGCGTCGTAGAGGCGCTGGCGCTCCTTGACGGTCGTCTCTCCGGTGATGACCTCGGCACCGAGCCGCTCAGCCACCTCGTGGAGCTGGTCGAGGTACTGCCCGATGACGAGGGTGGGCTCGCCGGCGTGCTGCTCGGCCAGCGTCTCGACGACGGGGAGCTTGGCGTCGGAGCACGACGCGAGACGGTAGCGGTCCTCCGGCTCGCTCACGGCATACGCGAGGCGCTGGCCCTCGGGCAGCGTGACGCGCACCTCGACGCAGTCGGCGGGAGCGATGTAGCCCTGGGCCTCGATGTCCTTCCACGGCGCGTCGAACCGCTTCGGGCCGATGAGGCTGAAGACGTCGGCCTCGCGGCCGTCCTCGCGCACGAGGGTCGCGGTGAGGCCGAGGCGGCGGCGCGCCTGGAGGTCGGCGGTCATCCGGAAGATCGGTGCCGGCAGCAGGTGCACCTCGTCGTAGACGATGAGGCCCCAGTCGCGGGCGTCGAGCAGGTCGAGGTGCGCGTAGGCGCCCTTCCGCTTCGTCGTCAGCACCTGGTAGGTCGCGATGGTGACCGGGCGGATCTCCTTGCGGGCGCCGGAGTACTCGCCGATCTCGTCCTCGGTCAGCGTCGTGCGCTTGATCAGCTCGTCCTTCCACTGCCGCGCGCTCACCGTGTTGGTGACGAGGATGAGGGTCGTCGCCTTGGCGGCGGCCATCGCGCCAGCGCCGACGAGCGTCTTGCCCGCGCCGCAGGGGAGGACGACGACTCCGGAGCCGCCGTGCCAGAAGCCGTCGACGGCGTGCTGCTGGTAGGGGCGCAGGTGCCAGTCGGCCTGGTCGAGGTCGATCGGGTGGGCCTCACCGTCGACGTAGCCGGCCAGGTCCTCGGCCGGCCAGCCGACCTTGAGCAGCTCCTGCTTGAGGGTGCCGCGCTCGCTCGGGTGCACGACGACGGCGAGGTCGTCGAGGCGCTCGCCGGTCAGCGGCTTGATCTTCTTGTGCCGCAGCACCTCCTCGAGCACCGGCCGGTCCGTCGTGCGCAGCACGAGACGGGTGCCCTCGGGGCTGTCGGCGAGACCCTCCTTGGTGAGGGTCAGGCGGCCGTAACGGTCCATCGTGTCGGCCACGTCGACGAGCAGCGCGTTGGGGACGGCATACCGGCTGTGGGTGATGAGGGCGTCGACGACCTGCTCGGCGTCGTGGCCGGCCGCGCGGGCGTTCCACAGGCCGAGCGGCGTGATGCGGTAGGTGTGCACGTGCTCCGGGGCACGCTCGAGCTCGGCGAACGGAGCGATGGCCCGGCGTGCGGCCTCGGCGTTCGGGTGGTCGACCTCGAGGAGGAGGGTCTTGTCGCTCTGGACGATCAGGGGTCCGTCATTCATCGTGTGGAGACAACTCCGAGCGTGGGTCGAGGTATTCCGTCGGGGGCCATCGCGAGCCGATACCTCGGCCGGGGCGTGGGGCGTGCTGGTGACAGTATGGGCGCATGCGATCCCCACAGGTCGAGGCGGCGACGGGGCTGCCCCCGAAGGTGACGATCTACGAGGTCGGTCCGCGCGACGGCCTGCAGAACGAGAAGACGATCGTCCCGGCCGCGACGAAGGTCGAGTTCATCCGCCGTCTCGAGGCTGCCGGGCTCGGCACCATCGAGACGACCTCGTTCGTCCCGGCGAGGTGGGTGCCACAGATGGGCGACGCCGAGGAGGTGCTCGCCGGACTCGGTGCCGACGGGCTCGGGCGCCGCCGTCCCGCCCTCGTGCCCAACGAGCGCGGCCTCGACCGCGCCGAGGAGCTCGGGCTCGGGGCGATCGCGATCTTCGGCTCGGCCACCGAGACCTTCGCGCAGAAGAACCTCAACCGGTCCGTGAGCGAGCAGTACGCCATGTTCGAGCCGGTCGTGAAGCGCGCCCTCGCCGACGGCATGTGGGTGCGCGCCTACGTCTCGATGTGCTTCGGCGACCCGTGGGAGGGCCCGGTGCCGATCGACCAGGTCGTCGACACGGCCGAGCGGCTCATGGACCTCGGCTGCCACGAGCTGAGCCTCGGCGACACGATCGGCGTCGGCACGACGGGCCACGTCCACCGGCTGCTCGAGGCGCTTGCCGCGCGAGGCATCGGCACCGACCGCATCGCCGTGCACTTCCACGACACCTACGGGCAGGCGCTCGCCAACACCGTGGCCGCCCTCCGCGACGGCGTCTCGGTAGTCGACGCGGCCGCCGGCGGGCTGGGTGGCTGCCCCTACGCGAAATCCGCAACCGGCAACCTCGCCACCGAGGACCTCGTCTGGGCCCTGCACGGCGCGGGCGTCGAGACCGGGGTCGACCTCGACGCCCTCGTCGAGACGTCGGTGTGGATGGCGCAGCAGCTCGGCCGCCCCAGCCCGAGCAACGTCGTGCGCGCCCTCGCCGGCGCCTGACCCGCTCCTCAGCCGGAGGGCTGGTCCTTCGTGAGGTGGAGCAGCCAGTCGCGGTCGGTGCGGATCAGGGCGTAGCGGCGCGAGGCGTCCCGACCGTGCAGCACGAAGACGATCCGGTGGTCGTCGCGCGACTCCTCCTCCCACCATCCGGTGTCGGCGACCGCCTTGTGCTCGTCGGTGTACGTCAGGTGGTCCAGGTCGTGGTCGTCGACGGCGACGGCGAGCCGGTCGTGCCGGCTCGTCGTCGGCAGGCCCTTGGGCACCGCCCACGAGCGCAGGACACCGTCCTCCTCGAGCCGCAGGTCGAAGTGCGGCCGCGGCTTCCGGTGGTCGTGGAGGACGTATGCCGGCCGGTGGCCCTCACGGATGCCGTTGCCTGTCAAGGCTGCTCAGCTCTCGAGCGTCGCGCCGGTGATCCGGTGGACCGAGAACGACTTCTCGTGGCCGGACTCGTCCGTGGCCCGGACGCGGCCGCCCTCGACCTTCTGCGGGTGGATGAGGTGGCGGCTCGTGGCTCCGTGGCCGTCGGAGTAGCCGATCCACACGCCGTGCCGGTCGGCGACCGCGTCGCGCAGCAGCGAGAGGGTCACGACGGGATCCATCGCCTGGATGCGCGGGCCGGGTCGGGTCTCGTCCTCGACGCGGCGTTGGTCGGCCGTCGCCTCGGCCGCGCGCAGCCCGTCGACGAGCGACTGGGTGTAGGGCCGGTCGACCGGCGAGACCATCGGGCCGGGGCCACGGCGGCGTGAACCCGCCCGGCGGCGCGGCGTCTCGGCGTGGACGACGGCGCCGTCCTGTCCCTCGTGCACGGGGGCGAAACCGTTGTCGCGCAAGAGGTCGACGAGGACGCGCGGGTCCGCCGACGACACGAGCACCGTCGGCGCGAGCCGCCGCAGCCGGAGAGGCGTGAGGTCGCGCGACGCGAGCATCGTGTCGAGCACGGCCGCGTCGTCGGACCGGACGTAGGCCGCCGCCCCGCCGATGCGGGTCTGGCCGTGCTTGCGCGCGACATCGGCGACGAGGTACTCGAGCGGCTGCGGCACCGGGGTGCGGCTCGACCGGCGCACGGTCTCGGTGAAGTCGGCCGCGGTCCACCCGGCGTCGAGCGCGCGACGCACCGACTCGGGCGTGAAGCGGTAGACGGTGGCGCCGCCGCGGGACTCGACGTCGGCGGCGAGGCGCATGAACGACCCGAGACCGCCGACGAGCGGGCCCGGGGCGACCGCCGTGAGGTCGGCCTGGACGAGGATGTGGTCGACCGGCGACGGCAGGTGCGCCGACATCCCCGCCGCGACGGTCTCGGCCACGGCGCCCGACTCGGCCGGCGTCTGCCCGTTCGAGGTGATGTCGGCAGCGCTGCCGCTGGCGCGGTCACCTCGACCCCGCGCGGGGCGCCTGCCGCTCGAGGTGTTCGCGACACCGGCCTTGCTCGCGCCATCACCTCGAACCGGGGGGAGGGGCGGGGGGAGGAGGGGGGCGACGAGCGCACGGCCGGCCTCGGACAGGGCCCCGCGACCGGTCACGCCGAGCCACTCGGACTCGCGCAGCACCGCCTCGACGGCCTCGTCGAGCACGGCGGCCGACCGGTTCGGCCGGCGCCAGGCCAGGCGCTGGCGCAGCGAGGTGTGGTCGGCAGCGTGGCCCTGCGCGAGAGACGCCAGCTCACGCAGCACCTCGCGGCGGATCGCCCGGATCGCGGGCCACTGCACGTCGGGGCCGAGGGCGTTCGCCGGACCGGCTCCGGTGCTGCGTCGACCCACGAGGTGTGGGGCCCGGGTCGACCCGAGCCAGGCCATGGCCAGCGTCGCCCACCGGTGCCCGGCCTCGCTCGAGCTCCACTCGTCGATCTCCGACGTGGGCGCCCACACCGGCACGACTTCGCCGTCGTCGGCGACGAGCCCGGCGGCATACGCCAGCTCGACGACGAAGGCGGTGTGCTCGGGGTCGAGGTCGAGCGTCATCTGCGTGACGCGGAGGTCGCGCACCGACAGGCCGCCGGCGCGCAGCACCCGGGGTGGCTCGGCGCCCCACGCCGCGGCGAGCTCGTCGAGGTGGGTCAGGCACTCGCTCGCGGCACCGCCGGCGGCGGCGTCGACGAGCGCGACGGGTCGGGCCTCGATGTCGGGTGGCGTCAGCTCGGCCGACCGGTGCAGCCGCCCCTCGCGCAGGACGAGGCCGACCTCGCGGGGGAGCGCGACGCGGTCGGTGGAGACGGGGACGAGCAGGTGGTGCTCGAGCAGCCACCGGGCCGTAGTGCGTCCGGGCGTGGCCGTGGGTAGCACGCCGAAGGCCGGCCCCCACGTCATCCGCTCGAGCATCGCCCGCGAGTCGTCGGGGGCCTCGGCGAGGGCGGCCCGGATGCGGTCGGGGGCGGCGTGCTCGGGAGGTGACGAGGGCCGCAGCTCGCGCATCGGCGCCCCGAGGCCGGCGACCGCGGTGCCGAGGACCTCGGGCACCGTGCGCACGACGTGGTCGCCGTCGGCGCCGCGCCAGAGCAGGGCTGCGCGCCAGAGGTCCTGCACGATCGCGTCGACGGTCGCGGCGTCGTCGGTGCC
The DNA here is from genome assembly GCF_024519435.1 of Terrabacter sp. Ter38. Lineage (GTDB taxonomy): Bacteria > Actinomycetota > Actinomycetes > Actinomycetales > Dermatophilaceae > Terrabacter. The sequence continues at coordinate 181,792 of NZ_JALJRZ010000003.1, forward strand.
GAGCAGGTGCAGCAGGGTGCTCCGCTCGGCAGCGTCGCCCGCCACGACGACGGCCTCGAGCACCTGGAGGTGGCCCCGGTCGAGTGCCTCGACGGCGCGCTGGACGCTGGCCCGGGTGCCGGCACGCGCGGCCAGGCTCGTCAGGTCGGCCGGCGCCGGGCGCGCGAGATCCGGGCGCGCGAGCACGAGGTCGATGAGCTCTGCGTCGCTGCGACCGCGGATGTCGTCGGCGAGGCTCCGGCTCGAGGTGGCCATCCTCCCAACCTACTGCCCGCCACGCCGTGCCCCCGACCCGCGACGGCGGCGCGCACCGCTAGCGTTGCCCCATGAGCGCGCTCTCACCTGCGACACCCGCCGAGCCGTCCCCGGCGCACCCGACCGGGCAGCAGTGGACCATCGGGCACGGTCCGTTCGAGGTGACCGTCGTCGAGGTCGGGGGCGGCCTGCGCACGTTCACCCGTGACGGCGTCGACGTCGTCGCGGGCTACGCCGCCGACGAGACGTGCGCGTGGGGTCGTGGCCAGCAGCTCATGCCCTGGCCCAACCGGATCCGCGACGGGCGCTACACGTTCGCGGGCACCGAGCACCAGCTGTCGGTCACCGAGGTCTCCCGCGGCAACGCGAGCCACGGCTTGGTCCGCTGGGCGCTGTGGGAGCTCGTCGAGCTCGAGGACGACCGCGTCACCGTCGGCTACCGCCTCCACCCGCAGCCGGGGTGGGACCATTTCCTCGACCTGCGCACCACCTATCTGCTCGACGACTCGGGCCTCGTCGTGACCACGGCCGCCCGCAACGTCGGGCCGTCGGAGGCGCCCTTCGGCTACGGCGCCCACCCCTACCTCGCCATCGGCGAGACCCTGCTGCCCGACGTCGAGCTGCGCATCCCGGGCGCGACGTGGGTCGAGGTCGACGACCGGCTGCTCCCCGCCGCGACCCGTCCGGTCGACGGCGAGCCCTGCGACTTCCGCCAGCGTCGCCCCGTGGGTGAGGCCCGTCTCGACATCGCCTACACCGACGTCGTGCGCGACCCCGACGGCATGTGGCGCGCCACCGTGTCGGCCGCCGACCGCACGACGACGCTCTGGGCCGACGCCGCCTTCCCGTGGCTGCAGGTCTTCACCGCGATCGCCGAGGACCGCAAGGGCGAGGTCGGCATCGCCGTCGAGCCGATGAGCTGCCCCGCCGACGCCTTCAACTCCGGGGAGGGCCTCGTCGTGCTGGCCCCGGGCGAGGAGTGGACCGGCACGTGGGGCATCTCCCCGGCCTGACCGCGTCGACCGGACCGTCCATGGGACGCCTCAGTGGCCGAGCAGCACGTCCGAGGCCTGCTCGAGGGCCTGACGGGCGTAGCCCCGCCACATCCGGCCCACGAGCGGCAGGACGCGGGCGGCATACGTGCTCGTCGGGTGCAGCGTCCAGCTCCACGTCACCCGCACGCCCGTGCCCTCCGGCGCGAAGGTCCACCGGCCGTCGACGTGCGAGACGAGCGGCTTGAACGCCCCGGTGAAGTCGGTGAGGACGTAGTCGAAACGATCCGGCCGCACGACCTCGGTCAGCCGTTCGCGCATCGTCCCGCCGTCGGCGAGGGCGATGGTGCGGGTCTGTCCGACCTCTCCCCACGGACCGGTCTGGTCGCGCACCTCGCGGATCGGAGGCAGCAGCCCGTAGCGCCGCGACATGAGGTCGGTCAGCGGGTGGGCGAGCAGGCCGTCGTACGCGGCGGCGACCTCCACGGGGACGGCACGGGAGGACTCGAGGTGCAGGGGCGTGGGCATGCCCCAGCGTAGGTCGACGAGCCGGCCGGTCGGGGTCTCGACACCTGCGCGGCGCGGAATCCGGCTTGCCCCGAGCCGTTAGGCTGGAGCGGAGCGCAAGGAGCGCCATCGAGTCGTGCCGCGAGAGCGCCGACCGAGATCTGAACGAGGTGGACTGTGCCGACTGGCAAGGTCAGGTTCTACGACGCGGACAAGGGCTTCGGATTCATCTCCGAGGACTCGGGCGCGGACGTCTTCCTGCACGCGAACGCGCTCCCCGCGGGCGTCACGAACCTGAAGAAGGGCGTGCGTGTCGAGTTCGGCATCGTCGAGGGCCGCAAGGGTGCCCAGGCGCTGTCGGTCACGGTGCTCGACCCGGTCCAGTCCGTCGCCGCCAACAAGACCGCACAGACCCGCAGGACGCCGGAGGAGCTCACCGTCATCATCGAGGACGTCGTGCAGCTCCTCGACGGCGTCGGCAACGGCTACCGCTCCGGACGCCGTCCCGACCGCAAGCTCGCCTCCACCGTCGCCCGTGCCCTGCGCGGCCTCGCGGACGAGCTGGAGAAGTGAGCTGATGACCGTCACCACCCCCAAGACGGACGCCGTGCTGCTGGCCGCGTCCGACCTCGCCCGCAGCGTCCTCGAGGACGTCGCCGAGCCCGGAACCATCGGCGCGCACCTCGGCATGGACCTGCTCCAGGAACGCCTCGGGATGCACTGGTTCGAGTGCACGTCGCCGGGCTATCGCGGCTGGCGCTGGGGCGTCAGCGTCGCGCGGGTCTCGCGCGCCAAGGTGGCGACGGTCTGCGAGACCAACCTGCTGCCCGGTCCCGACGCCGTCCTCGCACCCGAGTGGCTGCCGTATGCCGACCGGCTCGCTCCCGGAGACCTCGGTGCCGGCGACGTGCTGCCCTTCCGCCCCGACGACCCCAACCTCGAGGCCGGCTTCGAGGCCACGGGCGAGGAGGACGTCGACCAGATGGCCTTCTTCGAGCTCGGCCTCGGACGTCCGCGCGTGCTCTCCGCCGAGGGGCGGGAGGTCGCGGCGAGCCGCTGGTACGACGGCGACCACGGCCCGACCGCTGAGATCGCGACGAAGGCCACCGCGCACTGCACGACGTGCGGCTACTTCCTGCCGATGGCCGGCGCCCTGCGCGCGACGTTCGGCGTGTGCGCCAACGAGTGGAGCCCGTCCGACGGCCGGGTCGTCTCGCTCGACCACGGGTGCGGTGCCCACTCCGAGACCGACATGGACCACCCCGAGCCGATGCCGATCGGGGAGCCGATCGTCGACGAGTTCGCGGTCGACCTCGAGCCGGCCGAGCGCGCGAACCGGGACGCCGAGGACCGGGACGTCGAGGACCGGGGCGAGGAGTCGCACGGCTCGGACGACCCGGTCACCGACTGACCGCGCCCGACCACGGACGAACCACCCGGCATACCCGGGTGGTTCGTGCGTTTCCCCGGCTGTGCGGCAGGGCGGAGGCGGAGGCGGGTCAGGCTGCGTCGCTCGCGTTGCCGCGGCCGCGCCACACGTAGACCCAGCCGATGACGCCGAGCACGAAGCCGGCCACGCACGTCCACGGCCACCAGTCGCGGTCGCCCTCGTGGAGGGCGGGCACGACGAGGATGACGACGAGCGCGACGACCCACGCGGCGAGCCCGACCTCGATGATCCGCAGCATCGGCACGGGCAGCGGTGCGATCTGCTCGGGCGTCGTCGGCTCGGCCGGCCGGGCCGGCACGTCGGGGGTGGTCTCGTCGCTCACGTGGACAGCCTAGGGTCTCGTCACACGCCTGAAACGCGCCGCCACTAAGGTGTGCGCCATGTCGACGGATACACGCAAAGCGCCCACACAGACCGGGCTGGACGGCTTCTTCAAGATCACCGAGCGCGGGTCGACCGTCGCTCGCGAGGTCCGGGGCGGCGTCGTCACCTTCTTCACGATGGTCTACATCGTGGTCCTCAACCCCATCATCCTCTCGGGCGTCGTCGACGGCTCGGGCACCATGATCGGCGGCACGACCGACCTGGCCGAGAGCAAGCTGCTCGTCGCGGTCGGCACGGCGGTCATCGCCGGCGTCATGTCCATCCTCATGGGCCTCGTCGCGAACTTCCCGATCGCGCTGGCCGCCGGGCTCGGCATCAACGGCCTCATCACCGGCATGGTCATCACCCACTCGGCCGACAAGATCACCTTCGCCGACCTCATGGGCCTCGTCGTCATCGAGGGCGTCATCATCCTCGTGCTCGTGCTGACCGGCTTCCGCAAGGCGGTCTTCAGGGCCATCCCGGGGCCGCTCAAGGTGGCGATCTCCGTCGGCATCGGCCTCTTCATCGCCTACATCGGCGTCATCGACGCGGGCTTCGCGCGCCGGCCCACGACCCCCGGATCGGTCCCGAGCGAGCTCGGCATCGGCGGCAGCCTCGACGGGTGGCCGACCCTCGTCTTCGTCTTCGGCGTTCTCCTCATCGCCGTGCTGCTCATCCGCAAGGTCAAGGGCGCGATCCTCATCGGCATCGTCGCGGCGACCGTCCTCGCGATGGTGCTCGAGGCGGTCTTCAGCATCGGACCGCGCGTCTTCGACGACAAGGGCGCGCTGACCAACCCGTCGGCGTGGTCCCTCACCGTGCCCAAGCTGCCCGACTCGATCACCAACACCCCGGACCTCGGGATCCTCGGCCAGTTCAGCCTGCTCGGCTCGTTCGAGAAGATCGGCGTCGTCACGGCCCTCATGTTCGTCTTCTCGCTCCTGCTCGCCGACTTCTTCGACACGATGGGCACCGTCGTCGCGATCGGCACCGAGGCCAAGCTCCTCGACGAGGACGGCAACCCGCCGCACACCGACCGCATCCTCGTCGTCGACTCGGTCGCCGCGATCGCGGGCGGCGCCGGTGGCGTCAGCAGCAACACGTCCTACATCGAGTCCGCGTCCGGGGTGGAGGAGGGTGCCCGCACGGGGCTCGCGTCGATCGTGACGGGCGTGCTCTTCCTGCTCGCGACGTTCCTCGCCCCGCTCTTCGCCGTCGTCCCCTCGGAAGCCGCGGCCCCGGCGCTCGTCATCGTCGGCTTCCTCATGATGACCCAGGTCAAGAACATCGACTGGGACGACATGGAGATCGCGCTGCCGGCCTTCCTCACCATCGTGCTCATGCCGTTCACCTACAACATCTCCGTCGGCATCGGTGCCGGCTTCATCGCCTGGGTGCTCGTCAAGATGGCGCGCGGCAAGCGCCGCGAGATCCACCCGCTGCTGTGGATCGTCGCCGCCTTCTTCGTCGTCTACTTCATCAAGGCGCCGCTGGAGTCGATGCTCACCTGAGTGACGCTGTCGGACGAGGCGGTTCGCTCCCGCAACGCCAGAGCACGTGTGCCGTGAAGGCCCCCTCCCGCTCGGGAAGGGGCCTTCTCGTGTCCGGCGGGCCGCTCGGTGCGTGCCCGGTCTGTCCAGGGTTGGGAATGGTTAGCCGAGGTAATGAGTTAGGCTAAGTATCACCAGACTGCACTTCCGAGGATCCGCCCTTGACTGCCAAGAACCCGACCATCCGGCTCTCCAGAGCCGAGCTCGTCTCGCTCTCCAACGACATCCGACTCGCCTGCATGCGCATCTCGCGGCGAGTCCGTTTCGAGTCCGACCGCGAGCTGCCCCCGCACCAGTTCTCCGTGCTGTGCCGCCTCGAGGCCACCGCTCGCACCAACAGCGAGCTCGCCGACATCGAGCGAGTGTCCGCCCCGAGCATGAAGCGCACGACGACCATGCTCGTCGAGCGCGGCTACGTCGCCCGGGCCGACGACCCCACCGACGGCCGACAGGTGATCCTGTCGCTGACCCCCGAGGGCCGAAAGGCGCTCAAGCGGATCCGGAAGCACCGTGACGAGTGGATGCTCTCGCGCTTCGAACAGCTCACCGACGACGAGCGTGAGCTGCTCCAGCGGGCCGCCGCCGTGCTGGCCAAGGTGGCCAGCGAATGAGCCCCACCTTCCACTCCCTCTCGATCCCGAACTACCGCGTCTACGCCTCCGGCGCGATCGTCTCCAACGTCGGCACGTGGATGGGGCGAGTGGCCCAGGACTGGCTCGTCCTCACGGTCCTCACCGACCACTCGTCGACGGCGCTCGGCATCGTCACGGGACTGCAGTTCCTGCCCTTCCTCATCCTCGCGCCGTTCGCGGGGATGCTCGTCGACCGCTTCCCGAAGCGGCGCATCCTCTTCCTCACCCAGACGGCGCTGCTCGTCACGGCACTGCTGCTCGCCGTGCTCACCGCGGCCGGGGTCGTCGAGCTGTGGCACGTCTACGCGCTCGCCTTCCTCCAGGGAGTCGCGACGGCCGTCGACAACCCGGCCCGGCAGACCTTCGTCTCCGAGATGGTCGACACCGAGCACCTGCCCAACGCCGTCGCGCTCAACAGCGCCTCGTTCAACCTCGGCCGCCTCGTCGGGCCGGCCGTCGCCGGCCTCGTCATCGCCTGGTTCGGCATCGCGCCCGCGCTCTACGTCAACGCGGCGACGTTCGTGTTCGTGCTCGTGGCGCTCCTGCGGATGAACACCAGCCTGCTGACGCCGTCGCCCCGGGCCCGAGGCAAGGGACAGATCCGCGAGGGACTGCGCTACGTCAAAGGACGCCCCGACCTCGTGCTCATCATGGCGCTCGTCTTCGTCCTCGGGACCTTCGGGATGAACTTCCAGCTGACGATGGCGCTAATGGCCACGAAGGTCTTCGACAAGGGCCCGGGGGAGTACGGCCTGTTGGGCTCGATCATGGCCATCGGCTCGCTCACGGCGGCCCTGCTCTCGGCTCGCCGCGCCCGGCCCCGGATGCGGGTCCTCCTCGTCGCCCTCGCCGGCTTCACGGTGTCGACGGCCTTCCTCTCGATGGCGCCGACCTACGTCATGTTCGCCCTCTTCCTCGTGCCGACCGGCCTCGCCGCCCTGACCGCGCTCACCACGGCCAACGCCATGGTCCAGGTGAGCGTCGACCCCGTGATGCGGGGCCGGGTCATGGCCCTCTACATGGCGATCTTCATGGGTGGCACGCCGATCGGCGCGCCCGTGATCGGATGGATCGGTGACGCCTGGGGACCCCGCTGGACGATCGCCATCGGCACGGTCGCGGTGGGTCTCAGCCTCGCAGCGGTTGGACTCTGGGTCGCACGTCGGCAGAATGTCGCGGTGACCATCCAGACCCAGCGGCGCCCCCGACTCCGGATCCAGCTCGCCTCGGTGGTGCCCTCGGCCCCCGAGGTGACCAAGTGAACTTCAAGTTCCGCCACCGCATCACGGTCGCGGCCCTCCTGCTCTTCATCGCCATCGCCGTCATCGCCGCGTTCGTCAAGCGCTGAGCCGTCCGCCGGAGTGGGCTCGGCTGCGGACGGGTCTGCGGGCGGGCAGGTGCCCGTCCCTAGGATGGGCGTCTGCCACCCGTCGAGACCAGCGCGGAGGAGCCAACCATGGCCGCCCAGAGGTTCGTCGACCTGCTCAACGAGCAGATCGGCCACGAGTACGCCGCCCACCAGCAGTACGTCGCGATCGCGGTCTACTACGACACCCTGACGATGCCGCAGATGGCAGCGCTCTTCTACCGTCAGGCGGTCGAGGAGCGCGACCACGCGATGATGATGGTCCAGTACCTCCTCGACACCGACTCGACGGTGGCGATCCCGGGCGTGGCCGCGCCGACCAACGCCTTCGCCGACATCGTCGAGCCCGTCGAGCTGGCGCTGGCCCAGGAGAAGCGCGTCACCGACCAGATCAACGCGCTGACCGCCGTCGCCCGCGAGGAGCACGACTTCGCGTCCGACCAGTTCATGCAGTGGTTCATCAAGGAGCAGGTCGAGGAGGTCAGCTCGATGTCCGACCTGCTGACCGTCGTCCGGCGCAACCGGGCCGACGTCGAGAACATCGAGGAGTACCTCCGCCGCGAGGCCAGCAGCGAGCAGGCCGACGCCTCCGCCCCGCCCATCGCGGGTGCCCTCGCCTGACGGTCGTGCCGTCACGCGAGGCTCGCGGGCGCCGCGGCCACGACGAGAGCGGCCGCCCGGACGGGCGGCCGCTCTCGCGGTGAGGGGTGCTGCTCGGCCGACAGGGTCTCGTTCAGCCGAGCAGACCTCCGGTGGGACACGTCACGACCTTGGCGTCGAGGACGCAGACGACCTTCGCGGTCAGCGGGTCGAGCACCCGGACGAGGTCCTTGGGGTCGCCGCTCAGCAGTGGCAGGTGAGGCAGGGCGAGCAGCCGCACGATCTCGGCCGGCAACGTCGGCACGGGCACCTTCGTCACGGGCACCTTCGTCACGGACGGCAGCGGCACCGTGACCGTCGGCAGCGGGACGCCGGGAACCGACGGCAGCGGGATCGGCAGGCCAGGTGCGCCGGGCTTCGGCTTCGGGGCCGGCTGGGGCGGGGCCGACGGCTTCGGTGACGCCGAGGGCTTCGAGGTGGCGGACGGTGCGGGTGACGGCTTCGCCGAGGAGCTCGGTGTGGGGCGTGCGCTCGGCGAAGCCGTCGAACGGGGAGCCGGCGAACCGGCATACGCGAAGCCCGAGCCCTCGGGGGTGGCGGAGCCACTCCCTGCGGCAGGGCGGGCAGCGGGGATCGCGCTCATCGGGACCACGGCCACGCCACGGCGGTAGGCGTCGGCGATGGACAGCACCGTGCGCACGTAGGAGTCGGAGTGGTTGTAGCGCAGCACGGCGTCATGGGCCGCACCGGGCTGGCGCAGGTCGGTGCCGCCCGAGCACAGCAGCACGCCGGCACCGGTGACCGCGTCGGTCAGGCTCTGCGGGTTGGCGACGCCGTCGCCGTCACCGTCACGGCCCGCCACGGACCACGACGTCGGGATGAACTGCATCGGGCCGACGGCGCGGTCGAAGGTCGTGTCGCGGTCGAGGGCACCGCCGTCGGTGTCGGTGATGCGGGCCGTGCCGCGCGACCCGTCGAGCGGGATGCCGATGATGCCGGGTCGGGCGATGCCGCTCGCGTCGAGGACGTTGCCGCCGAAGCGTGCGTGGTTGCTCTCGACGCGTCCGATGGCTCCGAGCAGGGCCCAGTCGATGCCGCAGCCGGGCTTGATGCTGCCGAGGACGCCGGCTGCGCGCTGGTAGGCCGTGACGGCCGCCGCGGGTATGCCGTTCGCGTCCAGGCGGACCGGCGCGAGCGAGTCGATGGCCGAGATCGCGGCCTTTGCCGGCCCGGCCACGTTCACGCGGGCGTAGTCCTGGGTGAAGGTCTGGTAGATCGGCGGCAGCTGCATCGGCGCGGGCGCCGGGCCGGCCTGCGGGTAGAGCGGGCTGCCCCCGGAGATGGCCTGGTCAGGCACGGTGATCGCCGACGTCGGGGCGACGGTGTCGCTGCCGCGGGTGGCGGCGAACGCGATGCCGGCGGTCACCAGGGCGATGACCGGCACGGCTGCAGCGACCCGGCGCGCGGTGGTGCCTGCGCGGACGATGCGGACCATGGTGACTCCTCGAATGCGACAGCCGCCCTCTTTGGCGGTCTGCCGGGATCAACGAGGCACGTCGTCAAAGGTCACGCGGGGACGGCGGGGTTCGCGCGGAGGGCCAGCACCCGGCATACGGGGGCCGGCCCTCTCGGCGCGTGCTCGGCCGGTCAGCCGAGTGCTGCGACCACGTGGTCGATCGCCTGCGTCAGCTTCGTGACGTCCTCGGGGTCGACCGCCGGGAACATCGCGACGCGCAGCTGGTTGCGGCCGAGCTTGCGGTAGGGCTCGACGTCGACGATGCCGTTGGCGCGCAGGGTGCTGGCCACGGCGGCGGCGTCGATGGAGTCGTCGAGGTCGATCGTGCCGACGACCTGCGATCGGGCGGCCGGGTCGGCGACGTAGGGCGTCGTCCAGTCGGTCTGTTCGGCCCAGCCGTAGAGGCGGCTCGAGGAGTCCTGGGTGCGACCGGTCGTGAAGTCGAGGCCGCCGTTGCCGTTCATCCAGTCGAGCTGACTCTTCATGAGGGCGAGCGTGGACAGCGCGGGGGTGTTGTAGGTCTGGTTCTTGAGCGAGTTGTCGACCGCGGTCGGCAGGCTGAAGAAGTCGGGGACCCAGCGACCCGATGCCGCGATCTCGTCGACGCGCGCGAGAGCGGCAGGGGAGAAGGCCGCGAGCCACAGACCACCGTCCGAGGCGAAGCACTTCTGCGGGGCGAAGTAGTAGACGTCGGTCTGGGTGATGTCGACGGGCAGGCCGCCGGCGCCGGAGGTCGCGTCGATGAGGACGAGCGCGTCGTCGTCGGCGCCCTCGACGCGCTGGACCGGTGCCATGACGCCGGTCGAGGTCTCGTTGTGCGGCCAGGCGTAGACGTCGACGCCGGACTCGGCTCGCGGCGTGGCGAGGGTGCCCGGGTCGGCCTTGATGATCGTCGGGTCGCCGAGGAAGGGGGCGGCCGCCGTGACGTTGCCGAACTTGCTCGAGAACTCGCCGAAGGCGAGGTGCTGGGCGCGCTCGCGGACGAGGCCGAAGGCCGCGATGTCCCAGAACGCCGTCGAGCCGCCGTTGCCGAGGATGATCTCGTAGCCGTCCGGCAGGGAGAAGAGCTCGCGCAGGCCCGCGCGGACCTCGCCGACGAGGTTCTTGACCGGCGCCTGGCGGTGTGACGTGCCTAGCACCGTGCGACCGAGGGAGCTGAGGTAGTCGATCTGCTCGGGGCGTACCTTCGAGGGGCCGGAGCCGAACCGTCCGTCGGCGGGCAGCAGCTCGGCGGGGATGGTGATGGGCTGGGTCACGACTGGTGCTTCGGTCACGGATTCACCCTTGCGAAGTGCGGCCACGTTACGGTCTCGTGGCGGACGTGTTGAGGTCGGATGACGCCGTTGTCACCGCTGACATTCAACCCCACGTGCCCACCCCTTGGACATTGCTGCTCGATGTGTGGACGCCCACACGGCACGCGGTCGGGGTGCGGGGTGGTTCGGGAGATGCGCCCCCGCCCCACGAGTGCGCGTTGGAACGCGCATCTCTGGCACGAACGCGCACCGTCGGGGTGCCGCGTCACCACTATCCACAGGCCCGGAGCGCGCGAGGTGTCCGACGCCCCACGATGAAGCGATGGATCTCGAGCAGCTCGCCCACCGCGACGTCGTCAGCGCTGCCCGACTCGGCGCTGCCGGCCACGGCCCGGCTGCCGTCGCGCGAGCCGTGCGCACCGGCCTGCTGACCCCGCTGCTGCGCGGGTGGTATGCCGTCCGCCCGCCCCGCGACGCCCGTGACCTCCACTGGCTGCGCACCGTGGCGGCCTGGCACCGCTTCGAGGGGCGGTCCCTGATCAGCCACCAGTCCCTTCTCGTCGCCCAGGGCCTGCCCGACTACCGGCTCGACCTCGAGGCCGTGCACCTGACTCGCCTCGGCGTGGGCCCGACGCGCAACGGACGCGACGTGAAGATCCACCGCTCGCTCCCGGCACGCGGACTCGCGCACGGCACCTCGGACGACCGGGTGGCGACCGCGGTCGGTGTCGTGCAGGCCGGACTGGAGGGGGTGCCGCTCAGCGCCCTCGTGGCGGCCGACGCCGCGCTGCATCGAGAGCTGGTCACCACCGAGCAGCTCACGGCGGCCTGCGAGCTGCTCGCGGGGTGTCGCGGGATCGGGCCGGTCCGCGCGATCCTGCGAGAGGCGGACCGCCGCATCGAGTCGCCCGGGGAGAGCGTCATCGGCCACCGGCTGCGGGCCCTCGGCCACCGGATCGAGCCGCAGTTCGAGGTGGCCACGGATGTCGGGGACCGGTACGCGGACTTCCGGATCGAGGGCACGCGGGTCCTCGTCGAGTTCGACGGTGCCGAGAAGTACGCCGACAAGCGCGCCGCCTTCGCGGAGAAGCGGCGCGAGGACGCCATGCGGCGCAAGGGGTGGTTCTTCGCGCGCTACGTCTGGGCCGAGCTCGACGACGTCGCCCCTCATCAGGGCTCGCACCCAGGCAGCCATCGTCGACTCTCGACGTTGGGCCGCGTGAGCGCAGGTGTGCGCTCGTCCCGCAGGTGGCCCTTGGACCCAGCAGTGCGCGGTGCATCGCGCACTCCTGGGACCGGCGCGCACGCGTAGGTGCGCCCCGGTCCGGTGAGCGTCAGCGGACGATGCCGCCGAGCGACGTGCTCGTGAAGGCGCCGGGGCGCCCGTCGTAGACCCGCAGCTCGCCACCCGAGCCACGGCCGAAGAGCAGGAAGGTGCCGTCGGCGCGCGTCACGACGTCGGGCGCGGACGTGAAGGCCTGGGCCGTCCCGATGAGGAGACTGCCGCGCTGGACGACCGCGCGACCGTCGACCCCGTTGCCGACGGCGACGAGGGCCCGCCCCGGCCAGATGTCGCCGAGGGCGCGGTCGGACCAGGCTGCGAGGTTGTCGCCGCGCTGGACCCAGCTGCTCGTCGCCGTCGTGGGGTAGAAGGTGCGCTCGTAGGTCGCGCCGTTGGTGCCGCGGCCCGTCACGAGGATGCCGCCGCTCGCCGGGTTGGCCGACGCGGACAGGCCCGACGTGAAGATCCCGCCCGCCGAGATCCAGCCGCTCCACCGTGTGCCGTCGAAGTGCTTGCGCCAGGCCGATCCGGTGGTCGCGACGGCGAAGACGTCCATCGTGCCGTTGCCGAGCGAGGCCCCGTGCTGGGCGACGACGGTGCCGCCGAGGTTGGCCGACCCCTTGCGTATGCCGTCCTGGTACCACGTGTGGACGAGCTGCCTCGCGCTGTTGCGGGTGAAGAGGTCGACGCGTCCGGAGCGTGAGCTCGTCGCGGACGGCGCATCGGTGGAGGTGACGCCGGCCGAGGTCCAGGACCCCCACGAGGCCCCGTCGTTGGTGCTGCGCTTGAACGAGACGGCGTTGTTGGTGCCGCGGATGAAGGTCGTGACCTGCGACCCGGTGCGGGCGCCGGTGACGCCGACGGGCGAGATGAGGCTGCCACCGGACCGTCTGGGGACGGTGACCTTCGGGGTGATCCGGACGATCTTGTCGTCGGTGCCGTTGGAGGTCGTGAACCACAGCGCCCCGTCTGGCCCGAGCTGCACGGCCCGGATGCGGCCGTAGCCCTGGGCGATGGCCATCCGGGTCACCGTCGCGGGACGGGTCGTCGTGGGGGACGGGTTGAAGCGCATGAGGTAGATGCCCTGCCCCTTGAGCAGGCCGACGGCGAGAGCACCTTGCCACTCACCCCAGGCCGAGCCGCGCAGGAAGGTGGCGCCGCTCGTCGCCACGGTCGGGTCGCCCGAGGACCACATGGCGACGCGAGCGCTCGGGAACTTGCCGAGGTCGGTCATCGGGGTCGTCTCGTCGTAGCCGGGCACGGGGTCCCAGCCGTAGTTGCCGCCGCGGACCGAGAGGTTGATCTCGTCGTCGCGGGTCGTGCCGTGCTCGGCGGACCACAGCTCGGTCGTGCCCGGCCGCAGGGCGAGTCCCTGGATGTTGCGGTGCCCGTAGTTCCAGACGTAGCGGGCGTTGCCACCGCGGGAGTAGAAGGGGTTGTCGGTCGGGATCGTGCCGTTGGCATTGACCCGGAGCACCTTGCCGCCGAGCGAGCCGAGGTTCTGCGGATTGGTCCCCGTGGCCGCGTCGCCGGTGCCGACGTAGAGCTTGCCGTCGCCGCCGAAGCGCAGCCGACACCCGGAGTGGCGACCGCTCGTCACAGGCAGCCCCGTGACGACCGGCGACCCGTCGGAGACCGCGGTGGTGTCGCCGGTCAGCCGCCAGCGCAGGACACGCACGTCGAGCGGGTTGCCCGCCGGGGTGCGGACGGACTGGCACGTGTAGAAGCGCTTGTTCGTCGCTGCGGCGGGATCGGCGACCATGCCGAGCAGGCCACCCTCGCTGTTGACGTAGAGGGAGGGGAAGCCCGAGATGGCGACGCGGCGAGGGGCGTTGCTGCCTCGCTTGCTCCAGACCTGGCCGGGGCGCAGGTCGTAGAGCATGAGGTCGCCGACCCAGGTGATGTCCCACGGGTAGCTGAGCCCCGACACGACCGTCGTCACCTGGAGCGTCGGCGCCGCGTCGGCCGTGGGCATGGGCTGGACGGCGAGCGCACCCCCCGCGACCAGGGCGCCGACGAGGGCGATCGATCCTCGGACTCGCAGTCGCTGCACCATGCTGACTCCCCGACTCGGTGACCTGCTGGCTCTGCTCGCGAGGCTACGCGCGAGCCGACAGGTCCGCGCGTCGAGAGCCCAGCGGGACGTCGGGTGGGCGACCGCCGCTCAGTGGGAGATGTCGGGCGTCCAGCCGGCGACGTCCTCGGGCGTGCGCGGCCCCTCGCCGATGTAACGCGACGACGGCCGGATGAGCCGGCCGGTCCGCTTCTGCTCGAGGATGTGGGCGGACCAGCCGGCCGTGCGCGCACACGTGAACATCGGCGTGAACATCGACGGCGGGACGTCGGCGAAGTCGAGGATGACGGCGGCCCAGAACTCCACGTTCGTCGCGAGCACCCGGTCGGGTCGGCGGGCGTGCAGCTCGTCGAGCGCGGCCTTCTCGAGGGCGGCCGCTGCCTCGTAGCGCGGCGCACCGAGGCGCTCGCAGGCCGAGCGCAGCACCCGCGCGCGCGGGTCCTCGGCGCGGTAGACGCGGTGGCCGAAGCCCATGAGGCGTTCGCCCTTGTCGAGGACGCCCTTGACGTATGCCGTTGCATCGCCCTGCTGCTCGACCCCGTCGAGCATGTGGAGCACGCGCGAGGGCGCACCACCGTGGAGCGGACCGGACATCGCCCCGACGGCGCCCGAGAGCGCGGCGGCGACGTCGGCACCGGTCGAGGTGATGACGCGGGCGGTGAACGTCGAGGCGTTCATGCCGTGCTCGGCGGCGGAGACCCAGTAGGCGTCGACGGCCTCGACGTGCTTCGGGTCGGGCTCGCCGCGCCAGCGGATCATGAAGCGCTCGGTGATCGTGCGGGCCTTGTCGACCTCGCTCTGCGGGACCATCGGCTTGTCGAGCCCACGGGCCGACTGCCCGACGAACGAGAGGGCCATGACCGCGGCGCGGGCGAGGTTGTCGCGCACCTCGTCGGCGTCGATGTCGAGCGTCGGCTTGAAACCCCATACCGGGGCGAGCATGGCGAGCGCGGACTGGACGTCGACGCGTACGTCCCCGGTGTGCACGGGCAGCGGATACGGCTCGGCCGGCGGCAGGCCCGGGTCGAACTCGTTGTCGACGAGCAGGCCCCAGACGTGGGCGAAGTCGACGTGCCCGACGAGGTCGTTGATGTCGACGCCGCGGTAGCGCAGCGCCCCGCCCTCCTTGTCCGGCTCTGCGATGGTCGACTCGAAGGCGACGACGCCCTCGAGTCCTGGCTTGAAGTCGGGGTCGGGCGTGCTGTCTGCCATGTGCGTCCTTGCTGTGCAGGCGGTACCACCGCGGTGTGGAGGCCGCAGCCGGGAGGCGGACGGTGGGCGTCGGTCCCGGCTGACAGACTCACCGTATGCCGTCAGCCGCCGACCAGACCGTGTTTCGTGACGCCGTGTTCGCCACCCGAGACCAACATCACGACGCGGTCCGGTTCGAGGGCACCGACTTCACCAGAGCCCACGCCGAGGGCCACTCGTTCCTCGAGTGCTCGGTGCTCGGTGGCACGCTCGACGAGGCGCACCTCGAGGGCTCACGCTGGTCGGAGTGCGAGTGGGAGCGGGTGGGCGGCGTCGGCGTGACGCTGGCCGAGGCGAGCCTCGTCGAGATGACCATCGAGGGGTGCCGACTGGCCGCCGTCTCCGCCTGGGGCTCGACGTGGCGCGATGTCACGGTGCGCGGCGGCAAGGTCGACTTCCTCAACCTGCGCGGCGCCCGCCTCAAGGACGTCGCCTTCGTCGACTGTGTCGTCGTCGAGCTCGACCTCCAGGAGGCGGCCGTCGACGGCCTGACCTTCGAGGGGTGCACGCTCGTGTCGCCCACCTTCGGTCGCGGGAGGTATGCCGCCCTCGACCTCTCGGGGGCCACGCTCCGTTCCCCGGTGGGTCTCGCCGGGCTCAAGGGCGCGACGATGAGCCGCTCGCAGGTCATCGACCTCTCCGACGCGTTCGCGGCCGAGCTCGGGATCGTCGTCGCCGACTGAGCCCAGGGCGGCGTGGGCACCCTGAGCCGAGCGCGGGCGTCAGTTGATCTGGTTGGGCTTGGCCCGACGCAGGGCCGCGGTGGCGGCGTCCTTGGCGCGGTCGGTCGCCTTGACCTTGTCGTCGGGCCGGATGCGCTTGGTCAGGTCGGCCCGCTCGACGAGGGTCGACAGCAGCATGTCGGTCTCGGGGTGGACGCCGACCGCTTCGTCGCCGCTGAAGACGATCCAGTGGGCCACGTCGCCCTTGTAGACCTTGAGGATGCTGCCGTCGGCGAGCGACTTCGCGTGCGCCATCGCCTGCCGCCGGGCGCGCTCGCTCGAGATCGCCTTGTTGGCGGCCTCCTTGGCGGGCTCGCGCAGCGCCTGAGTGGCCACCCAGATCTGGGGGCCGTACTTGATGCCGAGCTTGACGGTCTGGGTGACGAGCTTGCCCTTGCCTGCCATCGTTGGTGACTCCTCACAGCGCCCCGGACGGGCCGGGGCTGTCGCCGGGACCGCGCGCGCCGTGGCCTGACGTCCGCGCGGACCTTCTCGGGTCAACCCTAGTGTGGGGTCATGGACAGCTCATCTCACGAGCCGGCCCGGGAGGGCCTCGCTGCCGTACGCCGCGTCGACTACTCCGGCGACGGCCTCGTCGAGTCCGATGTGGCGGCGTCGCCCTATCTGCAGGCCAAGAGCTGGGTCGAGGCCGCGCTCACCGCGGCCGAGGACCGCGAGGACGTGCCCGAGCCGACCGCCATCTCGGTGGCCACCGTCGACGCGACGGGCACGCCCGACGTGCGCACCGTGCTCATGCGCTTCTTCGACGAGCGCGGTCCGGGCTTCGTGACCAACCTCGGCTCGGCCAAGAGCGAACACCTGCGGGCCAACCCTCGTGTCGCGGCGGCCCTGACCTGGCCCGCCATCTACCGCGCGATCCGTTTCCGGGGCACGGCCGAGCTCGTCGACCGTGACGAGGTCGAGGCCTACTTCGACTCCCGGCCCTACGGCTCGCGGCTGTCGGCCTGGGCGTCGGACCAGTCGCGCCCGGCCGCAGATCGGGCCGAGCTCGAGCGCAAGTGGCAGGACGTGCTCGAGCGCTTCCCCGACACCGGCGGGGACCACGACGTGCCGGTGCCGGACTTCTGGGGCGGGTGGCGCATCGTCTGCGACGAGGTCGAGTTCTGGGCCGGGCGGCGCAACCGCCTCCACGACCGGATCGTCTTCCGCCGCACGGGCCCCGGCGGCCTCGCCGACGCCGACTCGTGGACGCGGCTGCGCCTCCAGCCCTGACGCCTCCCGCACTCGCCTGACACCTCGAACGCCGCGTTCGGTGGGGCAGGCCGGACAACGGAACAGGGCAGCCCGACGAGTCGGACTGCCCTGCTTCATCCATGGGTGTGGATGGGGACGCGGCTAGCGCGTGGCCACCTCACACGCTCCGGAAGACATCACTTCTCGGATCACCTCCCTTCGGTTTCGATGTGACGACCGTACGTCGGGGCCTGACTGGGCGGCAAGACTTTTTACGAGGGTTGCCCGGGGGAGCCGTCGGGGCCGTCTGAACCACCGGGCTGCCCTGGTCGGTGCTGGTGCGGGTCGGTCGGCAGCGGGTCGTCGGTCGTCGTGCCGCTCGTCGTGCTGCTCGTCGTGCCGGTCCCGGTGCCGCTGCGGGTCGGCTCGTCGTCGGTGTGTCGGCGCCGAGTGATCCGACCGACGGCGACGACGGCAGCGACGACGGCGATGACGACCAGCGCCACGACGACCATCGGGCCCCAGGCCGCGTCCGGCGGCGCCGTGGCGTCCGTTGGCAGCGCCGCGACCAGGCCCGTCGGGGCGGGCAGCGTCACGGCCCCACCTCGGCGTCCGGGGCGACCGCCGCGGTGGCCTCGGGCCTCAGCTCGGCACCACGTGACCCACCCCCGGTGGGAGGTAGCGGGGTCGGCGGTGCAGGGGTCGACCCGGTCTCCGAGCCGGAGGCGTCACGACGGTCGGCAGAGCGGGGTGACGCGGACAGGCTGCGGGCGCCCACGAGCAGAGCGAGCAGCACCGGTAGCTCGAGGTAGGCGTGGTAGCTCGCCAGGGCGGCATACAACGCCTTGCCCTGGGCGAAGTCGAGACCGAAGAGGACGGCGAAGAGTGCGGCAGCGACGAAGCCCACGGCCCACAGCCGCGGACCGGTCACCCACGGCACGCGGGCCTCGAAGGCAGCCGAGGCATCCGGCGCGACGCGGGGGAGCAGGGCCACCCACACGACGTAGTGCATCGTCTGCATGAACGCGAAGACGGTGAGGAAGCGCATCCCGAGCACCGTCGCGGCCGCGCTCGGCGGGGCGCTCGCGGCGAGGACCGTCTGGCCGTCACCGACGACGCTGCGCACGATGCCGGGGTCGGCGCTGAGGGACCCGTCGAGGAAGCCGAGCAGGACCACCGCCGGGATGGCGATGACCCACAGCACCTGCACGGCCCGGAAGGCCTGCCGCCCGCGATGTGAGGTGATCCGGCGCGACCACTCCCAGAGGAAGAAGAGCGGCACGACGTTGTGCAGGTGGGTCAGCACGACGAAGTGGTACGTCGGGAAGGTCAGCGAGACGGCGGCCGCGCCACCGATGAGCACCCAGGCAGCGACACGACGCCGGCCGTCGAGCCCGTGCCGGGCGGCGGCCGCGAGGATGACGTAGCCGAGCACGATCTCGGCCAGGCGCGCGGGCCGCCCGACCACCCCGGCGAGGAGCCGGCAGACGACGATGCCGGTGACGAGTGCCACGAGCAGCTCGAGGAAGGGGCGCCCGAGCAGGCCGCCGAAGCGCCCCGCGACGTAGCGGATCTCGAGGAGGTTGTGCAGGATGCCGAAGAGGATGAGGCCGATGACGGCGGTCGCGATCGGCGCCCCGAGCGCGATCGCGAGCGAGAGACAGACTGCCGCCAGCACGAGGAGGGTGATGGTGCTCGAACGATGTACGGCGACGGCCGGGTCGGGCGCGTCGGTCACGGAGCCTCCCGGTCGGGGCTGCGCGGTCACGGGGTGAGCCCCGCCGCGCTGCAGGCCCTCGCGCTGACCCTGGTCGTCGAGGTGCCCGTGCTCGTGGCTTTCGCGCGTGCCGCGGGCTGGGCCGGGTGGGGCCGCGCACTCGTCGGCGCGGTCGGCGTCAACGTCGTCACCCACCCCGTGCTGTATGCCGTGTCGACGGGCTTCAGGTCACCGTGGCAGCTCGTGGGGGCGGAGGTCGCCGTCGCCGCGGTGGAGACGGCGCTCCTCGTCGCGGGGTGGCGGGTCAGGGCGCGCGAGGACGCGGTGACGGTGGCGCTGGCGGTCGTCGCCGCCAACGCCGCCTCCACCGCCCTCGGTCTGCTCGTCCTCTGAGTCCTGGCCACGGGCCAATGCTTTCGTCGGGCGGTCGGCCCGGCCACCCGAGTAACCCGATCGTTAGGGTCCTGTGGCGTGACCGAGATTCAGGGGGACGGCGCGGACGGACGCAGCGGGCGCCTGCGCGCCATCGCGCTGTCGGCCTACGGGCCCACCCTCCTGGGCTCGACGGGCGCGGGCGCGGTGTCCCCGATCATCGCCGTGTCGGCGCGCGAGCTCGGCGCCTCGGTCGGCGTCGCCGCGCTGCTCGTGGCGATGTTGGGCGTCGGCCAGCTGCTCGGGGACCTGCCCTCCGGGGCCCTCGCGGCCCGTATCGGTGAGCGCCGCGCGCTGCTCGTCGCGGCCGTGATCGAGGCCGTCGGCATGCTCGTCGCGGCCCTGGCCGGCGGTCTCGTCATGTTGTTCGTCGGGGTGCTCGTCATCGGGCTCGCCGGCTCGCTCTTCGGCCTGGCCCGACAGGCCTACCTCACCGAGGCCGTACCGGTGGCGATGCGGGCGCGGGCCCTGTCGACGTTGGGTGGCGTGCACCGGATCGGCTACTTCGTCGGCCCGTTCATCGGATCGCTCGTCATCGTCAGGTGGGGCACCGGGGCGGCGTATGCCGTCGGCGGCGTCGCGAGCCTTGCCGCGTTCGTCCTCGTCCTGCTCGCGCCGGACATCACCGGCTCGGCGCACCGGCTCGCGGGCGGCGGACCGCCGCGCAGCGTGGCGTCCGTGCTGCTGCAGCACCGGCACGTCCTGCTGACGCTCGGCACCGGGGCCATGTGCGTGGCCGGGGCGCGCGCCATCCGCGAGGCCCTCGTGCCGCTGTGGGCCGAGTCGGTCGGATTCACACCGGCGCAGACGTCGCTCGTCTTCGGTGTGGCCGGGGCGCTCGACATGGCGCTCTTCTACCCCTCGGGTTGGCTCATGGACCGCTACGGCCGGGTCGCAGCCGCGGTGCCCAGCATGCTCGTGCTCGGCCTGGGCATGATGCTGCTCCCGCTCGCCACCAGCCTCGTCGCCGTCACGGCCGTGGCGACCGTCCTCGGTCTCGGCAACGGGCTCGGGGCGGGGCTCATCATGACCCTGGGGGCCGACGCGTCGCCCGCGGAAGGACGTGCGCAGTTCCTCGGCGGCTGGCGGCTCTGCGCGGACGTGGGAAGGGCGGCGGGCCCGCTGGCGTTGTCAGGGCTGAGCGCCATCATGTCGCTCGGCGCCTCCGCGGTCGTGCTCGGCCTGGGGGCCGTGGCCGGGGCGGGCTGGCTGCGCGTCTGGGTGCCACGGCACGACCCGACCCGACGCGCGAGGGTCGACCCGAGGCCGGGGCCACTGACGGGCGGTCCTTGACCGCTCTCCGATTCTGAGAAGGTATGACCGTGACGGACCTGATCGACACCACCGAGATGTACTTGCGCACGATCTTCGAGCTCGAGGAGGAGGGGATCGTGGCCCTCCGCGCGCGCATCGCCGAGCGTCTCGGCCACTCGGGTCCCACCGTGTCGCAGACCGTCGCCCGCATGGAGCGCGACGGGCTGGTCGCCGTCTCGGGCGACCGTCACCTCGAGCTGTCCGACCACGGCCGGCTGCTCGCGACCCGCGTCATGCGCAAGCACCGCCTCGCCGAGCGGCTGCTCGTCGACGTCATCGGCCTCGAGTGGGAGTACGCCCACGACGAGGCCTGCCGCTGGGAGCACGTCATGTCCGAGAAGGTCGAGCGCAAGATCCTCGGCCTCATCGGCGAGGGGCTCGAGTCGCCCTACGGCAACCCCATTCCCGGTCTCGAGGAGCTCGGGGTGCGCCAGGACGAGGACTTCCTCACCGGTCTCAGCACCCTGACGGCCGCCGTGGGGTCCGCGCCGACGGTCGTGACGATCCGTCGCATCGGCGAGCCCGTCCAGGTCGACCCGGAGGCGCTCGCGCTGCTGACGAGTGCCGGCGTCGTGCCCGGCGCCCGTGTCGAGGTCGTCCGTGACGGCGGTCGGGTCCTGGCCGTCCGCGAGGGCAGCGAGCCGTCCACCGGCGTCTCCCTGCCCGACGACGTGGCGGTCCACGTCTTCTGCCAGGCCGTCTGACACGCCGCATCCGTCAGGGTTTGCCCCGTTCTGCCGGGTCGTTCTGGCATGCCTTGCCACACCTCGTCCGGCCCCGTCGGGGGGTCGCTGAAAATTCTTTGACTTCCGGGAACTCGAAGGTGACAAGGCACCCCTACTTGGGTACGGTGGGCGAACTTGCTCTCCCCGTCGAGTGAGTGCCCCGGGTCGGACCGCCTAGTCCTGCCATCGACCTGAGGCTCAGTACGAACCGCATGGCAGGAGCGGGGGAACCACTTTCTCCGGACGTCGAGAGACGCCCTCGGGGTGAAGCCCTCCGTGGACCGAGACCGGTCCGAGCGAAGGCCGGGCAGTACCTCCAGCCCGAACCCGACAGCTCACCTCGTAGGCGTCGAGAGGTCAAACGTGGCTCAGAACGTTCCCGGGCGCCACCGCGCCCCCGGTCGCTTCAACGCGATCTCGGAGCTCAAGACGATCGCCAAGGAGTCGGCCCAGCCCGCCGTGAAGGGTGCCGCCATCGTCGCGGCCTCTGGTGGTCTCGTCGCTTCGTTCGCCGGCACCGCGAACGCCGCTGACGGCTCCGCGAACACGGTCGCCGGTCCCGCGGCCGTCGGCCCCGCCGTCGGCACGCTCAAGGCCGGCAACGCCCTGTCGGCGATCGGCTTCGCCAAGCCCGCCCTCAAGCAGGCGTCGGTCAAGCCGGTCGTCATCGAGGACGTCCAGGTCAAGTCCGAGCGCGCCGCGAAGAAGGCCGCCGAGAAGGCCGCCGAGAAGGCCGCCGAGCAGGCCGCCGCCGAGCGCCAGGTCACCCCGCAGCGCGCGTCGCGCTCCGCGAGCCGCGCCGCCCTCAACGTTGCGCCCAACCCGAGCGCCACCGGCATCATCGGCATCGCCCAGTCGTTCTTCGGCGTTCCCTACGTCTACGGCGGCACCACGCCCTCCGGCTTCGACTGCTCGGGCTTCACGTCCTACGTCTACCGCCAGGCCGGCATCTCGATCCCACGCACCGCGTCCGCGCAGGCCGCGGCCTCGACCCCGGTCAGCAACCCGCGCCCCGGCGACCTCGTCTTCTTCGGATCGCCGATCTACCACGTGGGCATCTACGTCAGCCCGGGCCGCATGATCGACGCCCAGCGCCCCGGCACCGTCATCGGCAACCACTCCATCTGGACGACGCCGTCGATGTACGGCCGCATCTGAGCGGTCACCTCTCACGCCACACGCTGCGCCCCCACCGGATCCGGTGGGGGCGCAGTGCTTTCCGGCCCTGGCCGCCTCCGTGGTTGACTGAGTCGATGACCGATCAGCCTGCTGCCGAGTCCACGACCATCATCGAGCTCGACCTCTGGAGCGACCTCGTCTGCCCCTACTCGTGGGTCGCCAAGCGTCGTGTCGAGGCTGCCGTCGCCGCTTTCGAGCGGCCGCACGACGTCACCGTGCGCCTGCGCTCCTTCGAGCTCTTCCCGGACGTCCCCGTGGGCGGTTCCGTGCCCGTCAGCGACCACCTCTCGGTACGCCACGGCGGCGACGCGGGGGCCGGCCGGCTCATGAACGCCAAGGCCAGCGAGGTCGCCGAGGCCGACGACCTCGTCTTCGACTGGGACCGCGCCGTCCGCGCCAACACCTTCGACGCCCACCGGCTCTGCGCCCTCGCCGGAGAGATGGGTGGCCCCGCCCTGCGCTCCGCGGCAGTCGAGCGCTTCCACACCGCCCACTTCGGCCAGGGCCTTCCCATCGACGACCACGAGGTCCTCCAGCGTCTCGCCGCCGAGTGCGGCCTCGACGAGCGTCGGGTGTCGGCGGTGCTCGCGTCCGACGAGTACGCCGAGCAGGTGCGGGAGGACGAGCAGCAGGCGCGGTCGATGGGTGTCACGTCGACGCCGTTCGTCGTCGCCAACGGGTACGCCGCCGTGACGGGAGCGCACCCGGTCGAGGACTACCTCGCGCTGCTGCGCGGGGTCGCCACGCAGCGCGTCTGAGCGCGGGCGCACGAGAAGGGGCCCGGCCGGTGAGCCGGGCGGACGACATACGCCCTCGGTCAGGAGGGTTGGTCCGCAGCCGGGCGGCCGAAGGAGACGGCGTCGTCCACGGCCGGTGGGGCGTCGGCGCGCAGCTGGTGGTCGGGGAGCGGGCCGAGGGCGTCGTTGACGGTCGAGAAGGCTCGGCGCAGCGCGACGAAGACGGTGATCGCGAAGATCTGGCGGTCGTCGAAGCCGGCCGCGCGCAACGGCTCGAGGTCGGCGGGCGTGGTGGTGTTCGGGGTGCTCGCCACGGTGCGGGCCCACGTCGCCAGAGCGGCGTCGACGGGGTCGAGAGGCTCGTCGTCGCCGCGGAGCACGGCGCCCGCGACCTCCTCGCCCGCCGCGGTGGCGAGGCGGCCACCCCACGCGAGCGCGCAGTAGGAGTCGCCGATGGTCGAGGCGGTTGCGGCGATGAGGATGCCCCGTTGCCGGAAGCTCAGGCCGGCGACGGAGACCATGTCGGCGAGGAGCCGGAAGAGCGTGTCGTGGGCAGCGGGTGACTGGGCCCAGACGCGGCTGAGGTTCATGACGTAGCCGTGGTCGGTGACGTCGCTCGCGAAGTAGGCCTCGAGCTCCGGGGTCAGAGCCGGTTCGGTGAGGAAACCGTGGCTCGGGTCGGTCGCCGTCATGAGGTGCTCCTGGGGTGACGGGTCGTGGAGTCTCCATCGTCCCACGTTCGTCCCGGCCGGATCAGGCCCTTGGGCGATCCGGCCCGGGGCCCTGGTCCTGCTCCCGTCCTCTCGTCGGGAGCACCAGCCATCCCGCGTACGAGGCCCGCCAACGGGCCGGGACTCGTCGGCCCCTACCGTGGACGGGACGGATCCGCCCACCCGGCCGAGACGACGAGATCCCGGCTCTCGGGGGACCTCGGGGCCCTCTTCACCGACCGCTCCCGAGCGGGGGACTGCTGACGGTCTGCTCACACCCGACCGGTGACGACGGAGGTCGCCGATGGAAGGCTGTTCACCATGCCTGCAGCCCACCCCATGAGTTCCGCGACGACGTCGAGCACCGGATCCGGGCCGGCCCGACACGCGAGGAGCCCGAGGAGCTTCGCGAGCTGAAGAAGCGAAGCCGGTTGCTCGAGCAGGAGAACGAGGTTCTGCGCCGCGCCGCCGCGTACCTGTCCCAGACGAACCTGAAACTGGGCCAGTCCCCAAAATGAGCTACCCGCTGGGCCGTGACCTGGCCCGTTGATGACCGGGACGGGCGGGCCCGCAAACGCGGCACGTCCCGCCGGCCCGGGCCGCCCGGGCACGATGACCTCGTCGAGCGCGACTTCACCTCGGACCGACCGAAACCAGGTGTGGCTGACAGACATCACCGAGCACCACAGCGCCGAGGGGAAGCTCTACCTGTGCGCGGTCAAGGACGTCTGGTTGCCCCGAATCATCGGATGCGCCATCGATGACCGGATGCCCTCCCACCTCGCGGTCGACGCGCTCCGGATAGCAGTCACCCGCCGCGGCGGCGCCCCTGTCGTGGCCGGCTGCGTGGTCCACATCGACCCAGGTGCCCAGTTCCGCTGTCGGCGCTACGTCCACGAGCTGGAACGGCACGAGCTGCGCGGGTCGTGGGCCGGGCCGCCTCCAGCGCCGACAACTCCGCCATGGAGGGCTTTTCGCCCTGCTGCAGAACGTCGTCGTCGACACCCGCCGCTGGCGCACGCCACGAAATGCGCCCAGCCATCGTCACCTGGATCCAGCGACCAGTCACTGAATCGAACTAGGCCCAGGATCGTCGAACTCCACGATCTCGTGTTCCAGCCAGGTGTCCACTTTGGCTGACTGCAAAGTCACCTCGTAGACCAGTTCGCGTTGTTGTTCGTCCTGGGTCAGGCGATCGACGTAGCCAGGCACCTGGGCGCGATACAAGTGAGCGACCTGAGGGAAAGGGACTTCTGCCCGCCTGACCTGGACCCGGTTGCTCCCGATCGTCGCGCCCGACTCCGTCGGTGGCGTCACCAGTGCGATCCGACCCGTGTCGAATGCATGGGCCTTATTTCCGTGTGGTGCCGTCGTTATGTACCACACGCCGGGGCGGTCCGACCTGACGAAGCGCATCAGGCGACTCGATGGCGTACCCGCTTCGTCGGCACTCGAGACGACCACGAGGTTGGTCTGCGCCGCGACCTTGTTGAACATGGCCAGCACCCGCGAGGGGGACGTGGTGCCGCGGTGCGGGTGCTCCTTGGCGAAGGCAAGCGCAGCGTGCACGGAGTCGAAGCGTTGCTCCCCTTCGATGAAGTACAGAATCTGCGGGACGTACGGGGAGATGTCCTCATCCTGGTAGTAGAAGGGCCGCCAGCGGCGACCTGCGTGCAGCTCGCTGGCGTACTCCGAACGCAGCCTGCCCTCCTTCCTGGCAAGCAGTCTGTGGCCCCACTTCATGCGCAGGAGGCTTCGACCCAGTTGCACACCGAGGATCGCACCGAGGATGACGTTCAGGAGCATCAGCCGCCACGAACCGGGCCGTTCTGGCAGCGTGCTGTTCACAGCGAGGAAGAGTCCGGCCCCGGCGGCGGCGCCCACCACGCCCACCAAGGCCACACACACCTTCCGATACCGCCGCAGCCCGAAGAGGATCGCGTCGGCGGCGCGCTGCCTGCTCTTGAGGTGCAGCTCTCGCTGCTTCATGTCTCCGATGAGCGCTTGGTCGACGTGCGAGAGCGGCATCAGTTGACCCCATTGGCGCGATAGAGGCCGCGCAGCTCGTGGGTCTCGATATCGACGTAAGGC
This sequence comes from Terrabacter sp. Ter38, assembly GCF_024519435.1. Taxonomy (GTDB): domain Bacteria; phylum Actinomycetota; class Actinomycetes; order Actinomycetales; family Dermatophilaceae; genus Terrabacter. Next base: position 207,710 of record NZ_JALJRZ010000003.1, read on the forward strand.
TCGATCTGGGCCTTCCGCTGCTGCAGGCGAAGTGCTTCCGGACCGAACTTGTCGGCGTACCAGGCGTCGGCGATCTCCATCCGACGGGCGAGACGCTGCTCGTCGTAGGTCTTCCGCTGGTTGCGTTCCTTGAGGGTGGCACGATGGATGAGGTGCAACGCCAGGAACCCGACGACGAAGATGACCACCAGGATCCCGAGTAGGCGCACGGTCCGATCCCACATGTCGAAGCCCTCCTGGTAGCTCCACCAGCCCCCGTCGTTGTCCCGGTTCAGGAGGGACGAGGCAGTGATCACCACCGGCAGTACGACGAAGAACCAGCTGACCACCAGTAGGACCAACTGCCTCAGCTTCGTGCCGCGGAGCCTGGACCCGAAGAACCAGTCGACGGTGACGTCCTTCTCGTCCACGTGGTGGGTGACGTACGAAGGCTTGGGCGTCATGTCGGCCCCTGTCCCTGATACCCCTCGCGGATGCCCTGCAGGCTGTCGGAGCGCTCCGGGGACTTCCACGAACCGCCATCTCGACGCGCCCAGACCTTGCCGATCGTCGGGATGAACTCGAGGACGACGGTCCAGGTGTTGACCATCCAGTAGACGAGCATGTACCACGGCGCGAACACCATGTACTTCAGAGTGCGGCCGCCGTCGTTGTAGTACGACGCGACGCTCAACTGGGCCAGACCTACGACCATCTGGATGGCGACAAAGATGCCGACCATGTACCAGTCGTGCCAGAACCGCTCCCAGTTCTGCGTTGCCGCGAAGTAGACCTGGGTCACGACGAACAAGAACATGCTGACCCAGTAGAGGAGGCTCCAGACGATGCTGAGGCTGTAGTCGAGGACCACCGGCATCATCCTGAAGTTCCGGATCGGGTGCCGCACCAGGTTCGGGCCCTTGCTCACCAGAACGAAGATGCCGCCCGACGACCAGCGCCGTCGCTGCTTGACCAAGGCACGTAGTTGCTCGGGAACGTCCAGGAAGAACCGGATATGAGGCGCGAACAGAGCACGCCAACCCGCCGCCTGCATGTCCCAGGCGATCGCGATGTCCTCGGTCGGCTGCTCGGCATGCCAGCCGCCGACGTCGAGCACGGCTTGCTTGCGGTACAAGGTGTTGGCACCGGAGAACGCGAACAAGGCCCCGTAGGACATCTGTGAGCGCTTGATGAGCCCGATGATCGAGTTGAGTTCGTTCTGTTGAGCCTCTGCGGTCAACGTCGTGCGGTTGGCCGCAAGCATGTTGCCGGTCACAGCGCCGACGTTGTGCCCACCTTCACGCTCGAAGTAGCTCAGGTACTGCCACAGCGCGTCGGGATTGGGCTTGGTGTCGGCGTCGTTGGACAGGATGAAGTCGCCCTTGGCATACGCGAGCGCCACGTTGAAGCCATGCGCCTTTCCACGATTCTGGACGATGGTGATGACGCGCAGGTGCGGGTATTCATCCTGCAGCCCTACCAGGATCTCCGCAGTTCGGTCGGTGGATGCGTCGTCGATGACGATGATCTCGTACCTGTCCGCCGGATAGTTGAGCTGGCGCTCCAGGTAGAGCACCGTGCTCTCGATTGAGTCTTCCTCATTGTGCGCAGGGACGAAGATGGTCACGAAGGGCTCACCCTGCTGCAGATATCGTGGGAGATCGGCCCGCTCCGAGAACACGTGGTAGTAGAAGCTGGACACGAGGAACGCCAAGCCACCGACGATCGGGTAGGCGACGAGGACGAAGATGAGTAGCTGCACGAACCAGTCAGTGTCCGTGGTCGGCATCACGGTCTCCTCGGTGCATGGTCAACTCGCCTGGGCCTGGTCCGACCGGACGAAACCATCCCGACGGATTCAGCGACACTCGTCAAGCTCAGCGATGACGGCGGTAGCCGCAGGCGCTTGGCAGCGCCGCCTCTCATGTCGTGATCCTGCCACGTTTTGCGCCGGTTCGGTCCATCTCGACCCAAGCGGCGTGGACAGCCAGCAGTCCCGGTGTCGACATCAAGACCATGTCCTCGTGGCTCGGGCACTCGACCGCGAAACTGACCCTGGACACGTACGGCCACCTCATGGGACCGACGCCGACAAGGCGGCACTCGCTCGGGTAACAAGGCTCTCGGGCACCCCACGGGCACCCCACGGGCACCCCACGGGCACCCCACGGGCACCCCACGTGCACCCCACGGGCACCCCACGTGCACCCCACGTGGATGGGTGCTCCCGTTGCCGACGGAAGGCATCGCCGAGAACGCACCCTGACCTGCACGACGTGTGGTGCCCCCGGCAAGATTCGAACTTGCGACACCCGCTTTAGGAGAGCGGTGCTCTATCCCCTGAGCTACGAGGGCGGGGCATGGCTGAGACCTGCGCTGGAAACCTCGCCGCGACGAGGCCCCGCCGGGCCGACCAACGGGGACAGGCTACTGGACCGCACACGGCCGTCCGCGCGCGGTAGTCCGCGCGGCCGCCGCTGGCATCCCGGTGTGCCCATGAGCGATACACATTGCACTGCGCACGAGTCCTCCCAGGAGACGTGGGCTCCATGCACCCGAGGCTACTGATCGTCGGCCCAGGTCGAAGGTTCCAGACCCCGGAGCCGATGAGGAGGGTCATCGCAGCGACGGCGATGGTGGTGGCGGTGGGTTGACCGTTCCTGCCTGGGCGGTCCTGCACGACGGACGTCGCCGCCGTCGTCAGGTCCTGGGGCGACGAGCCAGCGAGGCTAGGTGGCGCAGCTGGCAGTGGGGGGCTGTGACGGCTGGACGTCAGGCGGCGCGAATGTCGGGCTGGATGCGCTCGATCAGGTCCTCGGGCGGTCTGCAGCTGCGAGAGCAGATGACCACCGGGACGTCGTCGAACCAGAGGATCTGCCAGGCCGTGCCGTCTGCGTTGCGCTCTCGGGCAGCGTAGATCTCGCCGTGGCAGCCCTGGGTCGGCCATGGGGTCGTGATCGTGTCCAACATGTACCACCGGGTTCTGTGCGGGATGGTCGTGGTGCCAGTGGAAGGTCGCAGGACGGCAGTCGCTCGGGGTAGGTGAGACCGCCGTCCCGCTACTCACTCAACGCACCGGACCGCCGGAAGTTACGGCACGGCTCCCAGGGGCGGCCCAGACCAGCCCGGGCACGTTCCCTGCCCACATGGCGCCAACCGACAGGACGCCAGTGTCGCCCGGACACGGGGGTCATCTGTGGAGGAGCGCCGAGCCGCCGGCAGGTCAGAGGCCGAGCCGCACCGGCGTGGTCGGGATGTCACCGGCGATCAACGCCGCCAGCGGTGAGGCGATGTCGCGAGGCGAGAACAGGTCAGGTCCGTCGTATCCGGCGATCTCTGAGTGCCGCCACCAACGCAAGCCGCTGATGTGCTCGGCGGCGAGCTCGGCGTCGGACAGTGCGCCTCTGGGGTCGAAGAGCGGCGTCCGGACGAGGAAGTAGTCGTTGACGACACCGTCGTAGCCGTCCGCGTGGCCGGCAGCCACGACCTCCTGGTGCCAGACGTGAGGCGGGTCGCCGTCGACGACGAGTCCCGTCTCCTCGTGCAGCTCCCGGCGCAGTGCCGCCAGCGGGGACTCACCGGGCTCGACCCCGCCGCCGGGGGCCGCCCACACGACCGTCGCCCCCGTGGGGACGGCTGGATGCGGCGCGCTGAAGCGGCACAGGAGGACCCCCTCGTCGTCGGCCAGGATGACCGCCCGGACCGCTTGTCGCAGCTTCACGATTGCAGGCATTCGCTCATCGACAGATGATCAAGGCGTCAGGAACATGCCGCAAGTCCATCTCCACGAACACGACCAAGGAGAACCCGCATGCAGACACGCACTCTCGGCACCCGAGGCCTAGAGGTCTCCGCCCTCGGCCTCGGCTGCATGGGCATGAGCCAGTCCTTCGGCCCTCGACCCCCACGGGACGAGATGGTCACGTTCCTGCGCGCTGCGGTCGACCGCGGCGTCACCCTCTTCGACACCGCCGAGGTCTACGGCCCGTTCCACAACGAGGAGATCGTCGGCGAGGCACTGCAACCGGTCCGCGACGACGTTGTCATCGCCACCAAGTTCGGCTTCGCCTTCGACGAGAACGGCGCCCAGACGGGCGTCACGAGCCGGCCCGACGACATCCGCGCCGCCGTCGACGGCTCCCTGCGACGGCTGCGCACCGACGCCATCGACCTGCTCTACCAGCACCGGGTCGACCCCGACGTCCCCATCGAGGAGGTCGCCGGCACGGTCAAGGAGCTCATCGAGGCCGGCAAGGTGCACCACTTCGGCCTGTCCGAGGCCGGAGTCGGCACCATCCGGCGCGCCCACGCCGTACAACCCGTCACGGCGTTGCAGAGCGAGTACTCCCTGTTCTGGCGCGAGCCGGAAGAGGCGATCCTCCCCGCCCTCGGGGAGCTCGGGATCGGCTTCGTCCCGTTCAGTCCGCTCGGGCGGGGCTTCCTCACGGGAAAGGTCACCGCCACCACGGAGTTCGGCGAGGGGGACATCCGCGCCTCGCTGCCGCGTTTCGAGCGGGAGGCCCTGCAGGCCAACCTCGCCCTCGTCGACCTCATCACCGCGGTCGCCGAGCGCAAGGGCACGACGGTCGGTCGGGTGGCGCTGGCCTGGCTGCTCGCGCAGCAGCCGTGGGTCGTGCCGATCCCCGGGACCCGCCGGCTCGAGCGCCTCGACGAGAACCTCGGAGCCGCCGACCTCGTCCTCACGGACGAGGACCTCAGCGAGCTGGACGCCGCCTCGGCCGGCGTGCAGGTCCACGGCGACCGCTACCCCGAGGCCATGCAGCGCATGATCGACCGCTGAGCCCCCAACGGCCACCGGACGGCCTGCGGCTAGTGCGGTCTCGTCGACAGCGGCCGCGGGGTCGACGCGGAGCCGGAGCTGGCGTTCGAGCTGCTCCAGTGCGTCTGGGGTCAGGGCTACGGGACGAGGCTTCGGTCGCCGTCCCCGACTGGGCGAGATCGCTTGGCCACGAGCGTATCCGGGCCACGGTCTGGGACTGGAACGCCGCCTCACGGCGGGTGCCGGCGAAGGTCGGTTTCGTCGAGACCGACCGCCGGCAGGTGCACCTGGTCCACGCCACCACGCTGTTCACCGTGAGAGAGCTCTGAGCCGAGCGCCGGCGAACCGCAGCCTCAGAGCTGGGCCCTGAGCACGTCGATCTCGCACCCGGGCGCGGCTGGGTCGAAGCCGTGCTCGACGAGCCAGCGGATCGCCGTCAGGCTCCGCAGCGACCACCAGGCGCGCACCACGTCGACGTCGACGGCAGCCGCGCCGTAGCCGGCGACGACGTCGTCGAGGTGCTCCGGATGCCCCAGCGTCAGGCTGGCGAGGTCGTACATCGCTGACCCGCGACCCGCCTCGGACCAGTCGAGGATCCCCGTCACCTCATCACCGTCGACGAAGACGTGCGCCACCTGCAGGTCGCCGTGCATGAACACCGGCGTCCACGGACGCAGCGCAGCCTCGGCACACTCACGGTTGCGCAACACGAGGTCAGCCGGCAGGACGTCGTTCGCCAGGAGCCACGTGCACTCGGCCTCGAGGCTCGCCGCCTTCTCGTCCAAGGTCTTCCCGGACCACGCGGGCAAGGGCGCGTCGTGCAGGACTCGGAGCGTGGCACCAGCCGCGGCCCAAGCCGCCGCCGAGGCGGTCGACGGGCGACCCAGGCGACCCAGCGCCACTCCTGGCAGCGCCGCGAGCGCGAGCACGGGCGGCCTGCGCCACAGGATCTCCGGGGTCGGGACCGGCGCCAGCGTCATCGCCTCGATCTCGACGTCGGTGTACGTCTGGTCCCCGTCGACCTTGAGGAACACGTCGCCGACGCGGAGCGTCGCGCGCGCCTGGTGAGCGACCACGACCTCGACCTCGTCCACATCGGTCAGTGTCGCGCACGAGCTGCGCAGCGCCCACCCCTTTGTCGCCCGAGGCAGGAGGCAGCACGTGCCAGCTCGCCACCGCACGGGCCATCACCGGTCGTCGAGGTTGATCTGTCTACCCGGCGGGGTGGGCGCGCGCCCAGGCCACGATCTCGTCCGGGGTGTTGATGGCCGTGCCGTCGTCGAGCACCAGCACGGGGACGAAGAACGAACCGGTCAGGGCGTGCACCTCGCGACGCACCTTGCGCTGCAAGAACTTCGGCAGATGTTCCTGACCTCTGGCCTTGACGATCTCAGGGCTGTGGCCGGCGTCGACCAGGGCCTGGTGCGCCGTGTGGCAGTCGTGGTGGGCGCTTCCGCCGGTGCCCCAGCAGATGTACAGCCTCATGAGCCCCTCCCTCTGCCGGTGCCGGCCGGGCCGGCACCGTTCCTAGACCGTACGCCGGGTCAGCGGCCGGGAGTCAGGCCTTCGCCGCGAACATCCCGAGGCGGTGGGTGCCGAGCAGCGGGAAGACCGTCGACGAGGAGAGCTGCGCACGCTTCTCGAGCGCCTCGGCGAGGATCGTCCGGTAGTCGGTCGTGCCGGCGAGGTCCCCGTTGTCGAGGTTGGCCGCCGCGAGGCCGGGCCAGCGACCGTAGACCTGGCCGCCGCGTACGCCGCCGCCCAGGACGAGCGAGACGTTGCCGTGCCCGTGGTCGAGTCCACCGGAGCCGTTCTGCGCGACGCGGCGGCCGAACTCGCTGAGCGTCACGAGGGTCACGTCGCTCATCTGCGCGCCGAGGTCCTGGTTGAAGGCGGCGAGGGCCTGGCCGAGCTCGGTGAGCTGGCGGAACATCCAGCCCGAGTCGCTGGACCCGAGGCCCGAGTGCATGTCCCAGTTGCCGACGTCGACCGTGGCAGCCCGCAGGCCGAGGCGGGCCTTGATGAGGCGGGCGAGGTCGCGGAGGGCGTCGCCGACGGCGCCCTTGGGGTATGCCGCCCCGTTGGCCGGGGTGTAGCCGGCGGCCTTGAGCGGTGACATCGTCGAGAGAGCCCCCAGCGTCGCCCTGGCGGGTGCCCCGAGCGCGGCGGGCGCTCCGGCATACAAGGCGTTGAGGGCGGTCGTCCAGCGGGTCTGCTCCTCCGGGGTACTCGCGCCGCTGAGGCTGAAGCTGTCGACGGTGCGGATCGCGACCTCAGGGTTCGGCCCCATCATCGACTGCGGAGTCGTCGCCGAGCCGACCGACGCGGACGCGAACGTCGAGACCGGGCCGCTGAGTCCGATCATGCGGTCGAGCCAGCCGGTGCGGATGCTCGAGCCGGGGGCGGCGTTCTCCATCGTGGCCATCGCCTCGAAGTGCGACCGCGTCGGGTTGACCTGACCGACGGCGTGGACGGCTGCGAGACCGCCGGCGTCCCAGATCGGCTTGAGCGGGGCGAGGGCCGGGTGCAGCCCGAACATGCTGTCGAGCTTGATCGCCCGCGACGCGGGGATGGCGATCGTGGGGCGAGCCGTGACGTACGCGGGGTCCCCGACGGGGGCCACCGCGGACAGGCCGTCGAAGCCGCCGCGCAGGCTGAGGATGACGATCGTGTCGCCGGTGTAGGCCGTCCCGGCGAAAGCGAGCTGCGTGGCGGCGCTAGGGCCGGCGGTGCCGACGACGGCGCCGAGCGCTCCCAGCGCGGATGCGCCCGCGAGCAGCGTGCGGCGGGAGACCTGTGAGGTCAGGGCCTGGCCCTGCGGGCAACCGCAGCCCTCCGCGGGGACGCCTGTTCGGGCCGAGGACGTGGTCGCGGGGTGGGTCGTCATGGTCGTCCTCAGCGGGTCGCGAAGTTGGGGGAGTCGAGCAGGAGCGCGACGATCGACGGGAGCCGCCACGTCAGGGCCGCGGCACCCGCCTTCAGGGCGTCGCCCGGGGCGTGGTCGACGAACCGGCAGATCGCGTCGCGCTGGACGGTCGTCAGCGTGATGAGCAGCTTCGCGGCGAGCGCGTCGACGAGGGCGGCATACGTCGTCGGCAGCGGGGACGGCACGAGCGCCGTGACGTCGGGACGCTTCATCGCCTTGAGCGTCCAGTTGCCCGCGAGGCCGAGGTGGAAGTTCCAGCGGTTCAGGGTGCTCGACGCGCCGTTCCAGGCGGCGGCGACGTCGGGATAGCCGTTCGGAGCGGGCCACCCCATCGGCGCCTGCCCGAAGGTGCCCATCTGCCAGAAGAGGCTGCGCAGGTCGCTCGTCACCCCGGCGGCCGGGACCGGCTCCGGGGTCAGGCCGAGGATGCGGCACGACGCGAGGGCGTCCTCGTAGGGCGTGCGGATCTTCTGGCCCGCCGACGCGGCGAACTCGGGGGAGAGGAAGAGGGCTCGCAGCACCGGTGCGATGGCCGTGCCGTTCGCGAGGTAGACCTGGGCGAGCTTGGTGACGAGGGTGGCCGGGGGCGTGTCGGAGACGTAGCGCGTGGCGAGCTTCGTCGCGATGCGGGTCGCCGTCGCCGGGTGGTTCGCCAGGTAGGTGAGGTAGAGCGTCGCGACCGCGCTGCCGTTCTCGGGCGTCGCGTTGGGGTCGCTCCAGCCGAGCACCTTGACGGTCCCGACGTGACGACGGTTGGGCCGGTAGTAGTAGAGACCCGACTCGGGGTCGACGCTGAGGCCGGTCAGGGCCAGCGCGGACATCTTGACGTCGGCCTCGGTGAACGTCCCGACGCCGACGGTGTGCAGCTCGAGCAGCTCGCGGCCGTAGTTCTCGTTCGGCGCCTTCTTCGTGCTGTCGGCGTTGTCGAGGACCTTGAGCATCGACGGGTGTCGAGCGGCCGCGTTGAGCATGTCGGAGTACTTGCCCAGCGCGTGCTTGCGGATGACGTCGCGCTGGAAGAGGTGCGAGCTGTCCCAGACCTCGCTGCTCGGGACCGGGACGACGAGGTGGTTGGTCCAGAAGTCGACGACGGTCTCGAGGAGCTGCCGGCGGGAGAAGAGGGCCCGGGCCAGGTGCGCCTCGACGAGGTCCATCATGACGGTCCACGTGTCGCCGCCCTCGAGGCGCTCGCGCACCTCCCACGCCTTCCAGCCCAGCCGTGGCCAGCGCTTGAGGATCGTGTCCATGGCCGTGTCGGGCACCTTGGTCAGCGGCGCGAGCTGGGCGTCGAGCCAGGCCGTCGTCCCCGTCGCGCGCACCTCGGCGACCAGGGCCGGCGTCGGTCCGAACGTCGCGCGCCGGAGCAGGTGCAGTACGGGGTCGGTCGTGACGGCTGCGGCCATGACCGCGGGGGTGGCCGTCCCGGGCGCCGCTGCGGCTGAGGCGGATGCCGCGGACGCGGTCGTCGCGGTGGCCATGGCGAGGGCCGCGCCGCCCCCGAGCCCGGAGAGCACGCGTCGGCGCGCGGGCGCTGCCGACGGCCCGGCGAACGACGGTCCGGCCAACGACGGTCCGGCCAAGGACGGTCCGCCGGACGTCGGCGACTCGGGGGAGTGAGCGGTCATGCGTGGGACGGTACATACCAGATCGGGCGCTGACGTCGTTATCGGACATTTAGGTCACTCTCGCCGACTCGGCGTCGGGACGGCGCTCCGGTAGCGTCCGGCCCATGCCCAGGGCTGCCCGATGATCGCCGACGAGACGCTGGCCCGGATGGCCGGCGAACTGACCGCAGTGCGCGGGGTCGTCGGCGTCGTGCTCGGCGGCAGCCGCGCTCGTGGCGACGCGCTGCCCACGTCTGACGTCGACCTCGGCATCTACTACGAAGGTGTGCCCGACACCGCCGTGCTCGGTCGGCTCGCGAGCCGCTGGTCCGGACGTGACGTCGCGGTGGGGGTGCCCGGCTCCTGGGGCCCCTGGGTCGACGCGGGTGGCTGGCTCGACGTCGAGGGCACCGCCGTCGACTGGATCCTGCGCGACGTCGATCGGGTTGCAGCACAAGCGGATCGAGCCAACCGTGGTGAGTTCGCCTTCCACCCGCAAGCAGGTCACCCACTTGGCTTCCTCGACGTGTCGTATGCCGCCGAGCTGGCCACCGGGGTCGTCCTGGCCGACCCGGCCGGTCGGCTCGCGTCCCTGCGCGCGGCCGTGACGGCATACCCCCTCGCACTGCGCGACGCCATGGTCGGCGCCCTCTGGGAGGCCGACTTCCTCGTCGGCGCGGCCACGAAGGGCGCCCGTCGCGCCGACACGACCTACGTGTCGCTGGCGCTGGCCCGAGCGGTCCTGCTGTGTGCCCACGCCCTGCACGCGCAGGCCGGACGCTGGGTGACGAACGAGAAGGGGCTCGCGCCCGCAGTGGCGACCCTGCCCGACGCTCCCGCGGGCTTCTCGCGGGACGCTGCCCTCGCGCTCGGTGCGCTGGGTGCCACCGAGGAGTCCCTCAGGGCTGCCGTCGCCGCCGTGGCCCGGCTCGTCGGCGAGACCCGCGCCGCCCTCGGCGAGCGCTGACAAGAGCGCACGGCACGGGCCGTCTCAGCACGGATTCCTCTGCCCGGTGGTCTGTCGGTGGCGGGTACGCGGAGGTTCGTTCGTTAGCCTGCTGGAATGACCGACGCCCTCAGGACCGACCCTGCCCCCAAGGCCGAGTCGCCCTCGGGCGATCCGCGCGCCGACCGCGTCGGGGCGGCCGTCAGGACCTGGCAGCGCACGCTCGTCGACCTCGGCGGGCGCAACACGCTCCTCTGGTACCGCGACCTCCCCTCCGGCACCCTCGACCTGACGACCGCGCACCCCGGCGGGGTCTCGATGCTGCTCGCCGGCCGTCGCACGCGACTGTCCGACCTCGTGCGCGAGCCCGCGGCCTTCGAGGAGGCCCGTCGCCGCGCGCGCGCCATCCGGTCCAAGGCCCTCGAGCTGCACGAGGAGCGCGGCATCGCGGCCGGCTTCATCGCAATCGGCATGGCGACGTGGTCCGTGCCGCGCGCCGCACGCCCGCCGGCCTCGCCGGTGCTGCTGCGCTCGTGCGTGCTGCGTCCGACGGGCGCCGCCCAGGAGGACTTCGAGATCGACCTCGGCCCCGAGGCCGAGCTCAACCCCGTCCTGCGCGAGTACCTCCGCTCCGAGCAGGGCATCGAGATCGACGCGGACGCGCTCGCGGACCTCGCCACGGCCGGCAACGGCTTCGACCCCTACCCGGTGTATGCCGCCCTCGGCCACGCGTGCGAGCGCGTGGCCGAGTTCGAGATCACCCCCCGGCTCGTGCTGGGCACCTTCTCCTACGCCAAGCTGCCGATGGTCGCCGACCTCGCCCTCCAGGGCGACACCCTCGCCGACCACGATGTCGTCGCCGCGCTCGCGGGCGACGAGTCGGCGCTCGCGGCGGTGCGGCTGCGCCTGCCCGAGAGCGACCCTGACCCCGACCCGGAGCACGAGTACCTCGTCCTCGACGCGGACTCCTCCCAGCACGCAGCCATCGACGCCGTACGCGCGGGCGCCCACCTCGTCGTCAAGGGACCTCCCGGCACCGGCAAGTCGCAGACGATCGTCAACCTCATCGCCTCGCTCGCAGCCGAGGGCAAGTCGACCCTCTTCGTCGCCGAGAAGCGCGCCGCCATCGACGCCGTCCTCAGCCGTCTCGACCGTCTCGGGCTCGGCGACCTCGTGCTCGACGCCTACGACGGGCCGACGAACAAGCGCGCGACCGCCCAGCAGTTCGCCAAGAGCCTGGACGCCGCGGTCGAGAACGACACCCTCGAGAGCGACCGCACGACCGCGACGCTGCGCGACCGCCGGGCGCGCCTGCAGAAGCACGTCGAGGCGCTCCACGCCGTGCGCGACCCGTGGGGTGTGTCCGCGCACGAGGCCCAGCAGGCACTCGTCGAGCTCGGCACGCGCACGCCTGCGCCGACGTGTCACGTCCGTCTCGGCAGCCGCGACCTCGCCCGACTGAGCCGTGCGAGGGCCGTCGAGCTCGGCCGGCGGCTGCGCGACGCCGCCGGGCTCGGGGCGTGGACGCGGGACGGCGACGACCCGTGGTTCGGCGCCCGCATCCTCACCGCCGACGACGCGGCCCGCGCCCTCGACGTCACGACCCGACACAGCACGAGCGGGCTCGACGACGCCGCCCGCCAGCTCAACCGCATACTGTCGGAATCCCACGTGCCCGAGGCGAACTCGCTGGAGGACTGGAAGTCGGCCTTCGCCACGATGTCGAGCGTCCGTGAGACCCTCGAGGTCTTCCGGCCCGAGGTCTTCGACATCCCGCTCAAGGAGCACATCGCCGCCACCGCCACGCGCGACTGGCGTGAGGCCCGCGACGTCGACATGGGCTGGGTGGACCGCTGGAAGATCCGGCAGCAGACCAAGCGCCTCCTGCGCCCCGGTCGACCGCCGGCCAACCTCCACGAGGAGCTCGTGTCGGCCAGCGAGCAGCGTGAGCACTGGTTCGAGCTCGTCGGCGGAGGCGGTCGTCCGGAGATCTCGCCGCGCCTCGACGAGGGGCTGTCGCTGCTGGCCGAGCTCACCACCGACCTCGAGTGGCTCGACGACCGCCTCCAGGTCGGGCCCGACGGGCGCACGCTGACGTCCCTGCCGCTGCGCGACCTGCGGGACCGGCTGGCCCGGCTCGCGAGCCGGCCCGACCGGATCGCGGTGCTGCCCCAGGTCACCTCGGCCCTCGACGAGCTGCGCTCGACCGGGCTCGGCCCGGTCGTCGACGACCTCGCGGCCCGCGGGATCCCCACCGACCAGGTCACGGCCGAGGTCGAGCACGTGTGGTGGGCCTCCGTCGCGCAGGAGATCACCGTCCGCGACCCGGCGTACGGCGCCCACGACGGCGCGGGACTGCGCCGCGACGTCGCGGAGTTCGCCGAGGCCGACCGCGCCCACCAGTCGGCGACCGTCGACCGGGTGCGCGCCGCGGTCGCCCGCAACATCCGTGAGGTCCTCGCCGACCACCCGGCCCACGAGGCCCTCGTGCGTGCCGAGGCCGGTAAGGCTCGCCGCCACAAGCCGCTGCGCGACCTCATGCCGCAGGCGTCGTCCACGCTGACGGCGATCAAGCCGTGCTGGGCGATGAGCCCGCTCGTCGTCGCATCCACGCTGCCTCCGGGGCGCTGGTTCGACGTCGTCATCTTCGACGAGGCCTCGCAGGTGCAGCCCGCCCAGGCGATCTCGGCCATCTCCCGCGCCCGACAGGTCGTCGTCGCGGGGGACGAGCGCCAGCTCCCGCCGACGAACTTCTTCACCGTCGTCTCCGACGACGAGTCCGATGCCGCGGCTCCTGCCGACGAGACCCTGACCGAGGGCTTCGAGTCGGTGCTCGACGTGCTCGCTGCAGCTCTGCCGACCCGCAACCTCACGTGGCACTACCGCAGCCGCGACGAGCGCCTCATCGCCTTCGCCAACGACGCGATGTACGACGGCCGCCTCACGACCTTCCCCGGCACGTCGCTCGAGTCGGCGGTCACCTTCGAGCCGGTCGACGGTCAGGCTGTCGTCCAGCCGGGCGTCGACACCATCGAGACGACCGACGGCGAGGTGGCCCGCGTCGTCGAGCTCGTCCTGGAGCACGCCCGCACCCGTCCCAGCGAGTCGCTCGGCGTCATCGCCCTCGGCATCAAGCACGCCGACCGCCTCGAGGAGGCGATCACCGAGGCGCTGCGCACCGCGCCGGACGTCGCCCCCTACTTCGACGACTCCCGCGACAAGCGCTTCTTCGTCAAGAACCTCGAGCGCGTCCAGGGCGACGAGCGCGACGCCATCATCCTGTCGATCGGCTACGGCAAGACGCCGCACGGACGGGTCCTGCACCGCTTCGGTCCGCTCAACATCGAGGGCGGCGAGCGACGTCTCAACGTGGCCATCACCCGAGCCCGCGCCCGGATGACCGTCGTGTCGGCGCTGCGGGCGATCGACCTCGACCCCGAGCGGCTCAAGGCCCGCGGCGCGATCATGCTCCGCGACTTCCTCGCGTACGCCGAGAGGCGCGGTGTCGTCGGCGCCGACGACACCCTCTTCGCCTCCGCCCCGACAACCGTCGACCCGCTGCGGCACGACCTCGCCGAGCGCCTGCGCCGCCAGGGCCTCACCGTCCACGAGGACTACGGCACGGCCACCCACCGCATCGACATCGCCGTCGAGGATCCCTACCACCGGGGCCGGGCCCTCATCGCCGTCGAGACCGACGGGAGCAGGTATGCCGCCCTGCGCAGCACGCGCGACCGTGACCGCCTGCGCCCCGAGCAGCTCGCCCGCCTCGGCTGGCTGCACGAGCGGGTGTGGAGCACCGACGTGTTCCGCGATCCCGCGCGGGAGATCGCCCGCATCGTGACGCTCGCCCGCACGTCGTCGCCGCCCCGCGAGGCCGAGCGGACCGACGGGGCGGCACCGACGCCAGACGACGGCGCTGGTCCGACGAGCGCGTCAGACGGCGACGGGCCGTCGGAGGGTGCCAGTGCGCCCTCCGGAGAGGGCCGCCCGGCGACGGGCCGGGCGGCCTCCGACGGAGCCGGTCCATCGACGACGGAGTCTGCTCCGCGCCCCAAGCGCAAGCGGCGCAGGGTGTTCCGCAAGGGCACCGGAGCGGCGGACAGCACGCCCGACGTCGACGCCGATGCGAGCGAGCCGGGTGCGGCGCTCGGCCGCAGCAGTGACGAGCTCGACCTCGGCTGGGGCGAGCGCCCCTCGGGCTCAGGTCTGGGTGACCGCTGGCTCGAGGAGCAGCGGCCCCCGCACTACGAGTGACCTGACGCGGACCACGGCGGTGCTACCTGCCGGAATGCCGTGGGCTCGTGTGGCGTTGTGGGCCACATGAACACGACGACACCGTTCTCGCTGCGCCTCTCCTGGGCTCAGGGTCTCTTCGAGCGAGGTGACCACGTGGCCGCCGCGACCGCCCTGGCCGATCTCGTCGACGAGGTCGAGTCGTCGCGCACGGCCGAGGCCGCGGACGAGGGTGTGCTCCACTCCGTCACCGACCTCAGGCTCATGCTGGCCCGCGCCTACTTCCAGTCGGCGCAGCTCGGTCGGGCAGAGGCGACCCTCAACGAGGTCATCGAGCAGTCGCCGACGGACTCCTACGCGCACCTGCTGCTCGGTCGCACGCTCCAGCGCGCCGGCCGGCACGCCGAGGCCGCCCGCCCGCTCGCCCTCGCCGAGATCCTCGGCGACTACGAGCGCCCTGAGGCCTACGGCACCACCGCCACCGGTCCCACCGCCCTCGCCGACACCGCTGAGCCCGTCTGACCGGGCGTCCGTCGAGTGTCCCCGTCGTGACACGGGATGGCTGGGACTGACGAAGGGGCGGGAGCCATCGGCTCCCGCCCCATCGACGTGCGTTCGTGTGGTCCGACTCAGCGGGCGCGGAGGCTGTCGCGGATCTCGGTGAGCAGGATGACCTCCTCCGACGGGGCCTCGGGCTCGGGCTCGATCCCGGCCTTGCGCCGCTCGGCGAGGTGGTTCATCGGGACGACGACGATGAAGTAGACCGCGGCAGCCACGATGACGAAGCCGACGAGCTGGGTCAGGAAGGCGCCGAAGTGGACGCCGCCCGGGTTGAACTGCGAGAAGTTCGGCTTGCCGCCGATCTTGCCGATGAGGTCCATGATGACGGTGACGAACGAGTCGACCACCTTGGCGAACGCCGTGCCGATGACGACGGCGACCGCGAGGTCGACGACGTTGCCTCGCATCAGGAAGTCCTTGAAACCCTTGATCATGCGCGTCCCTTTCTGTGCCCTGGACTGGGTGATCTCGATGCCGCGGGGGCTGGTTGCGACTCGCCCCGGTGGGGCCTGCCTGTCCGTGTTGAGCCTGCGACCCGTGTGCGACGCTGCGACGAGAGTGACGCGTGAGGCGCGCCCCGGGCACCCCGAGCCTACTGTGCAGGTCCCGGCCCGTGCCGGACGGCGACCACCAGACCCTGGCCGGCCTCGAGAGCGCTGAGGCCGCGGGCCACCTCGGCGGCCTGCGTCGGGTCAAGGGCCAGGGTCACTCGCGCCGGCGCGCCGGAGCCGAGGCCGGTCGACTCCTCGGCCGCGCGGACGGCGAGGACGACGACGTCGGTCGCGGCCCGGCTGCCGGAGCCGGTGGCGTAGAGGTCGATGTGGTCGCCCGGCCGCACCCCGACCGACGCCGCATCGAGGACGGGGACGCTGAGGGCCACGTGATCGCCGGGCTGGCCGGCGAGCAGGTCGCCGCCCACGAGGCGCTCCGGCGTCACGACCTCGTGCACGGACAGGGGAGCCGCGGCCACGCGACCGACCGCCGTCTGTGCCGTCGACAGGGCTGCCACGGGTCGCTGGCCCCCGGGTCGGGCCGCGACGGTGACGTCGTCGGCGCCGATCGTCTGTCCGGCCGCGACGTCACGGGCCATGACGACCGTCGGCGCTCCCGCGCCTCCTGCCGGCGCCGGGCGCAGGGCCGCGACCGTGACGAGCACGGCCAGGGCGGCCAGGCTCGCCGCCGCCCATCGCCGCCAGCGCGCGCGTCGGGCCCGACGCCGCCGCGGACCGTCAGGCCAGCCCGCCCGGCCGGTCTCGCGGCGCCACCGGGACCCCGATCGGCTGCCGCTCATGGTCAGGGGAGCGGGAAGGGCAGCTCGAGACCGTCGAGGCTGCGTCGGCAGGGGCAGGTGGCCGTCTCGTCGGGCTCGTGCGCCGGCATCTGGCCGATGGCATCGCGCAGGATCGAGGTGAGGTGCTCGACGTTGGTCGCGAAGACGCGCAGGACCTCGTCGTGCGTGACGGCGTCGCCGCCCTCCACGCCGGCGTCGTGGTCGGTGACCATGGCGATCGTCGTGAAGCACATGGCGAGCTCGCGGGCCAGGGCCGCCTCGGGCATCGTCGTCATGCCCACGATGCCGAAGCCGGCCTGCTGGTGCATGAGCGACTCGGCGCGGGAGGAGAACCGTGGCCCGTTGACGACGACGAGGGTGCCCTCCGTGACGACCTCGAGCTGCGAGAGCCGGGTTGCGGCGACGGCGACCTGACGGCCGTTGGGGCAGTAGGGATCGGCGAACCCGACGTGGACGACCGGGCCCTCCGTCTCGTAGATGGTGTGGGGCCGCCCCCACGTGCGGTCGACGACCTGGTCGGGCACGACGATGGTGCCGGGCCCGTGCTCGGGCTTGAGCGAGCCGACCGCGCAGGGGGAGAGGATCTGGCGGACGCCGACGGCCCGCAGCGCCCAGAGGTTCGCGCGGTAGTTGACCCCGTGCGGCGCGAAGCGGTGGCCCTTGCCGTGCCGCGCGACGAAGGCGACGCCGCGGCCCTCGACCTCACCGATGACGAGCGGGTCGCTCGGTCGTCCGAACGGGGTCTCGACGTCGACGGTCTCGTAGTCGTCGAGGAACTCGTAGAGGCCCGATCCGCCGATGACGCCGATCTCGGCGCGCAGACCCGGAGCGGGCGCTCCGGGGACGGCGGGGTCGGACAGGGCGCCGGGGACGGCGGGGTCGGACTGGGTCGTCTGCTCGGTCGTCATGCGAGGAGCCTAAGGCGGGCACCCGGCCGGTCGAGCGGCATATGCCCTCGGGTGGGGACAACGTCCCCCGAGCTCAGGTGGCTGTGGACGACGACCCGGACGACGTCGACGCGGTCTTCGACGGCGTCGAGGTGCTCGAGCTGCCTGACGAGCCGCCCGACGAGCCGCCCGACGAGTCGGAGGACGAGGTCGACGAGGAGGTCGAGGTGGACGAACCGCCGTCGTTCTTCTTCGTGTCGCCCGAGCCCGCGCCGTCGGAGGCCGCCGGCGTCGACGCGCTCTTGGACGCGGCGCGCGAGTCGGTCTTGTAGAAGCCCGAGCCCTTGAACGCGATGCCGACCGGGTGGATCACCTTGCGCAGGCGGGGCTCGCCGCACTCCGGGCACACCGTCAGGGAGTCGTCGGTGAACGACTGGCGGATGTCGAAGGCGTGGCCGCACTCTTGGCACGCATAGGAGTAGGTGGGCACAGGTGAACCTCGGACGTCGGGGGCGGAAGATGACCGAGGGTCAGTCTACGGCCAGCCGGCGAGACGCCCGCCACGGCTGATCTCGCGGATGCGTCGCTCGGTGCGCTGCTTGACCTTGGAGGTCGTGACGACGAGCAGCCGGTCGCCGTGACGGATCGTCGTGTGATGCTCGGGCACGAAGCCCTCGCCGGCGCGCACGACGAGGGTGACGTTGGCGCCCTTGGGCAGCCTCAGCTCGAAGACGGCCACCCCGTGCAGCCTCGACTCGGCACCCACCGTCACCTGGATGACGTCCGCGCCGATCTCCATCAGGGTGGTCGACTCGAGGTCGACGTCGACCGAGTGGACGTGCTCGGTGAGACCGAGCCGCCGCGCCACCCACGGCAGGGGCGGGGCCTGCACGATCGTGAAGATGACGACGAGCATGAAGACGAGATCGAAGATCCACTCCGTGTCCGGCGTGCCCACGACGAGCGGCACCGTGGCGAGCACGACCGGTACGGCGCCGCGCAGTCCGGCCCACGACAGGAAGACCTGGTCGCGCCAGGGCACCTTGAACCACGAGACCGACGCGAAGACCGAGAGCGGCCGGGCGACGAGCAGCAGCACGAGGCCGATGACGACGGCCGGGACGATCTGCTCGTCGAGGCGCCTCGGGTCGGCGAGCAGGCCGAGCAGCACGAAGAGGCCGATCTGGGCGATCCAGCCGAGCGCGTTGGCGAAGCTCTGGAACGCCACCCGGTTGGGCAGTCCCATGTTGCCGAGCACGAGGGCCGCGAGGTAGGTCGCCAGGAAACCGGAGACGTGGATCGCGGCGCCGATCGCATACGCCAGGACGGTGAGCGCGACGACTCCGATCGAGAAGAGGGCGGACGACGCGCCGGCGACGCGGTGCAGCAGCTGCCCACCGACCCAGCCCACGGCACCCCCGACGAGGGCGCCCCCGGCGAGCTCGACCGCGGCGTGCAGCACGAGCACCCACCAGGGGTCGGCCGTGCCGCCAGGCACCCCCTGGGCGGCGAAGGCGACGACGAGGATGACGACCGGCGCGTCGTTGAAGCCCGACTCCGCCTCGAGCATCCCGGACAGGCGCTTGGGGATCGGCACGTTGCGCAGCACGGCGAAGACGGCGGCGGCATCCGTCGAGGAGACGATCGCGCCCATGAGGAGCGAGATCGTCCACGACAGCGGGAGGAAGGCGTGCGCGGCCACCGCGACGACGAGCACCGACACGACGACCCCGACCGTCGAGAGCACCGCGGCGGGGGCCACCGAGTCCTTGATGTTGGACCACGACGTCGTCAGGCCACCCTCGGCCAGGATGAGCACGAGGGCGGCGTAGCCGAGCACGCGCGTGATGGATGCGTCGTCGAACTGGATGCCGGCGCCGGCGTTGCCGAGGGCCAGGCCGATCCCGAGGTAGATGAGCAGCGACGGCAGTCCCGAGCGGACCGACAGGCGCACGGCCGCGACGGCCACGAGCAGCACGAGCGACCCGATGAGGAGCACGCGCGTCAGGTCGTCGAGGTCCATGGTCGACGACGTGATGCTCGCGAGTGCGGTCAACGGCAGCTCCTCCGGTGTGGGGCAATCCAACCATCCCGGTGCCGGCGCCCGTGGGGCGGTCCGCGGGGCGTCGCGGTCGGGTCGGCAGCGTCGGTCGTCGGTTCGGCAACGATGTCGCGCAGCGCCCGACGGGCTGCGAGCTGCACCGTCCGCGGTGGCCTAGGCTCGTCGCGTGTCACGGTTGAAGCGCGCCCGTCGGATCGTCCTTCTCGTCACCGTCCTCGTCGTCATGGCGGTGGTCGGTGTCGGGATCCTGGCGATCGGGGTGGTGCGGCAGTCGTTCCCGGAGACCTCGGGACAGCTCGAGATCGAGGGCCTGACGAGCTCGGTGTCGGTGCACCGCGACGCCCAGGGCGTCCCCACCATCTACGCCGACAACGCGAGCGACCTCTTCCGGGCGCAGGGCTTCGTCAGCGCCCAGGACCGCTTCTTCGAGATGGACCTGCGCCGCCACGTCACGGCCGGTCGGCTCTCCGAGCTCGTCGGCAGCGCCGGCATCGACAAGGACAAGGTCATCCGCACGATGGGCTGGCGCCGCATCGCGGAGCAGGAGCTGCCGAAGCTCGCACCCGAGACGCGGCAGTACCTCCAGGCGTACGCCGACGGCGTCAACGCGTACATCAAGAAGGCCGAGGCGCCCGAGAAGATGTCGCTCGAGTACACCGTGCTCGCCCGCCGCAGCCCCGGTTACCGCGTCGAGCCGTGGACACCCGTCGACTCGCTCTCGTGGCTCAAGGCGATGGCGTGGGACCTGCGCGGCAACTACGACGACGAGCTCGCCCGCGCCCGCCTGTCGCGCACGACGCGCTCCCTCAAGCAGATCAACCTGCTCTACCCTCCCTACCCCGTCGACCGCAACCAGCCGATCCTCTCGGAGCAGGACTGGCAGCCCGCGTCCGCGAGCGACCAGGCGGCGAGCCCGGCCCCCGCGGCCCTGACGGCCATGCGCTCCGAGGACGGCAACGCCGCCATCGACTCGGCGCTCGCGTCGGTCAACGCGGTGCCGTCGAGCCTCGGCCGGGGCGACGGCATCGGCTCGAACTCGTGGGTCGTCTCGGGCTCGCGCACGACGACGGGCAAGCCCCTGCTCGCCAACGACCCGCACCTCGCGCTGTCGATCCCCGGCATCTGGGGCCAGGTCAACCTCCAGTGCCGCACCCTGAGCGCGGCGTGCCCCTTCCAGGTCTCGGGCTTCACCTTCTCGGGGCTGCCGGGCGTCGTCATCGGCCACAACGACAAGGTCGCGTGGGGCATGACGAACCTCGGCCCCGACGTCACCGACTTCTACCTCGAGCAGGTCTCGGGAGACGGCTACCTCCGTGACGGGCTGACCAAGCCGCTCGAGACGCGCCAGGAGGTCATCAAGGTCGCCGGTGGCGCCGACGTGCCGCTGACCGTGCGCTCGACGGTGCACGGGCCGATCATGTCCGACATCGTCCCGGCGATCGACACGGCGGGTGACCGCAGCGTCGTGCGCGGCGCTCCCCAGTCCAACCGGTATGCCGTGTCGCTCGCGTGGACGGCGCTGACGCCGGGCACGACGGCCGACGCGATCTTCGCCCTCAACCGGGCCACCAACTGGTCGGACTTCCGCAAGGCCGCGGCCCTCTTCTCCGTGCCGTCGCAGAACCTCGTCTACGCCGACACGGCCGGCCACATCGGCTACCAGTCTCCGGGCAAGATCCCCGTGCGACGGTCGGCGACGCCCGGCTCGCCCCCCGGCTTCTGGCCGTCGCCCGGCTGGGACTCGCAATGGGACTGGAAGGGCTACGTGCCCTTCGACGACCTGCCCCACACCTTCGACCCCGCCGAGGGCTTCATCGTCACGGCCAACCAGGCCGTCACCGCGAGCCCGACGCCGTTCCTGACCTCGGAGTGGGACTACGGGTTCCGGGCGCAGCGGATCCGCACCCTGCTCGCCGCGACGCCGAAGGTCTCGCCCGAGACGATGTCGCAGATCCAGGGCGACACCCTCAACACGTACGCGCCGGGCCTCGTCGAGCGCCTCCTCGCCGTGCAGGTCGACGACTTCACGGCGCAGGCCCAGCGCCTCCTGCGTGACTGGGACGGCAACCAGCCCAACGACAAGACGCGTGATGCGGCCTCGGCGGCGTACTACAACGCCGTGTGGAAGCACCTGCTGGAGTTCACCTTCGACGAGCTCCCGCCCGACATCGCGCCTGACGGCGGCAGCCGGTGGATGGTCGTCATTGAGCAGCTGCTCAAGGACCCGAAGAACGACTGGTGGGACGACAAGACGACGCCCGGCGTCACCGAGGGCTCCGGCGAGATCCTCAAGCGCGCGCTCGTCGAGGCGCGTCTCGACCTCGCCCGCGAGCTCGGCAAGGTGCCCGCGACGTGGCGTTGGGGTCGCCTGCACTCGCTCGACCTGACGCACCAGGTCATGGGCGCCGACGGCGTTCCCGAGTTCATCCAGAACCTCTTCAACCGCGACGACATCGAGCTCGGCGGCGGCAACTCCATCGTCAACGCCAACGCGTGGAACGCCTCGAAGCCCGGCTACGACGTCACGAGCGGCCCGTCGATGCGCATGGTCGTCGACCTCGGCAACCTCGACGCGTCGCGCTGGGTCAACTCGACCGGCCAGTCGGGGCACGCCTACGACGACCACTACTCCGACCAGATCGACGCGTGGGCGGCCAACGAGACCTTCGTGTGGCCGTTCAGCCCGACCGCGGTGCGCGAGGCGACCGACGACGAGCTGACGCTCGTGCCGCCGTCGCCGACGTCGAACCCGTAGCCCGCCCGGGTCCCGGGGCGGGCCGGGCCTGAGGGAGTCACCGGCGTCGTCCGCCACCGATGGCGTATGCCGGGTGGTCGGGGCCGGCGGTCGGCTCGACGAGGTGCGCGTCAGCGCAGCCGCACGACGCGTCCGGTCGTCGTGACGTAGCCGTCGACCGGGAGGTCGTGGGCGTCGGCCGGCAGGTCCGTCTCGCTCTGCTCGCCCTCGTGGAGCAGCGTCACGACGGGGGTGGCCGGGTCCCGGTGGAGCAGGGCCCGGTCGTAGCAGCCGCCGCCCTGGCCGAGGCGCGTCCCGTGTCCGTCGACGGAGAGCCCGGGCGTGACGACGAGGTCGCACGTGGCGAGGGCGTCGGTGCCGAGCCAGCCGTGTCGCTCCTCGTTGTCCGGTGCGTGGCCGCCGTGGCCGGGGCGGCGCACGGTCGCGTCGTCGCCCGAGGTGCCCGGGACGGCATACCTCCACTCGAGCGAGAAGTCGTCCTGCACGACGGGCACGATGACCTCGTGCCCGGCCGCGAGGAGCGCCTCGACGAGGCGGCCCGTCGGCGGCTCGTCCGGGAGGGACTCGTAGACCGCCACCCGGGACGGGTCGGGCACGAACCGGAGCACGGCCCCGGCGATCGCCGCCGCGGCGGCGTCACGCTCGGCCGGGGTGAGGCGCGAGGCGATCTGGCGCCGCCTGGCCCGCGCGGCGTGACGCAGGTCACGCTTGCCCAGGCCGCTCACGGTGAGCACATTTCGCGCACTCGGGTGACGCACATGCGGCCCATCGTAAGGTGATGCCCATGAGTGACCAGGGGCTCCACGCGTCCGTCGCACTGATGCGCGACCGGGGCCTCGGTCCTGAGGCGATCAGGGTGTTCGAGCACTACTACGAGCAGCTGCAGGCCGGGGCCCTCGGCACGATCCCCGAGGAGTCGATCGAGCCCCTCGGCGAGGTGCAGACCCTCCGCGGGGTCCAGGTGTCCGACGAGGAGGCACGCGAGGCGCTGTCCCGCACCGCCATCATCAAGCTCAACGGCGGCCTCGGCACCGGGATGGGCATGACGGGCGCCAAGTCCGCGCTCGAGGTCAAGGACGGCCTGACCTTCCTCGACATCATCGCCCTGCAGGTGCTGGCCCTGCGTGAGCGCTGGGGCGTCGAGCTCCCGCTCGTGCTCATGAACTCCTTCCGCACCTCGGAGGAGTCGCTCAAGATCCTCGCGAAGTACCCCGACCTGCCGGTCGAGGGGCTGCCGCTCGACTTCATCCAGAACGCCGAGCCCAAGCTGCGCCCCGACGACCTCATGCCGGTGCACTGGCCCGACGACCCCGAGCTCGAGTGGTGCCCGCCGGGCCACGGCGACATCTACGTCTCGCTCGTCACGTCCGGTGTGCTCGACTCCCTGCTGGAGAAGGGGATCCGCTACGCGTTCCTCTCCAACTCCGACAACCTCGGCGCGACGTGCGACCCCGATGTCGCGGCGTGGATGGTCGAGCACGGCCTGCCCTACGTCGCCGAGGTGTGCAAGCGCACCAAGAGCGACCGCAAGGGCGGCCACCTCGCGGTGCGCAAGTCCGACGGCCGGATCGTGCTGCGCGACACGGCGATGGTGGCCGAGGGGGAGGAACGCTACTTCCGCGACATCAAGCGGCACAGCACCTTCAACGCCAACAACGTGTGGATCAACCTCGAGGTCCTGCGCGAGCGGATGACCGCCAAGCAGGGCGTCCTCGGCCTGCCGATCATCGTCAACCACAAGAACGTCGACCCCGCCGACCCGAGCTCGCCGGAGGTCATCCAGATGGAGTCGGCGATGGGCACGGCGATCGAGGTGTTCGAGGGGTCCGAGGCGATCCTCGTGCCGCGCACCCGCTTCCGTCCGGTCAAGACGACGAACGACCTGCTCGTCATCCGGTCCGACTTCTTCACCCTCGACAAGGGCTACCACGTCGTCGCGACCGTCGACGCGCCCGAGCCCTACGTCGACCTCGACTCGGCCTACCGCTTCGTGTCGGGCTTCGAGCAGCGCTTCCCCAAGGGAGTGCCCTCGATGCGCGACTGCACGAGCCTGCGCGTCATCGGTGACCCCGTCTTCGGCCGCAACGTCCGCTGCGTCGGCGAGGTGCTCATCGACGGTTACCGCCGCGTCCTCGACGACGCCGTGCTCGGCGAGCTGCCGACGCCGACGCCGGCGCCCGTCACGACACCGGGTGACGTGCGCACGGTCGACGAGCACCTCAAGGCCATCCTCTCGACGCTCGAGCCGTCGCCGACCGAGTGGACTCCGCTCACCGAGGCCCTCGGCCTCGTCGTGGCCCGCGACGTCCGTGCCAAGGTCAACCTGCCGCACTTCGACAACTCGTCGATGGACGGGTATGCCGTCCGCTCCGAGTCGCTCGCGTCTGCCGGAGGCTCCCCGGTGCGGTTGCGCATCGTCGGCGAGGTCGCCGCGGGTGCCAACCCGACCTTCTCCGTGGGCGTCGGAGAGGCGGCCAGGATCATGACCGGCGCCCCGATGCCCGAGGGTGCCGACGCCGTCATCGCCGTCGAGGACACCGACGCGGCCGCGACGGGCGACGTGGAGTGTCGCGTGGCGGTCACCCCGGGTCGCTTCATCCGTCGGCAGGGCGAGGACGTGTCGTCGGGCGAGATCATCGTCTCCGCGGGCGAGGTCGTCGGCGCCCGCACCATTGCGCTGCTCGCCGCGTGCGGTCATGCCCAGGTCGAGGTCCACCGCCGGCCGCACGTCGTCGTGCTGTCGACGGGTGCCGAGCTCGTCGAGCCCGGAAAGCCCTTGCAGCCCGGTCAGATCCACGACTCCAACTCCTCCATGCTCTGGGCAGCCGCCGTCGGCGCCGGAGCCTCGGCCGAGATCCGGGCGGCGGTCGGCGACTCCGACGAGGAGCTGCTCGCCGTGCTCGACGAGGTCGTCGCCGAGGCCGATGTCGTCATCACGAGCGGCGGTGTCTCGATGGGGGCCTACGACGTCGTCAAGAGCGCTCTGCGTGGTGAGGGCATCGACTTCGTCAAGGTGGCGATGCAGCCCGGCAAGCCGCAGGGCTACGGGCTGCTGACCGGACCGGGTGGCAGGCAGGTGCCGCTCTTCGCCCTGCCCGGCAACCCGGTGTCGTCGTTCGTGTCGTTCGAGGTCTTCGTGCGACCGGCGCTGCGCCGGCTGATGCGCCTGACTCCCGAGAAGCGACGACTGCGGCCGGCCACGCTCATCTCCGGCGTCGAGTCCTTCGGCGGGCGGCGCCAGTTCGGTCGTGCCGTCGTGTCACGGTCGGCCGAGGGCACCCTCGTCGCCGTCCCCGTCGCGGGCCAGGGCTCGCACTTCGTCGCCGACCTCTCCCGGGCCAACGCGCTCTTCGTCGTTCCCGAGGACGTGACCGAGCTCGTCGCCGGCGAGGTCGTCGACGTCCTCGTCCTCGACAAGGAGGCCTGATGAGCGACGTCACCGAGGAGCCCGGAGCTCGCGAGGCGCCCGGCCTGACCCACGTGCGCGCCGACGGCAGCGCCCACATGGTCGACGTCTCGGCCAAGGCCGTGACCGCCCGCCAGGCCAGCGCGGCGGGGCGCGTCCTGCTCAGCGCCGACGCCGTCGCGGCGTTGCGCTCGGGGAGGGTCCCCAAGGGCGACGCCCTGGCGGTCGCCCGCATCGCCGGCATCCAGGCCGTCAAGCGCACGCCCGAGCTCATCCCGCTCGCGCACCCGATCGCCGTGCACGGTGTCGAGGTCGACGTGACGGTGGCCGACGACGGCGCCGACATCACGGCGACGGTGCGCACCGCCGACCGCACGGGCATCGAGATGGAGGCGCTGACCGCGGTGTCGGTCGCCGCGCTCGCTCTCATCGACATGATCAAGGCCGTCGACAAGCACGGCCGGATCACCGACGTCCGCGTCACGGCGAAGTCCGGTGGCCGGTCGGGGGACTGGCGTGAGTGAGGGTCCGGGCGTGGGGCGCCGGGCCGTCGTCGTCACGTCCTCGACCCGGGCCGCCGCCGGCGTCTACGCCGACCGGTCCGGCCCGGTCATCGTCGAGCGGCTCCGCGCCTGGGGCTTCGAGGTGGGCGAGCCCGTCGTCGTGCCCGACGGGGACGAGTTCGGCCTGGCGCTGCGCGAGGTCCTCGCGAGCGAGCCGGAGCTCGTCATCACGACCGGGGGGACCGGCCTCACCCCGACCGACGTGGCACCCGAGCAGACCGCGCCGCTGCTCGACCGGCTCGTCCCCGGCGTCGCCGAGGCGATCCGCGCGGCCGGCGTCGGCAAGGGGGTGCCGACGGCCATGCTCTCGCGGGGTCTCGTCGGCGTCGCCGGGCGCACCTTCGTCGCCAACCTCCCGGGGTCGCGCGGCGGCGTGACCGACGCCCTCGACGTGCTCGAGCCGGTCGTGGGCCACGCCCTCGACCAGATCCCCGGCAGTGACCACTGACGTGAGGACCCGGACCCGCTTGCGCCACGTGGTGATCCGGCGTCGACCGATGACCATGGGGTCGGTCGGATGAGGATGCCGTGGCGCCCCCACCGGGACGGTCAGGCCCGCTGGCCGGTCGTCCTGCGTGATGCCTCGTCCGAGCCCACGATCGTGCTGCGGCCCCTGCGTCTGGACGACGAGCGCGACTGGCAGCGCGTGCGGCGCGACAACGCGGCATACGTCCAGCCGTGGGAGCCCACCCTCCCGCCGGGTTCGCCGGCGCGGGCTCCGGTCCCGTTCCGGCAGTTCGTGCGCGACCTCGACACCGAGGCGCGCGCCGATCGCGCCATGCCGTGGTGCATCGAGGTCGGCGGTCGCATCGTGGGTCAGGTCCACCTCTTCGGGATCGTCCGCGCCGCGCAGCAGTCGGGTGCTGCCGGCTACTGGCTCGACGAGTCCGTCACGGGGCAGGGCATCGCGACCCGCGCCCTGGCGCTGGCGGTCGACCACGCTCTCGGCGCGGGTGGGCTGCACCGCGTCGAGGTCAACATCCGACTCGACAACGTTCCCTCGCTGCGCGTGGTCGAGCGGCTCGGCCTGCGTGACGAGGGAGTGCGCGAGCGTTTCCTCCACATCGACGGCGCGTGGCGCGACCACCGCTCCTTCGCCGTCACGATCGAGGACCTGGGCGGCTCGACTCTCACGGCTCGCCTGTCACAGGTGTAACACCAGCCTCTTGCGCGACACGCCTCGAATGTGCGGGGCCGTTACCGAACCGCGTCCTACCGTGGGTCACGTGCCCGTCAGCAGCCTCATCTTCGTCGTCATCGTGGCGATCTGGGCTGCCTATCTCGTGCAGCACTGGGCCCGCCGCCGCGAGGACGCCGCCGCGACCCGGTCGGTCGACGGCTTCTCCGAGGCCATGCGCGTCCTCGAGAAGCGACCGGCCCTGCCGACCGCGGCGCTGAGCACCCCGCGCCCGCACTCGTATGCCGTCAAGCCCGCGAGCACCGGCCGTCCCACCGTCGATGTGAAGCGGGCCGTCCCCGCGGGCACGTCGCGCCGGCACTCTCCGCTCGTCGCCCGTCGCTCCGACGAGCGCGTGCTCGCGAGCTCGCTCGTCGCGTCGGGCCCCTCGTCAGACCAGAGCCAGACCGACCACGACATCGCCCCCTACTCCGCCGAGGTGGACCGCATGCCCGAGTCAGCGCGATCGACGAGCCACGCGGACCGGAGGCCGGCTCGACCCACGGCCCCCCCTCGGGTTCCGCTGGCACAGCGCCGCCTTCGCGCGGCGCTGCTCCTCGTCGCGGTCGCATGGCTGCCGGTGTCCGTCGTGCTGACGGTCACCGACGTGCTCATGTGGATCTCCATCCCGTTCGCCGTGCTCACCGTCGCCGCCGTCCTCGTGTGGCTGCGGGCCGAGGCCCAGGCCGACCGCCTGCGCGCCAGCTCGGATGCGGGGGAGAGCCGCGGTCAGCGTGGTCGGCGGGGTCGCCGCCGCGCCAGGTCCTACGACGCGCACGATGCTGCGCACCACGTGCCGCTCCTCTCGAGTGACGACACCCAGGTCATCCGCAGCGCCGCCGCGGCGGCGCCGTCGGAGGTCGTGGCGGTCTCGCAGGCGTCGCAGGCCGTCGAGGCCCAGCACGTCGAGCCCGGCGTCTTCGACGTCCAGGCCCCGATCACCGGTGAGGTGCCCGTCGCCGTGGCCGCCGTCGAGCAGCCCGCCGAGGGCAGCTGGAGCCCGGTCCCGGTGCCGCGCCCGACCTACTCGCTCAAGGCCAAGGCCGAGCCGCGCTACACCGAGTCCGGCATCCCGGCCGACGTCTTCGACACGCCTGAGTTCGCCGAAGAGGCCGAAGAGCTCGACGACCGGGCCCTCTTCGCCCGCCGCGCCGTCTCCCAGTAGGCCCGCCCCGCTCACGGTTGCCCTGAGCCGACGGTTCGGGGGCCGCGGCGCGCGAATGGCTGGCGGCTCGGGTCTCGCGCCGTCGGTTCGGGGGCCGCGGCGCGCCACGGGCGGCCGGGGCTGGGTACGCGTCCGGCTGGGTCCCTGCTCATGAGCGGGGACCCAGCCGGACGGCATTCGACCTCGGTCAGGCGTTGGCCGGGGCTCCGCCCTCGTCGGCCGACGCCGCCATCTCCCGGTCGAGCTCGCCCTCGGTCTCGTCGCTGAAGAGGTGCTTGCCCACGGCGTTGAGCACCGCAGCGAAGGGAACGGCGACGAGGGCTCCGACGATGCCGGCGATGATCGAGCCGGTCGCGATCGCGAGGATGACCGCGAGCGGGTGGACGCTGACGGCCTTGCCGAGCAGGAACGGCTGGAGCACGTGCGACTCGAGCTGCTGAACGCCGATGACGACCGCGAGCATGATGAGCGCGACGCCCGGACCGTGCGCGACGAGCGCGAGCAGGACGGCGACGGCCCCCGAGAGCAGGGCGCCGACGATGGGGATGAACGCCAGGATGAAGACGAGGATGCCGATCGCGAAGGCGAAGGGGACCTTGAGGATCGCGGCGCCGACCGAGATGCCGACCGCGTCGACGAAGGCCACGATCATCGTCGCGCGGACGAACGCCGACAGCTGGTGCCAGGCGATGACGCCCGAGGAGTTGACCCGCGGGCGGGTGGCGCGCGGGAAGAGCCGCACGACCCAGGTCCAGATGCGCGGTCCCTCGTAGAGGAAGAAGAAGAGCGAGAAGAGCGCGATGAACAGGCCGGCGATGAAGTGCGTCGCCGTGAGGCCGACCGAGGTCGCGGTGTCGCCGAGGTTGCCCGATTGGCTCACCTTGTCGCGGATCGTGTTGAAGTACTGGTCGAACTGCGCGTCGGTGATGTTGAACGACGTCCGCACCCAGTCCCGGATGCGCTCGAGGCCGGTGGCGACCTGGTTCGTCAGGTCGGAGAAGCCGCTGCTGAACTGCGTGCCGACGAGGGTGAAGAGCGCCCCGATGATCAGGATCGTGCCGAGCAGGGTGATGCCGGCGGCGGCGCCCGGCTTCATCCGGCGGTGCAGCCACGTCGCGACGGGTCGCAGCAGTGCCGTCAGGAGGATGGCGATCGCGACGGGCACGACGATCTCGGAGACCGAGCGCACCGCCAGCGAGAGCAGGTAGATGGCCGCGCCGATGAGCAGCAGGCGCCACGCCCAATCACTCGCGACCCGGATGCCGGGCGGGACGGCCGCAGCCTCGATGCCGGGCAGTTCCGGGGCCAAGGGGGGATCGGCCCGCAGGGTGTCGCTGCCGTCGTGGGTGGGGACGGGCGCACTCACGTCGAGGGGCGCACCAGAGGGGTCGGCATGGTTGTCGGTCACGACCACACCGTATGCTGCCTCGCTGGGGTTCCGGGGGATCGCCCCTGCTCGCTGGCCGTCACGAGGGTGAGCGCAGCGGCTCGGTCCTCGCGTCCTCACAGCGACGACCTGAGCGCAACCTGCCGGCGCGGCGCCACGGCTGCGTACGCTCGGGGGTATGGAATCCGACGCCCGTGCCGACCGTCCCGTCCTCGCCGTCACCGGCTCGACCGGGTGGCTCGGTGGTCTCGTTGCGCGCGACCTCGCCGACCGAGGCGTCACCCAGAGGCTGCTGGTGCGCGACGCGTCACGGGCGCCCGAGCTGCCGGGCTCCGTTGCGGCCCCGTGCAGCTACCGCGACGCCGACGCCGCCCGAGCGGCTCTCGAGGGTGTCGAGACCCTCTTCATGGTCTCGGCCGCCGAGAACGAGGACCGGCTCGCCGAGCACCGAGCCTTCGTCGACGCCGCCGCGGCTGCCGGGGTCGGGCACGTCGTCTACGTGTCGTTCTTCGGAGCCGCACCGGACGCGACGTTCACCTTGGCTCGTGACCACGCGGCCACGGAGCAGCACCTGCGTGACTCGGGCATGGCGTGGACCTTCCTGCGCGACAACCTCTACCTCGAGTTCATGGACCACATGGTCGGCGAGGACGGCGTCGTCCGGGGCCCCGCGGGCGACGGCCGGGCCGCCGTCGTCTCGCACGACGACATCGCACGCGTCGCGGTCACCGTCCTGCTCGACCCGGCAGCGCACGAGGGAGCGACCTACGACCTGACCGGGCCCGAGGCGCTGACGTTCACCGAGATGGCGCAGGTCATCACCGAGGTCACGGGCCGCGAGGTGCGCTTCCACGACGAGACGGTCGAGGAGGCGTATGCGTCCCGCGCGGTCTACGGGGCACCGGACTGGCAGGTGGACGCCTGGGTGTCGACGTACACCGCCGTCGCCGCGGGTGAGCTCGACGGCGTGAGCGGCGACGTCGAGCGGCTGACGGGTCGCCGCCCCACGTCCCTTCGCGAGTACCTCGAGGCCCAGCGCCCGTCGAGGTGATCGCGGCACCCGCGTGGGTGGCGACATCGCCTCGAACGAGTGGGAGGTGGCGCGGTCGGGCGTCAGCCGACGAGATCGGCCGTCTGCCGGGCGATGGCGAGCTCCTCGTTGGTCGGCACGACCGCGACGACGACGCGTGACCCGTCAGGAGAGATGACGCGTGCCTGACTCGAGCCCGACGCGTTGAGGTGCGCGTCGACCGTGATGCCCAGCTCGCCGAGTCCGTCGGCGACCGCTGCCCGGACCGGGGCGCTGTGCTGCCCGATGCCCGCCGTGAAGACGAGCACGTCGGCCCCGCCGAGGATCGCGAGATAGGCGCCGACGTAGTGCTTGAGCCGGTGGACGAAGACGTCGAACGCGAGACTCGCGTCCTGCTCGCCGGCATCGACGCGCTGCACGAGCTCGCGGAAGTCGTTGACGCCGCTCAGCCCGAGGACCCCGGACCTCTTGTTGAGGAGGGTGTCGATCTCGTCGAGCGTCATCCCCGCCTCTCGGGCGAGGTATGCGTGCAACCCGGGATCGACGTCGCCCGAGCGGGTGCCCATGACGAGTCCCTGCAGCGGGGTCAGGCCCATCGACGTCTCGACGGCCCGACCACCCCGCACGGCTGAGGCCGAGCAGCCGTTGCCGAGGTGGAGGATCACCTGACGCAGCTCGGCGAGAGGGCGTCCCAGCAGGTCGGCGGTCGCCTGCGCGACGAACTGGTGCGAGGTGCCGTGGAAGCCGTAACGGCGGATGGAGTGCTTCGCGGCGAGGTCGCGGGGCACGGCATACGTCGACGCCGCGTCCGGCAGGGTCGAGAAGAAGGCGGTGTCGAAGACGGCGACGTGGGGCACGTCGTAGTGCTGCCGAGCGGCTTCGATGCCGATGACGGCAGCCGGGTTGTGCAGTGGCGCAAGGGCGCTCAGCGCCCTGATGCGTTCGAGCACGGCGTCGTCGATGATGACCGGCTCTGAGAAGTCAGGACCGCCGTGGACGACACGGTGACCGACGGCGCGCAGCGGCACCTCGTCGAGGTCGACACCGTCTGCGTGCAGCCGGGTCGTCATGGCCTGGAGTGCGGCCGAGTGGTCGGCGACGTCGCTGCCGGCCTCGCCGATGCGCTCGACGATCCCACCCGCGCGGACCTCGCCCGACTCCGGCACGACGAGCTGGTACTTCAGCGATGACGAACCGGCGTTGAGGACGAGAACGGGCTGGTCGCGGGTGGGCTCCGTCACTGCCCTGCTCCCTGCTGCTCGGTCGAGACGCCCTGCGCCTGGACGGCGGTGATGGCGACGGTGTTGACGATGTCGTCGACGAGCGCGCCGCGCGAGAGGTCGTTGACCGGCTTGCGCAGACCCTGGAGCACCGGACCGACGGCGACGGCGTGAGCGCTGCGCTGCACCGCCTTGTAGGTGTTGTTGCCGGTGTTGAGGTCGGGGAAGACGAAGACCGTGGCGTGGCCGGCGACGTCGGAGTCAGGCATCTTGGCCCGGCCCACGACGGGGTCGATGGCGGCGTCGTACTGGATCGGCCCGGCCAGCGCGAGGTCCGGCGCCCGCTGGGCGATGAGCTCCGTTGCGGCACGGACCTTCTCGACCTCGGCGCCGGACCCGCTCGTGCCCGTCGAGTAGGAGAGCATCGCGACCCGCGGCTCGATCCCGAACTGCTGCGCGGTCTGGGCCGAGGAGATCGCGATGTCGGCGAGCTGCTCGGCCGTCGGGTCGGGGATCACCGCGCAGTCGCCGTAGACGAGCACCCGGTCCGCGAGGCACATGAGGAAGACGCTCGAGACCGTCTTGACCCCGTCGGCCGTCTTGACGAACTCGAGCGCCGGACGGATCGTGTGCGCGGTCGTGTTGACGGCGCCGGACACCATGCCGTCGGCGAGGCCGAGGTGGACCATCATCGTGCCGAAGAACGAGATGTCGGTGACGACCTCCCGGGCGCGCTCGAGGGTCATGCCCTTGTGGGCCCGCGCGGCGGCATACTCCTGCGCGAATCGCTCGACGAGGTCGGCGTCGGTGGGGGAGACGACGGTCGCGGCGTCGAGGTCGAGCCCGAGCGCCGACCCGCGGGCGCGGACCTTCGTCTCGTCGCCGAGCAGCGTGAGGTCGGCGACACCACGTCGCAGCAGCACGTCGGCGGCCTCGAGGATGCGGTCGTCCTGGCTCTCGGGGAGCACGATGTGCTTGCGGTCCGAGCGAGCCCGCTCCATGAGCTGGAACTCGAACATCAGCGGTGTGCGCACCTCGGAGGCCGAGACGTCGATGGCGGTCAGCAGGGCGGACTGGTCGACGCTCTCGGAGAAGAGCCGGCGTGCCGTCTCGATCTTGTTGCGCGACCCCTTCGTCATCGGTCCGCGCACCCGCATGAGCCGCTCGGCCGTGCGGAAGGTGCCGTCGTCGGTGAGGGCGATCGGCAGGTCGTGCTGCACACCGGCCGACAGGCGCGAGATCGTCTCGGGGATCGGGTAGCCGCCGGTGAGGATGATGCCCGCCAGGGTCGGGAAGGTGCCGGACTGGTGGGCGAGCAGGAGACCCGGGATGAGGTCGGTGCGGTCGCTCGGCGCGATGACGGTGACGTCCGGGCCGAGCCGGGCGAGCACGTTGGGCAGGCTCATCGCCGCGACGACGAGCCCGAGGCTGTCGCGGTCCATCCACGACTCGCTGCCGAGGACGAGCCGCGCGCCGATCGCGTCGGCGAGAGCCCGGAAGCTCGGCGCGGAGAGGAGTGGGTTCTCGGGGATCGAGGCGGTGACCGGGAAGGGCAACGTGCCGAGCACGGCCCGCACCGCGTCGAGGTCGGCCGGGTCGACGCGGTTGGCCACGACGGCGACGGTCTGGGCGTGGTTGGCACGCAGCTCGGTGATGGCACTGTCGGCGGCAACGCGGATCTGGTCGGGCGTGCGGTCGCGGCCGTGGACGACGAGCACGACGGCCGAGCCGAGGTTGGCGGCCACCCGCGCGTTGAAGGACAGCTCGGTGCCGGTCGAGATGTCGGTGTAGTCGGAGCCGAGCACGATGACGACCTCGAAGCGCGCGCTCAGCGCGCCGAACCGCTCGACGATGACGTGGAGCGCCTCGTCGGGGTCGTCATGCGCCTGGGCGTAGGTGACTCCGAGTGCCTCCTCGTAGGTCTGCTCGACGCCGGGCTGGCTGACGAGCATCTCGACGATGTGGTCGACCTCGTCGGGACCGGTGCCCCCGAGCGTCGTCAGGGGGCGGTAGACACCGACCGAGCCGACTTCGCGCAGCAGGGCGTCGAGCAGGCCGAGGGCCACGGCGGACTTGCCCGTCAGGCCCTCGGGAGAGGCGACATAGACGCTGCGGCTCACGTCCTGAACCTATCGGTCACGGGGCTCGCGGCGCCGCACCTCGATCGACGGTGGCTCGCGGAGCGACTGGCCGACGACGCAGTAGCGCTCCGTGGCCGTGGCCAGCCGTTGCAGGGTGGTGTCGTCGGCGTCCGTCGTGACCTCGGCGACGACCCTCGGGCCGAGGATGCCGACCGGTGCCGTCCGGTCGACACCGAGCGTGCCGCGCGCGTCGAACGTGGCCTCCGCCCGGACCTCCACCTCGCGCAGGTCGACGCCGAACGCGACCGACACGGCGTGGAGCGTCACCCCGGCGCACGCGACGAGCGCCTCCATGAGCATGTCGCCCGAGCACGCGTCGGATCCGTCGCCACCCGCCGCCGGGTGCAGCCCGGCGCGGACCGCCCCGGCGGCGGTGCGCACCTCGACCGCGACCGGCACGCCGAAGACGGCGCTCGCCGACACCGGGTGCAGGGCCGAGGCCGGGTCCTCGCGGTAGCGGGCCTTGAGGGGCTCCTGCACGGCCCGGAGCTCGTCGCGGTTCACGGCGCCTCACCCGGGTGCTGCTCGGTCATGACTGTCTCCCGTCGTCCGAGGACTCTCGTGACGACACCGTATGCCGCGTGGCCGGGTGCCGGGCGAACGCCTCGACCCGCCTCCACGGTTCAGGCGGTCGTGGACAGCCCGAGCCGCCGGACGAGACGCACGGCGTCGTGCGGCGCGTGCCCCTTGGCGTCGTTGTCGAAGTAGACGTGGACGTCGTGCCCCTGCTCCATCCAGTGGTGGCAGGTTCGCGCCCACCGGTCCAGGGACTCGTCCGTGTAGCCGCTGGCGTAGAGCTCGGTCTCGCCGTGCAGCCGCACGTAGCGGAAGTCGCTCGTCGCGTCGTCCATGACCGGCCACGTGCCTGCGCTGTCGGCGATCACCATGGCGACGCCGTACTCAGCGCAGAGCGCCCGTGCCTCCTCGGTGTCGAAGCTGTCGTGACGCGGCTCGAGGGCGTGCCGCATCGGGGTGTCGACCTCGCAGGTCGTCAGGATGCGGTCCTCCTTGAGCTTGTCGTCGTGCTTCTCGGCCAGCCGCGAGGCCTCGCCCGTCGAGCGTGGCAGCAGCTGGAGGAAGCTCCGGACACGGTTCGGGTCGAACTCGATGCGGGCCGGCAGCTGCCACAGCACCGGGCCGAGCTGGGGGCCGAGGGCGAGGACCCCGCTCGCGAAGAAGTTGGCCAGCGGGGTCTCGACGTCGCGCAGCGCCTTCATGTGGGTGATGAAGCGCCCACCCTTGACCGCGAAGTTGACGTCGGCGGGCACGGCTGCCCGCCACGCGGCATACGAGCTCGGACGCTGGAGGGAGTAGAAGGAGCCGTTCACCTCGACCGACGTCATCCGCTCGGCCGCGTACGTCAGCTCGAGCCGTTGGGGAAGACCCTTCGGGTAGAAGTCGCCGCGCCACGACGGGTAGCGCCAGCCGGAGACGCCGATCCTCGCGTGGGGCATGCCTGGCTCTTACCCACGAGGCGCCCGGGAGCGGCGGGGGTCACCGGACGTCGACGTAGGACACCTCGACGGCGTTGTTCCCGTATCCGAGCCGGTTCCACGGTGGGACGTCCGGCTGCTCGTTGCCCGCTGCGTCGGTCGCCTTGGCACGGATGCTGTATCGCCCCGGCAGGGCGACCTCCCACTCGTAGGCCCAGCTCTGCCACTGGTGCGGACCCTGGGGAGGCTCGACCACGGCAGGGCTCCAGGCGCCCTCGCCGGTGAAGCTGAGGTCGACGTTCGTGACCGGCCCGGTGCCCGACCAGGCCTTCCCGCGGATGACGTGGGTCCCGGGCGTGAGGACGGCCCCCGGCGCCGGGTCGGTGATCCGGGCCCTCACGCGCATCGTCGTCACCCGCTCGTGAGGACGATCGGGCCACTCGTAGACGTAGTGCCCGGTCTGGAACTCGCCCTCGAAGGGCTCCGTGAGGACGTCGATCCGCTTCAGCCACTTGACCGAGGCCACGGCGAACCAGCCCGGCACGACGATCCGGAAGGGCGCCCCGTGGTCGAGGCCGAGCGGACGTCCGTTCATCTCGTAGGCGATGAGGATCTCCGCCGCCGGGTCGAGAGCGTGCTCGAGGGTCAGCGAACGGACGAACGTCAGGTCGGACTTCACGGTCTGGGCGAGCACCGGGTTGAGCAGGTAGGAGCCGCTGTCGGCGCCCTCGAACCGGACCTCGACCCCGTCAGACGCAGGCTGCGCCTGCTCGAGCACGTCACGCAACCACGTGCCCGTCCACACGGCGGTGGAGACGGCATACGCCCCCCATGGCTCTCCCGCGGGCAGCGGCCGCGTCTCGAGTCGGCCGTTTCCTGCGCACTCGAGCGTGACGGCCCGCTCGACGGACGGCAGGGCGCGCAGGTCGTCCAGCGTGAGCGTCGTCGGCGAGCCCACGGCCCCACCGATCTGGAGGGTGCCGTCGTGCTCGGGCACGTCGAAGTTGCTCCGCACGTAGTGCTGCTCGGTGGGGGTGATGTCACCCTCCAGGGCGGCCGGTGGAGCCTCGGCGTTGAACGGCTCGTGGTGGATCATGGTCAGGGCGGAACGGGCTTGTCGGAGGCTGTCTTCAGTCAGCACGGGGGCTCCTCGTCGATCACGGTTGTCGATCACGGTTGTCGATCAGGGTTGTCGCGCAGGCACGTCCGTCAGTAGTCGGGGTCCTGGAAGTGCGGGTCCCGGTTGTCGTTGAAGGCGCCGATGCCCTCAACCCGGTCGGGATGGACGGCGGATCGCCAGTGGGCCTCCATCATGATCGCGACCGCCTGCTCGATCGGCTGCCCTTCGCCCATGTGCACGGCGCGCTTGACCGCCTGGACCGCCGTGGGCGAGTTGCTCGCGATCTTCTCCGCGATGGCAAGGGCCGCCGGCATCAGCTCGGCGGGTGGATGCACCTCGTTGACCATCCCGACCCGGTGCGCCTCGGCGGCCGTGATGGGATCTCCGGTCATCAGCATCTGCAGGGCTCGTCCCCGTGGCAGGAGGCGGGGGAGGAGCGCCGGGGAGCCGCCACCGGCCGACAGCCCGATCATGGCCTCGGGCTGTCCGAAGGTCGCGTTGTCCGACGCGATGATGAAGTCCGTGCTCTGGGCGATCTCGGACCCGCCGCCGTACGCGATCCCGTTGACGACGGCGAAGATCGGCTTGCGCACCTGCCGCAGCGTGTAGAGCGTGCGGTCGAAGTCCTGGCGTTGTCCCAG
This sequence comes from Terrabacter sp. Ter38, assembly GCF_024519435.1. Taxonomy (GTDB): domain Bacteria; phylum Actinomycetota; class Actinomycetes; order Actinomycetales; family Dermatophilaceae; genus Terrabacter. Next base: position 245,020 of record NZ_JALJRZ010000003.1, read on the forward strand.
CCACTGCTCCTTGGTCATGCTCTTGCGTTGCCTGAGGTCGCTGCCGACCGAGAACGCCCGGTCACCCGCCCCGGTGATGAGCGCGACGCGGACGGCGGGTCGAACGGCGATCGTCTCGAGAACCTCGGTCAGGCGCGCACCCATCTCCGTCGTGATGGCGTTGTCGGCGAGCGGCCGGTTCAGGGTGATCACGGCGATGCTGTCGCCGGACCGGTACTCGAGCAGGACGGACGGCTCCGACCCGTCCTCGTCGGGCGGAGGGGGCGCGAAGTCGAGCGCCTTCCAGCGGTCGGTGCCGGTCGTGTCGGACATGCGCTCTCCTCGGGTGGGGTGCTGGCCGTCAGGTGGTGAGGTCCGCCAGCCACCGCAGCGCGCGGAGCCCGGGGGCGAAGCAGTACTCCCCGCCGCGGGTGACCACGAAGGGCGGCACGTCGGGCAACCTGCGGCGGATGGGGTGCTGGGGAATGGTGAAGGGGCTGGATCCGTCCGTGGCCCCGACGAGCGGGTCCTTCTCGTCGGGGGCCCCGATGAAGATGCCGTCGTTGAGCCACTGGGTCTTCACGAACTCGAACTGGCGCTTGAGGTGTGCCCCTGCGAAGACGAAGATGATCCCTCGGTCTTCCCCGTCGTCCTCGAGGACGCCGTCCGGCAGCGGCGGACCGTAGCTCGTGCCCCGCCGGATCATGCGGTGCAGGCGGACGTCGACGCTGTTCTCGTGGTCGAGCGAGTCCCGCGGGTTCGCCCGGCGCGCATGCGACCCGGCTGGGCACGTGAAGCCGCGGAGGTCGGTGGCATACCCGAAGTCGTTGTTGCGGGCGGGGTCGGCGCCGAGGGCCGGGTCGTCCTCGTCCGGAGCCAGCGCGAGGGGAGCGCCGCTCTGCCACCGACCCACCATCTTGGCGCCCAGCAAGGCCTCCTCCTCCCGCGTCCTGGCCTTGTCGTGCAGGTACTGGCGGTAGGCCGCGACGCGGGTGTGGAGCTTGCGGAAGACGATGTACGTGCCGTTTCGGCCCAGGACGTCCGGGGTCGGCACCGGTGCCATGCCGCCGGTCTCGTCGGGATATCCGAGGATGAACTCGCCGGCCTTGATGGGCAGCTCGCCGCGGTTCGTGGGCGGCGTCCCAGCGCCTTCGACCGTCGGCTGCCCGATCCCGTCCTTGAAGCCGAACGACGTGCGGCCGGTGGGCAGCTGGTAGCAGTCCTGACGCCAGACCACCTCGACCCCCGGCATCTGTTCCTGGGCGCGGCGGGCCCGGTCGACGACCGCATCGAGGTGTGCCGCGTCGGGGGACAGGGCCGCCAGGGCGATGTGCACGTCAGAGGTGCCGAGCGGCTTCTCCCAGTGCTCGGGGCTGTTGGCGCCGACGTCCCCGATCTCGGCAGCACGTGCAGCCATGCCCTGCTGGAACTCCGGTGCGAAGCTGTCCAGCGAGTCCTGCGGGACACCGAGCACCTTGAGACCCTCGTAGGTGAAGGCGACGGTCAACCAGGCCCCGAGCCCGGGTTCGGTGAGCTCACGGCCCGGTTGCAGCAGGGGGATGAGCCGCCGGATGAGCTCCCTGCCGTCGGCAGGCTCGTGGACCTTGAGCAGCAGGTACGTGCCGACGTACGGGGAAGGTCGCTCGTGGAGCGCGCCGCTCTGGATGTCGTCGATCTCGAGAGCGGGCGACATGCCGGTCGCGGTCGTGTCGACGGGACCATGGACCGACCCGGGAGGGAGAGTGCTCATGGATCCGCCTAGACGTGGGCCGGCGGCACGGGCGGCTCGGGGTTGGGAGCGGCCAGGTACGGGAAGGAGCCCGATGCCGGCCTGGTGGCACCCTCCACCCCGTCGCTGATGGTGGGTCCCAGGCCGGCGTTCACCAGGAGGGTGAAGATCGTGTCCATGACGTCGTCGTTGAGCGTGCGTCCACCGCACGTGCGGTGTGGCTCCCCGTTCATCAGGGCGCGCTCGATCTCGAAGAACGAGCCCGTCTCCGCATACGGCTTGGTGACGTCGACGACGAGGAAGTCATCGAGCATGACGCCCCGGAGCGCGTGCGCGCCGCTCTCGTCGACCGGCCAGTCCGCCTTGCCGTCCAGGCTGTCCCAGAAGGCGAGGTTCGCGTCCAGCCGGGCCCGGTAGGCCCCCTTGTACCCCTCGGCGAGGTGGAACCCGTCCTCCATGTTGTAGAGGTCGCGGATCTCGAGGTCACGGTTGACCTGGTCGAACTGCTTCGGTGCGAGCATGAGGTTCTTGACCTCGGGCCGGCCCACCCGCTCGATCCGGACGTTCAGCCGTCCGCGGGTCAGCGTCTCGGCGACCACGCCCACCAGGCCCGTCTGCTCGTCGTCCGGTCCGAGGAGCGCCGCGACATCGAGCTCCACGACGATGCTGAGGACGTTCTTGCCGTCCATGAAGATGCTCCCGGGCTGCGCGAAGCTCAGCTGCCCGGTGGCAATGGTCTTCAGGGCGGCCGGTGCGTCCATGAAGAACGGGTCCCACCTCGCGCCGGCGAAGGCCCGCAGGGGGCCCGTGGCACCGCCACTCCCGCCACTCCCGCTGTTGTCGTCGCCGACGTGGAACGCCTGGGTCGCGCCCTCGGAGGTACGGACCACGCCGCGCTGACCCTGGTGGTCGTCGGCGTCCGGTTCGTCGAAGAGGACGTCGACCGTGACCTCCGGCTCGGCGACGTGGAACAGCCGCGGCCCCGGCTCGCCGCGGGAGGACAGTCGACGGAGCCGGAAACGGTAGACGAGCCCGTCGGAGAAGTGGTCGTCCGGCTGGGCGAACGGAAGGGTGTTCATGACGAGCACCAACCGCCCGGGCTGCTCGGGACTCGGAAAGGCGTACACGTCGGTGATGTCCGCGATGGGCTCGGCCAGCGCGCGCGGGCCGGAGATGTGATCGGACATTCAGGCTCCCTGGGCGGGCATGCCGACTAGTCCGCAGCCACGTCGAGAAGGGGGCGCAGGGCGGGATGCTCCAGCGCCTCGGCCGCATCGGGGTCGTCGAGAACCTGCTGGAACGCCTCGTTGACCTTCGCGGCCTTGCGGATCTCCTTCACGGTGCCCCCGTAGTTGCGGGCGTAGCCTCCCGCGCTCTGCTGGGCACTGAGGATGAAGTCCTTCACCGATTCGAGGGTCGGCAGGCCCTCGTAGCCCACGACGTGCTGGAAGATCGCGTCGAAGAGCCTGAGCGGCTTCGAGGCGAAGTCCTCCATGTAGGCGTCCCAGGGGCCGTCGAAGCTCGTCGCGAAGAGCAGCCGCGTGTCGTCGTCGAAGGGGACGAACCGGGCCTCGTGGATCGAGGCGATCGGCATCTCGTAGTCGCCGGGACGGTAGCCCGGTGCGGCCTGCAGGTCCCGGAGCGCCTGGTGAAGGGCTTCCCCGTGTCCCGGCTTGACGTGGAAGAACAGGCTGAACTCACTCGTGGGCCCGACCCTGATGCCCGGTCTGGAACTCGTGTCGGAACCCATCACTGACGCCCTGTCTCTCGGTGGCTTCTGGTGGGAGGGCCCGCTGCCCCGAGCGGAGGCTGTCATTCGGTCCAGTCGTTGCTCGGGGCCCCGCGAGACCCCCTCCCACCGATCCCACCGTCACGGCTGCGCCGGGGGTGAACATCACCCGCACAGTATGAAAGGGGACCCGAGACGGCCGCTCCGAGCGCCTCCTCGGCGGCGGCGTGAGGTCGTGCAGGCAGACCGAAGCCGGCTGCTCCGGCCGAATTTCGTCCGAAGGGTTCACCCTCCGGGGTTGAGGCATCAGGTGGGGCGGGTGGGCAGGCTGTGGTCATCGGCGCACGTCAGCGCCCGGATCATCGCCACACCGCACCGAGGGGACTGACATGGACAACATCACCACCAACTTCTGGGACGTCCTGCTGTGGAGCTTCTGGTTCTTCATCTGGATCGCCGCGATCACCGTGTGGTTCCGGTGCATCTTCGACCTGTTCCGTGACCGCGAGCTCAGCGGATGGGGCAAGGCGGGCTGGGCCGTGCTGCTCATCCTCGTGCCCTGGTTGGGCGCGCTGATCTACCTCATCGCCCGCGGTCGGAGCATGACCGAGCGGCAGATGACGGAGATGGCGCAGATGAGGGCCCAGCAGGACGAGTACATCCGTCAGGCGGCTGGCTCGCAGACAGCGGAGAGCCCGGCTGCGCAGATCGCCAGCGCGAAGGGCCTGCTCGACTCCGGGACCATCAACCAGGACGAGTTCGATGCCCTCAAGGCGAGGGCGCTGGCCTGACGAGGGTCAGCGACCGTGCTGCCCCTGAGGGGTCTGTCCGACACCTCCGACCGCACTGAGGTCGACGGGCGTCCATCCGGTGCGGGTCGCCGGAGTCGACTCCACCTCGGGTGCTGCACGCTGGCGCTGGTGCTGGCCCTCGGGGCCTGCACCAGCGCCGGGACGGCAGTGCCCGACGCCCGGGTGTCCGTCAAGGAGAAGGACCTCGCGCAGGCGCAGACGACCGCCGCGGCCGCCGAGGCGCACTTCTGCACGACGGCTGCCGACTACGTCACGGCGGTCGACCGCTACGGGGACGTGCTGACGGCGACGGCTCCGACCGTCGGGGACGTCCAGACGGCAGGCGCCGACCTCGAGCAGCCGCGCGCGGACGTCACCGCAGCCGCGACCGCTGCGGTCGACGCCCGGGCGGCGATGGTGACGGCAGAGCAGGAGCTCGCGGCCGCACGGGAGGCCGCGGCCTCCGCGAACACCACGGGCGGGTCCTCGTCGAGCTCCACGACCCCGGCGGCGAGCCAGAGCCCGGCGCCGACCCTGCCGCCGGCGACGGTGAACCGGGTCAAGCAGGCCGAGACCGAGTTCACGGCCGCTCAGCAGGGCATCGGCGCCCAGACGCCGTTGCACCAGGCGGCCCAACAGTTCAACGCCGCGGCCGTGGCCCTCGAGATGTCGTGGCTGGCCCTCTTCGCCGAGGCCGGATGTCTGACGGACGAGGCCCAGAAGTCCGCCCAGGCCGCGGTGCACGACTACACGGCCGCGCTGCAGAAGTCCCTGAGCCAGGCCGGGTACTTCGACGGCAACGTCGACGGCGTGTACGGGCCGTCGACGGTCGACGCCGTGCAGGCGCTGCAGAAGGCCCATGGACTACCCGTCACGGGCACGGTCGACAAGGCGACGCAGGAGGCCCTCCAGTCCGACCTCCAGGCAAAGGGCGGCGCGGCCGCGCAGGAGGAGCTCGCGTCGACGGCTGCCGTGCAGCAGACCCTCAAGCTCGCCGGCTTCTGGGACGGTCCCGTCGACGGACGGTGGACACCTGCCCTGACGGAAGCGCTCAAGGAGCTGCAGGCCGAGCTCCACGTCCCTGCCACCGGGACGGTGGACGCCGCGACGGTCGCCGCGCTCGAGAAGGCGATCGCCAAGGCCGGGCAGCCGACGCCCTCACCGACCCCCTCGCGGTCAGCCACGTCGACAGCACCGGAGCCGTCGGCGTCGACATCGAAGGCGTCGACAACGACGTAGCCGCCCTGCCCGATGGGCGCCGGGGGCGCGCTCGTGCTGGTGGTTTCCCGGCGCCGGGCGCCGGCGATCCACCACGATCTGCGGGGGTGCGGGTCGATTGGGTATGCCGGCCGGCGTGGTGTTATCGTTCCTTCGCACCTCGGGGCTGTGGCGCAGTTGGTAGCGCGTCTCGTTCGCAATGAGAAGGTCAGGGGTTCGAATCCCCTCAGCTCCACCAAAGCAGAGAGACCGGACACGCCTTTCGTCCGGTCTCTCTGCTTTTCTGGAATTCAGTGATTCGAGGAGCCGCCGTGGTGGGCGGCGGCGGGGGCGCGCCGGTGGCGGACCGACGGGACTTCGTCGCGTCGATGTCGGCGAACGGAAGGGCCGGCAGCGACCTGTCGACCACGCGTCACGCGTCTGGGCCCGACTGCTCTCGAGGCTGCAACCAATCTCGGGTCGACAGCAATCGCGCTGACCTCCCAGCCGCGGCCACCACGGGCATCAAGAGCCCTTGCGCCTGACCCGACATCGAGATGCGCACCCCTGCTTGACGTCGAGACCACCCTTGCATCACTATTTACCTACCTTCGTAGATAAGGTGTTGTCGTGATTACGTTTCGACTCGACCCGGCATCGGGTGTCCCGACCTACCTTCAGCTGGTCCACCAGGTGAAGCACGCGTTGCGCGTGGGGCAGCTGCAGGTGGGGGACCAGCTACCGCTGGTCCGGGAAGTGGTTGCCAGCCTGGCGATCAACCCCAACACGGTGCTCAAGGCCTACCGGCAGCTGGAGTCTGCAGGCCTGACGGTGGGGCGACCGGGTGTTGGGACGTTCGTCCGTGTCGACGTGCCGGACCAGACAGTCATGGCCACCCCGGCCCTTCGACGCCGACTGTCGGCGTGGGTCGACGCCGCGCGCAAGGAGGGTCTGGACGACCAGGACCTCAGCGCGCTGTTCGCGTCAGCACTGCACGACTCTGTCGCAGAAGGTGTCGCATGAGCGCCCCCTTGGAAGTGACCGGGCTGGGTCGGTCGTTCGGCCACACGTGGGCCTTGCGGCACTGCTCTCTACGCATCGAACCGGGCTCGATCACGGCGCTGGTCGGGCCGAATGGCGCGGGAAAGTCAACGCTGCTCCAGCTCGCGGTCGGGCTGCTGACCCCGACCGAAGGAACCGCGACAATATTCGGGCAGCCGCCAGCCACATCGGCCGCCGCCCTTGCCCAGGTCGGCTATCTCGCCCAGGACCACCCGCTCTACCGGGGCCTGACTGTCGGCGACCTGCTGCGCATGGGCCGCGGAATGAATCCGACCTGGGATCACGACTTCGCCCTCGGCCACCTCGCCGAACTCGGCATTCCGCTGTCCAGGAAGGCCGGCGGGTTGTCCGGTGGCCAGCAGGCACAGGTGGCGCTCACCTTGACCTTGGCGAAGCGACCGGCACTCCTGATCCTCGACGAACCGGTCGCGAGCCTCGACCCGCTGGCCCGACGAGACTTCATGGCCACCGTGCTTGCCGACGCGGCCGACCGTGGCACGACCGTCGTCCTGTCATCCCACGTCATCTCCGAACTGGAACGGGTCAGCGACCACCTCGTCGTCCTCGGCTCGGGACAGGTCCAGGTCGACGGCGCCATCGACGACCTCCTCGACCGCCACCGGATCCTCGTCGGACCCGGCTACGCCTCACCCCCGACGGGGCTGCGGCACGTCCTGTCCGAGCACACCACCGAACGTCAGACCACGCTCATCGTCGAGCTCGACGGCCCAGTCCAGGACCCGCGATGGACCACCCACCCGCTCAGCCTCGAAGACCTCGTCCTGGCTTACCTGCGCGACCCGGACGCAGGAACCCGGACTTTCGCGACACAAGCGACAGGAAGCCTGTCATGACCTGGACCTCCTGGCGACTCACACGCCCGGCCGCGATAGGCGCCGCCGCCCTCGTCGCGCTGCTCGCGACCTACCTCGTCGCGGCCGGACACACCCTGCGCGCCGCCCTCGACTCCACTGGGCTGTTGTCGTGCCTGTCGGCCGGGGGTAGCCGACAAACCTGCTCCGACCAGGCTGCCGCCTTCTACCGAACGCTGAACTCACTCACCGGCGGCCAACCTGTCGCGGCCTACCTGGTCCTGCTGCCTGGCCTGCTGGGGGTCTTCGTCGGAACTCCGATCCTCGTCCGCGAGATCGAGTCCGGGACACTGCGCCTGGCCTGGACCCAATCCGTAACGCGCACCCGGTGGCTCACTTCGAGACTCGTCATCGCCGGACTTGTCGTTGTGGTCGCCCAGCTCGCCATCACGCTGCTCATGACCTACTGGCGGGGCCCGGTCAACATGCTCGACGGTCGTTTCGAACCGACCGGTTACAACATCCAAGGGATAGTCCCCCTCGGCTACGCGCTGGCCGCCTTCGCCCTGGGGGCCTTCGTCGGCGTGACCGTGCGACGCAGCGCGCCTGCGTTCGCGATCACTCTGGCGGGGTACTTCCTGATCCGGCTGGTCATCGAGAACATGCTGCGCGGCCGGTTCATGACCCCGCTGACCGTCAGCTGGGTGGGTCACGCGCCCACGGTGTTGCCCAGCGGCGCTCACGGGGACTGGCTCATGGAGCAGGACATTCCCAAACCGGGATCCGGCTACCCCACCGTCATCATCTACCAGCCCGCCGACCGCTTCTGGACCTTCCAGGCACTCGAGCTCGGCATCACCGTTGCCATCGCGGCCACCCTCATCACTCTCACCTACGTCTGGGTCAGACGCCGATCCCACTGACGTTCCGAGGGGAGCGGGGTTCTCGGTGTTGGGTCGACGCGACGGACGTGTCCGCGTGGCCTGACTGGCGTGCCAGCTCATCCCGGTGGAACCTCGCATTCCGGGGACATCCGGGGCGGCGAGGCGTGTACTGGTCGGGACCAACGCGAGTGGGCTCTCGAGGAGGTAACGCGTGGGCATCGGGGATCGGCGTCGGGAGCGACGCGAGGAGCGCCGGGACGACCGCAGGGGGGTCGGGCGCACGACGTACCGGATGCGCCAGAAGCTCGTCTCGATCGGTGACGACTACTGGATCGAGGACGAGCAGGGCCAGCGCCTCTTCAAGGTGAACGGCAAGGCCCTCCGGATCCGTGACACGCTGGTCCTCGAGGATGCCGAGGGCAATGCGCTCCTGAAGCTGCAGGAGCGCAAGCTACGGGTGCGCGACTCCATGGAGATCGAGGACCCGTCGGGACGCACTGTCGCCACGGTCAGGAAGGCGCTGATCTCGCCACTGCGGGAGCGGTTCTCCGTCGACGTGGCGGAGGGTCCCGACCTGGACGTGCAGGGCAACGTCGTCGACCATGAGTACGAGATCACCGCGGACGGCGAGAAGGTCGCGGAGGTGTCGAAGAAGTGGTTCCGGGTCGCGGACACGTACGGCGTCGAGGTCGCCGACGGGCAGGACGCGGTGCTGTTGCTGGCCGTGGCCGCCGTGATCGACCAGCTGACCCACGACGCCGGCTGACCACCGCTGGCGCCGCAGGCGGACTCCGGCTCGTCCACCAGGCCCTACCGACGTGAGCAGGGCTCAGACCCAGCTGGGGAACCACATCCGAGCCTGCCACTCCGACAGCGGGATGACGTCGGCGACGTAGATCGGGTGGAAGAACGCGAAGAGGCCCATGGTGACGAGCACGAACGCCCCCATGAGGCCGTAGCCGATGCGGCGGCGCGTCAGGGAGGCGTCGCGACCGCCGACGACGAGCCCGAGGACGTAGACGCACGTGAGCACGACGTAGGGCACGAACGCGACCTCGTAGAACGAGTAGATCGTCCGGTTGCCGAGGAAGAACCACGGAAGGTAGCCGGCGAAGAGAGCGCAGAGGATCGCGCCGGCCCGCCAGTCGCGGCGCAGCGCCCACATGAAGAGCAGGACGAAGATCGCGAGCGTCGCGCCCCACCAGATCGAGACGGTGCCGATCGAGGTGATCGCCTTGCTGCACTGGTCGACGAGGCACCCGTCGGCGCCCTTCTTCGGGCCCTCGTAGAAGAACGACGTCGGCCGTCCCTGGATGAGCCAGGACCACGGGTTGGTCTGGTACGGGTGCGAGCTCGTGATCGCCTGCGTCGACGCATACATCTGCTGGTGGTAGGCCCAGAGGGAGCGCCACCAGTCCGGCAGCCAGCCGTGGTCGGTGTCGGGGTTGTTCTGCGCCCACGTGCGGAAGGAGCCGCCCTTGGTGAGGATCCAGCCGGTCCAGCTCGCGACGTACGTGGCGACGGCGGTGACGACGAGCTGCGCGAACGCGTACGGCCCGTCCTTGACGACCCCGCCGACCGACCAGCCACGCACACCGGCGGCTCGGCGCGCCCCGATGTCCCAGAGCACGGTGAGCAGCCCGAAGAAGACGAGGAAGTAGAGGCCGGACCACTTCACGCCGGCCGAGAGACCGAGCATGATGCCCGCGACCCAGCGCCAGGGGCGCCAGCCGAGCCACGGTCCCATCCACGAGGTCGCGGCCCGGGCGCGGTCACCGACCTTGCGGGCCAGCACCTCTCGCGCCTTGTCCCGGTCGATGAGCAGGGCTCCGAAGGCGGCGAGGCCGAAGAACATGACGAAGATGTCGAGCAGGCCGGTGCGCGAGTGGACGAAGTGGTGGCCCTCGAAGGCCAGGAGCGCGGCCGCGACGGTGCCGAGCAGGTCGGAGCGGAAGAGTCGCCGGGCGATGCGACCGAGCATGAAGATCGAGATCGTGCCGGCGAGCGCGACGGCGAAACGCCAGCCGAAGGAGTTGAGGATGCCGAACGGCGCCTCGCCCCAGCCGATGAGCCACTTCCCCACGGGTGGGTGAACGACGAAGTCGCCCTCGGTGCCGTAGACCATCGGGTCGTTGGCGGTGAAGTGCTGGTCGACCTGGTTGGCCTGCTGCAGCACGTCGTCGTTCTTCATCTCGAACCAGTACAGGACCATCGACCAGCCCTGCTTGACGTAGTACGTCTCGTCGAAGATCAGCTGGTGCGGGGCCCCGATGTGCCAGAAGCGCATGAAGCCACCGACGAGCATGAAGAAGAGCGGTCCGGCCCAGCCGAGCCACGCGATGCGACCGGCGGTGCGGCGGGTCAGCCGGTAGTCGTCGGCCGGGTCCCCGAGCAGGCGAGCGCGCACCTGTCTGGCCGAGTTCATGGGCGCCATCGTATGCAGTGGGGCTGGGTGGGCCGCGCAGCGCTCCGGCGGCGGCGCGCGGCGCCCGGTCAGATCGAGACCCCGCGCGCCCGCAGCACGGAGTAGCCGACGAAGGCCACGGTGTCGAGCACCGCATGGCACACGACGAGCGGCATGACGCGTCGGGTGCGCACGAAGACGAGGCCGAGGACGAGCCCCATGACGATGTTGCCCGCGAAGCCGCCGAAGCCCTGGTAGAGGTGGTAGCTGCCGCGGATCAGGGCCGAGAGCCCGATGACGAGCGGCCACGACCACCCGGTCTGGCGCCACCGCGTGAAGAGGTAACCGACCATGATGACCTCCTCGAGGAGGGCGTTCTCGACGGCCGCGAGGACGAGCACGGGAGCCGACCACCACACCGCCTCGAGGTTGGCCGCCGAGACCTGGGTGTTGATGCCGATCGCCTTGGCGAGGAAGTAGAAGCCGAGCCCCGGGATGCCGATGACGGCGGCGAGCCCGAGGCCGCGGAGCAGGTCACGGCCGGGCTCGCGACGGTCGAGGCCGACGAAGTGGCCGGCGCGGACGTCGACGGCCGGCCTCCGGACGTGGTTGAGCAGGTAGAGGGCCAGGCCGACGGCGACGAGGGGCAGGACGATGCCGGCGAGCTGGTAGGCGAGGTCGAGCCAGGGACGTCCCGGCGTGGCCGACTGGTTCATCGCCGTCGTCTGCTGTGACAGCGGTACCGGGCGGGTCAGCTTCTCGATGATGCTGAGCACCGCGTAGACCGCTGACGACCCGAGGCTGACCCCGAGGACGAGGACCGTCTCCCAGCGGAGCCCGCGACGCGCCGCGGGGTCGGTGACGGGCGACGGGTCGCGGGGGGAGGGCCGCGACAGGAGCCGCGCGAGGGCGCCGCCGCCCGGGGAGGAGACCTGGGTCGCGGCCGCGCCGGCGTCGCTCGACATGGCGTCACTGTAGCCGCGCGGCCGACTCCGCCCGTGGGAGTGCCGGCCGCCGTAGGGTCGTTGCATGTCGCTGCTGACGGGCTGGGCGGGCGCGAACTTCGCCGCGGAGGGCTTCACCTACCCCGTCTACGAGCGTGGCGAGGGGCCGGGGATCGTCGTGGTCCACGAGAGTCCGGGCCTGACCCCCGAGGTCATCGAGCTGGGTGACGAGCTCGTCGAGGACGGCTTCAGGGTGACGATGCCGCACCTGTTCGGGTCGTCGCACGCGCCGCCGCACACGTGGGAGGCGCTGCGCGTGGTGCCGCGGCTCTGCATGACCCGCGAGTTCACGATGTTCGCGACCGGTCGCACGGCACCGCTCGCCGGGTGGCTACGTGCCCTCGCGCGGGACCTGCACCTGCGCGCGGGCGGCCCGGGAGTGGGGGCGATCGGGATGTGCGTGACCGGCGGCTTCGCGCTGGCGATGATGGTCGACCCCGTCGTGGTGGCGCCGGTGGTCGCGCAGCCGGCGACCCCGCTGCCGCTCGGGCGACGGCGGGCGGCCGACATCAACCTGGCGGCTGCGGACCTCGAGGTGGTGCGACGCCGCGTCGCGCAGGGATGTCCGGTGCTCGGGGTCCGGTACAGCGGTGACTGGGTCACGGGGACGCGGTTCGAGACGCTGCGTCGTGAGCTCGGCGACGGCTTCATCGCGGTGGAGCTCGAGGGCCACGACCACGCGACGCTCACGGACCACAAGCACCCGGAGGCCGTCGCGGCCGTCCGCGACTTCTTCCGGGAGCGGCTGCGTCCGTCGGACCGACGTCCCTCGTGACGAAACCTCTTGGCGCGCAGCACGGGCGGCGGCATACCGTCTCGGCATGTCTTCGCCTCTCCGCACCGTTCTGCGTTCCCGTCTGACGACGGCCATGCGTGAGCGCGACCGGGCCGCCGTGAGCGTGCTGCGCACCACCGTGGCCGCGATCGAGAACGCCGAGGCCGTGCAGGTCGCCGACCGTCGCGCCGTCGCGACGTCGGCCGACGTCGCCGGGGCGGCCGTCGGGCTCGGGGTCACGGAGGCCGAGCGTCGCCGGCTCGACGATGCCACCGAGCGCTCGCTCGTGGCCGCCGAGCTGCGGTCGCTCGTCGAGGCGGAGGCTGCGTATGCCGCCGCCGGGGACCGCGAGCGGGCGCGCGACGCGGCGGTCGGGGTGGCCCTCCTTCGGGCCGTTCTGGCCGAGTCGGGCGGGGCCGGCGACTGAGCCCCGCCGTCCACAGGCGCGGTGCACAAGCTGTGCACCAGCGCGTACGACCGGTGGAGAAACGCACTCTTCCTGTGGACGACACGCCGCCTGCCTGTGGACCGCGGAAATGTTTGGCGAAAGCCCTTGCGGACCCCGTCGGTGCGGGATAGAAATCTCTCACGCCCTCCCCTCGGGGAGAGCGGGACAACTCGGAGACGAGGGTCCACACGGTGGGGCAACCCACTGCGGCAGCCGGGTGACGAGGCGGCCGGGACCGGAAACGACGAGGAGTCGATCGGGAGCGTCACATCGACCGATCAACCAGAAGGGCCCTTGAGACTCATACTCCCAAGGGCCCTTCGCCTTTGTGCTGCACGCGTTGTGCTGCAACGGAACTCGCGTCAGGCGCTGCTCTGCGCCGCCGGTCGCCACGGGGTGAGCCACGGCGTCTCGGGCCAGCCCTCCCGGGCGGCCACGAGCTCGAACGTCGTCGCGCCGTCGATCGACTCGCGGACGATGTCGGCGTGCCCGGCGTGCCGGGCGAGCTCCTCGACGAGGTGCATCGCGACCCAGCGCACCGACCACGCGTCGACGTCCTGGGGGAACCACGGGGCGTCGCGCGGCACCGGCACCGCGGCTCCGAGGTCGGCCCGGCGGAGCACCTCGCGGGTCGTGTCGCCCTGGGCGGCGAGGGCGGCCAGGAGCGACTCGAGCGAGTCACCGTCGGTGACGCGGAAGTCGTCGCCCCAGGCGGTGGCCTGCTCCTCGAGGGACCGGTCCGGCGGGGCCGGCGCGTCGGGCGCCGCAGCCATCCGCTCGGTCCAGCCTCGCTCGCACGTGGTGACGTGCTTGACGAGGCCGCCGATGCTGAGGGTGCCGGCGGTCGGTGCGAGGCGGATCTGCTCCTCGGCCAGGCCGAGGGCCACGGTGGCGAAGGCGTCGCGCTGCTGGTCGAGGTAGGCGATGAGACTGTCGCGCTCGTCGGCGACGGGTGGGACGTGGGCTGCCATGTCGGGTCCTCTCTCAGTCGTTCCGGTGGGCGTAGAGGTCACGGAGCAGGGCGATCTCTGCCCCGTGGTGGATGAGCTCGCGGTTGATGTGGAGGACGAGCTCGACGCGCGGGTGCTCGGCCCAGGGGCCCTCGCTCGGTCCGCACGGCTCGGCCAGCGCGGTCTCGTCCCAGCCTCTGGCGCCGGCGGCCCAGGCGGCGAAGGCCAGGTCGACCTGGGCCAGGGCCTCGTCTGCGGTACCCGCGTAGTCGAAGGTGAGGTAGTCGACCTCTGGTCCGCCGAAGTGGCTGTGCACGCGGGCGCCGAGGACGCCGACGATGAGGTGCGCGAGCCGCCAGGCGATCGTCGTGACCGGTGCGGGGACGGGCTCGGGGTGGGCGAAGTCGATGGTCAGCGCACCGCTGCCGCCCTGGATCTCGGTGGCGCCCTGTCCGCGCGGGTGGACGTTCCAGGCGCCGGGGGTCGGCTCCCAGAGGTACTCCTCGTCGGTCAGTCCCTCGAAGCGGGGGCGCAGCTGGTTGGTCCAGTGCCGGGCGGCCTGGTCGACGAGGGTCGAGGTCCAGTCGATGGAGGTCTGTGTCGTGGTCATGGCTCGACTCTCTCAGCCATATAGGACAGTTTCTGTCCGCAGAGGCTGGCATGCTCGAGCCATGTCCACGACGTCCGACAGCGGCTCCGGCACGACGGCCCGGGTCCTGCGCCTGCTCGACCTGCTCCAGAGCCGCCCCGTCTGGAGCGGCACCGAGCTCGCCGACCGCCTGGACGTCACGACCCGGAGCGTGCGCCGCGACGTCGAGCGGCTGCGCGACCTCGGCTACCCCGTCAACGCCGCCCACGGAGCCGGTGGCGGCTACCAGCTCGGCGCCGGGCGACGCCTGCCACCGCTGCTGCTCGACGACACCGAGGCGGTCGCCGTCGCCGTCTGCCTCCGGCTCGCAGCCGGTGGCACGGTCGAGGGGCTCGGGGAGGCGGCGGTGCGCACGCTCGCCAAGCTCGACCAGGTGCTGCCGGGGAGGCTCCGCGCGCAGGTCGAGGCCATCCACGAGGCGACGGTGACGCTCGACGGTGGCGCCGCGCCCGTCGACGCCGCCACCCTCCTGCTGCTGGCGCGCGCCTGCCGCGAGACGGAGCGGGTCACCTTCGCGTATGCCGGCCCGCGCGGGTCCGGGGAACGCCGCGTCGAGCCCTACCGCCTCGTGGCCACCGGTCGCCGCTGGTACCTGCTCGCGTACGACCTCGACCGTGAGGACTGGCGCACCTTCCGGCTCGACCGCATGGCCGATGCGACGACCCGTGGCTGGCGCTTCCGGCCGCGCGACGACGCGCCCGACGCCGCCGAGCACGTGCAGCGGGCGATCAGCCGCGACGCGTACGACCACGTCGCCCGAGTGCGGATCGAGGCGCCGAAGTCGTCGGTGGACCGCCAGGTCCCGCCATCGGTCGGCACCGTCACGGCCGACGGCCCCGACCACTGCATCTTCGAGGCCGGCGGCAACCACCTCGGCGCGATGGCGATGCATCTCGGCGCGCTGCCGTGGGAGATGACCGTGCTCGACCCGCCGGAGCTGCGCGAGGTGATGCGCGAGCAGGCGACCCGAATGCTCCGCGCCGCCGTCGACCCCGCGAGCGCCACCGCCAGCCTCACCGCCACCGACACCGACTGACCCCGGCCGGAAACCCACGCCGCGGCAACTGCGCCAGGGCTGGCTTCGGGGGGTTGTCCGGGCCCGGT
Source organism: Terrabacter sp. Ter38 (assembly GCF_024519435.1). Taxonomy (GTDB): domain Bacteria; phylum Actinomycetota; class Actinomycetes; order Actinomycetales; family Dermatophilaceae; genus Terrabacter. The sequence continues at coordinate 260,537 of NZ_JALJRZ010000003.1, forward strand.
TCGCGGCGCCGGCTGCGCCGCGGCGGACGTGGCGCGGTCGAGACGCCTACGGCAAACGGCATACGGCATACGGCATACGGCTGACGGCCTCAGCCGGTGTTGCGCAGCCCCGCGGCGATGCCGTTGATCGTCAGGAGCAGTGCGCGCTGCACGTCGGCGTCCGGCTCGACGTCGTCGGGCACCGCACGTGAGCGCGCGAGCAGGGAGGTCTGCAGCGCGTGCAACGGGGCGAGGTAGCTGTCGCGCAGGTCGAGCGTGCGCCGCAGCACGGGAGCCGCCTCGAGCAGCTCCTTCTGACCGGTGACCCGCAGCACCTCCTCGACGGTCCGCGCGTGCTCCTCGCGGATCGTGTCGAAGACCCCGGCGACGTCGTCGGGCACGAGGGCCCGCACGTACCCGGCGGCGATGTCGAGGTCCGACTTCGCCAGGGTCATCTGGACGTTGGACAGGAAGGTGCGGAAGAAGGCCCATGAGCCGTACATCTCGCGCAGCGTCTTCTCGCGGCCGTCCTCGCGAGCCGCGGCAAGACCGGAGCCGACGCCGAACCAGCCGGGCAGGATGATCCGCGACTGGGTCCAGCCGAAGACCCACGGGATGGCGCGGAGGTCCTCGAGTCCACCCTCGCCGCCGGGCCTCTTGGACGGCCGCGAGCCGATGTTCATCTTGCCCAGCTCGTCGACCGGCGTCGCCGACACGAAGAAGGGCACGAGCCCGGGGTCCCGCACGAGGGAGCGGTAGGCGTCCTGGCCGCGCCCGGCGACGAGGTCCATCGTGCCGTTCCAGCCGTCGAGGACGTCCCGGGGGAGCAGCGACCTCCGGTGCAGGACCGAGGCCTCGAGCACCGCGGCCAGGGCGACCTCGAGGTTGAAGCGCGCGAGGCCGGGCAGCGTGTACTTGTCGCTGATGACCTCGCCCTGCTCGGTGATCTTGATCGGCCCGTCGAGGCTGCCGTAGGGCTGGGAGAGGATCGCCTCACCCGTCGGGCCGCCACCGCGACCCACCGAGCCGCCGCGGCCGTGGAAGAGCCGCAGGACGACCCCGTGCTGCCGGGCGACGTCGCGCAGCGCGCGCTGGGCCCGGTGGATCTGCCACTGCGAGGCGGCGATCCCGGCGTCCTTCGACGAGTCGGAGTAGCCGAGCATGATCTCCTGCACGTCGCCGCGGGCTGCGACGACGCGGCGGTACGACGGATCGGACAGCAGCGCCTCGAGCAGAGGCCCGGCGGCCTCGAGCTCGGCGACGGTCTCGAAGAGCGGCGCGAAGCCGATGCGCGCGGTGGCCGGGGTCGAGTCGGTGCCCGTGTCGACGAGCCCCGCCTCACGGGCCAGGACGACGACCGCGAAGAGGTCGTCGACGTCGTGGGTCATCGACACGATGTAGGTCTCGATCGCCTCGGGGCCGTAGGTGTCGAGCGCTCGCCCGATCGCCGCCATGAGCGACAGGGACGCCTGCGCGGCCTCGCCGACGTCGTGGACGCCGACACCGGTGAGCGGACGGCGCGAAGCCATCTCGCGGGCCAGCACCTCGATGCGTGCCGCGTGGTCGAGCTGGGCGTAGGGGGTGTCGAGGCCGCCGATGCGGTCGTAGAGGTCGGCGAGCGCGGCGTGGTGCTTCGCGCTGTGCTCGCGCACGTCGAGCGTCGCGAGGCCGGTGCCGGTGGCGACCACCGCGCGGATGAGGCGCAGGATCGCACCGTCCGCGGTCAGCGTGTCACCGGCCGCGAGCATCGAGTCGCGCATGAGGACGAGGTCGTCCAGCAGCTCGTCGAACCCCGCGTAGTCGCGGCCGGGCTCGTGTGGGGTCCCGTGGGTGAGGCGGTCGCGCGTGCGCAGCAGCCGGACGCGCACGAAGCTGAGCTTGAGGCGGTAGGGCTCCTCCGCGTTGAGCCGGCACACCGCGGCATACGTCACCGGCAGCGCCTCCGCGTCGCGCTCGAGGCTCTCGCGCAGGGCCTCTGTCACCTCGACGAAGCGGGTCGACGACGACAGCTCGTGGAGCATGTGGTCGAGCTTCTCGACGAGCTCGGCGAGGCCGGCGTCGTGCTGCATGCCGATGACCGCGAGAGTCACCTCGGGCGTGACGTTGGGGTTGCCGTCCCGGTCGCCGCCGGCCCACGCACCGAAGCGCAGCGGCCGGGCCGATGGTGGCAGCTCGACGCCGATGCCGGCGAGCGTCCGGTCGAGCTCGGCGAGCAGGTCGGGCACCACCTGGTCGGCGAGGAAGCGCAGCGTGTGCATGGCCGTGCGGGCCTCGTCGGTCGGCTCGGGCCGGACGATCCGCAGCTCGTCCGTCTGCCACATCATGTCGACGAGCTCGGCCAGCCGGCGCTCGGCACGCGGTCCGTCGGACACCGGACGGCGCGGGTCCTCGAGCTCGTCGACGGTCACGGCGATCCGCCGGAGCAGATTGAGGACGGTGCGTCGCGTCGCCTCGGTGGGGTGCGCGGTGAAGACCGGGCGGTACTCCAGCCGGGCCAGGATCGACTCGAGCTCGTCGCGACCCAGGGTCCCGGCCTCGAGAGCGGCGCCGATGCGGCCGACCGTCGCTTCCAGGGGGGTCTGCTCGACCGCGCTCAGCTCCTGCCAGCGGTGCAGCTGCTCGGTGACGTTGACGAGCTGGAAGTAGGCCGTGAAGGCCCGGGCCAGCACGACGGCGGTCGGGGCGTCGACGCCCTCGAGGAGCGCGCGCAGCTCGTCGTCCTCCGGCTCGCGGGCCAGCCCGCGCACCTTCTCGACGAGCGCGAGCAGGGCAGCGCCCTCGTGGCGTTCGAGGGCCTCGCCGAGCAGCGCGCCCAGCTGGCGCACGGACGCGCGGAGGGCCGCGTGCTGCTGCGCCGACGAGACGCCGGAGGCGAACGTCGCGGCGTTCGGCTCGCGCCGGTCGGCCTCGAGGAGCTGCTCGGTCGTGGCGGGGCCCTGGCTCGTCATGGGTCTGTCGTACCGCGTCGAGGTTTCGTCGGCGTTTCGAGTCCACGATGGGGACCATCCCGTGGACACCGAAGTCCACCACGTGGACGGTTGTCGGGGTCATCAGCGGTAGGGGGCCTCGACGAGCCGCCACCAGGCCGGTTGTCGTGACGCACCGTCGCGACGGGGCACGTCGGTGCCCTGCGAGGATGACGGCATGACCACCGGCACCCTCGTCCTCGCGGCCACCCCGATCGGCGACCCACGGGACGCGGCACCTCGACTGGGGCAGGAGCTCGCCACCGCCGACGTCGTCGCGGCCGAGGACACCCGCCGCCTGCGTCGCCTGCTCGCCGAGCTCGCCGTCACCCCGACCGGGTCGGTCGTCAGCTACCACGAGCACAACGAGGCCGCCCGCACGCCCGACCTCGTCGCCCGGCTCGTGGCCGGCGGGCGCGTCGTCGTGGTCACCGACGCCGGTATGCCGTCCGTCTCCGACCCCGGCTACCGCCTCGTCGCCGCTGCGGTCGAGGCGGGCGTACGCGTGACGTGCGTCCCCGGTCCGAGCGCGGTCCTCATGGCGCTGGCCGTCTCGGGCCTCCCGGTCGACCGCTTCTGCTTCGACGGCTTCCTCCCGCGCAAGCCGGGCGAGAAGGCGAAGGTCCTCGCCGACGTGGCCGACGAGCGGCGCACCATCGTCTTCTTCGAGGCGCCGCACCGGCTCTCGGAGACGCTCGCCGCGATGCGCGACGCCTTCGGCCCGGACCGCCGGGCCGCCGTGTGCCGCGAGCTGACGAAGACCTACGAGGAGGTCCGACGCGGCACGCTCGACGAGCTCGTCGAGTGGGCCGAGGGCGGCGTCAAGGGCGAGATCACCGTCGTCGTGGCCGGTGCCGAGCGCGTGGTGCCGTCCCTCGAGGAGGCCGTGGCCGGCATCCGCACGCGGGTCGACGCGGGGGAGCGGCTCAAGGACGTCGCCGCCGACGTCGCGTCGCGGACGGGACTGTCCAAGAAGGCGCTCTACGACGCGTCGCTCGCCGCTCGCTGAGCGCCCCGCCGGGCCGTCTCGACAGGCGAACCCCTTGCCTCCCGGGGAACAGCGGGCAAGGCTGCTCTCGTTCCCTCTTCGGAGGCCGGCGACCGTCCGGCCGAGTCGACTGCACAGCGAAGGAGCAAGGCATGGGCACCACTCGCACCGCCAGCACGCACTGGGAGGGCTCGCTCTTCGAGGGCTCCGGCCAGGTCAGCCTCGAGAGCTCGGGCATCGGCACCTACGACGTCAACTGGCCCTCGCGGGCGGAGTCGTCGAACGGCAAGACGAGCCCCGAGGAGCTCATCGCCGCCGCGCACTCCTCGTGCTACTCGATGGCGCTGTCGAACGGCCTCGCCAAGGCCGGCACGCCTCCGACGACACTCGACACGACGGCGAACGTCACGTTCGTCCCGGGCACGGGCATCACGGAGATCGCCCTGAGCGTCGTCGCCGACGTGCCCGGCATCTCGGCCGAGGACTTCCAGGCCGCGGCCGAGGACGCCAAGGCCAACTGCCCCGTGAGCCAGGCGCTCAAGGCCGTGCCCATCTCCCTCGAGGCTCGCCTCGGCTGAGCCGCACCGCTGCGGTCCTGCACGCGACCGGCGCCGACCCGTCCAGGGTCGGCGCCGATTCCGTGGTGGGCCGAGGTCGCTCGTGACGGCGCGCGGAACGTCAGCCCGACTCGACCGTCGACTTCAGCGACTCGAGCATGCCCTGCCAGCTCTGCGAGAACTGGTCGGCCTGCTCCTGCGAGTCGTTGCCGTCCTGCTCGAGGGCCAGCGTGGTGTGGCCGTCCCGCGTCGGGGTCAGCGTGTAGGTGACGGTGTGGTAGTTCTCGGGCCGGTCCTCCTGGCCCATGAGCGGGCTGTAGTGCGTCATCGAGAGACGGCGGCCCTCCTCGACCTCGAGCACCTCGCCCTTGTCCTCGTAGGGCTTGCCCTCCATCTCGCCCTGCCAGGTGATGGGGCTGCCGACCTGCCAGTCGGTGGAGAGGGTGGTGCCGGCCATCCACTCCTTCACCTGCTCCGGCTGCGTCAGGGCGCCCCAGACGGCACGCTGCGACGCGTCGACGATGACCTCTGCCTGTGCGATGTGTCCAGTCATGTCTCTGTCGTACCCCCAGGAGGACGTCCGGCGCTAGAAGGAAACCGACAGCCTGTCCGGGCCGGACCCGGCGTCGCGGCCCGGCGGCATACTCGTGCGCGGTGGCGCCCCCGCCCCGCCTAGGATTGCTCGCCATGAGCCATGTCCTGTCTGCCGTCGCCTGGCCGTACACCAACGGCCCGCGCCACATCGGCCACGTGGCCGGTTTCGGCGTGCCCTCCGACGTCTTCAGCAGGTACATGCGGATGGCCGGGCACGAGGTCCTCATGGTCTCGGGCACCGACGAGCACGGCACCCCGATCCTCGTCCTCGCCGAGGAGGAGGGCCTGGAGCCCCAGCAGCTCGTCGACAAGTACAACTCCGTCATCGCCCAGGACCTCGCCGACCTCGGCCTGTCCTACGACCTCTTCACCCGCACCACGACGCGCAACCACTACGCCGTCGTGCAGGAGATGTTCCGCCAGGTCCACGCCAACGGCTACATGATCGAGCAGACCACGCGCGGCGCCATCAGCCCCTCGACGGGCCGCACGCTGCCCGACCGCTACATCGAGGGCACGTGCCCCATCTGCGCCTTCCCCGAGGCCCGGGGCGACCAGTGCGACAACTGCGGCAACCAGCTCGACGCCGACGAGCTGATCAACCCGCGCAGCAAGATCAACGGCGAGACGCCCGAGTTCATCGAGACGCAGCACTTCTTCCTCGACCTGCCCGCCCTCGCCGGCGCGCTCGGCGAGTGGCTCGCGGGCCGTGAGGCGTCGGGCACGTGGCGCCCCAACGTCATCAAGTTCTCCGAGAACCTCCTCAAGGACGTCCGACCGCGCGCGATGACCCGTGACATCGACTGGGGCATCCCGGTGCCGCTCGAGGGCTGGGAGGACAACCCGAGCAAGCGCCTCTACGTCTGGTTCGACGCGGTCATCGGCTACCTCTCCGCCTCCATCGAGTGGGCCCGCCGGGTCGGTGAACCGGAGCGCTGGCGCGAGTGGTGGAACGACCCGTCGGCCGTGTCCTACTACTTCCAGGGCAAGGACAACATCACCTTCCACAGCCAGATCTGGCCGGCCGAGCTGCTCGGCTACGCCGGCAAGGGTGACAAGGGCGGCGAGCCGGGGGAGTACGGCGTGCTCAACCTGCCCACCGAGGTCGTGGCCTCCGAGTTCCTCACCCTCGAGGGCAAGCAGTTCTCGACGAGCCGCAAGCACGTCATCTACGTCCAGGACATCGTCGCGCGCTACGGCCCCGACCCGATCCGGTACTTCATCTGCGCCGCCGGTCCCGAGAACCAGGACGCCGACTTCTCCTGGGCTGAGTTCGTCCAGCGCAACAACAGCGAGCTCGTCGCGGGCTGGGGCAACCTCGTCAACCGCACGGCCGCGATGATCGCCAAGAGCTTCGGCGAGATCCCGAGGGCGTATGCCGTCGAGCCCGTCGACGAGGACCTGCTGGCCGCCGTGCGGGGTGCGTTCGCGACCGTCGGTGCCTCCCTCGAGCGACACCGGCAGAAGGCCGCCCTCGCCGAGGTCATGCGGGTCGTCGGTGAGGCCAACGCGTACGTCTCCAAGACCGAGCCGTTCAAGCTCAAGGGTGACGACGAGCGCGAGCGTCTCTCCACGGTGCTGCACACGCTGGCCCAGGCCGTCTCAGATATCAATACGCTCATCTCACCCTTCCTGCCCCACGCGGCGAACCGCGTCCACGCCGTCCTCGGCGGCGAGGGCGAGTTCATGCCGATGCCTCGTCTGGAGGTCGTCGCCGACCTCGACGACGACCTCCGGAGCTATCCGGTCATCACCGGCGAGTACTCCGCCACACCCCGGTGGGAGTCGCGTCCGGTCGTCGTCGGGACGCCCGTCGCCAAGCCGTCCGGCGTCTTCGTCAAGCTCGACGCCGAGCAGGTCGTCGAGGACGAGCGGGCCCGCCTCGGCGACAGCGCACCGGGGGGCACGCGGCACCACACCGACCCGCTCGCCGCGCCGAGGATGAGGGCGCCGAAGGGCGGCGGTCGGGGCGCCGGGAGCGCCGCCGGCGCCGAGGCACCGACCGCATGACCCCGCACGCGTCGGGGCAGCGGGGCCTGCCGGAGACGGCGCCGGACCCGCTGCCCATCGACGTCGTCGACAACCACGTCCACCTCGACATCACGCGCGAGGGCGACGAGCCGTTCGACGTCGCCGACGCGATCAAGGCCGCCCGAGCCGTCGGTGTCACCCGTCTCGTCCAGGTCGGGTGCGACCTCGAGGGGATCCGCTTCACCATGGACGCGATCGATGCCCATGACGAGCTGGTCGGCGGAATCGCCTTGCACCCCAACGAGGTTCCACGCCTCGCGGCGGACGGTCGGCTCGAGGAGGCGTACGCCGAGGTGGAGCGCTGCGCGGCCCACGATCGCATCCGCGTCATCGGTGAGACCGGTCTCGACTACTTCCGCACCGGCCCCGAGGGGGTACCGGTGCAGCAGGACGGCTTCCGCTGGCACATCGACCTCGCCAAGCGGCTCGGCAAGGCCCTCCAGATCCACGACCGCGACGCGCATGCCGACGTGCTCCGGATCCTCGAGGAGGAGGGGGCTCCGGAGCACACGGTGCTGCACTGCTTCTCCGGCGACCTGACGATGGCGCGCGAGTGCGTCGACCGGGGCTACTACCTCAGCTTCGCGGGCACCGTGACGTTCAAGAACGCGCGCGGCCTGCGCGACGCGCTGACCGCGATCCCGCTCGACCGCATTCTCGTCGAGACCGATGCGCCCTACCTCGCTCCGGCCCCGCACCGCGGTGCCACGAACGCCTCGTTCCTCGTGCCCGTGACGGTCCGGGCGATGGCCGCGGTGCTCAACATCGACGTCCCCGCGCTGTGTCGTGCGGTCTCGGAGAACAGCGAGCGGGTGTACGGCCCGTGGGGTGCGGAGCGAACCGGACAATCCGCCTAGCGCACCGCAGAGCGTCGCGTCCACCGACACTGGTCTCCGTTACCGAAATTTGACCTTTCCGTGGTCTGTCGGTCACTGTGGACGACTGTTGGCCGGTTGCCACCCCGCATCGACCTCCTTCCGACGACGTGAGGAGGACGGATCGAGAGCGCGTTGCACCCGGGTCGTTCGACGTTCGGAGTGTTTTGATTTCTCGCAACGCCAAGATCCTGGCCGCCGCTGGCGCGGCCGTCGTCCTCACCGGTGGCGCCGTCGGCGCGACCCAGCTCGACAAGGCCGTCAACCTCTCCGTGGACGGCACGGCCAGCTCGGCCCACGTCTTCGGCAGCACGGTCGGCGACGTCCTCGACAACCAGGGGATCGCGGTCAAGCCGGGCGACGTCGTCGTCCCTGCCGCAGACGCCCCCATCAACGACGGCGACACGATCACCGTCAAGTACGCCCGCTTGCTGACCCTCACGGTCGACGGCAAGACGCGTCAGCTGCGCACGACCGAGACGACGGTCGACGGAGCGCTCCTCGCGCTCGGCCTCCGCGGTGAGGGTGCCCGTCTGTCGGTCTCGCGTTCGCAGACCATCGGTCGCCAGGGCCTCACCGTCAGCATCGTCACCCCGAAGGCCGTCACGGTCGTGGTCGACGGCAAGACGACGAAGAAGACCATCGCCGCGGCGACCGTCGGTGAGGCACTGACGCAGCTCGGCGTCCGCGTCGGCAAGACCGACAAGGTCAACCCGCCGGTCACGACCCGCCTCACCTCGGGTGTCAAGATCGCCGTCCAGCGCGTGCAGACCAAGGACAAGAAGGTCAACGAGTCCATCGCCTTCGGCACGACGAAGAAGAAGACGAGCGACCTCTACGTCGACCAGGCCAAGGCCTCGCGTGCCGGTGTCGCCGGCGTGCGCACCGTCACCGTCCGCACCACCGTCGTCGACGGCAAGGTCGTCTCGACCAAGGCGATCTCCTCGAAGGTCACCAAGGCCCCCGTCGACCGCATCGTGCTCGTCGGCACGAAGGCCCGGCCGGTCGCTGCCCCGAGCCCGAAGAGCACCCGGAGCACCAGCACCACCACCCGCAGCACGGGTGGTTCGAGCTCGGGTGCGGGGATCAACCTGGCCCGCGCGGCCATGTGGGACGGCATCGCCCAGTGCGAGTCCACCGGCAACTGGCACATCAACACCGGCAACGGCTACTACGGCGGCCTCCAGTTCCTCACCTCCACGTGGCTCGGCTACGGCGGTGGCGACTTCGCCTCCCGCGCTGACCTCGCCTCCCGCGAGCAGCAGATCACCGTGGCGAACCGCGTCTACGCCGACAACGGCACGTCGCAGTGGAGCTGTGGCTGAGCCACCCTCCCCACGTCCGCACGAGGCCCCCGACCGTCACGGTCGGGGGCCTCGTCCGTTCGCCGACGGGCGCGCGAGCCGGCGCGATCTCGTCATCCGCCCGGCGGCATACGCCAGCGGGCACGGCCCCATAGGGTGAGAGCATGAGCAAGAAGGACGCGCCGGCCGTCGACGATGCCGCGCTCCTCGGGCCGGCACAGGTGCGTGAGCTCGCCGAGCGTCTCGATGTGCGGCCGACGAAGCAGTGGGGCCAGAACTTCGTCGTCGACGCCAACACGGTGCGCAAGATCGTCCGGGTGGCCGGCGTCGGACCGCACGACGTCGTCGTCGAGGTCGGCCCCGGGCTCGGCTCGCTCACCCTCGCACTACTCCCTGCCGTCAAGCACGTGACGGCCGTCGAGGTCGACCCGCGGCTCGCGGGCGCGCTCGAGGAGACGGTCCGCTCGCTCCAGCCGGACAACGCCGACAAGCTCCGCCTCGTCGCGGCCGATGCCCTGACGATCACGAAGCTCCCCGGCCCCGATCCCACCGCGCTCGTCGCCAACCTGCCCTACAACATCTCGGTCCCCGTCGTGCTCTCCTTCCTCCAGCACTTCCCGACGATCGAGCGTGTCCTCGTCATGGTGCAGCTCGAGGTCGCCGAGCGGCTCGCGGCCAAGCCGGGCAGCAAGATCTACGGCGTCCCGAGCCTCAAGGCCGCGTGGTACGCCGACGTCGAGCTGGCCGGGCGGGTCGGGCGCAACGTCTTCTGGCCCGCGCCGAACGTCGACTCGGGCCTGGTCGCGCTGCGCCGGCGCAAGCCGCCGAAGACGACCGCGAGCCGCGAGGACGTCTTCCGCTGCATCGACGCGGCGTTCCTCCAGCGACGCAAGTCCCTGCGTGGGGCGCTGGCGTCGTGGGCGGGGTCGGCAGACGCTGCCGAGCAGGCGCTCGTCACAGCCGGGGTCGACCCCCGCACCCGCGGTGAGCAGCTCGACATCCTGACCTTCGCGCGCATTGCGGAGGCCCGGCCCCAGGGCGTGGGTCCCGCCGAACCGCGCGCACGCCGTGGGGGCCGTACGTCCTGACGCCGGCGGATCGGCCCATAGGGTGGGCGCATGACTGTCGCTCCGACCCTGCCCGGCGCCGTGACCGTGCGGGTCCCGGCCAAGGTCAACCTCGAGCTGCGCGTCGGTCCCCGGCGTCCTGACGGCTTCCACGCGCTCGCAACCGTGTACCAGGCGGTCTCTCTGCACGACGAGGTCTCCGTCGCGCGCTGGGCCGAGTGGCAGGTCGTCGCTGCGGGGGCGTATGCCGACCGCATCCCCACCGACGGTGACAACCTCGCCGTCCGCGCTGCCCGTCTCGTCGCCGACCGGTGGGACGTCGACGAGCGCCTCTCGATCCGCATCGACAAGGACATCCCGGTCGCGGGCGGCATGGCCGGCGGTTCCGCCGACGCCGCGGCGGCCCTCGTGGCATGCGACCAGCTGTGGGGCCTCGGTCTCGACCGCGACGAGCTGGCCGAGCTCGCGGCCACCCTCGGCAGCGACGTGCCGTTCATCCTCTCGGGCGGCAACGCCATGGGCTCGGGCCGCGGCGAGCAGCTCGCGCCGGTACTGGCGCGCGGCACCTTCCACTGGGTGTTCGCCATCAGCGACACCGGCCTGTCGACCCCGGAGGTGTATGCCGAGTGTGACCGCCTGCGCCAGCGTGACGGCGTCGACGTGCCCGAGCCGCAGGTCAGCTCCGAGCTCATGGCCGCCCTGCGCTCGGGTGACCCGGCCCTGCTCGGCGCGGCCCTGCACAACGACCTGGAGCCGGCCGCCTTCTCGCTCCGGCCCCAGCTGCGAGAGCTGCGTGACGCGGGCGTCGAGTTCGGCGCGCTCGGCGGCATCGTCTCGGGCTCGGGCCCGACCGTCGCCTTCCTCACCGAGAGCCACGAGGCCTCGCTCGACCTGTCGGTGTCGCTCGCGGCCTCTGACCTCTGCCGCGACCTGCGACGCGCCAAGGGCCCGGTCCACGGAGCCCACGTCGTCGCCACCCCCCGCCACGTCGAGTGAGCCCCCCACGCCTTCCCACCGAACGCGGCGTTCGATGGGAAAGTGCGGGTAGAGCACTGAGTCCGCCACCGAACGCCGCGTTCGGCGGGAGGGGCCGGAGCACATAGGGTCAGTCAGCGATGGCAAACCTGATCTCCCTCGAGCGCGTGTCGCTCGTCTTCGGCACGTCCCACGTCCTCGACGACGTCAGCCTCGGCATCCTCACGGGCGACCGTATCGGCGTCGTCGGCGTCAACGGCGGCGGCAAGTCGACGCTGCTGCGCGTCATGGCCGGCCTGCAGGAGGCCGACTCGGGCCGCATCACCAAGCAGGGCGGCGCCTACGGCATCCGCATCGGCATGCTCGCCCAGGAGGACGCGCTCGACCCCGAGTGGACGATCCGCGAGGCGGTGCTCGGCGACCTTCCCGAGCACGTCTGGGCCGGCGACCCCCGCATCCGCGACGTCCTGACGGGGCTGCTCGGCGGCATCGAGGCGCAGAACGTCGGCGGCCTCGACAGCCGGGTCGGCCCGAAGTCCGGTGGTGAGCGGCGCCGCCTCGCGCTGGCGCGCCTGCTGGTCTCGGACCCCGAGCTGCTCCTGCTCGACGAGCCGACCAACCACCTCGACGTCGAGGGCGTCGCTTGGCTCGCGGACCACCTCGCGACGAAACGGCCCCGACCCGGCAACGCGACCGTCGCGATCACCCACGACCGGTGGTTCCTCGATGCCTACGCGACGAACACGTGGGAGGTCGAGGGTGGCAAGGTCAGCGCCTTCGAGGGCGGGTATGCCGCGTACGTCCTCGCCAAGGCCGAGCGCGACCGTCTCGCCGGGGTCGTCGCCGACCGCCGCTCCAACCTCATGCGCAAGGAGCTCGCGTGGCTGCGCCGCGGGGCGCCCGCGCGCACGAGCAAACCGAAGTTCCGCATCGACGCGGCCAATGCGCTCATCGCGGACGAGCCGGCACCACGCAACAGCGTCGAGCTCGCGTCGTTCGCGAGCCGACGCCTCGGCAAGGACGTGCTCGACCTCGAGGACGCCACGGTGTCCGTGGGCGAGCCGCCCCTCGAGCGCCGCCTCCTCGACCACGTGACGTGGCGGCTCGCGCCGGGCGAGCGCATCGGCATCGTCGGGGTCAACGGCGCCGGCAAGTCGACCCTCCTGCGCGCGCTGACGGGCGAGGTCCCGCTCGACGCCGGTCGTCGCAAGATCGGCAAGACCGTCGCCATCGCCCACCTCACGCAGGAGGTGCGCGAGCTCGAGCGCTTCGAGCAGTGGCGCGTCATCGAGGCCATCGAGGACGTCAAGCAGTGGACGACCCTTGGCGACAAGGAGATCAGCGCCAGCCAGCTCGCGACTCGTCTCGGCTTCCCGGGCGGTCGCCAGCAGTCGCGGGTCGGCGACCTCAGCGGTGGCGAGCGACGCCGGCTCCAGCTGACCCGCCTGCTGCTCACCGAGCCCAACGTGCTCATCCTCGACGAGCCGACCAACGACCTCGACATCGAGACGCTGACCTCGCTCGAGGACGTCCTCGACGGCTGGGCCGGCACCCTCGTCGTCGTCTCGCACGACCGCTACCTCCTCGAGCGGGTGGCCGACAAGCAGCTGGCCCTGCTCGGGGACGGCAAGGTGCGCGAGCTGCCGGGCGGTGTCGAGGAGTACCTCCGGTTGCGCACGGCGGACATCGCGGCCCAGGTCGCGCGCGCGGCCGCTCCCTCCGTCCCGAGCGGTGGCGCGGCTGCCGCGTCGAGCTCGGCGGCCGGCATTCCTCCTCAGGCGGCGGTGACCGCGAGCCCGGCCGAGGTGCGTGAGGCGCGCAAGTCGATGGCGCGCATCGAGAAGCAGCTCTCGCGGTTGCAGGACCGTGAGGAGCGCCTGCACGGCGACATGGCCGAAAAGGCCACGGATCCCGCGGCCCTCGCCGACCTCAACGCCAAGCTGCAGGCCGTCGTCATCGAGCGCGAGGAGCTCGAGCTCGAGTGGCTCGAGGCCGCCGAGATCGTCGGCTGAGCCTCTCGAGCCCGCGCCCGCAGGGCTCTTGAAAGTATCTTGATGTCAAGATACTTTGGAGGCATGGAAATGTCCCTGCACCACGTCCAGGTGTCCGGTCCGTCCGGGTGTGAAGCCGCCGTGCGCGACTTCTACGTCGGCGTCCTCGGAATGACCGAGGTCGACAAGCCAGAGCGACTCCGGGCCCGCGGCGGAGCGTGGTTCCGGGCCGGCTCCGCCGAGGTCCACGTCGGCATCGAGGAGGGCTTCGTCCCGGCCCGCAAGGCCCACCCCGGCATCGCGGTCGGTGACGTCGACGCTCTCGCGCGCGCCGTCGAGCAGGCGGGTGCGCCGGTGACGTGGGACGAGAACATCCCGGGCCTGCGCCGCTTCCACACCGCCGACCCCGTCGGCAACCGGCTGGAGTTCCAGCAGGCTCAGGAGTGATCGGGTGACGACCTCAGCCGTGCGAGTCGCGACGCGTCTCGCGCCTCTCGAGCGGGGCCAGCATCCGCCGCAGCAGCCCGGCCAGCTGGGTCCGGTCGGTCGCCGACAGCTCCGAGAGCAACGACTTCTCCTGCTCGATGAGGTCGGCCATCGCCGAGTCGACGACGTCGCGACCCGCCGGGGTCAGGCGGACGAGCACGCCGCGCCGGTCACCCGGGTCGGGACGCCGCTCGACGAAGCCGCTGCGCTCGAGTCGGTCGACGCGGTTCGTCATCGTCCCCGAGGTGACGAGAGTCTGCTGCACGAGCTGGCCGGGCGACAGCTCGTAGGGTTCGCCCGCCCGGCGCAGCGCCGACAGCACGTCGAAGGCCCATCCGTCGAGCAGGTGCTCGGAGAACGCCGACCCGCGGGCGAGGTCGAGCCGGCGCGCGAGCCGCGACACCCGCGAGAGCACCTCGAGCGGCGACACGTCGAGGTCGGGGCGCTCCCGGCGCCAGGCCGCGACGATCTCGTCGACGTCGTCGGCTGGCCTGCGGTCGGCGCTCATGTTCCCAACTGTAGTCGCCGTCAAGACTCTTGACATCGAAAGAAAGCGAGACGACATGACCGAGCCCACGACCCCACCTGAAGCCGATGGAGTCGAGGTCGCCCCCGACCGTCCGGTCGCCCCAGGCGCTCCTGCCCGCTCCGCCGACTCCGCCTGGGACCCGCGGCAGTATGCCGTCTTCGCCGGCCACCGCGGCCGGCCCTTCGCCGACCTGCTGGCGCGCGTCGACGCCGACGACCCCACGCTCGTCGTCGACCTCGGCTGCGGCCCCGGCGACCTGACGCTCGGGCTCGCCCAGCGCTGGCCCAGCGCACGGATCATCGGCGTCGACAGCTCTCCCGAGATGCTCGAGCGCGCCCGGGCCCTCGACACCGACGACCGCGTCGAGTGGGTCGAGGCGAGCGCCGAGGACTGGGACCCGACCGAGTCCGGCGCCCCGGTCGACGTCCTCGTCACGAACGCCACGCTCCAGTGGGTCCCGAGCCACCTGCGCCTCATCCCCTCGTGGCTCGAGAGCCTCGCGCCCGGAGGCACGTTCGCCATGCAGGTCCCCGCGAACTTCGACGCGCCGTCGCACCGCCTCATGCGCGAGGTCGCGGCGCGCCACCCCCGCGCCGACGACCTGCGCCCGGGACTCGACCGGGCCCAGGCCGTGGCCCGCCCGGAGACGTATGCCGCCCTCCTGCTCGACCGCACTGCTGACGTCGACGTGTGGCAGACGACCTATCAGCACGTCCTCGGCGGCGAGGCCGGCGGCCCGCACCCGGTGCTCGAGTGGGTGCGCGGCACGGGCCTGCGGCCGGTGCTCGGCGTTCTCGACGGTGACGAGCGAGACGCCTTCGTCACGGACTATGAGCGCGAGCTCGAGACGGCATACCCGCGTCGTGCGTTCGGCGTGCTCTTCCCCTTCACGCGCACGTTCGCCGTGGCCCGCGCCGCGCGCTGACGCGGTCACCTCTCTGGGCGCTGCGTCGCCGCGCGGCTCGTAGGGCGCCGGCACGTCGAGCCGCTCGGCTCCCTGGGGCGGCGGCTCGCGGTTGTCCTCGTCGGACGACGACCGACAGCCGACGGGCCGGTCGCCCTCGACGAGCAGGTCGAGCCGCTGCCGCTGGAAGCGGTAGAAGTCCTCCATCCGCAGCCGCCGCCGCCCGTCGGGCCACCGGGCGAAGTCCTCGCGCGACAGGCTGTAGCCCGGCGTCGGGTCGACGGACTCGACGATGCCCGACGCGAGCAGGCGGCGCACAAGGCGCTCGGCGGCATACGACGTCGGCTCGTGGACCCGCACCGGCTCGCCCAGCTCGCGCAGCGCGTCGGTGTACGTGTCGCTGCGCAGGAGCGTCGCTGAGTCTCCGAGCTCGGCGGCCCGGTGGCGCAGCGCCGAGAGCACGAGGTGGAGCTTCTGACGGTGGAACGGTCGCCGTCCCAGTGCCCGACGGCTCTCGACGAGCAGGACGCCGCCGCGACCCACGTCGAAGTGCGGGCCGAGCTGGTCGGCGAAGAGCCAGCGCCTCGTCATCGGGTCGGCGGCATCGTCAGGGGCACGCCCTCATCATGGTCGAGCCCGGCGACAGCCGGGCCGCTCAGAGGGAGGGCGTGGAGTCGTGAGGTAAACCGCCGGTCTCGTCGGGTTAAGGCCCGGGTCTCGACGACGCCAGCCGTCTCGCTCGGGCAGAAAGTCTGGGTCAATTTCTGGCATTTCGACCCATTTCGGGAAAGCGTGTCATGAAATGGGTCCCGGCACGTCATACAGATGACGGCACCGAAGGGGTCTCCCGCTTGGTCAGGGGAGGGAGTGGCCCCTACGGGTTTGTCTTCGGTGGTGCCGCCAGGTTTCGTCCTTCCGCGTGGTTTCGTGGAGGGGATCATCCGGAAGGACGAAACCTGCCCACCGCGCCTCGACGCAGCCCCCGACGAGGGCGCCGAGGCAGGGCCCGATCCGGACTGTTTCGTCCTGATCTCGCACACGCCCGCGTTCCGACTCGACGCCCGCCCCGCCGCTTGGCAGACTGACCCGCACCGGGGCAGGAGAAGGGCGAGAGGGTTGTCGGCAGACGCGACCTTGTGGTCGAGCGAGGCATGGGCCTCGGCCCCTGACGTGTCCCTCCTCGCCCGGACCCGCGAAGGCTCCGCCGAGGCGTTCGGCGAGCTGTGGCGTCGCCACCTGCCGGCTGCGTATGCCGTCGCCGGACGTCACCGGGGCCGCTCGGCCCCGGAGGACATCGTCGCGGAGGCTGCCGCGCGCGTCCTCGCGCTGATCCGCGCGGGCAAGGGGCCCGACGAGCACTTCCGGGCCTACTTCCTCTCGGCCGTGCGGTCCGTCGCCATCGACCAGGGCCGCCGCGACCTGCGGGTCGTGCCGACCGAAGCCGACGACCTCGAGGTCCTCGCCGACCCGACCGACGACCCCTTCGAGGGGCTCGCCACCGACGACGACGGCCTCGCCCTCGTCCGGGAGGCCTTCGCCGGGCTGCCCGAGCGCGACCAGCGCGTGCTGTGGCACACCACGGTCGAGGGCGCCGCGCCGCGCGCCGTCGCGCCGGCCCTCGGCATGACCGCCAACGCCGTCAGCGTTCGGGCCATGCGGGCCCGGGAGTCGCTCCGGGCGCTCTACCTCGACGCCCGGGCCGAGCGCGGCCTCGCCGCGGCCGACACCGACGAATGCCACTGGACCGTGAGCCACCTCGGGGCGCTCGTCCGGGGGCGCCTGCCCAAGCGGCAGACCGAACGTGCCGAGGCACACGTCGCCGAGTGCCCCCACGCCGCCGCCATCGCCGCCGACCTGCGGGTCATCCACGAGGGCTTCCCGGCGCTCATCGTCCCGCTCGCGCTGCTGGCGGGCCTCGGCACGCCGGGCTTCGTCAGTGTCCCGGCCGTCGTCGGTCTCTCCGGCGGGGCCGGAGCGGCCGGCTTCGCCGGGTTCGCCGGCGTCGCGGGTGGGGGGGCCCAGGGTGCGGATGCCGCGGGTCAGCCTGTGCCGTCGCCCTCCTCCTCCTCATCTGCCGGTTCCGGGACCTCGGTCGAGGTCCTGGCCCAGGCTGCGAGTCGGGTCACCGGGCTCGTCGCGGGGCTCGCGGTGACCGCGGGCGTCGCCGGCGCGCTGGCCCTGCCCGGCGCCTCCCTGGCAGCGCCGTCGGCGGCCGCGACGGTTCCGACCGCCTCCTCGCCGGCGGCAGGGGCTGCCGCCGGTCCGGGCGGCGCCCCGGCCCCCGGCGGACGGACCGCCTCGGGTGCCTCCGGTGCCGTCGCCACACCCGTCCAGAGCTCGACCGGCCCGGCCGGCACGAGCGCCGCGGCCGTCCCCTCGACGTCGGGTCGGCCGACACCGTCCGCCGGCACGGACGGCGACGGTGCCGCCACGCCCTCGACCGCATCCGGCACCCCGGTGCCTCCGGGCGCGCCCCGGGCCGACAGCGGTGGCGCCGATCCGGCGCCCCCGCCGGCCCCCGCACCCGCGGCGAGCGACACCCCCGGACGACCGACGGCCACTGCGCCCGCGACGCCGCCGGCCCCGGCGCCCGCGACGCCGCCGACGCGGCCGCCGGCTCCCAGCCCGACGCCCCCGGCGCCGACCACGACGCCGACCACGACGCCGACCACGACGCCCCCGGCACCCCAGCCGGGTGGCGTCGCGCCCACCATCACGGTCCGCCTCGTGTCCGGACGCGACCCGGCACGGATCTCCGTGCGCGTGCGCTCCCGGGTCGAGGGCTCGATGACGGTGCGCATCAGCGACGCGTCCGGCGCCGGGACGCTCTCGGTGCGCAACTCCAGCTGGACGTGCACGCAGACGAGCACGTCGGCGGTGCGGTGCACCGGCGAGCGGGGGCAGGCGCTGCTCGAGCAGTCCGGCACCGGAGGCGCCCAGGCCGTCGTCGTTCGCGTCACCGACGCCGCCGGCGACACGTGGACGGAGACCGTCCGCCCCACCTGAACCCCTCACACGAGGGGGGTGTTCAGCGGTGGGGGACGGTGACGAGCCGCGGGGTGCGGTCCAGCCCCGAGAGACCGTTCCAGGCGAGGTTGACGAGGTGCGCTGCGACCTGGTCCTTCTTGAACTTGCGTCGATCGAGCCACCACTGCCCGGTCAGAGCCACCATTCCGACGAGCATCTGCGCGTGGATCGGTGCCGACCTGGGGTCGAGGCCGCGCTGCTTGAACTCGGCGGCGAGCAGGTGCTCGACCTGGACCGCGACGTCACCGAGGACGCTCGCGAACGACCCGGTCGACTGGCCCGGCGGCGAGTCCCGCACGAGGATCCGGAAGCCCGACGGGTCGCTCTCGATGTAGTCGAGCAGGGCGAGGGTGGCCCGCTCGAGCAGGACCCGCGCCCCTTCCGGCTCCTCGAGCGCCGTGCTGATGCCGCCCATCAGCGCCTGGATCTCACGGTCCACGACGACGGCGTAGAGGCCTTCCTTGCCGCCGAAGTGCTCGTAGACGACCGGCTTGGAGACGCTCGCCTTGGCCGCGACCTCCTCGACCGTCGTCGCCTCGAAACCCTTGTCGGCGAAGAGCTTGCGACCGACGGCGATGAGCTGCTCACGGCGTTCCGGGCCGGTCATCCGGGCGCGAGGGCGGGAGCGGTCGGCGCGGTCTGAACGGTCGGCGGTCACGCCGCCATTGTGCCTGTCCCGGTCCCGTCGGCCGCGACGGATGAGGCCGGACCCGACTTTCTTGCCGAATCCCGTCATGAAACGCCCCCCCGACACGTCTATGTCATTGGTAGGGAGGAGGCGGTTCGCGCCGGGCGCCGTGTGGGGACACGGTTCGGCCGAGACCGCCGGTGAGGTCGATCTCGACGCGAAGGGGCGGGCGCGGATCGACCTCACCGTCATGCCCGACGACACTTCGGCAAAGACCCCCACGGGGCGGCCGTCGTGGAGCACACTGGTGAGGCACATCCGGCGAAAGGTGCCGCAGAGTGTCAGCACACACGATGGGACCACGGTCCGACACCATGACCGCCGCACCCGCGACGGCTGGGGTCGAGGAGTCCGATGTCGTGCTGCTCGCGCGGGCGCGCTCGGGCGACGAGGAGGCCTTTGCAGCGCTCTGGCGCCGCCACCTGCCAGCCGCCCACGCCGCCGCCACGCCGTATCGCGGCCGCGTGTCCGCCGAGGACCTCGTGGCCGAGGCCTCTGCCCGTCTCTTCCATCTCCTGAGCGAGGGGAGGGGACCGTCGTCGAACTTCCGCGCGTACTTCCTGTCGACCGTCCGCACCGTCGGCGTCGACGCGATCCGTCGTGAGATGAGCGTGGTCCCGACGTCGACGACGGACCTCGACCTGCTGCCCGGCCCTGACGAAGGACTGTCGGCCCTCAGCGCCCAGGGTGTCGACACGGACCTGGTCCGAGAGGCTTTTCTCCGGTTGAGCGAGGGAGATCGACGGCTGCTCTGGCAGACGATGGTCGAGGGCCATCCGCCGCGGGTGGTCGCTCCCGAGCTCGGTGTCTCGGCCAACGCGGCCAGTGCACGCGCGAAGCGCGCTCGTGACGAGCTCCGGGACCGCTATCTCGACTCCTGGGTGCGGCGCCGGGTGCCGGTCTGCGACGCGCGCGACTGTCGCTGGACCCTCGACCATCTCAGCGGCCACGTCCGAGGCCGACTGACGGAGCGGCAGCGAGCGCGCGTCGAAGCGCACCTGGACTGCTGTCCTCGCGAGGCGGGACTCGCCGTGGAGCTGCAGCGCGTCTACGACGGGTTCGGTGCACTGACCGGTCCTCTCCTCCTCGCCGCCGGAGCGACGATGCTCGCCGGGCTGCCCCCGGGGACTTTCGCTGCTCTGGTCGGGTCGAGCGCGGCGGGTGCGACCACGGGTGCGACCACGGGTGCGACCACGGGTGCGACCACGGGTGCGACCACGGGTGCGACCACGGGTGCGACCACGGGTGTGACGGCGGGTGCCGGTGCTGCGGGTGGAACGGCCGGCGCGGGTGCCGCGGGCACGACTGCCGTCGCCTCGGTCGGCGCCGGGTCCACGGTCGGAGGCACGGTTGCAGGCAGCGCCGGTCTCGGCGGCACGCTGACCGCGAGCGGTGCCGGGGCGACGGCATCCGGCGCGGCGGCCGCAGGAGCGGGAATCACCACGGGGGCGACCTCCGTGTCGGCCGCCACCGCGGCCGGTACGGCCGCCGCCGGTACGGCCACGTGCGCGGGTGCGGGCGGCGCAGTCCTCACGGTGCCGGCTGCGGCCGGCATGGCCGGGACCACCGCCCTCATGTCCAGCGCGGCCATCGTCACTCCCGTCGCCGCGTTGACGGGCGGTTCGATCCTGGCCGGGACGGCGATCGGCCCACCCCTCGCCACCGCGATGGCCGGCCTTGTCGTGGGGCTCGGCCTCTCGGTTGCACCGGCGGCAGCGCACGACCTTGGTACGACGGCGACGACGTCGGTCGCCGCCTCGGTCGACGGCGCCACACCTGTGCTCAGCCCCGGGTCGGTGGCCGGGGCGGCCGCCGGCACGACCCCGGTCGACGTGCTCCACCTCGCCCTCCTCCCTGCCCCCGCCGACCCCGCGCCGACCGACCCCGCGCCCGCGGCCCCTGCGCCGTCCGACGCGACGCCCGTCGACCCCGCGCCTGCACCCCCGGCGCCTCCGGACCCAGCACCTGCTGCTCCGGCACCCGTCGACCCCGCGCCGTCCTACTCGACGCCGGCCGACCCGACGCCTGCCCCGTCGGCGCCGGCCGACCCGGCGCCCGCGGATCCGGCGCCTGCCGACGCGACGCCGGCCGACCCGGCGCCGGCCGACCCGGCGCCTGTGGCTCCGTCAGATGCGACGCCTGTCGACCCCACGCCGGTCGACCCGACGCCGGCCGACCCGACGCCGGTCGACCCGACGCCGGCCGATCCGACGCCGGTCGACCCGACGCCGGCCGATCCGACGCCGGCCGATCCGACGCCGGCCGACCCGACGCCGGCCGATCCGACGCCGGTCGACCCGACGCCGGCCGACCCGACGCCGGCCGCTCCGACGCCGGTCGACCCGACGCCGGCCGATCCGACGCCGGCCGATCCGACGCCGGCCGATCCGACGCCGGCCGATCCGACGCCCGCGGATCCGGCGCCTGTGGCTCCGTCAGACGCGACGCCTGTCGACCCGACGCCGGCCGATCCAGCACCTGCCGACTCGGCTCCGTCCGACCCGGCGCCGACGGATCCCGTTCCGGCTGAAGGTGATTCGGGATCCTCGACGGTTGACCCTGTCTCCGCGCCCGGTGGCGCAGATCCGGCGGACCCCGCGGCGACGAGCGCGGCGTCCAGCCCGGCGACCGAGAACGGCCAGCTGCGTTCCGCCAGTCCAGGAGCCGACCAACCGGCAGATCCGCCGACCGAGCCGACATCCGTCGTCGCCGCCCCGGTCCAGGGCTCCCACGGTCCTGCCGCCGGTGATGCGACGCCGGAGACACCGCCCGGCGACGCGCCCCCGGCAGGTGCATGAGTCCGCGACGGAGCGACCCGGGGTCTGCACTACCCTGTCCACGTCCACGACGATCCCCGGTTGGTCTGCCGGCAGGGCCCGCCTGACTTTGAATCAGGACAAGCGACGCAGGTTCGACTCCTGCCCGGGGAGCAGGGGCCGCTGACGGCCCTCGGACGAGCGGCGTCGCCCGACATGCGGTGGGGGTCCGCGGTCGAGCGACGCCTTGGCCGCTCGGCAGGGAGTTGGTGCCAGAGCCAGCCCCGGGTCCGCCAACTTAGGGGGGGACTGGCGGGCCCGTCCTCCCATGGTCGCACGATTGGCGGAGATGGGCGCTCAGCACGCGACCGCGCCGTGTGCCACACGGCATACGCCACCGCGCGGAAGGGGCGATGTGAGGGGGGTCACGGCACGCCCGTGGCTGGGCCGGCACCCTCGCTCCCCACGAGTAGCATGGCCGAGGCGCACCCCGGCGCCCGCGTGGGCCGGGGTCGTACGCACCCGAGTGCACCCCGATCCAAAAAGGAGCTGCGCCCTGTGAGCGATCTACGGCCGACCGCCGTGATCGTCCTCGCCGCCGGTGAGGGCACACGCATGAAGTCCGCGACCCCCAAGGTCCTCCACACGATCGGAGGCCGCAGTCTCGTGGCCCACGCGATCCGGGCGGCCCGGGGTACGAGCCCGCACCACCTCGCCGTCGTCGTGCGCCACGAGCGCGACCGCGTGGCCGAGCACGTGGCACAGGTCGACCCGGAGGCGGTCGTCGCCGACCAGGACGAGGTCAAGGGGACGGGGCGCGCCGTTGAGTGCGCGCTCGAGGCGCTGCCCGGCGACCTCGCCGGCACCGTCGTCGTCACCTACGGCGACGTGCCGCTGCTGACCAGCGCCACGCTCGAGGGACTCGTCGCGGCGCACCACGCGTCCGGCAGTGCCGTCACCGTCATCACGGCGACGCTCGAGGACCCCACGGGCTACGGGCGGGTCATCCGTGACGCGGAGGGCTCGGTCGTCGCAATCGTCGAGCAGAAGGACGCCGACGAGGAGCAGCGCGCCATCCGCGAGGTCAACAGCGGCCTGTACGCGTTCGACGCGGCGGTCCTGCGCGAAGCCCTCTCGGAGGTGGGCACCGACAACGCGCAGGGCGAGAAGTACCTCACCGACGTCATCGCCATCGCCCGCGGGCGCGGTCTCGGGGTGCGCGCTCACCTCGTCGCCGACCTCTGGCAGACGGAAGGCGTGAACGACAAGGTGCAGCTGGCCCGTCTCGGTGCCGAGCTCAACCGCCGCACCGTCGAGCAGGCCATGCGCGACGGCGCGATCGTCATCGACCCGGCGACGACGTGGCTCGACGCCGACGTGACGATCGGGCCCGACACGGTCGTGCGCCCCGGCACGCAGATCCTCGGCGCCAGCACGATCGGCCGCGACTGCGTCATCGGCCCCGACACGACGCTGACCGACGTCGAGGTCGGTGACGGTGCGAGCGTCGTGCGGACCCAGGCCGAGCTCGCCGAGATCGGGCCCGGCGCCACCGTCGGGCCCTTCTCCTTCCTGCGCCCGGGCACACGACTCGGGGCGAAGGGCAAGATCGGCGGCTTCGTCGAGACGAAGAACGCCGACATCGGAGCGGGCGCCAAGGTGCCGCACCTGACCTACTGCGGCGACGCGACGATCGGCGAGGGCGCCAACATCGGCGCGGGCACGATCTTCGCCAACTACGACGGCGTCACGAAGGGCCACACGAACGTCGGGGCGCACAGCTTCGTGGGCAGCAACTCGGTCATCGTCGCGCCCCGGACGATCGCCGACGGCGCCTACGTCGCCGCGGGATCGGCCGTCGTCGGCGACGTCGACCCGGGACAGCTGGCCGTGACCCGCGCGCAGCAGCGCAACGTCGACGGCTGGGTGGCCCGGCGCCGGGCCGGCACGAAGACCGACGAGGCAGCCCGCGCCGCGCAGGAGCGGTCCACCGCGGCACAGACCCCCGAGCGGGCCCCCGAGCAGATCCCCGAGCAGACCTCCGAGACGAAGGACGCCCAGCGATGAGCGGCATCAACAAGACGACCGAGAAGCACCTCATGGTCTTCTCCGGCCGGGCCCATCCGCAGCTCGCGCAGGAGGTCGCCGCCGCGCTCGGCACCGACCTCGTACCGACGTCGGCCTACGACTTCGCCAACGGCGAGATCTACGTCCGCTACGAGGAGTCCGTCCGCGGCTCCGACGCCTTCGTCATCCAGAGCCACACCGCTCCGATCAACGAGTGGATCATGGAGCAGCTCATCATGATCGACGCGCTGAAGCGGGCCTCCGCCAAGCGCATCACTGTCGTCCTGCCCTTCTACGGCTACGCCCGCCAGGACAAGAAGCACCGTGGCCGGGAGCCGATCTCGGCCCGCCTCATGGCCGACCTGTTCAAGACGGCCGGTGCCGACCGGCTCATGGCGATCGACCTCCACACCGCGCAGATCCAGGGCTTCTTCGACGGCCCGGTCGACCACCTCATGGCGATGCCGATCCTGGCCGGCTACGTCGGCAGGAAGTACGGCCACCTCGACCTCGCCGTCGTCTCGCCCGACGCCGGGCGCATCAAGGTCGCCGAGGACTGGAGCTCGCGCCTCGGTGGCGCTCCGCTCGCCTTCATCCACAAGACCCGCGACATCAACCGGCCCAACGAGGTCGTCGCCAACCGCGTCGTCGGTGAGATCAAGGGCCGCGTCTGCGTGCTCGTCGACGACATGATCGACACGGCCGGCACCATCACCAAGGCCGCCGATGCGCTCATGGACCAGGGTGCCGCCGGGGTCATCATCGCCGCGACGCACGCGATCCTCTCGGGGCCGGCCGTCGACCGCCTCAAGGCCTGCAAGGTCGAGGAGGTCATCGTGACGAACACGCTCCCGATCCCCGACGACCGCCGCTTCGACAAGCTCGAGGTCCTCTCGATCGCGCCGCTCGTCTCGATGGCGATCCGGGAGGTCTTCGAGGACGGCTCGGTGACGAGCCTCTTCGACGGCAAGGCCTGAAGGGCCACCACACGACGAGGGCGTATGCCGTCGGGACCGCCCCGGCGGCATACGCCCTCCGTACGTGACGGGTCAGGCGTGCGCGGCTCTGCGGGCGCGGTAGGCGGCGGTGTGGGCGCGAGCCGCGCAGCCGCCCTCGCAGAAGCGTCGCGAGCGGTTGCGGGAGAGGTCGACGACCACGTCGTCGCAGTCGGCGGCCTCGCAGACGCGCAGCCGCGCGAGCTCGCCGGCGCGCACGACGTCGATGACCGCGATCGCGGCCTCGACGGCCATCCGGCGGGCGAGCGGGGCGTCGGACGGGGTGGCGTGGACGTGCCACCCCACGTCGTCGTGGTCGACGAGCTGGGGGACGGCGCCAGCCTCGGCGAGCAGCTCGTTGACGAGGGCCACGACGCCGGCCTCGTCCTCGTCCCAGAAGCCGCGCAGCCGGGGCCGCAGCGCCCGGACCGCCGCGAGCTCCGCGGCATCGCGGTCGAAGCGGCCGGTCCACCCCTGGTCGCGGTAGAGCGACTCGAGCTCCTCGAGGCAGGTCAGGCGGTCGGGGTCAGTGTCGCCGGGCACCGAGCCGGGCATCGTGTTGACGAGGGCTGCGGCACCGCCGAGGGCGACATCGGTGTCATGGGTGAAAAGCATGTTGACTCCTGACGGGTGCGGTCGCTACCGTCATGAGTGTAATCAATTTCGGTGCTGACATCTGCTCGCTCGAGACGAGCCGGTCGGCCGGAGCGGCGAGGAGCTGTCATGGCGGAGCGGGTCGTGGTCGCAGGGCCAGCGGTGGTCGGTGCCGGTGGGAGCGCCGGGCCGGGAAGGGCTGCCGTGCCGCTGTCGCGGCCGGTCCGCCACCCGCTCGTCGGCCTCGGGGTCGCCCTCGCGTCGGCCGCGGCCTTCGCGACGTCCGGCGCTTTCGGCAAGTCGCTGCTCGTCGGTGGCTGGTCGCCCGGTGCGGTCGTGACGATGCGCATCACCCTGGCCGCTGTCGTGCTCCTCGGCCCCGCCCTGTGGTCGCTGCGGGGCCGGTGGGGGGCGCTGCGCCGCAACGGCTGGGTCGTCGTCGGCTACGGCCTCACCGGCGTCGCCGGCTGCCAGCTCGCCTACTTCAACGCCGTGACGCACCTGTCGGTCGGGGTGGCCCTGCTGCTCGAGTACCTCGCGCCGGTGCTCATCGTCGGCTGGCTCTGGATGCGCCACCGGCAGACCCCGCGCCGCCTCACGTTCGCCGGGGTGGCGCTCGCCGTGGCCGGGCTGCTCCTCGTCCTCGACGTCGTGGGTGGTGGCGGGAACGTCAGCATCGTCGGGGTGCTCTGGGGGCTCGGTGCTGCCGTCTGCCTCGTGCTCTACTTCCTCCTCGCGGACCACGTCGACGACGACGTGCCGCCGCTCGCCCTCGCCGGCGGTGGCCTCGTCGTCGGAGCGGCCTCGCTCGGCCTGGCGGGGCTGGTCGGCGTGCTCGACATGTCCCGGGGTGCGGCCCGCGTGCCGCTCGGGGGCGTCGTCGTGGACTGGTGGGTCCCGGTCCTCGTCATCGCGATCGTCGCCGCCGCCTTCGCCTACGTCACCGGCATCGCGGCCGTGCGGATGCTCGGCCCCAAGGTGGCCTCCTTCGTGGCCCTGACCGAGGTGCTCTTCGCGGTGCTCTTCGCGTGGCTCGTCCTGGCCGAGCTGCCGACGCCCGTCCAGATCGTCGGTGGACTGCTCATCGTCGCCGGCCTCGTGGCGGTCCGTGCGGACGAGTCCCGCGGCCCGGGCCTCGTGGTCGACGAGCCCGTCACCGGCCCGGCCGCGCGGCCCTAGCCTTCGGCCCTGGCACCCGGACTCGGTCAGGCGCGCCGCCTCCGCCGGTGCGCCCTAGAGTGACCGGCATGCAGTGGCGTCGCGGCGTGGTGTGCGCGCTGGGGATGCTCGCCCTGGCCGGCGGCGCTCCCTGTACCTCGCCGTCCCCGACGACCCCACGGCCCCCCTCCGTGGCCGCGCTGACCTCCGACCCGGGCCCGGCGTCCGTGGCGCCGCCGGTGACGGGCGGCCTGCGACCGCCCGGCACCGCCGGGGCTCCTGCACCCTCGGCGCGCGTGCACCTGACCGCGGCCGGTGACTACGCCGCGAACGTCGCGACGACCGGTGGCGTGCTGCGGGCCCTGGCGCTCTCCGGCTCCGATGCGCACCTGGCCCTCGGCGACCTCTCCTACGGATCGCCGGGCGGGGAGAGCGCGTGGTGCTCCTTCGTGACCTCGCGCGTCGGCACGTCGTTCCCGTTCGAGCTGCTCTCCGGCAACCACGAGAGCAACGGCACCAACGGCTCCATCGCCCGCTTCGCCAGCTGCCTGCCCAACCGCCTCGGCGGGGCCGTCGGGGACTACGCCCGCCAGTACTACGTCGACCTCCCACGCTCGAGCCCACTCGTCCGCGTGGTCCTCGTCTCGCCGGGGCTCACCTTCCCCGACGGCACGTGGAGCTATGCGGCGGGCTCGGCCCGCTACGCGTGGACCGCGGCGGCCATCGACGGAGCGCGGCGGGCCGGCATCCGCTGGGTCGTCGTGGCCATGCACGAACCGTGCCTCTCGATGGGCCGCTACGGCTGCTCGAGCGGGCCCGACCTCCAGCACCTGCTCGTCTCCAAGCACGTCGACCTCGTGCTGTCCGGTCACGAGCACCTCTACCAGCGCACGAAGCAGCTGCGCGAGGGCACGGGGTGTGCACGGATCGCCGTCGGGTCCTACGTGCCGGCCTGCGTCGCCGATGCCGACACCTCCATGGTCGCCGGAGCGGGCACCGTCTTCGCCACGATCGGGACCGGTGGTGTGGCTCTGCGCCAGGTCGCGGCGACCGATCCGGAGCGCGGCTATTTCGCCGCCACCTCGGGTGCCGCCACCAACCCGACCTACGGCTTCGCCGACCTCCGCGTCACCTCGGGCGAGCTGCGGTTCTCCTTCGTGCGCGGAGCCGGGGGCAGCTTCACGGACTCATGGGTGCTCCGGCGTACGCCCCCCGGGTGACCCGCGGTCGTCCGGACGTCCGCGGGTCGCGGATTTCACCCCCCGGGCGTCCGTCCCGTAAGATCGAGCAGTTGCCTCGGCGAGGGACGGTGCACGGCTGCCACGGCAGGGCGTGACGAGGTCCGTGATCGACGCGGTGGCCTGACGTGGAGCACTTCCTGGTCGGGTTCGCCTCTGCGTGCGGCCCTGAACGACCGTCCCGCTCCGTCACTGCCGAAGACCGCGCGTCGTCCCGCGTCGAGGCCGACCACAGAGACCGCCTCATCCGAGATACCCAGGAGACCCCGTGTCCGACAACACCAAGCTCGTCGCCGAGAAGCGCACCGACTTCGGCAAGGGCGCCGCCCGCAAGATCCGCCGCGCCGGCAACATCCCCGCCGTCATGTACGGCCACGGCACGGAGCCCGTCCACATCTCGCTCCCCGGCCACGACACGATGATGGCCCTCAAGCAGGCCAACGCCCTTCTGACGATCGTCGTCGACGGCAAGGAGCAGCTCGCCCTCGCCAAGGACGTCCAGCGGGACGCCATCAAGCCGGTCATCGACCACGTCGACCTCGTCGTCGTCCGCAAGGGCGAGAAGGTCGTCGTCGACGTCGCCGTGCACCTCGAGGGCGAGGCCGCTCCCGAGACCGTCGTCACGCTCGACCACAACACGCTCCAGGTCGAGGCGCTCGCCACGAACATCCCCGAGAACGTCGTCGTCTCCGTCGAGGGCCTCGAGGCCGGCACGCAGATCCTCGCCGGCGCCGTCGAGCTGCCCGAGGGTTCGACGCTCGTCACCGACGAGGAGGCTCTCGTCGTCAACGTCACGCAGGCGATCTCCGAGGAGGCCCTCGAGGCCGAGCTCGCCGAGGCGGAGGCCGAGGCCGGCATCGAGCGCGAGGAGTCCGACGAGGAGGCCGCCGATGCCGCCGACGGCGACAGCGCCGAGGACGCCGACGCCAAGGCCGACGAGGCCTGAGGCGTCTCGCACTGATCCACCCCGCGCAACGGCACGGCGTATGCCGTGCAGTTGCCCGGGACGCACCATCCGCACTACCTCTCGAGGACGGTCATGGACACCTGGCTCGTCGTCGGACTGGGCAACCCCGGTCCGGAGTACGCCGGTAACCGCCACAACGTCGGCGCCATGACCGCCCTCGAGCTCGCTGGCCGCGACGCCTCCGGCGGCGCTGGCAGTGCCTCGTTCAAGGCGCACAGGGTTCGCGCCAGGGTGGCCGAGGTGCGCCTTCGCGTGCCGGGTCCCAAGGTCGTGCTCGCCATCCCCTCGAGCTACATGAATGAGTCCGGTGGCGCCGTGGCCGGACTCATGAAGTACTACGACGTCCCCATCGATCGCGTCGTCGTCCTGCACGACGAGCTCGACATCGACGCCGGACTCGTCCGACTCAAGCAGGGTGGGGGCGAGGGCGGCCACAACGGCCTGCGGTCGGTGTCGCGCTCGCTCGGCTCGCGGGACTTCCTGCGGGTCCGGCTAGGCATCGGTCGGCCACCGGGCCGGCAGGACCCCGCCGACTTCGTCCTTAAGGACTTCTCGAAGGCCGAGCGCACCGAGGTGTTGCCGTTCCTCCTCGACGGGGGCGCCGACGCCGTCGCCGCCCTCATCGACGTGGGCCTGCTCGAGGCCCAGCAGCGGTTCCACGCCCCACGCTGAGCAGTGTTCTGGACCGCGATTCGTTTACCCGCAGGAAGTTTTGGCATCCCCGACACATCTTGGAGATGTAGCCCTAGACTCACTCGAGTGGAGGCGCCGACTAGGAGCCTCTCCGGGGTGCCGAGGGCCGGGGGGAACTGGCTCGGGGCGCTGAATCTTTTTGGAGGCTGGTCCTCCGCACCTTTTGTGGGGGTCGCGTGTCCTGGGTTAGTCGGGTATTCACTGATGTGCGACCAAACGGTGCACGGTCCAGGCTGGCAGCAGCACCTCGTCATGTGCGCGGACTGGTCGTGGGGGCCGCTGGCTTGACCCTCGTCCTGAGCGCGTGCTCCACCGCGAGTTCCGTCTCGCCCTCCGCCGCACCCACCACGCCCAATGCTGCGTCCAGCACTACGGCGAAAGCCGCTGACGAACCCACGGGCACTGCCGTCAGACCTCCGGACCCGCTAGTTGCCTCACTGCCAAGCTTCAAACGCGCCGGCGGCCTCGGCAGGGGGCGGGCGCAGGCGGAAGCCAAGGCTTTCGACCAAGCTGTCGTCTACGCCGACGGCGTCAAAGTGAAGATCGTCGCCATCAAGCAGACCGTGACGTCCGGCAAGGGTCCCGGCGTCTTCGTCGGCTCCCCGCTGACCCAGCTGGACGTCGAAGTGACGAACGACTCATCCGCCGACCTCGTCCTCGACCAGGTCGTCGTCTCGATGGTCTACGGTTCGCCCCAGCGGCTCGCTGCAGCCGTCTACGAGGACGGCGCCGTGGACCTGGGTGGGGCTGTCGCGGGTGGCAAGTCCAAGACCGGACGCTACATGTTCTCCGTTCCCACCGCCCAGCTCTCCCGTGTGTCGCTCAACGTCGACTTCGACGGCAAGCATGCGGCGGCGACGTTCAAAGGGTCCGTTAGATGAACCTCGCCCCTCGGCGCAGCTGGACTGCCAGTCGCGGCCTTCGTGCCACCGCCATCGCCGTCTCAGTGGCCCTTACTTGCCTCGGTCTCACCCCAAGCGGTGCCACGGTCGCCCACGCCGACACGGCGCCTGAAGCGGGCGTACCCGCCACCGTAACCGCCGACGCACTGCCCACGTGGCAGGTCAACGGAGTGGTCTGGTCGCAGGTCATCGTCGGCAACACCGTGTACGTCACCGGCAAGTTCGCCACCGCCCGACCGCCGGGTGTGTCTGTCGGGGGCGCCGGGGAGGTCCCGGTCGGCAACCTCTTCGCATATGACATCCGCACCGGCAACCGCGTGCCCGGTTTCGACCACGTGCTCAACGCGCAGGGCCTGGTCGTGCACGCCACCTCGGACGGCTCACGCCTGTACGTCGGTGGTGACTTCACCTCCGTCGACGGTCAGCCGCGCGGCCACATCGCGGCCTTCGACCTCTTGACCGGCGCCCTCGTGTCCGACTTCGCGCCGACTCTCGACGGCACGGTGAAGGCGATCACCACCGACGGCACGTGGGTCTACGCCGGTGGTGGCTTCTTCCATGCCGGTGAGGTCTACCGCCAGCGCCTAGTGGCCTTTGCGGCTGTCAACGGTGGCATCTCCTCGACGTGGGCGCCGCGGGCCTCGACCTCCGACGTGCGCGCCATGGTTATGGCCCCCGACCGGTCGAAGGTCATCATCGGAGGGTCTTTCCTGACCCTGAGCGACGTGACCGCGAACGGTATGGGCGCGGTCGACCCGATCGACGGCACCGTGCTCCCGTGGGCCGCAAGCTCGGTCATCAAGGACTACGACAACGGCGGCATCAACTCACTGACGACCGACGGCACGAGCATCTACGGCTCCGGTTTCGCATTCGGCACCGGGGGCACCTTCGAAGGCAGCTTCGCGGCCAACCCCGCCGACGGTACGGTCATCTGGATCGCCGACTGCCTCGGCGACACGTACGCCGTCTACCCTGACGCCGACGCGGTCTACAGCGTCGGCCACGCGCACAACTGCAGCAACGCGGGCGGCTTTCCCGACACGAACCCGCGCGTTCGCTGGCAGCGCGCCCTGGCCACCACGAAGACGGCCACCGGCACGATCGCCGCGCCCGACGCCTACGGCTGGAACTTCACGGGTCAGGGCACGCCCTCGCTGCTGCACTGGTACCCCGGGCTCGAGGACGGCGCCGCCTCCGGCCAGTCCCAGGCCGCCTGGAGCGTCGTCGGCACCGGTGACTACGTCGCCCTCGCGGGTGAGTTCCCGATCGTCAACAACGCCTACCAGCAGGGACTGACCCGCTTCGCGAAGCGCGCCGTCGCCCCCAACCTGGCCCGCCCACGGTTCGACGTGGTGCCCGCCAAGGTCGTCCCGACGGTGGCCGCGGCGCTCCAACCCGGCAAGGTGCGCCTCACCTACGGCTCGGCCTGGGACCGCGACAACGAACTCCTCACCTACGAGGTGTTCCGCGACTCGACCATCGTCAGCACAACCACGCTGCGGACGAACTTCTGGACCACCCCGTCGGTGTCGTTCACGGACACCGGGGTGCCGGCCGGTACGCATGTCTACAAGGTCCGGGTGACGGACCCGCTGGGGAACAGCAACTACACGACCGGCTCCAACCAGGTCGTGGTGCCCACCGCGGCCCCGGCCTACGCCGGTGCGGTGCTCGACGGCTCACCCAGTGCCTTCTGGCGTCTCGGGGAGTCCGCCGGTCCGACCGCCTACGACTACACCGGAAACGGCAACGAGGCGACTGCTCTCGCAGGCGTGGCGTTCGGCGGTGCCGGCGCCACCGAGGCATCGGCCGCCCCCGACACGTCGGTATCCCTCTCCGGTACCAGCACCGGGCTGCTCGCCGGCGCGACGCCGATCACCGCCCCCGACACCTTCAGCGTGGAGGCGTGGTTCAGGACGACGACCACGCGAGGCGGCAAGATCATCGGCTTCGGCAACAAGACCAACGGCTCGAGCACGGTGACGGACCGCAACGTCTACCTCGACAACACCGGGCACGTCCTGTTCGGCGTCAACCCCGGGTCGGTGAAGACCGTCAGCTCGACGGGCGTCTACAACGACGGACAGTGGCACCACGTGGTGGCGACCCTCGGGACTGACGGCCAGCGGCTCTACGTGGACGGCCAGTTCGTCTCCCGCAACGTCGCCGTGACCAGCGCCCAAGCGGGCGTGGTGGGCCAGTGGGTCCTTGGTGGTGACACCCTCACCGGAGCCGCGAGTGCACCGACCAGCCGGTACCTCGCGGGCTCGATCGACGATGTCGCCGTCTACCCGTCGGTGCTCTCCCCGGCCACGGTGCGCTCGCACTACGTCGTGAGCGGTCGTACCGCTGCGGTGGCCCCTGCGCCGGTCGACCCGTACGGCGCTGCCGTGACCGCTTCCCACCCGTCGTCGTACTGGCGTCTCGACGAGGCCTCCGGCACCCTCGCGTCCGACGCGAGCGGCGCGAACGAGACCGGCACCTATGTCGGCACACTGACGCGTTCGCAGGCCGGCGCGGTCGGCTCGGGCACCGCAGTGCTGGCGAACGGGTCGAACGGGTTCGTCGCCAGTGCGCTCAACTCGGTGGGCCCCCCCGCCTACAGCGCCGAGGTCTGGTTCAAGACCACGACGACCAAGGGTGGCAAGCTCATCGGCTACGGCGACAAGGCGACCGGCGCCAGTGCGGTCATCGACCGCAACCTCACCATGGTGAACAGCGGGGCGTTGCGGTTCTCGACGAACAACAACACTGCGGTGCTCGACTCGCCTGCCACCTACCGTGACGGCCAGTGGCACCACGCGGTGATCGCCCAGGACGCAGCCGGGATGGCCCTGTACGTGGACGGCGCGCGGGTGGCCTCCAACACGGCATCCGCCACGACGTCCTTCGTCGGCTACTGGCGCTTCGGTGGCGACCTCACGTGGGGTGGCAGCACGAGCAGCTACTTCGGCGGAACGCTCGACGAGGCCGCGGTGTACCCTTCCGCGCTGTCCATCGCCGACGTCCGGGCCCACTACCGCGCGTCGGGTCGAGCCCTGCCCAACGCCCTGCCCACGGCTGACTTCTCCTCGACGCACGCGAAGCGGGTCTACTCCTTCGACGCCACGGCGTCCCGTGACGACGACGGTCCCCTCACGTCGCTCGCGTGGGACTTCGGCGATGGCGGCACCGCCTCCGGCGCCACGGCACAGCACACCTACAGCAAGGCCGGCAACTACACGGTCACCCTGAAGGTCACCGACTCCGCCGGCGCTGTCGCCACGAAGACCGCAGTGGTCACGGTGGACAACGCCGCCCCCGTGGCCTCCTTCACGAGCGCCGTCACGGGCAAGGCGGTGGCACTCGACGCGTCCGGCTCGTCGGATGCCGATGCGCCCATATCGAGCTACGTCTGGCAGTTCGGTGACGGAGCCACGGACGCCGGCGTGACGGCCAACCACGTGTATGTACACGCGGGTTCCTACCAGGTCACGCTCACGGTGACCGACAGTGACGGCGTGGCGGTGGCCACCACCTCGACCGTCGACGCGGTCAACGCCACCCCCACGGCTGCCTTCACCAAGGCGGTGACCGACCTGGCGGTCGACGTCGACGCGGCCGCGTCGGGCGACGCCGACGGATCGGTCATTGGGTACGCTTGGGACTTCGGCGACGGAGGCACGGCGAGCTCGGTGTCGGCGAGCCACACGTACGCCACCGGCGGCACGTACACCATCACCCTCACCGTGACCGACGACGACGGCGCCGTCGCGGTCAAGACCAACGAGGTGACGGTGCGGGCGGCGAACCAGCTGCCGACCGCCGGCTTCGCGGCCACCGCGCCGTCCGACCTCCTCGGTGCGTTCGACGCCTCGGCGTCGGCCGACCCCGACGGCTCGGTCGTCACCTACGCCTGGACCTTCGGCGACGGCCAGACGGGCACCGGTGCGACGACGCAGCACACCTACGGGGCGATCGGCACCTACCAGGTGGGTCTCACCGTGACCGATGACCGAGGCGGCTCGGCGACGACCTCGAAGGCGGTCGTCATCACGGGCCCGACCGGCGCCGACACCTTCAGCCGCACGCAGGCAACCGGTTGGGGCACCGCTGACACGGGTGGAGTGTGGACCCTCCAAGGTGCTGCCAGCACCTTCACGGTTGCCGGCGGGGTGGGCACGATCAAGCACGCGTCCGCCGGAGCCGGCGCGGCCGTACAGCTGAACGGACTTTCCTCGACCGACACCGACCTCTCGTTGCAGCTGTCCACGGACAAGCTGGTCAACGGTGGCGGACAGTACGTCTACGTCACCGGCCGCGGTTCCTTCTCCGACGCCTACCGCACGAAGATCCAGGTGACGAGCAGCGGTGCTGTGGTCGTCGCACTGACCAAGGTCGTTGGCAACACTGAGACGACCTTGACCACCAAGGTCGTGGCGGGGCTGACCATCGCCCCGCAAGGGGCGTACACGGTTCGCACTCAGACCTTCGGGACCTCACCCACCACGATCCGGGCGAAGATCTGGCCAACCGGCCAGACTCAGCCCGCCGACTGGGCGGCGAGCATCACCGACGCCACGGCCACGCTGCAGGTGCCAGGAGCCATCGGCCTGCGCACGTACATCTCGGGGACGGCCACCAACCTCCCGGCAAACATCTCATTCGACAACATCGTCGCTCGCGCGACCGGCAACTGAGGATCAACGATGCTCTCCTTCAAGTCTCCATTCGGTGGCGCCCGGCGCTCGCGCACGGTTCAGGCGGGTCGCGACGGTCAGAGCAGGGTCCGGCTGTCGGGCTCGTGGCGGCGTCGAGTGGCGCTGCCGGTCGTCATCGGAATGTTCGGCGCCGCCCTGCCGGTCGCGCTCTCGACGAGCAGCGCCGTGGCCGACACGCGGCCGCCGGCCGGCGTGCCTGCCACCGCCTCGGCGAAGGCCCTGCCTACCTGGCAGATCAACGGCGTCGGTTGGGCACAGGTCGTGGTGGGCAACACCGTCTACGTCACCGGCAACTTCACGACAGCGCGCCCCCCGGGGGTCGGCATCGGCGGCGCCGGCCAGGTGAACGTCGGCCACCTTCTGGCCTACGACATCACTACCGGCAACCGCATCGCCTCGTTCAACCACATTCTCAACGCCCAAGGACGCGGCATCGCCGCGTCACCCGATGGCTCAAGGGTCTATGTCGTCGGCGACTTCACGACGGTCGACGGCGCGGCGCGCGGCCACGTCGCCGCCTTCGACACTGTGTCCGGCGCTCTCGTGACGAACCTGGCACCCAACGTCAACGGCGCCGTGCGTGCCGTCACGGCCACCAATACGGCTGTCTACTTCGGAGGGTCCTTCAGCAACGTCAACGGCACAGCGCGCGGCAGTCTCGCGTCGGTGAACACGTCCGACGGTTCGCTGCGCAGCTGGGCCCCGGGCGTCGACGCGACCGTCTGGTCGATGGTGCTGACGCCCGACCTGAGCAAGGTCGTCATCGGCGGCCAGTTCGTCAATCTGAACGCCACCGTCGTCAATGGCCACGGTGCCGTGTCGGCTTCGACGGGCGGGATCCTGCCCTGGTTGGCGAACCAGTACGTGCACGACGCCACCAACGGAGCGGTCGGCTCGCTGACCACCGACGGGACCTACATCTACGGCACGGGCTGGGCATTCGGCGCCGGCTCCTCGTTCGAGGGCACGTACGCTGCCAACCCGGCCGACGGCTCCATCCATTGGATCTACGACTGCCTCGGCGACACCTACAGCGCGGCTGCCGCAGGGGATGCGATCTACTCCGTCGGGCACAGCCACGACTGCACCATGATCGACGAGTTCCCCGACACGAACCCGCGCGTTCGCTGGCAGAACTCACTCGCCTTCACGAAGGACGCTCGGGGCACCAACCGGGGCCCGGACGTCTACGGCTGGAACTACAACGGTCTCCCTGCGCCGAAATTGCTCCACTGGTTCCCGCAGTGGTCCAACGGCAGCTTCACCGGTCAGTACCAGGCTGGTTGGAGCGTCACCGGCAACAGCCAGTACGTCGCCGTGGCGGGGGAGTTCCCCTACGTCAACGGCGGCGCGCAACAGGGCCTGGTTCGCTTCGGCATCGGAACGACCGCCAACAACACGTCCGGCCCGACCTACGAGACCAAGCCGCCACGCGACGTGCCGTCGACGACAGCCGGCTCGGTGCGGCCCGGAACGGTGCGTGTCGGCTTCGGCTCGGCCTGGGACTATGACAACGAGACCCTGACCTACCAGGTCGTCCGCGACGGCAACACCAACGTCGGCGCCCCGATCACCCAGAAGTCGAACTTCTGGACCCTCCCGTCGCTTTCCATCACCGACACCAACGTGCCCGCCGGCAACCACACCTACCGGGTGCGGATCACCGACCCGTTCGGCAACCTGCTGCTCAGCCCTGTGTCGAACCAGGTGGCCGTCTCGAACACCATCGGCGCCTACGGCGACGCGGTCATCGCAGATGACCCGGTCGACTACTGGCGCTTCGGCGAGGCTGGTGGCAACCTCGCGCTCGACGGCGGTTCGGCCGGGCTCGACCAGTCGACCAAGGCCGGCGTGACGTGGGGCGCTTCCGGCGCGGTGAGCGGCAACACCGCTGCCAGATTCGACGGCACCAGCACGGGCCAGGCGGGCACCTCGACGCTGATCAGCGGCCCCGACAGCTTCGCCACCGAGGCGTGGATCAACACCACGACGGCCAGTGGCGGCAAGATCCTCGGGTTCGGCAACTCGAACCAGGGCGGCAGCGGTAGCTACGACCGTCACGTCTACATGACCAGCGCGGGCAAGCTCGTCTTCGGCATCTACGACGGCGGCACCCGGACCATCACCACGGCCGACTCGTTCAACGACGGGCAGTGGCACCACATCGTGGCCTCCATGGGCAGCGAGGGGATGCGCCTGTACGTCGACGGCCTCCTGCAGGGCAAGCAGCCCAGCGTCACGGCCGGCCAGCCCTACCAGGGCTACTGGCTCGTCGGTGGTGACAGCCTCGGCGGCTGGCCGGACCAGCCCAGCTCGAACTTCTTCGCGGGAGCGATCGACGAGGTCGCCGTCTACGGTGCGCCGCTGACTGAGGCAAAGGTGCGTGCGCACTACACGGCGAGCGGCCGCACCGTGAACGTCCCGCCGGCGCCGAGCGACAGCTACGGTTCCGCCGTCTACGGCTCGACGCCCGACTTCTACTGGCGCCTCAACGAGGCCACGGGCTCTGTCGCCCGTGACGAGATGGGCAGCACGAACGGCAACCTCACCGGCGGGTTCACCCTCGGTGTGGCCGGTGCCGTGCCCGGTCAGGCCGGTGACAAGTCCGTGGGTCTGGACGGGGTCAACGGCAACGTCACCGCCGCGACGACGGTCACCAACCCGACGACCTACTCCGAGGAGCTGTGGTTCAACACGACCACGACCCGTGGTGGCAAGCTCATCGGGATGGGTGACCAGCCCACCGGCAACAGCGGCGGGTACGACCGGCACGTCTGGATGCTCAACGACGGCAGGCTGCGCTTCGGCACCTGGACCGGTCAGCCGAACACCATCGACAGCAGCAGGCCGTACAACGACGGTGGCTGGCACCACATGGTCGCCACCCAAGGTGCCGCTGGCATGAAGCTGATCGTCGACGGCGTGCTCGTCGGCACCAACCCGCAAACCCAGGCCCAGGACTACACGGGCTACTGGAGGGTCGGCGGCGACACTCACTGGGGAGACGCCGACAGCCAGTGGTTCAACGGCCGAATCGACGAGGTCGCGATCTACTCGCGCGCACTCCCGCTGGCCGAGGTGCAGGCCCACTACTCCGCCAACGGCGGCACCGTGGTCAACACCCCGCCGGTCGCGTCATTCACGGCATCTACGGTCGGGCGTGACCTCACGGTGGACGGCTCGGGCTCGAGCGACCCCGACGGGAGCATCGCCTCCTACGTCTGGAACTTCGGTGACGGGGCGACGGGCAGTGGCGAGACAGCGGCACACACCTACGCTGCGTCAGGCACCTACACGGTAACTCTGACGGTGACGGACAACCGTGGAGCCGCCGTCGCGACGACCCGCTCGGTCGTCACGGTGGCCCCACCGACCGATGCCTACGGTGCTGCGGTCTACGCGACCAATCCCGACCTCTACTGGAGACTCGGTGAGAGCGGCGGCGTAGATGCTGCTGACGCCATGGGCCGCAACGGTGGCACCTACTTCGGTGGCGGTGTCAGCTACGGCGGCGTGGGCGCGGTGCCAGGCACCAACACGTCCGTCGGCTTCGACGGCAACGTCTCCGGTGTCGGATCCACGTCGGCGGTCGACAACCCGACCACCTACACAGAGGAGCTCTGGTTCAAGACAACCACCACCTCTGGAGGCAAGCTCATCGGCTTCGGCGACCGGCAGAATGGGTTCAGCAGCAACTACGACCGTCACGTCTACATGACCGCGTCGGGCCAGTTGAACTTCGGCGTCTACACCGGTGCGCTCAACGTCGTCACCTCGCCGCGGTCGTACAACAACGGCCAGTGGCACCACATCGCTGCGATGCAAGGCTCGGACGGCATGAAGCTGTACGTCGACGGGGCGCTCGTCGGTACCGACCCGCAGACCGCCGCACAGCCCTACTCGGGCTACTGGCGCGTGGGTGGCGACAGCTCGTGGGCCGACAGCAACTTCTTCGCGGGCCAGATCGACGAGGTCGCCGTCTACTCCAAGACGCTGAGCTCGGCGCAGGTGCAGAACCACTTCGTAAAGGGTGGCGGCGTGGTGGCCAACGATCCGCCTGTTGCCTCATTCACGGCAACGCTCACCGGCCGCACCGTAGCCGTGGACGCCTCGGCGTCGACCGACCCCGACGGCAACATCGCGACATACGAGTGGGACTTCGGCGACGGTGCGACCGATACCGGAGTCACTGCGGCCCACCCCTACACCGCCGCGGGGCCGCACACCGTGACGCTCAAGGTGACCGACGACAAGGGTGGCAGCAACACGACCACCCGCGCCGTCAACATAGCCAACCAGGACCCGACCGCCTCCTTCACCTCGACCTCCAACCGGTTCACGGCGACCGTCAACGGATCGGCCAGCACCGACCCCGACGGCAACATCGCGTCGTACGCCTGGACCTTCGGTGACGGAGGCACGGCCTCCACCGCGACGGCGAACCACACGTACGCCGCCGCCGGCGCCTTCAGTGTCAAGCTCGTCGTCACCGACAACGACGGCGCCACGGCGGAGGTGACCCATACGGTCACGGTCTCCGGCAACGCGGCTCCGGTCGCGTCCTTCACGACCGGTACCAACGGTCTGGTGGTGACGGTCAACGGATCGGCCAGCACCGACCCCGACGGCACCATCGCGACGTACGCCTGGATCTTCGGTGACGGGGGCACGGCCACGACCCCGACTCCGACGGCGAACCACACGTACGCCGCCGGCGGCACCTACACGATCACGCTCACGGTGACCGACAACGACGGCACGTCGACGTCGA
Organism: Terrabacter sp. Ter38; assembly: GCF_024519435.1. Classification (GTDB taxonomy): domain Bacteria; phylum Actinomycetota; class Actinomycetes; order Actinomycetales; family Dermatophilaceae; genus Terrabacter. The sequence goes on from NZ_JALJRZ010000003.1 coordinate 300,342, forward strand.
CCACCCGCAGCGTGGCCGTGGTGGCCAACCAGTCGCCCACTGCCGCCTTCACCCAGACGGCCAACGACCTGGTGCTCGCGCTCGACGGGTCCGGTTCGTCCGACCCCGACGGCACGATCGCGGCGTACGCCTGGACCTTCGGTGACGGCGACACGGCATCCGTGGTCAAGCCCTCGCACACCTACGCGGCACCCGGCACCTACACCGTGGCCCTGAAGGTGACGGACAACGTCGGTGCCGTCGACACGGTGACGAAGTCGGTCGTCGTGACCGGGCCGTTCGCGAAGGACACCTTCGCCCGCACGCTCGCGACCGGTCTGGGCAGTGCACAGACCGGTGGGGCCTGGACGCTGTCGGGTGTGGCATCGGCGTTCTCGGTGGCCAACGGATGGGGCAACATGCGGGTCGCCACAGCCGGCAAGGGTCTTGCGGCCTCGCTGGCCGGCGTGTCCTCGACCGACACCGACCTCTCGATGCGCTTCACCTTCGACACCGCGCCCACCGGTGGCGGTCACTACGGCTACTTCACGGCTCGTGGTTCCTTCAACGACGCTTACCGCACCAAGGTGTTCGTCGCGGCCAACGGCGCGATGACGGTCGCCCTCACCAAGGTCGTGGCTGGGGCGGAGACGACGTTCGCGTCGCAGACGCTCACTGGTGTCACGTTCGTGCCGGGCACGTCGTACTCGGTGCGGATGCAGGCGTGGGGCACCAGCCCCACGCGCCTTACCGCCAAGGTCTGGCGCAGCTCGGACACCGAGCCCACCGCATGGACGGTCAGCGCGACCGATGCGACTGCCTCGCTGCAGGTGGCCGGCGGCATCGTCGCCACCTGCTACGAATCGGGCACGGCCACGAACGCCCCTGTGACGTTCCGCATCGCCGACCTCGTCGCTCGCAAGACCGGCAACTGAGGTAGCTCGACCGCAGGCCCAGGAGGCCGCTCGTCCACCCGGACGGGCGGCTTCCTGTCGTTCCCGGACGCCGCGGGCCCAGACTGCGGCCCGAGCCCGGGTGGCTCGTCGGTACGAATTGATCAGGGAACTTCGCCCCTATTTGCCCGCAAATGTCCGGGTATGGTCATGAAACGGCAACGGCTGAAACCCATTTGGGCGGTGTCTCGGGGCTAACGTGTTCGGCTCCCCCCCGACGTGGGTTCCCCACCCACCAACCCCCACCCCCTGAAGGGCAACTCATCGATGACTCCTGTCCACTTCCGCACCCCTCTGAGCCGGCGGTCGCTCCCATGGTCCGGCGCGTTCGTGGCCTCGGCCCTGGCGGTCGCCGGGCTGGCCCCGGTCGCCGGCGCCGTGGCTGCCCCACAGGCCGTCAGCGCCTCCGTCGTGAGCGCCACGACCACCGATGTCACCCTCGCCCCGGGCACCGAGACACAGCAGACCGCCGGTACCACGTCCCTGACCGACGTCCTCGTGCACACCCAGTTCACCGTGCCCGACGCGTACCCCATCTACTACTCGGCGCAGGCCCGTCGCCAGGCCGACGGCAGGGCCTATCGGGCTCGCGTCGTCATCCCGGCTACCGGCCGGCAGCTGCTGCAGATCCTGCGGGTCGAGCCCGGCGGCGCCGTCACGACGCTCAAGGAGAGCCTGCTGACCGCGCCGGCGCTGGTCGGAACGTCCGTGGACGTCGACCTGTCCATCTCGGGATCGAACCCGGTCACCCTGCAGGCCCGCACCCGAGTCGGTAGCGCACCGGTCACCGACGCCTGGCAGCTGACAGCCACCGACACCACGGCCCAGCAGATCTCCGGCGCCGGGACCTCCGGCATGCACGCCTACCTCTCCCGAGGCGCGGCGAAGTCGGTGGTGCTCCGCACCACGGCCCTCTCGGCCACCGACACCACCAGGACGACACCGACACCGCCGCCGCCCACTCCGGCCCCGGTCGGCTCCAGCGGCAGCGCCCCGGTGGGCACGACCACCTACGCCGCTCCGGCAGGTGCCGTCTACGTCTCGACGAGCGGCTCGGATGCCGGCTCGGGGAGCCTGTCCGCCCCGAAGCGCACGGTGACCGCCGCGATCGCCGTCGCCCCGTCGGGTGGCACGATCGTCGTCCGAGGCGGTACGTACTACGAGAGCGTCACCGTCCCGTCGAACAAGTCGCTGACCATCCAGTCGTTCCCCAGTGAGGCGGTCTGGTTCGACGCCACGGTCCCCGTCTCCGGTCTGGCCAAGACGGGCAACGTCTGGGCCACCTCCTGGCGGGTGCACCTCGACCACAGCCCGACGGACACGCGCGGAGCACCCGACTACACCACCCCGGGCTGGCAGTTCGTCAACCCGGCCTACCCGATGGCCCCCTACCCCGAGCAGGTGTGGGTCGGCGGGGTCGAGCAACGTCAGGTCAAGTCGCTCTCGCTGGTCGGGTCCGGCTCGTTCTACCTCGACGAAGGGGCTGAGCGGCTCTACCTCGGCACCGACCCGACCGGCAAGTCGGTGCGCAGCAGCGTCCTGGGGCGCGCCTTCAGCGTGCAGTCGGCCAACACCACGATCCGCGGCATCGGCGTGCGCAACTACGCGACGTCCGTGCCCGACCAGGGTGCCGTGCGCACCAGCGGTGCGAACTTCGTGCTCGAGAACGTCGTCGTCGCCGACAGTTCGACCGGCGGCGTGGGCGTGTTCGCCCCCGGTGCACGGTTGCGCCACATCACCGTGTCCGGCAGCGGCCAGCAGGGCATTCAGGGCCACTTCGCCGACGACATCGCCATCACGGACTCGCGCATCACTAACAGCAACGACGAGCGGTTCAACCAGATCCCGGCAGCCGGCGGCATCAAGCTGACCTCGAGCCGCAAGGTGCTGCTCTCGGGCAGCGTCATCACCGGCGGAGTGGGCAGCGCCTTCTGGAGCGACATGGCCTGCTACGACCTCACCGTCGTGGGCAACACCATCGCGAACAACTCCTGGCGCGGCATCTTCCTCGAGCTGTCGTCGAAGGCCGTCGTGGCCAACAACGTGCTGCGCGACAACGGCGGCGAGCAGCTCACCTCGCGCCAGACCGACCGCGTCAAGGTGTGGAACAACACCTTCGTCGGGTCATCGAAAGCGGTTGAGTTCGTTCGTGACTCGCGCAACCAGTCCAACACCGCCTACGCGCGCGACACCCGGCGCCCCTTCCCGGACCCCGAGATGCCGTGGAGCATCGGCAACAGCCAGGTCAGCAACAACATCCAGCAGTCGAGTGCCAGCTATCTGCTCTCGGTCGAGGACTACACCCACGAGAAGGGCGCCAGCCAGCTCGGGATCGTGGCGAATGGCAATGTCTACAGCCAGCAGCGGGCCGGCGTGCCCGGGTGGCTGGTGGTGTGGGCTCGGCCCGGGACCGACCCGGCGGTCTACGGCACCCTGGCCGGTTTCATGACCGCGACGGGTCAGGAACGCCAGAGCCTGTCGCTCATTGTGCCGACCGCCGTAGGTAGCGACAATGTCCCCCTTCAGTCTGTGCTGGACAAGGTGGGGTCGGTCGCCCAGTCGCTGCCCTCAGATGTTGCCTCGGTGACCGGCCGCGCCACCGGGGCCAAGTACCTGGGGGCGTGGCGCTGACCAACGTGCACGAACGCTGACGAACCGGCCCGGCTCTCGCCCGCCTGATGGCATGATGGCGGGCGAGAGCGGGGAGGTGGGTCGGCATGCAGTTCATCGCGTGGGCGATCGCCTGCCTCATCCTGTCGGTGGCGCTGGTGCGTCGCCCGATGGTCCCCCTCATCACGGCCATGTCCATATGGGTGCTCGTGCCCGGCACCGCCGGGCACGTGCTCACCGGTGTCGCCACCGGACCCCTGGCGATCCACCCGGCCGCCGTGCTCATCATGACGAGTGCGGCGGTGCAGGTGGTCGAGCGCCCGAGACGTGTTCTCGCTGCCCTCCAGCACCGACCCGAGTGGACCGTGCTGCTCGCGACGGTGGCCGGCATCTCGAGCGTGATCGGCATCTACAGCGGCCTCGGCTTCGACTCGATCGCGGCGGCTGGAGACCAGGTGCTCTGGCCTCTCGTGCTCTTCTTCCTGCTGGGGGCCTGCCTCCTTGAGCGGCCCGAGCGGCTCCAGACGTTGCGCACCTGGTTCGTCGTCGCCGCCACGGGTGAGGCGCTGCTCGCCATCGCGCAGCTCGGACTCCAGAGCTCGATCTTCTTCACCTCCGAGTTCGCCGAGCAGCGCTTCTTCCGGCAGGACCTCAACCGGTGGATGGGCACGCTGGACCACCCGCTCATCCTCTCGTTCTTCCTCGTCCTCTCACTGTTCCTGCTCGCCTCGTACCGACGTTGGTGGGTCATCTTGCCGCTCATGCTCACGATGCTGGGCGGCATCGTCGTCACCCAGTCGCGCGTGGGTGTCGGGGTCGCCATCGTCGGCGTGATCTACGTCATCCGCCGGGCCGCGCTGCGAGGTGCCTGGCAGCGAGTCCTGCTCCTCCTCCCGCTCGTGGCGGGGGCGGCCATCGCCGTCGCCAACGGCGTCACCGACGCGATCCAGGCCCGGGTCGTCGACGACACGGGGTCCACGAGCGCGCGAGCCAACGCCCTCGGCTACTTCCTCGACCACATCGGCGAGTATTCGTGGATGGGGCAGGGCCTCAACGGCAGCTTCGCAGTCTCCGACAACGCCGGCCTGGGCACGAGCTTCGAGAGCGCCGTCCTGATGTACTCCATCGACCTCGGGATCGTGGCAACAGCGTTCTACTTCGGGGTCATGCTCATGACAGTGATCCGAGCGTTCGGGCGCATGGTGATGGCGGGGCCAGTCGGGTCGGGCGTTGCCGCCTTGCTCATCCCGCAGTCGTTCAGCGCCCTGTCCGGCAATACGGCAGCGCCCATGATCGTCTGGGCCATTTTCGCGATGACAGGGTTCGGCGTGCTCCTGGAGCGCGGCCCCCAGCGTCACTCGGTTCCCCTGCGCCGATCCGCGCACGAAGATACGTTCTCCTCAGGAACGGTCCGAACGCGTTGATCCAATTCCTGACCAAGTCTGGCTACACGGCGGGAGGATTTCGGTCATGGCGAGCCTCGGCCGATTGGCAGCACGTGGGGCGGGTGTCACCTTTGGTGCTCAGCTAACCCGCTTCGCACTGCAGATCGTGTCGCTCGCGGTGCTCTCACGCATCCTCACCCCCGCCCAGGTGGGGCTGGTCGCCATGGTCACGGCAATCCTCAACGTGGCAGAAATCGTACGCGACTTCGGTCTCTCGGCGGCAGCGGTATCGGCCAAGACCGTCTCGATTGCCGAGCGCAGCAACCTGTTCTGGCTGAACCTGGCCATCGGGACCGCATGCTCGGTCGTGGCCGTCGCTCTGGCCCCGGTGCTCGCACGGCTGTACGGAGAGCCGGAAGTGCAGGGCATCGCCTACGCTCTTGCCGGCCTCTTCGTGGTCTCCGGCGCGAACACCCAGTACCGAGCCGACCTCAGCCGGGCGATGCGCTTCTCGGCTCTGGCGATCACCGACATCGGCGCCCAATCAGTGAGCGTCATCGTGTCCATCGTGGCGGCCCTCTCCGGCGCTGGCTACTGGGCGATCGTGCTGCAGCAGGCGACCTTCGTGATCTCCACCTTTGCCATCAACCTCGTGCAGTGCAGCTGGCTGCCAGGGCGCCCTCGCCGGGATGTCAGTGTGCGTGCGTTCGCCCGCACAGGGTCGCACCTCCTTGGTACCAACCTGCTTGGGTTCGCGGTGAACAACATCGACAACGTCGGCATCGGAGCAGTGTGGGGCCCAACCGCGGTCGGCCTTTACAGCCGTGCCTTCCAGTTGCTGCAGGTGCCCCTCCAGCAGGTGAACGCGCCGCTGTCGAGGGTGGTGCTGCCCGTGCTGTCCCAGCTGCACGACCAGCCGGAGGTGTTTGACCGGTTCTTCCAGCGATTTCAGCTCGCACTCTGTTACGCCCTTGGTCTCGGTTTCGCCGTGCTCGCCGGGGTGAGCGACCCCCTCGTCCACGTGTTGTTCGGGCCCGCATGGGCAGGCGCCGCGCCCATCCTGGCGGTGCTGGCGTGCAGCGGAATCTTCCGAGGCATCGACTCCGCCAACTACCAGCTGTGGGTGGCCAAGGGGCTCACCGGCAAACTGCTCAAGTTCTATCTCGTTTCCCGCCCGATCATGATCCTGTGCATCCTCGCTGGGCTGCCCTGGGGCCCGATCGGGGTGGCGTTCGCACACCTCGTTGTGGCCGTCGCCCACTGGGCAGTCGGCCTGCGTTATGTGTGTGTGCTCGCTGGCACCGACTGGCGCCCCATCCTCGGGCAGTCGGTCCGCACCATGCTGCTCGTGATCGGCCCGGCCGGACTGGTCGCGTGGGCAGCAACCCAGATCGTCGCCGGCCCCGTCCTGCGCCTCGCCGCCGGGGTGGCGGCCGGCCTGTTGTGGGCGGTTGTCTCGACAGCTCTGATCCCGCCGGTGCGTCGCTCCGCGGCGCCGCTCGTAAGCGTAGCCTTACGGGCCGTGCGTTCCGCGGCCTGAGGGCACGGGCCGCAGGTACTCGTAGCGCACCGCCCCGTAGGCGCCCATCAGGATGCCGAACCCGCTCGCCACGTCGACGGCGCCGCGGGCATCGCCCGGCACGTCCCGGCGCAAGCGGGCCAGTGCCCGACGTGCGCTGCCCCGTGCGATCCGATACCCGCCCCGTGCGGTCAACTCGGCCCGGGCCCGCCAGATCGAGCCGTCTTGGCGCGCCAGAACTACCGCGACTCGGCTCCATGTGTTGCTCGTGCGCATGGTCCGAGTGAACACCCACCTGCGCCGCGACCGAGCGGCCGGCACGAACTCGGTCACGGATGCCTCCTGGCACCAGCGGATCTGCTCACCCCGGCCGCGTAGCGCGTGGGCGAGCATGGTGTCGCTGCCGCCGCTGAGCCCGAACTGCTCGTCGAAGCGGATGTTGTGCCGCTTCAGTGCTGCCAGGTCGAGCAGGAGGTTGGCCGAGCTCGCCCCGGGGTTGAGGGCGCCGGTCGTGCGGTGGGCGCGGTCGAACAGCCCACTCGCGCGCACCCAATCGTCGGCCTCGCCGACAAACACCGAGGTCACCGGGCCGGTCACGGCCGCGCACCCCCACGCCTTCCAGCTGTCGAGCAGGCTCTGCAACCAGCCGTCGTCGGGGATCTCGTCGTCGTCGATGAACACGAGCGCGTCCGCCCCCTCGGCCTCGTCGATCGCCCGGTTGCGGGCGGCCGAGATGCCGGGACGCCGCTCATGAACGTAACGGGCGCCGGGTATGTCCAGTCGCTCGAAGTCCTTGCGAGCGCCTCCTTCAGGATCGTTGTCGATCACGACGACCGTGCCGCTGGCGCCGCGCAGAGCGGCGACCTGAGCGACGAGTAGTGGCACCGTCCGGGCCATGTCGTCGTTGCGCTGGTACGTCGCCATGCCCACCACGACGGTGGGATGCAGCTCGGCGCCCTCGACCGGGTCCCGGGTGTCGGTGTCAGCGGGCACCGGTTGCGTCGCCTGTGGCTGGCCGGTGGGCTTCTGCTCGCTGGTCGACACCGTGCATTCCCTTCATCATGCGCCATTCTGCATAGTCGATCGTAGTGCGCAGGTACCATCGCCTCAGGCACTTGGGGAGAACATCTGCCGAAGTCGCAAAATCGTGGAGGGGGGCTGGCGTGTCTGGGGGGAAACGTCGGGTGGTGGCTGTCTGGCGCAATCTGTGGCTGCCTACATCCGAGACCTTCGTACGCGACCACGTACTCGGGTTGCGTACTTGGTCAGTCCTGCCCATCGGGCTGCACCATGCCGACCAAGGGATGGGAGTGCGGCCGCTGAGGGCGCCGTTCCCCTACACCCCGTTCGGCCGCCGTCTCGCTCGAGCCTCGAGCCGGGTTGGGCACCCGCTGATCTACGACGCCCTACTCCGCCGCGGCGGCGCTAGCCTCGTACACGCCCACTACGGCACCGGTGCGGCTGAGGCCCTGCCGATCGCCAAACGGGCTGGGCTGCCGCTCGTCGTCACGTTCCACGGGCACGACGTCAACCGGGCGCCGTCGGAGGACGCTGACGGCTTCTACGGCCGCCGCCTCAGCGAAGTGTTCGCCTACGCCGACCTCTTGCTCCCGGTGTCGCGCTTCCTCGCGGGTCGCCTGCTTGAGCTCGGCGCCCCGCCCGAGAAGGTTCGCGTGCACTACCTTGGGGCCCCGGTTGCGGCCATGCTGCCCGACCCGTCACATCAGCGTTCCGGCGTCGCCTACGTGGGGCGGCTGACCGCCCAGAAGGGCGTCGAAGACCTTATCCGGGCGTATGCCGCTCTGCCGCCCGACATGCGGGCCGCTGCGTCGCTCAGCATTGTTGGCGACGGACCCGAAAGGGCCCGGCTCGGGGCGCTGGCGACGGATCTGCTCCCCGACGGTGACGTGAGATTCCTCGGACCGCGGTCGTCGGCCGAGGTGACCCACCTGCTCTCGTCGACGCGGCTGTTCGTCGCTCCGTCCAAGCGCTCGTCCGACGGCGCGGCTGAGGCCTTCGGTCTAACGATCATTGAGGCCTCGATGGCGGGCGCCCCTGTCATTGGGTACGACTACGCCGGCGTCCCCGAGGCCGTCGCCGACGGCGAGAGCGGCCTGCTCGTGCCAGAAGGGGACATCGCCGCGCTGACCGCGGCTATGGTCCGCGTGCTGGGCGACCACGCCCTGGCGCAGTCGCTGGGTCGGGCAGGGCAACAGCGCGCGGTGCAGAGCTTCGACGGCCAGCGCCAGATGGAGCGGCTGGAGGCGCTCTACGACGACGTGGTCGGCCTCGGACCGTCCAACAGCCCTACGACGACGACGATCGCGCCGGCGAGCGGGTCTCTCGCGTGATCACCGTCACCGTGGCCGTGCCCACCTTTCGCCGAAACGACGACCTCCTGGAGCTCGTGCCCATGCTGCGCGATGCGGCGGCCGCCCTCGAGCAGCGACCCGGCTTCGCCGTGCGCGTGCTCATCGTTGACAACGACCCGGCGGGTGGAGCCGAGGTCATCGTGCGCTCGATGGGCGAGGGCGTCGACTATGTACATGAGCCTGTTCCGGGCCTGAGCGCCGTGCGCAGCCGGGCGATCGCCGAGAGCGGCTCCAGCCGGTTGCTCGCCTTCATCGACGACGACGGCCGGCCCGGGCCGGGTTGGCTCACGCTCCTGGTCGACGCGTGGATGATCGACGAGCCCGCGGCCGTCGCGGGTCGGGTGCTCGAGAGCTACGAGAGCGAACCCGACGCATGGCTGGTCGCCGGAGGCTTCTTCCGCCGCCGCAGTCTGCCCACCCGCACGGTCGTGCCCGTCGCCCCGGCCGGCAACCTCTTGCTCGACCTCGACGCGGTGCGTTCCCTGGGTCTCGACTTCGACCCGCGCTTCGGGCTCACCGGGGGGGAGGACACCCTCTTCACCCGTCAGCTCTCCGACAGCGGTGGCCGCATCGTGTGGTGCGATGAGTCGCACGTCATCGACCAGGTGCCGACGAACCGAATGAACCGCACGTGGGTCCTCAATCGCTCGTTCAGCCACGGGAACACGTGGTCACTCGTCGAGCGGGCCATGACCGCCGGTCGCGCCGCGCGGCTGCGGGCTCGCGCCCGGTGCGCCGGAGGAGGCGCCGGCCGCGTCGTGGCCGGGTTGGGTCGCTACGCCCTCGGGATGCTCACTCGGTCGGTCGCCGGCCAGGCCAAGGGGCTTCGGCTCGCCTACCGAGGAGCGGGGATGGTCTACGGAGCCCTCGGCCGCACCGTCGAGGAGTACGCACGGTGAATGTCACGACGAAGCGGGGGCCGGCGGCCGCCGCCAGACGATGGGTGCGTGGGCAGGGCTGGATGCTCGGTTCGGTCACGGGCACGACGGGCGCCTCCGTGGTCATCACCCTGGACGACGGACCCGACGAGGTCGAGACCCCGAAGGTGCTCGAGGTGCTCGCCCGACACGAGGCCACCGCCACGTTCTTCGTGCTCGTGGGCCGTGCTCGGCGCCATCCACACCTGCTGACCCGCATCCGGGATGCCGGCCATGAGATCGCGCTGCACGGCCCCGACCACCGGCCCCTGACGACGTTCGGCTTCACCGAGGCGCGGCGTCGCACCCGGGCCGCTCGCGCCGAGCTCGAGCAGCTCGCCGGGGTGCCGGTGCGATGGTTCCGTCCGCCGTACGGCAGCCAGACGCCCGTGACCTGGGCCGCCACCAGGAGCGCCGGTCTCGTGCCGGTTCTGTGGGACAGCACCACCTGGGACTGGAAGAACGTCACGCAGTCGGAACGCTTGGACAAGGCGATCGAGGGTGCCCGGCCGGGTGCCCTGCTGCTCGCCCACGACGGGATCGCCGGAGCCGACGACGGCGTGACCGACGCGCCCCCGCCCCTGCTCGAACGGGCGGCGCTGCTCGACCAGGTGCTGGACGAGCACCGTCGCCGGGGTCTCCGAGGCAGGTCGCTGGGCTCGGCGCTGCAGGACGGCGCCCTCGTGCGCAGCATCGTCTTCACCGGAATACGACAAAACGGGCAGGTAGAGCAGATGGCTAGCGACATGATAGGGAAACGTCGATGAGATCCGGAAACCACGAGCCGCAGTCCGGCCCGACGCCAGGAGGTTGGGGATGGAGCATTCCAGCTACTGGTCACTGATCAAGCGCTACATCGTGCTCATCGTCGCCTGCAGCCTTCTTGGTGGTGCCATCGGGGCTTTCATGCAGCTGAAGGACGCCTCGGGCTACCTCGCCTCAGCTCGGGTCTTCGCCAACAGCAAGCGCGCCGACAACGTGGCCGTCTCGCAGTCCACCTCGCTGGCCGTCCAGCGGATGGAGAGCTACATCCGGCTTGCCAACAGCACACGTCTCGCCGATCGAGTGATTGCACGCCTCGGTGGCAACTCGAGCGCGGCAGCCATGGCCGACCGGATCTCGGCCACCCTCGACAAGGACACCGTCATCATGACGCTCAACGTCCAGGGGTCCACCCCTGACGAGGCTCGCCGGGTGATCGAGGTCCTGCCCTCCGAGTTCACGGCGCTCGTGAACCAGCTCGTGGACCTGCCCGTCACCAACGACAACGCGACCACCTTCACGATCGTCGACGGGCCCTTCGTCAGGAAGAACTCGTCGCTGACCAAGCTCGTCGTCTCGACCGTGTTCGGTCTCATCCTGGGAGCCGCCATCGGGCTTGCCATCGCCTCGATCCGACTCAGGCGGATGGCCACCCGGACACCGCAGGGCGTGACCGGCATGACCGGGATGCCCGTCGTCGGCATCATCCCCGGGGGAGACCGGGGGAGGCGGAAGAACGACTCGATGCTGCCGGAGGGCCGCCGTCTTGCCTACCACCGGCTGGCCCGCAACCTCAGCCACCTCGCCACCACCAGGCATCGACTCGTCGTTGCGTGCTCGCCGGCCGGCGAGCCGTCAGCCACCCCGACCGTCATCGGGCTGGCACGAGCGCTGGCCCAGCGCGGTGACGCCGTGCTCGTGGTCGACGCCTCGTTCAGCGGCCACGGCACGGCCGAGGCGTTCGAGGTGGCGTCGAACGGCAACGGGCTCGAGGCCGTCAAGGGGGTGCTGGGCCTCGACGAGGCCGTGACCAAGACCCCGTTCCCGAACCTGCGGTTGCTCCAGCTCGGCCACAGCCACGAAGAGCTGCTGGAGATCGGCGCCGGACACAAGCTCGCCGAGCTGCTCGACTACGCCCGGACGCAGTACGACACCGTGCTCGTCGACGCCTCCCCGGTGCTGTCCCAGGCGGACATCCCGACGGCCGTCGAGATCGCCGACTGCGTCATACTCGTCATCGACCAGTTCGAGACGCCGGCCGCCGAGACCCGGGCCGCCATCAACGGTCTCAGCGCCATGACCACCGCAGCCATCGGTATCGTGATCGACCGGGCCGTGAGCGCCAGCATGAGCCGCGTGCAGATGGAGATCGGGCTGGTGCTCACGACTCCGGAGGAGTCAGAGGAAGCCCTGAGCCTGGGATGAGACGACCATGAGCGACCCCCCACGCTACGGGCGGCAGGGCTCCTTGCCGTTCGCGACGTGGGGCGACCGGGCGGTGTCCCGGCGCTCCTTGCTGCGGGCGTTCGGTGGTGCGGTGGTGGTCGCCTCCGCGACCGCCGGCTGCCAGGGCGAGGCACCGGTGAGGGCCGGCGACTACACGGTTGCCAGGTGGGTGGCCGAGCGCGGCACTGGGTACCTGATCGGCCACCGTGGTGCCGGCGACGTCGTCCCAGAGCACACCCTGGAGGCCTACGAGGCCGCCCTCGGCTGGGGCGCCAAGGCCCTCGAGATCTCGGTCGTGCGGACCCTCGACGGCGTGCTGGTCTGCCAGCACGACCTCACGCTCGACCGCACCACCGACCTCTCCGGTACGATCTCGAAGCTGCCCTGGTCGCAGGTTCAGAACGCCCGGCTGCAGGTGCCACGACTCGGGCCACGCTGGTCGGGCGAGCGGGCGCCACGGCTGAGCCGCCTCGAGGACGTGCTGGCGAAGGTCGGCTCCCGAGCCGTCCTGTGCCTCGAGGCCAAGGACCACGAGGCCTACCCCGCCATGGTCGAGATGGTGGAGCAGCAACGGCTCAAGGAGTCGGCGGTGATCAAGCTGCACGTCAGCTCGACCCGGTTCGCCGAGGCCAAGGAGGCCGGCTACCCCGTGTTCGGCTACCTCGGCAGCTTCTTCGAGACCACGCCGGCCCGCATCAAGGAGCTGGCCGCCCGCCTCGACCCACGGACCGACTACCTCGTTGTTCCCAGCAACGAGAACGCCGAGTGGCTCCCGGACAAGCTGCTCGCCGCCGCCGTCGCGACGAAGGTGCCGGTCTGGGTCTTCGGGGTGCACCGACGCTCCGAGCTGGCCCACCACCTCGGCAATGGGGCCGCCGGGGCCGTCGTGTCGAGCATCGGCTACCTCGGGGGAACCACGACCGCGCTGCGCGCCGACGTGTGGGAATCGGGCGCCATCTCACCGGGGGAGATGACGCACCGACCCGAGAGCAACGACTACGCCCTGGCCTGGCCGGGTGAGGGTGCGATCGGGTTGACGCTTGCCGACCGACAGTCGTTCGTGACGTTCGGCCAGCTCGCTCCGCTGCGTCAGCCGTCAGGCCCCTACGAGCTCTCGCTCGAGGTGCGAGTCGATCGCATGCCGACCCAGTCGTCCACGAACTTCACGGTCGCGTTCGGCCACGCCGACGACCGGTACTACGAGCACCGGCAGGGCACCCAGAACGGCTACCACGCGCTGCTGCGCATGGACGGCAGCCTCGAGCTCTGGGCCCACGCCGCCGGGTCGCAGGACGGGGTGCCACTCGGCAAGCCGGTGTCCGGTGGTGCTCCCGTGGTCGGCACCTGGGTGCCGCTGCGACTGGTGGTCACACCGACGGCGCTCATCTGGACGAGGCTCGACACCGGCGCGAGCGTCACCGTCGCCGACTCGCGCTTCCGCGGAGACTACGTGCACGTGGGACGGTCCGCCATCGACGGCGCCCTGTCGGTGCGCCGACTACGAGTCGGCTGAGACCAGCCGCTCGGTGGCGAGCGGGGCGTCGGCTCCGGGGCCGCCGTCGACCGCCTGCGCGACGGCGCGACGGTAGCGCTGGGGGGAGAATCGCTCTCCCGCGGGTTTGCGGGCCGCCTCGGCGCGCTCGACGAATCCGGGCCAGTCGGCGACGACCTGCGCCACGGCATCGGCAAGGGCCTCGGCGTCACCGGGTTCGACCACGACGGCGCTCGCCACTCCGGCGACGGCCTCGGGCAGGCCGCCCGTGCGGCTGACAACGACGGGGCGCCCGGCCAGCACGGCCTCGACGGCCGTGTTCCCGAACGGCTCGGGCTGGGTCGAGGGGACGACGACGACGTCGTGGCTCTCGATGGTCTCCCAGACGGAGGATCGGAAGCCGAGGAACGACACGGCATCCACGTCGACGAGGTCGGCCGCCTGGGTGCGCAGGTCGCGCTCGAACCACTCGTAGCCGGCGAAGACGTCGCCGAGCAGCCCGATCGAGGCAGGGATGCCGCGTCCGCGCAGCTCGCGCACGGCGCGCACAGCGACGTCGGGACCCTTGCGCGGGGACAGTCGACCTACGAACAACAGACGGACCGTCCCGCCCAGGTCGGCGCGGGCCGGGCTGGAGTGGGACGAGTCGGGACCCGCGACCCCGTTCGGCACGACCTGGCTGCGCCCGGCCAGCCGTGGCAGGACGTCGGTGAGGACTCTGGCGGAGTACTCGCTGTTCGCGAGGACACGGTGGGCCGCAGCCAGGGGCCACACCATGCCGCGCTCGATCATGCCCGACGGGTGACGTTCGGCCTCGTGCACGTGGCACACGGTGCGTGCCTGGGCGAGCCGCCCGGCCAGCACCCACGAGGGGATGGTCTGGGTGCTCACGTAGACGGCCACGGGCCGCACCTCGCGCAGCAGGGCGGCCGTCGGCCCCGCGGAGCGCAGGAGGGTGGCGACGAGGGAGAGGAACCCGCGAGGTCGCAGGGCCGCCTTGCGCAGCACCGGCATGGCCAGCACCCGGCACTCGGCGCCGCGGTTCTCCAGCTGGGCGACGAGCGGACCGTCGGACGGAAGGGCGACGACGACGCGGTGACCCGACTCGACCAGACCCTGGACCGACTCACAAAGCATCCGGTCCGACCCATAGAGCTCGGCCCCCGGGTGTGCGACAACGACGACCGGTCGGTTGTCGGCTGCGGGGCTCACGCGGCGTCCGGGGAGAGGTCGACGTCGCGAAACCATTTCGGCAACCCGAGCACGAGGTAGCCGAGGCTGCCGAGCAGCAGCAGCCCGTACACGGCGACGAACGCGTTGGGGAGGCCCCACAGCACGAACACGACGCAGAGCAGGCCGTAGTCGGTCGGAATGACGACGATGGAGCGCAGGGTGGACGCCGGCTCATCCTTCGTGGCGCCCCGGCCCCCCTGGTTGCGCTTCAGCTGGTCGGTGAGGACGAAGGTGAAGAAGAGCATGTTCGCCACGAGCAGGAAGAGCATCGGCAGGAGGCTGACGGCGGAGTCCCCGAACGTGCGGTGAACACCAAGAAGCACCGCCAGGTGCAGGGCGGTGATCTTCGCGCAGTCGACCACGTGGTCGAGCCACTCACCTGACGGTGCACCCGAGCCGCGGAGGCGGGCGAGCTGCCCGTCGGCGGAGTCGAACGCGTAACCCACAGCGAGCAGCAGAGCTACGAGGATGCCGAGGGGGACAGATCGCGGCAGCGCACCGACGAGCAGGATGCCGGTGAGGGAGAAGCCGGCGCTGATCGCGGTGACACCGTTCGGGGTCAATCCCGCGTGGTATGAGGCGGCCGCGAGCACGCGGCCCGCAGGCCGGTTCACGAACCGCGAGTACGCGGGCGCTCCGCGGTTTGGCTTCTGGTGGCTGCGCAGCCGGTCGACGGTCTCGCCGAGCGTCTCGGTGGAACCTTCTCTAGCGGTCACGTGATCTGCCCCCAAAGGCGTGGTGTCGCTGGTCGCCGGATGATGACCGTGCGAGAACTCAATGTCTGCAGCGACCTTGGTCAGGAAGCCGCAAGGAAGTTGCGCAGGATCGTGCTCGACGTCTCGCGGGTGTAGGGGAAGTAGACGACCTCGACCCCGACGTCCCCGAATCGCCGCTCGAGCTCGATTCCCTTGCGCGTGCCCTTCCAGTCATCGCCCTTGAAGAAGATGTCGAACTTCAGCTCCGACCAGGTCTCGAGCTTGTCGGGAACGGTCTCGGCGTGCACCTGGTCGACGAACCGGATGTGGTCGACGATCTCCAGCCGCTCGGAGAGAGGGACGACGGGACGTCGCCCCTTGGCGAGTTCGGCCATCTCGTCGGATACGACGCCGGCGATGAGGTGGTCGCACTGCGACCTGGCCATCCGCAGGATGTTCAGATGCCCGATGTGAAAGAGGTCGTAGACCCCCGGCGCGTACCCGACGCGCGCGTCTTTACCCACCATGTCCCCCATGATCAGTCTGCCCCCGCCGTGTGTCGTCATCCCCGCTTGCCATCGTACTGGCGCCGCCGGAGGCGTCTGAGGTATTTGGCCACATCCGCCGCTTCTCCTCACCCGGTCACTCGGCCAGGGCCGGAGCAACGGCCGCGGCGAACACCGTGCCCAGCATCTGTGCCGCGCGCATCGTCAGGTGGGTCGAGTCGGTGCGCAGCATCGTGTCGCCGGCGAACGCGGGGCACCGGCCGTCGGGGGTGCAGAACCAGGCGCGCACGTCGACGGACGTCACCGACCGCTGGCCGAAGCTCGCCCGGGTCTCGGCCACCGCGGCCGCGGTGGCGGCGGCCGCCTCGTCGGTCAGCTCACCCCGATGGCTGAGGCAGCGCGAAGGGCCCCCGACACGCGATAGGCAGGTCGCCGGGTCGTCGACGCGTGGTGGCGCGCCGAGGACGACGACGTCGGTGTCGAGACGGGACAGCGCCGTCAGGGTGGCCGCCGTCCCGCGCTGCCACTCCGCCTGGGCGGCCGAGCCGGTGGCGCCGCTGTCGAGGTAGAGCAGCGAACCCTCCGAGGAGGACACCACGACGAGATCGGGCTGGAGCCGACCGACCTCGTCGAGCATCCGCTGTCTCGCGTCACGGCACTGGGCTGGGAAGCGGGAGTTCGCCGCCCGCTGGTTGACGTCGACCGCGACGAGCGGGCAGCTCGCATAGCCCAGTGACACGACGCGCCAGCCCTGCGGCACGAGGGCTCGTTCCAGCGTGGGTGCCCACGAGAGCGCAACCGAGTCGCCGACCAGCACGGCAGTGCGGGTGGCCGCGGTGGTGCCGCCCTCGCAGGTGCGGGGGATGCCGGGCGAGGCGACGTCGTTGCGGCATCCGGTTGGCGCAAGTGACATCTGGGGCGGTGCCTGGGCAGCGGTCAGCTCGTCGGCCGACGGCGAGAGGTTCGGCCAACTGGTGGCATCGGCCGCCTGCGCGATCATGGCCTGCAGGCGAGCGGCCTGCGGCTCGCCCGTCGTCGGGAAGGTGCGCTGGGGCGCCGAGCGGCCCAGCGCGTCGAGGGCGGCCGCGGACGAGCGCACGAGAGCCGGCCCCTTCAGCTGCACGCCGATCATCCCGACGATGAGCACCGCGACGCCCGCGGCGACGACCACGTCCAGACGCAGCGGGCCTGGTGCGGCACGGTGTGCCCGGAAAGGCGTCTCTACCCACCGCTGGGACAGGACCGAAACGCCGATGCTCATCATCAGGAGCACCAGACCTGCGAAGACGGAATCGCCCAGCAGCACCGCCCCGAAGATGCCGATCGGGAAGTGCCACAGGTAAAGGGAGTAGGAGATCCGCCCGGCGAACTGCAGGGGGGCCAGCCCGAGCAGCCTTGCCACCGGGCCGTTCTCATCCCGCGCCCAGATCACGACGACGGTGCCGAGCACGGGTACGAGCGCCCACGGATAGGGAAAGCTGGAGCCGGTGTCGAGGGTGAACGCGGCCGCGAACACAGCGACGAGCCCGAGCAGTCCGATCGCGGCGAGGCGCCCCCGGTGACGTCCGTCGTCTGGACGTCGGCGGGATGCTGTGGACGTACCGACGGCGACGAGCGCACCTGCCGCCACCTCCCAGGCACGTCCGACGCTGTCGAAGTACGCGACGCTGGGGTCGCGTGCCTGCCGGTAGGCGGCAACGGCAAGGGAGGCCAGGGCAACCAGGCCCAGGGCGACGAGCAGGAGTCGCCGTCGTGCGGGAGCCTCCCACCGGCGCGACACCCAGAGCAGGACCATGAGCAGCAGGGGCCAGACGATGTAGAACTGCTCCTCGACGGCGAGGGACCAGTAATGCTGCACCGGCGACACGGCGTCTGCTGCCTGCAGGTAGTCCGTGCCCATTGCGATCAGGTGCCAGTTACCGACGAAGGCCGCGGCGGCGGCGGAGTCGAGGAGCGTCTGAGTCGCTCGTGGCGTGGGCCATAGAGCGAAGGCGGCCACAACCGTGACGAGCAGGACGAGGGTGCCGGCCGGCAGGATGCGACGGGCGCGCTGGCCGTAGAAGGCGGTGAGGCTGACCCGACCGAACCGGCGTTCACCACGCAGCAGGATGCCGGTGATGAGGTAGCCGGAGATGACGAAGAAGACATCGACCCCGATGTAGCCCCCCGCGGGCAGCCGGAAGAAGTGGCCCAGCACCACGATCAGCACCGCGATGGCGCGCAGGCCCTCGATGTCGCGCCGGAAGGTGCTGGTGCCTCGGGCCTCGGGGTCGACAACGGTCGACGACCGTGCAGGCCCTGACCGGTCGGGGCGTGTGCGCGCGCGAATCACGTTGATGCTCAATTGGTTCGCTTCCCGACGACGTGATGGCCGCCCGGCTGTCGGGCCTGCGTCGCCGGCGGTGCCACGTAGAACGCGAGAAAGGTGGACGACCAGGGCGAACCGACGACCCGGGTGCCCTTTGGGAGCAGCGCCTTGAACTCGGAGAGGCTCAGCAGCCGGGTGAACTCCGACCGCCTGCGCCGCCACTGAGGGAGCCAGTGCAGCAGCACGGTGGCGGTGTGTGACTCCATGGGGAACCAGCGGTTGGGGGTTGTGATGACCCAGCTGCGCCCGACCCTCGACTGCTCCTGGACGAACCGCCGCTGGTCCTCTATGCCACCCACATGCTCGATCACGGCCTGGGCCACGATGAAGTCGGTCTGGCGGTCGGCGAACGGAAGGGATCGTCCGTCCGCGCGCACGAACGGCCACTCGAGCGCTGGGCACGCCAGCACGTCGACGGCGGCGAGAACCCTCGACTGCTGGGCCACCGACCGCTCGACGATCATCTCGTTGACGTTGCTACCGGGGCTGCAGCCGACGAAGATCACGTCAGAGACGCCCACCTCCTGCATGAACGCCCGGATGGTCCGGGCCTTCTTCGTGCGGCTTCGCACGCTGAAGGCGAGCACGGCGTGGCGCAGGTGACGATTCACGGCTGTTCCTAGGTGAGCGAGGACGGCTGCGTGTTGGCCGCGGCCGTGTCAGGCGACGGCCCCGCCCCTTCACCGGCCGGTCCATGAACCCTCGCAGCGGACACGTCGAGATCGGGCGGGGGGACGGGCGTGACACTGGTTCGTGCAGCGGAAGGGGCGTGGCCGATGACATCGCTGGAGGTCACGGCGAGGGAAGGCCGACGACGTCGGCGCTGCGGTCCGCTCGTCTCGCGCGCGGCCAGCGCGAAAGCGAGATTCTCGTACTCGTCGGCGACGCGGTCCCAATCGTAGTCACGGGCCCGCCGACGCAGCCGGTCGCCGCGTTCGTTGGTGAGGTCATCGAAGAACTCGGCGTCGGCCAGCAGTTCGGGCAGGTCGTCGGCCTCGAGGAAGTAGCGACCCTCCTCTCGCAGAACCTCGCGGTTGAAGTCGACGCCGTAGGCGATGGTGGGGGCGCCGGCGCCGATGGCACGCAGCAGCGACGGGTTGGTGCCGCCGACCGAGTGGCCGTGGAGGTAGGTGAGAGCGTTGCCGTAGAGTTGGTCGAGCAGCTCCTGATCGTAGATGCCGCCGACGAGACGCACGCGCGTATCGTGACCGGCCAGCCTCCGTACCTTGGCGATGTACTCGTAGGCGTAGGGGGCGGACCCCACGACGACGAGCGGCTTCTCGGCCGAGCTGCGCACGTAGCCCTCGACGATGACATCAACGTGGTTCTCAGGCTCGAAGCGGGCGACGACGAGGTGGTACTGGCCCGGCCGTACGTCCATCTCGAGCAGCCGGTCGGAGCCGACGTTCTCGAGAATCGGCGCCCCGTAGGCGATCAGCTCGGTCAGGGCGCCGAACTCGCGGTCGTAGTAGTCGGCGATGCCCTGCGCATCAGCGATGAGCGCGTCGGACAGCCGCACGCTCATCTCCTCGGCGCGGCGGTAGTAGTTCCGACCGGCCTGGCCCCATTTGGCGCGCTTCCATTCCAGGCCGTCGACGTGCGTCGCCACCGGGATGCGGGCGGCTCGAAGCGCCGGCAGAAACGGCGCGTTGGCCGCATTGAAGACGAAGGCGACGTCGGTGCGGTGAGCGAGCAGGTGCATCGTGGAGACACCGGTGTGCGCAAGCGTATCGAGCGTGCGTCGCCTCAGTGTCGGTAGCGTGACGAGTTCCATCCCGAGGTGTGAGGTCAGGTGCTCCTCGACGTTACCCTCGCGGCAGTAGACCCGCACGTGATGGCCGCGAGCGGCGAGGCGCCTGCCCACCTCCTCCACGGCTGTCTCGAAGCCGCCATATCGTGCCGGCACACCCCGCGTACCGAGCATCGCGATCGAAAGCCGCGCGTCATGTACCCCGCGTTGACCCACCATGAAATGTCCCCCACTCGTCGGTGCCGTCCCGAAGGCGCCGACTGTTATCGCTGAGATCCCCGATGCTGATGCTACGGGCGCCTCTGCCGCACCGTCGCGAAACGACGAAACGGGAAGGGTTGCGGCCGGCCGACGGCTTCTCGGCGCCGAAGCCGTTCCCGGTATGCACGTGCCAACCGGGGTCCGGACCTGTCACCGGGCGCACCTAGACTTGGCAGTCTGATGTCGCACCCACTGATGTCCGCCTTCAGGGCGCTTCCCGATGTCCGCCACGTCCTCAAGCAGGTCGGGCGTGCCCGTCTCGTCGACGTCTCCGCGAGTGACGGCACCCGGCCGTTCCTCGTCGCCGCGCTGGCCCAGCAGGCCGACCGCTCCGGAGCGGACGCTCCGGGCGATAACTCCGCAGCGCGCGGCCCCGAGGCCGCCGCCGCGGCCGTCAACGAGGCCGCCCCGGTCGTGGTCGTCACGGCGACCACGCGCGAGGCCGAGGACCTCGCGAGCGCGCTCGGGCTCCTCCTCTCCGCCGACCGGATCGCCGTCTTCCCCTCCTGGGAGACGCTGCCCCACGAGCGGCTCTCACCGCGAAGCGACACCGTCGGCCGGCGCCTCGCCGTGCTGCGCCGGATCGCGCACCCCGACCCCAGCGACACGGCATACGGCCCGCTGTCGGTCGTCGTGGCCCCCGTGCGCGCGGTGCTGCAGCCGCTGACCAAGGGTCTCGGCGACCTCGTGCCCGTGGCGCTGCGGCCCGGTGACGAGCGGGCCCTGCCTGACGTCGTCGACGCCCTGGTGGCCGCGGCCTACACGCGCACCGACCTCGTGGAGCGGCGTGGCGAGTTCGCCGTGCGCGGCGGCA
Organism: Terrabacter sp. Ter38; assembly: GCF_024519435.1. Classification (GTDB taxonomy): domain Bacteria; phylum Actinomycetota; class Actinomycetes; order Actinomycetales; family Dermatophilaceae; genus Terrabacter. Next base: position 321,404 of record NZ_JALJRZ010000003.1, read on the forward strand.
TCCTCGACGTCTTCCCGCCCACCGAGGAACACCCGGTCCGCATCGAGTTCTGGGGCGACACGGTCGAGGAGGTGCGCTGGTTCAAGGTCGCCGACCAGCGCTCCCTCGAGATGGCGGACCACGGACTGTGGGCGCCGCCCTGTCGCGAGCTGCTGCTCACCGACGGCGTCCGAGCCCGTGCCCGAGCCCTCGCCGACCAGCTCCCCGGGGTCTCGGAGATGCTCTCCAAGGTCGCCGAAGGCATCGCGGTCGAGGGTATGGAGTCGCTGGCCCCGGCCCTCGTCGACGGCATGGAGTCCGTCCTCGACGTCCTGCCGCCGACCGCTCTCGTGCTGCTGGCCGACCCGGAGCGCATCCGACGCCGCGCCCACGACCTCGTCGCGACGAGCGATGAGTTCCTCGAGGCGAGCTGGGCCAACGCCGCCGCCGGCAACGAGGTCCCCGTCGACCTGCAGTCACTGCTCGGCAGCGCGTCCTACTGGACCCTCGCCCAGGTGCGCGCGCACGCCGCCGCACACGACCGCCCCTGGTGGACGCTCAGCCCGTTCGCCGCCGATGACGAGCTCGTCATCGAGGACGACGACGTCGACGAGCGGCTCGCCGTGCGCACCACCGACCCCGAGGCCTTCCGGGGCGACACCGACCGCGCCGTCAAGCACCTGCGCGAGCGGGTCGCCGACGGCTGGGCCGTCGCCGTCGTCACCGAGGGCCCCGGTCTCGCCAAGCGCGTCGCCGAGGTGCTCGGGGAGCACGAGGTCGCCGTGCGTCCCCTCGACACCACCCGCGAGGACGCGCTCGAGCCGGGCTGGGTCCACGTCACGACCGCCACGCTCGGCCGCGGCTTCGTCCACGAGGGCGCCCGCGTCGAGGTGCTCACCGAGACCGACCTCACCGGCCAGCCCGGCAGCGGCACGTCCACCAAGGACATGCGTCGTATGCCGTCGCGGCGCCGCAACCAGGTCGACCCGCTGCAGCTGCGCCCGGGCGACCACGTCGTCCACGAGCAGCACGGTGTCGGCCGCTTCGTCGAGATGATGCAGCGCACCGTCGCCGGCGCGACGCGCGAGTACCTCGTCATCGAGTACGCCCCGGGCAAGCGGGGCCAGCCCGGTGACCGTCTCTTCGTCCCCACCGACCAGCTCGACCAGGTGACGAAGTACGTCGGCGGTGAGGAGCCCACCCTCAACAAGATGGGTGGCTCCGACTGGTCCAAGACGAAGTCGCGGGCCAAGCGCTACGTCAGGCAGATCGCGGCCGACCTCATCCGTCTCTACAGCGCCCGGCAGGCCACGAAGGGACACGCCTTCGCGCCCGACACCCCGTGGCAGCGCGAGCTCGAGGACGCCTTCGGCTACGTCGAGACCCCCGACCAGCTGATCAGCATCGACGAGGTCAAGGCCGACATGGAGAAGCAGGTCCCGATGGACCGGCTCATCTGCGGCGACGTCGGCTACGGCAAGACCGAGATCGCCGTTCGTGCGGCGTTCAAGGCCATCCAGGACGGCAAGCAGGTCGCGGTCCTCGTGCCGACGACCCTCCTCGTCAGCCAGCACCAGCAGACCTTCGCCGAGCGCTACTCGCAGTTCCCGGTCAAGGTGGCCTCCCTCTCGCGCTTCCAGAGCGACAAGGAGGCCAAGGACGTCATGGCCGGGATGGCAGACGGCACGATCGACCTCGTCATCGGCACGCATCGCCTCCTCGCCAAGGACGTGACGTTCAAGGACCTCGGCCTCGTCGTCATCGACGAGGAGCAGCGCTTCGGCGTCGAGCACAAGGAGCTGCTCAAGACGATGCGCACCGCCGTCGACGTCCTGTCGATGTCTGCCACGCCGATCCCACGCACGCTCGAGATGGCCGTCACCGGCATCCGCGAGATGTCCACGCTCGCCACGCCGCCCGAGGAGCGCCACCCGGTGCTGACCTTCGTCGGCGCCTACGACGAGAAACAGATCACGGCTGCGGTCCGGCGGGAGCTGCTCCGCGAGGGCCAGGTGTTCTTCGTCCACAACAAGGTGAGCAGCATCGAGAAGGCGGCGGCGCGACTGCGCGAGCTCGTGCCCGAGGCGCGCATCGCCACCGCCCACGGTCAGATGGGCGAGCACAAGCTCGAGCAGGTCGTCGAGGACTTCTGGGAGAAGCGCTTCGACGTGCTCGTCTGCACGACGATCGTCGAGACCGGCCTCGACATCTCCAACGCCAACACCCTCATCGTCGAGCGCTCCGACGTCCTCGGACTGTCCCAGCTGCACCAGCTGCGCGGTCGCGTCGGCCGTGGCCGCGAGCGAGCATATGCCTACTTCCTCTACCCGCCCGAGAAGCCGATGACCGAGACGGCGCACGACCGTCTGCGCACGATCGCCAGCAACACCGATCTCGGCTCGGGCATGGCCGTGGCCATGAAGGACCTCGAGATCCGCGGCGCCGGCAACCTGCTGGGCGGCGAGCAGTCCGGCCACATCCAGGGCGTCGGGTTCGACCTCTACGTGCGCCTCATCGGTGAGGCCGTGGCCGACTTCCGCGGCGACGCCGTCGACCTTCCGGCCGAGATCAAGATCGAGCTGCCCGTCGACGCGCACCTGCCGCACGACTACGTGCCGGGGGAGCGGCTGCGTCTAGAGGCCTACAAGAAGCTCGCGACGGTCGAGAGGTTCGAGGCCGTCGACGAGATCGAGGCCGAGCTGCGCGACCGTTACGGCGCACCGCCCAAGCCCGTCGAGAACCTCCTCGAGGTCGCGCGGCTGCGCGTCGTGGCCCGCGAGGCGCGCATCGGCGACATCGGGTTGCAGGGCAAGGTCGTGCGCTTCGGGCCGGTCAAGGACCTGCGCGACAGCCAGCAGCTGCGGCTCATGCGCCTCTACCCGGGCACGATCGTCAAGGAGGCCCTCGGCACCATCCTCGTCCCGGCCCCGATGACGGCCCGGGTGGGTGGCAAGCCGCTGCGCGACGTCGAGGTGCTGACCTGGGCGCGGCAGCTGATCACCGCCGTCCTGCTCGACGACATCGCCGCCGCGTCGGTCGCCGCGGCCTCGTCAGGCGCGTCGTCGAGCGCGTCGACGGGCCGGTCGTCGGGGGCGGCGGCGACCCGTGTGGGAGCACCGTAGGATGTCAGACGCATCCGCCAGAGGAGGAAATCAGTGAAGGCTTGGTCTGCTCAACCCGCGAGGCGCGTGGCCGTCGTCGGCATCGCCGCGCTCGGCGCCGTGTCGCTGCTCGGCGGGTGCGGTTTCGAGACGCGCCAGCAGGCTGCCGCCGTCGTCAACGGCGAGGTCATCCACGAGTCCGACGTGCGGGAGACGTACGACCAGCTCAAGGCGGCCAAGCTCGACTTCGCCGAGAACATCGTCGTCACAGCGCTCGTGGCGGCGCCGCTGCTCAAGGACGCCGTCGAGAAGTCCGGCAGCTGGAAGCCCGACGAGACGTACGCCTCGGTCATCTCCTCGATCCCCGACGCCACCGACACGACGAAGGAGTTCGTCGCCGCGGTCGCCCTCATCCAGTCGCAGAAGATGACACCCGCCGACGTCGCCGCCTACCGCGCGGACCTCAAGAAGGCCGACATCAGCGTCAACCCCAAGTACGGCTCCGTCGTGCCGTCCGCCGAGGGGCCCGTCTACTTCACCATCGGCCAGCAGACGCCCAACTGGGTCAAGCCGGGCGGCAACACCGCCCCGGCCACCGCCCCGGCCACCGCCCCGGCCCAGTAGACCTCAGCAGCCCTCCGTCGTGACCGCCCGCGTCGTCCTCCTCGTCACGACCCCACGCATCGCTCCGGGTCTGCTGACCCGTGAGGCGTGGCAGAGCCTCGCGGGGGCCCATGCCGTGTGGGGCCGTCCCGACGAGCCGCAGGTTGCCGCGCTCGTCGAGGCCGGCATCACGGTGCTTCCCCGTGGGGACGGTCACCCGGCCGACCTCGCTCGCGACCTCGTCTCCGCCTCCCAGGGGGGTGACGTCGTCTGGGTCGGCTCGTCCGACGGTGACCCCGGTCTCAGCGACTCGATCGCCGTGGAGGTGACGCGGTTGCCCGAACCGCCTGAGGTGGAGCTGCTCATCGGCTCCTTCGACGTCCCCGGTGCGCGGCTGCTGGACGTCGTCGCCGTCATGGACCGGCTCCGCTCGCCGGGCGGCTGCCCCTGGGACGCCGAGCAGACCCACGAGTCGCTCGTGCCCTACCTCCTCGAGGAGGCGCACGAGGCGATCGAGGCCATCGAGAGCGGCGACCCGGCGCACATGCAGGAGGAGCTCGGCGACCTGCTGCTGCAGGTCGCCTTCCAGTCACGGGTGGCGCAGGAGCACCCGAGCGAGCCGTTCGACATCGACGACGTCGCCGGTGCGCTCGTCGACAAGCTCGTCCGACGACACCCGCACGTCTTCTCCGACATCGAGGCCGACACGGCCGACGCCGTCGAGGCCAACTGGGAGTCGATCAAGGCCGACGAGAAGCAGCACCGCAGGCACCCGGTCGAGGGCGTCCCGAGCTCGCTGCCGGCCCTGGCCCGGGCCGAGAAGTACGTCTCGCGCCTGCGTCGGGCGGGCCGCGAGGACCTCGTCGACGATGCCGTCGCGCGTGGCGGGCTCGGCGCGCAGCTGCTCGACCTGGTGCGCCGGGCACGGGACGAGGGCATCGACGCAGAGAGCGCCCTTCGCCGGACGCTCGCCCAGCTCGAGCAGCACAGCGCCGAGGCACCGCGTCGCGGGTGAGGTCCGCCGTCCGGCGACGACGCCACCCGTGCTCGCGGAGGGGCACGGGATCGGCGACGTCCGGTCAGGGGGGTGAACGTCGCCGACCCCGCATTCGGGTGGCGCTGGTGCGCGCCGCCCGGGTGCGAGGGCGGTTGAGGGACCACGTCCTCGCTGCTCGTGGGATCGGTCAGTACGCGCCGCGTGAGGCGAAGACGGCTCGGACGGTGCGCACCAGGATGGAGAGGTCTTGCACGGGTGACCAGTTGTCGACGTAGTAGAGGTCGAGGCGGACCGTGTCGTCCCAGGACAGGTCGCTGCGACCGGACACCTGCCAGAGACCCGTGAGTCCCGGCCGCACGTGCAGCCGCCGTTGGACGTCCGGCTCGTAGCGGCGCACTTCCGACGGGAGCGCAGGCCGCGGGCCAACCAGGCTCATGTCACCGTTGATGACGTTGAACAGCTGCGGCAGCTCGTCGATGGAGAAGCGGCGCATGATGGAGCCGACGCGGGTGATCCGAGGGTCGTCCTTGGCCTTGAAGAGCACGCCTTCCGGATTCTTGTTCAGGTGGCTGACGCCACTCAGGCGAGCCTCGGCGTCCACGACCATGCTGCGGAACTTGAGGCACTCGAACAGCTCGCCGTCACGGCCGACCCGGATCTGGCGGAACAGCACGGGGCCGCCGTCATGGATCTTCGTCAGGATCGCGAAGACGAGCATGACGGGCGAGGCGAGGGCGAGAGCGGTGCTGGCACCGACCATGTCGAAGATGCGCTTGAAGCTGCGGGAGGCCGCGAGGCTCTGCGGCTGTTCGACGTGGACCAGCGGGAGGCCTCCAACCGGACGCATGGCCATCCGCTCGGAGGAGATGTCGTTGAGACTGGGCGCCACCGCCATCTGGACGTCGTGGCCCTCGAGGTCCCAGGCGATGTGCCGGAACTCCTGGGGTGAGGAGAACGCGCCGCCGGTCAGCAGCACGAGGTCGGCATCAGATGCGAGCGCCTCGGACGCCGTGTTCTCCGTCGAGCCGATCACGGCCACACCACCGGGCGTCAGGGTGCCCGGAGCAAGGTCGGGCAGCAGGGCCCCGATGACCCGGTAGCCCAGCCACCGCTCGCGGTCGAGCACCCGAGCCACGTCATCGACGTGCGACGCGGCACCGGAGAGCAGGACCCGAGTGAGCAACAGGCCCCGGTCGTGCAGCCGGTAGATGATCCGTCGTGCCGACCAGCGCCAGAGGAGCAGGAGCGGGACGCCGATGAGGAACAGCTGCACGAAGAAGGCCCGCGACAGGTCGGCCTTGGTGAGGTAGCTCGTGATGCCGATGAGGCCGGCGGTGATGCCCGCCGCACTCAGCACCCGCGCATACTCGCTCGAGCCCACCCCCAGGTGCGACTGCGCGTAGCTGCCGCGCAGGATGTTGGCGAGCATCCATGCCATCACGACCCAGGGCCCCACGGACATGGCTGCTTCGTCGACGTCGTTCGTGCGCGGGAAGACCGGCGAGGCGAAGTGCCCCACGCCCGCCACAGCCACGACAACGGCGATGATCACGGTGTCGCCGAGTGCCAGCCCCAGCTGCAGCAGACGGTGTTCCCGAGCTCGGTCGCTGGCCGTGTGCGTTCGAGGACGCGCACTGACTCCGAGCAGCAAAGCCCTTGGTTCGCGCATGGGAACACCCATGGACACCACCCACCCCCAGCGCCCCCAGGCGCGATCACGTACTGCTCCACCCCCCCGGATGGCTAGTTGCGAGTATGCAGGTCCGGGAGGTGTGCGGGGTCAGGAAACGGTAAATAGGGCGGTCTTCGGGAGCACAAATTTGGTCGCCTGACCGGTATGCCCCGGTGTCTCCCGGTGTGTCCCACGCCCCTCGGCCGGCTGCAGTGATGGATCCACCCACCGGCCCGTATGCCGGGTCGCTCCACCGGCCCGGAGACGCCACGGGCTAGGCTCGTCCCCACGTACCTGTGCTCGGCGCGCGGGGTCTGCAGCGCTGCGACTCGTCCTCGCCGAGCATCCATGAGCACCATGAGCAGCACCAGCACAGGAGAGCCAAGTGGCCAGCATTGAGGAGATTGGCGCCCGCGAGATCCTGGACTCGCGCGGCAACCCCACCGTCGAGGTCGAGATCCGTCTCGACGACGGCACGTTCGCTCGCGCGGCCGTCCCGTCGGGCGCCTCGACCGGGGCTTTCGAGGCCTCCGAACGGCGTGACGGTGACAAGGGCCGCTACCTCGGCAAGGGCGTCGAGCAGGCCGTCGATGCCGTCATCGAGGAGATCAACCCGCGCCTCGTCGGCTTCGACGCGAGCGAGCAGCGCCTCATCGACGCCGAGATGATGGCGCTCGACGGCTCGGCCAACAAGGAGAACCTCGGCGCGAACGCGATCCTCGGCGTCTCGCTCGCCGTCGCGCACGCCGCCGCCGAGTCGGCCGGCCTGCCGCTCTTCCGCTACGTCGGTGGCCCGAACGCCCACGTGCTCCCGGTCCCGATGATGAACATCCTCAACGGTGGGTCGCACGCCGACTCCAACGTCGACATCCAGGAGTTCATGATCGCGCCCGTCGGCGCGCCCACCTTCCGCGAGGCCGTGCGCTGGGGCGCCGAGGTCTATCACGCGCTCAAGAAGGTCCTGCACGAGCGCGGTCTCGCGACCGGCCTCGGTGACGAGGGTGGCTTCGCCCCGAACCTCGAGTCCAACCGTGCCGCTCTCGACCTCATCCTCGAGGCGATTAAGGCCGCCGGCTACGAGCCGGGCCGCGACATCGCCCTCGCGCTCGACGTCGCGGCGTCCGAGTTCTTCGAGGACGGCTCCTACGCCTTCGAGGGGGCGAGCAAGTCTGCCGACGAGATGATCGCCTACTACGCCGAGCTCGTCGAGGCCTACCCGCTCGTCTCCATCGAGGACCCCCTCAACGAGGAGGACTGGGACGGCTGGAAGTCCATGACCGACCTGCTCGGCTCCAAGGTGCAGATCGTCGGCGACGACCTCTTCGTCACCAACCCCGAGCGTCTCGGTCGCGGCATCTCGACCGGCACCGCCAATGCGCTGCTCGTCAAGGTCAACCAGATCGGCACGCTCACCGAGACGCTCGACGCCGTGACGCTCGCGCAGAGCAACGGCTACCGCTGCATGATGAGCCACCGCTCCGGCGAGACCGAGGACGTCACCATCGCCGACCTCGCCGTCGCCACCAACTGCGGCCAGATCAAGACCGGCGCCCCGGCCCGCTCCGAGCGCGTCGCGAAGTACAACCAGCTGCTGCGCATCGAGGAGGAGCTCGACGACGCCGCCGTGTACGCCGGCACGGGCGCCTTCCCGCGCTTCGTCGCGAGCCGCTTCGGCGCCGAGGGCTGACCTCGTGGCCGACCGCACGCCGTCCCGCCCGGGCCGCCCGTCGTCGACGGGCCGCTCGGGCGGTAGCGCGCAACCGGCCTCCCCCCGGCAGGCCCCCGGCGCGAGTCCCGGTCCCAAGCCCGGTCCCAAGCCCGGTCCCAAGCCCGGTCCCAAGCCCGGTCCGAAGGCCGGTCCGAAGAGCACGTCCAAGCCGGGGGCCGGCGCCGGGACGTCGGGCTCGGCGTCCACCGGTCGCCCGTCCTCAGCTCGGTCGGCCAGCCGCGCGGGCGCGAGCCGCGCGTCGGCCACCCGCCCGGGTCAGTCCCGTCCCGGGGCTGCGCGCGCGAACCGTCCCGGGGCCGGCAAGGAGCGTCCCGCCCTCGCCGCACGCCCCCGCAGCCAGCAGGCGGCCCCGCCGTCGGCCTCGACCGCCTGGGTGCGCGGTGCCATCCTGCTCGGCATCCTCGTCATGCTCGCCGTGACGATCGTGCCCACCCTTCGTTCCCTCGTCCAGCAGCGGGGTGACGCCGCGGCCCTGCAGGACAAGGTCACCGCCCAGCGTGCGACCGTGGCACAGCTCGAGCGCGAGGCCGCGCTGTGGAAGGACCCCGCCTACATCGAGGTCCAGGCCCGCGAACGCCTCAAGTTCGTGCGGGTCGGCGACCGCGCCTACACCGTGATCGACCCGTCGACCAACGAGGCGAGCGCTCCCGCCGCGGAGCGTCCCGTCGTCGCCGCGCCCATGGCCAACGCCGCATCGCCGTGGTACGGCAAGGTGTGGCAGTCCATCCAGATCGCCGACCGACCCACCGCCGGGGTCAGCCGCCCCCAATGACCCCGTCGTCACCCACGGCAACCACGGCGCCCTTGAGAGCCCGAGAAGTGAGTCCCGCGTGAGCGACCCCTCCCGTCCGTCCGCTCCGGCCGCCGCCCACCACGTCGAGGTCGCCGACCTCGATGCGGTCGAGCGCCAGCTCGGACGCCGCCCGCGCGGTGTGGCCGAGGTGGCCCACCGCTGCCCGTGCGGGGAGCCCGACGTCCTGCGCACCCAACCCCGCCTGCCCGACGGCACCCCGTTCCCGACGACGTACTACGCGACGTGCCCGCGCCTCACCGGCGCGGTGAGCACCCTCGAGACGGCTGGGGTCATGAAGGAGATGACCGAGCGGATCGCTCACGACGAGGACCTCGCGGCCGCCTACGCGAGGGCGCACGAGCACTACCTCGCGCAGCGGGCCGAGCTCGGCGACGTGCCCGAGATCGACGGCATCTCGGCCGGTGGCATGCCGACCCGCGTCAAGTGCCTCCACGTCCTCGTCGGACACTCCCTGGCCGCCGGCCCGGGGGTCAACCCGCTCGGCGACGAGGCCCTCGCGATGCTCGACGACTGGTGGCTGCCGACGTCGTGCGCAGCCCTGCACGCGGCCGAGGACGCCGCCGTCGAGGGAGCCACGGATGAGTGACGGGACCGTCCGCGTCGGCGCGATCGACTGCGGCACCAACTCGATCCGCCTGCTCGTCGCCGACGTCGACCCGCAGACAGGGACGCTCACCGACGTGCTGCGCCGGATGGAGATCGTCCGCCTCGGCCACGGGGTCGACCGCACCGGTGTCATCGCCCCCGAGTCGATGGAGCGCACGCTCGCCGTCACGCGGGAGTATGCCGCCTCGTGCCGTGAGCTGGGCGCCGTGCACGTGCGCTTCGTCGCCACCTCGGCGTCCCGCGACGCGCGCAACGCCTCGGACTTCATCGAGGGCGTGCACGCGGCCTTCGTCGAGCACTTCGGCTCCGAGGTCTCGCCCGAGGTCGTCTCCGGTGACGAGGAGGCCGCACTGTCGTTCGCCGGTGCGACGGGCGGCCTCGCGGCCCAAGGCGTCTCCGGGCCCTACCTCGTCGTCGACCTCGGCGGCGGCTCGACCGAGCTCGTCCGCGGCACCGACCGCGTCGAGGCCGCCCGCTCGGTCGACATCGGCTGTGTCCGGATGACCGAGCGACACCTCGTGTCCGACCCTCCCACCGACGACGAGGTCGCGGCCGCCACGCGGGACATCGACGCCGCACTCGACGTCGCTGAGTCCGTCGTCGCGCTCGAGGGCGTCGCGACGCTCGTCGGTCTGGCCGGCAGCGTCACGACGATCACGGCGCACCTGCTGCGCCTGCCGGCATACGACCCGGAGCGCATCCACCTGGCTCGTTCCGCCCCGGCCGACATGGTCGCGGCCTGCGACGACCTGCTGGCGATGCCGCGCGCGCAGCGTGCCGAGCTGCCCTACATGCACCCGGGCCGGGTCGACGTCATCGGCGCCGGTGCGCTCGTGTGGCGCCGGATCGTCGAGCGGGTCGTCGACCGTGCAGGTGTCACCGAGGTCGTCACGTCCGAGCACGACATCCTCGACGGCATCGCCCTCAGCGCGGCCCGGCGCAGCTGACCACGCCTGACCGGCGGGTCAGCGGCGAGTCAGCGGCGGGGGAGCGCGGCAGCGAGCACGGGCTCGTCGGCCTGCTCGTGCACGCGACGGCGGTTGGCGCGCAGGCGCGCCGCCATCCACAGCGCGGCCGAGACGCCGAGCGCCCACGTGCCGTTGGAGACCGTCGCGTCGACGACGCCGTAGGTGACGAAGAAGAGCGTCACGAAGACGACGGCCCGCACGTGCTTCGCCGAGAGGCGCACGGCCGCGAGGAGCAGCCCTCCCCAGAGGAGGTACCACGGGTGGATGACCGGACCCGAGGCGCAGAGCACGAGCAGGGCGCCGGCCGTGGCGAGCACCGGGTTGCGTGGTGCGACGCGCCAGGTGATCCAGGCGATGCCGGCCAGGCCGAGGAGCAGCCCGATCGTCTGGGCGATCGGGACGGGCGCCGAGGTCACGCTCTCGGGCATGCCGGCAAGCCTCAGCAGCCACTCGACGGCGCTGCCGATGAAGGTCGGCGGCGACAGCATCGAGCGCAGTGAGACGGGCACGGAGAGGTTGGGGATCCAGCCCCAGCCGAGACCGGAGACCGCGGTGATGGCCGTGAAGGTGGCCGCGGTGATGCCGCCGCAGACGAGGCCGTGCCGGACCATCGCCTTGAACCGTGCCGGGGCTCCGGGCTCGAGATCGCTCTGCGCCTGCAGGGCCATGCCGACGACGCCGATGAGCGCGAGGACGGCCGTCTGCTTGTAGGCGGCAGCCGCCGCGATCGTCACGGCTGCGACGACGAACTGGCCGCGGCTCGCGAGGAGCAGGGCAAAGGTCACGAGGGCGACCATGACGGCGTCGCCGTGGCCCCCGCCCACGAAGTGCATGAGGACGAGCGGGTTGAGCACGCCGAGCCAGAGGGCGTGCCGACCGCTGACGCCGTAGCGCTCGGCGAGGCGCGGCAGGGCGTAGGCGAGCAGCCCGACGGCCAGGAGCGCAGGCACGCGCATGGCCAGGGCCGAGACGTAGGCGTTCTCCGGGAAGATGCTGACGACGAGGTGCTGCACCTGCAGCGCGAGCGGACCGTAGGGCGCCGGCGTGTCGATCCACATCGGATCGACCTGGTCGGCGAAGGGGCCGGGCACCCAGAAGGGGCCCACGGCATACGGGTCCATCCCGCGCAGGACGATCTGTCCCTGCGCTGCGTAGCTGTAGGCGTCGCGGCTGAAGAGCGGCGGCGCGAGCATGATCGGCAGGCTCCAGAAGAGCCACGCCATCGACGGGGCCTTGCGGCCGTGCACGGGGCGCATCCGCAGCCACGCGTCGACGAGCAGGGCCATGCCGACGGCGAGCAGGATCGTCGTGAGGACCCGTCCGGCCCCCGAGCCGAGCCACACGAGGCCGAAGCGCTCGATGAGCGGCGAGGCGGGCAGCTCGAAGGTGTCGGCGGGCAGGAAGGCGGGGCTGACGGAGCCGGCGGCCACGAAGGTGGTACCGAGCGTGCCGCGCCGGACCATCGGGTCGGCCCACGTGCGCCGGAGCGAGGCGGAGAGGCGCTCACCGAAGGCAACGAGGCGCGGGTCGACGACCCACCCGGCGCGCGGCGGAGCAGCGGTCGTCGCGCCGGCGACACGATGCTCCAGCACCCGCTGCTCCTTCGTGTGTTGAGGGGTTCGCACTCGAGGTGCGGTACAGGTCGTGCAGGAGCGCATCGGAAGGGCCCCTGGACCTCGGTCTCGACGGCCAGTCTAGGCGGAGCGGGTGCGTGCGTGCCGTGCCACGCCAAGGCGTGAGCGGCGTGTTACCGAACCGTGGCGGACAGCCGACGCCCGTGACGTACCCCCGGAGGGACTCGAACCCTCACCTGTGGCGATTTTAAGTCGCCTGCCTCTGCCGATTGGGCCACGGGGGCGGGGCCCCCAGTATGCCGTCGTGCCGGGGCGCCGGCGCCACCGCGGCGCGCGTCACGATCCAGTGTCGGGCGAGCACTTCTCGCGCGCGGGAACCTTCCGGTGGGGTGCGTTCGCTTACTCTTGGGGACAGTCGCCACGCCCAGTCGCGGGTCGTGGCACCCAGTGCTTTTAGGAGCGCACTCACATGGCAGGTGGAAACCCGGTCTTCGACCGGCTCAACAAGCAGATCGAGAAGGAGCGCTACGCCGGCTTCGGCTCGCCGCAGGGCAGCCCACAGCAGGCGCAGCAGGGCACCCAGGCTGCGACGACCGGCTACGCGACCCAGGACGCGATGACGGCGCAGCAGCTCAACGAGATGTATGCGCAGCCGCCGGCCGGCCCGGCCGACACCGGTCGCGTCACGGTCGACGACGTCGTCGTCAAGAGCATCACGCTCTTCGTCGTCACGATCGCCGTCGCCTTCGTGTCGTGGTTCTGGACCGAGGCCAACACCGCCATGACGCTGCCGTTCTGGCTCGGCGGCATGTTCGGCACCCTGATCCTCGGCTTCGTCATCGCCTTCATGAAGAAGGTCTCGGTGCCGCTGCTCATGGTCTACGCCGTGCTGCAGGGCGCCTTCCTCGGTGCCTTCAGCCAGTACATCGCGGCGATCCCGGAGTACGACGGCGTCGTGCAGATGGCCGTCCTCGCCACCCTCTGCGTCTTCGTGGCCATGTACGTCGGCTACGCGACCGGCTTCGTCAAGGTCAACGACAAGACGCGCCGGATGTTCTTCTTCGCGATCGTCGGCTACGGCCTCTTCTCGCTGCTCCAGGTCGTGCTGCTCATGACCGGCGTCATCGACGGCTGGGGCTTCGGCGCCAGCGGCCCGCTCGGCATCGGGCTGTCGATCCTCGGTGTCGGCCTCGCGTCGTACTCCCTCGCCGTCGACTTCGACTCGATCGACCGTGCGGTCCAGATGGGCGCCCCCAAGAAGTACTCGTGGCTGCTCGCCCACGGCCTCATCGTCTCGATCGTCTGGCTCTACATCGAGTTCGTCCGGCTCTTCGCGCGTCTGCGCGACTGACGCGCTCGTGACGCCTCCGAGCGTGGGTTCGCCGACCCCGCACGAGGTGTCCGACGAGCTCCGGCGCGTGGTCGAGCGGTGGCACCAGCTGCCGCTCGACCACGCGCTCTCGCGTCTTCCGTCCGTCCGGGCTCTCGTCCAGTGGCTCGCCGACCGGGTGGCCGCGGCTCGCGGAGCCTCCGACCCACACGCGCAGCCGGTGCCCGACCTCGGCCCGGCCGTCGTCATGGACCAGCTGTCCGTCCTGGTCTTCGACCTCTTCCGGGCCGAGCCGGACGCCGACGCGCGCGTCGTCACGGACGCCCTGGCCGGCATACGCCGCTCCCTGTGACCCGAGTCGGGCGGGGTCCCGGACGCCGCGAACGCATCGAGTGGGCACCCTCCCGCGGGGAGGGTGCCCACTCGACGTGGTTCTGGCGGGCCGCAGCCCGCGAGGTCAGCTGAGGCGCTCGAAGATGACGGCCATGCCCTGGCCGCCGCCGACGCACATCGTCTCGAGACCGAACTGGCCGTCACGCTCGCGGAGCGCGTTGATGAGCGTGCCGGTGATGCGGGCGCCGGTGGCACCGAAGGGGTGTCCGATCGCGATGGCACCGCCGTTGACGTTGAGCTTGTCGTAGTCCATGCCGATCTGGTCGGCCGACCCGATGACCTGCGCGGCGAACGCCTCGTTGATCTCGTAGAGGTCGATGTCGCCGATCGAGAGACCCGCGCGCTTGAGCGCGAGGTTCGTCGCGTCGACCGGGCCGAGGCCCATGATCTCGGGGGAGAGGCCTGTCGCCGCCGTCGAGACGACGCGGGCGAGCGGCTCGAGGCCGAGCTCCTTCGCCTTGGTGTCGCTCATGATGACTAGGGCCGCGGCGCCGTCGTTGAGGGGGCAGCAGTTGCCGGCCGTGACGGTGCCCTCCTGACGGAAGACGGGGTTGAGGCCCTGCACGGCCTCGAGGGTGACGCCGGCGCGCGGGCCGTCGTCCTTGCTCACGACCGTGCCGTCGGGCGTCGTGACGGGCGTGATCTCCCAGTCGAAGAAGCCACGGCCGATGGCGGCCTCGGCGCGGTTCTGGCTCGTGACGCCCCACTCGTCCTGACGGTCGCGCGAGATGCCGTAGGCCGTCGCGACGTTCTCGGCCGTCTGACCCATCGCGATGTAGATGTCGGGGAGCAGGCCCTCCTCGCGGGGGTCGGTCCACGTCTCGTTGGTCTCGGCGATGCGCTTGGTGCGGGCCTGGGCATCGGCGAAGCGGCCGTTCTGCTGGTCCTCCTTGGCGCCACCGGCCCCGGCCCAGTCCGTGTACTGCGAGACGCACTCGACACCGGCCGAGACGAAGATGTCTCCCTCCCCGGCCTTGATCGCGTGGAAGGCCATCCGCGTCGTCTGGGCCGAGGAGGCACAGAAGCGGTTGATCGTCGCCGCGGGAGTCGCGTCGATGTCGAGGAGCGTGGCGACGACCTTGGCCATGTTGGAGCCGTGTCGGCCCGATGGCTCGGCGCATCCGAGGTAGAGGTCCTCGACGAGGCGCTTGTCGAGCGCGGGCACCTTGTCGAGCGCAGCCTGGATGACCGTGGCGGCGAGGTCGTCGGGACGGACCTCCTTGAGCGAGCCCTTGAAGGCCCGGCCGAACGGCGAGCGGGCGGTCGAGACGATGACGGCTTCGGTCACGGGGGATCTCCTGGTGCAGCATCGACGGCCCGTGCGGCGGTGCGACGGGCGACTAAGCGCTTGCTCAGTCCCCACGATGGTAGGACGTCCTCGCACCCGTTGGACAGGCCACCGGCCATGACGTGCGTCTCGCCCACCCAGGCCCACCGCCACCCCCACGCGCGCGCTCGGTCCGCTCCTCCCGCCAGCGGGCTCCGAGGACGCCTCCGCCGAGCGGGTACGACTCCGGGGGCCGTCAGGGCGACCGCTAGGGTGGATGAGTTGTCGGCGCCTCCGCGCGCCGGCCGGGTCCGGACGCTCACGCCGGACCCTCCGACGATCAGGGGGCCCGCCCACCATGAAGACCTTCACGACCCGCGTCGTCGCCGTGTCCGGCGCGATCGCGATCAGCCTCGGCGCCGCCGCGTGCTCGAAGTCCGAGACGCCGGCCACCGGCTCCACCAGTTCGAGTGCGTCCACGCCCGCAGCCTCGGAGAGCTCGTCCACGTCCGCCGCCACCGACGCCCCCGAGGCGTCGGAGATCCTCGACAAGGCCAAGACGAACGCGCTCGCCGCGACGTCGGGCGCCTTCGTCGGCCAGGTCGACCAGAGCGGCAAGACGATCAAGATCGACTTCAAGGGCGCGAGCGACGGCAAGACCGCCGACATCGCCATCGAGATGGAGGGCGACGGCAAGGCACGCGTCATCTCCGTCGACGACGCGGTCTACATCCAGGGCGACGCGACCTTCTGGAAGAAGCAGGGCGCTCCGGCGTCGGTGCAGAACGCCGGCGACAAGTTCATCAAGGCACCGTCCTCGGCCGCCTCGATGACCCAGAGCCTCAGCCTCAAGAACTTCCTCCAGAAGGCCTTCGGCGCGGTCACGCCGCAGCAGCTGGCCACCGACGTCGCGAGCGAGAACGTCGGCGGCGTGGACTGCTGGGTCCTCACCGACAAGAAGGGCAAGTCCGAGGGTGCGCTCTACGTCTCCAAGGACAAGTTCGAGGTCGTGCGCTTCACCGGCTCCTCGACCAGCCCCGGTCAGCTCGACTTCTCGCAGTGGAACGCCGACCTCGGCATCAAGGCGCCCGATGCCAGCCAGATCATGAAGATCAGCTGAGCTCGCCCACCCAGCGAAGGGGTCGTCCGCACGAGCGGGCGGCCCCTTCGGCGTGGCCCGGTCAGTGCAGGACGGGGTCCTCGGCACGGCCGCCGCCCGGCCGCTCGTCGGCTCGGCCGGTGTGGTCAGCGGACTCCGTCCGGTCGGAGCCGTCCGACGCGTCCGGGTCCGAGTCACCGAGGGCGTATGCCGTCCCGGATGCCCCTGCGTCCGGCGCGGTCGCGGCGGAGGCGGGCGCCGCGGACGGGGCGGCGGGTCGGCCCGGCAGTGCCGGCAGGGGGACGGCCGGCCGGATGCGGTGCAGCAGGACGGCCCAGCGACCGTGGGCACCGCGCGCCTGACCGCCCACCTCGGCAGGAGCCACCTCGGTGCCCGGCTGGGCGACCGCCTTGGTCGCGGCCACGGCCAGCGGCCCGACGCTCTCGCCGCGCCGCGGGTTGGGCTCGGCGGAGGCACTGCCCTCGCCGAAGAGATCGAGCGCCGCACTCACGGTCGGGAGCAGGGCGGCGGCGACGCGGGCGTAGCCCGCCGGGCTCGGGTGGAAGCGGTCCTTGCTGAACATGACGTGCGGCTCGGCCGAGAACGCCTCGCTGAGCAGGTCGCCGATCGACACGGCGCGTCCGCCCGCCTCGACGACTGCGACGGTCTGGGCAGCTGCGAGGTCGCGCGACCAGCGGCGTGCGAGCAGCCGCAGCGGCTGCGGCACGGGCTCGATGGCTCCGAGGTCGGGGCACGTGCCCACGACGACCTCGGCCCCGGCCTCCCGCAGGCCGCACACGGCCATCTCGAGGTGGCGCACGGCGATCGAGCGGTCGATGCGGTGGGTCACGTCGTTGGCGCCGACCATGATGACGGCGACGTCGGGCCGGGGGACGGCCGCGAGGCCGCGCTCGAGCTGCTCGTCGAGGCCGGTCGACTCGGCGCCGATGACGGCCACGTTGGTCAGCTCGACCGGGCGGCCGCTGAAGGCGGCGATGCCGGTCGCGATCGTCGCCCCGACGGTCTGGTGGGGGTGTTCGGCGCCCATCCCGACGCCGGACGAGTCGCCGAGCACGAGGAACCGCACGGGCGACCCCGAGCCGGACCCGTAGGTGCCGCTGTCGGACGGCGCACCCTCGAAGTGCTGGCCGACGATCCGCCGGGCCATCATCGCCTCGCCGCGCAGGATGCCGTAGCCGAGGGCTCCGAGCGCGCCGAGACCGGCAACCCCCATCCCACCGCCGTAGGCCGCCGCCTGGGCGATCTTGCGCGCGCGTCGTGCACGCCCCATGCCGGACCCCCTTCCTGTGCCGTGTCGAGCTTTCTCGACCGGGTCCACCACGGTAACGCCCGGGCCGGACGCTCCGTGCCGCTTCGTACCGCTTCGAAGGTCCGGCCGGAGCGGTGGTGGGCACCCGCGTGTCTCGGACCGTGGGACCACGCTCCTAGGATGGACGCGTGAAGTACGCAGAGAACGTCGCCGATCTCGTCGGCAACACGCCCCTGGTCAAGCTCGGCTCCGTCGTCGCGGACGCGGGGGTGAGGTGCACGGTGCTGGCGAAGGTCGAGTACTTCAACCCCGGCGGCTCGGTGAAGGACCGCATCGCGCTGCGCATGGTCGAGGCCGCCGAGCGCGACGGTCTGCTCGAGCCGGGGGGCACCATCGTCGAGCCGACGAGCGGCAACACCGGTGTCGGTCTGGCCCTCGTGGCGCAGCGCCGCGGCTACCACTGCGTGTTCGTCTGCCCCGACAAGGTGAGCCAGGACAAGCGTGACGTCCTCAAGGCGTACGGCGCCGAGGTCGTCGTCTGCCCGACGGCCGTCGAGCCCGAGCACCCCGACTCCTACTACTCCGTGTCCGACAGGCTCGTCCGCGAGATCGACGGGGCCTGGAAGCCGAACCAGTACTACAACCCCGAGGGGCCGAACAGCCACTACCTGACGACCGGGCCCGAGATCTGGCGCGACACCGACGGGCGCATCACGCACTTCGTGGCGGGCGCCGGCACGGGCGGCACGATCAGTGGCACCGGCAAGTACCTCAAGGAGGTCAGCGACGGCGCCGTGCGGATCATCGCGGCCGACCCGGAGGGCTCCGTCTACTCCGGCGGCACGGGCCGCCCCTACCTCGTCGAGGGCGTCGGTGAGGACTTCTGGCCGGGCGCCTACGACCCGTCGGTCGTCGACGACGTCATCGCCGTCAGCGACGCCGACTCCTTCGAGATGACCCGCCGCCTCGCCCGCGAGGAGGGCCTGCTCGTCGGCGGCTCGTGTGGCATGGCGGTCGTGGCCGCCCTGCGCGCCGCGAAGGACCTGCCCGAGGACGCCGTCATGGTCGTGCTGCTGCCCGACTCGGGCCGCGGCTACATGAGCAAGATCTTCAACGACGAGTGGATGCACTCCTACGGCTTCCTCAACGACCACACCGAGGCGACCGTCGGGTCCGTGCTCCACGGCAAGTCCGGTGACATGCCGGCCCTCGTGCACACCCACCCCAACGAGACGATCCGCGACGCCGTGCAGATCCTGCGCGAGTACGGCGTCTCGCAGATGCCGGTCGTCAAGGCCGAGCCGCCCGTCATGTCCGGCGAGGTCGCCGGCTCGGTCAGCGAGCGGGCCCTGCTGGCAGCGCTCTTCACCGGTCAGGCGCACCTCGCCGACTCCGTCGAGAAGCACATGGAGAAGGGCCTGCCCCTCGTGGGTGCCGGCTCGCCCGTCTCGGCCGCGCGCAAGGAGCTCGAGGAGTCCGACGCGATCCTCGTCGTCGAGGACGGCAAGCCGATCGGCGTGCTGACGCGGGCCGACCTGCTCGGGTTCCTCGCCGACTGACCTCCGTCAGGCGCTGCCTGAGGCGACGTATGCCGCTGGGCTCGCTTCCACGAGAAGCGAGCCCAGCGGCATACGTGCGAAAGGTCTTGTGGCTCAGGCCTCCTGCTTGGCCTTCGCCTCGGCCTTCTTGGCCTGCTTGAACTCCCGCACCTTGATGAGGGAGTCCCCATCGACGACATCGGCCACCGAGCGATAGCCGTCGAGCGCGTAGTCACCGGCGACGGCCTCCCAGCCCTCGGGCCGGACGCCGAGCTGCTTGGCGAGCAGCGCGACGAAGATCTGCGCCTTCTGCTTGCCGAAGCCCGGCAGCTCCTGGACCCGCTTGAACAGCTCCTTGCCGGTCGTCGCCTCGGTCCAGAGCCGGGTCACGTCGCCGTCGTAGCGGTCCACGACGAGGGCGGCGAGCTCCTGCAGGCGGGCCGCCATCGAGCCGGGGAAGCGGTGGATGGCCGGTGGGGTGCTCGCCATGGCCTTGAACTCCGCGGGGTCCGCGGCGGCGATCGCGGCGGGGTCGAGCGTGCCGAAGCGGCTCAGCACCTTGTAGCCGCCGCGGAACGCGTGCTCCATGCCGTACTGCTGGTCGAGCATCATCCCGACGACGACGGCGAACGGGTACTCGTCGAGGACCTGGTCAGCGGCTGGTTCGTTGGCGATCTGGAAGCCCATGCAGGCATGCTCTCACGCGTCCGCCGGCTGCCGGCGGGACCGGCGAGGACCGGAGGCGACGACTACCGCGTCGGGACCCGGACCCACGACCCGGGGCCGGCGGTCACCTCTCCCGCGCCCGCGGTGAGGGCGCCGACGAGGCCGCGCACGGACTCCCCGGTGCCGGGCTCGACCGCGAGGGCGAGGACGAGGCCGGTCGCGCCCCACGACGTGGAGGTGACGGCACAGCCGGGAAGGCCGCGCAGGGCGTTCTCGACGCGGGGCCCGTCGGCGCTGCCCACCGTGACGACGAGCCCGTCGCGCCGCGCGTAGGCCACCACCGTCGCGGTGTCGACGGCGGCGGAGACGGCGTCCCCGTAGGCGCGGATGAGGCCGCCCGTGCCGAGCAGGGTGCCGCCGAACCACCGTGTGACGACGGTGACGACGTCGGTCAGCCCGCGGCCGCGCAGGACGTCGAGCATCGGCGCCCCGGCCGTGCCCGACGGCTCGCCGTCGTCGTTGCTGCGCTGGGTGCCGGCGTCGGGCCCCAGCACAAACGCCGTGCAGTGGTGGCGCGCGTCCCGCGTGGCCGACCGCACCGTCTCGACGAACGCCCGGGCATCGTCCTCGGTCGGCACCGGCGCCACGTCGCAGGCGAAGCGTGACCGCTTCACCTCGAGCTCGGCGGAGGCCGGGGACGCGAGGGTGAGGTAGCGACGCGGCGGGCTCAGCGGCATACCTTCTCGGGCGGTGGGCGGGACGCTCCGAGTATGCCGTGCAACCGGGGGAAGGCTCCCCATTGCACGGCGCGCCGCCGGCAGGTGAGGATGGGCCCGGTGTGCAGGGGTGAAGGGGAGATCTGTGTTCTCGAAGGGTGCTGACGTCGACGCGCTGCGCGACTCGGCGGGCCGGATGGCGACGTTCGGCCGTGAGGTCGACGTCGTCCGCGCGCGTGGGGAGCGAGCCGTGTCGACGATGCAGCGGGCCTGGCAGGGGCCGGACCTGCACCACCTCGTCGAGCGGTGGCGGCGGGTCGAGCACGACCTCACGCGCCTCAGCACCGAGTTCGACCGGCTGTCGCGACGCCTGCACGACAACGCCGACCTCCAGCAGCGCTCGAGCGGCACGTCCGTCGGCGACGGTGGGTCGCGCCACGGCGTGGTCGGCGGGGGCAGTGGTGCCGTGGCTCGCACGGGCGGCGGCCAGACGGATGGCCGCCCCGGTGCCCACGGGGGGCGACCCACGCTGCACGCTGCGCCTGCCGCCGTGTGGTCGCGGGCCCTCGTCGGGTGGGGCCCGGACGGCGGTCGACCGGTGGTCACGCCGGGCGTTCCGCAGCCGCTGCACGGGATGGGCTGGGGTCACTGGTTCGGCAGCCCGTTCGACGGTGCCGGGTCGGAGCCGCTCGACGCGACGTACGGCCCGACCCTTCCTGCCGACGTGGCAGCCGCGGCAGCGCACGGCCTCGGTCTGCCGATCCGCTGAGGCGCCCGGACCCGCCGAGGACCGCTCGGCACGCTCGTGTCGCGGCTCGCCCGGACCGTGGCCTCGCGCGGACGGCGGTGCCCGGGCTGAGAGACTGGCGCCATGCACCCGTTCGCAGTGGCCCTCGGTGGTGCCGCGGGCACGCTGCTCAGGCTGCTCCTGACGGCCGGCGGCAGCGGAGCGGCCGGCTGGGACCCACGGATCAGCGTCATCAACGTCGTCGGCGCCTTCCTGCTCGGGGTGCTCGTCCGGCTTCCCGTGCGGCCTCGACTCCGCTCGATGCTCGCCTCGGGCGGGCTCGGCTCGCTGACGTCCTTCTCGGCGCTCAGCATCGCCTTCGTCGACGGCACCCCCGGGTATGCCGTCGCGCTCGGCCTGCTGACGAGCATCGTGCTCGGGGTGGCCGCGGCGGCGCTGGGCATGTGGCTCGGTGGCCTGCTCACCGCCGGTGACCGGGAGACCGCGTGACCGCGGTCGCGTGGTGGGGCTGGGCGCTCGCCGTGGGAGCCGGCTCGATCGGCGCCCTCCTGCGCACGTGGCTCGTGCGGACGCTGTCGAAGCGACCGCTGCCCTTCGGGGTGCTCGCCGCCAACGTCGTGGCGTCGGTGGTCGGGGGAGCCGTCGTGGCCGACCGCGTCGAGCTGGGCGCCACGTGGTCGCTCGTCCTCATCGGTGGCTTCTGCGGCGGCCTGTCGACCCTGTCGACGCTCGCGGCCGACACCGTGGAGCTGTGGCTCGAGAACCGTTGCCGTGACGCCGTCGGCAACGTCGCCGTCAACGTGGCACTCGGACTCCTCGCGGCCTGGGCCGCCTGGACGCTCGTCAGCTGAGGTAGCGCTCGACGACGACGTCGACGAGGGCCTCGGGCGCGGGTTCATGGGGCAGCAGGAGCGGTGGCGTGACGACGTCGGCACCGGACCTGCCGGCGAGGTCGGCGAAGAATCCGGGCGCGAGCAGGTAGGTGGCGACGACCACGCGACGCCCCGGAACGCGTTGTGCTGCAACGGCGTCGGCGAGCCTCGGTTCAACGGCCGACAGGTAGCCGGCGACGACGGGTCGCCCCAGGCGCCGGCCGAGGGCGGCAGCGACGCGCTCGCAGTCGGCGATCGCCGAGGCCTGGGACGACCCCGCCGCCCCGAGCACGACCGTGTCGTCGTCGCGCAGCCCGGCCGCCACGAGCCGCTCGCGCAGCAGGTCGGCGAGGCGGTCGTCGGGGCCGAGAGCCGGTGCGACCGTGGTGCCGGGCACTCCCGCGGCCGCCTCGGCGAGGTCGACGTAGACGTGGTAACCGGCCGACAGGAGCAGTGGCACCAGCCGGGCGGGCGCGTCGTCGTGCAGGGACGACAGCACGGCGGCAGGGTCCGGGGGCTGCACGTCGACGAAGGCCGCTCGGACGGTGAGGTCCGGGCGCCGCGCGGCGACGGCCGCGACGAGGCAGCCGATGGCCGACCGGCCGGCGGCGGACGACGTGCCGTGCGCCACGGCCACAAGCACGGGCGCGGGCACGGGGCTGGTCATGGGCTCACTCTGTCAGGTCGGAGCCGCGGCGGAAGGCCGGCGTGCGCCGGGCTACCGGCTCAACGTGTAGCGGCCGCCGCCTCGGCGTCACCGACGATGGCGGGCGCGTGGTCGGCGATCCAGTCCATGAGCGGCACCATCCGCTCGGCGAGGTCGGCGCCCCGCGCGGTGAGGGAGTACTCGACGTGCGGCGGGACGACCGGCCGGGCGTCCCGGTGGACGAGCCCGTCGGCCTCGAGCATCCGCAGCGTCTGGGCGAGCATCTTCTCGCTGACACCCTCGGCGCGACGGCGCAGCTCGCTCCACCGCAGCGGCTCGCCCTCGGCGAGGGCGAGGATGACGAGCGTGCCCCACTTGCTCGTCACGTGGTCGAGCACGACGCGGCTGGGGCAGTCGGAGGCGAAGACGCCGTCGGGGAAGTGCCGACGCAAGATGGGACTAACCGTCATGTCAGTACCTTACTTCAAAGTGGGTACTAACTTCTGGGAAGTATGCCGTGCGCGCGGTCGTTCTCGAGGGTGTCAGCCCCACCCGAAAGGAACGTCATGACCCTTCTCGTCACCGGTGCCAGCGGCCACCTCGGCCGTCTCGTCGTCGAGTCCCTCCTCGAGCGCGGCACGCCTGCCGCCGACGTCGTCGCCATCGCCCGCAACCCCGAGTCCGTCGCCGACCTGGCCGACCGTGGTGTCGTGGTGCGCCGGGCCGACTACACCGACCCGGCGTCGCTCGATGCTGCGTTCGTCGGTGTCGACCGGCTCCTCCTCGTCTCCGGAAGTGAGGTCGGCCAGCGGATCCCCCAGCACGCCAACGTCATCGACGCGGCTGCCCGCGCCGGGGTCGGCTTCGTCGCCTACACCAGCATCACCCGTGCCGACACCTCTGACCTCGTGCTCGCCGCCGAGCACCGCGCGACCGAGGAGCTGCTCGCCGCGTCGGGCCTGCCGCACGCCCTGCTGCGCAACTCCTGGTACCTCGAGAACTACACCGGCCAGCTGCCGACGATCCTCGAGCACGGCGCCGTCCTCGGTGCCGCCGGCCACGGCCGGGTCAGCGCCGCGACCCGGGCCGACTATGCCCACGCCGCGGCCGTCGTGCTCGCGGGTGAGGACGGACGGGTCCACGAGGGGGCCGTCTACGAGCTCGGTGGCGACGACGCGTTCACCCTCGGCGAGCTCGCCGAGACGGTGGGTCGCGTCGCCGGGCGCGAGGTCGCCTACCGCGACCTGTCCGTCCCCGACTACACCGCGGCCCTCGTCGCGGCCGGCGTCCCCGAGGGGTATGCCGGCGTGCTCGCCGACAGCGACCGCGGGATCGCCGAGGGCGCCCTGTTCACCGACAGTGGCGACCTGTCGCGTCTCACCGGTCGGCCGACGACCAGCCTCGAGGACGCCCTCCGCGCCGCCTTCGTCACCACCTGAACCGTCGAGAGGCCACGTTCGGCCGCCTCCCTGCCGTCGAGAGGCCACGTTCGGCCGCCTCCCTGCCGTCGAGAGGCCACGTTCGGCCGCCTCCCTGCCGTCGAGAGGTCAATTCGTGCATCTCACCGAGCGGATGGCACTGGCCTCTCGACAAGCGCGACTCGGCACATCGTGGCCTCTCGACAAGCGCGACCCGGCACATCGTGGCCTCTCGACGGGCGCGATCGGGCAGATGGTGGCCTCTCGACGGTGGAGCGACGCATTTCGCGCGGTCGCCGTCCCGGTCGGACCGCGAGCGCCAGCGCGCTCAGAGGAGCGGAGAGCGGCGTGAGGTGGGACGCCGCGTAGGCTCGCGCTCATGACCACGGCTGCTGACCAGGCCTCCCTCAACACCCTGTCCGTGGGCACGGCCGGGCCCCGCATCGCCTTCCTCCACGGGCTCTTCGGCCAGGGCCGCAACTGGAACCAGATCGCCAAGGCGGTCAGCGGCGCGGAGGGCACGGACGCCCGCTGCCTGCTCGTCGACCTCCCGGACCACGGCCGGTCCCCGTGGTCGCAGCAGTTCTCGCTCGACGCGTATGCCGATGCCGTGGCCGCGACGCTCCGCGCGGTCGCCGCGGGGGAGCAGTGGGCCGTCGTCGGCCACTCGCTCGGCGGCAAGGTCGCCATGGTGCTCGCGCTGCGCCACCCCGAGCTCGTCGAACGGCTCGTCGTCGTCGACATCGCACCCAAGGGCTACGGCTCGCTCGAGCGCTTCGAGGGCTACATCCGCGAGATGCAGGCCCTGCCGCTCGGCGAGCTGACGAGCCGCGGTGACGCGGAGGCCCGCTTCAGCGAGCCCGATCCCGGCGTCAAGGCCTTCCTCCTGCAGAACCTGCGCCGTGACGGGCAGACGTGGCGCTGGCAGGTCAACCTCGACCTCGTCGCCGGCGACGCCGCGCTGGGGGTCGACTCACGCATCGCCGACTGGCCTCAGGACGCCGACGACCTCCCTCCCTACGAGGGCCCGGTGCTGTGGGTCGCCGGCGGCGACTCGCGGTACATCAAGCGCGAGGACGGCGAGCGCATGCGACGCCACTTCCCGCGCACGCGGCTCTTCACGATCAAGGGCGCCGGTCACTGGGTGCACACCGACGCGCCTGAGATCATCGTCACCGCCCTGCGTCGCTTCGTCACCGACCCCGCCTGACGCATACGCCTCAGGACCGCTCACGTCGACCGAACGCAGCGTTCGGTCGCGAACTCACTGTTCGACCAAGGCTTTCGCGACCGAAGGCCGCGTTCGGTGCAGAGTAGAGGGTGCGGCGGGTTCAGAGGAGGCGGCGGCCCATGGCCCAGGCGGTCAGCTCGTGGCGCGAGCTGAGCTGGAGCTTGCGCAGCACCGAGCTGACGTGGGTCTCGACGGTCTTGACGGAGATGAAGAGCTCCTTCGCGACCTCCTTGTACTGGTAGCCGCGCGCGATGAGGCGCATGACCTCGCGCTCGCGCGCCGAGAGGCGGTCGAGCTCCTCGTCGATCTCGGCGACCTCGCCAGCCGTCGCACCGAACGCGTCGAGGACGAAGCCGGCGAGCCGCGGGCTGAAGACGGCGTCGCCGTCGGCCACCCGACCGATGGCGGTGAGCAGCTCCTCGGCGCTGATCGTCTTCGTGACGTAGCCCCGAGCGCCGGCGCGGATGACCGCGATGACGTCCTCGGCGGCGTCGGAGACGGAGAGCGCGAG
Organism: Terrabacter sp. Ter38; assembly: GCF_024519435.1. GTDB lineage: Bacteria > Actinomycetota > Actinomycetes > Actinomycetales > Dermatophilaceae > Terrabacter. The sequence continues at coordinate 347,152 of NZ_JALJRZ010000003.1, forward strand.
GAAGCGCACCGGCACGTCGGCGCCGGACTGGACGCCGGCACACGCCCGGATGACGTCGGCACCACCGTGTCCGTCGCCGCCCGGCAGGTGGACGTCGAGGAGCACGACGTCGGGTCGCTGCTCCTTGATGACCTGCACGGCCGACTCGACCGCACCGGCCTCACCGGCGATCTCGAGCGTGAAGGCCCCGGCCCGCGGCGTGGCGGCGAGGGAGGTCAGCTCGGCGCGCACGCCGGTGCGGAACATGTGGTGGTCGTCGACGATGACGATGCGGATGGTCCGCGGGTCGGTCATGAAGCCTGCTCCTGGGGGTCGGGGTCCGGCGTGCTGCTGGGGTCCGGCGTGCTGCTGAGGTCGGGGTCCGGCGTCCTGCTGGGGCTGGTGGCGGTTGCGAGGGGATCAACGGGCCCGACGGCGGCGGCGGACGCGTCGGGCTCGTGCGGCTGCCGGACCGGCAGGCGCAGGACGACCTCGGTGCCGTCGGCGCGACGCCGGATGCGGGCCGTGCCGCCGTGGCGCTCCATGCGGCCGATGATCGACTCGCGCACACCGGCTCGGTCGTCGGGCACGGTGTCGAGGTCGAAGCCAGCGCCGTGGTCGCGGACGAACGCCTCGACGGCGTCGGGCCCGACCTCGACGTAGGCGCTGACGGGCGGGCTCGCATGGCGCACGGCGTTCCACGTGGCCTCGCGCACGGCCTTGACGAGGGCGTCGAGGTGCTCGTCCATCGGTCGGTCGCCGGTGACGACGAGCTGGACGGGAACGCCGTGGAGGTCCTCCACCTCGCCCATGGCCGCGGTGAGGGCGGCACCGAGCGTGCCCGCGCGGGCATCCTCGTCGTAGAGGTAGCTGCGCAGCTGCCGCTCCTGTGCGCGGGCGAGTCGCGCGACGGTCGCGGCGTCGCCCGACTGGCGCTGGATGAGGGCCAGGGTCTGGAGCACGGAGTCGTGCAGGTGGGCGGCGATGTCGGCGCGTTCGGTGGCTCGGATGCGCGCAGCCTGCTCGAGGCGCAGGTTGCTCCAGAGCCGCAGGATCCACGGCGCCGACAGGACGGCGACCCCGACGAGGGCGGCGAGAACGGCACCCGCCACCTGCCACAGCTCGGTGAGGTTGGTACCGCGCACGAGCAGGCCGACGAGGCCGAGGATGGTGAGGCCGAGGCCGACGACGAGCCAGATCCAGCGCACCGGGCGGCGGGCGCCGAGGGTGTCGGTGTCATCGAGCTGCGACCAGAAGAAGATCGCGCCGATGACGATGGCGACGACGGGGAGGACGAGCTCGGCGTGGACGTCGAGACCGGCACCCCCGAGCCAGAGCGCCCCCGCGACGGCCAGGGCGGCCACGCCGAGGAGGGTGATGATGACGGCCTGGTTGCCGCTGCGCAGCCACGTGCGCAGGCCGGCGAGGTCGACGTGGTGCTGTCCGGCTCCGGGGGAGCCGGACGTGGTGCCGGCGCTCCCGGTGCCGGCGGCGCCGGCGGCTGTCGGGCTGCCCGGCGACAGGGTCGGGGTGGAGGCGACGGCCGGGTCGACGTCGCCGACCTCGCGCATCGTGGCCCAGAGGAAGACGTAGACCGCGAGCCCCGCGCCGAAGGGGATGCTCGTCAGGACGAGCGCCACGCGCACGGCGACGACCGGCAGGCCGAGGTGCTCGGCGAGCCCCATGGCGACTCCCGCGATGACCTTGCCCTGCCGCTGGCGCACGAGCGGGGGCCGTGGCGTCGCCCGCCAGGCCGGGCGCACGGGGCCCGTTCCGTTCTCGTATGCCGTCTGCACCGTTCCATCCTGACCCACCCGGCGGGCGAGGGCGACCATCCCGGCCTCCTTTGGGGGTCGCGTCAGGGTGCGCTCAGGGTCGACCCTCATGGTTGGAGGGTGTCCGGCGCGCCACTGTGGTGGCATGACGAAATGCAATGACGCCCCTCCGCAGGGGCACGGCCTCGACGGTTTCTACACCGCTCTGCGACGCCCGGGGGTCGTGCGTCAGGGAGACGGTCGCTGGTTCGCCGGCGTCGCGACGGGCCTGGCCCGTTGGCTCGGCGTCGACCCGCTCGTCGTCCGGGCGGGCTTCATCCTCTTCTCCATCTTCTTCGGGATGGGCGTCGCCCTCTACCTCGTGCTGTGGCTGCTCATGCCCGACGAGCGTGGCGAGATCCACGTCGAGCGCGCCCTCAAGCACGGCGAGGGCAGCTCGATCTTCCTCCTCGTCGTCACGGCCATCTCCGTCCTCGGGGGTGGGCCCTGGTGGGGCGGCGACTCTAGGGGCTTCCGCTTCTTCGGCTTCGGGCTCCTCGTCGTCGGTGTCTGGTGGTTCGCAACGCGGACTGCCACCGGCCGCGAGCTGATGGAGCAGGCGCCGTGGCGCAACCGCGGCACCTCAGGACCGGGTGCGGCGGGCGCGACGACCGTCGACCCCGTGACCGGGCAGGGCGTCGGCCAGCCCGGCACCGGAACCGGCACGTCGGCACCTGCGGCCCCGACGGCATACGGCTCGACGGGCAACGCGGCAGCCAACGCCGGCGCGACCCTCGCGACGCCGCGCCCACCCGCACCGACGCCGGTCCGTGAGCGGACCCGCGCGATCGGCTTCGCCGGTGGGCTGCTCGTCCTCGGACTCGCCATCGTCGTCGGTGTCGTCATGTCGTCCGTCGCCCAGGGCGCCGGCTGGCCCGGCAACCACGTGGCCGTCGGGATCGCCTCCGGGCTGGGCGTGCTCGGTCTCGGCATCCTCGTGGCCGGCATCGCCGGCCGCCGGGCCGGAGGGCTCGCGTTCTTCGCCGTGACCGGCATGATCGCGGCCGCAGCCACGACGGCTGCACCGATGGGTCTCTCGCAGCCCTGGCAGGCAGGCGACCGCACGTACACGGTGACCTCGATGACGCCGGCCCCAGCCTTCGAGCTCGGCCTCGGCCAGATGAAGGTCGACCTGCGCGACGCGAACTGGAAGGGCACGAACGGAACGGACACCGTGACGACGACGTTGGGCGTCGGCGAGCTCGACCTCGTCGTCCCCGAGGGCGTCAGCGTGGTCGTCAACACCAAGGCACGGGCCGGCGAGATCATCGCCACGGGACCCGGCGTGGCCGGCGAGGGCATGCGAAGCGAAGGGCCGGACCAGCTCCAGCACGAGGGCACGGGCTGGACGCAGACGGTGACCTTCGGGGACACCACGAAGGCCCCCGAGATCGTCGTCGACGCCGAGCTCGGCGTCGGCCAGATCACGATCACGACGGCGAGCGCGTCATGAGCGCCGCACCCCAGAACCCGACGAACGACCCCACGAACCACCCGACGACGAACCCAGCGGAGAGCAGCGACATGAGCAGCAACGACACCCCGGACCCGACGGTGGAGTTCCGCGACCCGACGGCCGATCCGGCGCCCGACCCGACGGCCGATCCGACGGCCGATCCGGCGCCCGACCCGACGCCCGACCCGGCGCCTGACCCGACGCCCGACCCGGCGGAGACGACGACGATCCCGGCCACGTCGACCCAGGCGCTGCCCGCGGCGACGCCCTTCCGCGTCGAACCTGCGACGCCGGTCCCCGACGACGCGGTCGCCGAGGGGGCCCGCCTGCCGCACCTGCCGCCGCCGACGACCTCGGCGCCCGACCCCTCGTGGCCGGCACCGGTGGTGCCCACGCCGGCACCGCAGCCGGCCCCGCGTCCGGCCCTCGTCACGGTCCGCAAGGGCCCGCGACCCGGGTCGATCATGCTCGGCCTGCTGACGATGCTCGTGGCGGCCTACGTGCTCGTCGCCAACCTCACGGACGCCGACCTCAGCTTCCGGATGGTGGGCCCGTCGATGATCGGCGCGTTCGGCGGCATGCTGCTGCTCGTCGGCCTCGCAGGGGTCGTCGCCGGCCGGATGCGGCGCTGAGCCGCGGCCGCCGACGCCAGCGCACGGCACACCTCCTCATCGGTGGTCGCCGGCCGTGGCGTCGGCGGTCGTGACTAGGCTCGGGAGCACGCTCGCCGGTCAGGTCCGGCACTCGCAGTGGGGAGAGAACGTGCTCATGAAGTCCGGCATCACGCTCGAAGGTTTCGACCGGTCGGCCCGGCCGCAGGACGACCTGTTCCGGTTCGTCAACGGCACCTGGCTCGACACGACGGAGATCCCGGGCGACCGCGCGCGCTTCGGCACCTTCGACATCCTGCGTGAGGAGTCCACCGCGCGGGTGCGTGACCTCATCGAGGAGGCGGCCGCCGACGAGGCCGGCGTGCCCGGGTCGCCGAAGCGCCAGGTCGGCGACCTCTACGCCAGCTTCACCGACACCGACCGCATCGAGGAGCTCGGGCTCGCGCCCCTGCAGGTCGTGCTGTCGGAGGTCGCTGCGGTCGACGACGTCGAGTCCCTCGGAGCGGCCCTCGGCCGCGTCGCCCGTGACGGCGTCGCCGGCGCCCTGCAGCACTTCGTGTCGCCCGACGAGCGCTCCCCGGAGGACTACGTCGTCTATCTCGAGCAGGCGGGTCTCGGTCTGCCGGACGAGTCCTACTACCGTGAGGACAAGTACGCCGACATCCGCACGGCCTACGTCGCGCACATCGAGCGCCTGCTCGGTCTGGCCGGCATCCCCGATGCCGCAGCCAAGGCCACGAGCATCATGGCGCTCGAGACCCTCCTCGCGGCCTCGCACTGGGACACCGTGAGCAACCGCGACGCGATCAAGACCTACAACGCCCACTCGCTGGATGAGGTCAAGGCGCTCGCGCCCCAGTTTCCTTGGGACGCATGGCTGTCCGGCCTCAGCGCGCCCGCAGGCTCGTTCGACAAGGTCGTCGTGCGCCAGCCGAGCTTCGTCGCGGGCCTCGGCGCGGCGCTCGAGTCCACCGACGTGGCCGACTGGCGCTCGTGGCTGACGTGGCACGTCCTCTCGGAGTTCGCGTCCGCGCTCCCACAGTCGTTCGTCGACGAGGACTTCGACTTCTTCGGCCGCACGCTCTCGGGCCAGCCGGAGAACAAGGAGCGGTGGAAGCGTGGCGTCTCCGTCGTCGAGTCCTGTGTCGGCGAGGCCGTCGGGCAGCTGTATGCCGAGCGCTGGTTCCCGCCGGCGGCCAAGGAGCGCATGCAGCAGCTCGTCGCCAACCTCGTCGAGGCCTTCCGCCGGTCCTTCTCGTCGCTCGAGTGGATGGGTCCCGACACCCGCGCACAGGCCGTGGACAAGCTCGACGCGTTCACGCCCAAGATCGGCTACCCCGACGTGTGGCGGGACTACTCCACCATCGAGATCGACCCGACCGACCTCATCGGCAACGTGCGCCGCAGCTCGGCCTTCGAGGTCGACCGCAACCTTGCCAAGATCGGCGGTCCGATCGACCGCACCGAATGGTTCATGCTGCCCCAGCACGTCAACGCCTACTACATGCCGTCGATGAACGAGATCGTCTTCCCGGCCGCGATCCTGCAGCCGCCGTTCTTCGACCTCGACGCCGACGACGCCGTCAACTACGGCGGCATCGGCGCCGTCATCGGTCACGAGCTCGGCCACGGCTTCGACGACCAGGGCTCTCGTTACGACGGCACCGGAGCCCTGCGCGACTGGTGGACCGAGGCCGACCGCGAGCGGTTCGACGCGCTGTCGCAGCGGCTCATCGAGCAGTTCAGCGGCTACACCCCGGCGGGGCTGTCCGACGACCACAAGGTCAACGGCGGTCTGACCGTCGGCGAGAACATCGGCGACCTCGGCGGCCTGCAGATCGGCTACTCCGCCTACCGCATCGCGACCGAGGACTCCGGGATGCTCGAGCTCGACGGGTTCACCGGCCCTCAGCGCTTCTTCATCGGCTGGGCGCAGGTCTGGAAGGGCAAGGCCCGCGAGGCCGAGGCCATCCGGCTGCTCGCGATCGACCCGCACTCGCCGCAGGACGTACGCGGCAATGCCGTGCGCAACCTCAGCGAGTTCCACGAGGCCTTCGCGGTCAAGCCCGGCGACGCCCTGTGGCTCGACGAGGCCGAGCGGGTCCGCATCTTCTGAGCGCGCGCGTGCGGCGACCGCCCGAGTGGCGCCGCCGCGTGACGACCGACCCCGTGGGCAGTGCCCGCGGGGTCAGTCGTCGAGGGCGAGCTTGAAGCCGATGTGCGAGGCCACGAAGCCGAGCCGCTCGTAGAAGCGGCGGGCGTCCGTGCGGCTCGCGTCGCTCGTCAGCTGCACGAGGGTGCACCCGAGACGGCGGGACTCCTCGACGGCCCACGTGACGAGCTCGGTCCCGAGACCCGTGCCGCGCTCGTCGCGGGAGACGCGCACTCCCTCGACGACCGAGCGCGTGGCTCCGCGACGGGACAGCCCGGGGATGACGGTGAGCTGGAGCGTGCCGACGACCCTGCCGTCGCGCTCCGCGACGACGAGGTGCTGCGCAGGGTCGGCCACCACCCGGTCGTAGGCCGCGTCGTACGTCTGCCGGTCACCGAGGTCCTCGCGGGCGGCGCCGAGCGGGTCGTCGGCGAGCATGGCCACGATCGCCGGCACGTCGCCGCGGATCGCCGGCCGGATCGTGACCTCCATCAGGCGCTCTCCGCGGTGCGCTTGAGCTGCGCGAGCCCCTTCTCGAAGTCGGGGCCGATGAGCTTCTCCATCGACCACACCTTGCTCATGAGACGCATGACGAGGTTCTGCGGGCCGGTCATGGCCCATTCGACCCGGGTGCCGTCGCCCACGGGCGTCAGCGTGAAGTCGACGCGGTTGTGCGCCTTCATCGGGGCGGCGAAGAGCAGGTCCACGGCGAGGTGCCGCGGCTCCGACTCGAGGATCTCCATGCGGCCCTCCCCGGCCTTGCTGTTGCCGCGCCAGGCGTAGACGGCGCCCACGCCGGACGTCGGGCCGGCGTACGTGCGCTCCATCGCCGGGTCGAGGCCCTCCCAGGGCGACCAGGCCTGCCACTCGTGCAAGTCGTTGACGAGAGCGTGGATCCGCTCCGGGGGAGCGGCGATCGTCGTCTCGCGGCTGATGTGGAAGCTCTTGTCGGCCATGGCCCGCATCCTGCCATCGCGAGCCACCGGTAGGGCGTACGCCGGGTCGGACGACCCCTATGTCCCATGTGTCACATGCGCCCCGATATCACCGATTCAGAATGAGTTCGGGGGGTTTTCCGGACATGTGACGTGTTCCTCAATACCTTGGGCCGAGGGATGGCGTGGCGGACACGGCCCGCGCAGGGAACGGGCACACGACACGCCCCCTCATGGGGAGAATCATGGTGCGCAAGTCGATTCGTCGTGCCCTCGGAGCCGGTCTCACCTCGCTCCTCGTCGTCGTGGGAGCGTTGGCCGGCCAGTCGCCTGCGTATGCCGCGGACCCCGATCCCGGTGTCGACCGCGTCGTCGCGCTCCTGGGTGGTAGCGGAGGCACGCGGAACCTCGCCGCCTGGACCTCCGGGCTCGCCGACATCGGCGCACTCGGGAAGCCGATCCCCTTCGTGTCGGCGAGCCCCGGTGGCCTCGCCGGCGCCGACGACCTCATCGACAAGGGCGTGGCCCCGGCCCTCGCCGGGACGACGACGTGGGCCGGCCTCGCGACGTCGGGCGAGTCGGTCGCCCTGCCCGGAGGCCGCGCCGGGACGCTCGACGTCTCCGTCGACGACCTCGGCGACGGCAAGCGCGTCCACGTGAACCTCGTCGTGACCCGGACGGCCACCCAGCAGGCGCTCGCCGTCAGCTCCACGAGCCCCAAGGTCGAGCTGTCCTCACCCAAGGGGGTCACGGCCACCGTCGAGGCCACGCTCTCGCTCTGGGTCGTCTGGACCGGACCCACGACCAACCGCGTCTATCTCGCCAGCGACACGGCCCACGCGCCGCGGCTCGACGTCGACGTCACGGCACAGCTGTCCGGCTCCGCCAAGGCGGCCGTGGGCATCCTCGGCGTCACGCTCAAGAGCACGGACTTCACGGTCAAGGCCCACGCGTACGCCCGTGTCAACGACCCGAACAACGACGGGATCCTCGCCTTCGACGCGGCCGGGGTCGGCGACGGCGAGCTCGCCGCGGACGGCTCCCTGGCCGGCCTCGCCTCGGCCGACCTCGACCCGACGGGCTCGCCCTCGGACCCCGGCACGCCGGGCTCGGTCAGCGGCACCCTGTCGGTCGCCGCGGACACGAGCGGCATCGCCGGTGTCAGCTTCCCGGCCAACGTCGCCGCCGACGTCACCCTGACGTGGCCGAACATCTCGACGGGCACGCCGACCGTCTCGGCGCCGAGCCTGGCCACCCTCGTCGGCAGGTTCCAGAACATGAGCCTGCGCGACCTCGCCGACGGCCTCGCGCAGGTCGCGGTCGCCCTCACCGGCATCCAACAGGCGAAGTTCGACCCCGACGGTGCCGGGCCCCTCCCGACGACCGGCAACCTCGACCTGCCGTTCCTGCGCGGCACCGTGTCCGACGCCATCAAGGCGAACCAGGTCCTCGTCGACTTCCTCAAGGCCAACGTCGTCCAGCAGCCCGACCCCGACCAGCCGACGCCGCCGGGGTTCGACGCGACGACCGTCGGCAACCCGACTTTCGACTCGCTCCAGGACCTCATCGGCAAGCTCAAGGCAGCCGGCATCGGCCTCGACGACCTCGCGTGGGACCCGACGACGAGCAAGCTCGTCTTCCGCATGCGGATGGTCAAGGCGGCACCCGACACCGGCGTCGCCATGGACGCCGGCAGTGCCCGTACGTCCCGGCCCACGGCGACGTATGCCGCCACCGGCCTCACGCTCGACGACGGCACCCAGCCCTGGCAGGCGAACCAGTGGACGGGCATGCGCGTCATGGCCGGCACGTCCGCCGGAGAGATCGCCTCGAACACCAAGAACGCGCTGACCCTCTCAGGTCCCTGGATCGGCGGGCAGCCTTCTGCCGGGACGCCATTCGTCATCGTCGGTCCGGAGGCACAGCTCGGGGCCGTGACCTTCGGTGACCGACTGACCGACCAGCCCGTCGCCGGTGGGCCGCGCCGCGGGATCCTCCGGGCGAACTCCGCCCAGACCTTCGCCACCGTCAAGCCGTCGTTCGCGGCGGACCTGACCCTCGTCCTCGACCTGCAGGATGCCCGCACCGGCGCCGCGTGCATCGGCTTCGAGGGCAACACGAAGGCCTGCCCCTTCCTCCAGACGACCGGGGCCTTCAAGACCAACGTCACCTCGCTCCCGCTGGGCGCCGACCGCGTGCTCATCCGCACCGGCAGTCCACTGCTCACGGCCGACTTCCCGATCGACACCGCGGTCGACTTCACCGCCAACGCCGGCTTCTTCCAGGTGCGCCTCAAGGGACACCTCGCGGTGTGCAACAGCGATGCGCCCGCCGGCTGCTCGGCCCCCGGCTCGGGGCACATGCTCTCGATCGGCCTCAAGCAGGCCGGAGATGCCCAGCACGACATCCGCCTGCGCCAGCTCTTCGACCAGCTCGTCACGGCGAGCCCGACCGGGCCGAGCAAGGCCGGTGACCTGCTCGACGTCGACGTCAACGTCCGTGCCACCGCAGACCTGTCGGCCTCGATCCCCGAGGCCGACGGCTTCCTGCCTGCCGGCACCGACGTCGGCGTCTCCGCCTCGTGGAACGACCTGACCCAGCTCACCGGGACCGACGGTCCGCAGCTGGACCTCAGCCGACTGAGCCGGATCTTCGCGCTCGACATCAAGCCGGGCTCGCAGGCGGAGCTCTTCGCGATCGTGCTCAAGACCCTCCAGACCCTCGCCGCCCAGCTCGCCGACGCCCAACCCGGCGGCGCGTCGGGCGTCTACAGCCGCGAGATCCCCGGCATCGGCACGTCCCTGCGCGACCTCATGCAGCGCGACTCGTCGGGTGTCGGCAGCGACGTCAACTACGGCACGAACACCCTCCAGCACGTGGGCCGCACGTTCGACGCGTCCTTCGTCGGACGCACCGTCATCGTCGGCACCCAGGTGGCCGTCGTCGCGTCGGTCGCGGGTGACACGGTCACCCTGACCGAGAACTGGACGACCAAGCCGGCCGACGACACCGCATACACCTTCCGCTCGCCCCTCGACGACGCCATCGACATCATGTCGGTGCACCCGCCGCAGAACATGCAGGACCTCGTCGCGTTCCTCGACGAGCGACTCGGCACGGGCGCGCTGCACTTCCGCTACCTCGACGACGGCGGGACGCCGAGCGTCGTGCTCGACCTCGACTGGAAGCGCGACTACCAGACGAACGCGCCCCTGCGCCTCGACCTCGGCGGCGACCAGTCGCTCGTCTCGGCGGCCGCCACTGGCCAGGGCTCCGTGCACGTCAAGGGCGGCGTGGACGTCGGCCTCGTCGTGCCCCTCGCGCCCGGTACCGGGCCGGGCGACGCCTCATCGCTCAAGGTCCTCGCCGACTCGAAGGTCAGCGTCGCGGCCGCGGCCAGCTTCGACGGCCGCGTCGCGGGCACCATCGGACCGCTGACCGTCTCGGCCGGCGACCCCGGCGGCGATGCATCCAAGCAGGTGTCCCTCAAGGCGGACGTCAGCCTCGACCTGGCCGACGCGAGCGCCACGGCCGACACCCCGGTGAGCTTCTCGACGTTCCTCTCGGGCCTCGACGTCAGCTTCAACGCCACGAACACCCCCGTCGACTGCGGCGAGAGCCTCGCGACCCCGCTCATGGTCTGTGGCACCGTCCCGCTCTACGCGACCGTGCCGGGCAGCCCGGCGGCCTCCCTGGGCTCCATCGCGCTGCGGCTCCCGGACTCGACGAACCCCGCCGACCTGGCCACCCTGACCGGGAACCTCCCGGCCCCCGATGCCGCCAAGAAGCGCTTCGAGGTGCCCGACCTGTCCGCGGCGTTCGCGAGCGCCTTCGCCGACTTCACCCAGATCGGGCCTGGCCTCGACGGCTACCTCGAGAAGATCGAGCAGGCCATGCGCCTGGCCACCTTCGATGGCAAGCTGCCGTTCGTCGGCAAGGACCTCCAGCAGGGCGCCGACTCCATCGGCCGGCTCCGGACGGAGATCAAGTCCAAGCTCGGCAACGTGCCGGCCAGCCCGGCCGAGGCCCGCACCTACGTCAACGACAAGCTCGCCGAGGCGATCACCGCAGCCGGTCTGCAGAAGACGACGCTCGAGGTCAACTACGAGTGCAAGCTCAAGCTCGAGCCGACCGGCGCACCGACCCTGGCTGCCACGCCGTCCACGACGGGCTCCACCTCATGGCGCTACGAGATCGTCGCCAGCCAGGGCAGCGGCACCGGCACGGGCGGCGACACCGTCCCTTCGGGCGCGAGCGCCTCGGCGACGACGTCGTGGACGACCCTCGGCGGCGGCAACTCGATCACGGTCTCGTGGTCGGCGGCCGCGGGTGCCACGAAGTACAAGGTGCTGCGCAGCAAGGACGGCGGCGCCTACGAGCTCGTCAAGGTCGTCGACGCGGCGCCCGGCAGCGCGCAGACCTTCACCGACGACGGCACCGCCACGGCCACGGCATACGCCCCGGTGAGCACGAAGCCCGACCGCACCGACTGCCCGACGACGAGCATCAACGGGATCAGCCTGTCGTTCACCATCAAGGCGGGCACAGTCACCCCCGAGCAGGGCTGTGTGGCCGGCTCGGGCTGTCTCGGTGACGGCAAGAAGCTGCCGCTCGACATCGGCATCCCGGGCCTCGCCCTCAAGGCGGGCGACACGGACGCCATCACCTACGGCGTCGGTCTCCAGCTGCACCTCAAGGCCGGTGTCAACACGACCAAGGGCTTCGTCATCTACACGCACGACGCCTGGCAGGACGGGGCGCCCGCGCCCGAGTTCGGCCTCGGCGCCCGCTTCGACATGCCCGCGTCGATGAAGGCCCAGCTCGCGTTCCTCGACATCGACGTCACGAAGAACGGCACCGCGCCGCTCTTCGCCGGCGCCTTCCTCGTCGACCTCAAGTCGCGCGACACGACCGAGTCCGACGGCTCGGTCCTGACGGTCGCCGACATCGGGGACGGGGACGCGTCGTCGCTCTTCGGCATCTCGCTCACGGCCAAGGTCAAGGCCGACTGGATCGTCAAGGCGTCGGTCGACTCGGTGCTTCCCGGTGTCCAGGCGAACTTCGTCATGGGCTGGGAGTTCACGAACCAGGACCTCAAGCACCTCGGCGCACCGTCCATCGAGTTCAAGGACGTCGCCATCGACGCCGGTGGCTTCCTGTCCAACCTGCTCGGGCCGGTGCTCAAGAAGGTCAAGTCCGTGACGGGCCCGCTCCAGCCGGTGCTCGACACGCTCTACGCCCCGATCCCCGTCCTGTCCGACCTCAGCCGGATGGCAGGTGGCGGCGACGTCAGCCTCATGACGCTGGCCAAGACGTTCAACACCCTGGCCGGCGGCCCGAAGCTCGACTTCGTCGACAAGATCGCCGCACTCACCACGCTCATCAACAACCTGCCCGACTGCGGCGGTGGGGGGCCGTCGTGCCTCATCCCGATCGGCAGCTTCACCGTGAGCGGTGACAAGGCTCTCGACACCGACGTGTCCCCGACGAGCAGCCTCGCGCCGGGCACCGCGGGCTCCCTCATCAAGGCCGCCAGCGCCGCCAGCCCGGACACCGTGAAGTCCGCCCTCAACACCAAGGGCGGCAAGGGCAACGTCTTCGGTGCCGGCGGCGCCGCCGGCAGCGCCAGCAAGTCCGGCTTCACCTTCCCGATCCTCGACAACCCGTCGTCGGTCTTCAGCCTGCTCATGGGCAGCGACGTCTCGCTCGTCGAGTTCGACAGCGGCCCGCTGACCCTCGGCTTCACGTGGCGCCAGTCGTTCGGGCCGGTCTACGCCCCGCCGCCCGTCATGGTGACGCTGTCGGGGTCCGCCTCGGTGACGTTGCGCTTCATGGCCGGTCTCGACACGGCCGGCATCAGGTATGCCGTCGAAGCCGCCCAGCAGGGGGCTGCGGTCAACCCCGTCAAGCTCCTCGACGGCCTCTACTTCAAGACGACGGACTCCGAGGGGCGGCCGGTGCCGGTCGTCCAGCTCGACGGCGAGATCGCGGCGGGGGCCGCGGTCACGGCCGTCATCATCACCGTCGGCATCGAGGGTGGGCTGCACCTGACCATCGGCTTCCACTGGAACGACCCGAACAACGACGGGAAGTTCCGGGTCAGCGAGTTCCTCCACGCCGCGGTCAACAACCCGCTCTGCCTCTTCACGACCACGGGTCGGCTCAGCCTCTTCCTGCGCCTCTACGTGACGCTCGGGTTCTCCCCGTTCAGCGTGTCGTTCTCGATCAACCTCGCGGACATCACCCTGCTCGACTTCACGGCGCAACCCAACTGCACCCCACCACCACCCAGACTCGGCGGCACCTCGGACGGCACGCTCGCCGTGTTCGCGGGACGCTTCGGCACCGATGCCCAGCGCGGTGAGCCCTGGGGCAACACGAGCGAGACCGAGGCGGACGTCGTCAAGGTGACGGCCCTGCACTTCGCCCAGACGGCCGCCGACCCCGACGGCGCCGACGCGGGCTTCGACGGGTTCGCGATCCAGATGCTCGGCGAGCGGCGTGAGTACCTCGACCCGACGCTGAAGCGTGTCGTCGTCGACGGCCGCGGCTCGTCGACGCCCCTCGTCGTCAGCTTCGTGGGTGACGGCAAGAAGGACTCCGACCCGTCGTCGGCGGGCGGCGCGGGAGACCTGAGGTCCTTCGACAAGGACGCCATCGTCTTCGGCACCCCCGGCAACGACCAGATCCAGACCGGCACGGGCAGCTCCTGGGTCGACGGCGGCGACGGGGACGACCGCATCGTCACGGCCGACGTCGTGGGCCAGGTGGCCCGCGTCGCCGGCGGGCTCGGCGCCGACGCCATCACGACCGGACAGGGCGACGACTTCATCACGGGCGACGGCAGCCTGCCCTCGCCCCCGAAGTCCTTCTCGGCGACGCTCAACGGCGTCGACGACGCCAACTGGCCGGGCAAGACGCCCATCACGCTCGGCGACCTCGTCGACCCGGCCCAGCTGAGCGTCGACCCGACGACCCGCGCCCAGACCACGGGCGGCGCCGACACCATCAGCGTGGGCCTCGGCCGCAACCGCGTCGACGCCGGTCCCGGCGACGACAAGGTCGGCGTCGCCGCGGATCGGCCCGACAGTTCGGGGACGACGATCCGCTCGAAGGGCAACGTCCTCGTCGGCGGCCTCGGCAGCGACTCGGTGACCGGCGGGACCGGGCCCGACACGATCTACACGTCGTCGGAGCAGACCTTCGGCGTCGACGCGGCGGGCCAGCCCGACACGCTCACGACGCCGAGCGGCCAGCCGACGGTGCCGAACATCGTCGAGACCGGCTCCGGCGACGACGTCGTCTACGGCAGCCGCGAGCAGGACGTCGTCACGAGCCACTCGGCGCCGTCCGAGCACGCACGCATCCTCGGCGGCGGGGGCGAGGACGCCCTCGTCGGTGGCTACGGCTCCGACGCCGTCTACGGCGGCCCGGGTGACGACTACGTCGTCGCCGAGCCCAGCCGCGTCGGTGGTCTCGGTGCGACCGAGACGATCGAGGGGGTCACCTTCGGGCACACCCGCGTCGTCGAGCACCAGGCCCTTCCTGCCGGCACGGCACCGTCGTCCAAGACGCTCGTCGGTGGCCGGGGCAGCGACCACGTCATCGGCGGCGACGGACCGTCCACGATCTTCGGCGACACCCTGCGTGACGCTGCGACCGTGACAGCCGCAGCCGACGAGACCTGCCGCGCGGGCGCCCCCGTCGCCTCGGACCCCGTGCCGGAAGGCACGTCGGGTGGCAGCGACCCGAGCACCGACGACGGTCCCGACCTCATCACCGGCGGCGCCGGCGTCGACACCATCTCCGCCGGGGGTGCGGCCGACCGGGTCGACGCCCGTGGCGGCGACGACCTCGTCTGCGGTCAGCAGGGCGACGACGTCCTCTTCGGCGGCGACGGCGCCGACCGGGCCTGGGGCGGCACCGGTCAGGACCGCGGCTACGGCGGCCAGGGCCTCGACCAGCTCTTCGGCAACACCGGGGCCGACGTGCTCTACGGCCAAGAGGCCGCGGACGTCATCGAGGGCAACGACGGCGCCGACTGGGCCAGCGGCGGCGACGGCGACGACCTCGTCTACGGCGGCACGCGGGCCGCGGGCCGCACCGACACGGATCCGGCCGATGCCGGGGACGTGCTCTCGGGCGACACCGGTCGCGACATCCTCATCGGCGACAACGGCACCGTGGACGACCCGTCGTCCTCCGCCGACGCGCCTGCCGTCCCGTTCGACCTCGCCGGGACCTCTCCCGACGCCGGTCGCGGCGACCAGCTCTTCGGCGGCGCCGGCGACGACACGGCGTACGGCGGGCTCGGCGACGACCGCGTCAACGGCGGCGACGACGCGGACCACCTCGAGGGCAACAACGGCTCCGACCTCGTCCACGGTGACCGGGGCGAGGACGAGGTGGTCGGTGGCTCGTTCCAGCAGGCGACCGCCGGCGTCGGGCGACCGGACTCCGGTGACGTGCTCTTCGGCGACGCCGGCCCCGACATCGTCGCCGGTGACAACGCCGTCGTGACCTCCGGGGTCAGCGCGGCCGACTCGACGCCGATCACGCGCATGCGCGGCTTCGCGACCACGCACCGCATCACGCTGCTCGACCTCGGCGCCGGCCCGGTCCTCGCCAACTCGGGGGCCGACCAGGTCTTCGGCGGTGACGACCCGGACGTCGTGCTCGGTCAGCGTGGCACCGACCGACTCAAGGGCGACGCGGGCGACGACTACGTCGAGGGTGGGCCCGACATCGACTGGGTCGAGGGCGACCTCGGCGACGACGACCTCGTCGGCGGCAGCTCGACGCCTGCGGGTGGCTCCGGCGACACGACGTCCGGCCAGCCCGACACCGACGACGCCGTCTTCGGTGGTCCCGGCGACGACGTCGTCCTCGGCGACAACGGTCAGGTGCTGCGCCCGGGCGCGGGCCAGGCACCCACCTCGGTGACGGTCCGCCTCGGGAGCACCCCGGGCGCGGCGATGACGTCCCGTGTCATCGAGCCGTACGACCGCTCGGTGGGTTCGGGCTTCCTCACGACCCCGTCCGCGACGCTCTACGGTTTCGACCGCCTCTCCGGCGGCGACGGCGTCGACGTGCTCGAGGGACAGGACGGCAACGACGTCATCACCGGTGACGCCGGCGCCGACCACGTGCAGGGCAACGGGGGAGCCGACGCGCTCTTCGGTGACCTGCCGTTCGGCACGGCCTCGGCGCACGGCACGGCGGCGACGGCACTGAGCGCCGCCTGGCCCGGGTCGGCCAGCGCCGTGGGGCTGCTCCGGGGCACGAGCACCGATGCGGGTCAGGACGACATCGTCGGTGGCACCCCGACTCCCGGCTTCCGCGACGGCGCCGACGTCATCGAGGGCAACGGCGGCGACGACGTCGTCCTCGGCGACAACGGCTCGCTCCTCCGCACGCTCGTCGGCGCAGCGGGCACTCGCTCCGAGAAGGCGTATGCCGACCGCTACCCGGACGGTCCGCTCCCTGCCGACGCGACCGCGTCGCGCACGCACGACCCGGCCCTGCCGGGTCCGAGCACCCGCTTCTGCACCACGGCGCAGGCGACGTGCGAGGTGGCCGGTGCCTTCGGCGCCGACGTCATCTGGGGTGACGACGGCAACGACGGCATCTGGGGCCAGGACGGTGACGACACCGTGTCCGGTGGGGCCGGCGACGACGACCTCTACGGCGAGCTCGGCAACGACCGTCTGACCGGCGACAGCGGTCGGGACGCCATCGTCGGCGACCGTGGCGGCATCGTGAACCAGTACCTCAGCGCCGGCGACAGCCCGGCGGCGTTCACAACCTCGCTCAACAGCCCGCCCAAGGAGAGCTTCACCGGTTTCCCGCGGACGGCGTACGACCGGCGCGTCGACCTGCTCCACGACGTCGACGGTGACCAGTGGATCGGCTTGTCGACCGACGCGTCCATGCCGCACAACGGCATGGACGAGGGCGGACGCGACCTCATCCGGGGCGGCACCGACGACGACACGATCCACGCCGGCTACGGCGACGACGTCGCC
The DNA here is from genome assembly GCF_024519435.1 of Terrabacter sp. Ter38. Lineage (GTDB taxonomy): Bacteria > Actinomycetota > Actinomycetes > Actinomycetales > Dermatophilaceae > Terrabacter. Next base: position 364,124 of record NZ_JALJRZ010000003.1, read on the forward strand.
AACGGCGACAGCGGCGGTGACGACGTCTTCGGTGACGACGGCGAGGACGTGCTGTGGGGCGGTCAGGGCTGCGACGCCGGGCTCGACGGCAACACGCCCGACTGCCGCACCAACGGCGCCTTCGACCCGACGTCGCGCGGCACGGGTGACCGGTTCGTCGACCACCTCTTCGGTGGGGCAGGCGAGTCCGACCCCGCGAAGCAGGACGTGCTCGGCTCGGACCTGCTCGACCTCAGGCCGCGCGGCAGCTACACGCCGGGCACCGGGTGCACGCTCGGCGACTGGCCGCTGACGTCGGGCACGAAGAAGGCCGTCACGACGGTCGACCCGTGCCTGTGGTTCGAGATGACCGGGACCGACGACGCCGACCCCGCGAACAACAACCACCACCAGGGGACCGACTGGATCTACGGCGGCTGGGACCGCGACGTCATGCAGGGCGACGTGACGGCCAACGGCCCGAACGCCGGTGACCGGCTCATCGACTGGAACGGCGCCTACAACCTGTTCTCGCACTGCAACTCGGCCTACGGCGGCTTCAACGACGTGCGTCAGCACTCGCCGGCGATGCAGGACTTCCTGCAGCAGCTGGCGTGGGCCACGGGCGCCGGACGGTCCGCCACGGACGTGACGACGGCTGGGACGTCGGCCTTCCGCGAGCTCGCCCTCGTCCACCCGGGCGAGACGGAGCACGGGGCAGGGGCGGCCTACCCGGGCACGCCCGGCCACTTCGACGAGGCGGCCTGCCAGAACTGAGACTCGCTCGAACACTCCGAAAAAGGCTGCGGCCCTGTGGGATCCGAGATCCCACAGCGCCGCAGCCCTGCGTCCGGCGTCAGGCCGGCGGCGCGATGTCCTGCTGGGCCGGGAGCTGGTCCTGGCGAACGATCCCGACCGGGCACGTCATGCCGTTGGGGCCGTGGTTGCAGTAGCCGCCGGGGTTCTTGTGGAGGTAGCCCTGGTGGTAGTCCTCGGCGAGGTAGAACGGGCCCGCGTCGTCGGCCGAGCGGATCTCGGTCGTGATCTGTCCGTAGCCGTTGTCGTCGAGCACCTTCTGGAACGCCTCGCGCGTCGCCTCCGCGGCGAGCCGCTGCCCCTCGGTCGTCCAGTAGATCGCCGAGCGGTAGGCGGTGCCGATGTCGTTGCCCTGGCGGTTGGACGTCGTCGGGTCGTGGTTCTCCCAGAAGGCCTTGAGCAGCAGCTCGGGCGAGGTCTTCTCGGGGTCGTAGACGACGCGGACGGTCTCGGCGTGGCCGGTGCGCCCGGTGCACGTCTCCTCGTAGGTCGGGTTGGGCGTGTAGCCGCCCATGTAGCCCGCGGCCGTCGAGACGACGCCGTCCTGCTTCCAGAAGATCCGCTCGACCCCCCAGAAGCAGCCCATCGCGACGTAGAGCACCTCGGAGCCGTCGGGCCACGGGCCCTCGAGCGGGGTGCCCAGCACGACATGGGTGGGGTTCACGGCATATGGGCGGTCCGCACGACCCGGGAGGGCCTCGTCGCGGCTGGGCATCTGGGACTTCCTACCGAATCCGAACACCATGCCAGTGTCACATCCTTCGTGCTGGGAGCGTCTTACGTCCCTGTAACGTCCGCGACCCCCGGCGTATGCCGGAAGGCGCGGTCCCGGACAAATCCCTCGCCGAGCGCGGGCCCGGACCGACAGACTCCCCCCATGAGCGACGACCTCGAGATCCGGCCGATCGACCTGCTCGACCGTGTCCAGGAGGCCGCGGCCCGCGACTGGATCGGCGTCCACGCAGCCGTCCAGCGCGAGCTGTTCGGTTCCGCGGGCAGCGCCTGGACGCTCGAGGAGATCAGGGGCTTCCACCGCTCACCGTCGGGCACGCGGGTCGCCCGCGCGGCGTGGGTGGGGGACCGTCTCGTCGGAGCCTTCGAGGCAAGGATGCCGACGACCGACAACCTCGATCTGGCCCTGTTCTGGCTGTCCGTCCTGCCGGAGCACCGGCGGCGTGGCATCGGTGAGGCCCTCCTGCGCGAGGGGGAGGCGATCGCCCGCGAGCACGGCCGCCGCACGTTGATGGGCGAGACGGAGTGGGCCGAGGGAGGTGTCGACCTCGCCGAGACGTTCGCGGCTCGGCACGGCTACGTCGTGGGGCAGACGATGCTGCGCAGTGCCATGTCGCTTCCCGCCGACCGCGACGCGCTCTCGGCGCTGGTGGCCGTGACCGACGACTACACCGTCGAGACCTTCGTCGACACGATGCCCGAGGCGTGGCTCGACGACCGCGCGGTCCTCCAGCAGCGGATGAGCACCGACGCTCCCACGGACGACCTCGCTCTCGAGGAGGAGGCCTGGGACGCCGACCGCCTGCGGGAGACGCACGCCCGCACTCTGGCCTCCGGGCGGCGGATCGTCGAGTCGGCCGCGCGCCACACGCCCTCGGGCCGCCTCGTCGCCTTCACGACGATCGGGGTGTCCGCAGGAAGCCCGGACCTCGGCTATCAGCAGGACACCCTCGTCCTCAAGGAGCACCGCGGCCACGGGCTCGGTCTCCGGCTCAAGGCGGCCAACGCGGTGCGGCTCATGGACGAGCTGCCCGACGTGACGGCGGTCCGCACGTGGAACGCCGCCTCCAACGAGCACATGCTCGCGGTCAACCGACAGCTCGGCTACACCGTCGACGGCTACAGCCGGGAGTGGCAGAAGATCACCGGGGGCGGCGAATGAGCCTGCAGATCAAGGAGATCCACCTCGCTGTCGACGACCCGACGAGCGAGGCCTGGCTCGAGGTGCACCACGCAGCCAACCGTCACGTGTGGGGCGACGACGCCGAGCGCACGTCGGTCGCCGAGATCGTGGACGTCGCGGAGCGCCGCCACGAGGTGCGGCGTTCCTTCCTCGTCATCGAGGATGGGCGGACCTCCCGACTGCCGCGGCCCAGACGATCCGCCGGACCCGCGACAACGTCGGGACCGCAGGCCTCTGGCTGTCGGTCCACCCCGACCGCCAGAGGCAGGGGATCGGCTCGTCCCTCCTCGCCCGGTGCGAGCAGGTGCTGCGCGACGACGGGTGTGAACGCGTCCACGAGCACAGTGGCGCGCCGGTCGAGAACGGTGACGCGGCAACCGGATTCGCCCACGCGAACGGCTACCGGCAGACCCTCCTCGACCTCCGGCAGGACCTGGCCCTGCCGGTTGACGCTGCCGCGCTGACTGCGCTCGACCCCCGACCAGACCCGGCGGCATACGTCATCGAGACCTCGGTCGACGGGCTCCCCGAGGAGTGGCTCGAGGACCGCGCGCTGCTCGCACGACGGATGAGCACCGACGCCCCGTCCGGCGACATCGACCTCGACGAGGAGGACTCTCGGCGCCCTCCGGCGGGAGCGCCCCGACGTCACGACGGTGCGCACGTGGAACGCCGACACGAACACCCACATGGTCGCCATCAACGAGCGGATGGGCTTCGTCGTCACGGGCTGGACGCGGGAGTGGGTCAAGCACCTCTGAGCCCGGCGCCGGAACCGGGGGAGGGCACGCAGCGTCCCTGCCCTGCGGCGCACCGGTGGTCGGTGCCGCAGACAGGAGACCCCTCATGGTCCGGAACGTCTTCGCCTCGCTGGCCGTCGGGGTCCTCGCCCTCGCCGCGTGCACCTCGTCCCCGGCCGACGCCCCGTCTCCCGGGGCCTCCGGGTCGGTCGCTGCGAACGTCCGCGCGCAGGCGCTCTGGGCCGACCGGACGGCGTACGTCGGCGACAACTCCAGGGTCCTCGCCCTCGTCGAGGACGCCGGCTTCGGGCCGGTGGGCAGCTACTCGCTCTCGCTGTGGACGACTCGCCCTCCGTATGCCGTGACGATCACCGTCACCGACCCGGCCAAGCCGCTCGATGCGACCGACCTCACCGGACCGGCCACGTTGCTGCTCGGCACGGTGACCAACCTCGACGCCGTCCACGTCACCGGTCCGGGCCGCGAGTTCTCGCTGACGGCGCGTGAGGCGACCGCGGCCCTCGGGCACGACGTCAAGATGCTGGGCACCGACCGCACCGCCCTCGCCGACTACGTCCGATCGCTCGGCGACTGAGCGTCTCCCCGGCGGTGGGCGACACGCCGGGCGGGAATGCCGGCGGCTCGCGCCGGGTTGGCACGCGATGACACCGTCAACGCTTGATTATGCCCATCCCAAGGTGGGCTTATAGGTTGCCGAGGTCATCACCACCCGACCGATCCACCAGGAAGTGCCCACCATGCGTTCGAGGTTCACCCTCACCGCCCTGCTCGCCACGCTCGTCGCCGTCGTCCTCACCGCCTGCAGCACAGGCTCGTCCGGCGGCTCGGACCTCGAGTCCGTCAAGCAGGCGGGCGTCCTGCGCGTCGCCACGGAGGGCACCTACTCGCCGTTCTCGTTCCACGACCCGAAGACGAACGCCCTGACCGGCTACGACGTCGAGGTCGCGAAGGCCGTCGCCGACAAGCTCGGCGTCAAGGTCGAGTACGTCGAGACACCCTGGGACGCCATCTTCGCCGGCCTCGCCGCCAACCGCTACGACGTCGTCGTCAACCAGGTGACGAAGAACCCCGAGCGAGCCGGCCTGTACGGCCTGAGCAGCACCTACACGTGGTCCGAGGGCGTCATCGCGACCCGGGCCGACGACGCGTCCATCACCTCGCTCACGAACATCGAGGGCAAGAAGTCCGCGCAGAGCCTGACGAGCAACTGGGCCAAGGTCGCCAAGGACGCCGGCGCCCAGGTGGAGTCGGTCGAGGGGTTCACCCAGGCCATCACCCTCCTCAAGCAGTCGCGGGTCGACGCGACCGTCAACGACAGCCTCGCGATCCTCGACTACCTGAAGTCGACGGGCGACACGACGGTGAAGATCGCGGCGAAGACCGGTGACGTCTCCGAGCAGGTCGTCGCGACCCGCAAGGGCTCCGACCTCGTCGCCGCCATCGACAAGGCGCTCGCCGACCTCGAGGCCGACGGCACCCTGAGCAAGATCTCGCAGAAGTACTTCTCGGCCGACGTCTCGAAGCAGCCGGCCGGCGCCTCCGGTTCGTGAGCGGGTCGTGAACGAACAGACGACCCAGCTGGTCCTCGACTCGCTGGGCCCGCTCTTGCGGGCCACGGTGACCACGACCATCCCCCTGACCCTCATCAGCTTCGTCCTCGGACTGGCCCTCGCGCTCGGCGTCGCCCTCATGCGGCTGTCGTCGGTGCGGGTGGTCTCGTCCGTGGCGCGCATCTACATCTCGCTGGTGCGCGGCACGCCGCTGCTGCTCCAGCTGTTCATCATCTTCTACGGGCTGCCCGCCCTCGGGGTGCGCTTCGACCCCTTCCCGGCGGCGGTTCTCGCCTTCACGCTCAACGTCGGCGGCTACGCGGCCGAGGTGATCCGGTCGGCCATCCTCTCGGTCCCCAAGGGCCAGTGGGAGGCCGCCTCGACGGTCGGGATGGGCTACGTCACGACCCTGCGCCGGGTCGTCCTGCCGCAGGCCGCGCGGACGGCGATCCCCCCGCTGTCCAACACGCTCATCTCCCTCGTCAAGGACACCTCGCTGGCCTCGACCATCCAGGTCACCGAGCTGCTCCGCGTGGCCCAGGAGGCCGCGGCGCCCACGTACGAGTTCTTCGTCCTCTACGGCGTCGCCGCCATCTACTACTGGGTGGTGTGCCTCGTCCTCTCCTTCACCCAGGCCCGTCTCGAGGAACGACAGAACAGGTACGTCGCAACATGACCGAGCCCACCACGCCCCTCACGACGACGAACTCCGCTGTGCTGCAGCCCGGCCCGCTCGTGTCGGTGTCGGCCCTCGCGAAGTCGTTCGGCCACCACGAAGTGCTCCGGTCGATCGACTTCGAGGTTGCCCCCGGCAGTGTCACCGTCCTCATCGGCCCGTCCGGTTCGGGCAAGACGACGGTGCTTCGCTCTCTCAACGCGCTCGATGTCGCCGACGCGGGTGTCGTCCGCATCGGTGAGGTCGAGGTCGACTTCGCACAGCGTCCGGTGACCAAGCAGCAGGTGGCGACCCTTCGCGCCCAGAGTGGCATGGTCTTCCAGTCGCACCATCTCTTCCCGCACCTGACGGTCCTCGAGAACGTCACGGCGGGTCCGGTCCTCGCGCAGCGTCGCGACCGGTCCGAGGTGGCGCGGGAGGCACTCGAGCTGCTCCGGCTCGTGGGGCTCGAGGAGAAGGCCGACGCCTACCCGTACCAGCTCTCCGGCGGCCAGCAGCAGCGCGTCGGCATCGCCCGCGCGCTCGCGATCAAGCCCCAGCTGATGCTCTTCGACGAGCCGACGTCGGCCCTCGACCCGGAGCTCGTCGGCGAGGTGCTGATGGTCATGAAGAACCTGGCGGCACAGGGCTGGACGATGGTCGTGGTCACGCACGAGATCCGTTTCGCCCAGCAGGTCGCAGACCAGGTGCTCTTCATGGACGGCGGCGTCATCGTCGAACGCGGCACTCCGGACGAGGTGCTGACCCGGCCGCGCACCGAGCGTGCCCGCCAGTTCCTCCACCGCATCCTCGACCCCCTCGACTGAGCACTCCTGCGGCGCCACCGGATCCGAGGACGTATGCCGTCCGGCCGGCTCAGGCGACGAGGCGCGCCCGGTCGACGGCGCGCTCCACCACCGTCGCCATCTCGGCGTAGCCGCGGTCGTTGGGATGGAACCTGTCGGACGCGAGCCGGCCCCGCCATGACCGGGGCCCGTCACGGCGCATGTCGACGAGGACGAGGCGTCCGGCGTCGGCGCGTTCGCGCAGCATGGCGTCGACAGCGCGGGCCTCGCGGTGCGGGTTGGGCAGGTTCGAGACGAGCGCACCCTCGGGCAGCCGATCGAGCATGGCCGCGAAGCGCTCGACGAGCCCGCGACGGTGGCGACGCACGACGACGTCGTTCGAACCGATGACGACCGTGACCAGAGCGGGCGTCCGGCCCTCCGGGGCCAGGGCCTCGAGAGCCGGCAGCTGCCGGTCGAGCACGTCCTCGACCCGCGCGCCGTTGACCCCGAGGTTGACGACGCGGTGGTCCCACCCGCGCACGGCGAGCCGCTCGCTCAGCTGCCCGACCCATCCGCGGTCCGGGGCACTCGCCCCGATGCCCTGCGTCATGGAGTCACCCAGAGCGACCCACAGGCGCCCGTCGCCCTCGGCGGCCACACGGTTGTGGGACTCCCACCACACGGCATACGGCAGCACCTGCTCCTGGACCGAGCGGATGCCGGGGAAGGCCGCCCCGAGCGCCGACAGCACGGGGCCGCGCGGCCGCTCACTGCGGTTGCTGTAGTCGAAGTCGGGCGCCACCACGGCAGCATCGCAGACGCCCGGGCGGCCGTCGGGCAGGTGACGCTCAGGGCATAGGCTCGTCCCCATGTCTGACGAGCACGGCTTCTCCACACGCGCCATCCACGCCGGCCAGGAGGCCGACGCGCTCACCGGAGCGGTGGTGCCCCCGATCTACCAGGTCTCGACCTACAAGCAGGACGGTATCGGCGGCTTCCGGAGCGGCTACGAGTACAGCCGGTCGGCCAACCCGACGCGCACCGCGCTCGAGGAGTGCATCGCCGCGCTCGAGGGCGGCAGCCGCGGCTTCGCCTTCGCGTCCGGACTCGCCGGCCAGGACACCGTGGCCCGCGCGCTGCTCGTCCCCGGAGACCACGTCGTCGTCCCGAACGACGCCTACGGCGGCACGTACCGCTACTTCAACAAGGTCGCGAAGCCCCAGGGCATCGAGCACTCCATCGCGAACATGGGCGACCTCGAGGCGGTCCGCGCCGCGATCCGCCCGGGGCAGACGAGGATGGTCTGGGTCGAGACCCCGACCAACCCGCTGCTCGGCATCGCCGACATCGAGGCCATCGCCGCGATCGCCCACGAGGCGGGTGCCGTCCTCGTCGTCGACAACACGTTCGCGACGGCCTACCTCCAGAGTCCCCTGGCGCTCGGCGCCGACGTCGTGACGCACTCGACGACGAAGTACTCCGGCGGGCACAGCGACGTCGTCGGCGGCGCCGTCGTGACGGCCGCGAGCATCACGGTGCCGGGCTACGAGGACGCGGAGGAGCGGATCGCCTTCCACCAGAACAGCATCGGTGGCGTCGCCGGACCGTTCGACTCCTGGCTGACCCTGCGCGGTCTCAAGACCCTCGCGATCCGCATGGAGCGCCACTGCGACAACGCCGAGAAGGTCGTCGATTTCCTCGAGGGCCACGACGGCGTCTCGCAGGTGCTCTACCCGGGCCTGCCCGGCCACGCCAACCACGACGTGGCCGCACGCCAGATGAAGCGCTTCGGCGGGATGGTCAGCTTCCGGATGCGTCGCGGTGAGGACGCCGCCGTCAAGGCGTGCGCAGCCGTCAGCCTCTGGACGCTGGGGGAGTCGCTCGGCGGTGTCGAGTCGCTCATCGAGCACCCGGGCCGGATGACGCACGCGAGCGTCGCCGGCACCGAGCTCGAGGTGCCCTCGGACCTCATCCGTCTCTCGGTCGGCATCGAGGACGTCGGCGACCTCGTCGCCGATCTGCGCGAGGCGCTCGACATCCACGGCTGACGCTCCGCCACGAGACCGCGACCACCGCGCATGACGATCCTCGCCGTCGACTTCGGGTCGACCTTCACCAAGGGTGCCCTCCTCGCCGACGACGGCGCCGTGCTCGGCACGGCATCGACCCCGACGACCGGCACCGACGGCCGGGGCGACATCCTCGACGGCTACCGGACGGTGCGCGACGAGCTGGACGTCCCCGACGACGCGACGGTGCGTGCCTGCTCGAGCGCGGGTGGCGGGCTGCGGCTCGCCGTCGTCGGCTACGAGCGCACCGTCACCGCCCAGGCCGGGCACCGGGTCGGGCTGTCGGCCGGGGCCAAGGTCGTCCACGTCGCGGCCGGGGAGCTGACGACCGGCGACGTCGCGGGCATCCGCGCGGCCCGGCCCGACATGATCCTGCTCGTCGGCGGCACCGACGGCGGCAACAGCAACGTCCTGCTGCACAACGCCGCCCGGCTCGCCAAGGGGGCCATCGGCGGTCACGGGGCGCACGCCGTACCGGTCGTCGTCGCCGGCAACGTCGACGCGCGCGACGATGCGGCGGCCGTCCTCGCGACGACGGGCCGGCCGACGGTCCTCGCCGAGAACGTCCTCCCGCAGATCGGGGTCATCGCGCCCGAGTCGGCGCGGGCGGCGATCCGCGACGCCTTCCTGCGCCACGTCATCGGCGGCAAGGGGCTCTCGCACGACCCGGCCTTCGCCTCGATGGTCGAGGCCGCGACCCCTGACGTCGTCCTGCGCGGCGTCGAGGTGCTGGCGTCGGTGACCGACGGCGGCGACGTCCTCGTCGTCGACATCGGCGGTGCGACGACCGACGTCTACTCCTGCCTGACGCCCGAGGGTGAGGACGCCGGCCTGCGCAAGGACGTCGTCGCCCCCCTGTGGCACGCCCGCACCGTCGAGGGCGACCTCGGCATGCGGTGGAACGCCGAGCACGTCGTCGAGGCCGCCGTGGCCGAGCACCTGCTCGACACGGTGGCCGACCCCGACGCCCTGACCGCGTATGCCGCCCGCGTCCACGAGCGCCCCGGCTCGCTCCCCGTCGACGACGGTGAGCGTGCGCTCGACCTCGAGCTCGCGCGGCTCGCGGCGCTCGTCGCGGTGCGCCGGCACGCGCGCCCGGCCCAGCCGACGGAGTCGCCGCGACCGCTGGCGAACGTCACGGCGCTCGTCGGGTCCGGGGGAGTGCTGCGCCACACCGACGCCGCCGGGCGCGACCACGTGCTCGGGGCGGTCCTCGCCGACCACGCCGGAGGCTGGAAGGTGCCGCGCGCCGCGCGCGCGACGGTCGACACGGCATACCTTCTCTTCGCTGCCGGCCTGCTCGCCGACGACCCCGACGACGGGCGCGTCGCCCGAGCCGTCGCCACCCAGACCCTCTAACCGTCGAGAGGCCACGTCCGGCCCAGCCCCAACCGTCGAAGGGCCACGTCCGGCCCAGCCCCAACCGTCGAAAGGCCATCTCCGGCCCCCTGCCTACCGTCGAGAGGCCACTTTCGACAACGACGCCGACGCTCATCCACACCCCCCTTCCCGTGCGGCCGCGTTGTGCACAGAGCCGGTGCCAGCTCTGGTGTGGAGGGGGCACCCCGGCGATCGTCCGTGCATGGACGCCGCACCCCTGCCCCTCGACCTGACCCGTCGCCCCTTCAGGACGTCAGAGGCCGTCGCCAGGGGAGTGCCGCTCAAGCGGCTGCGCGCCCAGGACCTGTGGACCCCGACGCGTGGGGTCCGAGCCGTCGACCTGCCCACGACGATCGTCGAGCAGGCCCGCGCCTTCGCGGCGGCGGCACCCACGGAGTTCGCGTTCTCCCACGTGACCGCCGCGCAGCTGCTTGGGATCCCGCTGCCGTATGCCGTCGAGGCAGAGTGTCTCGTCCACATCGTCACGCCGACCTCCGCCAACCGCATCAGGAGGGCTGAGGTCCAGGGGCATCGCGGGCTCGAGAGCCGCGAGGTCGTCGAGGTCCACGGACTGCCGGTCGTCGCACCGGCCGACACGTGGGCCGACCTCGGAGAGTACGTCGGGCCCGGCAAACCCGTCGGGCTCGACGACCTCATCGTCGCAGGAGACGCAGTGGTCAACATCGTGGGAGGCGCGGAGCCACTTCGCCGCGCGGTCGAGCGTCGCGTCAGACCGCGCGGCAAGGTCACGCTCACCTACGCGATCCCCCGCATCCGGGTCGGTTCGTGGTCTCCGATGGAGACCCGAGCTCGGCTCATGGTGGTGCGAGCGGGACTCCCGGAGCCGTTGCTGAACGACGACGTCGTGAGTCGCTCGGGGGAATGGCTGGGGTGCGGGGATCTCGTCTGGCGCGAGCAGAGAGTGGTCACGGAATTCCAAGGAGTCGAGTTCCACACGCGCTCGCTGGACCGCCGTCACGACGGTGTCAGGCGTGAGCGCATCGAGCACGGCGACGGGATCGTCGTCGAGATCGCGGCCGAGGACGTCTTCGAGACGCACTGCCGCGCCTTGAAGCTGCGCGAGCTCGGCGGCCATCTCGGGGTCAACCCGCACGTCCTGGACGTCATGGGTTCCGGCCCGCAGTTCCTGGTCCCGGCGCAGTTCGCCAGGCCGCGCCGCCCCCGCCGGTAGGTGCCTGGAATGGCCTTTGGACGGGTGGTGGGAGGCCGGACGTGGCCTCTCGACGGTCGGGGGGAGGCGGCACGTGGCCTCTCGACGGGTGGTGGGAGGCCGGACGTGGCCTGTCGACGGGTGGTGGGAGGCCGGACGTGGCCTCTCGACGGGTGGGGGAGAGTGTGCGAACGGGCCGGGAGCCCCGGCGTGGGGTCCCGGCCCGTTGCTCAGGCGTCTGCCGTGCTCAGCCGGTGTAGGGCTTCGCGGCGATGATCTTGACGCCGATGGTCTTGCCGTTGGGGGCGACGTAGCTCGTGCTCTCGCCGACGCTCTTGCCGTTGATGGCGGCGCCCATGGCGGACTTCTCGGAGAAGACCTGCAGGTCGGAGCCGTCGGCGATCTCGCGGTTGCCGAGCAAGAAGGTCTCCTCGTCGCCGAAGATCTCGACGGTCACGAGCATGCCGGGCTCGACGACGCCGTCGTCGGGGGGCGTCTCGCCGATCGTCGCGGTCTGGAGCAGCTCGGTGAGCTGGCGGATGCGGGCCTCCATCTTGCCCTGCTCCTCGCGGGCGGCGTGGTAGCCGCCGTTCTCCTTGAGGTCGCCCTCCTCGCGGGCCTCCTCGATCTTGCGCGCGATCTCGAGGCGACCTTCGCCCGTGAGCTGGTCCAGCTCCGCCTTGAGGCGGTCATGGGCCTCCTGGGTCAGGAAGCCAGCGGCAGTCTCGGTCACGGTTGTCACTCCTTGGATGAACAGCGCCCACGCGGTGCTCCGCGTGGGCGCCTGCACAAAAAGAAGGGCCCGAACGGTGGTGTCGTCGACTCGCGATGCCGGTCGGCGACGGGTCCGGACCCTTGATGAAGGAACAAGGATAACAAAATGAACGGCAAACGTGCAGTTCACGGCCCACATCCACGCCACGGCCCGACGCGTGGGCCCTGCTCAGGAGCAGGTCTTGACCTGCCCGGTCACGGCCCGTGACGTCGTGCGCAGCGTCACCGACTCGTCCGTCGTCTCGTCGGCGCTCGCCGGCACCCGCACGGTGCTCGTCCCGACGGGGGCGAAGTCGCGTGCCAGCGCCTCGACGGTGCACGTCAGGGCCGTGCCGCCGGGTCGGTACACCTGGAAGTCCACGCGCACCTGCTCGTCGCTGACCACCTTGTAGCCCGTGGTCTGCCACGACGGCTGACCCAGCGTGGACGACAGGCCGAACCAGATCGCGAGGCCGACACCGGCGAGGATGCCGACCGTGCCGACGACCCACCACTTCAGCTGGCCGGGGGCGGGGCGGGGCAGGGTCGTGCGGGACGGCATACGGAGTCCTGGCGGTTCGAGCCCCCGCATCGTCAGGTGCGGGGGAGTGAGAGGATGGCAGACGGGTCCAGTGTCTCCCATGGCACGGCGAGAGCCGCACGGACCCGGACGCCGAGGGGCACCGGAGATCAGCAGCCGCCCGCGTCCCACCCACGAAACTGACGACGAACAGGGAGCCACGTGGCCGAGGGCATGCGTTTGATGGCGGTGCACGCGCACCCGGACGACGAATCGAGCAAGGGCGCCGCGACGACGGCCAGGTACGTCGCCGCCGGCACCTCCGTCATGGTCGTGTCGTGCACCGGCGGCGAGCGTGGCGACATCCTCAACGAGAAGCTCAAGGACGACCCGCACATCCTGCGTGACATCGCCCAGGTGCGGCGCGACGAGATGAAGGCCGCGCAGGAGGTTCTGGGTTGCGAGCACACGTGGCTCGGCTTCGTCGACTCCGGCCTGCCGGAGGGCGACCCGCTGCCGCCGCTGCCCGACGGCTGCTTCGGTCTCGAGGACATCGACGTGACCACGGAGGCGCTCGTCCGGGTCATCCGCGCGTGGCGGCCGCACGTCATGACGACGTACGACGAGAAGGGTGGCTACCCCCACCCTGACCACATCATGTGCCACACGGTCTCCATGGCGGCCTTCGAGGCGGCCGGCGACCCGACCCGCTACCCGCACGCCGGCGAGCCGTGGCAGCCGCTCAAGATCTACTACAACGGCGGCTGGAGCAAGGACCGCCTCGAGGCGATCCACGACGCGATGCTCGCCGAGGGACTCGAGAGCCCGTATGCCGAGTGGCTGGCCAACTGGAAGCCGCGGCGGACCGGACGCCCCACGACGACGATCGCCTGCGGCGAGTACTTCGAGACGCGTGACCGTGCGCTCATGGCGCACGCGACGCAGGTGGACCCCGACGGCTTCTGGTTCCAGGTGCCGCTCGAGATCCAGAAGCGGGTCTGGGGCGTCGAGGAGTTCGAGGCCGCCCTGTCCTACGTCGAGATCGCCGACGGGGAGGACGACCTCTTCGCCGGGCTCGGGACCCCCGCGGAGGCCGACGCACTCGCGACCCGCACCGACCTCGCACTCGTCCACGACGGCCGCGTCACGGACGAGCCCGAGCCCGAGGAGGTCGAGCAGGAGTCCGGCCGCGCCCACGGCGACAGCTCCGACACGCACACCGACGAGGACGGCGACGCCGACCGCGACAACGACAGCGACAGCGACAGCGAGAAGGCGGACGCGCGATGAGCGGCGGCGGCAACCTCCCGATCGGTCCCGGCATCTGGGGCTTCATCGCGTTCTTCGTCCTCGCGGTCGCCCTGTGGTTCCTCGTGCGCAACATGAACAACCGGCTGCGTCGGATGGCCTACCGCGACCGGGACCGGGCCGAGCAGTTCGTCGCGGACGCCGACGGAACCCCGGGCGGCCGAGCCACGGACGGCAACCCCGAGCCCGACGCGACCAGCGACGTCCCGCCGGGCGAGCCCGGTGACGACCGCCACCCGAACGGCGAGGTGCCGCGCCCCTGAGACGCGCCGGACGGCATACGCCCGAGGCCCTGCGCACGCCCTCGGACACGACGAACGCCCCGGCACGGGTGCCGGGGCGTTCGGACGTTCAGGGCGCAGGTGCTCACGCGCCTGCCGGCCTCACGTGGCGGCCTGGTAGCCGATGACGGCGAGCGTCACGGCGACGAAGTGCGTGAGGAAGCCGCCGAGCGTGAAGGCGTGGAAGACCTCGTGGAAGCCGAACCACCGGGGCCACGGGTTGGGCCGCTTCGTGCCGTAGACGACACCGCCGGCGGTGTACATGAGGCCACCGAGGCCGATGAGGGAGCCGATGAGCGGGCCACCCTCGCGCCAGAAGGGCACGACGTAGAAGATGGCGGCCCAGCCGAGCGCGAGGTAGAGCGCCGTGTAGAGCCAGCGCGGGGCGCCGACCCAGAAGACCCGGAAGAGGACGCCGGCGATGGCTCCACCCCAGATGACGAGGAGCAGCAGCCGGGCCTGGTCGGCCGGGAGCAGGGTCACGGCGAACGGCGTGTAGGTGCCCGCGATGATGAGGTAGATGTTCGAGTGGTCGAACCGCTTGAGCAGGCCCGACATCCTCGGGCCCCAGGTGCCACGGTGGTAGACGGCCGAGACGCCGAAGAGCAGGGCGGCGCTGATCGTGAAGACGATCGAGGCCGTGCGCACGGAGCCGGGGTCGGAGACGAGCACGAGGACCAGGCCGCCGATGAGGGCGACGGGGAACATGGCGAGGTGCAGCCAGCCGCGCAGGCGGGGCTTGGCGATCGCGACGAGGTCGGCGACGGGGGTGCCCGACGGGTCCTCGGTGCTGGGGTCACGTCTCTGGCCAGCGGTGGGCTCCGGGGTGCTGCTCATGGTCCCACTGTAACCTACGCAACCGTAAGTTACGGCAACGTAGGTTGAACCTCTCCTGGGTGCCGGTGGGTCCCCGGCCACCTTCACGAGACCTTCACGAGGTCGTCACCGAAGCCCCGCGACGACTCCCGCCGGACCGCCTCGGCGCGCCCATGGGCGAGCGGTACGGTGGGACCGCGGCCCGCTCGGGGCTGCCCAGACCGTGACCGGCGATGACACGAGCGAGTCGACGAGGAGGCCCCGTGGGGTGGCGCGATGTGGTCTACGGCGCGTACGAGCGCCGAGTCCTCAAGGATCTCCCCAGGGAGGCGCTCCCACGGCACGTCGCCGTCATGCTCGACGGCAACCGGCGGTGGGCCAAGGCCCGCGGCGCCGGCACGGCCAGTGGTCACCAGGCGGGGGCCGACAAGATCGAGGAGCTGCTCGAGTGGTGTCGTGAGGCCGGCGTCGAGTACGTCACCCTCTGGCTGCTCTCGACCGACAACCTGCGCCGCGCCGAGGAGGAGCTCGCACCGCTCCTCAAGATCATCGAGACGGCCGTCGCCGACCTCGCCGAGTCGGGGCACTGGCACCTCAAGATCGTCGGTGCCCTGGACCTCCTGCCGCCCGAGACGGCCGCGAGCCTCAGTGCCTCGGCCGAGCGCACCCAGGACGTCGACGGGATGATCGTCAACGTCGCCGTCGGCTACGGCGGACGCCGCGAGATCGCCGACGCCGTGCGCGACCTGCTGCTCGCGCGGGCCGCCGACGGCGAGACCATCGAGCAGATCGCCGCGGAGCTCACGGTCGAGGACATCGCCGGACACCTCTACACCAAGGGCCAGCCCGACCCCGACCTCGTTATCCGCACGTCGGGCGAGCAGCGGCTCGGTGGGTTCCTCCTGTGGCAGAGCGCGACGTCGGAGTTCTACTTCTGCGAGGCCTACTGGCCCGACTTCCGCCACGTCGACTTCCTCCGCGCGCTCAGGGCGTATGCCGGCCGGCACCGTCGCTTCGGCGGCTGACCGGCGGCTGACCGGCCGTCCCGGCTGCGACACCCCCAGCCGCGGGGAGTCCTCCCCATTGTCCGGGTTGGCGTGGTTGCGTAGGTTGCGGGTGGGCCGAGACGCCGGGGCACGCACCACGGCTCCGAGCGGGCCGGCACGAGCACGACGAACACGGCGACGACGTCAGGGGAGTACGAGAGATGGCGATCTACAAGAAGGGTGCCGACCCGGTGGCCCTGCGGGCGTCGGCCGAGCGCATCACCGGGCACGCCCGTGAGTGCGACACCGTCAAGGGCGAGGCGAGCCGCGCCGTCCACGCCCTCAAGGGCCAGTGGGGCGGCGCCGACCTGAACCACCTGATGGATCGCTGGCCGCCGGTGGAGGCGCAGCTGACCCAGTTCGGCACCGACCTCGGCAAGCTGGCCGAGGCGCTGCGCCGCAACGCCGGCGCCCAGGACACCACGAGCGGTCTGGGCGGCTCGGGCGGGGCACCCGGCGGGTCCGGTGGCAGCGGCAGCGGCAGCGGCAGCGGCAGCGGCAGCGGCGGCGATGGTGGCATCCCGGGCTACGACCTGCTCAAGTCGCTGTGGACCCCGATCAAGGGCCTCGGCACGGCCGTCGGCCTGCTCGGCACCGGCCTGAAGATCAGGAACTTCCTCTCCAACCTCGGCAGCTGGGACCGCGCGACCGGCCTGTTCGCCAACCTCAAGAACGCGTGGAGCACCGGCCGTCTCGCCGAGTTCGGCGACGCGCTCAACCCGAAGAACTGGAGCACCCTCTCGCGCTTCATGCCGTCGCTCGCCGAGGGCGGGGCGCTCGCCCGCACGCTCGGCACCGTCGGCAAGGCGCTGGGCCCGATCGGTGTGGCCTTCGGTGGCTTCACCGTCGCCAACGACATCTCAGAGGGCAACTACGGCCGCGCCGGCTACGACTCCGTCATGACGGGCCTTGGGGCCGCGGCCCTCATGACGCCGCCCCCCGTCGACGTCGTCTGCGGCATCGCCGCCGGTGGCATGGCGGTCGGCCAGCTCGTCTACGACAACTGGGACACGATCACCGACTTCACCGGTGAAGCCGTCGACGCGGTGGGTGACTTCGCCTCCGACGCCGGCGACGCGATCGGTGACCTCGCCGACAAGGCGTGGCCGTTCTGACCGGTCCCGAGGGCCCCGGGAGGCGAGATCTCGAGGCACCCGGCATCGTTGACGTGACGACAGGGCCGCCGCGCCGGCCGCACGACCATCCCGCGAACGACACACAGACCACGATCGAGGAGAACCATGGCTGACCCGATGAAGGGCACCCCGCTCGAGGGTTTCGAGCTCCCCGAGGACGTCTTCGGGCTGGGAGCCGCCGAGCTCGCCTACCTGATGGCCCGCCACGAGACCCCCGCGGGTGAGCGCTCACGCCGTCTGCTCATGCTCGACCCACGGGCGGCCGACGACGCCGCCCTGCTCGCCGGCGCCTCGAGCCTCGCGTCGCGCGGCTGGCTCACGGTCAGCGACGACGGCACGCCGCAGTCGCGCTCGAACGCCGCGCTCGTCGAGTATGCCGTGGGTGCGGCCACGCGGTGGACCCGCATCGGACTCGTGGGCGAGAACGTCAGCCAGGCCGACTTCGCGATCCTCGTCGAGTCCGACAGCGTCATCGCCCTCATGCAGCCGCGCCAGCTCGCGTCGTGGTTCATCCGACTCGGCGAGCGCGACGGCAAGACCGGTGCCCTCGTGACCGGGCTCGTGCGCGAGCGGTTCGCCGCGAACGCGGAGGCCGGCGTCTTCCTCGAGGTGCAGACCCTCGAGGGCAGCACCAACCTCGCGATACGTCGCTCCGGCACCGACTTCGAGGCGCTCACCGACGTCGCCGGGCCCGGCACCGGCTCGGGCAGGGTCGTCGACGCCGAGGGCCTCCAGGGCGCCGTGTCCGCCCTCTACGCAGAGAAGGTCGACGCATGAGCGCCCCGACGCCACGCCAGACCGACCCCACCGGCCAGACTCCGCCGAAGGAGCCGTTCTCCTACGTCAGCCAGCAGCGCGGGCTGCTCACGCTCAAGATCCGCGAGCCCGCGCTGATGTTCGTCTTCTTCCTCGCCTTCACCGTGGTCGGCGTCATCTTCTTCTCCATGGTCAAGAAGGGCGCCGACCAGGGGGCCGAGGGCGCCATGGGCGTCGCGTACCTCATCCTCGCGATCTTCGGCGGCCTCGGCGTCATCGGCATAGCCATCGCGGCCGTGCGCTGGCGCTGGAAGCGTGAGTACGTCCGCGTCATGGGCCGCTCGCCCTGGGCCTGACGTCGCTCCGCGCCGACCATGGCGCGAGCACCAGAGTGCGCCCGAGTCGCCGTCGGTACCGGTTCACGACCGGGGCCGGCGGCGACCGGCGTGTGACGCCCGCGTGAACTCTCCGGCGACACGACGACACGACGTCACTCAATCCCCGTCGCCGTCACCTCCGGGTCGTACCGTCGTCCCAACGGCCGACACCCGTCGGGCGTTGCCAGGAGGCCCACCCATGGAGCGATCGCTCAGGACGGAGGGTCGGGCAGTGCGCCACCCTCTGGTGGTCACCGCCCGGCATCTCGGGAGCGATTAGGCGCGCGACGCGCGCCGCGTTGGGAGTGGCACATGGCTCGTACGACCCGTCAGGTCACGTCGGACCCCGCCAGCACGAACACCAAGCCGGCCGCGGCCTCCACACGCGCCACGACTCGCGCCTCCACGCGCACGACGGCCCGCGAACGCGAGCCCGAGCACAAGACGTACATCCTCGACACCTCGGTGCTCCTGTCCGATCCCCGGGCCATGCTCCGCTTCGCCGAGCACGAGGTCGTCCTGCCGGTCGTCGTGGTGACCGAGCTCGAGGGCAAACGGCACCACCCCGAGCTCGGCTACTTCGCCCGCCAGGCCCTGCGCCTGCTCGACGACCTGCGCGTCAGCGAGGGCCGGCTCGACAAGCCGGTCGCCGTCGGCACGGACGGGGGCACGCTGCGCGTCGAGCTCAACCACACCGACCCGTCCTCGCTGCCGGCGGGCTTCCGCCTCGGCGACAACGACACCCGCATCCTCGCGGTGGCCCGCAACCTCGCCGACGAGGGCGCCGACGTCACCATCGTGTCCAAGGACCTCCCGATGCGCGTCAAGGCCTCGGCGTGCGGTCTCGAGGCGGAGGAGTACCGCCACGAGCAGGGCGTCGACTCGGGCTGGACCGGGCTGCAGGAGCTCGAGGTCAGCAGCGAGGAGCTCGACCAGCTCTACGACCGTGGCCGCATCGAGCACGCCGGCGCCGCCGAGCTGCCGTGCCACACGGGTCTCGTCCTGCTCTCGCCGCGGGGAAGCGGCCTGGGGCGGGTCGGCGCCGACAAGCAGATCCGGCTCGTGCGCGGTGACCGGGACGCGTTCGGCCTGCACGGCCGCAGCGCCGAGCAGCGGATCGCCCTCGACCTGCTGCTCGACCCCGACGTGGGCATCGTCAGCCTCGGGGGTCGGGCCGGCACCGGCAAGTCGGCCCTCGCGCTCTGCGCGGGCCTCGAGTCGGTCATGGAGCGCCGGGCCCAGCGCAAGGTCCTCGTCTTCCGCCCGCTCTTCGCCGTCGGTGGGCAGGAGCTCGGCTACCTGCCCGGCACCGAGCAGGAGAAGATGAACCCGTGGGGCCAGGCGGTCTTCGACACCTTGGGGGCGCTCGTCTCGACGGAGGTCGTCGAGGAGATCATGGACCGCGGCCTGCTCGAGGTCCTGCCGCTGACGCACATCCGCGGGCGCTCGCTCCACGACGCGTTCGTCATCGTCGACGAGGCCCAGTCGCTCGAGCGCAACGTGCTCCTCACCGTCCTGTCGCGCATCGGCCAGAACAGCAAGGTCGTGCTCACCCACGACGTGGCCCAGCGTGACAACCTGCGCGTCGGCCGGCACGACGGCGTGGCTGCCGTCATCGAGAAGCTCAAGGGGCACCCGCTCTTCGCCCACGTCACGCTGACGCGCAGCGAGCGCAGCCCCATCGCGGCGCTCGTCACCGACATGCTCGAGGGTCTCGAGATGTGACCTGAGTCACAGGCTGCACGGCGCTCCCCGAGCACGCGGTTCGGGGAGCGCCGTGCGCTGGAGCACTGGCCATGACCCCGGCGAACCCTCGCCCCGATTTGCGCCTCGGGGGCGTCGGATGGCACCGTGTGAGGTTGAAGATCTCGGAACGGTAACGCTCACCTCGGGGTGTGAGCGCGGCCGGCCGGGTCACCTCCACGTCGGGCGCAGCCGCCGACGGGCCAGCGCCCGCAGACGCACGCGCCGGGCACCCCCCTCGACACAGGAAGGCGTGACGTCTGTTCATGGCACGGTATGAAGGCCGGCACCGCAACGCACCGGCTCCCTCGACCGCTCCGCGCCCGAACCCCGCCACTGCCTCGGCGCGGTCCGGCCGCGTCCACCCCCAGACGGCTCCGGCCGTCCCCGGCAACCCCCGCCCGGTGAGCCACGGCGCGGCCGTTGCGGCAGGTGCTCCGGGTGCGAAGGGTGCGACCGAGGCGGCCCGGCGGGCCTTCGACCCCACCCGTGCCATCCCCGTCACCCCGGCCGTCGACCGTGGCACCTCCTCCACGAGCGCTGCCGGCCCCGAGGCCCGACGCTCGTCGTCGGCCCAGCCGCACGCGACGCGCAGCAGCCGACACCACAAGCCCTCCGCGCGCAAGCGTCACGTCGGCCGACCGATCCTCGCCGGCGCGCTCGCCCTCGGCCTCTGCGCCTCCGGGCTCGCCTACGCCAAGGCCACGAACCTCATCGGCGCCGACGCCGCCGCCTTCGTCGTCGGCAGCGGCGTCGTCGCCCAGACCGACGAGCTGGCTCGCGCCTCGACGGTCGACACGACCTACCGCGCCGCCGCCTCGGTGTCGCGCAACGAGCGCCGCACCGCCATCGCGGCCACCGGCCTCCGCACGGCCAAGGAGCTTGAGGTCAAGAAGAAGAAGGAAGCCGCCAAGCAGGCCGAGCTGGCCCGCGCGCAGGCGGCCAAGGCCGAGCGTGCCAAGGAGCGCCAGCGCGCCATCGACAACGCCAAGGACGACCCGCAGGCCGCGGCCCGGGTCCTCATGGCCGATCACGGCTGGACGAGCGACGCGCAGTACAACTGCCTCGTCAACCTCTGGACCGGCGAGAGCGACTGGCGCTGGTTCGCCGAGAATGCCAGCTCGGGCGCGTACGGCATCCCGCAGTCCCTGCCCGCCCGCAAGATGTCGCAGTTCGGTGCCGACTACCGCACCAACCCGCTGACCCAGATCAAGTGGGGTCTCTGGTACATCGAGATGTCCTACGGCAACCCGTGCAACGCCTGGTCCACGTGGCAGGCGCGCTCGCCGCACTGGTACTGACCTGACCCAGCCGTATGCCGTGTGGCCGGCTCCCAGCGGGAGGCCGCCACACGGCATACGTGCGTCGTCGGCACAGCGGGCCGAGGCGGTCGGTCAGATCTTGCGGAGGCGCACCCGGCGGACCTCGTGGTTGTCGCCCTTGGACAGCACGAGGCTGGCCCGTGAGCGCGTCGGCAGGATGTTCTCGACGAGGTTCGGGCCGTTGATCTCGCGCCAGATCCGGTTGGCGGTCGCGACCGCCTCGTCGTCGGACAGCACGGCATACCGGTGGAAGTACGAGTCGGGGTCCGAGAACGCCGTCTCGCGCAGGCGCAGGAAGCGCTCGACGTACCACTTGCGCACGTCGTCCACCCAGGCGTCGACGTAGACCGAGAAGTCGAAGAAGTCACTGACCGCGAGACCGGTCCCGCGCACGGGGTGCACCTCCGGCGCCTGGAGCACGTTGAGGCCCTCGACGATGAGCACGTCGGGCTGGCGCACGACGATGCGCTCGCCGGGGACGATGTCGTAGGTCAGGTGCGAGTAGACGGGGGCGGTGACCTCGGCCCGACCGGACTTGATCTCGGCGACGAAGCGGAGCAGGGCGCGCCGGTCGTAGGACTCGGGGAAGCCCTTGCGCTGCAGGATGCCCCGGCGCTCGAGCTCGGCGTTGGGGAAGAGGAATCCGTCGGTCGTGACGAGCGCGACCCGCGGCGTGTCCGGCCAGCGGGCGAGCATCTCGCGCAGGATGCGCGCCGTCGTCGACTTGCCGACGGCCACGGAGCCCGCGACGCCGATGACGAACGGCGTCTTGGCCGGACGCTCGCCGAGGAAGTCGCTCGTCACCTGGTGCAGCTGGCGGGTGGCGCCGACGTAGAAGTTGAGCAGGCGCGAGAGCGGGAGGTAGACCTCCTCGACCTCGTTGAGGTCGACGCGGTCACCGAGGCCGCGCAGACGCGCGAGGTCGGCATCGTCGAGGTTGAGCGGGTGGTTCTCGCGCAACCGGGACCACGCGGCCCGGTCGAACTCGACGTAGGGCGACGGGATCGCGGTCCCGTTGGCGCCGTTGCCACCGTTCCCTTCGGTACCGTTGGATGTCTCCGACACGTGCGACATTCTTGCGGACGTCACGGGCGGGGGTGGCGTGGGGCTCCCGAACGGTCCCCTAGGCTGGACCTCATGTGCGGAATCGTGGGATACGTCGGGCGGACCGACGACGGGACGGCGCTCGACGTCGTCATGGAGGGTCTGGCGCGTCTGGAGTACCGCGGCTACGACTCGGCCGGCGTGGCGCTCGTCGACGGGGACCACGTCGAGACCCGCAAGAAGTCAGGCAAGCTGGCCAACCTCACGGCCGAGCTCGAGGCCGACCCCATGCCGTCGTCGACCACCGGCATCGGCCACACCCGCTGGGCCACGCACGGCGGCCCCACCGACCAGAACGCCCACCCGCACCGCGGTGGCAAGGACGGCAAGCTCGCCCTCATCCACAACGGCATCATCGAGAACTTCCACAGCCTCAAGCAGGGCCTGCTGGCCGACGGCGTCGAGTTCACGAGCGAGACCGACACCGAGGTCGTCGCCCACCTCGTCGCCGCCGCGTACGAGCGCGAGCACGACCTCACCGACGCCATGCGCGCCGTCGTCGCCGAGCTCGAGGGCGCGTTCACGCTCCTGGCGATCCACGCCGACCAGCCCGGCGTCGTCGTCGGCGCCCGCCGCAACAGCCCGCTCGTCGTCGGCCTCGGCGACGACGCCAACTACCTCGGCTCCGACGTCGCGGCCTTCATCGGCCACACGCGCCACGCGCTCGAGCTCGCCCAGGACCAGATCGTCACGATCACGCCCGAGGGTGCCAGCGTCATCAACTTCGACGGCACGCCGGCCGAGGGCAAGGCGTACGAGGTCACCTGGGACGCCGCGGCTGCCGAGAAGGGCGGTTACGCGACGTTCATGGAGAAGGAGATCCACGACCAGCCACACGCCGTCGCCGACACGCTCCTCGGTCGCACCGACGCGGAGGGTCGGCTCGTCCTCGACGAGATGAGCGTCTCGGAGGAGCAGCTCCGTTCGGTGGACCGCATCACGATCGTGGCCTGCGGCACCGCCGCGTACGCCGGCATGGTCGCGAAGTACGCCATCGAGCACTGGACGCGCATCCCGGTCGAGGTCGCGCTCGCCCACGAGTTCCGCTACTGCGACCCCATCGTCAACGAGCGCACCCTCGTCCTGTCCATCAGCCAGTCCGGCGAGACGATGGACACCCTCATGGCCGTCAAGCACGCCCGCGAGCTCGGTGCCATCACGGTCTCCGTGTGCAACACGCACGGGTCGACGATCCCGCGCGAGTCCGACGCCGTGCTCTACACGCACGCCGGTCCCGAGATCGCGGTGGCCTCGACGAAGGCGTTCCTCGCCCAGATCACCGCCTGCTACGTCCTCGGCCTGTACCTCGCGCAGCTGCGCGGCGGCTCGTTCGCCGACGACGCGCAGTCGGTCATGAAGGAGCTGAGCGGGGTTCCCGCCAAGATCGAGACCCTGCTCGGCCAGATGGACCGCGTCAAGGAGATCGCCAAGTTCATGGCCGACACCCGCGCGGTCCTCTTCCTCGGGCGCCACGTCGGCTACCCGATCGCCATGGAGGGCGCGCTCAAGCTCAAGGAGCTCGCCTACATCCACGCCGAGGGCTTCGCCGCCGGCGAGCTGAAGCACGGTCCGATCGCGCTCATCGAGCCGGGCCAGCCGGTCTTCGTCGTCGTGCCGTCGCCGACGAGCGAGCACGGCCTGCACGGCAAGGTGGTCAGCAACATCCAGGAGATCCGCGCCCGCGGCGCCCGCACCCTCGTCATCGCCGAGGAGGGCGACGACTCGGTCGAGCCCTTCGCCGACGAGGTCATCCGGGTGCCCGCCACGTCGTCGCTGCTCGCGCCGCTGCTCACCGTCGTGCCGCTCCAGGTCTTCGCGCTGTGGCTCTCGACGGCCAAGGGCCTCGACGTCGACCAGCCGCGCAACCTCGCCAAGTCGGTCACGGTCGAGTGACGTGATCGTCGGGGTCGGGATCGACGTCGTCGACATCGCGCGTTTCGAGGCCACCCTCGAGCGCACCCCGGCGCTGCGCGAGCGGCTCTTCACGCTCGAGGAGCGCCACCTCGGCACCGCCTCGCTCGCGGCGCGCTTCGCCGCGAAGGAGGCGCTCGCCAAGTCGCTCGGTGCGCCGGTCGGGCTGCACTGGACCGACGCGCGGGTCGTGACGAGCGACGACGGCCGGCCCACGCTCGAGATCGGCGGCACCGTGCTCGCGCGAGCCAACGACCTCGGCGTCGACTCCTTCCACGTGTCCCTGTCGCACGACGCCGGAGTGGCGTCCGCCGTCGTCATCGCGGAGGGCTGATGATCCGCGCGCACTCCGTCGACGCGGTCCGCACCGCCGAGGCCGCCGTCATGTCGCAGCTCCCCGAGGGGGAGCTCATGTCCCGGGCGGCGCTCGGGCTCGCCGAGGTCGCGGCGGCCCGCCTCGCCGACGTCGAGGGCACCACGGTCGTCGGGCTGGTCGGCGCCGGCGACAACGGCGGCGACACGTTGTATGCCGTCGCCCACCTCGCGGAGGCGGGTTTCGCGTGCGCCGTGGTGCTCGTGCCGGCCTCGGGCCGCGCTGGCGTCCACGCGGCCGGTCTCGAGGCCGCCGAGGCGGCCGGTGTCATGGTCCACGCCGCCGCCGACGATCCGGCCGCTGCTGCTGACGTCGTCGCCGAGGCCGACCTCGTGCTCGACGGCATCGTCGGAATCGGGGGTCGCCCCGGCCTCCGGCCCGAGGCGACGCACCTCGTCGACGCGGTGGACGACGACGCATGGGTGCTCGCCGTCGACCTCGCCAGCGGACTCGACCCGGCCGGTGAGTCCGGAGAGGACGACGCCGTCTGGGCCGACGAGACCGTCACCTTCGGCACCCCGAAGCCCGTGCACCTGCTCCCGGCGGGAGAGGCCGCGACCGGCCGGCTCACGGTCGTCGACATCGGGATCGACGTCGACGGGGTGCCCGCGGCCGTCGAGCGCCTGACGTGGGACGACGTCGCCGACCTGTGGCCCGTGCCGGGCCGGGATGACGACAAGTACTCCCGCGGCGTCCTCGGCGTCGTGGCCGGCAGCGAGGCCTACCCCGGCGCGGCCGTGCTGTGCACGACGTCGGCCGCAGAGGCCGGCGTCGGGATGCTCCGCTACGTCGGCACGCCGACCCCGGTGGGTCTCGTGCACCAGGCCGTGCCCGAGGCGGTCATGGGCGACGGTCGGGTCCAGGCCTGGGTCATCGGCCCGGGCCTCGACGTCACGAGCACCGACCCAGAGGCACGGGCCCAGGTCGCGGTGGCCAGGGCCGCCCTCGCCTCCGACCTGCCCGTCGTCATCGACGCGGGCGGCCTCGACCTCATCGAGGGCTGGCGCGACGCGCCGACCGTGGTCACCCCGCACGCGGGAGAGCTCGGCCGGCTGCTGGCCCGGATGGTCCGGCCCGGCGCCGACCCCAGCGAGCCGGAGATCACCGCCGCTGACGTCAAGGCGGATCCACTGCGCTCCGCCCGCGACCTCGCCGGGCTCATCGGCGGCACCGTGCTGCTCAAGGGAGCCACGACGCTCGTCGTCAGCCATGGCGACCTGCCGGTGCGTTCTCAGGCTGACGCACCGCCGTGGCTCGCCACGGCCGGAGCCGGTGACGTGCTCTCCGGTGTCATCGGCGCCCTGCTCGCGGCGAGGTTGTCCCCGCTCGACGCGGCCTCGCTCGGCGCGCTCGTCCACGGCGTCACCGCCGACCGGGTCTCGGGCGGAGGGCCGCTGCGGGCGCTCGCGGTGGCCCACGGCATACGACCGACGGTGCGCGACCTGCTGGCCCGGGGACGGTCCGCGCCGGGCTGAGCCCGGCCCCCGCGCCGCGCGGGCCCTGCACCCGGACCTCCCACACGAACTGCGAGACTGAACCGATGAGCCAGATCGACGCCTCCGACGCCGAGCGGACCGCGACGCCCACCGTGGGCGAGCGCCCCGCCGCGCCGGAGACCCACGGACTGACGGTGTGGGCCGAGATCGATCTCGGCGCGCTCGAGGCCAACGTGCGCACGCTGCGCGCCCTCGCGCCCCGCTCCCAGTTCATGGCCGTCGTCAAGGCGGACGCCTACGGGCACGGCCTGCTGCCCGTCGCGCGTGCAGCTGTGCGCGGCGGCGCCACCTGGCTCGGCGCGGCGCAGCTCACGGAGGCGTTCGCGCTGCGCGACGCGGGCCTCACGACTCGGCTGCTGACGTGGCTCACGGTGCCCGGATCGGACGTCGGCGGCGCCATCCGGCGCGACATCGACCTCTCGGCCTCGGCGCCGTGGGTCCTCGACGAGATCGCGGCCGCCGCGTCGGCGCTCGGTCGCGTCGCCCGCGTGCACCTCAAGGTCGACACCGGCCTCGGGCGCGGGGGAGCCTTCGGCGCCGACTGGACCACGCTCGTGCAGCACGCTCGTCACCTCGAGGGGGAGGGCGCACTCTCGGTCGTCGGGATCTGGACCCACTTCGCCCACGCCGACTCGCCCGAGCATCCGACGGTGCTCGCCCAGCAGGAGCGCTTCTTCGAGGCCGCCACCGAGGCCGAGCAGGCCGGCCTGCGACCCGAGCTGCGCCACCTCGCGAACTCCGCCGCGACCCTCGTGCACCCGTCGGCGCACGCCGACCTGGTGCGCCCCGGCATCGCGATGTACGGTCTGACGCCGGTGCCACAGGTCGACGACGACTTCGGGCTGCGTCCGGTCATGACCCTCCGTGCGCGACTCGCCCTCGTCAAGGCGCTCCCGGCGGGACAGGGGATCAGCTACGGCCACGCGTACGTCCCTGACGTCGACACGGTCGTCGGGCTCGTGCCCGCCGGCTACGCCGACGGCGTCCCCCGCAACGCGACCAACGTCGGGCCGCTCCTCGTCGACGACCGACGCACCACCATCGCCGGGCGGGTCTGCATGGACCAGTTCGTCGTCGACCTCGGACCGGGGTCCACGGCCCAGGCCGGCGACGTCGTCACGCTCTTCGGTGGCGCGCCGGGCGAGCCGACGGCCCAGGAGTGGGCCGACGCGACCGACACCATCAGCTACGAGATCGTGACGCGACTCGGGGCCCGCGTGCCGCGGCTCTACGTCGGCGGCTCGGAGACCGGCACATGAGTCCGCGTCGCAACCCCGTCATCGGCATCGCCGCCGCGACGCTCGGTGTCGCGGCCGGCGTGGCGGCCGGCATCGCCGCCGACCGTGCGGGCAAGCACCGTGCGGCGATGGCGGCCCTGGAGACCCCCGAGCTGCTCGAGATCACGCCCGACGAGGAGCACGTCGTGCTCACCGACGACGGCGTCCCGCTCCACGTCGAGATCGACCTGCCCTCCGCCGCGACAGCCGCCGCGGCCGCCGACGGCACGACCCGCCACGGCCGTCCCGACGAGCTGCCCACCGTCGTGCTGACCCACGGCTACTGCCTCAGCCTGCGCTGCTGGGTCTACCAGCGCCGGGCTCTCAAGGAGGCCGGCTACCGCGTCGTCAGCTGGGACCAGCGCGGCCACGGCCGCTCGGGACGCGGCGAGAAGGACAGCTACACGATCGACCGGCTCGGCCAGGACCTCCACACCGTCATCAACCAGCTCGTGCCCGCGGGCGACCTCGTCCTCGTCGGCCACTCGATGGGCGGCATGACGATGCTCGCCCTCGGCGAGCATCACCCCCGTCTGGTCCTCGACCGGGTCGTCGGCGCCGCGTTCGTCGCGACGAGCCCGGGCGGCATCATGCTCGCCAACGGCGGGCGTACCGCGACCCTCGGCCGCCTCATGCTCGAGCGCCTCGGACCGGGAGTGCTCGGCCCGCTGAGCCACCGGCCCGAGCTCTTCACCCGGATCCGCCGCGTCGGCCGAGACATCGAGCACTTCATGGTCGAGCAGAACTCGTTCGCCTCGCCGGTGCCGCGCTCGGTCGTGCGCTACACGAGCGACATCCTCCTCGGCACGCCTCTCGACGTCGTCAACGACTATCTCCAGACGTTCGACGGCTTCGACAAACGGCCCGCGCTGCTCGAGTTCCGGCACGCCCTCGTCCTCGTCTTCAACGGACGCGACGACATCCTCACGCCGCCGTCGCACAGCGAGCTCATCGTCGAGGGCATCCCGGGCGCCGAGCACATCGTCGTCAACGACGCCGGGCACGTCATCATGCTCGAGCACCCCGACCTGCTCAACGCGCACCTCATCCAGCTCGTCGACCAGTCGGCGCGGGCGCGAGCCGAGCAGATCGAGGTCGCCCAGCAGCCGCGGGTGCGCCGCATCGTCACCGACGTCGCCAAGAACCGACGCCAGCGCCGCCTCGAGAAGGAGGCGGCCGAGCTCGTCCGGTCCGGTCGCGTCAAGCAGGCGCGCACCAAGGGGGCGTGAGCACGTGGAGCGCCAGGTCCACTGGGCCACCACCGAGGACACCCAGGACTTCGGCCGCCGGCTCGGCGCCCTGCTGCGCGGTGGCGACGTCCTCGTCCTCACCGGCGACCTCGGTGCCGGCAAGACGACCTTGACCCAGGGCATCGCCGAGGGACTCGGCGTCCGAGGACCCATCACGTCGCCGACGTTCGTCATCGCGCGGGTGCACCCGTCGCTCGTCGGCGGCCCGCTCCTCGTCCACGTCGACGCCTACCGCCTCGGCAGCGCCCTCGAGCTCGACGACCTCGACCTCGACGCCGACCTCGACGCGAGCGTGACGGTCGTCGAGTGGGGCGCGGGTCTCGCCGAACAGCTGAGCGACACGCGGCTCGAGCTGACGATCAGCGGCGACGACCTGCGCACGGCGCGGCTGCTCGGGGTGGGCGACCGGTGGGACGACGTCCTCGACGCCGTGGCGCCCGCGACCTGACCGCTACGAGGAAGCCGGGTGGACGGCATACGCGAGCGTGCGGGTTCGGGGACCCGGCGGGTGCTCGGATAGCCTGACCGACGTGCTCCTGCTCGCGATCGACACCTCCACGACCGCCATCACCGTCGGCCTGCACGACGGCAGCTCGGTCGTCGCGGAGGCCGCGACGCTCGACGCCCGGGCGCACGCCGAGCACCTCGCCCCCAACATCCGCGACGTCCTGGCCTCCGCCGGCGCGGAGCCCGGAGACGTCACCGACGTCGTCGTGGGCATCGGCCCGGGCCCGTTCACCGGCCTGCGCGTCGGGATCGTCACCGGCCGCACCTTCGCCTTCGCGCTCGGCCTGCCCGTGCGCGGGCTGACGAGTCTCGACGCGATCGCGCACGAGGCATGGCTCGGCGGCCGACGTGGCGAGCTGGTGGTCGCCACCGACGCCCGCCGCAAGGAGGTGTATGCCGCGGCGTACGTCCTCGGGGACGACCGCGCCGACCGTGTGACCGAGCCCGCGGTGTCCCGCGCGGGCGACCTGCCTGCCGAGACCCGAGGCCTGCCGACCGCGGGTCGTGGTCCCACCCTCTACGCCGAGGCGCTCCCGCACGCCGTGGCACCGCTCGACGTCAGCGGGGGAGCGCTCGCCGACCTCGCGGTGCGCCGACTGCGCGAGACCGCACCGGCCCCCGGCGGGTTGCAGTGGGTCGACCCCGGCCACGGCTTCGACGGGCTCGAGCCGCTCTACCTGCGCCGGCCCGACGCGGCACCCGCGCCGCCCTCGACGAAGTCGACTCTCGGATGACCGCGGCCCAGCCGCGCACGCACCCCGGCGAGGAGGTCGTGCTGCGCGACCTCGAGTGGACCGACCTCGCCCACCTCGCCGTGCTCGAGCAGCAGCTCTTCGCCGACGACGCGTGGTCCGAGGCCACGTGGTGGAGCGAGCTCGCCGGCCGCCCGCGTCGCGACTACGTCGTCGCCGCGACGTCCGACGGCACGATCGCCGGCTATGCCGGCCTCGACGTCGCGGGAGACGTCGCCGACGTCATGACCATCGCCACCAGCCCCGGCTACCAGGGTCGTGGCACGGGGCGGGTCCTGCTCGACGAGCTCGTCCGCCGGGCGACGCTGCGTGGCGTCGACGCCGTGCTGCTCGAGGTGCGCGCCGACAACGACGCGGCACGGCGCCTCTACGACCGGGCCGGGTTCGAGGTCATCTCGGTGCGCCGCCGCTACTACCGACCAGGCGACGTGGACGCGCTCGTCATGCGCCTCCTCGTCACGAAGGGAGACGCATGAGCGACGAGCCCCTCGTCCTCGGGATCGAGACGTCCTGCGACGAGACCGGTGTCGGCATCGTGCGCGGCCAGACGCTCCTCGTCGACACCGTCGCGAGCAGCGTGGAGGAGCACGCCCGCTTCGGTGGCGTCGTGCCCGAGGTCGCGAGCCGCGCCCATCTCGAGGCCATGGTGCCGACCATCGAGCGCGCGTGCCGTGAGGCGGGCGTCCGGCTGCGTGACCTCGACGCCATCTCGGTGACCGCGGGTCCCGGTCTCGCCGGTGCCCTGCTCGTCGGAGTCGCCTCGGCCAAGGCCTTGGCGCTCGCCCTCGGCACGCCGATCTACGGCGTCAACCACCTCGCTTCGCACGTCGCGGTCGACATCGTCGAGCACGGGCCGCTGCCCGAGCCGACGATGGCGATGCTCGTCTCCGGCGGACACTCCTCGCTGCTCCTCGTGCCCGACGTCACCAACGACGTCCGCTCGCTCGGCTCGACGATGGACGACGCCGCCGGGGAGGCCTTCGACAAGGTCGCGCGTGTGCTCGGACTGCCGTTCCCCGGAGGTCCGCACGTGGATCGCGCTGCGCGAGAAGGCAACCGGATCGCCATCGACTTTCCGCGCGGGCTCACCACCGGGCGTGACATGGAGCGGCACCGCTTCGACTTCTCCTTCTCGGGGCTCAAGACCGCCGTCGCGCGGTGGGTCGAGACGCGACAGCGCGCCGGCGAGGCCGTGCCCGTCGCCGACGTCGCGGCCAGCTTCCAGGAGGCGGTCGTCGACGTCCTCACCCGCAAGGCACTGCTCGCCTGCAAGGAGCACGACGTCGACCACCTGCTCATCGGGGGCGGGGTCGCGGCGAACTCGCGCCTTCGCGCGCTCGCCGAGGAGCGGTGCGCCAAGGCCGGTGTCACCCTGCGCGTCCCGCGCCCCGGACTGTGCACCGACAACGGCGCGATGGTCGCGGCGCTGGGCGCGCAGATGGTGTCGAAGGGGCGCGATCCGAGCGACCTCGGCCTTCCCACCGACTCGTCCATGCCCGTCACGCTCGTCCAGGCGTAGGTGTCGTCACGCCCCGCAGGTGGGCGCGTCACGCCCTCCGTGACGCTCCGTGGCGTGCTGTCGGCGGGCACCCGCTCGTCCGCGCGGTGTGGAGCGAAGGCGCCAGTATGCCGGCACGTCGCCTTCCAGCGTCACGGTGCCGCCTTCGATGCCGCGCGGCCGAACGGCTGCCCACCCCCGGGGCCGTCGCACTGCGCAGCCTGCACCCTCCCTCTGAGCCCGCTCGGCGCCCTCGTCCTGGCTGGGTGTGACCGAGCAACAGCGGGTGTGCACCCGTGCTCGGCCGTCGGCTCACGCCTGGGAGGGTTGGGGTTCGGTGGGGCTGGTGACTGGGCCGGGGCCGCGGTCTGGGGTGTCGCGGTCTGGGGCTACGGGCAGCGGGCCAGACCCATCCTGAGCTTGAGGTCGACGACTCTCGTCGCGGCGGTCTGGACCTGCTTCGCGAAGGCGGGGCTCGCGTTCATCTTCTTCGTGATCGCGTCGTGCATGGCGGGCACCGTTGCCGGGCGGGCGGTCAGGGTGATGTCACCCCCGGCCTCGATGAAGCGCGTGGCGCGCGCGCCGACGGGCACGTCGGCGACGGCTTTCGCCGCGCCGACGTCGTCGGTGATGACGACCCCGTCGTAGGAGAGCCGGTCGCGGAGCAGGTCGGTGACGATCCGCCGTGAGAAGACGGCGTTGGTGCCCGGGTCGATGCGGCTGTAGATGGCCGAGCCGACCATGACGAGCTCGACGCCGTCCTGGATGCCGGTGCGGAACGGCTCGAGGTAGGGGTCGTCGACCGTCGTCGTGCGGTCGGTGATGCCACGTGCCGTGACGTCGGTGTTGCCGGTGATGCGACCGAGGCCGGGAAAGTGCTTGACGGTCGAGGCGACACCGCCCGCGCGCATGCCCGCGATGAAGGCACCGACCATGCGTGCGTTGCGCTCCGGGTCGCTCGAGAACTGACGGTCGTACTGGCCGATCGGCCCGTTGTCGCGCCCGATCGAGGTCGGGACCGTGTCGGCGACCGGTGCGAGGTTGACGTTGATGCCCGCGGTGCGCAGCTGGTCGGCCCACCGCGACGCGTCGGCCGTGAGGGCGCTCGCCGAGCCCTGGTCCTGGACGCGGGCGGACGGCATACGGCTGAAGCCGTCGCCTCGCAGCTGCTGCACGGCCCCGCCCTCCTGGTCGGCGGCGACGAGCAGGCCGAGGCCGGCGGTGTCCTCCTTCGAGGCGAGCGCCGCGAGGTGGCGGGTCGTCGCACGGACGCGTTCGGTGCCGCCGTCCCAGCCGCCGAGCAGGATGACCCCGCCGAGGTGGCGCCGCGCCACGAGGGCGTCGAGGCTCGTGCGGCTCGCGCCGTTGTCGAGGCCGACCATGAGCAGCTGCCCCGCGCGCTCGTCGTCGTCCATGCCGGCGACGATCGCCGGGGCGCACGAGGAGGGCGACGCCGACGTGGTGGTCGTGGGGGCGGGGGTGGTCGTCGACGGGGTGGCGCTCGTCGGCGGGATCGTCGTGGGCGCGCTCGATGCCGAGGTCGAGGGGACGGTCGAGGGGACGGTCGAGGGGACGGTCGTGCTGCCCGTCGAGGTGGGTCCGGCAGCCGGCGGGGCGGAGGAGCAGGCGGTCACGACAGAGGTCACAGCGGCCGCGAGGACGGCCCCCCGGGCGATGGAGGGGCGGCGTCGGCTGTGGCTCGGGCGCATCGTCCGAGCCTATCCTCGGACGACGGTGGTCCCCAGCGGGGCTGCGGCGGCCACCGACCGGTACGTTGCCGCTGTGACGACCGAACCCACCCCCATCGTGCTCGACGTCGACACCGGAGTCGACGATGCCTGCGCCCTGCTCCTCGCCGCCCTGCACCCGGCCCTCGACCTGCGCGCCGTGTCGTGCGTCGGGGGCAACGCCCCCGTCGACGACGTCGTGCGCAACACGCTGCTCGTCCTCGAGACCGCAGGACGCACCGACGTCCCGGTGGCCCGTGGTGCCGAGCGTCCCCTGCTGGAGCCGCCCGTCGACGCCCGCCACGTGCACGGGGACGACGGCATGGGCGACCTGCACTGGCCCCCCGCAGGCGTCAGGGCCGACCCACGGCACGCCGTCGAGCTGCTCCGTGACGTCTGCCGAGAGGCTGCAGCAGAGGACCGTCCGATCACGCTCGTGCCCCTCGCCCCGCTGACGAACATCGCCCTGCTGCTCCGGACCTATCCGGACGTCGTGTCGGGCATCTCCGAGATCGTCTTCATGGGCGGCGCCGCCAACGTCGGCAACGCGACGGCGTCGGCCGAGTTCAACATCTTCCACGACCCGGAGGCGGCGGCGATCGCCCTCGAGGCCGCGGCCGACCTCGGCATCCCCGTGACGATGTACGGCCTCGACGTCTTCTACGAGCCGGTCGTGTCGGCCGAGCTGGCCGACGAGCTGGTCGCCGTGGGTGGGCGTGGCCCTGCCGAGCTCGCGGGCAGCCTGATCCGCTTCCAGAACGCCCGCTTCGACCGACCGGCGACGACCATCGGTGACGCCGGCGCCGTCTGCGTCGTCATCGACCGGGCCGGGATCCGGACCGAACCGCTGCCGCTGCGCGTCGAGCTCGCCGGCACGTGGTCACGGGGACGCACCATCGTCGACCGGCGCGACTGGAGCGGCGACATGGCCCACGACCCGCACGGCGAGGCGCCGGTGCGCGTCGACGTGGCGCTCGAGGTCGACGGTCCCCGCTACGCACGGCTCTGGGCCGACACCGTGCTCGGCCGGGTGGGCGAGCGCTGATGGGCCGCGTCGTCGTCCTCGGCTCCCTCAACGTCGACGTCGTGACCCGCGTCGAGCGCCACCCGCTGCCGGGCGAGACGCTGCTCGGCGAGGCGGGCGGCAGGTACGCCGGGGGCAAGGGTGGCAACCAGGCGATGGCGGCACGGCGTGCCGGCGCCGACGTCGTCATGGTCGGCGCGGTCGGCGCCGACGACGCCGGTGACGCGTACCTCGCGCGGCTGCACGCCGCCGGTGTCGAGACCGCCGTGACGCGGGCTCCCGATGCGCCGACCGGCACGGCGTACATCGCCGTCGACGATGCGGGCGAGAACACCATCGTCGTCGTGCCCGGAGCCAACCAGTGCGTCCAGGACGCGTCGATGGCGTCGGTCGGTGTCGGGGCGGGGGACGTGCTGCTCTGCTCCCTCGAGGTGCCTCTCGACGACGTGGCGCGGCTCGCGCTCGCCGCTCATCGGGCCGGTGCCCGCGTGGTCCTCAACATGGCGCCGTACGCTCCCGTGCTGGCCGACGCCGTCGCCGTGTGCGACCCCGTGGTCGTGAACGAGTCCGAGATGCGCCAGCTCGCCGACTCCGACCTCATGCCGGGCTCGCTCCTGGTCACGTTCGGCGCGGCGGGCGCCCGGTGGGGCGTCGAGCAGGTGGATGGCGAGGCCGTGCCTGCCGACGAGGTCGTCGACACGGTCGGCGCGGGCGACGCGTTCTGTGGGGCGCTTGCCGCGTCCCTCGCGGCCGGCGCCGACAACCGCTCGGCGCTCGAGGCTGCCAACCGCGCCGGCGCCGCCGCCGTGCGCTGGGCCGGCGCCCAGCCCGACGCCGCCCTCTGACCCACCCACCCCGCAACACACCGAGCAGGTCACGACACACCGGGGACTGAACGCGGTGGGTTGTGACCTGCTCGGTGTGTTGCAGGAGCAGGATGCACCTTGTCAGTTATGTAACTCAATGGTTACTCTCTGGGGATGAGCAGGACGTGGGAGGCGTTGACCGACCCGACGCGGCGGACCATCGTCGAGCACCTCGCCCGTGAGGAGCTGACGGCCGGCGAGGTCGCGGCGCTCTTCGATGCCTCGCGGCCCGGGATCTCGAGGCACCTGCGGGTGCTGCGGGAGGCCGGCGTCGTCGAGGCCGAGTCCGTCGGGCAACGGCGGGTCTATCGGCTCGCGCCGGGTGCCCTCGACGAGGTCGAGCAGTGGTGCCGCGAGGTCCGCTCGTTCTGGGGGCAGCGCCTCGACGCCCTCGACACCGAGATCGCCCGCGGCACGCGGGCCCGACGACAGGGACAGGGACAGTGATGACCGAGCTGACGCAGGTGCTGGGCCGGATCGACCGCGACGGCGATGAGGTGGTGGTCGTGTTCGACCGGCACTACGCGACGTCGCCCGACGACCTCTGGCGGGCGTGCACCGACCCTGACCGACTCGCCCGCTGGTTCGCCCGGGTGGCCGGGGACCTGACCGAGGGTGGGGAGTTCACGATCCATTTCGACGACGGCGACGTCCCGCGCTGCCGCATCCTGACGTGCGAACGGCCGACGCGGCTCGTCTGGGAGTGGCCGATCGGCGACGTCCGGACCGTCGTCACGGCCGAGGTGAGCGCGGACGGCGAGGGGTCGCGCCTCGTCCTGCGCCACGCGCGGCTCACGGACGGTCAGGTCGCGGGGTATGCCGCCGGCTGGGACACCTACGTGCGCACACTCGACGCCCACGTCGACGGCACGCCCGCACCCGACTGGGTCGCCACGTGGAGCGCCCTGCACGAGCTGTACGCCGCCGACCCGGCCTGAGCGACGCGGGCCGCCATGGACCTGCTGATCGTGCGGACCACGGTTTGGGGTGATCACCCCTCCGGGGGCCGCACGATCGAGCACATCATCAGGCACGCCGTCGGCGGAGGCCGGCTGTCGGTGCGGTCGGAGCCTCAGGCCGGCGTGACGACGAGGGCGACCTGGCCGCCGCCGACGCGCGTCAGGACGAGCGTCGCCTCGGAGCCCCCCTTGCCCCGGCCGGTCATCTTCAGCAGCCGGCGCAGCAGGTCGGCGTCGAGGGTCACGCCGCGCTTCTTGATGGTGACCCGGTCGTGGCCGTGGTCGCGCAGCCAGCGGGCGAGGCGCTTCGTCGACAGGGGCATCGCCTCGACGACCCGGAAGCGCCGCGCCCAGGGCAGCTCGCGTGCGATGCCGCTCGAGACGTAGCCGACGCCGGTGGCGAGCTCGGCGCCGTCGACGGCCGCCACGAGCGCCCCCGTGAGCCCGGCCCGGATGACGGCCCGGTCCGGCTCGTAGAGCCACTCGCCGATGTCGGTGACCGACCCGAGACCGGGTCTCTGTCCGCCGTCGAGGGCGTCCTGCTCCGTGACGACGGACGTCGAGGTCTCCGTGCACACGGCAGCAGTGCGCCCGGCCGTCGTGACGAGCGGGCCCCACCACACGGCGCACTCGAGCACCTCGCCGTGCCACGACGTCCACTGCGCCTCCGCCCCCGACGGGACCGAGCCGTGGGGGAACGCGGGGGAGAGCTTGGTGCCCGTCGCCGGCACCTGCTCGGCGAAGTCGAGGACCTGTGACCACGACGGCGAGATCGCGTCGAGCGAGAAGACGCGCTTCGTGCGCCCGCGGATGTCGGCCACCCCGGTGACACGGCGCGCGGGGTCGAGCCACAGCCCGAGGTGCCGTCGCCCCTCACCCTGCGGCAGGCGTACGTCCTCGGCGAGCCCGTGCGTCACCCGTGCCGACGCCCAGTGCCGTAGGTTGACCGCGGCGATGCGGGCCGTCGTGTCGTCGGCGTCGACCGCGTGGACGGTCAGGTCCAGGCCGGCGAACGCCATCGCGTCGGCACCCAGCCCGCACCCGAGGTCGTAGACGTCGCGGACCCCGGCGGCGGCATACCGGTGCGCGTGGCGTGCAGCGATGGCGAGGCGGGTCGACTGCTCGAGCCCGTCCGGGGTGAAGAGCATGCCGGCGGCGAAGTCGCCGAACTTCTCGGTGCCGCGCGAGCGCAGCCGCGACTGGGTCATGGCCGCCGCGACGAGGTCGGCCGCGAAACCCGCCTCGCGCAGTCGGCCCTGCAGGTGCAGCGAGCTCTCCTCGTCGTAGGGGGGCAGCGACTGGAGCAGGGCCCAGCCCTCACCTGCGGAGAGGCGATCGACCATGGCGGCGTCCATGGCCTCATCCTGCCAGCGCCGGCGGGGACGGCCGTCCGACCGTGGCGCAGCCACGAATCTGGCACTCGACTTGACCGAGTGCTAATGACAAACCTAGATTTCATCTTGTTGGCACTCTCGACCTGAAAGTGCCAACACCCCTCATCGAGGGAGGTCGACCCCCGCGACGGCGGCCAACCTCGAAGAGCCCACAGTCCGTTGTCAGTTTCCGACTGTCCCGAAGGGAAGGTCACCACCGTGTCGGTTTCCATCAAGCCGCTCGAAGACCGCATCGTCGTCAAGTCCCTCGAGGCCGAGCAGACCACTGCGTCCGGCCTCGTCATCCCGGACACGGCCAAGGAGAAGCCCCAGGAGGGCGAGGTCCTCGCTGTCGGCCCCGGCCGCTTCAACGACACCGGCACCGAGCGCGTCCCGCTCGACGTCAAGGTCGGCGACAAGGTCATCTACAGCAAGTACGGCGGCACCGAGGTCAAGTACGGCGGCGAGGAGTTCCTGATCCTCTCGGCCCGCGACGTCCTCGCCATCGTCGGCTGACCCAGCCGTATGCCGTGACCGCACCCCGGTGAGCCCCGCTGGGGTCTCCCCGGGGTGCGTCTCGTTTGACCGGGCAGGCATCGCCGATGCCCGGATTCCCAAGAACCACAAAGCAACCCGAGCCAAAGGAACACCATGGCCAAGCAGCTGGAGTTCGACGACTCCGCCCGCAAGTCGCTCGAGCGCGGCGTTGACGCGCTCGCCAACGCCGTCAAGGTGACGCTCGGCCCCAAGGGCCGCAACGTCGTCATCGACAAGAAGTGGGGCGCCCCCACGATCACGAACGACGGCGTGACCATCGCCCGCGAGATCGAGCTCGAGGACCCCTACGAGAACCTCGGCGCCCAGCTCGCCAAGGAGGTCGCCACCAAGACCAACGACGTCGCCGGTGACGGCACGACGACCGCGACCGTGCTCGCCCAGGCCATGGTCAAGGAGGGCCTGCGCAACGTCGCCGCCGGCGCCGCCCCGGCCGCGCTCAAGCGCGGCATGGACAAGGCCGTCACCGCGGTCAACGACCGCCTCCTCGAGAACGCCCGCGAGGTCGACGGCAAGGACGAGATCGCCTCCGTCGCGACGCTCTCCGCCCAGGACGCCACCCTCGGTGGCCTCATCGGCGAGGCGTTCGACAAGGTCGGCAAGGACGGCGTCATCACCGTCGAGGAGTCCTCGACGACGGCGACCGAGCTCGAGTTCACCGAGGGCATGCAGTTCGACAAGGGCTACCTCTCGGCGTACTTCGTCACCGATACCGAGCGCATGGAGACCGTCCTCGAGGACGCCTACGTGCTCATCAACCAGGGCAAGATCTCCTCGGTCGCCGAGGTGCTCCCCGTCCTCGAGAAGGTCGTGCAGTCGGGCAAGCCGCTGCTCATCATCGCCGAGGACGTCGACGGCGAGGCCCTCTCGACGCTCGTCGTCAACAAGATCCGCGGCACGTTCAACGTCGCGGCCGTCAAGGCCCCGGGCTTCGGCGACCGCCGCAAGGCCATGCTCCAGGACATCGCCATCCTCACCGGTGGCCAGGTCATCGCGCCCGAGGTCGGCCTCAGCCTCGACCAGGCCGACCTGACCGTCCTCGGCCAGGCTCGCCGCGTCGTCCTCACGAAGGACAACACGACGATCATCGACGGCAACGGCGAGGCGGGCGAGGTCTCCGGCCGCGTCAACCAGATCAAGGCCGAGATCGAGCGCACCGACTCCGACTGGGACCGCGAGAAGCTCCAGGAGCGCCTGGCCAAGCTCGCCGGCGGTGTCTGCGTCATCAAGGTCGGCGCGCACACCGAGGTCGAGCTCAAGGAGAAGAAGCACCGCATCGAGGACGCCATCTCGGCGACCCGCGCGGCCATCGAGGAGGGCATCGTCGCCGGTGGCGGCACCGCCCTCATCCACGCCGCGTCCGCCATCGACGCCCTCGAGCTGACCGGCGACGAGGCCACCGGTGCATCCATCGTGCGCAAGGCCGTCGCCGAGCCGCTGCGCTGGATCGCCGAGAACGCCGGCCTCCAGGGCTACGTCGTCACCTCCAAGGTGGCCGAGCTGGCCATCGGCCAGGGCCTCAACGCGGCGACCGGCGAGTACGGCGACCTCATCGCCGCCGGCGTCATCGACCCGGTCAAGGTCACCCGTTCCGCGCTGCGCAACGCCGAGTCCATCGCGTCGATGATCCTCACGACCGACACGCTCGTCGTCGACAAGCCCGAGGACGAGGAGCCGGCCGGCGGCCACGGCCACGGCCACGGTCACTGACCGACCGCGCGACACGGCATACGACCGGGGTCCTCGACGGGCCCCGGTCCCGCGCCCGGCACGACAGCGAGGGCCGCTCCCCGACGGGGAGCGGCCCTCGCTGCGTCTCGACCTCCGCGACCCCGTCGTGTCTCGCGGTCCGGTCGAGCGGCTGCGTCGGTCGTCGGCGGCGTGTGCCGGCGACCGTCAGACGGTCAGGAAGCCTCCTGGATGCCGTCGTAGAGGACCTCGCGCTCGGCCTCGGTCAGCCCGCCCCAGACTCCGTAGGGCTCGCGGACCTCGAGGGCGTGCGAGCGGCACTGGGCCACGACGGGACAGGCGGCGCAGACGGCCTTGGCCTGGGCGTCCCGGTTGCGACGGCGAGGGCCGCGCTCGCCCTCGGGGTGGAAGAAGACCTCGGGGCTGACGCCTCGGCAGGCCCCGTCCAGCTGCCAGTCCCAGAGGTCGGCTACCGGTCCGGGCAGGCGGGTGATCTCGGCCATGAACTCGTCTCTCGGTCGGGCGGGGGTGCCCGCCGTGTCGTACCGGCCCGCTCGGTGCGTGTGGGTCGCGGGGCCGCGGAATCGACGCTAACCGGGCACGCGATCACGGATAAAGAGCGGAATCTTAAGGACTTGTTCAAGAATTGCCATCCGGATGGCATGCTCGTCCAAGGAGGCGGATCCAACCATCCGTACTCGTTCCGAGGGGTCTGTTCGGACTACCATGGCCCCGCTCTGGGCGAGCATCGGCGGCGGCGCAGGCGAAGGCGTCGCCTGCACAGACAACAGTTCGGGGGGACGAGCACTCACATGGGTCTTGGTTGGGCCACCCACACCGGCGTAACACCGGGTGGCGTCGGCGCGATGGAGCGGATGGACGCTCCATCGCTTCGTGGGCTTGCGGCCCTCGCCGCGCGTGACGACAACGCGCGCGACGTGCTGCTGGCGCGCGTCAGGGACATGGCCCTGCGGTACTCCCGCGTCCGCCTCGGCCGCTTCGGCGCCGAGGACACAGCCCAGGACGTCGCCCAGGAGGTGTGCATGGCCGTCGTGACCGCCCTGCCGACCTACCAGGAGCGCGGGCTGCCCTTCGAGGCGTTCGTCTACACCATCATCTCCCGCAAGCTCGCCGACGCCCAGCGTGCCGCGATGCGCGGGCCCTCACCCGTGGCCGACGTCCCCGACGGACCCGACGACGGTCCGTCGCCCGAGTCCGTCGCCGTCATGCGAGACGACGCCGCCACGGCGATGGCCCTCATGCGGCAGCTGCCCAGCGCGCAGCGCGAGATCCTCACGCTGCGCGTCGCCGTCGGCATGAGCACCGACGAGACCGCGGCCGCGCTCGGCATGTCTGCCGGCGCCATCCGCGTCGCCCAGCACCGTGCTCTCACGAGGCTCCGCGCGATGCTCGCCGCGGCCGGGGCAGGTGGCGTCGCATGAACGAGCTGTCTCCCATGAGCGACCTCATCGCCGACGACCTGATGCTCGACCGCCTCGCCGGCCGCGTCGATGCCGGGTCCGAGCCGGTCTCCGCGTTGCTGGGTGCCCTCGCGGCCCACGCCGACACCCCGCTGCCCGCTCGCACCGGGCGACGACGGATCGCCAACAAGCACCGCTACCTCGGCGCCTTCGCGGCCCTCGCGATCGCAGCGTCCGGCGCCGGGGTCGCGGCGGCCGTCACGCTCCCGACCAACGGCCCGAGCAAGGCGGACCGGGCGCGCATCGAGCGGCAGATGGACGACAGCGCCCGCAGCAGCGCCCCGAGCGTCCTCCTGTCGAGGCTCGGCCTGCCCCATACCGACGGCACGACCTCCGCACGGGGCCTCGTGCTGGCGCGGCGCGACGACGGTCGGATCGTGCTGCTACCCGCGGCGGTCGCCGCAGCCGAGGTCGCCAGCCGCGGTGCCGTGGGGGGCACCCCCGGCGGATCGTCGCCCGTCGAGGCCCAGGAGCAGGGGGTCAACAGGGTCCCTGGGAAGGGGACGGGCGTCGTCCGGGGCGGTGGGCCCGGCGGGGGCGACAACGGGACCAACCCGAAGCGGAGCGCCGCAGGCGGCGCAGACGCCGCTGCCGACGCTGCGGCGGCCGCTGACGCCGACGTGTCGGAGCAGCTGGTCGACCCCCCGACCGGCACCCCGCAGCCGAAGGTCAAGGGCGGCAAGGGCGGCAAGGGCGGCAAGGGCACGCCGGGCGGCACCGGCAACGGTGGTGCCAAGGGCCGCACGTCCCCCGTCACGCCGACGCAGATGGCGACGTCCACCCCGGCGCCAGCCGCGTCGACGACGTCGTCCGGACGCTCGGCGCGGCCGGCGAAAGGTCGGCCCTAGCCGTCCGTCACCGCACCCACGCTGCTGGCCGCGGACCGATCCAGTACGACGGGTAGGTCCTGCGGTCCCACGGGGCATAGACGACCGAGTCGACCTCGTTGGTGACGGGGTTCATCTCGATGATGCGCACGGGGTTCGTGACGCGGTCGTGCATCGCCAGCAGGAACGAGTTGACGACGTTGCCGGTCGGCGTGGTGTCGACCCGGCTGGCGCTCGTGCCGGTGTGTCCCGAGACGACGATCTTGATGTTCGGGTAGCGCTGGACGAGGTTGTCGTAGAGGTATTGCGGGCTGGTCGCCCCGTAGTCGACACGGTTGTAGATGCTCCCCGAGGCCGTGAGGTAGCTGTGC
The DNA here is from genome assembly GCF_024519435.1 of Terrabacter sp. Ter38. Classification (GTDB taxonomy): domain Bacteria; phylum Actinomycetota; class Actinomycetes; order Actinomycetales; family Dermatophilaceae; genus Terrabacter. Next base: position 406,306 of record NZ_JALJRZ010000003.1, read on the forward strand.
GTCACGATGACGACGTTGTGGTGCGGGTGTGACTCGACGACGGACCTGGCCCAGTCGACCACGGCACGTCGTGGCCACAGCTCGAGGTTCAGCACGAGCCACTGCCGGCCACCGGCGCTGAAGACGTTGAACTGGTTGTCGACCTTGCCGTACTCGTACTGCCCGGCCATGTCGGCGAGCCCGGCACCCAGGTAGGCGTTGAAGACCCTGGTGTCCCGCACGGTCAGGTAGGTCGTCGGCGGGTCGGCCGCACTTCCGCCGATCCCGACCGCGGCCGTGTCGTGGTTGCCGGGGCTCAGGGAGTAGGGGATGCGACCCGCGAGCGGTGCCAGGGCCGCGCGGGCGTTGACGTACTGGTTGTGGTCGGCCGTGTCCCAGCTGACGACGTCACCGGTGTGGGTGACGTACGCGATCCCGAGCCGGTCCTTGTTGGCGATGAGCCACTTGATCCGCTGGCCGAAGCGCAGGTCGGTGGAGCGGTACACCTCCTCCTGGGTGTCGGGGATGACCGCGATCGAGACGACCGGCACGAGCGAGGGCTTGCCGAGGTCGAAGGCGACGCGCTCGTCCTTCCAGCCTGCCGCGCGCAGCGACGAGCGGTCGCTCGCCGAGGTGACGTAGCGATGGACCCCCGAGCCGCTCGTGAAGCGCCACACCGGCAGCGTGCACGTCGACGCCGACGTCGCCGCGTAGAAGACGACGCCCTGGTCGACGTAGCCGCCGCGCTTTGCCGCCGTGATCTCCGCCGTCACGAGCGTGTAGAGGTAGTCGTGGTTCGTCGACCGGTACAGCCGGTGCACCCCGGCCAGGGACGTGCCCGGCGCCTGGGCGGCGGACATCGAGTACGGCCGCACCGTGGTCCATCCGCCCGAGTACGCGCCGAGCGTCTGGTCGATGCCGCGCGTGAGGTGCTGCGCCCCGGTTGTGGGGTTGATGCTGTCGAAGACCTTGCGCGTGAAGGACGCACAGCTCGGCGCCGACGTTGCCGGCTCGGCGGGTGCGACGACGAGCGCGGCGGTGACCGCCAGGGCTGCGAGCCCTGCTGTCGATGCGAATGCACGCCTGCGTCGGGTTGTGATCATGAGCGACCTTTCTCACATCCCCCCGAAAAGAGAGATTACGATGATTCGGAGTGACAATTCGGGCATCGCCCGGGGAGTCTCGCCAGATGGGCAACCGCGTCGGCCCGGGGTGGAGCGGCCCGTCTGGGGCCTCGCGGGCCCCGCCCGAGGGCCGTTCGGGCCGACCTCCGCGTGCCCGTAGAATCGGGCAATGAGCCTCGGATCGTCTGACGTGCCCGCCGCCTTCGCCCCGATGGGGCTGACCTACGACGACGTCCTGCTCCTGCCGGGCTACAGCGACCTCGCCCCCCAGGACATCGACACGACGACGCGCCTGACGCGCGAGCTGTCGATCCGGTCGCCGCTCATCTCGGCGGCGATGGACACCGTCACCGAGGCCCGGATGGCCATCGCGATGGCGCGCCAGGGCGGTCTCGGCGTCCTGCACCGCAACCTCTCGATCCAGGACCAGGCCTACCAGGTCGACCTCGTCAAGCGGACCCAGACCGGGATGATCTCCAACCCGATCACCATCGGCCCCGACCGCACCCTCGAGGAGCTCGACACGATCTGCGGTGAGTACCGCGTCTCGGGTCTGCCCGTCATCGGTGACGACAAGAAGCTCATCGGCATGGTGACCAACCGCGACCTGCGCTTCACGCCCGTCGCCGAGTGGGCCACGACGCTCGTGAGCGACGTCATGACCCCGATGCCGCTCATCACCGGCCCGGTCGGCATCGGCCGCGACGAGGCGACGGCTCTGCTGCGTCAGCACAAGCGCGAGCGCCTGCCGATCGTCGATTCCGAGGGCCACCTCGCCGGGCTCATCACGGTCAAGGACTTCGTCAAGGGCGAGCAGTTCCCCGACGCGAGCAACGACGCCGACGGCCGACTCATGGTCGGTGCGGCCATCGGCTACTTCGGCGACGCGTGGGAGCGCGCCACCACCCTCATCGAGGCCGGCGTCGACGTGCTCGTGGCCGACACCGCCCACGGCCACGTGCGCCTGCTCATCGAGATGGTCGCGCGCCTCAAGAGCGATCCCGCGACCCGTCACGTCCAGGTCATCGGCGGCAACGTCGCCACCCGCGACGGCGCCCAGGCGTTCGTCGACGCCGGGGCCGACGCCGTCAAGGTCGGCGTGGGTCCGGGCTCGATCTGCACGACGCGCATCGTCACCGGGGTGGGTGCCCCGCAGGTCACGGCGGTCCACGCGGCCGCCCAGGCGTGCAAGCCGGCCGGCGTGCCGGTCATCGCGGACGGCGGCCTCCAGTACTCCGGCGACATCGCCAAGGCCATCGTCGCCGGGGCCGACGCCGTCATGGTCGGCTCGCTCCTCGCCGGCTGCGAGGAGAGCCCCGGAGAGCTGATCTTCGTCAACGGCAAGCAGTTCAAGGCCTACCGTGGCATGGGCTCGCTCGGCGCGATGAGCAGCCGGGGCAAGAAGTCCTACTCCAAGGACCGTTACTTCCAGGCCGAGGTCGACTCCGACGACAAGATCGTGCCCGAGGGCATCGAGGGTCGCGTGGCCTACCGTGGTCCGCTCGCGGCCGTCGCCCACCAGATGCTCGGTGGCCTGCGCCAGTCGATGTTCTACGTCGGCGCGCGCACGATCCCCGAGCTGCAGGACAAGGGCCAGTTCGTGCGCATCACGTCGGCCTCGCTCAAGGAGAGCCACCCGCACGACATCCAGGGCATCGTCGAGGCGCCGAACTACTCGATCGGCTGACCCCGCCGCCGGGCCACCCGGCGCACCACCCGATGACGTATGCCGTCCCGCGGAGCCCGCGGGACGGCATACGTCCGCTCGTGGGCGGGTCGGTAGGATCGGCCGGTGACCGAGATCGAGATTGGCCGAGGCAAGCGCGGACGGCGCGCCTACTCCTTCGACGACATCGCCGTCGTGCCCTCCCGGCGCACGCGCGACCCCGAGGAGGTCTCGGTGTCGTGGCAGATCGACGCGTACCACTTCGACATCCCGGTCATGGCGGCGCCGATGGACTCGGTCGTGTCGCCCGAGAGTGCGACCGTGCTCGGCAAGCTCGGCGCCCTGCCGGTGCTCGACCTCGAGGGCCTCTGGACCCGCTACGAGGACCCGACCGCGCAGCTGCGTGAGATCGCCGAGATCGAGCCGGAGGCCGCCACCGCGCGCATGCAGCAGATCTACGCCGAGCCGATCAAGCCCGAGCTCATCACCGAGCGCCTGCGCCAGCTGCGCGAGGCCGGCGTCACGGTCGCCGGCGCCCTGTCGCCGCAGCGCACGCAGCAGCACTGGAAGACCGTCGTCGACGCCGGCGTCGACCTCTTCGTCATCCGTGGCACGACGGTGTCGGCCGAGCACGTCTCGGGTCGCGCGGAGCCGCTCAACCTCAAGCGCTTCATCTATGAGCTCGACGTGCCCGTCATCGTCGGCGGCGCCGCGTCGTACACCGCGGCCCTGCACCTCATGCGCACTGGGGCGGCCGGTGTCCTCGTCGGCTTCGGCGGTGGCGCGGCGCACACGACCCGCACGGCCCTCGGCATCCACGCCCCGATGGCCTCGGCCGTCGCCGACGTCGCCGCCGCTCGCCGCGACTACCTCGACGAGTCCGGCGGCCGCTACGTCCACGTCATCGCCGACGGTGGCGTCGGCACCTCCGGCGACATCGTCAAGGCCGTCGCGTGCGGCGCCGACGCGGTCATGCTCGGGTCGGCCCTCGCCCGGGCGACCGACGCCCCCGGCGGCGGCTACCACTGGGGCCCCGAGGCCCACCACCAGCAGCTGCCGCGCGGCGAGCGCATCGCGCTCGGCACCCAGGCCTCCCTCGAGGAGATCCTCTTCGGCCCGGGCCGACAGGCCGACGGTGCCACCAACGTCATCGGAGCCCTGAAGCGGGCGATGGCCACGACCGGCTACTCCGACGTCAAGGAGTTCCAGCGCGTCGAGGTCGTCGTCTCGCCCTACCTCGGCAACTGATCAAGGCCCGTTCCCGCCGGCGGGCGGACATGCGTGCACCTGTGCCCTGGGCTGAGCCGGCCCGATGTCGCTGTGTGCTCCGGTTCGGTTCGAGGTCAGCGATGCCACCGTCGGTGGCCATCAGCGCGGTCCGCTCCTGATGATCTCGGCTCACAAGCCGAGCTGGTCACTAAGCACCGGTTTGAGCTTGAGCGCATACGTGCTCGTGATGTGGTTGGTGTCGCGGTAGACAATGACGTTGCGGATGACGAGGGGGCAGGTCTGGCCGTCGCAGAAGTAGGGGCGCAGATCGACGTAGTGCGCACCGGTCGCTGCGGTGGCTGTCTTCCAGCCCTGGTTGCGACCGCCGATCGACGGTGTCATCGGCCCGACGCAGGTGCTCATCGTCGCCTTCTTCGAACCGAGACACTTCCCGGCATCTTGCTCGAGCACACGGACGTCTCCGATCACCGACACCTGGGCCGCCGGCAACGCACGGTGCAGACGGGAGAGCATCCGCTCGGCGCCTCCGGCGAACTGAGCGAAGTCCTGCCCCGCCGGGATCGGTCCGTTCCGGTTCGCGTCGACCAGCGGCGTTCCCAGGTAGCCGCTGATGACGACCTTGAGCGGCTTGATGGCCTTGATCTGGTCCAGCGCCCACGAGCGCCACTGGGTGCACTCGACGTAGGGCCGACCCTTGTACCACTCCAGGCTGTCCACCGGCACGCAGCTGGCCTTGGTGAAGGTGATGATCTTGTAGCCCCGCTCCTTGGCGAGCTCCTCGAGCGGCCGCATCCACATCCCGATGTGGGAGTCTCCCCAGAGCACGATCGTCCGCGACGACGTGACGTCCCCGACGGGGCAGATCTGGTTCGTCAGGTCCTGCGCCTTGGAGGCCGAGCAGGCGCCGGGCGGGAACGTGATGTCGCTGAAGAGCTTCGTCAGGGTTGGTTGCAGTGTCTGAGGCAGCGGGGCATCTGCTCGCGCGAGTCCGGCCGCAACAGCCACGTCGGAGATCAGCAGGTCCTTCTCTCCCGGCCCCTTCTGGCCCGCTGACCGTGCCGGCTGCCGGTAGGCCGCTGCGGTCAGGGCTGCGTCGGCCCGGGCCTGACCGGCGTCATAGGCCTGCACGCTGACCACGCAGCCCAGCACCACGGCGACGGCCGCCGGCCACAGCAGGAGGGCACGGGTGACCCGGCGTCGGCCCGCGCGCACGGCGTGGCGCCGGTCCGCGCGTGAGGCGCCGGCGAGAGCGGCGGCGGACCGCCGGGCGTCGGTGCTGGAGGTGCCCATCGGCTGGTGGAAGGGAGACTCGACCCATCGGTAGCTGAGCCACGCCAGAACGACCGCGACGGCCAAGGCCGACAGCCGCTCGGCCAGGCTGAGGTCACGGACCAGGTAGGCCTCCGGCAGGATCAGCAGGGGCCAGTGCCACAGGTAGAGCGAGTACGAGATGTTGCCGAGGAACCGCATCGGGCGGGTGTCGAGCAGCAGGCGAGCGCCGGTCCTCGGTCCGTCGATGCCACCCCCCAGGACCAGGGCGGCACCCATCACCGGAAGGGCCGCGTGCGAGCCGGGGAACGGTGTCGTGGAGTCATAGGTGCAGGCGGCCACCAGGATGGCGAGAAGCCCGCCCCACGAGGCCAGCGCCTTGACAGCATCCGGCAGGCGGGCGATGCCGGCTGCCGACAGTGCCAGCAGGGCCCCGACGCTGAGTTCCCACGTGCGGGTGAAGGTGGAGTAGTAGGCCATCTGCGGGTTGGCGTCAGTGCGGTACACCGACCAGGCGAACGAGGCGAGGGCCAGCAGCAGCACGAGCGCTCCGGCGCGGCGGAGGGCCACGGCACGAGTTGCCGGACGCGACGTTCCCCCGGTCCCGCGACCCCGGGCGCCGAGGTACATGACCAGCCCCACGAGCGCCGGCCACACGAGGTAGAACTGCTCCTCCACGGCCAGCGACCAGAAGTGCTGGACCGGCGAGACGAAGGCGCTGGTCGAGAAGTAGTCGGTGCCGGCGAGCGCGTAGTTGATGTTGGCCGAGAAGAGCGCCGCCGCGCCGACGTCCTTGAGCACCAGGTGCAGGTTGTTCGAGGTGTAGACCGCTGCCGACGCGATGCAGATGCTGACGAGCGCCACCGTGGCGGCCGGCAGGATGCGGAGCGCCCGGCGGGCGTAGAAACCGGCGATGGAGACGCGGCCGCTCCGACTGACTTCGCGTGCAAGGATCCCCGTGATCAGGAAGCCGGAGATGACGAAGAAGACGTCGACACCCACGTAGCCGCCGGCGAAGCCGGCGATCTTGGCATGGCTGAGCATGACCAGGAGCACCGCGACGGCGCGCATCCCCTGGATGTCACCGCGTCGGCGTGTCGGGGGCTCGTTCCGGGCCGGCCTGAGTGGAGACTGCTCGGGTCGACGGAGCGTCGCCGGGACAAGCTCGGACACACTTCTCCATTTCTGCCGACTCTGCGTACTCGGTGATCGCCGGTCACACTACCGGTCGGACGGCGTGCCTCTGTGACGCGCGCCGATGAGGCGCCGCCCGAGGTCCTCCCACGTCGGCCGTGACGCACCGCTGTGGCGCTCGTTACTGTCAGTAGCCTCCGGCTCGTCCGCTGCCTAGGGTGGGGGCATGGAGTTCGACCACGACGTCGTCGTCATCGGGTCCGGTTTCGGCGGGTCCGTGGCCGCGCTGCGTCTCGCCGAGAAGCGCTACCGCGTCCACGTCTACGAGGCCGGCCGCCGCTTCGAGGACGACGACTTCGCCCGGACGAGCTGGGACGTGCGCCGCTACCTCTGGGCGCCACGCCTCGGCCTCTTCGGGGTCCAGCGCATCCACCGGCTGCCCGACTGCCTCGTCCTCGCGGGCGCCGGGGTCGGTGGTGGGTCGCTCAACTACGCCAACACCCTCTACGTGCCGCCGGCGCCGTTCTTCCGTGACCGCCAGTGGGGGCACATCACCGACTGGCAGGCCGAGCTCGCGCCGCACTACGCGACGGCCCAGCGGATGCTCGGGGTGACCGTCAACCCGTGCGACGGCCCGGTCGAGCAGCTGATGCGCGACACGGCGACCGACCTCGGCGTCGGCGGGACGTTCCGCAAGACCCCGGTCGGCGTCTTCTTCGGCGAGCCCGGCAAGCGCGTCCCGGACCCCTACTTCGGGGGTGAGGGGCCGGCCCGCACCGGGTGCACCGAGTGCGGCAACTGCATGGTCGGCTGCCGCGTCGGTGCCAAGAACACCCTCGTCAAGAACTACCTCGCGCTCGCCGAGCGACGCGGTGTCACCGTCGAGCCGCTGCGCACGGTGACCCGGGTGCGGCCGCTCGACCCGGCTGCGCCGGAGCAGGGGTATGCCGTCACGACCGTCCGCAGCGGCTCCTGGGGTCGGCGTCGGGCGGGGGAGCGCACCGTCACGGCCGGCCAGGTCGTCGTCGCGGCGGGGGCGTGGGGCACGGCCCAGCTGCTCCACGCCATGAAGGCCGAGCCCGAGGGGCGGGGGCTGCCGCACCTGTCGGACACGCTCGGGGAGCTGACCCGGACGAACTCCGAGGCCCTCGGTGGGGCGATGACGGCCCGGGTGCCCGAGGGCGTCGACCTGACGCGAGGGGTGGCGATCACGTCGAGCTTCCACGTCACCGACACGACACACGTCGAGAACTGCCGCTACGGCAAGGGTTCCAACCTCATGGGAGCGCTCGCCGTCATGCAGGTCGACGGCGGCGGACGGGTGCCGCGCTGGGTGCGTTTCGCCGGCACCGTCGCGCGCCACCCGTCGGTCTTCGCCCGGTCGCTGTCGAGCCGGCGCTGGAGCGAGCGCACCGTCATCGCCCTCGTCATGCAGAGCAGCGACAACTCGATCAAGGTGCGACGCCGGCGCGGGCTCCTCGGGTGGCACCTGACCTCGACGCAGGGCCACGGCGAACCCAACCCGACCTACATCCCCGAGGGCAACGTGGCCGTGCGCGCCATGGCGTCGCGGCTCCAGCGCACGACGGGCGAGCGGGCCTGGCCCGGGTCGTCCGTCGGTGAGGTGCTCGACATCCCGATGACGGCGCACTTCCTCGGGGGCGCGGTCATCTCCGACACGCCGGAGCACGGGGTCGTCGACCCCTATCAGCGGGTGTGGGGCTACCCGGGCCTGCACGTGCTCGACGGGTCGGCCGTCTCGGCGAACCTCGGGGTCAACCCGAGCCTGACCATCACGGCGCAGGCCGAGCGGGCCGTGTCGCTGTGGCCGGTGAACGGCGAGGCCGACCGGCGCCCGGCCCAGGGCGAGGCCTACCGACTCGTCGACGCCTGAGCCCGTCCCGCTGCCGGGCCGCCACCCCGTGTGCGGTCAACGGTGTCCTGACCCCCACTGGCGCACACACGACCGGACAACCCCAGCGCGGAGCGCCGGCGTTCGGATCGGGGCGCACCCGCCCGGGAGGTGAGGGAGGGTGAGGCCGTCACCCCTCAGAGACGGCCCCACCCGGCGGTGCGGGCTAGCAACCGGTCGAGAAACAGCCCGGCACCGCGCTGACAACGACGCAGCCCGAAGGGGGTTACGGCATCTGTCGTTTATTTGCCGAAGTTGTCAGAACTCTTCTCGCACGGGGTGACGACGGGGCCACTCGACGTGATCGTCGAGTGGCCCCGTCGGCCCAGTGCCGATTCGTCCCGGCCGGCGTCAGCGAGCGGGCTGCGGCTCGTCACGCCACGAGCGCCACAGGGCGGCATACGCCCCGTCCGCCTCGAGCAGCTCGTCGTGCGAGCCGATCTCGCTGATGCGCCCGTCCTCGACGACGCACACGCGGTCGGCGTCGTGCGCGGTCATGAGCCGGTGCGCGATGGCGACCACGGTGCGGCCGTCGACGACGGCGGCGAGCGATCGTTCGAGGTGGCGGGCTGCCCGCGGGTCGAGGAGCGAGGTCGCCTCGTCGAGGACGAGCGTGTGCGGGTCGGCGAGGACGAGCCGTGCGAGCGCGAGCTGCTGCGCCTGCGGCTCGGTGAGCCGGTGGCCGCCGGAGCCGACGACCGTGTCGAGCCCGTCGGGCAGCTCGAGCGCCCAGCCGCGCGCGTCGACCGCGGCGAGGGCCTCGAGCAGCTGCTCGCGGGAGGCCTCAGGGCGGGCGAGACGCAGGTTGTCCTCGAGCGACCCGACGAAGACGTGGTGCTCCTGCGTCACGAGGGCGACCTGGCCGCGCAGCTGCGCGAGCTCGAGGTCGACGAGGCGGACGCCGCCGACGTCGACCCGGCCCTGGCGCGGACCGTCGATGCCGGCCATGAGCCGTCCCAGGGTCGACTTGCCTGCTCCGGAGGGCCCGACGATGGCGAGGCGTTCGCCGGGCTGGAGGTCGAGCGAGACGCCACGCAGCACGTCACGACCCGCGCGGTAGGAGTAGTGGACGTCCTCGACCTCGAGGTGGTCGTCCTCCGGCTCCTCGCCGGTCGCGGAGCGGTCGGCCGGGACGTCGGCGATGCCGATGACGCGGGCGAGCGAGGTCGCACCGACCTGGATCTCGTCGAGCCACGAGATGAGCTCGTCGAGCGGCCCGGCCATCTGCTGGACGTAGAGGGCCACGGCCGTGACGGTGCCGGCCGTCGCGACGTCACGAGAGATGAGGTAGCCACCCCACAGGAGGGTCACGGCGACGGGCGCGAAGAAGGCGAACTCGACGGAGGGGAACCACCGCATCCGCAGCTTCAGCGTGTACAGCTCGGCGTCGTAGCAGTCGTGCAGCGCGTCGTCCATGCGCTGCCGGCGACGGCTGCGCAGGCCGAGGGCGTCGACGGTGCGGGCGCCGTCGGCCGACTCCGTCACGACACCGTTGAGCACCGCGTACGTCGCGCGCTCGCGCAGGTAGCCGTCCGGCGCGTACCGCAGGTAGCGCCGCGTCGACACCACGAGGATCGGGACCCCGACGACGACGGCGAGCGCGACCTGCCACCCGGTGAGGAAGGCCGCGACGACGGTGATCGTCGTCGTGACGGCGCCGACGAAGATCGACGGGATGCCGAAGCGAATGACCTGCGAGAGGGCCTCGACGTCGTTCGTGGTCCGCGAGACGAGGTCGCCCGTGCCGGCACGCTCGACGGTCGAGAGGGGCAGCTCGACGACGCGGCCCATGAACTGCTCGCGCAGCTCGGCGAAGATCGTCTCGCCCATGACGAACGAGGCGCGCCGGGCGAACCACGTGACGACGGTCTGGACGACGACCGCACCGGCGATCCAGAGCGCGAGCCGGTTGACGACCTCGAGGGACCGGCCGTGGCTGATCTCGTCGACGAGCAGGCCGATGACGCGGGGCGCCACGAGCGCCGCGCAGGCGGCGACGGCATGCAGGCCGATGACGGTGAGCAGGCTGCCTCGGTGGCGGCGGAGCAGGCCGCGCGTGTGGTCCTTGACCGAGTCCATGTCGGCCACGGGAAGGGTGCGCGTGGACGGCGCTGGTGTCAGCGACATCAGTCCTCCTCTCCTCGGACGACGGTCCGTCGGTAGTCGGGAACATCTGCCATGAGCCGGCTGTGGGTGCCGGTCGCGGCGACCGTGCCGCCCCGGAGGAAGACGACGTGGTCGGCCTGGTCGAGGATGAGCGGGCTCGCCGACATGACGACCGTCGTGCGTCCGGCGCGGGCCGCGGTCAGGCGACCGGCGATGCGGGCCTCGGTGTGGGCGTCGACGGCGCTCGTGGGCTCGACGAGCACGAGGGTGTCGGCCCGGGTGAGCAGGGCGCGGGTCAGGGCGAGCCGCTGGCGCTGGCCGCCGGAGAAGGCACGGCCGCGCTCCTCGACCTCGTTGTCGAGACCGCCGGGCAGCGCCTCGAGCACGTCGTCGCCACTCGCCACCGACAGGGCGTCGAGGATCGAGGCGTCGTCGTGGTCACCCCACGGGTCGAGCTCGTCGCGCAGCGTGCCGGTGAAGAGGCGTGGGTCGGTCTCGGACACGACGACCCGGCGGCGCACCGCGGCCAGCGAGGCGTCGGCCAGGCGCGTGCCGTCGAGCCGCACGTCCGTCTCTCCGGCACCGAAGCGGCCGAGCCGGTCGGCGAGGGCTGCGGACTCCTCCGGGCGTGCCGACACCACGACGGTGAACCGGCCGGGTTCGATCGTGACGCCGCTGCGCGGGTCGTAGAGGCGGGCGGGTCCGGAGGGCAGCGGCTGGGCGTCCGGCGTCTCGACGTGGTCGGGCTGGATGCGCAGGATCTTCGTCAGCTTGCGGGCACCGATGTGGGCGCGGGTCGCCCGGTCGACCATCTCGGTCGCCGTGCGGAGCGGGATGACGAGGAAGGCGGTGTAGCCGTAGAAGGCGACGAGCTGCCCTGCCGTGATCTCGCCCGCGATGGCGAAGCGTGCCCCGAGCCACACGACGACGAGGACGAACAGCCCGGGCAGCAGCACCTGTGCGGCGTCGAGCGCCGCCTGGTAGCCCGCCACCCGGTTGCCCACCTGGCGCACGGACTGCGACTGGACGGCATACCTGCTCAGGAACGTGTGCTCGCCGCCGATGCCGCGCAGCACCCGCAGCCCGGCGACCGTGTCGGCGCCGAGCCCGATGAGCTTGCCGGACTCCTCGCGCTGGGCGAGCTGGCGCGCCTGGAGCGGGCGGACGATGAAGGTGAGGCAGGCGACGAGCACCGGGACGCCGATGAGGACGACGAGGCCGAGCGGGGTCGAGGCGCCGAGCAGGATGAGCGCGACGACGACGTAGGACACGACGGCGCCGGCGAAGCGGGCCAGCACGTCGTAGAGGCCGCCGATGCGCATCGCGTCGGAGCTGACGGTCGCGACGACGTCGCCGGTCGGGACCGAGCGCGACAGGGCCTCACCGGTGTCGGCCGCCTTGTGACCGATGAGCTGGGCCGAGCGGAAGGCGCCCTGCATCCAGTTGGCGACGGCGTACTTGTGCCGCATCGCGCCGGACAGGGCGCTGATCGTCACGAGACCGAGGAGGATGCCGCACCACTGCAGGAGCGAGCCCGGGTCGCCACCGATGATGCCCTCGTCGATGGCCTTGCCCATCGCGGCGGGGAAGAGTGCCTGGCTCACGAGCCACACGATGCCGAAGGCGATGGCGACGACGAGGGTGCGCCACTGGCCCTTGCCGACCCAGCGGAGGTAGGCCGTCGGGCTGGTCAGGTCGGGAGTGCCGGGGTCGGCGTGGGGCAGCGAGATCACTTGGTTCATCGTACGTTCGGCGCGGGTATGCCTCATGCCATTTTTCGTCACGGTCACGGGGCCGACCGTAGGAGTTCAAGCATGCTGGAGGTCAACCACGAGGGCGTATGCCGTGTGGCCGCCTCGAGGTCAGGGCGTGGGGTCCTGACCCGAGCGGTCAAGGGCCTCGGACAGCTCGTCGACCTCGAGGGTCTCGGGGTCGACGAGGCGGTTGCGGTAGGCCGCCCGGGCGACGAGGTGTGCGGACACCGGGGAGGTGAAGAACTGCGTCGCGGCGAGCAGGACGAGCGTCGTGACCGCCGCCCACGTGCGTAGCGTCAGGGCGAGCCCGGCGAGGATGAGGATGAGGCCGAGGGTCTGCGGCTTCGTCGCCGCGTGCAGGCGGGAGAGCGTGTCGGGGAAGCGGATGAGGCCGACGGCCCCGGCCATGCAGAGGAACGAGCCGAGCAGGAGGCACACGGCTCCGGCGACGTCGAGGGCGGACGACCACGTCATGACTGCTCCCGCCCCTCGGGCTGCTGTCGTGGCTCCGGGTGGTCGACCTCGACGGCGTCGTGCTCGTCGGAGTCACGGGACATGAAGCGGGTGACGGCGACGCCGCCGACGAAGCCGACGAGGCCGAGGATCATGAGCAGCGGCAGGTAGGTCGTCGTCCGCTGGCGGGCCGACTCGAGCGCGACACCGGCGATGACGATGACGAGGAGGATCTCGGCGGCGATGATGCGGTCGAGGTTGCTCGGGCCACGGAAGAGGCGCACGAGGACGAGCGCCGCCGCGGCGCCGAGCATGACGAGCGAGATGCCGAGGACGATGGTCACGGGCGCTCCTCCCCGTCGCGGGGGCTGGTGTCGTCGAGGCCCGGGCCCTCGGTGGCGTCGAGGTGGTCGCCTGCACCCCGAGGGGCGCTCGCCGAGCCGGTTGCCCGCGGACCGCCCGCCTCGAGCGCCGCGATCTCCTCACGCGACCCGAGGGCCCGGACGACGCGCCGCTCGATCGCGAGGACGTGGGCCCGCTGTGCCTCGATGGCGCTCTCGCCCGTGACGTCGAGCAGGTGCAGGTAGAGCACCGACGTCGAGCGCCGGGCGTCGACGACGACCGAGCCGGGCACGAGGGCCACGAGCTCGGCGGTCAGGGTGAGGTAGAAGTCCGATCGCGAGCGCAGCTGCACCTCGATGACGGCGTTGCGCAGGCGCCGACGCCCGAAGGCGAGGCGCATGACCTGCCACGAGGCGCCGACGAGGTCGACGAGGAAGTGTGCGATGAGCAGGAGCACGCGGTGCGGTCGCAGCCGCCCTTGGAACTCGATCGAGGGGAGTGGGAACGCATACGTCACGAGCAGGCCGACGAGGACGCCGTTGACGACGTTGCCCCACGTGAGGCGGTCCCACAGCAGCACCCAGGCGAGGGCGATCGTCGCAACGGCACGCGGCTGCAGCACCCGCCGCCGACGGCGCGGCGACTCGGGCTCCTGCGGGGCCGTGGCCGTCCTGATGTCGGTCATCGGCGGACCTCCACGGGAAGGACGCTCGTGACGTAGGGGTCGCGGCTCATGAGGTCGGTGGCCGCGCGCTGGGTGTAGGCGAAGAGCGGTCCGGCGACGACGGTGATGAGCAGCCCGACGACCGTCATGGCGGCGGTGGCTCCGAGCATGGTGCGGGGCAGCGCTCGGGGGCCCGTGTCGACGCGGACGGTGTCGACGAGGACGGTGCCGGCGGGGTCGGCGCCCGGCTCGACGTCGCGGGTGCCGGCCTCGATGGCGGCTGCCGTCTCGGTCGAGCGCGGGGCGTCGGCGAGCGTGCGCCAGAACGCCTGGCTCCAGACCTTGGTCAGGGCGTAGAGGGTCAGCAGGCTCGTGACGATGCCGCCGACGACGAGCAACCAGGCGAGTGGCGTGCCGAGCTCGATCCCGGCGCCCAGCAGCCCGACCTTGGCGAGGAAGCCCGAGAGCGGCGGGATGCCAGAGAGGTTCATCGCCGAGACGAAGAACAGGGTCGCGAGCACGGGGGAGGCCACGGCGAGGCCGCCGAGACGGTCGAGCGACGTCGTGCCGGCGAGGCGTTCGACGAGGCCGGTGATGAGGAAGAGCGCCGTCTGGATCGTGATGTGGTGCGCGACGTAGAAGATCGCACCGGCGGTGCCCTCGGGCGTCGCCAGCGCGATGCCGAAGATCATGTAGCCGATGTGGCTGACGAGCGTGAACGACAGGATCCTCTTGAGGCCCGACTGGGACACGGCGCCGAGGATGCCGATGACCATGGTGAGCAGCGCGGCCCACATGAGCAGTCCCTGCAACGGCGAGTCCGGGAAGAGCAGCGTCTGGGTGCGGATGATCGCGTAGACGCCGACCTTCGTCAGCAGGCCGGCGAAGACGGCCGTGACCGGCGCCGGGGCGGTCGGGTAGCTGTCGGGCAGCCACGCCGACATCGGGAAGACGGCGGCCTTGATGGCGAACGCCGTGAGCAGCGAGAGCTGGAGCACGAGCGCGACACCGGGGGCGAGGTCGCCGATGCGGATCGCCAGCTGGGCGAGGTTGACGGTGCCGGTCGCGGCATACGCGGCGGCGATGGCGACGAGGAAGAGCGCGGAGCTGAGCAGGCTGACGACGACGTACGTCGTGCCCGCGTGGATGCGCGCGGCCGAGCCGCCGAGCGTGATGAGGACGTACGAGCTGAAGAGGAGGATCTCGAAGCCGACGAAGAGGTTGAAGAGGTCTCCGGCGAGGAACGCGTTGGCGACACCGGCCGAGAGCACGAGGTAGGTCGGGTGGAAGATCGTGAGCGGGGTCTCGCTCTCCCTCTCGTCGTCGCTGTCGGCCTGGCCCTGCCCGATGGCGAAGACGAGCACGAGCAGCGTGACGATGCCCGAGACGAGGAGCATGAGGGCGCTGAGGCGGTCCGCGACGAGCGAGATGCCGAGAGGCTCCTGCCACGCGCCGAGCCACAGCACCTGCGGGCCGTTGACGTCGGTCTGCCACACGAGGACGCCGGCGACCGCGACGACGGCGGAGAGCACGGCGATGCTGACGCTGCGCTGCAGGCGCGGGGACCGGCGGAAGGCGAGGGTCAGGGCCGCGCCGAGGAGCGGGAGCAGCACGGGCAGCGGCACGAGGTTGGGCACGGCGATGTCGGAGAGGTTCATGGGCGGGGGCTCCCGTCGCCGTCCGCGAGCTCGTCCGACGTCGTCGTCGACTCCTCGGACGGGTCGTAGGTCGAGGACGTCTGGTCCTCGAGGGCGAGGCGCTGGATGCGGGCGTCCTCGGCGTCGTCGGGCACGTCGTCGGTGCCCGAGATCTGCCACAGGCGGTAGGACAGGGCGAGCAGGAAGCCGATGGTCGCGAGGGAGATGACGATCGCCGTCAGCACCATGGCCTGTGGCAGCGGGTCGCTGATCGCTGCGGGGTCCTCGCCGACGAACGGTGCACGCCCGGCTCGCCCGCTGATGACGAGGTAGAGCACGGCGATGCCGTTGCCGATGAGCACCATGCCGAGCAGGACGCGCACGAGGCTGCGGTCGAGCGCGAGCGCCGTGCCGGCGGCGACGAGCCCGACGGTGACGAGGACGAGGGTGATGTTGGGCTGGAGCGTCGACTCGATGAGGCCGGGGGCGAGCGTCGTCATGGGCGAGCCACCTCCCCCCGATCGCCCCAGGAGGCGTCGGTCTCCTCGGTCTCCGCGTCCTCCTCCTCCTGGGCGATCTGCCGGTCGATGCCGGTGCCGAGGCTGCGGACGATGTCGAGCATCATGCCGACGACGATGAGGTAGACGCCGATGTCGAAGACGAGCGATGTCACGAGGTGCACCTCGCCCCACGGTGGGAGCGTGAAGTCGACGGCCGTCGTCTCGAGGATGGTCCCGCCGAACGCGAGGGGTGCGAGGGCGGAGCCGACCGCGACGAGCAGGCCGAGGCCGACGAGCAGCCCGGCGTCGAACGGCGCGGCCTCGTCGAGCTCGTAGCGGCCTCCCGCGAGGTAGCGCACGACGAGCGCGAGTCCCGCGACGAGCCCGCCGGCGAATCCGCCACCGGGCTGGTTGTGGCCGGCGAAGAGGAGGAAGAGTGAGGCCGCGAGCATGATGTGGAAGACGAGCCGCGTCACGACCTCGAAGATGACCGAGCGCTTCTCCTTGCGCATCGTCCGCCCCCCGTGCAGCCACGTGCCGCGGCTGGCATTGGTCGACGGCAACGACTTCGACGTCGCCCGGGAGAGCCGGGTGTTGCGGGTGCGGACGAAGATGAGGCTGGCGATGCCGGTCGCGGCGGCCACGAGGACCGACACCTCGCCGAGTGTGTCCCAGGCGCGGATGTCGACGAGCGTGACGTTGACGATGTTCTTGCCGTGGCCGAACGCGTAGGCCTCAGTGGGGAACCCGGCAGACACGGGCACGGCGGTGCGGCCCCCGGAGGCCACCAGCGCGATGGCTCCGACGGAGGCCCCGACGGCCACACCGAGCGCGATGCGCCACGTGCGCGAAGGCGAGTGGGGGTGGCGGGTGAACTTCGTCGGCAGGCGGCGCAGCGCGAGGACGAAGACGACGAGCGCCACCGTCTCGACGAGCATCTGGGTGATCGCGAGGTCGGGAGCCCCGTGGAGGATGAAGAGCAGCGAGACGCCGTAGCCGGTCGCGCCGACGAGCATGACCGCCGTGAGCCGGCGGCGGGTCACGAGCACGAGCACCGCGGCGGTCACGACGACGACCCCGACGACGGCCTGCCCCGGGTTGTCCCAGAGCCGGACGTCCGGGACCGTGCCGCGGGTCACGGCCGCGAGACCCGGCAGGGCGACGAAGACGATGAGGATGCCGGCGAGGTAGATCGGGAGCGAGCCGCGTTGGGTCACGGCGGTCGTCTCGACGGCCCCGCGGTCGACCCACCGCAGCGTGCGGGCGAAGCCGCGCTCGCCGTCGACGAGCGACGGAACGCCGGACTGCACCCGGGCGACGAGGTCGCGCTGGGCGAAGAGGACGAGCCCGACGGCCACCGACACGAGCGAGAGCATCAGCGGCACCGTCAGGCCGTGCCACAGGGCGAGCGACTGCGGCTCGGCTCCGACGGGGAAGCCCACGGCATACGGGAGCAGCCACCGGGACTCGAGTGGCGACAGGAGGCCGACGAGCAGGCACGCCACACCGAGCAGCACCGGTGCGAGGACGAAGCCGGGGTGGGCGGCCTTGACGGGCGTCGGGGCGACGCCGGGCTTGGTGGCGAAGGTGCCCCAGAGGAAGCGCGCCGTGTAGGCGACGGTCAGGGCCGACCCGGCGACGACCCCGGTGATCGCCAGCCAGCTCCACGGAGCCGGGAGCGGCGCGGAGGTCTGGACGTCCTCCCAGAGCGACTCGAGCGCGCTCTCCTTGGACACGAACCCGGCCAGCGGCACGATGCCGGCCATCGAGAGACCGGCGAACGTCGCCGGCACGGCGACCGGGAGCAGCCGACGCCCGACGCCGGACAGCTCGCGCAGGTCGCGGGTGCCGGTGCACTTGTCGACCACCCCGACGGTGAGGAAGAGCGTCGACTTGAAGAGGGCGTGCGCGATGACGAGGGCCAGCGCCGAGAGCGCGGACGCCTTGGTGCCGAGACCGGCGATGGCGACGATGAAGCCGAGCTGGCTCACGGTGCCGTACGCGAGGAGCAGCTTGATGTCGTGCTGGCGCAGGGCACGCCACCCGCCGACGAGCATCGTGAAGAGGCCGAGGCCCACCGTCAGGGCGTGCCAGGCCGGGGCCCCCGCGAAGGCCGGGGCGAGCAGGGCCACGAGGTAGATGCCGGCCTTGACCATCGCGGCTGCGTGGAGGTAGGCGCTGACCGGCGTCGGCGCGGCCATGGCGCCGGGAAGCCAGAAGTGGAACGGCACGAGCGCCGACTTCGACAGGGCGCCGACGAGCAGCAGCACGACGGCGGTCACGGTGAGGGTGTCGAGCGGCGGCGGGTCGGCGATCAGCGCCGAGATCGAGTAGGTGTGGTGGACCCCGAGGATGATGATGCCGACGAGCATCGCGAGGCCGCCGAACGTCGTGACGATGAGCGCCTGCATCGCCGCGCGCCGGTTGGTCGAGCTCGCCGGGTTGTGGCCGATGAGCAGGTAGGAGAAGACCGTCGTCAGCTCCCAGAACACGTACAGCACGAGAAGGTTGTCGGTGAGGACGAGGCCGAGCATGGCGCCCGCAAAGGCCGTGAACACCGAGGTGAAGCGCCACAGCGTCGGATCGCGGTCGGTGAAGTACCACGTGCAATAGAGCAGGACGAGCGCGCCGACGCCGGTGACGAGAAGGCCGAGCACCCACGAGAGCGTCGTGACCCGGAAGTCGAGATCGATCCCGAGACCGGGCACCCACGAGATCCGTTGTGTCGGAAGGTTGCCCGCGCGGACGTCGTTCGAGACGGAGACGAGCCAGACGAACGACACGGCGGGGGCGAGCGCGAGGACGGGGAAGGCCTTCGTGCGCAGGACCTTGGCCAGCCACGGCGCGAGGGCGGCGGCGAGCAGGTGCAGGAGCAACAGTTGCGCCACGGCGGCCCCTCGGTCGTCGGGTGTGTCGAGCTCGGTCCAGTTCTGCGTCGGTCGTGAGCCAATCCTAAGTGCAGCGAAGGGCCCCGCCGACCACTGGTCGGCGGGGCCCTTCCTGTCAGACGCGGATCCGGACGACTCCGGACCGCGGTGCTGGATCGTCCCGGTCGGGACGTCCCGTCACTTCGGGGCGACGAGGACGTTGAGCGAGCCGCCCTGCTTCGACGTGCCGACGACGCGGATCGTCGTGCCCGTCTTCGGCACGTCGACGCCGTACCAGCCGGGCTGGTAGCGACCCGGGTGCGAGCCCGTCGCACCGTGCTGGTCGCTGTTGAACCACCACGTCTTCGTGTCGTCGAAGACCGGCTGGGCCGGCTTCGAGGCCACGGTCCCGGCGGTGCCGTCGGCCGGGTTGTGCAGCGTGATCGCGTCGGTGGCCTCGAGCCCGAAGGTCGAGTCGTAGGACAGGATCCGGTTGCGCATCAGCGTGCCGTTGGCCCAGTGCGTGAACTCCGGGTGGGCGTCGACCGGCAGGACGAGGCCGGACCCCGGGTGGTCACCGACGTTGTTGTCGTTCTGCGAGGTGTCCCAGTAGTTGATGAGCAGCCCGTTCTGGTACGGGTAGCTCTCGACGTAGTCCGGCTTCGTCGGGAACCCGAAGTTGTAGGCCGTCTTCAGGGAGGTGTCGTAACCGTCGTACTGGCGGTTCTCGGCGATGTACGCGTTGAAGAAGGCTCGCTGCACCGATCCGGGCGTGGCCCGGAAGCCGCTGCCGTCCGCCGGCGTGAACGTCCAGCCGGCCGCGGTCTCGGCGCCGTCGAGCGGCTGGCCCGTGATCGCGATGGCGTCGACCTGGAGGCCTGGCGGCGGGGTGTCCACCCCGGGCTGCCCGACCTGCGCCCCGTCGGCCTTGTAGCGGAACTGCACCAGAACGGTCTTGCCCGCCCACGGCGAGAGGTTCGCCGTCAGGTCGGTCCACGACGCCTTGACGCCGGTGATGCCCTGGCCGAGGTTGTTGCCGTTCGGGTCGGTCGTGCGCGACAGGCTCGTCGGCACCTGGCTCCACGTGGCACCGTTGTCGGCCGAGACCCGCAGGTAGGCGTAGTCCCAGTCCTCCTCGATGTTGTAGCGGACCTTGGCGGCGAGGTTCACCGTGCCGGCGGGCAGGGCCACCGACCTCGTCATCGTCGTGTCGAGGTCGTCGGCCGCGTCGCTGTAGTACATCTTCGAGCCCTCGTAGGGGTCGCCGAGCTCGAGGGGCACCATCTTGTCCGGCAGCACCGTGAAGAGGGCCTGCGCCTGCTTCGTCGCCGGCACGTTGGAGCCGAGGGTGTGCGAGGAGCGCTTGCCGGCCTTCGCGACGTCGTAGAAGGGCCCCTGCTTGCCTTGCGGCTGGAGCCAGCCGAGCTGGAAGAGCTCGTAGGCGCCGAGGTCGGTCGGGTCGTCGCCGATCCCGTCCGGGCCGCCGTCGCCGATGTTGGCGCCGGAGCTCATGAGAGTCCAGAAGGCCGTGTTGTTCTCGGCGCCGCCGGTGTTGCCGGAGGTGTCGTAGAGGTCCGGCAGGCCGAGGTCGTGGCCGAACTCGTGCGCGAACACGCCGAGGCCGCCGTTCTCCGGCTGCATCGTGTAGTCGCCGACCCAGACGCCCGTCGGGTTGTTCGGCACCAGGGAGCTCGAGACGAGGCCCGCGTTGCTGCCGACGTTGACCCCCGCCCCGAGCGGCCCGCCGCCCTGGACGGACGCGAAGGAGCGGTGGCTCCAGATGGCGTCGGTGCCCTGGTTGGGATCGCCGGCGGCCTCGTCACCACCCGCGTGGACGATCTGGAAGTGGTCGATGACGCCGTCGGGCTCGTTGAAGTTGCCGTCGCCGTCGATGTCGTAGCGGTCCTGCTGGTCGAACGTCTTGAGGTACGTCTGGACCTGGGCCATCGTCTGGCCGGCGTCGAGCTGGCTCTTGACCCAGACGGCGAGGGCGTCACGCACGAGCGCCGTCGAGGTGTTGCAGACGATGCTGCCGCAGTAGTTGCGGCCGTAGAGCGCCTCGTTGAAGGGCACCTTGACCCATTCGGTGACGTCGCCCTCGACCGAGTAGCGGCCCGAGGACTGGCGCTCGTAGTACTTCGCCATCCGGTTGAAGTACATGTCCTGGTAGTGAGCCCGGTTGTAGTCCGTCTGCCACAGCGTCGAGTTGTCGACGGCCCGGTTCGGCGCCGGGATCTCGTTGTGGCGCGGGCCGGTCACGTCGGTCGCGCTGCCGTCCGGCGGCGGCCCCTGGAAGATCGGGTTGGGATACTGCTGGTCGCCGAACTCGACGATGACGACGAAGATCTTGTCGGTGCCCTCGCGCTCGAGCTGGACGTGCTGTCCCTTGCCGAGCTTGGCGACCTTGCCCTGGGCGCTCGGGTCGCCCTTGAGGCGCTTCTCGAGCGCCTTCTGGCGCATGGCGTCCTGCTTCACCGCGAGCGGCGAGCGCAGGTTGTCGTTGCGGCCCTTGCCCGAGGCCGCGTTGTCGACCTTGGTCTTGCCGACGCTGGGAGCCGCTTGCACCGGTGACGCCGCGATGGCGCCGGTGACGAGGGCTCCGGTGGCGAGCAGGCCGATGAGCCTGTTACGCCGAGGGTGCACTGATTGCCTCACGAGACCGTCCCTAGAAGTGTGAGTTTCCTGTGGGATGCCGTGCTCGCCGGATGATCATCCGGTTGGACCCCCGAGGCCCGACTTTGGCATTGAAGGCCCTGTGAGAAGTCTGTGGCCGGTTGATCCACCGTCGTTATCAAAACGAGACCTTCTCGACGTCCGGTTCGCCACGTCCGCTCGGGTTTGCGCCGGTAGGCGCGCACTTGCGTCCTTCGTCACACCTCGCGCAGTGATGAGGAACGTTCAGAACGTGCGGAACGTGTCGCGTGCCAGGAAGAAACCGTGGCGGCTCGCCTCGTCGATGCACGTCACACCGACGGTCTCGCTGAGGCAGGAGACCGTGCCCGACGGCGGCGTGCGTGAGCCGTAACCGAGCTCGGGCTCACCGCCGGTGCCGATCGTGTCCGAGTTGCACACGGGCAGCGCGCCCCGGGCCGAGAGCTCGACGCGGCCGATGTCCTGGGGACCGCTCGCGGGGCAGATCGTGGGCAGTGGCGGGTCGACGCGGCCCTTCGCGACCTCGCACGCGGCTGTGGCCGGGTCGGCGCTGCGGCGGCACACGATGTTGCCGCTCGGGCTGCGGAAACGGTCGCCCACGGAGGCCGCGGGACGGGCGGCGTCGAGGCGCGCCTTCGCCTCGGCGAAGGAGCTGGGTGCGCCGCGCAGCCGGCCGACCGCGAGGGCGGTCGGCACGTCGGTCGAGGTCGGCGTGCTCGTCGGCACCTGGGTCGGCGTCGCCGCCGGCGTGCCGGCCGGCGCCGTGCTCGGAGCGTCGACGGTCACGGTGACCGTGCGTCGCGGCGTCGGGATGTCGGTCGCGCCGCACGAGGCGAGCAGGGACGCCACGGCGAAGGTGGCCAGGACGACGACGGCGGCTCCCGGCATACCTGCTCGGGGTCGGCGCAACGAGGACATGGCGCAGGAGTCTGGCACGGATGGGCGCCCCGGGTCAGGTCGGAGCCCGGGAGGTGACCTACCCTTGGGGCGTGTTCCGGCGCCTGCTCACCCCTCGCTGGGTCGGCATGCTCGCCGCCCTGGCCGTCGTCGTCGCCGCCTGCGTCCTGCTCGGCCTGTGGCAGCTCGGCGTGGCCCGTGACTCCGGTCGCCAGGACGCCGTGGCCGCGGCCTCGACGCTCGAGCGTGCGCCCCTCGAGCAGGTGACCGCGCCGCACAGCGACTTCAAGAGCGACTACTCCAACCGTGCCGTCACCGTCACGGGGTCGTATGCCGCCGGGCGCAGCCTGCTCGTCGTCGACCGTCGGCTCGACGGCCGGGTTGGCTCGTGGGTCGTGACGCCGCTCGAGACCGCGGGTGGCACGGTCCCGGTGTTGCGCGGCTTCGTCGACGGCACGCCGGCGTCCGTGCCGGCGCCGCCGACCGGTGTCGTCACCGTGACGGGCACGCTGGGCCCGGGGGAGTCGCCGCGCGACGGCGCCCCGCTGCCCGCGCCGCAGGTGCGCTCGATCGACCTCGCGTCGCTCGTCAACGAGTGGCCCGGCGACCTCTACAACGTCGTCGTGCTGGCCTCGGCCGAGTCTGCCGGCCCCACGGTGGGCACCCCGCTCGCGGCCGCCGGTCTGACCCGCGTCCCGCCGCCCCCGCTCGATGCCCCGCTCAACCTGCGCAACGCGGCCTACGCGGTCCAGTGGTGGGTCTTCGGGATCTTCGCGATCTGGATGTGGTGGAAGATGTTCCGAGCAGAGCAGCAGGCGGAAGAACCCGTCACTGCACCGAGAGAAGGCGCGACGACGTGAGCACGTACCCCCAGACCCTGGCCAAGCCGCAGCAGATCCGGTCGGCGCTGTCGATCTACCGGGTCCTCGCGACCGTCGCCGGCATCGCCCTCTTCGTGCTCATCCTCGAGATGGTCATGAAGTACGTCTTCAAGCAGACCAACCTCCTCACCGAGTACTGGAGCCCGATCCACGGGATCATCTACTTCGCGTATGCCGTCTCGGTCGCCAACCTCGGCCTCAAGGCCGCGTGGGGCCCGGTGCGCATCGTCAAGAACCTCCTTGCCGGCTTCGTCCCGGTGCTCCCGTGGATCGCCGAGCGGCGCAACACCGTCCAGACCGAGGCGCTGCTGTCGCGGGCCTACGTCGCAGGCGACGCGACGTCGTCGGAGGAGCCCTCACCGGGCCGATAGTCTTGGCGCGTGACTGACGCCGTGCCGAACGAGCCGACCGACCTCCAGAGCCACCCCGTCCTCGTCGTCGACTTCGGCGCCCAGTACGCCCAGCTGATCGCGCGGCGCGTCCGTGAGGCGCAGGTCTACAGCGAGGTCGTGCCCCACTCGATGGCCGTGGCCGACCTGCTCGCCAAGGAGCCGGCCGCGATCATCCTGTCCGGCGGCCCGAGCTCGGTCTACGAGGACGGCGCCCCGCGCCTCGACCCGGCGCTCCTCGAGGCCGGTGTCCCGGTCTTCGGCATGTGCTACGGCTTCCAGTCGATGGCCCAGGCTCTCGGCGGCACCGTGGCTCGCACCGGCGCCCGTGAGTACGGCAAGACCGACGCCGCGATCAGCGACGTCGAGTCGACGCTCTTCACCGGCCAGCCGCCGAGCCAGACCGTCTGGATGTCGCACGGCGACGCCGTCAGCGCCGCACCGGAGGGTTTCGCGGTCACGGCCACGACCGCGGGCACGCCGGTCGCCGCGTTCGAGGACGACGACCGACGCCTCTACGGCGTCCAGTGGCACCCCGAGGTGCTCCACTCCGAGCAGGGCCAGCGCGTCCTGGAGAACTTCCTCTGGAAGGGCGCGGGCATCCCCCCTGACTGGACGCCCGGTCACGTCGTCGACGACCTCGTGACGACGATCCGCGAGCAGGTCGGCGAGGACCGTGTCCTCTGCGCCCTGTCCGGCGGCGTCGACTCCTCCGTCGCGGCAGCGTTGGTCCAGAAGGCCGTCGGCGACCAGCTGACGTGCGTCTTCGTCGACCACGGGCTGCTCCGCGAGGGCGAGGCAGAGCAGGTCGAGCAGGACTTCGTCCAGGCCACCGGAGTGGACCTCGTCGTCGTCGACGCCCGTGAGCGCTTCCTCGAGGCGCTCGCCGGGGTCACCGACCCCGAGACGAAGCGCAAGATCATCGGCGAGCAGTTCATCCGCGTCTTCGAGCAGGCCGCGCGCGACGTCGTCCACGACCGCGGCGACGAGGAGCACCCCGTCAAGTGGCTCGTCCAGGGCACGCTCTACCCCGACGTCGTCGAGTCCGGCGGCGGCGAGGGTGCGGCCAACATCAAGAGCCACCACAACGTCGGCGGGCTGCCCGACGACCTCCAGTTCTCGCTCATCGAGCCGCTGCGCACGCTCTTCAAGGACGAGGTGCGCCAGGTCGGCCTCGAGCTCGGCGTCCCCGAGGTCATCGTGTGGCGTCAGCCGTTCCCCGGCCCCGGCCTCGGCATCCGCATCATCGGCGCGGTCGACGCCGAGCGGCTCGCGATCCTGCGCCGCGCGGACGCCATCGCCCGCGAGGAGCTGACGCGGGCGGGCCTCGACCGCGACATCTGGCAGTGCCCGGTCGTGCTCCTCGCCGACGTGCGTTCGGTCGGCGTCCAGGGTGACGGCCGCACCTACGGACACCCCGTCGTGCTGCGCCCCGTCGCGTCGGAGGATGCGATGACGGCCGACTGGGCCCGGGTGCCCTACGACGTCCTCGCGACGATCTCGACCCGCATCACCAACGAGGTCGAAGAGGTCAACCGCGTCGTCCTCGACGTCACGAGCAAGCCCCCGGGCACCATCGAGTGGGAGTGACCTCCACCGCCTGACCCTCCGCCGCCTGACCCTCGACCGGGCCTGTCGACCGGCCCGTCGACCGGCCCGTCGAGCGGCCCCGTCGAGCGGCCCCGTCGAGCGGTGGCCGCGTAGGCCGTGGGGCCGGGCCACACGGCATACGCCCCCTTCTTCGCGGGTGGCCTCAGCGGCCGGTCGCGGCGATGTAGGTGCCGTCGCTGCTCAGCGGGTTGATCAGGACGGCCGGGGCCAGGCACCGCATGGGCAGGTTCACGTGCGTCTCGATCACGGCATCGCCGGCCATGCTGAAGGGCACCGGAGCGGTCATGCGCCGGTCCTGGCCGTTGCAGACGACGGTGGCCGACAGGGTCGCCAGGGGGTTGATGCCCCGCGTCGGGATGATGAGCCCCTCGACCTCCACCGAGAGGTCCCCGTTGGCGCGCAGACGGGCCGTGCCCTCGGAGATGACCCACGGGGCCCCGCCCCGGACCAGTCCGAACAGCGGCGGGTCGGACAGCTGGCTGCCCTGGAGCGGCGCGCGGAGGATGTCGCTGCGTGGCACGCCGCCGGCGTCGGCCGAGGCGCTCGCGGTCGCGGCGAGGGCGGAGACGCCGATGACGGCTCCGGCGAGGAAGGCTGCGGTACGGGAGATCGCGTGCATGTCGTACTCCTGTGGTGGTGGGTGTGGACCGCTCGGGGCGGGGGCCGTGGTCGACACGCAGGTGGCCCCTCCTCCGAAGACGCCGGCAGCAGCCCGGTGGGTTCACCCCGGGCTCACGGCCCTTTGGGCTCGGACACAGATCTGCTCGTTAGCGTGGTGCCATGACGACGCGCCCGAGCACCCGGCCCGCGGGGGAGCCGGCACCGCCCGGGGGGAGCCCGGTGCCGGGGCCCAGCGAGGGCACCCGGCGCCGACTGTCGGGCCCGGCGGTGGCCCTGGTGCTGGGCGTGGGTCTCGTGCTCCTCACGCTGGACGTCATCCGTGGCGGGGCGGCGATCAGGCTCGACGACCGCGTGCTCGCCCTGACGCCCGGCCAGGGCAACGGTCCGGTGGTCCCTGACCTGCTGGCCCTGGGCATCGTGCAGCTCGCGACCCCGGTGTTCTCCGTCGCCGTGGTGGGGGCTGTCACGGTCGCCGTCTGCCTGCGGAGCGGGCGATGGGCGCCGTTGCTGCTCGCAGGGCCCGCGATCGCGGTGATGTCGGCCGCGGTCCTCCTCGGCAAGGACCTCATCACCCGCTCGTCCCCGGACGTCCCCGGCATGCTGGGCGGCAACGGCTCGTACCCGTCCGGGCACACCGCCACCGCCCTCGTGTGCGCGGGTGTCGCCGCGGAGCTGGTGTCGTGCCTGCGCCCGACGATCCGGACCCTGGCGCGGGCTGCAGCCCTGGTGTGGACCGGGCTCGTCGTCGTGTCCCTCGTCTGGCTGCACTTCCACTGGCTCAGCGACGTCGTGGCTTCGGTGCTGCTGGGCGCACTGGTGCTGTGGTTGCTGCTCCGGTGGCCGCTCCGCCTGGGGGCGGTCGCCGGCCCGCCGTGGCTGGGCGAGAGGCGCCCGAGGTCCCGTTAGGGTTGACGACATGTGTGGAATCGCGGCCTACTGCGGGTTCGAGGCCGACGAGGCCCTGCTCGACCGACTGCTGGCGACGCACCGCGGTGCAGGTGCGGCGGCGACGTCCCGGGACGGTGACGCCGGCGTCGGCGTCCGCGAGGGACGACCTCCCCAGGTGGTCGACCAGGACGAGGCAGCCGCCGCACGGCTCACCGTCTCGCGGGGAGGACGGTTCACCCTCGTCCTCGACGGCGAGCTCTACAACCGCTCCGAGCTGCGCGCCGACCTCGAGAGCCTCGGCCACGACTTCGGTGTGGGCAGCGATGCGGAGGTCGTCCTCGCAGCCTTCACCGAATGGGGCACCGACGGCCTCGACCGGCTCGACGGGGCCTTCGCCCTCGCGGTCTGGGACCGTGACACGCGCCGGATGACTCTGGCGCGAGACCACTTCGGTGTGCGTCCGCTCTACCTCGCCCGCGCCGGCGACGGGTGGATCGTGGCGGGCGAGATCCGCGGCATCCTCGACAGCGGTCTGCACGAGCGCCGGCCCGACGACCGCTCCATCTACCGTTACCTGCGCTTCCGCGTCCACGACGACGGCAGGTCGACCTTCTTCGCGGGCATCGAGCGGGTCGGGGCCGGGGAGGTCGTCACCCTCGGTGCGGACGTGCCAGGTGGTGTGGAGCGTCGTCCCTACACCCGCCTGCGCGAGGAGCTGGCCGCCCTCGGCACGGCGCCGCGGGCCTACTCCCCGTCGGTCGTCGCCGAGTTCCGGACCCTGCTGACGGCTGCCGTGCGACGCCGTGCGACGTCGTCGGGTCGCGTCGGCACCGCGCTGTCCGGCGGTCTCGACTCGGCGTCGATCGCGGCGCTGCTCGACGTCGTCCAGCACGAGTCGGGGCGGCCCGGAGCCGATGCCGCGCAGGACACGTGGTCTGCGATCTACCCCGGTTCGCGCAACGACGAGCGCGAGCACATCGACGCCGTCGTGGCAGCGCTCGACGGGCGGGTGCGCGACCATCGCGTCGAGCCGTCGCCGACGGAGTTCAAGCAGGACCTCCGCGACCTCGTCCGTACCCAGGAGGAGCCGCTCGTCTCGACCGGGGCCTACACGCAGTACCGCGTGCTGCGGGAGGCGGCCGAGCGTGACGCCGTCGTCCTCGACGGCCACGGCGGCGACGAGACGTTGGCCGGCTTCGGTCCGCACCACCTGATCCACCTGCGCGAGCTGCGCCACCGCAGCGCGGTGAGCGCCGCCTCGGAGCTCGGGCGCTCCCTCGACGTGCTCTACCGCCGGGGCCGGCCGCTCATCGGCGACCGGCTGCACGGCCGCAAGGACGTGCCGGTGGCGTCGCTGCTCGACGCGGACTTCGCGCGAGCCCATGCCGCCGAGGGCTACGACGTCGAGACGGCCGACCTGCGGGCCCGTCTCGTCGACGACGTCTTCACCGGTTCGCTGCCGGCCCGTCTGCGCTACACCGACAAGAACGCCCGCCGCTTCGGCGTCGCCGTGCGGATGCCGTTCGTCGACCGCGACCTCGTGCGGTTCGTCTTCGGCCTCGCCGACGACGCCCTCGTCAAGGACGGCGTCGGCAAGCGCGTGCTCCGCGACGCGATGCGGGGACTGCTGCCGGACTCCGTCCTCGACCGCCGCGACAAGGTCGGCGCGACGACGCCGCAGGGCGAGTGGTTCATGCGCCTCAAGAACCACATCTACGGCGAGTTCCTCTCCGAGTCCTTCGCCAACCGGCCCTACTTCGACCAGACGGCGGTGCTGCACGCCTTCGAGGGCTGGATCAAGGGCACGAACTCGATCGACTCGATGACCGTGTGGCGCATGCTCAACCTCGAGCTCTGGCTCCAGGAGTTCTTCGACGAGCGTGAGCCGGAGGACCCGGGCCAGCGTGAGCACGTCAAGACCGACTACGAGCCGAACGCCCGCAAGCGGCTCGACCTCGTCACGGACGACGGCACCGCGGTCCGCCGCTACCCGTTGCGCACCGAGCTCTACGCCCGCGAGGACGACCTCGAGGCCAAGACGCTCGGCTACATCGAGCGCTTCTTCTCCGGCCTGCCCGACGCCGGCCCCGAGCACGCGGCCGCCACGAGCGGTCGGTGGTACTTCTTCATCTCCGAGAAGATCGTCGCCATCACCCAAGGCCGCTCGTACTTCATCTGGGACATCAAGGTCGGCCGCCCGGCCCGGGTGCTCAGCCGCTACGTCACGCGCACCCCGGCCGGCATCGGCCTCGGCTCGCCCTTCACCATGCAGCTCGCCATCGAGGAGGCGGGGCTGCCGCGGGTGCTCTTCGCCTCCGCGGGAGGTGCCGTCGGCAAGGTGCTCGGCAAGCGGGGCCTCTTCTACGACCTCGTCGGCGGCGACATCCGTGCCATCGACGGTCCGACCGAGTACTCCGTCTACCCGGCCAACGTGTCGGCCAAGCTCGGACCCAAGGACCCCGACGACGTGGCCGCACACCTGTCGGCGGCCATCCGCGCGCGGGTGCCCGAGGCCTACCGCGACACCTTCGGCGGCACGGTCGTCATGGACGCCAACGACATCGGGCGCAACGTCCTCGGCAAGGACGCGCCGGGAGCCAAGGAGCGCTACGAGCTGATGTTCGCCGACAACCCGCTGGGACAAGGATCCGAGCAGACGCCGATGGCTGTCGTCTTCGAGACGCCCTCTGCCTGAAGGCGGCCCGCCGTGACGAAGACCGCTGGGGAGCGGTCGGTCACGTCTCCATGATCCGACGCCCCCGGACCCGCGGACCGCGACGGGGCGGGGCAACACCGGGGTGCGCGGACGGCATACGCCGCCGTGGCAGGGCGGGTCAGGCGAGCCCGTCGAAGACGTCGCGGCGGATCGGGTCACCGGGGCGCGCCGAGCGGTCGACGAACCACTCGCGACCGAAGACGAGGTCGTAGAGGGGGCGGGGGATCCGCAGGAAGGCGGCCAGGGTGCGGTCGGCGCCCCCGTCGGCGCTCGCCTGCGAGGCGTGGGCGCGCATCGAGGCGCGCTTGGCCGCGATGTGCCGGCGGACGCTGATCCGGTGGGTGATCTCGCTGCGCGCCGAGAAGGCGCGGTCGAAGCTCGACCGGTCGAACTCCGGCGGGAAGCGGTAGACCTTCGCCGCGAGGTCGATGGCGCGGCAGATCGTGTCGCGCGGGACGGTCGCCTCGAGCACCTTCGGGGTGCCTGCGAGCTCGGCGGCGCGCGTGCCGACGACGTGGACCTGCTTGTGGTCAGGGTGTCCGTAGCCGCCGTTGGGCTCGTAGTGGAGCAGGACGTCGACGCGCTCCTCGCGGAGGATCGCGGCGAGGCGCTGGGCCGCCTCCTCGACGTCGGCGCGGACGAAGCGCGTCGCGCCCGGCGGGTCGGGCGCCACCTCGGGGCCGAGGCCGCTGTCGGCGTAGCCGAGGTGCTCGACGCGGGCGACCCCGAGGGCCTGGGCGCTCGCGCGCAGCTCGTCCATCCGGGTGGCGGCGAGCGTCCCGTCCCCGGTGAAGTCGGTGGAGGCCAGGCCGAGCTCGCCGTCGGTCGCGACGACGACGACGACCCGGTGGCCCTCCGCGGCGGCGCGCGCCATCGTCCCCGAGGTCAGCAGGGCCTCGTCGTCGGGGTGCGCGTGGAAGGCGAGGAGCGTGTGCGGCACAGTCACCCATCTTGGCCCATGGCACAGTGTCTTCCGTGAAGGTGGCGCTCCTGTCCGACTGTTACCTGCCCCGACTGGGCGGGATCGAGGTCCAGACGCACGATCTCGCGCAGCACCTGCAGGCGGCCGGTCACGAGGTCGAGGTGTTCACGGCGACCCGCGGCGCCGGGGGTGAGATGCACGGCGCCGTCACAGTCGTCGACGGCGTGCGCGTGCACCGGCTCGCGGCCCGCATGCCGTGGGAGCTGCCGATCAACCCGTTCGCCCCCGCGGAGCTGCGACGACGGCTCGTGGCCGGGGCCTTCGACGTGGCCCACGTGCAGACCGGTGTCGTCT
The DNA here is from genome assembly GCF_024519435.1 of Terrabacter sp. Ter38. Taxonomy (GTDB): domain Bacteria; phylum Actinomycetota; class Actinomycetes; order Actinomycetales; family Dermatophilaceae; genus Terrabacter. The sequence continues at coordinate 436,874 of NZ_JALJRZ010000003.1, forward strand.
CGCCCTTCGCGTGGGACTGCACCCGGGTCACCGTGGGCCTGGGACTGCCGACCGCGATGACGTGGCACTGCATGCTCGCCGGGATGGCACCGGTCTTCGACGCGGCCGGCTTCGTGCGCCGCTGGGCCGCACGAGGGGTCGCGATGTCGGCCGTGTCCGACGTGGCCGCCCAGCCACTGCGTCGGCTCGTCGGACCCGACGCGACGGTGGGGGTGCTGCCGAACGGCATCGACGTGGCGCGCTGGGCCGTCGGTCCCGTCATGCGCGAGCCGGGCCCGCTGCGTCTCGTGACCGCGATGCGCCTCGCAGCCCGCAAGCGTCCTGCGGCACTCGTCGAGCTCGTCGCGGAGGCCGAGCGGGTGTCGGGTCCGGGCTCGGTGTCTCTGACGGTACTGGGGGAGGGCCCCGACCGGCGCAAGGTCGAGGCCCTGGTGCGAGACCGTGGGCTCGACTGGGTGTCGCTGCCGGGGCGTGTGTCGCGCGACGAGCTGCGCGAGAGGTATGCCGCCGCGGACGTCTACCTGTCGCCCGCCCGTCTCGAGTCGTTCGGGATCGCAGCCCTCGAGGCGCGCACGGTGGGCTTGCCGGTCATCGGGCGATCCGGTTCCGGGGTGGGCGAGTTCGTCGCCGATGGGGTGAACGGCCTTGTCGTGTCGAGCGACTCGGAGATGTCTGGTGCGATCGCCCGACTGGCCAGGGACGTCAGCGAGGTCGACCGCCTGCGACGGTGGAATGTCGAGCACCCTCCCGAGCAGGGGTGGACCCGTGTCGCGGCGCTCGCCGTGTCGGAGTACGAGCGGGCCGTCGGGCTGGTGCGGCGATGAGGACCAACGTGCCGGGTGGGCTCCGTGTCGTCGGGGTCCGGGGCGACGGCACGCGGGTCGCCGACGCCCGGCTGGGCCACGGCGAGCACCCCGACGTCGTGCTCGGCGCCGCAGGCTGGCTCGTCGAGGCCCCGGTCTTCGCGACGGTGGCGGACGACGGGGCGCTCGAGGTCGGATACCGCGTGCGCGAGCTGGACGGCATACGCCCTCGGGCCGGAGCGGTGCGCCGGGACGCAGGGGTCGGCGACGACGAGGTGGGCGAGCCGTACCAGCGGGTCGCGGCGTACGCCGTCGTGACGAGCGGACGCGGCCTGCTCCTGACGCAGTTCAACGCGCAGACCCACGTCTCGGGGGACTGGGGGCTGCCCGGCGGTGGCCTCGACGACGGAGAGTCGCCGGTCGAGGGTGTCCACCGTGAGGTGTGGGAGGAGACGGGGCAGCGCATCGAGCTCGGCGAGCTGCTCACGGTCCAGTCGCAGCACTGGGTCGGGCGTGCGCCGTCGGGTGTGCTCGAGGACTTCCACGCCGTCCGGATCGTCTATGCCGCAACGTGTCCCGTGCCGACGGACATCGTCATCCACGACGTCGGGGGCACGACGTCCGACGCCCGATGGGTGCCGTACGACCGCATCGGCGACTACCGCCTGACGTCCTCGTGGCGGCAGCTGGCCGCCTTGCACGGGCTGGTCGGTGAGCCGGGGTCCTAGCCGGGGAGGGGCGGGGTCTCGCGACGTACGACGCTCCGTAGGATGTCGGCCATGGACCTCGTCTACAACCTCCTCGTCGCCCTCCACCTGCTCGGCATGGCCGCGGTCGTCGGAGGCTGGATCGCCGTGCGCAGCGGCCGCACGGTCATCGCGCCGATCGTCTGGGGTGCCCGCGCGCAGCTCGTCACCGGCCTCGCGCTCGTCGGCATCGCCTCGGCGATCAAGGACGACGACCACACGGTCAACAACACGAAGATCGCCGTCAAGCTCGTCATCGCCCTCGTCGTGCTCGTCGCCGCCGAGATCGGCGCCGCCCGCGGCCGCAAGGGCCAGGACACCGGCAACCTGCTCGACATCGCGGGCGGCGCAGCGGTCGTCAACGTGCTCGTCGCCGTCCTCTGGTGACCAGGGTTCCGCACCCGGAGGGCTGCTGAGATGCGTTGGAACGCAGGGGTTCTCGCTGGTCTGCTCATCGGCCTCGTCTGGCTGATGGTGGGTGTCGTGCTCGTGGTCGTCGGGCGTCGACGCGCCCGCGAGTCCCGGGCCGAGGGCGCAGGCAACATGGCCGTCATCGGCTTCTTCCTGCTCGCCGTCGGTGGCCTGACCTGGTTCGCCACCCTGCTGCTGGCCGTCGTGCCCGGTTGACCCGACGCGTCACGGCCGACCGACGCCGGCGGACGACCATCGGTCGCGGCTGACGGGCCGTCGCGGCGTGTCGTTCGGCGTGTCGCGGGTTTTCGGTGACCATGGGTCGTCCGTCGGCTGTGGATGAGCGCGGCGACGGCGGCCCCGCCCCGGGCACGCTGCCGCGATGGACATCATCACGGCCATGCACCGACACGGAGGGGTGGCGACCCACGGCCAGCTCAAGGCGGCCGCCGGACGTCCGGCGCTCGACCAGGCGCTCCGCGCAGGCGTGGTCCGGAGGGTGGCGCGCGGGCGCTACATCCTGCCCGACGTGGTCGACGGCGCCCGGGTCGAGGCCCATCGCCTCTCCGCCGTTGCCGGACTGCGCAGTGCCGCAGCCTCCTACGGCTGGTCGCTCAAGACGCCTCCCGACCGTCCGGAGCTCGTCGTGCCGCGGGGGCGCAAGGTGGGCGCCGGCGACCAGTCGACGGCCAGGATCAGGTGGCAGCGGCTCGATCCCTCGGAGGTCGACGTCTGGCGCACCAGCCCGGTGCGCACGGTGACGGACTGTGCGACGACGCTCCCCTTCGACGAGGCGCTGGCCGTCGCCGACTCGGCTCTCAGGTCGCGGCTGGTCACCCAGACGGACCTGCTGAGGGCAGCCGAGGAACTGCCCGGACGCGGCCGCGACGCGGCGCTCGAGGTGGCCTGGTTTGCCAGGGAGCAGCCTGCCAACGCCTTCGAGTCGGTGGTCAGGGCGGTCTCGCTCGACGTCCCCGGTCTGCGGCTCGTGCCTCAGGTGCGACTGCGCGTGGGCGGCCGGCGGATCCGACCGGACCTCGTAGACCGGGAGCTGCGGCTCGTCGTCGAGGGCGACAGCCACGAGTTCCACACCAGTGAGCGCGCCATCGACGCCGACTGCTGGCGCTACGACGAGCTGGTCCTCGACGACTGGCTCGTCATCCGGGTCTCGTGGGTGCAGGCCATGTTCCAGCAGGCGTGGGTCGCGTCCGTGCTGCACCGGGCGGCGACCCGCCAGGACCTCCGGCTCGGCGGAGACCTGCTGCGTCGCCGTGGACCTCTCCGCCGACCGACGACCGTTGGTCGCGACTGACGGCCTGTCGCCGCGTGTCGCGACGGGGTGTCGCGGGCAGCCGGTGACCAACGGTCGTCCCTCGGCACCACCGCTCACGGCCGATGGCGTATGCCGGGTGGCTCAGCCGCGCTCGTGGGCGAGGTCGCCGCCCACCCACGTCTGCAGCACCACGGTGTCACGGATCTCGGCCGGCGCCGACTCCTCGAGCGCCCACAGGTCGCGGTCGACGGCGACGAGGTCGGCGAGCTGGCCCGGCACGAGGCGGCCCACATCGGTGCGCCCGACCGACTCGTGGGCGGCGACCGTGAAGGCGTGCACGGCCTCGGTCAGCGTGACCCGCTCCTCGGGGCGCCAGCCGCCGAGCGGCTGACCGTCGGGCCGTTGCCTGGTGACGGCGGCATGCAGGCCGTAGAACGGGTTCGGGTCCTCGACCGGCGCGTCCGATCCGAACGCGACGCGCACCCCGGCGTCGAGGAAGCTGCGCCACGCGTACGACGCGAGCCGCCGCGGGCCGATGATCTCGTCGGCGAGCTCGAGGTCGGCCGTGCAGTGGCTGGGCTGCATCGAGGCCACGACGTCGAGCGCGCGGAAGCGCGGGATGTCGACGGGCAGCACGTGCTGGGCGTGCTCGATGCGCAGGCTCCGCTCCAGTCCTTCGGCCCGCACGGCCTCGAAGGTGTTGAGGACGAGTCGGTTGGCCTCGTCGCCGATGGCGTGCGTGACGACGTCGAGGCCGGCGCGGGCGGCGGTCAACGTGCGCTCCAGCAGCATCTCGTAGGGCATCGCGGCGATGCCGCAGCCCTCGTGGCCGATGAACGGTTCGGTCATGTGGGCCGTGTGCGATCCGAGGGCGCCGTCGCTGAAGAACTTGACCGGCCCGACGCGGAAGACGTCGTCACCCTGGCCCGAGCGTCGCCCCTCGGCGATCGCGAGCTCGAGGTCGGGGTCACGCGTGCACTTCGTGACCCGCAGCCGCAGGGCGCCGTCCGCGTGCAGCTCGGCGTAGGCGGCGCGGGCGTCCTCGCCGTCGATGTCGGTGATGCTCGTGAGGCCGACGGAGAGGAGCCAGTCCTGGCACCGCTCGAGCCACGGCCGCAGTGGCGTCTCCTCCTGCGGGATGACGGCGAGCAGCTGCTGCGCGGACTCACGGAGGATCCCGGTGGGCTCGCCCGACGCGTCGCGCACGATCTCGCCGCCGGCCGGGTCGGGAGTGTCGCGCGTGATGCCGGCCCGTTGCAGCGCAAGCGAGTTGGCCCAGATCGTGTGACCGTCGACGCTCGACAGCGCGGCCACGCGGTCGCCGGAGACCGAGTCGAGCGCGTGTCGATCGGGCTGCTCGGGGACGGCCCAGCGGTTGTGGTTCCAGCGTCCGCTGTGCAGCGACTCGCCCTCGGGCAGCGTCTCGGCGTGCGCCCGGACGAGCTCGAGCGTCTCCTCGAGCGACCGGGCCTCGCGCAGGTCGACGGACGACAGGTCGCGCGCGAGCCACTCGGTGTGGATGTGGGCGTCGTGGAGCCCGGGCATGACGAGTGCTCCCGGGAGGTCGACGGTGTCGGTGGCCGCACCCGCCGCCTCGACGGCGTCGCCACCGACCGCGACGACACGGCCGTCCTCGACGAGCAGCGCGGTCGTCCAGGGGACACCGGCGTCGCCGGTCCAGATGCGGTCGTGCCGGAAGAGCGTGCGGCTCATGCGGTGGGTACCAGGATGAGCTTGCCCGTCGTGCGCCGACCCTCGAGGGCCTCGTAGGCCGCAGCCGCCTCGGTCATCGGGTAGCGGCCGCCGACGTCGATCTTCAGCGAGCCGTCGGCCACGGCGCCGAGCACCTCACCGGCCCGCCACTCGTACTCGTCGCGCTCGGCGACGTAGTGCGCCAGCGTCGGACGCGTCAGGAAGAGGGACCCTCCGCTGTTGAGGCGCTGGATGTCGAAGGGAGGCACCTGCCCGCTCGCCCCACCGAACAGGACCATCGTCCCGCGCGGGCGCAGCGAGGCGAGCGACGCGTCGAACGTCGACTTCCCGACGCCGTCGTAGGCCACGTCGACGCCGCGTCCGGCAGCCGCGCGGACGGCGGCGGCGAGGTCGTCGACGGTCGAGTAGTTGATGAGGTGCCGGGCGCCGAGCGCCTCGGCGATCTCGAGCTTCTCGTCGGAGCCGGCCGTCGCGACCACGGTGCCGCCCCGGGCCGTCACCATCTGCACGAGGAGCTGCCCGACCCCACCGGCCGCGGCGTGCACGAGGGCGACGGTGCCCGGCCCGACGGCATACGTGCTCGTGACGAGGTAGTGGGCCGTGAGTCCCTGGAGCATGGCGGCGGCCGCGACCTCGAGGTCGACGCCGTCAGGGACGGGGACGAGGAGGTGGGCGGGCTTGTTGACGAGCGTGGACTCGCTCCCGGACGACTGGCACCAGGCCACCCGGTCACCGACGGCCAGGTCGGTCACCCCCGCGCCGAGCGCGGTCACGGTGCCGGCGCCCTCCTCGCCGAGGACGAACGGAGTCGGCACGGGGTAGACGCCCTGGCGCTTGTAGACGTCGATGAAGTTGACGCCCGCGGCGGCCACCTCGACCTGGACCTCACCGTCGGAGGGGTCGGGGATCTCGTGGTCGCGGACCCGCAGGACACTGCGGTCGCCGGGCTCGGAGACGAAGACGCTGGTCGCTCGGTTCATGCTCGCCACCCTACGACTGCGCCGGCCTCCTCCTCGGGCCGGTGGGCCCCGCGGACCCGGCCTCGCCGATGCGCACGAGGAGCGCCAGCTCGTCCTCGAGTGCCGCGAGGAGCGACTCGGGGTCGGGGACGACGGACTCGTCGGCCATGATCCCGATGCGCACGGCGTCGGCGTACGTGACGATGCAGAAGCCGAGCGTGTGCCGCCCCGACCCGGGCACCCAACCGAGCACGCCTGTCACGGCGACGCCCCCGAGGTAGCGGACCTCCCGCGGTCCGGCGACGTTCGTCGTCACGCCGATCGCCTTGTCCGCGAAGAAGTCCACGACCCGGCGCTCCAGCTCCGCCGGGAAGCGGCCGATGACGGAGATGAGGGCGAAGGTGAGCGCTGCCTCGGGCGACGCCTTGAGCCAGTCCATCCGCGCCTTCGACAGCACGAGGCGCCCGAGGGGCGTGGCGTCGCGGCTCGGGAAGCGCAGGAAGACGAGCGCGAAGCGGTTGCCGAGCTCGCGCGGGAGCGGCTCGTCGAGCGGTCGGACGTTGACCGGCACCATCGTCACGAGGTCGACCGGCGCGTGGCCGCGCCCGTCCTGGTAGGTGTGCAGGGCGCCGGCGACAGCGCTCAGCAGCACGTCGTTGAGCGTCGCGCCGACGAGCCGCCCGGCCTGCTTGAGCCCGGGAAGCGGCAGCGGCTCGGTCCACACGAGGCGCTTGCGGTGCCCGGGGACGCCGCCGACGGCACTCCTCGGGTTCGTCGTCAGGAGCAGGTCGGAGACGACCTGTCCGGTACGGAGGGTGAGCCCGGCGGCATCCGCCACGGCGGCGCGGGCGCCCTTGGAGCGCAGGCGCTCCCAGCCCGAACGCGTCGTGGCCCGGGCGAGCCGGAGCCCGGATGCGGCGACGCCTTGGCCGGTGCCGCCGTCGCCGCCGGACGGGGGAGCGAGCGGCAGGGTCGCGAGGTCGGTCGTCGCCGGTGGGCCGACGAGGTCGCCGGGCCGCCCCTCGGCGTCCTCCGTCAGACCGAGCAGCACCCGGGTCAGGGCGATGCCGTCGGCGAGCGCGTGGTGGATGCGGAAGACGAGGGCGGCGCCGGCTCCGTGGCCGTCGACGAGGTGGACCTCCCAGAGCGGGCGCGAACGGTCGAAGGGCCGCGGGAGGTGCTCCTCGACGTACGCCTGCAGCTCGGCGTCCGCCTCGGCGGCGGTCCCCTCGCCGGAGAGCGTCACCCGGGTCACGTGCCGGGCCAGGTCGAAGTCGGGGTCGTCCTCCCAGCGGTGTCCGGACAGTCCCTGGGGTCGACTCGCGCGCTGGCTGAAGACGGGATACGGCTCGATGATCCGCTCCCGGACCACGTCGAGCACGCGGTCCCAGTCGGGTCGCGACTCGAGGAGGACGACCGAGACGATGACCATGAGGTTGGTGGGGCGGTCCATGTTGAGCCAGAGGACGTCGGCCGACCCCATCGGCCGCGGCGGGCGTGCCACCTACGGGCCCGCCAGTCGCGAGAGCGCGTCGCCGTCGAGACGGAAGGTCGTCCAGTCGTCGAGCGAACGGGCGCCGTGGGCGCGGTAGAAGTCGATGGACGGCGTGTTCCAGTCGAGCACCGACCACTCGAGGCGTGTCCAGCCGCGCTCGACGCAGATGGCGGCGAGGCGCGACAGCAGGGCCGTGCCGAGCCCGTGGCCGCGCTGCTCGGGGTCGACGAAGAGGTCCTCGAGCCAGATCCCGGCCCGGCCGGTCCACGTCGAGAAGCTCCGGAACCAGATCGCCATGGCGACGACCGTGCCGTCCCGCAGCCCCACGAGGGCGTATGCCGTGGGGTCGCCCTGCGAGGGGAAGAGTGCCTCGCGGAACTGCTCGGGTGTCGCCGTCGCGGAGTCGGGCTCCTTCTCGTAGGCCGCGAGCCCCTGGACGAGGCGGATGAGGTCGGGGACGTCGTCGGCCGAGGCCTCACGGATCTGGAAGTCGCTCACTCCGCCATCCTCTCCCGACCCGCGTGGCTGTGCGTCGTGGTCCGGCGCTGTGGGTGGTTCGACGTAGGCTGGGTCGATCATGAGCACGCTCTTCGACGACCTCCCCATCCCCGGTTTCGAGCGCGGTCAGGGCGCGGCCTCCGGCGGGTCCGGGCGTCCCGGGCGCGGCGCGGACGTCACCGAGCAGGGCGTCCCCACCTGGGCCGAGGCCGCGGCCCGCGGCGGTGTCGAGACCGCCCCGCAGGGGCGCGCCGACCTCGACCCGACGGTGCTGCTCGAGGGTCTCAACCCCCAGCAGCGCGAGGCCGTCGTCCACGAGGGCACCCCGCTGCTCATCGTGGCCGGTGCGGGCTCGGGCAAGACCCGCGTGCTGACCCACCGCATCGCGTGGCTGCTCGGCGAGCGTGGTGCCCAGCCGGGACAGATCCTCGCCATCACCTTCACCAACAAGGCGGCGGCCGAGATGCGTGAGCGGGTCGCCGCCCTCGTCGGCCCCCGCGCCCGTGCCATGTGGGTCATGACCTTCCACTCCGCCTGCGTGCGCATCCTGCGCCGCGAGGCGGCCAAGGTGGGCATGAAGTCGACGTTCTCGATCTACGACGCCGCCGACAGTCAACGGCTCATGAGCCTCGTCCTGCGAGACCTCGACCTCGATCCGAAGCGCTACCCGCCTCGGGGCTTCTCGGCGCAGGTCAGCAACCTCAAGAACGACCTCATCGACGAGGAGACCTACGCCGGTCAGGTCACCGAGGGCAACCACTACGAGCGCACCGTCTCCGACGCGTACACCCAGTACCAGCGCCGTCTGCGTCAGGCCAACGCTCTCGACTTCGACGACATCATCATGATGACCGTCAACATCCTGCAGGCCTTCCCGGACGTCGCGGAGTACTACCGGCGTCGGTTCAGGCACGTGCTCGTCGACGAGTACCAGGACACCAACCAGGCGCAGTACCAGCTCATCAAGGAGCTCGTCGGCGAGGTCAAGGGGCCCGAGGGCGCGTATGCCGTGCCGCCCGCCGAGCTGTGCGTCGTCGGCGACTCCGACCAGTCGATCTACGCCTTCCGCGGAGCGACGATCCGCAACATCCTCGAGTTCGAGAACGACTACCCCGACGCGCGCACGATCCTGCTCGAGCAGAACTACCGCTCGACCCAGCGCATCCTGCGGGCCGCCAACTCCGTCATCGCCCGCAACGAGGGGCGCCGCGCCAAGAACCTCTGGACCGACTCCGGCGACGGCGCGATGATCACCGGCTACGTCGGTGACAACGAGCACGACGAGGCCGCCTTCGTGGCCAAGGAGATCGACGACCTCGCCGACCGGGGCGTCAAGCCCGGTGACGTGGCCGTCTTCTACCGCACCAACGCCCAGAGCCGCGCCATCGAGGAGGTGCTCGTGCGGGTCGGCCTGCCCTACAAGGTGGTCGGCGGCACGCGCTTCTACGAGCGACGCGAGGTCAAGGACGCCCTGGCCTACCTCCGGGTCGTCTCCAACCCCACCGACACCGTCAACCTGCGCCGCATCCTCAACACGCCCAAGCGTGGCATCGGTGATCGTGCCGAGGCGTGCGTCGCGGCCCTCGCCGAGCGCGAGCGCATCCCGTTCGTCGCCGCGCTCGGTCGGGCCGAGGACGCGCCGGGCATCGCGACGCGCTCGGTCGCGGCGATCCAGGGCTTCACGGCGCTGCTCGAGAAGCTCCGTACCTCCTACGAGGCCGACGACAGCGTCGCCGCGCTGCTCGAGATGACGCTCGAGGAGAGCGGCTACCTCGCCGAGCTGCGCGCGAGCCACGACCCGCAGGACGAGACCCGCGTCGAGAACCTCGCCGAGCTCGTCGCCGTCGCGCAGGAGTACGACGACCGCCGCGCCACCGAGCTCGCGGAGTCGGGTGGCGAGCTGCAACCCGGCGTCGAGCCCGAGGACGTCGGTCCCGCAGGCGCGCTCGAGGAGTTCCTCGAGCAGGTCTCGCTCGTCGCCGACGTCGACGAGATCCCCGACGAGCCCGAGGCCAAGGCGCAGGGCGTCGTCACCCTCATGACGCTCCACACGGCCAAGGGCCTCGAGTTCCCCGTCGTCTTCCTCACCGGCATGGAGGACGGCACGTTCCCGCACATGCGCGCCCTCGGCGACCCCAAGGAGCTCGAGGAGGAGCGCCGTCTGGCCTACGTCGGCATCACGCGCGCGCGTGAGCGGCTCTACCTCTCGCGCGCCGCCGTCCGGTCCGCCTGGGGGGCGCCGCAGTACAACCCGCCGTCGCGCTTCCTCGACGAGATCCCGGGCGACCTGCTCGACTGGCAGCGCCTCGGCCCGTCGTTCAGCGGGGCCCGTGGCTCCGACCGTCCGGCGGTGGCGACGCTGGCGGCCCGGCCGGGCGTCCGCAGCGCCGGCAAGCGTCCGGTCATCGCGCTCCAGTCGGGCGACCGCGTCAGCCACGACTCCTTCGGCCTCGGCACCGTCGTGCGCGTCGAGGGCGACGGCGACAAGTCGATGGCGCACGTCGACTTCGGCGCCGAGACCGGCACGAAACGCCTCCTCCTGCGCTACGCCCCGCTCGTCAAGCTCTGATCCTCGCGACCCCGGGCGCGGCCTGACCTGCCGTCACAGCCGATGGCGTATGCCGTCTGCCCGGGCGCCAGGGTCAGCCGGGTTCCGTTGCGGCACAGTGGCATACGGCATACACCCGCGGGTTGAGGCTGCGGCGGGCCTGCACATGTGACGAGGCCCGTCCCCCGAAGAGGACGGGCCTCGTGACGTGAGAGGCCTCGGTCAGAGGTGGACGCCGTGGTCGGCGAGCCAGGTGCGAGGTACGACGGCCGAACCGTCGCCGGGGTGGATCTCGAGGTGCACGTGAGGCCCGGTCGAGTTGCCGGTGCTGCCGCTGTAGGCGACGCGCTGCCCGGGGGAGACCTCGTCGCCGACGGACACGAGCAGGCGGCTGTTGTGGGCCATCCACGAGACGGTGCCGTCCCAGTAGCGGATCTTCACCATGTTGCCGTAGCCCTCGTTGGACCAGCCGGCGAAGACGACGGTGCCGCTCGAGAGGGCCCGGACCGTGCTCCCCGTGGGGCACGCGAGGTCCTGTGCCGGGTGCATCTTGCCCCAGCGGAAGCCGAAGCCGGAGGTCAGGGTGTAGCCGGCGACCGGGGAGACCCAGCGGTGTGCCATGGCGAGGGCACGCTGGCGAGCCGCCGCCTTGGCCTTGGCGGCGGCGTCGGCCTTCGCCTTCACCGCGGCGGCCTGGACGGCAGCGGCCCGGTCGGCAGCGGCCTGGGCCTCCGTGGCCGTCTGCTGGGCAGAGGCGGTCGCGCTGACGATGAGTGTCTTGGCGTCGCGGGCCATGTCACGCGAGGAGCGGGCGCCGGAGCGGCTCGCGGCAGCGGCTGCGACGACGTCGGGGTCCGCGGTGAGACCGAGACCTGCGACCGAGTTGGAGACGTTCTTCATGGCAGCCGCCTCGGGGCTCAGCTCGCTGGCGCCGGCATCGCGGATGACGAGGCCGCCGGCGACGGTCGAGGAGAGCAGCGCGACGGGGACGACGAACTGTCGACCCCGCGAAGGCTTGGCTGCCGGCCTGTGCCGGCCGGCGTAACTGGTTTTGGGCACGAAAGCGATACCTATCGGTCACAGATTGCGAGACATCAGCCTAACGTGACCATTTCGTGATCCAAAATCACGCCACGTCTCTGGACGTCCCCGCGTCGCGGTGGAGGGTCGCGACTCCGCACGACACTAGGGCATGCCGAGGCCCTGGAGCGGGATGTCCACAGGAGGATCTGCGCGAATTCGCAGCCTCGCGCGACAGTGCGTCGGCCGGTTCAGCGCGAGGGCGCGACGCGACCCGAGGTGCCACCCCGACGGGTCGTCGACGTGCTGGTGCGCCGGCTCCCCAGTGAGCTGACCCCGGGGGTGACGGTCGCCCCCGAGGTGTCGAGGTGGGCGAGGGCCGTGGAGATCCCGTGCACGACGCTGCTCGTGATCGGCAGGCTCATGTGGCCGACGCCGTGCAGGGCGACGTTGTGCACCGTGAGGTCGTCGTGGTGGAGGGCGGCATTGCGCTGGGGCACGACGACCTGGTCGAGGTCGGACCAGTAGACGAGGAACCGGGTCTGGCACTCCTTGACCGGGGCGGCGAGCTCGTCCATGAGGGCACTGCCGGGGCGCAGCTGACGGGTCAGCCCGTTGTTCCACGTGTAGGCGAGGTAGCTGCCCTGGTGCGGGGTGCCGAGCGTGACGAGCGTGTGCACGTGCTGGTCGCCGCCGAGCCGGGTCACGTAGTAGCGGGCGATGAGGCCGCCCATCGAGTGGCCGATGACGTGGATCCGCTCGTAGCCGGTCTCCTCGACGATGCGCTCGACCTCGGCGCCGAGGGCGGCCGCAGCAGCGCGGACGTCGCCGGTGAAGATCGAGTAGTTGATCGTCTCGATGCGCCCGAAGCCGCGGCGCACGAGGCCGCGCCGCAGGACGGTGAAGATCGAGCGGTTGTCGACCATGCCGTGCACGAGCAGGATCGGGGTCTCGGCCGCCTCGACGTTCTGGATCGCGAGTCCCCGCTGGCTCGGTGGCAGGTGACCGAGGCGGTAGCCCTGGCGGCGGTCGCTGGCGCGCGAGCCGAGCAGCCCGAGCGGGTAGAGCCCGAGGTGCAGCCCCATCCACGTCGCCTCGAGGGCCGCGCCCGCGATCCCGGTGGGGGTCAGGAGCGCACCGGCCAGCTCCCCGACGGTCGCCACGAAGCCCCGAGGGCACGCTGCGCCACCCTTCGGGGTGTCGGCCGGTCGCGGCGTCGTCGCCGCCCGTGCTGCCACTGCCACCTGCCGAACGTACCCTGACCGGTGGGCGATGCATCACTATTGCGCGTCGCGTCTCGCGGGGCTGGCTAGAGTGCCCGGCATGAGCGAGTCCCTGGGCGCCGACGCCGTTGCCGTGACCGACGACGAGACCGCGACCGGAGCGGGTGCGGCGTCGACCGACGTCATCCGCGTCGTCGTGGCCAAGCCGGGTCTGGACGGCCACGACCGGGGCGCCAAGGTCGTGGCCCGGGCGCTGCGCGACGCCGGCATGGAGGTCATCTACACCGGCCTGCACCAGACGCCCGAGCAGATCGTCGAGGCGGCGATCCAGGAGGACGCCGACGTCGTCGGGCTCTCCGTCCTCTCGGGCGCCCACATGACCCTCTTCGCCCGCGTCGTCGAGCTCCTCGCCGAGCGCGACGCGAGCGACATCGTCGTCTTCGGTGGCGGGATCATCCCGGAGGACGACATCGCCGAGCTCGAGAAGCTCGGCGTGGCCAAGGTGTTCACTCCGGGCGCGACGACGATGGAGATCGTCGGCTGGGTCCGCGAGCACGTCCACGCCGCCTGACGCGACGCAAGGGGAGACGCAAGGGGAGACGTCGGTGTGATCTTCGTCCGGTCCGGCGCACCCGATGGGGTCGCCGCAGGTCGCAGCCACTAGAGTCCGAGGGACAGCCTGATTCGGTTGCGCCTCGGCGCAGGGCCCGTCCGAGCGCGAGAGCGTGAGCACGTGGGCCCCGGGACGCCGCAGCGACGCGATCGACGACGATTCGAATCGACGACGAGGACGGACCCCACCCGTGGATCTCTTCGAGTACCAAGCCCGCGACATGTTCGAGAAGCACGGGGTGCCCGTGCTGGCCGGCGCCATCGCCACCACCCCTGAGCAGGCCCGAGCGGCCGCTGAGCAGATCGGACCGAAGTCGGGCGGTGTCACCGTCGTCAAGGCGCAGGTCAAGACCGGCGGCCGCGGCAAGGCCGGTGGCGTCAAGGTCACGAAGAGCCCCGACGAGGCCCAGGCCGCCGCCGAGGCCATCCTCGGGATGGACATCAAGGGCCACACCGTGGGCACCGTGATGATCGCCCAGGGCGCCCGCATCGCCGAGGAGTACTACTTCTCGATCCTGCTCGACCGTGCCAACCGCACCTACCTCGCCATGTGCTCCAAGGAGGGCGGCATGGAGATCGAGCAGCTCGCCGTGGAGCGCCCCGAGGCCCTCGCCCGCGTCGCCGTCGACCCCAACACGGGCATCGACGCCGCCAAGGCGCAGGAGATCGTCGACGCCGCCGGCTTCGACGAGGGCGACAAGGCCGCCATCGCCGACGTCATCCAGAAGCTGTGGACCGTCTACCGCGAGGAGGACGCGACGCTCGTCGAGGTCAACCCGCTCGTCAAGACCGAGGACGGCGACATCGTCGCCCTCGACGGCAAGGTCAGCCTCGACCTGAACGCCGACTTCCGCCACGCGGACCACGCGGCGCTCGAGGACAAGGCCGCGGCCGACCCGCTCGAGGCGGCGGCCAAGGAGAAGGGCCTCAACTACGTCAAGCTCGACGGCTCCGTCGGCATCATCGGCAACGGCGCCGGCCTCGTCATGAGCACGCTCGACGTCGTCGCGTACGCCGGCGAGGAGTTCGGCGTCCAGAAGCCGGCCAACTTCCTCGACATCGGTGGCGGCGCCAGCGCCGAGGTCATGGCCAACGGCCTGCACATCATCCTCGGTGACGAGCAGGTCAAGAGCGTCTTCGTCAACGTGTTCGGCGGCATCACCTCGTGTGACGCGGTGGCCAACGGCATCGTCGGCGCGCTCGACAAGCTCGGCGACGAGGCGACCAAGCCGCTCGTCGTGCGCCTCGACGGCAACAACGTCGAGGAGGGCCGCCGCATCCTCCAGGAGCGCAACCACCCGCTCGTGACGATCGAGCCGACGATGGACGGCGCCGCGCGCCGTGCCGCCGAGCTGGCCTCGCAGGCCTGACCCCAGAGTCCGAGAGAGAGAACGATCAACCATGGCAATCTTCCTCAACGCTGACTCCAAGGTCATCGTCCAGGGCATGACCGGCTCCGAGGGCATGAAGCACACCCAGCGCATGCTCAAGTCGGGCACCGACATCGTCGGCGGCGTCAACCCCCGCAAGGCCGGCACCACGGTCGACTTCGAGGGCGGCGTCTCCGTCCCCGTCTACGGCACGGTCAAGGAGGCCATCGAGGCCACCGGCGCCAACGTGTCCGTGATCTTCGTGCCCGCGCAGTTCACGAAGGCCGCGGCCGTCGAGGCGATCGACGCCGAGATCCCCCTCGCCGTCGTCATCACCGAGGGCGTCGCGGTCAAGGACACCGCGGAGTTCTACAACTACGCCAAGGACAAGGGCACGACGCGCATCGTCGGCCCGAACTGCCCCGGCCTCATCACCCCGGGCGTCAGCAACGCCGGCATCATCCCGGCCGACATCTCGGGCACCGGCCGCATCGGCCTCGTCTCGAAGTCGGGCACGCTGACCTACCAGATGATGTACGAGCTGCGTGACTTCGGCTTCAGCTCGGCCGTCGGCATCGGTGGCGACCCGATCATCGGCACGACGCACATCGACTGCCTCGAGGCGTTCCAGAACGACCCCGACACCGACGCGATCGTCATGATCGGCGAGATCGGTGGCGACGCGGAGGAGCGCGCGGCCGCCTACATCAAGGAGCACGTCACGAAGCCCGTGGTCGGCTACGTCGCCGGCTTCACCGCCCCGGAGGGCAAGACGATGGGCCACGCCGGCGCCATCGTCTCCGGCTCCTCGGGCACGGCGCAGGCGAAGAAGGAGGCCCTCGAGGCCGCGGGTGTCAGGGTCGGCAAGACGCCGTCCGAGACGGCCGACCTCATGCGCGAGATCATGAAGGACCTCGCGAAGTAGCCTGCGTCAGCAGCCTTTCCGAGCGGGCGGTCACCTCCGGGTGGCCGCCCGCTCTGCTGTCTCCCGAGGGCGTATGCCGTGTGGCCGGCCCTCGTCGACCCGGCGACCGGGCGCGTGGCCAGCGGGACGGCATACGCGATGCGTCCTGTCCGGGGCCACGCCGCGGTGCCTCGCGTCGGCGCTCTCGGCTTCCATCGGCGTGGGCGCTCGCTCCGTGGCGGGGATCTTGTGACCATGGGAGCGACCACGCACGAGTCCGCAAGCCCCCGCAGCGCAGGAGTGAGACCACTGGCCCCGCCGAGCACGACCACGACGTCGACGACCACGTCGGCGACCTCGTCGACCAGCCCCTCGACGGCGATGCCGGCCGCCCTACGTGCCGGGGCCCTCGCCGCCGTGGGCACGTGGTCGGTCGTCGTCCTGCCCGCGCTCATCGGCTGGGTGGCCGCGCCCGAGAGCTCGGTCGGGTGGTTCTCGGCGGTCTCGGTCGCCAGCGCCGTGTGGTTCCTCGGCCACGGACAGTCCGTCGGCGCCGGCAGCGTGGCGATCTCCATGACGCCGCTGCTGCTCCTGCTCGTCTTCGTCCTCATCGCCTACCGCTTCGCCCGTCGCCTCGCGGCGACGGAGCGGCTGCGGGTCGGTGCGGCTGACTGGAGCCGCGTCGCGCAGTGGGGCGTCGTGCCGGGCTTCGTCATCGGGTACGGCCTCGTGTCGGCCGTCTTCGCGCTCTTCACCCTCGGGGGGCCGGCGACGCCCGGTGTCGCCGCCGTCGTGGGGTCCCTGCTCGTGCCGCTCGCGGCGCTCGGCTTCGTCATGCTCCGGCCCGACGACGAGACCGCTCCGGCCTTCGTGCGCACGTGGTTCCGGCGCGGCCCGACGTGGCTGCCGACGGTGTGGCGCACCGGCTGGCGCGGGGCGGGCGTGCTGCTCGCCCTGGGGTTCGTCGTCGTCGTGGTGAGGCTCGTCCTGTCGTGGTCGACCATCGCCGACATCCAGGACCAGTACGGTGCCAACCTCGGCGCGGTCGCCATCATCGCGCTCGCCCAGGTCGCCCTCCTCGGCAACGCGGCCACGTGGGCACTCTCGTTCCTCGCGGGTCCGGGCTTCCAGGTCGCCCTCGGCTCGACGATCTCCGCCGGCGCGGCCCAGCCCGGGCTGCTGCCCCTCGTGCCCGTCCTCGGCGCCCTGCCGCAGGCCAGCGACTACCCGGCGACGATGTATGCCGTCGTGCTCGCTCCGGTGCTCGTCGGCGCGTGGCTCGGTCGTCGGGTCGATGCCGAGCTCGAGTTCTTCGGCAACGTGCGGGCCCGGCTGTCTGCCACAGCGGTCGCGGCGCTCGTCGCGGTCGCCGTCGTCGTCGCACTGACGGCCCTCGGCAACGGTGCGGTCGGTGTCGAGCGGCTCTCGGCCGTGGGGGCGCACCTCTGGTCGTTCGCGGCCGCCCTGACGGCGGAGGTCGTCGGTGGCGCGCTGCTCTTCACCGGCGTGCTCGTGCTCCGCGACCGTCGCGCCGAGCAGCGCGAGCGCGAGTCGGGAGTCGCGCCGGAGGCCGGTGCGGAAGCGGAGACCTCAGTCCCGATGAGGACTGACGAGGACTGACGACGGGGGACTGACGGGGGGACGGTCGCGGCGGCTCTCAGCGGACGACGAGGCCGATCATCCCGGCGTCCTTCAGTGGCGCGCACTCGCCCTCGGCGATGCTCGTCTGCGCCCCGGCGACGCACTCCTCGTAGGCCTGGACCGAGTCGTAGAAGGCGATCTGGAGCGCCAGCGACGACAGCAGCATGCCGGAGATGACGAGGGTCACGACGGGCCAGATCTTCTCCTTGCCGCCGCGCGTCGACAGGAAGCGCAGCAGGCGCACGGTGAGGACGATCGCGAGCACGAGCGGCAGGACGGCGACGAAGCGCTTCGGCAGCGGGAGGTACATCGCCACGAGGCCGAGCAGCACGAGGAGCGCGACGGGCAGCGTGCGCTTCGCCTTCTCCCGGGCGAACGCGATCTCCTGCTCCTGCAGCGGCTCGGTCATGCGGTCCATCCTCGCCCATGGATGAGCCCGAACCCGCATCGGGCCGCAGCGCTACACTCCGGCGCGTGACGACCGACGCCCTCGCCAGCACGTCCGTGACGACCGACGGCGCGGTGCCCGTCGTCGTCCTCGTGTCGGGCTCCGGCACCCTGCTCCAGGCCCTCGTCGACGCCTCGTCCGACCCGGACTACGGCGTGCGGATCGCCGCGGTGGGAGCCGACCGCCCGTGCCCGGGGCTCGAGCGGGCCGAGCGAGCCGGCATACCGACGTTCGTCGTGCGGCCCACCGACTTCGAGGACCGGGCCGCCTGGGACGTCGCGCTCGCGGAGCAGGTCGCCGTGGCCGGACCGCGTTTCGTGGTCACGGCGGGCTTCATGCGGATCCTCGGGCCGGCGACCCTCGGCGGGCAGCCCGTCGTCAACACCCACCCGGCCCTGCTGCCGAGCTTCCCCGGCGCGCACGGCGTGCGCGACGCCCTCGCCTACGGCGTCAAGGTGACCGGCACGACGTGCCACGTCGTCGATGCCGGCGTCGACACCGGTCCGATCATCGAGCAGCGGGTCGTGGTGGTCGAGGACGACGACACCGAGGAGAGCCTGCACGAGCGGATCAAGGTCCAGGAGCGTGACCTGCTCGTCGACGTCGTGAGCCGACTGGCCCGTGAGGGCTTCGCCGTCGACGGGCGACGAGTTCGGATCGGGCGGCCCTGACCGCTACGCTGGTCGCACACGACTGGCGCGGGTGGGACACCACCGGGGAGTGACGTCGGGAGCATCGACCGCCTGGGTGCCTCGCGAGAACGGACGCCGTCCGGTCCGACCGACCGGACGCGCCGCGACCGATGTCACCGAACCAGGAGTGCGCCCCATGACTGCTGCCCCGTCCGCTGCGACGTCCACCGACACCGACGGCCGCCGCCCGATCAAGCGGGCCCTCGTCTCCGTCTACGACAAGTCCGGCCTCGACGAGCTGGCCCGGGCGCTCGACGCCGCCGGGGTCGCCATCGTCTCGACCGGTTCGACGGCCAAGACGATCGCCGCCGCGGGGGTGCCCGTGACGCAGGTCGAGGAGCTGACGGGCTTCCCCGAGTGCCTCGACGGCCGAGTCAAGACGCTGCACCCGAAGGTGCACGCCGGGATCCTCGCCGACACGCGCAACGAGGACCACATGCAGCAGCTCGCCGACCTCGGCGTCGAGGCCTTCGACCTCGTCGTCGTCAACCTCTACCCGTTCCGGGAGACCGTCGCGTCGGGCGCGAGCGAGGACGAGTGCGTCGAGCAGATCGACATCGGCGGACCGTCGATGGTGCGCGCCTCGGCCAAGAACCACGCCAGCGTCGCCATCGTGACGAGCCCGGCGGCATACGCCCACGTCACGGAGGCGCTGGGCGCAGGCGGCTTCACGCTGGCCGAGCGCCGTCGCCTCGCCGCCGAGGCGTTCGTCCACACCGCGAGCTACGACAACGCCGTCGCGAACTGGATGGGCAACGTCGTCGCCGACACGAGCGACGGCACCGGCTTCCCGGCGTGGACGGGCGCGACCTTCGACCGTGCGGCCGCCCTGCGCTACGGCGAGAACCCGCACCAGAGCGCCGCGCTCTACCGCCACTGGCGACCCGGTGTCGCGAGTGCGGAGCAGCTGCACGGCAAGGAGATGTCGTACAACAACTACGTCGACACCGACGCCGCCGTGCGTGCCGCGCACGACCACGGGGACCAGCCGACCGTCGCCATCATCAAGCACGCCAACCCGTGCGGCATCGCCATCGGGGACAGCATCGAGGAAGCCTACGAACGGGCCCACGCGACCGACCCGGTGAGCGCCTACGGCGGCATCATCGCGGCGAACCGCACCGTCACCGCTGCGATGGCGGCTGCTGCGAAGCCAGTCTTCACCGAGGTGATCATCGCGCCCGACTACGAGCCCGAAGCCCTCGAGATCCTCACGGCCAAGAAGAACCTCCGGGTCCTGCGCCTGCCCGCCGGCATGGCCGCGGCGGCCGACCCGATCGAGACGCGCGCCATCAGTGGCGGTTTGCTCGTGCAGACCGTCGACAAGGTCGACGCCGTCGTGCGCGGTGAGGGTGACGCGGTGACCGGTGGCGACGACGCCGCGAACTGGCGGCTCGTCGCCGGCGAGGCTGCGGACGATGCCACGGTCGCCGACCTCCAGTTCGCCTGGCGCGCGATCCGCGCCGTGAAGTCCAACGCGATCCTGCTCGCCAAGGACGGCGCCGCGGTCGGTGTCGGAATGGGCCAGGTCAACCGTGTCGACTCGTGCTACCTCGCCGTGCGACGCGCGGGGGAGGAGCGGGCCCGCGGCTCCGTCGCCGCGTCCGATGCGTTCTTCCCGTTCGCCGACGGGCTGCAGATCCTGCTCGACGCCGGCGTCCGCGCGGTCGTGGCCCCCGGCGGCTCGATCCGCGACGAGGAGATCATCGAGGCCGCGAAGGCCGCCGGCGTGACGATGTACTTCACGGGCACCCGCCACTTCGCCCACTGACACCGTCGAGAGGCCACCTGCTGCCGCCTCGTGCACGTCGAGAGGCCAGTTCTCAGGATGAGAACTGGCCTCTCGACGGTTGAGGAGCGGCCGGTCGTGGCCTCTCGACGGTTGAGGAGCGGCCGGTCGTGGCCTCTCGACGGATGAGGTGCTGCGGGTCAGCGGGTCCAGCGGTAGCCGGTGGGCTCCCCCTCGCCGAGGTCGACGATCGCGGCAACCGGACCGCCTCCGTCGGGGCCCTGGTGCGCCGCCGACACGGACACGAAGACGGCGGGGTCACCCGTCACCGAGGCGGTGACGCCGCCGACCGCCGACTTGATCTGGCGGTGCCAGTGCACGTCGGAGTCGTCGAGCATCGCGTTGCGTCGACCGTGCACGGTGCCGTCCTGGCTCACCTCGCACTTGAGGAAGACGTTGACGAGCCGGCCCTGGAGGTCGCTGGTGTGCGGGCGCTCCGGCAGGTCGAGGCCGGCGTCCTTGATCGCACCCCAGACGCCGTCGGCGTCGAGCGCGTCCTGCATGACCGAATGGCCGATGCGGTAGCGGCCGCCGATGCCCTTGGTGTTGCCGACGACGACGACCTGCGCCTGGTCGAGCTCGACGCCCGAGCTGCAGGAGGCGACCGACGAGAAGAGCGACCGGTCGTGCATGATGTCGGCGTCGGTCGGCATCTCGATCTCACCGAGGGCGACGGCGATGCCGAGGCCGGTCGTGCCGTTCGAGAGGTCCATCGACTCGTGCGTGTGCTCGGTCCAGACCTCGTGCCCGCGGGACTTCGCGTCACGGATCGTGTGGATCGTCAGCAGCGGTGTCTTGGTCTGGACGTAGTGGACGTCCGCCGGGTCCGTGATGCCGGCGCGCTCCATGGCGACCTTCACGGCGTCGGCGACCTTCTGGACCATCGCGACGTAGCCGATCTCCTCGGGTTTGATCGGCTCGCTCATCGCGAAGCCGACGGTCAGCCGGGGCTCGTCGGACTGCTCGGCCTTCTCGGCCGGGACGGTGGCGAAGATCGTCGCGTGCGGACTGATGATGCCGTCCGTGCCGCCGGACCACACGATCGGGACCTGCTTGACCTGGTCGGCCGGGGCGCCCTTCTCGACGAGGACTTCGCGGAAGGCGCGGTCGGCGATGATGCGCGTGTAGTCGTTGACGCCGCCGTTGCCCTCGGTCTTGCCGATGATGGCGATGACGCGGCTCGCCTCCATGACACCGTCGTCGATGAGCTTCGCGAGCTCCGACGCGTCGGCGACCGAGTGGATGGGGACCTTGCGCACCTCAATGGCTTCGGGCACGTGAATCACCTTTCTCTTTCAGGGTTTTCGATGACGGTGCCGACGTGGCCGTCGACGGCGGTGGCGAGCTGGTCGAGGGCCGTGATGATCGATCGCGACCCGCCCGACCGGACGAAGCGCAGGGCGGCCTCGACCTTGGGGCCCATCGAGCCGGACGCGAAGTGGCCGGCGGCGGCATACGCCTCCATCTGCTCGAGCGTGACGCGCCCGATGTCGTGGGCCTCGGGGGTGCCCCAGCCGGCGACCGCGTGCGCGACGTCGGTGGCGATCACGAGGACGTCGGCGTCGACGGCGCGCGCGAGCAGCGCCGCGGTGAGGTCCTTGTCGATGACGGCCTCGACGCCGTGGACGCTGCCGTCGTCGGCGCGGACAACGGGGATGCCACCGCCCCCGGCGGTGACGACGACGTAACCGGCGGCGAGGAGCGTGTGGAGCGTGTGCGTCTCGAGGACCTCGACGGGCTCGGGCGAGGCGACGACGCGACGCCAGCCCTTCTCGCCGCGGTCCTCCCAGCGCTCGCCGTGGTCGATGAGGGTCTGCGCCTGGTCGCGGGGGAGGAAGCGTCCGATCGGCTTCGTCGGGTGCGTGAAACCCGGGTCGTCGGCGTCGACGAGGGTGCGCGTGATGATGGCGGCCAGGCGGCGCTCGATGCCGCGGGCGGCGAAGGCGGCCTCGAGGGTGTCGAGCAGCGTGAAGCCGATGGTCCCCTGCGTCTGCGCGCCGCACCAGTCGAGCGGGACCGGCGGCACGACGCTCGCGGCGAGCTCGTTCTTGACGAGGAGGTTGCCGACCTGGGGCCCGTTGCCGTGGGTGATGACGACCTCGTGATCGGCGGCGACGAGCTCGGCGAGGTGGTGGCTCGCGGTGGCGATGGCCTCGCGCTGGGCCTGGGGTGTCGCGCTGCCGTCGGGCCCGGTCATGGCGTTGCCACCCAGCGCCACGAGCACCCTCACGGCGCGTCCTTGCTTGTCGGGGCGGTCGTCATGGCGTGAGCCTAGGGAGCGCGGCCGAGCAGGCGCGTTGTCACCTCCTGCCCAACGCGGGCCCCCACATTGGCAGATGTATGCCGTCGGGTGCCGTGCGCGAGCGTGCCGCGCGCGAGCGTGCCGAGCCGGCGGCGGTGGGCGGCACGGATCACGCACGGCATACCGGCCGGCCGGGTACGAGGAAGATAATGTCCGAGGGGGCGCCGTCCGGGGCGCCCCGACCGAGCCGAGAGGTGGGGGACCGTGGGAGTCGGAGTACTGCTCGCCGTCGTGGGGGCCATCCTGACCTTCGCGGTGCGGGCCAACACGTCCGTCATCAGCCTGCCCGTCGTCGGCGTCATCCTCATGATCGCGGGCGCCGCGCTCATCTGGCACGGGAGCAAGGGGACCCGGCGCAAGCGCATCATCACGCGTGAGGAGCGCCCCAGCGGCGCGACGACCCCGACGAGCACCGTGCGACAGACGATCGAGGAACGCGACATCGACTGAGCCGCGGACGGTCCACGACGGTCAAGCGCGCGTGAGGACGTCGGCCCACGAGCGCGGCTCGCGGCCGAGCAGCCGACGAAGGGGAGCGGCCTCGCCCACGAGACCACCGCGGTCGTAGGACGCGAACATCGCCAGCAGGTCGTCTCGCGCCTGGGCGGTGAGCGGGGCGCCTGGTCCGGCCACCCACTGCGCGAGGTCGACGCGGACGGCCAGGACGGGATGTCCGAGCACGTCCGCCGCGATGGCGGCCTGGTCGCGGACCGACAGCACCTCGGGTCCGGCGAGGTCGAAGGTCACGCCCTCGTGGCCCGGTCGGGTCAGCACCGTCGCCGCGACCTCGGCCACGTCGTCGAGGTCGACGTCCGTGAACGGGGCGTCGAGCGAGTAGGGGACCGGGAGCCGGCCGGCGTGGGCCGCGTCGCGGAGGTTCTGGTGGTATGCCGCCGGGCGCAGCACCGTGGCTCCCGGCAGATGGGTGCGCACGACCTGCTCGGCTTCCGCCTTGCGCAGATGGTGCGGCATCGACGGGTCGTGCGGATGCAGCACCGAGTGGAAGGCGAAGCGGGTCACGCCGGCCCGCACTGCAGCACGGGCCACGCGGTCGGCGATGGCGACCTCGTCGGGGTGGACGTTGGGTGCGAGGTGGTAGACCCCGTCGACCCCGTCGACGGCGTCGTCGAGCCCGAGCCCGGTCTCGAGGTCAACGACCGAGATCGACCGGGCCCCAGCGGCATACGCTGTCCCGGCGCGCGCCGGCGATCGCACGGCAGCGCGCACGGTGACGCCGTGTGACGTGAGGGAGCGCGTGACGGCGCGGCCGGTCTTGCCGGCCGCGCCGATCACGAGGACCGTCGTCACGCTCAGACCCAGTCGACATCCGCCGCAGTCTGTCCTGCGGCGAGCGTCGCGTAGCCGGGGCCCCGGTCGAAGAAGGGCTGCTCGTCCGCGCGGTCGCCGCGCAGCTGCTCACGCAACGCGTCCGACGCGGCGGTGTCGATGACGGGTTCGTCGAGGTCGCCGGCGGCGACGACGCCGTAGTCGCGGCGGGCGCCGTCGAAGGAGACCTTGCCCCAGCGCAGGTCGCGCTCGACCTCGTCATAGGGCCGGTCGAGCGGGTCGCCCCAGCCGCCGCCACCCGTGGTGCGGATGCGGATGACCTGGCCGGCCTTGACGACCTCGGCGTCGGCGAGGGCGTCGACGGTGCGCTCCTCCGGACCGCCCACGTCGACGGTGACCTCGAAGGGACGACCGGCCTTGCCGCCCTTGACGCCCCAGCAGGCGAGGATCGACCGGTCGGCGATCGACATGAAGTGGGCGTCCTTGAGCATCCGGATGTGCTTCTCGTAGCCGAGGCCGCCGCGGTGCCGCCCGGCGCCTCCCGAGTCGACGGCCAGACCGAGGCGCTCGACGATGAACGGGAAGCGGCTCTCGGTGAACTCGGTCGGCAGGTTGCGGCTGTCGGGGACGACGTGGATCGTGTCCTCGCCGTCGGCGTAGTAGCGCCCGCCGGAGCCGCCGCCGAGCACCTCGCGCATGAGGTAGTCGTTGCCGTCGCGGTCCTTGCCGTAGACGCCGGTGTAGCGGATCGTCTCCTGGTCGGCCGGCATCTTGCCGTCGACGGCCTTGGCGACGACGCCGGCGAGGACGCCGAGCAGGCGCAGGATGACGAAGGTGCGGGCGTTCGTCGGCGCGGGGTAGATCGGCGTGAGGAGCGTGCCCTTCTCGGGGAACTTCATCTCGATGAGCGGCACGATGCCCTCGTTGACGTCGAGCTCGGCCATCCGCTCGGGGGTGTCGGCGAGGTTGCGCAGGACGGGCGCGAGCCACTTCTTGAGGAAGTTTCCGCCGACGTAGTCGCCGCAGTGGTTGATCGGGCCCTTGGCCTGCGGCGCGGTGCCGGTGAAGTCGATGACGAGCTTGGGACCGCCGTCGCCGGGGCCGGGGCCGCCGGTCGACTGCTTGGTCAAGGTGATCCGCTGGGTGTGCAGCTTCGGCTCGTCGACGCCGTCGTGCTCGGCGTAGTCCTCCCAGACGTACGTGCCGTCGGGGATCTTGCTGAGGATCTCGCGGCGGTAGGTCTCCGTCGTCTTGTCGAGGATCGCGTCGAAGGCCGCCTCGATCGTGTCGCGGCCGTAGCGCTCGAAGAGCTCGCCGAGGCGCCGGGCGCCCATGAGGCAGGCCGAGCACTCGGCGTCGAGGTCCGCGGCGAGGCTGTCGGGCATGCGGCTGTTGCGTGTCATGATGCGCAGCGCCGCCTGGTTGGGAACTCCCTTGTCCCACAGCTTGATCGGCGGGACCGAGAGGCCCTCCTCGAAGACCGTCTGCGCGTTGCTCGGCATCGACCCGGGGACCGCGCCACCGATGTCGTCGTGGTGACCGAACGCCTGGACGAACGCGACGACCTCGCCGCCGGAGAAGACCGGCACGGTGACGCAGAGGTCGGGCAGGTGGCCGATGCCGCCCTCGGACTCGTAGACGTCGTTGTGGAAGAAGACGTCGCCCTCGGCCATCTCGGCGAGCGGGAAGTCGCGGGCGATCGGGTGCACGAGCGCGCTGTACGAGCGACCCGTCAGCTTGCGCAGCTGGCGGTCGTGGATGCCGGCGCGGAAGTCGTGCGCGTCGCGGATCATGGGGGAGCGCGACGTGCGCGCGATGGCCGTCTCGACCTCCGTCTCGACGCTCGCGAGCGTGCCCTCGACGATCTCGACGAGGATCGGGTCGACCGTCGTGCCCTCGGCCGTCAGCCGGTTGCCGTGCTCGTATGCCGTGGGGAGCCCCGCAGGGTTCGGCACCGGCCCGTCGTGGGTGACCGAGGCGTCAGGGTGCTGCGACCCCGTGGCGGCGTCGACGGGGGCGAGACGGGTGGCCGCGGTCTGGCAGGAGAAACACATGTCAGGCCTCCGGGGTGGTCGTCGTGGCGGTCGTCGGGGTGGTCGTCGGGGTGCTCGCCGCCGCGGCGGTGGACCGGGTGATGACGAGGTTGCCGAGCGTGTCGACACGGACGACGAAGCCGGGGTGCACCGGGACCGTCGACCCGAACTCCTCGATGACCGCAGGGCCCTCCACCGTGTCGCCCGCGAGCAGGTCGGGTCGCCACCAGACGTCCGTGTCGACGTAGCCGGCGTCGGCGTCGAAGCACACGGGGCGGACGCTGCGGTGGGCCCGCTCGCGGACGTCGGCCGCGCCCTCCGACGGGGCGAGGTCACGCAGCTCCGGGCGGGTGATGGGGCCGACACCCGTGACGCGGAGGTTGACCCACTCGACCTGCTGGGTCGGGTCGCCCCGGAAGTCGTAGCCGTAGAGCGCGCGGTGCTCGTCGTGGAAGCGCGAGGCGACGCCCGCGGCATACGCCTCGTCGACGTCTCCCGCGGGCGCAGCGACGCGGACCTCGTAGGCCTGGCCGAAGTAGCGCAGGTCGACGGTGCGCGTGTACCGGTGGCTCTCGCGCGCGAAGCCCTCGCCGTCGAGGGCGCTCGCGGCCTTCGCGGTGAGGTCGTCGAACGTCTTCTGCACGGCGGCGTGGTCGAGCGCGTGGTGGCGCGCGACGGACGTCTGGACGTAGTCGTTCTTGACGTCGACGGTGAGCAGGCCGAAGGCGGAGACGTTGCCGGGGTTCTGCGGGACGACGACGCCGGCGAGGCCGAGGATGTCGACGAGACGGCAGGCGAGCAGCGATCCCGAGCCACCGAAGGTCGCGAGCATGAAGTCGCGGACATCGAGGCCGCGCTTGACCGACACCTGGCGCAGCGCGTTGGCCTGGTTCCACGCGGAGATCTCGAGGATCCCGGTCGCGCAGCGCTCGAAGTCGAGCCCGAGACGGTCCGCGAGCGCGGCGACGCCCGCGCGGGCCGCCTCGACGTCGAGGGGGATCTCGCCGCCGAGCAGGTGCGGGGGGATGCGTCCGAGCGTCACGTGGGCGTCGGTGATCGTCGGCTCGGTGCCGCCCTTGGCGTAGCAGAGGGGGCCGGGGTCGGCGCCCGCGGACTGCGGGCCCACCTTGAGCGAGCCCTCGGGGGAGATCCAGGCGATGGAGCCGCCGCCCGCCCCGACGGTGACGACGTCGATCATCGGGATCTTGCTCGGGTAGGCACCCACGGTGCCCTCGGTCGTCAGGGTCGGCTCACCCGCGAGGACGACGGACACGTCGGTCGACGTGCCGCCGCCGTCGCACGTGAGGACCTGGTCGAAGCCGGCGCGACCGGCGATGAGACCGGCACCGAGCGCCCCGGCGGCCGGACCCGAGAGGACCGTCGTGATCGGCTGGTGCACGACCTCGTCGGCCGAGAGCACGCCGCCGTTGGACTTCATGATGTAGAAGGGCAGCTTCGCGGTGCTGCCGACGAACTCGTCGAGCCGGTGGTGGATGTTCGCGACGTAGCGGGACACGTTGGGCTTGACCGCGGCGTCGACGAGGGTCGTCATCGACCGCTCGTACTCGCGGTACTCGCGCAGCACCTCCGAGCTGATCGAGACGACGGCGTCCGGGTGCTCGCGACGGAGCACCTCACGCATCGCGAGCTCGTGGCTGTCATCGGCGTAGGAGTGCAGGAAGCACACGCCGATCGTCGTGATGCCGCGGTCCTTGAACCAGCGGGCGACCGTGACGGCACGTTCCTCGTCGAAGGGGCGGATCTCGTTGCCCTCGAAGTCGAACCGGCCCCCGACCGTCTTGACGTAGTCGGCCGGCACGATGCGGGCGGGCTTGACCCAGAAGTAGGAGTTGCCGTAGCCGTCGGGGACGGCCTGGCGGGCGATCTCGAGGATGAACTCGTAGCCCTCCGTCGTGATGAAGCCGAGCGCCTCGACCTTGCCCTCGAGGAGCTTGTTCGTCGCGACGGTCGTGCCGTGCGAGACGGCGCTGATGTCGTCACCGCTCGCGTCCATGAGGTCGAGGACCTTGCGGACGCCGGCGAGGAAGCCGTCGGCGGGGTTGCTCGGTGTCGAGGGCGTCTTCGTCGTGACGAGCTCGCCCGTGTCCTCGTCGAGCGCGACGACGTCGGTGAACGTGCCACCGGTGTCGATGCCGATGCGGATCCGGCGGCGTGCGGAGGTGCCTGCTGTCATGGTGAGGATTCAACCGGTGGGACGCCTCCCGGGCGTTGGCACATGCTGCCAACACCTGACCGTTTCCGCGCCAACCCTCGCCAGAACCGACGAGGGGGCCGTGTCGATGTCGAGGGCGAGCCGTCCGCTCCGTCCCCCGGGTGAGCGTGCCACGCTGGCACGACGCGACGAAGGAGCGAGTGAGACATGGCGAAGTACCTCATCGGCGTGGACTTCCAGGCCGGCGACGACCCGGCCCCGATGTCCGACTGGACCCCGGAGGAGGTCCAGGCCCACCTCGACTACTACGAGAGGCTCGTCGGCGAGCTCGAGGCCAACGGCGAGCTCGTCTCCTCGACGATCCTCACGGGCCCCGACCTCGCCAAGATCGTCCGGTCCGACGGTGCCGCGCCGGTCGTCACCGACGGACCGTTCCAGGAGTTCAAGGAGTGGCTCGCCGGCTTCCAGGTCGTCGAGGTCGACTCGCAGGAGCGCGCCCTCGAGATCGCGTCGCTCATGTCCGCGGTGCCGGGTCGGGGCGGCGTGCCCACCCGGCAGCCGATCCACGTGCGCCAGGTCATGGAGCAGGCGCCCGCGAACACCGACGAGATGGACGCCTTCCTGCGTACCGCGGGTGGCACCCGCTGACCTCGGCACCCGGAGTCGACGACCTGCTGCGCACGCTCGCGCCGCAGGTCGTCGGCATCGTCAGTCGCCGGTTCGGCGACTTCGACTCAGCCGAGGACGCTGTCCAGGAGGCCCTGATCGCGGCAGCCCGGCGCTGGCCCGTCGACGGGCTTCCCGACGAGCCGCGGGCGTGGCTCGTGACGACCGCCTCGCGGCGGCTCGTCGACCTGTGGCGCAGTGACGCGGCCCGGCGCGAGCGCGAGGCGCGCGTCATCGCCTGGGAGGTCCCGGCGCGCGACCCCGTCGACCACGACGACAGCCTCACGGTCCTCTTCCTCTGCTGCCACCCGTCGTTGACCCCGGCCTCGGCGATCGCGCTGACGCTGCGCGCCGTCGGCGGCCTGACGACCGCGGAGATCGCCCGGGCCTTCCTCGTGCCGGAGTCGACGATGGCGCAGCGGATCAGCCGCGCCAAGGCGACGATCCGCGCCTCCGGCGCAGGCTTACGTATGCCGTCCGGCGCCGACCGCGAGGAGCGTGCCCGCTCCGTGCTCCACGTCCTCTACCTCGTCTTCAACGAGGGCTATGCGAGCACGCACGGTGACAGGGTGCAGCGCACCTCGCTGTCCCGCGAGGCGATCCGCCTGACCCGGATGCTCATCGACGGCTCACCCGACCACCCCGAGGCCCTCGGCCTGCTGTCGCTCATGCTGCTGCTCGAGGCCCGCACTCCGTCGCGCAGTGACGCCTCGGGGGCGCTCGTGCCGTTGCCCGACCAGGACCGCTCGAGGTGGGACGTCTCGCTCGTGGCCGAGGGTCTCGACCTGCTCGGCCGGGCCCTGGCGCTCGGCGCCGTGGGGGACTACCAGCTCCAGGCCGCCATCGCCGCGGTCCACGACCGGGCGCCCACGGCCGCGGACACCGACTGGGACGAGATCCTCTCGCTCTACGGGCTGCTCGAGCAGGTCACCGGCAACCCGGTGGTCACGCTCAACCGGGCCGTGGCGGTGGCCATGGCCCAGGGCCCGGAGGCCGCCCTCGAGGTCGTCGACGAGGTCGAGGACCGGCTCGGCACGACGCACCGCTGGCTCGCGGTGCGCGGGCAGCTGCTCGAGATGGCGGGCGACACGGCCCCGGCTGCCGACCTGCTCGACCGCGCGGCGGCGACCGCGACGAACGAGGCGGAGCGTCGGCATCTCGCCGCCCGGGCCGCTCGACTGCGCTCGCCCCGGCCCTGAGCCACCCGGGCCGGGGACCGGGGCCGGGGACCGGGGCTGGGACCGTGGCTGGGACCGGGGCTGGGACCGGGGCGGCGGCCTTCACTCGTCGGGGGTGATGTCCCGGCCGGGCGCGCGGACGCATGCTGGACACGGAACGAGTCAGCGGCGCCGGCCGCGCGGGTCACGGCGCACCGAGGCGTGAGGACGAGGCATGGACGAGACCACGGCAGCCGGGACGGACGAGACCGTCACGCGCTTCGAGCCGCTGACGGCCTCGGACCTCGCCGAGGTCGTGCTCGGGCTGGCCGCGGTAGGGGTCGAGACCGCCGGCCGCGTCGTCGAGCGGATCCGGCCACCGACGCTGGTCACGGCGGTCGTGACCGCTCCGCTGAGGACGGCCGTGACCGGCCTGGGATCCCGGCTTCGACGCGCGGACTGGTCCCAGGAGCTGCTCCGTCGTGGGCACTCGCGACGGGGTGAGCTCGGTCGACGCGTCGAGGTGACGGCCCAACGGGTGGCCGCCGTCGTCGTCGAGGCCGTCCTCGACGTCGTGGACCTCACCGACATCGTCGTCGACCACGTCGACCTCGATGCGGTCGTGAGCACGGTGGACCTCGACCGCGCCGTCGCCCGGGTCGACATCGACGCGATCGTCGCCCGGGTCGACATCGACGCGATCGTCTCGCGGGTCGACGTCGACGCCATCGTCGAGCGGCTCGACATCGACGGGATCGTCGCCCGGGTGGACCTCGACCGGGCCGTGTCCAGGGTCGACATCGGGGCGGTCATCGAGCGGCTCGACATCGACGGGATCGTCGCCCGGGTGGACCTCGACCGGGCCGTCTCGGGTGTGGACATCGATGCGATCGTCAGCCGGGTCGACATCGACGCCATTGCCGCCCGCATCGACCTCGACGCGATCCTGGACCGGGTCGACGTCAACGCCGTCGCGCAGCGGCTGGACCTCGACGCCGTCGTGGGCAGACTCGACCTCATCGGCCTCGCCGAGTACGTCGTCGAGGAGATCGACCTCCCCGGCATCATCCAGAGCTCGTCCGGGGCCATGGCCTCAGAGGGGATGCGCGAGGTCCGTTGGCAGGGCGTCGGGGCCGACGAGCGCGTCGCGCACGTCGTCGACCGGATGCTCCGGCGCCGGCCGCGGACGCCGGGTCCGGCCCTCCCCGCCGCCGAGGTCGCCACGCGTCCCGTGCTCCCCGGGACCGCCGGATGAACGGCGCGACGTCATGACGTCACCGTCGCGACCCGGACGTGACCCGGTCTCGCGGATCGTCCTGCCCGGCCCGGCGCGTTCGGTCCAGGGGCACCGCGCCGGCATCGTCACCCGGGTGGCCGCCGGAGCCGTCGACCTCGTCGTCGCGCTCCTCGGCGTCGCCCTCATGTATGCCGCGTGGGCGGGGACGATCTTCCTGCTCGGTCCGCAGTCCTTCCGCTTTCCCGACCCGGGCGGCCTGCGACTGCTCCTGCTCGTGCTCGGGCTGCTCACGGCATACCTCACGGTGGCGTGGGCCACGACGGGCCGCACCTTCGGCAACCGCCTGCTCGGCCTCCGGGTCGTCGACGACGGCGGGGGCACGATCGGTCTCACGCGGGCGTTCCTGCGTGCCGCCGCGTGCGTCATGTTCCCGGTCGTCCTCTTCTGGGTCGTCGTCAGCCGCGAGAACCGGTCGCTGCCCGACGTGCTGCTGCGCACGTCCGTCGTCTACGACTGGACGTCGAAGGGCGGTCGCGGCGACGAGCCGACGTCGACGCCGCGGGCGATCGTGCTGCCCCAGGACGACTGAGCGACGGCGCCCCCGCCGACGGACGACCGTTGGTGGTCCGTGCGTGGCGACACGCGGGACGACACGCCGACTCGGCGAGGTGGTCCTGACCAACGGTCGTCGGTCGGCTGCGGCCACGCGTCAGCCGGCGTCGCCGCGGTGGATCGGGGCGTGCGGGAACGACGTCTCGGCCGGCCCCTCGAGCTCGGCCCGGTGGTTGCGGATGAGGTCGAGGTTGCGGTCGCGCAGGTGGTCGAAGGCCTGCCCGACGTTGGACCCCGGGGTCAGCGACGCGAGCGCGTCGGCGGGGTCGAGCCGCGCCGAGACCCAGCCCGGGTGCGTCGCCGCCTTGGCGACGATGTGCCCGATCGGCGTCACGATGTGCGAGTTGCCGAAGTAGAGCACGCCCGCGGGGTCGGCACCGACGGCGTTGGCCCCGATGACGTAGACGTGGTTGTCGTAGGCACGCGCGCGCGACGTGAGGTCCCAGATGTCGGCGGAGCGCAGCAGGGCCGACGGCCGGCAGATGACCTCGGCGCCCTGGACCGCCTGGATCCGCGAGAGCTCGGGGTAGTCGCCGTCGAAACAGATGATCATGCCGATGCGGCCGAGCTCGGTGTCGCACACCGTCACGGTGTCGCCCGGGGTGACCCAGCCGCCGCCGCTGACGATCTCGGAGCAGAACGGGTGCGTCTTGCGGTAGGTCCCGAGCACGTCACCCGCCGGGCCGACGAGCACCGAGGAGTTGTAGACGACCCCGCGCTCGGGCCCGCGCTCGTAGGTGCCGACGCAGACGTGCACGCCGAGCTCACGGGCCACGGCGCGGATCGGCTCGACCATGGGTCCGGGCAGCTCGGTGACGAGGTCCCAGAGCTCCTCCTTGGAGCAGCCGGGGGTGAAGCCCGTCGTCGCGGTCTCGGGCAGCACGACGAGCTCGGCCCCGGTGGCGGCGACACACTGCCGCGTCATGTCGACGCACGTGTCGAGGTTGGCTCGGATGGTCTCGGCGCTGAGGGGGGCCGGGACGGGGGCGACCTGGACGGCCGCGGCGGTGAAGGCGCGCATCGTCAGCTCCTCCGACCGATCGCCCAGCCGACGAGGACACCGACGAGCGCGACGGCCCCGCCGGTGACGACGCCGAGGGCGTACTCGCGCCCGGCGAACGACCCCGTGGGAGCCGACCGACCGGCATACGACACCGTGCCGGGCGCAGCAGAACCAGCAGCTATGCCGGGTGCCGCGGTCGGGGCGAGGGCTGCGGGGGCGCTCGGGGTGGCCGCACGGACGCCCGAGATGTCGGCGTCGACGGCCGAGAAGAACTGTCCCGCCATCTTCTTCGTGACGCCGGCGAGCATGCGCTGGCCGACACCGCCGATGACGCCGCCCACGGATGCGTCCGCGTCGTAGGTCAGGTCGGTGCCTCCGGCGCTCGACGGGGCGAGCCGCACGACGACGTCGGCGTCGACGGTGCCCGGGGCTCCCGCGCCCGAGGCCTTCATCGTGAAGGAACCGGGGTGCTGCGGGTCGCGCAGCGACACCTCGCCGTCGTAGGTGCCCTTGATGGCGGCGACACCTGCCGTCACGGTCATGGCGTAGTGGTCGGGGCCGAGCTCGGTGAGGCGCTCGCAGCCCGGCAGGCAGCGCGCGAGCACGGCCGGGTCGTGGAAGGCGTCCCACACCTGCTGCGGGTCGGCCGCGAGGGTGGCGGATCCGGTGATCTTCATGCGGTCGGCTCCTTCGATGACGGGCTCGGCGTGCTGGTCGTTCTGCTCGTGCGGTGCAGGGACGGGATCTCGCCGTCCGCGTGGCGGCGGCGCAGCTCCCAGAGGTCGTAGGGCGAGATCGGCATCCGGGTGATCGGGAAGCCCTCGGCGTCCTCGATGGCCGACGCGATGACGGCCGACACGGGGATGCAGCCCGCCTCGCCGGCGCCCTTGATGCCCAAGGGGTTCAGCGGCGACGGGGTCTCGAGGTGGTCGGCCTCGATGGTGGGCACCTCGGACGCGTAGGGCATGAGGAAGTCCATGAAGCTCGCGTTGAGCAGCTGGCCCGACTCGTCGTAGGCCATTCGCTCGTAGAGTGCGCCGCCCACGCCCTGCGCGACGCCGCCGTGGACCTGGCCCTCGACGATCATCGGGTTGATCATCGTGCCGCAGTCGTGGATGACGCAGTAGCGCAGGATGCGGATCTCGGCCGTGACGGGGTCGGTCTCGACGATCGCCGCGTGCATGCCGTTGGCGAAGGTCGCCTGGGTGGGGGAGTAGAAGTCCTTGCCCTCGAGGCCCGGCTCCTCGTCCTCGGCCACCGGGGGCTTGTCGGGGTCGAAGGTGCCGGCGAACTGGGTCGCGGCCTTGGCCGCCTCGTCGAACGCGTAGCGGAGCGGGTTGGAGAGCACCGACACGGTGCCGAGGGTCATCGACGTCGCCGGAGCGCCCTTGACCCGCACCGTGCCCTCGACGATCTCGAGGTCCTCGGGCGACACCTCGAGGGCGTCGGCGGCGATGCGCAGCGCCTTGGCCCGCACGTTGCGGGCGGCGAGGGCGATGGCGCTGCCGCTCATGACCGCGGCGCGCGACGCGAAGGTGCCCACGGCATACGCCATCTTGCGGGTGTCGCCCGTGGTGACGAAGACGTCCTCCATCCGGACGCCGAGCTCCTGGGCGACGATCTGGGCGAAGACGGTCTCGTGGCCCTGGCCCTGTGACGTCAGGCCCGTCGAGACGTTGACCCGACCGCTCGTCTCGATCTGGATGTGACCCCCCTCGTAGGGGCCGACGCCGGTGCCCTCGACGTAGCAGCCGATCCCGAGCCCGACCTTGCGTCCCTCGGACTCGGCCTGGCGCCGGTAGTCGGCGAAGTCGTCCCAGCCGACGAGGTCCTTGAGCTTGGCGAGGCTCGCCGGGAAGTCGCCCGAGTCGTACTTGAGCGGGCGGCCGTCCTGGAAGAGCAGGCCGTGGTCCCACGGCATCTCGGTCGGGAGGATGAAGTTGCGCGACCGCACCTCGGCCCGGTCGAGACCGAGCTCGTCGGCGATGGCATCCATCGTGCGCTCCATCGCGAAGCAGCCCTGTGGGCGGCCGGCGCCCCGATAGGGCGTCACGAGAACGGTGTTCGTGTAGAGCGACCAGAACTCGCAGCGGTAGGTCCCGGGCTTGTAGGGGCCGAGCAGCTGGGTCGAGGTGATGATCGGGACGATGATGCCGTAGGGGGTGTAGGCGCCGTTGTCGTGCCAGAGCTTGACGTCGAGCGCGAGCAGGTGGCCGTCGTCGTCGAAGCCGACGGTGACCTGCTGGAGCTGGCCGCGCTCGTGCGCCGCGCTGATGAAGTGCTCGCGCCGGTCCTCGGCCCACTTGACCGGGCGGCCGAGGAGGATCGCGGCCCACGGGACGAGGACCTCCTCGGGCCACGGGTGCACGATCTTGACGCCGAAGCCGCCGCCCACGTCGGGGGCGATGCACTCGACCTTCGCGAGCGGCAGGTCGAGCTTGGCCGCGACAGCGGCACGCACGCCGGTCGAGGTCTGGGTCGAGGAGTACATCCGCAGCTCGCCGCGGTCACGGTCCCAGCGGGCGTAGACGCCCTTGCCCTCCATCGGCATGCAGGCGCTGCGCTCGATGTCGAGGTCGAGGGTCAGGGTGTGCGGCGCCGCGGCCATGGCGGCCTCGACGTCGCCCACCTCCTGCAGCATGTGGGCCGCGACGTTGTCGGGCACGTCGTCGTGCACGAGCAGCTCGCCGGAGCGGGCGGCCTCGATGCCGACGACGACGGGCAGCTGGTCGTAGGTGACGCGGATGCGCTGGCAGGCGTCCTCGGCGACGTAGCGGTCGGTCGCGACGACCATGACGATCGGCTCGCCGACGTGGTTGACCTCGTCCTTGGCCAGGGCGTAGCCGGTGCGGCCGTGGGTCAGCGTCGGGTGCGGGATGAGCAGGGGCAGCGGCTCACCGACCCGGCCCGGGAGGTCCTCGTGGACGTAGATGCCGACGACGCCCTCGACCTCGGTGGCCTCGGAGGCGTCGATGTCGACGATGCGGGCGTGGGCGTGCGGGCTGCGGACGAACGCCGCGGCGAGGGCGTCGTGCCCGAGGTCGTCGAGGTAGCGGCCGCCGCCCGTGACGAGACGGGGGTCCTCCTTGCGCCTGATCGGCGCGCCGAACATCTGGGTCGTCACGCGCGCTCCTCCGCCCGCTCGGCCTTGATCTCGGCGGCGCGCAGGACGCTCTTGACGATGTTCTGGTAGCCGGTGCAGCGGCAGAGGTTGCCCGAGATCGCCTCGCGCGCCTCCTCGCTCGTCGGTGAGGGGTTCTCCTCGAGATAGGCCGTGACGGTCGTGAGGAAGCCCGGGGTGCAGAAGCCGCACTGGAGCCCGTGGCACTCGGCGAAGGCCTGCTGGACCGGGTTCATCGACTCGCCGGTCGGGGCGGTGCGGGCGTCGGGCGCCGAGCAGAGCCCCTCGACGGTGGTGATCGCGTGGTCCTGCGCCGTGACGGCGAACATGAGGCACGAGCGCATCGGCTGCCCGTCGACGAGGACCGTGCAGGCGCCACACACCCCGTGCTCGCAGCCGACGTGGGTGCCGGTCAGCTCGAGGTCGTGGCGCAGGAAGTCCGAGAGCAGGCGTCGGGCGGGCACGGCGGCGGAGTGGCGTACGCCGTTCACGGAGACGGTCACGTCGTGGAGGGTCTCGGTGGCGGGGGTCGTGTCGGTCATGCGATGGCTCCTGCACGGTCGGCGGCCTGGGGGAGGACCCGTCGGGTCAGCTCGGTGACGAGCATGCGGCGGTAGTCGGCGCTCGCGTGGATGTCGCCCTCGGGCTCGACGTGCCCGCGCACCGCCTCGGCAACGGTGTCGAGCGCAGCGTCCCACTCGCCCGAGCCCGGCTCGACCCCGTCGAGGGCCGGCCCGAGGTCGAGGACCGAGGGCACGTCGGTGACGGAGACGAAGGAGGCGCGAGCGCCGGAGACGACGCCGTCGGCGACCGTCAGGGCCACCCCGACGCCGGCCATGGCGTAGTCGCCGTGCCGGCGGGCCGCCTCGGTGAAGGCCGTGCCGGTCCCGGCCGGGAAGCGGCCGAAACGCACCGCGACGGCGAGCTCCTCGGCCGCGAGCGACGTCTCGAGGGCGCCGAGGAAGAAGTCGGACCACGCGACCTCGCGCGACCCGGACGGACCTGCCACCTCGACGACTCCGTCGGTCAGGGCCAGGATCGCAGGCATCTCACCGGCCGCGTCGGCGTGGGCGATGGAGCCGACCGTCGTGCCGCGGTTGCGGATGGCCGGGTGGGCGACGTTGACGAGCGCCTGGCGCAGGA
Source organism: Terrabacter sp. Ter38 (assembly GCF_024519435.1). GTDB lineage: Bacteria > Actinomycetota > Actinomycetes > Actinomycetales > Dermatophilaceae > Terrabacter. The sequence continues at coordinate 473,753 of NZ_JALJRZ010000003.1, forward strand.
GGGGGAGGGCGGCATACGCCTCCGCGGAGCGCTCGAGACCGGCGTGGCGCACGAGGGCACCGACGCGTACGGCCTCGGGTGTCACCTCGACGGTGTCGAGGCCGGCGACGCGGTTGATGTCGACGAGGTGCGCCGGCGAGGCCAGGCGCATGTTGAGGATCGGGATGAGACTCTGGCCGCCCGCGAGGACCTTGCCGTCGTGCCCGACCTCGGTGAGGACGGAGACGGCCTGCTCGACGGTGAGCGGTGCGTGGTGCTCGAAGGGGGCGGGCTTCACCGAACTGATCCTGCCTTCCGACCCCCGGTGGGGACTAGTGACGGTTGTGCATCGCTGCCCGTGGGCTTTTGGCAACTTCTGCCCTGAACGGGCCGTGGGCCCCCGATCCGAGATCGGGAGCCCACGGGCCGGTGGTGCGTGAGGCGTCAGCGGCGGCGCAGGTCAGGCCCGTTGGGCTCGTCCTGGTAGAGGTCGTCGATGCCGTCACTGTCGCCGTACTCCGCCTTGCCCAGTGCGATCATCGTGCCTCCCGTGGCATCGGCCCGGTCACGCAGGTCGGCGGGGGCCACGGCGCGGGCGACGTGGTAGGCCACGATGGTCACGATCGTGCCGAGCGCGATGCCACCGAGCGTGAAGTCCGACGTGAAGACGAGCGAGACGCCGCCGATGCCGATGATGATGCCGGCCGCGATCGGCACGAGGTTGATCGGGTTGCCGAAGTCGACCCCGTTCTCCTTCCAGATCTTCGCGCCGAGCAGGCCGATCATGCCGTAGAGCACGACGGTGATGCCGCCGAGTACGCCGCCCGGCACGGAGGCCACGAGCGCCCCGAACTTCGGCGAGAGGCCGAAGATGATCGCGACGACCGCGGCGACGTAGTAGGCCGCCGTGGAGTAGACGCGGGTGGCCGCCATGACGCCGATGTTCTCGGCATACGTCGTCGTCGGCGAGCCGCCGACCGAGCTGGCGATGACGGTGCCGATGCCGTCGGCCGCGATGGCGCGCCCCATGTAGGGGTCGAGGTTCGACTTCGTCATCTCGGCGACGGCCTTGACGTGGCCGGTGTTCTCCGCGATGAGCGCGATGACGGCCGGGAGGACGAGCAGGATGGCGGCGACCGAGAACGACGGTGCGTGGATGCCGACGATCTCCTTGCCGTCAGCGCCTGTCGTCGACGTCGGCGGGAGGCCGAACCAGGGCTGGCTCGCGAGGTTGTCGAAGTTCGTGCGGAAGTGCGTCGTGACCTTGCCGGCGCCGGCGTCGAAGGACGTGATCTGGCCGAACATCTTGTCGAAGAGCCACGAGATGATGTAGCCGAAGATCAGGGCGAGAAAGACCGCGATGCGCGACGCGAAGCCCTTGAAGGCGACCGCGCAGATGATCGTGAACGCCATGACGAGCAGCGCGACCCACTGGTCCTGGGGCCAGTAGATGCTGGCGACGACCGGCGCGAGGTTGAAGCCGATGAGCATGACGACGGCGCCCGTCACGACCGGCGGCAGCACCTTGTGCAGCACCGCGGACCCGGCGAAGTGGATCGCCACACCGACGAGTGCGAGCACGACACCGGCGACGAGGATCGCGCCTGTCACGTCGGCGGACGTGCCCCCTTGCGCCCGGATGGCCGCGACGGCGCCGACGAAGCTCGCCGACGTGCCGAGGTAGCTCGGGACCTTCCCGTTGACGATCAGCAGGAAGCAGATCGTCGCGATCCCGCTCATCATGATCGCGAGCTGGGCGTTGAGACCCATGACCAGCGGGAAGACGAAGGTCGCCCCGAACATCGCGACGACGTGCTGCGCACCGAGACCGATCGTCCTGCCCCACGCGAGTCGTTCGTCAGGTGCCACGACGTCGTCGGGGCCCATCGTCTTGCCGTCCCCGTGCAGTTTCCAGCCCAAGCCCAAAGCCATTCCGACTCCTATGGTTGCCACATGCGGTGATGTGGGTCACGTCCCACTCCGGGATGGGCGAAAACTACTCCCACCGCACGGGATTGCGTTCGTCAAACGTTGATACACGCCGAGGGAGCCCCTCTGGCAGGAGATGACGTATGCCGGGCGCCCGCCTAGTCGGGTCCCGCCGGGTGCTCCTGCAATCGTCGGACGATCGGTCAGTGGAGGTTCGCACCCCCTCATGGGGGTCCGAAGTTCCACGACGGGGCAGCCAAGCCCACGGGGCAGGTACGGCCGCAGCCGCGGGGCCGGCCGTCCCAGCCCTTGGCCCGCAGGACCTGGGCGACCTCCAGCGCGAGGGCACAGGCCGTCGGGACGAGGTCGCTCCAGTAGCAGCGCAGCGTGGTGCGCCCGGCGACCGCGGCGGCTCGGTCACGGCGCCCGTCGCGCTGGACGTCGAGCCAGCCGCCGTGACCGAGGCGGCCATCGATCTCCGCAACGACGCCGTGGTCGTACTCACGGTCGCGGCGCCCGGCCTTGCCGAACGGTGACTGCGACGTCCCGCACGGCAGGCCGTGGGCACGCTCCACGTCACGGATGAAGCGCCGCTCGGCCGGGCTCTCGCAGCCCTCGGCGACCTCGGCGAAGATCTCGAGGAGCAGGGCCCGGTCGCTCTGCTGCGGGCGCCCGGCCAAGGCTGCCCTGAGTCGGTCGGTGCTCGTGAGCTCGAGTCCGATCGCCTTGGCTGCCACGGCGACCGCGCGGTCGGGGCGGCGACGGTCGGACAGGTCGAGGACGGTGTGCTCGACGGTGGTGCGGTGCGGCCAGCTCACGGGGTCGACCCGATCCAAGGCGTGGCGACTCCGCGAGATGACCACCCCGGGCACGTCGCGGACGCGGCGGGTGGCCGGCACGACGACGCGGATCTGGTCCGGCGCCGCCCGGACGAGCCCCCAGAGGTAGCCGGCGCTGCTGCCGCACAGGGCCGAGCCGCGGCCGGCGTGGAGCAGCGCCGCCACGGCGAGGGTCTCCCAGTCCTGACGGCCGGGCATCGTCTGGTAGACCCCTGGGTGCACGGCGATCCAGCGCCCGCTCGTCAGCCGGCACTCGACGGCCTTGCGGGTCATGCCCCCGCTGAGGGCCTGGGCGCGGCTCACCAGACCCGACTGCCCCGCGGCTCGGGCTCGGAGCAGCGCGTCCATCCGCCGATGGTGGCGGCGCCGGACGGAGCGCCACGGCGGCCGTCCACAGGCTCGAGCCGTGTGGAAGATCAGGCCCTGAACAGGGGGTCCGATGTTCCACGAACCGCGCGACACGGCATACGCGAGCACGTGGGTGCGGCGGTCAGATGCCACGCATCTGGTGGATCTTGAGCGCGAGGGCGAGGGTGAGGCGCAGGTCGGGGTCGGTCGTGAAGGGGCCGAGGATCTTCTCGAGCTTGCCGATGCGGTAGCGCAGCGTGTTGTAGTGGAAGAAGAGCAGACGCGCCGTCTCGGCGACGTTCATGTTGGTGTCGATGAGGATGCTCAGGGTCTGGCGCAGGCCGGCGTACTCCGCTGAGTCGTCGGTGGCCAGCTCGCGCAGCGACTCGGTGACGAAGCGGCGGAGGTCGGCGCCGTCGGGGATGAGCGCGAGCAGGCGGTAGATGCCGAGGCCGTCGACGTGGGTCGTGGCGCCGTCGCCGTGCATCTGGCGTCCGACGGTGACCGCCGAGAGCGCCTCGTCGTATGCGTGGGGCAGCCCGGCGACCGAGGTGATGGGCCGTGAGACTCCGGCCGAGAAGCTGCGCCGACCGCCGCCGCCGTCGCCCCGCACGACCCGGACGTACTCGCCGACGATCCGCATGACCTGATCGGTCTCGGCGCCGGAGGGGACGCCGATGAGGGCGACCACCTCGCGGCTGAACCCCATGACGGGAGAACGGGCGTCGCGCACCGCCACGGCGTGCGTCCAGGCGCGGGCGAAGCGCTGCTGGAGGAAGCGCACCTCGTCGGCGTCGCGCGTCGAGCGGTCGTCGTCCTCGTCGGTCTCGGCCACGACGACGACCATGGGCCGGTCGATGTCCCAGCCGAGCGAGCTGGCGTGGGCGACGGCGTCGACGGGGGAGCCGGCACGGCCGGCGAGGGCGTCGCGGAGGAACTCGGCGCGGTACTTGCTCTCGACCGCCGAGACGGCCTGGTCCTTGGTGATGGCGAGCGCGGCGACCGTCGCGGCCCGCTCGAGCAGGCGCACGTCGTCGACCGTCAGGTGACGGTGGCTGCAGAACGCCATGAGCACGCCGTGGTCGAGGTGGCCGGCGACGATGCGCACGGCGGAGCGGTTGGCGGTCGGGCCGTCGGGTCGGGGTCCCATCGGCTCGGCCTCGGTGAGCAGACGCCCCGTGCGGTCGAAGCACTCGAGGGACAGCGCGTGGTCGAGCTCGCGCTGCGAACCGGCACGGGCGATGACGCGGCCGTCGGTCGTCGTGACCATCACGGCGCCGTCGAGGAAGCCGACCACCTGCTCGCACAGGTCGTCCAGAGAGCCGCCGGCGAGCACGATCTGCACGAGGGCCCGGTCGGCGTCCTCGAGCCGGCGCAGGATCGCGGTCTGGTGCTCGAGCATCGCGCTCAGCACGTCGGTCGTGAAGGTCGCGATGTGGTCGAGCGGGACGTCGATGAGCGGCAGCCCCGTCGAGTCGGCGGCCCTGACGAGGGCGGTGAGCGGCTTGCCCGACAGCCCGGAGACGACGAGCCCTGCGGCTCCGGCCCGGTCGAGGGCGGCGACGGTGTCGGCGAGCGACGCTGCGTCACCGTCCTGCTCCGCGAGGGCCGCCGCGTCGGCGAGGACGAGCCGGTGGGTCAGCCGGGCCGGGGCGTCGTCGCGCAGGGCGGAGCGGAGCGGCGTCGTGCTGTCGACGCTGACGTCGAGGCGTGCGGCCTCGGCACGGACGACGCCGTGCGCCGTCGCGGCGAGGCCGGCGATGAGCCGGAGCGAGATGCCGGACACCTCGGGCTCGGGCACGCCGGAGCCCCCCGCGGCTGGCAAGTCACCCTCGGGGAGGGCCGGATCGTTGGCAACTTTCACCATGAGCGCACCCTACCCACCGTCGGTAGCGTCACGTCAGCGGTCCGCGGCAGGCGGAGCGCCACGGGGCCGGTCCGGGCTGGACGGCACGGACGGAAGCGGCTGACGGCGGAGGTGCGCGCGGGCATGGACGACGGTCTCGACCTGACGCTGCTGCCCGCCGCCGTGTCGCCTCTCGTGGCGGGCGAGCTGGCCGGCGCCCCGCGGCGCTGCCGGGTGCTCGCCGCCTTCCCGACGTGCGTCTACCTCGATCTCGGGGCACACGAGCGCGTCCTCGCCGTGCTCGCCTCCGACGCCGTCGCCCTGCCCATCGGCGTCCGCCTCACGCTGCCGTCGACCGAGGTCCGCTGGGGTGTGGAGCCCGGCGGGCACGTCGTCGTGGGGGAGGGGCGGGTGCGTCTGCCGCGCGCCGACGTCGTCGCGGCCCGGCTGCTGCGGCCGGCGCGAGTGCGCCCCGCGCCGCGCAGATCCGCTGGTGACGGCTGGCTCCCCGAGCCCGGTGTCCTCGGCGACCTCGCCCACGACCTCGCCGCCTCGGCCCTCGCCGGACGCTCGACCGACCCGGGGGTCCGCGGACTCGTCGGTGTCGGGCGCGGCCTGACCCCGAGCGGCGACGACGCGATCTGCGGCGTCCTGCTCACCCTTGCTGCGGTGGACGCTCCGCAGGCCCGGCGAGCCGTGTCGGCCCTGCGCACTGCCGTCCGCACGGTGCTCCCGTGGACGACGAGCCTCTCGGCCGCACTCCTCGTCGCCGCGGGGGCGGGGTATGCCGTCCCGGACGTCGCGCGCCTCGTGACTCGTCTGGTCTCCGGACCCGGCTCGACCAACAGGTCGGCCGTCGCCACCACGGGCCCGATCCGCGCCGGTGCACCGTCGAGCCTGTCGGTTGACCCGCCGGGGGGGAGCGACCGCACCGACCTCAGCGACCGCGCCGACCTCAGCGACCTCGTCGACCGGGTGCTCGCCATCGGCCACACGTCCGGTCGCGACCTCCTGTCGGGAGTCAGCGGTGCGCTGCGTGCCGTCGACGCGCTCGAGCCCGTCCCCCGCCCCGCACCCCGAGATGCCCCACGACCCGAATCCCAGGAAGGACTCCACCGTGGCTGACCACGTCGAGCTGAGAACCGGCACCTACCTCGACTCCGTGACCCTCATGCAGGTCTCGCGCACCGTCGCCGCCGCTCCCGGCGTCGAGGCCGCGCAGGTCGCGATGGCGACCGAGCTCAACCTCGAGGTCATCCGGGGCATGGGCTTCGCCGTGCCCGACTCGGCGCCCAACGACCTCGTCGTCGCCATCCGCGGTGACGAGGCCGGCATCGCTGCCGGGCAGGCTGCGCTGGAGTCCGCGCTCACCCAGAGCCGTTCTGCCGCAGGCGCGTCCACCGGTTTCGGTGAGCCGCCGACGGCTCGCACGCTCGGTGGCGCGATCCGCCTCTCGGGCGCCGACCTCGCGCTCGTCTCGGTGCCGGGGGAGCACGCCGTCACCGAGGCGCTCGACGCCGTCCGCGCAGGGGTGTCGGTCATGGTCTTCTCCGACAACGTCCCGGTCGAGGACGAGGTGCGCCTCAAGGACGCCGCCGCCGCTGCCGACGTGCTCGTCATGGGGCCCGACTGCGGCACCGCCGTCGTCGGCGGCGTCGCCCTCGGCTTCGCCAACGTCGTGCGACCCGGCTCCGTCGGCCTCGTCGCGGCGTCGGGCACGGGCGCCCAGCAGGTCATGTGCCTCCTGGACGCCGCGGGCGTCGGCATCAGCCACTGCCTCGGTGTCGGTGGCCGCGACCTGTCGTCCGCCGTCGCCGCCCGCTCGACGAAGCAGGCCCTCGCCGCGCTCGCGGCCGACCCGGACACCACGTCGGTCGTCGTCGTCTCCAAGCCACCCGCTCCCGAGGTGCTCGCCGACCTGGAGGCGTATGCCGCCGGGCTGGGCAAGCCGGTCCACTGGGCCACGCTCGGTGCCGGGCGACCGGACCTCACGGCGGCCGTCGAGTCGGTGCTGACCGCCGTCGGCGCGGACGCGCCGGTCTGGCCGACGTGGGAGGCTGCGGGCGACCGGTCGGCCACCACGTCCTCCGGGTCCCTGCGTGGCCTCTTCTGCGGCGGCACCCTCGCCGACGAGGCGATGCTCGTGGCCGGCGAGGTGCTGGGTGACATCAAGTCGAACACCCCGCTGCGCCCAGAGCTGGCCCTCGGCCATGACCTGCGCGACCCTGGTCACGTCGTCATCGACTTCGGCGACGACACGATGACCCGCGGGCGCGCCCACCCGATGATCGACCCGTCACTGCGCCTCGACCGCATCACCGTCGAGGCCGCCGACCCGACGTGCGGCGTGCTCCTCCTCGACCTCGTGCTCGGCCACGGCGCGCACGCCGATCCCGCTCCCGAGCTCGCTGCCGCCGTCCGTGCTGCCCGCGAGACCGCCGCCGCGAGCGGCCGTGAGCTGCCCGTCGTCGTCTCGGTCACCGGCACGACCTCCGACCCCCAGGGGCTCGACCGGTCGGCGCAGGCTCTCGTGGACGCCGGCGCGGACGTCCTGCTCTCCAACGCAGCAGCCACGCGCCGCGCCCTGCAGCTGCTCGGCCACGACGGGACGGCACCGGAGCGTGCGACGGGCGACACGGCATACGCCCTCGTGGCCGGGACGGCCACCGACGTCGGTGCCGAGCCGCTCCACGGACTGCTCGCTGCGGACGTCACGGTCGCGGCCGCCGGGGTCTCGCTCTTCGCAGACGCCCTCCGGGCGCAGGCGGTGTCGGTGACCGAGGCCTCGTGGCAGCCGCCGATGGCAGGCACGGCGGCCGATCTCGGTCGGGTCCTGGCCGCCCCCCGCCGCGACGCCGCCAACGCCGAGGCCCTGCGCCGGATGACCGCGGCAGGTGCCGACCTCGTCGACGTCCGCCCCGCGCACGAGGTGCTCGGGCTCGAACGTGGCACCTTCCTGCACGCGGGGCCTCCCATCGAGTTCGCCCGAGCCTCAGGGCCGCTCAAGGGTGCGCTCATCGGCGCGATGCTCTTCGAGGGGCTCGCCGACACGGCCGAGGAGGCCGAGGCCACGCTCGAGAAGGGCGACGGCATCACGCTCGAGCCGTGCCACCACCGTGACGCGGTCGGCCCGATGGCCGGCGTCATCAGCCCGTCGATGTGGGTCTACGAGCTGCGCGACGAGGTGCACGACAACACGTCGTGGTGCTCGCTCAACGAGGGCCTCGGCAAGGTGCTGCGCTACGGCGCCTACGGTCCCGAGGTCATCGACCGGCTGCGGTGGATGAACTCCGTCCTCGGTCCGATCCTCCAGCAGGCCGTCCGGGCCCGCGTGGAGCAGCAGGGCTCCATCGACGTCAAGGCGATCACCGCCCAGATGCTCCAGATGGGCGACGAGGGCCACAACCGCAACCGCGCGGGCTCGCTCATGCTCCTGCGCGAGCTGCTCCCGACGATGATCACCGCCGACGCGTCCTCCGCAGACATCGCCGAGGCGGTCCGCTTCTCGGGTGCCAACGAGCACTTCTTCCTCAACCTCGGTATGCCGGCGTGCAAGCTGAGCACCCTTGCGGCCCATGGCATCCCGGGATCCTCGGTCGTGACGACGATGGCGCGCAACGGCACGGACTTCGGCATCCGCGTGTCGGGGACGGGCGACGCGTGGTTCACAGGTCCGGCCAACACGCCCGAGGGCCTCTTCCTCGGGTCCTACGGCCCGGACGACGCGAACCCCGACATCGGTGACTCCGCGATCACCGAGACGGCGGGCATCGGCGGCTTCGCGATGGCCGCCGCGCCGGCGATCGTGAAGTTCGTCGGCGGCGACGTGCCGTTCGCGCTGCGGGCCACGCAGACGATGTACGAGATCACCGTCGGCGAGCACACGGCCTACCAGGTGCCGATCCTCGAGTTCCGTGGCACGCCGACCGGCATCGACGTGGCAGCCGTCGCGCGCACCGGCATCCTGCCGCAGATCAACACCGGCATGGCGGGACGCGTCGCGGGCACGGGCCAGGTCGGCGCGGGTCTTGTGAACCCGCCCGAGCAGTGCTTCACCCAGGCTCTGACCGCTCTCGCGGCGGCCGTGGGCGAGGGCTGACGGAGCTGGCCCCTCAGCTCGGGCCGCGCGGTCGTCGTCGGCCGCGCGGCCCGACATCCCCCGACCCGACACGCGTCTGCCGAGGGAGAAAAGAAGTAGGGCGCTGTCGGTGGCGCGACCTAGGGTGGACAGGCCATGCGAGACTTTCCGCCCGAGATCCGGGCCTACACCGACCGAGGCGCCGAGACGCCCGACACCCGCTCGCCGCGGGCCTTCCTCTGGTGGATGGTGCGGCAGAACGGCAGGCTGTTCTGGGCCGGCCTGCTCGCCGCCCTCATCTGGATGGTGCCGCAGACGGTCGGGCCCTGGATCGTGGGTCGGGCCATCGACACCGGCATCGTCGCGGGCGACCCCGCGGCCACGATGCAGTGGGTCCTCGTGCTCGCCGCCGTCACCGTCTTCGGCGCGTGCAGCGGCATCCTCTTCCACACGGTCATCGTCCGCGAGTGGCTCATCGCCCTCTACGGCACGACGAAGCTCGTCACCCGCAAGGCGCTCCAGCTCGGCCACGTCCTGACCCGGCGCACGCCGACCGGTGAGGTGCTGTCGGTCTCGGGCAGCGACGGCGACCAGTTCGGCGCCCTCATGGAGATCGGCACGCGGGCCATCTCGCAGCTCGCCGCCTACCTCGTCGTGGCCGCCATCGTGCTCAGCACGTCGGTGCGCATGGGCGTCCTCGTGCTCGTCTCGGCGCCGCTGCTCGTCGTCCTCGGGACGCCGCTGCTGCGGCCGATGCAGCGGTGGCAGGGCGTCGAGCGCTCCCGCAACTCCGAGCTGACGTCGATGGCGACCGACATCGTCGGCGGCCTGCGCATCCTGCGCGGCATCGGCGGCGAGGGGACCTTCGGCGGCAACTACGCCGGGCAGTCCCAGCGCGTGCGCCAGTCCGGCGTCTCGGCCGGTCGCTGGCTCGCCGCCGTCGAGTCCGTCGGCGTCCTGCTCTCAGGGGGCTTCGTCGTCGCCCTGATGTGGCTCGGCACGCGCGAGGTCGCACAGGGCCGGCTCACGGTGGGCCAGCTCGTCAGCTTCCTCGGCTACGGCCTCTTCCTCGTCCAGCCCATGCGCACCTTCGTCGAGTTCGCCCAGAAGTGGACCCGCTCGGTCGTCTCCGCACGCAAGGCCGTCGCCGTGCTGTCCCAGCGCCCGCCGTGGGTGCAGCCCGACGAGCCTGCCGACCTCGACACGACCGCCGAGATCGTCGACGGCAACTCCGGCGCGACCATCCGACCCGGCATCCTCACGATGGTCGTCTCGGCCGCGCCCGACGACTCCGCGGCCCTCGCCGACCGGCTCGGCCGGTACCTGCCGAGCGACGAAGGTGCGCTCGTCAGCGACGAGATCCCCGAGGAGCTCAAGGGCCGCGCCGCCAAGCGGGAGCGCTCGGCGCGCGCCAGGGCCCGGGAGGCGCAGGCCCGCCGCGACGAGGAGAGGGCTCGACAGCCGTGGGGCGTCACGATCGGTGGCATCGACCTCTCCCGCGTCGAGCTCGACGAGATGCGCCGTCACGTCCTCGTGAGCGACACCTCACCCCAGGTGTTCGCGGGGACCCTGCGCTCGGCCGTCGACCCTCTCGGCCGGCTGACGCGGGAGCAGGCCGAGCGAGCGCTGCACACCGCAGCCGCCGACGACGTCTTCGACGCCCTCCCGGGCGGGTGGCAGGGCGAGCTCGAGGAGCGCGGTCGCGGGCTCTCCGGTGGCCAGCGCCAACGGCTCGTGCTGATGCGCGCTCTCGCCGCCGACCCTGACATCCTGGTGCTCGTCGAGCCCACGTCAGCCGTCGACGCCCACACCGAGGCCCGCATCGCCGCTCGTCTCGGGAAGCACCGGGCCGGACGCACCACGGTCGTCATGACCGCCTCACCGCTGCTGCTCCACCACGCCGACGAGGTCATCCTCCTCGAGGGTGGGCTCGCTACCGCCCAGGGCCGGCACGCCGACCTGCTCGCCGACTCGCCGGCATACCGCTCGGTCGTCGTCCGCGGCGGCGACGCCGACCCGTCCGTCCTCTCCCACCTCGCCGAGGAGTCCCGATGAGCCGCGCCGACAGCACGGTCGCGACGACCGGTGCCCCGGACGCCCCGGACGCCCCGGCGGCCACCGGCCTCGCTGAGAGCACGTACGTCACGGACGCCACGTGGGTCTCGCCGCTGCCTGACGAGCTCGCCGCCGAGTCCGCCCGCACGTGGGACTCCGCCATCCACGCACCCGCCGTGCCCGACGAGCTGCGGCCGCCGCAGTCCGCCTCGGTCGGGGAGCGGCTCAGCGCCCTGCACCGGCGCCACCTGCTGCGCGAGCGGCGGGCCCAGGAGTTCGTCGCCGACACGATGAACGCCCGTACCGGCCTGCCCATCGCCGACAACGCGCGCGTCGTGCGCTTCATCGGCGGGCTCCTCTCGCAGGAGCGGCTGCTCGTCGTCGCCGTCGTCCTCGCCAACGCGCTCGCGGCCACGGCGGGTCTGCTCGTGCCGCGGCTGCTCGGTGAGCTCGTCGACTCGACGGTCGCCGACGTCGAGGCCGGCCGGGTCGACGCGGCACTGGCCGGGGCCAACTCCGCGGCGCTCGTCGTCGCCGGGCTCGTGGTCGTGCAGAGCGCGTTCACGTTCGCGGCCAAGATCTCCTCGACGGTGCTCGGCCAGAGCGTCCTCGCGACGGCTCGCGAGTACATCGTGCGCGCGATCCTGCGGCTGCCGCTCTCGCGCGTCGAGAGCGCGAGCTCCGGCGACCTCGTCACGCGGGTCACCCGCGACGTCGGCACGATGAGCGAGAGCGTGCGCTGGGCGCTGCCCGAGGCCATCATCGCGAGCATCACCGTCGTGCTGACCCTCGTCGCCATGGTGAGCAATTCGCCCCTGCTCTCCCTGCCGTCGATCGTCCTCATGTCGCTCGCGCTCTTCCAGGTGCGCCGCTACCTCGGGCGCGCGCCGAAGGGCTATCTCACCGAGGGCGGCACCTACTCGCGCATCAACACCACGCTCACCGAGACCGTGGAGGGCGCCCGCACCGTCGAGGCCCTGGGCCTGACGCGTCACCGGCTGCGTCGTGGCGACGAGGACATCGAGGTGTCCGGGCAGGCAGAGCGCTACACCATGACGCTGCGCAACCTGCTCTTCGCCGTCATGGACATCGCCTTCAGCCTGCCGCGGGTGATCGTGCTGCTCCTCGGCGCCATCGGCTACGCCCAGGGCTGGGCCACCCTCGGTCAGATCACCACGGCCATCCTCTACACCGAGGCGCTGTGGGGGCCGTTCGACATGCTCGTGCACACGGTCGACCGGGTCCAGGTCGGCATCGCCTCGACGACCCGACTGCTCGGCATCGCGACCGTTCCGCCGGACCGCGAGGCGGGCGTCGACCGGCCCACCGGGCCCGAGCTCGTCGGCAGCGACCTGCGCTACGCCTACCGCGCCGGTCACGACGTGCTGCACGGCATCGACCTCGACCTGAGCACGGGGGAGCGCCTCGCCATCGTCGGTCCGAGCGGGTCCGGCAAGTCGACGCTGGGTCGCCTGCTGTCGGGCATCCACGGCCCCCGCACGGGGTCGGTGACGGTCGGTGGCGTCGAGCTGACGTCGCTCCCGCTCGACCAGCTGCGCACCGAGGTCGCCCTCGTCACCCAGGAGCACCACGTCTTCATCGGGTCGGTGCGCGACAACGTCGTGCTGGCGCGCGAGGGCTCGACCGACGACGAGGTCCGCGAGGCCCTGCGCGCCGTCGACGCCCTCGACTGGGTCGAGCACCTGCCGGAGGGCCTCGACACCAAGCTCGGCTCGGGCCACCAGGTGCTGACTCCGGGCCGGGCCCAGCAGATCGCCCTGGCCCGACTCATCCTCGCCGACCCGCACACCATCGTCCTCGACGAGGCGACCTCGCTCATCGACCCGCGCACGGCCCGGCACCTCGAGGGTTCGATGAACGCCCTGCTCACCGGGCGCACCGTCGTCGCGATCGCGCACCGCCTCCACACGGCGCACGACGCCGACCGCATCGCGGTCGTCATCGACGGGCGGGTCGCCGAGCTCGGCAGCCACGACGAGCTCGTCGAGCAGGACGGGGAGTACGCCGCCCTCTGGCGCGCCTGGACCTCCTGACCCCGGGAGGTCAGGCGTCCACGCGGGCCAGCCGGCGGCGTACGACCGGAGCGGTGAGGTCGAGCATGGCGCGGGTCAGGGCCACCCGTTCGCGCACCGCCCGGCGGAGCGACTCCGAGTCGGGGCCGCGCAGCTCGACGGTCGGCAGCGCCGTGAAGAGCGAGCGCGCGAAGAGTGACCCGAGGTAGCCGAAGCGCACGTCCTCCGGGTCGGCGGCGTAGCCCTCGTCAGCGAGGCCACCCAGGTAGGCGTCGAAGATCGCGGCGTCGATGGGCGCGACGTCGGACGCCGGGGTCAGCCCCGCATGCATGGGTCCGACGAGCAGCTGGCCGAGGTCGAAGCCCACGGCGAGCGGCGAGCCGAAGCCCCAGTCGATGACGACGAGGTCGTCCTCGCCGTGGCAGATGAGGATGTTCTGGATGCTCGCGTCACCGTGGGCATAGGTCTGGGGGAGGGCCTCGAGCTCGGCGAGGACGTCCAGGACCAGCGGGAGGAGCCCCCGCAGCTCGTCCCGTAGACCGGTGTCCCCCGAGTCACGGAGGGCCTCGGCGAGAGCGGGCCGCGACCAGAGGTCGTCGTCGGCGAGGTCGCCGCCGGCCCCAATCAGGACGCGGCCCTCGACGAGGTAGCGCAGCGCCGCACCGTCGGGGAGTCGGCACGTCTCCGGGAGACGGTCGTTGACGGGTGCGCCCGACCGGCGACGGGCGGCCAGCCGCCCGAGCAGCCTTGCCGCACGGGCGAGCTCGTCGATCGTCCACGGGCCGCGGCGCTCGTCCATGAACTCCCACCAGAGCCCGATGTGGTCATCGTCGAAGACCTCGTGATGGTGCAGGGCGGGCATCCGCATGCCGGGTGGCAGCACCTCGTCGATCCCCGACAGCGTCATGTCGAGCTCGAAGCGCCACGGGAAGAAGTCGACGAACGAGTCGCGGAGGGGCCCCTCGGGGACGTGGACGAGACCGGGCCACAGGCGCGGGTGACGCAGCAGCTTGACGAACCACACCGCCTCGCGGCCGTCCGGACCCGCGGCCGAGGCGTGCCACAGCCCCGCCGTCGCGGGCGAGCCCCAGTCGTAGTCGAAGGGCGAGAGGGTGACGGCGTCGACGGGCACCCCAGCGAGCCGTGCCGTCACACCGGTGATGTCGACAGCCATGCTTCCCCCTCAGAAAGTAAAGCAACTTGACCAATTCGAGGATAGGGTCGGTCCATGGCACGAGGCAAGAGCTTGGGTATGCCGGCCGATCCCGTGGGTGCGGACGACGACCTCCCCGACCACCTCTTTCGCTGGTCGGATGCCTTGGGGCGCAGGCTGTCCCGGGAGATGAAGGCCATCGCCTCGCCGGACCTCGAGGCGATCGGTGGACGCCGGGCCCGGCTGCTCCAGATCATCCCGGTCGACGGCATGCGGGTCACCGACCTCGCGTCCCGTGCCGGCGTCACGAAGCAGGCCATCGGTCAGCTCGTCGACACCCTCGAGGAGCTGGGCCTCGTGCAGAGCACCCCGAGCACGTCGGACCGACGGGTCCGCTGGGTGGCACGCACCCCGGCCGGGGACGCCGTCGTCGACCAGACGCTCGCGCTCATCGCGGAGGCCGAGGACCGGCTCCGGGCCGAGGTCGGTCGGGCCCGCTTCGACGCGATGCTCGCCACGATGCGGGAGTTGGGCCGCGACGTCACCTGGTGAACCGAGCGGACGTGGCGTGGGTCTCGACGGGCACGGGCTCGCATGTGAGGGTGTGGACATGACCACTGACACGACCGGACAGCAGGGGCGCACGGCCTACGTCATCGTCGGCGGAGGGCTCGCCGCGGCCAAGGCCATCGAGGGGATCCGCGAGAGCGACACGGACGGCGCGATCGTCCTCGTCACGGAGGAGGACCGCCTGCCCTACGAGCGGCCACCGCTGTCGAAAGCCGTGCTCAAGGGCGAGGACGAGATGGAGACGGCGTTCACCCACGACCGGGACTGGTACGACGAGCAGGGAGTCGAGCTGCGGCTCGGAAGCCCCGCCACGTCCCTCGACGCCGAGCAGCACCTGCTGACGCTCGCCGACGGTGACGTGCTCTCCTACGAGCGGCTCCTCATCGCGACGGGCTCGTCGGCTCGCGCCCTCGACGTGCCCGGCGCGGACCTCGACGGCGTGCTCTACCTCCGGGAGATGCAGGAGTCCGAGGCGCTCAAGGCGCGCCTCACCGACGGTGCGCGCATCGTCATCGTGGGGGCCGGGTGGATCGGCCTCGAGGTCGCCGCGGCGGCCCGCGACGCCGGCTGCAGCGTGACCGTCGTCGAGCCCCAGGCCGCGCCGCTCCTCGGGGTCATGGGCGAGCAGGTCGGTGGCTGGTTCGCGCAGCTGCACCGGGGCCACGGGGTCGAGTTCCGGTTCGGTGAGGGCGTCGAGCGCATCGAGGGCGACACCTCGGTGACCGGGGTCGTCACCACCTCCGGCGAGACCCTCCCGGCCGATGCCGTCGTCGTCGGTGTCGGCATCACCCCGAACACCGGCCTCGCCGAGGGCGCCGGCATCCCGGCAGAGAACGGCATCGTCACGGACTCCTCGTTGCGCACCTTCGTGGACGGCGTGTGGGCCGCCGGCGACGTCGCGAACTGGCGCAGCGTCACCCTCGGCACCAACGTCCGCGTCGAGCACTGGGCCAACGCCCACGACGGCGGGCTCGCGGCGGGTCGCTCGATGGCGGGCCAGGACGTCACCTACGACCCGATCCCGTTCTTCTTCTCCGACCAGTACGACATCGGCCTCGAGTACGCCGGCTACGTCCCGCGCGGGTCCGACGCCGAGGTGCTGCTGCGCGGCGAGCCGTCGAGCAACGAGTTCATGGCGTTCTGGGTCGTGCCCGAGGGCGACGGTGTGCGCGTGCTGGCGGGCATGCACGTCAACGTCTGGGACACGATCGACGACGTCCAGCGGCTCGTGCGCGACCGCACCGTCGTCGACCGCGCCCGGCTCACCGACCCCGACGTCCCCCTCGCCGACCTGACGTGACCTGCCCCCGGTCGGGGGTGGCAGGATGTCCACCGTGACGGCACAGATCCTCGACGGCAAGGCCACCCTCAAGGCGATCAAGGTCGAGCTGACCCAGCGGGTCGCTCGACTGCGCGAGCAGGGGGTCGTGCCCGGCCTCGGCACGGTGCTCGTCGGCGACGACCCGGGCAGCCACTGGTACGTCAACGCCAAGCACAAGGACTGCGCCGAGATCGGCATCACGAGCCTGCGCCGTGACCTGCCCGCGACGGCCAGCCAGGCCGAGGTCGAGGCCGTCATCGACGAGCTCAACGCCGACCCCACGTGCACCGGCTTCCTCGTCCAGCAGCCGACCGGCCTCGACGAGATGGCGCTCCTCTCGCGCGTCGACCCGACCAAGGACGTCGACGGCCTGCACCCGATGAACCTCGGCTGGCTCGCGCTCGGCAAGCCGGCCCCGCTCCCGTGCACGCCGATGGGTTGCATCGAGCTGCTCCGCCGTCACGACGTGCCGATCGCCGGCGCCAAGGTCGTCGTCATCGGGCGAGGCCTCACCGTGGGCCGCCCGCTCGGCCTCATCCTGACCCGCAAGAGCGAGAACGCCACCGTGACGCTCTGCCACACCGGCACGAAGGACCTCGCCGCCGAGGTGCGCCAGGCCGACATCGTCATCGCCGCGGCCGGCGTGCCCGGCATCGTCACCCGGGAGATGGTCAAGCCCGGTGCCGCCGTGCTCGACGTGGGTGTCAGCCGCGTCGACGGCAAGATCGCCGGTGACGTCGCCCTCGACGTCGCCGAGGTCGCCGGCTGGGTGAGCCCCAACCCGGGCGGCGTCGGCCCGATGACCCGGGCGCTGCTGCTCACCAACATCGTCGAGGCGGCCGAGTCCTCGGTCACGTCCGGCGCCTGAGCAGCCCCGATGCAGTGGCGGGGTAGCGGCTTCGTCGTCCTCGGCTGGTGGTACCTCGTCGCAGGGCTGGCCGCCGTCGGTGTCCTCCTCATGGCCTTCCTCGACGTGCGGTGGGGTGGGCGCATCATGGCCGGGGCGTTCTTCCTCGGCGCGCTGATCCGGTTCGTGGCCAGGCCCTCGCGCAAGGCGGGCGGGCTCACCGTCCGCTCCCGCACCCTCGACGTCGTCATCCTGCTGACGCTGGGCATCGGCGTGCTCATCGCGTCAGCCACCGTCAACGTCCGTGCCGACGTGTCGGGCCGCACCTCCATCGGCAGCCACCTCCGCTGATCCCCGTCCGGGTCCGCGGGCTGCGTCACCGCCGCGCGTGGCACCCGGCCCCATCGCGTATGCCGTGTGCCGCGTCCCTGCCGACGCGAAGGGCGCCGCCCACCTCACGGTGGACGGCGCCCTTCGACGTGCACGGTCGGCTCAGATGAGGCCGAGACCCTTGACGGCGTCGCGCTCCTCGGCGAGCTCTGCGACCGAGGCGTCGATCTTGCCGCGCGAGAAGTCGTCGATGTCGAGGCCCTGGACGATGCTCCACGCGCCGTCCTTGACGGTGACGGGGAACGAGGAGATCAGGCCTTCCTGCACGCCGTAGGAGCCGTCGGAGCGCACGGCCATCGACACCCAGTCACCATCGGGCGTGCCCTGCACCCACGTGCGGGCGTGGTCGATGGTCGCGGAGGCAGCCGATGCGGCCGAGCTGGCGCCCCGCGCCTCGATGATCGCCGCGCCGCGCTTGGCGACGGTCGGGATGAACGTGCCGGCGAGCCAGTCCTGGTCGCCGACGGTCTCGGCGGCGTTGCGGCCACCGACCTCGGCGTGGAACAGGTCGGGGTACTGGGTCGCGGAGTGGTTGCCCCAGATCGTCATCTTCTTGATCTCGGTGACCGGCACGCCGAGCTTGGCGGCGAGCTGGCTGATCGCGCGGTTGTGGTCCAGACGCGTCAGGGCCGAGAAGCGCTCGGTCGGGATGTCGGGGGCGTTGCTCATCGCGATGAGTGCGTTGGTGTTGGCCGGGTTGCCGGTCACCGTGATGCGGATGTCGTCGGCCGCGACCTCGTTGAGGGCCTTGCCCTGCGGCGCGAAGATGCCGCCGTTGGCCTCGAGGAGGTCACCGCGCTCCATGCCGGGTCCGCGGGGACGCGCGCCGACGAGGAGGGCGTGGTTGACGCCGTCGAAGACCTTCGCCGCGTCGTCGCCGATCTGGACGCCGGCGAGGGTCGGGAAGGCGCAGTCGTCGAGCTCCATGACGACACCCTCGAGCGCCTTGAGCGCGGGGGTGATCTCGAGCAGGCGCAGCTCCACCGGGGTGTCGGGCCCGAGCAGGGCACCGCTCGCGATGCGGAACAGGAGGCTGTAGCCGATCTGGCCGGCGGCGCCGGTGACGGCGACCTTGACGGGGGTAGTGCTCACAGGTAGGCCCTTCACATCGGTGTGGCGCTGGACGTTCCGACGCTATCAGTGGCCACGTGTCTGCCCGGACGGGCGCCCGGGCTCAGCGCGAGCCCGCCGCATGCGTACGCAACGGGCGTGACGACGATCACGCGCGGTGGCGCGGCGTGGTGCTTCAGACGGTGAGGGCGAGTGAGCCGAGGGCGATGAGCCAGCTGACGAAGCTGCCCACGAGGAAGTACTCGGTGACGTCGTCGATGCCGGCGGGGCCGCCCGGGTAGGAGCCCGTCCCCGTGGGGTCGCCGCTCGCCGAGCGGGCGGCCGCCTGGATCTCGGGGAAACGGAGCAGTCCCTTGGCGGCGATGACGAGACCGGCGGCGCCGAACTCCCCGGCCACGCCGAGGCCGAGGATGACGAGGCGCTCCATGGGTCCGAGCAGGCGCCCGCCCTTGAGGCGGTCGGCCGGCTGTCCGCTGGTCGGGGGAGCGGCGCGTCCGGTGAGGGACGCAGCGGCCGCGGCGGCGGCGTTGGCGTTGGTGACGTCGGACGGGCGCAGGGCCCCGATGGTGAGCAGGACGAGGCGCACGATGACGTTGGCGGTCGCGACGTTGAAGAGGACGAGCCCGGCGAGGAGCAGGACGCGCCCGACAGGGAGTGGACCGGTGCCCGGGAGGTCGGCCCAGGCGAGCCACGTCGCGAGGGCGCCGCCCGCGGGTGACGCTGCCCCGGAGAACGCGAGAAGTCCGACGACGAGGGCCGCGAAGACCGCCAGCGGCGCGAGAGCACCCCGTCCCGTCATCTGGGTGCGGCGTGAGAGCTCGGCCCATGCCGCGCCGGCAGCCGCGGCGAGCGCGAGAGCGAGGAGGTCGGCCCACCCGTGCAGCCCGGCGACGAGCGCGAGCGCGAGGATGACGACGGGGGCGGCCACGTGACCGAGGGCGCGGCCCGGTCGCCACGACGTCGACCGGATGATGTCGCCGACGCCGATGCCGGCCAGGACGATCGACAGCCATGTCACGGCAGGCCGCCGAGCGTCGTCATCGCCTCGAGCGCGACCCCGATGCCGTCACGTCGCACCCGCTGCGAGACCGCGGACGGGCTGATGCCGACCCGGTCGGCGACGTCGTGCTGGGCGTGGCCGTGCATGAGTCCTCCGAGGATCTCGCGTGAGGTGGTCGACATGGAGCCAACCATGAAGTCCAGACAGTCCAGGGCGGCGCGCAGGGCCGCGACCGTCTCCGCCGGCTCGTCGGGGGCGACGTATGCCGTCCGGGACGTGCGCGTCTGCGCGTGCTGCGCGCGGTCCTCCGCCGCCGTGATCGCCTCACGAGCGGCCCAGTAGGCCGGCCCGTCGTGGATGCCGCGCACGGGGTCGAGGGTCGTGACGGCGCCCCGGCCGAGACCGAAGCGGACGTCCGCCCGGGGGAAGAGCTCGCTGCGCACGACGAAGCTGGCGCGCAGCGCCGCTCCCAGGGTGGGGTAGACCCCCTGGAACTCGTCGCCGACGGTGATGACGGCGGGGTCGTCGATCGGCACCTCGGCGTTGGCCCGGGCGACGGCCGCCTCGAAGGCGTCGTGCAGGGCCTGGCGCTCGCGGTGGGTGCGGGACTCGACGATGTCGCCGATGAGCGCCACCGGTGAAGGTTCAGCCTTCAGATCTGACATGTGAAGATCATATCTTCATATTCAGGAAATGGAGCGTTGACCTTCATCCGAGTCGACATCGAGGACAGGTCGGCCCTTGTCGTCGACCGCGGCGTTCTCGACCACGTCGGTCGAGCCGCTGATGTCCATGTCGTCGCGGCGCTCGCCGGTGATCCACGCGTAGGTGCTCCCGGCGATGAGGCCACCGACGATCGGCGCCACCCAGAACGCCCACAGCTGCCCGGGGGCACCGTTGCCGTTGAAGAAGGCGACGGCGGTCGAGCGGGCCGGGTTGATCGAGGCGTTGCTGATCGGGATGGCCACGAGGTGAGCGAGGAGCAGGCCGAAGCCGATCGCGAGCGGGGCGAAGCCCTTGGGGGCGTCGTCCTTCGTCGCGCCGAGGATGATGTAGACGAAGAAGGCGGTCACCAGGGCCTCGACGATGAGCACCCCACCGAGCGCGAACCCGCCGGGGGAGTGGACGCCGAAGCCGTTGGCGGCGAGGTTGCCGGTGACCGGGCGTCCCGTCGAGGAGAGCAGTCCGGCGAGGGCACCGCCGGCGAGCAGGCCGCCGACGAGCTGGGCGCCGACGTAGGCCGGCACCTCGCGCCACTCGAAGCGCTTCGCGACGGCGATGCCGATCGTGACCGCGGGGTTGAAGTGCGCCCCGGAGACGTGCCCCACGGCATACGCCATCGTCGTGACCGCCAGGCCGAAGGCGATGGCGACGCCGAGGTACCCGATGCCGTAGTCGATGATCTGTCCGTCGAGGGTCCGGACGGTGAACCTCGCGTTGAAGATGGCCGAGCCGCAGCCGATGAAGACGAGCCAGAAGGTCCCGAGCGCCTCGACCGCGAGGCGCGAGCTCATCTTGGGGGTGTACATCGGGCTCCTCCAGCAGAGACGTCGGGGCCGAACCGCCCGGGGGGCTCCCGGTGCACGCAGCGTAGTGGACGGTCACCTCCACGACGGGGTAGGCGCGATGGAGGCGGTGGACTCTGCGCACCGCGGCCCGACGTGTCCACGATCCCGACATGTCCGGCGATCGCGCGATGGGCCGCTATCATTCGGCATGCGCGTGGTTTGACCGATCGGTGCACAAAGTCGCCAGTCACGTCGGGCTCTCGGACGAGGTCATGATCCGTTGCAGACCCATTGACGCGTACGTGAATCAGGGCACGTCAGGGATTGTGGTGAGTGCAGAGTGACAGCGCAGGTACGCAGGGCTCGGTGGGTGCGGTTCGGCTGGGCAGCCGTCGACGCCTTGATCTGGGTCGTCATGCTCTTCGCCGCGCTCTGGATCCGCCTCGATTTCGGTCTCGACGACACCTATCTCAAGGGTACGGCGTACTTCGCCCTGGCGGCCATGGCCGGGCAGATTTTCGTCGGCTACCTCGTCGGGCCCTACTCGATCAGCCACGTCATGGGCTCGTTCGAGGAGGTCGCCGAGCTGATGACGACGACGGCCATCGTCGGCGCCCTGCTCTTCATCTGGTCCCTCATGGTTCAGCCTCCGGTCATCCCGCGCGGTGTGCCGCTCACGGCCGGCGCGTTGGCCATCGGCCTGATGTTTGCGCTCCGCTTCGTCGTGCGCACCGTCCGGTCGCACCGCGCGATGCAGACCGCCGCCGAGCGTCGCGCCATCATCCTCGGCGCCGGAGAAGCCGGCCGCCGTCTCCTGCGGAGCATGAAGTACGACGGCGCCGGGCACTTCGTGCCCGTGGCCCTCCTCGACGACGACCCGTCGAAGCACCGCCTGCGGCTGGAAGGGCTGCGCGTGCGCGGCACGAGGGCCGACCTGGCAGCCGTCGCCGAGCGCTACGAGGCCGACACCCTCGTCGTCGCCCTGCCGAACGCCGAGGCAGCCACGTTGCGTGACCTCGCGGCCCGTGCCGCCGACGCAGGCCTCGACGTCGTCAGCCTGCCGCCGCTCAAGGACATCATCGGCGGCCGACCGACGCCGAACGACCTGAGGGACCTCGACGTCGCCGACCTGCTCGGACGTCGCCCCGTGCAGCTCGACACGACCGCCATCGCCGACCAGATCTCGGGGCGGCGCGTGCTCGTCACGGGTGCCGGGGGCTCCATCGGGTCAGAGCTGTGCCGACAGATCGCCCGGTTCGGCCCCTCCCGCCTCTACATGCTCGACCGAGACGAGTCCGGCCTGCAGGCCACCGAGATGACCCTGTCAGGGCACGGGCTCCTCGACTCGGACGATCTCATCCTGGCCGACATCCGGGACCCGAAGGCCTTGGCCGACGCGTTCGAACGGGCGCGCCCCGAGGTCGTCTTCCACGCGGCCGCCCTCAAGCACCTGCCGCTGCTCGAGGCCCACCCGCTCGAGGCGTGGAAGAGCAACGTCGTGGGCACCCTCAACGTCCTGACGGCAGCGGAGGCGGCCGGCGTCTCGACCTTCGTCAACATCTCGACCGACAAGGCCGCCAACCCGACCTGCGTGCTCGGGTACAGCAAGCGCCTCGCCGAGCGACTGACCGCTGACTTCGCCCGTCGAGCCGATGGGCGCTACGTCTCTGTGCGCTTCGGCAACGTGCTCGGGTCGCGCGGCTCGGTGGTCCACGCCTTCACGGCACAGATCGAGCGCGGCGGCCCCATCACCGTCACCCACCCCGACGTGTGCCGCTACTTCATGCTCATTCCCGAGGCCTGCCAGCTCGTGCTCGAGGCCGCGTCCATCGGCGTCGACGGCGAGGTCATGGTGCTCGAGATGGGGGAGCAGGTGAAGATCCTCGAGGTGGCCAACACGCTGATCCGCATGAGCGGACGCCGCGACATCGACGTCGTCTTCACCGGTCTGCGACCGGGAGAGAAGCTCGGCGAGGAGCTCTTCTCTCCCAACGAGCGGCGACGGACCACGGGGCATCCCCTGGTCGACAGCGTCGACGTTCCTTCGATCCAGCCCGAGACCGTCCTGGGAACCACCTTCGCCGGTGCCGAGAGCGGTCGCGAGTGGATGCGTCATGAGGCCTTGATCGACGCCCAGCTCACCACGGAATCGGCCCGATGATGAGTCGCATCTACTTGTCGAAGGCCGAGGTCACCGAGGTCGAGGAGACATACGTCCTGGACGCGCTGCGCTCGGGGTGGATCGCACCTCTGGGCCCGCACGTCGACGCCTTCGAGGCCTCGATCGCCGAACGGGTGGGCGTCGCCGGGGCGCTGGCCCTGTCCTCCGGTACGGCCGCCCTGCACCTGGCACTCCTCGACGCCGGTGTCGGCCCGGGCACGCACGTCCCCGTCTCCAGCCTGACGTTCGCCGCGACAGTCAACGCGATCCTCTACACGGGCGCCGAGCCGGTCCTCGTCGATGCGCAGCCCAGCGACGGCAACGTCGACGTTGACCTCATGGTCCACGCCGTCGACACGCTGCAGGCGGAGGGCAAGACGGTGCCTGCTGTCGTGCCCGTCGACCTTTTCGGGCGCTGCGTCGACTACTCCCGTCTGCTGCCCGAGCTCGAGGCGCGAGGCGTCCTCGTCGTCGAGGACGCGGCCGAGGCTCTGGGCGCGTCGCACGCAGGGCGGGCCGCTGGCTCCTTCGGCCGGTCTGCCGCCCTGTCCTTCAACGGCAACAAGATCATGACCACCTCGGGGGGTGGCATGCTGCTGAGCAACGACCTCGACCTGCTGGACCGAGCGCGTTACCTCTCCACCCAGGCGCGCCAGCCTGTGCCCTGGTACGAGCACACCGACGTCGGCTACAACTACCGGATGTCCAACATCCTCGCGGCACTGGGTCGAGGACAGCTTGAACGGCTTGACGCCATGATCGCCCGACGCCGCGAGATCCGCGACCGGTACGCCAAGGCGCTAGCGCCCCACGGAGACGTGCGGCTGCTGGGTCGCTCCGGCGCCGACACCGATGACGAAGACAACTGTTGGCTCACGACGATCATCATCGACCGTGAGGGCACCGACGTGGCGAACAAGGCCGTGTCGGCTCTCAACGGCGCAGACATCGAGGCGCGCCACGTCTGGAAACCGATGCACCTGCAACCGGTCTATGCGCCGCACCGCTCGTTCGTCAACGGAGTGTCCGACGACCTCTTCCGCACGGGGGTGACGCTTCCGAGTGGTGCAGGTCTGAGCAATGACGAGCTCGACAGGGTCATCGTCGCGCTGGTCGCGCATCTGGAGGGTTGAACCGTGCGCTGGCGTCGTGCCAAACGCGGTTTCGACCTTGTGGTCGCCGTGCCGCTGCTGCTTGTCACGCTGCCGGCCCAGTTGGTTGTCGCGGCCGTCGTCGCACGCCGACTTGGGAGGCCAGTCCTCTTCAGCCAGCAGCGGCCGGGACTGGGGGGTGAGCCATTCACGCTCTATAAGTTCCGCACCATGGTTCCCGTGAACGAGGCACTCGGGCTGGTCGACGACGGTGCCCGGATGACCGACTGCGGGCGTTGGCTCCGGTCGACCAGTCTCGATGAGCTACCGACGCTCTGGAACGTCGTCCGCGGCGACATGTCGCTCGTCGGGCCACGGCCGTTGTTGGTGGCGTACCTACCGCTGTATACGCCGACGGAAGCCCGGCGCCACGACGTCCGGCCCGGTGTCACCGGGCTGGCCCAGGTGTCTGGGCGAAACGCAATCTCGTGGGACGACCGTCTGCGGCTCGATGTCGAATACGTCGATCGGGCGTCGTTTGCCCTCGACGTCAGCATCCTCTGGAGAACCGTCATGTCGGTGGGGCGGCGCCAGGGGATCAGTGCGCCGGACCACGACACGATGCCGCTGCTGACGCGCAAACTGACCGACAGCAACGTTGACCATGTAACCCCGATGTCCATCCCGTCCGGTGCGCTCACCACCGCTCGACCCGAGGAAGACGGATGAGAACGCGGACTGCGCTCGGCTTTGCCGTGGGCCCGGTCACAACGGCACTGATCAGTCTGGTCGCGGTACCGATCGTAGCTTGGGCATTCAGCCCCGAAGACGTAGCACGATACAACCTGCTGCAGATCTTCGTCTCGTTCGCGGTTCTCTTGGTGACGCTCGGATTGGACCAAGGATACGTACGCCATTTCCACGAGGCCCACGACAGGGCGGTGCTTCTGCGAAGCTGCGTTCTTCCCAGTGCGTTGCTCTTTGCCGCCTTGGCAGTGCCGGCGGCAATTGCAAGTGGCCCCCTCGCCGACCTCCTGCTCGGCAGTTCAGACGCCAGAGTCTTTCCTATCGCTATCGCCTGTGCCGCAGCGGCAATAATCTCCAGATTTCTGTCACTCATCCTGCGCATGGAGGAGCGGGCTCTCGCGTTCTCGGCGAGCCAGCTAATCCCCAAGGCCGTCTTCCTCGTCGCCATTGGACTGCTCCTGATATTCGTCGTTCGGCGCGACTTCCTTACCCTCTCGTATGCATTTCTGGCCTCCTGGGTGACAGTCGCCGCGGTCACCGGCTGGAGCACGAGAACGCACTGGCAGAAGGCAGTTCGAGTTCGGACCGACCGCGACCTTGTCCGGTCCTTGATCCGTTACAGCGCCCCCCTCATCTTCGCTGGGCTTGCGTACTGGGCGTTGACGGCCACGAGTGCGATGGCGTTGCGCTACCTGTCCAGCCTCAGCGAACTAGGGGTGTACTCCGTCGCGCTCACCTTTGCCGGTGCAGCCATCGTCGTGCAGACGATCTTCTCGGTGGTCTGGGCGCCGATCGTGTATCGGTGGGTGGCTCAGGGGGCCGATCTCGAACGGGTAGATGTCGTGACGCACCAGGTTCTCGCTGTTGTCACGGCCGTCCTCGTCCTCGTCGGGTCACTTTCCTGGCTCACGGACGTCGTGCTGCCGCCCACGTACGACGGCGTCAAGTATCTGGTGATCGGAAGCATCCTCCAGCCACTGCTCTACACCCTGTCGGAAGCGACGGGTATCGGTATCAACATCACGAGGCGCACAGTGTGGTCGGTGTGGTGCACCCTTTTCGCCCTCATCGTCAGCGTGGGTCTCAATCTCGCGCTGACACCGGCGCTCGGTGCGAAGGGCGCCGTTGTGGCAAATACTCTTGCATACTTCGCCTTTTTCGTAGCGCGTACGGAAGCGTCGGTACACACGTGGCGTCATTTTCCACGAAAGCGGCTATACGCGGTAACAGGCTTCGCAGTCGCGGGCGCCTTGGCGACGGTCGTCTTGGGACCAGCAAGCGGGTATTGGTACGCCGTCGGCTGGGCCGTTCTGGGCCCGGTCGTCATATGGATTTTCCGGCACCAATGGGGGACGATAGTGCGCCTTCGTGGCGTGCCGGTCTCGGCCTAGCCCGTATTGACTGACCCCTCAGCCATTCCGGGCGGTCACCCCATACCGTCTAAAGGGGCCTTTCAGACGGGGTTTGCAACTTGTCGTAACGAGCGACGACGGACCTCAGTACTTCGGCGGTGTCGTCAGCTCGGCTGCGCCACGAATGCTCCTTGACAGCGCTCTGACGGCCGCGGGCTCCCAGTCGAGCGGCTCTCTGGGGGTCGGCTGCGATGGACCGGACAGCCTCAGCCAGAGCGGGTACGTCCCCTGGAGGCACGAGTAGTCCACAGTCTGCATCTCGGATCGTTTCGGCCATGCCGGGCAGGTCAGATGCGATGACCGGGACTCCGCACGCCATGGACTCGAACATTTTCAGCGGCGCGAGACCGCTTGAGGTGTGGTCGCGTGTGCTCTTCTGTCCACGGTCCTGCGCCGAGGCCGCCATTGGGAGGAGGGAGGCCAAGGACCCTGCGACGAGCCCGGGAATCTCGGCGTAGGGACGTCGACCGAGGTAGACGACGTGAAGGCCGTCAGCTCTATGCTCGACCTCTTCGCGCATCTGCCCGTCGCCGGCAATCACCAACGCGACGTCGGAAGGCCAAGGGGCCGAGCTTGCCGCCTCCAAAGCGATCTCGATGCCCTGCCAGGGCGCGAGGGCTCCAAAGAAGACGACGTAGCGGTCGGGCAGGCCAGTGGGTGGCGCGGCGCCAGGTCGGAAGAGCTCGACGTCAGCACCGTTGGAGACCAGATGGCCCCCGTCGATACCGGCGTCGGCCCTGAGCCACTGCACTAGCTGCGGTGTGACGGTGATGACGGCATCGGCAGATCGCATCTGCACTCGATCTGCCCTCTCGACCCAAGATCGGATCCTGCGCAGCCCCGGCCAGGCGACCAGCGCGTCGTCGTGTGGTCCGTTGACTTCTTGGACAACTGGAGTTCGGATCAGTCTCGCGACGATGGCGGCTGGGAAGGCGGCGAAGTGCGAGCGCACATAAAAGGCATCGCTGCGGCTGAGCCCTGCCAGCGCCCGCCTTTGGATCTGTGCGAACTGTGCCAAGCGAGTGATGACGGAGGGCGGCTTTGGCCCATAGACCGGCTTGACAACTCGAACCGACCACCCACCGGCGGCCAGGCCGCGGACGATCTCATGCACGTGGGCATGTGCGGCTTGTCCCTCGTTCGTCGCCTGAAGCGTCAGGTAGGTCAGGCGCGGGGCAGGCGGCTCGTCTGACAACATGGACAGGTGACGGGCGAGATTCTGGAACCGCGTGGTTGGATCGAAGGTCGTGCGTGCCCATCGGGCAGCGCCTTCGTCGGGCTTGAGTCGCCCGGCGGCCCACTCCCGCGCCACCTTGGCCAACGCTCGACAGACGGCGTCCCTGTCTAATTCGACGTTGAGCGTGTGCTTTAGCGCCTGCGAATAGAGAACTGGACGCCCGAAGAGCAGCCCCTCGACCGCCGTGCCTCCAATGGAGTCGTGCTGAACGAGCCGCAACACGCATGTCGCTTGTGCATAGGCGGTAGCCGGGTCTTCGACCCATCCCAAGAAGTGAAGGTTGGGCGGAGGTTCCTCCACCCAACTTCCTGTGCCGCCCATGACCTCGAAGCGGACCTCGGGAAGTTGTCGAGCCGCAGCCACGATGATGGCACCACCGTAAAAGTCCGATCTCGAGTCCGGAACGTACGTCAGAACTGTGAACTGTGGCGGGAATGGTGGGAGCACGTCTGGCGCTTGCACCGTCCGCCAGGGAAATCCGACGACCGGTGCAGAGATCCCGGCCCGGGCGAGTTCTGACCGGAGGGGCTCCGAGCCTGAGAGGTGGTGGTCCACTCCCAGTGCGGGGGTCCGCCAAGCGGCCACCTGAGATCCCCGCGCGAGGTCTGAGGTGAGATGCAGGACGTCGCTGCCGATCCAGTAGCAGGCGGTTGTCGCTCCCCGACCGAAGAGTCTGAGTGCCCAGTCGAAGGCAAGTCCTCGCCACGTCCGTGCCCCAGGCCGGAAGCCCACTCGCACTAGGACGTCCGCCGCCTGCACTCGCGCCCATGTGGTCGGGCTGAGGGCCTCTCGCGCGGAGTCCAATGGCACACCCTCGACCCTGAAACCTACATCCTGCAAACCGGCTGAGAGTTTTCGAACCCAACCGCCTTGTCCGATCAGCACGTACTTGGGATGCATCTTCACAATTGCCTTCCGATCCTGACGCCGGGTGGTGGCTCGGTTTCTGGATCTGCCGACTCGGCGCCGTCGTTCTTGGCGAGTGTCGAACCGCGAAACAGCGAGGACTGGACGGTGAGTATGACGCAGACCCAGGCGAGTGAGCTGGCTGCGGGGCTGTCCATGGGACTGGCGGTGTAGGAGAAGATTGCGAGAGCGGCCGCGACGAGCATTAGCTTCCATGCTTGGTGAATCGCTCGCGGCAGGACGATGAACGGTGATGCCAACGCGAGTACGTAGGCACACACCAACAGCAGACCCCCCTGGAGGTAGTAGCTGACGAACTGGTTGTCGATCGAGCCGCCAAACTTGAGCTGCGGCGGCCCAAGCGTTCCGAACACATAGTCCTTGACGAAATCGTTGGCCCGTTCCCATCCGACGTAGCGCCCAGATAGGTTGGCGTCTTCACTCGCGCCCGCTCCTGTGAGAACGCCCAGCCCTGAGTTGAAGCGGTTCACGGCTCCAGCCTCGACAAGCCTGGAAAAGCCCCCGAAAAGGGCCACAAGGCCCGCAGTGACAGCAGCCAGCGCCATCGCGACGAGGCTCAACTTGGCGGTTCGCGGCCGAAGGAGGTTCGCCACCATCATCGTGAGGAGAAGGAGGGCGAAAGCCAGCCATGCCGTTCTGGATTGGGAGGCAAAGACGCCGATGGTGCCAAGCCCTATCGCGATCGCCCTTCGTCGTCCCTGCAGGTAAAGCGCACCAAAGATGACCGCCAGAACACTCCACAACCCGAACTCGTTCGGGTTCACGAACAAGCCTGTGCTCCGCGACGAGATCACGTAGGACTCGCTGTACGCCGCCTGGGTCTCGGCGTCCCAGTTGAGGGCGGAGCTCCACAGCCCTGCAGGCATAACTCCGACGCGCGCGAGCAGCTGTCCTAGTCCATAGACGCCCTGCCCCACCACGGCGATGAAGACAGGTCCCCGAAGGTCGACCTGCCATCGCGATGCCGCCGTCCCGAGCACCAGGATGGAGACGGGGACCAGAACGACAACGAAGCCGTAGAGGGCTCGCAACTCGTAATCCCCGACGAGCACTCCGATGAAAGGCAGCAACACCAAGAGGGTGAACAGCGGCCCGACCGTGGAAAGGAAGAGTCCCTTGGCCTGGGGGCCGTCGACTCGGATCTTGAGCGTGAACCAGAGGAGCGCCGATAGCCCCAAGAACATCATCTCGGGCAGGCTCACTGCTCCGCGGCCGCCCGTCGACGCGGCAACGGTCAGCCGCTGCCCGAACAAAAGGTAGAACGCCAAGCTGGCCGCCGTGAGGCGGGTCAGGAAGATGCGCATGGTGTCCCCAGCCCTTCCTCCGGACGGGACCGTGGGGCCGGGCACGTCAGCAGTGATCGGACCACCGCGTCAGGTCGGAACGCCTCCGCAACCCATTGCCGGGCCTCACGACCGTACTGCTCTGCAGTCTCCGGGTCATCAATGAGGGTGCGCAAGGCCTTCGCCAGGGCGTCAGGCTCTTGACGACGCACGAGCAGACCCGTGCGTCCGGACAGGACGCTGTCCACCGAGCCCGTTGCGTCAGTGGTGACCGTGGGAATCTCCATAGCGCTCGCCTCTAGGACGACATTGGGAAAACCTTCCCGTAACGTCGGCAAAACGTGCACGTCCATGAGCGAGAAGTATGGGCGGATATCTTCCACTGCCCCGACCGCTACTACGCAGCCCCCGATTGTCGCCAACTTCTCTAGATAGTCATCGGAGTCTGCCTCGTCCTGCGGTCCAACTACCAGGAGCTGAACCTGGGAGCCAGCGTCGGCCAGCTCCGCCATGGCGTCTAAAAGAGTCTGGATCCCCTTGTCGTGGGTCAACCGACCAACGAAGCCCACGATAGGCCTCGTCAGATCTAGCCCCAGGCCTTGCGCGAGGTCTGGGTCGGGAGGGCCGGGTTGGAAGTGCGAGCAGTCGACCCCGTGGCTGCTCGCAGGCAATGTCTGCCTGAGTTTGTGTTCGGGCGCGAGACGCAGCTCGCGGTAGCGCGCCGCTAGGGACGGGGAGTTGGCCACAACCTCGGTTGCGGCGCTCGTCGTGGCACGTTCGACGGCCGCCAGCAGGCGCCGACGGTTTCCGCGGGCTCCTTCCAGCCTCAGGCCCACCGCGGAGTAGAGCCGGCGAGGTACACCCGTGGCCCTACCGGCCATCATGCTCAGCAGGCTGGCCTTGGGTGTGGCAGCCACGATGAGCTGTGGTCTCTCTGCCAGGCAGAGCCGCATCCACTTCGCAAGCGCACAGACGTCTGCCCACAGGGAGATCTCGCGCGTCATGCGCAGTTCCCGTGTCCGAACTCCTAGGTCTCGACGCAGGTTCTCGAGTCCTTGTCCTGGGGACGATACGACACAGACGTCATAGCCGTCCGACTGGAGTTGTCTAACTAGCTCTCGATGGAATTTGTCCGCCGACAACGCGATCGTGGTCGTCACTAGAGCCCGTCGCGGTCTCATCCTTGATCTCATTGCTCTTCAGAGGCTCGACAAGGACACCAGCGACACTATCGAGCCACTGCGCGCTGACTCAATACACGCTTCGGCAACCTTCACTGTCTCGAGGCCCTGCCGCATGGTGACGATGTCCGCCTCCACGCCGTTAATCGCGTCGCGAAACTGCTCGTGCTCGACTCGGAGTGGCTCGGGCTTGGCGATCGCATACCGGATCATGTCGCCTTCAGACACACCTCGGAACTGCGCGATCTCTTCGCGGACGACCTTCACAGAGCCGTTGGCGTAGAACGTGAGGTCTGCTGTGAGTGTGTCCGCCACGAAGGCCCCGCGCTCGCCCGTGATGGTGGTCACCCGTTCCTTGAGGGGCGACAGCCAGTTGACGAGGTGGTTCGTCACCGTCCCGTCCCGAAGCATGCCGGTCGCCGCAACGAGGTCCTCGTGCTCACGCCCACTGCGATATGCGACGTTGGCGCTGATGCGGACGAACTCCTGCTGCGTCACCCACGCGGTGAGGTCGACGTCATGGGTAGCCAGGTCCTTGACCACGCCGACGTCCGCGATCCGCGCGGGAAACGGTCCTTGCCTGCGGGTCGCCACCTGGTAGACCCGGCCGAGCTCGCCGGCCTCGATGCGGGCCCTCGCGCTCTGCAGTGCGGGGTTGTAGCGCTCGATGTGGCCGACAGCGCCCACGAGACCAGCACGTTCGAACGCATCCGCGAGGCGCTGCGCGGAAGCCACATCCGGAGCCAAGGGCTTCTCGATGAGGGCATGCACGCCGGCATCGGCAAGGGCGAGGCCGATCTCCTCGTGATACGCGGTGGGAACGGCGACGACGCAGTAGTCCACCCCCGCGCGGATGATGTCTTCAACTCCCCTGAGGACCGGTCGGTCACCCGACACGCCATGGGGATCGCCACCGGGGTCTGCGACTGCGACAAGCTCCACGCCGTCGAGCGAGGACAGGACCCGAGCGTGATGACGACCCATCATCCCGAGACCGATGAGTCCAGCTCGGAGGATTGACATCAGACACCCGCCTTCGCAAGGGCGTTCACGCCGGTCACGATGCGTTCCAGATCACGGGGGGTGAGCGACGGATGGACGGGGAGCGACAGGCACTGCTCGGCCGCCTTCTCGGTCTCCGGCAGGTCCACGTCGACGCTGAAGGGGGCGAGGCGATGGTTCGGCACCGGATAGAACATGCCCGACCCCACGTTGTGCTCCTCTCGCAGGGCTCGGGACAGGCCGTCCCGGACCTCAGGCACCCGCACGGTGTACTGATGGAAGACGTGCACTGCGCCGTCGGCCACGGTCGGGGTGATCACGCCTTCGAGGTTCTCGGTCAAGAAGGCAGCATTGCTTCGGCGTGCCTCGTTCCAGGCGTCGACCTTCGTCAGTTGGACACGGCCGATGGCCGCGTGGATGTCGGTCATGCGGTTGTTCAAGCCCACGACCTCGTTGTGGTACTGCCTCTCCATGCCCTGGTTGCGGTAGAGACGCATGAGGCGCTCAATCTCGGGGTTGGCCACGGACACCATTCCGCCCTCACCAGACGTCATGTTCTTCGTGGGATACAGGGAGAACATGGCGAACGAGCCGAAGGCCCCGACGGGGGTGCCATGCAGTGAGGCACCATGCGCCTGAGCGGCGTCCTCGAAGACCTGGATGCCGTGGCGCCGGGCAATCTCCAGCAGTCGGTCCATCTTCGCCGGATGGCCGTAGAGGTGCACGGGCATGACGCCCACGGTTCGCTCCGTGATGGCGGCTTCGACGGCGGCAGGCGAGAGGCAGAAGTCATCGGCGTCGATGTCGGCGAAGACGGGCGTCGCGCCGGTCAGCGCGACGGAGTTCGCCGTCGCCGCGAACGTGAAGGACGGGACGATGACCTCGTCGCCGGGGCCGACGCCGCATGACAGCAGCCCCAAGTGCTGGCCCGAGGTGCCGGAGTTCACCGCCACGCAGGGACGACCAAGCCGGAAGTGATCCGCGAACTCCTGTTCGAAGGCGGCGACCTCAGGGCCTTGAGCGATCATGCCCGAGCGCAGCACGCGGTCAACGGCGCCGCGCTCATCGTCGCCGATGATCGGCTTGGCGGGCGGGATGAACTCCATGGTGTTCCCTGTCATGTGGTGGTCAGGCCTTTGCCGATGGTGAGTAGGTCGGCGTCCGGGAAGGAATCCGGGGACAGCATGTTGCGACCGTCGACAATGACCCGGACGTCGGGCACGTCGTCGGCAGTCAGGGACTGGTATTCCGTGTGGTCCGTCTGCAGGATGGCGACGTCGACGGGTGTGCCCAGCGTGTGTGGTGTGAAACCGAGTGCGATGAGCTCGGCGTCGCTGTACATCGGGTCGTGCACCGTGACGACGGCACCCTCTGCACGCAAGGACTCGACCGTCCCGAAGACTCCTGAGAAAGCCGTCTCCTTCACCCCGCCCCGGTAGCTCGCTCCGAGGACCAGCGCCCGGGCTCCGGTGAGATCCCCGAAAGCACCTCGTGCCAGGCCCACGGCGTAGGCGGGCATCGCGGCGTTCGCCTCACGGGCCGCACGCACCACGCTGGCGTCCCCGTCGTTCCACAGGTAGAGACGTGGATAGACCGGGATGCAGTGTCCGCCGACGGCGATGCCGGGGCGGTGGAGGTGGCTGTACGGCTGGGAGTTGGAGGCTTCGATCACCTGGTAGACGTCGATACCGGCCTTCTGTGCGTAGACCGCGAACTGGTTGGCCAGGCCGATGTTGACGTCCCGGTAGGTCGTCTCGGCCAGCTTGGCCATCTCGGCGGCCTCGGCGGAGCCGAGGTCCCAGACCCCGTTGCCGCGCTCGAGGTCAGGTCGCTCGTCGAACTCCAGCACGGACTCATAGAAGGCGATGGCCGCCTTCGCCCCCTCGGGGGAGAGGGCTCCGACCAGCTTGGGGTACTTGCGGAGGTCGGCGAAGACGCGCCCCGTGAGAACGCGCTCGGGGGAGAAGACGAGGTGGAAGTCAACCCCCTCCGTGAGCCCAGAGCCTTGCTCGAGCATCGGCTTCCACCGGTCACGTGTGGTGCCTACGGGGAGTGTCGTCTCGAAGGCGACGAGGGTGCCAGGACGGAGTCCCTTCGCGATGTCGCGCGTGGCTGAGTCCATCCAGCCGAAGTCCGGGACGCCCTCGACATCCACGAAGAGGGGCACCACGACCACGACGGCGTCGCTCTGGCGCACCGCCGCAGTGGTGTCGGTGGTGGCGACCAGCCGTCCGCCCGCCACGACCTCCTTGAGCTTCTGCTGCAGGTGTGCCTCGCCCGGAAAGGGCTCTGAACCCGCTTTGACGAGCTCTACGGTCGATGCATTGACATCGGCGCCGAGGACGTCGTGGCCCATCGAGGCGAACTGCACTGCCAAGGGCAGGCCGATCTTGCCGAGTCCGACGGTCGTGATCTTCACGTGGAGGTTCCTCTGATCTGCTTCGTGGTCAACGGCTGGTGGCGGTGAGGACGCCGTCGGATTCGACGTACGTCTCCCCGGTCTTCGGACAACGCCACAGGTCAGCGTCCGGCTCGAGAGGGACGCCCGCTCGTCCCACCCATCGAATCCGGCGTGCAGGCACCCCGGCGACGAGCGCGAAGTCAGGCACGTCTTTGGTGACGACCGCTCCGGCGGCCACCATCGCCCAGCTGCCGATCGTCACTGGCGCCACGCAGACTGCACGGGCTCCGATGGAGGCACCGCGACGGACCGTCACGCCGACTGCTTCCCAGTCCGACCCGGTCTTCACCGCGCCGTCAGGGTCAACGGCCCGCGGAAAGTGGTCGTTGGTGAAGACCACCGCGGGACCGATGAAGACGCCGTCCTCGATCATCGCAGGCTCGTAGACCAGGGCGTAGTTCTGGACCTTGCAGCCGTCGCCCATGGTGACGCCGGCGCCGACGTAGGCGCCGCGGCCGATGATGCAGTTGGCGCCGATCTGCGCGGCCTCGCGTACCTGGGCGAGGTGCCAGATCTTCGAGCCGTCACCCACCGTTGCGTCGGCAGCGACGTCGGCGCTGTCGTGCACGAACATCAAGAACCTCGTCTACGTCGGAAGTGGCACCGTGAGTCTACGGGCACGTCACGACGAACCCGACATTACGCGCTGAAGGTCGCCAGTCCAGCCCGCCAGTCGGCGAGGGGGGCGACTTCAGCACGCTCTAGGCTGTCGTGCGACAGGACGCTCCACGCCGGCCGGGGCGCCGGCCGCGGGAAGGCGTCGGTCGTCGTCGGGAGCACTCGCGCGGGGTCGAGCCCGCTCAGCTCGAAGACGGCCCGCGCCAGCCCGAACCACGTGGTCTGCCCGCTCGACGTGCCGTGGTGGATGCCATATGGGGCGTCGGCGGCGATGAGACGCACGACGAGGTCGGCGAGGTCGACGGTCCACGTCGGCTGGCCCACCTGGTCGTCGACGACCGACACGGTCTCCCGCTCGCCGGCGAGCTGCAGGATCGTCGACACGAAGTTCGGGCCGGCGGCTCCGTAGAGCCACGCGGTCCGCACCACCCACGACTCGGGACAGAGGGCCCGGACAGCCCACTCGCCGGCGGCCTTGGTGCGGCCGTAGGCCGAGCGCGGTGCAAGCGGGTGGTCCACCGCATACGGCTCGGTGGCCGTCCCATCGAAGACGTAGTCCGTCGAGAGGTGGACGAGGCGCGCACCGGCTCGCGAGGACGCCCGGGCCACGTTGGCGGCTCCGACAGCGTTCACCGCGAACGCGCTCGGCTCGTCCGTCTCGGCGGCGTCGACGGCCGTGTAGGCGGCGGTGTTGACGACGAGGTCGTGCCCGTCGATCGCGGCCACGCACTGGGACGGGTCGGTGACGTCGAGGTCCGCTCGGTCCATGGCCGTGACGACCCAACCCGCCCGACGCAGGGCGGGGACCACGTCGTGTCCGAGCATGCCGCCCGCGCCCGTGACGAGCGCCCGGCCGGCGCCGGCCGCGACGCTCATCGCCCGAGTCTCGCGTAGGTGCGCTCGGACTCGACCTTGGCGGCCTCCCACCAGTCGCGGTGGGCGGCGTACCACTCGATCGTCGCCTCGAGGCCGGCGCGCACGTCGCCGTAGCGCGGCCTCCAGTCCGTCTCGCGCCGCAGCTTCGTCGCGTCGATGGCGTAGCGGAGGTCGTGGCCGGGTCGGTCGTCGACGTGCTCGAACCAGTCGTCCGGCTTGCCGAGCAGCTCGAGGATCATCCCGACGATCTCGAGGTTGTCGCGCTCGCCGTCGGCGCCGATGAGGTAGGTCTCGCCGAGGCGGCCCTGCTCGAGGATCGCGATGACGGCGTCGTTGTGGTCGTCGACGTGGATCCAGTCGCGCACGTTGAGCCCCGAGCCGTAGACCTTGGGGCGGATGCCGTCGAGGACGTTCGTGACCTGGCGCGGGATGAACTTCTCGACGTGCTGGCGCGGGCCGTAGTTGTTCGAGCAGTTGGAGACGGTGGCCCTGATGCCGAACGACCGGATCCAGGCCCGTACGAGCAGGTCGGCCCCGGCCTTGGTGGCCGAGTAGGGGGAGGAGGGGTTGACCGGCGTCGACTCCGTGAAGCGCTCGTGGTCGTCGAGCTTGAGGTCGCCGTAGACCTCGTCGGTCGAGATGTGGTGCAGACGCTTCTCGTGCCGCCGGATCGCCTCGAGCAGGGTGAAGGTGCCGACGACGTTGGACTCGACGAAGGGCCACGGTGAGTCGAGGCTGTTGTCGTTGTGCGACTCGGCGGCGAAGTGGACGACGACGTCGTGGTCGGCGACGAGCCGGTCGACGAGCGGCGCGTCGGCGACGGAGCCCTCGACGAGCTCGACCGAGCCGTCACCGCCGAGGTCCGCGAGGACCGGCGCGAGCGAGCGGCGGTTGGCGGCATACGTCATCGAGTCGATGACGGTCAGGCCCCAGTCGGGCCGCACCTCGCGGGCGCGCAGGACGAAGTTCGATCCGATGAAGCCGGCTCCGCCGGTCACGAGCACCCGCATGAGGCCGAGGGTAACCAAGCGCGGGCGACTTCACGGCCACCAGCCGTTCTCGCGGGCTCGATATGCTGCCCGGCGTGAAGATCTCGGTCATCGGATGCGGATATCTCGGAGCGGTGCACGCGGCGTGCATGGCCGACTTCGGCCACGACGTCGTTGGCGTCGACATCGACGAGGCGAAGGTGGCCAAGCTCGCGGCCGGCGTGCCGTCGTTCCACGAGCCCGGCCTGGAGCCGCTGCTGCGCCAGGGCGTCGCGGACGGCTCGCTGCGCTTCACGACCGACAAGACGGCCCTGGCCGGTGCCCGGGTCCACTTCATCGCGGTCGGCACCCCCCAGCGCGGCGGCAGCTACGCCGCCGACATGAGCTACGTGTGGAGCGCCGTCGAGGACATCATCGCCAACGCGACTCCGTCGTCCGACGGCCCCATCGTCGTGGTCGGCAAGTCGACCGTCCCCGTCGGCACGGCCCAGGGCGTCGCCGACCGCCTCGCGGAGGCGGGCGTGGACGCCGTCGTCGTCTGGAACCCGGAGTTCCTCCGCGAGGGGTATGCCGTCCAGGACACCCAGCGCCCCGACCGCGTGGTCTACGGCCTGCCCGACGACCGCGACCGCGGCGAGATCGGCCGCGCCGTCGTCGACGAGGTCTACGCCCCGATCATCGCGGCCGGCATCCCGCGGCTGCTCGTCAACTACCCGACGGCCGAGCTCGTCAAGGTCGCCGCCAACTCCTTCCTCGCCACGAAGATCTCCTTCATCAACTCGATGGCCGAGCTGTGCGACGCGTCCGGAGCGGACGTCTCGCGTCTCGCCGAGGCCATCGGCCACGACGACCGCATCGGCTCGAAGTTCCTCCAGGCGGGCATCGGATTCGGCGGTGGCTGCCTGCCCAAGGACATCCGCGCCTTCATGGCCCGCGCCGGCGAGCTCGGCGTCGACCAGTCGCTGACCTTCCTGCGCGAGGTCGACTCGATCAACATGCGCCGGCGCGACCACGCGGTCGACCTGGCGTCCGAGATGGCCGGCGGCCGTCTCGTCGGCGTCAAGGTCGCCGTCCTCGGCCTCACCTTCAAGCCTGACAGTGACGACGTGCGGGACTCACCGGCGCTCGACATCGCCGGCCGCCTGTGGGGGCGCGGCGCCAACGTCGTCGCCACGGACCCCGCGGGCACGGAAGCCGTGCGCCTGGCCCGGCCGGACCTCCACATCGTGGACTCGGTGCAGGAGGCGCTGAGCGGCGCCGATCTCGTCATGCTCCTCACGGCGTGGCAGGACTACGTGCATCTAGACCCGGCCCACGCCAAGACGCTCGTGGCGACCCCGCGGATCATCGACGGGCGCAACGTGCTCGACCCGCACGCGTGGACGGACGCGGGCTGGGACTACCGGGGCATGGGGCGACGATCCAGCTCGATCTGGTGAGGTCGCGGCGTAGCCTCGGCACCGGCTGTCAGGTTCCTGAGACAAACCCGCCAATGCGGCCGTTTGGCCACGTGCGTCACAGGAGCGACATCTAGGATCGAGTCTCACCCGACCACGCCGAGAGAAACATGAGGGCATGATGCCCGGGGATACCCCTCGCGACCGCGGCATCCTTTTCGTCTGCACCGGCAACATCTGTCGGTCGCCCTATGCCGAGCGGCGCCTGCGTCAGCTGCTCCCGAGTGCCGCCGTGCCGATCACGAGCGCCGGTACCGGCGCCGTCGTCGGCTCAGACATCGAGCCCCAGACCAGCGAGCAGCTGCGACGCCTCGGCGCGGACGTCACTGACTTCGCGGCGCGGTCTGTCACCCCGCAGATCCTCGACGGGTCGGAGCTGGTCCTGACCTTGACTCGCGCCCACCGGGGCGACGTGGCGCGCCTCCACCCTGCGGCGATGCGCCGGATCTTCGCCCTCGGCGACTTCGCCGACCTGTGCCGCTCGTCCCAGCTGTGGCGGCCGATCGTCCCGACCCACCCGTGGCTGCCGCAGGTCGTCGCCGAGGCCTCCGCCGCCCGCGGCACCGTCGCGCCGCACGAGGCGGGAGACGTCGACGTGGTCGACCCCTACGGACGCTCCGCGAAGACGCACACGGAGGCCTTCGACCGCATCGAGGAATTCCTCGCCGTCGTCGTGGCCGCGCTCGGCACGGTCGCCGCCTCCTCCAGGGCACAGTCCCTGGGCTGAGACGCAGAGAAGGACCCCGTGACCGGATGGTCACGGGGTCCTTCTCTGCGCATGTCAGCCGGTGACGGTGACCGCTTGGCTCACCGGTAGATCGAGTCGCCCGCGGGGTAGCCGGGCTGGTGCTCGGCGTGCGGAGCACGGGACGTCCCCGCCGGCGCCGGCGCCGGCGCAGTGGCAGGAGCCGCAGGGCCTGCGGGCACCGCGGCCGTGGGTGCGATGCCGGGCACGGGTGCACCCGGCTCAGCGACGCCGCGGGCGCCCGTCGTGGACGGGCGCGGGGTGACGGGGCCGAGGTCGTCCTCGGAGGCCACCGGTCGGCGCTGGCGGCGGATGGAGCGTCCCTTGGCGCGCTGGCGCTCGCTCTCCGGCCGGTAGTCGTACTCGTAGGTGCCGTATCCGGCGCCGCCCTCCTTGGCCTTGACCCGGTTGAGGATGAGGCCGAGCACCGAGCCGTTGACGGCCTCGAGCGAGTCGAGCGCACGGCGCACGTGCTCGCGCTGGGCGACACCGGCGCCGACGACGACGATGGCTCCGTCGACGATCGTGCTGAGCACGGCCGCGTCGGTGACGGGCAGCAACGGTGGTGCGTCGATGAGGACGTAGTCGAAGCGCTCGGCGAGGTCCTCGACGAGCTGTTCCATGTTGGACGAGCCGAGCAGCTCGCTCGGGTTGGGCGGGATGGGGCCCGCCCCGAGCAGCCGCAGCCCGGTGCGGCCGAACGGCTGCAGGACGTCGTCGACCGCGACGCGTCCGACGAGGACGTCGGTCAGGCCGACCGACCCCTCGAAGCCGAGGTAGTCGAGCAGGCGCGGTCGGCGCAGGTCACCCTCGATGACGACGACCTTGAGACCGGTCTCGGCGAGGCTGAGGGCGAGGTTGGCCGTCGTCGTCGACTTGCCCTCGCCGGGCAGCGAGGACGTGACGACGATCGACTTGGGCGGGTTGGCGACGTCGATGAACTGGAGGTTGGTGCGCAGCGAGCGGAACGCCTCGGCCCGCTGCGAACGCGGGTCGACCTGGACGATGAGCGGGTGGGCAGAGGCGTCGCTGTCGTAGGCGATGCCACCGAGGATCGTGCGGTCGGTGACCGCCTCGAGGTCCCGCTGGGACTTGACCGACTTGTCGAGCACGTCGCGCAGCAGCGCGACGCCGAAGCCGAGCAGCAGGCCGAGGATGAGACCGAGCGCCAGGTTGCGGGCCGGCTTCGGGCTGACCGGCGTCGGGTCGACCGCCGCCTCCTTGACGACCGTGACCTTGACCGGGCTCTCCTGTCCCTGCTTGCGCTCGATCTCCTGGATGATCTGCGGGAAGACGTCGCCGATGGCCGCCGCGATGCGCTGGGCGCCGGCCGGGGACCCGCTCGTCACGGTGACGTCGATGATGACGGTGTCGAGCGGAATCGTCGACGTCACCTGTGCGGCAAGCCGGTCGGCAGACGTGTCGATGCCGACCCTCTTGATGACCGGGTCGAGCACCTTCGGCGACTCGAGCAGCTGCGAGTAGGACTTGACCCGGGCCTGCGTGAACGTGTTGCCCTGCGCGAGGGAGGATGTCGTGTCGTCGCCGGACGTGGACACGAAGAACTGCGTCGTCGCGGCATACGTGCGTGGTGTCAGCGCGGTGTAGGCAGCCGCCAGACCGAGGGTCACGAGAGCGACGGCGGCGATGATCATCCACCGCTTCCGGATCACGTTGAGGTAGTCCTGCAGCTCCACTATCGCCATCATTTCTCATCGGCCGCGCCCGGTGACACGGCTCCTCGCCGGACAATCCGACACTTCACTTCCCGCGCATCCTAGTGCGAGACGTCCCGAATGCGCGGATCGAGTCCAGCGGGTCCGTAGAGTGACGCTCGTGATTCGGTGGATGTCGGACAGATCGGTGGGTCGGCTGGCGCTCGTGGGCCTGCTGGCCCTCGTCGTCGTGGACCTGCTCCTCGTCGTGCTCGCCTTCCGGCCCGACCATGCGGG
The DNA here is from genome assembly GCF_024519435.1 of Terrabacter sp. Ter38. Lineage (GTDB taxonomy): Bacteria > Actinomycetota > Actinomycetes > Actinomycetales > Dermatophilaceae > Terrabacter. The sequence continues at coordinate 514,859 of NZ_JALJRZ010000003.1, forward strand.
GGCGTCCGCGGAGCCCCAGACGCCCGTGTCCACGCCGTCCACCGCTGCGGCGACGCCCACGACCTCGCCCGCGACGGTCGTCGGCGTGACCCCGGTGCGTCAGGTCATCGCGGCCGTCGACGACAGACGCGCCTGGCGCGGGACGCTCGGCACGTGCCGCGACGGCGGCGCGACCCTCTCGGTCACCACCGACGGCGGACGCACGTGGACCACCCGTACCCCACCCGTCCAGGCCATGGGGCGCGTGCAGCCCGTCGACGCCGACCGCGGCTTCGTCATCGGCGCCAAGGGTGCCGGGTGCGCCGTGGGAGAGTACGCCACCGACGACGACGCTGCGTCGTGGAGCGGGCCGCGCGACGTCGAGGGGGGCTGGTCGCGCCGTCCCGGCGGGGACCCGACCCGGGTCATCACACCGACACGTCCTGACGCCCGACCGTGCGGCCCCACCACGGTCGTCGACCTCGCCCGGGTCAGCGCCACCCGCGCCGTCGTCGTCTGCGCGGACGGCCGTCTCGTCCGCTCGACCGACGGGGGCGGGAAGTGGACCGCCCTGGCCACCGTGAAGGGCGCCCTCGCCGTCGGTGCCCGCGACGGCGCAGGTGCGGCCCAGATCTACGTCGCGCGGGCCACCGACGACTGCGCCGGCGTCGAGGTCGCCAAGGTCTCCGGCTCGGCCGCCTCGAAGGTCGCCTGCGTCAAGACCTCGCTCGACGGGGCCGACGGCAAGGTCTCCATCAGCGTCGTCGACCAGGGCGGCTGGTTGGCCGTCGCCGACGCGACGTGGCGATCCGACACGAACCTCGAGACGTGGCGCGCCGTCGCGTGACGGAGTCGTGCACGGCGACGTCGCACACGGCATACGCTGGCCGACCATGAAGGGGATCATCCTCGCGGGCGGCACGGGCAGCCGGCTGCACCCGATCACGCGCGGCATCAGCAAGCAGCTCATGCCCGTCTACGACAAGCCGATGGTCTACTACCCGCTGTCGACGCTCATGATGGCCGGCATCCGCGAGGTCCTCGTCATCACGACCCCGGGGGACGCCGAGCAGTTCCAGCGTCTCCTCGGCGACGGCTCGCAGTGGGGGATGGCGATCACGTATGCCGTCCAGCCGCGTCCCGAGGGTCTCGCCCAGGCCTTCGTGCTGGGTGCCGACTTCATCGGCGACGACCGGGTGGCCCTCGTCCTCGGCGACAACATCTTCTTCGGGCCCGGGCTCGGCACCCGGCTCGCCGACCACCGGGACGTCGAGGGTGGCCACGTCTTCGCGTACCGCGTCGCCGACCCCACGGCATACGGCGTCGTCGAGTTCGACCCCGACGGCCACGTCATCTCCATCGAGGAGAAGCCCGAACGCCCGAAGTCGAGCTATGCCGTGCCCGGCCTCTACTTCTACGACAACGACGTCGTGGCCATCGCCCGGGACCTCACCCCCAGCGCGCGCGGCGAGCTCGAGATCACTGCCGTCAACGACGAGTACCTCCGTCGCGGGGCACTCTCGGTCAGCGTCCTGCCGCGCGGGACGGCATGGTTCGACACCGGCACGTTCGAGGGCCTCATCGAGGCGAGCCAGTACGTCCACGTCGTCGAGGCGCGGCAGGGGCAGAAGATCGGCTGTGTCGAGGAGGTCGCCTGGCGCAACGGCTGGCTCGACGACGACGGCATGCGGCGGCACGCCGACGACCAGGCCAAGAGCGGCTACGGTCTCTACCTGCACGCCCTGCTGGCCGAGGGCAAGGACACCACCCCGTGAAGGCCCGGACCTGATGGACATCCGCCCGCTCCGCATCGACGGAGCCTTCGAGATCACGCCGCGCCAGTTCCCCGACGACCGAGGCGTCTTCGCCGAGGGCTTCCGCGCCGACCGCCTCGCCGAGGCCATCGGCCACGAGATGCAGGTCCGGCAGACCAACATCTCCGTCTCGTCGGCAGGAGCCCTCCGCGGCATCCACCTCGCCGACGTGCCGCCCTCGCAGGCCAAGTACGTCACGGCCACGAGCGGGGTCTTCGTCGACTTCGTCGTCGACGTCAGGGTCGGGTCGCCGACCTTCGGGCAGTGGGACTCCGTCCTGCTCGACACCGTCGACCGGCGGGCCGTCTACCTCGCCGAGGGGCTCGGCCACGCGCTCGCCTGCGTCGAGGACGGCACGGCCGTCTACCTGTGCTCCGAGGTGTTCAACCCCACGATCGAACGCGGCATCACCCCCCTCGACCCGGAGGTGGGCCTGGTCCTGCCCGACGGGTTCGAGCCGGTGCTCTCGCCGAAGGACGCCGCGGCACCGTCGTTGGGCGAGGCGCGCGAGCGGGGCCTGCTCCCGTCGCTCGAGGCGTGCCGCGCGCACGAGGCGAAGCTGCGCGGCGAACGGCAACGCTGAGCGCGACCGTGCCGGGCTGCGGCCGGCAGGTTCGCGGTTACTTGTAGGCGTTCAGCTCGTCGTTGCGGATCGCATCACCGAGCTCGCCCATCTTCGGCTCGTCGACGATGTCGATGGAGGCGCCCGCCGGGCTCGTGCCGAAGCCGGTGAAGGGCGCCGTGATGAAACGGATGTCCCCGCCACGCAGGCCACGCAGGGCGAAGGCCTCTGAGCGCATGGCTCCCACGTCGAGGTTCTGATCGACGGTGAGGTTGCTCGTCGCCGCCTCCGTGAAGTCCTTGAGCCGGACCGGATTGGTCAGGGTGTCGGCACTCAGCGTCTTGAGCATCAGCGCCTTGATGAACGCGAGCTGGCGCCGACCTCGGGAGATGTCACCCTCGCTGAGCTGGTGGCGCTCCCGCACGAAGGCCAGGGCCATCGCGCCGTCCATGTGCTGGACGCCGCGGGTGAAGACGTACGGTGGCTGGTTGCTCGCCTCCTCGACGTTGACGTCGACGCCGCCGACGGCGTCGGTCATGCTCTTGAAGCCCTCGAAGCCGAGCATGGCCACGTGGTCGACCCTGATGCCGAGGAGCTGCTGCATCGTCTGCACGAGGAGCGGGCCGCCACCGAAGGCGTACGCGGCATTGAGCTTGTTCTTGCCCTTGCCCGGGATGGAGACGTAGAGGTCGCGCGGGAAGTGGATCAACGTGACGTTCGAGCGGTCGGCGGGCACGTGCGCGAGGACCATGACGTCGGAGCGCGCCCCCTCGCGGTCAGGGCCGGCGTCGTTGCCGATGATGAGGTAGTTGGTGCCCGTCCCGGTGGGGACGGCGGCCCCGCCGGGCGCGGTCGGGGCCGGTGCCCCTGCGTCGGGCAGCAGCAACTCCTGCTTCACGTTGGCTGTGACGACGTGGTTGAGGTAGGCCAGGTAGCCGACGACGGCGAGGACGGGAACGAGGAGCAGGACGACCGCGGCCACCAGCACCTTGCGGTTCCGACGCTTCTCCTCCCGTCGGGGGAGGTCGAGGTCCGAGCCGTCGCCGCGCTCGTGGGACGACGGGTCGTCCTCGGACGTGATGCCGTGCTGCAGATCGTCCTCGAGCCCGTCGTCAAAGAGGCTGCTGGTCTGCCGTCCGGAGTTGTCCACGACGTCAGTGTAGGTGTCCAGATCGTCGCTTTCCGACGCTTACACTAACGGCCATGCCTCGGGAGCTCGTCGGTCGCCGCATGGGCGAGACGCCTCTCGTGGCGGCATCGGTCGTCGCGTTCCTCGCCTACGTGTGGTTGCTGACCCGAGCCACCGTGCCCCTCGTCAGCCTCTTCCACTTCGCCTCGGACGGCCGGCCCAAGCTGTATGCCGCCTTCCTCGCCATCCTCGTCGGCGCGCCCGGTGTCCTCTTCGTGCTACCGAGAGCCCGACGGCTGCCCGCCGCCCCCTCGTCCACCGATGTCCGCAGTCGTCGTCAGCGCGCCGCGAGGCGCCCGTCCCACCTGCGCACCGACCTCCTCGGCATGGCCCTCCTGTTGCTCGCCCAGGTACCGCTGCCCGCGCCGTGGGGACCGGTGGGCAAGGCAGCCACCATCGCCAACGTCACCAAGAGCCCTGACCTCGTGGAGGTCAGCGCCCTCTTCTCGTCGTGGTCCCTCAGCGTCATGGTGCTGGGAGTGCTCGCCGCGGTCCTCGCCAAGGTCTACAACCACGCCGCGGGTCTGCGCGTCATCGCCATCATCACCGTCGTCGGTTGCCCGGTCATCGCCTGGCTCGTCGTCGTGCGGGCCGTCTCCTGACGGACCCTGCACCAGACGGGGTCTCGGACCCCACCCACGGGCGGTGTGGGGCCCGTGGCCGGCCATGGGCCAGAATGCACCCATGTCCTCGACGCCCTCCTTCCCGACCACGACGCCGCGCAGCCTCTCCGGCATGCAGCCGACGAGCGACTCGCTCCACCTCGGCAACTACATCGGGGCGCTCGTCGAGTGGGTGCGTCTGCAGGAGACGCACGACGCGTTCTACTTCGTCGCCGACCTCCACGCCCTGACCGTCGCCCCCGACCCCGAGGTGCTCCGCGAGCGCACCCGCATCACGGCCGCGCAGTTCATCGCCGGCGGCGTCGACCCGGCACGCTCGACGCTCTTCGTCCAGAGCCACATCGCCCAGCACACCGAGCTCTACTGGGTGCTCGGGACGCTCACCGGCTTCGGTGAGGCGAGCCGGATGACCCAGTTCAAGGACAAGTCGGCCAAGGGCACCAACACCAACGTCGGTCTCTTCGCCTACCCCGTGCTGCAGGCCGCCGACATCCTCATCTACGACGCGAACGTCGTGCCCGTGGGCGAGGACCAGCGCCAGCACCTCGAGCTCTCGCGTGACCTGGCCGGCCGCTTCAACCAGCGCTTCGGGGACACGCTCGTCGTGCCCGAGCCGCACATCATGAAGGCGACGGCCAAGATCCAGGACCTCCAGGAGCCGACGGCCAAGATGAGCAAGTCGGCCGCCTCCGACACGGGGCTCGTCAGCCTGCTCGACGAGCCCGCACGCATCGCGAAGAAGATCCGCTCGGCCGTCACGGACGCCGAACGCGAGATCCGCTTCGACGAGGAGCACAAGCCAGGCATCTCCAACCTGCTCTCGATCCACTCGGCCCTGTCGGGCACGCCGGTGGCGATCCTCGAGGAGCAGTACGCAGGCAAGGGCTACGGCGACCTCAAGAAGGACGTGGCCGAGGTCGTCGTCGAGGCGGTGACGCCCTTCCGCACCCGGACCCTCGAGCTCATGGCCGACCGGGCCGAGCTCGACCGCATCCTCGCCGACGGTGCCGAGCGGGCTCGCGGGGTCGCCGAGGCCACCGTGCGCCGCGTCTACGACAAGGTCGGGCTGCTCGGCCGCCCTGGTCGGTGACCCCGGCCCGACGCTCCGCCCCCCAGACGCTCGGGCGCCTCTGGGATTCGGTACGGTCGGGGGCGTGAGTGTTGCGCGCCCCACGACGATCGGCGTCTCGATCCCGATCCCGGCACCGCACGGTGACTATCTCCAGCGTCGCCGGGCCGACTTCGGTGACCCCCAGGCCTGGCAGATCCCCGCGCACATCACCCTGCTGCCGCCGACCGAGGTCGACGCGGAGGCGTATGCCGCCTACCTGCGCCACTGCGCCGACGTTGCCGCCCGGCATGCCCCGTTCGACGTCGTCCTGCGTGGCACGGGGACGTTCCGGCCGCTGTCCGATGTCGTCTTCATCCAGGTGGCCCGGGGCGTCTCGAACTGCGAGGCGCTCGAGCGCGCGCTGCGTTCAGGTCCGGTGAGCCGCGAGCTCGAGTTCTACTACCACCCGCACGTCACCGTGGCCCACGACGTGCCGGCCGAGTCGCTCGACCTCGCCTTCACCGACCTCGCCGACTACTCCGTCGCGTTCGAGGTCGGCGCGTACCACCTCTACGAGCTGGGCGAGGACGACGTGTGGCGTCCCGTGCACGAGTTCACCCTCGTCGGGGGCTGACGGGTGCCGGCGCTCGGGCCCCTCATGGATCGGCTCAAGGCCCTGGCTGCGTACCGGGCGTGGACCCGCTTCAGCGGCTCGAGCGGCAACCTGCTCGCGGCGGGGGTCAGCTACTACGCCTTCTTCTCGATCTTCCCGGCGCTCGCGCTCGCCTTCGCGATCTTCGGCTTCGTCCTGCAGGACCGGCCCGACCTCGTCCTCGCGATCGCTGACTCCCTCAACAACGCCCTCCCCGGGATGGTGAAGACGCCGAGCAACCCCGACGGCATCATCAGCATCGAGGCGCCGGCGAGCCTGACGCTCACCCTGACAGGCATCATCTCGTTCGTGACGCTGCTGTTCGCCGGCATGGGGTGGGTCCGGGCGCTGCGCACCGGCATCCGCGGCGTCTTCGGTCTCGAGGTCGCGACCCACGCGATGGTGCGGACGATGGCCCGTGACCTGCTGGTCCTCGTGACCGTCGGTACCGCCGTCGCGGTCTCGGCGATCCTCACGAGCAGCATCGGGGGTCTGACCGAGCAGGTCGCCGGGTGGGTCGGTCTCGAGGGCAACGGACTTCTGGTCGGCCTGGTGGGACTCCTCATCGGCGTCGTCGTCGACACCTTCATCCTCGTCGTCCTGCTGCGGACCCTTTCGGGAGCACCGCTGCCGCTGCGCGACGTCCGTGCAGGAGCGGTGATCGGCGCCGTCATCCTCACGCTGCTCAAGCTGTTCGGCGGTTTCCTCGTCAGCCATGCCACGGCGAACCCGCTGCTCGGGGCGGTCGCCCTCTCGGTGGGACTGCTCTTCTGGCTCGACCTCATGTCCAAGGTCATCCTGCTCTCGGCCGCGTGGGCCGCCAACGACGTCGACCTCGACGCCCTGGGCGATGACACCGGCCGCTCGCCCCTGTCCAGAGCCGCCCGCCCCGTGTTCGTCTCCCCGCTCGCCTCCGGTGCCGACACGAGCCTCGTGCCGTATGCGGCAGCCCCCGTCACGGTGGCGCCGGGGCACGCTGGCGTGACTGGTCGAGACGCCGCCGGATCACGCGCCGTCGACCGGGTCAGCCTCGCCGCCGGCGCAGTCGTCGGTGCCGCAGCCGCGGCGGCCGTGGCCGCGGCTCGTCGGCTGATGCGGTGAGCTGACGCCGGCCGAGGCGTCGGGCGCTCACACCCCGCGCCGGCGCCGCAGGGCGACCGCGAGGAGCACGATGCCGGTGGTGCCGACGCCGGCCGCAGCCAGCACGACGAGCGACATCGTGCGGTCGTATGCCGTCACCTCGCTCGCCGGGACCGCCACGAGGGCAGGCGCGCCCGTCCCGGACGGGGCTGCGATCCCCGTACCGACTCCGGTGTCCGTCGCGCCGCCGGTGGGCAGCTCCGGCAGCTCGGGCACCGCGACCGGTGCAGCGGCCTCGCCGGGCTCGACGAGCCGCCCGACGGGAGTGACCCGGTCGGCGTTGGCGAAGCCCCAGTCGAGCAGGGCCGCCGTCGGCCTCCACGAGCCGGTGATGCTGCCCATCTGCGTCACGACGAGGGTGCGGCCGCCGCGGGTCGCGGCCCCGATGAAGGTGTGCTGCGCACGGTCGGTGCGGCCGGGCTTGATGCCCACGGCGCCGGGGTAGTGCCGCAGCAGCTCGTTGATGTTGTAGACGTGGAAGGCGGGCCACGTCTTCCCCCGCTTGTCCTTCCCACCGGGGAAGACGCTGTCGCGCTTCGCGATCGTGGCACGGAAGGCCGGCAGGCGCATGGCGTCGCGCCCGATGAGCGCGAGGTCGTAGGCGCTCGACCGCTGGGCGCCGTCGTCGAGGCCGCTCGGGTCGACGGTGAGGGTGTCGTGGGCCCCGACCTCACGGGCCGTGACGTTCATCGCCTCCACCGTGGCCGAGTAGCCGCCCGCGGCGTCGGCGAGCGCGTAGACGGCGTCGTTGGCCGAGAACATCAGCATCGCGTCGAAGAGGCTCGAGACGGGGTAGCGGTTGCCGGCGAGGATGCCGACGCGTGACCCGGCCGCGTCCTGCGCGTCCTGGCCGGCGACGACGACCTGTCGCGGGTCGAGCCGCGGCATCAGCGTCAGGGCGGTCAGGGTCTTGAGGGTGCTGGCCGGCCGCAGCCATGCGTGCGGGGACTTGGCGGCGAGGACCTCGCCGGTGTCGAGGTCGGCCACGACGTACGAGACGTCGTAGACCTCGGGCGGCGCGGGCACGGAGGCCGGCCGGTCGACGACGACCCCGGACTCGGCCAGGCGCGAGCCGCCGACGACCGTCTCGGGCGTCCACGCGGGGTGGGCGAAGGGGGTGGGTGGCGCGTTGCGGCACACGACGCGGACCTTCGGCGGCTTCGCCGGTGTCGGCGCGGCGGTCGGGCGCGGGACCGGGACCTGGGACTGCGCCGTCGCGGACGGCGTCGCGGAGGTCGTCGCGGAGGTCGACGCGGAGGGTCGCGCGGTCGACGCCCGGGCCGCGGGCTCGTCGGTCGGGAAGACCCGCGGCGTCAGCGTCACCCCCACCGGGACGGCCTGGCGGGTCTGCCACGGCGCGCACGTCGGTGCGGCGACGGCTGGCGCCGCGGCTGCGACGCGGGGGAGGGGCGCACCGGCAGCCGACGGGACGGCATACGTCGTCGTCAGGGCGAGCCCGAGCCCGAGCGCGCTGAGCGCCGCGCCCGCGACGGGGACCGTCCACGGGCGACGTCGGGCCGGGTCTTTGGGCGTCATCGCCGGGAAAGACTAACCCGCCCCGGATGCTCCGGGGCGGGTCGTCGGGGTCCTGCGGTGGGGGCGTCGCGCCTCACTCGCCGCGCATCAGGGCGCCGCGCAGGTCCTTGTTGAGCTGGTTGATGACGTCGAGCGGGATCTCCTTGGGGCAGGCCGAGGAGCACTCGCCGATGTTCGTGCAGCCGCCGAAGCCCTCGTGGTCGTGCTGGCTCACCATGTTGACGACGCGCGCATCACGCTCCGGCTGGCCCTGGGGGAGCTCGCCGAGGTGGGTGATCTTCGCCCCCATGAAGAGCATGCCGGACGCGTTCGGGCAGGCCGCGACGCAGGCACCGCAGCCGATGCAGGCAGCCGCCATGAAGGCGCGGTCGGCCTTGTCCTTGGGCACCGGCACGGAGTGGGCTTCGGGCGCCGAGCCGGTGTTGGCGCTGATGAAGCCACCGGCCTGGATGATCCGGTCGAAGGACGAGCGGTCGACGACGAGGTCCTTGATGACGGGGAAGGCGTCCGCGCGCCACGGCTCGACGGTGATCTCGTCTCCGTCGGAGAAGCTGCGCATGTGCAGCTGGCACGTCGTCGTGACCTCGGGGCCGTGGGCCTTGCCCGAGATCATCAGGCCGCACATCCCGCAGATGCCCTCGCGGCAGTCGGAGTCGAAGGCGATGGGCTCCTCGCCCCGGGCGTTGAGCTGCTCGTTGAGGACGTCGAGCATCTCGAGGAAGCTCATGTCCTCGGAGATCTCGGTGACCGGGTAGGTGACCATCTCGCCCTTGGTCGTCGGGCCGGCCTGACGCCAGATCTTGAGGGTGAGGTTCACTTGTAGCTCCGCTGCTTCAGCTCGACGAATTCGTAGACCAGGTCTTCCTTGTGCAGGACCGGCGCACCGTCCTGCCCGCCCCACTCCCACGCGGCGACGTAGGCGAACTCGTCGTCGTGACGCAGCGCCTCGCCGTCCTCGGTCTGGGACTCGGCGCGGAAGTGGCCGCCGCAGGACTCGCGGCGGTGCAGCGCGTCGATGCACATCAGCTCTCCGAGCTCGAGGAAGTCGGCGACGCGGCCGGCCTTCTCGAGGCTCTGGTTGAGCGTGTCGGCCGCGCCGAGCACCTTGACGTTGCGCCAGAACTCGTCGCGCAGGCCACGGATGAGGTCGATGGCCTTGCGGAGGCCTTCCTCGGACCGCTCCATGCCGCAGTACTCCCACATGATGTTGCCGAGCTCCTTGTGGAAGGAGTCGACCGAGCGGTCGCCGTTGATCGACAGCAGCTTCGCCACGCGGGCGTCCACCGAGGCGCGGGCCTCGGCGACCGCCTCGTGGGACTCGTCGAGCTTGTCGAACGGGCCCTTGGCGAGATAGTCACGGATCGTGTGCGGGAGCACGAAGTAGCCGTCGGCGAGGCCCTGCATGAGGGCGGAGGCGCCGAGGCGGTTGGCACCGTGGTCGGAGAAGTTCGCTTCGCCCGTGACGAAGAGGCCCGGGATGCTCGACTGGAGGTCGTAGTCGACCCACAGGCCGCCCATCGTGTAGTGCACGGCGGGGTAGATGCGCATCGGCACCTCGTACGGGTTCTCACCCGTGATCCGCTGGTACATGTCGAGCAGGTTGCCGTACTTCTCCGCGACGGCCTCGGCGCTCATCCGCTTGAGGGCGTCGGTGAAGTCGAGGTAGACCCCGCGGCGGAAGTCGCCGACCTTGGGGCCGACGCCGCGGCCCTCGTCGCAGACGTTCTTGGCCTGGCGGCTGGCGATGTCACGCGGCACGAGGTTGCCGAAGGAGGGGTAGATCCGCTCGAGGTAGTAGTCGCGGTCCTCCTCGGGGATCTCGCGCGGGTCCTTCTCGCAGTCGGCGGCGTTCTTGGGCACCCAGATGCGGCCGTCGTTGCGCAGCGACTCCGACATCAGCGTCAGCTTGCTCTGGTGCTCGCCGGCCACCGGGATGCACGTGGGGTGGATCTGCGTGTAGCAGGGGTTGCCGAAGTAGGCCCCCTTGCGGTGCGCGCGCCACGTCGCGGTGACGTTGCTGCCCATCGCGTTGGTCGAGAGGTAGAAGACGTTGCCGTAGCCACCGGAGGCGAGCACGACGGCGTCGGCGAGGTGGGTCTCGATCTCGCCGGTCACGAGGTCGCGGGCGATGATGCCGCGGGCCTTGCCGTCGACGACGACGACCTCGAGCATCTCGTGGCGGTTGAACATCTCCACCGTGCCGGCGGCTACCTGGCGCTCGAGCGCCTGGTAGGCGCCGATGAGCAGCTGCTGGCCGGTCTGGCCCCGGGCGTAGAAGGTGCGGGAGACCTGCACACCGCCGAACGAGCGGTTGTCGAGCAGCCCGCCGTACTCACGGGCGAAGGGCACGCCCTGCGCGACGCACTGGTCGATGATGTTGGTGCTGACCTCGGCGAGGCGGTAGACGTTCGACTCGCGCGAGCGGTAGTCGCCGCCCTTGACGGTGTCGTAGAAGAGGCGGTAGACGGAGTCGCCGTCCTCCTTGTAGTTCTTGGCGGCGTTGATGCCGCCCTGCGCGGCGATCGAGTGGGCGCGGCGCGGGGAGTCCTGGTAGCAGAAGGACTTGACGTTGTAGCCGGCCTCGCCGAGCGTCGCGGCGGCCGCGCCACCGGCGAGGCCGGTGCCGACGATGATGACCGAGAGCTTGCGGCGGTTGGCCGGGTTGACGAGCGAGGCCTCGAACTTGCGGGTGTTCCAGCGGCGGTCGATGGGACCGGTCGGGGCCTTCGTGTCGCGGATCGGCTCACCCTCGGCATACAGGCCGTGGACGAGGCCGGGCAGCGGCGAGTCGGGTGTCGTGGAGGTCGTGGTCACTGGTCAGCTTCCCTTGACGAATCCGAAGAGGATGGCGAGCGGCGGCAGGGCGAACCCCACGCTCGTGACGAGCGCGATGACCGTCCCCAGCGTCTTGGCGCGCCGGCGCGCGGTCGCGTTGCCGGCCCAGCCCAGGGTCTGGGTGGCGCTCCAGACGCCGTGGTAGAGGTGCAGGCCCAAGGCGACGAGGGCGAGCAGGTAGATCAGGACGACCCACCACACCTGGAAGCTGCTGATGACGAGCAGGCCCGGGTTGCCCTCGGCCGGAATCGAGCCCACGTTGAACTTGACGATCGTGAACTGGAGCAGGTGCCACACGAGGAAGAGGAGCAGCGCGACGCCGCCCCAGCGCATCATCTTGCTCTTGACCGTGGCCCGGGCCGCGGCCTTGGCCACGTAGCGCGTCGTCCGGGCCCCTCGCGCACGGCTCCACAGGTAGAACGCGGACCACGCGTGGGCCACGAGCGCGACGACGAGGACGACGCGGAAGAGCCAGAGGAAGCCGCCGAACGGCAGGAAGGGCGTGAAGAGCGTCCGGAGGTGGTCGGCGTACTCGTTGAAGGCGTCGACACCGCCGAAGATCTTGAGGTTGCCGTACATGTGCACGAGGACGTAGAACACGAACAGCGCGCCCGAGAGAGCCATGAGCATCTTCATGAACACGGTGCTCCGGCGGGCCGATGCAGGTCGATTCGATCCCGTCACCGGGAGAAGTTTGGTGGCCACGCTCGAAACCCTATCCCCGAGTCTTTGCCGGCTCCGACGGCTACCGCCCGGTACACGCCGAGTGTGATCATTTCCACTGTCGCGTCCGGTGAGCCCACCTCAGCGCTTGCGCAGACCGATCTTCGTACCCAGCCACACGAGCGGGTCGTAGTGGCGCCCGGCCACGCGCTCCTTCATCGGGATGATCGCGTTGTCGGTGATCTTGATGTGCTCGGGGCAGACCTCGGTGCAGCACTTCGTGATGTTGCACATCCCGATGCCCTGTTCCTCGCGGGCGAAGTCCGCACGGTCGTCGCGCGCGTCGAGCGGGTGCATGTCGAGCTCGGCCGCGCGGATGAGGAACCGCGGGCCGGCGAACGCCTCCTTGTTCGTCTCGTGGTCACGCACGACGTGGCAGGTGTCCTGGCACAGGAAGCACTCGATGCACTTGCGGAACTCCTGCGAGCGCTCGACGTCCACCTGCTGCATCCGGTACTCGCCCGGGGCCACGCCTTCCGGCGGGGCAAAGGCGGGGATCTGTCGCGCCTTGGCGTAGTTGAACGACACGTCGGTGACGAGGTCGCGGATCACCGGGAAGGCGCGCAGCGGCGTGACCGTGACCGTCTCGGTCTCGCTGAAGGTCGACATCCGGGTCATGCAGAGCAACCGCGGCATGCCGTTGACCTCGGCGCTGCACGAGCCGCACTTGCCCGCCTTGCAGTTCCAGCGCACCGCGAGGTCGCCGGACTGGGTGGCCTGCAGGCGATGGATGATGTCGAGCACGACCTCGCCGTCGTTGACCTCGACGGTGTAGTCGACGAGGTCTCCGCCGTCCGCGTCGCCGCGCCAGACCCGGAACTTCGCGTCGTAGCTCATGACCTGCTCCCGTCGGTGTGCGTCGCCGGGGCCGGCACCGCGGCCAGCTCCTCCGGCGTGAGGTACTTGGCGAGCTCGTCGGTGTCGAAGAGGGCCAACAGGTCGCCGCGCATGGCCGACATCGGCTGCTCGCGCACCTCGATGGCGTCGCCGTGCGCCGAGCAGATGAGGTTGCGGCCCCGCCAGTGAGGGTCCATCGTCGGGTAGTCGTCGCGGGTGTGCCCGCCGCGGCTCTCCTGACGCAGCAGCGCGGCTCGGGCGACGCACTCGCTGACGGCGAGCATGTTGCGCAGGTCGAGGGCGAGGTGCCAGCCGGGGTTGAACTGCCGGTGGCCCTCGACGGTCAGGTGCTGGGCCCGGACCTTCAGCTCGGCGAGTCGGTCCAGCGCTCGCTCGATCTCGTGGGCCGTGCGGATGATGCCGACGAGGTCGTTCATCGTCTGCTGCATCTCCTGGTGGAGGGTGTACGGGTTCTCACCGCCCTCCTCCTCGAACGGCGCGAGCGCAGCGGCCGCGGCGGCGTCGATGACCGCCTGGTCGACGTCCGGCCGACGGTCGCCGAGGCCCTGGACGTATGCCGCGGCGCCCTTGCCGGCGCGGGCGCCGAAGACGAGCAGGTCCGAGAGGGAGTTGCCGCCGAGGCGGTTGGACCCATGCATCCCTCCCGACACCTCCCCGGCGGCGAAGAGGCCGGGGACTCCTGCAGCGGCGGCGGTGTCCGGGTCGACCTCGACACCGCCCATGACGTAGTGACAGGTGGGGCCGACCTCCATCGGCTCCTTCGTGATGTCGACGTCGGCCAGTTCCTTGAACTGGTGGTGCATCGACGGCAGCTTCTTGAGGATCTCCTCCGGGGTGCGGCGCGACGAGATGTCGAGGAAGACGCCGCCGTGGGGGGATCCGCGTCCTGCCTTGACCTCGGAGTTGATGGCGCGCGCCACCTCGTCGCGGGGGAGCAGCTCGGGCGGACGCTTGTTGCGGTCCGGATCGGTGTACCAGCGGTCGCCCTCTTCCTCCGTCTGGGCATACTGACCCCGGAAGACGTCGGGCACGTAGTCGAACATGAAGCGCTTGCCCTCGGAGTTCTTCAGCACGCCGCCGTCGCCACGCACCGACTCCGTGACGAGGATGCCCTTGACCGAGGGCGGCCAGACCATGCCTGTCGGGTGGAACTGGACGAACTCCATGTTGACGAGGTTCGACCCGGCGCGCAGGGCCAGGGCGTGGCCGTCGCCGGTGTACTCCCACGAGTTCGAGGTGACCTTGAACGACTTGCCGATGCCGCCGGTCGCGAGCACGACGGCCGGCGCGTTGAAGCGCACGAAGCGGCCCGACTCGCGCCAGTAGCCGAACGCGCCGGCGACGGCCCCGCTCGGATCCTGGAGCAGGTCCGTGATCGTCACCTCGGCGAAGACCCTGAGCCGGCTCTCGGGGTCGCCGGACTCACGCTCGTCGTCCTGTTGGAGGGAGACGATCTTCTGCTGCATCGTGCGGATCAGCTCGAGCCCGGTGCGGTCGCCGACGTGGGCGAGGCGTGGGTACTCGTGACCACCGAAGTTGCGCTGGCTGATGCGTCCGTCGGGCGTGCGGTCGAAGAGGGCGCCGTACGTCTCGAGCTCCCACACGCGGTCGGGGGCCTCCTTGGCGTGCAGCTCGGCCATCCGCCACGAGTTGAGGAACTTGCCGCCGCGCATCGTGTCGCGGAAGTGCACCTGCCAGCTGTCGTTGCTGTTGACGTTGCCCATGCTCGCGGCGATGCCGCCCTCGGCCATGACCGTGTGCGCCTTGCCGAAGAGGGACTTGCAGATGATGGCCGTGCGCAGTCCGCTCTCGCGTGCGGCGATCGCGGCGCGCAGCCCCGCCCCGCCCGCTCCGATGATGAGGACGTCGTAGTCGTAGGTCTCCAGCTCGGCTGTCATCAGTTGAAGAACCTCAGGTCGGTCAGGGCCCCGGACGCGACCAGGGCGATGTAGGCGTCGGTGATCATCAGCGTGCCCAGGGTGATCCAGGCGAGCTGCATGTGCCGGGTGTTGAGCCGCGACACGACGGTCCAGGCGCGGTAGCGCACCGGGTGCTTGGAGAAGTGCTTGAGGCGTCCGCCGATGAGGTGGCGGCACGAGTGGCACGACGCGGTGTAGAGCCAGAGGAAGGCGGCGTTCACGAGCATGATCAGCGTGCCGAGGCCCATGCCGACGCCGCCGTCCTTGCCGTGGAAGGCGTCGAAGGCGTCCAGGGTGTTCATCGCGGAGACGACGACCGCGGCGTAGAAGAAGTAGCGGTGGATGTTCTGCAGGATCAGGGGAAAACGCGTCTCGCCGGTGTACCTCGCGTGCGGCTCGGCCACGGCGCAGGCCGGCGGCGAAAGCCAGAACGACCGGTAGTAGGCCTTGCGGTAGTAGTAGCAGGTGAGCCGGAAGCCGAGCAGGAGCGGCAGCAGGAAGAACGCATACGGCACGAGGGGCGGCAGCTCACCGAGCCAGGTGCCGAGGTGGCGCGCTTCGGGGACGCACGAGGCGGTCACGCAGGGGGAGTAGAAGGGGGTGAGGTAGTGGTACGCCTCGACGAAGTAGTACCGCTGCATGGAGGTCCGCACCAGCGCGTAGAGCAGCCAGATGACGAGCAGGGTGACGGTGATGACCGGCTGGACCCACCACCGGTCGCCCCGCAGGGTGCGCTCGGCGATCTGCGCCCGCCCGGGCGAGCCGACCCCGCCGGCGACCGATCCGCCCCCGCCGGAAGCCGGGTCGAGCCTCGTCTCACTCATCGTGCGAACCTCCACCGTCGTTGGTCGGGCGCCGCGGCTCACTCTAGTGTCCCCGTGCGTCGCGTCGGGGTGATCACGACCCGCCCCGCGCGTGGTGCACGCGGACCTAGGGTGTGGTCATGGTGCTTCATGAAGCGGCCGCGGCCCTCGACTGGGTGATGGACAAGTCCCTGGTCCTCGGCTACACGAAGATCGGTCCGGCCGTGCGCCGGAACTGGTGGCCGCACGACCCCGTGCCGGGCGCCCTCATCGGACGACACGTCCTCGTCACCGGCGCGAGTGGCGGCCTTGGTCTGGCGACCGCCCGGGGGCTCAGTCGACTCGGCGCCGCCGTGCACCTCACCGGCCGGAGCGCCTCGCGCCTCGACGACGCCCGTTCCCTGCTGCTCGAGGAGCAGCCGCTCGCCGACGTCACGACCCACGTCGCGGACGTGAGCGACCTCGCCGCGACGGCGGAGTTCGCCCGGCAGTTCTCGGCCGAGGTGCCCAGCCTGCACGCCGTCGTGCACAACGCCGGCGTCATGCCGCCGAAGCGCACGACGACACCGGAGGGTCATGAGCTGTCCCTCGCCACCCACGTGCTCGGCCCGCACGTGCTGACCTACGGCCTGCGCGGGTCACTCGCCGGCGGGCGGGTCGTCCTCGTGACGTCCGGCGGTGCCTACGGCCAGCGCCTCGCCGCCGACGACCCCGAGTACACCCTTGGCGACTACTCTCCGGTCACGGCCTATGCCCGGACCAAGCGGATGCAGCTCGTCCTCACGGAGCTGTGGGCCCGCGACCTGGAGGTCGACGGCATCCGCATCCACTCGATGCACCCCGGCTGGGCCGACACCCCGGGTGTCACGGACTCCCTGCCTCGCTTCGCCGCCGTCACGGGCCCGTTGCTGCGCGATGCCGACTCGGGCGCCGACACCGCCGTGTGGCTCATCGCCACCGACGACACCATCGGCACGGGCGGCTTCTGGCACGACCGGCGACGCCGCCCGACGCACTACGCGCCGATCGGGGTCGAGACGCCCGAGCAGGTGGGGCGGTTCTGGGACTTCGTCCTGGACGCGACCCAGCAGCCCGCGCCGGGCGCCTGAGCGCGCGGACGGCATACGCCCCGGTGGGGGCTCGGGGACGGAGGCAACAGGTCCAGCGCCCGATCCGCTGGAAACGAGGTGACCGTCCCGGCTCAGCCGCTCTCAGAGGAGCTCGGTGCGGCCTTGGGCGGCCAGGATCTCGACGACCTTCTTGACGTCCTGGGCGCGGTCCGGTCGCGTGATGAGCAGGGCGTCCTGCGTGTCGATGACGACGATGTCGTCGACGCCGATGAGCGCCACGAGCCGTCCCCCCGCCGACACCGTGGCGGTCGAGTCGATGCTGATGATGTCGTCGGCCGGGCCGATGGCGGTGATGCCCGGCAGCTCGCTCGACTCGGTGACGAGCTTGGTGAGCGAGTTGAAGTCGCCCACGTCGTCCCAGCCGAGGGCTGCGGGCACGACGGCGACGCGGCCGGCGGCAGCAGCCGGCTCGGCGACGGCGTGGTCGATGGCGATCTTCTGGAGCGACGGCCACAGGTCCCGCATGCGGCGGGGGTCGGAGGCGATGGTGCGCAGGTGGCCGACCATCTCGGCGTGGTTCTCGGCGAGCAGCTCGAGCAGAGTGGTCGCGCCGACGACGAACATGCCTGCGTTCCAGCGGTACTCGCCGCTCTCGAGGTAGCGGGTCGCCGTCTCCAGATCGGGCTTCTCGACGAAGTCGTCGACGCGGTGGGCGCTCGGCGCACCGACGACGTCAAGTGGTGCGCCGAGCCGGATGTAGCCGAAGCCGGTGGCCGGCTCGGTCGGCTCGATGCCGATGGTCACGAGCTCGCCGCGCCGGGCGAGGACGACGGCCTCGGCGACGGCCCGGCGGAAGTTGTCGGGCTCGGTGATGACGTGGTCGGCGGCGAACGAGCCGAGCACCGCCTCGGGGTCGCGTCGCTCGAGGACGGCGGCGGCGAGCCCGATGGCGGGCATCGAGTCGCGGGGCGACGGCTCGCCGATGACGGCGTCGTAGCCGAGCATCGGCAGCTGGCGACGCACCGCCTCCTCGTGGGCGACCCCGGTGACGACGAGGATCCGGTCGTCGACGAGCGGCTCGAGGCGGTCCCACGTGGCACGCAGCAGCGACTGCCCGGACCCGGTCAGGTCGTGCAGGAACTTCGGCGAGCTGCGGCGCGAGATGGGCCACAGCCGGGTGCCCGAGCCGCCGGCGGGGATCACGGCCCAGAAGCCGGGGATGCCTGTCATGGGGGACACCGTATCGAGCCGTCCGTCGATGCCCGAACCCGTGCGAACCCGCCGGGGCCTCGTCGACATCCGTCGACATCCGTCGACATCCGTCGACATCCGTCGACGACGGGTGGCAACCGGCGACCCCGGTGGGTCAGGTCAGCCGATGTCGCGACGACGCAGCGCCGCGAGCCCCGCGACGCCGAGAGCGGCGGCGACGAGGGTGAGCCCGACGAGGGGGGCGCCGTCGAACGCGCCGCCCGGCAGCGCCGGCAGGTGCGTGAACGGTGAGAGGTCGACGAGCCAGCCCGGCAGGTCGAGCAGGTCGCCGAACTCGCCGAGCAGGAGGAAGACGATGAGCGCCGCCCAGGCAAGGCCGGTGAAGCGGGGGAGGGCGCCGTACAGCAGCATGGCGACGGACAGGACCACCCAGACGGCGGGCAGCGTCGAGAGGGCGGCTCCGACGAGGCGCACCACGGTCCCGCCGACATCACCCACGTCGGCCCCGTGGACGAGGCCGGCCACCACGACGCTGACGAGCATGACGACAGCGGAGGCCACGATGGCGATCCCGATGTGTCCGAGCGCCCACGCGGTGCGTCGCACCGGCGTCGCGAGGACGGACTCGAGGCGCGTCGTCGTCTCCTCGGTGTGCATCCTCGTGACGAGGGCGATGGCCAGGGCCGACGCACCGATGGCGGCGAAGTGCAGCTCGGTGGCGAAGTAGATGTCGGTGATCGAGCCGGCGTCGCCGCCCATCGCCCGCAACATGTCGGCGACCTGGGGCGAGTCGACGAACGTCTCGACGCTGCCCGCGATCGACCCGAGGACGAGGCCGAGCACGACGTACGCGACGACCCAGCCGACGAGCGTGCCACGCGCCAGGCGTCGGGTCAGCGCGCCGGCGGAGCGCACGGGGCTGCGGTCGTGCCCGGCTCGGCTCGGCAGCACCCCGGACCCGAGGTCCCGCCGGTCGAGCATCGCGAACGCTGCGGCGACGAGTGCGGCGTAGAGCGCGAGCCCGAGCACCGCGATCCAGTAGCGGTTCTCGCCGAAGGGCGACACCTTGACGCCCCAGCCGAGCGGCGACAGCCACGACAGGACGCGGGCCGGGCTGTCGGCACCGGCGGTGTCGCCCACGGCCCGCACGAGGAAGGCGACGGCCAGCGCGCCGAGGGACCACGCCGCCGTGCCACGGGTGCTCGAGGTCAGCTGCGCGGCGACCGCGGTGACGCCGACCCAGGACAGTCCCATGACGAGCCAGGAGACGCCGAGGGCGACCGAGCCGGCGGCGTCGAGCCCGACGGCGATCGACCAGACCACCGTGAGGACCACGGTGAGCAGCACGGCGGCGGTGCCGAGCAGCACGGCGGCCGTCAGCGCCGCCCGGCGCCCGACGACGCCGGCCCCGAGCAGCTCGAGGCGGCCGGCCTCCTCCTCCGTCCGCGTGTGGCGCCGGACGACGACGTAGGCGAGCAGGGCGAGGAAGACGCCGCCGAGCAGCACCGACTTGAGCGTCGCGATCGAGTCGATGCTGAGGCTCGAGATCGGGCCGTACATCGCGACGAGCGCCGGGTTGGCGAGCGTGGAGGCCATGCCCTGCTGCGCCGACTCGAGATCGGGGAAGAGCGCGAACGTCGCCTGCGCCGACAGGGCGACGAAGGCGGCGAGGCCGAACGCACTGACCGGCACGAGCACCCGGTCGCGCCGCGCAGCGAGCCGCAGCAGCGAGGTGGTCCCCGTCAGTCCGGCGCTGGACTGACGTGCGGGGACGGCCAGGGCGGTCACGACGTCGCCGTCGACGTCGTGCGGTACTGGTCCATGAAGAGCTCCTCGAGTGACGGCGGGGCGCTCGTCAGGGCCGAGATGCCGTAGGTCCCGAGCACCTCGAGCAGCCGCCCGAGGTCGTCGCCTCCGACGGTGCACGTCACCCGGTCGTCGGACACGAGGACGTCGCCGACGCCCGGCAGCCCGGAGAGCAGAGCCGCGTCGACCGGGCGTGCGACGGTCGCCCGGACGGTCGTTCGGGACAGGTGGCGCAGGTCGGTCAAAGTGCCCGACTCGACGTTGACCCCGGCGCGGATGATGCTGACGCGGTCGCACACCTGCTCCACCTCGGACAGGATGTGGCTCGAGAGGAGCACCGTGCCACCGCCCTGCCGGAACTCGCGGACGACGTCGCGGAACACCGCCTCCATGAGCGGGTCGAGACCGGAGGTGGGCTCGTCGAGCAGCAGCAGCTCGACGTCGGAGCTCAGGGCCGCGACGAGGGCCACCTTCTGCCGGTTGCCCTTCGAGTAGGAGCGACCCTTCTTGGTGGGGTCGAGGTCGAACCGTTCGAGCATCGACGCGCGCCGCTTCTCGTCCACGCCCCCTCGGAGCCGGGCGAGGATGTCGATGACCTCACCCCCGGTGAGGTTGGGCCAGAGGGCGACGTCGCCGGGAACGTAGGCGAGGCGGCGGTGCAGCGTCTCGACGTCGTGCCACGGGTCGCCGCCGAGCAGTGTCGCGCTGCCGCCGTCGGCGCGCAGCAGACCGAGCAGGATGCGGATCGTCGTGGACTTGCCGGCGCCGTTGGGGCCGAGGAAACCGTGGATCTCACCGGTGGCCACGTCGAGGTCGAGCCCGTCGAGAGCCACGGTGTGCCCGAAGGTCTTGCGCAGGTCGTGGACCTGGATGGCGGAGGTCATGAATCGACAATACACAACTTTCACGGTTTACTGAATGCCATGAGAGTTGGGTCAGGGTCGGTCCACGCGACGGAGGAGGAGTGGTGACGTCAGTGCGACAGCGGTCTAACCGCGACGAGCGGGGGGTCTCGGCCTATGTCGAACGTCTCGGCGACACCCTCACCGACGCCGGCATGCCGCGCCTGGCCGCCCGCGTCTTCGCCCGGCTGCTCGCCGACGACGACGGCCGGATGACCGCCGCGGAGCTGACCGAGTCGCTCGACGTGAGCCCGGCCGCGGTGTCCGGGGCCGTGCGCTACCTGACCCAGACCTACCTCATCGGCAAGGAGCGCGAGCGGGGGTCCCGCCGCGACGTCTACGTCGTGCAGGCCGACGCCTGGCACGGCGCGATGCTGTCACGCGACCGGATGCTGGCCCAGATCGAGTCGGGCCTGCGTGCGGGGGTACCCGCCGTCGGTGGGCTCGGCACCGAGGCCGGTCGGCGCCTGCAGCTCTCGGTGGCCTTCCTCGAGTTCCTCGGCGACCGGCTCGCCGAGCTCGAGGGGGAGTGGGCCGCCCGCAAGGCCGAGATCACCCGGACCTGGCCGACCGACACCCCCTGACCCTCCCCAACCGTCGAGAGGCCACGTTCCGCCTTCCCGCCCGCGTCGAGAGGCCACGTCCGGCCCCAAATCTGGGGACACGGCATACGTCCTCGGCGACGTGAGATCGGCAACGTTCCTCGGCGGGGGCGCGGTCGCCCGAGGCCACGCCGATACGCTCGGCAGCATGGCTGACAGCACTGGTGCGCGCTCCGAGTCCGACCTGCCCATCGAGCCCGTCTACGACGCGTCGGCCCTGGCCGGCTTCGACGCCGACAGCAAGCTCGGCGCGCCCGGCAGCTACCCCTTCACCCGCGGTGTCTATCCGTCGATGTACACCGGTCGTCCGTGGACGATGCGCCAGTACGCCGGGTTCGGCACCGCGAAGGAGAGCAACCAGCGCTACCACCAGCTCGTCAAGGCCGGCACGGGGGGTCTGTCCGTCGCCTTCGACCTGCCGACGCAGATGGGCTACGACTCCGACGAGTCCATCGCGCACGGCGAGGTCGGCAAGGTCGGCGTCGCCGTCGACAGCCTCGACGACATGCGAACGCTCTTCGACGGCCTGCCCCTCGACAAGATCTCGACGTCGATGACGATCAACGCGCCCGGCTCGACGCTGCTCCTGCTCTACCAGCTCGTCGCCGAGGAGCAGGGCGTCGCCGGTGACCAGCTGACCGGCACGATCCAGAACGACGTGCTCAAGGAGTACATCGCCCGCGGCACCTACATCTACCCGCCGCGCGAGTCCCTGCGCCTCATCGCCGACATCTTCGCCTACTGCCACAAGGAGATGCCGCGCTGGAACACCATCTCCATCTCCGGCTACCACATGGCCGAGGCCGGGGCGACGCCCGTGCAGGAGATCGCCTTCACCATCGCCAACGCCATCGAGTACGTCCGCGCCGCGCAGGCCGCAGGGCTGCACGTCGACGACTTCGCCCCGCGCCTGTCCTTCTTCTTCGTCGCGCGCACGACCCTCATCGAGGAGGTGGCGAAGTTCCGCGCGGCTCGCCGAATCTGGGCGCGGATCATGAAGGAGGAGTTCGGTGCCCAGAACCCGAAGTCGATGATGTTGCGTTTCCACACGCAGACCGCCGGTGTCCAGCTGACTGCCCAGCAGCCCGAGGTCAACCTCGTCCGTGTCGCGCTCCAGGGGCTCGGTGCGGTGCTCGGCGGCACGCAGTCGCTGCACACCAACTCCTTCGACGAGGCCATCGCCCTGCCGACCGAGAAGGCCGCGCGGCTCGCGCTGCGCACGCAACAGGTCATCGCCTACGAGACCGACGTGACGAAAACCGTTGACCCGTTTGCCGGTTCGTACGTCGTCGAGTCGATGACCGACGAGATCGAGGAGGCCGCGCTCGCGCTCATCCAGGCCGTCGAGGACAAGGGCGGCGCCGTCGCGGCCATCGAGCAGGGCTTCCAGAAGGGCGAGATCGAGCGATCGGCGTACCGCGTCCAGCTCGAGATCGACAACGGTGAGCGCACCGTGGTCGGCGTCAACCGCTTCGTCCTCGACCAGGAGGACCGCTACGAGCCGCTCCGTGTCGACCCGACGATCGAGGCCGACCAGCGCGCCCGGCTCGAGGCCCTGCGCGCCGATCGCGACAACGAGGCCGTGGCAGCAGCGCTCGCGAAGCTCCAGGACGCCGCCCGCGGCACCGACAACCTCCTCTACCCGATGAAGGAGGCGCTCGCCGCGCGCGCCACCGGCGGCGAGGTCGCCCACGCCCTCCGCGCGGTCTGGGGCACCTACCAGCCCCGCGAGACCTTCTGAGTCGAGCACGTATTCCGTGTGCCCGGCTCGACGGACCGCCACGAGGGCCGCTGTGCCTGAGTGTCGAGCACGACTACGACGCGGTCGGGAGGTTCGTGGCGGTCCGACGGCGCTCGGCGACGGTCTCGCGCAGGGCGGCCAGGACGTAGTCGGGCTCGAACATGACCTCGTCCCAGGTGAACCGAAGCACCACCCATCCGCGCGCCGCCAGCCCCGTGTAGCGCCGGCAGTCCCGCTTCAGCGCTGCTCGGGTGCCGTGGTTCTCGAATCCCTCGGCCTCGATCACGATGCCCAACGACCGATCGGCCAGATCCACCTGGGCGAAGAAGCCGCTGCCCTTGACCACGTGCTGGGTCACGACGCTCAGCCCGTCGACCCGCAAGCACAGGGCGCGCAGCACCGACTCAAACGGGTTGGCGGCGCCGCGATCGACGTGTTGGAGCACCCGGCCGATCTTTCGCCTCGACCGGGGCGGCAACCGCAGCGCCAGATCCCGGACGACCAGCGGTGACAGGCCGTCGCGCCATGAGGAGTCCGCCACGGCGAGGGCCTCGTCGAACGGCAGGTCCAGACAGCAGTCGATGACCGTGCGTGCCGGGCTGGTCACCCACCCGTCGACGAGCTCGTCAGCGGCAAGGTCTCGCCAGTGGCGGAGCACCCCGGACCGCGCCGGCTCGCGCAGCTTGCGGCCTCTCGGCAGCGTCACGTGGGCGAGGTCGGGCTCGTGCTTGACCGCCCATCCCCAGTGGAGCGCCGCCGTGAGGTGCGACGCAGTCGCGCTCACGGACTCTGCGGTGCGGCGCGCCGCCGTCAGGCTCGATAGGCCGTAGCGACCTCGGCCCAGTGGCACGACACTCCCATCAGCGACTGCGCGCCGCAGCTCGCGTCGGCGCACGACCGGCCGCAGCTGTGACCATCGGGCGCTGCCGCCGCACTGTGCCAGCACGGTCGAGACGTCCATGGCTTCAGGCTGCCCGCGCGACTCGACCGGTGGCTGACGCCATCCACAGGACCGACGGACCGCCACGGCCCGCGACCCCGACCCGCGTCACGCATGCGAAGCACGGCATACGCCGGTTCGTGGCGGTCCGTCGGTGAACCGAGGGCGTATGCCGTTCAGCCGGGCCGGGCGCCCACGCGGGCTGCCGCGGCGCTGCCGGCCGCGACCCCGGCCCGCAGAGCGGTCGACCGGGCCTGGCCGGCGAGCCAGGCCGACAGGAGGCCGGCGTTGAAGGCGTCACCGCACCCCGTGGCGTCGACGTTCTCGACGACCGGTGCCTCGGCCGACTCGTCCACGCCGGCGGCACCGACCCACCGGGCCCCGGCCGCGCCGTACGTCGCGACGACCTCGCTCGTGTGCGCCAGGATCGCGGCCAGTCCTCCGAGCGCGGCGACCTCGTTCTCGTTGGGCAGCAGCAAGTCCACGCCGGTGACCCACCCGAGGAAGGTGTCGACGCCCTCCCGCTCGATGAGGGCCGGCGACTGAGGGTCGACCGACGTCGTCCACCCGAGCGACCGCGCCTGGCGCAGCGACTCGAGGCCGGCCGCGCGGGACCCCGCGTCGAAGAGCACGTAGCCCGAGAGGTGAAGGTGCGGCCGGGGCTCGTCCGCGAGCCCCAATGAGGCGAGGTCGACGTCCGGCACCGCGAAGGCCTTATTGGCGCCGCGGTCGGGAAACATCGTCCGGTCGCCGTGGGCGTCGAGCAGGATGACCACCATGCACGTCGGCAGCGTGGCGTCGACCGCGAACGTGCAGGTGACGCCGGCCGACTCGAGCTCACGACGGCACGTCGTGCCCGCTGCGTCGTCGCCGATGCGGGCCACCAGGGTCACGTCGGCCCCGAGGCCGGCGAGCCACGAGGCGGAGTTCGCGCCTGCGCCGCCGGGCACGAGCGCCACGGCTGACGGGGTGTCGGAGTGCCAGCGGATGTCGCCGGACGGACGGGTGATGACGTCGAGCCCGACGTCACCGACGACGACGACCGGCCGCGTCGTCATGCCGACCGGGTCGCGAGCTGGGACGCGACCTGGGACGCGACCTCGGCCGCCACCTCTCCCGCGAGGCGCGCGTTCGACAGCACGAGCTCGACGTTGGCGCGGAGGGACTCGCCGCCGGAGTGGTCGTGGAAGTACTCGAGCAGGCGCGGCGTGACGTCCTTGCCGTGCACGCCCTCGCGCTCGAGGAGTGCGAGCCCCTCCTCGACGAGACGGTCGTGCAGCCCTCGCTCGACCTGGCGGTCGGCGGGCAGCGGGTTGGCGAGCACCACACCGGCGGCGTCGGTCCCGAGGCGGCCCCGGGCGACGACGACGCGTGCAGCCTCGGCCGCGGAGTCGACCCGCCACGGCACCGGCTGCCCGGAGTCCGACAGGTAGAAGCCGGGGAACGCGTCGGTCCGGTAGCCGAGCACCGGCACCGACAGCGTCTCGAGGGTCTCGAGGGTGCCTGCCACGTCGAGGATGGACTTGACCCCGGCGCACACGACGAGCACCGGGGTGGACGCGATGACCCCGAGGTCGGCGGAGACGTCGAAGGTCTCGGACGCCCCGCGGTGCACGCCGCCGAGCCCACCGGTGGCGAACACGCGGATGCCCGCGAGGTGCGCGAGCGCAGACGTCGATGCGACCGTCGTCGCACCCGAAAATCCAAGTGCCGCAGCCACGCCCACGTCACGGACCGACAGCTTGGCGATGTCCGGGTCGGTGCACACGCGCTCGACCTCGGCGGCCCCGAGGCCGATGTGCACGACGCCGTCGAGCACCGCGATCGTCGCCGGCACCGACCCGCCGGCGCGGACGGCGTCCTCGATCTGTCCACCGATCTCGATGTTGTCGGGGTGGGGGAGGCCGTGGGCGAGGATGGTGCTCTCCAGGGCGACGACGCCGGTGCCGGCATCGAGGGCCTCACGCACCTCCTCGTGGACGACGAGCAGGTCGGACTCGGGAAGGTGCTGCGGCATGGCGCCGAGCCTAGTTCGGCGCGGTCCGCGGCCCTGCGCGGCCCCGCCCGCTGCGGGGGCACGCGGCGCACTCGCGCATCCCGGGGATGGCGTAGATGAAGCAGCACGAGACCCGGGTCGGTTCGGTGCCGACGCTCTCCCCGGCCGCGCCTCGCGCGAGCCGCACGGCCGTCTCCCACATGTCACCGACGACGCCCCACCGCTGCCGTGAGCCCATCCGGACGTCGGGGGCGTATGCCGTCACGACCTCCGAGACGAGCGCGAGGTATGCCGTCCGGGCCCGTTCCAGGCGCCGCACCGGGTCGTCGTCGACCGCCAACGAGGTCCGCTCGGGGACGACGACGATGCGGTAGGGGTCGAGGCCCGGCGCGAGCTCGAAACCGAGCCCGGCGCCCGACGGCACGAGGAGCCAGGGACCGAGCACGGCGGCATACGCCATCGGGGAGGCGGCCACCTCGCACCACCACTGGAGGACGAAGGCCGCAGGCACGTGCGGCCGTACCGTCGTCGCGTTGCGCTGCTCCATCTGCGCGAGGAGCGCCGAGCGCCACGGCGCGAGCGGGTCCGCGCCCGCCCGCACGTGCGTCACCACGTCCGCGGTCCAGACGGTCGCGGCGGAGACACGGCTCGTCACGGTGGTGAAGGGCATCGCCCGGTCGACGAGCCCGACGACGTGCCGGACGGCGTCGGTCCCGAGGGACGTCCCCGTGGGTGCCTTCGACTCCACGCGACCTCTCCCTCCCTGCCCCGACCGATCCCGGAGACCCCGGCCTGCGGGGTCGACCCCATCCTCTCGCTAGACTCCCGTGATCGTGACCGACCGCTCTGCTTCGCTGCCCTTCGAGGCCATCGCCCGAACCGTCGAGCAGCATGCCGCGGAGCTGGTCGCGATCCGCCGCGACCTGCACACCCATCCGGAGCTCGGACGAGGCGAGGTGCGCACGACGGCCCTCGTCGCCGACCGTCTCGAGCGGGCCGGCATCGGGGTGCGCCGGCTGCGCGGCACGGGCCTCGTCGCCGACCTCGGCGCCACCAACCCCTCGCACAGGATCGCGCTGCGGGCCGACATCGACGCCCTGCCGATCCGCGAGCAGACCGGCCTCGAGTTCGCGTCCCGGACCGATGGTGTCAGCCACTCGTGCGGTCACGACGTGCACACGACCGCGCTCATCGGCGCAGCGCTCGCCCTCAAGGAGTCCGAGGGGCGGCTCGTGGCGGCCGGCGTCGGCGCGCGGCTGATCTTCCAGCCCGCCGAGGAGCTCATGCCCGGCGGCGCCGAGGACGTCGTGGCCCAGGACGGCCTCGTCGGGGTCGACCGGATCTTCGCGCTCCACTGCGACCCCAACCTCGACGCGGGCCAGGTCGGCCTGCGCGTCGGCGCCATCACCGCGGCCGCCGACCAGATCGAGGTCACGCTCTCCGGTCGGGGCGGCCACACCTCGCGGCCCCACCTCACCCAGGACCTCACGTACGCCCTCGCCAAGGTCGTCACCGACGTGCCGGCCGTCCTGTCACGCCGACTCGACCCGCGCGCGGGAGCGGCACTCGTGTGGGGCTCGATCCACTCCGGCGGTGCGCACAACGTCATCCCGTCGTCGGGCAAGGTCGGCGGCACGCTGCGCATGCTCGACGCCGGCATCTGGGAGGGCGTCGAGCGCCTCCTCGAGGCGGTCGTCCACGAGGTCGTCAAGCCGTATGCCGTCGAGGCAGACGTGCTCATCACCAAGGGCGTGCCCCCGGTCGTCAACGACGCCGGCTGCATCGACGCCTTCACGGCCGCCGTGACCGGCACCGGGTCGTTCGTCGCGCCGACGCCGCAGTCGCTCGGCGGCGAGGACTTCGCGTGGTACCTCACCCACGTGCCCGGCGCCATGGCCCGGCTCGGGACCCGCTCACCCGGCGGCCCGACCTACGACCTGCACCGCGGCGACCTCGTCGTGGACGAGGGCGCGATCGTCGTCGGGGCCAGGACGCTGGCCGGTGTTGCCTTCGCGGCGGCGGCCCGTCTGGCCGGCACACCGGCCCTCGGGGGCGTCTCTCCTCTGAGCGCGGTCGCGGATCGGTAACACTTCCTGCGACTTCCCCCGAGCCGAACAGATCTTGTCGTGCCGGGGTCTACAGTTCCGTGCTATCTGGGCCGATGTCGTCGTCGGCCCCGCGGAATCTAAGGAGCACCTCTTGCGTCACGCAACCAAGGTCGCGGCCGTTGTCGCCGCCGCCGCGCTGGGCCTCGCGGCCTGCGGCAGCAGCAGCGACAACACGCCCGCGGGCAGCAACACCTCCGCCGGCAGCACCGGCACGCAGGCAGCCGGCAAGAAGCTCGTCGTCGGTATCGCCTACGGCGTCGGCGGTCGTGGTGACCAGTCCTTCAACGCGTCTGCGGCCGCGGGCCTCGACAAGGCGAAGGCCGACCTCGGTGTCGAGTTCAAGGAGGCCACGCAGGTCAACGGTGAGAGCGAGGCCGCCACCGAGGAGCGACTGCAGCAGTTCATCGACGCCGGCGCCACGCACGTCATCGGTGTCGGGTTCGCCTACGCCAAGGCCATCGGCACGGTCGCCAAGGCCAACCCCGACGTCAAGTTCGCGATCATCGACGACGCGTCCACCGACTCGGCCGGGCCCAACGTCGCCCAGCTGACCTTCGCCGAGGAGCAGGGCTCCTTCCTCGTCGGCGCGGCCGCCGCCCTGAAGTCCAAGACCAACACGGTCGGCTTCGTCGGTGGTGTCGCCACGGACCTCATCAAGAAGTTCGAGGCGGGCTACGTCGCCGGTGCCAAGGCCGCGAACCCCTCCATCGTCGTCAAGAGCCAGTACCTCTCGCAGCCGCCGGACTTCTCCGGCTTCAACGACCCCGCCAAGGGCAAGACGGCCGCCGAGGGCCTCTACCAGGGCGGCGCCGACGTCGTCTACCACGCAGCGGGCGGATCGGGCAGCGGCGTCTTCACGGCGGCCAAGGCCGCTGGCAAGCTCGCCATCGGTGTCGACTCCGACCAGGCCCTGACGGCCACGCCGGACGTTCGCGACGTCATCCTCACGTCCATGATCAAGAAGGTCGACGTGGCGGTCTACGACTTCCTCAAGTCGGGTGCCGCGGGCACCGACATCACGGGCAACAAGGTCTACGACCTCAAGGCCGGCGGCGTCGACTACGCCACGACCGGTGGCAAGGTCGACGACATCAAGTCGAAGCTCGACGACTACAAGCAGAAGATCATCTCGGGCGAGATCAAGGTCCCGACCACGCCCTGATCCTCGAGAGCCTCGAGATCCACTCTGAATGATCCCCGAGCGGGGCGACACGGCCCGGGCGGCGCGGTAGCGTCGTCGCGGGCCGTGTCCGTCCCCTGCTCCGGTGGTCGGCCGGGACGTCCTGCGACCCGGCCCCGCATGAACCACCCGCCCGGACTCCCCTCCGGGCCCGGACGAGGAGTTGTCGCCATCACCGCAGCACCTGCGCGACCCGATCGGACGTCGGACGCCCACCCGGCCGTCGAGCTCGAGGGGATCACCAAGCGGTTCCCCGGAGTCGTGGCCAACAAGGACATCGGCTTCACGGTCGCGCGTGGCACGGTCCACGCCATCGTGGGCGAGAACGGCGCCGGCAAGTCGACGCTGATGAAGATCCTCTACGGCGTCCAGCGGCCCGACGAGGGGTCGATCAGCATCGACGGTCGCGTCGTCGACCTGCACTCGCCGGCCGACGCCATCGCCGCCGGCATCGGCATGGTGTTCCAGCACTTCCAGCTGGCCGACAACTTCACCGTCCTCGAGAACGTCGTCCTCGGCGCCGAGAAGCTGCACGGCATCGGCGACGGCGCGCGCCGCGAGATCAGGCGCATCTCGGACGAGTACGGCCTGGACATCGACCCGGACGCCCTCGTGGACGACCTCGGCGTCGGTGCCCGCCAGCGCATCGAGATCCTCAAGGTCCTCTACCGCGGCGCCAAGATCATCATCCTCGACGAGCCGACCGCGGTCCTCGTGCCGCAGGAGGTCGACGAGCTCTTCGACAACCTTCGCGAACTCAAGTCCGAGGGCCTGACCGTCCTGTTCATCTCGCACAAGCTCGACGAGGTGCTCTCCGTCGCCGACTCCATCACGGTGATCCGGCGCGGCACGACCGTCGACACCGTCGACCCGTCGTCGGTCAACGCGCGCCAGCTCGCCGAGCTCATGGTCGGCGCCGAGCTTCCGACCCCGCAGACGGAGGAGTCCACGGTCACGGACCGCGTCGTGCTGCGCATCGAGGACATCGTGCTCGCCGGCGTCGGTGCCGGCCGCAACGTGCTCGACGGCATCTCGTTGACGATCCACGCGGGTGAGGTGCTCGGCATCGCCGGCGTCGAGGGCAACGGCCAGGCCGAGCTCGTCGAGGTCATCATGGGGATGCGCGAGCCCACGTCAGGCCTCGTCTTCCTCGGTGACACCGACATCTCCGACTGGCGCACGCGCGAGATCCGTGAGGCGGGCGTCGCCTACATCCCCGAGGACCGCCAGCGGCACGCCCTGCTGCTCGAGGCCCCGCTCTGGGAGAACCGCATCCTCGGCCACCAGACCGAGGAGCCGAACGTCCGGGGCTTCATCATCAACGCCGCGGGGGCCAAGGCCGACACCGAGCGGATCGTCAAGGAGTACGACGTCCGTACGCCCTCGATCAACGTCAAGGCGGGGTCGCTCTCCGGCGGCAACCAGCAGAAGCTCATCGTCGGCCGCGAGATGAGCCACCAGCCCAAGGTCCTCGTGGCGGCACACCCCACGCGCGGCGTCGACGTCGGCGCGCAGTCGAGCATCTGGGACATCATCCGCCAGGCCCGGCGCGACGGCCTGGCCGTCCTGCTCATCTCGGCCGACCTCGAGGAGCTGATCGGTCTCTCCGACACCATCGAGGTGATCCTGCGGGGGCGACTCACCGGCACGTTCGACCCCGACACCGTCACGGCCGAGGATCTCGGCGCGGCCATGACCGGAGCTGCAGCCGCCCCGGAGGAGACCCGATGAGCACCTTCAGCCCCCGCAAGCTCCTCCTCGCCGTCGCGGCGCCCGTGCTCGCGCTCGTCGTCGCGTTCGTCGTGACCTCGGCCATCCTGCTGCTCCTCGGCGACCCGGTGGTGGAGGTCTGGCAGACGATCCTCAGCTGGCCCAAGCCGCGCCAGCTCGTCCAGATCGTCAACGGCGCCACGGTCTACTACCTCTCGGCCGTCGCGGTCGCGGTCGGCTTCCGGATGAACCTCTTCAACATCGGCGTCGACGGCCAGTACCGTGTCGCGGTCTTCGCCGGAGCGGCCTTCGCCGGCCAGGCGTGGTTCCCCGGCCCGCTCAACGTGCTCCTGACGATCGTCGTCGCGATGGTCGCCGGAGGCCTCTGGGCGAGCATCGCCGCGTACCTCAAGGTCCGCCGCGGCATCTCCGAGGTGATCAGCACGATCATGCTCAACGCCATCGCGACCGGCGTCGTGCAGTGGCTGCTGCTCAAGGTCGCGGTCAAGCAGCCGGGGAGCAACACGATCTCGACGAAGCCCATCCCCGAGTCCTCGCAGCTCTCGGGACTCGGCCTCATCCCGGGCGCGACGAACAAGGTCTACACGCTCATCCTCCTCGCCGTCCTCGTCGGCGCCCTCTACTGGTTCGTCATCAACAAGACCCGGTTCGGCTTCGACCTGCGCGCGACGGGCCGCTCCGAGAGCGCCGCGGTCGCCAGCGGCGTCAAGGTGCCGCGCATGGTCGTCACGACGATGATCGCCTCGGGTGCGCTGGCGGGCCTCATCGGCATGCCCCTGCTCTTCGGCCAGGACCACAGCTACGGCACGACCTTCCAGGCGGGCCTCGGCTTCGCCGGCATCGGCATCGCGCTGCTCGGTCGCAACCACCCGCTCGGCATCGCGGCGGCTGCCCTGCTGTGGTCGTTCCTCGACGTGCAGAGCAACGCGCTGCAGATCCGCGCCGGAGTCGCATCCGAGGTCGTCTTCATCATCCAGGGCGTGATCCTCTTCGCCGTCGTCATCGCCTACGAGCTGATCCGTCGCGCCGACGTGCGTCTCGAGCAGCAGCGAGTGGCCAGGGAGCTGGCCGCGACGAGATCCGATGCCCCCACCCCGGAAGGAGCGACGGCATGAGCGTCACTGGTCTCGACGCCGGCGTCGAGAAGGTCACCGCCACGCCGCGTCGGCTCCGCCTGAGCCCGCTCCAGTGGGTCGGGGTCGGCCTCGGTGCCGTGCTCGTGCTCTCGGTCCTTCGCGTCGTCACGGGCGCGAACGACGTCGACTCCTCCGGGCTGCTCATCGCGGCCTTCGGACTCGCCGTGCCCATCGCCCTCGCCGGTCTCGGCGGTCTCTGGTCCGAGCGCGCCGGCGTCGTCAACATCGGCCTCGAGGGCATGATGATCCTCGGCACCTGGGGTGCCGGATTCCTCGGCTACCACCTCGGCCCGTGGTGGGGTCTCGTCGGTGCCGTCATCGGAGGCGCGGTCGGTGGACTCATCCACGCCATCGCGACGGTGACCTTCGGCGTCGACCACATCGTCTCGGGCGTGGCGCTCAACATCGTGGCGCTCGGCTTCGCGAAGTACCTCTCGGTGCGCTTCTTCAGCACCCTCCCCGGGGGTGGCCCGACGCAGTCGCCCCCGCTCGATGAGCTGCCGACGATCAGCATCCCGGGACTCTCCGACGCCCTCGGCACCCTCGAGCAACAGCACATCTTCTTCATCTCCGACCTCGCCGGCGTGCTCCGTGCCTTCTGCACCGACGTGTCGGTCGTGACGATCCTCGCCGTCCTGCTCTTCATCGCGACGGCCTGGATCCTCTGGCGTTCCGCCTTCGGCCTGCGCCTGCGCTCGGTCGGCGAGTCCCCGGTCGCAGCGGAGTCGCTCGGCGTCAACGTGCTGCGCTACAAGTTCGTGGCGGTCCTCGTCTCCGGTGGTCTGGCCGGTCTCGGTGGTGGCTTCCTCGCGCTCGTGGCGGCCAACGTCTTCCGGGACGGGCAGACGGGTGGTCGCGGCTACATCGGCCTCGCAGCGATGATCTTCGGCAACTGGCGCCCCGGCGGTCTGATGGCCGGTTCGGTGCTCTTCGGCTACACCGACGCGGCCCAGCTGCGCGGTGGCGGCACGACCGTCCACGCCTTCCTCCTGCTGCTCGCCGTGCTGCTCATCGGCATCGGGATCTGGCAGATCGTCCGCAAGGGCCGCGTCGTGCAGGGCGTCATCGCTCTCGTCGTGGGCGTCATCGTCGGCGCCTGGTACGCCCTGACCGACATCGTGCCGCCGGAGCTGTCCAGCACGCTGCCCTACGTGACGACGCTGCTCGTGCTCGCCTTCGCCTCGCAGCGCCTGCGCATGCCCGCGGCCGACGGGCAGATCTACCGCAAGGGCGAGGGGCACTAGTGGCCGAGACGACGACTCCGCCACCCGGCACCTCCGACGCGGTCGACTGGGAGTCGCTGCGCCAACGCGCGGTGGAGCTCATGGAGCGGGCGTATGCGCCCTACTCCCGGTTCCGCGTCGGTGTCGCCGGCCTCGTCGACGACGGGCGGGTCGTCGCCGGCTGCAACGTCGAGAACGCCGCCTACGGCGTGGCCCTCTGCGCGGAGTGCGGCATGGTGTCCGACCTGCACGCCTCCGGAGGCGGCCGCCTCACCGCGGTGTTCTGCGTCGGCGGGGACGGCCAGGCCCTCATGCCGTGCGGTCGCTGCCGGCAGCTCCTCTGGGAGAACGGCGGGCCCCAGTGCCTGCTCATGACTCCCCAGGGTGTGTTGCCGATGTCGGCGGTCCTGCCGCAGGCGTTCGGGGCCGAGGACCTGCGTCACGCCGAGGGCTGAACGCCTCCGCACCCGGTCCTGCTCCGGCACCGACGGCGCTGGGACATGATGGTCCCTGTGAGTGAAGCCTTCGATGCCGTAGACGTCATTTCCGCCAAGCGCGACCGGGCCGAGCTGTCCGACGCCCAGATCGACTGGGTCATCGACGCGTACACGAGGGGCGCCGTCGCCGAGGAGCAGATGTCGGCGCTCGCGATGGCGATCTACCTCAACGGGATGAACCCGCGCGAGATCGCCCGCTGGGCCGACGCGATGATCCGCTCGGGTGAGCGGCTCGACTTCTCGGGACTGTCCCGTCCCACGAGCGACAAGCACTCGACCGGCGGAGTGGGCGACAAGATCACTCTCCCCCTGGCGGCGATCGTCGCCGCCTGCGGCGTGGCGGTCCCGCAGCTCTCGGGTCGCGGTCTCGGGCACACGGGCGGCACGCTCGACAAGCTCGAGTCGATCCCCGGGTGGAGGGCCGACGTGACCAACGAGCAGATGCTGGCCCAGCTCGAGGATGTCGGTGCCGTCATCTGCGCCGCCGGCACCGGCCTCGCCCCGGCCGACAAGAAGCTGTATGCGTTGCGCGACGTCACGGGGACCGTCTCCTGCGTGCCCCTCATCGCGACCTCCATCATGAGCAAGAAGATCGCCGAGGGCACCGGGTCGCTCGTCCTCGACGTCAAGGTGGGGTCGGGCGCGTTCATGAAGGAGCTCGGGCAGGCCCGCGAGCTCGCAGAGACCATGGTCCGCCTCGGCACCGACGCGGGCGTGCACACGGTCGCCCTGCTGACGAACATGGAGACTCCCCTCGGGCTCACGGCGGGCAACGCGCTCGAGGTGCGGGAGTCCGTCGAGGTGCTCGCCGGCGGGGGCCCGGGTGACGTCGTCGAGCTCACGCTCGCGCTCGCGCGCGAGATGGTCGCGGGCGCCGGACGCTCGGACGTCGACCCGGCCGACGTGCTCGCGGACGGCCGGGCGATGGACGTCTGGCGCCGGATGATCCGCGCCCAGGGGGGAGACCCCGATGGGCAGCTGCCGACGGCCAAGGAGACTCACCACGTGCTCGCGCCCGCCGACGGGGTCCTCGTCCACCTGGACGCTCTCGCGGTCGGGGTCGCCGCGTGGCGGCTCGGCGCCGGGCGTGCCCGCAAGGAGGACCCGGTCCAGGCCGGAGCGGGTGTCGAGCTGCACCACAAGCCCGGCGCGAGCGTGCGTGGGGGAGAGCCCCTCATGACCCTGCACACCGACGAGCCGGAGCGGTTCGCCCGGGCTCTCGAAGCACTCGAGGGCGGCTTCACGATCGCCCCCGAGGGATCGCGACCGGACCTGCCCCCGATCGTCATCGACCGGGTCTCCTGACTCTCGCGTGCGGTCCGTGGGGTGCGGCCGTGGCTTCCTCGCACCGTCCACCGGGGCTCAGGGGAGGACGGTCGGGAGCGATTTGGGGATTGCCGGGGGACCGGGCTACTGTTCTCTTCGTCAGCCCGACAGGGAGGAACGGACGCCACCGCGGCGGTGAGAGATCACCGAGCGAAGCTGGCCGGTCCCGGGGCCTGACGAGTGTCCGGAACGGCCGACCGAGTCGGTCTGATCCGGAGTGCAGGCTCCGCCCGCATCACCGGTTTGACTCGGTGGGGTGTGGCGGGTAAGTTTGAAGGGTTGCCCCGGAGGTCTCCTCGTTGAGGTGGTTGATGG
>NZ_JALJRZ010000040.1 GCF_024519435.1 Terrabacter sp. Ter38
GGGGGCGGGTGGGGGGGGGGGCGGGTGGGGGCGGGGGGGGGGGCGGAGGGAGAAAAGCGAGAAAAAAGGAAAGAAGAGGAGAGGGAGGAAAAAGAGGGGAGGAAGGAGAGAAGGAGGGAAGGAGAAAGGGGAGAGAAAGAAAGGAGAGGGGGAGAGGGAGGGAGAGAGAAGAAGAGGAAAGGAGAGAAGGGGAGGGAGGAAGAGAGAAAAGGAGGAGGAAGGAGGGAAGAGGGGGAGAAGGAGAGAAAAGAAGAAGAGAGGAGAGGAGAGGAAGAAAAAGAAGGAGAAAAGGGAGGAGAGAGGAGGGCAGGCACGCCGGCATCGGCAAGGGCGAGGCCGATCTCCTC
>NZ_JALJRZ010000041.1 GCF_024519435.1 Terrabacter sp. Ter38
TGCTCGCGTCCACTGTGAAGTTCTCAAAATACAACCGGCACCCCACACCCACCACAAGCGAAGCTCGCGATCTCGGTGAGGCCCACAACCAGAAAAACCAGCCCACACACACCCCCCTCGCCGTAACGAGGGCAGGCGTGTGTCGTCCGATCCTTCAGGACCCAACAACGTGTCAGACACCGCACCCGCCATCCCCCACGTTCCACTGCCACCCCCCGAAGGAGGAGCGCACCCCCCCGCGAGGGGAGCTGCCGGCTTGTACTTGTGAGAGACACCAGGACGGTGCCAAGTAATCGATGTTCCACCCTTGAGCACCCGCTGCCCCACACTCGGGGACAGACCGGGC
>NZ_JALJRZ010000042.1 GCF_024519435.1 Terrabacter sp. Ter38
CGCCTGGGCGACGAGGTCGTGCAGGGCCGCGTCGCCCGCGGCCTTGGCACCTACGTTGCGCGCCCCGGCCCGCTGGCCGGCGGCGTCGGCCTTTTCTCTTTCTCTTCTTTCTTCTCTCCTTTTTCCCTTTCCTTCTTTCTCCCTCCTCTTCTCTCCTCCCTCCTTTTCTCTCTCTCTCTCCTCCCCCTTCCCCTTCCCCCCCTTTTTCTCCTCTCCCCCTCCCTTTCTTCCTTCTCTTTCTTTTCTTCCCTCTTCTCCTTTCTCTCTCTTTCCTTCTTTTCCCTTTTTTCCTCTCTTCCTCTCTTCTTTTCTTTCCCTCTTTTTTTTTCTCTTTTCTCTCTCT
>NZ_JALJRZ010000043.1 GCF_024519435.1 Terrabacter sp. Ter38
GAAAGAGAAGAAGAAGAAAGGGGGGGAAGGGAGAGAGAAAAGAGGAGAGGAAGGAGAGGAAGGAGAGGGAGAAGGGGGAGAGGAAGGAAAGAAGAAGAAGGAAGGAGAAGAGGAAGAAGAAGAAGAAAGAGGAAAGAAAGAGGGGGGAGGGGAAAGAAGAAAGAGGAGAAGAGGAGAGGGAGGGAGAGGAAGAGAGAAGGGAGAGAGAAGAGAGGGAAGGGGAAGGGGAGGGGAAGAAGAAGAGAGAGAGAAAGAAGGAGGGGAAGAAGGGAGGAGAGAAAGAGGAAGAGAAAGAGAGGGGAGAGGAAAAGGAAAGAGAAGGATAAAAAGAGAAGAAATGAA
>NZ_JALJRZ010000044.1 GCF_024519435.1 Terrabacter sp. Ter38
AAAGGGAAGAAAAGAGAAAAGAGGGAAGAGAAAAGAAAAGAGAAAGGAGGAGAGAAGGAGGGGAAAGGAGAAGAGGAGAGAGAGGAGGAGGGGAAGAGGGAGAAAAAGGAGAGAGGGGAAGGGGGAGAAAAGAAAAAGAGAGAGAAAAAAAAGGGAGGAGGGGGGGGGGGAGGGGGAGAAGGGAGAAGAGAAAGAGAAGGAAGAGGGGAGGGAGGGAGAGAAAGGGGGGAAAAAAAGAGGAAGAGGAAAGAAAGGAGGAAGGAGAGAGAAGAGAGAGAAAGAAGGAGAGAAAGAAGAGGGAAAAAGGTAAAAGGCATCTGGATAATAAAAGA
>NZ_JALJRZ010000045.1 GCF_024519435.1 Terrabacter sp. Ter38
AAGTAGAAAAAAAAATATTTAAATAAAAGAAGATATTAAGATATGAGAGGAGAGATGATAAAGAAGATAAAGAAACAGATAGGATAGTTAGTAGAAAAAGGGAAAGTAGGAGGAGAAGAAAAGAGAAACAAAGAAAGGGGAAAAAAGAGAGAGGGAAAAAAAAAAAAAGGGAAAGAGAGAGAGGGAGAGAAGGGGGAGGAGAGGGAGAGGGAAAAGGAGGAAGAAAAAGGAGAGAAGGAGGGAGAGGAGAGAGAAGAGGAAGAAAGAGGAGAGGGAGGAGAAAGGGAGGAAGGAGAGGAGGTATATAAAGGAAAGGGAAGTGGTTAAAGGA
>NZ_JALJRZ010000046.1 GCF_024519435.1 Terrabacter sp. Ter38
GCAGCACGGGTGTGGGGGTGCCGTCGATGTCTCTTTTTTATCGCTCGATCTCCTCTCCTCCTTTTCTCCTTTTTCCCCTTCTCCCTTCCTCTTTTTCTTCTCTTCCCTCTCCCTCCCTTTTCTTCCTTCCCCTCTCTTCTCCCTCTCCTCTCTTTTCCTTTCTCTTTCTCTCTCTCCCTTCCTTCCTCCTCTCCCCTCTCTCCTTTCTTCCTCTCCCTCCTTCCTTTCCCCTCCTTTTTCTTCCTTCCTCCCTTCTCCCCCTCCCATTCCTTTCCTTTTTCCCTCCCCCTCTTTTCCCTCTTTTTCTCTCTCTCTCTCTGCGCCGGTCTT
>NZ_JALJRZ010000047.1 GCF_024519435.1 Terrabacter sp. Ter38
TGCTCGCGTCCACTGTGAAGTTCTCAAAATACAACCGGCACCCCACACCCACCACGACAACCGTCGCGATCTCGGTGAGGCCCACAACCAGAAAAACCAGCCCACACACACCACCCGAGCCGTAACGAGGGCAGGCGCGTGTCGTCCGATCCTTCAGGACCCAACAACGTGTCAAGCACCCACCCGAACCCCCACCGCGTTCCACTCCCTGACGACCCTCGCGGGCCCTCAACGGGTTGTACTTGCGAGCAGCAGCTCGACCAGGTGCCAAAATCGATGTTCCACCCTTGAGCACCCGCTGCCCCACACTCGGGGACAGACCGGGC
>NZ_JALJRZ010000048.1 GCF_024519435.1 Terrabacter sp. Ter38
ATTTCTCCCGGCTGCTTTTTCTTTCTTTTTCCTCCTTCCCTCCCTCTCCCTTCTCCCCCTCTTTCTCCTCTTCCTCTTCTTCTCCCCTTCCGCCTTCCTCTTCTCTTTTTCTCTCCTCTCTTCCTCCTCCCTCCCTCTCTCCTCTTCTCCTTCCCTTCTCCTCTTCTTCTCTCTTCTTCTCCTTCTCCTCCTTCCCCTCCTCTCCCCCTCCCTCCCTCCTTTCCCCCCTTTCCCTCCTCCCTCCCTCTCTCTTTCCTTCCCCTCCTTCCTCTCCTCCTCCTCCCCCTTCTTCTCTTCTCTTTCCCTCCTCCCTTCCTTCTTTCTT
>NZ_JALJRZ010000004.1 GCF_024519435.1 Terrabacter sp. Ter38
AGCGCCGATGGTACTGCACTGGTGACGGTGTGGGAGAGTAGGACGCAGCCGGACAACCATTCACGACAACCCCGCCAGCACACCTGGCGGGGTTGTCGCATGTCCGCATCCATTCACGCCACCAGAGCGCCTCTCCCGACGGAAAGGCGCTCTGTCAGTGTCCGAGCACTCCAGCCGGGTCGCGGACGAGCTCGTCGAGGGCGAGCAGGGCCGCGCCCGTCGCGCCGGGCGCGGGGTCGTCCGAGGCGATGACGACGCGGGGACTGACCCAGCGCCCCGCCAGCACCCGCCGGCCGAGGATCTCCTCGACCTCCGGGGTGAGCAGGTCACCCACCTGCGCCAGGTGTCCGCCGAGGACGACGGTGGGGATGTCGAGGACGTTGACGACACCCGCGAGGGCGACTCCGAGAGCCCGGGCCGCCGATCGCGTGGCCGCCCGCGCCTTCGCGTCGCCGGCCCGGGTCCGCGCCGCCAGCTCGGACGGCGTGGTGGACGCGTCGAGCCCCGCGGCACAGAGCATGGCGAGCCTGCCGGCATACTGCTCGAGGCAGCCGGTTGAGCCACAGCGGCAGGGGGGTCCGTCCGGGTCGACGCAGACGTGGCCGATCTCCCCGGCCCAGCCGTGGCGGCCGCTCATGACCACGCCGTCGACGACGACCGCGCCGCCGATGCCGACCTCGCCGCTGAGGTAGACGAAGTCCTGAGGCCGGCTGGCGCGCCCCGGCGCCGGATGGGCGTATGCGTGCGCGGCGAGGTCGGCCTCGTTGCCGATGCGCAGCGGCAGGCCTCCGAGGGCGGCCTCGAGCGCAGCGCCGGGAACGACGTCCTCCCAGCCGAGGTTCGGGGCGCTGAGCAGGCGACCGGACTCGCCATCGACGATGCCGGGCAGCGCCAAGCCGGCGCCGACGACGCGGCAGCCCGGGGGAGCCGTCCCGAGGACCCGGGCGGCCATCGTCCGCAGACGGCGGAGGGCGCCCCCGGGTCGTGAGCCGGCGAGGTCGGCGGTCACGAGCCGCTCGGCGAGCACCGCCCCCGTCAGGTCGACGAGGCGTACCGCGAGGTGGCCGACCCCGACCTGCATGCCGAGCGCGGCGAATCGACCGCTCGATGCCGTCAGTGGGGTGGCCGGCCGACCCGGACGCCCGGGCCCGCCCACGACCGACTCGACCTCGTCGAGGATCCCGCCGGCGACGAGCTCGTCGACGAGGCGCGAGACCGTCGAGCGGGTCAGGGAGCTGGCGGCCGCGACGGCCGCGCGCGACGGCGCGGTGTCGGCGGCGAGGACGGTGCGCGCGACGAGGGCGAGGTTCGCGTGGCGCAGGCTCGCCTGGCGCAGGTTGGCCATGCCTTGACCCTAGCCGGTCCACGACGTAAGTTGCATGACAAAACTAATCTCGTCAAGGAGTCGCAATGACGCGCCAGCCCACCCCCGACGACAAGTTCTCCTTCGGTCTGTGGACCGTCGGTTGGACCGGCACCGACCCCTTCGGCGGGCCGACGCGTCCCGTCCTCGACCCGTGGGAGTACTCCGACAAGCTCGCCGAGCTCGGCGCCTGGGGCATCACCTTCCACGACAACGACGTCTTCCCCTTCGACGCCGACGACGCGACCCGCGCCCGCATCACCGGCCAGCTCAAGGACGCGACCGACCGCGCCGGCCTCACCATCGAGATGGTCACGACGAACACCTTCAGCCACCCCGTCTTCAAGGACGGTGGTCTCACGGCCAACGACCGCGGCGTGCGCCGCTTCGGCCTGCGCAAGGTGCTCCGCGCCGTCGACCTGGCCGCCGAGATGGGCGCCTCGACCTTCGTCATGTGGGGCGGTCGCGAGGGCAGCGAGTACGACGGGTCGAAGGACCTCCACGCCGCCTTCGACCGGTACAAGGAGGGCCTCGACACCGTTGCCGGCTACATCAAGTCCCAGGGCTACGACCTGCGGATCGCCTTGGAGCCCAAGCCGAACGAGCCGCGAGGCGACATCTTCCTCCCGACCGTGGGGCACGCGCTGGCCCTCATCGCCGAGCTCGACCACGGCGACATCGTCGGCCTCAACCCCGAGACGGGGCACGAGCAGATGGCGGGCCTCAACTACACGCACGCGCTCGGCCAGGCGTTGTGGAGCGACAAGCTCTTCCACATCGACCTCAACGGCCAGCGCGGCATCAAGTACGACCAGGACCTCGTCTTCGGGCACGGTGACCTCGTCTCGGCGTTCTTCACGGTCGACCTCATCGAGAACGGCTTCCCGGGCGTGCCCGACGGGCCGCGCTACACGGGGCCGAGGCACTTCGACTACAAACCGTCGCGCACCGAGTACATGGACGGCGTGTGGGAGTCGGCCAGCGCGTGCATGGCGATGTACCTCCTGCTCGCCGAGAAGGCCGCCGCCTTCCGCGCCGACCCGCGCACCGCGGAGGCGTGGGCGTATGCCGGCGTGCTCGGCCTCGCCGAGCCGACCCTGGCTGCGGGGGAGTCGCTCGAGGACTTCCTCGCGACGGACGACGGCTTCGACGCGGAGAAGGCCGCCGAGCGCGACTACGGCTTCGTCCGGCTCAACCAGCTCGCGCTCGAGCACCTCGTCGGCTGAGGCACCCGGGCGCGGCCCTGGGCCGGCGCTGACGCGTCAGTCGACGCAGAGACAGAAGGGGTGGCCGGCAGGGTCGAGGAAGACGCGGAACGAGGTGCCCGGCTGGTTCTCGTGCTTGGTCGCACCGAGCGCGAGCACCTCCGGCTCGGCCGCGTCGAGGTCCTCGACCATGACGTCGAGGTGCATCTGCTGCGGCACGACCTGGCCGGGCCACCGGGGCGAGCTGAAGTCCTCGACCTGCTGGAAGCAGATGCACTGTCCCGTCTCCGTGTCGCGGATCTCGCCCCACCCGTCGGACGCCTTGACCGTCCAGCCGAGCAGGGTGCCGTAGAAGGTGGCGAGTGCCTCTGCGTCGGGGCAGTCGATGACGAAGCTGGGGTAGCGAGCGATGGCCATGGCGAGAACGCTACGACCTCTCCCGGACGGAAGGCGTCCGTATGCCGTGGCTCCTTTCCCGTCCCCGTGGCGGTCCGGCGTCGGCGGACCTCGCTACCCTCGGAGCATGGGGCACCGCATCTTCACCACCTCCGTCGCGTCGGTCTACCCGCTCTATGTCACGAAGCTCGAGCGCAAGGGTCGGAGCAAGGCCGAGCTCGACGAGGTGATCGAGTGGCTGACCGGCTTCGACGACGCTGAGCTTAACCAGCACCTCGCCGCCGAGACGACCTTCGAGGACTTCTTCGACCAGGCGCACCTCAACCCGAACGCGTCCGCGATCACCGGCGCCGTCTGCGGCATCCGCGTCGAGGAGGTCGAGGACCCGCTCATGCAGAAGATCCGCTACCTCGACAAGCTCGTCGACGAGCTCGCCAAGGGCAGGGCGATGGAGAAGGTCCTCCGGGCCTGATGCGGCGAGCTCGCACAGCACGAAGGTGGCCCTGCAAGAGCGGGGCCACCTTCGTGCCGTGCTGTCGTGGCCGTGCACCGGGGGTCAGCCGGCGTCCCGAGCCTGGAGCGCCGCGACCGCCTCGGGGCGGAAGCCCTTGAACGTCATCCAGATGCCGACGCTGAGCTCCCAGGCCGCGATGGGCAGGGTGAGCAGGAACGAGGCCGTCGAGACCTGGTCGAAGATGCCGAAGAGGTTCGCGACGAACGCGGCGAACAGCAGGGGCGCACCGACGAGGCCGATGGTCGGGATGATGCGGGGCACGAGGCGCGAGCGGTAGAGCAGGGTGCCGAAGAGCAGGGCGTTGAAGACCGGCATCAGGCCGGGGCCGAAGAGGAAGGTCCAGTTGCGGACCTCGACGAGGGCGTTGGCCGTGACGGTCAGCGCGGCCGGGTCGGCACCGGAGGTGGCGAAGTCCTGGCGCATCGTGACGACGGCGAGCAGGCTGACGACGCCGATCATGACGACGGCGGCCTCGACGAGCCGGGAGGTCACGAAGCCGAGGGCCATCGACCCGTTCTGGCGCTTGACCACCGAGTAGACCGCCACCGCCGAGCCGATCGCCGTGAGGGCGTTGACGGCGTCGAGCAGGCAGCCCCACAGCACGCGGGTGTCCTGGCCGGCGCCGGTGACGTAGGCGGCGTCGCTGAGCACCGGCCCGATGAGGATGAGGGCGGGGATCGAGGAGAGGAAGGTGAGCAGGTAGAAGATGCCTGCCGCTCGGGCGTGCTTGCGGGTCGGGTCCGGGGCGGCCCCGGACGGGTGGATGGCTCGGGTGGGTGCGGTGGTGGTCATGTCAGGCTCCTGTGGGTGTGGTGTCGGGGTGGCGGGGTGGGCACGGCTCGGCGGCCTCGACCTGTCGGACGGAGACGAGCGGCAGGCCGATGTCGCGCATCCGGAGCAGCAGTCCGTGCAGGGCTGCCTGGTCGACGACGGGACCCACGAGTCGGGTGAGGCCGTGACCGGTGGTCAGGGTCATGCCCTCGAAGGTGGCGGCCCATCGCTCGTCGAGCCGGCCCTGGAGGCGGATCTCGTACCACCCGGCTCCGTCCGGGTCGGTGGCTGCGGTGTTCATGTCCCGCACGCTAGGAGCCGACGTGGTGAGCGCGGATCACCTCATGTGGTGAGCGACGTGGTGATCTCCCGCCCGACTCGCCAGACCCGCCGGCACCTGTCGGCGAGCGCGCGGACCACGGGGGC
Organism: Terrabacter sp. Ter38; assembly: GCF_024519435.1. Taxonomy (GTDB): domain Bacteria; phylum Actinomycetota; class Actinomycetes; order Actinomycetales; family Dermatophilaceae; genus Terrabacter. The sequence continues at coordinate 4,676 of NZ_JALJRZ010000004.1, forward strand.
TCAGAGCAGTCCGAGCTCGCGCGCCCTCGTCACCGCCGCCCGCCGCTCGTTGACGCCGAGCTTGGCGTAGACGTTCTTCGTGTGCGTGCGCATGGTGTTGAGCGAGACGTAGAGCTCGCTCGCGATCGCCGGCCCGCTGAGGTCGCTGGCCAGCAGCCGGAGCACGTCGAGCTCGCGGGAGCTCAGCCGGTCGACGAGGCCCTCCCGCCGCGGCTCCGGGCCGGCGCCGGTGAGCGCGTCGAGGAGGCGTCGGGGATAGCGCCACGTCGGGTCGCGCTCGACGATGGCGGCGAGCAGGTCGGCCATCGGCGCGCCCTCACCGACGAAGACCCGGGCGTAGCCTCGCGGCTCGGCCTGCCGCAGCGCGCGCGAGAGGGTGTCGAGCGCCGGCTGGAGGTGGCGCCGCCCGGGGACGTGGAGGGCGAGTGCCTGCACCGCAAGGATCTCGATCAGGGTCCCGGTGCGCCCACCCTCCTCGGCTGCGACCCGCAGCCGGTCGAGGAGCCCGACTGCCGCAGCGCGCGCCGTCCCGTCGCCGTCCTTCTGGTGCAACAGGATCCGGGCGAGCGTGAGGTGCTCGAACTCGCGCACGTAGGTCAGGTCGTCGTCCGCCGTCAGCTGCCGGGCGCGAGCCCAGTCACGGGCCTCGTCGACGCGGCCCTGCCGCACGAGCACCCGCGCCCGCTGCGCCGCGACCGGGCACACGTCCGGCGAGAAGTCGCCGACGTAGACCCGCTCGGCCTCCTCGAGCAGGGTCACCGCGCCGGAGAGGTCCCCGTCGGCCTCGGCGAGCCGTGCCCGGGCGACTCGCCACCGGTAGGGGTGCTGCGGCAGACCGAGGCCCTCACCGAGCGCGGCGACCTGATCGAGGTAGGCCGTGGCCGCGGCGATCTCGCCTCGCTCCAGCGCGACCTGGCTCAGGCCGGTGAGCATGTCGGCCTCGCCGCGCAGGGGGCCGTCGACCTCGTGGACCGAGGCGAGCCGGAGCGCCTCCCGGTAGGTGCGCTCCGCGTCGTCCAGCCGCCCCTGGGTGACGCGCAGGTCGCCGAGCGTGATGGAGCAGCCGAGCACGTCGGAGATGTTGCCGGCGCGCTCGAGGCCGGTGACGGCGAGCGAATACGCCCGGTGCGCCGACTCGAGGTCCCCGCCGGCCCAGGAGGCGAGGCCGGACAGGGCGGCCGCCGCCGCGACGGTGAGGTCGTCGCCGGGGGCGGCTCGCGCGATCGCGAGATCGGCGTGGGCGACGGTGCCGGCCGCGTCGCCGCCGACGAGCGCGAGGGCTGCGCGGTAGGTCTCCATCGCCCCGGGCACGCGGGCCAGCTCGTGCTCCTCGAGCACGACGAGGTCGGCGGGTGGCTCGGCCAGCACCTGCTCGAGCTCGTCCAGCCGCCCCGGGACCGTCCGGAGATCGCCCAGCGACATCAGCGACCCGATGAAGCCGACCGCGAGGACGGGTCGGCGGCGCACCAGATCGGCCGGGAGGACGTCGACCCAGCCGCGCACCGTCGCCTCCTGCCGCTGGCGCAGCAGGCCGATGGCCGACCGTTCCATGATGTCGGCGGCGAGCTCGACGTCACCGGCGGCGACGGCGTGCCGGACCGCGAGCACCGGCTCGGCGTCGACGGCATACCACCGGGCGGCCCGGCGGTGCAGGTCGGCGACCCGGTCGGGAGCCTCGGTGGCGAGGTGGGTGCGCAGGACCTCGGCGAAGAGGTGGTGGTAGCGGTACCAGTGACGGGTGCCGTCGAGCGGCACGACGAAGAGGTTCGACCGGTCCAGGTGCTCGAGCATGGCGCGCCCGTCGTCCTGCTGGGTCACGGCGTCGCAGAGGGAGCCGCTGAGCCCTTCGAGGATCGAGGTCTCGAGCAGGAAGCGCCGGACGTCGGCGGACTGTCGGCCGATGACCTCCTCGACGAGGTAGTCGACGAGGTAGCGGTCGTCACCGGCGAAGCCTCCGATGAAACCGGCCACGTCCTCGCGGTCGGTGAGCGAGAGGGCGGCCAGCTGCAGCGCCGCGATCCAGCCCTCCGTGCGCGCCTCGAGGGCCGCGATGTCGCTGGTCGTCAGGTCCAGGCCGGCGACGCCGTTGAGGTATGCCGCGACCTCCTCGATGGTGAAGCGCAGACCCGCTGCGCGCACCTCGGCGAGCTCACCGCGCGCTCGCAGCCGCGCCAGCGGGAGGGCCGGGTCGGCTCGGGTGCTGATGACGAGGTGCACGTGGGGAGGCAGGTGCAGCAACAGGAAGGCGACGTCGTCGGCAATCGCCGGGCCGTCGGCCAGGTGGTAGTCGTCGAGGACGAGGTCGACCTCCTCGAGCCGGGCGCTGAGCTCGTTGAGCACGAGCGTGAGAACGGCCTCGACGGGCGGGTTCGCGCTGCGCAGGAGGGCCAGCGCGCCGGCACCGACGCCGGGGGCGGCACCGTCCAGGGCGGACACGACGTAGCTCCAGAACGCCGTGGGCTGCTGTTCGGTCCCCTCGAGGGACACCCAGGCGACGGCGCGTCCGGCCGTCCGGGCTGCGTCGGCCCACGAGGCCAGCAGGGTGGTCTTGCCGAAGCCGGGAGGTGCGGAGACCAGGGTCAGCCGCGGGGGTGACGTCCGCGCCCGGCCGTCGACGAGCCGTGGCCGGGGGACGAGCCCCCGGCGTACCTCGGGGATGTGCAGCTTGGTCAGTACCAGCGGGTTCGGCATCGCCCCTCATTCGCCGCGCGGCGATCCTCAGGCCAGTAGAGCACGGAACGGTGTGGTGGTCGGCCGACTCAGTGCGTCTCGGAAGACCTGGTGCGGGAGGTCGGGCGCGAGGTCGGTCGCGTGGTCGGTCGGGAAGCCTTCGGGCGGGTCACTCGGGCCTCGAGCGCGTCGAGGACGAGGTCGAGGCCGTAGTCGAACTCCAGGCCGAAGGCGTAGCCCGGCTGCAGGACGTGGCCGGTCGTGAACTCGAGCAGGTTGGGGTAGTCGGCGGCGAGGTACTCCAGCATCATCGACTCGGCCACCTCGCCGACCGTCTCCGGGCCGTTGATCGGCAACGAGGCCTCGGACATGGCGAAGCCGTAGACGTAGGAGTCGATGAGGGCGTACGCGTGTGCCGTCAGCTCGAGCGAGAAGCCGGCGCCGCGGAGGCAGCCGATGACGGCGTCGAGGTGACGCAGGGTCGCCGGGCCCGGGCTCGTGCGTGACTGCAGCAGCGGGATGGCCCACGAGTGGCGGCGCAGGACCGTGCGCGCGGACGCGCAGCGGCCGTGCATATCCGCACGCCAATCCCCTTCTGCTGCAGGCAGGTCCATCTCGCCGAAGACGCGGTCGACGATGCCGTCGATGATCTCGTCCTTGCCCCCGACGTAGTGGTATATCGACATCGGCTTGGTGCCGAGCTGCTCGGCGACGGCACGGATCGTCAGCGCGCCGAGCCCGCCCTCGTCGGCGACGCGCATGGCCCCGTCGAGCACCCGGTCCCGGCTCAGCGCCGCGCGGGTCGTGGGCGCGGGGCTGCCGCCTTTGCTCGTCGCCACGTCGTGCCTCTCGTCGCTCGTCTCGCTGGTCCTAGCCAGCGTCGTACTAAGTACGCTATCGTTATCGTACTAAGTACGACGCGACCGACGCGCCGCTGACGATGGAGAAGCAGTCATGAAGGACCAACCGCCCACCGTCATCGGTGGGAGCGCGTCAGGTCAGTCGCACCGGGTCGCGAGCACGATGCAGGCCGTCGTCCAGGACGGCTATGGCACGTCAGACGTCCTGCGCGTCGCCGAGGTCGCCCGTCCCGTCATCGGGCCGCGCGAGGTGCTCGTCGAGGTCCGCGCCGCCGGTCTCGACCGCGGCACGTGGCACCTCATGCAGGGCAAGCCGCGGCTGCTGCGCCTCGTCTTCGGCCTCCGGGCGCCGAAGCAGCCCGTCATCGGCCGCGACGTCGCCGGCGTCGTCGCCGAGGTCGGCTCCGAGGTGACGGCGTTCGCCGTCGGGGACGAGGTCTTCGGCGTCGCCCCGGGCTCGGTCGCCGAGTACGCCGTCGCCCGCGAGGACAAGCTCGCCCACCGTCCGGCCACCGTGACGTGGGAGCAGGCCGCGGTCGTCCCCGTCTCCGGGGGCACCGCCCTGCAGGCCGTCGTCGACGCGGGCCGGGTGGCCGAGGGGCAGAAGGTGCTCGTCACCGGCGCCTCCGGCGGAGTCGGGTCGTATGCCGTCCAGCTCGCACAGGCGGCCGGCGCCGAGGTCACCGGGGTGGCCAGCGCGGCCAAGGCCGACCTCGTCCGTGCCCTGGGTGCCGACCACGTGCTCGACTACGCCGTCGACGACGCCGCGGACGGGACGCGCCACTACGACCTCATCATCGACATCGCAGGCCTGTCCGAGCTCTCCCGGCTGCGGCGCGCGCTCACGCCGAGGGGCACCCTCGTGCTCGTCGGTGGCGAGGGCGGCGGCGACTGGACGGGCGGCACGATGGGCCGACAGCTCCGGGCGCGGCTGTCGTCGGTCTTCAGCGGGCAGCGCCTGACGAGCGTCATCGCACAGGAGCGGGGCGCCGACTACGTGCGGCTGGCCGCGCTCCTCGAGTCGGGAAAGGTCGTGCCCAGTCTTGAGCGGGCCTACCCCATGGCCGAGACCGTGGACGCGATGAGGCACCTCGAGGCCGGCCGGGTCCGCGGCAAGATCGCCGTCACGGCACGGTCCGGCGCATGACGCAGTTGCCCTGGCCCTTGGCCCGGACGTAGGCGAAGCCGGCCCGCTCGTAGAGGGCGCGGGTCCCGTCGTAGAGGACCGACTTCTTCTTGCCGTCGTTGTCGTGCGGATAGCCCTCGACGACCCCGCCACCGGACGCGGCCACGAGGTCGAGGACGCCCTGCAGCACGAGGTCCGACACGTGCTGCCGGCGGTGGCACTTGTCGACGAAGATGCACGTGATCCGGTAGTCGGGCAGGAGGTCGAGCTCCTCCTCGTACTGCTTGCGGTGGTAGATGTTGGGCAGCTCCGCGGGAGAGCCGAACTGAGCCCAGGCCACGGCCTCGTCTGCGTCGAAGGCGAGCGCGGCGTGCGCCCGGCCCTCCTCGACGAGGCGCTTCTTGAGGTCCCGGTTGGCCTCGTACTCGCGCTCCTTCTCCCAGCTCATCGTGTGGAACCACGTGCACCAGCAGCCACCGAAGACGCCACCGTGCCGCTCGATCATCGCGGCGTACGCGTCCCACGTCTCGGGTGTCAGCGCCTTGACCTCGTAGTCCGTCATCGTCCCCTCCTCGGTCGGTCCCTAGTCGTCCATGGCCTCGATGCCGAGCTCGGCGAGCTCGCCCATCCGGGAGCGGATGTGCTCGACCATCGCCGCCGGCGGCGGTTCCCAGCCGACGACCTCCTCGACGACACGCAGCGGCTCGGTCGTGCGGTAGGAGCGGGTCGGATTGCCGGGGAAGCGCTTGTCGGTGACGTTCGGGTCGTCCTCGATCGTGCCGACCGGCTCGACCCGGTAGACCCGCGGCGGCCCGTCGCCGCGGGCGAGCTCCGCGGCCAGAGGTGCCCCCTCGCGGCTGGCCGTGAGGTAGATGTGCTTCGACTGCCGGCCCGAGCCGTAGTTGGAGCGCCACCCCGGGGTGAGCAGCTCGCCGACGGCGACGTCGGCCCGCGTCCCGTGGAAGAAGGGGCCCGGGTCGTCGACGACGCGGGGCGTGGGCGGCGGGTCGCGGAGCAGGCTGTCGAGCCGGGTCATGAGGGCCGCGACCCGGGTGCGCCCGCGCGGCGCTCGCGGGTAGCGACCGAGCACGTCGAGCAGCTCTGGCGTGGCCCGCTTCGCGGCAGCCGTGACGACGTACTCCGCGACGACGGGGTCATCGCCCCGGGCGAGCTCGGCCGCTCGGGCGGCGTGGGCCGCCGCCCCGAGGATGTGGCGCACCTGCGTCGCCTTGGCGAGCGGGTGGAGGTATGCAGCCGCGGCCGCATCGCCGGCAGCGGTCGCCGCGTACCGGGCGGGCTCGGTCGACGCCTCCTTCGCGGCACGGTGGGCGTCGGCGGCGGCCGTCCTCTGGAGGCGCGAGCGCGGAGCACCCTCGGCGAAGACTCGCGCTGCGTCGAGCGCGGCCGCCGGGCGCGGGTCGTCGGGCTCAGCCCGCCCGAAGAGGACGAGGGAGGGCTCGGCGCACGACACGGCATACGCCACCACGGCTCGCAGGTCGTCCGTCGTCAGCTCGAAGTCACCGGTCTGCATCCTTCGCAGTTTTCCACGGAGGCGAGCCGGCGGCAGCCGGTGCGGCCCTCCGTTCTCGAACTTTGTCGCGACGGGGTGTCACATCCAGGCGGCGGCCGGTGTCTTCATGTCGACGCAACCCAGACGTTCTCCCGAGGAGGAACCATGACCACCAGGATCCAGCCGAAGCCGATCACCGGCGCGTACGGCGCTGTCGTGAAAGTCTTCAGCCGCAGGATGTTCGGCCAGGTGCCGGAGTCCCTCGGCGTCATGTGGCACCACGTCCCGGCGCTCAAGGCCGGCATGCGCTTCGGCCAGCAGCTGCAGAAGTGGGACGCGTGCGACGAGGGCCTCAAGTCCTTCGCGCACATGGCCGTGGCCTCGCTCATCGGCTGCACGTGGTGCCTCGACTTCAACTACTTCATGGCCAAGAACCACGGGCTCGACGTGGAGCGGGCACGCGAGATCCCGAGGTGGCGCGAGTCCGACGTCTTCCTCCCGCTCGAGCGAGAGGTCATGGCGTACGCCGAGGCGATGAGCCAGACGCCGCCCACCGTCACCGACGAGATGGTCGAGAGCCTCGCGGGCCAGCTCGGTGAGGCCGCGCTCGTCGAGCTGACGACGGTCATCGGCTACGCCAACCTCACGACGCGCTCGAACGTCGCGCTCGGGATCGAGTCGGAGGGCTTCGCGGCGGCGTGCGGTCTGCGGCCGATGGCGGAGCGCTCCGCCGTACGCTCGACGGCATGAGCCGGGACCCGTTCCTCGACCACCGCAGCCTGCTCTTCACGGTCGCCTACGAGATGCTCGGCTCGGCCGCTGACGGCGAGGACGTCGTGCAGGAGACGTGGCTGCGGTGGGCCGACCTCGGTGACGACGCGCGCGCCGACGTGCGCGACCCCCGGGCCTACCTCGTGCGGATCGTCACCCGGCAGGCGCTCAACCGGCTGCGGACCCTCGCCCGCCGCCGCGAGGACTACGTCGGCGAGTGGCTGCCGGAGCCGCTCCTCACGAGCCCGGACGTCGCCGAGGACGTCGAGCTCGCCGAGAGCGTGTCGATCGCGATGCTCACGGTGCTCGAGACCCTGACCCCGACCGAGCGGGCGGTCTTCGTGCTGCGCGAGGTCTTCGACGTGCCCTACGACGAGATCGCCGAGGCCGTGGGGAAGGGGACGGCGACGGTGCGCCAGGTGGCCCACCGCGCCCGCGAGCACGTGGCGGCCCGTCGTCCCCGGGTGGCGGTCGACCGGTCCGAGCAGGAGCAGGTGCTCGAGCGCTTCATGGCAGCGGTCACGACGGGCGACGTGCAGGGGCTGATGGACGTGCTCGCCCCGGACGTCGTCCTCGTCGCCGACGGTGGCGGGCTGGCGCAGGCTGCGCGCCGTCCCGTCGCGGGGGCGAGGCGGGTCGCCGCCTTCCTGTCGAACTTCCCGCGCGTCAGTGACGGGGCGCAGATCGCGCACCTGTCGCTCAACGGCGGCCGGGCGGTGCGGATCGACCTGCCCGACTTCGGCACGACGGTCGTGAGCGTGGCCGTCGAGGACGGCCGGATCACCCACGTCTACGCGATGCGCAACCCGGCCAAGCTCGAGCGGCTGGGGCAGGAGGCCGAGCTCAGCCGCTGACCCGCCTCACGGCATACGCGATCGGTCTCGGGCGCGTGTGCCGTCGCAAGCGCTCGCCGCTGTCCCGGATGCGGCATGCTCGACGCATGGTCGAGCCTGCTGACTGGTTGCTGACCCGGGTCGAGCGCGGCAACCCGACGACCCGGGTCGACGCGCTCCACGGTGACCGGGCGTGGTCCGAAGGCAACCACGTGCGTCCGCTCATCCACGGCGCGACGTACTTCCGCGCGCTGCACGACGCGCTCGAGGCGACCGGCCCGGGAGACCTCGTGCTCTTCACCGACTGGCAGGGCGACGGCGACGAGCGGCTGACCGGCGAGCCCGGCAGCGAGGTGGTCGAGGTCCTGTCCCGTGCGGACCGGCGCGGCGTCGTCGTCTACGGGCTGGTGTGGCGATCGCACCTCGACCAGACCGGCTTCTTCGCCACGGAGAACCGGCACCTCGGGGAGCAGCTGGAGAAGCGGGGCGCCAAGGTGCTGCTCGACATGCGGGTGCGCACCGGCGGCTCGCACCACCAGAAGTTCGTCGTCATCCGGCACCGGGACGACCCGACCCGCGACGTGGCGTTCGTCGGCGGGATCGACCTCGCGCACAACCGTCGGGACGACGCGAGCCACGAGGGAGACCGACAGTCCCAGCGCCTCACCGACGAGTACGGCGCGCACCCGCCGTGGCACGACGTCCAGACGGCGATCCAGGGGCCGGCGGTCCACGACGTCGAGACGGTCTTCCGGGAGCGGTGGGAGGACCCGACGCCGTTGTCGCGCGCTCCGTGGCGCCGCGCGGCCGACAAGGCCCGCGGTCTCGCCACCGCGCCGGCTCCCCTCCCGGAGCAGCGGCCGGCGCCCCCACCCGCCGGGGACCACACGGTGCAGCTCCTCAGGACCTATCCCGACCTTCGGCACGGCCGCGACTACCCCTTCGCGCGGGGCGGGGAGCGCAGCGTGGCCCGCGGCTATGCCAAGGCTGTGCAGCGGGCGGAGCGTCTCGTCTACGTCGAGGACCAGTACTTCTGGGGCCACGACGTGGCACGCGTCTTCGAGGACCGGCTGCGGACGCAGCCGGGGCTGCACCTCGTCGTCGTCATCCCGCTCGTGCCCGACCTCGGCGGGATCAACCGGGTGCCGCAGCTGCTCGGTCGTGAACGCGCCCTCGCCCGGCTCAGGGCGGTCGCTCCCGGCCGCGTGGCGGCATACGGCCTCGAGAACCGGGCCGGCGTGCCCGTCTACGTCCACGCGAAGGTCTGCGTCATCGACGACACGTGGGCCGGTATCGGCTCGGACAACTTCAGCCGCCGCTCGTGGACCCACGACTCGGAGCTGTCGGCCGTCGTGCTCGACGAGGCGTATGCCCGAGACCTGCGGCTCACGCTCGCGGCCGAGCACCTCGACCGACTGGAGGAGGTCGGCGAGCACGGCCTCGAGGCGACGATGGCCGACTGCCTGGACGCGGCAGGGATGTACGAGGCCTATGCGCGTCACGCTGCGGAGCTCGAGGCCTGGCACGCGGGCGGCAGGGGTGGGGAGCGGCCGCCGGGCCGGTTGCGCATCCTGCCGATGCCGCATCTCACGGCCCACCAGCGCGCGTGGGCAGCGGTGCCGCTCGACCTCGTCCACGACCCGGACGGCAGGCCGACGGCGCTGCGGAAGGCCGACCGGTACTGACGTCGGCCGTTCCTGCTGCCGGTCGGGGCCGGCGACGGGTCAGGCGTGGCCGCTGAGCTGACCGAGGCGCGTGGCGAGGGCGTCGACCATCGCGCCGGCGCGCTTCTCGGGCAGGGGTGACTTGCGGTCGCCGCCCTGGCTGGAGACGGGGAGCACGTCGATCGAGAGCTTGGCGCCGCCGGCGAGGGCGCGCAGGGCGTCGACCTTGTCGCCGAAGGGCGTGCCGCTGCCGGGGGAGTAGTGGTGGACGGCCTCGTCGACGGTGTCGGGGTAGAGGTCGGTCTTCGTCACGGCGATGATGAGCCAGATCGGCTTGGTGCGGCGCACGGCCAGCGAGGCGATGCGGTGCGAGGTGATGGTCCAGTCCTCGAGCTCGGCGGCGAGCTGCTCCTCACGGGTCGCGGTGGCGATGCCGCTCGTGCCGCCCGCGCGGCGCGGGGTGGCGTAGCCGTTGGCGACGACGTGGATGAGGCCGTCGACCGGCTCGTCGTGGAAGACCTCGTCGAGGGCCGCGAGGCGGGTGGCGGCGTTGTCGCCCGGGACGACGAGGAAGCGGAAGCCGTGCAGCTTGGCGCCCTTGCGGGTGCGACGCTCCATGACGGCGGAGCCGACCTCGGCGGCGGCGTCGTCGGTGGAGCGGCGGGTCAGCCGGTCGATGAGCTGGCTCTTGCCCACGCCGGTCATGCCGGTCACGGCGACCATGGGGTAGCGGTCGCGGAGCAGCCGGCTCAGCCGTTCGGGTGCGGAGGCGAGAGCGGTCAGCAGACCGGTGGCGACGGTCGCTCCCAATGCGGTGCGACTCGACGTCGGCAGGATCGTCCTGATCCGGGATGAGGTCTGAGACACGGTGCCTCCTCGGCGTGCTGGTCTGGGGCCAGTTGACCCTAGAGCCTACGTTCCGTACCCATGCCGGGGGTACGCGCACCCGCGGGCACCGAACAACACCCCGTCCTGGCGAGAGGACAGGGTGTTGCGTCTCCGACTCTAGTCCGCGGGCGCCGGGTGCGCCGAGGCGGTCGGTGCGGGAGGCGGGGGCGGGGTGGGGGCGGGGTCTGCGGCGAGCCGGCCGCGCAGGGCGCGGCCGACGGAGGAGCCGACGAGCAGGCCGAGCGCGATCGCGATGGCGACGCCGAGCAGGCCGAGGGCGACGTCGGTGGCCGACTCGCGCCCGGCGGCGAGCTCGGTCACCCCGACGAGGCCGAGGCTGCCCGGGACGAGCAGCCAGAAGGCCGGGAGGAAGAGCACGAGGCGCGGCAGCTGCGGGCGGCGCAGCTCGACGATGCTCGCGCCGAGGCTGGCCGCGATGGCGCCGAGGAAGCCGCCGAGGGCGACCCCGCCGAGCTCCTGCCCGGCGAGCTGGGCACCGAAGGCGAGGCTGAGCACGAGCAGGACCCACCCCTGCATGCGCAGCGGTACGCCCTCCATGAGGCAGATGCTCGCCCCGATGAGGATCAGGCCGACGGCGGCCCCGACCCAGCCGATCTCGTCGACGCGGAGGTTGACGAGGGTCGGCGTCGGCACCCGGAGCACGGCTGTGGCCATGAGCAGCCCGAGTGCGAAGAGGCCGAGCTGGGCCAGCCCGTAGGTGAGGCGGGCCGAGCCGGCCTGCATGTGCCCGGAGGCGAGCTCTGACATGCCGTTGACGACGAGCGCGCCGGGGAGCAGGACCGCGAGCGGGGGCAGGACGGTGCGCAGCGGGCCCTCGAGGAGTCCGGCGTTCGCGGCGCCGAAGACGACGAGCGAGACGGTGAAGGCGGCGAGGGTGGGCAGCAGGGCCTTGACGACCTCGTACCGCTCGGCGAGCTGGACGAGGGCCAGGACGATGAGGGCCCCGACTGCCGCCGCGGCGATGTTGGCCCAGCCGGGCTGCAGGATGAGCGCGATGCCGACGGCGAGGACGGGCCAGGCGAGGGCGACGAGCCAGGCCGGCTGTTGGACGGGGCGCTTGGACGTGGCCGCGAGCTCGTCGCGTGCAGCCGCTGGGCCGAGCTCGCCGTGCACGAGCTGGTGGCGGATGAGGCGGACGCTCGCCGACTGGTGCAGGCGGAGGCCCGGTGGCGCCGAGCGGAAGGTCGCTGCGCCGCCCGGGGTGAGGCTGACCATGAGGCCGGTGGGCCCGACCGCGGTCTGGACGTCGGGGTAGCCGAGGCGGACGCTCACCTCGGCGAGCTCCTCCTCGATCTCCTGCACCGGCTGCCCGGTGGCGATCATCGCGGTGCCGAGCTCGGCCAGCAGGGCGCGGGTCTCGGTCTGCCGGTCCGCGTCGTCCTGCATGGTCGCCATCATGTCAGCGGATCGCCCGCCGGGAGGCGTCGTCCGGGTCCGGCTCCTCACCCTCCGTGAGGTTGCGACTTTCTCGACCGCGCGCTGTCCGACAGGAGGAAACTGCAGGGTGCAGCGCATCGAGGCACAGGGCGGGGAGCGGCGCATGGTCAAGTCCGGAGAGGCGGCGGAGGACAGCATCGCCGTGATGTCGCGCCAGGCACTCGTCGGGCGTCTTGCGCAGGTCAAGGAGCAGTTCCGGGCGACGAGCGACATCCTCAAGGTGTTGACGAGCTCGTCGGGAGACCCCGACAAGGTCTTCGACGCCGTCGTCGAGAACGCCCGGACCCTCCTCAACTCGGCCGTCGCGCAGATCTACCTCGTCAAGGGCGAGACCTACGTCATCGCGCGCCAGAGCGGCATGTCGGACGAACACCGTCGACTCCTCGAGGAGCACCCGATCAAGCGCGATCGCGGCACCCTCGTCGGCCGCGTGACCATCGACCGCCAGATCCACCACATCACCGACGCCCTCGCCGACCCGGAGTACAGCCGCTCCGACCTCCAACGGATGGCCGGCTTCCGCTCGATGATCGGCGCGCCGCTCATCGTCGGCGACGAGGTGGTCGGTGCGCTCAACGTGATGCGGAACCGGGTGGCTCCCTTCGACGACGTCGACGAGCGCGTGCTCGCGACGTTCGCCGAACAGGCGGCTCTCGCGCTGCGACACGTCGACCTGTTCGCTGCTCTCGAGAGCAGGTCCGCGGCGCTCGAGAGCCGGTCGGCCGAGCTGGCACGCAAGGTCGAGCAGCTGGAGGGTCTCGCGGACGTCGGTGCCGCGATCAGCTCGACCCTCGTCCCGGACGAGATGCTCGCCACGATCGTGTCGCACGCCGTCGAGCTGTCCGGCACCGACGGCGGTTCGCTGATGGAGTACGACGAGGCGACCGGGCTCTTCAAGGTGCGAACGGTGTACGGGACGAGTGACGTCACGGTCGCTGCCCTTCGAGCGGCCGAGATCCACATCGACCGGACATGGGTCGGCAAGGCTGCTCGCACCCGCCGGGTGCTGCAGATCCCCGACCTGGACGAGGCGCAGCTCGACGAGCACCTGGCGGTCCTGCACGCGGCCGGCTGGAAGTCGCTCGTCGCCGTCCCGCTCGCCAGCCCCGACCGGGTCGTCGGGGTCCTCGTCGTCCGGCGGAAGAGGACGGGTTCCTTCAGTGGCGAGACGTGCGACCTGCTCGACACGTTCGCGAGCCAGTCCGCGGTGGCACTGACGAACGCCCGCCTCTACCAGCAGCTCGAGCTGCAGAGCGCCGACCTGGCAGAGGCGAGCAGGCACAAGTCGGAGTTCCTCGCGAGCATGTCGCACGAGCTGCGCACCCCGCTCAACGCCGTCATCGGCTTCTCCGAGGTGCTCCTCGAGCGGATGTTCGGCGACCTCAACGAGCGGCAGGAGGACTACCTCAAGGACATCCACTCCGCCGGCCGCCACCTGCTCGCGCTGCTCGGCGACATCCTCGACCTGTCGAAGATCGAGGCGGGGCGGATGGAGCTCGACCTCACGACGTTCCTCGTGGACGACGTCATCGGTCAGGCCCTCGCGCTCGTGCGCGAGCGGGCGACCGTGCACGGCATCGAGCTCACGCTCGAGGCGGAGCAGGGCCTCGGGCTCGTCACGGCGGACGAGCTGCGCCTCAAGCAGGTGCTGCTCAACCTGCTCAGCAACGCCGTCAAGTTCACGCCCGACGGGGGCTCCGTCGCGGTTCACGCCCGTCGCGACGGGGGCGCCCTCGTCGTGACCGTCACCGACACGGGCATCGGTATCGCGCGAGAGGACCAGGCCCGCATCTTCGACTCGTTCCAGCAGGGCAGCAGGTCCGCATCGACGACGGAAGGAACCGGCCTCGGGCTCACGCTGAGCAAGCAGATCGTCGAGCTGCACGGGGGCGCGATGTGGGTGCGGAGCACCCTCGGGGAAGGCAGCACGTTCGGCCTCCGGATCCCGCAGGCGCCGATGACCGCCGAGGCGCGGGAGGAGCGGTGGGCCGCCGACGACCTGGCAGGTGCCGGACCGACCGTCGTGGTCATCGAGGACGACCCATGATCAACCTCAAGCTCGCCCGGGACGTCCTCGAGTTCGCCGGCTTCACGGTGACCGTCGCCGACGTCGTCCGGGTTCGACGGCTACCTGGAGAAGCCGATCAGCGTGCGTGACTTCCCGACCGAGGTGCGCCGCCACCTCCACGAGGTTCAGCGGCGGCGCTGACCGGGCCCGTGGGTCAGGCGCCGAGGCTGGCGGCGACGGCGAGCTCGTCGACGAGGTCGTTCATCTCGTGACGGGAGTGTCCCTTCACCCACTGGAAGGCGACGTCTTCGCGCTGTCTGACCGTGTCGACGAGTGGCTCCCACAGGTCACGGTTGGCGACCGGCTTCTTCTGCGAGTTGGTCCAGCCGCGCTCCAGCCACCCGGCCCACCACTGGTCGCGGAAGCAGTTGACGACATACGTCGAGTCGCTCACCACGACCAGCGGTCCCGGGAGGGCCGTGACGGCTTCGAGTGCGGCACGGATCTCCATGCGCTGGTTCGTGCTCGGTCTCTCGGATCCCGACGCGAACCGTTCCCGGTCGATCGCCCACGCCCAGCCACCGGGTCCGGGGTTCCCTGAGCAGGCGCCGTCGGTGTAGACGAAGGTGGCCCCGGCCGGGATCGTCATGGGCGCCTTGGGAGCTCGAGGCTTGGTGACCGTGCCGCGGGTAGGTGCCGCCGACGTACGCGTCGGTGTCGGCGCCAAGCCGGGAAGGGCCAGCTCCGCGCCGCAGTCGGCGTGCGTCCACGCGGTGGCGTCACGGTCGGCGCTGACGATCGCATCCCCTGGTCGAATGGGCGTCTGGCACTGGGCGCAACGCCCCGGGTACTGGGCCAGCACGGCTCTCCTCATGGCTCGGTCGACGTGGGGCGCGGGACGGCGTCCGCCTGCGCCTCCGATCTGCGACTGAGCGTACTGACGACGGCGGACACCGACGCACCGCCGTCGTCGTGCGGTCGTTGCCGCGGCAGGACGAGTGGGCCGCTTGCAAGAATGTCGCCCCGGGCTGCATCCGGACGCATCCCCCGTGCGGAAGAAGGGTTGATGGGTGACTCGCACCCACCAACAGAAAGGGATGTCTCATGAAGCGCATTCTCGCCACGGGGTCCATCGCCGTTCTCGCCATGGTCGGCTTCGCCGGCAGCGCCTCCGCAGCACCGTCCACTTCGGCTTGCTTCGGTCAGGTGCACAAGACGGTGAACAGCGGCGGCGTCCCGGGATTCGAGAACGTGGGGCAGCTCGTTCAGGCCGTCGGCGGGGGCCAGGCCAAGAACGCAGTCGCAAAGTCTCTCTGCTGAGAGGCCGGCTCCTCACCAAGTGATCGACAGCGGCGGCTCGGATCCGGACCCTCGGACCCGAGCCGCCGCTTCGCATGCCGTCAGCGGTCGGTGTGCGATCACGCGAGCCGCTCCCAGAACCCGCGGATGTGGCAGGACAGGGCCGCCGGCTGCTCCAGCGGGACCAGGGTGCGAGCTCGCTCGACCGTCACTGCCATGGCGTCGGGTGCCACGGCGGCGGCAGTCTCGGAATCCTGCGGACTCCAGTCGCCGCGGTCGTCGGACGCCACGAAGAGGCTCGGGACCGTGAGGTCTGCGAGCTCAGCAGTGACATCGACCCGGTTGAGGATGAAGGACCGGACGGCCAGGGCCATGCTGCGGCGGGTGGGGCGCGCCAGGGACTCCTCCACGACCTGGCGCAGAGGCGCACGGTCGCGAGAGGCGTCGGTGAGCATGGCCTGGAGGATTGCCGTGCGCACCGGTCCCACGGGTCCTGCGGTGCGAAGGATCGGGAGCAGGAGCGTGATCTGTCGGCGCAGTGGGGCGTCGACCGGCTGGGCCGGTGAGCTGACGGCCACGAGACTGCGGAGCAGCCCGGGTCGCGCGGCGAGCTTGAATCCGACGTGCCCGCCGAACGCGTTGCCGACCCAGTCGACCGGCCCGTCCACGCCGAGTCCGACGAGCAGGTCGCTGGCCGCGTCGGCGGCGCCAGCGATGTCGCTGGCCTCGCGCAGGGGCTCGCTGAGTCCCAGTCCGGGCGGGTCGACGAGGGCGTACCGGCGCCCCTGAGGCAGCAGCGGCAGCACCGGATCCCAGGTGTGGCTGTCGACGAACATCGACGACCACAGCACCGTCGTGGGTCCGTCGCCGACGAGACGGACGTGAAGCCGGCCGAGCCGGGTGGGCACGAGGGCGGTGCTCTCGTCGAGCGTGCCTTCGCTGCCTGAGGCGGGGGTGTGCTGGTCCATCGAGTGCTCCTTGGTTGAGTTGATTTTAGTGAGACTGACATGAATATATTGAGGTTAGCATTGCTCGCATGAAAGATGGGGCGGCTCGTGCGTACCGGATGACGGCCCGGGCGGAAGCGGCCGAGCGGACCGGCCAGCGGATCATCGACGCGATGCTCTGCCTCTACGCCGACGTCCCGTACGACCGCATCCGGCTCGAGGACGTCGCGTCGGAGGCGGACGTCACGGTGCAGACGGTGATCCGGCGCTTCGGCACGAAGCACGGACTGCTCGCCGCCACGGTCGAGCGCGAGCTCTCTCGCCTTGCCGCCGACCGTGCGGCCGCCGTTGGGGAGAGTCCCGAAGCCACGCTGCACTCGCTGGTCCGCTACTACGAGAACCATGGCGCCCTGATCCTCAAGCTCTACGCCGAGGCGGGGCAGGCGCCCGGTGTGCCTGAGCTCGCCGCCCGCAGCCGCAGCTACCACGTGAGCTGGTGCCGGGAGGCTTTCGCCGAGCGCCTCGACGGCATTCACGACAGGGCGACGCGAAGACGCCGGCTGGCCCAGGTCGTCGCCGTCTGTGACGCCACGACGTGGCGGATCCTGCGGTTCGACGGCGGGCTCACCGCCCGGCAGACCGAGGAAGCGCTCCGCGAGATGCTGCTCCCCTTGCTGCTGCCACCTGCTGCGTGACCGGCGCGCCCAAACGGTGGTCCGGCATCGGTGATTGGATCGGGGTATGCGCATCTTCTTCACCGGCGGCAGCGGCAAGGCCGGCAAGCACGTTGCAACGTTCCTCGCCGAGCAGGGGCACCAGGTCACGAACGCCGACCTCGTGCCGCTACGGCATACGGCCGTCCACGACCTCAGGGTCGACCTCACGGACGCCGGCGAGGTCTACTCGGCGCTCGCGGGTCTGGCGCGCTTCGACGAGCTCGACCTGCCGGCCAAGCCGGTCTACGACGCCGTCGTGCACTTCGCCGCGGTGCCGGCGATCCTGCTCACGTCGGAGGCGAAGACGTACGCGACGAACGTGCTCAGCACGTACAACGTGCTCGAGGCCGCGACCCGGCTCGGCGTGCGCAAGGTCATCTTCGCGTCGTCGGAGACGACGTACGGTGTGTGCTTCGCGCAGGGTGAGCGGCGGCCGCTGTACGTGCCGGTCGACGAGGAGCACCCGACGGTGCCGGAGGACTCGTACGCGATGTCGAAGGTGGCCAACGAGGTGACGGCGCGTTCCTTCCAGGCGCGGACCGGTTTCGACATCTACGGGCTGCGGATCAACAACGTCATCGAGCCGCACGAGTACGCCGAGATGTTCCCGCCGTTCCTGACGGACCCGGCCCTGCGCCGGCGCAACATCTTCGCCTACATCGACACCCGCGACCTGGGCCAGATGGTGGCGCGCTGCCTCGAGGTCGACGGGCTGGGCTACGAGGTCTTCAACGTCGCCAACGCCGACATGTCCGTCGCGGCGACGACCGACGAGGTGCGCGAGCGCTTCTACGACGGGGTGGAGCTGCGGCGGCCGATGGGGCGCAACGAGACCTTCTACTCCATCGACAAGGCGCGCGACCTGCTCGGCTACTCGCCGCAGCACTCGTGGCGCGACGTCCTGACGGACCCGCACGCGTCGTGAAGGCCGTCGTCTACGACGACTACGGGCGTCTGCCGTATCTGGCCGATGTGCCCTCGCCTGAGTGTCCGTCTGACGGGGTCGTCGTCGCCGTGAAGGCGACGGGCGTATGCCGTTCGGACTGGCACGCGTGGAAGGGGCACGACCCGGTGTCGTTGCCGCACACCCCCGGTCACGAGCTGGCCGGTGTCGTGGACTCGGTCGGCGCCGGCGTGCATGACTGGGTGGTCGGGGACCGGGTGACGGTGCCGTTCGTGTGCGGGTGCGGCCGGTGCTCGTGGTGTCTGGCCGGGGAGGCGCAGGTGTGTCCGGACCAGACGCAGCCGGGGTTCACGGGGCCGGGGTCGTTCGCCGAGCTCGTGGCGATCCACGGCGCCGACACCAACCTCGTGCGGCTGCCGGACTCGGTGGACTTCGTGACGGCGGCGTCGCTGGGGTGCCGGTTCGCGACGGCCTTCCGGGCTCTGACGACGCACGGGCGGCTGGGTCCTGGTGAGTGGCTGGCAGTGCACGGGTGCGGTGGGGTCGGGTTGTCGGCGGTGATGATCGCGGTGGCGCTCGGTGCACGCGTGGTCGCCATTGACGTGAATCCGGCTGCGCTGGAACGGGCTTCGTCGCTCGGGGCTGCGGTGGTGGTCGACGCCGGCAGCGTTGCGGACGCGGCGGCCGCGATCCGCGAGGTCACGGGTGGCGGCGCGCACGTCTCCCTTGACGCCTTCGGGTCGCCCGAGCTGGCGGTGGCGTCGGTGCGCAGCCTGAGGCGGCGAGGCCGGCACGTGCAGGCCGGGCTCCTGCTCGGTGCGTCGTCGACTCCGGCCCTCCCGATGGACCTCGTCATCTCCCAGGAGCTCGAGATCTACGGATTGCACGGCATGCCCGCGCGCGACTACCCGGCGATGCTCAGCCTGATCGAGGACGGCACGCTCCGCCCGGCTGACCTCGTCGGCCAGGTCATCGGCCTCGACGAAGGCGCCGCCGCCCTCGCCGCGATGGACACCTCGGGAACCACGGGCATGACCGTCATCAGTCTCTGATGTCGCCGCTGCCCCCGGAGGGCTGGGGCGATCGGGCAGGTCGACCGGGAACACGCGGGCGCGGTCTCCGCGTACGGAATGCCTGGCTCTGTCGTGGGGCCGGTGGACGTCAGGTGTCGCTCTCGAGGGCGAACGTGTTGCCGTCCGGGTCCTGGATCCATGCGATGCGACCGCCACCGGCTCGCGGGGCGATCCCCCTCACGTCCTGCCCGAATCCGTCGTAGTGGACGAGCTCGACACCGGCCGCGGCCAGCTCGTCGACGACGTCGTCGAGGTCATCCACGTACCAGGTGGCGAGTGTCGCCGAGGTCGCCCCCGCTGTCGCTGACTGGTAGACGTTGAGGGCCAGCGCGCCGCCGGAGCCGTAGACACGGCCGCCGTCGGCGATCTGGGCGCTGGGCCCGGATCCCAGCGGCTCGAGACCCAGCTTGCCTTCGTAGAACGCGACCGCACGGCCGATGTCGGACACCGCCACCGACGCTCTCAGGGGAAACTCGCTCAACGGCACGGTCTGACCTCCTCGATGCAGCATGGACGGACGCCTGCCATTGTCGTCCTCGCGTCACTGCCCGGAACTCGACCCCACCACCTGTGCCTCGACCGGCCGTCATGAGCCTCGACATCCGACGCACCGGGTATGGGTAGGTCCGTGGACGTTCGGGTTGGGCTCTGCGGTTGGACGGTCTCTCAGGCGTCGTACGTACGACGCTTCGACGTCCTCGAGGTGCAGAACACCTTCTACGACCCGCCGGCGGACGCCGTGCTGACGCGCTGGCGCACCCAGGTGCCCGACGACTTCGAGTTCACGATGAAGGCGTGGCAGATCGTCACCCATGAGTCCAACAGCCCTACCTACCGCCGTCTGAAACAGCCTCTGCCGGAGAGTGCCAACGGACGGGTGGGAGGGTTCCGGACGACGCCTGAGGTCCTGGCGGGTTGGGGACGGACTCTCGAGTGCGCCCGCCTCCTGCGGGCCACCGCGGTGCTGCTCCAGTGCCCGAAGAGCTTTCGCCCGACAGTCGAGAACATCGGTCGGCTGCGGAGCTTCCTCTCTCAGGTGAAGCGGCCGGCCGGTCGGCTGCTGTGGGAGCCCCGTGGTGAGTGGCCCACGGAACTGCTCAAGGAGCTCTGCGCCGAGCTGGAGCTGGTGCACGTGGTGGACCCGATGCAGACCGAGACGGTGACACCGGAGCACACGTACTACCGCCTGCACGGCACCACGGGCTCGCGCCACGTCCATACCGATGACGAGCTCCGCCGGTTACGAGACCTGGTCGACGGCCGCCCGAGGCCGTACGTCATGTTCAACAACCTGCCCCGCACCGGCGACGCAGAACGCTTCCTCGACCTGCTCTCGAGCAACGGCGTGTGAAGGCGCGATCCGAGGATGCGAGCGCCGTTCGCGGCGGTATCGGCGTTCACGGTGCGCGCTTGCGTACTAGAGGTTTCACCTGTGCAGCTGCGCCATCGATGGAGGAACTGTCCATCGTGGCGCACCCCCGGGCTGCGTAGCGTCGGCCTCGATCGAGCGGCGACGAGGCCGCCCACCGAGCCAGGAGCTTCCCATGGCGCTGAGCGAGACCCCTGTCCCCGTCCTCTCCGAGGCCCCCGACACCCCACCGGCCGCCGACGCTCCTGCTGCCGCGGCCCCCAAGCTGCGCCGGATGTCGTTCGGCCTCCTGCTCGTCTACGTCGCGATCCTCGCGGTGAACTCGGGGGGCGCCGGCATCCTGCTGCCGAACATCGTGGCGCGGCTCGACGAGGCGAGCAAGATCGGGAACCTCGCCATCGTCACCACGGTGGCCTTCATCGCCAACATCTTCGCCCAGCCCGTCGCGGGTGCCCTGTCCGACGCGACCCGGTCGCGTTTCGGGCGCCGCACGCCGTGGATGGTCGGTGGCGCGCTGGTCACGAGCGGCTTCCTCATCGGTCTTCCTCTGGCGCAGTCGGTCCTGGGCGTGGCCCTCGTGTGGCTCGCCGTCCAGGTCGGCGTCAACGCCATCCAGGCCGCGGCGACGGCTCTCGTGCCCGACCGCTACCCCGCCTCCCGTCGCGGCGGTGTCTCGGCGATGATCGGAGTCGGGATCACGATCGGCAACGCCGTGGGCGCCGTCGTCGCCGGCGGCACCGCTTCCAGCGGGAGGCTTCCCTACGCGATCCTCTCGGCGTTGGTCCTCGTCATCATCGCGGTCTTCGTCCTGGTGAACCGCGAGGAGTCGAGCACCGACCTGCCGCGGCAGCGGACGACCGCCACGGAGTTCCTGCGTGGGTTCTGGGTCGACCCCCGCCAGCACCCTGACTTCGCGTGGGCGTTCGGGTCGCGCTTCCTCATGGTCATCGGCTTCTACGGCGCACAGACCTACGGCCTGTACATCCTGCGCGACTACATCGGGCTCAGCGACGCCGAGTCCAACTCCTTCGCCGCGACGATGGGTGTCGTCCTCCTCTTCGGCGTCCTCCTCTCGGCGGTCGTCAGCGGCTGGCTGTCCGACCGGGTGGGACGACGCAAGCCCTTCATCGTGTGGTCGTCGGTCGTCATGTCGATCGCGCTCGCCATCCCGCTCTTCGTGCCGACGACGCAGGGCGTCCTGGCCTACGCGTTCCTGCTCGGGCTCGGGTTCGGTGCCTACGTCTCGATCGACCTCGCCCTCATGACCGAGGTGCTGCCGGCTCGACTCCAGGGCGCGAGCAGCGCAGGCCGCGACCTGGCCATCCTGGGCCTGGCCACGACACTCCCGCAGGCGATGAGTCCCTCCATCGCCGCGGGCCTGGTGACCCTCACCGGCGGCTACCCCGTGCTGTTCGTCGCCGGCATCGTGTTCGTGATGCTCGGGGCGCTGGCCGTGCGGCCGATCAAGGCAGTGCGATGACCGTCGCGTCCCTGCCCGACGTGGCGGGCCACCCGGGCACCCCCGGGGCTCCCGACCTTCGTGTGCTGGCGCACCAGCTGCCGGCAGGCACGCTCATCACCGACCCGATGTCGGTGCAGCGGTACTGCCATGACGAGGCCGAGTGGGCGCCGTGGGCGGCCCCCCTGGCGGTCGCCCGCCCGGCCGATGCGGAGCAGGTGCGCGCGATCGTCCGGTGGTGCCTCGTGCACGAGGTCCCCATCGTGCCTCGGGGGGCCGGCACGGGCTTGTCCGGCGGCGCCAATGCCGTGGCCGGCGGGATCGTCGTCAGCTTCGAGAGGATGACGGCGGTGCTGCGGATCGACCCCGTCGAACGCCTCGCGGTGGTCCAGCCGGGCGTCGTCAACGACGACCTGCGTGCGGCCTGTGCCGAGCACGGCCTCTGGTACCCGCCGGACCCGGCCAGCTCGCCCTGGTCGACCATCGGCGGCAACGTCGCGACCAACGCCGGCGGAGTGTGCTGCGTCAAGTACGGCGTCACCGGCGACTACGTCCTGGCCCTCGAGGTGGTCACCGGCACCGGCGAGCTGGTCCGCCTCGGCCGCGAGACGGCCAAGGGGGTTGCGGGCTATGACCTCGTGTCGCTGCTCGTCGGCTCCGAAGGCACGCTGGGGCTGGTCACGGAGGTCACCGTGCGGCTGCGTCCGGCTCGCCCACCGGAACACACGATCGTCGGCTTCTTCGACTCGCTCGTGGCGGCCGGTGAGGCTGTCGCCGCCGTGGCCCGTGCCGGTGCGGTCCCGTCGGCACTGGAACTGCTCGACCGTCACTGTCTCACCGCCGTCAACGACTGGAAGAACCTCGGCATCGAGGCCGACTGCGAGGCCATCCTGCTCGCCCGGGTCGACGGTCCCGGTGCTGCCGGCATCGCCGAGGCCGAGTCGGTGCTGGCCTGCTTCGAGGGCTCGGGGGCCACGTGGGCCGCCCGGTCGGAGGACGACGCCGAGGCCGACGCGATGTTCGCGGCGCGGCGACTCGCCTACCCGGCGCTCGAGCGGCTCGGGCCGGTCCTCACCGAGGACGTCTGCGTCCCCGTGGGGCGGGTCCCGGACATGCTCGCTCGGGTGCAGGCGATCGGGGAGCGACACGACGTCCTCATCGCCAACATCGCCCATGCCGGGGACGGCAACCTGCACCCGCTCATCATCACCACACCGGGTGACGAGGCCGCGCAGGTGCGGGCGCAGGCCGCGTTCGCGGAGATCATCGCCGAGGCCCTGGCCTGCGGCGGCACGGTGACCGGAGAGCACGGCGTGGGCCTGCTCAAGCGCGATGGGCTCCAGGCCGAGCTGTCCCCGGTCGTCGTGGAGATGCACCGCTCGATCCGTCGGGCCCTCGACCCCCGGGGGCTGCTCAACCCGGGAAAGGTCATCGCCTGACGGGTGCCCCGACCTGCCATGGGTCAGGATGGGCCTGTGGGCGGAGGAGACGACGACGTCGCGCAGTCGGTGGCCGAGCTCCGCCGTCGCGCCGACGAGCTCGCCGTCCTCAACGACCTCGCCCGTCGACTCGCGGCCTTGCACGACACCCGCGAGGTGCTCGACGAGGTGGCACGGCAGGCGCGACGGCTGCTCGGCGTCGACGTGGCCTACATCATGCTGCTCCGCGCCCAGCTGCTGAGGATCGAGGTCGTCGACGGTGCGATGGGCGCGGCGATGCGCGGCATCGAGCTCGAGTCGGGGCAGGGTCTCGGGGGTCAGGTCCTGGCGACGGGGCGCCCGGTGGCGAGCGAGCGCTACCTCGAGGACACCCGGTTCCCCCACGGCGAGGGCACCGATGCGGCGGCACTGAGCGAGCAGCTGGGCGGCATCCTGGGGGTTCCGCTCGTCGTCGGTGACGACACCCTCGGGGTCCTGCTCGCCGCAGATCGTCGACCACGCTCGTTCGGCGACCGTGACGTGGAGCTCCTCGCCGGACTGGCGGCCCACGCCGCCCTCGCCCTGCGCACCGCCGACCTCTTCGACCGGGAGCGCGCCGCCGCGGCCGAGCTGCGGTCGACGAACGAGACACTGAGGGCGGTGAGCGAGAGCCGCCAGCGCGCGAGCGACCTGCGCGACGTCCTCAACGACATCGTGATCCGGGGAGAAGGGGTCGCCGCGGTCGTCACGGCGCTCGAGCGGTCGGCCGGTCTGGTCGTGCAGGTCCGCGACGCCGAGGGGCGCGCCCTCGCCGGTGCCACCCCTGCCGACGGCGGCCTCGTCGTGCCGGTCGACCTGCCGAACGGCCACGGCGGCGACCTCGTGGCCGCGCCGACGGCCGAGGACGACGAGGAGGCACTGCGCCTGCTGCGCATCGGCGCCACAACCGTGGCGGTGCTGCTCGCCTCCGAGCGGTCGGTGGCCGAGGCCGAGCTGCGTACCCGCGGCGAGTTCATCCACGCCCTGCTCTCCACCCACGCCGACGAGACGAGCCTGCTGCGCCGGGCCCGGGCCCTCGGCATCGACCTTCAGGCCGTGATCGCCGTGGCCGTCGTGGACGCGGAGCCCGTGGGCTCCGCGGCAGCCACCGCGTTCGCCACACGGCTCGCCTCCGAGCTGGGTGGATGGTCGGCTGCCCATGCCGGCCAGGTCGTCGTCCTCCTCCCCACCACCGTCGACCGCGCCCGTGAGACGGCCACGCGACTGGCCGGTCAGGACGCCGCGACCCCCACGACGGGCCTCGCCGCCGGAGTGGGCGGCCCGCAGGGGGTCCGGTCGGCCCACGAGGAGGCGCGGCAGGCCGCGGCCCTGCTCATCGCCCTCGGCCGTGCCGGATCCTGCGCCGCCAGCGACGAGCTCGGGCTCTACCGCTCGCTCTTCAGCAGCTCAGGGCGAGCGGGGCTCACGACGTTCGTGCAGTCCACGGTGGGCCCGCTCCTCGCCTACGACCTCGAGCACCAGCGCGACCTCGCCCTGACCCTCGAGACCTACCTCGAGCAGGCCCGTCACCACGCCCGCACCTGCGCGGCCCTGCACATCCATCCCAACACCCTGTACCAGCGGCTCGAGCGTGTCACCGAGGTGCTCGGCCCGCGCTGGAAGGAGCCGGACCAGGCCCTCGAGCTCCAGGTCGCCTTGCGCCTGCACCGCCTCCTGGCCGGCCCTGCGGGTTGACGTCGTCGCTTCCGCCTGGTCCACATCTCCACCTTCGACCGTGCGGCACGGAGGAGATCTCCATGGTTGCAGGGTTGCTCCCCGGCTAGCGTCGGGTCACCGCACCCGACAGGAGCCAAGACGGTATGCCGACCTTCCGCACCACCGATGACGTCACACTCTCGTACACCGATGACGGAGAGGGACCTCCGGTCGTCCTCGTGCACGGCTACACGGCGCCCGCCACGTCGTGGGCGCTCACCGTCGACGCCCTGCTCGACGCGGGCTACCGCACGATCGCCTTCGACCGGCGCGCCCACGGCGAGTCCGAGACGCCCGCGCACGGCCAGCGGATGGCCCGTCACGGGCGCGACCTGGGCGAGCTGCTGGACCACCTCCAGCTCGACGACGTGGTTCTCGTCGGAGCCTCCATGGGCGGCAACACCGTGTGGGCCTACGTCGACCAGTTCGGCCCGGCCCGGCTCAGTGCGGCCGTCATCGTCGACCAGACGCCGAAGATGCTCAACGACGACGGATGGCACCACGGCTTCTACGGCTACGAGCCCGCCAACGCCGGGACGCTCTTCGCCGGAGGCGTGCCCGACACCGGACGAGGTCGCACCGTGGACCGGTCTGCTTCGCAGATGCTCCGCCTCGTGGAACGGCTCGGCGCACCGCCGGCGTTCCGCGACCCCTCAGCCCCCGAGACCCTGCCGCTGCTCGCCGACCACGCGCGGCAGGACTGGCGCGACGTCGTGCGGCGCTTTCCCCTCCCGCTGTTGATGCTCGCCGGGCGGGAGAGCCAGATCTGGCCGTGCGAGCACGCAGCAGCCGCCATCGCCGACGCTCCGCGCGGGCGCGCCCTGGTCATCGAGGATGCTGGGCACGCCATCAGCTTCGACCAGCCCGACCGGTTCAACGAGGCACTGCTCGACTTCCTCAGAGAGGTCGACGCCACCACCTCCGTGGTGCCCTCCCCCGCGCACGAGGCCACGGACGCCCGGTGAGGCTCGCGACGCAGCGGCACGGCGACGGCCCACGACAGGTCGCGCTCGTCCACGGCCTCAGTGCCGACGGTGGGCTCTGGGGCGGGCTGACCGAACGACTGGTCGCGGCAGGGGGCACCACGGTGACCACGGTCGACCTGCGCGGGCACGGCCTGAGCGACCGGTCCGACCTCTACACCCTCGACGCCTTCGCCGACGACCTGGTCGAGACCCTTCCGACAGGCCTCGACCTCGTCGTCGGCCACTCCCTCGGTGGCTCGGTGCTCGAGCGGGCCGTGGGCCGGCTCGCCCCGGTCCACGCCCTCTACCTCGACCCCGGATTCCGTCTGGCGCTCCCCACGCGCGGGCTCGCCGGGCGACTGTTGTGGTTCCTCGCTCCGGTGACGCTCACCGTCGCGGCGCTGGCGCAGAAGCGTCGCAGCCGTCGTCGGCCGCCCCTGTCGCCGTCGGATGCCAGCCTGCGGGATGCGGCCCTCGCCCGGTTCGACCGGCGGATGACCATCGACGTGTTCCGCGATGTCGCCCATCATCCGGCTCCCGTCGCGGCACCGGCGGTCCCCTCCACGATCCTGCTGTCCGACGACGCCCCGACCGTGCTGGCCGACGCGACGAGCGAGCGTCTGGCCGCCCTCGGCTGGGAGGTGCGCCGGTTGCCGGGAGTGGGTCACGACTTCTGGCTCGAGGACCCCGAGCGCACTCTGGACGCCGTGCGCGACCTTCTCGTCGGCGAGCCCGCCTAGTCACAGCCCTCCGGATTCTGCTGGACGTCGCCAGAGCGCCGACCTGCGGGGGAGTCGGCCAGCCAGGATGACCCGACGGTTTGTACCGTGGGTCCCGTGCCGATCATCGCGCTGGACGAGGCGGACGCGACCTGCGGTGGAAAAGCACTGGGTCTGGGGCTCCTGTCCCGTTCGGGTTTCAACGTCCCGAACGGGTTCGTCGTCGTGGGCGACCTGGACGCGCTGGCCCTGGGTGCTGTCGTCGATCGGCTGGATGCGCCCATGGCGGTGCGCTCCTCCGGGCTGCTGGAGGACTCGGCGACTGCCTCGTTCGCCGGACAGCTTCAGACCGTGCTGGGCGTCGTGGGCAGCGCCGAGGCTGCTGCGGCGATCCTGGCGTGTGGTCGGTCAGGTACCGCCGACCGTGTCCGCGCGTATGCGGCGCGGGCCGGGGCGGCCACCCCTCCACGGGTCCCCGTCGTCGTCCAACGGCTCGTGGCCGCTGAGGTCGCGGGGGTGGTGGTCACCCAGGACCCTCGCACCGGCCTCGACGACGTCGTGATCGAGGCGGCGTGGGGTCTGGGTGGGTCGGTGGTCGACGGCCAGGTCGTGCCGGACCGCTTCACCGTCTCTGCGCTGGGAGCGGTCGAGGGGTCCGTGGGGTCGAAGGCGACCCGCCTGGACTGGCGCGACGGCGAGCTGATCCGCAGCGCCGTCCCCCCGCGGGAGCGGCGCCGAGCGGCACTGACCGACGCCCAGATCCGCGAGATCGCCCGGACCGCTCGGGAGGCGCACGGCGCCTTGGGTTGTCCGCTGGACATCGAGTGGGCCATCTCCGGCGACACCCTGTGGCTCCTCCAGGGCCGTCCCATCACCACGGCGTCTTCACCACCCGGGTCGCCTGCGGCCCGGCCGGCCAGCATCGTCCTCGTCAGCGGCGTCGGGTGCAGTCCGGGCCGGGTGAACGGCGTCGCCCGTGTCGTGCACGGCCTCGACGAGTTCACGCGGGTGCGGCCCGGTGACGTCCTCGTGTGCCGCACGACCGACCCCGCCTGGACGCCCTTGTTCAGCGTCGTCAGTGCATTCGTGACCGAGAAGAGAGCAACCATGGCGCACACTTCGTCACCGGACTTGTTGACCCTGCATGCCTTGCGGCTCAAGGGTTTTGCCGAAACCGTCGTCCTCGCAGACCGGTTCGGCCTCGACGCCGGGGCCACCCAGGAGGTGTTGCAGGACTACGCGGCCAAGGGCTGGGTCACGTCATCGTCCTTCGGTGACCTGTCGGGCTGGTCCCTCACCGAGGCCGGCCGCCGCGTCAACGAGGACCAGCTCGCCCATGAGCTCGACGGCGTCGGCAGCCGAGAGGAGCTCGCTCACGTGCACGACGCGTTCCTCCCGTACAACGCGACGGTGACCGCGGCGTGTTCGGCGGCCCAGCTCAGCCCGTCGTCGGTGACCTACGAACGCGTCAGAGAGCAGCTGACCGATGTCACGCCAGCACTCATGGCGCTCGAGGCCGACCTCACCGCCCGCCTGACCCGGTTCGCCGGATACCACCGACGGTTCAACGTTGCGCTCTTCAGGGCCGACGATGATCCCAGGTGGCTCACCGCCACCGAGCTCGACTCCTGTCACCGGGTCTGGTTCGAGCTGCACGAAGACCTGATCGCCACGCTGGGCATCACACGCTGAGCGCCGTCGACCACGCGCCGTGCCTACCGGGTCTGCGAGGCCATTCCCGAGCGCAGAGCAGACTTCCACGACGCGATGTCCGGGCGCTTTCGGAGCAGCGCTCGGCGCTCCCGCTCGGTCATGCCTCCCCACACACCGAACTCGGTCCTGCTGTCCAGGGCCTCTGCCAGGCACTGCGCGAGGACCGGACACGTCTTGCAGACCGCCTTCGCGTCATGCTGGGCCTTGCCCCGGACGAACAACGCCTCAGGGTCCTGGCTGGCACAGCTGGCCTCCCTGGCCCACTCGTCCACCCACAGATCCACCGTTGCGACAGCACTCATGACAACCATCCCTCCCCCGGCCCGGCGCCTCCCATGACCACCGAACCGACCCGGACCGTCCCACCGGCCCCGGCCATTCAGGCCCTCAGGCCCAAGAAAGACACTACGAGCGCAGGCGCCTGTTGCGACATAGCCTCCGCGTATGGGTTCGCGCAAGATCTGCGCAAGGGATGACGGCGACGGTCGTCGGTGGTGTGGACGGTCGAACGACCCTCTCGCACGAGCCGGTGGCGATCCGCGCGGCGGTTCGGTCGCTCCACATCCGCAGTGGATCCGCTCGGGACCAGGTGTCCCCGGTCATGACGTCGGTGACGGTCGGCTGACGGGCGGGAGCCCTTCAGGGCGCCAAGACGCACCTCGCGCTTCCCGTGTACTCGCCGAGGCTCGCCTCGCCCCGGCCACGTGTACCGCGATGTCCGCCCACGGCACGGCTCCGCTGCGTCGGAGCGTTCAGGCGAGAGCGGCAACGATGGGACGGCCGGGGAAGGCGCCGACGTCCATGGCGCCGTCGCGCACCACGAAGGTCCCGTCGACCAGCAGGTGTCGCACTCCCACGGAGGGCCGCGTCGGGTCGACGTAGGTGGCGCGGTCGCTGATGGTGGCTGGGTCGATGACCACCAGGTCGGCATCCGCGCCGACGTCGAGCCAGCCCTTCGTCCGTGCGGCGGGCGCGAAACCGGCGACCACCTGCGCGGGCAGGTAGGAGCAGCGTCGGAAGGCCTCCGCCCACGACCACGCCTCGGTCTCGACGACCATCCGCCGAAGCGAGCGGGAGAACGTCCCGGCGGTGCGCGGGTGCGTCTGCCCGCCCTCGGGGAGCGGCCACTCGCGGCTGTCGGTCGAACCGTCCGGCCACTCCACGTGCATGGCATCGCTGGCGACGATCGAGTCCGGGAAGGCGAGCGCTCGCTGGAGCAGCGCGGCGTCCTCGGGCCTGTCCTCGTCGAGGAAGGAGACGACGCAGACGGCGCCGGGATCGGTCGCACGCAGCTCGGCCAGCCGGGCGACCGAGGCGATCTGCTCGCCGGTCGCGACGAGCCTGAGCGACGCCGGCTGCAGACCCCAGGCGTCGAGCCGTTCCGGGGCGAGGAAGTAGGCGCCGATCGCGGTGCTGCCGGCGCCGTACGGGTAGGCCTCGACGGTCACCCGGGATCCGTTGCTCCGCGCCGTGTCGAGCAGGCCCAGCACCCGGTCGACGTGACGGCGGGAGGTGCTGTTGACGTGGCAGTGGTGCATCGACGCACCGGTCTCGGCCGCAGCCCGGACGATCTCGAACGAACCATCGATCGGCGTGGTCGGGTCGGCCTCGATGATCTCGCGCACATGGGTGAAGGTCGCGGTGCCGGTCCGCGCCGCGAGGCGGGCGACGTCCAGGAACTCGTCGGGGTCGGTCCGCGGGGCGTAGCCCATCAGGACCCCGATGCCGAGCGCTCCGGCCTCGAGCTCGGACTCGAGCAGCCGCAGCCAGGCGGCGCGTTCGGACGGCGAGGACGATCGCTGCCACGCCGGGTCGCCCAGCCTCTTGAGCGACGCGTGGAGATCGGCCGCCGGCGTCGCTCCCAGGTGCACCGCGGCGCGGGCGTCGCCCCAGGAGGCCGAGAAGCCGTAGTGCAGAAGGCGTCCGTCGGCGGCCGCACGTGCGTAGGCCCTCCTGACCGGCATGAGCCCCGCCTCGAGGTCGAGGGTCGTCGTGACCCCGTCGAGCGCCTGCAGCCGCTGGCCCGCGATGGAGTGGACGTGGCTGTGCAGGTCCACGAAGCCTGGACCGACCACGAGTCCGGTCACGTCGACGACGGTGGCCCCCTCCGTCGCGAGGGACGGAGCGACGGCAACCACCGAGCGTCCGTCCACCGCCACGTCGGCTACTCGTTCGGTCCCGGAGCGCGGGTCGATCACGCGCCCGCCGCGGAGAATCAGCACCTCCTCAGCAAACACCGTCCCCGTCGCAGCCTCACTGGCGAATCGCACAAACTCGCGTAGCGGTTGCTGTCCGATCGAACGAACACTCGCGTCGGCGAACCGCTTACGGTGCCGTTATGTCAACACAGGACAGCCCACTGGGCACCGACGCGCCGCAGGCTGCCGCCACCTGGCTCGCTGAGAACTTCGCGGACCTCGTCACGGAGCACGGGGTCCCCGGAGCGACGATCGCCGTGCTGGCGGGAGGGGAGGTCGCGACCGCCGCCGGCGGCGTCACGAGCCTCGCCACCCAGGTGCCGGTCGACTCCGAGACCGTCTTCCAGATCGGCTCCATCACGAAGATCTGGACCACGACACTCGTCCTGCAGCTCGTCGACGACGGGCTGCTCGACCTCGACCAGCCGCTGCTCGACTACCTGCCCGAGCTGGTCATCGGTGACATGGAGGCCGCCAAGGCCCTCACCACGCGCCACCTGCTGACGCACACCGCCGGCTTCGAGGGCGACATCTTCACCGACACCGGCCGCGGCGAGGACGCCATCGAGAAGTACGTCGCCACCCTCACCGACCTCCCCCAGCTCTTTGCGCCGGGGGAGACCTTCTCCTACAACAACACCGGGTTCGTCGTGCTCGGCCGCCTCATCGAGGTCCTCCGGGCGAAGCCGTACGACGAGGTCCTCCTCGAGCGCATCGCGGCGCCCCTCGGTCTCGACCGCGTCAGCCCGAGCCCGTACGAGGCGATCCGGCACCGTGCCGCCACCGGTCACGTCGCCGGTGAGGACGGGGAGCTGGCGCCCGCAACCTCCTGGGCGCTGGCGCGCTCGAACGCTCCCGCGGGGTCGATGCTGGCGATGACCCCCACCGACCTGCTCGGCTTCGTGCGGATGCACCTCGACCGCGGCGTCGCGCCCGACGGCACCCGTGTGCTCAGCGCCGAGTCGGTGCAGGCGATGCAGACCCGCGAGATCGACCTCCCCCGCCTCGCTGGCATGGGCGACGCCTGGGGCCTCGGCTGGGAGCTGTTCGACGCGCCCCAGGGTGCCGTCGTCGCCCACGACGGCGGCACCATCGGCCAGGCGGCCTTCCTGCGAGTCGTCCCCGAGGCGGGCGTCGCCATCGCGATGCTCACCAACGGCGGCGACGTGTTCGGTCTCTTCAACGACGTGGTCGCCACGCTCCTCACCCGGCTCACCGGCGTGGAGCTGCCGGCCCGCCCGACCCCACCGGCAGACCCGCAGCAGGTGGACGTCAGCCGCTACCTGGGCCACTACGCCGACACCATCTACGACATCACCGTCAGCCAGGACCAGGACGGCCGGGTCTGGCTCGACCGGCAGCCCAAGGACATCCACGCCGAGATCGGTGAGAAGCCGATCCGCTTCGAGCTCGTGCACCTCGTCGACGACAGCCTCATCACCGTCGAGGACTACCGCGGCATCCACGTCGTCTTCGCCTTCATCGGCTCGGTGACGAGCGCGTCGGGCGCCGACCAGGCGAAGTACGTCCACTACGGCCGTGTGGTCGCCCGCGTCGAGTGACGCGGCACCGGTCGAACCAGCTGAACCCATCCGCATGTCACAGCCCCACCCGAAGCAGCCCGAAGAAAGAGGAACGCCCATGAGGCCGGTCCGCTCGAGCGCCATCCTGGCGCTCTCCCTCTCCGTGGCCACTGTCGGCCTCACCGCCTGCGGTGGGTCCGACGGCGGCTCGAGCGCCAGCACGTATGCCGCCGGCAAGACCTTCACGATGGCGCTCTCCGCAGACCCCGGGGCGCTCGACCCCCAGGGCAGCGCGTCGAGCCCGCTCTTCCAGGTCAGCAAGTTCGCCTACGACAGCCTCGTCTCCGTGGATGCCAAGGGCCAGGTCACCTCCGGCCTCGCGTCGAAGTGGTCGGTCAACGGCAAGACGGTGACGTTCGACATCGCACCCAAGGTCACGTGCGCAGATGGTGCGGCGTTCACGGCGCAGACCGCGGCCGACAACATCAGCTACGTCGAGGACCCGAAGAACAAGAGCCCGTTCCTCGGGGTGTTCGTGCCGGCAGGTGCGACGGCCAAGGCCAGTGGCAGCACCCTCACGGTCACCCTCGCCTCCGCGTCGCCCTTCGTGCTGGACTCGTTCGCCAACCTGCCCATGGTCTGTGACTCCGGCATGAAGGACCGCGCCTCGCTCAAGGCCGGCACGGCCG
This sequence comes from Terrabacter sp. Ter38, assembly GCF_024519435.1. Taxonomy (GTDB): domain Bacteria; phylum Actinomycetota; class Actinomycetes; order Actinomycetales; family Dermatophilaceae; genus Terrabacter. The sequence goes on from NZ_JALJRZ010000004.1 coordinate 37,211, forward strand.
GCACCGGTCCCTACACGCTCAAGGAGGCCGTGCCCGGGGACCACTACACCTACGCGATCCGCACCGGCTACACGTGGGGCCCGGCCGGCGCGACGACCGCCACGACGGGCATGCCTGCCACGATCCAGGTCAAGGTCGTGCCCAACGAGACGACGGCCGCCAACCAGCTCCTCTCCGGCGCGCTCAACGCGGCAGCGATCCACGGGCCGGACGCCGCCCGTCTCGAGGCGGCCAAGCTCGACCACGACGACGCCCAAGCCATCGTCGGCGAGCAGTGGTACAACCACGACAAGGCCCACGCCACCTCTGACCCGGCCGTTCGGCAGGCCCTGACCCAGGCGCTGGACCTGGCCCAGCTGCAGAAGGTCATCACCTCCGACCGTGGCGGCCCGGCGACCCAGCTCGCCGTCGTCGCGCCGGCCGCCTGCACCGGCTCGTCGGTCGAGGGCAACGTCCTCGGCTCGGACGTGGCCGCCGCCGGGGCGGCGCTCGACGCCGCCGGCTGGGTCAAGGGCGCCGACGGCATGCGCGCCAAGGCCGGGAAGCCGCTGTCGCTCTCCTTCCTCTACGACGCCTCGCTCGGCTCCGGCGGCAGCGCCGCGTCCGAGCTCGCCGTGGACGCGTGGAAGAAGCTCGGCGTCGCCGTCAAGGCCAAGCAGCTCGACGAGACCGGCATGGTCAACGCGATGTTCGGCACCGGCGACTGGGACCTCGCCTGGGAGCCGCTGAACCTCAACACGCCTGAGCAGGGTGTGCCCTTCTTCTCCGGGCCCGCCGTGACGGATGGCGGCAACAACATGTCGGGCATCACCAACGCGGACTACTCCGCGAGCGTCCAGAAGGCGATGGGCAAGGTCGGCGCCGACAGCTGTCCTGACTGGCTGGCTGCCGAGGCCGCGCTGTTCAAGGCCAACGACGTGGTCCTGTTCGCCAACAGCCTGTTGCCGTTCTTCAGCAAGGGCGCCGAGATGGACGTCCTCGGCAGCATCGTGCCCACCAGCATCCGGATGCTCGGCTGATCGGGAAGTGACCGCGAGATGACAACACTGACACCGGCAGCCGCTCCGCCCCGGTCCGTCCCGAAACCACAGGGCCGGCTGGGTGGGAGGTGGACACGCTTCGCGCTCCGTCGTACGGGGCGGCTGCTGGTGTCGCTGTGGGTGCTCGTCACCGTGTCGTTCCTGATGATCCACCTGGTCCCGGGCGACCCGGTCCGAGCGGCCCTCGGGATGACGGCCCCGACCGAGCTGGTCGAGGCCAAGCGACAGGCGCTCGGCCTCAACGACCCACTGCTGACGCAGTACGTGCACTACCTCGGCAACCTGCTCCACGGCGACCTGGGCGAGTCGATCACGACCCAGCTACCCGTCTCGGAGACGATCAGCCAGCGGCTTCCCGCCACGGCCTCCCTGGCTGTCCTGGCGTTCCTCGTCGCCATCGCGGTCGCCGTCCCGCTGGGCGTGACCGTCGCGGTCGCGACCAGGCGCGGCCGGCGCCGCCGCACGGAACTGGCGTTCGCCGGTGGCAGCGTCGTGCTCGGCGCGATCCCCGACTTCCTCGTCGGCGTCGCCCTCGTCGCCGTGTTCGCGGTCGGCCTCGGGTGGTTCCCCGTCGCAGGCCGAACCGACGCCTCGTCGTACGTCCTGCCGGTGCTGGCCCTGGCCATCGGTCCGGCGGCCGTTCTGGCGCGCATCGTCCGCGTCGAGATGCTCGCGGTGCTGGAGACCGACTACGTCCGCACGGCTCGGGCGAAGAGACTGCCCGCCCGACGCATCTACCTCAGGCACGCGCTTCCGAACGCGGTCACGGCGACGCTCACCCTCGGCGGCATGTTGTTGGCCTCGATGGTCGCCGGCACGGTCCTCGTCGAGAACGTCTTCTCCTGGCCCGGGCTGGGCAGCACGATCGTCCAGTCGATCGTCACCAAGGACTACCCGGTCGTGCAGGGCACGGTCCTCGTCTACGGGCTCGGTGTGCTCGTCATCAACACCCTGGTCGACGTCGCGCTCGCCGTGCTCGACCCCCGTTCCACGATCGGTGAGCTCTAGTCATGTCCCAGCGCTGGATTCGCATCGTCAAGACGCCCGTCGGCCTCGTCGGGCTGAGCCTGCTCTCGCTCATCGTGCTCCTGGCCGTCTTCGCCCCGATCCTCTGGGGCGACAAGGCCAGTGTCGTCGACACCGAGAACCTCCTCGCCGGTCCGTCGGCGCAGCACTGGTTCGGCACCGACAACCTGGGCCGCGACCTGTTCTTCCGGGTCCTGGTCGCCACCCGACTCTCGCTGACGCTGACGCTCGTGGCCACCGCGCTCGGAACGGTGATCGGCCTCGTGCTCGGCACCGCCCCGGAGCTGCTCGGCGGCCGGCTCGGCCGGCTCGTCACGGCCCTCGTCAACGTCTTCGTGGCTTTCCCCGGGCTGCTCCTCGTCCTCGTCTTCGCCGTCATCTTCGGCGTCGGGGCGAGGGGCGCGGTCCTGGCGATCGGCCTCGCGGTCGCCCCGGGGCTCGCCCGCCTCTGCCAGACGCTCGTCGCCGGAGTCACCGGGCTCGAGTACGTCGCCGCGGCGCGGATCACGGGCGTCAACCGCTTCCGGATCATGGCCCGGCACGTGCTGCCCAACGTGGCCGAGCCACTCATCGTCAACGTGACCATCACCGCCGGCGCCATCCTGCTGAGCTTCGCCGGGCTGTCGTTCCTCGGGCTCGGCGTCCAGGCGCCGGAGTACGACTGGGGCCGGCTGATGCAGGACGGCCTGAGCGGCATCTTCGTGCACCCGCTCGCGGCACTCGGCCCCGGCATCATGGTGGTCCTCGCCGGGCTGGCCTTCAACCTCACCGGTGAGGCGATCGCCGGGGTCTTCGGGATCTCCACGCCGACGGGCACCGGCACGCTGCGGGTGCCGACCGACGAGACGCCGGTGACCGACATCCCCCACGACCACGCCGCCGACGGCGACCTGGTGCTCGACGTCCGCGACCTCTCGGTCACCTTCCCGGGGGCGAACGGTCCGGTCCGGCCGGTCCGCGGCGTCTCGTTCGGCATCGCCGCAGGCGAGGCCGTGGGCGTCGTGGGCGAGTCGGGGTCCGGCAAGTCACTGACGGCGCTGTCGATCGCCGGCCTCGTCGAGGAGCCGGCGAGCATCGACGCCCGGCACCTCACCTTCTGCGGGACCGACCTGCTCGAGGAGCCGGCGTCCGGTCAGACCCGCGACACACTGCTGGGCACCTCGCTCGCCGTCGTGTTCCAGGACCCGATGACCTCGTTCAACCCCACGATGCGGATCGGCGCCCAGCTGGCCGAGGTCGGCCGTCACCACCAGGGACTCGATCGCAAGAAGGCGTCGGCCCGTGCCGTCGACCGTCTCCGCGCCGTCCGCGTCCGCGACCCCGAGCGCCGGGCCCGCCAGTACCCCTTCGAGTTCTCGGGTGGCATGCGTCAGCGCGCCATGATCGGGATGGGGCTGATGGGCAGCCCCCGGCTCATCATCGCCGACGAGCCGACGACCGCACTCGACGTCACCGTGCAGAGCCAGGTGCTCGCGCTGCTCCAGGACGTACGCCGCGAGGAGGGGGCCGCTCTCCTGCTCATCAGCCACGACGTCTCGGTCGTCGCCGACGTCTGCGACCGCGTGCTCGTCATGTATGCCGGCCGGATCGTCGAGGACCTGCCGACCGCCGACCTGCGCACCAGGGCACGACACCCGTACACCCGCGCGCTCGTCGCCGCCGTGCCGGCGATGACCACCGACATCGACACCCCCCTCGCCACGATCCCCGGCCACCCGGTCGAGCCGGCGCAGGTCCCGGTGGGTTGCGCGTACGCCGCGCGTTGCCCGCTCGCCACCGTCCGCTGCCGCGAGCAGGACCCGACCCTGACGGCGGGCCCGGGCGGGAGCCGCGTCGCGTGCTGGCACGCCGACGAGCCGGCCGACGTCGTGACGGCTGAGGAGGCGCTCGCATGAGCACGCTCGAGTTCGACCACGTGACAGTCCGCTACGACGCGAGCACCGTCCTCGACGAGGTGAGCCTGACCGTTCCGGACGGCGGGATCGTCGGCCTGGTCGGGGAGTCGGGGTCGGGCAAGTCCACGCTGGCCAAGGCGGCCGTCGGGCTCGCGCCGGTCCACGGTGGACGGATCCTGCTCGACGGTGAACCGATCCGTCTTCGGGGTCGGCACCGGCCCGTCCAGATGGTCTTCCAGGACCCGTTCTCCTCCCTCGACCCGAGGATGACCATCGGGGAGAGCATCGCCGAGGCGCTCTACCGGCCCGAGTCGGGACGCCTCTCACGTGCCGGCCGTCGTGCCGAGATCGCCCGGCTCCTCGAGCTGGTCCACCTCGACCCCGGCCGGTCCGGGCACCTTCCCGGTGAGCTGTCGGGTGGCCAGCGGCAGCGCGTCGCGCTCGCGAGGGCCCTCGCCGGCCGGCCCCGGCTCGTCATCGCCGACGAGATCACCTCGGCGCTGGACGTCTCCGTGCAGGGCGCGGTGCTCAACCTCGTCCGGGAGATGCAGCGCGAGCTGGGCCTCTCGATGCTCTTCATCTCGCACAACCTCGCGGTCGTCCGTTACGTCGCCAGCCAGGTGGCCGTCATGGAGGGCGGCCGGATCGTCGAGCACGGCCCCACGGCCGAGGTGCTCGGACGCCCGCAACACGACTACACCCGCCAGCTCCTGGCCGCCATCCCCGGCGGCCACGACATCCCCACGAAGGAGACCACCCCATGACCACGAACCGACCCGACCTCGACACCGCCCACTGGGAAGCCCGGTTCGCCGAGCTCGTGAAGAAGCACGGCGTCCCCGGCGCCCAGCTCGGCATCCTGCGCCTCGGTGCCGACGGCGCCGACGACGAGGTCTTCACGACCGCGACCGGTGTCCTGCACGCCGGCACCGGGCAGCCCGCCACGCCCGACTCGGTCTTCCAGATCGGCTCGGTCTCCAAGGTGTGGACGGCGACCGTCGTCATGCAGCTCGTGGACGAGGGACGCTTCGCGCTCGACACCCCGGTGGTCGAGATCCTCCCCGAGCTCGCGCTGCGCGACACGGAGGTCACCAAGAAGGTCACGGTCTGGCACCTGCTGACCCACACCAGCGGTGTCGACGGTGACGTCTTCACCGACACCGGCCGCGGTGACGACGCGCTCGAGAAGTACGTCGCCCAGCTCGGTGATGCAGCGCAGAACCACCCCATCGGTGCCACGTGGTCCTACTGCAACTCGGGCTTCTCCGTGCTCGGCCGGATCATCGAGGTCGTCACCGGGAAGACGTGGGACGAGGCGATGAGGGAGCGGCTCTTCGCCCCGCTCGGCCTGACGCACACGACGACCCTGCCCGAGGAGGCCATGGTCTTCGCCCACGCGATGGGCCACCTCAAGGGCGGCGACGAGCCGGAGACCGCACCGGTCTGGGGCCTGCCCCGCTCGATCGCACCGGCCGGCCTCATCACCTCCTCTCCTGCCGACGTGCTGGCCTTCGCGCGGATGCACCTGACCGGTGGCCTGGCGGCGGACGGCACGCGGGTCCTCTCGGAGGAGAGCGTCGCTGCCATGGCCGACTACCAGACCGAGTGCCCCGAGAAGATCCTGCTCGGCGACTCGTGGGGCCTGGGCTGGTTCCGCTGCGACTGGAACGGTCACCGAGCCATCGGCCACGACGGCAACACGATCGGCCAGGCCGCGTTCCTCAGGCTGCTGCCGGAGGCGGGCATCGCCGTCTCGCTCAACACCAACCTCGGCAGCGCGATCACGCTCTACCAGGACCTCTACGAGGAGATCTTCTCGGCGCTCGCCGACGTGCGACTCCCCGCGCGGTTCGAGTTGCCCGCCGAGCCGGTCGAGGTCGACGCGACGCCGTACCTCGGCACGTACGCCCGCGAGTCCGTCGTCGAGGAGGTCTACCTCGAGGACGGCAAGACCTGGATGCGGACCACCGTCTCGGGGCCGGTCGCCGAGGCGTCCGGCGCCGCGGAGCCCGAGGTGCACGAGCTGATCCCGGTCGGCGACGCCCTCTTCGCGGTCAAGCCGGACAAGAGCGAGGCGTACTACCCGGTCCGCTTCTACGCTCTGCCCACCGGCGAGGAGTACATCCACTTCGGCGCGCGCGCCACTCCGAAGAGGCGTGCATGACGACGCTCGGCGACACTCGTCCGGCTGGGCCGGCTCTCGACGAGCTGCTCGCGGACCTGCGCGAGCTGGTCGAGTGCGAGTCGCCGTCCGACGACCTCGGCGCCGTCGAACGCTCGGCGGACCTGGTCGCTCGCATCGGCTCGGAACGCCTCGGCGTCGCGCCGGAGCGCCTCGTCGTCGACGGCATACACCACCTGCGCTGGCGCTTCGGTGCGCCGACGGCGCCACACCGTGTCCTGGTGCTGGCGCACCACGACACGGTGTGGCCGATCGGCACGCTGGCGCGGTCACCGTTCACGATCGCTGACGGGGTGCTGCGCGGGCCGGGGTGCTTCGACATGATCGCCGGTCTGGTGATGGCCCTGCACGCCATCGCGGACCTGGGCGAGCGCGACGGCGTGACGCTGTTGGTGACCGGTGACGAGGAGGTCGGCTCCGCGAGCTCCCGTGCGCTGATCGAGGACGAGGCTCGCCGTGCCGAGGCCGTCCTCGTGCTCGAGGCCTCGGCCGACGGGGGTGCGCTCAAGACCGCCCGCAAGGGCACGTCGCTCTACGAGATCTGCATCGCCGGCCGGGCCGCTCATGCCGGGCTGGAGCCGCACAAGGGAGTCAACGCGACCCTCGAGCTGGCCCACCTGGTGCACGAGGTCGCGGCGCTGGCCGACCCCGGTGCCGGCACCACGGTGACGCCCACGGCGGCGACGTCCGGAACCACCGTCAACACCGTGCCGGCCTCCGCCCGGTTCTCGGTCGACGTACGGGCGTGGACGGCGTCGGAGCAGGAGCGCGTCGACGCTGCGTTGCGTGGGCTCCGGCCGGTGCTGCCCGGTGCCGAGGTGCAGGTCGACGGAGGCATCAACCGGCCCCCCCTGGAGGCGGCGGCGTCGCTGCCGCTCTTCGAGCGGGCGCAGACGATCGCCGCACGAATCGGGTTGCCCGAGCTGACCCGGGCGGCCGTCGGTGGCGCCTCGGACGGCAACTTCACGGCCGGGCTCGGGGTGCCGACCCTCGACGGGCTCGGAGCAGTCGGCGGAGGAGCGCACGCCGAGGACGAGCACGTGCTCGTCGACCGACTGGGTGACCGGACCCTGCTGCTGCGGGTACTCATCGAGGAGCTGCTCGCACCGTCGCCACCGAACCAGGAGCCACATCATGACCACTGAGCCGTGGGCGTCCTATGACGCCGCCGCCGCCGCGTCCCGCGTCGTCGTGCGCGAGCTCCTCACCCTCGAGGAGCTCCAGGATGCGGCCGCCGTCCTCGGCCGGATCTGGGGCACTCCCGACAACCCGCCGATGAGCGCCGAGCTGCTGCGCGCCATGGGCAAGGCGGAGAGCTACGTCGCCGGGGCCTTCGACGCCAAGCGCCCCGAGGCGGGCATGGTCGGCGTCTGCGTCGGCTTCCACTCGACGCCCGCCGCCCGCGCGATGCACAGCCACATCGCCGGGGTCACGGATGCGGTCGCCGGCCGCCACGCCGGGTTCGCGCTCAAGCTGCACCAGCGGGCCTGGTGCCTGGATCGCGGCATCGACCTGACCGAGTGGACCTATGACCCGCTCGTCTCCCGCAACGCCTACTTCAACCTGGCGAAGCTCGGCGCCCGTGTCGCCGAGTACCTCCCCGACTTCTACGGCTCCATGAGCGATGCGATCAACCGGGGGAACGACAGCGACCGGATCCTCGTGCACTGGTCGCTGACCTCGCCCGAGGTGGCGCAGGCGTGTGCGGGGTCGCCCGTGCGGGCGACCGTGCCCCCCGGTGCCGCTGCCTCGTGGGTTCAAGTCCCGCGGGACATCGGGGCCCTTCGGCTCACCGACCCCGAGCAGGCGAGGGCCTGGCGCGCCAAGGTGCGCGACCAGCTGGTGGGCGCCCTGGACGTCGGCGGACACGTCGCCGGCTTCGACAAGGAACGGGGCTACCTCGTCCTGCCACACGAAGGAGATCTGCCGTGAGCGTGAAGCTCGAAGGCGTCGAGCTGCGCCGTATCGCGATGCCGCTGGTGTCGCCGTTCCGGACGTCGTTCGGCACCCAGACCGCGCGCGACATCCTGCTGCTCCGCGCCGTCACCTCCGACGGTGAGGGCTGGGGCGAGTGCGTCGCGATGTCGGACCCCCTCTACTCGTCGGAGTACGTCGACGCGATAGCCGACGTACTGCGTCGCTTCTTCCTCCCGACGCTGGCGGCCTCGACGGAGGAGCTGCAGCGGCACGGCGCGCACGCGGTCAACGCGGTGCTCCACCAGTTCAAGGGCCACCGGATGGCCAAGGCGGCACTGGAGATGGCCGTGCTCGACGCCGAGCTGCGGGCCGACGGGCGGTCCTGGGCGCGCGAGCTCGGCGCCGTCCACGAACGCGTGCCCTCAGGGGTGTCGGTCGGCATCTTCGACAGCATCCCGCAGCTGCTCGACGTCGTCGGCAGCTACCTCGACGCCGGCTACGTCCGGATCAAGCTCAAGATCGAGCCGGGCTGGGACGTCGAACCGGTACGCGCCGTACGCGAGCGCTTCGGGGACGACGTGCCCCTGCAGGTCGACGCCAACACGGCATACACCTTGCGCGACGCGCGTCACCTGGCCAAGCTCGACGACTTCGACCTGCTCCTCATCGAGCAGCCGCTCGAGGAGGAGGACATCCTCGGCCACGCCGAGCTCGCTCGGCTCATCAAGACGCCGGTCTGCCTCGACGAGTCGATCGTCTCCGCGCAGTCCGCGGCGGCCGCCATCTCGCTCGGTGCGTGCTCGATCATCAACATCAAGCCCGGACGCGTCGGGGGGTATCTCGAGGCGGTGCGCATCCACGACGTGGCAGCCGCCCACGGGCTGGCCGTGTGGTGCGGCGGCATGGTCGAGACCGGGCTCGGCCGGGCTGCCAACGCGGCCCTCGCCGCACTGCCCGGCTTCACCCTCCCCGGTGACATCTCGGCCTCGGACCGCTTCTACCGGACCGACATCACCGCGCCGCTGACCATCTCCGAGGGGTACATGGACGTTCCCTCCGGGCCGGGTCTCGGGGTCAGCCCGATCCCCGAGCTCCTCGACGCCGTCACCACGTCCAGCGAGTGGATCACTCTCTGACGGGCGTCGGGCCGACGGAGGGCGGCCTCGCCTTTCGGCTCACCGGCGAGCCCTATCCTGAGTCGGTGAGCCAACGCCCCCGTGCGAGCCTGGGACGGGTCCTCGAGGACCTGGGGGACTCCTTCCTGGAGCTGGTCGCGGGCGACCCCGAGCACGAGGGAGAGATCGGCGGCATCGTCATCCACGACCCGGACGACGAGCCGGTCCAGCCACCGGGCGCGCTCGTGCTCGGCGTCGGCGTACCGTCCGTCGCTCTCCCGGACCTGGTCCGCGACGCCGGACGCCAGGGCGCCATCGGGTTGATCGTCCGTGCGCCCGTGGTGATGAGCCCCACGCTCGACGCGGCGGTCCGAGAAGCCGGGCTCGCCCTGCTCGGCCTGCGCCGTGGCGCGACGTGGGGTCAGCTCACCGCGCTGCTCCGCTCCCTCCTCGCCCAGGACGACATCGGGCCGGCCGGGGAAGAGTCGATCGGCGGGCTGCCGTCGGGCGACCTCTTCGCCGTGGCCAACGCTGTCGGTGCACTCCTCGACGCGCCGGTCACGATCGAGGACCGCAGCTCGCGCGTGCTGGCCTTCTCCGGTCGGCAGGACGAGGCGGACTCGTCCCGGGTCGAGACGATCATCGGACGCCAGGTGCCGGAGAAGTATGCGAAGACGCTCACCGAGCTCGGCGTCTTCAGAGAGCTCTACCGCGAGCACCGCCCCGTCGTGGTGAACCCGGCCGACCTCGGGGCCGACGCGGTCAACAAGCAGCGGGTCGCGATCGCGGTGCGTGCGGGCGACGAGGTGCTGGGCTCCATCTGGGCAGCGATGGACGGCGAGGTCACGCCCGAGCGGAGCGCCGTGCTGCAGGACTCCGCGAAGCTGGTTGCCCTGCACATGCTGCGTGTCCGCGCCGGTGCCGACGTGCAACGCCGGCTGCGCACCGACCTCGTGAGCACCGCTCTGGAGGGTGGTGTCGGCGCGCGCGACGCGCTGAGCCGGCTCGGCCTGGCCGGCGCGCCGGTGGTCGTACTCGCTGCGACCTTGCGTGCCGAGCACCCGGACGGCCGCGCGGTCGGCGCCTCCCAGCCGGCCGGTGCACGTGGCGGTGCGACCGGGGGTGTGGCCGGCGGTGGCTCCGGTGACCTCGAGCGGGTTGCCGATGCGCTCAGCCTGCACCTGTCGGCATCCTCGCCCAGCTCGGCCGTCGCTGTGGTCGGCGGTATCGCATACGGCCTGCTGGGCGTCGTGGCCGGCAGCGAGCCCGAGGAACGAGCCGCCCGCCTGGCAGAGGAGTTCTGCGAGCGGGTCGGCAGTCGCCTGCCGGTCGTGGTCGGCATCGGCGGCGTCGGCGAAGACGTCCGCGGCGTGACTGACTCGCGCGAGACGGCGACCCGGGTGCTGCGGGTTCTCCGCGAGGGGCACGGCGCCCAGCGGGTCGCTCGCCTCGCCGACGTCCACGCCCAGTCCCTGCTGCTCGAGCTGCGCGACCTTGCCGCGGCGCGCGGTGAGCGGCCGGTGGGTCCCGTCGCGCGCCTGGTGGCGTACGACGAGGACAACGACTCGGACCTGACCGGGACCCTTGGGGCGTGGCTGGACGCGCTCGGCGACGTCCGCGCCGCCGCCGCAGCACTGTTCGTCCACCCCAACACGCTGCGCTACCGGCTGCGGCGGCTCGAGGAGGTCAGCGGACTCGACATCGACGATCCGGAGCAGCGGTTCGCCGCGATGGTCCAGCTGCGGATGCTGGCGCCTCGCTGAGTCGAGGGGCGGCGGGGCCCCGACCGCTCGGTGCTGTGCGGTCGTGTTGCTGGGTCACGGACCCGGCGACGTCCCCTAGGCACCGGCCAAGGCGAGCGCGGGGTCGACCCGGAGCACTCGCGCGATACCGGCAAGGCTCGCGAGGATCCCGAGGCCGACCGCCACCAGCGCGAGCACGAGGCAGGCGGACAGGCCGAGGCTGATGGTCAGCGGGAAGGCGGGCACGAGTGCCCAGGCGAGGACGATCGCACCGGCCGCGGCAGCAAGGGACACGGCGAGGCCCTCGATGAGCGGGGTCGCGCACAGCCGCCACGAGGGGGCACCGATGGCCTTGAGAACGGCCACGTCGCGCACCCGGTCCAGGGCCGAGAGGTAGCAGACGAAAGCCACGATGCTGCCGGCCACGAGCCAGAGCAGGAGGGAGAGGAGGCCGAGGGTCCGAGTCGCGACCTGCAGTGGGCGGCGCAGGTCGTCGCGCACCTCGTGCGGCGTCATGACAGCCAGATCCGGCGGGAGGGCCGCGGGGTTGCCCTGCATGACGATCGCGCTGGCCATGTCCTCGCCGTCGTAGGCGATGGACTGGCCTTGAGACAGTGTCATGACCACGGTCGGTGTGCCCCCGTTGTAGGTCAGCCCCGCAACGGTTCCGACCACCGTGAGCGGGACGCCGGCGAGCGTCAGGGTCGCTCCGACGGGGACGCCCAGGCTGTCGTCCACCGCGACCTCGCCGTCGGCGCGAGGAGGGCGACCAGCGGTCGGCCGAGGCTCGACGACACCGTCCGGGCGGTAGGCGATGACGTTGACGTCGCTGAGACCGTGCGCGTCGGCCCCCTCGATGACGTGTCGGAAGATCGCGACCGGGGTCGCTGTGACTGCTCGGGACGGGTCCGCGAGGTGTTGCGCCACCTCTGCCTTCATCGGGGAGTTCGTGGTGAAGGGACCTGCCAGACCCCGAGTCACGACCCAGCTGTCACCGCCGAAGAAGGCGATGGTCCGGTCGGTCTCGTTGAGGAAGCTGTCGTGGACGGACTGGAGCAGGAGCGTCACGGCGAAGACGAGCATGGCCGCGCAGACGCCCACGACGATGCGCCGGGCTCGCCACTGCAGATCGCGAAAGGTGATGGTCAGCATGGCGCAGTCAGGTCCACGACGTCGTCGGCGGCCTGCACCACCCGGGCGTCGTGCGTGGCGACGAGCACCAGCCGACCCGGGCGCACGAGGGAGCGCAGCAGTGTCAGCACCGCGCCGACCTGCGCCTGGTCCAGGTGGGCCGTGGGCTCGTCGGCGAGGAACAGCGGAGGATCCCCCACGACGCCGCGCGCGATCGCGACCCGCTGCTGTTCGCCGCCCGAGAGGCTGCCCGGTCGGTGGTGCAGGCGGTGGTCGAGGCCCATCCCGGACAGGAGCTCGGCAGCGCGCCGACGAGCGACCGACTGCCTGACTCCCGTCATCAGCAGTGGCGCCATGACGTTCTCCACTGCATCCAGGCTGGCGATCAGGTTGAACGACTGGAACACCAGACCCACACAGTCGCGACGGTGCTGCAGCATGTCCCTGCGTGACGAGAGTGCGAGCTCGCGGCCCGCGAAGTTGATGGAGCCCTGAGTGGGTGTCAACAAGCCGGCGAGCACCGAGAGCAGGGTGGTCTTGCCCCTGCCGCTCGGGGCGCACACCACCACGAGCCGACCATCGCCGCCCGTGAAGGACAGGTTCTCGAGTGGCCGAGCCCGGCTCGGGCCGGACCCCAGGTCCACGGTGAGGCCGGACACACTGAGGTCGGCACGACGCGTCACCACCCTCACCCCCATCGCCCCGAGGTGCCCTGGCCCGGCCGTCAGCCGGTCCCTCACGTGTCATCGTGGCAGTGCCGGGTCGATCTCGCGGTGCATCCGGAGAGATGCTGTCAAAGTTGCGAAAAGCGGGACCGTCGCGCGTCCACGTGCCACCGTGTGCCATGCGAACCGCGCTGCTCCAGAGGGCCGCCGGACGCGCGCTCGTCCGGATGCTCGGCTGGATCCATGCTCGCGGCTGGCACGCGGGAGTTTGGTCCCGGCTGCCGGAGGACGCCTACACCCTCGTGCGGCGGGACGGGCTCGACCCGGTGCCGGCACTGCTCGACCGATCCGCGGTGACGCGGCTCCGTCTGCCGCTCCGCTTCCGTGGGTTGATGGTGACCGGATACGCAGAAGTGCGCTCGGTGCTCGCGGACTCCGCGACGTACAGCAACGACCTCGTCGGCCGGCTCGGGGCACCTGCCGCGGCGGAGCACCAACCGGGAGGACTGGGTTTCTGCGACCCACCCGAGCACACGCGGTTGCGCCGCCTGCTCGTCCCTGAGTTCACCGGGCGCCGCCTCGTGGACCTGCAGCCGCTCATCGAGGGGATCGTCGAGCAGGCCCTGGACGACGTCTCCGAGCGGGGGGGAGATGGTGATCCGGTCGATCTCGTGCCACACCTGGCTCGTCCGGTCGCTTCGCGCACCATCTCGGTGATGCTGGGTCTGGATGAGGCTGACCACGCCGTGCTCCATCGACTCAGCTCCCCACGGTTCGACCTGATGGGATCCGGATCCGGCCCTTTCGGATCGATCTCCGACGCGATCGACCACTTCCTCGACATCGTGCGCCGTCAACGTGAGCACCCGGGACCCGGGCTCATCGGTCGCCTCGTGCGCGAGCACGGCACCGAGCTGACCGACACGGAGATCGCGGGCCTGGCCGACGGCCTGTGGACGGGAGGGCTCGAGTCCACGGCGAGCGCGATCGCCCTCGGCGGTCACCTGCTCGCGACGGATCCCGCGGCGGCCTGCGTCCTTCGAGAGGGTGGCCCCGACGGTGTGGACGGCTGGGTCGAGGAGCTCCTGCGCTACAGCTCCGTCGTGCAGGTGGCGTTTCCACGGGTGGCCCTGACCGAGGCGGAACTCGGTGGCGAGCAGATCCTCGCCGGTGACCTCGTCGTCTGCTCGCTCAGCGCAGCCAACCGTGACGCCAGGTTCGGTGACTCGGCCGCCCACTTCATGCCGGATCGGGCGCCTCGGAGTCATCTGGCGTTCGGTCATGGGCTGCATCGGTGCATCGGTGCCGAGCTGGCGCGCGTCGAGCTGCGAGCGGTGTTGCCCCGGTTGGCTGTGCGCTTTCCCCGGTTGCGCGCGGCTGAGCCGAGCCTGGTCACCGGCGAGCAGCTCTCCTTCATCTACGGTCTTCCAGCCGTTCCCGTCCTGCTCGACGGCGGATGATGCGCCTCCTGGCTTGGCCACCCACAGTTCTGCGGGCCGCTCGTCGAGAGCCTGGTCAAGGAGAGCTGGACCGACGCCGTGGCCGTAGCAGCTGGACAGCACGTAGAGCGATACAGCTGCTCATCGCGCTCCGGCGGAGCACGGCCCCGCGCGGTGAGCGCGATGTCGTAGAGCTCCTGCAGTGGTACTCAGTTCCGCTCACCATCACCCTTGATGACGCAGCCATCCAGATGGCCCCGGCGGAGGAGGTGGTCGCCGTGGTCGGCAACCAGGTCAAGCACCTGCAGGCGGAGGGGTTCGTCCGCTCGGTGGAACTCGTCGGCGAGACCACCGTGCTGACCACTTCGACGGCGTTACGGCGCGAGGAACTGGCGCGCCGGCGCGCCGACGACAGCGCCATCGACCACGTGAAGATGACCCAACGTCCTTGCACGCATCGGGGACGCGAGACCAAAGGGCGCGGGACCGGTCAGCGGTCGGCGGACGCCCCCGTCGCGGCGACGAGACACGTCAACGCCCGACCGCGTGCCGGCCGCGGGTTCGTCGAGGGACCGGTCCGGCTCTGACCCTTCGGAGAACCGGGCCGGTCGCACCGTCAGCCCGGCTCGGCGATGAGCTGGCTGCGTAGTGTCGCGGAGTCCGACTCGAGCCAGCCCTCCGCGGCCTTGCCGTCCTCCATGCGGAAGATCTCGATCCACGTGGTCGTGACCTCGCGACCTGTGGCGGGGAACCCCATGAAGTCCCCCCGATGGGTGCCCCGATCAGTGCCGCGGACCACCACCCGGTCACCGTCGAGCAGCACGTCCTCGAGCGTGGTGTGGAAGTCCGGGAAGGCCGCCCGGTAGGCGGTGACGGCCTCGCCATACTCGCTGGGGCCGACGATCCGCACGTCGAGGGTGTTGTGGCTGACGAACCCCGGCGCGAGGAACGCCTCGGCCTCGCCGACGTTGCCCTCGTTCCACACTTCCTCGAAGAAGCGACGTGCGGCAGCCCTCACCTCGTCATCGGACATTCTCGCCTCCCGGGCTCGCGAAGCCGTGCAGTGTGCGGAGGCTTCGTCCCTGCCAGTAAACGCTGAGCCCCTCACGTCGGCAACGGCCTCGGACGGCCGATCTGAATCCCCACCAGCGTGGCCGAGCATGTCGGGCGTGCTGACGTGGGCGAGACGGTGCCCGTGCAGGCGGCGGTGTGGCGGATCGTCCGCCGAGCAGCGAAGGACGTCGGACCCGGTGCTCTGCAGGAAGACCTCCTGCGTCGCCCGGCGCGATCGTCCTGCGCTGCTCGATGCGTCAGGGCCGCGCGCTGTTGAGCCGGCCGTGAGCGAACGGTCAGGCAGCCGTGACCAAGGCCGGCGAGCTGAGGTCTGCAGAGGCGGGCAGCGGCCTGAATCCCTTTGCGATCAGCCAGATCGGGAAGAACACCAGCTCGAACAGCCCTCCGGGAACCACGAGGAGCATGCCGGCTCCCGCGCTCATGTCGAGGACGCCGAGGAGGTCGAGAGGGACTCCGATGGTGAGCGCGGCGTAGCCCACGAGACCGAGCAGGGCGATGGGTCGCGGAACCAGCCGGCCGACGAAGAGCAGGAAGCACAGGATGATGCCGCCGATGCCGGTCGGGACGTAGACCCACAGCAGGTGGTTCGGGACGACCTCCGACGCGGCCAGAAGGTAGACACCGCAGGCTGCGGAGACGAGGCACTCGACAACCCTGAGGACTGGGTACCCGAGCGCCAGGGTCGGGCGGACCGGCTTCAGCACCGGGTACATCAGCAGGCCGATCCCGACGACAGCCAGGCCAGACACGGACATCAGCGCGACGCCGACCGCCATCGGCGCCCGATCAGGGTTGCCGTCGACGAACGCCTGGATCAAGGACGTTCCGAACATGGCCGTGACCATCTGAACGACGAACAGGATCCCGACGGCGATCGCCGCTCGCCTCCGGGACAGTGGACCCCTCGTGCTGGACCTCGGGGCCGTGGTGGTGCTCATGGTGGTCATGGCGTGCCCTTCCGATTGCGTCAGGAGCGGTCCGAGAACTCGTTTCTAACGGTGTTAGATTGGACTCTGCACGCTACTCTAACGGCGTTAGATTGTCGAGGGCTCGCGCGACGGCAGCCCGGACGCCGGACCACCAGGAGAGGCAGGACCCATGGGCCGCAGGCCGACCGAGGTCGCCGACAAGGCGCCGTTGAACGCGGAACGGACGCTGCAGGTGGCGCTGGTCGTCGCGGACGACGAAGGCCTGGAAGCGGTCACGATGCGCCGGCTCGCACGCGAGCTGGGCGTCGAGGCGGCCTCGCTCTACCACCACGTCAACGGCAAGAATCACATTCTGGACGGCTTGGTCGAGGTCGTCGCGGCCGAGATCGAGCGCCCCGTGCCCTCCCAGGACTGGCGGACCGCGATCAGTGAGCGTGCCGTGAGCACCCGCGCGGTCCTACGCCGCCATCCCTGGGCCGTGAGCCTGATGGCGTCCAGGACGAGCCCCGGGCCGGCCACCCTGGGGCTCCTGGAGACGGGGATCCGGTGCTTCCGCGAGGGTGGGTTCTCCGTCCTGCAGGCTGCCCATGCGATCTCCGTGGTCGACAGCTACGTGCACGGCTTCGTCCTGCAGGAGGTGAACCTGCCCTTCCGAGACGAGTCGGAGCTGTCCGCCATGACTGGGGCGATCATGGAGACGTTTCCCGCCTCCGAGTTCCCGTACCTCTTCGAGATGACGGTCGAGCACGTCCTCAAGCCGGGCTACGACTACGGCAAGGAGTTCGAGTCCGGGCTGGAGGTCGTACTCGCCGGTGTCGCTGCGTTGCTCATCGAGCCGTAGATGGACTGGCCCCCGGACCGGTTCGACGTCGAGTTGATCTGGCTCTCCAGGCCCGAGTCGCAGCACTCCACCAACTTTCTTCAGCGGCCAGAGGCGGCCATCAGCGTCTTCGACAGCGGCCAGCCGGCCGACACCGGCGTGGGGCTGCAGTTCGCGGCTCGCGCCGAGCGGGTGCCGGCCGACGGGCTCTCAGCGGCTGTGCCGTGTTCTCGGATGCGTCTGTCACAGCAGGCGCTAACGCCTGGTCGCTCGAACAGGTCGAAGAACCGGCACCTCTGCGCGTCTACAGGGCGCGCCTCGGTCGCGCAGTGCTTCTCGTCCACGGCTCCCGAGTCGAACTGCCCCTGGACTGAGCCAAAGCCCCGCCAGGCGTCGTAGCGTTTCTACGTGATGTTCAGCCGTGAACTGCGAGATGCGGTCGCTCGCGGCGAGGTCACCGTCACGATCCGCAGGTGGGACCGCCCCCAGGTGAAGGTCGGTGGCCGTTACCGGACCGCGGGAGTCGTCATCGAGGTCGACTCGATGGAGGTCGTGCCCTTCTCTGCCGTGTCCGATGACGACGTGCGCGCCTCTGGCGAGACCGACCTCGAGGGACTGCGTGACCGGGCGGCCCACTCCGGGCCGATCCACGGCGACACGCTCGTCTACCGGATCGAGTTCCACGTCGAGTGACGGCGACGGCACCAGGCGCCGGCCCGTAGCAGTCCACGCCACCAGTGCCCGTCCGCCCTGCCCCGTCCTGGCACCGGGTGTCGGCAAGCGCACAGACATGGCTCCGCCAGCAGCCCACAGTGAGGGATCGGACGTTCTCGTAGGAGTGGAGGTGGACTCCGATGACCACCGCGACCCGAACCCCAAGCCCCTGTGCGGCAGAGCCTTTGACCCCAGCCAAGAGCCCAGCAGCGGACAGGCCGCCCGCCCCGAGGCGCCTCCGTCACGGCGCGGTCGTGGCGGTCCTCGCCGCCCTAGCCGTCCTGGCGGCCCCGCATCCAGCCTCCGCCCTCGTGCCCATCCCACCCTCGCCGGTCAGGTTCCCGATCGCGGACATCGGGCACACGATCCTGACCCTGGCGGAGCAGTACGCCCGCGCGCAGCCCGTCGAGCAGCGCCACCTTCACAACGAGATGGTCCTTCTGACCAACACGGCTCACGAGGCGATCTGAGCACACGGCGCAGCCGCGATCACGTCCGCCCGACGGGTACGGTCCGGGTGTGACCGAGAGCGACACCGCACCCCACCCGGCGGCCGTGCACGGCAGGGCCGCCCACGTCCGCGGACTCGTCCTGGCAGCTGGCGCGGGCCGGCGGATGGGCGGCCCGAAGGCGCTTGTCCGCCGGAGCCCCGACGAGCCGACCCTCGTCGAGCGCGCCGTGAGCCTCCTGCACGCGGGAGGCTGCTCCGGCATCACTGTCGTCGTCGGTGCCGCCGCCGAGGAGGTCAGCGCCATCGTGACCGCCCTCGGGCGCGACGTCGACGTCGTGCCCTGTCCCGACTGGGACGAGGGCATGGGCGCCTCCCTCCGCGCCGGGCTCACCGCTCTGACCCGCTCCACCCACGAGGGCGAAGGCTGCGTCGACGCCGTGCTCGTCACCCTCGTCGACCTCCCCGACCTGACCCCCGAGGTCGTCGCGCGCGTGCTGGACGCCCCGGGACACGTCGACAACGCACACTCGCCGCACCCCGACCCCGACGAGCACGCCCTCGACCTCCACCAGCCAGCCGCCCCCACCACCGCAGAGCTGCGAGCAACACTGCGGCGAGCTGCCTACGACGGCGTTCCCGGGCATCCAGCGCTCATCGGGCGCGACCACTGGGAGCAGGTCATCGCCTCGGCGAGTGGCGACCACGGCGCCCGCCACTACTTCCGCACCACCCCGCACCAGCTCGTCGAGTGCGGCGATCTCGCGACCGGCCGAGACGCAGACACCCGCGAGGAGCTCGACACGTCCCGTTGAGAAGGCCCTCCGCTTCCGGAACCCCCGTTCATGGGTGATGCTCAGGGGATGGATCACCTGTTCAACAGTGCCGACGACGTCACGACCGCCCTGGGCGGCACGGGCTACCTCGCCGACGAGGCGCTCGCGACGATCACCTTCCTCGCGACCCGGCTGAACCGGCCGATCCTGCTCGAGGGTGAGCCCGGCACCGGCAAGACCGCCCTGGCCGAGGGTCTCGCCCAGGCGCTCGACCTCAAGCTCATCCGCCTCCAGTGCTACGAGGGCATCGACGCGACTCAGGCCCTCTACGACTGGGACTTCCCGCGCCAGATCCTCCACCTGCGCACCGTCGAGGCACTGAGCCGCGATGAGCACCACGACCCCAAGCAGCTCGAGGCCGAGCTCTTCGACGAGCGCTTCCTCCTCGCCCGACCCGTGCTCCAGGCCCTCCGCGAAGCCCCGTGCGTCCTGCTCATCGACGAGATCGACCGCGCCGACGACGAGTTCGAGGCCTTCCTCCTCGAGGTCCTGAGCACGTGGCAGGTGACGATCCCCGAGCTCGGCACCGTCAGCGCCGCCACCCCGCCGATCGTCGTCCTCACCTCCAACCGCACCCGCGAGCTGCACGACGCCCTGAAGCGCCGCTGCCTCTACCACTGGATCGACCACCCCGGCCTGGCCCGCGAGCTCGAGATCGTCCGCACCCGCCTGCCCGAGGTCAGCGCGGCGCTCGCCGAGCAGGTCGTCACCCTCGTCCAGCGCCTCCGCACGAGCGGCGAGCTCATCAAGCCCCCGGGGGTCGCCGAGACGCTCGACTGGGCCCGCGCCCTCGAGACCGTCGGCGCCACCCGCCTCGACCCCGAGGTCGCCGCCGCTACCCTCGGGGCGGCCCTGAAGTACCGCGAGGACTCCGAGAGGATCCGCGCCTCGCTCGACAAGCTGCTCACCGCATGACTCGAGACGTCAGCCCCGCCGCGCGCTCCGCCGCAGCCACCCGGCCCCCGGCCGAACCCGACGTCGACGAGCTGCTCCTCGGCTTCGCCCGCGCCCTGCGCGCCGCCGGCGTCAACGTCACGGCCGACCGCGAGCGCACCTTCCTCATCGCCGCGGCCACGGTCGGCATGGGCGAGCGCACCGGCGTCTACTGGTCCGGTCGCTCGACGCTCACGTCCACGCCAGCCGACTTCCCGGCATACGAGGAGATCTTCGAGCGCTGGTTCGGCGGCGAGTCCATCCCGCAGGGACGCCGCGTCGACATCCAGCGCCCGCCCGTGCGCCAAGCGCCCCTCGGCGACACCGAGGGGGAGGCCGGCGACGGTGACGCCGACACGATCCAGGCCGAGGCGAGCGCCCAGGAGGTGCTGCGGCACCGCGACGTCGCGACCCTCAGCGCGGCCGACCGCGCCGCCGCCGCGCGGATGTTCGCGAGCCTCGACCCCCGCTCACCCCTGCGCCGCGCCCGCCGCCACGTCCGCGCGAGCAGCGGCACCGTCGACGGGCCCGCCACACTTCGCGAGCAGCTGCGCCGGATGGGCGAGCCCGGCCGCATCCACCACCGCCGCCGCGGCACCCGCCCGCGCCGCATCGTCCTGCTCATCGACGTGTCCGGCTCCATGAGCCCGTATGCCGACAGCCTCCTGCGCCTCGCCCACGTCTTCGTGCGCACGGTGCCGCACGTCGAGGTCTTCACCATGGGCACCCGCCTGACCCACGTGACGCGCGCGCTCGCCGAGCGCGACCCCGACCGGGCGCTCGCCGCCGCCGGACGCGTCGTCCCCGACTGGTCCGGTGGCACCCGCCTCGGCGAGGCCATCGGCGCCTTCCTCGACCGCTGGGGACGGCGGGGTATGGCCCGGGGCTCCGTCGTCGTTGTCTTCTCCGACGGCTGGGAACGCGAGGGTCCGGAGGTGCTCGGAGAGCAGATGCGCCGGCTGGGTGCCCTCTCGCACCGGGTCGTGTGGGCCAACCCGCACCGCGGGAAGGTCGGCTACGAGCCGGTGCAGCAGGGGATCGTGGCGGCCCTGCCGCACATCGACGACTTCGTCGCGGGGCACTCGCTCGCGGCGTTCGAGGAGCTGATCGAGGTGGTGGCCCGTGCGTGAGGTGATGGACGAGCTGATGCAGTGGTGGTCGGCCGGGGAGACCGTCGGCGTCGGCACCGTCGTCGGCACGTGGCGCTCGGCGCCGCGCCAGCCCGGCGCCTCGATGCTCGTCGGCCCCGGCGGCGAGGCCGTCGGCTCCGTCTCCGGCGGCTGCGTCGAGGGCGCCGTCTACGAGCTGGGCCAGGAGGTCGTCGAGTCCGGCAGGCCCGTGCTCCAGCGCTACGGTGTCAGCGACGACGACGCGTTTGCCGTCGGGCTGACCTGTGGGGGCATCCTCGACGTCTTCGTCGAGAAGGTGAACCGCGAGACGTTCCCCGAGCTCGGCGAGGTCGCGGCGGACATCGCGGCCGGCCGGCCGGTCGCGGTCGTCACCGTCATCGAGCACCCCGAGCCCACGTGGGTCGGCCGCCGCGTCGTCGTGCACCCGGAAGCGGAGGGCGACGACGAGGACACGTCCGTGCTCGGCTCGCTCGGCAGCGGGCGAGCGGACGATGCTGTACGCGACGACGCGAGAGGCCTTCTCGCGCAGGGCCGCTCGGCGATCCTCACCTACGGCCCCGACGGTGAGCGTCGCGGCGAGGGGATGCGGGTGTTCGTCGCCGCGCACGCGCCCAAGCCGCGGATGCTCGTCTTCGGCGCCATCGACTTCGCCGCCGCCGTCGCGCGGGTCGGCGGCTTCCTCGGCTACTACGTGACCGTCTGCGACGCCCGGCCGGTCTTCGCGACCAAGACGCGCTTCCCCGGCGCCGACGAGGTCGTCGTCAAGTGGCCCCACGACTACCTCCAGCACGAGGTCGACGAGGGCCGCATCGACAGCCGCACCGTCATCGCCGTGCTGACCCACGACCCGAAGTTCGACGTGCCGCTCCTCGAGGTCGCGCTGCGCCTGCCCGAGGTGGCCTACATCGGCGCCATGGGCTCGCGCCGCACCCACGAGGACCGGCTCGAGCGGCTCCGAGAGGCCGGGCTCACCGACGACGAGCTGGCCCGGATGAGCTCACCCATCGGCCTCGACCTCGGCGCCCGCACGCCGGAGGAGACCGCGGTCTCGATCGCCGCCGAGATCATCGCGCTGCGCTGGGGCGGGGCCGGAGAGCGGCTCGCCGCCACCGAGGGCCCCATCCACCACCACCATCCGGCGCACGACAACCCGCTCGGGCACTGACGGCGGCGGGCCGGCCTGACCCGTGGCGCTCGGAAGCTCCACCTCGACCGTCATCTGCGGCTCGTCCGACTCGATGACGGTGCCGACGAGCTCGACCTGGTCGTGCAACGGAGCCGGTCGCAGGTAGCGCACGTCGAGCCCGGCCGTGACGTAGGAGAGGTCCGCGCCCGGCAGCGGCGGCCAGCCCCGGCGCTCGGCCTCGAGGATCACCGCAGCCGAAGCACGGGAGGTCGGGGTAGAGCCGCTCCTGGATGCTGAGCCCGGGAGCAGCCACTGCGGTGTCGACGTCGGTGTCCGGCATGCACCCAACGTCCAAGCGGGTACTCGATCACGAACTGGTCCAACCACTTGATGAGTTGATGCCGGCGGTGTCATCCTCGACCGCATGAGTCAGAGTGGATTCAGTCCCGTCGCTCGTCGGTCGGTCTCGGACGAGGTCTTCGCCGAACTGCGCGACGCCGTGCTCACCGGCCGCTTCGCCCCCGGCGACTCGCTCCCGCCCGAGCGCGAGCTCGCCGCCTCCTTCGCCGTCAACCGGCACGCCGTCCGCGAGGCACTCCAGCGCCTCCAGCTCGCCGGCTTCGTCCGCGTCGTCCACGGCGGCGGGACAACGGTCCTCGACGTGCGCAGCACCGCCGGCCTCGACCTGCTCGCGCACCTGGCCCGGTCCGGCGACGGTCTCGACCCGATGATCCTGCGCGACGGCCTCGAGATGCGCCGCTGCATCGGCGTCGAGGCCTCCCGGCTCGCCGCGACCCGGGCGACCGACTCGGCACGGGGGAGCGTCGTGGCGGCAGCAGCGGCATACGGCTGCCCCGACATCGAGGACGCCGACCGCGACTTCTGGCTCGCCGTCGTCGAGGCCAGCGGCAACCTCACCTTCCGGCTCGCGCTCAACTCGCTCGTCCACGCCATCGACGGCAGCCCGGAGGTCATGGACGCCCTGCTCGCCGGCGACCGCGCCGACCTGCTGTCGCACGCACCGCTTGCCGACGCCATCGCGCGCGGCGACGCTGCGCACGCCGCGCGGCTCGCCGACGCGATCCTCACCCAGGCCGTCGACGTGTGGGCCTCCCTCACCGACGACGGGCGCACGCTCGACCCGATGACCAAGGGGGCGTGATGGTCGACATCATCCTCACGGCGATCCCCTTCTTCATCGCCTTCATCGTCATCGAGGTGCTGTCGCTCTGGCTCGCGCCCGACGACGACGAGGTCGGCTACGAGGTCCGCGACACCGTCACCAGCCTCACCATGGGCATCGGGAGCGTCGGCGTCGGGATCCTCTACAAGGCCTCCCAGCTCGTCGTCTACGCCGCGTTGTATGCCGTGACGCCCCTTCGCCTCGACACCTCCCTCTGGTGGGCGTGGGTCGTCATCTTCTTCGCCGAGGACCTCGCCTACTACTGGTACCACCGCGCCCACCACGAGGTGCGGATCCTCTGGGCCAGCCACGTCGTGCACCACTCGAGCGAGCGGTACAACTTCTCGACGGCGCTGCGCCAGACGTGGACGCCCTTCGGGGGCATCCCGTTCTGGGCGCCGCTCGCGCTCCTCGGCGTGCCGGTCTGGGCGATCTTCCTCCAGCAGTCGATCTCGCTCCTCTACCAGTTCTTCCTCCACACCGAGCGTGTCGGGAAGCTCTGGCGCCCAGTGGAGTTCGTCATGAACACGCCCTCGCACCACCGCGTGCACCACGGCATGAACAACGCCTACCTCGACCGCAACTACGGCGGCATCCTCGTCATCTGGGACCGCCTCTTCCGCTCCTTCGAGCCCGAGGGCGAGCGCGTCGTCTACGGCCTGACGAAGCAGTTGCGCACCTACAACCCGCTCGTCGTCGCCACCCACGAGTACGCGTCGATCTGGGCCGACGTCCGCGGCGCCCGCTCGTGGCGCGACCGCTGGGGCTTCGTCGTCCGAGGCCCGGGCTGGCAGCCCCGCACCTGAGACGGCGCGTCTGGCCGAGGTCGGCTCCGAGGGCCACGATGGAGGGATGGGAGCGGCGCGCGCCCCCGGACCAGGAGGACCCATCGTGAGCACGTACAAGGTCGGCTACTTCGTCGGCAGCCTGTCATCGGCGTCGATCAACCGGACGCTGAGCAAGGCACTGATCCGCCTCGCCCCGAAGGACCTCGAGTTCACCGAGATCCCCATCGGCAACCTCCCGCTCTACAGCCCCGACTTCGACGCCGACTACCCCGCCGAGCCGCGCGCCCTCAAGGAGGCGATCTCCGCGTCGTCGGCCGTCCTCTTCGTCACGCCGGAGTACAACCGGTCGATCCCCGGCGCCCTGAAGAACGCCATCGACTGGGCGTCGCGCCCGTGGGGCCAGAACTCCTTCAACCACGTCCCCGCCGCCGTCATCGGCGCCTCGCCCGGCCAGATCGGCACCGCGCTCGCCCAGCAGAGCCTCCGCGGCGTCCTCAGCTTCTGCAACGCCCGCCAGATGACCTCCCCGGAGGCCTACGTGACCCTCCGGCCGGGGCTCGTCACCGACGACGGCGAGGTCACCGACGAGTCGACCGCGGCCTTCCTCCGCGACTTCATGCAGGAGTTCCGCGACCACGTCGAACGCGTCCTCACGGTGCTGCCCCGCGACTGAGTCCCGCGGCCGCCGCCACCAACCTGCGTACGCCGTGTCGCGAGCGAGCACGGCGGTATCAGGACAGTGCGGCCCGGAGCACGTCGCCGTGGTCGACGACGACGCGACGTCCCGGCCAGGTCCACGCGTCGATCCCCGTCGGCGTCTTCGACCGTCTCGTGGCCCTGCCCGTCGGCGTAGGTCTGCGTCAGTGCCCCGCCTGGCGGGGCACTGACGCAGAGGACCGGACCCGGGACCGCGCTGGGGCGCGGTCCCGGCCAGACGGCATACGCCATCGTCAGTGGGCGCTGGAGGTCTTCCAGAGGTTGATGCCGCCCTCGACCGCGTGCTGGTCGATCGTGTCGAGCTCCTCCTGCGAGAAGTCGAGGTGGTCGAGCGAGCCGAGGCTGTCCTCGAGCTGGGCGACCGACGAGGCGCCGATGAGCACCGACGTGACGCGCTGGTCGCGCAGGATCCACGCGAGCGCCATCTGCGCGAGCGACTGGCCGCGCGACTGCGCCATCTCGTCGAGGGCGCGGATGTGCGTGAGGTTCTGCTCGGTCAGCAGGTCGGTCGAGAGCGACTTGTCCTGCGACGCGCGCGAGCCCTCCGGGACGCCGTCGAGGTACTTGCTCGTGAGCATGCCCTGGGCGAGCGGGCTGAACGCGATGCAGCCGACGCCCTCGTCGCCGAGCACGTCGAGCAGGTCCTCCTCGACCCAGCGGTTGAGCATCGAGTAGCTGGGCTGGTGGATGAGCAGCGGCGTGCCCAGGGCGCGGAGGATCTCGACGGCCTCGCGCGTGCGCGGACCCGAGTAGGAGGAGATGCCGGCATACAGCGCCTTGCCCTGGCGGACCGCGGTGTCGAGCGCGCCCATCGTCTCCTCGAGGGGCGTCGTCTCATCGAAGCGGTGGGAGTAGAAGATGTCGACGTAGTCGACGCCCATCCGGGCGAGGGACTGGTCGAGCGAGGACAGGACGTACTTGCGGCTGCCACCGCCCTGGCCGTAAGGGCCGGGCCACATGTCGTAGCCCGCCTTCGTCGACAGGATCAGCTCGTCGCGGTAGCGCTTGAAGTCCTGCGCGTAGATGGTGCCGAAGTTGCGCTCGGCGCTGCCGTAGGGCGGTCCGTAGTTGTTGGCGAGGTCGAAGTGCGTGACGCCGAGGTCGAACGCGCGGCGCAGCGTCGCGCGCTGGCGGTCGAGGGGCACGTCGTCGCCGAAGTTGTGCCACAGCCCGAGCGAGACGGCCGGGAGGTCGAGCCCCGAACGGCCGGTGCGGCGGTAGGTCATCGAGTCGTAGCGGCTGCGTGAGGCCTGGTAGTCGTCGGCGTGAAGAGTCATGCGACCCAGTCTCGTCCCCATGGCGTATGCCGCCAAAGCCGGCTCACGCTGCGGCCGTCGCCTCCTCCGGCTGGGGATCCGATGCGGCCCGCCTGCGGGTGCCCTGCGGATGTGGAGGGTTTCTCCCGTTGCCCTTGTGCAGTAGTTGAACGCGAGTCAGACTGCGCGTGGGGAAGTCAACGATGTCAACTGCAGCGTGGCAGGAGGACCGACAGCATGACCCGAATCACCATGACCGTCGACGGGGTGAGCTACTCCGACGAGGTCGAGCCCAGGACCCTTCTGGTCCAGTACCTTCGCGAGAGCCTCGGTAAGACCGGAACCGTCATCGGATGCGACACGAGCAACTGCGGTGCGTGCACCGTGCACCTCGATGGCACGAGCGTGAAGTCGTGCAACGTCCTGGCCGTCCAGGCGGACGGCCACGAGGTGACGACGATCGAGGGGCTCGCCGAGAACGGCGAGCTCCACCCGGTCCAGCAGGCGTTCCACGAGTGCCACGCCCTCCAGTGCGGCTACTGCACCCCCGGCATGATCATGCAGGCGTGCGACGTCCTCAAGAACAACCCCGACCCCAGCGAGCAGGAGATCCGTGAGGGTCTCGAGGGCAACCTCTGCCGCTGCACCGGCTACCACAACATCGTCAAGGCCGTGCAGCAGGCGGCCGGCGCCATGAGCTCCAGCTCGGCCAGCTCGGCCAGCTCGGCCGGCTCGGCCGGCTCGCAGGCGGTGTCGTCATGACGATCACCGAGGACCGCGCGGCGGACGCCGCGACACCCGAGATCGGCAGGGCGCGCACCCGCAAGGAGGACGCGCGCCTCATCACCGGACGCACCCGGTGGACCGACAACATCCAGCTCCCCGGGATGCTCCACCTCGCCATGGTGCGCAGCCCCTTCGCCCACGCCACCATCACCGCGATCAACACCGACGAGGCGAGGAAGGCCCCCGGCGTCGTCGGGGTCGTGACCGGCGCGGACATCAAGGACGTCCAGGGCGCCGTCGCCAACGCGTGGCCGATCACGGCTGACCAGAAGACCCCGGACCACCTGCCGGTGGTCGTCGAACATGTGGCCTGTGCGGGCGAGATCGTCGCCGTCGTCGCGGCCCGCACCGCCGCCGAGGCGAGGGACGCGGCCGAGCTCGTCGACGTCGACTACGACGAGCTGCCCGCGGTCCTCGACCTCAAGGAGGCGGTCAAGGACGAGGTGCTCGCGCACCCGGCCCTCGGCACCAACACCTCCGCGGTGTGGACCCTGGACTCGGCCGCCCAGGGGTCGGGCACCGACGTCGAGGACGAGATCGCCGCTGCCCGCAGCGACGGCGTCGTCATCGAGCGCGAGTTCCGCCAGCAGCGGCTCATCCCCGCGTTCATGGAGCCGCGGTCGACCGTGTGCGACCCGACCGGCGAGCAGATGACGGTCTGGACCTCGACCCAGGTGCCGCACATCCTGCGCTTCCTCGTGGCCGCGACGACCGGCATCCCGGAGTCCAAGGTGCGGATCATCGCGCCCGACGTCGGCGGCGGCTTCGGCGGCAAGCTGCAGACGACTCCCGAGGAGTTCGCCACGATCGCCGTGGCCCGCCGGCTCGGGAAGCCGTGCAAGTACACCGAGACGCGCAGCGAGTCCCTGCTCTCCGGCCACCACGGCCGCGACCAGTGGCAGAAGCTGACGCTGAGCGCCCGCAAGGACGGCACCGTCACCGGCCTCAAGGTCGAGCTGCTCGCCGACCTCGGCGCGTACATCGGGGTCGTCGGCGGCGGCGTACCGGTGCTCGGCGCGTGGATGTTCAACTCCATCTACAAGTTCGCCGCCTACCACTTCACCGTGCGGACGATGCTGACGAACAAGACCTGGGTCGACGCCTACCGCGGCGCCGGTCGCCCGGAGGCGACCTTCGCCATCGAGCGGATGATGGACGAGCTCGCGGCCGAGCTCGGACGCGACCCGCTCGAGGTGCGCGAGCAGAACTGGATCACCCACGACGAGTTCCCCTTCACCTCCGTCGCGGGCATGACCTACGACACGGGCAACTACGAGGCCGCCACGGCCAAGGCGAAGGCGCTCTTCGGCTACGACGAGCTGCGCGCCGAGCAGCGGCGCCGCCGCGAGAGCAAGGACCCGGTCCAGCTCGGCATCGGCATCTCGACGTTCACCGAGATGTGCGGCCTCGCGCCGTCCCGCATCCTCGGCACGCTCAACTACGGCGCGGGCGGCTGGGAGAGCGCCAGCATCCGGATGCTCGCCACCGGCAAGGTGGAGGTCCTCACCGGCGTCTCGCCGCACGGGCAGGGCCATGAGACGGCGTGGAGCCAGATCGTCGCCGACCGGCTCGGGGTGCCCTTCGAGGACGTCGAGGTGCTGCACGGCGACACCCAGATCTCGTCCAAGGGCATGGACACCTACGGCTCGCGCTCCCTCGTCGTGGGCGCCGAGGCCGTCGTCCGCGCCGCCGACAAGGTCATCGACAAGGCCAAGGTCGTCGCGGCCCACCTCCTCGAGGCGAGCGTCGACGACATCGAGTTCACGGCCGGGAAGTTCGGCGTCAAGGGCACCGACAAGGGCGTCACCATGCCCGAGGTGGCGCTCGCGACGTGGACGGGTCACAACCTGCCCGACGGCGTCGAGCCGAGCCTCGACGCGGACGCGACCTTCGACCCCGAGAACTTCTCGTTCCCGCACGGCACCCACCTGTGCGCGATGGAGGTCGACACCGAGACCGGTGCCACGTCGATGCGCAAGTACGTCTGCGTCGACGACATCGGCACCATCATCAACCCGCTCATCGTCGAGGGGCAGGTCCACGGCGGCCTCGTCCAGGGCATCGCGCAGGCGCTCTGGGAAGGCGCCGAGTACGACGACCAGGGCACGCTCGTGACCGGCTCGTTCGTCGACTACACGCTTCCGACCTCGGCCGACACGATCAGCTTCGTCACCGACCACACGACCTCCCCCTCCACGTACACCGCACTGGGCACCAAGGGAGTCGGTGAGGCCGGCGCGATCGCGTCGACGCCCGCCGTCGTCAACGCGATCGTCGACGCGGTGCGACCCCTCGGGGTCGACGACGTCGTCATGCCGTGCACCCCGGAGCGCGTGTGGAAGGCCATCCAGGCCGGCCGCGCGGTGTCGACCGAGGGTGACCGCGACGCGCAGCCGCACTTCGACGAAGGTGCGCCCAACCAGGACCCCGGGGCCGCGAGTCCCGAGTCCACGAGCGACGGGAGCCAGTCGTGATCCCCGCCCAGTTCGACTACCTCGCTCCGACGTCGGTGGCGGACGCCGTCGCGGCGCTCGCCGAGCACGGCGACGAGGCCAAGGTGCTCGCGGGCGGTCAGTCGCTGCTGCCGATCCTGCGCATGCGGCTCAACGCGCCCGGGGTCGTCATCGACCTCGGTCGTATCCCCGAGCTGCAGGGCGTCTCCGAGGACGGTGACCACCTCGTCATCGGAGCCATGACGACGTATGCCGCCGTGCTGGCCTCGGAGGCCGTGACCACGCACGCGGCCCTGCTGTCCAAGGCGATCGCGACCGTCGCCGACCCGCAGATCCGCCACCGCGGCACCGTCGGCGGTGCGCTCGTGCACGCCGACCCGGCGGGTGACGTCGGGGCCCCGGCCCTCGCGCTGGGCGCCGAGCTCGTCATCGCGGGCGCGGACGGCTCCACCCGCACCGTCGCGGCCGAGGACTTCTTCGAGGATCTCTTCGCGACAGCCGTCGGCGAGGGCGAGCTGCTGACCCAGATCCGCATCCCGAAGCACACGGGCTGGGGCGCGCACTACGAGAAGTTCGTCCGGGTCAGCCACCAGTGGTCGATCGTCGGCGTCGCGGCCACCGTGCGCAGCGAGGGAGGCTCGATCGCCGAGGCTCGGGTCGGCCTGACGAACATGGGCTCGACGCCGCTGCGGGCGCGCTCGGTCGAGGAGGCCCTCGTCGGGCAGCCCGCGACCGACGAGGCCGTCCGTGCGGCGGTCGCGTCGGTGAACGACGGCACCAACCCGCCGTCGGACCTCAACGGCGACGCCGACTACCGCAAGCACCTCGCCACGGTGCTGACGCGGCGCGCGGTCCTCGCCGCGGCAGGAGCGTGATCGTCGGATGGACCTGACGCACTCCTTCAGCGTGCCGACCTCCGTCGACGACGCCTGGGCCCTCTTCATGGACCTCGAGCGCGTGGGCAGCTGCTTCCCCGGGGCGACCGTGACGGAGGTGACCGACGACGGCTTCTCCGGCACGGTCAAGGTCAAGCTGGGGCCGATCGCGCTCGTCTACTCCGGGTCGGGCTCGTTCGTCGAGCGCGACGACGCCGCGCACCACGCCGTCATCGAGGCCAAAGGCAAGGACAAACGGGGCAACGGCACGGCCGGCGCCACCGTGACGATCACCCTGAGCCCCGACGGCGACGGCACCCGCGCCGACGTCGTCACCGACCTCGCCGTCACCGGCAAGCCGGCGCAGTTCGGCCGCGGTGTCATGCAGGACGTGTCCGACAAGCTGCTCAACGCGTTCGTCGCGTGCATCGAGAAGCAGCTGACCGGTCCGTCGGCCGAGCCGGAGGCCGCCCCGGCGGCGGCCGGCGCTTCGGCGGGCGCGTCGGCGGGGGCTTCGGCTGGCGCGGGCTACGTCGAGACGGGGTCGGATGCGCTCGCCGCGGACACCGGTCCGCAGGTCGGTGTCACCGCCGCGGCGGCCCACACGTCGCCGTCCCCGCGCCGGGTCCCGGCCTCCGTCGAGGAGGACGCGCCCCTCGACCTCGGTTCGGCAGTGATGCCCGTGCTGGTCCAGCGGTATGCCGGTTACGCAGCGGCTGCCGCCATCGGGGTCGTCATCGGCTGGCTCATCGGCCACCGGGGCGACTGACCCCAGCACGTGCAGCAGGCCCGGTCGCGCTCCCGGCCGGGCCTGCGGCATACCCGAGGGGTCCGGTGGCGTTGGACCTGACGAGACCCCGTCCCCGAACCCCAGGAGAGTCATGTCCCGCGTCATCCTCATCGGCGGCCACGGCAAGGTCGCGCTGCTCGCCGCCCCGCTGCTCGTCTCCGACGGCCACGACGTCACCTCGGTCGTGCGCAACCCCGACCACGCGGCCGACGTCGAGGCGACCGGTGCCACCGCTGTCGTGCTCGACGTCGAGCACGCCACGACCGAGCAGATCGCCGAGCTCGTGCGCGGCAGCGACGTCGTCGTGTGGTCGGCCGGCGCCGGCGGCGGCAGCCCCGAGCGGACGTATGCCGTCGACCGCGACGCGGCGATCCGCTCGATGGACGCCGCGGGGCAGGCGGGCGTCGGGCGCTACGTCACGGTCTCCTACTTCGGAGCCGGTCCCGACCACGGCATCCCCGAGGACCACTTCTTCCACGCGTACGCCGAGGCCAAGACCGCGGCCGACGAGCACCTCCGGGGGACCGACCTCGCGTGGACGATCCTGCGGCCGAGCGCCCTGACCACCGATGCGGCGACCGGGCACATCGAGACGGGTGAGGGCGTCGTGGCCGGAAGGGTCTCGCGCGACAACGTCGCCCACGTCATCCGCGCTGTCGTCGAGCACCCCGACACGACGGCCCGGCGCATCCTGCCCTTCAACGACGGCTACCAGCCCATCGGCGAGGTCGTCACCAACCCCACCTCCCCAGCCGAGTGAGCGCTCCGTCCCACGTGACTGGCTCGCGTCGGACCGCGTCCTCGCTCGACGGTGACCGGGCGCGCGCTCGACTCAGGGGCGGGCGAGGTGCTCGGCGATGACGAGGTCCTGCCAGGCCATGCCGACGCTCTTGAAGACGTTGGGCCGGTCGGTCGCCCGCTCGACCCGGCCGCGCACGAGATCGGCGAGCGTCCGCACGTCACCCCAGTCCAGCGCGCCCTGCGCGGCGGCGAGGATGACGTCGCCCGCCTCGCGGTGCGCCGTGCCGATGTCCTCGACGACGACGAGCGAGCGACCGAGCAGCGCCGAGCCGAGCTCGCGCCGGTGCGGCTCGTGCGACCCGATGGCCACGACGCAGGCGCCATCGGCCACCCAGTCGTCGCCGAGCACCGGGGTCGCGGCCGACGTCGCCGTCACGACGACCTGCGCCTCGCGCACGGCTGCCTCGACCTCCTGCGGGTCGTCGACGGTGAGCCCGCGGGTGGTGAGCCGGTGCGTCGAGGCCAGCCCCGAGATCCGTTGCGCGGTCGCTCGCGCCGCATCACCCCGCCGGCCGACGACGGTCACGGCGGTCGTGGGCCGGATGGCGAGCAGCGCCTCCGCGTGACCGAGGGCCTGGGGTCCGCTGCCGAAGATGACGGCCGACTCGACCTCGTCCGGGGCGAGCGCGTCCATGGCGACGGCGGAGACCGCCGGGGTGCGCAGCGACGTGACGGCGGTGCCGTCGACGAGCACCGACGGCGCCAGAGTGTCCGCGTCCATGAGGACGTAGACCGCCTGGACGCGGTCGAGGCCACGCGCCGCGTTTCCCGGTGCGACGGTGAGCACCTTGACCCCAGCCGCGCGGCCGTTCGTCGACGGCATGACGAGCAGCTGTCCGCTGCCGTCACCGACGTCGGCGACGAGCCGGGCGGGGTCCGACGCCGGGTCGAGGCCGTCAGCGAGCTCGCGACGGATCAGCCTGCGGGCGCGGTCGGGGGAGAGGGTCCGGCGCACGGCGGCGGCGTCGACCCAGCGCGGCTGCTGCACCTCAGTCCTCGCTCGCGCTCGAGCGGGCGCGCTCGACCCGCACCGGGTCGACGGCATACGCCGGCGTCAGCGCGACGAGCGTGCCGTCGCCCTCGGCGTCGAAGCGCCACGAGAAGGGCTCGGGGGTCACGTGCGGAGGCAGTCGGAGCGCCGGCTCGCCCACGGACGCGGCCAGCGCCCGCGCGACGGACGGCGGGAGCGGGACGTGGACATCGGCACTGACCTGGGGCACTCCTCGACTGTAGGTGTCGGCGTCGGGTGCCGCCCGTCCGGGCTGTGCTGGGGGGCCCGGATCCACGCATGTGCGCGTCGGTGCCCCCGGGACGTAGGCTCGAGCGGATCGCCCACCACCCCGGGCGGCAGCCGTCAACGACGACACGAAGTCAGGACTCCATGGCGCTCAGCGTTTTCGATCTCTTCTCGGTCGGCATCGGGCCGTCGAGCTCGCACACCGTCGGGCCGATGCGGGCCGCCGCCCTCTTCGCGGAGCGGCTGCGCGACGAAGGAGTCATCGACCGGGTCGCCCGCGTGCGCTCCCAGCTCTTCGGCTCGCTCGGCGCCACGGGGCACGGCCACGGCAGCGACAAGGCGGTCCTGCTCGGTCTGACCGGCGAGCGGCCCGAGCTGTGCGACCCGCGTGCCGTCGAGGGACGCCTCGCCGAGATCCGCGCGACGAAGCGGCTCCGCCTGCTCGGCGAGCACGAGATCGACTTCATCGAGCCCGAGGACCTCACGCTGCACCGCCGCAAGACCCTCCCGCTGCACCCCAACGGCATGACGTTCACGGCGCTCGACGCCGCCGGCGCGACGGTCGCCGAGCACACGTACTACTCCGTCGGCGGCGGCTTCGTCGTCGGTGAGGACGCCGACGGGTCGACGAAGATCGTCGAGGACTCGACGCCCGTCGCGCACCCCTTCCGGACCGGGGACGAGCTGCTCGCCCACTGCAAGGAGACGGGCAAGTCGGTGGCGCGCATCATGCTCGAGAACGAGCTGTCGTGGCGCACCGAACAGGAGGTCCGCGACGGCCTGCTCGAGATCTGGCGCGTCATGAAGGAGTGCGTGCGCAACGGCATCGCCACCGAGGGCGTGCTGCCCGGCGGCCTGCGCGTGCGCCGCCGCGCTCCCGAGCTGGCCCGCCGACTCTCGCTCGAGGCCAACAGCGACGACCCTCTGCGCGGCATGGACTGGATCACCTTGTACGCGCTCGCCGTCAACGAGGAGAACGCCTCGGGTGGTCGCGTCGTCACCGCCCCGACGAACGGCGCGGCCGGCATCATCCCCGCCGTGCTCCACTACTACGCGAACTTCGTCAACGGCGCCGACCGTGACGGCATCGTCCGTTTCCTGCTCACCGCCGGTGCGATCGGCGTCATCTACAAGGAGACGGCCTCGATCTCGGGCGCCGAGGTCGGCTGCCAGGGCGAGGTCGGCTCGGCCTGCTCGATGGCGGCCGGAGCGATGGCCGCCGTCATGGGCGGCACGCCCGAACAGGTCGAGAACGCCGCCGAGATCGGCATGGAGCACAACCTCGGCCTGACCTGCGACCCCGTCGGCGGCCTCGTGCAGATCCCGTGCATCGAGCGCAACGCCATCGCCTCCGTCAAGGCCATCACCGCGGCCCGGACCGCCCTGCGCGGCGACGGCTCGCACGTCGTCTCCCTCGACAAGGTCGTCAAGACGATGCGCGAGACCGGTCGCGACATGAAGGTGAAGTACAAGGAGACCGCCCGTGGCGGCCTCGCCGTCAACGTCATCGAGTGCTGACGCCGCACGGCTAGGCTGAGGACGTATGCCGTCCGGCCGAGTCACCGTGCGTGGTTCGGGCCCGTGTCGGTCGGTCAGCGGTGGTGGGCCTCGGCGCTGCTGACCGGATAGGTCTGTCCCGCAACGTATCTCGCGTACATGTCACCCGTCGCTCCACCCTCACGAGCGACCTCGGCGAAGAAGCGCCCCGAGTCACGGACCGTGCGTGCCTGCGTCTCGTAGTCGAGGGCCACGAGACCGAACCGCGGCCCCTCACCCTCGTTCCACTCCCAGTTGTCGACGAAGCACCAGTGGTAGTAGCGATCGACCGGAACCCCTTGAGCCCGAACGTCCCTCAGGACCGACAGGTGCTCCCAGAGGTATCGCGACCGGAAGGCGTCGGCGGCGTCGCAGGTGCCGTTCTCGGTGACCCAGACCGGGAGCCGGTAGGTCTCCCACGCCCACCTGGCCGTCTCACCGAGCCCGGCGGCATACACCTCCCAGCCGAGGTCGTTGACCGGGACGCCCGGCGGCGTGCCGTCGTCGAAGCGCGTCACCGTGGTGCGGGAGTAGTAGTTGAGCCCGAAGAAGTCGGCGTAGCGCCCGGGGGCGATCCCCGGCGGCCGGCGGAGCGGCGGCGCGAACTCCCCGGTCGTCATCGCCCGCACGATCGCGTCCTGGAAGAGGTGGCGCATGACGGGCGTCAGCGCCCGGTGCCACGGGTTGCGGGCGTTGCCCGGCCGGAAGGGCCGCAGGTGGTGGGCGACCCCGACCATGGTGTCCGGCGCGGGCCGCAGTGCGTGGATGAGGGCGTACGCCCGGATGTGCGCGGTCGCGAGCACGCCGTAGACCCGCATCCCCTCGCGGAGGCTCCGGTGGCCCGGCGGGAAGTCGCCGAAGACGTGGGCGCCCGTGACGTAGACGTTCGGCTCGTTGATCGTCACCCACTCCGCGACGAGGTCGCCGAGTCGTGTCACGACCTCGCTGACGAAGCGCTCCCACACCCACAGGGCGCCGGGCGCGAGCCACCCGCCGTCGCGCTCGAACCACAGCGGGTGGCTGAAGTGGTGCAGCGTCACGAGGGGGCGGATCCCCTTGGCGCGCAGGAGCTCCAGCTCCTCTCGGTAGCGGGCGAACGCGGCGTCGTCCCACACGCCCGGACGCGGCTCGAGGCGCGCCCACTCCACGCTCATCCGGTAGACCTGCACCCCGAGGGAGGCCATCAGCTCGGTGTCCTCGCGCCAGCGCCGCCAGTGGTCGGTGGCGCGCCGTGGCGTCGAGCCGTCGGCGATGGTGCCCGGGCGGTCCGCCCAGTCGGTCCAGCTGCTCTCGACGTCGCCGCCCTCGACCTGAGTGGCCGCGGTCGCGACGCCGAGCAGCAGCCCGTCGAGCCGGAAGCCGTCAGCGGTCGCCATGCCGCTCAACGTACCGGCGCCCGATGCGACAGACTGGCGCCCGTGGGTCACGTGTCCGTCGCAGATCACCGTGCCGCCGTCGGGCGGCTGCTCGGCGACGGGTCCCTCGAGCGGGTGACGCTCGACCGCCACGCCGCCGGACGCCGCCTCGCCGCCGACCTCGTCGCGGCCGACGACCTGCCGCGCTTCGACGCCTCCGCCATGGACGGGTACGCCGTGTGCCCGGGTTCGCCGGACCAGCGCGCCTACCCCGTGGTCGGGGACGTGCCCGCCGGGTCAGCACCCGACTTCGTGCTCACCCCCGGTGGGGCGGCCCGGGTCATGACGGGCGCGCGGGTGCCGCGGGGCACGGTCGCCGTCGTCCCCGTCGAGCGCACCGACGCGAGCCCCACCGGGCCTGCGCCCGAGCACGTGACCGTCGACCTCGACCCCGCACCCGGCCAGCACATCCGTCGCCGCGGCGAGGACGTGGTGGCCGGGTCGGTCATCGCGACCGCCGGCACGGCCGTGACGGCAGCGCTCATCGCGCTCGGCCGGTCGGCGGGGTGCACGACGGTCGAGGTCCACGCGCCGACGCGGGTCGCGGTCATCGCGACCGGCGCCGAGCTCGCACCGCCCGAGGCCGACCCGGGCGCCGGCGGCATCCACGAGTCGAACTCCGACATGGTCGCCGCTCTCGCCGAGGCCAACGGCTGCGACGTGCGCCGGGTCGAGGTGTGCTCCGACGAGCCCGACGACCTCCGGGCCCGGCTCGAGGCGCTCGACGCCGACCCCGACGTCGACCTCGTCGTCACGACCGGGGGCGTGAGCGCCGGCGCCTACGAGGTCGTGCGACAGGTCTGCGAGCCGCTCCCGACGTTCGACTTCGTCCACCTCGCGATGCAGCCCGGCGGCCCGCAGGGGCTCGGCCGCTACGGCTCCACCCCGGTCGTATGCCTGCCGGGGACGCCGGTCGGCGCGTTCGTCGCCTTCCACGTGCTCGTCCGCCCGGCGCTCGACCGACGCCACGGGGTGCCGCCCACGCGAGCCGGCCGGGCGGCATACGTCGGCAGGACCCGACGCACGCGCACGGGGCGCGTGCAGTTCGTCACGAGCGTGCTCCACGACGACGGCACCGTCAGCGCTCCCGACGCCCGGCACCTGACGGCGCTCGCCGCGGCGACCTGCCTCATCGAGGTGCCCGAAGGTGTCGACCAGCTCATCGAGGGCGACCTCGTCGCCGTCCACCCGGTGTGAACGGGGCACCCGCCGAGCGCCCCTAGGCTGGTGGGCGTGAGCGCGACCCTCGTGGCCAAGGACCTCGCCGGGGGCCACGCCCACCGGACCCTCTTCGAGCACCTCGACCTCACGGTCGCACCCGGTGACGTCGTCGGGGTCGTCGGCGCCAACGGGGCAGGCAAGTCGACGCTGCTGCGCCTGCTCGCCGGCGAGGTCGAGCCGCTCGGCGGCACCGTGACGACGGCGCCCTCCGACGCGTTCGTCGGCTGGCTGCCGCAGGAGCACGAGCGGATCCCCGGCGAGACCGTCGCCGACCACATCGGTCGCCGCACGGGCGCCACCGCCGCGACCCTCGCCATGGAGGAGGCGGCTGCCGCGCTCGGCGGTGACGACCCAGCCGCCGACGAGAGGTATGCCGTCGCGCTCGACCACTGGCTCGTCAGCGGTGCGCCCGACCTCGACGACCGGATCCCGCCGATGCTGGCCGAGCTGGGCCTCGACGTCGGACCTGACGCGCTCATGACGTCACTCTCCGGAGGCCAGGCGGCCCGGGCGGCGCTCGCCGCGCTGCTGCTCAGCCGTTTCGACCTCGTGCTCCTCGACGAGCCGACCAACGACCTCGACCTCGCCGGGCTCGACCGGCTCGAGGCCTTCGTCCACGGCCAGCGCGGGGGAGTCGTGCTCGTCTCGCACGACCGTGAGTTCCTCGCCCGCTGCGTCACCCGCATCGTCGAGCTCGACCTGGCGCAGAACTCCGTCGCCGTCCACGACGGCGGCTACGAGTCCTACCTCGAGGAGCGCGAGGTCGCCCGTCGGCACGCGCGGGAGGCGTACGAGGCGTATGCCGGCACGAAGTCCGACCTCGAGGCGCGCGCCCGCACCCAGCGCGAGTGGTCGTCCAAGGGCGTCCGCAACGCGATGAAGAAGAGCCCCGACAACGACAAGATCCGGCGCTCGGCGCAGCAGGACTCGGCCGAGAAGCAGGCGCGCAAGGTGCGCCAGATGGAGTCGCGGATCGCCCGGCTCGACGAGGTCGCCGAGCCGCGCAAGGAGTGGGTGCTCCAGTTCAGCATCGCCGCGGCGCCCCGGTCGAGCTCCCTGGTCGCGACGCTCAACGAGGCCGTCGTACGCCGGGGTGAGTGGACGTTCGGTCCGGCGTCGCTGCAGGTCGAGGCGCGGCGGCGCATCGGCATCACCGGGCCGAACGGTGGCGGCAAGACGACCCTGCTCTCGCTCCTGCTCGGGCGGGTCGACCCCGACGAGGGAAGCGCCTCGCTCGGGGCGAGTGTCGCCGTCGGCGAGATCGACCAGTCGCGCACGGGTCTGCGCGACGACCTCCCGCTCGGGGACGCGTTCGGCGAGGCCGTGCCCGGCCTCGACCCGGCCGACCGCCGCACCCTGCTCGCGAAGTTCGGGCTCAAGGCCGACCAGGTCGGCAGCGCGGTCGGGCGGCTGTCGCCCGGCGAGCGCACGCGCGCGGCGATGGCGCTGTTGCAGGCGCGGGGCGTCAACCTCCTCGTCCTCGACGAGCCGACGAACCACCTCGACCTTCCCGCCATCGAGCAGCTCGAGGAGGCGCTCGACTCCTACGACGGGGCCCTGCTGCTCGTCTCGCACGACCGCCGGCTGCTCGAGAACGTCCGCCTCGACGAGCGCTGGCACGTCGAGGCCGGCCAGGTCACCGCGACCTGAGGCGCCGCCCGCCGCCGCCGCACCCGGCGACACCAGCCGCACACCTCCGGGCCTCCCGCACACCGTCCACGAGGTGCGCCTGGCCTCGAGGTGTGCGACCGGGTGGGTGTCGACGAAGGGCGCCGGTGCGTCACCCGGCCCGGCCCATCAGCTCTGACCCACCCGGACCGCAACACACCGTGTAGGTCACAACGCACCGCGGTCCGATCCCGGTGTGTCGCGACCTGCACGGTGTGTTGCCGAGGGGCGTGCGGAGCGTCAGCCGGGGGAGTTGGTCGGGTCGGCCACCCACGGGCCGAGCGGCGGGTCCCACCGGCGCACGACGCGGCGCAGGATGTGCCCGCCGAGCCAGTAGGGGTCCTGGTCGAAGGTCTCCGTGACCGCCTCGAGGGATTCGCCGGAGCAGACGATGAGCGCCGCGTTGGCCGCCTCCTGGTCGGTCGGCTCACCCTCGCTCACCTCGTCGGTGCCGTCCTGGTACATCCCGGCGACGAGCAGCCCCGACTGCCCGCTCAGCCACTCGCGGTGCTCGGGCCGGATCGTCAGCATCTCGGTCGCGTCGTCGGGGTAGGTGTAGTGGATCGCGAAGATCGCCACGGGTGTGCCTCCGGTCGCTGGGGTGGTGAGGGTGGTCAGGTGGCCGTGATCCGGTGCGCGCCGGCATACACGTTGAGGCGGGTGCCACGCACGAAGCCGAGCAGGCTCATCCCGGCGTCCTCGGCGCACTCCACCGCCAGTGACGACGGCGCCGACACTGCTGCGAGGCAGGGGATCCCGGCCATGATCGCCTTCTGGGTCAGCTCGAACGACGCGCGACCGGACACGACGAGCACGCAGCCGACCCCGGGCACGCGGTTGCTCTGCAGCGCCCACCCGACGACCTTGTCGACCGCGTTGTGCCGGCCGACGTCCTCGCGGACGACGAGCAGCTCGCCGTCGGCGGTGAAGAGGCCGGCGGCGTGCAACCCGCCTGTCTTGTCGAACGACCGCTGCTCGGCGCGTAGGGCATCGGGCAGCTCGGCGATGATCCTGGCGGCGAACTCCGTCGTGTCGCCGCGCACGTCGAAGGCCGACTGCGCCCGCAGCTGCTCGATGCTGGCCTTGCCGCAGACGCCGCACGACGAGTTCGTGAAGAAGGCGCGCGTGACCGACGCGGCCGGGGCTGCCACGCCGGGCGCCAGCGTCACGTCGATGACGTTGTACGTGTTCTCGTCGAAGCCGCTCTCACCCGAGACGACCGCGCCCTCGCAGTACCGGGCCAGGGCGATGTCGTCGGCGGACCTGATGAGCCCCTCCGACATGAGGAAGCCGTGGACGAGCTCGATGTCGTGCCCCGGCGTGCGCATCGTCACCGTGAGCGGCGTGCCGTTGACCCGCAGCTCGAGGGGCTCCTCGACGGTGAGGGTGTCCGGGCGCGTCGTCGACGACGGGGTCGCGAGGTCGATCGTCGTGACCTTGCGCCTGACCGTGACCCGTCCCATGACCTCAGCCTGCCAGACTCCGTGCCAGACTCCGATGGTGCCGCCCCGCCCACCTGAAGCGCCCCCGGTCGTTATCGTCCTGACGGGCGGGGCCTCCCGGCGGATGGGCTCGCACAAACCCGTCCTCGACGTCGGCGGTCGCCCGCTTGTCGCGCGCGTCCTCGACGCTGCCGGCGACCGCCCGGCGCTCGTCGTCGGCCCCGGCCAGGGCGTCCCCGACGGCGTACGCGTCGTGTGGGAGCGCGTCCCGGGCGGCGGTCCGGTGTCCGGCGTGTCCACCGCCGTCGACTCCCTTGCCACCGATGCCGCCACGAGCGCCACGCCGCTGCCGTATGCCGTCGTGCTGCTGGCCGCGGACCTGCCCTTCGTCACCTCCGCCCACGTCGACCGGCTCCTCGAGGCGCTGGGGTCGGCTGACCTCGCCGTGACGGTCGACCGGGAAGGACGCACCAACTGGCTCTGCTCGGCTTGGCGCCTCGCCGCCCTGCAGGGGCGTCTCGACGAGCTCGGGGACCCCTACGGCCGGAGCATGCGCGACCTCGCCGACGGCATGCGCACGCAGACGGTGGACGACCCCTCCGACGTGGCGCTGGACGTCGACACACCGGCCGACCTGGCGCGTGCGCGCGACCGTGCGCGCGGCCGTGCGCGCGGCCGCGCGGAGCACCGACCGAGCGCCGACTGAAGGCCGACGGAGGCCCCTCGACGGGCGACTCTGGGAGATCGCCCAAGTCGGGCCCTGCGGCGAATCGCCCTGCGGCCAAGTGCTACTCCGGACTTCGGAGGCATTTGGCAAAGACTTGGTAAGCCCCGTTGACCCGTGTTCTGGGCTGCTGCCAACGTCACGCTCGTTCCGGCCCGATCTCACGTCGTGAGATGAGCGGAACTCCCTCCAGGCGGCCCACGAGCCGCATCTCGACAAGGAGCAACCAGTGAATCGACTGAAGTCTGGGCTGGCGACCGGAGGGCTGCTCGCGCTCGCCCTCGCCATCTCGCCGGCGATCCCGGCGGGCGCAGCAGCCGGTGCAGGACGCGACAAGGCGCCTGCCCCCGAGTCGCAGAGCCTCAAGGCGACCGAGCAGTCCCGGGCAGCATCGTCCGCGAGCGCCCTCGGCCTCGCCTCGGGCGAGAAGCTCACCGTCAAGTCCGTCATCCAGGACGCCAACGGCGCGACGCACGTCCGCTACGAGCGGACCCTCGACGGCCTGCGCGTCATCGGCGGCGACTTCGTCAGCCACAAGGACTCCTCGGGTGCCGTCAAGAGCGTCACGTGGAACTACCGCAAGAACGTCACCCCCGCGACGATGACCCCGAGCGTCTCCAAGAGCGAGGCGCACCAGGCCGGTCTCGCCGCGTCGAAGGCCGACAAGGAGACCGCCACCCCCGGTGAGCTCGTCGTCTTCCAGTCGGCCGCCGGTCCCAAGCTCGCCTACGAGGTCATCACCGAGGGCATCAAGGCCGACCAGACCCCGACCCGTCTGCACACGATCGTCGACGCCACCACGGGCAAGACCCTGACGAGCTGGGACGACGTCAAGCAGGGCACCGGCAACGGCATCTTCGTCGGCTCCGTCACGCTGGCCACGACCGCCGGAACGACGTACACGATGAAGGACACGCACGGGAACTACACGACCGACCTCAACCAGGCCACGAGCGGCAACGGCACGACGTTCACCGACGCCGACGACGTCTGGGGCACCGGCTCGCAGAGCAACCGCCAGTCGGCGGCCGTCGACGCGCACTACGGCGCCGGCAAGACGTACGACTACTACAACACCCAGCTCGGCCGCGCCGGCATCTGGAACAACGGCACCGGTGCGCGCAGCCGCGTCCACTACGGCCAGAACTACGTCAACGCCTTCTGGGACGGCACGCAGATGACGTACGGCGACGGCGCGGGCAACGCGGCCCCGCTCGTCGAGCTCGACGTCGCCGGCCACGAGATGAGCCACGGCGTCACCGAGAACACCGCGGGCCTGGCCTACACCGGCGACGCGGGCGGCCTCAACGAGGCGACGTCGGACATCTTCGGCACGGGTGTCGAGTGGTACACGAACAACCCCAGCGACACCCCCGACTACCTCATCGGCGAAGAGATCAACATCAACGGCAACGGCACGCCGCTGCGCTACATGGACAAGCCGAGCAAGGACGGCGGTTCGAAGGACTGCTGGAGCAGCTCCCTCGGCGGCCTCGACCCGCACTACTCGTCCGGCCCGCTCAACCACTGGTACTACCTGGCCTCCGAGGGTTCGGGTGCCAAGACGATCAACGGCGTCAGCTACAACAGCCCGACGTGCAACGCCTCGACGGTGACCGGTATCGGCCACCTCAAGGTCGAGAAGATCTGGTACCGCACGCTGTCGACGTACCTCACCTCGAGCAGCAACTACGCGGCGGCCCGCACCGGCGTCATCAAGGCGGCCAAGGACCTCTACGGCGTCGGATCGGCCGAGTGCACCGCAGTCGACAAGGCCATGGGCGCCATCTCGGCCCCCGCCAGCACCGAGACCTGCGGCACCGGCGGCGGCGGTGGCGGCGGTGCTGCCCTGACCAACGGCGGCTTCGAGTCCGGGCAGACCGGCTGGACGGGCACGACGGGCCCGATCACGAACAACACGGGCCGCCCGGCCCACGGCGGTTCGTACAAGCTGTGGCTCGGCGGCAACGGCACGGCCGGCTCCGAGAATGAGTCGCAGACGTTCGCCGTCCCGTCCACGGCCACCGCTCCGGCGCTGACCTACTGGATCCGCATCGACACGGCCGAGACCACGACGACGACCGCCTACGACACGGCCACCGTCCAGATCAACGGCGTCACCAAGCAGAGCTACTCCAACCTGTCCACGCCGAAGGCCTCCTACGTCCAGAAGACGATCGACCTCACGGCCTTCAAGGGCACGAACGTCACGCTGAAGTTCGCCGACACCGAGGACTCCTCGCTCCAGACGAGCTTCGTCATCGACGACGTCGCGACGAACTTCTGACGGATCGAGCGCGCCGGGCCGCGTGAGCTGCCCTGCAGGACACGCACCACCAGAGGTCGGTATGCCGCCGGGTCAGCGCCGCGGCATACCGACCTCGTGCGTTCGGGGGAGACTCCTGCCCGCGCGGACGCTCAGGAGGCGGGCGCGGTGGCCGCCGCGCCCGGCGCAGCGGCGGTCGGGGTCGTGCAGCGGGTGGTCGCGGGCACCGAGAGGGTGACGTCGCTGACGAGGATGCCGACGAGGCCGGAGATCTCGCCGAGCGACGGGTCG
This sequence comes from Terrabacter sp. Ter38, assembly GCF_024519435.1. Lineage (GTDB taxonomy): Bacteria > Actinomycetota > Actinomycetes > Actinomycetales > Dermatophilaceae > Terrabacter. The sequence continues at coordinate 80,822 of NZ_JALJRZ010000004.1, forward strand.
CTCAGGTCGACCGCCCGAGCCTGGTGGTCGGTGACCGAGATCGTGATCGGGTCGCTCTCGGGCACGGCGTCGGGGTCGAGCGCCGTGGAGCCGTCGGTCAGCGGCGGGGCCGTCGATGAGCCGAGGCGGAGCGTCGCGAGGAGGGTGACGAGCTGGCGCTGCTGCGGGACGCTGAGCGTGCACACGCGGCCGTGGACCGAACGCGTCTCGACGCGGACCCGGCCGTTGGCCTCGAGCACGATCTGGTCGTCGAAGCCGGCGATGCCCCCGGTGCGACGCAAGGTCAGCGGGAACGTGGGGCCGTACGACGACCCGAGCGCGTCGTCACCGGCGGCGCCGAAGCGCAGCGCCGTGGTCGTGGACGATGTGGGCGCCGGGGCCGCCGAGGTCACCGCACCCGTCGATCCGTCCTCGGGCGTGGTGGAACCGCAGCCCCCGACGAAGAGTGCTGCGACGGCCATCCCCACACACAGGCCTGCGCGCCCCATGACGTCCATGGTGGCCCCTCGCGGCGGGCGATGCACGCCCGACGCGGTGGAATCGGGACAACGCTTGGGTGACGGTTTCAAGTGGCGGGCCTCGGGGTGCGCGGTAATGCTCGGTGTCAGAGGTGTGTGTCGGGCTCGGGGCCGGACCCACCCCTTCGCAGGGAGGCGGCACCGACGGATCCACGTCGGCGTCAGCGTCCTGCTCTCACCAGGACAGGAAAGGGACGATCGCGTGATACCCAGCTCCACGCCACACCGAACTCCGGGAAGCCGCAGGGCGCGGCGGTCCGTCGCAGCGCTCGGCGCCGTCGCGGCCGTCGCGGCCGGTCTGGCCCTGACGAGCCCGGCCGCGCAGGCCGCGGACCCGTCGGCCTCGGCCTCCGGCACCGACCCTGCCAGCCGGGAGCGGGCCTTCGCGGCGGCCTCGACGGAGTACGGCGTGCCGCGCTCGGTCCTCGAGGCCGTGTCGTACGCCCAGACCCGCTGGGACTTCAACCCCGGGCACAGCACGTCCGGTGGCTACGGTCCCATGCACCTCGTCGACGCCGATCTCGGCACCCGCGCCGACGCGAAGGGCCTCGGGGAGCCGTCCGCTCCGGAGGCCGCACCCGTGGCCGACACGCTCGGCCGCGCCGCGAAGCTGACCGGCCTCGCCGAGGACGCCCTGCGCACCGACGAGGTCGCCAACATCCGCGGCGGCGCCGCGCTGCTTGCCGCCACCCAGAAGCGACTGGGGCTGCCGGCTGGTCAGGACACCGACGCCGGTGAGTGGTACGCCGCTGTGGCGGACGCCTCCAGCTCCGCCGAGGAGGACGTCGCATCGGCGTTCGCGGACGACACGTACTCCGTCATCCGGTCCGGCGCCTCACGACGGACCATTGACGGCAAGGACGTCTCCCTCGTGCCCTCCGACGTCAAGCCCGACAAGGGGCTCGTCGGCAAGCTGGGCCTGCTGAAGAAGCAGAGCAACGGTCCCGTGGACTGTCCGCCCGGTCTTGACTGCGAGTGGGTGCCGGCGCCCTACGCCAAGACCGGGCCCGGCGCCGGTGACTACGGCAACCACGACCTCGCCAACCGCCCGGCGGCGCCGAAGATCACCAACATCGTCATCCACAACACCGAGGCGACCTACGACACGACGCTCAAGCTGGCGAGCGATCCGACCTACCTCGCGTGGAACTACACGCTGCGCTCGTCGGACGGCCACGTCGCCCAGCACCTCGACCCGAAGGACGTCGGCTGGCACGCCGGCAACTGGTACGTCAACGGCCACTCGATCGGCCTCGAGCACGAGGGCTTCGCGGCCACGGGCGCCCAGTGGTTCAGCGAGCCGATGTACCGCTCGTCGGCACGGCTCGTGCGCTACCTGGCTCACGAGTACGACATCCCGCTCGACATGCAGCACGTCTTCGGCCATGACCAGGTCCCGGGTGTCACGCCCGCCAACGTGGCCGGCATGCACTGGGACCCGGGCCCCTACTGGAACTGGGAGCACTACTTCCAGCTCCTCGGTGCGCCGCTGCAGTCGCACACCTCCGGTCACGCCAAGGACCTCGTCCGCATCCTGCCCGGCTTCGAGGACAACCGGCAGACCGTGACGTACTGCGACGACAAGGTCGCCGACAGCTGTGGCTCGCAGCCGACGAACTTCGTCTACCTGCACACCGCCCCGTCGGAGTCGGCTCCGCTGGTCAACGACATCGGCCGCAAGGCCAACGGTGCGCCCTCGACGACCTCCGTCTCCGACATAGGCGCGCGCGCCCAGACCGGTCTGACCTTCGCGGTCGCCGAGCGCAGCCGTGACTGGACGGCGATCTGGTTCAACGGCGTCAAGGGCTGGTTCCTGAACCCGGCGTCCGACCCGACGGCCGTCCCGGTCAAGGGTTCCTACGTCGTGCCCAAGGCCGGTCTGGCCAAGGCCCCGGTCTACGGGCGGGCCTACCCGGAGGCGTCGGCCTACCCGGCGGGCATCCCGGTCCAGGCGCTCGCGCCGCTGCAGTACTCCTTCGCCGCGGGACAGCGGTATGCCGTCAGTGACCTCACGGTCCCGACCGACTACTACCGGGCGACGACGTTCTCGCCCGACACCCCGAACGACCACGTCGACGTCGTCGGTCAGGACCGCTACTACCAGATCTCGCTCGGCCACCGCTTCGCCTACGTGCGCGCGGCCGACGTGGACGTCGTCACGGCCCGGTAGCCCGGCTCACCCCCCAACCGTCGAGAGGCCACGTTCCGCCGCCTCACCGATGTCGAAAGGCCACTTCTCGTCATGAGAAGTGGCCTTTCGACGACCCACGGTGGGCAGGACGTGGCCTCTCGACGGTGGAAGGGAGGTCAGCGGAGGTCGTATGCCTTGAGGAAGCTGACGATGAAGGGCGCGGCACCCGTCACGCCGTTGTCGCCGACCTCGTTGTAGGCCGCGATCGCGATGTCCCCGCGGCCGGCGACCATCCACACGTGGGTGTCGGGCGGGCTCTTCGTGCCGAACTCGGCGGTGCCGGTCTTGGCGTACTCCACCCCGAGCGGCTTGAGCACGGTGCCGGACCCCTCGGCGACGACGTCGCGCATCTCCTGGCGCAGCACGCCCGCCTCGGTGGGGTCGAGGAGCGTCGCGGGCTTGGGCAGGGCGGGGGCGCCCGCCACGAGCTGCGGTCGCACCGTCTGGCCCTTCATGACCGACGCGACGACGATCGCCATCGTCAGCGGCGACGCCTCGACGCGGCCCTGCCCGATGAACGACGCCGCGTGCTCGACGACGTCGTCGGTCGTCGGCACCGACCCGAGGAAGCCGGTGAAGGGCAGGTCGAGCTTCTCGCCCATGCCGAGCGACTGGGCGGCCGAGACGAGGTCGTCCTGGCTCACCTTCTCGTGCTGGCTGATGAAGGCCGTGTTGCACGAGTACGCGAGGGCGGTCCGCATCGGGATGTCGCCCAGCTTGTCCTTGGGGTAGGTCGTGTAGTTGCTGAACCGGCGACCGTTGACGGTGAGCGTCTCGGTGCACGGCAGCAACGCGTCGGCCGTGGCGCCCTTGCGCACGTTGGCGAGCGAGCTGACGATCTTGAACGTCGAACCCGGCGCCTCCTTGCCGGCAAGGGCGAGGGTCGTGCCGGCGGCGGCAGGCCCGACGGCCGCGGCGAGCACCTCGCCGGTCGACACGCGGACGGCGACGAGCGCGGTCGGGTGCTTCGTCTGCTTGGCCAGGGCCGCCTCGGCCGCGGACTGGGCCTTGGCGTCGAGGGTGATCGTCAGCGGCTCGCCCTCGGTCGACTGCTCGGCGAAGAGCTCGCGCTTGTCGAGGGCACTGCCGTCGGCGCCGCGCTTGACGGCGTGGACCGCCAGGCCGGGCGTGCCCCGCAGCCGGGCGTCGTAGCGGTACTGGAGGCCGTTCTTGCCGACGGTGTCGCCGGCCTCGAGGGTGTCCTTCGAGGCCTTGATCTGCTCGGCCGTGGCCTCGCCGACCGTGCCGAGGATCGGGGCGGCCCAGGTGCGGCTCGGGCCGAGCACCTGCAGGGCAGGCACGGTGAGTGCACCCTTGACCTTCTCGATCGCGGCGCCCCGCTCCTCGATGATCGGGTCGGTGGCCCGCAGGGTGACGCCCTCGACGAAGGCCTTGGAGCCGGCTGCCTCGACCTTCGCCGCGAAGCGGGCGGGGTCGATCTCGATGAGCGCGGCGAGCTTCTTCGCTGCCGACGTCGCCTCGGTGCCCGACACCTTCGTCTTGTCGATGCCGACGGCGGCGACCTCGCGCTCCGTCATGATCTTGCCGCCCGAGGAGTCGACGATGTCGGCCCGTCGAGGCCACTTGCGGGCGAGGTCGAGGGTCTCGTCGGAGGTGAGCTGGGGCGCGACGACGCCGGGCGTCCACGCCACGCGCCACTGGTCGTCGACGAGACTCAGGTCGACCTGCGTCTCGTAGGTCCAGTCGGTCGGGGACGCCGAGACGTCCCAGCGGCTGAAGAGCGTGGCCGTGGCGTGGTCGGAGCCCTCGGTGTGGCTCATCTCGCTGAGGGACACCTGCGGCCGCAGCGTGCCGAGGTCCTTGTAGGCGGCCTTGACGAAGGCGGTCGCCTGGGCGGCCGTCGTGTTCTTGAACGTGACGGCGCCGAGGTCACCGCTCGCCAGCCCCGAGGCGAGGGCACGTGCCGTCTCGTCGGGCTTCGGCGGCGAGTCGAAGAGGGAGCAGCCGGCGCCGAGCGTGCCGACGAGCACCCCCGAGAGCGAGACGGCGACGAGAGTCCTGGCACGAGATCCCCTGAGCATGGCTCCACGGTACGTGCCCGGCTGTGGGCGCCGTGTCATGAGGTCGTGGCGCCGGCGTGACGGTCGTGTGCGGGGACGGGCGTGTGCCGGGCGGCCGGGCGAGGTCCCGTGCCTCCGCTCCCGCGGGTGGGGGTACGCGGACGCCGCCACAGCACGAGTGACCCGACCAGGCCGACGACCACCGCGATGAGATGCACGGCCCAGGCCTGGTTGGCGGGCGACAGGGCGGCGAGGAAGACGTCGCGGCTCGCCTCGACGTGGTCGCGCAGCCCGTCGGGCAGTCCCGAGCGCGGCCTCAGGTAGGACGCGAGGTAGGACAAGGCGGTCTGGCCGGCGCCGCAGACGGAGAGCAGGACGAGCACCGCGAGCCACGCGAGGAGGCGCCGGGCCGGTCGCAGTCCCAGGGCGGCCAGGGCGAGACCCGCGGCCACCCCCACGACGACGGAGCTCCACTGCAGCAGACCCAGCGACCGCTGGAGGCCGAGCAGCGCGACGACGACGGCGCTGACCCAGCTGCCCAGGGCCACGGCGAGCGGGGCGGCCGCGAGGGCGCGCAGCACCGGCCCGCCTAGCGCGACGGTCAGGCCGAGCGCGAGACCGAGGACCGTGCCGAGGACGGCGACCGCGAGGACGCCGAGGAGGACGCGGTCGTCGCGGTCGAAGTCGCTGCCGAGCTGGCGGGTGGCGCCTGCGGACTGGGCGATCGTGTAGGCGCCGGACGTCAGGGCTCCGAGGGTGGCGAGCACGGCCAGTGGGAGCCGTCGGCCGCCGCGGGGACGCACCCAGAGCGTGGCGAGGGCCGCGAGCCCGCCGCCGACGAGCGTGATCGTCAGGAGCAGCCCGAGCCGCGCCGTCGTGAACGGCAGGAGCCTGATGTAGCCGTCGGCCGCCGAGCCGGTGGCGACGTCGTAGGGCCAGTTGCGTGGCGACCGCGCGCCGAGCCCGTCGAGGACCCAGGGCAGAGCGCCGCCGACCCACCAGGCCGCCGCGGCGAGGGGGAGGACCGGCCACAGGTGGGCGCGCGCAGGCCGACGGTGTGCCTCACTGCCCACGCCGACGCCGGTGTCCACGCGCAGATCCGATCATGACTGACCCACATCCGCCAATCGTCGGCGCGCTCGTGCGCCGCCGGCGGGCGGCGCTCCGGGTCAGCCTTCCGGTCAGCGCTCGGGGCGCCAGAGCTGCACGGACGCCACGGGCTCGAAGCCGGCCGCGAGGAACGCGCGCAGGGCACGGGCGTTGCCGGGTGCGCAGGCCGCGACGACGACGTCACCCTCGTCGATGAGCGTCAGCGCGTCGCGCACGACGTCGGTCCCGACGTGGTCCTTGGACGAATCGGTCTCGAGGCCCACCTCGGGGAGTCCGCCGAGCCCGGTCGAGAGGGTCACGAGCGTGTGGTCGTCGGGGGCGGCATACCCGAAGGTCCTGACGTCGCTGCGCACGGAGGTCGCGTGCTCGGCGCGAGGGTGGTTGCGCAGGTCGCTGCGCGGCACGAGCGCGGGCTCGCCGCCGGCGCCCCGGGCCACGAGGATGATGTCGAGGGCGTCGATCCAGCCGGTGCCGGCCAGACGCGAGACGAGGCGCGGGTTGCTCGCGCCGCCGAAGCCGTCAGGGCTCAGGGAGTCCAGGGTGCCGTCGGAGACGTCGTCCTCGACGGCGAGGTAGGCGTGCCCGGTGAAGGCGACGACGCCCTCGACGCCGGGGCGCCACGGCTCGACGCGCTGCCACGCGCCGTCGACGGTGGGGAAGTCGCCGCCTGCGGCCTTGCTCAGGACTTCGGCAATGGGGTGCACGGCGTCCATCAAACCCGCCGCCTCGACCCGGCGCCCGCCGGGGTCCACCTGTTGGCACCCTCCCGCTGCCCTCCCGGCCCGCTCCTCTGCTCACCCGACACCCCTGCCGGGTAGGTTGTGGCCATGTCCCGACCGCACGCGGCCGCCATCGTGGAGGACGCCGTCCACGAGCAGGTCGAGCGCGTGCTCCGCAGCCGAGGCTGGGGCAACCGGGTCATCACCCACGTCGGCTACGGCTCGTCCTCCTTCGTCCGTGTCTATGCGCGGATCCTCCTCGGACGCAAGGGCCGCGAGGACGTCGAGGGTCCGGAGGCCAGGCAGGACGCGACCGGTGCACTCAGCCCGGCCCGCTACGACCGGGGTTGGCGCGCCTTCATCACCTCGCCCGCGACGGGCGTCCCGGTCAAGGTCACCGCCGGTGACCGTGAGGTCTACGGCCGTTCCGACCGCGGCGGACACGTCGACATCGTCGCCCGCGACCACGGTCTCGCCCCGGGCTGGCAGCAGGTGGTCGTCGAGGTGCAGGGCACCGACCCCGTCGCGGCCGACGTCTTCATCGTCGCCGACGGCGTCACGCACGGCATCGTCAGCGACATCGACGACACCGTCATCACGACGATGCTGCCCCGCCCGATGATCGCGGCGTTCAACACGTTCGTGCGCAGGGGCAAGGCGCGTCACGCGGTGGCGGGCATGGCACCGATGTACCGCCGCATCCTCTCGGCGCACCCGGGTGCACCCATCGTCTACGTCTCGACCGGTGCGTGGAACGTCGCCGCCACCCTCAACCGCTTCCTCGTCGAGAACGGCTTCCCGCTCGGCCCGCTCATGCTGACCGACTGGGGGCCCACCAACACCGGGTGGTTCCGCAGCGGGCAGGCGCACAAGCGCACCTGCCTCGACCGCCTCGCCCGCGACTTCCCCGAGATCACGTGGCTGCTCGTCGGCGACGACGGCCAGCACGACCCCCAGATCTACGCCGACTTCGCCGAGGCGCGCCCCGACCGCGTCGACGCCATCTGCATCCGGCACCTCTCGCCGACCGAGCAGGTCCTGTCCAACCCGATGAAGATCGACTCGCCGATCCGTCCGTGGGCGTCGCGGTCCGTCCCGACCTTCTCGGCGGCCGACGGGCACGGGATGCTCCGCGTCCTCGAGGGTGCCGGCAAGGTCGGTGAGGTCGTCGCCGCCGACGAGCAGCCCTCGCGTCCGGGCCGTTCCGTCGGCTCCGGGTGACAGACTGGGGCCATGCCTGAGCTGCCGGAGGTGCAGGCGCTCGTCGACTTCCTCGCCGAGCGGACGGACGGCCTTGCCGTCACGAAGGTCGAGCTCGCCTCGTTCAGCGTGCTCAAGACGTTCAACCCGCCACCGCAGGCGCTCGAGGGCGCACCCATCGACGGCGTCCACCGTCACGGCAAGTTCCTCGACATCGACGCCGACGGCACCCATCTCGTCTTCCACCTCGCGCGGGCCGGCTGGCTGCGCTGGTCCGACCAGCTGCCGATGACCGTGCTGCGGCCGGGCAAGTCGCCGATCGCGCTGCGGGTGCGGTTGTCCGACGGCTCCGGTTTCGACCTGACCGAAGCCGGCACGAAGAAGTCCCTCGCGGCCTACATCGTGACCGACCCAGCCCAGGTCCCCGGCATCGCGCGCCTCGGTCCCGACCCGATGGCCGACGACTTCACGCTGGAGACGTTCCGCTCGATGCTCGAGGGCCGCCGCACGCAGATCAAGGGGCTGCTGCGCGACCAGGAGTTCATCGCCGGCGTCGGCAACGCCTACTCCGACGAGATCCTCCACGTCGCCAAGATCAGCCCGTTCGCCATCGCGGGCACGCTCGCCCCCGAGGTGGTCGACCGGTTGTATGCCGCCCTGCGCGACACGCTGAAGAGCGCGGTCACGACGGCGTCGGGCAAGCCGGCCAAGGAGCTCAAGGACGCGAAGCGCGCGGGCATGCGGGTCCACGCGCGTACCGGCGAGCTGTGCCCGGAGTGCGGCGACGTCGTCCGCGAGGTGTCGTTCGCCGACACGTCCCTGCAGTACTGCGCCACCTGCCAGACCGGTGGCAAGCCGCTCGCCGACCGGCGGATGTCCAAGCTGCTCAAGTGAGCACGTCCCCCGGGCCCCGACGGACGGGGCGCGGATTCGTCCGGAATGCAACGCTTCCGGTCTCGTGGTTGTCTTCATCGTCATGAAGCCGTTGACCCACCACCTCCCGCGCGGTCCCTTCCACCCGGTTCGTCCCGGTCGGGCGCTCGTCGCGCTCGCCCTCGGATCCGTGCTCGTCACGAGTGCCTGCGGCCAGGCGACGCCGTCCCCCGGGGCCGCCACGCCGGCCGGCGGCGACGGCTCGTCGACGCCGGCGAGCGGGGCGGTCGACACCGACACCGACACCGGCGTGGGTGCGGGCGGCGAGACGGTGACGCCCGGCGGCGTGCACCTCGAGGCCACGATGGCCCCGGGCGGCCCCGAGGTAGGTGCGACGGGCGCAACGGGTGCCGGCATCGCGGCGAGCCCCGGCCTCGTCGTCGACTACACGCTGACCAACACCGGCACGAAGCCCGTCCTCGCCTACGACGTCGTCCCCGCCGACCTCGGCAGCGCGACCCTGCCCGCGGACGTCGACGCCAAGCACGCGTGGGTCTACGAGGAGTCCGGCGTCCTCCGCCTCAGCAAGCAGGGTTTCGCTCCCGGCCCGAACGTCCGCTTCGCGGCCGCGCCCGTCATGGGCGGCCACACGATCGCCCCCGGTGCCAGCATCACCGGGAAGGCGTATGCCGTGTCGCCCCCGACGCTCGACGTGCCGAGTGAGTCGTTCGAGGCCCCGCGCGCCACGGTCGACCCGGGGCTCGAGCAGTGGCAGTTCTGCGTCCAGGTCGACGACCGCACGGCGCAGGCCCGTCCGTCCGCAGTCGGAGGTGGTGTGGTCGAGGCCCCGTCGACGGCCCCCCAGGGCGACGAGCTCGTCTGCACCCCACCGTCGACGATCCCGGTCGCCTGACGCGCCCGGCTCGGGCGTGCGCGTCGGCCCGGGTCACGCGGTCGTCGAGGAAGGCGAGCCCGCCGAGACGGCAGCGCGGTCGAGCGCGTCCGGGTCGTCGTGGCCCAGGGGGCCGTGGTCCGCCAGGACTGACCTACAGGGAGCCGACCACGTGCCCGACCGAGGAGCACGCGAAGAGCAGCATCGAGGCGCCGGGCGAGACGGCAGCGGCGAGCAGGCACCACGTCTTGACCGACCGTGAGGCGGCCCGGGCTCCTTCCCAGTCGCCGAGCGCCCACTTCGAGTTGACCTGGGTTGACTTGACGATCGCGACGATCCCGAACGGCACGAAGCAGAAGAGGGTGCACACGATCGCCCAGCCGAGGCGGGTCGGCGGTGGCGGTGCCTGGCCACGTCGCGGGCCGACCCACCCGGCGATGGGGGTGGCGGCATACGGCAGCGGGTCGACCCGGCCTGCGGGCGGCGGCAGCGGGACGGGCGGCGGCATCACCGGAGCGCTCGGCGGCGTCGAGGTGGTGGCACCCGGCGACTCGAGGTCGGGCAGCCACTGCGACCAGGTGTCCTGCGTGGGATCGGGTCGACGGTCGTCCATGGTCCGGGTGCTCCTGGCTCGGCGGGTCGGTCCCTGTGAGACCCGTCAGGAGCGACAGCGTTCCATGGAGAAGACGCGTGCGGGTGTGAACCGGACGAATCCCCCGAGTCAGATGATGGTCGGGTCGCCGTCCGCGCTGAGCTGCTTGCCGGCGCGCTCCCACTCGAGCATGCCGCCCTCGACGTTGGCGACGTCGTAGCCCTGGTGCACGAGCCACTGGACGGCACGCGCCGAGCGGCCGCCCATGCGGCACACGACCGCGACGGTGGCGTCGGTGTCGGGCAGCTCGTCGATGCGTGCCGGCAGCTCGCCGAGGGGGATGTGGATGGCGTTGGGAGCGTGGCCCGCAGCCCACTCGTCGGCCTCGCGGACGTCGACGAGGACGGCGTCGTCGGGCAGCTCGGACACGGTCGTCGTGGGGATGCTCATGCCTTCATCGTGACACGACCGCACCCGACCCACGACCGTTGGTCAGGGCCCGCAGGCGACGCGCGGTGGGACACGCCTGGGTGGGCGTCGCGCGGCGACCAACGGTCGTCCGCTGGCTCAGGACGCCCGGGCGGCGAGGGTGTTGAGCACGGCGGCGGCCTCGTCTGCGTCGTCGACCGTGACGACGACGTCGGGCTCGCCGATGCGGTGCACGACGAGGGCCTCGCCGGCGCGGGTGACGTAGCCGCGCCGGCCGTCGACGCCGATGCGCCAGCCCCAGCCGCCGAACTCGCGCAGCGGGGAGACGGTCGTCGTACCGGCCGACGCCACCCGCTCGAGCGGCACGCGAGACCACGAGAGCCCGGCGCTCGAGACCCGCAGGCCGGACGCGTCGACGGTGACCCGGGCGGAGACAGTGAGAGCGAGCAGCGCCCCGAGGGCCAGGGCGAGCAGCCACACCCAGGCCAGCCCGGCGAGCGCCACCCAGACGAGGGGCAGCGCGACGACGACGGCGAGCGCCACCGTCGGGCCCACGCGCAGGCTCGCCCGCCCCGTCCACGCGAGACGGGTCGTCGGCATGACCTCGAGCCGAGGCGCGTCGACGGGGAGGGGCTCACGGGCTCCCGTGACCTCGGGCGGCGTCGTGCGTCCCCAGCGCCAGAGCCCGACGGCGACGACGGCGGTCAGCACGAGGGTGGGCACCGCCCACTGCGGCGGGAACGCCTGCGGGACCTGCCCCGGTCGCTGCGCGACGAGGCCGCCGAAGAGCACGCCGCCGAGGAAGACGGCGAGGCCACCGGCGACGGCGGCGAGCGGACCCCGGGCGGAGCGGTGCATGACGGCGGCGAGGCCGACGAGGGCGAGCGGCATCACCGTCGTGATGGCGGCGGCGGTGACGACGGCCGCCCCGAAGGGCTGCCAGCGGTCCGGCTCGCCGTCCAGGCCCCAGTGGACGGCCACCGGGTCCGGCACCAGGTCGCGGACGGCATACGCCAGCCCGGTGCCGACCGCGGCCACGAGGGGAGCCAGGACGGCGCTCGCGACGAGGGCGTGGGTGGGGCGGCGGTCGGTGGTCATCGCTGGAACTCGCTCTCGATGAGTCGGGTGAGGTCGGACGGGGTGGCGCCGACGAGTCGAGCCTCGGCGACGAGCTCGGCGACGAGGGTGCGCAGCCGCGCGTCGCCTCCGGGGTCGGACGCACTGACGACGGCCCCGCGGCCGCGGCGCAGGTCGATGAGCCCTTCGTCCCGGAGGGACTGGTAGGCGCGCAGCACCGTGTGGAGGTTGACGTCGAGCACGCCGGCGACCTCCTTGGCGGAGGGCAGGCGGTCGCCCTTCTCCAGTCGTCCGGACGCCATCTCGCGTCGGACGCAGGCCGCCACCTGCACGTGCAACGCCGTGCTCGACGTGGGGTCCACCTGCCACAACATAGTTCTAGTATCGCTATAAATATCTTGTAAAGGCAAGCGGCTAGGGTGGAGGCCGTGAAGATCCTGTCGATCCAGTCCCACGTCGCCTACGGTCACGCCGGCAACTCGGCCGCGGTCTTCCCGCTGCAGCGGCTCGGGCACGAGGTCTATCCGGTGCTCACGGTGACCTTCTCCAACCACACGGGCTACGGCTCGACGCGAGGCCCGCTCATCGCGCCCGCTGACGTCGCGGCCGTCATCGACGGCGTCGAGGAGCGGGGTGCCTTCCCGGCCATCGACGCGGTGCTCTCCGGCTACCAGGGCGCCGAGGCGGTCGGCGAGGTCGTCCTCGACGCCGTCGCACGGGTCAAGGCGGCCAATCCGGCCGCCGTCTACTGCTGCGACCCCGTCATGGGCGACGTCGGCCGGGGCTTCTTCGTGCGCGAGGGCATCCCCGAGTACATGCGCGACCACGTCGTGCCGAAGGCCGACATCGTCACGCCCAACCAGTTCGAGCTCGAGTTCCTCGTCGGTCGCCCGGTGTCGACGCAGACCGACCTCGTCGCCGCGGCGCGCGAGCTCGTCGCGCAGGGCCCGAGCGCCGTCCTCGTGACGAGCGCGTTGACGTCCGACACCCCTGAGGGCTCGATCCAGATGGCGTGCGTCACCGCCGACGACGCCTGGGTCGTGACGACCCCGATGCTGCCGATGACGGTGCGCGGGGGTGGTGACGTGACCGCTGCGGTCTTCCTCGCGCACTACCTGACGGACGGCCCGGAGGTGGCCCTGCGCCGCACGGCAGCGACGATGTATGCCGTGCTCGAGCGCACCCATGCCAGCGGCTCGGACGAGATGCTCCTCGTCGCGGAGCAGGACGCGATCGCGCACCCCGACGAAGTTTTTGAAATCTCTTCGATCAGTTGACCGTTTCGCCCGAGAGCGGGTTATAGTCGCAACGCGCCGTTCCGCATGACCACCCCTGACCGTGCGGAACGGCGTTTTTTCATGCCTGAATTGAGTGGAATCCGAATCAAATGACTTCGCTTTCCATGGAGTCGGTGTGGCCTCGCGCTCTCGCCGGGCCCTGCGACGACGCGCCGATCGGGGTCGATCGGGATGTCTCAGGTTTTCGGTAGAGATGCGTATAGCCTCCGATCGTGGACCCGATCACGAACCCGTACGCCCCGGGCGCGGGCCAGCGCCCGCCCGAGCTCGCCGGCCGTGACGAGCAGCTGCGCACCTTCGACGTCGTGCTCGAGCGCGTCGCCCGCGGGCGCTCCGAGCGCTCGATCGTCCTCACCGGCCTGCGCGGCGTCGGCAAGACCGTCCTGCTCAACGCCCTGCGGAGCTCGGCCGTGCGGGCCGACTGGGGCACGGGCAAGTTCGAGGCGCGTCCCGACCAGCGGTTGCGGCGACCGCTCGCCGCGGCCGCGCACCAGGCCGTGCGCGAGCTCGGTCACCCGCGGGGCGAGGACATCGACCACGTGCTCGGCACCATCAAGGCCTTCGCGCTGCGCGACGCCCCGACGGGAGCGAAGCTGCGCGACAAGTGGCAGCCGGGCATCGACGTCCCGGCCGTCACCGGCCGCGCCGACTCGGGCGACATCGAGATCGACCTCGTCGAGCTCTTCACCGACATCGGTGGCCTCGCCGCCGACGTCGGCAAGGGCGTCGCCTTCTTCATCGACGAGATGCAGGACCTCGACCCCGACGACGTGTCGGCGCTCTGCGCGGCGTGCCACGAGATCTCGCAGTCGGGTCTGCCCGTCATCGTCGTCGGTGCCGGGCTGCCGCACCTGCCCACGGTGCTCTCCGCCTCGAAGTCATACTCGGAGAGGCTCTTTCGCTACTCGCGCATCGACCGGCTACCCCGCGACTCCGCCGACCGGGCCCTCGTCGGACCGGCGACCGAGGAGGGGTGCGAGTTCACGCCCGAGGCGCTCGACGAGATGTATGCCGTGACGGCGGGCTACCCGTACTTCATCCAGGCCTACGGCAAGGTCGTGTGGGACGTCGCGCCCTCCTCACCCGTCACCGCCCAGGACATCCGGGTGGCGGTCCCCGAGGCCGAGTCCGAGCTCGCGGTGGGCTTCTTCGGCTCCCGCTTCGAGCGTGCGACGCCGGCCGAGCGCGAGTACCTCCGGGCCATGGCCGACGCGGCCCTCGTCGACCCGCAGGCGGGGGAGGGGCGCGCGGAACGGGACGTTCCAGCGGACGGCGACGAGACGGCATACCTCCGCGACGGGGTGGCCGAGCGCGAGGCCGTGCCGACGTCCGCCGTGGCGGAGGTGCTGGGGCGCAAGCCGCAGTCGCTGTCGCCCGCGCGCGACGCCCTCATCAAGAAGGGACTCATCTACTCCGGCGAGCGCGGCCTCATCGCCTTCACGGTGCCCCACTTCGGCCGCTACCTGCGCACCCAGTCCTGAAGCCCGGTCCCGCGCGAGCGAGGACGGAACCCAGCGGCACACGACGTGTGTCGTATGCCGCTGGGCTCACGCGGGCGCGGACGTCACCCCTCGTTCCGGTCCGGTCTCAGGCCTCGAGCGAGAACCCGATCGCCCGGGGGACCGCCTCCCAGCCGATGCTGCTGCCCGAGACGATCGTGCGGTCCCAGGCTCGGAAGCGCAGGACGTAACCGCACGGCGCCATGATCGCGGTGTTCAGCTGCCACGTGCCGGACGTGCCGACCGTGGGAGCCAGCGGGAAGGTCGAGGGTCCGGAGACCGTCGGCGTCGTGCCCGCAGCCGGACCGGCGGGGTCGAGCTCCAGCGCCAGGGTGCGGAAGTGCTCGTCCGAGACCGAGTAGGAGCCGACGAGGATGTCGCCCAGCTTGAACTTCATGCACTCCTGCGCCGGGAACGTCGTCCCACCGCGGATGAACTCCGTGATCGTGAAGGTGCTCGTCGGCGCGACCTCGTCGAGCCGGAGCCGGACGTTGGTGCGAGTCGTCCCGTCGACGCAGAGGACGGTCTGCGCCGAGTAGATCGTGCCGATCGGGTCCTTCGCCACCACCTCGATCTCCCACCGGCCGCTCATCGGCACCGACGTCGACCACACGGCGAGCACGTTGCCCACGACGCGACGCCATCCTGCGCCGGCGACGTTGGGGTCCTCTCGGTAGGTGTAGAAGTCGTCCGAGTCGGTCGACTGCGTCATCCCGAACTGTGTCGGCAGGGCAGCCCCGACCTGTTGGGTCACGGTGATCCCGAAGTCGTTGGTCAACGCCTTGAAGGAGCCGCCGTTGTCGACGTCGCGGACGCGGACGCGGTACTTCATCGGGGAGGCACTGATGTCCGGCGCGCCGGGGATGAACCCGGTGATCGTGACGACGCCGCCGAACGGCTGGTCGGCCGGGTCCAGGGTGCGACCGTCTGTCTGGTCGATCGAGCACACCGGCACACCGCTGATCGCGTCGACGACGGGACGCAGCCCGACGACGACTCCGGCCGGCAGCTGGACGGTCGTCTCCTCTCGGTTGCCCCAGGTCGGCACCCAGTCCGGGTTGCCGGTCGGGGGCGCCGCCGCCCAGGAGAGGATCGCGCGGACCTTCGGCTGGACCGGCCCGTCGACGCAGGCGCGTCGGTGGGAGAAGCTCGCGATCGGGAGGAAGACCGCGTAACGCAGGCCCCCGGGCGGCACCGTCACGTCATGGACCTTGACGCTCGCCGTCCCGACGTACTCGAGGCCGCTGCCCCAGTCCATCCAGAAGGCGACGTACTCGGTGCTGCCCGCGGTGCACGGACCACCGGAGTAGCCGCTGGGCCGCTTGATGGTGATGACGCCGACCAGGGCGTCCTCGACCGGGTCGTAACCGATGCAGCCGAGCTCCTCGAAATCGGTGTTGCCGTCGGTCTTGGCAAGGGTGTCGAAGATGTCGCCGAGGTCGAGGTCGAGACCACCGAAGTCGAACATCGACGCGGTGGACGTCGACGCCGCGAGCCCGGCGTCGGCGGCGAGCACCCGCGGCTTCGTCGGATCGGGTCCGGGCTGCACCTCGGTGATGTCGGCCAGGAGACCACCCGAGGCCTGCAGGGCCTGGGTGATCTGCGGGAAGACGAAGCGGTGCGGCTCGACCTTGTCCTCGGTGTAGGTCTTGACGAGGGTGGAGAGGGGAGCCGGCGGCGGATCCTTGAGCACGAGCGGCTGGTCGACCTCGACGATGTCGAGGAGAGGCGCCGGAAGCGTGACCTCGAGGGCCTCGATGAGGTCGCCGACGACGAGGAGCGTGGAACCCGTGGGCTGCACGACGACGTCGACGACGTTGCCCCAGACCGGGACGAAGGTCGGATCGCCGGCCGTCGGTGGTTGGCTCCACGAGAGGATCGCCCGGAGCGTCGGCTGGTTCGTCAGGAAGCACCACCGGTGCTTGACCGGGATCGGCAGGTTGACCGCGAAGTCGAGGGGTCGCACCCCCGTGGTGTCGTGGACGCTGAACGAGTCCATGCCGACGTCGACCCAGCTCGCACCGCCGTCGTAGGACACGAAGAAGCGGACGTACTCGCGCGATCCGCCGTTGCAGAGCGTCCCGCCGTAGCCGGAGTTCGCGTTGATCCGGACGACGGCCTCGGCCTGGTCCAGAGCGGGATTGAGGCCGACGCAGGTCAGCGCCTCGAAGGACGTGTTGCCCTGGATCGGCGTGATGACCGGAAGCTCTGACTCGGCCAGGGTCCCGAAGTAGTTCGGATTGGCCATGAGCAGAGCCGGCTGACGGGAGCGAAGGACGAGGTGGGTCTTGTTCACCCGGCTCGGACGCAGCGCGGCCTGTTTTGATGTGGTGGGCATGGGAGCTCCTCTGGGCGGGGCCCGGCCCCCGAGGCCGCGCCGACACCACCCAGAGGTCTGAGCGAGCCGATAGATACCGACGGCTGACGCACCGGCGGTGGGTCCACCCGCGGCGCTGCGGGCCGTGCGGCCACGTCGGGCATCCCGCGGCACACGTCCTCGGGTGCGTGGCACGCTGATGGAATGGGACAGCGAGATCCGCGCGTCGACGACTACATCGCGACGTTGGTCGTCTGGCAGCAGGACGTCGCACGGCAGGTGCGTGAGCTCCTGCACGAGGCGGACCCGGACGTCGCGGAGACGATCAAGCGGCGCGTGCAGCCGTACTTCGTCCTCGAGGGCAACATCGCGGCCCTGTTGGGGACGAAGACGCACCTCAACGTGTTCGTCTATGACCCCATCGCGCCGGACCCGACGGGGCTGATCAACCAGGGGCACGGCAACCTCACGGCCCGCTCGATCCAGATCCACGAGGGTGACGCGCTGGAGGACGCGGCCCTGGTCGCGCTGTTCCGGGCCGTGATCGCCAACAACCGCGCCGGTGGTTGGAGGACCCTCGGTGGGCGGTGAGCTGCGCTGCTGAGGGTCGCGGCCACCACGTCGACCTCGCGAACAGCCAGTCGGACCACGGCACCCCCCGATGACGTGCGCACCGGGCGCTCACCTGCCCGGCGGGTCGGGATGCGCCCGAATTCCCTTGTGTGGCAAGGTGGCTGATTGTGCCAGCTCGCTCCTTGCCCGCGTCCTTGGCTGTTGTCGTCGCGGCGATCGTGGCCCTCGCCGGCTGCGGCCTCCCTCTGCGGTCGCCCGGGGCCGGCGCCGGCGTCCCGCACGCCCCGACCCGCGTCGCTCCCGGCAGTGCGGCAGGCGGAGCCACCGCGGACTCCACGTCGTCCCCCGTCCCGACCCTGACACCCGCGCAGGCGCGCACGGCACTCGTGACGCTCGACGGTCTCCCGGTCAAGGGCCGAGCGCCCAAGACCGGTTTTGATCGGGACGCCTTCGGCCCGGCCTGGAGCGACGACGTCGACGTGAGCCTCGGCCACAACGGGTGCGACACGCGCAACGACGTGCTGCGCCGCGACCTCGTCCCCGAACGGTTGAAGGACGGCACGCACGGATGTGTCGTCGTCTCAGGCACGCTCGCGGATCCCTACACGGGGCGCAGCATCACCTTCGTCCGAGGACGCGCCACGTCGTCGAAGGTGCAGATCGACCACGTCGTCGCCCTCGGCGATGCCTGGGTCACGGGCGCGCAGCAGCTGACCCCGACCGAGCGCAGGACGCTCGCGAACGACCCGCTCAACCTGCTCGCCGTCGACGGCCCGACGAACAACGCCAAGCGTGACGCAGACGCGGCGTCGTGGCTGCCTCCGAACAGGGCCTACCGGTGCACGTACGTCGCACGTCAGGTAGCCGTGAAGTCGCGCTACCACCTCTGGGTCACGGTGGCGGAGAGGGCGCAGATCGCTCGGGTCCTCGCCGGGTGCTCGCGAGCGCGCTGACCCGGCTGACGCCAAGGAGGTGGAAGGGCCGGACCCCACCTGACTGCCAAGCCGTGAGGGAGGGGTGGAGTGGCAGTCAATCCCGGCCCTTCCAGTAGGACACGCTACGGGACGCGGGGTGCCGAGCGGGGCGAAGATCCCGGCGAATCCGGCGATTCGACCGAGAACGCCCTTTCTGGCTTCACGACGGGGGCTGACGCAGAGCGCGGCAAGCGCATCGCCGACGCGCTGGCCCGGGCTTTCACGGCCACGGGGGCGCCGGCCCCCGACTGTCTCGTGCGGTCGGGCGACTGACCGGCCCGGACGCCCTGGCCACCAGCCGGTTTCGCGACGAGGCCCCCGGGAGGGCATGCTCGTCGCATGCGCCCGGCCCTCGACCTCCTCCTCGTCGTGGCGCTCCTCGCCCTCGCGGTCCACCTCGCGCGCACCGACCCGCGTCGATGGCGGATCGGGGTCCTGCTCGTCGGCGCGCTCTGGGCCGCGCTGTCGGCGGTCGGGGTGGACGTCCTCCTGCTCCCGCGGGTCCTCTCGGTCGTGCTCGGACTCCTCTTCGTCGGCAACGGCCTGCGCCTGCTGCGCCCGCAGGGCCGGGGTCTGACCAACGTCCTCGCCCTGCTCCTCGGCCTCGCGATCCTGACGACGACGGCCGTCGGGATCGGCGTGGCCGGCTCTTCCACGACCGGCGCGATCGACGCCGTGCCGACGGGGCCGGAGGTCGTCGGGATCGTCGTCCTGCTCCTGCCCGGCTACCCGGCGCTCGCCTTCGGCAGCTTCGTGCTCTACTGCCTGACCTACCGGCGTCACCGCGCGCGCGCCGAACCGGCGGCGGTCGTGGTCCTCGGCTCGGGACTCGTGGGCGGCACGGTGCCGCAGCTGCTCGCCCACCGGCTCGACGCGGCCGCCGAGGCGTGGCGGGCCGAGCGCGACCGCGGCCACGAGTGCCTCCTCGTGCCGAGCGGCGGCCAGGGCGACGACGAGCCGATGTCCGAGGGGGTGGCGATGACGGCGTATCTCATGGCCCACGGCATACCCCAGGCGTCGGTCGCGACCGAGGACCGCGCGACGACGACCGAGGAGAACCTGCTGCTCTCACGCGAGATCCTGCGGTCGCGCGGGATCGGCGACGCGGGGCCCTTGCGCGTCGTGACGAGCAACTACCACGTCGGCCGCGCGGCGCTGCTGACCCGGCGCCTCGGCATCGACGCCGACGTCACCGGTGGCCCGACGGCGTGGTACTTCGTGCCGAGCGCCTTCATGCGTGAGTTCCTCGCAGCGCTGACCCTCCATCCGCGCACCAACCTCGCGGGCCTCGGCCTGTGGGCGGCGTGGACGGCGTGGCTCGCGTATGCCGTCCTGCCCGTCTGACGGCGCCCTGCGGTCACGACGTGGCTGACCCCTTCGCCAGGTCGTCGCGCAGCACCCGCTTGAGCAGCTTGCCGCTCTGGTTGCGGGGCAGCTCGTCGACGAAGTGGATCGCCTTGGGCAGCTTGAAGGGCGCGAGACTGGCGCGGGCGTGGTCGACGAGCTCGGTCTCGGTCACCGTCAGCCCGTCACGCAGGACGACGACGGCTGTGACGGCCTCGACCCAGCGCTCGTGCGGGGTCGCGATGACGGCGACCTCGGCGACGGCCGGGTGGGTGTAGAGCGCGTCCTCGACCTCGCGCGAGGCAACCATGACGCCGCCGGTGTTGATGACGTCCTTGATGCGGTCGACGACGGTGAGGTATCCGGCGTCGTCGCGGGTGACGAGGTCGCCGGAGTGGAACCACCCGTCACGGAAGGCCTCGGCCGTCGCGTCCTGCTTGTTCCAGTAGCCGGTGCACAGCTGCGGCGATCGGTAGAGCAGCTCACCGGACTCTCCGGCAGGGACGTCGGCGCCCTCGGGGTCGACGACGCGCGCCTCGACGAAGAGGACGGTGCGGCCGCACGCCTCGGGTCGCTCGGCGTGCTCCTCGGGCCGCAGCACCGTGGCGAGCGGGCCGATCTCTGACTGCCCGAAGCAGTTCCAGAAGCCGAGCCCGGGCAGGCGCTGCTGGAGCCGGTCACGCACCGGGACCGGCATGATCGACGCGCCGTAGTACGCCTTCCGGAGCGAGCTGAGGTCGGCGGTCTCGAGCGCAGGGTGGTTCGAGAGCGGCACCCACACGGTGGGCGCGAGGAAGAGCGAGCCGATGCCGTGCGCGGCGACGCGCTCGAGGATCGCCTCGACGTCGGGCCGGGCCAGCAGGTGGTTCGTCGCGCCGACCGCGAGGTAGGGCAGGAGGAAGACGTGCATCTGGGCCGAGTGGTAGAGCGGCATCGAGTGCAGCGGGGCGTCGTCCTCGCGCAGGTCGAGGCCGACGATGCAGGAGACGTACTCGTGGACGAGGGCCCGGTGCGTCATCATCGCGCCCTTGGGCTGGGAGGTCGTGCCCGAGGTGTAGAGCAGCTGGACGAGGTCGGTGTCGCGCGTCTCGACGTCGAGCGCCGGCACCTCACCCTGGCTCCACCTCGGCAGCACGGCGTCGTTGCCGCCGTGGAGCAGCAGCACCTGCTCGACGGCGGTGTCGGCGCGGACGGCCTCGACGCCGTCCCGCAGCGCCACGTCGACGAGCGCCAGCCTGGCGCCCGAGTCGCGCAGCAGATAGGTCAGCTCCGGGCCCGTGAGGGCGTAGTTGACGGGGACGTGGACGAGACCCGCGCGGGCACAGCCGAGGTAGGCGAGCAGGTAGGCGTCGGAGTTGACCCCGACCGTCGCGACGCGGTCGCCGCCGGTGAGCCCGAGACCGAGCAGGTGCGCGGCCGCGCGGGACACGGCGTCGTCGAGGGCGGCATACGTCCAGGTGCGGTCGTCGAAGACGAGCGCGACCCGGTCGGGATGGCGCGCGGCGCTGCGGCGGACGATGTCGTCGACGGTGCTCGAGGTGATCTGCGCGGTGCTGACGGTCATGAGGGGTCTCCGGGGCTCGGGCGGTCGTCGGTGCGACGGGTTCGGTGGGCCGGGGCGGCGAAGGACTCGAGGAGCGCGCCCGCCTCGGCGCCCCCGGCGAGTCGCGCGATGGTCGCGGCCTCGTCGGCGAGCTGCACGGCATACGGGCGCTCACCCGCGAGGCGCAGCAGGCGGGCCGCCTCGCCGACCGCCTCCCGAGGAAGGGCGGCGATGGCGGCGACGACCTCGCCCGCGCGAGCGTCGAGGTCGGCGGCCGGGCACACCTCGGTGACAAGACCCCAGTCGAGCGCGGTCGCCGCGTCGATGGGGGTGCCGGTCAGCAGGAAGAGGGCGGCCCGGCGAGCGCCGACCGCGCCGGGCAGCAGGGCGCTGACGCCGCAGTCGGGCGACAGCCCGACGCTGGGGTAGGCCGCGACGAATGTCGCGTGGTCGGCCGCGAGCACGACGTCGGAGGCGAGGACGAGGCCGACACCGGCCCCGGCTGCGGCGCCCTGGACCACCGCGACGACGGGGACGGGCAGGGCGCGCAGGGCCACGAGCGTCTCGTGCAGCACCCCCGCCAGCTCGGCGACGAAGGCCCGGCGCTCGGGTGCCGCGGCCATGGCGCGCACGTCGCCGCCGGCGCAGAAGAGCCTGCCGTCGGCCCGGAGGACGACGACGTGCACCCGCGCTGCGCCCGCGACGGCGCCGACGGCGTCGCGCAGCGCGATGGCGGTCGGCAGGTCCACGGCGTTGCCGGCGTCGGGTCGCGCGAGCCGGATCGTGGCCACGCCGTCCGACACCGACAGGAGCGGCACCGTCGTCGTCACGGGCTCATCCTGCCCCGCCGGAGCCGCCCTGGGGAGGGGTGGCGCACGGAACGACCGCTCGCGTATGCCGTCCGGCGCGGTCGGCGGCCCCGTACAGTGACTGGCCATGGACTTCGTGACACGAGGGTTCCAGGGTCGGCCCCGCGGCCGTGACGACCGGCTGCCCCCGGGCCAGTACCTCACCGGCGACTTCCCGGTGCTGTCGGCAGGCCCCACCTCCAACGTCGACCACGACGAGTGGGAGCTGTGGGTCGCGACCGAGGACGGCACCCGCCACACGTGGTCGTGGGCCGAGCTCATGGCCCTCCCGGCCGAGACGGTGACCGTCGACATCCACTGCGTCACGAGCTGGTCCAAGCTCGACACCGAGTGGCGCGGGGTCTCGCTCGACACCCTCCTCGCCGACGTCGGGACGGCCGCCGACTTCGCGATGGTGCACAGCTACGGCGGCTACACGACGAACCTGCCGCTCGAGGACCTCCTCGACGGACAGGCCTGGGTCGCCTACGGCTACGAGGGGGACGACCTCCGACCCGAGCACGGCGGCCCCGCAAGGCTGCTCGTGCCGCACCTCTACTTCTGGAAGTCGGCCAAGTGGGTGCGCGGCATCGAGCTGATGCTCGAGGACTCCCCCGGCTTCTGGGAGCAGCTCGGCTACCACGACTACGGCGACCCATGGCGCGAGCAGCGATACCAGGGGGACTGAGCGCCCGGCGCGTGTGGCGTGAGGCCACCCTCGTCGAGCGGCGTCCCGAGACCGACAGCGCCGTCACGCTCGTCCTCGACGTCGACGGGTGGCCCGGTCACCTCCCGGGTCAGCACGTCGACGTGCGGCTCACCGCGCCCGACGGCTACACCGCGACCCGGAGCTACTCCGTCTCGGCGCCCGAGCGCGGTGACCGGGTCGAGCTGACCGTCCAGCGGGTCCCGGACGGCGAGGTGTCGACCTTCCTCGCCGACGGTCTCGCGGCCGGTGACGCCGTCCGCGTGCGTGGGCCCGTCGGTGGCTGGTTCGTCTGGCGCGCAGGGCAGCCCGGGCCCGTGCTGCTCGTGGCCGGGGGGTCCGGCGTCGTCCCACTCATGGCGATGCTGCGGGCCCGCATCCCAGGCGCACCGCCCTTCCGCCTCGTCTACTCGGTCCGCGGGCCCGACGACGTCATCTACCGTGACGAGCTCGCGGGACTCGCCGCCACGGACGGCGTCGAGGTCCGGCTCGTCCACACGCGCCGGGCCCCCGACGGCGACGAGCGCCCGGTCGGCCGGCTGCGTGAGTCGGACCTCGTCGCTCCGGGCTGGACGGGGGCGGACGCACCCACGTGCTACGTGTGCGGGCCGACCGGCTTCGTCGAGGGCGCTGCCGACCTGCTCGTCGCGCTCGGCCACGCGGCCGACCGTGTCCGGACAGAGCGATTCGGGCCGAGCGGCCCGTGAAGGAGGACCTCCCATGACGATCCCCGATGGTCCAGGGCCCACGGCGGCGTACGACGGCAACCTCATGGCCGGCCCGCTCTCGGAGCTCTTCGCGCTCGACGTCAGCGTGGCCGTCGTCCGGTGCCGCGGCTGTGGCGCGAACGCGGAGGTCGCGACGCTGCGCGTCTACGGGCCCGACCCCGGCCTCGTCGGCCGGTGCCCGGGCTGTGACGACGTGCTGGTCCGGGTCGTCCGCACTCCCGACGCGGTGTGGCTCGACCTCGGCGGCGTCTCGTCCCTGCGGGTTCCTGCCCCGAAGCGCTAGCCTGCTCAGCTCAACGGTGCGTCCTTGTGCCGCAGGTGCGCGCTGCGACGCGCACTCCTGCCGTCGGGGACCATCTCCAGCGCCACCTCGCACCGCTGCCGGTGACCCTGGTCAGCTCAGCAGGGCGTGGATGCCGATGGCGGCGAACGCGCCCGCGGCGAGCACGATCGCGGCGATGCCGACGATGAGGCCGCCACGCTGCTCGGCGTTCATCCGCTCCTTCCAGCCGAGCTCCTGGGCCACACCCCGGATGAGGTCGCGTGGCGTGCCCTCGGCTGCCGTGCGGGCACGGTCGGTGAACTCTTGCGTGCTGCTGCTCGCGTGCTCCCCGGGGTGTCGGTGGCGGGCGCGTGGGACACCTCGCGCCCACCCGGTCAGCCCTGCAGGCCCGCCTCGATGGCGGCGATGATGCGCGGACGCATGTCGTGGGCGTCGATGACGGCGTCGACCGACCCGACCGAGACGGCGCGGTGGATGCTGTGCACCGTGTCGAACTCCGACGCGACCTGGCCGAGCTTCTCGGAGCGCACCGAGCTGCGCAGCTCGGCGAGCTCGGTGGCCAGTCGGGCGCGCTCCACGCCCGTGGTCGACGCGAGCCGCCCCTCGAGCTCGGTGACGCGCGGGTCGGACGCCGTACGGGCGTCGACGTCGCGCGAGAACACGACGGCCGCGGCGGGCGCCCCACCGAGCACCGAGGCGAACGACCCCTCGATGGCCAGTACCGTCATGCGCGGGTTGAGCGTCTTGGAGAAGACGACGAACGCGCCGCCGTGGTAGCGGGAGACGACGGTGAAGACGATCGGGCCGTCGAAGTTGACGATGGCCCTGCCGATCTCGGCGCCGTACTCGAGCTGGAGGCTGCGCATCGACTCGGGCGAGCCGTCGAAGCCCGACAGGTTCGCCAGGACGACGACGGGGCGGTTGCCGCTCGCCGCGTTGATGGCGCGCGCCACCTTCTTGCTCGACCGCGGGAAGAGCGTGCCGGCCGTGTACGTGTCGGGGCCGTCGGTGGGCGGGAAGCCGCGGCGCGGGACCGACTTGGACTCGATGCCGATGAGGCACACGGGAATGCCACCGAGGTGGGCGTCCTGCACGACCGCGGTCTCGGCGTCGGCCATGCCGGCCCAACGCTCGAGCGGCTCGTGGTCCTGGTCGCTGACGGCCCGCATGAGCGTGCGGATGTCGAACGGCTTCTTGCGGTCCGGGTTGGTGAGCGGGCTGAAGATGTCGCCGACCGTCGTGAAGCCGGAGTCGGCCAGCTCGTGGGGGTAGAGCGTCACGTCACGGTGGGACGGGTCGCTCGTCGTGACCCGGCGCGGACCGGACTCGCCCGGGCTGACGTAGGCGTGCTCGTAGTGCGCCATGAGGATGGCCCGGGCGCCGGCGAGGTCCTTGGCCCAGTACTGCGCCTGGCCGTTCGGGCCCATGACGCGGTCGTAGCCGCCGATGCCGAAGTTGTCCTCGGCCGAGACGCCGCCCGAGAAGTCGAGCGACTGCTTGCCGGTGAGGACCATGGCGCTGTCGGGCGTCATGACGAGGATGCCCTTGGTGTGCATGAGCATCGTCGCCTCGGCGTTCCAGTAGGGCTGGGCGCCGACGTTGATGCCGGCGACGACGATGTTGATCTCGCCACCTGCCTGGGTGAACTCGATGATGCGCTTGAGGGCACGGGCGACCCAGTCCATGTTCTCGGTGCCGGAGTCCATCGAGATGCGCGCACCGGCGGAGAGGGAGTACCACTCGAGCGGCACCTGCATCCGCTCGGCGAGGTCGAGGGCCGCGATGACGCGGGCGCACTCGGCCTCGGCCACGGAGCCGAGCGACCGGAGCGGGTCGCCCGAGAGGACGACGCGCGTCACCCCCTCGGGGTGGCGGACCGTCGGCGTGCTGACGACGGCGACGATGATGCCGGCCTTGTTGAGGCCCTGCGGACGGTCGACGGGCACGAGCGTGCCCGAGTCGTCGAGGTCGTGCTCGACCACGGTGCCGCCGTCGCCGGCGATCATCGACTGGAGCTCGTAGGGGTAGACGAGACCCCGGCGTCGGGCCCGGACGACCTTGGAGGCGTAGTCGTCGAGCGGCTTGAGTGGCTCGGTGGGCGGGGCGCCGAGCGAGCCGGTGACGCCCGAGCCGGGCTGGTAGAAGAAGCGGCCTGCGATCGGGGCGGGCGCCTCGCCGGGTGCTCCGGCCACCTGCGCCTGGACGAGGACCTCCTCGATGCCGGCGCCGGCGGTGACGGGGGCGATCTTGCTCTGGAGCGCCGTCAGCTGGCCGAGGTCGGCCTCGATCGTCGGCCAGATCTGCACCCACACGTGGTTCATGTCGAGCCGGGAGCCCTTGGCGCCGCGGCTCGCTCGGACCCGACGGATCGCCTCGAGGCAGTTGGCGATGGCCCGCTCGACGTGCGGCAGGCCGGTGACCTGGCCGGACTCGTCGCGCACGACGACGATCTGGCGCACCTGCGCCAGGGCGACGAGGCGGTGGTCGTCGGGGTTGTCCCTGGCGACGCACTCGTAGAGCAGGACGTCCTCAGGGGCCTCGAGCCGCGTCACGTCGAAGGACGTGAGACGCCACAGGTTGAGGCGGCGCCCGACCATGGGGTGCACGCCGCGAACGAGACGGTCCTCGACGAGCGTGCCGTCGACGGGGCGGAAGGTGAAGTAGCCGACGGGGCGCCCTTGGCCGGCGCTCACGGCGACGGCGACCCGGCGTACGTCCTGGGCGAAGGGCAGCTGCTGGATCAACGCGGCGAGCTGCTCGCTCGCGGCGTCCGGCGACTCGGGCTCCTGCGGCCAGCGGAGGTAGAGGTCGACGACCGACTGGAGCCCCGTGGCGCGTGACCACACGTCGTTGGAGACGGCCGCGTCGAGCGGGCTGCCCGGCACGAGCTCGTCGACCCCACCGATCGTCGACGTCAGGTGCGTCGGACGCCCGTCGAGCGTGTAGTCGGCGACGGCGAAGGGCCGCTCGCCCTCGGAGAAGGTGCGCAGGCCGTGCAGCTCGTGCTCGCGGTAGTGCCGCTTGATGAGCACCTCGAGCATCGGCTCGTGCTCGGGCAGCCGCTCCGGCGCCTCCTCGTGGAGACGCTCCGTGAGGAACCGGACGATCTGCTCGGGGATCGCGGCCAGCTCGTCGATGCGCGCCGCGTGGTCCGGCGCGTCGGGCTCGGCCGCGAGCGACGCGAGCTTGTCGCGGACACCGGAGAGGACGCTCTGGCGGTCCTCGTCGACGAGCGGCTGGTCGAACCAGCGGAAGCGGACGCTGCGGGCGAGGTCGCCGATGACCGGGAAGCGCAGCTGCGTCGCGACGACGAGTCGGTCGAGCGCGTCACGGGCGGCCCCGTCGAGCGGCGCCGCCGGGATCGGTTCGGCCAGCCACCGCTGGAGGAACGACGTCGCGAGCTGCACCTCGGGCGCGGAGCGCTGCTGCGCGAGGAAGACCCGGAACACCGCCTCCTCGAGGTCGGGCGTGCGCTCGAAGTCGGTGACGCCGTAGTGGCGAAGGACGCGGGCGAGCTTGTCGCGGAAGTCGGCCGACAGACCGGCCCGGTCGACGTCGAGGCTCTGGAGGTAGGAATGGAAGTGCTCGCGGGGGCTGTGGACGAGCAGCTCGGTGTGGCGCTCCTCGGCGGCCGGGCGGTTGCGGCTCAGCTCGGCGAAGTCCGTGAGCAGATCGAGGACCGCGATCTCCTCGGCGAGCGGGATCGTCCCCTCCGCGGCGAGCTGGTCGCGCGCCGAGAGGTAGCCGGCGAGCACCCTGCGGTCGCCACTCGGGTCGCCGTCGAAGCCGAGGACGCTCGCGGAAAGGTCCTCGATACCGCGGTCGACGCGCTCGCGCACGCTCGCCTGCCCGGCGTTCGAGTCGGGCAGGTCGAGGTCGACCGTCTCGGTGGCCGCGGCCTCGACGACCTCGGCCTCGTCGCCGGTGGGCTCGAGCCGAACGAGCGGTGCGCCGGTCTCGACCTGGCTGCCGACGGAGACGAGGAGCTCGCGCACGCGCGCGGCGAAGGGAGCCGGGAGGACCGTCTCCATCTTCATCGACTCGAGCACGAGCACCGGGGCACCGGCCGCGACCTCGTCGCCTACGGCCGCGGGGGTCGCGACGACGAGCGCGGGCGCCGGCGAGCGCACGACGCCGCCCTCGTCGCGGGACACGCGGTGGGTCACGCCGTCGACCTCGACGAGGTGGACGGGGCCGTGGGTGGCGGTGACGAGGCGGTGCGCGCGTCCCTCGACGACGATGCGGCCGGCATACTCGTCGATGCGGTCGAGCGTCGCGTCGACGACGTGCTCGTCGCCGCCGTTCGTGATGGAGACGCGGTAGCGGTGCGACGCGGTGCGCAGCACCATGACCTTGTATGCCGTGCCGCGCAGCTTGAGGTCGATGGCGCGGCCGACCGTGTGCTGCACCTGCGGGCGTCCCCCACGGGCCGACTCGAGCAGGCGGGCCCGCTCGATGGCCTCGGCGTCCTCGTAGGCCTCGATGCCGGCGGCGACGAGCGCGACACCGGAGTGGCGGTGCGAGACGAGGCGGCCCTCGGCGCGGACCCGGTCGATCCAGCCGGTGTCGGCCGAGCCGTCGATGATCTCGGGCTGGTCGAGCAGGTCGAGGATGAAGCTCTTGTTCGTCGATCCGCCGTCGATGACGACGGTCGTCTCGGCCATGGCGCGGCGCAGGCGGGCGAGGGCCTCGTCGCGGTCGCGGCCGTGGGCGATGATCTTGGCGATCATCGAGTCGAAGTCGGCGGGGATCGAGTCGCCCTCTCCGACGCCGGTGTCGACGCGGATGCCGGGACCGGCCGGGAACTGGAGCAGGCTGATGCGGCCGGGGCTCGGGGCGAAGTCGCGGTCGGGGTCCTCGGCGTTGAGGCGGGCCTCGACCGCGTGGCCGCGCTGCGACGGGCGGCCACCGGGCAGGTCGTCGAGACGGCCGCCGTTCGCGACGTGGATCTGGAGCTTGACGAGGTCGGTGTCGGTGACGACCTCGGTGATGGGGTGCTCGACCTGGAGGCGGGTGTTGACCTCGAGGAAGGCGAAGAAGCGCTCGCCCGGGTGGTAGAGGAACTCGACGGTCCCCGCGCCGGCGTAGCCGACGGCGATGGCGAGCCGCTCGGCGCTCGCGCGGACCTCGTCCTCCTGCTCGGGGCCCAGGACGGGAGAGGCGGACTCCTCGATGACCTTCTGGTTGCGGCGCTGCACCGAGCAGTCGCGCACGCCCACCGCCCACGCGGAGCCCTGGCCGTCGGCGATGACCTGGACCTCGATGTGGCGGGCGCCGGTGACGAGCTTCTCGAGGAAGACGACGCCCGAGCCGAACGCGCGCTGGGCCTCGTCGCGGGTGCGCTCGTACGCGTCGGTGAGGTCGGCGTCGGAGTCGACGCGGCGGATGCCGCGGCCACCACCTCCGGCGGTCGCCTTGAGCATGAGGGGGTAGCCGATGCGTGCCGCCGCGGCCTTCGCGTCCTCGAGGGTGTCGACGCCGCCGCGGCTCCACGGCGCGACGGGGACGCCGACCTCCTCGGCGATGAGCTTGCTGCCGATCTTGTCGCCGAGCTTGCGCATGGCGTCGGGGCTCGGGCCGATGAAGGTGACACCGATGCGTCCGCACAGCTCGGCGAAGGCGGGGTCCTCGGCGACGAAGCCCCAGCCGACCCAGGCCGCGTCGGCGTTCGTCTCGCGCAGGGCACGCTCGAGGACGGCGTGGTCGAGGTAGGGCCGCGCCGAGGCCGGCCCGAGGTCGTATGCGTGGTCGCTCTCGCGCACGAACATGGCCCGCCGCTCGCCCTCGGTGTGCAGCGCGATCGTCTCGATGCGGTGGCCGTCGCGACCCGCGGCGGCGTTGAGGTCCCGCACCGCGTGGATGAGCCGCATGGCGGCCTCGCCGCGGTTCACGATGGCGATGCGCGAGATCATCGGTGCTCCTTCAGACGGGGGTGGTGTCGCACCCTGCAGCCTTCCACGCCTGCCCGGTGACCGGCGAGTAGACAGGCCAGTCGTTCACCCGTGGGCGGCTGGCCGGCGCGCTACCGTCGGCTCGTGGAGGGGAGCTCGGCCGTCGGCGCGTTCGGTACGCGGCTCCGCGCCTTGCGCGAGGCCAGGTCGCTGACGCAGGAGGAGCTGTCGGAGCGATCCGGCCTCAGCGTCAAGGCGATCGGGGCGCTCGAGCGCGGCGAGCGCCTGCGCCCGCATCCGCACACGGTCCGGGCGCTGGCCGACGCGCTTCTCCTCGGCGACGTGGAACGCTCTGCGCTCGTGGCATCGGTCCCGCGCCGGGCGGGGCCGTCGGGGCCATCAGGGCCGTCGGCGCCATCAGGGCCGTCGGGGCCGCTTGAGCCCGAGGGCTGGTCTACAGCAGTGGGTGGCGCCTTTGCGGGGTCGGGACTGACGTCGCTCTTCGGTCGCGACGATGACCTGACGCGTCTCACGGACCTTCTGACCGCGCGCGGCGCGCGGTTCATCACGCTCACCGGACCGGGCGGCGTCGGGAAGACCCGTCTCGCGACGGAGGCCGCGGTGCGGGTCCGCGACGCCTTTCCCGGCGGCGTCCGGCTGCTCGACCTCGCGGCTGTGCGCGAGCCGGACGAGGTGCTGCCACAGGTCGCGGCGGCGCTCGGGGTGATCGAGGAACCGACCGGGACCGTCCACCTCGTGGAGCGGGTCGCGGGCCACCTCGCAGATCGTCGGGTGCTGCTCGTCCTCGACAACCTCGAGCAGGTCTTCGCGTGCGGGCCTCGCGTGGCCGAGCTCCTCGGGCTCGCGCCGGGGCTCACGGTGCTCGCCACCAGTCGCGCTCCGCTGCGGGTCCGCGCCGAGCAGGAGGTGCCCGTGGCGCCGTTGGCTCTGCCCGCCCTCGATGACGGGCCCGACGCCATGACCGCCGTGGCCGCCTCCCCTGCCGTCGCGATGTTCCTCGACCGCGCTTCGGCCGTTGGCGGTCAGGTGCTCGACGGCGCTGCCGGGGCCGCCACACTCACAGCCATCGCGCGACGCCTCGACGGGCTCCCGCTCGCCATCGAGCTGGCCGCGGCGGCGGCGCGCGTCCTGCAGCCCGACGCGCTGCTGTCACGGCTGGAGGCAGGCACCATCGACGTGGGCGTCGGCGGCCCGCGCGACCTGCCCGAACGGCAGCGCAGCATGGCGACCGTGATCGCCGGGAGTGTCGGACTGCTGGAGGCCGGACAGCGCGACCTGTTCCTGCGCGCTGCCGTGTTCTCCGGCGGCTTCTCGCTCGACTGGCTCGCAGCCGTGGAGCCGATCCTGGAGCCACTTACGACCGTCGGCTCCGACGACGTGTTGCCCCGCGTCGCCGCGCTCGTCGAGCAGGCACTCGTGCTGCCGGCGCCCTCGCCGGACGGCGTCCCCCGATTCCGCCTCCTCGAGCCGGTTCGGCAGCACGCGATCACGCAGGCGCACGCCGCGGGTCTGGCGCTGCCGGCGGCCGACGCCCACGCCGCGTACGCCCGGCAGGTGGCCGTGGACGCGCACCGACGCCTGTGGTCGGCCGGCATCGGACCGGTGCTCGACCGCGTCGAGGCCGAGCGCGGCAACCTGAGGTCGGGACTGCTCCGGCTCCTCGAGCTCGGCCGGGTGTCAGAGGCCGCCGACCTCGCCGGAGGCCTCTGGCCGTACTTCGCGATGCGCGGTCGCGTGCGCGAGGGCCACGAGTGGCTCGAGCGCGTTCACGGCACCGGCAGCTCGACGGCGGTGGCCTGGTCAGCGGTCGGCCGCATGGGACTGATGCTCGTCGTCGGGGACGTCGACGGCCTTCGCATGCTCGGCGACCTGGCGATCCGGCTGTCCGAGCGGGCCGGCGACACGCTCCTTGTCGTGGAGGCCTCCCTGCTCAGTGGGCTTGGTGCGCTCTTCGCCGGCGACCTCGCCGCAGGGGAAAGGCTCCTGGCCCTGGCGGAGGCCCGCGCTGAGGATCTGGGCGTCGAGGAGGCCCACCCGGTCGACCCCCTCCGCTGGGCGCGGCTGCACGTGCAGGTCGGGCGCGGACAGGGCCTGCTGCTCGCGGGCGACGCCGAGGGTGCGACGCGACTGCTCGCGGAGGCGGTGACGGCGGCAAGGGCGCTGGGCAACGAGTTCGGGCTCGCCACCTCGCTCAACACGCTCGCGACGGCACGCCAGGTTGCCGGGGACGACGCCGGGGCCGCGGCCCTCCTCGGCGAGTCCCTCGCCGTGTCGTTCCCGCTACGACTCGGCTGGACGCTCGGCTACGCGGTCCCCGAGCTCGCCGGGGTGGCGGCGCGGTCGGGCCGCCCCGTGGCCGCGGCCCACCTCTTCGGCGCGGCGGCGACACTCGGTGACACGACCTCGGTGGACCCGCACTACCCGCCCTCGCGCGCCGGCGCGGAGTCCGGGCTGGCGGTCGCCCGGACGCAGCTGGGTTCCGACGAGTTCACCGCCGCGTGGGATGCGGGTCGGACGGCGACGCAGGAGGAGGTGGCCCGTTTCGCGGCCGCTGTCGTGGCCGACATCGCCTCCCCCGGCGACACGGACCTCAGCCTTCGCGGACGCGGCTGACAAAGCGTCGGTACTGCCGTGCGCCGAGGGTCCGCACGAGGACACGAGCCGGAAGGGGCAGCTTCGCGAGCATCGCCCGGCGCTCCTCGGGCGAGCACTCCTCGAGCAGCGCACCGAAGAGCAACGGCAGTTGTGGTCGGGTCATCGCCTCCATTCCGTGCTGCCCGAGGCTGTCCCACTCTGCAACGGTGACATACCGCAGGCACAGTGGCAGGATCTCGCGCTCCTCGAGGTCGAGGTGCTCGGCGAGGTCGGCGGCGAACCGTTCGAGGACGTCGGCCAGCTCGACGCCGCGCTCTCGGGTCGGCGCGGCCTCCCAGGCGGGCAGCAGGTGCACCACGCGCTCGAGGTGGTCCTCGATCCCGTGGTGCTGGGCCTGCATCGTCTCGACGAGACCGGTGGACGGTGCGGCCCGTTCGAGCAGCGCCGGCCACAGTACGGCGTCCTCACTGGTGTGGTGCATCTCGAGGCCGGCGAGCACGAGGCGCAGCGCCTCGGCGAGGCTCCTGGCCCGCGCCCCGTCGCCGTCCGCGACCTGACGGACGAGTCCCGGCAGCAGGCGCGTCTCGCGGCGGAAGGCGCGGTGGATGATGACCATCTCGTGGACCCACGGAAGGTCGGAGGTCGGGGTGGTGCTGAAGGTCGTGCTGCTCACGGTGGTGCCTTTCGACGAGGACGAGCGGTCCCCTCCAGCGTCGGCCGACGAAGCGCGCGGTCCCAGCCACGGCGGGCCCACGCCACCCCCACGCCACCCCCACAATCCCGCCACAGTGACGCGTCAGGTCAGCTCCGCGACGACGGCTCGCACCATGCGGCGGCCGTGCTCGGCCATCCGCGGGAAGGTGTGGCGGTAGTAGTCGATGCCGGTGAGCGACGGCGCGAGCGCCCAGCCGCAGGCCCGGAGCCACGTGGCGTCGTCGGGGCAGACGGCCTCGCGGTAGAGCGCTCGGGCGTCGCCGGTGAAGGTCCACAGGGCGGCGGCGACGTCGGGCGCCGGGTCGCCGACACCCAGGGCGCCCCAGTCGATGACGGCGGCGAGACGGCCGTCATCGACGACGAGGTTGCCCGGCTGGAGGTCACCGTGGAACCAGACCGGGTCGCCGGTCCAGTCCGGGGCGGCGACGCAGGTGTCCCAAGCCCGCGCGGCGGCATCGAGGTCGAGGCCGTCGTCGTGGCCATGAAGGCGCTCGATCCCGCTGCGCGCCGAGGCGTCGACGTGGCTGAGCGGGGTGCCGCGCGAGCCGGCTGGCTTGGTGGGGCCGCCCGTGGCATCGGCCGCGCGCAGGCGCAGGGCGAAGGTCGCGAGGTCGCGGGCGAGCGGGACGTCGTCTGAGCCGAGGCGCGGCGGGGTCGTGCCGTCGACCCAGGGGACGACCGACCACGCCCAGGGGTAGTCGTCGGACGGGCGTCCGAGGTGGACGGGGACCGGCACGCTGACGGGCAGGTGCGGTGCGAGGCGAGGGAGCCACCGGGCATCGGAGTCCGCCTGCTGCGCGGCCCACTCGACCTTGGGCATCCGCACGACGAGCGCGTCGCCGAGCCGGAAGAGCACGTTGTCGGTGCCCTCGACGTCCTTGGGGAGTGCCGTCACGGGCAACCCGTCCCATTGCGGGCACTGCTCGGCGACCAGCCGCCCGACCAGCTCGGGAGTCGCGCGGACCTCGTCCTCGTGCATCGGCATGCGCGCACGCTAGGGGGTGAGCGGCGTCCGTGGCGACTGCTTTCCCGGCGGGCGAGGTGGGTCTTCGCCGCAGAGGCGCACCTCGCCCCCGGAGGTGCGCGGTGCACTGCGCACTCCTGAGACGGACGCGTTCTTCTGGGGCGACGGCGTACCTCCGGCGTGGCAGCAGGAGTACGTTTCCCTCACCGGCGCAGGGGAGCGCCACGGGTGACAGGGGCAGTCGCATGGACGAGACGGTGACGAGCGCGACGCGGGCTGAGGCGCCGGACGTGCTCGGGCAGCCGGGGCAGCGCGGTCCGGACTCGCCTCTCAGCGGCGTGGAGCGCTCAGTGGGTCGCCCCGTGAGCGTGGGCCTCGTGCTCCTGCTCGTCGTCGCCAACACCATCGGCTGGCTGTGGTTCGTCAACCACCAGGACGAGCAGTTCCAGATGCTCCAGTCGCAGTTTGCGACAGTCAACGCGTCCGTCCCGTCCCCCGAGACCGACCCGACGCTGTGCTGGCTCATCGGCGCGGAGGCCCGGGCCGCCGGTCACGCCAAGGAGCTCGTCGGGCAGGTGACGACGTCGGGCATCGTCGACGCGTGCACCGAGAACGTCATCCGAGGCGCCAACGGCTACGGCCGATGACCCGGGTGCGAGGCGCTGCCACCGACTGACACCGGGGGCCGATAGCGTTCTCGCCCGTGACCACGATCGACGACGTCAGGCAGGCCGTCCGCACCGCGTCCGAGGTGTCGCTCGACGTCGTCCTCGGGCCGATGAAGTCGGGCAAGAGCCTGGCACTCATCTCGCTGCTGTCACCGCTGCAGTTCACGCGCGTGCGCCACCGCGTCTACCAGTCGGAGCGGCACGTCCGTGACAGCGGCGTCACGTCCCGCAGCGGTGGTGTGCTCGCGACGACGAAGGTCAGCAGTCTGCACGAGGCCCTCGACGAGCAGCTCGACGTCGTGGCCGTCGACGAGGTCCACATGTTCGACCTCGACGACGTCGGGGTCGTCGACCAGCTGCTGCGTCGCGGCACCCGTGTCGTCGTCGCCGGCATCGACCTCGACCACCGTGGTGAGCTCTTCGCCCCCGTCCGGGCGCTGCTCGAGCTCGGGCCCGACACCGTGACCTACCGCCGTGCCGTGTGCGACCGGTGCCGGGACTTCAGCGCCACGCACACGCAGGTCCTCCGCGCGGGTGAGCCCTTCCTCGACAGCCTCGGCGGGTCCGAGGCGCTGCC
This sequence comes from Terrabacter sp. Ter38, assembly GCF_024519435.1. Taxonomy (GTDB): domain Bacteria; phylum Actinomycetota; class Actinomycetes; order Actinomycetales; family Dermatophilaceae; genus Terrabacter. The sequence continues at coordinate 115,987 of NZ_JALJRZ010000004.1, forward strand.
GGACGACGGCACCTTCACCTACGAGGCCCGCTGCCGATCGTGCTTCGTCCGACCTGTGACGTCCTGACGCGCCTGCTCGAGCCGTCGTGTGTGGTCAGGCCCTCACGCGCCGAGGTCACCGCTTCCGGGCGATGGTCAGTCCATCGAAGGCGGTCAGGACGACGGTCTCGACGCGATCGTCGGAGACCACCAGGTCGTTGAAGGCGCGCAACGCGACGGTGTTCGCGTCGTCGATCTCGGGATCGGTGATCCGACCGCTCCACAGGACGTTGTCCGCGAGCAAGAGCCCCCCAGGGCGAACCCGCGGCACCAGCTCGGCCCAGTAGGCGGCATACGCCGGCTTGTCCGCATCGATGAAGACGAGGTCGATGTCCGCCGCCGTGGGCAGTGCCCGCAGGGTGTCCAGGGCCGGCGCGATACGCAGCTCGATCCGGTCATCGAGGCCGGCGGAGGCCCACGCCCGTCGACCGATCTCGGTCCACTCCGCGCTGACGTCGCAACACAGCAGGGAACCTCCCTCGGCCAGGCCCCGGGCGATGCACAGGCTCGAGTAGCCGGTGAACGTCCCCACCTCGACGGCCCGGCGGGCGCCGACGAGCCGGGCGAGCAGGGTGAGCAGCTGCCCCTGGTCGTCGCCGATCTGCATCCCGGCGGCGTCCCCGAGCCCGGCCGTCTCCGCCTGGAGCCCCTGGATCACGGGATCGGGACGCCAGGTGCCGTGGGCGACGGCGTAGGAGCGGATCGCGTCGGTCACCGGGAAGCTACGCATCCTCGAACGCTACGCCCCGGGGCCAGGGCCGTGCTCCGCGTCCCGAGCCACCGGCCCTCCCGCTACCGTCCTGGGCATGAGCCGACCCACCAGCGCCGTACGCCTCATCAGGGCCGCCGCGCTCACCGACACCGCGCCCTACGCGTATGCCGCGACGACCGAGGCCAACGCCCGGCTCCTCTTCACGGCGGGAGCCTGTCCCCTCGACGAGTCCGGCGCGACCGTGGCACCCGGCGACATCGCAGGTCAGGCCCGGCAGTGTGTGGCCAACCTCGTGACCGCCCTCGACGCGGCCGGCGGGACACTGGCGGACGTCGCCTACACGCGCGTCCTCGTGGCGACGACCGTGCGGGAGGATCTCGTGGCGGCGTGGACCGTCGTCCACGACGCCTTCGGCGAGCACGAGGTGCCCAGCACCCTGCACGGCGTCACCGTCCTCGGTTACCCCGACCAGCTCGTGGAGATCGAGGCCGTCGCGGCCCTCAGGTAGCCCGCTCGGGCTCGTGGGTGGTGACGATGTCGTTGGCCGCGGCCCAAGCGGTGATGTCGCGCTTCTCGATGGCCGTCGCCATGAGGTCGGGGAACTGGTCCGGGGTGCACGCGAAGGCCGGCACCCCGACGGCGGCGAGGGCCGAGGCGTGGTCGGCGTCGAAGCTCGGGCGCCCCGAGTCGCTGAGGGCGAGCAGGGCGACCATCGTCGCGCCGGACGCGACGATCGAGGATGCGCGTCGGACCATCTCCTCGGCGACTCCGCCCTCGTAGAGGTCGCTGATGAGCACGAGGATCGTCTCACCCGGCTGCTCGATCAGGCCCTCGCAGTAGGCGAGCGCCTGGTTGATGTCGGTGCCTCCGCCGAGCTGCACGCCGAAGAGCACGTCGACGGGGTCGTCGAGCACGTCGGTGAGGTCGACGACGGCGGTGTCGAAGACGACGAGGCGGGTCTCGACCGAGCGGAGCGAGGCGAGCACCGCACCGAAGACGCTGGAGTAGACGACGGACTCGGCCATCGAGCCGGACTGGTCGATGCAGAGGATGATCCGCCGCTCGACCCGGTGTGCCCGCCGGGCGTGACCGACGAGCCGCTCGGGCACGACGGTGCCGTGCTCGGGCTGGTAGTGCTTGAGGTTGGCCGCGATGGTGCGGTTCCAGTCGATGTCGGAAGCCTTCGGGCGCCGGGTGCGTGACGCCCGGTTGAGCGCGCCGGAGACGGCCTGCACCGTCTCGGAGCGGAGCCGCTCCTCGAGCTCGTCGGTGACGACGCGGACCACCGCCCGCGCCGTGGCGCGCGACCGCTCGGGGATGACGCGGCCCAGCCCGACGAGCGTCGTGACGAGGTTGACGTCGGGCTGCACGGCCTCCATCAGCTCGGGCTCGAGGAGCAGCTGGGTCAGGCCGAGGCGGTCCATCGCGTCGTGCTGCATGACCTGCACGACCGACGACGGGAAGTAGCCACGGATGTCGCCGAGCCATCGCGCGACGCGTGGCGCCGATGCCCCCAGACCGCTGCGGCGCTCGCCGTCGTAGAGCTCGCGCAACGCCTCGTCGCGCTTGAGGTCGTCGGCATCGAGGCTCGCACCCTCGCCGATGCCGTCGGACTGGTCGCCGCCGAGGACGAGGCGCCAGCGGGTGAGCCGGTCGCGGTCGGTCATGAGGCCACCTCCATCCCCAGCAGCCGGGCGACCTCGGCGATCGCGGGTGCCGCCCGGTCGAGGTCGAGCGAGTCGGTCGACGACGGGGTCGTACGCGTGCCGCTGGCGAGGTCGCGCAGGTGCGTCCCGATGAGGCGGCGTTCGGCGGGCTGGTAGCGCGAGAACGTGCGGCGCACGAGCGGCAGGAGGTCCTCGAAGGCCTCCTCGGACGCGCCGACGAGCCACTCGTCGATGATCGAGAGCAGGTCGTCGCCGTGGACGAGGAGCAGGGCCTCGCCGGTGAGGAAGCCGTCGAGCCAGGCCGCGGCAGCAGGGGCCGGGGTGCCGGGGGAGAGCCGGCGGCTCAGGCGCGCGGCCGCCTCGTCGTGCGCGAGGTGCCCGCCGTCGAGCAGCAGCCGGTTGACGCGTCCGGCGACGGCGCCGTGGATGGCCTCGTCGCGACCGACGGTCACGAGCGCCTCGGTCCACGGGTCGCGCAGGTCGTCGCGGTCGACGAGCGCCACACCGCGGTGGGCCGCCTCGAGGGCGGCACGCATGGCGGCCGCGCTGTCGTCGTCGAGGCTCGAGCACGCGGCGCGGAGCCCGACGGACGCGCGCACGACGACGGTCTGGAGCACGCGCGCCACGTCGGCGACGTCGACTCCGCGCACGTCGCCGTAGCGGCACGTCCGCGCGAGCGGCTCGACGGTCTCGAGCAGGGCCTGGGTGTCGTGCTGGCGGGCCGTGCGCTCGGCCAGCGCGGCCACGACGGCGCGCAGTCCCTCGGGCAGGTCGGCGAGGAGGCACTCCTCGATGAGCCTTCCGAGGACGCGGAGGTCGGCCGCCTCCCGCGCCTCCTCCGCGATGCGGGACTCGGCGGCGCTGCGGACCGTCGTGCCGTGGAGGCTCGCCTCGATGACGGCGACGGCGAGCTCGGGTGTCCACTCGAGCTCCCACGCCTCCTTGAAGGTGCCCGTCGTGCGGCCGGCGTCGACCTGCGTGCCCCACGGGACGTCGAGGACGGCGAGTCGGTGCAGCAGCACGGACCGGGCGAGCTGGGACTCGCGGCGCAGGTCGAGCCGCACGACCGTCGAGGTCGCGGACGCCTTGAGCCGCAAGGTCTTCTGCTGCTTCGCGAGGTCCCCGGCCAGCGGCACCGTCGGGGTCGACTCGGGCACTCTGCCGAGCAGCTCACCGATGACGAGCGTGCGGTCGACGAGCCGCAGGGGAAGGTCGGAGCCCTCCGTGAGGACTGCCCGTGCGGCATCGGTCAGCTCGGCGAGCCCGACCGAGGGCCGGCCCCGTACGGCGGCGAGCGCGGCCGCGAGACGGGTCGCCTCGACGACCGAGGCGGTCGAGGCATCGAGGTCCTCGCCGCGCAGGGCCCGTGCGACGCGGACGAACCACGACGGCACGACCTCGTCGTCGGGGGTGACGAAGAGGTGGTGGTACCAGCCGGGCGAGCGGACCCCTGCGCCGTAGCCACTGGCATACGACAGGCGCTCGGAGCTCCACGGCGCCCACGTGGCGGCGACCTTGACCTTCGGCAGCTTGCTCATGAGCGCGGTGTCACGGCTCACCGGCGGGAAGGATGCGGGGTCGAGGGCCGGGGCGTGGTAGGCACCGCACACGACGGCGACGCGCTCGCGTCCGCCACGCATCTCGGCGCGGATCACTCTGCGCATGAAGGCTTCTCGGCGCGCGTCGTCGTCGACCTCGAGGTCGACGCGGACTCCCTCCATCGCTTCGCGGAGGTGGGCGAAGTGGGCGAGGGACGACGTGCGCCGGTGCTCGACGGCGTCCTCCCACCAGCGCTCGGGGTCGTCGTAGCCGGCTGCCGACGCGAGGGCCGAGATGGGGTCGAGGCGCCGGCCCGGACGACGCGGAGCGTCCTCGGAGTCGCCGCCGGCGAGGTGGTGCGTGGCGGGCAGGTCGGCGAAGCGCACGTCGACCCCGTGCTCGAGGGCCCACCGCAGCGCCACCCACTCCGGGGAGAAGACGGCGAACGGGTAGAACGCCGCCCGCCTCGGCTCGTCGACGGCGTAGACGAGACCGGCCACGGGCGGCACGAGGTCGGCGTCTGCGGCGAGCGGGACGAGCGCGTCGAGCTCGGGGGGCCCTTCGATGACGACGACGTCGGGCAGCAGTTCGTCGAGGGCGCGGCCGACGGACCGCGCGGAGCCCGGGCCGTGGTGCCGGACGCCGAGCACCTCGACCCGCACGTCCACCCCTGGAACGCTCATGGGCTCAGCCGAGCTCGCGGCACGCGCGGTAGAGGTCGGTCCACTCCGACCGGTCCTTGACGACGGTCTCGAGGTACTCCTGCCACACGATGCGGTCCTGGACGGGGTCCTTGACGACCGCACCGACGAGGCCGGCCGCGACGTCGTCGGCCCGGACGACGCCGTCGCCGAAGTGGGCCGCGAGCGACAGCCCGTTGGTCATGACGGAGATGGCCTCGGCGGTCGACAGGGTCGCCGACGGCGACTTGACCGTGGTCCGCTGGTCCGCGGTGACCCCCGAGCGCAGCTCGCGGAAGATCGTGACGACGCGCTCGATCTCGGCGAGGGACTCGAGGCCGGGCGGCAGCTCGAGCGAGCGGCCGAGCGAGTCGACCCGGGTGCGGACGATCTCGACCTCCTGCGCCAGGGTGTCGGGCAGGGGCAGCACGAGGGTGTTGAAGCGGCGCTTGAGGGCCGACGAGAGGTCGTTGACCCCCTTGTCGCGGTTGTTGGCGGTGGCGATGACGTTGAAGCCCTGCTGCGCCTGCACCTCCGAGTCGAGCTCGGGGATCGGCAGGTGCTTCTCCGACAGGATCGTGATGAGGGCGTCCTGGACGTCGGCCGGGATGCGCGTCAGCTCCTCGATGCGCACGAGGGTGCCGGTCTCCATGGCTCGCATGACCGGGCTCGGCACGAGCGCGCCGCGCGTCGGCCCCTCGGCGAGCAGCCGCGCGTAGTTCCAGCCGTAGCGCAGCGACTCCTCGGGCGTGCCGGCCGTGCCCTGGACGATGAGGGTCGACGAGCCGCTGACGGCGGCCGCGAGGTGCTCGCTGACCCACGTCTTGGCCGTGCCCGGGACGCCGAGGAGCAGCAGGGCCCGGTCGGTGGCCAGGGAGGCGACGGCGACCTCCATGAGCCGTCGTGACCCGAGGTATTTCGGCGTGATCTCGGTGCCGTCGTCGAGCGTGCCGCCGAGGAGATAGGTCGTGACGGCCCACGGTGACAGCCGCCAGCGCGGTGGGCGGGGTCGGTCGTCGGAGGCGGCGAGGGCGGCCAGCTCGGCGGCATATGCGTCCTCGGCGTGGGCGCGCAGGACCGTGGTGGGAGAGAGTGATTCGCTCATCTGAAGGCCTCGGTGATCGATCGCTTGACGGAGTGGAACTGGAGCAGGTTGCGCAGGTTGGTCGTCAGCGTGTGGTCGGCGCCGGTGGACTCGAGCCAGCGCTCGACCGCGTCGAGCGCGGCGGGGTGCAGCCCGGCGACGAGGTAGGGCAACGTCGCCACGACGATCGCCGAGCCCTGGGGTGCGGCGCGCAGCCGGGACACGAGCGCGACGCTGTAGTCCGCCGACCACGGGGGCTCGACGGCCGCGATGACGGCGGCCGCGTGGTGCGGCTTGGTGTTCGTCGCGTCGACGCGCCGCAGCACGGCCCGCTCCCGCAGCTCGCGCGGGAGGGCGGGCACGAGCGTCGGGTCCCAGCCGCCGTCGAGCAGGGCCGCCGCCCACTCGGGGTCGCGTCGGACTCGCGCGGCACGGCGTATGCCGGCCAGGGCGTCCGTCGCGTGCGCGTCGGTGAGGCGCTTGACCGTTGCCACCGGACCGGCTCCGGTCAGCTCGGCCCAGAGCTCCAGCGGGGCGCCGGCGCAGAGCTGCTCGAGCCACCACCCACGGGCGGAGCGGCGCGGCGGGGGCTTGCCGAGGCCGTCGCGCACGGCGTCGGGGTCGGGCTCGTCGGGCAGGGTCACCTCGACGGCGCGACCGAGCAGGCCACTGCGCCGCACGAGCGGTCGCAACAGTGCGGCCATGCGGGCGGCCCGGGCCGAGCCCGGCAGGGCGTCGAGCAGCTCGGCCGCCAGCTCGCGGACGCTGGCGGCCCGGTCGTCGAGGGCGTCCTCGAGCAGTGGCTCGTCGTCGGGGCCGAGGGCGATGCGCAGCGCGTCGAGGTGTGCCCGACGATCGCGTGCCGCGTCGGTGGCCCAGGTGGCGCGGACGAGGTCGCGTGCAGCAGCCGGGTCGTGGGCCCGGACACCCGCGAGCACGGAGACCCGGTCGGTCGAGGGCAGCCTGGCCCAGTCGTCGGCGTGCGGCGCGGTGCCGGTGGTGCGCGAGGCGGTGCGCGCCTCGGCGCCGGCGGAGGCGTCGGCGACCCACGACCACTCGTCGCGCAGCCCGGCCAGCCATCGTCCCCGTTCGTCGAGCACCGCGGCCGCCGGGCGTCGCAGCTCGCGCGCCCCGGTGGCGAGCGCGATCACCGTCGGCAGCAGGGCGTGCGGCACCCGGCAGTCGGCGTCGTCGGCGGCACCCAACCAGTGCGCGAGCAGGGCGCTGCGCTGCTGGGCCCCGGCCGGGGGCTGGGTCATGACGAGCTCGAGCAGCTGGACGGCCCGCCGCGGAGCGACGGGGCGGTGGTCGTCGGGGGCGGCTCCCGGTGGCTCGGTGTGGTCGAGGCGCCGTCCCGCGCGGACGGCCGCTCCGCCCAGCGCCGCGGCGTCGAGGAGGGCCTCCTCGCGGGAGGACTCGCCGGAACGTCCCAGGACGCCGGCGCTCCCGAGGTCGGGCAGCGGGGGCACCGGCCGGCGCGCCGTGCCCAGCAGCGCGGCGTTGCCGATGTCGCGCCACCACGTGTCGAGGTCGCTCACAGTCCGACCACCTCGCCGTCGAGCACGACGGTGAGCGGCCGCAGGCGGGTCTCCTCGAGCTCGCCGAAGAGGCGTGCCGGCTCTCCGCCGGTCAGGGCGAGCAGCGACCACACGTCGGCGTCGTCGGTCAGGGGGACGCTCGCACCGTCCGCGTCGACGACCCGGTCGACGCCGACGCGCACGTCGGACAGGACGACGGGGATGCGGCGCGCCCACGGGTTGCGCCCCCAGGTCTCGGCCGCGGCCGACCGCGCGTCCTCGAGGGACGCACCGGACGGCATACGCACGTCGCCGTCGGAGACGGTGGGCTCGTGGACGAAGAGGGCCCGCCGCACGGCGGCACCCGGATAGCGTGCGAGCGTCGCGTCGAGGCCGGAGCCGACGATGCGCGCGACCGGCAGCACCTGGCCCCCGGCCGCGAAGTCGAGCACCTGCACCGTCTCGCCGGTAGCGCTGCCGCGCAGCCACGTGCGCTGCTGCTGGAGGCGGCCGTCGTCCGTGCGATGCGCGCCGAGGACGAGCCAGCGGTCGGTCACGGCGTCGCCCCGGCGCACCGACTCGGTGCTCGTCGACCAGCCGAGGTAGGCGCGCAGGTCGCCGAGCCGGGCCTCGTCGAGGGACTCGCGCCCCGACCAGGCCCGGGTGGCGGTCCACCATCGGCCGAGAGCGACGAGCAGCCGCTCGGCCCAGTCGGGGCGACCGGTCACGGCGCCGCCGACCGAGCGCACGTCGTCGGCGAGTCCGGGCAGCTGGGCGTCGACGAGGCGCGCGGCCGTGCCGTCCCACCACGCGTAGGACTGGTGCCGGGCGGCTGCCGTGCCGCTGCGCGCGAGGTCGGTGAGCCACCGCGCGAAGTCGTCCATGCCGTCGTCCATGAGGGCGAGCCGCTCCTCGAGGCGCTTCGCCGCGGCTGCAGGGTCGGGGGTCCTCGGCGGGCGGGCGGCGTCCCCCGCGGCCTTCGACTCGGCCCGGGCCGAGCGCTCTGCTGCCCACTCCTGGGCGAACCCGGCCACCTCGGTCGCCTCGGCGACCGACCCCGACCCGTCGACCCAGAGGATCAGGAGCGCGAGCCCGTGCTTGCACGGGAACTTGCGGCTCGGGCACGAGCACCGGAACGCCGGCGCCGTGAGGTCGATGCTCACCTGGTAGGGCGTCTTGCCCGACCCCTGGCACTTGCCCCAGAGCAACGTCTCGGTGGAGCCGGTGTCGGACCACGGCCCCGGGCGCGCGAGCCTCCGGGCAGCGGCCAGCGACGAGGCGTCGGGAGCCAGACCGGCCACCTGCTGGGAAGTCCATCGCGTCATGACTCGCACATCATGACCGACACCTCCCACACCCGTGGGCGGACCGCCGTATGCCGTGTCAGCGCGTGCCGTGTCAGCGCGTGCCGTGTCGGCGCGTGCCGTGTCGGCGCGCGGTCAGGCGTCGCCGGCCGCGCTACGGGTGCGGTCGGCGTCACCCTCGCGGACGAGCCGCTCCAGGTGCGCCATGACGCTGGCGCGCTCGAACCGCCGGTGACCGCCGGGCGTCCGGGTCGAGGCCAGCAGGCCCACCCGCGCCCACCGGGTGATGGTGGCCGGAGAGACCCGGAAGATCCGGGCGACCTCGTGCGGAGCCATGAGCTCCCGGTCATCGCCGTCGTGCCCGTGGCCGGATGAGTGTGCTGTCGCCATGGTGCTGCCCCTGTATCCCCTGTGCGCCACGTCCCCCGACGCGCGATCAACCACACCATACCCACCCTTGGCAGCCGCCAGTCGGCGAACCGAGCGACGGGCCGGGAGACCGACAGGGCCGCGTCGGCGGGCCTGACCTCGAGGCCGCGTGCGAGGTGGGCAGCAGCCCTGCGGTGACTAGAGGTGCGCGAACGTCGCGATGCCGGCAGAACCGAGCCCGACGAGGATGCGGCGGTACTCGCGGCTCGCGGGGAGGCGTCCGGCCGAGGTCATGCGCTCGACGCCAGGTCGTTCAGATCGTGCGCACGCCTCGCTCAGCCGGCCATCCTGACCACGACGGTGATGAGGCCGGCGACGAGGAGCGCGGCGGCGGCGATGCCCGCGAAGACGAGCCCGATCCGCGGGTCGCGGCCCTTGCGGCCGGGTCCCTCGACGGGCTCCGACCCGACCTGGTCGACGAGGTGCTGCGGGCCGTTCGGTCCTGCGTTCATGGGAGCTCCATCGGTCGGGTCCTGCGGTCACGGTGCCTGGGCACGGCAAACGAGCCTATCGCCGAACAGGTCACGCGCGTCGTGGGCGGGCCGGCCCGTCGTCAGACAGCCGCGGACTCGTCGATCTCCCTGGCGGAGTCGCCGAGGGCCGCGTGGAGGGTGCGGGCGCCGCGGACGGGGTCGCCGAGGAGGCGGGTCGCGTGGCAGAGCTGGGCGGCGTCGTCGGTGGCGCCCGCCGCCGCGACGTGCACGGGCGTGGAGCGGGCGACGCGGCGCAGCGCGGGCGCGTGGGCGGCGAAGGCGGTGGCCCGGCGTGCCGCGACGACGACGACCTCGGGCTGGAGCGTCCGGCAGGTCAGGGCGAGCTCTGCGGAGGGTGTGTCGGCCCCGAGGTAGCAGGTGCGCCAGCCGAGGCGCGAGAGCACGATCGCGGTGGCCATGAGCCCGAACTCGTGCTGCTCGCCGGGCATGCACGCGAGCACGGCGAGGGGACCCTCGGGGCGTTCGTCGGCCCCCATGAGCACCGAGAGCCGCGAGCGCAGGACGTTGCTCGCGAAGTGCTCCTGGGCCACGCCGATCGACCCGGTCGACCAGCGTTCGCCGAGCTCCTGGAGGTAGGGCAGCACGACGAGGGAGAGGGCGTCCTCGACGCCGAGCTCGTCGAAGACCTGGGTCAGCACGCGGTGGCCGCCGGTCTCGTCGAACGCCTCGAGCGTGTGCTCGAGGTGGTTCATCCACTCGCGCGGCGTAGTGCGGGGCGACGTCGGCATGGCGGGCTCCTCACCGGCGGGACGGGGACCCGGGACGTCACCCGGGTCCGAACTGACGCGACGTACCCAGTCGGGCCGTCGTCGTCACCGACCGTGACCCAATCGTGGCCGGGCGCGCCGCACCGGCACCAGCGAGCCGGCCCGGGGGCTGACGCTAGAGGTCGCTCATCATCGAGACGGAGCACGACCCAGCTCGCGTGGGCACGTGGTGCGGGGTCGACGCCGACGGCAGGCGCACGTCGGCGAGGGATGTCGTGACGACGGGGGCGGCCGGGGCCGCCGTCCGGGGAGCGGCGACGGCCGACGATCCGGCCAGGGCCGTGAGGGCGACGAGTGCCGAGCCCGCGACGGCGGTCAGGGCGCTGCGACGGGTCAACCTGCTGCGGCGCGTGTCCATCCGTCCAGTGTGCGCCCGTCCGGCCGCCGGGTCCATGGGTGACCCGGCGGCCGGACGGCCTCGTCATCCGGCCGGGAGGCGGGTGACCCAGAAGGGTGCCGTGTCGGGCGAGGGGATCCCGAAGCGAGCGTTGACGACCCACAGCGACCCGAGCGCGGCCGTGGCGGTCGACGGCACGTCGAGTCCGGCGTCGGTGAGTGTGGCGACCCACCGGCCCCGCAGCTCACCGGCGTGGGTGTGGAGCCGCACGACGCTGACGTCCTGGGGGCCGCTCCCGCGCACGTTGTAGAGGGTTCGGCCCACGAGCTCCAGCCCGTCGCCGCTCGTGATCGGCGGTCCTCCGGAAACGGGGATCTGGCGGGCGACGCCAGACGATCCGTCGACCTGCCAGAGGCCTCCCACGCGGCTGTGGTTCAGGACGATGGGTCCGTGTGGCAGGGTGCGGACTCCGTTGGCGTTGAAGGTGTTCGGGGGACTTGTCGGCCAGTCGCCGGTGAGGTTCATGAACTCGGCTGGGGCCCCGGACGGGCGGCCGAGGCGGGTGAGTCGCACGATCGTGAGGCGGTCGACGTTCGAGTCGGTGGCCCACACCGCGCGACGGGTGACGACGAGGTCGTTGAGGAACCCGGCCCCGGGGACGACGGTGTCGCCGACGACGGCTCCCGACCGGGCGTCCACCGCCCAGACGTGTCCGACGGCGCCGAGCGAGCCCACGGCCCAGACGAGCCCGGTGCGGGCGTCGAAGTAGAGGCCGCGCAGCGAGCGACCGGCCTCGGGAGCGAGGAGCGTGCGGACGACTCCGGTGCGGAGGCTGCCCGTGACGATGCGCCCATCGGCCACGGAGCCGACGTAGAAGGTCGCTCTGGGGCCGGACGTGATGCCCTCGGGGCGGGTCCCGACCGGCAGGTCGAGGCGCGCCGGGAGGCGGCCGCGGCGATGGCCCTGCTCGGCGGAGGCGACGGGAACAGTCAGGGCGGTGACGGCGACGGCAGCAGCCGAGCCGAGGACGAGGCGACGCGAGGGAGTGCCATGGTGCACGGCGAGGTGGTTGTCCATCCTCCATGGTGAGCGGACGGCCAACCGGAAATCGAGGGGCGTCCGGTGAACCTTTGGCCCGGGTGTGTCGTTGCATCGGGCCGCCGCACCCGGAGACCAGGACGTACGCCGCCGGGCCAGGCCCGGCCAGGCCAGACGTCAGCGGCAGAGGTCGAGCTGAGCGTCTGCCCGGCGTCCCCTAGAGAGGCGTCGAGGTCGGCGTCGGAGTCGGGGAGGCCGATCTTCTTCTTCATGAATCCGTCACGCACGTCCCCCGCAGCGGTACCTGAGAAGGGCTGCCGTCAGGCGGTGAGCGTGGCCCAGGTGCGTGCGCCCACGATGCCGTCGGCGGTGAGGCCGCGGGACTGCTGGAAGGCCTGCGTCTTCGTCGCGGTCATCGCGCCGAAGACGCCGTCGGCGGTGAGGGTGTAGCCGCGGTGGGTCAGCAGCTTCTGTGCCGCGACGACGGCCTGGCCGCTCGATCCGCGCTTGACGGCGACGACGAGTGCCGACCACGTCTTCGGTCCGACGACTCCGTCGGCCGTGAGGCCCGTGGAGCGCTGGAACGAGATGACGCGGCCCTGGGTCGTCGGTCCGAAGGAGCCGTCGACGGTGAGGCTGAACCCGCGCTGGCGCAGCAGGTGCTGGATGGCCGTGACGCGGAAGCCGCTCGCCCCGCGCTTGACCGTGGTCCAGGCGATCGGGGCGGGTGTCGGGGTGCCGACCCCGCCGCCGATCCGCTGGGCGAGGGCCGCGAGGCGAGCGTCCCCGGGACGGACGTTGATCTCGAAGTGCATCTCGTCCTTGCGGCCCGAGTAGTCGCCACCCCAGCGCACGACTCCGTTGCACGCGTTCAGGATCGAGCGGATGTGCGAACGCTGCGTCGCCGTGAAGGTGCCCGACGTGCCGAGCGGGTGGCGCGGGGCGTTGAGGTCGATGGCCGTGCCGCTCGAGTGGTTCGACAGGGTGGTGCTGCCCGAGATCGGTCGGTAGCTGTGGCCCCAGCACCAGCCCTTGACGAGCGACTCGACCTCGCTGTTGAAGCGGCGGGCGACGTAGCCGAGGACGACGTGGACGTCACCACGGCGGACGCCGGCCGGGAAGGTCGCGGCACCGACAGCCAGGGTGGCCAGCGGGACGGTCGACGACGAGCCGGCGGGCCAGCCGTTCTGCGACGTGGCGGCCTGGGCAGCGGTGGCCGTGGCGGCGACGAGGCCGCCGCCGATGAGGAGGCCGCCGGCGCCGCGGATCAGCGTGCGGCGCCCCACGGCGGGACTGGAGGTTTCGTGGAGCTCACACATGACGACCCCTGAGCGTGTGTCGGTGGCTGGACGCGGGCGCGTCCGCAGCGCCGACGCTAGGGGCGAGCGGCGTTGCGGTACATGGGGAGAACTCCCCGACCGGAGGCCACGAGCGCGTCGCCCAGGGCAGTGCGCCAGTAGAGCACCTCGCGTCCCGACCGTCGGCGCAGCACGCTGCCCGAGGCGAGCAGCACCTTGAGGTGGTCGCCGACCGAGCCGAGCGGCATACCCGTACGGGCGACGAGCGCGCTCGTGCTCGACGGTCCGTCGAGGGCGCGGAGCAGCCGCGCGCGAGCGCTGCCGACAAGGCGCTCGAGCCCGTCGTCTGCCTGGCCGTCGACCTCGGCGAGGGCTCCGGTCACGGGGTAGTAGATGGCGTAGCGACGGGGGAGATCCCAGCCGACCCACGTGGCGGTGCCGTGGGCGGGCACGAAGTAGAGGTCGGCGTCGTCGTCGAGGACGCGCGAGGGCAGGTCGTAGCGGTTGATCCGGAGCTGGCCGTTGCCGAGCCACTCGCGGTCGCGGCCGAGGTCGCGCAGCACGGCGGCCCAGCCGTAGGTCGCGAGGCGCGCCGTCCGCGACACGATGTCGGCACGCAGGATGCGCTCGCGGCGGCCCCAGTCGCTGGCGAGGGCGTGCGTCCACACCCACTCGAGCAGCTGGGCAGCCTGCTCGGCCGTGCCCGGTCGGCTGAGGACGCGGGGTAGCGACGCCTCGGGGGTGCTCTCGCGCAGGTAGGTGCGAACTCGCTTGTCCCCCAAGGCTCGCACGTCATCGACCTCGCCGGCGAAGCTGCGGCCCGGACCGTCGGGCGGGAGTGCGAGCCAGTCGGAGATCCATCCCGTGCGCCAGCTGTGGTCGAGGACGGCACGCCGCACGGGGTGCTCGGCGAGCATCGCCTCGAACGACTCGCGGTGCGCGGCGGCGAAGGCCCGCCCCGCGGCGTCGCTGGGCCGCACCAGGTCGTTGAGGGCGGCGACCGTCTCGATGCGGGGGGACACGACGAAGCGGCTCCGTGCCAGCAGGTCGGCCGAGATCCGCCACGTCCCCATGTTTCGCCTCCGTCCGAAAGATTAGCGGCCCGGGCCACGAGTCGTCAGGGTGGAGCGAGTGAAGACCTACCGCCAGCTGTTCGCCATCCGTGAGTTCCGGGTCCTCTTCCTCGTCCAGTGCATCAACATCGGGGCGTATGCCGTCGCGTCCCTCGCGCTTGGCACCATCACGTTCGCGGCCACGGGGTCGCCGGTCCTGACGGCCCTCGCGATGTTCGGCGCGCCACTCATGCGCATCGTCGGCCAGACCCTCTTCGGCTCCGGCTCCGACCTCGTCCGTCCGCGCACCGCGCTGCTGCTCGTCTTCACGACGACGACGGTCACCGACCTGTTGCAGGCGATCCCGGGTCTGGCCTGGGGGTGGCGTTTCGCCCTGCTGGCCGTCGGCCCGCTCATCACCTCGGCGCTCGGCGGCAGCATGATGGCGCTCGTCTCCGACATCCTCCCGCCCGACGGCTTCATCCTGGGCCGGGCGACGATGAACATCGCGGTCGGCGGCATGCAGATCGTCGGCTACGGCATCGGCGGTCTGCTCCTCATCACCTTCACGACGACCCAGCTCTTCCTCGGCTCGGGTGTGGCGCTCCTCGTCGCGGTCGTGCTGCTGCGCCTCGGCCTCGCGGACCACCCTCCGCGGCACGCGGCCACCTCTCTCGTGCGCCGCACCCGCGAGGTCAACCGCGCCCTGCTCGGGTCGCGCGTCATCCGTCCGCTCTACCTGACGTTGTGGGTGCCCAACGGGCTCATCGTCGGGTGCGAGGCGCTCTTCGTGCCGTTCGCGGGCGAGCGTGCGGGCTACCTCTTCGCCGTCACCGCGGCGGGGATGCTGCTCGGCGACGTCGTCGTCGGGCGCTTCCTCGCCGTGGCCGTGCGCGACCGGCTCATCGGCCCGCTGCGGCTCCTGCTCGCGGTCCCCTACCTCGCCTTCTTCGCCGTCCCGTCGCTGCCGTATGCCGCCGCGCTGGCCTTCGTGGCGTCCGTGGGCTACTCCGCGAGCCTGCCCCTGCAGGAGCGGCTGGTGACCCACACCGACGCGCAGGCACGGGGTCAGGTCTTCGGGTTGCAGGGCACGGGCCTCATGGTGGGCCAGGCCCTCGGGGCGCTGCTGGGGGGCGTCGTCGCGACCGCGCTGGGGATGGGACCGGTCGCGGCCGCGCAGGCGATGGGCGTCATGGCCGTCGCCTCGGTGGTCGTCTCGGTCGCCCTCACGCCCGGTCTGCGTCGGTCGCGCCCCGGGGTCGCCGTGCGCGAGGGCGCGCCGGCCTGACCGCCTTCATCCGGTCACGAGCCCGCGTCGCCGCGCGATGGCGGCCGCCTCGGTGCGTCCGGAGGCTCCGAGCTTGGCCAGCAGGTTGGACACGTGGACGCTCACGGTCTTGGTGCTGATGTAGAGCTGCTTGCCGATCTGGCCGTTGGTCAGGCCCTCTGCCAGCAGCGCGAGCACCTCGAGCTCGCGCGGGGTGAGGTCGACGGTCACGCCGCCGGGGCGCACCGCGTCGAGCTCGGCGAGGAGCGGCTTGGCCTCGAGCCTGACGGCCTCCTCGCGGGCCAGCTCGGCGACCGCGCGGGACTCGACGTCCTCGCCCGCGGCGCGCAGGGCCTCGGCGAGCCGCGCCCGCGAGCGGGCTGTCTCGAAGACGTGGCCGTAGCGCTCGAACGCCGCGACGCTCTCGCGCCACGCGTCGACGAGCTCGGTCACCGGTGGCGGCTCCTCGACCCCGGCGACCCGCTGCAGCCGCAGCACCTCCGCCTCGAGCCGTGCGGTCCACGCCCACGTCTCGCGGCTCGTGTCCTCGAGGGACTCGGCGGCCGCGCGTTCGAACTTCGGACGGCTCGCCTTCTCCACGGCGGGCCGCAGCTCGCTGATGCGGCGCCCGCGCTCGGCGAGCTCGTCGACGACGGCGACGGCGCGGGCCCGGAGCGGAGGGTCGGCCCGCGGGACGAGGGCGGCCGCCTGCCCGGCCACCAGCGCGGCGAGTCGCACGACGGCGTGGTACTCACCCCATGTCGAGTCGAGCACGTCGACCGCGGCCTCCGTGAGGTCGAGCAGGCCGGCGAGGTCGCCCGCGTCGCCGAGGACGTCGACGGCGGGCATGACGGTGAGCACGACGCACAGGCCGTCGACGGGCCACCACTCGCGCAGCGCCGCGATGAGGTCGGGGTCGACGGGGTCTCCGCGACCGGCGTGCACGAGCAGCGCGGCGCCGGTGAAGATGGTGCGCCCCGGCTGCGGCGCCGGTCGCCCCGTGAGGTCGAGGCGGCGAGCCGCGCCGTCCCAGTCACCGAGCTCGTAGGCCGTGAGGCCGCCGAGGAGGCGGCACTCCTGCCCCCACGGTGCCCACTCGCGGTGCATCCGGCGTGCAACGGCGGCGCCGCGGTCGTAGAGCTCGAGCGACCCGGGCAGGTCGCCGCGCCGGTGCGCGAGCGACGCGAGCTGGTGGACGGCGCGGAGCAGCAGCGGGTCGTCGGGGTCGATGTCGGCCACGATCGAGCGCAGGTGCGTCTCGACCGAGTCGAGGTCCTGCTGCGCCTCGAGGATGCGCGCCATGATCGTGCGCACCTCGGCGAGCGCACCGCCGAGGCCGAGGCGCTCGGCGAGCAGCGACACCTCGTTGCCGACGACCGCGGCCTCGACGAACGAGCCGTTGTCGACGAGCGCCTGCACCCGGGCGACGAGCACCCGGACCCGGCGCTCGTCGGCCTCCTCGCCGATGAGTGACAGGGCCTCGTCGGTCAGGGCGATGGAGTCGATGGGCAGGTCGAGGATGCGGGAGCGGATGACGAGGGTCGAGAGCAGGTCGGCGCGCGCGCCCGGGTCCTGGGCCGTGCCGGGGTGGTCGAGCCGGTCGCGCAGCAGGTCCATGGCGCGGATCGGCTCACCGGCGACCATCGCCGCACGCGACGCCCGAAGGGTCACCTCGTCGCGTTCGGGATCGTCCTCGTCGAGCCACGTGAGGGCGCGCTCCAGGAGCAGCAACGCCTCCTGCGGGCCTCCGACGGCCATGGCGGCCTCGGCCGCCGCGCGGCTCGCGCGGACCGCCGTCGGCAGGTCGCCCACGGCCGCGGCGTGGCGGGCGAGCTCCGAGGCGGGGGCGAGCTCGGGGCGCTCGGCCAGCACGGCGGCATACGCCCGGTGGAGGCGGAGGCGCTCTCCCGGAAGGAGGCTGTCGGCGACGGCCTCGCCGAGGAGGGCGTGGCGGAAGGTGTAGGCCGGGGGCCAGCGGGCCTCGAGGACGTGGTGCTCCACCGCGGCGGCCAGCGCGGCCTCGAGCGTCTCGTCGGGGAGGTCGACGACCCGGGAGAGGAGGTCGTGGCCGATGAACTGCCCGCCCTTGAGGGCGACGGCTCGGAGCACGCGCTGGGCGGTGTCGTCGAGCTGCTCGACGCGGGCGCGGAGCACGCGGCTCAGGCCCCCGGTCAGGCCCTGGCCGGCGGCGGCGCTGGCGACGAGCTCCTCGGCGAAGAAGGGGTTGCCCTCGGAACGGCGCGCGATCTCGGCGTTCGTCGCGGCGTCGGTGGGGGCGCCCTCGATGCCGGAGACGAGCTCTCGCACGGCGTCGTCGGGGAGCGGGGCGAGCTCGACGTGCTCGAGCCCCGCGATGCGCGCCCACACGGCGAGCGTCTCGTGCAGGGGGTGGCGGCGGTAGAGGTCGTCGGAGCGGTAGGTCACGACGAGGCCGACCGCGTGCGTGAAACCGCGGGTCAGCAGGAGGGTGATGAGGTCGCGCGAGGAGTGGTCGGCCCAGTGGACGTCCTCGACGACGAGGAGGGACGGCTGGGCGTCGCCGAGCGCGGACAGCAGCGCGTGAACGGCCTCGGCGACCTGGCCGGGGTCGGTGCTCCGTCCGGAACGGTCCCGGTCGGGTGTGTCGGTGCGCCCCGGAAGCAGGTGGCCGAGGCTCGGATGCGTCTCGAGCACGCGCTCGACGACCTCGGGATGGCCCGCGTCGATAGTGCCGACGAGCTCGACGAAGGGCAGGTAGGCGAGGCTGCTGCCCGCCTGGCCGACGCAGTGACCGACAGCGGTGAACCAGTCGGCCGCGGTGGCCTCGGCCACGAGGTGCCCCACGATGCGGGACTTGCCGATGCCGGCGTCGCCGGACAGCACGACGACGCCACCGGGCCGGGCACCCGGGGTGGGGAGCAGTCCGATGGCGTCGGCGAGACGGGACAGGTCGGTGTCCCGCCCGATGAGGGGGCCCGTGCTGAGCGGCATACGCCGAATCATCGCGTACTCCGCCGACAGGGGCGGATCGGACGGCGACACGGGTCGCGTCGCCGTCGTCACCGCGCGCGGCCCGGGTTGTTCTCATCTCGGGAGACGCGCGCCATGGTGCGCCGCATGATCTCGAGCGACGAGTCGCGGCGGACGCGACGACGCCTGGGGTAGCGGGACTCGATCTCGACCTGGACGGTGCGGAAGTCGATGTGCTGGGTGGTCATGGTCTTTCCTCTGTTCGTGCCGTTCTGGACTCCTCCAGACTCGGCCGCTGAGGTAGACCCCCACATCGGACGACCGCCCTATCCCTGCCTGCCGACTACCTCAGATCCGATGGCGTATGCCGGGTGGACCCGTCTGAGGTAGGCCCTCAGCCGAGGAGGAGGGTGGTGGCGATGGTGAACATGACGATGGCGATCGCGACGTCGAGCACACGCCACGTCGCCGGGCGCGCGAAGAGCGGCGCGAGCAGGCGGGCGCCGTAGCCGAGCGAGGTGAACCACGCGACGCTGGCGAGGGCGGCCCCGCCGGCGAACCACCACCGTCCATCCGGACCGTGCTGGTTGGCGAGCGACCCGACGAGCAGCACGGTGTCGAGGTAGACGTGCGGGTTGAGCCACGTGAGCGCGACGACGGTCGCGAGCACGCCGCTGCGCGATCGCTGGGTCCCGCCGGCCTCGAGGCCCTTGGGGTGCCGCGCGTTGCGCAGGCACAGCAGCCCGTAGCCGACGAGGTATGCCGCCCCGACCCACCGCACGACCGTCAGCAGTTCCGGGTGGGCCGTGAGCAGACCCCCGACGCCGAGCACGCCGGCGAGGACGAGGACCGCATCACTGATCGCGCAGACGGAGACGACCAGCCCGACGTGGTGGCGCGCGAGGCCGGTGCGGAGCACGTAGGCGTTCTGGGCTCCGATGGCCACGATGAGCGAGGCCATCGTGAGGAAGCCGGGGAGGAGGGAGGTCACGCCCTCGACGGTAGAGGGACCGCGACCTTCAGTGAAGCGAAGGTTTCTTCAGCATCATTAGCATGGCTTCATGCGGCTGCAACCCGAGCACCTCGCGACCCTCCTCGCCATCATCGACTCCGGAACCTTCGACGCGGCGGCCCGTCGGCTGCACGTGACACCGTCGGCCGTGAGCCAGCGGGTCAAGGCGCTCGAGGCCGAGGTCGGCCAGGTCGTCGTCGTGCGCAGCACCCCGTGCCGCGCCACGGGCGCGGGCGAGACTCTCGTCCGGCTCGCCCGTCAGCAGGGCCTGCTCGAGTCGGAGGCGCTCGCGGGTCTCGTCGCCGACGGCCGGTCCCGGGTCGACCTGCCGATCGTCGTCAATGCCGACTCGATGTCGACGTGGTTCGGTGCGGTCCTGACCGAGGCGGCCGCGTGGGACGACGTCGTGCTGCGCCTGCGGGTCGAGGACCAGGACCACTCGGCTCGGCTGCTCCGGTCCGGTGAGGTGCTCGGCGCCGTGACGTCCGACCCGACGCCGGTCCAGGGCTGCTCGACCGAGCCACTCGTCATGATGCGCTACCTGCCGGCGGCGGCCCCGCGGCTCGCGGACCGGCATCGCGCTGGACGTGGGATCAACTGGGCTGCAATGCCCCTCGTGCGTTTCAACGACAAGGATGACATCCAGCAGCGCATCCTCGACCGGCACGGCGTGGACGCTGCCCCGCCGACGCACGAAGTGCCCGACGGGGGCGGCTTCGTGACCGCGGTCCGCTCCGGGCTCGGCTGGGGTGCGCTCCTGACGACCCAGCTCGGGCCGTTGCTCGACGCCGGTGACCTCGTGCGACTCGGGTCGCGCGACCACGTCGACGTCCAGCTCTACTGGCAGCGGTGGCGGCTGTCCTCGGCGCACCTCGACCGGCTGAGCGAGTCGGTCAGGAGGGCTGCGTCGTCTGCGGCACCGCGTCGCCCGACGGCCCGGCGCTCGACGGCGCGTCGGCCAGCCAGGCCCGCCATGCGGCATACCCCCCGATGACGTCGGTGGCGCGGTCGATGCCGAGGTCCTGGAGCGCGGCGGCCGCCAGGCTGGACGTGTAGCCCTCTTGGCAGAGGACGATGACCTCGAGGTCGTGGCTCGCGACCGGCAGCGACGCGTCGCTCGAGGGGTCGAGGCGCCACTCGAGGACGTTGCGCTCGATCACCGTCACGAAGGGCAGCTCGCCCTCGACCGCACGCTGTGCCGCGGGCCGGATGTCGACGACGAGCGCGCCGTCCGCACGTGCCGCCTCGGCCTGCTCGGGCGTGAGCCGGTGGAGGCGACCGCGGGCCTCTGCGAGGACCTCGTCGATGGTGCGGGGTCGGGACATGGTCGGGCCTCTCGGGACGGGTAGCGGCGGGTCGGCACCCTTGGGTTGGGCACGTCCACCGTGCCACACGGCCGGCGTCGGCGCGTGCGACCCGACGCCCCTCCGTGCTGGCGGGATGTGGGGGACATCTGACCGGAAAACCGGCGGCGCCCTGTCGGTGTCGACGCCTACGGTCGTCGGGTGACCGTGGACTCCCGCACTGCATCCCAGGCCCCGCCCAGCGCCAGCCGTGCGAGGTGGCTCGTCGTGGCTGCGGTGGCCGTCACGCTCCTGCTGTGGGCGTCCGCATTCGTCGCGATCCGCCACCTCGGCAGAGACGTCCCGCCCGGCGCGCTGTCGCTCGGGCGCCTGCTCGTCGCGTCGGTCGCCCTCGGGGTGCTCGTCTTCCGACGCCCCCGGACCTGGCCGGCCCGTCGGGACTGGCCCCTGCTGCTGCTCTGCGGCGTCGGCTGGTTCGGCATCTACAACCTCGCCCTCAACGAGGCCGAACGGCGCATCGACGCCGGCACCTCCGCGCTCATCGTGCAGATCGGGCCGATCATCGTCGCCCTCCTCGCCACGGTCTTCCTCGGCGAGAAGATGACCCGCTGGCTGCTCATCGGCATGGCCGTCGGCTTCGCGGGAGTCGTCGTCATCGCGCGCGGCTTCTCCTCAGGTGGCTCCGGCGACATGGTGGGCGTGTGGCTCGCCGTCCTGGCCGCGGTGACGTATGCCGTGGGCGTCCTGGCACAGAAGCCCCTCCTCGGGCGGTTGCCGGGTCCCGAGGTCACGTGGCTCGCCTGCGTCATCGGCGCCGTCGTGTGCCTGCCATGGAGTGGCGAGCTCGTGAGCGTGGTGCGCGACAGCGACCCGAGCACCTTGTGGTGGATCGCCTACCTCGGCATCTTCCCGACCGCGATCGCCTTCTCGACGTGGGCCTACGTCCTGGCGCGCAGCGACGCCGGCAGGCTGACCCTGACGACGTTCCTCGTGCCGTTCATCGCGACGCTCATCGCCTGGGCCCTGCTCTCCGAGGTGCCACCGCCCCTGACGTTCGTCGGTGGGGCGCTGTGCATCGCGGGAGTGTTGCTGACGCGGCGCAAGCCCCGAGTGGCTCCGACCGCCGAGGAGTGAAGTAGCTCCGATCGCCTTGCGACGCAAGGGGATCGGATCAGATTAAGATGTGGACAAGGCTTCCATTTCAGTCGAATATTTGTTCTAATGGAGGGAGTCGGCGACCCGAGTGGGAGGAGTGAGTTCGTGCCATTCCTCGACACCGGGCGTCCGGCGCCCGACGCGACATCCGGGGGCAGCAGCCTCAATCCTCGCGTGGTCTGGCTCCTCGGTCAGGCCAAGTCGGGCGCCGAGCGCGCGCCGGCGAGTCGTGCGGCCTCCCTGGACGACGAGGCCGACGCGGTGCTGGCGCAGATCGAGCGGCTCGAGGTCCAGAAGGCTCGTCTCGAGGGCCGTCTCGTCGATGCCTACGCAGCACTGCACTCCGTCGAGGAGCAGCAGCTGGCCCGGCTGACGACGAGCACTCCGGTCCCGATCACGGCCGACCAGGTCGCCGCGCAGGAGATCGCCTGTGCGACCGGTGTGGGCGCGGGCGAGGTCGCCCGAAGGCTCGAGTTCGCCACCGCACCCCGGCGTCACCGGGTGCTGCGTGAACTGCTGCGGGCCGGCGCCGTCAGTCTCCAGCGAGCCCTGCGCGTCGTCGTCGAGACGCGCGCGCTCGGTGACGACGTCCTCCCCGACCTCGAGGCCACGGTGCTCGCGCCGGCGCCGGACGGCTCGGTCGCCTCGGCGCGCCTCTTCGCCACCCGGCTGCAGCGGTGTGTCCGCTCGGCCGACTCCCGCGCCGCCGAGGAGCGCCGCCAGTCCTCCCGTCTGCGTCGCACGGCGTACGGCCGCCTCGTCGAGGACGGCATGGGGACCTTCACCGTCGTCGCGCCGGCCGAGCGGGTCGTCGGCGTGCTCGACCGGGTCGACGCCCTGGCCCGCACCGCCCGAGCAGCCGGCGACGACCGCAGCATCGACCAGCTCAGGAGCGACCTGCTCTGCGATCTCGCCCTCTTCGGCGTCGTCCCGTCCGGCACGGGTGTCGCTGACGAGGGGTCGCCGGGTACCGGCCTGCTGTCCGACGCCGCACCCGCGACCGTCCGCATCGTCGTGCCGTTCGAGGTCGCCGTCGGGATGTCGGACGCGGCGTGCGAGCTGCCCGGCCACGGCTGGGTCACAGCCGCCCACGCCCGGCAGATCATGACCGCACCGGGTTCGGTCTGGCAGCGCCTCGCCGTCGCCGTCGATACCGGCCGCGCCCTCGAGCTCTCCACCGACTGCTACCGCCCGACCGCCGCGATGGTCGAGCACGTGCGAGCCGTCGACGGCGTCTGCCGCGCACCCGGCTGCCAGGTCCCGGCCGACCGGTGCGACCTCGACCACCTCGTCCCGTGGCCGACCGGCCCGACCCACGTCTCCAACTCCGACTCCCTGAGCCGGGGCTGCCACAACGGCAAGACCGCCGGCGTCTGGCAGGTCGAGCGGGTCCGCGACGACGGCATCGCGTGGTCCTCGCTCGCGGGTCGCGACTACATCACCTATCCGAGGGACTGGCGCGAGGCCCTCCGCGACCCCGGCTCGGGCCCGCCCGGACCGATCGTCCCCGTGCCTTCCACGTCGGCTTCCACCGTGGCCCCTCCCGGTGCCGATCCGCCGCCCTTCTAGTCCGACGTGCGCCGAGCGGGTGGCGTGTCAGTCACCCGTGACGGTCGTGAGGCAGAAGGGGTGGCCGGCGGGGTCGACGAGGACCCGCCATGCCGAGGGGGCCGGCTGGTGATTGGCCTCGGCTGCGCCGAGCGCTACGGCTCGCGCCACGCCGTCATCGAGGTCGGTGACGAGGATGTCGAGGTGCACCTGCTGCTGCTGTCCGGGCCCCGGCCAGGTCGGTCGGACGTGGTCGGTGGCGCGCATCATCGTGACGGCGAGCCCGCCGTCGGACAGTGACACGACCCCGCCGTCCAGGCTCTCGTAGGCGCGCGGAAGCCCGAGCAGGGCGCCGTAGAAGTCGGCGAGGGCCGACGGGTCCGGGCAGTCGAATGAGACGGAGGCGAGCCGGCCGACGGGTGGCGGCGTGGAGGACGTCATGGGGTCACCCTGTCACCTGGCTCGGACGGTCCTGGCCCTCCGAAGGGTGGCGGTGGGCCCAGCGTGGCCGGATGAGGCTCCCGGCCGACAGCCATGTGCACAGCGAGTGGTCGTAGGACGCGGCCCACGGATCGATGGACCGCTCGTGCCTGCGACCTGTGGGCGCGCGTCGACTGACGGCACGCGACCGGTGCGGGACTCAGTGGCCGGAGGGCACGTCGTGTAGGACGCGCTCCATGTCGCGGTCGACCTCGGCGTCGGCGCCGAAGGGAGCGCGCGGCAGTGAGAACGTCCGGCGGTGGTGCGGCTCGAGGGCCGCGACGATGGCGATGATCATGACGAGGAAGAAGATGATGTCCATGGCAGAAAGTCTGCGCCCATCATGATCCCGCCACGAGTGGCAGAACTGTCGATGATCGACAAGATCCTGCCAATCGTGGCATGCTGGC
Organism: Terrabacter sp. Ter38; assembly: GCF_024519435.1. GTDB lineage: Bacteria > Actinomycetota > Actinomycetes > Actinomycetales > Dermatophilaceae > Terrabacter. Next base: position 140,069 of record NZ_JALJRZ010000004.1, read on the forward strand.
CGGATGCTGCGCACCATCGCCGTCATCGCCCAGGAGCCCGTGGCCATGTTCGAGCTCGGCGTCCTCTGTGAGGTCTTCGGCATCGACCGCACCGACGACGGCGTCCCGGCCTTCGACTTCCGCGTCTGCTCGGCACGCCCCGGCGAGGTGCTCCGCACGACGAGCGGCCTCAGCATCGTTGCGCCCTTCCCCCTCGAGGCCGCCCGGGGCGCCGACCTCGTCGCCATCCCCGGCGGAGCCGTCGACGGTCCCTACGACCCGGACGTCCTCGACATCCTCCGCGACACCGCGGCGAACGGCGGTCGCGTCCTCTCCGTCTGCTCAGGCGCCTTCCAGCTCGCCGCCGCCGGCCTGCTCGACGGTCGTGAGTGCACGACCCACTGGAGGTATGCCGCGCGGCTGGCGGACGAGCACCCTCGCGCCTGCGTGGACCTCGACGTCCTCTACGTCGAGGACGGCCCGGTCCTGACGAGCGCTGGCACGGCTGCAGGCATCGACGCGTGCCTGCACCTCGTGCGCACCGAGCTCGGCTCGGAGGTCGCGACCCGCATCGCGCGCCGCATGGTCGTCCCGCCGCACCGCTCCGGTGGGCAGCGCCAGTTCGTCGAGACGCCCGTCCCGTCCGAGCCGTGCGAGGGCCTCCAGGACGTCATGGAGTGGGTCGCGGAGCGCCTCGACGAGGAGCACTCGATCCCCTCGCTCGCCAAGCGGGCGGCCATGTCGGAGCGCACCTTCGCGCGCCGCTTCACCGCCGAGGTCGGGACGACCCCGCACAAGTGGCTGACGAGCCAGCGGGTGCTGCGGGCCCGCCACCTGCTCGAGTCGACGGACCTCGACATCGAGCGGATCGCCCGGGAGAGCGGCTTCGCGACGGCCGCCGTGCTGCGGCACCACTTCCTGCGCGAGATCGGCATCCCACCGGTCGCCTACCGCCGAGCCTTCACGAAGCAGCCCGCCTCGGCCTGACCTCGCGATCACCGCGGCGGTCATGGCGGCGGTCACGAGCCGGACCGACCGGCCGGCTCAGCGGTTGCGGCGGGCGATCGCGGTCGAGAGCGCGGTCGCGAAGCCGCACCACACGGCATACGGCGACAGGGCGATGCCCGCGCCCTTGCTGACGGTGCCGGCGCGGCGGGCGAGGTCGGCCGCGCTCGCCGTGAGCAGCGCCGCCTCCGCGGCCGCCACCCACGGCTTGCGCACGCGCCAGAAGAGGACGCTCCACGCCGTGTTGAGGGCGAGGTTGGTGCCGAAGGCCTTGAGATAGGCGTTGCGCCCCTCGGTGTCGCCGGCCTTGTCGTACGCGTTGAGCGCCGTCGCCGACGTGGCCGCGATGTCCGCGTAGAGCGCGGTCCACACCACGGGGAAGGCGAGCGTCGGGGGCTGCCAGTCCGGTAGGTCGAGCGAGCGGTACCAGCGTGAGTCGGGTTGCGTGGCAAGCGAACCCGCGACCGCGCTCGCGACCGTCGCGGCGCTCGTCAGGGCGAGGTTGCGCATCGCAGTGTCGGGCTCGGCGGTGCGCATCGCCGACCGCACCGCCGTGTCGAAGTCGATGAATCCGCCGGGGACGTCGACGTGCTCCCGGATGTCGTCCTCCTTGGCGACGACCTCGTGGACGAGGCTGCCGACGAGCGGCTTGGCCAGCCCCGCCGAGATCGGGGTGACGAGCCCGACCCAGTGGCTCGCGAGACGCGGCGTCAGCACCGGCACGGTCACGACGACCGGGCGGCGCCGGCCCGTCGCGTCGGAGAAGCGGGCGATCATCTCGCGGTAGGTCAGCACCTCGGGGCCGCCGATGTCGAAGGTGCGGTTGACCTCGGGCGGCAGGCTGCCGGCGCCGACGAGCAAGGTCACGACGTCGTCGATGGCGATCGGCTGGATCCTGTTGTCGAGCCACTTCGGCGCGACCATCGCCGGCAGGCGGGTCGTGAGGTAGCGCAGCATGTCGAACGACGCCGACCCGTCACCGAGCACGACAGCGGCCTGGAGCACCGCGGTCGGCACGCCCGAGTCGAGCAGGATGCGCCCGACCTCGACGCGCGAGGCGAGGTGTGGCGAGAGCACCTCGTCATCGGGGTGGAGGCCGCCGAGGTAGACGATGCGCGAGACCCCGGCCTCCTTCGCCGCTTCCGAGAAGATCGTCGCCGCCTCGCGGTCGCGCTCCTGGAAGTCGGGCTGGTCGTCCATCGAGTGCACGAGGTACCACGCCGCGTCGACGTCCTCGAGCGCGCGGCGCATGTCGTCGGCGGAAGCGACATCGCCCTCGGCGACCTCGACCCGGTCGGCCCACGGCTTGTCGTCCATCGAGGCCCGGCGGCGGGTCAGAACCCGTACCGTCCAGCCCTCGTCGAGCAGCCGCGGCACGACCTGGCCACCGACGTAGCCGGAGGCGCCGGTGACGAGAGCACGTCGCCGGGTGCCGCCGGTGCTGTCGGTGCTGTCGGTGCCGTCGGTGCCGTCGGGGGTGGTGGCGTTCGGGGTGGGAGTCATGGGGTCACCTGGTGAGCTCGAGGGCGGGTGGGAGGAGCAGGAGCATCCCCGTCGACCACACGACGTGCGTGATGATCGGGCCGAGGAAGCCGCCCGTGACGCGGCGCTGCAGGGCGGTCACGAGACCGATGACGGCGGCCGCCAGGACGAGCAGGGGGATGCCGCTGCCGACGGTGGTCAGGGCGTAGAGCAGGGTCGTCAGGGCCACCTGGTGATGCGGGAGGGCGGCGTAGAGAGCGCCGCGGAAGTAGAGCTCCTCGACGACACCGTTGACGAAGGTGATGGCGAGCACGGCCGTGAACGCCCCGAAGCGGGCGTGGTCGAGCAGCTGGTCGACCGGCTCGCGCAGCACGGGGATCCGCGCGACGACGAGCGCACCGACGAGGAAGAGGACGAGGAGCAGCACCCCGAGCACGAGGGACTGGACGATGGGCCGTGCCTTCTCGCCGCGGCGCGTGTGCCCCATGCCCGCGTGCAGCGGACCGGAGAGGAGGGCGCCGACGAGCCACACCGCTGCGAGAGCGAGCGTGGCGACGTAGAAGAGCGGGTCGCCCGGCGTGATCCGCAGCGCCCACGCCAGCACCGCGGTGCCCACGACGAAGGTGAGCGCGACGACGATCTGGCGGCGCCGGAAGACGTCGTCGGGGTCGCGGTGGTCGCGGTCCACCTTCTCGATGAGCGCGGCGTTGACGAACGCACGCAGCTCGGTCACGGGGCCCCGCATCTCGTCTCCTAGCCTCGGGCGCGCTCGTAGCGGGCCAGGGTCTCCTTGCGCTCGTCATCATGGTCGACGACACGCTGGGGATACCCGTGGTCGTACCCGTTGTCGTGCTTCCACGGCTCGTGGGCCGCGCCCGCCGGCAGGTGTGCGAGCTCCGGAACCCAGCGCCGGACGTACTCCCCGTCAGGGTCGAACTTCTTCCCATGCGTCACTGGGTTGAAGACGCGGAAGTAGGGCGACGCGTCGGTGCCCGTGCCGGCGACCCACTGCCAGCCGTGGTTGTTGGAGGCGATGTCGCCGTCGATGAGGTGGTCGAGGAAGTGCTGCGCCCCGACCGGCCACCAGACGTGGAGGTCCTTGGTGAGGAAGCTCGCCGTGATCATCCGGAGGCGGTTGTGCATCCAGCCTTCCGCGATCAGCTGGCGCATGCCGGCGTCGACGATGGGGTAGCCGGTGCGCCCCTCGCGCCACGCGTCGACCAGCCGGTCGGTCTCGGCGCCCGAGTCGTAGGGGAGCTTCGTCAGCTCGGGCCGCAGGTCGTGCCACGCCGAGTCCGGGTGGTGCCACAGCACGTCGGCGTAGAACTCGCGCCAGATCAGCTCGGTGACGAAGGTGCTCGCCGCCTGAGACCGCCCGGCCGAGTGCGCCGCGATGTCGGCGAGGATCGTGCGGGGGTGGATCTCGCCGTACTTGAGTGGCGCCGACAGTCGGCTCGTCGTGTCGAGGTCGGGACGGTCGCGTTCCTTGTCGTATGCCGTGAGCCCGTCGTGGAGGAAGCTCTCCCACCGCTTCAGCGCGGCGGCCTCGCCGGCCTCCATGTCCGGTGCCTCGGGCAGCGGGTCGCTGCGGACGTCGCCGCGCAGCCAGGGGATGCGCTTGGGGCGGGGCGCCGGAGCAGGCCGCCCGTGCTGGTGCCACGCCTTCGAGAACGGCGTGAAGACCTTGTACGGCGACCCCGACTGGTTGACGATGCGACCCGGCCCGACGGCATACGGCGTCCCCGTGGCGACGAGCTCGCGCCGGTCCTCGGCGAGGGCCTTCTCGACGGCCTCGTCGCGGCGGCGGCCGTACGGCGTCGTCTCCCGCGAGACGTGCACCTGCTGCACGCCGCCCTGCGCGGCCAGCTCGGGGATGACGTCGACGGGGTCGCCGCGCCGGACGACGAGCGCCCCGCGGGTGTCCTTCTGGAGCGAGGCGACCGACGCGAGCAGCCGGCGAGCGCGGGGCGTGTCGGTCTCGAGCAGGCGCGGATCGAGGACGAAGACGGGCAGGACGTGGCTCGCGGCGTCGACGGCTGCGAGCAGCGCCGGGTGGTCGTGCAGCCGCAGGTCGCGGCGGAACCACAGGATCGACGTCGTCGACGGAGCCATCACGAGGCCGCGGCTGCGGCACCCTCTCGCTCGAAGCGCACCTGGGCGACGTCGAGGTAGCCGGTGGCGAATCCCGCCTCGCAGTAGGCGAGGTAGAACTCCCACTTGCGACGGAAGGTCTCGTCGAAGCCGAGGGCGTGCACCTCGGGCCAGCGGGCGAGGAAGGTCTCGCGCCAGCGCCGCAGGGTCTCGGCGTAGTCCGCGCCGAAGGCCTCGACGGCCGACATGCGCAGCGTCGTCGTGGCGTCGGTCGTCTCGCTCATCGCCTGGAGGCTCGGGATGAGCCCACCGGGGAAGATGTGCTTCTGGATCCAGCCGTAGGAGTGCTTCGTCGCCATGAGCCGCTCGTGCGACATGAGGATCGCCTGGACGGCGGCGATGCCACCCGGGGCGAGGCGCTCGTCGATGGTGCGGAAGTACGTCTCCCAGTACTCCTCGCCGACGGCCTCGATCATCTCGACGCTGACGACGGCGTCGTAGACACCCTCGACCTCGCGGTAGTCCTGGATGCGGATGTCGACGGTGTCGGTGAAGCCGGCGTCGGCCACGCGCTGCCGGGCGAGTGCCGCCTGCTCCTTGGAGAGCGTCACGCTGGTGACGGTGGCACCTCGCCGCGCCGCCTCCAGGGCCAGAGTGCCCCAGCCGGTGCCGATCTCGAGCACGCGGCTGTCCTGGCCGACCTTGGCCATGTCGAGGATCGCGTGGACCTTGCGCAGCTGCGCCTCCTCGAACGACTGCGTGCGCAGCGGCTGGTCCTCGTCGAAGATCGCCGAGCTGTAGCTCATCGTCTCGTCGAGAAAGGTCGCGAAGAGGTCGTTGGACAGGTCGTAGTGCGCCTCGATGTTGCGGCGCGACCCGAGCAGCGAGTTGTTCTGGATCGTCGGGATGCGGCGGTCGACGAAGCCGCGCAGCCGCAGCCACCCCTGGGGGACGGCCGTCGTCATGCGCTCGGCGAAGGGCACGAGCAGCTCGGCGAGGTCGGTGCCCTCGGCAGCCTTCCAGTCCCCGGCCATGTAGGCCTCGCCGATCCCGATCTTGGGGTGGTGCGCGAGCCGCTCGAAGACCGCGGTCGGGCGCACGATCTCGAGCCCGGGGCGGTCGGTTCGACGCGTGGCGCCACCGAGGAGCGAGCCGTCCGGCATGACGACGTCGACCGGGACGCGCTTGGCCACCTGGGCGAGGATGCTCCGAGCCAGGCGGGCGCGCACGCACAGGACGCGCAGGGTGGGCCGGCGCAGGCACAGCGGCTGGGCCATGTTCTGGAGCGCGGTGGGGGACTGGGCGGTCATCGGACGGCCTCCTGGGGGTGTCGGGGGCGAGGCATCACGGGCAGACGGCGCAACCACAGCCGTATGCCGTGTACCCGGATGAGGGCCGTCACTCTCTGCGTGACGAGGCCGTGACGTCGGACGAGGCGGAGCAGCGCACGGGTCGTGGCCGGCTCCGGGGTGCCGCGGGTGACGGCGGTCATGATCCGCTCGCCGTCGCGGTCGAGCGCCACCGTCACGCTGACGGCACCGGGCTCGAGGACGAGGCGGACGGCATACTCCCCGCGGGTGTCGTTGAAAGGGGAGACGTAGAAGGCCTTGCCGACGGTCGCCGTGCCGTCGTCGTGGACGTCGAGGAGGTAGGCGTGGCGCTCGCCGTACGTGTTGTGCACCTCGAAGACGACGGCGACGAGCGAGCCGTCGGGACGCAGGCACCAGAAGACCGACAGCGGGTCGAAGGTGTGGCCGAGCACCCGCGCGTTGGCGAGCATGAGGACGCGGTCCTCGGTGGCCAGCGACACACCACGCGCCCCGAGGAAGCGCTCGACGTCGCCGCGGATGCCACCCCCGAGCCGACCCCCGTCGAGGTGGTCTCGGACGTCGAAGCGCGCGAGCAGCCTTGCGGGCCAAGGGAGCCGGGGCAGATGGTCGACGTCGACGAGCCACTGGTAGTGACCGTACGTGAAGCTGTGGTGCAGCGGGGTGCGGCGCGCGTGGGCCACGGTGCCGTCGACGAGCGCGGGCACCGCGGGCGGCGTCAGGACGGGCGTCACCAGAGCACCCCGAAGGACTGTGCGGCTTCCACGCCGGAGCGGCAGCCGTCCTCGTGGAAGCCCCAGCCGAGGTGCGCGCCGGCGAAGGCCAGGCGGTCGCCGCCGCCCTCGCGCAGGCGCGACGCGGCCTCGACGGCCTCACGCGTGAAGATCGGGTGGTCGTAGGACATCCGCGCCGTCACGAGGGACTCGTCGATGCTGCCGGCCGGGTTGAGGGTCACGACGTGGTCGTCGGCGTCGGTGATGCCCTGGAGGCGGTTCATCCAGTAGCTGACGGTGACGTCGGGGGCCGGGGCGTCGCACGCGTGCATGCGGTAGTTCCACGAGGCCTTGGCCTGGCGCGGCTTCGGCAGGACCGACGAGTCGCGGTGCAGCCAGGTCTCGTTGCGGGAGTAGCGGATCGCCGAGAGGTCGCGCTTCTCGTCAGGCGTCGCGTCGGCGAGCAGGTCGAGGGCCTGGTCGGCGTGCGTGGCGATGACGGCGCGGTCGAAGGTCGCCGTCCGCCCGTCGCGCACGAGCACGTCGACGCCGTCGTCGTGCCTCGTCACGGCGGTCACCGGGCTCTCCTTGCGCACGTCGGGCAGGCGCTCGACGAGCCGGTCGACGTAGGTCGCCGACCCGCCGGTGACGGTGCGCCACGTGGGCGACCCCGTCACCGTCAGCATGCCGTGGTGGTCGAGGAACCGGAAGAGGTGACGCGCCGGGTAGGACGACGCGTCGAGGTCGCCGCAGGACCAGACGCAGGCCACGAGCGGGATCGCGAAGTGGCGCACGAAGTAGTCGGAGAAGCCCTGGTCGGTGAGGAACTCGCCCCATGTCGGGTCCTGCGACTCGTCGGCGAGGAGGGCGCGCGCCGCCGCGTGGAAGCGCGGGACGTCGCGGAGCATCCGGATGAAGCGGGGGTCGGCGAGGCGGCGCTTCTGGGCGAACATGCCCTTGGGACCGCGCCCCCCGGCATACGACAGGCCACACCCCTCGCACGTGATGCTCATGCTCATCTCGGTGGGCTGGGTCGGCACGTCGAGCTCGCTGAACAGGCGCAGCAGGTGCGGGTAGGTCTTCTCGTTGTGCACGATGAAGCCGCTGTCGATGCGCAGGCTGCCGTCGCGTCCGGGGACGTCGTGGGTGTGCGCGTGTCCGCCGAGCCGTGTGTCGCTCTCGAAGAGGGTGACGTCGTGCGTCGCGCTGAGCACGTGGGCGGCGGTCAGGCCGGACACGCCGGCGCCGATGACGGCTGCGGTCGGTCTGGTCGATGGGGTGGGTCGGTTCGGTCGAGTCACCGAGGCCTCCTGGCTGATGTGGTCCCGTGTGGTTCGGCGCGGAGCCCCGACCGGATGGTTCCGACGGTTCGAGTGACGGAGGTCGCGTCGTGCGTTGTCCATCCTTCGTCCACACCGTAGAGTGGCTGTACAAGGTCTGTCAAAGGTTGGAGAACGCATGGAGATCGAGCGCAGCGTCACGGTGGCACACCCGGTCGACCGTGTGTTCGCGTACCTCAGCGACTTCACGAACACCACGGAATGGGACCCCGGGACCGTCCGCACCGAGCGGGTGTCGGGCGACGGAGGCCTCGGCACGCGCTACCACAACGTGTCGAAGTTCCTCGGCCGTGAGACCGAGCTCGACTACATGGTCATCGAGCACGTCCCCGACGAACGGTTCGCGCTGCGGGGCGAGAACGCGACGGTCGTCGCCAAGGACACGATGACCTTCGTGCGCACCGTGACCGGCTCGGGAGCAGCCGCGGGCGAGGGCACGACGGTGACCTACCGGGCGGACTTCGAGTTCAAGGGCATCGCCAAGCTCGCCGCACCGCTGCTCGCGCCGGCGTTCAAGAAGCTCGGCGACGAGGCCGAGCAGGGGATGCGGGACGCGTTGAGCAGGCTGGGGTAGCGGATGTACACCATCAAGCGTGCCGCGGAGCTGACCGGGATCAGCGTCGCCACCCTGCGCGCCTGGGAGCGCCGCTACGGCGTCGTCAGCCCGCAGCGCTCCGACGGCGGCTACCGGCTCTACGGTCCGGAGGACGTCAGGGCCCTCGCGATCATGAACTCCCTCGTCAACGAGGGTTGGTCGGCCCGCGAGGCTGCCGCCGAGACGACCCGCCGGCTCTCGAGCCGCGATCCCGCCGGTCGCCAGGCCCCCTTCGGCCGCGTTGACCGCGAGGGCCGCGGCAGCCGCGTCGCGCCGCTGCGACCCGGCGGGCGCTACCAGTCCGAGGACGCCGAGGCGTTCATCCGCGCGGCCGAGCGACTCGACTCCGCGTCCGCGACGGCGGTGCTCGATGCGCGCTTCGCGCTCGGCACGTTCGAGCACGTCGTCGACGACTGGCTCATGCCGACCCTCCAGCTCGTCGGTGAGGAGTGGGCGCACGGCCGGCTCACGGTCGCCGGTGAGCACCTCGTCTCGTATGCCGTCCAGCGCCGTCTGGCAGCCGCCTACGAGGCCGCGTCGGGCCGGGTCGACGGCCCGACCCTCCTCATCGGTCTGCCACCCGGTTCCCGTCACGAGCTCGGTCTGCTCGCCTTTGCCGTGGCCGCGCGTCGGGCCGGCTTCGCGACGGTCTACGTCGGCGCCGACCTGCCCGTCGATGACTGGCTGCGCGCGATCGAGGCTCGAGGGGCGACCGGCATGGTCATGGCCGTGCCGCGCAACATCGACATCGCCTCGGCGCAGGAGATCGTCGACACCGTGGCCCGCGTCCACCCGGAGGTCGTCATCGGGCTCGGCGGCAGCCAGCAGAACGAGATCAGCGGACCGTGCGTGCACCTCGGCCACTCGATCACCGTCGCCGTGGGCGAGATGACGCGCCGCCTGCGCGTCCCCGCCTGACGTGCGCGTCCTCGTCCTCGGAGGCACGGGGGAGGCGCGGGACCTCGCGGGTCGCCTCGTCGAGCGCGGCGACGACGTGGTGTCGAGCCTCGCCGGACGGGTCAGCGCCCCGGCCTTGCCGGTCGGCGAGGTCCGCACCGGAGGCTTCGGCGGTGTCGACGGTCTGGCCGACCACCTCATGACGCACGGCTATGACGTCGTCGTCGACGCGACCCACCCCTTCGCCGCGCGGATCACGGGCAATGCCGTCGCCGCCTGCGGCCGGGTCGGCCTGCCGCTCGTCCGACTCCAGCGGCCGGGGTGGTGCCACCACCCGCTCGCCGGGGAGTTCACCTGGGTCGAGGACGTCGAGGCCGCGCGGGTCGCGGCCGAGGCCCTCGGGGTCCGGCCGTTCCTCACGACCGGGCGACAGCAGCTCGAGACCTTCGCCGCGTGGGACGACCGCTACGTCCTGGCGCGGGTCGTCGACCCGCCCGACTGGGACGTGCCCTCCTCCTGGGAGGTGCTGAGGGCGCGCGGACCCTACCCCTACGCCGCCGAGCGCGAGCTCCTCGAGAGCCGGGCCGTCGACGTGCTCCTCACCAAGGACTCCGGCGGCGCCCTGACGGAGGACAAGCTCGCTGCCGCGCACGACCTCGGGGTGCCCGTCGTCGTGGTGCGGCGGCCGCCGGTGCCCGACGGCGTGGCCGTCGTCGAGTCGGTGGGGGATGCCGTGGTCGCCATCGGCGCGAAACCGGCCTGACGGCATACGACCTCGCGTAGGTTCGAGAGGTGAGCGCGGACCTGCAGCAGCGGGCGCGGTGGGAGCGGCTGCTCCCGGGCGTGGCGGTCCTGCGCCGTTACGACACGGTGTGGTTGCGCGGCGACGTGCTGGGCGGCATCACCGTCGCCGCCTACCTCGTGCCGCAGGTCCTCGCCTATGCGGAGGTGGCCGGGCTACCTGCCGTGACGGGGCTGTGGGCCGTCGGGCCGGGGCTGCTCGTCTACGCGGTGCTCGGGTCCTCGAGGCAGCTGTCGGTCGGGCCCGAGTCGACGACGGCGCTCATGACGGCTGCCGGCGTGGGTGCCCTCGTGACGGCCGGCGGCGGCATGGCGATGCGCCAGGAGATGGCTGCGCTCCTCGCGATCGCCGTCGGTCTCATCTGCCTCGTCGGCTTCGTGACGCGGCTCGGCTTCCTCTCCGACCTGCTGTCCAAGCCGGTGCTCGTCGGCTACATGGCCGGCATCGCGGCGCTCATGATCGTCAGCCAGCTCGGCAAGGTGACCGGGCTCCACGTCGAGGGCGACTCCTTCCTCCAGGAGGTGAGGTACGCCATCACGCACCTCGGCGACGTCCACGTGCCGACGGTGCTGCTGGCGCTCGTCGTGCTCGTCGTGCTGCTCGCCTTCCAGCGCCTGGCGCCGCAGTGGCCCGGGCCGCTCATCGCGATGCTCGGGTCGACGCTGGTCGTCGACGTCCTCGACCTCGCCGACCGGTTCGGGATCACGCTCGTCGGCCCCGTGCCGGACGGGCTCCCGTCGTTCTCACTGCCCGACGTGTCCGAGGTCGACGTGTGGGCCCTGCTCCCCGCGGCCCTGGGCGTCGCGCTCGTCGCGTACTCGGACAACGTGCTGACCGGGCGGGCCTTCGCCGGTCGCCACCGCGAGACCATCGACAGCGACCAGGAGTTCCTCGCCCTCGGCGGCGCCAACGTCGCGACCGGTTTGCTCCAGGGCTTCCCGATCAGCTCGAGCGGCAGCCGCACCGTCATCGCCGACTCGATGGGGGCGCGCACCCAGCTGCACTCCCTCGTCTCACTCGTCCTCGTCATCGCGACCCTGCTCTGGCTCGGGCCGGTCATCGCGGCCTTCCCGACCGCGGCGCTCGGCGCCGTCGTCGTCTACGCCGCGATCCGCCTCGTCGACATCGCCGAGATGCGACGCATCGGCGCGTTCCGGCGCAGCGAGCTCGTGCTGGCACTCGCGACGACCGCCGCCGTGCTCCTCTTCGGGGTGCTGCCCGGCATCGGGGCGGCGATCGCGCTCTCGGTGCTCGACCTGCTGCGCCGCATCGTCCACCCGCACGACGGGGTGCTCGGCTACGTGCCCGACGTCGCCGGCATGCACGACATCGACGACCACCCGAACGCCGTGCAGGTGCCCGGGCTCGTCGTCTACCGCTACGACTCGCCCCTCTTCTTCGCCAACTCCGACGACTTCGTGCGCCGTGCCCTCACGGTCGTCGACGAGGCGGCTCGCCACGCGGGGGTCGAGTGGTTCCTGCTCAACGCCGAGGCCAACACCGAGGTCGACCTCACGGCCGTCGACGCGCTCGAGACCCTGCGCTCCACCCTCGCCGACCGGGAGATCCGCTTCGCCATGGCACGCGTCAAGGAGGACATGCGTGCCTCGCTCGAGGCGGGGGGCTTCATCGAGAAGGTCGGGACGGACCTCATCTTCCCCACCCTGCCGACCGCCGTCGCCGCGTATGCCGCGTGGTACGAGCGCGAGCACGGCTCCGGGCCGCCGGGGTTGCGCATCCCACCCGTGCCGGCCCAGCCGGAGCCGGACGCCTAGCCTTGCGGGCATGCACCTCGACCCACCCACCGGGCCGCCGACCGTCGTCTCCATCCACGTCGCCAAGGGTCGCCGGCTGCCGACGCGCTCGGTCCCGAGGGTCGAGGCCGAAGCGGGGGCCGGGCTCGTGGGGGACCGCTACCACGGCAGCCGGCACCGGCACGTGACGATCCAGTCGGTGCCCGACCTCGAGGCAGCGGCCGCCGACCTCGGGCGCCCGGTCGAGCCGGGGCTGACGCGACGCAACCTGACGATCTCGGGCGGGACGATCCCCACGAGGCCGGGCGACCGCATCACCATCGGCGACGTCGAGCTCGAGGTCGTGCGCATCGCGGCGCCCTGTCGCCTCCTCGACGACAACCTCGGCCCGGGCGCGGCGCGGGCGCTGCACGCGCGGGCCGGGACGGTCTTCCGGCTGCTGACGTCCGGGACGATCAGCGTCGGCGACGAGGTCGACCTCGCTCCCTGACCGCCCTTCTCCCGGTCCGCCCGCAGTTGGGCGCCACGTGGTCGGTTCCTGCGGTCGGCGCAGGTCAGGTGGCGCGGCGGCGCGCCGGACGGCGGGTTGTCGCGGTGCAGGCGATGACCACCGCGACGGCGAGGGAGCCGACGCTGACGCGCTGCGCGAGGCGAGCGGCCGGGGTGATGTCGTGGGCCCTCGCCGCCGGGCCGTCGCCCAGGGTGCCGCGGTCCTCGATCTCGCCCTCGTAGCTGTTCGAGCCACCGAGCCGCACCCCGAGCACACCGGCGAAGGACGCCTCGACGACGCCGCCGTTGGGGCTCGGGTGGGCCGGGGCGTCACGCCGGATCGCCCTCCAGCCGGCGACAGCTCGTTCCCTCGACTCGGCGCTCGCCAGAGCCAGTCCGGCCGCGACCCGCGCCGGGACCCAGTTGACGACGTCATCGAGCCTCGCTGCGGCCCAGCCGAACTCGCGGTAGCGGTCGTTGCGGTGACCGACCATCGCGTCGAGCGTGTTGACGGCTCGATAGCCGAGCAGGCCGGGGACGCCGAGAAGGCCACCCCACAGGAGCGGTGCGACGACGGCGTCGGACGTGTTCTCGGCGAGCGACTCGATGCAGGCGCGCGCGACATCGTCGGCGTCGAGCCGCGTCGTGTCCCGCCCGACGAGGTTGCGCACCTGCACACGGGCGGCCGCGAGGTCACCCTGCCGCAGCTGGCCGTCGATCGCGGACGCCTCCCGCGTCAGTGAGCGACCGCCGAGCACGGCCCATGTCGCCGCAGCGGTCACGAGGGTGTGGGCGACGCGGCTCCTCCGGGTCGACCGCTCCGCCAGGACGCCGAGGCCGACGGTGGTGCCCACGAGCAGCGCGACGTGCGAGACGCCGCGAGCCCGATGGACGGCATACGTCCGCCCCTCGAGGGCCGTTGCAGCCGAGCCGAACCCGGCCACGGGGTGCCAGCGGCGCGGGTCCCCGAACGCCTGGTCGAGCGCCCAGCCCAGGACCAGTCCGGCGGAGCGGCTCATCGCAGGACGTCGAGGGCTGCGACGTCACCGATGACGACGACGGCAGGGGCGCCGAGACCGTCACGGCGGGCGGTGGCGTCGATGTCGCGCAGGGATGCTCGGACCGTTCGCATGCTCGGCAGCCCCGCGTCGGCCACGACGGCCGCAGGGGTGTTCGGCGACAATCCCTCGGCGACGAGGGTCTCGGCGACGGCTCCCAGCGTGGCGACGCCCATGAGCACGACGATCGTGGTGCGGCTCCGCGCGATGGCCGCCCAGTCGAGCGTGCTGCGGGGGTCGCCCGGCGGCACGTGGGCGCTGACGACGGTGAATCCCTGCACGAGGCTGCGGTGCGTGACGGGGATGCCGGCGAGGGCCGGTGCGGCGATGCTCGACGAGATGCCCGGGATGACGACGACGGGGATGCCGCGCGCCGCGCAGGCCTCGGCCTCCTCACCGCCGCGGCCGAATACGAAGTTGTCGCCTCCCTTGAAGCGCAAGACGTTCTGACCAGCGAGTGCGTGCTCGACGAGGAGGTCGTTGATCCGGTCCTGCGGTGTGAAGTCGCCGCGCGGGATCTTGCCGACGTCGACGACGTGCACGTCGTCGCGGGCGTGCCGCAGCGCGCTGAGCGGCGCGAGCCGGTCATGGACGATCACGTCGGCCTGCCGGATGGCCTCGATCCCGGCGACGGTCAGCAGGCCGGGGTCGCCGAGGCCGCCTCCGAGGAGCGTCACCGTCCCGACCACCGGCCGGCCTTCTGCGACAGCGACGTCCGGGGTCGGCGCGGGAGACGTCGACGGGTCCCCGCGGAGGACGACGTCGTATGCCGTCGGGTCGGCCTGCGGGACGAGCGTGACGAGCCCGCGTTCGGCGAGGTCGCGCAGCGACGTCGGCAGGTCGTCGAGCGCCGCGGCGACGGTCACGCGGGCCCCGTCGCCCAGGAGCGCGTGGACCGTCGCGACCGAGTGCGGTGCGATGCGCGCGACGAGGACCGAGAGGCCGGAGAAGCTCAGCTCAGGCGACATGGCGCACTCTCCTCAGGTCGTCGAGCGCCGCAGCGATGCTGCGTGAGGTCTCGGGGTCACGCACCGCGAGTCGGATCCACGTCGGGCCGAGTCCGGGGAACGTCTCGCCCCGGCGCACGGCGAACCCGAGGCGGGCGAGGCCCTCGCGGACGGACCCTGCACCGAGAGGGCTCGTGTCCACGAGGACGAAGGGCGCTGTCGACGGGGCCGCGGTGCGGAGCCCGACAGCGGCGAGCTCGTGCACGAGGACCGCACGGTCGGCGGCGAAGGCGACGGCCGCTTCCTCGGCCTCGGCGACGGCGCGCTCGGACAGGCAGGCGACCGTGGCGGCGATGGCCGGGCTCGAGACGGACCACGGCGGTTGCACGTCGCGCAGGGCGGCGACGAGCGCGGGGTCGCCGACGACGTAGCCGGCGCGCAGACCGGCCAGGCCCCACGTCTTCGTCAGCGACCGGACGACGATCAGGCCCTCGAGGTCGGGGCCGACGACCGACTCGGACTCGCCCGGCACAGCGTCCATGAAGGCTTCGTCGACGACGACGACGCGACCGCTGCGGCGCAGCGACCGCACGGCGCCGGAGGGGTGCAGCACACCCGTGGGGTTCGTCGGGTTGCCGACGAACACGAGGTCGGCGTCGGCGTGCTCACCCGCCGGGGCGAAGGACGACGGGTCGAGGCGGAAGCCGTCCTCGTGCTGCAGCACGCACCGTCCGACCGGGCGACCGGCGGCGACGAGGGCTGCCTCGGGCTCGGTGAACTGCGGGTGCACGACGACCGGGCGGCTGCCGGCGACCGCCCGGGCGACGAGCGTGAACGCCTCGGCCCCGCCCGCGGTCGGCAGCACGCACTCGGGGTCGACGCGGTGCCGTCGCGCGACGGCAGCGACCGCCGGTGCCGGGTCCGGGTATCTCCCGAGGTCCTGAAGGGAGTCCGCGATGACGTCGGCCAGCCATGGCGGCGGCGCGGGCAGCCGGACGTTGACGGCGAGGTCGACGAGACCCGGGACGACGTCCCGGTCACCGTGGTGGTGCAGGTCGACCGGGGCGCTCACGACGCCCTCCGGCCCGGGGCGGTCGTGACGGCATACGCGTGGACGGCCTCGGCGAAGCAGGCGGCCAGCCGGGGGTGACCCGCCCAGTGGGTGTGGAGGTAGGACGCGTGCAGGGTGGCGCGGCCGGTGCCGGCGGGGTCGAGGGCGAAGCCGTCGGGCGTCCCGTCGAGCAGCCAGGCGGCCGAGCCGGGCCGCTGCCCCGCGCCGACGGTCGTCCGGTGGAACTCGTGGCCTGTCACGCGGGTGCCGGCCACCCCGAGCACCGAGTCGCCGGGAGCGATGGCGGTGCGGTAGCCGAGGGTCAGGCGAGGGCCCATGGCCCCCGCCGTCGGGATCGCGCCGACCATCTCGTGGCCGTCGACGGACTCGGAGAGGTAGAGCATGCCCGCACACTCGGCCACGGTCGGCAGTCCCGACTGCACGGAGTCCAGGATGTCGTGCCGCAGAAGGGAGTTCGCCGACAGGTCCTCGGCGTGGACCTCGGGGAAGCCGCCGCCGAGGTAGAGCCCGGCCGTGCCCGCGGGCAGCGACCGGGCGTGGAGCGGGTCGAAGACCACCGGTTCGAGGCCCGCGGCCCGGAGCAGCTCGTCGGTCTCCGCATAGCGGAAGGTGAAGGCACGGCCGCCCGCGACGGCCACGACGGGGCGCCGCCCGGTCGAGGCCGGACGGGCGGCCTCGCCGAGGACGGTGGCGGCGTCCCATGCCGGGACGTCGAGGTCGGGGGCCGACCGGGCGATCGACAGGACCGCGTCGAGGTCGACGTGCTCGGCCACGCGTTCGGCGAGCCGCCGCACCGACCGGGCGGCCTCTTCGCGCTCGGCGGCGGGCACGAGACCGAGGTGGCGCGACGGCGCCTCGATGCCGGCGTCGCGCGGCAGCACTCCGAGGACCGGGACCCCGGTGGCCTCGAGTGCCGACCAGACCTCGCGCGTGTGCCGGCCCGACGCCGCCTTGTTGAGGACGACCCCGGCGACGTGGACCCCGGGCTCGAAGGTCGCGAGACCGTGGACGATCGCAGCCGCGGTGCGCGTCATGTGGCTGACATCGAGGGCGAGCACGACCGGCGTGCGGGTCAGCATCGCGACGTGCGCGGTCGAGGCGTAGCCGTCGCCGCCGATCCTCCCGTCGAAGAGGCCCATGACGCCCTCGACGACGGCGACGTCGGTCGGTCCGCCGGCCTTCGCGCCGTGCACGAGGAGCGGCGCCACCTGGTCCTGGCCGCAGAGGAACGGGTCGAGGTTGCGCCCGGGTCGGCCCGTGGCGAGCGCGTGGTAGCCGGGGTCGATGAAGTCCGGGCCCACCTTGAAGCCCGAGACCCCGAGGCCCCGGGCGCGCAGCGCGGCCATGAGCCCGGTCGCCACGGTCGTCTTGCCGTGGCCCGAGCCGGGGGCGGCGACGACGAGGCGCGGAAGCACCGTGACGGCCGCGTCGACGGCGCTGCTGAAGGCGTTCACCACTCGATCCCTCGCTGTCCCTTCTGGCCCGCGTCGAACGGGTGCTTGACCTTCGTCATCTCGGTCACGAGGTCGGCGAGGTCGAGGACGGCTTGCGGGCAGCGACGTCCGGTGACGACGACGTGCTGGTGGCCCGGGCGGTCGCGCAGGGTCGCGACGACGTCGTCGACGTCGATCCACCCCCACGCCATCGGGTAGGTGAACTCGTCGAGCACGTAGACCGCGTGCGTCTCGGCAGCGAGCCGGCGCTTGATCTCGGCCCACCCCTCGCGAGCCGCCTCCGCGTGGTCGTCCTCGGTGCCCTCCTTGCGGGTCCAGGACCAGCCGGCGCCCATCTTGTGCCACTCCATCGGACCGCCCCTGCCGGTCTCGCGGTGCAGATCGGCGAGGGTCTCGACGGCGGTCTGCTCGCCGATGCGCCACTTCGCGCTCTTGACGAACTGGAACACACCGACCGACCAGCCCTGGTTCCAGCCGCGGAGGGCCAGACCGAAGGCGGCGGTCGACTTCCCCTTGCCGTCGCCGGTGTTGACGATGAGCAGGGGTCGGTTGCGCCGCTGGCGCGTGGTGAGGCCGTCCTCGGGGACGGTCGTCGGCTGGCCGCGCATCACGCGGCCCGCTCACGGGAGGCGTGCGCGGCGCGCACGATGGCCGACGCGGCGAGGTCGCCGACGGGCAGGTGGTCGGCGCCGAGGTGCTCGGCAAGCCGGGCTGCCAGCCCCATCCGGAAGCGCCCCGACTCGCAGTCGAGGACGACACTCTCGACCCCTTCGCCGCGCAGCGCGGTGGCGACGCGCGCGGCACGGCCCAGCGCGTCGGCGCCGCTCGTGGCCCGGCCGTCCGTGACGACGACGAGGAGCGCGCGCCGGTTCGGGTCACGCAGGCGCTCGACGCGCAACGTGTCGTATGCCGTCGCGAGCCCCTCCGCGAGCGGTGTCCGTCCGCCGTGGGGGAGGTCGCGAAGCCGCCGGGCTGCGATGTCGACCGAGCCGGTCGGCGGCAGGGTGAGCTCGGCGTCGGACCCGCGGAAGGTGACGAGGCCGACCTTGTCGCGTCGCTGGTAGGCGTCGAGGAGCAGCGAGAGCACCGCAGACTTCACGGCCTCCATCCGCTTGCGGGCGGCCATCGAGCCGGACGCGTCGACGCAGAGCAGCACGAGGTTGGACTCCCGACCCTGCAGGACCGACCGGCGCAGGTCGCCGGGGAGCACTCGCAGGCGTCCCGACCAATCGCTCGTGGGGCCGCGCCCCGCGGCCGCGCGGATCGTCGCGGGCACGTGGACCGGACCGGTGCGGGCGGTTGTCGATCCGACGCGGCGTCCGGTGCTCGTCAGGGCGGCCGAGCGGCGTCCCGGGTCACCCTGTCCGATTCCCTTGGCGCGCAGCATGTTCGCCCGGTACGGCTCGTCGGCGGCGCTGATTCCCGACGCGGCAGCCACGCCCGCAGGCGCCTCCGCCGACTCCGTCTCGCCATCGCCCCGCTCGTGCTCCGCCCGCTGCGGCTCGGGCTGTCGTGGCGACTCCTGCCCGTGGGTCCGTCCCGTCTCCGACGACGTGCTCGGCCGCGCCTCGCCGTCGTGGGCCGGTTCGTCGTCGCCGGGCTCCGGCTCGCCGCCGTCACCTGGGTCGGGCTCGGGCTCGGGATCCGGCTGGTCGTCGCCGAGGAGCTCGTCGAGGAGGTCCTCGTCGATGCCGGGAGAGTCGAAGGGGTTGCGGCGCCGTCGGTGCGGCAGTGCCAGCCGGGCCGCCGCCCGGACGTCGGCGACGGTGACCACCGTGCGGCCCGACCAGGCCGCGTGGGCGACGGCGGCGCGGGCCGTGACGATGTCGGCGCGCAGACCGTCGACCTCGAAACCGGCGCAGACGACCGCGATCCGGGTCAGCATCTCGTCCGTCAGGGTCACGTCCCCGACCCGCGACCGGGCGTCGGCGATCCGTGCGCGCAGCGCCTCCTGGTCGTGCTCGAACCGGGCCGCGAACGCAGCCGGCGAGGCATCGAAGGCCAGCCGTCGGCGTACGACCTCGGCGCGCAGCGCGGGCTCCCGGGGCGCGGCGACCTCGACGGTCAACCCGAAGCGGTCGAGCAGCTGCGGGCGCAGCTCACCCTCCTCGGGGTTCATCGTCCCGACGAGGACGATCCGTGCGGCGTGCGAGACCGAGACGCCGTCGCGTTCGACGGTGTTGCGGCCCATGGCCGCTGCGTCGAGCAGCAGGTCGACGAGGTGGTCGTGGAGGAGGTTGACCTCGTCGACGTAGAGGATGCCGCGGTTCGCGGCCGCGAGCAGGCCCGGCTGGTATGCCGTCTCGCCGCGTCCCAGCGCCCGCTCGAGGTCGAGCGAGCCGACGACACGGTCCTCGGTGGCGCCGATCGGCAGCTCGACGAGGCGGGCCGCTCGGGTGCCGGCCTCGGCGTGCGGGTCGTGCGGCCCGTCGGGGCAGCCGGCTCCGTCGCCCGGCGCGCAGCCGAAGCGGCAGCCTTCGACGACCTGCTGGCTGGGGAGCACGGCAGCGAGCCCGCGCACCATCGTCGACTTGGCCGTGCCCTTCTCGCCGCGCACGAGCACGCCGCCCACCTCGGGCGAGACCGCCGTGAGGACGAGCGCCAGGGCCAGGTCGTCGGAACCGACGACGGCCGAGAAGGGGAAGGTGTCGGGTGGTGACCCGTGCTGGTCTAGGTCGTTCGGGACGTCGTTCTCGACGTCGTTCGAGCCGTCGCGCATGTGACTGCGAGCCTCCTGCGGGTGCCGCGCCCGCGTCGGTGGACCGGACGCGCCCGGCGGGCGCGACCAGCGACGGGAGATGCCCTGGCTTCCGCCGACCGCGTGGTCGGAGGTTCACAGTGGCGGGACCGCTCCGGATTCGCACCGGATTCCTCTCCCAGTCGCCAGCGGCAGTCTGCCACGTCGCAGGGGTGCGGCGCCCGGCGGCTCAGGCCGACTGTGCCACGGTGCCGGTCTCGGGGCCCGTCTCGGCGTCGGTCGGCATGATCGACACGATGGCCCGCCACACGGCGGTCGATGTCGTGGGCACCAGCGCGGGACCGTGCTCGTCGGCCTCGACCCGCAGCAGTCCCGCGTCGACGTCGACCCATGCGAGTCGACGCACGACCGTGCGGTCCCGCGCCTGGAAGGCGATGTCGACGACCGACAGCTGCCACCGTCCGGTACGCACGGCCGCGCTGGCGCGGGGCCACGGCGCGAGCAGGCCGGCGAGGGCCTCGCTGCCGGCGGTGCGGGCAGCCACGGAGTTGGAGGCGAGGTCGTCGAGCAGCGACTCGTCTACGACGGCCGACGCCGCGTCGAGACGGGGCCGGGCCTGCAGCCCGGTCAGCTGCGCGATGGTCGTCGGCACGAACTCGGTGCTCACGGCCGCGAAGTCATAGGTGCCGTCGGCGAGGTCGGTGAGCATGGCGCTGACGAAGGCCACCCAGGCCTGGTGGAGGCGCACTCCGTCGGGTCGGGTGACGAGCACCTGGAGCGAGCCGAGCGAGCTGGTGACGGCGGCCAGGGCGTTGCGCAGGACGGGGTGCGGGGCACCGTCGGCGACCGCGCCGGCGTCGCTGAGGCGCTCCACGACGTCCTCGCAGGCGCCCTCCGGGTCGGTGGCGTACTCCACGAGGGTGATGAAGGCGTCGGCGTCGAGTCGCAGCCGGGTGGTCGAGGCGTCGAACGTCACGCTCATGCGGGCACCAGACCGTCGGTGCGCATGACGAGGCTCGCCGCGACGGCATCGAGGACGGGTGCCAGCTGCGCGAGTCGCGGGGTGGCGACACGGGCGGTCAGCGTGAGACCCGTGCCGTCGACGAGGGTCGTCCACGACTCGGTGGTCACGGACTCATGGGCAGGGGTCGAGTGGGTCGTCAGCCGGCGGAGCCCGACGTGGCCGCCCACGGTGACCTCCTCGTGGTCCAGCAGGAGATAGCCGTCGAGCTCCTGCGACTCCCGGCGCTGGGTCGTGCGCTGCCACTCGGCGAGCGAGCCCTGCACGTCTGCGAACGTGAGGACCACGTTGGTCCGGAAGCGGTCGGAGTCGTCCGGCTCGACGGCGGCGACGACGTCCCCGTCCGGCGAGAGCTCGATCGCGTCCCAGTGCTCGGGCACGGCGAACGACACCCCGCCCCCGCGCGCGCTCATCGTGGTCAGTCGGGCCGTCGGGACCTGCTCCGATCCCTGGTGGACGTCGGTCATCTGGTGTTCCTCCCCTGTCGCCATCTGGCTGCCAGCCGTCCCCCGACGACGTGCGATAAACATCATGGGGCCGAGGTGGGGCGTATCGGGCCGGAACGGTCATAACGAATGCCCCCGGATCGTCGCGCTAGGGTCGCCGCTGTGATCGAGGTGGTCGGCGTGGGTGCGTCCGGGCTGGAGTCCCTCGGCCCCGACGGCCGCCGGCTCGTCGACGAGGCCGAGGTCGTCGTCGGCGGTGAGCGGCATCTCGCGATGCTCGGGGTCCGTCCTGGCCGGCGCCTCGTGCCGTGGCCGTCGCCCTTGCTCCCGGCCCTGCAGCGCGTCCTCGACGACGTCGGCACCGGTCGGGTCGTCGTGCTCGCGAGCGGGGACCCGCTCGTCTCGGGCATCGGGTCGACCCTCGTGCGCGAGCTGGGTGTCGACGCGGTGCGCATCCACCCCGGTGTCTCGTCGGTTGCCCTCGCCCGAGCCCGGATGCATTGGGCCGCAGAGGATTCCGATGTCGTAACCCTCCTGGGGCGTGACGTCGACCGGCTGCGCCGGGACCTGGCGCCGCGGGCCCGGCTCGTCGTGCTGACGTCGGGCGACGACGCCCCCGCACGCATCGCCTCGCTGCTCGTCGAGGAGGGGTATGCCGGCAGCCGGCTCACGGTGCTCGGTCACCTCGGTTCACCGGCGGAGTCGCGCATCGACGGGGTGGCCGCATCATGGGACGGCCGTCCCGCCCCTCGGCTGAGCCTCGTCTGCGTCGAGTGCGAGCCCCATCCCGAGCGGAGCCCGAGGTCGCTCGTGCCGGGACTCGACGAGACGGCATACGACCACGACGGGCAGCTGACGAAGCGCGTCGTGCGGGCGGCCGCGCTGGCCCACCTCGCCCCGCAGCCCGGCGACGTCATGTGGGACCTCGGCGCCGGCGCCGGGTCGGTCGGCATCGAGTTCGCACGGCAGCACCCGCGCAACGAGGTCCACTCGGTCGAGCGTGACCCGGAGCGGGCCGAGCGGGTGCGGCGCAATGCCCGTGCGCTCGGGGTGCCCGGGGTGCGGGTCGTCGAGGCGGCGTCGATCGGCGCGGTCGCGGAGCTGCCTCGTCCGGACGCCGTCTTCGTCGGCGGCGGAGCCACCGGCCCGCTGCTCGACGCGTGCTGGGCGGCGCTCGTGCCGGGGGGACGGCTCGTCGTCCACGGCGTCACGGTCGAGACCGAGGTGCTGCTCCACGAGGTGCGGGCGCGGTTCGGTGGATCGATGACCCGGATCGCCGTCGAGGACCTCGACACGATCGGGTCGTTCCACGGCTGGAAGCCGGGGCGGTCGATCGTGCAATGGTCGGTGGAAAAACCGGTGACACAGACGGATTCGGAGACTGAGGCATGACGGTCCACTTCATCGGTGCCGGCCCGGGTGCCGCCGACCTGCTGACGCTCCGCGCGGTGCGGCTCGTCGGGGAGGCGCAGGTGTGTCTCTATGCCGGCACCTACATCGGGTCGGAGGTGCTCGCGCACTGCCCCGAGGGAGCCGAGCTCGTCGACACCCAGCACCTCGATCTCGACGCCATCACCGAGCACTGCGTCCGCGCGCACGCGGCCGGCCACGACGTGGCACGGCTGTGCTCCGGCGACCCGTCGCTCTACTCCGCCGTCGCCGAGCAGACCCGGCGGCTCGACCGCGCGGGGGTGCCGTGGGACGTGACGCCCGGCGTTCCCGCGTACGCCGCTGCTGCGGCCCTCATCGGTCGCGAGCTGACGGTTCCGGAGGTCGCGCAGTCCGTCGTGCTGACCCGGGCGCACCGCGACTCGACGCAGATGCCCGAGACGGAGTCGCTCGCCCACTTCGCGCGGTCCCGGGCCACGCTCGTGCTGCACCTCGCGATACGCCGCACGCGCGAGCTCATGGCGTCTCTCGTCGGCGACTACGGGGACGACTGCCCCGTGGTCGTCGTCGCCGACGCCGAGCAGCCGGACCAGCTCGTGCTGCGCGGCACGCTGGCCGACATCGCCGACCAGGTCGAGGCCGCCGGACTGCGCCAGGCCGCGGTCATCCTCGTCGGACGCGCGCTCGCCGCGCGCGACACCGACGACTTCGTCGAGTCGCACCTCTACGGCACGCGGATCACCCGAAACACGCCGGGCGCCTAGGGTCCCCGTGGCGTGTTCGGACGGGCTGTGTCAGGATGCGAGTGCCGCAGTGCACGGGAAGTCGGTGTGATTCCGACGTGGTCCTCGCCACTGTGACCAGGGAGCAAGTCCCCACCATTCGCCACTGGTGACCTCAGGTTGACGCCGGGTCGCTGGGAAGGCTGGGGAGGCGTGACGATCTGGAAGCCAGGAGACCGGCTGCGGCGCGATCTGTCCACGAGGCATGGAACGAAAGGGTCAATCTGCCATGACCACTGCTGCATCGGCGTCTGCCGTCTCCCCGTCCACCAGCGTCCGCGTCCCCGTCTGGGCGTGGGCCCTGCTGGCGTTCGCCGTCTTCGCGCTCTATGTCGTCTCGCAGGAGAACGGGGCCCTGCTCAGCGCTTCCGCTGCGCAGATGCTCCACGAGCTGACGCATGACGCGCGTCACGCTCTCGGCGTCCCCTGCCACTGAGGTGGGCCTGAGCTTCGGCTCCGTGCTGCGGCGCGGGGTCCTTGCCGGCGTGTCCGCAGGTCTCGCGGCCGCCGTCGTCATCTGGTTCGTCGTCGAGCCGGTCATCCGTCGGGCCCTCGCCATCGAGGACGTGCGCTCGATGCACGGCGGCCAGTCGGCGCCCGCCGGTCTGCCGGCCCACGGTGGCGACGAGCCCCTCGTGTCCCGGGCCGTCCAGGTCGTCGGAGGCGCCGTCACGGCGGTGCTCGTCGGGGTCGCCGTCGGGGTCATCTTCGCCGTCGTCTTCGCCAGGATGCGCGAGCGGCTCCCCGGTCGGGGCGACTTCGGCCGATCGATGGTGCTCGCCACGATCGGCTTCGCAGCCGTGAGTCTCCTTCCGGCACTGAAGATCCCATCGAACCCACCGGCAGTGGGCAACCCGGAGACTGTCGGGCAGCGCACGATGCTGTATGCCGTCGTCCTCCTCCTCGGGGTCGTGGTCGCCCTGCTCGTGCCGGTGCTCGACCAGCGTCTCGCGGCGCGTGGGACGGTGCCGTCCACTCGGTGGGCCGTCGACGTCGTCGCGACCGTCGTTCTCGTCGTGCTCGTGCTGGTGCTCGTGCCGGGCTCGCCCGACGCAGTGCCTCCCGACGTGCCGGCGGGCCTGATCTGGGACTTCCGGCTCGCCTCCCTCGCACAGCTCGCGACGATGTGGCTCACGCTGGGTCTCGTCTTCGGGCTGCTCCTGGAACGGGTCGCCGCGCCCCAGCGGGCTCTCACGTCCGTGTCGGCGTGACGGCATACGAGAACGCCTCTGCTGACAGCGATTCCACCCGCACGTGCATGGTGCGCGTGTGCCGCGACTGCTGTTGCGGCACGGAAGGCAAGCACCCCGGGGTCGACCACGACGGGCTCCTGGCCCGCCTCGAGGTCGGCACCCGCGGGAGCGCCCGCGTGCTGCGGAGTGCGTGCCTGCTCGCCTGCGACGAGTCGAACGTCGTCGTCGTGACGCCGTCGGTGGTCGGTCGCCGCGCCGGCGGTCGGCCCGTGTGGGTGCGCGCCGTGCTCGACGACGAGACGGTCGACGCGGTCACCGGGTGGGTCGCGCTCGGCGGCCCGGGTGTCGCGGACGTGCCGGCGCCGCTCGCGCAGCAGGTGTTCGCCCCGAGCGGGCTGTCGCTGACGTGGACGGCGGTCTGAGGCGCCGCGTCAGGAGTCGGTGCGGACGTCCAGCCCCACCTCGACGGTGTCGCCCTCCTCGACGTCCTCGGCGCGACGGACGGCGACCTTGAGGGGGACGACGTAGCGGCCGTCCTTGGGCCACAACGACGTCGTCCACCGGGTGCGCCCGATGCGTGCGGTGACCGGGATCATGCCCCAGCCATAGCTGACGTGGGCCACGTCGTGGAGCGCCTGCGACTCGTCCTCGGGCACGGTGACGAAGTAGTAGGGCGACGGACCTCGCCACTCCCAGACCTCGGCGCTGAACTCCAGCTCCATGCCCACAGGATGGCACCGATGTCGGTCCGCTCGACGTGGTCTGCGACAGCCTGCGGTCGCTGACATCGTGGCGAGATGAACATTCCTCCGGCTGAGCCAGCGGGGGTCACGGGACGAAGCGGGGGGTCCAGACCTGGCCGGCGCCGGTGCGGCGGGTGCCGGACGCGCAGACGATGACGAGGCACTTCATGTCTATCGTCGCCGGGTCTAGGTCGGCGAGGGTCGTCACCGTGAGGGACTCCTCGGCTCGGCCGACGTCGCGACCCACGACGACGACGGTGGCTGGGTCGCGTTCCTCGAGGAACACCTCGCGGGCGCGGGCCACCTGCTCGGTCCGGCTGCGTGAGGCGGGGTTGTAGAGAGCGACGACGAGGTCGGCCGACGCGGCGGCCCGCAGGCGCCTCTCGATGACGTGCCACGGCTTGAGCCGGTCGGAGAGCGACATGATGGCGAAGTCGCCGCCCAGGGGTGCGCCGGCTCGAGCCGCCACGGCCTGGGCTGCAGTGACTCCGGGTAGCACGCGCACGGGCACGTCGGTGTAGCCGTGCATCTCAGCCGCCTCGAAGACCGCCGACGCCATGCCGAAGACTCCGGCGTCGCCACCGGAGACGACCGCGACCCGCTCGCCCTTGCGGGCCAGCTCGAGGGCGTCCCGGGCGCGGTCCACCTCGACCGTGTTGCCGGAGGCGTGACGGGTGAGGCCCTCGCGCTGCGGGACCCGGTTGACGTAGGGCGCGTAGCCGACGACGTGACCGACCTCGGCGAGCGCGACCGACGCCTCCGGGGTGAGCCAGCGGTCGGGGCCGGGTCCGAGGCCGATGACGACGACCTCGCCCTGGGCGTCGTCCACCGGACCTTCTTGCGGGACAGCCAGATCGCTGATGCCAGAGGATGCCGCACGCCCGGCCGCGTCGGCCCGCAGGTCGCGACCGGGGACGACGACCATCGACATGTACGGCACCGTCGAGGCGTCGACCTCGGCGACGGGGAGCACCCGCTCGGCATCGGAGCTGGCCCGCTCGACGTAGCGCGCCTCGTCGAGCCGTCCGGCCTGGTGCAAGGCGTCGCGGACGTTCTCGAAGGTGCGGCCGAGCTTCATCACGACCGCAGCCTCGGTGTCGGCGAGCCGGCGCGCGAGCTCCGGCACCGGCAGCGTCCCGGGCAGGATGGTCAGCACGTCCTCGTGCCGGCAGAGGCCGGTGGCAACGGCGGCCGCCGACCCGCTGACCGACGTGACACCCGGGACGACCGCGGTGTCGTAGCGGTCGGCGAGACGGTCGTGGAGGTACATGTAGGTGCCGTAGAAGAGCGGGTCCCCCTCGGCGAGGACGACGACGTTGCGGCCCGAGTCCAGATGTGCGGCAAGGCGATCGGTCGACTCGTCGTAGAAGTCGGCCATGAGGCCGTGGTAGCCGAGTGGGTGGTCCGTCGCGCCGGTGGTGACGGGGTAGACGAGCAGCTCCTCGACGACTCCCTCACGGAAGTACGAGGCGGCGATGCGTCGGGCGATCGAGTCGCCCCGCGGCCCGCTGTGGAACGCGAGGACGTCGGCCTCGCCGATGAGCCGCGCGGCCTTGACCGTGACGAGCTCGGGGTCGCCCGGCCCGACGCCGACGCCGCGGAGCCAGCCGGTCACAGCTCCTCCTCGCGGGCCAGGGCGTTGACGGCAGCGGCCGCGAGGGCTGAGCCACCGCGCCGACCGTGCACGACGAGCCATGGGATGTCGAAGGGGTTGTCGGCCAGGGCGACCTTCGCCTCCGCGGAGCCGATGAAGCCGACGGGGATGCCGATGATGGCGGCCGGGCGCGGGCCACCGTCGGCGATGGTCTCGAGGAGGTGGAAGAGCGCCGTGGGCGCGTTGCCGATGGCGACCACGGCGCCGTCGACCCGGTCGCCCCAGAGCGAGACGGCGGCCGCGGATCGCGTCGTGCCCCAAGCCTGTGCGAGAGCCGGAACCCGCTCGTCGCGCAGCGTGCAGACGACCTCGTTGTCGCGGGGCAGCCGGGCCCGGGTGATGCCGGAGGCGATCATGTGCGCATCGGTGAGGATGGGCGCACCGGACCGCAACACGGTCCGCGCGGCCGTGACGAGTCGGGGGTGCACGGCGATGTGCTCGGTGAGGTCGACGTCGCCACTCGCGTGCACCATGCGGACGACCACGACTCGGGCGTCCTCGGGAAGGTGGTCGAGCCGGGCCTCCCGCCGGATCGTCGCGAACGACCGGCGATAGATCTCCGCCCCGTCCGTGACGTAGTCGTAGCGGCGCGTCGGCGCCTGCCGTGTCTCGGTGGTCACGTCCATGAGGACTCCTGCTCGGCGATGGTGGACAAGGCTTGCTCGGTGGACCGCGGGGCCAGCACGTCGACGTATGCCGTCGCGGGCGTTCCGCACCGACGCTCGCACCCGCTGACGTGCACGGGGAGGTGGCCGCCCGGCAGGACCGGGGCGAGGTCGCGGGCCAGGGCTCGGGTGTCGAGAGCGGACCGGGCGCACCCCGGGAGGCCGGTGCAGGCGTGCAGCCGGGTCCAGGGTGAGCCGGCGTGGGTCACCAGGCCCGCTGCCTCGAGCTCGGGCAGTGCTGCGGCGGCCTTCTCGATGACGAGCGAGCGCCACGGAGTCACGAGCACGCGGTCCGTGACTCCGGCGAGCGTGGCGACGTGGCCGGGTCGGAGCAGGCCGAGTGGCACGGCCACGACGGCGTGGTCGCCGACTGAGCCGAGCGGGCGTTCCGGCCGACGTGGCAGGTCGAGCTCGGCCGTCGGCTCGGGTCCGAGCGGCACCGCGAGCTCGTTGACGTGCCAGATGGATTCGTCGCCACCGGCCGCTTGCACGAACTGGTGCGCGAGGGCGACCAGCCGGGGGACGGCGGCCGCCAGCGGCACCTCCCAGCCGCGGTCGATGGCACCAGCCAGCACGACGCAGCGACCGGGACCGGTCGCGAACACGCCGAGGTCGAAGGACTCGCCCACGACGTCACCACGGCCGTCGTCGAGGACGAGGAGGAAGCGGCCGCCGAGGCGGGAGAGGGCGGGATCGGTGCGGAGCGCGGCGTCGAGGGCGCGGGTCACGGGACGCAGGTCACAGTGTCCGGCGCCGTCGAGGCCGGAGAGTGGCGAGGCGACGATGTTGCGGACGAGCTCGTGGGTCGCCGAGGGGACGAGTCCCGTCGCCCGGATCGCGTCACGGATCCGCGGCGTCAGCGGGTCGGGGAGCCCGCGCAGCTGCAGGGCCCCACGCGACGTCAGTTGGATCGCCGGATCCGGCTGTCCGGCAACGACATCCATGAGATCGGACAGGGCCTCGATGCGCACCGGCTGGCCGGCAGGACGGAGCCGCACGATCGAGCCGTCGACCGCGACGAAGGGTCGCCCGACACCGGGACAGGCGTCGCCTGCCCGGCGCTCTCGGCTCGACGGGGCGGTCACGCGGCACATGCTAGGCCCGAGCCCGGCGAGGTCAAGCCGGCCGTCCCGGGCTATGGTGGGGCCAGCGTCGTCGATCCAGGAACCCGGTGAGAATCCGGGACGGTCCCGCCACTGTGAGTCGCCACCCGTGAGGGAGGCGGTGAGTCAGGAACTGCCGGCAGCGCTTCTCTTTCCTTTCGACCGCGGGGCGCGGACACCCCGCCGAGGAGTTCCAGTGACGCGCATCGCGCTGCTCTCGACGTCTGACACCGACCTGCTGTGTGCCCGCGGGAGCGGTGCCGACTACCTGGTCGCCAACCCTTCGCGTCCCGGACACACGTCCCTGGCCGAGGCCATCGAGGCTGCCGACATCGTCGTGGCCCGCATCCTCGGCGGCCCCCAGGACCTCTGCGAGGGCTTCCGCCGGATCCGGGCCACGGACACGCCGATGGTCGTGCTCGGTGGCGAGCAGACCCCGCACGCCGCCCTCATGGAGCTCTCGACCGTCGCGCCCGGCGTCGTCGCCGAGGCCCATCGCTACCTCGCCGAGGGCGGCGCGGCCAACCTCCGGGAGCTGCACGCCTTCCTCGGCGACACGCTCCTCATGACGGGCGAGGGTTTCGAGCCACCCGTCACCCTGCCGACGTGGGGCGTCCTCGACCGCCCGGAGCCCCAGCCTGCGGCCGGGGGTGACCTCCGTCCTCGAGTCGGGATCCTCTTCTACCGGGCCCAGTTCGCCGCCGAGAACACCGCCTACGTCCACGCCCTCGCCGACGCCGTCGACGCGGCCGGAGGTGTCGGCGTGCCGGTCCACGTCTCGTCACTGCGCGACGCCCCCGCCGACCTGCTCGAGCACCTCACGGCATACGACGTCCTCGTGACGACGGTGCTCGCAGCGGGCGGCACCAGGCCGGGCACGGCGAGCGCCGGCGAGGACGACGAGGCGTGGGACGTGCAGGCACTGGCCGCCCTCGACGTCCCGATCATCCAGGGCCTCTGCCTGACGTGGAGCCGCGACCAGTGGGACGCGAGCGACGACGGGATGAGCCCGCTCGACGTCGCGACGCAGGTCGCCGTGCCCGAGTTCGACGGCCGCATCATCGGAGGGGTCTTCTCCTTCAAGGAGACCGACGCCGACGGCCTGCCGCACTACGTGCCGGACCCCGAGCGTTGCGCGCGCCTCGCCACGCTCGCCGTCAACCACGCCCGCCTGCGCCACACCCCGCCGGCCGAGCGGCGGATCGCGGTCGTCCTGTCGGCCTACCCGTCCAAGCACTCGCGCATCGGCAACGCCGTCGGTCTCGACACGCCGGTCTCGATCATCCGGCTGCTGCGGGCGATGCGCGACGCCGGCTACGACCTCGGCGAGCCGGGCGAGATCCCCGGCACCGGGCCGCTCGAGCCGGTCGACGGCGAGTCGCCCGACACGACCGCGGGCAACGCCCTCATCCATGCCCTCATCGAGGCCGGTGGGCAGGACGAGGACTGGCTGACGCAGGCGCAGCTGAGCGGCCATCCGGTGCGCATCCCGGCCGCCCGCTACCGCGAGCACTTCGACGCGCTGCCCGACGGGCTGCGCGACGCCGTCACGAGGCACTGGGGCGCGGCGCCCGGCGAGGTCTTCGTCGACCGCCACACCGACCCCGACGGCGAGCTCGTCGCGGCGAGCATCCGCGCCGGCAACGTCGTCGTCCTCGTCCAGCCCCCGCGCGGCTTCGGCGAGAACCCCATCGCGATCTACCACGACCCCGACCTCCCGCCGACCCACCACTACCTCGCCGTCTACGACTGGCTCGCAAGGCAGTTCGGCGCCCACGCCGTCGTCCACATGGGCAAGCACGGCAACCTCGAGTGGCTGCCCGGCAAGAACCTCGCGCTGTCCGCCGCGTGTGGGCCCGACGCGACGATCGGCTCGATTCCCCTCGTCTACCCCTTCCTCGTCAACGACCCCGGCGAGGGCAGCCAGGCCAAGCGCCGCGCCCACGCGACGATCGTCGACCACCTCGTGCCCCCGATGGCGCGCGCCGAGTCCTACGGCGACATCGCCCGACTCGAGCAGCTGCTCGACGAGTACGGCAACGTCTCCGTCATGGACCCGGCCAAGGCGCCGGCCCTGCGCGCCGAGATCTGGACGCTCATCCAGTCCGCTCAGATGCACCACGACCTGGGGCTCGAGGACCGGCCCGACGACGATGCCTTCGACGAGTTCGTCATGCACGTCGACGGCTGGCTCTGCGAGGTCAAGGACGTCCAGATCAGGGACGGACTCCATGTTCTTGGCGAGGCCCCCACGGGGGAGGGCCTCGCCAACCTCGTACTCGCGATCCTGCGGGCCAACCAGGTCTTCGCCGGTGCCGTGGGCGCCGTGCCGGGACTTCGGACGGCGCTCGGGTTGAGTGAGGGGCAATCCGAGCGCTCGTCCGTCGACGACGCCGAGGAGCAGGCGAGCGCACTCGTCGCCGCTCTCGCCGAGGCCGACTGGGACGAAGCCGCGGTGCCAGGCGTCGTGCGCGACCGGCTGGGCGCCGACCCGCAGGCAGACACCGATGGCGTATGCCGTTCCCTCGCGTTCGCGTGCCGCGAGGTCGTCCCGCGGTTGCGGGCGACGACGGGCGAGATCGACGCGGTGCTCCATGCGCTCGACGGCGGCTACGTCCCGGCCGGGCCCTCGGGGTCGCCCCTGCGCGGCCTCGTCAACGTGCTGCCGACCGGGCGCAACTTCTACTCCGTCGACCCGAAGGCGATCCCGAGCCGACTCGCCTGGGAGACCGGACAGCGCCTCGCGGATGACCTGCTCGCCCGGCACCGGGCCGACACGGGCGAGTGGCCGCGGTCGGTCGGTCTCTCGGTGTGGGGCACGTCGGCGATGCGCACGTCGGGCGACGACATCGCCGAGGTGCTGGCGCTCCTCGGCGTGCGCCCCCGCTGGGACGAGATGTCGCGCCGGGTCGTCGGGCTCGACGCCATCCCGCTCCCCGAGCTCGGCCGGCCGCGCATCGACGTCACGGTCCGCATCTCCGGCTTCTTCCGCGACGCCTTCCCGCACGTCATCGCCATGCTCGACGACGCCGTGCAGCTCGTGGCCGACCTCGACGAGTCCCCCGACGACAACTACCTCCGGGCCCACGTCGCCGGCGATCTCGCCGAGCACGGTGACGCCCGCCGCGCCACGACCCGGATCTTCGGCAGCAAGCCCGGCTCCTACGGCGCCGGCATCCTCCCGCTCATCGAGTCGGGCAACTGGCGCTCGGACGCCGACCTCGCGGAGGTCTACGCGACGTGGGGCGGCTTCGCCTACGGGCGCGAGCTGGACGGCATACCTGCTCGGGCCGACATGGAGCGCACCTACGCGCGGATGGACGTCGCCGCCAAGAACATCGACACGCGCGAGCACGACATCGCCGACAGTGACGACTACTTCCAGTACCACGGCGGCATGGTCGCCACGGTCCGCGCGCTCACCGGGCGCGAGCCCAAGGCGTACGTCGGCGACTCCACGACGCCGGACGCGGTGCGCACCCGCAGCCTCACCGAGGAGACGGCGCGCGTCTTCCGGGCGCGGGTCGTCAACCCGCGCTGGATCGCGGCGATGCGGCGGCACGGCTACAAGGGCGCGTTCGAGCTCGCGGCGACCGTCGACTACCTCTACGGCTTCGACGCGACGGCCGGGGTCGTGACCGACTGGATGTACGAGCAGCTCGCCCGGACCTACGTGCTCGACAAGGAGAACCGCGACTTCCTCCAGCACGCCAACCCGTGGGCGCTGCACGGCATGATCGAGCGGCTCCACGAGGCCGTCGACCGCGGCCTATGGGAGGAGCCGGACCCCCAACTGATGGCGGACCTCCAGCAGGTCTACCTCGACGTCGAGGGCGACCTCGAGGACTGAGCCGCGCGCTCGTCTCATTGCGGGGACGCGGCGGCGCCCCGGGTCCTACCGTGGGGCATGGTTGGTCGATCGGGAGGTCGGGCGGTGCGTGGCCTCGTGGCAGTCGCAATCGTCGTGATGATGGCCGGGCTGGCCGGCTGTGGCGACGACTCCGGTGGAGGGGACGATTCCTCCGGTGCCGGCGACCAGGGACGTGAGAAGGGCTGCGAGCTCGCGATGTCGAGCCTGGCCAGCGGTTTGCAGGAGTATGCGCGGACCCGCGTGGTGGGCGACTTCCTCGAAGCCATCGCCATGCCGGCGTCGGTCCCGTGCCGCAACGCGATCGCCAACATCCAGCAAGGGCGGGCGGTGACCTTCGACCTGCTGCGGCCGAACGGGGAGATCCTCGAGCTCCCCGTCTCGCCGCGCGTCGTGCAGTACCCGGTCGCGGTGCCGACAGTGCCGGCGTCCGACGACAGGACGGCCCGCTGCTCCGCCACCTTCGGTGGGACGTTTCTCTACAACCCGTGCCTCAACGGCGACATCGACCCGTTCTGACGCTCGGGATCTCGGGCCCTAGCTGAGGATCCCGTGGCGCGCGTTCCAGCGCCTCGCACCCGCTGCCGCGTCGACCATGCCCCACACCCAGAAGCCGAAGACGCCGACGATCCCGACGACGACGATGACGAGCACGCAGCTGATGAGGTAGCCGATGAGGATCCCGACGCCCTTGGCCACGTCGCCGTTGATCATGCTGCCGAGGCCTGGCAGGAAGAACGACGCGAGCACGGAGAGCGCCGGGCTCTTCGGTGCCACCTGGGCGTAGTAGACCGGGGTGCCGACCATTCCGGGAGGGCCTGGGGAGGGTGTCGGCGGCGGCCAGTCGGCTGGTCCCCACGGCGCGCCCGATGCCTGGTGCGGCAGCCCGTGGACATCGGTCGCCGCGACCGGAGGCGCCATCGGGGGCCGGGTGTGCGGTGTCCACGCGCGTCCGTCCCAGTAGCGCTCGCCCTCGCCGGCCGGGTACCAGCCGGGAGGAGCCGAAGGTCCTTGGTTCATGAGCGAGTTCCTCCTCAGCCTCGTCAGTGTCCTGACCTCCAGAGCGTATGTCGGGACGTGGCCACGTCCGGCCGTTTTGTCGGCGGTCATGGTGCCTCCTCGTCGGCGGCCTCGGCCTCGGGCAGGACGGGCTGGTCGGTGGGGTAGAGGCCGACGGCGAGGCCGTAGACGGTGTCGCCCGAGCGCGGCAGGGCGGTGAACTCGCGCACGAGTCCCTCGACGCGGCGCCAGAACTCCGACGCGCTCTCCCTCGGGATCCGGACGTGCCGCAGCGTCGAGTAGAGCGTGTCGTCCTCGTGGGCCGGGACCGACTCGGCTGCGGCGACCGAGAGCCCGTTGACGCAGACGGGGACCGTCGGGTCGCCCGGGTGGCGGGACACACCGATGGTGATGGTGCGGCCGGTCCGGCCGTAGAAGCGCTCGTCGATGGCGCGCACCCGGCGGGTCCGCACGACGCGCAGCATGCCGGCGTCGACGAGCACGCCCACGTGGTGGGCGACGGTGCTCCTCGGCCGACCGACGGCGGCGGCGAGCTCGGCCACGGTGGCCGCCCGCTCGAGCACGAGGTCGAGGATCGAGGAACGCAGCGGGTCGGCGATGGCGCGCAGCTGGGCAGGCGTCGTCAGCTCCACCGCGTCGGGGAGCTCGTAGTCGGGAAGCTGCGGGCTATTGATCGACATTGTTGGATCAGTCTAGATTGTTGGATCAACAGCAGGGAAACCATCGAGCACAGGAGCAAGCATGGCCGACGTCCTCCTCCTCCACCACGCCCAGGGCCAGACCCCGGGCTTCCTCGCCTTCGCCGACGCCCTCCGCGCCGCAGGCCACACGGTCCACACGCCCGACCTCTACGGCGGCGAGAGCTTCGCGACCCTCGACGAGGGGATGGCCAAGGCCCGCTCGATCGGCTTCGGCACCCTCCAGGAGCAGGGGGTCGCTGCCGCCGAGGGCCTCCCCGACGGCCTCGTCTACGCCGGCTTCTCGCTCGGTGTCATGGCGGCGCAGCGGCTCGCCCAGACCCGGCCGGGCGCGCGCGGCGCCGTCCTGCTCGACTCGGCCATCCCGCTCGGCGAGTTCGCCCCCGACTGGCCCGCGGGCGTCCCCGTGCAGATCCACGGCGGCGAGGCCGACGAGTTCTTCGTGGACGAGGGGGACGTCGACGCGGCTCGCGCCGTGGTCGCCGCCGCCGAGGACGGGGAGCTCTTCACGTATGCCGGGTGCGGCCACCTCTTCGCCGATGCGAGCACGACGGCCTACGACCCCGAGGCCGCCGCACTCGTGCAGCAGCGCGTCCTCGACTTCCTCGCCCGGGTCTGAGGGTTCAGGCCGGGGTCTCTGGACTCAAGGCCTCGCGGGTCAGGCAGTAGTAGATCTCGTCGGAGCGGGTGCCGTCCGGGTTGGGCAGACGGCCGCTGAGCCGCCCCTCGGCCCGGAAGCCGGCCTTGGCGGCCACCCGGCCCGAGGCCTCGTTGCCCACCTTGTGGCCGAGCTCGAGCCGGGCGATTCCTGTCTCCTCGAGCGCCCACCGCGACACGAGTCGCAGGGCCCGGGTCGTGAAGCCGCGCCCCCGGAAGGCCGGGAGCACGCCGTAGCCGATGAGCCCCGTGCCGGGCGGTCCCATCCGCAGGACGCCGATGACGCCCGCACCCTCACCGGAGGCGGCGTCGACGACGACGAACCGCGCCGCCCGCCCGCGGCGCCACTCGAGCGTGGCCGAGGCCGCCCTGCGGCGCGCCTCGTCGTCGGTCAGCGGCTGGCCCGCGAAGTCCCAGCGCAGCGACTCCTCGTTGTTGTGCTCGTCCCGCACCGTCTCCCAGTCGGCAGCGGTCATGCGCCGCAGCGTGACGACTCCGTCGGTCAGCGGCTCCGTCTGCGGGAAGGGGCTCGGGCGGGGGCCGGTCGGCGCGTCCGCCGGCGGCCGGAGCAGGTAGGTGTCCATGACCCAGCCGTGGCGCTCGCGGGCCTCGGCGCGCAGGCGCCGCACCTCGCCGACGACGTCGGCGAGACGTCCGTGCACGAGCAGCTCGTCGGGCGTGCCGAGGTAGGCGCCCCACCAGAGCTCGAGGTCGGGGAACGCGCCCGCGAGCTCGGCGCACGCGAGGTGCCCGTCGAGCATGACGACGACGTCACCGAGCGAGGGGTCGTACTCGTCGAGGAGCCGCCGGCCGGTCGTGATGTGGATCGGCGCGCCGATCCGGTTGAGCGGGATGCGGTGCCGCGCGGCGAGCAGCTGCGGCGCGCTGATCCCGGCGATGACGTCGTGCTCGACGGTGAGCCCTGCTGCGGCGTACCGCTCGACGAGCGCGTCGACGACCCGGATCGTCGAGTCGTAGAAGGCCGGGTCGCCCCACACGAGGAAGCCGACCGTGGTCTCGCCGTCGTGGAGCCCGTCGATGACGTCGGCGTACGCGTCCACGCGCGCCGCGTGCCAGTCGCGCACCCCGCGGTCGTATGCCGTCGCGTCGCGTTCGGCGTCCGGCCCCCGTGGCGGGTCGGTGACCTCCACGACGCGGTACGGGTGCGCGGAGGGGATGAGCGTGTCGCACACGGCCTGCCGGGCGGCGACGAGATCGGACTTCGCCTCGCCCTTGTCGGCCACGAGGAAGACGTCGACGGTGGCCAGCGCGCGGGCCGCCTCGCCGGTCACGTGCCCCGGGTCGCCCATGCCGATCCCGATGACACGGATGCGCTCGATCATGCCGTGGCTCCCATCCGGGTGAAGGACAGGAGGGCGTCGATGTCGACGTGCTCCTCGAGGGCGTCGGCCAAGGTGTCGAGCATCCGCTCGCGCCGCCCCGCGAAGCCCGGGGCGCCGGCATGGGGCCGCCACTGGGACCCTGCCACGAGGGCGACCTGGGCGAGCCAGGCTCGACGGAAGTCGTCGCTCTCGAAGGCGCCGTGCCACATGGTGCCCCACACCTGGTCGACGTTCCAGCCGTCGAGGAAGCCCTGCGCTGCAGGCGAGTCCGCGGTCGCGGGCTGCCCGTCGGGCAGCCGTCGGGCGATGCCGTGGTGGATCTCGTAGGCCGTGTCCACGGTGTGGTGGCCCCACGACCCCTCGGGCCGCGCCAGCACCTTCGACTCGCCGAACTCGACCCGCACGGGCAGGTGCCCGAGGCCGCGCACGACCCCCACGCGGCCCTCGACGTCGTCCTCGATCTCGTGCCCGAGCATCTGGTACCCGCCGCACACGCCGAGCACCGGACGCCCGGCTGCGACGCGGCGGCCGACGACCTCATCGAGACCGCGCTCACGCAGCCACTCGAGATCGCTTGCCGTCGAACGGGATCCGGGCAGGACCAGGAGGTCGGCGGCCTCGGCGACGGCCGGGTCGATCGTCACGAGGACGTCGACGCCGGGTTCGGCAGCCAGGGCGTCGACGTCGGTGGCGTTCGAGATGCGGGGCAGCCGGATGACAGCCACCTTGAGCCGGTCGCGAGACGTGGCGGACAGGGCGGTCGAGGCCCTCCAGTGACCGACCTCGAGGGTGTCCTCGCTGTCGAGCCACACGTCGAGCAACCACGGGATGACGCCGTGGAAGGGCACGCCCGTGCGGTCCGTGATGGCGTCAAGCCCCGGCTCCAGCACGGACACGTCCCCGCGGAACTTGTTGATGACGAAGGACTTGAGCAGCGCGCGGTCGTCGTCGTCGAGCAGGGCCCACGTGCCGTACAGCGAGGCGAGGATGCCGCCGCGGTCGATGTCACCGACGACGACGACCGGCAGGCCGAACTCGCGGGCCAGGCCCATGTTGACGTAGTCGCCCGAGCGGAGGTTGATCTCAGCGGGGGAGCCGGCGCCCTCGCACACGACGAGCTCGTACGCGTCGGCGAGCTCGCGGTAGGCCGCGAACGCGGCGTCGGCCAGGTGGGCCCGCCCGGCGGCATACTGCCCCGCCTCGAGCGTTCCGGCCGGTTCGCCCCGCACGACGATGAACGACCGGCGGTCGGTGCCCGGCTTGAGCAGGACTGGGTTCATCGCCGTGGTCGGCTCGACCCGGGCCGCGACGGCCTGGAGCCACTGCGCCCGGCCGATCTCGCCTCCGTCGAGGCAGACCATCGAGTTGTTCGACATGTTCTGCGCCTTGAACGGGGCGACCCGCACCCCACGGCGCGCGAGGGCGCGGCACAGTCCGGCGACGATGACGGACTTGCCGGCGTCGGACGACGTGCCGGCGACGAGGAGGCCGGAGGGGGCGGCGGGCGTGGGCACCTGACCATCCTGCCGGACGACCCCGTCATGCCACCCGACGGTCCTACGCTGCACACATGCAGCTGCGCCCGGTCGACGACGCCAACCCGGTCCAACGCGCCCTACGGTCCGTCGTCGCCTCCCGGCCGGGTGCGTGGGTCTCGAAGCGCGTGCTCCACCGGCTCGACCTGCTGGCCCACCGGCTCGCGCCCGGACGGACGCTGCCGAGCCAGTGGCTCGCCGCCGTGCCCGTCGGGATGCTGACGACGACGGGGGCACGGTCAGGGCAGCCCCGCACCGTGCCGCTCATGCTCGCGCCGCTCGACGACGGGTGGGGCGTCATCGCCTCCCGCTACGGCTCGGCGACACCGCCGGCGTGGTACTTCAACCTCCGCGCGCACCCGCAGGCCTCGCTCGAGGTCGACGGTGTCGTGCACCGCGTGCGGGCCGAGCAGGTGCAGGGGCCGGACAAGGAGCGCGTGCGTGAGGCGGCGCTCGAGTACTACCGCGGCTACACGGCCTACGAGGAACGCGCCGGCGGGCGCGACCTCGGCTTCTTCGTGCTGCACCCCGAGCGCGACTGAGCGCGCTCGGGGTGCAGGTGGGGCCGGTGGGTGACCGGTCTACTCCGGGTCGCCGTCGGCGAGCAGGCGGTACAGCTTGCGTCGGGTCTCCGTGAGGATCTCCGCCGCCTCCGCCCGCTGCTGGGAGGTGCCGGTCGTGACGACCTGCCACATCCCGCCCATGACCTGGCCGACGAGCGGCATGAGGTCCTGGGCACCGCCGGAGGGCCGGGGTGGCTCCTCCTCGGTCGACTCCTCGAAGGGCCGCCAGGTGGCGGCCATCTCCTCGGCGTTCTCCTCGACGTAGGCGCGGCCCGCGTCGGTGAGGCGCAGCAGACGCCGGCCCTCGACGTCGCGGCCCTCGACGAGGCCCTCGTCCTCGAGCTGCTGGACGGTCGGGTAGACCGAGCCGGGGCTCGGCTTCCACGCGCCGTTCGTGCGCTCGGAGATCTGCTGGATGAGCTGGTAGCCGTTCATCTCGTCGCCCGCGAGGACGTCGAGGATGGCGGCGCGGACGTCGCCGCGTCGGGCGCGCGGTCCGCGGCGTCCGCCGAACTCGGAGCCGAAGCCGGGTCCGCCGAAGTGGCGGACGAGGTCGGCGACCCACGGGGGCGGACCGGGGCGGCCACGGCCGCCCGGGCCGGGTCCTCCGGGACCGCCCCAGGGGCCGCGACCGGGTCCGAAGCCGGGGCCGTTGCCCTGGCCTCCCCAGCCGCCGCCCCAGGTGCCGTCCCAGCCGGACTCTCGTCGGTGGTGGTGGTGTCCGTGCATGGTGGTTCTCCTTCTACGAACGCGACTCACGAACAGTCGCGATAGGTCGACGATATATCGCGACTGTTCGCCATGCAACCATCTGTGCGAGACCGGCGCGAGTGGGTACGGGCGACGTGGGTGCGAAGCTCGCGCCGTGCGAGCCCGCAGGCTTCCGCCGTATCCAGCCCTCTACGGCATCCGCTAGATGTCTGGATACGGACGAATCGGCAGGTCAGCGCCACGGGAAAAACTCACACTTCATTGAGGTACGGCGCTGGTTTCGTTAGCGTTCGACGACGGGGGCATGCGAATCGCCCGTGAGGAGGACTTGACGTGGCGAGCACACAGGGGAGCGGCTCGGCGTCCCACACCGACGTGGACGCCCGACGAGCCAACGCGATCGCGAGGAGATCCATGACCAACGTCCCGGCCGTTCCGCTGGGCGAGAAGCGCACGGTCCGCATCCAGTGGGCGCCGTCCGCGGCTCCTCGGATCCGCAAGGAGCTCGTCGAGGACCTCCTGGCCCGCGAGGTCTCGCCACAGGTCATCGACGAGGCCGAGATCGTCGTCAGTGAGCTCGTCGCCAACGCCATCCGACACGCCAAACCCCTCTCCGACGGTGCGATCCGCATCCACTGGAAGGTGAAGAACAACGTCGTCGAGGTCGAGGTCTCCGACGGCGGCGGTCCGACCGCCCCGCGCCCCGCCCCGCCGACCATGTGGGCCCCGGGTGGACGAGGCCTGCGCATCGTCCGCTCCCTCGCCCACGAGTGGGGTGTCATCGAGGAGTCCCACGGCCGCACCGTCTGGGCCTCGCTCGGCGGTCCCTCGCGCCGCCGCTCGCACTGAGCCGAGCGGCAGCCCGCGCCGTGTCCCTGCCCGACCCGGCGCTCGTCGTCCTCGTCGGGGCCTCCGGCTCGGGCAAGTCGACGTGGGCGGCCTCGCGCTACCGCGACGCCGAGGTCGTCTCGTCGGATGCTCTGCGCGCCGTCGTCGGCAGCGGCGAGCACGACCTCGACGCCTCGGCCGACGCCTTCGCGCTGCTCGAGCAGGTCGTCGCCGCCCGCCTCGGTCGCCGCCTCACCACCGTCGTCGACACGCTCGGCACCGACGCCGGCCGGCGCCGCACCTGGCGGGACGCCGCTCGGGCCGTGGGACTCCCGGCCGTCGCCGTCGTCCTCGACACCCCTGCGAGCGTGTGCCGTTCGCGCAACGCAGCTCGCGACCGCCCGGTCCCGGCCCGCGTCCTTACGAGCCAGCTCGCGTCGGTCTCGGCCACGGTCGACCTGCTCGAGGCCGAGGGATGGCAGGTCGTCCGCGTCGGACCGGACGACGACCCCAACGAGTCGGATGTGGAGCCCGCTCGGGCATCGACGCCGCGGGCCACGCCATCGGGTCTGCGCGGTGTCGTGCTCCAGCTCTCGCGCTTCCCGGCCGATGCTGACCTGCTCACCTGGCTGCGCGTCATGGCGGCCGCCGCCGAGGAGGCCGGGCTCGCCGGCCTCGCCCTCATGGACCACCTCATCCAGATCCCGCAGGTCGGCCGCCCATGGGACCCGATCCCCGAGCCCTGGGTGACCCTCGGCGCCCTCGCGGCGTGCACGACCCGCCTCCAGCTCGGCACCCTCGTCACGCCCGTCACCTTCAGGGCCCCGGGCATCACCGCCAAGGCCGCGGCGACGCTGTCGGCGCTGACGGGCGGGAGAACGTTCGTCGGCGTCGGGGCGGGCTGGTGGGAGCGCGAGCACGCGGCATACGGTGTCGGGTTCCCTTCTGCGCGAGAGCGACTCGACGCGCTGGAACTGGGCATCGAGACGATGAAAGCCCTCTGGGCTCCCGGCACGAAGCCGTATGCCGGACAGCGGGTGTCGCTGCCCGAGACGACGTCGTACCCCAGGCCGGTCGGCGAGATCCCGGTCATCGTGGGCGGTGGCGGCGACCGGACGCTCCGCATCGCGGCCCGGCTCGGCGACGGGTGCAACGTGCCCTCCGACGAGGTCGGCCTGGCCAAGGTGGTGCGCTACCTCGCGCTCGTGGGGCAGGCCGGTCGGGATCCGGCATCGGTGCACCCGACGGTGCTCGACCTGCCGCTCGTCGGCCGGGACCGCGACGACGTCTGGGCCCGGGTCGAGCGACACCGGGGTCGGACGGCCGCAGCGACCTTCGCGGCGCGGCACCACGCCGGCACCGCGGCGGAGCACGCGACCCGTCTCTCAGGGCTGGCCGACCTCGGTGTCACGACCGCCTTCGTCGCACCGGTCGGGCTCGACGGGCCCGACGACGTGCTGGCTCTCGCCCCGCTCGCGACCGCGTTCGGCCGACCCGGCCCCGGCCACTAGGGTGGCGCGCATGGGTAAGGCATCACGTCGACCGCGCAGCGAGCGCGCAGACCGTTCCGCACGTCCGCTTCCGGCCCCCTTCGTGGCGCGCCCCTTCGAGGGGCTTCCCAACGAGACCGACTGGGTCGCGATGCGCGAGATCGTCCCGGCCGCGACCGCCACGGTGCGCTTCGCGAAGGGCAAGGCGCCCGAGGCTGCGCCCGACGAGGTGACGATCGCGACGGTGCTCCCCCTGGCCTGGCCGGGCCTGCACCGCGAGAACGGCGAGGTGCTCGTCGGCATCCAGTCCGGCAATGCGAGCGGCGACACGAGCCGCGACATCGCCCAGGCGATCGCGCTCGCGGCCGTCGCCGAGGCCGGCTCGCCCGTGACGACGCTGCCGGTCTCGATGGCCGACACCCCGCGCCTGCAGGACATCCTCGACACCGACGCGGCCTTCGAGATGGAGCTGCACGAGGGCTTCGACTTCTGGGTCGCCGACGCCGACCTCGACGCCGACGGCAAGGAGTCGCTCGACCGCGCCAACGAGTCGGCCATCCCGACCGTCAGGCTCGACGCCGCGCCGTCCGCCTTCTGGTGCCGCATCGGCGAGCGCACCTACGTGCGTTGGGTGCTGCCGTTCGACGAGGACACCGCGACCGGCGCTCTGGCCCGCCTCCACGCCGCCGGCGAGAGCCACCTCGGCGAGGACGGCCGGCTGCTCGGCTGCTTCCGCTCGAGCGGGCTGCTCATCCCGGTGTGGGAGGTCGACCCCGGCTCGGCCGCCGCCGACTTCGAGGACGCCGTCGCGGCCATGAAGACGAAGATCGACACGGCGGCCGCCTCGACCGAGCCGCTCACCGCCGCCGAGCGCGGCGCCAAGGCCGGCCTCACCAACCGCCAGGTCACCCTCCGCTGACAGGACGCTCGACGATGACGACCCCGCCGCCCTCCGTCGCCGTCGTCATCCCGGCCAAGGACGAGTCGGCACGGATCGCCGAGACGATCCGCGGCGTGCGCACCATCCCCGGCGTCTCGGCGGTCGTCGTCGTCGACGACGGGTCGACCGACGGCACCGCCGTCATCGCCGCCCGCGAGGGCGCCGAGGTCGTGCGCCACGTGCGCAACCACGGCAAGGCCGACGCGATGATGAGCGGCCTCGGTCGCGTGTCGGGGCTGCGTCGTGTCGGCAGACTCGACCCCGGCACATCGGTCCTGTTCGTCGACGCCGACCTCGAGGCCTCGGCCCCGGCCGTGGGCGCCCTCGTCGGGCCCGTCGCGCGCGGCGAAGCCGACCTGACGATCGCCACCCTGCCCGAGCAGCAGGGCAGCGCCGGCGGGCACGGCCTCGTCGTCGGCCTGGCCCGGCGCGGGATCGAGGAGCTCACCGGCTGGTCGCCGAAGCAGCCCCTGTCGGGCATGCGGTGCCTCTCACCGGCCGCGATCGCCGCGGCCACGCCCTTCGCCCGCGGGTGGGGCGTCGAGGTCGGCATGACCGTCGACGTGCTCGACGCCGGCCTGACCATCCTCGAGGTGCCGTGCGACCTCCAGCATCGGGTCACCGGCACCGACTGGCGCGCGCAGGTGCACCGGGCCGGCCAGTACCGCGACGTCGCCCTCGCCCTCGGCGTCCGCCGGCTGCGTCGCCGCCTCGGCCCCGGCTGACGTCCGGCGCCCGCATCTGGTGCCCCACGGGTCGAGGTGACAGGTCGCGGTCGGACGCGGGCGGCACACCTCGAACGAAGGCTGCCCTCAGATGTGGTGGCGGTCGCGGCGTCGGCGCACGGGGGCGTTGCGCGCCTCGATGGACAGGAAGTGCATGACCGCCGACACGACGAGCGGCACCGTGAAGATCGCCGCGACCGGCGGGATCGCCGCGCCCGAGTCGTTGGTGAGGAAGCCGATGACGGCCATGACGATGACCGACAGCAGGCCGCGTCGCATGATCGGGGCCTCCTCGAGCAACCGGCGGAGCGGCTCGGTGCCGAGGATGCCGGGGCGCAGCACGATCATGACGACGACCACCAGGAGGACGACGACGACGAGGAGCAGCACCGGCAGGTGCACGGAGAGGGAGACGTTGGCCCAGAGCTTGCGCGACATGACGTCCCAGGCACCGCCGTCGATGACGGTCTGGAGGAAGCGCCCCGGGTGCGAGCGCTCCGACTCCGGCCGGCGCCAGTCGAGATAGCAGACGAGTCCGACGACGAGGCCCGCGACGAGCAGGACGAGCGACACGTTGCGCACCGACGTGCGCCAGCCCATGACGCCCATGAGGAGGAAGCCGAGCGCCGGCACGAGTGCGATCGGTCCACCGAAGTCGGCACCCCAGGCCGGGAGCACGTCCACGGCCAGCGCCACGCCCCCGATGACGACGACCGCGAAGACGGCGAGCCGCGGGGAGTCCCGCCTGACGAGAGCGTGCGCGATGGCGGCGCACAGCAGCAGGACGGCGGCGGCATACAACGCGAAGGCGACGTTGCCCATGCCGTAGAAGCGGCCTCCGACGAGCGGCTGGAGCCCGAAGATCGACGAGATCTGAAGGTGTGAACCGGTGAGCAGGTCGATGCCGATGACGCCCGCCGTGATCGCCGACATCGCGGCCAGCGGGCCGAGGGCCGAGCTGCTCCACGGGCCCTGCAGGCACGCGAGGGTCAGCACGGAGCTGATCGCGAGGACGAGCACGAGGAGCACCGCCACGAGCACGACGGTGTTCGTCGACCACCGCCACCACGGGACGAGGTTGGCCAGGAAGGTCGCGGCGGGCATCGCGGCCGAGACGAGCCCGACGAGGCGCACGAGGCGCAGCACCCGCGCGCGGGTGAAGCGGCGGTTCCACGGGCGGGCCCGGCGCATGACGAGCCACAGCACGAGCATCGCCAGGGCCGTGCCCACGAGCCAGATGAGCAGGAACGGTGCGACGACGTCGTGCATCGCGTCGGCCTTGGTGTCGATGTCGGTGAGCACCGTCAGCTTGACGGCGGCCGTCGACTCGCTGTTGTTGGCCGACGGCACGACGCTGAGCGCCCGGCCGCCGATGGCGGCCTGCGGCTCCACGCCGCCGCGCTGGAGGATCGTGGCCGTGATGTCGGAGAGCTGCGCGATCCCGACCATGCGCGTCGAGGCCGACGCGAGCAGGCCCGGGGCGTAGTGCGGGCCGCTCGCCGTGAGCAGCCGCAGACGCTCCTGCTGGTCCCGGTCGGCCAGCCCGACGACGACGAGGTCGGCACCGTTGGGCATGGCGTCCATGACGAGCTCGATCCGGCGCTCGATGCCGTTGATCTGCTCGAGGTGCCGCGTCGGGTCGGGGTCGGTCGAGCTGATGCCACCGACGTCGACGATGCTGACCGGGCACTGCGCCAGGTCGGACACGAGGGTCGTCGCCTGGAAGGGGGAGTACTTCGCGACCTTGCCGTCCCCCGTCGCTGCGGCGAGGCCGGCGCCCGGGCCGACAGCCTGGATGCACGTCTTGGCCGCGGCGAAGCTGTCGCCGAGCAGTCCCAGCTGCGCCCGGAACTCCGCCTCGCGCGACGCCGTCGCGAGCGCGTCGAAACCGATGACTCGGTAG
Organism: Terrabacter sp. Ter38; assembly: GCF_024519435.1. Classification (GTDB taxonomy): domain Bacteria; phylum Actinomycetota; class Actinomycetes; order Actinomycetales; family Dermatophilaceae; genus Terrabacter. The sequence continues at coordinate 185,050 of NZ_JALJRZ010000004.1, forward strand.
CCGGTCGTCGCGTCACCCGCGACGGGCGGCAGCGGCGTGCACTGCGGGCGGGACTCCGTCGTGTCCGGGCCGGCCGCCTCGCCGGCCGAGACGGTGGCCCAGCCGTCGGTCGGGCACGTCGTCAGCCGCAGGCTCTTGACCGACACGGACGCGGCCGAGCCGTCACGGAGCAGGCCCCAGAGGATGGGGGTGTCCTCGGCCGTGACGTCGTCCCACGAGAGGCCGCCGAGCCCCACGACGACGAGCGACTCGCCCGGTTTCGGCTGCGAGGTGGGCGGTACCGGGACCGTGGTGCGGTTGACGTACGCGACCGTGAGTGCAGCCACCATCACCAGGAGCAGGACGACGAGCGTCTTGACGGGGTGGCGGCGGATCACGGGGGACAGACTACAAACCGAGCCTGTCCGCGGAGAGCGAGGTCACGGGCTGGAATCGAACGGCTCCGGACGACCGGCGCGGCTACCCTTGCCGATCGTGGACGCCTCGACGCTGACGACCCTGGCCATCGCCGCCGTCGCCGTCGCGCTGCTCGCCCTCGCGCTCGCCGTCGGGGCCCAGCTGCGGCTCTCGCGGGTCCGGCGCGACTTCGCCGCTCTCGACGACGACGGCCAGACCGACATCGCGCGCGTGGCCGCCACCCAGAACCACCGCATCGACCGGCTCACGGCTGAGCTGACCCGCCTGCGCGAGCACGTGGCCAGCGCCGAGGACGACGTGCGCCAGAGCCTGCGCAACGTGGCCGTCGTGCGCTACGACGCCTTCGGGGACATGGGCGGGCGGCTGTCCTTCTCGGCCGCCATCGTCGACGACCTCGGGGACGGCATCGTCATCAGCTCGATCCACGCCCGTGGCGAGTCCCGTACGTATGCCAAGGGCATCGTCGGCGGGAAGTCGAGCATCACCCTGACCCCCGAGGAGCAGCAGGCGCTCGCCTCGGCGACCCGCCTGCCCGACCGGACGAAGGACGCCTCGTGACGCCGCCGCCCCTCACCCCGGACCAGCTGCACCGCTTCGGCTACCTCGGACCGCGCGGCACGTTCACGCAGATGGCCCTCGACGCCTGGGACGCGGCCGAGGGCCGCGACCACCTGCCGTTCGGCTCGGTCGACGCGGCGCTCGCGGCGCTGCGGGCCGGCGACATCGACGCGGCGATGGTCCCGATCGAGAACTCCGTCGAGGGCGGCGTCTCCGCGACCCTCGACTCGCTGGCGACGGGCGAGCCCCTCGTCGTCATCGGCGAGGTGCTCGTCCCGATCACGTTCGTCCTCTGCGCCCGGCCGGGTCTGCCGCTCGACGCGGTCCGCACGGTCGGCACCCACTCGCACGCCTGGGCCCAGGTGCGCCGCTGGATGGGGGCGCACCTGCCCGACGCGGAGTACCTCCCGACCCTGTCGACGGCTGCGAGCGCCGCCGCGCTCGGGCAGCCGGGCGACGTCATGTTCGACGCCGGTGTCTGCGCGCCCGTCGCGGCCCGCAACGAGGGGCTCGAGATCCTCGCCGACGACATCGGTGACAACGCGTCGGCCGTGACGCGCTTCGTCCTCGTCGCGCGACCGGGCACGCTGCCCGAGCCGACCGGCGCCGACAAGACGACGGTCGTGCTCTTCCAGCGCGACGACCACGCCGGCGGCCTGCTCGAGCTGCTCGAGCAGTTCGCGGTCCGCGGCGTCAACATGACCCGCCTCGAGTCGCGGCCCACGGGCGAGGCCATGGGCTCGTACTGCTTCTCCATCGACTTCGAGGGCCACGTCCTCGACGCGCGCGTCGGGGAGACCCTCATGGGCCTGCGGCGGGTGTGTGCCGAGGTGCGGTTCCTCGGGTCCTACCCGCGCGCCGACGGCGGTCGCCCCGACGCCCGGCCCGGCACGTCCGACGACGACTTCGACCGGGCGAGGACCTGGCTCGACGACCTGCGCGCCTGACCGGCACTCCTCGGGAGGTCGGGCCGGCTCGGCGTCAGCCGATCGTCGCGCCCATCTTGAGCAGGAAGAGCGTCTCGTCGCCCACGACACCGTCGTCCCCGAGGCGGTTGGCCTGCTGGAATCGCTGGACGGCCTTCTTCGTCTCGGCACCGAAGTCGCCGTCGACGGTGATCCTGGCGCCCGCGGCCCGCAGCGCCCGCTGGAGCGTCACGACGTCGGCTCCCTTCGAGCCGACCTTGAGCGTGTCGTCCCCGAGTGAGCGCGAGATGAGCAACACCCACATGCCGGCGTCGATGCGTCCCGGCTTGGGCGCCGGCCCCTCGAAGGTCTCCTCGACCTTGGTCACCGCCGCGCGGGTCTGGGCGCCGTAGACGCCGTCGACCGCTATGGGGCCGTAGTCGGCGTCGTTGAGGAAGCACTGGAGCGCCCGCACCGCCGCTTCCTTCGCGCCCGGCTCGAGCACGGGGTATGCCGGCAGGGTCCGCTCGCAAGCACCCGCGACGCTCCCCGGGTCGGTCGCCGTCGGCGCCGGTGTCGTCGGCGCCGGCGTCGTCGGCGTCGGCGTCGCGCTGGGCGTGGCCGACGGACGCGGGGTGGGTTTCGTCGGGGTGAGCGGGGCGGCCCTCACCGTCGGGATCGGCTCGGTGGAGCCGGGCTGGACGGTGCCCGTCGCCGTCGCCGCCGCCGTCGCCGTGGGCGACTCGACGGCGGACGTCGTCTGTGGCGTCGTGCCGCTGCAGGCAGCCAGCGTCAGGCCGAGCACGACCATCGTTGCGGCCGAGGCGAACCCGCGCGACCGATCGTGAGTGTTCCGAACGCCTGCCATGCCCTGCACCCTGACTCCCCTGAGCTCACGTCGCGCGGTCCCTGACGTCCGCCCACGTTCGAGAAGTATGCGCCGCCCGGAGGGAGCGCGCGAGCCCGACGCGCGGCGACGGCATACGCGCGCCGTGCCCGGCCGATGGCGGCCTGCGTTGTGGGCAGGGAAGGGGGCGCCGGTGCTGCCAGGCCCGGCGCCCCACGGTCGGGACCGCCCCCTGAAGGTCCCGAACCCCTGTGCAGGTCACCCGGCCTGCTGCCCCTCCGCAGTGCCCCGTTGCAGCCCGGTGACCGTTCCCCCTGACCACCCAGAGTCGTCCCGTCCGGGGTTGATACGTCTCCGGACGAAAAAGTTCGGAAGGCCCGATGTATCAGGAAAACGAGTACGGACACTCAGTCGGGTGTAAGGGTCTTTCCAACACCATCCGTCCCTCGACCAGCCAGCAGGAGGTTGTCGATGTCAGAGTCGGGTCCCGACGCCCCACAGGGAGCGACCGGCGAGAACGCGACCGGTGGCGCCCGCCGCCCCGAACGTCCGCCCGTCCGCGCCCTCGACCCGGCCACGGCGATGCGCCTGACCGACGGTCGCCCGCCGCTTCCCGCCCTCTACCTCTCCGACCGCCTCCTCGTGCGCAACGAGGGCGGTCGGACCCGCGGCCTCGACGACCTCGGTGAGTCGCTCGCGAAGCTCGACCTCGGCTACACGGTGACCCCGCGGCAGGACGGCGGCACCCGCGACCTCGACCAGCCCGGCTGGGGCACGAGCATCACGATCCGGCCGCCCCGGTCGCCCATCGAGCCCGTCGACGCCTGGAGCGTGCTCCAGCGGCTCCGCCAGGAGAACGAACCGATCGCCGAACGCCTGAGTCTCGAGCACGTGCTGCGCCCCGCCGACGGCTACTGGGGCGGCGTCGGTGGCTACTGGGGTGGCGTGGGTGGCTACTGGGGTGGCGTGGGTGGCTACTGGGGCGGTGTGTCGAACGCCGTCCAGGAGTATGCCGTCCCGGGACGCGGGGGCCGGATGCCGGTCGCGCTCGCCCTGCCCGACCCGCGCCTGAGGGCGCGGACGCTCGAACGCAGCCCCGTCGTCGTCGTGCCCGACACGGCCATCGCCGGGCACCCGTGGTTCAAGGACGACTCCGGCATCGTGCGCCTCGAGCTCAAGGAGGGCCGGCTCGTCCCGCTGCTCACCGGAGCCCCGGTCGATCCCCCGGTCTCCGTCCCTGCACCCACCGAGCCGGTGGGGCTGCTGCAGGGGCATGCGACCTTCATCGCGGGCCTGCTCCGGCAGGGCTGCCCCGAGGCGACGATCGTCTCGATCCCCGTCATGGGCGACGACGGCGTCGTCGACGAGAGCTACCTGCTCGACGTGCTCCAGGCCCTGCTCGACCGGCACGCGCACGGTCAGCAGCACGACGCGTCCGAGGTCGTCGACGTGCTCAACCTGTCGATGGGCTACTACGCCGAGGACCGCACGTACACCTCCGGCCCGGTCGCCGACCTGCTCGACCGGTTCGCCGAGCACGGCGTCCTCGTCGTCGCGGGCGTCGGCAACGACGGCACCGACGCACCCTTCGTGCCCGCGGCGCTCGCGGCCGAGCCGCCCACGCGGATCACGGCCAAGTCGATGCCTCCGCTCGCGAGCGTCGGGGCAAGCAATCCCGACGGCGTCACGGTAGCCCTCTTCTCCAACAACCTGCCGGTCGTCAGCGCGGTGCGCGCAGGCGTCTCGGTCGTCAGCACCTTGCCGCTCACCAACGGCATGGGCCAGCCGTCGTCGCAGGTCTCGGCCGACGGCACGGTGCGCTGCACGGTCGACCCCGACGACTACACGGGCGGTTTCGGCGTCTGGAGCGGCACGTCCTTCTCCACCCCGGTCTTCGCGGCAGAGCTTGCGGCGGCCCTCATCGACGAGGGCGGCCTGACCGACGTCTCGTCGCCCGTCATGCGCAAGCGCGCCATCCGCGCCCTGCGCTCCTGCATCGGAAGGGCGCGATCATGACGCCGACCCCCACCGCTCCCGACGGACTCGGGACCCGCGCGGGGAAGGCGTTCGCCGCCTACCGCGCGGGGGAGCGAGAGCGGCTGTCCGAGCTCGTCGACCTCGTGACACCGGTCCTCTGGAACGCCGCGCGTTCCCAGGGCGGGGCGCCGGCGACGTGCGAGGACGCCATCCAGACGGCGTTCCTCCAGCTCGTGGACCGGGCCGACTCGATCAACGAGCCGGCCGCGGTGCTCGGCTGGCTCGTCGTCGTCGTCAAGCGCGAGGTCTGGCGGCTGGCCCGGGGGGCCCGGCGGGAGTTCGGTGTCGAGGAGGTGCCGGAGGCGCCGGCGCAGCAGCTCGACCCCGAGGCGCAGTCGATCCTCTCCGAGCGCCAGCGCGTGCTCTGGACGCACGTCTCGACCCTCTCACCGCGGTGCCAGGAGCTGCTCCGGGTCATCGCCTTCGCCGACCGCCCTGACTACGCCGCCATCGCGGAGTCGCTGGGGATGCCGGTCGGCAGCATCGGCCCGACCCGTGGCCGCTGCCTCCAGAAGCTGAGGACAACCCTCGGCACCGACCCCGGATGGGCGGTCTGACATGACATCTCACACTGACGCCATCGATGCCCGCGACATCGCCAACCTGCACCACGTGCGTGACCTCTTCGGGCACGCCGACCCCGTCCCGAGCGACCTCGCCGAGCGAATCAAGTTCGCGATCACCGTCCACGCCCTGCACGCCGAGGTCGCCGAGCTCATGGACTCGGCCCTGCTGACGACGCGGGGCGCTGACGCCAAGGTCGAGCCGACACCGACCGACTCGGTGACCTTCACGGCCGCCTCGGTGAGCCTCATGGTCTCGTCCGGCCCTGCTGACTCCGACGACACGGACGACGCCGACGACCGCGTGCGCGTCGACGGATGGGTGACGACACCGGGTGCCCAGATCGAGGCCGTGACCACCGAAGGCAGCTCGAGGGTCATTTCGGATGCGAACGGGCGCTTTGTTCTGGATGATCTACCCCATGGGCCGGTGCACTTCGTCGTCACCGATCCTGGCAACGAGGACATGCGACCGGTCATCACCCCCACCATCCAGATCTGAGGATCTGGCCTGACGTGGTGACCGGCCCCTGAGGAGAGGCCGGCGGGAACCATCGATCTGCTCGAGAGTGCACGCACGCTGCGCGAGCAGGGTGCCGCGGACAACATGGCCGGCCGGCCGGTCGACGCGGCGCGCTCGCTGACGGCGGCTCTCGACGAGATCGAGCGCGTGGCGGACGCCGCGCCCTCACGGGACCGTCTCGAGCTGCGGTGCAAGACCCTCATCACGCTGGCCCTGACCGAGTTCATGCTGTCCGGGGTGGAGGCCGCCCTGGCCCGGCTCGCCGAGGCCGAGACGCTCGTCGACGAGCTCGACGACGACGCGCTCCGGTCCCGGCTGGACTACCAGCGCGCCAACATCCACGGCCGCGTCGGTGACCTCGCCTCGGCGTGGGACGGGCTCGAAGGGGCGGTGCGCCGCCTCGACGCCTTCACCGAGCGCGAGCAGTGCTCGGTGCACCTGAGCCGCGGCATGCTCGCCTTCGAGCTGCTGCGGCCGCAGGAGGCGCTCGAGTCCTTCGCCGAGGCGGCGCGCCTCGCGCACGAGCTCGGCGAGGTCGCCCAGGAGTTCATGGCCCGGCACAACGAGGGGTATGCCGCCTACCTCCTCGGTGACATCCCGCGCTCCCTCGCCGGTATGGCGCTCGCCGAGGAGCTGGAGTCCGACGTCTTCACGGGACCGGCGCGCCTCGACCGTGCCCAGGTGCTGCTCGAGGCGGGGCTCGTGCAGGAGGCCGTCGAGGCCCTGCACGGCGGCCTCGAGGCCCTCGAGGGCGACGGCCACGACCAGATGCGGGCCGAGTTCGAGCTCGCCCTGGCCCGCGCGCACCGGCTCCTCGGCCACCTCGACCTGGCAGCCTCGGCCGCGGCGTCGGCTCGCGAGACGTATGCCCGCATCGGAGCGACCGCCTGGGCGGCCAAGGCCATGCTCGTCGGCCTGCTCGTCGAGCTGGACCGCCAGCGGCGCGCCCGTCGTGGTCGTGAGCGGGACGGGCTCGAGGGTGGCGCGGACGCCACGGTGGCGCTCGCCGCGGCTGCGGCTGCGACGGCCGACGAGCTCTCCGAGACGGCGACCGAGCTCGGGGACTCGGAGCTCGCCGACAGCGCTCGGGTCGTCGCCGCTCAGGCCCTGCTGCTCACCGGTGACCCGGCAGGAGCCAACACGCGGCTACTCAGCCTCGAGAGGGTCTCCACCGGGTCGCTCTCCGACGAGCTCGATGCTGCGGCCGTCACCGCGATGACGCTCGTCGCCACGGGCGACCTCACGCCGGCCCGACGCATCCTGGCTCGCGCCTCCCGTCGTCTCGCCGCCGGTCAGGAGGGCAGTGCCAGCCTCGACCTGCGCACTGCTCGTGCGGTCCACGGAGCCCGGCTCTCCGAGCTCGACCTCGAGCTCGCCGTGCCGCGGGGCAGCGGCGCCGTGCTCGAGGCCCTCGAGCGGTGGCGCAGCGCGACCGACCGTCTGCCGTCGCTCGGGCGACCCGACGACGAGCAGCTCGCGCGGCTCACCGAGCAGCTGCGCGCCGTCCGGGGGCACCTGCGCGGGGAGAGTGACCCGGAGCAGGCACGCGAGCTGCACGACCACGCCTCCCGCCTCGAGCGGCAGATCCGCGACCGCGACTGGGCCCTGAGCCGCAGCGGCGGTGCCTCCCGTGCGGTGCCCGTGCGTGTCCGGGCGGCCCGTGAGCACCTGGGCCGCGTCGACCGTGATCTCGTGTGGTTCTTCCGGCACCGCGGCCGCATCGGCGCGGTCGGGGTCGTCGGAGGCCGGGCGACGCTGCGTGACCTCATGCCGGCCGACCGTGCCGCCGAGCTCGCCCAACGCATCCGCGTCGACCTGCGGGCCGCGGCCACGCACCACCTCGGCCCGCTCGGCGGTGCCGTCTGGTCCTCGCTGCGCGCCAGCGCGACCGAGCTGGACGACGGACTGCTCCGGCCGTGGCGCACCGACCGCGGCCTCGTCGTCGTGACGTGCCCCGAGCTGTCGGCGCTCCCGTGGGCGCTCCTGCCGTCGATGACGGGGCGACCGTTCACGGTTGCCCTGTCATTGACGTCGTTCACCCGCCGGGCCTCGTCCCATGACGAGACCCCCCGGCCGGCACCGGTCCACGTCAGCGTCGGCCCGTCGGTGCCCCGCGCGTCGGGCGAGGGTCGCAGCATCGTCGGCACGTGGGGCGAGGCTGCCCGCCTCGCCGAGCCGTCCCGTCGGATCGAGCTCGTCGACGCGCTCGCGCGGCCCGGTGTCGTCCACGTCGCCGCGCACGGGACCCATCAGGTGGAGTCGCCGCTCTTCTCCTCGCTCGTGCTCCACGACGGGCCCGTCTTCGCGCACGAGCTCCAGCCGACGGGGGTGCGCGCCGACCACGTCGTGCTCTCGGCCTGCGAGGTCGGGCTCACCTCACCCCGACCCGGTCACGAGTCGCTCGGGCTCGCCCTGTCGCTGCTCTCCCTCGGGGCCCGCTCGGTCGTCGCGGCGGTCTCGCCCGTGCCCGACGACGTCGCCGCGACGACGATGACGCGTCACCACGAGCTGCTCGCCTCGGGCCTGCCGAGCGACGAGGCCCTGGCCCGCGCGGTGGCCGAGACCGACGACGTGGCCGCAGCCTTTCTCAACCTCGGTGGCCAGCACCGCCCCTGAGTGCGCCCCCCATCCCGAACCGAACGCAGCGTTCGATGGCGAACTCATTGCTCTAACCGTGAGTTCGGGACCGAACGCGGCGTTCGGTCGGCTCTGTGGCGGTCGGTGGCGGTCGGTGGCGGGTCAGGCGGCCCTGCGGCGGGCCTTGATCTCGCGGCGCTTGCGCAGGGCCATGGCGAGGGCGATCTTGCGGGCGTCGATCGACAGCTCGCGGAGCATGCCGGAGATCGGGTTCGTGTAGCCGGTGAACCACAAGCCCTTGGCGCCGCGCGCCGTCCGCCCGCCGCGCTCGACCGGGCGGCCCTTCCCGTCGAGCACCCCGAGGTGCCCGATGAGGGGCTCGAGCCCCTGGCTGTAGCCGGTCGCGAGCACGACGAGGTCGGGCGTCAGGCGTGTGCCGTCGGCGAGCACGACGCTGTCGCCGTCGAACTCGCGCAGCGCGGCCACCGGCTCGACGGCGCCGGTCCGGATCGCGTCGATGATGCCGACGTCCTGCACGGGGATCGCGTTGTCGCGCTCGACCCGGGTCAGCAGTCCGGTGTCGGGACGGGGCATTCCCTGTGCCGACAGGTCAGGGGTCTGCAGCCGGCCGACGATCGGTGCCACCTTGTCGACGAAGGCCGTGGGCAGGCGCCGCACGGCGATGCCGGTGTACTGCGCGGCATACGGTCCCGTGTTGCGGCGCAGGATGTGCGGCACCGTGCGCACGGCCAGGCGCACGCGCGCGGCGCCGTGCTCGACGAGGTCGACGGCGAGCTCGGTGCCGGTGTTGCCCGTGCCCACGACGAGGGCGTCCTTGCCGGCGTGGGCCGCTCCGTTGCGGTAGTCCCGCGCCAGCACGACCTCACCGGAGTAACCCTGAAGGCCCGGCACGTCCGGCTCGCGAGCCGTGTGGTTGAAGCCCGTGGCCACGACGGCGTACGGCGCCGTGAGGCTCGTCCCGTCCGCGAGCGTGAGCGTCCACGAGTCACCGTCCGCGGACGGGTCGACCCGGCTCACCTCGGTGCCGAGGCGCACGTCGAGCCGGTGGTGGGCGGCATACAGCTCGAGGTAGCGCACGACGTCGTCGCGCGCCACCCAGCGGCCCATCTCCTTCGGGATCGGGAAGCCCGGAAGGCCGGAGAGCTCACGCGGTGTGTGCAGGTGCAGCCGGTCGTAGTGGCTGCGCCACGACGTGCCGACGCCGTTGCTGCGCTCGAGGACGACGCCGTGCAGCCCGCGGGCCTTGAGGGCGGCGGCGACGGCCAGGCCGCCCGGGCCGGCACCGATGATGTACGCGTCGACCGGGACGCTGCGCTGGGTCACCGGCCCAACCTAGTCGCCCACCCTCGACAGTTCTCGGCAAACCCCGCCCCGATCCGAACGGTGGGCAGCATGCTGGAACGGTGACCCCTCAGTCGGGTCCGACTCCTCCAGAGGAGCCGGGTGCCGCCCCGAACATGTTCACGCGGGAGCGGATCGGCGAGGGCGGCGCTGCCCGCGTCGCCACCCTCGTCGCGCTCCTCGACGCGCAGGAGCAGCAGCCTGCGGTCCGACGCCTGCGGGCCTGGGCCTTCGAGGCGCTCGCGCCGGAGCCGGGGGAGTCGGTCGTCGACGTCGGGGCCGGGCTCGGCACGGAGCTGCGCCGTCTCGCCGAGGCCGTCGCACCGAACGGCCGCGCGGTCGGTGTCGAGCCCAACCCCGGCCTGCGCGAGGAGGCGTCGCGTCGAGCGGCCCTGCTCGGGTCCGCCGCGACCTTCATCGACGGCGACGCCGCCGACCTGCCCTTCGCCGACGGTGCCGTGCACGTGCTGCGCTGCGAGCGCGTCTTCCAGCACCTCGCCGACCCGCAGGCTGCGGCCCACGAGCTCGCACGGGTGCTCGCGCCCGGTGGACGCGCCGCCGTCCTCGACAGCGACTGGGGCACCCTCATCAGCCACCCGGGCGAACCGGCCCTCGTGCGCCGCTACGCCGAGGCCAACTGGGGACGGATGCCCAACCCGTTCGCGGCGCGACACCTTCCGAACCAGCTCCGGGCCGCCGGGCTGCTCGTCGATCACGACATCGGCTCGGCCGCGCTGGTCATGCCGCCGCGCGCGCTGCTCGGCAGCGGTGTGGTCCACCGGAACGCCGACGCCGCGGTGCAGGAGGGCGCGCTGACCCGCGATGAGGCCGACCGGCTCCTCGCCGACCTCATGGCCGCGGCGCGGGGCGGCACGGCCTTCATCTCCGTGACGATGTTCGGGGTCATCGGTCGCAAGCCCGGCTGACCGGTGTCGGCCGTGGGTCCCGGCCCGTCACCGCCGGGACGCGGGCTCCTCGTCGCCGACGTGCTCCGCGAGCCAGGCCGTCAGCGGTCGCACGGCCCGCCACGTGTCCCGGACCTCGGTCAGGGTCCGCGTCGTCGACAGCCACGCCGGCGCGCCGAAGTCGCGGGAGACCATCAGCTCCTTGTGACGCAGCGTGGCGATGCGGGGGTGGTCGGCGGCATACCCCCTCGGAGTGGTCTTGACCTGCTCGCCCATCAGCTCGAAGTCCTTGCCGCGCAACGTCTCGAGGATGGCTTCGAGCCCGATACCACTGGACGGGGCGTCGACGGCTGCCCGGAAGCGGGCGGTCTGCGCCGGGCTCACCGCCCGGAAGCCCCCGCCCGCGCGCAGGCCGTCGGCGCTGACCTGCACGTAGTAGCCGAGCACCGTGCCGGAGCCCACGAGCGCGCCCTGGTGCGTCTTGTAGGGGGACTTGTCGGCGCTGAAGCGCACATCGCGGTTCGGTCGGAACAGCTTGGCCGGGCCGAACTCGTCCTCGAGGCCGTCGAGCAGGGCGAGCATCGGTTCGCGCACGTCGCGCTCGTAGACCTCCTTGTGGGCGATCCACCAGTCCCGTGAGTTCACGTCCTCGAGCTCGGCGTAGAAGGACAGGGCGCCGGGAGGGAAGCCGGAGAAGGACGGCGAGGGCTCAGGCGTGCTCATGTGGCGACTCTGACACCGGGGCCGGGTTGTTAGGCAAGGCTTACCTGTGCTTTCCTGAATTCCGTCACGTCGCCGTGGCGTAAATGCTGAGAACAACCTGAGAGAAGGCACCCGTGCTCGCGAGCAACGCGCTCATCGGACTCCGAGAAGGACTCGAGGCGGCCCTCGTGGTCGTCATCCTCGTGGCCTTCCTCGTCAAGACCGACCGCCGCTGGGCCCTGCGTCACGTCTGGACCGGGGTCGGCGTCGCCGTCGCACTGTCGGTCGCCCTCGGCGCCCTGCTGACCTACGGCACGAAGCAGCTGACCTTCGAGGCCCAGGAGCTCATCGGCGGCAGTGCCTCGATCCTCGCGGTCGTCTTCGTGACCTTCATGGTCTTCTGGATGAAGACCGCCTCGCGGACCATCTCGGGCGAGCTCAAGGGCAAGCTCGACCGGGCGCTGGACATGGGCCCGCTCGCGATCGCCCTCGTCGCCTTCCTCGGCGTCGGGCGCGAGGGCCTCGAGACGGCGATCTTCTTCTACGCCACGACCGAAGCTGCCGGCCAGGGCAACAACCAGCCGCTCATCGGCTGGGTCATCGGTCTCGGTGGCGCTGTCGTCCTCGGCTGGCTCATCTACCGGGGCGCGGTCAAGATCAACCTCGCGAGGTTCTTCCGTTACACCGGCATCCTGCTCGTCCTCGTCGCGGCCGGCATCCTCGCCTACGGCATCCACGACCTCCAGGAGGCCGGCTTCCTGCCCGGTCTGACGGCGCTCGCCTTCGACGTCAGCGCCACCGTCGACCCGGGCAGCTGGTACGCCACGCTGCTCAAGGGCATCTTCAACTTCACGCCCGCGACGACCGTGCTCCAGGCCATCGCCTGGGTGCTCTACGTCGGCGTCGTCCTCACCCTCTTCCTGCGCCCGGCCCGCCCGGCCCGCCCGGCCCACCCGAGCCAGCAGGCTCCGGCCGCGAGCCCGACGAGCGACGCACGTCCCACGGTCGCCGCCTGAGCCGTCGGCTCCCGACTCGTCCGTCCGGCCCCCCTTCGCACTCACACCGAAGCCCTCCAGGAGAACCACCATGTTCCGCCCTGCCCTGCGTCCTGCGGCCCGCGCCGTGCGCGCCGCCGTGCCCGTCGCCGTGTCGCTCGCCGCGGCCCTCGCCCTGGCCGGCTGCGCCGACAAGCCTGCCGCCACGGCCGGATCCACCGCGGCCGGTGGTGCCGGCGGGCCGATCACCGTCAGCGCCACCGACACGGCGTGCACGCTCAGTGCCACGACGGCCAAGGCCGGCACCCTGACCTTCCAGGTCACGAACTCGGGCAGCAAGGTCAACGAGTTCTACCTCTACGCCGAGGGCGACCGCATCGTCTCCGAGGTCGAGAACATCACGCCCGGCCTGAGCCGCGAGCTCAAGGTCGAGATCACCGAGCCCGGCACGTTCACGACCTCGTGCAAGCCCGGCATGGTCGGCGACGGCATCCGCGGCGCGTTCACCGTGACGGGCACGGCGGCGAAGGGTAGCGCCGACTCCAAGGTGGCCCAGGCGATCACCGACTACAGGGCCTTCGTCGCCTCCGAGGCCGACGAGTTCGTCGCCGGCACCAAGGAGTTCGTCGCGGCGGTCAAGGCCGGTGACGTCGCGAAGGCCAAGTCGCTCTACGCCCAGGCTCGCCACCCGTGGGAGGCCATCGAGCCGGTCGCCGAGAGCTTCGGCGACCTCGACCCGAAGATCGACGGCCGCGAGGACGTCCTCGCCGACGGCATGGCGTTCACCGGCTACCACCGCCTCGAGAAGGACCTGTGGAAGGACGGCCTCCAGAAGGACTCCGGCGCGATCGCCGACCAGCTGCTCGCCGACGTCACCGAGATCGCCGCGAAGAGCAAGACCGTCGAGCCGACCGCGCTGTCGATCGCGGGCGGCGCCAAGGCACTGCTCGACGAGGTCGCGACGGGCAAGATCACGGGCGAGGAGGAGCGCTACTCGCACACCGACCTCTGGGACTTCGACGGCAACCTCGAGGGCTCGCGCCAGGCGCTCGCCGTGCTGCGTCCCGTCATCGTCGAGCGTGACCCCGCCCTGCAGAAGGCCCTCGACGCCGACTTCGAGGAGCTGTCGAGCCTGCTCGCCAAGCACAAGACCGGTGCCGACTACACGAGCTACACCGCGCTCACCCAGGCCGACATCAAGGAGCTGACCGTCTCGCTCGACGCGCTCTCCGAGCAGGTCTCCAAGGTCCCCGGGGTCGTGGAGGCCAAGTGAGCCACGAGGGACTCAGCCGCCGTCGGCTCCTCGGTGCCTCGGGCACGGCTGCCGTCGCGGGCGTCGTGGCCGGCGCCGGGACCGTGTATGCCGTCTCGCGCGGTGACGACGCCAGTGCCGCAGGTGCCCCGACGTCCAACGCGGCACCCGCCCTCGCGCTCGACGCCGCCATCCCGTTCCGTGGCGAACACCAGGCCGGCATCGTCACGCCCGCCCAGGACCGGCTCCACTTCGTCGCGCTCGACGTCGTGACGAAGGACCGCGGGCAGCTGCGCCAGCTCCTGGAGGACTGGACCCGTGCGGCCGAGCGCATGACCGCCGGAGCCGAGGCGGCGCCCGGCGGACTCGTCGGTGGCGGCCCCAACCGGCCCCCCGAGGACACGGGCGAGGCATACGGCCTGCCGGCCTCCGGGCTGACGATCACGATCGGCTACGGTCCGTCCCTCTTCGATGACCGGTTCGGCCTCGCCCCGAAGCGCCCGGCCGCGCTCCAGGACCTCCCCGCCTTCACCGGCGACCAGCTCGACCCGCGTCGAACCGGCGGCGACCTCTGCATCCAGGCGTGCGCCAACGACCCGCAGGTCGCGGTCCACGCCGTGCGCAACCTCGTGCGCATCGGCTTCGGTGTCGTCGCCGTGCGCTGGTCGCAGCTCGGCTTCGGCCGCACGTCCTCGACGTCGACCGCGCAGGCCACGCCGCGCAACATGTTCGGCTTCAAGGACGGCACCAACAACGTCAAGGCCGAGGAGCCCGAGGGCCTCGCCCAGCACGTGTGGGTCTCGCCCGACGACGAGACCGGCGGCGGCGCGTGGATGGCCGGCGGCTCCTACCTCGTCGCGCGCCGCATCCGCATGCACATCGAGGTCTGGGACCGGACGAGCCTGCAGGAGCAGGAGGACATCATCGGTCGCGACAAGAAGGAGGGGGCGCCGCTCGGTCAGGCGAAGGAGTTCGACACGCTCGACTTCGCGAAGAAGGGCCCCGACGGCCAGCCGGCGATCCCCGTCCACGCCCACGTGCGCCTCGCCCACGAGAGCCAGCTCGGCGGCATACGCATCCTGCGGCGCGGCTACAACTTCACCGACGGCTCCGACGGCGTCGGCCACCTCGACGCGGGCCTCTTCTTCCTCGCCTACATGCGCGACCCGGAGAGGCAGTTCGTGCCGATGCAGCGGGCGCTGGCCAAGGCCGACGTGCTCAACGAGTACATCGAGCACAACGGCTCTGCCGTCTTCGCCTGCCCACCCGGTCTGCAGGACGGGCAGCACTGGGGCCAGACGCTCTTCGCCTGACTCGGCCGCGGATCCCTACTGGCTGACCCGCACCGTGAGGCAGCCGGGGCGCACGGTAGCGCTGACCTCGGTGGCCTCGCCGATGACGTCACCGTCGATCTGGACGGGCACGGGCCGGTCGGTGCGCACGCGGATCTCCTTGCACGCCTTGTGGTCCAGGGTCGGGTGACCCTTGCGCTGCCGGGTCGCGACCCGCGTCGCCACGGGCACCCAGCCGACGACCCCGCGCGGGGACGCGATGACGGCGTCGAGCTGTCCGTCGTCGACGCGGGCGTTCGGCATGAGCACGAGGCCGCCGAGGAGGCGCCCGCAGTTGCCGATGACGACCATCCTTGCGCGACGGCGGAACTCGAGGTCGTCGTCGACCTTGACGGAGATGCGGAACTCGGGGGAGACGAGGTGCTTGAGGCCCGAGACCATGTAGGCGGGCCAGCCGACCTTGGCCTTGAGGTTCTCGTTGGTGCCGGCCATGATCTGCGCGTCCATGCCGACGCCGCTCATGACGAGGAAGTAGTGCGTCTCGGGCTCGACCGGCTCGGCCGGCTCGACCGCCTCGTCGGCATCGGCGTCGGCGTCGGCGGCGTCGCCCGCGGCCGCACCCAGGACGAGCTCGCCGACGTCGATGCGCCGGTTGCGGCCCGTCAGCGCGACCGCCACGGCCGTCTCGAGGGAGACGGGCAGGTCGAGGTTGCGCGCGAGCAGGTTGCCGGTGCCGGCCGGCAGGATGCCGAGGGCCGTCTCGGTGCCGACGAGGGCGGTCGCGACGTTGCGCACGGTGCCGTCGCCGCCGAGCGTGCACACGAGGTCGACGCCGTCCCGGACGGCCTGCGCGGCCTGCCCCTGACCGGGGTCCTCGACGGTCGTCTCGTAGAAGTGCGGCTCGCCCCAGCCGTTCGCGAGGCACGTGGCGGTGATCCGCCCGCGCACCGCGGGCAGGTCGGTGAACTTCGTCGGATTGATGACGATCCCGGCCCGCTTGAGCGGCGCTGGGCTCTCGTCGCCGCTACGGAAGTGGTCGCGCGGCGGGCGGGGACGACGGCGCAGGGTCGCGGTCGCCTCAGGAGCGACGCGGGTCAGGACGACTCCTCCGATGACCAGCGCCAGCACGACGAGGCCGGCGATGATCCACGGCAGGTAGTCCTTGAGCACGAAGACATACGGTATCCCCCGCACGGTGGACTCCCCGAACTGCCGCTCGCCACTGGGCGTCACGGCCCTAGGCTGGGCGCCATGAGCGAGCCCCTCACCGACCCCGGGCCGTCGACGCCGGACGACGCGGACTGGACGTGGGTCCTGAGCCGACCGTGCCCCGACTGCGGCTTCGACGCCGCGGCCGTCGAGCCCGCCGACGTGCCGGCTCTGCTCCGCGACGCGGGGCAGCGGTATGCCGCCGCGCTGGGTCGCGACGACGTGCGCCAGCGCCCGGCCGACGGCGTCTGGTCGCCGCTCGAGTACACCTGCCACGTCCGCGACGTCTGCGACGTCATGCGGGGCCGGCTCGAGCAGATCGTGGCCAGTGGCGGCGCGGTCGTCCGTTTCGCCGACTGGGACCAGGACGAGACCGCCGTCGAGCGGCAGTACTGGCGGTCCGACCCCGACGTCGTGGCACGCGAGGTCGCGGCGGCGTTCGAGGCGGCGGCGACGGCATACGCCCTCCCTGCGGGTACGCAGTGGGAGTGGCCGGCCCTGCGCAGCAACGGCTCGGAGTTCACGGCCCGCACCCTCGCGCTCTACTTCACCCACGACATACGCCACCACCTCTGGGATGTGAACGCATGACCCTGCCCATCGACGTGCCCCTCCAGCTGCCCGAGCCGCGCACGCCCGACCCGCACGACGCCCCCGCCATCCGGTGGGGCGTCCTCGCGCCGGGCGGTATCGCGCACGCCTTCGCCGACGCCGTGGCGGTCGGGACGTCGTCGTCGGTCGTCGCCGTCGGCTCGCGCAGCCGCGAGCGGGCTCAGGACTTCGCCGACGAGTTCTCGGTCCCGCGGGCCCACGGCTCCTACGAGGAGCTCGTCGCCGACCCGGAGGTGGACGCGATCTACGTGGCGTCGCCTCACTCCGAGCACCGCGACCACGCGCTGCTCGCTCTCGAGGCCGGCAAGCCGGTCCTCGTCGAGAAGGCCTTCACCCGCAGTGCCGCCGAAGGCCGCGAGGTGTTCGCGGCCGCCGAGGCACGGAACCTGCTCGTCGTCGAGGCGATGTGGAGCCGCTTCCTGCCGCATTACGACGTCGTGCGGCGCGTCGTCGAGACGGGTCTCATGGGCGAGCTCGTCGCCGTCTTCGCGGACCACGGGCAGCGCCTCTACCCCGGCGGCCCGGCGCGCCTCTCGCAGCCCGAGCTCGCGGGCGGTTCCCTGCTCGACCTCGGGGTCTACCCCGTGTCGTTCGCCGACCTCGTGCTCGGCGCACCGTCCTCCGTCGCGGCCACAGGCACGCTGACCGACCTCGGCGTCGACGCGACGACGACGATCACCGTCACGGGCGCCGGGGGAGCCCATGGCGTGCTCTCGTGCACGATGGCCGCCGTCACACCGGTCGCCGCGGTGGTCGCCGGCACGCTGGCCCGCCTCGAGCTGTCCGGCGCCTTCTACGGTCCGGGCTCGACGATCCGGCTCGTCGGCCCCGACAACGAGGTCATCGACGAGCGGCCCGGTGGCCTCACCGAGGACGTGCGCGGCTTCTCCTACGAGGCGGCCGAGTTCGCCCGCTGCCTCGTCGCCGGCGAGACCGAGTCGCCGCTCATGCCGCACGCCACGACGCTGCGCGTCATGGAGACGATGGATGCCGTACGCCGTCAGGTCGGGGTCGTCTACCCCGGCGAGTGAGGTGGGGGTGGGCATCACCCCCAACAGGTGATGCCCACCGACGTCGGCGCGACGAGGATCGAGTGCCATGACGACGACGACATCGCTCACGGCGGACCAGGCCGACCTCGTCCGCGAGACCGAGCCGGCCCGCCTCGCCCAGCTCTCCGAGGACGAGCTCATCGAGCTGCACCAGAGAGTGCGTCGGGCCCGCACCAAGCACGTCGGTCTCTACCGGCGTCAGGCCAGCGCGCGAGTCGCGGCCAAGGGGGCCCGCGGCGCCGCCCGGCCGGCCAACCGGCTCAACGCCGACCGGGCCGAGGTGTTCGAGCTGGCGCTAGCGCGAGTCAGCGCGCGACTCGGCGTCGTCGCGCGGGCTGCCGCAGCCGACCTCAAGGCCGAGCGCCTCGCCGCCGCACGCGAGGTGAAGGCCGGGACGGGCCCTGGATCAGCGGCGTCGTCGACCGGCGCCGCGTCGCTGCCCTCCGGCAAGCGGCGCGCGACGAAGACGACGGGCGGCCTCAAGCGGGACGCCTCGTCGCAGTCGCAGGGCGCCCGCCGACAGGCCAAGAAGGACGCTCGCTAGGCCGAGACCATCACGGGCGTCTCGCAGTGGCGGGCCGGCGAGGCCGGCGCGCCATCCCTGACCGGTCGTGCGCGTCCGCGGAACGGTGGCCCCGGCGAACCGGCCTCAGTCGGTCGATCGCCGGGGTGCATCCGTGCGGTGCCGGGCCAGACCTCGGCCTCAGCTGGGGCAGATGGCCGGGTTGGGATTCGGCTTGTCGATACGTCGAGCGAACCCAGCCGGCACGAACGAAACCACGTAGACGTCGTCGACCACCGTGGTGTTGTTGCGCACCACGTGCAGATCGCCACCTTCGTCGACGAAGGTCGAGCCGAGGGGTGAACCAGGCCCGTACTCCTGGGGCGTGCAGTCGGGTGCGTGGTAGACGCTCAGGGTGCCTGACTTGACGATGACCAGGCTGGGACCCGGATGGCTGTGCCATCCGAAGGTGCCCCCCGGCGCGATGATGTTCTCGAGGATGTGGACGTCGGTGGCTCCCTTGGCAGAGATGCTCACCTTCCAGAAGGCTGTGGCGGTGCCGGCGTCGACATCTGTCTTGGCCTTGGCATCGATCCCGCCCTGGAAGCGGCCGACGACCGGCGACCACGGTGGGTTGCTGATGCCCGAGGGTGGGGTCGCGCTGGCGGCCCCGCCGTAGAGGGCGGCGCCCGAGAGCCCCAGAACAGCCGCCACGATCAGTTTCCGTCTCATTGTTCCGTCCCTTTCGACGTGAGGGCCTCGACCACGCGGATCGCGACGAGCCCGGCATCCTGCGCGGCGAGCGCAGAGTGGTGTGCCGACGGCGCGTGGAAGACGTAGAAGGAGGTCTCGTCCTCGGGTACGTGGATCACGAACTCGAATCGGACGGTCGTGCCCTCCCGCGTCAGCTTCGCCGCAGCCGCGCGGACCCGGTCCTCGTGGGCAGAGCGCTCTCGCGTCTGCTCCCGGGAGAGATAGGTCTCGACGACGTAGTTCGGCATGCCTGACGGTAGGGCCGCGGCCGGTCAGGAGGAATCGCCAGAACCCCTCGACATTGCGCTCTATGGCTGGTCAGCGGTGTGGAACCGGCCGGCGAGCTCCGTGCGCGACCGCACGCCGAGCTTGAGGTAGATGTGGGTCAGGTGGCTCGCCACGGTGCGCTCCGCGAGGAACAGGGCGGCTGCGATCTCGCGGTTGGTCCGACCCTCAGCCACGAGCGAGGCGACGCGCTGCTCGGCCGGTGACAGTCCGTCCGCGCGCGTGCGCCCACCGATGTGGCCGAGCTCGGCGCGCGCCGTGTCGGCCCAGCACCCGGCGCCGAGCGCCTCGAAGGTCTCGAGAGCGGCCGCGGTCGCCGCTCGGGCCGGGCTCTTCTGCCGGGCGCGCCGCCTGACCGTGCCGAGCATCAGCTGCGCACGGGCGCGGCCGAAGGGATCGCCGACATCACCATGAGCGGTGACGGCCTGCCCCAGCAGCGCCAAGGCAGTCTCGACCTCCCCCATGGCCGCCGCGACGAATCCGCGACACCGGGTCACGTGAGCGAGCGTCCACTCACGGGCGGTCCGGGTTGCGTCCGTGGCCCAGAGGTCGAGGAGGTCGACGGCGTCGTCGACGCGGCCGTGCTCCAGGAGGAGCTCGACGTGGTCCGGCGTCCACCACCGCACGCTCGGCTCGCCCCAGCCCAGCATGGCTGCCGTCCGATCGGCCTGGGCGAGATGGCCGAGAGCGGCGGAAGGATCCCCACTCCACCGGGCCGCGATGCCCAGCACCGCCACATGCTGGGGCGGGTGGAAGCCGAACTGCTCGTCGGCCAGGACCATCGCCCGCTCGGTGTGCTCGCGGGCCAGCTCCAGCTCACCTCGATGCACGGCGATGACGGCGATCGGCAGGTGGTCCTGCGGCACCTCGTGGCCGTACTGGCTGGCGATCTCGTGCGCGTGGGCGGCATGCTGCCCAGCGAGCTCCCAGTGCCCGGACCAGAACTCGACCCAGGCGAGGCCCCACAGTGCGCGGGCGCTGCGCGGCTCGTCCCGCTCGGACCATTCGGCATGTTCGCGTTCGAGCAGGCTGCGGGCCAGTCCCCTTCTGGAGACCGGCGCCAGGGTGTGCACGATCGCCAGCGTCGCCTCCTGCACCAGCCGTTCCCCTCCCAGGGCGCTGGGCAGGTGCTCGACCAGGGCCTCCAGATCGCCCGGGGTGGGAGCCGTGCCGGCGAACCAGTCGAGGATTGCCTGGACGGCACGGGCGCGCGCTCGAAGCTCGGCGTCGCCCAACCCCTCGGCGAGCTCGAGGGCCGCAGCAGCATGGTCGAATCCCGGCTGAAAGCGCATCGCCCAGGCCAGCCGGCAATGGATCATCGACTGGAGCGCGGGTGAGCTCGTCTCCCTCAACGCCGCGAGGAGGAACTCGGCGACCCTGTCGACGCTCAGCTCGGCCAGGAGAACCAGGGCCTCCGCGCGCCAGGAGCCAAGTTCCGTCTGCTTCATGAGGTCGGTGGCCATGGTCCTGGCCCGCGTCCACTCGCCGGCGACCTGATGGGTACGAGCCGATGTCAGTGTTCGGCGACATCGCGCCTCGGACTGGTCCGACGGGGTCAGCCTCAGGGCATGCTCGGCGAGCTCTGCCGCGGCCGCCACGGCCCCGCGCTCGCGCGCCAGCACCACCGCTTCGTCGAGCACGGCCGCCACCTCGGCGTTCGCGTGGTCCTTTGACAGGGCGAGGTGACGGGCCCGGACCAGAGGATCCTCGGACAGCCGAGCGACCGTCGCGTGAACGCGCCACCGGGTTTCGCCGAGGTCGCGGTACACGACCGATGCCAGAAGCGGATGGGTGAACCGGATCGTCCCGTCGATCAGCTCGATGACGTGCGCTGCGACGGCTGGCTGGACCACGCCGGGCTCGATCCCCGTCCCCCGCAGCATCGACTCCGTGAGCGAGCCGAAAGCCGCCACGAAGGACAAGGCCTGCAAGGTGGGGCCGGGCAGCCCGGCGATCCTGGCACCGAGCAGGTCCTCGAGCGTCTTCGGAACCGGGAACGGTTCTGATGGTGTGCGGTCCGTACCCAGGATGCGCGCCAGCTCCATCGCGAAGAACGGGTTCCCGCGCGACTGCTCCCGGATCCGCAGCAAGGTCTGCCGGCCGAAGCTCGTTCCGAGTCGGTCGAGGAGCAGACGGTGCAGGGCTCCGGCACTCAGCGGCCCGACCGGCACACGCAGCAGGTGATCTGGGGGGAGTGCCCCCTCAACAGTGTGGGGCTGCGGTCCGTCGAGCGGTCGCCGAGCGAGCAGCACCAGAACGGGACTGGTCGGGAGCCTGCGGAACGCAAAGGCGAGCGCGGCGCCTGAGGACGCATCCAGCCACTGGACGTCATCGACGGCAACCAGGATCGGTGCGTGCTCGCCGAGCTGCTGGAGCACATCGCGCACCGCGAGGGCGACGGCACGGTGGTCCACCGGGGCGCCGGAGGCCGGGTCGCGGAGCATCGCGACACCGAGCGCACTCCGTCGGGGGGACGCCAAGGTCGGAAGGGCCTCGTCGAGGACCTCTTCGAGCAGGTCGCCGAGGCCGACGTGGACGAGAGCCCGCTCCGCCTCGGCCGGCCGCGACGAGAGCACCCTGAGCCCACGAGCGCGAGCCAGGGCCACGCCCTCGAGCCAGAGCGTCGACTTGCCGATGCCCGCTTCGCCCTCCAGCACCAACGCGGACGGTGAGTCGGGCACCCCAGCGACGAACGCGGAGACAGACGCGCGCTCCCCGTCCCGCCCGACGGTCTCCGACCCCGACATCTCCCGCCTCCTCTGGAAGGGGGCCCTCGCGCCGGACGGCGCCATGCCTGGCCGGGCAGGCGGCCCTCGCGGAGCCACAGCCCAGTATCCGTGAAGCCGTGCGTGTGCGGCGACCGAACGAGGATCATCGGCGGGACCAGACGTGGTGCGCGAGCGTAGCCCGACGCATACGCCTCGCGGTGTGGCTCAGGCTCCGGTCGTGTTGGGGTCGCGCCAGCGTCGCTCGAAGGGGAGCCGCCACGTGAAGGGCGCGACGAGCTGGTGGATCTGGTTCGGGCCCCACGTACCGGGGTCGTACGGGCGCACGATCGGCGGGCTGTCGAGGAGGGGCTGGCTGATCTCCCAGAGGCGCTCGATGCCCTCGGCCGACGTGAA
The DNA here is from genome assembly GCF_024519435.1 of Terrabacter sp. Ter38. Classification (GTDB taxonomy): domain Bacteria; phylum Actinomycetota; class Actinomycetes; order Actinomycetales; family Dermatophilaceae; genus Terrabacter. The sequence continues at coordinate 207,520 of NZ_JALJRZ010000004.1, forward strand.
GAGGGTGCGGTCGCCACGCGCCGCGTCGTAGATGAGCCGCTCATAGGCCTCGAGCACGGCACCCGCCCAGCTCGTCTCGCCCATGGAGAACTGCATCGACAGCTTGTCGAGCTTCATCCCCGGACCCGGTCGCTTGCCGTAGAAGGACAGCGACATGCGCGCCTTGTCGGCGAGGTCGAAGGTCAGGTGGTCGGGCCCGTTGTCACCGACGCCCGAGCCCGGCGGGAACATCGAGCGGGGCGGCTCCTTGAACGCGATCGAGATGATCCGTGCGCTGTCGGCCAGGCGCTTGCCGGTGCGCAGGTAGAAGGGGACGCCCGCCCATCGCCAGTTGTCGACGTAGCACTTGAGGGCGATGAACGTCTCGGTCTGGCTCTCGGGCGCGACACCCGGCTCGGCGCGGTAGCCGACGTACTGCCCGCGCACGACGTCGTGCGGCTCGATCGGCGACATCGACCGGAAGACCTTGTTCTTCTCCTCGCTGATGGCGTGCGGCTCGAGAGCGGTCGGCGGCTCCATCGCCGTGAAGGCCAGCACCTGGAAGAGGTGCGTGACGACCATGTCGCGGTACGCGCCGGTGCTCTCGTAGAAGTCGGCCCGCTGCGCGAGGCCCAGCGTCTCGGGCACGTCGATCTGGACGTGGTCGATGTGGTTGCGGTGCCAGATCGGCTCGAAGAGCCCGTTGGCGAAGCGGAAGGCGAGGATGTTCTGGGCAGCCTCCTTGCCGAGGAAGTGGTCGATGCGGAAGATCTGCTCCTCCCGGAACACCTGGTGCAGCTCGGCATTGAGGGCGCGGGCGCTCTCGAGGTCGGTGCCGAAGGGTTTCTCCATGATGATCCGGCTGCGCTCGACGAGCTTGGCCTGCTCGAGCTGATGCACGACGGCGAGCGCCGCCTTGGGCGGCACCGACAGGTAGTGCAGGCGCCACGCCTCGGGCCCGAGGATCGCCTCGGACTCGTCGACGGCATCCCGGATGCCTTGCGGCCCGGCGCTGCCCGGCACCCAGTGGATCCGGTCGGCGAACTCGCGCAGGTCCTCGTCGGTGACGTCGTGGCTCGAGTGCTCGCGGATCGAGGCGAACACGAGGTCGAGGAACTCGTCACGGGTCAGCTCGTCGAGCGAGGTCGCAACGACGCGCAACCCCTCGAGGAGCTGGGACTGGTGCAGGTGCAACATCCCCGGGAGCAGCTTGCGCTTGGACAGGTCTCCCGTGGCGCCGAAGAGGACGACCGTGGTGGCTGGCATGGGTCCAGCGTGGCGCAGATCCGCCGCCAGCGGGAGGTGCGGTCCGGTCCGAACGTGCGAAGCCTTACCACGGAGGCATCAGCCGTGGGAACCTCAGCCATGGCACATGGGGCCGGGCACGACGCAGACCTGCCCGCCGACAGGGGGACGGCGGAGCTGTCGTCGGGGCGCCTGGCACGTCTGCGGTCGCGCGGCGAGGACACCGCCACCCGGTATGCCCGGAAGTACATGGAGCTGTCCCGTCGCCTTCCCGCGGTCAAGGTCCCGCTCGAGATGGCGGCCCTCTACGTCGCCCGTCAGGGGATGCTGCTCGCGAGTGCCGTCGCGTTCCGCACCTTCCTGTGGCTGCTCCCCCTGGCACTGCTCGCCGCCGGCCTCGTGTCCGGGCTCAGCACCCTGATGCCCGGCGCTGCGGACGACACCGTCGACCTCGCCGGCGTGACCGGCGCGGTGCGCCACGAGATCGCGGGGGCCCTCGACCAGTCTCGTGGGTCATGGCTGGTGGCGGTCTTGGTCGGGCTCGTCCTGTCGCTGTGGACGACACGCACCCTCATGCGCAACCTCGTCATCGTCAACGCGCACGTCTGGGACGCCCAGGTGCCCCGTCGCACGCAGCGCGAGCTGCTCGGCGCGACGTTGGTCTTCGGTGCGGCGTGGCTGGGCATCTTCCTCGGTGCGGCGCTCGTCGTGAGGCTGGACAACTTCCTGCCGGGCGGCGTCCTGCTGTCGTTCGTCAGCCAGGCGGCGATCTCCGGCGCAGGCTGGGTGCTCATCACCCTGCACCTGCCCGACCGGCGTCGGTCGTGGACGGACCTGCTGCCCGGGGGACTGTTGTTCGGAGTGGGTCTCGCCACGCTGCACGTCGTCAGCCGCGTCTACCTGCCGGCCAAGATCGAGCACTCCTCGGCGCTCTACGGCTCTCTCGGCGTCGCCGGCGCCGTCCTCGTCTGGCTCCTCGTCGCCGGCCACCTCATCGTGGGCTGCGCTGTCCTCAACCGGGTGTGGCTGCGCCACCAGGACCCGACCTTCGACCCGGACTTCGACGCGTCGCTGATGCTGTTCATCGAGCGGGTCGAGCAGTTCGAGCAGGCCGCGGCACCGTCCGTGCGTGTGACGGCCGACCCGGCCGGGGTTCCGTCCGCGGAGGATTCGGGCGACAACCGCGCCTGAGCCGGCTCGGTGGGCCTATGCTCGGCCCATGCTCATCATCGGCATGATCCTCTTCGGCATGCTCGTCGGCGCCGCCGCCCAGCTCATCCTGGGACGCGAGGGCAAGAGCGTCGACTGGACGATGGCCATCGTCGCGGGACTCGTCGGTTCCTTCGTCGGTGGTCTCCTCGCGAGCCTCCTCGCAGGCGACGGCCTCACACTGCGCCCGAGCGGCATCCTCGGCTCGATCGTCGGCGCGGTCATCGTGACGGCCGTGTGGCGTTGGAGCCGCACCCGCAGCGTCACCCGCTGACCCCACGCGGGCTCAGAGCGCCTCCACCCGGACGCGACCCTGCCCGACGACCCACCGGTGGGTGAGGCGTATGCCGTCGAGCAGGCTCTCGTCGTGACTGACGACGAGCACCGTCCCCCCGAACGCCGCCACGGCGGCCTGGAGCTGCTCGATCGCGTCGACATCGAGGTGGTTCGTCGGCTCGTCGAGCACGAGGACGTTGACCTCGCGGCCCTGGAAGAGGGCCATGAGCGCCCGCGTCCGCTCGCCCATCGACAGGCTCCGCGCCGGACGTGACACGTGCTCGGACCCGAGCCCGAACTTCGCGAGGAGGGTGCGCACCTCGGCGACCGGCCACTCGCTCCCCGACCTCGGGTGGGTCCCGAGCTCGCGCCGCACGACGTCGAGCACCGAGGCATCGTCGTCGAGCAGGTGCCGACGCTGGTCGATGGTGCCGACGGCCACCCGCGTGCCGAGGCTCTGGCGACCGGATGCGAGCGGCAGGTCTCCGAGCAGGGCACCGAGGAGCGTCGTCTTGCCCGAGCCGTTGTCGCCGACGAGCGCGATCCGGTCACCCCGACCGACGACGAGACTGACCGGGCCGAGCCGGAAGCCGTGGCGCTCGACGACCGCGTCGGACAGGGTGGCGACGACGTCGGCGGAGGGTCGGCCCTCGGTGATCGCATAGCGCAGCTGCCACTCCTTGCGGGGCTGCTCCACCGCGTCGAGGCGGTCGGCGGCCCGTTCGAGCCGGCCGCCCTTCGCCGCCTGGCGGTCGGCCCGGGCCTTGTGCTTCTCGCGGATGTGTTTGTCGGGCTCCTTGCCGAGGGCGACGTTGCGCCGCCCCCGGTCGGCCCAGTCGTGCCGCTGCCGGGACTGCGCGAGCAGCGAGTCCCGCTCGGCGGCATACCCCTCGTACGCCTCCCACGCGTGCGCGCGGGCGAGCTCGCGCTGCGAGACGAAGCTGCTCCAGCCGCCGGCGTAGTGGCCGATCCGCCGCTGCTTGACGTCGAGCTCGACGACGCTCGTCGCGACGGCGTCGAGGAAGGCCCGGTCGTGGCTGGCCACGAGGATCGGGCCCTCGTGCGCAGCGACGAAGTCGGCCATCAGGGTCAGTCCGCGGGCGTCGAGGTCGTTGGTCGGCTCGTCGAGGAGGAGCACGTCGTACTGGCTGAGCAGGACGGCGACGAGGCAGGCTCGCGCGGCCTGCCCCCCGGACAGGGTGCCGAGCGGACGATCCGACGCGATGTCGAGCCCGACGCGGGCTGCGACCTCGGGCAGCCGCTCGTCGAGGTCGGCGGCACCGAGGGCCAGCCAGCGCTCGAGCGCCTCGGCGTAACGGTCCTCGCTGCCGTCGTCCCCCGCGGCGAGCGCGGCGGACGCGGTCTCCAGCTCGAGCTCGGCGGCCGTGACGCCGGTCCGGCGACGGGCATACGTCAGGAGGGTCTCCGACGGGTCGGGCACGACCTGGGGGAGCCAGCCGATGGTGGCGTCGCGCGGGGCGAGACGGATCGTCCCGGCCTCGACGGGCAGCTCGCCGACGATGATGCGCATCAGGGTCGACTTGCCGGACCCGTTGGGGCCGACGACGGCGGTCACGTCGCCGTCGGCCAGGGTCAGGTCGAGACCGGAGAAGAGGGTGCGCGCCCCGAAGGCGACGTCGAGGCCCGAGATGGTGAGGGTGGATGACATGGGGGGTCCTTGATGGTCGGCAGGGCCCCGCGGGTGACGTCAGACGGTCGTCGACAGGTCAGCGGCGGGCGGGCACGAGGCATCAGGAGATCCACACGGGTCAGACCGTATGCGGTGTGGCCGGGCGACGTCCACCGCTTTTGTCGCGCTCGTGGGGCCGGCAGTCCCCGGCTGCGACGACCCTCGCGGTGGCCGGGGCCGCCGCGACGACCTCGATGCCGCCGACGAGAGTGTCGAGGCCTGTCCGGTAGTAGTCGTCCACGTGTGGCTCCCTCACGAGGCTGGCAGCGGCAGCGCGGACGTTGGGAAACTCGGTCGGGTCGAGGTCGCGCAATGACGCCTCCACCACGGCACGCTCGATGGCCTCCGTTTCGGGGACGACCTTCGGCGGCTCGTGGTCGACGAGGCCGACGACGGTCTGCACCGACTGCTGAACCACCATGGCGGCGAGGTCCGGTGCCAGCCCGGCGACCCTCAGGCTGTCGAGCATCGTCTCCAGCGCGGCGAGGTAGCTGGGCAGCAGCACGACGCGCTCGATGACGAGGCGGCCCATCCACGAGTGAGCATGCAGCAGGTCGACGAGTGCGGCGAGCACGTTGCGGTAGCGGTCGCGCCAGTCCGCGGTGGGGTCGTCGTCGAAGTGGGTCTCGAGGATGACCTGCTCGGCCATGGCGCCGAGCAGGGCGCGCTTGTCGGCGAAGTGCCAGTAGAGCGCCATGGGGGTGACGCCGAGCTCGCGGGCGATGCGGCGCATCGACACCGCGGCCTCGCCTCCCGCGTCGGCGAGGGTCACGGCCACGCGAAGAATGCGCTCCGGTGACAGCCTCCCGGCTGGTCGGCCGGCTGGTCGGCCGGCTGGTCCGCCGGCTGGTCCGCCGACTGGTCCGCCGACTGGTCCGGATGGGTTCACATCGGTCACTGTACGCCGTATGGTGATCGGACCTGTACGCCGTATGGTTACAGGAGGGAAGGCATGGTCGGATACGTCATCTCCGTCCTGATCGTCACCTCGGGGATGCTGCTGTCGCTCGTCCCGCTGGCCCGGTCGGGTATCTGGGGCACCACGAGCTGGCTGCTGAGCGAGCTGTTCAACGAGTCCCCGTTCCTCGCAGCCGGCTACCTCTTCCTCGCCACCGCGCCCGCGCTGCTCTCGGACGAGCCGGTGGGGCCCGAGGTAGGCGCCTGGTTCTCGCTCGGGTGCGCCAGTCTGCTGGTCACTCCGGTGCTGCTGCGCCGCAGCGCCCGGGCCGGTGTCGTGCTGGACCGCGCGCTCGAGGACGGCTTCGGCAGTGCACGGCAGGCGCCACCCGACCCAGGACCGGTTTGGCGGACGCGCCTGCCGTGGCTGCGTATCGTGCTGCTGCCGGTCCCCGTCCTGCCGCTCGGGGTGCGAGCCAGGCGCGGACTGAGATACGGCTCTGCGCGTCGCCAGCGCCTCGACCTCTACGGGGGGAGCGGCCAAGGGCGAGGCGACGTCAGGAGTGGGGCCCGCGGACGCCCCATCCTCATCCACCTCCACGGCGGCGCCTTCCGCACCGGACGCAAGAGCCTCTACGCTCGGCCCCTGCTCCACGCCTTCGCCCGGCACGGCTGGGTCTGCATCAGCGCGGGCTACCGCCTGCGTCCGGGGGCGACCTACGACGACATCCTCACCGACGTGAAGCGCGTCGTCGCGTGGGCGCGGGAGCACGCGCCCGACCACGGCGCGGACCCTTCGTGCATCGTGCTGTCCGGCAGCTCCGCCGGCGCCCACCTGGCGATCACCGCGGCCCTCACCGCGGACGACCCGGCTCTCCAGCCCGGCTTCGAAGGGGCCGACACGAGCGTCACGGCGGCCATCGGTCTCTACGGCTACTACGGCCCGGTCGACCGGGGCGGGCGAGCGTCGCGACCAGTGGCCTACGCGCGTCCCGACGCGCCGCCGCTCATGATCGTGCACGGCGGACAGGACACGCTCCTGCCCGCCGGCCCCGCGCGACACCTCGCCGCAGCGCTGGGGGCCGTCTCGGCGAGCCCGGTCGTCTATGCGGAGCTGCCCGGAGCGCAGCACACGTTCGACCTGCTCCACTCGCTGCGGTTCGAGCTGGTGGTCGACGCGCTGTGGTCGTTCTGTGCGCACGTGCGCGCCGGATGAGACTCAGGTGAGGGCGGCGTCGTGGACGACGATGGCGATCTGGACGCGGTTGTCGGCGCCGAGCTTGTCGAGGACGCGCGACACGTGGGCCTTGACGGTCGGGACGGAGAGGTAGAGCTCGCGCGAGATGTCGGCGTTGGACAGTCCGCGGCCGATGGCGAGCGCCACCTCGCGCTCACGGTCGGTGAGCCTCGCCAGACGGTCCTCGGCGTCGGAGCGGCGACGGTCGCCCGCGTCGGAGCCTGCGCGGCCGGTCGCGACGTGGGCCATGAGGGTCGCGGTGACGCTCGGCGAGAGGATCGGCTCGCCGGCGGCGACGAGCCGCACCGCCTCGACGAGCCGGCGCGGCTCGGTGTCCTTGAGCAGGAAGCCGTGCGCGCCGGCCCGCAGCGCCTGCACGACCATGTCGTCGGCGTCGAAGGTCGTCAGGACGATGACCTTGAGGTCGTCGCCGCGGGCACCACGGACGGCCCGGGCGCCTTCGGACAGCAGCGATGTCGTCGTCTCGAGCCCGTCCCGGCGCGGCATCCGGATGTCCATGAGGACGACGTCGGGCCGGTGCTCGTCGACGACCCGCTCACCCTCGATGCCGTCACCCGCCTCCGCGACGACGTCGAGGTCGGGTGCCCCACCGAGGATCATCCTCAGCCCGGCACGCACGAGCGCGTCGTCGTCGACGATCACGACACGCGTACGCCCTGTGTCCCCGGTCATCGCGACCACGGTAGCCGGGCCGTGAGGACGAAGTCGCCCGCGCGGTCGGGGCCGTAGGTCAGCTCGCCACCGGCGAGGACGGCCCGTTCCGTGAGCCCGAGCAGTCCCAGGCCGGCTCCCACCGTGACGTCCGGGCGTATGCCGTCCGCCGTGCCGCTGCCCGCGCGCGGGACCGTGTTGCGCACCGTCACGCGGACCGCCTCGTCGTCGAGGGAGCCCTCCGGGGTGGTGGAGACGATGACCCGGACGGTCGCGCCCGACGCGTGCTTGCGGGCATTCGTCAGCCCCTCCTGCACGATCCGGTAGGCGCCGCGCGACACCTGCTCGGGCACGCGCTCGAGGTCACCCGACCGGTCGAGCCGGACGGTCGTCCCGCCCGAGCGTGCCTCGGTGACGAGCGCGTCGAGGTCGGCGAGCGTCGGCTGAGGGGGCTGCGGCGTGCCGTCGGCCGGAGCCCCTGATCCGGGCACGTCGCGCAGCACCCCGAGCACGGCGCGCAGCTCGGTCAGGGCCTCGTTCGCACTCGCGCGGACCACCTCGGCCGTCTCGGAGACCTGCTCGGGTGTCAGGTCGGTGCGGTAGGCCAGGGCGCCGGAGTGCATGGCCACGAGGGAGATCCGGTGCGCCAGGACGTCGTGCATCTCGCGCGCGATCCTGGCCCGCTCGGCCACCTGCGCCTGGACGACGCGCATTGCCTGCTCGCGCTCGGCCGTCAGGGCCCGTTCGTGGAGGGACGCGACGAACGCCCGACGCTCGCCGACGGCCCACCCGATGGCGACGCTGACGGCATAGCTGAGCAGGCCGATGATGACGTTCGGCAGGGTGACGACCTGGTCCTCGGTCGGGTAGAGCATGGAGTGCGACCAACCCGCCACCATCCACGGCACGAGGACGACGGCGATCTCGCGCCACCGCCGCCGGGTCGAGAGGGACACGAGCGCCACGACCGAGGCCCCGATCGCGACCGAGGAGACGCCGGAGAGTACGGCCGTCACGAGGGCGACGCCCAGCGGCCACCGGCGCCTCCACAGCAGCAGCACCGTCGAGCCGAGCCCGATCGCGAGGTCGGCGAGGAGCCAGTCCTTGCCGAACGCCGGTTCCACGTGGCGGTGGTCGAGCTGCGCCTGGACGGCGCCCCAGATCGCGAGCCCGAAGAGGAAGGCGACCCCGAGCCGCCACGTCTCGCCCCACACGTGGCCCCGTCGGGTGCGGGCGATCCGGGGCAGCGGCACCCGGCCAGCGTAGGCGCGGACCGGGCGTGACGGCATCCGACCAAGGTCTCGTCCGCGACCGCCGACGTGGTCCGACCCCGAGGACGGACCCTGACTCCGGTCAGGGTCGGGTGCGACCTAGGTAGGGGTCGGAATCAGGCTTGTGACGGATGTGCGGGCCCCTCGTGACCCGGCAGGGTGGAGCCCATGATCACAGTGGAACGACTCACCAAGCGCTACGGCCCGTTCACGGCCGTCGACGACGTCTCGTTCGAGGTCAAGCCGGGCCTCGTCACCGGCTTCCTCGGGCCGAACGGTGCCGGCAAGACGACCGCGATGCGCGTCATGGCCGGCCTCACCCCCGCCACCTCGGGGCGGGCCACGGTGCTCGGCAAGCCGTATGCCGCCCTGCCGAACCCGGGCCGCCACGTCGGCCTCCTGCTCGACGCCTCCGCGCAGCACGCCGGCCGCACCGGCCGCGAGGTTCTGACGCTCGGCGCGATCCTCATGGGTGTCGGGAAGCACCGCGTCGACGAGATGGTCGAGCTCGTCGGCCTCACCGAGAAGGAGGCGAACCGCCGGGTGCGCAACTACTCCCTCGGCATGCGCCAGCGGCTCGGCATCGCCCACGCGCTGCTCGGTGACCCCGAGGTGCTCATCCTCGACGAGCCCGCCAACGGGCTCGACCCCGCCGGGATCCGCTGGATGCGTGACCTGCTCCGTGGCTACGCCAACGAGGGCGGCACCGTGCTGCTCAGCTCGCACCTGCTCAACGAGATCGAGCGCGTCGCCGACGAGATCATCGTCATCGGCCACGGCAAGATCGTCGCCCAGGGCACCAAGGACGAGCTCCTCGCCGGGGCCGGCACGTACACGCGCTCCACCGACGACGAGGCGCTCATGGCCGCGCTCGCCGAGGCCTCGATCGTCGCCCAGCGCACCCCGACCGGAGGCCTGCAGGTGGAGGCCGAGCCGATCGCCGTCGGCCGCGTCGCGCTTGCCCACCAGATCGTCCTGACCGAGCTGCGCGGCGCCGACAGCCGGGGGCTCGAGGAGATGTTCCTCGACCTCACGGCCGGTGCCGCCCGAGAGGAGGTGGCGGCATGACCGCCACGACCACGACCCAGGTGCCCGGCGGGGCGCCCGTCTCCAAGAACGCCGAGTCGGCGCTGCCGACGCACGCCAAGGTGCCGAGCCGCATCGCCGGCCCGCGTCCCACGACCGGGGTGCCTTTCGGCCGTCTTGTCCACGTCGAGCTGCGCAAGATGCTCGACACCCGCGCCGGCCGCTGGCTCCTCATCGGCATCGGCGCCATCATCGCGATCGCGCTGACGATCATGTTCTTCAACGAGGGCGGCCAGCACGCCTTCGGCGAGTACCTCCAGGCCACGACGATGCCGATGGCGCTCATCCTCCCGGTCGTCGGCATCCTCGCCGTGACGTCCGAGTGGAGCCAGCGCACCGGGCTCGTCACCTTCGGTCTCGAGCCGCGTCGCATCCGGGTCGCGTGGGCCAAGCTCCTCTCGGCCCTCTTCGTCGGCGTCTGTGCCTTCGCGTTGGCCCTCGTCCTCGCTGCCCTCGCGCACCAGGCCGCGATCACCTTCCGTGGCATCACCGGCGACTGGTCCACGGACGCCCTCGTGCTCCTCGGCGCCGGGGGCTACGTGCTGCTCGGCATCGCCCAGGGTGTCGGGTTCGGCATGCTCTTCAAGAACACCCCGGCCGCAGTGGTCGTCTTCTTCGTCCTGCCGACCGCGTGGTCGATCCTCGGCTCCATGGTCTCCTGGCTGTCCGACGCCGCGACGTGGCTCGACATGAACCAGACGATGCAGCCGCTCTTCGAAGGCTCCCTGACGGGTGCTCAGTGGGCTCACCTCGCCACCTCGGTCGCCGTATGGGTCGTCGCACCTCTTGCCGTCGGCATCTGGCGCCTGACCCGGGCCGAGGTCAAGTAACGTCGGGAGTCCCAGCTTCACCGCTGGTGCCGGTCGAGTGGCCGCGGATCGCTGTGCGAACCGCGGCCACTCGACCTGGGGCCGCACAACGTGGCCACTCGACGGCGTCAGATGGGTCCGCCTGCGGTTGGCCGGGCGCAAAACGGGACACTCCGACCACTTCAGTGGTTCTGCTGACCGGGCGCCCCGGTGGTCCTAGCGTGGCGGGGTCAGGGGATGACCGAACAGGGAAGTCCATGATCACGAAATCCCTTATCCGTTGTCTTGCCGGAGTCGGTGCCGTGACGGTTGCCGCCAGCTTGTCTGGGGTGAATGCCGTTGCTGCACAGACGAGTTCGTATTCGCCGCACGCACCGAAGGTCGTTGCCTCCGGTCTCAACAGCCCCCGACAGCTGAACTTCAGCCCGGGTGGCTCGCTCTACGTCGCCGAAGCGGGCACGACGGGAACGAGCGGCTGCCAACCCAGCCCGCTCGACCCCACGGTGCAGGCCTGCGTCGGCCTCACCGGCTCCGTGTCCCGCATCGGGGAGGAAGGTCACGTCACGCGCGTGGTCACCGGGCTCCCCTCCGCCGGGACGCCGGATGAACCGCTCGGCCCCGCCGACCTCGTCTTCACCGGTGACCACACCTTCGCGCTGACCATCGGTCTCGGTGGGTCTGTGGCCTACCGGACCGGATTCGGTCCTGAGGGCGCTCGTCTCGGCACGCTCGTGCAGGTGAACCTACGGGGCCACCACCGTTCGCCACGCGTGACGGAGATCGCCGACCTCGCGGGCTACGAGGCCCGCGTCAACCCGGAGCCGACCGACATCGACAGTGACCCCACGGGCCTGGCCCGTTCGGGGCGAGGCTTCGTCTACGCCGATGCAGGCGGGAACGCCGTCAACTCGACCCGGCACGGAGGCTCGACGATCGCCGTGCTCCCCGCCGTGCCCACGATGCAGGACACGCCACACGGTCCGCCGGCGGGCTTCCCGGCCGACTCCGTCCCCACCGACGTCGTCAAGGGCCCCGACGGGGCTTGGTACGTCTCACAGCTCGTCGGTTTCCCGTTCGAGAAGGGATCATCGACGATCTGGCGGATCGTTCCAGGTCACGCGCCGACGGCATACGCGACCGGGTTCACCAACGTCACCTCACTGGCCTTCGACCCCCGCGGCCACCTGTACGCCGTGGAGATCGCCGCCGACGGGTTGCTGTCCGGTCCCATCGGGGCGCTGGTGCGGGTCCGTGCCGGCGCCACCTCCCCCGAGGTCGTCACGGGTGGTCTGTTCGCCCCGTACGGGCTCGCCATCCGCGGGCACCACGCCTACGTCACGACCCACAGCACGGAGGCCAATGCGGGATCGGTCGTGAAGATCGACCTCTGAGTCGCCGGCCGGCATGGTCGGGTGGCCGCAGTTCGCCTCGCGAACCGCGGCCACTCGACCGGTGCTGCATCGCCCGTCGTGGCCTCTCGAACCCAGGAGAGGGCGGGACGGTCAGTGGGCGGCGTTCGTGTCCGTCTCGACGATCGGGTCGTTGACGACCTTGGCGTCGTCGGCATCGCCGCCCGGGTTGGCGCCCCCGAGACCGGCGCGGACGAGCTCCTCGATCTGCTTGCCGGTCTCGGCGTCCACGCTCTTCCAGTAGTCGAAGGCGCGCTCGAGCACCGGCGACTTCACGCCGCCGAGCAGGTGGCCGGCGACCGTCTCGGTGAACATCTGGCGCTGGGCGTCGTCCCAGACCTCGCGAACGAGCAGGCCCGCCTGGCCGAAGTCGTCGTCGTCCTCGCGCAGCGTGTAGGCCTGGCGCACCATCGCGCCGTCGGTCTCCCAGCCCTCCTCGGCCTCACCCACCTCGTCGGCGTAGCCGCGGCCCTCGCTGTTGGGGGCGTAGACGGGCAGGTCGCCGTGGTGGTCGTAGGCCATCGGGCCGTCCTGGGTGTACGTGTTGAGGCCCTCGACGCGGGGACGGTTGACGGGCAGCTGGAGGTAGTTCGGGCCGATGCGGTAGCGGTGCGTGTCGCTGTAGGCGAAGACGCGGCCGAGCAGCATCTTGTCGGGGGAGAAGCCGATCCCCGGTACGACCGCCGACGGCTCGAAGGCGGCCTGCTCGATCTGCGCGAAGAAGTTGTCCGGGTTGCGGTGCAGCGTCATCGTGCCGACCTTGATGAGCGGGTAGTCGCTGTGCGGCCACACCTTCGTCAGGTCGAACGGGTTGAGGTGGTAGGTCTTCGCGTCCTCGTAGGGCATCGCCTGGACCGACAGCGTCCAGCTCGGGAAGTCGCCCGCCTCGATCGCGTCGTGGAGGTCACGCCGGTGATGGTCGGCGTCCTGGCCGGCGATGCGCTCGGCCTCGGCCCCGGTCAGGCCCTCGACACCCTGGTTGCTGTGGAAGTGGTACTTGACCCAGTGCTTCTCACCGGCCTCGTTGATCCAGAGGAAGGTGTGGCTGCCGTAGCCGTTCATGTGGCGGAACGTCTTCGGGATGCCGCGGTCGCCCATGAGGTAGGTGACCTGGTGCGCCGACTCGGGGTTGAGGCTCCAGAAGTCCCACTGCATGTGGTTGTCGCGCAGGCCCGAGCCGCCGCGGCGCTTCTGGCTGCGGATGAAGTGCGGGAACTTCATCGTGTCGCGGATGAAGAAGACCGGGGTGTTGTTGCCGACGAGGTCGTAGTTGCCCTCGGTCGTGTAGAACTTCAGCGCGAAGCCGCGAGGGTCGCGCCACGTGTCGGGGCTGCCCTGCTCGCCGGCGACCGTCGAGAAGCGCGCGAGCATCTCGGTGCTGGCGCCCTTCTGGAAGAGCGCGGCCTTGGTGTAGGCCGACACGTCCTCGGTCGTCTCGAAGGTGCCGAACGCGCCGGAGCCCTTCGCGTGGACGTTGCGCTCCGGGATCCGCTCGCGGTTGAAGTGCGCCATCTGGTTGAGGAAGTGGTGGTCGTGCAGCAGGATCGGGCCGTCCGGGCCGACGGTGAGCGAGTTGCGGTCACTCGGCGCCGGCGCCCCCGTCTCGGTGTGCGACCCGAGCCGCGCCTCCTCGCTCGGTGCCGTCTCGATCGACTCGCGGGACTTCGTGCTCTCACTCATGTCTGCTCCTTCGACGTCTGTACGGGTGCCATACCCAGTCGGCTCGGTCGGTCCTAGAGTCGGGTCATGAGGCTGCGCCGTGTCGTCGAGGCAGCGCCGGTGCTGCTCGTGGTGACCTGGGTGGTGCTGGCGGCCGGGTGCACGACCGGGGACGTTCGCGTGTCGCCCACCGTCGGCGTGTCCGCGGGGACCGCGACGCCCGAGGTCTCCCTGACCCCCGTGGACCCCGGACCGCCTCCCGTCGTGACGGTGCCTCCGCCGGTGGCCGGTGAGGTGGCGCGGGTCGTCGTGACCAGGCAGGGCCCGGGCAAGGCGTTCCGCAACGTCCCCGGAGTGCCGGTCGCCGAGGGTCGCACCTACACGGTCGAGGTCGCCTGCGCCGCCGGTCGGGCCACGGGGGGCTCGAGCTACGCCGTCTACGACGCCGCGCCCGGCACGTGGGGCCACGGCGAGCCGCTCTACTCCCGCCCCTTCGCGTGCGACGGCGCCGTCCAGCGGACCGTGCACCTCGGGCTGCCGTCGGGACGCGTCCAGATCGACGTCCGCGGCCTCCCGTCCGACGCCGTGACGGCATACGCCCTCATCCGCCCCGAGTAGTCGACTGACCTCGTAGCCCACCCCGTCCACGCCGATGCCACTCGAGGTGGGAGGGCGGACCGGGGTGGCGGGATCTCGGTCGTGGGTCTGCGCAGCGCGCGGATAGGCTGGCCCGCGTGATCGACATCAAGCTCGTGCGCGACGAACCCGACCGGGTCCGCGCCTCGCAACAGGCCCGTGGTGAGGACCCGGGGATCGTGGACGCGATCCTCGCTGCCGACGAGCGGCGTCGATCGTCCCTCGGCGAGTTCGAGAAGCTGCGCGCCGAGCAGAAGACCGTCAGCAAGTCGGTCGGCGCGGCCATGGGTGCCTTCCAGAAGGCGAAGAAGTCGGGCGCCGACGATGCCGCGCACCTGGAGAAGGTGGCGCACGAGGCGCGGGCGCACGCCGGCACGCTGAGCGAGCAGGTCAAGGCGCTCGAGAGCGACGCCGACGAGGCCGGGGCCGAGCTCGAGCGCCTGCTCCGCCGGGTCGGCAACGTCATCATCGACGGTGTGCCCGTCGGAGGAGAGGACGACTACGTCGTGCTCGAGACCGTCGGAACGCCAAGGGATTTCGCGGCCGAGGGCTTCGAGCCGCTCGACCACCTCGCGCTCGGCGAGAGGCTCGGCGCCATCGACATGGAACGCGGGGCCAAGGTCGGCGGTGCTCGCTTCTACTACCTCACGGGCGTCGGCGCCCTGCTCGAGCTGGCGCTGCTCAACATGGCGATGGCCCAGGCGACCGCGGCCGGCTTCACGCCGATGATCACGCCGACGCTCGCGCGCCCCGAGGTCATGGTCGGCGCCGGCTTCATGGACGCGCACGCCGACGAGGTCTACCACCTCGAGGCTGACGACCTCTATCTCACCGGCACGTCGGAGGTCGCCCTCGCGGGCTACCACTCCGACGAGATCATCGACCTGTCGTCGGGCCCCAGGAGGTATGCCGGGTGGTCGGCCTGCTACCGCCGCGAGGCCGGGTCGCACGGCAAGGACACCCGCGGCATCATCCGCGTGCACCAGTTCCACAAGGTCGAGATGTTCAGCTACTGCCGTCCCGAGGACGCCGAGGCCGAGCACCAGCGCCTGCTCGCGTGGGAGCGCGAGATGCTCGCCAAGATCGAGGTGCCCTACCGGATCATCGACACGGCGGCCGGCGATCTCGGTGGCCCCGCGGCCCGCAAGTTCGACTGCGAGGCGTGGGTGCCGACACAGGGCAAGTTCCGCGAGCTGTCGTCGACGTCGAACTGCACGACCTACCAGGCGCGCCGGCTCAACACCCGCGAGCGCGACCCGAACGGCTCGGGCACCCGCGCCGTCGCGACGCTCAACGGCACGCTCGGCACGACGCGCTGGCTCGTCGCGATCCTCGAGAACCACCAGCAGGCCGACGGCTCGGTCCGCGTGCCCGAGGCGCTGCGCCCCTTCATCGGCATGGACGTCCTGGCCCCGCTCTCCTGATCACCCGGTCGAGGTGGGCACGCCGCAGGAACGAGCACGCACGTACCTCACCCGGGTGCGGTGGCGATGCCGAGCTGTCTCGTGACCTCGTCCAGCGCTCTCATGTTGGCCTGGACCGACTCTGCCGTGTGCAGGGGAGACCCGAGCAGGCCGTCGCCGATGCAGCGGGCCACCTCGAGGGCGGAGTGGAAGAGCGCGCCGTGACCGAACGGCTCGGGGTCGGTCCACGTCACCGCCCGGGACCCGTCGGCGGAGGTGACGACGACGTCGCCGGGCATGAAGAAGGGCCCGGGCAGGGTCAGCGTGGCCTCCGTGCCGGCGATGGTCGCGGACGTGGGCGTACGCGTGAGCAGCGTCGAGTGCAGCACGCTCGTCGCGTCGTTGGCATGGGTCAGGAGCATCGCGGCCTGCCCGTTGACGCCGGACGCCGTCGTCTCGCCGGTCGCCAGGACGCGCAGCGCCGGCCCGAGCGCCCACGTCGCGAGCGTCGTGACGTAGGTGCCGAGGTCGAGCAGCGAGCCGCCGGCCATGGCCGGGTCGAGGATGCGGTGCGGCGGGTCGAAGTGCTCCCCGTGGTCGGCGATGACGGTACGCACGTCGCCGAGCAACCCGGCCTCGAGGACCTGCCGCACGACGTCGAACCGCGGCAGGAAGAGCGTCCACATCGCCTCCATGCAGAAGACGCCGGCGGACCTGGCAGCGGCCGAGATCGACCGTGCCTCAGTCGCATCGAGACCCAGTGGCTTCTCGACGAGGACGTGTTTGCCGGCCCCGACGGCCAGGAGCGCGCTCGCGAGATGCGCATGGTGCGGCGTCGCGACGTACACGACGTCGACGTCCGGGTCGCTCACCAGCGCCTCGTGGCTCGGATGCGCCCGCAGTCCGCCCTTTCTCCGGGCGAAGGCGTCGGCCGAGGCCTGCGACCGTGACCCCACGGCCACGACCTGCTGCGTCGTCGAGGCGCGGAGGGACGCGACGAAGCGCGACGCGATCCAGCCCGTGCCGAGGACGCCCCAGCGGAGGACGGGCACGCTATCGGGCGACGGACGGCGTGGGGCAGGGAGGGCGCTGGGCAGCGAAAGGGTCGACACGGCATACCTTCTCGGTCGTCGGGCGCCGCGACGGACCCCGGCGCGGTCAGCGCTCGTCGAGCATGACCTCGATGGAGTAGTCCTGGGCGCGGTAGCAGTGGTCGCCGTACTCGACCGGGCCGCCGACGGCGTCGAACGCGGTGCGCGACATCGTCAGGACCGGCTGGGACGGCGTGAGGTTCAGGTGCTTGCGCTCGGATGTCGACGGCTGTCGCGCACCGATGCGCTGGTGCGCGACGACGGGCTTGCCCCCTCGCGCGCGGAGGAGGGCGTAGAGCCCGTCGCGCTCGAGGTCCTCCCGGCTGATGTCGGAGTAGGCGGGGGGCAGCCAGTTGCGCAGGATCGCGAGCGGTCGGTCCCCGTCGAGCCGCAGCCGGACGAGGCGCAGCATCGGGGTGTCGACCGGCAGGCCGAGGGCGGCGGCCGCGACCTCGTCGGTCGTCATCTCGTGCGTCAGCACCTGGGTGCGAGGGTCCCCCGAGCCCTCGCGCCGCAGGTCGTCGTAGAGGCTCGTCAGCTCGGCCCGCCGGTGGATCTGGCGGCCCGCCACCGTCGTGCCGAGACCCCGTCGGCGGAGCAGCAGGCCCTGCCCGACGAGCTCCTGGATGGCCCGTCGCACCGTCGGTCGCGAGAGGCCGAGCCGGTCGGCCATCGCGACCTCGTTCTCGAACGAGTCGCCCGGCTGGAGGTCGCCGTTCGCGATCGCCGCGCTCAGCTGCTCGGCCAGCTGGTGGTAGAGCGGGACCGGCGTCTCGCGGTCGATGCGGACGTCAACGGGCTTGGGCATGGCCGCAGACTAGCGAGAGGGTCCGGCCATGCACGCACATGTTCATGTCAGCACACCCTCGTGTCCTCCCCTCGGGCTCTTGACGACGAGCACGGGGACGTCGGCGTCGAGGATGATGTTCTGGGCCACGCTGCCGAGGAAGGCCTTGCCCATCGGCGAACGACGGCGGGCCCCGATGACGAGCAGGTCCGGACCGAGCTCGCGCACGGTGGCGAGGATCGCCTCCGACACGTCCGCGATGTCCCGGCCGCCGGGGACGAGGCGCACGTCCCACTGGAGGTCGGGCAGGCACGCCGCCTCGAGGGCGTTCTCGACGGCATCGGAGATGCCGGCCTTGTTCGCCTCCGCGATGTCGTTGTCGAGCGACTCGACGACGTGGACGACGAGGAGATGGGTCCCGCGGTATGCCGCCTGGCGGGCGCCCTCCTGGAGCGCGAGCGCGCTCGAGCTGCGGGTGTGGTGGGCGACGGCGACGCTCATGACGCCACCCCGCTCACTTCTGCAGCTCGTGCGAGAGCTCGGTGAGCTCGTCGCCGCCGGCCATCTGGCGCGTGAGCTCGTCGAGACCCACGTCGGCGCGCTTCTTGTCGAGCACGGCCTGGCCGAGCTTGAGGATGACGAAGTGGTTGCCGACGAGGTAGGCGTGGTGCGGGTTGTGGGTGATGAAGACGACGCCGAGGCCGGCGTCGCGGGCCGCCGCCGTGTACTTGAGCACGACGCCGGACTGCTTGACGCCGAGGGCCGCCGTCGGCTCGTCGAGGATGAGCACCCGGGCGCCGAAGTAGACGGCCCGGGCGATCGCGACGCACTGGCGCTGGCCACCCGAGAGGGTGCCGATGGGCTGGTTGATGTCCTTGACGACGACGCCCATCTTGCGCAGCTCCTCGTCGGCGATGCGCTTCATGTCGGCGATCCGGAGGGTGGCGAACGGGCCCCTGCCGCTCGTCAGCTCGGAGCCGAGGAAGAAGTTGCGCCACACCTCCATGAGCGAGACGACGGCGAGGTCCTGGTAGACGGTCGCGATGCCGTGGTCGAGGGACTCGCGGGGCGAGGAGAAGCTGACCTCCTTGCCGTCGACCTTCATGGTGCCCTCGTTGTGCGGGTGCAGGCCGGCCATGATCTTGATCAGGGTCGACTTGCCGGCGCCGTTGTCGCCGAGGACGCACGTCACCTCGCCGGCGCGCACCGTGAGGTTGATGCCCTTGAGGGCGCGGATGGCGCCGTACGTCTTGCCGACGTCCTTCATCTCGATGAGCGGCTCCCCCGAGTGGAGCTCCGGGTCCGCGTGCTCGGACAGGGTGTCAGTCATGTCAGCCCACCTTTCGGGCGGTCGAGAGCTTCTTGACGTAGAGGTTGACCATCACGGCGAGCAGGAGCATGACGCCGAGGAAGGCGCGGAACCAGTTGGGGTCCCAGCCGGCGTAGACGATGCAGAGGCTCGTCATGCCGAAGATGAACGCACCGATGGCGACACCGATCGCGTTGCCGTAGCCGCCGGTGAGCAGCGTGCCGCCCACGACCGCGGCGATGATGTAGAGGAACTCGTTGCCGATGCCGTTGCCGGCCTGGAGCGTGTCGAACTTGTAGAGCGTGTGCATGCCGACGAACCAGCCGAGGAACGAGACCGACATGAAGAGGCCGATCTTGACGGCCTTGACCGGGACGCCGACGGCGCGCGCCGAGTCGGCGTTGCCGCCGACGGCGTAGATCCAGTTGCCGATCCTGGTGCGCTGGAGGATGAAGGCCGACAGGGCGACGAAGAGGAACCACCAGAGCACGGTGATCTCGACGGTGACGCTGCCGACCTTGAAGCTCGAGGCGAAGATCGCGTCGAGGGTCTTGTAGCCGTCCATCTGGTTGATGTTGGGCGTCGAGACCGAGCCCGTGACGAGCTTCGTGACCCCGAGGTTGGCGCCCTGCAGCACGAAGAAGGTGCCCAGGGTGATGAGGAAGCTCGGTATGCCGGTCCTCACCACCAGGTAGCCGTTGAGGAAGCCGATGGCGAGGCAGAAGACGAGCGAGAGCACGGCGCCGACGATGAGGTTGATGCCGAGCTGGTAGCAGAACATCGCGTTGACGAGCCCCGCCGTGGTGACGATGACGCCGGCGGAGAGGTCGAACTCGCCGCCGATCATGAGCATTCCCACGGCGACCGCGACGATGCCGATGGTGGAGGACTGGTAGAGCACGGTGAAGAACGACGCGGGTGACCGGAAGGCCGGGGCGACGATGAGGAAGAAGACGAAGATGACGATCGCCGCGACGAGCGCCCCGACCTCGGGGCGGGCGAGCAGGCGGTTCGACCAGCCGAGCGTGACCCGGTTCGACGCCTCGGCTGGTGCCGAGGGTGGAGTCTTGGTGGTTTGACTCATGGACCTCTCCGATCCGTTTGACGTGCGAGGAGTGAGGTGCGAGGGGCGGCCCGTCCTGGTGGCCCGGGCGGGCCGCCCGGTGGGTCAGCGCGTGTTGTTCTTGGCGAACGGGAGGATCACGGCGATGTTCTTGTTGTCGACGAACGAGGGGCCGGTCAGGACGGCAAGGCCGCCGCCGATGTCGTTGCCGTTCTTCTTGTTGAGGTAGAGGGACTGGATGGCGAGGTAGCCCTGGACGTAGGGCTGCTGGTCGACCGAGAACTGGATCTTGCCGTCCTGGATCGCCTGGGCCGCGTCGACGTTGAGGTCGAAGGTGGCGAGTTTGGCCTTGCTGCTGGCTGCGTCCATCGCCTTGAGGGCGTCGAGTGCGATCGGTGCCCCGAGCGTGACGATCCAGTCGATCGAGCTGTCCTGGGCGAGCTTGGCCTGCAGGGCCGAGACGACCGAGGGGTCGTCGGCGCCGTTGACCTGGATGTTCTCGGTCGCCGGGATGCCCTTCTTGACGCCGGCGCACCGGGCCTCGAGCGCGACCGAGCCCGCGGCCTGGATGACGCAGAGGACCTTCTTGCCGCCGGCGGCCGCGATGCGCTTGCCGGTCGCCTCACCGGCGAGGTTCTCGTCGGAGCCGAAGTACATCTTGGCGCCGACCTCCTGGTACTGGTCGATGCCGGAGTTGAAGGCGACGACCGGGATGCCGGCGTCGTTGGCCGACTTGACCGCACCGGCGAGTGCATCTGGCGTGGCGAGGGTCGTGGCGATGCCGTCGACCTTGGAGTCGACCGCATTCTGGATCAGCGTGGCCTGCTTGGCCGGGTCGGGGTCGTTGGAGTACTTGAGCGTGATGCCGCTGTTCTTCGCTGCCTGGGTGGCGCCGGCCTTGATCTTGTCCCAGAACGTGTCGCCCGGGGTCTCGTGGGTGACCATGGCGAACGTGTAGCCGGAGTTGTCGCCGGCTCCGCTGCCGCTCCCGGCGTTGGCGGTGCTGGCGGGGGCACCGCCGCTGCTGCACGCCGCGAGGGCGAGGGCGGCAGCCGTGGCCATGCCGGCTGCGACGGTCAGGCTCTTGCGAGTCCGAGTCGGAGTCATCGTTGATTCCTTTCGTTGCGTCGCGGTGGCCCGGTCGCCGAAGTGGCGCGACGTTTCTCTGACGGTGGATCCCGCCGATCAGCTGTTGCGGGAGGGGTTTCGCGGAAGCTCCGGGTGCGAATCCATCGCACGTGGCCCGGCGGGTCCGCGTGGCTCGTCTCTTCAGATCTGGCGGCCCTCTGCCGGAGGCGGTTCGCGGTCCCGGCGTCGGTGCCAGCGATTGGAGAATGCTCCCCCGACGGGCGTCATGTCAAGACATTGATCAAACATCAGAATGTCCTAACATTTGCTTGACACGGCATGGTGCTCGGCACGACCATCGTTCTCGTAGGGACGACGACGTCGAGGCGCTCGCCGACCGGAACCTGCGGCGACCACCCCCACCGGACCGCCGCCCACCGCGAAGATCCAAGGGAGTGCACATGCGCATCGGACTGGCCGGAGTCGGCCGCATCGGGGCGTTCCACGCCGAGACCCTCCGGGACCTGTCCGACGTCGACGAGGTCGTCGTCTCCGACCTGGACGCCGACGCCGCCCGCGCCGTCGCGGACAAGCTCGAGGTCGGCTTCGCCGCCTCGCCGGCCGAGCTGCTCGCCCAGGGCGTCGACGGCTTCGTCATCGCGACGGCGACGCCGGGACACGCGCCGCTCATCCGTCTCGGTCTCGAGGCCGGCGTCCCCACCTTCTGCGAGAAGCCCGTCGCGGCAACGCTCGACGAGACGCTGGACCTCGCACGGCTCGTGCGCACGACGACCACGCCCGTCCACGTCGGCTTCCAGCGACGCTTCGACCGCGGATACCAGCGCGCCCAGCAGGCGGTGGCGGGCGGCGAGCTCGGCTTCGTCCACAGCATCCGGGCGCAGACGCACGACCAGGCGCCGCCCCACGCCGCCTACATCCCGACGAGCGGTGGCCTCTTCCGCGACTGCTCGATCCACGACTTCGACATCATCCGCTTCGTCACCGGACGCGAGGTCGCCTCGGTCTACGCGACCGGCGCCAACAAGGGCGCCGCATTCTTCTCCGAGGCCGGCGACGTCGACACCGCCGCGGCCGTCCTGACGCTCGACGACGGCACGCTCGTCAACCTCTCCGCGACGCGCTACAACGGCGCTGGCCATGACGTGCGCATGGAGGTCCTCGGCAGCGACGCCACGATCGGCGTCGGCTACGACGACTCGCTCGCCGTCACCTCCGCCGAGCCCGGTGCCACCTACCCGGTCGGCCCTCGCCACTGGTCGTTCATGGAGCGTTTCCTGCCGGCCTACCGCGCCGAGCTCACGGCCTTCGCGGCCGTCGCCCGCGGGGCGCTGGCCTCGCCGTGCACCGTCGACGACGCGCTCCAGGCGTTCCGCGTCGCCGATGCCTGCGAGCTCTCCCGGCGCGAGGGTCGCGTCGTCTCGCTCGACGAGATCCCGAGCCTGTGAGCGACGTGGACGCCATGGACACCACGACCCCCGCGGCCGGCGACACGGCATACGACGTCGTCGCGATCGGTCGCACCGGCGTCGACATCTACCCGCTCCAGCACGGCGTGGGGCTCGAGAAGGTACGCACGTTCGAGAAGTTCCTCGGGGGCAGCGCGACGAACGTCGCGGTGGCGGCGGCCCGCCACGGGCACCGGACCGCGCTCGTCACACGGACCGGGCAGGACGCGTTCGGCCGCTACATCCACGAGGCGCTGCGCGACTTCGGCGTCGACGACGCCTTCGTCTCTGCCGTTGCCGGGCCGCCCACGCCCGTCACCTTCTGCGAGGTCTTCCCGCCCGACGACTTCCCGCTGTACTTCTACCGCTACCCGACGGCTCCCGACCTCATGATCGAGCCGCACGAGCTGCCGCTCGACGCGATCCGTGACGCCGGCGTCTACTGGGCGACGGTCACAGGGCTGTCTCAGGAGCCGAGCCGCGCCGCGCACTTCCGGGCCTGGGAGGCCCGGGCCCGCCGGACCCACACGGTGCTCGACCTCGACTACCGCCCGATGTTCTGGTCCGACCCGGCCGAGGCGAGCGCGCAGGTCGGGCGCGCGCTCGACCACGTGACCGTCGCCGTCGGCAACCGCGAGGAGTGCGAGGTCGCCGTCGGCGAGACCGACCCCCAGCGGGCGGCCGACGCGCTGCTCGAGCGCGGCGTCGAGCTCGCCGTCGTCAAACAAGGCCCCAGGGGGGTGCTCGCCGCGACCCGCGACGAGCGGCTCGAGGTCCCGCCCTTCCCCGTCGACGTCGTCAACGGCCTCGGTGCCGGTGACGCGTTCGGCGGCGCCCTCTGCCACGGCCTGCTCGGGGGCTGGGACCTGCGGCGCGTCCTCGAGTTCGCGAACGTCGCAGGTGCGATCGTCGCCAGCAAGCTCGAGTGCTCCACAGCGATGCCGACCTCCGCCGAGGTCGACGAGCGCCTGGCCGCCGCCGGCCCGCAGGCCTCACCGTTCGCCACCACCGCCGAGGAGGCGCGATGACCACCACGCAGCACGAGCCCGCCGTCAGCCCGACCGTCCGGGTCGCAGACCTGACCGAGATCCGCGTGCGCGAACCCGGGCGCATCGCCGCCGCGTGGGCCGCGCGCCGCCGTCGCCCACTCGTCCGTGAGGACGGCCGGATGCTCCTCGTCGCCGCCGACCACCCCGCCCGTGGCGCCCTCGGCGTGCGGGGTGCCGGCGCCGCCATGGCGAGCCGCAGCGACCTGCTCGAGCGCCTCGTCACGGCCCTCCAGCGGCCCGGCGTCGACGGCGTGCTCGGCACGCCCGACGTCCTCGACGACCTGCTCCTGCTCGGCGCCCTCGACGACAAGGTCGCCATCGGCTCGATGAACCGGGGCGGCCTCCAGGGCGCGACCTTCGAGCTCGACGACCGCTTCACCGCCTACACGGCGGCCGAGATCGCGGCACGTGGCATCGACGGCGGCAAGATGCTGACGCGCATCTGCCTCGACGACCTGGGCACGGTGGCCACCCTCGAGGCGAGCGCCAAGGCGGTCACCGACCTCGCCGAGCACCAGCTCATGGCCATGGTGGAGCCGTTCCTGTCGACGCGTGAGGGCGGGCGGGTCGTCAACCAGCTCGACCCCGACTCGACCATCAAGTCGGTCCACATCGCCGCGGGGCTCGGTGCCTCGAGCGCCTACACGTGGCTCAAGCTGCCCGTCGTCGACGAGCTCGACCGCGTCATGGACGCGACCACCCTGCCGACGCTTCTCCTCGGCGGGGACCCCCAAGGCGATCCGCAGGACACCTACGCCTCGTGGGCCCACGCGCTCGACCTGCCTGCCGTGCGCGGTCTCGTCGTCGGACGCGCCCTGCTCTTCCCGCCCGGCGGTGACGTCGCCGCAGCCGTCGACATCGCTGCGGAGCTGGTGCACGGGAGCGGGGTCGGCGCGTGAGCGACAACGAGCGCTGGGTGCGCCCCCGGGGGAGCGCCGGCACATCGGAGTGGTCGGTGGCCATCGACGACGCCGTCGACGGGTGGTCGCACACCCGGTTGTATGCCGCCCAGCTGGCTGCCGGTGAGAGGCGCACCGTCGCGGCCGGGGAGTGGGAGCACGTCGTCGTGCCGCTCTCGGGATCCGTCGCCGTCACCGCCGTCGACCCGGAGGGCCTCGAGCACGAGGCCGTCCTCGCCGGTCGGGCCTCGGTCTTCGCCGGGCCCACCGACGTCGCCTACGCCACGCGCGACTGCGACGTCACGGTGACCGCCCAGGGCGGTCCCGCCTCGGTCGCCGTCTGCGGCGCCCGCGCGGCGCGACGGCACACGCCGCCGTTCCGTCACGTGGGCGTCGCAGACGTGCCCGTCGAGCTGCGCGGCGCCGGCGTCGCGTCCCGCGAGGTCCGCAACTTCGCGATCCCGGGCGTCCTCGCCGCCGACTCGATCATCGCCTGCGAGGTCATCACCCCCGGCGGCAACTGGAGCTCCTACCCGCCGCACAAGCACGACGAGGAGCGGCCGGGGGTCGAGACGGAGCTCGAGGAGATCTACTACTTCGAGGTCGCCCCGTCGGCTGGTGCTCCGGAGGCTGCAGGCACGAGCCCGGTCGGCTACCAGCGGGTCTACGGCACCGACGACCGGCCGATCGACGTGCTCGCCGAGGTGCGCTCGGGCGACGTCGTCCTCGTGCCGCACGGCTGGCACGGCCCGGCGATGGCCGCCCCCGGCTACGACCTCTACTACCTCAACGTCATGGCCGGCCCGGGTGCCGAGCGGGCCTGGCTCATCTGCGACGACCCCGCACACGGCTGGGTCCGCGACACGTGGTCCGGCCAGCCGGTCGACCCCCGACTTCCCCTTGGAGGTGCTCGATGACGAGCGACACCCACGCGGCCGGGACGGTGCGTCTGACCGTGGCCCAGGCCGTGGTGCGCTTCCTCGCCAACCAGTGGAGCGAGCGCGACGGCGAGCGGCAGAAGCTCTTCGCCGGCTGCTTCGGGATCTTCGGCCACGGCAACGTCGCCGGGATCGGCCAGGCGCTGCTGCAGAACGAGCTCGCCGACGGGGAGGAGCACCTTCCGTACGTGCTCGCCCGCAACGAGCAGGCGATGGTCCACACGTCCGTCGCCTATGCCCGCCAGAAGGACCGCCTCCAGACGTGGGCGTGCACCGCATCCGTCGGTCCCGGCTCGACGAACATGCTGACCGGTGCGGCGCTCGCGACGATCAACCGTCTGCCCGTGCTGCTCCTCCCGTCCGGCACCTTCGCGACACGGGTGTCGTCCCCGGTGCTCCAGGAGCTCGAGCTGCCGTATGCCGCCGACGTGACGGTCAACGACGCCTTCCGCCCGCTGTCGAGGTTCTTCGACCGGGTCAGCCGTCCCGAGCAGCTGCCGTCGGCGCTGCTCGGCGCGATGCGGGTGCTCACCGACCCCGTCGAGACGGGCGCTGTGACGATCTCGCTGCCGCAGGACGTGCAGGCGGAGGCGCACGACTGGCCCGTCGAGCTCTTCGCACCGCGCACGTGGCGGGTGGCACGTCCGCTGCCCGAGGCCGTCGACGTCGCCGACGCCGCTGCGGTCATCCGGTCGGCGCGCCGTCCGTTCGTCGTAGCCGGTGGCGGCGTGCACTACAGCGGCGCCGAGGAGGCGCTGCGCGCGTTCTGCGAGGCCACCGGCATCCCCGTCGGTGAGTCTCAGGCCGGCAAGGGGTCCCTCCCGCACGGGCATCCGCAGGAGATGGGTGCGGTCGGCTCGACCGGCACGACGGCCGCCAACGCGCTCGCCGCCGAGGCCGATGTCGTCATCGGCATCGGCACGCGCTGGAGCGACTTCACCACGGCGTCGCGGACGGCCTTCCAGGACAACGGGGTCCGCTTCGTCAACATCAACGTCGGGCGCTTCGATGCCGGCAAGCACTCCGGGCTCTCCATCGTCGCCGACGCCCGGGAGGCGCTCGTCGCGCTGACCTCGGCCCTGGACGGGTATGCCGTCGACGACGCCTACCGGTCGCGCCAGGCCGCGCTGTGGGCCGAGTGGGACGCCTCGGTCGAGTCGGCCTTCCACCCGGCTCCGGAGGTCACCGACCGGCTGGCCGACGGCCTGCTGACCCAGGGCCAGGTGCTCGGCGCGGTCAACGAGCTGACCGATCCCCGCGACGTCGTCCTCTGTGCGGCGGGCTCGATGCCGGGCGACATCCACAAGCTGTGGCGGGTGCGCGACCGCAAGGCCTACCACGTCGAGTACGGCTACTCCTGCATGGGCTACGAGGTGCCGGCCTCGCTCGGCATCCGTCTCGCCGACGAGTCGCGCGACGTCTTCGCCATGGTCGGCGACGGCGGCTACCTCATGATGCCGACCGAGCTCGTCACGGCGGTCCAGGAGCGCATCAAGGTCATCGTCGTGCTCGTGCAGAACCACGGCTTCCACTCGATCGGGTCGCTGTCGGAGTCGCTGGGCTCGCAGCGCTTCGGCACGAGCTACCGCTTCCGCGGTGAGTCGTCCGGGCGGCTCGACGGCGACGTGTTGCCCGTTGACCTCGCGGCCAACGCGCGGTCCCTCGGCGCGCACGTCATCGAGGTGCACTCCCTCGACGAGCTGCACCAGGCGATCAAGGAGGCCAAGGCCGCTCCGGCCGACGGTGGCCCCGTCGTCATCCACGTCGAGACCGACCCGCTCGTCCACGCACCCGACAGCGCGTCGTGGTGGGACGTGCCGGTCTCGGCGGTCAGCGACCTCGACACGACGCGCACGGCGTACGCGGAGTACGTCGACCACAAGGCCACCCAGCGTCCGCTCATCACTCCCGTCGGCACCCCCTCTCACCCGGAGTCCGCGTCATGAAGCTCGCCCTCGATCCCTACATGTTCCGTGAGACGCCGCTGCTCGAGCTGCCCTCTCTCGTGGCCGATCTCGGCTACGAGTGGATCGAGCTCTCGCCCCGCGACGACTTCATCCCGTTCTTCAACCACCCTCGCGTCGACGACGCGGGCGTCGCGGCCTTCCGCACGGCGTTGCGCTCGGCCGGTGTCGGGGTGTCGTCGGTGCTGCCGCTCTTCCGGTGGTCGGGTCCCGACGAGGACGACCGCAAGGCCGCCGTGCGCTACTGGACGCGCGCCATCCAGATCGCCAGCGACCTCGGCGTCGACACGATGAACTCCGAGTTCAACGGCAACCCGCGCGAGGCGGCCGTGTGCGAGCGGATGTTCTGGCAGTCGATGGAGGAGCTGCTGCCCGTCTTCGAGAAGGAGGGGATCCGGCTCGTGCTCGAGCCGCACCCCGACGACTGGGAGGAGGACGGCAAGCGTGCGGTCGACCTCATCAAGGGGATCAACAGCCCCAACGTGTCGTTCCTCTACTGCGCGCCGCACACCTTCCACCAGGGCAACGATCCCGACGGGATCATGGACAAGGCCGGCGACCTGCTGACGATGGTCCACGTCGCCGACGCCTACGACCACACCGCGTCGTCCGGGCTGCGCTACATCGTCAACCCGCCCGGGTCGCAGGTCACGGTGCACCAGCACCTCGACATCGGGCAGGGCGAGGTCGACTTCGGCCAGTTCTTCGCCGGCCTGGAGCGCATCGGCTTCGACGGCATCGTCACCTCCTGCGTCTTCGCCTGGGAGGACCGCGCGCGTGAGTCGAGCACCTACATGCGCGACACCATCCGCTCCTACCTCGACAAGTGGTCGACGCCCCCCACGCTCGTCTCTCCCTGAAGGCCGCCACGCGGCATACCCCTGAACCAGTTTGCAAGAGAAGGAAATCCTCATGAGCACGCCTACCCGCATCACCCACCTCATCGACGGACAGCCGTGGAGCGGCACCGCCGAGCGCACGTCGCCCGTCTTCAACCCCGCGACGGGGGAGCAGTCGGGGGTGCTCGACCTGGCCTCGGCCTCGCTCGTCGACGAGGTCGTGAAGTCCGCCGCCTCCGCGTGGGAGGAGTGGGCCGACGCCTCGCTCGCCAAGCGGTCGGGCGTGCTCTTCGCCTTCCGCGAGCTGCTCAACGACCGCAAGCAGGACATCGCCGCGCTCATCACCGCCGAGCACGGCAAGGTCCTCTCCGACGCGCTCGGCGAGGTGACGCGCGGTCTCGAGGTCGCCGAGTTCGCCTGTGGCATCCCGCACCTGATGCGCGGTGGCTTCTCGGAGAACGCCTCGACGAACGTCGACGTCTACTCGATCCGTCAGCCGCTGGGCGTCGTCGCGGTCATCTCGCCCTTCAACTTCCCGGCCATGGTGCCGATGTGGTTCATCCCCATCGCCATCGCGTGCGGCAACGCCGTGATCCTCAAGCCGTCCGAGAAGGACCCCTCGGCCGCGATCGCGGTCGCGGCGCTGTGGAAGGAAGCAGGGCTGCCCGACGGCGTCATGCAGGTCGTCAACGGCGACAAGGAGGCCGTCGACGCGCTGCTGACCCACCCCGACGTGAAGTCGGTGTCGTTCGTCGGCTCGACGCCGATCGCGAAGTACGTCTACGAGACGGGCACCGCGCACGGCAAGCGCGTGCAGGCCCTCGGCGGCGCCAAGAACCACATGCTCGTCCTGCCGGACGCCGACCTCGACCTCGCCGCGGACGCCGCGGTCAACGCCGGCTTCGGCTCGGCGGGGGAGCGGTGCATGGCGATCTCGGCGCTCGTCGCCGTCGAACCCATCGCGGACGAGCTGATCTCGAAGATCAAGGACCGCATGGGCAAGCTCGTCACCGGTGACGGCACCCGCGGCTGCGACATGGGTCCGCTCGTCACGTCGCAGCACCGCGACAAGGTGACGTCCTACCTCGACGCCGGGGTGTCGGAGGGCGCGACGCTCGTCGTCGACGGCCGCCAGGACTCCTACGAGTCCGACGGTGAGGGCTACTTCCTCGCGCCGACCCTCTTCGACCACGTCAAGCCGGGCATGTCGCTCTACGACGACGAGATCTTCGGCCCCGTGCTGTCAGTCGTGCGCGTCGGGTCCTACGACGAGGGTCTCACGCTCATCAACAGCAACCCCTACGGCAACGGCACGGCGATCTTCACCAACGACGGCGGCGCGGCCCGCACGTTCCAGCGCAAGGTCGAGGTCGGCATGGTCGGCGTCAACGTGCCGATCCCGGTGCCGGTGTCGTACTACTCCTTCGGCGGGTGGAAGAACTCCCTCTTCGGCGACACCCACGCTCACGGCATGGAGGGCGTGCACTTCTTCACCCGCGGCAAGGTCGTCACGTCTCGCTGGCTCGACCCGAGCCACGGCGGCCTCAACCTCGGCTTCCCCCAGAACGACTGATCCGCAACACTTTTCGAGAGGAACGACTGACCATGGCCGAGTCCAAGGCCCGCAACACCGACGACCGCTACAGCAAGCTGACGATCGGTGTCTGTCCAGACCAGTGGGGTGTCTGGTTCCCCGAGGACGAGAAGCAGATCCACTGGGAGACCGCCCTCGACGAGATGGCGCAGGCCGGCTTCTCGGTCATGGAGACGGGGCCGTTCGGCTACTTCCCCAAGGACCCGAAACGCCTGCAGGAGGAGATGGACCAGCGCGGCTTCCAGGTCGTCGCCGGCACCGGTTGGGGCGTCCTGCACAAGCCGGAGGCCTGGGCCGACACGGAGAAGACCTTCCGGGAGATCGCCGAGACGCACGCCGCCGTCGGGGCGGAGTACATCGTGCACCTGCCGCCGCTCTTCCGTGACGACAAGACGTGGGAGTTCACCGACGACCGCGTGCTGTCGACGGAGGCGTGGAACGCCTACATCTCCAATGCGGACAAGCTCGGTCGCATCATGAAGGAGGACTACGGCCTCACGATGGTCCTGCACCCGCACGGCGACAGCCACATCGAGACGCCCGAGGACATCGATCGCGTCTTCCAGGCGACCGACCCCGACTACGTCGGCTTCTGCCTCGACACCGGCCACATCGTCTACGGAGGCGGGGACCCGATGGAGCTGTGCCGCAAGTACCCCGAGCGCATCTCCTACGTCCACATCAAGGCGATGGACGAAGGCCTCGTCAGGCAGGCCCACGACGAGGACTGGCCCTTCGGTCTCGCTGTCGCCAAAGGCTGCTCGGTCGCGCCGCCGGCCGGCGCGCCGGACATGCCGTCACTCATCGAGGCCCTGGCCGACCTCGACAAGGAGCTCTACGTCGTGTGCGAGCAGGACATGTACCCGTGCGAGCCGTCCTACCCGCTGCCGAACGCCATCCAGACCCGCGAGTACCTCGCGTCCATCGGCCTCGGCCTCCGCTGAGCCCCTGTTCTCGCTGACGAAGGAGTCACACCCATGACCGTACGCATCGGCATGATCGGCCCGGGCGGCATGGGCCAGGCCCACATCGACCGGATCCACACCGTCATCGCGGGCGCCCGGGTCGTCGCCGTCTCCGACGTCGACCCGGCGCGCGCGGCCGAGGTGGCGTCGCGGATCGACGGGACGGCATACGCGTCCTCGGCCGAGCTGATCGCCGCCGACGAGGTCGACGCGGTCATGATCTGCAGCTACGGGCCGGCGCACGAGGTGGACGTCCTCGCGGCCATCGCGGCGGGCAAGCCCGTCTTCTGCGAGAAGCCACTCACGCCGACGGCGGAGGCGGCGCTGCGGATCATGGAGGCCGAGCAGGCCGCCGGTCGGCGGCTCGTGACGGTCGGGTTCATGCGTCGCTTCGACCGGAGCTACCGCGAGATGAAGGCGCTGCTCGACTCGGGCCGGCTGGGCGAGACGCTCATGGTCCACTGCGCGCACCGCAACCCGACCGTGCCCGAGCACTACACGTGGGACATGGCCATCAACGACACCGCGATCCACGAGGTCGACACCATGCGCTGGCTGCTCGGCGAGGAGTTCGTCTCGGCGCGCGTCGACAAGCCCAAGAAGACGTCGCTGCGCTTCGAGCACCTCCAGGACCCGCTCGTGCTCATCCTCGAGACCGAGTCGGGGGTGCGCGTCGACGACGAGATCTTCGTCAACTGCCAGTTCGGCTACGACATCCGCTGCGAGGCCGTCGCCGAGAAGGGCACGGTGTCGTTGGGCGACCAGAACGCCATCGTCGTGCGCGACGGCGTCGGGGTGCGCAACGCCATCGCCCGTGACCACAACGACCGCTTCTGGGGCGCGTTCGTCACGGAGGTGCAGGAGTGGATCTCAGCGGTCGCGCGGGGCGAGCACACGGGGTCGACCTCGTGGGACGGGTATGCCGCCGCGTGCGTCTGTGACGCCGGTGTCCGCGCGCTCACGGACGAGGGCGTCGTCAAGGTCGAGATGATCGCCAAGCCCGACTTCTACGCCTGACGAACCACCTCCGGCTCACCCGGGGACAACGCACGAAGCACGCGGGGGACGACCCGGGCGTCGATCCCCGCCGGTCATTCGCGGGAATGGTGCCCGTCCGGTGCATCGACGCGGGACAGCGGACCGACGTCGCGTACGTGCACCGGCTGCCAGGGCGAGACGGCATACAGCCCTCCGCCGAGCAGGACGAGCACCGTCCCGACCGAGCACACCCGGAGCATCACCGTTGTCGTCCTGGCAGAGAGCCCGCGCCGGGCGACGGCCAGCAGGCCGAGTCCGGCGAGACCACCCGCGGTGTTGGCGATGACGTCGGTGGTGTCCGACCTGCCGACCGCGAGGACGTACTGGGCGACCTCGAGGGCGAGGCTTGCCCCCGCCATGACGATCACGGGCGCCCACCACGGGCGGCTCGGCGCGAGGAGGCCGAGGTAGACGCCGAAGGGGACGAAGAGGGCGAGGTTGACGAAGACCTCGACCGGGGCGCTCGGGCCCGCCTCGTGGGTGCGCACGAACGGTACGAGCTTGACCATCGTGTCTCCGCCGACCCACGGGACCTCGAGCTTCCACAGCACCGTCCACACGAGGAGCACGAGGTAGACGGCGAACAGCACGACGAGGGACCGCGACCGTGCGGGCGGGCGGGTCACTGCTGCATCCTCGGGTCGTGCGTCGGGTCGAGGTACATGGCCGGGCAGCCCCGGCTCGAGGCGTGGGGGCGCAGCTCGTAGTGCCACGGCTCGTTGGCATAGACCTGACACAGGCCGTAGGCCGCCCCGTGCTCTGACAGCCAGGTCGTCGCGCCTGCGTCACCGACGTCGACCGCGTCGCCCGACACGTGGGGAGAGGTGCCGACACCGGCGACCCACCGGGCGGCGTCGTCGCCGCCGCCGTACGTCGAGTCGGCCTCGTCGAGCAGCCGCCGCTGGTAGGCCGACGAGCGCCAGCCGCTGTTGACGTGGATGGTGACATCGTCGCGTCCGGCGGCCCGGGCCGCTTCACGTAGGGCCCCGAGCAGCGCGGGGTCGAGCCTCGTCAGGGCCGGGTAGCGGTCGTCGAACGGTTCGACGCCGTCAGGGAGCCGGCCGTCGGCGACGCCTGACGAGGCTCGCCCGGAGCCGGTGGGCGAGTCGCGGAGGGGACCGGGATCCTCGCCGGGCGGGTGCGGGGGAGCGACGCAGCGCGTCCCCTCCGGCGAGGCGGACGCAGGGGGCTTTGCGAAGCTGGGAGGTGCCGTTGACGCCTCCTTCGACGAACAGCTGCTGAGGACGCCGACCACCGCGATGGCGGCGCCGACCACGGTCACGAGGGTCGCTCGGGTGTGGGGTCGGGACGCAGGGAGCTGCAGAGGGAACATGCCCCCAGCCAAGACGGGGCGGCGTTGCCAGCACGTATGCCGTTTTCCTTACACGGACGATATGGCTCCCCTCCCTATCCTTGGGTCATGCGCGTGTTGGTCGTCGAGGACGAGCCCCTGCTCGCAGGCGCCATCCGGGACGGCCTGCGGCTGGAGGCGATCGCGGCCGACACCGCGGGAGACGGCGAGACCGCGCTGGAGCTGCTCGGCCTCAACACGTACGACATCGCCGTCCTCGACCGCGACGTCCCGGGGCCCTCGGGTGACGAGATCGCCAGCCAGATCGTGGCATCCGGCTCGGGCATGCCCATCCTGATGCTGACGGCCGCCGACCGGATCGAGGACAAGACCTCGGGCTTCGAGCTCGGCGCCGACGACTACCTCACCAAGCCGTTCGAGCTGCGGGAGCTCGTGCTGCGCCTGCGGGCGCTCGACCGCAGGCGCGGCCACAACCGGCCACCCGTCCGCGAGATCGCGGGACTGAGGCTCGACCCCTTCCGACGCGAGGTCTTCCGCGACGGCAGGTACGTCGGCCTGACCCGCAAGCAGTTCGCGGTGCTCGAGGTGCTCGTCGCCGCCGACGGTGGCGTGGTCAGCGCCGAGGAGCTGCTCCAGCGTGCCTGGGACGAGCACGCGGACCCCTTCACCAACGCGGTCCGCATCACCGTCTCGGCACTGCGCAAGCGGCTCGGCGAACCGTGGGCCATCGCGACCGTTCCCGGAGTCGGCTACCGCATCGACGGCGCGCCAGGCAGCGGTCGGGGCGGCGCCGGTGGCGAGGGCGGCCGACCTGCGGAACGGGTAGACGGTGGTTAGGAGACCCGGCCCGAGCGTCCGCCTCAAGCTCACCCTCAGCTATGCGAGCTTCCTCATGGTCGCGGGCATCCTGCTCCTCGCCACCGTGTGGGTGTTCCTGCTGCGCTACGTGCCCGAGCGGACCCGCACCGGGCCGGGTCTTCCCGGGCCCTTCAGCCCCACCCGCTCCGACCTGCTGGACGCCTTCGCGCCACGAGCCTTCCAGGCGCTGGGGATCCTGCTGGCCGTCGGCCTCGTCGGCGGCTGGCTCCTCGCCGAACGGATGCTCGCACCGCTCACGAGGATCACCGAGGCCACCCGCGCAGCAGCGGCCGGCTCGCTCTCGCACCGGATCCGGCTGGAGGGTCGCAATGACGAGTTCCGCGAGCTCGCAGACGCGTTCGACGCGATGCTCGCGCGTCTCGAGGCGCACGTCGCGGAGCAGCGGAGGTTCGCGGCGAATGCCTCGCACGAGCTGCGCACCCCGCTCGCGATCACCCAGACCCTGCTCGACGTGGCGCGCCAGGACCCCGACCGCGACCACGCGGAGCTGGTCGGCCGCCTCCACGACGTCAACGCCCGCGCGATCGGCCTGACCGAGGCCCTGCTCCTGCTCAGCCGTGCCGACCAGCGCTCCTTCACGCCCGAACGCGTCGACCTGTCGCTGTGCGCAGAGGACGCAGCGGAGACTCTCCTGCCACTGGCCGAGAAGCGCGGGGTCACCATCGTGACATCCGGCGAACCCAGTCCCACCCGCGGCTCGGTGACGCTCCTGCAGCAGCTGACGACGAACCTGCTGCACAACGCGATCGTCCACAACCTGCCCGATGGGGGCACCGCGTGGATCACGACCACTGCACGCCCGGACGGCGTGGTTCTCGCCGTGGAGAACACCGGCGAGCTCCTCGCCGCACCCTTCGTCGCCACGCTCACCGAGCCCTTCCAGCGGGGCGCCGGGCGCACCCGCACCCACGACGCGGGCGTCGGCCTCGGCCTCGCCATCGTGGACAGCATCACCCGGGCCCACGACGGGACGCTCACCCTCACCACGAGGCCGAGCGGCGGGCTCCGAGTCACGGTGCGGCTGCCCCTCGCCTGACCGCAGTCATGGCGGCTCCGACCTGATCCGGTCGACGTTCGTCTCGCGTGGACAGATGGTCAGGGCGTGGCTACTTTGGGCAGATCGTCGCGGGGGCGGTCAGCCTCCGCGGTCCGATCGAGAGGGCTGTCCCATGTCTCGTCACGTGAACCCCTTGGCATCTGCCATCACGGATCGGACGGCCTGACGTGGCCGGCGCGGGGCCGGAGCTCAAGCGGTCGCTCAACCAGCGGCAGCTGACGATGATCGCCATGGGCGGGGTCATCGGGGCGGGCCTGTTCGTCGGGTCGGGCACCGTCATCCACGACACCGGCCCGGCGGCATTCATCACCTACGCCCTGTGCGGCGTCCTCATCATCATGGTGATGCGGATGCTGGCCGAGATGGCCGTGGCCAACCCGTCCACGGGCTCCTTCGCCGACTACTCCCGCAAGGCACTCGGTGACTGGGCCGGCTTCTCCGTCGGCTGGCTCTACTGGTACTTCTGGGTCATCGTCGTGGGCTTCGAGGCCGTCGCCGGCGCCAAGGTCATCAACTTCTGGCTGCCAGGGGTGCCGACGTGGGTGCTGAGCCTCCTGCTCATGCTCCTCATGACGGGCACCAACCTCATCTCGGTCTCGTCCTTCGGGGAGTTCGAGTTCTGGTTCGCCGGGATCAAGGTCGCGGCGATCATCGTCTTCCTCGCCTGCGGAGCCCTCTTCGTGTTCGGGATCTGGCCCAACGCCGACCTCGACTTCAGCAACCTCACCGCGCACGGCGGCTTCTTCCCCAACGGCGGGCTGGCGGTCACCGCGGGTGTCGTGACGGTGATCTTCTCGATGGTGGGCGCCGAGATCGCGACGATCGCCGCGGCAGAGTCGGACAACCCGGAGCGGGCCGTCTCCAAGGCTGCGAACTCCGTCATCACCCGCATCGCGATCTTCTTCGTCGGATCGATCTTCCTGCTCGCGGTGATCCTGCCGTGGAACTCGGCCACCCTCGAGGCGTCGCCCTACGTCGCGGCCTTCCAGGAGATGGGAATCCCGTATGCCGACCACGTGATGAACGCGGTGGTGCTGACGGCCGTGCTCTCGTGCCTCAACTCCGGCCTCTACACGGCGTCCCGGATGCTCTTCGTGCTGGCCGCTCGCCGTGAGGCGCCCGCGTCGATGGTCTCGGTCAACTCCCGTGGCGTGCCGATGGTCGCCATCCTCGCCTCGTCGGTCGTCGGCTTCCTCGCCGTCATCATGGCCGCCGTGTCGCCCGACACCGTCTTCTCGTTCCTGCTCAACTCGTCCGGCGCCGTCATCCTCTTCGTCTACCTGCTCATCGCCGTCTCGCAGATCATCCTGCGCCACCGGGCCGACGCGTCGACGCTCAAGGTGAAGATGTGGTGGTTCCCCGCCCTGTCGGTCATCACCGCTCTGGGCATCATCCTCGTGCTCGTCCAGATGGGCCTGACGGAGGACGTGCGCATCCAGCTGGTTCTGAGCCTCGTGTCGTTCGGCATCGTGCTCATCCTCTTCTTCATCAACCGCGCCCGCATCGCGCGCCTGCCCGAGCGGGTCGCGCCCGACCACACGGGTGAGGCGCGTCGCGTGCTCGTGCTCGCCAACCAGACCCTCGAGGCCGACGAGCTGATGCGCGAGCTGCAGCGCATCGACGCGATGGGCAAGGCCACCTACTACGTGTGCGTCCCGGCCAGCGCCGTGGAGACGGGGACGGCCTCGACGCACGGCGCGGTGTCCGTCGCCGAGGCGACGACCGAGGCGGCCCAGGCGCGGCTGGACCGGACGCTCGACGCGCTCACCGCACATGACCTCGACGCCACCGGCGGGCTCGGCGACTACCGGCCGCTCCGCGCTCTCCGGGCGGCGGTCAACCACTTCGACCCTGACCAGATCGTCATCGTGACCCTGCCCGCCTCGGACTCGATCTGGCAGCGCTTCGAGGTCGTCGACCGGGCCGGCGAGCTCGGCCTGCCGGTGACCCACGTCGAGGCCGCCTCGCTCGTCACGCAGGCGTGAGCCGTGACCATCGTCGTCGCCTACACGGCGCAGGACAGCGGCACGTCGGCGCTCGAGCTGGCCGCCGTGCTGTCACGGTCGACGGGCGAGTCCCTCACCGTGGCCGTCGTCGTGACGACCCCTCACGCGGCCGGGGCCGCAGCGTTCGTCGACGGGGACTATCTCGCACCGCTCCGTGAGTGGGGCGAGTCGGTCCTCGAGCAGGCCCGGACGGCGCTGCCTCCGGACGTCGAGGCGAGCTTCGTCGTGCGGGCGGCATCGTCGATCCCTGCCGGTCTGCTCGAGCTCGCGGCCGAGGTCGACGCGGCCGCGCTCGTGCTCGGTTCGTCGAGCAAGGGTGCGCTGGGTCGCATCTCCTTCGGCAGCGTGACCGACCGGCTCGTGCACTCCGCACCTCTGCCGGTGCTCCTGGCCCCCCTCGGTTACCGACCCACTCCGGGCTCTCGCATCCGCCGGGTGAGCGTCGGCTTCGGCGGGTCAGCGGATGCGTCGCACGTCGCGGCCGCGGGGGCTCGAGTCGCAGAGGGCTTCGGTGCGAGCCTGCGGGCGGTGTCGTTCGCCGTCCGGCCGCCCAAGCGGATCTACGGCAGCGTCGAGGAGTCGGCCGACGACCTCGTCGTCGACCGGTGGGTGGCTCGCACGACGAGTGCACTCCGGGCCCAGGTGGGAGCCCACGACGCAGCCCTGGCCGAGCGTCTCGTCCGGTCGCTCGTCATCGGGGAGGGCGTCTCGTGGAGCACGGCGATCTGGGACGTCCAGTGGAGCGACGGCGACCTGCTCGTCGTCGGGCCGAGCTCGACCGCACCGGCAGCCCGGCTCTTCCTCGGCTCCCGCG
Source organism: Terrabacter sp. Ter38 (assembly GCF_024519435.1). Classification (GTDB taxonomy): domain Bacteria; phylum Actinomycetota; class Actinomycetes; order Actinomycetales; family Dermatophilaceae; genus Terrabacter. Next base: position 245,136 of record NZ_JALJRZ010000004.1, read on the forward strand.
CCTCGAAGATCATCCGGTCGGCACCGGTGCCGGTCTACCTCGTGCCGGCCCCCCGCGCCAGCTGAGTTGCCAACGGCGTCAGAGGGATCCGGCTGCTACCGAGCTGCGTGCGAGGTGAGCTGGCCGGCGAGGTAGGGCGCCGTCGCGCTCTCCTCGACGCCCGCGACCTGCTCGGGGGTGCCCGTCGCCACGACACGACCTCCGGCGTCGCCGCCGCCCGGGCCGAGGTCGATGACCCAGTCGGCGCTGATGATCGTGTCGAGGTCGTGCTCGACCAGGACGACGGTGTTGCCGGCGTCGACGAGCCGATGGAGCTGACGCAGCAGCAGGGCGATGTCCGCCGGGTGCAGCCCGGCCGTGGGCTCGTCGAGGAGGTAGAGGGCGTGCCCGCGTCGGGCCCGCTGCAGCTCGGTCGCCAGCTTGATCCGCTGGGCTTCCCCGCCGCTCAGCTCGGTGGCGGGCTGACCGAGACGCAGGTAGCCGAGCCCCACCTCGGTCAGGGTCGTGAGGCTGCGCGCGGCGGCCGGCACGTCGGCGAGGAAGTCGGCGGCCTCGTCGACGGAGAGGGCCAGCACGTCGGCGACGTTCTTGCCGCGGTAGGTGATCTCGAGGGTCTCGGCGTTGTAGCGCGCCCCGTGGCAGGTCGGGCACGGCGCATACGTCCCGGGCAGGAAGAGCAGCTCGACGGAGACGAAGCCCTCGCCCTGGCACGTCTCGCAGCGTCCTTCGGCGACGTTGAAGGAGAAGCGGCCCGCGCCGTAGCCGCGCTCGCGCGCCTCGGGGGTGGCGGCATACAGCCTGCGCACGGCGTCGAAGAGTCCGGTGTACGTGGCGAGGTTGGAGCGCGGGGTACGCCCGATGGGGCGCTGGTCGACGCGGACCAGCCGGTCGAAGGACTCGAGGCCGGTGGCGTCGTCGACGTCGATCTCGAGCTCCGTCTCCTCGGGGTCGTCGGGGCTCTGGCCGAGGTGGCGGCGCACGAGCTCGGAGAGCACCTGCGTGACGAGCGTCGACTTGCCCGACCCCGAGACGCCGGTGACGGCCGTCAGGACGCAGAGCGGGACGTCGACGGAGACGTCGTCGAGGTTGTGTCGGCTGATGCCGCGCAGGTGCAGCCATCCCTGGGGTTCGCGCTGCGGACGTGGGGGTCGTTCGGCGCGGCCGAACAGATGCTGCCCGGTCACGGATGCCTCGACGTGCTCGAGCCCGTCGACCGGGCCCGAGTAGAGCACGTGGCCGCCCTGCTCGCCCGCGCCCGGGCCGATGTCGACGACCCAGTCGGCTCGGCGGACGATGTCGAGGTCGTGCTCGACGACGAACAGCGAGTTGCCCGAGCGCTTGAGCGCGTCGAGCACCTCGAGCAACGGCGCGGCGTCCGCCGGGTGCAGTCCCGCAGACGGCTCGTCGAGGACGTAGACGACGCCGAAGAGACCCGACCGCAGCTGCGACGCGATGCGCAGGCGCTGCGCCTCGCCGGGTGAGAGCGTCGTCGAGCTGCGCCCGAGAGAGAGGTAGCCGAGCCCGAGGTCGAGCAGCACCTGGACGCGCGCGACGAGGTCGCTGCAGAGGCGTACCGCAACCTCGGTGGCCTCGCCGGACGCGGCGGACGACGTCGCCGCGCCGGCCTCGGTCAGCTCGGCGACCGGGCGGAGCAGCGTCGCGAGGTCGGTGAACGACAGCGCGTTGGTATGCGCGATGCTCAGTCCCCGGAAGGTGACCGCGAGGGCGTCCTCCCGCAGTCCCGTGCCGTGGCACGACGGGCACCGGACGCTGCGGACGAAGCGCAGGGCCTTGTCGCGCATCATCTGGCTCTTCGTGTCGGCGAGCGTGTGGCGGATGTGCTTGCGGGCGCTCCAGAAGGTGCCGTGGTAGTCGCGACCGGTGGTGTCGTCGGCCTCACCGCGACGGTCGATGAGCACCCGCGGCTGCTCGTCGGTGTAGAGCAGCCAGTCGCGGTCCGTGCGGGGGAGGTCGCGCCACGGCGTGTCGACGTCGATCCCGAGGGTCCTCGTGACGCGCACGAGGTTCTTGCCCTGCCAGGCGCCCGGCCACGCCGCGATCGCGCCGTCGCGGATGCTGAGCGACGTGTCGGGGACGAGCAGGTCCTCGGCCACGTCGTGGGCCTCGCCCAGCCCGTGGCACTGGGGGCACGCGCCGGCGGCCGTGTTGGGGGAGAACGCCTCGGCCTCGAGGCGGGTCGCGCCGTCGGGGTAGGTTCCGGCGCGCGAGTAGAGCATCCGCACGAGGTTGGAGAGAGTCGTCAGCGTGCCGACGGTCGAGCGTGAGCTCGGGGCGCCGCGGCGCTGCTGGAGCGCGACGGCCGGGGGCAGGCCGGTGATCTCCTGCACGTGCGGGGCGCCGACCTGCTGGAGCAGCCGGCGGGCGTAGGGCGCCACCGACTCGAAGTAGCGCCGCTGCGCCTCGGCATAGAGGGTGCCGAAGGCGAGGGAGGACTTGCCCGAGCCCGAGACACCGGTGAAGGCCACCATCGCGTCGCGCGGTAGGTCGACGTCGACGGTCTTGAGGTTGTGCTCGCTGGCTCCGCGGACGTGGACGAAGTGGTCGGTCGGGTCGAGGTGCACGTGACCTGTCTAGTCGCTCGGGCCCGGGCGGGCACCATCGGCCGTGGTCGGTCGGGTCAGTACTCGCCCTTGATGACGAAGTAGGAGCCTCGGATCGTGCCGGCGAGCTTCGACTTCTGGCGGGCGAACTTGAACCGGGAGGCGAGCTCCTCGGGGACCTCCATGCCGTCGGAGAGCTTGAACCCGACGGCGCGCTTGCCGGCCGGGTCGATCGCGTACATGACGTTGATCGCCAGCCCGGACTCGTAGAAGACGTAGGCCATCTTGAGCCCGTCGACCTCGAACGCCGTGGCCTCGAGGGGTCGCGACTCGATGGTGAGGTCACGCTCCTCCGCGAGGACGTGGTGGACGTAGTCGACGATCTCGCTCGCGTCTGCAGCGGGCTCGACGGTGAGGACGTGGTCGTACTTGTTCCTGTAGTAGCGCGCCTCGTTGGCCCGGAGGCCCGCCAGCGCCTCCGCGACGGGGGAGCTCTCGAGCCCCTCGGTGGACACGTCAACGAAGTCGACGACGTACGACACGGCATACCTCCTGGTCTCGGGGCTTCGTCGCCACAGTAGCGCCGTGCCCACGGGATGACCCCTCCACCGGACCGAGTCCGGTGGAGGGGTCATCCCGGGTCGTGCTCGGGAGCCCGTCAGTCGGCGATCTGGAGGGCCTTGATCTCGTCGCGGGCAGCCACGATCGCGGCGCGCTGGCGGGACACGACGGCACGGAAGCCGTCGCTGAGGTCGGCCTTCTCGGCCTTCTCGTACTCCGAGACCGCGTGGTCCTCGCCGGTCACGGCCGCTCCGAGGACGCCGCCTGCGTCGTCGCCGGTCAGGGCGTCCTTGAGCGAGATCCAGCCACGGTGCACGGTTGCTGCGACCGAGCCGCTCTCGTCGACGTCGTCGCCGTACTCGTGGCCCATCTCGACGATCTCGCGGCGGAAGCCCGCGCGCTGCTCGGAGAGCCGCTGCAGGGTGGTGGCCCACTCGGCGCGGTCGCTGTCCCGCAGTTTCTCTGCAGCCGAGGCGAATCCGCGCTCGCCGTCCTTCAGCGTCTCCACGAGGTCCTTGGCGACCTTCTCGTCATCCGACATGTGCACTCCTTCGGTCAGGTTGCTGGTCCTCCGAGTCCTACCCGACGGTGGTGCGGCCCAACCGCGGGCGGGCCCGCATCCGCATCTGCGTCGGGCGCGCCGCGAGTCGGTTCGCGCGGTGGGTGCTTCACGCGTAGCGATCTGATCCACACGCCTCGACGCGTAGAGTCGAAGAAGCATCCGGGCGTCTGGGAGGAGGCCACGACGATGACATCGGAATCGGTCGAGGACGAGCGCCAGTGGGCGGCCGAGAAGCGCGACTTCGTCGCTGCCCGACGTGATGAGCTCGCAGCGGAGCGCGACGCCGTCGCGGACGCGATGGACGCGCTCGCGGACGCGCGACAAGCTCGGCTGGACGAGCGAGAACGGCAGCTTGACGTCCGCGCGGCCGAGCTCGGATCTACAGGTGACAGTGTTGAATCGGCTGTTTCACGGGTTGCCGACCGGGCCGGCCGGGCGCGGGCGCGCCAGCACCGTGAGGAGATGGCCGCCGCACGCGATGCCTCCGAGGTCGACCGGGACCAGGCTGGCGAGCGACGGCTCGCTGCCAATCCGACGACCAGGTTGGCCGCTGCGTTCGCCGAGGTCGCCGAGCACCTCTACGCCGCCGACTCCTTCGACGAGGTCCTGTCGCGGATCGCCCAGGCTGCGGTGAGCACCGTCGCGGGATGCCAGATGGCCAGCGTGACCCTCAAGCAGGGAGGAGCGTTCCGGACGGCGGCGACCACGGCCCTGGCGGCATCGGCCGTCGACGAGGCGCAGTACGACGCACGCGAGGGCCCCTGCCTCGACGCGGTGGATGAAGCCCTCGTGTACGCGCGGGCCTTCCCCGACACCCGCTGGCCGACGCTGGCGTCACGTCCGGTCGACCACGGCGTCGAGTCCGCCGCCTCCTACCGCCTGGCCGCGCCGAGACTGTGGACCGACGGCGGAGGGGGATCGTTGAACACGTACGGGACCGAACCGGATGCGTTCAACGACGACGCGCGGAACATCGGTCTCATCCTGGCTGCGCACGCGGGCCTGGCCGCGGGAGCAGCCCACGACCGTCGCGACCTCACAGCTCTGGCCGGCGGGCTGCAGCAGGCACTCATGTCCAGGGACGTCATCGGTCAGGCCAAGGGGATCCTCATGGAGCGGCTGAAGCTCACCCCGGAGGATGCGTTCGACGTCCTGCGACGGACGTCCCAGCGGCTGAACGAGAAGCTCCGGTCGGTGGCCGTCACCGTGGCGCAGACGGGCGAGTTCGACAGCAGCGACACTCTGCGGGCGGACTCGGAGGCGTCCCGTCCCGCTGGGTGAGTCGGCAGGGCGGCCGGGCCTGACGCACCCGGCACACGACGGTGACGCTCCTGGTGCTGGTCAGCCGTAGCCGCCCGAGCCCGGCCAGCCCCGGACTGCGATGTACCAGACGGCCGACGTCAGCACGGCGCTGATGAGCAACGCGAAGAGCAGGCCCCCTGCGACGGGAAGGAACCAGCCGGGTGCGCGCCGGGACCGGACCGCGACGACCTTGACGACGACGGCACCGATGACGGCGCACCCGAGGATGCCGTGCACGACGGTGCGCGTGGAGACGGGCTCCCCGTCACGGAGCGTCCCCGACTCGAGGCCGAGGGCCCAGAGGCAGTGGTAGGCGACGACGACGACGAGCCCGAGGGCGACCGCGCCGCAGAGGCGGTGGGCGGTGCCGAGCCACGACGGGGCTCCGATGCCGAGCCTGCCGTAGAGCCAGAAGGCACCGATGAGCTGGAGCAGCGCGAGCACCCCGATCACGACGGACAGCACGACCTTCATGTCGATCACCGTGCGGAAGCCGAACGTGGTCGTGCCGGCGAGCGTCGGGTCGTGGACCGTGCCGAAGATCCCGACGAGCAGGGCGACGACGGCGCCCGCGGCGAACGCCGCCAACGGGATCGCCAGGCTCTTCGCAGGCTTGCTGTCAGCCATGGGTTCAGGATCCTCCTGCCCGGCCCGTGCGGGGGAGGAACGGGCCAAGACCGAGTCCGTCGCCCGAGGCGCGATGGCGAGGCGTGGCGTGCACGAGCCGGTCAGTGCGCGCAGGCTGACCGGCCCCACGCCGACCAGGGTTGCGCCGGCGAAACGGCTCAGAGGCCGACGGCCGTGACGCTAGTCGGACGACAGCTCGTGCACGAGCCAGGCGAGGGCCGCGCCGTTCGCGAGGACGGTGAGCCAGAAGACGGTGCGGAAGGGCTGCTTGATCGTCTTGTGTCGGAAGACGTGCCGGGCGACGAGCCCTCCCGGCCAGCCGCCCAGGAGGTCGACCGTGTGCAGGGTGGACTCGGGCGTACGCCGTTTGCCGCTGACCGATGCCGCGGACTTGTCGGCGCGGTACATGGCGAAGGCGGTGACGCTGAGCAGGAGGTAGGCGACCGGCATCCAGGCAGGGAGGATGTTCCGCGCCACGAGGAACCCCAGGAGGCCGAAGAAGAGGATCACGACGGCGAGCGCCAGCAGGCTGCCGCGCGCTCGGGGGCGTCCACGCCGGTGGCCGCCGTGCTCGTCTGCAGGCATCTCCTGGGCTCCTCGGCCGTGGATCGTCGGGCCGGACAGCCTGGCTCGAGGGGGGAGCGAGTCGTCCTGATCGGCATTATGCGTCCCGTGCTGCTGCCCGCGGCGAGGATTCGCCAACGACGGTCGGGTCGGCGGCGCGGCCGATCCGGGCGAGCGGCCGTCAGGCGGACTGGGCCGGGCGCACCGGGTAGCGCAGGTGCGTCACACCGACCCCGGCGATGACGCTCGGGTCCCCGAGGACGGCCGGGGTCGTCTCGAGATGGTCGAAGAGCCGCACCCCGGAGCCGAGCAGCAAGGCGGCGACGTCGATCTGGAGGTAGTCGACCAGTCCGGCGTTGAGCAGCTGCTGGATCGTGTCGGCGCCGTGGACGCCGACGGATTTCGCACCGGCGGCGTCCTTGGCCTGGCGCACGGCGCTCTCGAGGCCGTCCGTCACGAAGTGGACGGTCGAGTCGGGCCGGGGCCACCCGTCCGGGACGTCGTGCGTGACGACGAAGGCCGGGCCCCACGCGTGGTTCCCGCCCCAGCCCTGGGCGACCTCGAAGGTGCGGCGTCCGGTGAGGACGGCCCCGAGCTGGGGCGTGAGCTCGCGGAGGTGCCGGGCGCTCGGCTCGGACACCCTGAACGTCATGGGGTCCGAGCCGCCCGTGGTGAACTCGACGTCACCGGAGGCGAAGTACCAGTCGAAGACCTGCATCACGTCGTCGTCGGGACCGGCGACGAAGCCGTCGAGCGACATGGACATGATGGCGACAACGTCGGACATGGTGGTGGTTCCTCTCCACTGTGGGTGCGTGTGACCTGCTCTCACTCTGGCAACGAACGGGACCGCCTCGGTCGGACAGCGACCTGCGAACTCGTCCCGCGACGGCGCCCGGTCTCTCCCGGCGAAGGGCCCAGGACCCGGGTGCGGTGGGCGCCGGGGTCAGCGCCAGAACTCGGCGAGGTGCGCCGCGAGGTCGAGGCCCTGGTCGTAGCCGCCCCGCGCGGCAGGCAGGCGCGTCGACGGGTCGAGCGCGTTGGCGCCGAAGACGTCACCCGCGCGGCTGTCCGGAAAGACGGTCTCGACGCTGCTGCCGCCCGCCCTCAGCTCCGCGACCTGACTGGCCAGGTCCATGCCCCACTCGAGCGGCATGCGCGTCCGGCCGCTGAAGGGGGACAGCACGACAACCCGCCCGTGGCCGGCAGCGAGGTCGGCGTTCTCGCTGCGCCGGTAGCCGCCGTTGAGGTAGTGGTGCTCGCCGATCCGGTAGGGCGTCATGGCCGAGGTGCTGGCAGCAACGGCGTCCACGAGGTCGACACCGCTGTCCCGGTCGAAGACGACGGGCTCCCCGGTGTCCGCATCGACGGCGGCGATGAGGACGCGTTGTCGCGGCCAGTCGTGGTGCGGGAGCCGGGCCGCGACGATGTCGCGCCATCGCGTCGGCTCGGACGGGCTGGCCGCCTCCCGCTCCAGGGCAGCCGCACCCATCCGGCGACGCATGTCGTATGCGCTCTCCGACGTCGCGATGATCGTGTCCGACCACTCCAGGTAGTTCGGGCCCGAGGCGTTCGGTGCGCCTCGTCGGTGGGCCGCGCCACCGCGTGACGGTGGCGGGGGCGCCTCGGCGAGGATGGCGGCATACAGCTCGGTGGGGCGGGCGGCGCCCGTGATCTGGGCGGCCACGGTGGACCCGGCCGAGGTGCCGACGACGAGGTCGGCCTCGGTGAGGTCGACCCCGGCGTCCGAGAGCCCGGCGATGAGGCCGAGCTCCCACGCGTTGCCGGCAGCTCCCGCGCCCGCCAGCACGAGGGCGCGCTGGTCGGGATGGGCGGGTTCGCTTGTGGGCTTGGCTGGTTGGGGGGTCGACCAGTTCCCGTGCCGTGGGTTCCGTGGCGCCGACGAGGAGGTGGTGTCCATGGGAATGCCTTTCGCGGGGTGCTCGGAGGGCGTCCCAGTGGCGGCTACGTCAGTCGCGCGATCGTGGACTTCGGGGGAGCGCCCGGTGCGGTTGCTGCGTTCACGGGTCTCACCTCCTGCCGACGGATCACGATCCCTCGGACGGTAGCAGTCCGACGACGCAGTGAGCATCGTCTTGCGACCACGGGCGTCCTGCCACCTTCCGGGCCGTATCTCGGCGGGGGCTCGGGGAGCGTCACCCCTGTGGGGCGCCTCTGTCAGCATGTGTTGACGGCCTGGGTGTCGTCAGCATATGCTGACAGGCGTGACCAGGACCGCCACGGACCTTGCAGGCGACCTCGACAGCTCCGACCCGAGGGTCGGACTGCGGGCCGTTGCCGCGCTGGGTCGGCTGCTCGACCAGCTCGAGGCTCTGCACGTGCGCAACGCCCGGGGCAAGGGCTGGTCCTGGCAGGAGATCGCCGACGCGCTCGGTGTCTCGAAGCAGACCGTCCACCGCAAGCACGCCCGGAGGTAGACCATGTTCGAACGCTTCGCCCAGGATGCGCGCGCCGTCGTGGTCTCGGCCCGAGTCCGCGGCCGCGACCTCGGAGCCGAGGACGTGCGCCCGGTGCACCTCCTCCTCGCACTGACAGAGGAAGGCAGCGCGGTCGCAGACGTGCTCGCCGCCCACGGCGTCACGACCGATGCCGTCGCCGAGTGCCTGGGTGTGGCGCCACCTCAGCAGGGGGTTCCGCTGGGCGAGGAGGACGCGGCGGCGCTGCGATCACTCGGCATCGATCTCGACTCCATCCGTGAGGCGGCCGAGCGTCGCTTCGGCCACGGGGCACTCGACGAGCCGGTCACCGGAGCGACCCGGGACGCGGGCCGCACCGCTCTGTCGCGAGAAGCCGCTGACGCCGACTCACGAGACGCCGAGGGCTGGTTCGGGTGGGGTGGTCGCATCCGGTTCGGACGTGGTTCGAAGACGGTCCTCGAGCTGGCACTGCGCGAGGCGATCGGCGCCGGCGACCGCGAGATCCGCACCGAACACATCGCCCTCGGGCTGCTGCGCGCCGACGACGAGGCGGTGACCCTGCTGATGCGGACCATCGGCGCCGACCCCCTGGCCCTGCGCGCTGAGCTCCTGGACCTCGGCCGCCGCGCCGGCTGATCGGCACGCGCGAGGCGAGGCGGTGCCGCCCTGTCCAGATCAGGCCGGCCTCGCACCTGGGGCAGTTCATCCCTTGCGGCGCCGGCGACTGCGTCATCGCTGACGGATGTGTGCGAAACGGTGTCAGACCGGGCCATTCCGGCGCTAACGTCTTGAGGTCGGAAAGTCTTCGGCCCTAAGGGGGAGCCGTGCGTACTACCGGATGGCGAGTTGGTGCGTGGGTGACGGTGCCGATCGTCGGGGCGTTGTCCTTTGCCCCGGTCGGTTCGGCGTCGACGCAGCTGAATCCGAAGGTGGAGCATGTGCTGCTGCTCAGCCTCGACGGGTTTCACGACGTCGACCTGACGACCTACGTCGCGGCGCATCCGACGTCCGCCCTGGCGGAGGTCGTGGCACGGGGACGTCGCTACTCGAACGCGGCGGCCCAGACACCGTCTGACTCGTTTCCCGGCACGCTCGCCATGGCGACAGGTGGGTCACCGCGGTCGACCGGGGTCTACTACGACGTGTCCTGGGACAACAGCCTCTCGCCGGCCGGCTCCGACTGCAGCACGCGGGGCGCCCTCGTTCCGTTCAACCAGACGATCAACGTCAACGCCAACACGGGCGACAGCGTCGCCGACATCAACCCGGCCAAGCTGCCGCGCGACCCGGACCACGGGTGCAGCATCGTCTATCCGCACCAGTTCCTCAAGGTGAACACGATCTACGAGGTGGCCCACGCGGCGGGGCTGCGCACGGCAGTCGCCGACAAGCACCCGAGCTACGAGATCCTGTCCGGTCCCTCCGGGACCGGCATCGACGACTTCTACGGTCCCGAGTTCAACGCCGCCAAGGCCGACATCACGAAGATCATGGCCAACGACGAGCTCAAGGTCAGCGCAGTGCTGAACGAGATCGACGGGCTCGACCACGACGGCACCGCGGTCGTCGGCGTCCCAGCCATCTTCGGCATGAACTTCCAGGCACCGAACATCGGGCAGAAGTTCTCCGGCTACGTCGACGGCGCCGGCACGATTCCCCAGAGCGTCACCACCATCGGGCCCCTCGCCGGGAGTGCCCCCGGGCTGGCGCAGGCGCTCGACTACGTGGACGGCGCGGTCGGCCGGATGCTGGATCGGATCGAGTCCGACGGGCTGATCGGCGACACGATGATCATCCTGACCGCCAAGCACGCCAACAGCCCGGTCGACCGGTCCAGCCTGCGGTGGATAGACCCATCCGGCTTCGCTCCGCTCATCAACAGCGTCCAGCCCGGGTTGACCGCACAGGTGACGGCGGACACGATGGCGCTCATCTGGCTCAAGGATCGCACCCGGGCAGCCGACGTGGCGGCCGTGCTCGAGGCGAACGCCGCGACGGTGGGGGCCAGCACCGTCACCAGCGGTGCCGCAGTTGCTGAGCTCTTCGCCGGGCAGCTCGGCGGCAACGCGAGCCGGATCCCCGACGTCGTCGTGCAGCCGGCGACCGGGGTCGTCTGTGCGGCGCCGAATGCGAAGCTGGTCGACCACGGCAGCGGCAGCGCCGAAGACACCCACGTCCCTCTGGTGATCATCGAACCCGGTCGCAAGGGCGGTCGGACCCTCAGCTGCCCCGTCTCGCTGCGACAGATCGCGCCGACCGTCCTGCGCGCCCTCGGGCTCAGGGAGGACCTGCTCGACGCTGTTCGACTGGAAGGGACGCGGCGACTGACGAACGGCGACGACTGTTGAGCCGGCCTGCCATGGGCTGCCCAGCCTCGAGTGCATCCGGACCCGGTCGATGACGTACGTCTGGGTCGTCGTCGGCGTGCTGCTCGTCGTCGGCCTCGGCATGATCGTGTGGGCTTCGCAGTCGGGGCCGGGACGGTCCGGGCAGGACCTCTCGGCACGGCGGAGCAGGGAGACGCAGGTCGGCGCGCTCCTCGTGGCCGTCTCGCTCGGCGTCCTCGTCGTCGCCTACCTCACGGCCAACTGGCCCTAGGGGCGGCTCGCCTACCGTCGGCGCGGCTACGGGGGCGGCCGGGCACGTAGGCTCCGTCCCATGGCTGAGTCTCCTCGCATCACGTACGTCCTCATCGACGGGGAGAACATCGACGCCACGCTCGGGACCTCGATCCTGGGACGGCGCCCGCGCCCGGAGGAGCGACCGAGGTGGGAACGGCTCCTCCAGTTCGCGCAGGAGCTGTGGAACCAGCCGGCCGCCGGGCTCTTCTTCCTCGCCGCCAACAACGAGCTCCCGATGCCGTTCGTCCAGGCGCTGATGGCCATCGGCTACCGGCCCGTCCCCCTCTCCGGAGCGCCGGGCGAGAAGGTCGTCGACATCGCCATCCAGCGGACGCTCGTCGAGATCCGTCAACGCCGTGCGGACGTGCTCCTCGTCAGCAACGACGGGGACTTCGTCGACCAGGTGGGCGATCTGCTGGACGGTCGGCGGGTGGGCGTCGTCGGGTTCCAGGAGTTCCGCAGCAACACGTTCCTGGAGCTGACGGCCCAGGGTCTGGCCACCTTCGACCTCGAGTACGACGTGCAGGCGTTCAGGGAGTCGCTGCCGCGCATCCGGGTCATCGCGATCGAGGACTTCGACCCGGCCGACTTCCTCTAGCCACGCCGTGCGCCGTCATCGGTCGAGAAGGCGCCTCAGCTTGTCGGGCGCGCAGAACCGGTAGCTCTCGGTCACCAGCTCGGCGACCTCGTCCCAGTCGGTGCCATCGTCGAGCACCATGCCGACGACGGTCGGTGACCAGGGCGGCCGGTAGAACGGTGGCCCCGCGTTGATGAGGGCCGACAGCTCGTCGCCGGACGAGCGGAAGGTCAGCACCGTGGTCGGCTCGGTCACCCCGGTCACGTCGCGGTAGGCCGAGGTGTATCCCTCCTGGGCCACGAGGACGTGGGCGAACGTCTTGGCCCGGACCCGCCAGCGTATGCCGGTCCAGGCGTCCTCCTCGTAGGCGTCGGGCAGTGCCAGCGCCCTGGACCCGATGCGCGCGACGACGTCTCCGGAGGGCTCGATGCGCGGCGGCCTGGACACGGCCTGAGTCTGCCAGCGCCCGCCGACAGCCGGCCGCTCGTCCGGGCGCGTGCCCGTGGCCGCTACTAGTCTCAGGGTGTGCCCGAGTTCAGCTGGCGACCGGCCAACGACGCGACGATCGCGGACGTCGAGGTCGTGTTCGATGCGGGCGGCGCCGCCAAGTGCCGCTGTCAGGCGCTCAAGGTCCCGGGCTGGATCTGGCGCGACACGACCCAGGACGAGCGCGACGCCGCGCTCCTGGAGCAGGCCGGCTGCGGCACGAGCGGCCCCACGTCCGGACTCGTCGGCTACGTCGACGACGAGCCCGCTGGTTGGGTCGCGGTCGAGCCGCGAGAGAACTACCCGAGGATCTGGGCCCGGCAGAAGGCGTGGATGCGGATGGACCCCGAGCTCGAGGGGGTCTGGTCGGTCACCTGTTTCGTCGTGCGCAAGGGCTTCCGTCGACAAGGACTGATGTACGAGCTCGCCGCCGCCACCGTCGAATACGGAAGACAGGTCGGCGCTCGCGTCCTCGAGGGCTACCCGACGGAGCCGCCTCCCGGGAAGACCGTGATCTGGGACGAGGCGTCGGTCGGGCTGCTCCAGGTCTTCCTCGACGCCGGCTACGAGGTCGAGGCCTCGCCCACCCTCCGCCGGAGGGTGGTGCGGCACCGACTCGGTGCGTCGACCTGAAGGTCGGATGCCCCTGAGCGGATCCGACCTCCCCGCTCAGAGGGCCGTCAGGAGACGGCCTGCTTCACCAGCTCGATGATCTTCTTCTCCTCGGCCGGTCCGATCGTGAGGATCGCGAACGCGGTCGGCCACATGTTGCCGTCGTCGAGGTGCGCCGTCGGATCGAAGCCGATCGTGGAGTACCGGACCTTGAACTTCGTCGCCGGCTGCATGAACACGCAGACCTTGCCCTCACGCGCCCATCCCGGCATGCCGTAGTACGTCTTCGACGCGAGCACGGGGGCGTGCTCGCGCACGATCGCGTCGATCTTCTCTGCCATCGCCCGTTCGTCGTCGGGAAGCTGGGCGATGGCATCTGCGAGGGCCCGGTCGAGGTCCTCCTGCTTCTGTGACGCCTTGCGCTCGGCGGCGGCCGCTTTCATCGCGGCGCGTTCCTCGGCACTGAACCCGCTCTTCGTCTTCTTCTTGGTCTCAGCCATACCGCCTACGCTGCCGAACACGGGGCGGCCTGTCGAGCGTCCGAACCCTGCGTGCATCCGACGTCCTGACTCCGTGCTGCGGATCTGATGGCGCGGCCCGCCAGCACCGGGGTCGGGACCGCGGCCAGTCCTGCACATCTCCCCAGGAAGACGGATCAGGCCCCTGCTGGGTTGATCGTGTCGGCACCGATCCCGCCCCGCCGACCCCTGGTTGACCATGAGGCGGCCGCGGGGGTACGGGTTGGACAGGACGTAGCGGTAGACCCAGGCCCACGAGGAGAAGCGAAATGAGCTCAGTCGAACGGCCCCCGACCATCGTGCGCTGGACCCTGCGGCTCGAGGAGACGGCCGCGCTCGACGGCGCCGTGCAGGTGCTCGAGCCGACGATACGATCCGCGTTCGGCACCGGCCGGCGCGGCTCCGTGCTGCGCGGCGAGTGGTTGGGTCACTCGATCCACCCCGTGCTCACCGACGTCGTCCTCGGCACCTGGACCTCGGCCACCGTGCTCGACCTCTTCGGTGGCCGTGAGTCGTCCGCGGCGGCCCAGAGGCTCGTGGGCACCGGCCTCCTCGCAGTGGCACCGACAGCGTGGGCCGGATGGGCCGAGTGGTCGGCAGCGGGGTCGCGCGACAAGCGGGTGGGCATCGTGCACGCGGCGACCAACGCCGTGGCGATCGGCGTGTATGCCGCGTCGTGGGTCGCGCGGCGACGGGGTCGGCACGGCACCGGTGCCGGTCTGGCGCTCGCCGGCGCAGCCATCTCGGGGGTGGGCGCCTACCTCGGCGGGCACCTGACCGAAGCCCGCAAGGTGGCCAGCCACGACCCGGCATACGACGAGGCTCCACCGCAGGCCCAGCCCCCCACCCCCGTGGACGCGACTTTCGGCTGAGAGCGCTGTCAGCGCGCCGCCGGACACGTGTCACTGCAGGGGGAACGGCGACTGCGACCACCATGGCCGTGGGTCGACGCTCACCTCCTCGACCCACTTGACCCACCAGAAGCCGCGGCGTCCGGGGGCGACCAGCCTGACCGGCGCGCCGTGACCGGGCGAGAGCGGGGCGCCGCCGACGTGGGTGGCGAGCAGCAACGCGGAAGCATCCTCGGCGGGGAACAGCCGGGTGTAGCCGGTCACCGAACGCACCACGATCGACCCGTGGTCCGGCGTCCCGAGCAGCGCGTCGAGCGGGACGCCGCGCCAGGCCTGCTCGGCCCACCAACCGCCCGTGCAGTCCAGGACCGTCGCCCGGGTCGTGCCCGCCATCGCGAGCAGGTCGCGGTAGGGCACCCGCAGCGTCGAGGCGTCCGGCCCGCCGACGAGCAGCTCGTAGGCCGTCACGTCGACGCGGGGCACGCCGTCGGTGAACCACTGGGTCACCGGCATCGCGGCGGGCACACCGGATCCGACCTCGTAGGACCCGGTTGCGCGACGGCGGGCACCGGGCAGACCCGCTCCCGTCGAGACGGACTCCACCGCGCCGTAGACGAGTGCCGAGGCGCCTCCAACGGCCAGGGCTCGCAAGGCGGTCCGCCGGGACACGTCGGTCGCCCGGAGCCGCTGCCGTCGCCGGACCACGTGGAGCAGCGCGAACGGCACCGCAGCCACCGCGGAGGCCACGTGCACGGCGAGCACGTTGACCCCCGCGATCTCGACCGGACCGAGCGTGGCGTGCACGAGCCCCGAGAGCAGGGTGACCATGACGACGAGCGAGAAGGCGATCGCGGCAGCGTGCCGGCGCCGACGACGCATCCCGCGCCGCACGATGACGCTCTTCCACGGGGCGAGCACGAGGATGCCCAGGCCCAGGATGCCGTGGGTGATGCTGACCGCCAGGGACCCCGGCGAGCTCTCGACGCCGAAGGCCAGCCAGCCCGTCACGAAGGCCCCTGACAGGAGCACCAGGAGTGCGATGTTGGTCTGCCGGCTCGGCCGGGACGAGGCGACCATCCGTCCAGTGTGCGTCCGAAGGCGCAGGACGGGAACGGCCGGCGTAGCGTTCCGACCATGAGCGACTGGAATGACAAGGTCATCGCCGAGTTCCGGGGCAACGGCGGGAAGGTCGGGGGCAACTTCGAAGGTGCGCCCCTGCTCCTGCTCCACACCACCGGCGCCAAGTCGCGGGAGTCCCGCGTGAACCCGATGATGTACCAAGCCGTCGACGGAGGCTGGGCCGTCTTCGCGTCCTACGCCGGCCTCGACGTGAATCCGGCGTGGCTCCACAACCTCAAGGCCCACCCCGACGTGGCGATCGAGGTGGGCGCCGAGGGTGAGGTCGAGACGATCGACGTGCACGCGAAGGTCATGACCCCCGAGGACCGCGAGCCGGTCTGGGAGGAGCAGAAGCGCCGCTACCCGGGCTTCGCCGAGTACGAGCAGAAGACCGACCGGGTCATCCCGGTCGTCCTCCTGACGCGCCGCTGACGCCGCCGCTGGCGCCCGAGCGCCGGTCAGGCGGCGACCGTCGCCAGCTCGGCCAGGTCGGCGTCGGTCAGCTCGAGCTCGGCGACGGCCATGTTCTCCTCGAGGTGCGCGACCGACGACGTGCCCGGGATGAGCAGCACGTTGTCGGCGCGGGCCAGCAGCCAGGCCAGGCCGACCCTCGCCGCCGGCACGCCGCGGCGCTCCGCCACGGCCTGGACGGCCTGCTGGTCGACGACCTTCGGTAGGTGCGGGAAGGCCGACCCGAGCGGGAAGTAGGGCACGTACGCGATCCCGGCCGACGTGCACGCGTCGAGGACGTCTGCGTCTGTCTGGTCGACCAGGCTGAAGGGGTTCTGCACGCACACGATCTCCGTGATCGTCTGCGCCGCAGCGAGATCCGCAGCCGACACCGTCGAGAGGCCGACCCCGGCGATCTTGCCTTCGTCGCGCAGGGCGGCGAGCTCGGCGACCTGGTCCTCGAGCGGCACCTCACCGGCACCGGGCGCGTCGGCGTCCATCCGACGCAGGTTCACCGCCGTCAGGCGGTCGACCCCGAGGGCGCGCAGATTCGCCTCCACGTCGGCGCGCAGCTCTGCAGGCTTCTGGGCCGGCAGCCACGCGCCGGCCGAGTCACGACGCGCCCCCACCTTGGAGACGAGAGCGAGGTCGTCGGCATACGGGTGGAGGGCCTCGCGGATCAGCTCGTTGCTGACGTCGGGCCCGTAGAACTGGGCCGTGTCGATGTGGTTGACGCCGAGCTCGACGGCTCGGCGGAGCACCCGCAATGCCTCGTCGCGGTCACGGGGCGGTCCCAGGACCCCGGCGCCAGGGAGCTGCATGGCGCCGAAGCCCACGCGTCGGACGGTGCGGTCTGCCAGGGGGAAGGTATCGGTCATCCCATCGACGCTAGGTGTTGGAGTGCGCTCCAACGCAAGGCCGCCGGCCCAGGCGCTACTTCCGTTCCGAGCCGCTGGCCCCTCCTGGGCCGCGCGGTCGCCGAGACTTCACCGGCCCGTCGGCGCGATCTTCCACGCCGTTCACGGGATCCGAAGGGTTCTCCCAGACTCCGCCGAAAGTGTGGAGAGGTCTCAACTCACCCACCCCGGGCACTCACACCGGGCGCACGAGAGGCTTCTCCGTGAACACTCCCACCATCGTCAAAGCGGGGCTCGTCGGCACCCTCGCCGCGGCCGCCGCCTTCGCCCTCGGCGGCTCGTCGGCCGACGCGCACGGCGGCCTGCCCGTCGTCAACGTGACGCATGCCAACCCCAAGTTCGGCGTCCAGAACAACGTCCTCACCCCGTCGGCCAGCCAGACGTCCGTCGCCTGGGGCAACTTGCCGCTGACGAACCCCGACACCGCCGACGGCGTGACCCACTACGGCTTCAACACCCTCGACGGTGCGCCTCTGACGCAGACGAAGAACGAGGCCCACAAGACGGAGCCCGACAAGAACGTCTACCTCGTCCTCGGCGGAAGGCACTACCTCTACCAGGGCCACGAGACCGGCCCGCGCGGCTACGTCACGCGCATCAACCTCGACGAGACCGACCCCCTCAAGAGGGTCACGTTGGTCTCCGACACCGACGTCGCGGGCAACGCCTACCCGACGATCGACGGCATCACCTGGGACCCGTTCACCCGCCAGCTCCTCCTCACGGCCGAGTCGAGCGCCCCCAAGGGTGGCGTCTTCGCCGTCGGCCTCGACGCGAACGGCGACCCGGTCGACGGCGGCAGGGCGACGCGGCTCGCGGCGCTCGGCTCCGGTGGCTTCGAGGGCATCCAGAACGACGCCGCCGGCAACGTCTGGATGCTCGAGGACATCGGCGGAGCCGGCTCGAGCGGCGGGAAGGTGCCCAACAGCTTCGTCTACCGCTTCGTGCCGGACGACAAGAACGACCTCGCCCGGGGAGGCACGCTCCAGGCCCTGCAGATCAAGCGCTCCGACGGCACACCGGCCACGACGTCGCAGCTCCAGGCGAACCCGTCCGATCCCTTCATCAGCCAGCTGCACACCTACGGCTCGTCCTTCCGGACGACGTGGGTGACGATCCACACCGGCACGGGCGACGCGTTCGACGCGACGGCTGCGGCGAAGGCCGCGAACGCGACGCCGCTCAAGCGCCCCGAGAACGGCGTCTTCCGGCCCGGCACGGGATTCAAGGAGTTCTACTTCACCGAGACCGGTGACACGAGCACCTCCAGCACCCTCCCCGGCGCGTACGGCGGCGTCTTCCGCATCTCGCAGGCGAGCTCGACCTCCGACACCGGCCGCATCTCGATCGCCGCGGTCGGCGACGTCGAGCACACCGGGTTCGACAACATCGCCTTCGCGACGAAGGACGACCTGCTCGTCGTCGAGGACGCCGGCGACGGCCTCCACACCCAGCGCAACGCGCTCGACTCGGGCTACGTCTTCAACCTCGCCGACGGTCGCGAGCAGGAGCGGTCGTATGCCGCCGGGCCGAGTCGTGCTCCGAAGCCCGTCCGTTTCCTGGCGGAGGGCCGCGACGCGTCCGCGACGTTCGACTCGATGAGCGGCCCGTCCTACAACGACGGCGACAACGAGATCACCGGCATCCACGTCTCCGACGGCGACCCGACGGTCGGCGGTCTGCTCGGCGCCAAGCTGCCCCAGCCCACGACATCGGCCTCCTGGCGGACGTTCTGGACCCAGCAGCACGGTGACAACACGACGTGGGAGATCAGCTGGAACGGCGACCGCCAGCACTGACGGTCCGCTGACCGACCACCCGGTTGGGGTATCGCTGCCGCAGCATCTGCGGTGCGCCTACCTCGACCGGGTGGTCGGACTGCCGGGTCAGATGCCGTTCGCGGCCTCGATGAGGGTGGTGGCGGCGAAGCGGAGGCCTTCGAGCTGGTCCAGCTCCTGGTCCTCGTGCTCGATGTTGACGGGCATGTCCGGGTCGATCTTGTGCAGGGCCCGGAGGAACTCGGTCCAGTAGGGCGTGTCGTGGCCGCGGCCGACCGCGACGAAGTCCCACGACGGGGTCTTGGGCCAACCGCTGAGGGTCGTGCCGCCGCCGAGCGGCAGGTAGCCAGGCTGGCCCTCGGCGACCCGGTGGAAGGAGTCGTCGATGACGCCGTTCACCTTGGCGGCGTCGTTGATGCGCGTGTCCTTGGCCGCGGCGACGAAGACGAGCTCGCCGAGGTCGGCCACGGCGAGGACGGGGTCGATGCCCTGCCAGAAGAGGTGGCTCGGGTCCATCTCGGCGCCGACGTGGGTCGCGTTGGTCTCGGCGACGAGGCGGTGCAGGGTCCGCGCGTTGAAGACGATGTTGCCCGGGTGCATCTCGATGGCGACGCGGACGTCCGCCGCGGCGGCCCGGGCCTGGATGTCCTTCCAGTAGGGCACGGCGACGCTCCACTGGTGGTCCTGCACATCGAGGAAGGGACTCCACCACGGGAGCGGGTTCCACACGGGGACAGAGGTGCCCGGCTCGCCGCCAGGAGCGCCGGACATCGTGATGACGCGCGGGACGCCGAGGAGCGCGGCGAGCTCGATCGAGTCGACGAGGTCCTGCGAGTGCGGGAAGCCGGCAGCCGGGTGCAGCGGGTTGCCGTTGCAGTTGAGGGCGGTCAGGGTCAGGCCGCGCGAGCTGAACTCGCCGAGGTAGTCCTGCCGGGCCTGCTCGCTCGCCCGGAGGTCGTCGACGGGCAGGTGGATGGGCGGCAGGAAGCCGCCGGAGTTGATCTCGACGCTCGTGAGCCCGAGGCTCGCGATCAGGTCGAGGGCCTCGCCGAGGGGCTTGTCGCCGAGGCAGGCGTTGTAGGCGCCGAGCTGCATGGTCGTACCTTTCGAAAGCGTCGGGGGTGGTGAGGGATTCGAGCGCGTGTCAGGCGAGCGAGACGGACGCCCCGTCGGCCGCGGCCGAGCGGGTGACCGCGTCGATGATGGTGAGGTCGCGCAGGCCGTCCTCGAAGGTCGCGACGGGCGGCAGACCCTCGATGCCGGCGACCTGCTCGAGGAAGGCGCGGCACTGGTAGCCGAAGAGGTCGCCGACACCGAAGGAGACGCCGGGGAAGTCCATCGGCAGGCCGCCCTTGACGTAGGGGTGGGCCGGGCCGGCGAGCACCTGGTTGTAGCCGTCGAGGCCGTCGTCGCGCAGCTTGCGGATGACGGAGAACTCGGCGGGTCGGTCCATGTCCCATTTCGCGGCGCCGTGCTCGGCCATGAGGTCGAAGGCGAGCGAGTTCGCGTGGCCCGGCGCGATGCGCGAGATCGAGAAGGTGCCGAGGGCGCCGGACTCGAAGTGCGCGGTGAAGGTCGCGACGTCGTCGTTCTCGACCGGTTCGCGCACATCGGACAGCTCGGCCCTGGCGTGGCCGTAGGTCGTGCCGAGCGGCACGGCGCGCTCCGTGACCTTCGTCGTGAACGTCGCGCCGCTCACGGAGTCCATGGGCCCGCAGAGGAACTCGGCGAGGTCGATGAGGTGGCTGCCGATGTCGGCGAGGGCTCCGGTGCCGGGACCGCCCTTGTAGCGCCACGCCATCGGGGTCTCCGGGCTGCGGGCGTAGTCGCACCAGTAGCGGCCGTTGAAGTGGCTGACCTCGCCGAGCTCGTCGCGCAGCAGGTCGCGGATCGCGGCGACGGCGGGCTGGCGCCGGTAGACGAAGGCCGTGCCGGTCGCGAGCTCCGGGTGCTTCTCGGCCGCGGCGATCATGGCCCGGGCGTCGTCGATGCTCGCCGCGATCGGCTTCTCGCAGAGCACGTGCTTGCCGGCGTCGAGGAGGGCCTCGACGATCTCGCGGTGCAGGTGGTTGGCGACGACGACGCTGACGACCTGGACGTCGTCGGCCGTCAGCAGCTCGCGCCAGTCGGCGCCGTGGCGTTCGTAGCCGTAGCGGGCGGCAGCGTCCTTGGCGACGGCCTCGTTCGCGTCGATGACGGCTGCGTACCGGATGGGCGGCAGCGGCGGGTCGAAGAGCGTGGGGGCGGTGCGGTAGCCGGCACAGTGCGCCCGCCCCGCCATGCCTGCGCCGATGACGGCGACGCCGATGGGTGACTGCGTCATGGGATGTACCTCTCTGGACATCTCGGTCTGGGTGCGCAACACGCTCGTTTTAAAGCGCTTTAAGTTACGATGGCTCCAGTGTGCTGAGCGCCGCCCGCGCCTGTCAACACTTTGTTCTGACAATCTGTCCTGAACCGTCGCGACGCCGCCACCCGAAGGAGCCGTATGCCGTCCCGCCCCGCGCGCCCCCGCCTCGAGGACGTCGCCTCCCGGGCCGGCGTCAGCACCGCCTCGGCGTCCCTCGTCCTGCGTGGACGCCCGGGTCCGGGTGCCGCGACGCGCGAGGCCGTCCTCGACGCCGCCCGAGAGCTCGGCTACCGGGCCGACCGCACCGCGAGCCTCCTCGCCCGGCGGCGCACCCAGCTCCTCGGCGTGACGATGGACGTCAGCAGCACCTTCCACGCCGAGCTGCTCGAGGACCTCCAGGCGGCCGCCGACGAGCGCGGCTACGACATCGTCGTCAGCCCGCAGACCCGCACCCGCGACGAGCGCCGCGCCATCGAGTCGCTCCTCGACTTCCGCTGCGAGGCCTTGCTCCTGCTCGGTCCCCGGTTGCCCGACGCCGAGCTCGCGGCCCTCGCGGAGGAGCAGCACGTCGTGGCCGTGGGCCGCCGGGCCCGGGCGACCGGGGTCGACGTCGTGCGCGCGGCCGACGACGCCGGCGTCGGCCTCGCCGTCGAGCACCTCGTCGGGCTCGGCCACCGCGACATCGCCTTCGTCGACGGGCCGCGCGGTCCGATCGCCACGCTGCGCCGGCAGGGCTACCGCCGCGCCATGAAGCGCCTGGGTCTCGCTGACGAGATGCTGGTCGTCGACGGCGGGGGAGACGAGGAGTCCGGCGCCAGCGCCGCCGCAGCCCTCCCCCTCGCCCTCCCCCCTGAACCGTCGAGAGGCCACGCCGCGCCGCTCTCCGGCCCTCGAAAGGCCACCTCTGGCCGATCGCGTATGCCGTCCGCCGTCGTCGCGTTCAACGACCGGGCCGCGCTCGGCCTCCTCGACCGCCTGCGGCGCAACGGTGTCGACGTCCCCGGGGACGTCTCGGTCGTCGGCTACGACGACAGCTTCATCGCCCGGCTCGCGACCGTCGACCTCACCAGCGTCAGCCAGATCCCCGAGGCGATGGCGACCGCCGCGGTCGAGGCAGCGACGCAGCGCCTCGACGAGGGGCGCACCGAGCCCATCGAGCTCGTCCTCGAGCCGCAGCTCGTGGTCCGCGGCACGACGGCCCCGCGCGGTGACAGGACGACCCGGGGCGGCGGCATACGCGAGCCGTGAGGACCCGCGCGTCGGTGCAGCGGACTACCGTCGGGGCATGGCCGACAAGCTGACTCGACAGGCGGCGTCCGACGCCCTCCCCACGTGGCGCTTCCTGCTCCAGCGGTTGCACCTCACGGTGCGGGCGCACGACGTCGCGACGGCCTTCGACTTCGTCGCGCGGGTCGGCGCCGCGGCGGCACCCTTGGGCCGGCAGCCCGACCTCGACGTGCGCGGTGCCGTCGTGCACCTGGCCGTGTCGACCGAGCCGGCCGGCGGTGTCAGCGACGCCGACATCGCGGTCGGCCGGGCCGTCGACGCCGTGGTCGACGAGATGGGGCTGACGTCGCAACCAGGCACCCTCACGGTCGTCGAGATCGCCATCGACGCCATCGACATCGACGCGGTCCGCCCCTTCTGGGACGCCGTCCTCGGCTGGGACGTCATCGCCCCCAACGACGTCCAGGACCCGCTCCGGCTGGGGCCGGCCGTGTGGTTCCAGCAGATGGACGAGCCACGGCCGCAGCGCAACCGGATCCACCTCGACGTCACCGTCGCCCACGACGAGGCGCCCGGACGCATCGAGCGGGCCTTGGCCGCCGGGGGCCACCTCGTCTCCGACGACCGGGCGCCGGCCTTCTGGATCCTCGCCGACCCCGAGGGCAACGAGGCGTGCGTTTGCACGTGGCAAGGCCGTGACCCCGTTCCGGGCTGACGCTCCTCAGTTCTCGAGCGCGGCCGACACCAGACGCGCGAAGCGGCCCGGGTCGTCCACCCAGGGGAAGTGGCCGGCACCGGGCTGCACGACGGAGCGGCCGTCGACGAAGAGCGCGGCGAGCTCCGCGCCGACCTCCGGGCCCGGCATGAGGTCGAGCTCGCCGACGATGACGCGCACCGGGGCGGTCACTGACCTGAGTGCCGCCCGCGTCGTGGCCGTGTCGACGGCTTCGGCGCGGAAGGCCAGGGTGCCCCCGCGGTTGCGCTGGGCCTCGTCCGTCACGGCGTGCCGCCGTGCGGCCTCGGTCCACGGCCCGTAGAGGAAGGGCGACATCGCCTGCCGCGTCGCCGGGGAGTCGTCGTCGGAGTCGAGGGCGACCCTGGCCGCCGCGAACCACGGCTCGCCGGAGCGCAGCGCGACGCGCTCCTCCCAGTCGTCGTCGCTGATGTCGAGGCCCACCGCCGAGGTGCCGGGGGTGACGAGCACGAGGCGACCGACGCGTGCAGGGTGGCGTGCGGCATGCAGCAGGCACACGGATGCCCCGGCGGAATGGCCGAGGAGGTCGACGCGCTCGAGCCCGAGGTGGCCGCGGAGCGCGTCGAGGTCGTCGGCGAGCCGCGACGGGCCGTATGCCGTCGGGTCGGCCGGCTCCGGGGAGGCGCCGGTGCCGCGCGGGTCCGGGACGACGAGCGTGCGCCCGGCCACTCGCGCGAGTCCGCCGAGGTCCCCGAGGTACGCCGCGTCACGGGCGGGGCCGCCAGGCCAGACGACGAGCGGGTCTCCGGTGCCCTCGGTGCGGTAGGCGAGCTCGGTGCCGTCGTCGGACAGGTAGGTCGGCATGGGTCCACCCTGCCAGTCCGGACGGCTCAGACGGAGGCCGCGGCCGTCGCGTCGGCTGCCGCCCGCACGACGAGCCCGGCGATCTCCTCCGGGTGCGTGAAGAGGTTGTTGTGCGAGCCGCCGAGCAGTGACGTGCGCACGCTCGGCGCGCTGAGGGCGGACGAGGCGAGCTGGTCGAGCCATGCGACCGGCACGAAGGCGTCGTGCACCCCAGCGGTCACCGTCACGGGCACGGGAAGGTGCGCGATGCGCTCCTCGGGGACGTCGTGGATCCCCGACCGGAGCATCGCGATGATGCCGGCACGACCTCGGTAGACCTCCGTGGGGTCGATCTCGTCGAGGCCGTCGTCGCGGTAGGCGAAGGGGGTAGCCAGGGCCAGTCGGTGCAGGCGGCGTTGCTCCGGGGCGAAGGTCGTCCCGGCGAGCACGAGCGAGAAGTCGCGACGGCGGGCACCGAGGGCGAGGGCGGCGGTCAGCGCGGCCTGCCCGCCCGTCGAGTGACCGAGCACGACGACCGGGCGTCCGGCGGCCTGGGCCTCGATCCACCGTGCCGCAGTCAGGCCTGTTGCGTGGATCGAGGGGCTCGTCGGCCGCGGCAGGTCGGAGCCGAAGCCGGGCAGGTCGAGCACCGTGCAAGCCAGGCCGCGGGCGACGACGGCCCGCGCGGTCGGGATCGTGTAGAACGGCAGACCGAGACCGGGCAGGACGACGACGAGCGGCGTCGTGCGGGGCGCGTCCCCGCCGAGGGCCAACGACCGCACGACCCGGCCCGGGAGGCTCGTGAACTGCATGCGCACATCCGGCCCGACGTCGCGGCCGAGCCCAGCACGCGGTTTCACGAGCGCGCACCGCGGCGCGTGGCCGGAGCCGTGCTGGCACGCACGACCAGCTCGGGCTCGATGACCACCGGGGCGGCCGGTGTCGTGCCGATGTTCTGGTCCGGGGACCCGCTGTCGAGCCGGTCGGCGAGGGTGCGCACGACCTCGGCCCCGAGCCGCTCGGCGTCCTGGCGCACCGTCGTCAGGGCCACGTGCGGGTAGCCAGCCTCGGTGATGTCGTCGAAGCCGACGACGGACACGTCGCCGGGCACGTGGAGCCCGGCCTGCCGCACCACGTCGACGAAGCCGATCGCGCAGCGGTCGTTGAAGGCGGCGACAGCCGTGGGGCGTTCGCGCGGGCCGATTCCGAGGAAGGCGCGGGCCGCCTCTGCACCCTCGAGCTCGCTGACACCGCCGGGCAGGACCATCTCGGTCAGGGGCGGTGAGCGGCGCATCGCCGTGCGGTAGCCGCGTCGCCGCTCGGCCGCCCCCGCGGTGCGACCGCCGTCGAGGAAGGCGATCCGGCGGTGGCCGAGGCCACGGAGGTGCTCGACCGAGAGGCGCAGCCCGGCGGCGTCGTCGGTCCGCACGACGCCGACCTCACCGCCGGGAACGGGCCGTAGGACGCTGACGACCGGAAGGCGTGCGGCGAGTCGCTCGAGCTGGGCCGTCTCCTGGCTGCTGCCGAGCAGGATGATGCCCTCGCACCGCTCGGCGAGGAGGGTCTCGACCGCGGCCGCCTCCGAGCGTGACGGCGTGACGCCACTCAGGACGAGCTCGTAGGCCGCCGCGTCGGCGTGCGTGTAGAGGCTCTCCAGCAGGTCGCCGTGGAAGGCGTGGCCGACGCTGAACGTCACGCCGAGCGTGCGGGTGCGGCTGCTGCCGAGGCGGCTGGCGCGGGTGTCCGGGCGGTAGTCGAGCTCGCGTGCGGCGGCGAGGACGCGCTCGCGGGTCGCCTCGGACGCGCCGGCGACACCGCGGAAGACGATCGAGACGAGGGCGCGCGAGACGCCCGCACGTGCGGCGACGTGCTCCATCGTCACTCTCTCGCTGCCCACGCCGCGACTCTAGAGCGCTCCATGAATGTCGGCCAGCCCTTGACCGGCGTGGCGGTGGGGCGCTTCAATGAGTCACGAACTAGAGCGCTCTAGTCATCATCTGCGAAGGAGCAGCCCATGACGCGCATCGACCCGGTCCGGATCGGTCTCATCGGAGCCGGCCGCATCGGCACCCACCACGCCACGACGCTGGCTCGGAGGCTCGGGGAGGCCGAGCTCGTCGCCGTCGCCGACCCCCGGGCGGCCGCGGCCGAGCGGCTCGGCGAGGAGCTCGGCGTCGACTGGCTCACCGACCCGCAGGTCCTCCTCGACGACCCACGGGTCGAGGCCGTCGCCATCACGTGCGCCAGCACGGCGCACGCCGATCTCGTCGTCGCTGCCGCCAAGGCCGGCAAGGCGGTCTTCGTCGAGAAGCCGATGGCGATGACCCTTGCCGACGCCGACCGCGCCGTCTCCGCGGCCCGAGCTGCCGGCATACCCCTGCAGGTGGGCTTCAACCGGCGCTTCGCCCGCGACTTCGCCGCCGCCCACGACACCGTCGCCGCGGGGGGCATCGGGACGCCGCAGCTGCTCCGCTCGGTCACCCGCGACCCCGGGCTCGCCGACCCGGCCGGTGTGCCGCCGTGGACGATCTTCACCCAGACGCTCATCCACGACTTCGACGCGCTCAACTGGTTCAACGCCGGTGCGACAGCCGTCGAGGTCTCCGTCATGGCCGACGCCCTCGTCGCGCCCGACTTCAAGGACGCCGGCCTGCTCGACACCGCCGTCGTGACCATCCGCTACGACAACGGCGCGATCGCCGTCGCGGAGGCGAGCTTCTCGGCCGCCTACGGCTACGACGTGCGGGCCGAGGTCTTCGGCTCGGCCGGCATGGTCACCGTCGGCAGCCCAGCCCACCTCAGCACGGCGCACTGGAGCGCGGCCGGGGTCGCCGCCCCGACGGCCCGCGCCGACACGGACCTCTTCACCGACGCGTATGCCGCCGAGCTCGCGGCCTTCTGCGCCGCGGTTCGTGCCGGTGGGCCCACGCAGGTCGGTGGTGAGGACGCCCGTGCCGCGCTGCGGATCGCGCTCGCCTGCATCGAGGCCGTCGAGACGGGCGGCACGGTGACGATCCGCGACGCCGACCGCGTGGCGACCGGAGCGGGTGCCTGATGGCGAGCCCGTTCACGCTCGCGGTGAGCGCCGAGATGGTCTACCTCGGCCTGCCCTTCGCCGAGCGGGTGCGCCGCATCCACGCGCTCGGCTTCCAGGTCGAGATCTGGGACTGGACGCGTCACGACGTCGACGAGCTCGTCGCCCTGCGCGACGAGGGCGTCGTCTACTCGTCGATGACCGGCTACGCCCGCGGCCGGCTCGGCGACGCGGAGGGGGCGGACGAGCTGCTCGCGACCGCCGCCGAGTCGGTGCCGGTGGCGCAGCGGCTCGGCATCCCGAGGCTCAACCTCCACGGCACGGGCCTCGACGACCGGGGACTGCCCGTGCGGCCCGAGCCCGTCGCGACCGGGCCGATGTGGCTGACCGCCGAGCGCACCCTCGGGCGCATCGCCGCGCTGGGAGAGCGCGAGGGTGTGACGTTCGTGCTCGAGAACCTCAACACCGCCGTCGACCATCCCGGCGTGCCCTTCGCGACCGCCGCCGACTGCCTCGCCCTCGTCGAGGCCGTCGACAGCCCGCACCTCACGCTGATGCTCGACCTCTACCACGCCCAGATCGGCGAGGGAAACCTCATCGAGCTCTGCCGCCGGGCCCTGCCGCACATCGGCGAGATCCAGGTGGCCGACGTGCCCGGCCGTCGCGAGCCCGGCACCGGCGAGATCGCCTTTCCAGCCATCGCGCGCGCCCTGGTCGAGATGGGCTACACGGGCCCCGTCGGTCTCGAGGGCTTCGCGTCGGGCGACGACGAGCAAGCGCTGCAACGCTTCCGCGACGCCTTCACCCCCTGACGTCGGCTCGAACCCGCGGGGGCGCCGGCTCGTTCGAGGTGATCCCGACACCGACGTGCGTCGCAGGATCACCTCGAACCGCGATGGGGGCATGTCAGCCGCGGGAGCTGACCCAGTCGGGGAGGATGCCGCTGCCGAGCGCGGCCGCCCGGAGCGGCGCGGTCAGCTCGGCGACCCGGCGCGTGCCCTCGAGCCCCAGGTGCACCCAGCCCTCGAGGGCCATCCGGTCCGTCTCGCGCTCGAGGTCCTTGCGGAAGGCGAGCCCTCCCTCCGTGAGCCCGTCGCCGTCGACGAGTCCCCGGTCGGTGAGCCGCTCGACGCCGGCCGCCCACTCGTCGTCCGACCAGCCGCGGCTCGACCTCATGAAGCCGGTGTTGCCGGAGAAGAGGCCGCCGATGACGATCGACTCGACGGGGTCGAGCCCGGCGCGGAGCAGGGCTGCCACGTGACCGTCCCCACGGTGCTCGCGGACGAGGGTCGCGGCGTGCCAGAGCGCGAGGCGGGGCTCGTCGGGCCACGCGAGCCCTGCGTGGGCGGCATACAACGGACGGCCGGGGGCCGTGAGGCCCGCGCAGACGGTGCGGCCGAGGTCGAGCAGCTCCGTGACGTCGGTGTCCCCGACGACGCGGTCGAGCACGACGGTCATGCCGTCCCGACGGGCCCGCTGCACCTGCTCGGGGCTCGCCACCGCCCACGACGCGGGCAGCGCCTTGGCGTGCAGCCACGGTGCGAAGACGTAGAACGTCGCGGTCGGGACCTCCGGCCCGACCGCCCCGAAGGCGGCCGACCGCGCGGCGAAGTAGCTGAGGCGAGGGTGCAGGCCGAGGGCGACATAGGCGTCGCGCACCTCGTCGGCGAAGTAGCCGAGCACGTGGAGCGTCTCGAGACCTCCCCAGGCCTGTCGAGAGGCGCGGATCAGATCGAGGTCGTCGTCGGCGTCGCGGCTCATGATGAGCACCCTAAGGCGCGAACCCCGGCGAGCCTCAGCGGACGACGAGCGCGAGCGCCGAGACGATGGTCGCGGCGAGCACGAGCTGGTCGAAGCGGGTCTGGCTGAGACGCCGTGCCGTGTGCAGCCCCACCCAGGTGCCGACGAGCACGAGCGGGGCGAGCAGGGCTGTGCGCCAGAGGGTCTCGGTGCTGAAGAGACCGAGCCCGATGCTGAAGGGAAGCTTGCACAGGTTGACGCCGAAGAAGAAGAGCGCGCCCGTGCCGAGGAAGCGGCGCTTCTCGACGCCCTGCGCGACGAGGTAGAGGGTCATGACGGGGCCGGCAGCGTTCGCCGTCATCGTGGCGAAGCCCGCGGCTGCCCCCGTGCCGAGCGCGGCAGCGCGTGAGGAGCCGACCCGGGCCGTGTCGGGGGCGCGCCACGTGAGGACGAGCTGGAGGGCCGCGAGGACGAGGAGGAGGCCGCCGATGGCGCGGCGCAGCGTCGCGTCGTCGACCCACGAGAGGAAGAGGGCTCCGAGGGCGAGTCCGGGTAGCACGGCGGGGATGAGCCGCTTCAGCAGACCGAGGTCGGCGTCGCGGCGGTAGTGCCACACGGCGACGACGTCACCGATGAGCAGCAGCAGCAGGATCGCCGCCGTCGACTCCTTCGTCGGCAGCACGAAGGCGAAGATCGCGATGGAGATGCTTGCGACTCCGCCGATGGCGGTCTTGGCGAAGCCGATGAGCAGCGCGGCGACGCCGAGCAGTGCCAGCGACGTGACGGTCATGGAATCGGAGCGTAGGCCCCGTCAGACCCCGAGCGAGGCGCCGAGCTTGCCGAGCAGGCGCGCGAGGGTGGCGCGCTCTGACGCGGTGAGTGGCTCGAGCAGGCGCGCCTCGTTGGCGAAGTGCTCGGGCGCCGCGCGATCGATGAGCTCACGCCCCTTCTCGGTGAGCACGACGATGCGGCTGCGGCGGTCGCCGCCAGCGACGCGGCGCTCGACGAGGCCGGCGCCCTCGAGGCGGTCGAGCCTCTTGGACACGGCGCCCGACGTCACCATCGTCTGGTCCATGAGCTCGGTCGGGGTCAGCTCGTGCGGCTCGCCGGTGCGACGGAGGGTCGCGAGCACGTCGAAGTCGCCCTCGCCGAGACCGTGTGCGTTGTAGACCTTGACGAGCTCGGTCGTCAGGGCCAGGGCGACGCGGTGCAGCCGGCCGATGACGAGCACGGGGGTGACGTCGAGCTCAGGGCGCACGACCGCCCACTGGTCGACGACGTGCTGTGCGTGGTCCTCGCGTCGCTCCATGGGTGGAATATATCTTCCCCGGAAGGTAGTTTGCCTTCCATGGAAGATAATCGGAGGAGCTGGACGAACGTCGCGCTGACGGCGCTCCCCGCCGCCATCTGGGGATCGACGTATGCCGTCACGCAGCAGTGGCTCCCCCCTGGCCGTCCGCTGTTCGCCGCCACCGTGCGGGCCCTGCCCGTCGGCCTGCTCATGCTCCTGTGGCTCCGGCGCCTGCCTCGGGGCGACTGGTGGTGGCGCTCGCTCGTCCTCGGCTCGCTCAACATCGGGCTCTTCTACGCGCTCCTCTTCGTCGCGGCCTACCGCCTCCCGAGCGGCCTCGGGGCCACGCTCGTCGCGACCGCTCCCATGGTGACGATGGGTGTCTCGTGGTTGCTCCTTGACCAGCGACCTGCCCGGGTCTCGGGGGCGGCCGGCCTGGTCGGCCTCGTCGGGGTGGCGCTGCTCGTGCTCCAGAACGGACTCGACAAGCCACTCGACCCGGTCGGTCTCGGAGCCGGGCTCCTCGCCGTCGTGCTGTCGTCGTGCGGCTTCGTCCTCACGAGGAAGTGGGCGCCCACCGTCGACGTCGTCACGATGACGTCGTGGCAGCTCGTCGCGGGTGGGCTCGTGCTGCTGCCGATCGGGCTCGTCGTCGAGGGGGCACCGCCGGCCCTCGACCTGCCGGCTGCGGGGGCGCTCGCCTACCTCGGTCTCCTCGGCAGCGGCGTCGCCTACGTCCTGTGGTTCCGGGGGTTGGCGATCCTCGGCCCGACCTCCGCCTCGATCATCGGCCTCGTGAACCCGGTGGTCGGCGTCCTGCTCGGCGTCGCGCTCCTCGGCGAGCCCTTCGGTCCGGTGCACCTCGTCGCCATGGTCCTCGTCATCGGCAGCGTCCTCGCCGCGCAGGAGCCGGTCCGGGCCCGATTCTCCCGTCGCGCCCGGTCGGCCGGCGAGCGCGCGTCGACCCGGCGGCATACGCCCGCTCTTCCCAGCGGGGCCCCGGCGGGTAAGGCTGTGGCATGGCCACCGACACCGACCACACCTTCGACGTCATCGTCATCGGGCTCGGACCGGGCGGTGAGCACGTCGCCGGGAGCCTCGCGGAGCGCGGCCTGCGCGTGCTCGGCGTCGACCGCAGACTCGTGGGCGGCGAGTGCCCCTACTGGGGCTGCATCCCCTCGAAGATGATGATCCGCGCCGCCGATGCTCTCGCCCAGGCCCGCCGTGTCGACGGGCTGGCCGGATCGGTCGGCGACGTCACGCCGGACTGGTCGGTCGTCGCCACGCGCATCCGCGAGGAGGCCACCGACACCTGGGACGACAGGGTCGCCGTCGAGCGCCTGACCGGCAAGGGCGCGACCTTCGTGCGCGGCACGGCCCGGATCGCGGGCCCGGGACGCGTCGACGTCGACGGCACCGCCTACTCGGCGACCACGGGCATCGTCGTCAACACCGGCACGACGGCGGCGATCCCACCCGTCGACGGCCTCGCGGACACGCCCTACTGGACCAACCACGACATCGTCGAAGCCACCGAGCTGCCCGGGTCGGTCGTCGTCCTGGGCGGTGGTGCCATCGGCTGCGAGCTGAGCCAGGTCATGGCCCGGTTCGGCGTCGACGTGACGGTCGTCGAGGCCGCCGACCGCATCCTCGCGCTCGAGGAGCCGGAGGCCTCCGAGCACCTCAAGAGTGCTCTCGAGGCGGACGGCATCACGGTGCGGGAGGGGGTCGGTGCCGAGAAGGTCACCCACGACGGCTCGACGTTCACGGTCACGCTGGGCGACGGCTCGACGCTGGCAGCTGAGAAGCTCCTCGTCGCCACCGGCCGCCGCGCCGACCCCGCCGCCGTCGGTCTCGACACGGTCGGCGTCGCCAGGGACTCGCGCACCGCGCCCGTGGACGACCGCTGCCGCGTCGCCGATGGCGTCTGGGCCGTCGGCGACATCACCGGCAAGGGCGCCTTCACCCACGTCTCGATGTACCAGGCCGGTGTCGTCATCCGTGACGTCCTCGGCGACGACGGCCCCCCGGCGGAGTATGCCGCCCTCCCGCGCGTCACGTTCACCGATCCCGAGGTCGGCGCCGTCGGGATGACGGAGGCGCAGGCTCGCGAGAAGCTCGCGAACGTCCAGGTGGGCGTGACTCCGCTGGGCGAGACGACGCGCGGCTGGATCGCCAAGGCGGACGGCCTGATCAAGGTCGTCGCGGACGCCGACCGCGGTGTCCTAGTCGGTGCCACGACGATGGGCCCGGCTGGGGGAGAGGTGCTCGGGGCGCTCGCCGTGGCCGTGCACGGCGAGGTCCCGATCGAGCGGCTCCGCTCGATGATCTACGCCTACCCGACGCTCCACCGCGGCATCGAGGACGCGCTCGGCCGCCTCGCCTGAGGCCCCGCGTCGCCGACGTCAGCGGGTCGCGTCTGCGTCACTGCTCCGTGTGGTGGAGCAGTGACGCAGGCGACATTCGGGTGACGGGGCTGTGACGGTTGCGCGGCGCTCCGGCGACGAGCGTCCGGGCCTGCATGGGCGGCTCGAGCCGGACGATACGGTGAGCGCATGGCACAGCGACTGCTCGCCCTCGACCTCGACGGCACGACTCTCAACCACATGGGCGAGCTCTCCGACCGCGTCCGTGACGCCGTCCAGGCGCTGCCCGACGACGTCGCCGTCGTCATCGCGACGGGCCGTTCGATCATCGCGACGACGCCGATCCTCGAGGCGCTCGGCCTGCGCCAGGGATACGCCATCTGCTCCAACGGCGCACTGACGCTCAGGATCGACCCCTCTGCGGCAGAGGGCTACTCGATCATCGACATGGTGACCTTCGACCCGCGGGCGGTGCTCGAGAAGATGCGCGTCGCCCTCCCCGACGCGCTCATCGCCGTCGAGGAGCCGGGCGTCGGCTTCAAGGTGAGCAAGCACTTCCCCGACGGTGAGCTCATGGGTGAGTCGCGCGAGGTCGACTGGGACGAGCTCATCGCGCACCCCGTCACCCGCGTCACCCTGCGCCAGCCCGAGGCCACGGCCGAGGAGTTCATGGAGCTGGTCGAGCGCGCCGGTCTGCACGGGGTGTCGTATGCCGTCGGCTGGTCAGCGTGGCTGGACATCAACCCCGAGGGCGTGTCCAAGGCGAGTGCGCTCGAGCTCGTCCGTCGCCAGCTGCACGTCGAGCCGATCCACACCGTCGCGTGCGGCGACCAGCGCAACGACCTCGAGATGCTCCACTGGGCTGCGTGGGGCGTCGCCATGGGCAACGCCCCCGACCAGGTCAAGGCCGTCGCCGACGAGGTGACCGGCCACGTCGACGACGACGGCCTCGTCCCCGTGCTCGAGGCCGTCGGGCAGGCCGCGCGGGCAGGCGTCCCCTTCCGCGACGGCGTCGAGTCGGCCGCGACCGCGCGGCTCGAGCTCTAGACCCGGTAGGCCACCGAGACGTCGCCGAAGGACTCTCGGGTGTCGTGTCGAGAACGGTCCGCCCCGTTCGACGTAGAGGTGAGCACGGTCCGACGACCGTGCACCGACTGCAGGAGGAGACCGCCATGCGTTTCATGATCATCGTCCACAGCACCCCCGAGACCGAGCAGGGCACGACCGGCACGGAGCAGCAGTTCGCCGACATGCAGGCCTACAACGAGGAGATGCTCAAGGCCGGCGTCTTCGTCGACGGGCAGGGGTTGCACCCGACCGCCAAGGGTGCGCGCGTCACGTACGAGGACGGCGACTGGGTGGTCACCGACGGGCCGTTCGCCGAGGCCAAGGAGCTCGTCGCCGGCTTCACGATCATCGACGTCAGCTCCCGCGAGGAGGCGCTCGAGTGGATCCGGAAGTGGCCGGTGTCGTGCGCGCCCGACCCCGGTCAGGCGCTCGAGCTGCGCCAGGTGTTCGCCGCTGAGGACTTCGGCGACGCCTTCACACCCGAGATGCGCGAGCGCGATGAGCAGATGCGCGCCGAGGCCGCGCGCAACGCCGCCCGGGGCTGAACGACACCGGTCCGTGCCAGAGTGTCGGGGTGTCATCGACCGCCGACCAGACCCACGAGACCACCGCGTCACAGGCCACCCGCGCATCGCACGACGACGTCCAGCGCACGCTCGAGGCCGTGTGGCGCATGGAGGCCGCCAAGGTGACGGCCGTCGTCGCCCGCGTCGTCGGGGACGTCGGTCTCGCCGAGGACCTCGCGCAGGACGCGTTCGTGCAGGCGCTCGAGCAGTGGCCCCGCGACGGCATCCCGACGAAGCCGGGTGCCTGGCTGACGGCGACCGCGAGGCGGCGCGCCATCGACCGCATCCGGCGCGACGTCAACCTCGCGAGCAAGCTGCAGCAGGTGGGACACGTGGAGGAGCTGCGCGTGGCCGAGCTGGCCGAGGGCGACTTCGACGCCGCGCTCGAGGACATCGACGACGACGTCCTCGGCCTGGTCTTTGCCGCGTGCCATCCCGCCCTGACCGCTCAGGCGCGAATCTCCCTGACGCTGAGGATGATCGGTGGGCTGACGACGCGTGAGATCGCCCGTGCCTTCCTCACCACCGAGCCGACCATCGCCCAGCGCATCTCGCGGGCCAAGAAGACCCTGAGCCAGGACGGCGTCACCATCGAGGTGCCGTCGGGCGCCGAGCTGGCACCACGGCTCGCGTCGGTCCTCGAGGTCGTCTACCTCATCTTCAACGAGGGGTATGCCGCCACGTCAGGTCGCGACTGGGTGCGCGGCGACCTCATGGAGGAGGCCATCCGGCTCGGGCGCGTCCTCGCGGCCCTGGCGCCCGGAGAGCCCGAGGTGCACGGCCTGCTCGCCCTCATGGAGATCCAGGCCTCGCGCACCCGGGCCCGCATCGGTCACGACGGCGAGCCGGTCCTGCTCCTGGACCAGGACCGCACGAAGTGGGACTGGGCCCTGATCCGCCATGCACTCGCCGCTCTCGATCGGGCCGTGTCGCTCGTCGACGCTGCCCGGGGGCCCGCCGGTCCCTATGTGCTGCAGGCCGCCATCGCCGCCTGCCACGCCCGCGCCCGCACGCCCGAGGCCACCGACTGGCCGCGCATCGTCGCGCTCTACGCGCAGCTGGGAGCGAGTCGCCCGTCGCCCGTCATCGACCTCAACCGTGCGGTGGCCCTGTCCTACGCCGACGGGCCGGCCGCCGCACTCGAGGTCGTCGACGGACTCGTGGCGTCAGGCGCGCTCGCCGACTACCACCTGCTGCCGAGCGTCCGTGGCGACCTGCTCGCCCGCCTCGGCCGCGACGAGGAGGCCCGCGCCGAGTTCGCCCGCGCTGCCGGCATGACGCAGAACGACGCCGAGAGGGCGCTCCTCCTGCGCCGGGCGGCCCGCGAGGACTGAACGCCACAGACACGAAACGGCCGACGAGGTCGATGTATCAGGACTACCGTCGAGACACCCTGCACTGACAACGGCTGTCGATCGGGTGGAGGTCTGCCATGGCCGTGGTGCACCAGAGCTGTGTCGGCTACGGCGCCGAGCCCTTCGCGTCGCTCGTCTCCGACTATCCCGGCGACGACGTCTACCCGTCGGACGACTTCCGCACCGAGTGGGGGCCTGTCTTCCACCGTGGCCGGCTCGACGGCAGCGCCCGCGTGCTCGTCCTCGGTCAGGATCCGGCGACCCACGAAGCGATCTCGCGCCGCATCCTCGTCGGTGAGGCCGGGCAGCGCGTCCAGGGGCTGCTGGCCAAGGTCGGCGTCCACACGGCATACGCCATGGTCAACGTCTACCTCTACAGCGTGTTCGGGCAGGCCGCCGGGAGCCGCCACGCCAAGGACCCCGCCATCGCGGCCTACCGGAACCGCTGGCTCGACGCCCTTCTCGTCGGCACGGACGTCACCGCCGTCGTCGCGCTCGGCGACCTCGCGGCCACGGCGTACGCCGCATGGGCGCGGACCCAGCCCGACACCGCTGGATCGTTGCACCTCGCAGCGATCCGGCACCCCACGTACGCCGAGGGATTCGCACGTGCCTCCGGCAAGCCGCTCGCCGAGACGACAGCCGCTCAGATCGCCAACTGGAACGAACACCTCGCCGACCTCGCGGCGCACGTCACCCCCGAGGGGCCTACCGACCTGACCCCGTATGCCGCCACGTGGGGTCCCACGGACCTCGCGCCCATCCCGGAGGTCGACCTCCCGCCCGGTGCGCCCGCGTGGTGGCGCGACGTGGACGCGTGGGCGAGCCGCACCGGCGACGACAAGCAGACGAAGCGCGCGACGATCACCGTCGTCGTCCCGAAGGGAGCCCGCACATGGCCAGCTCTGTGACCCGACCGGCGCGACCCAGCGCCGGCACGACGTCCGCCAACGAGCACTGGGAGCCGGGCGGGTCCGGCGCAGGCCCGGGGCCGTTCGCCAAGGCCTACGCCCGCGGCATCACCGAGGAGCTGCCCGAGCCGACGCGCCGCTCCCGGGCGCTGCCGCCGGCACCCTTCGCGCTGCACGGCGCCGTCATCACCCCCGACGGGGCGTGGTCGAGCGGCTACGTCACGGTCGCGGGCGGGCTCATCGACCGAGTCTCCAAGCGCAAGCCGACCGACGTCGCCGTGCTCGAGACCGACGGCGTCATCCTGCCCGGCCTGCTCGACCTGCACGGTCACCCGGAGTTCAACGTCTTCGCCGCGTGGGAGCCGCCGAAGCTCTACGACAACCGCTACGCGTGGCGGCGGTCCAAGCCCTACCAGGCTCTCGTCCGCGACCCGCAGAACCTCCTGCTCACGCAGGTGCCGCCCAAGACACAGACCCGCTACGCCGAGGTGCGCGCGCTCGTCGGCGGCGTCACGGGCATCCAGGGCGCGTCGGGTGCGAGCAGCGCGTCGTCCGAGCCGCTCGTGCGCAACCTCGACCAGTGGGCCTTCGGTGCACACCGCGCGCGCTCGATGATCGACCTGCCCTCGGGGTCGTTCGGGCTGCCGAGCTTCGAGGCCGTCATGGCGCGGATCGCGGCCGGAGACGTCAACGCCTTCTACCTGCACCTGTGCGAGGGGAGGCGTGGGGATGCTGTGAGCGCCAAGGAGTTCCAGCGTTTCCTGACGCTCGGCGGGGCGACGTCGGCGACGAACATCATCCACGGCAGCACCCTGACCGCCGACGACCTGCACACCGTCGCGGAGCTCGGCTGCCGGCTCGTGTGGTCGCCGCAGTCCAACCTGCGCCTCTACGGCGAGACGACCCTCGCGGGCGAGGCGATCGCGGCCGGGATGCCGGTCGCCCTCGGGGCCGACTGGCTGCCCTCGGGCTCCACGAGCCTGCTCGCCGAGATGAAGGTCGCCCGCCGCGAGCTCGCTCGGCAGGGACACTCGATCGCAGCCGCCGACCTCGTGGC
The DNA here is from genome assembly GCF_024519435.1 of Terrabacter sp. Ter38. Taxonomy (GTDB): domain Bacteria; phylum Actinomycetota; class Actinomycetes; order Actinomycetales; family Dermatophilaceae; genus Terrabacter. The sequence goes on from NZ_JALJRZ010000004.1 coordinate 282,182, forward strand.
CATGGTCACCTCCGTCGCTGCGCGGCTGGCCGGGCTCGACGACCACCTCGGCTCCGTCGCGCAGGGCCGCCCCGCCGACCTCGTCGTGCTGGAACGGCACCACCCGGACCCCTACGAGAACGTGTGCCTCGCGGACCCGTCGTGGGTCGACCTCGTCTGCATCGGGGGCGACGTCACGTACGGCCGCGCCGACTGGTTCGGGCAGCTGTCCGGTGCCGCGACCGGCACGACGATCGAGGACCTCACCGCGTGGGGCAAGCCGATGCGGCTCGACACCGGCTTCCAGGGTGGCAGCGACGTGCCGTCCCTCTCGGCGGTCCGCACGGCCCTCACCGGCGCCTACGCCGCGGTGGGCCCGGTCTTCGCCTGACGGCACACGCCCCTGGCGTGCGGTGGGCGCGTCCATCGCTCGTGGCGCACACCGTGGAGCCAGCCACCCGCCGCGTCCGGTGTGTGGCTGACTCCGACCGGCTGCGCCTGCGCTCTGGCCCAGCGGCCGCCGCCCGAACACGATCCGAACACGACCCGGACCGAGGCTTCACCTGGGTGCGCGAACGTAGGGGCCATGAACACCGACACCCGCCGGGCGACCGGCCTCAAGCGCTCCTCCACCGCCCTCGGTGCGGCGGTCCTCGTCCTCGGCAGCCTCGCGCTCGGCGCCTGCTCGAAGACCGACTCGACCGGCCCCGCAGCCAGCGCCGTGGGTGCCACGGCCGTGCAGGACGCGGCCGCGACGGACGGCGACACCATCGACCTCGTCTCGGCAGCCGTAGCCACCCCGGCCCTCGACGACTCGAGCCAGGGGGCGGCCGCCGTGAAGGGTGACCGCAAGGGTCTGCGCGCCCGGATGCTCCGGGCGCTGCACGGCACGTGGGTCACCGAGGCCACGTCCGGTCCGGTCACCCACCAGGCGATCCGCGGCGACGTCACCGCCGTCTCGAAGGGCTCGATCACGGTCAAGGCCAAGGACGGCTTCTCGCAGACCTTCGCCATCGCAGCCGACACCAAGGTTCGCGTCCGCTCCAACGGCAAGGGCGTCGACTCGACCATCGGGGCCGTCACGGTCGGGGCCAAGGCGCTCGTCACCGGCATCGGCGCGACGAACCCGACGGCCCGTCTCGTCGTCTTCAAGGTCACGACGTCCCAGCCCGGCGGCTCTCCCTCCCCGAGCGCGACGAGCTGAGACGCGGCACCCCGTCCGGGGACGGGCCGGACGGGGTGCGCAGTCGATGTAGGCGTCCCGGCCGCCCCACGGGACGCCTCCCTCGTGGCCGTCGGCACGGCATACGACCGCGTATGCCGTGTGGCCGGCCGGCCCACGTCCGGTCAGGCGTGCGGCACGGACGACGCCTCGTCCTCGGGCTCGTCGGCCTGCTCGGCCGACCGCGTGTTGGCCGCCAGGCTCGTCACGGTGACGACCGCGAGGATGCCGATGATGACACCGAGCGAGAGCAGCGTCGGGATCTCGGGAACGGCCGGCCACACGCCGTGCGCCCAGTGCAGGACGAGCTTGACGCCGATGAAGGCGAGGATGAGCGACAGGCCGTGGCCGAGGTGCACGAGCTTGGCCAGGGCGCCCTCGAGGACGAAGTAGAGCGCGCGCAGGCCGAGCAGCGCGAAGGCGTTCGTCGCGAAGACGAGGTAGGGGTCGCCGGTGATGCCGTAGACGGCCGGCACCGAGTCGATGGCGAAGACGATGTCGGTGCCGAGGATGGCGACGGCGACGAGGGCGAGCGGCGTCAGGGCGCGCCGGCCGCCTTGGCGGACAACGAGACTGGTGCCCGCGTAGGTGTCGGTGACGGGGTGGAATCGGCGGATCAGCCTGACGCTGCGCAGCTGGTCGACGTCGATGCTGTGGTCGGTGGGCGAGAGGGCGTCGCGGCCGACCTTGACCGCCGTGGCGAGCAGGATCGCGCCGAAGAGCAAGAAGGTCCAGGCGAAGCTCGCGATCATCTGCGCGCCGAGCGCGATGAAGATGCCACGGAGGACGAGGGCGCCCCCGACGCCGATGAGCAGCACCCGCTGGCGCAGCTCGCGCGGCACGGCGAAGGCCGAGAGCAGGATGATGAAGACGAAGAGGTTGTCGACCGAGAGCGACTTCTCGACGAGGTAGCCGGCGTAGTACTCGACGCTCTGCTGGGAGCCGTACCGCCACCAGAGCCAGCCGCCGAAGACGACGGGGATCGCGATGTAGAACGCCGACCAGCCGATCGCCTCGCGCATGCTCGGGTCGTGCGGGCGGCGGGTGACGAGGAAGTCGATCGCGAAGAGGGCGGCGACCCCGGCGATCGTCGCGATCCACAGTGTGGGCGTGCCGATCGACTCGAGCGAGCCAGCGGGCGGCGCCGGGGTGGCGGCGGATAGGGCAGTGAGCATGAGTCTCCTCAGACCGTGATGTCTGAGGTCTCCTTCACCGACTGCCGTCGGCCGCGGACCGGGGTGGTCGTCGGACCACCGTACTGACCGGAGCGCGCGAGGAAGTACTCCCCTCGCGGATCATCGTACGGGTGGCGCGACCGCCGCCCAAACGGCCTGTCGAGGGTTGCGCGCCGGCAGCGTCGCCTTCAGGCCTCGCGCGTGGCCCGCATGGCGCGGCCGGCGAGCTCGTCGGAGCTGACCGGGCGGGCCCCGGCAGTCCAGTCGGCCTCGTCCTTGGCGTACTGGAGCCCGTAGGCCGGCTGGCCGGGCTGGGTGCGCCAGCCCTCGGCGAGCGGGCCGAGGTCGAGGGTGTCGTAGCCGATGGCGTCGAAAGCGCGGCGCACGGCGTCCTTCGCGGCGGGCCCGTCGCCGGCGATCGCCAAGGCACTACGGCCGTCGGCGCCGGCAGGCAGCAGCGGCTGGGCGAGGTCGCGCAGGTGCTGGACGTAGATGTTGTTGAAGGCCTTGACGACGTACGACTGCGGCAGGTGCGCCTGGAGCAGCTCGGAGCTCGTCGTGGAGCCGTCGTCGAGAGCCTCGATCTGACCGTCGCGCTGAGGGTAGTAGTTCATCGTGTCGATGACGACCTTGCCGGCGAGCTCGTCGACGGGCACGTCGCGGTAGGCCTTGAGCGGGATCGTCACGACGACCAGGTCGCCGGCAGCGGCGGCCTCCTGCGCCGTGGCGGCTCGGGCATGCGGGCCGAGCTCGGCCACGAGCTCCGCGAGGGTCTCGGGACCCCTGCTGTTGCTCAGGACGACGTCGTGCCCGGCCGCGATCGCGAGCCGGGCGACGGTGCTGCCGATGTTGCCGCTGCCGATGAAGCCCCAGGTGGTCATGCCTCGTCAACCGACGGGGTGCCCGGCTCATTCCGAGAGCCGGATGGTCCTGCCGATGGTGTGGCCTCCGGTGGGGTCCTGACCCCACCGGAGGGAGGACGATGCGCCGATCCATGCGACGCGCGCCCCGCGGACGGCGCCGAGGGCGTATGCCGTCCGCTGCCGACGGCGGGCCGGCGCCGTCAGGACGTGGTGGCGTGGGGGAGGCGCAGGGTGAAGCGGGCGCCTCCCTCGGCCGCGTGCCCGGCCTGCACGGTCCCGCCGAGCAGGTGGGCGAGCCGCCCGACGATGGCCAGGCCGAGGCCGGTGCCGACGGGACGGATGCCGCGGTAGCGCTCGTGCAGGACCGACGGCTCGAACGCGACGGCGAGGTCCTCGTCGGTCAGGCCGGGACCGCCGTCGCGCACCTCGATGACGGCCACGTCCGTGGGGGAGCCCGGTTCGCGGCGCACCTCGACGACGATCGGGCGGCCCGACGGCGTGACTCGTAGGGCGTTCTCGAGCAGCCCGTCGAGGAGCTGGCGCACCCGAGCCGGGTCGGTGACCGTCCACACGACGGCCACGGCCGGGACGAAGGTGAAGGACACCCCCACGGCAGCGCACCGCCGGGACCAGACCGACTCGACCTCGCGGCCGAGGGCGACGAGGTCGGTGCGCTCAGGGTGGACGCTCTGGCTGTCGGCGCCGAGCCGCGCGAGGTCGAGCAGGTCGCCGACGAGCCGCTCGAGACGCTTCGCCTCGGTGAGGACGACGCCGCCGACCCGGGCGGTGTCCTCGGCGGGGACGACGCCGCTCGCGAGCGACTCGGCGTAGCCGCTGATGCCGGTCAGGGGCGTGCGCAGGTCGTGCGACACCGAGAGGAGGAAGTCGCGCTGGCGCTCCTCGGACCGGGCCAGCGAGCTCGACAGGGAGTTGAGGGCGCTCGCCACCTCCGCGACCTCGTCGGGACCCTCGACCGGCACCCGCACGTCGCGCTGACCGGCCGCGAGGGCGTGTGCCGCGTCGGCCGTGCGCCGCAGCGGCCGGGACAGGCGCTTCGCGACGGCGATGCTGACGACGACCGCGACGACGGCGGCGATGACGAGCGCGAGCAGGACGCGGCGCACGAGCCGGTCGGAGTCCGCCGTCGCATCGGACCGGCGCTGTACGAGGATGATGCCGCCGGCGTCGGTCGGTCGCCCCTCGACGAGGACGAGTGCGCCACCGAGGTCGTCGCGGGTCGAGAGGGTGCGGCCGGCGAGGAGGGCCCTCTGCCGGGCCGGGGTCAGGGCGTCACGGGCGAGGGCGCTCGTCGACGTCATGGCGCCGCCGCGTCCGATGCTCGCGGACTCGATCCCGAGCGCGCCGAGCGTGCGGACCGCCTTGTTCTGGGCCGCCCGTGCGACGACGCCCGAGTCGGCGCGCTCGGCGGCGGCGTCGGCGATGCGCGACAGCGTGCGCCGGGCCGCGTCGTCGGCGGACGTGCGGGTCAGGCCGACGGCGAGCAGGCCGGCGAGGAGCGCGGTCAGCACCGCGATGCCGACGGCGAGCAGGACGATCCGTCGCGACAGCGTCCCGCGCGAGCCCGTCACGGTCTCGGCCCGGGCGCTCGCGGGGCGTCCGGGGGCGGGGCGGCACCCTCGTGCGGAGCCCGCGCGGCGGCATACCCGACGGATCGCACGGTGCGGATCGGGCTGGCGTCGCCGAGCTTGGCGCGCAGCTGGGCGACGTGGACGTCGACGGTGCGCCCGCCGGCCGTCGCGGCATATCCCCACACGTCACTGAGCAGCTGCTCGCGAGTGAAGACGACCCCCGGACGGCGCACGAGGTGCGTCAGGAGGTCGAACTCCGTGGCGGTCAAGGCGATCTCGCGCCCGGCGACCCGCACCTCGTGGCTGGTCAGGTCGATGCTCAGGTCGCCGGCGCTGAGCACCTCGGGTGACTGGGACTCCCCGCGGGTGCGTCGCAGCACCCCCCCGAGCCGTGCCACGACCTCCCGCGGGGAGAAGGGTTTCGTGATGTAGTCGTCGGCTCCGAGCTCGAGACCGACGATGCGGTCGACCTCGTCGTCGCGCGCCGTCACGAAGAGGACCGGCGTCCAGTCGCCGCGCCCGCGGAGGCGGCGACACACCTCGATCCCGTCGAGGACCGGCAGGCCGATGTCGAGCACGATGGCACTCGGGCGCAGGTCGCGCGCCGCGTCGAGGGCGCTCGCCCCGTCCGTGACGACCTCGACGCCGTAGCCGGCCGCCCGGAGGTTGAGCCGCAACACGTCCGCGATGGCCGGCTCGTCCTCGACGACGAGCACGAGACCGCGGCCGGGGTCGGGGCGGCGCTCAGGGCCGGAGCCGGGCTCGGTGGACACGATCGCAGCGTAGTGAGCGCAGGCGGCGCGCACGTCACGCCCGTGTTCGGGTCGTGTCAGGGGATGGGGCGCTGACTAGGGGGAAACGGAGCGTTCACTCGACCGGGGACGGGCTGCGCTCTCAGGTGGGCACGGCGGCGATGGGACACGACCCACACGACGGCTCCGGCCACGACGAGGACGACGACCACCACGCCCCACCACGACCCGGCCTCGGCTGCGAGCCAGGCCTGCACCACGGCGAGCCCGACCGTCGCGTAGAGCACCGCCCAGAGGGTCGACCCGACGACGGCGGCCGGCTGACCCAGTAGGTGCCGTTGGACCGCACCATCGCGCTCGCGAAGAGCGCGAGGAACGCCTGCCAGACGGGCAGCGCGGCCACCGTGTCGAGCATGGCTTCAGCCTGGGCCGGCGCTCGTGCCCGGCCGTCGCGGGCTACGCCCCTGGTCAGCGCGGGTCGAAGTCGACCTCGGCCGCGGGCACGACATCACCCGTGCGGCCGGGCGCGTCCGACCAGGACCAGTACGTGTTGGTGTGGGCGATGACCTGCTCGGGGGCGACGGGGACACCCCACTGACGGAGGTCCTCGGTCGTGTGGGCGTCGCCGACGAGCGTCGTGTCGTAGCCACGCACGAGAGCGCCGTGCAGTGTCGAGCGGATGCAGGCGTCGGTCTGGGCGCCGGTGACGACGACCCGACCGACCCGGCGCTCGGCGAGGACCGACTCGAGGTCGGTGTCCTCGAAGGAGTCGCCGTAGCGCTTGTGGACGAGCGGCTCGGACTCGGCACGGGCCAGCTCGGGGACGTACTGCCAACCCTCGGTGTCGATCTGCATGTTGTCGTCGGAGTGCTGCACCCAGATGACGGGGACCTGCTCGTTGCGCGCCTTGTCGACGAGGCCGTTGATGCGGGCGATGACGCCGTCGCGGTCGTGCGCGCCCGAGACGACGTCGTTCTGGACGTCGATGACGAGCAGTGCGGTGTTGGGGCGTCCTTCGAGGGTGGTCATGGCGGCTCGCACCTCCGGGTCTCGGTCTGGTTCCTCGCTCCGACGACGCTACGCCTGCGCACCGACACCGTGGCTCTCAGGGCGCGACGAGCAGGCAGAACGGGTGGCCGGCCGGGTCGGCGAGCACGACGAGCGGCTCACTGTCGTCGTCGGTACGGTCGAGCAGCACCTGCGCGCCCAGTGAGAGCGCCCGGTCCCGATGACGCTCGAGCTCGGCGAAGGTCGGCACGGCGTAGTCGACGTGCAGCTGCATCGGCACCTCGTGGGTGGGCCACGTCGAGCGCGGCAGCGGACCGTCGACCTGCTGGACCGCGAGTCGCCGGACGCCCTCGGCGTCGAGCAGGACGAGCCAGTCGGCGTCGTCCTCGGCCCCGCCTGCCGGGGGCTCGTCGCCGGGCCGGTAGTGCAGGCCGAGCAGCGCGCGGTAGAACTCGGCGAGGGCGCGGGCGTCCTCGGTGTCGAGGGCGGTGTGCATCAGGCGGGGGAACTCGGTCACGGAGCCTCCTCGATCGCGATCGACCTCCACCATAGAAGTGCGGCCCGCGCACAGCCCCCGAGTGCACCCACCGGACAACACACCGAGAAGGTCGCAACACACCGTGGTCGGATCACGGGGTGTTGCGACCTTCTCGGTGTGTTGCGGGGATGGGATGCTGGGCCGGCCATGACGAAGATGACGAACCCGACCCACGCCTCCCGCGAGCTCACCATCACGTCCGCGTCCAACCCGCGCCTCAAGGGCCTGCTCTCCCTGCGCCGCCGACGCACGCGCGAGGAGACCGGCCAGACGCTCGTCGAGGGCTACGAGGAGATCGGCCTCGCCCTGTCGGCCGGCGTGCGCCCGGGGACCGTCTACGTCTGCGAGGAGCTCTTCAGCCCCGCCGGCCAAGCCGGGAGCCAGGACATCGGCCACCAGACCGACCTGCTCGCGCGCCTGCGCGACGACCGCGTCGAGGTCGTGCACCTCAGCCGCGGCGCTTTCGAGAAGGTCAGCTATCGCGAGGGACCCGACGGCCTCATCGCCGTCGTCGACCGCATCGGCGTCTCCCTCGGCGACCTGCGCGTCGACGGGCCCGACCACCTCACCCTGCTCAGCCAGGGCGTCGAGAAGCCCGGCAACCTCGGCGCCATGCTCCGCACCGCCGACGCCGCGGGGGTCGACGCCGTCGTGGCGGCCGACCCCGTCACCGACTGGGGCAACCCCAACGTCGTGCGCGCCAGCAAGGGCACGGTCTTCGCCGTGCCGGCCGCGAGCGCGACGACGGCCGACGCGCTCGAGTGGCTCGCGAGCCACGACATCCGGCTCGTCGTCACGACCCCGGAGACCGACGTGCTGCACACCGACGTCGACTACACCGGCCGCGTGGCCATCGCCGTCGGCAGCGAGAAGCACGGCGCCGACCGCACCCTGCTCGACGCCGCGACCCATCGCGTCCGGATTCCCATGCACGGCAAGGCCAACAGCCTCAACGTCGCCGCATCGGCCGCGATCGTGCTCTACGAGGCGGTCCGCCAACGCGACGCGCGCTGACCGGACGGCCCTCCGGGAGCCAGCGGGACGGCATACGAGATGACACTCAGGTTTCATTCATGTGACGCGTGTGACGAGCCCCGCAAGAGACGGGGAGGGGTGGTCAAGAGCACCCCTTGGCGTGTGTCACGATGTTCTGTATGCGAGTTGACCACGTCTCCTATGCAGCGGAGGCCGGTGGCCTCAAGGCCACAGCCGCCCGACTGTCCGAGCTCATCGGCGTCGCGCCGGTCGACGGAGGGGTGCATCCCCGGTTCGGCACGCGCAACGTGATCTTCCCCTTGGCCAAGGACCACTACCTCGAGGTCGTCGAGGTGCTGGACCACCCGGCCTCCGACAAGGCCCCCTTCGGGCAGGCCGTCCGCGCCGCGTCCGAGGCCGGCGGTGGCTGGCTCGGCTGGGTCGTCGCCGTCGACGACATCGCCGTGGTCGAGCAGCGCCTCGGCCGCGAGTCGGTCCCGGGCAACCGGCACCGTCCCGACGGCACCGAGCTCAAGTGGCGCCAGCTCGGCATCAAGGGCCTCATGGCGGACCCCCAGGTCCCCTACTTCATCGAGTGGGACGACATGACGGTGCACCCCTCCGCGGGCGCCGACACGTCGGTCTCCATCGACAACCTCCAGATCGCCGGTGACCCCAAGCGCGTGCGCGAGTGGCTCGGCCCGGAGGACACCTTCGACAAGGGCGGCATCGACTTCACCTTCGTCGCCCCACACGGCACGCCGGGTCTGCTGTCGGTCACCTTCGACACCCCGGCCGGCAAGGTCACCATCTGACCGAGTCACCAACTCGCACGCGAACGGCGGTCACCCCTTCGGGGTGGCCGCCGTTCGTCGTCCCGAGGGCGTATGCCGTGTCGCGGACCGGGCAGCCGCGCGCGGTTCGGTTACGGTGCCTGAATGCCGCTGGAGCTGCCGGTGCCGGGACGCGACCGTCGGGGGGCCGTGCCGTCCCTCGACCTCGAGACGCTGCCCCGCGAGGTGCGCGCGGCGGTGGAGGCGATGGTCGCCGGTCACGAGGTCGTGCTCCGCCGCGACGGGCGTGAGATCGGCGTGCTCGTGCACCAGCCGAGCGTCCTGGTGGGCACCGTCGTGGGCGGACCGGAGCCGGATCGGGTCGGTCGCGAGGACGACGGTCGTGGTCCGGAGCGGGTGCCCGAGGGGGTCGTGGTGGTGGCGACCGCGACGAAGCTGTCGACGGCCGCGCGCCAGCGACTCTCCGACGAGCTGGGCGACGGCTACATCGTCCTCGACCTGCTCAGGGCCCCGACGAGCGCCGACGTCGTGCTGACCCACCCGGTGAGCCCGCAGCTGCTCGGGTCGCTGCGCGGGATGTTCCCCCGGGCCCGGATCATCGTCACCGAGATCGAGGACGACGAGCTCGGCGTCAGCGCACCGGGCCCCGTCAGCCGCCTGCTCGACGCGGGGGCGTCGGCCTACCTGCCGCCCCGCCCGCTGCGCGAGGTGGCCGCGAACGTCCATGCGTACCTGACCGGCTCCGGTGCGCCGCAGCTCACGGCCGGCGACTCGGGGACGCCGCCGCGTGGGGCGCTGGGGTCGTCGCCCGGGGACGCCCCGCCTCCCGGTTGAGGTAGCCGCGCCGCTGAGACTGCCGCGCGTTCACGTCGACCGACAGTGTCGTGCCCGCGGCGTCTGTCAGGACTCGACGCAGAACTCGTTGCCCTCGGGGTCGGCCATGACCACGACGTCGCCGTCGCGACCGGTGACGGTCGCGCCCAGGGCGACGAGACGCTCGACCTCGGCCTCGACGGTGTCCATGGTGCGCAGGTCGAAGTGCTGCCGGTTCTTCGCGGTCTTGGGCTCGGGGACGGGCTGGAACCACAGGGTCGGGCCGCCCCAGCCTGCCGGCTCGACCCAGGCCCGCTCGTCCGTGCTGTCCTCGTCGACGTTCGAGCCGAGGGCGGCGGCCCAGAAATTCGCGAGCCGCAACGGCTCGGCGCAGTCGAACGTCACCGACTTCACGAAGGCCACCATGACCCGAACCTAGCCGCCACCGGTCGCCACCACCCGCTTGAGGTATCCGAGGTGCCGGACTCGCGGTCGCGATACCTCAACCCGGGCGCGCAGGGCTGAGCAGCGCGTCAGCGGCCCCAGCGCTTGAGGCGCAGCGAGTTGCTGACGACGAGCACCGACGACAGGGCCATCGTCGCGCCGGCGATCATCGGGTTGAGCAGGCCGAACGCGGCGAGCGGGATGGCGGCGGTGTTGTAGCCGAAGGCCCAGGCGAGGTTCTGCTTGATGATGCGCAACGTCTCGCGGGAGAGACCGATCGCGTCACCGACGGCGTCGAGGTCGGTGCGCACGAGGACGATGTCGGCCGAGTCCATGGCGACGTCGGTGCCCGAGCCCATCGCGAGACCGAGGTCGGCCTGGGCGAGGGCGGCGGCGTCGTTGACGCCGTCGCCGACCATGGCGACGACCCGGCCGGACTTCTGCAGCTCGGTGACGACGGCGTGCTTCTGCGCCGGCAGCACGTCGGCGCGCACGTTGGAGGCGTCGATGCCGACCTGCTCGGCGACGCTGCGCGCGTTGGAGGCGCTGTCGCCGGTGAGCAGGTAGGGCGTCAGGCCGAGGGCCCGGAGCCGGGCGATCGCGGCCGTGGACGAGTCGCGCACCGTGTCCTCGACGGTGAGAGCCGCCTGGGCGACGCCGTCCCAGCCGACGTAGACGGTCGTGCCGGCGTGACTGCGGGCGTGGGCGACGAGCTCGGGGTCGACGCTCTCGAAGAGGACGGCCTTGCCGACCGTGACCTCGGTGTCCTTGATCCGCGCCGTCGCCCCCTCGCCCGGGTTCGACTGGAAGTCGCGGATGCGCGGCAGGTCGAGCTTGGCCAGCCGGGCGCCGTCGACGACGGCCTGCGCGATGGGGTGCTCGCTGCCCTGCTCGACGGCGGCGGCCGCGATGAGGGCGGCCTTCTTGGAGAGCTTGCCGCGCACGGAGATGCTCCGTAGTCGCAGCTCGCCGGTCGTCACCGTGCCCGTCTTGTCGAGCACGACGGTGTCGACGCGGCGCGTGTCCTCGAGCACCTGCGGCCCCTTGATGAGCGTGCCGAGCTGGGCGCCGCGGCCGGTTCCGACGAGCAGCGCGGTCGGCGTGGCCAGACCGAGGGCGCAGGGGCAGGCGATGATGAGCACCGTCACGGCGACGGCCAGCGACGTGCCGAGGTCGTGGCCCGTGAGGAGCCAGGCGACGAAGGTGACGACGGCGATGACGAGGACGACCGGGACGAAGATCGCGGAGACGCGGTCGGCGAGCCGCTGGACGTCGGCCTTGCCGGTCTGGGCGGTCTCGACGAGACGCTGGATGCCGGCCAGCATCGTGTCGGCGCCGACCTTGCGGGCCTCGACGACGATGCGTCCGGTCGTGTTGATCGAGCCGCCCGTGACCTCGTCGCCGGGGGAGACGTCGACGGGCGTCGACTCGCCGGTGACGAGGCTCGCGTCGACCGCGCTCGACCCGTCGCGCACCGTGCCGTCGGTCGCGACCTTCTCACCGGGCCGGACGACGAACTGGTCGCCGACGACGAGCTGGTCGACGGGGATGCGCAGCTCGCTCGTGATCCGCGACTGGGGGTCGATGCGCAGGACGGAGACGTCCTTGGCGCCGAGGTCGAGCAGCGAGCGCAGGGCGTCCTTGCCGGAGTCCTTGGCGCGCGCCTCGAGGAAGCGGCCGACGAGCAGGAACGTCGTGACGACCGCGGCGACCTCGAAGTAGAGGTGCATGCCGCCCTGGAGCAGCTCGACGACGGAGTAGCCCCAGGCAGCGAGCACCCCGAGGGACACGAGGGTGTCCATCGTCGAGGCGAGGTGACGGGCGTTGACGGCAGCGGCGCGGTGGAACGGCCACGCGCACCAGAAGACGACGGGCGTCGCGAGGAGCAGCTCGAGCCACGGGCTCGCCCCGAACGTCGGCAGCACCATGGCGAGCAGCAGCACCGGGATCGTCAGCGCGATGGCGACGACGAGCCGGGGCTTGAGGACGTCCTGCGCGGGCGTGTGGTCGAGGTGGTTCTCAACGGAGCCGCCGCGACCCGTCCCGGCCTCGTGACCCGCCTGACCGGAGGGGCCCGCGTGGTCCTCGTGCGCTGCGGGCGGCGTCGGGGTCGTCGCGGGACCGGCGTCGACCGTCGTGGTCGCAGCGGCGGCGCGGACCTTCCGGCGAGCCAACTCCTGGGCGCGCAGCTTCTCGAGCAGCGCACCGGCGGCGGGCCTCGCCACCTCGCCACCCGGGGAGCCGCCCGGGGCACTGTCGGACGACACGGCATACGTGCTCGGGGCGGTGGGGGCCGGCGGCGCAGGGCGAGAGCCGTCGATGACGGTGGCGCCGTAGCCGGTCTTCTTCACCTCGGCGACGATCTGCTCGATCGTGACGGGGGCGGTGAACGAGACGAGGGCCTTCTCGGTGGCGAGGTTGACGGTTGCGGACTCGACGCCGGCGACCTTCGACAGCTTGCGCTCGATGCGGGCCGAGCAGGAGGCGCAGGTCATGCCGGTGATGGCGAGGCGGACCTCGTCGGGGGTCCGCTCGGCCGTGGTCACCGGCGCCTGGCCCTCGGTCATCGGAGGCTGTAGCCGGCCTCGGCGACGGCGTCCGCGATGGCGGACGGGTCGAGGGGGGCCTCGCTCGTGATGGTGACGGGGGAGTCCTCGCCGGGGTGCAGGTCGACCGCGACCGCGACGACGCCGGGCAGCGCCGAAAGCTCACCGCTCACGGCGGCGGTGCAGTGGCCGCACGTCATGCCGGTGACGGTGACCTCGGTCTGGGTGGTGGTGCTCATCGGGTGCCTCCTCGGGCGGTGGTCGGTGGGGTGCTCAGCTGCGCACGAGTCGGGCAATGGCCTCCGAGGCCTCGCGCACCTTCTCGGCAGCAGCCTCGTCGGACTCTCGGGCGGCATCGACGACGCAGTGGGCGACGTGGTCCTCGAGCAGGCCGAGGCTGACCGCCTGCAGCGCCTTGGTGATGGCGCTGACCTGGGTCAGGATGTCGATGCAGTAGGTGTCGGTGTCGACCATCTTCTGCACCCCCCGCACCTGACCCTCGATGCGGCGCAGCCGCTTCAGGTAGTCGTCCTTGCTGCCGGCGTATCCAGCCATGGCACCTCCTCGTCCTCCTCAACAGGATACCCCTCTGGGGTATTCCCCTCCCGTCACGGACCGCCGAGCACCTCCTTCGCCAGCCGCTTCGGCGCCTTGGTCAGCCACGCGTCGGTGACGACCTCGCGGATCTCCTCCGCCGTGAGCCTGCCGAGGTCCCGCTCGAGCAGGAGCACGGCGTTGTAGCCGTTCCAGTGCGGCGTCGTGAACCACGGGGAGTCAGGGTCGGCGACCATCGACTCCTTGTCCTCGGGCGTGCACATGAAGGCGAGGACGTCGTCGTAGGGCTCGCCCGTCTCGGGGTCGACGGCGTCCTTGCGCGGACCGCGGGCGAAGGCGAAGGTCTTGCCCCTGACCTGGAAGCCCGGTCGACCGCCGACCGGTGGGTCGCGGGTCACCTCGGGCAGCGCGGCGGCTGCCTCGTCGACGTCACTGAGCCGGGCGGGACGCGAGCGGGCCATGCCTTCGCACGTTAGCCCGCCGGACGGCATACCTGAAGGGGCCACGCGCACTCCCTGGCCAGAGGTCGACGGATCCGGCCAAACCGGTCACGAAAGTCGCGGTTCGGGCGTATTTTTTGGGGTGAGCAGCCCACCTCGATGTGTGGGGGTTAGCGTGGCCGTCTCGGGGCTCAGACTCAATCTTCTCGGTGCTCCGACGCTCGTCTCGGGAGACGATCCCGTGGCGCTGTCGCCGGGTACCGCGGTGCTCGTCGCCTATCTCGCGCTCGCACCACGCGAGGGGCGCCAACGCGCGGTCGCGGCTGCCCAGCTCTTCGCCGACTGCCCCGAGGACTCGGCCCGCCGCCGGTTCAACACCGCCGTCTGGCGGCTCCAGTCCGAGGTGCGCGCGAGCACGGGCGTCGAGCTCGTCGGCCGCTCCGGTGGACGGTCGGTCGCGTTGAGCCGGGCCGTGCCGATGACCGTCGACGCGGTCCGCTTCGAGGACCTGCTGGCTCCCGTCCTGCGCCGCAACGTCGTCGACCTCACGGACGACGACGTCCACCGGCTCGAGGACGCCGTCGCGCTGCACCGCGGCCGGCTCGTCGAGGTCTGCGACGACGAGTGGGTGCTCGGGGCGCGACACCGCATCGAGACCCTCTACCTCACCGCCCTCGACTACCTCGTCCAGCACCACGGCAACCGCGGCGACGTCGCCGCCGTCGACCGCTACGGGACGCTCGCGCTCGCCGTCGAGCCGCTGCGCGAGGACATCCACCGCCACCTCATGGGCGCCTACGCGGCGTCCGGCCGGCACGATCTCGTCGAGCGGCAGTTCGAGCAGTGCCGCCTGACGCTGCTCGCGGAGCTCGGCGCCGACCCGATGCCCGAGACGGTCGCGCTCTACGCCCGGATCACCCGGGGCGACGCCGGCCAGGCCGCGTCGGTGGCCGCGCTCGTCGCCGAGCTCGAACGGGCCCGACGCGAGGTCGTGCGCCTCGCCGAGATCGTCGACCGCGCGCTCGACCGCCTGCACCGCATGCCCTGACGGGCAACGAGGGCGTATGCCGTGTCGCCGGGAGCGGCATGAGGTGGCCTCTCGACGTGACGAGGTGGGCCGGACGTGGCCTCTCGACGTGACGAGGTGGGCCGGACGTGGCCTCTCGACGGTGGGGTCGGTGGTGATCAGGCGGTGAGCAGGCGGTGAGCGGGTCGTGATCGGGGGGCGCGGGTCTCGTGAGCGGTCGGTGATCGGTTGCCGGGACGCTCGTGGCTGAGCAGAAGGGTCACGGCCTGGTGATGCGAGCGTGGAGGCGGCGATTCCTCATCGACGTGTGGGCCGAGCCCCGCGACGTCGACACGCTCCCGGCCGTCATCAGGGCCCGGGTGCGCGACATGGCCACGGACGAGGAGACCTACGTGGGATCGTTCGCCGAGATCGAGCAGATCGTCGAGGCACGCCTCGACGACGACGGCGTGAGCCCGAGGCGTTGGGAGCGACCGTGATCCGCGAGGTCAGCGAGGCGCTGCGAGACGTCATCCACCGGGCCACCCCCGACCTCGGGACGTGGATCGTGCTCCACTCGCTCTCGCAGGGCGACAAGACGGCCCTGCCGGACACCAAGGGCATCCTCGCGCTCATCGCGGTGGCCGAGCACCCGCACCTGCGCAACCGACCCCTCGTCGACGGGCTCACCGGCCTCGTCCGGGCGCCGCTGTCGCTCCAGCTGACCTACCTCGTCACCTACGTCGGCGACCACGACGAGGCGCAGACCCGGCTCGGCCGCGTCGTCCAGGCCTTCCACACGACGCCGATCGTGCGGCCGCCGGACCTGACGCCGCCGCTGTCGGACGAGGTCGAGAGCATCGCCGTCCGGCTGCTCGCGCCGAACGCCGACGAGCGCAACCAGGTCTGGGGGTCGCTCGGTCGGGCCGGGCGGCTCGCCCTCTTCTACGAGGTCGACGTCGCTCCGGTGCCGGTCCTCGAGCGGGACGGTCGCGGCCGGGTCCGCGAGCACCGCATCGACTGGGTGGGGGCGACGTGAGCGTCCAGCCGGCGGCCCCGCACCTCGCAACGGTCACGACGACGCTGCGCCACACCGTGCGCCTCGTCCACGCCTCGACCGGGGCGCGGCTGCGCGGCCTCGACGCCCACCTCGAGCCGGCCCCGGCCGGCTGGACCCTCCGCGTGCTCCCGGACGTCCTCGTCGTCGCCGTCCGCGCCGACGCCCCGGTGCCCGCCGTGCCGCCGAGGGTCGTGGTCACTCTGACGAACGGGGCGCTCGCCGACGTCCTCGTCGTACCGCCGCTCACCGGTCGACCCCCGCGGACCTTCGTCGTCGACCTCACCGCACCCGACGTCGAGGTCGTCGTCCACCCCGTCCCTTCGAGCCTGACCGTCGTCCTCACGACCCCGTCGACCGGAGCGCCGCGCACCGGTGTCGCCGTCACGGCGCGCGCGACTTCGGGTCCCGACCCGAAGCCGAGCGTCGCGCTCCCCGAAGTCGATCCGGGCACCTACCGGTCCGCGCCCGTCGAGTGGACCGCCGCCTTCACGCCGCTCGACCTGCTCGTCGGTGGCCAGCCGCTGCGCACGCTCTCCGTCGACGTCTCGAGGGCGACGACGACCGTCCACCTCGTCGACACGACCTGACGACGGCGCCAAGGGCAACCACCGCACGACCCGCACCGCACCACACCACGACCCGCACCACGACCGAATCGCACCCGAACCGCACCCCACCTGAACCGCACGACAGAGCACGAGCCGAGGAGGGCACCGTGACGACCTACCTTTCACCCGGCGTCTACGTCGAGGAGGTCCCCTCGGGGCCGCAACCGATCGCAGCCGCCCCCACGAGCGTCGTGGCCGTGCTCGGCACGACGCGCCGCGGGCCCGTCAAGGAGCCGACGCGTGTCACGGGATGGGCCGACTTCGTGCGGACCTTCGGGGCCGCCACGTCGCGGGGCTTCACGGGGGAGTCGGTCTTCGGCTACTTCGAGAACGGCGGCCCCGCCGCCTGGATCGTCCGGGTCGACCCGTCGACCGGCGCCTCGTGGACCGTCTTCGACGTCGCGGGCACGGAGAGCTTCGACATCGAGGCGAGCTCGCCCGGCACGTGGGGCAACGACCTGTCGGTCGCCGTCTCCGCCGACGAGTCGGCCGCGTCGGGCTCGTTCTACCGCGCGACGACGACGTCGGCGACGGGCGCCATCGCGAGCGGGGGGAACGGCACGATCGCTGTCGCCTCGACCGCGGGGCTCAAGCCCGGAGACACCGTCGCCCTGGTGGCTGCGCCGACGAGCGGGTCGGTCGCGGCACCGCCCACCGCGCTCGTGACGGCCCTGACCACGACGTCGATCACGGTCGGCAGCGCGAGCGCCGCCGTCACCCTCCCCGCTGGCTCGGTCGTCGCGAGCGCGGCCGCCGCGGCGGCCACCGCCGTCTTCCTCCCGTCCGGCAAGGGCTTCAAGAAGGGTGACGTCGTCGTCGCCGTCGCCCCCAACGGCACGCGCTCGAGCGCGGTCGTCACCGACGTCACGACCGCCGGCAGCGGGGTCACCCTGACCCTCGACGCGTCCCTCGGCGCCGTCCCCGGCGCGGCCTTCGTCCAGCGGCGCACCGACTACCGGGCCACCGCGACGATCGCCGGCGCCCCGGCCGGGTCACCGCCGTCGCTCAACGTCTCGGCCTCGGCCCTCGCGTTCGACCGTCCGCTCACCGCGCCCATCGCGTCCGAGCTGACGGCGAGCGGCGTCGAGCACGCGGCAGCGCGCCTCACGACCAGTGACGGCCGCACCGCCTCCTGGCAGACGAACCGCTTCGTCGTCGTCGGCGCCACCGCCGCCCCGAGCGGCCCGGTCACCGTCAACGCGGCGGTCACGGCGGTCCTGCTCGCGGACTCGGGCCTCGGCATCACCGGGCTGTCCGCGGCCGACGTCGGCAACGCGTACGGCTTCCTCCCGGCGGGTGCCAAGGTGACCTTCACCGGCGCGGGGTCGACCCCCGCCGTCGTCGCGACCCGGACGGCCGGCGGGTTCACGCTGGCTCCCGCGCCGGTCGCGACCGACACGTACACGGACGCGACGTTCACCCTCCAGGCCGACGCCGACGACGGCATCGCCGTCCGATGCGCCGTGGCGCCCCGGGTCGGCGACGTGCTCGGTCTCGGGACGGCCTACGCGCCGATCACGGGCGTCGACGCAGCGGGTGGCGACACGTACGTGCTCCGGTTCGCGGCCAGCACGGCCGTCTCCAACGCCGCCCAGGCGCGTTTCCCGCTGTATGCCGTCGAGTCGGCGTCCGTCGTGGCCGCGCGGTTCACGCTGGCGGTCTCCGTCGGCGGCGCCCCCGCCGAGACGTTCGGCGGCCTGTCCCTGAGCCCCGACCACCCGGCGTACTTCGCCAAGGACGACGTCGTCAACGGCGCCTCGTCGCTCGTCACCGTGACCGCGCGGGCCAGTGGTGCCCCGGCGGTGTCGCTCGCGGCGGCGCCGTTCTACACGGCCGTCGACCGGATCGGCGCCGACAAGGCCCCGACGAACGACGACTTCCGCGCCGGCCTGACCCGGCTCGAGGAGGTCGCCGAGCCGGCCATGGTCATCTGCCCGGACGCGCTGACGCTCGGCGACCCGCTCCTGCAGGCCGACCTCGTCGGCCAGGTCGTGACGCACTGCGAGAACTTCCGGCGCTTCGCCATCGTCGACGCGCCCGACCTCGACGACACGGAGCTGCTGTCGTGGCGCAACACGACGCTCTCGAGCACGTATGCCGCCCTCTACGCGCCGCACCTGCAGATCGTCACGATCGACCCCGACTCGATCGACCGCTTCACGACCGTGCCGCCGTCGGGCTTCGTCGCCGGGGTCTTCGCCCGCACCGACCGGCTGCGCGGCGTGCACAAGGCGCCCGGGAACGAGACGGTCACCGGCATCGTCGGGCTCTCGCAGGCCTACACCCAGCGCCGGCAGGACCTGCTCAACCCCGGCGGCGTCAACCTCATCCGAGCCTTCCCGGGCCGCGGCACGAGGCTCTGGGGTGCCCGCAACGCGACCGACGACACGACGTGGCGCTACGTCAACGTCCGTCGGCTCTTCAACATGGTCGAGACGTCGGTCGACCGCGCCACCCAGTGGGTCGTCTTCGAGCCCAACACCGCCCAGACGTGGATCCGCGTCAAGGTCTCGGTGGAGAACTTTCTCGACCAGCAGTGGCGTGCAGGGGCGCTCGCGGGCACCAAGCCGGAGCAGGCCTACCGCGTGCGCGTCGGGCTCGGCGAGACGATGACGGAGACGGACATCGACCTCGGGCTCATCATCACCGAGGTCGCGATCGCGCCGGCCAAGCCCGCGGAGTTCGTCGTCTTCCGCTTCAGCCACAAGCGGCTGTCCGAGTGACCCGCCGTGACCAGCCGACGCACACGCCGCCTGAATCCTCTTGTGAGCCAAGGAGCCTGACATGTATCCCATGACCACCCTGCACTTCACCGTCAGCTGGGGCGACCGCCAGCAGACCTCGAGCTTCTCGGAGGTGAGCGGGCTGACGATGGAGGCCGAGGTCGTCGAGTACCGCGGCGGCGCGGACCCGCAGTTCTCGACGCGCAAGCAGCCCGGGCTGCGCAAGTTCTCCAACGTCACCCTCAAGCGGGGCATCGCCCCGACGGAGGCCGGCAACGGGCTCTTCGAGTGGTACAACTCCATCACCATCGGCGCGGTCGAGCGGCGCGACGTCACGGTGAGCCTCCTCAACGAGGAGCGCGAGCCGGTCATGACGTGGAAGATCAAGGAGGCCTGGCCGGTCAAGATCGAGGGCCCCGGCCTCAAGTCGACCGGCACCGACGTCGCCATCGAGTCGGTCGAGTTCGCCTGCGAGGGCATCGAGATCGAGGCGAAGTAGCCGATGCTCCCGCTCGCCTCACCCGCGCTCGTGCCGTTCACGACGGCGCACTTCGTGCTGGCCATCGACGGGCTCACGTCCGTCAGTTTCAGCAAGTGCACCGGGCTCGCGGGTGAGGTCGCCGTCGAGGAGTACCAGGAGGGCGGCGAGAACCGCTTCGCCCACCGCTTCCCGACGCGGGCGTCCTTCCCCAACCTCGTCCTCAACCAGGGCGCCGGCCCCCTCCAGGAGCTGTGGGACTGGTTCTACGAGTTCCACGTCACGGGTGTCGTGACGCCGCGCGACGGGACCGTCGTGCTCATGAGCACCGTCGAGGGCGCGCTCGCGCCGGTCCGCGTGTGGGCCTTCACGCGCGGCTGGCCGGTCAAGCTCACCGGCCCCGACCTCGATGCCCAGAGCTCGGCTGTCGCCGTCGAGGCCGTCGAGATCGCCCACCACGGGCTCGTCCTCAAGAAGGTGGTCTGAGTGCCCGTCGTCATCAGCGAGATCGTCACCGAGGTCGTCGTCGCACCGAGGACGGATGCCCCCGGGCCGGCGCCCGACGCGCCGCTCGGTGACGCCGCCATCGAAGCCATCGTGCGGCGGTCGGTGGAGCGGGTCCTCGAGGTGCTCCGGCGGGAGTGGGACCGGTGAACCTCACGGCCACCCAGCTGACCAAGCTGACCATCGACGCGTACGCCGACCTGAAGTTCGAGCAGCCCGCCGGGCTGCGCTGGCAGGCCCTGCTCAACCCGACCGAGCTGTCCTTCTCGCGCAAGAACCTCTACCAGGCGACGCAGTCGGCCGGCACGTCTGCGCCGCAGCAGTCCTTCAGCGGTGGCGAGCCCGACCAGGTGCAGATCGACCTGTTGCTCGACGGCACCGGGGTCGTCGGCGAGCCCGGTGGCATCGGTGAGCTGCTCGACGCCCTCCTCGCGCTGACGAAGTTCCAGGGCGACACGCACCAGCCCTACTACGTGCACTGCTACTGGGGGCGGTTCAGCTTCCGCGGCATCCTGACCCAGGCCGACGTGACGTACAAGCTCTTCAACCGGGCGGGGGAGCCGCTGCGGGCGACGGTCAAGCTGTCACTCAAGGAGGCGCTGTCACCGCAGGAGGTTGCCGCCGAGGACCGGCCGGCCTCGCCCGACCTCTACCAGACGTGGCTCGTCACGGACGGCGACGCCCTCGACGCCATCGCCGCCCGGGTCTACGGTGACCCCGCCTACTGGCGCCCGCTGGCGGCGGCCAACCGGCTGACCAACCCGCGCGGGCTCACCACCGGGCAGCTGCTCCTGCTCCCGCCGCTGGGGACGACCCGATGACCGCGCCGACGACCCAGCGCGACCGACCGGCCTTCGAGGTGCGGGTCGGCGGGACCGCGCTCGAGCCGATCGTCGCCGCCGACGTCGTCGAGCTCGAGGTGCACGAGGAGGTCGGTCGCCACGGGCGGCTCACGCTCCTCGTCCAGAACTGGGACGCCGACCAGCGCGTCGTGCGGCACAGCGACGACGGGCCGTTCACTCCCGGAGCGGGCATCGCGGTCTCCGTCGGCTACCACTCCGACCTCACTGAGGTCTTCGACGGCGTCATCGCCTCGCTGACGACGCACTTCCCGAGCGGCAGCCCTCCCGTGCTCCGGGTCGAGGGCCGGTCGCGGTCGGTCCTCATGGACCACCCGCCGCGGTCGCGCCAGCTCGCCGATGTCACCGACGCCGACATCGCCTCCGCCGTCGCTGCCGACTACTCGCTCGAGACCGACGCGGCCGACGGCGTCACCCACCCCTTCTGGGCCAGCGACCGGGTCAGCGACTGGGATGCCCTGACGACCCGGGCGTGCGAGCTCGGCTGGGTCCTGTTCGTCCGCGGCACGAAGCTCGTGCTCCGGCCGCCGTCGGCCGCGCAGAACCCGCTCGAGCTCGACTGGACCCGGTCGCTCGTCGAGCTGCACCTCACCGAGGACCTGACCCGGGCCATCGACACCGCGGTCGGGGTCGGCTGGGACGTCGACGCCGCCGAGGCGACCGAGAGCGAGCAGAGCGCGAGCGCGGCCGACCTCGACGTCGGTGACCGGCAGAGTCACTCGGCGGCCGTCGGCGACGCCGGGTGGCCGCTGCGAGCCGAGCGTGTCGAGTCGGACGCGGTCGGTGCCGCCGACGAGGCCGACGCGAGAGCCGTTGCCGCCCAAAGGCGCTCCGCCCTCGGGCACGTCCACGGCACCGGCGTCGTGCAGGGCGAGCCGGGGCTGCGCTGCGACGGCTGGCTCTCCATCGCCGGTGTCGGACGGCGGATGTCCGGACCGCACTACGTCACCGCTGCACGACACCGGCTCTCGGCCCGGGGCTACGTCACCGAGTTCCAGGTGGGATCGCCCCCGCGGCTCGTGCCGCGGGCAGCGGCCGACGACGGGTCGGGGCGCCGCGGCGACCGCGGACCGGCGCTCGGGATCGGCCTCGTCGAGGCGCTCGACGACCCGGCGTCGCTCAACCGGGTCAAGGTGCGCCTGCCCTGGCGCAGCGACGGCGGTGACGGCGTCTGGGCTCGCCTCTCCAACGTCGACGCGGGCGACGGCTACGGGGCCGTCATCGCCCCTGCCGTCGGGCAAGAGGTGCTCGTCGGCTTCGTCGGCGGCGACCCGGCACACCCCGTCGTCCTGGGCTCGCTCTACAACGGGAGCCAGCAGCCCCCCTTCACCGTCGACCCGGACACGAACGCCGTGCGAGCGCTCGTCTCGCCCGACCAGCACACCCTCCGCCTCGAGGACGGCACCGACAGCGCCGTGACTCTCAAGACCGGCAAGGGCCACTCGATCCTGCTGTCCGACAAGGACTCCGAGGTCGTCATCACCCACAAGGACAGCGGCAACGCGATCCGCCTGTCCGCCGACGGCATCGAGCTGACGGCGGCGCAGGGCGACATCACCCTCTCGTCGTCGTCCGGGACCATCTCGCTCGACTCGCTCAAGCTCGCCGCCAAGGCGTCCGGCCCGTCGAGCATCGAGAGCTCGGCGACCCTCGACGTCAAGGCCTCGGGATCCCTGGGCCTCAAGGGGTCCCTCGTGACCATCAACTGACCGGACGCCGCACGTCCGGACCAGTCCACACCACCGATCATCCAACGAGGAGGAGACATGCCGGGGGCAGCACGCGTCGGTGACACCACCGCGCACGGGGGCACGGTCGTCGGGCCGGGCGTCGCCACCGTGCTCATCGCCGGGATGCCGGCCGCCGTCCTCGGGGACATGCACGCCTGCGTCATCCCGCCGCCCTCGCACATCCCGGCCAGCCCGTTCGTCGCGGGCTCCGCGACCGTCCTCGTCCAGGGCCGACCAGCCCTGCGCGCCGGTGATGCCTGCGGCTGCGGCGCCTCGGTCGTCGTGGGCAGCCCGACGGTGGTGATCGGATGAGCACCAGCGACTACCCGCAGGTCGGACGCGGCTGGGCGTTCCCGCCGCGCTGGGAGCGCGCGGGCGGCGACGGCACCGGCACCACCGGGTCCGTCGAGCTCGTGACGAACGACGGCGCCGAGCACGTCGGGGAGGCGCTCGTGCTGCTCCTGCGCACGATGATCGGCAGCCGCGTCATGCGACCGGACCTCGGGGCCGGCGTCGACCGCTACGTCTTCGAGCCGCGCACGTCGGAGGCCTGCCACCGGCTCGCCGACGACGTCCGCCGGGCCCTCGTGCTCGGCGAGCCGCGGGTCATCGTCGACGCCGTCGACGCGGTGCCGGCCGGTGAGGCCGACGACCGGGTCGACGTCACCATCGAGTTCCGCATCGACCGGCACCGGCGGCCGACGAGTCTCGTCGTGCCCTTCTACCTGGCCGGTGCGTCATGACCGCGGGCGGACGCACCCCCGGGCAGGTCGCCGCCGCGATGGCCGCCGCCGCGCGTCTGGCGCCCTATGACACCGCGGGGACCTGGGCCGACGTGCTCTTCGCGACCGACCCCGACGGCGTGACGGCGCCTTCGCCGGCAGGTGCCCCCGACCGCGAGCTGCTCGCGGCGGTGGCCGCCGAGTACGCCGCACTCGACGCGCACCTCGCGACGTTGCCGGAGCGGACCCGCCGCACGTGGCTCGAGGAGATCCTCGGCGTCGGCCGCCTCCCCGCGCTGCCGGACCGCATCGTCGCGCACGCGACCGTCGACCCCAAGGCGGCACCCGCGGTGCTGCCGCCGGGCACGCCCTTGCGCGGTGGCAAGGACGCCTTCGGCAACGAGCGCCGCTACGTCACCCTCGACGCCCTGACGGCGCACGGTGCGGCCCTCACGGGGGTGCGGTCCTTCGCCCCCGGCGAACCCGTCCGCGCCCACGGGGTTGCGGCCGTGGCACCGGACTTCCCGCTGCGACCCTCGGCCGGACCGGAGGCCGCGCACTCCCTGCGGATCCACTCACCGGCGCTGGCCTTCGACGCCGGTGACCTCACCGCCGAGGTGTCCTTCACGGGTGCGGCCGGCACCGAGGGCCTGTCCGCGCTCGTCTGGCGCTGGTCGCACGCCGACGGCACGACGAGCGGGACGACCGGCGGCGCCGTTTCCGGTGGCACGGTCACGGTCACGCTGACCGGTGGCTGCGGCGCGCGCGACGGCGAGGTGCCTTGGCTCGAGGGCGTCGTCGCGACGAGCACGGCGGTGCCTGTGGGCTTCTCGTTCACCGGGGTCACGGTGCGCGTGACGGACCGAACGGCATACGTCCCCGAGGCGGCCTTCTACAACGACGGCGCGGTCGACGTCACGAAGGAGTTCCAGCCGTTCGGCGCCGTCGCGAAGCGCGGTGACGCCTTCTACGTGCGCTCGGACGAGGCGTTCGGCAAGGCACTGGCGACCGTCGAGGTCGCGGTGCAGGTCATGCAGGAGGGCGGTGCGCCGCTCTCGTCATCGGCCGGCGGCACGGGCATCCCCGTCTGGCTGGCCGACACGCTCAAGACGCAGCTGCTCAGCATCAAGAACACACTCGGCTCGCAGTACGCGTCGGTCGAGACGCAGTGGACCTCGATCTACGGCGCGGTCTCGACGACGACGACGCCGTCGGTCGTGTGGCAGCGCCGCGAGGACGGCGCGTGGAAGCAGGTCGGGACGGCGTCGTCGAGCTTCGGCACGCTGTCGGCGCCGGTGACCGGGTCGGCCGTGGCGTCCGAGACCTTCGCGGTCGCGGGACAGGCCGGCCACTACCTCCGGGCCTTCCTCGCGCAGGGCGACTTCGGCTGGACCGACTACCAGGCCAAGGTCGCCGACTTCGCGACGCGGGCCGTCGCAGGCACGGGTCCCAAGCCGACCATGCCGCCCGTACCGGTCCCGCCGATCGCCTCGGCCGTGACGGTGCGGTACACCACGACTCCGGTCGAGGCCTCGCTCGTCGATTCGAGCAGCGGCTGGCGGCGACAGCGGCGCGTCGGCGGAGCGGCCGGACGCTTCACGCCGTTCCGGCTCGTCGTGTCCGACCTCGGCGCGACGGCCATGGTCGCCATCGGGCTCGAGCTGCCCGACGCCGGGCTCGGGTCGAGCGTCTCGCTCTACCTCGACGTCGACTCCGCGTCGCCGTGCGGCAGCTCCGACTCGGTCGTGGCCTCCTGGCAGTTCTGGGACGGCACGACGTGGGCGCCGCTCGCGGTCGCCGACGGCTCACACCAGCTCCGCGAGGCGGGTCTGCTCCGCTTCGTCGCCCCGCGCGCGTGGGCCGTCGGCTGTGACGACCTGTCGGCCGACACCGGTCGCTGGGTGCGGATCGAGACCGACCAGCCGGACCGTCTGGGCGTCCTGCTCGCCGTGGTCGTCGACGCCGTCGTGGCCGAGTTCGTCTCCCGGGCGGCGGATCCCGCCCTCGACCCCAGCTCGGCGC
Organism: Terrabacter sp. Ter38; assembly: GCF_024519435.1. Lineage (GTDB taxonomy): Bacteria > Actinomycetota > Actinomycetes > Actinomycetales > Dermatophilaceae > Terrabacter. Next base: position 307,588 of record NZ_JALJRZ010000004.1, read on the forward strand.
AGGCCCTCCCGGTGGGCACGATCAAGGGCACCCTCGCACCGGTTCCCGGCGTCAAGAAGGTCACCAACCTCGCGTCCGTGCGTGGCCGTGCGCCCGAGACGGACGCCGAGTACCTCGCGCGCGGCTCGGCGCGGGTGCGCCACCGCGACCGGGCGCTGACCCCTTGGGACCTCGAGCAGCACGTCGCGCTCGCGCTCCCCGAGGTGGCCGCCGTGCTGTGCCTGCCACACACCGGCGGCGACGGGCTGCGCGCTCCCGGCCACGTCGGACTCGTCGTCGTGCCGGACCGACCGCTCGACGTCGCCCCCCGGCCGTCCGTCAGCCTCGCCGGCCGTGTCGTCGGCCTCGTGCAGCCACGCGCGCCGATCGGTGCCACCCTCCACGTGCTCTGCCCGGACTACCGTCCCGTCACCGTCGTCGCCTCGATCCGGCTGCGCCCGGGCGTCGCGGCCCTCACCGGCACCCAGGCGCTCACCGCCGCCCTCGAGCGGGTGCTGCACCCGACGGGCACCGTGCCCGTCCGCTGGGGCCGCGACCTCTACGCCTCGACCCTCATCGCCGTCCTCGAGCGCCAGCCCGACGTCGACGTCGTCCTCGACTTCGCCCTGCACGACGGGTCGGGCGGGCCCGTCGAGGTCGTCGCCGTCGACCCGTGCCGCGGGCTCTACTGCTCGTCCGGCGACCACCACCTCTTGTGCGAGGAGCAGCTGTGAGCCCCAGACCGGCCGCCGGGCCGTTTGCCGAGCAGGCCACGCCGATCACCCGGTTCGTGCCGGTCGCGCCCGACGCGGACTGGGAGACCGTGCGCGCCCGCATGGTCGACCACCTCACTGCCACGGCGACGCCCGGGTGGACCGACCACAACGCCGCCGACCCGGGCATCACGCTGCTCGAGGTCCTGGCCTACGGCCTCGCCGACCTGCACTACAGGGCGGCCGAGCGCCACCTCGACGACTGGCCGCTCGAGGTGCGCGCCTGGGCGTCAGACGCGGAGCGGCACTGGGGCACCACGCTGCCCGCGGGACGGTGGGACCCGGAGACCGACCCGTCCGACCCCGCGCTCGCCGCCGCCGACCTCGCGCCGGTGTCGGCCGTGGCTGCCGTCCTCGCCGCCCCGGCGACGTCCGCGACGGTGCTCGAGCCCCTCGTCCGGGTGTGCCGGTCGCGCGCCGACGCGGTCGCCCTGCTGTCGGCCGAGCCCTGGGCGAGCGCCTTCCGGGCCACCGACCGTCCGGCCGTGGTCGCGCTGATGCGCGCCCGGCTCGTGCGCCAGGTCGCGCAGGAGCAGGCCGGTGTCGTCGCGTCCGCCGTGACGGCTGCACAGGCCGCCGCCGTCGCCGCCGCCCCGCGACGCGCCGATCCCGACGCGCCGCTCGACGTCCCGGCCGTCGATGCCGCGGCCGCCGCAGAGCTCGCCTGGTCACTGCCGCTCTGGGACGAGGAGGTCGTCGCCCTCGTGCGCCGTGAGCGGTGGCGGCGCTCGCGCGAGGTCCTCGTCGACGGCCTCGACGTCGTCCGCGCGACGACGACCGACACCCGCGCGGCGACGTGCTCTGCCCTGACCCTCGCGGGACTCGACGCCGACGAGGTGACGTATGCCGTCGCGGCCTCCCCGCAGGCGGCGGGCCTGCTCCCCGAGGACCTCGAGGACGAACAGGGCCGCTCGCTGGTCTGGCCACCGCATCCGGTGCAGGCGCTGACGTGCGAGCCGGTGACCGCCGACGACTACGCCGGCCGGGCGCGGGCCCACCCGGAGGTCGTGCGCGCCTGGACGGTCCCGGGCCGTTTGACCGGTATCGCCTGGAACGGGCTGCCCACCGACGCCATCGCGTCCGTCGCCGTCGACGAGCACGCCGCCGCGCTGACGCTCGTCGTCGAGAGCCGCACCGAGCCCACCACGCCCGCGCGTCGGGACGCCTTCCTGCGCGACGTCCTCACGATCGCCATCGGACCGGAGGCAGGCGCGCCCTTCCCCGACTGGCGCGACGGCGTCGACGACCTCGAGCCGCGGCGCGTCGTCTGCGACGAGGTGGGCGCAAGCCTCCTCGAACGGGCGCCCGTGCTCGTCCAGGCGACCCTCGTCACCGAGGTCGGCGCCAACCGCGAGGCCGTCGTCGACGACGCCCGGGCCCGGATCGCCGCCTTCTTCGAGCGCGGTCGACCCGAGACCTTCGCCCCCACCCCGGCGCCGGTCGTCGACGGTCCGTGGCCCCGCCACGACCAACCCATCCTCGGCTGGGTGCCGGGGGAGCCGGTGCGCTTCACCGAGGTCGTCGAGGCGATCGTCGGCAACCCGCTGGTGCGTGGCGTCGAGGACCTTGCGATGAAGGTCGACGGCGACCCCGACTTCATGCCCGCGAGCCACGGCTACCTGCCGATCCCGCGCAACGCGGTGCCCCGGCTCGCGGACGCCCGCTGCATCCGGGTGCGCTTCTCGCTGACGAGTCGGTGCGGCGATGCGTAGCCAGAGCGCGGTGACCGCGACCCCCGCCCGCGGGCCCGACCACACCCGGCTCGCGTCGCAGCTGCCTGCCGTCTACCAGGAGGACGAGCTCTCGTTCGCCCAGGTCGACGCCTACCTCGGCCTCGCCGACGAGCTGAGCCACGCCGTCGTCGAGCACCTCGAGGACCTGCTCACGGCGCTCGGGCCCGACGCGACGCTGCGCTGGCCCGCAGCCCTGTCCCTCGACGCGGGGGCCGAGGCGCTCGTGGCGCACCACCTCGAGACCTACGACGAGGTCGCGCGGTGGGCGAGCGTCACCTTCCCGACCAGCTGGCCGGGCACCGAGCGAGGCCTCCAGCAGCGTCGCGAGCTCCTCGCTCGGTGCACGAGGCTGTGGCGCCGCCGCGGCACCCCACGCGGGTTCCTCAGCTGGTTCTGCCTGTGGTTCGACCTTCCGGCCGCCGGCCGGCCCTACCTGCTCGAGCACTTCAAGGCACCGGGTGCCGGCCTCACCGCCGAGCCCTACACCGCGACCCTCTTCGTCCCGACGAGCGTGCCCGTGCCGAGCACGGGTGACCCGTCGACGGCGAAGGGCTTCGTCGACTGGGAGCGGCGCGAGGAGGCGGTCGACTTCGTGCGGCGCTACGCCCCGGCCCACGTCGACCTGCGCGTCTGCTTCACCGACCCGGCCGTCTTCACCGACCTCGCGGTGCTCGCGTCCCCGCCGACGCTCCCGGCCACGCCCACGGCGGACGAGGTGACGGCATACGCCCTCGCCGTCCAGCAGCAGCAGGCCGACCTCAATGCGCTCCTGTGCTCCGTCGTGTCGGTCGTGAGCCACGCGAGCGGCATCCACCTCTACGAGTGCATCGACGCCGGCCGAGGCATCGACCGCCTCGGCGTCGGCCTCCTGCCGACCGATTCGACGACGTGAGTCCCGAAGGGAATCCAGCGATGGCAGACAACCAGTACCCCGTCTTCGTGGACGGCCAGACTCTCACCGAGGCCGAGCTCAACGACCTCCGGGACTTCCTCCACCAGCGCGACCGTCTCGTCGGGCGGCTCGTGGGCTTCGGCGTCAACGCCGGGCTGGGCGGCACGGTCTCGACGCCGACGACCTTGACGGTCGGGCCCGGCCTGGCAATCGACCAGCGCGGTGAGCCGCTGCTCCTCGGGGTGGAGCAGACACTGCCCCTGCCGCCCGTCGCCGAGTCGGTGACCTATGACTTCGTCGATGCCACGGCCGAAGGGTTCAGCCTCGTCCTCGAGTCCACCGACGCGATCGAGCCCACCCCGGACTGCGGCGAGTCGGGCTGCGCCGGGCACGCCGAGCTGCACACGCGTGGGGTCGCGCTGCGCATCGTCGCCGGTCGGGTGACCGGCACGCGGATGGACTTCGCGGCCGAGCCGCTGCTCAGCGTCGAGCCGATCCGGCTCGCCCTCGACTCGTCGCCGATCAACTCCTACCCGACCCTGCGCAACGCCATCGCCGCCCGACTGACGAACGGCACCGCGCCCCTCGTCGACCCCACCCTCATCGCCAGGCTCCAGGCCACGTCGATCGCAAGCACCGACACGGCGGGCATCCGCGGCTACAAGTGCGGTTGGCTCAACATGGTGCTCTTCGCGACCCTCGACCTGCTGCGCGTCCGCGCCCTGCTGGCGCTCACCTGGGACCGCGACACGACGCGGCCGGGTGTCGTCCTCGGCTCGGTGCACCAGGTGGCGGGCGTGTGGGTCTTCGACTGCACCTACCGACACGCGTGGGAGCCGCCGCGGGGGTTCACCGAGGCCTTCCTCGGCGGGTCGTGCACCGACCCGGCGGGTGCCTTCCGCGACGAGGTCGAGGCGCTCCTGACCGGCTACGCGCCACCCGACCCGGCACCGGTCGGCGACCCCAAGCCGCCCGTCGCCTGTCCCGTCGGGTCCATCCGCGTCGGCGACCGGTGCGTCAAGATCGTCTTCCCGCCCAAGGAGATCCCCGACAAGTGGCGGCACACGTGGGTCTTCGACCCGCGCGAGCCGGTCTGGAACCCGCCGATCAAGACGTGGGAGCGGCCCGACGTCGTCTACGAGCGGCAGCCCATCGACGTGCTCGGCGAGCAGGAGTTCCCGCTCACCGACTTCCTCGGCCACGACGCGAACGACGTCAGGACCGTGCTCGGCGGCTTCATCACGGGGCAGGGAGCCATCGCCGACGTCCGCGTCATGTCGGCCGGTGACGTCATGACCCTCGACGGCTACGCGCCCGCCGGAGGCTTCGCGGCCTCGGACTCCGTCGTGCTCGGCACCGACGCGAACGGCGTCGTCGTATCGACGGGCCGCGTCCCGACGGTGCAGAACGTCCGGACCGTGGGGTCGGCGCTCCCGGCGGCTGTGGGCGCCGCGACCGAGGCGATGGCGGCGGCCACCGAGCTGCGCGGCCTGTCGACCGGCTTCGAGACCCACCTCGGCCAGCTCGACCAGTCGGTCGCCGGGCTCGGCGGCTCCTTCTCGACGCTCCAGACCGACTTCACGTCGTTCCGCGGCAGCTTCGACGCGGTGACCATCACGAACCGCCTCGGCGAGCTCGAGTCCGGCATCAAGCGCATCGACACGGTGCAGAACCAGATCGACGTCCTCGCCGGCAAGGTCGAGGTCATCTCGAAGTTCGGCGACGGCATCAAGCTCGACCCGAAGGCCGGCGGCGGCGGCGTCATCGCCATCGACCCGAACATCGGCACGCACGTCGGGGGCGGCGTCATCGGCGGAGGTGTCATCAGCGGGCCGGGGGGTGGGGGCGTCATCAGCGGTCCGGGCGTCGGCGGCATCGGCGGTATCGGCGGCATCGTCAAGCCGTCCGGGCAGGTCGACCGCGACCTGGCTCAGGGAGTTGCCGACTTCGCACGCACGACTGTGGACGCGCTGCGGTCGCTGCCCAACCCGCGCAACCGCAGCTTCAGCAGGTATGCCGCCGCGGCCGACCGCGCCCACGCCGCGCTCGCGCAGGCGGTGGCGCCGCCGGACACGCCGGAGGAGGCGGTCGAGACGCTCGAACCCGCCGCCCTGACGGCAGCGACGCTCGAGGTCCTCGGCACGCTCCGGACCCTCGTCAAGGCCGCGGGCGTCCCGAAGGACGTCGGTCGGCAGCTCGACGCGCAGCTGCGTGACCTCGGGGGCCTGGTGCCGTGACCGACGTGGCCGTCGACGTGCTGCGCCTGCGCGGGCCGGGCGCACGACGACTCGCGCGCGTCGCGGCCACGACGCTGCCTGCGGCCCTGGACCGGGCCCTGGCCGGTGTCGGCGACGTCCGTCTCGAGCACGTGGCCGTGACGCTCGACCTGTCCGTCGACGACTACGACGACGAGACGCTCGCAGTGCTGTGGGCCGAGGCGATCCGCACGCAGCTGCTCGCCGATGGAGGCGGGCGTCGCGACGTCGTCGCGCCGGGTGGGGATCCGGACGCGTCCCGGGGGCAGGGCTCCAGGCTGTCGCCGGTCGACGTCGCCACCGCGGCGAGGCTCTGGAGGGCAACGGCCGGTCCGCGTCCCGCAGCGCTTCCCTCCGCCGTGCTCGCCCTGGCCGACCCCCAGGTGGCGGCGTCGGCCCGCCCGCGGCTCGGCGACGCCGAGTGGAAAGCCCTCGTCGACACGATCGAGAGGGCCCTTGCCCCGCAGGCACGTTCAGGCCCTGCAGCCGCGGCGGACACGACGCCGTCACGGTCCCTGTCGGACCCGCCCCAGCTGCCTGACGCACCAGCGCCGGACGACGTGTCGACCGGGGACGCACCCGAGCCGGAGGACGTGGCGCCCACCACCGTTCCGCGCCCGGTCCGTGAGGCCGAGGTGCTCGCCCGGCTCGCGGCCGTCGCCCAGGTCGCGCCGGAGAGCGGCGCGCCCGTCGTGCTCGCCGACCTCACTCGCGCCGCCGGCATCGTGCTGCTCTATCCGTGGCTCGCCGACCACTGCCGTCGTGCCGAGGCGCTGCACCCGCGGCTCGACCCGGTCGACGTGCGCGAGGCGGCGCTCGCCGCGGTCGTCGATCCCGATGACCCGTCGCTGGCCGACGACCCACTGGTCCGCCTCCTCGCCGGGCGGGCACCCGACGTCGGCGTCGAGCCCCGAGCACGTATGCCGCTCAGCGGAGCCCGCGAGATCGCCGAGTCGGCGCACGGCGTGCTCGCCGGCTTCGCGGGACTGCTGCCGGGCTTCGAGCGGTCGAGCGAGGCCTTCGTGCGGGCGTCCTGGGTCGTGCGTGCCGGACTGCTCGACACCGGCCGCGACCCGGTGCTGCTCACGGCCGCGACCCACCCGCTCGACGTGCTCCTGCCGCGACTGCCCTACCCCATCGGCCTGCTCAAGCTGCCATGGTCACCGCCCGTCACCGTGAGGTTCCGGTGAGAGCCGGGCCGGAGTCGGTGTCCGGGACCTCCCGGGCCGCAACCGGCGCGCGGGAGGTCGCCGAGCTGCGGGCGGCGTTCGAGATGCTCGATGCGCTCGTGGCCGTGCGCATCGAGGAGCGGCGGGGTGGACCCGCCGGCCGACCGCTCGGCATCGAGGGGGACGGTGAAGGCCTGCCGTCGCTCGAACGCCTTGCGGGAGTCGGCCCGCTCGCCGAGCTCGTCACGCTCACCGGACTGTCCGCCGCCGAGGCGGTCATCCTCGTGGCCGCGGTCGCACCTCACGCCGACGAGCGCTTCGCCGTGCGCTACGGCGCCCTCACGGATCGCCCCTCCGTCGTCGGCCTGACCGGCGAGGTGGCCCGCACCCTCGTCGCCCGGTCGTTCCGCGGGCGGCTCGACGCCACCGTCCTGCTCTCGTCGCAGGGCCGGCTGCGCGCGCAGGGGCTGCTGTCCCTCGACCCGCCCGGCGACCTGTCCGGGGTGCTGCGTCCCGACCCCGCCCTCGTGGCCTGGCTGCTCGGGCTGCCCGTCGAGGTGCCCGTCGCGTCGTCGGACTTCCCGGCGCGCCCGCTCACGACCGTCCACACGCTGGTTGACGTCGTCCTGCCCGCCACCGCGCGCAGCCGCATCGACGACCTCGCCGCCCGGATCACCCAGCGTGACACCGTCGTCGACGACTGGGGCTTCGGCGCCCACCACGACAATGCCAGCGGTCTCATCGCACTCTTCCACGGGCCGCCGGGGACCGGGAAGACGATGACGGCCGCGGCGCTGGCAGCGTCGGCGGGCCTCCCGGCATACCTCGTCGACCTCTCGGCGCTCGTGTCGAAGTACATCGGGGAGACGGAGAAGGCTCTCGCCAAGGTCTTCGAGCGAGCGGCGCGCGAGCGCTGTGTCCTCGTCTTCGACGAGGCGGATGCGGTCTTCGGGGCGCGCACCGAGGTCGGCGACGCACACGATCGCTACGCCAACCAGGAGGTGTCCTACCTGCTGTCCCGGGTCGAGCAGCACCCCGGCATCGTCGTCCTCACCTCCAACCTGCTCGCCAACATCGACACGGCCTTCCAGCGGCGCATCCACGTCATGGTCGAGTTCCCCGAGCCCGGGCCGGGTGAGCGCGAGCGGCTCTGGGCCGCTGTGGCCCCCGCGTCGCTGCCCATGGATCCGGCGATCGACCTGCGCGAGCTCGCGCGCCGCTTCCCCCTGACCGGCGCGCAGATCCGCGACGCGACGCTCGATGCGGCCTACCTCGCCGCGTCGAACGGTCGGGTCGTCACGACCGCGCACCTGCTCGACGGCATCCGTCGCCAGTTCGAGAAGGCGGGGCGGACGGTGCCACGGTGAGCACGCCGGTCACGACCCGCGCGGGACCGGGTCCCGGCCCGAACGCCGAGCGGGCCGGTTCGACGCGGTCGCCGCGGGATGCCGTCGCGCCGAGGTCACCGGTCGGCGAGGGACCGCCCGTGCTGGGGAGCGTGCCGCGCCCGGTGGGCGATGCCGCCGTCGTCGCGCTCGACCCGGCCACGACCGCCGGCGGGCTGTCGGCCGTGCAGGCCGAGTGGGGCGTCGACGGTGGCGCCGTCGTGCTCAGCGGACGGGGGCCCTTCACCGAGCTGACGGGCCGCGCCGGATTCCGGTCCGACGGGTCGCTCGACGGCAGCGTCGAGATGCGAGCTCGCGTCGGCCTGCTCGGCCTGCACCTCGGCGAGGCGACCTGGCGGGTCGAGGGCTGGGCGCCCGAGCAGCCCGTGGCGGCCCCGGCCGTGACGCTCCGCGGCACGACGCTCGGCGTCGACCTGCGACCCATCCCGGCGGAGGCCGGCTGGTCGGCGCCCGAGGGCGTCGACGCGCCCCGGAGCGGTGCGCAGGCGACGATCCACCTGCCGGGCGACGCCACACCGCCGGGACTTCCACTCACGCCACGCGTGGCCGAGGTCTACCGGGGACTGCTCGGCGTCGACGTCAGCGGCATCCGTGTCCACCCGGACTCCCCCGTCGCAGGCGCGCCCGCCTTCGTCACCGACGCCGACCTCTTCCTCGCGCCCGGCGTCTACGGCGTCGACAGCCCCGAGATGCTCGCCGTGCTCGACGCCGCGATCAGGGCCGCGCTGGGCGGCCTCTTCGGCGCCGTCACCGGGGAGCCCGCACCGCTCGTGCCACCCGCCCCGCGCGCCCCGGCGGCACCCCCGGCCGACACGACCGTGGTGCCGGCCACCGTGCCGGAGCCCGCCTCGACGAGCACGGTCGCCGAAGAGGCGGCCGCACGCACGGGTGAGGCACCGGCGACCGGTGAGACCGCGGAGCAGGCCACCGCGGCGGTGGCCGCGACGGACGCGGTGGGGGCAGACGCGGTGGGCGCCGACGCGGGGACCGCGGCGGGCGGCATACCCGGCGGTGACGCGGGCGAGCCGACGGCGGAGGGGGAGTCGGCCCCGCCGGTGGTCGAGCTGATCATGCCTGAGCCGCCCACGACGCTGACCCCCGCGGCCACGGCTCGCGGAGGGTCGGTCGCCGGGGCGGTGCGGAGCGCAGCCGGTGCGGCGCGGGACCTGCCGACGGCCGACGCCAACGTCGCCGACTCCCGGGGCGCCGTCACCGAGCCGCCCGCGGAGACGGCGGCTCGAGCCAGGGAGGAGCTGGCCGCCGAGCTCGGCGAACGGCCCGCGCCGAGCCCCGAGATCGTCGCCTTGTGCGACCGCATCCGGACGGCGATCCGCGAGAACCGGCCCGAGGACGAGGACCAGCTCCTCGAGACCGATCCCACCCACGAGGCCCAGGCGGCCGGCGCCACGATCACGGGGTCCGTGGAGACGCAGACCGCGGAGGTGGGCAGCAGCTACGACGCGATGGGCTCCCCCCCGGCGGGGACACCCGCGCTGAACCCGACCCCGATCGCCGCCCCGTCACCCACCTCACCGGGGATGGGCGTGGACGCCGCGGGTGCCGCGCCTGACCCGATCCCGCCGGAGAACACCTCACTCGACGCCGACGTCGCGGCCACCGACCAGCGGATCGCCGACTCTGGCATCGACACCCGGGTCACGCAGGAGATCCCGGACGGGCCGTTCGCCGAGGCGCGCGCCGCTCGGGGGGAGCTCGGTGAGGCGGCCCAGCGGACGCCACAGCAGATCCAGGCAGAGCAGCAGCAGGCCATCGACACCGCCCAGGGCGACATGGCCGCACTGCAGCAGCAGGCGGTCGCGGCCATGCGGGCCTCGCGGTCCGGCACCGTCGGCGCCGTCGCGGGCGGCCAGGGCGGCATGGTCACCTCGGAGGAGCAGACCCGCGAGTCGGTGTCGACCCGGGCCCAGGGCATCTACGACCAGGCGCAGACGCAGGTCAACGCGCTGCTCGAGCCACTGAGCCGCACCGCGATCGCCCGCTGGGACGCCGGCCTCGCTCACCTCTCGCAGGACTTCCACGACACGCTCGACCGGGTCAAGCGCTGGATCGACGAGCGGCACTCCGGCGTCGGCGGCGCGATCCTCGCCGTCGGCGACTACATCGGGGGCCTGCCCGACTGGGTGACGGACGAGTACAACCGCGCCGAGCGTGAGTTCGGCGACGGCGTCTGCGCCCTGCTCACCGACATCTCGAGCGACGTCAACGGTGTCGTCGCCGCAGCGCAGGCCGTCATCAACCATGCCCGTGACGACATCGACACGGCCTTCCGGGCCATGGAGGCGGAGTTCCCCGAGTGGGCGGCGCAGGAGCGGGCGCGGTTCTCCGGGATGCTCGACGGCCTCAGCCAGCACGTCACCGACGCCCAGACGAGCTTCGTGCGCGACGTGTCGCAGCGCGCCGTCCAGGCGGTCAACGAGGTGCATGCCGAGGCGCAGGCCCGCCGGGACGAGGCCGGCGGGCTCATCGGTCGGGTCGTCGCGGCCATCGAGGAGTTCATCGACGACCCCGTGCGCGCCATCATCAACGGCCTGCTCCGACTCGTCGGGATCCCCCCGGCGGCCTTCTGGGCGTTGATCGCCCGCATCGAGCAGGTCATCTCCGACATCGCCGACGACCCCGAGAACTTCATCAACAACCTCGTCGCCGGGGTCAAGCAGGGCTTCGAGCAGTTCTTCGACCACTTCGGCACCCATGTGCTGCACGGCTTCTGGGACTGGCTCTTCTCCGGGCTCGAGACCCCGATCCCGATGCCACGCGACTTTTCGGCGCGCTCCCTCTTCTCCTTCGCGCTCCAGCTCATGGGCGTCACGTGGCCGCGCGTCCGCGAGATCCTCGTGCGGCACATCGGACCCACCGCGGTCGACGTCATCGAGGCCGCCTGGCAGCTCGTCTCGGTCCTCATCGAACGCGGACCCGAGGGGCTCGTCGAGCTCGTCAAGGAGCAGCTGACCCCCGAGAACATCGTGAACATGATCCTCGAGGCCGCGGTGCAGTATCTCGTGGAGACCCTCATCCAGCAGGTCGTCGTCCGCGTCATCGGGATGCTCAACCCGGTCGGTGCCATCGCCCAGGCCATCGACCTCATCTACCAGGTGTGCTCGTGGATCTTCCGCAACGCGGCGCGGATCTTCCGCTTCGTCGAGGCCATCGTCAACGGCATGGCCGACGTCATCGCCGGCAACATCGGCGGCCTGGCCGCCGCCGTCGAGCGCTCCCTCGCCTCTCTCATCCCGCCGGTCATCGACTTCCTCGCCGGCCTCTGTCACCTCGGTGGACTGCCCGGCGAGATCGCCGACGTCATCACCCGCATGCAGGCGGTCGTGTATGCCGCGATGGATCGGGTCATCGGCTTCCTCGCCGAGCGCGGGCGGGCGCTGTTGGCGCGCATGGGAATCGGTGGTGATCCCGCGCAGGCCGGCCACAACGGCGACACCGAGCTCGGCACGACAGTGCGCTTCAGCGCCGCCCACGAGGCCCACCGCACCTGGATCGACCGAGCCGGCAACGACGCGACGCTCATGGTGGCCTCGACCCCGACCGCGATCCGTGACAAGGCCGCCGAGTGGCGGGGACGTCTTTCCGCCATCGAGAACGCCGAGGACCGCTCGGCCGCCGACGCCAAGCTGACCGAGCTCGACGGGCTGCTCACGTCGATGGACGCCGAGGCCGACGCCCTGGCCCAGGCCTTCGAGGCGGCGAACCGCGACCCGCGGGGCGAGCAGGAGCCGCCGTCCGACAACGCTCTCGAGTCCCGGCAGCGAGGGCTCGCCACCGTCCTGCGCGAGTGCTTCGAGCTGTTCGAGGAGAAGAACCCGGACGACTACCTCCGCGACATCGCCTCGCACCTCCAGGGCCACGGCACGGAGTACGCGGCGACCGTAGCTTCCCAGTGGGAGCCGACCATCGCGCGGCCCAAGCTCGCGCCGGACGGCACGACGCCGATCTGGGAGCCGAGCGTGGTCTCGACCGACGGCGCTCGTAGCTACCTGGGGCAGCCGTCGACGCACCGACAGCTGCTGCCGTGGTTCCTCGTCGGCAGCCAGCGCAACCCACGCTCCGCCTCGTCCGGCACCTTCAAGAACCACGCCTTCGAGACCGACTCGCCCGACCCGGCCCACACGGTGCGCACCGACTTCCTGCGGGTGCTGGGCAGCGACACGGTGACGCGGATGATCCGAGTCGCGAACCGCTCGATCACGACCGAGGACAACTCGGCGCTGCTGCGGCAGATCCAGACGATGACCTTCACGGCGTCCGGTGGCCGCTGGGGGTCGTTCGTCGGGCTCCCGGCCGACGTTGTCAACCCGCTCATCAAGACGGCGATCACCCGGGCCGGCGACGTCATCGCCTTCCTGCGCGCCATGGTCTCGCCCGGCAGCTCGAACGGTGTCACGTGGGCCCAGTTCATCGCCGTCTGGAACGCGAGCGCTGAGACGAAGAACTACGTCAAGCGGCTCTTCCGCAAGGTCGAGCCCGCGAGCCACGAGTGGATCACGACGGGGTTCATCCCGCGGGTCATCGAGACCGCCGTCGAGACCGCCAACACCGGCAACATCCGCGACGGCCTCCGGTGGGTCGTCGCGCACAACACGCTGCGGTCGCCCACGCGCTACGTGCTGCACCCGCCCGTCGTCACGAGCTCGCGCGCCCCACGAGGCATGCGCGCGGCGGACAGCACAGTGGCTACGGTGCGCATGTCGGGCCACGTCGGTGCGTTCCGAGACCCGGCGGACCCGACCTCGATGACCGGCACGATGGGCACGGAGGAGTTCCATGACTGGCTTCGCAACGAGTTCAACGCGCAGAACGGGCTCGGGCCACTGGCGTACATCCAGCACCTGCAGTCCCAGCTGCCCGGGCGTGTCTGGGACGGCGGTGTCGGCATGATTCCCGAGAGCGCCCTGAGCCAGCCCGTCGGAATGCTCTTCCGGCTCGAGAGCGGTGAGGACGCGGCCCTCACGGTGGCGCAGCTCGCCTTCCGGCAGCGCCTCAACTGGCAACGGATCCAGGCCAACTTCGCGGCGTCGTCCGCTGCCGTCGCGGCGGAGACGGGCGCATGACGACCGACGTGGACCGGGCCCTCGCCGAGCTCGTCGAGGCCGGTGCGGTCGCCGCGGGAACCACGCCGGGAGAGGTCGTCGACCTCATCGTGTCGCACGCTCGCTCCCTCGACGGGCTCGAGCGCTTCACCGGTCTCGAGACCCTGTCGCTCATCGCCTGCGACGTCGGCGACTACTCCGTGCTGTCTCTCCTGAGCGGGCTCCACGTGCTCGCCGTCGAGAACAGTGACCTCGCCGACGTCTCGCCCGTCGCCGGCCTGCCCCTGCAGGTCCTGTCATTGCGCCGCAACAGGATCCGCGACGCCTCAGCCATCATCGCACTGGACGGGCTCCAGGTGCTGGACCTGACCGGCAACCCCCTCGACCCACCGAGTCGTTCAGCGGCGGGGGCGCTCGAGGGAGTGCTGGTGACCCTCGACGACCCGGCCCTCGCCGACGTGAACGTCGACCTGGCCGATGCCGGCGTGCCCCTCGTCGGCTACCGCGTCGGCGACGAGGTCTGGGGCTGTTCCACCGGCCTGGGTCTCACCGCCCACCCCGAGGCCGGCCACGTCGTCACCTCGCTCGAAGACCTCGAAGCCGTGGCCCGGGGTGACCGCGACGCGGGCGACCTCCTCGGGGTGCGTACCGACGACGCGCAGGAGGACACATGAGCACCGAACCGGAAGAGACGGCATACGGGCCCGGGACGCGGTGGGTGGCCCGGCAGACCGGGCGCACGCCCCAGGAGCTGACGGCGTCACCCGCTGCGGCGGTGGCCGCGGTCGGGGACGCGGTGCGTCAGGTGGCGGCGCTCGCCGAGCGCCTCGAGTCCGAGGACCCCGAGGTCAGGGCCGCGGCGCAGGCCGAGGCCGAGGCGCTGCGCAAGCAGGTCGAGACCGATCCCACGCCGGGGGCGCGGTTCGGCTCACGCGTCGCCCAGGTGCTCCGGGACGCCGCCGAGCGGCTCGACCGCCCGCAAGACTGACGCTGGGCCGCCGACGGACGACCGTTGGTCGCCGCCGATGCCCGGGCCCGGCGTGTCGTTCGGCGTGTCGCGAGGGCTCGGCGAGCAACGGTCGTCGGTCGGCGCGTGGCCGCCAGCCCGAGGGGTATGCCGTCAGGCGAGGTAGTCGTCGACGAGCCGGCTCGCGAGGGCGGTGTAGGTCTGCGGCGTCAGGGCCACGAAGCGGGCCTCGACGTCGGCGGGCAGCCCCAGCCCGCGGACGAACTCGCGCAGGTCGTCACCATCGATGCGGCGACCGCGGGTCAGCTCCTTGAGTCGCTCGTAGGGCTCCTCCATCCCCGGAACGCCTTGCGCCCCAAGGGCCCTCATCGCCGACTGAATCGGTTCGCCGAGCACCTCCCAGTTGCCCTCGAGGTCGGCTGCCATGCGCTCCGGCACGGCGTCGAGACCGGCGAGGCCGCGGGCGACGTTGTCGAGCGCGAGCATCGAGTGCCCGAAGGCCGTGCCGATGTTGCGCTGCATGCTCGAGTCGGTGAGGTCGCGCTGGAGGCGGCTCTGCACGAGCGTGCCGCCGAGCACGTCGAGCAGCGCGTTGCTCACCTCGAGGTTGGCCTCGGCGTTCTCGAAGCGGATCGGGTTGACCTTGTGCGGCATCGTGCTCGACCCGACCGTGCCGTGGCCGCGGACCTGGGCGAAGTAGCCCATCGAGATGTAGGTCCACACGTCGGTGCAGAGGTTGTGCAGGATGCGGTTGAAACGCGCGACGTCGGCGTAGAGCTCGGCCTGCCAGTCGTGGCTCTCGATCTGCGTCGTCAGCGGGTTCCACGTGAGGCCGAGGCCCTCGACGAACGCGCGCGACACGGCGGGCCAGTCGACGTCGGGCAGGGCGAGCGCGTGCGCCCCGAAGGTGCCGGTCGCGCCGTTGAACTTGCCGAGGTACTCCTGCTCCTCGATGCGGCGCAGCTGTCGGCCGAGGCGGTGCGCGAGGACGGCGAGCTCCTTGCCCATCGTCGTCGGCGTCGCGGGCTGCCCGTGGGTGTGCGCGAGCAGTGGCACGTCCTTGAGCTCGCGCGCCAGATCTGACACCTGCGCGACGAGTGCCTGCGCCCTGGGCAGCCACACCTGCTGGACGGCGCCCTTGACCATGAGGGCGTAGGAGAGGTTGTTGATGTCCTCGCTCGTGCAGCCGAAGTGGATCAGCTCGGCGAGTCCCTGGTCCTCGTGCGCCGGGGCGATCGCCGTGAGGCGCTTCTTGAGGAAGTACTCGACGGCCTTGACGTCGTGGACGGTGACCCGCTCGATCTCGCCGAGCTCGGCAACCTCGGCGGTGCCGAAGTCCTCGACAACGGCTCGCAGCGCTGCGATCTCGTCGTCGGTGAGCTGCCGTACGCCCGGCACGACGCCGTGGCTCGTCTGGTGGATGAGCCACTCGATCTCGACGTGCACGCGCTGCCGGTTGAGCGCTGCCTCCGACAGGTGGTCGACGAGCGGCGCGACGGCGCCGCGGTAGCGACCGTCGAGCGCCCCGAGCGCGATGGGCGGGGTTGCGTCAGCGAGCGTTGCCATGCCGACATCCTCCCAGAGCGCGAGACGTGGTTCGTATGCCGTCCGGCGCGGTCCGCGGGTGCAGCGCGGTCCGGGCCCGGCGGCATCCGCCCGCCGTCCGCGGGGTCTCAGTCGGCGGCGGGCTGCGCGGGGAGCTGCATGACCGAGAACGTCTCGCCCTGGGGGCCGGCGACGAGTGCCATCCGGCCGTAGGGGGTGTCGAAGGGCGGCTGCATGACGGTGCCGCCGAGCGCAGTGACCCGGTCGGCCGCCGCGTCGGCGTCGGCCACGGCGAAGTAGGTCATCCAGTGCGAGGGCACGTCGGCGGGCGCCGCGGCAGGGATGGCGCCGATGCCGCCGATGGGCGTGTCACCCTCGAGCGTCGCGACGGAGTACTGGAAGCCGCCCTCGCCGATCTCCTGCAGGCGGTAGCCGAAGACATCGGCGTAGAAGGTCTTGCTCGCCTCGTAGCTGCGACTCATCGACTCGGCCCAGCAGAGGGACCCGGGCTCGTCGACGAGGTCGGTGCCTGTGTGCTCCTTGGCCTGCCACAGGCCGTAGGCGGCCCCGGCCGGGTCGGCGCCGACGGCGATGCGACCGACCTGCAGGACGTCCATCGGCCCGAGGAAGAAGACGCCGCCCGCCTCGCGGGCACGCTCGACCGTGGCCTCGACGTCGTCGGTCGCGAGGTAGACCGTCCACGCGCTGACCTGCCCGGGGTCGTCCGGGTTCTTGGCCATGGCGCCCGCGACGACGTGGCCGTCCTTGCGGGCCATGACGTACCCGCCCGCCTCGGGTGGGAGGTCCTGGAAGGTCCAGCCGAAGAGGCTGCCGTAGAAGGCGCGGGCGCGGTCGAGGTCGTCGACCATGACGTCGGCCCAGCACGGCGTTCCGGGTGCGAAGGACTCCTCGTGGACGGGCACGGGTGGCTCCTGACGTCGATGGGTCGGCGGGTGAGTGGGTCGTGGACGCTCGGGTGGTGGTCAGTCGAGGTCGGGGACGAGGAGCGAGAACACTTCTCCCTCAGGGCCGCTCAGCACCGCACCCATGCCGTAGGGGCCGTCGAACGGTCCCTGGAGCAGCGTCGCGCCGAGGTCGAGCGCACGCGCCAGGCCGGGCACGACGTTGCGGGTCGCGAAGGACGCCACCCAGTGCGGCGGGATCTCGGCGGGCCACTCGCCGTCGATCTCCGCGAGACCGTAGGCCGGGTTGCCGTCGCCGGTGTGCGCCGTCGCCCAGCGTGGGCCGCCGGGTTCGGTCTCGTCGGTGAACTCGTGGCCGAAGACGCCGAACTGGAAGTTCTGCACCATCTCGTAGTCGCGGGTGAGCAGCTCGTTCCACGTGAGCGACCCGGGCTCGTCGAGGATGCCGCTGCCCGGCAGGTCGCCGGGCTCCCAGACCCCGAAGTAGGAGCCGCCGGGATCGACGGCGATGAGGGTGCGGGACAGGGCACCGATGGAGACGGGGCGTCCGAGGGTGCGTCCGCCGTAGGCGTGGATGGCGCGAGCCGCGACGTCGATGTCGCCGACGCGGAGGTAGGTCGTCCACTGGCTGGGGATCGGCGCCGTCTCGGGCTTGCGGCTGATGCCGGCGACGGGGTGGCCGTCGAGGAGCGCCATCGTGTAGCCGCCGGTCGCGGGGTCGCCGGCCAGCCAGCGCCAGCCGAAGAGCTCGCTGTAGAACGTCTGGGCGCGGGGGACGTCGCTGACGAGCAGGTCGACCCAGCACGGGGAACCATAGGGATAGTCGGGCACAGTCAGATTCAGGTCTCGCATCGGGTCAGGGCTGCTCCGGGTCGTGCTGGGAGTGTGCGCGTCCGGCCAGCCGGCCGTCCAGCTGGTCCCTGACGTGGTGAAGGATGCCATGACAAGCCGCCTCGACCTCTGCGAAACACCGGGCGAAGTGCTCGGGGCCGCCGTACCACGGGTCCCCGGTCTCGAGGGTGCCCGCGGCGACGGCCTCGGGATCGAACTCGCGCACGAGCCGGATCTTGCTGCGGTTGCGCGGGGTGCGGGCCAGTCGCTGCAGCGTGCGCACGTGTCCCTCGTCGGAGGCGAGGACGAGGTCGAGGTCGTCGAACTCGTCGGGGTCGAACTCGCGGGCCCGGTGCCGGGACCCGTCGTAGCCGTGCTCGGCGAGGACCTGGACGGTGCGCGGGTCGGCGTGCTCGCCGACGTGCCAGTCGCCGGTGCCGCTCGAGCTGACCCGGACGTGGTCGGCGATGCCCGCGTCGTCGACGAGGCGCTGGAGGATCACGTGACCCATGGGCGACCTGCAGATGTTGCCGCTGCACACGAAGGTGACGTGGAGTGGGCGAGACGACATGGTGCCCATTGAACACCGCGGATCGGGCCGCGAGGCCCGAAGCGCGATCCCACCTCGTCACGGTGGCGCCGAGCGGGTCGAGGCGGCGTTCGGTGCGCCGGTGCTGGGGTTGGCCGTGAGGCAGGTGGGGCTGTCGGTGGCCGGTGGGACGGTGTGACCATGACGACGACCGCGCACCCGTCCGCCGTGGGGGCCAGTGCCCCCGAGGCCCTCGAGTCCCGCTTCGCCGCCTGCGTCGCGTCCGGCGACCTGGACGGCATCGTGGGGTTGTATGCCGCCGACGCGGTCGTGAGCCTTCCGCGCGGTCGCGAGGCGGCGGGCTCCACCGCCATCCGCACGGCGTTCGCTGCCGCATTGGCCGCGGGAGTCCTCGGTCCGGTCGGTGGGCCGGCGCCGGCGGTGTCGGCCCGCGCCGTGGTGACCGGCGGGCTCGCGATGACGACGTCGACCGCCCCGGACGGCACGGTGCGCACCCAGGTGGCTCGTCGCACCGTCGACGGACGCTGGGTGTGGGTGCGCGACGGCTCGCGACTGCGCGACGCCGAGGCCTGCCTCCCCGCGCCGCCGGGCGACCTGGCGGTGGCGTAGTTTCACTCTGTGACCGATGCACCCCCAGGCCCTGAGGCTCCCGCCCCGGCCGCACGTCGGTCGCACTTCGTCGACCTGACGCCGCTGCGGGTCAGCCCGCCCTTCGCCCGGCTCTGGTTCGGCAACACGCTCGCCGGGGTCGGCACCTTCGTCACCAACACCGCGGTCGGGCTGCACATCTACGACCTGACGCGCTCGACCTTCATGGTCTCGCTCGTCGCGTGGTTCTCCCTGCTGCCGATGGTCATCGCCGGGCTCTACGGCGGTGCCATCGCCGACCGCTTCGACCGGCGCACGGTGGCCCTGTCCGCCTCGACGGTGGCATGGGCCTCGACCCTGCTCCTCGCGACGATCGTCTGGCTCGGGGCCGAGCGGGTCTGGATGTTCTACGTCATCACCACGGTCAACGCCGTGGCGGCGACGATCGCCTCGGCCACGCGACAGGCGATCACGCCACGCCTGCTGCCCAAGGAGCAGCTGCCCAAGGCCGCGGCGCTGCTCGGCATCTCGGCCGGGATCATGGTGACGGTCGGGCCGGGCATCGCCGGCGTCCTCGTCGCACGGGCCGGCTACGCGTGGACCTACACCGTCGACGTCGTCCTCTTCTTCGCCGGCTTCTTCGGGCTCTGGACCCTCCCGCGCATCCGGCCCGAGGGTGAGCGGCCGACCACCGGTGGCTTCCGCTCGGTCGTCGACGGGCTCGCGCACCTGCGGCGCTCGCCCAACGTCCGGATGAGCTTCATCGTCGACATCATCGCGATGACGTTCGGCCAGCCGATGGTGCTCTTCCCCGCCGTCGGCGCGATCGTCATCGGCGGCGGGTCGGTCACGGCCGGCATCCTGCTCGCGTCGTTCGCGGTCGGCGGCATCGTCTCGAGCCTCGGGTCCGGTCGGGTGACCGGCCTGCGCTGGCAGGGCCTCGCGATCCGCAACGCGATCGTCTCCTACGGCCTCGCGATCCTCGGCTTCGGCATCGTCCTCGCCGTCACCGAGCTGGGCGGGCACGCGGTGGCGTCGATGGACTTCGGTGACGCCAACCGCTGGGCGCTCGCGCTCGCGGCCCTGTGCCTCGCCGTGGCCGGAGGGTCCGACAACATCAGCGCGATCTTCCGGCAGTCGATCCTCCAGGCCGCCGTGCCCGACCACCTGCGCGGCCGCACGCAGGGCGTCTTCACGGTGGTCGTCACGGGTGGACCGCGCCTCGGTCAGATGTTCGCCGGGACGCTCGCGACCCTGACGGCGACGTGGGTGCCGTCCGTCGTCGGCGGCGTCCTCGTCGTCGTGCTCGTCATCGCCTCCGTCGCGAGGGTGTCGTCCTTCCGCCACTACGACGCCCTGGACCCCCAGCCCTGACCCCAGTCTGACCCCAGGCCTGCCCCTCGCGTGGCTGCCGCGGGTGGCGTCTCGGGGCCGGGACGGACGTCGCGTCCGTGGACGAGTCAGGCGTCGGGGTAGCCGGTGGGATTGGCGCTCTGCCAGCGCCACTGGTCGACGCACATGTCCTCGATGGTGCGCTCCGCACGCCAGCCGAGCTCGGCGTGCGCGCGGGACGGGTCGGCGAACGACTCGGGCAGGTCACCAGCCCGGCGGCCGACGACCTCGTAGGGCAGCTCGCGCCCGACGGCCTGCTCGAAGGCGTGCAGCACCTCGAGGACGCTCGTGCCGTGCCCGGTGCCGAGGTTCCACGTCGAGACCGGGTCGTCGACCTGGCCCAGCTTGGTCAGCGCCGCGAGGTGGCCGGCGGCGAGGTCCTCGACGTGGATGTAGTCGCGCAACGGCGTGCCGTCGGGGGTCGGGTAGTCGTCACCGAAGACGAGCAGCTTCTCGCGTCGGCCGACCGCGACCTGGGCGATGAACGGCATGAGGTTGTTGGGGATGCCCTGGGGGTCCTCGCCGATGGTGCCGCTCGCGTGCGCGCCGACCGGGTTGAAGTAGCGCAGCAGCGCGATCCGCAGCTCCGGGTCGGCGGCGGCGACGTCGCGCAGGACCTGCTCGATCATCACCTTGGTCCAGCCGTAGGGGTTGGTCGCCGCGGTCGACATCTCCTCGGTGAGCGGCGGGCTGTTGTGGCCGTAGACCGTGGCCGAGCTGCTGAAGACGAGCTTCGTCACGCCGTGTCGCCGCATCGCGCGCACGAGCGAGAAGGTCGAGACGAGGTTGTTCTCGTAGTACTCGAGCGGCAGCTCGACGCTCTCGCCGACGGCCTTGAGCCCGGCGAAGTGGATGACCGCGTCGATCTTCTCGTTGGCGAAGAGGTGCTCGGTCTTGTCGTGGTCGCGCAGGTCGAACGACCGCACGTCGAGGTGGGTGCCGGTCAGGGCCTCGAGACGGTTGACGACCGTCGGCTTGCTGTTGCCGAAGTTGTCGACGATGAGCACCTCGTGCCCCGCCGCGACGAGCTGGACCACCGTGTGCGAGCCGATGTAGCCGGCTCCGCCGCTGACGAGTACGCGCATGGCGCCACCCTATCGAGGGCGGGCCCGCGCGTCGGCAGGCCCTCAGACGAGCGTGAGCTCGGCGATCGCGCCGAGGTAGAGCGCGAGCGGCGTGGCGATGAGAACGGCCGACACGGCATACATCATCGCCGCGACGACGGGGATCGGCAGCCCGGCGATCCGCTCGGCGTCGAGGAGCCCGATGCGCGCGGTCGCGACGCGCGTGCTGTCGGCCATCGCCATGGCGCCGGCCGGCTTGGGTCCGCCGGCCATGGCGACGATGGCGCGCCCGGTGCTGACAGCCCCGGCGTGACGGACCGCGGCCCGGTCGGCGAGCACCTCGATGAGCAGGTGCACCTCGCGCAGGGCGTCGTCGCAGCGCAGGAAGCCGGGCATCGCTTCGTGGACGACGGTGAAGAACTCCATGACGAGGTCGTGGCGGGCACCGAGGTGGGCCCGCTCGTGTGCGAGGACCGCCGACAGCTCGTCGGGGCCGAGCCGGTCGAGGGTGCCCTGGGTCAGGACGACGCGCCGGCGGACGCCCGGGACGCAGTAGGCGGTGGGGGTCGTGTGCTCGAGGACGCGCATGTGCCGGTCGGCGCCCTCGCCGGGCACGCCGAGCAGGTCGACGAGATCCCGGTGGCGCCGGCGAGCCGTCCGCAGGTTGCGCCCGACCCGGTCGCCCGAGAGCAGCAGCCGCACGGCGACGACCCCGCTGAGCGCGGCGGCCACGGCGAGCGTCACCCAGTGCTCCGAGAGGCGCACCTGCCTCCCGACGAGGAGCGGGATCGCGGCCGGTGCCGCGAGCAGCGCGGCGAGCACGGCGGTGGCGGCGGTGGACTGCCACAGCACGAGCGCGGCCCGGGGCGCGCGGCGCAGGGACGTCGCGCGGGCGAGGGCGCGCGGCACCGGCCACGCGAGCAGGACCGCGAGGACGACGAGGGCCGCGACGACGAGCACGGTCAGGTGGCGCGGCGGGCCGCAGAGGGGGTCATCGGTCGGTCAGCGCTTCGCCTCGTCCGGGCGCCGGGCCTCGAGCTCGGCGAGCGCGGCCCTGAGCTCGTCGAGCTCCTCCGGGGTGGACTCGTCCAGGAAGTGCAGCAGCGCGGTGCGTCGCGTGTCGCCGGCGAGCTCGCCGAGGGTGTGGTGCAGCGACTCCGACGTCAGCTCGGCACGGGTCGACGCCGCGGTGTAGCGCCAGGCGCGCCCGTCGCGCTCGCGGCGGACGAGGTCCTTCTTCGCGATCCGGTCGAGGACCGTCATGAGCGTCGTGTAGGCGAGCCCGCGCTCGACGCCGATCGCGTCGTGGACCTCGCGGACGGTGCGACCCTCGGGATGGGCGTCCGCCGTGGTCCAGAGCTCTTCGATGACGACACGCTCGAGGTCGCCGAGACGGTTGCGGGGGGTGCTGGGCATGGCGTTCCAATCTACCGACGGGGTGGGTCGGCTTCGTGCGTGCGGTCGCCCGAGCGGGGGACCGGGTCTGCGGTGGGCGGGGACAACGTCCCCGATGACGGGCGGCGCACCTCGAGGACACGTTCGAACAGGTCGGCCCCGTCGTCGCGGTGGGTCACCATGATGATCGTCTGCGCGGGCGCGGCACCCGCCACCCCTGTCGTACCCGGTGCGCTGCCGAGGCGCGTCAGGTCCTCGACGACGGCTCGGGCCGTGGGCGGGTCGAGGTGGGCGACCGGCTCGTCGAGGAGGACGACGGGGCGGCCGCTGACGTGGGCGCGGGCGATGCCGAGGCGGGCCCGCTCGCCGCCGGAGAGCCCGCGGCCGGCGGACCCGAGCGTCGTCTCGAGGCCGTCCGGCAGGCTCTCGAGGAGGAGGGTGAGGCCGGCGGCGCGGAGGGCGCGCTCGACGTCGGCGTCGTCGGCGTCGGGCCGGGCCAGCGTCAGGTTGTTGCGCAGACTCGTGGCGAACACGTGGGTCTCGTCGTCGACGACGGCGATGCGAGCCCGGGTCTCCTCGAGCGGCTGACCGAGCACGTCGGTCGCGCCGAGGCGGTAGGTCCCGCCCGACGGGTCGAGGTGGCGGGCCAGCACGGCCAGCAGGGTCGACTTGCCGCTGCCGTTGGGCCCCGTGACGGCGATGCGACTGCCCGCGGGCACGTCGAGGTCGGTCGACGCGAGGTCGGTGCGCTCGCCCGTCCACGAGGCGGTGAGTGCCCGCGCCGTGACGTCACTGCGTGCGTATGCCGTGTGCTCGGGCCGGACGCCCGACGTGTCGTCGGGCGCGTGGCCGGCCTCGGCGGCGGCTGCGTGGTGGGGCTCGTCGGCGACGGCCGGGGTGAGGTCGAGCAGTGCGTCGATGCGGTGCTCGCTGCCGCGGGCTCGGGCCAGGGCCCGCATGGCGTCGACGAGCGGGGTGATGGCCTCGGAGACGGCGACCGGGGTGAGCACGAGCAGCGCCTTGACCGGGGTCGAGACGGCGAGGTCCTGCGCGATGACGGCGGTTGCGGCCACCGCCGCCCCGACGACGACGAGGAAGAGCGAGGCCGCCGCGGCCCGGCCGAGACTGATGCGTCGGGTGGCCCGGTCGAGCGAGGTGTGGGCCTCGTCGAGCCAACCGAGTGCCGTCGCCCAACCCCCGACGGCGCGGAGCTCGCCCGACTGGCTCGCCATGAGCTCGCTGACGCGGGTCACCTCGGCGCGGGCCGCGAGCAGCTCTGGCAGGGAGCGGGACTCGAGGTGCGCCGCCAGGGCGCTGATGAGGCACACGGCGACGCCGAGCCCGAGCATGACGAGGCCGACGGGCCGGGACAGCACGAGGGTGAGCGCGATGGCGATGCCGCCCGCGACGGCCGTCGAGATGACCGGCACGGTGACTCGCACCTGCGCGTCGACGACGTCGGTGAGGTCGTCGACGACCCCGGTCAGCACGTCGGAGCGGCGGCGGCGCCCGAGCCGGGCGGGTGTGAGCGGTACGAGCGCCTCGTAGGCGGAGGTCCGCCGCTCGGCGAGCATCTCGAGCGCGGCGTCGTGGCTCGTCAGCCGCTCCCAGTAGCGGAAGACGGGTCGCGCCATGCCGAAGGCGCGCACGGCGACGATCGCGGTGAGCAGGGTGAGGATGACGGGCTGCTGGGACGCCCGGACGATGAGCCATCCCGATGTCGCGGTGAGGGCCATGCCCGACGCCGTGGCGATGCCGCCGAGCAGGCCGCCGCGCACGGTGCCGGCCGAGGGCCACCAGACGCGCCGCCGCGAACCGGCGGTTCGAGGTGCTGCCGTCACCGGCGTGGGGTGCGCGATCACCTCGACGCGGGGGTCGGGGGTGGAGGCGGTGCTCATCGGTCGTCCTCCTCTCCGGCGGTTCGAGGTGATGTCGACAGCGCCGTCGCCTCCGGGATCACCTCGACGGAGGTTGCGTCTGCGGCGGCGAGGACGAGGTGGTGGTCGGCGTGCGCGAGCAGCTCGTCGCGGTGCGTGACAGCGACGACGACACGACGCTCGGCGAGCTCGGCGACGAGGGCCGCGACGTGCTCGGCGCCCTCTGGGTCGAGGTGCGCGGTCGGTTCGTCGAGGAGCAGCAGCGTCTCGGGGGCGAGCCAGGCGCGGGCCAGGGCCAGCCGTTGGCGCTGTCCGGCGGACAGGCCGAAGCCGTCGTCGCCGAGGTCGGCGGACAGCCCGCCGGGGAGCGCCGCGACGACGCCGTCGACGCCGACGACGCGCAGGGCCTCCCAGAGCTGCTCGTCGGTGGCGGGATGCCCGATCGTCAGCGCCTGGCGCACCGACCCGGTCGAGAGGAAGGGCCGCTGCGTCACGTAGTGCGACGGGGGAGCCTCGACGGTCCCGGCGCCGGCCCGGCGCAGCCCGGCGATGAGGTCGAGCAGCGTCGACTTGCCGACTCCGGACGGCCCGGTCACGACGGTGAGCCCGGGACCCGCCACGAGGTCGAGGCCACGGACCACGGGAGCCGGCGACCCGGCATACGCGTAGGTGAGGCCAGCGACCCGCACCTCCCCGACCCGCCCACTCCCCGGCGCCCTCCCACCGAACGCAGCGTTCGGTGCGGGCGTCGAGAGGGACCCGGGCACGGCCGCGGGGGGGTCGAGCTGGGCGAGGATCGCGTCGAGGGCGACGGCACCGTCGGCGGCGGCGTGGTACTCCGCGCCGACCCGGCGCACCGGCCAGTAGGCCTCAGGCGCGAGGAGGATCGCGACGAGTCCCGCCCCGAGAGCCATCGAGCCGTGCGAGAGGCGCAGGCCCACGGTGACGGCGACGATGGCGACGGAGATCGTCGCGAGCAGCTCGAGGGCGGCGGACGACAGGAACGCGATGCGCAGGGTCTCCATGGTGGCGCGCCGGTGTCGGTCGCTGACCTCGCGCACCGTCGTGGCCTGGCGCCGGGCGCGTCCGTACGTGACGAGGGTCGGGAGGCCGCGCACGACGTCGAGGAAGTGGCCCGAGAGCGAAGCGAGGGCGGCCCAGCGGCGTTCCGTCGACTCGGCGGTGGCCTTGCCGATGAGTGCCGCGAAGACGGGCAGGAGCGGCAGCGTCAGCGCGACGACGACCGCACTCGGCCAGTCGACGACGACGAGCGTCGCGATGGCGAGGACCGGCACGACGGCCGCGGTGACGAGCGTCGGGAGGAATCGGGCGGCGTACGGCTCCACGGCGGACGTGCCCGCGGTCGCGAGCGAGATGGCCGCGCCCGGCTCGAGCCGCGCGTCGGCGTCGACGGTGCCCCACCGGCGCAGCAGCGCTGCCCGCAGCGCCGACGAGACGGAGACCCCGGCCCACGCGGCCACCCGCTCCGTCGACGCGGCGAGGCCGGCCCGCACGACGAAGAGCCCGAGCAGCCAGGTGAGGGGCGACGCGAGGTCGGTCCCCTCGACGACCGCGACGACGACCGCCGACAGCGCGAAGGCCGTGGCGATCGTCGTGACACCGCTCGCGATGCCGGTCACGGCCAGGACGGCCACGGGCCTCCGGGCGGCAGGGACCGCCCGGAGGAGTCGTGGGTCGAAGGGCTTCACGGAGTCTGTGCTCTCTGGTCGGTTCGGACGGGTGGGTCGTGGAGGTCGGTCGGTCAGCGGGAGACGGGCTCGCGCGGTGCGTCCTCGGGAATGTGCTTGACCGTCAAGCGCTTCCGGAAGACCCAGTACGTCCAGCCCTGGTACATCACCACGATCGGGGTGAAGATCAGCGCGACGATCGTCATGACCTTGAGCGTGTAGTCGGTGCTCGAGGCGTTGGCGATGGTGAGGTTCCAGTCCGGGTTGGTCGAGCTGGGCATGACGTTCGGGAAGAGCACGAGGAAGTACGTCGCGACCGCCATGCCGATGGTGACGGCCGTGCCGATGAAGGCCCAACCCTCGCGCCCGGCCCGGTTGGCCGCGAGGCCGCCGAGGAGGGCGGCCGCCGCGACCACCGTGGTGACCCACGAGGCGAGCTTGCCGTCGGTGATGCCGATCCAGAGGAGCAGGGCGACGGCGAGCACCGCGGCGACGACGCCGACGCGCTCGGCGATCTGGCGCGCCTCGTGACGGATCTTCCCGTCGGTCTTGAGCGCCACGAAGATCGCGCCGTGCGTGAGGAAGAGCGCGACGAAGACGAGCCCACCGAGGAGACCGGCCGGGTTGAGCAGCGTGAAGAGGTTGCCGGTGAACTCCTTGTTCGCGTCGATCGGCACGCCGCGCACGATGTTCGTCAGCGCGACACCCCAGAGCAGCGCCGGCACGAGCGAGCCCCAGAAGATCGCCAGGTCCCAGCGGGCCTTCCACCGTGCCTCGGGACGCTTGTGGCGGTACTCGAAGCCGAGGTTGCGCAGGATGAGCGCGACGAGGATGAGCAGCAGCGGCAGGTAGAAGCCGCTGAACAGCGTTGCGTACCAGTGCGGGAAGGCCGCGAAGGTCGCGCCACCGGCGGTGAGCACCCAGACCTCGTTGCCGTCCCACACGGGGCCGATGGTGTTGAGCAGGACGCGGCGGCGCTTCTCGGCGTCGGCGGCGTCGGACGCGTAGCGCGTGCCGCCGAGGACGGGCAGCAGCATGCCGACGCCGAAGTCGAAGCCCTCGAGGACGAGGTAGCCCGTCCAGAGGACGCCGATGACGATGAACCAGAAGGTGGCGAGATCCATGGCAGCTCAGCCCTTCTCAGTAGGCGAAGACGAGGGGTGCGTCCTCGTCCCGGTCGGCGGGGTCCTGCGGCTCCTCGAAGGGTTCGGCTCCCTTGCGGACGTAGTGCAGGAAGAGCTTGATCTCGACGACGGCGAGGGCGCCGTAGAGGAGCGTGAACACGACCATCGACGTGATGACCTCACCCATCGAGACGCTCGGCGAGACGCCGTTGGCGGTCGTCATGAGGCCGAAGACGAGCCAGGGCTGGCGTCCGACCTCGGTGAAGATCCAGCCGAAGCTGTTGGCGAAGACGGGGAGGAGCGGAGCGGCCACGGCGGCATACGCGAGCCACCGCGCGGTCGGGGTGCGTCCCTTGCGCGTCAGCCACAGCACGGCGATCGCGATCAGCGCCGTGGCGATCCCGAGACCGATCATGAGACGGAACGTCCAGTACGTGGTCGGGATGTTGGGGACGAAGGCCGTCGCGACGTCGGCCACCCGGGGGTTGCCGCTCGCGCCGTAGGTCTTGGCGTACTCGGCCTTGAGGTCGTTGATCCCCCGCACCGCGCCCTGGACGTTGCCCGTCGCCAGGAAGCTGAGCAGGCCGGGGATCTCGATGAGGGCGTTGGCGTGCGAGCCGTCGAGCGAGCCGACCGTCAGCACCGAGAAGGGTGCCCCCTCGCCGGCGGGGACGGACACGTAGAGCGCCTCGGCGGCCGCCATCTTCATCGGCTGCACCTCGGTCATGATCTTGCCCTGCACGTCGCCCGTGACGGAGACGCCGACGGCGGCGACGAGCGTCAGGACCGCGCCGATGCGCGTCGCCCTGCGATACATCGGGGCGTCGGTGCGGGCCACGTCCTGCGCGTCGTCGGCAGCGGCCTTGGCCTCACGGCGCATGAGCCAGAGCGAGACGCCCATGACGACGCCGGCTCCGGCCATGTAGGCGGCGAAGATGACGTGCGGGAAGGTGACGAGCTGGACCTTGTTGGTCAGAACCGCGAAGAAGTCGGTCAGCTCCGCGCGGCCGCTGGCGGCGTTGTAGGTGTAGCCGACCGGGTGCTGCATGAAGGAGTTGGCGGCGAGGATGAAGTACGCCGACAGCACCGTGCCGATGTGCACGAGCCACATGGTCGTGGCGTGCAGCTTCTCGGGGAGCCGGCCCCAGCCGAAGATCCACAGGCCGAGGAAGGTCGACTCGAGGAAGAAGGCGAGGAGGGCCTCGATGGCGAGCGGGGCGCCGAAGATGTCACCGACGAAGCGCGAGTAGTCGCTCCAGTTCATCCCGAACTGGAACTCCTGCACGATGCCGGTGACGAGTCCGAGCGCGAAGTTGATGAGGAAGAGCTTGCCGAAGAACTTCGCCAGCCTCATCCACTGCGGGTTGTGCGTGCGCACCCAGGCGGTGTGGAAGACGGCGACGATGAGAGACATGCCGATCGTGATCGGCACGAAGAGGAAGTGGTACACGGTGGTGATGGCGAACTGCCACCGTGCCAGGTCCGTTGCATCCATGGGGGCTCCGCGAGGGTCGCGCCAGAACTACATGACGTAGTAGATGCTAGCGGGTGCGATCGCGGACGGCGGCCGGGCTGTCGAGGGATCGGCGTGACCCCGCTCACCCCGGTCCCGGTCGCTTGACCTGCTTTGTATCAATGCGTTAAATGATTGCGACAAAGACCGACGAAGGGGAACGGCATGGATGCGCGCGTGGTCACGTGGTACCTCGGCCCGGTGGTGCTGCTGGCGCTGGTCGTCAACCTTGCGCGCTGGCTCGGCGCACGCCGGCTCGATGCCTTCGCCGCGCGAGCCCGCCGCCGGGCCGCGCTGGGCTCCGTCGTCGGCGCACTGCTCGCGTATGCCGTCGCCCGCGCGGGCGTCGACGGGGGCGCCGCGTCGTCGTCGGGGGAGGGCGCCACAGCCCACCCGGCCGTGCCGGCGCTCGCGGGCATCGCCGGCATCCTCGTGGCGGCACTGGCCGAGCGCTGGGCGCCCCGCCGGTCGACGCCAGGCCCTCGCCGCGAGGCCGCCCTGGACATCCGCCGGGGCACCGAGTCGGTGCGCCTGACGGGCTACTACGTCGCAGGGCTGGTGCTCTGCGCCGTGGGGCTGCTCGTCGGGTGGCTCACGTCCGCGCCCGGGGGTCGGATGGGCATGCGCGAGTGGGAGGGCGTCGTCGTCACGACGACGAGCGCCTACCCCGGCCGCGACTACACGCTGGGGACGGTCGGTGCCCTCGCGCTGCTCGCGGTCGCCACGTGGCTCGCCCTGCGCGTCGCCGATGCCCGTCCGGCGTACGCCGACGACCGCGCCCTCGACCGCGCCCTGCGGCTCGGGGCGCGGGTGCGGGTCCTGCGGTGGTCGGCCGCCGGGTCCCTCGTCACGGCCGCCGGGCTCTGCCTCACCATCGGCCCGCAGCTCAACGACGTGACCCAACGGCTGCGCGGCGCCGTGAGCGGCTCGCAGCTCCCGCCCGCGCCCGTCGCGCCCACCGACTGGACGCAGAACGTCGCCTTCTCGTTGACGCTTCTCGGCTTCGTCTGCCTGGTCGTCGCCCTCTTCTGCCTGCTCTGGGACGCGCCTGCAGTGCCGAGTTCGCGTACAGCCAATCAGCCTGCGGCAGTGGCCTCGTCGTCGGGTGCGGGGTCCCGATGAGCGAGGACCTCCGCATCGTCGTCGACCTCGAGGTCGCCGAGCCCCCCTTCGAGCAGGTCCGTGCCCAGCTGGCCGGCCTCATCGCGACGGGCCGCCTGCTGCCGGGCGACCGCCTCCCGACCGTGCGGGCCCTCGCCGCGGACCTCGGCCTGGCCGCCAACACCGTGGCGCGCGCCTTCAAGGAGCTCGAGGCGGCCGGACTCGTCGAGACGCGGCGTCGGGCCGGGACCGTCGTGGCGTCCGGAGAGCACACGGCCGACGTCGCGGTCATGGCGCTCGCGGCGAAGTTCGCGGCAGCAGCCCGCGACGCGGGGCTCGACGCCGCAGCAGCGGTCGACATCGTCCGGGCCGCGCTCAAGGCGCAGACGGGCTGAGTGGTCGTGTGCCGGGTCGCCCGGTCAGGCGTGCCGGGCGGGCTGGGTGCCGAGTGGGCTCTGGGCCTCGTTGCGCGACCGCGCGATCGGTCGGCGCAGCGGGTGCAGGAGGCGGGCTGTCGTGATCCGGCGTGACCGGTCGCGTCGGCTCTGACCGACTCCTGCCGGTGCCGGACCAGGAGCCGGTCGGGTCGTCTGGACGGCCCAGGCTCCGGCCAGGCGTGCGGCGTGTGGAGGGATTCCCATGACGTGCTCCTCGTGACCTCTGGCGGCGCGAGGCCGTCGAGGCCTCGACGGTCAGAGAGACGCCGCACGTCGGTGATACGTCAGACCGCGCACGGACTCGAGAGGTAGCGTTCAGGCGTCCGCTTCAGCGAGATGGGCAGGGGATGTCGATGCGTGAACCGCGACGGGCCGTGACCCGGAGCTCCGTCCGGCACGTGGGCGTGGCAGCCGTTGCGGCCCTGGTGGCAGCGGTCCCCTCGGCGTGCACCGCTGCGAAGGTGCCCACCCCGCAGCCCACGGTCGAGGGTCCGTCGTTCACCTCGATCCCCCAGGCCGAGACGGTCGACCGGCTCGAGCCGCCCGTGCAGTCGGCCTCCGACGTGGCGCGCCTGCTCGTCAGGGATGCCGACGGCATCTTCTGGAGCGGTTCGGGCGAGCCGGGTCGGGCCGCGCCGGTGCGGGCCGGCCAGGCCTACCGGTTGACCGGACGGTGCCTGCCGGCCACGGCCGGTGGCACGCTCGTCGTCGACGTGCTCGGGCCGCCGGGTAAGGGCGCCGTCGACGGGGCGCCCTCCGTGGCGGTCCCGGGAGACGCCGTGGCCAGCATCACCGTCCCGTGCGACGGCACGGAGACCCGCCAGGACCTCCGCGAGCTCCCGGCGGGATCGGGGCCGCTGTCGGTCGCCGAGAGGACGAGCCAGGTCGCGACCGGCTGGGTCGTGCTGTCCCGCACCTCCTGACCCGCCTTCTCCCGGCCGCGCCGCGAGCTGTCGCCGGTCGCCGGCAGGGCAGGTGGCTCGGGTCCGTGTCGCGCGCGGTCAGGCCTTGGGCCGATCGTCGACGATGCGGCGGGCCTTGCCGATCGAGCGCTCGATCGACCCGGGGTCGCGCATCTCGACGCGGCACGTCGTGCCGATGCGGGCCTTGATCGTGGCGTAGAGCGTCCGGGCGATCTGGTCGGCGGCATCCGGCTCGAGCCGCGAGAGCGGCTCGACGAGCACGGTCAGCTCGACCATCCTGCCGGGCTGCGTCAGGACGCACTGGAAGTACGGCGACAGCCGCGGCTCCGCGAGCACGTGCTCCTCGATCTGCGTCGGGAAGACGTTGACGCCACGGACGATCATCATGTCGTCGGTGCGGCCGGTGACCTTCTCCATCCTCCGCATCGACGGGACCGCGGTGCCCGGCAGCAGCCGCGTCAGGTCGCGGGTGCGGTAGCGGATGACGGGCATCGCCTGCTTCGTCAGCGACGTGAGGACGAGCTCGCCCAGCTCGCCGTCGGGCAGCACCTCCTCGGTGATCGGGTCGATGACCTCTGGGTAGAAGTGGTCCTCCCAGATGTGGAGGCCGTCCTTCGTCGTCGCGGCCTCCTGGGCGACCCCGGGCCCCATGACCTCCGAGAGGCCGTAGATGTCGACGGCGTCCATGCCGGTGCGTCGCTCGATCTCCCGGCGCATCGACTCGGTCCACGGCTCGGCGCCGAAGATCCCGACCTGCAGGCTCGTCGTCGCCGGGTCGACACCCTCGCGCTCCATCTCGTCGAGCAGGCTGAGGAAGTAGCTGGGCGTCACCATGATGACACGGGGTTGGAAGTCGCGGATCAGCTGCACCTGCCGCTCGGTCATCCCGCCACTCACGGGCACGACTGTCGCGCCGAGCCGCTCGACGCCGTAGTGCGCGCCGAGACCGCCGGTGAAGAGGCCGTAGCCGTACGCGACGTGGATGACGTCGCCCGGGTGGCCGCCGGCGAGCCGGATCGAGCGGGCCATGAGGTCGGCCCACGTGTCGATGTCGGCCTTCGTGTACCCCACCACCGTCGGGCGGCCGGTGGTCCCTGAGCTCGCGTGCACGCGGACGACCTGCTCCCGTGGCACGGCGAACATCCCGAAGGGATAGTTGGCGCGCAGGTCCGCCTTCGTCGTGAACGGCATACGGCTCAGGTCGTCGAGCGAGCGCAGGTCGTCGGGACGGAAATCCTTGGCGTCAAAGGCCGCTCGGTAGTGCGGGACGTTGTCGTATGCCGTCCGCGCGGTCCGCCGGAGACGGTCCAGCTGGGTGCCCCGCAGCTCGTCGATCGCGATCGTGGGGATCTCGTGGTCCGGCAGGCCGGGTCGGCTCTCGGGTGACTCCGTCGTCATGAGCCCATTGTGCCCACACCTTCCGGTCCGGGCTCCTCGGCCCCCACTCGGGCTGGACGCGGATCGTCAGACCGTCAGGGTTTCGGCGTCTCCAGGGACT
The DNA here is from genome assembly GCF_024519435.1 of Terrabacter sp. Ter38. GTDB lineage: Bacteria > Actinomycetota > Actinomycetes > Actinomycetales > Dermatophilaceae > Terrabacter. The sequence continues at coordinate 340,271 of NZ_JALJRZ010000004.1, forward strand.
CGGCGTCGGCGGCTGCCTCGTCGTGCTCGCTGCGCATGCGCTTGAGGAACGCCTTCGTCCGCTCGTGCTGCGGGTTGCTGATGACGTCCTTCGGCTTGCCCTCCTCGACGACGACGCCCCCGTCCATGAAGACGACGTGGTCGGCGACGTCACGGGCGAAGCCCATCTCGTGCGTCACGACGATCATCGTCATCCCCTGGTCGGCGAGCTCGCGCATGACGCGGAGCACCTCGCCCACGAGCTCGGGGTCGAGCGCGGACGTCGGCTCGTCGAAGAGCATGAGCTTGGGGTCCATCGCGAGCGCCCGGGCGATGGCGACCCGCTGCTGCTGGCCACCGGAGAGCTGCGCCGGGTAGGCGTTCGGCTTGTCGCCGAGGCCGACCTGTTCGAGCAGCTCGAGGGCTCGCGCCTTCGCCTGCTTCTTGCCCGTACCGCGCACCTGGACGGGTGCCTCCATGACGTTCTCGAGCGCCGTCATGTGCGGGAAGAGGTTGAAGCGCTGGAAGACCATGCCGATGTCGCGACGCTGAGCTGCGACCTGCTTGTCGGTGAGGTGGTAGAGCTGTCCGCCGTCGTCGCGGAAGCCGACCAGGTCGCCGTCGACCCAGATGCGGCCTCCGTCGATCTGCTCGAGCTGGTTGATGCAGCGCAGGAACGTCGTCTTGCCGGAGCCCGAGGGGCCGAGGAGGCAGACCACCTCGCCGCGGTGCACGTCGAGGTCGATGCCCTTGAGCACCTCGTTGCCGTGGAAGCTCTTGAGCACGTTGAGCGCGCGGACGAGCGGCCGGTCCTCGCCGGTGCGCGAACGGGCGTCGGGGCCGGTGGTGGGCTCGCTGGTGGGCTCGCTGGTGGTGGTGTCGGACATCAGGCGCCTCCTGCCCCGGCCGGGCGCGCGAAGCGCTTGTTGGGTGCCCCCGTGCCGAAGCCTCGGCCGAAGCGCTTCTCGAGGAAGTACTGCCCGACCATGAGCACCGACCCGACGAGGAGGTACCACGCGGTGACGGCGACGAACGACGGCATGATCTGCAGCGTGCGGGTGCCGATGGCGCGGGTCTGGTAGAAGAGCTCCGTGATGATCGGGATGGCCGAGAGCAGCGAGGTGTCCTTGACCATGGCGATGGTCTCGTTGCCCGTGGGCGGCACGATGACGCGCATCGCCTGGGGCAGCACGATGCGGCGCATGGCCTGGCCACGGTTCATGCCGAGGGCTGCCGCGGCCTCGTTCTGGCCCTTGTCGACCGACAGGATGCCGGCACGTGCGATCTCGGCCATGTACGCCGCCTCCGAGAGCCCGAGGCCGATGATGCCGGCCAGCAGGCTGCTCGAGAACTGGTTGACGTCGAGCGTGAAGAACGTGAAGTCGCTCGAGAGTCCCATGAGGGAGGCGAGCTGCTTGCCGAACGGGATGCCGAAGTCGAGGTTGGCGTAGAGGAAGCCGATGCCGCTGCCGATCATCGCGAGGAGCACGAGTCGCGGGATGCCGCGGAAGAACCACGTGTAGACGAAGGAGACGCCGCGCAGGACGGGGTTGTGCGACAGGCGCAGGATCGCGACGATGACACCGCCGACGACACCGATGAGCATCGCGCCGATCGTGCCGACGATCGTGCCCTTCCAGAGCCCCTCGAGCACCGGCGTCTGGTTCATGATCTCCGCGGCCGTGGAGAAGCCCCACCGGTCGTTCGTGATGAACGAGCTGATCAGCATCGCGACGAGCACGATGATGACGGCGAGGGCCACCCAGCGCCCGGGGTGCCGGACCGGCCGGGCCTCGATGAGGCCCGGCCGGTCGTCGGTGGTCGGCATGGTCACCCGATCACTCACGGGTTGAGGGCGAAGTCGCTGATCGCGCCGGCCTCGACGGAGTACTTCTTGAGGGCCGCCTCGTAGCTGCCGTCCTTCTGCGTGGCCTTGAGCGCCTCGACGAGGAGGTTGGCGAAGTCGGTCTGGTCCTTGGGCACCACGTAGCCGTAGGGAGCCGAGTCGTAGATGTCGCCGAGCGCGTCGAGCTGACCGGTCTGCTTGACTGCGTAGAGACCCACGGGGGAGTCGGCGAGCATCGCGTCGGTCTTGCCGCTGACGACGTCGGCCGTGACCTGGTCCTGGCCCTCCTGGACGATCTGGTTGATGGCCGGCTTGCCGGCGTCGGTGCACTTCTTGCTGCGGGCGGTCAGGTCGTCGAGCTGGACCGTGCCCTTCTGGGCGCCGATGTTCTTGCCGCAGGCGTCGTCGATGTTGATGCCCTTGGGGTTGCCCTTGGCGACGACCCACTGGGTGCCCGCCTTGTAGTAGCTCACCATGTTGACCTGCTTCTTGCGGTCGGGGTTGATGGTGAAGCTCGAGACGCCGACGTCGTACTTGCCGCCCGTGACGCCGAGGATGATCGAGTCGAAGCCGGCGGGGACCCACTCGGTCTTGAGGCCGAGCTTGGCCGCCACGGCGTTGAAGACGTCGACGTCGAAGCCCTCGACGGTCTTGCCGTCCCCCGCGAGCATCTCGTTGGGGGCGTAGGTCGGGTCGGTGCCGATGACGATCTTGCCCGCGGACTTGATCTTGGCGGGGACCTTGGCCGCGAGGGCCTGGTCGACGCCACCCCCGGCGGACGTCCCGGCGGGGGTGTTGCCCGCGCCCGGTGAGCCGGACAGCGAGTTCGACCCACAGGCGGAGAGCGTGAGGCCGGCGGCGACGAAGCCGGTGACGGCGATGAGGGACATGCGACGCATCAAGATGGTCCTTCCGGGGCGAACACGGTCATTCAGGTGCGGGCGCAACGGTGCGCCGGCTGATTGGCCGATCCTGCCATCTTTCGGTGCGGGTGCCCACGGATGCGGCCGAACCGTTAGCGGTCCCACAGGAACGCCCCGGGCACGTCGGCCCGGGGCGTTCCCCGGTCTCAGAGTCGGTAGCGGGTGATGCTGCCAGGAGCGTTGACCACCGGACCGGTTGGCCCGAACGTGATGTCGGCGAGGGTGCCGACGTAGAGAGAGCCTCCCTTGACCTCGACCGAGAGTGGGCGGTCGGTCGAGACGACGGTCGACGTCCGACCGTGCTTGAGCTTCGTGACCTTGCCGGCGAAGAGCTCGGCGACGTAGACGGCGCCGTCGTGCCCCAGCGCGAGGTTCGTCGCCCCGAGGAAGCCGGTCGCCACGCGCTTGGACGAGTGCTTCCAGGGGTTGACGGTGTACACGGAACCCCGGGCTCCCAGGCTCGGGTCCTCGGGACCGCCGGGCAGCGTCGTCACCCAGAGCCTGCCGTCCGTGCCTCGTTCGACGTCGGTCGGGACCGGCTCGAAGTTGTACGTCGCCCCGGCGAGGCAGGACGGGGCGCCCAGCGTGGCGACCTGCGATGCGGACAGCGTGACAGGCTGCGGTGGCAGGACCGCGATCGTCGACACGTGACCGTGACGGTCGACCCGGAGGATGTCGTTGCCGCCCGCGTCTGCGACGGCCCACGACCCGTCACCCAGGTAGGTGACGGCATACGGGTGCGAATCGACCTGTCCCGTATAGGTCGCGGGGAGCTGGAAGGCGTTCTGGAAGAACGTGTCGAGCTCCCCCGGCGCGCAGTAGGTCCCGCCCGAGACGACCCCGTAGGTCGCGTGGGCGTCCGGGTTCGCGCTCGCCTCGTACCCGCTGAGGTCGGCCACGACATCGGGGCGGCCCTCGCTGCGGATCGTCAGGGTGGTGGCGCTGTGGTCGTCGTTCGACGACGTGAAGGCATAGGTCCTGCCCCCACGGATGACGTCGATGCCGGCGACCTCGGACTGCGGTCCGCGCGTGACGACCTGACTGGTCCCCCTCGAGATCTTGTTGACGGTGCCGACGAATCCGTCGGTGTACCAGACGTCCTGCCCTGATACCGCCATGCCGAAGGGCGCGATGACGGTGCTGTTGAGCACGCGTGGTGCGTGGCCATGGTCGTCTGACTGATGGGCAGAGGCGCTGGACGCCGTGGCGGCGGCGAGCGCGGTGGCTGTCGTGCACGCGGCGACGGCAGCAGTGATGGCACGGATGGTGATCGTCATGTGGTGTTTCCCCTATCAGTCCTTGAGAGCGCGAGTGGTGGTGCGCTCTCGCGGCGTCCCAACGACGTCGTGGTTCCGACGGTAGAAAAAGACGGCGTCGCCCGTCACAGGTTTCGACTCTTTGCCGCGGCCGTTTGGGGCAACTGTCCGGAAGGCGTAGAAGATTCTGCGGTCCCGGGTGGGTCGGCCCCGGGGCAGCCCCGTCCAGGCACCCACCGTGAGTCGGGTAGCATGGGTAAGAGTGGCCCGCCCAGTTCTGCCTCGGGCCGCTTCTTCTTGGCCTGGCGGAGTGTCGCCGGCCCCGTCGATTCGCTCTTGCGCCGCGACACCTCACCGTTGAGGCCTTCGCGCCGGGCAGAACGACCGTTTCCACTTTTTGGAGTGCCCACCTGTGTCCACTGACACGAACTTCGCCGTTCTCGGCGTGCCCGCCGACCTCGTCACGATCCTCGACGGTCTCGGCATCACCACCCCTACGCCCATCCAGGCTGCGACGCTGCCCGACTCCCTCGCCGGACGCGACGTCCTCGGCCGTGGCCGCACTGGGTCCGGCAAGACGTACGCCTTCCTGCTGCCGCTGCTGACCCGGCTTTCGCAGTCGCGCCGGAGCCGCCTGGCCCGCCGCCCCCGCGCCCTGATCCTCGCCCCGACCCGCGAGCTCGTCACGCAGATCGACACGGCCATGGCCCCGCTCGCCAAGGCGCTCGGACTCACCTCGCAGACGATCTTCGGCGGCGTCGGCCAGAACCCCCAGGTCCAGGGCCTGCGCAACGGCGTCGACGTCATCGTCGCCTGCCCGGGTCGCCTCGAGGACCTCATGCAGCAGGGTCACGTCATCCTCGACAGCGTCGAGGTGACGATCCTCGACGAGGCCGACCACATGGCCGACCTCGGGTTCCTGCCCGGCGTGCGCCGGATCATGGAGAAGACGCCCCGCGACGGCCAGCGTCTCCTCTTCTCGGCGACGCTCGACGGCGCGATCAACGTCATCGTCAACAAGTTCCTCCACCAGCCGGTGACGCACGAGGCCGACTCGGCCCAGTCGCCCGTCTCGACGATGAGCCATCACGTGCTCCACGTCGACAACGGCTCGCACCTGCCGGTCATCCTCGACCTGACGGCCGCCCCCGGCCGCAAGGTCGTCTTCACGCGCACCAAGCACCGGGCCAAGAAGCTCGCCAAGCAGCTCAACGCCTCGGGAGTTCCGGCCGTCGAGCTGCACGGCAACCTCAGCCAGGGTGCCCGCACGCGCAACATGGACGACTTCCACTCGGGCCGGGCGCAGACGCTCGTCGCGACCGACATCGCTGCTCGCGGCATCCACGTCGACGACGTCGCGCTCGTCATCCACGCCGACCCGCCGGTCGAGCACAAGGCCTACCTGCACCGCTCGGGCCGCACCGCCCGCGCCGGCAACGACGGCATCGTCGTCACGATGATGCTCGACGAGCAGGTGCGCGACGTGCGCGACCTGACCCGCAAGGCCGGCATCAAGCCGACGACGACGCGCGTCCAGCTCGGCCACCCGCTCCTGACCGAGCTCGCCCCCGGCGACCGGTCGTATGCCGGCGGTCTCGTCCGCGAGGACGCCCCGGTCCGCTCGGGCTCGAGCTCGAACTCGGCGTCCGGCGGCTCCGGCCGCGGACGTGGTCGCGCTCGCGGCACCGGCGGTGCCCCGGCCGGTGGCCGTGGGGCCGGTTCCGGCCGCCCTGCAGCCGAGCGTCCGAGTGAGGGTGGACGTGGCCGTGGTCGCGGCGACCAGGGCTCCGACGCGCAGGGTGGCGGCGCCCGCGGTGCCGGTCGCTCCGGCGGTCGTGGTGCCGGCGCCGGTCGTGGCCGCGGTGGCCAGGGCGAGGGCCAGGCCGGAGGTCGCCGTCAGGGCGGCGCCGGCAACGGCGCCGGCTCCGGTGCCGGCTCCGGCCGTCGCGGTGGCTCCTCGACCGTCTACTCGACGAGCAGCGGCGGCAGCGCCGCGGCGTTCTCGGCCGGCACCCGTGCCGGTGGCCGCCGCTCCCGCTGACCTGCCCACCCTTCAACCGTCGAGAGGCCACTTCTGGCCGCCCCTCCACCATCGACAGGCCACATCTGGCCGGGCCCTCGTGGCCTCTCGATGGTGAGGACCAGGCCAGAAGTGGCCTTTCGACGGTGGGGGTTCAGGCGCGACCGAGGGTGCGGCTGCGCCCGCGGAACTCGGCGATGATCTGACCGTCCGACTCCCGTTTGACCGTCACGTCCGTGATGCCGCTGCGCCCGAACGCCGAGCGCACGTGACCCTCGGCGGCGAGCACGTCACCGAGCCGACCGGGCGCGGTGAAGGAGATGTCGGCACCGGCTGCCACCGTGAGGCGCCCCCGCGAGTTGCAGGCGAGCGCGAAGCACGAGTCGGCCAGGGTGAAGATGTAGCCGCCGTGGCAGATGGCGTGGCCGTTGACCATGTCGTCGCGGATCGCCATCCGCACGACGGCGTGGTCCTGCTCGACGACGACGGCCTCCATGCCGAGGCGTCGCGAGGCTTCATCGTCGTCCCACATCTGCCGGGCGAAGGCGACCCCGGCCTCGAGGTCGTGACCGTCCCCGCCACCTGGGGGCAGCTGGGTCTCGCTCACGTCATGCTCCCGTCGGTCAGGGCCGGGCTCGGCCGGTAGCGACCACCCGGAAAGGCCTGATCGAGCTCGGTGATCTGCCGGGCGACGACGTCGAAGCCGATCTCGCGGCCCCACGCGATGGGCCCCTTCGGGTAGCGCGTGCCGAGCTGCATCGCCGTGTCGACGTCGTCGACGCTCGCCTCCCCGCGGGCGACGAGGTCGACGGCCTCGTTGACGAGCATCGCGAGCGTCCGAGCGAGCGGGTCGGTCGCGACCGGTCCACCGACGAGGCGCTCGGCGAGCTCGACGTCGGGCTCGGCGTCGGTGATCGAGCCGTCGGCGGCATACGCGTACACCCCCGAGCCCGTCTTGCGGCCGAGCCGGCCGGCCTCGACGAGACCCTGCTGGTAGGCCGTCGGTGCGTAGCGCTCGTCACGTGCCGTCTGCTCCCACACCGACGTGCCCACGGCGAGGTTGACGTCCTGCCCGATGAAGTCGGTGAGCTCGAGCGGCCCCATCGGGAAGCCGCCCCTCTCGCGGAGCGCCCAGTCGACCGTGGCCGCGTCGGCGACGCCGCTCTCGACGATGCGCTGCGCCTCGCCGTAGAAGGGGCGCGCGACGCGGTTGACGATGAAGCCCGGGGTCGAGCTGCACCGCACCGGCGTCTTGCCCCAGGCGTCCATGAGCGCGACGGCGTGCTCGACGAAGGCCCGCGCGGTGCGCTCGCCGTGCACGACCTCGACGAGCCGCATGACGGGGGGCGGGTTGAAGAAGTGCAGTCCGAGCACACGCTCCGGATCGGCCACCTCGGCGGCGATGTCGTCGATGTCGATGCTCGACGTGTTCGTCGCGAGCACCGTGGTCGACGGCTGGACGTCGGCGAGGTCGGCGAAGATCCGGCGCTTGAGGTCGAGGTCCTCGGGCACGGCCTCGATGACGAGCCCGCACTCGGGCAGCTCCTCGACCGACGCGGCTGGAGTGATGCGTGCCAGCACCGCAGAGGCGTCGTCGTCGGACAGGCGGCCCTTGTCCACGAGCCGCCTGAGGGCAACGCCGATCCTGTCGACGGCGGCCGCCGCGGCGCCAGGCATCGAGTCGACGAGGGTGACCGCGTGTCCCGCGGTGGCCGCGACCTGGGCGATGCCGGCTCCCATGGCCCCCGCCCCGATGACGCCGACGGGTCCGAAGGCGGACTGGTCGGGATGGTCCGTGCTGGCCTCGGTCGTGTCCGTGTCCATGGCCGCCATCCTGCCGCGTGGGCCACCCCGGGTGCGCGGCGGGCGGCCGCGGACCGTCCGTGACGGCATACGGGCGAGGCCCGGAGCGGGACTAGCATCGACCCGTGACTGCACCGGCAACGACGCCCACCCACCCCCTGCTCGACGCCCACGCGGGAGTCCTCGACGAGATCCGTCAGGCCCTGGCGAGCCGCAGCTGGTACTCCCGCTACCCCGAGTCGCCCAGCCCTCGCGTCTACGGCGAGACCGCCGCGGCCGACGGGCTCGCCGCGCACGAGGCCCACCTGGACGGGCCGTATGCCGCCCTGTCGAGCCAGCCGACCGACGGCACCCTCGTGGGGAGCGAGGTCTCTCCCTACGGGCCGACGCTCGGGGTCACCTACCCGGCGCTCGACGTCGACGCCGGGCTCGCGGCGGCACGCGCGGCCATGCCGGCCTGGCGCGATGCGGGACCGCAGGCCCGCGCCGCGGTGTGCGTCGAGATCGTCGACCGCATCAACAAGCGCAGCTTCGAGATCGCGAACGCCGTCATGCACACGTCGGGGCAACCCTTCGTCATGTCGTTCCAGGCCGGCGGCCCGCACGCCCAGGACCGGGCGATCGAGGCGATCGCGGCCGGGCTCGTCGAGCAGGAGCGGGTGCCCGCGTCCGTCGTCTGGGAGAAGCCGGGCCGCGACCGTCAGGGCAACCCGGCGCCGACGCGGATGCAGAAGGACTACCGCCTCGTGCCCCGCGGGGTCGCTCTCGTCATCGGCTGCAACACCTTCCCGACGTGGAACGCCTACCCCGGCATCTTCGCCTCCCTCGTCACGGGCAACGCCGTCGTCGTCAAGCCGCACCCCCGGGCGGTGCTGCCGCTCGCGATCTCGGTCGAGATCGCGCGGTCGGTGCTCGCGGAGGCCGGCTTCGACCCGGCCCTCGTGCAGCTGGCCGCCGAGGCCGACGGGCAGGGACTGGCCAAGACGCTCGCCGAGCGCGACGAGGTCGCGATCATCGACTACACCGGCGGACCGACGTTCGGGGCGTGGCTCGAGGAGTCGGCGGCCGCGCACGGCAAGCTCGTCTACACCGAGAAGGCCGGCCTCAACTCGATCGTCGTGGACTCCACCGACGACCTGCGCGGGATGCTCGGCAACCTCGCCTTCAGCCTCACGCTCTACTCGGGACAGATGTGCACGGCGCCGCAGAACCTCTACGTGCCGGAGGGCGGCGTCGACACCGACGAGGGGCACCTGTCCTTCGACGAGTTCGGTGAGCGCCTCGCCGGGGCCGTCGGTCGCCTCACCGGTGACGACGCCAAGGCCGTCGAGCTGCTCGGGGCCACGGTCAACGACCAGGTCCGCTCCAACGCCGACTCGCTCACCGCGATCGCCGAGGACGCCGGCGGCCGCGTCGTGCTCGACTCGCGTCGCGTCACGCACCCGACGTGGGCCGACGCCGTCGTGCGCGCCCCGGGCCTCGTCGCCGTCGACGTCACCCGAGAGGACGTCTACACGCAGGAGTGCTTCGGGCCGGTCGGCTACCTCATCCGGACGGCGTCGACGGAGCAGTCGCTCGCGCAGCTCGCGGACACGGTGCGCGAGCACGGCGCGATGACGGCCGCGGTCTACTCGACGAGCGACACGGTGCTGGACGCGGCGCGCGAAGCGGCGGCCGAGGGCGGGGTCGCCCTGTCCGAGAACCTGACCGGGCAGATCTTCGTCAACCAGACGGCGGCCTTCTCCGACTTCCACGGCACCGGGGCCAACCCGGCCGCGAACTCCGCCTACACCGACGCCGCCTTCGTCGCGAACCGCTTCCGCGTCATCACGTCGCGCCGACACGTCTGAGCTCCCCGTGGTTCTCGCGCCAGCTCAGCTCGACCGGGCGACCTTGCAGCGCAAGGTGGTCCGGACACTCGTCGGGTCGCAGATCCTCGGCGGCGTCGGCATGGCCTGCGGCATCGCCGTCGGCGCGCTGATCGCCGAGGACCTCAGCGGCACCGAGGCGCTCGCCGGTGTCGGCACGACAGCCCAGGTGCTCGGCACGGCGCTGCTGACGATCCCCGTCGCCCGTGCGACGGCCGCTCGGGGGCGCCGCGTCGGACTGCGCTGGGGTCTGGCCGTGGCCTTCGTCGGGGCCGCGGTCGTGCTCGTGGCCGCCGTGCTGCGCTCGTTCCCCCTCTTCGTCGTCGGCATGTTCCTCTTCGGCGGCGGCACGACCGCCAACAACCAGGCGAGGTATGCCGCCGCCGACCTCGCGGAGCCGGCGCGCCGCGGGCGCGACCTGTCGATCGTCGTGTGGGCCACGACGATCGGCTCGGTGGTCGGACCGAACCTCGTCGGACCGGGCCAGGCGCTCGCGCACCGCCTCGGGTTGCCCGAGCTGGCCGGGACGTTCGTCTTCTCCCTCGTCGGCTTCGTGGGCGCCTGGCTCGTCGTCGACCGGCTGCTGCGACCCGACCCGCTCCTCACCGCCCGTGCCCTCGACGCCGCCCACCGCGAGGAGGGGCGCCGGGCTGCCGCGTCCGATGTCGTCGCCGACCCGGCGTCCGGCCGCATCGCCGACGTGCCGAACCACGACGGTTCGATGCGTCGCGGTCTCGCCGTGGTGCGGTCGAAACCGAGGGCTCTCCAGGCGATCCTCGTCATGGCGCTCGGCCACCTCGTCATGGTCAGCGTCATGGTCATGACGCCGATCCACATGAAGCACGGGCACGCCGAGCTCGAGGTCATCGGCTTCGTCATCTCGGTGCACATCCTCGGGATGTTCGCCCTGTCGCCGCTCGTGGGGGCGGCCGTGGACCGCTGGGGCGCGCCGCCGGTCGCCATGACAGGGGGCGTCGTGCTCACGGTCGCGTCGCTGCTCGCGTCGCGCTCACAGGCCGGCTGGTCCGGCCTGCTGCTCGTGGCCCTCTTCCTGCTCGGAGTGGGGTGGTCCTGCACGCTGGTGTCGGGCTCGACCCTGCTCACGTCGGTGGTGACGACGGACGAGCGTCCAGCCACCCAGGGACTCGCCGACGTGATCATGGGTCTCGCGGGTGCCGGGGGAGGCGTGGCGGCCGGCATCGTCGTCGGATCGCTCGGCTACTCGGCGCTCGCGTCCGGCTCGGCGGCGGTCGGTGTCGTCATCCTCGTCGTCGGCGCGGCCCGCGTGCGGCCAACCGCCGCCGAGGTCAGGTGAGCAGGGTCAGCACGAAGCCGATGAGCGGCAGCGTGCCCTGGGTCAGGGCGGCGCGCAGGTAGCTGCTGCCGGTGGTGACGAGCACGGCCGCGGCGGCGACCATCGAGCCCGTGCAGAAGAGGGCGAGGGTTCGGCCGGCAGTGTCGTGGTCGGTCCACCCGAGCACGAGCCCCAGCGCGGCGCCGATGCCGAGGAAGAGGTTGTAGAAGCCCTGGTTGTAGGCCATCGGCCGGGTCACGTCGGCAGCGGCCTGGTCGGCGACGCCGAAGCGCTTCCACACCTCGGGGCGGGTCCAGCCGACGCTCTCCATCCAGAAGATGAAGAAGTGCAGCAGTGCGGCCAACCCGACGAACACGTTCGCGGCGATCCTCATGCTCGGATCGTAGGGCCCGGCCAGTAGTCCCGCCGCCCCATCAGCCCCACGGCGACACTCGACGAGGGGTGGGCGGCTGGCGGGCTCTGGTCAGGCGGTGATGCGCAGGGTGCTCGTGCGGTCGGGCTTGACGAGCACCTCGATGCGGTCGGCGACCCGCGACTTCAGCTCGGTGACGTGGCTGACGATGCCGACGGTGCGGCCTCCCTCGCGCAGACCCTCGAGGGTGTGCATGACGTCGTCGAGCACGTCGGGGTCGAGGGTGCCGAAGCCTTCATCGACGAAGAGCGTGCCGAGGTCGACGCCGCCCGACTCGGCGCGCACGACCTCTGCCAGGGCGAGGGCGAGCGACAGCGAGACGTAGAAGGTCTCTCCTCCGGAGAGAGTGCCGACCTCGCGGACCTGGTTGGTGTGCATGTCGTGGACGCGCACCCCGAGCCCCGACTTGGCGTTGCCCTTCTTGGCGTCGGTGTGCTCGAGCGTGTAGCGCCCGCCGGAGAAGCGGCCGAGCTCGGTGTTGGCCGCCGACAGCACCTCGGTGAAGCGGCGGATGAGGACGTACTTCGCGAGGTCGAGGTTCAGCTGGTTGTCGCCGCTGCCCGCGACGAGCTGGCCGACCCGCACGGCGTCGGCGGTCGAGGCGATGACCGCGGCGTTGCGGGCCATGGCTTCTCGGATGTCGGTGACCCGTCGCTTCGTGCGCGTCACCTGGTCACGGAGGCTCCCGTGCTCGTTGCTCGCGGCCTCCATGTCCTTCTTCGCGGCCGCCGCCAGGGCCTCGAGCTGCTCGATGTCGTCGAAGAGGGCGTCGAGCTGGACGTCGGCGAGCTCGGGCCCGGTCAGGCCGGCGCGCACCTGGGTGCAGGCCCGCTCGAACTCCGCGATCTCCTGCGTCTTGGCATTGATCCACTCGGCCCCCCGGTCGGCCGCCATCCACTCGGTGACGTCGGCGAAGCCGAACTGTGCCAGGTCGGCGTCGCGCGCCGCGGTGTCCTCGGCGACGGACGAGGCGGCGACGTCACGCTGCCCGAGAGCGTCGACGAGGGTGTCGATGCGGCCGGCGCCGGCGACGAGGGCGTCACGTCGCGCGGCGACGCTGGGGTGGCCGTCGCGGGCCTGCTCGACGACGGCGGTCTCCTCGGCGATGCGACCGTCGAGGTCGACGACGGACTGTTCGCCGCGCGCGAACTCCGCACCGAGCCGCGCCGCCTGCGCCGTGAGGGTGTCGACGCGGTCGCGGAGCTCGGCGAGCCTGGCCGCTCCCGCCTCGACGTCGGCGCTGGCCTGCACCGAGGCCGCGAGCTCGCGCGCCGCCGCCTCGGCCCGGGCGCGGGCCTCGGTCACGTCGAACCCGTCGCACCGGGCCGCGAGCTCGCGGACCTCGGACCGGAGGGCCCCGAGCGCCTCCGTTGCGGTGGCGGCCTGCTCGCGCAGCCGGACGACCCGGGACTCCTCGGCGTCGATCTGCTCGGGAGTGACCGCGTCGAGGGTCGGGTGGGCTGGAGAGGGGTGCTCGACGGACCCGCACACCGGGCACGCGTCGCCGTCGACGAGCGAGAGCCCGAGCTCGCCGGCGATGCCGTCGATGCGAGCCCGGCGCAGCCCTGCGAGCGACGACTCGGCTGCCGCCACAGTGCCCAGCGCCTCGGTGGCGGCGGACTCGGCTCGCGGCATGCGGGCCACCGCAGCCCTGTGGGCCACGGACGCCTCGAGCCGGGCCTTGGCCCGCTCGCCCTCGGCGACGCGCCCGTCGAGCAGCGCGGCCAGCCGGCGCGCCTCGGTGAGCGTCGCCTCGTGCGTGGCGATGGTGCCGGGGAGGGCCTCGAGCTCGGTCGCCACCGACGCCACCGACCGGCGCGTGCCGTCGAGCCCCTCGCGCAGCCGCGACAGCTCTGCGATGCGGCCGGCGAGTGCGCCCTCGAGCCCGATCGCACCGGTGAGGGAGCCGACGACCTCACGGGCCCGGGCGGCGGCCTCGCGCAGGGCGGCCGGTCCGCTGTCGCGTAGTGCCGGGTCGACGCGGGCGCGGGCCTGCGTCAGAGCTGCCTCTGCGCGCTTGAGCGTCGCCTCGGACTGAGCCAGGGTGCGCACGGCACCGGCCACCGGGCGGGCCTGGCGTGCTCGGGCCACCTCCTCGCCGAGCTGCTGGAAGACCACCGCCTGCTTGCCGAGGTCGTGCTCCTGCTGCTGGAGCTGGATGAGTCGCTCACGGCGCTGCATGCGCAGACGGGCGTCGCTGACCATGTCGGCCATCTGCTTGTGCGTCTCGATGGCCTCGCGGCTCGCCTTGCCCGCGTGCCGCTCGCGCGTCGTCAGCTCGTCGACGACCTGGGCCAGCTCGGCGTCGAGGGCCTCCGGTGTCGTGCGGCTCAGGTCCTCGAGCTCGTCGCGGCGCTCGGTCTCGAGCCCGGCCGACACCGCCAGGGCGTGCACGGCGAGCCGGATCTCGTCGACCGCGGACTGGCGAACGGCCTGCGCGGCCCGCCCGGCCTCGACGATCTCGTCCTGGACCCGGCGGAAGAAGGCGGTGCCGAAGACCTTCTCGAGGAGCTTGCCCTTGTCCTCGGACCGGGCGCGGAGGAACGTCGCGAACTCGCCCTGGGGCAGGATCACGGTCTGCACGAACTGGTCGCGGGTGAGCCCGACGGCCCGGGTGATCTCGTCGTCGCAGTCCCCGATGGTGGTCGACAGCAGCTCGCCGCCCTCGAGGTCGTCGGGTGTCTGGAGGCGCCAGAGCTTGATCGTCGGCTGCTGCACCGTCGTGCCGTCGCCGCGCGACTTGGGGCGCTCGAAGCGAGGCGTGCGCTGGACGCGGTAGAGCCCCGACTGCGTCTCGAAGACGAGCACGACGACCGGCACGGTGCGCGGGTCGGCGTGGTGGGAGTGGATGCGCTCCACGTCGGCCGAGGCCTGGGCGACCTTGCCGTAGAGCGCGAACGTGATGGCGTCGATGATCGTGGACTTGCCCGACCCGGTGGGCCCCTCGAGCAGGAAGAGCCCGGCGCGCCCGACGGTGGTGAAGTCGATGACCTCGGTGCCGGCATACGGCCCGATGGCCGTCATCGACAGGTGGTGCAGCTGCACGTCACGCCACCTCCTGCGCCTCGGCCCGGTGCTGGGCCCGGACCGCGGCCTCGAAGCCGGCCTCGAAGACGTCGACCTCGCCGCCGCTCGCCTCGGTCTTGGTGACGTAGGCGATGAAGTCGGAGCCGAGCTCGCGGGCATCGCGCTCACTGACGACGGTCGTGCCGGCGCGGCCCCGGTCGATCGCGCCCTCGGGCTCGTGGAAGACCTGCAGCGCGTGCGGGAAGCGGGACTTGAGGCGGTCCATGAGCGAGTCGGGGCGCACCCGGTCGGTGACGGTGACGCGCACCCACGCGTGCTCGGCGCCGGCGTGCGACGGCGACTCGAGCAGCTCGTCGAGGCGACCGCGCAGCGTCGCCATGGCTCGCGGCTGCACGACCTCGACCGGGGTGACCCGGGCCGGACCGGAGGCGTCGAGGTCGACGAGGAGCACGACCTTCTCGTGGTCCTGCTCGGAGAAGGAGTAGCGCAGCGGCGACCCCGAGTAGCGCACGACCGAGCCGGCTGCGGACTCCGGCGCCTGGGGCCCGTGGAGGTGCCCGAGCGCGGCGTAGTCGATGCCGGCGAAGACGGTGCCGGCCACCCGGTCGACGCCGCCGACCATGATCGAGCGCTCCGAGTCGCTCGGCTCGGCCCCCGCCACGAACGCGTGGGCCAGCACGACCGACCGCACCCCGGGTCGGTCGGCGAGATCGGCGCGGATGCGGTCGCACGCGGCCCCCACGACGGCCTGGTGCGACCGGGGGAGCGGCTCGCCACCTCCTGCCAGCGCCACGCGCGCGTGGTCGGGGTCGAGGTAGGGGATGCCGTAGACCACGGCCTGCACGCCGTCGCTGCCCTCGAGCCGGACCGGCAGGTCGAGCTGGCCGAGGTCGGTGACCATGCGGATGCTGTCGCGGAAGAGACCAGCCCCGTAGCCGAGGCGGATCGCCGAGTCGTGGTTGCCCGACGTGACGACGACCGTCGTGACGGCCGAGAGCCGGGACAGCGTCCACTCGAACAGCTGGACCGACTCGACGGGCGGCACCCCACGGTCGTAGACGTCGCCCGCGACGAGCACCGCGTCGATCGGGATGCCGTCGGGCGGGTCCTCGACGAGCTCGCAGATGCGCTCGAGCACGGCCGACTGCGCCTCGTGGAGGTTCACGCCGTGGAGCGTGCGCCCGAGGTGCCAGTCGGAGGTGTGGAGCAACCGCATGCCACGACGGTAGGTCCCCGCGCCGACACCCTCCCAGCCGACACCCCGGTGCCGCGCTCGGCCCTCGGCGAACGGTCGCGCCGCCCGCGGGAATGCGTGAGCCCGCCCTCCACGTGGAGGGCGGGCTCACGGGGTCGTGCTCTCGGCCGTGCCGCCTCAGTCGGTCTTGATGAAGCTGAGCAGCATCGACACGAAGGTGATGATGAGGCCGCCCAGGACCGCGTCCCAGAAGAAGTGGTCCACGTGGAAGGGCAGGTCGAGCTTGCCGGCCAGCCACGACGTCAGCTCGAGCATCAGGGCGTTGACGATGAAGACGAAGAGCCCCAGCGTCAGGATGATGAGCGGCAGCGAGATCAGCTTGAGGATGGGCTTGATGAAGGTGTTGAGGATGCCGAAGATCAGGGCCACGAGAACGACGGTCCAGACGACCTGACCCGTCGTCCCGCCGCCGAAGGTGATGCCGGGGATGGCCCACGCGGCGATCCACAGGGCGATGGCGTTGATCACCGTCTGCAGCGCGAAGTTGAGGAGCATGCGGCTCAGTGTTCCACGGGCGCAGGCGCATCGGCGGGAAGCCCGGGGTGCTCGTCGCCGGGGATGCGCGGCTGGAACATCGCATTGAGGCGCAGCAGGTCCGGCTCGACCATCTTCAGCGAGCCGACGGCGTCGGCGAGCGGCACGCGCTCGATGCGGCCCTTCTGCAGGGCGACCATCTGGCCCCACGCGCCGTCGAGCGCGGCCTCCACCGCAGCCACGCCGAAGCGGGTGCCCAGGACGCGGTCGAACGCGACGGGCGAGCCGCCGCGCTGGATGTGGCCGAGCGCGGTCATCCGGCTCTCGATGCCGGTGCGGCCCTGGATCTCGCGGGCGAGGATCGAGCCGATGCCGCCGAGGATCTGGTGGCCGTACTTGTCGACCTCGGGCGCCGGGATGTCCATCGTGCCGGCCTTGGGCAGCGCGCCCTCGGCGACGACGACGATCGTCGCGAAGCGACCCTTCTTATGTCGGTGGACGATCCGCTCGCACACCTCGTCGACGTCGAAGGGCTCCTCGGGCACGAGCGTGATCGCGGCGCCGCCGGCGAGGCCCGACCAGATCGCGATGTGGCCGACGTGCCGCCCCATGACCTCGACGACGAGGACGCGGTGGTGGCTCTCGGCGGTCGTGTGCAGCCGGTCGATGGCGTCGGTGCAGATCTGGACGGCGGTCTGGAAGCCGAACGTCATCTCCGTGAGGGAGATGTCGTTGTCGATCGTCTTGGGCACGCCGATGACGGGAAAACCGTTCTCGTGCAAGCGGTTGACGACACCCATGGAGCCCTCGCCGCCGATGCCGATGATGGCGTCGAGCCCGTGCCGGTCGTAGGCCTTGCGCACGCGCTTGAGGCCGTCCTCGTGGGCGAACGGCTGGTCGCGGCTCGTGCCGAGGATCGTGCCACCGAGGGGCAGGATGCCGCGGCACCGGTCGACGTCGAGGATCTCGTAGTCGTTGTCCATCACCCCGCGCCACGCGTTGCGGAAGCCGATGACGGTGCTGTCGTACGTGACCTCGGCGGCGCGGGTAGCGCCCCGGATGACGGCGTTGAGGCCGGGACAGTCCCCGCCCCCGGTGAGGATGCCGATGCGCATGATCTGACTTTCGTGAGGCTGGGCATGAAGAAGATGTCGAGGCGGCGGTGGCGCGACGATGTGAGCCTAGCCACAGACCGGTGTCGCCGTCAGGAGAGCGTCCATGGGCCGGTCGCCCCCGTGGACACTGGCTCTACAGTTCGGGTATGAGCGACAGCCCTGAGACCGTCAGCGAGAGCGTGACCGAGAGCGCCACCCCCGACGAGGCGTATGCCGCCCCGCAGGCGTCGGGCGCCACCGTGCGGCTCCGCGACGTGCTGGCCCAGATGCCCGACTACAAGCCCGGGAAGCCCGCGTCGGCTCCCGCCGGCGTGACGGCATACAAGCTGTCGTCCAACGAGAACCCCTACGGTCCGCTCCCGTCGGTGCTCGCGGCGATCGACGACGCGGCGGCGACGGTGAACCGGTATCCCGACATGGCCGTCACGGCGCTGACCGAGCGGCTCGCGAAGGCGCTCGACGTCCCGGCCGAGTGCATCGCGACGGGCACCGGCTCGGTCGCGGTCCTCGCCCAGATCGTCAACGCCGCGTGCGACGCCGGTGACGAGGTCGTCTTCGCCTGGCGCTCCTTCGAGGCCTACCCGATCGTCACGCAGCTGGCCGGCGCGAAGCCCGTCATGGTCGGCCTGGACGAGCAGGCCCGCCACCGCCTCGACGCGATGTTCGCCGCGATCACCGACCGCACCCGCGTCGTCCTCGTCTGCACTCCCAACAACCCGACCGGGCCGTGCGTCCACGAGGCGGAGCTCGAGGCCTTCCTCGACAAGGTCCCGAGCGACGTCATCGTCGTCGTCGACGAGGCCTACGTCGAGTTCGTCCGCGACCCCGACGCCGTGCGCGGGCTCGAGACGTGGCGCGCCCGACCCAACGTCGTCGTCCTGCGGACCTTCTCCAAGGCGTACGGCCTCGCCGGCCTCCGTGTGGGGTATGCCGTCGCGCACCCGCCCGTCGCCGCCGCCCTCCGCAAGACGGCCACGCCCTTCGGCGTCAACTCGGTCGCGCAGGTGGCCGCCATCGCCTCGCTCGACGCGTTCGACGAGCTCAACGCCCGCGTCGAGTCGCTCGTCGCCGAGCGCGACCGTGTCGTCCAGGCCCTCGGCGACCAGGGCTGGAAGCTCCCGCAGTCCGATGCGAACTTCGTGTGGTTCCCGCTCGGCGCCGACTCGACGGCCTTCTCGCAGGCGTGTGCGGAGGCCGGCCTCACGGTGCGGCAGTACGGCGACGACGGCGTGCGTGTCACGATCGGCGAGGTCGACGCGAACTCGCGGCTCATCGAGGTCGCCGAACGCTTCGGGGCCCGCTGACCGAGCCGATCGGGGCGACAATGGGCTGAGCCGCGCGGTGTCGCGCGGCCGTCGGTGCAGGTCGTGGCGTGGGAGGTCGCGGATGGGCACGGTGCGGGAGCGGCTCGCCGGTCGCGCGCTCAGCGGCAGCCTCGCGCTGCTCGGTGTCCTGCTCGTCGTGCCCTCGCTGTTCTCGCCGACCTGGGAGATGGTCACCGCCGACCGTGAGCACGGCTCGCTCCTGTCGCGCCAGTGGGAGTGGAGCTGGGGGCGCGTCCGGGAGGCCGGTCTCGAAGGGGTCGAGCTGCGGGACCAGTGGAACCTGCTCGGCCTCGGCGTCCTCGTGGTGCTCCTCGCCGCGGCCCTCGTCGGCGTCGCCGTCTGGCTGCCGCGACGTGTCGCGTGGGGTCGCGTGACCGGGCTCGTGACGATCGCCCTGCTCACCGGTCGAGTGCTCACCACCGTGTCCGACCGCGTGGGTCGGTCCCTCGGCGAGGTCGACCAGGGCGCGTCCGGTCTCACGGTGCGCACCGAGATGACGCCGGCGGGGTCGCTCGAGACGGCTTCGGCGGTGCTGCTCGTCATCGCGCTGGCGCTCCTGGTGAGCACGGCGATCCGTTCTGCCCGGCGCCCCGTCAACGGCGGAGCGGCATCCGACCCGGTCACCGGCGGCCGGGTTCGTGGCGGACCGCCCGTTCCCGTGGGCGAGCCTGTCGGCCTGCGGTCGGTCGGCGAGCCTGTCGGTCTGCGGCCGGTGGGCGAGCACCTGACCGGCAGGGCGGTGGGCCTGACGGACACCGACCAGGAGAGACGATGAGCCTGCCGGAGAGCCCCGCTCCGAGGGCCGCAGGTCCGGCGCTGACGGCGCCGGTCGCCCCGGCGTGGCGCCGTTCGTCGAAGGTGGGTCCGATCCTCAGGGGTCGCCGCGTGGGTGCGGTGCTCGTCCTCGGCGGGGTGCTCGCGGCCGCGCCGACGGCGATCTGGCCCACCGACGTCATCACCTACCTCGCCCCCGGTTCCGTCGCACCGTTCCAGCAGCTCGCCCTGTGGTCCTGGGGGCAGGTCGCCGACGTGGTGCCGGGGCTGCTGGCGGAGGGCATCCACTTCGGCAACCCGACGAGCCTCGTGCTGCTCGTCGTCGCGCTTCTCGCCGGACTGGCTGCGGCCGTCTGCCTCGCTCTGCGCCCCGGCGTCGACGGGCTGGTGCTGGGCGTCGCGGGGACCGCCTGGCTGGCGGCGACCGTGACGGCCAACCTCGGGCAGACGGCGGGTCGCGTCTCCAGCGGCCTCTACGGAGACAGCAACCGGATCGTCCCGACCCAGACCTGGGCCGGGGTCCTGCAGTACGTGGCCGCCGGTCTGCTCCTGGCTGCCCTCGGCCTCATGACGGGGAGCACGGCCGCCCGCGTCGCGGTGTCGGGCGCCGTGTCAGCAGGCCGCTGGGCTCGTGACCTGGTGCACCGACCGCGAGGTCCGGCCGACGACGACGCTGCCGCCCCACCAGCGTCGGCTCCCCCCAGCGGCATCGCCACCATGCGTGATCCCGCACCCGGCTCGCGGCCGGGTTCGGGCGCCTGGCCCGGCGACGGCGCGCGCTCGGGAGTCGGATTCTCGGACGACCCCGGCGCCGACCCGGACCACGTCCGGCCGCCCCGATGACCGAGCGGCGTACGCGGTTGGCAGGCGTGGCCCTCGGAGGTGCCGGCATCCTGCTGGCCGCGTCCACGGTGGTGTGGCCGACGAAGATCGTCGCGGTCCGCGTCCCGGAGGTCGGTGACTTCACGAAGGGCTACGAGCAGCTCATCTGGGCGTGGGGACGCGAGGTCGTCTACTCCTCGGACGGCGTGCTCCTCGACGCGTTCTCCGGTCCAGACCCGGTGCCGCGAGCGGTGCTCCTCGTCGTCGTCCTGCTCCTCGCCACGGCTGGGCTGACCGCCCGGCTCGTCCGTGGCGGGCGGCCCGGTGAGCTCGCGTCGGGGGTCGGTCTGGCGCTGGCTCTCGCGACGGTCGCGGCGTCCGTGGTGCAGCGGTTGTCGGTCGACGACCGGACGATCGGCCTGCAGCCCGGGCTCGTCGTCGTGACGACGACGGTCGGCTGGCTCGAGGTCACGTCGGTCGTCGTGCTCACGGCGGCGCTCGCCGTCCTCGTCGTGCCCGTGCTGCTGCCGCGGGTGGCGGACTCGGTCACCGGCACGGTGGACGCCGTCGCCGGGCGGCTGCGGCAGCGGCGGGCCCTGGTGGAGGCCACCCCGCCGCTCGTCGCGACGCTGATGGAGCCGGGACCGATCGGCTCGGGTCGGGCGCCCACGGTCGGCTTCACCGACGATCCCTCCGCGGCGGGCGCGGACGGCGCCGGTTCGCCCCCGACCGAACCCGAGCGCTGAGGCGTCGGATCGGTCCGCCCGGGAAATGGCCGCGGCTGGGCTCCCGCACTGTGGGTGGACGGCCCTACCGTCGGGGCATGGACATGAAGCTCGAGCTGGTGGCTGTGCCCGTGACCGACGTCGACCGGGCCAAGGAGTTCTACGTCGAGAGGGTCGGGTTCGTCCTCGACCACGACCACACGGTCAGTGACGAGATCCGTTTCGTGCAGCTGACCCCGCCAGGGTCGGCCTGCTCCATCGCGATGGGCAAGGGTCTGACCGAGATCGTCCCCGGCGGCCTCGACAACCTCCAGATGGTCGTCGCCGACGCCGACGCGATCCGGGCCGAGCTCGTCGGTCGCGGCGTCGAGGCGTCCGAGGTCGACGAGCAGCCCTGGGGACGCTTCGTCCACTTCAGCGACCCCGACGGCAACCGCTGGTCGCTGCAGGAGCTGCCCGCCTGGTCCGCCGGGGCCGGCGGAGACGGCGTCGATCCCGGGGCCTGACGTGCGCCGCCTGGTGCCACCCCTGCTCGTCGTCGGCGCAGCCCTGTTCGTCGCGGTGATGATCTGGCCGACCGACCGGATGACCGTGCAGTCTTCTGCAGGTGCGGTCGTGCCGCTTCTCGACATCTGGCTGTGGGGCCGGGTCCGCTCGCTGAGCGAGCTGTCGGTCACCGACGTCGACGGCTCGGTCGCCGTGCTCACCGCGCTGGGCGTCGCCGCAGCGCTCGCCATCGCGGCCAGTGTCCTCTGGCTTCGCCTGCCTCCGGGGCGAGGCGGCCGTCGGCGCAGGGGGACGATCGCCGTGGTCGGGGTCTTCGCCGCGATCGCGACGGCTGCGGTGGCCGTCAACGCCGACACGGGTGCCTTCGGGTGGGTCTCCCCCGGCGGCGCGCCGACCTTCACACGCACACCCGTCGCAGTGTTGCCTGCGGTGGCTGTCGCGTTCTGGGCCGTGGCGCTCGTCGTCATGGTCCTCGTCCTGCTCCGCCGTAGAGGCGGCCAGGACGAGCCCTCATCCGGACCTTCGCAGACCTGACCGGAGGGACCGCCACTGGGCCGGTGTCGCACCTGCCGCCTACGTTCGGGGCATGCTCACCGCCGTCGCCGTGTCCGGCTACCGCTCGCTGCGCGACGTCGTCGTGCCCCTGCACGGGCTCGACGTCGTCACGGGAGCGAACGGCAGCGGCAAGTCGAGCCTCTACCGGTCGCTCAGGCTCCTCGCCGGCTGCGGGCGGGGCGACGTCATCGCCACCCTGGCCCGCGAGGGTGGCCTCCAGTCAGCGCTCTGGGCCGGCCCGGCGACCCTCGGCGGCGCCCGCGACCGGGGTCACGCCGTGCAGGGCACCCGACGCAAGGGCCCGATCAGCCTTCGACTCGGCTTCGCGTCCGACGACTTCGGCTACCTCGTCGACCTCGGCCTGCCGCAGCAGTCGACCGGCGGCGAGGCCGGCACCCCGTCGGCCTTCCTGCGTGACCCCGAGATCAAGCGCGAGATCGTCTGGGCCGGACCCGTCATGCGGCCCGGCTCGGTGCTCGTGCGCCGCCGCTGGGGTGTCGTCGAGACGAGGGCCGTCGGTGGGAGCGACGACGGCTGGGCGTCGGAGTGGGGGCCTGACGACGACGACGCGACGGAGTGGGAGTCCGATCCGGTCGAGGTGCCCGGCTCGCGAGCCGGGTCACGCTCGCCCGCCTACCGCTCGCCGGCAGGCGCCGCGGGGGCTGCCGCCCGCCGCACCGAGAGGCCGGGCTGGACCGAGCTGACCCGCTCGCTGCGCCCGTGGGAGAGCATGCTGACCGAGCTGGCCGACCCCGATCGGGCGCCCGAGCTGCTGCGGGTGCGCCGGATGATCCGCGGCTGGCGCTTCTACGACGGCTTCCGCGCCGACGCCGAGGCCCCGGCGCGGACGCCCCAGGTCGGCACCCGCACACCGGTGCTCGCCGACGACGGACGCGACCTCGCCGCCGCGCTCCAGACGATCCGCGAGAACGGCCAGTCCGAGCTCGACCACGCCGTCGCCGACGCCTTCGACGGGGCGATCCTCGAGGTCACCGTCGACGGCGGCCGCTTCGACGTGGAGCTGCACCAGCCCGGCATGCTGCGGCCGCTCGCGGGCGCTGAGCTGTCCGACGGCACACTGCGCTACCTGCTCCTCGTCGCGGCGCTGCTGACGCCCGACGCGCCGCCCCTCATGGTCCTCAACGAGCCCGAGACGTCCCTGCACCCCGACCTGCTGCCGCCGCTCGCACGGCTCGTCCGGTCCGCGGCCGAACGAAGCCAGGTCATGGTCGTCTCCCACTCCGACGCGCTGATCCGCGCGCTCGGGGTCGTCGACCCCGACGACGACGAGGCGCCGGTGGGCCTCGGCTCACCGGCCCGAGGCATCACCCTCGTCAAGGACCTCGGCGAGACCTTCGTGCACGGTCAAGGCCTGCTCACGACCCCGGCCTGGACGTGGGGCACCCGGCGCTGACCGCTCCGGCGAGCGCGCCCCGGGCACACGGCATACGCCATCGGCCGTCACGGCTCAGGAGGTGGCGTTGTCGACCCGAGGGTCCGCCGGCCGCATGACGTCCAGGGGGCCGGGGCTGCGCCGGATCCGGGCGGTCGCGAAGGTCGTCCACGCGGCCGTGACCAGCAGGTAGCAGGCAAACGCGCCGACGAGCCAGCCGAACTGGTCGTAGATCCCGCGGGCGGCCTGGTAGGAGAAGCAGGCGGCCATCAGGACCTGCGGGACGGCCAGGGCGGGGTAGCGCTCGGCCCAGTCGAGTGCCGTGCGCCACGTCGCACGATCCGTCCGGGGTCGCTGTCCCTTCACGACCGCGAGCACGAGATCGTGCCGGGTCCGTCGCGGCAGCGACCGCCAGGCCTTGCTCACGGCTCACGCGCTGGCACGGTCCGGTGTTCCCATGCTTCCCCCCGGTGGTCAGTGTCGGGCCCATCGTCGCACGGTGGCGCGGCTCGGGTGGGGGCCTCGTCGTCCCGCATTGTGAGATTCGCAGGGCTCTCCGGTAAGTTCCGGGTCGAGGACCAAGCACGTGTCCGTCGTCACGAACGGCGGCCTGCCCCCCCAGAAGCCGACGAGCGGGTGACCCCCGCTCGCGGGCCGAACGAGTAGGCCGGTCTCACCGGCGAAGGAGCCCCAGTGAGCGACAAGGTTGTCGCCGAGCTGCAGGAGCCGACCCCCGCGGTCGGCGACGGTGGCCCGGACATGATCCAGCTGCTGACCCCCGAAGGTCAGCGCGTGTCCCATCCCGACTACGACAAGTACGTCGCGGACCTGACGCCCGAGGACCTGCGGAGCTTCTACCGCGACCTCGTCCTCATCCGCCGGCTCGACGCCGAGGGCTACGCCCTCCAGCGTCAGGGTGAGCTCGGCCTGTGGCCCAGCCTGCTCGGCCAGGAGGCGGCCCAGGTCGGCTCCGGTCGTGCGCTGCGGCCCCACGACTTCGTCTTCCCGACCTACCGCGAGCACGGCGTCGGCTTCGTGCGCGGCATGGACCCGCAGAGCTCGCTGCAGCTCTTCCGCGGCGTCAGCCAGGGCGGCTGGGACCCGCAGGAGAACAACTTCCACCTCTACACCATCGTCATCGGGGCCCAGGCGCTGCACGCCACGGGCTACGCGATGGGCGTGCGGATGGACGGCAACGTCGGCACCGGCGACCCCGACCGCGACACCGCGGTCATCTGCTACTTCGGCGACGGCGCCTCCTCGCAGGGCGACGTCAACGAGGCCTTCGTCTACGCGGCGAGCTTCGACGCGCCGGTCGTCTTCTTCTGCCAGAACAACCAGTGGGCCATCTCCGAGCCCGTCGAGAAGCAGACCCGCATCCCTCTCTTCCAGCGAGCCCGCGGCTTCGGCTTCCCCGGCGTCCGCGTCGACGGCAACGACATCCTTGCCACGTATGCCGTGACGCAGCACTGCCTCGACGAGGCCCGCAACGGCAACGGCCCGCTCCTCATCGAGGCCTACACGTACCGCATGGGTGCGCACACGACGGCCGACGACCCGACGAAGTACCGCGTCTCGGCCGAGGTCGAGGAGTGGAAGTTCCGCGACCCGATCCTGCGCCTCAAGACCCTCCTCGCCCACGAGGGGATGGCCGACGAGGCCTTCTTCGCCCGGGTCGACGAGGAGGCCGACCAGTTCGCCGCCGAGCTGCGCGAGGGCTGCGTCACGATGGAGACGATGGCCGGCGAGACGATGTGGGACCACGTCTACGCCGAGGACCACCCCGTCATGGAGGCGGAGCGTGCCGCCTACCTCGCCTACAAGGCGAGCTTCGAGGAGGCGAACTGATGGCCGGCCAGCTCGAGAAGGTCACGCTCGGCAAGAGCATCACCAACGGCCTGCGCAAGGCCATGGAGGCCGACCCCAAGGTCGTGCTCATCGGTGAGGACATCGGCAAGCTCGGTGGCGTCTTCCGCATCACCGAGGGCCTGCAGAAGGACTTCGGCGAGGACCGCGTCATCGACAGCCCGCTCGCCGAGTCCGGCATCGTCGGCACCGCGGTCGGCATGGCGCTGCGCGGCTACCGTCCCGTCTGCGAGATCCAGTTCGACGGTTTCGTCTACCCGGCCTTCGACCAGATCGTCAGCCAGGTCGCCAAGATGCACGCCCGCGCCCTCGGCGCCGTCAAGATCCCGATGGTCATCCGCATCCCGTTCGGCGGCGGCATCGGCAGCCCGGAGCACCACTCCGAGAGCCCCGAGGCGTACTTCGCCCACACCGCGGGCCTGCGGGTCGTGGCGTGCAGCAACCCCGAGGACGCCCACTGGATGATCCAGCAGGCCGTCGCCTGCGACGACCCGGTGATCTTCTTCGAGCCGAAGCGCCGCTACCACGACCGGGCCGAGTACGACACGACGGCGACCACGGCGCCGCGCGGCCTCTTCGAGGCCAACGTGCTCCGTGAGGGCACCGACGTGACGCTGCTCGGCTACGGCCCCGTCGTCAAGACGATGCTCGAGTCGGCCGCCGCCGCGGAGGCCGAGGGCACGAGCATCGAGGTCATCGACCTCCGCTCGCTCTCGCCGCTCCCGATCGACACCATCGTCACGTCGGTGCGCAAGACGGGTCGTCTCGTCGTGGTCCAGGAGGCGAGCAGCTTCCTCGGCATGGCGTCGGAGATCTCGGCGCAGGTCACGGAGCAGTGCTTCTACGAGCTCGAGGCCCCGGTCGTGCGCGTCGCCGGCGCGAACATCCCCTACCCGCCGAGCCGGATGGAGGAGGAGTTCCTCCCCGACCTCGACCGCATCCTCGACGGCGTCGACCGCGCGCTCGCGTACTGAGAAGGGTTGCGACACATGGCAATCAAGACGTTCAACCTGCCCGACCCCGGCGAGGGGCTCGTCGAGGCCGAGATCGTGGAGTGGAAGGTGTCGCCCGGCGACACCGTCAAGGTCAACGACATGGTCCTCGAGATCGAGACCGCCAAGTCGCTCGTCGAGCTGCCGATCCCGTGGGCCGGCACCGTCAAGGAGCTGCTCGTCGAGGTCGGCCAGACCATCGACGTCGGCACGCCGATCATCTCGATCGACGACGGCAAGGGTGGGGACGACGCACCCGCCGCCGCGCCGTCGATCCCGGGCGAGAAAGCCGCCGCGGCCGAGGGCACCGCCGGAGCCGGTTCCGAGGCGATCCTCGTCGGCTACGGCGCCAAGGCGGGTGCCACGGCCCGTCGTGCCCGCAAGGGCATGCCCGCCGCCCCGGTCGCAGCCGCGCCGACCGAGACCGAGCAGGTCGCGGCTGCCGCACCCGTCGCCGAACCGACCGCGCCGGCTCCACGGGTCGAGTCGCCGGCTCCTGCCGTCCAGGTCGCGGCTGCTGTCGGTGGCCGTCCCAAGGCGAAGCCGCCGGTCCGCAAGCTCGCCAAGGACCTCGGCATCGACCTCGCGTCCGTCACGCCGACGGGCGCCGATGGCATCATCACCCGCGACGACGTGACGAACCATGTGAGCGGCGCCGCCGTGAACGGCGTTGCAGCACAAGCTGACTCCGCCGTCGGCGTGGCCGCGCCGGCCATCCCGCGTATGCCGTTCGGCGCGGGTGAGCGCGAGGAGCGCACACCGATCAAGGGCGTCCGCAAGATGACGGCGCAGGCGATGGTCGGCTCGGCCTTCACCGCCCCGCACGTCACCGAGTGGATCACCATCGACGTGACGAAGACGATGGAGCTCGTCGACCGCCTCAAGGGCAACCGCGAGTTCACGGACGTCAAGGTCACGCCGCTGCTCGTGCTCGCCAAGGCGCTCGTCCTCGCGGTCAAGCGCAACCCGGGCATGAACGCGACGTGGGACGAGGCGGCCCAGGAGATCGTCCAGAAGAACTACGTCAACCTCGGCATCGCCGCGGCGACCCCGCGGGGCCTCATCGTCCCGAACATCAAGGACGCCCACGCCATGACGATGCTCGAGCTGGCACAGGCCATCGGCCGCCTGACGGCGACGGCCCGTGAGGGACGGACCCAGCCCGCCGAGATGTCGGGCGGCACGATGACGATCACCAACGTCGGCGTCTTCGGCGTCGACAGCGGAACCCCGATCATCAACCCGGGGGAGTCGGCCATCGTGTGCTTCGGCGCGATCCGCAAGCAGCCGTGGGTCGTCACCGACGCCGACGGCAACGACGAGATCGCGATCCGCCACGTCACGCAGCTCGCGGTGAGCTTCGACCACCGTCTCATCGACGGCGAGCTCGGCAGCCGCTTCCTCTCCGACCTGGCAGCCATCCTCGCCGACCCGGCCCAGGCCCTCGTCTGGGGCTGACCCGCCACCCCCGGACCACCCGTCGAGAGGCCACGTCTGGCCCACGATGACCAGTCGAAAGGCCAGCTCTCGTCCCGAGAGCTGGCCTTTCGACATGCACGGGGGGCCACACGTGGCCTCTCGACGGGCTCCGCCGCCTCGGTCAGCCCTTCAGGGCCTGACGGATGAACAGGTCCATGGCCCGGTCGGGCAGGAGCCTGCGCGCCGTGACGATGGCCCGGGCCCCCTTGCCGGCGGGGTAGCGGGCCGCCGGGTTCGTCGCCTCGAGGGCCTTGAGCACCTTCTCGGCGACCGCCTCGGGCCCTGAGCTCATCCGCGAGGTGTCGACGCGCTCGAACATCACGGCCATCCGGCGGGCGAGGTCCTCGTAGACGGTGCCGATCGACCGCTCGACCATGCTCTCGCGGGCGATGGTGTTCCACTCCGAGATGATCGGGCCCGGCTCGACGATGACGACGTCGATGCCGAAGGGGGCGAGCTCGATGCGCAGGCTGTCACTGAAGCCCTCGACCGCGAACTTCGTGGCATGGTACCACGCCCCGAGTGGCTCGTAGATCTTGCCGCCGATGCTGGAGATGTTGACGATCCGGCCGCGACGCCGCGTGCGCATGTGCGGTGTGACGAGCTGGGCGAGGCGGGCGAGCCCGAAGACGTTGACCTCGAACTGCCGCCGCGCCTCGTCGATCGGCACGTGCTCGACCGGCCCGTACGAGCCGTAGCCGGCGTTGTTGACGAGGGCGTCGATCTGCCCCTGCTCGGTGATGATGCGGTCGACGCCCGCGACCATCGACGCGTCGTCGGTGACGTCCATGGCGAAGGGGATGATGCCGCGGGACTCGAGCGCGGCCATGCGCTCGACGCGGCGGGCGACGGCATACACCGTCCACCCGGACTCGACGAGGTGGATGGCGATGGACTCGCCGATGCCGGAGGACGCACCGGTGACGAGGGCTACCTTGCTCATCCCGCCACCGTATGCGGCCCCGCCGGGACACGAGCGTGCGGCCACCTTTCAGCGCGCCCCGGCCCGACCGCATACGCCCTCGTCAACCGTCGAGAGGCCACGTCCGGCCCCTTGAACGCAGTCGAGAGGCCAGCTCTCGTCCTGAGAACTGGCCTCTCGATGTGTCGGAAGCGGCCAGAGGTGGCCTCTCGACGGTTCAGGTCGCGGAGTGGGGCGCGGTCAGCGCACCGAGGCCTCGGCCTGCTCGGCGACCCTGGCGTTCTGCCGGTCGACGAGGTAGGCGGCGGTGAGGTCGTCACCGACGGCGGACAGGAGGCGGATGTCGACCGCCTCGTGGCGCTCGGCGACGGTCGGCTCGACGGTCGTCATGACCGTGCGGGCGTCCCTCTCGGCCACCGCCGTGGCGAGCTCGCGCTTGAGGGCCTCGTCGAGGATGCCACCGGGCAGCTTGGCCCGGGCCGCGACCTCCAC
Organism: Terrabacter sp. Ter38; assembly: GCF_024519435.1. Classification (GTDB taxonomy): domain Bacteria; phylum Actinomycetota; class Actinomycetes; order Actinomycetales; family Dermatophilaceae; genus Terrabacter. Next base: position 369,415 of record NZ_JALJRZ010000004.1, read on the forward strand.
GGCGAACCGCTCGGTCTCGGCGGCCAGCGCGACGTCCTCGGTCGTCAGCATCCGCGACGTGCGGTGCAGCAGGGCCGAGCCGGCGTCGAGATCGCCCTCGCCGAGCCGGGTCACGGCCTGGGTCAGCAGGGGACGGTCGCCGCGCAGCGCCGAGTCGGCGAGCAGGCCGAGGCGCAGTCCGAGCAGACGCTCGTGCGTACGCGTGTTGCCGGCCTCGCGGCCGAGGGGCACCTTGAGCTCGTCGTCGGGTGCCGACTGCGACATCGTGTCGAGCAGCTCGATGCCGGCCTCGTCGGGCGTGTGCACGGTGTCGCGCAGCGGCACCTCCTTGATGAAGAGCGCGGCGAGCAGGGCGAGCGCGAAGGGCACGAGACCCCAGACGAACACCGTGTGCAGCGAGTCGGCCAGCCCCTGCTGGACACCCGTCGCGACCTGCGGAGGCAGCTTGGCGAGGGCCGAAGGGTCGAGCACCGAGCCGGCGCTCACCTGCTGTCCGGACGCCTGCATCTGCTGCACCACGGAGGCCGGCAGGTGCGAGGCGATGTTGCCGGCGAGGCCGCTCGTCATGATCGTGCCGAAGACGGCCGTGCCGACGGTCGAGCCGACGTTGCGGAAGAACTGCGTCGACGCGGTCGCGACGCCGAGGTCCTTGCGCTGTGAGGAGTTCTGGATGATCAGGGTGAAGACCTGCAGCGCCATGCCGAGACCGATGCCGAAGACGATCATCGAGAGCGTCAGCTCGGTCTGGCTCGAGCCGTAGTGCAGCTGGGTCAGCAGCCAGAAGCCGACGCCCATGATGAGGATGCCCGCGATCGTCTGGAGCTTGTAGCGGCCGGTCTTGGTGATGACGAGACCGGAGATGATCGACAGGCCGATCATGGCGACGGACATCGGCATGAGGATGAGGCCGGAGTTCGTGGCCGAGGCCCCGAGCACCCCCTGCGCGTAGACCGGGAGGTAGATCATCGCGCCGAACATCATGACCGAGACCATGAAGGCCGCGATGTTGGAGAGCGTGAAGAGCGGGCTCTTGAAGAGGCGCAGCGGCAGCACCGGCTCGACGGCCTTGCGCTCGATGGCGATGAAGACGCCGAGCATGACGACGCCGGCGGCATACATGCCGATGATGGCGGGGGAGTCCCATGCGAGCGTCGTACCGCCGAGCGAGGTGGGCACGAGGAGCAGGATGAGGGTCATCGACAGCGCGGCGATGCCGGCCTTGTCGACGACGGTCTCGCGGGGCGTGTGCTCGAGGTGGAGGAAGCGGCTGATGCCGAAGAAGGCGAAGACGCCGACCGGCAGGGTGATGAAGAAGAGGTAGCGCCAGCCCCAGTTGTCGGTGACGAAGCCGCCGACGAGCGGGCCGAGGATCGAGGCGAGGCCGAAGACGCCGCCCATGAGGCCCTGGTACTTCCCGCGCTGACGCGGCGGGATGATGTCGCCGATGATCGTCTGCGACAGCGGCATCAGCGTGCCCATGCCGGCGCCCTGGATGGCGCGGGCGGCGATGAGCCACCAGAAGTTCTGGGCGAAGCCGGAGAGGATCGAGCCGGCCATGAAGACGACGAGTCCGCCGAGGTAGAAGCCGCGGCGACCGTAGAGGTCGCTCATCTTGCCGACGATGGGGACGGTGATCGCGCTGACGAGCATGGCGGCCGTGGCCAGCCACGAGTAGTGGTCGATGCCGCCGAGCTCGGCGACGATGCGCGGCATGGCCGGCCCGACGATCGTCTGGCTGATCGACGCCACGAGCATGCCGAGCATGAGGGCGATGAAGATGTTGCGGGTCGGGCGGTCGAGGCCGGGCGCCTTGGTGACGCTCGCCCTGCTGGCTGATGCGGTCGCGGTGTCCGTGGCTACCCCCTGGGTCTTCTGTGGCATGTCCTCCACGGTACGCCGAATATGCAGTCACTGCAAAATTGCAGTCCATGCAGTGAACGTGTCACGATGAGGCCATGAGCACGGACCTGCTGACCGACGACTCGTGCGGCCTGCGTGAGCGCAAGAAGCGCGAGACCCGCCGCGCGCTCAACCTCGCCGCCCTCGACCTCGTCGAGGAGCGGGGCTTCGCGGCCGTCACGACCGAGGAGATCGCGGCCCGGGCGGGCGTCAGCACCCGCACGTTCTTCAACTACTTCCCGTCCAAGGAGGCCGCCGTCATCGGCACGACGGCCGAGGAGCTCGAGTCGTATGCCGCCGCGCTGGAGCAGGACGTCGACGGGGAGACACCGCTCGAGTCCCTCCGCCGGATCCTCGCGGGCATGCTCGCGCCAGCGTCGATCGACCGCGAGCTGCGCGCCCGCCGTCGTCGCATCCTGCTCGGTGAGCCCTCCCTCGCCCCGGCGCTCGTCGGCAACAACATCCGCATCGAGAACGCCCTGACCGCCGCCCTCGAGCGTCGCCTCGCCGTGCAGCCGGGCGCCTCGCTCGAGGCGCGCCTGACGGTGGCCGTGGCCATCGCGGCCGTGCGCGCCTGCATCGAGCACCAGCAGAACGGTGGCTCCGGCCGCCTCGAGCGCAACATCGACCAGGCCTTCGAGCGCATCGCTGCCGGCCTGCGTTGAGGAGGGCCGTGGTGCAGCCGGGCCGCCGGGACGGACCGGCACCGGCGAGTGCGTCCGGCACCGTCGGTCAGCGCGGAGCGGTTCCCGCGTGGCTCATGCAGGTTCGGGCCGTGGGCCGGGCTCGCAGCCGCTCGTCGGGGATCGCCTCGCCGCACACCTCGCACCGGCCGTAGCGGCCGTCGGTGATCCGCTGCAGCGCGGCGTCGATCTCGACGAGGTGCCGCTCGGCCTGTTCGATGAGGGCGCCGATCTGGGTGCGCTCGTAGGCGATCGTCGAGCCCTCGGGGTCGTGCTCGTCGTCGGCGATGTTGGCCCTCGACGCCTCGACGACCTCGGCGAACTCCCGGCGCAGCCCGGTGATGCGCTCGACCTCGGTGGCCCGGTTCACCGTCAGCTCCGCCGCGTGGGCGGCCGTCTTCGTGCTCATGTCCCCCATCGTCCTCCCGTTTCGGTCGAGTCGGCCGGAACGAGTGGTCCACGGCGCCCTCCGAGGTGCCTGAACGGCCGTCGATCCGGGCGTCCCGTCCCGCACCTTCGCCACCGATCTGCGGTGCGTCGTATCAGGGGACGGCTCACGGCCTTCCGACCTGTGACGGGTGTCGACGGGGCACCCCGGGCGAGGGAGGCGGCCGTGACAAGCGGACGAGTGCGCGACGCGGTCCACGGCATCGCCTGGGCCGCCGGGCTAGCGTCCTTCGCGTGGGCAGGACTCGGCCTGACGGAGGTGCAGGGGGCGCCGCGCAGCGGCCACGGAACCGTCGCGGCATCCCCCGTCGTCACGACGGCGCCGCCGAGCGGGCTCCGTGTCGAGGGCGGCCCGAACGCCGACGGCTGGTATGCCGCCCCGGCTCGCTACCACTGGGTGGCGCAGGACCTCGGGGGCGGGATCACCTCGTGCCAGGGCGGATCCGTCGTCGCCGTCGACTCGGCGGTGCCGCGCACCGTGTACGGCACGTGTGTCGACGATGCGGGCAGGCCGGCGTCCTACGTCGGCTTCTCCTACCGCTACGACGGGACGCCGCCGACACTCGACCCGGTCGCCGTCCCAGCGGTCGTCCCGCGTCATGGGGTCGTCGTCGCCCAGCCACGCGCGACCGACGCGCTCTCGGGCGTCGCTCGCCAGGGCTGCAACGGCGGCCGCGCGCCGAACACCCGACGGCTCGGGCTCCACACCGTCACGTGCTTCGTGCTGGACCGCGCCGGCAACGTGGCCACGGCCAGCGCGTCCTACCTCGTCGTGGACCGGCGGCTCCGCCAGGGCTGAGCCACGGCGGGCAGCGGCGGACGACGGCTGGGCGGCCGAGCACGTCCGCCCAGGCGCCCCCGACCGGCCGGCGGCGGACGACGGCTGGGCGGCCGAGCACGGCCGCCGGTCGCACCCGACCGGCCGGCGGCCACGGCGCGTCCTGCCCACCCGGCAGGATGGACCCATGAGCGACCCCAGAGGAGTGGTCTTCCCACTCGACCCGACGTCCGGACGCCGCAGCACGACTGCCACCGGACGTGCCGTGGTCGCCGACGCCCTGCGCGGGGTCGACCCGGTGGGCGCCGCGTCCGCCGAGCGGGAGACGAACTGGCGCCAGGGCTACCTGCCGCACTTCCGGCGTCTCGTCGAGGCGGGCGTCGCGGTCCCCGGCGCGGCCCAGGTCATCGCCACGAGCGGGCTCGACTCCCTGCACGCGCGCATGCGCTGGGCGACCGACGAGGGCGACCGACCGCTCGACACGGCGGTCGCCGCCGACGAGAGCGTGGTCGCCCTCGGCTCCGAGACCGTGCGCGGCGAGGGTGCGCCCGACCGCACGCTCTCGGTGCCGTATGCCGGTGAGCGCCTCTCCGGGGACGCCCTGCGACGACGGCTCGACCGGTGGGTCGAGGCCGGGACCGTCGAGCCCACCTGCGCCGAGGCGGTCGGCCTCGTCATCGACAACCCCGACTGGCTCGACCTCTCCGACCGCACCGTCGTGGTGCTCGGCGCAGCCGCTGAGATGGGCCCGCTGCGCTCGCTGCTGCGCTGGGGCGCCGATGTCGCTGCCGTCGATCTGCCGCGAAAGGACTTGTGGGACAGACTGATCGGCGATACCCGCCGACTGGCTGGATCCATCACCGTGCCGGTTCACCTCGGGGACGAGCCGCTGGCCGCTCGCGCCGGCGGCGACCTGGTGCACGACCTCGGCCCCGTCACCCGATGGGTCGCGGCCATCGACGGACCGCTCGCCATCGGCAACTACGTCTATGCCGACGGCGAGACCAACGTCCGCGTCTCGATGGCCGTCGACGCCCTGACCCGTGCGGTCGTCGACGCCAAGGGCCGCGACGACGTCGCCCTCGCCTTCCTCGCGACCCCGACCGACGTCTTCGCCGTCCCGGGGGCCGCGGTCGAGCGGTCGGTCGACAGCTACGCCCACCGACGCACCTCCAAGGCCCTGCGGGTGCCCCTGCGGACCGTGAGCGGTGGCCGCCTGCTGCGCCGCAACTACGTTCCCGGCCAGGACCCCGGCATCAATGACAGCGTCGTGCTCCAGCAGGGACCCAACTACCTGCTCGCCAAGCGCCTCCAACGGTGGCGGGCGACGGCATACCGCGCCGACCGCGGTCTCGTGTCGTTCAAGGTGGCCCCGCCCACGCGCACCCGCTCGGTGGTCAAGAACCGCGCCCTGGCCGCCGCCTACGCAGGCGCCCACCGCTTCGGCATCGAGGTGTTCGAGCCGGGCACGGCCAACACGCTCATGGCGGCGCTCCTCGTCCACGACCTGCGCACCGGATCGCCCGCCCAGCCGAGCGCATGGCAGGACGAAGCGTATGCCGCGGCACACGGAGGCCTGTGGACCGCGGCGTACGACCCGCGCAGCGCCCTCGGCATCGCCGCCCTCCTGGGGATTGCGGCGGCCCGCTGAGCACCTGACGGCTGGCCGGTCGGGGCGAGGAGTTCGTCTCATTCGGCCCTTTGCTTGGCGCGAGCGGGTCCCAGGCTCGATGCTGTGTCCCATGAGTGAGCGAGTGGCGCAGCAGCCGCGCGTGGACGACCGGGCGCCGGAGCGCGGACTCGGCGGCACCATCGGCGCGCCCCGCACCCTCATCCCGGCGCTGCTGGCCGCCATCGCGTACGTCGACCCCGGCAACTTCGGTGTCAACATCACGTCCGGCGCCGAGCACGGTTACACGCTGGTCTGGGTCGTCGTCTTCGCGAGCTGCTCGGCCATGGTCATCCAGTACCTCGCGGCCAAGCTCGGCATGGCCTCGGGCAAGAGCTTGGCCGAGCACAGCGCCGAGCGCTTCCCCGGCGTCGGCCGGCTGCTGCTCTGGGCGCAGGCCGAGCTCGTCGTCATCATGACCGACCTCGCCGAGGTCGTCGGGGGCGCCATCGCCCTCAAGCTGCTCTTCGGCATGCCCCTGATGGCCGGGGCCGTCTGCGTGGCCGGCTTCAGCCTCGTCGTCCTTGCCCTCAAGGTCCGCGGCCGCAGCCACTTCGACTCCGTCGTGCTCGTCCTGCTCGTCGTCATCATCGCCTCGCTCCTGTGGCAGGTGCTCGTCGCCGACGTCGACCGGGTCGCGCTGCTGCGCTCGGTCGTGCCAGGACCGCTCGACTCGTCGGCGGCCCTGCTCGCGGTCGGCATCGTCGGCGCGACGGTGATGCCGCACGCCCTGCACTTCCACTCAGCCGCGTCGCGTGGTCACGACGACGGCAGCGAGGCGAGCCACGTCGAGCGGCTGCGCAGCGGCCGTCGCACCGTGCGCAGCGTCGTCATCGCCATGACGATCGCGGGCGCTGCCAACATCAGCCTCGTCGTGTTCGCTGCCGCCCTGCCGCCCACGGCGGGCGCGAGCATCGAGACGGCGTATGCCGCCCTGTCGGCCAACGCGGGGCAGATCGCCGCGACGATGCTGGCCGTCGCCCTCCTCGCGTCGGGCCTGGCCTCGACCCTGGTCGGCGTCCAGACCGGCGACGTCGTCATGCAGGGCTTCGGGCGCCGGCCCATCGCGCCGCTCCTGCGCCGGATGCTCGCCGTCGTGCCCACGCTCGTCATCCTCGGGCTCGGTGTCGAGCCGACCAACGCGCTCGTGTGGAGCCAGGTCGTCCTGTCGTTCGCGCTGCCCGGCACCCTCATCCCGCTCCTGCTCTTCACCCGCGACCGCAGGATCATGGGCGTGCTCGTCAACCACCGCCTCACGACCGCCGTCGCCGTGATCATCACCGCCGTCATCGTCGGTCTCTGCGCCTACCTCGTCGCCTCGAGCGTCTGAGCGCACGGCTTCGACGACGGCGAAGGGGTGGACCCGACGAACGGGTCCACCCCTTCACTGCTCGAGGTCGGTCGACCTCACGGTGTGCGCGTGCGCCGTCCGCTCAGCGGCCGGCGCGCCACCCGTCCCGCACGCCCTTGGCTCCGCCCCTGGCGGCGCGGTAGGCCCTGCGGAGGGTCGCCTTCGCCACGTCGGTGGCGTTGCTGCCGCTCGTGGTCGGAGCGGACGACGCAACGGATGCGGGCGCAGATGCGGCCGGAGCCGGCTTGGCGGAGGGGGCCGCCTTCTGACCCTCGTAGGGGAAGGGCTGCCACAGCTCGTTGAGTCCTGTGCTGGGGTCGTCCATGACCTCGGCCGGCAGGTCGCGCAGGTTCAGGCCGGCGTCCTTGGCCGCCTGACGGGCCTCGTCGTCGTAGGGCCGCTTGCGCCACGCGTCGACGAGGTACTTGCGGGTCTTGGTGTAGTCGGCATAGCGCTTCGCGTGCTTGTCGTCGGCGCCGATGTGCACGAAAAGGGCGATGCGGTCGCCGTCGGCCTCGGCCACCTCCTCGGGCGTGAAGCGGTCGTGCTCGTTGGGCATCGGGAAGGGCGCTTCGGGGTCCTTGAGCAGCATTCCGTTGCCGGAGTGCGTGATGCGCATGCTCCACACGGCCAGGTCGCCCGGCTGCGTCTTGACGTAGAGGTTCTCGCCCTCGGTCGTGTTGCGCAGATCGTGCGAGCCGATGCGGAGGTTGAGGCCACCCGTGTGCTCGGAGTGATCCTGGCAGTAGACGCCGAAACGCAGCTGGGTGTAGCGGCCGTCCCAGTCGGGTGCCTCGGGGTCGGTGCGGTCGGCGTTGTCCTTGTGCCAACCCTTCTGGGTGCCGTTGATCGTGAAGGAGCTGTCGCCGCTGTAGAAGAGGTCGTCCGTGCCCAGCAGCTTGCGGGCGACGGCAGCCATGCGGCCGTCCGTGATGACGTTGCGCAGGCGGGGGTTGGCGAGCAGGTCGCCGCCGTAGCCGCGGGACGCATAGGCCGCCTGGCGGAAGGCCTCGATCTCCTCGGGCGTGTAGACCCCGGGGAGAATGGCGTAGCCGCGCTCCCAGAACTGGTCGACGTCGAGTGCGTCGACGGCACTTTGGATGGCTGGTGCCGACATTGAGCTGTCCTCCTGCATTTGGCGGCCGTCTGCCGCGCTGCTGTTGATGACTTCGGAGGCTATCAGCGCTGCCTTGCCGATAGACCGTCAGACGGGCGTGGAGACGCCCCGACGGCTTGCCCACCTGTGCGATGGCCGGCTGGGTGGCGGGGCCCGGGGCGTGTGGGAGAGTGGCGCACGAATCGCTGCGACGTCGCGTGAGGAAGGTGAGCATGTCGGCCCGTCTCGTCCCTCCGGGTGCCCGGGAGCTGCCCGCGCTGACCGAGCTCCGCCTCGAGGTGCGTGCCTTCCTCGCCCAGCAGGTCGCCGCCGGCGCGTTCGTGCCGCACGTCGACACGTGGCTGACCCGCTGGAACCGTGACTTCACCCGCGAGCTCGGTCGGCGCGGCTGGCTCGGCATGGTCGTCCCGACGGAGTACGGCGGTCAGGGGCGCACGTACCTCGAGCGGTTCGTCGTCACGGAGGAGCTGCTCGTCGTCGGCGCACCGGTGGCGGCGCACTGGATCGCCGAGCGCCAGATCGGCCCGTCGCTGCTGCGCTACGGCACCGAGGAGCAGAAGCAGGCGTTCCTGCCCGGCATCAGTCGGGGCGAGGTCGTCTTCGGCATCGGCATGAGCGAGCCCGACTCGGGGTCCGACCTCGCCAGCGTCCGCACCCGCGCCGAGCGGGTCGACGGCGGCTGGCGCCTCACCGGCACCAAGGTCTGGACCTCTGGCGCCCACGAGGCCGACGCCTTCTTCGCGCTCGCCCGGTCGGCGCCGCTCGACCCGGCCCACCGGCACGAGGGGATGAGCCAGTTCATCGTCGACCTCCGCGCGCCGGGTGTCACGATCCGCCCGATCATCTCGATGGGCGGCGACCACCACTTCAACGAGGTTCATCTCGACGGGGTCCTCATCCCCGGCGACCGCGTGCTCGGCGAGATCGGAGAGGGCTGGTCGCAGGTCACCTCCGAGCTCGCCCACGAGCGCAGCGGTCCCGAGCGCGTGCTCTCGACCTTCCAGCTCCTCGCTGCCGCCGCCCAGGCCATGGACGACGGACGCCTCCCGACCGACCCCGGGCTCGGACGCCACGTCGCACGCGTCGCGGCCCTGCACCACATGTCGTTCGCCGTCTCGACCGCGCTCGAGAACCACGAGGACGCCGACACAGCCGCCGCCGTCGTCAAGGTGCTCGGCACGACGGGGGAGGGCGACATCGCCGACTACGTCGACACCCTGACCGCGACCGGATGGGCCCTCGACGAGGAGCTCGACACCCTCCTGCACGCCGCGATCCTCCAGCGGCCGGGCTTCACGCTCCGCGGCGGCACCAACGAGATCCTCCGCGGCGTCATCGCCCGCGGGCTGGGGATGCGCTGATGGCCACCGACCCGCGCGAGCTCGCCGCGCCGACCACCCCCGACCCCGACCTCGTCGCCGTCCTCACCGAGCTCTTCGCCGACTACCGCGCCACGCGCGCCACGCCCACCGCCGTCGTCGACCTCGACCGCGGCCTGTGGCAGCGGCTCGAGGAGCTCGGACTGACCCGCCTCACGGGCAGTGAGTCCGCCGGAGGCAGTGGCGGCGGCTGGGTCGACGCCGCAGCCCTGCTCGGTCTCGCCGCCGCGGCGGCCGCGCCGGTGCCGCTCGCCGAGCACGACGTGCTCGGTGGCTGGCTCCTCGAGGCGGCCGGCCTGCCCAACGACGGCGGACTGCGGACCGTATGCCGTCCCGACCCGTCCGGGGTCGCCCTCAACGTCACGTGGGCCCGCGACGCGAGCAGCGTCGTGGCCCTCTGGGAGGACCGCGACCAGTGGCGGGTCGCCGACGTGCCGATCGACCGGGTCGGCGTGGAGGAGCGACGCAACCTCGCGGGGGAGCCCAGCGACACCGTCGAGTTCGACCTCGACGACCTCGAGGCGGGCATCGTCGTCGACCACGCGATCGGCGAGCAGTTCCACCTGCGTGGGGCGCTGGCCCGCTCGGCCCAGGTCGTGGGCGCCATGGAACGCGTCGTCGACGTCGTCCTCGCGCACGTGCGCGAGCGTGAGCAGTTCGGCCGACCGATCGGGCGGTTCCAGGCGGTGCAGCACCTCGTCTCCGACATCGCCTGCGAGACGGCCCTCGCCCGTGCGGCCACCGACGCCGCCCTCGCCCGGGCGGCCGCGTCCGACTGGACCGATCCCGGGATGCTCTTCGCCGTCGGCGTCGCCAAGTCGTGCGTGGGGCACGCTGCCTCGGTGGTCGTCCGTGGGTCGCACCAGGTCCTCGGGGCCATCGGCACGACCCTCGAGCACGAGCTGCACACCCTGACGCGCCCGATCCTCGCCCGGCGCAGCGAGTACGGCTCCCTACAGGACTGGGACGAGACCCTCACGGCGCTCGCCTCGTCCGCCGGTCACGACCGACTCTGGACCCTCATCACGACCGGCCGCGCCAAGACGCAGCGCCCCTGAGCGAGGCCGAACGCCGACACCACCCAGGTCGCTGGAACCGTCCAGCGCCGCCCTGACCACCGATCCCGCTGGCAGCCAAGGAGATTCGCCGCATGACCGAGATCCGCTACGACGTGACCGACGGCGTCGCGCTCATCACCCTCGACGCGCCCGAGCGCCGCAACGCACTCTCCGTGGAGATGTCGCGCGAGCTCATCGACGCCGCCCGCACGGCGGAGGCCGACGACGAGGTCGGTGCCGTCGTCGTCACGGGCGGAGCCCACTTCTGCGCGGGAGCGGTCCGCAGCGTCCTCGCCGACGCGGGCCGTGACCCCGTCGAGGACGAGGCCTACCGCAACCTCGAGACGGTCTACGCGGCGTTCACGACGATCGGCGGGATCGCCGTCCCCACCGTCGCGGCCGTGCGCGGCGCGGCGGTCGGGGCCGGCCTCAACCTCGCCCTCGCCACCGACCTGCGCATCGTCTCGCGCACGGCTCGGCTGCTTCCCGGCTTCGCCCAGATCGGCATCCACCCGGGCGGTGGGCACTTCACGCTCATCAACCGGGTCGCCGGGCGCGAGGCCGCCGCGGCCCTCGGGCTCTTCGGCGACGAGGTCGACGGCGAGCGCGCCGTCGCGCTGGGACTCGCCTGGGCGGCATACGACGACGGCGACGTGCAGGACGCGGCGATCGCGGTCGCCGGCCGTGTCGCTCGGGACCCCGCTCTCGCCCGACGGATGGTCGCGAGCTTCCGCCGAGAGACGGCCCCCGGGGGCATGCCGTGGGACGTCGCCGTCGAGGTCGAGCGCTCGCCGCAGATGTGGTCGCTGCGCCGCAAGCACGGGGCGTGAGGCACGGCTCACCACGAGTCCGGCATTTCGGATCCTCGGGGGTCGTGGTGCAAGGATGGGGAAGTTGGCCGTCCCCCACCGCGAAGGAGCACCTGTGCTGGCGTCCTACCGACCTCTCTTCGAGGTACCGGGGGCACGCGTCTTCATCACCGGCGGGCTGATCGCCCGCTCGGCAGGCTCGATGTTCGCCGTGTCCGTGGTCGCGATGGTCTCGGCACGTACCGGCTCCTACGCGCTCGCCGGCGCCGTGGTAGCGGCGGGGATGGTCTCCCTGGCGCTCTTCGCCCCTTTCCTCGGGAGGCTCGTCGACCGCTACGGCCAGCGCCGCATCGCCATCCCCTTCTTCCTCTGGTCGGGGTTCTGGGCCGTCATGACCCTCCTCGTCTCGATGCGGGGATTGCCCTCGTGGCTTCTCTTCATCACCTTCCCGCTGTGCGGCGCGATCCCCAACCTCGGCACGATGGCCCGCGCGCGGTGGTCGCACATCTTCGCCGACGACCCACGCAACCTCCATGCGGCGATGTCGTTCGAGCAGGTCATGGAGGAGATCACCTTCGTCATCGGGCCGGTCCTCGCGATCTGGCTGTCGACGACACTCTTCCCCGAGGCGGGCTTCGCCTTCGCCACCGTCGCCTACACCGTGGGCGTCCTCATCTTCATCTCCGCACGGTCCACGGAGCCGCCCGTCGTGCCGCACCACGAGCGACCCACCGAGCACGCCTACACGGTGGCGGGCCTCATCCCGCTCGCCTTCATCATGGTCATGACGGGTGCGATCTTCGGCGTCAACGAGGTCGTGACGCTCGCCGTCTCGAAGGACCAGGGCGCGCCGAGCGCCGCCGGCGCCATCCTCGCGTTGTATGCCGTGGGGTCGGCCTCCGCGGGTCTCGTCTTCGGGCACGTCTCGCACGGCCGCAGCCTCGTCAAGCTCCTCATCGCCGGGACGTTCGGGATGGCGGTCCTCGAGATCCCGGTGCTCTTCGCCCCCAACCTCTGGGTCCTCGCCGGCCTCATGCTCGTCGCGGGCATGGCCACGGCTCCGACCCTCATCACGACGATGAACCTCATCGAGCGGATCGTCCCCAAGGCCCAGCTCAACGAGGGCATGACGATCGTGCTCACGGGACTCATCATCGGCATCGCGGCGGGCTCGGCCGTGTCCGGCATCGTCGTCGACCACGTCGGCCCGCAGCACGGCTACTGGGTCGCGATCATCGCGGGCGGCTTCGCCTTCGTCATGGCCCTGGGCACGCGCGCGTTCCTGACCCGGCGCGAGCTGCACAACCTCCGCTGACCCGGCCCCCGGCATACGCCCTCCGCGCCCCCCGCACACGCCGCCCTCGGCCACTGAACCGTCGAAAGGCCACGTGTGGCCGCCCCCCGCATGTCGAAAGGCCACCTCCAGCGACCAGAGGTGGCCTTTCGACTGTCGTCAAGCGGCCGAACGTGGCCTTTCGACGGTGGAGCGGGCGAGCCCGCAGGGGTCAGTGGCCGGCGGGGGCCACCACGACGTCCTCGTCCTTCGTTGCCGGACGCTCGCCGGGCTTGGGACCCAGGTCGATGTTCGGCAGGAAGAGCGTCGCGATGAACGCGAGGACGAGCACCCCGCCGGCGACGAGGAAGACGACCGACATGGCGTCGGAGAAGCCGACGAGGAACGGCTTGGCGAGCGTCGGGTCGAGCTGGTTGATGAACGAGCTGTCCGACAGGGCCGCGCCACCGACGCCCGCACCCGAGCCACCGGACTGCTGGGAGGCCTGGAGCTGCTCGATGAAGGCCTTGTTGGCGGCCGGGTCGCCACCGGTCGGGTTGCGCAGGGCCGCCTGGAACTCCGGTGTCGGGGCGATCGCCGCGAACGCCTCGGAGATCTTCGTGCCGGCCTGCGAGAAGAGGATCGACAGGAAGACGGCGGTGCCCAGCGTGCCGCCGATTTGGCGGGTGAAGGTGGCGGACGACGTGGCCACGCCCATGTCGCGGCGGTCGACGGCGTTCTGCACGGCGAGGGTCAACGGCTGGAAGTTGAAGCCGAGGCCGATGCCGAAGAAGAACATCACGATCATCGTCTTCCAGAGCGGGGTGTCCGCGCCGACGAAGTGGAAGGCGTAGAGCGACAGGACGAGGATCGCCGCGCCCATGATCGGGAAGTGGCGGTAGCGCCCGGTCCGGGAGATGAGCTGACCCGAGACGATCGAGCCGGCCATGATCCCGAGGGTCATCGGGAGCAGCTGGAGCCCGGCCTGGGTGGGCGACGAGCCCTTGACGATCTGCAGGTAGAGCGGGATAGCGGCGAGTCCGCCGAACATGCCCATGCCGATGAAGACCGAGGCGACCGACGACGACGCGACGGTGCGGTTCGTGAAGAGGCGCAGCGGGATGAGCGCCTCCTCACCCATGGACCGCTCGAAGAGGAAGAACGCGACGAGCCCGGCGACGCCGATGGCGTAGCAGGTGATGGAGGTCGGCGAGCCCCAGCCCCAGGCGCGGCCCTGCTCGGCCACGATGAGCAGCGGCACGAGGGCGACCGAGAGGCTCAGGGCACCCCAGTAGTCGATGCGGTGGTCGAGACGCGTGTGCTTCAGGTGCAGCGTGCGCGTCACGACGATGAGCGCGGCGACGGCGATCGGCACGTTGACGAGGAAGACCCAGCGCCAGCCGGTGACGCCGAGGATCGTCTCCTGGCCGGCGAAGAAGCCGCCGATGACCGGGCCGAGCACGCTGGAGGTGCCGAAGACGGCGAGGAAGTAGCCCTGGTACTTCGCGCGCTCACGCGGCGGCACGATGTCGCCGATGATGGCGAGGGCCAGCGAGAAGAGGCCGCCGGCGCCGATGCCCTGGACGGCTCGGAAGGCTGCGAGCGACGGGATCGACCACGACAGCGTGCAGAGCATCGAGCCGATCGTGAAGATCGTGATGGCGAAGATGAAGAGCTTCTTGCGCCCGTAGATGTCGCCGAGCTTGCCGTAGAGGGGTGTCGTGATCGTCGCGGTGATGAGGTAGGCCGTCGTGACCCACGCCTGGCCGGCGAGGTCGTTGAGGTCGTCGGCGATGACGCGCATGGCGCTCGCGACGATGGTCTGGTCGAGGGCCGCGAGGAACATCCCCATCATGAGCCCGACGAGGATGGTCAGGATCTCCTTGTGGGAGAGAACCGGTCGCGCGTCGGGGCCCGCACCGGCTGGTGCGTCCGCGGTCGCGTCGACGCGTGGCGGCTCGGCGGTGGTGTCGGACATGTCAGTCCTCTTTCTGCTTCTTGGCTCTGGTGGAGTCGAAGGGCATGGGGGGCGGCGCTGCACCCCGTGCCCGGAGGTTGGTGTCGAGCGCGTCGCCGAGCTCGCGGAGCCGGCCGACGAACTCCTCGGTGGCGGGGCCGTCCCACTCGGAGAGGAGCCCCTGGAACCACGTGGCGCGGCTCGCCTGGATGCGGTTGAGGGCCGCGTGGCCGCGCTCGGTGAGGGAGACGACCCACGCGCGCCCGTCGCTGGGGTCGGCACTCTTCTCGAGCAGTCCGCTCGCGACGAGCGCGCTGACCTGTCGGCTCACGGTGGAGACGTCGTTGTGCAGCGTCGTCGCGAGCTCGGAGATGCGGACGGTGCCCTGGCCCGCGACGACGAAGAGCACGGGGTATGCCGTGGCGTCCACGCCGTCCTCTAGCCGCGGGGCCGTGTGCTTGGCCGCGACGAGCAGCTTCTGGACGCGCAGGAGCCCGAGGAAGACGTCGTTCGCCTCGTCCCTGCTCACGGCCATCACGTGCCCCCTCGATCAACTACTTGCTTGCAGCATGCAAGTATTTGCCCGAGCCGGCTCGGCTGTCAACTCACCTGTCCAACGTTTGTCCAGCCATCGGATCGTCTCGCCACGTGCGGGCCTCATGTGGTTGTCTGTGGTCTCGCGCCTTGGGGGAGGTGCGAGGATGACTCACGTACCCGAACCGTCCAGCAGTGTGCGGAGCCGCCGGGCCCGATGTGCAGGGAGTGCCATGACGAGCGACGTTCCCGTCGACCCGACGATCACCGACGCCTTCCGACAGATGTCGGCCTTGATCTATGCCGGCGCCGACGCCGGCTCGATCCACCAGTCGCTCGTCGACTCCGCTCTCCAGCTCGTCGAGGGCTGCGACCGGGCCTCGCTGCTCGTGCGCACGCGCGACCGCTACGTCACGGCTGCCAGCACCGACGACATCGCCCGACGCATCGACCAGATCGAGCTCGAGATCGGCGAGGGCCCCTGTGTCGACGCCATCGTCTCCGAGGCCTACCAGCACGACGCCGACCTCACCGACGCCAAGACCCCCTGGCCGCGCTTCACCGAGCGCATCGTCGCCGAGACACCGGTCCGATCGGCCATCGGCTACCGGCTCCTGCTCGAGGGCGACAAGGTCGGTGCCCTCAACCTCTTCTCGGACACCCCCGGCGGCCTGACGTCCACGTCGGCCGACCTCGGTGCGGTCATCGCCTCGTTCGCCTCCGTCGCGCTCATGGCGATTCGGGCGCGTGAGGAGGCAGCCACCCTGCGACAGGGGCTGACGAGCAACCGCGAGATCGGCAAGGCCGTCGGTCTGCTCATGGCCGCGCACCACATCAGCGGCCAGGAGGCGTTCGAGCTGCTGCGGAGCACCTCGCAGGAGCTCAACATGAAGCTGGCCCACGTGGCCTCGCAGGTCATCCAGGGGCAGGAGTCGCAGTTCGGCCCCGCCGGCCCGGCGGGTGGCGCGAAGGCCGACTCGCAGGTCTGACCGGGCGGGTCCAGATCGCGTGCAGGTCGGTCGCAGACCGATCCGGCACCGGGTCCCGAACGACGAGTGGCCCCGACGCGCCATGCGGACGTCGGGACCACGGGTCGGAGCGGGAGGGATCAGGCCGAGACCATGCCCTCCGCGGACAGCTGGCGGCGCAGCTCGTCGAGCGTGCGCCGGAGCAGGCGGCTCACCTGCATCGCGCTGAGCCCCATGGACTCGGCGATCTCGGCCTGTGTCATGTCGCCGCCGAACCGGAGCTCGACGAGCTTCTGGTCCCGGGCGGGGAGCCGCCCGAGCGCGGTGCGCACCACGATGCCCTCGTCGAGGGCCGGGTCGGACCCCGAGTCGCCGCGGGCGTCGAGCAGGTCGAGGACCGGGCGGCCGCCCTCTGCCGTCGTCGCGTCGAGGGAGGCGGGGCGCAGGTTCGTCGCCGCGACCTGGGCCTCTCTGACCGCATCGAGCGTGATGTCGAGCTCGTGGGCGAGCTCGCCGGCGTCCGGGTCGTGGCCGAGCCGCTGCTCGAGCCGTGACCTCGTGTCGGTGACGAGCTGGCGTCGCTCCTGCAGCTCACGCGGCGGGCGGACGAGCCAGCCGTGGTCGCGGAAGTGGCGGCGCAGCTCACCGGTGATGGTGGGCGTCGCGTAGGCGCCGAACTCGGTCGGCTTGGACAGGTCGAACCGCTGGAGTGCCTTGAGCAGTGCGAGGAACGCGACCTGCTCGAGGTCCTCTCGGTCGAGGCCCTTGCCCGAGTAGCGGTGGGCGAGCGAGCGCGCGAGCGGCATGTGCAGCACGGTCACGGTCTCGAGGGCGGTGGCGCGCTCGGACGGCGAGTCCGAGGTGCGCAGGGTCTTGATGAGCTCTCTGGTTCGCGCATCCTTGCGCGGACCCACGGATGGGTCGGTCATTTCAACTCCGATGGATCGGATCCCCGATGCGGCGCTGGCTTGACCGACTACTAGTGACGCTAGGCCGTCGCCCCCATATACACAAGGTGGACTTCGACCCCGTCCGGGGGTCCAGAGGTGTATACGCGGGCGCGAGCAGCAACAGCCCCGACGGTGTTCCCGATGGCGTGGGACCGCCCCGGTCCGGGCTCAGTGCGTGACGACGACGAGCGCCTCGAGAATGCGCCGGGCGATCTCCTCGTCACCGGTGACGGTGTAGTGGATCTCGTCGACGCCGCGGCGTCCGGCGGCCCGACGCGTCAGGGCGTCGGTCGTGAGGTGGATCGTCGTGACGTCGAGCTGTTCCTCGCCCTCGGGCCGGTCGTTGCCGCTGAAAAGTGCTTCCCCGTAAGGGCGCCCGTCGTCGCCGGTGATGATGCGCACCCCACCGCGCGCGACGACGGGACCGCTCACGTCGAGCACGACGGCGTGACCGGCGCCGATGCCGGCGACCCGCGAGGCGATGCGCGGGAGGGCGGCGAGGATGTCGGCCGTGAAGACGGCGGCACTCGCGGAGTCGAGGTTGCCGGGCCGGTCGAGGGCGGCACGGAGGTCCTGCTCGTGTACCCATGCGTCGACGATCCGACGGTGCAGGTGGTCGCCGAAGGTCGTCTCGGGCCCGAAGAAACCGCCGATCACGGTGTCGATGTCGGCGTCCGACGCGCGCAGGTCGGCGACCCGCTGCGGGTGGAACTCGGCCAGCTCGGCCACGACCTCGCGTCCGGAGAGGCCGCGCCGCGCCTCGACGTCGACCTCGACGAAGCGGGCGAAGTCGCTGTGGACGTGCGGGTAGTCGGGCACCTCGACCTGCGGCCGCGGCATGCCGGCGAAGGACTTCTCGGCCCCGACGACGTGGGCGATCTGGTCCTTGACGGTCCAGCCGGGGCACTCGGTCTGGATCTCGAAGTCCTCGTCTCGGCAGGAGTGCCCGAGGTCGATGATCGACTGCACGGAGTGGTCGAACGCGTCGATCAGTCCGTTGCGGTCGTCTGGGGCGGCCGGGTGCATGGGCATGTCATCAGACTACTTACCCTTGAGGCATGCCAACCCTGCAGCGAGACGGTCTCGCCGGCCCGCGGACAGGACCCAGCTCCTCGTCCACGGGGCGCGTCGCGGTCGTGCTCGCCGCCGTCGTCGCGGTCGGTCTGCTGGCGAGCGTGGTCGCCGCGCGCTACACCGGCGCGGCCGCCCCGTTGCCCGGCGGCCTGACCGACGCGGGGCCGGTCGTCCGCTGGGCCTTGCCCCTCGTCCGCGTCGTGCACGACGTCGCCGCCTCGCTCACCATCGGCTCGCTGCTCCTCGCCGCGACGATGATCCCCGGCCGCACTCGAGCCGAGAGCGCCGCGCTCGACGAGCCGCGCCGCGCCGCTGCCCTCCGGGTCGCGACCGCCGCTGCGTTCGTCTGGGCGCTCGCGGGGGCCGTCGGCGTCGTCTTCACGTTCGCCGACGCCGCGGGGATGCCGCTCAGTGACCCACTCTTCGGAAGCAACCTGGCCGGGTCGGTGTGGTCGATCGAGCCCCTCCGGGTCGGACTCATCAGCTCGGTCGCCGCGTTCGTCGTCGCGTCGGTCGCCGCTGTGGCTCGCTCGCGTGCCGTCGCGCTCGCGCTCACCGTCGTCTCGGCGTTCGGCCTGCTCGTCCTCGGCCTCGCCGGCCATGCGGGCGGGTCGGCCGACCACGAAACCGCCGTCAACGCGATCGCGGCGCACCTGCTCGGCGCCGCGGTCTGGGTCGGTGGACTCCTCGCGCTCGTGGTGCTGCGCCGGCCGCTCGGTGACGCCCTCGGCGTCGTCGCCCGCCGCTACTCGGCCGTCGCCCTCTGGTGCTTCGTCACGGTCGGGGTCTCCGGCGTCATGTCGGCGACGACCCGACTCGGCTCGTGGTCCGACCTCACGACGCCCTACGGCGTCCTCGTCCTCGTCAAGGTCCTGGCCTT
This sequence comes from Terrabacter sp. Ter38, assembly GCF_024519435.1. Classification (GTDB taxonomy): domain Bacteria; phylum Actinomycetota; class Actinomycetes; order Actinomycetales; family Dermatophilaceae; genus Terrabacter. The sequence goes on from NZ_JALJRZ010000004.1 coordinate 388,241, forward strand.
CGCCGTGCTGGGCGTCGCGGGCCTCTGGCACCGACGCGTCACGCTCGACCGCATCGACGACACGCTCACCGCCGGTGCAGGCACGCCGACAGCGGACGCGGCTCGCAGGCTGCGGGGCCGGCTGTTCGTGCGCCTCGCGATCGCCGAGACACTCGTCATGGCGCTTGCGTTCGGCGTCGCGACCGCACTCGCGCGCAGCGAGCCCCCCGTGCCCGAGACGGTGGCCGACCCGAGCCCGGCCCTGTCGCTGACCGGCTATCCCGCACCGCCCGCCCCCACGGCGATGTCGTGGCTCACCGCCTGGCGGGTCGAGTGGTTCTTCCTCGCCACGGCACTGCTGGCGATCGGTCTCTACCTGGCCGGGGTCGTGCGCCTGCGCCGTCGTGGCGACGCCTGGCCGGTGATGCGCACCGTGAGCTGGGTCGTGGGCTGGTTGCTCTTCGTCTACGCCACCAACGGCGTGCTCGGCATCTACGGCCGGGTCGCCTTCTCGTGGCACATGACGCTGCACATGCTCGAGGCGATGGTCGTCCCGATCTTCCTCGTGCTCGGGGCGCCGGTGACGCTCGCGCTGCGCACCGTCCGGGGGCGCCGCGACGGCACGCTCGGCCCGCGCGAGATGGTCCTGGCCCTCATCCACTCGCGGTTCCTCGCCGTCGTCGGCAACCCGATCTTCGCGGCCGTCCTCTTCTTCATGAGCCTCGTCGTCTTCTACTGGACGGGCCTGTTCCAGCTGGCCCTGCAGACGCACACGGGTCACCTGCTCATGACCGCGCACTTCGTCCTCACCGGCTACCTCTTCGCGTGGGTGCTCGTCGGGGTCGACCCGGGGCCCAAGCGCTGGAGCCCGGCGCTGCGCCTCGTCGTGCTCTTCGCGACGATCTCCTTCCACGCCTTCTTCGGCGTCGCGATGATCAGCGGCACGACGCTCCTCGGCGGTGACTTCTTCCCCACGGTCGCGATCCCGTGGGTCACCGACCGACTCGCCGACCAGCGCTACGGCGGCGGCGTGGCGTGGGCCATCGGCGAGCTGCCGAGCCTCGTGCTCGCGCTCACCGTCGCTCTGCAGTGGTTCCGCACCGACAGTGCGGAGTCGGTGCGGCAGGACCGCCGGGCCGACCGTGACGGCGACGCCGAGCTCACGGCATACAACGAACGTCTGGCCGCGCTCGCCCGCCGGGACGAGGGCTCCCGCCGCTGACCGCGGCCGAACCGTCACCACGCCGCGAGCGCCACCCGGCGCGGCGCACCGGCCACTGCAGCTCCGTGACCCATGCGGCTGCGTCGTCCGCCGGCGTCTCGAGGTAGACCTGCCGACAGGGGCCGTATGCCGTGAGCCCCGTCGCGTCGACGTGCGTCGCGAGTGCCTGCCGGGGTCCCGATGGTCGCCATGGACCGGTGCCCGCGGGACGGGACCGGGGGCCCGGCACCGGTCGGGTCGTGTGAGAGTTGGACCATGAAGGTTGCGCTCATCCAGCTGGCCTACGGTGACGACGAGTCGGTCGCCGACCGCACCGCCCGGGTCGCGGGTCTCGTGCGGGCCCAGGCGGGCCACGACCTCGTCGTGCTCCCCGAGCTGTGGCCGGCCGGTGGCTTCGACTACACCGCGTGGGACGAGCGGGCGGAGTCCGTCGACGGACCCGTCGCCCGGGCGCTCGCTGCCGCAGCCCGTGAGGCCGGTGTCACGGTGCACGGCGGCTCGATCGTCGAGCGGGGCGAGCCCGCCGAGCCCGGTGGCCGAGGGCTCTGGAACACCAGTCTCGTCTTCTCGCCGGACGGCGACCTCGTCGCGACGTATCGCAAGATCCACCGCTTCGGCTTCGGCGACGGCGAGCCGACCCTCATGGACGCCGGTGAGGACCTCGTCGTCGTCGACGTGCCCGTCGCCGATGGTGGGACGGTGCCCGTCGGGCTCTCCACCTGCTACGACCTGCGTTTCCCGGAGCTCTACCGACGCCTGCTCGAGCGCGGCGCCGAGGTCTTCGTCATCCCGGCCGCGTGGCCGCGCAGGCGGGTCGCCCACTGGACCCTGCTCGGCCAGGCCCGAGCCGTCGAGGACCAGTGCATCGTGCTCCAGTGCAACACCGCCGGCACCCACGCACACCACGAGATGGGTGGTCACTCGCAGGTCGTCGACGCGACCGGGAAGGTTCTGGCCACCGCCGGCCTTGACGAGGAGGTGCTGAGCATCGACATCGACACCGCGGCGACGGCGGAGTGGCGTCGCACCTTCCCCGTCCTGAGCGATCGGAGGCTCCCGTGACGCCCGGCGCCGAGGCCGAGACCGCCTCGCTCCGCTCCCGCGTCAGGGTCAGGGCGCCCGAGCTCGTCGGCCGTGGCTGGCTCAACACCGGTGGCCGGTCACTGTCTCTCGCCGATCTGCGTGGTCGCGTCGTCGTCCTCGACTTCTGGACCTTTTGCTGCGTCAACTGCCTCCACGTGCTCGACGAGCTCCGGCCCGTCGAGGCGCAGTTCCCCGACGCGCTGACGATCATCGGAGTCCACTCGCCGAAGTTCGAGCACGAGGCCGACGCCGACGCCCTGGCCGCCGCCGTGGAGCGGTATGCCGTCCACCACCCCGTGCTCGACGACCCCGAGCTCGTGACGTGGAAGGCGTATGCCGCCCGCGCGTGGCCCACGCTCGTCGTGCTGGACCCGGAGGGCTACGTCGTCGCGTCGATGTCGGGGGAGGGGCACGGCCCGGGTCTGGCCTCCCTCGTCACGGAGCTCGTCGAGGAGCACCGGGCCAAGGGCACGCTCCAGCCCGGCGACGATCCCTACGTCCCCCCGCCGTCTCCGGACACGGCGCTGCGCTTCCCCGGCAAGGCTGCCGCACTGCCCGACGGATCGTTCGTCGTCTCCGACACGGCCGACCACGAGGTCGTGCACCTCGAGGCCGACCTCGAGACCGAGCGGGCCCGATGGGGAGGCGACGGCCTCTTCAACGAGCCGCAGGGTGTCCTGCTGGCGTCGCCCGGTGTGGCCGAGCGGCTCGGCATCGACGTGCTCGTCGCCGACTCGGTCAACCACCAGCTCAAGGGGATCCGCTTCTCCGACGGCTCGGTCCACGTCGTGGCCGGCACGGGGTCACAGCTGCGCGAACGCACCGGCGGCGGGCCCGCCCTCGAGCAGGCGCTCTCGACCCCGTGGGACCTCGCCTGGCTCGGCGACCGGCTCGTCGTCGCGATGGCGGGCACGCACCAGCTGTGGGCCTGGACCCCGGGCGAGACCCTCGACGAGGGTCGCGTCGAGGTCGTCGCCGGCACGTCCAACGAGGGGCTCGTCGACGGTCCGGCACCCGAGGCGTGGTTCGCCCAGCCGTCCGGCCTCGCGGCCTCCGCCTCCGGCGACCGCGTCTGGGTGGCCGACTCCGAGACCTCCGCCCTGCGGTCGGTGACGACCGGTGCCGACGGCGGACTCGTCGTCGAGACCCACGTCGGCACCGGACTCTTCGACTTCGGTCACCGTGACGGCGACGCCGCCGACGCGCTGCTCCAGCACCCGCTCGGCGTGACCGAGCTGCCCGATGGCTCGGTCGCCGTCAGCGACACGTACAACGGCGCCGTCCGCCGCTTCGACCCCGTGACGGGCCAGGTGTCGACCCTGGCCCAGGGACTGGCCGAGCCGAGCGACGCTGTCGTCGAGCACGACCCCGAGACCGGCGACGTGCGCCTCGTCGTCGTCGAGTCCGCCGCCCACCGACTCACCCGCGTGGCCCTGCCCGAGGCTGCCCAGCGCGTCGACGGCCCGGCACACCGGACCCAGCGGCCACCGACTCCGTTGCCCGCCGGGGAGGTTGCCCTCGAGGTGGCGTTCGTGCCGCCGACCGGGCAGAAGCTCGACCTGCGCTGGGGCGACCCGACGCGCCTCGACGTGTCCGCGACGCCCGACGCGCTCCTCGTCTCCGGGGCCGGGCGGGCCGAGGGCCTGACCCGGACGCTCGTCCTTCGTGACGGCATCGGGTCGGGCACGCTGCACATCTCCGTGCAGGCTGCCGCGTGCGACGGGGACCCCGAGACGGGCGAGGTACCCGAGCACGCCGCGTGCCACCTGTTCCAGCAGGACTGGGGGATCCCGGTCACCCTCGACCCGACCGCCGATGCCACACTGACTCTCGACCTGCGCGGGGTCGAGGGCGGTAACTAGTCGGGTTCGGCCCCTCCTGCAGGTCGTGACGAGACCGGCGGACGACAAGGCGGCACACGTGGCACGACAGGCATCTGGTGGCAGTGGACGCTCCGTCCTCTCGGCGGTGTGCGGGCTGCTGGCCATCGTGCTGCTGCCCGTGTCGCTCGTCGGCTTCTGGGCGTCGGTCATGCTGACGCGCACCGACGTCTTCGTCGAGGAGCTGCGGCCGGTCGTCACCAAGCCCCAGGTCCGGGAGGCCCTCACCGACGGCGTCGTCCAGGGCGTCCTCGGTGCGGTCCAGCTCCAGCCGGTGATCGAGAAGGCGCTCGAGGCGCCGATCCGGACTCAGGCCGCCGCCCTCGTGGCGAGCCCGCAGGTCACCACGGCGTGGGCCACCGGCATCCGGGCGCTCCACACCCAGTTCATCGCCGTCATGGAGGGCCGGGCCGACACGAAGCTCGACGACCAGGGGCGCGTCTCGGTGCGCCTGACGATCCCTGTCCCGGCCCTGACGTCGACGCTCGAGCAGGCGGGGGTCCCCGACGCCGGGTCGATCGCGCCCGTCGTGACCATCCCCCTCGTCAAGGCCACCGACCTGCAGAAGGCCCAGACGGCATACCGCATCGCCGACGCGTGGGGCCCGTGGGGGCCGCTCGTCGTGGGCGCGCTGGCGCTGCTGTCGATCGCGCTCGCGCTGCGCTGGCGCACGGCGACCACGCTCGTCGCCATCGGCTGGATCGCGACCGCCCTCGCGCTCGCCCTCGTCGTCATGGTGTCGCGTGAGCCGCTGATGCGCCGCGTCGACCCCGCGGTGGCGCGCACGATCGCCGACGGGGCCTACGGCCTCGCCGCACGCAACCTCTACTACGAGATCGCGATCGCCGTCGGTGTCGGGGTCGTCATGCTGGTCGTCTCGGCCGGGTCGCTCGCGTTCGGGCGGCGCCGCTCCCGCTGACCAGCCCGCCGGTGTCCGTATCGTGACGGTTTGCCGATCGGCGGGTATGTGACACGCAGGTACGCGTCCAGGGCGTACCCCGTCCAAGGAGACCTCATGGGTATCGGACTCGGGATCTTCCTGCTCGTCGTCGGTGCGATCTTCAGCTTCACGAACATCGACTCCAGCGTCCTCAACCTGAGCAGCAGCACGGGCAACACGATCGGGATCATCCTCATGGTGGCCGGCGCGCTCGCGATCATCCTCGCGCTCGTCCTCAACGCCCAGCGCGCGCGCACCCAGCACACGGTCGTCACCGAGCGCCGGGGCGCTCCCGACGTCGTCGAGCGCCGGGTCGACGGCGACGAGGTCGTCGAGCGTCGTGTCGAGCACCCCGACGGCACCATCTAGGACCGTCGAAGGGCCGCGAACCGGGCCCCCAAACCGTCGACAGGCCACGAACCGCAGCCCGGTTCGTGGCCTCTCGACGGTTGAGGGCCGCGGGGTCGCGGGGGCGCTGAGCCGCGGCCGGCGTCCTGAGCAGGAGAACTCACGTGCCCGGTGCGTCGCCCGTGCTTCGATGAGGCGTGAGCCGGACCCACCTCGACGCCGCGGCCCGCACGGCGTCCGACATCGACGCCGCGACCCCCGCCGACCGGGACCGCTGGGTCGACACCCTCCGTGTCGGGTCGCTCCTCGTCGTGGTGCTCGGGCACTGGCTCATGGTCGCCATCACGCCAGACGGACAGATCACGAACGCCCTCGCGGTCGTGCCGGCCCTCCAGCCCCTGACCTGGCTGCTCCAGGTCATGCCGCTCTTCTTCCTCGTCGGGGGTGTCGCCCACGCCCACACGCTCGAGTCGCTCGAGCGTCGTCACCCGGACACCCGCGGACGGTATGCCGCGTTCTTGCGGGCGCGGGCGACGCGCCTGCTGCGCCCCACCCTCGCCTTCCTCGCCGTCTGGGTCGCGCTCGGCGTCGTCGCCGACCTCTCGGGCCTGACGTCGCGTCCCGGCGACGCGGGACGGCTCGCGCGCGACGCGCTCGTCATGGTGCCGCAGCTGCTGTGGTTCGTCGGGATCTACCTCGGGGCCTGCGCCTTCGCCCCGCTCATGCGTGACCTCCACCGGCGCTGGGCCCTCGCCGTCGTCGTGGCGCTCGTCGTGCTGGCGTGCGTCGTCGACCTCGTGCGTTTCGGCGGCGGCCCCGAGCTCGTCGGCAACCTCAACTTCGTCCTCGTCTGGCTGGCCCTGCACCAGCTCGGGTTCGCTTGGCGCGACGGCCTGCTCACGACCGCTCGCGGGTGGGCGATGGCTCTGCTGGGGTTCGGCGCGATGGGTCTGGCCGTCGCGTTCGGGCCCTACCCGACGTCGATGGTGGGCTTGCCCGGGGAGGCCGTCTCCAACATGGCGCCGCCCACAGCGGCCCTGCTCGCTCAGGGCATCGGCATCTGCGGCCTCGCCGTCGTCCTGCGGCCGGGCATGGCGCGCGTGCTCGCCCGGCCCCGCGTCTGGCGCTCTGTCGTCCTGACCGGACGCGTTGCGATGACCACCTTCCTCTGGCACCTGACCGCGCTCATGACGGTGCTCGTCGCGCTGCGGGCACTCGGCGTCGTCCAGCCGTCCGTCGCGTCGTGGCAGTGGTGGCTGACCCGGCCGCTGCTCTTCGCCGTGCTCGCGGTCGTGACCGGCACGCTCGTGGCCCTCTTCGTGCGCGTCGACGGGGGGCCTCGCACGACGGCTCACGCGTCGCTCGAACGGCGGGGTCGGGTCGATCCCGTGGCCGCCGCGGCGGCGGGCGTGCTCTTCTTCGGCATCCTCATCGTCTCGATCGTGGGTGTCGACGTGCTCGGCAACCGGCCGGTCTTCTTCCTCGTCGGCGACGTCACGCCGGTCGTCGGCTTCACCGTCCTCGCCGCCGGCCTGCTCCTGCTGCGCACGACGCGCCCCCGCGCACCCCGCACCTGAGCCTGCGCGCCCTCCTGTCGCGTGAGCGTGCCTTCCCCCTCGAGGGAGCCCTCCGTCCACGGAAACTCGATGGCAGCGCCCACGCGCGGGCCCCTACCGTCGGTGCCATGGAGACGAGGCTGATCGACGTGCACGACGACGCCGTCTGCGCCCGCGCGTACGACGTCATCATCGCCAGCAAGGGTCACGAGCGCCCTTGGAACGAGCCACCGTCCCTCGCGGAGACGGTCGTCGAATGGCGTCACGTCGACGAGGCCGAACGCATGGAGCTGTGGGGCGCCCACGACGGTGACGAGCTCGTCGGCGTCGCGACGCTCTGGCTGCCGCTGTCGGACAACACGACGATGACGTGGACCGACGTCCAGGTGGACCCGGCCCACCGCAGGCGCGGCGCCGGCACCGCCCTCGTCGAGCGTCTCCTCGAGCGGGCCCGTGAGGAGGGTCGCGTCACGATGGTCGTCGACTTCCTCGTGCCCCCGGAGTCGGAGGGACACGGCTACCGCCGCTTCGCCGAGCGGCACGGCTTCCACCTCAGCAACACCGAGATCATGCGCCACCTCCAGCTCCCCGTCGACGACGGGCTCCTCACCCGGCACGCCGAGCACGCGCGACCGCGCTGGGAGGTCGACTACCGCCTCGAGACCCATGTCGGCGGCGTGCCCGAGCACCTGCAGGAGTCGCTCTGCGCCGTCATGAACCAGCTCGCCGTCGACGCGCCCACGGGCGACCTCGAGTTCGAGGAGGAGTCCCTCACTCCGGCGCGCTACCGGGAGTACCTCGAGGTCGCGCGTGCCCAGGGGCGCGTACGCCTGACGACCGTCGCGGTCCACGAGGACAGCGGCGACGTCGTGGCCTACACCGACCTCATGCTGCCCTCGGGTGCCCCCGGGATGGCGTGGCAGTGGGGGACGCTCGTGCACCGCGACCATCGGGGTCGGCGGCTCGGGATGGCCCTCAAGGTCCAGAACCTCCGGCGACTGCAGGCCGACCACCCGGAGCGGCAGCGGGTCGTCACCGGGAACGACGACACGAACTCGTGGATGGTCTCGATCAACGAGGACCTCGGCTTCCGCATCGTCGAGCTGTGCCCGGCCTACCAGCGGTCGCTCGCCTGACCTTGCACCCTTTACCATCGCCGAAACCGACGAGGCGCCCGCTCCCGCGTGGGGAGGGGCGCCTCGGGGTGAGGGGTGGTGCGCGTCAGAACGCGGACTCGGGGACGCCCATGAGGTCGTTGTCGATGGCCTCGGCGATGGTGCGCTCGGCGGCGAGCTTCGGCAGGACGTTCTTGGCGTAGAAGGAGGCCGCCGCGACCTTGCCGCGGTAGAAGTCGGCGTCCTTGCCGGAGGCGCCACCGGCGAGCGCCGCCTGCGCGACGTCGGCCTGACGCAGCAGCAGCCAGCCGACGACGAGGTCACCGGCCGCGAGGAGGAGACGGGTCGTGTTCTGGCCGACCTTGTAGAGGTTGGCCGTCTCGCCGCCCATCCGCGGGGCGCTCTTCATGGCATCGCCGATCATGTGGCCGACGATGCCCTGGACGTCCTCGAGGGCCCGCCCGAGCAGCTCGCGCTCGGTGTCGAGCGAGCCGCCGAGGTCCTTGGCGAACTCCTGGATCTGTCCGGCGACGTGCTGCAGCGCCTGGCCCTTGTCGCGGACGATCTTGCGGAAGAAGAAGTCGAGACCCTGGATGGCGGTCGTGCCCTCGTAGAGGGTGTCGATCTTCGCGTCGCGGACGTACTGCTCGATCGGGTAGTCCTGCAGGAAGCCCGAGCCGCCGTAGGTCTGGAGCGACTCGGTGCCGAGGAGCACCCAGGCGCGCTCGGAACCGAGGCCCTTGACGAGGGGCAGCATGAGGTCGCTGATCCGGTTGGCGACCTCTGCCGCCGAACCCTTCTCGAGCGGGGCGGCGGGGTTGCCGGCCTGCGCCTGGTTGACGGCGTCCTGCTGGCTCGCGGTGTAGATGACGAGCGCGCGCAGGCCCTCGGCATACGCCTTCTGGAGCATGAGCGAGCGGCGGACGTCGGGGTGGTGCGTGATGGTGACCCGCGGCGCCGCCTTGTCGGTCATGTGCGTCAGGTCGGCGCCCTGGATGCGCTCCTTGGCGTACTCGAGGGCGTTGAGGTAGCCCGTCGAGAGCGTGGCGATCGCCTTGGTGCCGACGAACATCCGGGCGTTCTCGATGACCTTGAACATCTGCGCGATGCCGTCGTGGACGTCGCCGAGGAGGGTGCCTACAGCCGGCTCGTGCTCGCCGAAGGTGACCTCGCACGTCGTCGAGACCTTGAGGCCCATCTTGTGCTCGACGTTGGTGACGTGGGCGCCGTTGCGCTCGCCCAGCTCGCCGGTCTCGAGGTCGACGTGGAACTTCGGGACGATGAAGAGGGAGAGGCCCTTCGTGCCGGGGCCGGCGCCCTCGGGACGGGCGAGGACGAAGTGGACGACGTTGTCGACCATGTCGGACTCGGCCGAGGTGATGAAGCGCTTGACGCCGGTGACGTGCCACGTGCCGTCGGGCTGCTGGACGGCCTTGGTGCGGCCGGCGCCGACGTCGGAGCCGGCGTCGGGCTCGGTGAGCACCATCGTCGTGTGCCAGGCATGGTCGACGATGTGCTTGGCGAGCTTCTTCTGGTCCTCGGTGCCGAGGTGCCAGAGCAGGTTGGCGAAGGAGTAGCTCGCCGTGAACATGTGGATGGCCGGGTTGGCGCCGCAGACCATCTCGGCGACCGACCACCGCAGGGAGGCCGGCACGACCATGCCGCCGAGCTCGGCGGGGACGTCGAGGTTGCCCCAGTCGCCGTCGACGTAGGCCTTGAACGACTTCTTGAACGACTCGGGCATCGCCACCGACTGGCTGGCCGGGTCGTAGACGGGCGGGTTGCGGTCGCTGTCGAGGAGGCTGTCGGCCAGCTCGTTCTCGGCCAGGCGTGAGACCTCGCGGAGGATGTCCTTGGCGGCGTCGACGTCGACGTCGGCGTAGATGCCGGTGCCGAGGACGTCCTGACGGTTGAAGACCTCGAAGAGGTTGAACTCGAGGTCACGCACATTGCTCTTGTAGTGGCCCATCCGGGGACCCTCCACGTTCTGTCGCTCGTCGTGCGTCCGCCTCGTCGTCGGCGGGCGCGCCAAGTTACTGGCCGGTCACTTCCATGATGCTACTGACCGGTAACGATCGCAAGGGGCAGAGGTCACGGTTCCGCCACGAGCCGTCTCCGAGGGCGTATGCCGTCGGGCTGGCACGTGCGCCATGCACCCGTCGCCGAGACGGCATAAGCGACCGGACGCCAAGGTCCCTCTGACAGCAGAAGGGCCCGGTCATGCTGACCGGGCCCGACTCAACTGGAGCAGGCGGCACGAATTGCACGTACGTCTTCCTTCTGGAAGAAGGCTGTTCTGCTACTGAACTACGCCTGCGAGGCGTCGCCAACCGTAGCAACAGTCGGGCCACGACGTCCAAACGACGCGCTCCGGCGCGCCGCCGGCCCGCAGGGCGCCTCCGGGCTGCGCGCTCGAGGTCAGCCCGCGGTCATGAGCCGTCGCGCAGCCGGCGGGCGAAGGCCGACGACCGCGACCGCAGCTCCTCGACACGTCGCTCGACGAGGGCGAGCGGGTCGAGTCCGCCCTCCATGCCGTGGGGCAGGCGTCGGACGTGGGTCGAGCAGCTGAAGTCGGCGTGCACCAGGGTGCCGAGGCTGTTGCCCTCGCGGCCGGACGCCCCGGCGCGACGAGCCACGAAGAGGGCCACCTCGCTCGTCGCGAAGACGTCCTCGCACCAGGCGCACATCGCGCTCGCCTTGCGCGTCCGCTCGGCAGTCCGGAGGAGGAGGCCGACGGGTTCCTCGTCGACGGGGACGACGGCGTACGCCCGTTGCGGGTTGCTGCGGTCGACCCAGCCGAGGTAGTCGAGCGTCTCCCATCGCGGGCCGAGGTCGAGGTCCGGGGGAAGGGTGGCCTGCTTCGCCTCACGCCGGGAGGCGTTGACGAAGGAGGCGCGAATCTCGTTGTCTGTCAATGGTTTCACGGTCTGTTCCTGTCAGTCGGGCAGGACCGGATGAACCGGTCAGCCAGGGTGGGAGAGGTGGAGCGGGACGGTGACCGCTGAGCAGGCCATGACGGCCACCCGCCTCTCCGCGGGCCTCCCCGCTGACGACTGACGTGCCCCGACGGAGCAGCGTCCATGGTGCGTCACGACGTCGGCGGCGGTCCACCGCTTTACCGCGTCGATGCGGTGAGCCGGTGAGCTCGAAGACCGCCCATGGCCGTCGGGGCCCCGGGGAATGTCCGTTGCGAGAGCATTTGACTTGTAAAGTATTGCCATAATTTGACCTTCTAGAACCCTTTTCGTGACCTGTCTGTCACCGTCGATGGATGTTCATCGCCCGGGGTCTCCCCCGAGCGGCCCACCGCACGCCGAGTCCTGTCCACCGGTGGGGCAGTCAAGCAATAACGGACAGGAGTGGGGGACCCACTTTCGGGCCGGCCAGCCGGTCCTTGGGGTGAAGCCGCATCTGCGGCCGGGCATCTTCCGCCCGAACCCGACAGCTCACCTCACAGGCGTGGGAAGGAATCCACCATGCCCACCTCTACCCTTGCACGCCGAATTCCCTTGCAGTCCCGGGCTATCACGCCACTTCTCGCAGCCGCTCTCCTCGTCGGGACGGGTAGCGCACCGACATCGTCGGTCACGCACCAGACGGCCACCACGTCGGGCACCGCGCCCGTCACCATCAAGGCCAGACCGGTCGCCTACGTCTCCGCCGCCGTGCGAGCCGCGCGAGGAAGGACGGCCGTCAAGATCGCGGCCGCCCAGCGGGGCGACCCGTACCGCTACGGCGCCGCCGGTCCGTCGGCGTTCGACTGCTCCGGCCTCGTCTACTACACCTACCGCACCCGCCTCGGCGTCGGCGTCCCGCGCACCGCCAACGCGCAGAGACTCGCCAGCGTCCGCATCGGCAAGGCGAACGTCCAGCAGGGCGACCTCATCTTCTTCATGTCCGGAGGTCGCGCGTACCACGTCGGCATCTACGCCGGCTCCGGCAAGGTCTGGCACTCACCCAGGCCCGGCCAGCGCGTCCAGCTCTCGAGGATCTGGACGACGAGCTGGGTCGCCGGTCGCATGCGCTGACCCTGATCGGTCCCGGGGGTCCGTGTCGATCCTCGGGGCCGTGTGACCGGACGATGCCCACCTCACGGTGGTTCGACACGTCGTGCGCGGAGCGAGCGACGGGAATCGAACCCGCGTATCCAGCTTGGGAAGTCCGTCGAAGCCTGCACGAGCTCGTCCTTCGTGGGTGATGGGCTGACCCTTCGCGCCCGGTGTTGCCCCTCATTGCTCCGGCGCTGTTGCACGCGGGTGGCACGAGTTGGCACCTGATTCGTGATGCCCGTCGCGACGTCCAGAGGTGTGTCGGTGGGATACCTTGCGTACTCGCGATCGCTCAGATCTCACGGACGGGGGAAGGTCTTGCGCGTAGGTGTCTATGTCGACGGCTACAACCTGTACTACGGCGGCCGGCATCAACTCAAGAAGGCGCCGGGGTGGCGATGGCTGGACATCCGAGCTCTCTCTGAAGATCTCGTTTCGGCCCAGCGTGGATGGACCGGCGCGGTCGTGTCCCGAGTCGTGTACTGCACGGCCCGGATCGATGCCCGACTCAACCCGGTTGGGCACAGCGAGCAGGATGTGTACCTCAAGGCACTGTTGGCGACCCAGAGCGTGGACCATGTCGAGTACGGAAAGTACGTCACCGGCGTCCAGTACAGGCCCCTGGCGGTCAAGAGCCCAACAAAGCGCGGGACGCCGGTCATCGTCCAGGCGGCCTGGCCAGTCATGGTGCACTCGACTCTCGGCACCGAGGTGCCTGGGGCGAACTTCATGGTCTCCACGTTGAAGCAGGAGGAGAAGGGGACGGACGTGAACGTAGCGAGCCATCTCCTCTTCGACGTGCTGACTGGCGCCGTCGATGCGGCCGTCGTGATTTCCAACGACTCCGATCTCAAGATGCCCGTACACCTTGCCCGGACCGCTGTGCCGGTGGGTCATGTGAACCCGCGTGGTGGGCTCTTCGCTGGAGACCTCAAGGGGAGTCCAGGTGAGGGCGTCGGGAACCACTGGTGGCGCGTCCTGGGTCCGACCGACTACACCAGCCACCAGCTTGCGGATCCGGCGGGGACGTACACGCGCCCGACTGGCTGGTGACCCTCTCCGCGACGTAGAGGACGATGAAGAAGATGACGAAGAGGAAGAAGTTGAGGAAGTAGTCGTCCTTAGGTATCGTATGAGCCATAACTCACCCGGCCCCTCGTGGGCCGGGTTTTTCATTCCCTCGGGCTGCAGCCCGGCCAGGGAGAGCCACCTACCCGATAGCGGAGCACAGGAGCCCGGCGGAGTGGGCGGGTCAATGGTGGCCGAAGGTCATCACGAAGTGACGCGAAGCGCCGTTGACGCGATCCGGAGGCGGGCGGATGCTCAAGCGTCGGGTCGGCGGCTCGGAGGTCAGTTGGCTCGGTAGTGATGACTGCGTGCCCTCTGTGTCCCCGGCTGGCGTGGCCGGCGAGTGGTGGGGGTGCGCGTAGGCGCGAAGCGCCGGAGCGCGGGGGTCCCTGCCGCGAGAGGGCCTGAGCCGGCCGGTCGGCGCGGCGGAGCCGCGCCCTTGATCTCTTAGAGCCCTGCTCAGCAATGCACGGGTCCGTCGGTCGGCGATTGGGTGGAGAGCGGGCCCCGGGCCGGTGGCGACCCGCGTCTTGTGACGGTGGCTTGTGACGTCGTGCCGGACGCGATGGCAGCGGCATGGTCGGACGTCGTCCGACGAGCGGCATACCAGGACAGGTCCTTACCCGCCCGCCCATGGATCTGAAAAGTCCAGGCACGTGGCCGCGATGGCGCCGATGTCCGCATGGATCGAATCCGGCGTCGCGTCGATGTATGGCAGTTCATCGAGCATGTCATCCATGACGACCAGCTCTTGCAGTGCCTGCGGTCCGTCGTGACTGATCGCCTCATGAGCCCACGACGCAATGCCCCGATCCGTTAGAAGCCCTTGCTGCCAGCGACGCAGCTGCCCCTGCGCCGCCCGACTGGCCAGAGCCTCCAGACTCAGCGGCGGCATGCCAAGTTCCTCGCGGGCCGAGGCGACACGAGCATCGACTTCAAAAGGGCTCGTCAGGGGCGTCACCGGCATGCTCGCCAAGTCCACCACTGCTGGCCCATCTATGCCCGCTGCCAAGAGCTCAGCAGCGACGTCGATGACCTGGCGCCCGTCGACGCTGCGCAGGTCGTACATCGCCAGCACGTCGCCGAAGGTCCGTCTAGCCTCGCCCTGATCCACGCTCTCCCCTTGCCGCCTGTTCTCCACTGTTGGCCTGAGCCGTACTGAGCGTACGGATCGACCTCTAGGAAGACATCCTCAATTCGGCACGACCGCGCTATCCGCGGCAGAATCGGACGTCTCACCCGCGGCAGAAGAGGACGTTCACTCGACCGGACATCGACAAGGTGCCGACCACTCGCGGCGGTTTCGTCAGGCGCAGCTGCAGTAGCTGATGACGTAGAGCAGCCACACGGCAGTCACGAGCAACACGCCGGAGGCGATGGCGGCAGGCCTCCGACTCTCGCCACGCCCACGCGCCTGTCGTGCTTTCGGCCGGAGGCTCCAGGCGCCGTAACCGACCAAGCACGCCATCGCAGCACTAGCGGTAACGGTCGCCACGGGGTGGCGATTCCACCCCCACAGGAAGCTCGCGATCACGACCCCAGCGACTATGCACGCGAGAGCCGCGAAGAAGCCTTCTGCAACGGCCTCACCCACCAGCTCCGCAACCTTTGAGCCGAACCGCCGGGGTAGCGATGGCCGTGGTCGGCTCAGCTCCTGCGTCACGCCGTGATGCTCTCATGCTCAGGCCCAAGTACTCGTCGCCGCGAGTCACGTGACGCGGCTACTTGTTTCATTGACGTAGGACCGGTGCCTGCGCAGGCTCTGGTCTA
>NZ_JALJRZ010000049.1 GCF_024519435.1 Terrabacter sp. Ter38
TCTCGAACGTGACGACCTCGTCGCCCGGTTCGCCTCGCGCGCTTCCTCCCTCCTCTCTTTCCTCTTTTTCTCCTTCTTTTCCTCTCCCCTTCTTCTCCTTTTCTCTCCTTCTCCCTTCTCCTCTCTCCTTTTTCTTTCCCTCCCCCCCCTCTTTCTCTTCCTCCCCTTTTTCTTTTTTTTTTTTCCTTTCTTTCCCTTCCTTCCTCCTCCCTCTTTCTTCTCTCTTCCTTTCTTTTTTCCTTCCTCTTCTTCCCCTCTTTCTCTCTTTCCCTCTCTTCCTCTTCTTCCTTTTTTTTTTTTTTCTCTTTTTTT
>NZ_JALJRZ010000050.1 GCF_024519435.1 Terrabacter sp. Ter38
CCACGACCAGATCACCCATCTGTTCCGTGGCTTCCGTCGCGACTCGCACCCGATGGCGGTGCTGTGCGGCGTGACCGGTGCGCTGGCGGCGTTCTACCACGATGCGCTGGACGTCAACAACGAACGTCACCGCGAAATCACCGCGTTCCGCCTGCTGTCCAAAATGCCGACCGTGGCCGCGATGTGCTACAAATACTCCCTGGGCCAGCCGTTCGTTTACCCGCGCAACGATCTGTCCTATGCCGGCAACTTCCTGCACATGATGTTCGCCACCCCGTGCGAAGAGTACGTGGTGAACCCGGTGCTGGAAC
>NZ_JALJRZ010000051.1 GCF_024519435.1 Terrabacter sp. Ter38
GCCACCGGAGGGGGAAGAAAGAGGGGAAGGGAGAAGAAGGGGGAAAAGAGGGGGAGAGAAGGAAGAAAAAGAGAAAAGGAAGGGAAAAGGGAAAGGGGAGGAGGAAGGGGGGGGAAAAGAAGGGAAGAAAGGAAAAGAAAGAGAGGAGAGGAGGAAAGGAAGAAGAGAAGGAGGAGAAGGAAGGGGAAGGAAAAAGGGGGAGGGGGGAGGAAAAAAGGAGGGAGGAAGGGAAAAGAAGAAAGAAAAAGGAAGAAAAAAAAATGAAGGATATGGAGAGGGAAGACGAGACGAAGAACGTCTTCCAACAGGCA
>NZ_JALJRZ010000052.1 GCF_024519435.1 Terrabacter sp. Ter38
ACGGACACCACCGCGGCGAGTTCACCCTCACCGGCGACCCCACCCACCCCGACGGACTCACCTTCCACACCGACACCGGCCTGCTCATCGCCCCACCCCAGAAACCACCCCCACCACCCCGGCTCACGCTCGACCCCGACCCGAACCCACCGGACGGCTCGGGCGGGTCGGACCAGCCCGACCGGCGCAGACCACCAGCCCGACTCGGGCGCCGCTACCCCGCGCCCTCCGGTGGCA
>NZ_JALJRZ010000053.1 GCF_024519435.1 Terrabacter sp. Ter38
ACGGACACCACCGCGGCGAGTTCACCCTCACCGGCGACCCCACCCACCCCGACGGGCTCACCTTCCACACCGACACCGGCCTGCTCATCGGCCCACCCCAGAAACCACCCCCACCACCCCGGCTCACCCTGGCCCCCGACCCGGACGAACCGGAAGAGCCAGGTCGGCGCAGACCACCAGCCCGACTCGGGCGCCGCTACCCCGCGCCCTCCGGTGGCA
>NZ_JALJRZ010000054.1 GCF_024519435.1 Terrabacter sp. Ter38
CCACCTGGACCGAGGTCGACGGCGGCCGGCCCCGCGTCACCTGGGCCGACGCCCTGCTCGTGCTCGCCACCCGCTCCCTCGACGCCGCCACCACGAGCAGCGCCGACGGTGCGGGCCGTTCCGGGGGCTCGAGCGGTTCTGGTGGTGCAGCCCGGCGGGCCCGGTACCGGGTGCAGGTCCACCTCGACACCGACGGCGGCTGGC
>NZ_JALJRZ010000005.1 GCF_024519435.1 Terrabacter sp. Ter38
AGCAGGATCTGGAGCTCTCAAACCACTGAGTCTCCCGACTCACCGGGGCGGTTCAGTCGCCCTTGAGGATGGTCGTGGCGTCAACGAATCTGACGTCGCCGAAACCGGCGTCTGCCAACTGCTCGGCGAGACGTTGCCTGTCGAATCCTTGATGACCGTCAAAGTCGACCTTGTCGGCGTGGAAGGCACCGTCGCGATCCTCGTCGAGGTCCGCGATGGCCAGTTGGCCACCTTTGACCAGGAGCTCCGCCACGGACCGCAGCAGCCCGTCCAGGTCCTGAACGTGATGCAACGCCATCGAGCTCCACACCACGTCGTAGGCCCCATCGAGCGGGTCCGTCGTGAGGTCCACCTGGACAGCGCGCAGCCGGTCACTGAGCCCGGCCGCCTGGATCCGCTCCCGTGCTACCTGCACCATTCCGGCGGAGGGGTCGGTCACGACAACAGAGCCGACCCGGTCGGAGAGCAAGATGCTCAGCCGACCCGTGCCGCCACCCACGTCGAGTGCACTCATCCGGGGGGTGAGGGTAAGGGCCTCCTCGATGGCCTGGGCCACCGCCACCTGCCGCTCCTCATGGCCGGCGTCGTCGTCCCACGTCGCCGCCGCGTCATCGAATCCCTTGTGTTCGTGCATGTGCTCGACCCTAGCCCCGGCGCTATCGGCCGATGCCGTCCAACCAGCTTGGCCAAACCGAGACACTGCCTGGACCCGGCCGGCCCCAGGCGGCGGTGAGTCCCAGGGGCAACCCGCCGCGAGGCGAGGCTCGTCGGCTCAGGTGAGTGGGTTCAGCCGACCGTCGCGAATAGACTGGGCACGACGTGGGAGAGGAGGGCGAGCCAGTGCAAGACCGCATCTACCTGGTCCCCCTGGTCGTCATCAGCGCCCTGGTTGCCTGTGTCTTCTGGGTGTTACGCGACGCTCGGGCCAACGCCGCCATCGGACACCCCGTCACCGTCTACCTCGGCGACTTGAAGATTGACAGGCCCGAAGCCTGGGCGAGTGCGTGTCTGATGATGTGGGTGGTGTTCTTCCCGCTCTACCTCAAGGCACGATCAGTGAGCTGAGTCCCTCGCGGCGGCGGAAGGACGCAGCTGCCCATGGGAAACGAGCGCATCGACGGTACGGGCGTTCTGGTCGCTCAGACTGACGGTTGCTCGACGTCTGGGATCCTTGTGGCCAGCAGCCTCGACGAGGCCCTAACTGCCGGCCCTGGGCGAGTGTCCTTGCGCTCAAACATAGGCGTAGGCGCGCGTCAGCAACACCGGGCATGTTTGCGGTTCGACTTTGGGCTGCTTCGGCTACGAGACTGGTGCGGGGGCTGGGTCGGTCAATGTCGGTTCCGCAGTGGCCACCGCCTCCATGCGGCGAGCGTGGCGCAGACCCATCAGCCCGAGGACGAGCAGAATCACTGCCCCGATGAACGCGCCGACGGCGGCATAGCCGGCGATGGTGCCCATCGTCGCGAAGGCCGCACCGTAGAGCAGCAGCCCACGCAGCGTGTTGCCCTGGAACAAGGTCTCGCGAAGCCCACCCAGAGCCTGCCCTGCCGGACTGGCCTTCTCCGCCGGACTCATCGCCTGGTACGCCCCGCTGACCTCCGAGTAGCTCTTGCCGCCGGATGCCGCGTTCAGGTGGGCCTGGATGTAGTGGTCGGCGTACGCGCGTGCCTCTGGCCCGGTGTCCATCGGGCTCCCTGCGTAGGGCTCGAGCGCGGCCTTGTCTGCCGGCGGGAGGGCGTCGAGCGCGGCACCTTGGGGCATCGTGATGTCCTGCGCCGTGAGCTGCTTCTCGACCTCGCCGCCGATGTAGGAATACGCGTAGGTGAGCAGTCCGCCCGCCGCCAGGAGCATGACCGCCAAGATCAAGCCGGTCACCGAGATCAACTTGTCAAATGATGCACGCATGTCGAGCCTCCCTGTTTGAGCCCAAAGCGAAGCGAACTTCGACGGTACTCCTGCCGGTCAGCGGGGCACCATAGTCGACAAACCAGGCCATCAGGCTGCCCCATGAGACTCGACGGCGTTGAGGACGCCAGACGACGATCGCGGCGCCACCCAGGGACCAGGCTCTCGCCGCTCGCCCCTGATGTGACGCCTGCACACGCGGCGGGTTAGACGCGGGCGTCAGGGTTCGGGGCCATGCCGACGGCGTACCGCACACAATGCACTCGGACGGGCAGAGTCATCCGGTCCTTCCCGGACCTGTAACCGCTCCCGGCGAGACAATGAGGCATGGATGAGCCCCGGTCCCTCGTTGCCCGCTGGCTGGCCGCAGGTGACTGCGGTGACGTGGAGGCCTTCGATTGCCTGCTGCATCGCGACGTTGTGGTCCACGCCCCGCGGGGGCTCTCCACTGAGGATCTCGAGTCAGAGAAGCAGGTGTGGCGGGACGCAGTGGCAGCCATGCCCAACCTTCGCCACGAGGTACAGGAAGTCGTGGCCCAAGGAGACGTGGAAATGGCACGGGTCATCGTCACCGGGACATTGGGCCACGACTTCGCAGGCATCCCAGGGAGGGGACAATCCATCCGTATGGATCAGGCGGTCATCTGCCACCTTGAGGACGGCAAGATCGCTGAAGCATGGGAGATCGCCGACGTCGGCTCGTCGGACGACCAGTAATTCCCTGACCGGCATCTTTCCGTGTCACTTGCGGCACGCGGCGAGAGGACGGATCCTACGGCGCCCGTGTCGACGCGTTGGGGCGACCCGGGTTGCACGGTTCTGCCGAAATTGGGGACGTCGCGCACCGTTCACATGCGTTCGCTGTAGCAGTCGCCCTGAGGTCTGCCGCAGGCCATCGAGGCCTTCCCTTGCATGCGTCCGCCTTGAACTGCGCGTAGGACTGCACGGCGTCGGTCTCCACGTCCTGACTTCCGGCCGCCCGCACGACGTGAACGGACGCCGTGGTGTCCAGCAACGCCGCTTCGGTGACGCAGGTCGTCAAGGCCGCTTGCGGTGCGTCGAGCGGAGGACGACAGAGTTGTCACAGCGGCGACGGCTGCCACAATGAAGGTGGCGGCGGTGGTGGCGTTCCCGACCCGGAGCAGGCCATTCGTTCTCGGTGCGCGATCGAGCGACGCGTCTCCGTCGTTGACCCCGCACCGGCAGGCTCACCGAGGAGCCCGACCACCTCGCGGGTCAATGTTTGATGGAGCCGCCGTCGACGACGATGGTCTGGCCTGTGACGAACGAGGAGCCCGGTGAGAGCAGGAACCGGACCGGCTCGATGTAGTCGTCGGTGGTGGACGCCCGCTTGATGGCGCGGGTCTGGATGTTGGCCACCTCCGAACCGGCGATCGACGCTGACAGGGGAGTCCGGACCAGCCCCGGCGCCACCACGTTGACGGTGACTCGGCGGTCGCCGAGCTCCCCGGCGAGGCACCGAGCGAAGCCGATGACGCCCGCCTTGGACGCGGCATACGCGGCGGCTCCTCGAGGGCCCTTGAAGGCCGTGCCGGACGAGAAGAGGACGACGCGGCCCTCGTCGGCGACGTGCGGGGCGAGGGACTGCACGGCTGACAGGGTGCCGTGCAGGTTCACGGTGAGAATCCGCTCCCACGAGCCGCGTGCCATGGTGAGGAAGTCGCCGAAGCCGCCTATGGCCGCACAGTGGACGAGCCCATGCAGCCCCCCATCCGCGCGCTCGGCGATCCCGCGAGCCAGCTGGTCCATCTCCTGGTGGGCCAGGACGTCACCGACGAGGTAGGTGACCCCGGGCGCCGGACGTTCCGGTGCAGCGAGATCCACGACGACGACGTCCCAGTCGGGAGCCAGCGCGCGTGCCAGCGCCGCCCCGATCCCCGACGACCCGCCGGTGATGACGACCGTCCGGGCGGTCACCGGGTGCGGCTCTGGACGAGCCTCTGCAGCCCGGAGATGGCGTAGTCCAGAGACATCGACAACAGGCCCATCGCGAGCAGGACCGCGAACGACTCGGCGACCTGGAAGTTGTTGGTCAGCACGACGAGGCGCTGCCCCAGACCCGTGTATGCACCTACCATCTCGGACACGACCGCGCCGAGCACGGAGTAGACGGCTCCGAGGCGCAAGGCCCCGATGATGCTCGGCAGGGCGCTCGGCATCTCGACCTTGACGAAGCGCTGGACGGGTGTCATCGACAGGGACCTGGCGAGCTGGTCGACGTCGTGGTCGATGCCGCGCAACGCGGTGGCGGTGTTCGTGAGGAGGACGAAGAAGACGACGCTGGCGGCGACGAGGGCCTTCGGGCCGAATCCAAGGCCGAACCAGAGGATGAAGATGGGCGCGAGCGCAGGACGGGGGAGGCTGTTGGCCAGCGTGAGGAACGGCCCGGCCGCACGCTCGAGAACCGGCCACCGCGAGAAGGCGACGCCGCTGAGGATGCCGAGTGCGGCACCGACGACCAGACCCGCCATCGCCCCGGCGAACGTGCTGGTCACGTCCGTCCAGAACTTGGCGTCGCCGAGCTGGGTGACGAACGCTTTGGCGACGTCCTGCGGGGCGGAGATGAGGAGGGGGTCGATCAGCTGGCGCCCGCTGACGAGATACCAGCCGCCGAGAAACAGCACGCCCACGACGACCCGGATCGTCCACGTCGTGCGGGTCGCTCGGCGACGGGCACGGTTGCGCTCGACGAGGATGTCACGCTCGACGGCGTCGGCGGTGTGGTCAGCGTCCCGGTTGGCGGCATGCCGCGTGGAGGCCTGCCCGGCGGGTGAGGCGGAGGGAGAGCCCACGGTCGGTGTGCTCCTCTCGTCGATGGTGTTCACGATGGTCCTGACAGGATCGGGTCCTACGGCGGGCATTGTTGCGCGTCCCGCCGTCAGACGAGGGCCGATTGGGGCACAAGGTCCACGTCGGCGGGGGTGGAGGTGTGTGGTCCTCCCGCGACGACGAGGCTCTCGCCGGTGATGTACGAGGCCGCGTCGGAGCTGAGGAACGCGCAGACGCCGGCGATGTCCTCCGGAGTGCCGACCCGCCCGAGGGCGACGTAGCGTGCCACCTTCTGCTCGGTGTCGCCCCCGGCAAACCGCGACGACGGCGTCATGACAGCACCGGGCTCGATGCAGTTCACGCGGACGCCCAGATGGGCCCACTCCCAGGCCATCGTCCGGGTGAGCGAGGCCAGTCCGGCCTTGGCGGCCGCATACGCCCCTCGCATCGGGTGCGCGTAGTTGGCCGACGCCGAGCCGACGTTGACGATGACACCGCCCCCGGACTCGCGGAACGTCGGCAGGCAGGCCTTGGCCAGGTGGAAGGCGCCGGAGAGGTTCGCCTCGATGGTCGCGTTCCAGGCGTTGACCGAGAGGTCCTCCAGTCGCGCCCCGAAGTTGCCGCCGGCGTTGTTGACGAGCACGTCGATGCCGCCGAGCTCGGACAGCGCCGTCTCCACGATCGCTGCAGCGGTCTCGGGAGACCGGATGTTCCCGGAGACCGTGGCCGCCCGGCGACCGAGGGCCCGGACTCGTTCGGCCCCACGGGCCAGCGCCTCCAGGTCGCGTCCGTGCAGGAGGATGTCGGCGCCGGCACCCGCGAAGAGGTCGACCACGGCGGACCCGATGCCTCCTGATGCACCGGTGATGACGACGACCCGGTCGGTGAAGTCGAAGCTCGCGGATCCGGACGGCGTGCGCCCGGTCGACGCTGCGTGCGCAGGCGGCATGGTTGTCCTCTCGTCACTGGGTGCGACCAGCGTCAGGTCGCACCCCTCGGGCAGGCAATGCATGGCCCCCTATCGGGGCGATAGTCGCGCCCGGGCCAGAGGCGCCTTGACACCGCCGACCACCCGCACTGACGATCGCCGAGTCCGCTGCAGCGGACCCTGAAGAGTCGACGATGCCCAGACCAGGAGTTGACAGGCATGTCCGCACAGAGCGCCCTCGAGCGAGACACCCGTGGTCTCGCGGTGGAGTTCGAGCACGTCCACCACAGCTTCCTCCATGGGGATCGGCCTGTTCGGGTGCTCGAGGACTTCAACCTGAGGATCGAGCCGTCGGAGTTCGTCAGCATCGTCGGGCCCTCAGGGTGCGGCAAGACCACCGCGTTGTCGATGACCGGTGGCCTCATCCAGGCCCGCAGCGGGACGGTCCGGCTGGGTGACGAGGAGGTCTCCGGCGCCTCGCCGGACGTCGCGTTCCTCTTCGCCCGCGACGCCCTGATGCCGTGGCGGCGGGTGCGGAGCAATGTCGAGCTCGGGCTCGAGGTCCGCGGCGTTCCCAAGGCTGAGCGACGCGAGCGCGCCGACGCGTGGTTGAAGCGGGTGCGGCTGCATGAGTTCGCCGACTCGGACGTGCTGCACCTCTCCCAGGGGATGCGGCAACGGGTCGCCATCGCCCGCACCCTGGTCCAGAGCCCGCGGGTCGTGCTGATGGACGAGCCGTTCGCGGCCCTCGACGCCCAGACCAGGGCCCTTCAACAGGAAGAGTTCATCCGCCTCTGGGAGGCCGAGCGCCCTACGGTCATCTTCGTCACGCACGACCTCGAGGAGGCGATCCTGCTCAGCGACCGGGTGATCCTGATGGCGAGCCGGCCCGGCCGGATCGTGGCCGACATGAAGATCGACCTCGACCGGCCACGCACGCAGGAGATGCGCACCTCGGAGCCCTTCCGGCGCCACTTCGAGGAGCTGTCTGCCCAGCTGCGCCACGAGGTCGATCACGCCGAAGCGCTCCGCGCGGCAGAGGGCGGGGACTCCTGACATGCCAGCGTCGTGGGGTGCACGGGACGGGACGCGGCTCGGCTACGAGGTCGTCGGCCGCGGGTCGCGGACGATCACCTGCCTGCACTCCCTCGCGCTCGACGGGTCGTGGTTCCTGCCGTTGGCGGCTGAGCTCGGGAGCGACTACCGCGTCATCCTGCCCGACCTGCGGGGTCATGGGACGAGCGACTCCGGCCCCCTGCCGCTGAGTCTCGCGCAGATGGCCGACGACGTCATCGCTCTGTGGGACCGGCTCGGCGTCGACTCGAGCGTCGTGGTCGGCATCTCCATGGGAGGAATGGTGGCGCAGGCCCTGGCGACGACAGCCCCCGACCGGGTGGAGGCGCTCGTCCTCATCGCGACCGCCGGATCCTATGACGACGGCGCCCGGACGGCTGCGCTCGCTCGCGCCGCCGCGGCCCGGCGCCCCGGAGGCATCGAGCAGATGACCCCGGTGCTCCTCCAGCGCTGGTTCGGGGCGGAACCTTCCGAGCTGGTCGACCGCGCCCGAGGGGAGCTGTCGTCGGCGGACCCTGAGGTGCACGCGTCCTGCCTCGAGTCGATGACCCAGGTCGGGTCGATCGACCTCGACGGCGTGACGGCGCCCACCCTCGTCCTGGGCGGCCGAGACGACCTGAGCACTCCCCGCCCGGTGGTCGAGGCTCTCGCGGACGCCATTCCCGGTGCGGTTCTCGACATGGTGCCCGGCGCTCACCTGACGGCCTTCACCCATCCCCGCGAGGTCGCCGAGCGAATCCGGTCGTTCGTGGGCGTTCCTGCGGCGACCTCACCCACGCCATCCTGACGTCACAGAGCTCGGAGACCCCCATGCCCCAACCGAATCCAGCACATCCGACCCTCGACGAGGTGCGATCCCACATCGAGGCCGCGACGACGCCGGCGCTGCTGATGCTCGTCGCGCACGTCACCGGCGACGTCACGGTGCTGCGAGAGGAGTGGCGACCCGACCCCGCGCTGCTTCCTCACGGTGGCCTCGACCCGGCCGAGGAGCGGCGGGTCCGCGAGTTCTGCCTCGCCCGTCTCGCCGGGCACCTCGAGTCGCCGGAGCCCTGGCCGACCCGACCGAACAGCGAGGTGCTGGAGGCGATCGGGGCATGGAGCCTCGGCCCCGGTGTCGCCCAGGCCGCACGACTGCTCGACGCGGCGTTCGTCCCCGACGGAACGGACCCGCGGGCTCCCCGCTGGACGCTCGAGGACGAGGCTCCGGACCGCACGCTGCGCGCTGCGATCATCGGCGCCGGCATCTCCGGACTGCTGGCCGGCCTGCGGATGAAACAGGCCGGCATACCCTTCACGATCTTCGAGAAGGGCACGAACGTCGGCGGCACCTGGTGGGACAACACCTATCCCGACTGCCGCACCGACGTGCACAGCCACATCTACACGTACTCCTTCTTCCCGCACGACTGGCCGTCGTACTTCAGCCGGCAGCACGTGATCCACGGGTACCTGCGGCGCTTCGCCGAGGAGCACGGCCTCATCGAGCACATCGCCTTCGGCACCGAGGTCACTGATGCGTCGTGGCACGACCGTACGAGCACGTGGCGGCTCAGCACCTCCGGGGACGGCGTGGACAGCACCCACGAGTTCGAGGTCCTCGTTAGCGCCGTCGGCCAGCTCAACCGTCCACTCGTACCTGAGATCGAGGGGCTCGACGGCTTTCGCGGCCCGGCCTTCCACTCAGCCGAGTGGGACCACACCGTCGACTTCGCCGGCAAGCGCGTCGCGGTCATCGGCACCGGCGCGAGCGCCTTGCAGTTCGTGCCGGCCCTGGCCGGCACCGCGGAGCGGCTCACCGTCTTCCAGCGGTCCGCGCCCTGGCTCATGCCGACGCCCGAGCTGCGCGAGGACATCGCAGACGGTGAGCGTTGGCTGCTGAGGAACCTTCCGCTCTACCGGGCCTACTACCGGTTCTCGATCTTCCTGCCCCGGGCGATCGGGCAGCTCGACGCTGCCACGGTCGATCCCGACTACCCGCCGAGCGAGCGTGCGGTGTCGGCGGCCAACGAGCGACTGCGCGTCATGCTCACCGACTACCTCGTGGCACAGGCCGACGGGCGCGAAGACCTCGTCGGCAAGATCGTCCCGAACTACCCTCCCGGGGCGAAGCGGATCGTGCGCGACGACGGCACGTGGGTCGCGACCCTGAAACGGGACGACGTCGACCTCGTCAGCGACAGGGTCGTGCGGGTGGACGCCCACGGCGTCTGGACGGAGTCGGGCGACTACGTCCAGGCCGACGTGATCATCTTCGGCACCGGTTTCACGGCGTCCGAGTTCCTCACCCCGATGACGGTGACGGGGGCGCATGGCAAGGACCTGCACGAGACGTGGGGCATCGACGCGTGCGCCTACATGGGGCTGACGTTGCCGGACTTCCCGAACTTCTTCTGCCTCTACGGTCCGAACACCAACCTCGTCCTGCACGGAAACCTCGTCTTCTTCCTCGAGTGCCAGTCGGCCTACGTCCTCAGCGCCATCAAGGTGCTGCTCGACACGGGCAAGTCGGCGATGTCCCTGCGCCCCGAGGTGTTCGACGAGTACCGCGCCGAGGTGACCGCTGCCAGTGCGCTGCGAGCCTGGGGGTGGTCGAGGACGCACAGCTGGTACCAGAACGCAGAGGGCCGCTCGACGATCATGTGGCCGCTGCCCGCCCAGCGCTACCTCGAGGGGACCGAACAGGCCCACGTCGAGCACTACGACTTCATCTGAACTTCGAGCAAGGAGACCCACGTGATCCTCGAGAAGACGGTCGTCATCAACGACCTCGAGACGCGCTACCTGTCGGGTGGCCCCGACGACGCCCCGACGGTCGTGTTCCTGCACGACGGCGCATGGGGGGCGAGCTCCGACGTGACATGGGGCGGGGTGCTGCCGCTCGCGGCGGAGGGGTTCCGCGTCGTCGCACCCGACCTGCTCGGCTTCGGCGGATCGGCCAAGGCGATTCGGCTCGACCAGTCTCCCTTCGGCTTCCGGCTGCGCCACGTCTTCGCGTTGCTCGACCACCTCGGTGTCGCCGGGCCGGTGCACCTCGTCGGGAACTCGTTCGGGGGGTCGCTGGCGCTGCGCGCCCTCACCGACCCGTCCCTGCGTGACCGGATCGCGTCGGTCGCAACGATCAGCGGGACCGGTGGCCCGTGGCGGACTGAGGCCGCCGCGCAGCTCGGACCCTTCGACGGCACCGAGGCGGACGCGCGCCGCATCGTCGACCTGCTGTGCGACGACTTCGACGGGATCGACGCCCAGGTGGCCGCCCGCTCCCGCTGGGCCGCCGCACCGGGGCACTTCGGGTGCATGATGGCGATCCACCAGCCGGTGCCCGAGCCGCTCCAGGGGCCGCGGCCGGCGGACCCCTACCCGGGATCGCTGGCCGGCGTCGAGACGCCCGTGCTGCTGTTCGAGTGCACCGAGGACCCGCTCGTGGAAGCCGGATGGACGGCACACCTGCGCGCCCTGCTGCCTGAGGCGCACGTCGTCGAGCTACCCCGCAGGCATGCTCCGAACATCAGCCATCCCGCGCAGATGTGGGCTGCGCTGGCCGAGTTCCTGACGCGGGTGGCGCCGTCGGAGGCGGTGCGACTTGCTGCCCGATGACCCCCGGTCGCCCGTCGCGGCGACCGACGTCACCCATGACCGGCTCTTCCAGCTCGACGGCAACGTGTACGTCGTCGTCGGGGCAGGCGCCGGCATCGGGGAGCACGTCAGTCGGACGCTCGTGGCCATGGGTGCTGGCGTCCTGCTCGTCGACGTCGAGGCCGACGCGCTCGGCGCAGTCGCGGCCGATCTCGGGGCGCCCCACGTCGTTGCTGACGTGACGACCGAGGACGGGGTCGCCGGCGTCCGGGACGCCGTCGCGACGCACGTCGACCGCCTGCACGGCTACGTTGACGTCGTCGGGCGTATGCAGCGGAAACGCTTGGGGGACTTCACTCTTGCTGAGTGGGAGGAAGACTTCCGCGTCAACCTCCGGCACGCGTTCCTCGTCTCGCAGGGCCTGGCACCGGTCGTGGCCGCCGGTGGGGGAGGCTCCATCGTGCACGTCTCGAGCGTGATGGGCTCCCGGGCCGGCCGGAGGTCACCGGGCTACGGCCCGGCCAAGGCGGCCCTCGAGCTCTGGGTCAAGCAGCTCGCGGCCGAGTACGGGCCCTCCGGAGTGCGGGTCAACGCCGTGGCGCCGGGGCTGTTCCTCTCGCCACGCTTCGTCGCCAACGAGGCCGGCGCGCGGTCTGCCGACGCCCTCGCGTCCCGGACGATGCTCGGCCGGCTCGGCCAGCCGTTCGAGGTCGCGGCGACGATCGCGTTCCTGCTGACTCCCGCCGCGGGCTACATCACCGGCGCGACGATTCCCGTCGAGGGTGGTTCGCTGTCCGTCGACGCGACGGGCCTGGACGACGTGCCACTCTGAGCCGGCGCCAGGCGCCGCGCGTGTAGCCTCGGGCGAAGGGCCGCCGTGTCGTTCGGGAAGGTGAGGGCGTGAGGTTCGAACAGCTTCGATACCTCGAGGCCGCCCTGCGCACCGGCTCGTTCCGGCAGGCCGCGAAGGAGCTCGGCGTCTCGCAGCCCACCATCACGAACCAGATCCAGCGTCTCGAGGAGGATCTCGGCGTCGTGCTCGTGCTGCGGACGGCACAGGGCGTCCGGCCGACGTATGCCGCCGAACGCATCCTTCCGCACGCGGAAGCGGCGATCCAGGCCGAGAACCTGCTGCGGCAGGAAGCGAGCGCCGTCGAGGGCCTGAAGATCGGCAGTGTCCGCCTCGCCACGGTCTCGACCGGCAGCCTCATCGTGCTGCCGGAGCTCGTGAAGCAGCTGCACGACGAACACCCGAACATTCGCTTCGAGGTCACCGAGGGTGGCTCGGAGATGGTGCGTCATGGGGTCCTCGCGGGCCATTTCGACGTCGGGATCATCACCCGGCTGGGCCTGCCCGAGCCCGACGACCACACCGACCAGCTGCACCACATCGACCTGATGACGGGACGCCTGGTGCTCTGCGTGCCGGATTCGCATCCACTCGCCGACGCGGACACGCTCGAGGTGTCTGCCTTGAGCGGCGAGCCCCTCATCATCTTCAAGAAGGGCAGCATCCTGCGAACGGCGTTCGAGAAGCTCGTCGAGGGCGTCGAGGCGCGCGTGGTCTACAGCACCGACAGTGCCGAGACGGCGCAGCAGATGGTGCGGGCCGGGGTCGGGGTCTCCATCGCGAACACGTTGGCGCCGTCCACCGTCAGCGGCAACGGCGTGGCGCTCGTGCCGATCAAGGAAGCATGGGCGCGGACGACGCTGTCCGCGATCGTGCGCACGGGCGAGCACCGCGGGCCGGTCGTGCAGACGATGCTGCGGCTCATCCGCGAGGACGCCCAACGCGCCCTGCGCGAGCGTCGCTGATAGGCCCTCGGCATCACGGCTCCAACGATCGCGCTCTTCCCAGTGCAGCGAGGGTCTCGGAGACTCGGCGCATGGCAGGGCTGCCTTCGCGGCCCACGGCCTTCCCCGTCAGTGAGGATCCGAACGTGTCCGTTGAGTCCGCCTCCGTCGCGATGGTCGCCGAGGCAGAGGCCAAGGCGATGCTGCGGTCCTTTGGCATCGACGTGCCTTCGGGCGTGGTCGTGTCCAGCATCCATGACGTCCCCAGTAGTCTGCGAGAGCCCTTGGTGCTCAAGGCGGTTGCGCCAGCCCTGATTCACAAGTCAGACGCGGGAGGGGTCCGCGTCGGGCTTCGGCACGAGGACCTTCCGAGCGCGGCCGAGCGGATGCGGACCGACGTGGCCCAGTCCGGGCACGGGCTCGAGGCCTACCTCGTGGAGGAGATGGCTCCCAGCGGTCGTGAGGTCGTCGTGGGTGCCGTGCGCACGCCGGGTGTCGGTTGGGTCGTGATGGTCGGGCTCGGCGGTGTCTTCGTCGAGATCCTCGCCGACGTCGCGTTCGCGGTCGCTCCGGTCTCGTCCGACGACGTGCGCGCGATGCTCGGTGAGCTCAGGGGCGCCGCACTGCTCCACGGAGCGCGCGGCGAGGCTCCGGTCGACGTCGACGCGCTCGTGCAGGTCGTCGAGCGGTTCGCCGGACCGTCCGGGCTGCTCGAGTCACTGCCCGACGACGTCGTCGAGCTCGACCTCAACCCCGTCATCGTGTCGCAGACCGGTGCCGTCGTGGTCGACGCCAGGATCGTCAGCCGTGGGCTCGGTGACGGCTCCCTCGTGCCCTCCGCGCCCGTGCCTGCACGGGCTTTCACACCAGCGGACGCACCGGCGTTCGCATCCCTGTTCGCACCGCGCACCGTCGCCGTGCTCGGGGCGAAGAGCGCGGGCACCAACGGGGCCAACCTCTTCATCCGCAACCTCGTCGCGGCCGGCTACGACGGGCGGATCCTGCCCGTCCACCCGAGCGCCGAGCAGATCGAGGGACTCCCCGCCAGCCCCTCGCTCGCCGTCGTCGACGGCGTGGTCGACTACGCCTACGTCGCGCTGCCGGCCGCCCGGGTGACCGATGCCCTCGCCGCCGGTGGGGGTCGGGTGCGGTTCGCACAGGTCGTGTCGAGCGGCTTCTCCGAGACCGACGAGGGAGCCGGGCTCGAGCGCGAGCTCGTCGAGCGGCTGCGTCCCCTCGGCACCCGGGTCATCGGGCCCAACTGCCTCGGCACGCACTCGTCCGCGGCGCGCCTGACGTTCATCCCTGAGGCACCGCTCACGCCTGGTGGTGTCGCGGTCGTCTCGCAGAGCGGCGGCCTCAGCGTCGACATCCTGCGGCTGGGCGCCGCATGTGGCCTCTCCTTCCACAGCGTCACGAGCATCGGCAACGGTGCGGACGTCACACCTGCCGAGCTGCTCGAGCACCTGCTGGACTCGGCCGAGACGACCGTCATCGGCCTCTACCTCGAGTCGCTCGGCGCGGCGCGCTCGATCCTCGACGTGGTGCGGCGACGCGAGGTCGCCAAGCCCATCGTCCTGCTCGCCGGCGGCCGGACCGCCGACGGTTCGCGGGCGGCGACGAGCCACACCGGTGCGCTCTCGGGCAACCATCGGCTCTGGCCGGCGATCGCCCGCCAGTCCGGCATCACCCTCACCGACTCGCTCGAGGACTTCGTCAACGTCCTGCTCGTGATGGACACCGTGGACCTCGACGTCCGACCTCGCGGTGTCGACGCGGTCCTCTTCGGCAACGGCGGTGGTGCCAGCGTCCTCGCAGCAGACGCCCTGGAGCGTCACGGCCTGCGCACTCCGAGGCTGCCGGACGCGACGGTGGCGCGGCTCGACGACCTCGGGCTCCCTCCGGGTAACGGCCTGCACAACCCCATCGACGCCCCGGCACCGACCCTCGCGGTCCGCGGGGGCGCCATCGCCGAGGACATCATCACGACGGTGCTCGAGGAGACGTGCCCTGCGGTCGTCATCACGCACCTCAACGTGGGCATCATCCAGCGGAACCTGGGCGCGACGCACGGTGACGTGACGGGCGCGATCGTCGAGGCGGTGGCCCGAGCCCGGGTCGCCGCACGGCACGCCTGCCACCACGTCCTGGTGCTCAAGACTGACGGCAAGCCCGACACCGAGGAGCAGATCAGGGGCTACGCCGAGCGGGCGCGGACACTCGGGCTCCCGGTGCTGCCGACGTTCGAGGACGCCGCGGTCGCGGTGCAGGCGCTGCTGCGCCACCAGGCGCGAACCGCCCCCTCCGTGGCGTCGTCAGGCGGAGCCCCCACCACACCCAACGACACCGACAGCCAGCAGGAGGCGACATGACGTCGATGACCGAGACCGACGCGGCCGCGAGGCATGAGCTGCGCCGCGCGGCGGCCCTCGCGATGGGCGGCCCTCGTAAGCTCGAGAAGCGCGCCGAGGCCGGCCAGCTCAATGCGCGCGAGCGCGTCGACCGGCTATTCGACCCCGAGTCCTTCCGGGAGTCCGGGCTCTTCGCGACCTCGCACCTCGAGGCCGACAAGGACGTCACACCCGCCGACGGGAAGGTCACCGGGACCGGTGACGTCGACGGCCGCCGGGCTGCGGTCATCGCGTACGACTTCACGGTCAAGGGCGCCTCGAGTGGCCAGGTGAGCAACAAGAAGATGCAGCACATGAAGGACCTCGCGACCCGTTGCGGTATGCCGCTCGTCTACCTCGCGGAGTCCACCGGGGTTCGAATGCCCGACATCATGGGCGGTACGGGGATGGGCTCGGGCAACGAACGCACGCGCTTCCTCCGCAAGCGCGAGAGTCCTTGGGCCTCAGCGGTCTTCGGCTACGCCTTCGGCTCGGCGACCTGGCACACGGTCTCGTCCGACTTCGCGGTGTTCCGCAAGGGTGCGGTGATGGCCGTCTCGAGCCCCGGCCTGGTCAGCCGTGCGACCGGACAGCAGGTCGACGCCGAGGAGCTCGGTGGCTGGAAGCTCCACGCCGAGGTGACCGGCTTCGCGGACGCGGTGGCCAACACCGACGAGGAGGCCATCGAGCTGGTCCGGCGCTTCCTCGGCTACCTGCCCTCGCACAACGCGGAGCCGCCGCCGGTCGTGCCGGTGACGCCGGGCTCGGGAGAGCGGTCGGCCGAGCTGCGCTCGCTCGTGCCGGAGTCGCGCGCGCAGGTGTACGACGTGCGCAAGGTCATCGAGGTCGTGGCGGACACGGGCTCCGTCTTCCCCGTCAAGGCGGCATACGGCAAGAGCCTCGTGACGTGCCTGGCCCGGATCGACGGGCGAAGCGTCGGCATCATCGCGAACAACCCGATCTTCAAGGGCGGCGCGATCGACGGGCCGGCGTGCGACAAGGCGACGAGCTTCCTCACCCTGTGCGACTCCTACAACATCCCCATCGTCTTCCTCGTCGACCAGCCGGGCTTCCTCATCGGCCTCGAGGCCGAGCGCAACAAGGTCGCCGGCAAGATCATCAACTGGATGAACGCGCTCGCCCTCGTCACGGTCCCGAAGGTGACCGTGATGATGCGCAAGAACTACGGGCAGGCCTACGCCAACATGGGTGGCGGGTTCACCGCAGACGCGACCGCCGCGTGGTGGTCGGCCGAGGTCAGCTTCATGGACCCGCGCTCGGCGGTCGGCGTCGTGTACGGCGTCACGCAGGAGGATGACCCCGAGCTCTACGAGCGCCGGTTGGCCGAGATGGCGCGCGAGTCGACGGCATACGACGTCGCCCGCGTGTACGGCGTCCAGGACGTCATCGACCCGGCCGACACCAGAGGCTTCCTCATCGGTGCGCTGCGCGACAACCACCTCGCCCGCACGGACGGGGTCGGCGAGCACCTGCTCAGCACCTGGCCGACGAGCTTCTGACACGCAGCCCGGACATCCGGCGCGGAGAGCGAGTCCTTCGACGCGTCCTGACATCCGCCTTCCTGACCACCGAGTCCTGACAACCGAGTCCTGACCACCGAGTCCTGACCACCGAGTCCTGCAAAGGGGACGACATGGGAGCCTTTCCAGAGCGGCTGCTCGTCGCGAACCGCGGCGAGATCGCCCGACGGGTCATCGCGACGGCCCGGCGGCTCGGCATCGAGTCCGTGGCCGTGCACCACCCGATCGACGCCGCGCTGCCGTTCGTGCTCGAGGCCGACCTGGCCGTCCCCCTCGAGGGGGACGTCCCGGTCCGGGCGTATCTCGACGGTGCCCAGATCATCCGCATCGCCCGCGAGGTCGGCGCCACGGCGATCCACCCGGGGTACGGATTCCTCGCCGAGAACGAGCAGTTCGCCAGGGATGTCGTCGCGGCCGGGCTGACCTGGGTCGGGCCGTCGCCCGGGACGATCGCTGCGATGGGTGACAAGGTGGAGGCTCGCCGGGTCGTCGCCGAGGCGGGCGTGCCGGTGAGCGGGGGGGCGGACGATGCCCTGGGCTCGGTGGAGGAGGCCCTGCTCGAGGCGAGCCGCATCGGCTACCCGGTCATGGTCAAGGCCGCCGGAGGTGGTGGCGGCATCGGCATGGCCGTCGCCCACGACGCCGACGCGCTGCGCACGGCATTCGACGGCACCCGCTCGATGGCCGAGCGCAGCTTCGGCTCCGACCGGGTCTTCGTCGAGAAGTTCGTCTCCGCCGCGCGCCACGTCGAGGTGCAGGTCCTCGGCCTCGCGAACGGCACCGTCATCGCCTTGGGCGAGCGCGACTGCTCGGCGCAACGTCGCCACCAGAAGCTCGTCGAGGAGAGCCCGGCCCCGATGCTCGACCCGAGGGTCCGTGGGCGGATGCTCCTGAGCGCAGTGCAGGCGGCCGAGGTCGTCGGCTACCTCAACGCCGGCACGGTGGAGTTCCTGCTCGACACCGTCTCGGGCGAGTTCGTCTTCCTCGAGATGAACACGCGGATCCAGGTGGAGCACCCCGTCACCGAGCTGACCTACGGCATCGACCTCGTCGAGCAGCAGCTGAGCATCGCCCACACCGGCACGACCACGGCCGACTTCGCGCCGTCACCGCGGGGGCACGCGATCGAGGTTCGCGTGTGTGCGGAGGACCCGAAGCGGTTCTATCCGCGACCGGGAGTCATCGACGAGTGGGTGGAGCCCTGCGGGCCGGGCATCCGCGTCGACTCCGCGTATGCCGCCGGCGTGGAGGTCACGCCCTTCTTTGACTCGCTCGTGGCGAAGGTGTGCGCGTACGGTGACACGCGCGAGCAGGCGCTCGCGCGGGTCGTCGCGGCCCTGGACGAGTTCGTGGTCACGGGGCTGGTCACCAACCTCCCGTTCCTGCGCGAGCTGGTGCGGTCCGACGAGTTCGCGAGCGGCCGTTACGACACCAACGTCGTCGCGAACGTCAAGGCCGGCCGGTAGCAGGCCCGGGCCGGAACCACGAAAGGAAACCTCGATGTCCGAGAGCATCCATGCCGACATGAGCGCGAACGTCTGGAAGATCCTCGTCGCACCCGGCGACGCCGTCGAGGAGGACACGCCGCTCATGATCCTCGAGTCCATGAAAATGGAGATCCCGGTCATGTCGGAGGTCGCAGGCGTCGTCGTCGCGGTCCACGTGTCCGAGGGCGACTCGGTGGACCCCGGCCAGTCCCTGCTCGACCTCTCCACCGACTGAACACCTACCTGAGCTCCGAGTGAGGAACACGATGACACGTATGAAGGGCTGGTCCGTCACGAGCCTCGGTGAGCCCGAGCAGGTGCTCGAGCTGCGCGACCTCGTGGTGCCGGAGCCGGGGCCGCGGCAGGTGCTCGTCCGAGTCCGTGCCAGCGCGGCCAACTTCCCCGACGTCCTGATGTGCCGCGGCCTGTACCAGATCAAGCCGGAGCTGCCGTTCACCCCCGGTGCGGAGCTGTGCGGGGACGTGGAGGCGGTGGGATCCGAGGTGACGCGTCACACCGTCGGAGACCGAGTGCTCGGGCTGTGCAGCCTGCCGCACGGCGGGTTCGCCGAGTTCGCCCTCATGGACGAACACACCACGTATGCCGCCCCGGCCTCCCTCGACGACGCCCAGTCGGCGGCGCTCTTCATCGGCTACCAGACGGGCTGGTTCGGGCTGCACCGCCGCGCGCGGATTCAGCCCGGCGAGACCCTCCTCGTGCATGCCGCTGCCGGCGGTGTCGGTAGCGCCGCGGTCCAGCTCGGCAAGGCGGCGGGAGCGCGGGTCATCGGTGTCGTGGGGGGCGAGGCGAAGGCTCGGTACGCCAGGGAGCTCGGTGCCGACGTCGTCGTCGACCGCCACACCGAGGACTTCGTCGACGTCGTCAAGCGCGAGACGGGCGGTCGCGGTGCCGACGTGGTGTACGACCCCGTCGGTGGAGAGGTGTACGACCGCTCGACGAAGTGCATCGCCTTCGAGGGCCGCATCGTCGTCGTCGGGTTCGCCGGGGGCACGATGCAGCAGGCGGCGCTGAACCACGCACTCGTGAAGAACTACTCGATCCTGGGCCTGCACTGGGGGCTCTACAACGTCAAGGACCTCCCAGCCGCCGCGGCCTGTCAGGCGGAGCTCACGCGCTTGGCCGACTCGGGCCTCATCGCGCCGTTCGTCAGCGAGAGGTTCCCCCTCGACGACACTGCGTCTGCGCTCCAGCGCCTCGCCGACGGCAGGACCGTGGGCCGGGTCGTCCTCGACGTCCGTTCCTGACACCGGCCGTCGCTCTTGACCTCCTTTAGCCACTTGGCTAGAATCTAGCCAAGTGGCTAACGAGGGCCCTGTCCCTCGCATCAGGAGGACTTCATGGACGCAGTCCCAGTCGACACCGACGCCGACACCAGGACCGACACGAGCAGCGGCGGTCAAGCGACGACCGCGGATGACGGTGCGGCTGCGTGCCCGCACCTGCGCAAGTACTCGTTGACCCCACCCGAGAGCCGGCCGCTCGACGAGCCCGACTACTTCGGCGAGCTGCGCCAGGAGTGCCCGGCCAGCACCGTCACGTTGGGCGAGAGCGGGTCGTCGTGGCTCTTCACGGCCTTCGAGGACGTCAAGACGATCCTGGCCGACACGCGGTTCAGCTCCAGCCCGCTGACACCAGGTTTCCCGCTCGAGGGTGCCCCCGGCTCGGATGCGCCCGTCGCCGTGACGACGATGATCCGTTCCGATCCGCCGGTCCACACGCGCCTGCGGCGCATGGTCGCGAAGGACTTCATGCCCAAGGCCGTCGAGGGCTACCGCGACTTCGTCTGCGCCACGATCGACGCCCGCATCGACTCGCTGGCGACCCTGCCGCAGCCGATCGACCTCATCGAGTCGTTCGCCCTTGCCGTGCCCTCGGACGTCATCTCGAAGATCCTCGGCGTGCCGGTGGAGGACGAGGCGATGTTCCAGGAGCTCACCGAGCGGATGACGACCCTGTCGCTGACCCGCGAGGAGCAGTACCAGGTGATCGGCGAGTTCGCGGCGTTCTGCGACCGGCTCATCTCCCTCAAGGAGTCCGAGCCTGCGGACGACCTCCTGACGCGCCTGACCCACGAGCAGCTGCTCACCGGCGAGCTCACGCGCGAGCAGCTGGCCGGCTTCGTCATCATGCTCGTCTCGGCGGGGCACGACACCACGGCCGGGATGTTCGGCCTGTCCGTGCTGACCCTGCTGCAGCACCCGGATCAGCTCGAGCTGCTCCGGTCCGGCGCTCGGAGCTGGGACAGCGCCGTGGAGGAGCTGGTCCGGATCCACACGGTCGTCCGCATGGGCCCGCGGCGTGCCGCGACAGAGGACATCGAGGTCGGCGGCACGCTGGTGCGCAAGGGGGAGGGTGTCATCGCCTCGATCCTCGCGGCCAACCACGACGAGTCGCAGTTCGGACCCTCTCGCTTCGCCGACTTCAGCATCCCGGAGGAGAAGCCGAAGCATCTCGGCTTCGGCTTCGGGCCCCACCAGTGCGTCGGACAGAACCTCGCTCGTCTCGAGCTCGGCTACGGGCTCCCGCGTCTGTTCGAGCGCTACCCGGACCTGCGCCTGGTCGACGACGACATCACGCGACTCCGATTCCGAGAGGGCCGCGCGTTCTTCGGCATCCGTGAGCTGCGAGTACACCTGTGACCACCGACCTGAAGGCGGCGACGACCATGAACCTCACCATCGACGTGGCCAAGTGCTGCGGCTCCGGCCAGTGCGTCATGGCAGCCCCCGACGTCTTCGACCAGGACGATGACGGTGTGGCGTTCCTGCTGGACCAGACGCCACCCGACACCGAGCGCGCCAACGTCGACGAGGCCATCGCCTCGTGCCCGACCGGGGCCATCACGGTCGTCGATGGCTGAGCCGACGACTGGACGAGTCGTCGTCGTGGGCACCGGACACGGAGGTGTCCAGACAGGCAACGCGCTGCGTCGCGCGGGTTGGGTCGGCCCGATCACCCTGGTCGGCGCAGAGAAGCACCTGCCCTACCAGCGCCCGCCGCTGTCCAAGTCGTGTGCCGACGCCGAGGCCCTGGACGACCTGGCCCTGTTCCACCCAGCCGCGCACTACGACTCAGTCGGGGTCGACCTCGAGCTGGGCGCGCAGGTGGTCGGGATCGACCGCGACGGCTCTGAGGTCGAGCTGCACTCAGGCAGGCGCCTGGCCTATGACCACCTGGTCCTGGCCCTCGGTTCGCGACCCAGACCGGTGCCGGTCGCCGGCTGCGGGCTGGCCGGCGTTCACACGCTGCGGACACTCGACGACGCTCGTTGGATCAGCGCACGCCTGCGCACCGCCGGCTCGGTCGTCCTCGTGGGCGGCGGCTTCATCGGCCTCGAGCTGGCCACGGTCGCTGCCCGACTCGGCAAGCGCGTCACGGTGGTCGAGGCCGCTCCGCGACTTCTCCACGGCGCCGTCACGCCGGTCACCGGCCAGTTCCTGACCGAGCGGCATACGGCAGCAGGTGTGCGTCTGCGGCTCGGTGAGGCGGTCGACCGGATCACCGGCGTCGACGGAGCCGTCCGGAGCGTCCTCACTGCCAGTGGCGACGAGCTGTCGGCCGACCTGGTCGTCGTGTGTGTCGGTGCAGTTCCCAACTGTGAGCTGGCTCGGGCGGCAGGGCTACCCGTGGACGACGGCATCCTCGTCGACTACGACCTGGTGACGGCAGACCCGGCCATCTCGGCGATCGGCGACTGTGCACGGTTTCCCTACGGCAACCGCCGCGTGCGACTCAGCTCCGTGCAGAATGCCTTCGACGGAGCGACCCACGTGGCACGCCGGCTCACGAGCGGCGCCGGCGGGTATGCGCCGGTGCCGTGGTTCTGGTCCGACCAAGCCGGTGTCAAGGTCCAGATGGCCGGGCTCCCGACTGCGCTCCACGGCGGGCTCGGCAGCGGGCCCGAGGAGCAGCTCGACGTCGAGGGGGACGTCGCGGGCGGATCATTCAGTGTGCACCGCTACGTCGATGGTCGCTTCGTCGGCGGCGAGTCGGTCGGTATGCCGCGGGCGCACCTGGCCATGCGCCGCCGGCTGGCCGCCGAGCGTGCCTCAGCCGTCCCGCTTGCCGGATGAGCCCGAGCCGGATGCGATCGTCAGTGCCCGGTCGCGGATGCCGGCGAGCTCCTCGTCGTCGAGCTCGAGCCCTCGCTGGAAGATGGGCTGGAGCAGGCCCCAGCCGATCAGGGTGGCCCCGAACGCAGCCGTGTGGGCGCGGACCTCTCGGTCATCCCAGTCGGGATGCTGCTGCGCGATTCCGGCCGTAATGGCCCGAATGAGCGGAAACTCCCACTCCATGGACTCCATCAGATCGGGGTCGACCACCAGGTTTGCAACAATCCGCCACAGGTCGGCATCGGTCGAGAACAGAGTCGGATCACTCCACCAGTCCGCTTCGTGTTCGTTTCTGGCTTGTGCCGTCGCCCGGTCCGAGAGCTGCAGGAAAACCTCTCGGAATATCTTCTCCTTGGTGCCGAAATACTGATGG
Source organism: Terrabacter sp. Ter38 (assembly GCF_024519435.1). GTDB lineage: Bacteria > Actinomycetota > Actinomycetes > Actinomycetales > Dermatophilaceae > Terrabacter. The sequence continues at coordinate 21,992 of NZ_JALJRZ010000005.1, forward strand.
ATCAGACCGTAGTTCACGTGCGCGCGTCGGGCGATCGCCCGACCCGAGACCTGGCTGGCCGGCTGGGCTGCCAACAGCTCCGTCGCAGCCGTCACGAGCGACGCCTTGACCGCCTCCACCCCCCGCGGGGGTGCGATATCGTGCTCAGCCTTGGGCGTCGCCATGCGTGTCTCTCCTCGTGTGGCACCGGCTCGACGTCAGCGCGGCGGGGTGTCCCGAGCATACTGGCGGGCCCGCTGCACCCACCGACTATCGGAGCGATAGCGCGCTCCACCGGGGTGATCCATTGACACCCCCGATGGCCCGGGATGAGTATCTGGCCACCGGCGTTGGACGCACGATGTGCCTGCAGAATCCTTGTGACCCGAGGTGGCGACCAGTCAGACCACGCGAACCGGCCGGGCCCCTGGAAATGGTCTGAGGAAGTTTGGTTCCAAGCCTTTCATCCAGTCAAAGAAATCGATTCTCGGATTCAATGCCGAATCTCATGAGGAGCAGGAATGTTCAGTACCCAGCAGCGGCTCGCAGGCGATTCGGCCTCCGCTCTCTCCGCGTCGACATCGCGCCGGACCCTGCTCAGGGCCATCGGCCTTGGAGCCGTGGCCGTCGGCGGGGCCAGCGCCCTCGCCGCGTGCGGCGGTGACCCCGCCCCCACGAGCGCTGGCACGCAGGGGGGTGCGGCTGGTGGCCTGGCGGAGCCGACCGCGTTCAAGATCGCCTCCGCGCCCGGCGACAACTACTTCCTCGACGCCGTCTGCGCCGACCAGAAGCTGTTCGACAAGTACAAGCTCGATGTCGGTGAGTTCGTCTTCCCCCAGAGCGGCGTCCAGGCGATGCAGCTCTTCGCGGCGGGGGCCATCAACGGCATGCAGCAGGACACCGTGCTGACCATGGCCAGCTTCGCCAACGCCCAGCAGGGCAAGCGGCCTGTCATCGTCGGCATGCGCATCCCCGAGACGACCTACAGCATCGTCGTCAACCAGGGCACCTGGCCCGCCGCGTCCGCGAGCTTCGACGAGAAGATGCACGCCCTGGCGGGCAAGAAGATCGGCGTGGCGGCCGTCGGTGCGGGGGCGGACCAGCAGCTGCGTCTGGCCCTCGAGGCCGCCGGCATGAAGTACGAGGACGTCACGCACCTCGGTGTCGGACAGTTCACGCCGGGCATCGCGCAGATGAGGGCGGGGCGCGTCGGCGCCTACGTCGCCGTGACGTTCGCGACGAGCGAGCTCATGGCCCAGGCCTCGGGTGGCCAGTCGTACATCCAGTTCTGGAACGAGGACGCTCCCGCGATCCTCAGCAAGCAGCAGGTCCAGCCGATCATCGTCCGCGAGGACTTCCTCGCGGACAGCAAGGACGTCGTCGCCGCGTGGAAGTCGGCCGCGTGGGATGCCAAGGACTGGATCCTGGCCAACCGCAAGGAGGCTGCCGACAAGCTGAACCAGACGCAGTTCGGTGGCAAGGGCGCCGCGGCGGCGACGGCATACATCGAGCACTACGCGACCTCCGTCGTCCCGAAGATCCTGCCCGACTGGAAGGTCGGCAAGGACGGCATCGAGGTGATGATCGCCGTCGCGGAGAAGCTCGGCGCCGTCAAGGCCGGCCAGGTGACCTACGAGAACATCGTCGCGGACTTCGCGCGGGCCTGACGCGAGCCGACCCGGTCACCATGACCACAGACGGACCCGGCCGCGCTCCTCGCGCGGCCGGGTCCGTCGCCGTAGGCCCTCGCCCGGTCACGACGCCCAAGGAGCTGCGCTGATGGATTTCGAGTTCGATGCCAGGACGCTCGAGCTGCGCGACAACCTGCTCGACTTCATGCGGGACCACGTGCACCCGGCCGAGCCGGTCGCCCAGGCGCAGCGCGGACGGCTCGAGGACCGGTGGGCCTGGGACTCGGTGCCCGTGCTCGCCGAGCTGCGCTCCACGGCCCGGGCTCGTGGCCTGTGGAACCTCTTCCTGCCCGGTGAGCACGGAGCGGGGCTGACCAACCTGCAGTACGCACCCCTCGCGGAGATCACCGGTCGCAGCGCGCACCTGGCCCCGGCAGCGCTCAACTGCAGCGCACCGGACACCGGAAACATGGAGGTCCTGTCGCTCTTCGGCAGCGAGCAGCAGCAGAAGGAGTGGCTCGAACCGCTGCTCGAGGCCGAGATCCGATCGTCCTTCGCGATGACGGAGCCGGACGTGGCCTCGTCTGATGCGACGAACATCTCGACGACGATCCGGCGCGACGGAGACGAGTACGTGATCACCGGCCGCAAGTGGTGGATCACCGGCGCCATGAACCCCAACGCGCGCATCTTCATCGTGATGGGCAAGACCGACCCGAGTGCCGAGCGGCACCGGCAGCAGTCGATGGTCCTGGTCCCACGGGACGCTCCCGGCGTCGAGATCGTGCGCGGCATGGAGGTCTTCGGCTACGACGACCACGACCACGGAGGCCACGCGGAGCTCGTCTTCCACGACGTGCGCGTCCCGGTCGACAACCTCATCGGTGAGCAGGGAGGCGGCTTCGCCATCGCCCAGGCGAGGTTGGGCCCCGGCAGGATCCACCACTGCATGCGCTCGATCGGCGTCGCGGAGCGGGCCGTGGAGCTGATGTGCGCGCGGGCGCAGGAACGGGTCGCCTTCGGCCGGCCACTGGCCGACCAGGGGGTGGTGCGGGACTGGATCGCGGAGTCGCGCGTGCGGATCGAGCAGCTGCGGCTGCTCGTGCTCAAGACCGCATGGCTCATGGACACGGTCGGAAACAAGGGAGCCCACACGGAGATCCAGGCGATCAAGATCGCGACGCCGCGGACGGTCCAGTGGATCCTGGACAAGGCGATCCAGGTGCACGGCGCCGGCGGGCTGTCACAGGACTTCCCGCTCGCCAACGCCTATGCGAGCATCCGGACACTGCGGTTCGCCGACGGACCCGACGAGGTCCACAAGAACGCGCTCGCCAAGGCTGAGCTTCGCCGGCGAACATCGACCCAGCATGGGAGCTGAACCCGCGGGAGCCCCGGCCGACCCTCGGGTCGATCCGGTGGTTGCGACCACAGGCGCCGTCGAGCACTCATCCGAGGCGACGTGCCCGAAGTGGTATGGCGTCGTCCCCGGGGTACTGATGGCGCTGGTCGGTGTGGGCCTCGCGCAGGCGGGGCACCTCCTCGTCCCGGAGGTCGGGCTCCTCACCTGGTCGGTGCTATTGGGCGCGGTCGCGACCAACACCGGCCTGGTGCCGCACGCGGCCGAGCCGGGACTACGGGTCGCGACGAAGAAGCTGTTGAGAGTCGGGGTGGCGTTGTTGGGGCTCTCGCTGTCTGTCGAGGCGATGCTGGGTCTGGGGCTTCCGGTCATCGCCCTCGTCGTGGTGACGCTCCTCGCGACCCTGCTGGGCACGAACTGGCTTGGCAGGCGGATGGGTCTCGGGAGCGCACGAAGCCTCTTGCTGGCAACTGGATTCGCGATCTGTGGCGCCTCTGCGATCGCGGCGGTCCAGTCGAGCACAGAGGCCGACGACGACGACGTCGCACTGGCCGTGGCCATGGTGACGTTGTGTGGCACCACGATGATGCTGATCCTGCCCCTGCTCCAGGGGCCTCTGCACCTCTCCGCTCACGAGATGGGTGTGTGGATCGGCGCCAGCGTCCACGACGTGGGCCAGGTGGTCGGAGCCGCCAGTGCGGTCGGTGCGAGTGCGCTGGGCGTGGCCGTCGTCGTCAAGCTCACGCGCGTGCTCATGTTGGGACCCGTCGTCGCAGTGGTGAGCGCGATGGGTGCACGACGTGCGCGCACCGAGGGTGTGTCGCGTCCGGACGCGCGGCGCCCACCCCTCGTTCCGCTGTTCGTCCTCGGCTTCCTGGGATGCGTCGCGCTGCGCAGCACTGTCGTCCTTCCGCAAGACCTCCTCGACCGGGTGGGCATGGTGCAGAGTGCCGTGCTGGCCGCGGCCCTGTTCGGCATGGGGACAGGAGTGAGACTGGGCACCCTCTTCCGCCGCAGCGGACGCGCCACGGTGCTCGCCGTCGTCTCGACCCTGCTCATCGCGACCGTGTCGCTGGGCGGCGTCCATCTCCTGGCCGGCCGAGCCTAGGGGTGTGGCGGAGGCCCTGAACGGTCGTCTTCGGTGCCTTGCACGTTGCCGGCATGTCGGGCATTCGTCACACGCTGCTTCTTGCCGCGATGTCGGGTTGCCGCCCTGATGGTGAACTGGCCGGTCAATGCCATCCCCTGTCGACCCTGACGTAGCGCGCGGACCGACGTCAGCTCACCAGCATCGGAGCACACCTTGAAGGTCGTGAGGCAGCCGCGACCAGCCGTGCGGAAGATATCCGCGAGGGTCCGCCCTTGAAGTCGCGTGACTTCTGCGGACGCACCCTGAGCCGGCCCGTGAGACCACCGCGGCCTAACCGATTCGCGGCGATGTTGTCGCACCCGCACGTCGGCGAGTGGTGGGCCACCCGGCTCGACGTGGCGCCCGGACAGCGGTGCGGCGCCTCGAGCACACGGTCACGTGTGTACGAAGAACCGGGTCGCGAGGTAGGTCAGTCCGGACGCGAGCAGGACGTCGCGCCCGGGCGAGAAGGGGTCATGGCCGGTCGAGTGCGTTCGCGAGGGTGGAGAGAAGGCCGATGTGCTCGTCCACGGAGTCCAGGCCGCGGCCCATGGTCACGACAGAAACGTGTGTGCCGCCGGCTCGTTGCCACGCCTCGATCTGATCGGTGAGGTCGCTGATCTCGCCCCAGGGCGCCATCACGTACTCGCCGCCGAAGGTTTCTGTCGGCCTGCCCTGTGCGCGCACCAGCTCCTGGACCTTGTGCCAGTCGTCGGTGGCGTGGTCGACACCGCCGCCGGAGAAGATGAATCCGTCGCCCAGCCGGGCGGCCCGCTCGAACGCCGCCTCACTGGATCCACCCAGCCAGATCGGGACCGAACGCGTCGGCTTCGGCACCAGGGCGGCTCGGTCAACCCGGTCGAAGCGGCCGGCGAAGTCGACAACCGGTTCGGTGAACATCCGACGGAGTAGCTCGATCTGCTCTTCCTGCCGACTGCCTCGGCTTCGGAACTCCTGACCCAGGGCCTGGTACTCCACCGGGCTCCAGCCAACCCCGACCCCCAGGCGCAGCCGGCCGCCAGAGAGCAGGTCGACGTCGGCCGCCTGCCGGGCCACCAGCGCCGTCTGACGCTGCGGCAGGATCAGGACCCCAGTCGCGAACTCGATCCGCTTCGTCACGCCGGCGAGGTACGCGAACATCACGAACGGGTCGTGAAACGGGTCCCGTTCGGTATAGGGGCCGGTCAGCGGTGGCGTCCGGCCGGCGTGGACGGCGCCGAGGACATGGTCATAGGCGAGCAAGTGGTCAAAGCCCAGCTCCTCGACCGCCCGGCCAAATGGCAGGACAGCCGTCGGGTCTCCACCAAGCTCGATCTGCGGATACACCACACCGATCTGCACACACGCACCCTCCCACGCTGTCCCTGGACTCAACACCAGAAGCAGTCGACCCTCGCTGACCATGTCACTGCCGACGCACGGGTTGGACGCCACGAACGGGCGTTGCCCCCGACTCGCTGCCACCGTGCCCCCACGCAGGCTCGCGGCAGCCCGGACACGCTATGACTGGAAGACTGGTTCGCGTGGTGACGCCTTGATCCAACAGGAAGCCTGGGCTCGGCTGGTGTTCGGCATCAGCGTCGCTGCGTTCGCTGTGGGCGAGTTCTCTCAGGTGGTGAAGTGGCGTCGCGGTGCCTCGCGCACGGACGTGCGAGGTGAAGTGGTGTTCCGGGTGATCTTCTTCGGGGGCATCCTCATGCTGCCGCTCGCCCAGGCCCTCGCGCCCGATGCCGTCCTCGATGGTGCCGGGGTGTTCGTACTGGGAACACTGATCGGTTGGCTCGGCCTGCTGCTGCGATGGTGGTCGTTCGCCACCCTGGGCACGTACTTCACGACCGTGGTGAAGACCTCTTCCGATCAGGTGGTCGTCGAACGCGGCCCGTATCGCATACTGCGGCACCCCAGCTACGCCGGCCTCCTCGCGGCGTTCGTCGGCTGTGGCCTGATCCTCGGGAACTGGGTGGGCACCGCTGCGTGCTTCCTGCTGATCCTGGTTGGGCTCATCTACCGACTTCAGCGCGAGGAGCACGCGATGATCGACAGTCTGGGAGACGCCTATCTGGACTTCGCCAAGGACCGCGCGCGTCTGGTCCCCTTCGTCTGGTGACAGGCCGATCCGAGGGGCCGGCGACACCAGACTGTTTCAATGGTTCGACGCCCCAGGAATACGGTGAGGCGCACGCGCCCGGCACGCGGCGCTGTGACGCAGGTCGAGTTGGTCACCGTCGTGCGTGCTCGATCGCCCTCTGCCGGTCCAGACCCCCAAGGCCCTTGATCCGGACCTGAGGAGGGCGGTCGGATCCTTGACTGTGACGTGACGTCACACCGGATGATGAGGTCATGCGCATCAAGGATCTGGCCAGCCTGTCGGGGACGACGGTTCGGACGATCCGGTACTACCACCAGCTCGGGCTGCTCGCGGTCCCGGACGCGGACACCACGTGGCGGGCGTACGGCTTCGCCCACCTGACCAGGCTCATGCGCATCCGCTGGCTCGTGGAGTCCGGTGTGCCGCTGGCCGAGGTGCCGCACATGCTCAGACCGCCGGGGAGCCCTGACGAACGCGGCATGGTCATCGAGGACCTGGACGCCGTCCTGGCCTCGATCGATGACAAGATCGCCGTCCTCACCACGCAGCGTGCGCGCGTCGAGACCCTGCTCGACCGGGTGAGCACCCACGGGCGTCTGTCTCCGCTGCCGTGGCCGGTCGTGCGGGTGTATGCCGCCCTGCTCGAACGACCGCTGTCGCCGGGCCTGCGCGAGGCGATGTCGCGCGAGCGCGATCTGCTCGAGCTCGCGTGCTATCGCGGGGCCGTGCCGGCCGAGGTCACCGCCCTGCTCGATGCCGCGTCGGAGGATGACCTCGACGAGCTGGCGAGGCTGTGGGAGGCGTGCCATCTCCTCGCGGAGACCAGCGGGCCGCGCCTGCCGGCACCCGTTCGCGAAGAAGTCGACGAGCTCGTGCGACGTACGGTCGACTTCGCCGAACGGCTCGATCCCGACGCCGCTCACCGCCTTCTCCTGCGCGCTGCGGACCTGGACAGACCGGCGGTGCGCGCCGCGGTCGACCTCGCCTACCCGTCGCCGGTGTACCGCGAGTTCGTGCGCCGGTTGACGGCCACGGCCAGGCAGGAGTCTCGAGCATGACCGTGCAGCCCATCGTGGCCGAACACCTGACGAAGACGTTCGGGCAGGACCGTGGGATCAATGACGTCAGCCTCGTCGTCGAACCCGGTCAGGTGTTCGGCTTCCTCGGACCGAACGGTGCCGGCAAGTCCACGACGATCCGCTGCCTGCTGGGCCTCTACCGGCCGAGCCGGGGTCAGGCCCGGGTGCTCGGTCAGGACCCGGCAGCCGGGCAGGCCGGGTTCCTCGCCGACGTCGGCTACCTCCCCGGGGAGCTGCGGCTGCCCGATCGGCTGACCGGGGCCGACGTACTGGGGACGTTCCGCCGGATGCGTCGAGGCCAACACACGGCATACGAGGACGATCTCGTCGAACGTCTCGGTGCCGAGCTCACCCGCCCGGTCGCCTCGTTGTCGAAGGGGAACAAGCAGAAGCTCGGCCTCGTGCTGGCGTTCATGCACCGGCCTCGCCTGCTCGTCCTCGACGAACCCACGTCCGGGCTGGACCCGCTGCTGCAGGACGAGTTCGCCTCGCTCCTTCGCGAGACCACCGCCGACGGCCGCACGGTCCTGCTCTCCTCGCACGACCTCGACGAGGTGCAGCGGGTCGTGCAGCGCGTCGCCATCATCAGGTCCGGGCGGATCGTCATCGACGACACCGTCGCATCGCTGCGCGCCTCCGCCCCCCGCACCATCGAGCTGACCTTCGACCACGACGTCGACGCGCGGTCGCTTGCGTCCGTCCCGGGAGTCACCCTGCACGTCACGACCGCGCGCCACGTCACCCTGACCCACACCGGCGGGGCCGCCGCGGTCCTGACCGCCATCGCCCCACTGCAGCCCGACACGATCACGGCTCGGCCCGCAGACCTCGAGGAGCTCTTCCTGCGCCTGTACGGAGGGACCACCCATGCCGACTGACCTCATCAGGCTCGACCTGCGGTTGCGGCGCCGAATGCTCATCGGCACGGCCGTCGGGGCTGCGGCATACCTGTTTCTCGTCGTCGCGGTCTACCCGACCTTCAAGCACGACACGGCCTTCGACGACATGATCGCCGCGAACCCGGCCGCCGCTGCGGCCTTCGGGATCACCGGTTCGATCACGTCACCCGAGGGCTGGCTGAGCGCCAACATGTACGCCAACTTCGGCCCTCTCCTTGCGCTGATGCTCACGATCGGTTACGGCAGCGCTGCCATCGCCGGGCAGGACGGCGACGGCCTTCTCGGTCTGCTGGCGACCCTGCCCGTGCCCCGCGCACGGATCGTCGCGGGGAAGGCGCTGAGCCTGCTCGTGGCCGCGCTCGTCGTCCCCGCCGTCTCGTATGCCGTGTGCCTCGCGGGTCCGCAGTTCGAGCTGACCCCCCGATGGGGGCCGCTGCTGGGGGTCAGCGTCGCCCTGACCTTGCTGGCCTTCGACCTGGGAGCGATCGCCCTGCTCGTCGGCGCGCTCAGCGGCAGCCGCGGCGCGGCCATGGGCGCGGCGAGCGCGATCGCCGCCTGCGCGTACCTGATCAGCTCCCTGTCACCGGTCGCCGAGGCGGTGCACCGGGTCCGGTGGCTCTCACCCTTCCTCTGGGCAGTGGGTGACGGTCAGCTCACCCGTGGGGTGACCGTCGGCGAGCTCGGCGCCCTGGCCGTTCTGGGCGTCACTCTCGTCGCGGGGACGGTCCTCGCGTTCCGCCGCCTCGACATACAGTGACTCGCGCCGCCGGCATGCAACAGCGGGTGGAGGCGTCGAGCCCAGGTCGATGAGCGAGCGCGTGGGGGACGACACCAAGGAGTCGATGAAGATGACAGGGCGCCGACCCGCGTCGCGCTGCGGTCGCCCTGAGGTTCCGGACCAGGGTGGCTAGACTCGCCGTCGTCCCGAGGTCCGAGGTGGTGGTTGGTCCATGTTGGCTGCTCAGCTGGCGCGGCCGTACCCAACGGTGACGTTGGACACCGGCGCGCTGGAGGCGGCCCGCATCCTGGCTGACGGGAGACTTCCCGGTTTGATCGTGCTGGATGACACAGGTCGGCCGTATACGGTGCTTCCCGGTTCTCAGGTGCTGCGGTTCATCGTGCCGAGCTACGTCCAGGAGGACCCGTCGTTGGCCCGGGCCTACGACGAGGCATCCGCCGACGCCATGTGCGACGAGCTCTCGGCGCGCAGCGTGCGTGACGTGCTTCCGAAGCGGAAGGACGTCTTCGACCTGCCTGTGGTGGACTCCGATGCGACCTCCATGGAGATCGCGGCCGTGATGGCCGCGCAGCGCAGTCCGATCGTCGCGGTCGTCGACGGCTCCTCGTTCCTGGGTGCCATCACCGTCTCGGCTCTGCTGGTGCATCTGCTCGCGCCCGGGCCGGAACGGTGACCACCTGGCTGGTCATCGCCGCGTTCGTCGGGGCGTACGTCTTGATCGCCACCGAACGGATCCACCGGGTGGCGGCGGCGCTCGGCGGCGCGGCGGCGATGGTCTTGCTCGGCGCGGTCAACGCGAGCACCGCGTTCTTCAGCGAGGAGACCGGGGTCGACTGGAACGTCATCTTCCTGCTGCTCGGGATGATGATCATCGTCAGCATCGTCAAGAAGACCGGGGTGTTCGAGTACCTCGCCATCTGGTCGGCCAAGAGGGCTCGGGGCCGGCCCTTCGCGGTGATGGTGATGCTGATCGTGATCACAGCCCTGGCATCGGCGCTGCTCGACAACGTCACGACGGTGCTGCTGGTGGCCCCGGTGACCCTGCTGGTGTGCGACCGACTGGGGGTCTCCCCGATCCCGTTCCTGATCGCGGAGGCGATGGCCTCGAACATCGGCGGCACGGCCACCTTGATCGGTGACCCGCCGAACATCATCATCGCCAGCCGGTCCGGGCTCGGCTTCAACGACTTCCTGATCAACCTGGCGCCGGTGATCATCGTGCTGGTCGGTGCGCTGGTGCTGCTTTGCCGGTGGCTGTTCCGTTCGGCCTTCGTCTACGACGAGAAGCGAGCTGCGCGAGTGATGCGGCTCGACGAACGCGACGTCATCAAGGACAAGGGCCTGCTGGTGCAGTGCGGGATCGTGTTGTCCCTGGTGATGGTCGGCTTCATCGCCCATGGTGCGCTCGACATCGACCCGTCGCTGGTCGCCCTGCTGGGTGCGGGGGCTCTCGTGGCCGTGTCCCGGACGCAGCCGGGGGAGTTCCTCGACGAGGTCGAGTGGATGACGCTGGTCTTCTTCATGGGTCTGTTCGTGATGGTCGGCGCGCTGGTCGAGGTCGGGGCGATCGCCAGCGTCGGGACCTGGCTCGCCGACGCGGTTGGCGACAACTACCTGCTCGCCGGAACCGGGCTGATCTTCGGCTCCGCGGCCTTGTCCGGGGTCATCGACAACATCCCCTTCGTGGCCACACTCGCCCCCATCGTCAAGGACCTCGTGGACGCCGGAGGCGGGTCCGATCAGGCCACCTCGATGTGGTGGGCGCTCGCCCTCGGGTCGGACCTCGGCGGAAACGCCACTGCGGTCGGAGCCAGCGCCAACGTGGTGATCATCGGCATCGCCGCACGCAACGGCCACCCGATCTCCTTCTGGCACTTCACCAAGTACGGCTTGGTCGTCACCGCGGTCACGGTCACGATCGCCTGGGCCTACTTCGCTCTGAGGTACGTCGCCCTCGCGTGAGCCCTCATGGACGGGCAGCGTCCGGGACGCCCGGCGAGGCGTCGGTGCGGCGTCAACGGTCGTGGTCGGCACGCTGCCACCACACCACGGTCACGATGCCCAGCACAGGATCGGCAGACACGTCCCCTTCCTGGATCCGGTCTCCGGTGATGGGGTGGCTCACCCGGTGGGCGGTCATGGGCTGTGGCAGCAGTTTCGTCCTGCAGGTGGCAGCGCCAGAGCCACGAGCGCGGCAAGTCCGGCGCCGGTGATGGCACTGGAAGATGGCTGGGCCCACACCGACGCGTGCGTCGACGCAACGGTCGCCAGGCTCGAGGCCGAAGCCCCTAGCGAGACAGCCAGAACCCCGGCCCCGACGACGCGACGACCGAGCCGCCAGCACAGCACTCCGGCTGCCGGAAGCAGGAGCCAGTGGTGCGACCACGAGATCGGTGAGATGAGCAGCCCGGTCAGGGCGCTGACGATGACGCCGTTGATCGGTGGTCCGGTCCGGTGCCGACGCAGGACGATGACCGCCACGCCGATCGCGAGCACACTTCCGAGAAGCCAGGCGCTCGTGGACCACGACGGGCTCAGACGCGTCGCGGCCCCGAGCAGGGACTGGTTGTCGGCGAATCCAGGAGCCCCGACCCGACCTGTGTCGACGACGAGGTCGCGCCAGAACGACACGGTTTCCCTCGGCAACGCCAGTGCGCCTGCGAGCACAGTCAGTCCGAAGCCGAGTCCGACTCGGGCGGCGGCGGCGCGTTCCCGTCGCACGACAAGGTGGAGCAGGAAGACCAGCGGTGTCAGCTTGAGTCCTGCGGCCAGTCCCGTCAGCCAGCCACGCCACCGCGGGGGCACCACGAGGAGATCGAGGAGGACCAGTCCCACCACGAGGCCGTTGACCTGGCCGAGGTGCAGTCCCCGTAGCACGGGCTCGCTCGCAAGAGCGATGGCCACGACGATGGGCAGCCGGTGTCCACGCAGATCGCCGCGTTCCTGCTGGCTGGCGCGGGCATTCGTCACGCTTGCGGCTTGCGACGAGTTCCACGCCGCCGCAGCGGCTGCTGCGGCCGCCGTGACCGTCGAGAGGCCGAGCACGACGACGGCTGCGGCGGGGGCGATCGCGGCGCCCGCAGCGAGAACGGCGGCGAAGGGCGGGTAGGTGAAGGGCAGCTCGGGGCGGGCAGCATACGGGTCCTGTCCCGTCAGCCAGCGATCGCCGGCGCGCCGGTACACGTCCAGGTCGACCAGGTCGCCGCGCGCAGCGACGGCGAGCGCCACGGTGAACGCACCCACGAGGAGCACGACGGACGGCCAGCGAGGCCTGGACCCGTCCGTGCGCACATCCGGAACGAGACCCGTTCCCGGCGGCGAGCTCCGGGTCGCCGGAGAGAGCGGTGTCGGGGTCCCCGACGGACTCGGCACTGGTCTCATCACTCGGGCTGGCCGGCGCGCCGCAGCAGCACGAACTGCCTCCCGCCGCGGCGGAGTCGCTTGGAAGGGACGAGTCCGTGGGCGACCGCGAGCGACTCGACGACGTGCGTCCCGACGTGGGCCCAGGGAAACGAGTCGCTGCCGACGTCGCCGTCCTCGCCGTCGACGACGAGCTCTGCGTGGTAGCGATGGTCACGCTCAGGGTCGCAGTCGGTCTCCACCGCGACCGTGCCGCCGGGCGTGATGAGCTCGGCGCACCGAGCCAGCAGCGCGCCGGGATCTCCACCGATCCCCACGTTGCCGTCGAGGAGAAGCGCCGTCGACCAGTGGCCGTCGTCCGGCACGGCGTCGAAGACCGACTGCAGCAGCACCGGACGCCCCGATGCCCGGGCCAGCGCAACGGCAGCGGGGGAGACGTCGATGCCCAGGGACACCCGACCGCGGCGCATCGCCTCGGCCACCATCCGTCCGGGGCCCGATCCGATGTCGAGCACGGAGCCGCGGGTCCGGGACAGGACCATCCGGTCGACGCGGTCCGCGTCGGCGAGGAAGCGTCCCACCTCCACGACGCCAGCGTCGATGTGGGTTGTCGGCTCGTCAGGCCGCCCACCGGGCCGGGGGCGGAGGATCAAGGTGGGGCGTCGTTGGGTCAGGGCGAGCTCGTACGGGCTGGCCCCACCATGACCGAAGTGCACGACGGCGCTGCCGTCGAGCCCGATCGCCAGCCCGTTTACGGACGCGCTCACGACGGTACGCCGGCGGTGATGGGGCCGACGGTCGTGACCCCCAGATCGGCCAGCGACCGACGCAACTGCCGCGCGAACCGCGTGTGGGGTGCGGCTGCGGCGACGTCGATCGCGTCCGCCACGGTGTCCACGTCGCGCAGCTCCCCGACAGAGCACGTACGCAGCCCCGCCTCGTCGAGGCGGGATCGGACCTCTGCGCCCGTCGTGTCCAGTGACATCTCGACGCCCCGCACGTGGGCGCCGGTCGGCTCGCGCAGGGCCAGCAGCCAGAAGCCGCCGTCGGCGGCCTCACCGAACCACGCTTCGACGTCGTCGGGCCACGGGGCCGCAAGGCGGCGCAGGAGTGCCGGGTCAACCTGCGGGGTGTCCATCCCGATGAGGACCGTGGGGCCCACGCACACGTCGAAGAGGTGGGCCAGCCGCTCGTCGAACGGTCCGCAGCACTGCGACAGCACGTCGAAGCCCGAGGCGGAGGACGGGGGGCGTGCCCCGTCGAAGTAGAGCAGCGGGGTCCCCCCGGCACCCCGCACGGCCGTCAGGGTGTCGTCGAGCGCGGCCTGGGCCACGAGGGCCGCGTGCACGCGCGTCAGCGGTGGGCACAGTCGCGTCTTGACCCGCCCGGGCAGGCACTCCTTCGCGACGACCACGACGGTGGTCATCGGCCCGCCTCGGCGAGGAGGCGCGACATGTCCGACACCGCCTGGGCGGTGCCGCGCACGGTGCCCGTCACCTTCGAGCGCCCGAGCCTCGGTGCGTACGCCACGTCGACCTCGCGTACGCGCCAGCCTGCGGCATGTGCGCGCAGCACCGTCTCGAGGGGGTACCCGCTCCGACGGTCCGTCAGCCCGAGGTCGAGGAGTGCCTCGCGGGCCGCGACCCGGATGGGGCCCAGGTCGTGCAGCCGCAGACCCGTGACCTGTCGGATGCGTTGCGCAAGAACACGGTTCGCAACCTGGGCGTGCAGCGGCCAACTCCCACGTGCCGTCGGTCGACGGCGCCCGAGGACGAGCTCGGCGTCGCCGTCGAGCACGATGTCGGCGAGCTGCACCACGTCAGCGGGATCGAGAGAGCCGTCGGCGTCACAGAACGCGACCAAGGGCGCCGTTGCGGCGAGGAGGCCGGCGTGGGCGGCGGCCCCATAGCCGCGGCGCCGCTCGCGGATCACGAGGGCGCCGAGGGCTGCGGCGATGTCAGGGCTACCGTCCGTGGAGCCGTTGTCGACGACGACCGCCCGGCAGCTTCGGGGCACGGCGGCGAGCACGCCGGGCAGGGCCTGCGCCTCGTCGAGACACGGCAGGATGATGTCGACGAGAGTGGGACGTGGCGATGACGGGTTCACCCTCCCGACGCTAGGAGTCACGGCCTCACCCAGATCTTTCGTAGGTCTTACGAACTGCGGACGGTCGAGCGTCGTTGAGCGACAAGGACTCCGAGAGCCGTCAGCACAGCCAGTCCGAGCCACACGCCGGCGAGCACGGCGGCGTAGGGTCGGGTCAGCACGGTGGGGTTGAAGGTGCCTCGCCACTGGGCGACGACCGCCGGGACGGTGATCAGAGTCAGTACGACCCCGACGACGACGCCGACCCGGATGACGCCGCGCGACGCGGGGGCCAGTGCCGCACCGCGACGTTCGAGCGCCCGGGACAGCACCGCACCGCCCGGCGCCAGGAGCGCGTCGTGGAGGGCGATCGCGCCGGCGAGCCACACCGCCATCCCGACGAGCTGGGCGATGCCGAGAGCCCGCCAGGCCTCGACCGCGCCCACCCCGACGAGACCGATCCCGGCAACGAGCAGGGCAGCACGGCTCGAACGCATCACAGCACCTCGATCTCGGAGAGCCACTTCGTCTGGAGGACGCCCGGTCGTCCCGGGGCGATGACCCGCGCGGGGTAGCCGTGCTCGAGGTCGAGCGGCTGACCCGCGATGCCGAGGGCGACGAGCGTCAGGGGGTCGGCGACATACGACGCCGGCATCTCGGTCACGCGGTAGGCCCCGCTGCGCTCGAGGCTCGTCAGGCGCAGGGCGGAGCCGTCGGGTGCACCCGCCGCGGCCAGCAGGTCCCGGACAGGCACGCCGTCCCACGTGGCGGTGGCGCTCCAGCCCTCGACGCACGCGATGGGCAGCTCGGAGCGAGACTGGGGCAGCGCGAGCAGCTCCTGGCGCGAGAACTCACGCTGCGCGGAGCCGACGAGCACCGTCAGCCGCCAGGCCCGGTCGCGGGCCGTCGAGAGGACCCCTGCCTGCGCCGCCGTGCGGTTGACGGGGATCCCCTGCGGTCCGACCCGCGGGTCGCGTGGGGCGAGGAGTGCGAGCGGCGCCAGGCCGGGGACGGTCTGCCCTGCGGTGAGAAGCGCGGCGGTCGCGGCCCCGAGCCCGGTGGCCGCGAGGAGCGTCCGCCTCGACACGCGCCCAGTTGCCGCGCCGCGATCTATCTCATCGTCGCTCAACGCGATCCGCCTCCGGCCCGCCAGTGCCTGACGATGAGCGGCAGCTTGACCGCGAGGTGGACGAGGAGCGCGCCGACCATGACCCAGGCGAGCGCGTAGTGCGTCTCCCGGAACGGGAACGGCCACGGGTACCACTGGTAGGTGTTGACGAGGCCGATGAGCGGCTGGAGCACGCTCGTCGACACGAGGAGCGCGACGGACAGTCGCTCGATGCCGTTGACCGGTGACGTGACCGGCGGCCACTCGAAGAGTTTCGGGTAGACGACCCAGAGCTTGGCGAGGACGAGCGGGAGCATGACGGTGCCGAGCAGGACGTGAGTGCCCTGGGTCCACTGGTAGAGCGTCGACGGCCGCGTCGGCAGGGGCAGCCATTCCGGAGGCTCCTGGAGCAGGTGGCTCCACAGCCCGGTCAGGAAGACGAGGATCACGACGCCACCGAGCAGCCGCCCGATGACGACGGCCTGGCGCGTCGTCCGGGCCGGCGAGTCGAGCCCGCGACGAACTGCCTCGAGCCGTGGCACGACGGTGTCGTCGATCCGTTCAGTCAGTCTGGTCACGTCGCCCAGCATCCGCGGCGCAGTGCGGGGGAGACCATGACGCACTCCTTACGATCCGCGAACGCCGCTGTCGCGTCGGCGCTTTCGCGCCCTCGACGAGGCCACTATCGGTCGGGTGAGAGCTGCCCTGACCACCGCGCTGCTCGCGGCCCTCGTCGCGGTGACAGCGCGCGCGACGGCCACCGAGTCGATCTTCGACGGTGCGAGCGGGGTGCCGTTGCTCGGTTGGACCGCCGGCGCGTGGCTGCTCTTCGGCCTGGCCTGGCTGGCCGTGCGACGCGTCCCGCGCAGGGCAGCGTCGGTCCTCGTCCTCGGGGGTACCGTGGCCCTCGGGCTGGCAGCCATGGCCGGCCCACCCAACACGAGCACCGACTCGGCTCGGTACGCCTGGGACGGCATCGTCAGCGATGCCGGAACCTCGCCGTACGCGTACGCCCCCGTCGCTGACGCCCTCGACGGCCTGCGGGTGCCGTGGCTCTACCCCGAGCCGGCCCCCGCCGCGGACGGCACACCCCGGTGCACCGGCGCCCGTGTCGCCTCGACACGGACCGTCCCGGACGGCGACCTGCTCTGCACGACCCTCAACCGCCCGGCCGTCCCGACGATCTACCCTCCTACCGCGCAGGCGTGGTTCGCCGTCGTGCGCGCACCCGTCGACGTTCACGCGACATGGTGGCCCATGCAGGCCGGTGGAGTGGTGCTCGTCGTCGTGGTGACGCTCCTGCTCATGCGCCTGCTCGCGCGACGAGGTCTCGACCCCGGGGCAGCGGCGTGGTGGGGCTGGTGCCCGTTCGTCGCGTCCGAGGCCGTGACGAACTCGCACGTCGACACCCTCGGGGTCGCCTTCGTCGTCGCAGCAACCCTCGTGGCCGTCCCGCCGCCCGGGTCGACCCCGCGCTCCACCAGGCGACGCGCCACCGCCGCCGGGGTGCTGCTCGGGCTGGCCGCCACCGTGAAGTTCGTGCCCGTCGTGGCGGCGCTGCCGCTGGCCCGCCGACGGCCGCTGTACGTCGTCGCCTCCGCGGCCGCCACCGTGGTCGCCGTCTACGTCCCTCACGTCGTCGCCACGGGAGGCCAGGTGGTCGGCTACCTGCCGGGCTACCTCAAGGAGCAGGGCTACGAGGGCGGCGACGGCTTCACGCTGACCGGGCTGCTCCTCAGCGGCCCTGCGAGCACCGCGCTGTCGGTCGTCGCACTCGTCACCGTCGCTGCACTCCAGTGGCGGTTCACCGACCCCGACGACCCGTGGACGGCGCAGCTCGTCGGCGCCGGCGCGATGCTGCTCGTCGTCAGCTCGCCCTTCCCCTGGTACGCCCTCGTCCTCGTGCCTTTCATCGCCCTGACCCGTCGTTGGGAGTGGTTCGTCGTGCCCCTGCTCATGTCAGCGCACCTGCTCGTGCCAGGCGTGGCCGTCCTGCGCGCGGTCATCCCGGTCGCCGTGGCCGTCGTCGTCGCCGGCTGGCTCGTGCGGCGCCGGCCCCAGAGCGACGACGCCGCACCAGCACTCGAGGAGGTGACCGCATGACGATCCTCGTGACCGGAGGGGCTGGCTTCATCGGCTCGCATGTCGTCGAGGCGCTCGTGCGTGCCGGCCACGGGGTCCGCGTCCTCGACTCGCTCCGCGCAGACGTGCACGGCCCGGATCCCGACCTCGCGCCGATCACGCTCCCTGGCGTCGATCTGGTCGTCGGCGACGTCACCTCCCCCAGCGCTGTCGCCGCCGCCGTCGACGGTTGTGACGCCGCCGTGCACCTCGCCGCGAAGGTCGGCCTCGGCGTCGACTTCGCCGACACCACGGACTACGTCCACACCAACACGATGGGCACCGCGGTACTGCTCGCTGCGCTGGCCGACACCGGCATCCGTCGTCTCGTGCTCGCCTCCTCGATGGTGGTGTACGGCGACGGTGACTACCTCGACGACACCGGGCGCCTCGTGCGGCCAGCACCGCGCCGGATGGAGGATCTCGAGGCTGGACGGTTCGACCCGACCGGACCCGCCGGCGAACCGCTCATCCCGACCCTCGTCGACGAGACCTCGCGGCTCGACCCCCAGAACGTGTACGCCGCGACGAAGCTTCACCAGGAGCACCTGTCGGAGGCCTGGGCCCGCTCCACCGCTGGCCGAGCAGTGGCCCTTCGCTTTCACAATGTCTACGGACCACGGATGCCGATGAACACGCCGTACGCCGGTGTCGCCTCGATCTTCCGTTCGGCCGTCGAGCGCCGGGAGGCACCGACCGTCCTCGAGGACGGGGCGCAGCGACGCGACCTCGTCCACGTGCGCGACGTCGCCGACGCCGTGGTCGCCGGGCTCGACGCGACCACGCACGCTGCAACCGGGTCGCTGGCGGCATACAACGTCGGAAGCGGCATCGTCCACACCATCGGGCAGCTCGCGGATGCCGTCAGCCGAGCCGGGGGTGGGCCCGCCCCGGTCGTGACCGGCCGCTACCGGATCGGCGACGTCCGGCACATCACGGCGAGCTCGGAACGGATCGCCGCGGAACTCGGGTGGCGTGCCCGCATCGGCTTCACCGAGGGAATGAGAGAGTTTGCTCTCGCTCCGCTGCGGCAGCGATCAGGGTCCGCTCAGAGGTGAGGGCACACGGGCAGACGATGCGAAGGGGGCACCCCGTAGGGCGAATCTGCCGGAATGCACCACGGCCGGCGTCTCTCGCCAAGACTCATGTCCGCCTCGCGATGAGGTAAGAGACAGGGAGTCAAGCCGGCCGACGCCGCCCGACGAGAAGCCATGAGGTCTGGTCGCGCGAGGTCGACGGCGACGGGAGGTGACAGTGGTGCATGTGACGGATAGCACGCAGATCGCACGACGACGTAGGGGCATGGCGGTCGCGACGCCGTCTTCGAAGGTCAGGTGCTCGCTTTCGCCCGGGTGTCCGTCGACGGCTTGTCAACAGGCGGTTAGGGGTTCGGGTCCCCTCGCCAGCTCTCCGTGTCCTCTGTCGACATCGAGGCGGCGGTCAACGGTACTCGAGGCAGGTTCCGAGTCTCCGACCTAGAAGAAGATCGCTCCGATCGCCGTGCCGACCGCGACCGTCGTGACGGAGAGGATCAGCATCGGCACGAAGTAGCTGTGGTCGACGAGCTTGGTGCCGAGCTTGGTGGTGCCGGACAGGTCGAAGTTGGCGCCGGCGATCTGAGGACCGCCTGTGGGGAGCGTGTAGACGCCGCCGATGGCGCCCGCCCACATGCCGGTGACGACGCCCACGGGCAGGCCGGCCGCCAGGCCGATCGGGACCATGGTGCGCGTGGCGGTCGACTGGCTCGTGGTGAGTGCAGCGACGATGAAGACCGAGAGCGCGAAGACGAACCGGTAGTCGTTGACCCAGCCTCCGACGGTGTTGACGATCGCTTCCTCGTTCGCCGAGATGAAGGTGGCGGTCAGCCAGGCGATGCCGAACAGGGCGATGGCCGACATCATGCCGGCCTTGAACACCGACTGGTCGGGCACCGTCTTCACGGAGGGCTTGCCCAGGAAGAGGATTGCGACACCGACGACGAACATCACCATGACGATCGTGGTGGTCATGTCGATCGGCACCGGTCCCTCGCCCGAGTCGAAGGCCGGGCGCAGGCCTGGGAAGAGGCCCAGGAGGACGATCAGGAGCACCCCGGACAGGAACGCCATGGCTGCGTTGCGGCCCTCCGTGGTGGCAGTCAGTCGCGCGGACGCCGGCTCCACCGGGGCATCGGCAACCGCGCCGGAGGCGTCCGTCGCGCCTGCGCCGGCTGACAGGGCAACCGCCGGGGCTGGCGCGCCGGCACTGGCGTGGGCGGGCGCGGCGAGCAGCCCGGCCCGGATCCGCTCCTGCACTTCGGGGTCGTCGGCGAGCTCTGGACCCAGCCGGTTGACGACGAGTGACGTGACGACGATGCCGACCACGCAGGCGGGGAACGTGATGAGCAGGATCTGGGTGAGGCCCAAGCCGTACGTGGGGGTGTCGGTGAGGGTCAGCATGGCCGCCATCGCTGCCGAGACCGGGGAGGCGGCCAGAGCGACGCCGGACTGGACGACGCTGACGCTGATCGGGCGGGAGGGACGGATCCCGTTGCGGTACGACACGTCGTAGATCACCGGTAGGAGGGGATAGAGGATGTTGCTCGTCCCGGCTCCGACCGAGAAGAGGAAGGCCGTCAGCGGCGCGATCAGGGTGATCTGCTTCGGTCGGCTCTCGATGATCTTCGCGGCGACCAGCACCATCCAGTCGATGCCACCGGCGGCCTGCATCATCGCGGCTGCTGTCACGACGGCCAGGATGATGGCGATGGCAGCGGCGGGCGGCTCACCGGGCGGCTCACGGAAGACGAAGACGAGGACGAACACGCCGAGGCCGCCCCAGAGCCCGACGCCGACGCCGCTGACCCGCGTGCCCATGAGGATGCACCCCAGGACGACCAGGGCTTCCAGCACGAAGATGATGCTGTCCATGCGTGAACCTGCCTCTCATTACGCAGTGCTGGACACGGAACGCCGCCGCGGCGAAGCCCGCGAACCGGCCCCGCGGTGCGGGGCACCGCCTAGTGGATGGATCCGCCCACCGTGCGCTCGTCCGGCTTGCCGGTGTATTCGACGATGGCGCCGATCCCAGCGGCCAGGGCCGTCGTCATGTCGTCGATGCCCATCGAGGGCTGGGGCGGCTGGTTGACGACCTGCTGGGGGGAGTAGGGCACGTGGACGAAACCGGCTCGTTTGCCCGAGAACTCGCGGTCGATCATGTAGAGGGCCTGGTACATGATGTGGTTGCAGACGTAGGTCCCCGCCGTGTTCGAGACCCGACCCGGAATCCCGGCCTGCCGCATCGCCGTCACCATCGCCTTGACGGGCAGCGAGGTGAAGTAGGCGGCCGGACCGTCCTCCCGGATCGGGGTGTCGATGGGCTGCTGCCCGTCGTTGTCGGGGATGCGCCCGTCGTCGACGTTGATGGCGACGCGCTCGGGGGTCACCTCGAACCGGCCGCCGGCCTGCCCGACGTGGAGCACCACGTCCGGGTCGTGCTCCACGATCGCGTCGCGGACGACATCGGCGGACCGGCCGAACACCACGGGGATCTGCACCTTGATGACCTCAGCGCCGGAGATCGTGTCGGGCAGGTGGCGGACCGCCTCCCACGACGGGTTGATCGGCTCGCCACCGAACGGCTCGAAGCCTGTGACCAAGATCTTCATGGACGTGCCTCCATCATTTCCTTGTCAGAACGCCCAGACGTACATCAGGACGACCTGGATGACGAACAGGATCGCTGCCAGTGGTGCCTGGGCCTTGATGACCCCGTAGGTGTTCTTCATCTCGAGCAGGCCCACGGGCAGCGCGTTGAAGTTGGCCGCCATGGGAGTGACCAGGGTGCCGCAGAAGCCCGTGGTCATGGCGATGGCCCCGACGATGACCGGGTTGCCCCCGAGCGCGATGACGAACGGGATCCCGATGCCGGTGGTGATCACGGTGAAGGCGGCGAACGTGTTGCCCACGATGATGGTGAACACGGCCATCCCGACGCAGTAGGCGATGACGCCGGCGAGCTGGTTGCCTTCGGGCACGATCTTGGCGATGCCGTTCGCGACGACCTCACCGACGCCCCCGGTGGTGAAGACGACGCCCAGCATCGCGAGGAACTGGGGAAGCATCCCGATCGGGCCGACCTGCTGGATCATCCGGTCGGACTGCGCCACCACCACCCGGGCCGGTGCCCGGGTCAGCACCCAGGCGATGACCAGCGCGAGGACCGACGCGATGCCGATGGCGACCGAGCCCGACTGGTCCCCGAAGGGCGCCCATGTCGAGATCAGCACCGCGATGGCGGCCAGGGAGAGCGCTGGGGCGAACAACCAGTTTCCGAGTCGTCGGGCGTGTGCTCCCCGGTCCTCGGGTGTGCCTTCGTCGAAGGTACCGGTCTTGACACCACGCGCCAGCGACAACCCGCCGATGGCCAGCACGATGATGCCGGCGACCCGGTCCGGAAGCACGGCTCCGAAAGCGAACGTGATGCTGAGGAGCAGCCAGAAGGCTGCGGTCGTGACCCGACGAGGGTTCGAGTGGTCGAGGAAGGCACGGACGCCGGTGACGGCGAGCATGATGCCGATGAGGACGAAGGTGGCTTCCAGGAGCCCGGGCCCGAGGTCACTCATCGCCGGCCACCTCGCTGTCCTGCGCAACCGCGGCGTGTTTGGTCAACCGGCGGTCGATGTTCCAGAAGTGGACGGCCGCGACGATGGCGGCGATCACGATCATGGGCAAGGACGCGGCCGCGATGAGCTCCGGCGTCACGTCGTAACCGGCCTCCTTCAACGTGGCGACGATGAGCAGGACCCCGGAGGCTGCGACGAAGCCGTTCTGGCCGAAGAAGTTGCCGATGTTCTCCGAGAGGGCGCTCTCCGCCTTGACCAGCTCCGCCTCGGACTCGGAGTCCGCGCCACGGCTCTTCGCCGCGGCGGAGCTCATCGGATGCACGATCGGACGGACGAACTGCACCATTCCACTGATGCGGATCCCGAAGATGCCCGTCAGCTGGCGGATGACCGTGTAGATCGTCAGGAACCTGCCAGGGGTGAGCGCGTGCAGCTTGCTGATGAGAGTGACGGCTTGTTCCTTGAGTCCGTAGCGCTCCGAGAGAGCGATCATCGGGAGCGTCAGCAGGAACAACGACACCGAACGGTTGTCCACGAACGCCTTGCCGAGCAGGTCCAGGAACGCCAGGAAGGACTCACCGGCCGCCAGCATCGTCACCAGAGCAGCGGCGATGACGACGGCGATGACGTCCAGCTTGAGCAGAAACCCGACGACGATGACCAACACGCCGACCAACACGAACCAATCCGGCATTGCGACCCTCCTGATCGACTGACCTGCCCGGGCGCGAGGACGCTCTGGGAAGCACGTGTCTCGCACGACCAACGTGACACCGCCCGACGGACCCGTACTCACCCTCCTAGGATGAGAAGCCGTCTCGGTCTCGTGGAGTGTGGCGCCGACGGGGGCATGGCGGGCTTGCAAGAGGGTGGCCGGATCATCCATCGTGTGTGGTGCCTCGACGAGCGCTCAGGCAGCGCTCGACTGCAGCACCGCTGCCATCAGGGTCGGCGCGAAAGTGACTGGACCGCAGAACTTTTCGCAACCTCCACTCCCACCTCGATGGGGCCGCCAGAGCGCCCCCGAAGCCGAGCAGATGGCATCCTGACGCCTTGAGCGGCCGGCCCGCACCGACGTCACCACATGGGCGGCTGTCCGTGCCTCTCGCTACGCCGGCGACGCTCGGAAGGACGAGACGAGGAGGTGCAGGCTGAGGAGCAGGACCCACAACGGGAAGAGCAGGACGGCCCAGATCGTCCGCGGCGGCGCGAGGAGCAGGACCGGCGCGACCACGAACCCCACGGCGACCAGCCACCGCGGCACGATGCCGGTGCGCCGACCGAGGTTGGTGACCACCATGGTGAAGACCGCTGCCATGCGGATGCCGAAGGTCGTGAGGAGGGCCGAGCTCACCGCTCCCACCTGCCGGATGTACTCCGGCGACACGCTGTCCGGTCCGTTGTACAGGGCCAGCAACGCTCCGACGTCTGCAGAGGCTGCGAACAGCATGGCGACGAACAGCAGCCCCGACCCGAGGAAGGCCGTGGCGAAGAGCTTGTCCTCCTGGTGCCCGAGACGCGAACGGATCACCCCGATGAACCACAGGAAGGCGATGCCCGCGTAGGGGGTGAGCTGCATCGCCAGCGCCACCCGGTCGCGGCGGTCGGCATCGGTGATCCACGACGAACGACTGCCGGTGCCGGGGAGCGCCAGGTACATCAGGATGATGACGGCCCCCAGGAGCACGGCGAAGGCGATCCCGGCGATGGCCGCGGCTCTCGGCGTACGGATCTCGTCGAGCACCCTCCCTCGCGGGCCTGGCTCCGCTGGTGACTCGTCCGGACCGCTCTGATCTCCAGGCATGTTCATGCTCCAGTTGTAGCGCCCACGGACCTCGTCGGGTCAGATCGCGGGAGACTGCCGCCCGTCTGACGGCCGGCTCGACGTCAGGACCGATCCGCCGAGGCGCCCTGACAGCAGGTCGTTCTGGACAGGGCGGGCGTCGAGTGTCACGGTGAGCTGCGCACGCTGCCGGGACGGGTGGCGGGACGCGTGGGCTCACCGCGAGTTCGCGGTGCCACGTCCGACGGAGGGAGATGCGTGTGAGCGACAGCGTGTTCGTGCTTCACACGGGCGGGACCATCGGGATGGTCGACACTCCCGACGGCTACGCGCCGGTGGCCGGAGCGCTGGCTCCGTACGTCGACTGGATCGTCGAGAACTCGAGGGGCGAGCTGCCGCCGATCGTCTTCGAGGAGCTGGACCCGCCGATCGACTCCGCCAACGCGACACCCCACGACTGGTGTGCGATCGCGCGCGTCCTGCACGAGCACCGCAGCCAACACCGTGGTTTCGTCGTCCTGCACGGGACGGACACGATGGCCTACACGGCGTCGGCGCTCTCGTTCCTGCTCCCGTCGTTCGGCAAGCCCGTCATCGTCACCGGCTCGCAGATCCCGGTCGCCCGCACCCGCAGCGACGGGCGGCAGAACCTCATCGGGGCCCTGCAGGTGGCGGCGCGGTCGGACGTCCCCGAGTCCACCCTGCTCTTCGGGGAGGTCCTGCTCAGGGGCAACCGGGCGACGAAGGTCGACGCCTCGGGCCTCGACGCCTTCGACTCGCCACGCTTTCCGCCGCTTGCCTCGATCGGTATCGACATCGACGTCCGGCACTCGCTGCTCCGCCCCCCTGACGGGGAGCCTCAGCTCAGAGCCGGTCGACTGGGAGAGGTGGCAGCGGTCCGTCTCTTTCCCGGGTTCTCGGCCTCCATCCTCGCGAACCTGTGCCGACCGCCGCTGCAGGGCCTCGTCATCGAGGCCTACGGGGCAGGCAACGGGCCCTCGAACGACGAGGATTTCATGGCCGTCGTCGAGACCGCCACGGCCCAGGGCATCGTCGTGGTCGTCGTCACGCAGTGCGTGCGTGGGTCGGTGCAGCCGGGTGCGTATGCGACAGGGTCGGCCCTGATGCGGGCGGGCGCCGTGCCCGGATACGACATGACGTCCGAGGCGGCGCTCACCAAGCTCGCGGTCCTGCTCGGCCAGGGCCTCGACCCGGCCGGGGTATCCGAGTTGATGCAACGTGACCTTGCCGGCGAGCTGACGAGAAGGGACGTCGCCGGGGCGACCTGACCCCGGCCCCGCCCGGCCCGAGACCACGCCCGTCGCCGGGCAGCGGCGCGCTGTGTGCAGGCGCTCAGGCGGGGGGCGTCGTCCGGGCGCGGGTCGGCGCGACCGCCGCCCCGGGATCGAGTGGTCCTGCAGGCTCGAGCCGGCGCCTCCTGACCAGCTTGCCGAGCTCCACGACCGTGGGGAGCGCGGCCGCCAGGGCTGCGCACGCGAGCCACTCGCGCGGCGTGAGCGGGGTGGTGAGGAGTCCCTGCTGCAACGTCGGGAGCTGGGTCGCCAGCAGCAGCATCCCGGCCGTGACGAGGGCGATCGCCAGCGCCTTGAGGACCGGTGGAGTGAGCCCGGTGGTGGGGTCGCGCCGGTTGACCACGGCGTTCAACGCCGTCGCCAGGCCCATGACCACGAACGTCATCGTCATCGACACGGACGCGCGCGTGGGGCTCGGCTCGTCGGGGCCCAGGACGAGGGGGACGAACGCGGCGACGAACAGCACCAGTGCGTAGACCACCCACATGACGACGGCCCGGCGGTTCGTGATCGGGACGGCGGGATCGCGGGGCGGGCGGTGCATGACGTCGGGGTCGCCGGGATCGACGGCGATGACGATGACACCGACGGCGGTGGCGAAGAACAGCAGGTAGAGCACCATGGTCGGGGTCATCGCGACGCCCTGGTTGACGTTGAACACGGTCGCGGCGAGGAAGAGGAACACGAGCGAGAGCAACTGCGTCATCTGGTAGCGCACGTACGAGACGACCTTGTCGTAGACCCGCCTCCCGATCTCGACCGCATGGACGAGCGTCCCGAAGTTGTCGTCGGTGAGGACCATGCGTGCGGCCTGCTTGGTCACCTCGCTCCCGCTTCCCATCGCGACGCCGATGTCGGCCTGCTTGAGGGCGGCCGCGTCGTTGACGGCGTCGCCGGTCATCGCGACGATCATCCCCTCCTCCTGCATCGCCCTCGCCAGTCGGAGCTTGTCCTCCGGTGTCACGCGGCCGAACACGTGCAGCTCCGGCAGCCGTCGCTTGAGCTCCTCGTCGCTGAGCGCCTGGAGCTCCGTCCCGCTGATGGCGCCGGCCCCCAGCCCCAGCTCCTGGCCGATCGCCTGCGCGGTCACGGCGTGGTCGCCGGTGATCATCCGCACGTCGATCCCCGCTGTCAATGCCGTCGCGACAGCGCTTCTCGCCTCGCTGCGCAGAGGGTCGATGATGCCCGCCAGGCCGACGAAGGAGAGGCCCTGCGTGAGGGACATGGGATCGTCGGTCATGGTCGCCAGCTCGTCGTCGGCGACGAGGCGTGCCGCGAACGCGAGCACCCGCAGTCCCTTGGCTCCCATCCGCTCGTTCGCCTCGTCGATGCCGTCGTTCGCGTGCTCGATCGGCGCCTGCGAGCCACTGAGGGGACCGCCGGCCATGGTGCACCGGGCGATGACGACGTCAGGGGCGCCCTTGACCAGCTCGATCACGTGCTCGCCGCCGTCGATCGTCACGCGATGGAACGTGGCCATGAACTTGTACTCGGAGTCGAAGGGCACCTCGGCGAGGCGCGCAAAGGTGCGGCGGGTCTCCTCTGCGTCGATGCCGAGCTTGGCGGCGAGCACCACGAGCGCCGCCTCGGTGGGGTCTCCGATCACCGAGCCGTCGTCGCCGACCAGGGCGTCGCTGGCGAGGCACAGTCCCAGTCCGAGCCGGGTGAAGTCCGGCACAGGTGTGCCCGCGACGGCCCGGATCGCTCCGGTCTTGGCATAGCCCTCCCCGTCGACCGTGAACCAGGAGCCACTCGCGTAGAGGACGGACACCATCATCTCGTTCAGGGTCAGCGTGCCCGTCTTGTCGGTGTTGATCGCGCTCGTCGACCCGAGGGTCTCGACGTCGGTGAGGTTCTTCACGACAGCCTTGGACGCAGCGAGCTGCTTGGCACCGAGCGACAGCAGACCGGAGACGAACGCCGGCATGCCGGTAGGAATCGCCGAGACGGCCATCGCCGTTCCCAGGAGCAGAAGGTCCTTGCCCGGCGTCCCGCGGACGAGACCGACAACGACGATGACGGCGACCGCTCCCCAGGCGATGAGGCCCAGCACCTTGGTGAGGGCGTCCAGCTCCTTCTGCAGCGGCGAACGCGTGCGGGTGACCGAGGTGAGCATCGTCGCGATCTGGCCCATCTGCGTCTGCATCCCGGTGGCTGTGACCACGATCGCGCCGGTCCCCCGGGTGACGGACGTGTTCTGGAAGAGCATGTTGGTCCGGTCACCGAGCGCCACGTCTCCGGACGCCAGCGTGGTGTGGTCCTTCGCGATCGGGGCGCTCTCTCCCGTGAGGGCTGCTTCCTGGGCCTCGAGGGTGGCGGACCTGACGATGCGCCCGTCCGCCGGGACGATGTCACCCGCCTCGAGCTGCACGAGGTCGCCCGGCACGATCTCGGTGGCGGGGACCAGGGCGACGGAGCCGTCACGGACGACCCGGGCCTGAGGGACCTGCATCTTCGCGAGGGCGTCGACGCTGGCCCGAGCTGTCAGCTCCTGGCGGGTGCCGAGCACGACGTTGAGCACGATGAGCAACCCGACCAGCACCCCGGTCGAGACCTGTCCGATCGCGAGGCTGACGACCACGACGGCCACGAGCATGATGTTCATCGGGTCGCGGAGCTGGGACGCCGCGATGGCCCAGCCGGAGGGCGGCCGTTCTGCCGCTATCTTGTTGGGGCCGTGGGCCGAGCGGCGCCTCGCTGCTTCGGCGCTGCTCAGACCGGAGACGACATCGGTGCCGGCGGCCGCCACGACCTCGTCGGCACTCATGGCAAATGGTGGGGTCGCGATGTCCGCAGTCGACGCCGGCGTGCCGCTCTCGCTCATCGGTGGTCCCCCTCAGCTCCGGGTGCCTCAACCTCAGCATCTGTCACGCTAGTGCCAACCAACCCCTGCGTGGCTGGTCGGCGGCGTCATGTCGTCCCACATGTCGTCCGACGATCCGCTGAGCGCCCACGACTTCCGTGCGAGCCTTGACCGCGTGACGAGTCAAGAACCGCATTCGGTGCGCGTCGCCGGGGTCGCGCTGGACCTCGAGCGTCTGACGTACGCGACCATCGTCGTGATGGCCGTGCTGTCCGCCTACTCCGGCTGGTCCGAGCTGTCGTTCCCCGCCGCTGCCGTCGTCGTCATCTCTCCCGTGGTGGCCGTGTGCCTGGCGCACGCGTTCTCCGAGCTGCTCCAGGAGCACGCTGCGGTCCAACGGGGACTCACGAGGTCGGAATGGCTCGCCGTGGCGCGCCGGCAGGTGCATCTGCTGCTGGCTGCCGTGCCCCCGATCGCCGTGCTGGCCATCGGTCGGGCCACGTCGCTCAGGACCGCCGACACCCTTCCCGTCGTGGAGATCACCGGGCTGCTGACCCTGGCCTTCCTGTCGGCGATCGCGAGCAGGCGGGCGGGCCTCCGGGGACCGTGGCTGGTCGTCGGGTCGCTCGCCGGCGGCCTGGTCGGGCTGACGGTCATCGCTCTGCAGGTCGTCCTGAAGCCGCACTAGTCCGGGGCCCACGAGATCCCTCGCCGTCCACGTCGCCCGCACCCTCGTGCTTGCCGGATGCCCCGCTCGACGAGCGGCGCAGGCCGATGGGCCACCAGATGCGGTCGCCGAGGTCGTAGGAGACCGCGGGGACCAGCAGGCTGCGCACGATGAGCGTGTCGAGCAGGACGCCGAAGGCGACGATGAAGGCGATCTGCACGAGGAAGAGGATCGGCAGCACCGCGAGGGCCGAGAACGTCGCCGCGAGCACGATGCCCGCGCTCGTGATGACACCGCCCGTCACGGCGAGACCCACGAGGATGCCGGGTCGGGTGCCCCGGGTGCGCGACTCCTCACGGACGCGCGTCATGAGGAAGATGGAGTAGTCGATACCGAGGGCGACGAGGAAGACGAAGCCGTAGAGCGGCGTCGACGGGTCGGAGCCCGGGAACCCGAACACGTGGTTGAACGCGATGGCGGAGACGCCCATCGTCGCGGCGAACGACAGGACGTTCGCGGCGACGAGCACGAGCGGAGCCACGATCGAGCGCAGCAGCAGCATGAGCACGACGAAGATGACGGCGAGGATCGTCGGGATGATCACCTTGAGGTCGCGCTCGCTGGCGAGGCGCACGTCGAGGTTCGTCGCCGTGGTCCCTCCCACGAGGACGTCGGAGCCGGCCCGGTCGAGCGAGGCGCGCAGGGTCTCGATGGTGTCCTCGGCCGCGACGCTGTCGGCGGCCGCGTCGAGCGTGGCCTGCACGACGACCTGGCCGTCGACGACCTTCGGCGCCTGACCGGGGACGAGTCCCACCTGTGGGCTGCTGACCCCGTCGGTCGACTCCAGCACCTTGACCACGGCATCGGCCTTGGCCTCGGGGGCGGCGATCTGGACAGGTGAGCCTGACCCGGCAGGGAAGTGGCGCGCGAGCACCTCCTGCCCGGTGACGGAGTCCACTTGGGTGAGGAAGAGGTCGGACTGGGCGATGCCGCGGGCGTTGAGCGTCGGCAGGAACGCCGCACAGGTGGCGAGGGCGAGGAGGGTGACCACCCAGGTACGCCGGGGGTGACGCCCGACCAGTCCGGCGACCCGGCCCCAGATGCCGCGGGTCCCCACCGCGTCCGCGCTGTGCACGTGGTCGACGTGGGGCACCTGCGGCCAGAAGACGCGTCGGCCGATGAGGAGAAGGACGGCAGGCAAGAAGGTCAGGGAGGCGACGAAGGCGCCGACGATGCCCAGCGCGCCGACGGGACCCAGGCCTTTGGTGCTGCCGAGATCCGACAGCCGCAGGCAGAGCAGCCCGATGACGACGGTGGCGGCGCTCGCGGCGATCGGCTCGACCGAGGCGCGCCACGCGATCTTCATCGCCTCCCACGTCGACTCCTCGTCGTGCAGCTCCTCCTTGAACCGCGCGACGAGGAGCAGGGCGTAGTCGGTCGCGGCGCCGACGACGAGGATCGACAGGATGCCCTGGCTCTGACCGCTCAGGCTGATCGTGCCGTTCTCGGCGAGCGGGAAGACGACGAGCGCGGCGAGGGAGAGGCCGAACACCGCCGAGATGAGCACGGCGAAGGGCAGGATCGGGCTGCGGTAGACGATGAGCAGGATGAGGAAGACGACCCCCAGCGCGACGAGCAGCAGGATTCCGTCGATGCCGCCGAAGGCGATGATGAAGTCGGCGAAGAAGCCGCCGGCCCCCGTGACGTGGACGGTCAGCCCGGACTCACCCAGCGTCGACGCAGCGGACTCGCGCAGGGCCTGCGCGACGGCATACAACGCGGTGTCCCCGGCGATGGTGTCCTCGGCCTTGTCGGCGAGGAAGGCGACGGGGACGAGCGCGGCCTGCTTGTCCTGGCTGGGGATCGCGAGCTTCGGGGGCGACTGCAGGAACTCGCCGACGGTGCGTCCGGGGTCGGCGAGCTTCAGATCGGGGATGCCCTCGACGTAGCGCTGGACGGCCGCGAGGTCCGCCGGGGTCAGGCCGCTAGGGCGCTCGACGACGACGAGGTAGGGCAGCGTCTGGGTGTCGGTCGTGCGCGCCACCAGCTTGCTCACCGACGTCGACTCCGCCGACGGGGGAAGGAAGTTCGCGTTGTCGTTGGTGGCGACCTCGGAGAGCCGGCCCACCAGTGGACCGCCGACGCCTCCGATGGCGAGCCAGGCCAGCACCGCCAGGGCGGCCACCCACCGGACGGCGGCACGGCCCTTCGGCCTGCTCGACCCGTGCCTGCCCCCGGATGCGTCGCTCATGGACTCATCATGGGGCAGGCGCGCGCCTCAAGGTTGGACAGTCGGCGAAGCACGGTCAGGCGGGCACGTCGGCGCCCGTGGGGTCGGTGTCGGTCTTCGAGACGGCCGTCTCGAAGTACGGGGAGGCGAGGGCCGCGATGGCACCGCCGATGAGCGGCGCGACGATGAACATCCACACGTGAGCCAGCGGCTCGCCGCCGTTGAGCAGGGCGGGACCGATGGACCGGGCCGGGTTGACCGAGGTGCCGTCGAGCGGGATGCCGACGATGTGGATCACGGTGAGCACGAGTCCGATCGCGAGTCCGGCGAAGCCCGGTGCCGCGGCCCGGCTCGTCACGAGCAGGACGACGAACACGAGGAGGAAGGTGAGGACGACCTCGAGCACGAAGGTGCCCCCCGCGGTGATCGTCGCGCCCCAGTTGTTGGTCCCGAGGGCGCCGGTCTCGTCCTTGACACCACCGAAGCTCGAGACCATGAGCTTGAGCAGGGCCGCCCCGAGGATCGCACCGACGAGCTGGGCGATCCAGTAGTAGATCGCCTCGGTCGTCGTGATGCCCTTGCGCATGAGCACGCCGAGGGTGACTGCGGGGTTGACGTGGCAGCCCGAGACGGGGCCGATGGCGTACGCCAGTGCGAGCAGCACGAAGCCGAAGGCCACGGCGACGGCGAGCCTGCTCATCGTCTCGAGGCCGACGACGGCGGCACCCACGGCGAAGAAGACGAGGATGAACGTTCCGACCGCCTCGGCCACGGCCTTGCGCGTGAGGTCGGGAGTCGGGCCGGCAACGGTGCTGGAGTCAGGCATGAAAGTCCTTCCGTAGCAGGGCGAGCGGGCCCGTTCCCCCGGGGCGCTCGTCTTCAGAGTAGGGGTCAGGCGGTCCGAGGGCAGTCATCTGCGCGGCGCCTCGCGGTGCGCCGGCTGGACCCCGGCGTCGAGCTCTTCGGATTCCCATGGTGCGTCGACCGTTCGGGGAGGACACTCGTGTGGGGGACCACAGGGACTCACAGGTCGATGGGGGACTCGCATGAGCGGGTTCGGAAAGACGGGCGACGAGGCGGTCGAGGGTGCCCACCAGCTTGCCGACCGGCTGGCGACGACGCAGGAGCAGCTGCGGGCCACGAGCGACATCCTCAAGGTCCTCACGGCCTCGACGACGGGCGGCGCCGCCAGCCGTGACGAGGTCTTCGACGCGGTCGTCGACAGCGCCCGGCGGCTCCTCGGCGCGCAGGTCGCCCAGATCTACCTCGTGCAGGATGACTCGTTCGTGCTCGCGCGGTCGAGCGGACTGACGCCCGAGTTCGTCGACTTCGTCTCGCAGCACCCGATCGTCCGCGACCGCGCGACGTTGGTCGGGCGGGTCACCATCGACCGGAGGGTGCACCAGATCGAGGACGTCCTCGCCGATCCGGACTACCGTCGCATCGACTTCCAGCGGGTCGGGGGCTACCGGACGATGATGGGCGCACCGATGGTGGTCGGCGACCAGGTCGTCGGCGCCCTCAACGTGTGGCGAACCCAGGTCGCGCCCTTCGACGAGGCCGCCGAGGAGCTCCTGTCGACGTTCGCCGAGCAGGCGGCGCTCGCCCTTCGGCACGTCGAGCTCTTCTCGGCGCTCGAGAGCAGGTCGGCCGAGCTCGCCCGCAAGGTCGACCAGCTCGAGGCGCTCGCCGAGGTGGGGGAGGCGATCAGCTCGACGCTCGTCGCGGACGAGGTGCTGACGACGATCGTCAGCCACGCGGTCGAGCTGTCGGACACCGACGGCGGCTCGCTCATGGAGTTCGACGAGGCGACGGGTCTCTTCCGGGTGCGCACGGCCTACGGCACGAGCGAGGACGTCATCGACGCGCTGCGAGCCGCGGAGATCCACATCGACCGGACCTGGGTGGGCCGGGCCGCGCGCGGCCGGCGGGTGCTCCAGATCCCCGACCTCGACGCCGCGCCCGAGCCGCTCGACCCGCACCTCGCCGTGCTCCACGGGTCGGGCTGGCGCTCGCTCGTGGCCATCCCCCTCGTGCGTCCCGACCGGGTCGTCGGGGCGCTCGTCGTGCGGCGCAAGTCGACGGGCTCGTTCAGCGACGAGACGTGCGAGCTGCTCGCGGCCTTCGCGAGCCAGTCGGCCGTCGCCCTGACCAACGCCCGCCTCTACCAGCAGCTCGAGCAGCAGAGCGTCGCGCTCGCTGAGGCCAGCCAGCACAAGTCGGAGTTCCTCGCGAGCATGTCGCACGAGCTGCGCACCCCGCTCAACGCCGTCATCGGCTTCTCCGAGGTGCTCCTCGAGCGGATGTTCGGCGACCTCAACGAGCGACAGGAGGACTATCTCGAGGACATCCACTCGGCGGGCCGCCACCTGCTCGCGCTGCTCGGCGACATCCTCGACCTGTCGAAGATCGAGGCCGGACACATGGAGCTCGACCGCACGACCTTCCCCATCGACGACATCCTCGTCCAGGCGCTCTCGCTGGTGCGCGAGCGGGCCGCGCTGCACGGCATACGACTGACCCTGGAGGCGGCGGACGGGCTCGGCCTCGTCACAGCGGACGAGCTGCGCCTCAAGCAGGTGCTGCTCAACCTGCTGAGCAACGCCGTGAAGTTCACGCCCGACGGCGGCAGCATCGTCGTCCGCGCGTGGCGCGACGGTGAGGAGCTCGACGTCACGGTCACCGACACGGGCATCGGCATCGCACCGGCGGACCAGGAGCGCATCTTCGACTCCTTCCAGCAGGGCGAGCGGTCGGCGTCGTCGAGCGAGGGCACCGGCCTCGGTCTCACCCTGAGCCGCCGCATCGTCGAGCTGCACGGCGGGCGACTCTGGCTCACGAGCGCACCGGGCGAGGGAAGCACCTTCGGGATCTCTGTCCCGCAACCCGACGCCGACCGCTCGGCCGGCGGGGGCGTGTGGATGCTCGACGACGGCCCCGCCGACGGCCCGACCGTCGTCGTCATCGAGGACGACCCCCGCTCGGCCGAGCTCGTCGAGCTGCACCTGCGCGCAGCGGGTCTCCGTCCCGTCGCAGCGTCGACGGGCGAGCAGGGACTCGACCTCGTCCGGGCCCGGGACCCGGTCGCGGTCGTCCTCGACATCCACCTGCCCGGGATGGACGGGTGGGAGGTCCTCACCGAGCTCAAGAGCGACCCTGCCACGGCCGACGTGCCCGTGGTCGTGGTCAGCGTCGAGCCCGAGCGCGGCCGTGGCTTCGCCCTGGGGGCCACGGAGTACCTCGTGAAGCCCGTGAGCGGCGAGCACCTCCTCGCGGCGGTGACGCGGCTGCTCCCACCGCCGCGCGCGGACGAGCAGAGCCCTCGGCTGCGTGTCGTCGTCGTCGACGACGACCCCCTCGCCCTCAAGCTCGTGCGCAGCACGCTCGAGCCGCTGGGCTGGGAGGTGCACACGTGCGCGGGCGGTCAGCAGGCGGCGGACCTCGTGCGCGCGGTCGCCCCGTCCGTCGTCGTCATCGACCTGCTCATGCCCCACGTCGACGGCTTCGCCGTCATCGACGAGCTGCGGCCGCACCGCGACTCCGACGGGCCGCCGATCGTCGTGCTCACCGCGAAGTCCTTGACACCACAGGATCGCTCGCGTCTCGAGGGGCGCATCGCGTTCGTCGCCGAGAAGGCCGGCATCGACCTGCCGGGGCTCGCGCGCCGGCTCGCGACGGTCGCCGCCGAGCACGTGAGGGAGGAGGAGCGGCCGTGAGCGATCTGCCCGTCGTGCTCATCGTCGAGGACAACCCGCGCAACCTCAAGCTCGCGCGGGACGTGCTGGAGTATGCCGGCTTCTGCGTCGTCGTCGCCACCACCGGTGAGGAGGCGGTCGAGCAGGCGAGGACCAGCCTTCCGGACGTCATCCTCATGGACCTCCAGCTGCCCGGCATCGACGGTTTCGCCGCCCTCGAACAGATAAGAGGCCACGAACCGACGGCGCACATCCCGATCGTCGCGCTCACGGCGTTCGCCATGCACCGCGACCGCGAGCGGGCCCTCCTCTCGGGCTTCTCGGGCTACCTCGAGAAGCCGATCAGCGTTCGCGAGTTCCCGGCCCAGGTGCGCCGTCACCTGCCGCGACGCGAGGCACCGGAGCCGTGAGCCCCGTCGACGGCGATGCCATGGTCCCGCCGCTCACGGGCGTGCGGGTGCTCGTCGTCGACGACCTCGAGCAGAACCGCAAGCTCATGCACGCCGTCCTCGAGCCCCGCGGCTTCGTCGTGCGTTCGGAGGCGTCGGGGCACGCCGCATTGGAGGCACTCGCCGAGTGTGAGGTCGACGTCGTCCTGCTCGACGTGCTCATGCCGGTCATGGACGGCTATGAGACGTGTCAGCGCATCAAGGCCGACCCCCGCACGGCGATGCTGCCGGTCGTCATGGTCACGGCGAGCGGGACCCAGCAGCGGCTGCGTGCCCTCGAGGTCGGCGCCGACGACTTCGTCACCAAGCCGTTCGACCAGGCCGAGCTCATGGCTCGGGTCCGGTCGCTGGCGCGCGTCAAGCGTCTGCACGACACGGTGCTCGAGCAGACGGTCGCGCTCGAGCGCTGGAACGCCGAGCTCGAGACCCGGGTCGCCGAGCAGGTGGACGACCTCGACCGGCTGGGTCGCCTGCGCCGGTTCCTGTCCCCCCAGATCGCTGGGCTCATCGTCGAGTCCGGCGACGAGTCGTTCCTCGAGAGCCACCGACGCGACATCACCACCGTCTTCACCGACCTCCGGGGTTTCACCGCGTTCGCCGAGACCGCCGAGCCGGAGGAGACGATGTCCGTGCTGCGCGACTACCACGGCGCCCTGGGGGAGCTCGTCTTCGCCTACGAGGGCACGTTGGAGCACTTCGCCGGCGACGGGCTCATGGTGTTCTTCAACGACCCCCCGCCGTGTCCGGACGCACCCGAGCGGGCCGTGCGGATGGCGCTCGACATGCGGGACCGCGTCGACGACCTCGCGTCCGGGTGGTCCCGGCAGGGGCACCGGCTCGGCTTCGGGGTCGGCATCGCGCAGGGCTACGCGACGCTGGGTCGGGTCGGCTTCGAAGGACGCTGGGACTACGCGGCGATCGGGACCGTCACCAACGTCGCGGCCCGCCTCTGCGCGGTCGCAGCCGCGCGCCAGATCCTCATCAGCCCGCGCGTTCTGGCCGGCCTCGACGAGCGGTTCGAGACGCGCTCGCTCGGGCCGGTGGAGCTGCGCGGCATCTCGCGGCCCCTCGAGGTCCACGAGGTCATCGGCACCACCGACCGGGAGGACGACCCATGAATGCGACGACCCAGGCCCAGATCGTCCCGACGGTGGACGGCGGTGGCCTCGACGCGCTCGACGAGGCGGCGCGCAGCCGACTGTTCGACGACCTGCAGCAGGCCCTGCCCGAGGTCTGGCGCCACTTCGGTCAAGCCGACCCACGGGAGTCGGTGGTCGTCGTGCCGTCGATGAGCGTCGACAACCTCACGCAGTCGGCGGGCGCCATGAACCAGGCCTTGGAGGAGCGTTTTCTCTTCATGCTGCTGCTGCTGCGTCAGCCGCGCCTCCGGATGGTCTACGTGACGTCGATGCCGATCAACGAGCACATCATCGAGTACTACCTGTCGCTGCTTCCCGGCGTCATCCCGAGCCATGCCCGGGCCCGACTCGACCTCGTCTCGGTGGGTGACTCCTCCCCGCGGCCTTTGACCGACAAGCTGCTGGCCCGCCCCCGGGTCCTGTCCCGCATCGCCTCCCTCGTGACGGACCCCGCGAGGTCGCACCTCGTCCCGTACACGAGCACGACGCGCGAGCGTGACCTGGCGCTGATGCTCGGCATCCCCATGTATGCCGCGGACCCGCGCCTCTATCCGCTGGGCACCAAGACCGGCTGCCGACGGATCTTCGCCGAGGCCGGCGTCGACCATCCCTTCGGCGCCGAGGACGTCCACTCCGTCGACGACGTCGTCGACGCCGTGCTCGAGCTGCACGCGTCGCGGCCCGGCGCGCAGTGGGCGATGGTCAAGCTCGACGAGGGTGTCTCGGGTTCGGGCAACGCCCTCGTCGACCTCGCCGACGTGGACGCGGCGGCCGCGACGGCCGCGGAACCGGGCGGGGAGACAGTCGCACTGCGTGCGGTCGTCACCGACCGGGTGCTGGGCCTGCAGCTCGAGGACGCACGCATCGAGACCGCTGCCTACCTCGGGCGGCTGGACGAGCGCGGTGGCATCGTCGAGGAGCGCATCGTCGGTGACGAGGTGCGCAGTCCGAGCGTGCAGCTGCGCGTGACGCCCCTGGGGGAGCTGGAGATCCTCTCGACCCACGACCAGGTCCTCGGTGGCCCGACGGGCCAGATGTACCTCGGTGCGCGGTTCCCGGCCGACCCGGCCTACGCGACGACGATCACGAAGGAGGCGGAGAAGGTGGGTCGCGTCCTCGCGGACAAGGGCGTGCTCGGGCGGTTCGCCCTCGACTTCGTCGTCGTCCGCCATGGCGAGCAGTGGCAGACCCACGCCATCGAGATCAACCTGCGCAGGGGCGGTACGACGCACCCGTTCCTCACGCTGCAGTTCCTGACGGACGGCACGTACGTCCACGAGGAGGGGCGCTTCGTCACCCCGTCCGGTGCCGAACGCCACCTCGTGGCGACCGACCACCTCGAGGACGAGACGCTCCGGGGCATGGGTGTCGACGACCTCTTCGACCTCGTGGCCCGCGCGGGGCTCCACTTCGACCAGTCGCGCCAGACGGGCGCCGTGTTCCACATGATCAGCTCGATCACCGAGTGCGGCCGCGTCGGCATGACCGCCATCGGGGACACGCCAGACTCCGCCCAGGATGTGTTCGACCGGGCGGAGTCGGCGTTGCTCGCCGAGGCGCGTGCGTCGCTGTCGCCGCTCCCCGTGCCCCTGCGGGGGCGCATCGGCGAGGGTCTGCGGTGACCGTTCAGGGAGCGATCGAGGCCGAGTGGATGAGGGCACCCACGAACGCCTGGTGCCACGTCAGGCGGGCCACGACGGAGCGGGCCGAGGCGCCGCCGCAGTCGCACTCCCACGTCCACCCTCCGCGGGGCAGGCGCGTCACCCGTGGGTGGTGGTGCGCCAGGTCCGGGTGGACCCGTCGTCGTGCCGTGGTCGTCGTCATGGAAGTGCCTTCCCTCGGTGAGGGGTTCGCTGCCCCTCGTAATGCGGATGTCCCGGTGCGGTCACGTTCTGGTGTCGTCTCCCACGACGGTCCCGCCGACGCCGGCCCCTGTCTGTGCGCGCGACGACACCCCGGGAGTGCTCGCGGTCTCCGGGTCCGGACGGCAGGGCAGCCGTGACCCTCGACCTCGGGCTGCTGTCCGACCTCGCGCCGGCCGAGCGTCGGGAGGTCGTGGCGACGATGCACCGGCACACGTACGACGCGGGCGAGGTGGTCTTCCACGAGGGGGACGCCGCCGACACCGTGCACTTCGTCGTCGAGGGGCGGGTCGTCGCCCGCCGGTCGTCGGAGCAGGGGGACCGGCTGGCCTATGCGGTCATGGGCCCCGGCCAGGCCTTCGGCGAGCTCGCGATGATCGTGCGCGCCGGTCGGCGGACGGCGACGATCGAGGCGGTCGAGCGGACTGTGACCCTGGCGCTGTCCTTCGCGGACTTCGAGCGGCTGTGCGACCGTCACCCCGAGGTCAACCGCCTCCTCGTGCGCCTTCTCGCAGCCCGGGTCAGCCGCCTGACAGAGGCGCTCATGGAGGCCTTGCACACGCCCGCCGAGCTCCGTGTCGTGCGCAGCCTCGTGTCCCTGTGTGGGGTGTATGCCGTTGCCGCACCGCCACGCTCACCGGTGACCGTGCACCTCAACCAGTCCGAGCTGGCCGAGCTGGCGGGGGTCACCCGGCCGACGGCCAACCGGGTCCTGCGTCGCCTCGAGTCGGCCGGGGCCGTGGTCCTCGACCGTGGCCGCGTCACCGTCGTGGACCCTGCGTCCCTGCGCCGTTCGGCGACCGGAGCCCCCGGCCCCGAGCCCGGGCCGGCCTGAGGGGTCCGGCCTGCCGGTCAGTCCTGGCGGGCGAGCCGGTAGCGCGCGGTGTCGTCGGACATCGGTGCCGTGTCGACGAACTGCGTGCAGGTCCCGGCGAGCGTGCAGGTCTGGAGGTCGCTCACGGTCCCCGGCCGGCCGTACTGGTGGACGAGGCCGAGCACCACGGTCGTGTCATCGAGGAACCGTGCGTCGAGGAACCCGGCACCCTTGAGACGCACAGTGATCCGGCCCGTGGCGACGTCGAGCCGCTCCCGGTGGCGCCAGGTTCGGCGCCACCACGTCGTGTGCTCGTTGACCATGACCTTGCGCACCCAGGCCTCGACGGCCTCGCTGGCGCGGATGGTGTCCCACTTGAGGTAGAGCTTCGCGAGGGCCGTCTGGGTCAGGTCCTCGCCGCTCATCCGGTCGCCGGTGAGGAGGTAGCCGAACCGCACGAGGGCGTGCTGTCGGGCTCGGACGAACGCGGCGAAGTCGTCCTCGTCCTCTGGTGTCTGCATCGTGGGTGCCTCTCTGGCGGTTCCCCCTGTCGGAACCGACGACCACAGGACGCGGTCGGCCCCGCGAATGGTTGCACGTCGTCCGGACCTGTTCAGCCCGAGCACGCAGGCCGCCCGCCCAGGTGTGGGCGGACGGCATACGCGGGCGGTGGGCGGGCGGGAACCCGGTCAGCGCGGCACGGTGTAGCGGGGCTCCCTCGAGCCGCCCCAGTCGAGCGTCGGGAGCTCGGGGCGCAGGTCGGTGCAGTCCAGGGAGAGGGTGCACTGCTGGAGCGTGTTGCCGGTCGCGGGCGACAGCGGCGTCGAGGTGTTGCGCGAGATCGTGAACGTCGACTCGTCGTCCCCGAGGTGCCAGGTCCACCCCGACACGACACGGTCACCCGTGCCGCCGAGCACTCTGCTGCCGTCGCTGGCGCGGACCACGCCCGCGCTGAACCAGAAGCCGCCGTCGACGTAGTGCGAGCCGACGAGGTAGGTGCCCCGGCTCGAGAACGCGGTCGGCATGAACATCGCCGGGTTCTCGCCGGGACCACACCGCTCGACGGTCTTGGGGAACGACGGCTTCGTCAGCTCGACGACGGCCCAGCACGCCTCGTCCATCGCGTCGGTCGAGACGAACCACTGGAGGGCGGCCCGCGTGCGGTCCGGCGACACCGCGACGACGTGGGCGGGGAGCGCCCTCGTCGCGCCGGTCGCGACATTCCACTCGAGCGATCCTCGCGTCGCATCCCCCGTGAGGTAGGCGACGTCGCCGACGATCGCGCCGACGTCGCGGGCGTCCGTGCGCTGGGCCACCTTCGAGCCGTCTGCGGCGTAGACCACGATGGTGTCCCCGTTCGCGTCCCCGCTCTTCGCGATCACGTACGAGCCGTCCGGCGACACCGCGTACATCCCGCTGAGCCCGAGCGATGCCACGGTGCGACCGGTGGGGGAGAGGATCTCCATCTCGCTCTGGGACGAGCCGGTCGACTGGTGTGACTGGAGCAGGAAACCGCCGTTGGCGAGCACCGCGAAGGTCTCGACGACGGTCCCCTTCTCGAGCCCGACCACCGTGTCGCCGAAGCGGATCGTGTCGTCGAGGGCGTATGCCGTGTCGCGCGTCGCCGTCGTCGCGGAGGGTGCCGCGCCGGTCGTGGTCGGTGCGCCCTCGGTCGGCACGGAGCTCGTCGACGACGATGGGAGAGGCGTCGTCGAGGTGGTCAGGGCCGGGACGGGTGCCGTGCCGCGGCCTGCCGACCACACGGTCGGGACGGCCACCGCGATGACGGCGACGGCCGCAGCCGCCCCGAGGGCGGCCCGGGTGCGCTGGTCACGACGGCGGCGCGCGATGGCGACGGGCGCGAAGTCCCCGGACACCTCGACGCCGTCGGCGTGCTGCCGGAGCAGCGCCTGGAACTCGTTCTCCTGGTCTGGCGTGGTCACGACGTGACCTCCTTCATCCTGCTGCGCAACGAGCTGATCGCTCGGCTCGTGTGGCTCTTGACGGTGCCGACGGAGACCCCGAGGATCTCCGCGGTCTGGGCCTCGGTGAGGTCCTCGTAGTAGCGCAGGACGACGGCGGCCCGCTGCCGCGGCGCGAGCGAGCGGACGTGCGCCCACAGCTCGGCGTCGTGCGCCGTGGCGGGCGCGGCCGCCGGGTCGATGACGCGGATCAGCTCGCTGTCGGTGCGCTCGCGGTGACGCCAGGCCCGGCGCCACCATGTCGTGTGCTCGTTGACCATGACCTTGCGCACGTAGGCGTCGGGCGACTCGACCGTGCTGATGTGGTCCCACCTGGCGTAGACCTTCGCCAGCGACGACTGGACGAGGTCCTCGGCGCTGTGCGGGTCTCCGGTGAGCAGGTACGCGAAGCGCGCGAGCGACGTCTGTCGTGCCCGCACGTAGGCCGAGAAGTCGACCTCGCGCTCGGTGTTTCCCACTGACGTCCCCTGTCTGAAGTGGTTGGACGCACCCTCGACGCGGTGGGGTCACCCGGAGGTTGTCATCCGGCACGATCTTCTAAGAGAACGGCACCCGGGGCACGGCGGCACCACGTGAATCCCGGCGCCGAGCGCCGGCTCCGTCGTCAGCCGTGGATGAACCGCTCGAGGACGCTCGCGAAGCGGTCCGGCTGCTCGAGGTGCGGGAAGTGCCCGGCGCCCTGGAAGAGCACGACCTCCGCGCCCGGGAAGACCTCGTGGGCGCGCTCGGCGTGGCCGACGGGGATCATCCGGTCCCGCGTGCCCCAGATGACGAGGGTGCGGATGTGGTCTGCCGTCGTCAGATGGCCGTGGGCGTTGACCGTCTGGCCACCGGGGTCGATGACACCGCGGGTCGTGGCCAGGAAGGCCCGACGGCTCTCGGCGTCCGAGAGGGACGTGAAGCCCTTCCACGCGGCCGAGACATCGGCGCTCGGTCGCCAGCCCAGGCCGCGGACGGCGCGCCCGACGGTCTCGACGCGGTCGCGCACCCAGGCCGAGGCGATGACCGGCAGCACGAGCTCGGCGCCGGGGAGGGTCGCCGAGCGCAGCAGGGGGCTGACGGATCTCCCGAGGCCGCCGCTGGAGACGAGGACGAGGGCCTCGACGCGCTCGGGGAAGAGGTAGCAGAACTGCATGGCGATGCCGCCACCGAGGGAGTGGCCCACGAGCGTGACCTGCGCGATGCCGAGCCGGTCGATGAGGTCGCGCAGGATCGCGGCATGCGACCCGAGCGAGTAGTCGCCGACGGGCTTGGCCGAGGCGCCGTGCCCGAAGAGGTCGGGGATGACGACCCGGTGCTCGGTGTCGAGGCGGTCGACGAGGTGGGTCCAGTTCTCGTGCGAGCCGAGCAGGCCGTGGATGAAGAGGATCGCGGAGCCGTGGCCCGTGTCGACGTAGGAGAGGTCGTGTCCGCCGAGGTTCGCCACGCTCGGCGGGTATCTCAGCTCGGCCTCCTCCCGAGGGTCCTGCGTCCTGGTCATGGTGCGACGTCCTCCCAGCAGGTGCGTGCGGCCGGGGACTGCGGTCGACCGCGATCCACACCTCCAGCCTCTCTCTCCTCAAGGGGGCGTGGGGGCGGCCTGAGATACACGTCACCGCTCGCGGGCCGGCTTG
Source organism: Terrabacter sp. Ter38 (assembly GCF_024519435.1). GTDB lineage: Bacteria > Actinomycetota > Actinomycetes > Actinomycetales > Dermatophilaceae > Terrabacter. The sequence continues at coordinate 64,524 of NZ_JALJRZ010000005.1, forward strand.
GTAGCGTCGCGCCGCATGATCTACCACCTGGCCGAGCAGGCCCACTGGCAGCAGGCCCTCCGGGAGGGCGCCTACACGCGTTCGACCCGCGGGCGCTCGCTCGCCGACGAGGGCTTCGTCCACGCCTCGTCGGCGGAGCAGTGGCCCGTCGTGCGATCGCGCTTCTACGCCGACGTCACCGAACCCCTCCTGCTGCTGCACATCGACGAGACGCGGCTGTCGTCTCGCGTGGTCCACGAGGTCGGGGACCCGGCGACGGGCGAGACGTTCCCGCACGTCTACGGCCCCGTCGACGTCGACGCCGTCGTCGACACGACGCTGCTCGAGCCGCCGCACGCCTGAACCGTCGAGAGGCCACGTCCGGCCGCTCCTGAACCGTCGAGAGGCCACGTCTGGCCGCTCCTGGACGGTCGAAGGGCCAGGCGTGTCCGCCGGCCTCACTCGGGTTGAACGCGACCCCGACCCGACTTGACCTGCGACCGGCGCTTCTTGCCCTCGATCCGCCGCCGCTGCGAGCCGCGCGTCGGCTTCGTGGACCGCCGGGCCGGCGGCGGGGGAGCCAGGCCCTCGCGCAGCAGGTCCACGAGACGGTCGCGGGCCGCGGCCCGGTTGCGCAGCTGCGAGCGCTGCTCGGAGGCCACGATCGTGAGCCGTCCGGCGACGAGCCGACCGTCGAGGGCGGTGAGGAGGCGCTCGCGCTGGGCCGGCGTCAGGGCGCTCGAGGTCTCCGGGTCGAAGACGAGCTCGACCCGGCTGTCCGTCGTGTTGACGCCCTGACCGCCGGGGCCGGACGACCGGCTGAACCGCTCGACGAGCTCGCCGGCCGGGATGACGAGACCCCGCCGCAGGCCGGGACCGGCCGCGATCACGAGGTCACCGCCGGGCTCGTTCACCTCGCCATTGTGCCTGCGTGAGCCCGGGAACGCCGGATGCCGCCCCTCCGGGGCGGGGGGACGGCATCCGGTGGAGCGGGCGTGGGCGACTCAGCGCGGCGGCATACGGAGGGCGCCGTCGAGGCGGATGACCTCTCCGTTGAGCATCGGGTTGTCGACGATGTGGCGCACGAGGTTGGCGTACTCCTCGGGGCGGCCGAGGCGCGACGGGTGCGGCACCTGCTTCTCGAGGACCTCCTTGACCTCGCCCGGGAGGCCGGCGAGCATCGGCGTCTCGAAGGTGCCGGGTGCGACGGTCATGACGCGGATTGCCTTGTCCGCGAGGTCTCGAGCCGCAGACAGGGTGAGCCCGACGATGCCGCCCTTGCTCGCGGCGTACGCGGCCTGGCCGATCTGGCCGTCGTAGGCGGCGATGCTCGCGGTGTTGACGATGACGCCGCGGTCGCCGTCGACGGGCTCGTTGCCGAGCATCGCGGCGGCCGCGAGGCGCAGGACGTTGAACGAGCCGACGAGGTTGATGTCGATGACCGTCTTGAAGGTCTCGAGCGAGAGCGGGCCACCTCGCCCGATGACGCGGCCGGGGGTGGCGACACCGGCGCAGTTGACGGCGATGCGCAGCTCGCCGAGCGCGGTGGCCCGGTCGATCGCGGCCTGCACCTGGGCCTCGTCGCGCACGTCGGCCGCGACGAAGACGGCGCTGCCCTCGCGCTCGGCGTTGAGCTCGTCGACGAGCGTCGGGGCCGTCGAGCCCTCGAGGTCGATGATGACGACGGTGGCGCCGTCGGCGACGAGCCGTCGGGCGGTGGCGCCGCCGAGGCCGGATCCGCCACCGGTGACGACGGCGACGGTGGACGAGTTCAGCTGCATGACAGGCCTTTCGGGCGTCGGTGGGTCAGCGGGGAAGCAAAGGCGCTGGGCGTCAGCGGGCGAGGAGCTGGCGCGAGATGACGAGGCGCTGGATCTGGTTGGTGCCTTCGAAGATCTGGGTCACCTTCGCCTCGCGCATGTAGCGCTCGAGCGGGAAGTCCTCGGTGTAGCCGGCTCCGCCGAGCACCTGCACGGCGTCGGTGGTCACCTTCATGGCCGCGTCGGTCGCCACGAGCTTCGCGACCGCTGCCTCCTTGCCGAAGCCGCGACCGGCGTCCTTGAGCCGAGCGGCGTGGAGGTAGGTGGCGCGCGCCGAGGTGACGGCGGCCTCCATGTCGGCGATGAGGAAGGCGAGCCCCTGGAAGTCGGCGATGCGGTGCCCGAACTGCTGGCGCTCGGTCGCGTAGTCTGCGGCCGCGTCGAGGGCTGCCTGTGCCAGACCCGTGGCGGCAGCGGCGATGCCGAGACGGCCGGCATCGAGGGCCGACAGGGCCATCTTCATGCCGTCGCCCGCGCGGCCGATGAGACGGGCGCCGTCGACAGGCACCCTGTCGAACATGACCTGCGCGACGGGGTCGCAGTGCAGGCCCATCTTGCGCTCGGGCGCGGCGAACGTGAGGCCAGGGGCGTCACCGGGGACGATGAAGGTCGACAGGCCCTTGCTGCCGTCGTCGGAGGTGCGCGCGAAGGTCGTGTAGTAGTCGGCGTGCCCCGCGTGCGAGATCCATGCCTTGGTGCCCTTGAGCGACCAGCCGTCGTCGGTGCGGGTGGCCCGCGTCGTCATCGACCCGATGTCGGAGCCGGCGAGGGGCTCGGAGAGGCAGTAGGCGCCGAGCTGCTCGCCCGAGAGCATCCCGGGCAGCAGGGCCTCCTGCTGCTCGTGGGTGCCGAAGGTCGCGACAGGGTAGGCCGTGAGGCTGTGCACGCTGACCCCGACGGCGACGCTCATCCAGACGGAGGCGATCTCCTCGACGACCTGGAGGTAGACCTCGTAGGGCTGGTCGGCCCCGCCGAACTCCTCGGGGTAGGGCAGCGACAGCAGGCCGGCCCGCCCGAGCGTGCGGAAGGTGTCCTGGGGGAAGGTGCGGGCGCGTTCGGCGTCGTCGACCTCGGGCGCGAGGTCCTTGCGGCAGATCTCTCGCGTCAGCTCGATCAGGTCGGTGGCTTCGTCGGTCGGCATCAGCCTCGTCGCTGGCATGGCTCGATACTAGGACGTCCGAGCATTTCGTCCAAAGTGTGAGACGGACCCGGTGGTCGAGGGTTAGCCGCTTGTTAGGCCACGTCGGTTCAGTGGCTCGTACAGGGCACCACCTCACCGCTCGGAAGGACACGAGATGTTCAGGAGATTCGCAGTCGGACTGGTCGCCGTGCTCGGCGTCGCAGCCGCCCTCGTCGGCACGGCGCCGAACGCCAACGCCACGGCCCGCAACGGGGTGTGCGAGTCCGGCGAGTTCTGCCTCTACTACAACAGCGGCAACGCCGGGTCGCGCGTCGACCTCGTCAACTCGCAGCGCGACTACGGCACCGGCTCGGGGTGCATCGAGTTCGTCAGCAGCGGCTCGGGCCAGGGCCAGTGCGTCAAGAACAACACCGCGTCGGTCTGGAACCGCACCGGGAAGTCGGTCTTCGTCTTCTACAACAGCGACTTCGGCGGCGTCTACGACGAGGTGCCCAACGGCGCCCAGGTCGACCTCAATGCCAACGTCAAGAACAACAACGCCTCGCAGATCGTCGGTGACGCGTCGCTGCGCTTCCCGCTAGCCGTCAACCAGGCCGACGTCAAGAACCGCACGCCGCACTGGTGCTGGGACAGCAAGGTCAACTGCCACCACGACTACAACGCCTCCGACATCTTCGCCGCGACCGGCACCTCGGTCCTCTCGCCGGTCAACGGGACGGTCATGACGAAGAACATCCGCGCGGGCAGCACCGGCTGCGACAGCGTCGGCAGCACCGTCACGGTCAAGGACGGCTTCGGCCGGCTCTGGTACTTCGCCCACATGGACGACAGCCCCGCCCCGGTCGTCTCCGTCGGGCAGTCGGTGACCAAGGGACAGCGCATCGGCTACGTCGGCACGAAGTACCACGCCCTCTGCACCGACTCCCACCTGCACATCGACATGCGGGTCGGCGTCGACTCGCGGGTCTCGTGCAGCGCGGCCGCGTGCGCGAGCTACGGCTTCGTCAACGACCAGCCCCTCCTGCGCAACGCCTTCCTCGCGCTCCCCTGAGCGCCCGCCGGTGGCCGGGACCGTTGAGGTCCCGGCCACCGCCGCGCCCCGCGGCGCCCGCGGTCGAAACCCCGGCGACGCGGCCACCCCGCGGGCCCTACCGTCGGAGCGTGCTCACCCTCCTGCGGCGTCCGCTTCGCGAGGCGGACGCGACGTCCACCTTCTACGTGCTGACGGCCGTGGCGGCCTTCGCCTTCGCGGCGTGCTTCACCCTGAACCTCGTCTTCCAGTACCGCGTCGTCGGCCTCGACCCGTTCCAGATGGTGCTCGTCGGCACGGTCCTCGAGGCGACGTGCTTCGTCTTCGAGGTGCCGACGGGGATCGTGGCCGACCTGCACAGCCGCCGCGTCTCGGTCATCATCGGGTTCTTCCTCGTCGGGGTCGGCTTCGCCGTCGAGGGCGTCGTCGCGACCTTCGCCGCCGCGATCGTCGGCAACGTCATCTGGGGCATCGGCTACACCTTCACGTCCGGTGCGTTGCAGGCCTGGATCACCGACGAGGTGGGCGAGGAGCACGTCGCGCGCGTCTTCACGCGGGAGACCCAGCTCGACCTCGCCTTCGGCTTCCTCGGCACGCTGACCGCGGGCGGCCTCGGTCTCATCGCGCTCCGGGTGCCGATCGTCGTGGCCGGCGTGACGCTCGCGCTCCTCGCCGTGGGACTCGCGGTGGCGATGCCCGAGCGCCACTTCCACCCCACGCCCCGCGGTGACCGTGAGACGTTCGGACACCTCAGGGACCAGTTCGTCGCAGGTCTCGCCGTCGCTCGCGGGCGACGGGTGGTGCGGGTCTTCCTCCTCGTCAGCGTGCTCGTCGGCCTGTCGAGCGAGGTCTTCGACCGGCTGTGGCAGGTGCGCGTGCTCGACACCTTCGCCATGCCGTCGTTCCTCGGCAGCGATCCCGCCGTGGCGTTCACGGTGTTCGCGCTCATCGGGTCGGTCGTCTCCCTGCTCGCGTCGGGGGCGAGCAGCCGCTGGCTGCCCGCGCGGGTGGTCGAGGAGAACCCGGGACTACCGGTCGCTCTCGCCGCCGCGGCGCAGGTCGCCGCCGTCGTCGGGGTCGCCCTGTTCGGCCAGCTGTGGCTCGTCCTCCTGGCGCTGTGGCTGCACAACGCGAGCAGCGCCTTCAGCGCGCCGATCCAGGCGACGTGGCTCAACCGCAACCTCGAGTCGTCGTCGCGGGCGACGGTGCTGTCGATGAACAGCCAGGCCAATGCGATCGGCCAGGTCGCGGGCGGGCCTCCGCTCGGCGCGCTCGCGACCCGGACGTCGATCCCCGTCGCTCTCCTCGTGGCGGCGGTCGTGCAGCTGCCGTCCGTGCTGGCCTTCCTCCGCGTCCGCCGCTCCACCACCCCGTCGAGCGAGCGCCCTGTGCCGGTCGAGTGAAGGAGGTGGGACTCAGCGCGGGTAGGTGCGCACCTCGGTGGCCTTGACGGCCGCCCACACGTCCTGACCGACCTGCAGCCCCAGCGCCGTGACCGACTCGAGCGTCACCTCGGCGGTGAGCGGCACCTCGCCCACGAGACCGATGCGGGCCGACTGGCCCTGCATGGTCACGGACGCGATGCGCAGCCGCCAGGCGTTGCGCGGGGACCCTTCCGGGTGGTGACGGTGCAGCGACACGGCGCTCGGGGGCACCGTCGCCCAGACAGCCCCCTCGGTCGGGCTCGTCGTGACGATGAGACCACCGTCCGCGGTGTGCACATGACCGTGCGAATCACCTTGTGCGGCATACAGGTTGAGTCCGACGACGGTGCCCACGTAGGCGCTCCGTGGCTCCCTCAGCACCTCAGCGGGCGTGCCGAGCTGGGTCACCCGCCCGTCCTCGACGAAGACGAGGTGGTCGGCGAGCGTCAGCGCGTCGAGCGGGTCGTGGGTGACGAGCACCGTGACGCCGTCGTATGCCGTGAGGCGGGCTGCGAGGTCGCTGCGTGTCCGGGCGCGCGTGTCGGGGTCGAGGGCTGCGAGCGGCTCGTCGAGGAGGAGGAGGGCCGGGTCGGTGGCCAGGGCGCGGGCGAGGGCCACGCGCGCCTGCTGTCCCGACGAGAGCTCGCGGGGGCGCGCGGTGGCTCGGTCGGAGAGGCCGACACGATCGAGCTCGGTGCGCGCGCGGTCTCGCGCATCGTGCCGGCCGACACCGCGGCTGCGCGGGCCGAAGGCGACGTTGTCGAGGGCACGCAGGTGGGGGAAGAGCAGGCTGTCAGCGAGCATCAGCCCGACCGCGCGCTGCTCCGGGGCGAGGTGCTGCCGTCCGTCGTCCCACACCTGGCCACCGACCCGGACGTGGCCCTCGGCGAGGGGCAGCACCCCGGCGAGCGCGAGAACCGTGGTCGTCTTGCCGCCGCCGTTGGGGCCGAGCACGCCGATGACCTGGCCCGGCTCGGCGGTCAGGGCCACGTCGATCTCGATCTCGCCGCGGGACACGCGGATCCGCGCGTCGAGTCCGGCACCGACGCGGTTCGGAGCGCTCATCGGAGCCACCGCCCGCGCAGCACCCCGAGCACGAGCACGCTGACCGCCAGCAGCATGATGCTGATCGAGATCGCCACCTGCGGGTCACGCTCGAGCTCGACGTAGACGAGCAGCGGCAGGGTCTGGGTGCGGCCCGGGAAGTTGCCGGCGAAGGTGATCGTGGCGCCGAACTCGCCGAGCGCCCGCGCCCAGGCCAGGGCGAGGCCGCTCGCGATCCCGGGCAGGACGAGGGGGATCCCGACCGTGCGCAGGTAGCGCAGGTCGCTCGCACCGAGGGTGCGGGCCACGGACTCGAGGCGGGGGTCGAGCCCGCGCATCGCTCCCTCGACGGCGAGGACGTAGTAGGGCATGGCGACGAAGGTCTCGGCGAGCACGACGGCCACGGTCGTGAACGGGACCTGGATGCCGAAGGGCGTCAGGTACTGGCCGATGAGCCCGTTGCGCCCCCACGTCATGAGCAGGGCGACGCCGCCGACGACGGGTGGCAGCACGAGGGGCACCGTGAGCAGAGCGCGGACCCAGCTCGTCGCCCGGTGCTCAGAGCGCGCGAGGAACCAGGCCAGGGGAGTGCCGAGCAGGAGGCACAGGACGGCCGTCACCGAGGTCGTCGTCAGTGAGAGCCGCAGGGCCGGCAGGACGGTCGGGGTCGCGAGGTCGGCGGGGATGCGCGCCCAGTCGGCGCGGAGCAGCAGGGCGACGAGCGGCACGACGAGCAGCAGCAGGGCGAGTGCCGCCGGCACGCCGAGCGCGACGCGGGAACGCCACCGGACGGCATACCTCATGTCACGTCATCCTGCCGGTGGCCGGCCAGGCCGCCGCTCAGGGCGCGCCGAAGCCGAACGACTGCACGGTCGACAGTCCCTCGGCGCTCAGCAGGTAGGCGACGAAGGCCTTCGTCGCCGCGTCGTCGGAGAGCGTGATGACGGGGTAGGACAGGGTCGTGTTGAACTGCGAAGGGATCTCGACGCCCGTGACGGCGTCCTTCGCTGCGACGACGTCGGAGTGGTAGACCACGGCGGCGTCGGCCTCGGCGAGCCTGACCTTGGAGAGGGTCGCCTTGACGTCGACCTCCTTGCTCACGACGTTTGGCACGATCCGGGCCTTGGCGAAGGTGGCCTGCGCGGCCTTGCCGCACGGGACGGTGTCGGCGCAGAGGACGACCTTGACGGTCGGCTTCGCGAGGTCGTTGATCGAGGCGACCGCGCCGGGATTGCTCGGCGGGACAGCGATCTCGAGGACGTTGGTGGCGAAGGTCTTCGTGTCCTTGACCATGCTCTGGTCGAGCGGCGTGGCCGCGGCGGTGCCGGCGAGGGCGACGACCGACGCGGGGGCGCCGTTGTTGACCTGCTGCACGAGGGTCGCGCTGGATCCGTAGGAGGTCTCGACGGTGACCCCGGGGTGCGCCGCCTCGAAGTCCTTCTTCAGCTGGTCGAAGGACTCGGTCAGCGACGCTGCGGCGAGCACCGTCACGGTGCCCTGGAGGGAGGCCGCCGAGGCACCGGACTTCCCCGGTTGCCCGGTGCCGTCGGCGGCCGGGGTGGAGCTGCCGCAGCCGGCGAGGAGCACGGCGGTCGCGGCGAGGGTGGCGACGGTCGGCGCGAGGGTGCGGCGGACGTCTCGGGGGGCTCGGGGGGCTCGGGGGGCTCGGGAGGGCGGCGCGCTCATGCGGGGACCTCCACGACCACGTGGGTCGACTTGACGCTGGCGACGGCGACGGAACCGACCTCGAGCGCAAGGTCGTCGACGGACTCGCTCGAGAGCAGCGAGACGATGCGGAACGGCCCGCACTGCAGCTCGACCTTGGCCATGACGGTGTCCTTGGTGATGGCGGTGACGATGCCGCGCATCCGGTTGCGGGCGGACGCGCCCCCGATGGTGCCGACCGCAGCCGGATGTGCGAGCTCTTGGGCCACGGCTGCGAGCTGGGCACCGTCCACGGTCCGGCGGCCGGCGTCGTCGGTGGACCCGTCGAGACGGCCGGAGTCGACCATGCGACGGACGGTGTCGTCGGAGACGCCGAGCAGGGAGGCTGCCTCCGTGATACGCAGATGCGGCATGAACTAGACCCTACACCCGCAGGTGCGGACTGACAGCGCCTCCGTATGCCGCGTGCGCGTCTGGCGGGTGACCGCGCGGGGCGTGGTGCGCGAGGCTCGGAGATCACCGGGGTTGACGGGAGTGACGCTCATGAGCTGTAATCAACGTATTAGTTGATCAAGGAGTTAGTTGACAATGATTCTCTCGCCCGTCTCGGATGCGGACCTCGACCGCGCCTTCGCGGCCCTGGCCGATCCCGTCCGGCGCGCCATCATCGCCCGCCTCAGCCGCGGCGCGGCCACCGTCAACGAGCTCGCCGAGCCGTTCGAGATCAGCAAGCAGGCCGTCAGCAAGCACATCCAGGTGCTCGAGCTGGCCGGCCTCGTGAGCCGGACCCGCGACGCCCAGCGCCGCCCGGTCCACCTCGAGGCCGCCCGGCTCGAGGCGATGACGGGGTGGATCGACCGCTACCGGCTCGCCGCAGAGCAGCGTTTCCGGTCGCTCGACGCCGTCCTCGAACGCACCGCCTCACCTGCAGCATCAGCAGCAACCACACCGAACACCGACAAGGAGCAGCAGCCATGACCAACACACTCACCCTCGACATCCCCGCCGGCGTGCCGTGGATCGACTTCACCCGCGAGTTCGACGCCCCCGTCGAGGCCGTGTTCAACGCCCACCGCGACCCCGAGCTCGTCCGCCAGTGGCTCGGCCCGCGGGGCTACGAGATGCAGATCGAGCGCTGGGACTTCACGTCCGGCGGCGGCTACCGCTACACCCACCGCGACGGCGACAACGTCTACGGCTTCCACGGCACGTTCCACACGGTCCGCGACAACGACTTCGCGGTCCAGACCTTCGAGTTCGAGGGCGCTCCTGACGAGGTTGCCATCGAGTTCATGCGCTTCGTCGACCTGGGCGATGGCCGCTGCCGGCTCGAGGGACGCAGCGTCGGGCGCACAGTCGAGGGCCGCGACTTGATGGTCGAGAGCGGCATGGAGACAGGCATGGCCCAGGGCTACGAGCAGCTCGAAGAGCTCGTCGCCGCCTCCGCCTCAGCATCCGCTTCGGCCCAGGGCTGACCGCCGTGGACTGGACGCTCGAGGTCGTCATCGTCCCGGTCAGCGACCTCGGGGCCGCGATCGCCTTCTACCGCGACCAGGTCGGCTTCGACCTCGACCACGACACGCAGAACGAGCACATGCACGTCGCCCAGCTGACGCCGCGGGGCTCCGGGTGCTCGATCGTCGTCGGCGACCTCCCGTCGCAGCAGGCGATGGCGCCCGGTTCGCTCCACGGCATCCAGCTCGTCGTGGCCGACGCCGCCGCGGCTCGAGCCGAGCTCGTCGGCCGGGGCGTCGAGTGCTCTGACGTCCAGGTCATCGATCCGCGCGACGGGGGCACGTTCTTCGGCTTCTCCGACCCGGACGGCAACTCGTGGGCCGTCCAGGAGCTCAAGGTCCGCGGCGAGAAGCCGCTCATCCCGCACGAGGCCCGAGGCCGTTTCGGCGAGGGCGTCGAGCTCTGACCTGGCGGACGGCGGCACGACGACAGGGTGTGCCGCCTGCCGGTGGTCGCGCGATACAGGAGGAATCATGAGCAGGACCGTCTTCGACATCAGCCTCTCGCTCGACGGTTTCGTCACCGCGGCGCCCCAGACCGCCGAGGAGCCGCTCGGGCCGGGCGGCGACCAGCTGCACGGCTGGCTCGTCGACCGGGACTACCTCGAGCGTGCCGTCGCCGACCTCGGCGCCGTGGTCGCCGGTCGCACCACCTATGACCATTCGATCGCGAGCTGGGGTGCCGACGGCCCGTCGGGCGACGCCCGACGCCCGGTTTTCGTCGTCACGCACGAGGCCCCGCCGCCCGGCTCCGTGCCCGAGGGCGGTGTCTACACGTTCGTCTCGGACGGGCTCGAGTCCGCCCTCGACCAGGCCCGCGCGGCGGCCGACGGTCACACCGTGACCGTCATGGGAGGTGCGGACCTCGGCCGACAGTGTCTCGCGGCCGGACTCGTCGACGAGGTCTCGCTGCACGTCGCCCCGGTGCTCTTCGGCCGCGGCAGCCCGATGTTCGCCGGCCTCGACGTCGGCCACGTCCAGCTCGAGCTGCTCGAGGCGGCCGGCACCCGAGAGACCGTCCACCTGCGCTACCGGGTAGTCCGCCCCGCCCACTGACACCGAACGACGCGTTCGGTCGTGAACTCAGCGGTCTGCCACTGAGTTCGTGACCGAACGCGGCGTTCCAGTACGGAATGAGCAGGTACGCCGCGCCGACCCGGGTTCCACTCGGAGGCGTCCGGACGGCATACTGACGGGCATGAGCAACGTCCCCCAGCAGCGGCTCCTGCAGACCGCCATCCCCGGCCCCAAGTCGGCCGCGCTCCAGGCCCGCAAGACGGCGGCCGTGTCCGCCGGCGTCTCCACCGGTCTGCCGGTCTACGTCGAGCGCGCCGGCGGCGGCATCCTCGTCGACGTCGACGGCAACCAGCTCATCGACTTCGGGTCCGGCATCGCCGTGACCACCGTCGGCAACGCCGCGCCGCGCGTCGTCGACCGCGTCACCGCGCAGGTGCAGGACTTCACCCACACGTGCTTCATGGTGACCCCCTACGAGGAGTACCTCGAGGTGGCCGAGGCCCTCAACGACCTGACGCCCGGCGACCACGACAAGCGCACCGCGCTGTTCAACTCCGGTGCCGAGGCCGTCGAGAACGCCGTCAAGGTCGCCCGCCACTTCACCGGCCGAAATGCCGTCGTCGCCTTCGACCACGCCTACCACGGGCGCACCAACCTCACCATGGCGCTCACGGCCAAGAACATGCCCTACAAGCACCGGTTCGGACCCTTCGCCGGCGAGGTCTACCGGGCGCCGATGAGCTACCCCTACCGCTGGCCCGGTGGCGCCGCCGACTGCGCCAAGGAGGGCTTCGACGCGTTCGTCACGCAGGTGCACGCACAGGTGGGGGAGGACAACCTCGCTGCCGTCATCCTCGAGCCCATCCAGGGGGAGGGCGGATTCATCGTCCCCGCACCGGGATTCGTCAAGCAGGTCGCCGACTGGTGTGCCGACAACGGGATCCTCTTCATCGCCGACGAGGTGCAGACCGGCTTCTGCCGCACCGGTGACTGGTTCGCGAGCGAGTACGAGGGCGTCGTGCCCGACCTCATCACGACCGCCAAGGGCATGGCAGGCGGCCTCCCGCTCGCCGGCGTCACCGGCCGTGCCGACGTCATGGACTCCATCCACGGCGGTGGCCTCGGTGGCACGTACGGCGGCAACCCCGTCGCGTGCGCGTCCGCGCTCGGTGCCATCGAGACGATGAAGGATGAGGACCTCTGCGCCCGGGCCAAGCAGGTCGAGGCCCTCTTCGTGCCGCGCCTGCAGGCCCTCGCCGAGAAGTACCCCCAGATCGGCGACATCCGCGGCCGCGGGGCCATGCTCGCCGTGGAGCTCGTCAACGGTCCCGGCGACCTCACGCCCAACGCCGCGCTGACCGGGGCCGTCAACCAGGCCTGCCACGCCGAGGGGCTCGTCACGCTGACGTGCGGCACCTACGGCAACGTCTTCCGCTTCCTCCCGCCGCTCGCCGCGAGCGACGAGCTGCTCTCCGAGGGGCTCGACATCTTCGAGAAGGCGTTTGCGGCGTCCGTCTGAGGCGAGACGCGCCGAGGGCGTATGCCGTCCGGTTGCCTCCCAGCGCAGCGAGCCGGACGGCACACCTCCTCCACGACAGCGAGACCCGCCCCCGGCTGGGGGACGGGCCTCACTGTCTCACAAGGGGATCCGCGTCAGCGGAGCCAGACCTTGAGCTGCATCGAGGTGCCGAACTGGTTGCCGATGCCGATGGTGACGCCGTTGTTCGGGACCTTGACGCGGGTGCACGGCGTCGAGGACCAGAACTGCGTGGAGTCGTCGAGGACCGGCTGGGCCGCAGCACCGGCGACGGGAAGGCCACCCCGTACGTCGGGTGGCCGGCCGGGGATCCGGAACCGCGCTCCTCGGGGAACGTCCGCGGCCGGGGCGGACCGGTCCGTGGTCCGTCGGCACGGACGGCTTCAGTCGAAGGGGGTCACGTCGGGGCGCTTGGCCTGGCGGTGGTCGCCCGAGCTGCGGCCGGTGAGGCGACGGTGGACCCATGGGCCGACGTACTCCTTGGCCCACTGCGCGTTGGCCTGCAGGGCCTCTCGGCGGCCGATCGGCGGAGCGGGCTCGAGCGGTGTCGCCCAGTCGGTCTCGGCCGGGGTGTGGCCGAGGGCCTCGAGGGCCGCGAGGGCGACGCGGCGGTGGCCCTCGGTCGTCATGTGGATGCGGTCCTCGCTCCACATCCGCCAGTCGCGCAGCGCGTGGAGGCCCCACTGGTCGATGACGTGGGCGCCGTTGCGCCGGGCGATGCTCCAGATGTTGGCGGTGTGGATCGCGGCCCGGCCGCGGGTGGCCTTGACGAGCGGGGCGTCCGCGGGGTCGACGGGGGTCGCCATGAGCACGTCGGCGCCGGTTGCCCGGATGCGGGCCACGGCGGCCTCGAGTCGGGCGGCCAGGCCGTCGAGGTCGGCCTTGGGCCGGAGGATGTCGTTGCCGCCACCGACGATGCTGACGAGGTCGGGCTGGAGCGACAGGGCGTCCTCGAGCTGGGGCCCGACGACGTCAGCGAGCTTGCGTCCGCGCACGGCGAGGTTGGCGTAGCCGAAGTCGAGCCCGTCGGCACGGGCGATCTCCGAGAGGTGCGACGCGAGACGGTCGGCCCAGCCGGCGAACTCGCCGTCGTGGCCGAACGTCGGGTCGTCGTCGCACATGCCTTCGGTGAAGGAGTCGCCGATGGCGACGAAACGGGTCCAGACCGTGGGCCCGGAGACCTCGGGGGTGGGCTGGGTCATGTCAGCCTCCAGTCGATGGGAGCCGCGCCCTGCTGGGCGAGGAGGTCGTTGGTGCGGCTGAAGGGCCGCGAGCCGAAGAAGCCGGAGCGGGCCGAGAGCGGGGACGGGTGGGCCGACTCGATGCGCGGCACGTCGTCGAGCATCGGCGCGAGCGACTGCGCCTGCCGCCCCCAGAGGATGGCGACGAGCGGCCCGCCGCGTGACACCAGGGCAGAGATCGCTTGTGCTGTCACGGTTTCCCATCCCTTGCCCTGGTGGCTGGCGCTCGCCCCGGGGCGCACCGTCAGGACCCGGTTGAGCAGCATGACACCGCGCTCGAACCACGGCGTCAGGTCGCCGTTGCCCGGCGTCGGCACGCCGAGGTCGGTGCCGAGCTCCTGGTAGATGTTCTGCAGCGACCGCGGGACCGGCCGCACGTCCGGCGCGACGCTGAAGCTCAGCCCCACCGGGTGGCCGGGCGTCGGGTAGGGGTCCTGGCCGACGACGAGCACCCGCACGTCCGGCAGCGGCAGCGAGAAGGCCCGCAGGACGCGGTCGCCGGCGGGCAGGTAGCCGCGGCCGGCCGCGACCTCGGCGCGCAGGAACTCGCCCATCGCGGTGATGGTGTCGGCCACCGGCTCGAGCGCCGGGACCCACGTCGGGTGGACGAGGTCGCTGAGGGGTCGGGCTGGCACGGCCTCACGCTACCCCCGCCCGGTGTGCGACAGAATCGACCCCGATGAACCTCACACTGCGCGGACCTGCCCTCGTCGACGACATCGTGCTGCCCGACGTCCTCGTCCACGTCGAGGGCGAGCGCATCACGGCGGTCACCCCGGTCATCGCGGGCGACGGGCCCCCACCCGGCGACGGTGCGACCGAGCGGGTGAGCGGGACGATGGTGCCGGCGTACGTGGACATCCACTGCCACGGTGGCGGGGGGACGGCGTTCACCGACCTGCGCGACGACGCCGCGGCCGCGGCGGCCGAGCACCACCATGTCCACGGATCGACGAGTCTCATCGCGAGCCTCGTCACGATGAGCCCGCGCGACCTCGAGCGTGGGGTGGCGATGCTCGCCGAGCTCGCCGACGACGGGGTCGTCGACGGCATCCACCTCGAGGGCCCGTGGCTGGCCGAGGCCCGCTGCGGGGCCCACGACCCGGCGCTGCTCCGCGACCCCTCGCTCGCCGAGGTGGAGCGGCTCATCGAGCTGGGCCGCGGTCACATCCGCCAGGTGACCCTCGCCCCGGAGCGCGCGCACGGCCTCGACCTCGTCCGCTGGCTCACGACGGCCGGCATCCACGCGGCGATCGGCCACACGACGGCGTCCTATGCGCAGGTCGAGCAGGCCGTCGCGGCCGGTGCCGACCTCGCCACGCACCTCTTCAACGGCATGGACCCGTGGCACCACCGCAAGCCGGGCGCAGTCCCGGCACTGATGCGGTCGGCCGCCCGGGGCCACGTCACCGTCGAGCTCATCGCCGACGGCGCGCACCTGTCGGACGACACCGTGCGCACCGTCCTCGACCTCGTCGGCCCCGACCATGTCGCCTTCGTCTCCGACGCCATGGCCGCCGCCGGGGTGGGGGACGGCGCCTATGTCCTCGGCGGTCTCTCGGTCGTCGTCGACCGTGGCATCGCCCGCCTGACGCGCGACCCCGACGGCACGAGCCCCGGATCCATCGCCGGTGGCACGAGCCACGTCGCCGACATCGTCGCCCGCGCCGTCGCCTCGGGCGTCCCGATGGCGTATGCCGTCCGCCCCGCCACGCGCACGCCCGCCCGCGCGCTCGGGCTGGCCGACCGGGGCTCGATCGAGGTCGGGTCCCGGGCCGACGTGGTCGTCGTCGACGCCGCCGCTCGCCCGACCCGGGTCATGAGACGCGGGCGGTGGCTGGAGCCCTCGCTGCCCTAGGCTCGGCCGGTGACGTCTCCCCGCTGGTCCACCGCCGTCTTCGACCTCGACGGCACGTTGGCCGACACGATCAACCTCATCGTCGAGTCCTACCAGCACGCGTTCCGCACGATCCTCGGCCGCGAGGAGGACCCGGACGTGATCCGCTCGTGGATCGGCCGTCCGCTGCTCGGCGCCTTCCGCGACCATTCCCCCGAGCACGCCGACGAGCTCTACGCGACGTACCTGACGTGGAACGCGGACAACACCGAGCGCCTGATCCGTGGCTACGACGGCGTCGTCGACGTCCTCGGTGACCTGCGCGCCGCCGGCATACACGTCGGGGTCGCCACGTCCAAGCGGCGCGAGTCGGCGCAGCAGGCCATGGACATCCTCGGCATCAGCGAGCACGTCGACGTCCTCGTCGCGATGGAGGACACCGAGCGGCACAAGCCCGATCCGACGCCGCTGCTGCTCGCGCTCGACCGGATGGGCCGCGGGTCGAACGACGCCGTCTACGTCGGAGACGCTGTCGTCGACGTCCTCGCCGGCAAGGCAGCGGGCATGGACACCGTGGCGGTGACGTGGGGTGCGGGCCTGCCCGACGCGCTCCACGGCGTGCGGCCCACCGCCGTCGTCGCGTCCGCCGACGAGCTGCGCACCGCCCTCCTCGGCTGAGCTCCCGCCCCACCGGTCACCCGTCCCCGGGCCGGTCGGGTCAGCCGGCCGCAGGGCCTAGCATCTGTGCGTGCACAGCTTCGACAAGGATGCCGACCACGTCGCCGTCGACAAGGTCCTCAGCTACGCCCGCGACCGCCTGCTCATGGACCCGATCCCGCTCGACGGAGCGCAGCCGGAGGCCTACCTCCGGGCTGCCGCCGGCCAGACCATCACCGCCGGTGGGCTCGGCTCGACGCGGGCGATGGAGCTCTTCGAGCACACCCTGGCCCCGGCCTGCCTCTCGACCGACCACCCGCGCTACCTCTCCTTCATCCCGTGTGCCCCGACGCGCGAGGCAGCAGCCTTCGACGTCGTCGTCGGCGCCTCGTCGATCTACGGCGGGTCGTGGATGGAGGGCGCGGGCGCGGTCTACGCCGAGAACCAGGCGCTGCGCTGGATCAGCGACCTGGCGGGCCTGCCGGCCGAGGCCGGTGGCGTCTTCGTGCCGGGTGGCACGGTGGGCAACCTGTCGGCGCTCGTCGTGGCACGGCACACAGCCCGGGCGAAGGCCAAGGAAGCGGGCACGGGCGCGCGCCCCTACCGGATCGCCGCCACGGACAACGCCCACTCGTCCGTCGTCTCGATGGCGGCCGTCATGGATGCCGAGGTCTGCGGCGTGCACGTGGACGAGAAGCTGCGCCTCACCGGGGCCGAACTGCGAAAGACCTTGGAGGAGAACGGTCCCGAGACCTTCTTCGCCGTCGTCGCGACGAGCGGCACGACGAACTTCGGCGTCGTCGACGACCTCGAGTCCGTCGCCGAGGTGTGCCGCGAGTTCGGCCTGTGGCTGCACGTCGACGGTGCCTACGGGGGCGCCGGCCTCGCCGCACCATCGGTGCGCCACCTCTTCAACGGCATCGAGCACGCGGACTCGTTCATCGTCGACCCGCACAAGTGGCTCTTCGCGCCGTTCGACTGCTGCGCCCTCATCTACCGCGAGCCCGCGCTGGCGCGGGTCGCGCACACGCAGGAGGCGGGCTACCTCGACGTCATCACGAAGTCGGCCGAGTGGAACCCGACCGACTACTCCATCGGCCTGACGCGCCGCGCGCGTGGCCTGCCGCTCTGGTACTCCCTCGCCGTGCACGGCACCGACGCCTACGTCGACGCCATCGAGAGCACCCTCGAGGTGACCCGCTTCGCCGCCGACGAGATTGGGCGCCGCGACTACCTCGAGACAGTGCGCGAGCCCGACCTGTCGGTCGTCGTCTTCCGCCGCCTCGGCTGGGAGGCCGAGGACTACCAGGCGTGGACCGACCGGCTCCTCGCCCAGGAGTTCGCCTTCGTCGTTCCGACGACCTTCCGCGGTGAGACGCTGACGCGCTTCGCCATCGTCAACCCGCACACCACCAAGGAGGACGTCAACGCCATCCTCGACACGATGGCCTGACCCGGGTCGGGCGGGTCATCGGGTCATCGGGTCATGTCGTCTTCGTGGACGGACTCCGCACCGACACCGACGAGGGCACCGGTCGACGCGATGGGCCGTCACGGGTGGGGCGCACGAGGCTCGTGGGACGTATGTTCCCGGCGGTGCGACAGTCTGCCGACGACATGCCCCGCGCCACGCCTGACCTGAATGACACCCTTGTCATTTCGGTCTAGGGTGTGACCGGAGCCAACGCACGACGCGACACGCAGCACGACTGCAGCGAGACGGGGACATGAGCACAGAACACGCCACGGCGCAGCCGCAGCGCCACGAGTCCGAGGACGGCCTCAGCGCGCGCGACCTCGAGATCCTGGCGTTCGAACGCCAGTGGTGGAAGTACGCCGGCTCGAAGGAGCAGGCCATCAAGGAGCTCTTCGACATGAGCTCCACGCGCTACTACCAGGTGCTCAACGCGCTGCTCGACAGCCCGGAGGCCCTCGAGGCCGACCCGATGCTCATCAAGCGCCTGCGCCGGATGCGCGCGAGCCGCCAGCGGGCGCGCACGACCCGCCGCCTCGGCATCAACGTCTGACTGCTGCTGCCCGACGCGTCCCACCCGCTGGGCAGCGCGCCCCGGCCGGGCCGTCGTTGCGCGCCGCCACGGCGCGCGCGTGGTTCACTTCCCTCATGGCCGAGGTGACGATCCGCCGTGCGTCCGCCGACGACGCGCTCATCGTCGCCGCGCTCCACCTCCAGTTCGCCCGCGAGCTGGGGATGCCGTCCGAGACCGGCTACCTCGACCGTTTCGTCGACGCGTGGCTGGCCGAGCGGCCCGACCGCCCGACGTGGATCGCAGAGAGCCGGGGCGACCACGCCGGCATCCTCGAGACCCGGCGCATCCGCGCGCTGCCGTGGCCCGGGCGCAAGGACGTCTCGTGGCTGCACGTCGGCGGCCTCTTCGTCGCACCGGGCTGTCGTGACCGCGGCGTCGGCCGGGCCCTGACCGAGGCGATGATCGAGTGGTCGCGCACGACCGACGTCAAGTGGATCCGGCTCAACGCCCCCGACGACCGCGCGCAGGAGTTCTACGAGCGGCTCGGCTTCAGCTCGCCGGGACGCCTCATGGAGTTCGACCTCAGGGACCCGCAGTGAGCGGTGGCCCCTTCGTCGCGGCCCCCGGCCCGACGAACTCCCTCGTCGACGTCGCCGGTGTGCGCGTCGGCCACTGCACCCGTGACGAGCCCGGGTGGCTCACGGGTGTCACCGTCGTGCTCGCACCCGAGGGCGGTGCGGTAGCCGGGGTCGACGTGCGTGGCGGTGGCCCCGGCACGCGTGAGACCGACCTGCTCGACCCGCGCAACCTCGTCGACCGGATCAATGCGATCGTCCTCGGCGGCGGGTCCGCCCTCGGCCTCGCCGCCGCGGACGGGGTCGTGGACGCCCTGCTCGACGACGGGATCGGCTGGCCGATGGGCGAGCCCGGACACGTCGTGCCGATCGTGCCGTCCGCGATCCTCTTCGACCTCGGACGGGGCGGCACATGGGGCCACCGTCCGCGCGCGGAGGACGGGAGGGCGGCATACGCCACTGCGTCGGCCTCGGGCGTCGCCCAGGGCTCCGTCGGCGCCGGGACGGGCGCGAAGGCGGGCGGCTTCAAGGGAGGCATCGGCTCTGCGAGCGTCGTGCTCGAGTCCGGTGCGACCGTCGCGGCGCTCATCGCCGTCAACGCGGTGGGCTCAGCCGTAGACCCGGCCACCGGGCTGCCGTATGCCGTCGGCCTGGGTCTCGACGACGAGCTGGCCCACGTGGGTCGGCCGAGTGCGGCAGAGCTCGAGGAGTCCCGTGCCCACGCCGAGGCGCTGCCCGCCAATGCCGGCCGCCCGGGCCTCGCGACGACGATCGGGGTGATCGCGACGGACGCCACCCTGAGCAAGGCCCAGTGTCAGAAGATGTCCGGCATCGGTCACGACGGCTTCGCGCGGGCGCTCAAGCCGGTGCACACGCTCTTCGACGGCGACACCCTCTTCACGCTGGCGACGGGGGAGCGGCCCGCACCCGACCCGGTCGAGCAGACGCTGCTCATGGAGGCAGGCGCCGACTGCGTGGCGCGAGCGATCGTCCACGCGCTGCTCGCGGCGACGTCGGTCGACCGTTCGGCCGACGGCGGTGTCGCGCTGCGCTCCTGGTCCGACGCCTTCCCGTCCGCGATCGCGCGCTGACGCCCCCGACCGGCGGCCTGGCTGGCTGCCCCTGCTCAGGTCGTGGAGTTCTTCCGGCACCTGGCGCCGGAAGAGCTCCACGACGTGTCCGTCGGTGTCCACATCCCCCGCGGCGAGCCGGGGGTTGCCCACAACTGCGGCCCCTACCTCGTGGGTGGCCGGAGCCGCAGCGACCCTCGAGGAATGGATCTGACGAGTGCAGGCGACGTGCTTCGCGCGCAGGACGGAGTGATCTCGAGGACGCAGGCTCTCGAGTGCGGCCTCGACGACAACGACTTGGAGCGTCTGCTGCGCCGCCGGGAGCTCGCGCGGATCCATCCCGGTGTCTACGTCGACCACACCGGACACCCGACCTGGACGCAGCGGGCCTGGGCCGCCCTGCTCTTCCACTGGCCGGCTGCGCTCGCCGGGGCATCCGCGCTCCGAGCTCACGGCCTCAGGTCGGCTGCGGGCGAGGTGGCGGCAGCGTCCTGGCTCGACCGCGAGATGTCTCCCGGGCGGGTCGCCCTGGAACCCGTTCACGTGGTCGTCGACGCACGCCGGCGGGTCGCTCCGCCTGCGGGGGTGGTCGTGAGCCGTCGAAGCGACTTCGAGTGCCGGGTGCAGCTCCATCTCTCGCCGCCGCGCCTGCGGCTTGACGAGGCCCTGCTCGACGTCGCCTCCTCCTGTGCTGACGAGGCCACGGCCGTCGCCGTCCTGGGCGACGCCTGCCAGCAGCGGGTGACGACAGCGGCCCGACTGCACGACGCGCTGTCGGCGCGAGGTCGATCGCCTCGTCGGCGCCTGCTCCTTCCGATCCTCGACGACGTGGCCGCGGGCGCGATGTCGGTGTTCGAACGGCGTTACCTGCATGACGTCGAGCGGTCGCACGGCCTGCCGACCGCGAGGCGGCAGGTCAAGGTCGTCACGAGGCGGGGCGTGACGTACCGCGACGTGGAGTACCCCGACTTCGCCGTCGTCGTCGAGCTCGACGGGCGGTTCGTCCACACGGGACCGCGGCGCGAGTGGGCCGACCTCGAGCGTGATGTCGATGCCGTCGCCCGCGGCGAGTCCACGCTGCGGCTCGGGTGGCCCCACGTCCTCGAGCCCTGCCGGGCGAGCGTGCTCGTCGGACGGCTGCTCCGGTCCCGCGGCTGGGACGGCGATCCCAGCTCGTGCGGCCGCGACTGCCGTGCGGGCCCAGGTCGGCGGCGCGCGGCGTGACCTGGGTGTCGTGAGAGCGGGTTCGTGGAGTTCTTCCGGCACCAGGTGCCGGAAGAACTCCACGAACCGGTGACGGAAGGCTTCCGGCGCGGCGGGCGCCGGGGCGGGTGTCGCGTCAGGGGGTGGGTGGGGAGAGGTGGTCCCAGCCGCGGCGGATCGCGGAGGCCAGGTCGTCGAGCGGGTAGGGCAGGCGCGGGTCCGGTTCGTTCAGCGCCTCCGTGAGGGAGACGGCGCCGAGCCGGCGCTCGCGGATGACGCCGGCGACCGCAGCGATCTCGTCGCGCTGGCGGGCGACGAAGGCGCCGTCCACGGGGTGCCCGTGCCCGGGCACGACGATCGTGCGGTCCTCGGCCTGGACGAGGTGTGAGGTGAGGGTGTCGGCCCACTCGAGCGGCCAGCAGTCGTCACCGAACGACGGGTGGGCGCTCTCCTCGACGAGGTCGCCGAGGAACATCGCGTCGGTGTCGGGCACGAGCACGGCCACGTCTCCGTCGGTGTGGCCGCGGCCGGCATACGTCATCGTGACGACGCGGTCGCCGAGGTCGATGGTCGCGTTCGAGCCGAAGGTGCGGTCGGGCCCGCGGACCACGGTCGCCATGACCTCCACGGCGTCGCGCGCGGTGTAGCCGTACTCCGGGCCGTCCCCGGGGTCGGCTCGGAAGGCGGTCTTGATCCGCTCGGCATCGGCCTCGAGGGTGCGCCCGACGTTGTCATGGGCGTGGACGATGGCGGTGTCGAAGGCGGTGTTGCCGAAGGTGTGGTCGAAGTGCACATGCGTGTTGACGACGTGGCGGACCTCGATGTCACGGCCGAGGCGTCGCACGTCGTCGAGGACCTGGCTGCCCTGGACGCCGCTCGCCCGCGTGTCGATGACGACGGCGCCGTGGCGGCCGAGGACGAGGCCGACGTTGACGTCCCACTGCCGGTAGCGCGCGACGAAGACCCGGTCGGCGACCTCGACGAAGCCGCTCGTCGTCGCGGGGCGGTCCCCGGCCGGCGGCGCGCTCACCCGGCGCACCTCGGTGTGACCCACGTCTCCCCGAGCATGGGACCACCGTAGCGGCCACCCTCTGGGGAGGCGTCTGCCGCCCGATTCCTCTACGTTCGTTGACCATGTCGACCGAGAACCACACCTCCACTCCCGGCTCGAAGTCCCGACGCAAGGTCCTCATCGCCGCGGTCCTCGCGGCCATCGCCCTGGTCTCGACCGGCGCCGTCGCCTACTGGTCGGGCGACAGCTGGAGCGACGAGGCGACGTCCTCCGGCGGCTTCCCCGGACTGCCCGGCGGTGACTGGACGAGCACGACCTCCGACGACGCCTGGGGCTCGGTCGACACCTCCGCTGCCGCGACCGGCACGGCCACCGCCGCGACCGGGACCACCCGCCCGGCAGCCACGCGGGTTCCGGCGACGGCGGTCGTCCAGCCGGCCTCCGACCCGACCTCGTCGGTGCGGACCACCTCGGCACCCGCCCCGTCCTCGAGCCAGGCCACGACGCCGCCCGCGCCGAGCTCGACCGTGGCCCCGAGCCCGTCGTCGACTCACACGAAGGGCCGCCCGAGCCCCAAGCCGAAGCCGACCTCGACGAAGAAGCCCACCCCGACGCCGACCCCCTCGCCGACGTCGAGCGACGGCGGCTGCTTCCTGCTCATCATCTGCTGACCGTCCTCGAGCCTGGCGCAACACCGGGGCGACACCGGGGCGACACCGGGGCGACACCGGCGCGATCCCGGGGCGACCCCGACGTGGGAGCCTGTCGCCATGGACTGCGTCTTCTGCTCGATCGTGGCGGGGGAGGTGCCGGCCGACGTCGTGCTCGACGAGCCGGACCTCGTCGCCTTCCTCGACCGCCGCCCGGTCTTCAAGGGTCACGTCCTGCTCGTCCCGCGCCGACACGTCGACACCCTGCTCGACCTGCCGGCCGAGCTGCACGCCACGGTGCTCGGGGCCACCCAGCGCCTCGCCGCGGCCGTCGTCGGTGCGCTCGGCGCGCAGGGCACCTTCGTGGCGATGAACAACGTCGTGAGCCAGTCCGTGCCGCACCTGCACGTGCACGTCGTCCCGCGTACCAAGGGCGACGGCCTCCGCGGCTTCTTCTGGCCGCGGACGACCTACGCCTCGGAGCAGGAGTCCGCCGAGCACGCCGCCCGGATCGCCGCCGCGCTGGCACCGGCCGTGGACGCCTGACCCGCGCGGACGGCATACGCCCTCACCCGGGGGGCCAGACGTTTGCACTCTCACCCCGAGAGTGCCAATAATGGCGTTAGCACTCTCCCTAGGGGAGTGACAGAAATGGGCCGTATGCCGAGGGGCTGGGTTCGCAGCTACATGAAGCTGGGGAGACCGGTCCCGTCCGTCGCGGGCGTCATGCGGGCCACCACCAACGATTCGCGTGGAGGACCACCCGAATGGCCAAGACCATTGCGTTTGACGAAGAGGCGCGTCGCGGGCTCGAGCGAGGAATGAACATCCTCGCCGACGCCGTCCGCGTGACCCTCGGCCCCAAGGGCCGCAACGTCGTCCTGGAGAAGAAGTGGGGCGCCCCCACGATCACCAACGACGGCGTCTCGATCGCCAAGGAGATCGAGCTCGACGACCCGTACGAGAAGATCGGCGCGGAGCTCGTCAAGGAAGTTGCCAAGAAGACCGACGACGTCGCCGGTGACGGCACGACGACGGCGACCGTGCTCGCCCAGGCGATGGTGAAGGAAGGCCTGCGCAACGTGGCCGCCGGCGCCAACCCGATGGCGCTCAAGCGGGGCATCGAGAAGGCCGTCGAGGCCGTCACCGCCCGCCTGCTCGAGCAGGCCAAGGAGATCGAGACCAAGGAGCAGATCGCCTCGACCGCCAGCATCTCGGCGGCCGACGAGGAGATCGGTGCTCTCATCGCCGAGGCGATGGACAAGGTCGGCAAGGAAGGTGTCATCACCGTCGAGGACTCCAACACCATGGGCCTCGAGCTGGAGATGACGGAGGGTATGCGGTTCGACAAGGGCTACATCTCCGCCTACTTCGTCACCGACACCGAGCGCATGGAGGCCGTCCTCGACGACGCCTACGTGCTCGTCGCGAACTCCAAGATCGGCAACATCAAGGACCTCATCCCGCTCCTCGAGAAGGTCATGCAGTCGGGCAAGCCGCTGCTGATCATCGCCGAGGACATCGAGGGTGAGGCGCTCGCGACGCTCGTCGTGAACAAGATCAAGGGCACGTTCAAGTCGGTCGCCGTCAAGGCTCCCGGCTTCGGCGACCGCCGCAAGGCCATGCTCACCGACATCGCCATCCTCACCGGTGGCCAGGTCATCTCCGAGGAGGTCGGTCTCAAGCTCGAGAACGCCACCCTCGACCTGCTCGGCAAGGCTCGCAAGGTCGTCGTCACCAAGGACGAGACGACCATCGTCGAGGACGCCGAGGACCGCTCGCAGATCGAGGGCCGGATCGCCCAGATCAAGGCCGAGATCGAGAAGTCGGACTCCGACTACGACCGCGAGAAGCTCCAGGAGCGCCTCGCCAAGCTCGCCGGCGGCGTCGCCGTCATCAAGGCGGGCGCGGCCACCGAGGTCGAGCTCAAGGAGCGCAAGCACCGCATCGAGGACGCCGTCCGCAACGCGAAGGCTGCCGTCGAGGAGGGCATCGTCGCCGGTGGTGGCGTGGCCCTCATCCAGGCCGCCAAGGCGCTCGACGAGCTGTCGCTCGAGGGTGACGAGGCGACCGGTGCCAACATCGTGCGCGTCGCGACCGAGGCCCCGCTCAAGCAGATCGCGATCAACGCCGGTCTCGAGGGTGGCGTCGTCGCGGAGAAGGTGCGCGGTCTCGAGGCCGGTCACGGTCTCAACGCCGCGACGGGTGAGTACGGCGACCTGCTGGCCGCCGGCATCATCGACCCGGTCAAGGTGACGCGCTCGGCGCTGCAGAACGCAGCCTCGATCGCGGCCCTCTTCCTCACGACCGAGGCCGTCATCGCCGACAAGCCCGAGAAGCACGCGCCGGCGATGCCCGGTGGCGACGACATGGGCGGCATGGGCGGCATGGGCTTCTGAGCCATGTCGTCTGAGCAGTACCGCAGCACGTCCGAAGGGCGGCTCCTCCTCACGGGGGAGTCGCCCTTCTCCCTTTGCCTTTCGCCGTCCGCGGCACGACGCCCTGCGGCGCCGCGAGGGCGGGCGCCGCTTCCGGGAAAGGTCAGCGCGCGAAGAGGGCGCGGGTCGCGTTCTCGTGCTCGGCGTAGGCCGAGGACGCCTTGAGGGTGAGGCGGCCGACGTCGGCCAGGGCCTCGGTCATCTGGGCCTGGATGCGCTGGTAGTCGTGCATGACGCGCTCGAACTCGACCTTGGCCGGGCCCTGCCAGTCCGCGCCCATGCCGGCGAGGCGCCCGCGCAGCTCGGCGGTGCTCGACGTGATGGTGTCGGCGAGCCGGTGGATGTCGCCGGCCGCTGCGGCGATGCGTTCGGTGTCAACGACGGAACGGGACATGGGTGCTCTCCTCGATCGTGGGCCGACCGGACGGTGGCCGCGTTCGTCCGAGGCTAGGTCGGACGAGGGAGCGGGAGCCGGGGTCGTCCACAGGGCGCCGACGGCACGCGTCGGCGCCCTGGCCTAGGCTTCGAGGCATGACCGTGTGGATCGACCAGCCGATCTGGCCCGCCCACGGTCGGCTCTTCGCCCACCTCGTCAGCGACGTCTCCTACGACGAGCTGCACGAGGTCGCGCGGGCAGCGCAGCTGCACCCGCGCTCGTTCGACGGCGACCACTACGACGTACCGCAGGGGCGCTGGCAGGACGCCGTGGACGCGGGCGCGACGCCGACGACCGGGGTCGACCTCGCGCGCCGGCTCAACGCGTCCGGGCTGCGGCTCCGCAAGCGCAAACGCGACCGGGGGGTGCGTCGCATCCTCGACGTGTCCTTCCCCAACGGGCCGAGCGACGTCGACCTCGTGGCCTCCGACGACCCACTCGACCCCGCCCGGGTGCTCGCGGCGATGGTCTTCGTCCGCGACCGGCGGGGAGACTTCGTCGTCGTGCACAGCGTCCGCCGCGACCAGTGGGGCTCGCCGGGCGGCTGGCGCGAGGGCGACGAGACGCCGGTCGAGAACGCCGTCCGGGAGACCTTCGAGGAGACCGGCCTGAGGTTGCGGCACCCGGACGTGCTCCCTTGCGGCTACGAGCGGTTCACGCCGAAGACCGATGACAACGTCTTCGGCCGCGACAAGCCGTTCCTCCAGGTCTTCCGCACCCGGCTCGACGACGTGCGGCCCGAGCTCACCGACGGCGACGACGGCATCCACGAGACCCGCTGGGTCACGCCGCAGGATTACGCCCAGCTGTGCGGCCACCTTTTCTGGTGGCCTCTCGCGGTCGAGGTCTTCCCCGACCTGCGCGATCTCGCCCGGCCGCTCTGAGACGCACGTATGCCGCCCACCGAGGTGGACGGCATACGTGCTCTGTCGTGGTGGGTTCGCTTGTGACCCAAGCGAACCGAGGGAGTCAGCGCTGGTTCGTGAAGTTGAGGGCGACGTCGAGGTCGGCCTCGCGAAGCATCCGCTGGACGGCTTGGAGGTCGTCGCGGGACTTGCTCGAGACGCGCAGCTCGTCGCCCTGGATCTGGCTCTTGACGCCCTTGGGCCCCTCGTCGCGGATCAGCTTGTTGATCTTCTTCGCGTTCTCCTGGGAGATGCCTTCCTTGAGGGGCGCGTCGAGGTGGTACTCCTTGCCGGAGAGGCGCGGGCCTGCCTCGGGGACGTCGAGATGCTTGAGGCTGACCTTGCGCTTGACCAGGTGCGTCTGCACGACGTCGAGCACCGCGAGGCAGCGCTCCTCGGTGTTCGCCTTCATCTTGATGACCTCGCCGGCGAGGTCGACGGAGGCGCCGACGTTCTTGAAGTCGTAGCGCGTCGCGATCTCCTTGCTCGCGCTGTTGACCGCGTTCGCGATCTCCTGCTTGTCGAACTTGCTGACGATGTCGAACGAGGAGTCGGCCATCGGTGGGGTCCTTCCGGATGCTGTTGTCTGGTCTGTTGGGCGAGTGCGCGAAGGCGGTGCGGCCACGACGAAGAGGTCGCTGCGGCCCCGATTTCGGACCGCGCCCGATCTCTTGCTATCCTTCCAGACGCACCAAGGCAGGTTGTCCGAGCGGCCAATGGAAACGGACTGTAAATCCGTCGCGAGAGCTACGAAGGTTCGAATCCTTCACCTGCCACCCAGTGCTCGGAAGGGCCTCTGACCAGCGGAAACGCGGGTCGGAGGCCCTTCTGCCGTCCTACGGGCATGTCCGACTGTCGGTGGCCGCGAACGGCTATTTACGGACCTGTGGGAAAACGTGGGGAAATCTGACGGGGGCCCACGCAGGGTGGCTGCGTGAGAAGCTGCGGCACCGCTGAGCGCGGACTCGACTCGTCGTCGGGCGGCCTCGTCCTGGCCCCACGATGCAGGACGCGTAGACGCGCAGGAGTACGTCCACGCTGTGTCCCGCCCACTCCGCCACCTGGCTGGCGGACATCCATCTCGAAGATCGACGCCACCGAGTCCATGGCGTTGGCATAGGACGACACCGGCGAGCGTGTCCGTGCACACGCGGTTTCTGCGGAGACTCGTTGCGGGGTGGCTCGCAACAATCGCGCTGATCGTCGTGTTCGCGCCGTTGTGCTTGTCAGTCGACCCGGCACATGGGGACTGGGTCGGAGTCGTCCGCCGTGATCGGGCGGTCAGCTCTCGTGGCCCTCTCTCCGTCGCTTCATCCCGAGCTGCGTTGCTCCTGTGATGACCCGGGCCACGAGGCCGAGGAAGACGAGACCGAGCAGCATCTGCAGCGTTGCCACGAGTCGCGCCGTCTGCGACACGGGGGAGATGTCGCCGTAACCGACGGTCGCGAACGTCGTCACGGTGTAGTAGAGGGCGTCAAGTCGTGTCATCGGCTGGGTGTAGCTGTCTGGATCGATGTTGTCGATGACGTAGTGCGAGCTGGCGAACACGATGAGGAACAACGGACCCGTCGTCGCGAGGGCTTCCACCGTCCGGAGCAGGGGAAACGGCGAACGAACGATTCCGCGGGTCTGGAAGGCGAGCACCACGACGACGATGACCAACCCGGAGACGAAGGTCGCGACCGACCGCGCCTCCGACGCCCCCGTGAGCGGAATGCGGAAGTACACGACGACGGCCACGACCAGCGACAGCACGACCCGGAGCATCGCCACGACGACCACTCGACGCGGGGGAGAGACCAGGACGTCCGCCACCCTTGGTGCGGGCTCTTCGGCGTGCTGCGGCGGTGGTCCGACCATCAGCTCAGACCCCTGCGCGCGCTTCGACGCGGCCCGAGCTGATGGCGTCGAGAAAGGCCTCGTAGTCGTGGTCGTTCTGGTCGGCGTACCGTTCCGCGAACTCGGCGACCGCCTTGTCGAACCGCCGCTTGCTGCCGAGGTAGGCCGCGATGGCGATGGGGTCCCCGGTCCGCGCGTGGGCGCGGGCCAGCGTCCAGCCGCAGATCTGGGCGTAGAAGGTCATGCCGGCCGGGACCATCGCCTCGACGACCGCAGCCCCCTTCATGTCCCTGAGCTGGCGCCAGTAGTAGTGCCGGTCCGTCTCGATGCCCGCGGACCAGCCGAGGAAGATGTCCGACGCCGACTGGAGCAGGTGCTGGCCCTCGACCACGCGCTGTCCGGAGTCGACGTACGCGCTTGCAGGCAGGTGCGCCTCGAGGACGGACCGGGTGGCTTCCTTCACCTGGAGGAACAAGGGGTCCTTCTCGTCGCGACCCTCCAGGAGCGCCACGAAGGCTCGGGTTCCGACGGAGCCGACGCCGACGACCTTGCGGGCAACGTCGACGATCGTGTAGCGGTCCAGCAGGCGCCGCCGACTGTCGCTGAGCGTCAGCCTGTAGCGCGCGAAGAACTGCCTGATGACGTCGTCGATGTCGGCGGCGTCGAGCTCGTAGTACTGGTCGAGCTCGCGGCGCGGGATGAGCACGGGTGGTTGGCTGACAATGCGCTGCTTCCCGTCGACGACCTCGGTGAGCTTGGCCAGGGCCTGCAGGTTGGTCCGGCGGTGTGCCTTCCGCAGGAGGGCCTCGCCTGCCTTGATCGACGCGCCCGCGTGTTCGGCCGAGGGGTGCTGGTGGCTCTTGGTGTCCTTGGTGTCCTTGTCCAGGGCCACCAGGCTCCGGCGGGCCCGCTTCATCCCCTTGCGCAGCTCGGCCTCGGACAGGCGGGCATACCAGACGTCCAGCGTGTCCTGCTGGGCGAACTCCGCCATCGCCTCCCGGTAGGACCTAGCCACGGTCAGGCAGATCTCGCGGACGTCCGAGGGCTCGAACAGGTTGTGGCGCGCCGCGATGACGAAGCTGGCGGCCAATCGCCAGACGTCGAACTCGAACGGGCCGGGCAACGTCTCGTCGAAGTCGTTCAGGTCGAAGAGCAGTTGCCGTTCCGGCGATGCGTAGACCCCGAAGTTCGACAGGTGGGCATCGCCACACAGCTGCACATCGAGCCTTGCGGTGCGCCTGGTGGCCAGGTCAGCGGCCATGATCGCGGCCGAGCCGCGATAGAAGGTGAACGCGGAGACCATCATCCGGCCGTGCCGGACCGGAACGAGGTCCGGCTCTCGTGTGGCGTTCTGGGCCTCGAGCAAGCCCACCGGGTCTGGGCGCCCCGGTGGTGGTTGCCAGCCAGCCTGCGCCTCGAGCGGCGCGCGGTCCCGCGCCTGCCTGCCGAGGGCCCGTCGCTCGGCAGCGCTCAGGTGCGATGGGGTCCCGGAAACGGTCATGATGACTCCTACGTCTCGGCTGGTCGAGTGCCGGGGCCGAGCTTCGGCGACGACGAGCGGAACGCAACGACGGCGTCCGCGACGGTCGGGTAGATGTGGTCGGCGGAGAGCATCTGCAGGACGCCGAGCTTCTCGAGGGTCGCGCGCAGGTCCGGGTCGAGGGCGGCCAGAGCCAGCGTCGCTCCTCGGTTGTCGACGAAGGTCACGAGCTGGTGTAGCGCCGCCCCTGCCGAGTAGTCGATGTCAGGGATCGACGAACAGTCGAGCACCAGCCACCGCACCGGGTCTGGCGTCGAGGTGATGAGCTGCTGGACCCCGTCGGAGAACTGGTTCGCGTTGGCGTAGAAGAGGTCAGCGTCGTAGCGGAAGACGAGCAGCCCCGGTGCGCTCTGCATGCCCTGCTGCGCTCGGGCGTAGGTCGGCTCGCCTTCGGCGTCGATGCCCATCACGAACCGGTGTGGCCGGTACTGGCGCCGCACCATCTCCACGATGGAGAGGACCACGGCCAGGACGATGCCCTGCTCCACGCCCACGGCGAAGACGACGACCGCGGTGAGGACCGCGATGTAGAACTCGCTGGGCCGGGCCAGCCAGACCCGGCGCAGCCCGGCGATGTCGATGAGGTCGACGCCGATGAGGAACACGATCGCCCCGAGCACCGGCTTGGGCAGGTTGGTCAGCGCGCTGGTGAAGAACAGCACGATGACGAGCACCACCAGTGCCATGGTGGCGTTGGCCAGCTGGGTCTTGCCCTTCTGCTCATCGAGGATCTGTGTCTTGGTGGGGCTGCCGTTGACCACGAACGTGCCGCTCAGGCCCGCTGCGAGGTTGGCCCCGCTCAGGCCGACGATGTCTCGGTTGATGTCGACCCGCTGACCGTGTCGGGTGGCGAAGCTGCGCGAGGTCGCGGCGCTCTGGGCGATGATGAGGACGAAGCACGAGAAGGCCACGCCCAGCAGCTGCGGCACATCGGACCAGCCGATTCCCTCGGGCAGTCCGACCGGCGGGAACCCGCCCTGCATCGGCCCGACGATCGCCACCCCGTGTGACGAGACCTGCAGGGTGGAGGCCAGGATGATCGACAGGACCACCGCGACGATCGCCCCCGGGACCTTCGGCACGAAGCGCTTGAAGCCGACGATGATGGCGAGGGTCCCCACGGCGAAGGCCAGGGTGGGCAGGCTGGTGTCGCCCAGACGGGTCAGCATCGACCACTGCTGCTCGAACCAGTTGCCCTTTCCCTTGGGGATCCCGAGCATGTCGGGCAGCTGGCCGGTGAAGACCTGGATGCCCACGCCGGTGAGGAAGCCGATGAGCACCGAGGCGGACAGGAAGTCACCGAGGAACCCCAGCCGCAGGAGTCGGGCGAGCAGCAGCAGGACGCCGCACATGAGCGCGGTCAACGAGGCCAGGGCGAGCCACTGCGGCGAGTTCGGCGTGAGCCCGGCGATCCCGAGGGCGGCGAGGCCGCCGGCCAGGATCGCTGCGGTGGCGGAGTCGGCGCCGACGACGAGCAGCCGGGACGAGCCCAGCAGCGCGAAGACGAGTGCCGGGAAGAGAACCGTGTAGAGACCGGTGATCACCGGCACCTGGGCGATCGAGGTGTAGCCCATGGTCTCGGGGATGGCCACCGCCGCGAGGGTCAGCCCGGCGACGATGTCCGCCCTCAGCCACGATCGTCGGTAGCCGCGCAGCGACTCGGGGGCCAGCCGGGACGCCTTGTCGGGCCGATCCGTACTCATGTGCGGCTTCCCGCCCTGGACGGCCGGGCATCCTCTGCGCGATACCGGGCCAGCAGCTCCAGCTCTCCCTGATGCTTCGGGAACAGGACGAACACGATGACGGCACCCACGAGGATCGCGATGATGCCGGCCGTGTAGGCCCAGTCGGCGCCCGACAGGAACGACTCCCGGGCGCCGGCGATGATCTGTGCCGAGTACTGCGGATACTGCTCGGCCACCGCGTCGGCGCCGGCGAACGACTTCGTCAGCTCGCTCTGCACGCTGCTGGTGATCTCGTCGCCGTTCGAGGCGGCGGCGACGCTCGCACTGACGGCGGCGGCATACCCAGCGGTGAGCAGTGCCCCGAAGATCGACTGCATGATCGCACCGCCGAGGTCACGCTGCAGGTCGGCGGTGCCGGAAGCCATGCCGGCCCGCTGCACCGGGACGGAGCCGGTGAGCGAGTGCGACGCCGGCGTGCCGGCGAACCCGACGCCGATGCCGATGAAGGCGTAGGCGAGCGCGATCTGCCAGTAGGGGCTGCCTTCGGACCAGAAGACGAGCATCCAGGCGAACGCGAGGAACAGGAACACGTAGCCAGCCAGCAGCGTGAACCGGGATCCGTGCGACTCGATGAGCTTCGCGGAGCGCGGCGCGACCAGGACCATGAGGACCACCGCTGGCAGGAAGGCCGCACCGGCCTCGAAGGTGGAGTAGCCGAGGACGTTCTGGAGGTACTGCTGGCTGACGAAGGCGGATGCCATCAGCGAGCCGAAGACGACGATCCCCGCGCACGCCGCCACCCAGAAGACGCGGCGCCCAGCGATGTGGAGGTCATAGAGCGGCACCGAGGCCCGTCGCTGTCGCACGCCGAACGCGACGAGCGCGGCGGCCGCGACGACCGCGAGGCCGAGTGCCACCGTCCTCTTGCCGGAGACGGGAGCGAAGTTGATCGCGAGGATCAGCGCGCCGACGAGGATGACGGACAGCACTCCACCGAGGTTGTCCACCGGATCGGCGGTCTCGTTGACGTGGGCCGGCACGTGCATCACCGCCATGACGAGTGCGACGGCGGCCAGCGGAAGCGTGACGAGGAAGACCGACCCCCACCAGAAGCGCTCGAGCAGGAAGCCTGCGACCAGCGGTCCCAGAGCGGCGACGCCGCCACCGATCGCAGACCACAGGGCGATCGATCGGGTGCGGGCGGGGCCGGCCCACAGTGCGGTGATCAGCGCGAGGGTGGTGGGGTAGGCCATGCCTGCCGACACGCCGCCGAGCACCCGCGCCAGGAACAGCACGACGTCGGAGGGGGCGTAGGCGGCCAGCAGGCAGGCCGGTACGGACAGCGCCATGCCGAGGACGAGCAGCAGCTTGCGGCCGTAGCGGTCGCCGATCGCTCCGAGGTAGAGCACGGATCCGGCGAGCCCGAGGGAGTACCCGACTGCGATGAGGTCGAGCGTCGTCTGGGAGGAGCTGAAGGCGCGGCCGATCGACGGCAGCGCGACATTGGCGACCGACAGGTTGAGGTTCGCGACCCCTGCGACCGTGATGAGGGCGAGCAGGACGAGCCCGGCGCGCGTCGGCTGGGTCGATGCCTCCGCGCCGGTCGCGCCGACGGGCGGTGGACCCTCAGCCATGGTGTCCGCCACTCCTGACGGGCGACATCCCGGGCAATCGCGCCCGCACACGTGTCATCGTCAACCCCTCACACTCGAGAGCACCGGTCACCATGGTCGGCCCCTCGGGGTGGGCGCGCATCACCCTGATGGGGTGGCTCTACAGCTCGCCCGTAGCCGTCTCCGCGCCCGAGGCGGTTGTGGCAGCAGACGGAATCACGGCGGTTGGCCGCACGGCGGCGAGACCTTGCGTCGGTGACCCGAGACCGACCGGCTGGTCTGAATTGCGAGCCGAGGGACCCACCGTGAGGACTTGAGCCGCCGCACTGCACGTGAAGTGCTCGATGACCACCTGAACCTGGCCAACGACTGGGTGGACAAGCCCTCGAGCGTCCTTGATGAGGACCTTCAGCGCACTGTCGCCGAGGACGTCGTCGTCCTCATCGACCGGGGCACGTTTCGGGGCTATGACGGGGTAAAACAGCTCGCGCAGATGCTCTCCGAGGAACGTCCAGAGCACGAGGCGTTTGACTACACATATATCGCCGTCGACGGACGAAATGACGGGTTGGGTGGACCTGGGCCCGCGATTGACATGCACCGCAAGCGATCCATGCTCGCGCACGCGGGTCTCAGGTCCCTGCGACGTTCCCAGGCGGGGCGGGGTGGGGGACCGGTCGACCGCGTCCCTTGGGGGACGCGGTCGACTGTCACGTGGCCAGGAGTGCAAGGTCAGTATTTGAAGGCGCGCTTCCACACCGCCGAGTCGGCCACCTGCTTGTCGACGTCGGCGAGCGACATCCGCCATACCTTGTCCGACGTCACGTCCGGCAGCTCACGGCCGAGCGCTACCGGGGCAGCAACATCGGGGCGCACGGCGTAGTCGCCGAGCTGGGCGAAGAGGCTCTGACCGCGCTTGGAGAAGTTGTAGTTCATGAAGATCTTGGCGGCCTCGACGTTCTTGGCCGCCTTCGTCTTGCCGAGGTAGTAGTCGAAGGTCACGAAGCCCTCTGCCGGCACGACGTAGTTGACCGGCGCCTTGTCCTTGGTCGCGGCGACGTTGACCGACGCCGAGCCGGTGGTCGCGATGGCGATCTCGCCGCGCGCGAGAGCCGTCGCCTTCTGCCCGGCGCCGTCGTAGACCACCGGCTTGAGGGCGGCGAGCTTGTCCCAGTAACCGGGGGTCAGTTTTGTGGCCACGAACCGGTTGAGCGCGACGTTCGACCCGCCGGAGAGGCCTTGGGAGATGCCGATCTTGCCCGCCCACTTCGGGTCGAGAAGGTCGGCCCAAGACTTCGGCGCGTCGGCCTCGGAGACCACCTGGGTGTTGTAGCCGAACGTCTGCACGACGGCGGCGACGCGCGAGAACTTGCCGCCCTCGATGACGACGTCCTTGAGCGTGCTGGTCCCGGGAACCACGTAGGGGTCCCACACGCCTGCCTTGGCGAAGCCATCCACGATGTCGTAGTCGGAGGTTCGGATGACATCCGCGCCGAGCTTGCCGGCGCCTTGCTCGGACAGGACTCGCTCCGACAGGCGGGCGGGCACGAGACGCATGAGGTCGACCTTGATCCCGGTGTCCTTGGTGAACGCCGCGATGAACTCCTTCTCGTTGGACTCCTGGTAACCGGAGTAGAGGCTGAGCGTCTGGGTCTTGGCCGTGTCGTAGGTGGCCCGATCGGCGATCGACTCACCGTCGATCACGAGCCCGGCCGCGGTGTTGACTGTGGCATTGCTCTTGATGACGCTGCCGGCGGAGGACGTCCCCCCGCACGCGGCGAGGGTGCCGACGAGCAGCAGGGTCATCGCGGGGATTGCTGCCGTGCGCTTGTTCATGGTCGTGGAACCTTTCCTGGGCATGGATGCAGGGAGCATGCGTCGAGAGGCGCAGCACGTGTTGCCGCCGGCGGTTGCCGTCGGCCGGGGGTCGCGGGTCGCGGGTCAGAGAGAGTTGGTGCCCGCGTCAGAGGCCTCAGTGAGCTGTTTGCGCTTCGTGTCGCGCCCGCCGATGAGCTGCGCGGTGATGGCGAGCGCGGCGATGACGAGGACGAAGAGCAGGCTGATCGAGGCTGCCGTCGTCGTCTGTCCATTCTCGAACTGGTCGAAGACGAGGATGGAGAGGATCCGGGTGTCGGAGGTGAAGAGGAACAGGGACGCGGACAGTTCGCGCATGGCGAGCATGAGCAGCAGGAGGACCGTCGAGACGATGCCGACGCGCATGAGCGGGACAGTGACGTGGAGGATCGCGCGGCCACGGCGCGCCCCGAGCATGACTGCGCTGTCTTCCAAGTCGCCGTGCAGCTGGAGCATGGAGGCCGAGATCGAGCGGTAGCCCTGCGGGAGGGCGACGGCCATGCAGGCGATCCCGAGGATGACGAGGGTCCCGTAGACCGGGAGCGGCAGGCTCAGCCAGGTCCAGAGGATCCCCATGCCGAGCACGATCGAAGGGATCGCCAGCGGCCCCATGGCGACCTGCTCCAGGAGGCTGCCGAGCCGGCTGGGCGTGCGGTACCGGATGTACGAGGAGGTGAAAGCCAGCACCGTGCCGGCGAGGGCGGCACCGATGGCGACCACGACGGAGTTGGCCAGCGACGATTGGAAGTCCGGCGCGTTGGCGACGTCGACGATGCGCTCGAGGGAGAGGCCCCCGCCCTCGAAGAGCTGCGACATGCTCGTCAGGTACGGCGAACCCTGGGTGGCACCGA
Organism: Terrabacter sp. Ter38; assembly: GCF_024519435.1. GTDB lineage: Bacteria > Actinomycetota > Actinomycetes > Actinomycetales > Dermatophilaceae > Terrabacter. The sequence goes on from NZ_JALJRZ010000005.1 coordinate 100,089, forward strand.
GCAGCAGCGCGAGCGTCGGGAGCGCTGCCGACAGGGTGAAGTACACCATCGCGAAGATCGTTGCGGGCCAGCGCCACCGGCGGAGCGGCACCTGCCGCGGTCGCGCGCCCTTACCGGTGAGGGTGGTGAACTTGCGGCGGTTGACGAACCACTGTTGGCCAAGGGTCACGAGGATGAGCCCGGCGGTGAGCAGTATCGCGATGCCGGCCGCGGCGTTGGCCTCCGCGGGCCCGGCGCCCATCAGCTGGAAGATGTAGGTCGGCAGCGTCTCGATGTCGGCCGGATTGCCGAGGACCGCGGCGACCGGGAAGTTCTCCATGCTCAGCGCGAACACGAGGATGCCCGACCCGAGCAGCGCCGGCATCGCGAGGGGCACCGTCACGGTGCGGAACATGCGCCCGAGGGAGGCGCCGTGCACGGCGGCGGCCTCCTCCAGGTCGGCGTTCATCATCGAGAGCGAGCTGTGCACCAGCATGAAGACGTACGGCGCGTAGAACAGCCCCAGGACGAAGATGAGCCCACCGATGCTGTAGATGTCGAGTCGCAGGTCCAGTCCGAGGTCGGCCAGCAGCACATTGATGTACCCCGCGCTCGGTGACCCGAGCAGCGACCACGCGAGGGCGCCGACCAGCGCCGGCACGAAGACCGGCGCCATGCCGATGAAGAAGATCAGGCGGCGCCACGGAGCGTCGGTCCGGGCGCAGATGAAAGCGAGCACCGCGCCGATGACGAGCGCGAGCACGGCGGCGCCTGCCCCGATGACGAGGGAGTTGACCAGGCCTCGCGTCGCCTCCGGGGTGGCGAGGCGAGCGAGGTTGTCGAGCGTGAACGACCCCAAGCCCGTGTTGCCCGGGCGCGGCACCTCCGTGGCGAGGGCAGCGATGAGCACGAGGATCATCGGGGCGATGACGAGCACCGCGAGGATCGCGAGGATGACGGAGGCCGGCCCCTCCCGTCGCAGGATCCGCCGGGTCCGCCGGGTCGCACCTCGAGTCGTCGGGCTGCTTTGCGGGGGACCAGCAGACGACGTGGCCGCCGTACCCGCCGTCGCCATCCCGGCGGTGTCGGGTCGGTTGTCGACCTGGGTCATGCCGCCACCCCCTCACCTGACGCGTCGGACACGTCATGGGTGACCTCGGCGGGCAGGATCTGGACGTTCTCCGGCGCGACCGACACGTAGACCCGGTCCCCGATCGCGTACGGCGTGCTGCCCTTTGCCGGCGAGAAGACGTCGAGGTCTGCCCCGCCGTCGAGCGTCACGGTGTAGCGCACGCTCGCGCCCTGGAAGCTGGTGACGGCGATCGAGCCGGCGAACTCGCCTCCGTCGCCCCGGGTGGGGGTCGACGAGATGACGAGGTCCTCCGATCTGACGCACACCCTGAGGTCGCCGGCGGGCAGGCTGCGCTGACGCGTGGGCACCGTCGTCCCGGATGAGGTCACGGTGGCGACCACGTAGCCGTCGGAGCCGGTTCGGGCGGTGCAGTCGAGGACGTTGGAGACTCCGAGGAAGTAGGCGATCGAGGCGCTGGCCGGCCCGTGGTAGATGTCGGTCGGCCCGCCGATCTGCACGATCCGGCCGCCCTGCATGAGGGCGATGCGGTCAGCGAGAGCGAAGGCCTCCTGCTGGTCGTGGGTGACGTAGACCGTCGTGAGCCCGAGCTGGAGCTGGATCTCGCGCAGCTCGACCCGCAGCCGGTCGCGCAGGCGCGCATCGAGGTTGGAAAGCGGCTCGTCAAGCATGAGGACGGACGGGCGCATGACGAGCGACCGCGCCAAGGCCACTCGCTGCATCTGGCCACCGGACAGCAGGCTGGCTCCCCGCTGGGCGAAGTCGCTGAGCCCAACGAGTTCGAGGACCTCGTCGACGCGTGACCTGACCTCGGACGAGGGAAGCTTCTGGACCTTGAGGGCGTACGCGACGTTCTGGAAGACGGTCATGTGCGGCCACACCGCGTACGACTGGAAAACCATGCCCACGTTGCGCTTGTTGGGCGGCAGGCTGATCCCGCGTTCGGCGTCGAAGACGACCGTGTCGCCGATGGTGATCCGTCCGGACGTCGGCTCCTCAAGCCCCGCGATGCACCGCATGGTGCTCGTCTTGCCGCACCCCGACTTGCCCAGCAGGACGACAGATTCCCCCTCGCCGATCTTGAGGTTGAGGTTGTCGATCGCCGTGAACTTGCCATAGCGCAGATGCAGGTTCTCGATGGTGATCTTCATGGTGGTTTCCTTGCTCTCCAGACGACCTGTTGCCGTCAGTCGAAGTACGTGATGGCCTCGATGAGGACCGGTGACGTGCCGGCGAAGGCCTTGGTCAGGGCGTTGGCGAGGTCGTCCACGTTGTCCACGCGCTCGCTCGGCACGTCGTAGCCTTCGGCGAGCCGGGTGAAGGAGATGCCGGGCACGTCGAGCCCGGGGGTCTCGCCCGTGTCGAGGTGACGGGTGAAGCGGCGCAGCGCACCGTAGGTGCCGTTGTTGAGGATGACGAAGATGACGGGAACGTGGTATCGCGCCGCCGTCCACAGGGCGGTGATGCCGAAGTTCGCCGAGCCGTCGCCGATCGTCGCCACCACTCGCCGCTCGGGGTGCGCGAGCTGGACCCCGACCGCTGCCGGCAGTCCGAAGCCCAGACCGCCGGACGCGGGGGAGTAGAACGAGCCGGGCTCGACCATCCGCGCGTGCTGCCAGAACGACTGCGCCGTCGAGGTGGACTCGTTGACGTAGACGACGTCGTCGGGAGCCGCCGCCGCGATGGTGGCGAAGACCGTGTCGGGATGCATGGCTCCGACCCGGTCTGCCCCGCGCACGACCGCCGGTCGGCGCGCCGCCGCGGTGGCGTCCTGGCCGCGGTGCCCGACGACCTCGGCCAGCGCCGACAACGTCGCCCCGACCGGAGCCAGGTAACCGTCGCCGAAGGGGGCGCGGGCGATCTCGGAGGGGTCGCCCGAGACCTGCAGCACACAGATGCCCGGGGGGAGGTAGGCGCCGGGACGGTGGTGGTGGTAGCGGAAGACCGGGGCCCCGACGACGAGCACGAGGTCGTGCCCCTCGAAGGCTTCGCGTACGGACGTGACGTCGGCGGGCAGCACCCCGAGGAACCCCGGGTGGGTGGTCGGGAACGGGCAACGGGCGGGAGACGGCGCGATCCACACCGGCGCCCCGAGGGCCTCCGCCACCCGGACCGCGGCCTCGTTGGCCCGCTCCGCATCGACGTCGGGGCCGAGCACGAGCACGGGGCGCTCCGCCGCCTCGAGGCGCACCAACAGGTCGTTCAGCATCTCGTCCGAGGGCCGCACGTCGGACACGACGTGGCGTTGCGTCAGGTGGCTGGTCTCCGCGGGCGCCGGCTTGTCCCAGTCGTCGTACGGGACCGAGACGTACACCGGGCCGGGCGCGGGGAGGCTCGCCAGGTGGATGGCCTGGCTCAGCGTGCGCGGCACGTCGTCGGCGCACAGGGGCTCGGCGCTCCACTTGGTGAGCGGACGGGTCAGGAGCGACGCGTCGACGTTTGCCAGCATCACCTCCTGGCCCACCGTGGCGCGCACCTGCTGACCGGCGGTGATCACCAGGGGCGACTTGGAGTAGACCGAGTTGGTCAGGACGCCCATACCGTTGCCAGTCCCCGCCGCCGCGTGCAGGTTGACGAATGCCGCGTGCCCGGTGGCCTGCGCAAAACCGTCGGCCATCGCGACGGCGGCGCCCTCGTGCAGGGCGAGCACGTAGTCGAAGTCCTCCGGGAAGTCCTTGAGGAACAGCAGCTCGTTGGAGCCAGGATTACCGAAGACGGTGGTGAGTCCATGGCGCCGCAGCAGCTCGAACGTCGCTTCACGAACGGTGGCCATGGTGCTCTCGCTCCTTCGGGACCCGGTCGTCGTCGACCAGGTGCTTTTCTCGAAGGTAGGGCGCGCGGGACATTCAATCCAATCGATTCTGTTCATGCTTATATAGACCGGGTCTATGATTGAACGATGGCGCAGTACGACGTGGGCATGGTCCGTGTCTTCGTGACGGTGTACGAGACGCTCAGCGTCACGACGGCCGCCGAGCGTCTCTTCCTCACGCAGCCATCGGTCAGCTACGCGCTCGGCAAGCTGCGGCGGCTCTTCGGCGACGAGCTCTTCGTGCGTCGGGGCCACCGGCTCGTGCCGACACGGCGCGCGGAGCTGCTCTACCCCCGCCTGAGGGAGCTCCTCGATGGGCTCGACAGCGCGATGGGTGCCAGCGAGGCCTTCGAGCCGGCCACGTCGCGACGCACCTTCACCATCATGCTCAGCGACGTGGGCGTCACGGGCCTGCTGCCACGCGTCGTGGCGGCCATGCACGAGCAGTCCCCCTCGGCGAGGCTCTGGGTGGGCGCCCTCCGTGTCACACAGGCCTCCGACGCCCTGCGCATGGGCACTGTTGACGCCGTCGTGTGCACGCCCCAGCTCGAGGGGGACGACCTCGTGCGGGACTTCCTCTTCTCCCAGCCGTACCTGGGCATGTGCCGCACCGACCACCCGCGCATCGGGCCGCGCCCCAGCCGCGCTGAGTACGAGGCCGAGCAGCACGTCGCGGTCGCGGCGACGACCGGGCATGGCGTGGTGGCATCGAGCGTGCGAGAGCACGGGATCGTCCGCGACGTGGCCCTCACCCTGCCCAGCTTCACCGGGATCACGAATATCCTGAGGGTCACCGACTATCTCGGTTTCGCGCCGGGCAGCTATGCCGAGCGCTTCTCCGACCGTGGTGAGGTGCGCGCCTTCGAGCTGCCCTTCCCCGTGCCTGCGTCAGCGGTCTCCGCGTACACGATGCGCCGCAGCATCCGCTCCCCGGAGGTCGAGTGGTTCCGGGGGCTGCTGCGCTCGACACTCGGGGAGCAGCAGGACGGCGCCTGACGGCACACCTCAGGCAGCCGCCGGTGGCGGTGCGCTCAACCGTCGGCCGCGAGATCGTGCGAGATGGCCCGGGCCGTGGCCCGCACCCGCGGCACGATGTCCTGCGGGTCCGGTATCCGGGACTCGGGGAAGGCCACCGCGATGCTCGCGACGATCACGCCCTCGGGCCCGAGGACCGGCGCGGCGACCGACGTGCGGCCGGGAAGCCCGTCGTCGCGGGACACCCCGACGCCGGTCTGCCGGATCTCGGCGAGCTGGGCCCGCAGCCGTGGCAGCAGGGCGGCGAGGTTGGGGTCCTCCTCCGCGTCTCGGCACAGTGCGTCCCAGGCCTCGGGACTGTGCGCGAGCAGCACGCGCCCGCCGCCGGTCCGGTGCAGTGGCAGCCGGCGCGTCGCCCTCGTCGACCCCGGCGTCGCCTTCACGCGGGTGATCCGGTCGGAGAAGATCCCGTCGCTGCCATCCCGGACGCCGAGGTAGACGGTCCCCCTCGTGGCCACGTGGAGGTTGACGAGATAGGGCTGAGCGAGCTCCCTGAGCCGCCGCACCTGGGGGGCGCCGATGCCGAGCCGCCAGATGCGCGAACCCAGGCGGTAGCGTCCGTGCGACAGTCGCTCGACGCCCTCCCACTTGACGAGGGCAGCGAGCATCCGGTGCACCGTCGCCGGTGGCAGCCCGGTGCGCTCGCAGATGCCGGCCACCGTGAGCTCCGCCCCGCCGGCGAAGCAGTCGAGGATGTCGAACGCGCGGCCGAGCACCGAGCGCCGGCTCTCCTCGTGACCGTCCGCCACGGTCACCCTCCCTTCGGACCTGCGGGGACCGCGCAGGCGCCGCGGACGCGCGGCTTGGACCGATGGACCCCGCACCCATGCAACCACCTGCGAGCGGGTGCGTGCCACGACTCCCTCGTCCAGGGTGAGTCAGAAGGGGTAATGCTCGATCTCGGGCTTCACGGTGACCCACTGCGTCTCGGTGAACGCCTCGATGTTCGCGGTCGCGCCACCGAAGCGCGAGCCGGTGCCCGAGGCACCGACACCGCCCATCGGTGCGTACGCCTCGTCGCCGACGGTCTGTTCGTTGATGTGGACCTTGCCGGCATCGACGCGGTCGGCAAGTCGCATTGCCGCGCCGACGTCGCCGAGAATCCCCACCGCGAGGCCGTACTCGCTCGCGTTGACGAGGTCGGCAACCTCGTCGACGTCGTCGAAGGGCAGGATCGGCGCCACGGGCCCGAAGATCTCCTGTGTCCACGCCGGCATGGTGGCATCGAGCTCCGTCAGGACCGTGGGCCGGTAGAGCAGGCCCTCGTGCCTGCCCCCGGCCCTGACCCGCGCACCCGCGCGCACCGACTCCGCGACGATCGCGTCGATCCCGGCGAGCTGCCCTTCGTCGATGACCGGGCCGAGCTGGACGTCCTGCCTGAAGGGGTCGCCTACGCGCAGGGCGTCGGCACGCTCGGCCAGCCGGGTGGCATACGCCTCGTACACGTCGCGGTGCACAAGGTGCCGCCCGGTCGCCATGCAGATCTGCCCCTGGTGCAGGAAGGACCCGAAGGCGCCGGCCGAGGTGGCGAGCTCGATGTCCGCTCCCGGCAGGACGACGAGGGCGTTGTTGCCGCCGAGCTCGAGGTGGGCCCGTTTGAGCAGGCGGGCCGCGGCCTCACCCACGCGCCGCCCTGCCGCAGTGGAGCCGGTGAAGGAGATCACGCGGACCTCCGGGGCGGTCACGACAGCCTCCCCCACGTCACCGGCACCGGGGAGCAGGTGGAGCCCACCACTGGGGAGGCCGGCCTCCTCGAACACCCGTTGCAGGACCACACCTCCGCTGACCGAGGTACGCGGATCCGGTTTGAGCAGAACGGAGTTGCCCAGCCCGAGCGCGGGCGCCACGGAGCGGATGGCGAGTGTCAGGGGGAAGTTGAAAGGGGCGATGACCGACACGACGCCGACAGGCCGACGGCGTGCGAAGGACCAGCGGTCGCTGTTGGTCGCGAGCACCTCGCCTGCAGGGTGGGTCGGCAGGGCGGCGGCCTCGAGGCACTCGGCCCGGGCGGCCGCGATCTCTCGATCCGCCTTGAGGCGTGTCCCGCCGGACTCGCGCACCAGCCAGTCGGAGATCTCGTCGGCGTGCTCGCCGAACAGCTCGGCGGCCCGCCGCAGCACGGTTGCCCGGGTCTGCGGTGTCGCCCGCGCCCACGGGCGCTGCGCCCGAGCGGCCTCCGTCGCGGCAGCACGCACCTGGGCCGGCGTCGCATGACCCACGGTGCCCAGGGTGAGGCCGGTTGCGGGCTCGCGGACGTCATGGCTTCCGCCGTCACCAGTCAGCCACCCCCCGCTGTGGATGCGGCCGGCCCAGAGCCCTGGATCGAGGAAGTTCATCATGCCCCCTCAGCGGTTCGTCCACGCCGGCGCGCGCTTCTCGAGAAAGGCCCGCACGCCCTCGACCCGGTCCTCGCTGAGATACGGGTTGGGGCCGACATTGAGCCGCAGTGCGCTCGCCAGCGGCAGTCCCCAGCTCTTCGTCGCCATCTCCTTGTAACGGCGCAGCGACACCGGCGAGTTGGCGAGGATCTCGTCGACGTACCTCTGGACCTCCTCGGCGAAGACCTCGCGGGGCACGACGCGGTTGACCAGCCCCAGCTGCTGCGCCTCCTCGACCGGGATGGTTCGCGCGGTGTAGAGCAGGTCCATGGCCACCGCCCGCGGGACGAGCCGTGGGAGCAGAACAGACCCCAGGTTGGCGCCCATGCCGCGGCGCGCCTCGGTGAGGCCGATCGTGGCTCCCGCCACGGCGATGCGCACGTCGGCGGAGAGCACGATCTCGCACCCGCCGGCGATGGCGTGACCGTTGATGGCGGCGATGACGGGCTTGTACGTCTCGAGCATGACCTCGAAGAGCGCTCGATGGCGGCCGGTCATCGGGACGTGGATCTGCTTGCCGGAGCGGGCGATCGAGTCCATCTCCTTCATGTCCCCACCGGCACAGAAGGCCTTGTCGCCCGTGCCTGTGATGACGACCGCATAGACGTCGGGGTCCTCGCCCGCCTCGACGAAGGCCTCGGTCAGCTGCTCGACCGTACGCCGCGACATGGCGTTGCGACGGTGAGGACGGTTGATCGTGATCCAGGCGGCGTGACCGCGGACCTCGTAGAGGACGTCCTGGTCGTCGGACGTGGTGTCCGCCGACGCGGGCTCCGGGGTGGCACTCATCGTTGCTCCTTTGATGGTCGTGGCGACGTGTCGACGTGTCGAGGTGTTGACGTGGTGGGTGGGCGCCGGGGGCGAGACGCGTCAGGCGAGAACGGCGGGGAAGGCGGGCGAGGGCGCGGTGTCGAAGGGGCGCGCGACGGCGCCGTCGTCGACGAGGGCGTCGATCTCGTCGTCGGTTCGCCCGAGGGCACGCAGCACCTCGACGGTGTCCTCCCCGAGGCAGGGCGGGGCCTTGGTCAGGGGGACGTACTCGCCGTCGAAGGTCGCGGGCAGGTTGACGACCTCGAGGTCGGCGACCTGCGCGTGCGGCAGGGCCTGCAGCATGCCGAGAGCGCGCACCTGCTCGTCCTCGTAGACCATGTCGACGGTGTTGACCGGTGAGTGCGGGACGCCTGCGGCGGCGAGCCGGGCGGTCAGCGCGGCCAGGGTGAAACGGGAGGTCCGCTCCCCGAGGGTGTCCTGGACGAGGCGCCGGTTGCGCACTCGGTCGGGGTTGGTCGCGAAACCCTCGCGGCCAGCCAGGTCGAGGGAGTCGATGGCGCCGAGCAGCCGGTGAAAGATGTCGTTGTTCCCGGCCGAGACGAAGATGTGCCCGTCGGACGTCGGGAACGCGCCGTAGGGGACGACGCCCCGGAAGCCCGACCCCAGGCGCGTGGGCGGAGGGTTGCCTGCTGCCGCCCCGATGAGCGGAGAGGTGATCCAGGTCAGCGCCGTCTGCAGCAGGGAGTTCTGCACGTGACATCCGACTCCGGTCTGGTCCCGGCGTCGCAGCGCTTCGAGCGCAGAGATCGCCATCCACATGCCGGTACCCATGTCGAGCAGCGATACCGGGACCCGGGAGGGCTCACCGCCGTCCTCGCCCGTCATCGACACGATCCCGGAGTAGGCCTGCAGCAGCGGGTCGTATGCCGGTTGCTGGGCCCGTGGTCCCTGGTGCCCGTAACCCGACATCTCGCAGTAGACCAGACGTGGGTTCAGCTCGTGCAGGTACTCCCACGTGAAGCCCGCCTTGGCGAGCGCGCCCGGACGGAGGTTCTGGATGAGCACGTCCGCATCCCGGAGCAGGTCGACGAGAACCGCTCGGCCAGACTCGGTCTTGTAGTCGAGGACGATGGACTTCTTGTTGCGGTTGAACGACATGAAGGCGATCGACTCGCCGTGCCAGGCCGGTGGGGCCCAGTGTCGCGTGTCGTCGCCCGCTGGGCGTTCGACCTTGATCACCTCGGCGCCGAGGTCCCCCAGGATCTGGCCTCCGAAGGGAGCCGCGACCGAGGTGCTGATCTCGATGACGCGAAGGCCGCGGAGCGAGCCGGGGTGCTGCGGCGCGGTCATGCTGGTCCGCCTTCTCTCGTCAGTCCTGCCTGCCCGAGACGCACGGCGTCCTCGAACTCGTCTCGTGCGTCTGAGGTGATGGGCTGTCTCCAGGGGGCGATGGCCCCCTCGTAGGCCAGGGGCCCGACCAGGAAGTGCTGCGCCTCGTCGAACGTCTCGATGAACGGCATGTCCATGGCGTAGACGTCCGCGCCGTGGGGCCGGGGCCCGGCCTTGGAGACGTGCCCCCAGAGCTCGTGACCGACGACGACCTCGGCGAGCAGCGCCGCCTCGATGAGGGCGCGCAGGTCGATGCCCGTGTCGATGCCCTCGCTCTCGAGGAAGTGGACGAAGTCCTCGGTCGGGATCATGCGCGTCGCGCGTCCGTTTCCGCAGTAGGGGCAGCCACCCATGCCGCCGATGGCGGTGTCGACGACGAGGGTGTGGCGCTCGTCGAGCTCGCACAGCGCCGCGTAGGCGCTGAGCGGGGCCATGGCCCGAGCGTTGTGGAGGTGCACCTGGAAGTGCCGGATGTCGGGCCAGGTTGCGAGCACGCGCCGGATCTGAGAGCGCATGGCAGAGGGCGTGTTCCAGCTCATGGGGTCGCCGAAGTGGATCCGGGTGACGGGCACGCCGGCGGCTGCCCACGCGTCGATCTGCAGCTGCAGCACCTCCATGCGCCGGGCCTCATCGATCTCACCGGTCCAGTTGGAGCCCCAACATGCGTTGACGGACACCTGCGCGTCCTCGGCACCGGCCTCGGACGCACGACGCACGACTCCGGGCAACGCCTCGATCTCCTCCTGCATCGTGCGCGCCGTGTTGCGCTGGACGAACACGTCGTCGAGGTGGATGCGGCTCTGCCCGATGCGAGGGTCGGGCGGAGTGATCTTGGGCGCGAAGGCCGCCCGTCGTTCGACACCCTTGGCGTTCAGCGCAAGCGCCGTGTAGCGCACCCCTGGCGCCGGAGTGAAGCCCTCAACCACCTCTTCGACGTGAGCCATCTGCGGCACCCACTTCGGCGAGACGAACGACCCGACGACGATCGTCCGCAGTCCCGTCCTCGACAGAGCGTCGAGAAGACGGATCTTGGCCTCGACCGGGATGCCCGCGCTCTCGATCTGCATGCCCTCGCGCATGCCCTCCTCGACGATCTCGACACGTGGGTGCGAGCGGGGTGGGGTCGTCATGGGCGGGGCTCCTTCTCTGACAGGGTTGGGGTGACAGGACGTTCGTCGCGCCAGAGGTTGCGCGCGAGTGCGGGTCCGACGTCCTCGACAGGGCCTCCGGCCACGAGCGCGGTCAGGGTTTCGAGGAGCCGAGTGGCGTCGTCGCGGGACCAGCCTCCCGTCGCGCAGCAGTCGTCGAACTTGTCGAACAGTTCGGCGTCGGTGAGGGGAGCACGGGCATCGCCACGGGTCACGTCCACCCGCTCCACCTCGCGGCGACCGTTGCGGTCGACGACCTCGACGACGGCGTACCCACCGGCTGTTCCGCCCGGACCCGTCGGCGGCTCGGCAAGCTCCGAGACCACGACCCGGTGCATGAGCGTGCGGACCTCCGGGTCCGTGAACGCCGGGTCGACGAAGTCCGCCAGACGCACCGGGCCCCGGACGAGCGCCGAGGCGACGGCGTACTCGAGGCTGAACTTCGCCGCGGTAGCGGACTCAGGTGGGAAGGGCACGAGCGCCGTGGTCCCCCGCGGGTGCACGGTGACGCGGATCGTCTCGACGGCCGCGGGGTCGACCCGGGACCGCAGCGCCAGCGCGGCGTCAATGCCTCGGTGCGTGCCGTAGCAAGCCGGGTAGCTCTTGAGTCCCCAGTCGTTTGGCCACGTCTCGGCCCAGTGCTCGAGGCGCTCGGCGAGCGTCTCGCCCGGGTCACCGACCGGCGCGAGGTCGGGGTCCCCGTAGCGGTCGAAGAACCCGTCGCGCGCCTCGAGCTCGTCAGGGTTCGCTGTGAAGCCGGCCTCGGCGAGCTCGACGGCCATGACGGCATCCCGTGCGGCGCAGCCGGCGTGCAAGGGTTTGGTCATGGACCCGAAGTTGGGCCGGGACCCGGCGACCTGGGAGGAGACGATCCCGAGAGCGTGCCGGGCTGTGCCCGTGGACCCTCCGACCAGTCGGACGATGGCGGCCACGGCCGCGAGTCGGCCGACGGTGGCCGTCGTGTGCCAGCCCCGGGCGTAGTGAACGTGCTGGGGCAGCAGCTCGGCCACCGCTCGGAAGGTCGCTGCGCCCACGTCGTAGGCCTCGACGATCCGTCGCCCGTCGAGGCCGCGGTCCTCGGCAACGGCCACGAGTGCCGGCATGAGCACGGCACTCGGGTGCATCGGTGTGTTCGGCGAGATGTCGTCGTAGTCGAGCTGGTGGGCGGCCGTCCCGTTGAGCAGGGCTGCGTGGGAGACGCTCGCGGCCCTGCCCGTGGTCCAGACGCTGGCTCGGCCGGCCGAGCCCTGGCGCGCGGCCCAGGCCTGGAGCACCTGCTCGGCCGGCTCGCCCGTCGAGGCGATGGCGACCCCGACGGTGTCGACGAGGGCGCGCGTCACGGCGGCCGCGTGGTCCGAGATCGCGGCCGTCCCGCCCGTGGCGAAACGGGCGAGGACCTGGGTCAGACCGACCTGCTGCTCCGCCGGGGTCGACGCCGTTGCGCTCATGGGTGCTCCTGGACTGTTCAGAAGGACTTGGGCAGGCCGAGCGTGCCGTGGGCGATGCCGGCCAGGACGAGGTTGTTGGAGATCGGCGCCGTCGAGGGGAGCCGCGCCTCGCGCCACTTCCGCTCGATGCCGTACTCCTCGGCGGCGGCGTAGCCGCCGAAGGTGTCGAAGGCCGCCTGCGCCGCGTTCCACAGCGCCTGCGATGCGAGCAGCTTCGCCGCGCCCACCTCGAAGCGGGGGTTCTCGCCGGCGGCATACATCTCGGCGGCTCGCCAGCGCATCAACGACGCGGCCTGCAGCTCGGCGTAGGCCTGCGCGATCGGGAACTGGACGCCCTGGTTCTGCCCGATGGGGCGGCCGAAGACCTCGCGCTCGTTCGCATACTGGACGGCGCGGTCGAGCAGGTAGAAGCCGGCCCCGATGTATTCCGACGTCACGATGACACGCTCGGAGTTCATGCCGGAGAGGATGACCTTGAAGCCGTGGTGCTCGTCACCGATGCGGTTCGCGACCGGCACCCGGAGGTCCTGGATGGCGAGCTCGTTCGTCTCGTGGTTGACCATGGTGCGGATCGGCGTGGCGACGATCGTGCCGTCAGCGATGGCCTGGCGCAGGTCGACGAGCAGCACGGTGAAGCCGTCGGAGGGCTTGGTGGAGTCCTCCCGCTTCTTGGTGCGTGTGAGCAGGAGAAGCAGGTCGGAGTGCTGGATCCGGGAGATGAAGATCTTCTGGCCGTTGACGACGTACTCGTCGCCCTCACGCCGTGCGAAGGTGCGGATGCGCGTCGTGTCGGAGCCGGCGTCGGGCTCGGTGACGCCGAAGGACTGCAGGCGCAGCTCACCCGAGGCGATCTTGGGCAGGAACCGCTGCTTCTGCTCGTCCGACCCGTGGCGCAGCAGGGCGCCCATCGTGTACATGCCCGCCCGCGCGGCACCCGCGTGGCACCCGTTGCGCTCGAGCTGCTCGAGCACGACGGCGGCGTCGCGGATATCGGCACCGCCACCGCCGTACTCCTCGGGGATGAGCATGCTCATCCAGCCGGCGTCGTAGAGGGTGTCGACGAACTTCTCCGGGTACTCGTGCTTGGCGTCCAGCTCACGCCAGTAGTCGTTGTCGAACGGCGTGCACAGGCCGTCGATGGCCTCGCGGATGGCCACCTGCTCGTCGGTGAGGCTGAAGGCCGAGGACTCGATGACGCTCATGGGACCCTCTCAGGGGATCGGTGGGGAAGTGGGTGTCGCCAGTGGACCGCGTTGCGTGGCAGAGGGGAACTGCCGCTCTCACCCAACGGAATTGGGTGCGTATGCCGCGTGGCCGGCTACTGCTCGATGCTGCCGAGCAGCACGCGAGAGGTCGCCGACGTGGGCAGCTCGTCGAGGGCCGCGGCGAGGGCCGCGGACCGCTCCGGGCCGAGGTCGCGGGTGGTGAGCGCGAACTTGAGGGCGAGCTGCTCCGGGGTGAGCGGCCGCTCAGTGGTGCCGAGGTTGGTGAGGACCTTCTCCGTGACCGTGGTCCCGTCGACCAGGCGGACGCGCGCGATCGTCGGGAAGTGTCGTGGGTAGATGGCCTCGCACTCGGGGTCGGGCGCGTAGTGCACCGTCGACGCCAGACGTCGGATCGAGGGGTCGGCGAGCGACTCGTCGGTGAAGTCGTCGAGGTAGAGGCCGAGACCCGATCCGCCGTGGAGGGCCATGGCGAAGGTGAAGGGGCCGGAGAACTGCGCATGGTAGGGCGACCGCGGAAACACCTTGGCCTCGCGCGGCTCTGCGATCGTGCGCGTCACGGACACGGGCACCGACAGCTCGACGCGTTCGACGTCCTCGGGCCGGATGCCGCGGGCTGCGAGGGTCAGGGCTGCGTCGATGCCGGTGTGGGTGAAGACGTTTGTGGGGTAGGGCTTGACGAAACAGCGGTCGAGCTCCCACACGTCCCCGAGGTCGCCGAGGAGGGCGTGCAGGGGCGCTCCCGTGACCGGATGGATCCCGGTGTAGGCGTTGAAGAAGCCGAAGCGGCCCTCGAGCACTGACGCGGGAGCCGTGATGCCCCGCGCCGCCATCTGCGCGGCGGTGACTCCGCCGTGCGCGGCCCAGCCGCAGTGCATCCGCTTGACGGTCCCGCCGACCCGGTTTGCCTCGAGGAGACCTGCGCCCATCGAGGCGGCGATGCCCATGGCGTCGGCGACGCCCTCCGCGGTCAGGCCGTAGACGACAGCGGCCGCTGCGGCGGACCCGATGGCCCCGCAGATCGAGGTGGCGTGCAGGCCCCGCTCGAAGAACACGCTGTTGTTGAGGGTCTCGTCGTGGGCCGTCATACCGAGACGGATGGCGATCTCGTTGCCCGCCGCGACGCCGGCGAGCAGCACGCGCCCGGGGGCGTCGACCTCCTCGGCGGCAGCGAGGGCCGCCGGAAAGACGGAGGCAGACGGGTGCAGGATCGAGGGCACATGCGTGTCGTCGAAGTCCAGCGCATGTGCAGCCGTGCCGTTGACGAGGGCCGCGGTCGGGGCAGGCACCCGGTCGCCGGCCCCGATGAGGGCAGCCTGGGCGTGGCCGCCCCAGGACCGCGCGAGGTTCAGGGCGACGCGTACCGGCTCCGTCTCGCGCGCGGCGTAGGCGATCCCGAGCGTGTCGGTCACCCGTGCGAGCGCGTCCTTGGCGATCCGGTCGGGCAGGTTCTCCCGGGTGGCGACGGCGAAGGCGGCCAGGTGGGCGGTGAGCGTGGTCATCACTGCTCCTCCTCCGTGATCAGGGCGAGGGGTCGCAGGGGGGAGCCCGTGGCGCCGACGAGCGGCAGCGGTGCCACGACCAGCTCCCACGACGCAGGCGCCTCGGCCGCGAGCTCCTCGAGCGAGGCCATCTCGATGATCGGCACGCCGCGTTCGACCAGCATGAGGCGGTGCACCGGCAGCCGGGCGTGACCCTGCCCGGCCGGGATGTGCTCGAAGGCCGTCGTGTCCGACCCGACGAAGCTCGGCAACCGTTCGGCGAGCCACGCCCCACCGGACGCATCCGGCCCTGGCACGCCGTCGGCATGGCTGACGAAGGCCACCGCGTCGTGCCAGAGCTGGGCCCAGCCTGTCCTCACGAGGAGCGCTGCGCCGGGCGCGATGCCGGCGGGGCCGCCGTGGAGCAGCCGGGCTGCCGCTTCGAGATCGTCGGCGTCGATCGGACAGCCCGGCGCGAGCCGGTCCACGCCGAGGGCGCGCGGCACATCGAGCAGGACGCCCGGCACGATGTCGGGCGCGATCGTCTCCACGCCGTGGGCGGTGAACCGCCCCGTCCGCTGCGCCTGGGCGGCATCCACGCCGCCGTGAAGACGGCCCTTGTGGCTGATGTGGCTCAGGGCGTCGACGTGGGTGCCGGTGTGCGTGCCGAGCACGAGCAGGTCGTTGGCGCCCGACGAGCCGTCCACGCGGACGGCGTCCCCGTGGCGGCGCAACAGGGCGTGCTTGTAGCCGGGGTGGCTCGGTGACGACGGGATGTCCGGGTGCAGCGGCTGGGCGAGGTCGATGACCCGGCGGCGCGACGGGGCGGGGCGCAGGCCGACCGTGTCGACCGCGTGCGCGACGTGGGGCGTGGCGGCGCTCGTCATGCGAACGCATCCTTCGGGGCCCGGGCGAGGAGCAGGTCGGCCTCGCGCACGATGGCGGGGTCGACGAAGGTGCCGTCGGACAGCGTGTCGGCCGCGCTGCCCTGCCCCTGGCGCTCCCGGGCGGTGGCCACGGTCTCGCGCGCCCACCGGAGCTCCTCGGGAGTCGGTGCGAACGCCTGCCGCACGGCGTCGACCTGAGCAGGGTGGATGCACGAGCGCCCATGGAAGCCGAGCGCTCGCAGCGCGGCGCTGGAGGCGCGCAGCCCGTCCTCGTCCCGGGTGTTGGTGTAGGCGCTCGCGACGGGGGAGGGGAGGCCGAGGGCGCGGCTCGCCAGGACGACCTGCTGGCGGGCGAGCAGCAGGCCCGAGTCGCTCACCGGGCCGCGCGGCAGGCCGAGGTCCGCCCGCAGGTCAGCCTCTCCCAGCATGAGCGAGTGGACACCGGGCACGGCGCCGATCTCGCGTGCGTCGGCAACGGCGCGGGCCGACTCGAGCTGGCAGACGAGCCGGCGGGGTAGGCCCCAGTGCGCGGTCGACGCGGAGGCGAAGGCCGCGTCCTCCGGCGAGTCGACCTTCGCGATGCGCACGCAACGCACCAGCCCGGCCCGGACCAGAGGGGTGAGCGCCTCCACGTCAGCGGCGAAGTCGCGGCTCGTCGGCGGGTTGACGCGCACCACCACCGGTGCGGCCAGCGGCTCGTGTTCGAGCCGGGTCAGGTTCTCCCGGGCCTCGGCCCGGCGTGAGGGGTGCACCGCGTCCTCGAGATCGATGATGACCCCGTCCGCGACGGCAGCCGCCTGGGTGAACCGGTCCGGTCGCACAGCCGGAACGTAGAGCCAGGCCACGGCGCGCTCCCAGTCGAGCTCCGCCGCCGCGGCGGTGGCGGGGGTCATCAGATCGCTCCCGCGGCGCGGAGCTCGGCGATCTGCGCCGGCTCGTAGCCGAGCTCGGCCAGCACGACATCGGTGTCTTCGCCGTGCGCGCGTCCCGTGTGGCGGATCCCGCCGGGGGTCTGCGACAGACGGAAGAGCACGTTCTGCATGCGCACCGCCCCGAGGTCCGGGTCTTCGACCGTCGCGATCGTCCCGATGTGGTTCAGCTGCGCGTCCTCGATCACCTGCGACATGTCGTAGACCGGCGCGATGGCGGCCTCGGCCTGCTCGAACTCCTCGATGACCTGGTCGAGCGGACGGACCGCGATCCAGTCCGCGACGGCCGCGTCGATGACATCGGCGTGCTGCGCGCGGCCCAGGCCCGAGGCGAACCACTCGTGCTCGATGAGGTCGGGTCGGCCCACCAGCCGCATCACGCGTTCGGCGATGGAGTGGGCACTGGAGGAGATCGCGACCCAGCGGCCCTCCGCCGTGCGATAGGTGTTGCGCGGCGCGTTGTTCTCCGAGCGGTTGCCCGCGCGTTGCGTGACGTGACCCAGCTGGTCGTACGCGGTGAGCTGTGGACCGAGCATGGCGAGGATCGGCTCGATGATCGCGAGGTCGACGACCTGACCTTGACCGGTGCGTTCCCGGTGGTGCAGAGCGGTGAGGGTCGCGATGGTGGTCGCGAGGCCGGCGATGTTGTCGGCCAGCGCGAGCGGCGGGAGGGTCGGCGGGCCGTCCGCCTGGCCCGTGGAGAACGCGAAGCCACTCATGGCCTCCGCGAGCGTGCCGAACGCGGGTCGGCGCGCCATCGGTCCGGTCTGCCCGAAGCCGGTCACCCGCACGAGGATGAGGCCGGGGTTGTCCGCCGAGAGGGTCTCGTGGCAGAGGCCCCAACGCTCGAGGGTGCCGGGGCGGAAGTTCTCGATCACGACGTCTGCGTCCCGGACGAGCCGGAGAAATACCTCGCGACCACCCGGCGAGCTGAGGTCGAGCGTCGCCGTGCGCTTGTTGCGCCCGAGCAGGGTCCACCAGAGGCCCTTTCCGTGCTTCGACTTGCCGTGCGTGCGCGCGCCGTCTGGTCGCGTCGGATGCTCGATCTTCAGCACGTCCGCGCCGAAGTCCGCGAGGATCGTCGCGGCCGACGGGCCCGCGAAGAGTGTGGCGATGTCGAGCACCCGAACGTCGGCGAGCGGTCCCTGCCGGGGTCGGGTCTGCTCGTCAGCGGGCGTGGTTTCGGCTGCCGTGCGGGTCACGGGTGCCTCCCTCTTGAGCGGCGGTCGAGCATCCTCGACGGCGGGACTGGATGTTCGGCGAGGCTAGGAACATCACGACGCGACGAACAACGACGGCTATCACTGGGTGATAGAGCCGTGTGACGACCCGGCGACCTCGGTCGCACGCTCTTCCCGTCGGCAGCTCATCGGTGAGCTCGCCCAAGAGGAAGGGACGAGGAATGAGCAGCACCGAGACCCATCAGGTCGAGACGCTCGTCGTGGGC
This sequence comes from Terrabacter sp. Ter38, assembly GCF_024519435.1. Lineage (GTDB taxonomy): Bacteria > Actinomycetota > Actinomycetes > Actinomycetales > Dermatophilaceae > Terrabacter. Next base: position 118,106 of record NZ_JALJRZ010000005.1, read on the forward strand.
GGGGGCATCGCCGGCCTGGCCACGGCGCTGGGACTCGCGCGCCAGGGCAGGGCGGTCCATGTCATCGAGCGCGCCGAGCGGTTCGGCGAGGTCGGTGCCGGCATCCAGCTCGCGCCCAACGCCATGGCCGTCCTCGACAGCCTCGGCGTCATGGACGCGATCATGCAGGACGCCGTGTTGCCTCAGAAGAAGCGCTACCTCGACGCCGTGACCGGCGAGGAGATCGCGACCATCGACCTGGGCCCTCAGTTCGTCGAGCGCTACGGCTACCCGTACGTGGTGACGCACCGCGCGGACCTGCACGGGGCGCTCCTCCGCGGCTGCCGCGACCACGAACTCGTGACGCTGGAGACCGACCGCGCCGTGACGGGCGCGCGCAACCTCGATGACGGACGCGCCGGCGTCGAGTGCGCTGACGGCATGATCTACGTGGCCGATGCCGTCATCGGCGCCGACGGGTTGCGTTCTGCCGTGAGGCCGCTCGTCGTCGACGATGCCACAGTCCCGTCAGAGTACGTGGCGTACCGCGGCACCGTCCCGGTCGAGACCGTCTCCGCCGAGGCCGCCCAGACCCCGACGGTGCTCTGCTGGCTCGGCCCGCAGATGCACCTCATCCAGTACCCCCTTCGAGGGGGCAAGCTCTACAACAACGTCGCGGTCTTCCGCTCGGAGTGGTACTCGCCGGACCACGACGACTGGGGGACGGAGGCGGAGCTGGACGCACGCTTCGCGCGGTGCTGCACGCAGGTGCAGCAGGCCGGCCGCTACCTCAACCGGGACATCCGATGGCCCATGTACGACCGAGAGCCCATCAGCACCTGGACCCAAGGCGCCGTGACCCTGATCGGGGACGCAGCTCACCCCATGCTCCAGTACCTCGCCCAAGGGGGTGCGCAGTCGCTCGACGACTCGCTCGCGCTGGTCGAGGCCATGGTGAGCGAGCCCTCCGCCCACGCGGCGTTCCGCCGCTACGAGGCGCAGCGCGCCGCGCACACCGGCACCGTCCAGCGCCTTGCCCGAGTCGCCGGCGAGCTGTTCCACATCGACGGGGTCGGACGGGCGCTGCGCAACGCGGCCTTCGCGGACCACGACCCGACGGACTACACGAGCCTCGACTGGATGTTCATGCCGTGGGCCAAGGCCGGCCCGTCGAGGTCCTACCCCTACTGATGTCCCCGTCCCCGCCGAACTATCGACCCATCCCACGTGCGAGCCAGACGACCAGGAGCAGCAGATGAGCACCGACGTGATCCCAGCCACCGACCGCGATGCCTTCTACGCGCGCCTCGCAGCGAACCACTACTCGCCGCTGTGGACGCTCATGGGCGGCCTCGGGCCCGAGCCCACCACCACCCTCGTGCCACACATCTGGCGATACGCGGAGGCTCGCGAGCTCATGGTCGAGGCGGGCGACGTGGTCCCGCTCGAGGACGCCCTGCGCCGCGTGCTCGGCTTCCGGAACCCGGGCTCGCTGGCGCACCAGCGCACCGGTGCAACCGACACCCTGTGGGCCGCCCTGCAGCTGGTCCTCCCCGGCGAGGTCGCCCCGGCGCACCGGCACACCCCCTCGGCGCTGCGCTTCATCGTGGAGGGCGCGGGGGCGTACACGGTCGTCAACGGTCAGCGGGTCGCGATGGAGGAGGGCGACTTCCTGTTGACCCCGAACGGCCACTGGCACGAGCACGGCCACCTCGGTGACGGTCCCGTGATCTGGCTCGATGGCCTCGACTCGCCCTTGGTGTCGCGGCTCAACCAGTACGTCCTCGACGAGGAGGACGACCTCCAGCAGGTCGACGCCGACCTGCCGGCACCGTTTGTCAACGGGATGCTCGCCAAGCACTGGGGCTCGCCCGCGAAGGTCGCCCAGCCACTTGTCTACAAGCTCGCGGACGCGCTGGAGGTCATCGAGCACCTGCGTGACGGCGAGGGCGACCCGTTCGACGACATCGTCGTCGAGTACCGCAATCCGATCTCCGGCGGTTCGGTGATGACGACCATCGCGGCCTTCCTGCAGCTGGTCCGGCCGGGCGTCGACACCCGAGCGCACCGGCACACGCACTCCACCGTCTACCACGTGGTCCGCGGGTCGGGTCACTCGGTGATCGCTGGCGAGCGCGTGGAGTGGACCAAGGGCGACACCATCGCCGTGCCGCTGTGGTACGAGCACTCGCACCACAACCACTCCAGTGAGGACGCGATCCTCTTCTCCTACACCGACAAGCCCGCCGTCGAGGCGCTGGGCCTCGGCCGCACCGCGGCGAGCGCCTGAGCCTTCGGCCGCACCCCAGCCGGAGACCCCAGCCCACCGCAGCCCACTCAGCCCGCCGCACCCATGAGCGGCACCACAGCGAGGAAGACCTGTGAAGCTTTTCGTCTACGACGCCCAACGCCTGGGCGTGGAGGCTACCGACGCCACCATCGTCGATCTCACCGACCTTGTCCCCCTGCACACCGAGCCGAAGGAGCGCATGAACGCCCTCATCCGCGCGTGGGACTCCGTGCGGGACGAGGTCGCCCGTCGCTCCGCACGCGGTGGCGGAGCAGTTCGGTCAACCGTGACGGTCCGCGCCCCTCAGCCGCAGCCGCGCAACCTCATCGCCGCGCCGATCAACTACCACAAGCACCAGCAGGAGATGGGCGGCGGATCAGGCGTCTACCGGGACCGTCCGATCCTCGATGTCACCGTGCGCATCGGCTTCTTCAAAGCCGTCACCTCGATCGTCGGGCCGGACGCCTGCATCCAGCTGCCAATGCCGGACCGGCGATTCGACCACGAGGCCGAGGTCGGCGTGATCATCGGGAAGGAGACGAGGGGCGTCTCGGAGGCCGAGGCGCTCGACCACGTCTTCGGCTTCACCCCGCTGCTCGACATCACCCTGCGCGGCGAGGAGGACCGCTCGTGGCGCAAGTCGATGGACACCTTCACGCCGATCGGGCCGCACATCATCACCGCAGACGAGGTCCCGGACCCGGCGAACCTCGACTTCTGGCTCACCGTCAACGGACAGGTGCGTCAGAAGGCGAACACCTCCCAGCTGATCTGGAGCATCGCCCGGCTCGTCTCCGAGTACTCGCAGGTCGTCACCTTGCAGCCCGGCGACATCATCGCCACCGGCACCCCGGAGGGAGTGGGCCAGATCGTGCCCGGTGACTCCGTGACGCTGACCATCCCGGCCGTCGGTGAGCTGACGATGCCCGTGGTCTCCCGCGCGTAGGGACTGTCGTCCCTGCGATGGCGTGTTTCATCGCGCCTGCTCGTGTTGGCTGCCCTGTGCCAACCTCCTCGGACACGCGGCTCAAGACGCGACCTGCGCGGCCGCGACACCGGCGACGAGCTATCTCGTGATCCTCTGCGGTTTCGAGCGTGCAGGTGTCTTCAGACATGGGCTTCATCAGGGCCCCCTCGTCCCGAGCTGCGCGTGTGAGAGCACTACGGTCCGGAAGCGCTGCGGCATGCGCGTCTGCTCTCCGCAGTGCCGGACCTACGTGCTTTGACGTAGAGGCGACGAGCCGCCGCCGGCCGGCATACGCTGAGCTCGGTGGCGTCCGGCGTACCCTCGGCCCCATGGCGAGTGCGGGAAGCGCGGCGGTGCAGCGGTGACGACCGCGAGCGTGGTCGTGCTCGTCCTCGACCTCGCTGGGACGCTGGTCTTCGCCCTGAACGGAGCGCTCACGGCGATCAGGTCGGTGCGGGTGGACATCGTCGGGGTCGTCACCCTCGGGATGATCACGGCCATGGGCGGCGGCATCGTCCGGGACGTCCTCATCGGGAGGCTCCCTCCGGCGACCTTCAGCGACTGGCGATACCTCGCCGTTGCCGGCGTCGGGGCGCTCATCGCTTTCGCACTCGGCAGGCGACTGGATCGAATCTCACTGTCCATCAACGTCTTCGACGCCTTGGGGCTCAGCTTCTTCGCCGTCACGGGCGCCACCAAGGCGCTCGAGGCGGGGCTGGGCCCCGTCCAGGCGGTCATCCTGGGCGCGATCACGGCCGTCGGAGGCGGCACGCTGCGCGACGTCCTCATCGGACAGGTTCCCTCGGTCCTGAGCAGCGGCCTCTATGCCATTCCCGCCGTGGTGGGAGCTGCCATCACCGTCGTCGCCGTCCGTCTCGGGGTCGACGGGCTGGCGGCAGCACTCCTGGCGGCCCTTGCGTGCTTCACGATCCGCATGCTCGGGCTGCGCTTCGACATAGACGCGCCGACACCTCGGGACGCCCCGCCATCGTGACGGTCAGGTCACCGAGCGGTTGCGCCGCCGTCGGTGGTGTGCGCCGAACGGGCCAGGTAGCTCATGGCTGCCACGGTCATCGCTGAGGCGCCGGTGCGGAAAGTGGGCTCCATGACGGGCACGAAGGTGCTCGCATGGTTGCCCGGGATCGTCTTGGCCAGCGTCCCGGCGGCCTCCGCGCGTCGATAGGTCTCGGGATCGAAACCGCCCCAGATCCAGTACAGGTAGGGCACGTCCAGCCCGTTGGGGATGTCGCTGAAGTCCTCACTGCCGGTGGAGGGCTCCATCAGGATGGCCTTGTCGCCGAAGTGCTCGGTCAAGGCGGCCGAGACCCGGTCGTAGACCTCTGGACTGTTGTCGGTGACGGGGAAGGGGTCGGTGTAGTCGAACTCCGGTGGGACGGGCGAGCCGGAGGCTTCGCACTCCGCCTTGACGATTCGCTCGATCGCCTCCCGCAGCTGCGCCCGGGTGCGGTCGTCGTAGGCACGCAGGTTGAGCAGCAGCGTCGTGCTCTCCGGGATGACGTTGCTCTTGCTCCCCGACTGGAAGGCGCCGACGGTGACGACTCCGAAATGGCCCGGGGCAAGCTCTCGGGAGACGATCGCGTTCAGGCGCATCACCACCGCGCTGCCGAGCAGGATCGGGTCGATGCCGAGATGGGGCATCGACCCGTGGGTGCCACGACCGTGGAGGGTGATCCTGATGCTGTCGGCGGCAGAGAGGGCGGCGCCGGGTCGGGACGCGACGGTGTCGTGGGGCAGTCCCATCACGTGCTGGCCCAGGGCGACGTCCGGCCTGGGGATCCGACCGGCCAACCCGTCCTTGATCATGGCGGCGGCTCCGGTGCCGAGCTCCTCAGCGGGTTGGAAGAGGGCGATGAAGGTGCCGGACCATGCATCGGGGTGGTCGGCGAGCAGCTGGGCCGCCGCGAGCAGGCACGTGACGTGCATGTCGTGTCCGCACGCGTGCATCACGGGGGTCTCGTTTCCGGCCGCGTCGACGGCTGTGGCCGTGGAGGCATAGGGAAGGCCAGTTGCCTCCCGCACCGGCAGAGCATCCATGTCGGCGCGCGCCAGCACCACCGGCCCCTCCCCGTTTCGCAGGACTCCCACGACACCGGTGGTACCGATGCCGGCATGCACCTCGTAGCCCAGCTCGGTGAGGCGGTCGTCGACCAAGCCCGCCGTGCGGCGTTCCTGGAAGCTCAGCTCCGGGTGGCGGTGGAGGTCCTGGTAGAAGTCGAGGTGCCAGGACTGGATCCTGTCGAGGTCGTCGAGCAGCTCATCCGCAGCGGTCATCTGTCCTTCGTACACGCGCGTCAGGGCCGGGACAAGGCCCTGAGCCTGCTGTCCACGGCCCCCTCCACCGACTGGTCACCAGCGCTGGCGAACGTCCTCGGCCCACCCGTACAGTCCGTCGACGCCGACGTCACCCACGCGGCCCGCCCACGTGCCGAAGCACTGGTGGGTCCGCGAGGCCACCAGGCCGAGCTGGGTCACCGAGCGGCGGAGGTGCTCCGGGTGGAAGGTCACGGCCACGGGGCCTCCCGTGATCCGCCACGGCGCCATCCAGTCCTCGTGCGAGTACTCCCACTGGAGGTCGTCACTGATCTTCGTGAGCCGCCCGTCGACGATGACGGCGTTCTCGGTCGACCCGGTGCCGTCGGTCCACCTCCCGCCGAGCTGGAGTCCGATGGTGCGATGCCCGACCATGCCCGAGCCGGAGCCCCAGTTCCACGAGATCGCATAGGGCCAGCGTCCGCGGCCATGGTCGAGGGTCGCCCACGAGGTGCCGGCCGCGATCGGGTAGGGGGTGCCGTCCACGACGAGCCGCCCCACCGCGGGGCGGGCCGGGTCCTTGACGGTGTACTGGAAGAGCCGATCGCTCCACGGCACCACGACGCCGAGTCGTTCATGTCCGGGCACGAGCTGGGCGACGACGTCGAGATCGACGCGCGCGGTTCGCGCGCGGAGTCTGGTGCCCTCCGGGGTGGGGTCGATGTCGATGGACAGACGCGTGGTGCGTGCCCGGGACGGGCCCTCGTCGAGGGTGCCCGGCAGGGTCGTACCGCGGCCGAGCGGAGCCACGGTGTCGACGGCGACCTGCGCACCCGAACGGCGGTCGAGGACGAAGAGCGAGGGGACGGCTGCATACCCGATGTCGGACACGACCAGGGCGACGACGTGCGTCTCGGACGTGACCGCCCAGTACTCCCAGCGCTTGTTGCGACCCCAGCCGACCCGGCCGTGGCCGACGCCGTCTGCGCGGTGGAGCGAGGAACGTGTCCAGCCCACGGCGGCACGGTTCAACCGACCGTCCCCCAGGGTGAGGTCGACAGGGGCGGTGATCTCGCGTTCGTGGGGCACGTGACTCATCATCGACCTGTCCACCGACCGGAGGCGGCGGGGGTCGCGTTCCCGACCCACGTCCGACGACCCTCGCTGCTCCGGCCCGGTCCGCAGGGCTCCCGTCACCGAGGGTCGTTCTCGCTCACGCCAAGGCGCACCTTTCCCGTGCGGGGGCACTCGTCCGAGTGCGCGAGCGCGTCCTTTCGCGCCTTGTCCCGGGCCCGACGAGCGGGGCCTGTCCAGTCGCAGCTCTTGCAGTAGCCGAGCACGAACGAGCCGTCCTCCTGCGTCGTGTCGGCGTCGACGCGTTCGAGCGTCGCGTGGTGCTTGTTGCCCTCGCCATCCTTGACGGTGAGCTCGTCACCGCGGCGCTTGAAGAACCGCGGACCACCCCCAGACTTCGCCATGGCGACATCGTCGCCTGCTTCGGCGCCGGGGCCAAGTGGCTGGCCAGGGCGCGGATGGCCGCCCGCGCGGGTGCCCGGCCGGCGCGAGACGCGGATCGACCCGTGGATGGACCTATCCCGGTCAACTGGCGAGGTCGACTGAGTTCTTCGAATCATGCTCTTGCACAGACGAACTCGACGGTGCTACAACATTCCTACAGCGCATGCCACGACGTGTGAGATGCGGTCGTGGCCACCATGGAGCATCTGGACATGATGGAGGTGACGACGATGCTGATGCGCACCGACCCCTTCCGTGACCCCTTCCGCGACCTCGACCGGGTGGCGCAGCTGGCCCTCGGCGCCAGCGGCACCCTGGCCAGACCCTCGGCCATGCCGATGGACGCCTGGCGCGACGGGGACACCTTCCACGTCGAGCTGGACCTGCCGGGCGTCGACCCGCAGTCCATCGACCTCGACGTCGAACGGAACGTCGTGACGGTCAAGGCCGAGCGGCCCACCCGCGCGAGCGACGCCGATCTCATCGCTGCCGAGCGGCCACGGGGCGTCTTCAGCCGCCAGCTCGTGCTGGGCGACAGCCTCGACACCGAGCAGATCCGCGCGAGCTACGACGCGGGAGTCCTTCGGCTCGCGATCCCGGTGGCGGAGCGCGCCAAGCCGCGCCGGATCGAGATCTCCCAGGACGCCGACAGCGCCGACGACCGGAAGACCATCACCGCCTGAGGGACGGGATGGTGATGGTCACGCCAACCGAGTCGGTCACCGACGTCGACGAAGCCTTCCTGGCCCTCGTCTGCGATGACGAGGAGTTGCTGCGCGCCGAGTTCGACGCGATCGTCGATGCCGCCTGGCCGCCGGGCGGCACGCACCGCCGACCTGCTGACCCCGATGGCGCGCCCGGCGATCGGGCGCGTGTCGAGGACCGGTGCCGCACGGCGGCGCTGCGGGCCGTGCGGCGCGAGGGCGGTCCCGTCGACCGCGGCCGGGAACGCGCCCCGCCGCCGTCGTTCGAGCGTCGGGCTCGTCCCGCTGCCGGCTCACCGGGTGGTTCGCGCCACCCGGTGAGCCGGCGTCACGTCGTCGGGGAGGGCGCCGACCCGCGCGCGGTGGGCACTCGTCTCAGCCGACCGCCGGCCTGCTGACCGAAGAGCCTGCGCGCCGCGCTGACGCGCCAGCCGTCCGGCGCGACAGCCACTGACGAGGGCGCAGTAACCTGAGGCCACGCCCTGACCGTCCACCAGCAGATCCGGAGACCCAGCACCGTGACGTCGCAGCCCGAATGGAGAAGCGGAACCCGCCACCCGACGGGCGGCTACGACAAGGTCATCGTCGCCCGGGGCGACACCCTCTACTTCACGGCCGCGCGGCTGCACCGGCTCGACGGCCCGGCCGTCGAGGCCGAGGACGGCTCCGTCCAGTACTGGGTGCACGGCAAGCAGGTGTCCGAGCAGGAGTATCACGACCGCCCGCAGGCGTAGTCGCTGACGCCGCGCGCCGACGCGTCGACGCGTCGAGTCTTCCGCGCCGTGGGGTCGAGCGGCTACCGGTGAGCGTCGTCGTACGCCGTCACCACGGCCTGAGGGATCCGCCCCCGCGCAGGGGCGTGCTGCCCCGTCTCGGCCGCCCAGGCCCGGATCAGCGCGTTGCGGGACTCGCCCACCGCGGGCAGCACCGTCGTCGACCGCGCAGGTGCCGTATGCGTCCGGCGCTCGTCACCGGCGCGCCGAGCTCCGGCCACCCAGGCCTCGAGCGTCGAGCGGAGGGCGTCGGCGTTCGCCTCCGAGAGGTCGATCTCGAAGGAGTCCCCGTCGAGGCCGAAGGTGACGGTCTCGACGGCCTCGGTGCCGTCGAGGTCGTCGACGAGGGAGACGATGGTCCGGCGCATGGGACGAGCCTAGTGGCGCCCCGGGAGTGGACGGAGGCCCACTCCACCCTGTGTAAGGTAAGGCTTACCTACTCAGGCACGCCGTCCGACGGGACCGGCGCGCCCCTCCGGATCCACGAAGGCAGCTCACATGACCTCCCGCCCCCGCACCACCATCGGCGTCGCCATCGCGGCGGCCGGCGCCCTCGCCCTGACGGCCTGCGGCTCCGGCTCCTCCTCCGGCAACGGCGCGACCGACGGATCGGGCAGCATCACCGTCTACAACGCGCAGCACGAGAGCCTCACGAAGGAGTGGGTCGACGCGTTCACGAAGCAGACCGGCATCACGGTCACCGTGCGCAACGGCGACGACTCCGAGATGTCCAACCAGATCGTCCAGGAGGGCGCGGCGTCGCCAGCCGACGTCTTCCTCACCGAGAACAGCCCCGCCATGACGCAGGTCGAGAACGCCGGGCTCTTCGCCGACGTCGACGCGGCGACTCTCGACCAGGTTCCCGCCGGGTTCCGCCCGTCCACCGGCACGTGGACCGGGATCGCGGCCCGCTCGACGGTCCTCGTCTACGACAAGCGCAAGCTGCAGGAGAACCAGCTGCCCGCCTCGATGCTCGACCTCGCCAAGCCCGAGTGGAAGGGCCGCTGGGCGGCCTCGCCGTCGGGCGCCGACTTCCAGGCCATCGTCTCGGCGCTGCTCGAGCTCAAGGGCGAGACCGTGACGAACGACTGGCTCACGGCGATGAAGACCAACGCCAAGGCCTACAAGGGCAACAGCACCGCGATGAAGGCGGTGAACTCCGGCGAGGTCGAGACGGCGCTCATCTACCACTACTACTACTACGGGGACCAGGCGAAGACCGGCGAGAACTCGGCCAACGTCGGCACCCACTACTTCAGGAACCAGGACCCGGGCGCCTTCGTGTCCGTCTCCGGCGGTGGCGTGCTCAAGGCGTCGAAGAACGCCGCGGCCGCCCAGTCCTTCCTCAAGTTCGTCACCGGCAAGGCCGGCCAGGAGGTGCTCCGACACGGCACGTCCTTCGAGTACGCCATCGGCTCCGACGTGCCCTCCAACCCGGCGCTCGTGCCCCTGAAGGACCTCCAGGCCCCGACGGTCGACCCCGCCAAGCTCAACTCCGCCACGGTCACCGATCTGATGACCAAGGCGGGTCTGCTGTAGTTCTCGGGTGACCACCGACCTCACCGCACCCGGCGCGCACCGCGCGACCGGCACCGGCACGGCTCCCACGCCGGGCCCGGGCACCCGCCCGGGCCCGGCGTCCGGGCGTCGGCGACCGCACGCCCTCGCGGTCATCGCCGTACTCATCGCGCTCTTCTCGCTCGTGCCCCTCGGCTACGTCATCGCGATGACGGTCGCCACCGGATGGGACACCGCGGTCAGTCTCATCTTCCGAGCGCGCGTCGGTGAGCTGCTCCTCAACACCATCCTGCTCATGGCCGTCTCGGTGCCGCTGTGCCTCGTCCTCGGCGTCGGTGGCGCCTGGCTCGTCGAGCGGACCTCTCTGCGCGGCAACAGGTTCTGGGCGCTCGCGCTGGCCGCGCCGCTCGCCATCCCGGCGTTCGTCAACAGCTACGGGTGGGTGTCGGCCGTGCCGTCCCTCGCCGGCCTCTGGTCGGGCGTCCTCATCTCGGTGCTGTCGTACTTCCCGCTCGTCTACATCCCGGCGGCGGCGACCCTGAGCCGCCTCGACCCGTCCCTCGAGGAGTCCGCGGCCTCGCTCGGTCTCGGCCCGTGGCAGGTCTTCCGCCGGGTCGTGCTGCCCCAGCTACGGCTCGCGATGACCGGCGGCGCGCTGCTCGTCGGACTGCACCTGCTCGCCGAGTACGGCGCTTTCGCGATGATCCGCTTCGACACCTTCACGACGGCGATCATGGTGCAGTACCAGTCGACCTTCAACGGCGCTGCCGGCAACATGCTCGCCAGCGTCCTCGTCGTCCTGTGCCTCCTGCTGCTCGTCGCCGAGGTCCGCAGCCGCGGCACCGCTCGCTACGCCCGCGTCGGCTCCGGTGGACAGGCGGCCCCGGGGCGTATGCCGCTCGGTCGGCTCCACGTGCCGGCGCAGCTCGCGCTGCTGCTGCTCGTCGTCCTCGCCGTCGGCGTCCCGATGTGGTTCGTCGTCCGTTGGGTCGTGCTCGGCGGATCGGAGATCTGGGCTCCCGACGAGCTGGTCCCGGCCCTGCTCCAGACGCTCGTCTACGGCGTGGCCGGTGCGGTCGCGACGACGCTCGTCGCCTTCCCGATGGCCTTCCTCGCGGTGCGCCGACCGAGCTGGTTCACCCGCTCCCTCGAGCTGTCCAACTACATCACGAGCTCGATGCCAGGCATCGTCGTCGGCCTCGCCTTCGTCACCGTGTCCATCCGCTTCCTGCCGGCGTTCTACCAGACGGCCGTCGTCCTCGTCGCGGCCTACGTGCTGCTCTTCCTGCCGCGTGCCCTGGTCAGTCTCCGCTCCGGGCTCGCGCAGGCGCCGCGGGAGCTCGAGGAGGCCGCGCAAGCGCTCGGGGTGCGTCCCCTCGGCGCCTTCGTCCGGGTCACGCTGCGGCTCACGGCGCCGGCCGCCGCCGGGGGAGCGGCGCTGGTCTTCCTCGCCATCGTCAACGAGCTGACGGCGACCCTCCTGCTCGCCCCCAACGGCACCACCACCCTCGCGACGGAGTTCTGGGCCAAGAGCAGCGAGATCGACTACGCCGGTGCCGCGCCCTACGCCCTACTCATGGTCGTGCTCTCGGCACCGATGACCTACCTGCTGTTCCAGCAGTCGAAGAAAGCGGCCGGACAATGACCACGACACCCCCGTCGACCTCCTCGCACCCGCCGGTCGACTACCACGACCCGTCGGCCCGGGGCCGTCTCGAGGTCAAGGGACTGACGAAGAGCTTCGGTCCGCAGCAGGTGCTGCGCGGCGTCACGCTGTCGGTCGACCCGGGGAGCACGACGGCCATCGTCGGTCCGTCGGGCTCAGGCAAGACGACCCTGCTGCGGCTCATCGCCGGCTTCGAGGGCGCCGACGCGGGCTCGGTCACCCTGAGCGGGCGCGCGCTCGCCGGTATCGATGCCTGGGTGCCCGCGCACCACCGCGACGTGGGCTACGTCGCCCAGGACGGCGCCCTCTTCCCCCACCTCACCGTCGGCCAGAACATCGCCTTCGGCATCGATGCCTCCGACCTGGCCGGCGGGCGCAAGGCCGTGCGGGCGCGTGTGGCCGAGCTGCTCGAGATGGTCTCGCTCGACGGCGCGCTCGCGGCGCGGCGACCGCACGAGATCTCGGGCGGGCAGCAGCAGCGGGTGGCGCTCGCGCGGGCCCTCGCCCGCGAACCCGAGCTCATGCTCCTCGACGAGTCCTTCTCTGCCCTCGACGCGGGTCTGCGGGTCGCGACGCGTCGCACCGTGGCCAAGGTGCTGCACGACGCCGGCATCACGACGGTCCTCGTGACGCACGACCAGGCCGAGGCACTGAGCTTCGCCGACCAGGTCGCCGTGATGCGCGACGGTCTGCTCGCGCAGGTCGACAGCCCGCTCGAGGTCTACACGAGACCCGTCGACCGGGCCACGGCCGAGTTCCTCGGCGACGCGGTGATGCTCGAGGCGTGGGTCGACGGCGACACGGCGACGTGCTCTCTCGGGTCCGTCCCGCTGGCGGCCACGACCCTCCGCGGACGAGTGCAGCTCATGCTCCGACCGGAGCAGATCCGCGTCGACGACGACGGCCCGATCCGCGGGGTCGTCGTCGACACCGACTACTTCGGTCCCGAGAGCACGGTTCGTCTCGAGCTGACCTCGAGCCGCGAACCCGGTTGTGAGACATCGGCGCTCGCTCGGGAGGGTGAGATCATCAGCATCCGCCACTCCAACGCGTTCATCGCCGCCAGGGGCACCGAGCTCCGGTTGCGCATCGAGGGCGAGGCCATCGCCTTCCCGGCGACGGCAACCGGCGCCCCAGCCTGACGGGTGAGCGCCGCAGGGCGCCCGAGGTCGTCCTTCAGGGCATCGGCACCGGGACGTCGGTGCCGCCCTGCGGGGTGATGCGTCCACGGACCTGCACCACGCTCGGCATGGGGACGAACCCGCCGGCGAGCAGCGCCTCACCCTGACGGAAGCGGGCGGCCTGCGCGAGCAGCCCACGGGGCACGAACCCGAAGACGGAGGCGAGCTGGTCGAGGTCGTCCCGCGAGTTCATCCGCATCAGCGTCAGGTTGTCGCACTGGGACACGATGCCGGGGTGCACCTTCGAGGGACGCTGCGTCGACAGGAGCAACCAGAGGCCGTACTTCCGGCCCTCGGCGGCGATCTGGATGAGCCGGTCGCGCACCGCGACTCCGAGGGGGGTCTCGGGCTCCGGTGGGCAGAGGTTGTGCGCCTCGTCGACGACGATGAGGAGGGGGCGGCGTTCGGTGCGCCGGGCCCACAGGTCGTCGAGGACGGCGAGCGCCACGGTGAGCTGCTCCTCGGGACGGTCGTAGCCACCGAGGTCGACGACCGTCGCGGCCGGTCGGCGCTCGATGACGTCCGTGACGGCCGTGGCTCCGAATGCCCAGGTCCTCGTCCACTCGGTGAGGCCGAGGTTCTCGAGGCGCTGCGCCAGGGCTTCGGCGTCCGGGTCGCCGAGCGAGCGCAGGTACGGGACGATCTGACCCGCGTCCACGGTCTGGAAGTCTCCTCCGAAGAGGCGCAGCAGCGCGTTGTACTCGGCCCGGTCGACGACCGGGTCGAGACGCAGGACCGCGGCCTTGGCCCGGGACGTGAGCTCGGTGAAGCGCACCCGCAGCGGGTTCTGCTCGTCGTCGGGCCGCAGGATGACGACCTCACGGTCATGGAGTGCGTCGGCCTGCTCGTCCTCCGCGCCGGCCTGGACGGCCTGCTCGTGAAGGCGCACGAAGTCGCTGTTGGGGTCGAAGACGACCATGGGGAGGCGGGTCGTCAGGAGGATCCGCTCGAGGAGCACGCCGAGGGCGTACGTCTTGCCGGAGCCGCTCTGTCCGCACCAGAACGTGTGTCGGTTGAGGCGGTTGGGCACGAGCGCGACGCCCACCGACTCCTGGCCCGCGAGGTGGCCGAGGTGCAGCCGGGGGTCGCCGCCCGACAGCAGCCGCTGCACGGTGTCGGGCCGGGTCGGCCGAACCGGGACCTCGTGCCGCGGCGAGTCCGCGGGTCGCCCCGAACCGGAGCCACTCCCGACCTGCACCAGCGTGCCGGTGGCGGCGAAGCCGACGCCCGACGCCTCGTCCGTGACCTCCTCGACGAACGCGAGGATGCCGTCCTCGTCGTCGAGCTCGAGGTAGTCACCCGGCAGCGGGCGCTCGCTCCCGGGGCCGCGGGCGACGAAGGACCGGCCGTCCGTGGACTCCAGATGGGTCAGCGCCGCAGGCACGGAGGTCGGAGCGGTGGGCGGGTCGACCTCGACGTTCGCAGTCATGGATCCATGATGCTCACGCCTGGGCCCGATGGGCACCCCTTGGCGCAGAAGGCCGCCGGACAAGCCCGAAGATCACTCTGGAGGGGTGAGCGCATCGCGCCCCGACGTGTCCATGCTCGAAGCAGGTGGTCGGGTGCGACGAGAGGTCCGCCCGCAGCCGGTCAGTGCCGTGGAGGCCTCATGGAGCAGTCGGACGTCGTCCGCACCGGGCAGAAGGTCGGCCTCGTCATGGCCTCCTTCGTCACACCGTCGACGCTCGCGCCGTCGCTGTCGAAGCGCTCCTGGCAGGACCAGGGGATCATCACCGGCTTGTCGACGGGCGCCCACTACCTCGTCGCGCTCTCCTCCCAGGACGTCATCGACGTCGTGGCGAGCGCGGCCGCCACGTGGGCGGTCTTCCCCGACAGCTGGTCCGTCGAACGCCGCCGGTCGGCGGCAACCCTCGGGTGCGAGCTGGTCATGGCGCCGCTGGGACTCGGTCTCGCGGCGTATCTCGACCGGCGCGGCGTCGCGACGGCGAAGGACGGCCTCCTGCGGCAGGGCGCCTGGCGGATGGGCGCCACGGGCCTGTGCGGATCGGTGCTCATCGGGGCGACGGCCGGGGTGCGTCGGCTCGACCGCGCCGTCGGTGCCGACGGGCGCATCGCGGCCCTCCCGCTGTCGATCCCCGTGGGTCTGGCCACGTCGGCCCTCATCGAGCGCGTCCAGCGCGAGTCCGGCTCGGAGGCCGGACTCGACACCGCGGACGACGTGCCCACCCTGCGGGGGCTCGCAGCCGGCGGCGGGGTCCTCGCGGTGCTCTACGGCGCAGGCTGGGTCGAGCGGTGGACCGCCGAGCAGGTGCGCCGGCTGGCCCCGGGGCAGACACCTGGCGCCGGGCTCGCCTGGCAGCTCGTCTCGCACGCCGCCTTCGTGGCCGGCGCCGGCATCGCCGTCAGCGCCCTCTGGACGCGCGTCATGCAGCGGATCGAGGCCGTGACGACGACGGTGGACCCGTGGATGCAGGCGGCACCCGGCGTCTGGACCGACCCGATGACGAGCGGTGACCCGGCGAGCCTCGTGTCGTGGGAGTCCTTGGGGCGGGAGGGCCGCCGGCACGCTGTCACCTATGTGCGCCCCGCACCCGTCGCGCAACCGCTGGCGCTCCCGGACGGCAGGACCCCGCCGGACCTGTCGATCGCGACGGTGATGGGCGAGCCCGCCCGCGCGCACCCCGTCCAGGTCTTCGTCGGCCTCGACAGCGCCGCGACTCCGACCGAGCGCGTCGAGCTCGCGATCGCCGAGATGGATCGCACCGACGCGTGGTCGCGCTCGCTGCTCATGCTCGTGTCGCCCACCGGGACGGGCTACGTCAACTACGTCGCGATCGCCGCAGCTCAGTACCTCACGCGCGGAGACGTCGCGAGCGTCACGATGCAGTACTCCAAGCGTCCCTCCCCGCTGTCGCTCGGCAAGGTCCGCGACGCGCGCGAGCAGAACCGGCTGCTGTGGCTGCGCATCTTCGAGCGGGTGCGCGCCATGGCACCGGAGGAGCGGCCTGAGGTCGTGCTCTTCGGTGAGTCGCTCGGCGCGCACACGAGCCAGGACGTGTTGCTCGGCTGGGGGACCCTCGGACCGCAGGCCCTCGGGATCGACCGGGCCCTGTGGATCGGCACGCCCGGTGGCAGCCAGTGGATGCACGAGGTCACAGGGGCACCACGCCCCGATGTCGATGCGAGCCTCGTCGCCGTCGTCAACGACCACGAGCAGTTCCTCGCCCTCGGCCAGGAGGCGAGGGAACGGCTGCGCTACGTGCTGCTCAGCCACGACAACGACGGTGTCACGAAGTTCGGCCCCGACCTGCTCAACCGCAGACCCGCCTGGCTGGGGCCCGACCGGCCGCGCCGCGAGGACGTGCCGTTGCGGTCGCCACGCGGCATACCGGCAGGGATGCGGTGGCGTCCGGTCACGACGTTCTTCCAGACGCTCATCGACATGAAGAACGCCCAGCTGCCCGGCGAGTTCAGGGCCTGGGCCCACGACTACCGCGCCGACCTGCCCGAGTTCATTCGCGACGTCTACGGCCTCGAGTGCACGGACGAGCAGATGCATGCCATCCAGGCGGCGGTCCGGGTACGCGAGGAGTTCCGCGAGGAGGTCTTCGCCTGAGCGACCCGCTGCACCAGCACGTCCGATCCATCCGCTGACAGCCAGAACCACCTGAACGGAGGCCGCCATGGCCGGCGCCAACCCCACCGCCCCCACCCGCCGCGCCCGCACGCTCTGGGCCGCCGGGGCCAGCACCTTCGCCGCGACGATCATGCTCATCGTGGGCCTGTTCCAGTTCGTCGAGGGACTCGTCGCCGTCGTCAACGGCCCTGAGTTCTACGTCAGCACTCCGAGCTATGTCTTCACCTTCAACGCCACCGCGTGGGGGTGGTTCCACATGGTCATCGGCCTTGCAGCGGCCGTTGCCGGGGCGTTCATCTTCACCGGCAACCTGCTGGCCAGGTCGGTCGGAGTCGCCCTCGCGGTGCTGTCCGCACTGGCGAACTTCCTGTGGCTGCCGCACTACCCGCTCTGGGGGATCGTCATCATCGCGCTCGACGTGCTCGTCATCTGGGGTCTCACGTCGGTCGACCTCAGCGATCTGTGAAGCCCCCACCTCTGCGTCGGTGACCTCAGCCGTGGGGAAGGATCGCCGGGCCGAGCCGGAGCAGCTCGGCTCGCAGCGCCTCGTCGTCGACGTCGGCGAGCATCGGGTCGATCCCGGCCTGGGCGACGCCGGCCCCGACGACGGAGACGGCGATCCGTCGGCGCAGGTCGGGGGACGGTCCGAGGAGCAGGGCGGTCAGCCGTCCGATGAGGGAGTTGAGGTCGTCGTGGGCAGCCATGATGCGCTCGACCTCGGGGTCGCGCATCAGCGCGGCGACGACCTGACGGTGGCCGATCATGAGGTCGACGAGCCCTCGCAACGCTGCGGTCGCGGCCGCGTCGGGGGTTGCCTCCGCCTCCGCTGCCGTGACGAAGGCCGTCATGTCGACGAGCGCCTCCTCGAGGACGGCCAGGACGATGTCCTCCTTGGCGTGGAACTGGTAGTAGACGGCCGCCTTGGTGACCCCGAGGTGGTCGGCGATCATCTGCAACGACGTCCCGGTGACGCCGTGTTCGGCGAAGAGCTCGACGGCAGCCTCGATGACGCGCCGGCGGCCGTGGCCCCGGGGGGCCTGGGGTCGCGCCATGGTCGCCTCCTCGTCGGTGCTCCACGCGGGGGCCGTATGCCGTCGGCTGCCGGGGCGCGGCGGCGTCCCGTCGACGGGCGCGGCGTGGTGCGCGTCACCCTAGCGGAGCGGGCCGATCGGCTTGTCATCGAGTTAGCCGAACGGTTAACTTGAGAACCGCTGGCCAGTGACGCCCGGCACCGAAGCACCTCGAGACCCCTTGGAGTCACCCCCATGGCCACCCTTCTCTACCGGATCGGACGTCTCGCGTTCGGTCGTCGCGGCGTCGTCGCGTCCGCCTGGTTCGTCCTGCTCGCCGTGCTCGCCGGTGTGCTGCTGACCCTCGGCAGCGCCCCGACCTCCAGCGTCACGATCCCGGGCACGGAGTCCCAGCGGGCCCTCGAGGCGCTGGCCAAGGAGTTCCCGCAGGCGAGTGGGGCCTCGGGCACCGTCGTCGTCCGGGCGCCCGAGGGGCAGACCGTCGTCGCCCCCGCGGGCACGGCGGTCGTCGACGACGTCGTCACGAGGGCCGGGAAGATCCCGGGTGTCGTCGGGGCCCTCAGCCCCTTCGACACCAAGGCGCTCAGCCCTGACGGCCGCTACGGCCTCGTCACGGTCCAGTTCGACCGGACGGCGGACGAGCTGACCGCGGAGCAGCGCTCTGCCTACGAGGCGCTCGGCGACGGCGCCCCGAGCGGCTGGGCCGTGGCTGCCGGTGGGGAGCCCCTGCTCGCGACGCCGGAGATCGGCTCGACCGAGGGCATCGGCGTCCTCGTCGCGCTCGTCGTGCTCGTCATCACCTTCGGCTCACTCGTCGCGGCGGGGATGACGATGGTCAACGCCCTCATCGGGGTCGGCGTCGGCATGATCGGGCTGCTCATCGTCGGACATGCCGTCGAGCTCTCGAGCGTGACTCCGGTGCTCGCGCTCATGCTCGGTCTCGCGGTAGGCATCGACTACTCGCTCTTCATCACCTCGCGCTACCGGCACAACCTCGCCCTCGGGCTCGAGCGCCAGGAGGCGGCAGCGCGTGCCGTCGGCACCGCCGGCACCGCCGTCGTCTTCGCCGGGCTGACCGTCATCATCGCCCTCGCGGGCCTGTCGGTCGTCGGCATCCCGTTCCTCACCGCGATGGGCCTCGCGGCCGCCGGGACCGTGCTCGTCGCCGTCCTCGTGGCCGTGACGCTGCTACCGGCCCTGCTCGGTTTCGCCGGCGACCGGGTGCTCTCACGCCGGCAGCGCCAGGCCGACGCCGCCGGCACGGACCTCGACGAGAGGGCCGGCAACCGCGGCTTCGCCTGGGGACGCTTCACGGTGCGCCACCGCGTCCCGGTGCTCCTCGTCGGCATCGTCGTCCTCGGCGCGGTCGCGCTGCCGGCTGCCGACATGCGGCTCGCCCTGCCGGACGACGGCACGGCGCCGGCCACGAGCAGCAAGCGCGCCGCCTACGACCTCATCTCGGACGGCTTCGGCGAGGGTTTCAACGGCCGCCTCGTGATGGTGGTCCACGGCGACAGCGAGCAGCAGGCGAAGCAGGCCACGGAGGGTGCGGCCAAGGCGGCCACCGGTCTGTCCGACGTGATCGCCGTCGCGCCCGGGCAGACGAGCGCCGACGGACGCACGACGATCCTCGCGGTCATCCCGAGATCCGGCCCCACGGCGGAGGCGACCTTCGACCTCGTCCGCGACCTGCGCTCGGCTCTCGCCTCGACGGCCGGCACGACCGGAGCCGAGATCTCGGTCACCGGTGTCACGGCAGTCGGCGTCGACGTGTCCGACAAGCTCTCCGCGGCCCTGCCCGTCTACCTGCTCGTCGTCGTCGGGCTCGGCTTCGTCCTGCTCATGCTCATGTTCCGGTCGCTGCTCGTGCCGCTCAAGGCGACCCTCGGCTTCCTCCTGACGATCGGTGCCGCGTTCGGAGCGACCGTCGCGATCTTCCAGTGGGGCTGGCTGTCCTCGCTCGTGGGGCTCGACACTGCTGGGCCGCTCGTCAGCTTCCTGCCGATCCTGCTCATCGGCATCCTCTTCGGTCTGGCGATGGACTACGAGGTCTTCCTCGTCTCGCGGATGCGCGAGGACTTCGTGCACGGGGAGACCGCGCGCGAGGCGGTCGTCGCCGGTGTCGGGCACGGGGCTCGGGTCGTCGTCGCCGCGGCGCTCATCATGATGTCGGTGTTCGCCGGCTTCGTCCTCGTCGAGGACCCGATCATCAAGTCGATGGGCTTCGCCCTGGCCTTCGGGGTCGCGGTCGACGCCTTCATCGTGCGCCTGTCGCTCGTCCCTGCGGCCATGTCGTTCCTGGGCGACAGGGCGTGGTGGCTGCCGCGGTGGCTGGACCGCGCCATGCCCAACGTCGACATCGAGGGTGAGAAGCTCCGTCCCGCAGGCGGATCCGGTGACCCTGAGGGTGCCGAGCGACCGGCGGTCCAGACCGCTCCGTGACGTCGCCGACCTCGTATGCCGCGTGTCGGAGGGGACACGGCATACGAGGTCGTCAGCGGCTGGCGAGGACGACGACGAGGGTGAGGGCGGCGACCGCGAGGACACCGGCGATCGCGGCCGTCCTCGCGATCGGGGCCGCGGCCACCGTACGGCTGTCCGGGTCGTCGCGCATGCGCACGAGCCGGCTGCCGTCGCGGTAGCGACGTCGTGCCGTCAGCGCGAGGTCGACGCTCCACAGCAGGCCGAGGAGGGCGACGGCATACCCGAGGGGTCCGACCTGCGGGGGGAGCACCCGTATCGCGAGGAGCGAGCCGACGGCCACCGAGAGCGCCGTGCGGCGCCAGGCGAGGGACGTGCGCTCGGCCTGCAGCCCGGGGTCGGCTGGGGAGGTCACAGCAGCAGGCCGACGACGACGGCGAGCGCGACGAGCCCGAGCAGCAGGGCGATGGGCAGCTTGAGGCCCGACGACGGCAGCGGGGCGAGGCGGCGCATGGCGCGCTCGGTGCGCACCCACGAGAGCCAGGCCTGCGCGGTGGCTGCGAGCCCTGCGAGGACGAGCAGGAGGGAGATGGTCACGCGGAGCCAGTCGGTCACCGGCAGCTGGAGGGCCTCGACGGCGAGCCCGGCCGCGACGAAGGCCAGCCCGGTCCGGATCCAGGCGAGGAAGGTGCGCTCGTTGGCGAGGCTGAAGCGGGGGTCGGGGTCCTCGCCGTGGTCGAAGACGGATCGTGGAAAGCGTCCGCGGTCCTGGGCCATGTCCGTCGTCCTCCTCGTCGACGAGCCCGGGTGGGTCGCCGGGGTCGCACCGATCATCCTCCACCCAGGGCGGCCCCCGCCCCACGACCGCTCGCACGAGCCGGCCGCCCCTCGCCCCCGGCACGTGGAGTGCCTAGGTTGGGACCCATGACCCAGGTTCCGACCCGCACCCTCAGCGACGGCACGACCCTCCCCGCCACCGGCTTCGGCACGTACCCGCTCACGGGCGAGGACGGCATACGTGCCATCGTGTCGGCGCTCGAGGCCGGCTATCGGCTGCTCGACACGGCCGTCAACTACGGCAACGAGGCGGAGGTGGGCGAGGCGATCCGCCGGTCCGGCGTGCCCCGCGACGAGATCGTCGTCCAGACGAAGGTGCCGGGGCGCGACCACGCGTACGACCGTGCCATCGCCTCCGTCGAGGGGTCGCTCGAGCGCCTCGGCCTCGAGCAGGTGGACGTCGCCGTCATCCACTGGCCCAACCCGAGCGTCGGGCTCTACGGCGACGCGTACCGCGCTCTCCTCGAGTGCCGCGAGCGCGGCCTCGTGCGGTCCGTCGGTGTCAGCAACTTCACCGAGCAGCATCTCGCCGACGTCATCGAGGCGACGGGTGTCACGCCGGTGCTCAACCAGGTCGAGCTGCACCCGCTCTTCCCGCAGGAGCGTCTGCGAGCGGTCCACGAGCGGCTCGGGATCGTCACCGAGGCGTGGAGCCCGCTCGGCAAGCGGAACGCCCCCTTCGGCGCCGACCCGGTGGCTGCTGCCGCGGAGGCGCACGGCGTCACCCCGGCCCAGGCGATCCTGCGCTGGCACGTGCAGCTCGGCGTCGTGCCGCTGCCGAAGTCGTCGGACGCCCAGCGGCAGCGCGCCAACCTCGACGTCTTCGGCTTCGAGCTGTCCCACGCCGAGGTCACCGCCATCTCGGCGCTGGCGCGCGCGGACGGGCGCCTCTTCGGGGGCGACCCGGACACGCATGAGGAGATGTGAGGCTCGACCGGGCGCGTCGGGCCACGCAGCCGCGCGCGGCGGCGAGCTGGTCGGCGTCGGGCCGGAACCACGCCCAGCTGCCCGGGCGCCCTGAACGCCATCGATGCCGGCGGCGACGCCGAGGCCGTGGTGGTCCGCAGCACCTACGGTGTCGGCTCAGTCGCGGGGCTCGTCGTCGTCGTCCCAGTGACACATGCACGAGCACGTGTGGTCCACCGTTCCGTTCGCCGGGCACCTCTTGTGCCAACCGTTCTCGCACTCGGCACTCATGGCCATCGGTTCACCCCTTGTGAGGTCTCCACGCTCCTACCGCCCGGGCCACCGAGGGCGGGTCGCGCCCAGTGGGGCGTCCCGGCCGCTCGGCCCGGCAGCCGGCGGTCAACCGGTGGACGCACCCACGAGGGAACGCCTCAATCCTGAACGACGGCTGGGGGCAGGGGTACGGTGAAACCGGGCCGAGCGGCTGGTCACTTCGGTGGCTGGCGGCCGAGTGTCCGGCCCGAACGTGTCGCAGGCGTTACCCCTCACGAAAGTGCACCGTGATGCCCCTCCCAGCACGTCCTCCCTCCCACCGACACGCCACCGACCCCCCGGAGGCCGTCGGGCGACCTCCAGCGTCCTCCGGCCAGGGCTGACGCCGTGCACTCGGGGACTGCGCGCACGACCGACGGCCACGTCGACGGGCGGGCCTCCTCCACCCTCCCGCGCTCGCCCAAGCACCGACCGCCCGCCCTCACGGTCCGCACCGTACGACGGGCCACGATCCCCGCGCCCCTCCCGCTGGACTCGGCGACGGAGCGTGCCAGCGGCACGGTCGTGCTCGTCGCCGGCTCGGTCGGCACGGGCAAGACGACGTTGCTCGCGGACTGGTCGGGCGCGCTGGAGCAGCGCGGCGACCTTGTCGGCTGGGCCTCGCTCGACCGTGAGGACAACGACCCCCGGGTCATGGGCGAGACGCTGCTCGGCGCCCTCACGGCGGCCGTGGGAGCCCAGGTCCCCGCCGTCGACGCGGAGACGGTCCCGAACCGCGTCGGGCACGCGTTCGTGACCCGGCTCGTCCAGCTCGCGGGTGAGGCTCCTGCGGACACGTGGCTCGTCCTCGACGACCTGCACCTCGTCCGCGACCCGCGGTGCGTGGAGCTCGTCGAGCTGATCGTCCGATGGGCCCCGGCGCACCTGCACGTCGTCGTCGGCACGCGTGCCGACCCGGGACTGCACCTGGCCCGGCTGCGCCTCGAGGAGCGGCTCGTCGAGGTGCGCGAGCACCAGCTGCGCTTCACCATCGACGACACCCGTGAGCTGTTGTCCCGGCACGACGTCGGCCTCGACGAGGGCCAGGTGCGCCACCTTCAGGAGCTCACGGAGGGGTGGGCGGCCGGGGTCGCCCTGGCGGCTGTCTCGTTGGCGCGCGGTCGCGAGGCCGATGCCTTCCTCCGCGAGTTCGCGCGGAGCCACCGCGCGATGTCGGGCTACCTCGTCGAGGAGGTGCTGGCGAGCCTCGACGAGGAGGTGCGTGACTTCCTCGTCTCGACCTCGGTCCTCGAGGACCTCACGCCCGACCTCGCCGCCGCCGTGACCGGGCGCGACGACGCGGGGGCGCTGCTCGAGGCGCTCTCGTCGGACAACGCCATGGTCAGCGTCGACCGGCTCGGGTCGCCGACCTATCGCTACCACGTGCTGCTGCGCAGCTACCTCGGCGCGATGCTCGAGTCCCGTAGCCTCCGAGGTGCCCGGGAGGTCCATGCCCGGGCCGCCCGGTGGTATGCCGCCCACGACGTCCCGGGACAGGCGCTGCGTCACGCCGAGGCGGCCGGGGATCTCGACCTCATGAGCGACGTGATCCATCACCACGCGCTCCACCTGCTCCTCGACGGCCGGGCCGCCGACGTCGAGGCCGCCGTGCGCACGGTCCCGATCGGGGACCCCGTCATGACCGCGGTCGCAGCACTCGCGAGCCTCGACCTGTCGGACCCGGACGCCGCGCGGACCCAGCTCGTGTCACTCGCGACGCAGCCCGACACGTGGCTCGCCGGCGAGGTGGACGGTGCTCCGGCGGATGTCGAGCCGGCGCCCGACGGCCCGGGCCCCGCCGACCCGGGAGCGTTACCCCTCGAGCGCCTGCTGGCGGTCGGCCTCCGCTGGCTCTCCTTCGTGGGTGACGACGTGGGTCGACGGTCGGCTGCGGAGCCGGCTGCGGGTCCGGCTGCGGGCCCGGCTGCGGGCCCGGCTGCGGGTCCGGCTGCGGGTCCGGCTGCGCGCCTCGGCGCCCAGCCCAGCGGCGACGAGCGCGTCGCGGACGGCCTGACCGCCGAGCTGTCCTCCACCTTCCGGGCGTGGTCGGGCAGCCGGTCCGCACGCAGCCACGTCGTGCCGACCCTCGACGACTCCGTCCCGAGCACCATGGCGGGAGAAGGGCTTTCGGAGCGGAGTCGGCTGATGGGCCGCGCGCCGCACGAGCACGCCCAGACCGACCTCGACCTCCTCGACGAGCTGACGAGCGGGGGCGTCCTCTTCGGCGCCGGCCGTCTCGACGACGCCCGGACGGCCTACGGCGCGGCCCTCGGCACCGCTCGCCGTGCCGGGCACCTGCTGTCCGCCCTTCAGGCCATGGTCGGGCTCGCGTCGGTCGCGGCCGGCCGGGAGGACCTCGTCGAGATGACGGCATGGTCCGAGCGTGTGCTCGCCGAGGCGCAGGGCACGCCGTGGGCCCGGTCGCCCCGGCTCCTGCCCGCCCATGTCTTCGCGGCGTGGGGCGCCCATCAGGTCCTCGACATCGCGACCGCGCGGGACCGCAACCGGACCGCCCTCGCGCTGATCGCCGAGGTCTCGTCGATGATGCCCGCGCTCGTGTCCGGGAACGGGGAGCCCGGCGACGCAGCCTCCTCGACAGCGGCGCGCGGCCTCGAGCAGCTGGGTCGGCTCGCGCGGATGCTCGACGCCGACCTCGACCTCGAAGAGGATGCGGACGAGCCCGGTGCCCGGCAGGACGTGGTCGCCCGCGTCATGGCGGGAGCCAGGGACGTGTCGCGACTGTCGATGACCCCGGACCTCGCCGTGGGCGAGCTGTCCCGGGCGCACCGGATCGTGCTGCTCGCAGGGTTCCCGCGACTCGCTGTCGAGGTCGAGCAGCTGAGTGACGGGCTGCCCGGGTGCGAGGTCGAGATCGCCGTCATGGCGGGGGTGCGCCACCTGTGGGACGGTGACGACGCCGCTGCCCGCTCGGCGGTCGCGCCCCTGCTCGCGGTCGACCCTGCGATGCTTCCCCTGCGCGCGGCCGTCACGGCGCACCTCGTCAAGGCGGTGGTGGCCCATCGCAACGCCCAGCCCACCGTCGCGCACGAGGGACTCGTCGTCGCCCTGACCCGAGCCGCTCCCCAGCGCGCGCTCCGGACGGTGCTCGAGGTCGCGCCTGAGGTCGCCGAGGTCCTCGCCGTCGGTGCAGGACGGCTCGGCGAGCTCGAGCCGTTCGCCCTCGAACTGCGCGAGCACTCCCGTCCGGCTGCGGACCTGCGCCCGGATCCGCTGCTCGAGGTCGCCCTCAGTGCCCGCGAGCTCAGCCTGCTGCGTGAGCTGCCGTCGCTCCTGACCGTCGCCGAGATCGCCGACGCGCGAGCCGTGAGCCGCAACACCGTCAAGACGCAGATGCGGTCGCTCTTCCAGAAGCTCGGCGTCGGGTCGCGCCGCGACGCCGTGGCAGCAGCGCGTCGTCTCGGGCTCCTCTAGGACGCCGACGCGTCGAGGTCACCCGCCCGGGGTGACGCCGCGACGCGCCCGGACGGGCACCATCGGAGCAAGAGCCTTCGGCATCCGGTCCGACCCGCGAAGGGGGCGGCGTGCGCTACGAGTTCATCCTGGCCGAGCAGATCCCCGAGGTCGCCCGCGCGGCCTTCCCGGAGCTCGACGAGTCGACCGTCCCGGTCGGCGCGCTGGGCTCGGTCATGTACGGACACGTCGTCGACGCACCGCACCTGCACGGCATCCTCGACCGTTTCCAGGACCTCGGCTTCACGCTCCTCGAGCTGCGTCGCCTCCCGGACTAGGACCGGTGACCCAGGAGCCCGCGGGGGACTCTGCGGTCGGCCCCCCTGAGCCAGGGCGGTCCGAGCAGCCGCAGGAGCCGCCGTCGCGAGGTGAGGGGCGGCGACGGTCGACGCGACGACGGACGCTGCTCGTCGGTGCCCTGCGGATCGGTCTGACACTCGTGGCGCTGTGGTGGTTCTCCCGCGTCGTGCGACGGGTCAACTGGTCGGCCGTGTGGGACGCCGTGGCCGGCCTGACCCCGGCCCAGGTCGTGGCCCTGCTGGGCGCCGTCGCGCTGCGCCAGTGCCTCAATGCCGGCCCACTCGCAGTCTTCGTGCCGTCCCTCGGACTGCGCCGGGCCGTGTCGAACGACCTGTCGGCGAACCTCGTCGCGACAGTCGCGCCCCCGCCGGGCGACGTCGTGCTGCGCATCGCGATGCTCCGGTCGTGGGGGATCCCGTCCGCCGAGGGCATCGCCGGCATCTCGCTCAACACCCTGACCTACTACGTCGCCCGTTTCGGCGCACCGGTCCTGGGGCTGGGACTGGCCGCGGTCGCTGGACAGGTCGAGCCGGCATACGTCTGGACCGCTGTCTCGAGCGGGGCGGTCAGCCTCGTCGTCGTCGTGGGGCTCGTCATCGCGTCCCGCGGTGAGCGACCCGCCGCGCGTGCCGCCGGATGGGTCGGCCACCAGCTGCGACGTGTCACCCCGCGGGTCGACCCCGCGGCGTGGTCGACCCGCGCCACCGAGTTCGTCCGACAGGCGGGCGACGTCCTGCGCCGCGGTTGGGGCCGGGCCATGGCCTGCCAGGTGGGACTGGTCCTCAGCGAGGCGCTGTTGCTCGTGCTGTCGCTGCGCTTCGCCGGCGTGCCGGCGCTCGTGGCTCCCACCGTCACCGTCGTCGTGGCCCTGCTCATCAGCTACCCCCTCACAGCACTGCCCTTCGGCGGCCTCGGGGTGCTCGACGGCGCCGTCATCGCCATCCTCGGCCTGGAGCAGGGACCGTTCGAGACGAAGGCCATCGCGGGGCTCGTCGTCTTCCGCGTGTGCTGGATGCTCGTCCCGCTCGCGCTCGGAGCCGCGGCGGTCACCCGATGGCGGCGCGCCCACGTCGCCGAGGCAGCGGCCGTCAGAAGCGCCACACGAGGGGAATGACGGTGACGGCCACGACGAGCCACAGGAGCAGGACCGGAAGCCCGAGGCGCCAGTAGTCGCCGAAGCGGTAGCCGCCCGGGCCCATGATCATCATGTTGGCCGGCGTCGCGATCGGGGTGAGCAGCGACGCGGCCCCGGCGACCGCGACGAGCATGAGGACCGGCAGCACCGAGACCCCGGTCTCCTGGGCCGCGGCGACCGCGATCGGCACGATGATGAGCACCGTGGCGGTGTTGCTGACGACCTGCCCGACGACCGCGGTCAGGGCGAAGAGCGCGATGAGGAGCGCGTAGGGGCGACCCGCGCCCACGACGTCGATGAGGCCCCGTGCCACGAGGTCGGCCGCGCCGCTCGTCTCGATCGCGGTCGACAGCGGGATGAGGCCACCGATGAGCACGACGGTCTGCCACGAGACGGCGCGGTAGGCCTGGTTGACGCTGATGACCCGGGTCAGCACCATCGCGGTCGCGGCAGCGAGGCCTGCGATCGCCGGCGGCACGACTCCGAGCGCGAGCAGGGCGACCATGACGAGGAGGACGACGATCGCCCGGCCCGACCGTGGACCGAGCGGAACTGCTTGTCGCCGAACGAGATCCGGGGAGTCGACGAGCAGCACGTCACGGTCGTGCACGAGCTCCTCGATGGCCGTCCACGTGCCGTGCAGCAGGAGGCTGTCACCGGCGTTCAGCTCGAGCGGCGCAGCCCCCACGTCCTTGCCGAGACGACGGATCCCGAGCACGACGAGGTCGCTCGCTCGCATCTGTCCGGGGAAGGCCGTCTCGCCGACCAGCGGCGAACGCGGGGGCACGACGACCTCGGCCACGCCGACCTCGCGGTTCATGATCCCGGCCGACTCGACCGTGATCGGCCGCATCGCGACCGCGAGACGCAGCTCGGGCACGAGCCGGCTCACTGCCTCGCTCGCCCCGCTCACGACGACGACGTCGTCGTCACCCACGGGGGTCGGGCCCGTGACGACGTGGCCACCGGTGCTCTGCACGCCGATGAGCGTCACCCCCGGGTATGCCGCGAGGTCGAGACGGTCTGCCGGTACCCCGACGACGGGCGACCCGGGACGCACCCGGAGGCGGTAGAAGCCGTCGTGCAGCTCGTAGTACGCCGGGAGCCGGTTGGCGTGACGGCCGAGGTCTCGCACGGGCTGCGACGAGGTCCGGCGGGGGAGCACCCGGGGTCCGAGCAGGACGCCGAGCGTCACGGTGCCGATGACGAGAGGCAGCCCGACGACGGCGAAGTCGAAGAAGCCGAACGGCTCCGAGCCGGCGTCGACGGCTGCGTTGGAGACGATGACGTTGACCGGGCTGCCGGTCAGGGCGAGGAGGGACCCGGCGCTCCCGGCGAAGGCCATCGGCATGAGCATGACCGACGGGGACCGCCGGATCCGGGTGGCGAGGACGAGCACCATGGGCAGCAGGGCGGCGACCGAGCCGTTGAGGGTGATGACGGCGGTGAGCACGGCACACAGCCCGAGCACCGCGACCATGAGCCGCACCGCCCCGTTGCCGACGACGTCGATGAGCCGCTGGCCGGCCCACGTCGTCACGCCGGCTGAGTCGATGGCCTCGCTGACCACGAAGAGGGAAGCGATGAAGACGACGACAGGGTCGCCGAACCCCGACAGGGCCGTGTTCGCGTCGACGAGTCCCGTCGCGTACAGCGCGAGGCAGGTGAGGACGGCCACCCCGCCCACGGGCAGCCGGTTCCAGATGAAGAGGACGACGGTCGCGGCGAGGACCACCAGGCTCGTCGTCGCGGGGCTCATCGCCCCATCGTCCGGGCTCGGGGACCTGGTGCGGTCACCCACGACGGGTGAATCGGTCGCCGGGCGGCACGGCCATGCTCGGAAGGGCCAAGACCAACGTCTCCCGAAGGAGTCGGCGTGAGCACCCCTGCCATGCGCACTCTGGATCCCATCCCGTCCACCCGTTCGTACGTCACGGTCGACGCCGTCACCGAGCTCCCCGGCGCCGACGAGGTCGGGGCGGTCGCGGTGCCCGTGGCCGAGGGTGCCGACCCGCCGGCCGACCTCGGGCAGGACGCCGCTGCACTCGCCGCCGCCGGCTTCACCGGTAGACGCGGGGAGACGATCGTCCTTCCCGGCGGGGGGCGGGCCCTCGTCGCGGTCGGCATCGGCGCCGTGGACGACGTCGACGAGGCCGCGGTGCGCGACCTCGCCGCGACGTTCGCACGGGCCGTGCCACAGCACACGAGGCTCGCGGTGGAGCTGCCCGACCGGGAGATCGGGCTGTCACCCCGAGACTTCGCCCGGGCCGTCACCGAGGGCGTCCTCCTCGCCCGCTGGCGCTTCCGCATCAGCGAGTCCGACGACGATCCCGTCCTCGAGCGGCTCGTCCTCGTCGCCCCCGCCGAGCACTCCGAGGCAGTCGTAGAGGGCGTTCGCCGTGGTGTGGTGCTCGCACGAGCGGCAGCCCTCGGCCGCGACCTCGCCAACTGTCCGGCCGCGGCGCTCACGGCGACCCGCATCGGCGAGGTCGCGCAGGAGCTCGGCCCTGACGCAGGACTGGACGTCGACGTCGTCGGCCTCGACGAGCTCGTCGAGATGGGGTGCGGCGGCCTGCTCGGGGTCAACCTCGGCAGCGTCGAGGAGCCCCGCATGGTCCGCCTGCACTACGTGCCGGAGGGCGAGTCCCGAGGGCACCTCGCCCTCGTCGGCAAGGGCATCATGTACGACTCCGGCGGGATCAGCCTCAAGCCGAGCGACGAGTCGCACGCGCAGATGAAGAACGACATGACCGGTGCGGCCACGGTCCTCGCGGCGATGACCGCGCTCCGTGCCGTCGGCTGCCAGACCGAGGTGACCGGCTACCTCATGTGCACCGACAACATGCCCTCCGGCTCGGCGCTCAAGCTCGGCGACGTGCTCCGGATGCGCAACGGCAAGACCGTCGAGGTGCTCAACACCGATGCCGAGGGACGCCTCGTCATGGCCGACGCGCTCGCCCTCGCCGTCGAGCTCGACGTCGACGCGATCGTCGACATCGCCACCCTGACGGGCGCGTGCCTGCGGGCGCTGGGCGTCGACATCGCCGGCGTCATGGGCAACTCGGACGCGCTCGTCGAGCAGGTCCGTGCGGCCGGTGACGCGGTCGACGAGCCGGTCTGGCCGCTGCCGCTGCACCGCCGATACCGCTCGCAGCTCGACTCGCCGATCGCCGACATGACCAACATGGGCGGCCCGAACGCCGGTCAGATCACGGCGGCCCTCTTCCTCGAGGAGTTCGTCGGTGGCAAGCCGTGGGCCCACATCGACATCGCCGGCACGGCACAGCTGCCGGAGGCCAGGGGCTGGCGCAACAAGGGCGCCACCGGGTTCGGCAGCCGGCTCCTCGTCGAGCTCGCCTGCGCGTTCGAGAGGCCGACCGAGGGGGACGCATGAGCACGGTCGCGGACACACCGCAGTCGCCGGCCGACGAGGAGGGGAAAGGCGCCGGCAAGCCTGGGGGGACCCAGCGCTTCCTCGACGCGATCGAGCGTCTCGGCAACAAGGTGCCGCATCCGGCGCTCATCTTCCTCGGCCTCATCGTCGCCGTCATCGTGCTCTCGCACGTGCTCTACCTCACCGGTGCCAGCGTCACGGCCGACGTGGCCGAGCCCGGCTCGGTCCCCGCGGTCCCGGACTACGAGGGCGGCACCTCGCTTCCCGGCTACCCGCACCCGCCGACCGGCGCGGTCCCGGACTACGAGATCGAGCGCGAGACGATCACGGCCAACAGCCTCTTGACGGCGGACGGCATCCGCTTCATCTTCACGACGGCCGTGCAGAACTTCAACGACTTCGGCGTCGTGGCCGTCATCCTCGTCGCCATGATCGGCGTCGGGGTCGCGGAGGAGGCCGGACTCATCGCCGCCCTCATCCGCAAGATGGTCAAGGTCGCCCCGCGCGGCGCGATCACCTTCATCATCGTGCTCCTCGGTGGCATCTCGAGCGTCGCCTCCGACGCCGGCTACCTCGTGCTGATCCCGCTCGGTGCCGCGGCCTTCGTGTCGCTCGGGCGCCATCCCCTGGCCGGTATCGCGGCGGCGTACGCCGGCGTCAGCGCCGCCTTCTTCGTCAACGTCCTGATCACCCCGGCCGACGGCATCATCACCGAGGTGACGAACGAGACCATCGGTCTGGTCGCTCCGAACGTCGAGCTCAACGTCACCCACAACTTCTTCTTCAGCACGGCGTCCCTCCTCTTCTGTGCCGTCGTCATGACGTGGGTCACCGAGCGCCTCCTCGAGCCACGGCTCGGCCGGTGGAACCGCGCAGAAGGACCCGACGACGTCCCGCCCGAGACGGTGCCGACCGACGACGAGATGGCGCTCGAGTCGCGCGGACTGCGGATGTCACTGATCTGGACCCTCGTCGCCGTCGCCGTCGTCGCCCTGCTCACGGCTCTGCCGAATGCGCCGCTGCGCAACCCCGAGACCGGGGAGGTCTTCGGGTCCTCGCCCTTCATGAGCAGCCTGCTCTTCATCATCTCGATGCTCTTCCTCGCGGCCGGCCTCGGCTACGGCCGGGGGGCGAAGACGCTGACCGGCAGCACCAACGTCATCAACGCGATCGTCAAGACGTTCAACGGCCTCGGCGGCCTGATCTTCCTCATGCTGCTCATCGCCCAGTTCATCGCGTACTTCAACTACTCGAACATGAGCAGGCTCGCGGCGACGGGCCTGGCCGACGTCCTCGAGAGCGCCAACATCGGGGCGCTCGCGCTCCTCGTCGGCTTCATCCTGCTCGTGGCCGTCATCGACCTGATCATGCCGGGGGTCATCCCCAAGTGGGCGATCCTGGCGCCGATCTTCATCCCGCTCTTCTACCGGCTCGGGATCGCGCCGCAGACGGTCATCGCCGCCTACCGCGTCGGCGACGGACCGATGAACGTCA
This sequence comes from Terrabacter sp. Ter38, assembly GCF_024519435.1. Taxonomy (GTDB): domain Bacteria; phylum Actinomycetota; class Actinomycetes; order Actinomycetales; family Dermatophilaceae; genus Terrabacter. Next base: position 149,872 of record NZ_JALJRZ010000005.1, read on the forward strand.
TCACGCCACTCATGGTCTACCTGCCCTTCATCGTCCTCGTGTGCCAGCGCTACCAGAAGAAGGCCGGACTCGGCACCGTGGTGTCGATGATGATCCCGTACACCGCGATCGTCCTCGTCACGTGGATCCTCTTCTTCGTCGCCTGGTACCTGGTCGGGATCCCTTGGGGTCCAAGCGCTCCCGTCCACCTCAACTGACGCCGTCGGTACCGGTGGCGTGACGTGGACGTGGGGGCCGACGGTTCCGGGGGCAGCGTCGCCGGCCCGGTGGGCGACCCCCGGTCCGTGGCGCCGGACGGTCCGGTCGCCCGGGTGTCGACCGGTCACCTGCCGGACGACGCCACGGTCGGGGAGCTGCTGCGGGTGGCCTACGACCGGCACCGCCACGTGGCCGACGGCGACGTCGCGACGTACATCCCACAGCTCGCCCGGGCCGACCCAGCCTGGTGCGCGGCCTCCGTCGTCTCGGTGTCAGGGCGCGCCTTCGAGGTCGGCGACGTCGGCGTGCCCTTCTCGATCCAGAGCGTCTCGAAACCCTTCGTGCTGGCTCTCGTCGTCGAGGCGCTCGGGCACGACCGATCGCGAGACCTGTTGGGCGCCAACGCGACCGGCCTGCCCTTCAACTCGGTGATGGCCGTCGAGGTGCACGACCACCGCACCATGAACCCCATGGTCAACGCCGGCGCCATCGCCACGACGAGCCTCACCCCGGACGTGGCCGGCCTGAGTCGCCACGACAGCGGCGCCGAGGCCGCGTGGGGTGTGGTCGTCGACGGGCTCTCGGCCTTCGCCGGGCGACGTCTCGCCGTCGACGAGGACGTGTACGCGTGCGAGTCCGGCACGAACCTGCGCAACCGTGGCATCGCCCACCTGCTGCACAGCTACGGGCGGGTGCACTGCGACCCCGACGTCGCGACCGACCTCTACACCCGGCAGTGCTCGCTGACCGTCGACGTGCACGACCTCGCCGTCATGGCCGCGACGCTCGCCGACGGGGGCGTCAACCCGGTGACCGGCCAGCGCGTCGTGTCGGACGGGACCTGTGCGCGCGTGCTGGCCGTCATGGCGACCGCCGGCCTCTACGAGCTGTCCGGCGACTGGCTCTGGGAGGTCGGCCTCCCGGGCAAGAGCGGCGTCAGCGGGGCCGTGGTGACGGTCGCCCCCGGCAAAGGAGGTCTGGCCGCGTGGTCGCCGCCCCTCGACGCCGCGGGCAACAGCGTGCGGGGTCAGCTCATCACACGCTCCCTGAGCCGGGCGCTCGGGCTCAACGTCTTCGCCTCGGCACCCGATCCGCACGCCGCGCCGCGGGGCGACTGACCGAGATCGGGGGCGCCCGCGGTCGCACCGAGGTCCCCGCGCCCGGTCGCTCCCGCGCAAACCGTTCGCGTCGCGCCCGTCGTGGTGGAGACAATCGTCCGGTGGACATCGACCTCGAGGTCACGGGAGGCGTCGTCCGCGGGGTCACCGACGGCGACCTCGTGGTCCTCAAGGGCATCCCCTACGCGGCCCCACCGACTCCGTTCACCGCGCCCGAGCCGGTGCGGCCCTGGCACGGCGTCCGCGAGGCCGTGACCTTCGGGCCCCCGCCCCCGCAGTCGGGGGCCTTCGGGATGGACGCCCTGGCCGACCGCGGTGACGACTGGCTGACGCTCAACGTGTGGTCGCCCGACCTCGACGGCCGGCTGCCGGTCATGGTCTGGATCCAGGGCGGCGCCTACGTCTTCGGCAGGTCGGGCCTCCCGGAGTACGACGGAAGCACGCTCGCCCGGGGCGGGGTCGTCCTGGTGACCTTCAACTACCGGGTCGGCCTGGACGGCTTCGGCTGGGTCGAGGGGACGCCGCCGAACCGCGGGCTGCTCGACCAGGTGGCGGCCCTCGAGTGGGTCCGCGACAACATCGGGGCGTTCGGTGGGGACCCCGACCGGGTGACGGTCTTCGGGCAGTCCGCAGGCGGCGGTTCGGTGGCTGCCCTCCTGGCCATGCCGCGTGCCGCCGGCCTCTTCCACCGGGCCGTCGTGCAGAGCATGCCCGGTACCTTCTTCACCCCTCGGTTGGCCGCCGACATCACGCGGGCCTGCGCAGCCGAGCTGGGTCTGGAAGCCGCTGAGCTGCCTGCGGCCGACCCCTGGGCCCTGCCGACCGCCGGTGACGCCCTGGCCTCGACGATGTCGCGCCACGCGGATCGCTGGGGCCGCGCCGCCCACGCCCTGGTGCCCTTCGCGCCGGTCGTCGACGGAGACGTGCTCCCGACCACGCCGTGGCTCGGGCTGACCGGCCAGGTGCCGGTGCTGGTCGGTCACACGCGCCACGAGCAGCGGTTGCTCACGGCACTCGGCGGACTGCTCGGCGAGGTCACCGCGGACCAGGCCGTCGAGGCCGCCCGGATCTTCGGCCCGGACCCGCAGCGCTACCGCGACAGCTTCCCCGACCCCGAGGAGCTCTACGACGTCGTGCGGTCGGACTGGCTCTTCCGTATGCCGTCGCTGCACCTCGCGCTGGCCCAGCTGGCAGCGGGCGGGCGGGCTCACCTCTACGAGCTGACCTGGCCGGCCCCGGGCATGGGGGGCGTGCTCGGCGCCTGTCACGGCCTCGACGTGCCCCTCGTCTTCGGCAACCTCACGCTGGGCCAGCCGGCTGTGCTCATCGGTGAGCCGACGGCGGAAGCGGAGGCCGTGTCGGAACAGATGCGGCGCGCGTGGACGGCGTTCGCGACGAGTGGTGAGCCGGGCTGGCCGTCCCACGACACCGGTGCGACGCGGCTCTTCGACGCGGCGCCTTCGGTCGCGGACTACCCGGAGCAGGTCTCCCGCGAGATCTGGCACGAGCCGCCGGGCGTGCTCGACCTGGTCGGCACGGACTGACCGCGGAACCGGATGGCCCGGCCCCGGGGGCGGGTCAGCTGGTGGGCGGCGCGACGGGCGAGACCGGCGAGACGGTCGGCAGTCCGAACCCGTCGACGAAGACGTTGACCGTCACGCTGCCGGCCTTCTCGAAGCGGAAGCTCACGGGCAGGAGCCGACCGGCCCGCACGTCGAGCTTCAGGTCGACCATCTCGAGGTGCAGGCCGCCGGGGTACTGCAAGGACACGACACCGTTGCCCGGGACGTCGACCTGCACGGGGGCCTCGGGGCCGTCGGTGCCCTGGCGCATGACGACCTGACGCGCGTACACCGAGCTCACACCCACGAGCCGGTCGGCGGCGTCGCCGTCGTTGGCGAGGGTCGTGAACAGGCCGGTGTTGGACCCGCCGAGGAGCTTGCGGTCCTGGGGAGCGTCGATACGTGTCGCGAGGAGCCGGATGCGGCCGACCTCGGCGTTGACGCTCGTGCCGCGAGCCGGGTCGGTGATGCGCGCCTGCACCGGGTCCGGCTGCGAGGTGCACGCGGCGAGCGGGACGACGCCGAGCGACAGGAGAGCGACGACGACGATCGGGCTGGTCCTCTGGGTCCTCATGGTCGTCAGGGTAGGAGGGGTGCACCGTAGGGCGATTCGCCCGTCGAGGGTGATCCGGTCCGCCTGACGGGTCGGCGTCACGTCCGGGAGCCGCGCGCGCCCGCGACGGTCCTCAGCACTGCGCGTACGGCGTCGTCGTCGGGCTCGGCGTCGCGGGGCGCGGCGTCCGGATCGCCGCGCCCGTGCCGCTCGCTGAACCGGGCGTCGTGGACGTCGGCGTCGGTGTCCTCGCGGGCTTCGGCGCGGCGATCCCCTTCCTGACGAGGGCCCGGATCCTCGCGTAGTCGGGGTCCCACGGCTTGATGCCGTCGTCGAGGGTCAGCGTCACGCTGTTGACCCTGGCCTTCTGCACCCGCTCGACGAGGTCGACGAACGCCGGCAGGCTCCGGGCCGGGATGTCGGTGTAGATGTTGTCGCGCGCGATGCGGGCCAGCTGGGGATACCGCCCCACCATCTCGGCCGGGTTCACCTGCTCGACAATCGCCTTGACCACGCACCGCTGGCGGGCCTGGCGGAACGTGTCGCTGTCGGCGGCACGCGAGCGGGCGTACCAGAGCGAGTGCCACCCGTCGAGGTGCTGGCGACCGGGCGTGAACCAGGCCTTGACGCCGACGATGCGCTGGTCGGCGGTGACGTGCCCGCCGATCGGCAGCGGCCCGCCCGTGCCGGCGTTCTTGACGTTGATGTCGAGCCCGCCCATGGCGTCGATGAGCAGCGAGAAGCCCTTGAGGTCGATGACGACGACGTGGTCGATGGTGAGCCCGACGATCTGCTGCACGGTGCCGCGGATCTCCTCCCGACCCGGCACGACGCCCTTCGGGTACGCGCCCGGGTGGTCGACGGCATACGCCTCCGCCTCGCTGTAGAGGTTGGTGAGCAGGCACTGGCCGGTCACGCCGGGCGCGTTCTGGGCGCAGGACCGCTCGGGCGAGCCGAAGCGGCCGGACGGGTAGCGGGCGAGGAGGGGGCTGCCGGGGGCGAGCGGCGCCTTGAGCAGGTTGCGGGGCATCGAGATGAGCGTCGTGCGCCCGGAGTGCGTGTCGATGCTCGCGACGATCATCGAGTCCGTGCGGGTGCCGATGCGGTCGGAACCCGCGTCGGAGCCGAGCAGCAGCACGTTGACCCGGGCCTGCTCGGCCCACGGGTCGTCGCCCTCGACGACCTTCGCGCCCACGCCCGGTCGCGACGGTGGCGCGGAGAAGACGACCTCGACGGTGTCCTGGGTGATGAGGGCGTAGTCCGCGGCGGTCAGGGCCCCCCCGCCCACGACGAGCACCATGAGCGTCGTGAAGGCGGCGAGCAGGCCGGTGCGGCCGCGGTCGAGCGTGCCCGGTCGCGCCTGGACGGCGGTCAGGACGATGGATGCGCACCAGACAAGGCCCCAGGTCCCGATCACGACGACGGCGCCGCGGAGCAGGTCGGGCCGGGCGACGACCGTCAGTGCAGCACTCGTGACGCCCCGGGTCAGCACGGCGTAGGCCCCGACGGCGACCGCGGCGAGGGTGACGCCGAGGATGGTCCAGCCGACCCGACGGCTACGGGTCTGGGTCAGCCCGGCGCCCGGCAGGATTGTGCCGAGGGCCGTGAGACCGAGTGCGCGGCGCAAGCCGGACCCAGGCTCACGGCGCACCTGGCTGCGACCCGGCTCACCCGGCTCACCCGGCTCACCCGGCTCACCCGGCTCACCCGCCCCGGTCGCTGCCGGCGGCGGCGCGTCCGGCGGCCGCGGTCCGTGCGCGGCGCCGTCCGGCATCATCGTGCTCCTCCCGGCCTGGCCACACGCGCAGGTCACCGAATGACATCATCTCTCCCGGCGGCGCCGAGCAGAAGCACTTCGGCGAACGGCCCTCCAGAGGGCCGGCGGGCCCAGCGGCCCCGCCGGTCACGACCGGTCGATGAGCCCCGTCTCGACGACCTCGAGCGCCAGCACGTGCAGCTTGACGTTGCGCGCCATGCTGGCCCTCCGCAGCTCGTCGAACGCCTGATCGCGAGTCACGCGGCGCAACGCCATGAGGATGCCGATGGCGGCGCCGATGTCACGGCTGTGGGCGAGGGCGGCCTCGAGCTGGAGGGCGCGCGACTCGGCGGCGTCGAGACGCTCGAGCGCCTCGAGGAGGTAGGTCTCGACCGGATTCAGCTGCTTGTCGGCCACGTCGGACGCCCCGAAGACCGTCTCGACCCCGTCCTGGGGCGAGGTGCCCGCCACGACGTGTGGCTCCATGCGAGAACTCCTACTGGTACCCCGCCGGCGGCCTTTGCTCGACCGCGATCTGGCGCCCGTCAAGCCTAGGGGACTGGTCCGACGGATGGTGCCGAGCGGGTGGGGTGTCCGGTTCGTCCGGGAGGGCGCGGCGCGCGGCGAGCGGCGAGCGCACGCGGCGAGCGCACGCGGCGAGCGACTGACCCGGCGCTCGCTGGGTACTCGTCACCCGGCGGCATCGTCGCTCTTCAACCAGCCAGGGGCGGCGGTGACGTCGCAGGACGGACCGGATCCGGACACACAGCGAGACGGCACCCGCTCGGGGGATCGGGTGCCGCCTCACCCACACCATCGCGGCCCGCGTTCATCCGTTACAGCCTCCGGATCGCGTATGCCGTCACGGCCGCCCGTGGTGATCCGCGGGCTCCGTGCCGTGCTGGGCGCCGTAGACCGCCGCCTGGGTGCGGCGCTCGAAGCCGAGCTTGGCGAGCAGGCCGGACACGTAGTTCTTCACGGTCTTCTCGGCGAGGTGCAGCCGTTCGCCGATCTGGCGGTTGGTCAGTCCCTCGGCGATGAGGGTGAGGATCTCCTGCTCCCGGTCGGTCAGGGTCCCCGTGCGCGAGCCGGCTTGCGCCGAGCCCGCCCGTCCCGACGCGTGGCCACGGCCGCCGTCCGCGGTGTCGGCGCCCAAGGGGCGGCGGATCCGCTCGAGCAGGCGCTCGACGAGGGCCGGGTCGATGAGGGAGTGGCCGGCGGCGACGTGTGCGACCGCCTCGGTGAGGGACGTGCCCCGGATCTGCTTGAGCAGGTAGCCCGAGGCCCCGGCCATGACCGCCGCGAAGAGGGCGTCGTCGTCGTCGTAGGAGGTGAGGATGAGACAGCGCGTGCCGGGGCTGCTCACCTGGACGTCGCGGCACACGTCGATGCCGCTCCCGTCGGGCAGCCGCGCGTCGAGCAGCGCCACCTGGGGAGCGAGCGTCGGGATGCGTCGCAGGGCCTCGGCGGCGGTGCCGGCCTCACCGACGACCCGGAAGCCGTCGTGCGACTCGAGCAGGTCGACGAGCCCTCGACGGACGATCTCGTGGTCGTCGAGGAGGAACACCGTGACCGGCGTCGTCACGGGGTCAGCAGGGCGGTCCATCTCAGCACCGTCTCCCTCTCGTGGGTCGTCAGCGTGCAGTCCCCGCCGCGGTCGCGGGCGCGAGTCGTGAGGTTGGCTACGCCGCGGTGCCGTCGCTCGAGCGGGTGCGTGGTCCGCCCAGTGGCGTCGGCGGGGTCGCGGACACCCGGGGTCCCCGAGCCCTGTCGGCGCGTTCCGTCGGGCCCCGCGGCCCGGGTTGCCGGGCCGTCGTCGGTCACCTCGACCGTGACGTCCTCCGACGTGGCGGCGACGCGGACGGAGACGGCCGAGCACCGCGCGTGCTTGACGACGTTGGTCAGTCCCTCGCGGAGGACGGCTGTGACGTCGTGGAGCAGCACGGGGTCGATGACCGTCGCGACCGGCCCCTCGAGGCTCAGGGTCGGCTCGAGGCCGAGACCTGCCGTCGCGGCGGCCACCACCTCGAGCAGCACGGCGCGGGCGTCGAGCGACGACGGGGGTTCCTGCAGCTCGAAGATCGAGGCCCGGATCCGTCGGATCGTCTCGTCGAGGTCCTCGACCGCCCGGTCCAGGGCCCCGCGGAGCGTCGCGTCGGTGGCCCGCGCGGTGACCGCCTCGAGCGACAGGGCCGTCGCGAAGATGCGCTGGATGACGTGGTCGTGCAGGTCGCGCGCGATGCGGTGGCGGTCCTCGAGCACCGCGATGCGCTCCTCGTCGGCGCGGCCGTCCGCGAGCTCGAGCGCGAGCGCGGCGTGGGTCGCGAGCTGCTCGGCCATCTCGACGTCGGTGGGGGTGAACGGGCGGCTCCCGGCCCGTCGGGCGACGACGACGGCGCCGCGCACCCCGGCCTCGCCGACGAGCGGACAGGCCATGGCCGGGCCGCCGGCCCCGGCCTCGGCGACGGAGGCGAGGGTCGCGTCGGCGGGCCCGGACGCCTCGGCGAGGACCACCCGACGCTCGCGCATCGCGGTACCGGCCAGCGAGGGACCGGAGCGGTATGCCGTCCCGACGAGACCGTCGGCACCCACCCCGCGCGCGACCCCGACGACGAGGCGGACGGCATACGCCAGCGGTTCGTCGGCGTCGGCGAGGACGGCGTCGGTCTCGCGGTCGGGGAAGTCGAGGGTGACGACGTCGGCGTCGGCGAGGCGCAGCACCGCATCGGCGATGCGGACGAGGACCTGTTCGCCGAGGCCGGGTCGGAGCAGGTCGCGGCTGATCTCGGCCGACGCCCGCAGCCACTCCTGACGTCGTCGCGACTCCTCGTAGAGGCGAGCGTTCTCGATGGCCACACCGGCGCTCGCGGCGAGGGCTACGACGAGGTCCTCGTCGTCGGGCGAGAAGTCCGAGCCGTCGACGCGCTCGGCCAGGTAGAGGTTGCCGAAGACCTCGCCGCGGGACCGCACCGGCACCCCGAGGAAGCCCTGCATCGGCGGGTGCCCGGCGGGGAAGCCGACGGACCGCGGGTCGTCGGAGATGGCGTGCAGGCGGATCGGCTCCGGCTCCTCGATCAGCGCTCCGAGCACGCCGCGCCCGGTGGGCAGGTGGCCGATCAGCTCGACCACCTCCGCGTCCATGCCCGAGTGGATGAACTGCTCGAGCCGGCCGTCGATCCCGATGACCCCGAGCGCGGCGTAGCGGGCGCCGGCGACGGTGCGTGCTGCCTCGACGATGCGCCGCAGCACGGCAGGGAGCGCGAGCTCCGAGACGACGGAGCGGTTGGCCGCGAGCAGGCCACGCAGCCGGTCCTCCGCCGAGCCCATCGGGGCCGTCGAGGCTGCCCTGCGTGCCGAGCCGCGCGATCCCGGTGCACCGGCCGGGCGGGGCGACGGGACACGCTCGACCATCAGCGTGTCGTCCGCGCAGGACAGGCGTCCGCCCCGCCCCGACCGGTCGCGCACGTCGCCGTCATCACCCAAGGCTAGGCCCGCGCGGCTGCGCCGGTGGCTCGTTGTCGCAGGACGGGTCGGGCGGTCAGCGGGCACTGCGTCGCGCCGCGGGCGGCACGCGCTGCGACCCGAAGGAACGGCCGGTGATCCGCTCGACGCTGATCCCGATGAAGACGTTGCGCACGCCACCAGCCCAGGGCTCGGCACCCTCGACGGTCCACAGGTGGGTGAGCAGCGCTGGTGACGCGACGGCTTGGGCGCGACCGCGGGCGATGACGCTCCACCCCGTGTGTGCCATGTCGTCGAGGTCGTCGACCTCGAAGACCACCTGGGTCGGCCGCACGAGTTCCGAGAGCACGCCGAAGGGTGAGGTCCGGAAGACGATGAGGTCGGCCGCGCAGGCATAGCTGACGGGGAAGATCTGCGGGCCGTGGCCGGCGTTCCACCCGATGCGCCCGACGTCGCGGGACTCGAGCAGGGCCTGGCACTCGGACGGGGTCAGGTCGGCGTAGTTGATGCGTCGGCTCGACCGCTGCCCGTGGTCGCCGTGGTCGGTGTGGTCGCCGCTCTTGCCGGCGGGCCGGCCGGTCGTCGTCATGTCAGGACCTCGGCGTCGGCCCGGCCGAGGCCAGGCGTTGGGGGTGGTGGGCGCGGCCGGGGTCACGTCCCACAGGCCGTCCGAGCTCGACGGCGCTGACCGGGCGCGGCTCGGGCGTCACGGCGCGGAGCATCGCTCGGCACCGGTCGAGCTCGGCCCGCACCCGGGCCAGCTCGGTGCGCACCTCGAGGAAGTGCCCGAGGTGGTCGCCGATGCTGCGCGCCCACGCGTCGACGGCACGCCAGTCGGCGCACCACGTCATGGGGATGGTGGACCGACCGTCCTCCGGTCCCGCCTCGGTGCCGGCGTGCGGCGGCTCGGCGGGCCGGGCCGGGACCAACGGCCGGCCGCTCAACGGCCGGCCGCTCCAGTGGCTGACGTGCAGGTGGTCGACGGCGACGACGAGGTCGAAGCCCTCCGTCGACGTGATCGCGACGCACGGGCGGCACGTGACGCGGTGGCCGGCGTGCGAGAGCTCGTCGGCGATCGCCGCGGCGATCGCCTCGTCGATCCCCGCGGTCGTCGCCGCGAACGAGGGCGACGAGGGGGCCGTGGCGCTCGCGCCGGTGGCCACCCCGGCCTGGAGCACCCCCGTGGCATACGACTGTGGCGCCGCCTCCGGCGGGGGTCGGGGGGTGGAGTACGTGATGAGGACGGTGCACATGGTGCTCTCCCTGGTCGGCGGCGCCTGGCGAGGCGCTTCTTCGAGGGTGCGCCGCAGTGGGTGGGCGATGACACGGCCGAAGGTCGCCAGGTGCCGGGACCAAGGTCCCGGATCGGACAGGACCGATGCATCTGTCGGCGGGCCGGGTCGCGGCAGAGGCTGGACACAGAGGTGGGCACCATGGATGAGACGAGACGGCGTGACCCGGGTCCGGCGCGCTCCGGGGCGGACCGTGTGGCGACCCGAGCCGCTGGGGCGCGGGGGGCTGGCGCGGCTCGGCAGAACGGCAGGATCGTCGTGGGTGTCGACGGCTCGAAGCAGAGCCGCGCCGCGCTGCGCTGGGCCTGTGCCGACGCCCGCGCCACGGGGTCGACGGTCGTCGCGGTCGCGGTGTGGCACCTCTACCCGCTGGCGCCGCCCGAGCGTGTCGGTGCGTCGCCGTGGTGGTTCACGGCCGACCCCGAGGAGGCCACCCGGGCCTTCCTCGCGGAGGTCGTGGACGAGGTGGCCGGGGACTTCCCGGACGTCGTCGTCGAGCAGCGGGTGCTGTCGGGGCATGCCGCCGAGCAGCTGATCAGCCTGTCCGCGGTCGCGGACCTCGTCGTCCTCGGGGCGACCGGCAGCGGTGGCTTCGCCGGCATGTCGCTGGGCTCGACGAGCCGCGCCGTCGTCGAGCACGCCCTCAGCACCGTGGTCCTCGCCCGCTGACGTTCAGCCGGGCGCGTCTCCGGTGACCCTCCACGTGCCGTCGGGATCGCGCCGGGCGAGCCCCCGCGTGGCGAACGCGTCGAGCCATCCCTCCATCGGCCACCAGCCCCACCGGCGGGCGAAGCGGTTGGCATTGGCGACGATGTCGTGCACGTGCTGGACGGGCGGCGAGCTCGTCGGGTGATGCTGATGGTGTGCTGCGGCGCCGCCGACCCAGAGCAGGCGCCCACCGGAGCCGCCGAGGCGCTGGCCGAAGTCGGTGTCCTCGCCGCCGTAGCCGACGTATCCCTCGTCGAAGCCTCCGACGGCCTCCCACGAGCGCACGGTCAGCGCGAAGGACAGCGACCAGAAGAGCCGCAGGTCCTCGGCGGGACGCACCTCGTCCGGGGCCAACACCGGCCGTGCGGGGTGCGGGGCGGCGAGGGCGGCGAGGTCGAGGTCCCGGTAGTCGCGTCCCGCCGGGGCCGGTGGCAGGTAGGCCACCTCTCCGGAGAGGACGAGCGGTGCCCCGCCCGGCCCGAGACGGCGCCGGTGCTCGTCGGCCAGCACGGCCGCATACCGCTCGACGAGTCGCGGCGACGGGATGCAGTCGACGTCGAGGAGCACGACCTGCTCGGCGCGAGCGCGGGCGGCGACGGCGACCCCGAGATTGCGCGCCGCGGCCAGGGGTAGCCTGCCCTCGCGTCGCGGCAGGCTCGCGACCCGCACGTCCCACGGCCCCGCCTGCGACCGGGCGAGCGGCTCGACCTCCGGGTCGTCCATGGCGACGACCACGTGCAGGTCCGGCAGGCGGCTCTGGCGACGCAGGCCCCACAGCTGGCGCGCGAGGTGCGTGTGGCGCCCGTGCACGATCGTCACCACGGCCACGCTCGGCGCCCTGCGCGCGGACGTCCCAGCTTCTGCTGCGTGGGCGGTGGTCACGACGCCGTACGCATGTCGCCGCCACGGCGGTGGTGGCGGTCGGCGAGCTCGTCCAGCCTGGCCGCTGCGTAGGGCGCCCCGTGGCCGGTGGACCACTGGCGCCAGCCCTCCCCGCCGCGGTCGAGGGCCTGCTCGAGCAGGCCGGGCCACGCCGAGGCGAGCGGCCACGCGGGGACGCCGACCGCGACCCCGAGCCGGTCGACGGCGGCGGCCGTCGCCACCTGCTCGTCGAAGGGTCGCGGCTGGGCCACGACGACGGCGGGACGGCGCGCCGCGGCGACCTCGGCGACGGCGTTCTGGCCGCCGTGCGTGACGACGACGTCGGCAGACTCGAGGTCGGCCCACAGGTCTGGCGACGGCGAGCCAGGGCCGCGCTCGACCCACTCCCAACCCGGTGTCGCGGCCCGGGCGGCGGCCACCTCGACGGCGGACGTCGACCGTCCGCCGCCGCCCCAGAGGACGAGGACGCGTCGCGGCGACGTCTCGTCAGGCTCCGGCCCGGCAGCGGTGGGGCTGTCCACCCACGCCTCGATGCCGCCCGCGGGCGAGCCGAGGGACGTGCGTCGACGGGCCGGGACCCGGTCGTCGAAACGCGAGATGCCCCCGACCGCCCACAGCTTGTCCCGCCACGACGCGGGCCAGGCGGTCGCGTGGGCCGCCTCGGGCCACGGGGCGAGCAGTGCCTCGGCCAGGTCGTAGGCGAGGACGTGGGCGCGGTCAGTGCGTTCCCCGGGCATCGCCAGCACGACCACCGGTACCCCGCACAGCCGGACGAGCGTCGCGACCTCCACCGACACGTCGACGACGACGAGCGAGGGCCGCATCCGCGTGACCCACTCGGTCAGGGCGGCGGCACGGCGGGCCAACCCGACGTCGTGCAGGGGGACCCAGTGCAGCACGTCGCCCGCCCGGGGGTCGGCGCGGGCGACCTCGCAGGCGGGCATGCGGTCGTCGCGGTCGAGCTGCAGCCACTCCGACGTCCAACCGTCGGGGGGCGGAAGGGAGCTGAGACCGGTGACCGGGGACCTGAGGTGCTCGGCGACGGCCTGCAGGCGGGTCAGGTGGCCGAGCCCCTGGTGGTGGACGTACCAGCCGATCACGCGGCACCGGACATCGCAGTGAGGGACTCGTAGATCCCGAGGTAGCTCTCGACCATGCGGTCCACCGAGCAGGCCGCGACGGCATGGGCCCGGCACGCGGCCCGGTCGAGGTCGACGGCCGCGGCCACGGCGTCGACAGCGGCCGCGTCGTCGCAGTCGCGGGGGAGCAGCAGCCCGACGCCGGGCACGACGAACTCGCCCAGGCCGCCGCGATCGAGGGCCACGACCGGCGTGCCGCACGCAAGGGACTCCGCCGCGACGAGGCCGTACGGCTCGTCCCACTCCGGCGTCACGAGCGTGGCCGCGCTCGCCCCGACGAGGGCGACGAGGCCGTCGGTGTCGAGGTGGCCGACGTACTCGACGTCGTCCCCGAGCTCGCCCGCGACGTGCCGGGTGAAGTAGTCCGCATCGCCGACCGGGCCCGCGAGGCGGAGCCGTCGGCCTGCCGCCCGGGCCATGGCGATGGCCCGGTGCGGTGCCTTCTCCGGCACGAGCCGTCCCACCCAGACGAGGTCGTCGCCGCCGGGTCCTTCGACCCATCGGTCGACGTCGACTCCGTTGTGCACGACGTGCGCCGGGGTGACGTGCGCCCACGACCGCGCGGTGTGCTCGCTCACGGCGACGAAATAGCTGTGCCGCAGAGGGTTCCGTGACCGGGTGCCGATCTCGATCGCGGGCTCGAGCCACGGGGTCGGCGGAGTGTGCAGGGTCGTGAGCACGGGCGACGGCAACGAGTCGGCCATCGCGACCGGCAGGTGGTGGAGGCTGTTGTTGTGCACGACCGCGACATCGGGACGTCGCTGGAGCGCGAGCATGACCTGCAGGTAGGCGTGGTGCTCGCGCAGCCACGCCTCCGGCACCATCGAGGTGTCGCTCCGGGCAGCGTGGCTCAGGCGCAGGGGCTCCACGTCGAGCGCGGTGGCCCCCAACGCCGGGTCGCTGCCCGGGCCGGCGAAGAAGGACACGTCGACACCCTGTCGTCTCAGCCCTCGCACGAGGTGCCACGTCAGCGACTCCAGGCCCCCGGCGAACGGCTCCGCGATGGGGTGCCTCGCGGCAGCGAGGATCACGACGCGCATGCGACACCCCCCTTCGCCGCCGCAGCCAGCACGGCGGCATACACCTGCTCGTGGGCGCGCGAGACGTCGTGGCGCTCGCGCCTGCGCTCCTCCGACCCGGCCCGCCACGACGGCCGCTCGCGGTACGCGCTCAGGAGGGTGTCCCGGAGCGTCGGGGCCCCGCCCGCGGGGGACCCCGGCGCGCGGTAGAGGAGGCACGGACGCTGGTCGGCGTAGTGGCCGCAGTCGGGGGCGACGACCGTCGTGCCGAGGTCGTGGCACGCCTCGAGCCAGCCCGAGTGCGTGCCGAAGCGGTAGGGCAGCACCGACACGTCGAGGGACTGGAGGTAGTCCCACAGGTCGTCGTCGCTGAAGTAGTCGTGCACGTGCAGGTCGACGCCGTCGGTCGCTGCGAGCTCCCGGAGCCGGGGCTCGAGGTCGGTCGCGTGCCGAGGACCGCCCGGCGTCATGACGTCGGTGTGCGCGTCGACGCGCAACCGGGCACCGGGCATCTCGGGCAGCGTGGCGACGATGCTCTCGATGACGGGCAGGGGGTCCATGCCCGCGCGCAGGCTCTTGACGTGGACCCCGATGACGTAGCCGCGATGCGGCACCCGGGGTCGGGACAGACGCGGCTCCTCGACGACGTGCGGGTGGGGCACGACGAGCGCCTCGCGTCCCCACCGCTCGGCGATCTCCGCCGCGGCACCGGAGGTGAGCGTGATGAGGGCGTCCGCCGCCTCGACGAGGACCCCGAGCTGCGCGTCGTGCAGCTGGCGCTCGTGGTGGTGCGGGTTGCGCAGGTCGTGCACGGTCAGCACGAGGGGCTTGCCGTGGCGGCGCAGGCTGGAGGCGACCCGGGCGAGGTCGTCGGGTGACACGGCGTCGAAGCCGAAGTGCACGTGCATCACGTCGAAGTCGGTGGCGTGGGCGTCGACCCAGCCGGGCTCGAGCATCCGCGGCGGCCACCACTGGGCATCGGGGACGTCGGCACGGGGACGGGGGTCGGGCAGCCGCGTCACCGTCGTGTCGCCGTCAGGGGGAGCGAGGTGACGGACGTAGACGTGGCCTGCGGGGACGGACGCGATGACGGGGCTCAAACCGGTATGCCTCTCGGGTGCACACCGCCCGACGCACCGAAGGAGGGGGCGCCGGCGCGGGTTCAGGGGGCCGCTGGGCTGGAGCCTCCACGCAGGTCCATACCCGGGTAGCGGCCCGGTCACACCGATCCGGTGGATCGTGTGCGGTATGAGGTGGTTTCGCCCGCCCGGCCGGCGCGCGCATGCCGTCAGACCGCCCTCGCGGCGGCGCGCTCCCGCCGGCGCTCGAGGTAGCCCATGACCGGAGTGGCGAGCGTGCCGTGGACCATGACCGACAGCAGGATGGTGAAGGCGACCGTCGACCACAACCACCGCTCGTCGGCGAAGGCGTGCTCGCCGGCGGCGAAGGCGAGGTAGTAGAGCGAGCCGATGCCGCGCACCCCGAAGAATGCCGTGGCGAGCGTCTCGCGGCGACCGAGCCCGCCCGGGAGGTCGGCCGGGCGGGCCCGCAGCCGCAGACTCGCCCATCCGGACAGCGGGCGGACGACGAAGACGAGGGCGACGGCGATGACGACGCCGCGCCAGTCGAGCTCGTCGAGCACCCCCTTGGTCATCGCCATGCCGAGCATGAGCAGGATGATGAGGGTCAGCAGGCGCTCGAGCCGCTGGACGACCTCGTGCATCGAGCGGTGGTAGCGGTGGTTGCGCTCGGCCGCCCGCAACGTCATGCCGCACGCGAACACCGAGAGGAAGCCGTAGCCCCCGACGAGCTGGCTCAGGCCGTAGGTCATGACGAGCGCGGCGAGGACGAGAAGTGGCTCACCCTGCTCGGCGAGTCGCAGCGACCGGCGCGACGACCGGAAGGCGACCCGGGCCAGGCCCCACCCGACGGCCACGCCGACGAGCACGCCGACGACGACCTTGCCGACGAGGTCCCAGGCCAGCCAGTGCAGGCCCCACGACGAGAAGCTTCCGGCCGACGCGAGGAGCACCGCGGCCGTGACGAAGGGGAACGCCAGCCCGTCGTTGAGTCCGGCCTCGGACGTCAGCGCGAAGCGGACGTCGTCCCGCTCGTCGACCGGCTCACCCAGGGCTTCTCCGTCCTCGGCGCCGTCGTCACCGGTCTCGCCCGCTGGGCCCGAGCCGTCGACCCGCGGACCCTCCACCTGGACGTCGCTGGCGAGCACCGGGTCGGTCGGTGCGAGCGCCGCGCCGAGCAGCAGCGCCGCGGCGGGCGCGACACCGAGACCCCACCCGAGCAGGGCCACCGACGCGATCGTCAGTGGCATCGCGACGGCGAGCAGCCGCCACGTCGGTGACCACGAGGCCCAGGCGGACCGGCTGCGCCAGTCGAACGAGCGGTCGATCGCGAGACCGACGCCCATGAGCGCGACGAGGATCGTGAACTCGGTGACGCGCTCCACCTGAGGCCGGATGACGACCGGGTCCAGGCGCATGCCCTCGGGCAACGGCAGCAGGCCGATGCCCATGCCGAGGACGAGGAGCACCATCGCGGCCGACACGGCATACCGTTCGAGAGCCGCCGGCAGGACAGCCGCGAGGAACATCGCCAGACCGGCGATGAGATAGATCAGGTTGATCGACATGACGACACGGGGTTGCTCCTCGGGGTGGGCCTCATGATGACCTACCCGACCGGGTGACCCGCCGATCGTCGCCCGTGCGCGGCCCAGGAGACAGCACGCCGGGTCGAGAGGACGTCGACGACGTTCGCCTTCGGCCCCTGCGGTCTGCCGGCTCCCTTTTTGGCCGGCAGACCTGCGCAGCAGACGCCCCGGGACGCATGGCACGCTGTGTCCATTGCACCCCCGTAGGTGCACGCGTGCAACCAGAGCGGGCCGCCTCGTGGAACCCTCGCCACACCGTGTGTCGAGGTCTACGGTCGGGGGAGAAGGAAGGGTGAGCCATGGGCGTGGACGAGCTGGCACCCGGTGACGACGCGCTCCGCGACGTCGCCGAGGCTTTCGCGAAGCTCGGGGCGGAACTCGGGTCGTCGGGTGCCGACGACACCCTCGACGCGCTCGCACGAGCGGCGGTCGAGCGCGTGCCCGGGGCGAAGTGGGCGAGCATCACGAGCTACGAGCACGACCGCTTCCACACGGTCGCGGCGACGGACGAGATCGCCCGACGTGCCGATGCCATCCAGTACGCCGTCGGGTCCGGACCGTGCATCGACGCCATCGTCGACGACACCCTCTACCGCCCCCGCGACCTCCGACATGACGAACGGTGGCCCGAGTACGGCGAACGCGTCTCGAGGGAGCTCGGCATGAGCAGCATGCTGTCCTACCGCTTGGGCCACGGGATCGGCGACCGCGTCGACGGCCTCAACATGTACTCCGACGAGCTCGCGGCGTTCGACGAGCGGTCCGAGCTCATCGGGCTCATGCTGGCCACGCACGGAGCGCTGGCGGTGGCGCTGGCGGCCAACCAGGAGCGGGTCGAGCACCTCCAGACGGCCCTGCTGTCGAACCGTGAGATCGGTGTCGCCATGGGGGTGCTCATGGCCAGGCACCGGGTCACCCGGGACCAGGCGTTCGGCCTGCTGCGGATGGCGAGCCAGAACTCCAACCGCAAGCTGCACGACGTGGCCCTCCAGGTGGCTGACACCGGTTCGCTGCCGCCGATCCCGGGCGAGCGTTCGCGACGCAGGGAGCGTGCCGCCGACTGAGGCGAACGACACGCGTTCACGAGGCGGTGCTCATCTCCTCGCCCACGTCCGGCTGCCCGGTCGGGTCCACGTCGTGCTCGGTGAGCTGCTCGTGGAGCCGGACCGTGATGCGTCGGAGAGTCCGCGAGACCTGCATCTGGCTGACGCCACGCACCTCGCCGATCTCGCGCTGGGTCATCCCCTCGACATAGCGCATGAGCAGCAGCTCGCGCTCGTCGTCGTCGAGCTCGGTCAGGGCCTCGGCGAGGCACACGCGGTCGTCGGCGCCGACGAGGTCGTCGTCGTCCGCGGCAAGGAAGGCCGAGAGGCCCGGCCGATCCTCGTCCGAAGGGCTGCAGTCGAGCGAGAGCGGACGGAAGCCGGTGGCTGCCGTGGCCACCTCCCGCACCTCCTCGACGGACGCCCCGACGGCCTGGGCCAGCTCTGCGTCCGTGGGGGTGGCACCGAGCTCCTGCTCGAGACGGCCCCGAACCGACTGCAGGTTGGCGCGCAGCTCCTGGAGGCGTCGCGGCGGACGCACGACCCAGCCGCGGTCGCGGAACCATCGCTTGAGCTCCCCGGAGATCGTGGGGACGGCATAGGCGGCGAACGACGGGGCGTGCCCCGGCTCGTAGCGGCGGACGGCCTTGACGAGTGCCAGCCGGGCGACCTGGACGAGGTCGTCGTGCTCGACGCCTCGACCGTCGTACCGCCCCGCCATGGAGGAGCAGAGATCGAGGTAGAGGTGGACGATCTCCTCGACGATCGGCTCGGAGTCCTCCGGGGTGCGGGCGGCGGCGAGGCGACGGAAGAGCTCGGACGTCTCGGCGTCACGCTCGGCGAAGGAAAGTCGGGGATGCTGAGGGGCCTGCGACATGACTCATCTCCGGGGTGCGGTGACGGAGTCGGCGCTGTAGTTGGACCGCTCAGATGATTCGACAGTGCCACGCGGAGGCAGATTTGGCAACAGTCTGGGTCAGCGAGAACCGATGGGCTGCAGCAGATCTCGATGCTCCGCTACCTGTCGTCGTCGTCCTTCGCCGTGGACCTCCTCGAGAACTGGCAGTCCGAGTACCTTCAGTTCACGTTGTACATCCTGCTGACGGTCTGGCTGGTGCAGCGGGGCTCGTCGGAGTCGAAGAAGCCGGGCGACGAGGGTCGTGGCTCCGACGAGGAACAGCTCCTCCGACGCCTCGCGCGCCCCCACTCGCCCAGGTGGGCGCAGCGGGGAGGCTGGCGCCGCACGGTCTACTCGCACTCGCTCGTCGTGGTCATGGGCGTCATCTTCGTCTGTGCTGGCCGGCCCAGGCGGTGACCGGGCACCACGCCGAGAACGAGCAGCGGATGCGGGACCTTCTCGACCCGGTCGGGCTCGGCGACGATCTCGCGGGCCCGCACTTCTGGTCACGGACCGTGCAGAACTGGCAGTCCGAGATGCTGGCGATCGGCTCGATGGCCGTCCTCGCGATCTGTCTTCGCGAGCGTGGTTCACCCGAGTCGAAGCCGGTCGGCAGGCCCCATGACGTCACGACGTCGGATGACTGAGCCGCGTGAGACGGCCCGGCCCGGGTACGCGTAGGGCGCACCCGCTTCGACTGGAAGGATCGACCGTGTCCGAGATCGCCGACCGTGCCCAGGGCATGGTGCGCCACGACGACAAGGGCGGCTTCCCCGCCCAGCAGCAGGACCCGCCCGGACTGACGAGCCAGATGCATCCGGAGCCGGACCACGGCGAGCAGACCTACGTCGGTCACGGCCGGCTCGAGGGGAGACGGGCACTCATCACCGGTGGGGACTCCGGCATCGGGCGGGCCATCGCGATCGCGTACGCCCGTGAAGGTGCCGACGTCGCGATCAGCTACCTGCCTGCCGAGCAGTCCGACGCAGAGGACACCCTGCGCTGGATCGAGAAGGCCGGTCGCACCGGCGTGCTCGTGCCGGGCGACCTCGTCGAGCGTCAGGCCTGCATGCAGGCGGTCGCCGACGCGGTCCGTGGCCTGGGGGGCCTCGACATCCTCGTCAACAACGCCGGCTACCACTGGGACCGCGGTCCCGAGGGGCTGGAGGGGCTCCAGCCGGAGCACGTCGAGCGGGTCCTGCGCACCAACCTCTACGCGGTGATCTGGCTCTGCCAGGCGGCACTGCCGCATCTTCGACCTGGCTCGTCGATCATCAACACGACGTCCATCCAGGCCTACGACCCGTCGCCCGCGCTGCTCGACTACGCGGCTACCAAGGCTGCACTCAACAACCTCACCGTCAACCTCGCGGCGTCACTCGGGCCCAAGGGGATTCGCGTGAATGCCGTGGCCCCGGGACCGATCTGGACGCCGTTGCAGCCGGCGACGCGAGACAGCCGGAAGATCGAGACGTTCGGAGCGGACACGCCGCTGGGACGGGCCGGCCAGCCCGGAGAGGTCGCACCGGCATACGTCTTTCTGGCGTCCCCGGCGGAGGCCAGCTACGTGTCGGGCACCGTGCTCGGGGTGACGGGTGGCGGAGCGGTCTTCTGAGACGCTGCGTCAGCGGCAGGGGTCAGTCGTCTCGTTCCCACGGAGGGTCCTCGCCCATCTTCGCGTAGTACTTCGCCAGGTGGCTGCGGACCCGGTCGCGGTCCTTGCCCGGCACGTCGACCCCGCCGCGTGAGCCCTGCATGACCGCGGCAGCCGCCATGACGGCGCGCGGTACGGCCTTGAGGCGGCCGTCGACGACGTCGGCGACGAGGAGCTTGTAGGCCGTGAAGTTCCCCTTGCTCTCCGCGTCGTACCAGACGTGCGCGTCGCGGTACTTCTCGTTCGGCTCGTCCTCGGCCCCGGCCCACGCCCGTACCCGCTTCTCGGCTGCGTCACCGTCCCACTCCCGATCGCGGTCCGCGAGGGGAAGGTCCTGGAAGCTCGTCACACTCATGGATGGGTCTCCTTGTCAGGTGTTCTGTTGCGCGGTGGCCGGCACGGTGTGCACCTTCGCTCAGGGGTGCAGGACGACCTTGAGGCACTCGTCTCGCTTCTCCTGGAAGATGCGGTAGAAGTCCGGCGCATCCGAGAGGCTGCCGTGGTGCGTCGCCAGGCTCTCGAGTCCCAGGACGTCCTCGTCGGCCCGGACGATGTCGAGCAGCTCGTCGCTCCAGCGGCGCACGTGGCACTGGCCCATCCGGATCGTCAGGCCCTTGTCGAAGAGGTCCATCATCGGCATCGGGTCGGCCATGCCCCCGTAGACGCCGCTGATGGACAGGGTGCCGCCCCGCCGCACGGCTGCGACCGCAGTGTGCAAGGCCGCGAGCCGGTCGATGCCGAAGGTCTCGATGGCACCTCGGGCGAGGGGCTTGGGCAAGCGGCTGGCGCCGGCGATGACCTTCTCCGAGAACGGGTTCCCGTGGGCCTCCATGCCGACTGCATCGATGACCGCATCCGGCCCACGACCGTCGGTCAGGTCCTTGAGGGCCTGCGCCACATCGAGGTCGGACGCATCGATGACCTCGGCGCCGCTGGCTCGGGCCTTCTCGATGCGGTCGGGCACGAGGTCGACGCCGATGACCCGTCCGACGCCGCGGTGCAGCGCCGATCTGACGGCGAGCTGGCCCACCGGACCCAGCCCCAGCACGGCCAGGGTGTCGCTGCCGTTGACGTCGGCGTACTCCACGGCCTGCCACGCCGTAGGCAGGATGTCGGAGAGGTAGAGGAAGCGCTCGTCGGGCATCTCGTGGGGGATGACGATGGGCCCGAAGTCGGCGTGCGGCACGAGGACCCTCTCCGCCTGACCGCCCGGCACCGAGCCGTAGAGGCTCGTGTAGCCGAAGAGGCTGGCGCCCTTGCCGGAGTCGGTGTTCTGCGTCGTCTCGCACTGGGCGAACAGGCCACGCTGGCACATCCAGCAGCGACCGCAGGAGATGTTGAACGGGACGACCACGCGGTCGCCGACGGCGAGGGTGGCGACCCCCGGACCGACCTCCTCGACGATTCCCATGAACTCGTGCCCGAGCACGTCGCCGGGCTCCAGGTACGGCGCGAGAACTCGGTAGAGGTGGAGGTCTGACCCGCAGATGGCGGTCGAGGTGACCCGCACGACGGCGTCGGTTGTGTGAGCCATGACAGGGTCGGGTACGTCGGTCACACGAACGTCCTCGATGCCGTGCCAGGTCAGAGCCCTCATGGAGCGGACCTACCCACGGCGGGCCCGCGGAAACCGGGGGTGAGCAGCGAGCGGCGCAACCACGCCAGGAGGCGAGCATGGGCCCGACCGACGACATCGTGCACGACCAGCCTGTCGCCCTCGTGCTGGGCGCCTCGCGCGGGTTGGGTTTTCTCGTCGCGAGGGAGCTGCTGACGCGGGGTCACCGGGTCGTCGTGGCGGCGCGCGACGAGGCGGAGGTCGAGGCTGCCGCCGCGGCCCTGGCCGAGTACGGGCCGGTCACGGCGGAGCCCTGTGACGTGCGCGACCGGCACGACGTGGGAGAGCTGGTCGGCCGGGTGGAGCACTCGGTCGGACCCATCGAGGTGCTCGTCACGGTGGCGGGGGTCATCCAGACCGCACCTGTCGAGTCGTTGGCCCTGCACGAGTTCGAGGACGCGATGGACACGATGGCCTGGGGACCGATCCATGCCGCCATGACGGTCCTGCCGCACATGCGTCGGCGCGGTCACGGCCGCATCGGGACGGTCACCTCGGTCGGTGGCATGGTCTCGCCGCCGCACCTGCTGCCCTACGCAACGGCGAAGTTCGCTGCGGTCGGCTTCTCGGACGGCCTGGCCGCGGCGCTCAGCGGTAGCGGCGTCACGGCCACGACGATCGTGCCCGGCCTGATGCGGACCGGGGGCCACCTGCACGCGCGGTTCGGCGGAGACCCTGCGGCCGAGTACGCGTGGTTCGCCCCCGCGGCCTCGCTCCCGCTGCTCTCGATCGATGCCGACCGCGCCGCCCGGCGCATCGTCGACGCGGTGGTGGCCGGGAGCCCGATGGTCGTGCTGACGCCGTTGGCCTGGGTGGGGATCCGGGTGCGAGGTCTCGCGCCGGGGACGACGACCCGCGTGATGGGTCTGATGGGTCGTCTCCTGCCGCGCGCGCCGGCCCGCGGGGGCGCCCGCACCGTCGACGGTGCCGAGGCTCGACGTCGGCTGGGCTCGGCCGTCGTCGACCGGCTGACGACGCTCGGGGACCGAGCAGCACGCCGCAACAGCGGATGACCCTGCACGTGTCGGAGCGCCGCGAGGCGGGTAGGCCCCAGGTGAGGACCTCGGACAAGGAGGCACCATGCCACGCAGGACACCCGGACCCTCTGTGAAGGACCAGCACCTCTACGAGTCGCTGCGCGACGACGGGGCGAGCAAGGAGAAGGCTGCACGCATCTCGAACGCAGCGGCCGCGAGCTCTCGCTCCGCCGTCAGCCGCAAGGGTGGCCGGGCCGGCGACTACGAGGACATGACGAAGGACCAGCTGATGAAGCGCGCCCGAGAGGTGGGCATCCGAGGCCGGTCGAGCATGAACAAGTCCCAGCTGATCTCCGCGTTGCGTCACCACTGACAGGCGTGCGCGACGCCGCCCTCAAAGGAGCGGGTCGTCTCCGTCGCGCACGACGAGGAGCCACCGGTAGCCGTACGGCTCCAGGTCGATGTCGAACCGCCCGGAAGCCGTGACGTCGAGGTCGGGCCGGTCCCCGAGAACGTCGACGAGCCGGGCGCCCGCGGGCAGGTCGGCCACGGTGAGTGGCACGACGGCCCCCTCCTCGCCGAGGTTGTGCACGGCGAGCATGGCCCAGTCCTCGCAGCGGCTGACGTGGGCGAGGACAGACGGCACCGAGTGGTCGAGCACCTCGACGGTCGCCCACCCGCTCGCGGGCAGCTGGCGGTAGCGACGCGCCAGACTCCGCACGAACCACCACAGCGAGCCGGGGTCCCGCCGCTGGTCGGCGACGTTGACGTGCTCCGGTCCCCAGACCCCGTCGGGCATGGGTCGGGTGAGCCGGCGTGGGGAGGCGGTCGAGAAGCCGCCGCTCGGTGCGGACGTCCACTGCATGGGGGTGCGCACCGCGAGCCGGCCCGGCACGTCGAGGTTCTCACCCATGCCGATCTCCTCGCCGTAGAAGAGCACCGGGGTGCCGGGCAGGGAGAACATCAGGGAGTACGCGAGCCGCACCCTTCGCTCGTCACCGCTGACCATGGGCGGGAGGCGGCGTCGCAGACCGCGTCCGTAGAGCTGCATGTCAGGGTCGGGACCGAAGGCGTCGAAGACCTCGCGCCGCTCCTTCTGGGTGAGCTTGTCGAGCGTCAGCTCGTCGTGGTTGCGCACGAAGCTGGCCCACTGGCTCGTGACGTCGAGCGGGGGCCTCTCACGCAGGGCAGCGGCGAGCGGGCCGGCGTCACCGCGAGCCAGGGAGAGGTAGAAGCGCTGCATCCCGATGAAGTCGAACTGCATGTTGAGCCCGTCCCCGTCGTCGCCGCCGAAGAACCGGCGTTGCTCGGGGTAGGGCAGGTTGACCTCGCCGAGAAGCACGGCGTCGCCCACCCGGCGGGTCACGAACGACCGGACGTCACCGAGGTAGCGGTCGGGGTTGAAGGCGTCGTCGTCGTCGACGCCGGGCACCCCGTCGCGGGCGAAGAGGAACGGAACAGCATCCACCCGGAACCCGGACACGCCGAGCTCGAGCCAGAAGCCGAGGGTCCTCGAGATCTCCTCCTGGACAGCCGGATTCGCGACGTTGAGGTCAGGCTGGTGCTTGTAGAAGTGGTGGAGGTAGTAGTCGCCGGTCTTGTCGTCCCGCTCCCAGATGCTGTCCTCCTCGTCCGGGAAGACGACGTCCTTCGCGCTCGACCGCGGCTTCGTCCGGCTCCACACGTAGTAGTCGCGGTACGGGTCCTCGCGGCTGCGGCGGGCGGACTTGAACCAGGGGTGCTGGTCGGAGGTGTGGTTCATGACGAAGTCGACGATGATCCGGATGCCGTGGGCGCGGGCGGTGCGCACGAGCTCGACGAAGTCGCCCAGTGTGCCGAGGTGTGGGTCGACGCCGAAGAAGTCGGTGATGTCGTAGCCGTCGTCCTTGCGGGCCGTCGGGTAGAAGGGCATCAGCCAGAGACAGGTCACCCCGAGGTCGGCGAGGTACTCGATGCGGTCGGTCATCCCGCGCAGGTCACCCACGCCGTCACCGTCGGAGTCCTGGAACGTCTCGATGTCGGCGCAGTAGAGGACGGCGTTCTTCCACCACACGTCACCCGTGTCGCTCATCCTCATCGTGCCACCTCCGGTGCGCCCTGAGGTGAGGCGCCTTGCGCCGCAGGGCTGGACACCGACAGCTGGGGGAGCACGGCGGTGCCGAACGCGTCGATGAAGGGTGCCTGGTGCTGGCCGACGAAGTGCACGTAGAACTCGTCCCAGCCCAGGTCGGCATAGTCCTGCAGCCACTGCGCGTGGCGGTCGAGGTCGGCCGAGACGAGCACGGGACCCCGAAGCTGGTCCGGCGAGACCGTCTCTCCGATGAGGTCGAAGGCCTCGACGGTCTCGGTGTCCCACGCGACGGGCGGCCCGATCACGTTGCTG
Organism: Terrabacter sp. Ter38; assembly: GCF_024519435.1. Classification (GTDB taxonomy): domain Bacteria; phylum Actinomycetota; class Actinomycetes; order Actinomycetales; family Dermatophilaceae; genus Terrabacter. Next base: position 174,799 of record NZ_JALJRZ010000005.1, read on the forward strand.
CGCCACTGGTCGTGGGCGACGTGCAGTGCCTCGTCCTCGGTGGGTGCCCAGCTCACGTGCACCTGCAGCCGGGCGGGACCGCGTCCACCGGCGTCGCGATAGGCCGCCAGGACCCTGCGCAGCGTCTCGGGTGGTTGGTTCACCGTGATGAGGCCGTCGGCCCAGCCGGCGTGACGCGCGGCCGTCTCTGCGGTCACCGCTGGTCCGACGAGGTCGGGAACGGGATCCGCCAGCGTCCAGAGTCGCGCCCGGTTGACCGAGACGAGCCCGTCGTGGCTGACCTCCTCTCCGGCGAGGAGGCGTCGGATCACGTCGACGCACTCGACCAGGCGGGCGTCCCGGACCTCCTTGCGCGGCCACGCGGCACCGGTCACCCGTTCGTTCGAGGCCTCGCCCGACCCGAGCGCGGCCCAGAAGCGTCCGGGGAACATCTGCCCGAGCGTCGCGATGGCCTGCGCGGTGACGGCGGGGTGGTAGCGCTGCCCCGGAGCCGTGACGACGCCGAAGGGCAGAGACGTCGTGGCGAGGGCCGCGCCGAGCCAGCTCCACGCGTACCCGGACTCGCCCTGGCGGCTGCTCCACGGCGAGATGTGGTCGGACGACATGGCCGCCGTGAAGCCGGCGTCCTGCGCCGCGCGAACGTCCCGGAGGAGCTGGGCGGGGTCGATCTGCTCGTGCGAGCAGTGGAATCCGATGACGGTCATGCGTCCCCACGCAACCGCACCGACAGAGGCGCCGTCAACGCCCAGCGGCCCCGGGGTGTCTGCTGTTGCTGGGATCCGAGCGAATGGGTACGGGCGGAAGACCCTGTTCGTTCGACCCGATCGCCCGACGCGTTCGTCGACACCCCGGAGGTTCCCGTGCCCCTGACCGCTCTCGCGCTCAACTGCACGCTCAGTCCGTCGCCGACCGAGTCGAGCACGGAGCTGCTCGCGCAACAGGTCCTCGACGCCCTCGCCGAGCACGACGTCCGCGGCTCCATGATCCGGGTCGTGGACCACGACGTCCGTCCCGGGGTGGAGCTCGACATGGCCGACGGCGACGCGTGGCCGGACATCCGTGAGCAGCTGATCGCGAGCGACATCCTCGTCCTCGCGACGCCGACCTGGCTGGGGCAGCACAGCAGCGTGTGTCAGCGGGTGCTCGAGCGCCTCGACGCCGAACTGTCCGAGAAGGACGAGCAGGGCCGGTTGCTCACCTACGGCAAGGTCGCCGTGGTGGTCGTCGTCGGCAACGAGGACGGCGCCCACCACATCAGCGCGGTCGCGTTCCAGTCGCTCAACGACGTCGGGTTCACCATCCCGGCCGGTGGGGTGACGTACTGGAACGGCGAGGCCATGAGCGGCACCGACTACAAGGACCTCGACTCCACCCCCGAAACGGTCGCGCGCACGACGCGTACGCTGGCGGCCAACGCTGCCCACCTCGCACGACTGCTCGGCACCGAGGGCTACCCGCCCTCGGACGCGACCTGACCGTTAGCGATCACCGGCCGGTCGTGATCAGGAGGCCCCGTGCCAGGCGGCGACCGCTGTTGGAGTGGCGAGCTCGCCCACGACGGCGGTCGAGAGCAGGGTGTGGCCGCTCGCGTTCGGGTGGTCACCGTCGTCGAGGAGGTCACCCGTCGGATCCCGGGTGCCCGAGGTGCCCTTGAGCGGGCTGTACGCGTCCACGTAGACCGCGCCCGTCGTCGCGGCCACCTGGTGGACCGTGTCGTTGACCAGGCGGGTGAGCTCGTCGCTGCCGAGGACGAAGTCCTCGCCGAGAGCCCGGCCGACCGAGCCGTCGACCGTGACGTTCCAGTAGCCGAGCAGGGCGATCCGCAGGTCGGGACGGTGGTCGACGCGGTGGATCGCCGCGATGATCCGGGTCAGGCCGTCGCGCAGGCCGGCGATCGTGGCGGACCAGCAGTCCGACCCGGCGGCCGGGAAGCAGCCCTGGTCGTCGACCCGGTCGAGGTCGAAGTCGTTGGCTCCCACCTCGACGAGGACGAGGTCGGCGTTCGCGAGGTGGCCACGGGTGGAGGAGGAGCCGAGGTCGTCCTCGACGTCCGACGTGGTCCAGCCGCCGTTCGCGTCGTTGTGCACCACCCAGCTCCGGTGCGTCAGCGCCCCGAGCCGCTGACCGACCTGCTCGACGTAGCCCGTGCAGCCGCACGTCTCGGCCGACGGCACGGAGTCCCCGAGACCCACGAGCGTCAGCGGTCCGGACGGCGTCGTCCCGGAGGCCGACGGCGTAGCCGGGCCCACTGTGGTGGCCGACGTCCTCGGTGCCGCGCCGGGATCACCCAGGAGGGTCGACGGTCCGAGGCCGGGCACGACACCGCTCAGGCCGAGGGCGGCGAGGACGGCCAGGCCGAGCAGCGCCGCGACGAGGTGGCGAGGTCGCGCGCGCACCCCACGCCCCCGGTGCCGGCGGCGGCCCGGGCGTCCGTCAGCGTCCCCCGACGGCATACGTCCTCTGGGCTCAGCCACGGAAGCCCGGCAGGGTCTGGGCGAGCCACGCGAGGGCGGCCGGGACGTAGGGGGTGAACACCGAGTCGCGGTGGCCACCGTGTGCGAGGACGGTGCCCGTCACGTCGAGCGGGCTCCGGGCGACGCTGAGGAACTTCGAGGTCGTGGGGTAGGACAACGGGTCCTCGCGAGAGGTGAGCACCCACATCGCCACGGGCGGCGGCGCGGTGTGCGCCATGGTCACGAGGTCGTAGCCCCGCTGGGTCGCCGTCGTCAGGGGGTCGTAGGCCGCGCTGAAGTCCGGACGGAAGTAGCCGAGGAGCACGACGGCGGCGCCGAAGACGTCGGGGTGGCGCATCGACAGCGACGCAGCGCACCAGGCGCCGTAGGAGTAGCCGAGCGTGGCCCATGACGTCCGCGCCAGCGTGACCCGGAAGTGGTGGGCGGTCCACCCTGGGATGTCGTGGGCGAGCCACGTATCCGTCTGCGGCTGTCCGACCCCGCCGTTGACGCACTCGGTGTCGAGGCTCGCCGGGGTGTCGATGCGCGGGACGACGACGATCGAGGGGGCGAGTCGGTGCTCGGCGGTGAGGGCGTCGACGGAGCTGAGGAAGTCGAGCCTGAGGAAGCCCTTCGGCCCGCTCGGGAAGCCGTGCAGGCCGAGGATGACCGGATAGGTGCGCGAGGACCTCGGGTCGTAGCCGACGGGCAGGTGGACGTAGACCTGGCCCTCGGCGTTCGAGCGCGTGTCGACGACCGTGTAGGTCTGCAGCCGTGAGCCCGGCTGGGGCAGGGGCGGCAGCACGGTCGGCGTCGTGACGCCGCGGAGGCCCGGGCCGGCCACGGCGGCCGTGACGACCTCGGGGCTCGTCCCGCCGTGGTGCACCTGGACCGACGTCGAGCGGGAGCCGAAGAGGTCGCCCCAGCTGGAGTAGAAGAGGTACTGGTCGTTGAGCGCGGCGCCTGCGAGCGCGAGGACGAGGACGTTGAGCAGCACGACCTGCACGCCGCGGACGGCGGCGCGCGCGATGCCGGATCCCCACCGGGGCAGGCCGGCCACGACGAGCCCGAAGACGACGAGCGCGAGCCCGGAGAGCAGGACGATGGGGCCGGGATCGGTCAGCTCCATGCGGGGCTCGTCTCGCGGTCGGCCCGGCGCGTGCTCATCGGACGCACGAACGGAAAGGTCAGCACGGACCGGATCGGGCTGTGGGTCAGGAGCATGACGAGCCGGTCGACACCGATCCCGAGGCCTCCGCTGGGTGGCATCCCCAGCTCGAGGGCGTGGAGGAAGTCCTCGTCGACCTCCATCGCCTCCGGGTCTCCTGCGGCCGCCTTGAGCGACTGCTCGGTGAGCCGCGCCCGCTGGTCGACGGGGTCGGTCAGCTCGCTGTAGGCCGTGCCGACCTCCATCCCCGCCACGACGAGGTCCCAGCGCTCGACGAGCCCGGGCTCCGTCCGGTGCGGCCGCGTCAGGGGCGAGGTCTCGACGGGGAAGTCGGTGTAGAAGGTGGGCAGCACCGTGACCGGCTCCACGAGCTCGGCGTAGAGCTCCTCGATGACGGCCCCGGCGCCCATCTCGGGCCGCACCGCGATGCCGTGGACCTCGGCGAGGTCGAGCAGCACGTCGATGTCGGTGTCGATGGTGACCCGCCGTCCCACCGCGTCGGAGACCGCGTCGAGGACCTTCACGACCGGCCACTCGCCGCTGATGTCGACGAGGTCGACGAGGTCGACGCCCTGCGTGCCGTCGTCGTCGAACCCCGACCGGCCGGGACCGGGGACGGGGAGCGGGATGACCTCCCGGCCGTGGACGGTGCGTGCGGCTTCACGGACGAGTCGCTCGGTGAGGTGGCGCATCGTCGTGTAGTCGGCGTGCGGCTGGTAGACCTCGAGCGAGGTGAACTCCGGGTTGTGCGTGGCGTCCGCCCCCTCGTTGCGGAAGTTGCGACCGAGCTCGAAGACGGGACCGAGCCCGGCGACGAGGAGCCGTTTGAGGTGCAGCTCGGGTGCGATCCGCAGCGACAGGTCGACGCCGTACGCGTTGATGAACGTCCGGAACGGGCGCGCGCTCGCGCCGCCGTGAGTCGTGTGCAGCATCGGGGTCTCCACCTCCAGGAAGCCGGCGTCGCCGAGCGTCCTCCGGATCGATCCGACGACGGCCGAGCGGCGCCGCAGCAGCTCGACGTCGCGTGGGTGGACGAGCAGGTCGGTCGAGCGCCGGCGCGCTCGGGCGGCCGGGTCGTCGAAGGCGCGGAAGGGGAGGGGGTGTAGGCACTTGGCCTCCATGCGCCAGCTGTCGGCGAGCAGGCTCGGGGTGCCGGTGCGGGAGCGGCCGGTCGTGCCGTCGACGCGAACGAGGTCGCCGACGTCGACGAACGAGGTGAGTCGCTCGAGGCAGGTCCGACCGAGGCGGGCAGCGTCGACGAGCACCTGGAGCCGTGCCTCGCCCTCGACGAGGGTGACGAAGACGACGCCGCCGTGGTCGCGCACCTCCCGCACCCGTCCCACGACGGACAGCGGGCAGGGGACCTCCCAGGCGTCGGACCCGAGGGCCGCGATGGGGGTCGTCATGACGGAGGCCGCGCCGACCGGGTAGGCCTCGATCCCGGCCTCGCGCATCCGGTCCAGGGCGGCTACGCGGTGGCGGAACTGGTCGGACCGGCGCGGTCCGAGAGCCTCGACGTCGACGGGCGGTGCACTGATCTCGGCCACCCGGCCCAGGTGCTCGGCGTCGAGCTCGGTGGGGGTCGTGCGGATCGACGGGTGTCGCACGAAGCCCTCGGCTGCTCCGGCGGCGAGGGCGACCTGTGGAAGGGACACGGCGTCGTCGTAGCAGAGGAAGCGCGGCTGCCACGTCGGCTCGTACTTCTCGTTGGCCCGGTAGAGGCGCTCGAGCTGCCAGACGCGGTCGAAGAAGCCGAGGACCGACGCGCCCACCCGCGTCAGCGACCGGGACCCGAGGCGCTCGGCGTCCTCGAACACGGAGCGGAACATGCAGAAGTTGAGCGAGACCCGGCCCAGGCCGAGCCGACGGGCGTGGGCGAGCAGCTCGCTGACCATGAGCTCCGTGACGCCGTTGGGGGCGTCGGGGGAACGCCGCATGACGTCGAGCGAGACGCCTGAGCGGCCCCACGGCACGAGGGAGAGCACCCCGACGAGCGACCCATCGGCGGCATGGGCCGTCACGTGGAGGACGTCCCCGTCAGCGGCGTCACCACCGCGCCCGAGGGCCATCGAGAAGCCGCGGTCGGTCTCGCCTCCGCGCCAGGCCTCGGCGCGGTCGGTGATCTCGGCGACCTCGTCGGCCCGCAGCTCGCTCTGGCGACGCACGCGGACCTCGAGTCCGGCTCGAGTCGCCCGCGCCACGGCATGCCGCACAGGCGAGAGCGAGGCCCTTCGCAGGTCGAAGCGCGCGGGGTCGAGGATCGCCTCGTCCCCGAGAAGCAGCACCCGCATCCCCCCGGTGGCTGCGTACGCCCGGGCACCACGCTCGCTCGCGCCGAGCACGGCCGGGACCCAGCCGAACTCGCGAGCCTCGGCCCGCCAGGCCTCGATGGCCGGCTGCCAGCTGTCCGGGTGCCCGACCGGGTCGGCGCTCGCGAGGGAGACCCCGGCGACGACCCGGTAGGTCACGGCGGCCCGACCGTCGGGGGAGAACACGGAGGCCTTGTCGCGGCGCGTGGCGAAGTAGCCCAGGGAGTCTTCGGAGCCGTGGCGGGCCAGGAGGCCGCGCAGGGCCACCTCGCGGGCCGGCGACCAGCGACTGCGGGGGCGGGCCGAGGCGAGGAAGAGGGTGACGGCCGCGAGGATCGTCAGGCCGGCGCAGACCGCGACGACGTCGATGACCCAGGGCGGCACGAGCGCGAGGGTGTGGCGGCTCACGCCCCCGAAGACGGCGAGCACGGTGTCGATGAGGGGGTCGACCTGGGAGCGGGGAGCCCCGACGGCGTCGAGGAGCAGCCAGGCCACGCCGAGCGTCACGACGGAGCCGACGGCCAGCGCGGCGAACGCGAGACCCCACGAGCCACGTTGGAGCCGGCCGGTGAACTCGTGGCGGATCCGCCAGAGCCACCACAGGGCCAGGGCTGCGACGAGGGTCGACACGATGTCGAGCCCGCGCCCGAGCTCGCCCCGGCTCACCCACATCTCGGTCCGGGGGAGCCGCGCGGCCGGCACGAGCGCCACGAACCCGACGTAGATGCCGACGATCTGGAAGACGGCGACGAACCACAGCCCGATCCGCTTGCGGCCCAGCAGCGCTCGGGTGGCCAGGGCGAGGACGACCACCGACACGAAGGTCGGGGCCACCGGCACGTTGAGGAGGCCGAAGATGCCCTCGGCGAGGAAGGGGTGGGGTCGGCGTCGGGCCAGCAGGGTCAGCAGCAGTGCGACGAGGGTGGCGAGCGCGTAGAGGCCGGTGAGCAGTCGCGCGGGACGGTGCGAGGCCGGCGCCCGCAAGGTTCGGGTGCCCATGGCGCAGACGATCCACCTGCCCGCTGGACGGTCGCTGGGCGTTGCCTGCGAACGGCCCCACAGCCCGCGCCCAGCCCGCACCCAGACTCGTCCGAGCGCGGCCCGCTCAGGAACCTCTCAGGTAGGCGGTCCACCGTCGCGGGTAGGTCGCGGGTGGACGAGAACATCGGTGTGCCCGTCCCGCGCGGGCACCCGGGGCGGACGAGCACGGGTCGCGCAGGCGGCACGTCGGGCGAGGAGGCAGTCGTGGGTCGAAGCAGGTGGGTGGTCGGCGGGGCCGGTGCAGGTGCGGCCGGACTCGCGGCCTGGGACCTCCTCCAGCGCAAGCACACGATCCTGCGGCGCTATCCCGTCGTCGGGCACCTGCGCTACCTCCTCGAGGACATCCGCCCGGAGCTGCAGCAGTACTTCATCGAGCGGGACTGGGACGGCCGCCCCTTCGACCGCGACACCAGGTCCGTCGTCTACGAGCGGGCCAAGGGCATCCACGGCGAGCGCCCCTACGGCACCGAGCTCGACGTCAACGAGGTCGGCTACGAGTACCTCGTGCACTCGGCCGCACCGGCCGACCCGCCGGACCATCCCGCCCGCGTCCTCGTCGGCGGTCCCGACTGCACGAAGCCCTACTCCATGGCGCTGCTCAACGTCTCGGCGATGAGCTTCGGTGCCCTGTCCGCCAACGCCATCCGCGCGCTCAACAAGGGGGCTGCCCTCGGCGGCTTCGCCCACGACACCGGCGAGGGCGGCTTGTCGCCCTACCACCTCGAGCACGGGGGCGACATCGTCTGGGAGATCGGCACCGGCTACTTCGGTGCGCGCACCAAGGACGGTGACTTCGACCCGGCGACCTTCTCCGACAAGGCATCCCGTGACTCGGTCAAGTGCGTCTCCCTCAAGCTGAGCCAGGGCGCCAAGCCCGGCATCGGCGGGGTGCTGCCGGGGGCCAAGGTGACGAAGGAGATCGCCGACATCCGGCAGGTGCCGCAGGGAGAGAAGTGCGTCAGCCCGTCGAGCCACCGTGTCTTCCACACGCCGGTGGAGCTCATCGAGTTCATCGGACGCATGCGTGAGCTGGCGGGCGGCAAGCCCGCCGGCTTCAAGCTCTGCGTGGGGTCCCGGGTCGACGTGCTCGCCATCTGCAAGGCGATGCTCGAGGTCGGCACGACGCCCGACTTCATCGTCGTCGACGGCTCCGAGGGTGGCACGGGTGCGGCGCCGCTCGAGTTCGAGGACCACGTCGGGATGCCGCTCACCCACGGCCTCATGACCGTGCACAACGCGCTCGTCGGCGTGGGCCTACGTGACCGCGTGCGCATCGGCGCGAGCGGCAAGGTCGCGGCCGGCAACGACATCGTCAAGCGCGTCATCCAGGGCGCGGACTACACCAACTCGGCCCGCGCCATGATGATGGCCGCCGGCTGCATCCAGGCCCAGCGCTGCCACACCGACAAGTGCCCCAGCGGCGTCGCCACCCAGAACCAGCGCCGCGCGCGGGCGCTCGACGTCGGCGACAAGAGTGAGCGCGTCCACCGCTACCAGCAGGCCACGGTCGACGAGGCGATGCGGATCATGGCGGCCATGGGTGTCACGGACCCCTCCCGCCTGACCCCGCACCAGCTGCGGCTCAACGTGTCGGCGACTCGCAACCAGTCCTACGCAGAGCTCTACGACTGGCTCACACCGGGGCAGCTGTTGGCCGAGCCCCCGCGGGACTGGGCCCACGACTGGGCCGCAGCGAGCGCCGACCACTTCGGCGGGAGGCTGTCGTGACCACGGTCGCCGAGCACATCATCACCTCGTTGGCCGACGCCGGTGTGACGCAGGTCTGGGGCGTCGTCGGCGACGCCCTCAACCCGCTGACCGACGCCATCCGCACGGAGGACCGCATCGAGTGGGTCGGGGTGCGCCACGAGGAGGTGGCGGCCTTTGCCGTCAGCGCCCAGGCGCAGCTGACCGGGACGCTCGGAGTGTGCATGGGCACGGTGGGACCGGGGTCGATCCACCTGCTCAACGGGCTCTACGACGCGAAGAAGTCTCACGCGCCGGTCCTCGCCATCTGCGGCCAGGTGCCGAGCCCCGAGATCGGGACCGACTTCTTCCAGGAGGTCGACAACAACGCCCTCTTCGCCGACGTCTCGGTGTGGTCCCAGACGCTGACCTCGGCAGGGCAGCTGCCCTACCTGCTCGAGCAGGCCGTCAACGCAGCCCAGTCGATGCGCGGCGTCGCCGTGCTGACGCTGCCGGGCGACGTCGGTGACCTCGCGCTCGACAAGGGCGTGCGTCCCGCGACGTTCGCACCGACCGCGGTGCCGGCGCCCGCACCGCACCGGCAGGTCGAGGCCGCCGTCACCGCCCTCGCCGGTGACGCCCCCGTGACGCTCCTCGTCGGGTGCGGTGCGCGCGAGGCCCGCTCGCAGGTGCTCGAGCTGGCCGACGTCCTCGCCGCCCCGATGGTGCTGACGCTCAAGGCGAAGGAGGGACTGGAACACGACAACCCCTTCGAGGTCGGGCAGTCCGGCCTCATCGGCAACCCCGCCGCCGCCAAGGCGATGGACGACTGCGAGGTGCTCGTCCTCGTCGGCACCGACTTCCCCTACCGCGACTGGTACCCCACGGGCAAGACCGTGATCCAGCTCGATGCACGAGGGGAGCACGTCGGCCGGCGCACCCCCGTGCAGCACGCCCTCGTCGGCGACGCCGCGTCGACGCTGGACGAGCTCCTGCCCCGCCTGCGCCGACGCGAGGACCGCGGGCACCTCGAGAGTGCGCGCACGGCCTACGAGTCGTGGCACGAGCGTCAGCGCTCGCTGCTCGACCCGACCCACGACCGCACGCTCCTCGGGCGCGCACGAGCCGTCCTCGACAACCCCGACGAGCGCATCCGGCCGGAGGCGTTGGCGGCCGCCGTCGACCGGCTGGCGCCCGACACGACGATCTTCACGAGCGACACCGGCATGTCCACCGCCTGGCTCGCCCGGTTCGTGACGATGCGTGGCACGCGTCGGCTCGTCGGCTCCTACAACCTCGGCTCGATGGCCAACGCGATGCCCATGGCCCTCGGAGCCCAGGCGCTCGACCGCACCCGCCCGGTCGTGGCCTTCGCCGGCGACGGTGGACTGATGATGCTGCTCGGCGACCTGCGCACCGCGGTGACCTACCGCCTGCCCGTCGTCGTCGTGGTCTTCGACAACGGGCGGCTCGGCATGGTCAAGCTCGAGCAGGAGCAGGGTGGCCTGCCGGAGTTCGGGACCGAGCTCGACAACCCAGACCTGGCGGCCGTCGCCGCAGCCCTGGGCCTGACGAGCCGTCGGGTCACCGAGGCCGATCAGCTCGACGACGCCGTCACGTGGGCCCTCGCGGCCGACGGCCCGGTGCTGCTCGACGTCGTGACCAACCCCGACGAGGTCGCGATCCCGCCCAAGCCCAAGCTCGCCCAGGGCTGGGGCTTCGCCATCGCCAAGGCCAAGGAGGCCGTGGAGAGCAGGTAGCCGTGTGTCGTCTCTTCGGGATGAGTGCCGGTCGCGCGCGGGTGTCCGCGACGTTCTGGCTCCTCGACGCCCCGGACAGCCTGAGTCACCAGTCGCACCGCAACCCGGACGGCACGGGCCTCGGCACCTTCGACGAGGCGGGCCGACCGGTCGTGGAGAAGCAGGCCCTGGCGGCCTGGGACGACGCGGACTTCGCGAGCGAGGCGAAGGAACGGCGCAGCGCGACCTTCGTGGCGCACGTCCGCCACTCGTCCGGCACCGGGGCCCGCCCGGAGAACACCCACCCCTTCGAGCTCGACGGCCGGCTCTTCGCGCACAACGGTGTGGTCCGGGGGCTGTCCCTTCTCGAGGAGCACCTCGGCGCCGCCATGTCGTCGGTTCGCGGCGACACCGACTCCGAGCGACTCTTCGCGCTCGTGACCACCGAGACCGCCGCTGCGGGTGGAGACGTGGCTGTGGGGATGGAGCGTGCCCTCGGCTGGGTGGCCCGGAACCTGCCCGTGTATGCCGTCAACGTCGTCCTGACGACGCCCACCGAGCTGTGGGCGTGCCGCTACCCCGACACGCACGCCCTGTGGCTGCTCGACCGCCGACAGCCCGTCGAGGTCCTCGACCACCGGAGTGCCGCGGGCACGCACGTCGTCAGCGACGACCTGGCCGACGCACCGTGCGTCGTCGTCGCGAGCGAGCGCCTCGACGACGACCCCGCGTGGCGGCTGCTCGACCCCGGCGTCCTCGTCCGGGTCGGCCCCGACCTGTCGGTGACCGAGCGGGCCGTCGTCGACCCGGAGCCGCGGCACCGCCTGCGGCCGGCCGACCTCGGCGCCGCCGCGGCCTCCCAGCGACCGACCGGGAGGTGAGGCTCAGCCGGCCTCGACGACGCGACGCACGAGGTCGGTCCACGTCGCCAGGATGCGCTCGCGGGTCACGCCGGCCTCGAGCTGTGGCAGCACGAAGGCCACGTCGAGCGGGGCGAGGAGGGACAAGGCCAGGACCGGCAGGTCCCCGGTCACGTCGAGCTCGGCGAGCAGGTGGCGCACGTGGGCCACGAGGAAGCCGACCGCGGGCAGCGACCGGCCGTGGCGACCGGCAGCGGCGACCATGAGGTCGCCGCTGACGAGAGTCCGCTCGAGCCGGGACTCGCCGAACGCGAGGAGCCGGTCGAGCGCGGGCGCGCCGGGTCCGAGGGGCGGTGGACCGGAGATGACCCGGCCCTGCCACCGTGCCTCCCCGTGGTCGAGCAGGGCCGACATGAGGCCGGCGCGGCTGCCGAAACGACGGAAGACGGTGCCCTTGCCGACCCCGGCCTCGGCCGCGACGGCATCCATCGTCACGGCGTCGACCCCGTCGCGGTCGACGAGCCGGTGCGCGGCGTCGAGGAGGAGCTCGCGGTTGCGTGCCGCGTCACGCCGCTCGGGGCGGCTGCGCAGGTCGAAGAGCGGTGGCTCGGTGGACACGGTCGTGATCCTAGGTCGGACGGCGGCCGGTGCAGGGCGACCGCGATGACCTGTCCAGCTCGGGAATAGAAACGGACTGCGGTCCGTTTCGAACCCCATGACCACTGCTGCCACCCCCCGCACGCGCGTCGCCGTCCTCGTCGGAAGCCTGCGCACCCAGTCCGTCAACCGTCGCATCGCCGAGTCCCTGCGCGACCAGGCGCCCGAGGGTGTCGAGATCGACATCATCGACGGCCTCGGCGCCCTCCCGTTCTACAACGAGGACATCGACGGCGACGACGTGCCTGCCACCGCTGCCCAGCTGCGCGAGAGCGTCGCTGGCGCCGACCGCGTGCTCGCCGTGACGCCGGAGTACAACGGCACCATGCCGGCCGTGCTCAACAACGCCATCGACTGGCTGTCCCGTCCCTACGGTCAGGGCGCCATCACCGGCAAGCCCTTCGCCGTCGTCGGCGCGACCCCGACCCCCTACGGCGGCAAGTGGGCCCACGACGACACCCGTCGGTCGGCTGGCATCGCCGGTGCCGTCGTGCTCGACGAGGTCATCGTGTCGCAGACGACCATCGACACCGACGTGCTCGGCGACCCGGAGGTCTTCGGGCGCCTGCAGGACGCGCTCAGCGCCCTCGTCGACCACCGGCCCGCCGCCTGAGCACCTGCCCCGCACCCGACCCCGGCTCGCGACGAGCCGACGAGCCGCTGGGCCCGGACCGATGTCCGGGCCCAGCGGCATACCAGGGTCGTCGTGCTCGGCCGGGCGCGCTCAGTCGGTCGCCGTCGTCGCGGCGATGATCCGGCTGAGCGAGGCGTGCAGGGCCTGGAGGTCCTCGACCCGCACGCCGAGCCGCTCGACGATCTGCGGCGGAACGTCGAGCGCCTGCTCGCGCAGCTGCCGGCCGCGCGGCGTCAAGGTGATGGCGAGGGCGCGCTCGTCGTCGGGGTGGCGGTCGCGCCTGATGAGACCTGCCGCTTCGAGCCGCTTGAGCAGGGGCGAGAGCGTGGCCGGCTCGAGGCTGAGCAGACGGCCGATCTCGCGGACGGTGAGCGGTGACCGCTCCCAGAGGGCGAGCATCACGAGGTACTGCGGGTGGGTGAGCCCGAGGGGGTCGAGCACCGGGCGGTAGAGCCCGATGACGTTGCGGGCCGCCACGGCGAGGGCGAAGCAGACCTGCTGGTCGAGCTTGAGCAGGTCGTCGGGGGACATGGAGGACACGGCGGTCTCCGCGGGGCGGGTGGTCGGTCGCGGCGTGGTGCGGGAGGTGGCGCTGCGGGTCATCGAGGCCTCGTCGTCGGTGTGGCGGGACCTGTGTACACTAACAGTTAGTGCACTAACTAATTGGAGGCAGCAACGTGTCGAGATCGACGCCCCGTGACGGACTCTCGATCGGGTACCGCATCGGCTACCGCCTGCGCCTGGTCGCCCTGACCGTCTTCGGCCCGGCGCAGCTGGGCGAGGGCAACGACCCCACGGCCCGGCTCGCGCGCGAGCGCGCGGCGAAGGTCGCAGCGGCCCGGGCCGCCCGCGACTCCCGCGACTCCCGCTGACTGGGGCGCACCGAGCGGCCCCGAGCGGCCCCGAGCGGCTTCTGGCCGCGTCCTCCCGCTTCGAGGAGCGCCACCCGGCTGACATCCGTTCGCGCACAACAGGCCCGGCCCGGAGCCGACGGGAGTACCGTCGTGAGTGCCGCATCGGACCCTGGAGGTGCTCATGGGTGATCGTGTTGGACTCATCGTCATGCTGGCCGTCGTCATCGTTCTCGTGATCGGGCTCCTCGTCGTCGGACCCCGTCGAGCCGGACGCGACTCCAGCGAGTCCCTCAACAAGCATCGCGACGACACCGAGCAGGCGCGTCGCGACCACCCGGAGGGAGCCGAGCGCTCCCACCTCGTCGGCAACCCGCCCGTCGACACCATCACGCCGGACGGCTGGGGCGTGGCCCGCCCGGGCGAGGGTGCCGAGCCCGAGGAGCTGCCCGAGGACGTCCATCCCGAGCTGCACGAGGACCGCAGCCACCGCCGGCGCCACCAGACCTGATACCGCCGACCTCCTTTCGAGCCGTGGGGGCAGACTGAGGCCATGGCGGAGACGAACTGGGCCGGCACCCACACCTACCGGTCACCGATCGAGCGGGTGCGCTCGGTCGAGCACCTGCAGGAGCTCGTCGCGGCGGCCCCGCGCGTGCGCGCCCTCGGGTCGCGGCACAGCTTCACCGACCTGACCGACATCACGGACGCCGACGACGGCGTGCTCGTCTCGCTCGTCGACCTGCCCACCGCCGTGGACGTCGACCCGGCGACCCGCACGGCCCGCGTGACCGGGCATGCGGCATACGGCCAGGTGGCGACCCAGCTGCACGCGGCGGGGTGGGCCCTCGGCAACCTCGCGTCACTCCCGCACATCTCGGTCGCGGGTGCCGTGGCCACCGGCACCCACGGCTCGGGCACCGGGAACGGCTCTCTCGCAACGGCCGTCGCCTCCGTCGACCTCGTCGGTCCCGACGGTGAGCTGCGCACGGTCAGTCGCGGGGACGCCGACTTCGAGGGCAGTGTCGTGGCCCTCGGTGCGCTCGGGATCGTCACCTCGGTCACCCTCGACGTCGAGCGCACGTACGAGGTCCGACAGGACGTCTTCACCAGCCTGTCGTGGGACGCGCTCACCTCCGGGCTCGACGCGGTCACGAGCAGCGCCTACAGCGTCAGCCTCTTCACCCGGTGGGGCGAGTCGGGCATCGACCAGGTCTGGCTCAAGAGCCGCGGCGAGCAGGCGCCGAACGCGCCGTTCGGCGCGGCCCCGGCGACCACGACGATGCACATGCTCGACGGTGCGGATCTGGACTCGGTGACGGCCCAGGGTGGCGTGCCGGGGCCGTGGCTCGACCGGCTGCCGCACTTCCGGATGGGCTTCACCCCGAGCCGCGGCGCGGAGCTCCAGAGCGAGTACCTCCTGCCCCGCGAGCACGCCCTCACCGCGATAGCGCGCCTGCGCGGCCTCCGGGACCGCATGGCCCCGGTGCTCCAGGTCTCGGAGCTGCGCACCGTCGCCGCGGACGACCACTGGCTCAGCGGCTCGCACGGACACGACGTCGTGGCCGTGCACTTCACGTGGGTCCGTGACGTCGAGCGGGTGTATGCCGTCCTGCCGGAGGTCGAGGCAGCCCTCCTGCCGCTCGGCGCGCGCCCGCACTGGGGCAAGTGCTTCGTCGCGGGCGTCGAGCAGCTCGAGCCGCTCTATCCGCGGATGGCCGACTTCCGGTCGCTGCGAGCGAGGGTCGACCCGCAGCGCGTCTTCGGCAACACCTTCCTCGACCGCGTCATCGGCTGAGTCGCGACCCGTCCGGACGACGCCGCGCTCAGTGGCGCCTGCGGCGACCGGGGCTGGACGGGTGCGAGGCGTCGATCCGGGTGGTGACCTCGCGCAGCGAGGCGGCGAGGGTCCCGAGCGTGGCGGCCACGTCGTGGAGGTCGTCCCCGTCGAACGCGTCGAAGGCCTGGGGGAGCCAGTCCCTGACCTCGCGAAGCCGGATCGCACCGGACTCGGGGATCTCCACCGAGCTGCGCCGCCGGTCGCTCGGGTCGGGGACGCGTCGCACCATCTCGCGCTGCTCGAGGCGGTCGAGGAGCGTCGTCGTCGAGCTCGTCGTCAGGCCGAGGGCGGTCGAGAGCTCGGTCTGGCCCATGGGACCCCGGGCCAGGAGGTAGCTGATGGTCCGGCTCTCGTTGACCGTGAGGTCGAGCCGCGCAGCCACCGCGATGCGGTAGCGCTCGCCGGCGAGGATCAGCTCTCTCAGGGCGACCGTCGCGTCGTCGCGGGCCTGGGCGGGGGGGCTCATGCGCCCAATCTACTGAGGCCATCTCGCCCGTTGGCCTGATCGCTTGATTGTCGAATGACCTACCCGTACCGTGACAGTGTCGGGAGCCCGGCGACGAACCGTCCCAGGGCGTGCCGCGATCGGGATCCTTCGGACTCGGGGTTGAGCAGCCAGCCCCGAGTCCGTGACCCTCCACTGAGGCTGCGATCGCGCGAGGCGGACTGACATGGACGGACCTGAGACAGCGGTCGAGAGGCTGCTGACCCCGGCGGAGGTCGCGACGATCTTCCGCGTCGACCCCAAGACCGTCAGCCGGTGGGCACGGGCCGGTCGCCTCCACGCGCTGCGGACGCTCGGCGGACATCGCCGCTACCCGGAGAGCGAGATCCGGGCCCTCGTCGACCGACAGCAGGACTAGGCGGTCCGAGCCGCCCGCAGGTGCCCATCCCTGAGGGCCCCGGCGAACGACGTGATCTCGCCGAGCGCGCCGACGAGGCAGGCCTGGTAGGCGTGGTAGACGTCCGGGCGTCCCTGCCAGACGACGCTCGACGGCGCGAGCTCGGGTGAGAGCTCGTGGCGCCACGACCCCTGCGCGGGGTCGACGAACCACGCGTGGGCGTGCTCCCACCACCGGTCGTACCAGGCGGCATACGTCGGGTCGCCGGTCGCGAGGTGGAGCGTGCGGGCGGCGCCGATGGCCTCGGTGACCACCCAGTGCAGCCGGTCGCGCACGACGGGCCGACCCTCGAAGTCGGTCGTGTAGACGAAGCCCTCGTGCCCGTCGACGTCCCAGCCCTCGTGCACCGCGACGTCGAAGAGTGAGCGCGCCTCGTCGAGCAGCCACGCCGGCGCCTCGTCCCCGAGGGCATGGCGCAGGTGCAGCGACAGTCGCGACCACTCGAGGAGGTGGCCCGGCGTCACGCCGAACGGGCGGAACTTGTCGGTCGGACGGTCGCGGTTGTAGTCGGGGCGCGGCTCCCAGGACGAGTCGAAGTGCTCGGGGAGCCGGTAGTTCCACGAGCGGGCGAAGCCGTGCACCACGCGCTCGGTGATCCGGAGCGCGTGACCGAGCCACCGCGGGTCACGCGTCACGTCCCACGCCGCGAGCAGGGCCTCGAGCGAGTGCATGTTGGCGTTGACGCCGCGGTAGTCCTCGAGGTCGGTCCACGTGCGGTCCCAGACGTCGAGGGCGAGCCCGTCGGACTCCCGCCAGAAGCGCTGCTCGTAGGTCTGCAGCGCCCGGTCGAGCAGGTCGTCGGCCCCGGGACGCCGGGCGGCCGACGCGGAGGTCGCGGCGAGCACGACGAACGCGTGCTCGTAGGCGCGCTTGTCGGACACGTCGGGCGTGCCGTCGCCGTGGACCGACGCGAACCAGCCGCCGTGCTCGGGGTCGTGGAGCAGGCCGCCGGGGGCGAAGGTCGCGACGCCGTGGTCGACGACCGCCTCGAACGACGTGTCGCCCTCGAGCACCGCCAGGGCGGCGACGTGGGTCATCCGCGCCGTGATCCACACCTCGACGCCGTATGCCGGGTCGAGCCTCCCGTCGTCGCCGAGCCATCCGAACCCGCCACCGGGCCGCTGCGCGGCGCGCGCGAGGTCGCGCAAGGACCGCCGCTGCTGCGCCAGACGCTCGAGATGGTCCGGGGGCAGCGGGGTGTCGGGCATGCCCCCAGTCTGCCGAGGTCGCGCCCCGGCCGCTGCCGGTCCGCGTAACGAACTGGGGTCAGAAGTCGCCCGCGTCGCGTCGCAGCCGGGTCAGCACGTCGACGAGCGACCGGACGTCGGTGGCCCCGAGGTCGGGCTGCTCGAAGACCTCGGCGTTGAGGGCCTTGGTGGCCCGCTCCGCGAGCTCGCGGCCGGCCGGGGTGAGGGCGACGAGCATCGCGCGGCGGTCCTCGGGGTGCGTCGAGCGTGTCACGAGCCCGGCGTCCTCGAGGCGGTCCACCGCGTTGGTCACGCTCGTGGGGTGCACCTGCAGGCGGCTGCCGATCACCTTCATCGGGAGCGACCCGCGCCTGCTGAACCACAGCAGCATGAGGACCTCGTAGCGGGCGAAGGTCACCCCGAGCGGCCGGAGCGTCGCCTCGACGCGGGCGAGCACGATCTGGTGCGCGCGCATGAGCGAGGTGATGGCGGCCATCCCGTCCGCGGCCGGGCCCCAGCCCTGCTCGACCCACTGCTCCCGCGCGCGGGCGATCGGGTCGAAGCCGAGGCCGGACCCGGCGGCGACGCCGGCGCTCACCCCGCCACCCGCTCCGGCGCTCATGCCGCCCGCGTTGGTCTGCGCACTCATGGCGTCATCGTAGGACGCTGACGCGTTGACGTCCATTAGTAGGAAGTCCTACTATTTTTCCATGTCCGACGCAGCGAAGCGCGATCATCACCAGCCCTCCCACCACGTCCGCCTCGTCACGGCGAGCAGCCTCTTCGACGGGCACGACGCGTCGATCAACATCATGCGGCGCATCATGCAGACGCAGGGGGCCGAGGTCATCCACCTCGGGCACAACCGCTCGGTCCAGGAGGTCGTCGACGCGGCGATCGAGGAGGACGTCCAGGGCGTCGCGGTCAGCTCCTACCAGGGCGGCCACGTCGAGTACTTCGAGTACCTCGTGAAGCTGCTCGAGGAGAACGGCGCCGGCCACATCCGCGTCGTCGGCGGGGGCGGCGGTGTCATCGTCCCCGAGGAGATCGCGCGGCTGCGCGAGTCCGGCGTCACGATCTTCAGCCCCGAGGACGGCCAGCGCCTCGGTCTGGCCGGCATGATCAACACCGTCGTCGCCGACTGCGACTTCGACCCGTGGGAGCTCGGTGCGCCGGCGCTCGAGGCCGTCCTCGCCGGCGAGCGGGCCGCCGTGGCGCGCGCCATCACCGGCGCGCAGGAAGGCGACATCGACGACGCCATGCTGTCGGGCATCCGCGAGGCCGCGGGCCGTCGTCGCGTGCCGGTCCTCGGCATCACCGGCACGGGTGGCTCCGGCAAGTCGAGCCTCACCGACGAGCTGATCCGCCGCCTGCGCCTCGACCAGCAGGACAAGCTGCGCGTCGCCGTCCTCGCCGTCGACCCGACGCGCAGCCGTGGCGGCGGTGCGCTGCTCGGCGACCGCATCCGGATGAGCTCCCTCGACGGTGACCGCGTCTTCTTCCGCAGCCTCGCGACGCGCGGCGGATCCCAGGTGCCGACCCACCTCGACGACGTCCTCGCGGTCGTCCGCGCTGCGGGCTTCGACCTCGTCATCCTCGAGACGCCGGGCATCGGTCAGGGCGACGCGGCCGTCATCGACTACGCCGACGTCTCGCTCTACGTCATGACGCCGGAGTTCGGCGCCAGCAGCCAGCTCGAGAAGATCGACATGCTCGACCGCGCCGACGTCGTCGCCATCAACAAGTTCGAGCGCCGCGGCGCCGAGGACGCCCTGCGCGACGTCGGCCGCCAGATGGTGCGCAACCGCGAGGCCTTCGGCAAGAGCCCGGCCGACATGCCCGTCTACGGCACCTCGGCGGCCACCTTCAACGACGACGGCGTCACGGCGCTCTACCAGGAGCTGCGCGCGCTGCTCTCGGAGCAGGGGATGCCCGTCGAGGAGGGCGTGCTGCCGCGCGTCGCCACGAGGCAGTCCACCCGCATCGCGACCATCGTGCCCGCGTCCCGGGTGCGCTACCTCGCCGAGATCAGCGACACCGTCCGCGGCTACCACGAGGCCACCGAGCGGTATGCCGCCGCGGCCGCCAGGGCGCAGCGGCTCGAGTCCGTGCGGGGCGAGCTCGCGGCCGCAGCGGCGGCCGACGACCTCGACAGCGCCGAGAGCGCGGTCGACGCCGTCGAGGCGCTGCTCGACCGGGCCCGCACCGACGTGCCGACCGACGTGGCGAGCGCGCTGGAGGACTGGCCCTCCGTCGTCGAGTCCTACTCCGGCGACGAGCAGGTCGTCACGATCCGGGGCAAGGAGATCCGCAACACCCTGACCCGGGAGTCGCTGTCGGGCAACAAGATCCCCCGCGTCTCACTGCCCCGGTACCGCGACCACGGTGAGCTCGTCAGCTTCCTGCGCCGCGAGAACCTCCCCGGCTACTACCCCTTCACGGCGGGCGTCTTCCCGTTCAAGCGCGAGGGGGAGGACCCGGCGCGCATGTTCGCGGGGGAGGGCGACCCGTTCCGCACCAACCGTCGCTTCAAGCTCGTCTCCGAGGGGCAGCCGGCCACCCGCCTGTCGACGGCCTTCGACTCCGTGACCCTCTACGGCCGCGACCCGGACCCGCGCCCCGACGTCTACGGCAAGGTCGGCACCTCGGGCGTCTCCGTCGCCACGCTCGACGACATGAAGGCCCTCTACGACGGCTTCGACCTCGTCTCGCCGACGACGAGCGTCTCCATGACGATCAACGGTCCGGCGCCGACGATCCTCGCCTTCTTCCTCAACACCGCCATCGACCAGCAGGTCGACGCCTTCCGGGCGCGGGAGGGCAGGGAGCCGGGCGACGTCGAGCGCGAGGAGCTCACGGCATACGCCCTCGCCAACGTCCGCGGCACGGTGCAGGCCGACATCCTCAAGGAGGACCAGGGCCAGAACACCTGCATCTTCAGCACGGAGTTCAGCCTCAAGATGATGGCCGACATCCAGGAGTGGTTCATCGAGCGGAAGGTCCGCAACTTCTACTCCGTGTCGATCTCCGGCTACCACATCGCCGAGGCCGGGGCGAACCCCATCAGCCAGCTCGCCTTCACCCTCGCCAACGGCTTCACCTACGTCGAGAGCTACCTCGCGCGCGGCATGGCGGTCGACGACTTCGCGCCCAACCTGTCGTTCTTCTTCAGCAACGGCATGGACCCCGAGTACTCCGTCCTCGGACGTGTCGCCCGTCGCATCTGGGCCGTGGCGATGAAGGAGAAGTACGGCGCGGGGGAGCGGTCCCAGAAGCTGAAGTACCACGTGCAGACGTCCGGCCGCTCGCTGCATGCGCAGGAGATGGACTTCAACGACATCCGCACGACGCTGCAGGCACTCATCGCGATCTACGACAACGCGAACTCCTTGCACACCAACGCGTTCGACGAGGCCGTGACGACGCCGTCGGAGGAGTCGGTGCGCCGCGCGCTCGCGATCCAGCTCATCATCAACCGTGAGTGGGGGCTCGCGATGAACGAGAACCCGCTCCAGGGCTCGTTCGTCATCGACGAGCTGACCGATCTCGTCGAGGCAGCCGTCCTCAAGGAGTTCGACCGCATCACGGAGCGCGGTGGCGTGCTCGGCGCCATGGAGACCGGTTACCAGCGGGGTCGCATCCAGGACGAGTCGATGCTCTACGAGCACCGCAAGCACGACGGCAGCCTGCCGATCGTCGGCGTCAACACCTTCCGCAACCCGCACGAGGGCGAGGTGCCCCGCACGGTCGTGCTCGCCCGCGGTACCGAGGAGGAGAAGCAGAGCCAGCTCTCGCGCGTGCGCGCCTTCCGGACGGCCCACGAGGTCGAGGCGACGGCAGCGCTCGAGGAGCTCAAGGCCGTCGCCATCGAGGGCGGCAACGTCTTCGACGTCCTCATGCGGGCGGCGCGGGTGTGCTCGCTCCAGCAGGTGACCGAGGCCTTCTTCGAGGTCGGCGGCCAGTACCGCCGCAACGTCTGACCCACCCGGCAACCGTCGAAAGGCCACGAATGGCCCCTTCTCACCCGTCGAAAGGCCACGAACGGCCCCTCGCCGACCTTCGACAGGTCACGTCTTGCCCGCAGTGACTCTCGCTGACGACCTGGCGTATGCCGTGTCCCTCCCGCGAGCGCCCCGCCGGGTCGTGTCCCTGGTGCCGTCGATCACCGAGGCGCTGGCGACGACGTGCCCGGAGCGGCTCGTCGGTGCCACCGACTGGTGCACCCACCCGGAAGGTCTTGCGGTGCAACGGGTCCGGGGCACGAAGAACCCCGACCTCAAGGCGATCGCAACCCTGGCGCCCGACCTCGTCGTGGCCAACAAGGAGGAGAACCGCGAGCTCGACGTCCGGCGACTGCGGGCTGACGGCATACCCGTCTGGGTCACCGACATCGAGACGGTGCCGGGGGCGCTCGACTCGCTCGAGCGACTCTTCGTCGAGGTGCTCGAGGTCGGCACGCCCGACTGGCTCGTCTCCGCACGGCGCGAGTGGGACGGGCCCGTGACCGAGCCCACCGTCGACGTGGCCGTGGCGATCTGGCGCGACCCCTGGATGGCCGTGGGGCGCGACACCTTCACCGGTGACCTCGTGTCGCGGCTCGGCTGGCGCAACGTCCTCGCCGACGACGCGGACCGCTATCCGCACGTCGCGGTGGCCGACCTCGACCGTGAGGGCGTGACGGTCCTGCTGCCGGACGAGCCCTACGTCTTCTCGGCGACCGACGGCCCGGAGGCCTTCACGCAGGCCCGCACGGCTCTCGTCAGCGGACGGCTGCTCACGTGGTACGGCCCGAGCCTCGTCGGTGCCAAGGCGGCCCTGACCACGGCCGTCAACGCCTGAGCCTCGGGCGCCCACTGGCCTCTCACGGGTTTGGACCCGGCCGAACGTGGCCTCTCGACGGTTCGAACTCGGCCGAACGTGGCCTCTCGACGGTTCGGCCGCCGCTTCACAGTCGAGAGGCCACGCAGGGCTCAGTCGTCGGCGACGACGAGCAGCCCGGCGAGCATGAGCCGCCGCGCGAGGTCGAGACCGACCATGTCGGCACGCAGCACCCCGCCCGCCACGAGCGCGACGAAGGTCCCGACCTCGTGCGGCTCGACCGCGAAGTCGGCGAGCCGGCTGCGCAGCATCGCCGGACCAAGACCCGTGGGAACGAGACGGGGGGCCACGTGCGGCCGGAGGTGGAGCAGCGTGTCGTCGCGCAGCGCCTCGGCGGCGGCCACCTGAGCCAGGGGGCCGATGGGTGCGGGTCGCTGGGCGCCGCGCGCCCGCGCCTCGAGCGCGTCGACGATGGTGGCCGTGTCGATCTCGCCGAGAGCCCGCACGAGTGCGGTTCGCACGAGCTCGACGTCCGGGGCGATGGCCTCGTGGTCGAAGCCCGTCGGTGCGACGTCGAGCGAGGCGCGCACCCTCTCGTCACGGCTGATGTCGGCGAGCGCGATCGACACGAGCTCGTCGGCCACGTGACGTCGCGTCCAGACGTGGATGCCCAGGGTGAGGTGTGTGCTGACCCCGCCGAGCGCGGTCGCGGCGTGCACCCAGCCGCGCGGTAGGTAGAGCACGTCCCCCGGGCGGAGCGTGAACTCGTGGTCGGGTGCCCGCCGTCCCGCGTCCTCGACCTCAGCGCGGTGGTCGGTCCAAGGCTCGTCGCGCAGCGGTGAGTCGTGCACGGGCGGCCGGACGCGCCAGCGCTTCTCGCCGCCCATCTGGAGCACGAAGACGTCGTGGACGTCGTAGTGGTCGCTGAAGCCGGTGTTCTGGCTGGGGGTGACGTACGCGTTGGCCTGGACCGGGTGCCCCAGCTCCTCCGCGAGCTGCTGCGTGAAGTCGATGAGCGGACCCCACGTGCGGTGCAGTCCCTGCAGGACGATGGTGGCGCCGTCGGCGACGAGCCCGAGCAGCTTGTCGTCGCTCACCTGGTCGGCGACGGAGGCACCGACACCCCCGCCCTGGGTGAACTCCCGGTCCCCGAGGGTGCGGCCGCCCTTGGCGACCCGCAGGAAGGGGGCGCGCAGCCCGCGTCGGGAGACGAGCTCGTCGACGGAGTCCTCGCCGAAGAGGTCGAGCAGCCCGGCCGGCAGGTCGGCTGCCCGGGTGATGATCGGCGTGTGCGCCCAGTGGTCCCTGGCGAACTCGTCTGCGGGGAAGGGGACGAGACGAGCGAGCGCCGAGCGCCCACGTTCGTGCGTGGGCACCCGGCTCGTCGTGCCAGCGGTCATCAGATCGAGCTGGTCGGGTCCGCTCCGGCCCCACCGTCGGCGCCGCCGTCGTGGCTGCTCGTGTCGGCTCCGCCGTCAGCGGGGCCCTCGGTGTCGGCGCCACCGTCGGCGCCGCTGTCGTGGCTGCTCGTGTCGGCTCCGCCGTCAGCGGGGCCTTCCGTGTCGGCGCCACCGTCGGCGCCGCCGTCGTGGCTGCTCGTGTCGGCTCCGCCGTCAGCGGGGCCCTCGGTCGTCGGGTCGTCGCTCACGGGGTCCAGCGGGTTGTCGCTCATGGCTTCTCCTCCACGGGGTGTGGCGCGGCGCCGGACGACGCCGTCGCCTGTGCACCTACCCGCTCCCGACCCGTCTGGCACAGACCCTCCGTCCCGTGGTCTGATCGTCGACATGGCGATATCCACGGGTGACACCGTCCACTGGAACACCTCCCAGGGCCGTACGACCGGGAAGGCCGTCGAGAAGCGCGTCGTGGAGTTCACCTTCGAGGGCCAGACCTTCAGGGCGTCGAAGGACGAGCCGTACTGGATCGTCGAGTCGAGCAAGACCGGCGCCAGGGCCGCCCACAAGGAGTCCTCGCTCGAGGGCTGACCGAGGCCACCCTCACGTCAGGTGGTCGAAGTCGCCCCGCGTCCAGGCCGCATGGCGGTCGGCGGACCGGCGCAACATGGCCTTGGCCCCTGAGGGCACGACGGTGCCGAAGTTGTTGTAGAGGCGGTCGAAGTGCAGTCCCTCCAGCTGGCCGGCAACGCGCTGGACGACGTTGCCCGACAAGGGAATCCGGTTCGGATAACTTCGCATGAAGCTCATCGACCGACGATCTGGGTTGGGGAAGACGGCGTCGCCCGCCAGCAGCACTCCGCGTCCCTCGGCGCCTGCCGTCCACTCGACGACGGCCTGCCCGCGGAAGTGCCCGCCGACGCGGTGCAGGGTCAGTCCCGGCGCGACCTGCCGCTGCTCGTCGTAGAGCTCGACCAGCGGGTCTCGGCGCCGCACCCACTCGGCGTCGGGTGCGGCCACGAGCACCGGGACGTCGCCGAGCGCCCGGGCCCACTCCGTCTGCACGCCGTACATGTGCGGATGGCTCGCGGCCACCGCGAGCGTAGGCCCGAGCGATCGCACGAGCTCGACGGAGGCGTCGTCGATGTAGCCGACGCAGTCGAAGAGGAGCACCCCCTCGGGCACACGCACGGCCATCGTCTGCTGCCCGATGCCGACCTCGGGCTCCGCGCGCAGCCCCCAGAGGTCGTCCTCGACGGCCTCGACGCGGATGCGCGTCCCGGCCTCCCGCAGCTGGTCCACCGTCGTCCAGCGCTGGCCCTGCTCGGGCACCCACTGTCGCTCGTCCTCGCAGACGGTGCACGCGTCCGGAGGCCCGGTCAGGTCATCGGTCTCGACGGCGCACGTCGCACAGATCCAGATCACGGCCCCAGCCTGCCCGTCCCGCGCGGGCCGCACCAGCGGGTTTGCGGGAGGATGCAGGGGTGATCCTGCACCTGCGCGCCGCCGTCGAGCAGCTGTATGCCGCCCCGCCCGCTCGCTTCACCCCGCTGCGTTCCGAGCTGGTGGCCGAGGCGAGGTCCGCGGGCGAGAAGGACCTCGCCGCCTCGGTGGGGGCCCTGCGCAAGCCGACCCTCGCCGCCTGGGCGGTGAACCACTTCGTGCGCGAGCACGCGGGCGAGCTCGAGGAGCTCCGGTCGTTCGCCGAGCTGCTCCGTGAGGCCCAGCGCACCCTCGACGCCGACCAGCTGCGGCTGCTCGGCCGGGAGCGCGCCACCCGCGTCGACGCCCTGGCCGACCGCATCGCCGAGGTCGCGGCCGAGGACGGCCAGAAGCTCGGCGCCGGTGCGGCCCAGGAGGTGCGCGAGACGCTGACCGCGCTCATCGCCGACGAGGACGCCGAGGCCTCGGTCCTCACCGGCGCGCTCGTCAAGGCACTCAGCTACTCCGGTTTCGGCTCGGTCGACGTGGCCGACGTCGTCGCTGTCACGGACCCCCGGGACCTCGGCTCCTCGGAGCCCGACCGCGCCCGACCGTCGCTCTCGGTCCTGCCCGGCGGGGGAGGGGGAGACCCCGTCGACCTCGAGGAGCGACGACGGGGCCGGCGCGCCGCCGAGCGGGCGCGGCTCCAGTCGGCGCTCGAGTCCGCACGGGCCGACCTCCGGGCCGCCGACCGAAAGGTGGCAGTCCTCACGGCCCGCCAGGAGGAGGTCATCGAGGGCATCGCTGACCTCGAGCGGCGGCTCGCGACGGCGAGGTCCCGGCTCGAGAAGGTCACGGGTGAGCTCGACGAGGCGGGCGGCATACGCCATCGACGTGAGGAGGAGGAGGCGACGGCCCAGCGGGCGCTGGACGCCCACGACGCGCACGACGCGCACGACGGAGAGTGACAGCAGCCGTCGGGGCGGCGGGTGCCGGCTACGTCTCCGGGCCGGACGGGTCGTGCCGGGAGAACCAGTGGCGCAGCGTCGCGCGCAGACCCGTCGGCTTCGGCGCGGCCTCGGGTGCCGGCGGGGCGACCGCATTCGCCCGTGGCCCGGTCAGCACGGGGAGGCGGGCGGTGAAGGACGCATGCTGGTGGTCGGCGTGCTGGCGCTCTCCGGGCTGCGGAGCGGCCAGCTGGGGGAGCAGCTCGTACTTGCGCGAGTAGATGTCGAAGAGGGCGAGCATCAGCGCTGCCACGGGCACCGCCACGAAGGCCCCCGCGACGCCGAAGAGCGCCGCGCCGAACATCACGGCTGCGAAGGACACCGCAGGGTGCACGTCGACGGCGTCGGCCGAGATGCGCGGCTCGATCGTCACGTTCTCGATCTGCTGGTAGACGAGGGCGAAGCCGAGCAGCGCCACTCCCTGCCACGGCTCGGGCCCGACGAGGCCGACGAAGACGGGCAGCGCGATCGCGATGTAGGTCCCGATGGTCGGCACGAACTGGGCCACGAGGCCGGTCCAGATGCCCAGGGCCAGCCAGTAGTCCATGCCGATGATGAGCATGAACAGGCTGGAGAGGCCGCCGCAGATCGCGGCGAGCACGAGTCGCGCCGAGACGTAGCCGCCGGTCTTGATCACCGCGAGGTCCCACGCGACTCCGATGACCTGCTGCTGGCGCGGCGGCGCGAGCTGGGCGACCCAGCGGCGCAGGCGCAGGCTGTCGGCGGAGAAGTAGAAGGTGAAGAAGAAGAAGGTGATCGACGAGAAGAAGGCGCCGAGCACGGCGGCGATGGCACCGATGAGGCCGCCGGCCACGCTGCCGGCGAGGCTGCTCAGGCCGCCGACGTCGCTCGTGAACTGGGCCAGCAGCTTGTCGGTGCTGAGCTCGGCACCGAAGGTCTCGTTGGCCCACGTCGTCGCCTTCTGGACGAGCGCCGGGATCGAGGCGACGAAGGTGGCGAGCTGGTCGGCCAGCAGGTTGCCGAAGGCGAGCATGAAGACGATGCAGAAGACGAGCACGCCGAGCATGACGATCATGGTCGCCATGCCGCGCCTCATCCTGCGCGAGAGCCGCGCCACGGCCGGCTCCATCGCGATCGAGGCAAGCATGGCCATGGTGAGCGTGAAGATGACCGAGCCGCCGTCGTCGATGACGAACTTGCCGAGCGCGGCGATCGCGACGATGGCGACCGCGAGCCACCCGGCACGCCACACGCTGCGCCGGTCGAAGCGCACCTGCACGTCGACCAGGCGGGTGTCCACGTCACCGACGTCGGTGACGCGCGGCCCGTCCCCGGACCCGACCGATGGGTCCGGGGGTTCGGTGGCCGGACCCGTGTCGTGCTGGCCGTCGAGGAGACCGCTCATGCCCTGATCCTCCCAGTTGGGGCGCCCGCCGTCGGTCATCTGCTCGATTTCGTATCCGCGCCGCCGACCGTGTAGTCTCACCGTCGCACAACAGGTCGTCCTGAAGGCGTTCTCGCAGCGTTTCTCGGTGTCGGCGCGCCCCAATAGCTCAGTCGGCAGAGCGTTTCCATGGTAAGGAAAAGGTCTAGGGTTCGATTCCCTATTGGGGCTCTGGTCGGTCGGTCCCCGGTCCCGTCGCTTCTGCGGCGGGTCGGGGGACGGCAGCCCATGGCGGGGTAGCTCAGCTGGTTAGAGCGCACGACTCATAATCGTGAGGTCGCGGGATCGAGCCCCGCTCCCGCTACCACTTCCGCGTGCACCCGGTTCGATTTCTCGAATCATCGGGGTGTCGCGTAACCTTGGACGTCGCGCCTGCGTGTCACCCCGGGATGCCGCCCGGAACGCGTGCCGCGCCGCGCGACACCCGTCGCAAGACGACCGAACACCCAAGTACGTTCCCGAAAGAGCAGGTTGCCGTGGCCAGCAAGAGCAGCGACGTCCGTCCGAAGATCACGATGGCGTGTGTGGACTGCAAGGACCGCAACTACATCACCAAGAAGAACCGTCGGAACAACCCCGACCGTCTCGCGATGAACAAGTTCTGCCCGAAGTGCGGCAAGCACACGGAGCACCGCGAGACCCGCTGAACCATCGCGTTCCTCGACGCTCCCTCGGCCACCGGCCGGGGGAGCGTCGTCGTTTGCGGACGCCCACCGGGCGGCGCGGGCGGCGGTCGGCGGCGGTCGATAGGCTGCCCGTATGCCGGTGAACGCAGACTTCCAGGGCCGGGTCTACCCGCCCACCGAGACCTATCGGGTCAGTGCCGCCAAGATCCGCGAGTTCGCCGAGGCCGTCGGCTCGGACGACCCGGTGCACGTCGACGCCGAGGTCGCCCGGGCTCGTGGCTACGCCGACGTCATCGCGCCGCCGACGTTCGCGGTCCTCATCGCCCAGCAGTGCGACGGCCAGCTGATCCGCGACCCCGAGGCCGGCATCGACTTCTCCCGCGTCGTGCACGGCGAGCAGCGCTTCGTCCACCACCGCCCCCTGACGGCCGGCGACGCCGTCGTCGGCACGCTCCACGTCGACACCGTGCGCGAGGCCGGAGGCCACGCCATGGTGACGACGCGCACCGAGCTCGCCACCGAAGCGGGCGAGGCCGTCTGCACGGCCACGTCGACCATCGTCATCCGAGGAGCCGAGTGATGAGCACCCAGCCGAGGACTCCAGGCACGAGCACTCCGCGCACGACGCCGGCCTCCGTGCGGTCCTTCTCCGAGGTCTCCGTCGGTGACGCGCTGCCCGCGACGACCGTCCACGTCGACCGTGCGCGCCTCGTGCAGTACGCCGGCGCCTCCCTCGACCGCAACCGCATCCACTGGGACGAGCCCTTCGCCAAGGCGGTCGGGCTGCCGGACGTCATCGCCCACGGCATGTTCACGATGGGCTCGGCCGTCACGCTCGTCACCGCCTGGGTCGGCGACGCCGGCCGCGTCGTCGAGTACGGCGTGCGCTTCACCCGCCCCGTCGTCGTGCCCTACGACGCCGGGGCCGACATCGAGGTCTCGGGCGTCGTCAAGTCCGCCGACCCCGAGACGAAGCGGGTCACCGTCGAGCTGACCGCCACGGCGGCCGGCGAGAAGGTCCTCGGCCGGGCGCTCGCCGTCGCGGTCCTCGACTGAGCCGGCCGGTCCACCGCGTGCAGGAGCAACACGACGTCCCCTTCTCGACCCTCACGACGATGCGGGTCGGCGGCCCTGCCGCGCGCGTCGTCACGGCCACGACGACCGACGAGATCGTCGACGCCGTCCGCGAGGTCGACGACGCGGACGAGCCGCTGCTCGTCGTCTCGGGAGGGTCCAACCTCCTCGTCTCCGACGACGGGTTCGAGGGTACGGTCGTGCGCGTCGCCACGTCGGGCATCACGCCCGAGTCCGCCGACCACTGCGGGGGCGCGGTGGTCCGGGTCGCTGCGGGTGAGGTGTGGGACGACGTCGTGGCCCACGCCGTCGCGCAGGGATGGGCGGGCGTCGAGGGGCTGAGCGGCATACCCGGCCTCACGGGGGCCACGCCCATCCAGAACGTCGGCGCCTACGGCCAGGACGTCTCGCAGACCGTCGCGCAGGTGCGCACGTGGGACCGGCAGGAGCAGGCCGTGCGCACCTTCATGAACGCCGACTGCGCCTTCACCTACCGACACTCGCGCTTCAAGGGCCACTCGCGCTACGTCGTGCTCGACGTGCTGTTCCAGTTCGAGGTCGCCGACCTCAGCCGCCCGGTGGCGTATGCCGCCCTGGCGAAGGGTCTCGGGGTCGAGCTCGGCACGCGCGTGCCCCTCCAGGACGCCCGGGAGGCGGTCCTCGAGCAGCGCCGGTCCCGCGGCATGGTGCTCGACGACGCCGACCCCGACACGTGGTCGTGCGGGTCGTTCTTCACCAACCCCATCCTCAGCCGGCACGAGTTCGACGACCTCGTCGAGCGCGTGGGGGAGCGGCTCGGGTGGGAGGGGCCGATGCCTCCGCGCTTCCCCGAGCCCGACGGCCGGGTCAAGACGAGCGCCGCCTGGCTCATCGACCACGCCGGGTTCACCAAGGGCTTCGGCCTGCCGGCGCCGGCGGCGCTGTCGACGAAGCACACCCTGGCCGTGACCAACCGGGGAGGTGCCACCACCGCTGACGTGCTCGCCCTCGCCCGCCAGGTGCGCGACGGGGTGCACGACGCCTTCGGTGTCACCCTCGTCAACGAGCCGGTCATCGTCGGCGAGCGGCTCTGACGGCTGGTCCCCGTCCCGAGCAGCACGAAGGCCTCGGTCCCGTCGGGAACCGAGGCCTTTCGCGTGACGCGGGGCGCTGCCGCTACTTCGCCAGGACGACGGAGAAGGTCTTGGCCGGGATGCTCTTGTCCGTCGTGCTCACGGCGTAGGCCGGCCGGTTGTAGGCCAGGCGCAGGGCGCTCGTCGTGCCCTTGTCGACCTTGAAGAAGACCCAGCCGCGCGTCCGGTCCCCGCGCTTCGTCGTCGTCAGCGGACCGGCCGTGTACGGCTTGCCGAGCTCGAAGCTCGGGGCCACGTTCTGCTTCGGGCTGGCGGCGACGAGCGAGAGCATCTTGGGCTCCAGGGTCGCCGAGTAGCGCGAGCCGGACTGGAAGTCGACCCAGACACCGACGATCTCGAAGGCCTCTGCGCCGACGGGCTGGTTCTGCGGGAAGGGCAGTTTGCGCGAGAGGCGGAGCGCCGTGATGGTGTGGCCGAGCTCGGGATCCCGGATCACGGCATTGATGGAGCGCGTCGAGGGGGCGGTGGACGTTGCTGCAGGCTTCGCGGTCGTCGCGGTCGTCGCGGTCGTCGTGGCCGGCGCTGTCGTCGTCGACGTGCTCGTCGCGGCCGGGGTCGTGCCGACCGGGGCCATCGGGTCGGCGGTCACGGGCGACTCCCCGCTGCACGCCGCGAGCGCGACGACGGGGGCGACGAGACCGACCACGGCGAGTCGTCGCAGACGGGCGCCGGAGGCGGTCGATGGGCGGGTGGTGGTGGGGGCAGAAGTCTTCATCTCCCGACCAGCATGACCGGGCGCACCGATCCTGAGCAAACCCGGTGGGGGTGGACGAGGAGGTCTGCTCCGTGGTGAGCGGCCCGTTATGACCGGTTACGACCCGGTCCGGCGTGTGCTCGGTGTCACGTCGGACCGGCGAGCCAGGCGTCCACGTCAGCGAGCGCGGCCTTGCGCAGACGGTCGGGCATCCGGCTGCCCTCGAGGGAGCCGCGGGCGAGCGCGGCGAGGCCCTCGTCGTCGAAGCCGAGCTCGCGGGCCGCGGTGTACTGCGCGGCCAGGCGGGACCCGAAGAGGAGCGGGTCGTCCGCGCCGAGCGCCACGCAGATGCCGGCCTCGACGATCCGGCGCAGCGGAACGTCGCTCGGGTCGGCGTAGACCCCCAGGGCGACGTTGCTGCCCGGGCACACCTCGAGCGTCACGCCGGCCTCGGCGACGGCGTCGAGCACCTGTGGGTCCTCGACGCTCCGCACGCCGTGCCCGATGCGGTCGGGGTCGAGGTGCTCGAGCGTCTCCATGACGGACTGGGCACCGAGGAGCTCGCCGCCGTGCGGCACGAGGGCCAGACCGGCCCGCCGTGCGATGGCGAAGGCCGGCGCGAAGTCGGCGACGGCCCCGCGCCGCTCGTCGTTGGACAGGCCGAAGCCGACGACGTCGCCCGCCTCCTCGCCCGCGTGGTGGGCGGCGAGGCGAGCGAGCGTGCGGGCCTCGAGAGGGTGGCGCATGCGGCTCGCCGCGACGACGACGCCGACCCCGATGTCGCCCGCGGCCGACACGGCCCGTGCCTCGTCGAGCACGATCTCGAGCGCCGGCGTGATGCCGCCGACGAAGGGGGCGTACGACGTCGGGTCGACCTGGATCTCCAGCCAGCGCGACCCCTCGGCCGCGTCGTCGGCCGCGGCCTCGCGCACGATCCGGCGCATGTCGTCCTCGCCGCGGACGCAGGACCGGGCGGCGTCGTAGAGGCGCTGGAAGCGGAACCAGCCGCGTTCATCGGTGGCCCGGGCGAGTCGGGGCGGCCAGCCCGTCACGAGGGCGTCGGGCAGGCGGATGCCGTGCCGGGCGGCGAGGTCTCGCACCGTGTCGATGCGCATCGAGCCCGTGAAGTGCAGGTGCAGGTGCGCCTTGGGCAGGTCCTGCACCGCACGCGTCATGCGCGCCAGTCTGTCACCGGCTCATCTTGTTTCGCGCGCTCGACGTTCGAGCGCGCGAAACGGGCCGGTCGGGGCCGGTCGGGAGTGGCGGGTCGGGCGTCGGGCCCGGCGGGACTCAGTCCTCGTCGGGCTCGTCGGCGATCTCGTCGACGATGTGCATCGCGGCCTCCTCGGCCGACGCGCCGGCCCCGTCGACGCCGACGTCGCTGGCCCAGGCCTGCTTCTCGTCGTCGTCGTGCGCGCCCTCGTCGTCGGCCACGAGGCGACCGGCGCGGGCGTCGCCCACCTCGTGGTCCCCCAGCCAGTCGTCCTCGGCGTCGATGGCGTCGGGGTCGTCGCCCCCGACGCGGTCGCCGTCGAGGCCGCTCTCGTTGTCGGGTGCGCCGTAGGCGGAGTCGGGGTCCGGCACCTCCTGGCGGATGCGCTCGTCGATGGTCTCGTCGACGGACTCCTCGTAGGCCGTCGTGCCGTGAGCGGTGACCCCCATCGGTCGGTCGTTGGGCGAGTAGCCGCGGTCGAGCACGTCCTCGAGGTCGCCGTCGTCGAGGGTGTCCTCGGGCTGGAGCTGGTCCTCGTCGTCGACGCTGTACGTCGTCAGGTCGTCGTCGATGGTCTCGTTGGGATCCTGGTCGCTCATCGCGAGGCTCCTTCGGTGGCGGTGTGCGAGGGGTTCGTGGCGTCCACGGCCGACGGCGTCGTACCGTCGCCCTCTGCTCCTACCCCCGTGGCGCGGTCCTGCGTCAGCCTCTCGGCAGCGGCGAGGGCGACGCACGTCGCGACGCCGGCCATGGCCGTGCGCACCTCGTCGAGCACGGGAAAGGTCGGGGCGAGGCGGATGTTGCGGTCGCGCGGGTCGTGCCCGAGCGGGAAGGACGCGCCCGCGGGCGTCAGCGAGATGCCGGCCTCCTTGGCCAGCGCCACGACCCGCGACGCGGTGCCGTCGAGCACGTCGAGGTTGACGAAGTAGCCTCCGGTCGGGTGGCTCCACTCGGCGACCCCGAGACCGGCGAGGCCGTTCGCCAGGGCCTCGTCGACCGCCGCGAACTTCGGCGCGATGATCTCGCGGTGCCGCCGCATGTGGGCTCGCACGCCGTCGGCGTCGCGGAAGAACTCGACGTGGCGCAGGTGGTTGACCTTGTCGGGTCCGATGGAGCCCATCGCGAGGTGGCTGAGGTACCACGTGACGTTGGCCTCGCTCGCGGCGAGGACGGCCACGCCGGCGCCGGCGAAGGTGATCTTCGAGGTCGACGCGAACATGATCGGCCGGTTCGGGTGCCCGGAGGCGGCAGCGAGGCTGAGGATGTCGGCGCTCTTGGCCTCCTCCTCGGTGAGGTGGTGGAAGGCGTACGCGTTGTCCCAGAAGATCGTGAAGTCGGGCGCCGCGGCGGGCATGGCCGCCAGGCGCGCGGCGATCTCCTGGGAGACGACGGCACCGGACGGGTTGGCGTAGGTCGGGACGATCCAGATGCCCTTGACGCTCGGGTCGTCCTTGACGAGCGCCTCGACGGTGGCGATGTCCGGCCCGTCGTCGTGCATCTCGACGGTCACCATCTCGATGCCGAACGACGCGAGCATGGAGAAGTGCCGGTCGTAGCCGGGCACGGGGCAGATGAAGCGGACCGTCTCCTCCTGGCTCCAGGGCCGGGGAGAGTCGACTCCGCCGAAGAGGAGGAAGTCGACGATGGTGCTGTACATCATCGTCAGGCTCGAGTTGCCGCCCGCGATGACCTGGCTCGGCTCGACCCAGAGCAGCTCGGCGAAGAGCTCCCGCAGCTCGGCGAGGCCCTCGAGTCCGCCGTAGTTGCGCACGTCGACCCCGGCACGGTCCTTCGTCGTGGTCGGCAGGCGCAGGAGGTCGTCGGAGAGGTCGAGCTGCGCGGCGGACGGCTTGCCCCGCGTCAGGTCGAGCCTGAGACCTCTGGACTGCAGGGCCGCGTAGGCTTCACGCTGCTCGGCGAGGAAGCCGGCCAGGTCGTCGTCGGACAGGGACGCGAGGGGGGTGCGCGGGTTCGTCACCTCTCGATCCTGCCACTGCGTCGGCCGGGTGGGGCGGCCGAGTCCGTATGCCGGGTCGCACGGTCCCCACCGCGGGCGCGGCAGGTGCCCAGCGGGTGTCTGGTGGGTGCCCCGTGGGTGACGGAGGAGAACCGCGGAAGGGGTTTCGGGTCGGTTCGCGTTGGGGCGCATCCGTCCCGTATGATCGTCCCTCGGACGGCTTCGCTGGCCATGCTGACGCATGCCGTCCCGCCGTGGAACCCAACGTCCCCGGCGAAGGGCAATAGCTCAATTGGTAGAGCACTGGTCTCCAAAACCAGCGGTTGGGGGTTCGAGTCCCTCTTGCCCTGCGCATCCCAGTGATGTGGTCGTCGTGCAAGGCGGCACGCGGCTTCTGCCCTGACGTGGGACTCCACGGTCCGGGTGTGGCGCCCGCGGGCCGACACCCAGGCAGAAAGTAGGAATCGTGACGGAGACGAGCGCCAAGCGCGGGTCCGGCCGTGCCGACAAGGCTCGCGGCGGCAACCCCGTATCGCGCCTCTTCGGCGCGATCAGCCTCTTCGTGCGCCAGATCCTCGACGAGCTGCGCAAGGTCGTGCGGCCGACGGGTCCTGAACTCGTGCGCTACACGACCGTCGTGGTCGTGTTCGTCGTGATCATGATGGCGCTCGTGTCAACGCTCGACTTCGGTCTGAGCCGACTGGTCTCCTGGGTCTTCACCGGCTCGGCCACCTGAGGCACGAGCCACCGGCACCCCACCGGGATGTCACTGCCGGCCGTCACGGCCGGTCCACGAGCAAGGAAGTAGGTCAGAGCGTGTCCGAGCAGTTCGCCCACGAGGGCGCCCCGAACGGCGAGAGCACCGAGAGCGACGTCGTCGACCCCGCGGTCGAGACCGACGACCTCTCGGCCTCCGATGTCGAGTCGGGTGCTGAGGACGACGCCACCGACCTCGACATCGTCGACGAGGCCGAGACGGCGGACGACACGTCCGACGAGTCCGACGACGAGTCCGACGACGAGTCCGAAGACGTCGACGCCGCCGTTGCCTCGGAGGACGACGAGGACGGCGAGCCGGTGGCCGAGGGCAGCGGCGACCCGGTCGCCGACTTCAAGGCCGACCTGCGCACGCGCTTCGGTGACTGGTACGTCATCCACTCCTACGCCGGTTACGAGAACCGCGTGAAGGCCAACCTCGAGACGCGCATCCAGACCCTCAACATGGAGGACTTCATCTTCGAGATCGAGGTCCCCATGGAGGAGGTCACCGAGATCAAGAACGGCCAGAAGAAGCAGGTCCGTCGCGTCCGGATGCCCGGCTACGTCCTCGTCCGCATGGACCTCACCGACGAGAGCTGGGGCGCGGTGCGCCACACGCCCGGTGTCACCGGTTTCGTCGGCAACGCCCACCAGCCGGTGCCGCTGTCGATCGACGAGGTCTTCACGATGCTCGCCCCGAACTTCGAGGCCGCTGCGGCCGCCGACGGCTCCGGTGCGTCGTCGAGCTCGAGCGCCGGCAAGGACGTGCGGGTCGTCGACTTCGAGGTCGGCGAGTCCGTCACTGTCATGGAGGGCCCCTTCGAGACCCTTCCCGCGACGATCTCCGAGATCAACCCCGACACCCAGAAGCTCAAGGTGCTCGTCTCCATCTTCGGCCGGGAGACCCCGGTCGAGCTCTCCTTCGCCCAGGTCGCCAAGATCTGATCGAGGGTCGTACGACCTCGTGCGGCTGACCGCACGAGGACATGCAACCGGGTCATCGCCCAAGGCGTCGGCCCAGCAACACAGAAGGTAGGCACCCATGCCCCCCAAGAAGAAGGTCTCCGGCTTCATCAAGCTGCAGATCCAGGCCGGTCAGGCCACCCCCGCCCCGCCCGTCGGCCCCGCCCTCGGTCAGCACGGCGTCAACATCATGGAGTTCGTCAAGGCGTACAACGCCGCGACGGAGTCCCAGCGCGGCAACGTCATCCCGGTCGAGATCACGGTCTACGAGGACCGCTCGTTCACCTTCGTGACGAAGACCCCGCCGGCCGCCGAGCTCATCAAGAAGGCCGCCGGCGTCGCCAAGGGCTCGGGCGAGCCGCACAAGACCAAGGTCGCCAAGCTCTCGCGCGACCAGGTCCTCGAGATCGCCCGTCAGAAGATGGAAGACCTCAACGCCCACGACGAGGAGATGGCGGCGCGCATCATCGCCGGCACCGCCCGCTCGATGGGCATCGACACCGAGCTCTGAGGAGCTCGGTCCACCAGACCTCGGGACGCCCGCCCTCCACATGAGGGCGGGCCACCCCGAACCGGGCCACACGGCATACGGCCGTGAGGCCCCGTGGGAGACCAGCGCACGGTCGCACCACGACTCCACGAAGAAAGCAGGAGCAGTCATGAAGCGCAGCAAGAACTACCGCGCAGCCGCCGAGCTCGTCACGCCCGGCAAGGTCTACGCCCCGCTCGAGGCCGTCCGCGTCGCCAAGCAGACCGCCAAGGCCAAGTACGACGAGACGGTCGAGGTCGCCATGCGCCTCGGCGTCGACCCCCGCAAGGCCGACCAGGCCGTCCGCGGCACGGTCAACCTGCCGCACGGCACGGGCAAGACCGCCCGCGTCCTCGTCTTCGCCAACGGCGACAAGGCCGAGGCCGCCCGTGAGGCCGGCGCCGACCACGTCGGCTCCGACGACCTGCTCGAGAAGGTCCAGGGCGGCTGGCTCGACTTCGACGCCGTCGTCGCCACGCCTGACCTCATGGGCAAGGTCGGTCGTCTCGGCAAGGTCCTCGGCCCGCGTGGTCTCATGCCGAACCCGAAGACCGGCACCGTGACGATGGACGTCGCCAAGGCCGTCGCCGACATCAAGGGCGGCAAGATCGAGTTCCGCGTCGACAAGCACGCGAACCTCCACTTCATCATCGGCAAGGCCTCCTTCGACGAGACGAAGCTCGTCGAGAACTACGCCGCTGCCCTCGAGGAGATCCTGCGTCTGAAGCCGGCCAGCTCCAAGGGCCGCTACATCGAGAAGGCCACCGTCTCCACGACGATGGGCCCGGGCATCCCGCTCGACTTCTCCAAGACGCGCAACCTCCTCGCCGAGGAGGAGCAGGCCTGATCGCCTGACCCAGCAGTTCGAGAGCCCGTCACCCCTCGTGGGTGGCGGGCTCTCGTCGTCTGGGCGCAGCGCCACCAGCTGTTGCACGCCGGTTGGGTCGCTCCCTGCACCGACGGTCAGGAGCGGTGTGGGGTCGCTCCCGTCGCCGACGCCACTCGCTTCGAGCCCCACCTCCACTCGAGTGAGCGCCTGGTCCCGTCGACTGGCCCTGTGGTCACGCCTGTCTCGGGCCTCGGATCGGCGGGGTTCTCGGCGCGATCTGGGGCGTTTGCGCGGGTACGGTCGAAAGATGAGTCGTCACAGCGCATGCACCACGACACGTTCCCGATGGGTCCTCGGCGCTCTCGTCGTCGGGCTCCCTCTGTCCCTGTTGCCGGCCACGGCCGGCGCGCAGCCGGCGGCGGCTCCAGCCGCGGCTGCGTCCGACCGTGGCTGGCACGGCCGGCCCACCACCTTGCCCAAGGTCCCCGTCATGACCGGCTCCGGAGGCGCCGTCAGCTCCGTCGACCGCGATGCCTCGCAGGTCGGCATCGACGTGCTGGCCCGGGGTGGCAACGCGGCCGACGCCGCTGTCGCGACGGCTGCGGCCCTCGGCGTCACGGAGCCCTACAGCGCCGGCATCGGCGGCGGTGGCTTCCTCGTCTACTACGACGCTCGCAGCCGGAAGGTCTCGACCGTCGATGGCCGCGAGACGGCGCCCGCGACCTTCACGGAGAACACCTTCCGCAACCCCGACGGTTCGCCCATGGTCTTCAACACCGTCGTGAACTCGGGGCTGTCGATCGGCGTGCCCGGCACACCCGCCCTGTGGGCCAAGGCGTTGCGCGACTACGGCACGTTGTCGCTCAACGCGGCGCTCAAGCCGGCCGAGCGGCTCGCCGCCAAGGGCTTCGTCGTCGACCAGACGTTCCACGACCAGACCGTCCAGAACGCCGACCGCTTCTCCGTGTTCCCCGAGACGGCGAAGGTCTTCCTGCGAGGCGGTCAGGCTCCGGCCGTCGGTTCCGTCTTCACCAACCCCGACATGGCGAAGGCGTACCGGACGCTGCGCACCCAGGGCACGGGGGCGCTGTATGCCGGCGCGCTCGGACGGGCGATCGTCGCAGAGGCCCGGGCGCCGCACACCAAGGCGGGTTCCTCGGTCATGGGTGGGCAGATGACGACGCGCGACCTCGCCGCGTACCGCGCGCTGACGAAGGCGCCGATCCACTCGCAGTACAAGGGCTACGACGTCTACGGCATGCCGGTCCCGAGCTCGGGCGGTATCGCGGTGGCCGAGATCCTCAACCTCGTCCAGGCCTACGAGGACCGCACCGGCGTCTCGACGTCCGACCTGTCGGACGTCGACTACCTGCACCGGTTCTCGGAGGCGTCGGCGACGGCCTTCGCCGACCGCAACCGCTGGGTCGGTGACGTCCCGGGCGTGCCGGTCAAGGAGCTGACCGATCCGGCCTTCGCCGCGGAGCGCGCCTGCCTCTTCGACCCGAAGAGGGCCCAGCCTCGTCCGATCCCGTTCGGCTCGCCCGACGGTGCCTACACCCCCTGCGCGCCCGGCACGGTCGTGCAGAGCGAGCCCTACGAGGGGCAGTCGACGACGCACCTGACGGCCACCGACCGCTGGGGCAACGTCGCGTCCTACACCCTCACCATCGAGCAGACCGGTGGCTCCGGCATCACGGTCCCCGGGTACGGGTTCCTGCTCAACAACGAGCTCACCGACTTCAACTTCACGCCGCTGACCAAGGGCGTCCCGGACCCGAACCTTCCGGGCCCCGGCAAGCGTCCGCGGTCCTCGATGAGCCCGACGATCCTGCTCGACGGCGGCAGGCCCTTCCTCGCGGTGGGTTCGCCTGGCGGCGCCACGATCATCACGTCGGTGTCGCAGACGATCCTCGGCTACCTCGACCGCGACCTGTCGCTCGTCGACGCGATCGCGGCGCCGCGCCTCAGCTCGCGCAACGGTTCCAGCGAGGGCGCGGAGCCGGCGATCCTCAGTGGTCCCACGGGCGCCGCACTGACGGCGATGGGCCACGCGCTCGCCTCGGCCGGCACGCCCAACGAGATCGGTGCCGCGACGGCGATCCGCAGCCTGCGCGGGGGCCTGTTCGAGGCCGCCGCGGAGACGACGCGTCGTGGCGGCGGCTCGGCCATGGTCGTCCACCCGCGCTGACCTGACGACGAGACCCACGAGAGCGGTGAGGTCGGTCCCGACGGGGCCGACCTCACCTGCGTCCCAGGAGCCGGCCGGTGCGTGAAACAGCATCGGCGCATCACCACACGAACGTGGACCAGCGGCGCGGTCAACCTCCTCGGCGGGCTCGTCCGGGCCGACGCCGTCAGCGGAGCCGACCGCGGCCTCGTCACGAGGGGAGAGGGCGTGTGCCGGCCGCGACGAAGGGGGTCAGGCCGGCTTGGGCGTCGGCCAGGGCCACGCCGTGCAGCCCTTGAGGCCGTAGGTCTGCTGCATCATGACCGGAGCCGCCTTGCCCGGCCCGCCGCAGTAGGCGTGCGCGTGCCCGATGCCGTGACCGACCTCGTGGTTGACGAGATAGGTGCGGTAGCCGGCGGTGTCGCTGCCATAGGCCTCCGCGCCGAGGACCCACCGGCGCAGGTTGAGCACGACCCGTCCGGAGTTGTGGCAGCTGACCTGGCCTCGGGTCTGCAGCGGTGCGCAGAGCCGGTCGGTCGTGTCGGGGCTCGCGAGGGTGATGCGCAGGTCGA
Organism: Terrabacter sp. Ter38; assembly: GCF_024519435.1. Lineage (GTDB taxonomy): Bacteria > Actinomycetota > Actinomycetes > Actinomycetales > Dermatophilaceae > Terrabacter. Next base: position 214,688 of record NZ_JALJRZ010000005.1, read on the forward strand.
CCGCGGCTCCCTTGGCGGCCGCGGCGGGGGAGACGTTGACGAAGCGGACGCCGTCCTTCGCCTGCCAGCCCCGCGGGTCGGTCAGCACGCTCCCCACCGTCGTGGCGAGGTCCGCGGCCTTGATGTCGAGACCACCCTCGAGCTCCACGGTGTAGCGCACCGTGCGGCCGCTCGTGGGGGCCGGGCGCAGGGCGGCCGCGGGCATCGCCACGACCGTGAACCGGCCGGAGCCGGCCTGGATGACCGCGCCCTTGTCGTCCTTGCCGTCGTTCTTCCCCGCGGCCGTCGCGTCGTCCGATCTCGTCGAGCCCGTGGTGCCCGTCGCGCTGGTCGAGGCGGAGCCGTCGACCTGCGAGTCGGTCGCAGCCTCGGGTATCCGCTCGACCTGGTCGAGGGGGACCGCAGGTGCCGTCCCTGCCGTGACGGAGACCCGCGCGGCGCGTGAGACGGCGCCCTCGGCGACCGGCTCGTCGGCGCCGGCCGACGTCACGATCCAGAGGTCGGCGGTCACGCACAGCACGACGGCCAGACCCGCCCACGTCCGGCGGCGGCGGGTCGCCTGCCGCTCTGACGGGGTCGGGCGGCGGACTGCGCTGCCACTCGCCATGGGGATCACGCTAGGTCACGTACCCGGTGTGGTGGGGGATCGTGCGTCGGACCCGCCGACGGGCCCGGGCTCGATTTGGTCCTCAGCGGTCAGGCCCGTACTCTGGTGCACGACCAATGACCGCCGGTTGGAGGACGTGGGCAACCACGATCTCCCGAAGGTCCCGCACGATGCGGGCAGCCAGCGCAGGACACTCAGCCTCACGGCATACGTCGAGTATGCCGCACCGAGCCCCGAGCGCCCTGCGCCGGGGCTCTTTTCGTGCAGGCCCTCCGGGCCCCTTCGACAGGCGGCACCACGCAAGGGAAGGAGGCCCAGATGGCGAACTCCGAGAAGACGGCTGCCATTGCCGAGATCGCGGACAAGTTCCGTGAGTCCGGTGCGGCCGTTCTCACCGAGTACCGCGGTCTGACCGTGGCCCAGCTCTCGCAGCTGCGCACCTCGATCCGGGAACACGCCACCTACGCCGTGGTCAAGAACACGCTCACGGAGCGCGCCGCCAAGGAGGCCGGTATCACGGCCTTCGACGGTCACCTCCAGGGCCCGTCGGCCATCGCCTTCATCACCGGTGACCCGGTCGAGGCGGCCAAGGGTCTGCGTGACTTCGCCAAGGCACACCCCCTCCTCGTGATCAAGGCTGGCGTCCTCGACGGCAAGACCTTGTCCCCCGAGGAGATCACGAAGCTCGCGGACCTCGAGTCCCGCGAGGTTCTCCTGGCCAAGCTTGCGGGCGCCATGAAGGGCTCCCTCAACAAGGCCGCCTACCTCTTCGTCGCTCCTCTGTCGCAGACGGCCCGCGTGGTCGACGCCCTGCGTCAGAAGGTCGAGGCGCAGGGTCCCGCCACGGAGGCCGCTCCGGTCGCCGAGGCAACCACCGACGTCGCCGAGGGTGGCGACGAGAGCTGATTGCGCTCCTGCGCAGCAGCTCGATTCAACAACACGCCACTCACGGCAATATCTAGGAAGGAAGCCACCATGGCGAAGCTCAGCACCGACGAGCTCCTTGACGCTTTCAAGGAGATGACCCTCATCGAGCTCTCCGAGTTCGTGAAGCAGTTCGAGGAGACCTTCGAGGTCACCGCTGCTGCCCCCGTTGCCGCGGTTGCCGCCGCTGCCGGTGGCGGCGCTGCCGCCGTCGAGGAGGAGGAGAAGGACTCGTTCGACGTCGTTCTCACCGCCGCGGGCGAGAAGAAGATCCAGGTCATCAAGGAGGTCCGCGCGCTCACGAGCCTCGGCCTCAAGGAGGCCAAGGACCTCGTTGACGGCGCCCCCAAGCCCGTCCTCGAGGGTGTCGACAAGGCTGCGGCCGAGAAGGCCAAGGAGCAGCTCGAGGGCGCCGGCGCCACCGTCGAGCTCAAGTGATCTGACCCGGCTCAGCCGGGATCACTGCTGTACCGCAAGGCGGGTCCGACCTCTGGTCGGGCCCGCCTTTCGCTGTCCCTGGTGGCGCGGTCGCGGGGTGCGACGGCGCTCGCGGCGTGGAGCGTCGGCGGCCGTCCCAGCCCACCCGCCGCTTGCGTATGCCGTGTGGCCGCCGCCGATGCCGCGACCACCGTCACGCCCCGCGCCCTCGTCGACGCCCCGCACCGGGTGGGTCGAGGTGATGCTCTGGGCGCTCCGGCATACCTCGAACGGGGGAGGGGCTGGCGTCAGGCGGCGTGAGCGAGGGCGTCCTTCAGGGCGGCGAGGACGAGCGCGACGCGGTCGGGGCGCGCGTTGTGGCCCATCAGGCCGATGCGCCAGACGGTGGCGGCGAACTCGCCCACACCGGCGCCGATCTCGAGGTTGTGGCGCTCGAGGAGGCGGGCGCGGACGGCGGCCGAGTCGACGCCGTCGGGGACGCGGACGGTCGTCAGCTCGGGGAGGCGGGCACCCTCGGCGGCGAAGAGCGACAGGCCCATCTCCTGGAGGCCGTCCTGCAGGAGGCGGCCGGCCTCGGCGTGGCGGTCCCAGACCTTCTCGAGGCCCTCCTCGGCGATGCGCTGGAGGCCGGCGTGGAGGCCCGCGACCATCGCGGTCGGGGCCGTGTGGTGGTAGGTGCGCTTGCCGGAGCCGGAGGCCTCACCGACGTAGCCGCCGAGCAGACCGAGGTCGAGGTACCAGGACGACGGCTTCTCGACGCGCCGCTCGAAGGCACGGTCGCTGATGGTGAAGGGAGCGAGGCCGGGGGCGACGCCGAGGCACTTCTGGGTGCCCGCGTATCCGATGTCGATGCCCCAGTCGTCGGCGCGCAGCTCGATGCCGCCGATGCTCGTCACGGCGTCGACGAGCAGCAGGGCGTCCCCCTTGACCGCGCCGAGCGCGGCGATGTCGGACCGGACGCCGGTGGACGTCTCCGCATGGACCGCGGCGATGATCTTCGGCGAGGGATGGGCGGCAGCGACGCGCGCGGCGTCGACGGGCGTGCCCCACTCGTGGTCGACGCGGACCACCTCGGCGCCGTGGCGGCTCGCGACGTCGACCATGCGCTCCCCGAACAGCCCGTTGACGGCCACGACGACGACGTCGCCGGGGGAGACGGTGTTGACGAACGCGGCCTCCATGCCCGCTGAGCCGGTCGCCGAGAGCGGGAGGGTGCGGCGGTTGTCGGTGCCCCAGACGTAGCGGAGCAGGTCGCAGGTCTCGTCCATGATCGCGAGGAAGTCGGGGTCGAGGTGTCCGAGCAGAGGCGCCGCCAGAGCGAGGGTCGCCTCGGGGTAGGGGTTGCACGGGCCGGGACCGAAGAGGTGCCGGTCGGCGATCGCGCGGCGGGTCGTCACGGGCGGGGTCGCGGTCATCAGAATCCAGCTCCGGGGTTGAGGATGCCCTGCGGGTCGAGGGCGTTCTTGATGCGGTGGGTGAGGGCCATGACGTCGGGCCCGAGCTGCTCGGGCAGGGCCGCCCGTTTGAGGCGGCCGACTCCGTGCTCGCCCGTGATGGTCCCGCCGAGCCCTATGGCGAGGCTCATGACCTCCGAGAAGGCCTGTGCCGCACGGGAAGCGGCATCCGCCTCGCCTGCCGGATAGACGATCACAGGGTGCGTGTTGCCATCGCCGGCGTGGGCCACGACGGGGATCTCGAGGCCGTGACGGCGCGCGATGTCGGCGATGCCGGTCAGCAGGTCGGGGAGCCGCGGCACCGGCACGCCGACGTCTTCGAGCATGATCGCGCCTCGCCGCTCGATGGCCACGATGGCGGCCCTGCGGGCCGCGACGAACAGCTCGCCCTCGGCGGCATCCGTGGTCGTGAAGCACTCGCGTGCGCCGCCGTCCCGGCACAGCCGCTCCATCACGGCGATCTCCTCGCCGCGGGCCGCGCCGGGGGCGTCGGACTGCGCGAGGAGCATCGCACCGGCCTGGCGGTCGAGGCCCATGCTGCGGTGGTCCTCGACGGCGTTGACCGACACCTGGTCCATGAGCTCCATCATCGACGCGCGGAGGGTGTTGCCGATGGCGACGACGACCCGGGCCGCGTCCTCGACGGTGTCGAACGTGGCCACGAGGGTGGCGGGCGGCGCCTGAGCCGGGACGAGCCGCAGCGTCGCTCGGGTCACGACGCCCAGGGTCCCCTCGCTGCCGACGAAGAGCTTGACGAGCGAGAGGCCTGCGGTGTCCTTGACGCGCTGGCCACCGAGGTGCACGAGCGTCCCGTCGGCGAGGACGACGTCGAGGCCGAGCACGTAGTCGGTCGTCACGCCGTACTTGACGCAGCACAGCCCGCCCGCGTTCGTCGCGACGTTCCCGCCGATCGAGCAGATCTCGAAGGACGACGGGTCGGGCGGATACCAGAGCCCGTGCTCGGCGGCCGCGCGCTTGACCTCGACGTTGAGGGCCCCGGCCTCCACGACCGCCGTCCGCGTGGTCGGGTCGATCTCGACGGCGCGCATCCGCTCGAGGCTCAGCACGATGCAGCCGTCGACGGCGTTCGAGCCCCCCGAGAGCCCGCTACCGGCCCCGCGGGGCACGACGGCGACCTCGTGCTCCCCGGCCCAGCGCACCGTGGCCTGGACGTCGGCCGCGCTCGTCGCGCGGACCACGGCGAGCGGCATACCGGCTCCGGCGTCAGCCGTGTAGTCGAAGCGGTACGCCGAGACACTGTCGGGGTCGGTCAGCAACGCACCGGCCGTCAGGGACTCGGCGAGCCCCTCGAGGGCGCGCAGGTCGGGAGCGTCCTTGCTCACTGTCGTCACCGCTCCACCGTAACCACGACCGGCAGCCACGCGCGTCCCCGGCCGAGGAGATGGCGTATGCCGTCCCGCGATCCGCCGATGGGCCCCGGTAGGTTTGCCCGCATGGGATGGCTGTCGCGCACCTTCAGGCCCGCTGCTGACGACGGTGCGGACACCGCTGCCCGGCAGGCGCCCCCCGTCGACGCCGCCGCGCCCGCGGTGCCCGCTGAACCGCACAGCCCCGCCGAAGTGCACCGCGCCGCCGTCGAGCCCGGCACTGCTGCGGCACCCGGCTCTCTCGGGGCGGCGACCCTCTCGACCCCGACGGCGCCGTCGACCCCGACGACCGACGCCTCGAGCCCGACGGGACGCTACGGGCCGCTCGTGTGCGTGACGCGCTTCGACACCGCTCCGCCCGAGCTGGAGTGGCAGCTGCCGCTCAACGGCGAGCTGTACCGGCTGATGCCCGGCTCCGACCGGCCGGACTACTCTCTGCTCGTCCTCGAACGCCCGCTCCACTTCTACCCCCGCGACGGCTTCGACCTGCGGCGTGTCGAGCCGGAGCAGCAGGTGCAGGACCGCAAGGGCCGGACGATGGTCCGCGTGCACGCCCTGCTGCTGTGTGCGCGCTTCGTCGGCCAGCAGCTGCACCCGGGGATGGTCGACCTCGCCGTCAACCTCGCCTACGTCATCGACAACTCACTGGCCCGCGACGCCGAGGTCGACTTCGCCAAGATCCAGTTCGCCGCGATCGGCTTCCTCAGCGAGGGCCACGCCCCGCGCACGACGACAGAGCCGGCCACCGAGCCGGCCACCGAGCCGGCCACCGAGCCGGCCACCGAGCCGACCCCGCCGGCCCGTCCGGTCACGTCGGATGCCGCGGCGAGCGGGCGGCATACGCCCCCCGCGGTGCTCGACGGGCTGCTCGACGGGCTGCTCGAGGAGCTGGCGACGACCCTGCGCCGCGGCGTCGAGGAGCAGCGGGGTGCGCCGGTCCAGCGGATGACCGCTGCCCTGACCATGGACGCAGACCACCGACTGACCGGGCTGTCGGGCAACGCCGACGGCCAGGCACCGGTGCCCAGCCCCGAGACCTTCGACCGCATCGCCGACGTGCTCGCCCGTCTCGTGGCCGTCGAAGGGGGCGACTGCGTCACCGCGGTCACCGTGCGCGTCGACGGGGACTCCGTGACCCACGACGTCACGGCCACGCTCGACCGAGGTCAGTCGCCGGAGACCTCGCGGTAGCAGCGCACGAGTGCCGGATCGGCGAGGCGGCCGACGCTGATCTCCCACATGCCGCCGTCGAAGCTCTCGTAGACGAGCACGGCATCGGGTGAGTCCGTCGCGACGAACTCGACGAACTCGCACGTGCCCCGGACGCCGAGACCTGTGTCGCCCTCGGCCGTGTAGGTGAGCGACCCCGCCTCCAGCAGCGTCCAGGCGCGGCCGTCGAGACTCATGCCCCCGTGGTCCGGGTCGCCGAAGAGGTCGTCCCGGGTCCGCCAGTGGATGACGCACCCGGCGCCGCGCGGCTGGAGCGAGAGCCACTCCCGTGGACCCGACGAGGTGATGCAGTGCTCGCCCCACCGGGTGCCGCCGAGGTCGAACCGGACGGACCCGACCACGCGGTACGTGCTGCCCTCGACCTCGAGGACAGCCCCCGGTGCGACCTGCGACGGCCGCAGTTCTGCGCGCATGCATCCTCCTGGCTCCCCATGACTCGCACAGGTTAGCCGCGGGGGAGCCGCCTGACCGGGAGAACCCGACTGACGCGTAACTTCCGCCCCGCGCCCTCGTTTCCCCCGTAGCCGAGTCGAGACGGCCAGGAAGACATAGGTGGATGCCACATGGGTGTGGAGATCGCGGTGCAAGGTCTGACCAAGACCTTCGGTTCGCAGACGATCTGGCGGGACGTGACCCTCACGCTTCCCGCGGGGGAGATCTCGGTCATGCTCGGGCCTTCGGGCACCGGCAAGTCCGTCTTCCTCAAGACGCTCGTCGGCCTGCTCAAGCCGGATGCCGGGTCGATCGTCATCAACGGACGTGACCTGACCCGTCTGCGCGAGGCCGACCTCTACGAGGTGCGCAAGCTCTTCGGCGTCCTCTTCCAGGACGGCGCCCTGTTCGGCTCGATGACCCTCTACGACAACGTCGCCTTCCCGCTGCGCGAGCACACGAAGAAGACCGAGGCCGAGATCAAGCGCATCGTGACCGAGAAGATGGACCTCGTCGGTCTCTCCGGTGCCGAGGGCAAGCTCCCGGGAGAGATCTCCGGCGGTATGCGCAAGCGCGCCGGGCTGGCCCGGGCGCTCGTGCTGGACCCCGAGATCCTTCTCATCGACGAGCCGGACTCCGGGCTCGACCCGGTGCGCACGAGCTACATCAACCAGCTCTTCGTCGACCTCAACGCGCAGATCGACGCGACGTTCCTCATCGTCACCCACGACATCAACACGGCTCGCACGGTGCCCGACAACATCGGCCTGCTCTACCACAAGCACCTCGCGATGTTCGGGCCGCGCGAGATGCTGCTCAGCTCGGAGGAGCCCGTCGTGCGGCAGTTCCTCAACGCGCAGACGATCGGCCCGATCGGCATGTCGGAGGAGAAGGACGCCGACGAGCTGGCCGCCGAGTCCGGTCAGGAGCTGCCGCCGCTGCCGCCGATCGCGCTCCAGCTCCCGACGAGCGACGGCACGCCGCGTCGCGCCGAGCGACCCGCCGGCGGCTGGTGCCGGGACAACGGCATCACCCCGCCACCGGGGTCCTTCGAGTCGCGCAACGCCGGCATCCCCGGTGTCCGGGCGGGGGTGAGCTGACGTGGCCGCACCCCTCACGGGCGCCCTGCGTCAGTCCGGATCGCTCTTCGCGCTCACCCTCGACGTGTTCCGGGCCCTGCCGAAGCGCCCCTTCCAGGTCAAGGAGTTCATCCAGCAGGCGTGGTTCATCGCGAGCGTCACCATCCTGCCGACCGCCCTCGTCTCCATCCCCTTCGGCGCGGTCATCGCCCTCCAGCTCGGCACCCTGACCCGTCAGCTCGGCGCCCAGTCCTACACCGGCGCCGCAAGCGTCCTCGCCGTGCTGCGCGAGGCCAGCCCCATCGTCACGGCCCTGCTCATCGCGGGCGCGGGCGGCTCGGCCATCTGCGCCGACCTCGGCTCGCGCAAGATCCGCGAGGAGATCGACGCGATGGAGGTGCTCGGCATCAGCCCGATCCAGCGCCTCGTCGTGCCGCGCGTGCTCGCCTCGATGCTCGTCGCGGTCCTGCTCAACGGGCTCGTGTCGGTCGTCGGGGTCGTCGGCGGCTACGTGTTCAACGTCATCGTCCAGGGCGGCACCCCCGGCGCCTACATCGCGAGCTTCACGGCGCTGGCCCAGCTGCCCGACCTCTGGACCGCGGAGATCAAGGCCCTGATCTTCGGCGCCATCGCGGCCGTCGTCGCGGCCTACAAGGGGCTCAACGCAGGCGGTGGTCCCAAGGGCGTCGGCGACGCGGTGAACCAGAGCGTCGTCATCACGTTCATGCTGCTCTTCGTCGTCAACTTCGTCATCACAGCCGTGTACTTCCAAGTCGTCCCACAGAAGATCTGAGGAGAGGGCGATGGCGACCAAGACCCAGAACCGGGCGCATCCGGGCTCGGAGCGGCTGCTCCACCTCGCGAGCCGGCCCTCACGCGCGCTCGACTCGCTCGGCGAGCAGATGCGCTTCTACGTGCGTTCCCTCGCGTGGAGCGGACGCACCATTCGCCGGTACAAGAAGGAGGTCATCCGGCTCCTCGCCGAGGTCTCCCTCGGCACCGGTGCACTCTCGGTCATCGGCGGCACGGTCGGCGTCATCGCCTTCCTCGCCTTCTTCACCGGCACCGAGGTCGGCCTGCAGGGCTACTCATCGCTCGAGCAGCTCGGCACCGGAGCCTTCACCGGCTTCTTCTCGGCCTACCTCAACACCCGTGAGATCGCCCCGCTCGTCGCGGGCCTGGCGCTCGCGGCCACGGTCGGCTGCGGCTTCACCGCCCAGCTCGGCGCCATGCGCATCTCGGAGGAGGTCGACGCGCTCGAGGTCATGGGCATCCCGTCGCTGCCGTTCCTCGTCACGACGCGCATGATCGCCGGCTTCATCGCCGTCATCCCGCTCTACGTCCTCGGGCTGCTCAGCTCGTATGCCGCCACGCGCTTCATCTCGACCGCGTACTTCGGGCAGTCGGAGGGCACCTACGACCACTACTTCCACCTGTTCCTGCCACCGGGCGACGTGTTCTGGTCGTTCGCCAAGGTCATGGTCTTCGCCGTCGTCATCATCCTCATCCACTGCTACTACGGCTACAACGCGTCCGGCGGCCCGGCCGGCGTCGGCGTCGCCGTCGGCACCGCGGTACGCACGTCGATCGTTGCCATCAACATCGTCGACTTCTTCCTCTCCCTCGCCATCTGGGGAGCCACGACGAGCGTGAGGATCGCCGGATGAGCGAGACCAGTCCCGGCCCGATCACCCAGCTGACGCGGTGGCGCATCGGCGTCAAGGCCTACGGCATCGTCTTCCTCGTCGTGCTGGCGCTGCTCGTGGGCCTGGCCATCGCCTCCTTCCAGAAGCGCTTCACGCCGGTCGTCATGGTCACGCTCGAGACCGACCGCCTCGGCAGCCAGCTGCAGGAGAGCTCTGACGTCAAGCTGCGTGGCCTGCTCGTCGGCGAGGTGCGCCACGTCGAGGCCACCCCCACGGGTGCGCGTCTCGAGCTGGCGCTCCAGCCCGACGAGGTCGCCAAGATCCCGTCGAACGTCAGTGCACGGCTGCTGCCCAAGACGCTCTTCGGCGAGCGCTACGTCGATCTCGTGACGGCCTCGTCGAACGCCCGGCCCATCGAGGCGGGTGACACCATCCCGCAGGACCGCAGCCGGGTGTCGATCGAGCTCGAGACGGTCCTCGACAACCTCTACCCGCTGCTGCGCACCGTGCAGCCGGCCAAGCTCGCGACGACCCTCAACGCGCTGTCGACGACGCTCGACGGCCGCGGCGACGAGATCGGCCGCAACCTCGTGCTCGTCGACCGCTACCTCAAGTCGCTCAACCCCAGCATGCCGACGATCCAGCGGGACATCTCGCTGCTCGCCGACACCGCCGACCTCTACGCCGGCGTCGCTCCCGACTTCTTCCGACTCACCGAGTCGCTGCGCGTCACGAACAGGACCATCGTCGAGAAGGACCAGCAGCTGGCGGCCTTCCTCGTCGGCACCGCAGGGTTCGCCAACGAGGCAGCCGGCTTCCTGCGCGACAACGAGGAGCGCATCATCCAGGTCGGCCAGGTCAGCAAGCCGACGCTCCAGCTGCTCGCCGAGTACTCCCCGATCTACCCCTGCGTGGCTTCGGGCCTGGTCAACTGGCTGCCGCGCGCCAACGCGGCCTTCGCCGGCGGCACCTTCCACATCACCCTCGAGGTCGTGCCTCCCCGACAGCCCTACCGGCCGGGGGAGGAGCCCCGCTGGGACGACAAGCGCGGACCCCACTGCTACGGCCTGCCCACGCCCGACGGTTCCCAGGCGAACCCCTTCGCGGGCCACCACTTCGACGACGGCACCCAGCCCGCGAGCGACGCGACGCCCTTCTCGGCCGTGCCCCAGGCACTGCTCGGCGACGCCGCTGCGGCCGACTCCGGCAGCGCCGGCACGGTCGACGAGCAGCGCGTCGTCGGGGCGCTCCTGGGCCAACGCGGACAGCCGTCCGACGCAGGGGGGAGCGGCATCCAGACCCTGCTCGCCGGGCCGATGATGCGCGGCACGGTGGTGAGCACCCGATGAAGGTCAAGGGCTCGCTCATCAAGCTCATCGTCTTCGCGGCGGTCACGCTCTTCGCGACGAGCATCCTCGCGCTGACGATCGCCAACATCCAGCTCGGCTCCAAGGCGACCTACACGGCCGTCGTCACCGACGCGACGGGAGTCATCGCCGGGCAGGACGTCCGCGTCGCCGGTGTCAGGGTCGGCGAGGTGACCGACGTCCGCGTCGCCCACGACGCGACGTCCGAGGGCGCCACCGCCGAGATCGACTTCTCGGTGCTCAAGAGCTCGGTGCTGACGCAGGGCACCGAGGTGACGGTCAAGTACCGCAACCTCGTCGGCCAGCGCTACCTCGCGCTGAGCCAGGGCACCGGCGCCCCCGCCCCGCTCGCCGACGGCTCGACGATCCCGCTCTCGCGCACCCACCCCGCGCTCGACCTCACCGTCCTGTTCAACGGCTTCAAGCCGCTCTTCGCCGCGCTGTCGCCGAGCGACGTCAACGAGCTCTCTGGCCTGCTCATCCAGACGTTGCAGGGGGAGGGCGGCGACGTCAACACCCTGCTCGCCAAGACGGCCAGCCTCACGTCCGCCATCGCCGACCGCGACGCCGTCATCGGCCGCACCATCGACAACCTCAACACCGTTCTCGGCACCGTCGACGCCCACGACCAGCAGCTGCTCTCGCTCATCGACCAGCTCCAGCGCTTCACGAGCGGGCTCGCGGCCGACCGCGAGACGATCGGCCGTTCGCTGTCCGGGATCAACACGCTCTCGGCCGAGACCGCCGACCTGCTCGTCTCGACGCGCCCGCTCATCAAGGACGACGTCGCCCAGCTGCGCACGCTGGCCACGACGCTCAACAAGCCGGCCAACGTCAGGGAGTTCGAGGACTTCATCACCGGCGCGCCCGGGCGGATCGCCACGCTGACGCGCACGGCGACCTACGGGTCGTGGTTCAACTTCTACCTCTGCAAGTTCGACGCCTTGAGCCCGATCCTCCCGGGCGTCAGCCCCACCTACGACGTCTCGTCAGCGAGGTGCCAGCCATGAGCATCCCCTTCCGAGAGCGCAACCCGGTCCCGATCGGTGCGATCGGCCTGCTCGTCATCGCGATGCTGCTCTACCTGGCGTTCAACGCCTCCAGCCTTCCGCTCATCGGCGGCGGGACGGCATACAGCGCGGCCTTCTCGGAGGCCGGCGGCATCAAGCCCGACGACGACGTGCGCATCGCCGGCGTCAAGGTCGGCAAGGTGACCGGCGTCGACCTCGAGGACGGCCACGTCCGCGTCGACTTCACCATCACCGAGGACGCGAGCTTCGGCCCGCAGACCGGTGCCTCGATCCGGATGAAGACCATCCTCGGTGAGAAGTACGTGGCCCTCGACCCCAAGGGCCGGGGGCAGCTCGACGCCGACGCGCAGATCCCCGTCTCGCGCACCGTCAGCTCCTACGACGTCATCAACGCCTTCCAGGACCTCACGACGACGACCGAGCGCATCGACACCGACCAGCTCGCGAAGTCCCTGACGGTCATCGCCACGGAGTTCAAGGACAGCCCGCAGTACGTCAAGGCCACGCTGGACGGCCTCTCACGCCTCTCCCGCACCGTGGCGAGCCGGGACGCCGAGCTCGGCTCGCTGCTCCAGCGGGCCAACAACGTCACCGGCCTCGTCCGCAGCCGCAACGAGCAGGTCAGCACGCTCATCCGGGACGCCGACCTGCTCATGGTCGAGCTCGTCAAGCGTCGCGACGACATCCGCACGCTGTTCCGCAACACGTCAGCGCTCGCCAAGCAGCTGACGGGCCTCGCGCGCGACAACCGGGCCCAGCTGAAGCCGGCCCTCGCCCAGCTCGACACGACGCTCGCCATGCTCCAGAAGCACGACGCCGACCTCCAGAAGACGATCCAGGCGATGGCGCCCTTCACGCGGGTCTACGCGAACACGCTGGGCACCGGACGGTGGTTCGACACATGGGTCTCCAACCTCGTCGTGCCCGTCGGCACGCCCGGGCTCGCCCTACCGGGCACGAAGCTGCCCGACCTGCTCCTTCCCGGCACCTCCGGAGGTGGTCGCTGATGCCCGCGCCCGAGGGATCCCGTATGCCGTTCGGCCGCCTCCGCGGCCCCGCCACCGTGCTGGGCAAGGTCGTCACCGGCCTCGTCGTCGTCGCGCTCGTCGCGGCCGGCATCGTCTTCTGGCCCCGCCAGGGCCAGACGTCGGTCAGCGCCGACTTCACCCGCGCCGTCGGTCTCTACCCGGGGTCCGACGTGCGCATCCTCGGGGTCAAGGTCGGCCAGGTCGACACGGTGACGCCCGAGGGCGACCACGTGCACGTCACCTTCAGCTACGACGACACGTACCGCGTCCCCGCGTCGGCCAAGGCCGCGATCGTCGCGCCGTCACTCGTCTCGGACCGCTACGTCCAGCTGCTCCCCGTCTACGAGGCGGGCCCGGCGCTGGCTGCCGGGACGCGGATCCCGCTGGAGCGCACGGCCGTTCCGGTCGAGCTCGACCGGGTGTCGCAGAGCCTCGACGACCTCATGGTGGCGCTCGGTCCTGACGGGGCCAACAAGGACGGTGCCCTCAACGAGCTGCTGCGCACCTCTGCCGCCAACCTCGACGGCAACGGCGACAAGATCAACGGCACGGTGCACGACCTCTCGACCGCGCTCTCGACCCTGTCCGGCAGCCGCGACGACCTCTTCGGCACCGTGAAGAACCTGCAGTCCTTCACCTCGATGCTCGCGACGAACAACGCGCAGGTGCGGCGGCTCAACACCGACCTCGCGACCGTCGCGACCCAGCTGAGCGAGGAACGCGAGAACCTCAAGGCGACGCTCGAGAGCCTCGGGATCGCGGTCGACGAGGTGTCGGGCTTCGTCTCCGACAACCGGGCGCTGCTCAAGAGCAACCTCGACCGCGCGGTCACCGTCACCCACGCCTTCGCGAAGAACCGGCAGGCCCTGGCCCAGCTCCTCGAGAACGCCCCGGTCGCGCTGTCGAACCTCCAGAACGCCTACCACCCCGAGACCGGCACCCTCGACACCCGCAACAACGCCAAGGGCCTCGACGACCCGCTGCTGCTCGTGTGCTCGATCCTCACCGGCCCGACGCACACCGGCAACACCCAGCTGTGCAACTCACTCAAGAAGGCGCTGCTGCCGAAGCTGCCCACCCTGCCGGCGCTCCCGAGCGGCACTGCGCTGCAGGGCACTCCGCAGTCGAGCGGCCTCGTCAACCTGCGTGGCGCCGACCCCACCCTCGGCGGACTGCTCGGAGGCTCCCGATGACGTATGCCGTCCGCTCCCGTTCCCGACGCCGGTCCGCCGTCGTCGTGCTGGCCTCCCTCGCTCTCGGGGGCTGCAGCGCCTACGACCTCCCGCTCCCGGGTGGCGCCGGCACCGGCGACGACTCCTACACGGTCACCGCCGAGTTCGCCGACGTGCTCGACCTCGTGCCGCAGTCGTCGGTCAAGGTCAACCAGGTGACCGTGGGGTCCGTCGAGGACATCCAGGTGACCGGGTGGACCGCGACGGTCCGGCTGCGGCTCCCCGGCAACGTCGTGCTGCCCGACAACGCCACGGCCGAGCTCAAGCAGACCTCACTGCTCGGCGAGAAGTACGTCGCGCTGGCGGCCCCCACCGACGTGCCGGCCCAGGGCCGCCTCGGGCAGGGCGACCGCATCCCGCTGTCGCGCACGAGCCGCAACCCCGAGGTCGAGGAGGTCCTCGGCGCGATGTCGTTGCTGCTCAACGGTGGTGGTGTCGCACAGCTGAAGACCATCGAGGCCGAGCTCAACAACGCCCTCCGCGGTCGCACCGGCGACGTCAAGGACCTCGTCACGCAGCTGAACACGTTCGTCGGCGGACTCGACGCCCAGAAGGGCGAGATCGTCCGGGCCATCGACAGCATCGACCGGCTCTCCTCGACCCTGGCGCGCAACCAGGCCAAGATCGCCGCGGCACTGGACGAGCTGCCCAAGGGCCTGAAGATCCTCGCCGACCAGCGTCGGCAGCTGACGGCGATGCTGACGGCGCTGCGCGACCTCGGCGAGGTCGGCACCCGGGTGATCCGAGGGTCGCGCGCCGATCTCGAGGCCAACCTCCGGGCGGTGAGCCCGATCCTGCGCCAGCTCAACAAGGCCGGTGACGACCTGCCGAAGAGCTACCAGCTGCTCCTCACCTACCCCTTCCCCAACAACGCCCAGAACACCATCAAGGGTGACTTCACGAACCTCTGGGCCACCCTCGACACCAACCTCGACACCATCGCCGGCAACCTCGGCGTCGGGAAGCTCCCGAACATCCCGGGCATCCCGGGGGTGCCGCTGCCCTCCGTGCCCCTGCCCTCGGTGCCCCTGCCCTCGGTACCGGTGCCACGGGTCCCGCTGCCGAGCGTCCCCGTCCCGTCGGTGCCCGGAGTGCCCCTGCCGACGACGCTGCCGGGCGGCCTGCTCGGCTCGAGCGGGCCCGGCTCAGCAGCCGGCACGGCCGACGCGGCGTCGTGGTCCACGCTCTTCCCCACGGGAGGCTCCCGATGATCACCCGCACCGTCCGGCTCCAGCTGGCCGCCTTCGCCCTGCTGTCCATCACCCTCGTCGCGATCCTGTCGGCCAACTACGTCGGTCTCACCGACAAGATCGCCGGCGGCAGCTACGTTGTGTCCGCCGACCTCGCCCAGTCGGGTGGAATCTTCGTCGGCGCCGAGGTCACCTACCGGGGTGTCACCGTCGGCAAGGTCGAGGGGATGCGTCTGTCGGGCGACGGCGTCGTCGTGGACGCGCGCCTCGACCGCGGCACGGAGGTCCCCAAGGACACGAAGGCCGTCGTCGAGAACCGCTCGGCGGTGGGGGAGCAGTACCTCGACCTCCAGCCCCGCACGCCTCTGGCTCCCTACCTGGCCGCCGGCGACGTCATCCCGCGGGAGCGGACCGCGTTCCCGCTTCGGATCGACCAGCTGCTCCAGCACGTCGACGACACGGTGTCGTCGGTGCCGCGCGACGCCCTCGTGACGACGGTCGACGAGCTGGCCGAGGCGTTCAAGGGTGGCGGCTCCGACCTGCAGCGGCTCATCGACTCGGGTGACGCCCTGACCGCGGCCGCCTCCGAGGCGCTCCCCGAGACGACTCGTCTCATCGACGACGCACGGATCGTCCTCGACACCCAGGTCAAGAGCGGCGACGACATCCGCACCAGCGTGTCCGGCTTCGCCAACGTCGCAGACGCGCTCCGGCAGGCCGACCCCGACCTGCGCGTCGTCCTGGACCGAGGGTCCGTCGCGGTCGAGCAGCTCGACGCCCTCATCTCGGAGAACAAGCAGAGCCTGGCCGCGCTCCTCGCCAACTTCATCACCATCGGCAACGTGACGACGGCCCGGCTCGACGGCATCGAGCAGCTGCTCGTCACCTACCCGGACGTCGTGACGGGTGGCTTCAGCGTCGTGCCCGGCGACGGCACCGCCCACTTCGGGCTCGTGCTCAACGTCGACGATCCCAAGGCGTGCGAGGCCGGCTACGAAGGCACGACGAAGGTCGACCCCCACCGCACGACGGGTCTGCCACCCGTCAACCTCGACGCGCACTGCGCGGCCTCACGTGGCTCGGGGATCAACGTGCGCGGTGCCCAGAACGCCCCCAAACCCACCCGAGGGGGGCAGAGCGGGCAGAGCTACCCGATGTCGTTCGGCGCGACACCGGTCGCCCTCGGCAACCGGGCCGTGACCTCCGGCAGCCCTGCGTCGTTGTCAGTCCAGTCGCCGGTCGCTCCGGCCGGTGGCGACGAACGGACCGACAACGGCACGAGCTGGCTCTGGATGATGCAGGAGGCGCTCCGCTAGCCGGTGACGGAAGGAAACCCCTCGATGACGATGGTCACCCGCTCGGAGACCGAGCGACTGCAGCGTTCCCCGCGGTCGCCCGAGAGCTCCGCCGACCGCGAGCCCTACGAGCCACACGAGCGCCACGAGCGCCACGAGCGCCACGAGCGCCACGTGCCTCGCGACCCCGCTGACGCCGCGGTGGGCTCCGGTCCCCCCGACGCGCCACGTGCGGGCCTTAGGGGTGTCCGCACGTGGCGTCCCACCCCGCGCCTGCTGTGGACCGTCGCGGCCGTGCTGCTGCTCGCGGCGGTCGCCGTCACGGCGACGTCGGGACGCTCGGCGTGGCAGCAGCAGCGCGACGCCGACAACCGGGCGGCCGCCCTGGCCGCCGGGCGCCAGATCGCCGTCAACTTCGTGACGATGAACGCCGCGTCCTTCGACGCCGACACCCAGCGCGTCCTCGACGACTCGACCGGGGCCTTCCGCAAGGAGTACGCATCGACGCTGGCCCAGCTCAAGCCCGTCGTCACTGCCAACAAGACCGTCTCGACGGTCGAGCGCGCCGAGGCCTCGCTCGTGTCGGGCGACGACGACTCGGCCAAGGTCATCGTGGGCGTCGTCGCCCCGACCTCGAACGCCTCCACCCCGAAGCCCGAGAAGAAGACGTACCGGCTCCGGCTCGACCTCGTGAAGGTCGGCGACGCCTGGAAGGTGAGCACCCTTGACTTCGTCAGCTGAACCGCGCCGTCCCCTCGCATCGTCGGCTGCCGCGACTGCCGGCCCGCGCAAGCGCGTGGCCGGTGCCCGCCGCCGACCGTCCGGCACCGAGGCCACAACGGCCTCCACGCTCGTCCTCGACCGAGGCCCCGCCACGACCGAGAACAGCCCTGCAGGCCCCTCCGGTGCCGCCAGCGACACCACCGACACCACCGACACCGCCACCGACACCGACACCGACACCGCCACCGCCACCGACACCACGAACACCACGAACACCACGAACACCACGACAGACGACCGCGAGGCACGGGTCGTCGCGCCCCGCGCGGCCCCGACCGGCGCCCAGGAGGTGGACGCGGACGACGGGCACACCGAGCGCGGCGCTCGATCCCGCGGCTCCGCCGGGCTCTGGGCGTCCGCCATCGGCGCCACCCTGGCGCTCGCCCTGCTCGGGGCCTCGCTCGTCTACGGCCTGCGCCCGGGGGTGTCCGACACCGACCGGACCGCGGCGGTGGGTTCGGCGCGGACCACTCTGGAGAGCCTGCTCAGCTACAGCGGCTCCGCGTTCGACAAGCACATCGGCGAGGTCACCCCGCAGCTGACCTCCCCGTTCAAGGACCAGTTCACCAAGGTGGCCGCCACCGACATCAAGCCGATGGCCGTCGAGAACGACGCCACCGTCCAGGCCAAGGTCTACGACGCCGGCGTCATGGACGCCGACGGCGACGGAGGCGAGGGCACGACCGTGCGGGTCATGGCGTTCGTCAACCAGGCCACGACCACCAAGGCACAGCAGGCACCTGCGATCGACCAGAACCGGGTCATCGCCACGATGCGGAAGGTGGGCGACCGCTGGCTCGTCAGCGAGCTGTCCGCCTTCTGACGGGGGAACAAGGGGGAAGGTCCCGGGCGCCCGAGAGGTCGTCCGGGACCGAGCGGCCCAGAGCGGCGAGCGCGGCGCTGCACCAGGAGAGGTGACCGGGGACGGCACCGGGGTCGGGCCCGGACCGCCCGCCGGACGCTGCGGCATACTGCACGCTGTGAAGCTCATCCAGGCCAATGGCGTCCCAGAGTCCCTCGCCCGCGTCGACCAGCCGGAAGCGACGCCCGTGCGCGTCGGCGTCGTACAGCACGAATGGGTCGACGACCCAGCGGCCCTCGTCGAGACCCTCCGCGACGGCATCCGAACGGCCGCAGAGGCCGGCGCCGCCATCGTGTTCCTGCCCGAGCTGACCCTGTCTCGCTACCCGGCCGACACCCTCCCCGTGGGCACCCCGTCCGCGACGGCCGAGCACCTGGAGACAGGCCCCACGGTGACCTTCGCCCGCGATGCGGCCCGCGACTTCGACGTCCACGTCCATGCCTCGCTCTACGAGCGTGCCGACGAGGGCGACGGGCTCGGTTTCAACACCGCGGTCGTCGTGGCCCCGAGCGGGGAGGTCGTGGCCCGCACTCGCAAGACCCACATCCCCGTCACGGCCGGCTACCACGAGGACAAGTACTTCCGTCCGGGTCCGTCCGAGGATGCGTATCCGGTGGTGGCACTGGGCGACCCGTCGCTCAGGCTCGGTCTGCCGACCTGCTGGGACGAGTGGTTCCCCGAGGTCGCTCGTCTCTACTCGCTCGGCGGCGCCGAGGTGCTCTGCTACCCCACGGCGATCGGCTCGGAGCCCGACCACCCGGACTTCGACACGCAGCCGCTGTGGCAGCAGGTCATCGTCGGCAACGGCATCGCCAACGGCCTCTTCATGGTCGTGCCCAACCGCTTCGGCACGGAAGGGCTCATCACCTTCTACGGCAGCTCGTTCATCTCCGACCCGTACGGCCGCGTCCTCGTCCAGGCCCCCCGTGACGAGGCCGCCGTCCTCGTCGCCGACCTCGACCTCGCGCAGCGTCGTGACTGGCTCGAGCTCTTCCCCTTCCTCGCCACGCGCCGTCCCGACTCGTATGCCGCCCTGACCGCCCCCGTGCGCGCCGAGCACCGTCGCGAGGTGGCGCCGTGACCGACGCCGCCACGGCGGAGGGTGGTGGGGGAGGGCCGGGGCCTGGCTGGATGATGCCGTCCGAGACCGCCCGGCACGACTGCACGTGGATGGCGTGGCCGAGCCAGGGCTACACCCTCGGCGAGACGACCGAGGAGGTGGCCGCGGCGCGTCGCACGTGGTCCGCCGTGGCCAACGCGGTCGTGGAGTTCGAGCCCGTGCGCATGGTCGTCGTCCCCGCCGACCTCGACGTGGCCGCCGGCCACCTGCACCCCGACGTCGAGCTCGTCCCGGCCGCCCTCGACGACGCGTGGATGCGCGACATCGGTCCGACGTTCGTCCGCTCGGCCGACGGCTCCCAGCTCGGTGCGGTCGACTGGGTCTTCAACGGCTGGGGCGCGCAGTCATGGGCCACGTGGGAGCACGACACCCGGATCGGCGCCTTCGTCGGCGGCCTGTCCGGGGCCGAGGTCGTCGGCTCCCCCCTCGTCAACGAGGGCGGTGGGATCCACGTCGACGGGCTGGGCACGGTGCTGCTCACCGAGACCGTCCAGCTCGACCCGGGCCGCAACCCGGGGCTGGCGCGCAGCGACGTCGAGGCGGAGCTCGCCCGCACCATCGGCGCCACGACGTGCATCTGGCTGCCCCGGGGCCTGACCCGCGACTACGACGAGTTCGGCACCCGGGGCCACGTCGACATCGTGGCCACCATCGCCGGCCCGGGCCTCGTGCTGCTCCACGAGCAGCAGGACCCCTCCCACCCCGACCATGCCGTGTCACGCACCCTTCGAGAGCTTCTCGAGGAGGCGCGGGACGCTCGTGGCGAGCGTTTCGAGGTCGTCGGCGTGCCGGCGCCCCGCACCCTGGCCGACGCCGAGGGGCCCGTCGACTGGTCCTACATCAACCACCTCGTCGTCAACGACGGCGTCATCGCCTGCACCTTCGGGGACGAGCAGGACGACGCGTCCCTCGGTGTCCTCGCCGACGCGTACCCGGGGCGACGGGTGGTCGGCGTCGACGCACGGCCGCTCTTCGACCGTGGCGGCGGCATCCACTGCATCACCCAGCAGCAGCCCTCCCTCTGAGGCCGGCGCACGCGGCCCCGGTGCGAGGCGAGCCCCAGGCCGCGGAAGCCCTGCAACGCCGAGTGGGCGCGTCCGGGGGGACGCGCCCACTCGGCGTGGTGATGCAGGGCGTCGCCCCGGCGGTCAGGCCTGGGGGAGGCGCTTGTGGATGTCCTCGCTCATCCGGACGACCGACAGGTAGAACTCGAGGGTCATGCGGATGACGGCGAGGTAGATGATCACGAAGATCGGACCGAGGATGAGCGCGGCGAGACCGGTGCCGACGCTGTTGACGAAGCCGGCGAAGACGAAGATGAGCCAGCTCGCGACGAGCGCCACCGTCGCCAGCAGGTAGACGAAGCGCACGAGGATCGGCGTGACGAAGTTCGTGAAGCTGAAGTCGAAGAGGGCCGTGAAGAAGCCGGCCCCCTCCCGCGCGGGGTCAGGGATGCTCGACATCCCGCTCGGTCCACCGGCCGGTGCCACGGGCGGCGGCGGGGGAGGCGTGCTGCCGCCGAGGGGTGCGCCGGGTGCGCCGGGTGTGCCAGGCCCCGAGGAGCCGGGCCGGCTGCTGGGGATCGGCGTGGTCGGGTCGCTCCCGGCCGGCTGGTTGAAGGACGGTTGCTCGGGCGGGTTCGGATCGGACATGGCTTCCCTCTCGGAAGGAGACGTCAACGGATCTCTGGCGTGCTCCATGCTAGGGCGGAGGCCCTTCCGAGGGTCCTGGTCGAGGCCCGTCACCGCCGTGTTCGTGCAGGTCAGGGGGGTTCCGGGCGGTGCCGGGCGGCGTGTCGCGACGCGCCTGCGATGGCGTGGGTCTTGACGTCCGGCCCGCGGAGGGCCATATTCGTCGCGTTCGCATCGCGAGCTCCCGGTCCGGGGGGCGTGGCAGGTCACGTCGAGGGCGCCCGGTCGTTCGAGACCGGGTGGGCACCTCGGGAGACGATCTCCGTCCCTTGACCCGGCTGGACACTCCTGCCCTTTACCGGTAGGCTAGGCCTTTGCGCTGCCCCATGCCCACCCTTTCGCGACCTCGGTCAGGCCCAACACCATGCCATCCGGCATCCGGTATGACCTCGGGACCCGCGAGCGGAGCCATGCGGCAACGCGGATCTGAAGATTCGAAAAAGGCCCGTGGAAGGACCCTCCTTGGCTGCCTCGCGTACTGCGACGAACATGTCCACCGCACAGACCCCTTCGGGGCGTCTGTCCTTCGCGAAGATTCGCGAACCACTCGAGGTCCCCGACCTCCTGGCGCTTCAGACGGAGAGCTTCGACTGGCTGCTCGGCAACGAGCGCTGGCAGGCTCGCGTCGCCGCGGCCAAGGCCGAGGGACGCACCGACGTCCCGGACCGGTCCGGGCTCGAGGAGATCTTCGAGGAGATCTCCCCGATCGAGGACTTCAGCGGCTCGATGTCGCTGTCGTTCCGCGACCACCGCTTCGAGGAGACCCGCAAGACGATCGAGTCGTGCAAGGAGCGCGACCAGACGTACGACGCACCGCTCTTCGTCACCGCCGAGTTCATGAACGCCCAGACGGGTGAGATCAAGAGCCAGACGGTCTTCATGGGCGACTTCCCGCTCATGACCGAGCGCGGCACCTTCATCATCAACGGCACCGAGCGTGTCGTCGTCTCGCAGCTCGTCCGCAGCCCGGGCGTCTACTTCGAGCGCACGCCGGACAAGACGTCCGACAAGGACATCTACACGGCCAAGATCATCCCGAGCCGCGGTGCCTGGCTCGAGTTCGAGATCGACAAGCGCGACATGGTCGGCGTCCGCGTCGACCGCAAGCGCAAGCAGTCGGTCACCGTCCTCCTCAAGGCCCTCGGCTGGACCGAGGCCCAGATCCTCGAGGAGTTCGGCGAGTTCGAGTCGATGCGCCTCACCCTGGAGAAGGACCACACCCAGGGCCAGGACGACGCGCTGCTCGACATCTACCGCAAGCTGCGCCCGGGCGAGCCGCCGACGAAGGAGGCCGCGCAGACCCTGCTCGACAACCTCTACTTCAACGGCAAGCGCTACGACCTCGCCAAGGTCGGCCGCTACAAGGTGAACAAGAAGCTCGGTCTCGACGCCTCGATCAACGACTCGACCCTGTCGATCGACGACATCGTCAAGACGATCAAGTTCATCGTCACGCTCCACGACGGCCAGGACTCGATGAAGGGCGTCAAGAACGCCGAGGAGATCGACGTCCGCGTCGAGGTCGACGACATCGACCACTTCGGCAACCGTCGCCTGCGCTCGGTCGGCGAGCTCATCCAGAACCAGGTCCGCACCGGCCTGTCGCGCATGGAGCGAGTCGTCCGCGAGCGCATGACGACGCAGGACGTCGAGGCGATCACCCCGCAGACCCTGATCAACATCCGCCCCGTGGTGGCGTCGATCAAGGAGTTCTTCGGCACGTCGCAGCTCTCGCAGTTCATGGACCAGAACAACCCGCTCGCGGGTCTGACGCACAAGCGTCGCCTGTCCGCGCTCGGCCCGGGTGGTATCTCCCGTGACCGCGCTCAGATGGAGGTCCGTGACGTCCACCCGTCGCACTACGGCCGCATGTGCCCGATCGAGACTCCGGAAGGCCCGAACATCGGCCTCATCGGCTCGCTCGCGTCCTACGGTCGCATCAACGCGTTCGGTTTCATCGAGACGCCGTACCGCAAGGTCACCGGCGGTCACGTGACCGACGACGTCGACTACCTGTCCGCCGACGAGGAGGACCGCTACGTCGTCGCCCAGGCCAACGCGCCGCTCGACAAGCAGAACAACTTCACCGAGGACCGCGTGCTCGTGCGCACCAAGGGTGGAGAGGTCGAGCTCGTCCCCGGCGACGAGGTCGACTACATGGACGTCTCGCCGCGCCAGATGGTCTCGGCCGCGACCGCGATGATCCCCTTCCTCGAGCACGACGACGCCAACCGTGCCCTCATGGGCGCCAACATGCAGCGTCAGGCCGTCCCGCTCGTCAAGAGCGAGGCGCCCATCGTCGGCACCGGCATGGAGTTCCGCGCCGCCCTCGACTCGGGCGACGTCGTCCGTGCCGAGAAGGCCGGTGTCGTCCAGGAGGTGTCGGCTGACCTCGTCACCGTCGCCAACGACGACGGCACGTACCAGACGTACCGCATCGCCAAGTTCGCGCGCTCCAACCAGGGCACGAGCTACAACCAGGTCGTCGTCGTCAACGAGGGCGACCGTCTCGAGGCCGGTGGCGTCATCGCCGACGGTCCCGCGACCGAGGGTGGCGAGATGGCACTCGGGCGCAACCTGCTCGTGGCGTTCATGTCGTGGGAGGGCCACAACTACGAGGACGCGATCATCCTCAGCCAGCGTCTGGTCCAGGACGACGTCCTCTCCTCGATCCACATCGAGGAGCACGAGGTCGACGCCCGCGACACGAAGCTCGGCCCCGAGGAGATCACCCGGGACATCCCGAACGTCTCCGAGGAGGTTCTCGCCGACCTCGACGAGCGCGGCATCATCCGCGTCGGCGCCGAGGTCCGCGACGGCGACCTGCTCGTCGGCAAGGTCACGCCCAAGGGCGAGACCGAGCTGACGCCGGAGGAGCGCCTGCTGCGCGCCATCTTCGGTGAGAAGGCCCGCGAGGTCCGCGACACCTCGCTCAAGGTGCCCCACGGCGAGACCGGCACGGTCATCGGCGTCAAGGAGTTCCGTGCCGACCTGGGCGACGACCTGCCGCCCGGCGTCAACCAGCTCGTCCGCGTCTACGTGGCCAACAAGCGCAAGATCACCGATGGTGACAAGCTCGCCGGCCGCCACGGCAACAAGGGTGTCATCTCCAAGATCCTCCCGGTCGAGGACATGCCCTTCCTCGAGGACGGCACGCCGGTCGACGTCGTGCTCAACCCGCACGGTGTTCCCCGTCGTATGAACCTCGGCCAGATCCTCGAGCTGCACCTCGGCTGGGCCGCCTCGCGCGGTTGGAAGATCGAGGGCAACCCGGAGTGGGCCAAGGAGATCGCGCCCGACGCGCACGAGGCCCCTGCGGGCACGCGCGTGGCGACGCCGGTCTTCGACGGTGCCTCCGAGGACGTCGTCACGGGTCTGCTCGACTCGACGCTCAAGACGCGCGACGGGGTTCGCCTCATCGACGCCTCGGGCAAGACGCGCCTCTTCGACGGCCGCTCCGGCGAGCCGTTCCCGGAGCCCGTCGCCGTCGGCTACATGTACATCCTCAAGCTCCACCACCTCGTCGACGACAAGATCCACGCTCGTTCGACCGGTCCGTACTCCATGATCACCCAGCAGCCGCTCGGCGGTAAGGCCCAGTTCGGTGGCCAGCGCTTCGGTGAGATGGAGGTCTGGGCCCTCGAGGCGTACGGCGCCGCCTACACGCTCCAGGAGCTGCTGACGATCAAGTCGGACGACGTTCCCGGCCGCGTGAAGGTCTACGAGGCCATCGTCAAGGGCGAGAACATCCCCGACTCGGGCATCCCGGAGTCGTTCAAGGTCCTCCTCAAGGAGATGCAGTCCCTGTGTCTCAACGTCGAGGTCCTGAGCAGCGACGGCACGACGATCGAGATGAAGGAGTCCGACGAAGAGGTCTTCCGCGCGGCGGAGGAGCTCGGCATCGACCTGAGCCGGCGTGAGCCGTCCAGCGTCGAAGAGGTCTGAGAAGGCCCCCTAACGACTAGCGGTGCGTATGCCGCTGGGCCCGCTCAGCGGCATACGCCCCCTGGTCAACGAACACCACTCAGACCAAAGACTTAACGAGAGTTACGAGAGAAGGAACCACGTGCTCGACGTCAACTTCTTCGACGAGCTGCGCATCGGCCTCGCCACCGCGGAATCCATCCGCCAGTGGAGCCACGGCGAGGTCAAGAAGCCGGAGACCATCAACTACCGCACGCTCAAGCCCGAGAAGGAGGGCCTGTTCTGCGAGCGCATCTTCGGCCCCACCCGGGACTGGGAGTGCAACTGCGGCAAGTACAAGCGCGTCCGCTTCAAGGGCATCATCTGTGAGCGCTGTGGCGTCGAGGTCACGCGCGCCAAGGTGCGCCGTGAGCGGATGGGCCACATCGAGCTCGCCGCCCCCGTCACCCACATCTGGTACTTCAAGGGTGTCCCGAGCCGCCTCGGCTACCTGCTCGACCTGGCCCCGAAGGACCTCGAGAAGGTCATCTACTTCGCGGCCTACATGATCACGTCCGTCGACGAGGACCAGCGCCACGCTGACCTGCCGTCGCTCGAGGCGCAGATCCAGGTCGAGAAGAAGGAGATCGAGAACCGCCGCGACGCCGACGTCGAGTCGCGCGCGCAGCTGCTCGAGCGCAACGTCGCCGAGCTCGAGGCCGAGGGTGCCAAGGCCGACGCGAAGCGCAAGGTCCGCGACCAGGCCGAGCGCGAGATGAACAACATCCGCAAGCGTGCCGACCAGCAGGTCGAGCGCCTCGAGCAGGTCTGGGACCGCTTCAAGAACCTCAAGGTCCAGGACCTCGAGGGCGACGAGATCCTCTACCGCGAGATGCGTGACCGCTTCGGTCTGTACTTCGAGGGCGGCATGGGCGCCGCGGCGATCCAGAAGCGCCTCGAGTCCTTCGACCTCGACGCCGAGGCGGACCTCCTCCAGGAGATCATCGCCACCGGCAAGGGCCAGAAGAAGACCCGTGCGATCAAGCGCCTCAAGGTCGTCAACGCCTTCCAGATGACGACGAACCACCCGTCGGGCATGGTCCTCGACGCGATCCCGGTCATCCCCCCGGACCTGCGCCCGATGGTGCAGCTCGACGGTGGCCGCTTCGCGACCTCGGACCTCAACGACCTCTACCGTCGCGTCATCAACCGCAACAACCGCCTGAAGCGCCTGCTCGACCTCGGTGCCCCCGAGATCATCGTCAACAACGAGAAGCGCATGCTCCAGGAGGCCGTCGACAGCCTCTTCGACAACGGCCGTCGTGGTCGCCCGGTCACGGGCCCCGGCAACCGTCCGCTCAAGTCGCTGTCCGACATGCTCAAGGGCAAGCAGGGTCGTTTCCGCCAGAACCTGCTCGGCAAGCGCGTCGACTACTCCGGCCGTTCGGTCATCGTCGTCGGCCCGCAGCTGAAGCTGCACCAGTGTGGTCTGCCCAAGCAGATGGCGCTCGAGCTGTTCAAGCCGTTCGTGATGAAGCGTCTGGTCGACCTCGACCACGCGCAGAACATCAAGTCGGCCAAGCGCATGGTCGAGCGTGCTCGCCCGGTCGTGTGGGACGTCCTCGAAGAGGTCATCACGGAGCACCCGGTGCTGCTCAACCGCGCACCCACGCTGCACCGTCTCGGCATCCAGGCGTTCGAGCCGCAGCTCGTCGAGGGCAAGGCCATCCAGATCCACCCGCTCGTCTGCTCGGCCTTCAACGCCGACTTCGACGGTGACCAGATGGCTGTCCACGTGCCGCTGTCGGCAGAGGCGCAGGCCGAGGCCCGCATCCTCATGCTGTCGAGCAACAACATCCTCAAGCCGGCTGACGGTCGCCCCGTGACCATGCCGACCCAGGACATGATCACCGGCATCTACCACCTGACCGACGCGGTCGACGGTGGCGGCATCGGTGCGGGTCGCGCGTTCTCGTCCCCCTCGGAGGCCCGCATGGCCTTCGACCGTGGCGAGATCCTGCTCGGCTCGGCGATCAAGCTGCGCCTGACGGACGCGGTGCCCCCGGCCGGCTTCGAGCTGCCCGAGGGTGTCGAGGCCGGCGAGGACGGCATCGTCAAGAGCATCACGCTCGAGACGACGCTCGGCCGCGCGATCTTCAACGACACGCTGCCGCTCGACTACCCGTTCGAGAACCGCCCGGTCGACCGCAAGCGCCTCTCGGCGATCGTCAACGACCTCGCGGAGCGCTACTCCAAGGTCCAGGTCGCCGCGTCCCTCGACGCCCTGAAGGAGGCCGGCTTCCACTGGTCCACCCGCTCGGGCTGCACCGTGGCCATCTCCGACGTCACGACGCCGGACAACAAGACGGCGATCCTCGAGGGCTACGAGACGAAGGCCGCCAAGGTCCAGACGCAGTACGAGCGCGGTCTCATCACCGACGACGAGCGTCGTCAGGAGCTCGTCGAGATCTGGACGCAGGCGTCCAACCAGGTCGCCAAGGAGATGGAGACCAACTTCCCGCGCACGAACCCCATCTACCGGATGGTGTCCTCGGGTGCTGGTGGCAACTGGTTCCAGATCCGTCAGATCGCCGGTATGCGTGGCCTCATGGCCAACCCGAAGGGCGAGATCATCCCGCGCCCGATCAAGGCGAACTTCCGTGAGGGCCTCACGGTGCTCGAGTTCTTCATCTCGACGCACGGTGCCCGTAAGGGTCTGGCCGACACGGCTCTTCGTACCGCCGACTCGGGTTACCTCACGCGTCGTCTCGTCGACGTGTCGCAGGACGTCATCATCCGTGAGGACGACTGTGGCACCGAGCGCGGCCTCAAGCTGCCGATCGCCCAGGTCAACGAGACCACGGGCACCCGGTCGCCGAGCGAGGTCGTCGAGGCCTCGGTCTACGCCCGCACGCTGGCGGAGGACGTCGTCGTCGACGGCGAGACGCTCGCCGTGGCCGGCATCGACCTCGGTGACGTCGTCATCGACGCGCTCTACGCGGCTGGTGTCGACGAGGTCCGGATCCGTTCGGTCCTCACCTGCGACAGCAAGGTCGGCACGTGTGCGGCCTGCTACGGCCGGTCGCTCGCGACGGGCAAGCTCGTCGACATCGGCGAGGCCGTCGGCATCATCGCGGCCCAGTCGATCGGTGAGCCCGGCACGCAGCTGACGATGCGTACCTTCCACACCGGTGGTGCGGCCGCGGCCGACGACATCACCCAGGGTCTGCCGCGTGTCGTCGAGCTCTTCGAGGCGCGGACGCCCAAGGGTGTCGCCCCGATCGCCGAGGCCACCGGCCGCGTCGAGATCGAGGACACCGACAAGGCGCGTCGCGTCCTGCTCACGCCGGACGACGGCTCCGAGCAGCACGCCTACCCGGTGAGCAAGCGTTCGCGCCTGCTCGTCGGCGACGGTGACCACGTGACCGTGGGTGACAAGCTCGTCCAGGGCGCGATCGACCCCAAGCAGGTCCTTCGCATCCTCGGCCCGCGTGCGGCCCAGAAGCACCTCGTCGACGAGGTGCAGCGGGTCTACCGCCAGCAGGGTGTGTCGATCCACGACAAGCACATCGAGGTCATCGTCCGACAGATGCTGCGTCGCGTGACGATCATCGAGGCCGGCGACGCCGACCTGCTGCCCGGCGAGCTCGCCGAGCGTGGTCGCTTCGAGGAGGAGAACCGCAAGGTCATGGCCGAGGGTGGACGGCCGGCTGCCGGTCGTCCCGAGCTCATGGGCATCACCAAGGCCTCGCTCGCGACCGAGTCGTGGCTGTCGGCCGCGTCCTTCCAGGAGACGACCCGCGTGCTCACGCAGGCCGCCATGGAGGCCAAGTCCGACCCGCTGCTCGGCCTCAAGGAGAACGTCATCCTCGGAAAGCTCATCCCTGCCGGCACGGGTCTGCCCCGCTACCGGAACGTCAAGGTCGAGCCCACCGAGGAAGCCAAGGCCGCGATGTACTCGCTGCCGAACTACGACGCCTACGACTACGCGGGCTTCGGTTCGGGCACCGGCGAGGCCATCCGCCTCGACGACGAGGCTCTCGGTCTCGACCAGTTCTGACCGGTCCCGTCCGCCGCGCCGGCGGCGGACGACGACCACCACGTATGCCGCTGGGCCGGCTCCCCGACCGGGGAGCCGGCCCTCGGCGTTCCGGGACCGCCACCTGGTTTCAGCGCGCTGGAGACGGATATGTCGGACTAGTCTCTCGGGCGAGGTGAGAGTCGGCGGCGCCAGGGCCGGCCGGCGACACCCTCGGGAGGTCGTCATGTTCGGTGCTCCTCGTTCGCTCAAGGTCGTCCGCGGCTCCGCCGGCGCGCCTCGAGCGGTCCGCTGGCCGTTCCTCGTCGCGGTGGTCACGCTCGCCGTGGCGGCGCCCGTGGCGACGGCTCCACCGGGTTCCGGCGCCACCGTCTACTCCTCGCGCGACGCCGCCCTGCGCCGCGAGGTGGGCCGGCTCATGACCGACCCGAGCGTGACGGCCTCGACGGCACACGTCGGAGTCGTCGTGGCCGACGCCTCCACGCGCACTCCGGTCTACGTCCGCTACGCCAACACCCCGCTCGCCCCGGCATCGACGCAGAAGACGTTCACGGCCGCCGCTGCGATGTACACCCTCGGCAGCGCGTACCGGTGGCGCACCGACGTCTACGCCCCGTCGGCGCCGAACGGGGGAGTGGTCTCACGGCTCTACCTCAAGGGCACCGGCGACCCGACGCTGCTCGAGCGCGACCTGACGTCGCTGGCGAGCGCCCTGCGGGCCAAGGGGGTCACGCGGGTCACGGGTGACGTCGTCGGTGACGCGTCCGCCTTCGACGAGGTGCGCTACAACCCCTCCTGGTCGACGTCGTACGCGTCGAGCTACTACGCCGCGCAGGTGTCGGCCCTGACGCTGGCACCCGACACCGACTACGACGCGGGCACCGTCATCGTCACCGCGACGCCCGCCACGAGCACCGCGAGCGCGCCACGGCTCACCGTGACGCCGCCCTCCGCCGCCTCGCACGTGCGTCTGGTCAACCGGGCGCGCACCTCCGCCACCGGGTCCACGACCACGATCTCGGTGGCCCGGGCGGCCGGCACCAACACGCTGACGGTCACCGGCCAGGTGCCGCTCACGTCGTCGGCTGCCAAGAAGTGGGTGACGGTCGACGACCCCGCCCTCATGACCGCGCGAGCCCTGCGCGCGCGGCTCGTCGCCGCGGGGATCCAGGTCGACGGGACCGTCGTGCGCGGCAGGACGCCGGCCGGTCACTCGCTGCTGGCACGGCACACGTCGATGACCCTGGGGCAGCTGCTCGTGCCGTTCCTCAAGCTGAGCAACAACGGCCACGCCGAGGCCATCACGAAGACCCTCGGGGCGCGGTCGGGGCGGCCTGGCAGCTGGGCCGACGGCACGAAGGCGCTGCGCGACTACGCGGCTCGCATCGGGATCCCCACCGCGGGGCTGCGGTTCGTCGACGGCTCGGGACTCGCCCGCGCAGACCGCCTGACCCCCAACCAGCTCGCGACCCTCCTCGACAAGGTCCAGCGCACGTCGTGGTGGCCCACCTTCCGTGCCGCGCTGCCGGTCGCCGGGACCGACCCGGTCCGGTGGACCGGCGGGACCCTGGCCAGCCGCATGCGGGGCACCGCCGCGGCGGGCAACCTGCGCGCCAAGAACGGGAGCCTGACCGGCGTGACGTCGCTCGCGGGCTACGTCACGGGCGCGGACGGCCGCCGCTACGTCTTCGTCATGATGGGTAACTACTCCGCCACCTCGCCGCGGCCGGTCGAGGACCGTCTCGGCGTGCTGCTCGCGCGCTGGCGGATGACCAACCGTTGAGCCGCGAGACCCGCTGCCTCGGTAGGGTGGTCGCATGACCGAGCCCACGGCCGACGTGCCGAACGCGCCCGAGCCCGCCGAACGTGCCGCGACCGAGCCCATCACCGACACGCCTGGTGTCGAGTCCGCCTCGGCGCCCGTTGCCGGGCCGGCGGGCCGTCGCACGGATGAGACCGGCGGCGGTCCCGCACCGACCATCATCGTGCTCACCGAGGAGGCGCTCAAGCCGGTCGACGTCGACAAGATCCTCGGGCTGCACGAGGACGACGCGCCGACGTACCGGGTCCTCGTCCCTGCCGACACGGAGCGCAACCTGCTCAGCTCCTTCCTCAACCACCTCAGCCTCTTCGAGATGCGCGAGGCGCTCGAGTCGCTGCGCCCGGTCGACCGGAGCGAGGCCCACACGGACGCCGACACCGCGCTCTCGAGGTCGCTGGCCGAGTTCGGGGGCCACGACGTCGTCGCGACCGGCGAGATCACCGCCGACGACCCCATGCCGACGCTCGTCGAGGAGGTGGCCCGCCTCGACGCCCTCGAGGTCGTCGTCGTCACCGAGCCGCACGCCGTCGAGGACACCTTCCACACCGACTGGGCCTCCCGGGCCCGGGAGACGCTCGGCGTGCCCGTGCTGCACATGTACGCCGGTGACTGGCGTCTGGGCTGACCGGTCGCGTCGGTGCCGTGGCGGGGTACGCGCCGGACGGCATACCGCATCGGACCCGCGGGGGCCGGTCTCACCGATTTGGTCGGCGTGCCGCACCCCGGTACGCTTGAACACTGTGTCTGAGGCACGCACTCAGGCATGCGCGATGACGGCCACGGTGCCCTGTCCGCCCGCTCACCGCGGGACGTGACATCACTGCGGTCCAGAGCACACCTTTCGCCGGGCAACCCTTCCCACCGACGGCCTCCCGGCCGTCGCCGAGCAGGGGAGTGCAGGGGGAAGTACCGGTTCCGACACGCCCGACCTCGGGGGTCGAGGGCCGAACAGTCAAGGAGTTGCCCGCCAGGGCGACTGACCACGAGCAACGTTATGGAGTAACCAGGTTGCCTACCATCAACCAGCTGGTCCGCAAGGGCCGCCAGGACAAGGCCAGCAAGGCCAAGACCCCGGCGCTCAAGGGTTCGCCCCAGCGCCGCGGTGTGTGCACCCGCGTGTACACCACCACCCCCAAGAAGCCGAACTCTGCCCTCCGCAAGGTCGCCCGTGTGCGCCTCAGCTCGGGCATCGAGGTCACGGCCTACATCCCCGGCGTCGGCCACAACCTGCAGGAGCACTCGATCGTGCTCGTGCGTGGTGGTCGTGTGAAGGACCTCCCGGGTGTGCGTTACAAGATCGTCCGCGGCACGCTCGACACCCAGGGTGTCAAGAACCGCAAGCAGGCTCGTAGCCGTTACGGCGCGAAGAAGGAGAAGAGCTGATGCCTCGTAAGGGACCCGCTCCGAAGCGCCCGCTCGTCGTCGACCCGGTCTACCAGAGCCCGCTCGTCACGCAGCTCGTCAACAAGATCCTCCTCGACGGCAAGAAGTCGATCGCCGAGATGATCGTCTACGGCGCCCTCGAGGGTGCTCGCCAGAAGACCGGCACCGACCCCGTCGCCACGCTCAAGCGCGCGCTCGACAACGTCAAGCCGGCCATGGAGGTCAAGAGCCGTCGCGTCGGTGGCGCGACCTACCAGGTGCCGATCGAGGTCAAGCCGAACCGCTCGACCACGCTCGCCCTGCGCTGGCTCGTCGGCTACTCGCGGCAGCGTCGCGAGAAGACGATGACCGAGCGCCTCATGAACGAGATCCTCGACGCGAGCAACGGCCTCGGTGCCGCTGTCAAGCGCCGCGAGGACACGCACAAGATGGCCGAGTCCAACAAGGCCTTCGCGCACTACCGCTGGTGACCCAGCGGTCCGGTCGGTGTGCCGGGGAGCTCGCTCCACGGCACACCGCCGGGCACGCGCCCGCCCGTCGCACGACGCGGCCCACGGCGCCCACGATTTTCACTCCACGACGAATGAGACGAGAAACCTGACGTGGCACTCGACGTCCTGACGGACCTCAACAAGGTCCGCAACATCGGCATCATGGCGCACATCGACGCTGGCAAGACCACGGTGACGGAGCGCATCCTCTTCTACACCGGTGTCAACCACAAGATCGGTGAGACCCACGACGGTGCGTCGACGACCGACTGGATGGAGCAGGAGAAGGAACGCGGCATCACGATCACGTCTGCCGCCGTGACCTCCTTCTGGGAGGGCACCCAGATCAACATCATCGACACCCCCGGACACGTGGACTTCACGGTCGAGGTCGAGCGCTCGCTGCGCGTCCTCGACGGTGCCGTCGCCGTGTTCGACGGCAAGGAGGGTGTCGAGCCGCAGTCCGAGACGGTGTGGCGTCAGGCCGACAAGTACGACGTGCCGCGCATCTGCTTCGTCAACAAGATGGACAAGCTCGGCGCCGACTTCTACTTCACCGTGGCGACCATCAAGGACCGCCTCGGCGCGGAGCCGCTCGTCATGCAGCTGCCGATCGGTGCCGAGAACGACTTCCTCGGTGTCATCGACCTCGTCTACATGCGTGCCCTCGTGTGGCCCGGCGACGCCAAGGGCGACGTGACCATGGGTGCCAAGTACGAGATCGCCGAGATCCCGGCCGACCTCCAGGCGAAGGCCGAGGAGTACCGGATGGCCCTCGTCGAGCGCGTCGCCGAGTCCGACGACGAGCTCATGGAGAAGTACCTCGGTGGCGAGGAGCTCACCCCCGAGGAGCTCAAGGCCGGCATCCGCAAGCTGACGGTCAACTCCGAGCTCTACCCGGTCTTCTGTGGCTCCGCGTTCAAGAACCGCGGCGTCCAGCCGATGCTCGACGCCGTCGTCGACTACCTCCCGTCGCCGCTCGACGTGCCGCCGATGATCGGCCACAAGCCGGGCGACGAGGCCGTCGAGCTGACCCGTGCGCCGTCCACCGAGGAGCCGTTCTCCGCGCTGGCGTTCAAGGTCGCGACGCACCCGTTCTTCGGCACGCTGACCTTCATCCGCGTCTACTCGGGCCACATCAGCTCGGGCACGAGCGTCATCAACTCGACGAAGGGCCGCAAGGAGCGCATCGGGAAGCTCTTCCAGATGCACGCCAACAAGGAGAACCCCGTCGAGGAGGCCCTCGCCGGCCACATCTACGCGGCCATCGGCCTCAAGGACACGACGACCGGCGACACGCTGTCGGACCTCAACGAGCAGATCGTGCTCGAGTCGATGACCTTCCCGGACCCCGTGATCCAGGTCGCCATCGAGCCCAAGACCAAGGGCGACCAGGAGAAGCTCGGTACGGCCATCCAGAAGCTCTCGGCCGAGGACCCGACCTTCCAGGTCCACCACGACGAGGACACCGGCCAGACGATCATCGCCGGCATGGGCGAGCTGCACCTCGACATCCTCGTCGACCGCATGAAGCGCGAGTTCAAGGTCGAGGCCAACGTCGGCAAGCCGCAGGTGGCCTACCGCGAGACGATCCGCCGCGCCGTGCTCAAGTACGACTACACGCACAAGAAGCAGACCGGTGGCTCGGGCCAGTTCGCCAAGGTCCAGGTCAGCTTCGAGCCCCTGGGCGAGACCGAGGACGGCTCGATGTACGAGTTCGTCAACGGTGTCACCGGTGGTCGCGTCCCGCGTGAGTACATCCCGTCGGTCGACGCCGGCATCCAGGACGCCATGCAGTACGGCGTGCTCGCCGGGTACCCCCTCGTGGGCATCAAGGCGACCCTGAACGACGGCGCCTACCACGACGTCGACTCCTCGGAGATGGCGTTCAAGATCGCCGGCTCGATGGTCCTCAAGGAGGCCATCAGGCAGGCGGACCCCGTCCTGCTCGAGCCGATGATGGCCGTCGAGGTCCGGACGCCCGAGGACTACATGGGCGACGTCATCGGTGACATCAACTCCCGCCGTGGCCAGATCCAGGGCATGGAGGACATCAGCGGCGCCAAGGTCGTCAAGGGCCTCGTCCCGCTGTCCGAGATGTTCGGCTACGTCGGCGACCTGCGCTCCAAGACGCAGGGTCGCGCGAGCTTCTCCATGGAGTTCGACTCCTACGCAGAGGTCCCCAAGGCCGTTGCCGAGGAGATCATCAAGAAGACCCGCGGGGAGTGACTGCGGGACATCCCGTAGTCTCTTCCATCGGAAACCACCCCAACAGCGCCACGTCCTGCCCTGGTCGTACGGCGTAACACGAGATAGTCCTGAGGAGGACCACAGTGGCGAAGGCAAAGTTCGAGCGGACCAAGCCGCACGTCAACATCGGCACCATCGGTCACATTGACCACGGCAAGACGACGCTGACGGCTGCGATTTCCAAGGTTCTGCACGACAAGTACCCCGACCTGAACCCCCAGTTCGCGTTCGAGGACATCGACAAGGCTCCCGAGGAGCGCCAGCGCGGTATCACGATCTCGATCGCGCACATCGAGTACCAGACGGAGGGTCGTCACTACGCCCACGTCGACTGCCCGGGCCACGCTGACTACGTGAAGAACATGATCACGGGTGCGGCTCAGATGGACGGCGCGATCCTCGTGGTCGCCGCCACCGACGGCCCCATGCCGCAGACGAAGGAGCACGTCCTCCTGGCCCGCCAGGTCGGCGTCCCCTACATCGTCGTGGCGCTCAACAAGGCCGACATGGTCGACGACGAGGAGATCCTCGAGCTCGTCGAGATGGAGGTCCGTGAGCTCCTGTCGCAGTACGAGTTCCCGGGCGACGACCTCCCGGTCGTGCAGGTCTCGGCGCTCAAGGCGCTCGAGGGCGACGAGAAGTGGGGCCAGTCGGTCCTCGACCTCATGGACGCGGTCGACAACTCCATCCCGGAGCCGGAGCGCGACGTCGACAAGCCGTTCCTCATGCCCGTCGAGGACGTCTTCACGATCACCGGTCGTGGCACCGTCGTCACCGGTCGTATCGAGCGCGGCATCCTCAAGGTCAACGAGGAGATCGAGATCGTCGGCATCCACACCGGTCCGCCGGCCAAGACGACCGTCACGGGCGTCGAGATGTTCCGCAAGCTCCTCGACGAGGGTCGCGCCGGTGAGAACGTCGGTCTGCTCCTTCGTGGCACCAAGCGCGAGGACGTCGAGCGCGGGCAGGTCATCTGCAAGCCGGGCTCGATCACCCCGCACACGGACTTCGAGGCTCAGGTCTACATCCTCTCGAAGGACGAGGGCGGCCGTCACACGCCGTTCTACGACAACTACCGTCCGCAGTTCTACTTCCGTACGACGGACGTGACGGGTGTCGTGCACCTGCCCGAGGGCACCGAGATGGTCATGCCCGGCGACAACACCGACATGACGGTCGAGCTCATCCAGCCGATCGCCATGGAGGACGGCCTCAAGTTCGCCATCCGTGAGGGTGGCCGCACGGTCGGCGCCGGTCGCGTCACCAAGATCATCAAGTGATCTGACGCAGCACCAGCTTCACCAGCAGTTCCGGTAGGGCCCGTTCCGCTTCGGCGGAGCGGGCCCTACCGTGTGTCCGGAGGGCGCGGCGCGCGGTCGCGCCGGTCGCGCGATGCCCGACGACCCGAGCGGCGTGGAGCGTCGGAGGCCCACTTCTCGGGACGGCACCCCTTGCGTATGCCGTGGGCCGCCTCCGATGCCGCTCGGGTCGTCGTGCGCCCCGCTCCTCAACCGTCGACAGGCCGAAGTCCGCCCCCTCCGAACCGTCGAAAGGCCGAAGTTCGCCGTCCTTCTGCCGCGGGTCAGGTCAAGGTCTGGTGGCGGTGGTGTAGCGGACCTGCTGGGTGAGGTGGAGCCGGCCGTCGTCGCCCCGGTCGGGCTCGAGGGCTGCCTCGATGCGGGTGAGGACGGCGGGCAGCTCGGGGTCGGGGACGGAAGCCCAGAGCTGGCGAAGGCCCAGGGTCATGGTCCAGGCGCGCCAGGCGGCTGCGTCGGGGAGGGTGACCTCGAGGGGCTCGTCGTGGCTGTCGACGTCGGTGGCCCCGGCGGACTCGAGGAGTGCGGTCATGGTCTCGGTGGTGGCGAAGGGGCCGGCGCGGCCGGTGGTGCGGGCGTCGAGGACGTCGGGTGGCGCATACGCCATGAGCACGGCCTCGGCGGCGGCCCAGGCAGGGTCGGTGTGACCGAAGGTCGACAGACCGAGGCGACCGCCTCGGCGCAGCAGGGTGACCCAGCCGCGGAGCGTCTCGGCGGCCTGAGGGTCGAAGAAGAGCACGAGCGACGCCGTGACGACGTCGAAGGTGTCGGGCGGCAGCGTGTCCGGAGTGGCCTCCCCCGTCCGCGCGGCGAGGGCGGTGACGGCGCGCGCACCGGCCTCGGTGCGCAGCTGGTCGATCATGGCGGGGGAGAGGTCGACCGCGGTGACGTGACCGGTGGGGCCGACGGCGTCGACGAGCGGGAAGGTCGCGGCTCCGCGACCTGCGCCGACGTCGAGGGCACGGTCACCGGGCCGTGGCGCGGTGAGCTCGACGAGGCGGGCGCCGATGGGCCCGAACCACGGCACGCCGCTGCGGTCGTAGCCGGGAGCGAGCTGGTCGAAGAGCGCGGCGATGCCAGCCCGGCGGTCGGAGGGGTCCATGGCCCGATGGTCCTCCTCGCGGGGGCCGGCCGGCGGGTTGCACGGCCGCCGATCCTGGTGCGGCTACTGGCCGAGGGCGACGAGGACGACCGTGTCGGAGTCGGCTGCGAGGTAGGCCTTGGCGCGGAAGGACCCCTGGGCGAAGAGCGCGTCGAGCGAGGTCGAACGGAGCAGCTGACCCGACGGCAGGGCGGAGCGGACACCGTCCTCGACGTCGGGTGCCTCGGTGGTGGGCTCGGGTGAGGCTGCGCGGAGGGCGGTCGCGGTCTCCGGGGTGACCGTGACGACGGCGTCGATCCAGTACGTCGATGGTCCCGGCGCGTCGCCGCCGAGCGTCCCCGACATCCACGTCGCCGAGACCGGCGTTCCGAGCGCACTGAAGCGCTTGGTCAGCGGCTCGAGATCGGTGCGCACGTCGCCGGTGCCGGTCTTGGTCGCGCTGCTCACGGTGCTCCTCGTGCGGTGGTCGGTCGGGGAGGGGTCGGTGCTGCACCCCGCGGTCACGGTGAGGGCCAGGGCGGCCGCGAGCGCGGCCAGGGCGGGGCGGGTGCTCATCGGCTGCTCCCTCGTTCGTCGGCTCGGTCCTCCCGACCCAGGCCGGGGGTGCGCTCGACATCCCCCGGTCCCACGTCGATGCTCGGCGGCGGAGAGCCGACCGGCCACGTGATCGTACGCGTGACGTCGCCGCTCGACGGGAAGGGCTTGGCCCAGCCGATCTCGGTGAAGCGCCCGTTCTCGTTGTCGCCGGCGCCGCTCGCGATGTCGGACTGGTCGGGGTTGAAGTTGTAGTAGTCCTCGGCGTGCACGATGACCTGCATCGAGACCTGGCCGTTCTCGACGGTGACGTCGGCGCTGCTCCACTGCTGGTAGCCGCCGATCGTCTTCTGCCAGTTCTCGGTCGTCGGGTAGGCGGTCGCCGGGTGGGCGTCCCCGGTCATGCTGAAGTGCGAGTTGCCGTTGCGGACCATC
Source organism: Terrabacter sp. Ter38 (assembly GCF_024519435.1). Taxonomy (GTDB): domain Bacteria; phylum Actinomycetota; class Actinomycetes; order Actinomycetales; family Dermatophilaceae; genus Terrabacter. The sequence goes on from NZ_JALJRZ010000005.1 coordinate 252,760, forward strand.
TCGTCGACGGCCGCGACGGTGCGGGCGACCTCGGAGGTGACGTTGGCGGCGATCGACGGGTCCTCCTGGTAGCCCTCCTCGTAGTCGAACCGGATCGGCTCGCCGTTGTTGTCCCAGTAGTGCGCATACATCGCCGTCGCGTCGTCGAGGTCCGACTTGACGAGGCGGCCACCCTGGAGCTTCGCCATCCACTCGAGCTTGGCGATGTGGTCGCGCCAGTTCGAGTCCTTGGAGTCGTACTCGAACCCCTCGTCCCACTCGATGTCGGGCTTCGTCGGCTCACCGAAGTCGTAGCCGTCGACGGGACCACCCGTACCTGTCGTGGCAGGCGGCGGAGGAGAGGTCGGAGTGGGCGCCGGTCCCGGCGACGGTGACGGCGTGGGGCCGAACGACATCGGGACACCGGCGGCGAAGGGGCCCCCGCCTGCGGCGCCGGTGGATCCGCTTGTCCCACCGGCGTTCCCGCTGGCTCCGCGCTGTCTCGCGGCGTTCTCGCGCAGCTTCGAGCCGAGGCCGTGCAGGGCGCGCTCCAGTGCGTCGATGCTGGGGGCGGACGACCGCCAGTCGCCACGGAAGGCGTCGAAGTCCCTTCCGCCCCAAGCGGTTCCGAGGGCGCCGAACGCGTGGTCGACGGCATTGCGTGCCGCTCGGCACTCACCGGCAAAGCGGTCGAGCTGGCCAGCGCTGCGATCGAGGGCGTCTGGATCGGCGCCCTTCCTGTACACGACCACGGCTGATGCCCTCCCCGAGCTGTCGGCGTCCGTGGCGGCCGACGGGTGGCCGCTCCCCAAACCCTAGGCAGGGTGGGCCGGCTCGGCCAATGGGGAGCTCTCCCCGTCTCGGGCCAGGTCGTCGACGAGGCGACGCAGCGTGGGCTCGGGCAGGCGGGCCCTCCGCCACTCGCCACCGCGGCATGGCCGCGGCCACGTTCGTTGCCGCCGGTGCCCGGATGCCGTATGACTGGCCGCATGGTCTCGACAGGGGAGAGGGTGTCGGCGCGGCGCGCCGGCCGCCCGGCAGGTGGCGGGGGATCCGGCCGTGGGAGAGGGAGCCGGTCGGTCTCGGTGCTCGGCGTCGTCCTGGCGCTCTGCGTGTCCGGGTGCGCCAAGGACGGCGGCTCGGCGTTCACCTCGCCGCGAGCGGCCTCGGCGTCCGTGCCGTCCGCAGCGGCCCTGTCCTCCGCGGCCCCGTCAGATCCGGCCACGGCTCCGGCCACGGGCGCGACCCCGGCCACCGCCACGTCGGACCCCGCCGGGCCGGTCATCGTCGGCGGTCGCGTGACCGCGCGACGGGCGGGCCTGTCCTTCGAGGTGCCCGACGGCTGGCAGGCCATCGACCCGTCGACGGCCACGCGTGCCGGCGCGTCCGTGCTGCCGGACTCGTTCCGGACGCTCGCCGAGCAGTCCGGGATGACGGCGGACGAGTTCATGCTGCGGGTCGGCACGGCCATGGACGTCATGGTCATGGGCCGTCCGCGCCACGGGTTCGCCGACAACGTGTCCGTCATCCCGACACCCGGCACCCGGCTCCCGAGTGCGGCCGACCTGCGCTCCCAGCTGGAGCTGGCCGGCGCCTCGGTCGACCGCGTCGACCGCACGACGACGGCGGTCGGCGAGGCCCTCGTGGCGAGGTCGCGGGTGCCCCTCGCGACGATGATCGTCGCGAGCCGGTCCCTGGCCGTCGAGCTGGACGGACAGGTCACCTTCATCACCGTCTCGGCCTCCGACTGGGACAACGCCGACGCCATCGCCGACGGCATCCTGCGCACCCTGCGCCGCGCCTGACCCCCGCGGCCTCCATCCGGCCCGGCCCGAGCGGCCCGCCTACCGGCGGATAGGGTCGGGAGCCATGGCGCACTCGTTCGACACCGACACCGAAGCCCAGGGCCTCATCGACTACGTCGACGCCTCACCGACGCCCTTTCACGCCTGCGAGCAGGCCGCGGCGCGGCTCGTCGCGGAGGGCTTCACCGAGGTCGTCGAGACCGAGCCGTGGCCCACCGAGCCGGGCCGGCGCTACCTCGTGCGAGGCGGCTCGCTCATCGCCTGGGACACCACGGGCGCGCACGGGGCCGGGTCCGGTCCCGCCGCGGGCTTCCGCGTCGTCGGGGCGCACACCGACAGTCCCAACCTGCGCATCAAGCCCAACCCCGACCACGCGCGCGCCGGCTGGCAGATGCTCGGCATCGAGCCCTACGGCGGCCTCATCCTCAGCTCGTGGCTCGACCGCGACCTCGGGCTCGCCGGCCGGGTCGCCGTGCGCGGCGCCGACGGTGTCGAGTCGCGGACCTTCCACGGGCGGGACGCGCTGCTGCGCGTGGCACAGCTCGCCATCCACCTCGACCGCACCCAGAACGAAGCGCTCAGCCTCAACAAGCAGGCCCACATGGAGCCGCTCTGGGGTGTCGGCGACGAGCCCGGCGACTTCGTCGGATACCTCGCCGAGCAGGTCGGGGTCGACCGCGAGGACGTGCTGTCGTGGGACGTCATGACCCATCCGGTCCAGCCGTCCACCCGCCTCGGTCGGGCGCGTGAGCTCATCGCGGCCCCGCGCCTCGACAACCTCGCGACGTCGTATGCCGGGGTGCGCGCGCTGCTCGACGCCGTGGCCACCGAGCCCGCCCACGTGCCGGTCCTCGTGCTCTTCGACCACGAGGAGATCGGCAGCACGTCCGAGCGCGGCGCGACCTCGACGTTGCTGCCGTCGGTGCTCGAGCGCATCGTCACCGCGGGCGGCGGCACCCGCGACGACTACTGGCGGGCCCTCGCGGCCACCGTCATCGCGTCCGGTGACATGGGTCATGCCACCCACCCCAACTACGCCGACCGCCACGAGCCGATGCACCAGATCCGCGTCAACGGCGGACCCGTGCTCAAGGTCAACACCAACCTCCGCTACGCGACCGACTCGGTCGGTGCGGCGGCGTTCCTCCTCGCCTGCGAGCAGGCCGGCGTCCCCATGCAGACCTTCGTGTCCCGCAGCGACCTGCCGTGCGGGTCGACGGTCGGGCCGGTGACGTCGTCCCTGACGGGTGCGACGACCGTCGACTTCGGGGCGGCGGCCCTGTCGATGCACAGCACGCGCGAGCTCATGGGCGCCGAGGACCCGGCGATGTATGCCGGAGCGCTGAGCGCGTTCCTCGCCCCCGCCTGAGCGCGCGGCGGGGAGTCGGACCACGCTCTCGCCGGCCGGTCGGTGGCCACCCGGGGGACGGCATACGTCCTCGGCCGAGATGGCTCCGTGCGGACCCGCTGGTGCCGGGTGCGATGATCAGGGCGTGGAGACCACGCTCGTCGTGCCGGACCGGCCGACCCTCGTCTACGACGCCGACTGCGGGTTCTGCACGCGCACTGTGCAGTTCATCCAGCGATGGGTCGACCGGCGCGACCGCTACGACGTGCGTCCCTGGCAGTCGCTGGACCTCGCCGCCGTGGGACTCACCGCGCAGGACTGCGACGAGGCGGCCCAGTTCATCACCGCCGACGGCCGCGTCCTGTCGGGCCACCGCGCGATGGCGAGCGCCGCGACCCACGGCGCCCCGGCCTGGCGACCTGCCGGCCACCTCCTCATGGCGCCGGGGGTCTCCTGGGTGGCCGCCCATGCCTACCGCTGGGTGGCCGCGCACCGCCACCAGCTGCCCGGTGGCACCGCCGCGTGCGCCCGCCCCGGCGCCTGACGACGCGCCACGTGCACGACCCTGCGATGGCGGTCCGGCTCGATTTGATAGTGCAGTGCGGGCTCTGGCACACTGTTCAGGTTGCTTGACGCGCGTCGCTGACCCATGTCGGTGCCGCCGCCCCTTGAGAGCCTCCTGACGGGGACTCGCCCGGACTCCTCTCGGAGGCCCGAGGGAAGCGCAAGTTACCCGGTTCGGCCGGGCAATCCACACGAAAGTGGCACTCAGGTGCGCACCTTTCACCGCGAAGCGGGCGCGACACGCCCGACCTCGGGGGTCGGATGGCCAAGGGAACCGGTAGTCAGAAGCGAGAGAGAGACGTTCATCAGATGGCGGGACAGAAGATCCGCATCCGGCTGAAGTCGTACGACCACGAGGTCATCGACAACTCGGCCCGGAAGATCGTTGACACAGTGACGCGCGCCGGCGCGACCGTGGTGGGACCTGTCCCGCTGCCGACGGAGAAGAACGTCTTCGTCGTCATCCGGTCGCCGCACAAGTACAAGGACAGCCGTGAGCACTTCGAGATGCGCACGCACAAGCGCCTCATCGACATCATCGACCCGACGCCCAAGGCCGTCGACTCGCTGATGCGTCTCGACCTGCCGGCGGACGTCAACATCGAGATCAAGCTCTGAGGCGGTTGTAGAGATGACTGTTGCTCAGAAGAACGTCAAGGGCGTGCTCGGCGAGAAGCTCGGCATGACCCAGGTGTGGGACGCAGACAACAAGCTCGTCCCCGTGACCGTGGTCAAGGCCGGCCCCTGCGTCGTGACGCAGGTGCGTGCCGACGAGACCGACGGCTACTCCGCGGTCCAGATCGCCTTCGGTGCGATCGACCCGCGCAAGGTGAACAAGCCGATGAGCGGCCACTTCGAGAAGGCCGGCGTCACGCCGCGCCGTCACCTCGTCGAGCTCCGCACGGCCGACGCCGCCGACTACGAGCTCGGCCAGGAGATCACGGCCGAGTCGTTCGAGGCCGGCCAGCGCGTCGACGCGACGGGCACGACCAAGGGCAAGGGCTTCGCCGGTGTCATGAAGCGTCACGGCTTCCACGGCGTCAGCTCCTCGCACGGTGCGCACCGCAACCACCGCAAGCCGGGCTCCATCGGCGGCTGCTCGACCCCGGGCCGTGTCTTCAAGGGCATGCGCATGGCTGGTCGCATGGGTGGCGTTCGCCAGACGACCCAGAACCTCCAGATCCACGCCGTTGACGCCGAGAAGGGCCTCCTGCTCATCAAGGGCGCCGTTCCCGGCCCCCGCGGTGGCATCGTCCTGATCCGCACGGCTGCGAAGGGTGCATGATCCACATGGCCACGAAGACCCCCACGCTTCCCGCTGACATCTTCGACGTCCAGACCAACGTCCCGCTGATCCACCAGGTCGTGGTCGCTCAGCTCGCGGCCGCTCGTCAGGGCACGCACTCGACGAAGACCCGCGGCGAGGTCCGCGGCGGTGGGCGCAAGCCCTACCGCCAGAAGGGCACCGGTCGCGCCCGTCAGGGCTCGACCCGCGCCCCGCAGTTCGCCGGCGGTGGCGTCGTCCACGGCCCGCAGCCGCGTGACTACAGCCAGCGCACCCCCAAGAAGATGAAGGCCGCCGCCCTGCGCGGTGCCCTCTCCGACCGGGCCCGCTTCGACCGCATCCACGTCGTCGACTCCATCGTCTCGGGCGACCTGCCCTCGGCGAAGGACGCCGCTGCGCTGCTGGCCGGTCTGACCGAGCGCCCCAACCTTCTCGTCGTGCTCGAGCGCGGTGACGAGGTGGCGTTCAAGTCGGTCCGCAACCTGCAGAACGTCCACGTGCTGGTCGCCGACCAGCTCAACACGTACGACGTCCTGTGCGCCGACGACATCGTCTTCACCCAGGCCGCCCTCGACGCGTTCGTCGCCGGTCCCGTGAAGGCTGACAAGGCCGACAAGGAGGCCACCAAGTGAGCATCCACGCCAAGGACCCTCGCGACATCCTGATCGCGCCGGTCGTCTCCGAGAAGTCGTACGGTCTGCTCGACGAGGGCAAGTACACCTTCATCGTCGACCCCCGTGCGAACAAGACGGAGATCAAGATCGCCATCGAGCAGATCTTCAACGTCAAGGTCGACAAGGTCCACACCCTGAACCGTCAGGGCAAGACCCGTCGCACCCGTTTCGGCCTCGGCAAGCGCAAGGACACCAAGCGTGCGATCGTCTCCCTCCGCGAGGGATCGATCGACATCTTCGGTGCGGGCGCCTGAGATCGACGAAGAATAAGGACACACGAACATGGGTATCCGTAAGTACAAGCCGACCACGCCGGGCCGTCGTGGCTCGTCGGTCGCCGACTTCGTCGAGATCACGCGTTCCACTCCCGAGAAGTCGCTCGTCCGCCCCCTGTCGAAGACGGGTGGCCGCAACAACGCGGGCCGCATCACCACGCGTCACATCGGTGGCGGCCACAAGCGTGCCTACCGCGTCATCGACTTCCGTCGCCACGACAAGGACGGCGTGCCGGCCAAGGTCGCTCACATCGAGTACGACCCCAACCGCACCGCGCGCATCGCGCTCGTCCAGTACTCCGACGGCGAGAAGCGCTACATCCTGGCTCCGAACAAGCTGAAGCAGGGCGACCCGATCGAGAACGGCCCCGGGGCCGACATCAAGCCGGGCAACTCGCTTCCGCTGCGCAACATCCCGGTGGGTACGGTCGTCCACGCGATCGAGCTCAAGCCCGGTGGTGGCGCGAAGATCGCCCGCTCCGCGGGTGCTCGCGTGCAGCTCGTCGCCAAGGACGGTCCCTACGCCCAGCTGCGTATGCCGTCCGGTGAGATCCGCAACGTCGACGCGCGCTGCCGCGCGACCGTCGGCGAGGTGGGTAACGCCGAGCAGAGCAACATCAACTGGGGCAAGGCCGGCCGCATGCGCTGGAAGGGCAAGCGCCCGACCGTCCGTGGTGTCGCCATGAACCCGGTCGACCACCCGCACGGTGGTGGTGAGGGCAAGACGTCCGGTGGACGTCACCCCGTCAGCCCGTGGGGTCAGGCCGAGGGCCGGACCCGCAAGGGACACAAGGAAAGCGACAAGCTGATCGTTCGTCGCCGCCGTACTGGCAAGAAGCGCTGATAAGGAGCCTTTGGAATGCCTCGTAGCCTGAAGAAGGGCCCCTTCATCGACGACCACCTTCAGAAGAAGGTGGACGCCCAGAACGAAGCGGGCACCAAGAACGTCATCAAGACCTGGTCGCGTCGTTCGGTCATCAGCCCGGACATGCTGAGCCACACCTTCGCCGTCCACGACGGCCGCAAGCACGTCCCGGTGTTCGTCACCGAGTCGATGGTCGGCCACAAGCTCGGCGAGTTCGCACCGACCCGCACGTTCAAGGGTCACGTGAAGGACGACAAGAAGGGTCGTCGTCGCTGATGGCCACCGAATCCAAGGAAGAAGTCATGGAAGCCAAGGCTTCGGCGCGGCACGTCCGTGTCAGCCCGCAGAAGGCTCGCCGTGTCGTGGACCTGATCCGCGGCAAGGCCGCCACCGACGCCGTCACGGTGCTCACCTTCGCCCCGCAGTCGGCCTCCGACCCGGTCAAGAAGGTGCTCGAGAGCGCCATCGCCAACGCGCGGGTCAAGGCTGACCGCGAGTCGGTCGCCTTCGACGAGCGCAACCTCGTCATCACGGCCGCGTTCGTGGACGAGGGCCCGACGATGAAGCGATTCCGGCCGCGCGCCCAGGGCCGCGCCGGTCGCATCAACAAGCGCACGAGCCACATCACCGTGGTCGTCACGCAGCCGGAGAACACGAAGGGAGCCCGCTGATGGGTCAGAAGGTCAACCCGCACGGCTTCCGTCTGGGCATCACCACCGACCACAAGAGCCGCTGGTTCGCAGACTCGACGAAGTCGGGCCAGCGCTACCGCGACTACGTCAAGGAAGATGTCTCGATCCGTCGCCTGATGGAGAAGGGCATGGAGCGCGCCGGCATCGCATCGGTCGAGATCGAGCGCACCCGTGACCGCGTCCGCGTGGACATCCACACCGCCCGCCCCGGCATCGTCATCGGTCGCCGCGGCGCCGAGGCCGACCGCATCCGCGGCGAGCTCGAGAAGCTCACGGGCAAGCAGGTCCAGCTCAACATCCTCGAGGTCAAGAACCCCGAGATCGTGTCGCAGCTGGTCGCCCAGGGCATCGCCGAGCAGCTCTCGGCCCGTGTCGCGTTCCGTCGTGCCATGCGCAAGGGCATGCAGTCCGCCCAGCGCGCCGGCGCCAAGGGCATCCGCGTGCAGGTCTCCGGCCGCCTCAACGGCGCCGAGATGAGCCGCACCGAGTTCTACCGCGAGGGCCGCGTCCCGCTGCACACCCTGCGTGCGCAGATCGACTACGGCTTCTACGAGGCCCGCACCACGTTCGGCCGCATCGGCGTCAAGGTGTGGATCTACAAGGGCGACATGACGGCCAAGGAGCTCGCTGCCCAGCAGGCCGCCGCTCCGCGCCCGTCGCGTGGTCCGCGTCGTGACGGCGGTGACCGTCCGAACCGCGCCCGTCGTGGTGACCGCAACGAGACCGCCGCTGCTCCGGCAGTGAACGAGACCGCTGCTGCCGAGGCCCCGGCCGCGGCCAGCACCGAGAATGAGCAGGCCTGACCATGTTGATTCCCCGTCGAGTCAAGCACCGCAAGCAGCACCACCCGAACCGCCACGGTGCGGCCAAGGGTGGCACGACGATCGCCTTCGGTGACTACGGCATCCAGGCTCTCGAGCCGGCCTACGTGACCAACCGCCAGATCGAGTCCGCTCGTATCGCGATGACCCGCTACATGAAGCGTGGCGGCAAGGTGTGGATCAACATCTACCCCGACCGTCCGCTCACCAAGAAGCCCGCCGAGACCCGCATGGGTTCCGGTAAGGGTTCGCCGGAGTGGTGGATCGCCAACGTCAAGCCGGGTCGCGTCATGTTCGAGATCTCGGGCGTGGCGGAGCCGGTGGCGCGTGAGGCCATGCGCCTCGCGATGCACAAGCTCCCCATGAAGTGCCGCTTCGTTCAGCGTGAGGGTGGTGACATCTGATGGCAGTCGGAACCAAGGACCTGGCTCCCGAGCAGCTGCGTGGTCTGGACGACACGAAGCTGGCGGACGAGCTGAAGAAGGCCAAGGAAGAGCTGTTCAACCTGCGTTTCCAGTCGGCCACCGGCCAGCTGGACAACCACGGCCGACTGCGCGCCGTCAAGAAGGACATCGCGCGCATCTACACCGAGATGCGTGAGCGCGAGCTCGGCATCGGCTCGGCCCCCGCCGCCCCCAAGGCGCCGGAGAAGGCCGAGAAGGTCGACAAGAAGGCTGCCAAGGCCGACAAGAAGGCTGAGAAGGCCGACAAGCCCGAGAAGGCTGACAAGGCCGAGAAGAAGGCCAAGAAGGCTGACAAGGCGCAGGAGGCTGACGCATGAGCGAGCAGGAGAAGGTCGTGAGCGACCAGGCGAGTGAGCGCAACTACCGCAAGACCCGTCAGGGCTACGTGGTGAGCGACAAGATGGACAAGACCGTCGTCGTCGAGGTCGAGGACCGCGTCAAGCACGCGCTCTACAGCAAGGTCATCCGCCGCACCAGCAAGGTCAAGGCGCACGACGAGCAGAACGAGGCCGGCGTGGGCGACCGCGTGCTCATCATGGAGACGCGTCCGCTCTCCGCGACGAAGCACTGGCGCATTGTCGAGATCCTCGAGAAGGCCAAGTAAGCCACCCCCCATTTCCGTTCGGCAAGGCTCATCCGGGCAACCGGTGAGAACCAGCACGACGACAGGAGTTAGACAGTGATTCAGCAGGAGTCGCGGCTGCGCGTCGCCGACAACACCGGTGCCAAGGAAATCTTGTGCATCCGTGTTCTCGGCGGCTCGGGCCGTCGCTACGCCGGCATCGGCGACACCATCGTCGCCACCGTCAAGGACGCGATCCCTGGCGGCAACGTGAAGAAGGGTGACGTCGTCAAGGCCGTCATCGTCCGCACCGTCAAGGAGCGTCGCCGCGCCGACGGTTCCTACATCAAGTTCGACGAGAACGCTGCGGTGATCCTCAAGGCCGACGGTGACCCTCGTGGTACCCGCATCTTCGGCCCGGTGGGCCGCGAGCTGCGCGAGAAGAAGTTCATGAAGATCATCTCGCTCGCGCCGGAGGTGCTGTGAACATGGCGAAGACCACCATCACCAAGATGAAGATCAAGAAGGGTGACCTCGTCCAGGTCATCTCCGGCCGCAGCCAGAAGAACGGCGGCGACCGGGGCAAGCAGGGCAAGGTCATCGCGGTCTACCCCGAGACCCAGCGTGTGCTGGTCGAGGGCATCAACCGCGTCACCAAGCACGTCAAGGCCGGCGCGACCGCCCGTGGCACGCGCACCGGTGGCCTGACGCACACCGAGGCCGCGATCCACGTGAGCAACGTGGCGATCGTCGACCCCGAGTCGAAGAAGCCGACCCGCGTCAAGACGCGTGTCGAGACCGTCGAGCGCAATGGCCGTCAGAAGGCGTCCCGCGTCCGTGTCGCGGTCAAGTCGGACAAGGACCTCTGAGAATGACTGACACCAGCACCAAGCCGCGCCTTCAGCAGCGCTACCAGGACGAGATCAAGAGCTCGATGCTCGAGCAGTTCGGCTACGCCAACGTCATGCAGGTTCCCGGCGTCGTCAAGGTCGTCGTCAACATGGGTGTCGGCGACGCGGCCAAGGACAGCAAGCTCATCGAGGGTGCCGTCCGCGACCTCACCGCCATCACCGGTCAGAAGCCGGTCGTGACGAAGGCCCGCAAGTCGATCGCCCAGTTCAAGCTGCGTGAGGGCATGCCCATCGGCGCCCACACGACGCTTCGCGGTGACCGCATGTGGGAGTTCCTCGACCGTCTCGTGACGATCGCCCTCCCGCGCATCCGTGACTTCCGTGGCCTCTCGCCGAAGCAGTTCGACGGCAACGGCAACTACACGTTCGGCCTGACCGAGCAGTCGATGTTCCACGAGATCGACCAGGACCGGATCGACCGCGTGCGAGGCATGGACATCACCGTGGTCACCACGGCGACCAACGATGACGAGGGTCGCGCGCTGCTCAAGCAGCTCGGCTTCCCCTTCAAGGAGAACTGACATGGCCAAGACCGCGCTCGTTAACAAGGCGAACCGGAAGCCGAAGTTCAAGGTCCGCGCGTACACCCGTTGCCAGAAGTGCGGTCGCCCGCACTCGGTGTACCGCAAGTTCGGCCTCTGCCGCATCTGCCTTCGCGAGATGGCTCACGCGGGCGAGCTGCCGGGCGTGACCAAGAGCTCCTGGTAATCGGCTCCCCGAGCCCAGAGCAACCCCAAGACCAACACACCTCTGACACCGTAGGTCGGCCACACGACGGCCCAGCCGTCGCCGGGCAGATAGCCCCGGTCGAAACCCCGGTGAGGAAGGGCGGAGAGCCCACATGACCATGACTGACCCGATTGCGGACATGCTGACCCGCGTCCGGAACGCCAACTCGGCGCACCACGACGTCGTCTCCATGCCGTACTCGAAGCTGAAGAAGAACATCGCCGAGATCCTCCAGAGCGAGGGCTACATCGCCTCGTGGAAGATCGAGGAGGCCGAGGTCGGCCAGACGCTGACCATCGACCTCAAGTACGGCCCGAACCGCGAGCGCTCCATCGCCGGCGTGCGTCGCGTGAGCAAGCCCGGTCTGCGCGTCTACGCCAAGTCGACGAACCTGCCCAAGGTTCTCGGTGGCCTCGGCGTCGCGATCCTGTCGACGTCGAACGGTCTGCTGACCGACCGCCAGGCACACGAGAAGGGCGTGGGTGGGGAAGTCCTCGCCTACGTCTGGTAAGGAGACACTGACATGTCGCGAATCGGACGACTTCCGGTCTCCATCCCCTCGGGTGTGGACGTCAAGGTCGAGGGCCAGGACGTCATCGTCAAGGGCCCCAAGGGTGAGCTCTCCCTGACCGTCGTGCAGCCGATCACGGTCGAGCTGGGCGAGGGCAACCTCGAGGTCAAGCGCCCCAACGACGAGCGCGACTCGCGCTCGCGTCACGGCCTGACCCGGTCGCTCATCAACAACATGGTCCTCGGTGTCACCGAGGGCTACGAGAAGAAGATGGAGATCCACGGCACGGGTTACCGTGTCGCCGCGAAGGGCTCGGACCTCGAGTTCTCGCTCGGATACTCGCACCCGATCCTCATCCAGGCTCCCGCCGGCATCAGCTTCGCCGTCGAGAACCCGACCCGCTTCTCGGTGCAGGGCATCGACAAGCAGCTCGTCGGTGAGGTCGCGGCGAACATCCGCAAGCTGCGCAAGCCCGACCCGTACAAGGGCAAGGGCGTTCGCTACGCGGGCGAGCAGATCCGTCGCAAGGTTGGAAAGGCCGGTAAGTAAGCCATGGCAATGATCATCAAGCGCGGTAAGTCCAAGGCTGCCGCCCGCATCCGACGCCAGGTTCGCGGCCGCAAGAAGATCGCCGGCACCGCGGCCCGTCCCCGCCTCGTCGTGTCGCGCTCGAGCCGTCACCTCTTCGTCCAGGTCGTCGACGACACCGTCGGCAAGACCGTGGCCTCGGCCTCGACGATGGAGGCCGACCTGCGCTCCTTCGACGGTGACAAGACGGCCAAGGCCAAGAGGGTCGGCGAGCTCGTGGCCGCCCGTGCCAAGGACGCCGGTATCGAGGCCGTCGTGTTCGACCGTGGTGGCAACAAGTACCACGGCCGTGTCGCGGCGATCGCCGAGGGCGCCCGCGAAGGCGGTCTGTCCCTGTGAGCAACTTCGTGAACGCAATTGTTGAGATGAGGAACATCTGATGCCCGGACAGCAGCGTCGAGGCACCGGCCCCGCCGGTGGCGGCGAGCGCACCGAGCGCGGAGACCGCCGTGACAACCGCGGCGGCCGCGACAACCGCGACAGCCGTGACGACAAGAACCAGTACGTCGAGCGCGTCGTGACCATCAACCGTGTCGCCAAGGTCGTCAAGGGTGGTCGTCGCTTCAGCTTCACCGCCCTCGTCGTCGTCGGTGACGGTGACGGCACGGTCGGTGTCGGCTACGGCAAGGCCAAGGAAGTTCCCGCGGCCATCGCCAAGGGTGTCGAGGAGGCCAAGAAGAACTTCTTCAAGGTCCCGCGCATCCAGGGCACCATCCCGCACCCCGTCCAGGGTGAGGCCGCCGCCGGTGTCGTCATGCTCCGCCCCGCAGCCCCCGGTACCGGTGTCATCGCCGGTGGCCCGGTGCGTGCGGTGCTCGAGTGCGCCGGCGTCCACGACGTCCTCAGCAAGTCGCTGGGCTCCGACAACGCCATCAACATCGTGCACGCCACGGCTCAGGCCCTGCGCGAGCTCGAGCGCCCCGAGTCGGTCGCTGCCCGTCGTGGCAAGACCCTCGAGGAGGTCGCTCCGGCGGCCATGCTCAAGGCCCGTGCCGCCGGTATGGCCGAGGCCCAGGCTGCGAAGGCTGGTGCGTGATGGCTCGTCTCAAGGTGACCCAGACCCGTTCCGAGATCGGTGGCAAGCAGAACCAGCGTGACACGCTGCGCAGCCTCGGTCTGAAGCGCATTGGCGACGTCGTCGTCAAGGAGGACCGTCCCGAGATCCGCGGGATGGTCAAGACGGTCACGCACCTCGTGTCCGTCGAGGAGGTTGACTGACCATGGCCGACAACGCCAAGAAGTCGGGCGAGTCCGCCCTCAAGGTCCACCACCTGCGTCCGGCCCCCGGAGCCAAGACCCCCAAGACCCGCGTCGGTCGTGGTGAGGGCTCCAAGGGCAAGACCGCCGGTCGTGGTACCAAGGGCACGAAGGCCCGTTACCAGGTCCCGGAGCGTTTCGAGGGCGGCTCGATGCCGATGCACATGCGCCTCCCGAAGCTCCGCGGATTCAAGAACCCGTTCCGCACGGAGTACCAGGTCGTGAACCTGGACCGCCTGCAGCTGCTCTTCCCCGAGGGCGGTCAGGTGTCCGTCGCCGACCTCGTCGCCAAGGGTGCCGTCCGTGACGGCTTCCCGGTGAAGGTCCTCGGCACGGGCGAGATCTCCGTCAAGGTCGAGGTCGAGGCGCACAAGTTCTCGGCATCCGCCAAGGAGAAGATCGAGGCCGCCGGCGGCACGGTCACGGCCCTCGCCGGCTGAGACCAGGCTCGAGTGAACACCACACATCTCGTGTGAGCAGCGCCCCGGGCGCCCGACCCGCGAGCCGACGTGACGTCGGCCATCGCGGTGGGGAGCCCGGGGCGCTGCGCCTTTGCGTTAACCTTCCACGGATTGCATGACTTACGCCGCGCCATCGCGCGGACCCCCAGGAGGACCCAGTGCTCGCCGCCTTCGCACGCGCGTTCCGTACCCCGGACCTGCGCAAGAAGCTGCTCTTCACGCTCGGCATCATCGTGCTGTTCCGGCTCGGATCGCACGTGCCGACCCCGGGCATCAGCTACAGCCTGGTGCAGGACTGCCTGCAGGCCAGCAAGGGCCGGAGCGGCGACCAGAGTGGGTTCCTGAACCTGGCCAACCTCTTCAGCGGCGGCGCGCTGCTGCAGCTGTCGGTGTTCGCGCTCGGGATCATGCCGTACATCACGGCCAGCATCATCATCCAGCTGCTCACGGTCGTCATCCCGCGCTTCGAGGCGCTCAAGGAGGAGGGCCAGTCCGGTCAGAGCAAGCTGACGCAGTACACCCGCTACCTGACGATCGGTCTCGCGATCCTCCAGTCGGCCACCCTCGTCACCTTCGCGCGCAACCCGTCCAGCCTCTTCGGCGGCTCCTGCGACACGATCATGACCGACCAGTCGATGGTCACGATCCTCATCATGGTCCTGACGATGACGGCCGGCACCGGCCTCATCATGTGGTTCGGTGAGCTCATCACCGACAAGGGTGTCGGCAACGGCATGTCCCTGATGATCTTCACCTCGATCGCCGCCGGCTTCCCTGCCTCGCTCTGGGCCATCAAGGAGAACAAGGGCTGGGGCACGTTCCTCGGCATCCTCATCCTCGGCGTCTTCGTCATCGCCGCGGTGGTGTTCGTCGAGCAGTCCCAGCGCCGCATCCCGGTGCAGTACGCCAAGCGGATGGTCGGACGACGGATGTACGGCGGCACGTCCACCTACATCCCGCTCAAGGTCAACATGGCCGGCGTCATCCCGGTCATCTTCGCCAGCTCCCTGCTCGCCCTGCCGGGCCTCATCGCGCAGTTCAACACCCGTGCCGACGGCAACAACCCGGGTTGGGTCACGTGGGTGCAGGAGAACCTCGTCAAGGGTGACCACCCGTTCTACATGGCGATCTACGTCGCCCTCATCCTCTTCTTCACGTTCTTCTACGTGTCCATCACGTTCAACCCGACCGAGGTCGCGGACAACATGAAGAAGTACGGCGGCTTCATCCCGGGTATCCGGGCCGGGCGACCCACGGCCGAGTACCTCAACTACGTCCTGACCCGAATCACCGTGCCGGGTGCCATCTACCTCGCCATCGTCTCGCTCATCCCGCTCGTGGCCCTCGTCCTCGTCGGCGCCAACCAGAACTTCCCGTTCGGTGGCACCTCGATCCTCATCGTCGTCGGTGTGGGCCTGGAGACGGTGAAGCAGATCGAGGCGCAGCTGCAGCAGCGTCACTACGAAGGGTTCCTCCGTTGATGTCACCCCAGAAAGTCACTCGCTGCGCTCCCGACTTCCCGGGGGTCCCGACATGCGACTGATCATCCTCGGCCCGCCCGGCGCCGGTAAGGGCACGCAGGCCGCCCGGATCGCCGAGCGCCTCGGCATCCCGGCCATCTCGACCGGCGACATCTTCCGCGCCAACATCAAGGACCAGACCCCCCTCGGCGTCAAGGTCCACGAGATCATCACGTCCGGTGGCTACGTCTCCGACGACATCACCAACGAGATCGTCGAGGACCGGCTCACCTGGGACGACGCCGCCCGCGGCTTCCTCCTCGACGGCTACCCGCGCACGGCGGGCCAGGTCGATGCGCTCGACGAGATGCTGTCGCGGCACGGGCACGCGCTCGATGCGGTCCTCGAGCTCGAGGTCGACGAGGACGCCATCGTCGAGCGACTGCTCAAGCGGGCCGAGACCGAGGGTCGCGCCGACGACACCGAGGACGTCATCCGCGAGCGCCAGGCGATCTACCGCAAGGAGACCGCGCCCCTCGCGGAGCACTACGAGGTCGCCGGCCTCCTCGTCAAGGTCGACGGCATGGGTGCCGTCGACGACGTCACCGACCGTGTCATCGCGGCTCTGCCGCAGCACGCCTGAGCACACCGCAGCGACGTCGCCGTCAGGCGCGTCCGGGTGTCGTCACCGAGAAGGACCACCGATGTTCGGACGCCGGAACCGGCTCCAGGGCCGCACCGACGAGCAGCTCCACCTCATGCGTGAGGCGGGGCTGCTCGTCGGGCGCACGCTCGAGCTGCTCGCGAGCGAGCTGCGTCCGGGCCTGACGACGCTCGATCTGGACCGTCTCGCGGAGGACTTCATCCGCAGCAACGGTGGCATCCCCAACTTCCAGCTCGTCCCGGGCTACAGCCACACGCTGTGCACGAGCGTCAACGACGAGGTCGTCCACGGCATCCCGGGTCCGCGCGTCCTCGAGGCCGGCGACATCGTCTCTGTGGACTGCGGCGCCGAGGTCAAGGGCTGGAACGGCGACGCGGCCTTCACCGCCGTCGTCGGTGGGCGGGAGGCGGGTCGCCCCGAGGACCTCGCCCTCATCGATGCCACCGAGGCCAGCCTCTACGCCGGGATCGCCGCGATGCAGGTCGGCGGTCGTCTGTACGCCGTCGGTGACGCCGTCGAGGCGAGCATCGCGGCCGCAGCCGAGCGCGACGGTCGCACCTACGGCGTCATCGACGAGTACGTCGGCCACGGCATCGGCACCCAGATGCACATGGACCCCCAGATCCCGAACTACGCCGTGCGCGAGGCGGGACCCAAGCTCGTCGACGGCTTCACCGGCGCCATCGAGCCGATGGTCACCCTCGGCGGCATCGACACCAAGGTGCTCGCCGACGACTGGACCGTCGTGACGCTCGACGGCACGCGGGCCGCACACTGGGAGCACTCGGTCGCCGTCCGCGAGGACGGACTGTGGATCCTCACGGCCGTCGACGGGGGCCAGGCTGCGCTCGCGGCTGCCGGGGCGGCATACGCCCCCCTCGACGTCACCGCTTGACCGCGGGCGACTCGGGGTCGGCACCGGCCCACCGACGGCCTCCGGACGCGTAGCCTCACGCTCGTGAGCCTTCCCCGCAGCACCCCGTCGGCGCAGGGCGTCGACGCCGCCGGCATCCACGCGTTCGTCGACGCCGCCGAGCGTGACCACCTCGGGCTGCACAGTCTCATGGTCGTGCGTCACGGGCACGTCGTCGCGCAGGGCTGGTGGACGCCGTATGCCGCGAGCCGCGTCCAACTGGCGTACTCCCTGTCGAAGACGGTGACGGCCACGGCCGTCGGCTTCCTCGTGCAGGAGGGGCGCCTCTCGCTCGACGACCGGGTCCTCGACCACTTCCCCGAGCTCGACCGCGCCGTGGTGGCCGACGGTTGGGAGGACGTGCGGATCGCGCACTGTCTGTCGATGACCGTCGGGCACGAGGAGGACGCGTGGGCCCACGTCTTCGACCGGCTGAGCGGCAGCGAGGGCGGCGACGGGGACGACTGGGTCCCGCGCGTCTTCGCGACCCGGCCGACCCGGCAGCCGGGGACGGTCTTCGCGTACAACCAGGTGGCGACCTACCTGCTCGCCATCATCGTGGGGCGTGTCGCCGGGGTCGGCGTGGCCGAGATGCTGCGCCCGCGACTGCTCGCGCCCCTGGGTCTGCCCGACATCCCGTGGCACCGCGACCCGCTCGGGCGCGAGCTCGGGTTCACCGGGTCGCACCTGACCACCGAGGCCATCGCCTCCATCGCCCAGCTCTACCTCGACCGCGGCCGGTGGGACGGGCGGCAGCTGTTGTCCGAGGCGTGGGTCGCCGAGGCCACGCGGGGATTCGGCCCGGTCAGCGATGACCCCGGCGCCGACGACGACTGGCGCCGCGGCTACGGCTACTCGTTCTGGATGCAGCGCTACGGCTTCCGCGGCGACGGTGCCTACGGCCAGTTCCTCGTCGTGCTGCCCGAGCACGACACGGTCGTGGCGATCACCGCCGAGCAGTCGCGCATGCAGTCCACCCTCGACGGGCTCTGGGCCCACGTCGTGCCGGCCATCGGCGGGAGCGGTTCCGCCGACGCCGACCGTGCGCTCGCCGAGCGCCTCGCCGGCCTCGAGATCCCCGCGATGTCCGGGGACGCGCTCGGTCCGGAGTACGCCGAGTTCACCCGTTCGGAGAGCTCGGACCTCTCGTCCGACTACACCGCCGTCTCCGTGACCCGCGACGGCCCCGACGTCGTGCTCGGGCTGAGCCGGCGCGGTGAGTGGCTGCGCGTCCCCGTGGGCCGGGGGCTGTGGCGCGAGGGGGAGCTGGCGGCCGCGGGCGCGACCCTACCCGTCGTCTCGAGCGGCGGCTGGGTCGACGAGGACACCTTCCGGGCTGAGGTCATCGCCGTCGAGACGCCACACCGCATTCGCGTCGAGGCGCGGCTGCGGGGGGCCGACGCCGACCTGACGTGGCGGATGGTGCCGCTCACCGGCTACGACCCGCTGTGGCTGGCGACGCGCTGGTCGTACGCCTGAGCCGGGGCTGGGTTGTCGCTACCCGTTCGGGCGTCCGCCGGGCCCTCTCGAAGGACCCACGGACGGACCCTCAGCGGGGGCCTGACGGCTGTCGGTGTCCGGGTGGACAATCAGAGGTGCTGCGTCAGGCAGCGGAAGGGGGGCCACCATGGCCGGCGAGGACAGCACCACCGACGTGACCGGACGCGACGCGACCGCGGAGGTGGTGACCCCGCGGGCCGCCCCCGTGGCGCCGCTCGGTGGGGTGCCCGACGGGCACAACCCGTGGCCGGCCCTCTGGGCGATGGTCATCGGCTTCTTCATGATCCTCGTCGACTCGACCATCGTGTCGGTGGCGACACCGGCGATCCTCAGGGGCCTCGACACCGACGTCAACAGAGTCATCTGGGTCACGAGCGCCTACCTGCTCGCCTACGCCACGCCGCTGCTCATCACCGGCCGGCTCGGCGACCGCTACGGCCCGAAGAACCTCTACCTCGTGGGGCTCACGGTCTTCACCCTCGCGTCGCTGTGGTGCGGGCTCACCGGCACCATCACCGGGCTCATCCTCGCCCGCGTCGTGCAGGGACTCGGCGCCGCGATGCTGACGCCGCAGACCATGGCCGTCATCACCCGCACGTTCCCGGCGGCCTCCCGCGGGCAGGCCATGGCGCTGTGGGGCGCCACGGCGGGCGTGGCGATCCTCGTCGGTCCCGTCGTCGGTGGCCTCCTCGTCGACGGTCCCGGGTGGGAGTGGATCTTCTTCATCAACGTGCCGGTCGGCGTCGTCGCCTTCGCGCTCGCCGCCCGTCTCGTGCCGCGGCTCGAGACGCACAGCCACAGCTTCGACTGGATCGGCGTCGCGCTCTCGGCGGTCGGCATGTTCCTCGTCGTGTTCGGCGTCCAGGAGGGCGAGACCTACGACTGGGGCACCATCTCCGGGTTCGTCTCCGTGCCTCTCCTCATCGGCGTCGGCCTGCTCGTGCTCGGCGTCTTCATCTGGTGGCAGGCACACAACACCCGCGAGCCGCTCTTGCCCCTGCGGCTCTTCGACGACCGCAACTTCTCGCTCGCCAACGTCGCGATCACCACCATCGGCTTCTCCATCACGGCGATGGCCTTCCCCCTCATGCTCTACGCACAGGCCGTGCGCGGGATGTCGCCGACCGCCTCGGCGCTCCTGCTCGCGCCGATGGCCGTCATCTCGGGTGGCCTGGCCCCCGTGTCCGGCCGGCTCGCCGACCGGGTCCACCCGCGCGGCATCACCGCGGCCGGGATCGGCCTCACGGCCCTCTCCCTGCTCTGGCTCGCCCTCGTCATGCACCCCGAGACCGAGACGTGGGTGCTGCTCCTGCCCATGGCGCTCATGGGCGTCGGCAACGCCTTCATGTGGGGCCCGCTCGGCGCGACCGCCACCCGCAACCTGCCGCTGTCGTCGGCCGGTGCCGGGTCGGGCGTCTACAACACCACCCGCCAGGTCGGGGCGGTCCTCGGCAGCGCGGCCATCGCGGCCCTCATCGAGGCCCGGCTCGCCGCCGACCTGCCGGGCGTCTCCGGTCAGCTGGGCGGCTTGCAGGGGACTGGGACGACGATGCCGGCGCAGGTCGCGAGCGGCTTCGCCGATGCGATGGCCGAGTCGATGCTGCTGCCCGCTGCGGTCCTGCTCGTCGGCGTCGTCGCCGTGCTCTTCTTCGAACGGCCCGCGAGCCAGCGGGCCTGAGGAGCGGGTGGGTGTCGTCGACCCGGGTGCGGACGGTTGGGTGGTCTTCGGCGTCCCGCCGGTGGACTCGGCAAGGGCGCTAGCGGCCGAGGCCTCCGGGCGTGCCGCCGACGTGGACGACCATCCGCTCGGCGACGACGCGCGCGTTCGCCTGGAGCACGTCGAGGGGCACCCGCGGGAGGTTCTCCTCCCAGTCGATGAGCGGCGACCCGCGGAACTGGAGCAGGCGGGCGGGGCGACCGAGGAAGAAGAGGTGCAGGTGCGCTCCGCCGTCGCCGTACTTCGCGAGCTGGACCCGACCGACGCTCGGCACGTGCTCGACGGCGTCCGACACCGCGACGACGAGCTGGCCCATCTCGGCCGCGAGGTCGCCCGGCAGGGAGGGCAGGTCGTGGTGTGCGAGGGGCATGAGCATGAGCATCACCGGGAGGCCGGTGTCGACGGAGAGCGTCAGGCGCCAGCGGGCGTTCGACCAGACGAGCCGGTCGTCGGCGTCCCCGAAGCCGTCGGTGCACCAGCAGTCGGCGGCGTGCTCGCCGCGCCGGGCCGGCTCCTCGTCGACCGGGGGCTGCACCGGCTTGAGGCGCAGGCCCTCGATCTCGTAGGGGTAGATGTCCCAGCCGGGCATCTCCTCGACGGCGACGGGAAGGCGGCCGTCCTCCCCGGCCGCGGCGGCGATGCGGGCGTAGTAGTCCTCCACGCTCTCCGCGGCCGACGGGGGCGCCGTGACCGCGTCCGTGCGGTCAGGCGGCGTCCCCTGAGCCGGTGGCGGCGTGGAGGTGGCGGGTGGGACGGTGGCGTCAGCGCCGGGCTCGGTCACCCGGCCAGTATGCCGCTCCCACCCGCCGGCTCCCGGCTACGTCGAGGGCTGCGGCGTCGAGCAGCCGATGCGCGGGTCGAGCCCGAGGTCGTTGAGCGGGCCGGCGACGATGGTGACGGCCGTCGTGGCCAAGCCGGCTGCAGCTTGCCCCGGTGAGTCGGTGCGTCGAACGGGCCCGCGGCGCCTCACGCTGGTGCCACGATGGCCGGGTGGGAACCATCGATGACTACCTCGTCGGCCTCGAGCCGGACCAGCGAGCAGCCCTGCAGCACGTGGTCGACGTCGCTCGGCGCGTCGCGCCCGACGCCGACGAGGGGACGAGCTACGGCATGCCGGCCCTGCGTCTCGCCGGGCGTCCGCTCCTCGGCATCACGGCCGCCGCCAGGCACCTCTCGGTCTTCCCGTTCAGCCCCGCTGTCGTCGAGTCCGTCGCGCCCGACTTGACGGGGTTCTCCCTGAGCAAGGGCACGATCCGTTTCAGCGTCGACCAGCCGATCCCCGACGAGGTCGTCGAGCGCGTCGTCACGCTCCGCCGGGCCGAGCTGGAAGGCTGAGCGGCGGGGGAGCGTCCGAGGCGAGGTCGGCTGCAGCCACCGGTCCGTGGACCGCGAAGGGACTGCCCGTGACATGGGCCCAGTAGCGGTCCCCGAACGACCAGTGCCACCACTCCGTCGGGTAGTTCACGAGGCCGGCCGGTCCCAGGGCTCCGGCGAGCACGCGCCGCAGGTGGCGTGCCTCGTCGTCGAGGCCCGGGGCGTCGAAGTAGCACGCCCCGCCGCTCTCCTCGGGGGTCGCGTCGACGGGACAGCCGAGGTCGAGCGGCCGGCCGTCGCCGTCGGCGAGCGTCAGGTCGACGGCGGCCCCGCTGACGTGCGGCGCCGTGGCCGGTGGGGCGACGAACCTGCTCGCGAGCCGGTCGAGCGCGAGCTCGTCCATGCCTGGTCGCTCGGTCGCGAGACGGGCCCGGTACGCCGCATGGATCCTGCGCTGGGTGCCCAGGGGTCGCAGCCCCTCGACGACCAGCAGGCGCAGGCCGTCGGGGAGCAGGGCCTCCGCCTCCCCGAGACGCTCGGCCAGCGTCCGCCGGACCAGCCCGTGCGCTCCGGGCGGTGCACCCGGGACCGCGCCCGCCGATCTCCACGACAGACCGAGACCGGGCGGCGGAGCCGGCGGTAGCCGCCTGACCTGGACCCCGACGGTGGCGAGGTCGACGAGCGGGGAACGGTCCTCGACGACGGGGATGCCGCTGACCCTCGGGTCGGCGAGCAGCACCGGGTCACCGGACCCGGTCGGCGCGACGGTCCTCGGCGACGCGCTCATCCGACGACCACGCCGCGGGTCACGTCGACCGAGCGGTCGGTGGCGCCGACCGAACGGCCGGTCGCTGCGACCGGTCGTGCTGCCGCGGTGCGCACGAGGACGTCGACGAGCTCCGGGTAGGTCAGGCCGGCGGCGGCCCACATCCGCGGAAACTGCGAGGCCGGGGTGAAGCCCGGGAAGGTGTTCACCTCGTTGAGCACCGGTCCGTCGGGTCCGACGAGGAAGTCGACCCGCGCGAGGCCCCGGCAGCCGAGGGCCCGGTAGGCCGTGGTCGCGAGCCGCTCCAGTCGCCGGGTCTCTTCCGGGGGGAGCCCCGCGGGCACGGTGAACCGCGTCCCGGCACTGACGTACTTGGCGGTCTCCGTGAAGAAGGGCTCGTCGGGGTCGCTCTCGACGAGCAGCGCGGGGCCGCACCGCACCTGGCCGTCGGGCAGCTCGAGCACGGGCACGTCGACCTCGAGCCCGGCCACCTCCGCCTCGATGATCACGGCGTCCGACCCGCCCTCGAGCGCCGTCGACAGGGCGGTCGACAGCGCGGTCGACAGCGCGCTCGACAGCGATGTCGCACCGGCCTCTGGCTGCCCGCTGTGCGTGGGGTCGGCGACGACGTCGATCCGGGTGACCCCCATGCTCGACCCCCCGTGCACCGGCTTGACGAAGAGCGGACCGAGCAGACCGGCCGCGGTCACGTCGTCGACGAGGCGCTGGAGCTCAGCGGCCGAGCGTGTCGCGGCGACCGCCCGCTCGGAGGGGACGAGCAGGCCCGGTGCGACCGGCACCCCGGCCGCGGCCACGACGAGCTTCGTCAGCTGCTTGTCCAGGCAGACGGCGCTCGCCGCGACGGGCGAGCCGACGTAGGGCACGCCGAGGATCTCGAGGAAACCCTGGACGGTGCCGTCCTCGCCGACGATCCCGTGCAGCGCAGGCACCGCCACGTCACAGCCCAGCAGCGTCTCGGCTGCGTCCAGCACGCCGGAGCCGGTGCCGGTCCGCCACTCGCCCCACCGCTCCACGAGCACGGGAACGACGTCGTGGCCGGCGCTGCGCAGACCGGCGATGATCCCTTCGCCGCTCGCGACGGACACGTCGTGCTCGGTGCTCGTGCCTCCGTGGATGACCGCGACCTTCATCGTTCCTCCGTTCCGACGCGGGGCACCTGGATGCCCGGCGTGCCCCCGACGTGCCGGCGCACGACGCGTGCGCCGATGCCCGTGTAGATCTCGTGCTCGTTGGTGCCGGCCCAGCTCGCCCAGTCGCGAGCGGTCGGCTCGCCTCGGTCACCTGCTCCGAGGACGAGCACCTCGGTGCCGATCGGGACCGGCTCCGGCCCCACGTCGACCACGACCTGGTCCATGCAGACCCGGCCGATGAGCCGGGCCCGTCGCCCGCCGACCCACACGCTCGCCCGGCCCGTCGCGGCTCGTGGCACCCCGTCGGCGTAGCCGAGCGGGACGAGCGCCAGATGGGTGTCGCGCGTCGTGCGGTCGACATGGTCGTAGCCGACCCCGCGGCCCGCTGCGACGTGGCGCACCTGCACGACCCGGGTCCGCACGGTCAGTGCGGGCCGCAGCCCGTCGCCGATCCCGTAGATGCCGGCTCCGACCCGGACGAGGTCGTACGCCGTGTGGCGCGAGTTGGTCTGCACCGCAGCGGTGTTCGCGAGGTGCACGATCTCGGGGCGCAGTCCGGCGGCACGGGCGACGTCGATGCCGACGCGGAACATGAGCAGCTGGCGGTGGGTCGCGACCGCGTCCGGCTGGCCGCCGTGCGACAGGTGGGACCACAGGCCGACGACCTGGACCCGTCCGGCCGACTCCAGCACCGCGGCGGCCGACACGAGCCGGGCCCAGTCCTCGCCCGGGCAGCCGCTGCGGTGCAGGCCGGTGTCGAGCTTGAGGTGGAGGCGCGCGCGTCCCGTCGTGCGGGCGACCGCAGCGAGGTCGCCGGGGCTGCTCACCGAGAGGTCCACGTGTGCGGCGGCCGCCTCCTCGGCGCGGGCCGGTTCGAAGAGCCACGCGAGGACCGGAGCCGTGATGCCGGCCCGACGCAGCTCGAGCGCCTCTCCGACGCGGGTCACCCCGAGCCAGGACGCACCGGCGGTCAGGCAGGTGCGGGCGACCGGCACGGCGCCGTGACCGAAGGCGTCGGCCTTGACGACGGCCATGAGCCGGGTGCCGGCGGCCGCGCGGAGGGTGCGGACGTTCGCCGCGAGTGCCCCGTGGTCGACGACGGCCTCGGCGAGCTCGCCGGCCGGCGAGGTGGGCGCCGGAGGTGCGGGCGCGACGGGGGCCGAAGGGTCTGTCTGGATCATGTCTCGACGCTAGGAGCCCGACCCCGAGGGCCGCATCGGGCCGTGGACCGAGCTCGCCCTCCTCCCGCGGGAGGAGCGCGGCGCCGCGCGGGTGGAGACGCGGCCGTGGCCGCGTCCGTCGCCCGGCTCAGGACAGCGCCACGGCCCCCGTCTGGTAGGCGAGCACGACGAGCGCGACGCGGTCGCGGACGCCGGTCTTGGCCAGGATGTGGCCGACGTGCGTCTTGACCGTCGTCTCGGAGACGAAGAGCGCCTCGGCGATCTCGGAGTTCGTCAGGCCGTTGGCGATGGCTACCCAGACCTCGCGCTCGCGGTCGGTCAGGGCCGTCGTGCGGTCGAGGATCGCCGGCGCGACGGGAGCGCTCCGGACGTACGTCTCGACGAGGCGTCGCGTGGTCGAGGGCGCGATGACGGCGTCGCCGGCGTGCACCGTGCGGATCGCTGCAAGGAGGTCCTCGGGTGGCGCGTCCTTGAGCAGGAAGCCGGAGGCTCCGGCACGCAGGGCCGTGAAGGCGTACTCGTCGAGGTCGAAGGTCGTCAGCACGAGAACTCTTGTGGCGCAGTCGCGTTCGACGATCAGGCGGGTGGCCTCGATGCCGTCCATCCGTGGCATCCGGACGTCCATGAGGACGACGTCCACCGGCACCGTCGCGAGGGTGTCGAGGCACTGCTGACCGTCGGCGCACTCCGCGACCACGACGAGGTCGGGCTGCGATCGGACGAGCATGGCGAAGCCCGCCCGCACCAGCGCCTGGTCGTCGACGATCATGACGCGGATCACGGCGTCACCTCGAGGGGTCGGGTCGCCCCGGCCGCGAGCCGGGGCAGCGTCGCCACGACCCGGTAGCCCCCGCGAGGATCGGGTCCCGTGACGAGCGAGCCGCCGAGCACCTCGACCCGCTCGGCCATGCCCCGAAGGCCGTGGCCCGCACCACCGTCGACGCGGGCCTCGCCGAGGCCGTCGTCGACGACCTCGACGACGACGCGGCTCGGTCCGACGGTCACGCTGACCCAGGCCGTCGCGTCGTCGCCGGCGTGCTTCATGACGTTCGTCAGGGCCTCCTGGACGATCCGGTAGGCCGTCAGCCCGGTCGCGGCATCACCCTCGGTCGCGTCGTGGAGCAGCAACTCGCCGTCCTGGCGCAGGTGCACGACCCTCCCTCCCGCGGTGAGGGCCGCCACGAGGGTCTCGATGTCGGCCAGTCCTGGCTGCGGCGCCTCCGGAACGCCGGTCGTGTCGTCGCGGAGCACGCCAAGCAGCCGCCGCATCTCGGCCAGCGAGGCCCGCCCCGTCGCGGCGATCGTCGCGAGCGCGGTCGTCGCAGCGTCGGGGTCGGAGGCGGCCGCGAAGCGCGCGCCGTCGGCCTGCACGATCATGACCGAGAGTCCGTGCGCCACGACGTCGTGCATCTCGCGGGCGATCCGCTGCCGGTCGGCCAGCCCGTCAGCGCGGCTCACGGCAGCGCGCTCGGCCTGTTCGTGGGCGGCTGCGTCGGCTGCGTGCGACGCGGACTCGTGCTGGAGAGCGGCCCGCTCCCGGGCGGCGCGGACCTGGTCGGCCACCGCCCAGGTGAGCACGACGACGGCGGCGCTGTTGAAGAGGAAGACGGCGACCCGGTCGGACAGGAAGGTCTCGAGCGGCGGCAGGAGGTAGCCGAAGCGGAGGAGGAGCAGCGCGGTGGCGACGCCGATCGAGGCCAGCGCCGCAGCGAGGGCCCACAGTCCGCCGCGCCGGTCGGTCCAGAGGGTGACGCCGAAGAGTGCGACCAGTGCCATGAGCACCGTCGGAAGCCCGAGCATGGCGCCCACGGCGTACAGCAGGTAGGCGAGCACCCCGCACGCCGCGAACGTCGCGCGCGGGAAACGGGGGAGCAGGAGCAGGAGCAGGGCGCCGAGCCCGATGCCGACGTAGCCGAGGACCGCGGGCTGGTCCCGCACGTTGACCCACCAGGTGCTGCGGTCCAACCCTGCCGCGATCGTGATCGACGTGACGAAGTAGAGCAGGGCGATGATCGCCCCGACGCGGTCGACGAGGGGCTGTGCCGCCCCGCCGGGCGCGGCCGGCGCGGCGGGAGTCTGGGGTGCGGGCCGGACGGTCACGCGAGCACGCTACCCAAGGCGACGGCATACGGGATCCTCCCGCGGGAGGACCTTCCGCGAGGCCCCGGCGCGGGACGGTCCGGGTGGGTCGTCGCCCGGCGGCCACGATTTCGGGGAACGGGCTCGCGTGGCGTAGTCTTGTGCGTTGGGTGTCGTGTGCCTCGGCGCCTGAGTTCTCGCTGTGCGACGAGCACGGCACCCAGGCACGTCCCAAAGGCCGGTTCAGTCCGGGTCGGCCACCAACAGATAGACGGAGGATATGGCCAAGAAGGACGGTGTCATCGAGATCGAGGGCACGATCGTCGAGGCTCTCCCGAACGCGATGTTCCGGGTGGAGCTCTCCAACGGTCACAAGGTGCTCGCACACATCTCGGGCAAGATGCGACAGCACTACATCAGGATCCTCCCGGAGGACCGTGTGGTGGTCGAGCTCTCGCCCTATGACCTGACCCGCGGTCGGATCGTCTTCCGCTACCGCTGAGCACCAGGGTCGGCCGCGACCGGTCCGCGAGAGCGGGCATGTCGAGCCGGGACGAGTGCGAGGCACCAACTCCCGATTACACAACCAAGCACCTGATCGTCACGTGCCCTCCGGGGCCCGCGGTGGCAGGCGCGCGATCTGAAGACAGCAGGCAGATGAAGGTTCAGCCGAGCGTCAAGAAGATCTGCGACAAGTGCAAGGTGATCCGCCGCAACGGTCGGGTCATGGTGATCTGCGAGAACCTGCGCCACAAGCAGCGCCAGGGCTGAGCAGAAGCACCACCTCGCCGTCGACAGAACTTCGACAGCACGCAAGACAAGTGAATGAAAGCAGCACCCGGCCCCTGATGACCGACCGTCGTGTCGGCGCAGGACGTCACCCCCGGCACGGAGGCCGGGGACCGGTGGCCCGTCCTTCTGTGTGGCGGACCGTGACCCCGGATCGGTGCCTTGCTCCAGACCTCCGCGTAACAGAAATCAGGAGACAACCCAACATGGCTCGTCTTGTTGGAGTCGACCTTCCGCGCGAGAAGCGCGTCGAGGTCGCACTGACCTACATCTTCGGTGTCGGTCGCACCCGTTCCAAGGAGGCGCTGGTTGCCACCGGCGTCGACCCCAACACCCGCGTCAAGGACCTCGGTGAGACCGAGCTCGTTGCGCTTCGTGACTTCCTCGAGGGCAACTACCGCCTCGAGGGTGACCTTCGCCGTGAGGTGCAGGCCGACATCCGCCGCAAGGTCGAGATCGGTTCCTACGAAGGTCTCCGTCACCGTCGTGGTCTGCCCGTGCGCGGTCAGCGCACCAAGACCAACGCGCGCACCCGCAAGGGCCCGAAGCGCACCGTGGCCGGCAAGAAGAAGGCCAAGTGACGCTGATCGCCTCGCGATCACGTCTCACCGACATTCAGTTCTGACGTAGGAGAAAAATGCCTCCCAAGGCTCGTGTGACGAAGGTTCGTCGCAAGGAGAAGAAGAACGTCGCCCACGGGCACGCTCACATCAAGAGCACGTTCAACAACACGATCATCTCGATCACGGATCCCACCGGCGCCGTGATCGCGTGGGCCTCTGCCGGCCAGGTCGGCTTCAAGGGCTCGCGCAAGTCCACCCCGTTCGCCGCCCAGATGGCTGCCGAGGCTGCTGCCCGCCGCGCCATGGAGCACGGCATGCGCAAGGTCGACGTCTTCGTCAAGGGCCCGGGTTCGGGCCGCGAGACGGCGATCCGCTCGCTCACCGCCACCGGCCTCGAGGTCGGCGCGATCAGCGACGTCACGCCCACGCCGCACAACGGTGTCCGCCCGCCCAAGCGCCGTCGCGTCTGATCCGGCCTGAGCGAGAGAGAGAACTAGAAACATGGCTCGTTACACCGGCCCGATCACCAAGAAGTCCCGCCGCCTCAAGATGGACCTCGTCGGCGGCGACAAGAACTTCGAGCTCCGTCCCTTCCCGCCCGGCCAGCACGGCCGTCGCCGGATCCAGGAGAAGGAGTACCTCACCCAGCTCCAGGAGAAGCAGCGCGCCCGCTTCCAGTACGGCGTCATGGAGAAGCAGTTCGTCCGCTACTACAAGGAAGCGGCGAAGCGCCCCGGCAAGACCGGCGAGAACCTTCTCCAGATCCTCGAGTCGCGTCTGGACAACGTGGTCTACCGCGCGGGCCTGGCCCGCACGCGTCGCCACGCCCGCCAGCTCGTGACGCACGGTCACTTCGAGGTCAACGGCGTGCGCGTCGACGTCCCGAGCTACCGCGTCGAGCAGTACGACATCATCACGGTCCGCAAGCAGTCGGTCGAGACCTTCCCGTTCGAGCTGGCTCGCCAGACGTTCGGCGAGCGTCCCGTCCCGGCCTGGATGCAGGTCGTCGACGGCTCGCTGCAGATCCTCATCCACCAGCTCCCGGTGCGCGCGCAGATCGACTCGCAGCTCACCGAGCAGCTGATCGTCGAGCTCTACTCGAAGAACTGACACCAGCCCCACGTCCGTATGCCGCTGGGCCCGCCCAGCGGCATACGGAGGGGGTCCTGCCTGGGGTCGCGCTCGCAGACAGAGCCGAGCCGGCCCGCCCGGATCACGACCGGGCAGTTTCACGAGGCGTCATATGGCGGTCGCCCGTGGGAAGGAAATGAACAGTGCTCATCGCACAGCGTCCCGTGCTCTCCGAAGAGGTCGTGGTCGAGAACCGCAGCCGCTTCACCATCGAGCCGCTCGAGCCCGGCTTCGGCTACACGCTCGGCAACTCCCTCCGTCGCACCCTGCTCTCGAGCATCCCGGGCGCGGCGGTCACCTCCATCCGCATCGACGGCGTGCTCCACGAGTTCACGACCGTTCCGGGCGTGAAGGAGGACGTCACCGAGATGATCCTCAACATCAAGGGCCTCGTCGTCTCCTCGGAGCACGACGAGCCGGTCGTCATGTACCTGCGCAAGCAGGGCCCGGGTGCGGTCACCGCTGCCGACATCACGCCTCCGGCTGGTGTCGAGGTGCACAACCCCGACCTGCACATCGCGACGCTCAACGACAAGGGCAAGCTCGAGATGGAGCTGACCGTGGAGCGTGGCCGTGGCTACGTCTCGGCGCAGCAGAACAAGTCCGGTGACCAGGAGATCGGCCGCATCCCGGTCGACTCGATCTACAGCCCGGTGCTCACCGTGACCTACAAGGTCGAGGCGACCCGTGTCGAGCAGCGCACCGACTTCGACAAGCTCATCGTCGACGTCGAGACGAAGAACTCGATGACCCCGCGTGACGCCATGGCCTCGGCCGGCAAGACGCTGGTCGAGCTGTTCGGTCTGGCTCGCGAGCTCAACGTCGAGGCCGAGGGCATCGACATGGGCCCGTCGCCGACGGACGCCGCGCTCGCCGCTGACCTCGCCCTGCCGATCGAGGACCTCGACCTCACCGTTCGTTCCTACAACTGCCTCAAGCGCGAGGGCATCCACACCGTGGGTGAGCTCGTGGGCCGCAGCGAGGCCGACCTGCTCGACATCCGCAACTTCGGTGCGAAGTCGATCGACGAGGTCAAGGCCAAGCTCGTCGGCATGGGTCTGGCCCTCAAGGACAGCCCGCCCGGGTTCGACCCGTCTGCCCTCGTCGACGGCTACGGCGAGGACGACTACAGCGACGACGACGACCAGTCGTTCGTCGAGGACGAGCGTCTCTGACCAACCGCTTCTTGACCGAGCCCTCGGCGAACTGCTCGAGAACGGCCTGGTCGGACTTCTAGGAGAAACGAAATGCCCACCCCCACCAAGGGTCCCCGCGTCGGTGGCGGCCCCGCCCACGAGCGGCTGATCCTGGCCAACCTCGCGACGTCGCTCTTCGAGCACGACAAGATCACGACGACCGCGGCCAAGGCCAAGCGTCTGCGCCCGCTCGCCGAGCGTCTCATCACGTTCGCCAAGCGCGGCGACCTGCACGCCCGTCGCCGCGTCCTCACGGTCGTGCGTGACAAGGGTGTCGTCCACCGCCTGTTCGCCGAGATCGCCCCTGACATGGCGGCCCGCGACGGTGGCTACACCCGCATCACGAAGATCGCCGCCCGCAAGGGCGACAACGCCCCCATGGTCGTCATCGAGCTCGTCCGCGAGCCGCTGTCGGCCAAGAAGGCGACGGTCAAGGAGGCCGAGTCCGCCACGAAGCGCGCTGCGAAGCAGAGCGAGTCGAAGCAGGCCGCTGCCGAGACGAAGGCCGCTGAGGACGCCGAGAAGGCCGAGGCCACCGAGGCTGCTGTCGAGCTGCCGAAGGGCGCCGTCGCCGCGAACGAGGACGGCTCGTCGCCCGAGAACGGCTACACCGTCAAGGGCAACGCCGACTCCGGCAAGTACCACGAGCCCGACGGCCAGTGGTACGACCAGACGATCGCCGAGTTCTGGTTCACGTCGGCCGAGGACGCCGAGGCCGCCGGCTTCACGAAGGCTGGCTCCGGCTCCTGAGCCACCCGCGCCACCGAGAGTGACCTCGAGCTCCGGCGCGACGAGTCGGGCCCCGTACCACTGGTGCGGGGCCCTTCCCGTTCACCACCGGTGGGCGACGTCGACGACGAGACGGCGGCCACCGTCGGCGTCCGCCAGGACGAAGGCGCGCATCGGCAGCCGCGCCTGCACGCCGAGCCCGT
Source organism: Terrabacter sp. Ter38 (assembly GCF_024519435.1). Taxonomy (GTDB): domain Bacteria; phylum Actinomycetota; class Actinomycetes; order Actinomycetales; family Dermatophilaceae; genus Terrabacter. The sequence goes on from NZ_JALJRZ010000005.1 coordinate 283,907, forward strand.
AGTCGGTGTACCCCTCGAAGCTGCCGATGCCCTTGAGCTGCCGGAAGGTGTTCCAGCCCGAGAAGGTCGTCGTGGTCCGGCCGAGAACCGACGGCGCATCGATGGTGACCTGGATCCTCGCGCCACCGGTCACGGCGACGGGAAGGCCGCTGCCCGGCGCGGTGACGGCGCTGACGTAGCGGACGGTGTAGCCGAGGCTGCCCCGGCCCCGGGCGAGGTCGATGACCAGTCGGTCGTAGCAGGCGTGCCGACCGGCCCGGACCCCCGTGACGGCGCCGCTCCAGAGCTGGGCGGGGCTCGTCGCCTTCGCCCCGGATCCCCACGTGACGCCGCAGGACGGCGCGGTCGACGCCGTGGCCGGTGTGAGGGTGCCGGCGGACGCGACCGGCGCGGTGAGTGCGGCCGCGCACGCGGCGACGAGGAGGCGGCGGGTGACGGTGTGCATGGAGGTTCCCCCTTCTGGCGGGTCCGGACCGGGTCGTCCGGTGTCCCACTCATAGGACGTGCACGACCCGTCCCTGGTTGACGGGCGCGCGTCACGGACGCCCCTCGGATCCCGTTAGGCTCGGGCGCCATGAGCGAGTCGAGCGGGTCCACGCTGCGCGTGCGCCTCGACCTGGCCTACGACGGGACGGCCTTCTCGGGGTGGGCCGCCCAGCCGGCGCTGCGCACGGTCCAGGGTGAGCTGACCGCCGCCCTGTCCACGGTGCTGCGCAGCCCGGAGCCCGTCCGGGTCACCGTGGCCGGCCGCACCGATGCCGGCGTCCACGCGCGCGGTCAGGTCGCCCACGTGGACCTCGACGCCCGGGCGTGGGCCGGCCTGCCGGGGCGCTCCGACCGGGAGCCGGGGGCGGCCCTCGTCAGTCGACTCGGTGGCCTGCTGGGCCCGGACGTCGTCGTGCGCCGTGCGGCGGTGGCCCCCGTCGGCTTCGACGCACGCTTCTCGGCCGTCGAACGCCGCTACCTCTACCGCCTTGCCGACCTCGACGCAGACCGCGACCCGCTCCGGCGCCACGACACGGTCTGGTGGCGCCGGCCCCTCGACGTCGCGGCCATGGACGACGCGTCGCGCTCGCTCGTCGGACTGCGCGACTTCGCGGCGTTCTGCAAGCAGCGGGAGGGTGCGACGACCGTGCGCACCCTGCTCGACTTCTCATGGGTCCGTCTCCCCGACGGCGTGCTCGCCGCCACGGTGCGAGCCGACGCCTTCTGCCACTCGATGGTGCGGTCGCTCGTCGGTGCCGTCGTGCCCGTCGGCGAGGGCCGTCGGCCTGCGGACTGGCCGCGGGCGCTCCGGGACCGGGCCGAGCGCACCGCAGGGATCCACGTCATGCCGCCGCACGGCCTCAGCCTCGAGGAGGTCGTCTACCCGGACGACGACGACCTCGCCGCGCGGGCCGCGGCCACGCGGGCGCGCCGTTCTCCCGCCTGAGCGGTGTCTCAGGCCCGAGACCGGATCGGCGGCCACCGGGCACCTGTGGTTGGATCGTCCGCATGAAGGCCCGCCCGACCCGTGTCGTCTCGGTGGGCGTCCTCACCTGCGCCCTGGTGCTCACGGGCTGCTCCAAGGACACCACCGCGTCGCCGTCGGAGCGCAGCCCCGCCTCGACGTCGGGTACGCCGTCCACGACGACGGGCTCGGTCACGACGTCAGCGGGCGACGAGCTCCGGGGCCGCTCGGGTGCCTTCACCGTCGTGCCTCCGGAGGGGTGGACCGAGGCGACCGACAAGGCCACCGGCGTGGCCGACATCGACCTCGTGCTCCTCTCGTCCAAGAAGGTCGGTGCCTTCGCCAACAACCTCGTGGTCACCTCGACCGCCGGCGACCAGTCGGTCCTCGACGACGAGCTGGCCAAGGGGCGTCAGCAGCTCGGAGCCGCGGGACGCACCGTGTCGTCGGCCCCCGACAGGAGCGTGTCGGGCTCCACGGCCGTCGGCTTCACGACGACCTTCGAGCAGCAGGGCATCAAGGTACTCGCCCGCTCCTACGGCGTCGCGCGCGCAGGCCGCATCTACCTGCTCACTCTCAGCTCCTCCCAGGCCGATGCGACGCACGCGATGGCCGAGTTCGACGAGCTCCTCTCGACCTGGGCGTGGACGTAGCCCCATGGCGTCTCGAGTGAGGAGGTCGGCGGCACTCCTCCCGGCGATCGCCCTGGTCGTGGCCCCGGGCGTCGCCGGGTGCTCCGCCGACCCCGCCCCGGTGGCGCCGACCCCGACCGACGTCGGCGTCGTCCACCTGCCGACGTCCGCGGCGCCGACGATCGACAGCGGTGGCCACCGCATCGAACCGCTCCCGGCCGCGGTCGGCCCCGTGGCGATGACCGAGGACCGTGTCCGCGGCGTCGACTACAGCTACCTCCAGCCCGTCGGGTGGAGCCGGGCCGAGCGCGACCTCGACCCGTCCCCGGACACCCTCGTGCAGCCCGACGACGACGGCGTGCCGGCGTTCATCGCGGTCGAGCGCCCGATCAAGGTCGGCTCGCACTCGCTGGCCGAGGTCGTCGACGGGATCCGTCGGGGCTTCGAAGCCAAGGGCCTGACTCCGATGGCTGCGCCCGAGCGCGAGATCGCCGGCTACCGGGCGATGGGCATCGTCGTGGACCAGTCGGAGCAGGTGCGCCACCTCTACTACGTCGTCGCCTACACCGAGCAGGCCTTCGCGATCCGGCTCACCTACGACCCTGCCCACCCGGAGGCGCTCGACGTCTACCGCGCCGTGCTCGACTCCTGGGCGTGGGGGTGACACGTGCGCGACCGGATGCTTAACCGCGTGACGCGGCCCCACGGCATACGTCAGGCTTGACCCTCGTGGGCCATGTCGACGTCAACTCCGTCTCGTTCAGCCTGCCTGACGGCAGGCCGCTGCTCAACGACGTCTCCGTGCGGGTCGGGGAGGGGGCCAAGGTCGCGCTCATCGGCCCCAACGGGACCGGGAAGACGACGCTGACGCGGATCATCGCGGGCGACATCGCGGCCCATGAGGGCGCGGTCACGCGCTCGGGCGGCCTGGGGGTCATGCGCCAGTTCATCGGTAAGGTCCGCGACGACACGACGGTGCGCGACCTGCTCGTCTCGGTGGCACCCGAGCGCATCCGCGCCGCCGCCGAGGAGATCGACCGCAGCGAGCTGCTCATGATGGAGCGCGACTCCGAGGACGACCAGATGGCCTATGCCCACGCGCTCGTCGAGTGGGGCGAGGCCGGTGGCTACGAGCAGGAGACGCTCTGGGACCAGTGCACCGTCGCGGCCCTCGGCATCCCCTACGAGCAGGCGCAGTGGCGCACGGTCACGACGCTCTCCGGCGGTGAGCAGAAGCGGCTCGTGCTCGAGGCGCTCCTGCGCGGGCCCGAGGAGGTGCTGCTCCTCGACGAGCCGGACAACTACCTCGACGTGCCGACGAAGCGCTGGCTCGAGGAGGCCCTCGTCGCCTCGCCGAAGACGGTGCTCTTCATCAGCCACGACCGCGAGCTGCTCGACCGGGTCGCCACCCGCGTCGCGACTCTCGAGCCCGGTGCCGCGGGAGCCACGCTCTGGGTGCACCCCGGCCGCTTCGCGACGTATGCCCAGGCCCGCACCGACCGCAACGACCGCCTCGAGGAGCTCCGCCGCCGCTGGGACGAGGAGCACGTCAAGCTCAAGACCCTCGTGCAGACGCTCAAGGTCAAGGCCAAGTTCAACGACGGCATGGCGTCGCGCTACCAGGCCGCGCAGACCCGCCTCGCGAAGTTCGAGCAGGCCGGCCCGCCCGAGGAGACGCCGATGACGCAGTCGGTCAAGATGCGCCTCACCGGAGGCCGCACGGCCAAGCGGGCCATCGTCGCGACGGGGCTCGAGCTGACCGGTCTGATGAAGCCCTTCGACCTCGAGGTCTGGTACGGCGAGCGCGTCGCGATCCTCGGCAGCAACGGCTCGGGCAAGTCCCACTTCCTGCGGCTGCTCGCGTGCGGCGGCACCGATCCCGAGCGCGAGCACCAGCCCGTCGGCGACGTGCGACCGGTGCCCGTCGAACATTCCGGCGTCGTGCGGCTGGGGTCGCGCGTGCGTCCGGGATGGTTCGCCCAGACGCACGAGCACCCCTCGCTCATGGGGCGCACGCTGCTCGAGATCCTGCACCGGGGCGACGAGCACCGCGAGGGTCGCCCGCGCGAGCAGGCCGCCCGGGCGCTCGACCGCTACGAGCTGGCGCGCTCCGGCGAGCAGAAGTTCGAGTCGCTGTCAGGCGGGCAGCAGGCCCGGTTCCAGATCCTGCTGCTCGAGCTCTCGGGAGCGACGATGCTGCTGCTGGACGAGCCGACCGACAACCTCGACCTCCAGTCGGCCGAGGCGCTCGAGGAGGGGCTCGACCGCTTCGAGGGCACGGTCGTGGCCGTCACCCACGACCGGTGGTTCGCGCGCGGCTTCGACCGCTTCCTCGTCTTCGGTGCCGACGGCCGCGTCTACGAGTCGACCGAGCCGGTGTGGGACGAGGGGCGGGTCGTCCGGCCGCGGTGACCACGCCCACTCCCACACTCGCGGCGCCGGCCGCACGGCCCGGTGCCCCGGGCGGGCGGGCGGAGTAGCGTCGGGGCATGCTGCTGCGAACGCTCGAGACCGGTGTCGTCGGCGCCCCGATGGCGGGAGGTCCGACCACTCCCGAGCTCGTCGCCGCGGTCGGCGAGGCCGGTGGTCTGGGCTTCCTCGCCGCGGGCTACCTCACGGCACCTCAGCTCGCGTCGGCGATCGCCGAGGTGTGGGACGCGAGCTCGCGCCCCTTCGGCGTCAACCTCTTCGTGCCAGCCCAGGCGAACGCGTATGCCGTCGGGCGGGGCGAGCTGACCGGCGTCGAGCGCGCGGACGCGGTGGCCGCCTACCGCGAGTCGCTCGGCGACGACGCGCGGTCCGTCGGCGTGGAGCCCGGTGAGCCGAGACCCGGCGACGACGACGACTGGGAACGCAAGCTCGACCTCGTCGTGCGGGAGCGAGTTCCCTTGGTGTCCTTCACGTTCGGGCTGCCGAGCACGGCGGTGCTCGGTGAGCTGCGCCGCGCCGGCATCGAGACCGTCGCCACGGTCACCGACGTCGACGAGGTGGCAGCGGCCCTCAGTGCGGGCGTCGACGGGCTCTGTCTCCAAGGGCCGGAAGGCGGCGGACACCGTGGCACCCTCGACCCGGCCAAGGAGCCGTCGACCTCCGACCTGCTCGACCTCGTCGCCGTCGTGCGGTCGCAGACGGACGTGCCGATCGTCGCTGCGGGCGGGATCTCGACCCGGGAGCGAGCCGCGCAGGTGCGTGCCGCCGGGGCGGACGCCGTCCAGGTCGGGACCGCCCTGCTGCTCACCCCCGAGGCCGGGACCGGCCTCGCCTACCGCCGCGCGCTCGCCGACCCCTCGTACGAGCGCACCGCCGTGACCCGGGCCTACTCGGGTCGCCTCGCGCGCGGTCTCGAGACCGAGTTCCTGCGCCGGCACGACAGCCACGCCCCGGCCGCCTACCCCGAGGTGCACCACCTCACGGTGCCGTTGCGGCGAGCGTCAGCACGTGCGGAGCGCTCGGATCTGCTTGCGCTGTGGGCCGGTTCGGGCTGGAGGTCGGCACGGCCGGTGCCCGCTGCCACGGTGGTCGCCGAGCTCTCACACTGACACGTCGTCGGCGGCGGTGACCGCGACCTTCCGGACGGCGCTGGCGGCCGGCGGGCAGACGGCATACGGACCCCGGGGCGTCGGGCGAGCGGGCGGCATACGCTCGGGCCATGCCCAGCGCCGAAGGAAACCTGACGTGGGTGGCTGCCTCCGAGCGCCCCGACCTCCTCGCCCCGACCGTCGCGGCGGCGCTCGATCACGTGCCCGGGGTCCGGGTCGCGCCGATCGACGCGACGCTCGCCGACACCGCGGCCTTCTGCGAGGCCTACGACGTCGCGCCCGAGGCGTCGGCCAACTGCGTCGTCGTGGAGGCACGCCGCGGTGAGGAGACGACCCTCGCGGCCGTCATGGTGCTCGCGACCGACCGGGCCGACATCAACCGCGTCGTGCGCAAGCACCTCGGCGCCCGCAAGATCTCCTTCGCCGACCAGGCGAAGGCCCAGGAGCTGACCGGGATGCAGCAGGGTGGCATCACGCCCGTCGGGCTGCCGGCGGGCTGGCCGGTGCTCGTCGACGAAGCCGTCGTCGCGGCGGGCCCGGTCGTCATCGGCGCGGGCGTTCGCGGCGCCAAGCTGCTGCTCGACGGGGCCTCGCTCGCGGAGTTGCCGATGGCGCAGGTCATCGCTCTCGCCGTGCGCTGACGGCTCGGTCAGCCGGCGACGTCCCAGAGCATCTGGGCGCGCTCGGTCGGTGTCGTGCCGCCCCAGATGCCGAAGGTCTCGGGAACCCGGAGCGCGTGGTCGAGGCACCGCTCACGGACGGGGCAGGAGGCGCACACCATGCGGGCGGCCTCGGTCTGCTCGCGGCGCTCGCGCTGGTCGAGCTCCTGGTCGTCGGCGAAGAACTGCTCGACGGCCTTGGTGCGGCACCGACCCTGCTCCTGCCACTCGTACGAGGAGTAGGTGGGGCGCGGAAGGCGAGTGATCGTCATGGCTTCCTCCGTCGGTCCGGTCGAGCGATCTGATGCAGAACCTACGCAGAACTTATGCATTGCACAAGAGGTCTGCATAAGTTTATGATCCGGGTAGCCCGATCGGCGCCGGAGCGGTCCATGACGGGAATCTCGGACCGCTCCGCCCGACGCGGGCGACCAACCTGAAACGGTGAGGATCGCCATGAACCCGCAGCCAGCAGCCTCGAGGGAGCCTGGCCAGACGGAGCCCGACGACCCCGAGCCGGGGGAGCGGGCGCCCGAGCTGGGCTGGCCCGTCGGAGTCGTGTCGGAGCGACTCGCCATCGCTGCGCCGACCCTGCGGTCGTGGGACCGCCGCCACGGCGTCGGACCGAGCCTGAGGACCCGGGGCAACCACCGCCGCTACACCGAGCTCGACATCCGGCGCGTGCTGCTGATGTCCCGCCTGACCGCCCAGGGGGTGCCCGCGCAGAGTGCCGCCGACTCGGTGCTCGCGATGGACTCGGGGGCGATCGCGGAACGTCTCGACGGGGGCCACGGGTCCGCGGCCTCGGGGGAGGGAGGCGGGCTCGGGCGCGTGCCCGCTGGACCCGGTCTGAGCGGTGCCCCCCCTGCCGCTGGTGCGCCCGCGAGCGAGGTGGAGGGCGCCGAGCAGGATGCGACCGACCTCGTCGAGGCCATCGTGGGCGCGGCCCGGTCTCTCGACCCCCGCACGATGGCACTGCTCTACCGTCAGGTCCTGCGACGCCGCGACGTCGGCCGGGCCTGGGTCGAGGTCTTCGTGCCGGCACTGCGCCGCGTCGGTGACCTCTGGGAGGAGGGGCGGCTCGGGGTGCAGGCCGAGCACCTGACGAGCGAGCTCCTCCAGTCCGAGCTGCGCGCGGTGGTGCGGGCCAACCGGCTCCGGGTCGCAGGTGTGCCCGTCGTGCTCGCCAGCGCCGACGACGAGCAGCACCACCTCCCGCTGCTCGCGCTCGAGGCGGAGCTCGCGCGCCACGGGGTGGCGAGCCTCTTCCTCGGCCCGCGCGTGCCGTCCGACGCCCTCGTGTCAGCGCTGCGCGAGTCGCAGCCACGTGCGGCCTTCCTCTGGGCCTCGCTCGCGCGCCCGCAGGCCGAGCCGTTCTGGCGCGACCTCGAGGTCATCGGCTGGCCCCTCGAGGTCGTCATCGGCGGCCCCGGCTGGCCCGACGGGATCGAGGCGCCCGAGGGGCCGGTCACCGTGACGCGGGTCGCCGACTTCGGCGCGGCCGTGGCCGCCCTCGTGCGCCGCCCGGGTGCATCGATGGGCTGAGCGGCTGTCGTTCCGCGCAAGAAGCCGCAACATCCTGAGCCTGAGTGCAAGATTTTGCAGTCCAGGTCTGGCGTGGTGTCCGACTCGGGCGCTAGGTTCTCCCCGGTGGTCAAGCGTCCAGACACGGGCGTGAGCGACCCAGCCCACAAAGGAGTGCGCATGCGCCGTCGCCCGGCCCTGTCCGTCGCCAGCATCTCGGCCCTCGTCCTGGCCGGACTCGCCGTCCCGTTGGCCGGGGCACCGACCGCCCTGGCCGACGCCCCGCGCACCGCGACGGTCGTCGGGTCGTTGCAGGACGAGCTCGGCTGCAGCGCCGACTGGCAGCCCGACTGCACCGCGACCGACCTCGCGCTCGAGCCGGGCACGACGACGTATGCCGCCGAGTTCCGTCTGCCGAAGGGCAGCTACGAGCTCAAGGTGGCCATCAACCACTCGTGGGACGAGAGCTACGGCCAGGGCGGCGGCAACGTGCCGCTCGTCCTCGCCGGCCCGGCCACGCTCCGCTTCACCTACGACGACACGACGCACGCCATCGGCATCGCCCCCACCGACCTGCCCGGAGCCGCCACGAAGGCCGACACGACGCTCGCCGCGTCGTCGCTGCGCTCGCTCGCGACGAAGGAGCGCTTCTACTTCGTCATGGCCGACCGCTTCGCCAACGGCGACACGGCCAACGACCAGGGCGGCCTCACGGGTGGACCGCTCACGACCGGCTTCGACCCGACGAACGAGGGCTTCTACCACGGTGGTGACCTCAAGGGTCTGACCGGCAAGCTCGACTACATCAAGGGCCTCGGCACGACCGCGATCTGGCTCACGCCCTCCTTCAAGAACCGTCCCGTCCAGGGCAGCGGCTCCGACGCGAGCGCCGGCTACCACGGCTACTGGATCACCGACTTCACCCGGATCGACCCCCACCTGGGCTCGAACGCCGACATGAAGGCGCTCATCTCTGCCGCCCACGCGAAGGGGATGAAGGTCTACTTCGACATCATCACCAACCACACGGCCGACGTCATCTCCTACGAGGGTGGCACGTACACGTACGTCAACAAGGAGACGAGTCCCTACAAGGACGCTCGCGGCAAGGCCTTCGACGACGCTGCCGTCGCCGGCAAACCGGCCTGCGCCGGCGACACCGTGCCGGACTGCTTCCCGACGATGTCGGCCGGCACGTCCTTCCCGTACGTGCCGAAGGTCGCCGACGCCGACAAGGACGTCAAGGTCCCGGCCTGGCTCAACGACACGACGCTGTACCACAACCGTGGTGACTCGACGTATGCCGGCGAGTCCTCGACGTACGGTGACTTCTCCGGTCTCGACGACCTCTTCACCGAGAACCCCAAGGTCGTCACGGGCATGGAGGACATCTACAAGTCCTGGGTCGACTTCGGCGTCGACGGCTTCCGCATCGACACCGTCAAGCACGTCAACATGCAGTTCTGGCAGGCGTTCTCGCCGGCGATCCTGAGCCATGCCAAGGCGATCGGCAACGACGACTTCTTCATGTTCGGTGAGGTCTACGACGGCAACCCCGCCTACACGAGCCAGTTCACGACGAAGGGTGCGCTGCCGGCGACCCTCGACTTCGGCTTCCAGGGCGCGGCGCTCGGCTTCGCCCAGGGCAAGGCGACCACCGGCATCCGCGACCTCTTCGCGGGCGACGACTACTACACCGACACCGACTCCAACGCCTACGAGCTGCCGACGTTCCTCGGCAACCACGACATGGGTCGCGTCGGTGCGATGCTGCTCGCCGGCGGCGCCACGGGCGACGACCTGCTGGCCCGGGATCGGCTCGCGACGTCCCTGATGTTCCTGACCCGCGGCAACCCGGTCGTCTACTACGGCGACGAGCAGGGCTTCACCGGTCCGACGAGCGACTTCGGCGACAAGCGTGCGCGCCAGGACATGTTCGCCAGCCGCACGCCGATCTACCAGGACGACGTCGTCGTCGGGAGCAAGGACCTCGCGGGCACCGGCTCGCACTACGACACGTCCGCGCCGCTCTACCGGGAGATCAAGGCGCTCTCCGGCCTTCGCGCGGCCAACCCGGCCCTCGCGGACGGGGCGCAGGTGCACCGCTACGCCTCGGACGCCGCCGGGATCTACGCGATCAGCCGCATCGACAAGGCGGCCAAGCGCGAGTACGTCGTCGTCGCCAACAACGCCACGACCGCGAAGACCGCGACCTTCTCGACCTACTCCGCCGGCTCGAAGCTCGTGCCGATCCTCGGCGCCACCGCGGACCTGCGCGCCGCGGCCGACGGCCGCGTCACGGTGACCGTCCCGCCGCTGTCGGTGGCCGTCTACCGGGCGAACTCGACCATGGCGCAGCCGAAGTCGGCTCCCGCCATCTACCCGACGTCGCCCAGCGCCGGCGGAGTCGTGGGTGGTCGTGCCGAGATTGGCGCGGCCCTGCCCGGCAACACGTTCGCGGAGGTCTCGTTCCTGCAGCGCCCGGTGGGCACGTCCGCCTGGACGCCGTTGGGCACGGACGACAACGCGCCCTACCGCGTGTTCCACGACGTGTCCGGGCTCGCCAAGGGCACGCTCGTCGAGTACCGCATCGTGGCCAAGGACGTCGCCGGCCACGTCTCCGCCACCTCCACCTACGGTGTGGTGGGCGAGCCCGAGACGTCCGGCGGCGGTGGCGGCGGTGGCGTCGGCCCCGTCACCCAGCCCGACCACGTCAGCGTCCCCGGCAACCACAACTCCGAGATGGGCTGCCCCGGCGACTGGCAACCGGACTGCGCTCAGGCGCAGCTCGCCCTGGACGCCAAGGACGACATCTGGAAGGGCACCTTCGACTCCATCCCGGTCGGCGACTACGAGTACAAGGCCGCGATCAACAAGTCGTGGGACGAGAACTACGGCGCCGGAGCGGTCAAGGGCGGCGGCAACATCCCCTACACGGCCGCCGGCAAGCCCATCACCTTCTACTACGACCACCGCACCCACTGGGCCACGAACGACGCAACGGGCCCGATGATCACGGCCCCGGGCAGCTTCCAGAGCGAGCTCGGCTGCCCCGGAGACTGGGCGCCCGACTGCATGCGGTCGTGGCTGCAGGACCCCGACGGTGACGGCACGTACGTCTTCACCACCGACCAGATCCCCGCGGGCTCCTACGAGTTCAAGATCGCCGTGGGTCTGTCCTGGTCCGAGGCCTACCCGGCCAGCAACGTCGCCTTCTCGGTCCCGGCCGACGGTGTGCTCACCACCATCACCTACAAGGCCTCGACCCACGAGGTCACGGTCAAGACGTCCAAGGCGGGCGCTGCCCCCGACCTGACGAAGTCGAAGGCCTACGTCGTGGGTCCTGACCTCGTCGCCTGGCCGGCGTCGGCGCTGCCGGCCGGCACCGACCCCGCGACCCTCGACTGGCGCCTGCACTGGTCGGCCGACGGCGGTCTCGCCGTCGACGCAGAGGCTGTCACCGGCGGTTCCGTGGCGAGCCTGACGCGCGACCCGGCCGGGCTTCCCGCCTCGCTCCTGGCCGCCCACCCGGAGCTCAAGGGGGCCGTGGCCCTGCGTCTCGACAAGGCGACCGCCAAGCTGATGCCCGAGATCCTCAAGGGCCAGGTCGCCGTCGCGATGTACGCCTCCACGGGCCAGCTGCTCGACGCGACGGGCGCGCAGACGGCCATCGCCCTCGATGCGATCTACGCCGACCGGGCGGCCGCTCGCACCTACGGTGTGGGCTTCGCCCGCAGCCGGGCGACGTTCAGCCTGTGGGCCCCCACGGCACAGCAGGTCACCCTGCTCACCTGGCCGGCCCGCTCGGCGGACCGTCCGGTCGACACGGCCCGACGCACGCCGATGACGCGCTCGTCCGACGGAGCGTGGACCACGAGCCTCAGCACCTCGACGGCGCTCAACGCCCGTTACCTCTACGAGGTCACGGTGTGGGCTCCGACGACGGGCAAGGTCGAGACCAACGTCGTCACCGACCCGAGCTCGGTGGCGCTGACGCTGAACTCCACGCGGTCGGTCGCCGTCGACCTGACGAGCTCGGCGTTCATGCCCTCGGTGTGGAGCCGCACGCCGTCGCCGAAGCTCGCCCAGGACGTCGACTCGACGATCTACGAGCTGCACATCCGCGACTACTCCATGTCGGACGCGAAGGTCCCGGCGGCCCTGCGTGGCAGCTACCTGGCCTTCGCCGCGGACGGTGACGGCAGGGCGCACCTCAAGGCGCTCGCGAAGGCCGGTCTCAACACCGTGCACCTGCTGCCGAGCTTCGACATCGCCTCGATCGAGGAGGACAAGGCCAAGCAGCAGACGCCGCAGTGCAACCTCGCCTCCTACGCGCCCGACAGCGAGGAGCAGCAGAAGTGCGTCGGGGCGGTCGCGCCCAAGGATGCCTTCAACTGGGGCTACGACCCGTACCACTACAGCGTGCCCGAGGGCTCGTACGCGTCGAGCACCAGTGCGGCCGATGGCGGGGCCCGCGTGGCCGAGTTCCGCACGATGGTCGGGGCCCTGCACCAGGACGGCCTCCGCGTCGTGCTCGACCAGGTCTTCAACCACACGGCCCAGTCGGGCCAGGGCGACAAGTCCGTGCTCGACAAGGTCGTGCCGGGCTACTACCACCGCCTCAACGCGAGCGGTGCCGTCGAGACGTCGACGTGCTGCCAGAACGTCGCCACCGAGCACGCCATGGGCCAGAAGCTCATGGTCGACTCGGTGGTGTCCTGGGCCCGTAACTACCGGGTCGACGGGTTCCGCTTCGACCTCATGGGCCACCACAGCAAATCCAACATGCTCGCGGTCCGCTCGGCCCTCGATGCCCTGACGCTCTCGAAGGACGGCGTCGACGGGAGGTCGATCTACCTCTACGGCGAGGGCTGGAACTTCGGCGAGGTCGCCGACAACAAGCTCTTCGTCCAGGCGACGCAGGGCCAGCTGGGTGGCACGGGCATCGGCACCTTCTCCGACCGCCTGCGCGACGGGGTGCGTGGAGGAGGACCGTTCGACGAGGACCCGCGTCGACAGGGCTTCGGCTCCGGCGAGGCGACCGACCCGAACGGTGCCGCGATCAACGCCGACGCGGCCACCCGCCTCGGCAGCGACACCGACCTCGTCCAGCTCGGGCTGGCCGGCAACCTCAAGACGTTCACGTTCCGCAGCCAGAAGACGGGGACGGTCGTCAACGGCACGCAGGTCGACTACAACGGGTCGCCGGCGGGCTACGCCGACCAGCCGGACGAGGTCGTCAGCTACGTCGACGCCCACGACAACGAGACGCTCTTCGACTCGCTGACGTACAAGCTGCCGGTCGCGACGTCGATGCAGGACCGGGTTCGGATGAACACCCTGTCGCTGGCGACGACCGCCCTCGCTCAGACGCCGTCGTTCTGGCACGCCGGCGCCGACCTGCTCCGCAGCAAGTCGCTCAACCGCGACTCGTACGACAGCGGTGACTGGTTCAACCGGCTCGACTGGACCGGGGCCGACAACGGCTTCGGCCACGGTCTGCCGCCGCAGGAGCAGAACTCCGCCAAGTGGCCGTTCATGAAGCCGCTGCTCGCCGACCCGGCGCTCAAGCCGTCCGCCGCCGACGTGCGCAGCGCCGACGCGATGGCGCAGGACCTGCTGCGACTTCGCTTCAGCACCAAGCTGTTCCGTCTTGGCAACGCAGCCGCCATCAACGCCAAGGTGACCTTCCCGGTCTCTGGCACGGCCGAGGCGAAGCAGGGTGTCATCGTCATGCGGATCGACGACACGAAGGGAGTCGACGTCGATCCGGCCCTGCGCGGCGCCGTCGTCGTCTTCAACGCGACCCCCGACGCCGTATCGCAGAAGGTGCCCGGTCTCACCGGCTCGGTGTCCCTGAGCCCGGTCCAGGCCAACGGCGCCGACCGTGTCGTCAAGAGCGCGGCATACGACCCGGCGACGAGCTCGTTCTCCGTGCCGCCTCGCACCGTGGCGGTCTTCGTCCAGCCGTGACCGAAGCCGAGGCGTCCTGGAGCGGTCAGCGGGGGTCGGGCCCCGCTGACCGACGGACGTGGGCGCGTCCGGTCCCCGCGTTCAAGGTCGGGGGCAGCCCACGTGCTCAGGGAGCGGTGGCCCCGAACGACGGAACCGACACGGTGATCGGCGTGATCGTCGCCGACCCGGAGAGGAAGGCGTAGAGCCCGACCGTGCCAGGCGCCTGGAGGGCGGCCGTCGTGTCGCTCGCGACGAGGAGCCAGGCGCCGGGCTCGGGACTCCCCGTCCGCCACAGCTTGCCCTCGAGGGTCGTCGTTCCCGTCCCGGAGAGCCGAAGCCGGAGCTCGAGCGAGTCGCCGGCGGCGACGACCAGACCGGGCGCGACCGTCGATGCCAGCACCGTCTCGGCGCCGCCCACCGTGCGGACCAGGTACACGGTCGTGTCGGAGGGCCCGAGCCGGACCTTGAGGCGGTAGTCGTTGGTGCCGCTGCGGCGACCGACGAGCGAGGCGTAGAGGCCACCGCCGGTGCCGGGGTTGTTGACGGCCAAGGTGGTTCGCAGGTCGACGTCGGTCGCGGAGACCGCCGAGAGGTACGCGGACGGTCCGGACCCTGCGGCGACCCGCATCGTCCCGGCGGCGCCGTCGACGGCGAAGTTGGAGGCCGCCGTCGTCGTCGTCCACGACCCGCCCGCGTCGGCCGCGCCCCACGCGGCCGTGACGGTGCGCGAGAAGGCGTCCGCTGCGATGACCCCCGCGGCGGCGACCGAGACCGTGCGGGTCGTGCTCGCGGTGGCGCCCTGGTTGTCCGTCACGGTGAGCCCGACGACGTACGTCCCGCTCGCGGCATACGTGTGGTTGGCGGTCACGCCGGTCGCGCTCGTCCCGTCACCGAAGGTCCACGCATACGAGCTGATCGATCCGTCGGGGTCGCTCGACCCGGAGCCGTTGACCGAGGCCGTGAGTCCGCTCGTCGACGTCGTGAAGGAGGCGCTGGGAGGCTGGTTGCCCACGCCGCCGTTGCGCAAGGCGTACTGGGCCTGAACCTGGGCCGGGCTGAGCGCCACGTCGTAGACCGCGATCTCGTCGACCCAGCCGACGAAGTTGCGCGTGCTCGGCTGGTTGGTCCAACCGTCGAGAACGTCGCCGCCGAGACGCCAGTAGCCGAGGTACGCCTCTCCCGCCGTCGTGTCGGCGCGAGATCCGACCAGCGCGCCGTCGACGTAGAGCCGCATCCCGGCCGAGCTCATGCTCGCCGTGACCATGTGCCACTGGTTGTTGTTGTACGCCGCGGGACTGATGACGGTGCGCAGGCTGTTGTTCTGCGCCCGCACCCCGAAGACGATGCGTCCCGCGTTGTCCATGTAGAGGTGGCGGTCGCGGTGGGCGGAGTCCCCGTTCTGCAGGTCACCGAACCCGAGCAGTCGGCCGCCGCGAGTCGTGTTCGACCGCACCCACGTCTGGATGCTGAAGGTGTCCGGGGCCGTTTCCGAGCCGAGCGCGTAGACGCGACTGAAGTCGTTGTCCGTGAGCTGGGCCGCGCTGTCGCCGTTGACCGCTCCGCCCTGGTTCCAGGTGATGCCGGTGTCACCCCGGCCGTCGGTCACGCCGACCCGCGTCGAGGCCGCCCTGCCCGCCGCCCGGTCGTTGACCTGGAGGCCGGATGTCTCGTTCATCGGCCAGTAGATGCGTGCGCCGTTCGCCCGCACCGCGTCGGCGTAGGCCGTGGACGCGGAGAAGGACGTCGGCATCGTCACCGACGCCGAGGCGCCGAACACGGTGTTGCCGTCGGAGTCGTTCGCGACGAGCTGGTAGGAGTACGTCGCTCCCGGGGTCAGGCCGGTGTCCACGAAGCCGAGCGCCGGTCGGCTCCACCAGGTGGAACCGACGGTCGTCGTGTGGACCGGGGAGCCCTGCGCGCCGTTGCGAATGACCCTGTAGGTCAGGTTGTAGCTGTCCCTGTCGTATCCGGCCGTCCAGCTGACCCGCAGCGTCGAGGTCGAGGTCGGCACGAGCCGCGGGGTGAACGTCCCGCCGGTGAATCGCGGTCCTTCCCTGGCCGGGGCGATGGGGCGTCGCGCGAAGCGGACCAGGCCCTGCTGGCCGACGCCGTTGACGGTCGGGAACTCCCCGCCGTAGACGACGTAGTCCTCGTTGCCGGAGACGCTCCAGCCCGCCTGGTACTGACCCGTGTAGCTGCCGATCGTCATGTCCGGCAGCCAGCTGACGAGCGCGGCGCCGGGTGCCACGCCGTGCCAGTTCGGGTAGCCGAGCGAGTCGTTGAGGATCTCGCCGGTCACCGTGTCCGACCAGGCCATGGAGTGCTGGAACCTCCACTGCGGGTACTGCGGGAAGCCGCCGCCCATGGCGCCGCAGTAGTGCGGGTGGCCGGCTGTGTAGACGACCCCCGCGGACAGGAAGGTCGAGTAGATGTCACCGTGGCACGCGGTCACCCAGGCCGGGTTGGAGTTGTCGAGGGGGATCTTGAAGGAGCCCTCCAGGTTGGCGCCGTTGCCGAACGACCACGCGCTGCCGTAGACGAAGGAACCTCGCACGGTGAGGCTGCTGATGCCGGTGTCGGGTCCGGCGTTGTTCACCGGCGGGTCCCACGAGCTGTCGAGTGCGCCCGACGTGCCGTCGATCTTGGCGAGGCCGTAGGCCGACAGCCCCCCGACGTGTGTGAATGAGCCGCCCGCGTAGACCCGCGAGCCGTCGGGCGTGGCGGCGAGGGCCCACACGGCGAGGTCGGCGTTGGGGTTCCACGGCAGGAGCGCCCCGTCCGAGGCGCGGAAGGCGGCGAGGTTGTTGCGCAGGGTCGAGCCCCCGGCGACGCCCTGGAAACCTCCGCCCACGTAGACCGTGCTGTTCGTGGCCACGACGGCCCTGGCACGTGCCGTCGGTCCGAGCGGCGCGAAGGAGGTCAGCAGTGCTCCGGTCGTCGTGCTGTACGCGGCGAGGTGGGCGCGGGGGAGGCCGTTGGCCGTCGTGAAGTCGCCGACGACGTAGATGCGCGAGCCGTCGGGAGAGGCTGCGACGCCCATGACCTGCCCGTTGAGGCTCGGTGCGAAGCTGGTCACGAGGTTGCCCGTCGTGATGTCGTAGGCGAGCAGGTTGGCTCGGGGGGTGAGGTTCGTCCCGGGCGTGGCACCGGCCGGGCGCGCGTTGGCTAAGGAGCCGCCCGCATACACCGTGGTGCCGACGACGGCCTGGGACCACACGACTCCGTCGATCTGCACGGTGGGCAACCGGTCCGCCGTGACACCCGTGGCGGGGGCCGGGAGCACCGGCGCGGGGGCCGCGGTGGCATCGACGGCCGTCGCGACGAGCAGCGCTGCGGCGACGGCGAGCGAGACGAGGGCCGGGACGACCCGACCGAGACGACGATGTCGCGGGGATGAGCCCATGAGTGGCCTCCGTCCTGCCGGACGCGGACCAAGCCAACGGGCTAGGTCACGTCGACGACGGCCAACGGCTGCCACGCCGGTCGGCCGAACGGATCGAGCACGCGCCCCCCATTCCCCATCACGGACGAGTCCCCGGTCCGATCTCCTCAGACTAGACGCGATCGACGCGGGTGTCTGCGGGTTGGTCCGCTCGGTGAACCGGGCGCGACCGCGAGGCCGGGGGCGCGGGCATGCGGCTACGGTGATCGGGTGACCGACATGACCTACCGCCAGCTCGGCGACAGCGGGCTCACCGTCTCGACCGTCGGCATCGGCTGCAACAACTTCGGCCGACGCCTCGACCAGGACGGCACGAACGCCGTGGTGCGCCAGGCCCTCGACAGCGGCATCACTCTCTTCGACACCGCCGACATCTACGGCCAAGGGGCCAGCGAGGAGATGCTCGGCCTCGCGCTGGGATCTGAGCGCGAGAACGTCGTGGTGGCAACGAAGTTCGGCATGGACATGCAGGGCGCCAACGGCCCCGACTGGGGGGTGCGTGGGTCGCGCCGCTACGTCCGCAGGGCCGTCGAAGCGAGCCTGCGGCGGCTCGGTACCGACTGGATCGACCTCTACCAGCTGCACCGACCCGACCCGCAGACCCCGATCGACGAGACGCTGGCGGCGCTCGACGAGCTGGTCCGCGAGGGCAAGGTGCGCTACCTCGGCAGTAGCAACTTCACCGGCTGGCAGGTCGTCGACGCCGACTGGACGGCGCGGGCCGCAGGCACCTCACGGTTCGTCTCGGCGCAGAACGAGTACTCGCTGCTCGAGCGTGACGTCGAGGACGAGCTCGTGCCCGCGTGCGAGCACGTCGGCGTCGGGCTGCTCCCGTTCTTCCCGCTCGCCTCCGGCCTGCTCACCGGAAAGTACCGTCGCGGCGAGCCGGCTCCTGAGGGCACCCGGCTCGCCGGGATGGCCGACCGACTCGAGGGCGCCGACTGGGACACGATCGAGGCCCTCGAGGCGTATGCCGCCCAGCGCGGTCTGCGCCCCATCGACGTCGCGATCGGCGGCCTCGCGGCGCAGCCCGCGGTCGCCTCCGTGATCGCGGGGGCGACGCGCCCCGAGCAGGTCGTCGACAACGTCCGGGCCGGCCTGTGGGAGCCGACCGCCGAGGACCTGGCCGAGCTCGACCAGATCACCGCCCCGACCGCCTGAGCCCAGCCACGCGTCACGTCGAGTGAGTGCCCCGTCCCCTCGAGTGGGACGGGCCGGCGGCTCAGTCGACGGCGGGGTGGAGCGTGGGCTCGGTCGTGACCCCCACGTCGGCACGTGCCCTCTCGGCGCGCAGGGCGTGCCGGTAGAACCATGCGCCGAGGACGCTCACGCCTCCCGCGGTCACCATGGCCAGCTGCGTCGAGGTGCGCTCGGCCAGCAGGCCCAGGAGCGGGGCCGCGATGCCGAAGGCCGCTGAGGCGACCATGGAGTTCATCGAGAGGACCGTGGCGCGGTTGCGGGCCTGGGCCTCGCGGTGGAGCAGCGCGGAGTGGGCCGGGCCGGCCGCACCGTGCAGCAGGTACGTGACGCCATAGGCGGCGACGAGCGCCGCAGGCCCCGCCACGAGTCCCATGACGACCGCGCCGAGGCCGTTGAGCATGCGTGCGGCGATCGCGGTCCAGGTGACGCCGATGCGGCGGCTCGACCATCCCGAGAGGGCCGCGCCGAGGGCGAAGACGGCCCACCCGGCGGCGGCCACCGGGCCCATGATCGCGCCGGCGCGCTCCTCGCCGCCCACGAGCTCGGCCAGGCGGATCGGCTGGAACGTCTCGAAGACGATCATCGCCACCGACCAGAACACCTCGACGCAGACGATGCCGCGCAGCGCGCGGTTGCTCCGCAGCAGCCCGAGGCCGTCGCGCACGACGGTGGGAGCCTCCTTCGCGGAGGCGAGGGCGCGCCGGGCACCCGAGGCGTCGAGGTGCTCGGCGCCGCGCGGCTCGCGCAGCAGGACGAGGACGGCGACGAGGTGCACGACGTTGAGCGCGACGAAGACGGCCACGGGGAGGACGAGTGCCGACGCACCCGTGAACGGGTGCCACCAGACGAGGCCGCCGGAGACGAGGGCGCCGGAGGCGATCGCTCCGCCGAGCACGGTGCCCTGGGCCGCGAGGGCCCCGTCGACGTCGGCGCCGGGTGTCGTGGCGTGCACCGTGTCGACGAACCACGCCTCGAGGGGCCCGGAGTCGAGGGCGCGGAAGATGCCGGTGAGCACGGCGGCCGCGAAGAAGGCCCAGAAGGAGTGCGCCACGAGCAGGATGCTGCTCGCGACGACGTTGACGACGGCCGAGACGACGAAGACCGGCCGGCGACCGAAGGCGTCCGCGAAGCCGCTCGTGGGCAGCTCGAGCGCGAAGATCGTCAGCCCCGCGGCCGACGAGATCGTCATCGCCTGCGCCACGGTGAGGCCTCGCTCGAGCTGCCACAGCGTGAGCAGCCCGACGACGAGCCCGACCGGGAACCACCGGGTGAAGCTCAGGGCGAGGAAGACGCGGCGGGCCGCGGTGGGGGAGAGCAGGGTGTCGCGGGGGCTCATCGGGCTCATTCCTTCGTCGTCGGGGGTCGGTCGAGGTCGAGCGGGTAGGCGAAGGCGTAGACGGCGATGCGTCGCGCCTGGGGGTTGCCCTGTCCGACGCGGCGGTAGCGCTCGATGAGGTCCCACATCTCCTCCCGCATCGCCTCGAGGGACTCGGCGGTGACGAGCACCGCCGCGTCGCTCGAACCGCAGGCGTCCTGCCAGGCGGTGGGCCACGTCGTCGAGACGTCGAGCCACTTGTCGTACTGCTCGCTGAAGTGGCGGGCGTAGTCACGGGTCAGCCAGTTGAGGGCGGTCTCGGAGTCCTCGTCGCCCTCGAAGTCGCTCGGGTGCCACGAGTGGTACTCCGAGCTCGCGCGCCACAGCCGACGCTTTCCCTCGCCCTCCTCGGTGTCGTGGACGAGGCCGACCGACTCGAGCTTGCGCAGGTGGTAGCTCGTGGCGCCGGAGTTGGTGCCGAGGAGCGTGGCGAGGTCGGTCGCGGTCGCCGGGCCGCCACGGCGCAGGGCCCCGAGCAGGCGCGACCGGAGTGGGTGGGCGAGGACGCGCACGCTCTCGGGCGTCAGCCAGACGTTCTCGTCGTCCGATGGGCCGGACGCAGTCCGGGGGGAGGGGGTTGTGTGGTCCTGTGCAGCCATAGTGTGCACAATACCTGTGCACACTATGGCTGCACAAGATCTTTGCACGAGCGATTGTCAGGGGTATCGCTGCAGGTCAGGGTAGGTATTCGGCCCCGGTGCCCATGATTTGGGCACGAGAGTCCGACCCCGTAACATGGATGAAGTTGTGCACCGGGCCGTCAGGCGAACCCGTCCTCACCACGTCGTGGACGAGGCGGGCGACGCGGACCGAGCCCAGCGGCATTCACTGCTCCACCATTTCAGAAGCGAAGGCAGACTCCATTGCGCACGTACACCCCGAAGCCCGGCGAGGTCACTCGCACGTGGCACGTCATCGACGCGACCGACGTCGTGCTCGGCCGTCTCGCGAGCCAGGCCGCTGTCCTGCTCCGGGGCAAGCACAAGCCGCAGTTCGCACCGCACGTCGACACCGGTGACTTCGTCATCATCATCAACGCCGACAAGGTCGCCCTGACCGGCGCCAAGCTCGAGCAGAAGAAGGCCTACCGCCACTCGGGCTTCCCGGGCGGTCTGCGGTCGACCTCCTACACCGAGCTGCTCGCCAAGAGCCCCGAGAAGGCCGTCGAGAAGGCCATCCGCGGCATGCTCCCGAAGAACTCGCTGGCCCGCCAGCAGCTCTCCAAGCTCAAGGTCTACCGCGGTGCCGAGCACCCGCACGCGGCCCAGCAGCCCGTCCCCTTCGAGATCACCCAGGTTGCGCAGTAAGCCCCCGGCTGCTGCGTAGAAAGCGACAAGACACGTGACTGACATCGTGAACGAGGAAGTCCTCGACACCGACGAGCCCGAGCTGACCGAGTACACCTCGGAGTCCGACGGCTCCGTCGCCGGCGAGCCGAGGCGTGCCCGTGAGGTCTCGACCCCCGGCGCTGCCACCGGTCGCCGCAAGCAGGCCATCGCCCGCGTGCGCATCGTCCCCGGCACCGGCGAGTGGAAGATCAACGGGCGCACCCTCGACGCCTACTTCCCCAACAAGGTCCACCAGCAGATCGTCAAGGAGCCGCTGACGCTCCTCGAGCTGGACGGCTCCTACGACGTGCTCGTCCGCGTGCACGGCGGTGGCCCCTCCGGCCAGGCCGGCGCGGTGCGCCTCGGTGTCGCCCGCTCGCTGAACGGCATCGACGAGGAGCTCAACCGTCCCGCCCTCAAGAAGGCCGGCTTCCTCACCCGTGACCCCCGCGTCCCGGAGCGCAAGAAGGCCGGTCTCAAGAAGGCCCGCAAGGCCCCGCAGTACTCCAAGCGCTGATGCTTCGGCTGGCGCCGAGCATCACCGCTTGGCTCCAGTCGCGCTCAGTCGCCTGCAGTCGCAGGCCGCACGAGGGCCCCTGAGCACTGCTCGGGGGCCTTCGGCGTCCGCACCCTCCCTGACCCCCGCTGGCCCGGGGCGGCCCCGGGCCGTACCGAGCCTTCTCTGGGAGTGGTCGGACGAATCCTTCAGGCTCTCGTGGGAGGCTCGACGCATGCGGATCAGGGGCCTCAGTGGGATGGGCGAGCTCGCGAGCCTCGCGGCCGCAGGAGGAGCGCTCGCGCTGGCGTGGTCCCGCACGGGGTCCGACAGCGGTGTGATCCTGTGGTGGCTGGCTGTCGTCGGCGTCGGCGTCCTCCTTCCGGGGTGGGTCCTGGTCCGGTGCGCGCGCGGCGGTGCCATCGAGTCGACCGACCTCGCGTGGGCGGGCCCCACCGGGCTCGGACTCGCGCTGGCCATCTGGCTCGTGGCGCACGTGGTGGGGCAGCCGATGCCGACGCTCGTCGTCGGGCCGTTGGTGGTCGCGGTCCTGCTGCTCGTCCCGAGGACGCGACGTCGGATCCTGGGCGCCATGGCCGGGGTGAGTGAGCCCTGGTCCGTCGTCTCGATGGTCGTGATCGTGCTCGCCACCGTGCGCTGGATGTGGGTGGCCGGGCTCCATGACGTCGCGCCACGTCCGACAGCCACCTACCAGTCCTACTACCAGGACCTGCTCTACCAGACTGCCCTCACCGGTGAGCTGCGTCGCAGCCTGATCCCGGGGTATCCGATGGTCAGCGGCGAGTCCCTCGGCTATCACTGGTTCTACCACGCGGTGGCGGCCCAGCTCAGCGGGACGGGTCTGGACGACCTCGACGTGGTGACGCGGCTGCTGCCGGCGACGCTCGTCGTGTTCCTCGTGCTGCTCGGCGCCGCCGTCGGTCGCCAGGTGACCGGGCACTGGAGCGGTGGCGTCGGTGCGGCAGCCGGCGTCGCCCTGGTGCGGCCGGCGGCGGCCGACACCTGGGGCTCGAACGCCATCGTGCCGGTCCCCGGCTACTGGCAGGTGAGCCCGACGGCCGACCTCGGATGGGTCTTCGGTCTCGCGCTCGTGGGATGCCTCCTCGCGGTCCTGCGTCGCTCTTCGCGTGACTCGCTGGCCCCCGCAGCTCTCCTGCCGCTCTTCGCCGTGGGGGCGGCGGGCGCGAAGTCGGCGCAGCTGCCCGTCATCCTCTGCGGCGTGGGTCTTGCCGGCCTGGTCGTCCTGGGACGCCAGTGGCGCCGCAGCCGCCGCGGAGACGGAGACCTCAGGGGGCTCAAGCCGGTTGCCATCAGGTATGCCGCCTGCCTCGGCATCGTGGCAGCAACCGCCGCCTTCGCCGTCCTCGTCATCTACCCCGGCTCCTACGGGCTCCGCCTCGATGTCGCCGCCTGGCCCGCGGCGCAGGCCTCCATGCTCTACCGCACGTCGGACGTCGGCCCTGCCTCGCAGGCGCTGGCGTACGTCGTGGGCATCGTCCGCCGTTGGGGACCGACCCTGTTGCCGGCCCTGGGCCTAGTCGTCCTCGTTCGGCGTCGCCCGGGCGATCCCGCCGGATGGATGGGCATCGGGACGGTCGTCGGCGGTGTCGGCGCGGCCATGCTGCTCACGCACCCGAGCGGTAGCCAGTACTACTTCCCGATCGCCGCCCTGCCCATCGCGTATGCGTTGTCGGGCGCCGGCATCGGGGCCCTCGTCCGGGCCGAGCTGACCACACGGGGTGCAGCCCCGACCGAGAGCCGCAGCCGCGAGAGCCTGCTGAGGCCGGCCGTCATCGGGGTCATGGTCCTTGGGGCCGCACTCTGCGCGGTCGCCGTGCGTCGTCTCGTCCCCTCCGGGGGGCGTCGGCCCGACATCTCTGCCACCGCGCAGCTGGACCGCGCGCACACGGCGCTGACCTGGGTCGCCCCCCCTCTCGAGATGCTCGCGGTGGTCACGGTGGTCGCGACCCTCGCGTGGCTCGTCCTGCGTCGAAGAGGGTTCGGGCGCGAACCAGGTGGCTGGCTGGCTCTCGTGGTGATCGCGGGATTCGCGGCCGGCTCCTTCGCGGTGTGGACCGCCCTCGATCCGGTCGGGCTTCCTGGGCCTGCAGGGAGTGTGGTGGCAACGACGGCCCGGACCAGCCGTCCCGCTGTCACTCCGGCACTCTTCGAGGCAGGGCAGTACCTACGGCGCCATGCCGACCCGGCCGACGTCGTGGCCACGAACCGCATCTGGAACGGGCGGGCCACCGCCAGCGGCCTCCGGGACAACCGCGACTTCGCGGTGTCGGCGCTCTCCGGCCTGCGCAGCGACGTCGGGGGCTACGGGTATGCGCCGCGGATGCTCGAAGACGCGACCCCGGGCGTGCCGTACGTCGTGGCACCCTTCTGGGACCCGCCGCGGCTCGACGCGGAGCTGGCGCTGATCGAGCGTCCCACGGCCGAGGGGCTCGCGAGCGCGTACCGCACGCAGGGCGTGCGTTGGATCGTGGCAGACGAGCGCTCGGGCCCCGTCTCGGGCGAGCTGAGCCGCCTCACGGACGTCGTGAGCCACGAAGACGGCGTCTGGTTGGCTCGGCTGCGGCCACCCAGCTCGTGATCCGAGCGGCACTGCGTGGGCGCACACGTGCCTCGTCGTCCCTGATGGCGTATGCCGTGGGGCGTGGTGCCGTGAGGGTCAGCCCACCGTCGCGTGGCTGAGGTCGCACCGGTTCGTGTCGTTGGACCACGTCGCCTGCATCGCGAAGCTGCCGGACGTCGTCGAGACGTTGCCCGCCCCGCCCGCGCTGCCCCGTGCGATCCACGCGCACTCGTCGGCGTTCTCCTGGCCGGAGTAGGTGCGCGACGTCGTGTTCGTCCATCCGCCGGCCGGGTTCTGGTCGGTGATCGTCTCGGCGTACTCGTGGCCCTCGACCATGGAGTAGCCGTCGTCGGTGCCCGCGGCGCCGGCGTTGACGAAGTTCTGCCCGCAGCTCGTGCCCATGTCCATGACGTAGGGCATGTTCGTGAAGGCGATGTCGCCGTACGGGCTGCTCGACCCGACGTAGGGGTCACCGTTGTAGTCGTGCCAGGCGCAGAACTGCCCGGACGACGTGTTGAAGCCGTCCGGGTGCGTGCCGGTCGGGGAGAGGACGACGTACTGCGCGTCGCGGTTGCTGGCGGCGGTGGTGTTGCCGAAGTGCGCTGCCGCGCGGACGGCTTCGTCGCCGAGCTGCTTGGCCGTGGCGTTCGCCGGCGCCGCGACCGAGGGGTCGAACCACACGCCGGCGAGCGCCCCACCGGTCGGGTAGCGCACGTGTGCGGCGCCCGACGGGCAGGAGGTCGCGCCCCTGGCCACGAGTGGCCCGTCGCAGTACTGCGTCATGACGCCCGACCACGCCTCGCCGCCCGTCCCCAGGCCCTTGAAGAGCCTCTGGACGATCGGTGCCCCCGCCTTGGGGTCGCCGGTGAAGGTGAGGTTGCCGCCTGAGTCGGTGCCCTGGCTGCCCCACTGGCTGCCGTAGAACACGAGGTAGACCTTCTCGGCGCCCCCGCTCGTCACCCCGGTCCCGTCGGCGCCGCCGCCGTAGGAGAGCGTCTTGGACTGGGTGGGCCGTGCGCCCTTGGTCTGGGCCTCCCACCGGTGCATCTGGGTGTTGAGCTCGCGGGTCGGGACCGCGCCGTGGCGGTACGGGTGGCCGTAGGCCGGAGAGTACGGGTTGGTCACCCCGGCGGCGGACGCCCCTGCGGCAGGCGTGGACGGGGCCGTCCGCGGTGCCGCGGCGGACGCGCCGAACGCCGTCGCCACGCTGAGGAGGGTGGCGGCCGTTGCGGTGGCTGCGGCCACACGCCGTGAACGTCGAGTGCTCATCGAGTGCCTCTCTGGGAAGGACCCGGGAAGGCCCGCGGGTATCGGGCCCCGGGATGCGCACATCGTCTCGATGCGCGTCTGGGAAGTGGATGGGAGCCGCCTGCCAGTTCCCTGCCACTTTCCGACGCGATGGGAGTGGGTATGTCCGTTGTGACCGGCTCTGGCCCGGCCGGACGGCCGTATGCCGTCGGGGCGGTATCGTCGTGCGAGCAGATCACCCGGCCCAGTGGGTCGGCCCCCTCGGGAAGGCACACAAGCGTGGCTCGACTCTTCGGCACGGACGGCGTCCGTGGTGTGGCGAACAAGGACATCACCGCCGAGCTCGCGCTCGACCTCTCCGTCGCTGCGGCGCACGTCCTCGGCGAGGTGGGTGCCTTCAACAGCCACCGCCCTGTCGCCGTCGTCGGCCGCGACCCCCGGGCGTCCGGCGAGTTCCTCGCCGCGGCCACGGTGGCCGGCCTCGCCTCGGCGGGCATCGACGTGCGCGATGCGGGCGTGCTGCCCACACCGGCCATCGCCTATCTCGTGGGCGAGCAGGACGCCGACCTCGGTGCCATGCTCTCGGCGTCGCACAACCCGATGCCCGACAACGGCATCAAGTTCTTCGCCCGGGGCGGGCACAAGCTCGCCGACGACCTCGAGGACCGCATCGAGGCGCGGCTGCGCGACGAGTGGCAGCGTCCCACGGGTGGCGACGTCGGCCGGATCACGCCCCTGCTCGACGGCGCGGACCGCTACGTCGCGCACCTGTTGTCGGTGCTGCCGCACCGGCTCGAGGGCCTGCACGTCGTGATCGACGCCGCGCACGGGGCCGCATCGGAGGTCGCCCCGCGTGCCTTCCGTGAGGCCGGGGCGCAGGTGACCGTCATCGGCGGCGAGCCCGACGGGCTCAACATCAACGACGGCTACGGCTCCACCCATCTCGAGCACCTCAAGGAGACCGTCGTCTCGGTCGGCGCCGACTTCGGCATCGCCCTCGACGGCGACGCCGACCGCTGTCTCGCCGTCGACGCCGCCGGGCACGAGGTGGACGGCGACCAGATCATGGCGATCCTCGCGCTCGCCATGAAGGAGCAGGGCGTGCTGCGCGGCGACACGCTCGTCGCGACCGTCATGTCCAACCTCGGCATGATCCAGGCTCTCGGCGGCGCCGGCATCAAGGTGCTGCAGACGGCTGTCGGCGACCGCTACGTCCTCGAGGGGATGAAGTCCGGCGGCTACACGCTCGGCGGCGAGCAGTCCGGCCACGTCGTCATGCTCGACCACGGCACGACGGGCGACGGCACCCTGACCGGGCTCATGCTCGGCTCGCGGGTCGCCGCGACCGGTCGGGCGCTCGCCGACCTCGCCGGCATCATGACCCACTTCCCGCAGGTGCTCGTCAACGTCAAGGACGTCGACAAGTCGGCCCTCGAGGCCAACGCGGCCGTCGCCGATGCCGTGCGTGCGGCCGAGGGAGAGCTCGGGGAGAGCGGTCGGGTCCTGCTGCGCAAGTCCGGCACCGAGCCGGTCGTCCGCGTCATGGTCGAGGCAGCCGACGGCGACCAGGCCCGCACCCTCGCCGACCGCCTCGTCGGGGTCGTCAGGGCCGAGCTGTCGCTCTGAACCGGCCGGACGGCAGACGGCCTCCGGTCCGGTCGAAACGGGGTCGAGGGCGGGGCCACTCCTGCGTAGGGTTCGGTCCATGCCCGACGAGACCCTGGTCGCCAACCCGCTGCTCGCCCCGAGCCCGCTGCCCCACGGGCTGCCGCACTTCGCCCTGATCCGCGACGAGCACTACCGCGAGGCCTTCGACCGCGGCATGGCCGAGCACCTCGCCGAGGTCGACTCGATCGCGGGCGACCCGGCGCCGCCGACGTTCGAGAACACCCTCGTCGCCCTGGAGCGCGTGGGGCAGACCCTGAGCCGGACGAGCCTCGCCTTCTTCGGGACGTCGAGCTCCCTCGCCACCGACGCCGTGCAGGCGATCGAGGAGGAGTACGCGCCGCGTCTCACGGCGCACGCCGACGCGGTCCGGCTCGACCCGCGCCTCTACGCCCGGATCCGGGCCGTCCACGACGACGAGGCGGCGATGGCCGCGCTCGACCCGGAGTCGCGACGGCTCGTCGAGCGGCATCTCACCGAGATGACCGTCGCCGGGGCCGGGCTCGACGAAAGCGCGAAGGACCGCCTTCGCGAGCTCAACGGCCGTCTGGCCGGCCTCGGCACCCAGTTCGAGAAGCGCCTGCTCGCCGACTCCAACGATCTCGCCGTCCTCGTCGACGACGTGGCAGCGCTCGACGGGCTGACCGCGGGCGAGATCTCGGCCGCCGCGGCGGCTGCGGCCGAGCACGGGCACGACGGCGCCTGGCTGCTCACGCTCGTCCTGCCGACGGGGCATCCCCACCTCGCCTCGCTCACCGACCGCGACCTGCGCCGTCGGCTCCACGAGGCGCAGAGCTCCCGCGGCAACCGGGACAACGCCAACGACACCAAGGCGCTCGTCCTCGAGACCGTCCGGCTCCGGGCCGAGCGGGCCCGGCTGCTCGGCTACGACACGCATGCCGCCGCGGCGCTCGCCGACTCCACGGCGCGCACCCCCGAACGCGTCATGGACCTGCTGGGACGCCTCGCCCCGGCCGCGGCCCGCAACATCGAGGCCGAGCGGGCCCTCCTCGAGGAGGAGGCAGGCCACCCCGTGGAGGCGCACGACTGGGCGTTCTGGGCCGAACGGGTCCGCGCGTCGAGGTACGCCGTCGACCTCGCGGCGATGCGACCCTACTTCGAGGCCGAGCGGGTGCTCCGCGACGGGATCTTCCACGCGGCCGGGCTGCTGTACGGCCTGACCTTCCACGAGCGCGACGACCTCGAGGGCTACCACCCCGACGTCCGCGTCTTCGAGGTGCACGACGCCGACGGGACGCCCTTCGGGCTCTACCTGCTCGATCTCCACACCCGCGACACGAAGAAGGGCGGGGCGTGGATGAACAGCCTCGTCCACCAGAACACCCTGCTGGGCCGGACGAGCGCCGTCGTGTGCAACAACCTCAACGTCCCCAACCCCGGTCCGGGTGAGCCGACGCTGCTCACCTACGACGAGACCCGCACCCTCTTCCACGAGTTCGGGCACGCGATCCACGGCCTGCTCGCGCGGGTCACCTACCCACACTTCGCCGGGACCCGGGTCTTCCGCGACTTCGTGGAGTACCCGAGCCAGGTCAACGAGATGTGGATGCTGTGGCCCGAGGTCCTCAGGAGCTACGCCGTCCACCACGAGACGGGGGAGCCGATGCCGCAGGAGCTCGTCGACCGCCTCGTCGCGGCCCAGTCGTTCGGTGAGGGCTTCGCGACGGGCGAGTACCTCGCGGCAGCGCTGCTCGACCAGGCGTGGCACGCCATCGACGTCGAGGAGGCCGCGCACGTGACGGACGTCGGGGCCTTCGAGCAGTCCGCCCTGGCCGCGGTCGGGCTCGCGAACCCGCTCGTGCCGCCACGCTACCGGTCGACGTACTTCGCACACACCTTCTCCTACGCGTACGACGCGCAGTACTACGCCTACATCTGGAGCGAGGTGCTCGACGCCGACACGGTGGCGTGGTTCCGCGAGAACGGCGGCCTGACCCGCGCCAACGGTGATCGCTACCGCCGCCACGTCGTCGGGATCGGCGGCGCCGCCGACCCGCTCGAGTCCTACCGCGAGTTCCGCGGCGCCGACGCCGACATCCGGCACCTGCTCGAGCGGCGCGGCCTCGGCTGACGAGGACACCGCCCGGCGCGCGGCTGGCAGACTCGGTCCGTGAGCCACGTCAACGTCGTGCCCCTCTCACGGCGCATGCAGCCCCGTGACCCCCACGAGCCGCATCGCGTCGCGACCCCGCTCGAGCTGCTCTTCGACCTCGTCTTCGTCGTCGCGATCGCGAGTGCCGCGGCGCAGTGGCACCACGGCCTCGCCGAGGGACACCTCGGTGACCTCGTCAACTTCGTCATGGTCTTCTTCGCCATCTGGTGGGCGTGGATGAACTACACGTGGTTCGCCTCGTCGTACGACTGCGACGACGTGACCTACCGCCTGCTGACCTTCGCGATCATGGCGGGCTCGCTCATGCTCGCCGCCGGCATCCCCGAGCTCTTCAGCACGGAGCAGTCGGGACTCGTCGTCGGCGGCTACGCCGTGATGCGCTTCGCGATGGTGGCCATGTGGCTCCGCGCGGCGGCCGGCCACCCCGAGGGGCGGCGCACCGCGCTGACGTATGCGTCGGGCATCGCGATCGTGCAGGTGCTGTGGATCGCCCGGCTGCTCCTGCAGGGACAGACGGCGCTGCTCGTGTCGTTCTTCGCCCTCGTGGTCCTCGAGCTGCTCGTGCCCATCGTGGCCGAGCGGCACGGCAGCACGCCGTTCCACCCGCACCACATCGCCGAGCGCTACGCCCTGCTGACGATCATCGTGCTCGGCGAGGTCGTCCTCGCCTCGGTGCAGGCGGTCCAGGGGGCGCTTGCACAGGGTGCCGAGGCAGGGCTGCTCGCCATCGTCGCCGGCGGGCTGCTCATCGTCTTCTCGATGTGGTGGCTCTACTTCAAGCGCGAGCACGCGGGACTCTTCGAGGGAGGAATCCGGAATACGTTCGTCACCGGCTACGGCCACTACCTCGTCTTCGTCTCGGTGGCGGCGACCGGCGCGGCGCTCGCGGCCGCCGTCGACCTCGTCCAGGGCGAGGCACACACGACGGCACGCGTGGTGGGCCTGGCGCTCGCCGGGGCCGTGGCCGTCTACGTGTGGTGCCTGACGGCCATGCACGCGATGGCGGGGGCGCCGGTCGCCGAGACCCGGGTGGGCGTCGTCGTCGGGCTCGTCCTGCTGGCCGTCGCCGCCCTCGCCCCGCCGGTGGGTGTGACGGTGCTGACCACGGGGCTCGTGCTGGCCGCCGCCGTCGCGCACCACGTCTGGACCACCCGCGCGGTCGCCTGACCCACGACCGGGAACGGGTTCAGGCGACGGGCTGGAGCAGTCCGGAGTCGACGTCGTAGATGAAGCCGGCGACCTTGACGCCCTCGGCGATGAGCGGGTGCGTACGGACCCTGGCTAGGTCCTCGCGCAAGGCGTGCTCCTGGTCGGCGATGGCGTGGAACGTCATCCACGACGCGTCCTTGCCCGCGCTCGCACCGACACGGTCGCGCAGCTCGGCCTCGCTGTTCGACGCCATGGCGCACCGGGTGTGGGGCACGACGAGGATGCGGTCCACATTGAGCAGGTGGGTGGCGAGGACGAGGGCCTCGAGGGCCTCGGAGGCCACGCGCCCGCCCGGGTTGCGGAAGATCTTGGCGTCGCCCGGCTTGAGGCCGACGAGGCCGAGGGGGTCGATTCGGGAGTCCATGCACGTGACGATCGCGACGCCGGCCTGGGCGATGCCGTCGAACCCGGCCATCTCGAAACGGTCGGCATAGGCGCGGTTGGCGGCGAGGAGGTCGTCGAATCCCGCTCCGGCAGAGGCGTTCTCGGTCATGTCTGTCCTTTCGGTCACTGGAGTCCGGGTCGCTTGGAGATGGTGAAGGCCATCGGCTTGCTCACCTCGGCGAAGAAGTCGTTGCCCTTGTCGTCGACGATGATGAAGGCCGGGAAGTCCTCGACGTCGATCTTCCACACCGCCTCCATGCCGAGCTCTTCGTACTCGAGCACCTCGACGTGCTTGATGCAGTCCTGGGCCAGTCGGGCTGCCGGACCACCGATCGAGCCGAGGTAGAAGCCGCCGTGTGCATCGCACGCCTCGGTGACCTGCTTGCTGCGATTGCCCTTGGCCAGCATCACCTTGGACCCGCCGGCGGCCTGGAACTGGTCCACGTAGGAGTCCATCCGCCCGGCGGTCGTGGGCCCGAACGAGCCGGACGGCATGCCTTCCGGCGTCTTGGCCGGCCCGGCGTAGTAGACGGGGTGGTCCTTGAGGTACTGCGGCATCTCCTCGCCCGCGTCGAGCCGCTCCTTGATCTTGGCGTGCGCGATGTCGCGCGCCACGACGAGCGGGCCGGTGAGCGAGAGCCGGGTCTTGACCGGGTGCCTGGAGAGCTCGGCGAGGATGTCGTCCATCGGCTGCGTGAGGTCGACCTTGACGACGACGTTCTTGCTGATGGAGCTGACGCCCACCGCGTCGTCCTCGTGCTCGCCGAGGTCGACGGCGCCGGCGTCCGGCAGGAAGCGCGCGGGGTCGGTCTCGAGCTGCTCGATGAAGACGCCCTCGGCGGTGATCTTGCCGAGCACCTGCCGGTCGGCCGAGCACGAGACGGCGATGGCCACCGGGAGGCTCGCGCCGTGCCGGGGGAGGCGGACCACGCGCACGTCGTGGCAGAAGTACTTGCCGCCGAACTGGGCGCCGATGCCGAACTGGCGCGTCAGCTCGAGCACCTTCTCCTCGAGCTCGGTGTCGCGGAAGCCGTGGGCCGTCATCGAGCCGGACGTCGGCAGCGTGTCGAGGTACTTCGCCGACGCGTACTTGGCTGTCTTCAGGGCGAACTCGGCGCTCGTGCCGCCGATGACGATGGCCAGGTGGTAGGGCGGGCACGCCGCCGTGCCGAGGGAGCGGAGCTTCTCGTCGAGGAAGCGCATCATGGCGTCCTCGTTGAGGATCGCCTTCGTCTCCTGGTAGAGGTAGCTCTTGTTGGCCGAGCCGCCGCCCTTGGCCATGAAGAGGAACTTGTACTGTGCCTCGTGGCCGGGCAGCGTGTCGGCGTAGAGCTCGACCTGCGCCGGCAGGTTGGAGCCGGTGTTCTTCTCCTCCCAGGTCGTGAGCGGAGCCATCTGCGAGTAGCGCAGGTTGAGGCGGGTGTACGCGTCGTAGACGCCCTCGCTGATCGCCTGCTCGTCGGTGCCCGTTGTCAGCACGTGCTGGCCCCGCTTGCCCATGACGATCGCCGTGCCGGTGTCCTGGCACATCGGCAGCACGCCACCGGCCGCGATGTTGGCGTTCTTGAGCAGGTCGAGCGCGACGAACTTGTCGTTGTTGCTGGCCTCGTCGTCCTCGAGGATGGTGCGCAGCTGCTGGAGGTGCGCCGGGCGCAGGTAGTGCGCGATGTCGTGCATCGCCGTCTCGGTGAGCAGCCGCAGCGCCTCCGGGTCGACCTCGAGGAACGTGCGCCCCCCCGGCCCGTCGACGGCGCGCACGCCGTCGGTCGTCAGCAGCCGGTAGGGCGTCTCGTCGGCGCCGATGGGCAGCAGGTCCTCGTAGGCGAAGTCGGCCACGAAACGCTCCTTGCGGTACAGGTGGGCTCGAGCTGGTCGGGCGTATGCCGCCGAGCCCCACGGCATACGCCAGTCCCCTCCCACCCTAGTGAGGGCCGGGAGGGGACTGGCGAGCAGGTCGGTGCGGGTGCCGAGGCGCTGCCTCAGCCCTTGACCGCGCCGGACGTCATGCCGCGGATCATGTAGCGCTGCAGCGTGACGAAGACGATCATCGGGACGATGATCGTGATGAACGCGCCCGCGGTCAGGAGCTCCTGACCCTGCCCCTGCGAGCCCAGGAGCTGCTGGAGCTTGACGATGACGGTCGTGTTCTCGCTCTTGAGGAAGAGCTTGGCGATGAGCAGGTCGTTCCACACCCAGAGGAACTGGAGCGTGGCGAACGCCGCGATGGCCGGGATCGACATCGGCGCCACGAGCCTCCAGAACGTCTGGAAGTGGCTGCACCCGTCGATCTTGGCCGACTCGACGACGCTGCGCGGCAGCGTGCTCATGTAGTTGCGCAGGGTGTAGATGCACAGCGGCATGCCGAAGCCCGTGTGCAGCAGCCACACCGCGATGTACTGCCCGCTGATGCCGAGGCCGCGCGGGCCGAGGATGTTGAGCATCGGCTGGAAGGCCACCTGGATGGGGACCACCATGACCGCGATGATGAGCAGGAAGAAGAACTCCTTGAAGGGGAAGTCCATGAAGGTGAACGCGTACGCCGCGAACGCCGCGAACATGATCGGGATGACGGTGGCCGGGATCGCCACGATGATGCTGTTGACGAATCCCGAGCTGAGGTCCGCCCCGGTCCACGCCCCCGAGTAGTTGCTCGTCGTCCAGTCGGCGCCGAAGGGGTTGAACAGCGCCGTCCACCAGCCGGAGGTTGCCGCGTCGTCACGGGTGCGGAACGAGGTGACGAGCAGTCCCAGCGTCGGGATCGTCCAGAGGAGCGCCAGGATCGTCATGGTGACGATCGAGAAGGGGCTGCGGGGGCGCCCGTCCTTCATCAGGGATCGGCTCATCGACCTGCCTCCTCGTCGCGGAAGTGCTTGACCTGGTACCAGATGAGCGGAATCACCGCGATGAGCAGGACGACGACGATGGCCGTCGCCTGTCCGGCCTCGCTGGCCGCGAACAGCTTGTTGAAGAAGAGGTTCGCTATGACGTTGGTGCCGTAGGCGCCGTTCGTCGTGACGTAGACGATGTCGAAGACCTTGAGGACGGTGATGAAGACGGTGACGAACACCGTGATGATGGTGCCCTTGATCTGCGGGATGATCACCTGCCAGAAGATCTGGAACTCGCCGGCGCCATCGATGCGCGCCGCCTCGACGGTGTCCTCGGGAACACCCTTGATGGCCGAGGAGAGGAGGACCATGGCAAAGCCCGCCTGCAGCCAGATGAGGATGACCATGAGCAGGATCGAGTTGAGCTTGAGCGTGTCGATGGCGAGCCACGTCTGCGGGTCGCCGCCGAGACCGGTCCAGATCGCGTTGAGCAGACCGGTCTGGGGCTGGCCCGGGTTGTTGTACGCGTAGACGAGCAGCCAGATCGCGGAAGCGCCGACGGCCGAGATCGCCATCGGCAGGAAGACCATGCTCTTGGCGACCTTCTCGCCGGTGGCGGACAGCTTGTCGGCGAGCACCGCGACGATGACCCCGAACGCGACGACGAGCGCCGGCACGATGAGCAGCCACAGGATGTTGTTGACGATGGACTGCCAGAACTCGCTGCTACCGAAGATCGTCTTGTAGTTCTGCAGACCCACGTAGGCGGTGCTGTCGGCATTGGCGAACGAGTAGTTGATCGTCTGGAACGTCGGGTAGATGAGCATGAGCCCGACGAGCAGCAGCCCGGGGAGGATGAAGGCGTAGGGGATCACGCCCTCCGACAGCCGCCGTGGCAGGCCCTCGACGAACATGTTGAGGAAGTAGAAGAGCAGGGCTGCCCCACCCACTCCCGCGACGATCGCGAGGATGCCGATGACGAACTTGTTGCCGAACCACTCGGGGTAGTAGCCGAACGCGAGGAAGAGGTTGGCCAGACCCCAGATCACGGCGATCATGCCGACGATGCCGATGCCGATCTTGATCGGGTTGGTGCGCAGGTGCGCGTCGGGGTCGTCCTCCGTGCGCAGTCGCTGCCGCGGCGCTGCCGCGCTGGTGTCGGCAGTCATGACTTCGGCCAGGACGCTTCGATGTTGTCAGCGGTCTGCTGCGAGCTCTGCCCCGTCTCCCACTTGACCATCTCGGTCCAGAAGGTGCCTGAACCGACGGCCTTGGGCATGAGGTCGGAGCCGTCGAAACGGAGCACGGCAGACTTGTTGGCGATGTCGGCGATCTTCTTCGTCGTCTCGTTGGGGTAGTTGTTGAGGTCGAAGGTCTTGTGCGGTGACAGCCAGCCACCGGCCTTGGCCCACGGTGCACCGAACTTGTCGGAGGTGAGGAACGCCATCACCTTCTGGGCGTCCGGGTCGGTGCCGTTGAAGAGCGCCGCGAGGTCGCCGCCGCCGAGGATGGCCTGACCGTCGTAGCCGCCGGAGAACTTCGGGAAGACGTAGATGCCCACCTGGTTGTCGAGGTCGGCCTGGACGTTCTTCGGGTAGAACGTCGTGGCGAAGTTGCCCTGACGGTGCAGCATGCACTTCGGCGGGTTGGCGAAGGCCGGCGTCATCGCGTCGCCGAACTTGGTGTTGAGCACGCCCTTGGTGCCGCCGAGGACCATCTTCGGGTCCTTGTTGAACTTGGCGGCCTCGTCGAGGGCCTTGACGACGCGCGGGTCGTTGAAGGGGATGCGGTGGGAGGTCCACTGGTCGTAGACGTCGGGGCCCCACATGCGCAGCATGAGCTCCTCGACCCAGTCGGTGCCGACCCAGCCGGTGGCCTGGTCGGACCCCCAGCCGATGCACCACGGGGTGATGCCGTTCGCCGCGATCTTGTCGGCGACGTTGCTCTGCAGCTGCTGGATGGTTTGGGGCGCCGTGTCGTAGCCACCCTTCTCGTAGGCCGCCTTGGGGTACCAGACGATGCTCTTGACGGCGTTGCGCATCGGCGCGCCGTAGACCCGGCCCTTGTACCGTGCGGCGTCGAGGAAGCCGGGCAGCAGGGTGGACTGGAGCTTGTCGTAGTCGAGGTACGTGTCGACCGGCCAGACCTTCTTCTGGGCCGCGAACTCGAGCATGCCGCCCGGCTGCGGGAAGAGCCCGATGTCGGGCGAGTCTCCCGCCGCGACCTTCTGCTTGACGGTCGTCGTGAAGTCCTGGTCACCGGTGTACTGGATCTTGATGCCGCTGCTCTTCTCGAAGTCGGCGAGCGAGGCGTTGAAGTTCTTCTCCTCGTCGCCGCCGAAGGCGCCGAGGATCGTCACGACCTTGTCGCCGTCAGCCGTGCCGCTGTCGATGAAGCCGCCGGCGCCTCCTGCCCCGCCTGAGCCGCCGCCACCCCCGTTGGGGTTCTGCAGACAGCCGGTCAGCACCAACGCCGCCGCGGCGACCACCCCGCCTGCTTGCAGTGCGCGTCTGGGAAATCCGCTCATGGTCGCTCCTCGTCGTTGAGTTGTGCGTCGATCCCCACCGATCAACGTGACCATGGTCACGTGGAACACCTCATTCCTACCGCGTCGCCGCAGGCGGGTCTAGTGGGGTGACCTGCTCGTGACCTACCCGCGACGGGCCGTCTCTGGACGGCCGGGAAACGGCAACGGCCCCCGGCGGGCCGGGGGCCGTGCGTGTTTCTGATGTGAAAGGTGAGGCGTCGGCGCCGTCTGGACCGTCGGGTCAGACGCAGCGACCGTTCTTGCACTCGTGGTCAAAGAGCGCCCGGGCGAGGACGGTGGTCATGTCGGCCGGGGACGGCGCCGCGTAGAAGTCGGAGTAGGTCATCTTCGAGATCTGCGACAGCGCCTTGGGGTCGACGTCGGGACCGATGCCGATGGTCGTGATGGCGATCGGCTTGGACGGGTCGCTCGCGGCCCGGAGGTTGGCCTTGAGCTGCTCGAGCGAGATGCCCTTCGGGTCCTCGTTGCGGCCGTCGGTGAGGATGACGACGGCGTTGACCCGGTTGGGGTCGTACTGCTGCTTGACCTTCTGGTAGGCGGCCCAGATCGTGTCGTAGAGGCCGGTACCGCCTCCGACGTTCTTGGCGAGGGTGCTCGCGGCCGTCGCGACGACGGCCCGGTGGGAGTCGTCGTCGAGGCGACCGATGGGGGCGAGCTCGCGCCAGTCCTGGCCCTTGCCGCCCTTGTCGACGGAGAAGATCC
This sequence comes from Terrabacter sp. Ter38, assembly GCF_024519435.1. Taxonomy (GTDB): domain Bacteria; phylum Actinomycetota; class Actinomycetes; order Actinomycetales; family Dermatophilaceae; genus Terrabacter. Next base: position 320,827 of record NZ_JALJRZ010000005.1, read on the forward strand.
AGAGCCCGAGCTTCGTCGTCTTGGGCAGGGCCGCCAGGGCGATGCCGGCCGCCTCCTGGGTGATGGCGACGCGGGTCGTGTCGGCGACCTTGTCGTTCATCGAGCCGGAGACGTCGAAGACGGACAGGATCGAGAAGTCGGTCGTCGCCGACTGCCAGACGTTGGTGGCCGCGGTGACGGTGTCGGCGTCGGGGCTCGGCCCGATCTCGACCTCGCCCACGCTGCCCGCCGGGGTCGGCATGGTGACGGGGACGGCCGTCGAGCGGATGCCGTACTGCGCGAAGATCTTGGCGGCGGTCGGCGTCATGAGGTAGGCGCGGAGCAGCTCCACGGCCTGGTCGCGGACCGGGTCGGTCGCGAGGTTGACGAGGGAGAACTCGAAGGCCGGGGTGCCCTCGCTCGGCGTGACCGACACCATCTTGTGGTCGGGGTAGAGACGGTTGTGGTCGATGAGGTCGGCCTCGGACACGGGGAAGGCCGCCGCGGTCGCGGGGTCGGCGTTGTACGCGCTGAAGAGGTCGTCGATCGAGGGGGCTGCATCCTTGGCGAGCTTGGGGATGACGACGCGTCCCTGCTCGTTGGACAGCTCCGGCAGGGCCGAGGCGAGCGTCAGCATGCCGGCCGTCGTCGAGCGGGGGTCGCTCATCCGGATCGGGCTGTCGGAGGCGACGAGCTCGAGCCACTTCGGCTGGTCCCCGAGCTTCTCGGCCTGGGCGGGGTCCATCGCGATGACGAGGGGGCTCTTGGCGAAGGCGCCCGCCGGCTTGGCGTTGAGCTTGGCGGCCTCGTTGACGCGCTCGACCCAGCGCGGGGAGTCGGGGATCCAGGCGTCGGGCCGGTCCGGCTGTCCCTGCCCCAGACCGATCATGGCCTCGATCGGTGCCTTGCCCTTGACGACGTAGTCGACGCACGGGGAGCCCGGGTCGGCCTGGTACTCCTTGGCGAGCGCGAGCACCGCGGGCTGGGCGGCCTCGGACGCCCAGACGGAGACCGGCGTGCGGTCGGGGCACGACTTGCCCGGTGTCGCCGTGAGAGCGGCGACGGGCGCCGCCTCGCGGCCCTGCCACCAGACGAAGCCGCCGATGCCCGCTCCGGCGAACAGCACGACGCCGAGCACGGCCGCGATGATGCGGTTGCGCCGAGCGGCGGCGATCCTGGCCTCGAAGGCCTTACGGTTGGCGCGGCTCTCGATGAGACTCTGCTCGTACGGGCCTACGGGGCGTTGTGGAGGGGTGGGGTTGGACACGAGGTTTCCTCACATGAGGACGCCCCGGCACCGGGGCGTCAGGGTGAACCACCGGCCAAAACTACCCGGCGAGTCGCGCAGAATGGTGCCCGACTGCTTGCCTTCTTGTCGAATACCCGAAGTGTCCTCAGGGCAGGTCGTTTCGGGTCGGAGCATGGGCTCCGGCCCGCTCGACGGTGAGTGCTCCCGTGCGCAGCGCACGCTCCACCGCGGGCACGACGTCGGCCAGGGAGGCCGCCCGTAGACGGGTCCTCGCGGCCGGTCCGCCGAGCAGGCCGGCGTCGATGAGGCCCGAGACGAGCCCCGCCATGAACGAGTCGCCGGCACCGACCGTGTCGACGACGGTGACGGTGGGCGCCGGGAGCGCCCGCTGCTCGCCGGTGCGGGTGACACGGACGACCGTGCCCTCGCCCCCGCGGGTCACGACGACGAGGGAGGGTCCGAGCTCGCCCCACGCGCGGACGACGTCGTCGACGGTCTCGCCGGGGCACAGCCACTCGATGTCCTCGTCGCTGACCTTGACGACGTCGGACAGCGCGATCGAGCTCTCGATGGTGTGCCTGGCCTGCTCGGCACGCCCCATGAGCGACGGCCGCGCGTTCGGGTCGTAGGACACGGTGGCGCCCAGCCCGCACGCCGCGGCGAGGATCTCGCGCACCTGGCCGCCGCCGGGCTCGAGGACGGCGGCGATGCTGCCCGTGTGGACGTGGCCGTATGCCGTGAGGCCGGGGACCGCGGCCACCTGCCACTCGAGGTCGAAGACGTACGTCGCGGCACCCGTGGCGTCGAGCGTCGCGTGCGCGACGGAGGTGAAGGGTGCGCCCTGCGAGCCCGCGGTCAGGGCGACGCCGCGCTCACGGCATACGTCCTCGATGCGGCGCCCGCGCTCGTCGGTCGCGATCCACGTCGCGAGGTCGACCGGGTGCTCGAGGGCCGCCAGGCCGAAGGCGACGTTGGCGGGGCTGCCGCCGACGTGCTCGGCCGTCTCGCCGGCGGCGGTCGTGACCGCGTCGACGAGGGCCTCGCCGACGACGAGGGTGCGCACGGGCGTCGAAGGGGGCGTCAGGTCCGACATCGTGGCCGTCCTCACTCCTCGATCATGTCGGTGGCGCCGAACCAGCCCGGGCGGTCGAAGCGGTGCTCGCTGTCGATCGTGCGGATGGTGCCGCTGCGCGAGCGCATGACGAGGGAGTTGGTGCGCGCCGACTTCGCGCCGTAGCGCACGCCACGGAGCAGCTCGCCGTCGGTGATGCCGGTCGCGACGAAGAAGCACTCACCGACGACGAGGTCGTCGGTGGACAGGACCCGCTCGAGGTCGTGACCGGCGTCGAGGGCCTTCTGGCGCTCCTCGTCGTCCTTGGGCCAGAGCCGGCCCTGGATGACGCCGCCGGTGCACTTGATGGCACAGGCGGCGATGATCCCCTCGGGGGTGCCGCCGATGCCGAGGAGCAGGTCGACACCGGTGCCCGGGCGAGCCGCCATGACGGCGCCGGCGACGTCGCCGTCGACGATGTAGCGGATGCGGGCGCCCGTGTCGCGGATCTGCTCGGCGAGGTGCTCGTGGCGCGGCCGGTCGAGCATGACGACCGTGACGTCGGCCGGCGTCTCCTTCTTCGCCTTGGCGATGCGCCGGATGTTCTCGGCGACGGGGAGCCGGATGTCGACGACCTCGGCCGCCTCGGGACCGGTCGCGAGCTTGTCCATGTAGAACACGGCCGAGGGGTCGTACATCGCGCCCCGGTTGGCGACGGCCATGACGGCGACGGCGTTGTTCATGCCCTTGGCCGTCAGCGTCGTGCCGTCGATCGGGTCGACGGCGACGTCGACCTCCGGGCCGGTGCCGTCACCGACCTGCTCGCCGTTGAAGAGCATGGGGGCGTTGTCCTTCTCGCCCTCGCCGATGACGACGACGCCGCGCATGCTGACGGTCGAGATCATGGCTCGCATCGCCTCGACGGCAGCACCGTCGGCCTTGTTCTTCTCGCCGCGGCCGACCCAGCGGCCTCCGGCCATGGCCGCTGCCTCGGTCACCCGGACCAGCTCGAGAGCGAGGTTGCGGTCCGGCTGGCTGTGCTTCATCAAAGGTCCTCCGTCGGCGCAGAACGAGTCGGCGCCAGCCTATCGGTGGCCACACCCGCGTTTGGACCGCGTCCGGGTGTCGGGGACCATGGGGGCATGAGCACCCCGTCGACGCCGTCGACACCCCCGGCAGAGACCACCCCCGCTCCGGCGACCGAGTCACCGGAGGCCGAGGGCTCCACGTCGTCCGCCGCTCCGACGAGCCGCTACTCGCTCGGGACCTTCCCCAACATGTTCCGCTCGATGTTCGTCATCGGGCTGTTCGTGCTCGCGCTCGTCGCGATCGTCCCCCGCATCACCCAGGTGCAGCGCCCGGCCGTCGATGCGGCCGGCAAGGCGAGCCAGGTCGCGGCGCAGACGTCCTGGCCGGTGCAGCTGCCGAAGGGCCTCGGCGACGGCTGGGTGCCGACCGTGGCGACGTACGCGCCGGGCACCGAGAAGGTCCAGACCTTCACGACGGTCTGGACGACCCCGAGCGGCAAGGACATCGCCCTGAAGCAGGCGGCGGGCGCGACCCAGGGGTGGGTCGCTCGCTCGGTCGACGACGGGGACGCCGCCGGCACCGTGACGGTCTCGGGGCGCACGTTCGAGAAGTTCGTCGCGAACGACGCGGGCCAGGTCGCCTACGTCGCCCGCGGTGACGGCGCTCGCGGGCTGACGCTCGTGGCGAGCGGCACCGCGCCGGAGGACGAGCTCAAGGCGTTCGTCGCGGCCCTCGCGCCCGTGACGCCCGCGCCCGGCGTCACGCCGGCGCCGTCGACCACGACCGGCTGACCCGACCCCGTCAGGACCCGTCGGTCAGGGGTGGCTATCAGGACTCGTCGGTCAAGGTCGTCGTCAGGACTCGTCGTCCTCGTCGAAGATCTCGTCGTCGGCGTGCAGCTCCCCGGCCGGTGCGGCGGGAGACGTCGGACGCGTAGCGCGCTCGATCTCGGCCTGGGCGCCGTCGAGCCACGTCGCGCAGTGCGCGGCCAGCGCCTCACCGCGACGCCAGAGGTGCATCGAGTCCTCGAGCGGCGCCTGCCCGGCCTCGAGCTTGGCGACGATCGCGATGAGCTCCTCGCGGGCGTCCTCGTAGCGCATCCCGGCGATGTCGGGGAAGCCGTCGGTGGTCGTCGCGTCAGCCATGGGCGCCACCCTACGGCGTGGCGGCGTCGCCGCCTCCGGGCGGCTCCGGCGGGGTGTCGGGCTCCTTGCCCGCGCGGGGCGCGCGAGACGAGGCCGCCTTCCTGGCAGGGGCGTTCGTCGGCTTCCGCGCCGCGGTCCTGCGCGTCGGGGCCTTCGGCGGGGCGTCCTCGGCGCCGGCGGTCACGGGGCGCACGCCGAAGTCGCCGCGAGCGACGCGGACCCGGAGCAGCTCGCCGACCCCGACGTCGTCCTGGTCCATGACGATCCGGCCGTCGCGGTGCTGCACGACGGCATACCCGCGCTCGAGGGTCGACTGAGGCGAGAGGGCCACGACCTGGCGACGGAGGTGTTCCGCCTGGTCGGCGGCGCGGTGCAGTCGCGCCTCGACGCGCGTGGTGGCCCGCGCCCGGAGGGCGGCGACCTCCTGGCGACGCACGCGGACGAGGGCGACCGGGTCGGCCATGACGGGACGCGAGACGAGGGAGCGCAGCCCGGACCGTTCGGCCTCGACGCGGCGCACGAGCGCGCGGCGCACTCGGTCGCATGCCGCCTCGACGAGGGCACGCTCGTGGGCGGCGTCGGGGACGACCTTCTTGCCGGCGTCGGTCGGTGTCGAGGCCCGCCAGTCGGCGACGAGGTCGAGGAGCGGCGTGTCGACGTCGTGCCCGATGGCGCTGATGACGGGAGTGCGGGCTAGGGCGACCGCACGGACCATCGCCTCGTTGGAGAAGGGAAGCAGTTCCTCGAGCGCACCCCCGCCACGAGCGATGACGATGACGTCGACGGACGGCAGGGCGTCGAGCTCGCGGAGCGCCTCGACGACCTCGGTGACGGCCGACGTGCCCTGCACGGCGACCTCACGGATCTCGAAGACGACGGCGGGCCAACGGCGCCGGGCGTTCTCGACGACGTCCTTCTCGGCCGCGGAGTTGCGTCCGGTGATGAGGCCGACCCGCTGTGGGAGGAAGGGGATCGGTCGCTTGCGTCCGACGTCGAAGACGCCCTCGGCAGCGAGCGTGCGCTTGAGGATCTCGACGCGGGCGAGGAGGTCGCCGATGCCGACAGGACGGATCTGGCGTGCCTCGAGCTGGAGGGTGCCGCGCTTGCTCCAGAACGTGGGCTTCGCCTGGAGCACCACCCGGGCGCCCTGGGCGAGCGGGATCGGCATGGCGTTGACGGCGTTCATCGGCACGGAGACGGACAGGGACATGTCGACGTCGGGGTCGCGCAGGGTGAGGAACGCCGTGCCGCCGCGCGGGTTGAACTGCACGACCTGGCCCTCGACCCACAGCTGGCTCATCCGGTCGACGTAGTCGGAGATCTTGAGGCTGAGCACCCGCACCGGCCACGGCTGCTCGGCCGTCGTGTCGGCGGCCTTGTCGGGCAGCGGGCTCGTCATGCTCACCGGGTCACCCTAAAGGTGTTGCCGGGTCCGTGTGGCGCACCTGGCGTCGGCGCGGTGGTCCCGAGCCTGACGAGACTGTGTTGGTGGCCGACCGGTGCGCGCTGGGCTCGGTCCGCTCGATGGACCGCGTAGAACTGGCTCCGTGGGGAGGGCCACCGGCTCGGCACGGATACGGCTGAGCAGCGCGGCCCCCGTACGATGGGGCCATGAGCGAGCCAGCCGACCAGACGTCCGCCAAGAAGGTCCTCCTCGCGGCGCCACGCGGCTACTGCGCCGGTGTCGACCGGGCGGTCGTGACCGTCGAGAAGGCCCTCGAGCTCTACGGTCCGCCGGTCTACGTGCGCAAGCAGATCGTGCACAACAAGCACGTCGTCACCACGCTCGAGAAGCGCGGCGCGATCTTCGTCGACGAGACCGACGAGGTGCCCGAGGGCGCCACCGTCATCTTCTCCGCCCACGGGGTGGCCCCTGTCGTGCACGAGGAGGCGCGGGTCCGCAGCCTCAAGACGATCGACGCGACCTGTCCCCTCGTGACGAAGGTGCACCGCGAGGCCGTCCGATTCGCCGACGACGACTTCGACATCCTCCTCATCGGGCACGAGGGACACGAGGAGGTCGTCGGCACCGCCGGCGAGGCCCCCGAGCACATCACGCTCGTCGACGGTCCCGACGACGTCGACAACGTCACCGTGCGCGACCCGGAGAAGGTCGTCTGGCTCTCCCAGACGACCCTGTCGGTCGACGAGACGATGCAGACGGTCGCCCGCCTCAAGGAGAAGTTCCCGGCGCTGCAGAGCCCGCCGTCCGACGACATCTGTTACGCCACCCAGAACCGCCAGCTCGCCGTCAAGCAGATGGCCAAGGACACCGACCTCATGATCGTCGTCGGGTCGCGCAACTCGTCCAACTCGGTGCGCCTGGTCGAGGTCGCGATCGAGCACGGCGCCCGGGACGGGCATCTGGTCGACTTCGCCGACGAGATCGACGAGGCGTGGCTCGACGGTGTCTCGACCGTGGGCGTCACCTCGGGTGCCAGCGTTCCGGAGGTGCTCGTGCGCGACGTGCTGACGTGGCTCGCGGAGCGTGGCTACGGCGAGGTCGAGGCGGTCATCGCCGCCGAGGAGTCGCTGCTCTTCTCGCTGCCCAACGAGCTGCGCCGCGACCTCAAGGCCGCCAAGGGTGAGGACGCCGGCACGGTGCGCCACGACGCTGCCTTCGAGGACTACGGCTCGCTCCACTGACGCGGGGACGCCCTCGCGACCCCGCAGCCGGTCAGCCTCCGAGCGCCGTGGTCAGGGCCGGCTGGAGGTCCTCGACCGTCCCCGTCGAGACGTACTGGCCACCTATGATCGCCACGACCTGGCGCATCGCGGCCTCGTCTACGCGACCACCGATACCGAGCACGACGACGCGGACCGGCCGCGCCGGGTCCTTCGCAGCGACGAGACGCTTCTTCAGCAGCTCGAGGGTCAGGCCGTAGTCGTCCTCGTTGGGCCCGTCGGCGACGACGATGAGGGTGTTGGCGTAGCCGGGCCGCCACGCGGACCGGGCGCGGTCGTAGGCGGCGGCGATGGTGTCGTAGAGCCCACTCCCGCCCCCGACGTAGGTGTCGAGGCGGGCGACGGCGTCGTCCAGCGCGCCGAGGCTCTTGCTCACGCCGAGCCTGCCGTAGTCGGTGAGCTGTCGGTAGTCGTCGGCGCGGCTGCCGACGTGGAGCGAGTAGATCCACAGCGACGCGATCGTGGTCGGGGAGATGGCGGCCACCGCGCGTGCCGTCGACTTCTGGACGATCGCCAGACGCGTGCCGTTGTCGGTGCGCTCGAGCATCGAACCGGAGACGTCGACGGCGAGCAGGGCCTGGGTCTTCCTCGCCGCGGCGTTCCACAGCCCGGCAGCCTTGGTGAGCGAGGCACCCTCCGCCTCGCCGGCCACGCGGATCTCGCCGTACAGCGGCGACGGGTCCTTGGGGTCACCATCGGCTGTGCGAAATCCGCTGTCCTGCAAGACCTTCCGGGTGTCCGCGGACCTGAGGTAGTGCTCCAGCGCGGTGACGGGGCCGGTCATGGCCGGATCTTTCGTCAGCGACACGAGGGAGTACTCCAGGGCCGGGGCTCCCTCGGACGGCGCCACGGCCGCCAGCGCCTGGTCGGGGTGGGCGGCGTTCCACGCGACGAGCTGAGCCTGCGAGACCAGGGCGCCGACGCTGCGGTCGGCTGTCGCGATGCCGGCGAGAGACACGCCACCGGCGCCGGTGGGCGCGGACGTCGCCGCGAGCGTGCGCAGCCTGGCGTCCGGGAGCGACGTCGACGCGACGCCCAGAGCGATCCGCGCGATCGCCGACCGGTTCGGGTCGGGGATGCGCATCGGCACCGGACCGCCGAGCAGGTCGGCCCAGCGCAGTCGGCTTCCGAGGCCGGACGCGGTCTCGTCCCTCATCGCCACGAGAACGGCGCTCGAGGCGAAGGGCTCGCCGGGGGTGACCGTGGAACCGGAGACGGCGTTCGCGCGGCCGACCCAGACGGAGGAGTCGGGGATCCACGCGTCCGGGCGCCCCGCACCGCCGAGCGAACCCGCGACCGAGAAGGGCTCGTCGGAGTCGATCGTGTAGGCCGCGCACGGGCCGTCCGAACGTCCGGCGAGGGACTCGGCGGCGGCGGCCACCGCCGGCGCGATGGCCGGGGCCACGGAGACGCGGACCTTGACCGGGTCGGCGCACGCCGCCGGCTGGGCAGCAGTGGTGGGCAGGGCGGTCAGGACCTCACGGGGACCGACGTAGCGGAAAGCGCCGTAGGCGACGCCGGCGACCAGCGCGAGGGTCGCGACGGCCGCGATGGCGCGCGAGCGCCGGCGACGGCGGGCATGCTCGCGATCGGCCGCCTCGAGACGCTCGCGCGACTCGCGCAGGCTCTGCTCGTACGGACCGATGCGCCGCGTCGGCGCGCTGGAGTCCTCCGGACCCGGGCCCCCCGCCCTGGTCACGATCTACCCAATCCCACGCGCGTATTGTCCGCGGCGTCGTCGCAGGTGTCCACTTCCCGGACAAATGGAACATCAGCGTCGAGCGACCGATCTGTCTGCCGCACAGGAGGGCCCACGACTGCACACCGATGAGCCCACGACGGTGCTCCCGCCGTCGAACCGGCCGCGCCGGGCCGTCCGGCTCAGGCGGACTGCTCGCTGGGGTCGGCGTCGGACCCCTGACGGGAGTCGACGCCGCCGGAGTCCGTGCCCTTCTGGACCACCGCGCCGTCGCGTCCGACGGTCCGGCCCAGGAACGCGTCGTCCCGGGCCGTGCGCCCGAGGTCGTCGGTCAGCTCCGCCGCGCTGAGCGAGCGCGGTGCGACCTCGAGCGGCTCGAGGGCCGGCGGCGCCTCAGCGGTCAGGTGCAGCTCGTGCATGCGTCGCGCCGTGACGAGCACGCGCGACTCGAGGGTGCCGACGAACCGGTTGTACTGCTCGACGGAGCGCGACAGGGACTGGCCCATCGTCGTCACGTGCCCGCCGAGGGTCGTCAGACGCGCGTAGAGGTCCTGACCGATGACGAGCAGCTCGCGGGCGTTCTGCTCGAGGGCGTCCTGCTGCCAGATCGCCCCGATGGTGCGCAGCACGGCGAAGAGCGTGCCCGGAGAGGCGAGGACGACCTTGCGCGACAGGGCGTGCTCGTAGAGGCCGGGGTCGTCGGAGAGGGCGGTCGCGAGGATCGCCTCGCCGGGGACGAAGCAGATGACGACCTCGGGGGAGCGGGTGAAGGCCGTCCAGTACGCCTTGGCGGCCAGACCCTCGACGTGCCGCCGCAGAGAGGTCGCGTGGGCGGCGAGCAGCTCGGCACGCTCGACCTCGGACACGGTGTCGCCGTGGGCCTGGAGGAAGTGCGCCATCGGCGCCTTGGAGTCGACGACGACGTGACGGGAGCCGGGGAGGTTGATGACGGCGTCCGGTCGCACCGTCGCGCCGTGCCGGCTGACGCGCGTCACCTGCTCGTCGAAGTCGCAGCGGGCGATGAGGCCCGCCAGCTCGAGCACGCGCCTCAGCTGGACCTCGCCCCACGCGCCGCGGACGGTGGAGGCGTTGAGGGCGCTCGCGAGCGTCGCCGTCTCGGAGCGGAGCGACTCCGTGGACCGGCTCACCTCGGTGAGTCGCTCGCCCAGCTGGCCGAACTGGAGGGACCGGTCGCGCTCGAGCGCCCCGACCTGGCGCTCGACCCGGCCGATGGTGTCGCGCAGCGGAGCGAGCAGGCTCGCGGTCGTGTCGTCGACGTCGCGGGCGGCCTCGAGGTCGGCCACCCGCTCTCGGAGCACGTCGCGCTCGGCCTCGGCGCCGGCCGACCGGGCGAGCAGGGCGGAGCGCGCCGAGAGCCAGGCCAGCAGGCCCCCGAGGAGTGCCCCGATGACGAGCCCGACGAGCAGAGCGGTGAGGTCCATGCGAGCACCGTCCCAGACGGCGCCGACACCCTGGGGACGCGACACCCGTTCACGTCGCAGACGGCTGTGGCGGGCACGACGTGGCGGACGGCATACGCCCGGGGTGGGCGGGCCGTCGGGGACGTCTGTTACACCTTGTCCGTGAGCGAGTACGACGACGCGACCCGGCTCGAGACCGGCGACGACCCCACGCAGCGGCACGGCATCTTCCACGAGGAGTGGATGATCGGCAACGCCGTCAACGGCGGGCTCGTCATGGCGACCGCCCTCCGTGCCCTCGGCGGGCACCTCGCCGCCGACCCGACCGAGACGACCGAGCACGTCGACCCCGTCGTGCTCTCCGCCTACTTCATGACGGCCTCGCAGCCCGGACCGTTCACCATCACCACGGAGGTGATGCGGTGCGGCCGGAAGCTCTCGACCGGGCAGATGACGATCCACCAGACCGGCGACGACGGCCGGCCCGTCGAGCGGATGCGCGCCATCGGCTCGTTCGGCAACCTCACCGACCTCGACGTGCAGCGCCAGGCGAGCCCGCCCGAGATGCCGCCGCCGGAGGAGTGCGTCTCGGCCGAGCAGGCACCACCCGACTTCCTCGCCAACGCGAAGTTCCTCGAGCGCCTCGACCTGCGCCTCGACCCGAGCACGGCCGGGTGGGCGCTCGGCAAGCCCTCGATGCGCGGGGCCATGCGCGGCTGGCTGCGGCTGCGCGACGGCCGCGAGCCCGACACGACGATGCTCATGATGGCGCTCGACGCCCTCCCGCCCGTCGCCTTCGACCTCGGGCTCTTCGGCTGGACGCCGACGCTCGAGTTCACCGGCCACGTGCGTCGTCGGCCCGCGCCCGGCTGGCTGCAGGTGACGCTCGGCAGCGACACCCTCGGCGGCGGGATGATGGAGGAGGACGCCATGATCTGGGACGCCGCGGGCAACCTCGTCGCACAGTCCCGCCAGCTGTGCGGCGTCCGGCTGCCACGGGCCGCCGGGTGAGTGTCGAGCTCGTCTACGAGACCCACTCGATCACCGACGACAACGAGGCCGGGGTCGCGACCGGCTGGCTCCCCGGTCGGCTCTCCGAGGAGGGTCGTCGCCTCGCCGCCGAGCTCGGGCGACGGCGACCCGCGACCGGGTTCGCCGCGGTCTACACCTCGGACCTGGCCCGTGCGGTCCAGACGGCCGAGCTCGCCTACGGCGGCACCGACGTGCCCCGGCACGCCGACGTCCGGCTGCGCGAGTGCGACTACGGCGAGCTGAACGGCGGACCCGTCGCCGACCTCGAACGCGTGCGGCTCGATCACGTCGACGTGCCCTTCCCGGGCGGTGGGCAGAGCTACCGCGACGTCGTCGACGCGACGACGGACCTGCTGCGCGACCTGCGGCGCGACCACGAGGGCGAGCGGGTGCTCCTCATCGCCCACTCCGCCAACCGCTGGGCGCTCCAGCACCTGCTCGACGGGGTGCCGCTCGAGCAGCTCGTCACCGCGCCCTTCGCGTGGCAGCCCGGCTGGGACTGGACGCTGGCGTGAGCGGGGGAGGGCGGCATACGCCCTCGTGGTCGGCGCGGGCTGCGATCGCCACTAAACTCTTGTCCTCGTGGCACTCACCATCGGAATCGTCGGTCTCCCCAACGTCGGCAAGTCGACGCTCTTCAACGCGCTGACCAAGAACAACGTGCTCGCCGCGAACTACCCGTTCGCGACGATCGAGCCCAACGTCGGCGTCGTCCCGCTGCCGGACTCGCGCCTCGGCGCGCTCGCCGAGATCTTCGGCTCGGAGAAGATCCTCCCGGCCACGGTGAGCTTCGTCGACATCGCCGGCATCGTCCGCGGCGCCTCCGAGGGGGAGGGGCTCGGCAACAAGTTCCTCGCCAACATCCGCGAGGCCGACGCGATCTGCCAGGTCGTCCGCGCGTTCGAGGACGGCGACGTCGTCCACGTCGACGGCAAGGTCAGCCCTGCCAGCGACATCGAGACGATCCACACCGAGCTGATCCTTGCCGACCTCCAGACGCTCGAGAAGGCCGTGCCCCGCCTCGAGAAGGAGGCCCGGGTCAACAAGGACAAGAAGGCTGCCGTCGACCTCGCGGTTGCCGCGCAGAAGGTCCTCGAGGAGGGCCACACGCTGTATGCCGCCGGGCCGGCTGCCGGGGTGGACCTGGCCGAGGCCAAGCAGCTCGGTCTGCTGACGACCAAGCCCTTCATCTACGTCTTCAACCTCGACGAGGACCAGCTCGCCGACGCGGAGCTCCAGGCGTCGCTGCGTGAGCTCGCGGCGCCGGCCGACGGGGTCTTCCTCAACGCCAAGCTCGAGATGGACCTCATGGAGATGGAGCCTGACGAGGCGCTCGAGCTGCTCCAGAGCTTCGGGGCCGAGGAGTCCGGCATGGACCAGCTCGCCCGCACCGGCTTCCACACGCTCGGACTGCAGACCTACCTGACGGCCGGCCCCAAGGAGTCGCGCGCGTGGACGATCGGCAAGGGATGGACTGCGCCGATGGCCGCCGGGGTCATCCACACCGACTTCCAGCGCGGGTTCATCAAGGCCGAGGTCGTCTCGTTCGACGACCTCGTCGCGGCGGGGAACATGAACGCCGCCAAGGCCGCCGGGAAGGTGCGCATCGAGGGCAAGGACTACGTCATGGTCGACGGCGACGTCGTGGAGTTCCGCTTCAACGTGTAAAGCCGCAGGTCAGAGCCTGTTTAGGTGTCATCTGCCCTCACGGTGCCCTCACCAGAACCGAGCACCTCTGCCACGAGTCGGGCCGACGCGTCGCGGACGCGGTCCTCGGCTGACGGCCACAGGTGGGCATACGTGGTCAGCGTGGTGGTGGACTTGGCGTGGCCGAGGGCCCGCTGGACGGCCACGACGTCGCAGCCGGACGCGATGAGACCGGACGCGAAGAAGTGGCGCAGGTCGTGCAGCCGGACCCCCTCGACCCCGGCTCTGGACAGCGTCGTGCGCCACCGGTAGCCGACCGTGTTCTGGTGCGGCGGGATGCCCTCCACGCTGGCGAAGAGCCACCCGTCGAAGAGGCCCAGCTCGACGTGCTGGGCGAGCATCTCGATGAGTGCGTCGGGGACGTGGACGGTGCGCTCGGAGTTGTACTTCGGCAGCCGGATGTCGAGCTCGCCGCCCTCGAGGCGCTGGACCTGCCGGCGGACGTGGACCTGGCGGCGCAGGAAGTCGATGTCGCCGACCTGGAGCGCGGCGGCCTCACCGAGGCGTAGCCCGGCGAAGGCGCACAAGGCCACGAACGCCCGGAAGCGCAGGTCGCAGGCCTCGAGGATGCGCCGGAGGACCTGCGGCGCCGGGATCGTCATCGCGGCTTCGCGCTTGCGCAGACGGGGCAGGCGGACCTGGGCCGTGGGGTCGGTTGCGATCATCCCGTCCCGCACGGCAGCTCGGAACACCGAGCGCACGTTGACGAAGCGGGTCTTGATGGTGCCCGGCGCCAGGGCCCGCGGTCGGGCGGCGGTCGGCATCGTCATGGACTTCACCCATGCCTCGACGTGGCTGGGCCGGACTCGACGCAGATCGATGTCGGCGAAGGTGGTTGACCGGGCTGCGAGCGTCATCGCCTTCCGGGTCCCGTCGGTCCATACCTGGTCGCGCTGCCACGCCTCGAAGTAGCGGAAGAAGGACACCTTCCCGGCCTGCGGGTCGACCCACCGTCCGCGGTCGAGGGCATCGAGCTGCTGACGCCTCCACCGCACGGCGTCGGCCTGCCGGGGGAACGACCGCTCGTGCTGCCGGCCCGTTTCCGGGTTGCGGTAGCGGGCGCGCCAGGACCCGCCGCGGCGGCTGATCCCCTCAGGCATCGTCGTCCCGGATCTGGGGTGCGGGCGAAACCATGCCGTTCCTCTCCGAGACTCGCCACGGTAGCCGCCTCCGCTGACCACGGTCGAGCGCGGCTCGTGGCTGTCTTCGGTTGTTCCGCAGTGCTGGTCGGTGGCGAGGGTCTCGGGGCCACGGCTGATCGCCCGGTGCGGATGGGACGGCATTGGTCGGTGACCACCCGAACCCGTCATCGTCACGAGGAGTTGACCGTCATGAGGCAGAACTCGAAGGGGCAGGAGCAGCTCGGCCTGTGGGACACGCGCCGTGAGCAACAGCTCGCGCCTGAGCGCCCAACCGACAAGGCGCCTGCGCTGCCAGCGCATCGGCCCAGCAGGCCGGTGGAGTACCAGGAGCTGTGGACCATCGAGGACGTGTCGGCCTACCTCGGAGTGCCCAAGCAGACGATCTACTCGTGGCGGACCACGGGCTACGGCCCGAAGGGGATCCGGATCGGTAAGCATCTGCGGTGGCGGGCCGCGACCGTGATCACCTGGACCCTCGGTCTGGAAGAGACGCAGTGACGTCGGGCAGTCGCGGAGCGCTGGCATGTCCTCGATGCGGTCTGCCGATCGTGGAGCAGCGGCCGCGCCGGCCGGGCCGACCCCGGCGCTGGTGCTCGCGGGAGTGCCGGCGGGCTGCGTCGGAGGAGCGCCGCGCTGCGGAGAGCGGAGCCATCGGCGTCCGCTTCATCGAGCCGGACGTCCCGATCGAGGACCACGTCCGGGCCGTCCTCGCATCCCCGGCGGCGTGCAGGCGGGTGCTCCGAGAGCTGGGGGAGCGGGCCGCCCGCGGCGAGCTCCTCGACGGTCGGTGGACCAGCGTTTTGAGCGACCTTGAGCACCTGCGAAAGCCGCAGAACCAGACGCCCGGTGGGCCGCGATGGGGCCGGTGACGTGATTTCGTCCGCCGAAACCCGACCGACAATGCATGAGGTGTGTGTGACATCGGCTTTGGCCTTTCGGCGGGGGTACGGCGTCGGCTGAGCGGTCGAGGACGGGTGGTGTGTTCAGGGGCAGGGCGCCGACACCTGGCGGGGACCGTCGATACTGGTGTCAGCGCGGACTGGCGACGCGGCAGAGGGAAACGTCGCCTCCGCGACGTGGTCGGACGTCGTCCGACGAAGACCGTATGAGTGCATCGTCGGGTCCACCCGGTTGCCTCGAACCCCAAGCGGACGTACAATTTCCTGTACAGGAGGCTGCCATGAAGACAATGAGCTATACCGAGTCCCGTGCCCACTACGCCGAGGTGCTCGACGCCGTCGCCAACGACCGCGAAGAGGTCGTCATCACCCGTGCCGGGCACGAGCCGGTTGTGATCGTCTCTCTCGACGACTACGAGTCATTGCGGGAGACCGCCTACCTGATGCGCTCGCCAGCCAACGCCCGACGCCTGCTCGACGCGATGGAGCGCCTCGAGGCCGGCCGAGGCCAGGCCCAAGATCTCATCGAGACCGAGTGACGTGCTGCTCGTCTGGGACGAAAATGCTTGGGAGGACTACCTGTGGTGGCAGGCGCAGGACCGCAAGGTGCTCAAGCGCATCAATGCCCTGCTGGTCGAAATCCAGCGCAACGGCAACGAAGGAATTGGCAAGCCCGAGGCGCTGAAGCACGACTTCGCCGGCTACTGGTCCCGACGAATCACCGACGAGCATCGCCTCGTCTACAAGATCACCAGCGATGAAGTCCGCATCGCTGCCTGCCGGTACCACTACGGATAGCCGCTCGATCTGCGGCACGTCCGTGCGCTCACAGGGAGACATCCTCCGTCCCCGTGAAGACAAGTCTGGCATTGCTGGCGTTCGTCGAGGTAGCCGATAGGTCGCCGGCGATGGACTCCTCGAACCGGATCACGGTCGCAGTGGATTCAGCCCGCAGGGTGGTCGCCTCCCCGAGCCGGGGTTGTCGCCGCCGTTCGTGTAGCGGAGCGATTGGGGGTCGCACCAGCAGACGGCGGCGCGCGAAAGGCTAACCGCCGCCGTAAACGAAGTTCGTTGCAATGTCGCCAGCGTCGGACGAAAAGAAGTCGACGGCATGAAAGGTGGTTCCTGAGAAGTAGCTCCAACTACCATACCGGTACTGGAGAGTTCGGAGCGGCGCTTGACCATGGGCTGCAAGGCCATGCATTCGAGTGCACTTATAGTCGACTTCACCGTTGAATGCAGGAGCGTTCAGTGAGTGACCATATTCACTTTGCCCAATGATATCTCCCTGAAACCACACGTTGAATCTATTGGAACCGTCTAGTGGATTTGTGATCATGAACGAATAGACGGTATCCCAACTGAGGACCGCACCGGCATGGAGGGTTTCGCCAGTCGGAGTGTTCTCGCCCCAAAAGACTCTAGGCTGCGTCGTCGTAGGGAGGTTGCTGGCGCGTCCCAAGTACCAACCCGCTTGAACGAAGGCGCCACCACCGGACTGGTTGAACATGTAAGTATCGGCCGCGATCGGCCGGTCTGCGTCGTAGTTGTAAACATCGGTCGGGTTTGGAGTCCGGATGGTTGATGCCACCCCAGTTGCGACCGAGATGTTGAGCGCCCTCGTCCCTGCTCGATACAGGGCGAACGTGCATAGAAAGGCAGCGGCTGTATCGGCCGTCGCGCCCGCCGATCCAACCGCGAACAAGACTGCAATCAAGGACCTAACCTTCATGTGCATGGCGCATCCTCCCATCGCGGCTGGCCGGCCGGCAGGCAACGACTCATCATTTGATGACTACCGAGCCCAAGACTCCCCAACTCGATCCCGGACCCTCGGGCGAATCGACCGGGTTCTTGACGCCGCACACCGACGGAAACGGCCAGGTCGCATATCCGACAATGTCGTAAGTCCCGGCAGCAACACCAATTGGGATGGCCACTTCCGGCGAGACGCTCCGCTGGTCTGGCGCCAGCTTCAGTTCGGATGACTGTGCCACGGCCTTGCTTCGTTCGCGATCGTCCATGTTCAAACCATGGGGTAGGACAAAGAGTTGGAAGCTGAGCAGAGGTCGATCCGAAGGTGAAGGCGAAATCTGCGACGGCAGCAACAACGATTGACCCGGGACCGCGACCACTGGCGTGGTAAGAACTCCATCGATATTGTGAGGACCCTCGAGAAGGGGCAACCCCGGAGGGCACCCCGGAGCCATATGAGCCACGCGCGGGGCTTCAATGGCTTGTGTGCTGGTCGCGCCCACGCCGGACGCATCGTTTCGCGGATTTGAGTCACGGTTTAGGCCATAGGAGACGCCCACAAGGGCAGCGACGGCAGCGATGCTGGCCGCCGCCAGCGCTAGGCGGCGCGACGATCGGTACGGGCGCTTGCGCGCGGCGCCACCGGCACCCTGGGAAGCATTGAGGACGTCTTCAAGGGGAGGCGGTTGGACGTTATTTGCAAACGCACGCATGACTGATCGTGCCCTGTCCTCGGTGGAAGTCATAGTCGTTTACCTTTCGTTCCAGCCCGAAGCACTTTCATTGCTCGGTGCAGCGTGGATTTCACGGTTCCAGGGCGGCATCCCATCACCTCGGCGATCTCAGCCTCCGTGAAATTTTCCAAGTAGCGAAGAGTTATTGCTATTCGCTGCCGATCGTTAAGGCCTGTCAAAAGCTCGAGGAAAGCTCGCTCGTCCGGAGCCTCGCTTTCCGCCGCCAGAGGTTGGCGCCGAACAATGCCCTCACGCCGCCGTTGCGTGCGCAGGTAGGAGAGACAGTTGTTTACGACGGCCCGGCGCAGCCAGCCTTCGGGCCTACTGACCGTTGTCCGATGCGTCCAAAGCTGGGCGTAGGCATCGTGGACTCGGTCCTCCGCCACGGACCGGCTGCCCACGGTTGCCACAGCCAGGGCGAGCAATCCGGCGTAGGTGCGGCGGTACAACGCATCGAAAGCGGACTGCGCAGCGTCCGTACCGACAACGTCCTCGTCGCGTCTCACATCGGTCACACTCCCTAGGTGCACCAACCCGGACGTAGGTTCCCTCGTGACACAAACTGCTTCCCGCAAGCGGATTTCCAGTTGACCACAGTTGCGCCCCCCTGAACCCTGGGAACCAGATGTCTACTCCTTCGGCGCCTCCGGCGAGGGGTGGCCGACCGACTCGTCAAGCTGAGGACTATGACAGCAAGTGCCCGGCAAACCCCCTGAACTAAGTTCGAGGTCTGCCGGGGGCGCGAGTGAGTTGCTCTTGGTGGCACTGACCCAGGCCAGGCCAGGCCAGGCCAGGCTGTCCGCTGTCGCGTATCTCGTCGCCGCCCGCCCCATGCGGCTATCCACAAGTTCGCCGGGACGCTGGGCCTGAGCCCTGGCCGACCGGGCGAGTCTGCTCGCCGCCCTGCTAGCTCGGCGTCAGGGTCGACGCGACTGGTGCGGGACCACGTCGCTGCCGGGGGACTCGAACGTCCGGTCATCGGCTGCTTGTTTCATTGACGAAGGATCGGTGCCTGGCAAGGCTCGGTTCAGGCGTCCGGGCTGTCGCTCTCACATCGGCTGCTCACTCTCGGGTGTGGCTCTCATTTGGTGTCGACAACGCTCGAA
Organism: Terrabacter sp. Ter38; assembly: GCF_024519435.1. Lineage (GTDB taxonomy): Bacteria > Actinomycetota > Actinomycetes > Actinomycetales > Dermatophilaceae > Terrabacter. Next base: position 339,460 of record NZ_JALJRZ010000005.1, read on the forward strand.
AATGAGGCCGATCCGACGTTCTAAATCGGGGCCACCGGTTCGTGGTTTCTAGTCTGCCGTGTCCTGGGTTCTGATGCTGGGCAG
>NZ_JALJRZ010000006.1 GCF_024519435.1 Terrabacter sp. Ter38
TGGGTGGCCTCGTTTTCGACCGTCGCTATGGCCTCGTTTTCAAGCGTCGTCGACAGATGGGCAGACCAGCGCGACGCAGGCGTCCCGCCTGCAAATGTGATTCTCGTGCCATGGCCAACCGCTAGCCACTAGCCTTCCCCCATTGTCTTCGCGACGACGCGAAGCACTCGGGGTCATGGAGGTGCTCAACCATGGCATTGACTCGGTTAGCCGGTAGGCGACGTCCAGCTCTCATTGGTGCGGCGATGGCGGGTGCGATAGCCCTCTTCATGCCGAACCAGAGCGTGGCCCAGTCAGTCACGACGGACGACAGCACAGCAATGTATATCGTCCAACTGGCCGGCAGCCCGATAGCCGGCTATCAGGGCGACGTCAAGGGTTTCGCCGCTACCAAGCCCGGTGCCGGCAAGCGGCTCGACACCCGGACCCAGGCCGCCCAGGCCTACCGGGGGCACCTGCGCGACCAGCGCACCGCGGTACTCAAGAACGCACACCTCAGCGGCCACACGGTGACCAACGTGTACGACGTTACGATGAACGGTTTCGCCATGACGATGACGGCGACCGAAGCCGCGCGGCTGAAGTCCAAGCCGGGTGTGCTCCACGTCTGGAAGGACGCCATCTTCACCGCCGACACCGTGTCGACGCCCAGGTTCCTGGGCCTCGACGGCGGGAACGGCGTCTGGAACAAGCAGTTCGGGAGCGTCAACCACGCGGGTGAGGGCGTCATCGTCGGCGTCCTCGACACCGGCTTCTGGCCCGAGAGCCCGAGCTTCGCGCCGCTGAGCGAACCGCGGCCCGACGCCGCGACCATCGCGGCGAAGTTCCACGGCGTCTGCGACGCGGGCAACGACCCGGACATCACCCACCGCATCGCCTGCAACAACAAGGTGATCGGTGCGCGGTTCTTCGACGCGGGCGGCCTCAGCAACGGCCCCGGCGCCAACGAGTTCCACTCGCCTCGTGACCGCAACAGCCACGGCTCGCACACCGCGAGCACGGCCGCGGGCGACCACGGCGCGCCAGTCACGATCAACGGTCTGAGCCTGGGCACCGCATCCGGCATGGCCCCGAACGCCCGCCTGTCGGTGTACAAGATCGGCTGGAACAAGGCCGACGGCACCGCCAGCGCGACCAGCACCGACATCGTCGCCGCCATCAACGCGGCCGTGTCCGACGGCGTGGACGTGATCAACCTGTCGTTCTCCGGAGCGACCGATGAGGTCAACGACGCGGTCGAGATCAACTTCATGTTCGCCGCGGACGCGGGCGTCTTCGTCGCAGCGTCGGCCGGCAACAGCGGGCCGGGGGCCAGCACCGTCGCGCACAACTCGCCATGGCTCACCACCGTCGCCGCGAGCACGCACGACCGGTCCTTCGCCCGTACTGCCACCACCGGTGACGGCCACGTCTACTCCGGCCCCGGCGTTGGGCCGGCCGTCGCTTCATCGCCCCTGGTCTATGCCGGCAACGTGGGACTGCCGGGCGTGAACCCCACGCTGGTCCAGCAGTGCTTCAGCGACGTCGACGGCGTGACGCCGGGCATCCAACCGGCGCTGGACCCGACCAAGGTCGCGGGAAAGATCGTCCTGTGCGACCGCGGTGTCAACGCGCGGACCGACAAGAGCCTCGCCGTCAAGAACGCCGGCGGCGTAGGCATGATCCTCGGCAACGTGTCGCCGAACTCGCTGAACGCGGACTTCCACTTCGTGCCGACGATTCACGTGAGCGACACCGACCGCACCTCGATCCTGGCCTACATCAGCTCGGCCGGTGCCGGGGCGACAGCGAGCCTCTCGGCGGCGACCCAGGTCCAGACGGAGGCCCCGGCCATGGCCGCGTTCTCCTCCAACGGGCCCGCCCTCGCCGCCGGCGGCGACCTGCTCAAGCCGGACATCACCGCACCCGGCGTGGACGTGGTCGCGGCGGTCTCTCCCGCGGCAGACAACGGCAACTTCTACGACGCTGAGTCCGGCACCTCGATGTCGAGCCCGCATATCGCGGGTATCGCAGCCCTGGTGATTCAGAAGCACCCGGACTGGTCGCCGATGGCGGTCAAGTCGGCACTCATGACCTCGGCCAGCCAGGTCGACAACATGGGGAAACCGATCCTGGGTCCAGACGGGGTCAACCGGGCCACGCCGCTGAACTTCGGAGCGGGGCACGTGACTCCGGCCGGCGCCTTCAGCCCTGGACTGGTCTACGACTCCAGCCTGACCGACTGGGTCCAGTTCGGTTGCGGCCTGGGCGAGTTCCAGCCGGTGTTCGGCGACGCCGTGTGCGACTCGTTCGGCTCGATCGACGCCAGCAACCTGAACTACCCCACGCTGGCGATCGGTGACCTCGCGGGCTCGCAGACGCTCACCCGCACGGTCACGAACGTGGACGTCGGCGTCGGCAACTACAAGGCCAAGGTTGTGGCTCCGGCCGGCTTCACCGTCAAGGTCACGCCGGACCACTTCGTCGTCAAGCCGGGCAAGACCATCACGTACTCCGTGACGATCTCCCGGACGACCGCGCCGTTCGGCCGCTACGGGTTCGGCTCGCTCACCTGGGAGCGGACCAACGGCAGCCAGATTGTCCGCAGCAACATCGCGGTCAACCCTGTGCCGCTGGCTGCCCCGGTGGAGGTCGCGGCCTCCGGCGCTACCGGCACCACTGCGGTCTCGCTGACCCCGGGCTACAACGGCACGCTCACCGCGACGCCCCGTGGCCTCGCGCCCGACGCGCCGACCGTGGCGCACCTGACCGGCATCAACACGGCGTTCAACCCGGCGGCTCCGGCCACGGGTCCGGCCGTGTCGAAGGTGACGGTCACCGTTCCGGCGGGTAGCCGATATGCGCGCTTCGGCACGCACGGCTCCGACTACCCGGACGGCACCGACGTGGACGTCTTCGTCTACCGGGCGGGCACCAACGCGCTGGTCGGCCAGAGCGCGGGCGGTACGGCCGAGGAGACTGTGAACACCACGGCCTCGGGCTCGTACGACATCTATGCGGTGCTGTTCGCGCAGCCCGGCGGCGGCCAGGGCGCCTTCGACGTGACCACGCATACGTATGTGGTCCCGGCGGCGGCGTCCGGCTTCACCGCCACCCCGGCAACGCAGTCGGTGACGTTGGCCCAGACAGCCACGGTGACGGCTGGCTGGAGTGGCCTCGCCGCCGGGACGAGCTACCTGGGTGTCATCGACTTCGGTGATGGCACCAACACGATCGGCTCCACGGTCGTGAGCGTCACGAGCTAGTCCCGCACGCGGAACACCGGCGGGTCCCGTTCGCGGGGTCCGCCGGCCGCGTCCTGGGCCCTGGCTATGCTCGGGGAACCAAGGGAGGACCGTGCTGCGCCAGATGTCCATGAGGCGGGTACCGACTCCAGTCGTCGCGGTCGCGGCCTTCGCCGCGCTGCTGGCCGGATGCGCCTCTCCCACGCCGGGGCCGGGCCCCCAACCGTCCGACACCGTCACAGTCACCTCGTCCAGCGCACCGTCGGAGTCGCCGATGCCCAGCCTGTCCTACTCCCCGAAGTACCCGCCGCCGCCGTCCGGCGAGGTCACGGTCACCGGCACGGTGGAGGCCGGCGTGGAGCGCGGCTGCGTCATCCTGCGCGCGGGGGCGACGGTCTACCAGCTCGTCGGCCAGGACCCGGCGATCGTGGCTGGCGCGAGGGTGACCGTCCGCGGCCGGCCCGAGCCGGGCCTGGTGACGACCTGCCAGCAGGGCACGCCGCTGCACGTCATCGAGGTGACCTCAGCAAGCCAGTGACGCTTGCCCCAACGGGAGCCAGGACTGCCCGCTCAGACCGCGCACCAAGCCGGCGCGTACATCTGCACGGCCGGACTCCGGAGCTACGCCGGCGGCGCAGTCGTCGACTGCTTCGAGAGCTCGAGCTTCGGCACGCTTTCCGTCAGCGGGATCATCACCCAACCACCTCCGCGCAACCTCTCGGCCGGTGGGCACCCCGTCAGGATCAGACAGGTTGCGGGTTCGATCATCTTGAGCGCGCGCCGGGTCCGCACAGCACCGGAAGGAAGCTGGGTCAGGCTCGCCTCCGTCGCTCCGTCTCCAGGACAGCAGTCATCGAGAGCTACAGCGCCCCGCCTCCGCTGGTCAGCGCCTCTGGCAACTCTTCGTTCGCTCGAGAACCCGCCGGTAGCGCTATGGCACCCGGGAGCAATCCTGGATGCTAGGACGCAGCAGTCTGCGACCTTCAAGATCCAGGGTCATAACCCCCCGGGGGGGTGTGAATCCGATGACCGCGAGTCAGGGTAGACGTGGTGCGCATGGTCACGGACGCAAGCCGCGTACACATCTGCCAGAGGAATGCGCGATGAGGCTGAACGAGGAGACGGCTCTGGCCCGCCTGGGCGAGCAGGTCCACGGCGTCCTGTGCACCCTGCACCCCGAACGCGGGCCCGACCCGGTCCCGGTCGTGTATGCCGTGAGCCATGACGGGCACGTCGGCATCGGGATCGACACGGTCAAGCCCAAGACGTCCTCCCGGCTCCAGCGCGAGGCCAACCTGGCGGCCGACCCGCGGTGTTCCCTGCTCATCGAGCGCTGGGAGGCCGACGACTGGTCGAGGCTCTGGTGGGTGCGCGCCGAGCTCCGGCACATCAGCGACCCACCGTCCTCCCTGACCGACGTGCTCGCCGACCGACTGGCCAGCAGCGTGCCGCAGTACGCCGACAAGCCCTTCCACCGCATGCTCGTGTGCCGCATCGTCCGGGTCACCGGCTGGGCCGGCGGCAACACGTGAGCCCCTGCGGCCGACGGCCGGACCCGTGTCCGGACCGCGGCTTCGTCGCTCCCGGGCTCACAGGGGAGGGATGATCCTTCGCTGTCGCAGCGTCTCGAAGAGGTCGAGGAACGAGTCCGCCGAGTCCTGGTAGTCGAGGAAGCCCAGCTTGCGACTCTTGCCCATGTCGGCGAACGTCTCGACCGTGCGACCCAGATCAGCGTCCGTGTGCCACCACGACGCCAGCTCCGTCACCGGGTGCGGGGCGAGATCATGGCGCGCGACCAGGTCGGCCCACGCCTCGCCGGCGTGGGTCATGCGCCCCTCGAGGGGCTGCGGCTGACCGGGGTACTCGGCGGGTTCGACACCGAGGCCCTCCGCGACCCGGCTCCACATCTGGCGCCACCGGAAGACCTCACCGTTGACGGTGTTGAAGGCCTGGTCCCGCCCGGCGGGGTCGGTCGCCGACCATGCGACGTGCCTGCCCAGAAGGCGCGCGTCGGTGATGTCGGTGACGCCTGCCCACTGCTGTGGGCTCCCGGGGAACACGAAGGGCTGCCCCGTCTGGCGACAGATGCTGCCGTAGACGGCAAGCGTGACCCCCATGTTCATCGCGTTGCCGAGCGCGTAGCCGATCATCGTGTGCGGTCGGTGCACCGACCACGTGAAGCCCTGCTGGGCCGCTGCCTCGAAGAGCGCGTCCTCCTGGACGTAGTAGAAGTTCTCGAACGGCAGTCGCCCTTGGCTCTCGCGGAAGGGCGTTTCGGCCGGGGCCTTCGCGTAGGCCTCGAAGGGACCGAGGTAGTGCTTGAGGCCGGTCACGAGGACAGCGTGCTCGAGGGTGGTGGTGCGACCGAGCACCTCGAGGGTGTTGCGCAGCATCGCACCGTTGACCCGGCAGTTCTCCGCCTCTGTTGCCTGGCGTTGCCAGGTGGTGAACACCAGGTGGGAGATCGACCTGCCTGCGACCGCACGCTCGACGGACTCGGGGTCGAGGACGTCAGCGAGGACGTGGTCGACGCCGGGAACGGGCTCCCGCACGGAACGGGAGAGGCCCACTACGTCGAAACCCTTGTCCAACAGGGCGTGCGCGCAGTTCTGTCCACCGATGCCGGTGATTCCTACGACGAGGGCAGTGGGTGCCATGCGCGCTCCTTCGGGCGATGCTGACGGTGCGGCGGATGACGTCCGAGCGTCCATGTCCGCGACAGGCCGATGGTGCCGCGATCTGGACAGGGCGTCAAGTGATGATTAACGTTACCTCGAAACAGCTCGCCTGCGTCTGCCCTCGACCGTTCCACCCCGACCACATCCCGGCTCCCGAGGAGGACCCCCATGGCTGGACGCATCCTCACCCGGACCCACGCCACGCCCATCCTCTCGTGCCCCTTCAGGCCCGGCACGTGCCGTGGCGGGCCGGTCCCGAGTCGTGACGCGACGGTGCCCGGGTGAGCGCCGGCCGGATCGGGCAGGACGGGTCGCATCGCGCTACTGTCGGGGAAAACCGACGCCAGCACAGGGGTGAGCCGAGAGTGGTCGAGCAGGTCGAGAACCTCGGTGGCCGCCTCCGCAAGGTGCGGCTCGCCACCGGGATGTCCCTTCGCGAGGTGTCCCGACAGCTGGGGGTCTCGCCCTCCTTCGTGTCCCAGCTCGAGAACGGCAAGTCGCAACCGTCGGTGGCCACCCTCTACTCCTTGGCCCAGCTGTTGGGCGTGTCGATCGACGAGCTCTTCGCCGTGGACGCCGGCGCTGCGAGCTCGCCCTCGGGCACGGGTGGCGACGCCGACGGCACCGAGTCCCTGGCCGCCGCCCCGCGTCCGGCGAACGCGGAGGGCCTCCCGAGCCGGTCGGAGATCAGCTCCCCTGTCGACGCCGTTCCCCGCACCGGTCGTGCCGAGCGCGTCTCCGTCACCAGGTCCGGCGGCCGATCCCGTCTCGAGATGGACACCGGCGTCGTGTGGGAACGCTTGGCCGACAACACCGGCGGGGACCTCGACTTCATCGAGATCATGTATCCCCCGCACAGCAACTCGACCAACGACGGCCGGATGCTGCAGCACGCCGGCGCCGAGTTCGGGTACCTCCTCGAGGGCGAGCTCGAGATCACGGTGGGCTTCGACGTCTTCACCCTGCATGCGGGAGAGGCCCTCGGCTTCGACTCCTCCCAGCCCCACCTCTTCCGCAACCTGCATTCACAGCCGGCCCGCGGGATCTGGTTCGTGGTCCACCCCACGTCCTGACCGCCGGACTGCTTGACAGGTCGTCGTGGAGCGTTCACTCTGACTGAACTCCCGTCGTTCCACCTGTTCAGCGGTTTGCACCGCTCCGAGCCATCTGCCGAGGACGTCATATGCGCGCGCTGCAGTTCACCGGGCCCGACCAGTTCCACCTCAACGAGGTCGCCGTCCCCGAGCCGGGTCCGGACGAGGTGCTCGTCGCCAGTCGGAGCGTCGGGATCTGCCACTCCGACATCGAGCTCCTCGCCGGCCGCTACATCATCCCCTTCGCCTTCCCGGTGATCCCGGGCCACGAGTGGTCCGGCGAGGTCGTCCGCGTGGGCCGCGATGTCAAGGGCCTCGGCGTCGGCGACCGGGTCGTCGGCGAGTGCGTCATCGGTGACGACCACTTCGGCTTCAGCATCAGCGGTGCCGCCGCAGAGTTCTTCCTGGCCAAGGAGGCCTGGCTCCACCGCCTTCCCGACAACCTCTCGTGGACCCAGGGTGCCCTGGTCGAGCCGTTCAGCTGCGGCTACTACGCGACGGTTCGCGCCGACAACCTCGACGCGAGCGACACGGTTCTCGTGCTCGGGACCGGACCGATCGGGCTCGGCGTCGTGGCCGCATCGGTGGGCCGAGGTGCGAAGGTCGTCGTGGCCGAGCCCTCAGCAGACCGGGGGGAGCTCGCTCTGCGGCTCGGTGCCGACGAGGTGCTCGACCCCACTGCCGAGGGCTTCGAAGACGCGGTGCAGGAGGCCACCGACGGCGACGGGGCATCCGTCGTCTTCGAGGCGAGCGGCAAGCCGGCGGCGATGGCGGCGGCGCTCGAGGTCGCTGCGTTCCGCGCCCGGATCGTCTACATCGGGATCGACGTGGGCGGCTCCGCCCCTGCGAAGCTCGGGCTGTTCCAGTCCAAGGAGCTTCAGGCCCGCGGCATCATCGGCTCCCCCGGCGTCTGGCCGCAGACCCTGCGCTTCCTGTCCCGGAGCGGGGTGGACCTCAGCCCACTCGTCACCTCCAGCCACGATCTGGCGGACTCCGAGAAGGCGATCGCCGCCGTTCTTGAGGACCGGTCCCAGGTCAAGGTCCACATCACCTCGTCCGCCCGGCTCTGACGGGTCGACGGAGACCGATGATGCGTGCAGGAGTGCTCCACGGTCGCTCGGACCTTCGGGTCGAGGACCGACCAGAGCCACGACCCCGCGAGGGTGAGGTCCTCATCCAGGTCGCGCTCAACGGCCTGTGCGGTACCGACGCCACCGAGTACGCGAAGGGACCGATGATGGTCCCGCTCACGAACCGACACACCGGCAGCGGCCACGTGGGGCCCACCGTGCTCGGCCACGAGTTCATCGGGACCGTCGTCGCCGCCGGCCCACATGCCGGGGACGGGGAAAGACGATGGACCGGCCGACGGGTGGCCTGCGGCGCGGGAGTCTCGTGCGGTTCCTGTCGTTGGTGCGCGGTCGGTCGCACCAACCTGTGCGAGCGCTACTACACGCTCGGCCTGTCGACCCACGGTGGACTCGCCGAGCTCGTCGTCGCTCCCGTCAGCACCCTGGTCACCATCCCGGACGGGTGCGACGACACGGAAGCGGCGCTCGCACAGCCCTTCGCGGTCGGCCTGCACGCCATCGACCGCGCCGGGATCGCCGACGGGGACGACGTCGTCGTGCTCGGCGCCGGCGCGATCGGCTCCTTCGTCCTGGCCGGGCTGCGTGGCCACCGGGGCACGGTCACCGTGGTGGACGTCGACCCCGACCGCCTCGACGTGGCGCGACGACTCGGTGCGACGAGCACCGTCGCGGTGAGCCGCGAGACGACGCTCGAGGAGCTACGGGACCTCGTTCCCCTCCAGCCCCACGTCGTCATCGAGAGCTCGGGCGCGCCCGGCGCCGCGGCCCGTGCGCTGTCGCTCTGCGCGCGAGGAGGGCGGACGCTGCTGGTGGGCCTCGTCAAAGCCCCGCAGGAGCTCGGCCTCGCCGACATCGTGCTGCGTGAGGTCGACATCGCGACCACCGTCGCCCACATCTGCGCCACGGACATTCCCCGAGCCCTCGCGCTGCTCGAGAGCAGTCCGCTGGCGGGCGTCATCGGCACCACGACGGTGCCGCTCGACGACGTCGTCGCTCGTGGTCTCGACCCGATCGTGGCCGGCTCCGCGGGCGGCAAGATCCTGGTGGATCCTCGCCGTGGCTGACGTCGCGATCCTGGGCACCGGCCGCATGGGGTCGGCGATGGCGCGACGCGTGGCCGCCGCAGGGCACCGGGTGCGGGTGTGGAACCGCACGCTGTCATCCGCCCAGGCCCTGGTGGACTCGCAGACACACGGCGAGCTCGTCCTGTCCTCGACCCCCTCGGATGCCGTGACGGACGCGGACGTCGTGCTGACGATGCTCGCGGACGGCGACGTGACCACGTCGCTGCTGCTCTCGGAGGCCGTGCTGAGCGCCCTGCCCACCCACTGCCTCGTCATCGACCTGGGGACGAGCGGAGTGGCGGCGGCAACGAGTCTGGGTCGCCGGCTCACGGAGGCAGGACATCGCTTCGTCGATGCTCCCGTGTCGGGGAGCGTGCCCGCCGTCACCGCTGGCACCTTGCTCGTCATGGCGTCCGGGCGGCCCGACGACGTCATCGCCGCCCGGGGGGTCCTCGAGTCCTTCGCGGCCGAGGTGCTCCGGGTGGGTGACGTCGGCGCAGGCCAGGCGATGAAGCTCGCGGTCAACCTCGTGGTCCACGACCTCAACGCGGCCCTGGCAGAGGCCCTCGTCCTCGCGGAGCGGTCCGGAGTCACTCGGACGGAGGCCTACGACGTGCTCGAACGCAGTGTCGTCGGGGCTCCCTTCGTCCGCTACAAGCGCCCGGCTTTTCTCGACCCGCAGACGCCGGCCGCGATGAGTTTGGAGCTCGTCGCCAAGGACCTGCGCCTGATCACCGAGCAGGGCAGGACGACCGGCGCGGCGCTGCCGGTGACGGAGCAGACGCTGCAGCGGGTGCAGGGCGCCGTCGACGCCGGGTGGGGCCCACGAGACATGGCCGACCTGAGTCGTATCCAGTCTGCAGGCGACCCACGCGAGTAGGCGTTTCGCCCGCTTCGCGCCTGTCCGTCCCGAGGCGCGCATCACGGTCTTGTCTCGTTGGCAAAGACCCCAGCGTGAACCTCTTGTTAACGCCAAACGCTCTATGTACAGTCTCACCCAACACCTTGGTCGCCCGTGATCCGGACGGTCAGCATCGAAACCCTCAGTGTCGAGGAGTGGGTCATGGATCCGAAGAACGAGACGGTCAGCCCGTCGCGCCGCACCCCCCGCGGGCTCTCGCGTGGACTGCTGACCGTGGTCGCGGCGTTGGCCCTTCTCGTCGTCGCCGGCTTCATCTTCGCCCCGAGCAGCGTCAGCTCCGGTGCCGTCCAGAGCATGCTGCCGTTCGCAGCCGTGCTCGCCATCGTCGCCCTCGGGCAGACCCTGGTCGTCATGCAGGGCGGCATCGACCTGTCGGTCGCAGGCTCGGTGTCACTCGTGATCGTCATCGTGACCCACCAGGCCTACGGCGACGACTCCAAGGTGCTCCCGGCCGCCCTGCTCGCGCTGGGGGTCTCGCTCCTCACCGGGCTCGGCAACGGCCTGCTCATCGGACGCCTCGGCCTCAACCCGATCGTCGCCACCCTGGGCACCAACGCGCTGCTCTACGCCGCGGTGCTGGCCGTGTCCGGGGGGACCCCCCGACAGACCACCGACCTGCTCGCCCGGCTCGCGGGTGACAGCGCTCTCGGGATCCCACACGCGGTCCTCGTCGCAGTCCTCGCGACCGCCGTCGTCACGGTGGTCGTCAAGAAGACGGCGTCGGGACGTCGCTTCGAGGCGGTCGGGGCCAACGGCTCGGCGGCGTGGGCTGCTGGTCTGCGCGTGCAGGGCTTCAAGGCCGGCGGCTACGTCTTCGCGCAGGTCTTCTACTGGCTGGGGGCCCTGCTCCTGGCCGGCATCCTCAACAAGCCCACGGCATACCAGGGCGACAGCTACCTGCTGGCCTCGGTGGCAGCAGTCGTCCTCGGAGGCACCTCCCTGCTCGGCGGTCGGGGCAACCTCGTCGCCACAGCCGTCGCGGCGCTCTTCCTGATCCAGCTGGACCAGTTCGTGCTGGCCCTCGGCTTCGACTTCGCGGGCAAGACCCTCGTGCAGTCGGCCGCGTTCGCGATCGGTGTCGCGCTCTACACCATCAACTGGTCGCGTCTGCGACGGCGATCCCAGCGTCCAGCCAGCACCGTCCCGGCCTGACCCCTCGTGCTTCATCCCTCACCCGGCTCATGACCATCAGAAAGGTCGATCCGTAATGTCCCGACCCAACACAGCCATCCGCGTCCTCGCAGTGTCGAGCGTCGCCGCCCTGGCTCTCGCAGCCTGTGGCAGCTCGTCCGACGGCGCCTCTCCCGCCGCCAGCGGAGGCAGCACCGTCTCGGGGGCGCCATCCTGGTGCGGCTCCAAGCAGATCACCCTGGGCCTGACCGACGGGTTCGGCGGCAACAGCTGGCGTCTCGTCACGACGGCCTCCGCCAAGGACGAGATCGCCAAGTGCCCGAGCGTCACGAGCTTCACCTACGCCGACGGTCAGGGCGACACCCAGAAGGCCATCTCCGACATCCAGGGCCTGGTCGCCAAGGGAGTCAACGCACTCGTCGTCTTCCCGGACGCCGGCAACGCCATGCTCCCTGCCTTGCAGAGCGCCAAGGAGGCCGGCGTCACCACGGTGCCCTACCGGGTCAACCCGGGCGGCGCCGACGGCAAGGACTACGACGTCTGGGTGGGAGCCGACTTCGTCACCGACGGCAAGAACTGGGCCGACTGGCTCACCAAGACCCTGCCGAGCGGGGGCAACATCCTCTTCCTGTCCGGCCCCGCAGGCAACAGCCAGGGCCTCGACGAGCTCAAGGGCATGAAGGAGGTCCTCGACCCGGGGAAGTACACCTTCATCGGGCAGGCGCCGTTCGAGGTCACCAACTGGGATCCCGCCAAGACCCAGCAGGTCCTCAGTGCCGCCATCGCGAAGTACCCGAAGATCGACGCGATCGTGTCCGACTTCGGACCATCCCTCGTCGGTGCTCTGCCGGAGTTCGAGAAGAGCCAGCGCTCCATCCCTGCCCTGGCGACGTCCGACGGCAACGTCCTCTCGTGCTTCTACGAGGCGCACAAGGCGCAGAACCCGGACTTCAAGCTCTTCACCGTGGCCACGGGCAACGACAACGCCCGACTGGCGGTCCAGTGGGCCGTCGCCCTGGCGACCGGTGGCACCCCGCCCGCGTCGAAGCAGTTCAAGGCTCCGGCCTTCGAGGACTCGGTCGGCGGGAAGCCCAGCCCGGTGACGTGCAAGAAGGACCTTCCCGGTGACATCTACCTGTCCGCCCAGATGGCCGGACAGGACCAGGCGAAGCTGCTCAAGTGACTCCGCACGGGGCGGCCGGTGCCGTCACGACCGACGGCCCGGCCGACCCCGTGCCGGTCGATGTCGCCACCGACACCGAGACCGAGACGCTGAGCGAGATGCCGACCGAAACGCCGACCGAAGGACTGGACGTGACCAGAGACACCGCGGTGATCGCCGAGTCGGCGATGGTCCTCTCCGGCATCAGCAAGAACTACGACGGGGTCGCAGCGCTCACCGACGTCTCCCTGGAGATCCGTCGGGGCGAGGTCCACGCCCTGCTGGGCGAGAACGGCGCGGGCAAGTCGACCCTCATGGGGGTCGCCTCCGGTGAGGTGAGCCCGGACGCCGGCACCATCACCGGCGCGGGGCGGCTCATCGAGCGGCTGTCACCCGCCCTGGCCACCCAGCTCGGCATCGCGATCGTCCACCAGCACCCAGCGGTGCTGCCCGACCTCACCGTTGCCGAGAACATCGTGGTCGCCGTGCCCGGGGCCGTCCTCGGGACCGGCGCGGAGCAGATCCGCACGATGCAGCAGATGCTGGCCGACGTCGGCTCGAGCGCCCATCTCGAAGACCGGGTCGGCAACCTCAGCGTCGCCCAGCGCCACCTCCTCGAGCTGGCCAAGGCGCTTGCGGTGGAGCCGAAGCTGCTCATCCTCGACGAGCCCACCGCCCCGCTGGGAGCCGACTCCGTCGACATGCTCTTCGAACGCGTGCGGCGGGCCGCGGCCACCGGCACCGCCGTCGTCTACATCACGCACCGCCTCGCCGAGGTCCGCGAGCTGGCTGACCGCGTCACCGTCCTGCGCGACGGCAAGGTACGCGGAACTGCCGAGGTGGAGGCCATCACCGACGACGAGCTGCTGTCGCTCATCGTCGGGCGCCAGCTCGAGTCGACCTTCCCGGTGAAGCCGCCACAGGATGAGCTGGGTGATGGGGTCCTCGCCGTCGACGGGATCTCGGGTGCCGGCTTCTCCGACGTCTCCTTCACGGCACGCGCCGGGGAGATCATCGGCGTCTCGGGCATCGCGGGCAACGGCCAGAGCGAGGTGCTGCGGGCGCTCGCCGGGCTCACGGCCTTCTCCGGCTCGGTCACGGTCGGCGGCGCGTCGCGGACATCGCGCGACCTGCGCATGCGCTCGGCCTACCTCCCGGCCGACCGACACGACGAGGGCCTGATGATGACGCTCTCGGTCCGGGAGAACGCAGCTCTCTCCGCACTGGACCGGCTACGGGGTCGCGTCCTGCTGAGCCGCCGCCGGGAGGACACCCTCGTCGGGGCCGAGCTCACCGCTCTCGACGTCAAGACCGCCTCACCCGAGACCGTCGTCTCGGCCCTGTCCGGAGGGAACCAGCAGAAGGTCGTGCTCGCCCGGGCCCTGCTCTCCCGCCCCGCCATCGTCCTGGCCGACGAGCCGACGCAGGGCGTCGACGTCGGCGCACGCGCGGAGATCTACCGGATCCTGCGCGAGGTCTCCGCCGCAGGCGTGCCGGTCGTCGTCGCGTCCTCCGATGCCAAGGAGCTCGAAGGACTCTGCGACCGCGTGCTGGTCATGTCACGCGGAGCAGTGCTCGACGTCGTCGAGGGGGCCCAGGTCACTGAGGAACGCCTCATCCACTCGGCCGTCAGCGCGACGGTGCACCAGGGCGGCGCCAGCCGGACGGCCGGCTCCGTCTCGACCCGGCGGAGCCGCTTCCTCACCGGCGACTACGCCCCGGTCGTCATCCTCGCGCTCGTCATGCTCCTTCTCGGCGCCTTCGTGCTGTCGCAGAACTCGCGATACCTCGCACCCTTCAACCTGACGTCGGTCATGACCTCGTGCGCGGCCCTCGGCTTCATCGCCCTCGGGCAGACGATCGTTCTCATGACCGGGGGAATCGACCTCTCCGTCGGACCGCTCGCCGGTTTCCTGGTCGTCGTCGGCTCGTTCTTCCTGACCGCCGAGAAATCGGCCGCGGTCATGGCGCTGGGACTGGTCGTCATGCTGGCGGTCGCCGCCGCCACCGGAGCCGCCAACGGCAGCCTGATCCGCTTCGCCAAGTTCACCCCGGTGGCGGCCACACTGGCGAGCTACATCGGCATCCAGGGCCTCAGCTACCTTCTCCGGGACTCGCCCGGAGGGAACATCGCGATCTCGGTCACTCGCCTCGTCAAGACCAAGATCGGCCCCGTACCGGTCGCCTTCCTGCTGCTCGTCGTCACCGCCGTGGTGCTCGAGTACGCCCTGCGCAGACGGGGCCCTGGCCTGCGACTGCGCGCCATCGGATCCGACGAGGACGCCGCACGCCGGGTCGGGATCAACGTCGGCCGCACGGCGGTCCTGGCCTACGTCGCCGCCTCCTGCTTCGTCTTCCTCGGCTCCATCGTGCTGCTCGGCCAGCTCGGCATCGGTGACCCGGCTCAGGGCGTGGGCTACACCCTGAGCAGCATCACCGCGGTGGTCCTCGGTGGCACCAGCCTCCTGGGCGGTCGCGGCACGTTCATCGGCACGCTGCTCGGCGCCGGGCTCATCGTCCAGGTCTTCAACGCCATGGTCTTCCTCGACCTGTCGCAGACGTGGCAGTACTTCTTCCAGGGCGCCCTCATCGTGGCTGCCGCCGTGATCTACAGCCAAGTGCGCCGAGTCAGGGCCTGACAGCGCTCGACACCATCACCCGACCTTCGAATCACCCTGCAGCCAGGGCGGTCCGTCATCCATCGACAACCACCGAGGAGACTCAAGTGCGCGCAGCACGCTTCCACGGACAGTCCGACATCCGCATCGAGGACGTCGGATCCCCCGAGATCAAGGCGCCCGACGAGGTCCTCGTCGAGGTCCTCTGGTGCGGCATCTGCGGCACCGACCTGCACGAGTACCTCGTGGGCCCCATCGTCACCCCGACCACGCCGCACCCCCTCACCGGGGTGACCCTCCCCCAGACGCTCGGGCACGAGTTCTCCGCACGGGTCGTCGAGGTGGGCCCGCAGGTCACCGACGTGAGGGTGGGCGACCGTGTGAGCATCATGCCCGCGATCGTCTGCGGCCGATGCACCTTCTGCCGGCAGGGACTCGGTCACCTGTGCGTCCGGTTCGCCTGCACCGGGCTCTCCGCCGAGACCGGGGGCCTCGCCCAGTACGCCGTGCTCAAGGAGTACCAGGTCTCGACCCTCCCCGACGAGGTGTCGGACGTGGAGGGTGCCGTCGTCGAGCCGGCCAGCGTGGCGGCATACGGCATCGACAGGGTGGGGATCCGCGGCGGCGACATCGTGCTCGTCACCGGCGCCGGACCCATCGGGGTGTTGTCGGCGCTCTACGCCGATGCCCTCGGCGCGGCGACCGTCGTGATCGCCGAACCCAATCCGAACCGTGCAGCGCTCGCGGCCTCCCTCGACGTCGGCCCGGTCCTCGACCCGACCGCTGAGGGTTTCGCCGAGTCGATCGCACAGCTCACCCGAGGCACCGGCGTCGACGTGGTCGCCGAGTGCTCGGGCAGCACCCCGGGCCTGACCACCGCGATGAACAGCGTGCGCACGCGTGGCTCGATCGTGCAGACCGGCCTGCACACCAAGCCGGCAACGATCGACGCGATGCGGCTGTCGGAGAAGGACATCAGCTACATCGGCAGCTGGTGCTACCTCATCACCGACTGGCCACGCATCATCCGGCTCATCGCCGCTGGGAAGTACCCCGTCGCCAAGGCCGTCACGGCCCAGATCGAGCTGGAGCGGGTCGTTCCAGACGGCTTCGACGTCCTCGTCAACCCCTCGGGTGACCAGCTCAAGATCCTCGTCTCACCGACCGGCGCGACGCCGGCCTGACCGGTGCCACCGACCCTGCGCCACCGGCCGCGACCGACCAGCTGCCGATCCATCCACGTTCTCGAGGAGTAGTCATGGTGTCACCGACGTACGGCACGAATGCGGTCGACTGGGAGAGTCGCCTGGACCTGGACCGGCTGCGCCGCGAGCGCCTGGCCCGGCTCAAGGCGGAGCTCGACCGGTCGGACCTCGGCGCCCTGCTGACCTTCGACTTCCACAACATCCGCTACATGACCGCGACCCACATCGGGACATGGGCGATGGACAAGATGATCCGTTTCGCCATTCTCCCCCGCGGGGGAGACCCCGTCCTGTGGGACTTCGGGTCGGCCGCCCGCCACCACCAGTTGCAGTCGACCTGGCTCGACGAGCCGCACGCGGCTGCGGGTCGAGGAGACCACTACGGCGCCCGCGCGGGCATCTCCACGCTGCGCGGCGCGATCTCCCCCGGGGCAGGGCGCGCCGCGGACGTGGCCGCCAAGGTCGCCCAGGTGATGCGCGACTTCGGGCTCGACGGCCAGGCCATCGGCGTCGACATCGTCGAGCCGCCGGTCCTCTTCGCGCTCGAGGCGGCGGGTTTCCACGTCGTCGACGGACAGCAGCTCTTCCTCGAGGCGAGGCGGATCAAGACCGGGGACGAGATCGGCCTGCTCACGCAGGCAGCGTCGATGGTGGACGCTGCCTACGAGAACCTCTACGAGTTCCTCCGTCCGGGCGTCCGTGAGAACGAGTGCGTCGGCGTGGTGAGCAAGACGCTGTACGACCTCGGCTCCGAGCACGTCGAGGGAGTCAATGCCATTTCGGGAGAACGGTGCTCACCGCACCCGCACGTCTTCACCGACCGTCTGCTCCGGCCCGGCGACCCGGCCTTCTTCGACATCCTGCACAGCCACATGGGCTACCGGACCTGCTACTACCGGACCTTCGCCGTGGGCAGCGCATCGCGGGCTCAGCGGGACGCGTACACGATCTGTCGCGAGCTGATGGACCGGGCGATCGACATCGTCAAGCCCGGCGTGACGACGGCTGACGTCGTCGCCCTGTGGCCCACGGCACAGGAGTTCGGCTTCGCCGACGAGGAGGCGGCCTTCGCGCTCCAGTACGGCCACGGCGTGGGCCTGTCGATCTGGGAACGACCGATCTTCAGCCGCCTCACCTCCTTCGACAGCCCCGAGACGCTGGAGGAGGGCATGGTCTTCGCCCTCGAGACCTACTGGCCCGCGGCCGACGGCTGGGGGGCGGCCCGGATCGAGGAGGAGGTCGTCGTGACTGCCACTGGCTGCGAGGTCATCACGAAGTTCCCTGCCGAGGAGCTGCTCGTGGCCGGCAAGCGCTACTTCACCACCGGCGGCCACCTGCCGACGATGCGCGACAGCCAGTCCCATCTCAACCGCGCGCCGCGCGGGACCGACGCCGACTCCAGCACCGAGGCCGGCACCGGCACCGGCACCGAGGCCGATGCCAGCACGAGGAACAGCTCCACCCCGGCGGAGGTGGGCGCATGAGACTGCCCCTGGCGGAACACCGCTACGGCGAGCACGGCGTCGTGCTCCCGCCGGAGCGCAGCGACAGCAACGACGCCCTCGGCATCGACCTCGACACGCGGCGGCAGCTCTACCGTTCGATGCGAGAGATGCGGACCTTCGAGAAGCGCGCGTACGACCTCTTCATGAAGCAGCTGGTCAAGGGCACGAGCCACTTGTCGCTCGGCATGGAGGCCATCGCGGCGGGCTTCGGGGCCGCCATGCGCGAGGACGACTACACCTTCGCCACGTACCGCGGCCACGCACACACCCTCGCGAGGGGCGTGCCGATGACACCGGTGCTCGCCGAGCTGCTCGGACGGGCCAACGGCCTGATGGGGGGCAAGGGCGGTTCGATGCACCTCACGAGCGTCGAGCACGGGATGATGGGGTCCTACGCCATCATCGGGGCCCACCTGACGATCGCCAACGGAGCTGCGTGGTCCGCGCAGTACCGCGGGTCGGGCCAGGTGGCCGTCTGCTTCTTCGGCGACGGGACCACCAACATCGGCGCCTTCCACGAGGCCCTCAACTACGCCGCCGTGTACCGCCTGCCGGTCGTCTTCGTGTGCGAGAACAACCTCTACATGGAGTACACGTCCATCCGCGACATCACCGCCGTCGCGCACCCGGCGGCCGACCGGGCCTCGGCGTACGGACTCGAGTCGATCGTCGTCGACGGCAACGACGCCGACGCCGTGCACCTCGCCGCGCTCGAAGCCCTCGACCGGGCGCGCTCGGGGCTAGGCCCCTCGCTCGTCGAGGCCCTGACCTACCGCCACGGAGGGCACTCGCGCGCCGACCCCGGGAAGTACCGTCCCACCGGTGAGGTCGACGCCTGGAAGGCGTACGACCCACTCACGATCTACCGCGAGCGACTGGGGCGGCTCGGCGTGTCGGAAGCCGAGCTCGACGCCATGGACGCGACGGCTCTCGCGCTTGTCGATGCGGCCACCGAGGGAGCCATCGCCGGCGAGCTCCCCTCTCCCGAGAGCGCGTTCACCGATGTCTGGGCTGATGGAGGATGGTCATGGCGCAACTGAGCTACCGAGATGCCGTCGCGCGCGGCATCGCACAGGAGATGCGCCGCGACGAGCGGGTCGTCGTCGTCGGCGAGGACATCGCCGGGGCCGGCGGCGTCTTCAAGACGACGGTCGGCCTGCTCGACGAGTTCGGCCCGAAGCGGGTCATCGACACACCCATCAGCGAGCAGGCCATCCTCGGCGCGGCCACGGGCGCGGCGATGACCGGGCTACGACCGGTCGCGGAGATCATGTTCTCGGACTTCTTCGCCGTGTGCTGGGACATCGTGGTGAACCAGATCGCCAAGACGCGCTACATGACCGCGGGGCAGGTGACGATGCCGCTCGTCATCAAGACGGGCAACGGCGGCGGCCTGCGCTTCGGGGCCCAGCACTCGCAGTCGATCGAGAACTGGGCGATGGCCATCCCGGGGCTCAAGGTCGTGACGCCGTCGACCGCCGAGGACGTAATCGGCCTGATGGCCGCGGCCATCAGGGACGACGACCCGGTGATCTTCTGCGAGCACAAGGGTCTCTATGCCGCCAAGGGCGAGGTGCCCGACGGTGAGATCGTCGACACCCTCGGCACCGCCAGGATTCGCCGTCCCGGCCACGACGCGACCATCCTGGCGCTCGGCATGATGGTGCCCAGGGCGCTGGCCGCGGCGGAGGACCTGGCCACCCGCGGCATCGATGCCGAGGTCATCGACGTGCGCTCCCTCGTGCCTCTCGACACCCGGACGATCCTCGACTCGGTCGCCAGGACCGGCAGGCTCTTCACCGTCGAGGAGAACCCCCAGCTGCTCGGCTGGGGCGCCGAGATCGCGTCGCTCGTCGCCGACGAGGCGTTCTGGGACCTCGACGGACCGGTGCAGAGGATCACGACCCCGCACATCCCGCTGCCGTCCGCCGACTCCCTGGAGGACCTCGTCATGCCGTCCGCCGAGAGCGTCGCCAGGACCGTCGAGAAGGCGCTCCAGTCGTGAGCGTGCCGCCGTCGCTGGCGCCCTTCCTCCCCGGGGGTCGGCCGGAGCCTCGCGCCTCAGGTGGCCACCGCCCCCGGCAGGTGCACTCTCCCCGGGTACGCCATCTGGCGCACGACCGGGGCGTGCACCTCGCGGGACTCACCGGCACCGGTCCGCGCGGCCGGGTCACGACGGACGACGTGAACCGGGCGGCCTCGATGGCGGAGTCCCTCCCGCTCGCCTCTCCGGTCGCCGCGCCCGGCGCGGTGCGCGCTCGCTACACCGCGGTCACCGAGGTGGAGGTCACCCGTCTGACGACCTCACCTGACCTGCTCGCCTGCCTCGTCGAGTCGTCGGTCCGGGCGGTCCGGTCCGTGCGCGCGGCGACGGCCGAGGTCGTCCGTACGACGGTGTCGGTGCACGGGCCGCCCGGGGGCGCGCCACGGACGGTCGTCGACGCCCACGACCTCGGAGTGCAGGGGATCCAGCGGGTCCTCGGAGCCTCAGACGCATCCCTGAACGGCTCTGAGGGGCAGGGCTCCTGGGCCGACCTGTCGGTCCAGGACCTCCGGGGCACCGGCGTCCTCTTCGACGTCCCCGTGCTCGAGGACGGCGTGGTCGTCGCGCTCTCGTTCGGAGACGTCGTCGACCGGCCCACCGTCGTCGAGCTCCCCGACGGTGGACGCGGGATCGGGATCGGCTCCTTCGTGCACCTCGCTCTCACCGTCGACGAGCATCTGGCCGGTGCCAGCGCAGCGCGGCTGCTCGCCCGGGTGCGTCAGCGCCTCGAGGCCCACGAGAGCGGGAGGTCGTCGTGAACGCCCGCACCGAGCACCTCGCGTACTCCACCCTCGTGCACCCGGGCGACACCTGGCCGGAGATGCGCGACAGCCTCATGACCTACGCGCCGGCCGTGAAGCGGAGGGTGTCGCCCGACACGCCGTATGCCGTCTCGCTCCGCCTGTCTGCCTCGTCGGCGCAGACGCTGACCGACGACCCGGGCGAGCGGGAACGTCTGCGGGTCTGGCTGGACGAGAACGACATGTACGTCTACACCGTCAACGCCTTCCCCTACGGCCCGTTCAAGGGTCGTGCCGTGATGGAGGAGGTCTACGAGCCCGACTGGTCGGATCCTGACCGGGTCCGCTACACCTGCCAGGTCGCCGACATCCTCGCCGAGGTCTGCCCAGCCCACGTGTCGCCGTCCATCCAGACCTCGCCGCTCGCCTTCCGACCCAAGGTGCTGACGACCGCGGACCGGGCCACGCTGACGGAGAACGTCCTCACCGTGGTGGCACACCTCGTCGACCTCGAGCGCAGGACGGGACGGCGGATCAAGCTCGCGCTGGAGCCGGAACCCGCCTGCTTCCTCGAGACGACCACGGAGACGGTGGACTGGTTTCGCGAGGACGTCTGGTCCTTGACCGGGACGGCGACCCTCCGGCGGCTCACGGGGCTCCCCGTCAGCGAGGTCATCGGGCTGGTCCGTCGACACCTCGGCGTCGTCTTCGACATCTGCCACCAGTCCGTGCAGTTCGAGGACATCGCCCAGTCGCTGGAGCTGCTCTGCGAGGCCGGGGTCCCGGTCTTCAAGCTGCAGGCTGCAGCCGCGCTCCGTGTCCCGGTCGTCACCGACTCCACCGTGGACGCCATCGAGGCGTTCACGGACACGATCTACCTCAGTCAGACGACGGAGCGTCGCGACGGGCGCCTCACGAGGTTCCTCCACCTCGCCGACGCCATCAGGGCATGGCGCGCCGACCCCGCCGGAGGTCCCCGGGAGTGGCGGACGCACTTCCACGTGCCGATCTTCCTCGACGACCTGGACGGTCTCAGTACGACGCGGTCCGGCATCGTGGCCGCGCTCGAGGTGCATGCCCGGACCCCGCTCTCGGACCACCTCGAGATCGAGACCTACACGTGGGACGTGCTGCCCGCGCACCTCAAGAACGGCGACATCGTCGACTACGTCTCGCGCGAGCTGGAGTGGATCCGCGCCGAGCTGGATCGGTTGGACCCGGGGCGATGATCGACCATGCCTCCCTGCGGGGCCGGGCCGAGGCCGCCCTCCCGCCAGACGTGTTCGCCTACTTCGCGGCCGGCGCGGGGGACGAGACCACCCTCGCGCGGCAGGAGCAGGCCTGGGACGAGGTGCTGCTGCGGCCGAGGGTGCTGCGGGACGTGTCGGCGACCGCGGCGGCGTCTCAGGTGCTCGGACAGCCGATCACCGCGCCCGTCCTCGTCGCCCCCACTGCCACCCACCGGCTGGCCCACCCCGAGGGTGAGGTCGGGGTCGCCCGGGCGGCCCGGGCCGCGGGCAGTCTCCTCGTGCTGTCGATGAGGTCGAGCACCCGGGTGGAGGCTGTCGCCGCCGTTGCCGGTCCCTTCTGGCAGCAGCTCTACGTGCTGCAGGACCGCGGCGTCACCGACGAGGTCGGCCGCCGTGCCGCCGCCGCCGGTGCGCTGGCTCTCGTGGTCACCGTCGACACCCCACGCGTGGCTCGCAAGCGCGCCGGCCTCCCTGTATCCCGTCCGACCACCGGGGTCATCGAGTCGCTCGACCACCGCGAGGTCGCCGACCGACGGCTGATGCAGGCCTCGGACGTCGGCCCCCACGACCTCGAACGGCTCGCCGCGGCCAGCGGACTGCCCGTCGTGGCCAAGGGAGTGCTGACCGCAGAGGCCGCCCGGGACTGTGTGGCTGCCGGCGCTTCTGCCGTGGTCGTGTCGACGCACGGAGGGCGGCAGCTCGACGGGGTCGTCCCAACGCCGATGGCCCTGCCGGAGGTCGTCGAGGCCGTCGGCGACCGGGTGGAGGTCTACGTCGACGGGGGTGTCAGCACGGGATCGCACGTCCTCAAGGCGCTCGCCCTCGGAGCGCGGGCCGTGCTCGTCGGACGACCGGTCATCTGGGCCCTCGCCACCGGCGGATCCGACGGGGTGCGAGACCTCCTCGTCGACATGGCCTCGGAGGTCGAGGAGGCACTGGCCCTCGCCGGGTGCCGGTCCTGCGGCGACGTCGGGCCCGACCTCGTGCGCCGGTAGCCCCCGCTGGCGCACGACCACGCATCCTCGATGACCCTCCCCTGCTCAGGAAAGGACGCCATGACGACATCTGCAGTCACCGAGGGCACCGAGCGCTCACTCCTCGGCCGCCTGCCCACAGGCCTCTACATCGACGGCCGGTGGACGGAGTCCGCGGACGGCAGCCGCTTCGAGGTCTGCGACCCTGCCACCGAAGCCGTCCTCGCCACGGTCGCCGACGCGCAGCCAGAGGACGCCTTCCGCGCACTGGACGCGGCGCACGACGCCCAGCCGTCGTGGGGGCGCACGCCACCCCGCGTCAGGGCAGAGATCCTGCGCCAGGCCTTCGAGCTCGTGACCATCAGGGCCGAGGACTTCGCACTGACGATGACCCTCGAGATGGGCAAACCCCTTGCCGAGGCGCACGCCGAGGTCACCTACGGTGCAGAGTTCCTCCGCTGGTTCGGGGAGGAGGCACCCCGGATCTCCGGCCGGTACTCCACGGCCCCCGACGGAGCCAACCGTCTCCTCGTCACGAGGCGCCCGGTCGGGCCGTGCCTGTTCATCACGCCGTGGAACTTCCCGCTCGCCATGGCCACCCGCAAGATCGCGCCCGCCATCGCTGCGGGTTGCACCATGGTCCTCAAGCCTGCCGAGCTCACTCCGTTGACCTCGCTGCTGCTCACCGAGGTCCTCGAGGACGCCGGCCTGCCACGCGGTGTCCTCAACGTCATCCCCACGACCGACCCGGGGTCGGTGAGCGGCCCGCTCCTGGCAGACGCGCGGCTGCGCAAGCTGTCGTTCACCGGCTCGACGCCGGTTGGTCAGCGGCTGATCGCCGCCTCTGCCGACCAGGTCGTCCGGGTGTCGATGGAGCTCGGAGGCAACGCCCCCTTCATCGTCTTCGACGACGCCGACCTCGACGCCGCCGTCGAAGGAGCCCTCGCCGCAAAGCTGCGCAACGGCGGTGATGCCTGTGTCGCCGCCAACCGCTTCCTCGTGCACCGGAGTCTCGCCGACGAGTTCGGACAGGCCCTCGCGGCGAGGATGTCCGGCGTCACGGTCGGCCGCGGCACCGACCCGGCCACGCGCCTGGGTCCTCTCATCAATGCCGCGGCCGTCGCCAGGGTGGGCCGTCTCGTGGACGGAGCCGTCGCCGCGGGCGCCCGTCTCGCCCTCGGTGGCCGGGCACTCGACGGTCCCGGCCACTTCTTCCCGCCCACCGTCCTCATGGACGTGCCATCCGGCGCGGACATCCTCGACGAGGAGATCTTCGGACCGGTCGCCTCGATCGTCCCCTTCGACACCGAGGACGAGGCCGTCCGCCTCGCGAACGCCACGCCGTTCGGTCTCGTCGGCTACGTCTACACCCGCGACCTCGATCGGGGGCTCCGGATGGGCGAACGTCTGGAGACCGGGATGCTCGGCCTCAACACGGGCGTGGTCTCCAACCCGGCAGCCCCGTTCGGCGGCGTGAAGCAGTCCGGCCTCGGCCGCGAGGGAGGACGTGAAGGTATCGAGGAGTACCTCGAGACCTGCTACATCGGCGTGGCCGACCCGTTCGCAGCATTCGGATGAGGGTCGGTTCGCCGGCGGTTCCTCACTCCCGGCGCGTGCGATGACCGCGAGCACGAGCGAGCCGGGCTCGCGGTGAACCCCCCGCGGGCAGGCGCGCCGAGCCAGATGCGGATGCCGCCCACCTCCGGGGAGGGGACGGCATCCGCCATGTTGAGACATCCGTCGCTTCGTCAGCGCACCGCGTAGGCCGCCTTGACGACCTGCGTCACCGAGGCACCCTTGCTGTCGGTCACCTCGACCCGGGTGGTGACCGTCTTGCCGCTGGCACCCGTGTGGTCGACGACCGCGCTCCACGCCCCGGCCTTGCTGGACACCGCGGCGTCCGTCCACGTCGTGCCACCGTCGTAGGAGAAGGCGAACGTCGCCGAGACGATGTCACCGGGGGCGTAGCCGCCGTGACCGGTGACCCGGATCGGCAGCACCTGCCCTGCCGAGGCGGCGAGGGTCTTGCTGCCTTCCTCGGGCAGGCCGACCCGCGGGAAGAGCAGCGGGAGACCGACCGAGAACGTGTCGGGGTCGAGCGCGGAGCGGAAGCGCCACGTCGTCTTGACCTCGGTCGATCGGGCCCACTGACGCGCCGGGCTCCCGAACTTGCCGGTGTTCATCTCCAGCTCGTAGGCCGAGTCCTCGGCCGGCACCTCGAAGACGCCGTTGGGGGTGTAGCTGTAGCCGATCTCCTCGCCGTTGCGGCGCAGCGTGAGGTTGCCCTCGTCCCCGAAGCTGCCGGGGTTGGCCACGTGCCCGAAGTCGTCGCCCCACATCTGGGGGGCGAAGCCCATGAGGCCGCCCTGACGCTCGGCCGTCAGCTGCTCGACGCCCTGGTCGTTCTTGATCGCAGCCGGGGCGACGATGCCGCCGTACCAGCTGTCGGTGCGGACGCTGCCGGCCGGGTAGGTGCGCCAGGCCTCGGTCATCGCCTCTCCGAAGGGGAAGCTCGAGGTGAGGTAGTGCAGCCACTTCGTGCCGCCGTCGGTGTAGAACTCCGTGCGCTTGGTCGCCACCTGCACCGCTTCGTAGGCCGAGACACCGAAGCTGACACCGTTGTCACGGCCGGCGTAGACGTAGTCGAGGAGGGGCGTGTCGACGCCCATGCCCTTGTAGTCGGCCTCCGTGCGGCCGAGCTTCTTGTCCTGCACGACGAAGGTCTTGTCGTCCGTCAGCGGGGTCGACTGGGTGAAACCGAGGTTGTAGACGTACGGGCTGCTCGCCGTCGCCTTCCAGGAGAGCGTCAGCTGACCACCGGCGGCGGCAGCGAGGAGGGCCTGCAGCTGGTCGCCCTCGGCCATCGACAGCGAGTAGGTCGCCACGCTGAGCGGCGTGAAGCCGGCCACGGGCAACCACTTGCCGGGAGCCGGAGCGTAGGCAAGCAGCGCCTTGACACCGGCCGCGCGGGCACGGTTGACCATCGACGGGGAGATCCCGTCAACACTGACCTTCACGAGCACGACCTTGCCGCCCACGCGCGCGGGGTCGAACAACGAGCCGTTGCCCCCGTCGACGAGGCCGGCGGTGCCGACACCGTCGAGGCCCGGGGCCGCGTTCGGCGCCGCGATCGGGTGCAGGACCGGTCCTCCGACGACCGACATCGAGTCGACGGCAGGCGCGTAGCGCCGCGACCAGTCACCGAACTCCCACGTGCCCTGCTTGGGGTTGCCCTGCACGTCGGCGTACACGGCGGTCGTCGTCGAACCACTGCTGAGGGAGCCGGCGTGGATCCACGTGTCGTCCCACGTGCGGGAGAACGAGAGGACCGAGGCCTTGGGCTCACTGGGCCGGTCGGTCTTGACCGACAGCAGGTGCGCCCTGGTCGCGTCGAAGTCGACGGTCGTGTCGCCGGTGATCTTGATCTCCGGTCGGCCGAAGTAGGCGATGGAGCCGACGGTGTTCGGGGTCAGGTAGGTCGGGTCGGGGCTCCGGACGAAGCCCGACAGGAAGTAGGTGCCCGGACGCACCTGGAACGTCTGCTCCGCGGCACCGTTGTTGAAGGCGCGCTGTGCCTTGATGGAGTCGATGTTGACCACGTCGACGCTCGAACCCAGGTTGGCGGGCTGACCGAGGCGGTCCTTCATCCGGACGGTGAGCTGCACCGTCTGGGGAGTGACGTAGAGCGAGAAGGGGGTCGACACGGTGGCGTCACCCGTGGCCAGGATGCGCCCCGTGACGTCGCCGTACTGCGCGGCCCCGAGCTTGGCGGTCGGGTCCACCTTCAGCGGGACCTTGACCGTGGTACCGGCGGGTATCGTCACCGACGAGGCTCCGAGGGCGACCGGCGCCGACTTGACGGCGGAACCGTCGTCACCAGTGACACCGGCGACGGACAGCTTGAGGGTGACCGACTGGTCGGTGACGTTGGTGTAGGGAACGTCGATCGTCGTGATCTGGGCGCTCGTGTGCGGCCACGCGAAGGTGCCACCCTGCACCGGCATGGTGGCGACCGAGGCCTTGGTGGCGGCGAAGACATCGAGGCGGCCGGCACCCTGCGCGCGGACGTCACCGGGGACGTCGGACTTCGCCGACGACACGAGGGCCGCCTTGAGCTGCTGCCCGGTCCAGCTCGGGTGCGCCTGCTTGACGATGGCGGCGGCACCGGCGACGTGCGGCGTCGCCATCGACGTGCCCGACATCGCGACGTATGCGTCGTCGCCCCGACCGCCTGAGCGCGCCGCGGTGATGCCGACGCCCGGCGCCGAGATCTCCGGCTTGAGGGTGTGGTCGACCGCTGTGGGCCCGCGGCTGGAGAACCATGCCGGCACGTCCTGACGGTCCACGGCGCCCACCGTCAGCACCGCGGGAGCACAGCCGGGAGCCGAGACGGTGTTGTTGGCCGAGCCGGTGTTGCCGGCCGCGATGACGAAGAGCGTCTTGCTCGTCGTGGCGAGCTCCTGGGCCGCCGACGACATGGGGTCGTTGCAGGCGGACGGCGAGCCGTTGCTGCCCAGGCTCATGGAGACGACGTCGGCGCCCTGCCCGACCGCCCACTCCATGCCGCCGATGATCATCGAGTCGGAACCTCCACCACTGTCACCGAGCACCTTGCCGATGAGCAGCTGGGTCTCGGGGGCGACGCCCTTCTCGAGACCAGCGCTCGCCGCACCGGAGCCGCCGACGGTGGAGGCGGTGTGCGTGCCGTGACCGTGCACATCCGACAGTGCGCCACCCGCCGACCCCGTGAAGTCCTTGGACGCCAGGATCCGGCCCTGCAGGTCGGGGTGCTCGGCGTCGGCGCCGGTGTCGAGGACGGCGACCTTGGTGCCGCTGCCCTTGAGTCCGCTCGCCCAGGCGAGGTCGGCGCCCACCTGCTTCGTCGACTGGTCGAGGGTGGCGTACGCCTTCGCGTCCAGCCAGATCTTCTCGATCTTCGCACCGGCTGCGGTGGACGGGTCCGTCGCCTCCGCGAAGAAGGCAGCGGCCTGCGCCTTGCCGGCCTTGAGCGCGATGCCGTCGATCGAGTGCAGGGTCTGACCCTTGGCAGCGCCCTTCGGCGTGGCGGGCGCGGAACGCGCCCGGCTGAGGTCCGTGGAGTAGCGGGCGATGACCGGCACGCTGTCGGTACTGGCGTCGTCGTAGCCCATGGCCACGAGCCCCGTCACGTTGAAGAGCTCCTCGTCCACCTTGTCGGAAGACAGGGCGTCCACGGCATCGGCGGGGTAGACGTAGACGTCCTTGCCGACCCGCCGAGTCTCCACGGAGGGCACGGTGCCGTCCTCGCGCGGTAGCACCGTGACGATGGGGGCGTTGGTGCCTGCCCCGGTGACGAGGACCTTGTCGCCCGTGATCAGGGTGACGGTCTTGGGGGCGTCGCTCGTCGCCTGGGCAGCGCGCGATCCGACGATCGGACGGGGTGGGGCACCGGAGCCCTGGCCGAAGGCCGAGGTGGGGGCGGCCGCGGTGGCGGCAACGATGGCAACCGTTGCCACCCCTAGGGTGTTACGCCAGATGGGGCGCATGCTGTGGTCCTTCGGGGAGTGGGGGCGCGAGCCGCTGGTCGGGTCACGCTGCCGGGGGGGGGGTTGCGCCGGGGTGGGGAATCCGGCGCCGTCAGTCACAGTGCCGGACCGCCGGTTTGTCCGGAAGAATGTGCGTGCGGCGGTTATGCGTCATGGCGCAGGTGCGCCCCCCGCCATGACGACGTCAGAGCTAGCGGAAGGAACGACATGGAAGCGCTTGCAGCGCTGGGTCTGGGTCCGGCGGAGGCGAACCTGTACCGCACCCTCGTCGGGCTGGGCGGCACGGGCGTCGACGACCTGACCCATCGCTGCCAGCTCTCGAGGGCGGAGGTCGAGGGCGGCCTCGTCGGGCTGGAGCGCCAGGGACTGGTGGCCCAGTCGGCTGCCACGCCGGGTCGCTGGGTGGCGGCGCCACCGGGGATCGCGCTGCGGGCGCTCCTCAACGACCGACGTCACGAGCTCGAGCAGGCCGAGCTCGTCGCGGCGCGGCTGTCCGAGGTCCACCGCACCGATGCGGCGGGGAGCGTCCACGACCTCGTCGAGGTGGTCGTCGGCGCCGGCGCCGTCGGTCAGCGGTTCCACCAGCTGCAGCTGGGCGCCGTCGAGGAGGTCTGCGTGCTCGTCACCGACAACCCGACGGCCGTGCCGGCGACGGAGAACCAGGCCGAGGACATCGCCGCGGCCCGCGGCGTCCGCTACCGCGTCGTCCTCGAGCGGGACGTCCTCGAGCAGACGTCGCAGACCGAGCTCGTGGCGGTGATCCGCCGGGAGGAGGAGGTGCGCATCAGCGACCGGGTCCCGACCAAGCTCGTCATCGCCGACCGACGCACTGCGATGGTGCCCCTCGATGCCGACTCCCCGGAGCCGGCAGCCCTCGTCATCCACTCGACGGGCCTCGTGCAGTCGCTCCTCGCGCTCTTCGACTCGGTCTGGCGCGACGCCTGGCCACTCAACTTCGCCTCCCCGGAGAGCGACGAGCTCGTCGAAACCGCTCCGGGTCCCGACGAGACCGACCTGCAGGTGCTGTCGCTGCTCATCGCCGGTGCCTCGGACGTCCTCGTCGCGAGACAGCTCGACGTCGGCCTGCGGACCGTCCAGCGCCGTGTCCGTTCGCTCATGGACGCCACCGGAGCCAACAGCCGCATCCAGCTGGGGTGGGCGGCGCACGAGAAGGGCTGGCTCCGGCGACCGTAGCGCCACGGAAGGTGCACCTCGCGGCGACCAGCCCGCCCGCTCCAGCGCCAGCCAGCGCTCGGCATGCCCCAACAACGTTGGACAAGGGTTGTACATTCTGGCGATCGGGCGCCTAGGGTCACCCCCATGGACCCCTGCTCCGCGCTCGAGGCGGTCCGCACCGCTCCCACCCTCCTCGAAGCCATGCGAGCAGCGTCGACGCTCGCCGACGTCACCGCGCAGGCGGACGGTGACGCCGTCCGGGACCTGATCTCGGCGACGCTCTCCGACGATCCCCTGACTGCCCTCGCGGCCGTTCACGCGCTCGGTGTCTGCACCGACCCCACGGCGGCTCCGGTGCTCGCACGCCTGGTGGCCGACGATCGGCGCCCCGTGGCGGAGCACGCGCTCGACGCGCTGCGGCACACGACTCCCGTCGCCGACGCGCTGCCCCACCTCGTCGCCGCGACCCGCAACGGGGCGTTCACGGGCATGCTGGCTCAGCGCACCCTCGAGGCCTGGGCGGCGCGACAGCCGGATCTGCTGCGCGGCGCCCTGCTGAGCGGTCTGGCGGCGACGGCCGACGGCGACGGCAGAGCGCGACTGGTCGAGACGCTGGGGCTGGTGCCCGGCGGGGCGACCACGACGGCGCTCATGGCTCTGGCGGCAGACGAGGCCGAGGTGCTCCCGGTGCGCGCAGCAGCGACAGCCGCCCTGGGCGACGGACCTGCAGCCGACCACAGCGCCGCGGCGCTCCTCGTGTCGCTGGCCCGCAACGTCGGCCCCCTGGCCCAGACCGCCCGGCTCGCCCTCTTCGACCTGCGTCCGGTCCCGGCGTCGCGCGTGCCCGAGGGACTGACCATCGTGCAGCTCTTCCTCCACTCCGAGATCGACGGCCAGCTGCACCAGTCCGGCCGGGGAGACACCGGCGGCATCGCCACGCTGCTCGTGCAGCTCGGGGACGCCCTGCTGCGCGGCGAATCCCCTGTGGCCCGGGTCATCACCCTGTCGGGCGGCAGCCCCGACCCGGCCCAGTTCCCGTCAGGACGTGCGTCGGCTGCGCCCGGAGGCCAGGTCGGCTCCTCGCTGCTCACGACGGGTCACCACTACGCCAAGGTGCCGCTGTCAGGTCCCGTGGGGGTGGCCCGCGCCTGGCCGGCGCGGGTCGCGGCGCGCCGCGGGATCCGCCGGGTCCTCCGGGCCGCCGGCCGCGTCGACGCGATCCACCTGAGGATGGCCGACGTCGGATCCATGGCCGCCGCCGAGGTGGCGGACGAGCTCGGCATCCCCGTCGTGCTGACGGTCGCGCCCGACCCCCAGGCGCTCATCGACGCGCGGGACCGCGCCGGGACGCTGACCCGGGCCGGGTTCGGCGACGTCGATCTCGTGGAGCACCTGTGGTTCCGCGACGGGCTGCTTCGCGACCTCGCCGCGCGTGCCTCACACCTCGTCCTCTTCCCGCGCCCACAGGTCGACGACGACCTGAGGCGCTACCTCGGGATCGATGTCGAGGAGCAGGGTGAGCGCGTCGGCGTCGTCGGCGAGGGGATCGATGTGGCCGGTGTCGACCGCATCGTCAGCGAGACCCTGGACCGGTCCCGACGACGACCCGGGTCCGGCGTCGCCGCCGCCCTCGACGAGCTCGATGCCCTCCTCGACACCCTCCCGGAGGAGCGTCGGGCCCTGCCGATCGTCGTGTCCGTCGGTCGGCTCAACCCCGTCAAGGGGATGGCGACCCTCGTGCAGGCCTGGCGCGACGACGCTCCGCTGCGCCGGCGCTGCAACCTGCTCGTCGTGGGCGGCGACCTCGACCACCCCAGCGACGAGGAGTCCGCCGAGCTGGCTCGCATCGACGCCGCCGTGCCTGCGGACGACGCGGCCGACCAGGGGTTGCTCGTGGCCGGGCACCGCCCCAACGCGACGACCATCGCGTGGCTCACGCGGCTGCGGGGCGGACCCGACGACACGGCACCGCCCGGCGTCTACGTGAGCGCGAGCCTCAAGGAGGAGTTCGGCATCGCGATCCTCGAGGCGATGGCCGTCGGGCTCGTCGTCGTCGCCCCTGCCGGCGGGGGCCCTGCCACCTACGTCGCCCACGGCGAGACGGGCATCCTCGCCGACACGTCCACTGCCGCCGCCCTCGCGAGCGCGACCCACGCCGCACTCGACCTCGCCGCGGCGCCCGACGCCGACGCCCGGACGGAGCAGGCCCGGGACATGGTGCGTACGAGGTTCGGCATCGACACGATGGCCGCGTCGCTCGCCGCGGTCTACCGTCAGGTGGCGGCGCAGCGAGCGGGCCAGCCGCGCCTTTCCGACGCCGTGGAGGGAGCCTCGTGACGCTCCTCGTCATCAGCCCTGACTACGCCTCCCACCTCTACCCGCTCGCCACCCTCGCCACGGCCTGGCGTGACGCGGGTGAGCGCGTCGTCGTCGCCACCGGCACGGCGACCGATTCACTCGTCACCGCGTTCGGCTACGACCGCGAGCACCTGCAGCTGGGGCGCGGCTCGAACCCGGGCGTCATCCGGGCCGAGGAGCAGCCGGCCGGGGAGGACGACTCGCTCCGTGGGTTCTTCGAGGCCACGAGGCTCGGCGCGGTCGAGACGCTCACCTACCAGGCGCGGGCGCGCGGGGACGACCTCCTCTGGAACGCCGTGGGCGTGGCCCGGGCCGTGCACGAGGTCGTCGACCGGGTGCGCCCCGACACGATCATCGTCGACCACCTCGCGTTCGGTGCCCGACTGGGTCTCGCCAGCAGGGGGACCAGCCACGCCGACGTCGTGCTGGGACACCCGTCCGCCCTCACCGTCGGCGACGAGGTGTACGGCTACCCGCCCGCGTGGCCCCGTGCCTTCGGGCCCGCGCCGGACGCCCTCGCCGAGCTGCGGCGGCTCTCGGAGCAGGTGCGCGACGACTTCACGGCGCAGTGGAACACCGCGCTGGCACAGCTGTCGCCGGCGGCCCCGCCGAGCGTGGACGCCTTCGCCGAGACCGGCGACGTCCTGATGCTCAACTACCCCGCGGAGCTGCACGACCCCCACCGCACCTTGCGGCTCCCGCGCCACACCTTCCTCGGCTCGGCGGTGCGGGCGGAGGCCCCGGACGAGCAGGTCGAGGAGTGGCTCGGCCGCAGCGACGAGGCGGTCGTCTACGTCAGCCTCGGCAGCTTCCTCTCCGCCCGGTCGGACCTGCTCACGACGATCGCCGAGGCGCTGCGCCCGCTGGACGTCCGCGTCGCCCTGGCCCACGGGTCGACACCGCGTGCCCTGCTGGGTGCACTGCCCGAGTCGTGGCTCGTACGCGAGATGCTGCCGCAGGTGACCCTGCTCGGTCACGCTTCCGTGGCCGTCTCGCACGGCGGCAACAACAGCGTCACCGAGTCACTGACGGCCGGAGTGCCCCTGCTGCTGCTGCCTCTCTCCACCGACCAGTTCGCCGGCGCCGCCGCCGTGGAGGCGCAGCGGCTGGGCGAGGTGCTCGACCCCAACCACGCGGACGCCGGTGCGATCCGCTCGGCCGCCGAGCGCCTGATGGGTCGCGCGGACTCCGTGGACCGCGCCAAGCTGCACCGGCTGGGCGCGTCGCTGCGCGAGCACCCGGGACCCCGCCGGGCCCGCGACGCGCTGACGCTGCAGACGGCGCCCGCCGACGGCAGCGGTCCCGCGACGGTCTGAGCCTCGCCCCGGTGGGCACGTCGACCCGCACGGTGCGTGCGGCGGCATACGCCCTCGGGCGCGCGGTTGTGGGTCAGCGGAGGCGTGGGCTCCGCCACCGGCCGGCGGCGATCTGCTCGCCCCCGACCCACACGCCTCCGACGTCCGAGCTCGTGCCCAGCGCGAAGACCTTGGACAGCGCGTCGTCGGGGGACGACGCGTTGTCCAGTCCCACGGCGAGCGGGTCACCGGACTCCGGCAGCACCCAGACGGCGTCGAACTGCTTGCCGACCGAGAGGTCCCCCACCTCGTCACCGAGCCCGAGCGCGTCGGCGCCCGCCGCGGTGCTCAGCCAGAGCAGGTGCGCCGAGGTCAGCAGCATCCCCTCCGGGCCGAGGAGCTGCTGGACGAAGTACGCCTGCAGTCCCTCCTTGAACAGCGAGAAGCCGGTGCCGGCGCCGACGTCCGAGCCGAGGGCGACGCGTACCCCGGCCTCGACGTGACGACGGAGCGGAAAGAGCCCGCTGCCCAGCGCGGCGTTGCTCGTGGGGCAGTGGGCCACCGCGGCACCGCGTTCGGCGAGCGTCCTCAGCTCGGCATCGGTCGGGTGGACGTCGTGCGCCAGCACGGACCTCGCCGTGACGAGGCCGAAGCGGTCGTACGTGTCGACGTAGGAGGCCCCGCCGAAGAGGGCGGCGACCTCGCGGATCTCGTGGACGTTCTCGTTGAGGTGCGAGGTGAAGAGCGACCCGGGCACCTCGGCGAGGGTGGCGGCACAGGCCTCGAGCATCGCCTCGCTCGCCGAGAGGGAGAAGCGCGGTGTGACGGCATAGCGCAACCGGCCCTTGCCGTGCCAGCGGCCCGCGAGGGCGAGGGACTCGGCGTGGGCGCGCTCGGCGGTCGTGAGCAGCGGCTCGGGCAACAGCCGGTCCGAGGTCACGAGGCCGGTCGTGACCCGCAGGCCCCAGTGGTCGGCCGCCTCGAACATCACGTCGACGGCCGGGGCCTGGTGGGCCCCGAAGACGAGCGCGGTCGTCGTCCCGGCGTCCACGAGCCCTGCCACGAAGTCGCGGGCCACGCCCCGGGCGTGGTCGACGTCAGCGAGCCGCATCTCCTCCGGCAGGGCGTAGCGGTCCAGCCAGTCGAGCAGGGGCAGACCGAGCCCGCCGATGACGCGCACCTGGGGGAAGTGCACGTGCGTGTCGACGAGCCCCGGAAGGAGCAGACCCTCGCGCAGGTCGAGGACCGGCTCGTCGAGGTGCTCCGCCCGCACCGCGTCGAACGGGCCGCGCGCGGTGATGACGCCGTCGCCGACGAGCAGCCCGCAGTCGTCGTCGGACCGGAGCGTGCCGCCGGCGAAGGGGCTCGTCGGCGTGTCGAGCACGCGGGCCCGGAAGATCGTCACGGACGGGTGCCCGGCGACGGGAGCGTCGCGTGACCGAGCTGCCGCTCCCGCTCGAAGAGCGCCAGCAGGTCGGCCGCGACGGCCACGGCGATGGTCGCCGGGCTCTTCCCGGTGAGCCCCGGCGCCCCGATCGGCGTCGTGATCCTGCTCAGCTCCTGCGCCGAGTGGCCCTCTGCAGCAAGGCGTTGCTCGAATCGGCGCCACTTGGCCGACGACCCGATGAGGCCGATCGAGCCCAGGTGCGAGCACCTCAGGGCGGCATCGCACAGGGCAACGTCCTCGGCGTGGTCGTGGGTCATGACGAGCACGTGAGTGCCGCGCGGGACCTGCCCGAGGACGAGCTCCGGAACGGGCGCGTGGTGGACGTGCACACCGGCCACGGCGTCGGCGAGCCCCGCGAGTCGTCCCGGGGCCACGCGGTCGGCGCGGCCGTCGACGAGGTGCAGCTCGAGGTCGTGACGGCTCAGGATGCGCGCGAGCTCGGCGCCGACGTGACCCATCCCGAAGATCGCCACGGAGGGCACGACGGGCAGTGGCTCGAGTAGTACCGACACCTCGCCGCCGCAGCACTGCTGGCCGTGCTCGACGGGTGCTCGCTCGTTGAGCGCCAGGTCGAGCTGCTCGGGGGCGAGCTCCCCCCGCCGGAGCATCGTGCGGGCGCGCTCGACCGCTGTCGCCTCGAGGTTGCCACCCCCGATGCTGCCCCACGTGTCGTCGGGCGAGACGACCATCTTGGCGCCGGGCTCGCGCGGGGCGTGGCCGCGGACGGCCGCGACCGTCACGAGCACGCCGGGGACCCGGTCCGCACGCAGCCGTTGGGCTGCCGAGAGCCAGTGCACGTCAGTCACCCCTCCCGGCGGCGACCTGCTCCGAGTGCGGGCGCAGCGGGTGCCCGGCGGGGTCTGCGCGCTCGGGCGCCACGCCTACGCCCCGGGGCTCGCCCCGGACGACCGCCACCGTGTGCGGTGGCTGGCCGGCTCCTCGCGCCTGCTGGACGGCCCAGAAGACCGCCTCGGGTGTCGCCGGCGACGCGAGGTCGACCTGCGTGCCGGCGCCCCCGAACGCGGCGGCCGCCTGGCGCAGGGCCTCGCGGACGGAGATGGCGAGCATGAGCGGGGGCTCCCCGACGGCCTTGGACCCGTAGACGACACCGTCCTCGGTGGCGCGCTCGAGCAGTGCGACGTTGAAGACCTCGGGCATCTCGGAGAAGCTCGGCAGCTTGTAGGTGCTCGCCGATGCCGTGGCGAGCCGGCCGCGTGCCGGGCCGGAGGACTCGTCCCACCGGAGGTCCTCGAGGGTGAGCCAGCCCGCACCCTGCACGAAGCCGCCCTCGATCTGACCGAGGTCGACGAGTGGGGAGAGCGAGTCACCCACGTCGTGCACGATGTCCACCCGGCGCAGCCGGTAGGCACCGGTGAAGCCGTCGACCTCGACCTCGGCCGCCGCGGCGCCGTAGGAGAAGTACTTGAACGGCGAGCCGTGCATCCTCGTCGAGTCCCAGTGCAGTCCCTCGGTGCGGTAGAAACCGGCCGCCCAGAGCTGGACCCGTTGGTAGTAGGCCTCACTCACGAGGTCGGCCCAGGCCACCTCGGCTGCGCCTGTCGCCGCTCCCGACGCCGCTCGCGCGCACCCGCCGTCGAACCGCACGTCCTCGGCGGGGACGCCCAGCCGGGCAGCGGCCACGGCGCGGAGCCGCTCGAGGATCTGCTCGCAGGCGTCCTTGACCGCTGCGCCGTTGAGGTCGGCCCCCGAGCTCGCCGCGGTCGCGGACGTGTTGGGCACCTTGTCCGTGCGCGTCGGCGCCAGCCGGACCAGCGACAGGGGGACGCCCAGCGACGTGGCGGCGACCTGCAGCATCTTCGTGTGCAGGCCCTGACCCATCTCGGTGCCACCGTGCGTGATGAGCACCGAGCCGTCCTTGTAGACGTGCACCAGCGCCCCGGCCTGGTTGAAGGCGGTGAAGTTGAAGGAGATCCCGAACTTGACCGGCGTGACGGCCAGGCCCCGCTTCGTGTGCTCGTGCGACGCGTTGTACGCGGCGACCGCCGCCGAGCGCTCCGCGAGCCCGCCGGTCGTCACCACCTGCTCCCAGCAGGCGACGGCCCGCTCGGAGTGACGGACGACCTGGCCGTAGGGCGTGTCCTGGCCCTCCGTGTAGAAGTTGCGGCGCCGCAGCTCCACGGGGTCGATCCCGAGCAGCGGTGAGCAACGGCCGAGAACGTCCTCGATGACGAGCATCCCCTGCGGTCCGCCGAACCCGCGGAAGGCCGTCTGGGACGTCTTGTGGGTCCGGGCGATGCGCCCGTCGACCCGGAGGTGGGGGATCCAGTACGCGTTGTCGACGTGACAGAGCGCCCGCGCCAGCACGGGCTCGGAGAGGTCGAGGCTCCAGCCGCCGTCGGAGGTCAGGGTGGCGTCGAGCGCCTGGATGCGACCGTCACCGTCGAACGCGGCGCGCCACTGCGCGTGGAAGCCGTGTCGCTTGCCCGTCATCGTCAGGTCCTGCGTCCGGGTGAGGCGCAGGCGCACGGGGCGCCCGGTCAGGACGGCTCCCAGCGCGGCTACCGCTGCGTAGCCGTGCGGCTGCATCTCCTTGCCGCCGAAGCCTCCGCCCATCCGCAGGCACTGGACCGTGACGGCGTGGCTTGCCAGACCGAGCACGTGGGCGACGATCTGCTGGGTCTCCGTCGGGTGCTGGGTGCTGCTCTGGACGAAGACCTGCCCACCCTCGTCGACGTGCGCGAGCGAGCAGTGCGTCTCGAGGTAGAAGTGCTCCTGGCCGGCGAGGTCGAGCTCGCCGCTGAACACGTGCTCGGCTGCGACGAAGGCCCCGTCGACCTCCCCGCGCTCGAGCCTGGGCTGTCCGCCTTGGAAGCTGCCGGCCTCGATCGCGTCGCGGACCGTGACGACCGAGGGCAGCGGCTCGTAGTCCACCTCGACGGCGAGCGCGCCGAGCCGGGCCGCCTCGAGGGTGTCGGCCAGGACCCAGCACACTGCGTGGCCGAAGAACATCACCTCGGACGGGAAGAGCGGCTCGTCGTGCTTGACGCCGGCATCGTTGACGCCGGGCACGTCGGCGGCGGTGAGGACGCGCACGACGCCCGGGACGGTGAGCGCGGGTGCGGGGTCGAGCCGCGTCACGCGGGCGTGGGCGTGGGGTGCCTGGACGGGGTGGGCGTGGAGCAGACCGTGCGTTCGCGTGGTGAGGTCGTCGGTGTAGAGCGCGTGGCCGGTGACGTGAAGAGCGGCCGACTCGTGCGGGATCGGCTGCCCGACCACGGGATCCGCAGGCCGGCGGGACAGGGACGTCATGCACGCACCCCGTCCTCGGGCTGCTCGTCCGCATGAAGGCGAAGGAGCGAGGTGCCCAGCACCGCGATGCGGTAGGCCGCGCTGGCGCGGTGGTCGTCGAGCGGGGTGCCCTCCCCCCGCATCACCTCGGCGGCGGCGTGCACCGTCGCCGAGGTCCAGGCCCGGCCCTCCAGGAATGCCTCGGTGGCGAGCGCCCTGACGGGGGTGGCCGCGACGCCGCCAAGGCCGATGCGCGCCCGTCGGACGGAGCCGTCGACGACGTCGAGGGCTACTGCGACGGCGACGCTGGAGATGTCGTCGTAGCGGCGCTTGGCCACCTTGTGGAAGGCCGTGGTCGGGCTGAGCGGCAAGGGGATCCGCACCGCACGGATGAGCTCGTCGGGGCGACGCACGCTCTGCCGGTAGCCGGTGTAGTAGTCGGCGAGCGGCACCTGCCGGTCGCCGTCCGGGCTCGCGAGCACCACGACGGCCTCGAGCGCGAGCAGCGCGGGCGGCAGGTCGCCGATCGGGGAGCCCGTGCCGAGGTTGCCGCCGAGGGTCGCACCGTTGCGGATGAGTCGGGAGCCGAACAGGGGGAACACCTGGTCGAGCAGGGGGATCCGCCCCGCCAGCTCGCGCTCCACCTCGGTGAGGGTCAAGGCGGCGCCGATCTCGACGGCCTCGTCACCGATCTCGAGCCGGCGCAGCTCGGGCAGGCGGTCGATGCCGATGACGAACGGCGCCCGGGTGCCGCGAAGGTTCACGTCGACGCCCCAGTCGGTCGATCCGGCGACGACCGCCGCGCCCGGATGGCCCGCGAGCAGGTCGAGCGCCTCGTCGAGGTCGGCCGCACGGGCATACGTGCCGGTCGCCCCCGAGAGCCGGGTCCCGACCGGAGGTGGCGGCGCGTCCGAGCGCCGCGCGGCGAGCACGTCGTCGTCCGTCGGGGACTCGAGCGCGAAGGCTGCGTCCCGGATGGGCCGGTAGCCGGTGCACCGGCACAGGTTGCCTGAGAGCGCTGCGAGACGGAACCCGTTGGGCCCCGACTCGTGCGTGTCCGCGTCGCTGCCCGCACGGGCCGCGTCGTCCTGCCGGTCGGCGCGGTAGTACTCGGCAGCCATGGAGCAGACGAAACCGGGCGTGCAGTAGCCACACTGCGACCCGCCCCGCACCGCCATCTCGCGCTGCACGGGGTGCAGGTGCTCCGGCGTCCCGAGTCCCTCGGCGGTGACGACCTCCTGGCCGTCCCACGAGGCGGCCGGCACGAGACAGGCGTTGACGGCCGTCCACTCGGTGCCCGACGCGCCGTCGGGGCGGGCGACGAGGACCGCGCAAGCGCCGCACTCACCCTCGGCACACCCCTCCTTGGCCCCGGTGAGACCCTGCCCGCGCAGCCAGTCGAGGGCGTTGGTCGCGGGTTCGGTGCCCGCCAGGTCACGCTCGGTGCCGTTGACCGTCACCGAGAGTCGATGCCCCGGCCTCATCCGAAAGTCCCGTCGTCCACGGACCCATGATGCACCGCCGCGCGCCGCGGTCCATCAGGGTTGGACGTGCAGGTCGAGGGTGTGCGCGCCGCGCACGACCTTCGTCGCGAGGTAGTGGGCGTTCGCGTCGGACAGGTGGACGCCGGTCGGGACGCGACGGGCCACCGTGATCCCGAGCGCCCGCAGCTGCGCGGCCTTGTCGGGGTTGTTGCTGAGCAGCTCGACGCGGCTCACGCCCAGCGCACCGAGCATCTGCGCCGCGACGGTGTAGTCCCGCTCGTCCTCGCCGTATCCGAGGGCGACGTTCGCCTCGTAGGTGTCGAGCCCCGCGTCCTGCAGCACGTAGGCGTCGAGCTTGGGATAGAGCCCGATGCCGCGCCCCTCCTGCCGCAGGTAGAGCAGGAACCCACCGCTCGCGTCGAGACGCTCGACCGACTCGCGCAGCTGCGCGCCGCAGTCGCACCGCCCGCTGCCGAAGACGTCCCCGGTCAGGCACTCGCTGTGCAGCCGGGTCGGCGTCGGGTCCCCGTCGCAGACTCCCGGTCCGGGTGCCGCCGAGCGGTTCCCGAGCCCGAGGGCCAGGTGCTCGCGGCCGTCGGCGAGCTCGTCGAAGGTGAAGACGCGTGCCGTCGTCGCGAAGCCGTCGGCGAAGGCGACCGGCACGAGCACGTGGGCGCGGATGCGGGCCGGTGGAAGAACCGTGGCACGAGCCGGCTCGCGACCCGGCGACCCGGCGATCACGCGCTCTCCCGGAAACGCGATGACAACGCATACCTCAGCAGGACCACGTCGCCGATCTGGCGCACCTCGGCGAGCGTCGCCCGGCGGCCGGCGTTCCAGGGGTAGCGCCCGTCCCCGACGAACCGGCACGCCGCCGAGTCTCCGACGAAGAAGGGCGCCACGACGAGCTGGAGCTCGTCGGCGAGGTCGTCGGTGAGCAGCTGCGTGTGCACGGTGCCGCCCCCCTCGACCATGAGCCGCTGCACCCCGCGGTCACCGAGGTCCTCGCAGACCCGGCGCATCGTCGCGGGACGACCGGCGTCGACGACGGCCGCGGCCGCACCGAGCCGTCCGCGTGCCTCGGGCACCACGTCGCTGGGGCAGTAGACGATCTTGTCCGCGCCGTCGGCCGCGAAGAAGCTCGCGGCGCAGTCGAGCTCGGCATGTCTCGTCACCGTCACCTTCGTCGGCGACGGGGCGAGACCGCGGGCCACTCGTGCTGCCCGGCGCTCGGACGAGCGGACGAGCAGGCGCGGGTTGTCGTTGCGGATCGTGCTGGCGCCCACGAGGATCGCGTCGCTCGCGGCTCGCTCGCCGTCCACCCGGTCGAAGTCGGCGTCGTTGGACAGCATGAGACGCGTCGTGGTGCCCGCGTTGAGGTAGCCGTCGATCGACATGCCACAGCTGAGCAGAGTGTAGGGACGGTCAGCCACGGACGGCTCCTTCGGGTGTCAGCCCTGTCGGGGTGCGGGGGCCTCCGCGCCGCGACACGACGAGCAGTGCCGCGCCCGGCAGGGCTGCGACGAACGACATCACGCCGTAGACGACGGCGGTCGCCACTCCCCCGGCGACGCCGAGGCCGGCCACGCCGAACACCCAGGCCGCCACCCCTTCACGCGGTCCCCAGCCGGCGACGTTGAGCGGCAGCGCCATCGCCACGAGGACGACGAGCGCGAGTGGCACGAGGTCGGACACGGGCGCCTCCACCCCGGCGCTACGGGCAGCCAGCACGAAGGTCGCGACGTGCCCGACGACGACGAGCGCCGACACCACGACGACCCCCGGCCACGTATGCCGTCCCAGCAGGCCGTGACGCACGTCGGCCGCCGCAATCCGCAGGCCTCGCGAGGCCCCAGCGAAAGGTTCAGGTGGCGTGCGATCCGATCGGCGCCGCCATGCTGCCCCGAACCCGACCAGGGCCGCGGTCCCGGCGACGAGGACCACCGTGGCCACAGGGGATCCGACCGGCTGCAGTCTCGACGGGAGCAGCAGCACGGCGCCCAGCGTCAGCCCGAGGAGGACGACCTGACCGGCCGAGCGCTCCCACACGACTGACCGCACGCCGCGGCCGACGTCGCCGCCGTCGCGCCCGTGTCGGACGCCTCGGTGCACGTCGCCGAGCACCCCTCCGGGCAGGGTCACGTTGAGGAACTGCGACCGGTAGCACGCGGCGACGGCCGCGCGCAGGGACAGCTCGGTCCCGAGGCCTCGGGCCACGAGGACCCACCGCCACGCGCCGCAGACGGTCGTGACCACGGCGATGGCGGCCGCCGCAGCGACCGAACGGGCGTCGACCTGACGCAGGCCGTCGACGAAGGCGCCACCGCCGATGCGCCACACGAGGACGCCGAGGATCACGAGCCCCGCGAGGGGGCGCAGCCAGGACCGGTCGCGCTGCATCTCCTCCGCCCTTTCTGCCCCGGATCTGTCGAGAATCCGCCCGGGACCCCTGATGGTGACGACGTCCGGCTCCACGATCGGGTTCAGCGACCCCCTACCCTCTCGAGCACGGCCGACACGTGTCCTGCGGTCTCCGACCACGATGACAGGGTGTCGCGTCGCGCCATGGCATTCCGGCGCAGCCGGTCCCGCCGGTCCCCGTCGGTCAGCCACGACCGGAGCGCAGCCGCCAGCGCCTCGGGGCTGCCGGCAGGGACGAGCAGCCCGGGCTGCTCGTCGCCCGCCTGCCCGATCGCCTCGCGGACACCACCGACGTCGGTGGCGAGGACCGGGATGCCGCGGGCGAGTGCCTCGCTCACGACCATCCCGTACGTCTCGACGTGGGAGGGCAGCACGAGGAGGTCGGCGGCGGCATACGTCCGCTCGAGGTCCCCACCGACCCGCGGGCCCACGAGGTGCGCGCGGTCCACGAGGCCGGCCGATGCGGCCAGCCGACGCAGCCCGTCCACGACGTCGGGCTCGCGCGTCAGGGCGCCGACGAGGACGCACGACCACGGGAGGTCCGCCACGAGCGCGAGCGCCGCGAGGAGGTCGGCCTGCCCCTTGAGCGCGGTCACCGCGCCGACACAGATCAGCCGCGCACCGTCGGGAGCGCCAGGCGCCACGGGCGCCCGGTCGACCCCCGGCCGGGCGACGTGCACGGCAGCGGGGGTGAGGGCGTACGCGTCGAGCAGGACGTCCCGGGTCCACCCACTCGTCGTCACGACGGCCGCGGCCGCAGTCAGGACCTTGCCCTCCGCCGCGGCCAGGTCCGGGTCTGCCACCCCGAGCGGCAGGTGGACGACGACGACGAGGCGGACGCGGTCCGCCTCGGGCACGAGGACGGCGTCGGCGGCCGACGCGATGAGGCCGTCGACGAGCAGCACCGACCCCGTGGGGACGGCCGCGACGACCTCGGCCAGATGGGCCGTCGTTGCCGCGTCGGGGCGTGGCCACGGCCCGGGAACGGGGTGCTCGATCGGCCGCCACCCGAGGGCACGCAGGCCGTCGAGCACCCTGCGGTCGTAGGTGTTCCCGCCGCTCGGGAGCACGGGGTCGTCGATCCCGGCCGGGACGACGGCGTGGATCTCGCTCAGAGCTCGCACTCGTAGCTCGCCCAGGCGACGTGCGACTCGTGGAGGGTGACGGCGAGCCCGGTCACCCGGGCGGCGGCACCGCCGAGATCACCGGCGCGCACCCGACCCGCGACCCGCTCGGCGACGGTGCGGGCCAGCACCTCGGTCGAGGTGTTGACCCCGGCGAAGTCCGGCTCGTCGTCGAGATTGCGGTAGCCGAGGGCACCGACGACCTCGCGGACGTGCTGGGTCGCGAGTCCGATGTCGACGAGGATGTCGTCGTCGTCGAGCTCAGGCCCGCGGAACGTCACGTCGACGACGAACGTCGCCCCGTGCAACCGCTGCGCCGGACCGAACACCTCCCCCCGGAAGCTGTGCGCGATCATCATGTGGTCCCGGACGGTCACGCTGAACATCGGCTC
The DNA here is from genome assembly GCF_024519435.1 of Terrabacter sp. Ter38. Taxonomy (GTDB): domain Bacteria; phylum Actinomycetota; class Actinomycetes; order Actinomycetales; family Dermatophilaceae; genus Terrabacter. Next base: position 43,174 of record NZ_JALJRZ010000006.1, read on the forward strand.
CCCGCTTCAGTGGGTGGGTCGGTAGGAGATCGTGTGGCAGACGGCCTGCAGGGAGCCGTCCGCGAGGCGCGGCATGAGCGCGGGCAGCTCATCGAAGGGCGAGTCGCCGGTCAGCAAGGCGTCGAAGGCCGGGTCGCGCAGGAGGTCGAGCGCGAGCGCCAGCCGCTCGGCATACGTGTATCGCGAGCGCCTCGCTGCCGCAACGGAACCCACCTGACTTGCTCGGATCCGCAGTCGCGACGAGTGGAACGACCCACCGAGCGACAGCTCGACCCGGCCGTCGCCGTACCAGCTGAGGTCGAGCACCGTCGCCTCCGGTGCGAGCAGGTCGAGGGAGAGCTGGAGCCCGGCACCCGTGGCGCTCGTGTGGACGACGAGGTCGTGGTCCCCGCGCGCGTCGGCGAGGTCGGTGGGTCGCGCGAAGCCGACCCCGAGCGGTCCCGCCACCGCCTCCCGCGACGGGTCCACGTCGACGAGGGTCACCCGGCACCCGGGGATCCCGGCGAGCAGACGGGCGACGCAGCACCCGACCATCCCCGCGCCCACGACAGCGACCCGGTCACCGACCCGCGGTGCGGCGTCCCACAGGGCGTTGACGGCGGTCTCGACCGTGCCGGCGAGCACGGCCCGCCGCGCAGGCACGTCCTCGGGGACGACGACGACCGACCCGACGGGGACGACGTAGGCCGTCTGGTGCGGGTGCAGGCAGAAGACCGTCCTCCCGACGAGATCCGTCGGGCCCTCCTCGACGACGCCGACCCCGAGGTAGCCGTACTTGACCGGACCGGGGAAGTTCCCCTCCTGGTGCGGGGCGCGCATGACGGCGTACTGGCCCTCGGGGACCTTCCCCCGGAAGACGAGCGTCTCGGTACCGCGACTCACCCCCGAGTGCAGCGCTCGCACCAGCACATCGCCCGACCCGGGAGGGGGCACGGTGACCGGGCGGATCTCGCCCCTGCCGGGCTCGACCACCCAGAACGCCCGCGCTTCGGTGGACACGGGACCAGACTAGGGCTGCCCGTGAACTCCGGCGGTGGCGACGGCGTCCTTGGGTGAAACCTCTCAAGTCCGGTGGAGGCGCAGTGCGTCACGTGACCCCTCACGGCCCGGTCGCCGGGCTCGTCGGCGTGCTGACCCTGCTCGCCGGCCTGGGGCCGGCGACCGGACTCGGCGCTGCCGGCTGGACCGTCGGCCTGGCCTCGGGCGTGGCCCTCTGCACCCTGCTCACGGTCGGGCTCGTCCTGGCCTCGCGCCCGCGCCTCCTGCCCGCCGACCGAGTCACGCTGTCGAGGGCGGTGCTCGTGTGCGGCGTCGCGGCCCTCGTGGCCGACGCCGTGGCGGGGACCGCGGGCACCGACGAGCCGACCAGCCTCCTCGTGGCCCTGGCCTCGGTGGCCCTCCTCCTCGATGCGGTGGACGGCCGGGTCGCGCGCCGCACCGGCACCGTCCACCCGCTCGGCGCGCGCTTCGACATGGAGACCGACGCCTTCCTCATCCTCGTCCTCAGCGTGGCCGTCGCCCGTGACCTCGGGTGGTGGGTGCTCGGCGTGGGGGTCGCTCGCTACCTCCTGCTGCTCGTCGCGCTCGCTGCCCGATGGGCGCCGTGGCTGCGCGGACAGGTCCCGGGACGCCTGTGGCGCAAGGCGATCGCGGCCTACCAGGGCATCGTCCTCACGGTGGCCGCTGCCGGCATCGTGCCCGCCGTGGCCGCCTCGGTCGCCGTGGCAGCCGGGCTCGCACTGCTCGTCCTCTCGTTCGGCACGGAGGTCCTCACGCTGCGGCGGATGGCGGCGTCCCGACGCCACGAGGTCGAGGCACTCGCTCCCTGGCCGCTCGTCGAGCAGACGCCCGTCGACGCGCGCGTGCTGCCGTGACGTCTCCGACCCGGGCCAGGACCGGCCGCCGCGTCGCCGACGGCATCCTCAGCACCCTCGCCGTCCTGCTCGTCTGGGTCGCGCTCGTCGCTCCCGACCCGGCAGTCGGCTGGTCGCCGACACCGTTGGCCCTGCTCCGGATCCCCGTCGAGGCCCTGGTCCTCGTGGCCGGGCTCCTGCTCCTGCGCGGGGTGGCTGCGCGGTCCTTCGCGATCGCGGTCGGACTCGCCCTCGGGGTCCTCCTCGTCGTCCGGGTCCTCGACGCGGCCTTCCTCGCCACGCTCTACCGGACGTTCAACCCGCTCACCGACTGGCGCTACGCGGGGTCGGCCACCGACCTCATCGGCGACTCGGCCGGCCCGGTGACCGCCGTGCTGGCCGTCGTCGCGGCGGGGCTGCTCCTGCTCGGCATCGTCGTGCTGACCCCCTTGGCCCTACGACGTGTCGGGCGGGTCGTCGAACGCCACCGGACCGGAGCGATGCGCGCCCTGGCGGCCGGGGCCGTCGCCTGGGGCGTCTGCGCCTCGCTCGGGCTCGGCGTCACGGCCGACCTGCCCGGCGCCTCGTCGAGCTCGGCGGCCCTCGCCGGCCGCGAGTTCACGTCGGTGCGCGACGGCCTCCACGACCAGGACGTCTTCGCCGCGCAGATCGCCGTCGACCCGTACCGCGACACCGCGCCGGGCAGCCTGCTGACCGCATTGCGCGGCAAGGACGTCGTCGTCGTCTTCGTCGAGAGCTACGGGAAGGTCGCCGTCGACGAGAGCCCCGACGTGGCAAGGGCGCTCACGGCCGGGACGAACGGGCTGGAGGAGTCCGGCTACACGACGCGCAGCGCGTGGCTCACGTCCCCGACCTTCGGGGGGATCAGCTGGCTGGCCCACTCCACCCTCCAGTCCGGACTCTGGGTGAGCAGTCAGCAGCGCTACGACCAGCTCCTCGACACGGCAACGGCGGCCACCCACCGGCTCACCCTCGCGGGTGCCTTCGCCCAGGCCGGGTGGCGCACCGTCGACGTCATCCCGGCCAACCGTCACGACTGGCCCGAGGGCAAGGCCTTCTACGGCTACGACACCGTCTACGACGCACGCACCCTGGGCTACGCCGGCCCCGGCTTCGGCTACGCCCCGATGCCCGACCAGTACACGCTGTCGGCCTTCGACCGGCTCGAGCTGCAGCGCCGCCCACCCGGTCGACGGCCGCCGGTCATGGCCGAGATCGACCTCGTGACGAGCCACGTCCCCTGGGCGCCGCTGCCGCGACTGCTCGACTGGGCGGCGATCGGCGACGGCTCCCCCTACCTCGCCCAGGCGGGGCTCGCGACGCCACGCGACGTGGTGTGGAGCAGCGCCGAGAGGGTGCGGGCGGCATACGGCCAGACGGTCGCGTACTCCCTCGACAGCGTCGTGTCGTTCCTGCGCGCGACCCACGACGACGACCTCGTCGTCCTCGTGCTCGGCGACCACCAGCCGGTCAGCATCGTCTCGGGCGAGCACGCCGGGCACGACGTGCCGGTCAGCATCGTCTCCCGCGACCCGGCCGTGCTCGCGCGCATCTCCTCGTGGGGCTGGCAGGACGGGCTGCGGCCCGGACCCGCGGCTCCGGTGTGGCCCATGGACCGCTTCCGCGACCGCTTCCTCACCGCCTACGGCCCTTCGGGCGGCGGCTGAACCGTCGCCCACGTCGGAGCGTCTTCAGGGAAGGAGGTCCAACACCGCGACGCCAACGGGACGCCGCGGCGCGACCCGGACGACAGGAGCGCATCATGAGACTCCGAGGCGTGGGAGCGGTGGCGTTGCTCGTCTCCGCCGCCGTCCACCTCTACCTGTGGTTCGACGGGGTGCGCAACCAGAGCGTGGGCCCGATGTTCCTCATCAACGTCGTGGCGGGGGTCGTCATCGCGATCCTGCTGCTGCGCTGGGAGCACTGGGTCCCCGCGTTCCTGACCGCCGGTTTCGGGGCCGCGACGCTCGGGGCGTTCGTCATCGCGTCCACCGTCGGACTGCTCGGCGTGCACACCGTTTGGGCGGGCGGGTCGGTCTGGACGGCCGCGATCGCCGAGGTGGTCTGCATCGTCGTCGGCGGCCTCCTGCTGCTGCATGGGCGGTCGGTGGCGCCCCAGCTGACGCAACCCGCCAAGCGGCACGCCGCCTGAGCCTCACCCGCATCGGGGGATGCGGGCGCCCCCCGCGCGACGGGAGGCTCGGAGGACAGGTCGCAGGCCTGTCCCCGTGACACCCGGAGGTCGAGATGCCCGCACGACTTCGCTCGGTGCTGGCCGCCGTGCTCCTCGTCATCGGCGTCGTGCTCGTGCCCGTCGGGGTCACCGCGACGTGGCTGCGCACGACGGTGACCGACACCGACAACTGGGTCGAGACCGTGACCCCGCTCGCCACCGACCCGGCCGTGACCGCGTTCGTCGAGGATCGTGCGACGGCACGCGTCCTGGTCGCCATCAGCGACCAGCACCTGGTCGACCGAGCCCTCGAGGCGCTCGAAGCCGGAGGCCGACCGGTCGAAGCACGAGCACTCGGGCTGCTCAAAGCTCCTCTCGCGGCCCAGGTCGAGCAGGTCGTGCGCCGTGTCGTCACGGCCGTCGTCGGGAGCGACCAGTTCGCCACGGTCTGGGTCGCCGCCAACCAGGTCTCGCACGCCCAGCTCGTCGCCGTGCTCTCGCGGTCACCCGACGGCGCCATCGTCGACAACGGGACCGACGTCAGCATCGACATCGGCAACATCGTCGAGCCCATCGAGCAGCGTCTCGTCGCCGCGGGGGTCCCGCTCGTCGACAAGCTGCCGCCGATCACCGTCTCGGTCCCCCTGCTGCCGAGCAGCGACCTCGACACCGCGCGCACCGCCTACAACGCCCTGCGCCTCGGCGGCGTGGCCCTGCCGCTGCTGGCTCTCGCGTTCCTCGCCGGTGGGGTCGCCATGGCGCGCGACCGCCGTCGAGCACTGGTACGCGTGGGGCTCGGTGCCGCTGTCGCCTGTGTCGTGCTCGTGCTGGGGCTGTCGTTGGCCCGTTCGCACGTGGCGAGCAGCCTGCCGCCCGGCGCCTCCGCAGCCGCGGTCTCCGTCATCGACACGCTCACCGAGGGCCTGCGCCAGCTCGTGCGGGTCGTCGTCGTGGTCGCCCTCGCCGTGATGCTCGTCGCCCTCGTCGTCGGCCCGTCGCGCGGGGCCCGCCGGGTGCGGTCCCTGGCCGCCGCCGGGTGGAACGGTGCCCGCGGCGGGATGGACCGCGCCGCCGGCACGCCGCTCGCGATCCCGGTCTCCATCGGGGTCGCCGTCGTCTGCGTTCTCGTCGTCGTCTTCGCCGGCGACCTCGGAACCGGCTGGACAGTCCTGCTCGCCACCGTGGCCGCCCTGGCGCTCGTCGTCGCGGCCCTCGCCGGTCGCGGCGCGGCCCAGGTCAGCGGCCCGGCCGGAGGACCGTGACGCCCGTGGGGCGTCCCCCGACCTGCCTCAAGGCCATGACAGGCGAGCTCTGACGTCCCCGAGCCCGCGGGCGACGAGCAGGGTCCCCCCGCCCTCGAGGCGAGCCCACGATCCCGAGGCACTGTCCCAGCGACGCCACATCCGCTCATCACACGGCACGTCCACGGTCGAGCTGGCACCGGGGTCGACCTCGACGGCGCGCCAGCCGACGAGTCGCACCGGCTGGGTGGGGTCACCGGGCTCGAGGTAGACCTGCACGACCTCGCGGGAGGTGCGGTCCGAGGTGTTGGTGACGGTCGCCGAGACCACGACCGCGGCGTTCTCCGTCGACGACAGGGCGACGTCGGAGTAGTCCCATGCCCCGTAGCCGAGGCCGTGGCCGAACCAGAGGGCCGGAGCGGGAGCCCGGCCCGCGTGGTGTCCGCGGTAGCCGATGAACGAGCCCTCGGCATACTCCACCGCCCCGTCGACCGGGGTGACGCCCCATGCCGGGGCGGCGCCGTCGGCCTGCGGGTAGGACGTGACGAGCCGCCCCGAGGGCTCGATGTCACCGAGCAGGGCCGAGGCCACGGCATGACCGCCTTCCTGGCCAGGGATGCCGGCGATGAGGACGGCGTCCACCTCGTCGAACCACGGCATGAGCACGGGGGTGGCCGCGTTGACGACCACGACGGTCCGACGCGCCGCCGCCGCGACGGCGGCGACGAGGTCGTCCTGACGACCCGGGAGGGCAAGCGTGGTCTTGTCGACGGCCTCGGTCTCCTGCTCCTCGGTCAGTCCCACGACGACCACCGCGACCTCCGCCACCGCCGCAGCGGCCGCGGCGTCGGCAATGACGTCGCTCGCGGGGCGTGGTGCCGGGCGGCCCACGACGGAGAGCCGACCGAACGGCACACCGGTCGACCGTCGTTCGGCCACCAGCTCGACCGGGCCGGCGGAGTCGACGAGCGTCGTCCAGCCGGGCGGGGTCAGGAGCGCCTCACCGACGTCGCCGCTCGACAGGCCGAGCGTGACGTCATGGGCGACGCCGTCGACTCGCACCGTCCACGCGCCGACGCCCACGACCCCGACCTCGCGGGGCCCGTTGCCCGCGACCACCGCCTCGAGCCTCATGACGTCCGGGACCTCGGGCAACCCGTCGTCGACGCCGAACGAGACCGTCGCGTCATCGACGTGGCGGTCGACGACGACCGCGCCGTCGGCCGTCGTGGCCGTGTAGTGGATGCCCGCCGCGCCGCCGTGTGGGTCGGTCACGACGTCGAGGTCGGCCGGCACAGGACGCGAGCGCACCTCGACGCCGTCGACGACGTCGACGTCGACGAGGCGGGCCGACAGCGCCTCGGCCACGCTGACCTGATGCGGCGGCGTCACCTGGGCGGAGCCGCCACCCATGTCGATGGTCCGGGTCGCGTGCCGCCCGATCAGCGCCACCCGTGTCGCCCTGTCCAGGGGCAGGCTGCCGTCGTTGCGCACGACCGACATCCCTCGCGCCGCGATCCTCTCGAGCTGCTGCCGGCGCACGGGGTCGGTCGGCGCCGGGCACTCCGTCGACCACGTGCGGCCACCGTCGAGGGCCCCGACCCGACCTGCGAGTCGAAGCAGCCGGCGAAGGTGCTCGTCGACGGTGGACCCGTCCACGTCGCCGCTCTCGACGGCGGCGACCAGAGCGGCGCCCCAAGGTCCGTCGGGCCCGGGCATGACGAGGTCGAGACCACCGTTGGCGGCCGCGGCTGCCGACTTCGTCGCGAACCAGTCGGACATGAGGAGGCCGTCCCAGCCCCACTCCCCCTTGACGATGCCGTTGTTGACGGCGTGCTGCTCGGTCGCGGGCACGCCGTTGACGTCGTTGTAGGCGGCCATGATCGACCAGGGGTGGGAGTCCTCGACGGCGATCTCGAACGGCAGCAGGTAGAGCTCACGGAGCGTCGACTCGTCCACGACGCTGTTGACCGTGTGCCGGTCGGTCTCGGACTCGTTGGCCACGAGGTGCTTGAGACACGCGCCGATACCGTTGCCCTGCAAGCCCTTCACGTATGCCGCCGCGAGCCGTCCGGTGAGCAGCGGGTCCTCCGAGTACGCCTCGAAGAGACGACCTCCGAGGGGCGAGCGGTGCAGGTTGATGGTCGGGCCGAGCACGACGTGGATGTGCTGTCGCTCCGCCTCCTCGGCCAGCACCTGGCCGACCTCGTGAGCGAGGTCCTCGTCCCACGCAGAGGCGATGAGGGTGGCGTTGGGCAGCAGCGCCACCTCGTCGCCACCGACGAACTCGAGACCACGAACTCCGGTCGGCCCGTCGGAGAAGGCCATCGTGCCGAGGCCGATGGAGTCCTCGCTCTGCAGCGTGAACATCGTGGCGCCGGTCAGCAGGCGCACCTTGCCCTGCAGGTCGAGCGCGGCGATGCGGGCGTCCAGGTCGACGTCGTCGGTCATGGGACCACCCTCTCAGGCCAGCGTCGTCGCATAGTGGTGAACGCCCGCGGAGCACTCCACGGCATCCGACCCCGGCACGCTCACCGTTGCCGTGACGCCGTCGGGCACGGTGACGTCGAGCTCGAACCGGTTGCCCTCGAGCGACCACGACGTCGCGATCCGGCCGTGCGGCGTGTCGAGGGCTGCCCGGGCCCAGGTCAGCCCACCGCCCGGCCGCGGCTCGACGCGCACCCGCGAGTAGCCGGGGGCGAGCGGGGCGATGCCGCCGATGGCTCGGTGCATCCAGTCAGCCACCGCGCCGAGGGCGTAGTGGTTGAAGCTCGTCATCTCTCCCGGGTTGATCGTCCCGTCGGGCAACATCGAGTCCCAGCGCTCCCACACCGTGGTCGCTCCCATCGAGACGGGGTAGAGCCATGACGGGCACTCCCGCTCGAGCAGCAGGCCGTAGGCGTCGTCGAGGTGACCGGTGGCCGCGAGCGCCCCGGTGACGAAGGGCGTCCCGGCGAACCCCGTGGAGACCCGGTAGCCGTTCGCCCGCGCCAGCTCGGCCAGGCGGTCGCCGGCACCCTGCCGGTCGGCGCCGTCGAGCAGGTCGAACTCGATCGCCAGGGCGTAGACGGTCGCGCAGTCGCTCGTGACCCGACCCCCCTCCGAGACGTAGTGCTTGCCGAAGGCCGACCGGACGCGGTCTGCGAGTGCCGAGAAGTACCCGGCGTCGTCGGCCTTCCCGAGCGCCTCGGCCGCCGCCGAGACCTGACGCAACGTGCGGTGGTAGCAGGCCGTCGCCACGACGCCGTTGTCGGCCTTCGCCTTGATCGGGTCGTCCGGCGGCGCCTGCGGGTCGAGCCAGTCGCCGAACTGGAAGCCGGTGTCCCACAGGTCCGTCTCGGAGAGCAGCGACTCGACGCGCCGGGCGTGGGCGGTCATGGCCGGGTAGTGCCGCGCGAGGGCCTCCCGGTCGCCGTACGCCTGCCAGAGCGCCCACGGCACCCACACGGCGGCATCGCTCCAGATGGCCGTGCTCTCGGGCGCCGGGAAGTCCGACGGTGCGTCGATGTACTTGAGGACGTCGGGCACGACGAAGGGCACGAGCCCGTCGGCGTGCCGTTGCTCGAGGTCGACGTCGACGAGCCAGCTGTCGAGGAAGCCGGAGACGTCGTAGAGGTAGGCGGCGCTGGGGGCAAAGGCCGCGATGTCGCCGGTCCAGCCGAGGCGTTCGTCGCGCTGCGGGCAGTCGGTCGGCACGTCGAGGACGTTGCCCTTGAGCCCCCAGACGACGTTGCGGTGCAGCTGGTTGAGCAGGTCGTCCGAGCACTCGAAGGTGCCGGTACGGCGCAGCTCCGAGTGCACGACGACCGCCTCGAGGTCGTCAGCGGTGACCTCGCCCGGCCACCCGGTCACCTCGGCGTAGCGGAAGCCGTGGAAGGTCATGGTGGGCTCGAAGGAGTCGACTCCGCCGCTGAGAATGATGCGGTCCGTCGCTGCCGCCGAGCGCAGGGGTCGGGTGCCCAGCTCGTCGTGCTCGAGCACCTCGGCGTGCCGGAGGGTGATCTCGGTGCCGGCGGGCCCTTGCACCCTGAAGCGCAGCCAGCCGACGAGGTTCTGACCGAAGTCGACGAGGGTGGCTCCGGCGGGCGAGGTCCACACCCGCACGGGGCGCAGCACCTCGTGGCGGCGGACCGGCGGGCCGACGTAGGGCTGCAGCCGCCCGGCATCGTGCTCCACCGGGTGCACCCCGACCCATCCGGTCAGGTCCGCCCCCGGCACCGTCCAGGCGCTGGAGGCCAGCCGGGCGTCGATGGACTGGCCGTCATAGAGGTCGTTCGACGTGGTGGCGGACGGGCCGGCCTGCCAGGTGGCATCGGTGCCGACCACCTGGCGATGGCCGTCGGCGAACTCGACGTGCAGCTCGGCCAGGCCGGCCAGCTCGGAGCCGTAGAACGCTCTGTTTCCGGTCCAGCCCAGTCGGCCGCGGAACCATCCGTTGCCGAGCGCGAGCCCCAGCACCGAGGTGTCGGCCACGAGGGCGGTGACGTCGTACGAGGCGTAGCGCAGTCGCCACTCGTAGCTGCTCCATCCCGGGGTGAGAACGTCCTCGCTGACGGCCGCGCCGTTGATGCTCGGTTCGACGACTCCGTGGGCCGTCACGTGGAGGGTGGCTGTGACCACGTCGCCGTGACCGGAATCGAGGCTGAACTCCTTGCGCAGCAAGGGCGCTCCGGCGAAGTCGTCGTCGGGGGCGATGAGGTCCGCGGACCAGTGGTGGGTCATGGTTGCCTTTCAGGGGGAGTCCGGTGGTGCCGGGGCCGGAGGGCCCCGCGCCTCGACTGGAGGTGAGTGTGTGTCAGCCCTTGACCGCACCGGACGTCATGCCCGCGACGATCTTGCGGTTGAAGAAGATGAAGAGGATCAGCGGCGGGATCGTCACGAGCACGATGTTCATGAAGAGCAGGTTGTACTGCGTGTTGAACTGGCTCAGGAAGTTGTAGAGCGTCAGCTGCACGGTGGCGTTCTCGTCGCCCGGCAGGAAGTAGAGCGGGTTGACGAAGTCGTTGAAGATGAAGACCGACGACGTGAGGATCACCGTGATCGTGACCGGGCGCAGCAGGGGGAAGATCACCCGGAAGAACAGCGAGAGTCCCGTGCAGCCGTCGATCATGGCGGCCTCGTCGAGCTCGCGGGGGATGGCCGCGACGAAGGCGCGGAAGAGCAGCACGCAGAAGGCCATGTTGAAGGCCACCTCGACGAGGATCAGCCCGGGGAGCGTCTTGAAGATGTGCAGCTGCTGGAGCACCCAGATCGTCGGGACGACCGCGGGCGGGATGATCAGGCCGGACAGCACCAGGACGTTCGCGACGTTCGCGACCCTGCCAGGTCGCCGTTGGATGACATAGCCCACCATCGCACAGACCACCACGAGGATCGTGACGGAGACGACGGTGAGGATCGCGCTGTTGCGGAACGCCGTGAACAGGATGCCGTCGCGGGCCTCGAAGACCTCCTTGATGTTGTCGAGCACCGTCCACTGCGTCGGCAGGGAGAATGCCAGGTCCGCCGACTCGGACTCGTTCTTCGAGGCCGTGACGAACATGAAGATGAACGGCACGATGAAGACCACCGCGGCGACGAGGATCGCCACCACCTCCAGGGATGTGCGTCGGGCAGCTCTCATGACTCCACCTCGCGTGAGTTGAAGTAGCGCGACAGCGGATAGACGATCAGCGTCACGAGGATGAAGAGGACCACGTTGCCGGCGGTCGAGAGGCCGAAGAAGCCGGCCTGGTACGTCTTGTAGATGATCGAGGCGATGACGTCGCTGCTGAAGCCGGGGCCTCCACCCGTCATGGTCCAGATGAGGTCGAAGGACCTGAGGCCGCCGATGAGGGAGAGCAGGATGACCGTGAAGGTCGCCGGCCGCGACAGGGGAACGGTGACGTTCCGGAACTTGGTCCACGCTCCGCCGCCGTCGACGTCGACCGCCTCGTAGTAGTCCCTGGGGATGGCGAGGATTCCCGCGATGTAGATCAGCGTGGCGAGCCCGACGCCCTTCCACACGTCGACGAGGGCGACGGAGAGCAGGGCCGTGGCAGGGTCACCGAGCCAGTCCGGCGCGGTGATCCCGAGCTTGGCGAGCACGGTGGACACGACGCCCACGTCGGGCTGGAGCAGCACGCTGAAGGTGATGCCGACGGCGACCGTGCTGACGAGCACCGGGAAGAAGATGACCGAGCGCATCAGGCCCCGTGACCGGATCGGGCCGGTGAGCAGCACCGCCAGGAGCATGCCGAGCACCACCTTCAGACCGCTGGTGACGACGGCGTACACGAGCGTGTTCCGAAGGCCGCTGACCAGGGCCTGCTCGGAGAAGAACTGCCGGAAGTTGTCGAGCCCGATGAACTCGGACTCGAACAGGGTCCAGCGGGTGAAGGCGAAGTAGAAGGAGATGACCGTCGGCACGAGGAAGATCAGGCCGTAGACGATGCCGGCCGGTGCGTAGAACCAGTAGGGGTAGGTGTGCGCCCTGACGTTCCGGACGCCCGTGGCTCGTGGGCTCTTCCGGGCGGGCCGGCCGGCCCCCGCGTCATCGCGGTGGCCGACCGGGCGAGCCTCGTCGGCTCGCGAGCTCATCACCATCCCGGCAGTCCCAGCTGCTTGGCCTGCTTCGTCACGTCGGAGTCATACTGGGCGGCGCCGTCCTGGGGAGCCGTCTGCCCGGTCATCACGGCGACCATGATCTGCTCCAGCGAGGGGCCCTTGACCGGGGAGAGGAACTCGAGCGCCGGGGTCGAGGTCTTCGAGTCGATGTAGGCCTGCATGTCCGTCGCGACCGGAGGGGCGTTGTCGGGCAGCGTGGAGCCCTTGACGAGGTACGGGCCGGTGGGCGGCACTGCTGAGGAGAAGGCGTCTGTTCCCGCGACCGAGGCCACGAAGGCGACGAACTTCTTGGCGGCATCGATGTTCTTGCTCGTCTTGGGGATGTACTGGCCACCCGGCTCCCAGATGGTCGCGCCGTTGGTGCTGGCGTCATCACCGGGGATGCCGAAGAAGCCGATCTTGGCGGCGTCCGCCGGCGCCAGCGTCGAGATCGGGAAGGTCAGCATGGGGTACTGCGCCGCCTTGCCCTGAGCCAGCTGCTTGATGCCCTGCGCGAAGGTCAGGGAGCCGGCGCTGCTGTTGAGCCAGCCCTTCTGCTTGGGCTCGGCCGCCTTCTGGAAGCCCTTGAGGGCGACCGGGTCGGTGGCGTACTTGACCTTGTTCGCCGTGTAGTCGTCCGCCCACTTGGGGTTCGACGCCGCGACGTTGTGGAAGTCGCCGAGGACGTAGAGCTGCGAGGTGAAGGTGTCCTTGAGGGTGCCGAGGACCGGCGTGATGCCGGCGGCCTTGATCTTGTCGCTGTTGGACTCGAACTCGGCCCACGTCTTGGGCACCGACAGCCCGAGCTGGGAGTAGACGTCCTTGTTGTAGAGGATGCCGCCGCCCATCGCAGTGCCCCACGGCGCCCCGTAGACCTTGCCGTTCTGGGTCACGGCCGGAAGGAACGACGGATCGGTGTCCTTCAGCGCTGGGTCGTTCGTCAGGTCGACGAGGGTCTTCTCCGGGCTCAGGGCCTGGAGCAGCGAGCCGGAGTTGTACCAGAAGACGTCGGACATGTCGCCGGTCGAGAGCTTGGTCTTGACGAGGTTGTCACCGTCGGAGCCGCCCGGACGCGTCTCGGTCTTGACCGTGATGGTCGGGTTGGCCTTCTCGAACGCCGCGATCACCGCCTTCGCGGGCTTCACCGTGGTCTCCGCGTTGTCGGTCAGGAGCGTGATCTCCGTCTTCCCCCCGGATGAGCCGCTGGAGTCGGACGAGCTCGAGCAGGCGGCGAGCGGCACGAGAGCGAATGCGGCGACCGTGGCGATCGTCAGCCTCGAACGGGAAATCTTCATGGGGGGTACCTCCACAGCGTTGGGGCGCGTAACCGCGTTAGGGTGTCACCGATTTTGAATCGCTTCATTCGGTTGTTCAACGGTAGGGTTCACGCATCGCACTGTCAATGGGTCCGGTCAAATCTCGTCCTATCGTGCTCAATCTGGAGGCCGACACGCTCACCCGGGGTTGACCGCGGCCTGAGTGCTGCGGTTGACTGAGATCCAGACTTCTGAAACGCTTCATAACAGCGGCAGATCTGCACACCACGACGGGATGACCAATGACGACATTCAGCGACATCGCGGGCCGGCTCGCGCAGCAGGCGCTCGAGCTGCCCTCCTGGGCCTTCGGCAACTCGGGCACCCGGTTCAAGGTCTTCAGCACCCGGGGCACGCCGCGCACCGTCGAGGAGAAGCTCGCCGACGCCGCTGCGGTCCATCGCCTCACGGGTCTCGCCCCGTCCGTCGCCCTGCACATCCCGTGGGACCGCGTCGACGACTACGACAAGCTCGCCCGCTTCGCCGATGACCTCGGCATGCGGCTCGGAACCATCAACTCGAACACCTTCCAGGACGACGACTACAAGTTCGGCAGCCTGACCCACGTCGACGAGCGCATCCGCGCCAAGGCGGTCGCGCACCAGATCGAGTGCATCGACGTCATGGACGTCACCGGTAGCCGTGACCTCAAGATCTGGCTGCCGGACGGCACGAACTACCCCGGCCAGGGCGACCTGCGCGACCGACAGGACCGGCTCGCCGACTCGCTCGCCCAGGTCTACGCCCGCCTCTCGGGCGAGCAACGGCTCGTCCTCGAGTACAAGTTCTTCGAACCGGCCTTCTACGCCACGGACGTCCCGGACTGGGGCACGTCGTACGCGCAGTGCGTCGCACTCGGCGAGCGCGCCGTCGTCTGCCTCGACACCGGCCACCACGCGCCCGGCACGAACATCGAGTTCATCGTCATGCAGCTGCTCCGGCTCGGACGCCTCGGCGCGTTCGACTTCAACTCCCGCTTCTACGCCGACGACGACCTCATCGTGGGGGCGGCCGACCCGTTCCAGCTCTTCCGCATCCTCCACGAGGTCATCCGCGGTGGCGGCTACGGGCAGGACAGCGACGTCGCCTTCATGCTCGACCAGTGCCACAACGTCGAGGCCAAGATCCCCGGCCAGATCCGCTCGGTGCTGAACGTGCAAGAGATGACGGCACGAGCGCTCCTCGTCGACCGGGACGCCCTCGTCGAAGCCGAGCGAGCCGGTGACGTGCTCGGGGCCAACGGCGTGCTGATGGATGCGTTCTACACCGACGTCCGCGCCGACCTCGCTGAGTGGAGGGCCGGGCGCGGCCTGCCGGCCGACCCGATGAAGGCGTACGCCGCGAGCGGCTACCAGGACCAGATCGAAGCCACCCGCGTCGGTGGCACCCAGGCCGGCTGGGGCGCCTGAGACGCCCGGACGGCCCACCCCACCGGGTGGACGCCACGGTCACCCTCCCCCACCCCTGCCATCTCCCCGCTCGCACCCGCACCGCACCCACACCCGCACCCGAGGAACCCGCCATGACCAACACCGCCGTCGCCGACCTGCTCGCCCGATCCAACCGCCTGGGGGCCGACCCCCGGAACACGAACTACGCCGGGGGCAACACGTCCGCCAAGGGCTCCGAGACCGATCCCGTCACCGGCGAGCAGGTCGACCTGCTCTGGGTCAAGGGCTCGGGCGGCGACCTGGGCACCCTCACCGAGCCGGGGCTGGCCGTCCTGCGTCTCGACCGCATGCGCAGCCTCGTGGACGTCTACCCCGGCATCGACCGCGAGGACGAGATGGTCGCCGCCTTCGACTACTGCCTGCACGGCAAGGGGGGCGCAGCGCCGTCGATCGACACCGCCATGCACGGGCTCGTCGACGCGCCCCACGTCGACCACCTCCACCCCGACAGCGGCATCGCGATCGCGACGGCGAAGGACGGCGAGCAGCTGACGAAGGAGATCTTCGGCGACCGCGTCGTGTGGGTGCCGTGGCGCCGACCCGGCTTCCAGCTCGGTCTCGACATCGCCGCCATCAAGACCGCCAACCCGCAGGCCGTCGGGACGGTGCTCGGCGGCCACGGCATCACCGCCTGGGGCGACACGAGCGAGGAGGCCGAGGCCAACTCGATATGGATCATCGAGACCGCGCAGGCCCACCTCGACGAGCACGGCAGCGCCGAGCCCTTCGGCGCAGAGGTGCCGGGGTATGCCGCCCTGCCGCCCGCCGAGCGGCACGCGAAGGCCGCCGCGCTCGCCCCGCACGTCCGCGCTGTCGCCTCCCGGGACCGCGCGATGGTGGGCCACTTCACCGACGCCGACGTCGTGCTCGAGTTCCTCAGCCACGACAAGCTCGCTCACCTCGCCGAGCTCGGGACGTCGTGCCCCGACCACTTCCTGCGCACCAAGGTCAAGCCTCTGGTCGTCGACCTGCCGTCCGGCGCCACCGTCGAGGAGATCGTCGCGCGCCTCGACGAGCTGCACACGGCATACCGCGAGGACTACGCCGCCTACTACGAGCGCAACGCGACCCCCGACTCGCCCCCGATGCGCGGGGCCGACCCGGCCATCGTGCTCGTGCCGGGGGTCGGGATGTTCTCCTTCGGCAAGGACAAGCAGACGGCGCGGGTCGCGGGCGAGTTCTACGTCAACGCGATCAACGTCATGCGCGGCGCCGAGTCGGTGTCGACCTACGCGCCCATCGACGAGGCGGAGAAGTTCCGCATCGAGTACTGGGCCCTCGAGGAGGCCAAGCTCCAGCGGATGCCCAAGCCGCGCAGCCACGCCGGCCGCATCGCCCTCGTCACCGGCGCCGCCAGCGGCATCGGCAAGGCCATCGCCACGCGTCTGGCCGCCGAAGGTGCATGCGTCGTCATCGCCGACCTCGACCTCGACACGGCGCAGGCCGCCGCGACGGAGATCGGCACCAACGACGTCGCCGTCGGCGTGCAGGCGAACGTCACCGACGCCGCCCAGGTGCAGGCCGCCGTCGACGCGACCGTGCTCGCCTTCGGCGGCATCGACCTGCTCGTCAACAACGCCGGACTGTCGATCAGCAAGCCCCTGCTCGAGACGACCGAGGCCGACTGGGACCTCCAGCACGACGTCATGGCCAAGGGCAGCTTCCTCACGGCCCAGGCGGCCGCACGGGCGATGATCGCCCAGAAGCTGGGCGGCGACATCCTCTACATCTCCTCGAAGAACTCCGTCTTCGCCGGGCCGAACAACATCGCCTACAGCGCCGTCAAGGCCGACCAGGCCCACCAGGTCAGGCTGCTCGCGGCCGAGCTCGGCGAGCACGGCATCAAGGTCAACGGGATCAACCCCGACGGCGTCGTCCGCGGCAGCGGCATCTTCGCGGCCGGCTGGGGCGCCCAGCGCGCCGCCGTCTACGGGGTGCCGGAGGAGGAGCTCGGCGCCTACTACGCCAAACGCACCCTGCTCGGTCGGGAGGTGCTCCCGGAGCACGTCGCCAACGCGGCCGCGGTCCTCACCTCCGACGAGCTGAGCCACACGACCGGCCTGCACATCCCTGTCGACGCCGGCGTCGCCGCTGCGTTCCTTCGCTGAGAGCAGCCGTCGTGAGCCCACGCGTCTTCGGCGCCGTCGACATCGGTGCCTCCGGTGGTCGGGTCATGGCGGGCGTCGTCGACGGCTCACTCACCACGCTGCACACGCTGCACCGGTTCCGCAACGGGCCGGTGCAGCGTGACGGCCACCTCCGGTGGGACCTCACCCGTCTCTGGTCCGAGGTGCTCACCGGTCTGCGGCTGCTGGCCCGCGACTTCCCCGAGACGGAGTCGGTGGGCATCGACACGTGGGCCGTCGACTACGCCCTGCTCGACGCGCAGGGACGGCTCCTCGCGGAGCCCGTGTCCTACCGTGACGGGCGCACCGGCCCGGGCGTCGAGCGCGTGCACGCCCGCGTCGGGCCCGAGGAGCTGTATGCCGTCAACGGGTTGCAGTTCCTGCCGTTCACGACGCTCTACCAGCTCGAGGTCGAGAAGGCAGGGCCTCTGTGGGGCAATGTGGCCCACGTCGTGCTGCTCCCGGACGTGCTCGCCTACCGGCTCACCGGCGTGCTGCGTACCGAGACGACGAACGCCTCGACGACTGGCCTGCTGGACGCCGGAACGGGCACCTGGGCCAAGGACCTGCTCGACCGCCTCGACCTCCCGGCCGGCCTGCTGCCTCCGCTCGTCGCGCCCGGCGACGTCATCGGGCCGCTGACGAGCGCAGCTCTGGAGCAGACCGGCCTGCGGCCCGGCACCCTCGTCACCGCCGTCGGCTCCCACGACACGGCCTCCGCCGTCGTCGCCGTGCCCGCGACGACGAGTCGCTTCGCCTACGTCTCGAGCGGTACGTGGTCGCTCGCCGGGCTGGAGCTCGGGTCGCCCGTCATCACCCCGGCGAGCAGGGCCGCCAACTTCACCAACGAGGGAGGTGTCGACGGCCGGACCCGCTTCCTGCGCAACGTCGGTGGCCTCTGGCTGCTCCAGGAGTCGATGCGGGCGTGGGCAGACCGCGGTGTCGCGCAGGACCTCGATGCCCTCCTCGTCGAGGCCGAGCGGCTCCCGCCCGGGGGGCCTCTCGTCGACGTCGACGACGACGCCTTCATCCGCCCGGACGACATGCCCGAGCGCATCGCGGCGGCGGCGAGGAGCCCTCTCCCCGACCCCGCACACACGGTGCGGTGCATCCTCGACTCGCTCGCGGCGGCATACGCCTCGACGACACGTCGGGCCGCCGTGCTCGCCGGTACCGGCGTCGACGTCATCCACGTCGTCGGTGGCGGCTCGCGCAACCACCTGCTCTGCCAGGTGACGGCGGACCTGACGGGCCTGCCCGTCGTCGCCGGGCCGGTCGAGGCCACCGCGCTGGGCAACGTGCTCGTGCAGGCGAGAGCCTTCGGGGCCGCCCCCCCGACCCTCGAGCAGATCCGCGCCGACCTCGCCGCCACGCAGGACCTGCGCAGGCATGTGCCCTCATGAGCCGTGTCCGGCCCGGAGGCGACGACGCGGACCGGCCGGGACGCGATACGTTGCTGCGGCGAGAGGAGGACCCATGGCCACGGTGAGCATCAAGGACGTCGCGGCACGCGCCGGCGTCTCCCTGGGGACCGTCTCCAACGTCCTCAACCGCCCGGCCGCCGTCCGGCCCGCGACCCGCGCGAAGGTGGAGGCGGCGATCGCCGAGCTCGGCTTCGTGCCGAACGCGTCGGCCCGTCAGCTGGCCGCAGGTCGCTCCCGCACCATCGCCTACCTCGTGCTCGACGCGACCAACCCCTTCTTCACCGACGTCGCGCGCGGCGTCGAGGACGTCGCCAGGGCCGAGGGACTCGCCCTCTTCATCTGCAACAGTGACCAGGACGTCGAGCGCGAGGACCAGTACCTCGAGCAGCTCACCCAGCTCCGCCCGCGTGGCGTCCTCATCACGGCCATGGACTACGCCAACCCCCGCCTGCAGCGCCTGCGGGACGCCGGGGTCCCGGTCGTCCTCGTCGACCGGGCCCCGGACGACAGTGACGACTGGTGCACGGTCGGCGTCGACGACGTCTCCGGCGGCGAGCTCGCCATCAGCCACCTCGCCGAGGCCGGCCACACCCGGCTGGCCTTCGTCGGCGGCCCGGCCGAGATCCCCCAGGTGCGCGACCGTCACACCGGTGCTGTGGCGGCCACGGCGGCAGCCGGCCTGCCCGCGGACGTCCTCACCTGGATCCGGACGTCGGCGCTCACGATCGCCGAGGGCCGCCGGGCCGGGGAGCGCCTCCTCGGCCTGCCACGCCGCACGCGGCCGACCGGCGTCTTCTGTGCCAACGACCTGCTCGCACTCGGGCTCCTCCAGCACCTCTCCCAGCACGGCGTCAGGGTGCCCGACGACGTCGGCATCGTCGGCTACGACGACATCGAGTTCGCCGCCGCAGCAGCCGTGCCCCTCACGTCGGTCTCCCAGCCGCGCCACCTGCTCGGCCAGACGGCGGCCCGGCTGCTCGCCGAGGAGGCCGACCGCGGCACCGAGCACGTGCACCAGCACGTCGTCTTCCCGCCCGAGCTCATCGCCCGGGCATCGACGGCGGCGTCGTCGGCGAGGAGACTCGCGTGAGGATCGCGCTCTTCGTGACCTGCCTCGGCGACGTCCTCTTCCCCGAGGTCGGCAAGGCCACGGTGGCGGTGCTGGAAAGGCTCGGCCACGAGGTCGTCTTCCCGCAGTCGCAGACGTGCTGCGGGCAGATGCACACGAACACCGGCTACCAGCACGACGCCGTGGGCCTCGTGCGACACCACGTGGACGTGTTCGAGCGGGCCATCGCCGCCGGATGTGAAGCGGTCGTCGCGCCGTCGGGCTCATGCGTCGGCTCGGTGCGGCACCAGCACGCCGCGCTCGCACGTCGTGAGGGTGACGAGGCGCTGGCCCTGCGGGCCGATGCCGTGGCCGGGCGCACCTTCGAGCTGTCCGAGCTGCTCGTCGACGTCCTCGGGGTGACCGACGTGGGCGCCGCCTACCCGCACCGCGTGACCTACCACCCGACCTGCCACTCACTTCGCCTCCTCGGGGTCGGCGAGCGGCCGCTGCAGCTGCTCCGGGCCGTGCGGGGCATCGACCTCGTCGAGCTCCCCGCCGCCGACACGTGCTGCGGCTTCGGCGGCACGTTCTCGGTCAAGAACGCCGACACCTCGACCGCGATGCTCGCCGACAAGATGTCCTCGGTGCTCGCGACGCGGGCCGAGGTCGTGACGGCCGGCGACGCGTCCTGCCTCATGCACATCGGCGGCGGCCTGTCCCGGCTGCGCACCGGCGTACGTCCCGTCCATCTCGCCGAGATCCTCGCGAGCACCTCATGAGGCGGGCGCGATGAGCACCTTCCTCGGAATGCCTGCCGGCCGGGTCCCCGGGCCCGCCGCAGACACCGCCGTAGGGCAGCTCACGGGAAACCGGTCCTTCCCGGCCGCCGCCCGCGACGCGCTCGGCGACACCCGCCTGCGCCGCAACCTGGCCCACGCGACCGCGACGATCCGTGCGAAACGCGCCTCCGTCGTCGGCGAGGTGCCCGACTGGGAAGCCCTGCGCGATGCGGGGTCGGCCATCAAGGCCGACACGATGGCGCGCCTCCCCGAGCTGCTCGAGGAGCTCGAGCGCAACGTGACGGCCCGTGGCGGCACGGTGCACTGGGCCCGCGACGCGGCGGAGGCCAACGGCATCGTGCTCGACCTCGTGCGCGCCACCGGAGCCGACGAGGTGGTCAAGGTCAAGTCGATGGCCACCCAGGAGATCGGGCTCAACGAGGCACTCGAGGAGGCCGGGATCACGGCCCACGAGACCGACCTCGCCGAGCTGATCGTCCAGCTCGGCCACGACAAGCCCAGCCACATCCTCGTGCCGGCCATCCACCGCGGCCGTGCCGAGATCCGCGAGATCTTCGCCCGCGAGATGCCGGACGTCGACCTGGCCACGCTGACCGACGAGCCCAGCGTGCTCGCGGCCGCCGCGCGCACCCATCTTCGCGAGCTGTTCCTCAGGGCCAGGGTCGCGGTGTCCGGTGCCAACTTCGGCATCGCCGAGACCGGAACGCTGACCGTCGTCGAGTCCGAGGGCAACGGTCGGATGTGCCTGACCCTGCCCGAGACCCTCATCACCGTGATGGGCATCGAGAAGGTCGTCCCCGCCTGGCGCGACCTCGAGGTCTTCCTCCAGCTCCTGCCGCGCTCGTCGACCGGTGAGCGGATGAACCCCTACACCTCGATGTGGACCGGCGTGACGCCCGGCGACGGCCCCCAGGACTTCCACCTCGTCCTGCTCGACAACGGCCGCACCCGCGCCCTGGCCGACGACCTCGGCCGCACCGCCCTGCACTGCATCCGCTGCTCCGCGTGCCTCAACGTGTGCCCGGTCTACGAGCGCACCGGCGGCCACGCCTACGGCTCGGTCTACCCCGGGCCCATCGGCGCGGTGCTGACACCGTTCCTCACCGGAGTGACCGGAGGCCACGACCCGAACGACTCGCTGCCCTACGCGTCGAGCCTCTGTGGTGCCTGCTACGACGTGTGTCCCGTCAAGATCAACATCCCCGACCTGCTCGTCCAGCTGCGCGCCGAGCACACCGAGGCCCACGCCGCCGCCCACCGGCTGCCGTCCGCCGAGGCCGCCGCGATGGCTGCAGCGGCGTGGGTGATGAGCGACCCGGCGCGCTTCGCGCGAGCCGGGCGTGCGGCCGGGACGGCCAGGCACGGCATACGACGAGGGCGGCCGCTCCTTCCGCTGCCACCGCCGCTCAACGGGTGGACCGCTTCCCGCGACGCCCCGAGCCCTCCTGCCGAGACGTTCCGAGACTGGTGGGCGCGCACCCGCGGAGGTCGTTCGTGAGCGCCCGCGACGAGGTGCTGGCCCGGATCCGGGGCGCCCTCGGCGACAACCCCGCTGACGCGCCTCCGGTCGTCCGCGCCTATCGCGAGGCCGGCGAGCACCCTCCCGGCTCGGCCGCCGTGGTCGACCAGCTCGTCGAGCGACTCGAGGACTACCGCGCGACCGTCGTGCGGACGAGAGGGGCGGACGAGTCGGTCGGCATCGCGATCGCCGCTGCCCTCGACGCCGTCGGCGCCACCTCCTCGATCGCGGCACCAGGCGTCCCGGACGGGTGGACCTCGGCCACACCGGTCTGCATCCGTGACGTCGGCACCATCACGCCCCGCGAGCTGGACCGCGTCGACGCCGTCGTCACCGGCTCGGTCGTGGCGATCTCCGAGACGGGGACGATCGCCCTCGACGGGTCGCCCCGGTGTGGGCGACGGATGATCACCCTCGTGCCTGACGTGCACCTCTGCGTCGTGTCGGTGGCGGACGTCGTCCAGTCGGTCCCCGAAGGGCTCGCGCGCCTCGACCCCACCGCGCCCCTGACCTTCGTCAGCGGGCCCTCGGCGACGAGCGACATCGAGCTGAGCCGCGTCGAAGGAGTGCACGGACCTCGACACCTCGTCGTCGTCATCGCCGGCTGAGCCCGGCGGCGGTGCGTCAGAGAGCCGGCAGCAGGAGCCTGACGCTCGTCCCCCGGCCGAGCTCGGACTCGACGTCGATCCGCCCGCCGTGCCTCGTCACGACGCGCTGCGCGATGCTGAGGCCGAGACCCGTGCCCGGCACCTGGAGGGTCTCGGGGTTCGTGCCACGGAAGAACTCCGTGAAGAGGCCCTCCTGGTCCTCCGGTGAGATGCCGAGCCCGTCGTCGGTGCACTCGAGCACGACCCGGTCGCGGCGGCTTGCGACGGAGACCGCCACCCTCCCGCCGGCCGGGGTGAACTTCACGGCGTTGCTCACGAGGTTCTGCACGACCCGCTCGAGGTCCCCGGCACTCCCTCGGACGAGCGGCAGCCGCTCCTCGAGGTCGAAGGTGAGACTGACCTGCCTGGTGTCCGCGCGCGGACGGAACATGTCGACGACGTCGCGTGACACCGCGCCGAGATCGACGTCAGCCTCGGGCATGGCCCGGTCGGGGTCGCTGACCCGCGACAGCGTCAGCAGGTCGTCGACGAGGCTCTGCAGCCGCTCGGTGTTGCGCTCGATGACCCCGAGCGACCAGTCGCCGTTGGCGTCCGGCTCCTGCCGGAGCAGCTCGACGTGTCCGACGATCGAGGCGAGGGGGTTCTTCAGCTCGTGCGACACGGTAGAGAAGAGCTGCGTCTTGCTGCGGTCGGCCTCACGCAGCTCGGCCGCGACCCGCCGCTCGACGGCGTACAAACGGGCGTTCCGGATGGCCCGCCCCAGGTCACGGCCCATCTCGAGCGCGGCCTGCGCCTCGGCGTCGGTCCAGTCCGGGTCACCGGGCCCGCGTGTGCAGGCGATGTAGCCGAAGCAGCTCGAGCCCGAGCCCATCGGCGCGATGAGCAGCGAGCGCGCTGCGGCGTCGGACAGGAAGACGCGCACCTGGGCGATGTCGTCGTCGCTCCAGAGGCGCGTCGGCTCGACGTGGCCTTCGGCGCCGACGACCGCGACGACACCTTCACGCCAGCACCGGGCGGCCATCCGTCGGGCGATCGCGACGAGCGAGACCGGCGTGTGCACGCGCTCGCCGCTGCGCGCCGAGACGCTCTCACGCTCGTCGTCGTCCTCGCCGGCGAAGGCCCGTAGCCACAGGCCTGCCGACGCGAGGCCGGCCGAGATCGGCGTCGCCGCGACGTCGACGACCCGGGCCGGGTCGAGGTCCTCCTGCGCGATGCGCGCCACCGTCTGCACGGCCTCACCGAGACGGACCCGCTCGGACAGGGCGTGGCGCTGGCGCGCGGCCGAGATGGCGATGCCCGTCTGGTTGGCGAAGAGCTCGAGCACGGCCCGTTGCGTCACGTCGGGGCGGCGCCCGCTGAGCGGTAGGTCGACCGAGAGGATGCCGAGCAGCTCCCCGACGGCGTCGAAGAAGGGTGCGATGAGGGTGTCTTCCGGGTTCCACGCGTCGGGGTCACCGGCAGGGGTCGGCGCGGTCCAGTCGGCCGACACCCAGCCCTCGGCTGACCCGTCGGGCAGCTCACCGGCGGGGACGAAGCGCAGGCTCCCCCACCTCTCGGCCACGGCGAACTCGGCCTCGAGGACCGGTCGGGGCGTCCGCCTGCCGAGCAGCTCCACGCGCGCGTCGTCGTCGCCGGCCACGGCTGCGACCTCGATGTCGCCCGAGGGCACGACGACACTGATCGCTGCCACCTTGAAGCCGACCACGTCGGCGGCGCCGTCGACGACCATGTCGAAGAGGATCGACAGGTCGTCCTGCGCGCTGACCCGGTTCATCAGCTCGGTGAGCCGACTGAGCGCCAGCACCTCCCACACCACGCCGTCGCGCACCCTGTCCCCTGTCTGCGTCCTACTCCTGGATCGCGGCCGCCGCCACTAGGAATCGTCCCGATGGTCACGATATGTCCGAGAGGCCCCCTGCGTGGGAGGACCGGCAGAACCCGCAACGGGAAGACACACCGTGAACGTCGACCCCTGGTCCGGGGCCGAGTCGACCGACACCGACCCGCCGTGCCCCTCGGCGATGGCGCGCACGATCGACAGTCCGAGACCCGATCCCTGGATGGCCCGCTCGTTGGCGGCGCTCGAGCGGAAGAACCGCGCGAAGACGCGCTCGTGGTCGGACTCCGGGATGCCCATCCCCGAGTCGGAGACGACGAGGCGGACCGTGTCCGGGCGGCGGTCGTCGGGGTGCGCGGCGAGCGCGACCCGGCCGCCGTCGGGGGTGAACTTCACGGCGTTGGAGAGCAGGTTGGTGACCATCCGCTCGAGTGCTACGGGGTCTCCCTCGATCCACAGCGGTCGCGGCGACACCTCGACCTCGCGCGCGAGGTCGCGCTGCGCCGTCACCGTCTCCACCGACGTCCACGCGCTGGCGACGACGTCTGACAGGTCGCACCGGCGCGGCGTGAGCTCGAGACGTCCGGCCTCGATGTGGGAGTTGAGCAGGAGGTCCTCGATGAGCGAGAGCAGGCGACGGCCGTTGCGGTCGACGCGGGCCACGAGCTCGAGCTGGCGGTCGGTGAGAGCGCCGGCGGCGCCGTCCTCGAGCATCTCGGTGTAGCCGAGCACGCTGGCCAGCGGGGTGCGCAGCTCGTGGCTGACCGCCGACACGAAGTCGGACTTCGTCCGGTCGAGCTGGGTCAGCTCCTCGACCGCCTCACGCTCCCGCTCGAGCGCGACCTGCAGGGTGACCTCGACCTGCCGGCGTCTCGTGACGTCCTCGGCCACGCCGAGATAACCCGTGAGCTGGCCCCCCTCGCCACGGATGCCGCTCATCGTCAGGGACACCGTGCGACGGGTGCCGTCCTTGCGGACGTAGGTCCAGTCACGGGTCTCGGTCGCGGCGCCGCCCCGGACGCGGTGCACGAGCACGTCGAATCCGGGCTCGACGCCGAGCTCCTCGGCACGGCTGTCGATCTCAGCGGGGTCGTGCAGCAGCGACCAGTCCTTGCAGCTGACGACCTCCGACGCGCGCCAGCCGAGCACGGTCTCGGCGCCGCGGTTGAAGAGCGTGATGACACCGTCGAGGTCGGTGCCGATGATCGCGGTGGCCGTGGCGGCCTCGAGCACGGCCTCGACGAAGGTCCGGGCCGCACGCTCGTCGGTGACGTCGACGCCGGTCTTGACGAGGTGGGTGCGGTGCCCGGTGTCGTCAGTGAGGTAGGCGTTGGTCCACACGATGTGACGCACGCCGAGTCCCTCGACGCGCCAGTCCTGCTCCTCGTGGAGCGACACGGCACCCTCTCCGATGCCGGCCGTCTGCGTGGTGACACGGTCGTGGTGCTCGACGGGGAAGACCTCCGCAGCCGGACGTCCGACGAGCTCGACCTCGGGCGCGCCGAGCAGGCGCGCCGCTGTCGCGTTGAGGCGGGCGATGGCCCCGGCGCGGTCGACGACGATGATCGCGCTGGCGGCGGTGTCGAGCACGACGCTGCTCAGCTCGACCTCGCTGCGCAGGTCGAGCAGGGCCGTGCGACGCTGCGTCGAGGCGACGGCGAGCGAGAGGGCGGTCACGGCGGCCGTCACGAGGAACGCCTGGGTGAGCGCGCCCACCGTCTCGGGGCGGAGTCCCCCGACGCGCGCTGCGGCGGCGAAGGGTCCGCCGCCGATGCTCGTCAGCGTGACCGCCAGGACACCGACGACGAGCAGCTGGATCGCGACGGTGCGCAGCCCGAGACGCAGGGCGCCCCAGACGAGGACGGGGATCGGCAGGAACGCGAGCGGCAGCGCCTGCCCCGGATTGAAGACCCAGGCCGTGAGCCCGACGACGACGACCCACTGGACGAGGTCCTCGAAGCCGGGACGTCGCGTGCGTCGCGTGCCGACCGCGATGCCGAGAGGTGCGAAGACGAGCACGGCGGCGGCGTGCGAGGCGGTGACGGCGGACGCCGTCGCGAGCAACGGCCCTCCGAGAGCGATGCTCACCGTGAGGCCGGCGAGGAGACCGAAGACGAGAGCTCCGGCGAGCGTCGCGGCGAGGAGGTTCCAGAGGTCCTCCATCGTCGCGAGCGCGGGGCGTCGCCCGCCGCGGGTCAGCAGGCCGTAGACGACCGCCACCTCGGCGGCATTGGCCACGCCGAAGCACAGGGCCACGAGCGGCGGGCGGCCACCGTAGGCGTTGGCGGCCGCGCTCGAGACGACGACACCGAGGACGAAGAGCCAGGCGCGCGGACCCCGTGCGGTGGCGAGCAGGAAGGAGACCGCGAGACCGGCGGCCGGCCACCAGACGGCGACGGTCGACCCGGGAGGGGCGAAGCGCACCGCCGTCGCTCCGAGCACGAAGACGCCGACGAGCGCCAGCGCCGCTGCCACCCACCAGCGGGCGCGGCCCAGGGTCGGGCGGGTCGGGCGGGTCACGCGGGCGCCCCGTTCGGGGCCAGCATCCCGTGGCTCGTCGTCGGCCGACGCGGGGCGTCACGTGCAGCCTTCACCGCGGACCTCATTGACTCATGATGTCGCAGAGAGCCCGACAATCGGGCAAAAAGGACTATTCACACCACGTGTCGCCGGGTCAGGAGTCCGGGGCCTCACCAGCCGGACTGCATCGCCGAGTGCTCGGGGGCCGGGGTCCGGGTCAGCTGGAGGAAGCCGCCCGGCATGTCGCGGCGGTCGATCGCCCGCCGGGTCATGCCCTTCGCCGCGGCCAGGGCGACGGCCTTGTCGACGAAGGTCGGCTCGGTGCAAGTGAACTCGCGCCCCTTCCAGCGGATCGTGCAGCCGTCGGCGGCGCGGACGTTGCGGACCCAGTCGGTGCCACGTCCCCACGGGAGGGCGATGATGAAGGTCGACGGCGTCGGGATGACGGCGACGGGAGTCGCGTAGTCCTTGCCGCTCGAGCGGCCTTGGTGACGCAGCACCGCCCAGAGCGGGAAGAAACGGTGCCCGGCGAGCCGGACGGCGACCTTGTTGAACTGCTTCGCGCTTGCGGGTGGACCTGCCATCTCCACAGCATCCTCCTCACCGGCCCCGACAGGGCTCCTTTGACCGAGGGCGTATGCCGCCGGGCCGGGTGCCCCCGCGCGTCAGCCCAGGTGCCCGCGCACCGACACGTGCCCCTTGAGGAGGTTGCGCGCGATGGTGCGGCGCTGGATCTCGTCGGTGCCCTCGTAGATGCGCAGCAGGCGCAGCTCGCGGTACCACCGCTCGACGGGCAGCTCGCGCGTGTAGCCCATGCCGCCGTGCATCTGGAGCACGCGGTCGACGATCTCGTTGGCTTTGACGCCGCCGTAGAGCTTGGCCATCGACTGCGACTGTCGCGAGTCGAGGCCACGGTCGACCTGCCAGGCTGCGGTGAGCACGAGCCAGCGCAACGCCTCGATCTCGACGGCGGAGTCGGCGACCATCCACTGGATGGCCTGGCGCTCGGCGATCGGCTGGCCGAAGGTGACCCGGTTGCGGGCCCACTCCATCCCCATCTCGACGAGCCGTTCGCACGAGCCGAGGGCACGCGCGGGCAGCATGTAGCGGCCCTTGCCGATCCAGCGCATCGCGAGGTCGAAGCCCTTGCCCTCCTCGCCGAGGATCGCAGAGTGCGGCACACGGACGTCGTCGAAGACGAGCGCGGCCGGCCCCCACTCGCCCATCGTGTCGATGGGGGTGCTCGTCCACCCGCGGTCGCGGTCGACGAGGAAGCACGTGACCCCGCCGTCGGCGCCCTTCTCCTTGTCCGTCACCGCGAAGACCATGACGAAGTCGGCCTCGTTGCCGCCGGTGATGAAGGTCTTCTCGCCGTTGATGACCCACTCGTCGCCCTCGCGTCGGGCGCTCGTGCGGATGGCGCGGGCGTCGGACCCGGCCCCGGGCTCCGTGATCGCGAAGCACGACCTGCGCGTGCCCTCGATCGTCGGGCGGAGGTAGGTGTCCTGCTGCTCCTCAGTGGCCGAGAAGAGGATGTTGTCGGCCTCGCCGGCGAAGCGGAACGGCACGAACGACCGTCCGAGCTCGATCTCGATGAGCGCGGCGACGACGGCTCCCTGACCCATGCCGCCGTGGCTCTCAGGTGTCTGGATGCCGAAGAAGCCGGACGAGCGGGCTTTGTCCTGAAGGGCTCTCAGCTCCTCAGCCGTCAGGCCGCGCTCGCCCCGCCGCTCGCGCTCGAGCACCTGCGGCTCGAGCGGCACGATCTCCTTGCGCACGAAGGTGCGCACCCAGTCACGGATCTCGCGCTCCTCGGCGCTGAGGTCGAAGTCCATCATCGGTCCCTTCGTCGTGCGGTCGGGTGGGTCGTGCCGTCGCCTGGTGGTGCCGGCGGGCGCGCGGCGGGCGTATGCCGTAGCGCGGGCGTCAGCGGGCGACATACCTCCGCAGCTCGGCCTTGGCGAGCGCGTTCTTGTGCACCTCGTCGGGACCGTCGGCGAAACGCAGCGTGCGGATGCCCGCGAAGGCGGCCGCGAGCTCGGTGTCCTGGCTCAGCCCGGCGGCGCCGTGGGTCTGGATGGCCTTGTCGAGGATCCACTCGACGGTCTTGGGGGTCGCGATCTTGATCGCCTGGATCTCGGTGTGGGCGCCCTTGTTGCCGACGGTGTCCATGAGCCAGGCGGTCTTGAGCACGAGGAGGCGCAGCTGCTCGATGCGCACGCGGGACTCGGCGATCCAGTCGCGCACGACGCCTTGCTCGGCGATGGGGCGCCCGAAGGCCACGCGCTCGGAGGCACGGCGGCACATGGCCTCGATGGCGACTTCAGCGAGGCCGATCGAGCGCATGCAGTGGTGGATCCGGCCGGGGCCGAGGCGGGCCTGGGCGATGGCGAAGCCGGTGCCCTCCTCGCCGATGAGGTTGTTCGCGGGCACGCGGACGTCGGTGAAGCGCAGCTCGGCGTGGCCACCGTGGTCGTGGTCGTCGTAGCCGAAGACCTCCATGCCGCGGACGACCTCCACGCCGGGGGTGTCGCGTGGGACGAGGACCATCGACTGCTGCCGGTGCCGGTCGGCGTCGGGATCGGTCTTGCCCATGACGATGAGGATTTCGCACTCGGGGTTCATCGCACCGGTGATCCACCACTTGCGGCCGTTGATGACGTAGTCGTCGCCGTCGCGCCGGATGCTCGTGGCGATGTTGGTGGCGTCGCTGCTCGCCACGTCGGGCTCCGTCATCGCGAACGCCGAGCGGATATCGCCACGCAGCAAGGGTTTCAGCCACCGCTCCTGCTGCTCGGACGTGCCGAACTGCGCGAGCACCTCCATGTTGCCGGTGTCGGGAGCGGCGCAGTTGAGGACCGCCGGCGCGAGGCGGATCGAGCGCCCGGTGATCTCGGCGAGCGGGGCGTACTGGAGGTTCGTCAGGCCGGCGCCGAGCTGGCCGGGGAGGAAGACGTTCCACAGCCCCAGGTCGCGGGCCTCCTGCCGGAGGTCCTGGAGCACGGGCGCGGTGCTCCACGCCCACCGGTCGGGGAGCGCCGAGACCTGCTCGTCGAAGACGGGCAGCGACGGCACGATGCGCTCGTCCATGAAGCCGAGCAGCTCCTGACGCAGCTCCTCGGTGCGGGCGTCGAATCCGAAGTCCATAGTCAGCTCTCCTTGACGGCGGCGAGGCCGGCGGTGACGAGGGGGACGGTGGCCTCACCGATGCGGGCGAAGCCGCTCCCCACCGTCTGGCCCTGGGTGTAGCGGTAGTGGATGCCCTCGAGGATGACCGCGAGCTTGAAGTAGGCGAGCCCGAGGTGGAACGAGAGGTGCCCGAGGTCGCGACCGCTCGCGGCGGCATACCGCTGACGCAGCTCAGGACCGCTGATGAAGCCCGGCGTCCGCGAGACGTCGGAGACGGCGACGCTGTCCATCATGAGCGGGAGGGTCTGGTACGCCTCGAGCAGGGCGACGTCGGTGAGGGGGTCGCCCAGCGTCGCCATCTCCCAGTCGAGCACCGCCGAGACCTCGCCGTCGCCAGTGACGAGGAGGTTGTCGAGGCGGAAGTCGCCATGCACGATCGTCGGATCGCCCTGTTCCGGAACGGATCCCGCGAGCCGCTCGTGCAGCTCGTCGATGCCCGGGAGGTCTCGGCTGCGGGAGGCGTCGAGCTGCTGCTTCCAGCGCCGCACCTGGCGCTCGAGGAAGCCGTCGGGGCGGCCGAAGTCACCGAGCCCGACCGACCCGGGGTCGACGGCGTGCAGGGCGACGAGGGTGTCCACCATCCGCTCGCTGATCGCCCGCACCCGTGCGGCGCCGAGCGGCCTGAGCTGTGCCTCGAAGCGGTAGGGCGTGCCCTCGACGCGCTCCATGACGTAGAACGGCGCCCCGATGACGTCCGGGTCGTCGCACACGGCATACGTCGTCGGGACGGGGACGGCGGTGTCGCGCAGGGCGCTGATGACGCGGTGCTCGCGCACCATGTCGTGCGCGGTGGCGAGCACGTGGCCGAGCGGCGGGCGACGCACGATGACCGTGCGCGTGCCGTCGCCGACCGCGTAGGTGAGGTTCGACTTGCCGCCCGCGACGAGCCGCCCGCTGAGCGGGCCCGACAGCAGGTCGGGCGACGTCTCGTCGAGGAAGCCCCGGAGCCGGTCGAGCGGCAGGCCGGGCGGGTCCCCGTCAGGGGCGGCGTCGCGGGCGTCGGTCACGTCAGTCCTTCGGTCCGCCGGCGACGTAGATGACCTGGCCGGAGACGAAGCCCGCCTCGTCGCGCACGAGGAAGGAGGTCGTCGCCGCGATGTCCTCGGGCTGGCCGACGCGGGCCACGGGGATCTCCTTGGCGGCGCCCTCGAGGAACTGCTCGAAGGTGATGCCCATGCGCTCGGCCGTCTGGCGCGTCATGTCCGTGGCGATGAACCCGGGCGCGATGGCGTTGGCGGTGACGCCGAACTTGCCGAGCTCGATGGCCAAGGTCTTCGTGAAGCCCTGCAGGCCCGCCTTGGCGGCGGAGTAGTTGGCCTGCCCGCGGTTGCCGAGCGCCGACGTCGAGCTGAGGTTGACGATGCGGCCGAACTTCGCGTCGATCATGTGCTTCTGCGTCGCCCGCGTCATGAGGAAGGAGCCGCGGAGGTGGACGTTCATGACCGCGTCCCAGTCGTCGGCACTCATCTTGAAGAGCATGTTGTCGCGGATGATGCCGGCGTTGTTGACGAGCACCGTCGGGGCCCCGAGCTCGGAGGCCACGCGGTCGACAGCCGCGTGCACGGCCGACTCGTCCGAGACGTCGACACCGACGGCGAGACCCTTGCCACCCGCGGCCTCGATCTCGGAGACCACTGCCGCACAAGCGGACTCGTCGAGGTCGAGGACGGCGACGGCATACCCGTCGGAGGCGAGGCGCTTGGCCACGGCGGCGCCGATGCCGCGCGCGGCCCCGGTGACGATGGCGGTGCGCTGGGTGGTGTTCGGCTGGGCGGTCATGCGTTCTCCTGCTGGTCGGCGGTCTGGTGGTCGAGCTTCTGCTGCAGCCGGTTCATGCCGGCGAGCCAGGCGTCGGGGTGCGCGGCGCGCTGCGCGTAGTAGCCGCTCACCTCGGGGTGCGGGAGGACGTAGAACTCGTCGCCCGAGAGCGCCCGGAACGCGGCGTCGGCGACCTCGTCGGCGGTGAGCGTCGCGTCGAGGGCGAGCAGGTCCTTGAGCGGGCCGGAGCCGTCGAGCATCCGGGTCTGGACGCCCTGGGGGCAGATCGCCTGCACGACGATCCCGCGGTGGCGGTACGTCGCGCTCAGCCACTCGGCGAACGCGACGGCGCCATGCTTGCTCACGGAGTAGGGCGCGTCGCCGAGCATCGTCAGCAGCCCGGCCGCCGACGCGGTGACGACGAGGCGCCCGCCGCCGGTGTCGAGCCAGCGCGGCACGAGGTGCCGGGCGGCGCGTACGTGGGCGAGGACGTTGGTCTCGAGGATGCGGGTCCACTCGTCGTCCGAGGCGTCGAGACCCTTGAGGGTGCCGATCCCCGCATTGGCGAAGAAGACGTCGACGTGCCCGAGGCGCTCGTGTGCCGTGTCGACGAGGTGGCGCACGCCGGAGTCGGTCGACGTGTCCCCCGGGACGGCGACGGCACCGATCTGCTCGGCGGTCGTCGCGAGCTCGGCCGCGTCGAGGTCGGCGACGACGACCTGCCACCCCTCGCGGGCCAGGCGGGTGGCGATGGCGCGGCCGATCCCCCGGGCTGCTCCGTTGACGACGGCGGTGTCGGGCATGCTGCTCCTCGCGATGGACTAAGCGCTTGCTTACCCTGACGACAAGGAGGCCCCCACGTCAAGTGACCCACCCCCTCCCCCACCGTCGAGAGGCCACGAGAGGCCGCCACGGGAGCGTCGAGAGGCCAGCGCCGACGCTCAGGACGTGACGCGCTGGAGGAACGCCACCGAGCGGTCCAGCGCCTCGCGACCGGGCGCCGAGTCGAGATCGAACTGGAACTCGTGGCCCAGCCGAGGCTCGTGGTCGTCGGCGAAGAGCAGGGCGTCGTGGTCGACGCCGTGCCGGTCCAGCGCCTCGACGAGCGCGACCGTGTGCGGGAGGAGGGGGTCGCCGTTCCCGGCCGACACGAAGGCCGGCGGGAACGACGAGGTGACGTGCACCGGCACCGAGCCCTGACGGGTCGTCCGCTCGTCGTGGCGTCGGCTCGACCCGAGGTAGGACCAGATGGCCGTGTCGACGAGCCAGCTGCCCAGCCGGGTCGACCCCTGCGCGAGGGTGAAGTCGTAGGCACCGCAGAAGAGCACGACCCCTTTGAGGGACGCCGGCGGCACAGCCACCTCGATGCCGACGTCACTCGCGTAGGCAGCGTCGCTGACGAGCAGCGCGACCTGCGCGGCGATCTGGGCGCCCGCGGAGTCGCCGGCAAGCACGATGCGTCCGGGGTCGACGCCGAGCCGGTCGGCGTGGTCGACGAGGTGGGCGAGTGCCGCCGCCACCTGCCTGACCGGCGTGGGATAGCGCGAGCCGGGGGCGATCGAGTAGTCAACGCCGACCGTCGTGAACCCGCGGCCGGCGAGCACCCGGAGGTAGTTGGCGACGTCGCCCTTCGATCCCGACACGAACGCACCCCCGTGCACCCAGACGACCGTGGGCAGCGGCTCGGTGCGAGGTGGCCGGAAGACGTCGAGCCGCCCGTCGGGCGAGGCGATGTCGTACGCCTCGTCGACGACTTCGACGAGGTCTCCCGGGACGTGCTTCTCCAGGGCGGCGCTCGCGCGCCCGGCTCCGCGGTCGAAGACGGCCCGGATGAGCAGGGCCGACGGCCACGGCGTCGTCCGGGCGGTCACGAGCAGCGCGCCGGCCGCGGTCGCCGTGCCCAGAGCGACCCTGTTAGCGAGACCGCGAGTCCGGTCGACGATGCCACCCATGCGGCGAATCTAGTCCGGCCTACGGCAGACATGGGCCTCTCGACAGTGGCGCAGCGGCAGACTTCGGCCCCTCGACGGCGGAGCAGCGGCAGACTTTGACCTCTCGACGGTTGGATGTGGGTGGGAGCGGGCAGGATCGGGGCATGCAGCTCTCCGACGTCGTCGCCACCTCGCACACCGTCGCCGCCACGTCGTCGCGCACGGCGAAGGTCGAGGCGCTGGCGGCCTGCCTGCGGCGTGCGGCGCACGACGGTCCCGACGTCGTCGAGGTCGTGACGGCCCACCTGTCGGGCGCGCTCCCCCAGCGGCGCATCGGCGTCAGCTGGCGCGGACTGCAGGGACTTCCCGACCCGGCGCAGACCTCGACGCTGACCGTCGAGGAGGTCGACGCCGCGGTCACGGCGATCGCTGCCATCGGCGGGTCCGGGTCGGGCGCGGCGCGATCCTCCGCCGTGCGCGAGCTCTTCGCGCGCGCCACCGCCGACGAGCAGGCGTGGCTGCGCGGCCTCATCACGGGCGAGACCCGTCAGGGCGCGGGCGACGGCGTCGTGCTCCAGGCGATCGCCAAGGCCGCCGACGTCCCCGACGCCGCGGTGCGCCGGGCCGTCATGCTCGCCGGCTTCGCTGGCCCGGTCGCCCGCGCCGCCCTCACCGGGGGCACCGAGGCCCTGGAAACGCTCACCCTCGAGGTCGGTCGCCCGCTGCGACCGATGCTCGCCGGCTCGGCCCCCGACGTCGCCACGGCGCTCGCCACGCTGGGGGGCGAGGTCGTCGTCGAGACCAAGCTCGACGGCATACGCCTGCAGGCACACGTCGACAACCGCACGAGCCCGGGCACCGTGCGCCTCTTCACCCGCACGCTCGACGAGGTCACCGACCGGATGCCCGAGATCACCGAGGCACTCGCAGGCCTCCCCGTCGAGACCCTCGTCCTCGACGGCGAGGTCATCGCCCTCGGCGAGGGCGGCCGGCCCCAGCCC
Source organism: Terrabacter sp. Ter38 (assembly GCF_024519435.1). Lineage (GTDB taxonomy): Bacteria > Actinomycetota > Actinomycetes > Actinomycetales > Dermatophilaceae > Terrabacter. Next base: position 77,578 of record NZ_JALJRZ010000006.1, read on the forward strand.
TTCCAGGTCACGGGCGCCCGTACCGCGAGCAGCGCCGACGTCGACCGGCTGCGCGAGCAGGTGCCCCTCACGCCGTACTTCTTCGACGTGCTCCACCTCGACGGCGAGGACCTCCTCGACGAGCCCGCCCACGTGCGCTGGGAGCGCCTCGCCGCGACGGTGCCGCCGGCGTGGCGCGTGCCGCGCGAGCGCACCGACGACCCCCAGCGCGCGCAGCAGTTCTTCGCCGACCTCGTCGCCGCCGGCCACGAGGGCGTCGTCGTCAAGGACCCCGCACTGCCGTATGCCGCCGGACGCCGGGGTCCCGGGTGGGTCAAGGTCAAGCCGCGGCACACCCTCGACCTCGTCGTGCTCGCGGTCGAGTGGGGCAGCGGCCGGCGCCAGGGGTGGCTGTCCAACATCCACCTCGGCGCCCGCGACGCCGACTCGGGCGAGCTCGTCATGCTCGGCAAGACGTTCAAGGGGATGACCGACGAGATGCTCGCGTGGCAGACCGAGCGGTTCAGCGGCCTGGCGCTCGACCCGGCGGACGTCGAGGCGGGCCGCTCGGGCCAGCAGTGGGGTGTCGTGCCACTGCGCCCCGAGCAGGTCGTCGAGATCGCCTTCGACGGCGTGCAGAGGTCGTCGCGCTACCCCGGCGGCATGGCGCTGCGCTTCGCTCGGGTGCTCCGCTACCGCGACGACAAGCCGGTCTCCGAGATCGACACCGTGCAGACCGTGAGGTCGCTCGCCGGCTGGTGAGGGGGGCCGCCGGACCGGCCGCGCCCGGCGCATCGTGAGATGGCACGCCTCTATCTGTTGCCTACGCCACGGTACGTAGGTAAGTTCCGGCGCGACGACAGATTGCGTGAATTCTTCACATCCCTGGAGGCACCATGTCCATGTCCGAACTCTCACGTCGCTCCGTGATCGCGGGCGGCCTCGCCGCCGCAGCAGCCGGTGCCGCGGCCGGCAGCGCGCGTGCCGCGTCGAGCTCCGTCCCCGCAGCGATCGCGGGCGAGAGGGGTTGGGTGACCGCCACGATCGCCCGGATGTCGTTGGAGGAGAAGGTCGGTCAGCTCTTCATCCAGAACGTCTACGGCAAGGACGCGACGACGCCCGACAGCCGCAACCTCCCGCTCTACGGCGTCGCGAGCCCGGCCGAGGTCGTGCAGAAGTACCACCTCGGCGGTGTCATCTACTTCGCCTGGACCGACAGCGTGCAGAACCCGGACCAGATCGTCGGTCTCTCCAACGGCCTGCAGAAGGCGGCCCTGACGCAGACGAGCAAGGTCCGGATCCCCCTCCAGATCGCGACCGACCAGGAGCAGGGCGTCGTGACACGCATCGGGCCGCCCGCCACGCAGTTCCCCGGCTCGATGGCCCTCGGGGCCGGCCGGAGCGCCGCCGACGCCCGCACGGCCGCCGCGATCACCGGCCGCGAGCTGCTCGCCATGGGCGTCAACACGAACTTCGCCCCCGACTGCGACGTCAACGTCAACCCGCTCAACCCCGTCATCGGCACCCGCTCCTTCTCGTCGCGGGCCGCTCTCGCCGCTGAGCTGGCCGCGGCGCAGGTCGCCGGCTACCAGCGTGACGGCGGGGTCGCCTCGTCCGCCAAGCACTTCCCGGGCCACGGCGACACCGCGACCGACAGCCACGTCGCCTTCCCGATCATCACGCACACCCGCGAGCAGTGGGAGACCATCGACGCGCCGCCCTTCAAGGCCGCCGTCAACGAGCAGATCGACATGATCATGACGGCACACCTGTCGTTCCCGGCGCTCGACGACTCGGGCAACCCGGCCACGCTGAGCAAGCCGATCATGACCGGCGTGCTGCGCGGGGAGCTCGGCTACGAGGGGGTCATCGTCACCGACTCGCTCGCCATGCAGGGCGTGCGTGACCTCTACGGCGACGCCGAGGTGGCCGTCCGGGCGCTGCTCGCCGGGGTCGACCAGCTGCTCATGACCCCCGCGATGGACGATGCCTACGCCGCTGTCATCGACGCGGTCCGCAGCGGTCGCATCCCGCGCAACGAGCTCGACGCGAAGGTACGCCGCGTGCTGGGCCTCAAGTACCGCCGGGGCATCGTGGCCCGACCGTACGCCGACCCCGCCGCCGTCGCGTCGGTCGTCGGCACACCCGCGCACCTCGCGTCGGCGAGCTCCGTCACCGACCGCACGACGACGCTCGTCAAGAACGACGCCAAGGCCCTCCCGGTCGCCCCGGCCGGCAAGAAGGTCCTCGTCACCGGCTACGGCGTCTCGACGACGGCCACGCTCGCGGCGGCGATGACGGCCAAGGGCGCGACGGTGCATACCGTCCAGACCGGCACGTCGCCCACCGACGCGGCGGTGGCCTCCGCGGTCGCGGCGGCCGCCGACAAGGACGTCGTCGTCGTCACGACGATGAAGGCCTGGGACACGAGCGTCACCGACACCCGTGGCGGGCAGCAGAAGCTCGTCAAGGCGCTGCTCGCCACCGGGAAGACCGTCGTCGTCGTGGCCGTGCGCGACCCCTACGACATCGCCTACTTCACGAGCGCCCCGACCTACCTCGCGACGTACTCCTACAGCCCCGTCGCGATCGAGGCGGCTGCCCGCGTCATCGTCGGGGACGTCGCGCCGACGGCCTCCCTGCCCGTCGACATCCCCGTCGCCGGCGACCCGGCCACGGTGCTCTACCCGTTCGGGCACGGCCTCACCTACTGACACCCGCCACGACAGGGAGCGACCAGATGACCAACCTCAACCGCAGGCAGCTGCTCACCGCCGGCGCGCTCGGCGCCGCCGCCATCCCCGCCACCGCAGCGGGATCCGTTGCTGCCCAGGCCGGCCCGACGGCACACGCCAGCAACTACCCCAACAACCCGATCACGACGGGCGCGCAGAGCGCCGCCGCGGCGGGCTGGTCGGCGCTCTCGGGCCAGAAGGTCGGGATCGTCACCAACCCGACCGGCATCCTCACCAACCTGCGCACCATCGTCGACGAGATGCACGAGTCCGGCGCCGTCGACATCGTCGGCGTCTTCGGGCCGGAGCACGGCTTCCGTGGCACGGCGCAGGCCGGCGACTCCGAGGGCAACCACATCGACCCACGCACCGGGCTCATGGTCTACGACGCCTACGGCGCCTCCGCGGCGAAGATGACGACCCTCTTCCGCACCGCCGGAGTCGAGACCGTGGTCTTCGACATCCAGGACGTCGGCTCGCGCTTCTACACCTACATCTGGACGATGTACACGGCCATGCGCGCGGCCGTCGCCGTCGGCGCCCGCTTCGTCGTGCTCGACCGACCGAACCCCGTCGGCGGCCGGGCGATCGGGCCGATGATGACGACACCGTGGACCTCCGGTGTCGGCGCCAAGGAGATCGTCCAGGCGCACGGCATGACGGTCGGCGAGCTCGCGCGCTACTTCGACGGCGAGTTCCTCACGGGCGACGCCGGTGGGCGGCTCGCCGAGCTGTCCGTCATCGAGGTCAAGGGCTGGCGCAGGGACGTGCCGTATGCCGTCACCGGTCTCCCGTGGGTCATGCCGAGTCCCAACATGCCGACTCCCGACACCGCGCTCGTCTACCCCGGCACGGGGATGTTCGAGGGGACCAACCTGTCCGAGGGCCGCGGCACGACCCGGCCGTTCGAGCTCATCGGCGCGCCGTACGTGGACTACAAGTGGGCCGAACGCCTTGCGGCGCTGGGCCTTCGGGGAGTCGGTTTCCGCGAGGCCTACTTCTCCCCGACGTTCAGCAAGCACACCGGCCTCGTCTGCGGCGGCGTCCAGCTGCACGTCACCGACCCGTCCACCTTCGACCCGATCCGCTCGAGCGTCGAGATGCTCGTGGCGGCCAAGGCGCTCTACAGCGACTTCGCCTGGCGCTACGACTCCTACGACCCGGCTCGGCCCTACTGGATCGACAAGCTGACCGGCTCGCAGCGGCTGCGCACCCAGATCTCGGCCGGCGCCCCTGCCGACGAGGTCGTCGGTGCGTGGCGCGACGAGCTCGCGGCCTTCGACGCCCGGCGCCAGCAGTACCTCCTCTACCGCGGCCCCTCGAACTGACCTGTCCACCGGCTCATCACCCGCTGCACGACCTGTTGCACGATCTAGGAGTGACATGCGCCTGCGCACCCTCGTCCCCGCTGCCCTGGGCAGCCTCGTCCTCGCGGGCAGTCTCGTGACCGCGGGACCCGTCGGCTCCGCGACGGCCGACGACTTCAGCAAGCCAGACCGCGGTTTCGCGCCGCCCAACACCGTGCTGTCCGACGCGAGCCCCGCGTCGGTCGGGCTCGACCCGGCCCCGATCGCCGAGGCCGTCGAACGGGTCCACACCCACGAGCAGGTCGACGCGAGCGGCCACCCGCTCTTCGCCGGCGCGGTCGGGATCATGGGCCACGAGGGACGCATCGTCCAGCGCGACGCGAGCGGCTGGGCGCTGCGCTACGCCGACGCGAGCACCGAGCTCCCCCGCGACCAGTGGGAGCCGATGCGCACCGACACGATCTTCGACCTCGCCTCGGTCTCCAAGCTCTTCACCTCGATCGCCGTCGTCCAGCTCATCGAGGAGGGGCGCATCTCCCTCGAGAGCCCGGTGGCGGCATACCTCCCGGAGTTCGCCGCGGGCGGCAAGGGCGCCGTCACGGTGCGCCAGCTGCTGACGCACACGTCCGGCTTCACGTCCTGGCTTCCCCTGTGGAGCACGTGGCCCGACAAGGCCTCGCGCATCAAGGCCGTCATGGACCAGCCGCTGACCAACGCGCCGGGCACGACCTACCTCTACAGCGATCTCAACCTCATCACTCTCGGTGTCATGGTGGAGAAGCTGCGCGGAGAGCCGCTCGACACCGTCGTCCACGACCGGATCACGGCGCCGCTCGGGATGAAGGACACCGGCTACAACCCGACCGACAAGGCCCGGACGGCGGCGACCGAGTACCAGACGGCGCCGCCGCGTGGCGTGGTCCGCGGCGAGGTCCACGACGAGAACGCCTGGTCGCTGGGCGGGGTCGCCGGGCACGCCGGGGTCTTCTCCACCGTCGACGACCTCGCGACCCTCTCGCAGGCGCTGCTCAACGGCGGCTCCTACCGTGGCGAGCGCATCCTCAGCCGCAAGAGCGTCGAGGCCCTCATCACGAACTTCAACGGCGCCTTCCCCGGCGACTCGCACGGCCTCGGCTTCGAGCTCGACCAGCGCTGGTACATGGACGCCTTGTCCGGTCCCCGCACCGCGGGCCACACCGGCTACACGGGCACGTCGATCGTCATCGACTTCACGTCTCGGTCGTTCGCGATCCTGCTCACCAACCGCGTGCACCCCTCTCGCAACTGGGGATCGATCAACCTCGCCCGTCGCGAGTGGGCGCACGGCCTCGCCACGTCGATGGGCATCCGCCCCCGCCACGGCGACACCGCCTGGTTCACGGGGTCCGACAACGCGACGACCACCACCCTGACGACACCCGCCCTCCCCGTCGGTCCGGGAGGTGCGCGCCTCGGCTTCGACCTCTTCCTCGACACCGAGGAGACCGACCTGCTCCACCTCGAGCGCTCCACCGACGGTGGCGCGACGTGGACGGCCCTGCCGTTCGACGTCGTCGACCGCGGGCAGACCGAGACGGCCGACGGCGTCATCTCCGGTGCGGGCACGAGGCGCTGGGTGCAGGTGCGGGCCGACCTGCCGACCGGCTCGCAGCAGCTGCGCTGGCGGCACACGACCGACGGGGGCTACCTCGGTCGGGGTGTCGCCGTCGACGACGTCGTCGTCCGGGGACCGGGTGGCGTGCTGCTCGACGGCGAGAAGACACCTGACGCCTTCACGGCGGACGGTTGGCGGCTCGCCGGCCGCGACGCCGTAGCGTAGGCCCATGCCCAGGACCGAGGACGGGACCTCGTCCCCCGCAGGTGCCGCGAGCGCGTCGCTGCTCATCCGCCTGCGGGGGATCAAGCCCTCCCTGTCGCCCGCCGAGGACCGTGTCGCCGACATCGTCCTCGCCGACGCACGCCGCGCCGCCGGGCTGACCATCAGCGAGCTGGCCACCGCGGCACGCACGTCCGAGACGACGGTGCTGCGCTTCTGCCGTCGGCTCGGGCTGCCCGGCTACCCGCAGCTGCGTCTCGCGCTCGCCGAGGAGTCGGCCCACCCGCGCACGATGAACCGCGGCGGCACCGACATCAGCGCCAGCGACACCATCGACGACATCATCGCCAAGGTGGCCTTCAGCGACGCGAGCGCCGTCGAGGAGACGGCCCAGCAGCTCGACCGCGACGCCCTGGCCTCGGCGGCGGCGGCCATCGCCCGGGCCGGTCGCGTCGACATCTACGGCATCGGCGCGAGCTCGATCGTCGGCACCGACCTCCAGCAGAAGCTGCACCGCATCGGCATCGTCGCCTTCGCGTGGAACGACCCCCACATCGCCCTGACGAGCGCGACGCTGCTCGGCCCCGGCGACATCGCGGTCGGCATCTCGCACTCCGGCACGACGACCGAGACCATCGAGGCGCTGGCGGCGGCGCGCACGACGGGTGCGCGGACGCTCGCGATCACGAACTTCCCGCTGTCCCGTCTCGCCTCCGGCGTCGACATCCTCCTGACGACCGCGGCCCGCGAGACGAGCCTGCGTTCCGGCGCCACGGCGAGCCGCATCGCCGCCCTCACCGTCGTCGACTGCCTCTACATCGCGGTCGCCCAGCGCAACCTCCGCAAGGCCCGCAAGGCCGTCGCCGACACGCGTGAGGCCGTCGCCGGCCACCACGTCACCGACTGACGAGAGCGCCGGCGCCCCGGAGCGACCGTCGTGACGGGAATGTTACTCATTTACGGCATTGACGCTGGCGACGTAGGAAACTAACCTCGCACGGGTGAGCAGCGAGGTGACCGTGGACGCCCCCACCGAGGAGCGCCACCAGGGGACGACGTCCATCGACACGCACACCTCCCTCGACATCCTCCGGGCCCTCAACGCCGAGGACGCGACGGTGGCCGGCGCCGTCAGCGAGGTCCTCCCCGACCTGGCCCTCCTCGTCGACCGCGCGGTCGAGTCGCTCCGCGCCGGCGGGGCCGTCCACTACTTCGGCGCCGGCACGTCCGGACGGCTCGCCGTGCTCGACGCCGCCGAGCTGCGCCCCACCTTCAACGCCCCGGCCGGGCTCGTCGTGGCCCACCACGCCGGCGGCCCCGGCGCCCTGCTCGAGGCCGTCGAGAACGTCGAGGACGACGCCGACCTCGGTCGCGAGGAGGCCGAGGCCCTGCGCCCCGGCGACATCGCCATCGGCCTCACGGCCTCCGGGCGTACTCCGTTCGTGGCCGGCGCTCTCGCGCGGGCTCGCGAGCTCGGCGCCGTCACAGCCCTCGTCACCGCCAACCCGGACGCCGAGGTCGCCGTCCACGCCGACCTGCTGCTCGCCGTGCGCACCGGGCCGGAGGCGTTGACCGGCTCGACCCGCCTCAAGGCCGGCACCGCCCAGAAGCTCGTCCTCAACTCGTTCTCGACCGCCGTGATGATCCGCCTCGGCCGCACGTGGAGCAACCTCATGGTCGACGTCGTCGCGACGAACGCCAAGCTCCGCGGCCGCGTCGTCCGCATCCTCCGGGAGGCCACCGGCGCCGACGCCGAGCAGGCTCGGCGCGCGCTGGACGATGCCGACGGCGAGCTCAAGCCCGCGCTCCTGTCGATGCTCGCGGGCGTCGACGCCACCACGGCCCGCGACGCCATCGCCGTGCACGACGGCTCCGTGGCCCACGCCCTGGCATCCCTCGGCGGCCAGGTGGGCGCCCCGCCCACCCCCAGCCCCGAACGCTGAACCCACCACCCTCCCACCCACCCGTGCCGACCCCCAGGCACCCAGCAGAACCCGACAGGAGCACCACCATGACGTTCGCCTCACGCCTCCCCGGCTCGTCGCGGCGCGCACGCCGCACGGTCCTGACGATCGCCGCCCTCTCCGGGGCGCTCGTCGTGACCGCCTGCTCGCCGTCCTCCTCTGGCTCCTCGAGCACCGGCGACGACGGCAAGGTCACCCTGACGGTGTGGTCGTGGCGCGTGGAGGACGAGGCGGCGTACAAGAAGATCTTCGCGGCGTACGAGAAGGCCCACTCCAACGTCACCGTCGACTTCAAGGCGTTCAAGGCCACGGAGTACAACAAGATCCTCGCGACCGGCCTCGCCGGCTCGAGCGGCCCCGACGTGCCCCAGGTGCGCTCCTACGGCCAGCTCCAGGGCACCGTGGCGAGCAACTCGCTGCTGCCGCTCGACGGCAAGGTCGACCTCTCCGGCTGGGACGAGAACGTCGTCGCGAGCGCCAAGGGCAAGGAGGACGGCAAGACCTACTCCGTGCCGCTCGCCCGCCAGACCGTCCAGATGTTCTACAACCAGGGCCTCTTCGAGAAGAACGGCGTCGCGGCCCCGACGACGTGGGCCGAGTTCGTCGCCGCCAACGACAAGCTCATGGCCGCCGGCGTCACACCGATCGCCATCGGCGCCAAGGACGACTGGACCCTCCCGATCGTCCACGAGGTCCTCGCGGCCCCGCGCTTCGGCGGCAAGGCGTTCCAGTCCGAGGTGCTCTCGGGCCAGAAGACCTTCACCGACCCCGACTGGGTGGGATCGGTGCAGGTCGTGGCCGACCTCGAGAAGTACATGCCGAAGAACGCCACCGGCGTGGCGCAGACCGACGCGCAGACGCTCTTCTCGGCCGAGAAGGCAGCGATGATCCCCGGCGGTAGCTTCGACCTCTCCGTCTTCCAGAAGGCCAACCCGGCCATGAAGATCGGCATCTTCCAGGTGCCGCCGGCCCCGGGCTCGCCGAGCGGGTCCGAGGCGACGACGGCAGGATGGGCCGATGGCAACTTCGCCGTCTCCGCCAGGTCGAAGCACCCGACCGAAGCCACGGAGCTCGTGAAGTGGATGACCACGAAGGAGTTCGGCCAGATGGTCACCGACGACATCAGGCAGATCTCAGCCGTGCCGGGCGTCGAGCCGACCGACCCGCTGCTCAAGCAGATGAGCGAGAACTACACGAAGTCCGGTTCGCCGTACCTGCTGCTCACCGACTTCCGCTACGGCTCCCCCACGGGCACCGACCTGCTCGGCAAGGGCCTGCAGGAGCTGCTGCTCGGCACCAAGGATGCCGCTGCGGTGAGCCAGGACCTCGAGACCGGCGTCAAGACCTGGTTCAAGCCGAGCGCGTGACGGTCCCTGCATGAGGCGCCGCACCGGCCTGGTCTTCGTCGCTCCCGCTCTCGCGCTCTTCGCGGTGTTCGTGCTCTACCCGATGGTGACGGCGTTCTCGTACGCCTTCTTCCAGTGGCAGGGCACGACCCGCGGAGCGTTCGCGGGGGTCGAGAACTTCGTGACGCTCTTCACCAGGGCCCCGTTCACGACCGACCTCCCCCGAGCGCTGCTGCACAACGTGCTCTTCTTCCTCGGCACGATGCTCGTCCAGAACACCTTCGGGCTGACGATCGCCTACCTGCTCTACACGCGACCGCGCAGCCGTCGGATGCTGCAGACGCTCTACGCGATGCCCTACCTCGTGAGCCCGATCGTCATCGGCTACCTCTGGACGCTGCTCCTGTCACCGACGTTCGGCCCGGTCAACACGCTCCTGACGAAGATCGGCCTCGAGTCATGGGCCCTCCCGTGGCTCGGTGACCCGAAGACGGCGATCTGGGTCGTCATCCTCGTCAGCGTGTGGCAGTGGATCGGCTTCCCGGTGCTGCTCTACGGGGCTGCCCTGGGCGGCATCCCGGAGGAGCTGAGCGAGGCGGCCCGCGTCGACGGCGCGAGCAACCGGCAGGCCTTCTTCAGGATCACCCTGCCACTGCTCGTGCCCGCCATCGGCACGGTGTCGGTCCTGACGTTCATCTTCGCGATGGAGGCCTTCGCCCTGCCCTACGCGTTCGGCGGGTCCACCGGAAACCCTGCGGGCGCAACGGACTTCGTGTCGCTGCTCTTCTACCGCACGGCGTTCGACTCGGGTGCGACCGACGCCATCGGCAGCTCGTCGGCACTGGCGACGCTGCTCTTCCTCATCATCTTCGGCGGGGCGTACGCCGCCACGGCCGTGCTGCGCCGTCACGAGCGGAGGATCACCGCATGACCACGGCCGTCGTCACCACCGAGGCGCCCCAGGAGCACGTCGTCGCCCGTCCTCCCCGGGGCGGCCGCCGGCGCCCACCGCGGGTCAACCGTCCCGTGGGCGGCGCGGGTGCCAGCGTGCTCCTCTGGGGGTATGCCGCGCTGGCGCTCGTGCCGCTGCTGCTCATGGTGAGCAACAGCTTCCGCACCAACGCCGACCTCATCACGGACCCGCTCGGCCTGCCGTCGCCCCCGACGACGGCGAGCTACGTCGAGGCGTGGACGACCGGCAACTTCGCGACGTACTTCGGCAACTCGCTCCTCGTCACCGTGGGCGCGGTCGCGATCTCGACGGCCGTCGCGACGATGGCGGCCTACGCGCTGGCCCGTGGGCGCTCGCGGATCTTCCGCTGGCTCGAGGCGCTCTTCCTCTCGGGGCTCATGCTCCCGATCCATCTCGCGATCCTGCCGATCTTCTACCTCTTCGACGGCCTCGGGCTCATCGACTCGCGGCTCGGCCTCATGCTCATGTACGCCGCGTCGGGCGTCCCGTTCTCGATCTTCGTCCTCACGACCTTCTTCCGGCAGCTGCCGGAGGAGCTCGAGGAGGCGGCGGCGCTCGACGGCGCGAGCAGCTGGCAGACGTTCTGGCGGATCATGGTCCCGCTCGTGCGCCCGGCCGTGGCGACCGTGGCCGTCTTCCGGTTCGTGCCGATCTGGAACGACTTCCTCTTCCCGCTCGTGCTGCTGCGGAGCGAGGACAAGTACACCCTCCCTGTCGGGCTCACGAGCTTCTTCGGTGAGAACGCGACGAACTACTCGGCCGTCTTCGCCGGGCTCGTCATCACGACGGTCCCGCTCATCGTGCTCTTCCTCGTCGCCACGAAGCAGATCGTCGCGGGCTTGACCGCCGGCATGGCGAAGTGATCGGCTCGCTCGCGTGAGCGAGCTGCAGGTCGTGGCCGTCGACGTCGGCGGGTCGGGCCTCCGACTGCAGTCGTATGCCGGGTCGCCCGGTCCCGTGCTCAGGGCACCGGGCGTGCGGGTCGGTGCGGGCGGCATCGACGTCGCAGCGCTCGTCTCTGATGCCCGCGCCCTGATGGGAGCGAGCCCGGACGACGAGAACCGTTTCGGCACAGCGGCTCCCGCGGTCGTCGTCTGGTCGATGCGCGGCCTGCTCTTCCTCGCCGACCGGTCGGAGGTGCTGCGGACCGTGGCGCAGGGCCTGGGTGCCGAGCGCACCGTCGTCGTCAGCGACGCCGTCGCCAACCTCGTCGGCGCGACGGGCCGCATCGGCCCGGGCGCGGTCGTCGCGGCGGGCACCGGGGCGGTCGCGTTCGGCACCGACTTCGAGCAGCAGTGGCGCCGGGTCGACGGGTGGGGGCACGTGCTCGGCGACGCCGGGTCGGCGGCGGCCCTCGGCATGGCCGGACTCCGCGCAGCACTGCGCGCCCACGACGGGCTGCCCGACGGGTCGCCCGCCCTGCTGGTGGCGGCGACCGAGCTGCTCGGCCCTCCCGAGGGCTGGCCACGACTCGTCATGACGAGCCCTGACGCCCCCGAGCGCCTCGCTGCCGTCGCTCCCCTCGTCACGGCGGCTGCCGACGTCGACGACGTCGCCCGCACCCTGTGCGTCCGCTCCGGCGTCGACCTCGCCGACTCGCTGCTTCGCGCAGCGGAGGGCCTGACCGACCCGATCCTCACCGCGACCGGCGGCCTCCTCAGCGCCCGACCGGTCGCGGACGCCCTCGACGACCGGCTGGCCGAGACCGGAGGCGGTGCCCGGCGTTCACCGGCCCTCGGAGGCGCGCTCGACGGTGCACTGCACCTGGCCCGGCACCTGCGCGACACCGGCACCGTCCCCGAGCACCCGGCATACCTGCTCGTCGGCTGACCGGGGCCGAGCGGGTACGTCACCGGTCGGTCCGAGCAGCCAGGTCTACGCTCGGGCTGCCCCCTCACGAGCCGACTGGAGCCCGCATGTCCGAGCACGACGCCCACCGCCCCGGACTCGGGTCGATACCCCACGACGACGGGACCTCCTTCCGCGTCTGGGCACCGAACGCCGACGCCGTCGCAGTGACCGGCAGCTTCACCGACTGGTCGGGCGACGGGCACGCGATGGTCCCCGAGGACCACGGGCACTGGTACGCCGACGTCCGCGGCGCCCGGCCCGGCGACGAGTACCAGTTCGTCATCACCAACGGCGACCAGCGCCTCATGCGGATCGACCCGCGCGCCCGCGTCGTCACGAACTCGTCGGGCAACGCCGTGGTCTACGACCGCGACGCCTTCGACTGGGACGGCGACACGTTCGGCTGCCCGCCCCACGACGAGCTCGTCGTCTACGAGACCCACATCGGCTCGTTCGTGGCCACCGAGGGTGACGCCGGTGACCTCGGCGGCCTGGCCGGCAAGCTCGGTTACCTCGCCGAGCTGGGCATCAACGCCATCGAGCTCATGCCCGTCACCGAGTTCGCGGGCGACTACTCCTGGGGCTACAACCCCTCGAACCCGTTCGCCGTCGAGAGCAGCTACGGCGGCGCCGACGCGCTCAAGGCCTTCGTCCGGGAGTCGCACCGGCACGGCATCGCCGTGATCCTCGACGTCGTCATCAACCACTACGGCCCGAGCGACCTCTCCCTGTGGCAGTTCGACGGCTGGAGCGAGGACGGCAAGGGCGGCATCTACTTCTACAACGACGAGCGCTCGGCGACGCCGTGGGGCGACACTCGACCCGACTACGGCCGCGAGGAGGTGCGCGCCTACCTCCACGACAACGCCCTGATGTGGCTCGAGGAGTTCCACCTCGACGGCCTGCGGTTCGACGCGACGCTCTACGTGCGCACCATCGACGGTCTCGGCACGGGCGACCTGCCGGAGGGCTGGGACCTCATGCGGTCGATCACGGCGACCATCCGCGAGCGGCACCCCGACAAGATCCTCATCGCCGAGGACCTCCAGTCCGACCCGGCGATCACCGCCTCGGACGACGGCGGTGCCGGCTTCCACGCGCAGTGGGACACGAGCTTCGTCCACCCGGTGCGGGCCCTGCTGACGGCCGTCGACGACGCGGAGCGCTCGATGACCGAGCTCGCGGACGCCCTGCGGGGCAACGACGAGCCGTTCCGGCGGATCGTCTACACCGAGAGCCACGACGAGGTGGCCAACGGCAAGCTCCGGGTCCCCCACGAGGTCGACGGCGACGACCCTAGCGGCTGGGCCGCGCAGAAGCGCGCGACGCTCGGCTACGCCATCGCCCTGACGGCGCCCGGGATCCCGATGCTCTTCCAGGGCCAGGAGTTCCTCGAGGACGAGTGGTTCCGCGACGACGTGCCGCTCGACTGGGAGCGGGCCGAGCAGTTCCGCGACATCGTGCGTCTCGGTCGTGACCTCATCCACCTGCGCCGCGACGTCGACGGCGTCTCTCGCGGCCTGCGCGGCGAGGGCTTCGAGGTGCTGCACCTCGACGACGAGGCCAAGGCCCTCGCCTGGGCCCGTCGCTCCGGCGATGACGTCGCCGTGGTCGTCGTCAACGCGAGCGCCGAGGCACGGGACATCACGACGGGTATGCCGTCCGCGGGCCCGTGGGCGGTCCGCTTCAACTCCGACGCGTCGACCTACAGCGCCCTGTTCGCGGGGCACGAGACCCACGACGTGGATGCGGTGGCCGAGCCCCTCGACGACCAGCCCGCCAGCGGCACGGTCTCGGTGGGCGCCTACACCCTCGTCGTCCTCACCCCCGCCTGACGCCCGCGCTCGGGCTCGTCGCACTGGCCGTCGGCCTCGCGCTCTTCCAGCCCTGGCGCCTGCTCACCCGGAGCGTCGTCGACGAGCCGCTCCCGGCCGCCACGGCGGTCGCCGACACGGGCCTGGCCCCGAGCGGCACCGCTGCGCACAGCGTGGAGGCGACCACACGGCATACGCCCCGGTCGCGACGGACCGGACGTCGTCGTGTGGCTGACCGACCAGCCGGCGCCACCGACGGCAACCAGAACTATGCCGTCCCTGCAGGCACGGACCTGTCGGACCTGACCTCGGTCGTCATCTGGTGCGACCGTTTCGACGTCGCCTTCGGATCTGCACCAATCCGGTCCACCTGACGTCTCCGAAGCACGGTTGACGGCTGCCGCCGCACTGAGGGGTCCGGCGGCAGCCGGTCTCCGGCGGACGCTGACGCGCCGCCGATGCGCGGGGGGACGCGCACGGAGGCCCACCTGACGAGGTTCGTCAGGTGGGCCTTGTCCGTGTCTCCCGGCACTGCCGGGTCCGGTCAGCGCAGCGGGTCGAAGGGCGCGAGCTGCTCGGGCGCGCGGCCGGTGACCATCTGCTCTGCGAGCAGGCGGCCGGTGACGGGGCCGAGGGTGATGCCCCACATGCCGTGCCCGCCGGCGACGAAGACCTTGGGGTTCTTCGAGGCGCCGATGAGCGGGAGTCCGTCGACGGTGCAGGGACGCGAGCCCACCCACTCGTCCTGGCGGTGGTCGAGGTCGGCGCCCTGGAGCAGCGGACGCGCCGACTCGACGATGGCCTTGATGCGGCGCGGGTCGAGCGCTGCCTCGGGCTGGCGGAACTCCATCATGCCGGCGACCCGGAGGCGGTCGCCGACGGGCGTGCAGGCGACGCGCTCGGCCGGGAAGTAGACGGGGCCGTTGGGCAGGTCGTCGACGGCGACGCTGAAGGAGTAGCCGCGGCCGGCCTGGACGACGCGCTTGACGCCGAACTCCCGCGCGAGCTTGCCGAGCCACGCGCCGGTCGCGACGACGACGGCGTCGTAGTGCTCGGCCTGCCCGAAGTCGTTCGTGACGAGCACGCCGGTCGGGGTGTCGGTGATGCGCGAGACGGCACTGCCCGTGACGATCTTGCCGCCGCGCGCGGTGACCGAGTCGGCGAGCGCGGCGACGTAGGCGCCGGGGTTGATGAAGCGCTGGCCGTGCAGCACGATCGCGGCGCCGATCTCGTCGGACAGGGCGGGCTCGATGGCCCGGGCCTCGTCGCCGCTCAGGACGTCGAAGGTGATGTCGCCGCCCGAGGCGTGGATGTGCTCGATCTCCTCGAGGAGGGTCTGGCGCTCCTCGGCCGTGCGGTAGGCGGCCGTGAACGACTTGGCCTCATAGGTATCGGCGTCGACGCCGCCGGCCTTGAGCAGGTCGAAGCTCTGCAGCGACAGGTCGTTGACGGGCACGAGGGCGCCCATGGCCTTCTTCCAGGCCGTCATCGTGCTGTGCCGGGTGAAGCCGGTGACGAAACGGAGGAAGTCCGGGCGCGCGCTCGGCGGCACGTAGACGGGCGAGCTCGGGCTGAGGACGGCGCGCAGGCCGTACTTGAGCACGGCGGGCTCGGGCAGCGGGGTCGCGATGCCGGGGGTCAGCCAGCCAGCGTTGCCCCACGACGCGCCGGCGGCGACGCCGTCGCGGTCGATGACGGTGACCTCGACGCCACGCTCCTGGAGGAACCAGGCGGTGGCGAGACCGACCATGCCGGCGCCGACGACGGCGACGCGCTCGGGGACGGGGGTACCGGCGGGGGTCACAGCGGCCATGCGATTCGACTCCTGGGTCTGGTGCTCGGGTGGTGCCTTGCGTCCATGGTGGGCCCGCACGCACGCAGGGTCGTGGTGCTGAGGCGCCAGTGTTTGCGCCATGTCTTGTGCTGGGAGCACGAGGACAGGCCACAATGGTCGTATGCCGTCCGCCCCGTCCCGCTCGACCCGAGGGTCCGCGACCCGCACCTCGTCGACGACCCCGGTCGGCCTGCCCATCGCGCAGCTCGTCGGCACGCTCGGCGGGGGCCTGCTCACGGTGGTCGTCGACGTCGGCGGGCCGACGGTCGACGACGTCACGCTCGCCGAGCCCGGCTCGGGCGTCTTCGGCCAGGCCGGCGACCTGCTCCTCGGGGTCGGGGTCGAGCGGCCGGCGGAGGCGGCAGCCCTGCTCGAGGGCGCGGCCGCGGTCGACTGCGGCGCCGTCGTGCTGCGGCGGGCCGCTGCCCGCAACCAACAGGTCCGCGCCGCGGCGGCCCGTTTTCGCGTCAGCCTCGTCGAGCTCGCCGACCACGCGTCGTGGGCGCACGTCGTGTGGCTGCTGCGCGGTGTCCTCGACCGCGCCGCGAGCGGACCTGCGGTGCGCGCGGAGGGTCCGGTGCTCGACGAGCTCTTCGCCCTCGCCGACGCGTGCGCGGCCCTCGTCGCGGCGCCCATCACCATCGAGGACACCCAGTCGCGGGTGCTCGCCTACTCCTCGACCCAGGACGTCGCCGACCCGGCGCGCGTCTCGACCATCGTCGGCCGGCGGGTGCCCGACGAGGTCATCGCCAACCTCCGCGGGCGCGGGGTGTTCCGTCGGCTCGCGCGATCCGACGAGCCCTTCTTCGTCCCTGCCGGGCGCGGCCTCGGGGCTCGCGTCGTCGTGCCGGTGCGGGCCGGCACCGAGTGGCTGGGCTCGATCTGGGCCGTCGTCGACGAGGAGCCCGCCGAGCAGGTCATGGGCTCGCTCGCCCAGACGGCATCGGTCGTGGCCCTGCACCTGCTGCGCCTGCGGTCGCAGGCCGACCTCGCCCGACGGGTCTCGGCCGACCGGCTCCGGGCGGTGCTGAGCGGCGACACGCTCGAGGCCGAGGGCTGGCTGCCGGCGCCGCCGTGGCGGGTCGTCGTGCTCGCCGGCGCGCACCGGCCACGCACCGACCCGACCGGTGAGGGCCCTCCCCGTGACACCGAGCACGAGCTCGACGTGTGGGAGTCGGCTGCTCGGCGCCGCTCGTGGCGACAGCCGCTCCTCGCGATCTTCGACGGCGTGGCCCTGACCCTCGTGCGCGACGTGCCCGGCGACACGTCCCCCGGCACGTGGGAGTGGTTGCTCGGCGTCGTCGAGGAGGTCGCGGGCGTCACGCCGACGGCCACGGCCAGCGCCGGCGGTCGGGTCTCCCGCACCGTCGACCTCGACCGCTCGCGACGCGAGGCCACCGAGGTGCAGCGGCTGCGCGACGTCGGCCGGGTCTCGGGCACGACGACGACGGTCGAGGACGCCTGGGCAGCCGTCACCAACGCCCGCGCCCTCGGAGGCATCTGGACCGAGGAGCTGCTCGGCCCGGTCGCCGCCCTGCGCGAGCACGACGAGACCCACCACACGGCATACCTCGAGACGGTCGCGGCGTGGCTCGACCACCCGGGCGACCCGCGGGCCGCCGCGGCGCGCGTCCACGTGCACCCCAACACGCTCCGCTACCGGATGCAGCGCCTGTCAGCCGTCGTCGAGCTCGACCTGCACGACCCCGAGACGCGCCTGGCCCTGCGCCTCCAGCTGCGCGCACTCGGCCACTGAGGCGAGCCGCCGGCGCTAACGTGGCGTCGTGGACGAGCAGGACGCGGTGGCCACCGGCGGGCAGCAGTGGCTCGGACCGGACGAGTTCCAGCGGATCTACGGTCCGCAGCTCTCGTGGACCCCCGCCGAGGTCCGGGACCTGCTCGCCGGGCTCGGCGTGCCGTGGTGGGTGGCCGGCGGATGGGCCGTCGAG
This sequence comes from Terrabacter sp. Ter38, assembly GCF_024519435.1. GTDB lineage: Bacteria > Actinomycetota > Actinomycetes > Actinomycetales > Dermatophilaceae > Terrabacter. The sequence goes on from NZ_JALJRZ010000006.1 coordinate 95,146, forward strand.
TCCTTCACCGGTGTCGCCCGGGACCACGAGGACATCGACGTCTCGGTGCTTCGTCGCGACGTCGGCGCCATCCGCGCCCATCTCGAGCCGCACTGGCACCTGTGGTCGGCCGGCGACTCGGGCCTGCTGCACCTGCGGCCGGGACGGGACGTGCCCGACGACTCCGAGCAGATCTGGGTCCGCGAGGACGCACTGGCCCCGTGGCGCGGGGAGATCCTGCTCAACCCGGACGTGGACGGACGGTGGCAGTTCAAGCGGGACCCCTCGCTCGTGGTGTCACTGGACGACGCCACCTGGGAGCGCGACGGTGTGCGCTACCTGCGGCCCGAGCTCGTCCTCGCCCACAAGGCCGCCTCACCCCGCCCCAAGGACGACGCCGACCTCGAGGCAGCGCTCCCCCTGCTCGGTGCCGCCCAGGTCGCGGTGCTCCGGCGCGTCGTCGATGCCCAACCGGCCGGCCATCCGTGGCGCACTCGCCTGGACGGGACTCGGGGCCGCGCCTAGGCCGGCGCCTCGCCGAGGTGGACCGTGCCGTCCGCGTCGACCCGGAAGTTCGGGTTGTGCACGAGGTCCCACCGGAAGCCGTCCGGGTCGGCCACGCACGCGCTGACCCCGCCCCACTCTCGCTCGGTCGGGGCGGAGACGGAGGTCGCGCCCGCAGCCAGCGCGGCGGCATACAACGCCTCGACCTGCCCGACCTCGGTGACGTTGTGGCCCAGCGACACGGGTGGCGCCGACGAGCCGTGCGCGACGTCGCCGTACTCGCTCGGCATCTGCGCGACGTCCCACAGGGCGAGGAGCACGCCGGGGGCACCCTGGACGAAGGTGATCTCCGGCAGGTGGAGGACGGAGCGGAAGCCGAGCCCGTCGACGTAGAACGCGCGGGAGCGCTCGACGTCGCGGACGCCGAGGGTGATGGCGGTGATCTCGGGTGGCTTCGTCATCCCGCCACGATAGGACGGACCGCCGACGTCGCCGAGCCGTAAGGACCGGACAACTCCCTCGTCATGGAGCGCACGACCGGCACGGGATTGATCGCTGGTGAACCGGTCAGGGTGACCGGACGAAAGGTGGAAAGCCATGTCTCACAGGCTGACTCGCAGGACCATCCGGTCCCTCCAACCCCATCCCCCACGGCCGGGCCTGAGCGCACACGTCCCCCGGTGGCAGTCGGGGGAACGGCACCGTGTGGTGCCGCTCCCCCGACGATCTGACCGGTCTACCCCCAACTCACCGTCGAGATCAGTGCCCGCCACCCAGAAGGTCGCGCACCTCTGACTCGCGATACCTCCGGTGCCCCCCAAGGGTCCGGATCGAAGTCAGCTTTCCTGCCTTGGCCCACCGGGTGACCGTCTTCGGGTCCACTCGGAACAGGGCCGCAACCTCGGCAGGAGTCAGTAGCTTCTCGGTTTCGTGTCGATCCTGAGTCGTCATTGTCATATCCCCACCACCCTGTCGCTAGGTGCAGCGACACGCATGCGCCCCAATCGGGGCTCAGTAAAGCAAGGGTAAAGTCTCGGCCAGCCTCATGGCGGTTAAACACTGAAAAGACTCAAATCGTCCCGCTCCCGAGACACAAGGTGTATGCGCCCGACCGGCCGTCCGGCAGCGTACCCGCGAGCCCTGACGGTCCCTGGGGGACCCCCGGGCCGACCCCGCGCGGTCGGCCCGGTTCGACGAGGCGCGACGCGCCGCCGGCGAGGCGGTGGGGCGGGCGCAGGATTTGCCTCACTCATGTAGCGTTAGCACCACGAGAACACACACATTCCCGGGGCCGCTACGCGGACATCGAAGAACCACCCGGTTCTCCGAGGAGCGATGCCGTCCCGGCACGACGCACGAGGGGGTCACGCCATGGGGCGCGGCCGAGCCAAAGCCAAGCAGACCAAGGTCGCACGGCAGCTCAAGTACTACACACCTGACACGGACTTGAGCGCGCTGGAGCGTGAGCTGCACGGGCCGTCGCAACGCGACGTGTCCAACCAGCCACGATCCGTCGACGACGACGAGTACGACGAATACGGGAAGTGGGCCTCGGGCGGGCGCTGAGCCTGCCTTCCTCTTCCGTCTGCACCTCGTGCGTCGGGTGTTCACACCCGACGCGCGGTCGGTGCTGCCCTCGAGGCGCCCGAGGCTCCCGCCCACGTGGCGAGTGCGTCGAGGTGACGTGACGATGCCCGCACACCCTCCGGGGTGTTGCGGGCATCGTCACGTCACCCAGACGGCTGTACGCCGCGTCGGACGGTACGCGTCAGGGGGCCGGAACGCCACGTGGCCGGGTCGTCCACCCTGCTGACGCACCGGCCCGTCCGCACCGTGGCGAAGGGGACCTCAGGCGGTCGGGTGCTGCCCGACGACCTGCACGGCCCCGCCGTCGACGCCCTTGGCGCCGCGCACGATCTCGGCGTCGTCGGCGACGAGGCCGTCGGCGTGCGCCCGCTCCTCGTTCGCGACCACGCCGAGACGCCACGCACCGATGCCACGCGCCTCGCTCAGCTCGATGGCGCGGTCCGCGTGGGCCTCGGGGAGCACGGCGACGAAGCCGATGCCCTGGTTGAGCGTGCGCTCGATGTCGGCCTGCGGCACGTGCCCGAGGTCCTGCACCGTGCGGAAGACGGCAGGCGGCGTCCACGTCGAGCGGTCGACGCGGGCGAAGGTGCCGGTCGGGAGCACGCGGGCGAGGTTCGCGGCGAGACCCCCTCCGGTGACGTGGCTCAGGGCGTGTACGTCGACGCCCTCGGCGGCGATGAGCTCGAGCAGTGGCCTGGTGTAGATGCGGGTCGGCTCGAGCAGCTCCTCACCGAGAGTGCGGCCGAAGTCGTCGACGTGCCGGTCGAGCTGCCAGCCGGCGCTCGCGATGACGCGGCGCACGAGGCTGTAGCCGTTGCTGTGCAGGCCACTGCTCGCGAGCGCGACCACGACGTCCCCGTCGGCGACGCGCTGGGGACCCAGCACGGCGGCATACTCCACGACACCGGTGGCGGCGCCGGCGACGTCGTACTCGTCGGGTTCGAGCAGTCCCGGGTGCTCGGCGGTCTCGCCGCCGACGAGGGCGACCCCCGCCTCCTCGCACGCGCGAGCGATGCCGCCGACGATCGCGGCGATGCGCTCCGGGACGACCTTGCCGGTGGCGATGTAGTCGGTCATGAAGAGCGGCTCGGCCCCGCACACGACGATGTCGTCGACGACCATGCCGACGAGGTCGAAGCCGATCGTGTCGTGCACGTCGAGGGCCTGGGCGATGGCGACCTTGGTGCCGACGCCGTCGGTGCTCGTGGCAAGGATCGGACGGGTCATCCGCGCGATCGCGCTCGCGTCGAACATGCCCGCGAACCCGCCGAGGCCACCGACGACCTCTGGCCTGGTGGCGCGCCGCACCGATGCCTTCATCAGCTCGACGGCCTTGTCACCCGCCTCGACGTCGACTCCGGCCGAGGCATAGGTGATGGGGGCATCGCTCACGGGCCCCAGCCTACCGGCGCCCGAGGGACACCCTCGCCCCCGTCCAACAGCCCGGTTCCCTCACGCCGGTTCGCCCCCCGGCGCGAGGTATCACCTCGACCGGCGTCGGAGGCTAGGGGTGCTGGAGGGCGTTCGCGCCGCCGAGGCCGACCCCGAGGGCCACACCGTCGACGTCGACCGAGCGGTCGTGGCCGGTGCGCACCGTCAGCGGCAGCGTCTCGAGGACGTGCTTGCCGATGCGGCCGTCCTCGGGCAGCTCGATGGGGTACTTCCCGGTGAAGCAGGCCGAGCACAGCTCGTCGGCGGGCTGGTTCGTCGCGCCGATCATTCCCTCCTCGGAGATGTAGCCGAGGGAGTCGGCCCCGATCGAGGCGCGGATCTCCTCGACCTTGAGGCCGGTCGCGATGAGCTCGGCCCGCGTCGCGAAGTCGATGCCGTAGAAGCACGGCCACTGCACGGGCGGCGAGCTGATGCGCACGTGCACCTCGGCCGCACCGGCCTCGCGGAGCATGCGGATCTGGGCCCGCTGCGTGTTGCCGCGCACGATCGAGTCGTCCACGACGACGAGGCGCTTGCCGCGAATCGTGTGCTCGAGCGGGTTGAGCTTGAGCCGGATACCGAGCTGGCGCAGCGTCTGCGACGGCTGGATGAAGGTGCGTCCGACGTAGGCGTTCTTGACGAAGCCCTGGCCGAACGGGATGCCCGACTCCTGCGAGTAGCCAACAGCCGCAGGCACGCCCGACTCCGGGACACCGATGACGAGGTCGGCGTCGACCGGGTGCTCGCGCGCGAGGACGCGCCCCATCTCGACGCGGGCCTCGTGCACGACACGGCCACGGATGACGGCGTCGGGCCGGGCAAGGTAGACGTACTCGAACACGCAGCCCTTGGGCTGTGGGTCGGCGAACCTGTGCGAGCGCAGGCCGTCCTCGTCGATGACGATGAGCTCACCGGGCTCGACCTCGCGGATGACAGCAGCGCCGATCGTCTGCAGGGCCGCGGTCTCGGACGCGACGACCCAGCCGCGCTCGAGGCGGCCGAGCGCGAGGGGACGCACGCCCCACGGGTCGCGGGCGGCATACAACGTCGTCTCGTCCATGAAGACGAAGGAGAACGCGCCCTTGAGCTTGGGCAGCAGCTCGAGGGCGGCCTGCTCGGGCGTGCGGTCCTCGTCGGCCGCGAGCAGCGTCGTGACGAGCGCGGTGTCGGACGTGTTGCCCCGCGCGAGCTCGCCGGTGATGCGGGTGCCGCCGAAGTGCTCGTCGACGAGGGCCCGCAGCTCGACCGTGTTGATGAGGTTGCCGTTGTGGGCCAGGGCCAGGGTGCTGTGTCCGGTGCCGCCGAGGGTGGGCTGGGCGTTCTCCCACGTGGAGCCGCCGGTGGTCGAGTAGCGCGTGTGACCGATGGCGATGTGCCCGCGGAGCGAGCTGAGCGCGGTCTCGTCGAAGACCTGCGAGACGAGGCCCATGTCCTTGTAGACGAGGATCTTCTCGCCGTCACCGGTCGCGATGCCCGCCGACTCCTGCCCGCGGTGCTGCAACGCATACAGCCCGAAGTAGGTCAGCTTCGCGACGTCCTCTCCGGGAGCCCAGACGCCGAAGACCCCGCAGGCGTCCTGCGGGCCTTTCTCGCCGGGGATGAGGTCATGGTTCAAACGACCGTCGCCACGTGCCACAGCGCCAGTGTCGCACACGCCGGTGGGCGACTCGCCCGCGGATCATGCCCGCAGCGGCAGCTCGGCGAGCACCTCGTAGCGCGGCCGCCGACCCCGCCCCTGCCCGAGGTGCGACTCGACGAGCACGAGGTGGTCGACCCGCCAGGCCGGCCCCTCCCAGGCGTCGAGCGCGCGGATCCAGCGGGTCGCCTCGGTGGGCTGATGGAAGCGGCCGAGCGTCAGGTGGGGATGGAAGCGCGTGCCGTCTGGCGTCGCCCCCGCCGACGTGGACGCACGGCGTATGCCGCCCGCCACCGCCCCGAGGTCACCGCGCACCTCGTCGACCCCCGCCCAGAGCACGCGGGCGGCGTAGGGGTTCGGGAAGGCTCCGGCCCCGGCGAGCTGCAGGACGAGGGGATCGCGCCGTGCGGCGGACCGGGCGAGCGCCTCCGTGAGGTCGTCGAGGCGCGCCTCCGGGACGCCGCCGAGGAAGGCGAGGGTGACATGCCACTGGTGGCGGTCGGTCCAGCGGATCTCCGGACCCGCCTCGCGGCGCGGTCCGACGTGCTCCTCCAGGTCGTCGAGCACGTCGTCGGGAGGGACGACGGCGACGAAGAGCCTCATGGCGCGGACGCGGCGCCCGAGGCGATGAGCGCGTCGACGTCGTCGATGCCCCACGCGGCGAGGGCGGCGCGGGTGTCGGCGCCGGGCATGGACGGTGGGGTGCCCAGCGCAGCCGGGGTGCGGGAGAATCGGGGCGCCGGGGCCGGCTGGAGGCGGCCATGGTGCTCGACGTAGGTGCCGCGCGCCGCGAGGTGCGGGTGTCCGGGTGCCTCGGCGTAGCTGAGGACCGGCTCGACGCACGCGTCGGTGCCCTCGAAGACGGCCGTCCACTCGTCGCGGGTGCGGCTGCGGAGGGTGTCGGCGAGCAGGGCTCGCAGTGCCGGCCACGTGCGGGGGTCGAGGCGGTCAGGCGCGGTGTCGGTGAGGTCGGTCAGGCGCAGCAGCTCGGCATAGAACGCTGGCTCGAGCGGGCCGACCGCGAGCCAGCCGCCGTCGCTCGTCTCGTAGACGTCGTAGAAGGGGGCGCCGGTGTCGAGGAGGTTGGTGCCGCGGCGGTCGGACCAGAGGCCGGCGCCCACGAGGCTCACGACGAGCGAGGAGAGGTGGGCGGTGCCGTCGACGATCGCCGCGTCGACGACCTGTCCGCGGTCACTCGTGCGGGCCTCGAGCAGGGCGGCGAGCACGCCGACGACGAGGTAGAGGGCTCCTCCCCCGAAGTCGCCGACGAGGTTGACGGGGACCTGCGGAGGTCCGCCGGCGCGGCCGATGGCGTGTAGCGCTCCCGTGATGGCGACGTAGCCGATGTCGTGCCCGGCAGCGTGGGCGAGCGGGCCGTCCTGCCCCCACCCGGTCATCCGTCCGTAGACGAGGCGTGGGTTGCGCCCGAGGCAGTCGGTGGGCCCGAGCCCGAGGCGCTCGGCGACACCGGGCCGGTAGCCCTCGAGGAGCACGTCGGCCTGCTCGACGAGCGCGAGGGTCGTCGCGAGACCGTCGGGGTGCTTGAGGTCGAGGGCGACGGAGGGGCGACCGCGGCGCAGCAGGTCGGCCTCGGGCGCCAGCGGGACGGGCAGCGAGCCCTCACCGGGCCGGTCGACGCGGATGACGTCGGCACCGAGGTCGGCGAGCAGCATCGCCGCGAAGGGGGTGGGGCCGATGCCGGCGAGCTCGACGACCCGCACACCGGCGAGCGGTCCCTGATGCGCGCCCGGATCGCCCTCAGCGCCGACGACCGCAGGGGTCACGACTGGTCGCGACCCGACCGGTCGAGGAGGATGCCGAGGACGCCGGCCAGGCCGGTGCCGATGAAGGCCCCGAGGGCGCCGATGTAGAGCGCGCCGGTCGTCGTGGTGTATCCCTGCACCTCTTCACCCCGGAGCGAGATGACAGCACCCACGATGAAACCCAGCACGGCACCCGTGATGAGGAAGCGCTTGAAGTTGGGGATGCGGGGACGCTCGGGGCGGGTGGTCGGCGAGGGCTGGGTCACGAGTCCAGCCTAAGCGAGGTGAGCGGCAGCAGGCCGTCGAGGTGGGCCCGCTGACCGCTGGCCCGAACCCGAGCCGCGTCGAAGGCCGCCTCCCAGGCCAGGTCGCCGACGGCGAGGCGCAACCACGTGGACGCATCGGTCTCGATGACGTTGGGCGGTGTGCCGCGGGTGTGGACCGGGCCCTCGATGCACTGCACCGCACCGTGCGGGGGGACGCGCACCTCGACGGTGCGGCCGGGCGCGATGGTCGCGAGCTCCTCGAGCGTGTAGCGGACCGCCGTCGCCGTGGTGCGGCGGTCGGCCTGCCAACCGGCGTCACGGCAGGCGACGAGGGCGGCGTGGCCCTCGGCGACGGGGGTACGGCGGCGTGGCGGCATACCTCGCAGGCTATCGGCGCCCGCCGACGGCGGACCGAGGTCCTCAGCGCAGGCGGGGGATGACGTCGGAGACGACCTCGTCGAGCACCTCTCGGGTGGTGTGGAAGGGCTCCGTCGTGCGCGGCCAGTGGGTGATGACGTCGGTGAAGCCGAGGGCCGCGGCGCGGCCGACGGCGTCCTCGAACGTCGCGGCGCTGCTCAGCGAGAACGTCGGCGCGGAGTCGAGGTTGAGGTAGCGGGTGAGATCGGCGGGGTCGCGACCGGCGACCTCGAGAGCGGCGTCGACCCGGCGACTGTGACCGGCCACGAGCTCCCACCACTCGTCGTCGGTGTCGGCAGTGCCGCCGTAGGTCATCCACCCGTCGCCGCGCTCGACCGCCAGGCCGATCGACCTGGGGCCGTTGGCCGCGATGACGAGCGGCACCCGGTCGCCGCCGTCGCCGCCGCGGACCGGCCCGGGGAGGGTGCGCACGTCGCGGGCGGCGTAGAAGCGGCCGTCGACGGTGACGTGGTCGTCGCGCAGCAGGCGGTCGAGCAGGTCGGTGAACTCGGTGAAACGGGCGACGCGGTCCCGCAGCGCGAGGTCCTCGCCCATGATGCGCGAGTCGAGGTCGCCACCGGTCCCGATGCCGAGGAGGAAGCGACCGCCGGAGATGTCGTCCAGGGCCAGCACCTCGCGCATGAACTGCACCGGGTGGTGGTTGTTGGGTGACGACACGAACGTGCCGAGACCGATGCGCTCGGTGACGGCGGCGGCCGCGGCGAGGGTCGGCACCGCCGCGAACCACGGCGACTCGGGCAGGCCTCCCCACGTCACGTGGTCGAAGGTCCAGGCGTGGTCGAAGCCCATCTGCTCGGCCGCGCGCCACATCGGCTCGGCCTCGGACCACGGGTGCTCGGGCAGGATCGCCAGACCGAATCGCATGGGACGACCGTAGCCTGTCGGGGTGACGACGAACTGGGACGCAGCGGCCGTGCTCGCCGCCTCGAACGAGTGGGCCTGGGTGCCAGACAGGGCGCCGCACGTCCGGAACGACGAGTACCTCGTCGTCGCCTACCCCGACTACTTCCTCACGCCGACCTCGGCACGCGTCTTCGGCTCCGACCGGGACGCCGTCGAGCTCGCCGACGAGATCGCGGACGTCACAAGGGGACTCGGTCGCGACCGACTCTGGTGGCGACTGTCGGAGTTCACCCGGCCCGACGATCTCGAGCCCGAGCTCACCCGCCGCGGCGCGGCGGTCGTGGACCGGATGGACGTCCTCGGCCTGCCGCTCGTGGGTGCCGTGCCCGACCTCGCCGTGCCTGCCGACGTCGAGGTCCGTCGGGTGAACGATGCCGAGACGGTGCGCGATGCGATCCTCGTCGGCAACGACGCCTTCGGCGGCAAGGAGCCGACGGACGAGCAGATCGCGTCGTCGCTGGCGGAGGTCGAGCGCGGCCTCGCCGACGACTCGGGCGGGCGGTGGGTTGCCTACGTCGACGGGCGTCCCGCGGGCACGGGCGGCTACACGCTCGCAGACGACGTATGCCGTCTCTGGGGCGGCGGGACGCACCGCACCGTGCGGGGTCGTGGCGCCTACCGCGGCGTCCTCCACGCCCGGCTGGTCGCTGCTCGCGCTGCGGGCGCGACGCTCGCCCTGACGCACGGGGTCGTCGACACGTCCTCGCCGATCCTGCGCCGCGTCGGCTTCACCCGCTACGGCGGGGAGCGCACGCTCGTCCTGGACCTTGCGTGAGCCCGGGATCGACGGCGGCGCAGCACGTCTCGCTCGAATGGGACGAGCGCGGCGGCGTCACGGTGCACATGGACGGCTCGCCACAGTCGCACGTCCAGCCGGACGACCCGACGCTGCTCGTCTTCGAGTACGTCCAGCACCTCGCGCTCGCCATCGACACCCTGCCGCCGGGCCCTCTCGGGGTCACGCACGTCGGCGGCGCTGGCCTGACACTGCCACGGTGGGTCGAGGCGACCCGTCCGGGCTCACCGCAGATCGTCCTCGAGCCGGACGAGGCCCTCACGGAGCTCGTCCGCCGCGAGGTCCCGCTCCCCCGGCGCCACCGCATCCGCGTCCGCCCGGTCGACGGCCTGACCGGCGTGCGAGCCCTCCGGGACGACTCCGCCGATGTCGTCGTGACCGACGCCTACGCGGGAGGCTGCGTGCCAGCCGAGCTCGTCGGGACGGCATACGCCCACGAGGTGGGGCGGGTGCTCAAGCCTGCGGGCATCGCGCTGTGGAACCTCGCCGACGAACCCGGGATGCGTTGGGTCGCAAGGGTCGTCGCGACGGTGGCCACGTCGCTGCCGCACGTCGCGGTGATCGCGACGCACGAGGTGCTCAAGGGCCGGAGGTTCGGCAACTCGGTGCTCGTGGCCGGCGCCTCGCCACTGCCGGCGGAGGCACTGAGGCGTGACGTCGCCCGGGCCAACCTGCCGACCGGGCTGCGTGACGGTGCAGCCTTGACGCGGCTGCTCGCGGGTGCAAAACCCTTTGACGACAGTGGAATGCAGAGCCCGCCACCTCCCGAGGCCGGGAAGTGGCGGGCGCGTTGAGCTGATGAGGCCGGCGTCTCAGGCGCCGAAGACCGCCGGGAGCGTGAACTCGTGCGCCGACTTGAGCTCGGCGACCGAGACGGAGAAGTGTCCGATGACGTCGAGGTCGCGACCCCCCGTCACGCCGATGCGCGCGTGCGGCACGTCGCCGAGCATCGCCTCGAACTCGGCGGCGTGACCGGCGGGCACGGCGACGAGCGCCCGGGCGCTCGACTCGGAGAAGAGCGCCGTGAAGGCATCGAGGGGGTTGCCCTCGGCGTCGGCACCGATGGCATCGAGTCCGTCGACGGTGACGCCGACGCCGTGGCGCATGCATGCCTCGGCCAGCGCGATGGCGAGGCCACCCTCGGAGAGGTCGTGCGCGGCCTCGACGACGCCGGTGCGGGCCGCCTCGACGAGGACCCGGCCCAGGGCCTGCTCGGCCGCGAGGTCGACCTTCGGCGGGAGGCCACCGAGGTGCTTGTGGACGACGTGCGCCCACTCGGACCCGTCGAGCTCGTCCCGCGTCGTGCCGAGGAGGTACACGTGCGCGTCGTCGCTGCGGAAACCCGATCCGGAGCGCTTGGAGACGTCGTCCATGACCCCGAGCACGCCGATGACGGGCGTCGGGTGGATCGCGACGTCACCGGTCTGGTTGTAGAACGACACGTTGCCGCCCGTGACGGGGATGCCGAGGAAGCGGCACCCCTCGGCGATGCCGCGGATGGCCTCACGGAACTGCCACATGACGCCCGGGTCCTCCGGCGAGCCGAAGTTGAGGCAGTCGGTGACGGCGAGCGGGGCGGCACCGGCGGTGGCGACGTTGCGGTAGGCCTCGGCGAGCGCGAGCTGCGCACCCGCATACGGGTCGAGCTTGGCGAAGCGGCCGTTGCAGTCGGTCGACACGGCGACGCCGCGGCCCGTCTCCTCGTCGACGCGCACGACGCCCGAGTCGTCGGGCTGCGCGAGGGCCGTGTTGCCGAGCACGTACCGGTCGTACTGGTCGGTGATCCACGACTTGTCGCAGAGGTTGGGCGACCCGAGCAGCGTCAGCAGCTGCGCCCGGATCTCCTCGCCCGTCTGCGGCTTGGCCAGCTCGGCCGTGCCCGCAGCGTTGAGTCCGTCGAGGTATGCCGGCCGGGCCAGCGGGCGGTTGTAGGTCGGGCCCTCGTGGGCGACCGAGCGCGGCGGCACGTCGACGATGACCTCGCCGTGCCAGGTGATGACGAGGTGGTCGCCGTCGGTGACCTCGCCGATGACGGTTGCCTCGACGTCCCACTTGTCGGTGATGGCCATGAACTCGTCCAGGTGCTTCGGCTCGACGACCGCCATCATGCGCTCCTGCGACTCCGACATGAGGATCTCCTGCGGCTGCAGGCTCGCGTCGCGCAGCGGGACGAGCGAGAGCTCGACCTGCATGCCGCCGTCACCGTTGGAGGCGAGCTCGCTGGTGGCACAGGAGAGCCCGGCACCGCCGAGGTCCTGGATGCCGTCCACGACGCCGGCCGCGTAGAGATCGAGGCAGCACTCGATGAGCACCTTCTCGGCGAAGGGGTCGCCGACCTGGACGGCGGGGCGCTTGGTCGGGCCGCCCTCGTCGAACGTCTCGGACGCGAGCACCGAGACGCCGCCGATGCCGTCGCCGCCGGTCTTGGCGCCGAAGAGGATGACCTTGTTGCCGGGACCGGACGCCTTCGCGAGGTGGATGTCCTCGATGCGCATGGCGCCGACGCAGAGCGCGTTGACGAGCGGGTTGCCCTGGTAGCAGTCGTCGAAGACGACCTCTCCGCCGATGTTGGGCAGGCCGATGCAGTTGCCGTAGCCGCCGACGCCCGCGACGACGCCCGGCAGGACGCGCTGGGTGTCGGGGTGGTGCAGGTTGCCGAAGCGGAGCGGGTCCATGACGGCGATCGGTCGGGCGCCCATCGACATGATGTCGCGGATGATGCCGCCGACGCCCGTCGCGGCGCCCTGGTAGGGCTCGACGTAGGACGGGTGGTTGTGCGACTCGACCTTGAAGGTCACGGCCCAGCCGTCACCGATGTCGACGACGCCGGCGTTCTCGCCGATGCCGACGAGGAGCTTCTCGCGCATCTCGTCGGTGGTGTTCTCGCCCCAGAGGGAGAAGTGGATCTTGCTCGACTTGTAGGAGCAGTGCTCGCTCCACATGACGGAGTACATGGCGAGCTCGGCGATGGTCGGACGGCGCCCGATGATCTCGCGGATGTTGGCGTACTCGCCGACCTTGAGGCCGAGCTCGGCCCACGGCTGTTCGACGTCGGGCGTGGCCGCGGCGTGCTCGACGGTGTCGAGGAGGGGCGCGGTCTGGGTGTCGCTCATGCGGTGGCTGCGCTCTCGAGGGTCTGCTTGATGATCGAGGTGAAGAAGCCGCGGCCGTCGAGGCTCGGGCCGTAGCCCTCCTCGACTGCGTGCTCCGGGTGCGGCATGAGCCCGACGACGTTGCCGCGCTCGTTCGTGATGCCGGCGATGTGGCGGTAGGAGCCGTTGGGGTTGCGGCCCTGGGCGTCGGGGACGTAGCGGAAGACGACCCGGCCCTCGCCCTCGAGCGTGTCCAGCGTCTTCTCGTCCGCGACGAAGCCGCCCTCGCCGTTCTTGAGGACGATCGTGATCTCCTGGCCGGCCTCGAAGTCGGACGTCCATGCGGTGGAGGCGTTCTCGACGACGAGCCGCTGGTCGACGCAGTTGAACTTGCGGTGGTCGTTGCGGATCAGCGCCCCGGGGAGCAGGTGGCTCTCGGTGAGCACCTGGAACCCGTTGCAGATGCCGAGGACAGGCAGACCGCCCCGGGCCGCGGGCACGAGGGCGTCCATGACCGGCGCGAAGCGTGCGATGGCGCCGCACCGGAGGTAGTCGCCGTAGGAGAAGCCACCGGGCAGGATGACCGCGTCGACGCCCTTGAGGTCTGCGTCGCCGTGCCAGAGCGGGACGGCCTCGCCACCGCACTCGCGGACGGCGCGCGCTGCGTCACGGTCGTCGAGCGAGCCGGGGAACGTGACGACGCCGATCCTCACTGCTCGCCGTCCTCCGCCTCGTCGGGCTCGCCGTCGGCGTCCGCTGCTGGAGCGTCGGCCTCGTCCGCTGCGGGAGCGTCGGGCTCGTGCGCCGCGCTCCCCTCCGCCCCGCTCTCGTCGAGCACGTGCACCGACACGACGTCCTCGATGACCGGGTTGGACAGCAGGGTCTCGGCGGCCTCACGGGCTGCTGCGAGGTGCTCGTTCGTGACGTCACCGTCGACGGTGAGCACGAAGCGCTTGCCCTGGCGGACGTCGGTGAAACCGGTGAACCCGAGCCGCGGCAGTGCGCCGCCGACGGCCTGCCCCTGGGGGTCGAGGATCTCGGGCTTGAGCATGACGTCGACGACGATGCTTCCCATCAGTGGTGCTTCTCCCTGGGCTGGATGGGGATGGAGGCGTCCCGAGGGACGGCCCGAGTCTATCGGGCGCCGTGCGGGCCCTCGGACAGCGTCTCAGCGCGACTGCAGGGCGTCGAGCGCGACGGCCATCGCCATGCCGACGCGCCAGTCGATGGGCTTGCCGTCGGCGAGCGCCGGGAGGGTCACGTGGTAGACGTCCTTGACGCCGGCCTTCTTCGTCGAGGTGAGCGCGACCGACCCGTCCTCGGCGGCGAAGTCGAAGTGAAAGAGGAACGGCACGGGGAGGTCACCGACGACGGGGACGATGTCCCAGAGGCGGCGCACGAGGGCGACCTTGGCGTTGCGCTCCGTGCCGACGAACTCCCGTCCGTCGGGGAGTCCGAGCCTCCAGGTCGAGTTGACCAGCGAGGCCTTGAACTGCTTCTTGAACCAGCCGATCCGCTGGCCGCGGTTGTCGGTGACGTCGTAGCCGGAGCTCAGATCGATCCGCTTGCGCGCCTTGAACCCGAAGAGCGGATGAGTCTTGGCCGAGTCGGTGTAGAAGGTCACCTGCTCCTTCGCGGCCATCCGCTTCTGCTCGGCGAAGCACAGCAGGCCGAGCTCCTTGCCGAGCTCATCCTGGCGGACGATCTCGTAGCGGTTGACCATCATCGTCAGCTTCTGGCGAAGGAGATAGCGCTCGGCAGGGGCGTCGGCGACGGGCTCGGTCATGGGCCCAGCGTCCCACGGCGGCACAGGGCGACAGCATGCGTATGCCGCCGCGCCCGGGAAGGTGCCGACGCTCGCCGGGTGCCCGAAACGCATACGACAGCCGCCCTCCCGGCTGGCAGGGTGGCCGAGTGCCCGACGACGCCTCACAGACTCCGCGCATCTCTGCCCGGTGTTCAGTCCGGAGCGAGCCGGGCGTGGAGGTGCATGTCGTGCCATCCGTCGGGGTGGAGCAGGGCTGACCGGCGGGTGCCCTCGAGGTCGAAGCCGTTCTTGACGGCCACCCGACACGACGGCCCGTTGAGCACCGAGTGCATGAGTTCGACGCGGTGGAGCCCGAGCTCGAAGAGCCAGTCGGTCATGGCGGTGAGCGCACGTCCGGCCACGCCGCGACCACGGCCCTCGGGCAGCACCCAGTAGCCGACCTCGGCTACTCCTTCGTCGAGGTGCAGGACCGGGAGACCGACCCTTCCGACGAGGACGCCTGCTTCGACGACGGCCCACTCGGCTCCGGTCTCGGCCTGCCAGCGGTGCCACGCCCGCCCCCGGACCCACTCGAGCGCCTCTTCACCCGTCAAGGTGCGACGGTGCCACCGCTCGATGGCTGGGTCGACATACGCCCGGACGAGCGCGCCGGCGTCGGCCTCGACGAACGGTCGGAGGCTCAGGCCCGTGCCTGCATCGATGACCGGCTGGGACTGACCACTGACGGCTCCGGCCGGGACGGCCACAGGAAGCAACGACATGAGCCCATCCTCGCAGCCGGGGCTGACAGGGCGACCGACCCGGGAGAAGCGTTGGCGGACAGGTCAATTGGCTGTGGACAAGTATTGTCGGTCGCACGATCTCCATCTAGGATGGAACACATGTTCGAACAGGCGATCGATGCAGACGTGAGGAGAGCCGACCCGCTCGGCGTCTTCGTCGACGCGTCGCCCGCCACATCGGCCCTGATCCGAGAGGCGTCCGGCATCGACCACGGCGACCTCGCCGACGCCGACCTCATCTCTGCCATCGACGCGCTCGAACGGGTCAAGGCGGCGTGTGCCGCCGCCCAAGCACGACTGACGGCCCGTTTCGTCGAGTCACAGGCGCAGGTCGCCACGCGTCTGCGGGCAGAGGCGCAGGCGCGCTCCGACGCCGGCGACTTCGACGGCTGGGTGGCGGCACGGGACCGGGCGCGCGCCCTGGAGCTCGGACCGTCGCCGTCCGAGACGCAGGGCCGTCGCCGTGCTCCGTCGCGGTCCGATCGCCGGATGACGCTGTCTCGCACCGGGGTGTCGGCGCAGGTCGGCCTCGCACGACGGGAGTCACCATTCCGGGGTGCTCGGCTCGCGAACGCGTCGGTCGCCCTCGTGCAGCACCTGCACCACACCCTGGAGGCGCTGGGCGCCGGCGTCCTCAACGAACGTCGCGCCGAGATCGTCGTGCGCTGCACGAGCCACCTCGACCCAGAGCTCAGGGCGCAGGTCGACAGCGAGGTCGTCGGGGCCCATCTCGACCTCACCGACCCAACGGCCCCGGGAGGCGTCGGTTCCTGGGGCGACCGCGAGCTCGAGCGTCGCCTCCGCGCGTGCGCCGACCGGCTCGACGCGGTCGCAGCGGTCGAGCGGTGCCGCATCGCTGAGAACGAACGGCGTGTATCGATCCGACCGGTCCCCGACGCCATGGCTCTGGTCACTGCCGTGCTCCCCGTCGCCCAGGCCGTCGCGGTGCATGCCGCCCTGACGCGGGCCGCCCTGTCCGGCAAGGCAGCAGGCGATGAGCGGGGGAAGGGCCAGCTGATGGCCGACACGCTCGTCGAGCTCGTCACCGGACGGTCCGTGGCCGACGACGTCCCGGTCGAGGTGCAGGTCGTCATCACCGACCGGGCCCTGATGGCGGGAGACGAGATACCGGCTCACGTGCCCGGCTACGGCTCGGTCCCGGCCGCCTGGGTCCGCGAGCTCCTCACCCGGCGTTCCGAGACGGAGGCGGACGACCGTGCTCACCGTGCCACGATCGCGCTACGTGCGGGGCAGTCGCGCACCGAGGAGGCCGACGGCTCGGAACCGCGAGAATCCCGGAACGAGCACACCGCGAAGGTCTGGGTGCGTCGACTTTTCACCCACCCGTCCACCGGGACCCTCGTGGCGATGGACAGTACCCGTCGGCTCTTTCCGCCAGCGCTCCGCCGCTTCGTCGTCACGCGCGACGGCACGTGCCGCACACCTTGGTGCGATGCACCGATCGCGCACGCCGACCACGTCGAGCCGCACGCCGACGGCGGTCCGACGAGCGCGGCCAACGGCCAGGGCCTCTGCGTGCGCTGCAACCTCGTCAAGGAGGAACCGGGCTGGTGCTCGGAGGTCGTGCACGACGGACTCGGCCCGACCGACGCCCGCACGCACACGGTGCGCACCACGACACCGACCGGGCACCGCTATGGATCGACCGCTCCCCCGCTGCTCCCGATGCGGCCACCCGCAGCTGCACGGCCTCGAGCACGCGGCCCGGCGCCCGACGGACGGGCCGAGGTCATCCGGCTCGAGCTCTACCGGCGCACCGACCTCGAGGTCGAGCTCACGGGCTGACGCCGTCAGAGCACGAGCTTCATCCTCGGCGCGCTCGTCAGGACGAAGCCGAGCCGTTCGTAGAGCCGCCGCCCGGCGGGAGTCGCGCTGAGATCCACGCGGTCGGCGTCGATCGATCGGGCCCACTCGACCACGTCGCCGACGAGGAGGGTGCCGAACCGGTGTCCGCGATGCTCCGGCAGGGTGATGACGTTGGCGAGCCGCACCGTGCGACCGCGCGCGCAGTGCGGGTTGGGAACGCCGACCTCGAGCGTGCCGATCGCCGTCGCGACGATGACGCCGTCCACCTCGACCACCGGGAAGCGAGCGACCGTGCCGTCGTCGACGGCGCGTACGAACCAGTCCTGCGCGTGGCGCCGCCAGGCGGCACCCTGGCCGCGATCGCCCTCGCCCGCGTCGTACACGATCGCCCACAGCGAGAGCAGGCGGTCGAGATCGGACGACGTAGCGGCACGGAGTCGTCCCTCCGGGGCGCCGGTGCCGGCCTCGCCGGTCAGAAGGTCTCTCCCGTGAGCCGCTCGTAGGCCTCGACGTACTTCGCCCTGGTCTGGGCGACGACGTGCTGGGGCAGCTCGGGTGGGGGCCCGCCCGCCTTGCGGTCCCAGCCCGACTCGGGCGAGGTCAGCCAGTCGCGGACGAACTGCTTGTCATAGGACGGTTGCGGGCGCCCCGGCTCCCACAGCTGCGCCGGCCAGAAGCGCGACGAGTCCGGGGTCAGCACCTCGTCGGCGAGCACGAGTCCGCCCGTGCCGTCGGACGACAGGCCGAACTCGACCTTCGTGTCGGCGATGAGGACGCCGCGCTCGGCGGCGATCTCGTTGCCCCGGGCCAGGATCGCGCGCGTCAGGCGCGACACCTCGGCTGCGATTTCGGCACCGAGCTCGGCCTCGACCTCGTCGGGCGACATCGGCAGGTCGTGCTCCCCCACGGGCGCCTTGGTCGTGGGAGTGAAGACCGGCTCGGGCAGCCGCGAGCCGTCGACCAGGCCCTCAGGCAGCACGACGCCGGAGACGGATCCCTTCTCGCGGTACTCCTCGAGACCTCCACCCGTCAGGTAGGCCCGCGCGATGGCCTCGACCTTGAGCATGTCGAGCCGGCGCACGAGCACCGCGCGGCCTGCGACGGCGTCGGGGACGTCTGTCGAGATGACGTGGTTGGGCACGAGGTCGGCGAGCTGGTCGAACCACCACAGCGACAGCCGGGTCAGCACGGCACCCTTGTCGGGGATCTCGGGCGACATCATCCAGTCGTAGGCCGAGAGCCGGTTCGAGGCGACGAGGAGCAGCTGGTCCTCGACCACCTGGCCGTCTTCACCGACCGGCGCGTAGAGGTCACGCACCTTGCCGGAGTAGATGTGCTCGTAGCCAGGCAGGTCGATCGGTAGGTCGGTCACGCGCACAGCCTGCCACCTGCCCAGCTGATCGGGCAGGGTGCGCTCGGGGGGAACGGGCAGATTCACGACAGTGCCTCCTTGACGGCATCGATCTCGATCACGGTGGACAGGCTCCGACGAGCCCGGTGGAGACGGGACTTCACGGTCCCCTCCGAGACACCGAGCGCGCCGGCCGCCTCGGCGATGGAACAGTGCGACCAGACGACCAGCTCGATCGCCTCGCGCTGGACCCGCGGGATGAGCCTCAGGGCTCGGTGCACCTCGCTCATCCGCCGCTCGTCGTCGACCCGCGCTGCCGTCGGTGCGGCGTGGTCGGGCGAGAGGGCACCACCGGAGTCGGCCTCGATGCGCCCGTGCAGCAGCCGCTGCCGCCGCGCAGTACGCGCGACGTTGGCGCACTCCTGCCCCGCCATGACGAGCAGCACGGCCCGCGCCGTCTCGGCCCGCAGCGCGTCCACGCTCCCGGCGCGAGCTCGTCGCCAGACCGCGGTGAAGGTCGCCTGCACCACGTCCTCCGCGGCCGCCCAGGACGCCGTGCGCCGGAACGCGAAGTTGTACACGGCGTCGCAGTGCCGTCGGTACAGCTCGGTCAGCGCCGCATCGTCGGCCCCTGCCAGCCGCGACCACAGCACGCGGTCGTCCGCCCCCATGGAGTCATCGGACCTGGGATCTCCCCGGCTCGCGGTCGTGGTGCTCATACCAAGGAGAGTCCGGCCCGGCGGGAACGGTTCGCGTCAGCCGACCGTGATCTCGCCGCGCTCGGCGCGGAGTGCTATGTCGGAGCGGTGGTGCGACCCCTCGAGCTCGATGACCGCGACGGCGTCGTATGCCGCCTGGCGCGCCTTCGCCAGGGACGGCGCCACCGCGACGACGTCGAGCACGCGCCCGCCGGCCGAGACGAGAGCACCCGAACCGTCGAGCGCCGTTCCGGCGTGCAGGACGACGGTGCCGGGCACCTCCGCCGCGGCGTCGAGCCCGCTGATGGGATCTCCGGTGCGGGGCGAGGCGGGGTAGTCCGAGGAGGCGATGACGACGACGACCGCGTGGTCCGACGACCAGCGCAGCCGGCCGAACTCGCCGAGCCCGCCCGTGGCCGCGGCGAGGAGCAGCTGCGCGAAGGGCGTCTCGAGGCGGGCGAGCGAGGCCTGCCCGTCGGGGTCGCCGAAGCGCGCGTTGAACTCGATGACCCGCGGCCCCCGCGACGTCAGGGCCAGACCGACGTAGAGCACCCCGACGAAGGGCGTGCCACGGCGGCGCATCTCGTCGATGGTCGGCTGGGCCACGCGTCGCACGATGTCGTCGGCGAGACCGTCGGGCGCCCAGTCGAGGGGCGAGTAGGCGCCCATGCCACCGGTGTTGGGCCCGGCGTCGTCGTCGCCGACGCGCTTGAAGTCCTGGGCCGGAGCGAGCGCCACGACCGTCTCGCCGTCGCTGATGCAGAAGACCGACACCTCGGGCCCGTCGAGGAACTCCTCGACGACGAGCCGACCGTCGGGCTTGGCGAGGCAGGCTCGCGCGTGCGCGACGGCCACGTCACGTGAGTCGGTGACGACGACGCCCTTGCCGGCGGCGAGACCGTCGTCCTTGACGACGTGCGGGGCGCCGAGCGCGTCGAGGGCCGCCTCGACCTCGTCCATCGTCGTGCAGACGTGGGCCAGGGCGGTCGGCACGTCGGCCGCGGCCATGACCTCCTTGGCGAAGGACTTGCTGCCCTCGAGACGGGCCGCCTCGGCAGAGGGGCCGAAGACGGCGAACCCGGCGGCACGGCATACGTCTGCGACACCGGCGACGAGCGGGGCCTCGGGCCCCACGACGACGAGGTCGACGTCGTGCTCTCGGGCCAGCTGGGCCACGGCTGCGCCGTCGAGGATGTCGACGGGGACGCACAGCGCCGTCGCGTCGATGCCCGGGTTGCCCGGCGCGGCGATGACCGCGTCGACCTCGGGGTCGGCCGCGACGGCCTTGACGAGAGCGTGTTCACGGGCGCCGGAGCCGAGGACGAGAACCTTCACGGCGCCCACCCTATTGGCTCACCCTCCCGGCCCTGCCACGCTGTCTCGATGCCCGACACCCACCCGGCGCCGGACCACGATGCGTGGCTGGTGCAGACGCTCCAGTCGCATCGCGAGGCGGTGCTGTGGAAGCTCGACGGCCTGTCCGACCACGACATCCGCCGACCCCTCACCTCGACGGGGACCAACCTCCTGGGACTCGTCAGGCACCTCGCGTACGTCGAGTTCGGCTACCTCGGCGAGACGTTCGGCCGGCCCGCGGAGCGACCGCTGCCCGCCTGGTCGGAGGACGCCGAGGTAAACGACGACCTCTACGCCCGCGCCGACGAGTCACGTGGGGAGGTCGTCGACCTCTACCGCGCGGCCTGGCGGCACGGCGAGGGCACCATCGCCCTCGGTCTCGACACCATGGGTCGCGTCCCGCACTGGCCCGAGGAGAGGGCCCACGTCGACGTCCGCTTCGTGCTCGGTCACCTCGTCGCCGAGACCGCGCGGCACGCGGGCACGCCGACATCCTGCGTGAGCAGCTCGACGGGGCGGTCGGACGCTTCGCCGACCGCGACAACATGCCCGGGGTCGATGCCGACTGGTGGGACGCCTACCTCACGCGCGTCCAGGCTGCCGCCGACGCGTACCGCTGACGGGACGCGGTCAGCCGAGGCGCTCGAGCAGTCCCGCCCGCACCCGCGGCCACTCGTCGACGAGGATCGAGTGGACGGCGGTGTCGCGCCATGACCCGTCGGCCCGCCTCACGTCGCGGCGCGTGATCCCCTCGAAGGTCGCGCCGAGCTTGACGATCGCGGCCCGCGAGCGGGCGTTGACGACGTCGGTCTGGATCTTGACCCGCCCGAAGCCGCACGTCTCGAACGCGTGCGCGAGGAGGAGGAACTTCGCCTCCGGGTTGACCTGCGTGCCCCACCAGCGCGACCCGTACATCGTCCAGCCCAGGTGCACGTGCTCCCGCTCGGTGTCGACGTCGCCGAGCGAGCTCGACCCGACGACGGTGCCCGCCGGGCCGAGGTCGCCGTCGGCGACGAGCCTGATCGTGTATGCCGTCCGGCCCGTCCCGTGGGCACCGCGCGCTGCGACGGCGGCCGCCACGAGAGCCTCGGTCTCGGCCACCGACGTGTGCGGTCGCATCATCACGAAGCCCTGCTCGTAGCACCGCGGGTCGGAGTAGACGGCGAACAGTCCGGGGGCGTCGTCGGGGGTCGTCACGTCGAGGCGGACGGAGCGGCCGACGAGCGGCGCGCCGGTGGGCGGGACACAGACCTCGATGGGCATGAACTGACAGTAGACTTGATGGTTCCCGCGCCACCCGGCGCGTCCCTCAGAGTCCTTGGATGTCAGTGAGCACTTCGAACGCATCGTCCCAGCGGACCAACGCGCCCGGATCGCGGGGCGCCACGCCGGTGTCGACCAAGAGCATCCCCGACGAGCTCGCGCGCGAGATCGCCGTCGAGCAGGCCCACGTCGACCGCGTCCACGAGGAGCTGGAGAAGGCCGGGGTGCGCGCCGACAGCGTCCAGGCCGAGGGCCTCGCGCGCAGCCACTTCGGACGTCAGGTCGAGGTCGGTGACGCCGAGGGTGCGGCCCTCTTCGAGCGCGACGCGCTGATGTTCCACGCCGCCAAGCGACGCACCGCCCTCGACACGCAGTACGAAGGCCTCGTCTTCGGACGCCTCGACATCGACCACGCGATGCTCCGTGCTGCGGCCGTCGAGTCCAACGGCAACGGCCACCGCCCGGCCGACGGCAGCTCGGGCGGAGACCGCGAGATCCGCTACATCGGTCGCCTCGGTGTCCGCGACGACGACTACGAGCCGCTCGTCATCGACTGGCGCGCGCCGGCCGCCTCCGCGTTCTACCGCGCGACGCCGACGCAGCCGATGGGCGTCCTGCGCCGCCGTGTCCTGCGCAGCCGCGGCACCGTCGTCATCGGCATCGAGGACGACCTCATGGTGCCCGAGGCCCCCGACGACCTCGTCATCGTCGGAGATGGCGCGCTCATGGCTGCTCTGACCCGCAGCCGCGGCGAGCGGATGCGCGACATCGTCGCGACGATCCAGGCCCACCAGGACGAGGCGATCCGCGCCAGCGCCCGGGGCATCACGGAGATCACGGGCGGCCCCGGCACCGGCAAGACGGTCGTCGCGCTGCACCGTGCGGCCTACCTGCTCTACTCCGACCGGCGCCGCTTCGAGTCCGGCGGCATCCTCGTCGTCGGCCCCTCGGGCGCCTACACCGCATACATCGAGCGTGTCCTCCCCTCGCTCGGCGAGGACAGCGTCATCCTGCGCGCCCTCGGCGACGTCCTCGACGTCGTGCACACCGAGCGGTTCGACCCGCCGGCCGTCGCGCGCACCAAGGGCTCGACGCGCATCCGCACCCTGCTCGGCGCCGCCGCCCGTGGCCGCGTGCCGGGCACGCCGACCGAGTTCCGGGCCATGGTCGCGGGCCGCCCGGTTCGCCTCGAGGTGCGCGAGCTCGACCGTGTCCGCTCGCAGGTCCTTCGCCAGCACCAGCGCAACACCGGCACGTCCGCGGCCCAGGACGCCCTCGGCGAGGCCGCCTGGGCCTCCCTCGGCATCACGGGCGACCGGGAGGCCAAGGAGGAGTTCCTCGACAAGTGGGAGGACCACCTCGACGTCGAGGCGTTCATGCAGGTCTGGTGGCCGCAGGTCGACCCCCGCGAGGTGCTGCTGTGGCTCGGCGATCCCGAGCTCGTGCGCCGGCACGCTCGCGGCACCCTCCGCGACGACGAGATCGAGCCGCTGGCCGCCTCGTTCCGGCTCGCGCTCGAGACCGGCACGTGGTCGGTGGCCGACGTCGCGCTCGTCGACGACATCGCCGCCCGCGTCGGCCCGGTGCAGGAGGCCCCCAAGGAGGAGCGCGGCTTCTACGAGATCGAGGAGCTCGACGACCTCAGCCAGTACGGCGTCACCGAGGTGCAGCCCGTCGTCAGCGCAGCGCGCGACGCCGGCGCGCCGCGGGTGCTCACCGACCCGCGCGACAAGCTCCTCGCCGGCCGCATCGGCAAGCCCGACGAGTACGCCCACGTCCTCGTCGACGAGGCCCAGGACCTCTCGCCCATGCAGTGGCGGATGATCGGCCGTCGCGGGCGGTATGCGTCGTGGACCGTCGTCGGTGACGCCGCCCAGGCCTCGTGGCCCGACGCCGTCGAGGCGGCTGCCGCGCGCGAGGAGGCCTTCGGGTCACAGGCGCGCCAGCAGTTCCACATGGACACCAACTACCGCAACGCGCGCGAGATCTTCGACTACGCCGCGGAGGTCGTGCGCCGCGAGGTGCCTGACGCGGACATCCCGCAGGCCGTCCGCGAGACGGGGATCCACCCGGTGGAGGGTGCCCTCGGTCCGGACGCCCTGGCCTCGGTCCGCGCCGCCGTCGAGTCGCTGCTCGCAGAGGTCGAGGGGGCCATCGCGGTCATCACCCCGGCCCTGCACGCCACACTTCTCGAGCCGGTGTCCCGTCTCGGCGAGGGACGCGTCCAGGTCATCGACCCGATGTCGACGAAGGGCCTCGAGTACGACGCCACCGTCGTCGTCGACCCCGACGAGATCACTCGTGAGTCGCCCGGCGGGATACGGGTGCTCTACGTCGCCCTGACCCGTGCGGCACACCGGATGACGATCCTGGCCTGACCGGTGCGGGGCGTCGCGGTCCTCGCATTCCGCCTTCGGGACGAACCGACGTGTGATCGGTTCGTCCCGACCTCGGGGCCGTTCGGCGCAGACTTCGCCGTCTGCATGCCGCCGAGTCGCCCAATGCGGACCGACAGCGTCGCCCAGCCGCAGGAAGCCTCGTCCCGACCGATTTACCTTTAGGTAAAGACTTGTTCAAGGATTCCGCGAACCGTCGACTGTGCCCCCACCCGGGAGGATGATTGCTTCAACGTCAAGGCGCGCGAACCTACCCTCCCCGCCGCCTCCTCCCCCCTGAGGCCCTTGACGTTCGCGAAGTCCCGCCCCCCATGTGGACGACGCACCGGGCGAGGGACGAGATGCAACCCCCCTGCATCTCGCCCCTCGCCCGCTCCCATGCCCGGGCGTCTCACCCGCTTCCTGGGAGAAGTCTGGGAACAGCCCTCGCCACCGCGGCCGCCTGGTCCGGAGGGGTCAACTGACCAGAACCGCCACACACGACCCGCGAGGGTCGTGCCGGCGGCAGACGCGCGAAGGCCCCGACCACAGACGTGGTCGGGGCCTCCTCGTCCGGAGTGGGCGGGAGGTCAGTGGCCGACCAGGCTGCGGACCCGGTCGGCACCGACGGCGAGGAGCAGCGTGGGCAGGCGGGGCCCCGTGTCCTTGCCGACGAGCAGCCGGTAGACGAGGACGAAGAAGGCGCGCTGGGCCGCCGACAGCTCGGGGTCCTTGACCTTTTCCTCCGGGTCGATGCCGCGCTGGATCTTCGGGACGCCGTAGACGAGGTGCGTCAGACCATCGAGGGACCAGTGCTCGTCGAGACCCTCGGCGAGCAGGCGCAGCGACTCCTGCTGCTGCTCGTCGAGGCTGCCGAGCAGGTCGGCATCCGGCTCGGTGCGCACGACGGTGCGGTCCTCTGCAGGCACGTAGCCGAGCATCCAGCGCTCGGCGCAGTCGAGCCGGGGCCGTAAATCGTCGGTCGAGCCGACCGGGTTGTCGGGCTCGAGCTCGCTGAGGATGCGGACGGCCTGCTCCTCGTCACCCTGCGTCACGTCGATGACCGACGCGATGGTCCGGAAGGGCAACGGACGCGGCGTCGACGGCAACGGACCGGCAGCCGTCGAGGTCGCGCGCAGGTGCGCGGCAAGGTCACCGGCCTGGGCCGAACCGTCGGCGACCTTGCGACCCAACGCATCCCACTCGTCGTAGAGGCGCTGCAGCTCCGGACCGAAGGCGACGTCGAAGCTCTGGTTGGGCCGGCGACGGGCGTAGAGCCAACGCAGCACCGGCGCCTCCATGACCTCGAGCGCATCGGTCGGGATCGGTACGCCGCCCTTGCTCGAGCTCATCTTGGCCATCCCGGCGATGCCGACGAAGGCGTACATCGGCCCGACCGGGCGCTCCCAGCCGAAGATCGGCGCGAGGTCCTTGCCGACGACGAAGCTGCTGCCCGGGCTCTGGTGGTCGACACCCGACGGCTCGAAGAGCACGTGCTCGTGCCCCCAGCGCATCGGCCAGTCGACCTTCCACACGAGCTTGCCGTTCGTGAAGGTGTCGAGGTCGACGGTCTCGGTGTGCCCGCACTTCGTGCAGTCGTAGGTCAGCTCGTGGCTGTCGTCGTCGTAGGCCGTGACGGTCGTGAAGTCGGTGCCGCACGAGCTGCAGAAGGGCTTGAAGGGGTAGTAGCCGCCCTTGCCCTCGCTGCCGTCGTCCTCGGACGCCGCGCCGGAGCCACGCTCGGCCTCGGTCGCCGCGGCAGCCTGCTCCTCGGTGAGCTTCGCCGCCTTGCCGCCACCACCGCCCTTCCCCTTGCCACTCGACTTCTGGCGCGCCGCCTCGACGGCCTCGAGCGTGCGGTACTGGTCGAGCACCTTGTCGATGGCGAAGCGCTCACGCATCGCGAGCAGCACCTGGTCGCGGTAGACCCCGGCCCGGTACTGCTCGGTCTGGCTGATCTGGCGCACCTCGATGCCCGTGGCGACCATGGCCTCGAGGAGCGGCGCCTTGAAGTGGTCGGCCCAGCTCGCGTGCGCCGAACCGGCGGGCGGCGGCACCGAGGTCAGCGGCATGCCGATGTACTGCTCCCACGAGTCGTCCACTCCCGCAAGGTTCTTCGGCACGCGGCGGAAGCGGTCGAAGTCGTCCCAGCTGAGGATGTGCTCGCAGTCGATCCCGCGCCGCTTGACCTCGTCGGCGACGAGGTGCGGCGTGATGAGCTCGCGGAAGTTGCCGAGGTGGATCGGCCCGGACGGGCTGATGCCCGACGCGCAGACGATCGTCTCGCCGGGGTTGCGCTCCTGCGCCTCGGCGATCACGTCGTCGGCAAGACGCGTGACCCAGTCGAGGGGGGTGACCTCTTCAGTCATGGGTTTCCTTCAGTTACGGAGGCTTTCGTATGCCGTGTGCGTGCCACGCGTGATGGCGTCAGTGCGCGACGGCCGGCTTGAGCGGGAAGCGCTCGATGATCTCGTCTCGGCCCGGGCCGACACCGATGGCCGAGACCCGGGCGCCGATGAGCTCCTCGACGCGCAGCACGTAGGCCTGGGCGTTGGCCGGCAGGTCCTCGAAGGAGCGGCAGCCGGTGATGTCCTCCCACCAGCCGTCGAGCTCCTCGTAGATCGGCGTCGCGTGGTGGAAGTCGGTCTGGTTGACCGGCATCTCGTCGTGGCGCACGCCGCCGACGTCGTAGGCCACGCAGACGGGGACCTTCTCGAGGCCGGTGAGGACGTCGAGCTTGGTGATGACGAAGTCCGTGACGCCGTTGATGCGGGTCGCGTATCGGCCCACCACGGTGTCCATCCAGCCGCAGCGGCGCGGGCGACCGGTCGTCGTGCCGTACTCGGCACCCGTCTTGCGGAGGAACTCGCCGCTGTCGTCGTGCAGCTCGGTCGGGAAGGGGCCCTCGCCGACGCGGGTCGTGTAGGCCTTGAGGATCGCGATGACCGAGTCGATGCGCGTCGGCGGCACGCCGGATCCGGTGCAGGCGCCGGCCGACACGGCGTTGCTCGACGTGACGTAGGGGTAGGTGCCGTGGTCGACGTCGAGCAGGGTCGCCTGCCCCGCCTCGAAGAGCACCGTGTCGCCGCGGTCGAGCGCCTGGGTCAGCACGAGGCTCGTGTCGGCGACCATCGGAGCGAGCCGGGCGGCATACGACAGCAGCTCCACGACGACGTCGTCGACGGCGGAGGCGCGGGTGTTGTAGATCTTCGCGAGCACCTGGTTCTTCAGCTCGAGGGCGGCCTCGACCTTCTGGCGCAGGATGCCCTCGTCGTAGAGGTCCTGGATGCGGATGCCGACGCGGTTCATCTTGTCGGCGTAGGTGGGACCGATGCCGCGGCCGGTCGTGCCGATGCGGCGCTTGCCGAGGAAGCGCTCCGTCACCTTGTCGATGGTGCGGTTGTAGCTCGGGATGACGTGCGCGTTGGCGCTGACGAGCAGCTTGCTCGTGTCGACGCCGCGCGCCTCGAGACCGTCGAGCTCCTCGAAGAGGACGCCGAGGTCGATGACGACGCCGTTGCCGATGACCGGCACGCAGTTGGGGCTGAGGATGCCCGAGGGCAGCAGGTGCAGCGCGTACTTCTCGCGCTTGCCGTCCTTCTCGATGACGACGGTGTGGCCGGCGTTGTTGCCGCCGTTGAACTTGACGACGTAGTCGACGCTGCTGCCCAGCAGGTCGGTCGCCTTGCCCTTGCCCTCGTCACCCCACTGCGCTCCGACGAGCACGATTGCCGGCATCGGTCTACCTTCCGGTTGTGGTCAAGCCAACCGCAAGGTTATCGGTTCGAGACCGGTGTCCCGGACGCCACCCGGCCCGCATGCGCCCCGGACCAGGGATCTGTCCTCGAGCGCCGCGAACGGGTTCGGTCCGACGCGTGGGTCCGGCGATCTGGTCCGGGTCGCCCAACAGGTCACCCGACCGTGGCCGGGTGCCCGGGCCGGCACGGGTCGGCCCCGCGCCGGCCCGGCTCGTCAGGCGACGGGCTGCTGCAGCTCGATGACCCAGTGGTCCGGATCGTCCATCTGCGCCTCGTGGTAGATCTCGCGGCACGGACCGGCGAACGAGAGCCCGCGTGCCTCGACCTCGCGCGACAGGGTCTGCCACGCCTCGCCGATGGCGCTGAGCGGCCCGCGCAGCGTGGTGACCAGGGCCCGGGGCTCGGCCGGCAGGTCGGCGAGCTCGAGCCCGGCCGCCGAGGCCTGGGCCTCCCCGACCTCCGGTCCGACCGGGTACGCCGCGGCGGCGACCATCGAGTCGCCATCCATCGTGTAGTGCCCGATCGACGGACCGGAGGGCGTCAGGTGCCCGGCACGCACGGCCTCGTCGACCTGGCCGAAGAGCGGACCGACGACCTCACCGACCTGCTGGCCGTCGGCGACGCGGCTGCTGCGCTGCACGACGCGCAGCGCCGGTAGGTCCTGCTCGGTGTAGGGGTCGAGGACGACTGACGGTGACATGGTGCGCTCCTTCTCGATCATCCGGAGACGTCGCTCGACCTGCTCCAACCGCGCACGGTCGGCCTCGATCTGCTCGGCGAGCTCGGCCCGGCGCAGGCGCAGCATGCCGCGCAGCTGCTCCACGGGCAGGTCGTCGCCGAGCAGGCGTCCGCAGTCCTCGAGCGAGAAGCCGAGGTCCTTGAGCGCGACGAGCCGGTTGACCCGGTCGAGCTGGCCGGTCGTGTAGGACCGGTAGCCCGAGTGCGGGTCGACGCGGGCGGGCCGGAGCAGGCCGAGGGCGTCGTAGTGGCGCAGCATGCGCACCGACACCCCGGCCAGCCGGGCGAAGTCTCCGATACTCAACATGGTTCACCTAGGGCATCGCCTGACACGGTGTCAGGGTCAAGCATCGCCGACGATCGTG
The DNA here is from genome assembly GCF_024519435.1 of Terrabacter sp. Ter38. Classification (GTDB taxonomy): domain Bacteria; phylum Actinomycetota; class Actinomycetes; order Actinomycetales; family Dermatophilaceae; genus Terrabacter. Next base: position 123,822 of record NZ_JALJRZ010000006.1, read on the forward strand.
GTCCCGTCGGGCCATCCGGCTGCGGTCGCCCGACAGGTCGCCGGACCGAGCCCGGACCGCGGCGGTCGGCAGAGGTCGCCGGCCGACCGGGTCGTCAGTGCGAGCCCAGCCAGTCCTCGAGGTAGGCGGCGACGCCGTCCTCCCGGTGGTGACCGGTGACGACGGATGCGGCATCGAGGGCCGGGTCGACGGCGTTGGCGACCGCGACCGCGGTGCCCGCCACGGCGAAGGCCGAGACGTCGTTGTGGTTGTCGCCGAAGAAGACCGTGTCGGAGACGTCGACGCCGAGCTCGTCGGCGAGGGCGCGCAGCCCGTCCCCCTTGGAGCACGCGGCGTTGGCGATCTCGAGGTAGGTGGCCTTGGACCGGTACGTCACGAGGCCCGTCCGGCCGCTGAGCGCCGCCTCGAGCTCGTCGACGAGGCCCGGGTCGCCCATCGCCATGACCTTGTGCGGCGGCTGCACGTCGACGCGACCGCTCGAGACGTAGTCGTGCGCCGAGTCCGGGCTCGGGTCGACGGCGGTGATCGTCGCCTCGCGCTCGGTCCACTCGTCGGGGCCCCAGGCGTACCAGTCGTCCCCGGCGAAGAAGCTCCCGTGGAGCTCGAGCCGCTCGCACACGGCATACGCGGCCCTCGCGTCGTCGGGCGTGATGGCGACGTCGGTGACGACCGAGCGGTCGGCACGCAGCACGAGCCCGCCGTTGTACGCGATGAGCGGGGTGGGCTCGACGCCGCAGAGCCGCTCGAGACCCTCGAGGGACGCGGGCATGCGGGAGCTGCAGAGCACGAACGCGTGGCCGGCCTCCCGCACCGCCCGGATGGCGGCCACGGTGCGGGAGGACAGCGTGCGTCGGTGGTCGAGCAGCGTGCCGTCGACGTCGGAGCAGAACAGCGTCATCAAGTGGTGCGCGACGGCCTCAGAGACCGAGCTCGCGAGCGCCCTCGGCCGAGCTGTCGCGCAGGAACTGCGTGCAGCGCGCCTCCTCGTCGCTCTCACCGATGGCGCGGGCCGCCCGGGCGAGAGCCGCGAGCGCACGCAGGAAGCCGCGGTTGGGCTCGTGCGACCACGGCACCGGACCCTGCCCTCGCCAGCCGGACTTGCGCAGCGAGTCGAGCGCCCGGTGGTAGCCGGTGCGGGCGTACGCGTACGCCTCGACGTCGCGGTCACCGTCGGCGAGCGCGTCCTCGGCGAGAACGGCCCACGCGAGCGAGCTCGCGGGGTACGTCGCGGCCACCTGCACCGGGTCGACCCCGGCGTCGAGCTTCTCGGCGGCCGGGTCGACGGCCAGGCGGGTCTCGGGGATGCCGAGCAGGTTGTCGCTCACTGGTGCGTGCCCGCCGAGCGGAGCGCGTCGCACGCCTCGACGACGCGCTTGGCCATGGCCTCCTCGGCCGACTTGCCCCAGGCACGGGGGTCGTACTGCTTCTTGTTGCCGACCTCGCCGTCGATCTTGAGCACGCCGGCGTAGTTGCCGATCATCCAGCCGGCGATGTCGCGCGTGAAGGCGTACTGCGTGTCGGTGTCGACGTTCATCTTGATGACGCCGTTGTCGACGGCGGCCGAGATCTCCTCGGGCAGCGAGCCCGAGCCGCCGTGGAAGACGAGGTCGAAGGGGCGCGCATCGTCGGACAGGCCGAGCTCCGTGGCGGCGGCGTGCTGGGCCTGCAGCAGGATCTCCGGGCGCAGCTTGACGTTGCCCGGCTTGTAGACGCCGTGGACGTTGCCGAAGGTGAGGGCCGTCAGGTAGCGGCCGTTCTCGCCGGAGCCGAGGGCCTTGATCGTCGCGATCGCGTCCTCGGGGGTCGAGTAGAGCTTGTCGTCGATGGCCCCCTCGACGCCGTCCTCCTCGCCGCCGACGACGCCGACCTCGATCTCGAGGATGACGTGGGCGGCCTTGGCGAGAGCGAGGAGCTCCTGCGCGATCGACAGGTTCTCGTCGAGCGGCACGGCCGAGCCGTCCCACATGTGCGACTGGAACCACGGCGTGCCGCCGGCCTGGACGCGCTCGGTGCTCGCCGCGAGGAGGGGACGCACGAAGGTGTCGAGCTTGTCCTTGGGGCAGTGGTCGGTGTGCAACGCGATGTTGACGGGGTAGTTCTTGGCCACCTCGTGCGCGTAGGCGGCGAAGGCCAGCGAGCCGCTCACCATGTTCTTGATGCTCGGGCCGGAGAGGTAGTCGGCCCCACCCGTCGAGACCTGGATGATGCCGTCGGAGCCGGCGTCGGCGAAGCCCTTGAGCGCGGCGTTCAGCGTCTGCGAGCTCGAGACGTTGATGGCGGGGTACGCGAAGGAGCCGGCCTTCGCGCGGTCGAGCATGTCGGCATACACCTCGGGGGTGGCGATGGGCATTGCTACTCCTGCTGTCTGGTGAGCGGGTTCACGATCCGCCGTGAATCCTGCCACGTATGCCGCCGCGTGCCCACGGGTGCCCACCCACCGGTGAGCGCCCGCTCAGAGGAGGCGCGCGACGAGCACCGCGAGCGCCTTCTGCTGCTCTCCCGGATGCCACCCGCTGCCGTCGAGCGTGGCCCACACGAGGTGGTCTCCGCGGCGCAGCAGGACCACCTCGGCCGACCCGGCGCCGTACTCCGAGGGGACGGTCCCGATGCGGGCGCGGAGACCGGCCACGCGGCTCGGCGCCGCCTTCGCGCAGGTCGTGAAGGCGGTGTCGAGGTAGGCGACGAGGCCTCCCGGGTCGCCCGCTTCGAGGTCGACGAGGCTGAACGTGACGACCTTCGTGCCGGCCGAGCTCTCGGGCGGGGCCTGGTTGCCGGCCTGCTTCGGCATCGTCAGGAGATAGCCCTCGACGAGACGCAGCGCCCCGCTCGCCGGGATGAACGCGTCCGCGAGCAGACCGGTCCACGGCACGAGGCCGTCGCACTGCGGCCGGGAGGGCAGCTCGCCGGGACACCGCCCCCGGTCGGCGGCGTCAGGACCCGGCACCACCTCTCTGGGAGCGGAGAACGCGCTCGTCTCGGCGCCGGGGAAGACGGCGTCGAGAGGGACGCGACCCGTGCCGGTGAGCGGTCGCGTGGTGGTGCACCGCGGGGCGGCCTCGATGAAGGTCATCCCGGGATCGGGCTGCACCGTCCCCGTCGTCGACGTGGCATCGCGACCTGTGGGTTCGGCGCTCTCCGTGGTGCACGCCCCGAGCAGCGTCGCGGCCAGCGCCCCGGCGGCTCCGGCGGCGAACGCGGACCGGGCGGCCGTGGCTGCCCGCCCCCGTGGCGCCCGCGTCACTGCCGTGGCCCCGTCAGGCCCTGGGATCGAAGACGTACGGGGTCGTCGTCGCCACACGGTGCAGGCCGAGGCGGCGCAGGATCGGCTCGGAGTCGGGCGAGGCGTCGACGCGGACGTACTCCTTGCCGCGGTCGAGGCCGAGGCGGGCCCGGTGGAGCAGCGTGGCGCGGTAGAGCCCGCGGCCTCGCCACTCGGGCAGCGTCGAGCCGCCCCAGAGGCCGGTGAACCCACTCGCGTCGTACTCACCGCGGGCCGCGCAGAGGACCGGCCCCTCACGGGACTCCTCGACGACGACGACGTCCATCGACTCGGGCCGGGCGACCCACTCGGGGTAGAGGGACTCGGTCACCCAGGCGTGGTCGTCGCCCCACACCGTCTCGGACATCGTGCGCATCCGCGCGAAGTCCTCGAAGCCGTCGGCGGCACGCACGACGACGCCCTCGGGCAGCGCGAGGTCCTGCGCCGCGAGCGGGGCGGCCTCACCGAGGACCAGCGCCTCGTCGTCCTCGCGGACGAAGCCCGCCGCCTCGAGGCGCGCGCCGAGGTCGCTCGGCTCGTCGTAGTCGTACGTCTTCCACTCGACCTTCTGGCCGCGTTCGGCGAAGAAGTCGCGCACCCGGGCGACGAGGCCATCGGGGTCGTCACCGAGACCGTCCGGGCTCTCGACCATCGCGAAGTGGCCGGCCGGGTCGAGGTCGTAGTGCTTGCGCACGGGACCGTCGAGCTCGAGGGGGCGCTCGGCGGTCCCGAGCGGGACGGGCGCGCGCGTCTGGTCGTGGAAGACCCGGAGCAGCTGCTCGGGCAGGGGAGCCGGCACCGGCTCGGTATCGCTCTGGAACGAACGGGGGTTCACAGGCACCAGCCAAGCATGGTCTGATCCGTCTCGTCATGCCTGTTTCCCCGCTGTCGCCCCGAGCCGCCGTCGCCCTCGCCGACGCCCGGCCCGTCCCCTTCTGGACCGACCGTCCCGAGCGGCCCGACCCGCGGGCGGCCTTGACGGGCGCGGCACCACGCACCGACCTGCTCGTCGTCGGCGGCGGGTTCACCGGGCTGTGGGCCGCGATCCAGGCCAAGGAGGCCGACCCGGCGCGTGACGTCGTGGTCGTCGAGGCCGGGCGCCTGGCCGATGGCGCCTCCGGCCGCAACGGCGGCTTCATGGCGCCGTCGCTGACCCATGGTCTCGCCCAGGGCGTCGGCTGCTGGCCCGACGAGATGGAGGCCCTCGACCGGCTCGCGGCCGAGAACGTCGCGGGCATCGAGAGGACGCTGACGGCATACGGCATCGACGCCGACCACCACGTGCCCGGCGAGCTGACCCTGGCCCTGACCGAGCACCAGATCCCCTCCGTCCGTGCGTCGTTCGAGCTGCACCGGGCGCACGGCGTCCCGGTCGAGCTCCTCGACGCCGAGCAGGCGCGGGCCCGCGTCGACTCGCCGCGCTACCTCGCCGGCATGTACGACCCGGAGGTCGCGCTGGTCGACCCCGCGCGCCTCGTCTGGGGGTTGGCCCGCGCGGCCGAGTCGCTCGGCGTGCGGCTCCACGAGCACACGCGCGCCACGGGATTCGACACCGAGGGCGACGGCGTGAGGGTGACGCTCGACGACGGCTCGATCCACGCGCGACGCGTCGTCATCGGCACGAACGCGTCGCAGGGGGTGCTCAGGCGCTTCAGTGCGTGGGTGCTCCCCGTCTACGACCACGTCCTCATGACCGAGCCCCTGACGCCGGCCCAGCTCGACGCCATCGGCTGGAAGGGGCGCGAGGGACTGACCGACGCGGGCAACCAGTTCCACTACTACAGAAGGACGCTCGACGACCGGGTGCTCTTCGGAGGCTACGACGCGAACTACCACTTCCCCGGACGCATCGACCCCGTGCTCGAGCAGTCGGACGCCTCCCACGGGCTGCTCGCCGACCACTTCCTCGACCTCTTCCCTCAGCTCGAGGGCATCCGCTTCACGCACCGCTGGGCCGGTGTCATCGACACGACGTCGCGCTTCACGCCGGTCTTCGGCACGGCGCTCGGAGGACGGATGGCGTACGCCGTCGGCTACACCGGGCTGGGCGTCGCCTCGACCCGCTTCGGTGCGGCCGTCGCCCTCGACCTCGTCGACGGCAAGGACACCGAGCGCACCCGCCTCGGGATGGTGCGGCGCAAGCCGATCCCCTTCCCTCCCGAGCCGATCCGCTATGCCACGGTGCGGGCCACGCGGTCCTCGCTCGCGGCCGAGGACCGCACCGGCCGGCGCAACCTGTGGCTCCGCACGCTCGACCGGATCGGGGTCGGCTTCGACTCCTGACGTCCTGGGACGCTCACTCGAGCGGGACGGGTCAGAGGACGACGAGGTCGGTCGGCCTCGTGTTGAAGCGCTCGACGCCGTCGTCGGTCACCGCGACGATGTCCTCGATCCGGGCACCCCAACGGCCCGCGAGGTAGACGCCCGGCTCGATGCTGAAGGTCATGCCGGCTTCGACCGGGAGGTCGTTGCCCGCGACGATGTAGGGCTCCTCGTGGCCGTCGAGGCCGATGCCGTGGCCGGTGCGGTGGATGAAGTGCTCGGCGAGGCCGGCCTCCGCGAGCACGTCTCGGGCCGCCCGGTCGATCTGCTCGCACGTGACTCCGGGGCGCACGGACGCGACGGACGCCTGCTGTGCCGCCTGCAGCGCGGCATACGCCAGGGCCACGTCGGGCTCGCGAGGCGACCCGACGGCATACGTGCGCGTGCTGTCGGAACCGTAGCCCGAGGGCAGCGGGCCGCCGATGTCGACGACGACGACGTCGCCGTCCTCGATGACGCGCTCGCTGACGGAGTGGTGCGGGCTGGCGCCGTTCGGACCCGACCCCACGATGACGAATTCGGCTGTGGCGTGGCCTTCCTCGACGATCGCAGCGGCAATGTCGGCAGCCACGTCAGCCTCGGTGCGACCAGCCCGGAGCCACTCGCCGACCCGTGCGTGCACGCGGTCGATCGCGGCTCCGGCCGAACGCAGCTCCGCGAGCTCGGCTGCGTCCTTGCGCATCCGCAGCTCGCGCAGGACAGGCCCGGCGAGCTGCTGGTCGCCGGCCCCCGCGTCGCGAAGCCGCAGCAGGTGCAGCGCCGGCGTCATGTCGGACACCGCGACGCGACCGCTCGGCAGGCCGCCGAGCGCCAGGGCGTAGGGGTCCTCGCCGTCGACCCACGTGCGCACCTCGACGCCGAGCTCGCCGAGCGGCACGTGGCCGAGGCCGGCGTACTCGAGCGCCGGCGAGACGAAGACGGGGGCGACCGCGGCGTCGCTCGGGACGACGAGGGCCGTGAGTCGCTCGAAGGACGAGCCCGCGATGCCGGTGAGGTAGCGCAGGTCGGAGCCGGGTGACACGACGGTCGCCGCGACGCCTGCATCTGCCGCGTGGTGTCGCAGCCGGTCGAGCCGGGAGCGCATCGTCGGGACGTCGAGGACGGAGGAGGAGACACCCATGCGCCCGAACCTACCGCCGCCACGCCCTCCACCTCGAGGGGGAACCGGCGCGGGCACCGGTCTGCCTAGGCTGATCCCCATGGACGGCCGGTGGACTGCCCTCGTGGCGCGGGTGAGGGCCTACTTCGGTGTCGACACCGACTGGGAGCGGGTGCCCGACGACTCGCCGCGCCAGCGGCGCGCCGACCTCTGGGTCGCCCTCGGCTTCCTCGTCGCGGGGTCGCTCGGCGTCGAGCTGCTGCGGAGCATCGACTCACTCGGCGCGCAGCAGGACTCGTGGGTCTGGCCGCACGTCGCCGTGGCCCTCGGCACGCTCCCCCTCATCTGGCGCCACCGGTGGCCACTGCTCGTCGCGGCCGGGCTGTCGCTGCACCTCTTCGTCTTCGGCCTGCTCATGCCGGCGGTCGCGGTGTCGATGCCGATGCAGGTCGTCTACTTCCTCGCCCTCTTCACCGGCGTCGCCTGGGCACGTGACCGGCAGGCGATGCTCGGGGTCGTGGCCGGTGTCGTGCTGCTGATGTTCGGCTGGCTCGCCTGGCAGCTCGCGGTGGGCAGCGGCGTCGAGGAGGCGATGAGCCGCGGCGACGAGCCCCTCGTCCACCAGGGCCTCTTCAGCCCGGCCGGCGCCTACGTCGTCTACACGCTGCTCATCAACGTCTTCTACTTCGGCGGCGCCATCATCGGCGGCCAGGCCGCCTGGCGCGCCGCGCTCCAGCGCGAGCGGCTCGCCGCCCAGGCACGGACCATCGACGCCCAGGCCACGAGCCTCCAGCGGCAGGCCGTCGTCGAGGAGCGGCTGCGGATCGCCCGCGAGCTCCACGACGTCGTCGCCCACCACGTCTCGGTCATCGGGATCCAGGCCGCTGCGGCCCGTCGCGTGCTCCGCCGCGACCCCGATGCCGCCGAGGGCGCCCTGCGCTCGGTCGAGACGTCGTCGCGCGACGCGGTGGCCCAGATGCGAGGGCTGCTCGGCACGCTGCGCGCCGACGACCACGAGGGGACCTCGGACGGGTCGGGACCCGGGGGTCGCACCCGGGCGCCCGAGCCCGGGCTCGCGGACGTGACGACTCTGGCCCGAGAGGCCGCGACCCAGGGTCTCGAGGTCGAGTGCCACGTCGTCGAGGACGTGCCCGGCGCGGCCGCCTCCGTCCCGGCACCGCTGGGGCTCTCCCTCTACCGCACCGCGCAGGAGGCGCTGGCCAACGTGCGCCGGCACTCGACAGCCGCATCTGCGACGGTCTTCGTCCGCGTGGACCGACGACCGGAGCACGGTTTCGCGCACGGCTACGCCGAGGTCGAGGTGCTCGACGGCGGGCGGCCGCGGTCGGGCACGTCGGGGACCGGGCTCGGGCTCCTCGGCGTCCGCGAGCGTCTCGCGACGCACGGCGGGGTGAGCGAGATCGGGCCCCGGGTCACCGGCGGCTACCGGGTGCGCGTGCGTATGCCGCTGCCCGAGGAGGCGCCGTGAGCGCGCCCGTCCGCGTCCTGCTCGTCGACGACCAGCTGCTCGTCCGGTCCGGCTTCTCGCTCATCCTCTCGGTGGAGGACGACATCGAGGTCATCGGGCAGGCGAGCGACGGCGAGGAGGCGGTGCGGCTCACCCGTGAGCTGCGACCCGACGTCGTGCTCATGGACGTGCAGATGCCGCTCATGGACGGCATCGAGGCGACCCGGCGCATCGTCGCCGACGACCTGGCCAGGGTCGTCATCCTCACGACCTTCGACCGGGACGACTACGTCTTCGCCGGCCTCGCCGCCGGGGCGAGCGGCTTCCTGCTCAAGAACGCCGACGCCGACCACCTCATCGAGGCGGTGAGGGCCGTCTCGGGTGGCCACGCCCTGCTCGCTCCGGAGGTGACCCGGCGGGTCATCGAGCAGATGACGAGCGGGCCGCTCGCCGACGCTCGGGGCGCCCCACGGCGGGCCGAGCGGGACCCGCGGCTCGACGACCTGACGCCCCGGGAGCTCGAGGTGCTCGGTCTCGTGGGTCGGGGCCTCTCCAACGCCGAGATCGCCGGTCGGCTCTTCGTCGGTGAGGCGACGGTCAAGACGCACCTGTCCAACGTCTTCGCCAAGCTGCACCTGCGCGACCGCGTCCAGGCGGTCGTGCTGGCCTACGAGGCCGGTCTCATCCTCCGGGGGGACCCGGAGGATCAACCGAGCGGCTGATCCCGTGCACCCCCCTGCGGCCTAGCGTGGATGGCATGAGCGAACACGGGGACCGCCTGACCAGACCGCGCGCCACGGCCGACATCGAGCTGCGGCACCTGAGCCGCACCTTCGGCGAGATCCGCGCCGTCGACGACATCAGCTTCACGGTCGGGGCCGGCCGGCTGACCGGCTTCGTCGGCGGCAACGGTGCCGGGAAGACGACGACGATGCGCATGGTCATGGGGGTCCTGTCGCCCAGCGGTGGCGAGGTGCTCTGGGACGGTCGCCCGATCACCGCTCTCGACCGGCGCCAGTTCGGCTACATGCCGGAGGAGCGGGGGCTCTACCCCAAGCAGGGGGTGCTCGACCAGCTCGTCTACCTCGGACGGCTCCGGGGGCTCAGCACCTCGGTGGCCCGGTCCTCGGTCACGGCCCACCTCGAGCGCCTCGGTCTCGCCGAGCGCGCCAAGGACCACGTCGAGAAGCTCTCCCTCGGCAACCAGCAGCGGGTCCAGATCATCGCCGCGCTCATGGGCCGTCCCCGGGCGCTCGTGCTCGACGAGCCGTTCAGCGGGCTCGACCCCGCCGCGGTCGACAACATGGCCGACCTGCTGCGCGAGCACACGACGCAGGGGGTGCCGGTCCTCTTCTCCTCCCACCAGCTCGACCTCGTCGAGCGGCTCTGCGAGCGCCTCGTCGTGCTCGCCAAGGGTCGGGTCGTCGCGTCGGGCTCCCCGGACGAGCTCCGCTCCACCTCCGTGTCGCGGCACCGGCTCGTCCTGTCGGGCGACGCGGGCTGGGTGCGCGGCGTCGGGGGCGTGCACGCCGTGGACGTCGAGGGGCACACGGCCCTGCTCGAGATCGTCGAGCACGGCGCGGAACGGACCCTCCTCGAGGAGGCCCTGAGACGCGGCGAGGTGCACGAGTTCTCGCCGCAGCGACCCACCCTGGCCCAGATCTACCGTGAGGTGACGGCATGACCACGCTTCAGCACCGACCGGACCCCGACACCACCGGCGAGGGCGTCGGCAGCAGCGAGGCCTCCGGGCTCGCCGAGCTCGCCGACGAGCGGGCGCCCGGCAGCGGGCGTCCGTGGCTCATCGTGGCCGTGCGCGAGGTCGTCGTCCGCGTCACGAACCGCACGTTCCTCTTCTCCACGCTCTTCACGCTCGTGTTCATCGCCGGCTTCGCGGCCTTCTCGGCGTGGCAGGCGGGAAAGACGACGACCTACACCGTCGCCGTGTCGTCGGCCGAGGGCACGCGCCTCGTCGAGAAGGCCGCATCGACAGCCCGCTCGACGAGTGACACCGTCGTCATCACCCCGACGACCGTCACCGGCGAGGACGCGGCGCACGCCGCCGTCGACCGGGGCGACGTCGACGCGTGGCTGCACGAGACGCCGGCCGGCTGGACGCTGACGTCCGGCGACGACGTGGGGTCGTCGCTGCGGACGCCCCTCGAGGGAGCCGTCCGCGCCGCCGCGCTCGACCGCAACGCGGCTGCGGCCGGCACGACGGTCGAGGCCCTCGAGCGCGGGGCGACCCTGGGCGCCGACCGCTTCGACGGGCAGACGACGAACCGCGGCTTCGTGCAGGCCGCCACCTTCGCCTTCGCGCTGCTCTTCTTCATGGGCGCCCTGATGTTCGGCCAGCAGATCGCCGCGAGCGTCGTGGAGGAGAAGCAGTCGCGCCTCGTCGAGATCATCGCGACGGCGATCCCGCTGCGCGCCCTGCTCGCCGGCAAGGTCGTCGGGAACTCGGTCATCGCGATGGGCCAGGTGGTGCTCTTCGCCGGGGTCGGGCTCGTGGCGGTGTCGTTCACCGAGTGGTCGTCGCTGCTGCCCGCGCTCTCGACCGCGGTCGTGTGGTTCATCCTCTTCTTCGCGGTGGGCTTCTTCGCCCTGGCCTGCCTCTTCGCCGTCGCGGGCGCGCTGGCCTCGCGCACCGAGGACCTCCAGTCGACGACCTCGCCCCTGACGACCCTGCTCATGCTCGTCTACTTCGCGAGCTTCGCCCTGAGCGGCACTGCCCTCAAGGTCGCCTCCTTCGTGCCGATCGTGTCCGTCGTGGCGATGCCGGGGCGGATCATCGCGGGCGACGCAGCCTGGTGGGAGCCCGTCGTGTCCCTCCTGATCATGGCGGCCTTCTCCGCGGTGACCGTCGTCATCGGCGAGAAGGTCTACCGACGGTCGCTCATGCAGACCCGCGGCCGGACGTCGTGGAAGCAGGCCCTGCGCACGGCGGACTGACCTCAGGCGCGGCCCTGCACCGGACCCTGCACCGGCCCCTCCACCGGGCGCTCCCCTGGCGCCGTCACGTGACGGTACGGCGAGCTCCAGAGCAGCAGGGCCGCGACCGCGAGACCGACGACCCCGATCGCGATGGCGACCCGGTTGCCCCACGTCGCGGCGACGAGGCCTCCGAGGGGAGCCGCCACGGCGATCGAGCCCCAGTTGAGCGACCGGATCGTCGCGTTCATCCGCCCCCGGAGCCGGTCGGGCGTCACGAGGTTGCGGTAGCTCATGTCGAGCGGATCCCGCAGCCCCATCGCCAGACCGAAGAGCGCGTTGGCGACGAGCGGCCACACGATGGCATACGGCCCGGGCTGGGCGAGCAGCAGGAGGGCGTATGCCGCCGGGCTCAGCCACTCCGTCGTCGTGATCACCCGGCCGGTGCCGAAGCGCAGGCCGAGTCGGGGGGACAGGCCCGCTCCGAGGACGCCGGTCACGCCGGTCGCGGCGAGGACGAGCCCGACCGCCAGCGGGTCGAGGTGCAGCTCCGTCGTCGCGAAGTAGACGAGGACCGTCGTGACCATCGCGTTGGCGAAGAACCAGAGGTGGAGCGAGACGGCGTACGGGCGCAGCACCGGGTGCCGGTAGACCCACGCCGCGCCCTCGCGCAGCTCGCGCCACACGTGCCGCTCGGGCGTGCGCTCGGGAGCCCGCTCCGGGACGCGGACGGTCAGGAGCACGAGGGCCGACACGGCATACGACACGGCATCGACGAGCACCGCCACGGGCGCGGACAGCAGCCGCACGAGCGCACCGCCGATGAGCGGGCCGAGCGACTGCGTCGCGGCGTACGTCTGGGCGAGCCGGGCGTTCGCCGAGGCGAGGCGGGTCTCCGGCACGACCGTCGGCAGGAACGACAGGTGGGCGGCGCTGAAGAACATCGAGGCCGAGCCGGCGCAGAAGACGAGGACGGCGACGAGCGGCACCGTCAGGTGACCGGTCAGGGCGAGCACCCCGATCGTGCCGACGAGCAGGGCGCACAGCACGTCGGCCGCGACGAGCAGCGGCCGGCGCCGCACCCGGTCGACGACGACGCCGGCGAGCATGCCGAAGAGGAGGTACGGCAGCCACGTCGCCGCCCGGACGATCCCGAGCTCGGTCTGGTCGGCGTGAAGGGTCTCGATGAGGAGCAGCTGGAGGGCGAGCGCCGAGACGAAGGTGCCGAGGTTGGAGACGGCATCGGCGACCCAGAACCGGACGAATGCCGCATTACGGGGCGATTCGGCCGACGTTCCTGACACCCCGAGCCCCTCCTGACGCGATACCTACCCTTCCTTGACACCACCTTGTCGAGTCCTGACCTGAACGTCGACCCGAGACCCCGATTCTGTCCTACTGTGGACCTGACGTTCGGAGGGCTCCGGGCGACCACCAGCGACCGGATGCTCCCCCGGTCGCGCCGAGCAGGCCCCGGCAACCGGATGCGTCGGGGCCTGCTCGATGCCCTCCGGGGTCAGGCCGGTTGCGGAGCGCGGACATCCGTGGGCACCCGCTGGGGCGGCGGCGGCCCGACGTACCGTGCGGCCGGCCGGATGATCTTCGGGTCGCGGCTCTGCTCGAGGACGTTGGACGTCCAGCCGACGACGCGCGCGACGCAGAAGGTCGGCGTGAACATCGACGGGTCGAGCCCGGCGAGCTTCATGACGACGCCGGCGTAGAACTCGACGTTGGCATGGAGCTCGCGCCCCGGCTTCAGCTCGGCGAGCGCGCGCTCGATGGCCTCCTCGACCCCGACCGCGAGGTCGACGAGCGGGTCGTCCCAGCCGCCGGCGATCTGCTTGAGCATCTCCGAGCGCGGGTCGCGCGTGCGGTAGACGGCGTGGCCGAAACCCATGATCCGGTCGCCGGACGCGATGCGGTCGCGCACCCAGCCGTCGGCCCGGTCCAGGGTGCCGATCTCGTCGAGGGCCTCGAGCGCCCGGCTCGGCGCGCCGCCGTGCTTGGGACCGGAGAAGGAGCCGATGGCCCCGACGAGGCAGGCCGCGAGGTCGGCGCCGGTGCTCGCGATGACCCGTGCGGTGAAGGTCGAGGCGTTGAAGCCGTGGTCCATCGTCGCGACGAGGTACTGCTCGACGGCGCGGACGTCTCGCGCCGAGGGCAGCCGCCCGGTCACCATGCGCAGGTAGTCCTCGGCGTGGCCCAGCGTCGGGTCGGCCGGCACCGGCTCGAGCCCGTGGTGGAGACGGTGCGCGGCCGCGAGGATCGTCGGCGTGACGGCGACGGCCGCCAGCGCTGTCGCGGCCTTCTCGTCCTCGTCGCAGTCGTAGAGCGGACGCAGGCCGGCGATGCCGCCCCACGCGGACAGCGTCGTGCGCAGCACCTGGAGCGAGTCGGTGGTCGTCGCGCAGATGGCGGGGAGCAGGTCGACGAGACCGGGCGGAAGGACGCGTCGTCGCCCCACGTCCGCGGTGAAGGCGGCCAGCTCTGCGTCGTCGGGCAGGTGGCCGCGCTCGAGCAGGTGCCAGGCCTGCTCGAAGCCGACCTGTGCGGCGAGCTCGACGGCGGAGTACTGCCGGTAGTGGAAGAAGCCCTCGTCGCCGCGGACGTCGCCGAGCTCGGTGTCGGCGACGACGACCTTGGCGAGACCCTTCGGGACGGTGATGAAGTCGGTGGACGTGGTGGACATGGGGTCCTCCTTTCAGGTTCACTCGTCACTCTCAGCGATGTTGATCAACATCGTCAATGTTGATCGCGTCAACGGTTGACGCGATCAACCCATCGGCCCGCCCCTTCCGGAGGCGACGTGACGACCGCACGCGGCACGTGGATCACGACGACGGAGGCCGCCCAGCGGCTCGGCGTCAAGCGCGCGACCCTCTACGCGTACGTCAGCCGCGGGCTGCTGCGGAGCGAGCGCCGGTCGGGCCAGCAGGAGAGCCTCTTCGACCGGGCGCAGATCGATGCCATGGCCTCGGCGACCCGTCCCCCGGGCGGGCCGCGGCCGGTCCTGCGGTTCCGGAGCATCGCCACCGCTGTGAGTCGGCAGGCCGAAGGGGAGCTCTTCTACCGCGGACGGGCCCTCAGCGACGTCGTCGCCCTGCGGTCGCTCGAGGAGGCGGCAGCGGTCGTGCTGGGGACGACCAGCCCGCGAGCCTTCCCGGGGGTGCCTGACACGGCCGACGTCGACCTCAGGAGCCTGCCGCTCGAGCGGCGGATGCCGGTGGCCGTCCAGCTGCTCGCGGCGGCCGACCCCTTCGCGTCGGACACGGACCCCGAACGGGTCAGGCACGCGGCGCTGCCCACGATCCGGGCCGCCGTGGCCCTGGCCGGCGCCTCGTCCCTCCCTCCGTCGGCCCGTGCCCGGCCCGGGGACCTCACGGCCCTGACGCTGACCGCCCTCGGCGGGGACCCGACGGCCCGCGGCGACGTCGCCGTGCTCCGGGTGCTGCTCGTGGCCCTGCTCGACCACGGCCTCACCGCCTCCACCGTCGCCGCGCGGGTCGCCGCCTCGACGCGGGCCGGGCTCCACGACTGCCTGTCGGCCGCGTACGCCGCGATGGCCGGACCGCTCCACGGCGCGGCCCCCGTCGCCGCCCACGCGCTGCTCACCGAGGGCGTCGACCCCGCCGTGCTCGTGGCGCGATCGCTGCGTGAGCGGGGCGTCGTAGCCGGCTTCGGACACTTCCTCTACCCCGAGGGCGACCCGCGGGCCGACGTCGTGCTCGAGGCCCTGTGGCGTCGGCGCGGCACGAGCCCCCTGCGGCGGCGCGTCGACGCGCTGGCGGCACTCGTCGCCCAGCGCACCGGAGCGCTGCCCAACATCGACCTCGCGAGCGCCGCCGTGCTCCACGCCCTCGGCCTGCCCGCCGAGTCGGGCGAGGTGGTCTTCCAGGTCGCGAGGTCGGTCGGCGTCGCCGCCCACGTCGTCGAGGAGTATGCCGAGGAGCCCTTGCGCTGGCGCGGTCGCGACCCGCAGGGCTGAGCTACACGCGCTGGTCGAAGACGTGCCGCCGCACCCAGGCGTGCATCGCGATCGCCGCGGCCGCGCCGGCGTTGATCGAGCGGGTGGAGCCGAACTGCTCGATGTGGAGCACGGCCGTGCACACGGCCCGCATCGGCTCGGACAGCCCCGGGCCCTCCTGGCCGAAGACGAGGACGCACCGGCGCGGCAGCTCGAAGGTCTCGATGGGCACCGAGCCGGGCAGGTTGTCGACGCCGACGAGGGCGAGCCCCTCGCCGCGCGCCCATGCGGCGAGCGAGGCGGCGTCCGGGTGGTGGTGCTCGTGCTGGTAGCGGTCGGTGACCATGGCCCCGCGGCGGTTCCACCGCCGCTTGCCGACGATGTGGAACGCCCGCGCGCCCATGGCGTTCGCCGTTCGGATGACGGACCCGATGTTGAAGTCGTGGCCCCAGTTCTCCACGGCGACGTGGAAGTCGTGGCGCCGGGCGTCGAGGTCGGTGACGATCGCGTCGTGGCGCCAGTACCGGTAGGCGTCGACGACGTTGCGCCGGTCGCCGTGCTCGAGCAGCTCGGGGTCCCAGTGGTCGCCGGACGGCCACGGTCCCGGCCAGGGGCCGACCCCGACGGCGACGGCCGGGGCGTTCGGTGCGTCCGGCCCGTTCGGGGTCTCACCCCCTTCAGGCGATGCCACGGGTCCCCTTCCGGTTCAGTCTGGTGTCACATCGGATGCCCGGAAGACTAACGACCGGGCGAACGGCCGGACGACCCACCGGGGCGGTCCGGTGGCGACAGGAGACCTGCCATGCGTTCCACGACCCCGGCGACCGGCTCGGTCACCACGCTCGCCGCGACCGGCCGGAGTCGGTCATGAGCACCGCCGCCACCGTGATCCTCGTCGTGCTCCTCGTGCCGATCCTCGCGATCTTCGCGTGGATGGTCGTCACGGCCTCGATGATCAAGGTGCCGGCCGGCGCCCTCGGCCTCGTGCTCAAGAACGGCCGGGCAACCGACCACTCCCTGACGCCCGGCCGGCACTGGGTGCCGCTCCTGCGCAAGACGATGGTCGTGGAGTACCCGTCGGTGGAGATGGCCTACCGAGCCGGCGAGGACACCTCGTCTGCGGCGTCGCAGCTCGACCGCACCGGACCCAGCCTCAGCTGCGCCCTCGGGGACCGGGCCCTGGCAGACGTCGCGTACACGGTGCGCTACGCAATCGTCCCCGAGCGGCTGCGCACCGTGCACGAACGGTTCGGGCCCGAGGGCGTCCACGGACTCGTCCGGGACGCGAGTGGTCGGGCGATCAGCCGCGCTCTGAGCGACCCCGCCGTCACGGTCGAGACCCTCTTCGGGAGCGCCCGGTCCGACACCGAGACCAGGCTCGCGGAGGCCGTCACGGCCGCGCTCGAGGAGCACGGGCTACGCGTCACCGGCTTCGTGCTCGGGCCGGTCGACCTCGGCCGTACGGGCGAGGTCATCCAGGCCACCGTGCGCGCCACGTTCGAGCTCGCTCTCGAGGAGGCCGAGGCCGCCACCCGGATCGCCCGGGCCCAGAACGACGGCCGGCTCGAGCAGGAGATCACGACCGCACGCGAGGACGCCTGGCGCTACCGCGAGACCGACCTGTGGCGCGACCTCGTGCAGCGTTCGGACGGCGTCCAGGTGGGCCGTCGCCGTCCTGGCTACGGTCCCGGGCGGATGGGGCTCACGGTCCGCGAGGACCCTGCCGCTCCCCAGGGCGCCGCCGCGGCCGCCGACCAGCCTCCGGGCACTGAGCCGCAATGAACCGCGAGGGCTCCTTCGTCGACCGTCTCATCGAGATGGTCACGGTGCTCGTCCTCGGGCTCGCCACGGTCGGGACGGCCTGGTGCGGCTACCAGGCGTCCCAGTGGAGCGGGGCGCAGAGCACCGCGACGAGCACGTCGACCGACCAGCGCGTCGAGGCCAGCCGGCTGTTCGGCGTCGCGACCCAGAAGGTCAGCTACGACAGCAGCATGATCGCCCAGTACGCGCAGGCGGTGCAGGCGAAGAACACCCCGCTCGTCGGCTTCTACCGCGCGACCCTCATCCGCGAGGAGCTGCTCCCCGTCATCGACCGCTGGGAGGCCGAGATCAAGGCGGGAGGCACCCCCACGAGGCTCATCGACGACACGAGCTACATGGGCGCCCAGCTCGGGCCCTACCAGGCGGCCACCGCGAAGGCGGACGCCTCGGGCAAGCAGGCGCTCCAGGCCGGGGAAACGGCGCACGACTACGTCATCAACACGATCCTGCTCGCGGTCGCGCTCTTCTTCTCCGGCGTCCTGTCGAGCTTCCGCTACCGGCCGGCACGCCTGCTGCTCGTCGTGGCCGCCATCGCGACCGTGGCCGTGGCCGCCGTGAACCTCGCAGACCTGCCCATCGCCTGACGGCGCGGCCGCGCTCGCAACGGGATCAGGAGGAGGACGGCACGCGCGCCGTCGTGGGCGCCGCAGCGTCCACGACCCCGAGTGTCCGGCAGGTGCCGCCACTCCTCCTTCGCTCCCGCGTCCATCGTGAACCGGGTCCGCGCGCCGACGGAAGGGACGTCGTCCCATCGATATCCCTTCGAGACCCGCTCGAGACCCCACAGCGCGCCGACAGCGCGGATTCAGGCGCTCCCGGGCCCACGGCATACCCTGTCACCCATGCACGCACTCGCCTCCGTCCTGCCGGCCATCGCGCCGGCCCTCGGCCCCAAGTGGATGGACCCCACCTACCTGCTCCAGCAGTACGGCGAGGCCTTCTTCTGGATCGCCGTCGCCATCGTCTTCATCGAGTGCGGACTCCTCTTCCCGATCCTGCCCGGCGACTCCCTCCTCTTCGCGGTGGGCCTGTTCATCGCGACCGGCCAGGTGCACGTCAACCTCGGCGTGGCGATCGTGATCCTGTGCGCGTCGGCCTTCCTCGGCAACGTCGTCGGCTACGAGATCGGTCGGGCCCTCGGCACACCCCTCTATGCGCGCGACGGCAAGGTGCTCAAGAAGAAGTACTTCGACCAGACGACGGACTTCTTCGACCGGCACGGCAACAAGGCCCTCGTCATCGGGCGGTTCGTCCCGATCGTGCGCACCTACATCACCGTCGTCGCCGGCGTCAGCCGGATGGAGCGCCGCCGCTTCTTCACGTGGAGCGCCGTCGGCGCCGTCCTGTGGGCGGCCGGCATCACCCTTCTCGGCTACTTCCTCGGGCAGGCCTTCCCGTGGCTCACCGACAAGCTCGAGGTCGCGATCCTGCTCGTCGTCGCGGTCTCGCTGCTGCCGATGGTCTACGAGTTCCTCAAGCACCGCCGCCGGGCCAAGGCCCTCGCCGCCGAGACCGCCGACGCGGCGGGCGACATCTCCGACGCCGCGAGGGGCAGCGACCGCACCTCCTGACCTACCCGCACGCCTTGACGTGAAGTCCTGACGCGCCGCCCGTGCCCGGAGCACACTGGTGCTGCAGGGGCGATGGGAGGACGTCATGGAGACAACGACCGAGACCCCGGACACCGGGTCCGACGTCGGCGGTGCCTACCGCCGCAGCGTGCACTGGTGGACGCAGCAGGTCGCCTCGGTGGCCGACGACCAGTGGGGCCTGCCGACGCCGTGCAGCGAATGGACGGTGCGGGACCTCGTGAACCACGTGACGGGCGAGGACCTCTGGACCTCACCGCTCATGCGCGGCCGCAGCATCGCCGACGTCGGCAGCCGGCTCGACGGCGACCTCCTAGGTGAGGACGCCCGGGACGCCGCGGCGTCAGCCGCGACCGAGGCCCTCGGCGCCGTCGCCGAGACGCTCCCCTCGCACGGCACCGTGCAGCTGTCCTACGGCGAGGAGTCGATGGACGAGTACGTCCGCCAGCTCGTGGCAGACCACCTCGTGCACGGCTGGGACCTCGCGGCGGCGATCGGGCAGGACCGCACGCTCGACCCGGGCCTCGTCGCCGACGTGGCGACGTGGTTCGACCGCATGGAGGAGGCCTACCGCTCCGGCGGGGCGGTCGGACCGCGTATGCCGTCCGGTGGCGACCCGCAGGCCGACCTCCTCGCGCGCTTCGGACGGGACGGCGCCTGGGGTCCGAACCACGCGGGTTTCACCGCCTTCGTCGCGGCGTTCGGCCGGGGCGACGTCGACGCGATCATGTCGCTCATGACCGACGACTGCGTCTTCGAGGCCACGGGGCCGGCGCCGGACGGCGTACGCCATGAGGGCGCGACCGACGTGCGCTCGGTGTGGGAGTCGCTCTTCACCGAGACGGGCAGCCCGCTCTTCACGGCCGAGGAGTCCTTCGTCGCCGGCGACCGGGGGGTGCTGCGCTGGCGCTTCTCCTGGGTTGCCCCCGACGGCTCGCCCGGTCACGTGCGCGGCATCGACCTCGTGCGCCTGCGCGACGGCAAGGTCTGCGAGAAGCTCTCCTACGTCAAGGGCTGACGCCCCTGACACCCCGTCAGGCGCCGGACGTGCCCGGTCCGGCCGAGTCGGACGTCGGGTCGGGCTGTGCGGCGCCGGGGGCCTGGGCCTGCGGCAGCGCGCCCGGCGCGCCACCCGGCTGGGTCGACGAGCCGCCGACGGCACCGGGCTGGGTGGACGCCGAGACGGCCGGGGTGCCGGAGCCCCCGACGGCGCTGTCGCCCCCGAACGACACGCTCGGGGCGACGGCCTCGGTCGCGGGGGTCTCGAAGTACTCGGCGCGCTTGACGCCGGCCATGTTGGCGACGATGTTCGAGGGGACGGACTCGACCTTGGTGTTGAGGTCGCGCACCAGGGCGTTGTAGTAGCGGCGCGAGCTCGCGATGCGGTCCTCGGTGCTCGTCAGCTCCTGCTGGAGGGCGAGGAAGTTCTGGTTGGCCTTGAGGTCGGGGTAGGCCTCGGCGACGGCCATGAGGCGGCCGAGCGCCTGGCTCAGCTGACCCTCGGCCTGTGCCGAGGCGGCGGGCGTCGACGCGCCCGACATGGCGGCGGACCGGGCCTGCATGACCTCCTCGAGCGTGCCGCGCTCGTGCGACGCGTAGCCCTTGACCGTCTCGACGAGGTTGGGGATGAGGTCGTGACGACGCTTCAGCTCGACGTCGATCTGGCGCCAGCCCTCCTCGACCTTGTTGCGCAGGCCGATGAGGCCGTTGTACATGACGACGCCGACGACGGCGAGGAGCACGACGAGGCCGAGCAGGATCCAGACGATGATCATGGGTTCTCCCGATAGAGGGCGGCGGGTCGGTGTGCCGGTCGAGCCGATCCTAGTGCGGGGTGCACGCGTGCAGACCGGGTCGCGGGTGCGACGCGGTCGCCGCTCCCCCGGTTCCTGTCGGTGCCGGGTCCTAGCGTGGACGCATGACGACGCTCCGGTTCACGGCCGACCTGTGGCGCTGGGAGGCGCAGACGGGATGGTTCTTCGTGACGGTCGGCACCGACGCGTCGGCGCGCATCCGCGAGGTCCCGCGGCCGCCGCGCGGCTTCGGCTCCGTGCGCGTCCGGGCGACCGTCGGAGCCACGACGTGGACGACGTCCGTCTTCCCGGACGCGAGCCGCGGCGCCTACGTGCTGCCGGTCAAGAAGGCGGTGCGCCACGCCGAGGGTCTCGGGGAGGGCGACCCGGCCGACGTCGTCCTCGAGGTGCTCGAGTGAGCGGCACCGTCCCCCCGGCCCGCAACCGGGTCGACCCCTTCGGCACCGTCGTCGCGGCTCCCGGGCGCGGCGACCTCATGGGCAACCGGGGCCGGCTGCACGACGGCGCGGGCACACGCGACGTCCGCCGGCACCACGTCGGACGGGCGTGGATCACGTGCCTGCTGGACGTCCGCGACCGCCGGGTGCGGCAGTGGGACCCCAGCCACTACACGCCGCTCTTCTTCCTCGACGAGGCGCTGGCGCTCGCGGCCGGGCATCGTCCGTGTGCCGAGTGCCGTCGCGCCGACTTCGGCCGCTTCCGCGACCTCGTCGCAGTGGCGCACCGCACGACCCGCCTGCCGGCCCCCGGCCTCGACCGGCTGCTCCACGACGAGCGCTGGGACGCGCGCCGCCGCACCCGCCGGCTGCACGCGTACGCCTGGGGTGACCTGCCCGACGGCACCTACGTGCTGCTGGGGTCGGGTCCGGCCGTCGTCACCAGCGGGGGCCTGCTGCCCTGGCTGCGCGACAACACGTATGCCGCCGTCCCCGTCGAGCGTCCCCGCGTCGGCATCGCGACGGTGATCACGCCACCGTCGTCGGTCGAGGCCCTGCGGGGAGGGTTCGAGGTCCACGTCGGGCGGCGCCCGGGTGGGCCTCAGGCGAGCCCGAGCTCCTCGAGCGAGAAGGCGTAGCGGTACTCCACGCCCGCCTCGGCCGTGATCCGGTCGCCGGCGCCGGTGGCGCGGTCGGCGATGGTGGCGACGGCGACGACCTCGGCGCCGTCCGCACGGGCTGCCTCGACGGCGGCGAGGGGCGACGCACCGGTCGTCGTCGTGTCCTCGACGACGAGCACCTGTCGACCGGTGATCGACGGCCCCTCGATGCGCTGCTGGAGGCCGTGCGCCTTGCCGGCCTTGCGCACGACGAAGGCGTCGAGGCGCTCACCGGCGGCCGCGGCCGCGTGCAGCATCGAGGTCGCGACGGGGTCGGCGCCGAGCGTCAGGCCACCCACGGCGGCATACGTCAGGTCCCGGGTCAGCTCGCGCATGACGATCCCGACGAGGGGCGCGGCCTCCCCGTCGAGGGAGATGCGGCGCAGGTCGACGTAGTAGTCGGCCTCCTTGCCCGAGCTGAGGGTCACGCGACCGTGGACGATCGCCCTCTCCCGGATGATCTCGAGCAGGCGGGCACGGGCAGCGGGGGTGTCAGTGTCGGTCACGAGGCTCCATCGTAGGGCCCCCGTCAGTCGGGCCGCCCCCGAACTGCCACCGGTGCATCTCGACGACGAGGCGAGAGCCCTGGGGAGGTCGCCGGCCGTCGGACCGGAAAAGAGCTGTCGGGTGGGCGCGGTCCGGTGGTAGACATCCGGCGTGACGAGCGCTCCCGAGTTCCCCGACCTGCTGCGCCTCGTCGACGAGCGGTCGCGGGCCTTCCGCTCCGCCGTGTCGATGGCCTCCACGCTCGACGTGCCGGTCCCGACGTGTCCCGAGTGGACCCTCCGCGACCTGGTGCACCACGTGGGCGAGGGGCGACGCTCCTGGGCCGCCACGGTCGCCGCCGGGCCCGCGGCGACCTCCCGGATCCGGCCGCCGACGGACGGCGACGCGGCTGCGCCGCGGGAGCCCGAGGCCCTGGACACCTGGCTGGCGGCGTCGAGCGGGCTGCTCCTCGACGCGCTGCGCGAGGCGGGACCCGAGCGTGGCTGCTGGACGTGGTGGGGTGACTCGCAGTCGCCCCGGACGTGCGGCGCCGTCGCCCGGCACCAGCTCCAGGAGATCGCCGTGCACACGTACGACGCCCAGCTCACGGTCGGCGCCCCCCGGGCCCTACCCGACGACGTGGCCCTCGACGGGGTCGAGGAGTTCCTCTTCACCTGCTGCGCCACGACGAGCCCGTGGCCGCACGAGCCCGCCGTCGTCGACTACGAGGCGACCGAGGGTCGCTCGTGGCGGCTGCGGGTCTCCGCCGACGGCGCGCGGATCGCACGACGGCCCGAGGCCGGCGGGCCGGGGGCTGCCAACGACGGCCGGGAGACGGTCGATGCCCGCGTCAGCGCCACGGCGAGCGAGATCGTCCTTGCCGCCTTCTACGGCCGCCGGTCCCTGGAGGGACTGACGATCGAGGGCGACCGACGGGTCATCGACCGGCTGATCGCCTGGGAGCCGGAGTAGCGCCGACGATCAGCGTCGGACGAGGCGGCCCCGACGGATGAGCGAGCGCGGCACGACGCGGAGCAGCCCGACCAGCGCCTTGTACTGCAGGCCCGGGACCGAGACGACCCGGCCCTTGTCGACGTCGTCCAGGCAGTCGGAGACGAGCCGCGTCGGGTCGAGCCACATGAAGTCGGGCCCGGGCTTGCTGATCCCCGCGCGCTGCTGGAACTCGGTGTGGGTGAAGCCGGGGCACAGGGCCGTCACGGTGACCCCCGACCCGGCGAGCTCGCCGGCGAGCCCCTCGCTGAAGGTCGTGACCCACGCCTTGGCCGCGGAGTAGGAGCCGGAGGCGATGAAACCGGCCACCGACGAGACGTTGACGATGCGGCCCCGCCCGCGCTCTCGCATCGCGACACCGGCCGCGTGCGAGAGGACGAGCACCGCCCGCGTCAGCACGTCGAAGGCGGCCTCCTCCACGGCGACGTCGTTGCGCAGGAAGCTGCGGCGCTGGCCGTAGCCGGCGTTGTTGACGAGCACGTCGACGGGACGCCCGGGGTCGGCCACGCGGTCGGCGACCGTCTGCAGCGCCGACCGGTCCGAGAGGTCGGCGACGAGCACCTCGGCCGTGACGGCATACGTGCTCGTCAGCTCGGCGGCGACGGCGTCGAGGCGCTCACGGTCGCGGGCGACGAGGACCAGGTCGTGCTGGCGGGCGGCGAGCTGCCGCGCGAACTCGTGTCCGATGCCAGCGCTCGCGCCGGTGACGAGGGCCGTGGGTCGCGTCGTGCGCGGTGCAGTCATGTGGCTCACCCTAGGGACCGGCCGTCGGCGCGGCGGTCTAGGGTGGCCGACTGTGCGCATCGCCACCTGGAACGTCAACTCCATCCGATCCCGCGTCGACCGCGTCGCCGCCTGGCTCGAGCGGAGCGACGTCGACGTGCTCGCGATCCAGGAGACCAAGGCGCGCGCCGACCAGTTCCCCCTCGAGCGGTTCGAGGCTCTCGGCTACGAGGTCGCCCACCACGGACTGAGCCAGTGGAACGGCGTCGCCGTCGTCTCGCGGGTCGGTCTCGAGGACGTGCAGGTCGGGTTCGACGGGATGCCGGGCTGGGGAGACCCGGTCGCGCCCGAGGCGCGCGCCATCAGCGCGCTGTGCGACGGCGTACGCGTGTGGTCCCTCTACGTCCCGAACGGCCGCTCCCTCGATGACCCGCACCTCGCCTACAAGCTGAGCTGGCTCGAGGCGCTGGCGGCTGCCGGCCGCGGATGGCTGGCCGACGACCCCGGGGCTCAGATCGCCCTGCTCGGCGACTGGAACATCGCGCCGACGGACGCCGACGTGTGGAGCGTCCCCTACTACGAGGACAAGACCCACACCTCGCCCGGTGAGCGCGCCGCCTTCCAGGGCGTCGTCGACGCCGGCTTCCGCGACGTCGTGCGCCCGCACACGAGCGAGCCCGGCACCTTCACCTACTGGGACTACACGCAGCTGCGCTTCCAGAAGCGCCAGGGCATGCGCATCGACTTCGCGCTGTGCTCCCCCGCCCTCGCCGACCGCGTCGTCGGGGCCGCCATCGACCGCGAGGAGCGCAAGGGCAAGGGTGCCTCCGACCACGCGCCCGTCGTCTTCCAGGTCGGCGTCGCCGAGGACGTCGAGCCGACGGGCTCCGACACGTGAGGCGCCACGACCGCCCGCGGACCGCTGTGAGCCCCCGGCCCGCCGTTCATGTCCTGACGCTACGTCCCCGCGACCCGTCCCGTCACCACCCGCTCGTCGGGCAGGCCCAACGGTCGCATGCCGCCCTGCCGTCCCTGCGTCACGGGTGCATCCCGTGCAGCACTGACGTAGGGAGCGGGGCGGGGCGGGTCCGGCCGCTCGTCCGACGTCACCAACGTCGGGGGTCAGCCCTTGGCGGGCAGGTGCGCGTCGAACGTCTCAAAGGGCGACGAAGCGGGGAGCGTCGGCGTCCGCCGGCGCGCTCTCGCCCGTGCGGCCGCTGACACCGAGGGTGAAGGCCATGCCAGCCCCGAGCAGGGCGGCGATCGCGCCCCCGAGGAAGACCGTCTGCACCTGCACGACGCCGGCCCCGATGAGGGCATCGGTGTCGAGCTGGTCCGGCAGCCGACGCACCGCCTCGAAGTAGCGGTTGAGCCCGATCGACGTGAGCAGCGCGAGCCCGACGACCATGCCGACCATCCGGGCCACGACGACGAGCGAGCTCGCGACCCCGTGAGCGTCGGCCGGGGAGTCGGCGAGCGCCGCGTTGTTGACGGGCGCGAGCGCGAGGCCCATCCCGAGGCCGACGACGACGAGGACGACGGTCGCCGGCACGGTGTCGCCGACCGACTCGAGCGTCCAGCGGGACATCACGACGAGGCCGACCCCGGCGAGGAGCAGGCCGGCGCCGGCGACGGCACCGTCACCGAGACGGCGCAGCGACCAGCCGCCGACGAGGGCTCCGACGGGGACGGCGAGCAGGAAGCGGACGAGGACGAGCGCCGCGCCGGTCTCGTCGTAGGTGTCGGTGAGCCGTGCGAGGAGCGGCACGTCGACGACGACCGAGACGAGGGCCGCCCCGACGAGGAGGCTGACGACGAGCGAGCGGCCGCCCCGCGCCCCGACGACTCCACGAGGGATGAGCGGGTCCGCCGCGTGACGGTGCCACCACACGAGGGCGAGGAGGGCGACGGCGCCGACGGGGAGCAGGCTGTAGCCGAGCGGGCCGACGACCTCCTTCTCCGGGTCGGACGACGCGAAGGTCAGCACGAGGCTGCCCAGTGCGACCGCCACGAGCAGCGCGCCGACGAGGTCGGCCCGCCGCAGGACGGCCCACCACCGGGGCGCCGTCAGCACCGCGACGACGGCGAGCAGCGCGAGGCCGACGACACCGACCGGCGTCAGCACACGCGAGCTGCCGGCGAAGGGCACGAAGGGCGCGCCGAGGGTCACGTCGGTGACGAGCGACTCGGGAGCTGCGAGCGCCAGTCCGGTGACGGCGAGACCGACGACGAGCAGCACCGCCGTGATCGCCCACAGGACGCGGCGGCTACCCGCAGCACCCGGGCGGGTCACGTCAGCCGACCCCCGCGAGCGCCCGCGGGGACCGAGAAGGTGGATGACGGCGTACAGCACGAGGGCGGCGGCGACGTTGAGCCAAAAGATCGCCCGCCATCCGGACCAGGCCAGCACGACCGCGCCGAGGACCGGGCCGAGCACGGAGCCGAGCTCCTGCACGGCGCCGACGACCCCGAGCGGCGTCCCACGCCGGTGCGGCGGCCAGAGGTCCGCGACGAGGGCGAGGGTGGCCGGGACGAGACCTCCGCCACCGATGCCCTGGAGGACCCGACCGGTCACGAGCACCGGCATCTCGACGGCGAGCGCCGTGACGGCCGAGCCGACGACGAAGACGAGGAGGCACCCGAGCAGGATGCGCCGGCGGTCGAGCAGGTCGGAGAGCCGGCCGATGAGCGGCAGCACCGCGATGTAGCCGAGGAGGAAGCCGGAGATGATCGGTGTCGCCCGCTGGAGGGCGTCGATGCCGATGCCGACGCCGGCCATCATGTCGGTGAGCGCCAGGACGACGACGTACGTGTCGGCGGCGGCCAGGGCGACCGCGGCGGACGCGGCCGACAGCAGCGCGAGGCGGTGCGTGCCGGCAGCGGCCCCGGACAGGTGTGGTGACGTCACCGGCGCGTCAGGGCTTGGTGATGGCGACGGGCTTGCCGTACTGGTCGAGCGTCAGGGTGTACGTCGACGTCGTGCCGGGGCCGAAGAACGGGCCCGTGATGACGACCTGGCGCAGCTCCTGGGAGTCCGTGAGCCCGTAGGTCGCCTGGAACGTGCCGTTGGGGTCGCCGATGAGGAAGAGGTCGGTGACCGCCTTGCCCGGCACGCTGCCCGTGATCGTCGTCAGCACCTCGGAGCCCTTCCGCACCTTCTCGCCCGCGACCGGGGAGGTCGTCGCGGTGAGGAGCGTCGTCAGCCCCTTGTCGGGTGAGAAGAGGACGGCTGGGTCGGGAAGGCCGAACGTCTTGGGGTCGATCTTGTTCGTGCCGGGGACGAGGGGGAGCTTGGCGTAGACGTCGCCGTCGAGCGACGTGATGTCGGCGTCGGCCTGGATGCCGTTGAGCGTCACCTTGAAGGTGCCCTTGAACGCCGGTGGGTGCTTGCCCCAGCCGTCGGCGGACACGACCCCGCTGGCACCCTGCGGGACGTTGCTGCTCGCGAGCGCGAGGTGCACCGAGGGGGCCGCGTCGACCTTGGTCTTGGCGGCAGCGAGCTGCTGCGCCGGCGAGAGCTGTGACGCCGTCGGCGTCGACCCGTCCGGGCTGCTCGAGCAGGAGGCCACCCCGACGACGCAGAGCGCCGAGAGGGCAGCGGCGGCGAGCGTTCCCGTGATGCGCATGGGGGTCAGGCTAACCGAGGAGGCCTCTCCCCTCGGTCCGCCGCGGCAATGTGGGTATGGCTAGGGTCGGGGACGATCACGGCGGGACAACCCCGCCACCAGACGAAGGAGCACGAACCCATGGCCCTGCTCGGAGTGATCCTGCTGCTGGTCGGCGCCGGAGTCGGCGTCGTCGCCTACCTGGCGACCCACGCCGCCGCCGGGACGGTCGCCGTCACGGCCTTCGGCTTCACGCGCAACGCGACGCCGCTCGAGCTCGTCGTCTACGGCGCAGCCGCGGTCCTGCTCTTCGCGCTCGGCTGGGCCATGGTCTCGGCCGCCGCCCGCCGCCGCGCCCGCCTGCGCCGCGAGGACAAGGAGGCGACCCGCGTCACCGAGCTCGAGGAGAACGCCGAGGCCGCGCGCCTCGACCACGAGCGTCGCTTCCAGGAGGCCGGCCTGCGGGACGAGGACCTGCGCCGCCGCGAGAGCGAGCTGTCGGCTCGCCACGAGGGCCTCGACACCCGTGAGGCCGAGCTGTCGCGCCGCGAGGCCGAGTGGCGTGAGCGCGAGGGCCCGTCCGTCGCCGACGTCGTGACCGGCCGCGCCGACGGGAGCGTCAACGAGGGCACCGCGTCGTGGACGGACCAGCCGCGTTCGGCGGGCAGCGTCGAGCGCCCGGCCGAGACGCGGAGCAGCCGTCGGGCCGACCGCCCCGACGAGCTCGACCCGGCCGACACCACCTCCTCCGACGAGCACGAGCAGCGCGACTCGACGGTGTGAGGGACCACACCGCCTACGTCTTCGACCTCGACGGCGTCGTCCGGGACTTCGCCCCGGGCGACGCCGACCCCGCGATCGAGGCGGCCCTCGGGCTGCCCGCCGGGCACGTGGCGGCGACGGCCTTCGCCAGCGATCTGCTCCTGCCGACGATCACGGGCCGGCGCACCTTCGACGAGTGGTATGCCGCCATCTGCGCCGCGCTCGAGGAGGTCGTCCCCGAGCCGGCGCGGGTGCGCGAGCACATGACGCGGTGGCACGCCAACCGCGGCACCGTCATCGACGAGACGGTCGAGCGCCTCGAGGAGCTGCGCGCGGGCGGCCACCGCACGTACGTCTTCACCAACGGCACCGACCAGGTGCCGCAGGAGATGGAGCTGCTCGGGATCAACCGGCTCTTCGACGGCCTGCTCAACACCACCGACTTCGGCGTGGCCAAGCCCGACCCGATGGCGTATGCCGCCGCCCACCGCGCCATCGAGGCCGACCTCGGGCGCGTGGTGGCCCGCGCCGAGGTCTGGTTCACCGACGACCGCGAGGACAACGTCGCGGCCGCCCGTGAGTTCGGTTGGGACGCAGAGCTCTTCACTCGCTGAGGGCCGTGTGTCAGACGAGGTCGAGCGCCTCGCCGTCGGGGTCGACACCCACGGTGACCGCCGACCCGTCGCGCACGTCGCCCGAAAGCAGGCCGCGGGCCAGTCGGTCGCCGATCTCGCGCTGGACGAGGCGTCGCAGCGGCCGGGCGCCGTAGGCCGGGTCGTAGCCGCGGCCCGCGAGCCACTGGCGCGCGTCGTCGGTGACCTCGAGCGTGATGCGCCGGTCGGAGAGACGCTCGGCGAAGGCCCGCACCTGCAGGTCGACGATGCGGGCGAGGTCGTCGCGGCTCAAGGCGTCGAAGACGACGACCTCGTCGAGGCGGTTGAGGAACTCGGGCTTGAAGGACGAGCGCACGACGCCCATGACCGACTCGCGTCGTGCGTCGGGGCTCAGCGTCGGGTCGGTGAGGAACTGCGAGCCGAGGTTGGAGGTGAGCACGAGGATGACGTTGCGGAAGTCGACGGTGCGACCCTGTCCGTCGGTCAGCCGCCCGTCGTCGAGGACCTGGAGCAGGATGTCGAACGTCTCGGGGTGGGCCTTCTCGACCTCGTCGAGGAGGATCACGGAGTAGGGGCGACGGCGGACGGCCTCCGTGAGCTGGCCACCCTCCTCGTAGCCGACGTAGCCGGGGGGCGCCCCGATGAGGCGCGCGACGGAGTGCCGCTCGGAGTACTCCGACATGTCGATGCGGACCATGGCCCGCTCGTCGTCGAAGAGGAAGTCGGCGAGGCTCTTGGCCAGCTCGGTCTTGCCGACACCGGTGGGTCCGAGGAAGAGGAAGCTGCCGGTCGGCCGGTCGGGGTCGGAGACCCCGGCGCGGGTGCGGCGCACCGCGTCGGAGACCGCACGCACCGCGTCGGCCTGGCCGATGAGCCGGGCGCCGATGTGCTGCTCCATGTGCAGCAGCTTCTCGGACTCACCCTCCATGAGCCGGCCTGCCGGGATGCCGGTCCAGGCGGAGATGACGTCGGCGATGTCGTCGGCGCCGACCTCCTCCTTGACCATCGGCTCGTCGTCGCCGGTGGTGGCGGCCTCCTCCCGCTCCTGGGCGGTCGCGAGCTCCTTCTCGAGGGTCGGGATGTCGCCGTAGAGGATCTTGGAGGCGGCGCCGAGATCACCCTCACGCTGGAGTCGGTCGGCCTGGGTGCGCAGGTCGTCGATGCGCGCCTTGAGGTCACCGACGGCGTTGAGCCCGGACTTCTCGGCCTCCCAGCGGGCGTTGAGGGCCGCGAGCTCCTCGGAGCGGTCGGCGAGGTCCTTGCGCAGGCGCTCGAGGCGGTCCTTGCTCGCCGCGTCGCTCTCCTGCTCGAGGGCGAACTCCTCCATCTTGAGCCGGTCGACGGCACGCCGGAGCTCGTCGACCTCGACAGGGCTCGAGTCGATCTCCATCCGCAGCCGGGAGGCGGCCTCGTCGATGAGGTCGATGGCCTTGTCGGGCAGCTGGCGCCCGCTGATGTAGCGGTCGGACAGGCTGGCCGCGGCGACGAGCGCCGAGTCGGCGATCGTCACCTTGTGGTGGCCCTCGTAGCGCTCCTTGAGCCCGCGGAGGATCGCGATGGTGTCCTCGACGGAGGGCTCGCCCACGAAGACCTGCTGGAAGCGGCGCTCGAGGGCGGCGTCCTTCTCGATGTGCTTGCGGTACTCGTCGAGGGTCGTCGCGCCGACGAGTCGGAGCTCGCCGCGGGCGAGCATGGGCTTGAGCATGTTGCCGGCGTCCATGGCGCCCTCGCCGCCGGCGCCCGCGCCGACGACGGTGTGGATCTCGTCGATGAAGGTGACGATCTGGCCGTCGCTGCCCTTGATCTCCTCGAGGACGGCCTTGAGCCGCTCCTCGAACTCGCCGCGGTACTTGGCCCCGGCGATCATCGAGCCGAGGTCGAGGCTGTAGAGGGTCTTGTCGCGCAGGCTCTCCGGCACGTCGCCCTCGACGATGCGCTGGGCGAGGCCCTCGACGACGGCGGTCTTGCCGACCCCGGGCTCGCCGATGAGCACGGGATTGTTCTTCGTCCGGCGTGAGAGGACCTGGACGACGCGGCGGATCTCGGCGTCGCGACCGATGACGGGGTCGAGCTTGCCCTCGCGAGCGCGAGCCGTGAGGTCGGTGCCGTACTTCGCGAGCGCCTCGAAGGTCCCCTCGGGGTTGTCGGAGGTGACGGGACGACCTCCGCGCAGCGTGGGGATGGCCGCCTCGATGGCGTCGGCGTCGAGGCCGAACTGGCCCGTGCGCGCGAGCGCGAGCAGGAGGTGGTCGGTGGAGACGTAGGAGTCGCCCATCGCCGTCATGTACTGCTGGGCCTGCTGGACGACGCGTCCGGCCGTGGCCGAGAGCTGCGGCTGCTGGGCGCCGCCGGTGACCTGCGGCATCGCGGCCATGGCGCGCTCGGCGGCGGCGGTCGCGGCTGCGACGCTCGAGCCCCCGGCGGTGAGCAGGGCCGGGGTGGTCGTGCCGCTCTGGGCTGCCAACGCGAGCAGCAGGTGTGCCGGCTCGATGTTCGGGTGGTGCTTGCCGGTCGCGGTCGTCGCGGCCTGGGCAAAGGCCTCCTGAGCCTTGTTGGTCAGCTGTAGGTCCATGCGTACTCCTGGTGAGGGGGTCGGTTCACTGGGATCAACGGGCGCTGACTTGAGTCTATTCCACTCAACTTCGTGCTACGTCCGGGATGCCGACGACCCCATCGGTCGTGAGTGTCGTGCGCTCAGACGAGCGGATCGGGGTCGTACCACCCGTCGTGGGCCGCGGCGAGCGCCTGGAAGCGGGCGGCGTACGCCGGGTCGGGAGGGGTGCGCACGTGGACGGCCCACTCGTGGGCCTCGGAGTCGTCCTCGCCCGCGAGCGCCTCACGCACGACCCGGACGTCGGCCCATCCCTCGGCCTCGAGCTCGTCGGCGAGCTCCTCGGCGGCGTCGCGCTCCGGCAGCACGATGAGGTGCTCGACATCGTCCGTGCTGCTCACTCGTCCAGCCTAGGACCGACCGACGACCTCGTCCGGCTCCGCACCGGTCTCGATGACGCGCTGGGCGACGACACGCAGCTTGACGTTGTGGTCCTGCGACGCGCGCCGCAGCACGTCGAAGGCCTCCTCCGAGACGATCCGGTGGCGCTCGATGAGGATGCCCATGGCCTGACCGACGAGCCGGTGGCTCTCGACGGCGCGCTCGAGGTTGGCCTCGTTCTCGCGGAAGCGGTCGACGGTGACGATCCGGTCGACCGCCTGCGCCAGTGAGTGCAGGAGCAGCTCGGCGACCGTTCGCTCGGTCGCACCTGGTCCCGGGATCAACCCCACGCCGGCCCAGACGCGGCACGTGGCGTGGATGCCCGACGACTCGAGGAGGAGCCCGCGGGTCCCGCCGCCGGCTCCCGGGTCCACCGCCGTCCCGTCGACGTCGACGGGGCCCGCGAGGACCTCGCGCACGGCGGGTGAGAGCGCCGACGGGGGGACGACACCCGATGCGCTCGCGAGGAGGTCGTGGTGGGTCGCGGTCACGCGGATCACGGCCTCGCCCACGAGGACGTCTCCGATGGCCGACGCGGCCACGGAGAGCGCCTCCTCGAGGTCCTCGGAGCGGACCAGCTGCCGCGCGGCGGCGGTGATCCGCCCGGCGGCGTCGGGATCGCCGTCATCGTTCGCAGCGGTCGCCGGACGCAGGTCGGTCACGGGGCCTCCAGGGTATGCGTGGGAAGGCCCGCGAACTTGGAGGCAGCACAGTGTTGCATCCCGTGGCGCCACCCGACAAAACACGACACGGGGCAACTGCCCGATCCCGACCAGCTCCCCCGCGGCACAGGACCGCACGCACGTGACCTCCGAGGCCCGCAACCCCGGAGGTCGGGTCTCGGGTCTCGGCGGCGGTCAGGCCTGGTCGGGGTCCTGCCCGCTCTCGACGACGCGCGCCGCGATCTCGCGCAGCTTGACGTTGCGGTTGAGCGAGGCCTGCCGCAGCATCTCGAAGCTCTGCGTCGCCGTGATCCGGTGGCGTTCGATGAGGACGCCGACGGCGTGGCCAATGAGCCGATGACTCTCGATGGCCTGCTCGAGCTGGCGCTCCTTCTGCGCGCGCGCCTGCCGCGCGACGACGCGGTCGACGGCCTGACCGAGCGACTGCGCGAGCAGGTCACCGACGATGAGCTCGTCGCTCGAGACCAGACGCGGCTCGTCGAACTGCACCCAGCCGCGGCAGTCGGACTCGTGGGCTGTCGGCAGGAGCAGCAGGCCCTCGCGCTTGTCGCCGACGAGGACGTCGTGGCTGTGGGGTGAGGACTCCAGCCCCCGACGTGGGCCGGGCTCGAGGTCGTCGACCGCCACACGCCCGCGCGGGGACAGCACGACCGCCTCCCCCTTCGTCGGCGAGACGGCCAGGGTGACGGCGCCGTCGAAGAGCACCGTGAAGCCCGTGACGGCCGTGGCGAGCACCTGGTCCAGCTCCTCGGCGACCGCGAGGTCGACGGCGATCCGCGCCGCGAGCTCGCGCCGCATGCGGGACTCGTGTTCGCGCGTCTCGTCGCGAACGACGACGATGACAAAGCCTTCGTGCTCGGCCGTGGCGGGCACGCTCGCCGACCGGATGTGGACCCATGCCTCGCCGCCACCACGACGCAGGATGCGGTAGCGGTCGTCGTCGACGGGGCGGCCGGACCGGAGCAGCTCCATCCTCCGACCGTGCTCACGGCGTTCGTCGGGGGACTCCGACTCGGGGATCCACCAGGGGTACGGCGGCACGAGGGGGCCGTCGGCGAGGGACCAGCCGAAGGTGCGGGTGAACACGTCGTTGACCTGGACGACCAGGCCCTCGCCGTCGACGACGACGAACGGCTCCTGGATGGCGCCGAGGATGGCGCGCAACCAGGCGGCGTCTCGCGACCGCGACCGCGCGCGTAGGAGGTTGGCGGCGAGGCGCGCGCGCAGCTCCTCGGGCTGGAAGGGCTTGACGACGTAGTCGTCGGCGCCCTCGAGCAGCCCGGTGGTGCTGGCCTCGACGCCGGCCCGGGCCGAGAGCAGGACGACCGGCAGGTCGCGCAGGCTCGGCTCGGCCCGGATCTCCCGGACGAGGGTCAGGCCGTCCATGCGCGGCATCATGACGTCGGCGAGGACGATCGACGGGCGCCGGGTGCGGAGATGGTCGAGGGCCTCCACGCCGTCGCGAACCGAGACGACGTCGTAGTCGACGACGCAGTGCCGGGCGATGTAGTCGCGCATGTCGTGGTTGTCCTCGACGACGAGGAGCGTCGGACGCACCTCGTCGGGCCTCGGGGTCGGCGAGGCCGGGCCGGGCAGGTGCGCCGCCCCGTCGGTGGCCGACTCCATCTCGGCCGCGACCTCGTCTCGGATGACCCAGCTGTTCGCCTCGTTGATGAAGGACTCCGCCGAGCGCGGCCGGATCGAGGGACGCAACGCGACACGCTCGGCCGCGCGGCCCCACGGGAGCGACACCGTGAACGTGCTGCCGTGCCCCGGCTGGGACCGCACGGCGACCCGGCCCCCGAGCAGGTCGACGAGCTGGCGCACGAGCGACAGGCCGATACCGGCGCCCTCACGCGACCGGCGGTCGTCGCCGCGGTCCAGCTGTCGGAACCGGTCGAAGACGAGGTCGAGGTCCTTCTCGGCGATGCCGATGCCGGTGTCGGTGACCGACACCGAGTAGCCGTCGCCGTCGCCGGTCAGGCACAGCGAGATCCGGCCACGGGCCGTGAACTTCAGGGCGTTCGAGAGCAGGTTGAGCAGGATGCGCTCGAACATGTCGACGTCGACGTAGGCCTCGTGGTCGAGGTCGTCGCAGACCACCTCGAACTCGAGCCCCATGCGCTCGATGGCGGGTCGGAAGTTCGCGGCGATGCCGGTCGTCAGCTCCTCGACGTCGGCCGGGACCCAGTGGGGCTCGACCGCACCGGCTTCCACGCGGGTGAGGTCGAGGATGCGGTCGACGAGACCGGCCAGTCGGTCGGTGTTGCGGCGGATCAGCTCGAAGCGCTGACGCTGCTCGGGGTCGAGTCCCCCGGAGGCCAGCGCATCCTGGACCGGCCCGGCGATGAGGGTCAGGGGCGTGCGCAGCTCGTGGCTGACGTTCGCGAAGAAGTCGGACTTGGCCACGTCGAGGTCGGCGAGGGCCTCGGAGCGGCCCCGCTCGTCCCGAAGACGACGGATGGCACTCAACGCCATCGCGACGTGCGAGGCGCACAGCTCCGCGTAGACCTGCAGCGGGGCATCCCAGGGACGTCGCGGGTTCTCGGTCAGCAGCAGGTACGCACTCGGCTCGAGCAGGCCGGGCTCGACGACGGGCACGACGTGCACGACGTGCCCGTCGACGGCGCCGCTCTGCGGTTCGTCCCCCTCGCCGTGCCACCGGATGGCGCTCGCGAGGTGGTCGTTGACCTGGGAGCCGAGCACCTCGAGCGCGCGGTCACGGACGTCCTCGCGCGTTTCGGCGTCGGCCAAGGAAGCCACGAGCCGGGCCGACATCTCGTCGCGCCGCTCGGCGAGCACCTTGGCGGTGGTCTCGGTGGCGATGTCGAGGACGCCGGCGACCTGACCGTCGTCATCATGGACCGCGCCGAACGACCACGTGAAGTACGCCTCCTCGAGGAAGCCGTAACGGTCGACGACCAGCAGCTCGTCCTCGACCCAGGTCGCGGGACCGCCACTGGCCACGCCATGGAGCATCGGTCCGATGACGTCCCAGATCTCGGGCCATACCTCACGGATGGGGCGACCCCACGCCCCGGGGTGCTTGCTCTCGCCGAGGAGGTCGCGGTAGCCGTCGTTGTAGAGCATGGAGAGGTCCGGGCCCCAGCAGACGAGCATGGGGAAGCGGGACGACAGACAGACGTCGACCAGCATGCGAAGGTTCGCGGGCCATGCCTCGACGGGGCCGAGGTGCGTCGCCGACCAGTCGGTGCGACGAAAGAGGTCGAGCATCTCGCCCTGGCGCGGCACACCGTCGTGCGGGCTGACCAGGGGGGCGCCCGAGGGGCCGCCCTCGGGGTGGTGCGGGGTCACTCGACCTCCGGGACTGGGGTCACGAAGCTGCCGCCGGCGGCATCCTACGACGGCATGCCCCGTCTGCTCGAGGCGAGCACAGTCTGACACACGCGAGAAGTGCCGGGAGTCGGGACGCTAACGTTCCGGCCGCCAGACGACGAGGGCCTGCGACGACGGCGCACGTGGGGGTCGCTGCCCCCGGCGGACCGCGACGACCTCGCCACGTGAACCGACCGCGAAGACCCGGGCGCCGGCCGAGAGGGCAGCCTGGGCGGCCGCCAGCTCGGTGGCGAGCTCCTCGACCCGTGACCGAAGGGCGGTCACGTGGTTCTCGAGGTCGAGGATGCGCTGGATGCCGGCCAGCGAGACACCCTCCTGCGAGAGGCGCTGCACCTCGCGGAGCAGCTCGACGTCGCGGGTGCTGTAGCGCCGTCCGCCACCGCGCGTGCGCGACGGGGAGACGAGGCCGAGCCGGTCGTACTGACGCAGCGTCTGCGCGTGCATGCCGGCCAGCTCGGCCGCGACGGAGATGACGAAGACGGGTGCGTCGTCGTCGTGCCCGCCGGGGCGGGCGCTCTTGCGGGCCATCGTCGTCACCTCGCTCGTCAGGCTCGGGCGCGCTGGAAGAGGTCGGCGCGGGGGTCGTGACCGTCCTCGGCGGCAGCCATCTTCTCGACGGCCTCACGGGCCTCGTCGGTCAGTCGCTGCGGCACGACGACCTGCACGCGGGCCAGCAGGTCGCCGACGTGGTCGCCCCGTTTGACGCCGCGACCCTTGAGCCGCAGGACGCGGCCGCTCGGGGTGCCGGGTGCGACCTTGACCTTGACCGACCCGCCGTCGAGCGTCGGGACCGCCACGGTCGCGCCGAGCGCGGCCTCCGCGAAGGTGACGGGAAGGTCGAGGGTGAGGTTGTCGCCGTCGCGGCCGTAGACCGGGTGCTTGTCGACGGCCACCGTCAGGATGAGGTCACCGGCCGGCGCGCCGGGGTCGCCCTGGCGGCCCTTGCCACGCAAGCGGATCCGCTGGCCGTCCTTGACGCCTGCGGGGATGCGGGCGGTGATGCGGCCGAGGTCGGGAGAGCTGAGCGAGACCGTCGAGCCCTCGACGGCGTCACGGAAGCCGATGTGCGTGCTCGCCTGGACGTCGGCCCCGGGGCGCGGACCGGCGGTCGCGCCGTAGCCGCCGTAGCCGGCGCCGGGCGCTGCACCGCCGAACATCTGCCCGAGGATGTCCTCGAGGTTGGGCTGGCCGCCGGCGCCACCGGTGTCGAAGCGCACGCGCTGCCCACCGGGACCGCCCGCGCCGCCGAAGGCGGAGAAGATGTCCTCGAAACCGGCGCCCTGGCCACCCGCGCCGCCCGCGGTGAAGCGGGCACCGCCGTGCGACATCGCCCGGATCGCGTCGTACTCGCGCCGCTTCTCGGGGTCCGAGAGGACGGCATACGCCTCCCCGACCTCCTTGAAGCGCTCCTCCGCCTTGGGGTCGCCGACGTTGTGGTCGGGGTGCATCGTCCGCGCTACCTTGCGGTACGTCTTCTTGATCGTCGCGGCGTCGGCGTCCTGGGGCACGCCGAGGATCGCGTAGAAGTCCTTCTCGAACCAGTCCTGACTAGCCATGGCGCACCTCCTCGTTCACGGTGACTCTCACGCTGCTCCCATCATCGGGTATGCCGCCGGGCTGCGTGCGCAGCCCGGCGGTGGACGTCTCAGGCGGGGTCGGCAACCGAGACCCGGGCGGCGCGGACGAGCCGGTCGCCGACGCGGTAGCCGGGCTGGAGCACCTGGACGACGGTGGTGCCGGTCGTACCCTCGGGCAGCTCGGCCTCGACGTGCATGAGGGCCTCGTGCACGTTGGGGTCGAACTCCTGACCGACCTCGCCGAGACGCTCGACGCCGAAGCGTCCGAGGGTCGCCTCGAGCTTGTCGGCGATCGCGGCGAAGGGACCGCCGGCGAGGTCGCCGGCCTGGCGGGCCATGTGAATGTCGTCGAGGACCGGGAGCAGGGACTCGACGACGCTACCGACCGCGGTGTGACGGATGACCTCACGGTCGCGGTCCACGCGCTTCTTGTAGTTGACGTACTCGGCCTGCAGTCGCTGCAGGTCGGCCAGCAGCGTCGCCGCCATGGTGTCCTCCTCGGCGAGGGCCGTGCCCTCGGTCTCCGAGGACGCACCGGCGGCGCCCCTCTCGTTGGAGTCGGGTGCGGTGTGGTCGAACTCGTCCTCACCACCGGGCTCGGACGACGCGCCGGCACCGCCCTCGTAGTACGTGTGATGGCGCTCGCCGTGGGCGGAGTCTGCCCGCGGCGGGGTGCCGGCGGCGTCGCCGCCGGCACCCGTCGCGCCCGTTGCGGTCACGTCAGGCTGTTCGCCGGGCGCGCCGTGCTTCCGGGACTCGGTCACTTGGCGTCCTTGACCTCGTCGTCGTCGACGACCTCGGCGTCGACGACGTCGTCGTCGGCCGTGCCGGACCCACCGGGCGTGGTGTCGTCGGCGGGGGCGCCGTCCTGCGCCCCGGCGGCGCCCGCGGCGTTCGCGGAGGCCTGCTCGGTGGCGTACACGGCCTGGCCCATGGCCTGCGACTTCGTGTTGAGGTCCTCGACCTTGGCCTTGATGTCGTCGGCGCCGGCCTCGGACCCCTCGGCGATGGCGGCCTTGAGGTCGGCGAGCGACTCCTCGACCGGCGTCTTGACGTCGGCCGGGACCTTGTCGCCCGACTCCTTGAGGAAGGACTCGGTCGAGAAGACGAGCTGCTCGGCCTGGTTCCTGACCTCGGCCTCCTCGCGACGCTTCTTGTCCTCGTCGGCGTGCGCCTCGGCGTCCTTGACCATCTTGTCGATCTCCTCCTTCGACAGGGCCGAGCCGCCGGTGATCGTCATCTTCTGCTCCTTGCCGGTGCCCTGGTCCTTGGCGGAGACGTTGACGATGCCGTTGGCGTCGATGTCGAAGGTGACCTCGATCTTCGGCACACCGCGCGGCGCCGGCGCGATGCCGGTCAGCTCGAAGGTGCCGAGCGACTTGTTGTGCTGCGCGATCTCGCGCTCACCCTGGAAGACCTGGATGAGGACCGACGGCTGGTTGTCGTCGGCGGTGCTGAAGATCTCGGAGCGCTTCGTCGGGATCGCGGTGTTGCGCTCGATGAGCTTGGTGAACAGGCCACCCTTGGTCTCGATGCCGAGCGAGAGCGGCGTGACGTCGATGAGCAGGACGTCCTTGCGCTCGCCCTTGAGGACACCGGCCTGCAGGCTCGCGCCCATGGCGACGACCTCGTCGGGGTTGACGCCCTTGTTGGGGGCCTTGCCGCCGGTCAGCTCGGTGACGAGCGCGGTGACGGCCGGCATGCGGGTGGAGCCACCGACGAGCACGACGTGGTCGATGTCGGCGACCTTGATGCCGGCGTCCTCGATGACCTTGTGGAACGGCGCCTTGGTGCGGTCGAGGAGCGACTTGGTCATCTGCTCGAACTGCGCGCGGGTGAGGTTCTCGTCGAGGTGGATCGGACCCTCGGGTGTCATCGAGATGTACTGCGCCGAGATGTTGGTGCTCGTCGCGGTGGACAGCTCCTTCTTGGCGCGCTCGGCCTCGTCGCGGAGGCGCTGCATCGCGATCTTGTCCTTGGACAGGTCCTGGCCCGTCTTGTTCTTCACCTGCGTGATGAGGTGCTGGACGACGACGTCGTCCCAGTCGTCACCACCGAGGTGGTTGTCGCCGTTGGTGGCGCGCACCTGGATCGTCGCGAAGCCGTCCTCGGCGTCCTTGCCGACCTCGAGGAGGGACACGTCGAACGTGCCGCCGCCGAGGTCGAAGACGAGGATGAGCTC
Source organism: Terrabacter sp. Ter38 (assembly GCF_024519435.1). Taxonomy (GTDB): domain Bacteria; phylum Actinomycetota; class Actinomycetes; order Actinomycetales; family Dermatophilaceae; genus Terrabacter. The sequence goes on from NZ_JALJRZ010000006.1 coordinate 163,177, forward strand.
GTCCTCCTTGCCCTTGTCGAGACCGTAGGCGAGCGCGGCGGCGGTGGGCTCGTTGACGATGCGCAGGACGTTGAGGCCCGCGATCTCACCGGCCTCCTTCGTGGCCTGGCGCTCGGCGTCGTCGAAGTACGCGGGCACGGTGATGACGGCGTCGGTCACGGTCTCGCCGAGGTAGGACTCCGCGTCGCGCTTGAGCTTCTGGAGGATGCGCGCGCTGATCTCCTGCGCGGTGTACGTCTTGCCGTCGATCTCGGGCGACTTCCAGTCGGTGCCCATGTGGCGCTTGACCGAGCGGATCGTGCGGTCGACGTTCGTGACGGCCTGGCGCTTGGCGACCTCGCCGACGAGAACCTCGCCGTTCTTGGAGAACGCGACGACGGAGGGGGTGGTCCGCCCGCCCTCGGCGTTCGCGATGATGCTCGGCTCGCCGCCCTCGAGGACGGAGACGGCCGAGTTGGTGGTACCGAGGTCGATTCCGACGGCACGTGCCATGGGTGACTCCTTGATGATCTAGGTGGAGACCGTGGTGCTGGTGGTCCGGGTGAAACAGGTCCTCGCTCAATCTGCTCCCGCTCCGACGTGATTGTCAAAACCGGACTCGCAAATCTTGCGTTCACTCGACTCAACTCTGGGCATCCCGCGATTGTTCCCACTCGCTCGGACGAATCCCGGGCGGGACCACGACATCGAGACCGGGCGCGTGCGACCTGCGCCGGCGCACAGGCAGGCTGGCTAGCGTCGGGACCGGAGGTGGCCCCATGCAGACCCAGACGACCCGCACGGTGCGCACCGCACTCGCGGCGGCCGTCGCCCTCGGCCTGACCGGCGTCTCGGCGGCCGCCTGCTCCCCCGCGGTCTCGACCACGGCCGGTGCCACGACCACAGGCACGTCCTCGACGTCGTCACCGACGGCCTCGACGGTCACGACCACGAGCGCGCAGACCTCGAGCGCACACGCGGGGACGACGCGGACGCCCTCGGCGACGTCGAGCGGGCCGGCCACCCCGACGGGTGCGCCACCCACCTCGGCGCCGGGGCGGGCGACCGGGACGGCGACGGTCGTGCGCACCCTGGCCGCCGGGATCGACGTGCCGTGGGGCCTCGCCCGGCTGCCCGACGGGACCGTCCTCGTCTCGGCGCGCGACAGCTTCCGGGTCTACCGGCTCGACGTCGCGGCTGCCCGGCTGACCCGGGTCGGCACGGTGCCGGGCGTCGTCTCGAACGTCGCACAGCAGGGTGAGGCGGGCCTGCTCGGCATCGCCGTCTCGCCCGCCTTCACCCGCGACCACCTCGTCTACGCCTACTACTCCACCGCGAGGGACAACCGCATCGCGGCGATCCCGTGGGACCCGTCCGCACCCGCCGGTCGGCAGCTCGGCACGCCGCGGGTGCTCGTCACAGGGATCCCGCACAACGTGCACCACAACGGCGGTCGCCTCGCCTTCGGGCCGGACGGCTACCTCTACGCGACGACCGGCGAGGCGCAGCAGCCGGCGCTGGCCCAGGACACGGGCTCGCTCGGGGGCAAGATCCTGCGGATGACGACCACGGGACGCCCGGCCCCGGGCAACCCCTTCGGGACGCTCGTGTGGTCCTACGGCCACCGCAACGTCCAGGGCATCGCGTGGGACTCCGGCGGGCGCCTCTGGGCCTCCGAGTTCGGTGACCACAGCGAGGACGAGCTCAACCTCATCCGCCCCGGCCGCAACTACGGCTGGCCACAGACGGAGGGGCGCACGAGTCGGGCGGGCATCACGGGTCCCGTGGCCCAGTGGGGCCCGCCGGAGGACTCGCCGAGCGGGATCGCGATCGCCCGGGGATCGGTCTGGATGGCGGCGCTGCGCGGGCAGCGGTTGTGGCGGATCCCCCTCGACGGCGCCGGGACGGCGGCGACGCCCCAGGACTTCCTCGTCGGCCGCTACGGGCGGCTGCGCAGCGTGCTCACTGTCGGACCGGACACCCTCCTCGTGACGACGAGCAACCGCGACGGCCGGCAGAGCCCGGGGGCAGGCGACGACCGCATCCTGCTCGTCCGGGTGACCTGAGCCCTCGGATCAACAGGCAAGACTGGACAGTCTGGACTGACGATTTCTAGTCTGGGGTTCATGGCACCCCGCAGCGGCCCGACGCGCCCGAGCCCGGCCCCGAGTCGTGCCGCCAGCCCTGCCCCCAGCCCTGCCCCCAGCCCTGCCCACGGTTCGCGCGCGATCGCGCCGACTGCCGCACGCGCCGCCCACGACGTCCGGGTCACCTTCAGCCGGCTGCGCCGCCGCCTCCGCGACGTGGCCGAGCTCGACGGCCTCACGCCCTCCCAGACCGCCGTGCTGAGCCGGCTCCTCGGCGACGGGGACGCCACGGCCAGCGCCCTCGCCGCAGGCGAGCAGGTGCGACCGCAGTCGATGGCCGCGACCCTGGCCGTGCTCGAGGAGCGTGGTCTCGTGGCGCGGCGCCCCGACCCCACCGACGGCCGTCGCCAGCTCGTCGCCCTCACGCCGGAGGGCCGCAGCCGCATCGACGTCAGCCGGGCCGCCCGGGAGGAGTGGCTCTCCCGCGCCCTCACCGACCACTTCACCGAGGCCGAGCGACACACCGTCCTCGAGGCGATGGTGCTGCTCGACCGCCTCTCGCGCCGATGAGGCGGGTCCCCTCCTCCGGCCGCTTCGACCGGCGTCTCGTCGCGCCGATGGTCCTCGGTTCGGTGCTCAACCCGGTCAACTCCTCGATGCTCGCCGTCGCGCTCGTCCCGATCGGCCTCGCGCTCGACGCTCCCCCGTCCGAGACCATCTGGCTCGTCTCGGCGCTCTACCTCGCCACTGCCGTGGGTCAGCCCGTCGTCGGGCGGCTCGTCGACCTCCACGGCCCTCGACGCCTCTACCTCGCCGGGACCGCTCTCGTCGGCCTGGCGGGCATCCTCGGCGCGCTCGCGCCGTCACTCGGGGTCCTCGTGCTCGCCCGGGTGATCCTCGGGATCGGCACGTGCGCGGCCTACCCCGCCTCGATGGTGCTCATCCGCAGCGAGTCGGTGCGCACCGGCACCGACTCGCCCGCCGGCGTCCTCGCCGCGCTCTCGGTCGCCAACCAGACGGTGGCCGTCATCGGCCCGACGCTCGGCGGCCTGCTCATCGGGCTCGGTGGCTGGCGCACGATCTTCACCGTCAACGTGCCGCTGGCGATCGCCTGCCTCGTCCTGGGCTCGCTGCGCCTCCCCCGCGACGAGCAGCTGCACCGCGATGCCGGGGCGGCCCGACCCCGCGGGCTCGACGTCGCCGGCATGGTCCTCTTCGCCGTCACGCTGACCGCGCTGCTGCTCTTCCTCATGGAGCCCACGCCGGCGCACTGGCCGTTGCTGCTCGTCGCCGCCGTGGCCGGCACGGGACTGGCGGTGCGCGAGCAGCGCGCCGACGACCCCTTCATCGACGTACGCGTCCTCGCCGGCAACGGTCCCCTGCTCGCGACGTACGTGCGTCAGCTGCTCGCCTTCACCGTGAGCTATGCCTTCCTCTACGGCTTCACGCAGTGGCTCGAGCAGGGTCGAGGTCTCTCCGCCACCGGCGCCGGGCTCGCGCTGCTGCCGATGTTCGTCGTCGCCATCACCGTCACGTCGGTCTTCGGCCGACGCGAGCAGGTCCGCGGCAAGCTCCTCGTCGGCGGGGCGCTGCAGGTCCTCGCCTGCCTCGGGCTGCTCCTGCTCCACGACGACTCCCCGCTGTGGCTCGTCGTCGCCGTCGTCGCCGTGGTCGGGGTGCCGCAGGGGCTCATCGGCCTGGCGAACCAGAACGCCCTCTACCGTCAGGCCGACCCCCACCGCCTCGGCTCGTCCGCCGGCCTGCTGCGCACCTTCATGTATCTCGGCGCGATGCTCGCCGCCGCCGCCAACGCGGCAGCCTTCCCCGACCGCGCCGACACCGCGGGCCTGCACGAGCTCGCCGTCGTGCTCACCGTCGTCGCCGTCCTGCTCCTGCTCATGTCGGCCCTGGACCGCTCCCTGGGCCGCCGTCGACCCACCGGCTCGTCCGTCCCCAGCGCCCCCGCGACACCCCCGACCCGAGAGGCAAGCCACCCCCGACCTCGGCGCCGGCAGCCCGGCTAGCTGCCGACGACCCGGTGCTGCCCGAACGCTGCGCGCAGCGGGGCGAGGTCGGCGCCGGGCACGTGCTCGTGCGCGAGGTCGTACGTCTCCTCGACGAGGGCGACCAACGTCGCGACAGCGTCGTGCGGGGCCGCGACGAGGAGCGACCGCATGCGCTCGACGAGACGGTCGGGGCGGTGGGCGAGCAGCGTCGCCTCGCGGTCGAGCCACTTGTGGAAGGGATGCGGCATCCACACCCGGTTGATCGCGAAGAGCGCGTCGAGCACGCCCTGCACGCCGTCGAGCAGGTCGCGGTGGAGCAGCACGACGTCGTCCCGGGCCGCGAGCATCTCGAGCCGCTCCCGGGGCCTCAGGTCGAGGGCCTCGAGCACCTGGGCGACGGCCAGCGGCTCCGGGTAGTCGTCGCACCGGGTCCGCCACGCGTCGATGACCGCGCGGCCGTGCAGGGGTATGCCGTCGCGCAGGGCCGTGACGCGGACCTGCAGCTCCGCGTCGGTGTCGCCCGCGAGCACGCGCTCGAGATAGGTGTCGATGGTCGACGTGACGAAGCCGCTGACGTCGGTCTTGACGCCGCCGACGAGCAGGCCGTCGGCCCACTCGTGGTCGTCCTCCTCCGCATACACGCGGGTGAGCCCGGCGCCCTCGATCGCCGCCTCGCGGTCCGCGACGGTCGGCGGGGACGACCAGTAGACGTCGAGCTCGATGTCGGACGCCTCGTCGGCGATCCCGCGCGCCACGGACCCGCCGATGAGGGCGGCTGCGACCTTGGGGTTCGCGGCATACGCCCGGACCGCCTTGCCCGCCAGCGCGATCCGCCGCTCGACCTCAACCACGGCCATCCCGTCAGCCTGCTGCGGGGATGCGCACGCTCGAGACCGTGGTCAGCACGGGATGGGCGTCGTCGCCGTCGCGGATCTCGCCGCCGCGCCAGACGATCGAGAGGTCCCGGCCCTGGACGGTGAGCTCGGCGAGACAGTTGTCGAACCACGGACCGTCGGTGACGGTCCACGGATAGGCCGGGTCGGGCACGTGCTTCGAGCGCTCGGCGACGAACCGCATCGGGCCCACGAGCCCGCGGGCGAAGGCGGACATCATGACGCGCACCATCCGCGGCATGGGGTTGCGGATCGGCGAGCAGACGGCCTGGATGACACGGGACGTCGCACCGTGGCGGGTCCTCGCGTCGACGACCTCGGCGACGTAGGAGTTGTGGACGTCGCCGGAGAGGAAGACGACGCTGGCCGGAGCCGCACCGCGCTCACCCCGCGCCACCTGCATGACCATGTCGAAGACCTCGACGAATCCGTCGTTGAAGGCTGCCCAGTGCTCGAGGTCGATGGACTGCCGGACCTTCTCGGCCCGGTCGGCGACGACCCGTCCGTGCGTGCCCATCGCGAGCACCTCGTCGATCGTCTCGAGGTCGTGCAGCCCCGGGGGCAGCATGAACGGCAGGGACGTCCCGATCAGCAGGTGCTCGACGTCGCCGGTCAGCTGCTCGTCGAGCCAGCTCATCTCGTCGGGGTCGAGCATCGAGCGGTGCTTCGGCTCGAGCACCCGGGCGGCCCGCGAGTCGACGACGACGAGGCGGACGTCGCCGAGGTCGCGCCGGAAGCTCCAGCGGTAGACCTCGGGGTGCCGGTCGGAACGGCGGGCGAGGTCGAAGACGGCCTCGGTCAGGTCGAGCTCCTGCCCGTCCCCGTCCCCGTCCCCGTCCCCGTCTCCGTCCCCGTCCCCGTCCCCGTCCCCGTCTCCGTCCCCGTCCCCGTCACGGTCGGCGCCGGCGAGCACCTGCGCGTAGATCTCGTCGTCGGCGAGCTGCGACGGCGAGAGGTTGCCGATGTGCTGGTAGACCCAGTACGAGGAGAGCCCGCCCATGAGCCGCTCGTGCCACCACGGAGTGCGGTTGATCTCCTCGTGCCAGGTCCACGACGTGTTCCAGTCGTCGCGGATGTCGTGGTCGTCGAAGATCATGCAGCTCGGCAGCGTAGACAGGAGCCAGCGGTTCGCCGCATCTCCCCACGCGAGCCCGTAGAGGTGGGCGTACTCCTCGTAGTCCTTGATCTCCTCGCCGGGCGGCTGGGTGATGTCGCGGCGGGACGCGATGAACTCGCGCATCGCCTCGGACGTCTCGTCGGCGTAGACCTGGTCACCGAGGAAGGCCACGAGGTCGGGCCACTCCTCCTCGCCACGGGACAGGGCGAGCGCGAGCGTGCGCAGCGCATCGACGCCGTTGGTGCGGTGCCCCTCGCGGTCGTGGGGCACCGTGGTGCGGCACGAGCCGAAGAGCAGCCGAGTCGGTCGACCGCGGTGGATGGTGCGGATGCGCGGCGGCGGGAAGACGCTGTCGGGCTCGGGCCAGACCGGTGCGCCGTCGATGCTGACGGCATAGTCCCACGACCCGCCCGGCTCAAGGCCGTCGACGACGACGAGCGCATAGTGGTGGCCCTTGACGGTGAAGGTCGGAGCCGTCCAGTCGCGACCGTCGGCGTGGACCGCGACGACTCCCCGGCCGGAGGTCTCGACCCACACCGTCGCATCGGTCTCACCGATGTAGCGCAGCATCGGGCCGAGGACGAGCGGCGCGATCTCGTGGCCGGTCACGACGGCAGGTTCTCGTCGAAGAAGGCGAGCGTCCGGTCCCACGCGTCGGCCGCCACCTCGGCGTTGTACTTCGACGGCGAGGTGTCGTTGAAGAAGGCGTGCCCGACGCCGTGGTAGACGCGCGCCGTGAAGTCGACGCCCGCCTGCTCCATCCGTGACTCGAGCTCGGGCACTCCGTCGGTGATGCCGTGGTCGTCCTCGCCGTAGAAGGCGAGGACGGGGCACCCGATCGTCGCGGGGTCGGCGTTCTCGGGGAAGTGGCCGTAGAAGGGCACCGCCGCGCGCAGCCGCGGGTCGGCAGCCGCGAGGGCGAAGGCGTACGTCCCGCCGAAGCAGAAGCCGACGACGCCCACCCGGCCGTCGACGCCCGGCTCGTCGACGAGCGCGTCGACGACGGCGCGCAGGGCGGGCACGGCCCACGCGGCGAACTCCGGCTGCCGGGCCGGCGTGGTGGCTGCGCGCATCTGCGGCTGGGCCGCGAGCCGGTCCTCCTCCGACGCGCTGAACATCAGCTCGAAGATCCGCGCACCCACCTCGGGCGTCAGCCCGACGTGACCGAGCAGGTCGGGCGCGACGGCGACGTAGCCCTGTGCGGCGACGCGGTCGGTGACGTCCTTGATGTGGTCGGCCAGCCCCCAGATCTCCTGGATGACGACCACGGCGCCGCGCGGCGTCCCGGTCGGTTCGGCGCGGTACGCGGTGAGGTCGTGCTCGGGGAGGTCGATCATCGTGCCCATGCCCCATTCCTACCCCTGGTGCCCGGTCGCGGGTGTGAGGATGGCGTCGTGACCACGCAGCCCGCCGCCGTCACGAGGGCGCTCGCGCACGTGCGCGGCCTCTCGACCGGGCCCCCGCTCGACCCGACGCTGCGCGTCACCCTCAACTTCCATCCGGACCGCCTCGTCCGCGGCGAGCCGATCCTCGCCGTCATGGCCCGCGACGGTGTCTACCGCTCCCAGTTCGAGACGGGCACGAGCAACGGTGGGCTGACGGCGCTTCCCGGCGGTGACCGATGGCGCTGGGAGAGCCGGATCTTCGGCGGCGCCTACGACGACGCCGAGCCGGCGCTGCGGCCGAAGTACGGCGCTCTCGACCTGCACCGACGCCCGTACGGCGCCGCTCCGCGCTTCGGGTCGGCCCACGTCCGGCTGGCGGCGCACACGCTGGAGCGGACGACGTTCTGCTTCCCCGACAGCGTCTTCGAGCCCGACCACTTCGGCACCGCAATGGCTTTCGCGCTCGGCGACCATGCCGAGGCCGCCGACCACGACCTCCTCGACGACTACGTCGAGGCCCACGCCCACGGGGTGCTCGACCTCGCCCGTGACGTCGAGGCGCTCGTGCTCGACCCCGGCTACCGAGGCACCGACGTAGAGGCGGATGCCCTCCGGCTCGGCGTGCCCGTCGAGTGGCACCCGGGCTACCGGCTCGACGTCGCAACCCTCCGTGCCCACCCGGGCTACCGCGGGCCGGAGTTCGTCGCGCTCGGTGAGTCGCTCGCCGTCGACGGCATCGTCACCCCGCAGGTCATCGGGGACGCCTCACGAGCAGGGCGGCACGACGAGCAGTCCCTCAAGCGGGTCTGGCACTACGTCGCGCGGTTCGGATCCGTCTCTGCCTGAAGGGTGCCCGCCTCGTCGCCGGTGACGACGGTCGTGACGACCGACGTCACCGACGGGCGGCGAGGCGTCGACGAGAAGCCGAACCGGCAGGGCGGGTCGACCGGCGCGAGGGCTCCCAGCGCGACGCCGTCGAAGCGACCGGCGAGCGCCGTCACGGCGTGCAGGTCGGTGGCTCCGTAGAACTCCTGACGGCCCTCGAGCGCCGTGCCGCGGGTGCGGACCCCACGCAGGACGACCCGGGCGACGGGGTCGACGACCGTCGCCCACCGGGGACTCGACGCGACGCGCGCGGGCACGGCCCGCAGGAGCCGGCCGAGCGGCATACGCCCTCCGACCGTGAGGTCGAGGGAGAGAGAGGGCGACATGACCTGCCAGTGGTCGCGGCCCGTGCGCACGGTGATCGGCTCGAGGCGCACCTCGTCGAAGGCGTACGTCGCCTCGATGAACGCCGCGACCTGCGGGGTCGGCGCGACGAGCACCCGGTGCCCACCGGCCGTCTCGACCATCGCGTCGCCGAACGACCCGAGCGGCGTGCGCAGCCACGAGCCGACGACGACCCGGACGCCGGACGTGGAGCCGACGCCGGCGATCTGCCCGTGGAAACGCTGCGCTGGCACGGTCCGAGCGTAGTCAGCCGCGGAGCCGCCCTCACTCGACCCGAGATACCGTCTCCTCGATCCCTGCGACGAGCTTCGAGTAGTCGTCGGTGGGCGAGCCGCCGAGGACCGAGCCCCACGCCGGGACGAGCTCGGGCCCGTAGCGGTGGCCGTAGCCGTCGGGCGGGTCGTGGCCGACGGCCATGTCTGTGGTCAGCTGCCAGAAGGTCACGAAGGGGATCCACGTGACGTCGGGGTTGACGTCGTGACCCCGCGGCTCGCGCAGCCAGTCGGGCTCGGCGCCGAGCAGGGCAGGGTTCCACCAGACGACGGGGTCGGACGGGTGCTGGGCGTAGACGAAGCGCGGGAAGTCCCACGCGCCGTAGTCGCGACCGTAGTAGTCGTGGGTCAGCTGGTCGCCGCTCGCCGCGAAACGGATGTGCAGGCCCCCGTCGACGACCGGGACGATCTCGGGCGACCCCTCGTTGCGTCGGGCGGTCAGCGACTCCGCGATGTCGGTGAAGCTGGGGGTGCCGACCCAGACTCCGCCCTGCGCGCGGGCCAGCATGTCGTCGGCGTCCGTGAACGCCGCCTGCCCGCCGTAGGAGCCGAGCGACTCCCCGCCGACGACGAGCTGCGGGCGATCGTCGGCCGGCAGGGTGCGCCAGACGGCATACACCTTGTCGAAGAGCGCCTTGCCCGCCTCGCGCGGGGTCTCGCGGTCGGTCATCATCGACATCGCGCTGGGCAGGTAGGAGTACTGCATCGCGGCGATCGCGCTGTCGCCGTTGCTGAGGTACTCGACGGACTGGGCCGACCAGTCGTCGACCCACCCGGTACCCGTCGTCGTGAAGACCGCGAGCACCCGGCGGTTGAACGCCTTCGTGCGCTGCAGCTCGGCGACCACGGCGTCGGCGACGTCGTCGACCGTGCGGTCCGGCGCGCGCCCGGCGTAGACGCGGATCGGCTCGATGGCCCCGCGGTCGGTCGCTGCGGTGATCTGGGCGGCCGTCGGCGCGCTCGTGACGAACATCTGGCCCTGGAAGCCGAGGCTGTCCCACGACTCGAGCGACCCGGGACCGCCCGACCGCAGCGGGGAGGTCGGCGCCGCCCGGCCGCTCGGGGCCGTGTTGACCTGGGCCGCGACGCCGGCGAAGGCCTGCATGCCGCGGTGGAAGAGCACGCTGTCGGTCACCCACGCCGCCGCGAGGGCCACGACGACGACGGCGGTGAGCGTCGCGATCGTCTTGGGCAGCACGTGACCAGCGGCCTCGGCGAGCTGGTGGGTCGCGCCGCGCAGACCCCGCGCGATCGCGAGGAAGAGGACGGCGACGACGGCCGCGAGCACGAGCGCCAGGGCCCAGTCGAACGGGTCGAGGGGGGTCAGCCGGACCACGGCCGCCGTGCGCGCCTGCGAGCGCACGTTGGCGACCGTCAGCCCGAGGACCGCCACCGCTCCGAAGACGGGCGCGGCGACGAGCAGCCAGTGACGGGCCTCGCCGCTCACCGTGACGTGCAGGTCGATGAGGCGGGCCACCCGACGGACGACCCAGGCGACGAACACGCCGAGCGCGTAGCCGGCCACGGCGCACAGGCCGCTGATGAGGCCCTGGTAGTACCACGTGCGCGGCAGCAGGCTCGGGGCCATCGACGTGAGGAAGTAGGCGGCGCCGAAGAACAGACCGGTGCGCGACACGTGCCACCAGGCGCGGCCCGCGCCGGGCTGGATGCGCTGGTCGGACACGTCGGGCATGGCTCCACAGTAGGTCGCCCGGGTGTCGCGCCGCCTCGGGTTTCGCCCCTAGGTGACGACCCTGACCCGGGCACCCTGCCGGGCACTCGTCGGGTCGCCGGGGCACCATGGGGACATGCGAGCCCTCGAGAACCGGATCACGACCTACAGCCGCGACGGACTGCGCTTCGACGTGACCGATGAGGGACCCCTGGGCGGCGACGTCGTCGTGCTGCTCCACGGCTTCCCGACCGACCGCACGAGCTGGGACCGCGTCGCCGCCCGGCTGCACGAGGCGGGGCTGCGCACCCTCGCCCCGGACCAGCGCGGCTACTCCCCCGCAGCCTGCCCGCCCGACCGGGACGCCTACCGTCTCGACGAGCTCGTCGCCGATGTCATCGGTCTCATCGAGGCCTCCGGACGGGAGCGGGTCCATCTCGTCGGCCACGACTGGGGGGGCGCCCTCGCGTGGCTCGTCGCAGCCAACCACCCGACCCGCATCGCGTCGCTGACCGTCCTGTCGACGCCGCACCCGGCCGCGATGTCGCGGGCCTGGCGGTCCGGCACCGAGCAGAAGCGCAAGTCCTGGTACATGGCGGCCTTCCAGGTGCCGCGCCTGCCCGAGCGGGCCCTCGCCGCCGGCTTCGACCGCCTCATGGCCCGCTCGGGCCTGCCGGCTGCCGACCGGAGCAGGTATGCCGTCCGGCTCGGTCACGCCGAGGCGCTCACCGGCCCGATCAACTGGTACCGCGCGGCCCGGCACTCCGGCGTCGGGGCGCACCGCGTCGACGTGCCCACGACCTACGTCTGGGGCTCGCGCGACCCGTTCCTCGGCCGGACCGCAGCCGAGCTGACCCACGAGCACGTGACGGGCGACTACGAGCTCGTCGAGCTCGACGCGGGGCACTGGCTGCCCGAGACCCGGGATGCGGAGTCTGCCGCCGCGATCCTGCACCGCATCGCCCGCGCCGGCTGAACGGCATACGCCCGCTCACCCGGGAGTGACGGACGACTCGCCCGATGCGGGGAACACGGGTGCGCGCGGGTAGGTTGCACGACCGTGAAGATCGACATCTGGTCCGACATCGTGTGCCCGTTCTGCTACCTCGGCAAGCGCCGCCTCGAGGGCGCGCTCGCGCAGTTCGAGCACGCCGACGAGGTCGAGGTGACGTGGCACAGCTTCGAGCTCGACCGAGGCGCCGACCCGGCGTCGGACGTCGCGCTCGTCGACCTCGTGGCCGCCAAGTACGGCACGACGCGCGAGCAGGCTGTCGCGCAGCACGAATCGATGGCCGCGGCGGCTGCCGAGCTGGGCCTCACGTTCAACTGGGAGCAGGCCCGCTACGGCAACACCTTCGACGCCCACCGCGTCGTCCACCTCGCCGCCGAGCAGGGTCTGGCCGACGCCGCCCACGAGCGCCTCATGCGCGCCTACTTCACCGACGGCCTCGCGGTCGGTGACCGCGAGGTGCTCGTGCGGCTCGCGACCGAGATCGGTCTCGACGACGGCGCCGTGCGCGCCATGCTCGAGTCGGACGACTACGGCAACCACGTGCGCAGTGACGAGGCGACGGCCAAGATGCTCGGCATCGAGTCGGTCCCCTTCTTCGTCTTCGACCGCAAGTACGGCGTCTCGGGCGCCCAGCCGGTCGAGGTCTTCACCCAGGCCCTCGACACGGCGTGGTCGACCCGGCACGAGGTGCCGGAGCCCGTTGCCGCGGGCGGGTGCGGTGGCGGCTGCGGCGCGGGCGGCTGCGGCGGAGTCTGCGGCGCCTGAGGCACCTCCGAGGGCTGCGGCGGCCCTACCGTGGTCGGGTGGCCCATCCCCTGATGTTCGACGGCGCGGACCCCTATCTGGCCAGGGTCCGTGGGATCTGTCTGGCCCTGCCGGGCGCCGACGAGAAGGTGTCGCACGGGCGCCCGAGCTTCTTCACGACGAAGCTCTTCCTCACCTACGGCGGCACCGTCCGGGGCGACCACGACCCGGAGCCCTACCGGCACTCCGTCCTCGTGCTCCCCGACGCCGCCGAGCGGCCGGCCCTGCTCGGTGACGCGCGCTTCTACGATCCGGCCTACGTCGGCCCCTCCGGTTGGGTCGGGCTCGACCTGCGCGCGTGCGGCCCGCCGGGGGAGGTGGACTGGCAGGAGGTCGCCGAGCTCGTCGACGCGTCCTACCGGCTGACGGCACCGGCCCGCCTCGTGCGCGAGCTCGACGCCCGCTGAGCCTGGGCGCGCCCATCGTCCACCGTGGCCGGGGGCGCGTAAGGTACCGCTCGCTGGATGACGAAAGGCGCACATGGGATGGCACACCGATCCCGCGGCCATGGGATCCCGGCGCGCCGCCGTGGTGACCCTGACGGTGTCCGCGCTGCTCGTCGTGGGAGGCGTCGCGATCGTCCACGACTCCGGTGGGATGCGCCCCGGCCACCGGTCGACACCCTCCACCCCCTCCACCCCCTCCACACCCTCCACACCCTCCACACCCTCCACACCCTCCACACCCTCGGTCCCGGTCACCCCGAGCAGCCGCGTCGCGGACGCCACCGAGCCCGGGCGCACGCCCTCGCCCTCGGCCACCACGACGTCGACGACGCCGACGTCGTCGCCCCAGCCGTCGCTCACCCCCCGCGCCCCCGCTCCGCTCGTCACGGTGCCGGTGCCGACGGGCACCTCGAGACCGGCGCCTCCGCCCCGCGACATCGGCGTCGGCTACGCGACCGGCGGCACCTACGGCACGTACCTGACCCGGACGTTCGGCGGCTGAGCCACCCCTAGGTTGGTGCCATGGAGCAGTGGCACGCGCAGGACCGGCACGTCGTCCGCCTCGACTGGGGGCCCGGCGCCGCCGAGGCCATGACGGCGTATGCCGTGGCCGCAGGCTCGCCCGTGTGTGCGGTCGTCGTCGACGTCCTCAGCTTCACGACGTGCGTGTCCGTCGCCATGGACGCGGGCATCCGCGTGCACCCCTACCGCTGGATGGACGAGTCGGCCCGGGCCTTCGCCGACGGGCTCGGCGCGACGCTCGCCCGGGGTCGGTCCGAGGCTCGCGTCGACGGCGCCATCAGTCTGTCTCCGGCCTCGATCCGCGCGGCCGGACCGGTCGGCGACCTCGTCCTGCCCTCGCCCAACGGCTCGACGACCACTGCCGTGCTGGCCGGGGCCGGGGCGGACGTCGTGGCGGCCTCGGTGCGCAACCGCGCCGCGGTGGCCACCTGGCTCGTCGACTGGCTCGACGCGTCCCGGCGGTCGCACGGTCCGGCCTCGCAGCCGGCCGTCCTCGTCGTGCCGGCGGGTGAGCGCTGGCCCGACGGGTCCCTGCGGCCCGCCGTCGAGGACCTGTGGGGTGCGGGAGCCGTCGTCGCCGCCCTGGCCGGTTTCCTCGAGCACCGAGGCGGACCCCTCCTGCTCAGCCCCGAGGCCGAAGCGGCCGGGGCGGCGTGGCTCGCCGTGCAGCACCGGGTCGGGGAGGCCCTGCACGCGTGCGCGAGCGGCCGCGAGCTCGTCGAGCAGGGGTGGCCCGACGACGTGGCGGTCGCGGCCGAGCTCGACGCGTCATCGCTCGTGCCGGTGCTGACGGACGGCGCCTTCACCGCGCACCGGTCCTGAGCCGACCACCGCGGCGGCGCAGCACCCGGCCCAGGACCCGCCGACCTACTGGCCGAGCGCTGTCCAGAAGGCCGACGCGGCGCGCGACGGGCGGCCGGTGCGGCGCTCCGACCAGTCGGCCGAGGTCATGAGCGCGGTGACGGCGTTGACGCCGAGCCAGCGCAGCGGCTCGGGCTCCCAGTCGCGGGACGTGCGTCCCGCCCAGGGCAGCGTGGCCAGGCCTTCGGGGTCGTCGCCGCGGATCATCGCGGCCAGCGTGCGACCGGCGAGCGCCGAGGTGGCGACGCCGTCACCGACGTAGCCGCCCGCGAACGCGAGGCCGGTGTGTCGGTCGTGACGGACCGACGGGAACCAGTCGCGGGGCACGCCGAGGTTGCCGCCCCAGGCATGCGTGAAGGTGACGCCGTCGAGGACGGGGAAGAGCTCGAGGAGAATCCGGCGCAGGGCTGCGTGGACGCGCTCGTCGCGGTCGTAGAGCGGGGAGACCTTGGACGCGTAGTGGTAGGGAGCGCCTCTGCCGCCGAAGGCGATCCGTCCGTCCCGGGTGCGCTGGCCGTAGATCGTCAGGTGCCGGTTGTCGGCGAAGGTCGTGCGCTTGTCGAGGCCGATCTGCGCCCAGGTGTCGTCGGGCAGGGGCTCCGTCGCGGTCATGAGCGAGTAGATCGGTGCGATGGCCCTGCGGCGCCCGGCGACGGTCGGCGTGTAGCCCTCGGTCGCGAGGACGACGTGCTCGGCGCGCACCGTGCCGTGCGGCGTGACGACGCGTCGGCTGCGCACGTCGACGGCCGTCGTGCGCTCGTGGACGACGACGCCGCGGCGCTCGACGGCATCGGCGAGCCCGCGGACGAGGCGCGCCGGGTGGATGGCGGCACAGTGGGGGGTGAACGAGCCGCCGAGCGCGTCGTTGACGCCGGCGATCGCGGTGACCTCGCGCGCGTCGAGGAGGCGGTGGTCGTCCTCGCCGAAGCCCCACTCGCGATGATCGGCGACCTCCTCGCGAACCCGTTCGAGCTGGGCCGGGTTCCGCGCGACGGAGAGGTAGCCGCCCTGGTCGAAGTGGCAGTCGATGCCTTCCGCGTCGGCGATCCGGCCGACGTCGGCGACCGTGTCGTGCAGCAGGTGCTGCATCCGCACCGCCGCCTCCCGGCCGCGCTCGGCCGCCATCCGCTTGAGCGAGGCGGGGAACAGGGCCGAGCACCAGCCACCGTTGCGGCCCGAGGCGCCGAAGCCGGCCACCTCCTTCTCGATGACGGCGACCCGGATCGTCGGGTCGGCCGCGACGAGGTGGTAGGCCGTCCACAGGCCGGTGTAACCGGCACCGACGACGGCGACGTCCACGTCGATGTCGGTGTCGAGCGAGGGGCGCGGCTCGATGTCGTCGATCGTGTCGTGCCAGAGGCTGAGGCCGCGGTAACCGCTCGGGGGCATGGGCGGGATCATGCCACCTCCCAGGCCCTCCGCAAGCCCTGCGAACCTGTGCCTTTTCGCTTGAATCCCCTTCCAACACCTACGGAATCCGCGGTCTGGTGGGGTTTGGGCGATTACTTCCGCCGCGTGGCTCCGCGGGGCATGATGCGGACATGAGCACCGTCGACCGCGCCCGTCTCGCCGACCTGCACACCCGCGAGCGGACCACCTTCGCCGAGGCGCGACCGCGCTCCCGGGCCCTGGCCGAGCAGGCGGCCGCGCACATGCCCGGCGGCGTCCCGATGAGCTGGATGGTCAAGTGGCCCGGCGACTTCCCGGTCTTCGTCGATCAGGCCGAGGGCGCGCACTTCACGTGCGTCGACGGCATCGACCACATCGATCTCTGCCTCGGTGACACCGGCGCGATGATGGGACACTCCCCCGCGCCGACGGTCGAGGCCGTGAC
Source organism: Terrabacter sp. Ter38 (assembly GCF_024519435.1). Classification (GTDB taxonomy): domain Bacteria; phylum Actinomycetota; class Actinomycetes; order Actinomycetales; family Dermatophilaceae; genus Terrabacter. The sequence goes on from NZ_JALJRZ010000006.1 coordinate 179,297, forward strand.
CCGACAGCTCTCCCGCGGGATCACGACGATGCTGCCCACCGAGGACGCGATCGCGGTCTCGACCGGGCTCGCCGAGCGCTTCGGCCTCCCCTTCTGGCAGTTCACACTGACCGCCACGGACGCCAACCGCCACGCGATCCGCTACGCCCGCCACCTCACCGGCCGCAGCAAGGTCGTCGTCCACAACTGGTGCTACCACGGCTCCGTCGACGAGGCCTTCGCGACGCTGGGCCCCGACGGCTCGACGGTCGACCGGCGCAGCAACATCGGCGCCCCCGTCGACACGTCGGAGACGACGCGGGTCGTCGAGTTCAACGACCTCGAGGCGCTCGAGCGCGCCCTGGCCCACGGTGACGTCGCGGCGATCCTCGTCGAGCCGGCCCTGACCAACATCGGCATCGTGCTGCCCGACCCCGGCTACAACGAGGGGTTGCGCGTGCTCGCCACCCGCTACGGCGCCCTGCTCGTCAACGACGAGACGCACACGATCTGCGCGGGCCCGGGTGGTTACACCGGCACTCACGGCCTCGAGCCCGACCTGCTCGTCATCGGCAAGTCCATCGGCGGCGGCATCCCCTGCGGCACCTTCGGTTTCAGCCAGGACATCGCCGACCGCATCGCGCGCTCCATCGAGCTGGAGGACATCGACGTCGGCGGTATCGGCGGCACGCTGGCCGGCAACGGCCTCTCCATGGCGGCCATGAAGGCCACGCTCGAGCACGTCATGACGGCCAAGGCGTTCGAGCACATGGTGCCGCTCGCCGACGCGTGGGCCGACGGCGTGCAGGCCGGCATCGACGCGGTCGGGGCCGACTGGCACGTGACGCGGCTCGGCGCCCGGGCCGAGTACAACTTCTCCGGCCGCCCCTCGCGCGACGGCCAGGAGGCCCACGACGCCGACGACTTCGAGCTGCAGCAGTACCTCCACCTCTACGCCCTCAACCGCGGCATCCTCCTGACGCCCTTCCACAACATGGCGCTGATGAGCCCGGCCACGACCACCGCCGACGTCGAGGCACACACGACGATGTTCGGCGAGTGCCTGCGCGAGCTCTTCGGCTGAGCGGTCACGCCCGGCGTCACGCCACGCGCGACGGGCGGCCGAACCGCGTGGCCACGCCGGGTGACCACAGCGCGCGCAGCCGCGGCCCGGTGGGGGTGACCCCGCTCGCCCCGAGCAGGTCGTCGGCGAGCTCGACGACGTCGGCCGCATACAACGGCCACGGCCCGTGCTCGTTGGGCACCCAGAGCGTGCGCCCGGCGACGCGGGTGTGGGCGCCCCAGCGGGCCGTGAGCCACGTCTCGAGCGGCGTCGGCTCGACCGGCTCACCGACGCGGACCGTGAGGAGGCTGCGCAGCCCGCGGGACGGGGCTCGGCGCCGGCTCGTGTAGGTCACGACGTCACCGTCGCGGCGCAGTCGCATCCGGGCCCACGTGTAGGGGATCCCGAGGCCGGCGCGAGCGCCGAGGACGACGAGGGACCGCTCGGTCTCGAGCGAGCGGAAGAGCACCCCGTGGTGCCCGGCGTCGTCGACCGAGTAGAGCCGGATGTTCGTCTCGAGGAAGCTGCCGAGCCACGGCAGTCGGGGCGAGGGCGCCCGACCGAGCCGCATGCCGTCCATGACGAAGGGCACGAGCGCGACGTACGTGCGCCCGTCGGCGAAGACGTCCGGGCGGGTGCCGGTCGGGAAGAGGTGGCGCACCGCGTCCGGGTCGACGGGCCAGTGGACGAACGTCAGGTCGCGCCAGACCTGGTCGAAGACGACGGGCGGCCGCAGCGGCGGGGGCGCCACGGGATAGCCGTCCAGCGACGGGACGGCATCCACGGGCGGGTCCACGACACCATCGTCACACGCGTGGCGCCACCGACCCTCGACACGCGTCAGGAGCCCGGAGGAGCGTCGTAGCGGGACCGCTCCTCCTCGGACGGGGCGTGCCACCACGGCAGGTAGGCGTCGAGCTGCGCGCGCGTGATCGGCACGGAGCCGGGGGAACCGTCACGGTTGCGACGCTCGATCCGCGCCCAGAGCTCGTCGACGGGCAGGTCGAGCACGTGCAGCTCGACCCCGACGCCGAGGGCCCGGGCCGCGACGCGCTTCTCCTCACGCTCGGCCTCGGCCCAGAGCCCGTACTCGAGCACGACGCTCACGCCGAGGCGCAGGAGCCGTTGAGTGTCGTCCCAGAGCCGGTGCTCGAGCAGGTCGCGGAAGGTGCCGTCGAGCGGGTCGATGCGCAGGTCGCGCAGCCACTCGGCGGGGCTCATCCGCACGGCGGGACGCTCGGTCTCGAGACGCCTCGCCAGCGTCGTCTTGCCGGCGCCGGGCAGCCCGACGACGAGGACGAGCCGCGGTCCCTCACCAGTCATGACGTCAGGCTGACACACTCGCAGCGACGACGTGCACGAGCGACGGAGGACCGACGATGACCGTGGAGACACCGGCAGGCAGCACCCGCCGCCGCACGACGAAGCTCGGGATCGTCGGGGCCGGCGCCGTCGGCGCCACGCTGGCGTATGCCGCGTTGATGCGTGGTGTCGCCCAGAACGTGGCGCTCTTCGACGTCAACGCCGCCAAGGTGCGCGCCGAGGCGCTCGACCTCAGCCACGGCATCCAGTTCGTCCCGATGGCGCACGTCGACGGCTCCGAGGACGTCGCGGTGCTGGCCGACTCCGACGTCATCGTCTTCACGGCGGGGGCCAAGCAGAAGCCCGGGCAGTCCCGGCTCGAGCTCGCCGAGTCGACGATCGGCATCATGCGCGGGATCCTGCCGCAGCTCGTCGAGGTCGCTCCGGACGCCGTGCACGTCATGGTCACCAACCCCGTCGACGTCGTCACGTACGCGGCCATCCAGGTGTCCGGGCTGCCGGCCGCGCGGCTGTTCGGGTCGGGCACGGTCCTCGACTCGTCACGACTGCGCTTCCTCCTCGCCGAGCACACGGGCGTCGCAGCCCAGAGCGTGCACGCGTACGTCATCGGTGAGCACGGCGACTCCGAGCTGCCGCTGTGGTCGTCCGCGACCATCGGCTCCGTGCCGCTCCTGCAGTGGCGCACGTCGGACGGACGCATCGCCCTCCCCGAGGAGGCGCGCGACCGCATCGCGACCGACGTCGTGCAGTCGGCCTACCGGGTCATCGAGGGCAAGGGCGCGACCAACTACGCGATCGGCCTCGCCGCCACGCGCATCATCGAAGCGGTCCTCTTCGACGAGCGCCGCATCCTTCCCGTCTCGTCGCTGCTCGACGACTACTACGGCATCAGCGACGTCTGCCTGTCGGTGCCGACGATCGTCCATTCCGGCGGCGTCGGCGACCGGGTCGAGGTGCCGATGACCGACGCCGAGCTGGCGGGCCTGCGGGCGTCCGCGGATGCCGTGCGTGCCACGGCCCGGCGCTTCGGGTTCTGACGACGTGGTGGACACGCGAGGAGCGTCGCGTCCGGGTGCCGTGACCGCGCTCGGCGGCGTGATCGCCCTGGCCCTCGTAGCGCTCGTCACCGCCGCCTGCGCGGGCGGCGGAGGGGCTCCCGCGGACGCGCCGCCGCCGACCAGACTGGCCCGCGCCTTCGACCTCCAGGCGCACCGCGGCGGTGCGGACCTGACGTCGGAGAACACCCTGGAGGCCTTCGCGCGTGCGCTCGACATCGGCGTCACGACCCTTGAGCTCGACGCACAGGTCACCCGCGACGGTGCCGTCGTGGTCGCCCACGACAACCGGGTCAACCCGGACACGTGCCGCGACACGTCTCCGGCCGGCCTGTCCGACGACCTCTTTCCATACTCCGGCAAGCCCTTCCGGCTCCTGACACTCGCGCAGGTGCGCACGCTCGACTGCGGATACCACCCGACCCCCGACCACCCGGACCAGCGCGCCGTGTCCGGTGCACACGTGCCCGAGCTCCGCGAGGTCGTCGATCTGCTGCGAGAGCGCGGCGCCGACGACGTCGGGCTCAACGTCGAGATCAAGGTGCAGGCGGACGACCTCGGGCTCACCGTGCCGCGCGCCGAGTACGCGGCGAAGGTGTGGGCGGTGCTCGACGAGGGCGGTGTCGCGGGCCGCGCGACGATCCAGTCGTTCGACTGGGCGAGCCTGACCGCGGTCCACCGCATCGCGCCCCGCGCCCGGCTCGTCGCCCTCGTCTCCCCCGAGCGGCTCGAGCGGGGCCAGGAGGGCGCGTCCCCGTGGCTGGGCGGCACCGACATCGACGACGTGAGCGGCGACGTCGTGCGCGCCGCCTCCCGCATCGCGGGTGTCGTCGCCCTGTCGCCGCGGGAGGACCTCCCCGTCGATGCCGCGCTCGTCCGTTCGGCGCACGCCGCGGGGCTCGCCGTCGTGCCGTGGACCGTCGACGACGAGGACGACATGGGTCGTCTCGTCGACCTCGGCGTCGACGGCCTCATCACCAACCGCCCCGACCTGCTCCGCACCGTGCTGGCCCTGCGCGGCCTCGCGACACCCCCGTCCCATCCCGCAGCCGGGTGAGGCCCCGCCGCCACGCCCCGGAGCATGATGGGGCTGTGAGCACGTCCGCCGCCTTCGACGCCGACCCGGCACCCGCCACGGCACCCGACCCGTCGGGCACCCCGCCGGCGCGGGCGACGTACCACCACGGCGACCTGCGCCGGGCCCTGCTCGAGGCGGGCACCGACCTCGCCCGCGAGGGCGGGCCCGACAAGGTCGTCCTGCGCGAGGCGACGCGCCGCGTCGGGGTCTCGGCCAACGCGGCCTACCGCCACTTCGCCGACCGTGACGCGCTGCTGGGCGAGGTCGTCTCCCGCGCCCAGGCGCGTGCCGCTGACGTCATCGGCGCCACGATGGACGCCGTCCCCGACGACCTCGAGACGGGCCCGCGAGCGCGTGCCCGCTTCCGGGCCGTGGGCGTCGGCTACCTGCGCTTCGCGATGGACGAACCGGGCCTGTTCCGCGCGGCGTTCGCCGTGCCGGTCGACCTCAGCCGGGCCGCCTCCCCGGACGCGGCCGGCGCGGGCGGCCGCACCCCCTTCCAGCTGCTCGCCGACTCCCTCGACGCCATGGTCGACGCCGGCGTCATGTCCGACGACGAGCGTCCCGGCGCCGAGCTGCTCGCGTGGGCGGCCGTCCACGGCATGGCCATGCTCGCCCTCGAGGGCCCGCTGCGCGACCTGCCGCCCGGCGCCGTCGACGAGCTCGCGCCGCGCCTCGTGCGCATGGTCGACCTCGGGCTCGGCCTCTCCGACGGCGCGGTCTGAGCGGCACCGACCGACACCTAGGGTGGGCGGGTGACCAGCGAGACCCGCGACAGCACCGGCTTCGAGCTCGACCGCGACACCCCGGCCTTCTACCGCCGGCTGGACCGTGGCCTCTACGCCCCGACCGTGCACGTGCAGGGCGCCTGGCGCGACGACGAGCAGCACATGGCTCCCGTCAGCGGCATCCTCGCCCACGAGATCGACCTCCACGAGCCACGCGAGGGGATGCAGCTCGCGCGCATCTCCTTCGACATCCTCGGCATGATCCCGGCGCGACCGAGCCGAGTGGACGTGCGCACGACCCGCCCTGGTCGCACCATCGAGCTCGTCGAGGCGACGATGCTCGTCGACGACCGTCCCGTCGTGCGGGCCCACGCGTGGAGGCTCGCCGCCCACGACTCCGAGCCGGTGGCCGGCGTCGAGCTCGAGCCGATCCCCGGACCCGACGAGATGCTGCCGTGGGCGGGTGCCGACACGTGGGAGGGCGGCTACATCGAGGGGCTCGAGTTCCGGGTCGACGCCGAGCGTCGCCCGGGCCGGACCCGAGCCTGGATCCGCGCGCTCAACCCCCTCGTCGACGGCGAGACCTGCTCTCCCACAGCCGATCTCGTGCGCCTCGCCGACACGGCCAACGGCATCGCGGTGCGCGTCTCACCGCGGGAGTGGATGTTCCCCAACGTCGACCTCAGCGTGCACCTCTTCCGCGAGCCGGTCCGCGGGTGGGTCGGTTTCGACACCCGGGTGACGATGGGCCCGACGGGTCTCGGGCTGACGTCGACGACACTGCACGACGTGCGCGGCCCGGTCGGTCGCGCCGAGCAGATCCTCACGGTCCGTCGCCTCCCGGGAGCCTGACGCCCTTCCCACGGGCCGGTCTGCGGAGCGCGACAACCTTTCGCCCCGTCGACGCGTCCGGGGAGGTGTCGGCACGCCGCGCCAAAGCCCGGTTCGCCTGCCACAATGAAGGGCGCGATCGCGCCGACTCACAGCCGCCGTCGCGCGGTCAGGACACCAGGGGACACCATGAGGACCATCCGCATGGACAGGAATCGCACCGTGGGCAGCGTCGCTGCCACGCTCGCGGTCATCGCACTCACCGTGACGGCTCCGGCCGCCCGCGCCGACGACCTCACCGGCACGCCGACACTGCCCGGCACCTCGACGTCCACGGGCTCGACCGGCTCGACCGCCGGGAGCACGGTCGCCGACGCGACGACGACCTCCAGCACGACGACGACCACCACCACGACCACGGCGACGACGCCGCCCACGACGTCGAGCCCCACGGCGACGACCCCGCCGCCGCCCGCGCCGAGCCCCGTCGTCATCCCGGCCGGCAGCTCCGGCTGGAAGGTCAAGGACCTCCAGGTGCGCCTGCGCCTCGTCAAGGCGTCGTACTGGACGTATGCCGTCTCCGGCTCCTACGGCTGGACGCTCGGCCAGACGGTCCTCGCCTTCCAGACCGACCAGTCACTGCCCCGCACCGGCGTCGTCGACCAGCGCACCTGGAGCCGACTCGTCGCCCTCACCGCGACCACGACCCGTCTCGACGAGGGCTCGTCGGGGTACGCCGTCAAGGATCTCCAGTCGCGTCTGCGGGCCGTCAAGGCGTCCTATTGGTCCTACGCCGTGTCCGGCTACTACGGCTGGACCCTCGGCCAGAAGGTGCTCACCTTCCAGCGCGACCAGAACCTCCCCCAGTCCGGCGTGCTCGACCAGCGCACGTGGAGCCGGCTCGTCTCGATGTCGACGTCCCCGGTCGTGCTCGGCAGCACGACGGCCGCCGCCAACGTCCGCGAGCTCCAGCGACGCCTCGGTGCCAAGGGCCTGTGGCCGTATGCGTTCTCCGGCACCTACGGCTGGACGCTCGGCCAGAAGGTGCTCGCCTTCCAGCGCGCCTACGACGTGCCGCAGTCAGGTGTCGTCGACAGCCGCACGTGGGCGCGCCTGCGAGCCCTGACCTACACGCCCGGCACCTTCGACCAGCACCGCTACTACGCGGGCCTGCGCCCGCTCGTGCCGACGCTCTCCTCGCTCGACCAGCGATGCCGCACCGGCAGGGTCATGTGCGTCGACAAGTCGACCCGCACCCTGACGTGGGTCGTGAACGGCAAGCCGCTCACGGCCATGTGGGCCCGCTTCGGTCGTCCCGGCAAGGAGACGCGCGAGGGCACCTTCAGCGTCTCCCGGAAGTACGAGTACGTCATCTCCAACCTCTACTTCACGCCGATGCCCTACTCGATGTTCTTCTCCGGCGGCCAGGCCGTGCACTACTCGTCGAACTTCGCGCGGCTCGGCTACGCCAGCGCGAGCCACGGCTGCGTCAACATCGCCGACCACGCGCAGGTCAAGGCGCTCTTCTTCGCGGTGCGCATCGGTGACAAGGTCGTCGTCTACCCCTGATCGGGCGTCCTTGCCGACAGAGCAAAGCCGATCAAGTACGCGTGGGGTCGGGTCGCGCAGGATCGTGACGTGACCGGCTCCCGTGACACCTTCAGCGCCTGGCTGGACGTGCTCGTCGACACCCTCGACGAGCCCGACCTGACCGGCGAGCAGATCGCGGGCCGGCTGCACCTGTCACGGTTCCACCTCGACCGCATCGTCAGCGCGGGCGCAGGCGAGGCGCCGAGCTCCCTGCGCCGCAGGGTGCTGCTCGAGCGTTCGGCCTACCGCCTCGCGGCGAGCCGCCGGTCCGTCCTCGACGTCGCGGTCGAGGCGGGCTACGGCTCGCACGAGGCGTTCACCCGGGCGTTCCGTCGCGCCTACGGCACGACGCCGAGCGCGTGGCGCGGACGTCCGGGGACGATCCGTCTGGAGGCGGCCAACGACATCCACTTCCACCCGCCCGGCGGCATACGCCTCCCGGCCCAGCGAAAGGTCACTGCCATGGACCTCGTGCAGAGGATGGTCGAGCACCACATCTGGCTGACCGGCCAGCTCATCGAGTGCGCCGGCCAGCTCACCGACGAACAGCTCGACGAGCCGATCGTCATGAACGTCGACGACGATCCCGACCCGTCGACGCTGCGCCGCATCATCAGCCGGCTCGTGGGCCAAATGGCGATGTGGAACGCCACGATGGCGAGCCGCGACTACGACTTCTCCGTCGAGGAGCACGAGTCGCTGACGTCCGCGCGGCGTCGTCTGGCCGACGCCGCACCCGTCTTCCTCGGCCACGTGCGCGAGGCGATCGAGGAGGGTCGGCTCGACGACGTCTTCGTCGACGCGTCCTGCGACCCGCCCTACGTCTGCTCCTACGGCGCGATGGTCGCGCACGTCCTGACGTTCGCGGCGCACCGGCGCACCCTCGCGGTGCGCGCGCTCGACAAGCACGGGGTCAGCCGGCTCGGGTGGGGCGACCCCATCGAGTGGCTCGACGCCGCCCACCACGCCTGACGCATACGCCTTCGGGGGACGGCGGGTCTCGGTCACTCGACGGTGGTCGTGACCTGCTGCCCGAGCTCGACGGTGCGGCTCACGGTGCACCACTCGTCGTGCGAGCGCTTGACGAGCTTGGGGAGCATCTCGCGCGCCGCGTCGCCGCCGTCACCCTCGGGGAAGCGCACCCGGAAGCGCACCTCGATGTCCTGGAGGTGGTTGCCGTGCTCGTCCTTGACCTTGTCGGCCGTCACCTCGATCTCGAACTGCTCGGGCTCGGCGCGTCGCGTCGTCACGGTGTCGACGTCGACGGCGGTGCAGCCGGCGATACCGGCGAGGAGCAGCTCGACCGGCGAGAGCTCGTCGGTGCCGGAGCTCAGCGTGATCGACCCGCCGCGGTCGTTGCGGGCGGTGTAGCGGCCGACGCTGTCGCGGGTCAGGGTGACGCGGCGCAGGTCCTTCGGATCTCTGGCGGTCGTGCTCTCGGTCGTGCTCTCGGTCATGGTGCAAGCCTCTCAGAGGTCGGGGCTGGTGGCTCGTCGCGTCCGGCGCTCAGAGCCAGGCGTCGGCGAGCAGCTCGTAGGAGCGCAGCCGTGCCTCGTGGTCGTGGGCGCCGCACGTGACGATGACCTCGTCGACGCCCGTGGCCTCGACGAAGCCGGCGAGCCCGTCGCGCACCTCGTCGGGCGTGCCGACGAGCGAGACCCGGGTCATCTCGCTCACGGCCTGGCGCTCCGCCGGCGACCACTGCGCCATGAGGCTCGCGATGTCACCCTCCGGCTCCGGCAGCCCGGCCCGTCGGCCGGTGACGATGCCGTGGAAGCGCTGGAGCACGCTCGTGAAGAGCCGCTCGGCCTCGGCCGTCGTGTCGGCGACCATGACGTTGACGCCGGCCATCGAGCGGGGGGCATCGAGGCCACCGGGCTCGGTCGACGGCGTGAAGCGCGAGCGGTAGACCTCGAGCGCGCTCATCAGGGCGGCCGGCGCGAAGTGCGAGGCGAAGGAGTAGGGCAGGCCGAGGGCGGCGGCCACCTGGGCGCCACCGTGGCTCGACCCGAGGATCCAGATGGGCACGTGGGTGCCCTCACCGGGGATGGCGCGGACCTTGGCGTCGGGGTCGGGGTCGCCGAGGTAGCCGATGAGCTCCTCGACCTCGCCCGCGAAGTTCATCGCGGCGGCCTCGTTGCGGCGCAGGGCGCGGGTCGTGAACGGGTCGGTGCCCGGGGCGCGGCCGAGTCCGAGGTCGATGCGGCCCGGGTGGATCGTGGCGAGAGTGCCGAACTGCTCGGCGACGACGTAGGGCGCATGGTTGGGCAGCATGATGCCGCCGGCGCCGACGCGGATCGTCTCGGTCTGGTCGGCGACGTGGCCGATGAGCACGGCCGTCGAGCTCGACGCGACGCCGCGCATGTTGTGGTGCTCTGCCATCCAGTAGCGCTGGTAGCCCCACTTCTCGGCGTGCCTGGCGATGTCGACCGTCGAGGCGATGGCCTCACCGGCGGTCCCACCGTCGAGGACGGGGACGAGATCGAGGATGTTCAGCTGGGCTTTCGCGGCAGGACTCACGTGGGTGCCAACGGGCGGCCCGGGCCCCCGTATTCCGGGACGCGCGGTCCGGGCGAGCCTCCTGCGCACGTCTGCGAGTCAGGCACCTGATGCGGTGGAGGCTCTCTTTGGGTACCTATGGTTCACCGACACGGACGGCAGGTCCGCGTCATCCCGAGCCCTGAGCGTCACCACCATGTCGACCGAGACCGTCACCCGCGCCTCCGAAGGCCGAGGTGTGCGCCTGCCCGGCGTCACGCCGCGGCACGGCGCGCGCCTGCGCCTCGTCGCCGTCATCGCCGCCGCGTTCGTCGTGACCGAGGGAGTCGCACAGGCGGTCACCCCCTTCATCCGCCAGGACGACTGGGCGTTCCTGCTGCCCGAGGGTTCTCCGGGGGCGGTCCCCCCGTCGTACTACAACGTGAGCGAGGGGCGCTGGCTCAACTCCGGCTGGTGGTGGCTCGTCGGTCAGCACGGCACCGTCACGACCGCCTCCCTGACGTATGCCGCCGCGTACGCGCTGCTCGTGGCGGGCGTCTGGCGGCTGCTCCACCGGGCCGCGGTACGCCCCCGGCCCGTCGCCGACGCCCTCCTCGGCGTAGCGCTCTTCGCCTCGCCGGTCTGGGTCCAGCTGCTCTACTGGCCCGGGGCGCTGACGCCCTCGGCGCTCGTGGCCGCCGGCGCGGTCTGGCTCCTGCCCCGAGCCGCTCGCTCGGGGCGGTGGCTGGTGGCCTGGCTGGTCCTGAGCGGCATCGCCTCCGTGCTCACCTACCCGCCGATCGCCTTCGTGCTGCTCGTCCTCGCCGTCGTCTCGCTCCGGGACGCCCCGTGGCGCAGGGTGCTTCTCGTCGTCGCCGGCTGGGCCGCCGGGTTCGCCGCTGGAGTCGCGGTGGCCTACGTGCTCAACTGGGTCGTCAACGGGCACTTCGGCATCGAGGTCGCCGCCTGGCGCCAGGCCAACCCGTTGACCTCGCTCGACGCCCTCGGCGTGAACGCCGGTCGGTGGCTGACGGCCGCGGGCTCGCTCTGGGCTGCGCAGTGGTGGGTCGCACTCGTCGCGGTCGTCGCCGTCGCCCTCGGCTGGAGGGAGCCGGTCGTCCGCCCCCGGCTGCAGCGTCTCCTCCTGGCCCTCGCCGTCGCGTGCGGCATCGACGCCGCGCAGACCCTCGCGACCGGCCTCGTCACCGAGGCCCGTGGCCAGCTGTGGACGTGGTTCGCGGCCGTGCTGGCCGTCGCGCTGCTCCTCGTCGACCGCGGTGCGGGCGCCGGGGCGCACGTCGGACCCGCGCCCACGACGCAGCCCGGCACGACGCCGACCGCCCGCGTCGCGACGGCGCTGCTCGCGGTCCTCGCTGCGTCCGGGGTCCTGGCCTGGCGAGCCGACATCGGCGCGCACCAGGACACGCGCCGGGAGTATGCCGCGATCGCCGAGGCCGCGACGGCTCACCCGACCGGGACCGCCCCGCCGACCGTCGTCGTCTACCAGGATCCCGCCCTCAAGGACACCCGCTCCGGCCGGCTCATGGCGAGCACCCTCTTCATGGCCGTCCGTGTCGAGCAGGACGGCCGCGTGCCGCGCTGGTGCATCGGCATCGAGTGCCGCGAGATCGCGGCGCGGTCCACGTCGGGGCCGGTCGTCGACCTGGGTCGGGCTGGGAGCCTGCCCGGCATCGTCGGCATCGTCGTGCCCGCCCCGCCCGGCTGGATCTGACGACCCGACGCCACCCGAGAACCTGCCTCACGGCCGCCCTCAGGGCAGGTCGAGCTGGGGGACCTGGGCGTCGTAGTCGGGGCAGAACGCCTGCACGCCGGCGGCCATCAGCTGCTTCGTGCGCAGCGCGTCCCCGGTGTTCCCGAGCGGCTTGTCCCCGTCGTCGACCGCGATCTGGGCCAGCTCGACGCCGCCGTTCTTCAGGGCCCAGCACGTCGTCGTCCCGGTCTCGATGTCGTCGTCGACGCTGGCGCCCGTCACCGACGCCCCGAGCTTCTGCGCGGCCAGGACGAACTGCGCCTCCTCCGCCGAGATGCTCGGCCGAGCATCTGCCACGCCCGCCGGCAGGTCGCCGAGGGTCGGGTCCGACCCGCCACAGGCGGCGAGCGAGAGGACGACCACGAGGGCGGCCCCGGCAGCGAGCGTCCCGCGCAGTGCCGGGCGGACGGCATACGGCCGCGGAGCGTGCGCCGGCGTCTTCGTGTCCATCGTTACCCTGAACGCGTGAGCGAGCCCGATCGTCCCCGCGACGCCGCGTCCGCGAGGTGGGGCGCCGAGGCGCCGATCGCCCGGGGCGCGGTCGTGGCATCCCTGTCGGCCGTCGTCTTCGGGTTCGTCTTTCTGCCACAGCTGCTCGGTCTGGCGCTCGCCGGGATCAGCCTCGTCCGCCGCGAGCCGGGCGGACGCCGACCCGCGCTGCTGGCCGCCGGCATCAGCCTGCTGCTCACCGTCGTGTGGGGCATCGTGCTCGGCCTGCTCCTCAAGTGGTGGGCCACCTCCCGCTGACCCGACCCGCCTACTGCGAGTAGGTCGAGAGGAACTTCTCGAGGCGTCCGACGGCGTCCTCGAGGTCCTCGACACGCGGCAGGAAGACGAGCCGGAAGTGGTCGGGGGTCGCCCAGTTGAAGCCCGTGCCGTGCACGATGAGCATCTTCTGGTCGCGCAGCAGGTCGAGGGCGAAGCGCTCGTCGTCGCGGATGTCGTGGACCTTCGGGTCGAGCCGCGGGAAGAGGTAGAGCGCCCCCTCGGGCTTGGTCACCGACACACCCGGGATCTGGCCCAGCATCTCCCAGGCGACGTTGCGCTGCTCGAGCAGGCGGCCGCCGGGCAGGATCAGCTCGTTGATCGACTGGTATCCGCCGAGCGCCACCTGGATCGCGTGCTGCGCCGGGACGTTGGCGCACAGGCGCATGTTGGCGAGGATGTCGAGGCCCTCGAGGTAGTTGCGCGCGTGCTCCTTGGGCCCGGTGATGACGAGCCAGCCGGAGCGGAAGCCGGCCACCCGGTAGGCCTTGGACAGACCGTTGAAGGTCAGGCAGAGCAGGTCGGGCGCCAGGGCCGCGATCGAGGTGTGCGTCGCACCGTCGTAGAGGATCTTGTCGTAGATCTCGTCGGCCATGATGATCAGCTCGTGCTCGCGGGCGACCTGCGCGATGGCCTCGAGGACCTCGCGCGGGTAGACGGCACCCGTCGGGTTGTTCGGGTTGATGACGACGATGGCGCGCGTGCGGTCGGTGACCTTGCTGCGGATGTCGTCGAGGTCGGGTGCCCAGCCGGCCTGCTCGTCGCAGACGTAGTGGACGGCGGTGCCGCCGGCGAGGCTCGCGGCCGCGGTCCACAGCGGGTAGTCGGGGGCCGGGATGAGCACCTCGTCGCCGTTGTCGAGCAGGCCCTGCATCGCCATGACGATGAGCTCGCTGACGCCGTTGCCGAGGTAGATGTCCTCGACGCCGACGGGCGGGAAGTCACGCACCTCGTAGTGCTGCTTGACGGCCCGGCGGGCCGACAGGATGCCCTTGCTGTCGCTGTAGCCCTGCGCCGTCGGCAGCTCCTGGATGACGTCGACGAGGATGTCCTCGGGGGCCTCGAAGCCGAACGGAGCCGGGTTGCCGATGTTGAGCTTGAGGATGCGGTGTCCCTCGTCCTCGAGCCGCTTGGCCTCGGCCAGCACGGGACCACGGATCTCGTAACAGACGTTCTGCAGCTTCTTGCTCTGGGTCACCGCGCGCATGTGGACCAGCGTCCCACCGCCGTATGCCGTGGGCTGCGTCATTCCCACCATGTGGCCCATGTCGTGGGTCACGCGTCGGTCACGCCGCGGCTGGGTCGGGCGTGACGTCGAGGCCACTCGAGGGGGGCGGGGCACTCACTCGAGTGGGCGTGGTGGCTAGCGGCCGAGGCAGCCGAGGGCGGAGCCCGGGCTGCTCGCCGTCAGGGACGCGACGAGCTGGTTGAGCGCGCCGGCTGCCACGTCGATCGTCAGGACGTGGCCGTCCTCGACGCGGGTCAGGTGGGCGACGACGGGCGGCACGGCGGTCCCCTGCGTCCAGCCCTTCTGCTCGAGGTAACCGACGAGCTCGGCGGCCTGCGGCCCGGTCGAGGGCGGGTACGTGCGAGTGATGCGCCCGTCGACGCCCTCCCGGCAGGGCGGCAGCTCGCTGTGGCCGAGCGGGACCATCGAACGGTCGAGCTCCTCGACCTCGTTCGCGAGGGACGCGTAGGCGGCGACGTCGTCGGCGTGGGTGCGGCTCGACCAGGCCCAGCCGCCGAACGCCAGCAGGCCGACGACGAGCACGACGAAGACGATGGCTGCCGGCCCAGGACGTCGCCGGCTCCCGGGGGTGCGGGCTCGTCCACGGGCACCGGACGGGGCGCCGTGAGGAGCGCCGGTGGGGGCCTCGTCGACGAAGCCGGAGTCACTCACCGGGACAGTGTCCGGCACCCGGCCCCGCTCTGTCAGGGACCTCGGCAACTGTCGCCGATCCGTGACCCCGGCGGCCTCAGCGTCGGACGAGGGGACGGTCGAGATCGAGCAGGTGACGCCAGTCGGTGCGGCGGGCGGTGCGCAGCCCGCGCCGCAGCAGCAGCACAAGGACGACGAGCGCGATCGGGACCCCGAGGGCCGTCGTCGTGAGGCCGAGGCTGTAGCCCTCGGGCAGCGTCGCGAAGCAGACGACGGTCGCGACGACGGCGAGGGGCCGCTCGAGCCGCGCCTGCCAGAGGGCGCCGAGCGACACCGCGAAGAACGGGAGCGCCCAGAGGTAGTACCACCCGAGGAAGACCGGGGCGAGCACGACGACGGCGAGCATGGCCCAGGCGATGCCGCGCACCGGTCGTAGGAGCGGCTCGGCCGCTGCATCCTCCGCAGCGAGGCCCCGGGTGTCCGCGGGCTTGAGCGCCCCGAGCCAGACGAGCGCGAGGAGCAGGGCCAGCACGACGAGTCCCACGGCCCGCGCGGCCGCGATGCCCGGGTCGCGCCACTCGTCGCGGTCGAGCAGATGCCCGAGCGCACCGACGGCGATCCCGATCGAGGTCGGCAGCGAGGTCCACTGCTCGTTCTTGCCCGGCGTCCCCGTCGGGTTGAGCCACGAGAACCCGAGCCCGGTGACGACGCCGCCGAGGGCCATCGGGACACCCGCGCACAGCACCGTCAGTGCGCCCGCGCGCACGACGTCACCCCAGCGGGCGAATGCCGTCCCGTCCGTCCTCGGGGCGCGTGCCGTCACGACGTGGCGGGCCCAGAGGATGACGACGAACGGCAGTGCGATGACGGCGGTGACCTTGACCATGGCCCCGAGCGCGACGACGACGCAGGCGAGGACGAACCGCCCGCGCAGCGCCAGGGCGAGCCCGCCGAGCGCCGCGGCCACCATGAGGGCGTCGTTGTGGGCTCCTCCGACGAAGTGCGCGCCGACGAGCGGCACCGCGACGCCGAGCCAGAGCGCCCGGACGGGCGACCAGCCGATTCGGCGGGCGACGTCGGGCACGGCCCACGCCATGACGGCGACGCCCGCCACGGCGAGGAGGCGGAGGAGCAGGAGCGCGACCCACAGCTCGCCCGAGACCGACGCGACGGCCCGGGCGAGCAGCAGCCAGACGGGTCCGTAGGGCGTCGGGCTGTCGAGCCACGTCGGCGCCGTCGAGCCACGCCACGGCGAGTCGAGCTCACGGACGACGTGGTCGTAGGGGCTGAGGCCCTGGTCCCAGAGCAGGCCCTGGGCGGCGTAGGAGTAGAGGTCACGGCTGTAGAGCGGCATCGAGGCGACGAGCGGCACGAACCACAGCGCGATCGTCAGCCACCACCAGCGCACCGACACGTCGGCGTCACGGAGGCGCCACCAGGCGAGGACGAGCAGGCCCATCGCGAGGACCGCGACGGTGGCGAGCAGGGGCGAGCCACCCTTGGGCGTCCACCAGGCGACGCCTGGCCACAGCACACCGGTGTTGGGCCGCGGCAGGGCACCCGAGCCCCACGAGGCGGCCGCGAGCACGACGCCGGCGACGGCACCCGCCCAGCGCCACGGGCCGGGGGCGAGGGCAGGCCGCGCCTCAGCCATGCGTGACCGGTTCGTCACCCCACGCGAGCAGGCGCCACCCGGCCTCGGGGTCGCCCTCCATCGTCACGACGTGCGCGTTGTCGAGCCGCCGGTCGTCGAAGAAGTCGGCGGGCAGGCTGAGTGAGGCCGAGCACCACACGCGCATGGCGGCCCCGTGGCTCACGGCGAGGGCGGACTCGTGGCCGTCGGAGGCGATGCGGGCGATCGCCGCGTCGTAGCGCTCCATGAAGCCGGCACCGCTGTCACCACCGGGGATCGTGTGTCCGGGCTCGTCGCGCCAGCGGATGACCGCGTCGATGTAGGGCTGCCACTCGGTCGACATCTCGTAGTCGCCGGCCTGGATCTCGCGCAGCCCGGGCAAGACGACCATCTCGAGACCGAGCATCTCGGCGAGCGGCGCCGCGGTCTGCTGGGTGCGCACGAGGTCGGAGGTGTAGATCGCGCCGAGGTCCTCACCGCCGAGACGCTCGGCAAGAGCCCGAGCCTGTGCCCGCCCCTCGTCGGTGAGGTCGAGACCGGGGACGGCGGTGTCGAGCTGCCGGGCGACGTTGGCGTGGGTCTGCCCGTGCCGCACGAGGTAGAGCCGCACGTCAGAGGCCCTTCACCGTGACGCCGCTCAGGCACTCGACGCCTTTGCTCGGTCCGGTGTGGAAGTCCTTGATGGAGACCGGTGCGGTCGCCCCGGCGGCGAGCTCCACCTCGACCTCCTTGCTGGCGACGGCGGAGGCGTCGGAGGTCTTGACGATGAAGACCGCCACGGAGAACGTGTGCGCCTGGGTGTCGGAGTTCGTGAGGGTGCCGGAGAAGCTCCACGACTCGCCCGAGGGCGCACACGTCGCGCCGGTGAGGCTCGAGGCCGCGTCGAAGAGCCCACCGTCGCCGGGGTCGGTCGTGTCGACGGGGTCGGGCACGTCGTCGCTCGGGGTCTCGGCCGTGATGGTCGGCTGGACGGCGACGCTCACCGTCGGCGCCACGGAGTCGTCGGGCGACGACGGGGCGGGCTGGCCGCAGCCGGCGAGCGCCAGCACGAGCGACGCAGACAGGCCCAGCGCGACGGCCGGGACGGCATACGCCCTCGGGGTGCGGTGGGTCCGGGTGGCTCGGCGGGGTCGGCCTGGCATGGGCACGTGCGGCCCCTTCCTGTCGGCAGGTGTGCGCCGCCCATTGTGCCCCGCGAGGGCGTCAGGGCAGCGTCAGCCGGGCCGCGACGGCCGCGGCGACCACGAGCAGGCCCGCGCCGAGGGCCAGCGTGTCGGGCAGGCGCCACGGCGCCGGACCCGCCCACGTGCGGCGGCGGGCCTCCGCGAAACCCCGTGCGTCCATCGCGAGCGCGAGGGCCGAGGCCTGCCCGAGGGCGCCGACGAGGAGCCCACCGGTGACGACGACCGCCTCCCGGCCGCGGGCGAGCGCCCCACGATCGGCCCGGATGCCGCGGACCCGGCGGGTCGTCATGAGCTCGCCCCACAGGGTGTCGAAGGACTGGAGCCGCTGGAGCGCCGCCGTCGCGGCGACGACGGGGCGAGCCGGGAGACGGAGCCGCTGGGCGAGGTGGTCGCCGAGACCCTCCGGGTCGATGAAGCCGACGACGAACGCGGAGGGCACGAGCAGGCAGAGGACGCGCAGGGCCGCTCCCGCGGCGACCTCGAGGTCACGGCCACCGAGGAGCCACGCCGACCAGGCGACGCCGACCACGGCGAGCGCCGCCGGGGCCAGGCGCGCGAGGACGCCCCGGAGCCGTCCCTCCGGCGCACGGCCCCGGCCCGGGGCGAGGAGGCCGACGAGGCCGAGGACGACCTCGACGACGAGGACGGCGAGTCCCTGGCGCCACGTCTCGAGGAGTGCGGGCAGTGGCAGCACGCACAGGGCCGCCCCGAGCAGGGCCAGGGGTCCGGCCCGAGCGAGCAGCGGATGGCGTTCCGGCTCCGGGTCGGGCGGCGGCGGGGTGGGCGCCTCCAGCCGGATGACGCGGTCGGCGTCGTCGACGACGCCGGGGTCGTGGGTCGTGACGACGACCGCCGCGCCCTCGTCACGCGCGGCTGCCAGGACGCCGGACACGGCAGCCCACGTGAGCCGGTCCTGCCCGACGGTCGGCTCGTCGGCGAGCACGAGCGCCGGACCGTGCGCGACGGCCGACGCCATGGCGAGACGGCGCTGCTCGCCGCCGGAGAGCTGGCGCGGGTCAGCCTGCGCCAGGTGCGCGAGCCCCAGCGCCGTGAGCAACGCGTCGGCCCGCCGGCCGGCAGCCCCGGGGTCCTGCCCGAGGGCGAGCGAGGTGGTGAGCACGTCGTCACGCACCGTGCGGCCGACGATCGCGGTCGCCGCGCGTTGCGGCACCCACGCGACGACGCGCGCGAGGTCGAGCGAGGACCACTCGTGTGGCGGCACGAGCCGGTCCCGGGCGGCGGCCCGGTCTCCGGTCTCGGCCGGGGTGAGCGGCAGCGCGACGTCGACGCTGCCGCGCGACGGCTCGACGAGGCCGCCGAGGGCCGCCATGAGCGAGGACTTGCCGGCGCCGCTGGGTCCGACGAGGGCCACGGACCGGCCGGCCAGCACCTCGAGGTCGGCGCCGTCGACGGCGAGCGTCGTGCGGGACCGCTCCCCCAGTCGCCGGCTCCGGTGCTCGACCCGGACGTCGGAGGCGGCTGCGACGACGCGGCCCTCAGGCACGCGCCCGGCTGCCGCCTGCGGCGACGGCTCGAGGTCGAGCGGCAGCGGCTCGGGATCAGGCACACCGGGGACCCAGATCCCCTGTGCGGCAAGGGATTTACCGTGGGTCGCAAGGACCGCACGAGGCTTGCCGTCGGCCACGACCGAACCGGCCGCGTCGAGGACGACGAGCCGGTCGACGAGGTCGAGCCAGCCGTCGAGACGGTGCTCGACGACGACGAGCGTGAGACCGCGCCGCTCGACGACGTCGGCCACGACGCCCCGCACGTCGGCGGCCGTGTCGGCGTCGAGCATGGCCGTCGGCTCGTCGAGCAGGAGCACCGCGGGCTCCATGACGAGCGCCCCGGCGAGCGCGAGCCGCTGGGACTCGCCCCCGCTCAGGGTCGACGGCGCGCTGGCGGGCGACATCGTCAGCCCGACCTCACGGAGGGCAGCCGTGACGCGGGACGGCATCCCGTCCCGCGGCAGCACGACGTTCTCGAGGCCGAAGGCGACGTCACGACCAATGCTCGAGGCGACGGTGCCCGCACCCGGGTCCTGCAGGACGAGGCCCACCGATCCCGGAACCTCTTGTGGCGCATGGCCGCCCACGGTCACCGTGCCCGACAGGTCACCGGCGTCCGCCGTGAGCAGCAGTCCGGCGAGGCCCCGGAGCAGCGTCGACTTGCCCGACCCGCTCGGCCCGGCGAGCAGCACCCGCTCGCCGGGCTCGAGCGTGAGGTCGAGGCCGTCGAGGACCGGACGGGAGCGCCCGAACGGCCTCCACGTCAGGTCCTCCACGCGCACGCCGAGGCCCGAGGACACCGACGACGACCGCGCGTCGAGGTGTTCCGCTTCTCGTGTCATCGGCGCGTCCACCTCGAACCGGTCAGACGGCCCGCTGCTCGCGGACCTCCTGGCCCGGCGGGAACGGGTTGAGCGCGCCCGCCGCGGCGAGCAGTCGCGTCAGGCCGACGGCGACGAGCGAGCCGAGGACGGCGACGGACGCACCGAGCAGGAGCAGGTAGGAGATCTTGTAGCCCCAGCCCCAGTCGGTCCAGTAGGAGTACCACTCGTAGACGGCCTCGAAGGCACCACCGAGGAAACCACCGAGCAGCAGCGGCGCCCAGCTGTAGACGGCATACGCGAAGACGGCGAAGCCCAGCTCGACGCCGAGCCCCTGGACGAGACCCGACACGAGTGTGGTCAGGCCCCACTGCGTGCCGATGAGCGCCGACACGACGGCCGCGAGGAGCTCGGTGAAGACGGCCGCACCGGGGCGCCGGATGATGAGCATCCCGACGATGCCGGCGACGAGCCAGGGCCAGTTGAAGAGGGCGCCGAGGGGCGGGAAGGCCGCCGACACGGCGTTCGACGGGACGGCGTAGACGAGCCCCCAGGCCCAGTAGGCCACGCCGAAGGCGACGCCGAGGAAGGCGCAGGTGAGCAGGTCGATGGTGCGCCAGCGGGTCAGCGGACCGCTCGCGGTGATGGTCGTGGACATGGTCTGTCTCCCGGGTTCCAGTGGATACGTGTGGATACCTGGGGGAAGCCAGCCGGACGGCACGCGTCGATGACGTGTGCCGTGCGGTGGCCTGAGAAATACCGACTTCCTTCGCCGGTGCTAACCGGAGCAGGTTCGAGGGTCTGCGGCTCGGCCCTTCGGGCTGCCGCACTCTCAGCGCGTGACGCGCTCCCCTGTCGTGATGGGTGGGTGGTGCTCTTCAGTTGTCGGGGGTGACTCTACTCCGCACGACGTGGGTACAGTCACGCCATGGCATCCAAGGACTCGAAGAAGGCCACCAAGGCGCTCGGCCGGGCGAAGGCCGAGGCCCAGGAGGCCGCTGCGCCACGCACCCCGCTCGGTGGCCCCGTGTGGAAGATCCTCAGCGTCGGCACGACGCTCCTCGCCACGAAGGTCGCGTCCGACGCCGCGCAGAAGGGCTGGAAGCTCGCGACCGGTCGCAACGTGCCCGTCAAGGGTGACTACGAGCGCGAGCGCACCCGTGACGTCGTGCTCTTCACCGCGCTGTCGTCGATGGCCGTGGCCACCGCCCGGGTGGCCGTCGAGCGCGGCGCCGCGAGCTACTACCGCCGCTCGACCGGGCACCTGCCCAAGGCCCTCGAGGACGACAAGGTGTCGCCGGAGGACGTCAGGGCGCACCGCAAGCTCGAGCGCCGCAAGGCACGCGCTGCCTACCGGCTGCAGAAGGCGATCAACCGGGCGGGCACCCGCTGACCCTCAGGCGTCACCGACGCGCACGAGCCCCGTCTCGTACGCCAGCACGACCATCTGCACCCGGTCGCGCAGTCCCAGCTTGGCGAGGATGCGCCCGACGTGGGTCTTGACCGTCGCCTCGGCGACGAAGAACGTCGCGGCGATCTCGGTGTTGTTCAGCCCCTTGCCGACCGCCTCGAGCACCTCGCGCTCTCGCTCCGTCAGGACGTCGAGCCGCTCGAGGCCGGACGGCTGCATCGGGCTCGCGAGCACCGGCAGGAAGCGGTCGAGCAGCCGCCGGGTCGGGCCCGGGGCGACGACGGCGTCGCCGGTGTGGACGGCCCGGATCGCCGAGAGCAGCTCCGAGGGGCCGGCGTCCTTGAGCAGGAAGCCGGCCGCCCCCGCCCGCAGGGCCGCGTAGACGTACTCGTCGAGGTCGAAGGTCGTCAGGACGAGCACCTTGGGGGTGTCGCCGCGCTCGACGACCCGGCGCGTCGCCTCGATGCCGTCGAGCCGCGGCATCCGGATGTCCATGAGCACGACGTCGACGTCACGGCCGGGCAGCGCGTCGAGCGCGGCCAGCCCGTCGGCGCACTCCGCGACGACGTCGATGTCGGGCTCGGCGTCGAGGACCATGCGGAAGCCCGCTCGCACGAGCGCCTGGTCGTCGACGATCATGACCCGGGTCGGCCGCTCGCCCACGTGTTCCGTCGTCATCCCCGTCACCGCTCCCCCTCCGTCGGCATCGTCGCGAGCACCTCGAAGCCGCCGCCTGCCCGCGGCCCGGCCGTCAACGTGCCACCGTGCACGGCGACGCGCTCCCGCATGCCCGGCAGCCCGTGCCCGCGCCCGTCGTCGACGCTGCGCGCACCGACCCCGTCGTCGCACACGCAGATCCGCAGCACCTCATCGGTCTGCTCGACGTCCACGACGGCGCGCGCGGCCGGACCGGCGTGCTTGATGACGTTGGTCAGCGCCTCCTGGACGACGCGGTAGGCCGCGAGGTCGAGTCCCACGGGCCGCGCGCGCTCGGCGCCCCGGACCGTGAGCGTGACCGGCACCCCTGCCGCGCGGACTCCCGCGACGAGGTCGGCGAGCTGCGCGACGCCACCCGTCGGGGCGAGCTCGACACCCGACTCGGGGTCACGCAGCACCCCGACGAGGCGACGGGTCTCGGTCAGGGCGTCCCGGGCCGTCGCCCCGATGGTCTCGAGCGCGCCCACCGACCGGGCGAGGGCGCCCTCGGGACTGCGCTCGGCGGCATACGCGGCGCCGTCGGCCTGCACGACGATGACCGACAGCGCGTGCGCGACGACGTCGTGCATCTCGCGGGCGATGGCCGCACGCTCCTGCTGGGCGGCGAGCCGCAGGGCCTGCTCGCGCTCGCGTTCGACGCGCTCGGCGCGGTCCTGGAGGTCGGCGAGGCGCTGGAGGCGGGCGCGCTTGAGGTCACCGAGCGCCCATGCGGCGAGAGAGGCCGCGGCGCAGGCGACGAAGGTGAAGAGGAACTCGCCGGGACCGGGCACGCGTCCGCTGACGGCGGAGAACCGCGCCCCGGCGATGGCCGATCCGAGCGCCGCGACGCCGAGACCGGCCAGGCGCACGCCACGGCGGCGGTCGTAGGCGGCGAGCGAGTAGAGCGCGACGAGGAAGGCGATGTCGCCGGGGAGCAGGTTGGTCGTCGGGACGACCCGGAGCGCGAGGGCGATGCTGACGACCGCGAACGCCGTGGCCGGGTGGGAACGCCGCCAGATGAGGGCGAGGTTGGCGAGTCCCACGACGGCCCAGCCGATGCCCTGGCCCTCGCCGAGGACGACGAGCCCGAGGAGCGCGAGGAAGACGGCGAGCGGGACGTCGAGGAGCAGCGGCCGGCGCTGCAGCCAGTCGTAGACGCTCCCCTCGCTCACGTCCCGAAGCCTACGAGGACGACGGGGTCCGGTCGTCAGACCGTGGTCGGAGACGCGCCCCGTACGCGTGGGGGCTCGGACGGCACGGGCCATCACCTTCGTCGGTCACTGGCCGGCCGAAGGCCTTCCCGCGCGGGGCCGGAGGTGGTGTCCTTGGAGGAGGAGAGCCCCAGCGCGAGGAGGTGTGCCATGGAGGCACGGGTCGGTGACCGCATCACGATGGCCGCGGAGCACGTCGGTCAGAGCACGCGCGAAGGGACCATCCGGGAGGTGAAGGGTGAGGGCGGCGGGCCGCCCTACGTCGTCGAGTGGTCCGACGGGCACACCGGGATCATCCATCCCGGACCCGGTTCGGTGCTGCGCTGCGAGCACCCCGCCGACGACGCCGCCGGCTCCTAGAGGTCGAGCGCTCGCACGATCGGCACCCCGGCACGGTAGGCCAGGTGCAGGTGGCTCGGCGCGTCGATGACGGCCAGCTCGGCGGGCTGCCCCGGGGCGATCCGACGGTCGAGGCCGAGCGACCGCGCCGAGACGGCAGTCGCGGCGTGCAGCGCCTCGGCGGGCGTCATCCCCATCTCGCGCACCGCGAGGGCGATGGCGAAGGGGATCGACGAGGAGTAGCAGGTGCCGGGGTTGCAGTCGGAGGCGAGCGCCACGTCGACGCCGGCGTCGATGAGGGCCCGCCCGTCGGGGTAGGGCGAGCGCGTCGAGAACTCGACGCCCGGCAGCAGGGTCGCGACGGTCGCGCCCCGGGCGGCGGCGAGCGCCTCGACGTCGGCGTCGTCGAGGAACGTGCAGTGGTCGACGCTGCGCGCGCCGAGCTCGCAGGCCAGACGGACGCCCGGGCCCGGGCCGAGCTGGTTGCCGTGGACGCGGAGGGCGAGCCCGGCCGCGCGGCCCGCCTCGAGGATCGTGCGCGCCTCGTCGCCGTCGAAGGCGTGCGCCGAGTGCGGCTCGCAGAAGACGTCGATGCTCTCGGCGAGCGCGGTGGGGCCGTCGGCGGTGACGGCGTCGAGCATCGGGCCCGTCACGAGGTCGACGTAGGCCGCCCGGTCCGAGGCGTACTCCCGCGGCACGACGTGCGCGCCCAGGAAGGTCGTGTGCGCGGTGACCTCGCGGGCGATGCGGAGGCTGCGCAGCTCGTCGTCGAGGGTCAGGCCGTAGCCGCTCTTGATCTCGACGGTCGTCGTGCCCTGGGCCCGCATCTCGGCGACGCGCGCAGCGACGAGGGCGCGCAGCTCGTCGTCGCTCGCGGCCCGGGTGGCGGCGACCGAGACGGCGATGCCGCCCCCGTCGTAGGGCGTGCCCGTCATGCGCGCGGCGAACTCCGCCGAGCGGTCGCCGGCGAAGACGAGGTGCGTGTGCGAGTCGACGAAGCCGGGAATGACCGCACGGCCGCCGAGGTCACGGCGATGGTCGGTGTCCGGCGCCTCGTCGGCGGCCCCGACCCACTCGACCACGCCGTCGTCCGACACGACGAGGGCTGCGTCACGGATGACGCCGAGGAGCGCGTCGCCGGGGTCGGCGTGACCGTCACCGCGGGCCGGGTCGTTCGTCGTCAGCTCCGCGATGCCCGTGAGGAGCAGGCTCACGCGTGCACCCCTCCGACGACCCCTCCCGCGACGCGGTCGATGGCGCTGACGAGCAGCCGGCCGACGTCACCCATCCGGTGGTGGCCGTCGCTGACGACGACGTCGCCACCGACGACGACCGTCGAGACGTCGGACGCGACGCACGCGTAGATGATCTGGTCCTGCGCAGCGCCTGCGGTGTTGACCGTGTCGGTACGCACGGTGACGAAGTCGGCGAGCGCCCCCTTGCTGAGGTGGCCGCCGTCGGACCAGCCGAGGGACCGGTAGCCGTTGAAGGAGGCCGCAAGGAGCAGGTCGTTGGCCGAGAACCGGTCACGCTCGTTGGTGACGAGCCGCTCGTGCATCTCGAGACCCCGCAGTTCCTCGAACGGGTCGATGACGACGTGCTGGTCCGAGCCCAGCGAGAGCGGGCTGCCCGCGTCGTGGAGCGCCCGCGCCGGGCCGATGCCGTCGGCGAGGTCGCGCTCGGTCGTCGGGCAGAAGCACGCGCCCGTCCCGGTGCCCCCGAGCAGGTCGATGTCGCGGTCCTCGAGGTGCGTGGCGTGCACGGCCGTCGAGTGGGCTCCGAGGGCACCAGCCTCGTCGAGCAGCTGCGTCGGGCTCGCGCCGTAGAACATCTGGCAGGCGAGGTTCTCGCCGTGCTGCTCCGACAGGTGCACGTGCAGCGGCAGGTCGCCGGCCGCCTCGACGACCCGCGGCAGGTCCTCGCGGCGGACCGCGCGAACCGAGTGGATGGCCGCACCGAGCCGCACGCGGTCGGTCTCGGGGCGGCGCTCGGACATCCGGGAGGCCCAGGCCTCGACGGTGCCGTCGCTGAAGCGGCGCTGGCCGGGGTGCAGCTCGACGTGGCCGCCCCCGTTGAGGCCCCCCTCGAGGTAGCAGGTGTCGAGGAGCGTGAGCCGGATGCCGGCCTCGTCGGCAGCCTGGCGCACCGCGAGCCCCATGGCGTTCGGGTCGCGGTAGGGGTGGCCGC
This sequence comes from Terrabacter sp. Ter38, assembly GCF_024519435.1. Lineage (GTDB taxonomy): Bacteria > Actinomycetota > Actinomycetes > Actinomycetales > Dermatophilaceae > Terrabacter. Next base: position 204,827 of record NZ_JALJRZ010000006.1, read on the forward strand.
CGGGACGGTGGTGGACGTAGTGGAACTCCCCCACGACGGTGATCCCGGCCTGCACCATCTCGGCGAAGACGGCCCGCGCGAGCGCGAAGTACGTGTCGGGGTTGAGCTGCTCGGCCGCGGCGTACATCTGCTCGCGCCAGCTCCAGAAGTTGCCGCCGCCGCCGTTGACCCGGCCTCGCAGGGCGCGGTGGAAGGCGTGGCTGTGCGCGTTGGCCATGCCGGGCAGCGTCACGCCGGCGAGGCGGACGTCGTCGGGCTCGGGGTCGGCGTCGACGAGGACCTCCTTGAAGAGGCCGTCGTGGGTCACGAAGCGGACCCGCCGCGCGAAACCTCCTGTGAGCCAGGCACTCTCGCACCAGAATGCAGTCATCGGGCGTCGCTCATCGACTCGTGGTCCTTCCCTGTGCACAGCTCGGTCACGACGGCTGTCAGGGCCGTGACCCCATGGTGACAGTCATCCGTGCTCGCGAGCTCGGCGGGTGAGTGTGAAACTCCTGTGGGGTTGCGGACGAAGAGCATCGCGCTCGGGACGCCGTGCGTCGCGAGGATGCCTGCGTCGTGCCCGGCGCCCGTGCCGAGCAGCGGCGCGTCGGGCAGGATCCCGCGCAGCCTCCCGACGAGATCGGTGTCGAAGGTGGTCGTCGGCGTCCACGACTCCGGTGTCGTCGTCGCGCCGAGGCGGCCGGCCTCCGACGACACGGCGTCGACGGCCGCGTGCACGACGTGCTCGCTGCGCCCGCGGACGTCGAGCCAGGCCGTGACGTGGCTCGGGATCGCGTTGACGCCGCCGGGGATGACGTCGACCTTGCCCACCGTGGCGACGCAGCCCAGCCCCACGGCATACGACCGGGCCGCCTGGATGACCGTGGCGAGCCCGATCATCGCGTCCCGGCGGTCGGCGATGCGCGTCGTGCCGGCGTGGTTGGCCTCACCGGGGATGTCGACGCGCCACCGGCCGTGCGGCCAGATGTCGGTGCCGATCGCGACGGCGCGGCCTGGGTCGCTGAGGTCCTCGCTCCCGTCCGGGGCGAGCGCCAGCGCCTTGCCCTGCTCGACGTGCAGCTCGACGAAGCGGCCGACGCGCCGGACCGCCTCGTCGTCGCGGCCGAGCGTCTCGGGGTCCCGCCCCGCGCTGCGCCAGGCCTCGGCGACCGACACGCCGTCGACGTCGGTCAGGGAGCGGGCCCGGTCGGCGTCGAGAGCCCCGGTGATGATACGGGACCCCGCGCAGGCGATGCCGAAGCGGGCTCCCTCCTCGTCGACGAAGTTGACGACACCGAGCGGCACGTCAGGCTCGAAACCGTCTTCCCGCAGCGCATCGACGGTCGCGAGGGCGCTGACGACCCCGAGCGGGCCGTCGAACGCGCCGCCGTCGGGCACGGAGTCGAGGTGCGAGCCGATGACGACGCCGGGCGTCGTGTCGGGGTCGCCCCACCAGCCCCACTGGTTGCCGGCCCGGTCCTCGACGAGGTCGAGGCCCCGGGTGGCGCACTCGGCGGCGAACCACTCCCGCAGGTCGTGGTCGGTCCGGGTCCACGCGTAGCGGCGGTAGCCGCCCGACCCGGCGTCGCGACCGACCGGCTCGAGATCGGCCCACATCCGGTCGAAGCTCGTCGTCGTCACTCGATCACCACTCCTCGCAACGCCGGCATCTGCGTCCGGCTCTGTAACTAGGCTCTGTCCCATGGATCCTGACCGCGACGACACCACCGAGCGTAGTGACTCGGGCCCGGAACCGCCGATCCGCACGCCTGCGGTCGACGCGGTCCTCGCGGCCGGCATCGAGCACACCGTGACCCGGCACGGACGCGTCTCGAGCCTCGAGGAGGCGGCCGCCGCACGGGGCATCGAGCCGCGTGACCTCATCAAGACCCTCGTCGTGCGCCGGGCGGAGGACGACCACGTCTTCGTCCTCGTACCCGGTGACCGCACGTTCTCCTGGGCCAAGGTCCGCGCCCTGCTCGGCACGAACCGCATCTCGATGCCCGACGCCGAGGCCGCAAAGGCCGTCACCGGCTACGAGCGCGGCACCATCACGCCCTTCGGCTCCGCCGCGCGCCTGCCGGTCATCGCCGACACGCACCTCGTGGGACGACGCATCTCGCTGGGCGGCGGCGGCCACGGGATCGGCCTCACGGTCAACGGCGACGACGTCATCCGGCTCTTCGAGGCGACCGTCGCCGACATCTCCGACGAGGAGGTCCGCAAGGACCGTTGACGCCCCCGCGCCCCGGAGGGCGCAGACTGTGCACATGTCACGCACCCCGCTGCCCACCAAGCCGTGCGCTCGATGCGGTCGCACGATCACGTGGCGCAAGGCCTGGGAGCGCGACTGGGCGACGGTGCGCTGGTGCTCCGACAACTGCCGCAAGCACGGCCTGACCCCGGTCGACATCGAGCTCGAGGATGCCCTGACCAAGCTCGTCCGGGCGCACGCCGCCTCGGCCACGGTCGACCCGTCGGAGGCGGCCAGGTCCGTCGGTGGCGCGGACTGGGAGGCGCTCGTCGAGCCCGCCCGGAACGCCGCCCGACGGCTCGTCGCCGCCGGGCGGGCCCAGATCATCCAGGGTGGCCGGGTCATCGACCCGGACCACGCGAAGGGCCCGATCACGGTGCGCCGCCCCCGCTGAGCGGACCGCACGACCCCACCGGACGGCATACGCCCTCTCAGCCCTCCTGCATCGGGATGCGGACGCCGCGCTCGTGCGCGACGTGGTCGGCGATGTCGTAGCCGGCGTCGACGTGGCGGATGACACCCATGCCGGGGTCGTTCGACAGGACGCGCGCGAGCTTCTGCGCGGCGAGGTCGGTGCCGTCGGCGAGGGAGACCTGGCCGGCGTGGAGGCTGCGGCCGATACCGACCCCGCCGCCGTGGTGGATCGAGACCCAGCTCGCGCCCGAGCTCGTGTTGACGAGCGCGTTGAGCAGCGGCCAGTCGGCGATGGCGTCGGAGCCGTCGGCCATCGACTCGGTCTCGCGGTAGGGGCTCGCGACGGAGCCGCTGTCGAGGTGGTCGCGGCCGATGACGATGGGCGCCGAGATCTCACCGGTGCGGACCATCTCGTTGAACTTCAGTCCGGCCTTGTCACGCTCGCCGTAGCCGAGCCAGCAGATGCGGGCAGGCAGGCCCTGGAAGGCGATCCGCTCCTGTGCGCCCCGGATCCACTTGTGCAGCCGGTCGTTGTCGGGGAAGAGCTCGAGCACGGCCTTGTCGGTCGCGGCGATGTCGCGCGGGTCGCCCGAGAGCGCGGCCCAGCGGAACGGGCCCTTGCCCTCGCAGAAGAGCGGGCGGATGTAGGCCGGCACGAAGCCCGGGAACTCGAAGGCCCGGTCGTACCCGCCCTGGCGGGCCTCGTCGCGGATCGAGTTGCCGTAGTCGAAGACCTCGGCGCCGGCGTCCTGGAACTCGACCATCGCCTTGACGTGCTTCGCCATCGAGGCGCGGGCGCGGTCGGTGAAGTCCTCGGGCTTCTTCTCGGCGTACTCGGCCCAGTCGGCGAGGTCGACGCCCTCGGGCAGGTAGCTGAGCGGGTCGTGCGCCGACGTCTGGTCGGTGACGATGTCGATCTCGACGCCCCGGCGGAGCAGCTCGGGGAAGACCTCGGCCGCGTTGCCGACGACGCCGACCGACCAGCCGCGGCGCTCGCGCTTGGCTGCGAGCGCCTTGTCGATGGCGTCGTCGAGGTCGGTCGCGACCTCGTCGAGGTAGCGGTGCTCGACGCGGCGCTGGAGGCGGGCCGGGTCGACGTCGACGATGAGGCAGGCACCGTCGTTGAGCGTGACGGCCAGCGGCTGCGCGCCACCCATGCCACCGCAGCCGCCCGTCAGGGTGAGCGTGCCGGCGAGGGTGCCGCCGAACTTCTTCTCGGCGACGGCGGCGAAGGTCTCGTAGGTGCCCTGGACGATGCCCTGGGTGCCGATGTAGATCCACGACCCGGCCGTCATCTGGCCGTACATCGTCAGTCCGAGGTGCTCGAGGCGGCGGAACTCGGGCCACGTCGCCCAGTCGCCGACGAGGTTGGAGTTGGCGATGAGGACGCGCGGAGCCCACTCGTGCGTCTGCATGACGCCGACGGGGCGCCCGCTCTGGACGAGCATCGTCTCGTCCTGCTTGAGCGTGGTCAGCGTGCGCACCATCGCGTCGAAGGACTTCCAGTCGCGAGCCGCGCGACCGGTGCCGCCGTAGACGACGAGGTCGTCGGGGCGCTCTGCCACCTCGGGGTCGAGGTTGTTCATGAGCATCCGCAGCGGGGCCTCGGTGGCCCACGACTGCGCCGTCAGGGTCGTCCCGCGCGCCGCGCGGACGGGTCGTGCACCTTCCATGTCACTCTCCTTCGAGGTGGAAAAACGTTGGTATGCCGTGTGCTTCAGCGTTCGTGTGCCGCCCCTCCACCCCTCGAAAGGCCACTTCCTGCCGCCTCTCGCCGGTCGAAAGGCCAGCCCGGGCGGCCTCTGGTGGCCACTCGACCCGCCGAAGGCGGCCACACGTGGCCTTTCGACGGTTAGGGGGTGGGGTTGGGGGTGGGGTTGGGGGTGGGTTTGGGGGTGGGGTCAGCGGAGGGGGCCGGTGACGGACTCAGCGGCGGCGAGGACGTCGCCGTCGGTCACGGCCCGGTGGGCGCCCTCGATGTCGGGGGCGAGGAAACGGTCGGGCCCCGGCGCCGCGTTCGTGCGAGCGGACAGCGCAGCGATGACGGCGCCGGTGGCGGGCGACGGCTCGAGCGGGGACCGCAGCTGGATGCCGCGCGCCGCCGTCAGCACCTCGATGGCGAGGACGTGGCCGAGCGCGTCGACGGAGCGGCGCAGCTTGCGGGCACCCGACCAGCCCATCGACACGTGGTCCTCCTGCATGGCCGAGCTCGGGATGGAGTCGACCGAGGCGGGGACGGCGAGGCGCTTCATCTCCGAGACCATGGCGGCCTGGGTGTACTGCGCGATCATGAGGCCCGAGTCGACGCCGGGATCGTCGGCGAGGAAGGGCGGCAGGCCGTGGTTGCGGGCCTGGTCGAGGAAGCGGTCGGAGCGGCGCTCGGCCATCGACGCGACGTCGGCCGCGACGATGGCGAGGAAGTCGAGCACGTAGGCCACCGGGGCGCCGTGGAAGTTGCCGTTGGACTCGACCCGGCCGTCGGGGGTGACGACGGGGTTGTCGACGGCCGAGGCCAGCTCGGCCGCGGCGACGCGGGCGGCGTGCTCGACCGTGTCGCGGGCGCCACCGTGCACCTGCGGCGCGCAGCGGAGGGAGTAGGCGTCCTGCACGCGGGTGCACTCCTCGGTGCGGTGCGACTCGCGGATCGGCGAGTCCGCCATGACGGCGAGGATGTTCGCAGCCGACTCACCCTGGCCCACCTGCGGCCGCAGCGCGTGCAGGTCGGGCGCGAAGACGCTGTCGGAGCCGAGCAGGCCCTCGACGCTCATCGCGGCCGACACGTCGGCGACCTTGAGCAGGTGGCGCAGGTCGTGGATGGCGAGGACGAGCATGCCGAGCATGCCGTCGGTGCCGTTGATGAGGGCCAGGCCCTCTTTCTCGGCGAGGACGACCGGCTCGATCCCGTGGTCGCGCAGGGCCGTGGCCGCGTCGGTCAGCGTGCCGTCGGCGAGGCGCACCGGCCCCTCGCCCATCGCGGCGAGCGCGCAGTGCGACAACGGCGCGAGGTCGCCGGAGCAGCCGAGAGAGCCGTACTCGTGCACGACGGGGGTGATGCCGGCACTGAGCAGGGCGGCATACGTCCTCGCGGTCTCGAGGCGCACGCCGGTGCGGCCCGTCGCGAGGGTCGACAGGCGCAGCAGCATGAGGGCGCGCACGACCTCGCGCTCGACCTCGGGCCCGGCGCCGGCGGCGTGCGAGCGCACGAGCGAGCGCTGCAGCTGGGCGCGCAGCGCCGTCGGGATGTGACGGGTGGCGAGCGCGCCGAAACCGGTCGAGACGCCGTAGTGGGCGACGGTGTCGTTCGCGAGGTCCTCGATGACGGTGCGGCTGCGGGCGATCTCGGCCTCGGCGTCGGCGGACAGCTCCACCCGGGCGTCGTGGCGGGCGACGGCGACGACGTCGTCCAAGGAGAGCGGACCGGTGCCGACCGTGACGATGCCGGCTCCGGTCACCGAAGGGGCGGCGGTGGCGGGTGCTGCGTTCATGGACCCATCGAACCCCCGAACGGCTGGCGCGTCGGCCCGCGAGGGGGGACAATTGTCTCGGATGCGAGACGTCATCCCGACCGCGGACAGGAGGTGGCCCACGTGTCCAACGCCCCGGCCGCCGCCAACGCGCTCGACGTCCTCGAGCACCTCTCCCGCCACGCCGAGCCGGTGCCCGCCGCGTCCATCGCCCGCGACCTCGGCCTGCCGCGCAGCTCCGTCTACCACCTGCTCAAGGTGCTGCACAGCCGTGGCTACGTCACCCACTACGTCGAGGAGCGGCGCTTCGGGCTCGGCCAGGCGGCCTACGAGCTCGGCTCGGCCTACCAGCGACAGGCGCCCCTCGCCCGCGTCGCGCGGGCGGCCATGCGGCGGCTCGTCGACCAGTGCGGCCGCAACGCCCACTTCGCCACGCTCGACGGGCGCGACGTCATCTACCTCCTCGAGGAACGCGCGCCCGGGCAGCCGATGCTCGTCACCGACGTCGGCGTGCGCCTCCCCGCCCACCTGACAGCCAGCGGGCTCGCCATGCTGTCCGCCCTCCCCGCGACGCAGGTGCGGGCGCTCTACCCCGACCGGGCGTCCTTCGTGCAACGCAGCGGCGGGGGGGCCCGGTCCCTCGGCGAGCTGCGCAGCGTGCTCACCCGCACGCGCACCGACGGCTACGCCCGCGAGGAGGGCACCGTCACGGCCGACCTGTCGTCGGTCGCCGTGCCCGTGCTCGACCGCGCCGGCCGGCCGCTCGCGGCGATCGCCCTGACGCTGCGCACCCCGGACGCGAGCGCCGAGCACGTGGCCGAGCTCGTGGCCCGGGCCCGTCTCGCCGCCGACGACATCGCCCGCCGTCTCAGCCCGAGCCCGACAGGAAGACGCTGACACATGGACATCCACCTCATCGGCGGCGGCTGGGACGACGCCCTCGCCGCCACGCTCTACGGACCCTTCGTCGAAGCCGCCGCGCGTCGTGCCGACGGCACCCCGCGCATCCTGCTCGTCGTCATGGGCACCGATCCCGATTCGCTGGAGTACCACGAGAAGTACGTCGACACGCTCGGTCTCGTGGGTGGTCACGACCTCGTCGTGGAGCGGGTGGCCGAGGGCACGCCGATGGACCCGGCGGCCCTCGACGGGGTCGACGGCCTCTTCGTCGGCGGCGGCCCGACGCCGGAGTACCACGCGTCGCTCGCGGGCGCCTACCCCCGGATCCGCGCGCTGGTGTCCGCAGGTGTGCCGTATGCCGGCTTCTCCGCGGGTGCGGCCATCGCCGGCTCCCACGCGGTCATCGGCGGCTGGCTCCTCGACGGGCGGCCCGTCTGCCCGGAGGACAGCAACGAGGACCTCGACGACGTCGCCGTGGTCGGGGGCATCGGCCTCGTGCCGGGAGCCGTCGACGTGCATGCGTCCCAGTGGGGCAACGTGTCGCGCCTCGTCGCCCTGGTCGCCGCCGGCCAGGCGCCGAGCGGTGTCGCGATCGACGAGGGGACGCTCCTGCGGTCGGACGGGTCCGTGGCGGGCGCGGGACGCGTATGGCACGTCACCCCGGACAGCGCGGGGCCCGGCGGGGCCTGCGTGCGTGCGCGGGCCGCGGGTCAATAGGCTCGGCCCATGCGCGCCATCACGATCCCCGAGCCAGGAGACGCCGACAGCCTCGTCCTCGACGAGGTGCCCGACCCCGAGCTGCGGCCGGGGCACGTGGTCATCGATGTCGCCGCCGCGGGTGTCAACCGCGCCGACGTCATGCAGCGCCTCGGTCACTACCCACCGCCTGCAGGCGCCTCGGAGTATCCCGGCCTCGAGGTGAGCGGCACCATCGCGGCGCTCGGCGAGGGCGTCGAGGACTGGCAGGTCGGCGACGAGGTGTGCGCCCTCATCGACGGAGGCGGCTACGCCGAGCGCGTCGTGGCGCCGGCCGAGCAGCTGCTGCCGGTGCCGCGCGGCGTCTCGCTCGTCGACGCGGCCGGGCTGCCGGAGGTGACGTGCACCGTCTGGTCCAACGTCTTCCTCGTCGCCAACATCCAGCCGGGCCAGGTGCTCCTCGTCCACGGCGGCAGCTCCGGCATCGGCACCATGGCCATCCAGCTGGCCAAGGCGGTCGGCGCGCACGTCGCCGTGACGGCGGGCAGCCAGGCCAAGCTCGACGTGTGCCGCGACCTCGGTGCCGAGTTCCTCGTCAACTACCGCGAGGAGGACTTCGTCGAGCGCGTCCGCGACCTCACGAAGGGTCACGGCGCCGACGTCATCCTCGACAACATGGGCGCGAAGTACCTCTCCCGCAACGTCGAGGCCCTCGCCATCAGCGGGCGCCTCGTGACGATCGGCCTCATGGGCGGCCGCACGGGCGAGCTCGACATGGGCATGCTCCTGGCCAAGCGCGCCGCCGTCATCGCCACCTCGCTGCGGGCCCGCCCCGCGACGGAGAAGGTGGCCATCGTCGCCGCCGTCCGCGAGCACGTCTGGCCCCTCATCGAGTCCGGCGCGGTGCGTCCCGTCATCCACTCGCGTCACCCCCTCGAGCACGCTGCCGAGGCGCACCGCGAGATGGAGGCCTCGGGCCACATCGGCAAGATCCTCCTCACCACCTGAGCCGCCCTGTGCAGCGGGACGATCCGGCTGTGTCCGACTCGTCCCCTGACGCGCTGCCCACCACCGGCGTACCGTTGACCGGTGGACCACTTCGCCACGAAGCGGCCCTCCCACCACACGAGTACCGGGAGGCACCTGCAGTGTTCATCCAAGTGATTCAGGGCAAGACCCACGACGCGGACATGCTCCACCGCCGCATGGACGCCTGGCGCGAAGAGCTCGAGCCCGGCGCGGCCGGCTGGCTCGGCGGCACGTACGGCATCGACGACGACAACGAGTTCATCGGTGTCGTCCGCTTCGACTCTCGCGAGTCGGCGATGCGCAACAGCGAACGCCCCGAGCAGGGCGCCTGGTGGGCCGACACCGAGAAGTGCTTCGACGGCGGCGTCACCTTCCACGACTGCGACGACGTGACGATGATGCTCGACGGCGGGTCGGACGACGCGCAGTTCGTCCAGGTCATCCAGGGGCGCATCAGCGACCAGGAGAAGTTCCGGATGATGCGCGACATGCCGATGGACACCCTCCACACGGAGCGGCCCGACATCCTCGGCGGCACCATCGCGGTCGACGCCGATGGCTGGTTCACGCAGACCATGGCGTTCCGCACCGAGGCAGATGCCCGTGAGGGCGAGAAGAAGGACATGCCGCCGGAGATGAAGGAGCAGATGGCCGACATGGACCAGGCCATGAGCGACGTCCGCTACCACGACCTGCACCATCCGTGGTTCGCCACGGCCGGCTCGCACTGACCAGCGTCGGCCGGAGGACGAGGAGGGGCCCGTGCGACCTGACGGGGAACGCGCGGGCCCCGACCGCTCGACCTGCGCGGTGAGGCAGGATGGAGCGCATGAGCGACGACGCGAGCCGACAGGGCCAGGGCACCGACACCGACTCCGACTCCGACTCCGACTCCGACTCCCAGCGTGACGAGCCGCGCATCGTCGTCGTCACGCCCGACGGCATGGGCGTCGCGGACGCCCAGGGCGAGGATCGCCCCGACGGCGCCGGTCCCCACCCGGAGGGCCGCGAGGAGCGACGCGAGCGCGAGCGCACCAACCCGGCTGACCTCGTCGAGGAGCCGGCCAAGGTCATGCGCATCGGGTCGATGATCAAGCAGCTGCTCGAGGAGGTGCGCAACGCGCCGCTCGACGAGGCCGGGCGCCGTCGCCTCGCCGACGTCCACCACCGCTCCATCGAGGAGCTCAAGGACGGCCTCGCGCCCGAGCTCGTCGCCGAGCTCGACCGGATCGCCCTGCCCTTCCGCGACGACTCCCCGACCGACGCCGAGTTGCGGATCGCCCAGGCCCAGCTCGTCGGCTGGCTCGAGGGGCTCTTCCACGGCATCCAGACCGCGCTGGTCGCGCAGCAGATGGCCGCGCAGCAGCAGCTCCAGCAGATGCGCGCGCTGCCGGCCGGCCCGGGCGCCTCCTACGGCACCCCACCCGGCATGCAGCCCAGCGAGCACCACCCCGGCGAGTCCGGACCCACCGGGCAGTACCTCTGACCCCGGCGGTCAGAGCCAGCTCGAGCGCTCGCGATCGGTCGGCACGACGTCGGGGTTCCACTGCGTGAACGGCGCCTCGAGCTTGTAGTGGAGGTCCTTCTGGCGCAGCAGCACCACGGGCTGGGCGTTCTCGGGGTTGTCGAGCGACTCGAAGTAGTCGACGCTCCAGTGGAACCACCGCATGCAGAAGAGCCGCATCGTCAGGCCGTGCGTCACGATGACGACGTTGCGCGGCGCGGTCGGCGTCTCGAAGTTGCGGTGCATCGACTCGAGGAACGTCGACACGCGGTCGTAGACGTCCGACCCGGACTCGCCGTGGCTGAACCGGTAGAAGAAGTGGCCGTAGCGGTCCCGCTCGGCCTTCTGCTGGGCGATGTCGACGGGGTCCTGGAAGTTGGCCCAGTCCTGCTCGCGCAGGCGCGGCTCGACCCGCACGTCCCGCTCAACCACCGGCAGGGCGAGCGCCTCGAGGGTCTGCCTGGTGCGCACGTACGGCGAGACGTAGGCCTCGACCGACTCCCCGTCGAGCACGTCCCGGATCGCGGCACCCGTGTCGCGGGCCTGCTGAAAACCTTTGGGCGTCAGGCTGATCCGGTGGTCGGGTACGCGCTCGTAGACGGTGTCGTCGAGGTTGCCCTCGGACTCGCCGTGCCGCACGAGGATGATCCGGTTCGGTCGGTGCTCGAGGTTCACCGCCTCAGACTACGGTCGCGACCCCGTGCCGCCCACGGGGCGACGAGGAGCACGAGCCAGGCGAAGCCGACGACGAAGCTCGCCACGAGGATGACGATCCCGGCGGACCCACCGAGCACCCGTGGCCCGACGACGAGCAGGACGGCATACGCGACGAGCGCCGTGACGAGGACGGCCTTGCGACGAGTCGACCCCATGACTCCCCCTCGCTGCGATGCGCTGACGGCCCCATCGCACCACCCGCACGTGAACGGGCGGTGCCGTCCGGGTGACACCTCCCGGTCCGGTTAGGGTGAGGCGATGCGACAGGTGGGCGACCTGCTGACCGGTGACAGCCCCTGGCTGCGCCGGGCCTCGCACGTGCTCAAGTGGCTCGCGGTGCTCGCGGCCTGCTACCTGGGAGGCGTGGCCGCGACCAACCTCGCGCCGACCGTCGCCGAGACCTCGCAGTACCGCGCGGTCCTGCGCCTCGACCCGGTGCCGCGTCACTCGCCCGTGCTCCACGCGCCGACGATCGTCGGTGACGTCGACGTCCAGTTCGCCTCTCCCATCGTCGCGCCCGGCCTCGACGTGCAGGTCGCGGTGCGCGAGGAGATCACCAACCTCTTCACCCGGCCCAACGTCGACATCAAGGCACTTCAGCCCTCGCCGGACGAGATCTCGTCGGCGGTCGCGCAGGCCGCCGTCGGCGTCGGCATCCGCTTCCTCCTCGGCGCGACGGCGATCGCGGTGCTCCTCGCCCTGGCCTCGCACTACATCCGGCAGCGCACCACCCGTCGACACCACGTGCTCTTCGTCGCGTCCGCGATGGTCGTGGCGACCGCCGTGACCTTCGGCGGGATCGCCCTGACCTACCAGCCGGGCCGCTTCGCGGAGTACCGCACGAGCGGCGTCCTCGGCGTCGTGCAGCGCAACGCCGGCCTGCTCGCCGACGTCGAGGCGCGCGCCACCCAGGTGACGCCCTACTTCCGCAACCTCCTCGCGGTGACGCAGGCGCTCCAGCAGAAGTACGTCGCCGGCAACGTCGACGAGCCCGTCTCGTCGCGCTTCCTGCTCGTCTCGGACATCCACGGCGCGAACCAGTACGCCCTGATGCGCACGATCATCGCGGAGGAGGACATCGACGCCGTCATCGACAGCGGCGACCTCGTCAACTTCGGCCGGGTCCAGGAGGGCGACGCCGCCGACCTCTATCGCTCGATCCAGTCGCTCGGCGTGCCCTACATCTTCACGAGCGGCAACCACGACCAGTCGTCGGCGACCGACCGGGCCGTCGTCGCCCGACTCGCCCGCATCCCGAACGTCGTGCTCCTCGAGGACGCCGCCGGGTCGCTGCGGGAGCTGACCTTCCACGGGCTGCGCATCACCGGCTTCAACGACCCGCGCTACTTCGGCGACGACAACGCCGACCCCACGGCCAAGGCGAAGCCCGCCGTCGACCGCTACAACGCGGCCGTGGCGGACCAGCCCGAGCCCGACGTCGTCGTGACGCACGAGCCGTATGCCGCCGAGCAGGTCGAGCGCGGACGCCTGCTCGTCAACGGGCACATGCACACCCCGGCGCTCGAGGGCAACCGGATCCAGGTCGGCACCTTCACGGGCGGCGGGGTCGTCTCGCACTACTCCGAGGGCCCGGGGCAGGAGCTCGACGGGCAGCCGTACTCCTTCGACATCGCGCAGTTCGGCACGTCGTGCGAGCTGACCTCGCTGAGCCGCTACTCGTTCCGCAACCTGCTCGAGGGCCGTCCGGCCTACGACAGCGTGCAGGTCATCAGCGGAGCCCGCATCGACCCCTACCGACCCGTCCCGTCGACCGTCCAGCAGCCCGGGCAGGACCAGCCGGACCCGGCCAAACGCATCTGCAGCCGCATCGACGAGACGACGGTGCGGTCGCTGCCGCTCGCCTCGGACGACCCGGCCTCGTCGGCCACGACGACCCCGGCCGCACCGTCGGGGCTGCCCGTCACCCCTTGAGATCGGGGAACTGGTCGTCGCGCCACTCGTTGGCGGGCTGGTCGGCGCCGGTCGCCTCGAGGTCGGTCTCGCGGCCGCGCAGCTCGACCCGGCGGATCTTGCCCGAGATCGTCTTGGGCAGCTCGAAGAACTCGATCCGCCGGACCCGCTGCCACGGCGCGAGCTTCTCGCGGGCGTGGGCGAGGATCGAGCGCGCGACGTCCTCGCCGGGCTCGTGGCCGGGGGCGAGGGCGATGTACGCCTTGGGCACGGCGAGGCGCAGGGGGTCGGGCGCGGGCACGACGGCGGCCTCGGCGACGGCCGGGTGCTCGATGAGCACCGACTCGACCTCGAACGGGCTGATCTTGTAGTCGCTCGCCTTGAAGACGTCGTCGGTGCGTCCGACGAAGGAGATGTAGCCGTCGGCGTCGACCGACGCGACGTCGCCCGTGTGGTAGAAACCGCCCGCCATGGCGTCGGCGTTGCGCTGCTCGTCGCCCTGGTAGCCGGTCATGAGCGGGACGGGATGCTGCGCCAGGTCGAGGCAGATCTCGCCCTCACGGTTGCCGTCCGAGTCGGCCTCCGTGACAAGGACGTTCGTGATCGGGTCGACGACGACGACCGGGCAGCCGGGGAGTGGCCGACCCATCGAGCCGGGCTTGACCGTGGAGCCGGGGGTGTTGCCCACCGCTGCGGTCATCTCGGTCTGTCCGTAGCCGTCGCGGATCGTCAGGCCCCACGCCTTCTCGACCTGCGCGATGACCTCGGGGTTGAGCGGCTCGCCGGCACCGATGACCTCGCGCAGCGACCCCGGCCCGCCGGACAGGTCGCTCTTGATGAGCATCCGCCACACCGTCGGCGGCGCGCAGATCGAGGTGACCTCGTGCGTGCGCAGGACCCGCAGCAGGGCGGCCGGGTCGAACCGGCTGTAGTTGTAGACGAATGCCGTCGCCTCGGCCGCCCACGGGGCGAAGAACGACGACCATGCGTGCTTGGCCCAGCCGGGGCTGCTGATGTTGAGGTGCACGTCGCCGGGCTGCAGCCCGATCCAGTACATCGTCGACAGGTGCCCGACGGGGTAGGAGCGCTGGGTGTGCTCGACGAGCTTGGGCCGGCTCGTCGTGCCGGACGTGAAGTAGAGGAGCATCCGGTCGTCGGGCGCCGTGCCCGGGTGGTCGGTGGGCGGGACCTCGAGGTCGTAGGCCGCCTCGTGGCGTTCCCAGCCGGCCGTGGCGGTCCCGGCCGGGTCGGCCCCACCGACGGCGACGCGGACGTGGTCGCCCGGCACGTCGTCGAGCTTGTGCACCTCCGACGCGTTGGTGATGACGGCGCGGGCCGCGCCGCGCTCCATCCGGTCGACGAGGTCGCCGGGGCCGACGGCGGTCGTCGTCGGCATGACGACGGCGCCGAGCTTGATGACGGCGAGCATCGACTCCCAGAGCTCGACCTGGTTGCCGAGCATGAGGATCACCGAGTCACCGCGGCGCACCCCGAGGGTGGCGAGGTGCGCGGCCACCTGGTCGGAGCGGCGGGCCATCTCGTCCCAGGAGTACGAGGCCGACGACTCGTCACGCTCGACGATCGTCAGGCAGGCGCCGTCGTTGCCTCGGGCGACGGCGTCGAACCAGTCGACGCCCCAGTTCCAGCGGTCTCCCACGTCGGGGAAGGTGAACTCGCGGACGGCGCGCGCATGGTCACCACGCAGGGCGAGCAGCGCGTCTCGGGCCGCTCGGTAGGTCGCGGTCACACCGGCTTCGTCGACAGTGGAGGTCATGACCCGACGATGCCACACGGGCCTGCCGTGCGGCAGGGTACGGCGACGGGCTCAGAGCGACTGGTCGCTGGCGTCACCGAGGTCGCGCGGGCGACGGCGCTCCTCCGCGAGCTCGGGTCGGTCGGACCGCTCGGACCGCTGGCGTGGGATCGCCGTCGTGTCCTCGCTGTAGCCGTCGTCGCCGGCCGCGGAGCCCGGGTCCGCGGCCGGCGCGTCGACCATGCCGCGGCCGTGGGCGCGCCGGCGCAGGTCGTCCTCGTCGATGAGGCGGTTGATGAGCTGCTGGACCTCGTTGCTGCGCGGGATGTTCGTGAGGTTCTCGTCGGGGCTGTCGCCGGCCGACTCGATGTGCAGGGAGCCCGCGCCGATGATCCGGTCGACCACGGTCTGCTGGAAGCTGACGTCGGTGATCTTCGAGAGCGTGATGTCCTTGCCGTTCTTCGTCAGGATGCCTCGGCGCACCATGACGCGGTGCGAGGTGATGACGTAGTGCGTGGTGCGCCAGCGCAGGTAGGGCACGAAGACCGCCGGGACCGCGACGAGGACGAACACGGCCACGGCGATCCACTGGATCCGGTTGCCGGTGTCGTCGTCGGGCGTGGCGCGGGCGACGGTGATGCAGGCCGCGGCCAGCAGCAGGCCGAAGATCGTGGGCACGACGACGGTGAGCCAGTGCGGGTGCAGGTCGCGCTCGACCTTCTCTCCCTTGGCCAGCACGTTCTCCGGGAAGCCCACGGTCATCCTCCTGTCGTCACGGTCCCCTCGGACCACCTGTTGACGTCCAGCCTAGGCGGTCATGCCTCCCCGTCGGTCGGCCCGGACTCGGCGAGGAGCCGCAGTCCGTCGGCCCGGGCCCGGCGGGTGGTCTGGCCCAGCCACTCGGTGCCGAGGTAGACGTGGTCGGGCCCCACGAGACCGACGAGCCCCTCGGCCTCCATCTGGTGCAGGACCTGCCGGTTGTCGACGACGAGCTTGAGGACGCCGTCCTTGGCCTGCAGCTCCCGCGCGTAGCCACGGAGCACGTCGATGAGGGTCAGCCCGATCTGGTCGACCCCGCGCAGCCGGAGCACGACGACGGCGTGCCGTGACCCCTCGTCGACGCGCGGCAGCAGGGCTCGGAACGTCGGGGCGCTGGCGAAGAAGAGGGAGCCGTACGGCTGGAGCACGAGCACCTCGCCGGCCGGCACGGTGTCCGGTGGCTCGCCCTGGCGCACCCTCCCCTCGGCGTCGAGGTCGAGGCGGGTGACCCGCACCCGGTTGGACTGCTCGACGACGTGGAGCACGATCGCGAGGGCGACCCCGACGAGCACGGCGTACTGCACCGGGATGAGCAGGGTCAGCAGGAAGGTCAGGGCGAGGACGACGGTCTGGACGGTCCCCGTGCGCATCACCGACCGCACCCTCGCCGGCTTCACCGCGCCGGCGCCGACGACCATGAGGAGCGCGGCGATGGCCGGCAGCGCGACGAGGGCCACCACGCCGGCGAGCACGAGCACGACGAGCGCCATGACCCCACCGGCGAAGGCGAGCGAGAGGCGCGTTCGGCCGCCCGCCGTCGCGACGAGCGACGACGCCGACATGGAGCCGCCGACCGGCATGCCCCGGAAGAGACCGGAGACGACGTTGCCGACCCCCTGGCCGATGAAGTCGCGCGAGGCGACGGACGATCGCCCGTCGGGGTTCGGCACCGCAGCCGAGACCGCGGCGCCCTGCACGAGCCCGATGAAGGCGAGCGAGACCGCGGGCAGCGCGAGGTAGGGCACGTCACCGAGCGACGGCAGCGCCGGCAGCGGGAGCGAGCGGGGGACGGCCGCGATGTCGCCGACGACGGCGACGTCCGCGTCGAAGAGCGAGCCCAGCACACCGGCGAGCAGCGAGCCGACGGCGATCGCGACCACGAGGCCGAGCGCGCCCAGGCGCGTCCGCTGGAGCCCGACGATGAGCACGAGGGTCACCACCCCGACGAGCAGGGTCATGAGGTCGATCCGCCACGGGTGGATCAGCAGGTCGACGGTGCGCATGATCCGGTTGGCGCCGGACGTCTCGGCTCCGGTGAAGTCGCCGAGCTGCCCGAGCACGATGTTGACGCCGACGGCCGTGACGAAGCCGGTCATGACCGAGCTCGGCACGAAGCGCAGCAACACTCCACCGCGCAGCAGGCCGGCCACGATCATGACGACACCGGTCAGGGCGGCCAGGGTCCAGAGCGCCCGCTCGGGGTCAGGTCGCGACCCCAGGTCGGCGTCGGCGACGACGAGCGACATGGCTCCCGTCGCCTGGACGGCCATGAGGGTACTGCTCGTGAAGAGCGCGGCGCCCACCATGCCGTAGAGGTAGCCGTAGAGCCCCGCGAGCGGATTGACGCCCGCGAGGACGCCGCTCGCCAGTCCGTCGGGGACGCTCTCGACGCCGAGCACGACGCCTGCCTTGAGGTCGGCGCCCAGAGACCCGCTCCTCAGCCGCGCCAAGGCAGCTCGTCCTGCGCCGCCCGTCACGGTGCCGCCGTCGACGTCACCGTTGGCGGCCCCCACATCCGGATCAGCCGCCCAGGATGCGGGCCTTCTGCTGCGCCAGCTCCTCGTCGGTGAGGATGCCCTGCGCGTGCAGTGCCGCCAGGCGTTCGAGGGAGTCCAGCACGTCGTCGGCCGCGGGAACGGGGGCCGGCGGCGGAGGCGGCGGCGGGGGTGGCGGGGGCGCCTGGGCCTCCGTGGCGGCGGCCTGGGCCGCGGCCTCCTGCTGCTGCTGGGCCTGGGCGTCCGCGGCCTGCTGTGCCTTGGCCTGCTGGCCCTGCGCCACCTTGCCGCTCACCGCGGTGGCAGTGCCGGCGACGACGGCCGTCCGGGCCGCCACCCCCAGCAGACCCGGCCTGCCCCTGCGTCCCCTCATGACCCCTCCTCGTTCGACGAGATGGCCGCCAGGGCAACCTCGATGTCCTCGCGCGGCAGGCGCTCCATGACGAGCAGCTGCCCGTCCAGCTCGCGCACCTCGGCAGCGATCTCGGAGGCCCACACGTTCTCCCAGGCGATGACGAGCACCGTCGTGCCGGGGTCCATCTCGGCGGCGATCGCGAGCGCGTCCTCCTCCCCGACGAGGTCGGGCATCACGGTCGGGAAGCCGAGCAGCTCCTCCGCGCCCTCGGGTGACTCGGCGTCGAACAGCCGCACGCTGCCGTCGTCGTCCTTGCGGACGAGGAGGACGTCGAGCACGCGCACGGCCCCTCGGTCGACGGCTCGTGCCACCGCATCGCGGATGCCGCCTTGTCGCAGCTCGCCACGGAATCCGATGACCGCCAGGTCCACTGGCCCGATGGGCCCCGTCGCAGTCGACATGGGACTCCCTCCCGACTCGTGGCGACGTCATGCAGACGTCGCTCGCCTTCATGCTCCGGCGTGCACCCGTGGTGGGCATCACCCCGGCAGGGTGACGCCCGTGCCGAGTCCCGGTGATGACATGACAGGCATGAGCGCAGCGGACGTACCGGGGGCCAGCGATCCCGAGGATCCGGTTCCCGAGACGCCGTCCGGGGCTCCGGCGGTGCCCGCCGTCCCCACGATGCCGCGCGGCGTCCTCATCCTCGTGGCACTGGCGGCGGGCTTCGTCGTCGCGTACGGCATCCACCTCGTGTCGGGCATCCTCGGCCCACTCTTCCTCGCCCTCGTCCTCATCATCGCGGCGTTCCCGGTGCGCAACGCCCTGGTCCGTCATGGCCTCCCGCACTGGCTCGGCACGCTCGCGGTCGTCCTCGTGATCTACCTGGGCATCGTGGGCCTGGCCCTGCTCATCGTGGTGTCGGGCGCGGAGCTCGCAGGCCTGCTCCCCCAGTACGCCGACGACCTCGCGTCCCTCGTCGCCGACGTGACCGACTGGCTGGCCGCCCGCGGTTTCAGGCCCGAGCAGACGCAGGCGATCGCCTCGTCCCTCGACCTCGGGCGCGTCAGCGCGCTCATCACGTCGCTGCTCTCGGACGTCCTGTCGCTCGTGACGAACCTCGTCTTCGTGCTCGCGCTCGTGCTCTTCGCCGCGATGGACGCGAAGGGCTTCTCCGAGACACTCACGACGCTCCGGAGCGAGCGGCTCGCGTTCGTGTCGGCGATGACGTCCTTCACGCACGGAACGCGCCGATACCTCGTGGTGGCAACGGTGTTCGGCGCGATCGTCGCCGTCTTCGACACCGTGTTCCTCTGGCTCGTCGGCGTGCCCGGCGCCCTCCTGTGGGGACTGCTCGCCTTCATCACGAACTACATCCCCAACATCGGCTTCGTCATCGGCCTCGTGCCCCCGGCGATCCTCGCGCTGCTCGATGGCGGGTGGAGCTCCTTCGTCATCGTCGTGGTGGTCTACAGCGTCATCAACCTCATCATCCAGTCGGTGATCCAGCCGAAGGTCGTCGGAGACGTCGTGGGGCTCTCGGCGGTCGTGACGATCCTGTCGCTCGTCGTCTGGTCGCTCCTCCTCGGCGCCATCGGAGCCGTGCTCGCGATCCCGCTGACGCTGCTCGTCAAGACCCTGCTCGTCGATGTCGACCCGCGCACGAGGTGGCTCCGGGGCCTCCTCGGCGACCGTGGCGCGACGCCGTCCTGACCGCCTGGCGACGGGCCGACACCCTGCCGCCAGCGGCCACCCTCAGTTCGGCTCGCGGGACCACCGGGCTGGCCCTACTGTCCGGTAGTGGGACGTGTGACGCAGGGCACAGCGTGGCCGCGGGCGGCGCCCCGGCAGGTTGCAGTGCTCGGCGTCAGGAAGCCTTCCACCCACAAAGGAGTGTGTCGTGAAGAGCAGGTCCGTCATGTCATCCACCCGCCGGCGTGCCCTCGGGGCCGGCCTCTCCGCCGTCATCGGAGCCGGAGCCGCCCTCGCCCTCGGCGCCCCGGCCGTCGCAGCGGGCACGGGCTACGTCGCCCTCGGCGACTCCTACTCCTCGGGCACCGGGACGCGGACGTACATCAGCGACGGCACGTCGTGCCAGCGCTCCGTCTACGCCTACCCGTCGCTCGACGCCTCGGCCCTCGGGCTGGCACTGACCTTCCGCGCGTGCTCCGGCGCGACGGTCGCCGACGTGACGAACACCCAGCTGTCGGCGCTCTCGAGCACGACGGCATACGTCACGATCTCGGTCGGGGGCAACGACGCCGGCTTCGCGAGCGTGCTGACGACGTGCGCGCAGCCGAGCTGGCTGAGCAACTGCAACGGCGCCATCGACACGGCCCAGGGCACCATCAACACCACGATCCCGGGCCGCCTCGCGACGCTCTACTCCTCGATCCGCGCCAAGGCCCCCAACGCCCGCGTCATCGTCGTCGGCTACCCGCGCATCTTCAACGGCGAGGACTGCAACGCCTTCACGTGGTTCTCCCCCACCGAGGAGTCGCGCCTCAACGCCACCGCCGACCTGCTCAACTCCAGGACGGCGAGCGCCGCGGCCAACGCCGGGTTCACGTTCGTCAACCCGACCTCGAAGTTCGTCGGGCACGCGGTGTGCGACAACGTCGAGTGGCTCAACGGCCTGTCCAACCCGATCGGCGAGAGCTACCACCCCAACATCGCCGGTCACCGGGACGGCTACGCCGTCGTCACCAAGCCCGCCTTCGGGCTCGCCCTCAAGCTCTCGGCGTCGCAGGCCGAGGCCAGGGCAACGGCGTCCGCCGACTCGCTGGCCCGGGACGCGAGGCGGTATGCCGCCGTCGACCGCACGATCACCCCGGAGCGTTTCGTCGCTCCCGACCTCACGACGCCCGCCGCCCGCGCGGCCGCGGCCCGCGCCGGGGTCGACCTGAGCAGCCGCACGAGCATCGACGCCGCCGACCGGCTCTACTCGGCCCGTCAGGACGCCGCGAGGAGGTCCGTGGCTTCGCGGTGAGCCTGCGGTGAAGCAGTGGTGAGGTCGTCGGGCGTCGCCCGGGCACGGCACCTAGTCTGACCGGGTGCGCTACGACGACATCATCATCGGGGCCGGTCACAACGGCCTCACGGCCGCCGCCTACCTGGCCCGCGCGGGAAGGACTGTCCTCCTCCTCGAGCGATCGGACCGGGTGGGCGGCGCTGCCGTGTCCGCCCGGGCCTTCGAGGGGGTCGACGCGCGACTGTCGCGCTACTCCTACCTCGTCTCGTTGCTGCCGCGTCAGGTGCTCACCGACCTCGACCTCGACCTGCAGCTCATCCGGAGGCGGTTCTCGTCGTACACGCCGGTCCCGTCGGATCCCGACCGTGGCCTCCTCGTCGACCACGGTGACGAGGCGGCGACGCGCGCCGCCTTCCGCGCGCTCACCGGCGGCGACGACGCGTACGCCGGGTGGAGCGACTTCTACTCCCGGATGGCCGACGTCGCCGCGCGGGTCTTCCCGACCGTCCTCGAGCCCCTGCGCTCCCGCGACGACGTGCGCACGCTCTCCGGCGACGCCGACCTCTTCGACGCGCTGACGACCCGTCCCGTCGGCGAGCTCATCGAGTCGGTCACCGACGACGACACGCTCCGCGGCATCATCGCCACCGACGCCCTCATCGGCACCTTCGCCTCGCTCGGTGAGGTCGACCTGCGCCAGAACGTCTGCTTCCTCTACCACCTCATCGGAGGCGGCACCGGAGACTGGGACGTCCCCGTCGGAGGCATGGGCGCGCTCACGAACTCCCTTGCGGCAGCGGCGGTCTCGGCCGGCGCGACGATCATCACGGGCGCCGAGGTCACGTCGGTCGACCCCTCCACGGGAGAGGTCGCCTGGGCAGGCGGGAGCGCCGGCACTGGCGGCGCCATCGGTGGCACCCTCGTGGCCGGGTGCGCACCCACCGTCCTCAACCGCCTCCTGGCTGCGGCGGGTGCGGCACCGGTCGACACGGAGCCCGACGTCGAGGGCGCCCAGCTCAAGGTCAACATGCTGCTGACCCGCCTGCCCCGCCTGCGTGACGCGGCCGTCGACCCGGCCGCAGCCTTCGCCGGCACCTTCCACATCAACGAGGGCTACGCCCAGCTCGAGCAGACGTATGCCGCCGCGCGCGACGGCCGCATCCCGGACCTGCCGCCGTGCGAGATCTACTGCCACACCCTCTCGGACCGCTCGATCCTCGGCGCGGAGCTCGCCGCGACGGACGCGCAGACCCTGACGCTCTTCGGGCTGCACCTGCCGGCGCGCCTCTTCCGGGCCGACAACGAGACGGCGACGAAGGAAGCCCTCGCGGCCACCCTCCGCTCGCTCGACTCGGTGCTCGGCGAGCCGATCGAGTCGGTGCTCGCCCGTGACGCCAACGGCGACCCCTGCATCGAGGTCAAGAGTCCCGTCGACCTGGAGCAGTCCGTCGGCCTGCCGGGCGGCAACATCTTCCACCGCTCGCTGCAGTGGCCCTGGGCCGAGCGGGACGTCGAGGTGGGCACCTGGGGCGTCGAGACGGCATACGACAACGTGCTGCTCGGCGGTGCGGGGGCCCGGCGCGGCGGCGGAGTCAGCGCGATCCCCGGCCACAACGCGGCCCGGGCGATCCTCGGCTGAGGTCTAGGCGGGCCAGACGCCCGAGCTGCCCCGGCGGTGGCTGCCCATGAGGTGGGTGTCGACGATGCCGACGGCCTCCATCAAGGCATACATGGTCGTGGGTCCGACGAACGCGAAACCCTTCTTGCGCAAGGCTTTTGAGAGCGCCTTGCTCTCGTCGGACACGGTCGGCACGTCAGAGTGGTCGTGCGGGCGCGGGGTGTCGGGCGGCTGGAAGCCCCAGACGAAGTCGACGAGACCGCCCTCGTCGCGCAGGGCGACGGTGGCCCGGGCGTTGGTGATCGTCGCCTGGATCTTGCCGCGGTGGCGGATGATGCCGGCATCACCGAGCAGCCGCTCGACGTCGGCGTCGGTGTACGTCGCCACGACGTCGGGGTCGAAGTCGGCAAAGGCCACCCGGAAGTTCGGGCGCTTGCGCAGGATCGTCGCCCACGACAGTCCGGCCTGGAAGCCCTCGAGGCAGATCCGCTCGTAGAGGCCTCGCTCGTCGCGGATCGGGACCCCCCACTCGGTGTCGTAGTAGTCCATGAGGAGAGGGTCCACGGAGGCCCACGTGGGGCGGGCGAGCCCGTCAGCACCAACGACCGTCATGCCGCGACCCTAGGAGATCGACCGGCGCATGACGACGCGGGGGAAGCCCCCGGACACGGCGGTGGTGTCGGCCGCCTTGGCGAAGCCGGCACGCTCGAAGAGCACGCGCGTGCCGACGTAGGCCATCGTGAGGTCGACCTTCTCGCCGCGGTTGTCGACGGGGTAGCCCTCGACGGCGGGCGCGCCCTGGTCGCGGGCGTAGCCGACGGCGCCCTCGAGGAGTGGTTGGGCGATGCCCTGGCCGCGGTGACCGGGGCGGACCCGGATGCACCAGATCGACCACACGGCGACGTCGTCGACGTGCGGGATCTTCACCGACCGCGCGAAGGGCAGCTCCGACCGGGGCGCCACGGCGGCCCAGCCGACGACCTCGGCGCCGTCGTAGGCCAGCACTCCCGGGGCGACCCGGCGGCGCGTGAGCGCTCGGACGAACTCGCGGCGCTCGGGGCCGACGAGACTCCTGTTGGTCTTCGCGTCCACGCGGTGGCTCAGACACCAGCACACGCTCGACGTCGGGCTCTTCGGCCCGAGCATCGTCGCGACGTCGTCGAACCGCGCGAGCGTGGCCGGGCGCACCTCGAAGGTCATGGCGCCAACGCTAGCCATGGGTGGTGACGGCATGCCGTCGACGGCGCGAGCCGGCCGGTAGACATGTCCGTTTCGTCGACAGACGCCCGCGACCTCCGTACCGTGGCTGGACGGCATACGCCCGCAGTCATCTCGGAGGACCCATGCAGTCGACCAGCACTCCCACCCGCACTCGTATCGGTCTCGTCGTCGCTGCCTCGGCCGCCCTCGCCGCGACCCCGGCGATCGGTTCGTCCCAGACGGCCCAAGCAGCGACGATGAGCGTCCAGAACCAGGTCATCCAGCTCGTCAACGTGCAGCGCGCCAAGGTCGGGTGCCGCGCCCTCGTGCTCGATGCTCGCCTCTCCCGAGCAGCCCAGGCGCACTCGATCGACATGGCGAAGCGGCGCTACTTCGCGCACACGAGCCTCGACGGGCGCACCTTCGCACAGCGGATCCGGGCGCAGGGCTACACCGGTTCGATCATCGGCGAGAACATCGCGGCCGGCTACCCCACCCCGAAGGCCGTCATGGACGCGTGGATGAAGAGCCCGGGACACAAGGCCAACATCCTCAACTGCCGCTACACGGCCATCGGCGTCGGATCGGCGGTCGGCGGCCCGTACCGCTACTACTGGACGCAGGACTTCGGCGGCTGAGCGGCGGCGGTTCTCCGTCATCGACGCCGTGCCGGCGGATGGCACTGCGGCGACGCGGGTCAAGCACGAGTTCGCCGATGTCGGCGGCCCGTCGCTCGCGCGGCCAGTCCCGCTCAGCCGCGCCCTACGGCGCCGCGAACGTCACTGGGTCGTACATGATTATCCTTGCGGGTACATAACTGATTGGGTACATTCACTGTATGGACGCGGTACTGCAGGCCTTGAGCGACCCGAGCCGACGCACGGTGCTCGAGATCCTGCGCGACCACCCGGCCACCGCAGGCGAGCTCGCCGACGCCCTGCCGATCGCCCGGCCAGGCGTGTCCCGTCACCTGCGGGTGCTCCGCGAGGCCGGGCTCGTCGACGTGCGCCAGGAGGCGCAGCGCAGGATCTACACCCTGCGCCCCGAGGCCCTCGTCGAGGTCGACGAGTGGCTGGACGACTACCGCGTCCTGTGGCAGAACCGGCTCGATGCCCTGCACACGGAGATCGCACGAGGAAAGAAGGCACGGAAGTGAAGATCACCGGCACGATGCGCGCCCTCGACGACACCCGCGGAGCGGTCCGCGTGGAGGACGTCTACGACACGGACATCCAGGACCTCTGGGAGGCGTGCACGAACCCCGAGCGGCTGGCCCGATGGATCGCCGAGGTCTCCGGGGATCTTCGCGTGGGCGGAACGGTGCACGCCGTCTTCACGAGCACGTGGACCGGACCGGCGACGGTCGAGGTCTGCGACGCGCCGCACCACCTGTTGCTGACGACCGAGCCCGGCACCGAGGACGAGAGCCAGATCGAGGCCTGGCTCACCACCGAGGGGACGAAGACCCGCCTCGTGGTCGAGGAGCGCGGACTGCCGGTCGGGCAGCTCCACTTCTACGGAGCCGGCTGGCAGGTCCACCTCGAGGACCTCGGACGCTCGCTGCGCAGCGGCGGCTCTGCTCACGACGGCGGCTGGTCGTCAGAGGCGCCCGCTCCCGCCTGGCAGGAACGCTGGACGGCGCTGACCCCCGCCTACGAGACCATGACGGACCGCTGATGTCCGACACGATCCGCTTCGACGGGACGACGGTCAACGCGCCTCATGCGCTCGAGCTCGCGCAGTTCTATGCCGAGATCACGGGCGGACTGGCCAAGGGCTCGGCGCACTGGGCCGCGGTGAGCACCGGGGGCGCGCTCATCGCCTTCCAGCAGGTCGAGGACTTCCGGCCGCCGACCTGGCCAGGTGGTTCGGCGCCGATGCAGCTGCACCTCGACTTCTTCGTCGACGACCTCGCGGCGAGCGGGGCACGCGCGACCGCCGCCGGGGCCCGACTGCTCGAGGTCCAGCCCAACGACCACTGCCGGGTCTACGCCGACCCGGCCGGCCACCCGTTCTGCCTGTCGACGTGGGAGGGACAGCAGCTCTTCGACAGCTGAGCAGCCTCAGGTCGGGGTGAAGTCGACGAGGTGCGGGTGCAGGGTGCCACCGGAGGGCGCGGGGTAGCGGCGGCCGAGTCGGGCTGGTGGTCTGCGCCGGTCGGGCTGGTCCGACTCGCCCGAGCCGTCCGGCTGGTTCGGTCCGGGGGTCAGGGTGAGCCGGGGTGGTGGGGGTGGTTGCCGTGGTTGCTGGGGTGGGCCGATGAGCAGGCCGGTGTCGGTGTGGAAGGTGAGCCCGTCGGGGTGGGTGGGGTCGCCGGTGAGGGTGAACTCGCCGCGGTGGTGTCCGTCGTGGTGGAAGGTGCACAGGGCCAGCAGGTTGCTGGTGTCGGTGGGGCCGCCGTCGCGCCAGTGGGTCAGGTGGTGGATCTCGAGGTGGCGGGTGCAGCCGCAGCCGGGGAAGCGGCAGCCGCGGTCGCGGTCCAGGACCAGGATGCGGGTGCGGTGCGGGACGACGCGGTGGGCGCGGCCGACGTTGACGGGGTGCCCGTCGGTCTCCCAGACCGGGGTCAGGGTCCCGTCACAGGTCAGCTGGTTCGTGATGTGTTGGGGCAGGCGGGGGCGGCCGGTGAGCCAGCCGCCGTCGGTGTCGAGGTGGACCTGCACCCGGTACCGGGCCCGCCGGGCTGCACCACCGGAACGGCCCGCACCGTCGGCGCTGCTTGTGGCGGCGTCGAGGGAGCGGGTGGCGAGCACGATGAGGGCGTCGGCCCAGGTGACGCGGGGCCGGCCGCCGTCGACCTCGGTCCAGCTCGGGTGCAGCACGTCGCCGTTGAGCAGCTGCCGGTCGGGCTCGACTCCCTCGGGGGACCCATGGTGCTGAGGGTGTGGAAGAGGTGGTCCTTGGCCTCGGCGAGGGCGGACTCGACGAGGGCGCCGACCTCGGCCGGGGCGTCGTAGCGCAGCCGGAACCGCCCGTCGGCGTCCAGGCCCATGGACAGGTGGGCCGGTTCGACCGGCTCCGCCCTCACCGGTCCCACGTCGCTGATGGTGGCCTCGCCGGGCAGGGCGCGGCCGCGGTCGTCGACGCTGTCGGGTTGGAGGGTGAAGTCGTAGCGGGTGACGGTGCGCTGCAGCTGGGTCACCGTCGCGTGCTGGGCGAACTGCGCGACCGTGGTGTCGAACGCGGCCGGGGTGTGCCGGGCCACGACCGCGGCCGGGGTGTGCCGGGCCACGACCGCGGCCTGGTCCAGGCTGATCCGTCCCTCCCGCAACGCCGCGACGGTCGCGGGCAGCTCCGCGGCGCGGCGCGCGAGCAGCACCATCGCGCCCGCCTGGCCCCGCGAGAGCCCGGCGCGGAGCATCAGCCAGTGCTCCGGCGACCGCAGCCCGGCGGCCTGCCAGGACCCGTCGGCCAGGACCGCGACGACGAGGTCGACGAACCGGGCGTGCGCGTCGTGCAGGTCGGCGGCCAGGGACGCGACGTGGTCCCAGTCCTGCTCGATCTGCTGCGTGCTCCGGCTCTGCTCCATATCCTTGATCGTACAGGTGTTCGAACAACCGGACAAGACTTGTCCACATGAAAACGTCTGTCCCGCAATGGTTTACGTCTCAACGTGACGCGCCGGACGGCATACCTCTGCGGCTGGACGGCCGCTCGTGGGTAAGGATGGGGCATGCCAGAGCCCACGCGCCCGCAGACCCCCGACGACACCATCGGGGCGCGCGACCTCACCACCTGGCACACCCGCTTCGGCCGGTGGCTCGTCGCCCTCTTCGCCGGCCTGGCCCGCGTCTCACGCCCGGCCGCACGGCGCGTCGCCTCGTGGTCCTCCGCCCACATCGCTTTCGTCGTCTTCTCCGTCATCGCGCTCATCGTCATGGTCGCCCTCGTCGAGGGCATCGAGACCATCTACGAGGGTGTCGTCGGGCGCGACGGGTTGACCGCCGTCGACCAGCCGGTCCTCGATTCGGCGATCACGCTCCGCTCCCCCGGGCTCGACTCCGCCGTCACGGCCTTCACCGATGTCGGCGGTCCGGTCGGCATGCCGATCCTCGCCCTCGTCGCCGTGGCGATCATCACGTGGCGTCGTCGCCGGTGGACGCCGATCGTCCTCACCGTCATCGCCGCGGCCGGGTCACTCGCCATGACGATCGTCGGCAAGAACTTTGTCGACCGCGCCCGCCCACCGGCTTCGCTCGCCGTGCCACCGCTCGAGATCTCGCCGTCGTTCCCGAGCGGCCACACCCTCAACGCGACCGTGCTGACGACGATCGTCGTCTACCTCGTCCTCATCGAGACGACAGCAGCCTGGCAGCGGGCTCTCGCGATCACGCTCGGCACGATCTTCGTCCTCACGATGGGGCTCTCCCGTGTCTTCCTCGGGCACCACTGGCTCACCGACGTGCTCGCCGGCTGGCTCATCGGCCTGGCCTGGGCCCTCGCCGTCATCACCGCGCACCGCCTCTGGCTCACCCTGCGCGAGCGACCCGAGACGGCGCGCGGCGACGCCACCGACGCCCCCGACGCCCCCGACACCGCTGTCGCGTGACTACTCCTTGACGGCGCCCTCGAGCGAGCCGGAGATGATCCGCTTCTGGAAGACGAAGAACATCAACGCCACCGGGATCGTCATGAGCACCGCCGCGGCGAGCTTGAGCGGGTAGCGGTTGCCCGCGCCCAGCGCTCCCGTGAGGAGCCCGGCGACACCGGTGGTCAGGGTGTTCGTCTCGGGCGAGGCCCGCGACACGAGGAAGTGCGGCAGCTCGTTCCACGACGACTGGAACGCGATGATCGTGATGGTGATGAGCGCCGGCTTCGCGACGGGCAGCACGACCGACCAGAAGGTCCGGAAGACGCCGGCCCCGTCGAGCTTGGCGGCCTCCTCGAGGCTGACCGGGATCGACTCGAAGAAGTTCTTCATGATGAAGACGCCGGCCGCGTCGGCGACGAGCGGCAGGATCATGCCGCTGTACGTGTCGTACATCCCGAGCTGCTTGATGATGAGGAACTTCGGGATGAGCAGCACGACGCCCGGCACCGCCAGCGTCACGACGATCGCCAGGGTCACCGCCCCGCGGCCGCGGAACCGCAGGCGCGCCAACGCATACCCGGCGAGCGAGTCGAAGAAGACGCGTCCCGCGGTGACGAAGAGCGCGACGACCACCGAGTTGGTGAACCACAGCCCGAAGTCCTGCTGGAAGAGCTGCTGGTAGGCCGCCGTCGTGAAGTTCGACGGGATGGGGTTGAGCGGGTTCGCCGTCGCGTCCGAGTCGGTCTTGAAGCTCGTGCCGATCTGGATGATGAACGGGAAGAGGTAGAGCAGCGCGAAGACCGTCAGCGCCGAGTAGCCGAGGGCCTTGAGGATCGCCGTCCGGGTCGCGTGCGGCCGCGGAGCAGCCTTCGGCGTCTCGGGGTCGGGGGCGCCGACGTGGCGGTCGGTCAGGGTGGTCTGGCTCATGTCGTCGGTCCCGTCGTCGACGTCGGGTGCTGGGGTGGTGCGGCGATGGGCTGGCTGCGGAGCCGCCCGAAGAAGCCGCGAGTGCTGGCGTCGCGGTCACGCAGGACGAGCGACTGGATCGCGGTGAAGACGATGATGATCCCGAAGAGCACGAACGACATGGCCGTGCCGGATCCCCACTGCCCGTTGTTGATCGACTGGTCGTAGCTGAGGAAGGCCGGGGTCAGGGTCGTCTTGCCCGGGTTGCCCTTGCTCATGATGTAGACCTGATCGAAGACCTGCCAGGTCCCGATCAACCCGAGCGTCAGCACCGTGAACAGGGTCGGGCGCAGGAGCGGGATCGTGATCGACCGCATCGTCCGCCACCGTGACGCGCCGTCGATCGACGCGGCCTCGTAGACGTCGGCCGAGATGTTCTGCAGCCCCGCGAGGAAGAGGAGCATGTAGCCGCCGGCCGACACCCAGATGACGAGCGCGATGATCGTCAGCATGGCCACGGACGGGCCGGAGAGCCAGTCCCACCAGGTCAGCCCGAGGAAGTCGCGCGACGTCAGCGCCGCCGGACCAGCGCCGTCGGCGCCACCGCCGATCCCGACCCAGCCGAGCATGATGTGGAGGACACCGCGGGGGTCGGCGAACCACTGGGGACCGTCGATGCCGAAGATCCCGAGCAGGGCGTTGACCGAGCCGCCGCCGGCGAAGAGGAAGAGGAAGACGGACGCGATCGCGACCGAGCTCGTCACCGAGGGGAAGTAGTACGAGGTGCGGAAGAAGCTGAGCCCCTTGAGCCGCCGCTGGTTGAGCAGTAGCGCGAGAGCGAGCGCGAGCACTGTCTGGATCGGCACGACGATGAGCACGTAGTAGAAGTTGTTGCGCAGCGACGTCGCGAAGTCGCTCCGCGTCAGGGAGTCCTCGGTGAGCAGCTGTCGGTAGTTGTCGGCGCCGACGAAGGAGACGCCCGAGCTGAGCGGTGATCCGCGGCCGTTCCAGTCGCTGACACTCACCCAGAAGGCGATGACGATCGGTGCGACGAGGAACAGCCCGAGGACGATGATGACGGGGCTGACGAAGAGCCAGCCCGAGCGGGTCTCTGACGCGCGTGCGGATCCGCCTCTGCGCATGGTGGTGCCCTCCTGGTCAGAGGAGCGGCGTGGGGGCCGGGATGGGGGCCGGCCGCCACGCCGGGGGTGGGGTCGGGAGGACTTACTTGAGGACGGCGTCGCCGTTCTTCTGGAGGCGGGCCAGCATGGCCTTCGGGTCGGCGCCCGGGAGGCCCTGCAGCTGCGTGTCGAAGTCCTTGAGCACGGGGTCCATGCCGGCGACGGTGACCGGGCCCTGGGCGTACTCCGCTCCGGCGAGGAACGCGGCCTCGTCGGGGAAGGCGGCCTTGTAGCCGTCGCCTGCTGACTTGAGCGACGGCATGACGCCGAGGCCCTTCGCGAGCGCGAGAGCCGGCTCGGCGGTCGAGAGGTACTTGACGAGGTCGACGGCCGCGGCCTGGTTCTTGCTCGCGGAGGCGACGCCGTAGCACTGCGTGAACGACAGCGTGCCCTTGCCCTTGGGGCCCTCGGGCAGCTCGAAGGCCTTCCACTTGAGGTCGGGGAAGTCGTTCTTGACGGCGCCCTTGATCCAGTTGCCCTCGATCGTCATGGCGGCCTTGCCCTTGCCGATGGCCTCGCCGCCCCAGCCCGAGTCGACGCCCTTCGGATAGGCGGTGGAGCCGCTCGCCAGCAGCTTCTGCACCTCCTGAAGACCGGCGAGGTTCTCGGGGGTGTCGGCCGTCATCTGGGTCTGGTCGGCGTTCGTGATCCAGCCGCCGGCCTGCTTCATGAAGGCGCCGATGCGGTCACGCGTGTCGCCGATGACGAGGCCCTTGACCCCTCCGGTCGTCAGCTTCTTGGCGACCGTCTCGAGGTCGGCCCACGTCTTGGGGACGTCGGCGTCGGTCAGCCCGGCCTTGGTCCACAGGTCGGTGTTGACGATGAGGGCGAGCGTCGAGAAGTCCTTCGGCGCACAGTAGAACTTGTTGTCGTACGTGAAGGTCTTGACGAGGCCGTCGTAGAAGTCGCTCTTCATGTCGAGCTGGTCGCCGTAGGCGAGCATGTTGCCGGCCTTGGCGTACGTCGGGAAGACGTTGGCGTCGGTGAAGAAGACGTCGGGCGGCGAGCCGGCCGCGAAGCCCTGGGTCAGCTGCTGGTTGATGTCGGAGGCGGCGACGACCTGGACCTTGTTGCCGGTCTTGGTCTCCCAGGCCTTGACGGTGTCCTGCTGGAGCTTGACGTCTGCCGGGCCGTTCGAGGTGATCATGAACGTGATCGTGACCGGGCCGCTCGCGGGCGGCTGCGTCGCGCCGCTGCCGCCGCTGTTGTCGAAGCCGCCTCCGCCGCCGCACGCGGCGAGCGCGAGCACTCCGGTGAGGCAGGCTGCGACGGCCGCCGTGGTGGTCTTGCGTGACATCGGTGTCTCCTGTTTCGGGTGGTGGTGGGTCAGCAGCACGTGCCCCTGGATCAGGGGCGTATGCCGGGTGGTTCGTCGTCGGGCCGCGCTTGCTTGGCGGTGGGTCGGGTGCCGGCACGCGCGGGGGCGGCCGGCTCGCGCACGCTCGAGGCGCGCACGGTCAGGGAGGGCTCGAGCAGCACCGGGCCGGGTGACGTCGTGGGGTCGACGAGCATGTCCCAGGCGGTGCGAGCGGCCTCGGCCACGGGCTGATGGACGCTCGTCAGCTGCATGGCGGCGGCGACGTCGGTGTCGTCGAAGCCGACGACACCGACGTCGCGCCCGGGCTCGAGGCCACGATTGCGGACGGCGCGCAGGACACCGAGGGCGAGCAGGTCGGAGGCGCAGACGACGGCCGAGTCGGGGCCGAGCCGGTCGAGCAGACGTGCGGCGGCGTCGGTCGCCTCGTCGAGGTCCTGCACCGCCTCGGCGGTCGGGGCATCGCCCGTGACGCCGAGCTCGGCGAGGCCGTCGGACCAGCCCTGCCGGCGGTTGTCACCGACTGGTGAGCCGGTGGGCCAGCCGAGCCAGCCGATCTGGGCATAGCCGGCCTCGGCGAGGTGCCGCACGGCCTGGAGCACCCCGGCGTGGCCGTCGACGTCGACCCAGCGCGTCAGCTCGGGCAGGTCCCACACCCGTCCGAACGACACGAACGGCACGTGCTGCTCGAGCAGCCAGGGCGGGCGGGGGTCGGCGTGCCGTGTGTCCGCAAGGACGAAGCCGTCGACGAGACCGCTCGCGAGGGTCTGTCGGTAGCCGGCGATGACGTCGTCCGGGTCGGGCGCGAAGGCGACGAGGTGGCTGGCGTGGGACGGCGCCGACACGGTGAGCTCGACGAGGAACTCGTCGAGGATGTGGCCGAGGCGGCGGTGCCCGGACGGGTTCACCTCGAAGCCGTAGGCCGAGGCGCGTCGGCGCCGGAGCTGCTGGGCGGAGACGTGCGGGGTGAAGCGCAGCCGCTCGATCTCCCGGAGCACCCGCTCGAGGGTGTCGGGGGCGACCTTGTGCGGTCGGTTGAGGGCGTTGCTCACCGTCTGACGGGACACACCCGCGGCCTCGGCGACGTCGACGATCGTCGGGCGCGACGGGGTGGCGACAGCGTCACGCCCGGCCTCTCGGCTCTCGTCGGTGGTCACCCGTCACGCTCCCTTGCGCTTGGTCCCGGTCCCTCGCGGGCCGTGTTGATCGTTCAAAACGGAACGGACTTGAACGTTCATACGAGAGGGAGCATGCTCTGGTCTGCCCCGATGGTCAAGCATGCTTGACCGTTCCGTGACAGGTTTGGTCGGGCGCCTCCGGCGTCCCCCAGCTCCTCTCCGGCAACGACCCCTGCTCCCGACGGAAGGCCCCTCGGTGTCCGAGCGCGACGCGCCGCTCCCCCCTCGCCAGCCCTGGCTGCACGAGCTGTCCATCGTCGTCGACGGGAACGCGACGGTGCTCTCGGACCGCTCGGGTGACGTGCTCCCCGGCACGAGCCAGGGACTCTACGTCGACGACCGACGCATCCTCGGCACGCTGCGCCTCGAGGTCGCCGGCGAGACGCCCGCCTTCGTGGCCGAGCGCGCGTCGGGTGCCGCCGCCGACTACGCCGCCGCCGCGCGCGGGCTGGGCAACCTCGGACCCGACCCGACCGTGGAGGTGCTCCGGAGCAGGCGCCTGCTCGGTTCGGGCACCCGCACCCTCACCGAGCAGGTCGCCATCACCTCACGGGCCGCGCAGACGGTGCACGCTCCCGTGAGACTCGTCGTCGCCGGTGACGGTCTCGACATCGGGGCCGTGAAGTCCGGCCACCTCAAGGGTCCTGCCACCGCGGCCGCAACGACGGCCGACGGTGTCGTCCTCACCGACGACTGGCACCGCACGACGGTCACGCTCGAGAAGCTCCCCCCGGGCGCCACGGTGGCCCTGCGGCCCGGCGACGACGGGTGCGTCGCGCTCGAGACGACGCTCGTCGTCGAGCCCGGCCGGACCACCTCGCTCTGCCTGCGTGTCACCACCGAGCGGCTGCAGGCCTCCGCCTTCGACGCCGACCCAGGCGCCGACGCGCTGGCCTGGGACGACGTGCGCGTCACCGCCCAGGACCACCGCCTCGCACGTGCCGTCGAGCACGGACTGGACGACCTGCGACATCTCGTCCTGCGCGACCCGCTGTCGCCCGAGCAGGTCTTCGCCGCAGCCGGAACCCCTTGGTACCTCACGCTCTTCGGCCGCGACTCCATCTGGACGGCACGCATGCTGCTGCCCTTCGGCACCGACCTGGCCGAGGGCACGCTGCACGCTCTCGCCCGACGCCAGGGCCGGACGCACGACCCTGTCACGGGCGAGGCGCCCGGGAAGATCCCGCACGAGCTGCGCCGCCACGTGCACCGCGACACGACAACGGGCATGACGCTGCCGCAGGTCTACTACGGCACCGTCGACGCGACCGCCCTCTGGGTCTGCCTTCTCGCCGAGGCGTGCGACTGGGGGCTGCCGCCCGAGCGCGCCCGCACCCTGCTGCCGGCCATGCGGGCAGCCGTCGCCTGGCTCACGGGCGACGGGCAGCCCGACGACGACGGCCTGCTCAAGTACCTCGACACGTCCGGCACCGGTCTCGCCAACCAGGGTTGGAAGGACTCGGGCGACTCGATCCGGTGGCGCGACGGCACGGTCGCCGACGCCCCGATCGCGCTCGTCGAGGCGCAGGCGTATGCCGTCGAGGCCCTCCGCGCCGCCGCGCGCCTCCACCGGGCGCTCGGTGACGACCACGCCGAGGCCGACGCCGCCGACGCCGCGGCGACCGCTCTCGAGGGGCGGATGCGCGACCGCTTCTGGGTCGACACCGACGCGGGCCACCACCTCGCCATCGCCCTCGACGGCGCGGGCCGGGCGGTCGACGGGCTCGGCTCCAACATGGGCCACGTGCTCGGCACGGGGGCCCTGACCCCGGGTGAGGCCGCGGCCGTGGCAGCGACCGTCACGGGTGACGAGCTGCTCGACGACTTCGGCGTGCGCACCCTCGGCGCCGGCAACGGCGGCTTCAACCCCATCGGCTACCACACCGGCTCGATCTGGACCCACGACACCGCGATCGCGGCGATCGGCTTGTCCCGTGAGGGATTCGGCGCCGAGGCGAGCACGGTCGCACGGACCCTGCTCGCGTCGGCCGAGGCCTTCTCCTACCGCTGGCCCGAGCTCTACTCCGGTCTCGCCCTCGCCGGTGCGCCGACGCCCTACCCGGCGTCGTGCCGGCCGCAGGCCTGGTCGGCGGCGTCCGCCGTCGCGCTGCTCACCGTGGCCCTCCGCCCCCGACCCGACGCGGCCACCCGCACGCTGCGCCTCTCTCCGGTGCGACCCGCCCCCTACGGTTCGCTGCGGGTCGAGGGACTGCGATTCTGCGGCGGTCGCGTCGACCTCGCCGTCTCGGCCGACGGTGCCGTCGAGGTGCTCAGCTCCCCCGACGACGTCACGGTCGTCACCGACTGAGGCGACGGCATACTCCAGGAGGGCGGGGGCTCCTAGGATCGGCAGGGTGAAGCCGGCGATCATCCTCGTGTCCGAGACCCGCTGCGACGAGCTGCTCGACGAGTTCGGGCGCTACGCCCGCGACTACGAGCTGCCCACCGCGACCTCCGCCCACGAGGCGAAGCTGGCCGCGAAGCGCGTCGTCGCCGAGGGCGGCCAGGTGGCGATGTTCGTCACCGAGTCACGCCTCCCCGACGCCGAGGTGCTCGAGGCCTTCCACTGGTGGCGCTCGAGCGTGCCGACCGCGCGACGCGTCATCGCCGCCCACGTCTCGAGCTTCCGCGAGGACGCCGAGCGACTGCGCGGCGGCATGGCCAAGGGCAAGTACGACGCCTACCTCCTCGCGCCGCGGGGTGCCCGCGACGAGGAGTTCCACACCGCCATCTGCGAGCTGCTGTCCGACTGGGGCTCGACGGTGGCCGAGCCCGAGGTCGTGGCGGTCGCCATCGTCTCGCCCGTCGAGGACGCCCTGACCCTGAGCATCCGCGACTACCTCGATCGGATGGGGCTGCCCAACCGCGTCTACGCCCCCGAGAGCGAGAAGGGCCGCCACGTCCTCTCGCTCGTCGCCGCTGAGGGCGGCGAGCCGGAGTTCCCGCTCTTCATGGACCTCAACCAGCGGGTCGGCAGCGCCCGGAGCATCCGCGACGTGGCGTCCGCCATCTACGGGCGCCCCGCCGACGTCGACGTCGAGCGGGTCGTCGACGTCGCGATCGTCGGCGCCGGACCGGCGGGCCTCGCCGCCGCCGTCTACGCGTCGTCCGAGGGGCTGACCACCGTCGTGCTCGAGGCGGAGGCCGTGGGCGGACAGGCCGGTACGTCGTCGATGATCCGCAACTACCTCGGTTTCCCGCGAGGCATCAGCGGGATGCGGCTGGCCCAGCGCGCGCGCAACCAGGCGATCCGCTTCGGCACCCAGTTCTTCTCCGGCTGGCCGGTCACGTCGCTCGTGCCCGGCGAGGTGGACGCCGACGGCGTGCTGGCGCCGCACCGGCTCTGCACCGAGGGTGGCGACCTGCTCGCCCGGGCCGTCGTCGTGTCGGCAGGCGTGAAGTACCGCCGGCTCGACGCGCCGGGCATCGAGCGACTCGTCGGCCTGGGCGTCCACTACGGCAGCGCCATGACCGCCGCCCGCGAGATGGAGGGCGCCGACGTCGTCGTCGTCGGTGGTGGCAACTCGGCGGGGCAGGCGGCGATCCACCTGGCCCGCTTCGCCCGATCGGTGACGATCCTCGTGCGGCGCGAGTCGCTCGCCGAGACGATGTCGGACTACCTCGTCGGCGAGATCGCCTACAACCCGCGGATCACTGTCCTCGCCTGCTCCGAGGTCGTCGCGGGCGGCCCCGGCGAGGACGGACGGCTCGGGTGGGTCACGGTGCGCAACACCGCCGACGGCACCGAGGAGCGACGTGAGTGCCGCGGCCTCTTTTTGCTCATCGGTGCGGCCCCGCACTGCGACTGGCTGCCCGACGCCGTGGTTCGGGACGCGCGCGGCTTCGTCCTGACCGGCCGCGACGTGCCGCAGGACCGGTGGCGCGACGGCCTGCCGCCCGAGAGCCTCGAGACGACGGTGCCAGGCGTCTTCGCAGCGGGCGACATCCGGGCGGGCTCGATGAAGCGCGTGGCGTCCGCGAGCGGCGAGGGCGCATCGGTCGTGCCGCTCGTGCACGCCTGGCTCGACCCGGCCCGCTGAGGCGGCACGCCGGGATGGGGCCTCAGAGCCGGATGAGCTGCCCGTCGCGGAACGAGTAGCGGTAGGCCGTCGTCGTGGCCGCCGGCAGGTTGGCCGGGTGAGCCGCCTGGTTGCGGTGCGGGTGCGGCATCGGCGCGGACGCGGTGCCGACGGGAGTCAGACCCCCGGCGACGCCTGCGGCGTGCGCCTCCCCGGCGCCCAGGGCCGTGGTGCCGACGAAGGCGACGGCGACGGCAGCGCCGGCGGCGCCGAGGCCACGACGGAGCGTGGCACGGAAGGTCGAGGGAGCGGTTCCGGGGCGGGGTGTCGTGTCCATGTCCCCACGTTCGCGCCGGCACCTGTGGCGCGTCTGTGCCCGCATGATGCGTTCGGCATGGGCTGGGCAGCCTTGTGTCGCAGAGACGTTCACTCCCGGAGGACGCGCTCCATCTCGTCGGCAACCACGAGAGAGGCACCCGCGCCTTCGGCACGCATCCCCGCGATCGCTCCCTCGCGGTCGGCATCCGACCGGTTCTGGCTCAGCTTGGCCTTGCCCTCGACCGACTCGACGACGACCTCGATGCCGACGATGGCCCGCAATCGGCCGCGGACGTACTTCGGCGGGGCGTCGTCGACGGACCACGGCAGCTCGCGCCCGGACTCGTGGCGCTCGGTGAGCCTGGTGACGACGTCGAGCACCCAGTCGGGGTCGTCGTGGACGGTGACGGCACCACGTAGCTGGACCTCGGTGTAGTTCCACGTCGGCACCACGCGTCCGTGCTCGGCCTTGGTGGCATACCACCCCGGGGAGACGTACGCGTCGACACCGCCCACGACGACGAGCCCCGGCGACCCCGGCGCGATGCGCGCCCAGTGGTCGTTGGCTCTGGCGAGATGGCCGACGACGCGGTCGCCGTCGACGATGACGGGCAGCAGGGTGGAGTCCGGACGACCGTCGGGCCCGACGGTCACGAGGCGTGCGGCCGGATGGGTCGCGAGGAAGGCCGTGACGTCGGGGTCGGCCATGGCGTTCGCCCTTGGCAGGTACATCGTCCGATGGTGCCACGGACCCGCTGGGCGTGGATGCACGGAGCCCGCCGACCGGTGTCGACGGGCTCCGTGGTGAGGGGAGGGGTTCAGCTGTGCCGGTGCGGGGCCCGGCGAGGTGCAGCGCTCCACGGACGCGGGCTGCCGGCGTGCGGCGCGGGCACGACGTGCAGGTCCGCACGCCCGCGACGCTCGGCGGTCGGGTCGAGCCGCTCGGCGAGGCCGCGCAGCAGGAGCGCGGCCCGGA
Organism: Terrabacter sp. Ter38; assembly: GCF_024519435.1. Classification (GTDB taxonomy): domain Bacteria; phylum Actinomycetota; class Actinomycetes; order Actinomycetales; family Dermatophilaceae; genus Terrabacter. The sequence goes on from NZ_JALJRZ010000006.1 coordinate 242,553, forward strand.
CGTGCCGGCGGGTGCGACCCACCTTGGGGGCGTGGTGGCGGGCGGCGACGCGCTCGACGATGCGGTCGCGGGCGATCGCCTCCTGCGGCGACAGGCTCAGGGTCCCGGTGCTCATGCGAGGCTCACCTGCGCCCGCTTGACCCGGATGTCGCCGCTGCCCGAGTGGACGACGAGGCGCGCCTGGGCCTCGGAGTCCCCGGGTCCCGACGTCTCCTCGAGGTCGATGTCGACGTCGCCGGTGACGGTGTTGAGGTCGAGGTAGGCCGCGACGCCGTGGGCGACGGCGATGGTGACGTCGCCCGTGCCGGTCCTGGCCCTCACCTCACCGCCGTGCACACCGTCGAGGCTGACGTCACCCGTGCCCGTCGTCAGCTCGAGGTCGCCGGTGGAGGCGCCGATGTGGAGGTCGCCGGAACCCGTCTTGGCCTTGACCGTGGCGTCCGACCGGCGGAGGGAGATGTCGCCGCTGCCCGACGTGAGGTCGAGGCGCCCGCCACCCGTGCCGACGGTGATGTCGCCCGAGCCGGTCTTGGCGTCGAGGTCGCCGCTCGCCGACTGGAGCGTGATGTCGCCGGAGCCGGACTTGAGCCGGGCCGCGCCGACCTCGTGGAAGGTGAGGTCGCCGGCGCCGGTGGCCGCGCGGACCTCCCCGAGCAGCCCGGCCGCCGTGATGTCGCCGGCGCCGGTCTTGGCATCGACCGTGCTCGACGCGGGCAGCTCGACCTCGACGTCGACCGAGCCCTTGGTACCGAGGGAGAAGAAGCTGTCGCGCAGCTTCGGTGCGAGGACGGACACGTCGTTGCCGTGGGCCTCGACCGTGAACTTCTCGGCGATCTCGGCGCCGTGCTTGCCGTGCGGGTGAAGGCGGACGGTCGTCGTCGGACCGGTGCCGACGGTCAGCGTCAGGTCGCCGACGAGGAGCTCGGCCTTGAGGGTGATGGGACCCGTCGTGTCGAAGCGGGTCTCGAGGGTGCTGCCCATGGGAAATCCCCTTTGCTCTGTGGTCGTGAGGGTGGCGGACGTGCGGTCGGCGCGCTGGCTGTGGAGCGGGTCGGTGCCGGTCATCGGACCCACCCCTGCACGCGCTTGTTGGAGGAGCGGTTGCGGCCGGGGGCGCCGGGCCCGAACTGCGGGCCGGGCGGCATCGGCGGGAAGCCGGGCATCGGCGGCACGCCGCTCCCGGTGGCGGCGCGGACCGCGTTGACGATCCACGTGTTGAGCGACTGGCCGCGGCTCGTGGCGAGCTCCTCGGCCCGGACCTTGAGGGCCTCGGGCAGCCGGAGCGTGATCCGCGACGTCTCGACGCCCTCGTCCTCGGTTGACACCACCGTGGTGTCAGCGGTGTCGATGGCCTGGGTGTCGTCGGCGAGGGCCGACGGGCCGGCCCCGACGACGACGAAGACGGGCTCACGGCCCTGGAGGCGGACCTCGACGGACGTGCCGTCGAGCTCGTTGGTGATCTCGGCTGCAGCGTGCGAGAGGGCGTCCATGAGAGCCAGGCGTGCTGACGAGTCGAGCGCGAAACCGATCCGCTCGGCGGCCTGCTCGGTCTCCGGACCCATCGCCCTGGCCGCCTGGGCGAGATCCCGACGCAGTGCGTCGACGTACTCGGTGATGTCCATGTGCATCACTATGACACCACTGTGGTGTCACGTCAACACCATGATGACGCCGACTTGTGGCGGGGTACGTTCACCCCACTCCTCCACCCTCGCTGAAAGGTGCCCGATGCGCAGCCTCGGAACCTCCGACCGTCCGTCCGTCCGCGCGGTCTCGTCTGCCATCGAGAAGGTCTCCTCGCGCACCCGGGCACGCCAGTTCGTGCGGGTCATGAACCGGATGGGCGCCTCGCCCGCGGCGATCCTGCCGTTCGTCCAGGACTCGCCGAACTTCACGAACCGCCGCTTCGAGGGCGAGGAGCCGTCCCTGCGTCCGCGGGTCAAGGCCCAGACGAGCGCCCTGCTCGCGGCGATCCGGGTCAGCGGCCGTGGCCGGCCGGCGGGCACCGTGCCGGTCGTCAGCGCGAAGCCGCCCCGGCAGCCGGGCGATCTCGCCGTCACGTGGTACGGCCACGCCACGAGCGTCCTCGAGATCGACGGCGCCCGCTTCCTCATCGACCCCGTCTTCAGCGAGCGTGTCTCGCCGATCCGGCACTCCGGACCCAAACGGATGCACCCGGTCCCCGGGTCGATCGCCGACCTGCCGAGCATCGATGCCGTCCTGATCAGCCACGACCACTACGACCACCTCGACCAGCCGTCGATCGTCCGCCTCGAGGAGACCCACCGCCCCCACTACGTCGTGCCCCTCGGCGTCAACGCGCACCTGCTCGCCTGGGGCGTGCCCGAGTCGCGCATCACCGCTCTCGACTGGCGCGGCGAGACCGAGGTCGCCGGCATCCGGCTCACGTGCACCGAGGCGCGGCACAACTCCGGGCGTGGGCTCGTCGACAGCCAGACGCTGTGGGCGGGCTGGGCCCTGCGCGGCCCACGGCACACGGCTTACTTCGCCGGGGACTCGGGCACGTCCAAGCGCTTCGCGGCCATCGGCGCGGACCTCGGCCCGTTCGACGTGACCCTCATGCCGGTGGGGGCCTACGACTCGTTCTGGCCCGACATCCACATGGACCCGGAGCAGGCCCTCGCCGCCCACCGCGACGTCAACCGCATCGGCGACGAGGCGCACGCCCTCACCGAGGACGCGGCAGGCGTGGCCGACGACTTCATCGAGGGCGACCAGCGCATCGACACACCGGGCGGGACGCACGAGGAGGGCGATCCCACCGAGACGACCCGCACGGTGCAGACAGCCGCGCGCGCGTCGCTCCTCATCCCGATCCACTGGGCCACCTTCAACCTCTCGATGCACTGGTGGGCCGAGCCCGTACGCCGCACCCGCAGGGCCGCGGTCGAGGCGAAGGTCCCCGTCGCCTTCCCCCGCGTCGGCGAGCGCGTCGACCTCACGACCGGTGACGCCGTCAGTGTCGCCGCCGCCCACGCAGAGCCGTGGTGGGAGGAGTGCGCCGCCCCCGAGGACCGCGACTGACGGTCGGGAACTCGGGCGGCCCGCCCGACGCTGGACGAGAATGACGGCAGCCCGCACCCGCGTGGCCGCCCGAGCCGTGAGGCACGACAGGCAGGAGAAGCCCGTGCAGCTCCCGATCCTCCGACGGATGGGTGCGTCGACCGCCACCCAGCGTCAGCGCGCGACCGCGTCGCCGAACTACCGCGACGGCGAGTTCCGGTCCCACGAGCCCACGCACGTCGTCGCGACGTCCGAGGCCGAGGGGCCGGGCAGCCTGCTGACGACGATGGTCCGCGAGTTCGGCCGCGGCCGACCGCGGGGCCCCGTCCCGCTCGTGACGCCCCGGCACCCGCACGAGGCCGCCGACCTGGCGGTCACGTGGTACGGCCACGCCACGAGCGTCGTCGAGCTCGACGGGCGACGATTCCTGCTCGACCCCGTCTTCGGCAAGCGGGCCTCGCCGTCGGTCGTCGCGGGCCCGAAGCGCCTGCACCCCGTCCCGGGTCGCATCGCCGAGATCCCGCACCTCGACGCGGTCGTCATCAGCCACGACCACTACGACCACCTCGACGAGCCGTCGATCAGGCAGCTCGAGCGCACCCATCGCCCGCACTACGTCGTGCCGCTCGGCGTCGACGCCCACCTGCTGGCGTGGGGCGTGCCCATCGGGCGCATCACGAGCCTCGACTGGCGCGAGGAGACCGAGATCGCGGGCATCCGCATCACGTGCTCCGAGGCGCGGCACTTCTCCGGCCGCGGGTTCGTGCGCAACCAGACGCTCTGGGCCGCGTGGTCGCTGCGCGGCCCGCGCCACGCCGTCTTCTTCGGGGGCGACTCCGGGCCGACCCACCGCTACGCCGACATCGGGGCCGACCTCGGCCCGTTCGACCTCACGATCATCCCGATCGGCGCCTACAGCGTGCACTGGCCCGACATCCACCTCAACCCCGCCGAGGCGATCGAGGCGCACCTCGACGTCAACAAGGGCGAGACCGGTGCGGTCCTGTTGCCGATCCACTGGGCCACCTTCAACCTCGCGACGCACTGGTGGAGCGAGCCGATCCGCTGGGCGCGACGGGCAGCCGCCGAGCGCGGGGTCAGGATGGTCGCCCCGCGCGTCGGGACGCGGATCCAGCTGAGCGACAACGACATCGATGAGGTCGTCGCCGCGCACCAGGATCCGTGGTGGGAGTCCTGCGCCGCGGCCGAGGACCACGACTAGGAGCCCACACGTCCCGACGGACCGCCGTCAGCGTTCGCCCTGCGGGCTCTCGAGCACACCACTGCTCGCGTATGCCGGGTCGTGGCGGTCCGTCGGCTCGCCCGGCGTGCGGAAGATCCACCGGCGCATCGCCACGAACCTCGCGGCCGTCGACAGGACGTTGGCCACGGCGACGACGAGGGTCTGGGCGAGCGTCCCCGCGGAGGGAACGAGCGCGCCCAGCACCGCGAGCGCGACGGTCGTGGCGGCATACGTGATCGCGAAGATGACGAGCGCCTGGCCGTGGTGCGTCACGAGGTTGCGGCGCCCCGACACCCCGAAGGTCCACGCCCGGTTGAGGCCGGTGTTGACGACCGTGGCGATGACGAGGGCAACGCCGTTGGCCAGCTGGGAGGGGGCACCGCCCCGCACCAGTGCCGCGAAGAGGCCGAGGTGCAGGGCGGTGGAGACGACTCCGACGCCGGCGAAGCGGATGACCTGCTGCGAGAGGCGGGCTCGGGACTGCGACGTGGAGTCCGACATGCTCGTCACGGTCGTCGCCGTCCTCACTGGAGGGGCTGGGTCAGGTCGTAGAACGTCGAGGCGTCGATCGTCACCGAGGTGAAGTTCGCCTGCACCCACGAGCTGATCTCCGACGCGGCGCTGCTGCCACCGTTCTGGTTGCCGAACCCCCTTCCGCCACCGGCGAAGTAGTGGATCTGGCCGTTCGCGACGTACTGCTGGAACTGCGCGAGCGTCGGGCTCGGGTCGGAGCCGTTGAAGCCTCCGATCGCCATGACGGGCAGCTGCGTGCCGAGCTGGAGCCCGGCCGCCGTCTGGGACCCGACTGCTGCGGCGACCCACGTGTAGCGTCCGGCATCGGCCGAGAGGGCCGCGACGACTGCGGTGCTCGGCGTCGAGGCGTCGAGCAGCCCACCCATGCCGCCACCGGTTCCACCCGTCTGCGGACCGCCCTGTGTCGTGCCGTTGGCGCCCCGCGGCAGCGTGCCGCCCATGCCGCCACCGGCACCGGGGCCGCGGCTGGAGCCGGCGGGGCCCGCTGTCACGATGGACCCGCTGTGGCCCTGGGCGGTGGTCGAGACGGCATACGCACCCGGGCCGGCGAGGCCTGCGACGAGGGCTGCGGCGAGCACGAACGGGACGGCGCGGGCGTGCATCCAGCGGGTCGCGAGGATGAGCAGGGCGGCAGCCATGCCGACCGCGAGGACCGAGATGCGCAGCCAGTCGCCGTAGGCCGTCGTCCGTGACAGGAGGATGAAGCTCCATGTCGCGGCGGCCGCGGTCGCGGCGGCGAGGGCGATGGTGCCGACCGCGCTCGAGCGGCGCTGCCAGGCCTCGACCGCACCCATGCCGACGACGGCACCGATCGCAGGGGCCAGGGCCACGGTGTAGTACTCGTGGAAGATGCCGGCCATGAAGGAGAAGACGAGCATCGTGACCACGAGCCAGCCTCCCCAGACGACGTAGGCGGCACGGCGCAGGTCGGTGCGCGGGCGACGGCCCCGCAGCCAGAGGCCGGCCGCGAGCAGGATCAGCGCGCTCGGGATGAGCCACGAGACCTGGTCGCCGACACTCGAGGAGAACATCCGGAAGAGACCCGTCGAGCCCCACATGCCGCCACCTGCGGTCGCGCCGCCACCGCCGACCGAGCCGGTCTCGTCACCGCTGAGACGCCCGAGACCGTTGTAGCCGAAGGTCAGCTCGAGGAACGAGTTCGTCTGGCTTCCTCCGATGTAGGGACGGGCCGAGGCCGGCACGAGCTCGACGATCGCGACCCACCAGCCGGCCGAGAGCACCATGGTGCCGACGGCGAGCAGCGAGTGGACGATCCTCTTGCGCAGCGTCGTCGGGGCGGCGACGAGGTAGGCGAGCCCGAAGAAGGGGACGACGAGCAGGACCTGGAGGGTCTTGGTGAGGAAGCCGAGGCCGATGAAGACGCCGACGATCATCATCCACTTCGGCGAGGCCTGCGCCATCGCCTTCATCGTGGCCCAGGCGCCGAGCGCCATGAGGAGCGTCAGGAGCGCGTCGGGGTTGTTGAAGGTGAACATCAGGGCCGCGACGGGCGTCAGCGCGAGGACGACACCGGCGATGAGTCCGGCCGCCGCACCGAAGTGGCGCTTGACCGTCGTGTAGACGACGCCGACCGTCGCGACGCCCATGAGCGCCTGCGGCAGCAGGATCGCGAGGGAGCTGAGGCCGAGGAGCCGCACCGAGAGGGCCATCACCCAGAGGGAGGCCGGCGGCTTGTCGACGGTGATCGAGCTCGCGGCGTCGGAGCTGCCGAAGAAGAAGGCCTTCCAGCTGTCGCTGCCCGCCTGGACGGCCGCGGAGTAGAAGGAGTTCGCGTAGCCGCTCGCCGTGAGGTTCCACGTGTAGAGCACGAGCGTGACGAGCAGGAGGCCGAGGAGCGCGGGCCGCGCCCAGGACGGGTCGGCGTCCGCTCCGCGCCACAGTCGCTGGAGTCGGCCGGGACGACCCGCACGGCTGGCCGGCTGCGAGGTCTGGGGGCGGGCGTCCGCCGGCCCGACGGGCGCCGGTGCGGTGCTGCTCGCCGGGCCCGTGGTGGTGAGGGTCATCGTGTCCATGGCTCAACGTTCGGGTGGGCGGCTGTGCCGTTCCTATGACCCGACTTTGGTGCCGGCATGAGGTCCGGGTCGCACTCCGGGCTCAGGCCGGAAGCGCGCCATGGCGCACTTCCGCTGGCGTCGAAGCCGGGAGGACGGCGGGAAGTGCGCCACGGCGCGAGTCGGCCGGGTGGGTCCCCCGGGGCGCAGTCAGGGGGCGGCGGGCAGGAGCACGCTGAAGGTCGTGTCGCCGGGCCGGCTGTCGAGCTCGACACGACCGCCGTGCGCCTTGCTGACCGCGGCGACGATCGAGAGACCCAGACCGGTGCTGCCACCGCCCCGCACGCGCGCGTCATCGCCACGGGCGAAGCGTTCGAACACGTTGGGCTGCAAGGCATCCGGCACACCCGGGCCGTCGTCGTGGACGGCGACCCGCACCCACTCACCCTCGGGGCGCACCGACGTCGTGACGCGGGTGCCGTCCGGAGTGTGCGTACGCGCGTTGGCGAGCAGGTTGGCCACGACCTGGTGCAGGCGGGCACCGTCACCCGTCACCTCGACGGGCTCGGGGGGCAGGTCGAGGTCCCAGCGGTGGCCGGGTGATGCCGCGTGGGCGTCGCTCACGGCGTTGATGACGAGCATCGACATGTCGACCGGGGCCTGCTCGAGGGGGCGACCGGCGTCGAGACGCGCGAGCAGGAGCAGGTCCTCGACGAGCGAGCTCATCCGGTCCGCCTCCGACTCGATGCGGCCCATCGCGTGGGTCACCGTCGGCGGGACGGGGTCGGGCTCGCGACGCGACAGCTCGGCGTAGCCCTTGATCGAGGCGAGCGGCGTGCGCAGCTCGTGGGAGGCGTCGGCGACGAACTGCCGCACCCGCTGCTCGCTCTGGTGGCGGGCGTTGAGGGCATCGTCGACGTGGTCGAGCATCTCGTTGAAGGCCGCACCCACCTGGCCCACCTCGGTGCGGGTGTCGGTGTCGATGGGGTCGACCCGGGCCCCGAGCGCGACCTTGCCCGAGTCGAGCGGCGTCTGTGAGACCTTCGTGGCCGTGGCCGCAAGCCGACGGAGCGGCTCGAGGTTGCGGCGCACGAGCCACGTCCCGATCAGGGCCACGAGGATGAGGCCCGCCGCGACCGTGCTGATCGCGAGGACCACCATCTGCTGGACGGTGCGCTGCTGCTGCGCCATCGGCAGTCCGACCACGAGGACGCCCGGCGACGCGTCAGGTGACGTCGGAGGGCTCCCCCTCGGCCGGAGCGTCTGGTACGTCGCGATGACGCGGTAGGTCCCGAGGTTCCCACCGAGGTCGATGTCCGTGGCGTTGGGACCGAGCCCTGCTCCGGCAAGGAGCTGCAGCTGCGATGCAGTGAGGTTGGTCGGCTGCTTGTCCAGGGAGGTTGCCTTCCCGACGTCCGTCGGGAACAGACTCGTCGGTGCCGTGGGGAGGAAGGCGTTGAGCCCTTCGTCGCCGGGGCCCCCGAAGCGCCGCTCGTCGTCCCCGCTCACGCTGAAGTCAGGGAGGGGGCCCCCGCTCAGGATGCGCGAGAACGACTCGTGGAGCTGGTCGTCGACCTGTCCGGTCAGCTGGCGGTCGAGGGCGACGACCGTGAAGGCTCCGGTCGCGAGACTGAGGACGGTGAAGAGCGCGAGCATCGAGGCGACGAGCTTGGCGCGCAGCGTCCACGCCGACCACGGACGCACCTGGTCACGCGCGTCAGCGAGCCGCCGGCCCAGCGGCACCCGGACCTCGGCGTCGCCGTCCAGACCGGCCTCGGGACGCGGCGTGGCAACAGAAGGTGCCGGGACCGCATACGTCATCGGGTCGTCGCCCTCGTCGCGGAAGCCGACGCCCTCGGGGAAGATGTCGAGCGCGCCCGCACCCTCGTCGTCGGGCAGGTCCGCGCGGTCCGGCAGCTCGGTGCCCGCCTCAGGCGGCCGGCTTGAGGACATACCCAGCTCCTCGCATGGTGTGGATCATCGGCTCGCGACCGGCGTCGATCTTCTTGCGCAGGTAGGAGATGTAGAGCTCGACGACGTTGGCCTGGCCGCCGAAGTCGTAGTTCCACACGCGGTCGAGGATCTGCGCCTTCGACAGGACCCGCTTGGGGTTGCGCATGAGGTAGCGCAGCAGCTCGAACTCCGTTGCGGTCAGGTGGATCTCCTCGTTGCCGCGCATCACCTCGTGGCTGTCCTCGTCGAGGCTGAGATCACCGACGACGAGCACCGAGTCGGACGCCGACACGGCGATGGTCGTGCGTCGCATGAGGGCACGGACGCGTGCGACGACCTCCTCGAGCGAGAACGGCTTCGTGACGTAGTCGTCGCCGCCCGCGGTGAGACCCGAGACGCGGTCCTCGACGGCGTCCTTGGCGGTGAGGAAGAGGACGGGCACGTTGCTGTTGTCGGCACGCATGCGTCGCAGCACCTCGAGGCCGTCGAAGTCGGGGAGCATCATGTCGAGCACGACGGCGTCGGGGTCGAACTCGCGGGCCGCGCGCACGGCCTCCATGCCGGTGCCGGCGGCGCGCACCTCCCAGCCCTCGTAGCGCAGGGCCATGCCGAGCAGCTCGGTGAGGTTGGCCTCGTCGTCGACGACGAGCACCCGCACCGGGGAGCCGTCGAGTCGCTGGAGTCGCGCCGCTGCGGGCTTGGTCTTCTCGCTCATGTCATCCAGTGAAGCCCCTGGGCCTGTGCCGTGACCAGTACCTTCCTGTGCGAATCCTGTGGAGTGACTGTCCCGAAGTCCCAGCGGCTCGATGGCTGCGCCACAGCACCCGCACAGGCAGCCGCCCGACCGTTGGCCTCATGAGCCACGAGTCCACGCCACAGGTCCCGGCGTCGCAGCCGACGCCCGCGCTGCCGCAGTTCGACCCGAACGCGCCGGCCGCCCACCCCACCGACGACACCCAGCTGCTCCCCTCGGCGACGACGACCGAGATGCCGGTGACGCCACCGGCCACGCCGTACGCGTATGCCGTGTCGCCGAGGGCCGCGACCCCGCTCGCCGGTCCGGACGTGCCGCTCTCACCCACCGGCCTGCCGGTCCGCGAGAGGGCGGTCCGCGCGAGGGCGGTCCGCGAGAAGCCGGCCGGCGTCGCGGCGAACGGTGACGGCCCCCGCTGGAACGCCAAGAAGACCGCGGTGACCGCCGGGCTCGCGCTCGTGCTGACGTCGGCGGGCGCCATCGCTGCCGCGGCCGCCATGCCGGCCGGGTCGACGGGCGGCGACACGGGCTTCCGCGGTCCGGGTGGCGGCCGCGGCTTCCAGTTCCCAGGAGGCCAGCAGGGCCTACAAGGTCAGCAGGGTCAGCAAGGCCTGACGAACCAGAACCCCAACCAGCAGGGCACGACCCCGCAGCAGCTGCCCAACCTCCAGAACGGCGTACCGGGCGGCGGACTGAGCGGCGGACTGAGCGGCATCGACCCGAACCAGCTCGGCCAGCTCGACCCGCAGGACCTGCTCCAGCAGCTCGGTCAGGGCGTCGACCCGTTCTCCGGCCAGGACCCCGGCCAGGACCCCGGCCAGGACCCCGGCCAGGACCCGGGTCAGGACGACTCGAGCACCTCTGGAAGCACCACGACGACCTGATCAGCCACGCAGCGCTGCCGCGTACTCCTCGAGCGCCCTCGTCGCCCGGTCGACCTCGTCCTCGACCCGGGCGGCGAGGGCGTCGTCGGCGAGGCGTCCCGCGGCCCCGAGGTCCTCGACCTGCTGGCACAGGTCGGCCAGGACCGAGGCCCCGAGGTTGGAGGCGGTCCCCTTGAGCCCGTGGGCGATCCGGCCCTGCGTCTGGGCGTCGCCCTCGGCGCGTGCGTCGATGAGGTCGGAGAACCGCTGACGGGCACCCGAGCCGAAGCGGTCGATGAAGCGCAGCAGCATCGACGGGTCGCCGGGGTCGAGGTCGCGCAGCTCGTCGAGGCGGCTCAGGTCGAGCACGTCGGAGCCGGCCGCCGGTGAGGCAGCCGTCACGGAGCGCGGACGTGGCACGGGTCCCGAGCCGGTCCAGCGCTGGAGGGTCGATGCGAGCAGGGCCACGTCGATGGGCTTCGTCAGGAAGTCGTCCATGCCCGCCTGCAGGCAACGCTCCCGCTCGCCGGCGATGGCCGACGCGGTCATCGCGATGACCGGGAGGCGGTGGCCCGGCTTCTCCTTGGCCCGGATCGCCCGGGTCGCCTCGTAGCCGTCCATCTGGGGCATCTGGCAGTCCATCAGGACGGCGACGACGTCGTCACCCCGTGCGGCATGGGCGGCGACGCCCTCGACACCGTTGCGGGCCAGCACGACGGAGTAGCCGAGGCTCTCGAGGACGCCCTGCGCCACAAGCTGGTTGACCTCGTTGTCCTCGACGACGAGGACCGTGCCGAGGTGCCCGTCGGAACCCGGCGGCGCGACGACGGACCTGGCCGTCAGGGGCTCGGGCACGAGGTGGCGACCGGCGACGTCGGCCATCGCGTCGAAGAGCGAGGACGGCATGACGGGCGCCGTGAGCGTCGCGTCTACGCCGGCCTCCTTGAGCGTCGCCACGTCGGGAGGTGGCACGTGCGCGCAGACGAGCACGACGCGTACGCCCGCGAAGCGTTCGTCGGAGCGGATCATCCGCGCGACCTGCAGTCCACCGGCGCCCGAGCCGGGGTCGTCGAGCACGACGACGTCGAGCGGGGTGCCGCCGCGGTCGGCCCGGTCGAGCTGGACGAGACCGTCGACGCCGGAACCGGCCGACGTGACCGACATCGACCACGCGGAGAGCTGCTCTTCGACGCGGACGCGGTGCGGCACGTTGGAGCCGACGACGAGCGCCCGGAGCCCCGACACGGCCGCGGCCTGCGACTCGGAGCGGCCGACGCTGCGGGCCGACGCCGGCTCGAACGCCGCGGTGAACCAGAAGGTGCTGCCCTCCCCCGGCTCGCTCTCGACGCCGATCTCGCCGCCGAACGCCGTGACGATCTGCCGGCTGATGGCCAGGCCGAGCCCGGTGCCGCCGTACTCGCGGGTCGTCGACGAGTCGCCCTGGGAGAAGGACTCGAAGAGCCGGGACCGTACCTCGGGTGCGATGCCCGCCCCGGTGTCGGTGACCTCGACCCGGAGCACGGGTCCGGTGTCGGTCAGGTGGTCGAGCGTGAGGTGGATGACGACGCTTCCCGAGTCGGTGAACTTCACGGCGTTGGTCGTGAGGTTGGCGACGACCTGCCCGAAGCGCACCGGGTCGCCCGAGACCATGAAGGGCACGTCCGGACCGTGGGTCACCGACAGGTCGAGCGACTTGGCCCGGGCCCGCTCGGCGAGCAGGGCGACGCCGCGCTCGAGCACCGCGGCCGGGTCGAAGTCGACCGACTCGAGCTCGAGCCGGCCGGCCTCGATCTTGGAGAGGTCGAGGATGTCGTTGACCAGCTCGAGCAGCACGTGGCCCGCCTGGTCGATGCCGTCGGAGAGCCGTCGCTGGTGCGGGGTCAGCTCGGTGCGTCCGAGCAGCTCGCTCAGGCCGATGACTCCGTTGAGCGGGGTGCGGATCTCGTGGCTCATCGTCGCGAGGAACTCCGACTTGGCGCGGGAGGCCTCCATGGCGGCGTCGCGCGCGTGGGCGAGCCGCTCGGCCGTCCACTCCCGGTCGGCCACCCGGGCGAAGAGGGCGGTGATCTGGGAGATCGTCACGGCGTCCGACTCGACGGGCGGCGCTGCGCTGCGCATGTCGAGCACGACGACGCAGGCCACGCGGTCCTCGTTGACGACGGGCACAGCGACGATCGTCGACCCCTCCGGTGACGGCTGCGCCACCACCGACCGGCTGGCCGCAGCACGCGCGGCGAAGGCGAGGCCGAGCTCGACCGGCAGGGTGCTCGACTCGATGCCCTCACCCGCCAGGACGGGGACCCCGAGGGTGCCATCGCCGTCGGCTACCGCGGCGAGCACGGGACGCCAGGTCGTGTGCCGGGCCACCTCGGACAGGACGGCCGGGAGCGCCTCATCGAGCGTCGCCGCCTCGTTGGCCGCGGTCGCCATCGCAGTCACGAGGCCGAGGGCCTGCTCGGCGTCCTTCATCTCGGTGATGTCCTGCGTCGTGCCGCCCATGCGGATGGCACGACCCTCGGGGTCGCGCGTCACGAGCCCGCGGCCGCGGATCCACCCCACCTCGCCGTTGGCCCGCACGACACGCGCGTCGAACTCGAACGAGTCCTCCGACACCACTGCGGCCTCGACGGCGCGGGCGACGTCCGCGCGGTCGTCAGGATGGATGCGGGAGAGGAAGCCGTCGTAGGTGGGGGTCAGGTCGGTGCGGTCCAGCCCGTAGATGCGGTAGAGCTCGTCGGACCACGACACCCGGTCGTCGGCGACGTCCCACTCCCAGCTGCCGATCTTGGCGATCGACTGCGCCTCGGCCAGTTGGTCGAGCAGCTTGCGCTGGGCGCTGTGCTCGCTGACCCGGTGCATCCAGCCACGCCGCTCGCCCGAGTCGTCGAGGAGCGGGGTGTGTGACACGAGCGCCCAGAAGCGGTTTCCGTGGGCGTCGAGGAGGCTGCATTCGAGGTTGTCGCCGGGCACGCCCTGGGCGGCGAGCTCGGCGAGGTGGTGGCGGAACTGCTCCTTGCCGACGTCGTCGACGGCGTCGAAGACCGAGAAGCCGATCATGTCGTCGGGGTCGCGACCGAGCAGCTCGGCCATCCGCGCGTTCGCGAAGAGCGTGCGCCCCTCCCCGTCGAAGACCCACAAGCCGTCGGGCGAGGCGGCCACCATCCAGCGGAAGAGGTCGTCCCCCGCCGCCTCGCCACCAACGGCAATGCCCGACATGTCCCGATCCTCGCGCATGTCGGGCCGTGGCGCCCGGATGGCGCGCTCTTTTCGGCGAGGGAGGCCCCGCGAGCCGCAGGTGAGCCTCGCCTTCGGTGACAGCGTCCCCGGCGGGTGCCACGATCGACGGGCACCGCCCCACCGTCGATCGGAGCACCACCCATGTCCGACGTGCGCGCGTCCGACGAGCCCACGCCCGTCGACAACGGCCACGACCGCGAGGAGCCGCACGACGCCAACGTCGGCGCGCGCCTCAACTGGCTCCGGGCCGGCGTCCTCGGCGCCAACGACGGCATCGTGTCGACCGCCGGGGTCGTCGTCGGCGTCGCGGGTGCGACAGCCGACAAGGCCGCGATCATCCTCGCGGGCATCGCCGCGCTGTCCGCCGGCGCCATGTCGATGGCTGCCGGCGAGTACGTCTCGGTCAGCACCCAGCGTGACTCGGAGCGGGCGCTCCTGACGCTCGAGCGCAAGGAGCTGCACGAGGACCCCGAGGGCGAGCTCGAGGAGCTGACCCAGCTCTACGAGGCCAAGGGGATGCGCCGCGAGCTGGCCGCCGAGGTCGCGCGCGAGCTCACGGCCCACGACGCGCTGACCGCGCACGCCGAAGCCGAGCTCGGCATCGACCCGACCGACCTGACCAACCCGTGGCACGCCGCCGGCGCCTCGATGATCGCCTTCGTCGTCGGCGCGATCCTGCCGATGCTCACCATCACCTTCAGCCCGGCCTCGATCCGGATCCATGTCACGGTGGTCAGCGTCGCCGCGGCCCTCGCCCTGACCGGCGCGGTCAGCGCCCGCCTCGGACGCAGCCCGGCCACCCGGGCGGTCCTGCGCAACGTCGCCGGCGGCCTGCTCGCCATGGGCGTGACGTATGCCATCGGCGCCCTCGTCGGGGTCAACATCGGCTGAGCGCGCGGCCACTTCACGGCCAGCACGCGGCATACGACCCGATCAGCGCCCGCCGGGCTGTAGAGTCGAGGTGTCCCAAGCGCCCGTCCGTGGCGCAACCGCCGGTCCGGCGCTCGGGGCACAGGGCGCGCGATGCGCGTCCACCGGGACTCGAGCCGAGTCCGCCGCCGACACCGACCCAGACAGGCACGGTGTCGTCCGGGGGCCCAGCCCGCTCGACGTCCTCCGCGTCATCAGGAGGAACATGGCAACGCGCGTCCGCCGCCGACCGACCGACGGCCAGGGCCCCCAGCAGGGGCAGAACGGCCAGAACCACGGTCAGCGGAAGGCCACCCAGCGCAAGGACGACCCTGCGCCGCTCATCCCCGTGCTCGCACGGCGGGTCCGCGAGGTCGAGTCCCGCGTCTCGAGCAAGGGCAAGGCCAGCCCGACGAACCGGACCAAGTTCCTCGTCGTGGCCACGCTCATGCGGTCCGAGCGCGCCCGGGTCCGCGAGGACGCGTCGATCCCGTCGGCCACGCGGGCCGACCTGCTCAAGCGGCTCGACGGCATCGCGACGATCCTCGCGCAGATCGCGGCCCGCGACACGAGCCTGCTGACGCTGCTCGACGCGAACGCCAAGCCCGGGCCTGCGGCCCAGCAGATGCGGCGCGACTGGCTCCTCGAGTCCGGCGCCGAGCTCGCCGAGGAGGACCTCGTCATCCAGGCGCCCGAGCCCCCGCGGCCAGTCGTCCCGCCGCAGATCGCGGCCCGCCAGGTGATGCCCCAGTCGGTGCCGTCGCGGGCGCTCGCCAACCCGTTCTTGACGCCTGACGTCGGTCGCGCCCAGAGCGACTACCTCCCCAACCGGCTCGCCGGCTGGGACCTGCTCAGCCCGCTCTACCGCGCCTTCGAGCAGGGCGCGGGCGGGGAGGCAGCGTCGATGGACCTGCCGCCGACGCCGCAGATCGACCGCTTCTCCCCGCCCGGGTCGCAGCTCATGGTCCACCAGTCCCGCTTCCTCCAGAGCGTCCAGGAGGGCCACCGCACCTTCCTGCTCGCCGACGAGCCCGGTCTCGGCAAGACGGCGCAGTCCGTCATGGCCGCCTCGATCGCCGGCGCCTACCCGATGCTCGCCGTCGTCCCGAACGTCGTGAAGATCAACTGGGCCCGAGAGGTCGAGCGGTGGACACCGCAGCGCCGGGTCACCGTCATCCACGGCGACGGCAACGACGTCGACGCCTTCGCCGACGTCTTCGTCGTCAACTACGAGATCCTCGACCGGCACTTCGGCTGGCTCTCGAACTTCGGCTTCCGCTCGATGGTCGTCGACGAGGCCCACTTCATCAAGAACCTCCAGTCGCAGCGCTCGCAGCAGGTCCTCGCCCTCGGCGACCGGCTGCGATCGACGACGCCCGGCGGCGACCCGCTCCTCATGGCCCTCACCGGCACGCCGCTCATCAACGACGTCAAGGACTTCGACGCGATCTGGCGCTTCCTGGGCTGGATCAAGGACGGCAAGCCGACCGCCGAGATCGTCCGGCGCCTCGACGACACCGGCCACACCCCTGCCGATCGCGCCTTCTACCCGGAGGCGCGTCGCGCAGTCATCGACATGGGCATCGTGCGCCGCCGCAAGGTCGACGTGGCCAAGGACCTGCCGGACAAGCGGATCGCCGACATCACCGTCGAGCTCGACGACGACCTCGGTCGCTCGATCCGCGAGGCCGAGCGCGCTCTCGGCCGCCGCCTGGCCCAGCGCTATCGCTCTCTGCTCGCTGCCGGCGACGGCCGCGAGGAGGACGGCGAGCCCGACACCGCGCTCATGCGTCGGGTCGCCGCCGCGGAGCTGCGCGCCGCGTCGGCCGAGAAGGGCACCGACAACGTCTTCTCGCTCGTGCGCCGCATCGGCCAGGCCAAGTCGACCCTCGCCGCCGACTACGCCGTGCAGCTGTCGCACTCGGTCGGCAAGGTCGTCTTCTTCGCCAAGCACATCGACGTCATGGACGCCGCCGAGCGCGTCCTCGCGTCGGCGGGGCTGCGCACCGTGTCGGTGCGCGGCGAGCAGACCTCGAAGCAGCGCCAGGAGGCGATCGACGCCTTCCAGAAGGACCCCGAGGTCGCCGTCGCGGTCTGCTCGCTCACTGCCGCCGGCGTCGGGCTCAACCTGCACGCCGCCTCCAACGTCGTGCTCGCCGAGCTGTCGTGGACCGCGGCCGAGCAGCAGCAGGCCATCGACCGGGTGCACCGCATCGGCCAGGACGAGCCCGTCACGGCCTGGCGCATCCTCGCCTCCGGCACCATCGACTCCAAGATCGCCGAGCTCATCGACGCCAAGCAGGGGCTCGCCGCGCGCGCCCTCGACGGCAGCGACGAGGACATCACGTCGGGCGACACGCTCCAGCTCGACGCCCTCGTCGAGCTGCTGCGCCAGGCCCTCGTCGAGCCCTGACGCCCAGCTGACTCGGGACCCTGGTCCCGTCCCGGCAGCCCCGGGGCGGGACGTATGGCCCTACCTCCCCACCGGTCCCCGCGATGGACTGGACCCGCGCCGCTGACCTGCGGCCCGAGGAGGAGACATGAGCACCATGCACGCGATCGTCTACCACGGCCCCGGCCGGAAGACCTGGGACGAGGTCCCGAAGCCGACGGTCCAGGCCGACACCGACGCCGTCGTCAGGGTCGACAGCGTGACCATCTGCGGCACCGATCTGCACATCCTCAAGGGTGACGTCGCGGCCGTCACCGACGGTCGGATCCTCGGCCACGAGGCGGTCGGCACCGTCGAGGAGGTCGGTCCGGGTGTCAAGAACGTCAAGCCCGGCGACCGCGTGCTCGTCTCCTGCATCACCGCCTGCGGCGCGTGCCGCTACTGCCGCGAGAGCAGCTACGGCCAGTGCATCGGCGGCGGCGGCTGGATCCTCGGCCACACGATCGACGGCACACAGGCGGAGTACGTCCGCGTCCCCTTCGCGGACACGTCGACGTATGCCGTCCCCGAAGGAGTGACTGACGAGGAAGTACTCATGCTCGCCGACATCGGGCCCACGGGCTACGAGGTCGGTGTGCTGAACGGCCGGGTCCGTCCCGGTGACGTCGTAGCGGTGGTGGGCGCCAGCCCGGTCGGGCTCTCCGCCATCATGGGTGCCAAGCTCTTCAGTCCGGCGCACGTCGTGGCCATCGACCTGGCCGATGCCCGACTCGAGGCGGCCAAGCAGTTCGGGGCCGACATCACGGTGAACCCCTCCCGCGAGGACGCCGTCGCGATCGTCCGGGACCTGACGCAGGGTCTCGGCGCCGACGTCGCCATCGAGGCGGTGGGGGTGGCATCGACGTTCGAGCAGTGCGCGGCTCTCGTGCGCCCGGGTGGCACCGTCGCCAACGTGGGCGTCCACGGCGGCCCGGCCACCCTGCACCTGGAGGAGCTCTGGATCAAGAACGTCACCATCACGACGGGTCTCGTCGACACCTACTCGACGCCGACCCTGCTCCGGCTCCTGGCCACCCACCACATCGACCTGGCGCAGTTCGTGACGCACCGTTTCCCGATGGCCGACTTCCTCGACGCCTATGACACGTTCGCCCGCGCGGCGGACACCGGAGCCCTCAAGGTGGTGCTGACGCGCTGAGGGGCGCGCGACGTCAGAGGTCGACGTGCATGATCCGCAGGCCCACGCGCTCCCCGGTCGGGAGCTCGTGGGCCCGCGGCACGGTGCCGACGACCGTGAAGCCGAGGCTCTCGTAGAGCCGCACCGCGCCGGTGTTGGTGGCGACGACGGCGTTGAACTGCATGGCGGCATAACCGGACTCGCGGGCCCAGTCGAGGGAGTCGACGACGAGCGCCCGCCCGGCGCCGAGACCTCGAGCCTCGGCCGACACCATGTAGCTCGCCGTCGCGACGTGCGATCCGGGGCCGGGACGGTTGCGCCCCATCTTCGCCGTGCCGAGGATGCGCTCGCCGTCGACCGCGACGGTGACGCGCCCGCCGGGTCCGTTCTCCAGCCAGATGCCGCGCGCCTCGGTCTCCGTGAGGTCGGTCGGGAAGGGGAAGGTGTCGCCCGCGCGGACGACCTGCTCGATGACGGGCCACACGAGCGGCCAGTCGGCCTCGTCGAAATCCCGGACAGTGATGGTGGAAGCCACTCGGATCGCCTTACTTCTCAGGGACATTCGCGTCCAGCTCACTCAGCCACGCCACCGACGTCGCGTCGGACGGCATACGCCAGTCACCCCGCGGCGACAGCGAGCCGCCCGCCACGACCTTGGGCCCGTTGGGCAGCGCGGAGCGTTTGAACTGGTTGGCGAAGTAGCGCTTGACGAAGACCTCGAGCCAGTGCCGGATCGTCGCGAGGTCGTATGCCGTCCGGTCGGCCTCGGGGTAGCCCGCGGGCCACTCCCCCGCCTCGCTGTCCCGCCACGCGTTCCACGCGAGGTAGGCGATCTTCGACGGGCGGTAGCCGCGGCGTAGCACGTGGAAGAGCGTGAAGTCCTGCAGGGCGTAGGGCCCGATCATCGCCTCCGTGCTCTGCGGCTTCTCGCCCGCCTTGGCCGGCACGAGCTCGGGCGTGATCTCGGTGTCGAGGATCGAGGTCAGCGTGCCGGCGACCTCCTCGTCGAACTGGCTCGACGACACGACCCAGCGGATGAGGTGCTGCATGAGGGTCTTGGGCACGCCGGTGTTGACGCCGTAGTGGCTCATCTGGTCGCCGACGCCGTAGGTGCACCAGCCGAGGGCCAGCTCGGACAGGTCGCCGGTGCCGAGGACGATGCCGCCGCGCTGGTTGGCGATGCGGAAGAGGTAGTCGGTGCGCAGGCCGGCCTGGACGTTCTCGAAGGTGACGTCGTAGAGCTCCTCACCCCGGCCGAACGGGTGCCCCATCGCCTGGAGCATCTGGCTGGCCGCCGGTCGGATGTCGAGCTCCTCCCACGTGACCTCGAGCGACTCCATGAGCGCGATGGCGTTGCTCTTGGTGTGGTCGCTCGTCGCGAACCCGGGCATCGTGAAGGCCAGGATGTCGCTGCGGGGCCGGTCGAGCCGGTCCATGGCCTTGGCCGCGACGATGAGCGCGTGGGTCGAGTCGAGTCCACCGCTGACGCCGATGACGACCTTGGGCTGCCCGACGGCGCGCAGGCGCTGCTCGAGACCGGAGACCTGGATGTTGTACGCCTCGTAGCAGTCGAGCGCGAGGCGGTCCTCGTCGTCGGGCACGAAGGGGAAGCGGTCGACCTTGCGGAGGAGGCCGAGGTCGCCGGCCGGCGGCTCGAGCTCGAGCTCGACGGTGCGGAAGGCGTCGGTGCGCGCGGCGTGCGTGCGGCGGTTGTCGTCGAAGGTGCCCTGCCGCTGGCGCTCCTGGCGCAGCAGGTCGAGGTCGATGTCGGCGACCGAGGCCCGGGCACCTTCGGGGAAGCGCTCGCTCTCGGCGAGGAGGACGCCGTTCTCGTACACCATCGTCATGCCGTCCCACGACAGGTCGGTCGAGCTCTCGCCCTCGCCGGCCGCCGCGTAGAGGTACGCGGCGAGGCAGCGGGCCGACGCGCTCCGCGCGAGCAGGTGACGGTCCTCGGCGCGCGAGACGGTGATCGGCGAGCCGGAGAGGTTGGTGAGGACCGTCGCGCCGGCGAGCGCCGCCTCGTGGCTCGGCGGGACGGGGACCCACATGTCCTCGCAGACCTCGACGTGCAGGACGAATCCCGGCACGTCGGTGGCCCGGAAGAGCAGGTCGGGGCCGAACGGCACCCGGTCGCCCGCGACGTCGATGGTCTGGCCGCGCTGGTCGTCGCCCGGTGCGAAGTGCCGCCGCTCGTAGAACTCGCGGTAGTTCGGCAGGTAGGACTTCGGCGCGACGCCGAGGATGCGACCGGCGTGGATGACGACGCCGCAGTTGTAGACGCGCGAGCCCTTCTCCAGCGGCGCGCCGACGATGACGACGGGGCGGAGGTCGGCGGTGGCCTCGGCGATGCGGGCCAGGGCGTCGTCGACGGCGTCGAGGAGCGGGTCCTGCAGGAGCAGGTCGTCGATGGCGTAGCCCGACAAGCACAGCTCCGGGAAGAGGACGAGGCCGACGCCCTCGTCGTCGAGCGCGCGCAGCTGCGTGATGACGGCGTCGGCGTTGCGCTCGGGGTCGACCGCCACGATCGGCAGGGTGCACGCGGCGACGCGGGCGAAGCCCTGGGCCCAGGAGCTGTAGAAGTCCATGGGCACAGTCAATCGCACGCCCGTGCGGGCAGTGCATGTGACGCGGGACTCGCCGCGAGCGCGGGCGTGTCCGGGACCATCTCTACTACCATCAGTAGTAGCCGGACACTCGTCCGACGAGCAACCGAGGAGGTCACCATGTCGGACCAGAACCCGGTCCACGTCCTTCACCCGGAGGAGTCCTGGGGCTTCCTCCGCGCCCACGAGTTCGGCCGCCTGGCCTTCCACCTCGTCGGTGAGGTGCACCTGACGCCGATCAACTACGCCCTCGACGGCGAGCGCATCGTCTTCATGACGGCCGAGGGCAGCAAGCTCTTCGGCGTGACGGCCAACCCCGACGTCGCCTTCGAGGTCGACGAGATCGTCGATGAGCGCGCCACGAGCGTCATCTGCCGGGGGCGGGCGCGCACCCTCGAGGGACAGGCCGCCTACGTCGTCGAGCGGCTCCCGGTGCGGCCATGGGTCGACACCCCGAAGTCCGTCGTCGTCGCGATCGAGGTCGACGAGATCTCCGGACGCCGCTTCGACCTCACGAGGCCGTGGCTGCGAGACCTGCCCACCGGCTGACCGCCTGAACCGCGGGCGCCCGGGTGCTCACCGCAGGGGTGGGCGCTCCCCGCAGGGGTGGGCGCTCACCGCAGGAGTGCGCGTTGCAGCTCGCACTCCTCGCGGGAACCTGCACGTCTGCCGCGGGCGCGCACCCGCCCGAGCGCTCAGCCGACGGCGTCGCGGGCCGCGACGAAGGCGTCGACGCACGCCCGCACGTCGGCCTCCGAATGGGCGGCCGAGAGCTGCACGCGGATGCGGGCCTTGCCCCGCGGGACGACCGGGAAGCTGAAGGCGATGACGTAGACGCCGTTGCCGAGCATGTGGTCGGCGATCTGCGCCGCCTGGCGGGCGCCGTCCTCGCCGGGGAACATGACCGGACGGATCGGGTGCGTGCCCGGGAGCAGGTCGAAGCCGGCCTCGGTCATGAGCGAGTGGAAGAGCGCCGTGTTGGCCTTGAGCGTCTCGCGCTTCTCGGCCGAGCTCTCGACGAGCTCGAGGGCGGCCATGGAGCCCGCGACGACGGACGGCGCCACGGAGTTGCTGAAGAGGTAGGGACGCGAGCGCTGGCGGAGCAGGTCGACGATCTCCTGGTGCGAGCTCACGTAGCCGCCGGACGCCCCGCCGAGCGCCTTGCCGAGTGTGCCCGTGATGATGTCGACGCGGTCCATGACGCCGAAGAGCTCGGGCGTGCCTCGACCGCCGTCACCGACGAAGCCGACGGCGTGGGAGTCGTCGACGAAGACGAGCGCGCCGAACTCGTCGGCGAGGTCGCAGATCTCGTCGAGCGGGGCGTACGACCCGTCCATCGAGAAGACACCGTCGGTGACGACGACGGTCCGCCTCGCGTTGGCGTCCCGGGCCGCCTCGAGCTGCGCCCGCAGGTCGGTCATGTCGGCGTTCTTGTAGCGGTAGCGCATCGCCTTGGACAGCCGCACGCCGTCGATGATCGAGGCGTGGTTGAGCTCGTCGCTGATGATCGCGTCCTCGGCGCCGAAGAGCACCTCGAAGACGCCGCCGTTCGCGTCGAAGCAGGACGAGTAGAGGATCGTCGCCTCGGTGCCGAGGAACTCGCTGATCCGGGTCTCGAGGGAGGTGTGCAGGGTCTGGGTGCCGCAGATGAAGCGCACCGAAGCCATGCCGAAGCCCCACTCGTCGAGCGCCCGCTTCGAGGCCGCCACGACACCGGGGTCGTTCGCCAGTCCGAGGTAGTTGTTGGCGCAGAAGTTGAGCGCCTCCGCCTTCAGCGTCGTGACGTGCGCCGACTGCGGCGAGGTCAGCTCCCGCTCGTTCTTGTAGAGGCCGGCGTCCTTGATCTCCTGCAGCGTCGCGGCGATCTCGTCCTTGACTGAGCCGTACATCGGTGTCCTTCGCGGGTCGGTGGGCGTGTGGCGTCACCCAGCGTATGCCCGGCCACCTTTGCGAAATCGCGGACGTCCCGAGCGGCTGCGGAGGAGTCTGGAAGGAACCCGCGACCGCGGGTGTGAGACGAAGGAGTGAGGTCATGACGACACGACAGGGAAGCCTCGCGCTGCTCCAGGACGAGGTGGCGCAGCGGCTGCTGCAGTCTCCGCTACCCGCGCGACTCGCATACTCGTGGACCGACGGGACACCGCGGGTGGTGCCCCTCGGGTTCCACTGGAACGGGGAGGAGCTCGTGTTCGGAACGCCTCCGGATGCGCCGAAGATGAAGGCCCTGACGGACGGAGCTCGCGCAGCGGTGTCCATCGACACGGACGAGATGCCCTACAAGGTCCTCCAGATCCGTGGGCGGGTGCGCACCGACACGGTCCAGGGCGTCGCGCCGGAGTACGAGAAGATGACGATACGCACCCTCGGTGAGGAGCAGGGCAACGCGTGGCTCACCACTCTCAGGGCGATCACGACCCACATGAGCCGCGTCTTCGTCACTCCCGAGTGGGTGGCGGTCCTCGACTTCGAGACCCGTTTCCCCAGCGCGATCGAGCGGGCCATGGAGGCCGCGGCGAGAGCCTGACCGCACCTCGGCGAAAGTGACTGCCACGGGACACGACCCGGCGTAGCGTGGAGCCACCATTCCTCGGGGGATCGACGATCTAGCGAGGCAGTCACATGCCAGAGTTCATGGACGTTCACACCAACATGCCCGGTGTGACGTCGGAAGCACTGATGGAGGCCCACCAGGCCGACCTCGACATCCAGGACGACGAGGGCGTGGTGTTCAAGCGCGCCTGGGCCGACCCCACCAGCGGCCACGTGTTCTGTCTGTCCGAGGGACCGAACGCCGACGCCGTGAGGCGCATCCACGAGCGCACCGGTCATCCGGCGGACGAGATCCACGAGATCACCGTGACGGCCTGAGCGGACAGGCCCCGACGACCAGCCCCAGACGTTCCTCCTGAACCGGCTGTATCAGCAGCCCCTCAGGAGAACACTGGATCCCAGGGGCCGTCGCGCCCACGCGCGGCCCGGGTCGAAGGAGTCCACCATGTCCAAGCGCGCGCTGCTCATCGGGGTCAACGAGTACGCGATCCCGGGGGCGAACCTCCGCGGCTGCGTCAACGACGTCCACCACATGGCCGGCGCGCTGAGCGAGCTCTACGGCTTCGCGGAGTCCGACATCACGATGCTCCTCGACGGCGCCGCGACGAAGGCGGCGATGACCCAGGGCATCGCCGACCTCGTCGACTCGGCCGAGCCCGGTGACGTCCTCTACCTCCACTACTCGGGCCACGGATCCAACGTCCCCGACACCAACGGCGACGAGACGACCGACCACCGCGACGAGATCCTCTGCCCGCACGACCTCGACTGGAACGACCCGCTCACCGACGACTGGCTCCGCACGACGTTCGACCGGCTCGACCCGGGCGCATCGCTCACCGTCGTCATGGACTGCTGCCACTCCGGCAGCAACACCCGCGAGCCGGTGCTCCTCGGTGGCCCGCCGCCGGAGGTCGTGTCCCGCTTCCTGCCCAACCCCGACGACGAGGCCCGCGGCGGCGGCTTCACCGGGACGCCACGACGCGTCCGCCGCCGTCGCCGCGCGGAGGACGTGCACGTCGTCGACATCGCCGAGACCCTCGTCAGCGGCTGCCGCGACGACCAGACCTCCGCCGACGCGCACATCGACGGCGACTACAACGGCGCGCTGACCTACTACCTCGTCCGCGCCATGCGCGAGGACCCGCAGTCGACCTACCGGGCCCTGCATGCCCGCACGCTGTCCGGTCTGCGCGGCAACTACGACCAGGTGCCGCAGCTCGAGGGCCGCGCCCCGCGTCTCGACCAGACCTTCCTGTCGGGGGTGGGCTGAGCCGTGTCGACCCTCGTGGGCGCCACGCCCCCCGCAGACCACGAGCCGTATGCCGTCCCGACCGACGGGCACGCGCCCGTCCTCCCCGAGCAGCCGCTGCCCGACCCGCCGAGCGCCCAGCCCACCGAGCCGGCCCCCGAGCACGTGGTCGCCCCGCCACCGGAGCCGAAGCCGACCGCCGACCTCGCGCCGGACGCCGGCCCTGACCCCGACCCCGCCCCCGACGCCGACCCGTCGCGGCCGCTGACCCGCGTCCGCATCTCGCACGGCGACCTGCGCTTCGCCCGCCACCACGTCCTCGTCGGGCACTACCCGGGCAGCACTCTCGTGGGTGGCGAGGGCGCCCTCGACGAGCTGCTCGACGGGAGGCTCTCGCGGGCCGCCCTGCTCGGCATCTACCCCGGGCCGATCGAGACGTGCCAGGTGTTCACCGACCCCGACGAGTGGACCCGCCCACCGGGTGCGGTCGTGGCCGGACTCGGCCCCATCGGAGGCCTGAGCGCCGCCTCACTGGCGCGCGCGACCGCCCACGCGGTGCTGACGTCGGCCCTCGGCCACCTCACGGCCGGGGCCTCGGCGACGAGCACCGAGGTGCGGCAGCTGAGGCTCTCCAGCCTGCTCATCGGCACCGGCCAGGGCGGCCTCCCGGTCCGCGACAGCGTTCAGGCCCTGCTGACCGGGGTGCAGCGAGCCAACGACCGCCTCGCCGACACCGACCTCGGGGTCCACATCGCCGAGCTCGAGATCATCGAGCTGTGGCAGGACCGCGCGCTCCAGGCGGTCGAGGCCCTCGGGTCGTCGCTGACGAGCGGCGAGCTCGCCGACTCCTTCACGGCTGACCTGCGCCTCGAGGAGCGTCCGGGGCGCCAGCGTCGGCTGCTCTTCCAGGAGCCGACCGGCTGGTGGCAGCAGGTGCGCGTGCGCAGCGAGCCCGACGGAGGGCTGTCGTTCGAGGCGTCGATGCGACGGGCGGGCACGCCGACGCGCACCGTCCCGACGCAGCGGGCCCTCGTCGACCGGCTCGTCGAGTCGCTCGTCGACTCCCCGTCACCCGACCCGTCGGCGTCCCGGACGCTCTTCGAGCTGCTCTTCCCCAACGACCTCAAGGCGCAGGCGCCCGACACCGACAACCTCGTCCTGCTCGTCGACCGCGGCTCGGCGCACTACCCGTGGGAGCTGCTCGACGATCACGGCACCGAGGAGGACCGAGAGCCCCTCGGCGTCCGGCGCGGTCTCGTCCGCCAGCTCGAAGGCTCGTCGATGCGAAGCCACGTGCTCTCCGCGACGAGCAGCCGAGCGCTCGTCGTCGGCGACACCGCGAGCGGCCTGAGCGCCCTCCCGGCCGCCCAGAGAGAGGCCCGGGGGGTCGCAGATGCCTTGCGACAGAACGGTTTCGAGGCCGAGCCGCTCATCGCGGAGAGCGGTACCAAGGTGATCCAGGCCCTCTTCGCGACGTCCTACCGCGTCGTCCACCTCGCCGGTCACGGCGTCTTCGAGTGGCCGCTCGGCGACGGGACGGACGCCACGGTCACCGGCATGGTGCTCGGCAACGGGATGTACCTCACGGCGGGTGAGGTCGGCCAGATGCGGCAGGTGCCCGAGCTCGTCGTCGTCAACTGCTGCCACCTCGGGTCGATGGGACCGAGCACTCCCGTCGGCCCGGCAGCCCCGGGTGCGCCGGGTCTGCCCACCGAGCGCGCCGGCAACTACCACCGGCTCGCCGCGAGCTTCGCGACCGAGCTCATCGACATCGGCGTGCGGGCCGTCGTCGCCTGTGGCTGGGCCGTCGACGACGCCGCGGCCTCGACCTTCGCCGCGACGCTCTACGACCGGTTGCTCTCCGGGCTGACGTTCGGCGAGGCGATCGCCGCAGCCCGCTGGCAGACGTGGAACGACCATCCGGCCGTCAACACGTGGGGCGCCTACCAGTGCTACGGCGACCCGGACTACCGCTTGGCCCCCGACGCGGTCGTGCATCGCGCGACGACGGTGCGACGGGCGCCCGCGAGCGCCGAGCAGGCCAGGGTCGAGATCGAGAACCTCGGACAGTCGGTCGACGTCAGCCGCAACACCCGCTTCGGGCTCGACCGGCTGAGCGAGCTCTACGAGGCACTCTCGCCCGAGGACCGCGAGGACGACGCGCTCCAGGTGCTCATCGCCCGGACGTACAACAAGTTCGGCGACTTCGGGCACGCGACGCAGTACTTCGAGCAGACCCTCGAGCGGGGCGGGACGGCCCTGACGGTGCGCGACTTCGAGGTCTGGATCGACCAGGTCGTCCGGGCGGCGGCGACGAGCGACGACCCCGTCGACGACGCGGTCGCCACGATCGAGTCCGCCATCGACCGGCTGCGCACGCTCCTCGACAACCCCGCATCCCTCGTGCTCGGCTCGCACGCACCCGAACGGGTCGCCTTCCTCCCGGGCCAGGCCCCCGGGGCGTCGGGTGGCGTCGGCATCGACCGGCTGTGGCGGGTCGCGAGCGCCTACAAGCGGCTCGCCCTCGTCACGTGTCCCGAGCGCCCCGGCTCGACCCGCAGCGGCGACTGGACGCGCACGCACGACGCGCTGGCGAAGATGTCCGACTGGTACGCCGCGGCCCGGACCGCCTCGGGAGCGACCGACCGGCGTCGTCACGGCGCGCTCGCCAACTGGCTCGCCGCCGAGCTGGCCCTGCGCTGGCGACCGGTCGAGGGGCGCACCGGGCTCGACCGGTCCGAGGCACGCCGCCTCATCGAGGAGTCGATCGGAGCCGCCCGCGAGGAGGCCTACCTCGCGCCGACCTTCTGGACGGTCGCGGTCTACGGCGACCTGCTCGTCCTCGACGCGCTGTGGAGCCCCCGGGCCACCGACGCCGAGGCCCAGCACGTCCTCGACCTCTACCGGCGCGCGAGCGATCTCGGCAGCGAGGAGCAGCTGCGCCAGGTGCGCGACCAGGTGGACTTCCTCATCGTCATGGCCGGCACGGAGGCGCAGCGACGCGCCGAGTTCCTCCAGACCCTGCGCGACGGTCTCGTGGCCCTGGACGCGCCCCCGCCCGGCACGGACGAGAGGGACGGCACGGTCACCGCGTGACGGCATACCTCGCGTACGTCGTGCCGCCGGCGAAGCGGCGGTGCTCGATCAGCTCGAGGTCGAGGCGTATGCCGTCCGGCAGGATCCGCGTGCCGCCGCCCACGACGACGGGCACCGTCAGCAGGCGCAGCTCGTCGACGATTCCGGCGCGCAGGGCCTCGGCCGCGAGGGTGGGACCGCCGATGCTGACGTCGCGGTCGGCCGAGGCCACGAGCGTCGCGACGGCGGCGGGGTCGAAGTCGCGCTCGAGCCGCGTCCGCGGGCCCGACACGGCCTCGAGGGTGCGCGAGTAGACGACCTTCTCGGCCGCCTGCCAGATGCGTGCGTAGTCGTGCTCGACGGCGTCGTCCGGATCGTCGGAGTCCTCGGTGGGCACGGTCTGCCAGTAGACCATCACCTCGTGGAGGCGGCGTCCGCAGAGGTAGGTGCCGATGTCGCGCTCGAGGTCGTTGACGAAGGAGTGCACCTCCCGGTCGGGTGCGGCCCACTGGAAGCCGCCGGCGGCGTCGTTCACGTAGCCGTCGAGCGAGGCGATGGTCGTGTAAATGAGGCGGGCCATGTGTTGACTCTGTCACTCACGCACGCTCAGGGCACTTCGTCCGAGTGGGTCCTGCGCCCGCCCGAGGTCTAGCATGACCGGGGTTTGCGCCCGGTCACCCCGGGCCGATCACCCTCGATCCCCCATCCTCAGGGAACGCCCTCGTGCTCCGACGCCTCACCCTCGCCTGCGCCACGGCCACCCTCGCCCTCGCCCTCGCCGCCTGCGGTGGCAGCTCGCCCGCCTCGTCCCCCGAGGCCGCCGCGCACCCGGACTGGGCCGCCGTCACCGAGCTCGTCTGCCCGTCGAGCGGCGACACGCAGGGGTCGCTGGCCGAGCACAGGATCACGTGCACGGACGCGCAGGGCAAGCCGCTCGAGGCGGCCTTCTACGACCAGGCCGTCGAGCTCGACCGGCGGGTCAGCACGTTCGAGTGCAAGGGCGGCGTGAAGTCGGTGGCTGGCACGACCTGGATGGTCCCCGCCGTCACCGACGAGAAGGTCGTGGCCAAGCTGCTCGACGCCGGCGGCATCAACCTCTGCTGAGCCCGTGCGCCCCGGCACCTCAGGCCGACGGAGGAGCCGCATCCCGCCGCGCGAAGGGGCCGAACCATGTCAGCACCGTGTTGACGGCGACGACCACGGCGACGACGACGGCCCACGGGAGCGGCAGGACCGCGAAGCCCGCGAGCGCAGCGCCCCCGAGCACGACCACCTTGGTCAGGACGCCGAGCACGGGCACCTGCACGACGGCCCGGGGCGCCGCGAAGAGTCCCCAGAGGATGACGGCGGCCGCGGGTACGAGGACCCCGCCGAGCACGTGGGCGGCGGTGGTGGCCCCGAGCGTGGCTCCCCAGACCGCGAGCAGGACGACGGCCAGCACCTCGACGCCGAAGGCGACGACGTCGTTGGCGTTGACGCCGGCGACGGAGCGCGGGGTCACGGGTCCGGCTCGTCGAGGAAGGCGTGCGTGAGGTCTGCGAGCTCCCGCGCCGACTCGGTGTTGACGAGCGCCCCGGCACCGTCGATGACCTGCAGGCGCGCCGTCGGCAGGTGCTGCGAGAGCTCCTGCGCCGCGACGATCCCGGCCTTGTCCCTCGACCCGGCGACGAGGAGCACCGGCGCCGTGACGGCGCGCAACGACTCCGTGCCGTCGAAGCCCTTGAGCGCGTCGAGGACCGCGAGCATCCTCGGCCGTGACACCCCGGCGTCGACGAGCCTGCTCTCCGGGACGAGCCGCATCGCGAGCCGCTGCATCCGCAGGGCTCCCCGGCCCGGGCGCACGAGCGCACCGCCGAGGACGAGACGCCCGACGAGCTCAGGCCGCTCGACGGCGAGGCGCAGCGCGACGCTCGCACCGACCGAGACCCCGACGAGGTCAGCCTGCTTGACGCCCTGGAGCTCGAGCTCGTCCGCGACACCCGACGCCGCGTCGCCGAGGTCGAAGCCGACGGGGTCCTTGGGCTTGAGCCCCTTCATCCAGGGGGCCGTCATCGGGCGGCCGGCGCCGTAGGCCGACACGAAGTCCTGCCACGCGATCGGCGACTGGCCGAGACCGTGCAGCAGGACGAGCGGGCGAGGAGCCACGTCAGCTCCAGTCGAGGACGACCTTGCCGCACTGGCCGGACCGGGCGGTCTCGAAGGCCTCCTCCCACTGCTCGGCAGGGAAGCGGTGGGTGATGACCTGGGCGACGGCGGAGCGGAAGCGCTCGGACGTCGCGATCATCTGCGACATGGCGTACCACGTGTCGTACATCTCGCGGCCGTAGATGCCCTTGAGCGTGATCATGTGGGTGATGACCTTGCCCCAGTCGAGCTCGTAGGACTGGTGCGGCAGGCCGAGGAGCGCGATGCGACCGCCGTGGTTCATGTTGGCGATCATGTCGGTGACGGCCGGCGCGGCACCGGACATCTCGAGCCCGATGTCGAAGCCCTCCTTCATGCCGAGGTGGGCCTGCGCGTCGGCGAGGCTCTCGCGCGTCACGTTGATGGTGAGGTCGGCGCCCGCGTGCTCGGCGAGCGCGAGGCGGTAGTCGCTCGCGTCGGTGACGACGACGTAGCGGGCTCCCGCGTGGCGCGCGATCGCGGCCGCCATGACGCCGATGGGCCCGGCGCCGGTGATGACGACGTCCTCGCCGACCATCGGCCACTGCAGCGCGGTGTGAGTGGCGTTGCCGAGCGGGTCGAAGACGGCCCCGAGGTCGGGGTCGAGGTCGGCGGGCTGGATCCACGCGTTGCTGGCGGGGATGACGACGTAGTCGGCGAAGGCGCCGTCGCGGTTGACGCCGATGCCCTCGGTGCGGATGCAGAGGTGGCGCCGGCCGGCGCGGCAGTTGCGGCAGCGGCCGCAGACGATGTGGCCCTCGCCCGAGGCGCGGTCACCGACCGAGATGCCGGTGACGTCCTCGCCGACCTCGACGACCTCGCCGTAGAACTCGTGCCCGATGACGAGGGGCGGGGTGACGGTCGAGGCCGCCCAGTCGTCCCAGCCGGCGAGGTGCAGGTCGGTGCCGCAGAGGCCCGCCCGCAGGACGCGGATCTTGACGTCGGCGGGCCCGCACTCGGGCTCGGGACGGTCGACGAGCGAGAGGCCGGGGCCTGCGGTCAGCTTGGTGAGTGCGCGCACGAGGAGAGTCTGCCACTGCCGATAATGGGAGCGTGCCCCCCTCTGCCGAGAGCCCCGCCCCGAGCCCCCGGGTGGCCACCGCCGTCGCCCGGCTGCGGTCTGCCGGTGAGCGCGTCACCCCGGCGAGGTATGCCGTCCTGCACGTCATCGACGCCGCCGACCTCTCCGACGAGCACCTCACGGCCGAGCAGATCGGCACGCGCGTGGCCGACGTCGAGCCGAGCGTGCACCGAGCCACCGTCTACCGCACGCTGACCGCGCTCGTCGAGACCGGCGTCCTCTCGCACGTGCACCTCGGCGGCACGGCGACGGTCTACCACCTCACCGAGCCGCCACCGGCGCGGCAGCACGAGCACGACGCCCACGACCACGGACACGCCCACGTCCAGTGCCACGTCTGCGGGCGTGTGCTCGACGTGGCACCGGACGTGTTCGACGAGGTGGCCGCGCGGCTGCGCGCCGACCTCGGCTTCACCCTCGACACCGGTCACGCGGCCCTGCTCGGCACGTGCCGCGACTGCCGGACCCCCTGACCAGCGGTCAGACGGCGCGCAGGTCGAGGAGGTAGCCCTGGGCCGGGCCCATGATCGGAACCGGCAGGCCGACGGTCGTCAGGACCGACCCCGGGACGACGACGCCGTCCTCGACGAGGGCCGGCTCCCACCAGCCCGGCGGGGTGTTCTGCACGACGGCGGGCAGGCCGGCCTCGGGACGGAGCCGGACGGCATACGACCGACTGGGGTCGAGGCCCGGAAGGGGGAGCGCCCCGGTCGTGGCGTCGCGACCGGTCACGAGACGGGCCACCGTGTAGGCCGCGCGGCTGCGGTCGGCGTCGACGGTGCCGGTGACGATGACCGTGCCGTCGGGGCTCTCGGAGCGCACGAGGTCGCCGGTGTGGAGCAGCGGCCGCAGCTCCCGCGCGAGCGCGGTCCACCCCGTCAGCGCCTCGAGCTCCTCGTCGGAGCACTCGGTGATGTCCCACTCGAGACCGGCGTGCCCCTGGAGCGCCATGAGCGTGCGGAAGCCGAGGTCGACGGTGCGGTGCGTCGTGTGGGCCGTGGCCGGCCCGACGTGGGTGCCCATGAGCTCGGCCGGCACGAGAAGGCTCGTCCAGCGCTGGATGTTCGCCCGCTCGAGCGCGTCGTTGCAGTCGCTCGTCCAGATGCGGTCGGTGCGGTCGAGCACGGCCAGGTCGACGCGCGCGCCACCGCTGCTGCACGACTCGATCTCGAGCTGCGGGTGACGCGCCCGGAGGTCGTCGAGCAGGCGGTAGAACGCGAGCGTGTGCGCGTGCACGGCAGGGGCGTCGACGAGGTGCCCGGTCGGGCCGTCGACGGTGTGCACGGCCTCGAGCAGGTCCCGGTTGTGGTCCCACTTGATGTAGTCGATGCCGATGTCGGCGACGAGGCCGCTGATCCGCTCGAGCAGCTGGGCGTAGGCGTCGTCGTCGGTGAGGTCGAGCAGCTGCTGCCAGCGCCACTCGCGCGGTGAGCCGGCTACCGGGCGCAGCACCCACTCGGGGTGCTCGCGCACGAGGTCACTGTCCTCGTTGACCATCTCGGGCTCGAACCACAGCCCGAACTCGAGACCGAGGTCCTTGACGTGGTCGACGAGCGTGCCCATGCCCTCGGGCCACACGTCGGTCGAGACGACCCAGTCGCCGAGGCCTGCGCGGTCGTGCCGACGGCCGCCGAACCAGCCGTCGTCGAGGACGAAGCGCTCGACCCCGATGCGGGCGGCCGTGTCCGCCAAGGCTTTCAGGTGCTCGAGGTCGGTCTCGAAGTAGACGGCCTCCCACGTGTTGAGCACGACGGGACGCGGCCGCGACGGGTGGCCGACGCGGGCACGGAGGCTGCGGTGGAGGCGGCGCGAGAGTCCGTCGAGCCCCTCGGTCGAGTGCACGAAGACGACGGTCGGCGCCGCATACGACTCCCCCGGCGCGAGGCGCACCTCGCCGGGAGCGAGCAGCTCACCTCCGCCGATGACGGCGTGGTGGCGACCGGCGCCCTCGGGCAGCGCCTCGACGAGGTGCTCGTGGTTGCCGCTCCAGGCCGTGTGCACGGCCCAGACCTCGCCCGAGCGCCAGTCGAACCCGGCCGTGCCGGCCATCATGAGCAGCGTCGCGTCGTGGCCGGTGCGGCCGCGGCGGCTGGCGCGCAGGTGGGTGCCGTGGTCGAGGCGACTGCGCTGCGGCGACCGCTCGCGGCACCAGCGGCCGGTGAGGTCGAGCACCTCGTCGGCGCGCAGGGGCAGCGGCAGGATCGCGCGCAGTGCCGAGACGTCGAGCGGGGCGGTGTCCCCGCCCGTGTTGGTCACCGACGCGTCGACGCGGAGCACACCGTGCTCGTCGAGGGCGTGCCGCAGCTCGAGACGTATGCCGTCCGGCGAGCTCGCGCGGGTCACGACCGCGCCGTCCGCGACCTCGGTGGTCACGTCGTGCCAGCGCACGGCGCCCGCGGACCCGGCGCGGTGGCCGGCCCAGCCGGGCGTGCCCGACCAGCCGTCGGCCTCGCCGGGCAGCACGGTGAGCGGCCACGGCACGTCGAGTGCGCTGTGGCCGACGGGCGCCAACGTCAGCGCGGGAAGGGCGGCATACGTGCTCGCCCCGCCCTCGAGCGCGGGTCCCCAGTGGATGACCTCGGGCAGCCCGGAGCCGCCGGGGCGCGGCTCGAGCACGAGCGCGGTCCCGGCGGACTCCAGGTGGACGGTGGACTGGATGGACTGGTCGGTCAGGTCGGTCACGTCATCCCTTGGTCGCGCCGAGCGTCAGGCCGGCCACGAAGTGTCGTTGGAGCACGAAGAAGATCACGAGGGTCGGGATCGCGACGATCATCGACCCGGCTGCCACGAGGTTGTTGTCCGTGAAGAACTGGCCCCGCAGGTTGTTGAGCGAGCTCGTCACCGGGAACTTGTCGCCCTGCTGGAGCAGCACCGTGGCCCAGAAGAACTCGTTGTAGATCCACGTCGTCTGGAGCACCGCGAGCGCGGCCAGGGCCGGGCGGCAGAGTGGCAGCGTGATCTGGAAGAACTGCCGCGTCACGCTCGCCCCGTCGATGACGGCCGACTCGTAGAGCTCCTTCGGCAGTGCCTTCATGTAGTTGCTGAGCACGAAGGCGCAGAAGCCGATCTGGAAGGCCATGTTGACGAGGATCAGGCCGACGAAGCTGTTGAGCAGGGTGCCCGAGTCGCTGATCCACAGGGGCACCTCGATGGCGCGGAACATCCGGTAGACCGGGATGAGCAGCGCCTGGGGCGGCAGCAGGTTCGCGGCGAGGAAGAAGCCGAGCAGCGCGAGGTTGAACCGGTACGAGAAGCGCGCGACGACGAAGGCCACGCAGCACGACAGGAACAGCGTGAGGATGACCGCGGGGATCGTGATGATCGCCGAGTTCGTGAAGTGCAGCCCGAAGTCCGCCTGCTGCCACGCGTTCGTGTAGTTGTCGAGCGTGAAGCCACCCCACGACACGTAGCCGTTCTTCGCCGTGAAGGCGTAGTCGCGGAACGAGTTGACGAGCGCGAGGAGCAGCGGGAACAGCCAGATCAGCGAGATCAGGGCGAGCATGACCGGCAGCAGCCAGCGACGGCCCGACTGCGGGCCCCCCTCGTGCGGCTTGAGCAGCGCCTCGCTGCGCTCCTGCACCGGGTCTGCGGCGAGGGACATGTCACTCCTCCTTCATGGCGATGCGCAGGTAGATGAAGACGAGCACGCTCGAGATGAGCAGCATGATCGTCGCGAGCGCCGACCCGAAGCCGATGCGGCTCGC
This sequence comes from Terrabacter sp. Ter38, assembly GCF_024519435.1. Lineage (GTDB taxonomy): Bacteria > Actinomycetota > Actinomycetes > Actinomycetales > Dermatophilaceae > Terrabacter. The sequence continues at coordinate 277,082 of NZ_JALJRZ010000006.1, forward strand.
CTCGCCGACGACGTTCTGGGTCACGAGCGTCGAGATCAGCTCGAGGCCGTTGCGGCCCTTGTTGATGACCCACACGAGGTCGAAGGCGCGCAGCGACTCGATGAAGGTGACGACGAGGACGATGATGTTGATCGGCCGCATCACCGGGAAGACGACCTTGAAGAACGTCTGCGACTCGCTCGCACCGTCGATCCTGGCCGCCTCGCGCAGCGAGGGGTCGACGCCCTTGAGGCCGGCCAGGTAGAGCAGCATGATGTAGCCCGCGTGGCGCCAGCTCGCGGCCACGAGCGCGGCCCACAGGTTGACGTTCGGGTCGCCGTACCAGTCGGTCGTGCCGCCCGTGATCGCGTTGATCAGGCCCTGGTCCCGCGAGTAGATGAGCTGCCAGATGAAGCCGATGAGGGCCAGCGACAGCACGACCGGCAGGTAGATGCTCGTCTGGTAGAACCGCGTGCCCGCGACGCCCCGGTCGACGAGCACGGCGAAGAGCATGCCGAGCGGCGTCGCGACGAGGAACATCACGGCGAGCCAGATCAGGTTGTGCTGGATGGCCGGCCAGAACGGCGGGTAGATCGTGGCGATGTCCCGGTAGTTCTGCAGCCCCACCGACTTGATGCCGGAGAGCGGCCCGATCCCGTCCCAGTTGGTGAAGGAGAGCAGGACCGAGCCGATCGCCGGCAGCCAGACGAGCCACAGGACGATGAGGGTCGGCACGATGACCATTAGCGACACCACGACCTTGTCGCGTGTCGACAGCTGGTCGATACCTCTGTACTTGCGCTTGCTCGCCATGGCGGCTCGCCTCCCGTCAGGAACCGAAGATGCTCTTCTTCTGGGCCTCGATGCTCGTGAGGAGACCGTCGATGTCCTTCGGGTTCTTGATGAAGCTCTGGATGGCCGGGATCATCACCGTCGACGCGAAGTCGGGGCGGGTGTCGCGGTCCATGAACTGCGCGATCGACTTGGCCGACTTCACGTACTCCAGCGACTTCTTCTGCAGGGCCGTGTAGCCGCTCGTGTCAGCCGTCTGGTTGGTGGCGATGACGCTCGGGTCGGCCTTGAGGGCCAGCAGCTGCGCCTCGGGCTGGGAGATGTACTGGAGCAGCTTCTTGGCGCCGCCCTCGTTCTTCGGCTTGGCACTCATCATGTAGCCGTCGATGGGTGCTTCGATGGCGTCGGTGCCGATCGTCGAGTCGATCTCCGGGAAGGTGAAGAAGTCGAGGTCGTCCTGCTCGGCGCCCTTGCTGAACTGCTGGGCGAGGAACGAGCCGAGGACGTACATGCCGGACTTCTTCTGCTGGAGCGACTGTGCCGCCTCCTGCCACGTGCGACCGAGCGAGTCGGCCTGGTGCAGGGGGAGGATGCCGGCCCAGGTGTCGAAGACCTTCTTGACCTTGGGGTCGGTCCAGGACTCCTTGCCGGCCATCAGGCTGACGTGGAAGTCGTAGCCGTTGACGCGGAGGTTGATCTGGTCGAACGTGCCCATCGCGGGCCAGCCGTCCTTGTCGCCGAAGGCGATCGGGGCCAGTCCGTCCTTCTTCATCTGGGCACCGAGGGCGTTGAGGTCGTCGAGGGTCTTGGGGACCTCGTAGCCCTTCTCCTGGAAGACGCTCTTGCGGTAGAAGACCGCCCACGGGTAGTTCGTGATCGGCACGAAGTACTGCTTGCCGTCGGCCGCGGTCGAGGCCTTCTTGAGGGCGTCGGACATGCCGGTGATGTTCTTCCACACGTCGGAGATGTCGCCGACGAGGCCCTTCTCAGCGAAGAACTGCATGCGGTAGCCCGCGAACCACGTGAAGACGTCGTCGGGCGAGCCCTGCAGGTAGTTGTTGATGTTCTCCTGGAAGGAGTTGTGGTCAACGGTGTTGATCTTGACCGTCGTGCCGGGGTTGGCCTTGGCGAACGCGTCCATGTAGGACTGCACCGCGGCCTTCGGCACGGCGTCCGACTGGTTGGAGCCGACGGTCACGGTGCCGGTGACGGCCCCCGTCGGCACGCCGGTGCTGCCCGTGCTGTTGGAGCTGCACGCGGCGAGGCCGCCCGCTCCGATCAGGGCGCCGACGCCGAGCGCGCCACGCAGCAGGGTCCGACGGTCGACGCCGCGGACGGAGGGGGGAACCATGCGGGCCAGGTACTCGGCCTCGCTCGAGGGGCGGGTCATTGCGGTCTCCTTTGACGCTGTGCCGGGTTCGTTGTCGAGAGGAAGCGACAGAGTCGAACATCTGCCACCAGAAACCTTCAACAACAAACAGAGGATGTCGGCGCCCGGTGTCGCTGTCAAGGGATTCGTCGAGACCCACAGCCGCCTGCGACCGAACCGAGACCTCGAGTCGGCCCTGACCTCGGCTTTTACACCGTTGTAAAGAGATTCATGGGCGGACGGCACCCCCGTCGGACGGTCTGGGCAGCCGGCTCGTCCGCGGTCCCACGCATCGAGACCACCGGTCGACAGCCGGACACGGACACGTCCGATGTGTTTGAAAATGTTGACATCGCGGCGAGCAAAGCGACACCCTGTGTCCCATGCGCTCATGGCCGACGAAGACCCTGGCACTCGGTGGCGACTACAACCCCGAGCAGTGGCCCCGCCCCGTCTGGGACGAGGACATCGATCTGATGCGGCGCGCCAACGTGTCGTTCGTCAGCCTCGGCATCTTCTCGTGGAGCTGGCTCGAGCCGGCCAAGGGCGAGTACGAGTTCGAGTGGCTCGACACGATCCTCGACAAGCTGCACGCCGGCGGCATCGCCGTCGACCTCGCGACGGCCACCGCCACCCCGCCCCCGTGGCTCTCGGCCGCCCACCCCGAGATCCTCCCCGTCGACGTCGACGGCCACACCCTCTGGCCGGGCAGCCGGCAGACGTGGTGCCCCACGTCGCCCGTCTTCCGTGAGTACGCCGTCGCGCTCACCCGGCAGCTGGCGACGCGATACCACGAGCACCCGGCCGTCGCGATGTGGCACGTCTCCAACGAGTACGCGTGCCACAACCTGCCCTGCTACTGCGACGAGTGCGCGCGCCACTTCCGCACCTGGCTGCAGCGTCGCTACGCCGGCCTCGAGACGCTCAACGACGCGTGGGGCACGGCCTTCTGGAGCCAGCGCTACACCGACTGGGACCAGATCCTGCCGCCGCGCCGGTCCACGACGTTCAACAACCCGACCCACGTGCTCGACTACAAGCGCTTCAGCTCCGACGCGCTCCTCGACCACATGCGGGCCGAGCGCGCCGTCCTCGACGAGCTCTCTCCCGGCGTCCCCGTGACGACGAACTTCATGACGCTCGACCACTTCCGCCACCTCGACTACTCGCAGTGGACGCCCACCGTCGACGTCGTCAGCACCGACCACTACATCGTCGACGCGCTCCAGCACCCGCGCGCCGAGCTCGCCTACAGCGGCGACCTGACCCGCGGCCTCGCAGGAGGTGCGCCGTGGATGCTCATGGAGCACTCGACGAGCGCGGTCAACTGGCAGCCGACCAACCACGCCAAGGACTTCGGCCAGACGATCCGCGACGCCCTGGCTCACGTGGCTCGCGGCGCCGACACCATCGGGTGGTTCCAGTGGCGCCAGTCCCGCGCGGGTTCGGAGAAGTTCCACAGCGCCCTCGTCCCGCACGCCGGTGCCGACAGCGCGCGCTTCCGCGAGGTCGAGGAGCTCGGGCGGATCGCCGGTCGCCTCGGCGAGCTCGTCGGCAGTCGCGTCGAGTCCCGGGTCGCGATCCTCCATGACTACCAGGCGATCTGGGCCGCCGAGGGTCCGTGCATGCCGAGCTCCGAGCTCGACGCCCTGACCGCCGCGCAGGCGATCCACCGTGCACTCCACGACCGCGGGGTCACGGCGGACGTCGTGCACCCCTCGGCCGACCTCACGGCATACGCCCTCGTGGTCGTGCCGCAGCTCTACCTCGTCACCGACGAGCACGCGGCGGCCGTCGCCGCGGCTGCCGAGGCGGGAGCCGAGGTGCTCGTCACGTACTTCTCCGGCATCAGCGACGAGAACGACCACGTGCGCCTCGGTGGCTACCCGGGTGCGTTCCGCGACCTGCTCGGCGTCCGCGTCGAGGAGTTCTTCCCGCTCGGCCCCGACGAGACCGTCGCGCTCGCCGACGGCACGGGGACGTGGTGGAGCGAGGACGTGACCGCCCTGCCCGGCACCGACGTGCTGACGACGTATGCCGCCGGGCCGCTCACCGGACGCCCCGCAGTCACGCGTCGTCGGGCGGGCACCGACAACGCCGGATCCGCTTGGTACGTCAGCACGCTCCCCGACGACACCACCCTCGGCGCGCTCCTCGACGACGTCCTCTCGGCCGCGGGCGTCGAGCCGACCGTCGCGGGCCTGCCCCGCGGCGTCGAGACGACGCGCCGCCGTGGCGACGGCTCGTGGCTCTTCCTGCTCAACCACACCGACACCGAGCAGACCATCGCCGCAACTGGGTACGACCTCGTCGCGGACGCCCCCGTCGACGGCAGTGTCCGCCTCGCCCCCGGTGGCGTGGCCGTGCTCAGGGAGGACTGACGATGCTCGCCAGCCAGCGGCGCTCCGTCATCCTCGAGCTCGTCGAGGAGTCCGGGGCCGTCAAGGTGTCGGACCTCGTCGAGCGGCTCGGCGTCTCCGACATGACGATCCGCCGCGACATCGAGCGACTCTCGACCGACGGGCTGCTGGAGCGCGTGCACGGCGGCGCCCTGGCCCTCGGCGGCACCCGGAGCAGCGAGGAGCCCGGCTTCTCGGCCAAGTCGCTGCTCCAGCTCGCCCAGAAGCAGGCCATCGCCCGGGCCGCCGCGCAGCGGGTCGAGGCGGGCAGCGCCATCGGCATCTCCGCGGGGACGACGACCTACGAGCTGGCCCGCGCCGTCAAGGACATCCCGCAGCTGACCGTCGTCACCAACTCGGTCCCCGTCGCGCAGCTGCTCCACGAGTCGGGCGCACCCGGCCAGACGGTCGTGCTGACCGGCGGCGTGCGCACCCCGTCCGACGCGCTCGTCGGCCCGGTCGCCGTCTCGGCCCTGCGCTCGCTGCACGTCGATCTGCTCTTCCTCGGCGCGCACGGCGTCGACGGCCGCACGGGCCTCACGACGCCCAACCTCGTCGAGTCCGAGACGAACCGCGCGCTCGTCGCGTCGGCGCGCCACGTCTGTCTCCTCGCCGACTCCTCGAAGTGGGGCACGGTGGGCCTCAGCACCTTCGCCGACCTCGCCGACGTCGACCTGTTCGTCACCGACGACGCCTTCCCCGAACGGGCCCGCGAGGCCGCCCGCGAGAGCGTCGGCTCCCTCGAGATCGTGGAGGCATGATGCCCACCGAGAGCCGGACGGCCGGCCGTTTCACGACGAGACACCTCGCCGACGGGCGCGAGATCATCTACGTGGACGAGCCGGGCACGCCCGAACGCACGGCCGAGGACCCGCGCCCCGTCGAGCCCCGCGTGCAGTCGGGCGAGCTGCGCCACGACGCGCTCGTCGACGACTGGGTCGCCGTCGCCGCGCACCGCCAGCACCGCACCTTCATGCCGCCCAAGGACGAGTGCCCGCTCTGCCCGGCCGGCCACGGGTCGGTGCCGTCGGAGATCCCGGAGCGCGACTACCAGGTCGTCGTCTTCGAGAACCGCTTCCCGTCGTATGCCGTCACCTCCGTCGGTGCCGACGTCCCCGACCCGACGGGGATCTTCGGCACGCGCCCGGCCGTCGGGCGATGCGAGGTCGTGTGCTTCACGAGCAACCACGAGTCGTCGTTCACGGACCTCCCCGTCGAGCGCGTGCGCACCGTCATCGACACGTGGGCCCAGCGCACCGAGGCGCTCGGTGCCCTGCCCGAGGTCGAGCACGTCTTCGCCTTCGAGAACCGCGGCCGCGAGATCGGCGTGACGCTCCCGCACCCGCACGGCCAGATCTACGCCTACCCGTACCTGCCCGACCGCACCAAGGCCGTGCTCGAGGCTGCGCGGCGTCATCACGGGCGCACCGGTCGGCTCCTCGGCGCCGACATCCTCGCCGCCGAGCAGGCCGACGGCTCGAGGGTCGTCGTGTCGGGGACGCACTGGACGGCATACGTCCCCTTCGCGGCACGCTGGCCCGTCGAGGTGCACCTCGCGCCGCACCGCGACGTGCCCGACCTCGCCGCCCTCGACGACGACGAGCGCGACGAGCTGGCCGTCGTCTACCGCGACCTGCTCGGGCGCCTCGACCGCTACTACGTCGACGCGGACGGGGCACCTGTCAAACTGCCCTACATCGCGGCTTGGCAGCAGGCCCCGGCCAAGACCGGGCGTGACGTCTCGCGGTTGCACCTGCAGCTCATGTCGGTGCTGCGTGGCCCGGGCCGCCTGAAGTTCCTGGCCGGGTCCGAGTCCGGCGTCGGCGGCTGGGTCAACGACGTCGCCCCCGAGAAGGCGGCTGCGCGCCTGCGCGAGGTCGCCCCGTGAGCGACCGCACCGCCGACGAGGTCGTCGAGTCGGTCTCGGACGCCTTCGCGCGCACCTTCGGCAGCGCCCCGGCGGGCGTGTGGTCGGCGCCGGGCCGGGTCAACCTCATCGGCGAGCACACCGACTACAACGGTGGGCTGTGCCTGCCGATCGCGTTGCCGCAGCGGACGTATGCCGCCGTGTCCCGACGCGACGACGGCGTCCTCAGGATGGCATCGGCCCAGCAGGACGGCGTCGTCGAGGTCGCCCTCGACGACATCTCCCCGGAGCAGCCCGGCGGCTGGGGCTCCTACGTCGCGGGCGTCCTCTGGGCGCTGCGCCGCGACGGCCTGCCCGTCGACGGGCTCGACGTCGTCGTCGACTCCACCGTGCCGTTCGGTGCCGGCCTGTCGAGCTCGGCCGCCCTCGAGTGCGCCGTGGCCGCCGCCGCGAGCGACCTCTTTGATCTCGGTCTGCTCGCCTCGCGCGAGGGACGGTCCCGGCTCGCCGCACGCTGCGTCGAGGCCGAGAACGTCATCGCCGGCGCGCCGACGGGCGGCATGGACCAGTCGGCCTCGCTGCTCTGCGACGACGCCGCGGCCCTGCTGCTCGACTGCCGGTCGGGTGAGACGCGGCAGGTCCCCTTCGACCTCGACGCCTCGGGCTACGTCCTGCTCGTCACGGACACCAGGGCCGAGCACGCCCTCGTCGACGGCCAGTACGCCGCCCGACGAGACGCGTGCGAGGCTGCCGCCCGCGACCTCGGCGTGGAGACGCTCCGCGAGATCGAGCCCGCCGGGCTCGACGCCGCGCTCGGGCAGCTCGGCTCCGACGAGGTGCAGCGCCGCGTCCGCCACGTCGTCACCGAGATCGAGCGCGTGACGCTCGCAGTGACGGCCCTCGAGGCGGGTGACCTCGACGAGGTCGGCCGGCTCTTCGACCTCTCGCACGCCTCGCTGCGCGACGACTACGAGGTCTCCTGCGAGGAGCTCGACGTCGCGACGGCGACCGCTCGCTCGCACGGCGCCCTGGGCGCGCGGATGACCGGAGGCGGCTTCGGCGGCTCGTGCATCGCGATCGTCCGGGCGGGCGATGCGGAGGCGGTGGCCGACGCCATCGCGGCCGCCTTCGAGGCGGCTGGCTTCACAGCCCCGGTGTCGTTCACGGTGACCGCGTCCGGCGCGGCCGACCGCGACCGCTGACGCCCCGCGCTCACTAGGGTGCCTCCATGACCTCGGCGACGCCGCCCGCCCCCGGCACGACTCTTCCCGCGGCCGTGCGCCGGGGCTACGGCCTCGGTTCGGTCGCCACAGGGTCCTTCGGCACGGTGCCGGGACTGCTCCTGCTGCCCTACCTCACCGACCGGCTCGGTGTCCCGGCCGCGGCAGCCGGCGTCATCGTCTTCGCGCCCAAGGCCTGGGACGTCGTGCTCAACCCGATCGCGGGCCGCATCAGCGACCGGTCGACGCACCCCGACGGACGGCGGCGCCCCTTCCTCATCCGCGCGGGGCTGCTCCTCGCTACGGCCTTCGCGCTCCTCTTCCTCGGGCCGACCGCGCCGCAGTGGCTCGCCGCCGGCTGGGTGGCCGTGGCCTACCTCGCGTGCGCGACGGCCTACAGCTTCTTCCAGGTGCCCTACGTCGCGATGCCGGCCGAGATCACCGACGACTACGACGAGCGCACCCGGCTCATGACGTGGCGGGTCGCGATACTCGCCCTCGCGATCCTCGTCAGCGGCGGCGCGTCGCCGGCCATCCGGGACGCGTTCGGGCCCGTCTGGGGCTACCGCGTCGTCGGCTTCTTCGTCGCCGCCCTCATCGCCCTCGGGGCCTACGGTGCATGGCGCGGCACCCGGTCGGCGCCGGTCCGGGCCGGCGTCGCGACGAGTGCCACGTTCGGCGACCAGCTGCGGATCATCCGCTCCGACCGGCCGTTCCGCCTGCTGCTGACGACCTTCGTGCTCCAGGCTCTCGCGACCGGTGCGATGCTCGCAGGGGTCGACTACGTCTCCCGCTGGGTCATCGGGACCCCGCTCTCGGCGACGTTGCTCTTCGTCTGCTTCGTCGCCCCCGCGCTCGTCGTGACCCCGCTGTGGCAGCGCTTCGGCACGGCCCGCGACAAGAAGGTCGGCTACCTCGTCGCGTCCCTCCTCCTCGGCGGAGGCGCGCTCGCCCTCGTGCTCGTGCGTTCTCTTCCCGAGGGTGTCGTCTACGCCTGCGTTGCCGTCGTCGGCGTCGGGTATGCAGGGGCGCAGATGTTCCCGCTCGCGATGCTCGCCGACGTCGCGAGCGGCACGCACGAGGCGCGCACGCGCGTCGGCCTCTACACGGGCGTGTGGACCGCCGGAGAGACGCTGGGCCTCGCACTCGGACCGGCCACGTATGCCGCCGTGCTGGCTCTCGGAGGCTACGTGTCCTCGACGGGATCGACCGTGCCACAGTCGGACTCGGCCCTGACCGCGATCGGCATCGGCTTCTCGCTCGTGCCTGCCGCCCTCGTCGCGCTCTCGTTCCTCTCGCTGCGCGCCTTCCCGTCGACCCGAAAGGACGCACCATGACGATGGACCACGACGAGATCCGTGAGGCGCTGACGGCGATGCGCGCCCGGGACCTGCCGACGCATGGCGGGCGCACCCTCGCCTACGTCTACGACTCCGGTCTGGCATCGGCCGACGCCATCGGTCGAGAGGCCCTCGCGGCGTTCGCGTCGACGAACGGTCTCGACCCGACGGCCTTCCCGTCCCTGCTCCGGATGGAGAACGACCTCGTCGGCATCGCGGGGCGGCTCGTCGATGCCCCATCGGGATTCGCGGGGGTCGTCACGTCGGGTGGCACCGAGTCGATCCTGCTGGCTGTCCTGGCCGCCCGTGACGCGCGGCCCGAGATCACGGCTCCCCGGATGGTCCTCCCGACGACGGCGCACGCGGCCTTCCACAAGGCCGCCCACTGGCTGCGGGTCGAGCCGGTCCTCGTCGACGTCGATCCCGTGACGAAGCGCGCCGACCCCGAGGCCATGGCCGCCGCCATCGACGAGCGGACCGTCCTCGTCGTCGCGTCGGCGCCGTCCTACGCCCATGGCGTCATCGACCCCGTCGGGCCGATCGCCGCCGCGGCCGCGGCCGCCGGGGTGCGGTGCCACGTCGATGCCTGCATCGGCGGCTGGGTGCTGCCCCACCTGCGCGACACCGAGCCGGCCCAGCCGCCGTGGACGTTCGCTGCCCCGGGCGTGACGAGCCTGTCGCTCGACCTGCACAAGTACGCCTACACCCCCAAGGGCGTGTCGGTGCTGCTGCACGCCTCGGCCGACCTGCGCCGGACGCATCTCTTCGCGTCGGCCCGGTGGCCGGGCTACACGATGCTCAACACGACGGCGCAGTCGACGAAGTCCGGCGGTCCGGTGGCCGCGGCCTGGGCCGTCGTGCACCACATCGGCGCCGAGCGCTACACGTCGCTCGCCCGGGACGCGCGCACCGCCACGCTCGATCTGGCGGCCGCGGTGGACGGCATACCCGGGCTGTCGGTGGCGGCACCCCCGGACTCCACGCTCCTCTCCCTCGTCACCGACGACTCGTGCGACGTCTTCACGATCAGCGACGAGATGCTCGACCGTGGGTGGTACGTCCAGCCGCAGATGCGTTTCCGCGACCTGCCGGCCACGCTGCACCTCACGTTCAGCGCGGCGACGGCCGCGTCGTCGGACCTCATCGCGACGGACCTCGCCGACGCCACGGCGGCGGCCCGCGTCTCCGGGCCGGCCAGAGCATCGGGCGAGCTCGTCGCGATGGCGTCGGCCCTCGACCCGACCACCCTCGACGAGGCGACGTTCACCGGGCTCCTCGCCGCGGCCGGGTTGGCCGGGGGCGACGGCGGGCTCGTGCTGCCCGATCGGATGGCTGCGGTCAACGCCTTGCTCGACGCACTGCCGCCGGCCCTGCGCGAGGTGCTGCTCCTCGGTGTCGTCGACCGCCTCGCCCGCCCGACCCCATCGGCCTGACCGCCGGCGGCGACCGGGTACGCGCAAGGGCGGGCACCTCTCGGTGCCCGCCCTTCGTCGTGTCGGTGTCGCTCAGCCGGGGATGATGAGTCCCTTGGTGGCCTTGGCGCGCTCGAGGCGAGCGGAAACGTCCTCCCAGTTGACGAGGTTCCACCAGGCCTTGACGTAGTCGGCCTTGACGTTCTCGTACTGCAGGTAGAACGCGTGCTCCCACATGTCGAGCTGGAGCAGCGGGATCTGACCCACCGGGATGTTGCCCTGCTGGTCGAACAGCTGCATGATGTGCGGCCGCTCGGCGATCGTGTCCCACGCGAGGATCGACCAGCCGGAGCCCTGGATCGCATTGGCGTTGGCGTTGAAGTGCGCCTGGAACTTCTCGAACCCGCCGAAGTACTCGGTGATCGCCGCGGCGACCTCACCCTCGGGCTGGCCACCACCGTCGGGGCTCATGTTCTTCCAGAACACGGAGTGGTTGGTGTGACCACCGAGGTGGAAGGCGAGGTTCTTCTCCACACCGTTGACGGAGGCGTAGTCACCCGACTCGCGCAGCTCCTCCAGCTTGGCGACGGCAGCGTTGGCGCCGTCGACGTAGGCCTTGTGGTGCTTGCTGTGGTGCAGCTCCATGATGCGAGCGCTGATGTGGGGCTCGAGGGCGGCGTAGTCGTAGTCGAGCTCGGGAAGCGTGTAAGCCACTTGTCGTTCCTTTCTGGAGACCATCCGGCTCCGACCACTCTATGCCGCACCGGAACGGCGTCGACAGGGTGTCCGTGAGCACGGGTTGCGGGTGACGTACCCACTTGAGCCACCCTCCGACTTCAACCTGAGTTGAGGTCAAACCGTTGTGGCTCAGGGATGGTCGAGGAACGCCTCGAGGGTCTCGACGACGAGCCGGTGGTCCTCCCGCTGAGGCAGGCCCGAGACAGCGATGGTGCCGACGCAGCCGACGTCACGGACGATGACCGGGAAGGCGCCACCGTGGGCGGCATACGATCCCGGGTCGAGGCGTGAGCTGTCCTCGAACGTCTTGCCCGCGGCACGGAACTCCTCGCCGACGTAGAGGGACGAGTGCCCGTAGCGGTCGACGACGGCGCTCTTGCGCTCGAGCCAGCCGTCGTTGTCGGCCGTCGCCCCTGGCAGTGCGGCGTGGAAGAGGCGCTGCCCGTTGCGGCGGATCGAGATCGCGACCGGGGCCCGCGCGGCCCGCGCCGCGTCACGCAGCGCGACGCCCAGCGCCCAAGCCGTGTCGTCATCGAAGCGGTCGAAGACGAGCCGCGCCTCCTGGTCGGCCAGCTCGTCGAGCATCGTGTTGTCGGTCACCGCCCGATTGTCCACCCTGACGACGACTGTGGCGCCACCCCACTCATGGGAGTCCGAGCAGGTCACGCACCTCGTCGGCCGTGATGGCGCCGGAGAGCGAGCCGCCCTCGTCGACGACCCGCTGGAAGAGGTCGCGCTTGCGCTCCTGGAGGGCGACGACCTTCTCCTCGATGGTGCCGGCCGACACCAGGCGGTAGACGGTGACGGGACGGCTCTGCCCGATGCGGTGGGCACGGTCGATGGCCTGCGCCTCGGCTGCGGGGTTCCACCACGGGTCGAGGACGTAGACGTAGTCGGCCTCGGTCAGCGTCAGCCCGAACCCGCCGGCCTTGAGACTGATGAGGAACGCGACGGCATCGCCCTCGCGGAAGCCCCGGACGACCGCCTGGCGGTCGGTCGTCGATCCGTCGAGGTAGGCCGTCGCGAGCCCCGCGCGTGTCAGCGCGGTCTCGACACGGCGCAGGAAGCCGGTGAACTGGCTGAAGACGAGGGCGCGGTGGCCCTCGGCGGCGAGCTCGCGCAGCTGGTCGACGAGGAACTCGATCTTGGCCGCGGTGGCCTTGCCGGCGTGGACCTCGTCGACGAGGACCGGGTCGAGGGCGAGCTGGCGCAGTCGGGTCAGCGCGGCGAGGATCGCGACGCGGTTGGACTCGGGGTCGTCGAGCAGACCGAGGACGCGCTGCCGCTCGCGCTGGAGGTGCTGGTCGTAGATGTGCCGGTGGACCGGGTGCGGGTCGAGGGCCATGACCTGGATCTGCTTGGGTGGCAGGTCGATCGCCACCTGCTCCTTGGTGCGGCGCAGCATGAGGGGCCGGATGCGGCGGCGGAGCAGGTCGAGCAGCTCCGGGCGCTCGCCGGACTCGATGGGCTTGCGATAGCTCTTCGTGAAGACGTCGGGACGCGGGTAGAGCCCGGGGGCCGTCAGGGAGAGCAGCGACCAGAGATCCATGAGGGAGTTCTCGAGCGGCGTGCCGGTGACGGCGACGGTGAAGGGCGCCCCGAGCCGACGGACCGCGACGTGGGTCTTGGCCTGGCGGTTCTTGACGAACTGGGCCTCGTCGAGCACGACCCCACCCCACCGCACGCCGTGGAAGGCGGCGTCGTCGAGGCGCAGGACGGCATACGACGTGATGACGACCTCGGCGCCGGCGACGGTGTCGGCGAGGGTGACCCCGCGCTTGCGCTCGGTGGCCGTGACGGCGACCGCCGCGAGGTGCGGCGCAAACGTCTCGAGCTCGCCCATCCACGTGCCGACGACGCTCGTCGGGGCCACGACGAGGACCGGCCCACGCGCTTCCGGACCGGCGTCGCCGAGCTCGCCGCGGTCGTGCGCGCGCACGAGGGCCGCGATGACCTGGAGCGTCTTGCCGAGCCCCATGTCGTCGGCGAGGATGCCGCCGATGCGGGCGTCCCAGAGGCGCGCGAGCCAGCGGTAGCCGTCGAGCTGGTAGGGACGCAGGGTCGCCCGCAGGTCGGGTGGCACCTGGGCGAGCGGCCCGGACTCGAGGGAACCGAGCGCCTCGACGTTGGCCGCCCAGCGCGCGCTCTGCTCGTCGACGACGCCGAGGGCCACGAGGTCGTCCCAGAGGTCGGCGTGGTGCGCGCTGAGGCGGAGTCCGCCCGTCTCGGGGTCGGCGATGTCGCGGGCCTCCTCGATGAGGTCGCGCAGCCGGTGCAGCTCGGGCCGGTCGAGCCGGAAGAACGCGCCGGACTCGAGGAGCATGATCTCGTCGCCACGCGCGAGCGCGCCGAAGAGCGGCTCGAAGGGCACGTCCTCGCCGTCGACCTCGACGGAGACCCGCAGGTCGAACCAGTCGCCGGGCTCGGCCTCAGCCTGCTCACGCCGCTCGCCCGTGCCCAGCCGGACGACAGGAGCCGACGTGACCTCCTCGTAGGCCGGGACGTCGCCGTCGACCTCGACGGTGACGTGCTCGTCGGACTCGAGCAGGGGCAGCGTGTCGACGACGAACCGCGCGGCCGGCATGCCGGTGAGGACGACGCGCGGCACGAGGTAGGCGTGACCGCCGAGGTCGGCGCGCAGCGCACCGGGGACCGAGCGGAGCGACGTCGCAGCCTGCACCGCGGCGGCCTCGGCGTCCCGGTCACGGCCTCCCACGGTGCCGAAGCGCGCCGTCGTGAAGGGCCGCGGCGTGCCGTCGTAGGCGTGGCTCAGGTCGAGGCGCAGCTCGCCGGGGACGTCGCTGACGACCCGGACGTGGACGGTGACGACCTCGGGCTGGACGTCCTCGGGCAGCTCGGGCGCCGGCAGGGGAACCTCGGAGCGCACTCGCAGCCGCTGGCGCAGGCCCGGGACGACCGAGCGCAGGAAGCGGCCCCGCTCGTCGGCCGGCACCCGCAGGCCGGCGAGCGCGGAGGCGAGGGCGTCGGGACCGAGGTCGAGGTCCTGGTCGAGGGGCACGAAGGTCAGGGAGTCGTCGTCACCCTCGACGGCGACGGCGTGCACCGGGTCACCGAGGTAGAGCCGCTCGCCGCTGGCCCCGGCCGGCATCCCCTCGATGTCGACGTCGAGGTCGAGGTCACCGCTGCCGTCGGGCGCCCGCTTGACGAGGAGCACGAGCGTGGCCGCGTCGTCGGCGACGCGGACCGGGCCGGTGACGCCCTCGCCGGGCAGCACCTCGATGCCGGCCGCGCGGGCCTCGCGCAGCAGCGGCCAGACCTCGGGGCTCGCGTCGAGAGAGAGCGGCGGCGTCGCGGAGAAGTACGTCGTGCCGCCCGAGCCGTGCCGGGCGACGTCGTGCAGGCGCCCCATGATGCGCTCGTGCTCGGGCAGGAAGCGGATGCCGACGCGCCACTGGGGCAACGCGTCGTGCCACGAGAGGGTGCGGTGCCACGTGCCAGCGCGGGTCCAGCGGGTCGGTCGGAGGCCGTAGCTGAGCTCGGGGACCCCTCTCCGCCCCCGCTGGTCGCGGTAGACGGTGTCGACGAAGAGGCCGGCCGGCATGAGGTCGCCCCGCGGCTCTGGCCGCTCGGCGACCGGGGACGGCTCGACGGCCCGCGGCCGGACGTGACCGAACACGTCGGACCAGTGCGGCGGCACGACGAGCGGCGCTGGCTCGGCTGCAGCCGGCTCGACGGCGCCCTCGCCCTCGGCCGGCGGCCGCGGCTCGACGACCTTGCCCCGAGCGACGTCGCGCGCCGTGAGCATGAGCGCCACGACGTGCTTGCAGTCGCTGCGGACCGGGCAGCTGCACGTGCCGCTCCAGAGGTGCGAGCGCCCCTTCGGGTGCGGTCGGGCCTCGATGAAGGTCTGGTAGGTCTCGTGGCCGCTGCCCTCGATGGTGCCGAGCAGCATGAGCCCGTCGGGGCGGGTGGCGAGCGAGCGCACCCGGCGCTCGGCGGCATACGCCTGCCCGCGCTCGAAGGTGCGCGTGCCGACCTGCTGGGCGATGTCGGGGTCGGTGACATCACCCACCCACGTCGCCCGACCCACGCTCCACACCACCCGAGCACTGTACGTTCGCCCGCCGACACCCCCGGGCGTCGTCCACAGGGTCGGGCAGGATGGGCGCATGCCCGGCACGCCCGATCCCCGCGAGCTGACGCTCGCCGACTTCCCGGTCCACCGTCCCGTCACGACCCGGTGGAGCGACAACGACATGTACGGCCACCTCAACAACGCCGTCTACTACGAGCTGTTCGACTCGGCGATCAACGGGTGGCAGGCCGAACACGTGACGGTCGACCCGATGACCGACGCGACCCAGGGCGTCGTCGCCGAGTCGTCGTGCGCCTTCTACGCGGAGGTGGCGTTCCCGGCGCCGCTCGTCGTGGGCGTCCGCGTCGCCCGGCTGGGACGCAGCAGCGTCACCTACGAGCTCGGCCTCTTCGTCGACCCGGAGCGCAGCGTGTCGCCCGACCCCGCGATCAAGGCGCTCGGTCGCTGGGTGCACGTCGAGATCGACGCCGCCACCCGCCGCCCGACCCCCATCCCCGACCACCTCCGCACCCTGATGGAGACGGCGGTGGTGTCGCACGAGGGCAGCCCCGCATGAGCGACGGTCCCCTCGAGGAGACGTGGGAGTCGTGGACGTCCCGCGTCGCCGCCGACCTCGCCGTGCTCGTCGACGACGACTGGCTGACCTTCACCGTCCACGTGCCGTCACAGGCATCGAGCACGTATGCCGCCGAGCGGTCTCCGCGATCGTGGCGTCGGGGGGGCGCGCGGGCGGCTTCCCCGGCTCGGGTGCCCGACGTCTTCCTGCAGGCGCGGCGGCTCGAGGGCGTGCTCGCGCTCGAGTGCATCGGCGACACGGAGTTCGAGGGCCTGACCGACCTGACGCGCGAGGCGCAGGAGGCACTGGTCGGGCTCGGATGGATGCGCGACGGCGACGAGCCTGAGTTCAGCCGGGCATTCGAGGGCGCAGCCGAGGCGGCCGAGCTGCTCCGCGCGAGCCTCGCGCAGGTGCTGGGTGCCGCCACCCCGGCCGACGTCGACATCCGGCGGGCGCCGCGTCCGTGACCCACGGAACGCGTCTACATCACGTTCACGGCCCTCGCGGTGGTGCTCGCCCAGCGCGAGCACGCCGAGTCCCCGGGCCGTGTGGCGTTCGTGCTGTTCATCACCGTCATCGGGACGCTGCTGGCGGTGGCCGGCGTCTGGACCCTGGAAGGGGCGCTGCGGGCGTCGAGCATCGCGCTCGTCGCCGCGCGCCGGGTGCCGCTGGGGCGACGGGTCAGTGGCCGGCGGCGACCCGCTTCGCCGCGCGCTTCATGACCGCCGTGTAGGCAGGTCGGGCGAAGCGCTTGGCACGCCAGGCGACGTGTCCGTCACGGTCGGTGAGGATGACGTCGCGGCGGGCGTCGATGCCGCGCACGACGATGGAGGCGATCTCGTCGGCGGTGCGCTTCGAGCCGCTGACCATCTTCTTGCCGGCCTCCTCCATCTCGGTGTCGGCACCCTGGAACGACGAGCCGAGGTTCGTCCGGAAGAACGACGGGCAGATGACCGACACGTCAATGCCGTGCGGCGCGAGCTCGTGCGAGAGGGTCTCGCTCAGGGCGACGACGCCGGCCTTGACGGTGTTGTAGGCCGACATGCCCGGGGCGTGGACGAGGCCGGCGAGCGAGGCGGTGTTGACGATGTGGCCGCTGCCCTGCTCCTTGAGGAGCGGCGTGAAGGTGCGGCAGCCCCGGACGACGCCCAGCAGGTTGATGTCGACGATCCAGCGCCACTCGTCCATCGTCGCGACGTCGATGCGGCCGCCCGCGGCGACGCCGGCGTTGTTGACGAGCAGGTCGAGCCCACCCCACTTCTCGCGCACGTGGGCGAGGGCCGCGGACCACGCCTCGTCGCTGCGCACGTCGAGGGGGAGGTACGCCGCCGCGTCCGGGAGCGCGTCGGGACGGTCCGTCGCCACGTCGGTCGCGAGCACGTGGTCGCCGCGGGCGACGAGGGCCCGGACGAGCGCCAGGCCGAGACCGGAGGCACCGCCGGTGACGAGGACGCGGCGGGGGGACGTGGGGGCGGACGCGCGGAGCGAGCGGGACGGCATACGCCCCAACCTAGTGGCGGACGGTGAGGGTCACCTTGCCGTGGGCGCGGCGCTCGTCGATCTCGGTGAGGGCGGCAGCGACGTCGTCGAGCGGGTGGCGCGTGCCGATGGGCGGAGCGAGCGCCCCGCTCTCGAGGAGCGGGAGGATCGCGTCCCACTGGGTGCGCAGGTAGGTCGGGTCTGGCATCCAGAAGGCACCCCAGCCGACGCCGACGACGCTGAGGTTGCCCAGGAGCAGCCGGTTGACCTTCACCTCGGGGATCTGCCCAGCGGTGAAGCCGATGACGAGCAGGCGGCCCTCGGGCGCGAGGCTGCGGAGGCTGTCGGTGAAGCGGTCGCCGCCCACCGGATCGACGACGACGTCGACGCCGCGTCCGCCCGTGAGCTCCTTCGCGGCCGCGAGGAAGCCGTCGGCCAGGACGACGTGGTGGGCGCCGGCCGCGCGGGAGGTCTCGATCTTGTCGTCGGACGACACGACGGCGATGACGCGGGCGTCCATGGCCCGCGCCAGCTGGATGGCGGCGGTGCCGATGCCGCCCGCGGCGCCGTGGACGAGGACGGTCTCGCCGCGCTCGAGCTGGCCGCGGCGGGTCAGGGCGAAGTGGACGGTGAGGTAGTTCATCGGCAGGGCGGCGCCGGTCTCGAACGAGACGGCGTCGGGCAACGGGAAGACCATCGCCTCGGGCACGGCGACCGTCTCGGCGAACGCGCCGAGGACCGGGAACGCCGCGACGCGGTCGCCGACGCCGAAGGCGCTGCCCTCGGCGACCTCGCGCACGACGCCGGCGCACTCGGCGCCGGGGACGAAGGGCAGCTCAGGACGCATCTGGTAGAGCCCGCGGCTCATGAGGACGTCGGGGAAGCTGACCCCCGCCTCGTGGACGTCGACGAGGACGTGGCCCGGGGCCAGGGCGGGCTCGTCGACCTCGCCGACCGTGACGGACGACGGCCCGTCGAGGGTCGTGACTCGTGCGGCGCGCATGGGGCTCCTCATCATCGGTGGTGAGATCTCGACCCTAGCCGCCCGCAGGTCCACACTGGACGGGTCGGCAGACGCGTGCCGCGGGACCAGGAGACGACCATGGGCGTGGCCAACCGGATGATGCGTGCGGGCAATGCGGCGCACGTGGCGCTCTACCGCCGTTTCGACGTCGGGTTCCTCCGCTCCGTCAAGGGCATGCCGGTCCTCCTGCTCACCGTGGCCGGCCGCTCGTCCGGCACCCTGCGGACGAGCCCGATCGGCTACTTCCTCGACGACGGGTCCTACGTCGTCTGCGGGAGCGCCGGCGGTGCCGCCGCGGAGCCCCAGTGGTTCCGCAACCTCCGGCACGCCGACACGGCCGTCATCGAGGTCGGCGACGAGCGGATCGAGGTGGACGTCGCGGTCGCGCACGGCGACGAGCGCGACCGCCTGTGGCGACGCCTCCTCGAGGTCGCGCCGTTCTTCGGCGGCTACGAGGCGAAGGCCGCCGGCCGCGTCATCCCGTTGGCCGCCCTGACCCCGAGGGCACCGGGGTCCGCGGCGCCGTGATCGTGAAGGTCGACCGGAGCAGGTCGGCGTCGCGCGAGCTCGGTCCGACCCGGAGCTCGAACTCGCCGGGCTCCACGACGCGGCGTCCGGCCGCGTCGACGATGGAGCAGGCCGCGGCCGGGACCTCGACGCGGGTGGTGACCGACGCGCCCGGCGGGACGGTGACCCGGCGGAACGCCTTGAGCTCCTTGGCTGCCCACGTGACGCTCGTGACGACGTCGGTCACGTAGGCCTGCACGACCTCGTATGCCGTCCGCTCGCCCGTGTTGGTCAGCGTCACCTCGGCGACCACGACGTCGTCGGGCGAGGGGTCGCTCGCCTCGAGGGTGAGGTGGGACCACTCGACGGTCGTGTAGGTCAGGCCGTCACCGAAGACGAACTGCGGCTCCTGGGTGAGGTCGGCGTAGCGGTGGCCGTGCTGGCCGCGCACCTGGTTGTAGTAGGTCGGCTGCTGTCCGACGTGCCGCGGGATCGAGAGCGGCAGGCGCCCGGCGGGCTCGATGAGGCCGAGGACGAGCTCGGCGACGGCACGACCGCCGCGCATGCCGGGGCTGAAGGCCTCGATGACAGCGGCTGCCCGCAGGGCGCTGGGCGGCAGGACGTTGGGCTTGGAGTGGAGCAGCACGACGACGACGGGGACGCCGGTGCCGTCGAGCTCGTCGACGAGGGCGTCGAGCAGGGCGACCTGACCGCCCTGCAGGTCGAGCGTCGCCGTCGAACAGCCTTCTCCCGTCAGGGCGATCGTGTCACCGAGCACGACGACGGCGAGGTCGGCGGCGCGCGCTGCAGCCACCGCGTCGGCAAGCTGGTCCGGGTCGACGGGCGCCGACGCGGACACCGGCGGACGGGGCTGCCCGTCGGGGAAGAGTGGTCCCTCGGGATCCGGCACGAGGGTCTCGATCTCGGCGCCACGAGCATGCGTGACGGTCCAGGTCGACGGGACGACGGCACGGAAGCCGTCGAGCACGGTCTCGACCGTCTCGCGCGGGTGCCCGTCGGGCATCCAGTCGACCTGCCCGGAGGCCCCGGCCCAGTCGCCGAGGTTGGCCTGCGGGTCGTCGGCATTCGGCCCGAGGACGGCCACGGTGCGCGGGGCGTCCGTGACGGCATACGGAAGCGTGCCGTCGTTGGTGAGGAGCACGAGCGAGCGGCGGGCGACGTCGAGGTTGAGGGCGGCGTGCTCGGCGGAGCCGATGACGAGGCGCTGGCGCTCGGCGTCCGGTGACCGGGGGTTCTCGAAGAGACCGAGCTCGAGCTTGACGCGCAGCACCCGCCGGGCGGCCTCGTCGATGGCGCGCTCGTCGAGCAGGCCACGGGCGACGGCCTCCTGGGCGGCCTCGAAGAACGCGGGGGTCGTCATGACGAGGTCGTTGCCGGCGCGGACGGCGACCGTCGCGGCCTCGACGTCGTCGGCGCAGACCTTCTGCTCCCAGACCATCCGGCCGACGTTGTCCCAGTCGGTGACGAGGGTTCCGGTGAAGCCCCACTCCCCCTTGAGCACCTCGTCGAGGAGCCAGCCGTTCGCCGTGACGGGCACGCCGTCGATCGCCTGGTAGCCGAGCATGAAGGTGCGGCAGCCCTCCTGGACGGCCCGCTCGAACGGGGGCAGGAACCACGACGTCAGCTTGCGCCGGCTGAGGTCGGCCTCGCTCGCGTCGCGGCCGCCCTGGGTCTCGGAGTAGCCGGCGAAGTGCTTGGCGCACGCGAGGACGGCCGTCGGGTCCGTGAGGCCGTCGCCCTGGTAGCCCCGGATCATGGCCGCGCCGAGCTCCCCGATGAGGTGCGGGTCCTCGCCGAAGGTCTCGCCGACCCGTCCCCAGCGCAGGTCGCGGGTGATGCAGAGGACGGGCGAGAAGGTCCAGTGGATGCCGGTCGCCGACACCTCCACCGCCGTGACGCGTGCCGCCTGCTCGACGAGGCCGGGGTCCCACGAGCAGGCCATCCCGAGCTGGGTCGGGAAGATCGTCGCACCCGGCCAGAAGGAGTGGCCGTGGATGCAGTCGTCGGCGGTGAGGAGCGGGATGCCCAGACGTGTCCGGGCCGCGAGATCGATGGCGCGCGGCAGGTCGTCCGGGGAGGTGTGCAGGATCGAGCCGGCCAGCTTCGTGTGGATGATGTCGGTCAGGTCGCCGCGTGCGTCCAGCTGGAGCATCTGGCCGACCTTCTCCGGCAGCGTCATCCGACCGATGAGGTCGTCGAGGCGCTCCTCCACGGAGAGCGACGGGTCGCGGTAGGGGGCGTCAGTGAGGTCAGCGGCGGCTGCGTCGTCGGGCACGTCCCGACGCTAGCCGACCCGACAGACCTAGGCTTGCAGGGTGACCGAGCCCCTGACGCGACTGCCCGACGGGACCATCAAGCAGGTCAACCCCTTCACCGGCACGAAGGTGTGGACGTTGCCGGGGCGCGGCGCCCGACCTCTCGGCATCGCCCGGCCCGCCCCGAAGGCCCTCGACCCGGCCGAGCACGAGCGCCACTGCGCCTTCTGCTGGGGCCGGATGATCGAGACGACCCCCGAGATCGCCAGGGTCGTCCGGGACGGGTCGTCGTGGCGCGAGGTGCGCGGGCTCGTCGCCGAGCAGCTCGACGACACGGTGCCGGAGCTGCGCCTCTTCCCGAACCTCTTCGAGATCCTCAGCTACGACTACTGGCACCTCGCCCACGGCTACGAGCCGACGCCCGAGTCGCTCGCGCACCGGACGGCATACCTCTCGACGCCTGCAGGGCGTGCACACGTGACCGCACTGGCGCGCATCCGGATGCGCTCGCGCGGTGCGTCCGGCGCGGAGGCGGAGCCGCTCGACGAGAACGACCTCGAGCGCGAGGCCGTCGGGCTCTTCGCGGGCAACCACCAGGTCGTCGTCTCGCGTCGACACTTCGTCGACGGCGCGACAGACGACACCCAGAATGCAGGCGCCGGGACGCTGACACCCGAGGAGCACTGGCAGTACACGCGATTCACGATCGCCGGGGTGCGCGACCTCTACCGGAGCAACCCGCACGCACGCTATGTCTCGGCGTTCCAGAACTGGCTGCGACCGGCCGGCGCGTCGTTCGACCACCTGCACAAGCAGCTCGTCGCCATCGACGAGCCGGGCGTGGACCTCGAGCGGGAGACCGAGCGGGTGCGAGCCGAGCCGGACCTCTTCGCGCGCTGGGGGCCGCAGTACGCCGAGACGCAGGGGCTCGTCGTGGCAAGCACCCCCACGGCCATGGCCTTCGCCGGGATCGGCCACCAGTACCCGTCGCTCGTCGTCTACACGTCGAACACGGGGTGCCGGCCGTGGGAGCTCTCGGACGACGAGGTGCGCGACTTCTCCGACCTCGTGCACGCGTGCCACGCCGCGACAGGGGTCGACGTGCCGACCAACGAGGAATGGCACCACGGTCCGCCGTCGCTCGGCCTGCCCGTGCCGCTCCGGGTGGTGCTCAAGTGGCGGGTGTCGACGCTGGCCGGCTTCGAGGGCGGCACGAAGATCTACGTCAACACCATCGACCCGTGGACGGTGCAGGAGCGCACCGTCACGCGGCTGCGGGCCCTGGCCGCCGACGGTCTCGTCTCGGACCGCCTCGAGATCGCCTAGGCGAGGCGGTCCGGTCAGACCTCGCTGCCGTGGCCCTCGGTGCGCCCGTCGGTGACTCCGCGGCCCGTCACGGACTGCAGGCGGTCGATGTGCTCGGATGCCTGGGCCTTGGTGAGGTCGCCGGGCAACGTCTCGCCGGCCTCACGGGCCAGGGTCTCGAGGTAGCTGCGCTGCGCGCCGGTCATGGCCTCGTCGCCCGTGACCCAGTCCTCCGGGTCCTTGATCGTCGAGTCACCGGGGGTTCCGGCGGTCGCGGGGGTGGTGGCGCCGATGACGTCGTCGGTCGAAGGTGTGTTCGATTCGCTCATGCTGGATCCGTACCCGGTCGGCCGCGTCCAGACACAACCCCCTCGACACGCGCTCACGCCGCGGTCGGTCCGGGCTCCAGGGTCGCCGGGGCCGCACGGAGGCGCTGGTGCGCCACGTCGACGGAGACGCCGAGCGCACGTGTCGACCGTTGTCGCGCCCTCAGCGGGCGAAGGACATCGCCTCGGTGACGTCGCTGCGCAGCATGTCGCGACGGTCGAGCAGGTAGTTCTGGCGCATCAGCCACGGCGCTCCGTCGCCCTGCCGGGGCAGGTCACCCGCCGCGCGCTGCACGTAGCCCGACGCGAGCGGCAGCAACGGCTGTCCCTCCATCCCTTCCGGGGCCCGCGGCGTCGCGCTGCGCCAGGCGTGGTGCTCCATGTGGTTGAGCAGCCGGCACACGTAACGGCTCGCGAGGTCGGCGCGCAACGTCCACGACGCATTGACGTAGCCGACGCAGACGGCGAGATTGGGCACGTCAGCGAACATCAGGCCGCGATAGACCGTGAGATCTCCTGTGGGGCGGGGCTGCCCGTCGACGGTGATCGCGATGCCACCGGCGATCTTGATGCGCAGCCCTGTCGCCGTGACGACGACGTCGGCGTCGAGCACGCGTCCCGAGTGCAGCCGTACGCCGTGTGGCACGAAGGTCTCGATCGTGTCGGTGACGACGTGGGCACGTCCGTTGCGCACCGCGTCGAAGAGGTCGCCGTCCGGGACGACGCAGAGGCGCTGGTCCCACGGGTCGTAGGTCGGCGTGAAGTGGTCGCTCACGAGGTCGGTCGAGCCGAGCGACCTGGCCGCACCCTTGGACAACAACGACCTCATCACGGCAGGGCGCCGACGGCTCAGCTCGTAGACGCCCATGGTCCCGAGGACGTTCTTGTAGCGGGCTGCCGTCCCTGCGGCCTTCCTCGGGAGCACCCGCTGGAGCACGTCGCGGGCACGGTCGCGGCGAGGCAGGGACGCGATCCACGTCGGCGTCCGCTGGAGCATCGTCACGTCAGCACCGGCCGCGGCGAGCGACGGGACCAGCGTCACGGCCGTTGCGCCTGACCCGATGACGACGACCTTCCGTCCGGACACGTCGAGGTCATCCGGCCAGAACTGCGGGTGCACGACGTCACCCTCGAACGAGGCGAGGCCGGGCAGCTGCGGGTCGTGGGGCCTGTCGTAGTCGTAGTAGCCGCTGCAGAGGTAGAGGAATCCGCAGGTCAGCCGCTCGCGCTCGCCGCCCTCGCGCTCGCCGCCCTCGCGCTCGACCGTGACCGTCCAGCGAGCGTCCTCGCTCGACCAGTCGGCCGCGACGACACGGTGGCCCAGTCGGATCCGCTCCGCCATCCCGTGCTTCTCGGCCGTCCGGCGCAGGTAGTCGAGGATCTTCGGCCCGTCCGCGATGGCGTCGGGGTCGGTCCACGGCTCGAAGGGGAAGCCGAGCGTCATCATGTCCGAGTCGGACCGCACGCCGGGGTAGCGGAAGAGGTCCCACGTGCCGCCGAGCGAGTCCCGAGCCTCGAGGATCGCCCACGTGCGCGACGGGCTCATCGTCGACAGGCGGTAGCCGGCGCCGATGCCGGACAGGCCGGCTCCCACGACGAGGACGTCCAGGTGCTCGAGATCGCTCACCTCGCCATTCTCACCCACTGTGACGCAGGCCGCGCGATCGGCTACCGGGCGGTAACCAGGGGCTACCCTCGGGCGGGTGACGACGGCATACCCCCACCTCCTCGAACCCCTCGACCTCGGCTTCACGACGCTGCGCAACCGCGTCGTCATGGGCTCGATGCACACCGGCCTCGAGGACCGCGCCAAGGACTTCGACCGGCTCGCGGTCTACTACGCCGAGCGCGCCCGCGGCGGTGTCGGCCTCATCGTCACGGGCGGCTTCGCACCCAACCTCGCCGGCGCCCTCTACCCGGGTGGCTCCGTCCTCGTCACGAGCCGTCAGGCCCGACGTCACCGGGTCATCACGAACGCCGTGCACCGCGAGGGCGGCAAGATCGCCCTCCAGATCCTCCATGCGGGCCGCTACGCCTACCACCCGCTCGCCGTGTCGGCGTCGGCGCTCAAGTCCCCGATCTCCCCGTTCGCGCCCCGCGCCCTCACCGCCCGCGGCATCCGCAGCACCGTCGACGCATACGCCCGCTGCGCCCGCCTGGCGCGCGAGGCCGGCTACGACGGCGTCGAGATCATGGGCTCGGAGGGCTACCTTCTCAACCAGTTCCTCGCACCGCGCACCAACCAGCGCACCGACGCGTGGGGCGGCTCCCCGGACAACCGGCGTCGCCTGCCCGTCGAGGTCGTCCGCGCCGTCCGCGAGGCGGCTGGCCCCGACTTCGTCATCGTCTACCGCCTCTCGGTGCTCGACCTCGTACCGGACGGACAGTCGTGGGACGAGGTGGTCGCCCTCGCCCACGAGGTCGAGGCGGCCGGCGCGACGATCCTCAACACCGGCATCGGCTGGCACGAGGCCCGCGTCCCCACGATCGTCACGTCGGTGCCGCGCGGGGCCTTCACCCGTGTCACCGCGAAGCTGCTCCCCGAGGTCACGGTCCCGGTCGTCACGTCCAACCGCATCTCGATGCCCGACCTCGCCGAGCGCGTCATCGCCGACGGCAGCGCCGACCTCGTGTCGATGGCGCGCCCCTTCCTCGCCGACCCGGACTGGGTGGCCAAGGCCGCGGGCGACCGGGCCGACGAGATCAACACGTGCATCGCCTGCAACCAGGCCTGCCTCGACCACACCTTCGCCAAGAAGACCGCGACGTGCCTCGTCAACCCTCGCGCCGTGCGCGAGACGACCCTCGTGCTCGCCCCGAGCCGCCGCAGCAAGCACGTCGCCGTCGTCGGCGCAGGTCCTGCCGGGCTCGCGACCGCGGTCGCCCTGACCGAGCGCGGCCACCGGGTCGAGCTCTTCGAGGCGGCCGACGACCTCGGCGGCCAGTTCGCCCTCGCGATGCGGATCCCCGGCAAGGAGGAGTTCGCCGAGACGATCCGCTACTACCGCAGGCGACTCGAGCTGGGCGGCGTCAAGGTCCACCTCGGTCGCCGCGCCGATGTCGAGGACCTCACCGACTTCGACGAGGTCGTCGTCGCCACCGGCGTGGAGCCCCGCGTCCCCGACGTCCCCGGCGTCGACCACCCGACGGTCGTGACGTATGCCGCCGCCGTCCGCGGCGAGGCACCGCTGGGTCAGCGCGTGGCCGTCATGGGCGCGGGCGGCATCGGCGTCGACGTCAGCGAATTCCTCACCCACGTCGAGTCGCCGATGACGATCGAGCAGTGGATGGCCGAGTGGGGCGTCGGCGAGCCCGACACCTCCCGAGGAGGTCTCGTCGAGCCGCACCCGTCGCCGTCGCCGCGCGAGGTGCACCTGCTCCAGCGCAAGTCCACCTCGATCGGCAAGGGACTCGGCAAGACGACCGGCTGGGTGCACCGGGCAGCCCTGAAGGCCAGGGGAGTCCACCAGCACGTCGGCGTCAACTACGAGCGCATCGACGACGAGGGGCTCCACATCACCCACGGTGAGGACCGCAGCGACCCGCAGGTGCTCTCCGTCGACACCATCGTGCTCTGCACCGGCCAGGAGTCCGTCAACACGCTCGGTCCCGCGCTCGCCGCCGCCGGCGTCAAGGTCCACGTCATCGGGGGCGCCGACGTCGCGGCCGAGCTCGACGCCAAGCGCGCCATCCGTCAGGGCACCGAGCTCGCCGCGACGATCTAGGCGCCGCCGTGGCGTGACCGCGGACACATGATGTGTGCCGTCGGGCGGTCCGGCGCCGCTTGACCGCCGGCCACGGCCGGGCCTTCATGTGTTCTGGCGGCCCGGGCCCTGCAGGTACTCGTCGACGAGCCGGGCTGCGTCGCCGGCGCCGTCCTCGGCGCGCACGCGCTCACCGAGGGCGTATGCCGCCGCGCGGGCTCCCGCGGACAGCGCCACCTCGAGCGCCCGCTCGAGCCGGGCCGCGGTCAGGTCCTTGCGGGCGATCGGCGGTGCGGCGACCCCGAGGTCGGCCATCCGCCGGCCCCAGTAGGGCTGGTCCGCGGCGTGCGGCACGACGACCTGTGGCACCCCGGCCCGAACCGCGGCTGCGGTCGTGCCCGCTCCACCGTGGTGGACGACGACGGCGCACCTCGGGAAGAGCACCTCGTGCGGGGCGGACCCGATCCCCAGCAGGTCGGGGGACGGTTCGGCTCCCAGTCCGGCGAGACCCTCGCTGACGACGCCACGCACGCCGAGACGACCCAGCACGCCCGCGAGCTCACGCGAGACCGCGCCGGGGTCGGGCGTCGGCATCGAGCCGAAACCGACGAAGACCGGCTCGGGCCCGTCGTCGAGGAAGGCCTCGAGCGCAGGGGCCAGCGAGTCAGCGCCGACGTCGTCGCGAACCCAGTAGCCGGTCTGCCGCAAGGCCGGTGGCCAGTCCGCCGCCGGCGGGACCACGTGCGGGCTCGCGGCCAGCAGCGTCGGCGTGCCCTCAGCAGCAGCCGTGTAGTGACGGAACCGCTGTCGTGGCAAGCCTCGTCGGGCTCGGACGAGGTCACCGGCAGGACGGAAGAGATCGAGCGCGACCCGGCCGGCGAGGGTGCTCCACGCGTCGTTGACCCACGATGTCGCGCGGGGCCGCAGGGCCAGTGCCACCGAGTCACCGTGCGCGCTCGGCCAGACCGGCGCGAAGACGGCGTAGAGGTGTGGCGCGGCCTGACGGCCACCTCGGCCGTCAGGAGTGAGCAGCGCGTCGACGAGGTCGAAGGTCAGCGCCCCCGACACCACGGCGTCAGCACCGGCGACGAGCCGCTCGACGTCCGCGGCCAAGGCCGACGCCGTGTCGGCCATGACCTGCCGCATGAGCCGGGCCTCACGCACCTGCGTCCTCGCCGACCCGCGCAGTGCGTCACGTCCGAGCCCCTGGCGGAGCGGCCCCTCGAGGTCGAAGGACAACGGCTCGAAGTCGACGCCGCTGCCCGCCACGACGTGACCGAGGTCGGCCGGCGCGGCGAGCGACACGGCATACCCCATCCGTCGGAGGCGCTGCCCGAGCGCGACGAGCGGCTGGACGTCACCACGGGATCCCATGCCCAGCAGGAGGATCCGCACATCAGTCCTCGTCGAGCTGCGCGCGGACGCGCGGCACGACCTCCTCGGCGTAGAGGCGGATGCACTCCATCCGCTGGTCGTGCGGAAGCGTGCCGAACGAGTACTTGAGCTGGAAGCGGGAGAGGCCGAGCACCCGGACGGTGTCGACGATCTTGGCGGCCACGGTGTCGGGCGATCCGCAGTAGACAGCTCCATCGGGGCCGAGCTGCTGGAGGGCCTGCTCCTTGCCCATGGGCGCCCACCGACGCTCGCGGCCCAGCTTGTTCATGTAGGGCAGGAAGTGCGGCATGAAGTCGTCGCGCGCCTGCTCGTCGGTGGCGGCCACGTAGCCGGGCGAGTGCACCCCGACCGGCAGCTCGGGCCGGCCCATCTCGGACAGCGCACGTCGGTAGAGCTCTGCGAGCGGTGCGAACTGGCGCGCCGAGCCGCCGATGATGGCGATGACGACGGGGAAGCCGTAGTGGGCGGCGCGGACGACCGACTGCGGGGTGCCGCCGACGCCGACCCACACGGGCAGGTGGCCGGACTCCGTCGCGGGCATGACCTTCTCGACCTGGACGGGTGGGCGGATCGAGCCCTCCCACCGGATCGGCTGCTCGGCCACGACGGCCGCGAGCAGGTCGAGCTTCTCCTCGAAGAGCGTCTCGTAGTCGCCGAGGTCGAGACCGAAGAGCGGGAACGACTCGATGAACGATCCTCTGCCGACAGTGATCTCAGCGCGGCCGCGGCTGATCGCGTCGACGGTGGAGAAGCGCTGGAAGACGCGAATCGGGTCGTCGCTGGAGAGGACCGTCACCGACGTGCCGAGCCGGATGTGCTCCGTGCGCCCTGCGAGGCCGGCGAGCAGCACGTCAGGGGCGCTCACGGCGTAGTCGTCGCGGTGGTGCTCGCCGACGCCGAAGAAGTCGAGGCCGAGCCGGTCGGCGAGCTCACCCTCGGCGAGGACCTCCCGGATCACCGTGGCAGGGTGGAGTGGGGCACCGTCGGGCCCGTTGGCGATGTCGCCGAACGTGTCGAGGCCGAGTTCGAGGCTCATGCGCCCATCGTAGGTATGCCGCCGACCTGCCACGTGCGCCCTGCGTCGGGGTCCCAGCGTCGGACCGACTCGATCGTGCCGTCGAGGGGTCGGACGCGGCCGAGGGCGGCGAGCGCCTCCCCCACCTGGCGCGAACCGAGGCTACGGGCGATGGTGACGTGCGGGGTCCAGCGTCCCGGGCGCACCTGGTCGGGCACGTCGGGCGCCCCGACCATCGCAGCCGCGAGCGACCGCTGGAGGTCGAGCAGCTCGGGTGTCGGGACGACGAGGCGGGCGAGGACGTAGCGTCGGGAGCCCATGACGAGCAGCGACCCCAGGCGGATCGGCACGGGCCGCACCGTCTCGAGGACGCGGGCGATCCGGGCCTCGACGTAGTCGGGGACGGCCCCGGCGAGCGCCAGGGTGAGGTGCGGCGCGTTCGTCGCACCCTGGTGCTGCGACTGACTCGGCAGTCCCGCCGCGGCCAGGGCCGCCCACTCACGCCGGACCTCCGTGTCGGAGGTGGCGTCGAGCAGGCCCTCGACCGCGTGCAGGGGCATGGTCAGGCGACCTGCTGCGAGTCACCCCGGCCGGCGAGGCCGAGGTGGTCGGCGACGAAGTCGCGCACGGCGGCCGTGTGGTCGTCCCGGCGACCGTCACCGACCGGCACCACGAGTGTCGGGACGTCGAGGCCGGCGAGGACGACGAGATCGAGCTCGCGCCGCCGGCCCTGCCGGCTCGAACCGACCTCGCGGTCGTCGTCGAGGTAGACGACGGCCGGTCGGTGCGCGCGCACGGCGTCGACGAGCCGGCACACGAGGGTGACGTCGGCCGACCCCAGCAGGACGGACTCCCAGACGTGGACGCCACGGGGTCCGTTCGCTCCGAAGCGGGCCCAGGCGTCGGCGACGAGGGAGGCGGTGAGCTCGGCGGGGACCCGCGCGTGGCTCGCGACCTCCCGGACGCGCTCGCGCAGCGGCTCGGGCAGGGCCGCCTCCGACGCGGGGCGCACGACCCAGGCTTCCCCGTGCTGCTCGGCGGCTCCGAGCAGGGCCCGGGACGTCTGGGCCGACTCGGCCGCGAGGGCGAGGAGCTGCGCGGTGTCGAGCACGACGACGTGGTCGACGTCGACGGGGTGGTCGGCCTGCCCCTCGGACCGGTGCCCGACGGCGACCTGCTCGCCGGCCAGCCACCGGGCGAGGTCCTCGGCGATCGCGGTACGTCCCGACCCCGGACGCCCCTCGACCAAGACGAGCCCGTTCACGTCAGCCACCCACCAGCTCCTCGCCGGCGCTCGCCCGGCCTCACGCGCCGTCGGTTGCCGGCACGGAAGTGTATGTCAGCGGACATTTCGACCTCACGGCTCACGGGGGTCGAGCCGCGCGAGGAGGGCCGCCAGCGACGTGCGTTCGCGGTCGGTCAGGGACCCGAAGAAGTCGGCCGCGCCCTCGCGGCGCGCCTCGTCGACCTCCGCGAGGACCGACTCCCCCTCCGCGGTGAGGGCCACGGTCATGGCGCGTCGGTCGGCAGGGTCCGGGCTGCGGTGGACGAGCCCGCGCGACTCCAGCCGGTCGACGACGTCGGTGGCCGAGCGGGGCGCGATGCGCAGGTGGTCGGCGACGACCCCGAGACGGGTGGGTCCGTGGTGCCCGATGACGCGCAGCGCCCGGGCGTCGTGGGGTGACAGGTCGGGCCCGAGCCCGGTGGCCCAACGCCGCCGCAGTGCACGCGCAGCGCCCATGAGCAGCTCGTCGAGAGAGGGCTCGTCGGCGTCACGCATGGGGAGCAGCATAGGGCCTCAGTTGTAGATCGACCTCATAGTGAGGTAACCTCAGCATCATGTACCGGAGTCCACAGATGGAGTGACCGCATGACCGACACCCCCACCACCCTCAGGCCGACCCACCGCGGCGGCCGCCAGCCCGAGAAGATCGACCCGCAGGACCGCGCCCAGCTCGCCGAGTCCCCCGTCTCCCTGCGGCGGGTCGCCGGTCTCTTCCGCCCGCACACCCGCACCGTCGCGGTCGTCACCACGATCATCGTGGCGATCTCGGTCGTCTCGATGGCCCAGCCCTTCCTCCTGCGCGCCGTCATCGACGACGCCCTCCCCCACCAGGACGTCCGCCTCCTGCTCTGGGCCGTCGGCGGCATGCTGGCCGTCACCGTCGTGAGCCAGCTGCTCGGCGTCGTCCAGACGTGGCTCACCACCTCCGTCGGCCAGCGCGTCATGCACGGGCTGCGCACCGACGTCTTCCGTCACCTGCAGCGCCAGTCCGTCGCCTTCTTCACCCGCACGCGCAGCGGTGAGGTGCAGTCGCGCCTCACCCACGACATCAGCGGCATGCAGTCGGTCATCACGTCGACGGCGACGTCGATCGCGAGCAACCTCACGACCGCCGTCGCGACGGCCATCGCCATGGTGGCGCTCAGTCCCCGACTCTCGCTGCTCTCCCTGCTCGTCATCCCGCCGGCCGTCCTCATGACCCGCAAGGTCGCCCTGCTGCGCCGTGACATCACCGCCCAGCGCCAGCGTCGGCTCGCCGACCTCCACAGCCAGGTCGAGGAGGGCCTCACGGTCAGCGGCGCGACCCTCGTCAAGACGCTCGGCGCCGGGGAGGCCACGGCCGACCGCTTCGCCGAGACGTCCACCGACCTCATCGACCTGGAGCTGCGTTCTCAGCTCGCCGGTCGTTGGCGGATGGCGACCATGCAGATCATCTTCGCCGCGATCCCCGCGCTCATCTACCTCGCCGCCGGCCTGCCCGCGACCTCGGGCGGCATGACCATCGGCACGCTCATCGCCTTCACGACGCTGCAGGCCGGCATCTTCCGACCGCTCATGGGACTGCTCGACGTCGGGGCACAGTGGGTCACCTCGATGGCACTCTTCAGCCGCATCTTCGGCTACCTCGACCTCCCCGTCGAGGTCGCACCGCCCGCCGATCCCGTTGCGGTGCAGCACGATCGACTGCGCGGCGAGGTGCGTTTCGAGGGCGTCACCTTCAGCCACGACCCATCTGCCGCCGAGAGCACGTATGCCGTCTCCGACGTCACGCTCCACGTGCCCGCGGGCACGACGCTGGCCCTCGTCGGCGAGACCGGCTCGGGCAAGTCGAGCCTCGCCGGTCTCCTCGCGCGGCTCCACGACCCACAGTCCGGACGCGTGACGATCGACGGCGTCGACCTGCGCGACCTCGACCCGGCCGACCTCGCCCGCATCGTCGGCGTCGTCTCGCAGGACACCTACCTCGTGCACGCCTCGATCCGCGACAACCTGCTGCTCGCCGCCCCCGGCGCGAGCGACGACGAGCTGTGGCAGGCCCTCGCCGCGGCTCAGGTCGCAGCGCTCGTGGCGAGCCTTCCCGATGGCCTGGGCACCGTCGTCGGGGCCCGCGGCCACCGCTTCTCCGGAGGCGAGAAGCAGCGCCTCGCGATCGCCCGCACGCTGCTGCGCAACCCGCGCGTCCTCGTGCTCGACGAGGCGACGAGCGCGCTAGACAACGAGACCGAGCGCGAGCTGCAGACCGCGATCGACCGGCTCATGGCCGGCCGCACGACCCTGACCATCGCGCACCGCCTGTCGACGATCCGCGACGCCGAGCAGATCGCCGTGCTCGACCACGGTCGGGTGGCCGAGCTCGGCGACCACGACGACCTGATGGACCGCGGCGGCCGCTACGCGCGGCTCGTCCGGGCCCGCGAGGGCTCGGCGCGTGAGGCGCTCGCGGCCTGACCCAGGGCGGGGGCCAGGACCCGACGGAGGTCGGCAGGACGGCATACCTCGGTCGAATGCCGCCCGCCGGCACCGGTGTGGCACGGTGGGGCCGTGGAACCCCTCGACGTGCCCGTCGCCCCCGGTGCCGTGCTCCGCGAACCCGCCCACCGGGTCTCCCGCCGCGCCGTCCTCATGTGGACGATGCAGGCCCTCGTCGTCCTCGCGCTCCTGCTGGCGGCGCAGGTCGTCTGGTGGCTCGTCGACGACGCCCCGTCACGCACCCCGCACTGGGTCGTCGGCGCCGTGTGGCTCGTCGCCGGTGCCGCGTACGCCGTCGCGATGCCGCAGTGGCGCTACCGCGTGCACCGGTGGGAGGCGACCCCCCGAGCGATCTACACGCAGAGCGGCTGGTTGTGGCAGGAGCGTCGCATCGCACCCCTCGGCCGCGTGCAGACCGTCGACCTCGAACGCGGCCCCGTCGCCCAGCTGCTCGGCCTGGCCGCCGTCACGATCACGACGGCGTCGGCTGCGGGGCCCGTCACCATCCACGGTCTCGACCTGCCCGTCGCCCACGAGCTCGTCGACGCCCTGACGGCCGCGGCCGTGGCCGAGACGGGCGACGCGACGTGACCGAGGATGCGGAGGGCTGGCGCCGACTCGACGCCCGGATGCTCCTCGTCCACCCGCTCGAGACGCTGATCCGCTTCCTGCCCGCGCTGCTCGCGCTCGTCGTCTTCCGGGCCGGATCCGAGGACAACGACCGGTGGGAGCTGTATGCCGTCCCGCTCATCGTCGCCTTCGGCGTGCTGCGGTGGGTCACGACCCGCTACCGCATCGCCGACGGCCAGATCGAGCTGCGGCGCGGCCTCTTCACGAAGCAGACGACGACGGCGCGGCTCGACAAGGTGCGCACCATCGACCTGACGGCGCGCGTCTACCACCGCGTCCTCGGACTGGCCAAGGTCGAGATCTCGACCGCCGGCGGCCAGCGCGACCGGCTCGTCCTCGACTCGCTGGGCGTCGATGCGGGCCGTCGCCTTCGGGCCGAGCTGCTGCACCGCGTCGACCCGGCCGTGACCGGTCTGCCCGCACCGACCGGCGCCCCGGTGGCCGACGACGACGTGCCCGACGACGTACCACCGCCCGTCGACGACGAGGTGCTCGTGCGCCTCGACCCGTCGTGGATCCGCTACGCACCGCTCACCGTGACCGGGCTCGCGAGCGCCGCGGCGATCGTCGGCTTCGCGTCGCAGGGCCTCTCGCGCTTCTCGCAGGAGCGGTCGGTCTTCCGCGACGGCGCGACGTTCGTGTCACGGTTGGCCTGGTGGGTCGACGTGCTGCTCCTGCTCGGTGTCGTGTCGCTCCTCGCGGTCGGCGCCTACGTGCTGACCTTCTGGGGCTTCCGCCTCACCCGCAACCGTCTCGGCACGCTGCACACACGGCGCGGCCTGCTCACCAACCGTGAGACGAGCATCGACGCCGCCCGGGTGCGCGGGATCCGGCTCGACGAGCCCTTGGGCCTCCGGCTCGCCGGCGCGCGCCGTCTCAAGGTCGTGACGTCGGGTCTGCTGCGCGAGCAGGGTGGGTCCGACTGGCTGTGCCCACCGGCGCCGGCGGGCGTCGTGACGCCCCTCGCCCTGCGCATACGGCCCGACGAGGCCGCCGTGTCGGGTCCACTGACGCCACACGGCCCCGCCGCCCGCCGACGACGGATGACGCGGGCGCTCGTGCCCGCCACCCTCGCCGCAGCCGGCCTCGTGGTCGCCCGCGTGCTGTGGGACTGGCACGGCTCGCTGCTCGTCCTCGTGCCGATGCTGTTCGCCGGGGCCGTGGCCCTCGGCCGCGACCGCTACGGCGCACTCGGGCACACCGTGACGCCCGACCACCTCGTGTCGCGCCACGGCTCCCTCGACCGGCAGCGTGTCGTGCTCGACCGCGACGGCATCATCGGCTGGAAGGTCGAGCAGTCGTTCTTCCAGCGGCGCGTGGGCGTCGCGACCCTCGTCGCCACCACGGCCGCGGGAGCCCAGCACTACGACGT
The DNA here is from genome assembly GCF_024519435.1 of Terrabacter sp. Ter38. Lineage (GTDB taxonomy): Bacteria > Actinomycetota > Actinomycetes > Actinomycetales > Dermatophilaceae > Terrabacter. Next base: position 311,598 of record NZ_JALJRZ010000006.1, read on the forward strand.
CGTCGACGTGCCCGTCGAGATGGCGTATGCCGTCCTGGCGCAGGTGAGCCCCGACCTGTCGGCGGAATTCAGCTGAGACACCCACCCGTCGGGTGGCCGCGTCGCCACATCCGCTTCAGCCCACGGAGGGGTCGAGCGGCGCTGTCGACCCACGCAGGACGAGCTCGGTGGCGAGCTCGACGTGGTGCGACTCGATCGCCTCGCCCGCGATGAGCCGAAGAGCGGTGAGCACCGCGACCCGCGCCATCTCGGTCAGCGGCTGGCGGACCGTCGTGAGCGGCGGCGACGACATGCGCGCGAGCTGTGTGTCGTCGAAGCCGACGATGCTGAGGTCGTCCGGTATCCGCAGGCCGCGGGACCGGGCCGCCTCCATGACGCCGACCGCGATCTCGTCCGACGCCGCGAAGATCGCGGTCGGGGGCACCGGCAGGCCGAGCAGGGCGGCACCACCCTCGACGCCGTTGACGTACATGAAGTGCGACGAGCGGACGTACTCCGATCGCTCCGGGACGCCGATGCGGGCGAGGGCCGCCCGGTAGCCGTGCATGCGGGCCTCGTTGCAGGCGGCGAGCGGGTGCCCGCCCAGGAAGGCGATGCGCCGGTGTCCGAGCTCGAGCAGGTGCTGGGTGGCCGAGAGCCCACCCGCGAAGTTGGTCGAGCCGACGCTCGTGACGTCGACGCTCGGCAGCTCCAGCGGGTCGATGACGACGAGGTGCACACCCCAGCGTGCCAGCGCGGCGATCTGGTCGGCCGACATGACGCTCGTGACGGCGATGAAGGCACCGATGCCCCGGTCGGCGAGGTCCTGGGCCCACTGCTCCGGAGGCGCCAGCACCGGCGCGCCCGCCGGCTGCCGGGTGATGATGACCGGCGTGCCGGACAGGGCCGCGGCGTCGACGACGCCCTGGATGATCTCGGCCGAGTAGGCGTGCAGGTCACCCTCGAAACCGAGCTCGATCGACGCCATGGCTGTCGGCAGCCCCCGTCGCGGGCGGCGGGGTCGGTAGCCGTTCTCGTCGAGCAGCTCCTGCACGCGCGCTCGGGTCGTCCGGGACACGTCCCGACGACCGTTGACGACCTTCGACACGGTGGCCACCGACACCCCTGCCGACGACGCGACCTCCGCCAGCGTCGTGCGCGGCGAGCTGCTCATGGAGACCTACCGCCCGCGTTCGGCCCCGGAGACCTGCACGGGCGTGACGAGGACACGCTCGGTGCCCACGAGTCGGGGCTCGCCCGTCAGACGCAGCAGCGCTACGCACGGCAGGTCGGCGGCGGAGCTGCCCACCATGACCTGGAGGTCACCCGGCTCCACGACACGACGCAGGTCGCGACCGGTGAAGGCCGTCCTGTCGGCATGGAGTGTGAACGTCACAGTGCGTGACTCTAGGGGTTCGAGGTCGACGCGAGCGAAACCGGCGAGCTGCAGGACCGGCCGTGTCACCTGCGCCACTGCGTCGTGCAGGTACAGCTGGACGACCTCGGTGCCCGGGAGGCCGCCCGTGTTGGTGACCCGCACCGTGATGCGCACCTCGCCGTCGGTCGCGATCTCGTCGTCACTGAGCTCGAGACCGTCGATGACGAAGCTCGTGTACGACCGGCCGAACCCGAACGGGTAGAGCGGCGTCGGGTCCAGGGTGCTGATGCCGTGGTTGCCGACGCCGAGCAACGGCTGCAGATAGGTGCCCGGCTGCGCACCGGGCGACCGCAGGATCTGGACGGGGAGCCGACCGGACGGCTGCACCCGACCGGAGAGGACGCCGGCGATGGCAGCGGCGCCCTCCTCGCCCGGCATGAAGGCCTGGACGAGGCCCGCGGCGCGTCCCACGATCTCGCCGAGAGCGTACGGCCGCCCGGAGACGACGACCACCACCACCGGCGTCCCGGTCTCGATGAGGCGGGCGACGAGCTCGCCCTGCACGCCGGGCAGGCTCAGGTCGGGGGCGTCACAGCCCTCACCCGACGTGCCGTGCCCGAAGAGTCCGGCCAGGTCACCGACCGCGACGACGCACACGTCGGCGTCGGCCGCCATCGACACGGCCTCGGCCAGGCCCGAGCGATCGGACCCGCTCGTGGTGCAGCCGCGGGCATGCACGATGCTCGCGTCCGGCAGCTCGGACCGCAGTGCGTCGATGAGGGTCGGCACCGGGATGCCGAGCCCCTTGGCCGGGTAGCGGGGCAGGACGTGGTTCGGGAACGCGTAGCAACCCATGAAGGTCCGCGGGTCGTGGGCCGCCGGGCCGATGACGGCGACCTTCGAGTGGACGGGGCGTCCCGGGCCGGCCAGAGGCAGCGCGTCGCCGGCGTCGAGCAGCACGATGCTGCGCTCCGCCATCGTGCGGGCCAGGGCCCGGTTGCCTGCCGAGTCGAGCTCCACGTCGGCCGCCCCCTCGACCGACCCCTCCGGGGTCCAGCCGGGGTCGAGCAGTCCGAGGCGGATCTTCTGGAGCAGGACCCGCCGGGCCGCCCGGTCGACGACCGCCTCGTCGAGGTCTCCCTCGGCGACCCGCTGGGCGAGCTGCTGGCCGAAACCGAGGGTGTCGGGCAGCTCGACGTCGATGCCGGCCGCCAGGGCGAGCGCGCCCGCGTCGTCCGCGTCCGCGGCGACGCGATGCATCGAGGAGAGGAACGGGATCGCCCAGTAGTCCGAGACCACCGTGCCCGCAAAGCCCCACGTGTCGCGCAGCATCTCGGTGAGAAGCCACGGGTCGGCGCCCGCCGGGACGCCGTCCACGTCGGAGTACGAGTTCATCACCGAACCTGCGCCGGCCTCGCGGACGGCCATCTCGAACGGCGGCAGGATGACGTCGATCAGCTCGCGACGACCCATCGGCACCGGCCCGTGGTTGCGAGCCGCCCTCGAGGCGGAGTAGCCGGCGAAGTGCTTGAGGGTGGCGAGGACACCCGCCCCCTGCAGGCCACGGACGTACGCCGCCCCCAGCATGGACACGAGGTAAGGGTCCTCGCCCATCGTCTCCTCGACGCGCCCCCACCGGTAGTCGCGCACGACGTCGAGCACGGGCGAGAGCCCCTGGTGCACCCCGAGGGCCGCCATGTCACGACCGATGGCGGCCGCCATCGCCTCGACGAGCTCGGGGTCGAAGGTCGCGCCCCACGCGATCGCCGCCGGGTAGACGGTCGCGCCGTAGGCGGTGAAGCCGGTCAGGCACTCCTCGTGCACGATCGCGGGGATCCCCAGTCGCGATCGCTCGATGACGACGTGCTGCTGGCGGACGACCTCGGCGGCGCCCTCCGAGGGCGTGAGCGGCAGGCTGCCGTAGACCCGGGTCAGGTGCCCGAGCCCGTGGGCCGCCGCGTCCTCGAGTGCGAGGGTGCCGGAGGCCGCGAAGACGTCCTGCATCGGCGCGACGTTCATCACCTCGGCCTGGTCGGGCCCGTCGGACGCCGGGTCGTCGGGCTCGCCGGGCTCGCCGGTCGCCGACATGTCGTTGAGCACCCACCGGCTGCCGAGCTGGCCGACCTTCTCCGCCAGCGTGAGTCGGGCCAGCAGGTCGTCGACCCGCGCCTCGGGGCTGCGCGAGGGGTCGAGCCACACCTCCTCCTGTGACAGCCGGGCGGCCTCGATCATGATGGTCCTCCTTCGAGACGACCGCTGATCGAAAGTTTCGACCAACTGTCGACGGTCACGATGTGTGCCGAACGTGACTGTTTGAGCACGGAATATGAATCACCTTCTACCCGGACACGATCCGAACACAACCCTTGACACGAAAAACCGGCGAAAAGTATCGTCGCTGGCACCAAGTTGTTGCGTGCCCGGACGCCCTCCTGGCCAACGCTCATGCGACACCGGCCAGGCCGCCCGCGGCCATGACACAGTGGAGATCAACGTGGATCCCAGAACAACCTCTCGTCGCACCTTCCTCGGGCTCGCCATGGGCGTCCCCCTGGCCGGGGCCCTCGCCGCGTGCGGAAGCTCGGGGCCGAGCAGCAGCACGTCCTCCGGCAGCGCCGCCGCAGCCGGCTCTGGCGCCTCCTACTGGTACCTCACCGGCCAACCCGGTGAGGGCATCCGCAAGGGGGCCGTCGACCGTTTCAACGCCGCCAACGCGAGCACCCAGATCGCCCAGACGGCGTTCCAGAACGACGCCTACAAGACGAAGATCAAGACGGCTCTCGGTGCCGGCCAGGCACCGACCATCATCTGGGGCTGGGGCGGCGGCGGGCTCAAGTCGTGGGTCGACGCCAGCCAGGTCGAGGACCTCACCTCGTGGTTCAGCAGCAACTCCGCCGTCAAGGACAAGCTCTTCCCGTCCTCGTTCGGAGCAGCCACGGTCGGCGGCAAGATCTACGCCATGCCGTGCGAGACGGTGCAGCCCATCGTGCTCTACTACAACAAGTCGGTCTTCGACAAGGTGGGCGTGCAGCCCCCCACCTCGTGGGACGACATCATGGCGCTGGTCCCGAAGTTCAACGCCCAGGGCATCGCCCCGTTCTCCCTCGGTGGCCAGTCCCGGTGGACCAACATGATGTGGCTCGAGTTCCTCTTCGACCGGATCGGTGGTCCCGAGGTGTTCCAGGCCGCGTTCGAGGGCAAGAAGGACGCCTGGTCCAACCCCGACGCGATCACTGCCCTCACCAAGGTGCAGGACCTCGTCAAGGCCAACGGCTTCATCAAGGGCTTCTCGTCGATCACGGCCGACTCCAACGCCGACCAGGCCCTGCTCTACACCGGCAAGGCGGCCATGATGCTGCACGGTGCGTGGACGTACGGCAGCATGAAGAGCGACGGCGGCGACTTCGTCAAGGGCGGACACCTCGGCTGGATGAACTTCCCGCCGGTGGCCGGCGGCAAGGGTGACCCGACGAACACCGTCGGCAACCCCGGTCAGTACCTCTCGATCTCCTCGAAGGCCACGGCCGCCGAGAAGGAGACGGCCAAGAAGTTCTTCACGACCGGCGTCCTCGACTCGACCGAGGTCAAGGCGTGGATCGACACGGGCTCCATCCCGATCGTCAAGGGCGCCGACTCCAACATCGGGAGCTCGGAGGACGCCGAATGGCTCAAGTTCCTCTACGGGGTGTCGAGCAACGCCAAGGTCTTCGCCCAGTCGTGGGACCAGGCCCTGCCGCCGAGCGCCGCCGAGACGCTCCTCGACAACATCGCCAAGCTGTTCCAGCTGAGCATCAGCCCGGAGCAGTTCGCCACCAACCTCAACGCGGTCACGAACTCGTGACCGCCACCAGCGTCGGGTCCGCCGGGCCGGCACCGTCCCGTTCCGCCAAGAGCGTGCACGGTCGCTCGCTCGGGTGGCTGGCGGTCCCGGCGCTGGTCTTCTTCGTCGCCTTCGGCGTCATCCCGCTCATCGGCGTGCTCTTCCTCAGCTTCACCACGTGGGACGGCATCGGCGAGGTGGTGCCGTCCGGCCTCACCAGCTGGAAGTCCGTGCTCTCCGATCCGGGCCTCCCGCACGCCATGTGGGTCACCTTCCAGGTGGCGGCCCTCTCCTGGCTGTTCCAGACGCCGATGAGCATCCTCCTCGGCGTCTTCCTCGCCGGGGCACAGAAGTACCGAGCGTTCCTCGCGGTGCTCTACTTCATCCCGCTGCTGCTCAGCTCGGCGGCGATCGCGATCACCTTCAAGGCCCTGCTCGACCCCAACTTCGGTATCGGCACCGGACTGGGGCTTCCGTTCATGTCCCAGGACTGGCTCGGTGAACCGAAGCTCGCTCTCGGAGTCGTGGTCTTCGTCGTGTCCTGGCAGTTCATCCCGTTCCACTCGCTCATCTACCAGGGCGCGGTGCGCCAGATCCCGACCTCGATGTACGAGGCGGCCCAGATCGACGGAGCCGGCCGCATGCGGCAGTTCTTCTCGATCACGCTGCCCCAGCTGAAGAACACGATCATCACGTCGTCGACGCTCATGGTCGTCGGTTCGCTGACGTTCTTCGACCTCATCTACGTCCTCACGGCCGGAGGCCCGGCCGATGCCACCCGGGTGCTCGCGCTCGACATGTACAAGCGCGGCTTCCAGGCGAACCTGATGGGCCCGGCCAGTGCCATCGGCGTCATCCTCGTCCTCGTCGGCCTGCTCCTCGCGCTCCTGTTCCGACGCCTCGGCGGGGGCGACCAGACCGCCAGCCAGCTCGAGGGGGCCTGAGCCATGACCGACACGTCACAGAAGACCACCCGCATCCGCAGCACGAACTGGGTGGGCGGAACCCTCAGCTGGTTCTGGCTCTTCATCGTGCTCCTGCCGATCTACTGGATCGTCATCACGAGCATCAAGAGCCAGTCCGAGTACTTCGTGACCAACCCGTTCGTGCCATCGTCCCAGCCGACGCTCGACGCCTACCGTCTCGTGATCGACTCCGGCTTCATCCGCTACTTCTTCAACAGCGTCATCGTCACGGTCGGCGCGGTCATCCCGGCGGTCCTCGTCTCGTTCATGGCCGCCTTCGCGATCATCCGGAGCCGGCCGCACTGGTTCCTCAAGTCCGCGAACTCGATCCTGCTGATGGGCCTGGCGATCCCGCTGCAGGCGACGATCATCCCGGTGTACCTCATCATCATCCGGCTGCACCTCTACGACACCCTGCTGGCGCTGATCCTGCCGTCGATCGCGTTCGCGATCCCGCTCTCGGTGCTCGTCCTGTCCAACTTCATCCGCGACGTGCCCAACGAGCTCTTCGAGTCGATGCGCCTCGACGGCTGCAGCGAGTGGCAGACGCTCTGGCGGCTCGCCCTCCCGCTGACGCGCCCGGCGCTCGTGACGGTGACGATCTACAACGCCCTGCTCATCTGGAACGGCTTCCTGCTCCCGCTCGTGCTCACCCAGAGCCCGAACCTCCGGGTCCTGCCGCTCGCACTGTGGACCTTCCAGGGCCAGTACGGCATCAACGTGCCGGCCATTCTCGCCGCCGTGCTGCTCACCGCCCTGCCGATCCTCGCGCTCTACGTCGTCGGACGCCGCCAGCTCCTGAGCGGCCTGACGGCCGGCTTCACCAAGTAGGGGGAAGCCGGCCGCCACGGTCGGGGGGACCCGCCGGTGATGACTCGCCCGGCGGGTCAGCCACGCTCGAGGATCTGGGCGATGGCGGCATACCCCTGGGCGCGGGCGTGCTCGAGCGCGGTGACACCCTCCGTGTCGCCGAGGGACCGGTCGGCGCCGGCGTCGAGCAGGATGCGCACGATCTGCTGGTGGCGCGTACCGCCGTCGCCGAGGATCACGGCCTCGAGCAGGGCCGTCCAGCCGAGGTCGTTGACGTGGTTCACGTCGATGCCGGTCGTGACGACGCGACGCACGTAGTCCACGTGGCCGCGCTCGCTCGCGGGGATGACGGAGACGCCGCCGAAGCGGTTGCGGATGGTCAGGTCGGGTCCCGCCGGCAGCAGCGCCTCGAGCATCGGGACGCTGCCGGTGACGCCGGTGACGAGCCACGGCGTGTCGTGGCGGTCGTCCAGGGCGTCCGGGTCGGCACCCATCGCGACGAGCACCCGCGCGGCGTCGACGTGGTCGCCGGTCACCGCGAGCAGCAACGGGGTGCGCTGCTTCGTGTCCCGCGTCTCCAGATCCGCACCGGCGCGCAGGGCCAGGGCAACTCCGTCGGCGTCACCGCACGCGGCGGCCGCGAGGAGGGCGGCGTCCGGGTCCTTCACGGGGTCGGTGCTGGTCGCGTTCACGAGAACTCCTGTCAGTCGGTCGAGCCCGTGCTCTGCCGCACGGATGAGGGCGGTGCCGTTCCAGCCATCCTTGTCGTCGACCCGGGCGCCCTGCGCAAGCGCCAGCCTCAGCACCCCGAGGCGCCCCTCGCTCGTGGCGACGAGGTAGGCCGGCAGCTGCGTCTCGTCCGTCGGGTTGCCGCCTGCTCGTCGAGTGGCCTCAGCGCGAGGGAACTGTTCCGGTGGCGGTCTGAAGCGACCTCGTCAGAGGCGCATCGACGCGCCGACCCTCACGGTCTGCTCGTCGACCGCACCGCCCAGCCCGTCCTGGGCCGCGACGTCCTCGGCCACGACCTGGTCGGCGACCGGGTCGGTCTGGACCATCTCGCCGACGCCCTCGCCGGGCGCGGTCTCCTGCACCGTGAGCGAGAAGTCGTCGCCGTGCTCGCTGACGCCCGCGACGACGGCGTGCTCCACGGCCGCGACGGCGTACTGGCGCCGGACGACCTGCGGGTCGCGCGACAGGTCCTTCACGAGCGCGACGGCCAGCCCGACCATGATGACGAGGAAGGGCAGGGCCGCGACGATCGTGACGTTCTGGAGGCCCGACAGGGCGTCCTCGCCGCCGATGAGCAGCATGATCGCGGCGACCGCACCCGTGGCCGCGCCCCAGAAGACCACGGTCTTCTTCGACGGCTCGAGCGTGCCCTTCTCGGAGAGCGTGCCCATGACGATCGACGCGGCGTCGGCACCCGACACGAAGAAGATCGCGACGAGGAGCATGACGACGACCGCGGTCACGGTCGGCCACGGCAGGTGGCCGAGCATCGCGAAGAGCGAGCCCTCGGGCGAGGCCTGACCGGCGATGTCCTGGCCGTGCTGCTGCTGGTCGATGCCGGCGCCACCGAAGATGGCGAACCAGATGAGCGAGACGACCGACGGCACGAGCAGCACGCCGGAGACGAACTGGCGGATCGTGCGGCCGCGCGAGATGCGGGCGATGAACATTCCGACGAACGGCGTCCAGCTGACCCACCAGGCCCAGTAGAAGATCGTCCACCCGGCGAGCCAGTCCTTCATGCCGTCGCCGCCCGCGGCGTCGGTGCGGGCCGACATCATCGCGAGGTCCTTGAAGTAGGAGCCGATGGTCGTCGGCACGAGGTTGAGGATGAAGACCGTCGGGCCCACGACGAAGACGAAGAACGCCAGGGCCAGCGCGAGCACCATGTTGATGTTCGAGAGCCACTGGATGCCCTTCTCGATGCCGGAGACGGCCGAGAGGATGAAGCAGACGGTGAGCACGGCGATGATGCCGATGAGCACGCCGTTGCCGACCTTGCCGATGCCGCCGACGATCTCGAGGCCGGAGCCGATCTGGAGGGCGCCGAGGCCGAGCGAGGTCGCGGAGCCGAAGAGCGTCGCGAAGATCGCGAAGATGTCGATGACCTTGCCCGCCGGGCCGTTCGCGCGCTTCTCACCGAAGAGCGGGGCGAAGGCCGAGCTGATGAGCAGCGAGCGGCCCTTGCGGAAGACGCCGTAGGCCACGGCCAGACCGACGACGGCATAGATGGCCCAGGGGTGCAGCGACCAGTGGAACATCGTCGTCGCCATCGCCGTCTGGACGGCCTCGGGGTTGCCCTTGGCCCCCGTGCCGGGCGGCGGGGTCACGAGGTGGGTCAGCGGCTCGGTGACGCCGTAGAACATCAGGCCGATGCCCATGCCGGCGGAGAACATCATCGCCACCCACGACGACGTGCGGAACTCGGGAGCCTCGCCGTCACCGCCGAGCGGGATGTTGCCGAACTTGCTCGCGGCCAGCCAGATGACGAAGACGACGAAGCCGGAGGCGACGAGCGAGAAGAGCCAGCCCGTGTTGTGCACGACGAAGTCGAGGCCGGCGGAGGCGCTCGTGCTGAGGCTCTCGGTGCTGAGCGCGCCCCAGAGGACGAAGGCGATGGCCACGGCGGCGGCGACGCCGAAGACGACCTTGTCGACCCGGGAGGGCGCGGCCTCCTCGTGGTTCACCGGTGGTGGCTCGAGCGCCGGGTGCAGCGCGTCGTCGGGGCTCTTGGTCAGTTCACTCATACGTCATGGACGGCAACCCGACGAGGTGCCGTCTGTCTCCTCACAGTTACGTGTCACAGATGTCTCGATGAAGCGACCACTGTGTCGAAGATGGGGGGACGAGCGCAAAACGAGGGCGTCGCGAGGAGGGGGCGGACGGCATACGCAAGCGTGAATCCGCATGTATGCCAATGGTGCCCACAGGTTCTCGACGCGCTGAGTGAGATGGGCCACGACGACGAAGGACCGCGAACCGGCTGGTTCGCGGCCCCTCGACGGATGGGTCAGCGGCTCGAGCCGACGAGCTCCGGCTCGTGACCGCGGGTGTCCGGGACCTGGTCGTCCTGGACCTCGTCGTCGTGGTCGAGCATGCTCGCCTCGTCGAAACGGTCCTGCCCGGCGAGGACGCGTGACGCCTTGTCGCGGTCGATCTCGCCGACCCACGTGCCGATGAGGACGGTCGCGATGGCGTTGCCGGCGAAGTTCGTCAGCGCGCGGGCCTCGCTCATGAGGCGGTCGATGCCGACGATGAAGCCGACGCCCGGCACGAGGTCGGGACGGTGCGACTGGAGGCCACCGGCGAGGGTCGCGAGCCCCGCACCGCTGACGCCGGCGGCGCCCTTGCTCGCGATGATCATGAAGACGAGGAGGCTGACCTGCTCGCCGATGCTGAACGGCTTGTCCATCGCCTCGGCGATGAAGAGGCTCGCCATCGTCAGGTAGATCGCGGTGCCGTCGAGGTTGAAGGAGTAGCCGGTCGGCACCGTGATGCCCACGACCGGTCGGGAGACGCCGAGGTGCTCCATCTTGGCGATGAGGCGCGGCAGGGCCGACTCCGACGACGACGTCGACAGGATGAGGAGGAACTCGCGGCCGAGGTAGCGGAAGAGCGAGAAGACGCTGATCCCGGTGACGACCTTGAGGATGCTGCCGAGGAAGAGGAAGACGAAGATCACGCACGTGACGTAGAAGGCAGCCATGAGCTTGCCGAGGCTGGTCAGCGAGCCGATGCCGGTCGCGCCGACGAGGGCGGCCATGGCGCCGAACGCACCGATCGGGGCGGCCCACATGATCATCGCCATGAGGCGGAAGACGAGGCGCTCGAGGTGCTTGATCGCGCCAAGGATCGGCTCGCCCTGCTTGCCCATCTTCTGGAGCGCGAAGCCGACGAGGAGCGCGATGAGCAGGGCCTGGAGCACCGAGCCCGAGGTCAGCGCGGAGACGAGGGTGTCGGGGATGAGATGCATCAGGAAGTCGACCGCCCCCTCGGCCTTGGCATCGACCTGCGAGGCGCCCGACTCGGCGACGGCGGCTGTGAGGTCGAGGCTGTCACCGGGCTTGATGATGTTGCCGACGACGAGCCCGATCGTGAGGGCGACGGTCGACATCGTGATGAAGTAGCCGAGGGCGAGGCCGCCGACCTTGCCGACCTGGGCGGCCTTCCGGACCGAGCCGATGCCGAGCACGATCGTGCAGAAGATGATCGGCGTGATCATCATCTTGATGAGGTTGACGAAGCCGGTGCCGAGGGGCTTGAGGCTCTTGCCCACCTCGGGGAAGGCCCATCCCACGAGGATGCCCGCCACCATGGCGACGATGACGGCGATGTAGAGATAGTGGGTGCGGTCGCGCTTCGGGGTCGAGCCCGGCTGGGCGTCGACGGCGCTGTCGGCGGTGGAACTCACGGTGACCTCCGTTGGCTGGGTCCCGTGCTGGGCGCGGGACCGGTGAATGTGACGAGGCTCCCGCGGTCAGTGACTAGGGTCACGGTTGTGTTCATTGAGTTCTCGCGACGGGTGCTGACGGCCCCGGGGCGGTGGAGCGTGGCGGGGCAGACCTTCGCGCTCCAGGTGCTCATCGCGGTGCTCGTCGTCGTCGCCGGGCTCGCCGGGGCGTACGGCCAGGCACAGCGCGCCGGGGACCAGGAGGCCACCGCCCGGGCCCTCGCGGTCGCCGAGACGATGGCGGCGACGCCCGACGTCATCGCCGGCGTCCAGGGTCCCGAGCCCTCGGCGGTGCTCCAGCCGTACGCCGAGCGCGTGCGGGTCGAGTCGGGCACCGACTTCGTCGTCGTCATGAGCCGCGACGCGATCCGCTACACCCATCCGGACCCGACGCAGATCGGGAAGAAGTTCCTCGGGCACACGGAGGGGGCACTCGCGGGCGGGGTCGTCGAGGAGGACTACACGGGCACGCTCGGGCCGTCGTCACGTGTCGTCGTGCCCGTCACCGACCAGGGGAAGGTCGTCGCGCTCGTCTCCGTCGGCATCCGGAAGTCGGCCGTCGGTGAGCGAGTGCGCGCCCAGCTGCCGGTGCTGCTCCTCGCCGGGCTCGTGGCCGCGCTGCTCTCGGGCCTCGGGACGGGCCTCGTGTCGCGCCGGATCCGGCGGCAGACCCACGGACTCGGCGAGCAGCAGCTGCGCGAGATGTACGAGTACTACGACGCCGTCCTGCACGCCGTCACCGAGGGTCTCGTCATCACCGACCTCGACGGTCACCTCCGGCTCGCGAACGACGAGGCGACCCGGTTGCTCGCCCTGCCCGCCGACGCCGTGGGACGCCCGGTCGCCGAGCTGGGGCTCGCCCCGGCCCTGACGGCCGCGCTCACCGACGACGCGACACACGAGGACGAGCTGCACGTGACGTCGGCGCGGGTCCTCGTGCTCAACCGCGGGCCGGCCCGCTGGCAGGGACGCCTGCTCGGCCACGTCGCGACGCTGCGCGACCGTACCGACCTGGAAGCCCTGACGGGAGAGCTCGACTCGGCCCGAGGCCTGACCGAGGCGCTCCGCTCGCAGGCCCACGAGTCGGCCAACCGGCTCCACACGATCGTCAGCCTCATCGAGCTCGGGCACAGCGACCGGGCGCTCGACTTCGCCACCGACGAGCTGCAGGTCTCCCAGCTGCTCACCGACCGCGTCGTCGGCTCGGTCGACGAGCCGGCCCTGACGGCTCTGCTGCTCGGCAAGGCCGCCGAGGCGCACGAGCGCGGCATCGGCTTCGCGATCGAACCGGGCGCGCACTGGCCGCGCGACGTCGCACCCTCGCGTGACGTCGTGACGATCGTCGGCAACCTCATCGACAACGCCCTCGATGCCGTGGCCGGCGAGCCCGGCACGCCACGCCCCGAGCGGCACGTGCGTTTCGACTCGAGGGTCGAGGAGGCGTATGCCGTCCTCGAGGTCGCCGACGACGGGCCGGGGCTGCCTCCGGGTGCCGTCGAGGACGCGTTCCGGCGTGGGTGGTCGACGAAGGATCAGGGCAGCGCGGGTCGCCGCGGCATCGGGCTGGCCCTCGTGGGTCAGACGGTCGACCGGCTCGGCGGGACCCTCGCCGTGTCTGGGCCGCCGGGTGCGACGTTCACCGTGCGGCTGCCCGCCGGTGGGGTGCTCGACGGTGGCGGGAGCGACGATGACTGACGTCTTGCGCGTGCTCGTCGTCGAGGACGAGCCGATCGCGGCGGAAGCCCACACGGCATACGTCGGCCGGGTCGACGGGTTCGAGGTCGTGGCGACGGTGGGCACGTCGCAGGCGGCGCTGAAGACGTTGCAGGACAAGGGGATCGACGTCGTCCTGCTCGACATGAACCTCCCCGACCGGCACGGGCTCGATGTCGTGCGCGCCATGCGTGCCGCCGGCCACCGCGCCGACGTCATCGCCGTCACGTCCGCGCGCGACCTCGACGTCGTCCGCGCCGCAGTGTCGCTCGGGATCGTGCAGTACGTCCTCAAGCCCTTCGTCTTCGCGACCCTGCGGGAGCGGCTGCTCGCCTACCGTGCCTACCGCGACCAGGTGACGAGCGGCGCCGAGGTCGGCACCCAGGCCGAGGTCGACGAGGTCTTCGCCGGAGCGCGTGTCGCAGCCGAGGCGCGGCTCCCGAAGGGGATGGGCGAGGAGCTGCTCGCCCGCGTCTCACGACTGCTCCGCGAGGCGGATGGCGGACGCTCCGCGTCCGAGCTCGGCGACGAGCTCGGCGTCAGTCGGGTCACCGCGCGCCGGTACGCCGAGTACCTCTGCGAGACGAAGGTCGTCGTGCGACGGTCGAGATATGCCGGCGCCGGGCGTCCCGAGGTCGAGTACCTCTGGGCGCGCTGACGATTCAGGCGTTCGCCGGCGTCGGTCGGCCCAGCCGGGCGAGCACGCGTTCCTGACGGTCGGCGCCGCGCCCGACGGGTACGGCCGGCTTGCAGACGCCGTCGTCGTAGAGGTGATCGCCGAAGCCGTCGGCCGAACGGTCGAGCATCTCGAGCTCCTCGTCCGACAGGCGTTCCTCGAGCCCGGCGGCCACGGCGATGTCCCAGCGGTGGACGACGAGGTCGAACCCGTAGAACGTGACGATGGACGCGCCCACGGTCGTGCGGCCGAAGGCCCCGGCGTACTCCCGGCCGGCGATGTCCGGGTCGGCGAGCAGCTCGCGCATCCGATCGTCGTGGGCCCGCCACAGGGCGCGTGGGTCGCTACCGGAGGGGGTGGCCGCGGCATCGACGCCGCGCTGCTCGAGGAAGTCACGCTGCGTCGTGACGACGTGGGTCAGCACGTCGCGGGCACTCCAGCCCGCGCAGGGACTGGAGTCGTCCCAGGCGTGGTTCGGTACGCGGTCGACGACGGAGGCAAAGGGCTCGGCGAGACGGACGTAGGCGGAGAGGACGTCGATGCTGGGGGTGCTCGGTGAGGTCATGACGTCACCGTAGGAAGCCGCCCGTCGGTGGGTCTTGATACTTTCCGACACGTGACGACGTCTGCCGGGGCAGGACGGACAGCGGCCCGCGACGACATCGAGCGGGCCCATCTCGTCGACCCCACCGACCACACGTGGTCGATCGCGCGCAGCTCCGTCTCCCCGGACCTCGAAGACCTCGCCCGCCGGTTCTGGATCCCGGTGTGGGACGTGCCCGCAGGCCGCGACTCGGTGCAGCGGGTCCTGCAGTATCCCGTCTGCCTCGTCGTCGTGTCCGACAGCTACGCGCGCTTCTACGGCGTCGTGTCCGGACTCTCGCACCAGATGCTGACGGGGCGCGGCTGGGCCGTCGGCGTCATGTTGCAACCGGCAGCGGGCCATCTCATGACGCGCGAGCCCGTGCGCCGGATGACCGACCGCTACGTCGACGTGTCGACGCTGACGACCTTCGACGGCATCGGTCTCACCCGGCGGGTGCGGTCGGCGATGCGACCCGACCCGACCTCGGCGGAGGCGCAGTCCGTGGCGCGCGAGGCCGTCGAGGACGCCCTGCGGCCGCTGCTCCCGGTCGACGAGGAGGGACTCCTCGTCAACGCCATCATCGAGGACGTCGAGACCTCTCCCGACCTGCTGCGGGTCGACGACCTCTGTGCACGCTTCGACATCAGCGAGCGGACGCTGCAACGCCTGCTGCACAAGCGGATCGGGCTCGGACCCAAGTGGCTCATCCGGCGCCGGAGGCTCCAGGAAGCGGCCGACCGGCTGCGCGACTCCGACGCCGAACTAGCCGGCATCGCGGCCGAGCTCGGCTATGCCGACCAGGCGCACTTCACCCGGGACTTCCGCAAGGCGACCGGCATGACGCCCGGCGAGTTCGCCTCGCGCTTCAGGTGATGGTGGCCCAATTCATTTGCAGCACAGGGTCTTTGATGTGGACAACTCCAACTTGGTCACTCGAACGCCGGTACGCTTGAGGGTATGGAGCAGAGCCGGAGCACGCAGCAGATCGAGCAGGACTGGGACCA
>NZ_JALJRZ010000007.1 GCF_024519435.1 Terrabacter sp. Ter38
GACCGCGGCGGCTACCGCCCGTCGAGCGGTGGCAGCAGCGACCGTGGCGGCTACCGGTCGGACGACCGTCGCTCCGGTGGCAGCAGCGACCGTGGCGGCTACCGCCCGTCGAGCGGTGGCAGCAGCGACCGCGGCGGCTACCGGTCGGACGACCGTCGCTCCGGTGGCAGCAGCGACCGCGGTGGGTACCGCTCCGACGACCGTCGCTCCGGTGGCGGGCGCGACGACCGTGGTCCCCGACGTTTCGACGATCGTCCTCGAGGCGGTTCGGGTCGTCCCCAGGACGACGACCGTCGCGGTGGCGCTCGACTGACCCCGAAGTCCCCGAGGAAGCCCGAGCCCGCCATCCGCGAGGGCGTCACCGGACAAGAGGTAGACCGGGGCGTCAAGAACCAGCTGCGCACGCTGTCCAAGGAGAACGCCGAGGGCGTCGCCCAGCACCTCGTCATGGTGGCCGAGCTGCTCGACGTCGAGCCCGAGGCGGCCTTGGCCCACGCCGAGACCGCGGTGCGCCGCGCCGGACGCGTGCCGGCGGCCCGTGAGTCCCTCGGTCTCGTGGCGTATCGCCTCGGCGACTGGGCGCGGGCGCTCGGGGAGTTCCGCACGGTCCGGCGTCTCTCGGGTTCGAGTCACCTGCTCCCGCTCATGGTCGACTGCGAGCGGGCCCTCGGACGTCACGACAAGGCGCTCGAGCTCGCCCAGTCCGACGAGGCCGCCAACCTGGCTATCGACGACCGTGTCGAGCTGGCGATCGTCGTCTCCGGGATCCGCCGTGACCTGGGTCAGCTGGATGCCGCGGTCGCCGGCCTCAGCGATCTGGTCAAGCGGATCAACCCGAACCGCCCCTCCGCGGCGCGGCTCTTCTATGCCTTCGCGGACGCGAAGCTCGCCGCCGGCGACCTCGAGGTCGCGCGCGACTGGTTCGCCCGGGCGGCGGATGCCGACCACGAGCTGACCACTGATGCGGCGGAGCGGCTCGAGGAGCTCGACGGTGTCGACGTCACCGACCTGCTCGGCGACGAGGACGAGGACGGTCCGGAGCTCTACAGCGACGCGGACGACGACGACGCGGACGACGACGACGCGGACGACGACGACGAGGACGATCACGACGAGCGCTGAGTGCCTCACCCGGAACGGGCCCGACCTCCACGGTCGGGCCCGTTCTGCGTTCCGGACGGACAGGTCTCGCGGACGAATCCGGCCGTAGGGTCTGGCCCAGGAGGACCCATGGACACGGAGACATCGACGCAACCGCTCATCGCGCGCTACGACGGGGTGGTGTGCGACCTCGACGGTGTCGTCTACCGCGGAGCGGATGCTGTCCCGGGTGCCGCGAAGGCGCTGCAGGACATCGTGGCTCGGGGAGTTCGAGTCGTCTATGCGACGAACAACGCGTCCCGCATCCCGAGCGAGGTGGCCACCCAGATCGCCGGCCTCGGTGCGCCCGCGACGGCATCCGACGTCGTGTCGAGCGCGCAGGCGGGGGCCGCCCGGCTCGCCACCGACCTGTCACCGGGAGCTGCCGTCCTCGCGCTGGGCGGCGAGGGTGTCGTCGAGGCGCTGCGTGATGCGGGCCTCACCCCCGTCGTCGTCGGCGACGACGAGGGACCTGGGCCGGACGTGGTCGATGCCGTGCTGCAGGGCTTCGGCAAGGAGCTGCGCGTGCGCGACTTCGAGACGGCGGCGCGACTCCTGACGACCGGTATGCCGTGGGTCGCGACGAACGACGACGCGACCCTGCCGCTGCCGTGGGGCCAGTCCCCGGGGAACGGTGCCTACGTCGACCTCCTCGCCCTCGCTCTCGGACGTCGCCCACTCGTCGTCGGGAAGCCGCACCCGCCGCTCTACGGCCTCGCCCTCGAGCGCCTCGGCACCCTCGCCGCCAGAACGCTCGCAGTCGGCGACCGTATCGGCACCGACATCGTCGGCGCCGAGGCCGCCGACCTGGACTCGGCTTGGGTCCTCACCGGCGTCGACCGACCCTCCGACCTCGTGGCGAGCGCGTCGTCGCCCACCTACGTCGTCGCCTCCCTGGCCGACCTCCTGAGGCCGTATGCCGCCCCGCTGGCCGACGCCGGCGGCTGGAGCTACGGCGCCGCACGGGTGGTGCTCGACGGCGACGATCTCGTCGTCGAGCGGGGGAGCGCGGACCCGATCGAGGTGGTGCGAGCGGGCCTGGCGGCCCTGCTGGCGTCCCGCGACGAGGGAGCACCTTCCGAGCACCTCCGTCGGGCGGCAGCGACGCTCGACGGCCTGCTCGACGACTCACCGACCTCGACCCGGTAGCGTGACCGCAGCGGACAACCACTCGGCACGGAGGCAGCACATGTTCGGCGACAGCGACTCTCGACGCGACGATCTCGGGTCCGGCGAACCGCTCGAGGTCGCCGAGGATCTCGACCCGATGGACTCGGGCACCGGCGAGAGTGACGACGCGGTCGACGAGTGGGACGACTCCGACGACCAGTCCGACGACGTCAGCGATGCAGACGTGTCAGGAGATGACCTCGAGGACGTCGCCCATGAGGACGATGACGACAGGGACGCCGGCGACGGCGACTCCCGGAGCGACGACGACACCTCGACGGCCGAGGTGCCCTACGCTCCGCTGGACGCGACGCCAGACGTGCCCACCCCACCCCTGACGGGTGACCAGGCGGTCGACGAGGCGATGATGCGTCTGGCCGAGTCGCAGGCCGGGTCGTTCGCCGAGCGGATCGAGTCGGGCGAGCACGCCCACCGCAGCCTGCAGAGTCGCCTCGGCGGTCTGGGTGGCGCGTGACCCGTCGTCTCGACGTCGAGCTCGTCGCCCGCGGTCTGGCCCGATCGCGCACCCAGGCTCGTGAGCTCGTCACCGCCGGCGTGGTGCTCGTCGACGGCCGCCCGGCCGGCAAGCCCGCGCTGACCGTCGACGACTCGTCGGCCATCGAGCTGACGCGTGAGCCCGACCGCTGGGTGGGCCGCGCGGCCGTCAAGCTGCTCCATGCCCTCGACACGTGGCCGGTCCCCGTCGACGGCAGGCGGTGCCTCGACGTCGGTGCGAGCACGGGTGGTTTCACCCAGGTGCTCCTCGAGCGCGGCGCCACCCACGTGACGGCCCTCGACGTCGGCCACGGCCAGCTCGTCGCGTCGATCGGTGCCGACCCGCGCGTGCGCGACCTTCCGGGCACCAACATCCGTGACGTCGAGGTCGACGCGCTCGGCGGCCTCTT
Source organism: Terrabacter sp. Ter38 (assembly GCF_024519435.1). Classification (GTDB taxonomy): domain Bacteria; phylum Actinomycetota; class Actinomycetes; order Actinomycetales; family Dermatophilaceae; genus Terrabacter. The sequence goes on from NZ_JALJRZ010000007.1 coordinate 3,216, forward strand.
CGACCTCGTCGTGTCCGACCTCAGCTTCATCTCGCTCGCCATCGCCCTGCCCGCCATCCGACCTCTCGTCACCGGCGACGGCGACGTCGTCGTCCTGGTCAAGCCGCAGTTCGAGGTGGGCCGCGAGCGGCTCAGCCGTACCGGAGTCGTCACCTCGCCGCACGAGCGCCGCCGGGTGCTGCGCGACGTGGCCCAGGTCGCGACCGACCTCCACCTGCACCTCCACGGCGCGACGGCCAGCCCCATCGCGGGGGGCGACGGCAACCGGGAGTTCCTGTTCTGGCTCGCCCCGAGACCCGTCCCGGGCGCCTCGGTGACGGCCATGGATGACATGCTGGAGGCCGTCGACCTGGAAGGAGTCCCGTGACGCGCCGCATCCTGCTCGTGGCCCACCCGAGGCGCCCCGAGGCACTGACGGTCGCCAAGGGCGTCGTGCAACGCCTCACCCATCTCGGCATCGACGTGTCCCTCCAGGCCGACGAGGCCGAGGCCCTCGACCTCAAGGACAGCTCGCGCGTGCACATCGCGTCCGCCGAGGAGCAGGTCGCGGAGGGGTGCGACCTCGTCGTGGTGCTCGGCGGCGACGGGACCATCCTGCGCGGAGCCGAGTTCGCCCGCAGCGTCGACGTGCCGCTCCTCGGGGTCAACCTCGGCCACGTGGGCTTCCTGGCGGAGGCCGAGCGCGACGACCTCGACGCCACGGTCGAGCACATCGCGAGCAACGACTACGCCGTCGAGGAGCGCATGACGCTCCACGTCGACGCGAAGCTGCACGGCGACCTCATCGCGAGCAGCTGGGCCCTCAACGAGGTCAGCGTCGAGAAGGCCGCCCGCGAGCGGATGCTCGAGGTCACCGTCGAGGTCGACGGGCGCCCGCTGTCGAGCTGGGGCTGCGACGGCGTCATCGTCTCCACGCCTACGGGCTCCACGGCGTACGCCTTCTCGGCCGGCGGGCCGGTCGTCTGGCCGCAGGTCGAGGCCATGCTCCTGGTGCCCAGTGCGGCCCACGCGCTCTTCGCCCGACCGCTCGTGCTGGGCCCCGACACCCACCTGGCCGTCGAGATCAAGGCGGCCACCGAGGGCGCAGGAGTCATGTGGTGCGACGGCCGACGTCACGTCGACCTCCCCCCGGGGGCCCGCATCGAGGTCCGCCGGGGGCTGCGCCCGCTCCGCCTCGCCCGGCTGACGAGCGCACCGTTCACCGACCGTCTCGTCGCGAAGTTCGACCTCTCGGTCGCCGGGTGGCGCGGCAACGGCGACACCGCCTCGCCCGTGGACGACGTCGACGACGGTGAGGGTGGCCGGCCCTAAGGTGGACCCGTGTTCAGCCAGATGAGGATCCGGGGCGTCGGTGTCATCGACGACGCCGTCCTCGACCTGAGCCCCGGGCTCAACGTGCTCACGGGTGAGACCGGCGCCGGCAAGACCATGGTCGTGTCGGGGCTCGGCCTGTTGCTCGGGGAGCGCGCCGACTCCGGCCTCGTGCGCACCGGTTCGGCCTCGGCGCTCGTCGAGGGCGTCGTGCAGCTGCCCCTGGACCACCCGGCTCTCGTCCGGGCCGACGAGGCCGGTGCCGACCACGAGGACGGCGAGCTCGTCATCGCCCGCACCATCGCCGCGGCCGGCCGGTCGCGCGCCCACGTCGGGGGTCGCACGGCGCCGGTCTCCGTGCTCGCCGAGCTCGGCCAGATGCTCGTGGCCGTGCACGGTCAGGCGGACCAGTGGCGGCTCAGACAGGGCGATGCCCACCGCGTCGTGCTCGACGACTTCGGAGGTTCCGACCTCACGGCACTCCGCGACCGCGTCGGCGAGCTCTACGACCGCTGGCGTGCGTCGGCCCGCGAGCACGAGCGCCTCGTGTCTGAGGCGCGAGAGCGCGCCCGCGAGATCGACTCGCTCACCGCCTCGCTCGAGGAGATCGAGGCCGTCGACCCCCAGCCCGGCGAGGACGTCGCGCTGCGGGCCGAGGACGAGCGCCTCGCGCACGCCGACACGCTCCGGCTGGCCGCAGCCCAGGCGCTCGCCGATCTCAGCGGCGACGAGTATGCCGCCGAGCCGGCTCCGAACGTCCGTGACCTCATCGGGTCGGCGCGGGCGGCGCTCGGCCCGGCCACGGCGCACGACCAGGCTCTCGCCGGGCTCGACGAGCGCCTGCACGAGGTGGGCACGCTCGTGACGGACCTGTCGGCCGACCTCACGGCATACCTCCAGGACGTCGACCTCGACCCGGAGCGGCTCGGCTTCGTGCAGGAGCGGCGGGCCGCGCTCGGGGTCCTCACGCGCAAGTACGGCGAGACCGTCGACGAGGTGCTCGAGTGGTCCGGCCGCGGGGCGGCACGCCTCGACGAGCTCGTGACCGCCGACGACCGCGTCGAGCGGCTCGGCGCCGAGGTGGCCGAGCTCGAGTCGTCGGTCGTCGCGGCCGCCCTCTCACTGTCCGAGGCTCGCCGTGCCGCCGGTGACGACTTCGGCACCCGTGTCTCGGAGGAGCTCTCGCACCTGGCGATGGGCAAGGCCGTCGTCCACGTCGAGCTGCGCCGGCGCACCGACCCCGAGGGCGTGGCCCTGCCCGACGGTGACCGCGTGCGACTGGCCCGACACGGCATCGACGACGTCGAGATCCTGCTCGCGGCCAATCCCGGAGCCGCGCCGCGCAGCGTCGCCCGGGCCGCCTCGGGCGGTGAGCTCTCCCGCGTCATGCTCGCTCTCGAGGTCGTCGGCTCGCGCAGCGCCTTGGGTGAGGCGGCGAGCGGGCCACCCACCTTCGTCTTCGACGAGGTCGACGCCGGTGTCGGCGGTCGGGCGGCCCTCGACGTGGGTGCCCGGCTGGCTGCCCTCGCCGAGCACGCCCAGGTCATCGTCGTCACCCACCTCGCCCAGGTGGCAGCGTTCGCCGACCGCCACCTCGTCGTGCACAAGGCCGACGACGGCCGCATCACCTCGAGCAGCGTCACCGTCGTCGACGGTGACGCCCGGCTGCGGGAGCTGTCGCGGATGATGGGCGGCGACCCCGACTCCGAGGCGGGACTGGCCCATGCCGGAGACCTGCTCGAGCAGACGAGCGGTGCCCGGGTGGGCACGCGTCCGAGCGCCCGCAGCGGCGCACGCGCCTGAGTCCCGTCGCGGCACCGTCCTGCGCCCAGCGCAGCCGTCGGAGCTCCGTCCCGAAGGTCGTCCGGGGCGTCGTCCGAGCCGGGCCACGGCCCGGACCGATGGGGTCGCCGACCCACCGACGTGGCACGATTGAGGCCATCATGGCCCTCTCCATCCGACGTCGCTCGCACGCCCGGGACACCGGTCCCGGCGTGGTCGGCACCGCGCGCGTCGACCGGCGCACCAAGGCGCTGACGAAGCGGCTGCAGCCGGGCGACATCGCCGTCATCGACCACGCGGACCTCGACAAGGTGAGCGCGGACGCTCTCGTCACCGTGCGCCCTGCAGCCGTCGTCAACGCGAGCGCCTCGATCAGCGGTCGCTACCCGAACCTCGGACCCCAGATCCTCGTCGAGGCCGGCATCCCCGTGCTCGACGCCGCCGGCCCGGCGGTCATGGCACTCACCGACGGTCAGACGGTGCGCCTCGACGGTGCCGACCTGTGGTCGGGGGAGACCCGGGTCGCGACGGGCACGCTGCTCGACGTCGAGGCCGTCCAAGCCCAGATGCACGAGGCGCGGGCCGGGCTCGCCGTGCAGATCGAGGCCTTCGCGACGAACACGATGGAGTACATCCGCAAGGAGCGTGACCTCCTCCTCGACGGCATCGGCGTGCCCCCCATCACCACCCAGCTCGACGGCCGGCACTGCCTCATCGTCGTGCGCGGCTACCACTACCGCGAGGACCTCGAGACCTTGCGGCCCTACATCCGTGAGTACCGCCCGATCCTCATCGGGGTCGACGGCGGCGCCGACGCCATCCTCGAGTCCGGCCACCAGCCCGACCTCATCGTCGGCGACATGGACTCCGTCTCGGACAGGGCCCTGCGCTGCGGCGCAGAGATCGTCGTGCACGCCTACCGCGACGGGCGCGCCCCCGGCCTCGCCCGGGTGGAGGCTCTCGGGATCACGCCGGTCGTCTTTCCCGCCGCGGGCACGAGCGAGGACGTCGCGATGCTCCTCGCCGACGACTCCGGTGCCGAGCTCATCGTCGCCGTCGGGACCCACGTCACCCTCGTCGAGTTCCTCGACAAGGGTCGCGACGGACAGGCGTCGACGTTCCTCACGCGCCTGCGCGTCGGCAGCAAGCTCGTCGACGCCAAGGGCGTGAGCCAGCTCTACCGCGCCCGCATCCCGGGCCGACTGCTCGTGACGATGCTGCTCGCCGGTGTGCTCGCCTTCTGCGCAGCCCTCGCGTCGACGCCGGCCGGGCAGGCGTGGCTGCAGGTCCTCGCCGCCCGCTGGGACGACCTCTGGACCGCCATCGTTGGGATCTTCACGTGATCGACTTCCGCTACCACCTCGTCTCGATCATCTCGGTCTTCCTCGCCCTCGCGGTGGGCATCGTGCTCGGGGCGGGCCCCCTGCAGGCCAACCTCGGCAACCAGCTGAGCGACCAGGTCTCCGCCTTGCGCACCGAGAAGCAGGCCCTCAACGACAAGCTGACGACGAGCGAGAAGCTCGTCGATGCATCCGACGACTACGCGACCGCCGTCCAGCAGCGGGTCGTCAAGGGCCGGCTGTCCGGTCACCGCGCGGTCGTCGTCGTGCTGCCCTCCGCCGACGGCACGATGACCACGAACCTCGAGGGAGTCGTGACCCAGAGCGGCGCCGGCCTCACCGGCACGGTGACGCTGAGCCCCGACTGGTTCGACCCCACCCAGACCGCCGACCGGGCACAGGCGGCCAAGGAGGCCGCGTCGGCCCTCGGGGTCAGCTCCACCGCGACGGGCGACGAGCTGCTCGTGCAGGTGCTCACCGACCTCGTCGTCTCGACGAGCGACGCCGGCACCTCGGCCCAGCGCACCGCCGCCCTCAAGGTGCTCGTCGACGCCAACCTCGTGGACAGCTCGGTGGCCGACCTGGCACCTGCCGACCTCGCGGTCGTCGTGTCCGCGGACTACGCCGGCACCGAGTCCGTCGTCGAGTCCCGCTCCGACGCCATTCGCGCTCTGGTCTCGTCCTTCGCCGGCTCGACGCGATCGACCGTCGTCGCCGGTGGCGAGACGGTTGCTGCTGCGGGCCAGCCCGTGACGTCCAACGCCGTCCAGGCCGTGCGTGAGAAGTCCGAGACGGCCGGGATCGTCTCCACCGTCGACCACGCCCGGGCCGGTGACGGACCCGCCACGGTGATCCTCGCGGTCGAGGACGCCCTCGACGAGCAGGTCGGACACTTCGGCGTCGCGGCCGGAGCCACCGCCACCGTCCCGCGGGTGCTTCCGTGAGGTCGAGCCGCCGCGCGAACTCGACCGCCTCGGCGTCCCTGGCTGCCCTGCTCGGTTCGGCAGTGGCCTCGTGGGCTGCCCTGCGCCTCGGCCGAGCGGCGCCCCCAGCCCTCCGCCGGCCGTGGGAACGCACCAACCACGCCGGCGACCCCGTCACCCTGCTCGAGGGACCGGCCTGGGTCGGCGGCGCCGTGGCCGGCGCTGCTGCCGGTGCCGCCGCAGCAGCGGCCACCGCGCGCCTGACCGACGGACCGAGCCGCGCCTCGATGCGTTCCGTCGTCGTCGTCGTCGCCGCGGGTGCACTCGGGGCGCTCGACGACCTCGCCGGAGGCGCGTCCGACAAGGGCCTCAAGGGCCACCTCGGGGCGCTGGCACGAGGCGAGGTCACGACGGGCGCGGTCAAGATCGTGGGTCTCGGTGTCACGGGACTGGTCGGTGCCGCGCTCTCCGACGCGAGCCGTCCCTCCCGTCCCGGCCTGCTGGCCACCCTCGTCGGCGGGGCCGTGGTCGCCGGGGGCGCCAACGCCGTCAACCTCTTCGACCTGCGCCCCGGACGGGCGCTCAAGGTCACTGTGGCCGCGGGTCTCCCGCTCGTGGGAGGCTTGCCCGCGGCCGCCGCCGTGGGCTCCTCGCTCGGGGTCCTCCGCGAGGACCTCCGCGCCACCGCCATGCTCGGCGACACCGGCGCCAACGCCGCCGGGGCGCTCGTCGGTCTCGCGCTCCTCGAGCGCACCGGGCTGGTGGGCCGGGTCGTCGCCCTCACGGGTCTCGCCGCCCTGACGCTGGCCTCGGAGCGCGTCAGCTTCACCCGCGTCATCGAGGCCCACCCTGCCCTGCGCCGGCTCGACGAGTGGGGCCGGGTCGCCCGATGACCGACCGGACCGCAGGGGGCGGATCTGCCTCACGGCGCGGACTGTTCGCCGCCGCAGGCACGATCGCGGTCATCACGCTCGTCGCCCGGGTCGTCGGCTTCGGACGATGGTTCGTCTTCTCCCACTCCGTCGGTGCGACCTGCGTCGGGAGCGTCTACCAGTCGGTCAACGCGGTCCCCAACGTGCTCTTCGAGATCGCGGCCGGCGGAGTGCTTGCGGCGGTGGCCGTGCCTCTCGTGGCAGGTGCTCTGGCCCGCGGCGACAGGGTCGAGGCCGACCACACGGCCTCCGCGCTGCTGACGTGGGTGGTCGTCGTGCTCGTGCCGCTGGGCCTGGTCGTGGCCCTGGCCGCGGAGCCGATCGCACGGGGGCTGCTGGGAGCCGGTGACACCTGTCCAGGGGCGGTGGGTCTCGGCGCCGACCTGTTGCGGGTCTTCGCGATCCAGATCCCGCTCTACGGCGTCGGCATCGTGCTCGGCGGTGTGCTCCAGTCTCACCACCGGTTCGTCGCGGCCGCGATCGCCCCGCTCATGTCGAGCCTCGTCGTCATCGCCACCTACGTGACCTACGCCGCCGTCGCCGGCGACCCGGCCGCCCCGATCGCACAGGTCCCGGCGGGCGCGACCACGGTGCTCGCCGTCGGCACGACCCTCGGGGTCGTCGCGTTGTCGCTGCCGCTGCTCGTTCCGGTGCGTCGCGCCGGGGTCCACCTGGCGCTGACGACCCGCTTCCCGCACGGCGTCGGCGCCCGCGTCCGGCGGCTCGCCGTTGCCGGGCTCCTCGCCGTCGCCGGCCAGCAGCTGGCGACGCTCGTCTTCATCCGCCTCGCCAACGACCGCGGCGGGCCCGGGACGCTCAACGTGTACACCTACGTCCAGGCCGTCTCCCTGCTCCCGTATGCCGTCCTCGCCGTCCCGCTCGCCACCGCAGCCTTCCCGACGCTCGCGGGCAGCGCGCAGTCCGGTGGTCCGGAGCCGGAGACAGGCGCAGCAGCGCCGCTGACCTTCGCCCCGGGGTCGGCCGCCGTGGACGTGCTGCGGCGGACGTGGCTGGCCACCCTCCTGGCCGGTCTGCTGGCCGGGGGCCTGCTCGTGGCCGTCGCCCGACCGGTCGGCGCCTTCTTCGCCCTGCTCGACGCCGGGCGCGTGGACGGCAACGGGGCCGTGGCCCTGTCCGCCATCCCCGACGCGCTCGTGCTCGTGGCCCCGGGCATCGTCGGCCTCTGCGCGATCGGCCTGCTGACCCGGGCCTCCTACGTGCGAGGCCGTGCCCGGGTCGCGGGCGCCGTGGTCGCCGTCGCGTGGCTCGCGACGACGGTCGTCCCGCTCGTGGCCCTCGAGGGCGCGGCCGGACCCGCGACGACCGTGCGCGCCCTCGCCCTCGGCACCAGCATCGGGCTCGTGGCCGGGGCCGTCGCGCTCGCGGTCCTCGTCGCGCGGAGCTGGGGCCGCGCGGCCCTGACCGTACCGGCGCGCCCCGTCGCAGCCGGATTGCTCGGCGCCGCGTCAGCCGCGATCCTCGGCTGGTGGCTCGGCGGCCTCTGGACCGCGGACGGACTCCTCGTCGCCGCCGCGCAGGGCGTCGCCGTGGCGCTCGCGGCCACCGTGACCCTCGTCGTCGTCGTGCTCCTCGTCGACCGCTCGGTCGTCGCCCGGCTGCGGCGGCCGTCCCGGACCGCTGGGACCGCGCCGACGTCCACGACCCCGCCTGCGCCGACGACCGCTCCGTCGTCCGCGCCGATGTCCACCCCTGTGGCCGAGCAGGACCGGCACCCGGCCGGCCCTCCGGAGACGCGATGAGGGTGCTCATGGTGCTCGGACACGCGGCCGGTGGGGTGGGTGCGCACGTCGACACCCTCGTGACGGGACTGCGCGAGCAGGGGCACGACGTCCAGGTCGTGACGGCGGAGTCGACGGCGCGGGCCTTCGACTGGGCCGACGCCCATCGGCTCTGGCCGGTCCACGGCGGGGCACGCGCACCCCGGGGTCTCGTGGACTGGCACCGCATCATGCGCCTGGCGGGCACCGTCGACGTCGTCCACGCGCATGGCCACCAGGCCGCCGTCGTCGCTGCCGTGGCCGTCGCCCGGGCCCGGCCACGCCCGCGTCTCGTGGTCTCTCTCCACAACGACCTCCCGCCGGTGCCGGGCTCCTCCGCCGCGCGCGCCGCGGCCTCGGCCGCCCGACGGCTGCTCTCCTGGTCCCTGCACCGGGCCGACCTCGTGACCGGCGCGAGCGCCGACCTCGTCGAGCTCGCCGACGCCCTCGGTGCCCGGCGCACCGAGCTCGCCCTCGTGCCCTCCGCCGCGGTCGCCGACCTGCTGGAGCGTCCTGCACTCGAACCGACCGAACGCGCCGCCCTGTTGGCCGGAGCCGGCCTGCCGACCCACCGCCCCGTCGTGCTCACGGTCTCGCGCATCGCGCCCCAGAAGGACCTCCTGACCCTCCTCGCGGCCGCGCGGTGCTCCGACGCCGCCGCCACGTGGGTCGTCGTCGGCGACGGCGACGAGCGGCTCCGTGCCCGTCTCCAGGAGGAGGCGGACGGCATACGGCAGGGGGAGGAGACCGGGGCGAAGGTCCGGTTCGTGGGGGCGCGTACCGATGTGTCGGAGTGGCTCCGGGCGGCGGACGTGTTCGTCCTCACGAGCCGCTGGGAGGCCCGGGCGCTCGTCGTGCAGGAGGCCATGGGGGCTGGGCTGCCGGTCGTCGTGACCCGTACCGGCGGTCTGCCTGATCTCGTCGGGGACGCGGGTTCGCTTGTCCCCGTCGGGGACCCGGCCGCCGTGGCCGCCGAGGTGGACCGCCTGCTCGCCGACGCCGACGCCCGGCTCCGGGAGGGTGCCGCAGGACGAGTCCGGGCCGCCGGATGGCCCACTCCCGACGACGAGACGCGCCGGTGGGTGGAGCGCTACGTCACGCAGACCCGCGGAGTGACGTAGACTCAAAGCCCGTGGTGGATACGACGAAGCACATCTTTGTGACCGGGGGCGTCGCCTCCTCTCTCGGCAAGGGGCTCACCGCCTCGAGCCTCGGACGACTTCTCAGATCGCGGGGCCTGCGGGTCACGATGCAGAAGCTCGACCCCTACATCAACGTCGATCCCGGGACGATGAACCCGTTCCAGCACGGCGAGGTCTTCGTGACCGACGACGGAGCCGAGACCGACCTCGACGTGGGCCACTACGAGCGATTCCTCGACGTCAACCTCGTCGGTAGTGCGAACGTGACGACCGGGCAGGTCTACAACAACGTCATCGCCAAGGAACGGCGGGGGGAGTACCTCGGCGACACGGTCCAGGTCATCCCGCACATCACCAACGAGATCGTCGCCCGGATGCGCGCGCTCGCCACCGGAGGTCCGGACGCCCCGGACGTCATCATCACCGAGATCGGCGGCACCGTCGGCGACATCGAGTCGCTGCCGTTCCTCGAGGCGGCGCGCCAGGTGCGACACCTCATCGGGCGCGACAACAGCTTCTTCCTGCACGTCTCGCTCGTGCCCTACCTCGCACCGAGCGGTGAGCTCAAGACGAAGCCGACCCAGCACAGCGTCGCCGCCCTGCGTCAGGTCGGCATCCAGCCCGACGGTCTCGTGCTTCGCGCCGACCGCGAGATCCCCGACCCGATCAAGCGCAAGATCTCGCTCATGTGCGACGTCGACGTCACCGCGGTCGCGGCCTGCGTCGACGCGCCCAGCATCTACGACATCCCCAAGGTGCTGCACCGCGAGGGCCTCGACGCCTACGTGATCCGCCGTCTCGGGCTCAACTTCCGTGACGTCGACTGGACCGAGTGGGACGAGCTGCTCGAGCGGGTCCACGACCCCGAGCACGACATCGAGATCGCCCTCGTCGGCAAGTACATCGACCTGCCCGACGCCTACCTCTCGGTCACCGAGGCGCTGCGCGCCGGCGGCTTCCACCACGACGCCAAGGTCAACATCCGCTGGGTGGCCAGCGACGAGTGCCAGACCCCGGCCGGCGCCCAGAAGGCGCTCGGCGGCGTCGACGCCGTCCTCGTCCCCGGCGGCTTCGGGGTCCGCGGCATCGAGGGCAAGCTCGGCGCGCTGACGTGGGCCCGCGAGAAGCAGGTGCCGACCCTCGGCATCTGCCTCGGCCTGCAGTGCATGGTCATCGAGTACGCCCGCAGCGTCCTCGGCAACCAGGACGCGAGCTCGACGGAGTTCGACCCCGAGACCGAGCACCCCGTCATCGCCACGATGGAGGAGCAGAAGGCCTTCGTCGAGGGCGCCGGCGACCTCGGCGGCACGATGCGCCTCGGCCTCTACCCGGCCGCCCTCAAGGAGGGCAGCGTCATCCGTGGGGCCTACGGCGAGGCCGAGGTCAAGGAGCGCCACCGCCACCGCTACGAGGTCAACAACTCCTACCGTGCCGACCTCGAGAGGGCGGGTCTCGTCTTCTCCGGCACCTCGCCCGACGGGACGCTCGTCGAGTTCGTCGAGCTGCCGCGCGAGGTGCACCCCTACTACGTGTCGACGCAGGCGCACCCGGAGTTCCTGTCGCGCCCCAACCGCGCGCACCCGCTCTTCGCGGGTCTCGTCGGGGCCGCCCTGGAGCGCCAGCGCAGCGAGCGACTCGTCGAGGTCGAGCGGCACCGCGCCGCGGTCGACGCCGGCCACGCCGAGCGGGACGCCGGCGCACGGACCGGGCACGACGAGCTCGCCTCCGTCTCGGCGTCGGGTGCCGCCCCGGACGCCGACTGACCCGAGGGTGAGCCTGTCCGCGCCGCGAGGCACCGCATCCGACCTCGTCGAGGAGTGGACCGCCGAGCCGGTGGTCGAGTCGTCGACGCCCTTCGAGGGGATCATCTTCGACGTCGTGCGCGAGCGGGTCGACCTCGGCGCCGGGGGTGTCGTGACGCGTGACTTCGTCACGCACCCCGGGGCCGTCGCCGTGCTCGCCCTGCGCGAGCTCGACGGTGCCCCGCACGTGCTGCTCATCCGGCAGTACCGCCACGCGAGCGGTGGCCACGTGTGGGAGCTCCCCGCCGGCCTGCTCGACGTCGACGGCGAGCCGCCCTGGGAGGCCGCCGCGCGAGAGCTCGTCGAGGAGGTCGACCTGACCGCCGACGAGTGGCACGTGCTCGCCGACGACGTCACGTCGCCCGGCGCCTTCCCGGAGACGGTGCGGATCTTCCTCGCACGCGGCCTCCACGAGGTCGCTGCCGCCGACGCCCACCAGCGCACCGCCGAAGAGCTCGGGATCCGGCCGCTCTGGGTGTCCCTCGATGACGCCGTCGACGCGGCGCTCGAGGGACGTATCAGCAACTCGGCCACGCTCGTCGGCCTGCTCTCCGCCGGGCTGTCGCGCGGACGCGGGTGGTCGACGCTGCGCCCGCACGACGCGCCGTGGCCCGCCCGCGAGGCGCAACGCGCCCAGCGGTCGTGAGCGGGGCGTTCGGTCCGGGCGTCTCCGGATCGTGCCCGTGCGGGGGCGGCCCGGACCAGCTGGGGTATGCCGCGTGCTGCGGCCCGCTCCACGCGGGGGAGCGGCCGGCCGGGACCGCCGGTGAGCTGATGCGATCGCGCTACACGGCGTTCGCCGTGGGGGACGAGGCATACCTCGTGCGCACCTGGCACCCACGGACGCGACCCGAGCGGGTGGTGATCGACCCGGACACGCGCTGGACGGGCCTGACGGTGCTGCGCACGGAGCGCGGCGGCCTCGGCGACGACGACGGTGTCGTCGAGTTCGTGGCCCGGTGGACGGAGCCGTCAGCGGGCGCCCTGCGTCGGGGTGAGCTGCACGAGATGAGCCGGTTCGCCCGCCGGGGCGGCCGCTGGCTCTACGTCGACGGCGAGCACGGGTGACGCGTCGGCAGGGACGGCCGGCGGGGGCGCCGTCACGCCGCCGCGTGCGCGGATGACCGCCACACCGACACCGGCCAGGAGCGCGAGGCCGCCGGTCAGCTCGATGGCGTTGGGGCGTTCGTGGAACGCGACCGCGGCCGCGAGCATGCCGAAGACCGGGACGAGCATCGCGAACGGCGTCACCTTCGCCACGGGGTGGCGGCTGAGCAGGGTGTTCCAGATCCCGTAGCCGACGAGGGACGACAGGTAGGCCGTGAAGGCGGTCGCGGCGACGGCCTGCCACTGGAGGTGGCGCAGGGCCGCCCCGACGGCCGTCGGCCCCTCGAAGGCGAACGAGAGGGCCAGGGCCGGTAGCGGCACGACGAGCCCCGACCAGACCGTGACCCCGAGCCCGGCGCCCGGACCCGTGAGGGCCCCGGCCCGGCGCGTCAGCACGTTGCCGACCGCCCACGACACGGCGGCCAGGACGAGGACGACGAGAGGGAGCAGCGGCGCCGACAGCCCGCGCCCGACCGCGATCGTCACCAGTCCCGCCCCGCCCAGGGCGACGCCGAGGCGCTGCGCCGGCGAGGTGCGCTCGCGCAGCCACACCGCGGCGATGACGACGGTGAGCAGAACCTGCGCCTGGAGCACGAGCGAGGCGAGCCCGGGCGGCATGCCGAGGTGCAGCGCGAGGTACATGAGGGCGAACTGGCCGAGGCTCGTGAAGAGCCCGATGAGTGCGAGGTCGCGCCAGGGGAGTCGCGGCCGGCGGACGAGGAAGACCGCGGGGACGCAGACGACGACGAAGCGCACGGCGAGGAAGAGGAACGGCGGCGCCGAGTCGAGGCCGGTGCGGACGGCGACGAAGTTCGTGCCCCAGATCAGGGCGACGAGGACGGCAAGGGCGGTGTCACGGCGGCGCATGTCCTCATCGTGGGGGCCGATGACCGTTCACGTCCATCAAACTGTTCTGCTCATGAATGTGTAGCATCGCTGCATGATCGATCCTGTCGCGTTGCGTTCCCTCGTCGCCGTCGAGGCGCACGGCTCGGTCGGCGCCGCCGCAGCCGCGCTCGACTACACCCCGAGCGCGGTGTCCCAGCAGATCAAGCGCCTCGAGACCCAGACGGGGGTGCAGCTGCTCGAACGGCAGGGGCGCGGCGTCCTGCTCACCGAGGCCGGTCGCACCCTGTCCGACGCGGCGCGGTCCCTGCTCGCGGACATGGAGCGACTCGAGTCCCGGCTGCACGGGGACAGCGGTGAGACGGTCGGGACGGTGCGCCTCGCGACGTTCGCCACGGCGTACCGGGGGGTCGTCGTGGGCGCCCTCGGCCGCCTCCGCTCGACCTCGCCGGACGTCGTCCTGCGGCCCGACGAGATCGACCCCTGGGACGCCGTCGACGCGGTTGCGGCCGGCACCCATGACCTCGCCCTCGTGCACAACTGGGAGCCGCTGCCGCTCGCCATCCCCGACCACCTCGAGGTGCGCCACCTCGGCCGGGACCGCGCGGACGTCCTGGTCCACGTGGGCCACCGGCTCGCGACGCGACGGAGCATCGGCGTGCGGGACGTGCTCGACGAGCACTGGGCCAGCGTCGCTCCCGGCTCCATCTGCCACCAGTGGCTCCAGAAGATGTATGCCGACATCGGACGGTCCCCCCGGATCGCGCACGTCGCGCTCGAGTTCGCCACGCACGTCGCGCTCGTCGGGGCGGGGGAGGCCATCGCCCTCGTGCCCCGCCTCGGCCGGGGACCGCTGCCCGCGGGGGTCGCCGCGGTCCCCATCGTCGACCCGGTCTCCGAGCGCACCGTGAGCCTCATCTGGCGAAGCACCATGACGGCGAGCCCCGCGCTGGCCGTGGCCGTGGACTGCCTTGCGGCAGAAGCCTCCCGCGACCTCCGGCCCTTCTCGGAAGGGTGACCGGAGGTGGGGACGCGACGCGTCAGCCGGCCGCTTGGAGGCGCAGCCCGGCGAGGATGAGCTCGAGACCGGCCCGGAACTGCTCGGCGTCGTCGTGGTCCGCGAACTCGTCGACGACGTGGTGGATGAAGGGGAACTCGGCCGCGTCGAGAGCGCGCCACTGGGCGGCGTAGCGGGCGAGGTGCTCGTCACGGTCGACCTCGCCGGAGAGCACCGCCTCGGGTGTCTGCTGACCCATGTCGGCCGCCGTGCCGACGACGAAGCCGACGACGGCCGAGACCGCGTGGAAGCTCTGACGTGGCGTGAGCTCCAGCCGCAGCACCTGCTGTCCCAGCCGCTCGTAGAGGCGCAGGCCGTTGGGCTGAACCCCCGTGTCGCGCATGAAGTAGGCACCGAGCCAGGGCCGCTCGACGATCGCGTCGAAGAGGGCCAGCGCGATGGTCCGGAGGTCGTCGACGGGGTCGCTGACCCCGACGTGCTCCACGGCGGCGAGCACATCGGCCAGCACGTGGTCGGCGGCTCGGTCGAGCAGCTCGTCCTTGCTCGAGACGTACCAGTAGATGCTCGCGGCGCCACCACCGAGGCGGGCCGCGAGGGCACGGAACGTCAGGGCCTGCTCGCCGCTCGTGTCGAGCAGGGCGACGGCCTCCGTGAGGACGGCCTCGAGCGAGTGTGAGGCCCGGCGTCGCCCCCCGGGGGGCCGTTCACGTGGGGCCCGAGCCTCGCGGGAGGGCCGAGCGGCGTGCTGTCGCTGGGGGCTCATGCGCCCATCCCATCACAGGATCCCGGGCCGGGCTTGCGTTCATCGAACATCGTTCTATAACATCGAACAACGTTCGATCGCCGAACGTTGTTCGATGAGAGGAGACGGCCCATGACCGTGACCATGACGCCGAGCCGCACCTACCCCTCGCTCCGCGCTGCGTGGATCCCGATGCTCGCGCTCTGTCTCGCCTTCTTCGTCGAGATGGTCGACAACACCCTCCTGACGATCGCGCTCCCGACGATCGGCCGCGACCTCGGGAGCGGCACCACCGCGCTCCAGTGGGTCACCGGGGCCTACTCGCTGACGTTCGGGGGACTGCTGCTCACCGCCGGCTCGGCGGCGGACCGGCTCGGCCGACGCCGGGTGCTCCTCTGGGGCCTCGCGGGCTTCGGCGTCATCAGCCTCGGCGTCGCCGCTGTCACGACAACCGGTGAGCTCATCGCCCTGCGCGCCGCCCTCGGCGTCGCGGCCGCGGCCATGGCCCCGATCACCAACTCCCTCGTCTTCCGGCTCTTCGACGACCAGGCCCTGCGGATGCGGGCCATGACCGTCATGATCGTCGTCGGGATGTCGGGCTTCGTCCTCGGTCCGCTGCTCGGGGGCACGGCGCTCGCCCACGTCGGCTGGGAGTGGCTCCTCCTCGTCAACGCCCCCATCGCCCTCGTGGCCTGGGTCGGCGTGCGGCTGGGGGTCCCGGCCGACCGGCCCGAGGACCTCACCGCCGACCGGCTGGACCTGCCCGGTGCCCTGCTGAGCATCGCGGCCATCGGACTCGGCTGCTACGCCCTGACCAGCGGCGTCGAGCACGGGTGGACGTCCGCGGCCACGCTCGCGGCCGTCCTGGGCTCCGCGCTCGCTCTCGTCGCGTTCGTCCGCCACGAGCGCCGTGCCGCCTCGCCGATGCTCGACCTGTCGATCTTCTCGTCCGGGACCGTGCGCGGGGCCACGCTGGCGCAGGCCGGGACCTCGATCGCGATGGCCGGGGTCATGTTCGGGCTCATCCTGCACTTCCAGTACGCATGGGGCTGGAGCCCTGTTCGTGCTGGCCTCGCCAACCTCCCGCTCATCATGACGATGGTCCTCGCGACCCCGCTCTCGGAGTGGCTCGTCCGCCGCTTCGGGCACCGGATCGCGTGCCTCGTCGGCGCGGGCCTGCTCGTCGTCGCGCTCGTCGGGATGGCCTGGGGCGTCGACCGGGGCTACGCGGCCATCGCCGTCGCCATGGTCGTCCTGACCGTCGGCCTACGCACGGTCATGACGATCTGCGCCGTGGCCCTCGTCGAGGCGATGCCCGCCAACCGCACCTCGATCGGTACCGCGCTCAACGACACGGCCCAGGAGGTCGGCACGAGCGTCGGCACCGCCGTCGTGGGCACCCTCGTCGCCGTGCTCGTGACGACCACCCTCCCCGCCGGCACGTGGAGTCCGGAGCTCGTCTCGTCCTTCTTCCACGGTGAGCGGGTGACGTATGCCGTGCTCGCCGTCGTCGTCGGGGTCGTGACCACGTGGGGCGCACTCACCCTCACCGACTCCCGCAGCGTCGAGGAGCACGACGTGCCGGATGCCCAGGCTGACGTGGTGGGTGCGGGAGCACGACAGACCGCGTAGGCGGCGTCGGCGGCGGAGACGTGGCCGCGGACGTCGCGTCGGCGACCGGCCGGACCGGACCCTCCGCCCTCCGCCCCTATGCCGTGGGCGTCGCGGGGACCGCGGGCTGCCGGTCGGGGACGTCGGCGAACTGCTGCTGGCGGCGTGACGGCTGGTCGAGCCGGAGGCGTCCGCGCAGGCGACCCACGGGGCGCTCGACGAGCACCCACGACAGCCACGAGACGAGCACGGCGGCCGCGACGAGCAGCAGGTTGCGGGGCGTCGTGTGCTCGCCGAGGAGCCGGCTGTTGATGAACGTCTGGTGCCACAGGTAGAGCGCGTAGCTGATGGTGCCGAAGAAGACCATGATGCGGGAGCCCACGACGCGCGAGTGACCCGACACGGCGGCATACACGAGCCACACCCCGACCACGGCGTAGACGGCACCGAGGGGTCGGAAGAGGGGATGGTCCACCTCGAGCCCGCGCCCGGGGAAGGCCGAGACGGCGACCATGACGACGAACGGGATGAGCGGGCTCGTGGCCGGCAGCTCCCAGCCGCGAGATCGCACGGCGGCCAGTGAGAAGGCGAGCGCCACGCCGAGCAGCAGGGCGAACGCGTTCGTCTCGGTCGAGACGTCGAGGCGGATCTCGCTGCCGACAGTCCACACCGAGTAGAAGGTCGCGAGGGCGGCGAGGCTGAGGACCACCGCAAGCGCTCGGCTGCGCAGCCAGGTCATGAGGACGATGAAGATCGCCGGCCAGACGACGTAGAACTGCTCCTCGACCGAGAGCGACCAGAGATGGTTGAGCACCCCGAGGTCCGTCCCGGCGACGCGCACCCAGTTGCCGACGTAGAAGAGCGACGCGAGCGCCGCCGTCGGGTAGGTCGAGAGCCGTTCGTCCCCGGTCGCCCAGAGCAGCACGGGAGCGAGCAGCAGCAGCAGCACGAGGGCGGGCAGCAGGCGCAGCGCGCGCCGTCCCCAGAAGCGCCACAGGCTGACGGATCCCCAGCGGTCCCACTCCCTGATGAGCAGGCTCGTGATGAGGTAGCCCGACAGGACGAAGAAGAGCGTCACGCCGGACAGCCCACCCCAGCGGACCGGTAGTCCGGAGTGGGCAGCGAGGACGAGGAGGATCGCGAGACCTCGGACCCCGTCGAGGTCGCGGTTGCGGAAGTGCTGCACGGCGAAGAGCCTAGGCGCAGGCGGTCTAGGATTGGTCCTCGGTGCCCACGGCCGACCAGCTGCCGGGCACCTGCGCACGACCTGCGCTCACCACCTCGCGCACCACCTCGCTCAGCCCCGGCGGCCCTCGGGCCGCGGGAACCACGTCCCGGAAGGACCCTCCGTGCTCCGCACTCACGAGGCCGGCACTCTCCGCGCCGACCACGCAGGCCAGACCGTCACCCTCACCGGTTGGGTGGCGCGGCGTCGAGACCACGGCGGGGTCGCCTTCCTCGACCTGCGCGACGCCTCGGGTGTGGCCCAGGTCGTCGCTCGTGACGAGGTGCTCGCCCAGGGCGGTGCCCACGACGTGCGCAACGAGTTCTGCGTCAAGGTCACCGGTGAGGTGCGCGAGCGTCCGGAGGGCAACGCCAACCCCGACCTGCCCACCGGCGACATCGAGGTCATCGTCAGCGAGCTCGAGGTGCTCAACCCGGCCGCCCCGCTGCCGTTCCAGATCGACGAGCGCGTCACCGTCGGCGAGGAGGCGCGCCTCAAGCACCGCTACCTCGACCTGCGCCGACCCGGTGCCAGCTCGGCGGGCGCCGCGATCCGACTGCGCTCCAAGGTCAACGCCGCCGCGCGCGCCGTGCTCGGCGCCCGCGACTTCGTCGAGATCGAGACGCCGACCCTGACCCGCTCCACGCCCGAGGGCGCCCGTGACTTCCTCGTGCCCGCGCGCCTCGCGCCCGGTTCGTGGTACGCCCTGCCGCAGAGCCCCCAGCTGTTCAAGCAGCTGCTCATGGTGGCCGGCATGGAGCGCTACTACCAGATCGCCCGCTGCTACCGCGACGAGGACTTCCGTGCCGACCGCCAGCCGGAGTTCACCCAGCTCGACATCGAGATGAGCTTCGTCGAGCAGGACGACATCATCGAGCTCGGCGAGTCGATCGTGCAGGCGCTCTGGCGCCTCATCGGCGTCGAGCTCGAGGCCCCGTTCCAGCGGATGACCTACGCCGACGCGATGGCCCGCTACGGCTCCGACAAGCCCGACCTGCGCTTCGGCAACGAGCTCGTCGAGTGCACCGCCTACTTCGCCGACACCACCTTCCGCGTCTTCCAGGCCGACTACGTCGGTGCGGTCGTCATGCCCGGTGGTGCGAGCCAGCCGCGCAAGCAGCTCGACGCCTGGCAGGAGTGGGCCAAGCAGCGCGGCGCCCGTGGCCTCGCCTACGTCCTCGTCCAGCAGGACGGCGAGCTCGGCGGCCCGGTCGCAAAGAACCTCACCGACGCCGAGCGCGCCGGCCTCGCCGAGCACGTCGGCGCCCAACCGGGGGACTGCATCTTCTTCGCCGCCGGTGCGGCCAAGCCGTCCCGTGCGCTGCTCGGCGCCGCCCGTCTCGAGATCGGGCGGCGCTGCGAGCTCATCGACGAGGACGCGTGGAGCTTCCTCTGGGTCGTC
Organism: Terrabacter sp. Ter38; assembly: GCF_024519435.1. Classification (GTDB taxonomy): domain Bacteria; phylum Actinomycetota; class Actinomycetes; order Actinomycetales; family Dermatophilaceae; genus Terrabacter. Next base: position 22,177 of record NZ_JALJRZ010000007.1, read on the forward strand.
GACGCCCCGCTCTTCGAGCCGGCGGCCGACGCCGTCGCCTCCGGCGACGTCGCGGTGGGTGCCGGTGCGTGGACGGCCGTCCACCACGCCTTCACCTCGCCCAAGCCCGAGTTCCTCGACACCTTCGACACCGACCCGGGGCCGGCGCTCGCCTACGCCTACGACATCGTCTGCAACGGCAACGAGATCGGCGGCGGCTCGATCCGTATCCACCGCCGCGACGTGCAGGAGCGCGTCTTCGCTGTCATGGGCCTGTCGGAGCAGGACGCCCGGGAGAAGTTCGGCTTCCTCCTGGACGCGTTCGCCTTCGGTGCCCCGCCGCACGGCGGCATCGCGTTCGGCTGGGACCGCATCGTCTCCCTGCTCGCCCACACCGACTCGATCCGCGACGTCATCGCGTTCCCGAAGTCCGGTGGCGGCTACGACCCACTGACCGCGGCGCCGGCCCCGATCACGCCCGCCCAGCGCAAGGAGGCCGGCGTGGACGCGACGCCCGCGGCCTCTGCGCCGGCCACGCAGGGTGCCCCCGAGGTCAACCCGAAGCAGAGCTGAGCCGGGAGGCGGCCCTCCGCCGCCGACCGAGGACGTATGCCGCCCACCCGACCCGGGCGGGCGGCATACGTTCTCGTCGGCCGGGGTCACCGACGAGGCCACGCACGACGAAGGCCCGCGCGACCCGGACCGGCGGCGGCTCCGGCAGGATGGGGACGTGGCGGAGCAGATCACGCGTGCACCGGACGACGTGCTCGTCCACCTCCGTCGCGCCCGCGACCTCGCCGACCGTGAGTACGCCGTACCCCTCGACCTCGACCGGCTCGCCGCGGCGGCCGGCCTCTCGAAGTACCACTTCCTCCGGCTCTTCCGCGCGACGTACGGCGTGACGCCGGCCGCGTACGTCTCGGCCCGCCGCATCGAGCGCGCCCAGGACCTGCTCCGCGCCACGAACCTCACCGTCACCGAGGTGTGCCACACGGTCGGCTTCTCGAGCCTCGGCTCGTTCAGCAGCCGGTTCCGCACGGTCGTGGGGGAGAGCCCCACCGAGTACCAGGCGAGGTACGCCGCGACCGGAGCGCCGCACATCCCGGGCTGCGTCCTGTTCATGTGGGGCCTGGCGGAGAGCGCGCCCGCAGGGTCCGCAACCCAGGAGAAGCACGAGGTGGCGGACCCGTCCTAGCGTGGTCACATGATCACCAACATCTCCATCGTCAGTGTCTTCGTGAAGGACATCGACGAGTCCAAGCGCTTCTACGTCGACGTCCTCGGGTTCGAGGAGAAGGACGACATCACCCTCGGCGACGGCTACCGCTGGTGCACCGTCGTGCACCCGAGCCAGCCGGAGCTGCAGGTCAGCCTCGCCATCCCCGGCCCGCCCTTCCCGGACGAGCTCGTCACCGCGATGAAGCGGGCACAGGACGCCGGCGGACTCAACGGTCTGGGCCTCACCGTCGACGACTGCGAGCAGACGTATGCCGACCTGTCGGCCAAGGGCGTCGAGTTCCTCCAGCCCCCGTCGGCCCGTCCGTACGGCACCGAGGCGGTCTGCCGCGACAACTCGGGCAACTGGGTCGTGCTCGTGGAGCCGGCCGACCGGACCGTCACCGCGGCCGACTTCGCCTGACGCCGCAGCGCGGTGCGCCGCCCGGTCAGCGGTCGATGACGACCGGGCGGCTCGACCAGGCGCACAGCCGGTCGTAGCCGAGCGACAGGTAGAGCCCTCGGGCGACGACGTTGTGGGAGTACATCCCGAGGGTGCAGACGCCCGTCTCGGCGACGGCCAGCCGGGTCACGGCGCCGACGATCGTGCGGCCGAGCCCCTGCCCCCGCAGGCGCGTGTCGACGGCGACGGACGACAGGTGCGGCGCACCGGCCCGGGTGGCGCCCCAGGCGGCCACCGCGCAGAGGGAACCGTCGACGTCCTCCACGGCGAACCACCGCTCGCCGTGGCCGGGCTCGGTGTCGGCCGTGGGGGAGTGGGCCTCGAGGAAGGCCCGCACCTCGTCGGCGCGCGCGACGCCGTCGATGACGACCACCCTTTCGTGCGACGGGTGCTCGGCGGGAGCGGTAGTCGTGTGGAACCACTCCCAGTCGCCGCCGTCCATGACCCGGTAGCGCTCCCGGAGGTGTGGCTCGAGGTGCTGCGGCACACTGACGGAGAAGGCGCGACGGTCGGGCGAGACGGTCGCCGCGATCTCCGGCAGGTGGTCGAGGAGTGCTGTCACGCCGTCGTCTCCACCGAGCACGTTGATGGTGCGTCGCACGGCCTTGCGGGTCCGCTGGAAGGCGACGGCGTCGGCCGCGCCCCACCACGTCGCGGCGAGGTCGTCCGTGACCTCCCACCGCACGAAGGGATGGCCGCCGGTCGCGTCCAGCAGACCGTCGAGCCCGTGCGCCGCGACGACGGCGTTCACTCCGTGATCCCGAAGCGCTCGTGGAGGCGACGCAACGGCGCAGGCGCCCACCAGTTCCACCGGCCGAGCACCGTCATCGTCGCAGGGACGAGCAACATCCGCACGAGGGTCGCGTCGATGAGGACGGCGGCCACGAGGGCGACACCCATCTCCTTGATGATGAGGATGTCACCGGCGACGAAGCCGGCGAAGACGATGCAGATGAGCAGGGCGGCCGAGGTGATGATGCGACCGGTGCGCTGCAGGCCGAGCGACACGGCGCGGTCGTTCTCGTGACCCTCACGATGGAACTCCACGATGCGCGAGAGCAGGAACACCTCGTAGTCCATCGACAGGCCGAAGCCGAACGCGAGGACGAGGAAGGGCACGATCGACTCCACCGCCCCGACCGAGGAGAAGTTGAGCAGCCCCTCGAGGTGCCCTTCCTGGAAGATCCAGACGACGACCCCGAGCGCGGCGCCGAGGGAGAGGACATTGAGCAGCAGCGCCTTGACCGGGATGACGAGCGAGCCCGTCATGAGGAAGAGCAGGACGAGCGTGCCGAGCACGACGAGCCCCACGGCATACGGAGCGCGGGCGGCCATGGAGTCGAGGAAGTCGATCTGCGCGGCCGCCTGCCCCGTGGTCAGCGTCTCGAAGGGCGCGGGTGTCGCGCGGATCCTCGCCACGAGCTCCTGCGCCTCGTCGGAGGTCGGCTCCCCGGCGACACGGATGTCGACCTTGTGGTCGGTCGTTCCGAGAGGGGTCACCGCAAGCGACTCGACGCCGGGGTCGTCGCGGAACTGGTCGGCCCAGCTCGTCACGGCGGACGTGTCGGACGAGCGCGCGACGACCGTGACCTCCGGGGCCGACAGAGCGGGGTAGTCGCGGGCGAGCTGCTCGAAGAAGACCCGCTGGGGGGCGTCGACCGGCAGCAGCTGGGTGCCGGACGAGGTGAGCCGCATCGACAGAGTCGGCAGCGCCAGCACGACCAGCACCGTGACGACGGTGATGATGACGGCGACGGGCCGTCGCTGCACCCCCGCGGCCAGCCGGGAGAAGACCCCGGTGTCCGACGTGGGCGCCGCCGACGTGCGGGCCAGGCGCCTGGCGCCGATGACGCAGAGCGCCGGAACGAGCGTGATCGCGACGATCATCGCCACGAGCACGACACTCACGCCCGCCACGCCGATGGCCCGCATGATCGAGGCCTCGAAGAGGAGCAGGCCCGACAGTGCGATGGCGACGATGAGCGCGGAGAACAGGACGGTGCGTCCCGCCGTCGCGACCGTGCGCTCGGCGGCGCGGGACACCTCCTCGGGCGAGGGGGTCCGGTGCTCGCGGCTCGCCAGCTCCTCACGGAAGCGGCTCACGGTGAGCAGGCCGTAGTCGATGGAGAGGCCGAGGCCGAGGAGCGTCACGATGTTGACGACGGTGGCGTCGAGCTCGACGACGTGCGAGAACGCGAAGAGCGAGAGGAGGGCGCCGCCGATCGACACGAAGGCCCCCACGATCGGCATGCCGGCCGCGATGAATCCGGCGAACACGAAGAACATGACGATGAAGGTCAACGGCAGGGCGATGCCCTCCCCGCGGATGAGGTCGCGCTCGACGGTGGTCGTGATGGCCGTGATGATCTTGCTCGGACTACCCACACTGCCCTGGGCGTTCATCGCCGTCGGCACCTCGAGGAGCGCCTTCTCGGCGGCCGCCTCGGCCTCGTCCTGCGCCTTCTTGCCGAGACCCGGCTCGAAGTCCACGACGGTGACGAAGCCGCCGGCCGCCGGGGTGCCGCCCTTCAGCAGCGGTGCCACGGTCGGGTCCGTGAGCCCGCCCGGGGCGAGCAGGGGCGAACGCACCTGCCTGACGCCCGGCACCTGCGTCACGCCCTTCGTCGCGGCGGCACCGTCGGCGACGACGGTGGCGTCGGTGAGGTCGGCTCCCGTGACCTGCATCGTCAGGGTCTCGAGCGCCGGTTGCGCCTGCTCGATGATCTGACGTGCCTCGGTCGACTCCGAGTCGACGGTGGGAGCACCGGAGTGGAGCCGGTTGAAGAGCGACTCGCCGGTGACGCCTCCGACCGCCACGGCGAAGCAGGCGATGGTGATGAGGACCCAGGCGATCACCCACCGTCCGGGATGGCGCGCGATGAGCCTGCCGAGCCGCGCCATCCGCGTGACCTTCGCATCGGATGCGGCCCGCGTGTCGGTCGCGTCGGGGGCCGTCGGCCCGGAAGAGGGGTTCCGCACGTGGATAGCCTTCCACAGTGACTTCAGACGACCTGTTCGGTGCCGCCTCTGCCGCCGACCGCGCGGAGCAGCCGGCATCCGCCGGGCACGCCCCGCTCGCCGTGAGGATGCGGCCGCGCACGCTCGAGGAGGTGCGCGGCCAGACGAAGGTGCTGCGGCCGGGGAGCCCGCTCCGCCGGCTCATCGAGGGCTCCGGCGGTGCCGCTGGTCCGCTGTCCGCGATCCTCTGGGGGCCGCCCGGGACGGGCAAGACGACGCTCGCCCACCTCGTCGCGACCGCGGCGGAGCGCCGCTTCGTCGAGCTCTCGGCCGTGACGGCCGGTGTCAAGGACGTCCGGTCGGTCATGGAGTCGGCCGTGCGCGAGCGCGACCTCTACGGCCGCCAGACCGTGCTCTTCCTCGACGAGATCCACCGCTTCACCAAGGCCCAGCAGGACGCCCTGCTCCCCGGCGTGGAGAACCGCACCGTCATCCTCGTGGCGGCCACCACCGAGAACCCGTCGTTCAGCATCATCGCCCCCCTGCTGTCGCGCTCGGTGCTCGTCACCCTCGAGTCCCTGTCCGACGGGGAGATCGCCGAGCTGCTCGCCGCCGCGCTCGCGGACGAGCGGGGGTTCGGTGGCGCACACACGATGGCCGTCGACGCCACCGACCACCTCGTCCGGATCGCCGGCGGCGACGCGCGCCGTGCGCTGACCTCCCTCGAGGCCGCCGCCGGCGTCGCGCTCGACGCGCAGCCCCCCGGCCGGATGTCCGACGAGCCCGTCGAGATCACCCTCGCGCACGTCGAGCAGGCCGTCGCCCAGGCGGCCGTCCGCTACGACCGCGCCGGCGACCAGCACTACGACGTGGCGAGCGCGCTCATCAAGTCGATGCGCGGCAGCGACGTCGACGCAGCCCTGCACTACCTCGCCCGGATGCTCGAGGCCGGGGAGGACCCGCGCTTCATCGCCCGACGCATCGTCATCTCGGCCAGCGAGGACGTCGGCATGGGCGACCCGACCGCTCTCCAGACGGCCGTGGCCGCGATGCACGCGGTGGCCCAGATCGGCATGCCGGAGGCGCGGATCATCCTCGCCCAGGCGGTCGTCCACAACGCCATGGCACCCAAGTCCAACGCGGCATACCTCGGCATCAACGAGGCGATCGCCGACGTACGCGCGGGGCGCGGCGGCGTCGTACCCGCGCACCTGCGGGGGAGCGGGTACGCCGGGGCCGAGCGCCTCGGCCACGGGAAGGGCTACGTCTATGCCCACGACGAGCCTGACGGGGTCGCCGCGCAGCAGTACCTCCCGGACGACCTCCACGACTCCGTCAGCTACTACCGCCCCACCGACCGCGGGTTCGAGGAGCGCCTCCGGGCGCGCTGGGAATGGCTCTCGGGACGTCTGGGGCGCACGCGCGGAGAGTGACCGGAGAGACGTGTCGGCGGGTGCGTGGTCGGGGATTGTTTCGGGCCTGTCGCGCGTGGACGGACATTGTGTCGCGGGACGCGGTACTCGGTAACGATTTGTCATCCATGCACGTCTCGATGCTTGGACAGCGCGAGACTGTGTGGCAGGCTCGCGTCGTCCCGGCGGGGGTGGCATCCGGATCATCTGGTGTGCTCCCGGGGGCGGCCCGGGTGACGAATCCCCGGGTCGGATGTGATCCCACAAGGATGGAGACAACGCGTTGAACGCAATGCCGGAGCCCTCAGCAGCAACGCTGATCGAGGAATCCGAGGAGACGTCTTCGACGACCCCACCTGAGCACCAGGAGGTCCGCACCGGACGTTCTCCCGGTCAGGTGGCCTGGGCCCGGCTCAAGCGGGACAAGGTCGCGATCATCTGCTCCGCCATCATCCTGTTCTTCCTGCTCGTCGCGATCTTCGCGCCGTTCCTCGTCTCGCTCGAGGCGGTCGACCCCATCACCGGCGCGAAGGCCGACCCGAGCACCGTGCACACGGAGCTCGTCGACTTCAACGGTCTGCCGACGGTCGGGGCCAGCTCCGCCCACTGGCTCGGTGTCGAGCCGCGACTCGGTCGCGACCTCTTCGCCCGCTGGGCCTACGGCGCGCGGCCGTCGCTCATCATCGGCTTCGTCGCGGCCTTCGCCTCGACCATCGTCGGCGTCGCGCTCGGCCTCGTCGGCGGCTACCTCGGCGGCGCCACGGACAAGGTCATCTCCTGGATCATCGACTTCTTCCTGTCGCTGCCGATCCTGCTGCTCGTCCTGGCGATCATCCCGATCATGCAGAAGCGCATCGCGGCCGGCAACGACCTGACGCCCGAGCAGACCTCGGCGATCCGCTTCTGGGTCCTCATCGTCATCCTCGTCGTCTTCGGGTGGATGGGCCTGGCGCGCCTCGTGCGCGGTGAGGTCAAGAGCCTGCGCGAGCGCGAGTTCGTCCAGGCAGCCCGAGCCATCGGCGTGCCGACCCGCTCGATCCTCTTCCGCGAGATCCTGCCCAACCTCGTCGGGCCGATCATCGTCTCGGCCTCGATCGCCGTCCCGGCCTACATCACCTACGAGGCGACGCTGAGCTACCTCGGCGCAGGTCTCGTCGAGCCCACCGCGTCGTGGGGTCGCACCATCGCCGACGCGCAGAACCTCTTCGCCACCTACCCGCTGTGGCTCTGGCCGTCGGTCATCGGCCTGTCGCTCCTCGTCCTCGCCCTGAGCCTGCTCGGCGACTCGATCCGCGACGCGTTCGACCCCACCAGCCGCCGCTGACCCCACCGGGTCACGGTCACCAGATGTTCTCGGCAAAGCGCCGGGACAAGCACAAAAGGGAGCAAACAACAATGCGCTGGACCAAAGTCCTGACCGTGGGAGCCGCGGCTTCCCTCGGCTTCGTCGCGGCCTGCGGCGCGCCTGCCGCCAACAACGGCGGTGCCGGTGGCACCAACGGCACGGGCGGCAAGGTCGACACCGCAGGTGCCGCCCTCGACCCCAACGCCAAGGGCCCCGCCCCCGAGATCCCCGGCGCGAAGAAGGGTGGCATCCTCACGGTGCCCTACTCCTCGACGCCCGCCAACATGGACCCGAGCGACCAGTTCTACCAGGACACGGCCGTCATCTTCTCGCTGACGCACCGCGCCCTGACGACCTACGTCAGCCGTGACGGCAAGCAGGTCCTCGTTCCGGACCTCGCCACCGACCTCGGCAAGGCGTCCGAGGACGGCCTCACGTGGACGTTCACGCTCAAGGACGGCATCAAGTACGAAGACGGCACGCCGGTCAAGGCCGCCGACATCGTCTTCGCTGCGAAGCGCTCGTTCGACCCCGACCTCGCGGCCAACGGCCCGACGTACCAGCGCGAGTTCTTCAAGGGTGGCGCCGACTACCAGGGCCCCTACAAGGGTGACAAGAACTGGAAGGGTGTCGAGGCCCCCGACGACAAGACCGTCGTCTTCCACCTCGAGAAGCGCTTCGAGACGCTGCCCTACTTCGTCTCCTTCAACCAGTTCACGCCGATCCCCGAGGCGAAGGACAAGAAGGCCGACTACCAGCTGCACCCGCTCGCCACCGGCCCGTACATGTTCGACAAGTACACCCCGGGCACCGAGCTGGTCCTCAAGCGCAACCCCAACTGGGACCCCGCCACCGACCCGGCACGTCACAACTACCCGGACGGCTTCCACTTCAAGTGGGGCGTCGACGTCATCAAGACGCAGACGGCCATCCTCGCCTCCAACGGCGACGACGCGACGAGCCTCAACTGGGACGCCATCGACTCGTCCCTCATCCCGCAGATCGAGGGCGACAAGAAGGCCCAGTTCGAGGAGGGCCCGTCCTCCTGCGTGCTCATGGTCAACCTGGACGCCCGCAAGATCCCGATCGAGATCCGCAAGGCGATCGCCGTGGCGTGGCCCTTCGACTCGATCCACAAGGCCGGCGGCGAGACGACGCACTCCTTCTCGCCCGCCAGCACGATCATCCCGCCGCAGATCCCCGGTCACCTCGACTACGAGGCCGAGGCTGCCCCGGGCGTCAAGATGAACGGTCAGGGCGACGGCAACCCGACCATGGCCAAGGACATGCTCGCCAAGGCCGGTTACGGCCCCGACAAGCCGTTCGAGCTCATCTACTACTACACGAACGACGACGACATCGCGCAGAAGGTCAACCAGGTCCGCAAGCAGAAGCTCGAGGCCGCCGGCTTCAAGGTTCAGGACATCGGTGTTCCCGGAGCCGAGCGTCGCAAGATCGTCGGCGACCCCAAGGGCAAGTACAACATGCTCCAGTCGCCGCGTGGATGGTGCTTCGACTGGCCGTCCGCCGACTCGATCATCCCGCCCACCATCGGCACGATCGCCCTCTCGCAGGGTGGTACGACCTTCGGTAACTTCTCCGACGCCAAGATCGACGCCGAGATCAAGCGCATCCAGAACCTCTCCATCACGGAGCAGGGCCCGGAGTGGGGCAAGATGGACAAGTGGCTGACGGAGAACTACCTGCTGGCCATCCCGGACAACAACGACAAGGGCAACTCGGTCTTCGGCATGAAGGTCAAGAACGTCCACAACAACCCGAACAAGGGTATGCCGGACCTCACCGACGTGTGGCTCGACCAGTAAGTCGTCAGTGACAGCGCCCCTCCGGGGGAGCAAGATCTGAACTGACAGCCGTGGTGGGGGTCCGGGTTTTCCCGGGCCCCCACCACCGGCGCCCACCTCGTTTGGAAGGCAAAACGTGCTCACGTACATCCTCAGGCGGTCGGCTCTCGCCCTGAGCGTCATCATGGCCACCCTGGTCTCGGCGTTCCTGCTGTTCTTCGCGGGCCCGTCCGACCCGGCCCAGGCCATGTGCCCCGAGACCAAGTGCAACCCCGCACGGCTCGAGGCCATCACCAAGAGCATCGGGCTGGACAAGCCCCTCATCGAGCAGTTCCTCACCTACTTCAAGGGACTCTTCGTCGGCCGCGACTTCGTGTACGCCGGTGACACCGTCCACTGCGGCGCTCCCTGCCTCGGCTTCTCCTTCGTGACGCGTCGTTCCGTCAACGAGGAGCTCTTCACCCGCTTCCCGAACACGGTCGTGCTGGCCCTGATGGCCGCCGTCGTGTTCGTGACCGTCGGTGTGACGTTCGGCATCCTTGCGGCGGTCCGCCGCGGCTCCGCGTCCGACCGCGGGCTCGTCGGCGCCTCGCAGGTGCTGGGCTCCATCCCGTACTACGTCCTCGCGCTCCTCGTCGCGCTCTACCCCGTCATCCTGTGGAACGTCCTGCCGCAGTACTCCGCGATATCCGCCGGTGTCGGCCCGTACTTCATGGGCATGCTCGCACCGGCGTTGATCCTCGGGCTCGTCACGTCGGCCTCCTACGTGCGATACACCCGCAACTCGATGATCGAGACGCTCTCGATGGACTACATCCGCACGGCGCGCTCCAAGGGCATCAGTGAGCGCACGGTCCTGTTCAAGCACGGTTTCCGTGCCGCGATGAGCCCGATCGCCACGATCCTGGGTCTCGACATCGCCGCCCTGCTGACCGGCACGCTCATCACCGAGCAGATCTTCGGCGTCGACGGCATCGGCCGTCGTGGCCTCGCGGCCCTCCGGTCCTTCGACCTCCCGGTCATCATGGGCACCGTGCTCATCGGAGCCGTCGTCGTCGTGGTCATGAACCTCGTCGTCGACATCGCGTACTCCTTCATCGACCCGCGAGTGAGGCTTTCGTGACCGCGACCGTCAACACCATCTCGACCCAGACCGCCGAAGCCCGTGACGCCGGCGACGTCGTCCTCGACGTCAACGACCTCTCGGTGGCCTTCCCCACCGAGGAAGGCGTGGTCAAGGCCGTCTCCAACCTGACCTACCAGGCCCGCCTCGGCCGCACTCTCGCCATCGTCGGCGAGTCCGGCTCCGGCAAGTCGGTCAGCAGCATGGCGGTGCTCGGCCTGCACAACCCCAAGCGAACCCAGATCACCGGCAGCATCAAGCTCGACGGCATCGAGCTCGTCGGTGCACCGAGCTCGACCTTCCAGAAGATCCGCAGCACCAAGGCCGCGATGGTCTTCCAGGACCGCAGAGCTCGCTCCACCCGTTCCACAAGGTGGGCGGGCAGATCGCCGAGGCCTACCGGGCGCACAACAAGGTGAGCAAGCAGGTCGCGATGAAGCGTGCCGTCGAGATGCTCGACCTCGTCGGCATCCCGAACCCGCAGCGCCGCGCCAACTCCTACCCGCACGAGTTCTCGGGCGGCATGCGTCAGCGCGCGATGATCGCGCTCGGTCTCGTCAACAACCCGAAGCTGCTCATCGCCGACGAGCCGACGACGGCACTCGACGTCACGGTGCAGGCGCAGATCCTCGACCTCGTCAACGACCTCCAGAAGGAGTTCGGCTCGGCGGTCATCCTCATCACGCACGACCTCGCGGTCGTGGCGGAGACGGCCGACGACATCCTCGTGATGTATGCCGGTCGCGGTGTCGAGAAGGGCAGTGCCAAGGAGGTGCTGGCCCAGCCGTCGCACCCCTACACCTACGGGCTGCTCCAGTCGCTGCCCTCGCACTCCGAGGACCTCGAGGAGCTCAAGGCGATCAAGGGCACGCCGCCCAGCCTGCTCAACCTCCCGTCGGGCTGCTCGTTCCACCCGCGCTGCGAGTTCAAGACGCAGGTCGAGGGAGACGCCTGCTGGACCGTGCTGCCCGAGTGGCGGCCGACGCCGGGCCTGTCCAACCGTGAGATCCGCTGTCACCTGACCGACCCCGTGGCCACGCTGCAGCACGACGAGGGAGTTCGATGAGCGACAAGACGCTGCTCAAGGTCACCGACCTTCAGCGCCACTTCCCGTTCCGCGAGGTCCAGGGCCTGAAGATGGTCAAGGCGACGGTCAAGGCCGTCGACGGCATCAGCTTCACCGTCAAGGAGGGCCAGACCCTCGGCCTCGTGGGCGAGTCCGGCTGCGGCAAGTCGACGACGTCCCGACTCGTGACGCGGCTCGACGAGCCCACCGGCGGCACCGTCGAGTTCGAGGGGCGCGACATCACGCACCTCAAGGAGCACGAGCTGCGCGAGATCCGTCGCAACGTCCAGATGATCTTCCAGGATCCGTACTCCTCCCTCAACCCGAGGCAGACGGTCGGGGCGATCCTCACCACGCCGCTGCGCGTGCACGGCCTGCACAAGGGCAAGGAGAAGGCCCGCGTGCAGGAGCTGCTCGCGCTCGTCGGCCTCAACCCGGAGCACATCAACCGCTACCCGTCGGAGTTCTCGGGCGGCCAGCGCCAGCGCATCGGCATCGCCCGCGCCCTCGCGGTCGAGCCGAAGCTGATCATCGCCGACGAGCCGGTGTCGGCCCTCGACGTGTCGATCCAGGCTCAGGTGATGAACCTGCTGGCCAAGCTGCGCAACGAGCTCGACCTCGCGTTCATCTTCGTCGCCCACGACCTCGGCGTCGTGCGCCACTTCTGCGACCAGGTCGCGGTCATGTACCTCGGCAAGATCGTCGAGTACGGCGACAAGAAGAAGATCTACGAGGCCCCGGAGCACCCGTACACCCAGGCCCTGCTCTCGGCGGCGCCCGACATCAACGTCGCGCGCGGCATCGCCCCCAAGGAGCGCATCCGCCTCGTCGGCGACGTGCCGAGCCCGATCGACCCGCCGAGCGGCTGCCGTTTCCGGACCCGGTGCTGGAAGGCGCAGGACATCTGCGCCCAGCAGGAGCCGCCGCTCGTCTCGGCGACGTCGGAGGAGTCGACGCGCACCTTCCGCGAGGGCGGCGTCCATCTGCAGGCGTGCCATTTCCCGGAGGTCAAGACCGACCTCGTCGCCGAGGTCGAGCACTCGGCCTGATCCACAGGCTGGGCGCCGATGGCGCGACGTATGCGGCTGGGCCGGCTCCCGCACGGGGAGCCGGCCCAGCGGCATACCGGGCAAAGGTGGTGGGACGACCCTCACGCGGTCCGTTAGGGTTGAACCACCTCGGCGTGAGCGTGCGCCGACGACCGAAGGACGATGACCGTGGCCCACGAGGGACCCAGGCAGCCCCGCAGGGGTGGCCTGCAGCCGGCGAGGCGAGCTCCCCGGGGGTCAGCCGCGCCCGAGTGAGGGCGCCTCGCTGACCCCGCCCCGCCCGCCCGCACGCGCGGAAGGGATCCCGCAGACCACACCCGTCGACCCCAAGGACTCATCATGGAAACCGCTGAGATCAGGCGTCGTTGGCTCTCGTACTTCGGCAGCCGCGGCCACACCGTCGTGCCGAGCGCCCCGCTCGTGCACGAGGACCCGAACCTGCTGTTCGTCAACGCCGGGATGGTCCCCTTCAAGCCCTACTTTCTCGGTCAGGAGACCCCGCAGTTCTCACGCGCCACGAGCGTGCAGAAGTGCGTGCGGACCCTCGACATCGAGGAGGTCGGCAAGACCACACGGCACGGCACCTTCTTCCAGATGAACGGCAACTTCAGCTTCGGCGACTACTTCAAGGAAGGCGCCATCGAGCTCGCGTGGGAGCTCATCACCCGTAGCCAGGCCGAGGGCGGCCTCGGGTTCGAGGAGAGGGATCTCTACGCGTCCGTCTACCACGAGGACGTCGAGGCGATCGCGCTCTGGAAGAAGATCGCCGGCCTGTCCGACGACCGCATCGTGCGACTCGGGCGCAAGGACAACTACTGGAACATGGGCGTCGCCGGTCCCGGCGGCCCCTGCTCCGAGATCCTGCTCGACCGCGGCCGCGAGTTCGGCGCCGACGGTGACTGGGAGGCGGGCGACCGTTACCTCGAGTTCTGGAACCTCGTCTTCATGCAGTACGAGCTCGAGAACGTCCGGTCGAAGGAGGACTTCGACATCGCGGGCGAGCTGCCCAAGCGCAACATCGACACCGGCATGGGGCTCGAGCGTGTCGCCTTCCTGCTCCAGGGCGTCGACAACATCTACGAGACCGACGAGGTCTTCCCGGTCATCGCGGCGGCGGAGGACCTGACAGGCCGTCGCTACGGCGCCGACCACGAGGACGACGTGCGCTTCCGCGTCGTCGCCGACCACGTGCGCAGCTCGCTCATGCTCATCGGCGACGGCGTGACTCCCGGCAACGAGGGCCGCGGCTACGTCCTGCGCCGCCTGTTGCGCCGTGCGGTCCGCTCGATGCGCCTGCTCGGCGTCGAGGCCCCCACCCTCGAGCAGCTGCTGCCCGTCAGCATGGAGCGGATGAAGGCCTCCTACCCGGAGCTCGAGACCGACTTCCACCGGATCAGCACGGTCGCGTACGCCGAGGAGGACGCCTTCCGACGCACGCTGAGCTCGGGTACGACGATCCTCGACACGGCGGTGGCGCGGGCCAAGTCGTCCGGCGCGACGACCCTCGGCGGGGCCGAGGCGTTCGCGTTGCACGACACCTACGGCTTCCCGATCGACCTGACGCTCGAGATGGCCGCGGAGCAGGGGCTGCAGGTCGACGAGCCCGGCTTCCGCCGGCTCATGAGCGAGCAGCGCGACCGGGCCAAGGCCGACGCTCGGGCGAAGCGGTCGGCGCACGGTGACACGAGCGTCTACCGTCAGCTGTCCGACACCCTCGGGCACGACGTCGAGTTCACCGGCTACGACCAGACGCTGACCGACACCCGCATCCGAGGGCTGATCCGCGACGGGGCCGTCGTCGACCGCGTCGGTCCCGGTGACGAGATCGAGATCGTGCTCGACCGGACGCCGCTCTACGCGGAGTCCGGTGGTCAGCAGGCCGACCACGGGCGCATCCGCCTCGCGAACGGTGCCCTCATCGAGGTCACCGACGTCCAGCGACCCATCACCGGCCTCGTCGTGCACCGCGCGACGGTGCTCGAGGGTGAGGCCGGTCTGGGCGAGGACGCCGAGGCCGAGGTGGACGTCGTCCGCCGCCGGTCGATCTCGCGCGCCCACACGGCGACCCACATGGTGCACCAGGCCCTGCGCGACGAGCTCGGTGACACGGCGACGCAGGCCGGGTCCGAGAACTCCCCGGGCCGCCTGCGCTTCGACTTCAAGTCGCTCCAGGCCGTCCCGGCCGCGGCGATGGGAGAGATCGAGGCGCGGATCAACGCCGTGCTCCTCGACGACCTGGCCGTGACGGCGGACGTCATGAACATCGACGCGGCGAAGAAGCTCGGCGCCATGGCGCTCTTCGGCGAGAAGTACGGCGAGCGGGTCCGTGTCGTCTCGATCGGTGAGTGGTCGCGTGAGCTGTGTGTCGGCACGCACACGCCTCGCGTCGGCCAGATCGGTGTCGTCAAGCTGCTGGGGGAGAGCTCGATCGGCTCCGGCGTGCGACGCGTCGAGGCGCTCGTGGGCGCAGACGCGTACTCCCACCTCGCCCGAGAGGCCACCATCGTCAGCCAGCTCACCGACACGCTCGGGGTCCGCCGGGACGAGCTGCCCGACCGCATCGCGACCATCCTCGGACGGCTGCGCGATGCCGAGAAGGAGATCGCCGCCGTGCGCCAGAGCCAGGTGCTCGGGGCCGCGTCCGGTCTCGTCCAGTCGGCTCGCGACATCGCCGGCGTGACGTTCGTCAGCCACGACGCGGGTGACGGGGTCACCGGCGACGACCTGCGCAAGCTCGTCACCGACGTGCGCGGCCGCCTCGGCAACGACCGGCCGGTGCTCGTGTCGATGGCCTCGGTGGCCTCCGGTCGCCCGGTCGTCATCGTCGCGACGAACGAGCGTGCCCGCGAGATCGGCCTCAAGGCCGGTGCCTTCGTCAAGCTCGCCGCCCAGGCGCTCGGCGGGGGCGGTGGCGGCAAGGACGACCTCGCCCAGGGTGGGGGCACCGATGCGACACGTGTCTCGGTGGCTCTGGGCACCGTCGAGGACCAGCTCCGCAACCGAGGTGCCTGACTTGCCCGATCCCCGCGCCCGTTCCGGTGCTCGCGTCGGCGTCGACGTGGGCAACGCCCGCGTCGGCGTCGCCGCGTCGGACGCCTCGGGCGTGCTCGCCCACCCGGTGCGCACCCTTCCGCGCGACGTCGCCGCCGACAGCGACGTCGAGGCCATCGTCGCCCTGACGCAGGAGCTGGGGGCGATCGAGGTCGTCGTCGGCCTGCCGCGGCTGCTGTCGGGCGACGAGGGTGAGGCCGCCCGCATCGCGCGCGACTACGCCGGTCGGCTCGCGGCCCGTCTGGGTACGGTGGGGGTGCGGATGGTCGATGAACGCTTGACCACCGTGGATGCGCACCGCAGACTACGCGAGAGCGGCGTCCCGGGCCGAGGACAACGGGCCGTCGTCGACCAGGCCGCTGCGGTGCTCATCCTGCAGTCGGCCCTCGACACCGAAGCGCTGTCGGGCAGGCCGCCCGGAGAGACCGTCACGCCGGGGGGCAAACGGAAGAAGGAACGTCGCCGATGAAGGACCATCTCGAGACATCCATCTTCGGCGACCACGAGGAGACCGTCGAGCACCTCGAGGAGGCGCACGCTGCGCCCCCGATGAGCCGGCGCGAGGTGCGCGAGCAGGAGCTCGCAGCTCGCAAGCGCAGCAGCCGTCGCGCCGGCGAGGGCGGCTCGTCCGGAGCTGCGAAGGGCAAGCCGTCCGTCTTCCGACGGCTCGTCGTCATCGTCCTCGCCCTCGCCGTCATCGGTGGTGGCGTCGCCGTCGCCTACAAGGCGCTCAAGCCCGTCGTCGAGGGCTTCCTCGAGTCCAACGACTACCCGGGACCGGGCACGGGCCAGATCCGCGTCACCGTCGACCAGGGCGCGGGCGGCAGCGCGATCGCCAAGACCCTCGCCGAGCAGGACATCGTCAAGTCGAGCAAGGCCTTCATCGAGGCTGCCAACAAAGACCCCCGGAGCGCCGGCATCCAGCCGGGCGTCTACGAGATGAAGAAGCAGATGAAGGCGTCCGACGCCCTCGCGATCCTCGCCGACCCGAAGAACCGCCTCGTCACCCGCGTCACCATCCCCGAGGGGCTCTGGGCGACGGAGATCTACGCCAAGCTCTCCGCGTCGTCGGGCATCCCGGTGGCGCAGTACACCGCCGCGGCCAAGAAGGTCGACGAGCTCGGCCTGCCGCCGTCGGCCAAGGGCAACCTCGAGGGTTACCTCTTTCCGGCGAGCTACGAGTTCGGCCCGACGGCCACGGCGCTCGACCAGCTCAAGCAGATGGTTGCCGAGTCGACGAAGCGACTGGACGCCCTCGGCATCACGCCCGACCGCATGGAGCGTGTCGTCACGGTCGCGAGCCTCGTCGAGGGAGAGGCCAAGCTCGACTCCGACCGCGCCAAGGTCGCCCGAGTCGTCGAGAACCGTCTCGCGGCCAAGATGTCCCTCGGCTTCGACTCGACGGTCAACTACATCTTCAAGAAGCGCGGCGTGCCGACGCAGGAGATGCTCGACAGCAACAACCCGTACAACACCCGCCGCTTCACCGGACTGCCTCCCGGCCCGATCTCCAACCCGGGCGAGAGCGCCCTCGAGGCGGCCGCCAGCCCGGTGGCCGGCCCGTGGCTCTACTTCGTGACGGTCAACCTCGCCACCGGCGAGACGAAGTTCGCCGCGACGTACGAGGAGCACCAGCGCAACGTGGCCCAGTTCCAGAAATGGTGCACCGACAACAAGGGCAAGTGCTGAGCGAGGGGCGCGGAGTCGCCCGGCGCTGTGCGGTGTGGGGCAGCCCGATCGGCCACTCGCTCTCGCCCGCGCTCCACCGGGCGGCCTACGCGGCCCTTGCCCTGCACGACTGGTCCTACGAGCGGCGCGAGGTCGACGCGTCCGGCTTCGCTGACGCGTTCGCGGGGCTCGACGGGACCTGGGTCGGCCTCTCGCTGACGATGCCGCTCAAGGAGGTCGCGCTCGGCGCTGCGACCACGGTGACGCCGGTCGCGGCGGCCACCGGTGCCGCCAACACCCTCGTGCGCGGCACGGACGACCCGTCCGCCTGGACGGCCCACAACACCGACGTCCACGGCCTCACGACGGCGCTGCGCCTCGCCGGGTGCACCGACCCCACGAGCCTGCTCGTCGTCGGGTCGGGGGCGACCGCCCGCTCGGCGATCGCGACGCTGGCACCCGGCGGCCGCGTCGTCCTCATGGTCCGCGACCGGGTCCGTCCCGAGACGTTCGGACAGGCCGAGGCCGCCGGACTGGTCGTCGAGACCGTCGGCCTGGGGGAGTGGGCCGCGGCAGCCGAGGTGGACGCCGTCGTCAGCACCGTCCCACCCGCGTCGGTGCCCGACCTCGACGGCCTCCCGGTCGTGACCCACCGCGACCAGCGCCCCGTCGTCCTCGACGTCGTCTACGGCTCCGGCCGGACGCCCCTCCAGCGCGCAGCCCGCGAGCGGGGCTGGAGCGTCGCCGAGGGCACCGACATGCTCCTGCACCAGGCCACCGAACAGGTACGCCTCATGACGGGTCACGAGGCACCGCTCAGCGCCATGTCGGCCGCCCTCCGGGCGGCGCTGCTCGATCGGCGTGCGGAGCGGTGATCCCGCCGATGACGTGGGTCGAGGCCCCCGGTGCGCCGTGGTGGTTCGTCCTGGCGCTCGCCGTCGCCGGGGCGCTCGTCGGAGAGGTGCTCCGTCGCCGTCTCGCGACGGGTGGCTACCGGCTCGACGACGAGGAGGGACCGCTGCCGCGCGTGCCCTCGGTGGTCGTGCCCGTCGCGCTCGCGCTGCTCTGGGGCCTGCTCGGCTGGCGTTTCGGTCCACTGTCGGAGTGGGCGCTGACGCCCGCCTACCTCGCGTTCGCCTTCGTCGCGGTCGCCCTGGCCTGGGTCGACGCGGACGTCCACCGACTCCCGCGCGGACTGACGCGCCCGGCCTACCCCCTTCTCGTCGGACAGCTCGCGCTGGCGTCCCTCGCGTCGGGCGACTGGGAGGCGCTGCGTCGGGCGGCGATCGCCGGCGCCGTCCTGTGGACGATCTACTTCGTCCTCGCGCTCGTGGCGGCACTGCTCGGCAGCGGCTTCGGATACGGCGACGTGACGCTCGCCGGGCTCGTCGGTCTCGCGACGGGCTACGTCAGCGTGTCCACGACCCTCGTCGCGTCGTACGCCGCGTTCATCCTGGCGGGGGTCTACGGGCTCGTGCGGCTCGTCCTCCGGCGCGGCACCCGCAAGGACGACATCGCCTTCGGCCCGTGGATGCTGCTCGGCCTGCTCATCTCGCTCGTCGTCCAGGTGCGCCCGCTCGTGTGACCGACCCGGAGCGGCGGAACCGGTCGCGAACCGCGTGGTCCCGCGGAGCGGGCGGGTCGGGGGCAGCGACGGACCGCGTGGGAGGATCGGGTCATGTTGCGTTGGTTGACGGCCGGTGAGTCGCACGGTCCCGCACTCGTCGCCATGATCGAGGGGCTCCCCGCCGGCGTCGAGGTCGGCGCGAAGGACCTGCAGGCCGCCCTGTCCCGCCGCCGGCTCGGCTACGGCCGCGGCGCGCGGATGACGTTCGAGCAGGACGAGGTCGAGTTCCTCGGCGGCCTGCGCCACGGCCTGACGCTCGGCTCGCCGATCGCCGTGCGCATCGGCAACAGCGAGTGGCCCAAGTGGACGACCGTGATGAGCCCCGAGGCCGTCAGCGACGCGGCGTTCGCCGCCTCCGACGACGTCAACGCCGAGAGGGAGGTCGCGCGCAACAAGCCGCTGACCCGCCCCCGGCCCGGCCACGCCGACCTCGTGGGCATGCAGAAGTACGGCCACGAGGACGCCCGCCCGGTGCTCGAGCGCGCCTCGGCCCGCGAGACCGCGGCCCGCGTGGCCCTCGGTGAGATCGCCGCACGGTTCCTCGAGCAGTCCTACGGCATCCGTCTCGTCTCGCACACCGTGTCGATCGGGACCGCCGGGGTGGCCGACGGCGCGTCCCTGCCGACCCCCGACGACGTCGAGCGTCTCGACGCCGACCCGGTGCGCGCCTTCGACCCGTCGGGGTCAGCGGCCATGGTCGCCGAGGTCGACGCGGCGAAGAAGGACGGCGACACCCTCGGGGGCGTCGTCGAGGTGCTCGCCTACGGCGTGCCGCCGGGCCTCGGCTCGCACGTCCACTGGGACCGCAAGCTCGACGGGCAGCTCGCCCAGGCCCTCATGAGCATCCAGGCCATCAAGGGCGTCGAGGTCGGCGACGGCTTCGAGACGGCCCGCCGTCGTGGCTCCGAGGCGCACGACGAGATGGAGATGGTCGACGGCGTCATCACCCGTCGCACCGGCCGTGCCGGCGGCACCGAGGGTGGCATGTCGACCGGTCAGGTGCTCCGCGTCCGCGCGGCGATGAAGCCGATCAGCACCGTGCCCCGCGCCCTGTCGACGGTCGACGTCGCGACGGGGGAGGCCGCCACGGCCATCCACCAGCGCTCCGACGTGTGCGCCGTGCCGGCTGCCGGCGTCGTCGCCGAGGCGATGGTCGCTCTCGTGCTGGCCCAGTCGTGCCTCGAGAAGTTCGGGGGCGACTCGGTGGCCGAGACGTCACGCAACCACACCGCGTACCTCGACGGCATCCGGGAGGGGCTGCGCACATGGTGAACGACCACGTGACCCGCCCCGTCGCCGTGGTCGTCGGGCCGCCCGGCGCCGGCAAGACCACGGTCGGCCAGGCCCTCGCGGCGCGGCTCGGCGTGGCCTTCCACGACGTCGACGCGGCCATCGAGGCCGCGGAAGGGCGCTCGATCTCCGACATCTTCGTCGACGACGGCGAGTCCGTCTTCCGCGACCTCGAGCGCGCCGAGGTGGCGCGTGCGCTCGCGGAGGAAGCGGGCGTCGTCTCGCTCGGCGGGGGTGCCGTCATGGACCCGCTCACCGAGGTCGCCCTCGCCGGCCACGCCGTCGTCTTCCTCGACGTCGCCATCGCCGACGCGAGCAAGCGGATCGGCTTCGACCGCTCGCGCCCGCTGCTGTCGGTCAACCCCCGCGCGTCGTGGGTGCGGATGATGAACGACCGTCGCCCCACGTACGAGCGCGTCGCGACCGTGCGCGTCGACACCGCGGGACGCACGCCCGAGGAGGTCGTCGACGTCGTCGTCGCCGAGCTCGAGGCGGCCCGCGCGTGAGCACTGCAGTCGAGCCGACGACGATCCCCGTCGGCGACGACTACGACGTCGTCATCGGGTCCGGCGTGCTCGACCGCGTCGGTGACCTCCTCGGCGACGACGTCGAGCGCGTCCTCGTCGTCCATCCCCCGACGCTGACCGAGCTGACCTCGCGGGTCACCGCGGCCCTGCAGGGCCTGGGGTATGCCGTCCACGTCGCCGAGGTGCCCGACGCAGAGGCCGCCAAGACGGCCGAGGTCGCGGCGGCGCTCTGGGCCCAGCTGGGCCGGGCCGGCTTCACCCGCACCGACGCCGTCGTCGGAGTGGGTGGCGGCACGGTCACCGACCTCGCCGGCTTCGTCGCCGCGTCCTGGCTGCGCGGGGTGCGCGTCGTCCAGGTGCCGACGACCCTGCTCGGGATGGTCGATGCGGCCGTGGGGGGCAAGACCGGCATCAACACCGCCGAGGGCAAGAACCTCGTCGGGGCCTTCCACCCTCCGGCCGGTGTGCTCTGCGACGTCGACGTCCTCGCGACCCTGCCCGAGGCCGACCTCGTCGCGGGGCTGGCCGAGGTCGTCAAGTGCGGCTTCATCGCCGACCCGGTGATCCTCGACCTCGTCGAGGCGTCCGTGACAGGCGGCGCGGACCGCGTGCGCAGCGTCGCCGACCCGCACCTGCGTGAGCTCATCGAGCGCGCCGTCCGCGTCAAGGCCGAGGTCGTCGCCGCAGACCTGCGCGAGAGCTCGTTGCGCGAGATCCTCAACTACGGCCACACGTTCGGCCACGCCATCGAGCAGGTCGAGCACTACTCGTGGCGGCACGGCGAGGCGGTCGGTGTCGGCATGGTCTACGTCGCCGAGCTCGCCCGCCTCACCGGTCACCTGACCGGTCCCGAGGGCGACGCGCTCGTCGCGCGGCACCGCTCGGTCCTCGAGTCGCTCGGCCTCCCGACGACGTATGCCGCCGGACGCTGGGACGAGCTGCTCAGCGCGATGCGGCGCGACAAGAAGTCCCGCGGCTCCACGCTCCGCTTCGTCGTGCTCGACGGCCTGGCCCGGCCCGCGCGCCTCGCCGGCCCCGACGACGCCCTGCTCCAGGCGGCCTACGGCCTCGTGTCGCGGCGCCCCGACGCGAGCGCTCACTAGACTCGCGCCCATGACGGCACCCACGGTCTTCGTCCTGTCGGGCCCCAACCTGGGCCGACTCGGCACCCGCGAGCCCGAGGTCTACGGCTCCGACACGCTCGACGACGTGCACGCCGCGGTGCAGCGCGAGGCGCGCGAGCTCGGGCTCGTCGCCGACTGCCGCCAGACCAACCACGAGGGCGAGCTCATCGACTGGCTGCACGAGGCCGTCGACGTCGGCGCCGACGTCGTGCTCAACCCAGGCGCCTTCACCCACTACTCGTATGCCGTCCGCGACGCCTGCGCCATCGTGACGACGAGTGGTCGGAGCCTCGTCGAGGTCCACCTCAGCAACCCCGCGGCGCGGGAGGAGTTCCGGCACACGTCCGTCGTGGCCGGGGTCGCGACCGGCACCGTCGCCGGCTTCGGGCTGCAGTCCTACCTGCTCGCCCTGCGCGCCCTCGTCTGACCTCGCGGGCCGGCGTCGCGACGCCTCGACCCATCGCACCCCCAACCAGTACCGCCGACGCGGGCCCCCACACCGCGGGTCTCCGTCCCCAGCACCAGAAAGATCACCATGACAACGAACCCGCCCACCGCCCAGCCCGCGGCGTTCACCTCGCGTCCCCGGAGCGGCCGGTGAGCGCCGGCGGCGGCCGCCGGCAGCACTCCCGAGGTCGGGGGCGCAGCTCGCGACGGTCCCAGGACCTCCCGGCGCTGCCTCGCGACGGCCTGCGGATCGTGCCCCTCGGTGGGCTCGGTGAGATCGGTCGCAACATGACGGTCTTCGAGCACGCGGGGCGGCTGCTCGTCGTCGACTGCGGCGTCCTCTTCCCCGAGGAGCACCAGCCGGGCGTCGACGTCATCCTGCCGGACTTCTCCTGGATCCGGGACCGCCTCGACAAGATCGACGCGATCGTGCTCACGCACGGCCACGAGGACCACATCGGGGGCGTGCCCTACCTGCTGCGCGAGCGACCGGACATCCCCGTCGTCGGCTCCCGCCTCACCCTGGCCTTCCTCGAGGCGAAGCTCCAGGAACACCGCATCACCCCCGTCACCGTGCAGGTGAGCGAGGACGACCGCCGCTCCTTCGGGCCCTTCGACTGCGAGTTCGTCGCCGTCAACCACTCCATCCCCGACGGGCTCGCCGTCGCGATCCGCACCGCCGCCGGCCTCGTGCTGCACACCGGCGACTTCAAGATGGACCAGTTCCCGCTCGACGGGCGCGTGACCGACCTTCGGGCCTTCGCCCGCCTCGGCGAGGAGGGCGTCGACCTCTTCCTCGTCGACTCGACGAACGCAGAGGTGCCGGGCTTCACGGTGTCGGAGGGCGAGCTCTCGCCGGCGATCGAGGCCGTGTTCCGCACGACTCCGGGCCGGGTCATCGTGTCGAGCTTCGCCAGCCACGTGCACCGCATCCAGCAGGTCCTCGACGCGGCCCGCGACCATGGCCGCAAGGTGGCCTTCGTCGGCCGGTCGATGGTGCGCAACATGGGCATAGCCGCTGACCTCGGCTACCTCACCATCCCCAAGGGCCTGGTCGTCGACCTCAAGCAGCTCGAGCGCTTGCCTGCCCACCAGATCGCGCTCGTCTGCACCGGGTCGCAGGGGGAGCCGCTCGCGGCCCTGTCGCGGATGGCCAACCGGGACCACCCGATCCGCATCACCGAGGGCGACACCGTGCTGCTCGCCAGCTCCCTCATCCCCGGCAACGAGAACGCCATTTACCGCGTCATCAACGAGCTCACCCGCTGGGGTGCGAACGTCGTGCACAAGGGCAACGCCAAGGTGCACGTCTCGGGCCACGCGAGCGCGGGTGAGCTCGCGTACTGCTACAACATCGTCCAGCCCTCCAGCGTGCTGCCCGTCCACGGGGAGTGGCGCCACCTGCGAGCCAACGCCGACATCGCCATCCGCACGGGCGTCGACGCCGAGCGCGCCCTCATCGGGCACGACGGCGCCGTCGTCGATCTCGTCGACGGCCGGGCGACGATCACCGGCACCGTTCCTGCCGGGCTCGTCTACGTCGACGCCATGACCGTCGGCGGGGCGACCGAGGAGTCGCTGCACGTGCGCCGGACCCTGGCCGAGGAAGGGGTGATCACCATCGTGTGCATCGTCGACCCCGACACGGGCATGCTCTCCGAGGAACCGGACTACCTCGCGCACGGCTTCGAGCACGAGCCCGGGGACTTCGCCAAGGCCACCCCGGCCATCCAGAAGGCTCTCACCACAGCCGCCAAGGAGGGCATCGAGGACATCGAGCAGGTCGAGGAGCTCGTCCGCCGCGCGATGTCCACGTGGGTCCACCGCCAGGCGCGGCGGAGCCCGCTCATCATCCCGGTCATCGTCGACGCGTAAGCCCTCGCGCAGGGTGCAGGGGCGAGCACCGAGACGCTCGTCGACCGGCGTCGTGCCCCCTGACCCTCCTCGGCGGTCTCGGGGTCCCGGCGCGCTCACGGCGTGCAGCACCGGGACCCCGTCGGCTGCGTCGAGCGGCTCGGCGACGGCCGAGGAAGTACCCCTGACCGTCACGCTCACGGTGAAGGATCTCGCGACGAGCTCGGCCCTCGTCGGTGCCGCCGTGTACGTCTGGCACTGCGACCGCGACGGCAGCTACTCGATGTACAGCCAGGACGCGGCCGACGAGAAAGAGCGGCGTGCAGGCCACCGACGAGTCGGGCACGGCGACCTTCACGTCGATCTTCCCGGCCTGCCGCTCGGGCCGCTGGCCGCACATCCACGTCGAGGTCTACTCGAAGGTGAGCGACGCGACGTCGAGCGGCCCCATCGTCAAGACCTCACAGATCGCCCTGCCCCGATCCACCTGCGAGGTGGTCTGTGCCACGAGCGGCGACGAGCAGAGCGTCGGCAACCTCTCGCAGGTCAGTCTCCAGCGCGACACCGTCTTCGGTGACGACCGTGGCATCCACCGGCCGGCGACGATGTCGGGCAGCACCTCGTCCGGGTACACCGCGGCGCTGACGATCGGCGTCTGAACCCCACCCGGCGCCGGGGCTCGTGGGAACCTGCTCCCATGAGTGAGGACGAAGACCTCGTGGTCAGCGCGATGGCGATCAACGTGACGATCCCGGGGCCGCTGCGCTGGAACGACACCCGCCGGGGTCAGGAGTTCCGGCTCGACACCCTCAACGTCCGGATGCTCCCGGACGGCCACCTCGCGGCCAAGGCGTACGGCCGGCCCGTCGAGGGCGGGCGCGGGGCCTACGTGTCGTTCACCGTGCCGGACCGCCCCGAGCTCGCGGCACTGGTCGCGGCCGCTGCGGACCGGGCCGCGGAGAGGTGGGCTTCCCACCAAGGGCTCGGGTGAGCCGGGGTCAGGCGGCGCCTAGCGCCTCGGGCAGCGGTTGGGCATGCACGATCGTCAGCCCGGTCACGGCTCGGGTCAGCACGACGTAGAGGCGCCGCAGGCCGGTGCGCTCGTCGGGCTCGGCCGCGGCGATCGCAGCCGGCTCGACGACGACGGTGCGGTCGAACTCCAGACCCTTGGCCACGCTGGCGGGCACGACCTCGACCTGGTGGTCCTCGTCGTCCCCGTGGTCCCGGTCGAGCCGGCCGTGGGGGACGCCAGCTCTCGCGAGGGCGGCCGAGACCCGCTGGACGTCGGCGTCGGGCGCGATGACACCGACCGAGCCGGCCGCACCCGTAGCGCGTTCGACCGCCCGCACGACCTCGACATCGAGCTCGCCCACCGCTGCGGGACGGATCTCGAGCCGTCCCGGGTTGTCGCGCACCGACACCGGGGCGCCGAGGCCCGGTGCCATGACAGGCAGCAGACGCGCGGCGTACTCGATGACGGCGGCCGGGACCCGGAAGCCGCGGTCGAGCACGACGAGGTCGTGGTCCTCCTTGCCGAGGTGACGCATCGCGTCGTCCCAGGACGAGGTCGCCCACGGTGTCGTGCCCTGGGCGATGTCGCCGAGCACCGTGACCGAGCCCGTCGAGCACCGGCGGCCGACGGCGCGCAGCTGCATGGGGGAGAGGTCCTGCGCCTCGTCGAGCACGACGTGGCCGAGGCTCGGCACGCGACGCAGCAGGTCGCCGACCTCGTCCAGCAGGGCCATGTCGGCGCGTGACCAGCGGGCGGCGCCCTTGGTGCGGGGCGGTTTGTCCCACAGCAGGATCGACTGCTCCTCGTCGGTCAGCTCATCGCCGGCAGCGGCACGCAACGCGTCGGTGTCGGACCACAACCGGTGCAGCACTCGCTGCGGGTCGAGGGCGGGCCAGACGGACGAGACGTACGTCTTGACGGCGGCCGACCTGGCGACGGCGTCCTGCACCCGGTCGTCGGGCGCCTCGCCGGCGCGCTCCATCTCGAGCAGGACGTGGTGGGCGAGCCGCTGGGGAAGGAGGTCGCGCGCGGCGGAGTAGCGCACGCCGCGGGCAGCGAGCTCGTCGAGGATGTCGGCCACCTCGTGGGCCGGCACGCGCCACTTCCGCACGCCGCGCGGCACGACGACCGCCTCCGTGGGGCGCACGATGCTCGACCAGACCGCGCGACGCAGCACCGACGCGAGACGTGGGTCGCCCTTGAGGGCGGCGACGTCCGCCGGCTCGTCGGCGCGCACCCGGCCGTGGTCCAGCAGGCTCTCGATGGTCGCGTGGCCGACGCGCACCTCGCCGAGCGACGGCAGGACGGCGCCGATGTGGTCGAGGAAGGCACGGTTCGGGCCGACGACGAGAACGCCGGCGCGGTCGAGACGGTCGCGGAAGGAGTAGAGCAGCCAGGCCGCCCGGTGCAACCCGACGGCCGTCTTGCCCGTGCCCGGCGCGCCCTGCACGCACACGCTGACGGCCACGTCGCTGCGGACGATCTCGTCCTGCTCCGGCTGGATCGTCGAGACGATGTCGCGCATCGGACCGGTGCGGGGGCGCTCGATCTCCGCCGCGAGGAGCGAGCCTGCCGACGAGGCGGACTGCTCGGGCTCGCGCAGGTGCTCGTCCTCGAGGGCGGTCAGGCGACCCTTGTCGACCCCGAACCGACGCCGCAGCACGACGTCCATCGGGTCGAGCGGCGACGCCCGGTAGAACGCGGTCGAGATCGGGGCGCGCCAGTCGACGACGACGGGGTCGCCCGCCGCGTCGGAGACGTGGCGACGTCCGATGTGGAACTGCTCGGCGGGTCCGGCCGCGGGGTCGACGTCGATGCGTCCGAAGAAGAGTGTCGTGCGCGGGTCGTCCTGCAACGACGCGATGCGTCGGGCCAGCACCCAGCCGAGGACCTCGCCCGAGATCGCGTCGCTCGCCGTGGACGCGTCGAGCGACTCCGCGAGCCGGCGCATCCGCGCCAGCTGCTCCCGCGCGTCGTCGAGGTAGGCCTGCTCCCGGGCGAGCTCGGTGGCGAGTCCTGGGTCGGGCGAGGGCACGCGAGAACCTTTCTGCAGCGGAACACACCGAGAGGCTGGCGACACACCGGGGTCGGACGCCGGTGGGTCGTGACCTGCTCGGTGTGTTGCGGGGCGGGGGGAACGGGTCAGCGTACACCGGCGAGGACGGCGACGGGTGTGCGCGATTCCGCGATCCGGTGGCGGCCCGGCTAGACTCGTGCGGCAACTCCCCGAGACAGTGAACGCCCGGCGATCCGGCGTGCCCACAGGCGCCCGCCCCGACCGGCCGGCATACGAAAGTGGTTTGTGACGATGGCTTCGACCAACGACCTGAAGAACGGCATGGTGCTCAACATCGAGGGACAGCTCTGGTCCGTCGTCGAGTTCCAGCACGTGAAGCCCGGCAAGGGCCCGGCGTTCGTGCGCACCAAGCTCAAGGCCGTCCTCTCCGGCAAGGTCGTCGACAAGACGTTCAACGCCGGCACCAAGGTCGAGACGAGCAACGTCGACAAGCGGACGATGCAGTACCTCTACAAGGACGGCACCGACTTCGTCTTCATGGACACCGACACCTACGACCAGCTCAACGTGTCGGAGACCGTCGTCGGCGACGCCGCCAACTACCTCCTCGAGAACCAGAACGCGCTCGTCGCCACCAACGAGGGCCTGCCGCTCTACGTCGAGCTGCCCGCGTCGGTCGTCCTCGAGATCACGCACACCGAGCCGGGCCTGCAGGGCGACCGCTCGACCGGCGGCACCAAGCCGGCCACCCTCGAGACCGGCGCCCAGATCAACGTGCCGCTCTTCCTCGAGTCCGGCACCCGCGTCAAGGTCGACACCCGTGACGGTTCGTACCTCGGCCGAGTCAACGACTGAGCGGACGCGAATTCCCTTGGCAGCACGCAGCAAGGCCCGAACCCGGGCGCTCGACATCCTCTTCGAGGCGGACCAGCGCGGCCTCAACGCCGAGACGCTCCTCGACGAGCGCCTCGGCGACCGTGAGTCGCGGGCGGCGAACAACCCGTACACCGCGGAGCTCGTGCGCGGCGTCGTCGGGCGCTGGAACGACATCAACGCGGCGCTGACCGACTACAGCCAGGGCTGGACCCTCGACCGGATGCCCGCCGTCGACCGCGCGATCCTGCGCCTCGGCGCGTGGGAGGTCCTCTGGAACGACGAGATCCCCGACGGCGTCGCGATCTCCGAGGCCGTGGCGCTCGCCACCGACCTCTCGACGGACGAGTCGCCCGCCTTCGTCAACGGACTGCTGGCGCGCATCGCCGAGGTCAAGGCGACCATCGTCTGACGCAGACGCCGCAGGCGCCGGCAACCGAAGGGCGCCCACCGTTGCCGGTGGGTGCCCTTCGCCGTCGGTGCGCAGTCGGTCCGGGGCAGTCGGGGGGCAGTCCGCGGGCGGTCCGGGGCGGTCAGCCCGTCGTGACGACCGGCTCGAGCGGTCGCCCGAGGACCCCGGCCAGCCGTGCGGCCTCGTCGTCGAGCGCGGTCCGCGGCGGCGTGCCGTGGCCGGAGGCCCACCCGACGCGCAGCTCGTCGCGGACGACGGACCACGTGCCGCACACGAGCCCTCCGCGCACGACGAGGTCCGCGCCGCGTGTCACCGCCGTGCGGAGGTCCGGGGGCACGACGTGCTCGTCCTTGGTGCCCGGTCCCATGACCCACGGGTCGTGACCCGGGAGCAGCCGCAGGACGTCCGTCGGCTCGGCGGCGCGCAGGCTGTCCGCGTCCTCCACGAGCACGTATGCCGTCCTGCCCTCGACCTCGACGGGCTCCAGACGGTCGCGCAGGTCGGCCAGCCAGCCGTCGACCCGGCGCCGTCCGGCGCTGAGGCCGCCGCCCAGCCAGTAGTGGACGTGCTCGGGCGTCGCGGGGCCGTACGCGTGCAGGTAGGCCCGCACCACGTGCGGGCCCGCCTCGGCGAGGTCCCACGTGCCCGCCCAGCGCGGGTCGGCGTCGAGCCGCTGGAACGTCGCCCGTCCCTCGCGCGGCGGTCCGAAACCCATGTCGCCCTGCCACGTCAGCGCCTTGCTCAGGGTGACGGCCCCTTCGTCGAACACGGGGCGCAGGTGGCGGTACGCCGGGCGCCGGGTCACGGCGGAGCCGAGCTCGGCGACGGTGAGCGGACCCTCGGCGAGCGCCTCGCGCACCGCAGCGCGGAACGCCGGCCAGTCCTTCGGCCCGAGCCGGTAGTACTCCTGCCAGCTCCTCCGCTCCCACTGGCGGCCGGCTGCGCGCACCGTGAGGTAGGCGCCGCCGTCCTGCGGGGTCAGGTAGTGGGTGCCGCCACGGAACGCGTACGCCTTGACGAGACTGCCCTCGACGAGTCCCTCGGCGACCTCCCCGGGGCGTGAGTGCGCGCGCCGCAGGCGCACGGTGAGCTCGGCGAGACGCTCCTCCTTGGCCGGCACGGCGCCGAGCCGGCGCACGACCTCGGCGATCGACACGTCGCGAACGGGATCGAGGAGCTGCTGCTGCAGCCGCCAGGACAGGGCCCCGGCCCAGGTGATCGACACCCTCGGAGGCTAACCGCGATGGCGGACGATCGGGGTCCGGGTCGCGGCAGGACGCCTCGTCGCTTCCGCTCAGGCCGTTCTCACGGTGTGGCGCGGTGTCGGGGCGTGCGGAGACGGACGTTACACTCGGCGCCGTAGACATCCTTTAACCACCGTCCTGTGAGGCGGGGAAGGAGGTCCAGCGGCGATGCCCTGCCCTGACCTGAGTGCACCCGACCAGTCATCGACCGACCGCTCGAGCATCCCCGAGGACGCTCGCGACGTCATGAGCGAGGGGGACATCTCCCGGGCGCTGCGGCGCATCGGTCACGAGATCCTCGAGCGCAACAAGGGCAGCGACGGTCTCGTCCTGCTCGGCATCCCCTCGCGCGGGGTCCCGCTCGCCCGCCGTCTCGCCGCCTGCATCGAGGAGGTCGAGGGGACCGTGGTCCCCGTCGGCGAGCTCGACATCACGCTCCACCGCGATGACCTGCGCCGCAACCCGGTGCGCACGGCTCACCGTTCGCGCATCCCGGCAGGCGGCATCGACGACCAGGTCGTCGTCCTCGTCGACGACGTCCTCTACTCCGGTCGCACCATCCGTGCCGCGCTCGACGCGCTCTCCGAGCTCGGGCGCCCCCGCGCCGTGCGCCTCGCCGTGCTCGTCGACCGGGGCCACCGCGAGCTGCCGATCCGCGCCGACCACGTCGGCAAGAACCTGCCGACCTCGAGCGCCGAGCGGGTGCACGTCCGGGTCGCCGAGGTCGACGGCCTCGACGTCGTGCGGATCAGCGGGGGTGACGCACGATGACCAAGCACCTCATCTCCTCCGCCGACCTCAGCCGGGCCGAGGTCGAGGACATCCTCGAGACTGCGGCGTCGATGCACGACCTCCAGCGACGCGAGGTCAAGAAGGTGCCGACCCTGCGCGGACGCACCGTCATCAACTTCTTCTTCGAGGACTCGACCCGGACCCGCAGCTCGTTCGAGATCGCGGGCAAGTGGATGTCGGCCGACACCATCAACCTCTCGGCCAAGGGCTCCTCGACGAGCAAGGGCGAGAGCCTCCGGGACACGGCGATGACCGTCGACGCCATGGCGGTCGACGCGCTCGTCATCCGGCACCACGCGTCCGGCGCCTGCCACCAGGTCGCCCAGTGGGTGCGCTGCAGCGTCATCAACGCGGGCGACGGCACCCACGAGCACCCGACCCAGGCCCTGCTCGACGCGTACACCCTGCGGTCTCGGCTCGGTGACCTCGATGGCAAGCACGTCGTCATCGTCGGCGACCTCACCCACTCCAGGGTCTTCCGCAGCAACATCATCACCCTCAAGACCCTCGGTGCCCGGGTCACCGTCGTCGCGCCGCCGACGCTCATGCCGAGCGGCATCGGGGCGTGGAGCGCGGCCGACGGCTTCGCGACGAGCTGGGACCTCGACCCCGTCCTCGACGGCGAGGGCGAGCACGGGTCGGTCGACGCGGTCATGATGCTCCGCGTCCAGCGCGAGCGGATGAGCGGCGGCTACTTCCCGACGGCGCGCGAGTACACCGTCGGCTACGGCCTGACACGCGACCGGCTCGAGCGGCTCGTCGCTCGCAACGACGACGTGCTCGTGCTCCACCCCGGCCCGATGAACCGCGGCCTCGAGATCGCCCCCGAGGCGGCCGACTCCCCGCAGTCGGTCGTGCTCGACCAGGTCTCGGCCGGCGTCGCGGTCCGGATGGCCGTGCTCTACCACCTGCTCGCCGGCGAGGACACGCCCGCGCCGATGCCCGCCAGCGCCACCGAAGGAGCCGTCCGATGACCCGCCTCGTGATCCGCGGCTCCCGGCTGCTCGGCGCCGACCCGGCCGACCTGCTCGTCGAGGACGGCGTCATCACCGAGGTGGGCTCGGTCTCGGCGCCGTCGGACGCCGAGGTGCTCGACGCCGACGGCCTCGTCGCGCTGCCCGGCCTCGTCGACCTCCACGTGCACCTGCGCGAGCCGGGCCGGGAGGATGCCGAGACGATCGCCACCGGGTCCGCTGCGGCGGCCGCCGGCGGCTTCACCGCCATCTTCGCCATGGCCAACACGAGCCCCGTCACCGACACCGCCGAGGCCGCCGAACGCGTGCTCGACCTCGGACGCGCCTGCGGGCTCACCGAGGTGGTGCCCGTCGGCGCCGTGACCAAGGGCCTCGAGGGTGCCGAGCTCGCCGAGCTCGGTCTCATGGCCCGCTCGCGGGCGAAGGTGCGCGTCTTCAGCGATGACGGCCACTGCGTGCACGACGCGCGGATCATGCGCCGGGCCCTCGAGTACATCAAGCCCTTCGGGGGCGTCGTCAGCCAGCACGCGCAGGACCCGCGCCTCGCCGGCCGCGAGGCCTGCTGCCACGAGGGCGAGGTCTCCGGTCGGCTCGGCCTGCCCGGCTGGCCCGGCATCGCCGAGGAGTCGATCGTCGCACGCGACGTCATGCTGGCCCGCCACACCGGCTCCCGCGTCCACGTCGCGCACGTCTCGACCGCCGGGACCGTCGAGGTCATCCGCTGGGCGAAGGCGCAGGGCATCGACGTCACGGCCGAGGTCACGCCCCACCACCTCGTCCTGACGACCGACCTCCTGGTCGGCTACGACCCCGTCTACAAGGTCAACCCGCCGTTGCGTCCGACCGAGGACGTCGAGGCCCTGCGCGCGGCCCTCGCCGACGGCACCATCGACGCGGTCGCCACCGACCACGCCCCCCACGCCCGTCACGACAAGGAGCACGCCTTCGTCGACGCGGCCTTCGGGATGCTCGGCCTCGAGACGGCCCTCTCGGTGGTCAGCGACGTCATGGTGCGAACCGGCCTGCTCGACTGGGCCGACGTGGCACGGGTCATGTCGACCGCGCCGGCACGGATCGGCGGGCTCGCCCACCAGGGAAGGGAGCTCGCCGTCGGCAGCCCAGCCCACATCACCCTCGTCGACCCCGACCGCGAGGTCACGGTCGACGCCGCCACGAGCCGCAGCCGCTCGCGCAACAACCCGTGGCACGGGCGCACCCTGCACGGTGCCGTCCTCGCGACGGTCCACGCGGGACGCGTCACCCACGACGTCCGCAACGGCGCGGACACCCGACGAGAACTGACGAACGCGACGACCTCGGGAGCAGACCTGTGACCACCCAGACCCCCCTGACCGTGCCCACCCGTGACGGGTGGCCCACACGCACCCGCGTGGCGGCGACCCTCGTTCTCGAGGACGGCCGCACCTTCCGCGGGTCGTCCTACGGTGCTCTGGGCGAGACCGTCGGCGAGGCGGTCTTCTCGACCGGCATGACGGGCTACCAGGAGACGCTCACCGACCCGAGCTACCACCGGCAGGTCATCGTCATGACCTCGCCCCACGTCGGCAACACGGGCGTCAACACCGAGGACGACGAGAGCAGCCGCATCTGGGTCGCCGGCTACGTCGTGCGCGATCCCGCCATCCGGTCGTCGAACTGGCGCGCCACGCGCGACCTCGAGGACGAGCTCGTCGACCAGGGCGTCGTCGGCATCTGCGACATCGACACGCGGGCCCTGACCCGCCACCTGCGCGAGCGCGGCGCGATGCGCGTCGGCATCTTCAGCGGTGACGGGGCCGAGCGCCCCGAGGCCGAGCTGCTCGACGCGGTCCGCACGAGCCCGCAGATGGCCGGGGCCGCGCTGGCCGCCGAGGTCACCACCTCCGAGCCGTATGCCGTCCCGGCCGTCGGCGACACGCGCTTCACCGTCGCGGCCGTCGACCTCGGGATCAAGGCGATGACCCCGGCGCTCATGGCGCAGCGCGGCATCGAGGTGCACGTGCTCCCGGCCACCGCCACGATCGAGGACGTCCTCGCGGTGGGGGAGTCCGGCCCCGACGGCGTCTTCTTCTCCAACGGTCCCGGTGACCCGGCCACCGCCGAGCGCGAGGTCGCGCTCCTGCGTCAGGTGCTCGACCGCGGCATCCCGTTCTTCGGCATCTGCTTCGGCAACCAGCTGCTCGGCCGCGCGCTCGGCTTCGGCACGTACAAGCTGAAGTACGGCCACCGCGGCATCAACCAGCCGGTCATGGACCGTACGACCGGCAAGGTCGAGGTGACGGCCCACAACCACGGGTTCGCCGTCGACGCGCCACTCGACGAGGACAGCGACACGGCATACGGCCGCGTCCGTGTCTCGCACGTGTGCCTCAACGACGACGTCGTCGAGGGGCTCGAGTGCCTCGACCGCCCCGCGTACTCCGTGCAGTACCACCCCGAGGCCGCCGCCGGCCCGCACGACGCCGCCTACCTCTTCGACCGCTTCGTGGAGCTCATGACCACCAGACAGACCACCCACCAGACCACGGAGGTCAGCGCCTGATGCCCAAGAACGACGACATCAAGAGCGTCCTCGTCATCGGGTCGGGGCCGATCGTCATCGGCCAGGCCTGCGAGTTCGACTACTCCGGCACCCAGGCCTGCCGCGTGCTGCGCGAGGAGGGCATCCGCGTCATCCTCGTCAACAGCAACCCGGCGACGATCATGACCGACCCCGAGTTCGCCGACGCCACCTACGTCGAGCCGATCACCCCTGAGGTCGTCGAGGCGATCATCGCCAAGGAGCGCCCCGACGCCGTCCTCGCCACTCTGGGCGGGCAGACGGCGCTCAACTGCGCGATCTCCTTGCACGAGAACGGAGTCCTCGAGAAGTACGGCTGCCCGCTCATCGGGGCCAACGTCGGGGCGATCCAGCTCGGCGAGGACCGCGAGAAGTTCAAGGGCGTCGTCGAGCGGTGTGGTGCGGAGTCGGCGAAGTCCCTCATCTGCCACTCGATGGACGAGCTGCTCGCCGCCGCGGACGAGCTCGGCTACCCGGTCGTCGTGCGCCCGTCGTTCACGATGGGCGGCCTCGGGTCGGGCTTCGCCTACGACGAGGCGGACCTGCGCCTCCTCGGCGGTGCCGGACTCCAGTACAGCCCCACGACCGAGGTGCTCCTCGAGGAGTCGATCCTCGGCTGGAAGGAGTACGAGCTCGAGGTCATGCGCGACCACGCCGACAACGTCGTCGTGGTCTGCTCCATCGAGAACCTCGACCCGATGGGCGTGCACACGGGCGACTCGATCACCGTCGCGCCGGCCCTGACGCTCACCGACCGCGAGTACCAGCGGCTGCGCGACATCGGCATCGCCGTCATCCGTGAGGTCGGCGTCGACACCGGCGGCTGCAACATCCAGTTCGCCGTCAACCCCGACGACGGACGCATCATCGTCATCGAGATGAACCCGCGCGTCTCGCGGTCGAGCGCCCTGGCCTCCAAGGCGACCGGCTTCCCGATCGCCAAGATCGCGGCGAAGATGGCCATCGGCTACACGCTCGACGAGGTCCCCAACGACATCACCCGCGAGACCCCGGCCAGCTTCGAGCCGTCGCTCGACTACGTCGTCGTCAAGGTGCCGCGCTTCGCCTTCGAGAAGTTCCCGGCGGCCGACCCGACGCTGACGACGACGATGAAGTCGGTCGGCGAGGCCATGGCGATCGGGCGCAACTTCACCGAGGCGCTGCAGAAGGCCCTGCGCTCGCTCGAGAAGAAGGGTGCGAGCTTCCACTGGGACGGCGAGATCACGAAGGTCGTGGCCGAGCGCGCGCTCGATGAGGCCAGGATCCCGACCGACGGCCGCATCGTGCTCGTGCAGCAGGCGCTGCGCGGGGGGTGCAGCGTCGAGGAGGTCCACGACGCCACCGGCATCGACCCGTGGTTCCTCGACCAGATCGCGCTCGTCAACGACGTCGCGACGATGCTCGCCGACGCCCCCCAGCTGACGCCGGAGCTGCTCCGCCTCGTCAAGCGCCACGGGTTCAGCGACGCCCAGGTGGCCTCCGTCCGACGGATGCCGGAAGCCGTGGTCCGCGGTGTGCGCCACGCCCTCGGGGTGCGCCCGGTCTACAAGACCGTCGACACGTGCGCGGCCGAGTTCGCCGCGACGACGCCCTACCACTACAGCTCCTACGACGAGGAGACCGAGGTCGCGCCGCGTGAGCGCCCGGCCGTCATCATCCTCGGCTCGGGACCCAACCGCATCGGGCAGGGTGTCGAGTTCGACTACTCCTGCGTGCACGCGTCATTCTCCTTGCGCGACAAGGGTTTCGACACGGTCATGGTCAACTGCAACCCCGAGACGGTCTCGACCGACTACGACACGAGCAGCCGTCTCTACTTCGAGCCGCTGACGCTCGAGGACGTCCTCGAGGTCATCCACGCCGAGAGCCAGGCCGGGCCGATCGCCGGCGTCATCGTGCAGCTCGGCGGTCAGACACCGCTCGGACTCGCGCAGGCGCTCGAGGACGAGGGCGTGCCCATCGTCGGCACGTCGCCGAGCGCGATCCACCTCGCGGAGGACCGTGGTGCCTTCGGGCAGGTGCTCGCCCGGGCCGGCCTCATCGCCCCGAAGCACGGCACGGCCTACAGCTCGGACGAGGCACTCCTCGTCGCGCGCGAGATCGGCTATCCGGTGCTCGTGCGACCGTCCTACGTCCTCGGTGGCCGCGGCATGGTCATCGTCTACGACGACGACTCTCTCGTCACCTACGTCGAGAAGGCCACCGAGGCCTCGCCCGACCACCCGATCCTCATCGACCGCTTCCTCGACGACGCGATCGAGATCGACGTCGACGCGCTCTTCGACGGCGAGGACATGTACCTCGGCGGGATCATGGAGCACGTCGAAGAAGCCGGCATCCACTCGGGCGACAGCTCGTGCACGCTGCCACCCGCCACGCTCGGCGACGGCGAGCTCGAACGGGTGCGCGTGGCGACGCGCAAGCTCGCCGAGGGCATTGGCGTCCGCGGCCTCATGAACGTCCAGTTCGCACTGGCCCAGGACATCCTCTACGTCATCGAGGCCAACCCCCGCGCCTCGCGCACGGTGCCGTTCGTCGCCAAGGCGACGGGCGTGCCCATCGCGAGCGCCGCGGCCCGGGTCATGCTCGGGGCCACGATCAAGGAGCTGCGCGAGGAGGGCATGCTGCCCCCGACCGGCGACGGCGGACGGATGCCGGACCACGCGCCCGTCTCGTGCAAGGAGGCGGTGCTGCCCTTCAAGCGTTTCCGCACGAAGGAGGGAGTGGCGGTCGACTCGCTCCTCGGCCCGGAGATGCGCTCGACCGGCGAGGTCATGGGGATCGACGTCGACTTCGGCTCGGCTTTCTCCAAGGCCCAGCAGGGTGGCGGGTCGGCGCTGCCGCGCACCGGAGCGATCTTCGTGTCGGTGGCCAACCGTGACAAGCGCGCCATGCTCTTCCCGGTCAAGCGCCTCGTCGACCTCGGCTTCACCATCCTCGCCACGAGCGGCACGGCCGCGGTGCTCAAGCGCAACGGCATCCCCGCGACGCTGGTCCGCAAGATCACCGAGCGCGACGGTGACGCGCCGGGGGAGAAGTCGATCGTCGACCTCATCCGCGAGGGCACGGTGCAGATGGTCGTCAACACGCCGTCGGGCCAGGACGCCCGTGCCGACGGCTACGCGATCCGGGCAGCCACGACGAGCGCCGACAAGCCGATCATCACGACCATCGCGACGCTCGCTGCCGCCGTCCTCGGCATCGAGGCGGGGCTCACCGAGGAGATCCGCGTCAAGTCGCTGCAGGACCACGCGCGCGACCTCGACCTCTACGGTCGCGGCACGGCAGCGGTCCCGGCGACGGCGGGAGCGACCGCATGAGCGAGCGTCAGCTGCGCGCCCGGGTGACGCAGGTGGTCGCCGAGGTCATCGCGACCCGGCGGGTCGGCGCGTACCAGCACCTCACCCTCGTCGCCCCCGGCGTCGCCGAGCTGGCCCGCCCGGGTCAGTTCGTCGCGCTCGCCGTCGGTGGCGAGACGTCCGGCACCCTGTTGCGCCGATCCTTCTCGATCCACAAGGTCAGCCCGAGCGGCACCTACGGCGGCACCGTCGAGATCGTCGTCTCGGCCGTCGGCACCGGCACCCGGTGGATCGTGGACCGCGCGCCGCACGACACCATCGACGTCGTCGGCCCGCTCGGCAAGGCGTTCCCGTTGCCGACCGACCCCGTGGCCTGCGTCCTCGTCGGCGGTGGCTACGGCAGCGCGCCGCTCTTCTGGCTCGCCGCCGAGCTGCGCGAGCGCGGCTGCCACGTCGAGATGGTGCTGGGTGCCGCAAGTGAGGACCGCCTCTTCGGGGTCGTCGAGGCCCGTCGTAGCTGCGACGGCGTCACGGTGACGACCGACGACGGCTCAGCCGGTCAGCAGGGCTGGGTCAGCGACCCGCTGCCGGAGATCATCGAGCGCACGAAGGCCGGTGTCGTCTACGGCTGCGGGCCGATGGGGATGCTCGAGTCGATCACCCGGGTCGCCCAGGCGCACGGCGCCGTCGCCCAGGTCGCCGTCGAGGAGTCGATGGCCTGCGGGGTCGGCGTGTGCATGACGTGCGTCATGCCGGTCGTCGGCGCCGACGGCCGCACCCGGATGGCGCGCTCGTGTGTCGAGGGGCCGGTCTTCCGCGGCGACCGAGTCCGCTGGGACTCCTTCGACGGAGGTCATGCCCGCGTCCCCGACGATGCCGTCGGCGCCCCGAAGGTGGGTGGCCACTGATGGTGGACCTCTCCGTCGACCTCGGGGGCGGCCACCGGCTGCCCAACCCGCTCATGACCGCCTCGGGCTGCGCGGCGAACGGCAGGGAGCTGCACCGCTTCTTCGACGTCGCCGACCTCGGGGCGTTCGTCACCAAGTCCGTCATGGCCGACCCGCGGTCCGGCCGGGGCACCCCTCGGATGGCCGAGACTCCCTCCGGGATGCTCAACTCGATCGGCCTGCAGGGCCCGGGCATCGAGGCGTTCGTCGACGAGGACCTGCCGTGGCTCCAGTCCGTCGGCGCGCGCGTGCTGCCCTCGATCGCCGGCAGCTCGAGCACCGAGTACGCCCACGTCGCGGCCACGCTGCGCGCGAGCCGGGCCTTCGACGCCGTCATCGGCGTCGAGGTCAACATCTCGTGTCCCAACGTCGCCAACCGCGGCCTCGTCTTCGCCTGCGACCCGCTCGCCTCGGCCAAGGTCATCGCGCTCGTGCGCGAGCAGCTGCCGCGCGACATCCCGGTGTTCGCCAAGCTGAGCCCGGACGTCACCGACATCACCGCCATCGCGGCCGCCTGCGTCAAGGCCGGCGCCGACGGTCTCACGATGATCAACACCCTGCTCGGCATGGTCATCGACACCGACCGGATGCGCCCGCAGCTCGGCGGCGTCACCGGCGGCCTCTCGGGACCCGGCATCCGACCGGTCGCGGTCCGGGCCATCTGGCAGGTGCGTCAGGCGATGTTCGAGGGCCGCATCCGCACCGTCCCGATCATCGGCGTCGGAGGCGTGCGCACGGGCCGTGACGCGCTCGAGCTCGTCGCCGCCGGTGCGAGCGCGATCCAGGTCGGCACCGCGGTCTTCAACGACCCGTCGGCGCCGGTCCGTGTCCTGCGCGAGCTCTGCGAGCTGCTCGACGCCAAGGGCTTCGAGCGCTTCACCGACGCTGTCGCCGTGGCCCACGGCCGCTGAGCCACCCGAACCGTGAAGGAGACCGAACGATGACCCAGGCCTTCGGGGCCCGCCTCCACGACGCCATGGCAGCCCACGGCCCGCTGTGCGTCGGCATCGACCCCCACCGGGGGCTCGTCGAGTCGTGGGGACTGTCCTACGACGTCGCCGGCCTCGAGCGCTTCGCCCTGACGTGCGTCGAGGCCTTCGCCGGCCGGGTCGCCGCCGTCAAGCCGCAGTCCGCCTTCTTCGAGGTCTTCGGCAGTCGGGGTCTGGCCGTTCTCGAGCGCGTGCTGACCGACCTGCACGAGGCCGGGACCCTGACGATCCTCGACGCGAAGCGCGGCGACATCGGCTCGACCATGGGCGCCTACGCCGAGGCCTACCTCGGCCCGGACGCCGTCGCCCCTCCGGACGCGCTCACCGTCAGCCCGTACCTCGGCTACGAGTCGCTCCGCCCCGCGATCGACCTCGCCGAGCAGACGGGGCGCGGGCTCTTCGTCCTCGCCCTGACCTCGAACCCGGAGGGCGCGACCGTCCAGCACGCGGTGCGCGACGGCCGGTCCGTGGCTGCGTCCGTCGTCGAGGGCGCGGCGGCTGACAACGCCCCGGCGCGAGGCCGGACCGAGCTGGGCAGCATCGGACTCGTCATCGGTGCCACGGTCGGCCGTGCCGTGCAGGACCTCGGGCTCGACCTCGTGAGTGCCGCGACGCCGGTGCTCGCGCCGGGCTTCGGTGCCCAGGGCGGCACCGTCGACTCGCTCGCCTCGACCTTCGGCGCGGCCCGTGGCCAGGTGCTCGCGGCATCGAGCCGCGAGATCCTCGCCGCCGGTCCGGACCCGAGCCGTCTCGTCGCCCGGACGGTGGAGGTCGCCGAGGCGCTCCGGCCGGCCTGACGCTCGCACCCTCGTCACAGGAACTTCCCCGCCGGGTATGCCGTGCGGCATGACTCGCGCGCGACGCGTACGCCGACTCCTCGCCACCGGGGCCGACGACACGGCATACGGTGTGGGGATGCGAACGACGGCCCTGCGCAAAGGCCCTTCGGTGGCCCTCGCGCTCCTGCTCACGGCCACCTCACTCGGGGCCTGTTCGTCGGGGTCGACCGGCTCCTACTGCGATGCGCTGACGGCCGCCGAGGCGGACTGGAAGGATGCGAGCTCGACGCTCAAGGATCCTGCAGCCGCGGCCCGTTTCGTCGCGACGATCACCTCCATCGAGGCGAGCGCCCCGGAGGAGGTCAAGGCGGACTGGGCACAGCTGCAGGTCCTCGTCACGACGTTCACGGTGGCCCAGCCCGACCTCGCTGGCCTGACGAGACGGATGCAGGGCTTCGAGAGCTCCGCCAAGCGGATCGAGACGCACGCCAAGGAGACGTGCGGGATCGACCTCGGTCGCTGAGCCGGGCGTGAACGGCATCCGAGCGCCTTCGGGAGACGTTCCGAGGGACCCGCCGGCCGGGCCCGCGTTGCGGCGCGCACGGCCGGATCGCTAGGTTCGGCGGAGACAACACGCGAGACGTGCAGAACGACAGGGGGCGCAGGGCGCTCCCGCAGGCAGCGAGGAGACCGAAGACCGTGGCGCTTCCACCGCTCACCCCTGAGCAACGGGCCGCAGCACTGGAGAAGGCTGCAGCCGCACGTCGGGAGCGAGCAGCGGTCAAGAACCGGCTCAAGTACTCCAGCGGCTCGCTCTCCGAGGTCCTCGAGGACGGCAAGGCCGACCCGGTCATCGGCAAGATGAAGGTCACCGAGCTGCTCGAGTCGATGCCCGGCGTCGGACGCGTCCGTGCCAAGGCGATCATGGCCGAGGTCGGCATCGCCGAGTCTCGACGCGTGCGCGGCCTCGGGGCCAACCAGGTCGCCGCCCTGCTCCACCGCTTCGAGAAGCCGTGATGTCGACTGACCCGACATCGCCCGCGGAGCCCCAGCACGACGCAGCAGCCCCCAGGCGTGGTCGGCTCACCGTGCTCGCCGGCCCCACAGCGGTCGGCAAGGGCACCATCGCGGCCTACGTGCGCACCCACTTCCCGGGCGTCTGGTTCTCCGTCTCGATGACGACCCGCCGCCCGCGACCGGGCGAGGTCGACGGGGTGCACTACCACTTCGTCGACGACCACGAGTTCGACCGTCTCGTCGAGGCGGGGGAGTTCCTCGAGTACGCCGTCGTCCACGGTGTCGCCAAGTACGGCACGCCGCGGGGTCCCGTCGAGCGCGTCATCCGAGAGGGCCGCGACGCCCTGCTCGAGATCGACCTGCAGGGCGCGCGGCAGGTGCGCGACACGTGGCCCGAGGCGCTCTTCGTCTTCCTCGCCCCGCCGAGCTGGGACGAGCTGGTGCGCCGGCTCGTCGGCCGCGGCACCGAGGACGAGGCCGAGCGCGAGCGTCGCCTGTCCACCGCACGGGGAGAGATGGCGGCCCAGAGCGAGTTCGACGAGGTCGTCGTCAACGACGATGTTCGTCGGGCCAGCGAAGAACTCGTATCATTGATGAGATCGGGACGCGCCGACCGGTGAGTCCCGACGTGATGTGTGCCAGCCGACGGCCCACGACCGCTCCGGCGTCGACGTCGCGGCACGCACCTCACGCCCGCTGAAACCAACGAAACGAGATCACTGTGTCCGGTACCCAGGCTGCTCCCATCGGCATCACCAACCCGCCGATCGACGACCTCCTGACCGCCGCCGACTCGAAGTACGCGCTCGTCATCTACTCCGCCAAGCGCGCCCGTCAGATCAACGCCTACTACTCCCAGCTGCAGGAGGGCCTGCTCGACTACGTCGGCCCGCTCGTCGAGACCGAGGTCCACGAGAAGCCGATGTCGATCGCGCTGCGTGAGATCAACGAGGGCCTGCTGACCTCGACGCCCACCGAGGCCTGAGCACCCCGACGGGTCCGGAGCAGCCGATGCGCGTCGTCCTCGGGGTGAGTGGCGGCATCGCCGCCTACAAGGCCTGCTCGCTGCTCCGGCTCTTCACCGAGCACGGGCACGACGTCACGGTCGTGCCCACCGCGGCGGCGCTCCAGTTCGTCGGGGCGCCGACGTGGTCGGCCCTCTCGGGCAAGCCGGTCAGCACCGAGGTGTGGACGTCGGTGCACGAGGTCCCGCACGTGCGCATCGGCCAGTCGGCCGACCTCGTCGTCGTGGCGCCGGCCACGGCCGACCTGATCGCCAAGGCTGCACACGGTCTGGCCGACGACCTGCTCACCAACACCCTGCTCACGGCCCGGTGCGCGGTCGCCTTCGCGCCGGCGATGCACACGGAGATGTGGGAGCACCCGGCCACGCAGGCCAACGTCGCCACGCTCCGCTCGCGCGGAGCGCACGTCATCGAGCCGGCCGTGGGTCGCCTCACCGGCAAGGACTCCGGCGCCGGGCGCCTCCCCGAGCCGGAGGCGCTGTATGCCGCCTGCCTCGCGATCGTCGCAGGTGACGGGTCCGCGGTCGCCGAGGCACCGCTGCGCGACCTCGAGGGCCGCCGCGTCGTCGTGTCCGCCGGTGGCACGCGGGAGCCGCTCGACCCGGTGCGCTATCTCGGCAACCGCTCGTCCGGCAAGCAGGGCGTGGCCATCGCGCGCGCCGCCGCCGAGCGCGGGGCGAAGGTCACCCTCGTGGCCGCGAACGTCTCCCTCCCCGTGCCCGACGGCATCGACGTCGTCCGGGTCGAGACGACGCTCGAGCTGCAGCGGGCGGTCGAGGAGGCGGCGTCGGACGCCGACGTCGTCGTCATGGCCGCCGCGCCGGCCGACTTCCGCCCGGCGCTCGTGAGCGAGAGCAAGATCAAGAAGTCGTCCGACCCCGACGCAGGCCTGCGGGTGGAGCTCGTCGAGAACCCCGACATCGTCCGTGGGCTCGTCGCGGACCGCGACGCCCGTGGGACGGGCACGCCGTTCATCGTCAGCTTCGCCGCCGAGACGGGCGACGCCCACGGCAGTGTCATGGACCATGCGCGCGCGAAGTTCGTCCGCAAGGGCAGCGACCTCCAGGTCGTCAACGAGGTCGGCACCGACCTGACCTTCGGCAAGGACGACACGACGGTGCACCTGCTCCGGCGCGGCACCGACGAGGCGACCACGGTCGGCCCCACCTCCAAGGACGCCGTCGCCGACGCGCTGTGGGACACCGTCTCGCCCCTGCTGGACTGAGCACTAGACTCTCGCCCCACACGCGTACCCGACCGTCGCCGCGCGCCCGGCACGCACACCACGAAGCACATCACCACGCACCCGACCGAGGGAGA
The DNA here is from genome assembly GCF_024519435.1 of Terrabacter sp. Ter38. Lineage (GTDB taxonomy): Bacteria > Actinomycetota > Actinomycetes > Actinomycetales > Dermatophilaceae > Terrabacter. Next base: position 65,440 of record NZ_JALJRZ010000007.1, read on the forward strand.
GCAAGTGTCCGCACGTCTGTTCACGTCCGAGTCCGTCACCGAGGGGCACCCGGACAAGATCTGCGACCAGATCAGCGACTCGATCCTCGACGCGCTCCTCACCGACGACCCGCAGGCCCGCGTCGCCGTCGAGACCATGGTCACGACCGGGCTCGTCCACGTCGCCGGCGAGGTGTCGACGACGGCCTACGTCGAGATCCCGAAGATCGTGCGCGAGACCATCCTCGAGGTCGGCTACGACGGCTCGCAGAAGGGCTTCGACGGGCGTACCTGCGGCGTCTCGATCTCCATCGGCGCGCAGTCGCCCGACATCGCCCAGGGCGTCGACACGGCGCACGAGCACCGCACGGGTGACGACGACGACCTGCTCGACAAGCAGGGCGCCGGCGACCAGGGCCTGATGTTCGGCTACGCGTGCGACGACACGGCCGAGCTCATGCCGCTGCCGATCCACCTCGCCCACCGCCTCTCGGAGCGCCTCACGCAGGTGCGCAAGAGCGACGAGCTCGCCTACCTGCGCCCCGATGGCAAGACGCAGGTCACCATCGCCTACGAGGGCGACCGAGCGGTCTCGCTCGACACCGTCGTGCTCTCGACCCAGCACGCCCCCGACGTCTCGCTCGAGGGCATGCTCGAACCCGACATCCGGGCCCACGTCATCGAGCCCGTCCTCGCCGAGCTGCGCGAGAGCGGCACCGACCTCGACGTGTCGAGCTACCGGGCGCTGATCAACCCGACCGGCCGCTTCGAGATCGGTGGCCCGATGGGTGACGCCGGCCTGACCGGCCGCAAGATCATCGTCGACACCTACGGCGGCATGGCCCGCCACGGCGGCGGTGCCTTCTCGGGCAAGGACCCGAGCAAGGTCGACCGCTCGGCCGCGTACGCCATGCGCTGGGTCGCCAAGAACGTCGTCGCCGCGGGCCTCGCCCGTCGCTGCGAGGTCCAGGTCGCCTACGCCATCGGCAAGGCGCAGCCGGTCGGCCTCTACATCGAGACCTTCGGCACCGAGACCGTCCCGGTCGACAAGATCCAGCAGGCCATCGGCGACGTCTTCGACCTGCGCCCGGCTGCCATCGTCGACGCGCTCGACCTGCTGCGTCCGATCTACCGCCCGACCGCCGCGTACGGCCACTTCGGCCGCACCAAGGCCGACGGGGTCGAGAACGCGTTCACGTGGGAGCGCACCGACCGCGTCGAGGCCCTGCGCACGGCCGTCTCCGGCTGAGGCTAGATTCGCCCCCGTGGGCGACGACGAGACCAAGCAGCGACCGGCCGGACGGCCGGTCGCTGCCGTCGTCGTCGAGACCCCGCTCGCGCACCTCGACCGCGTCTTCGAGTACGCCGTGCCCGCGGAGCTCGACGCCGACGCCGTGCCCGGCGCGCGCGTCCGGGTGCGCTTCTCGGGTCGTGAGCTCGACGGCTTCGTCGTCGAGCGCCGTGACCAGCCGCAGCACGACGGCCGGCTGACGCCGCTGCGCCGGGTCGTCAGCCCCGAGCCGGTGCTGACTCCCGAGGTCCTCGCTCTCTGCCGGGCCGTCGCGGACCGGTATGCCGGCACCCTGAGCGACGTCCTGCGCCTCGCGGTGCCCAAGCGCCACGCCACGGCCGAGCGCAACCTGGCCATGGAGTGCCCGCCCCAGGAGGAGCTCGCAGCACCCGACGCGGGGTCGTGGGCGGCCTACCCTGCCGGTCCGGCCTGGCTGCGTCGGGTCGCGTCCGGGGAGGGTCCCGCTGCGGCGTGGTCCGCCTTGCCGGGGCGCACGGGAGACGCGGACTGGCCCGCCGCCCTCGCCGTCGCCGTGGCCACGGCGCTGGCCGCGGGCCGGGGCGCGCTCGTCGTCGTGCCCGACCACCGCGACGTCGACCGGCTCGACGTCGCCCTGACCGCCGTGCTCGGCAAGGGGCGCCACGTGCGCCTGACCTCCGACCAGGGCCCGCAGGCGCGCTACACCGCGTGGCTCAAGGTCCTCCGCGGTCACGTCCGGGTCGTCATCGGGACGCGCGCCGCGGCCTTCGCCCCCGTCCGCGAGCTCGGCCTCGTCGCGTGGTGGGACGACGGCGACGACCTGCTCGCCGAGCCGCGGGCGCCCTACCACCACGTGGGGGTCGTGCTCGGGCTGAGGGCGTCCGCGACCGGCGCCGCCCTGCTCACCGGAGGGTTCGGGCGGAGCCTGCGTGTCCAGGTGGCCGTCGAGGCGGGCGAGCTCGTGCCCGTCGAGGCCGACGTCCCGACCGTTCGGGCCGCCGCGCCCCGCGTCACCATCGCGGGCGAGGGGGTCGACGAGGAGCGCGACGGGCCGGCGGCCCGGGCCCATCTGCCCTCACGTGCCTGGCGCGTCGCCAAGGACGCCCTCGTCGACGGCCCGGTGCTCGTCCAGGTGCCGCGGCGCGGCTACCTCCCGTCCCTCAGCTGCGCCGAGTGCCGCACTCCGGTGCGGTGCGTCCGCTGCCAGGGGCCGGTCGCCCTCGGCGCCCCGGGGACGGCCCCGGCCTGCCGGTGGTGCGGCCTGGCGCTGAGCGACCACGGCTTCGAGTGCGGCCACTGCGGCTCACGTCGGCTGCGTTCCTCGATCACGGGCGCCCGGCGCACGGCAGAGGAGATCGGGCGCGCCTTCCCCGGCTTCCCGGTCCACACGTCCGGCTCCGGGGAGGTGCTCGCGACCGTCGGGAGCGAGCCGTCCCTCGTCATCGCGACGCCGGGAGCGGAGCCGGTCGCCGACGGCGGCTACACCGCCGTGCTGCTGCTCGATGCGTGGGCGAGCCTCGACCTGCCCGTGCTCGACGCGCCGCTCGAGGCCGTCCGAAGGTGGATGGCTGCGGCGGCGCTGGCCCGCGAGGGACGTGCCGTGGTCCTGAGCGGCGCCCCGGAGGCCGTGGCCCTGCCGGCCGTCGAGGCGCTCGTGCGGTGGGACCCCGCGTGGCTCGCGGCCCGCGAGCTGGCGGAGCGGCGTGAGCTCGGCCTTCCGCCGGCCGTGCGCGTGGCCCAGCTGACCGGTGGCCGGCGCCCGCTCGAGGAGGCGCTCGGGCAGGCCGACCTGCCCGACGTCGCCCAGGTGCTCGGCCCCGTCCGGCTCTCGCACGCGGGTGCCCCTCCCCGGCGTGCCCCGGCCGACGGGGAACCCGAGCGTGCGGTCGCCGACCACCACGTGCTCGTCCGCGTGCCCGCCTCCGAGACCCAGTCGCTGACCCGAGCCCTGCTGGCGCTGAAGGCCTTCCGTTCGGCTCGCAAGGAGACGGACGTCGTGGCCGTGCGGGTCGACCCGCTCGACACGTTCTGATCCGCCGTCGCGTCTCCGGTCGCGTTTCGGTCGCATCTCGCTGGCGTCGCGGCGGCGTCGCGGCGGCGCCTCGGCGGCGCCACGGGCACGACGCCGTGACAGAGTGACGGCATGCCCGAACGCGAGCTCGACATCGTCCTGTACGGCGCCACCGGTTTCGTGGGGGCACTGACCGCCGCCCACCTCGCCGCCCACGCGGGGCCCGACGTCCGGATCGCCCTGGCGGGCAGGTCGCGTCCCAAGCTCGAGGCGCTGCGCATCGAGCTCGGCCGGCCCGCGGCGTCCTGGGAGCTCGTGGCGGTGGACGCGACGGACGCTCCTGCCCTCCGCGCCCTCGCCGGGCGCACGCGCGTGCTCGCCACGACCGTCGGCCCGTACGCGGCGTACGGCAAGGAGGTGGCGCGGGCCTGCGCCGAGTCGGGGACGCACTACGCCGACCTCACCGGTGAGGTGCTCTTCGTGCGCTGGTCCCTCGACGAGCTGGACGCCCGGGCCCGCGAGACCGGCGCCGCCATCGTGCACGCGTGCGGTTTCGACGCCATCCCCTCCGACCTCGGCGTCCTGACGACGGCCCAGCGCGTGGCCGCGGACGGTGAGGGCACGCTCGCCGAGACGACGCTGCTCGTCCGGTCCCTCAGGGGTGGCTTTTCGGGCGGCACCATCGACTCCGTCCGCCAGCAGGCGATCACGGCTCGTGCCGACGCCGACGCCCGTCGCGTGCTCGGCGACTCGTACGCGTTGAGCCCCCGACGCTCGGAGGAGCCGTCCTCGGGTCGTCCCCCGGCCAGCGGTGTCCTCGGCCGGCTGCGCCGGCTCGTGCCCGTCGACCGCGACCCGTCGACGGGACGATGGACCGGGCCGTTCGTCATGGCGTCGTTCAACACCCGGATCGTGCGACTGTCGAACACCCTGACCGACTGGTCCTACGGTCGCGACCTGCGCTACCGCGAGGCGACCGACTTCGGCTCGAGCCCCATGTCGCCGGTCCTGGCCGGCGGGATGGCGGTCGGGCTCGGCGGGGTCGTGGCCGGTATGGCGTTCCGCCCGACGCGAGCCGTCATCGACCGCTTCCTGCCCCAGCCCGGCGAGGGCCCGAGCCCCGAGGACCAGGCCGCCGGGCGCTTCCGCCTCGAGATCCGTTCCACGACGACGACGGGCGCGCACTACCGCACGCGGGTCGGCGCCGACTACGACCCGGGCTACGGCGGCACGGCGGTCATGCTGGGCCAGACCGCTCTCGCCCTGGCGCTCGACGACGGCCTGCCGCGCCGGGCCGGAGTCTGCACGCCCGCCACGGCCCTCGGCGAGGTCCTCGTCGAGCGGCTTCGGACCCAGGGCTTCACCTTCGACGTAGAACGCGACGACCGACCCAACCACTGAACACCGACCACCCACCACTGACAGGAGGCACCACATGGGACGCATCGAGGTTCACGAGTTCATCTCGCTCGACGGGGTGTACGAGAGCCCGAGCTGGACGGCCGAGTTCCCCTTCGACCCGAAGATGGGCGAGGCGATCGCTCGCCTCACCGGTCCGGGCTCCGAGCTGCTCCTCGGGCGCCGGACGTACGAGATGTTCGCGCCCGCCTGGTCGGCCCGCAGCGACGACGACGACCCAGGCGCGTCCTTCTTCAACGGGGCCCGCAAGAACGTCGTCTCCTCGACGTTGCGTGATCCGGATTGGAACAACTCCCGCGTCCTCGGCCCGTACGACGCGGACGCGATCCGCGGCCTGCGGGACGAGGTGGACGGCTCGCTCTACGTCAGTGGCAGCGGCACGCTCGTCCGGGCCCTGCTCCGCGACGGGCTCGTCGACGGCTTGCACCTCTTCGTCTTCCCCGTCGTGCTCGGCACGGGGGAGCGGCTCTTCACCGACGAGTCCGTGTCGGGGCTGCGCCTGCTCGAGACCGAGGCCTACGACAGCGGCGTCGTGCACCTCGCCTACGGCCAGGGCTGACGACTCCCAACTTTGGGGGAACGACCTCCAAAGGAATGCTTGACGGTTGGCGGTGTTGGGCGGCATACTCCCCAACATGTCTTTGGAGGAAGAGCGGATCACCGAGCTCCGCGCCACGGCCCATCCGCTGCGACTGCAGATGCTCTCGCTGCTGACCGGCGCGGAGCTGAGCGCCGCCGAGGTCGCGCGCGAGCTCGACGTCACGCAGGCCAACGCCAGCTACCACCTGCGCCTGCTCCACGCCGCCGGCCTGCTCGAGGTCGCGGGGGAGGAGACGGTGCGCGGAGGCAGGGCCAAGAAGTACCGCCACCCCTGGGACGCGCCGGTCGTGCGCCCGCAGGCCACGCGTGACGAGGACCGGCTCGCCTACGTCCGGGTGCTCGCCGACATGATCCCCCGGCGCTTCCTCGAGCGCGCTCCCGGCGCGCGCGGCCGTTTCACCGACGCCGACCTGTGGGTCGAGCCGGAGGTCTGGGAGAAGGTCACGGCGCTCGTCGACGAGGCGAGCGCCCTGCTGCATGCCTCGGCCCGCCCGCCACGGACCGAGGGCACCGTACGGGCCGCCCTGTCCGTCGCTGCCTTCAGGCTCCGGGACGGGAAGGAGGCGTCATGAAGGTCCAGGCGTCGTTCGGGGTGCTGTCCGACCGGCGCTTCGCGTGGTACTTCACGGCCCGCACGGTCTCGACCGCAGGCTCGGTCATGGTGCCGGTCGCCCTCGCGTTCGCCGTCCTGCACATCGACCAGTCGGCCGCGGCCCTCGCCCAGGTGCTCGGCGTGCGGACCCTGATGATGGTCGTCTTCCTCCTCGTCGGTGGCGTCATCGCCGACCGCTTCTCGCGGATCGTCGTGCTCCAGGTCTCGCACGTGCTCACGTGCCTGACCCAGGCGCTCGCGGCCTACCTCATCATCAGCGGGGACGCGACGCTGACCCAGCTGACCGTTCTCGAGGGCGTCAACGGCGCGGTGTCGGCGTTCACGATGCCCGCGATGATGGGCATCGTCCCGCTGGTCGTCGACCGGTCGCGGCTCCAGCAGGCCAACGCGCTGCTGTCGTTCAGCCGGAGCGGCCTGTCCATCATCGGACCCGCGGTCGCCGGCCTGCTCGTCGTCGGCGTCGGACCCGGGTGGGCGCTCGCCGTCGATGCCCTGACGTATGCCGTCGCCATCGTCTGCCTGACGCGCGTCGGGTTGCCCCGGCGGTCCCAGGAGGAAGGCCGGGCGCACCACTCGATGGTGCGCGAGCTGCGGGAGGGATGGAGCGAGTTCACCCGGCGCGAGTGGCTCTGGGTCATCGTGCTCGCCTTCGGGCTGACCAACGCCATCCACGCCGGTGTCCTCGGCGTGCTCGGCCCGCTCATCGCGAGCTCGACCGCGTCCATCGGAGAGGCCGGCTGGGGCCTCGTGCTCAGCGCCGAGGCGACCGGCACCGTCCTGATGACCCTCGTCATGCTGCGGTTGCAGCTGCGGCGACCGCTGCGCGCCGGGATGCTCGCCATCTGCGTGCTCGCCGTCCCGATGGTGCTCCTCGGCCTCGCACCGGCGATCGTGCCCGTCGCCATCGGCTTCTTCCTCGCCGGCGCGGCCGTCGAGGTCTTCGGCGTCGGGTGGAGCACGGCCCTGCACGAGCACGTCCCCGTCTCGGTGCTCTCGCGGGTGTCGAGCTACGACGCGCTGGGGTCGTTCGTCGCCATCCCCATCGGGACATTCCTCTACGGGTGGCTCGCGACGACGGTCGACACCGAGGTCCTGATGCTCGTCAGCGCAGGGGTCTACGTCGTCATCTCCCTCTCCGCGCTGCTGTCGCGATCGGTCCGTGAGCTGGGGCGCAGCAGCGAGGACCCGTCCGCGGCCGGGTCCGTGGCAGGCGCCGCAACCCGCGACGTGACCCGCGACGTGACCGGCGCAGCGGCCGGCGCCGAGGCCGACGAGCCGCGGCGGTCCTAGACTGGCGGCGCCCCACGCCTTCCCGACCCCTGGAGACCTGTGTCGATCAAGGACATCCGACTCTTCGGTGACCCGGTCCTGCGGACCGCCGCCGCCGAGGTCACCGACTTCGACAAGCAGCTGCGCGTGCTCGTCAAGGACCTCGAGGACACGATGCTCGACGCCCCCGGCGCCGGCCTCGCGGCCCCTCAGATCGGTGTCGGCCTCCGCGTGTTCACCTACTGGGTCGACGGCGTGCTCGGCCACCTCGTCAACCCCGTCCTCGACCTCTCCGACGACGAGCAGGACGGTCCCGAGGGGTGCCTCTCGATCCCCGGCCTGGCGTTCGACACCAAGCGGGCCCTGTCGGTCGTGGCCAAGGGGCAGAACATGTGGGGCGAGCCCGTCGTGCTCGAGGGCACGCAGCTGCTCGCCCGCTGCGTCCAGCACGAGACCGACCACCTCGACGGCATCCTCTTCCTCGACCGGCTCGACCCCGAGGCGCGCCGTGAGGCGATGCGGGCCATCCGCGCGGCGGAGTGGTTCGCCGACGACCCGCCCGAGGTGCGCATCAGCCCTCACTCGACCTTCGGCCGGGCGATGTGACATGAGAGTCGTCTTCGCAGGCACCCCCGAGGCGGCGGTGCCGAGCCTCGATGCCGTCGCGTCGTCGAGCCACGAGCTCGTCGGCGTCGTCACCCGCCCCGACGCCCCCTCGGGCCGAGGACGGCGGCTCGAGGCCTCGCCGGTCCGTCGTCGGGCCGAGGAGCTCGGGATTCCGGTGCTCACCCCCACCCGCGTCAAGGATCCCGACTTCATCGACGCCCTCACGGCGCTCGCGCCCGATGCGTGCCCGGTCGTGGCCTACGGCAACCTCATCCCACCCGACGCCCTCGCCGTCCCACGTCTCGGCTGGATCAACCTGCACTTCTCGCTCCTGCCCGCCTGGCGTGGCGCGGCACCGGTCCAGCACGCGATCATGGCGGGCGACGAGGTGACCGGTGCGTCGACGTTCGTCATCGAGCGTGGTCTCGACACCGGCCCGGTCCTCGGCGTCATGACCGAGACGATCCGGCCCACCGACACCGCCGGCGACGTGCTGGGTCGACTGTCGACCGCAGGGGCCGGCCTGCTCGTCGCGACCCTGGACGGGCTCGAGTCCGGCGACCTCGTCGCCGTGCCGCAGCCGAGCGAGGGGGTGTCGCTCGCGCCGAAGATCGAGGTCGACGACGCCCGGATCGTGTGGACGCGTCCGGCGACCGCGGTCGACCGGCTCGTGCGCGGCTGCACGCCGGCGCCGGGGGCGTGGACGACCTTCCGCGGCGAGCGGCTCAAGGTCTCGCCCGTGCGCCCCGCCGACGCCGCCGAGGTCCCCGGCGCCGAGGCACTCGGAGCCGGCACGCTCCTCGTGACGAAGCGGGCCGTCTTCGTCGGCACGGGCACCGGCCCGGTCCGTCTGGGCACGGTGCAGGCGCACGGCAAGAAGCCGATGGCGGCCGCCGACTGGGCCCGAGGCACGCGCATCGAGGTGGGGGAAGGGGTCGGCGATGAGTGACGAGCGACGCGGCGGCGGTGGATCGGGCGACGGGCGACGGGGAGAACGCCAGCGGCCGCAGGCGCGCGAGCGCTCCGCCGGACACCGCTCGGAGCAGCGGCCGTCGGAGCGGGCCCGGCGCACGGATGCGCCGAGGCTCGCCGCCTACACGGCGATGCGTGAGGTCGCCGACGGCGCCTACGCCAACCTCACGCTGCCGAAGCTGTTGCGCGACAAGCGGATCAGCGGACGGGACGCCGGCTTCGCCACCGAGCTCGTCTACGGGGCGACGCGCCTCTCCGGCCTGTACGACGCGATCATCGCGTCCGCCGCGGGTCGCCCCGTCGACAGGATCGACGCCAACGTGCTCGACACCCTGCGGCTCGGTGCGCACCAGCTGCTCGGGATGCGCGTGCCCAGCCACGCCGCCGTCGACGAGACCGTGGCCCTGGCCCGGCAGGTGAACGGGGCCGGGGCGGCCGGCTTCGTCAACGCCGTCATGCGGCGCATCAGCGAGCGCGATCGCGACGAGTGGATCGACGTGGTCACCCAGGACGTCGTCGACCCCGTCGAGCGCCTCGCGCTGCGCACGTCGCACCCCGCGTGGATCGCCAAGGCCCTCCGAGCGGCCCTCATCGGGCACGGCGCCGCAGGCCCGGACGACGTCGAGGAGTCGCTGACCGCGCTGCTCGAGAGCGACAACGCCGCCGCCAAGGTCTCGCTCGTCGCGCGACCCGGCCTGGCCTCGCTCGACGAGCTCGAGGACGCCGGCGCGGAGCGCTCCGGACTCAGCCCCGTGGGCGCGACGCTGCCTGAGGGCGACCCGGGAGCCATCTCGGCCGTGCGCGACGGACGGGCAGCGGTGCAGGACGAGGGCTCGCAGCTGCTGGTCCTCGCCCTCGCGGCCGCCGCCACCGAGGGTGAGGCCGCCGAGCACGAGCGGTGGCTCGACCTCTGCGCGGGCCCGGGCGGCAAGGCGGGACTGCTCGCAGCGCTTGCCATCGAGCGACGGATCCCCTTCGTGGCCAACGAGATCAGCGAGCACCGCGCCGACCTCGTGTGGCAGACCCTGGCCGCGGCCCGCGCCGAGGCGCGCGAGCTGGACACGAGCCTCAAGGTGCGACACGGGGACGGCCGGGAGCTCGGTGACCTCGAACCCGGCGGCTTCAGCCGCGTCCTCATCGACGCCCCGTGCACGGGTCTCGGAGCACTGCGACGCCGACCCGAGGCGCGCTGGCGGCGCGGACCCGGCGACGTGGCGGCCCTGGCCGGGCTCCAGCGCGAGCTGCTCGAGTCCGGCATCGAGGCCACCGCGACCGGAGGACTCGTCGGTTACGCGACGTGCAGCCCGCACCTCAACGAGACGCGCTTCGTCGTCACCGACATCCTCAAGCGACGCGACGACGTCGAGCTCGTCGACGTGCGCCCGCTCTTCGTCGATGCCACCGGACGCGAGCTGCCGGGTCTCGGCGACGGACCCTACGTCCAGCTCTGGCCGCACGTCCACGGCACCGACGCCATGTTCTTCGCCCTGCTGCGCAAGCGGTAGAGGCCCGAAAACCGGTCGCGCGCGGGACCCGGCCGTGGGCAGGGTGGGGCCGTGACGGCATACGCGACCGACGACCTCGAGCCCAGCCCCTTCGACGAGAGGGTGGCTCCGACGTACGACGCGGGGTCGGCCCACATGTTCGAGCCGGCCGTCCTCGGCCCGACCGTCGACGTGCTCCACGAGCTCGCCGGCAAGGGTCCGGCGCTCGAGCTCGCCATCGGCACCGGGCGGGTCGCGCTGCCCCTGGCGGAGCGCGGCGTCGAGGTGCAGGGCGTCGACGTCTCGGAGGCGATGGTGGCCGAGCTGCGACGCAAGCCGGGTGGTGACCGGTTGGACGTGACGATCGGTGACATGGCGACCACCCGGGTGGGCAGTGGCTACCGCCTCGCGTACCTCGTCTACAACACCATCACGAACCTGCTGACCCAGGACGAGCAGGTCGAGTGCTTCCGCACGGTCGCCGAACAGCTTGCCGCCGGAGGGTGTTTCGTCGTCGAGGTCTTCGTGCCGCAGCTGCGCCGCATGCCGCCGGGCCAGACTGCCGTGCCCTTCCACGTCGGGAGGCGCCACGTCGGCTTCGACACCGTCGACGTCGTGTCGCAGCTGTCGGTCTCGCACCACTACGTCCGGGAGGGCCAGCAGGATGCCCAGGGTCGGGAGCTGGCGAGGTATGCCGCCTCGACGCACCGTCACGTGTGGCCGTCGGAGCTCGACCTCATGGCGCGCATCGCGGGCCTGACCCTGACGCACCGCTGGGCGGACTGGGACCGCACCGCCTTCACGGCGGAGTCGGAGTCGCACGTCTCGGTGTGGACCAAGGGCGTTGCCTGAGGCCTGCCACGCGGCCCCTAGGCTGTGCGCGTGCAGATCTCACCGAGCATCCTGTCCGCCGACTTCGCCAACCTCGCGGCGGAGCTCGGGCGCATCTCGAACGCCGACTGGGCGCACGTCGACGTCATGGACGCCCACTTCGTGCCGAACCTCACCCTCGGGCTGCCCGTCGTCGAGGCCCTGCTCGCGGTCAGCCCGATCCCCATCGACGCCCACCTCATGATCGAGGACCCCGACCGGTGGGCGCCGGCCTACGCCGAGGCGGGGTGCCAGTCGGTGACCTTCCACGTCGAGGCGGCACGCGACCCGCGCGCGCTGGCGCGGACCCTGCGCGCCGCGGGTGCTCGAGCGTCGATGGCGCTCAAGCCCGGAACGTCGTTCGCGCCCTACGAGGACCTGCTGCCGGACCTCGACATGGTCCTCGTGATGACGGTCGAGCCCGGCTTCGGAGGGCAGTCCTTCATGGCCGACCAGATGCCCAAGGTCCGCCAGGTGCGCGAGGCGGTGCGCCGCCACGGCGGCGAGATCTGGATCCAGGTCGACGGCGGCGTCAGCGCCGACACCATCGAGCAGTGCGCCGAGGCGGGCGCCGACGTGTTCGTCGCCGGCTCAGCGGTGTACGGCGCCGAGGACGCCGCGGTCGCCGTGGACGAGCTCCGCGCGCTGGCTCTCACGCACCGGCACTGACCCGACGGCCGCGGCGACCCGCCGCGGTCAGTCGACCTTCGGCTGCGGCTTGAAGCGCCGGACCTCGTGCGCCCAGCCACACGCCTCGGCGATCCGACCTGCCCACATCTTCGCCGTCTCGTCGTCGGGCACCTTCACGATGGCGAAGCCACCGAGGAACTCCTTGGTCTCGACGTACGGTCCGTCGGTGATCATCACGCTGCCGCTGGTGGGGTCGGCGTGGTAGACGGGACCGTCCTCCTCCTCGAGACCCCCGGCGAAGACGTACACGCCGGCGGCCTTCATCTCGTTGACGACCGCCATCGCGAGCGGTCCGCGACCGCGGAACCACTCCTCGGAGTGGTCACCCACCCACTGCTGGTTGAAGTAGAGGAGGTACTCGGCCACGACGGGCTCCTTCGGTTGCGGCGGACCCTGTTGTCCGCGTCATGCCTACTACACGAACGGCGACGGGTGTTTTCGACACGAGCCAGGATCCTCGCCCACGGATCCCGCGTGGTCCCGGTACGCCCTCGTCGACCCCGGAGACCCGGCTACCGTCCACCTGTCGCTCCAGCGGGGCCGGCAGCGCGGAACGGGGACGCGGCGTCCCACGGACGGTGACCCTGGCTGTCGTGGCGCCCGTCACGCGGTCGCGGCGTGCGCGGCCGACGGACGCGGGTGCATACTGGCTCTACGTGCTCCGGGGTCGGTGTAATTCCGAGCCGGCGGTGACAGTCCGCGACCCGACCGCATCCAGCGGCCGGTTGACCTGGTGAAATTCCGGGACCGACGGTGAAAGTCCGGATGGGAGGCAGCACGAAACAGGCCGTCGTGGCCTGGGCCGTCGGCATCGTCCGTCCGGGTCCGGACCACGTGGGCGTGTGGAGTCACCCCGGAGTTCGTCCGTGCCACGACGAACGACCAAGGACGAACACCACATGCAGGCTCTTGCTCTGGCCGACGAGACGAAGAACGTCTTCCAACAGGCCATCGACGCCACCATCCCGATCGGGCCGTACCAGCTGCACTGGCTCGAGCTGATCGGCGTCCTCATCGGGCTTGCCTCCGCCTACCTCGGCATGCGCCGGTGGGTCTGGGCGTGGCCGGTGGGGATCCTCGCGAACATCATGCTGTTCTTCGTCTACCTGGGTGCCGTCTTCGGGGCCGACGAGCGCATCCCGCTCTTCGGTCAGGCCGGGCGGCAGGTCTTCTTCATCATCACGAGCATCTACGGCTGGTGGCGCTGGTCGCAGGTCCGCAGGCTCAACCACGCGGACGACGCGAGCGGCGTGGCGATCACGCCCCGCTGGGCCACGAGCCGCGAGCGCGTCGCCGTCGTCGTCTTCTGGCTCGTCGGCACGGTCGTCGTGCACCAGGCCTTCGTCTGGCTGTGGAACCTCTCGCCGAACCCGTTCTTCACGCCCGAGTGGTGGTTCTACTGGTGCGACGCCTGGATCTTCGTCGGCTCGATCGTCGCGACGTACGCGATGGCGCGCGGCTGGAACGAGTTCTGGCTGGCCTGGATCGCTGTCGACCTCGTCGGCGTGCCGTTCGCCTTCGCCACCGACTACGTGCCGACCGGCGTGCTCTACACCTTCTACGGCCTCTTCGTCATCTACGGCTTCACCCAGTGGGTCAAGGTCTCGCGGGTCAGCAAGCCCGACCTCGAGCCGCAGCTGACCGGGACGTCGAGCTGACCCATGGGTGACACGGCTGCCCCGGCGTGGATGCGACGAGCTCTCCGGCTCGCCGCGTCCGGGCCGTGGCCCGACCCCAACCCGCGGGTCGGCTGCGTCATCGTGGCTCCCGACGGCGTGGTCGTCGGGGAGGGGCACCACCACGGCGCCGGCACGCCGCACGCTGAGATCGAGGCCCTGCACGCGGCCGGTGCTGCTGCACGGGGGGCGACCGCCTACGTGACCCTCGAGCCGTGCTCGCACACGGGCCGCACCGGACCGTGCGCCGAGGCGCTCGTCGAGGCCGGCGTGTCGCGGGTCGTCTTCGCGCAGTCGGACCCCAACCCGAATGCGGCGGGAGGCGCCGAGGTGCTGCACGCCGCCGGCATCCACGTGACCGGAGGCGTGCTCGCCGACGAGGCGGCCGCCCTCAACGACCGGTGGGCTCGCTGCGTGGCCCTCGGCCGACCGCTCGTCACGTGGAAGCTCGCCACGACCCTCGACGGCAGGAGCGCGGCGGCCGACGGCAGCAGCCAGTGGATCACGGGGGAGGCGGCGCGAGCCGACGTCCACGGGCTGCGCGCGACGCGCGACGCCGTCCTCGTCGGCACGGGCACCGTGCTCGCCGACGACCCCCGTCTGACCGTGCGGCGCATGCCGGGTGGCGGGCTTGCGCCGCAGCAGCCCCTTCGCGTCGTCATGGGGGAGCGTCGACCTCCAGCCGGAGCGCGCCTCCACGAGGCTCCGGGGGAGGTGCTGCACCTGGCCACCCGCGACCCGAGGGAGGCGCTGGACCGCTTGTGGCACGACGGGATCCGTGACGTCTGGCTCGAGGGGGGCCCCACGCTCGCCGCGGCGTTCCTGCGCGCAGGTCTCGTCGACGACGTCTACGCCTACGTGGCCCCGGCGCTGCTCGGCTCGGGCCGGGCTGCCGTGGCCGACCTGGGCATCACCTCCATCGCGGACGTCCGACGCCTCGATCTCGTCGACGTGACGGTGGTCGGCGGAGACGTCCGCATCCACGCCGGCGCCCACCCGCCAGTGCACGCAGAACCCTGAGGAGACAGACATGTTCACCGGAATCGTCGAGGAGCTCGGCACCGTCGCCGCCATCGAGCACGGCGCCGACTCGGCCGTGCTGCGCATCGACGGCCCCCTCGTCGTCAGCGACGCCACCCACGGCGCCTCCATCTCCGTCAACGGCGTCTGCCTCACCGTGACCGAGCACGACGCCTCTGGCTTCACGGTCGACGTCATGGCCGAGACCCTCGCCCGCAGCAGTCTCGGGGCCCTGGCGACCGGCGACCGCGTCAACCTCGAGCGCGCCATGCCGGCCGACGGCCGCTTCGGTGGTCACGTCGTCCAGGGCCACGTCGACGGGACTGCCACCATCACGGCGCGAACGCCCGGGGACCGCTGGGAGACGGTCGACTTCACGCTCCCGCCGGTCCTCGCGGCATACGTGGTCGAGAAGGGCTCGATCACCGTGGACGGGGTCTCCCTCACCGTCGCCCACGTCGGCGACGACGCGTTCGGTGTCTCGCTCATCCCCACGACGCTCGACCTGACGACCCTCGGGCACAAGGGGGTCGGCGACGTCGTCAACCTCGAGGTCGACGTCATCGCGAAGTACGTCGAGCGACTGCTCAGCCACCGACAGACCGACCGACGGACCGACCGGCAGGAGGTCGAGTCATGACCACCCTCTCCACCGTCGAGGAGGCCCTCGAAGCGCTGCAGGCGGGCCGTCCCGTCCTCGTCCTCGACGACGAGGACCGCGAGAACGAGGGCGACCTGGTCCTCGCGGCGGAGACCGCCACCGAGGACTGGATGGCATGGACCATCCGCCACTCGTCCGGCTACCTCTGCGCGCCGATGCCCGACGAGATCGCCGACCGGCTCGAGCTGCCGCTCATGGTCGCCGAGAACCGCGACCCGCTGCGGACCGCCTACACGGTGTCCGTCGATGCCGCGTCGGGGGTCACCACGGGCATCAGCGCGGCGGACCGCCTGCACACCGTCCGGGTGCTCGCCGACGTCGACTCGGTGGCCGCCGACCTCATCCGGCCGGGACACATCCTGCCGCTGCGCGCCCGGCACGGAGGCGTGCTGACCCGTCCGGGTCACACCGAGGCGGCGGTCGACCTGACCCGGCTCGCGGGCCTCTCGCCGGTCGGCGTCATCGGTGAGCTCGTCCACGACGACGGGACGATGATGCGCTTCGACGCGGTGGTCGGGCTCGGCCGCGAGTTCGGACTGCCCGTCATCACCATCGAGCAGCTCATCGACCACCGGCAGCGCCTCGACCGGGTCGAGCGCCTCGCGACCACCCGCATCCCGACGGTGCACGGCACGTTCACGGCCCACGGCTACCGCGACACCCTGACGGGCGACGAGCACGTCGCCCTGGTCAGCCCGCGCGGGCTGCAGGGCCGCGGCCGCAGCGGGCCCGTCGTCACGCGCCTGCACTCCGAGTGCCTGACCGGCGACGCATTCGGGTCGCTGCGCTGCGACTGCGGCCCCCAGCTCCAGGCCTCCCTCGCGCGCGTCGGGCGCGACGGCGGCGTCGTCGTGTACCTCGGTGGTCACGAGGGCCGGGGGGTCGGGCTCGTCGACAAGCTCCGTGCGTACTCCCAGCAGGACGCCGGCGCGGACACCGTCGATGCGCAGACGGCCCTCGGCCTGCCCGTCGACGCGCGGGAGTACGCCGCCGGTGCCGCGATCCTGCACGACCTCGGTGCGACGCAGGTCGTGCTCCTGACGAACAACCCCAACAAGGTCTCGGCGCTGCGCCAGCTCGGGCTCGACGTCGTCGCCGTCGAGAGGCTCCACGGACCGATGGGCGCGGACAACGAGCAGTACCTCACGACCAAGCGCGAGCGCATGGGCCACGACATCCCGGTCCCCAGCGACCGGCACGGCAAGGAGACGGCATGAAGGACGGCGCCCCCACCATCAGCACCGACGGCACCGGGCTGCGGGTCGCCGTCGTCGCGGCGAGCTGGCACGACCAGGTCATGGACGGCCTCCTCGACGGCGCGCGTCGTGGCCTCGCCGACGCCGGGGTCACGCACGTCGACGTCGTCCGCGTGCCCGGGACGTTCGAGCTGCCGGTCGCGTGCGCGACCCTCGCCGAGCGCTACGACGCGCTCGTCGCGCTCGGGGTCGTCATCCGCGGCGGCACCCCGCACTTCGACTACGTCTGCCAGGCCGCGACGGTCGGCATCACCGACGTCTCGGTGCGCACGAGCACGCCGATCGGCTTCGGCGTGCTCACGTGCGACGACGAGGCCCAGGCGCTCGACCGCGCCGGGCTCCCCGGTTCCGCCGAGGACAAGGGCCACGAGGCCGCGTCCGCGGCCGTGGCGACCGTCGTCGCCCTGCGCGGCGTCGCCACGACGTGAGCACCGTCCGGGACACGGCTGCGCGGCCCGTAGGCTGTGGCACCGTGAAGAGCTTTGAGCAGCTGTATGCCGAGCTGGCCGAGAAGGCGCAGACGCGACCCGAGGGTTCGGGCACCGTGGCGCAGCTCGACGCCGGCGTCCACGCGATCGGCAAGAAGATCGTCGAGGAGGCGGCCGAGGTGTGGATGGCTGCCGAGTACCAGTCGAACGACGAGGCCGCCGAGGAGATCAGCCAGCTCCTCTACCACCTGCAGGTCCTCATGCTCGCGAAGGGCATCTCGCTCGACGACGTCTACGCCCACCTCTGAGGACTGTTCACTCCATGCTGCGAATCGCCGTGCCCAACAAGGGCTCTCTCTCCGACGCGACCGTCGAGCTGCTGCGCGAGGCGGGCTACCGCGTACGCCGTGACGCCAAGGAGCTCGTCGTCGCCGACGCCGAGAACGACGTCGAGTTCTTCTACCTGCGCCCCCGCGACATCGCGGTCTACGTCGGGTCCGGCACGGTGGACGCCGGCGTCACCGGTCGTGACCTGCTCCTCGACTCGGGCTCGAGCGCCGTCGAGGTCATGTCGCTCGGCTTCGGCGCCTCGACCTTCCGGTATGCCGGCAAGCCCGGCCACGTGGCCACCGTCGACGACATCGCGGGCAAGCGCGTCGCCACGTCGTATCCCGGCCTGGTGCGTTCCGACCTCGCCGCCCGTGGGATCTCGGCGGAGGTCGTGCGCCTCGACGGCGCGGTCGAGACGGCCATCACCCTCGGGGTCGCCGACTGCATCGCCGACGTCGTCGAGACCGGGACGACACTGCGACAGCAGGGCCTCGAGGTGTTCGGCGAGCCGATCCTGCGGTCCGAGGCCGTCCTCATCCGCGGCGACCGCCCCGGGGAGGACCAGGCCATCGAGGTGCTCCAGCGGCGCATCGCCGGCGTCATCACGGCTCGCACGTACGTCATGCTCGACTACGACTGCCCGAAGGACCTCGTCGACCGGGCCTGCCGGCTGACCCCGGGCCTCGAGTCGCCGACGGTCTCGCCGATGCAGGACGAGGCGTGGGTCGCCGTGCGTGCCATGGTGCCACGCAACGGGCGCAACCGACTCATGGACGAGCTCTACGACCTGGGCGCGCGGGCGATCCTCGTGACCGACATCGCCGCCTGCCGGCTGTGACGACGACGGGGATGACGGACGTGAACCGATGACGCAGCAGCCCTCGTCGCGGCCGGAGCACGACCCGGGCGCCGACTCGGCCGCGTGGGCGCCCTTCCGCCCCCATCGCGGCCGGGCCGTCGCGCTCGGAGCGGTCTGGTCCTCGCTCGCCCTTTTCGGCATCATCGCCGTCGTCATGCCGGCGCAGGTCGACGGTCGGTGGGGCCTCGGCGACCGCATCATGTTCTTCGGTCTGGGCGTCGTCATCGCCTTCCTCGCCTGGCGGTACGCGTCGATCCGCGCGGTGCCGAGCCCGGCCGGGCTCGTCGTGCGCAACCTCGTGCTGACCCGCACGCTCGAGTGGCCCGAGGTCGTCGGCATCCAGTTCGGCGGGGGCGAGCCCTGGGTCACCCTCGACCTCGAGGACGGCGACACCGTCGCCGTCATGGCGATCCAGAAGGCCGATGGTCCGCTCGCCGGCCGGGAGGCCTCCCGTCTCGCGGCACTCGTCCAGGCGTTCGGCGAGGCGCGTGAGCCCGGACCGCGACAGGACCCGGCATGACGGGTGAGCCGACGGGTGAGCCGACGCCGGAACGGATGCGCCACGCGCTCGGCCATTTCGCCACGGGGGTGACGATCGTGACCGGGTTCGCCGAGGGCGGTGAGCCCGTCGGGTTCGCCTGCCAGTCGTTCGCGTCGGTCTCCCTGCACCCGCCGCTCGTGCTCTTCTGCGCCGACCACCGTGGCCGGTCGTGGCCGCGCATGCGTGACGACGGCCGCTTCACCGTCAACGTGCTCGGACACGAGCAGCGCGATCTCATCGCGCGCTTCGGCTCGGCCGGCGGCGCCCGGTTCGACTCCCTGGACTGGGAGCCGTCACCGCACGGTGGCCCGAGCCTTCCCGGCGTGCTCATGCGCGTGCACTGCTCGGTCGAGCAGGTGCACGTCGCGGGCGACCACGACGTCGTCGTCGGGCGCGTCCTCGACCTCGAGGACGGCGAGTCGGGCCGGCCGATGCTCTTCTACCGGGGACGTCTCACGGTCACCGAGCGGCGGACGTCGGCCGGGACCGAGGAGGGGCCCGCGGCGATCGACGACTACTGGGGCTGACCTGACCCAGCAGGCACGCCCTCCCAACAGAGAACGCAACACACCGAGTAGGTCACAACCCACCGCGATCCGATCCCGGTGGGTTGTGACCTACTCGGTGTGTTGCGCGGGACGGGCGTCGGTGCCGTCGACGAGCCCGTCCCACGACCACTGCGGCACGGTCAGGCCGTCGGGCACCTCGTCGGCCGACCCGTGGTAGCTGCTCATGTAGCCCACCGCCCAGCCGAAGTACGCGACGAGGGCGTCGCGCACGTCCGGGTCGCTCGCGAGACCGGCGTCATCGACGGCCCGCTCGAAGCACTCGAGCGCCCGCTCGTCCATCTCCTGGTGCGGGCCGTTGCCCGAGTGCATCCGCACGACCGTCGAGTCGCTGGCCACGGACCCCGAGTAGGTGGGCGGGCCGCCGAGCGCCTCGGCCCAGTACGCCGCGAGCCGCTCGGTGTGGTCGGGGTGGAAGCCGTGCGAGAAGGCGTGCGACACGACGGGGTCGTCAAGGACGCGCTCGTGCCAGGCGTGGGCGAGGGCGACGAGCGCAGGCATCCCGCCGACGGCGTCGTAGATGGTCCGGGTCACCGTCGCAGGCTCCCATCCCGCGGGCGACGCGACAAGGCCCGGGACCGCGTGGGGTCCGGAGGGCTCGCCGTCAGCGGAAGTGGATGAAGTTCGAGGGCCAGGAGTAGCTGCCTCGCTCGAGGATGCGCCGACCGCTCATCGACGTGTAGGTCGCTCCGAGAACCGTTCCGCCGTAACCGCTCTCGGAGATCGCGACGGTGTCGCCGTCTGCGCTGACCCAGTCCACGTACGCGACGTGGTTGGAGTTCCACTGGGCGATGTCGCCGACGCGGGGCTTCTGGTCGACGGCGAAGCCCTTGGCCCGGGCGTTCGTGTCCCAGTTCGTCGCGTTGCCGAGGTTGCCGGGGTTCTTCACGCCGTCACGCGAGAGGCGGTACGCGGAGAAGTTCGTGCAGTTGTTGCCCCACGGGTCGACGGGGTAGTTCCACGCACGCTGGCCGTAGTAGCCGAACCGCTCGATGCAGTCCTGCGTCGCGCGGGAGTAGCACTTCCAGGCGTTGGGGGCCGGCCCGCCGGTGATGGCCCACGTGACGGTGGTGGAGCGGTAGATCGCGACGTTGGCGTTGCCGAGCACGCGCACCACCGAGCCGCTCCCGCTCGTCCCGGTGGACCACACCGTCACGCCGCGCGAGTTGCGCACGACGAAGTTGCCGTCGGTCTGCATCGTGGCGGTGCTGCCCGTGCCCGTCGTGAAGGTGGCCCACTGCCGCACCCCGGCGGCCGAGCTCAGCACGAGGTTGCCGTCGGTGCGCATCGTCAGCTGCCACGCCTCGCTCGTCGACAGGATCGACTCACCGGAGCGCAGCACCTGCCCGGGCAGCATCCGGTCGTAGCGGTAGCCGCGGTGGTCCCACACCGTCGTCGTGCCCTGCCGGACCTGTAGCAGGCCGTCGTTGGTCAGGGTGAGCAGACCGTCGGTCCAGCCGTTGGTCCCGCTCGACCACCCGACGGTGCCGTCGACGCTGACCATGACGACGTTGCCGTCGGCCCGGACCGAGAGGCGGTTGCCGGCGCCCGGCGTGGCGCTCGTCCAGCGTCGGACACCTGCCGAGGTGGTGATGACGAGGTTGCCGTCTGCCTGCATCGTGGCGAGGTAGGCCCCGGTCGACGACCGCAGCGCCGTGCCGGAGGAGAGCCACTGTCCGGGCTGCAGCGTCGCGCCGGCGACGTAGGTGAAGCCGTCGGTGCGCACCACGGTGCCGGCGCGCGTCGTGACGCGGATCGGGATCGGCCCGGTCGCGATGCGGGCCGGGACCACCGCGGTCACCAGGGTCGCCGAGACCCGGGTGAACGAGGTCGCCGCGACCCCGTTGAAGAGGACGTTGCGCACGTCGGTGAACGACGTGCCGCGCAGGGTGACGACCGTGCCGCCTGCGAGCGGACCGGAGGCCGGCGAGACCGAGGCGACGACGGGCGGGTCCTGGAAGCTGAAGCGGCCCGCGGGCACGACGGGCGAGGTGCCACCGGGAGTCGTGACGCGCACGTCCACGTCGCCCTCGGCGTGGACCGGCAGGGTGACGCGCAGCTGGGTCGCCGAGAGGCGCGTCACCGCGGTCGCGGCGACGCCGCCGAACGTCACGGACGAGACGCGGTCGTATGCCGTCCCGGTGAGGACGACGGTGCCGCCGCCCTTCGTGGGTGCCAGGGTGGGGGAGACCGCGGAGACGGTCGGCACGGCCTGGTAGGTGAACCGGGCTGCGGTGGCGGTCGGCGACACGCCGCCGGGGGTGGTGACGCGGACGTCGACGGTGCCGACGGCCTGCGCAGGCACCGTGATCCGCAGCGTCGTGTCGGACACCCGGACGATCCCGGTGCCGGCCACGCCGCCGAAGTCCACGCCCGTCGCGAGGCCGAGGCGGGTGCCCGTGACGGTGACGACGACGCCGCCGCGCAGCGGCCCCGCCGGGATCGACAGGGCGGACACCGCGGGCACGCCGACGTAGGTGAACCGGCCGCCCGCGGACTCCGGGCTCGTTCCGTTGGGATTGGTGACGCGTACGGACACCGTCCCCTCGGCCTGCGCTGGGGCGGTGACCCGCAGGCTGGTGTCCGAGACCCGCACGAGGCCGGTCGCTGCGACGGCGCCGAAGCGCACCGAGGTGGCGTCGGACAGGTGGGCGCCGGTGATCGTCACGACGGTGCCGCCGCGGAGCGGGCCCGCCGTGGCGGACAGCGCGCCGACGACCGGGGGTGAGCCGTAGGCGAAGCGGGCGCCGACCCCGGTCGCCGAGGTGCCACCCGGCGTGGTGACCTGGACGTCGACGGGTCCGGAGGCATGGCGCGGCGTCGTGGCGCGGAGCGTCGTCGCCGAGACGCGGACGACGGTGGTCGCCGCGACCGAGCCGAAGCGGACGGCGGTCGCCCGGCTCAGACCGGTGCCGGTCAGCGTCACGACGGTGCCACCGGCCGGGGGGCCGGTCTGGGGCGACAGGGAGGTGATGGCCGGGACCGCCTCGAACGCGAACGTGCTCGACGTGTGCTGGGGCGACGTGCCGTAGGGGGTCGTCACGGTGACGGCGACGACCCCAGCCGCGTGGGCGGGTGTCGTGGCCCGGATGCTCGTGGCCGAGAGGAGGCTGAAGCGGGCTGCCGTGCCGCCGAAGTCGACCCGGGTCGCGCCCGTGAACCGGGTCCCGGTGAGCGTGACGACGGTGCCACCGCGGACCGGCCCGGCCGTGGTCGACAGCGACGTGACGGCCGGTGGTGCCTGGTAGCCGTAACGGGCACGTGCGGTCACGCCCGAGGTGCCGCCCGGCGTGGTCACGCGTACGTCGACGGTCCCCACGGGACGCGCCGGGCTCGTGACGCGGAGCGTGGTCGCCGAGACCGGCACGACCTTCGTGGTGGCCGACGAGCCGAAGGCGACGCTCGTGGCACGGCTGAGACCGGTCCCCGTCAGGGTCACGGTGACGCCACCAGCCGTGGGGCCCGTGGCGGGAGAGATGCCAGTCAGGGTCGGAACCGCTTCGTAGGCGAAGCTGTTCGCGGAGTAGCCGGTCGAGATGCCGGCGGCGGTCCGGACCCGCACGTTGACGAGGCCGGCCGGGCGGCCCGGCGAGGTGGCGCGGATCTGGGTCGCGGACACCACCGTGAAGCGCGCCGTCGTCGCGCCGAAGGTCACGGCGGTCGCACCGGTGAACCGGGTGCCCGTCAGGGTCACGACCGTGCCCCCGCGCACTGGACCGGCGGCGACGGAGAGGCCCGTCACCGCCGGCGGGGTGATGACGGGGGGAGCGGTGTAGGTCAAGCGCGTGGCGGAGGACACGGGGGAGGTGCCGCCCGGGGTCGTGGCTCGGACGTCGACGGGGCCTGCCGCGTGCGCGGGCACCGTGACGCGGACCTGCGTCGCCGACAGGCGGGTGAGGCCCGTCGCGGGGGTGGCGCCGAAGAGCACGACGCTCGTGCGGTTGAGGCCGGTGCCGGTCAGCGTCACGGTGCTGCCGCCCCGCGTCGTGGCGGTGCGGGACGACAGGGTGGACACGGTCGGGACGGCGTCGAAGGCGAAGCTGGCGCGTGACGAGATGGGCGACGTGCCGGCCGGGGTGGTGACGCGGACGCTGACCACGCCGGCGGGGTGGGCCGGGGTGACGACCCGGACACGGGTGCTCGAGACCTTCGTGATGCGGGTGACGACCGTCGAGCCGAACCAGGCCGTCGTCGTGGCGCCCACGCCGGTGCCCGACAGCTCGACCGTCGTGCCTCCTCGGGTCGGGCCGGCCACGACGGAGAGGCTGACCGCCGTGGGGGCGGTGCCGGTGACAGCGGCGACGGACGGTGCCGCCGAGACGGCGGAGACGGAGGCCGCGGACGCCGTCGGCGCGGCCGCGAGGCCCGGCACTCCAACGAGGAGGGTCGTCACGACGAGGCCGGAGAGCAGGCGCGCGGTGCTCCTGCGGTCGACGACGCGGTCTCGCTCGGGCAGCGGGGTGGGGCGGGGCAGCATTCGTCCGTCTCCTTGCAGTCAGCACGTCCGGCGAGCATTCTGCACGGGCAAATCACCCCTTGTACGCCGTTTCGCCCCAATTGCCTCGTCCCAAGCGCACCACGGGCCCCAGATGTGGGGTCGGGCGGCGTACCAAAGGCCCGGTCGCGGCGTCACCCGACCCTCAGGCGGCGCTCACTCCACGCGGCGCAGGTCGGGCCGCAGGCGCTGGACGACGAAGAGCTGGACGACCCCGATCGCGGCGAGGATGCCCCACACGAGCGACAGGCTTCCGGTCACGTCGCGCACGAGCCCCATCGCCAGGGGTCCGATCGAGGCGAGGCCGTAGGAGATGAGGAAGGCCATGCCGGTCAGCCGCCCGCTCGCCTCGGGGGTACGGGCGTAGCGGACGAGAAGCACGAGCGCGAGGGAGAAGGCGGCGCCCTGGCCGAGCCCGGTGACGACCGCCCACACCCAGGGCGCCGTGAGGGGCAACCGCCAGATGCCGAGGGCGCCGATGGTCCCGAGCACGGCGGCCGGCCACAGGAGACGGCGCATGTCCCGGGTGCGGTCGCTGACGACGGGCCCGAGCAGGCCGGAGACGATCTGGGCTCCGCTGAAGACCGCCGCGAGGTAGCCGGCGGACTCTCGTGACCACCCGTGCTCGACGTACGTGGGGGCGAGCCACGTGACGGCCGAGTAGAAGCACCACGACTGCAGCGTGAGGTACCCGGCGACGAGCCAGGCCGTCGGGTGTCGCCACGGCAGCCGGCCGGGACCCTCCTCGTCGGGCGTGTGGTGCGGGTTGGCCCGGACGGTGAACGGGGCCCAGGCGAGGGCGCCGACGAGGGCGACGACCGACCACGACCCGAGCGAGCCCTGCCAGCTCCCGAGGCGATCGGCGAGCGGCACGGCGAGCGCGGAGCTGAGCGCCGCCCCACCCATCATCGCGAGCATGTAGAGACCCGTGATGAGACCGGTGCGCTCGGGCGGGAAGAAGGTCTTGACGAGTCTCGGCAGCAGGGTGCCGGCGACGGCGATCCCCACGCCGCAGAGGAAGGTTCCCGCGTAGAGCACGACGACGTGGTCGCCGGCGAACCGGCTGGCCGTGCCCACGAGGATGCTGATGACCGCGCCGAGGACCGCGGCGGCCGCCCCGGTGTGGTGGGCGATCCGGCTCGCGATGGGTGCGAAGAGCCCCATGCAGAGAACCGGAAGGGTCGTGAGCGCCCCGGCCGCGGCGTGGCTGAGGCCGAGGTCGGCGGAGATCGCGTCGAGCAGCGGAGGGACACTCGTGATCGCGATCCGGAGGTTCGCGGCGACGGCGACGAGCGCGAGCGCCATGACCCAGACGGGCGGAAGGGGGCGGAGCGGTCGGTCTCGTCGAAGCACCATCAGAGACTAGATGTGTCGAGCACGAGGTCGGCGCGCTCCCTCGTCGCGTCGGCGCTGAAGAGCGCCGACTCCTGGTCGGCCCAGCGCTGCCACTGTGGCCGGTAGGCCTCGCCGTCGCGGTCGATCCCGCGGCGCATCCGCAACGCCGTGTCGGCGTCCACGAAGACGGACACGGCGGCATACGATCCCGCGGGCTCCACGCTGGAGCCGCACCCCTCGACGACGAGGAAGCGGCACGGTGGCACGTCGCGCGTGCCCGACCACCGCTCGCGGACCCAGCTCCACAGCCGGTAGGTCGGCCGCTCGCCGCGCGCCAGCGGCTCCAGCACCTGCGCCGCGAGCAGCCCGGGTGCCTGGGCCAGCCCGTCCCAGCCCGGGTAGAGGTGGTCCATGTGCACGACGGCCACGGGACCCGTCGGCGCCAGCGCGAGCTCGATCCCGCGGGCCAGCGTCGTCTTGCCGGCGCCGCTCGGCCCGTCGAGGGCGATGACCACGACGTCCCCGCAGCGCGGCTCCGCCGCGAGCGCGAGGGACACGACGGAGGAGACGTGCTCGTCGCGCGGCGGCCGCGTCACCTCGTCCCACATGGGCGCGACCCTACCGACCCGTGACCGTCACCCGGGCTGCCCTAGATTTGTCACATGCCGGTCGCCACGAGAGTCATCGCCTGTCTCGACGTCGACGCGGGGCGCGTCGTCAAGGGCGTCAACTTCGAGAACCTCCGTGACGCCGGCGACCCCGTAGAGCTCGCGAAGGTCTACGACGACCAGGGTGTCGACGAGCTGACCTTCCTCGATGTCACGGCCAGCAGCGGTGACCGGGAGACCACCTACGACGTCGTGCGCCGGACGGCCGAGCAGGTCTTCATCCCGCTCACCGTCGGTGGCGGCGTGCGCACCGTCGACGACGTCGACCGGCTGCTGCGCGCCGGCGCCGACAAGGTGGGGGTCAACACCGCCGCCCTCGCCCGACCCGAGCTGATCTCCGAGATCGCGGCCCGGTTCGGCGCACAGGTGCTCGTCCTGTCGGCCGACGTCCGTCGGCGCGTCGGTGACGACCGACGGCCCACCGACGACTTCGTCATGACGACGCACGGAGGGCGCACCCCGGTCGACCTCGACGCCGTCGAGTGGTGCGCGCGGGCCGCGGAGCTCGGGGCGGGCGAGATCCTGCTCAACTCGATGGACGCCGACGGCACGAAGGACGGTTTCGACCTCGAGCTGATCCGGCGCGTGCGGGCGGCCGTGTCGGTGCCCGTCATCGCGAGCGGGGGCGCCGGACGGGTCGAGCACTTCGCGCCCGCGGTCGCCGCCGGCGCGGACGCCGTGCTCGCGGCGAGCGTCTTCCACTTCCGCGAGCTCACCGTCGGCGACGTCAAGGACGCCCTGCGCGCAGCCGGTGTGACGGTCCGTTGAGCGCGCCGGCCGGTCCAGAGGATCAGCTGATGCCGAGGTCGGTCTGCTGGAGGGCCGCGATGTCGTCGGCGTCGCCCTCGAACTCGACGCGCGCCACGCTCTTGCGACCGTAGGCGTAGAGCACGAGCTCGGCGGCCGTCCCGCGGAGCACGACGGTGCCGTGCTCGTCGGGCAGCCTGGCGGCGTGGCGGCCCTGACCCTCGGCGATGAGCACGATCCCCGTGGGCGCCTTCCGGAACATCAGGCGTGCCGAGCGCTTGAGCGCCGTCCAGAGCTTGCCCGACAGCTGGGGCGACAGCTCGCGCGGCTCCCACCCGGGCTGGGCGCGGCGCGCGTCCTCGTGGTGGACGAAGAACTCGATGAGGTTGGTCACCTCGTCGACCTTCGGGTGCGCCATCGGGTTCCACACCGGGGCACCTCGGCGGACGCGGTCGACCAGCGCCGCGTAGTCGCCGTGCGCGATCTTGGCCTGCTCCTTCTCGAGGTGACCCGCGAGGAACGGCACGAAGCGTCCGGCGGTCAGGTCGGGCCGGTGCTCGCGGACCAGCAGGTGGGCCGCCAGGTCACGCGTGTCCCACCCCTCGCACAACGTCGGCTCGTCGGGGCCGAGCCGGTCGAGCTCGTCGCAGAGCTGGAGGCGTTCGGACTGGGCGTGTCGCGTCATGGGTCCATCCTCTCAGGGGCGCGGCGCCGCCCCAATCCGGTGGCACGTGCGGGCGCAGGGTCCCTAGGGTCGGACGGTGATCGAGCTCGTGCGCCCCACCGTGGACCTCTCCGACTCGTGGTGGGAGATGGTCGACGACTTCGCCGGTGAGACCATCCACGGCTCGAGCTACCGCGCGGCCGACCGCGAGGTGCTGCGTGACCGGGACACCTTCGAGGAGTGGGTCGACTGGCTCGGCCGGATGGAGCGGTCGGACGCGGCCCTGCCTGAGGGCCGCGTGGCGTCGTCGAACCGGTGGGTGGTCCGTGACGGTCGCGTCGTCGGCACGATCGCCGTGCGACACGCGCTCACCCCGTCCCTCCTCGTCGAGGGCGGACACATCGGGTATGCCGTCTCGCCGGCGTTCCGGCGCCAGGGGATCGCCCGCACGGCGCTGGGTCTCGGGCTGGAGCTCGCCGCGTCCCGCGGCATCGACCCGGTCCTCGTGACGTGCGACGCGGCGAACACCGCGTCCGCGCGGACCATCAGGTCGTGCGGCGGCGTCCTCGAGGACGAGCGGGACGGGGTCCTGCGGCACTGGGTCCGGACCGGCGCGCCGGCCCAGCCGATCGGTCCGGCGCCCATCGAGACCCGTGAGGCCCGCCTCGTGCCCATCACGTCCGAGGAGGCCACGGCGATGCGGGCGGGGGAGACGCGAGAGGGGTGGGCCGAGGGCTACCCGCGCGAGGACGACCTCGACGCCGTCGGGATGCTGACGTCCGGCCCCGACGCGTGGTCCCCCCGCCACATCGTCAGGAGGTCAGACGGGCTGGCCGTCGGCTCGATCGGCTGCTTCGGGCCTCCCGAGGACGGCGTCGTCGAGGTCGGCTACGGGCTCGTCGCGCAGGCGCGGGGAGGGGGTCTGATGACCGACGTCCTGTCGGGGATGGTGCGCTCGCTAGAGGCGGCCGGGCTGTCCGTGACCGCCCACACGGAGCCCGGCAACGTCGCCAGCCACCGGGTCCTGGCGCGTCTCGGGTTCGAGCGGGCCGACGAGCCGGAAGCGCCGGGGGACGCGGGAGCGGAGTGGCTCTGGGCCAGACGGCCGGATGTCAGAGCCGTCGGTGACGCGTGAGAGGCTGAGGGGTCGACCACAGAGCACGTCACCAGGGGAGCCGCACACCGTGAACGTCCCGCCCACCTCGACCCTTCGGGAGGGTCGCGCTGTCATCGCTCGGGGCATCAAGGGCCAGCCCCGCTGGTTCGCCCTGGCCGTGGTCGGCAGCGTCGTCTACGGCGTCATGACGAGCCTCACGGCCGCGGCCATCGGCTTCGTCGTGGAGCGCGCCGTCGCGCCCGCCATCGCGGCCGGGCACGTCACCGCGTCCCAGCTGTGGTTCATCGGCGGCGTCATGGCGGCGGTCGTGCTCACGACGATCGTCGGCGTCATCGGTCGCCGCATCGCGGGCGGCGTCGCCATGTTCAACCTCGGCGCGATGTACCGCCGACAGGTCACGCGCCAGTACCTCCGGCTGCCCCTCAGCTGGCACCACCGGCACCCGTCCGGCCAGCTGCTCTCCAACGCCAACGCCGACGTCGAGGCGACGTGGAACATCTTCGCGCCGCTGCCGATGGCTCTCGGCGTGGTCGTCATGCTCGTCTTCGGCATCGTCCAGATGGTCATCGTCGACCCGTGGCTCGCGCTCGTGGGGCTCACGGTCTTCCCCATGCTCTTCCTGGCCAACGTCGCCTTCCAGCGGGCCATGTCGCCGCGCGTCACCCGCGCCCAGCAGCTGCGCGCCGACGTCTCCGAGGTCGCCCACGAGAGCTTCGAGGCCGCCCTCGTCGTCAAGTCTCTGGGGCGAGAGGACCACGAGGCCGAGCGCTTCCGCGTCGTCACCCACGAGCTGCGCGACGCCAACATCGAGGTCGGCCGCACGCGCGGCCGCTTCGACCCCGCGATCGAGGCCATCCCGACGATCGGCACGCTGGCGGTGCTCTTCGTCGGCACCCTGCGGGTCAGCAGCGGCCAGCTCACGGCAGGCCAGGTCGTGCAGGTCGCCTACCTCTTCTCGATCCTCGCCTTCCCCGTCCGCGCTCTCGGCTGGGTCCTGGCCGAGCTGCCCCGCGCCGTCGTCGGCTGGAAGCGCGTCTCGGCCGTCCTGGACGCGACGGGCAGCATGACCTTCGGCGACCGTTCGCTGCCCTCCGGTGCCGCCAGCCACCTGCAGGCCGAGCGCCTCGCGTACGCCTACGAGATCGAGTCCGAGACGGGCGAGCCCGACCTCAACCCCGCTGTCGTGGACGTCACGCTCGACGTCGCGCCCGGCGCGACGGTGGCCATCGTCGGTCCCACCGGCAGCGGCAAGTCGACGCTGACCAACCTCGTTATGCGCCTCGTCGACCCCGACTCGGGAGCCGTCCTCGTCGACGACGTCGACCTGCGCGAGGTGCGCCGCGGAGGCGTCAGCGACGTCGCCGCGCTCGTCGCGCAGCAGACGTTCATGTTCGACGACACCGTGCGCGGCAACATCACCCTCGGGGCCGAGCGCGACGACGAGAGCGTCTGGCGTGCGCTGGACGTCGCCCAGGGCGCCGGCTTCGTCGGGCGGCTGCCTGACGGCCTCGAGACCCACGTCGGCGAACGCGGCGCGAGCCTCTCCGGTGGGCAGCGCCAGCGCATCGCCCTGGCCCGTGCCGTGATCCGTGAGCCGCAGCTGCTCATCCTCGACGACGCCACGTCGGCCGTCGACCCCAGCGTCGAGCAGGCCATCCTCGCCCGGCTGCGCGAGGCGAGCTCGGGCACGACGGTCCTCGTCGTCGCCTACCGCATGGCCACGATCCTGCTCGCCGACGAGGTCGTCTACATGGAGGGCGGTCGCGTCGTCGACCACGGCTCCCACGACGCGCTGCTGGGCCGGTGCCTCGGCTACGAACGGCTCGTGACGGCATACGCCCGCGAGGCCGCGGAGCGCGAGGCCATCGCGGCCGCAGAGGAGCACGACGAGCACGGGCGTGGCGCCGACGCGGCCGAGGAGGTCTCCCGATGAGCATGCGGTCCCAGGTCCTCGTCGAGCACCACGGTGTCGCGACGGGCAAGGAGATGACGACGTGGCAGACGCTGCGTCGCGGGGTCGAGCTCTCGCCCGAGCTGCGCAAGGGCATCTGGGTCACGGTGCTCCTCGCCGTGCTCTCGACCCTCGGCCGGGTGCTCGTGCCGTTCGTCGTCCAGCGCATCACCGACAACGGCCTCCTCGCCGAGGGTGGTCCGGACACGCAGGTCGTGGCCGTCTACATCGGCATCGCCCTCGTCGGTGTCGCCGTGACGGCCGTGTCCGCCTACTTCGTCAACATCCGCCTCTTCCGCTCGTCCGAGAACGGTCTGGCGACGTTGCGCCTCAGGGCGTTCCGCCACATCCACGACCTCGCGATGCTCACCCAGAACACCGAGCGGCGTGGGTCGCTCGTCTCGCGCGTGACCTCCGACGTCGACACGATCTCGATGTTCGTGCAGTTCGGCGGGCTCATGCTCCTCATCAACCTCGCGCAGATCTCGCTGGCGACGGTCCTCATGGTCGTCTACAGCCCCCTGCTCGCCCTCGTCGTGTGGCTCTGCTTCGTGCCGCTCTTCGTCATCATCCGCAAGTTCCAGGGCATCGTCGGGCGCGCCTACACCAAGGTCCGTGAGCGCGTCGGCGACATGCTCGGCGCGATCTCCGAGGCCGTCGTCGGGGCTCAGGCCATCCGCGCCTACGGCGTCGAGGACCGCACGGCCGAGCGCATCGACGCCGCGGTCGAAGCGCACCGCAAGGCCGCGATCGGCGCCCAGGCCCGCTCGGTCGTGGCGTTCACCTCCGGTCAGCTCGTCTCCGGGCTCACCACCGCGGTCGTCCTCGTCGTCGGCACCGTCCTCGCGGCCGGCGGCAGCCTGACCCTGGGCGAGCTGCTCGCCTTCCTCTTCCTCGTCAACCTCTTCACCCAGCCGGTGCAGCAGGCCACCGAGATCCTCAACGAGATGCAGAACGCCGTCGCCGGCTGGCGCCGGGTCATCGGCATCATCGACACGCCGGCCGACGTCTCCGACCCCGGCGACGCGGGCGTCACGCTCCCACGCGGGCCGATCACGGTGCAGTTCAACGAGGTCGGGTTCGCCTACCCCGGTGGCGCGCCCGTGCTCCATGACATCGACCTCACCATCGCGCCGCGCAGCCGCGTCGCGATCGTCGGCGAGACCGGCTCGGGCAAGTCGACCCTCGCCAAGCTGCTCACCCGGCTCATGGACTCGAGCAGCGGCCACGTCCTGCTCGACGGTGTCGACCTGCGCACGATCCGCTTCTCGTCCCTGCGGTCCCGGGTCGTGCTCGTCCCGCAGGAGGGGTTCCTCTTCGACGGCACCCTGCTCGACAACCTCCGTTTCGGACGGCCCGAGGCGAGCGAGCAGGACGTGCGACTCACCCTCACCGAGCTCGGCCTCGACCCGTGGGTCGCGACCCTGCCGCTCGGTCTGGCGACCGCCGTCGGTCAGCGCGGGGAGTCGCTCTCGGCGGGCGAGCGCCAGCTCGTGGCGCTGGCCCGTGCCTACCTCGCCGACCCCGACCTGCTCGTCCTCGACGAGGCGACCTCGGCCGTCGACCCGAGCACCGAGGTGCGGATCCAGCGTGCCCTCGACTCGCTGACCCGCGGCCGCACCTCCATCGCGATCGCGCACCGGCTCTCGACGGCGCAGGCGGCCGACGAGGTGATCGTCGTCGACGCCGGCCGCATCGTCGAACGTGGCCACCACACGGAGCTCGTCCGGCTCGGTGGCGTGTACTCGAAGCTCCACGAGTCGTGGGTCGCGCAGCAGCAGGCCGTCTGACCGCGGCCGAGCCAGCGGCAGGGTGGACCGGACCGTCGGCGGGGTGGACCGGCCCGGCACAATGGGCGGGTGACCGACGCCCTCGACCCGATGCCCGACCCCACCATCCTCGACCCGCAGATCGCCGCGCTGCTCAAGCGCGACGAGCACGGCCTCGTCGCCGCCGTGGTGCAGCAGCACGACACGGGCGACGTGCTCATGGTCGGCTGGATGGACGACGAGGCCCTGCGTCGCACGCTCGGGGAGGGCCGGGTGACCTTCTGGTCGCGCAGCCGGCAGGAGTACTGGCGCAAGGGCGACACGAGCGGCCACGTCCAGTGGGTCAAGGGTGTCCGCCTCGACTGCGACGGTGACGCCCTCCTCGTCACCGTCGACCAGGAGGGCGCGGCCTGCCACACCGGTGACCGCACGTGCTTCGACGCGCGCCAGCTGCCCGCCACCGTCGGCGAGCCCGACCCCACCCCCGCCGCCTGACCCGCACGTCGAGTGAGCGCTCCGTCCCACTCGAGTGAGCGGAGGTGCGGGTTCGACGGGTGAGGCGGGGACGCGGCATACGACCGGGTGAGCCAGAATGGCTCGGTGCCCGACTCGAACACCTCGCTCGCCGCTGCGCCCGCGCCACACGCCGACCTCGCGTGGGGACGCACGTGGCCGAGCCTCGAGGTCTTCACCGAGCTGGCCCTCGAGCACCGTCGTGTCATCCCGGTCGTCCGCCGGGTGCTCGCCGACGCGGAGACGCCGGTCGGCGTCTACCGCAAGCTCGCCAAGGACGCCCCGGGCACCTTCCTGCTCGAGTCCGCCGAGCACGGCGGCGTCTGGTCGCGCTACTCGATCGTCGGGGCGCGCAGCGCGGCGACGTTGACCGAGAAGGACGGACGGGTCCACTGGATCGGCGAGCCGCCCGTCGGGCTGCCCACCGACGGTGACCCGACCGTGGCGGTCCGCGACACCGTCGCCGCCCTCGCGACGCCTCGGACGCCGGGTCTGCCGCCCCTGACCGGGGGACTCGTCGGAGCCATCACCTACGACGCCGTCCGCCGCTGGGAGAAGGTCCCCGACGGCGGGCGCGACGAGCTCGACCTGCCCGAGGTCGCGATGATGCTCGCCACCGACCTCGCGGTCTTCGACCACAGCGACGGCTCCCTGCTGCTCGTCGCCAACGCCGTCAACCACGACGCGACCGACGAGCGCATCGAGGATGCCTGGGCCGATGCCGTGAGCCGCCTCGACCGGATGGCCGACGAGCTGGCGGCCCCCGCTCCGAGCACGGTGGCCACCATCGAGCCCACCCCGATCAACCCGACGAGCAGCCACACGCAGGCCGAGTACGAGGAGATGGTCGAGGAGGCCAAGGAGGCGATCCGGGCCGGCGAGGCCTTCCAGATCGTCGTCTCCCAGCGCTTCACCGTGCCCTGTCGGGCCGACGCCCTCGACGTCTATCGCGCGCTGCGGGTCAGCAACCCCAGCCCGTACATGTACCTCTTGAGGATCCCGCACCCCGACGGCACGGCGTACGACATCGTCGGCTCGAGCCCCGAGGCGCTCATCAAGGTGACGGGACGCCAGGCGATCACCCACCCCATCGCCGGGTCGCGCCCGCGGGGCAAGAGTCCCGACCACGACGCGCACCTCGCCGAGGAGCTGCTCGGCGACGCGAAGGAGCGGGCGGAGCACCTCATGCTCGTCGACCTCGCGCGTAACGACCTCCAGCGCATCTGCCGCGCCGGCACCGTCGACACCGTCGACTTCATGTCGATCCGGCGCTACAGCCACATCATGCACATCGAGTCGACCGTCGTCGGGGACCTGCGCGAGGACCAGAACGCCTACGACGCGCTCGTCGCCACCTTCCCCGCGGGCACGCTGAGCGGGGCACCGAAGCCGCGCGCCATGGCCCTCATCGACGCCTACGAGGGGCTGCGGCGCGGTCTCTACGGCGGCGTCGTCGGCTACCTCGACTTCGCCGGCGACCTCGACATGGCCATCGCGATCCGCACCGCGCTCATCAAGGACGGTCGCGCGCACGTCCAGGCCGGTGCGGGCATCGTCGCGGACTCGGTGCCGCACCTCGAGTACGAGGAGACGGTCAACAAGGCCGCCGCCGCCCTGCGCGCCGTGGCCGCCGCCGCGGGCCTGCGACCGCTGGGAGACCACCGCCCATGACCTCCTGGACCCACCCCGGTGCCCTCGACAAGAAGCGTGCAGCCCTCGTCGTCCTCGTCCCCGCGGCCCTGCTGCTCGGCCTCACGACGCGCCCGTGGGCGAGTGGCGAGTCCAAGGACGTCCTCAGCCAGGCGGTCACCGACGTGACCGGCGGCACCGCAGCGCCCGGGGTCGTCGGTCTCACCGCCGTCTGCGTCGTGGCCCTGCTCGGGCTCATGACAGGTGGCCGCATCATCCGGGCCGTCGCCGCGGCCGTCATCGTGCTGGCCTCCCTCGGTGCCCTGGCCATGACGGTCCTCGTCGCGCTGCGCCCGGTCGACACCGTCGCCGACGCGGTCGCCCGCGAGCTCGCTCGGACGACGGCTCCGGCCGCCACCGGAGCGAGCACCGGGTGGGTCTGGCTGGCCGTCGCGGCCGCCCTCCTGCTGGTCCTCGGGTCCGCCGCGGCAGCCGTGTCGAGCCCCACGTGGGCCGGCCTCTCGGGTCGCTACGAGCGGGGCGACAAGCCCGAGAGCGGGCCCCGTGGAGAGGTCCGCACGACGTGGGACGAGCTGTCCGAGGGCCGGGACCCGACCCTGCGCGACGCCCCTGACGAGACCTGACAGAATGAACGTCGTCGGCCCGCACGCGAGTGGCGCCGACCGGACCAGAGAGGACGCCATGGAAGAGCAGCACGAGGACCACGGTCACAGCACCGCAGCCTGGACCGGAGTCGGAGTCATCCTGCTCGGCACGGCCATCGCTGCGGTCGCGGTCGTCATCCCCAGCCTCGTCCTCGGCATCATCGGTGCCGTCGTCATCGTGGCCGGTGTCGCCGCGGGCAAGACCATGTCCATGGCCGGCTACGGCAACAAGGGGCACCACGCGCAAGCGGGCTCGGTCGTCGACGCCCCCGACGAGACGGGCGCCGAGACCCTCGGCAAGAGCTGAGAGCAGTGCCGACGGTTCTCGACGGGATCATCAGCGGCGTCCGCGAGGATCTCGGACGCCGTCGCGCCGCGCTGTCGCCCGCCGACCTGGAGGCGCGGCTCGCGTCGGTGCCCCCGGCGCTCGACCCGATGCCCGGCATCCGCTCCGCCGAGGGCGTCGCCGTCATCGCCGAGGTCAAGCGGTCGAGCCCGAGCAAGGGTGCACTCGCGGACATCCCCGAGCCCGGCCTGCTGGCGCGGTCGTATGCCGCCGGGGGCGCGAGCGCCATCAGCGTGCTCACCGAGGAGCGCCGGTTCTCCGGCAGCCTCGCCGACCTCGACGCGGTGCGCGCGGCGGTCCGGACTCCCTTGCTGCGCAAGGACTTCATGGTCGACGCCTACCAGGTGACCGAGGCCCGCGCCCACGGCGCCGACCTCATCCTGCTCATTGTCGCGGCTCTCGGTGACGACCTCATGCGTGACCTGCACGACCAGGCCCGCGAGCTCGGCATGACCGCGCTCGTCGAGGTCCACGACGCCTCCGAGCTCGACCGGGCCCTCGCACTCGACCCCGTCCTCGTCGGGGTCAACGCCCGCAACCTCAAGACCCTCGAGGTCGACCCCCGCACCGTGACCGACCTGCTGCCGCGCGTCCCCGAGGGCGTCGTCGGCGTGGCCGAGTCCGGGGTCAGCGGGCCGGCCGACGTCGCCGCCTACGTCCGCGCCGGAGCCGGAGCCGTGCTCGTCGGCGAGGCCCTCGTCAAGGACGGCGCCCCCGAGGCCGCGATCCGCGGCTTCATCGACGCCGCGACCGCGGTCCGGGCCTCGGCCCGACCCGGCGCGGCAGGAGAGTGAGCATGACCACGACATCCAACGTGCCGGCATACGGCCGCTTCGGCGGTTTCGGCGGCCGCTACGTCCCCGAGGCGCTCATCCCCGCCCTCGAGCAGCTCGAGGAGGTCTGGCGCAAGGCCGTCGTCGACCCGGAGTTCGTCGGCGAGCTCGAGCGTCTCCAGCGCACCTACACGGGGCGCCCCAGCATCATCACCGAGGTGCCGCGTTTCGCCGAGCACTGTGGCGGGGCCCGCGTCATCCTCAAGCGCGAGGACCTCAACCACACCGGCTCGCACAAGATCAACAACGTGCTCGGCCAGGCCCTGCTGACCAAGCGGATGGGCAAGACGCGCGTCATCGCCGAGACCGGCGCCGGCCAGCACGGCGTCGCGACGGCCACGGCGGCCGCCCTGCTCGGACTCGAGTGCGTCGTCTACATGGGTCGCAAGGACACCGAGCGCCAGGCGCTCAACGTCGCGCGGATGCGCCTGCTCGGCGCCGAGGTCGTCGCGGTCGACAACGGGAGCAAGACGCTCAAGGACGCCGTCAACGAGGCGTTCCGCGACTGGGTCGCCAACGTCGACACCACGCACTACGTCCTCGGCACCGTCACCGGGCCGCACCCCTTCCCCGAGATGGTCCGCGACTTCCACCGCGTCATCGGTGTCGAGGCGCGCCAGCAGGTGCTCGACCTCGTCGGTCGGCTGCCCGACGCCGTCCTCGCCTGCGTCGGCGGCGGCTCCAACGCGATGGGGATCTTCCATCGCTTCATCGACGACCGATCGGTTCGGCTCATCGGGTTCGAGGCGGGCGGCGAGGGCGTCGAGTCCGGCAAGCACGCGGCGCGCTTCTCGGCCGGCATCCCGGGCGTGCTCCACGGCGCCTTCACCTACGTCATGCAGGACGAGGACGGCCAGACCGTCGAGTCGCACAGCGTCTCGGCGGGTCTCGACTACCCCAGCGTCGGACCTGAGCACGCCCACCTGCTCGAGTCGGGTCGGGCGGAGTACCGCCCGATCAGCGACGTCGAGGCCATGGAGGCCTTCTCGCTGCTCTCGCGCACCGAGGGCATCCTGCCCGCCATCGAGAGCGCGCACGCGCTCGCCGGCGCGATGAAGGTCGGCCGCGAGCTGGGGCCCGACGCCGTCCTGCTCGTCAACCTCTCGGGGCGCGGCGACAAGGACGTCCACACGGCTGCCGAGTGGTTCGGCCTCATCGGCGACGACGGCTCGCCGCGCCTGCCGGACGACGACGGCGCCAAGGGCATGGGAGTGCAGCAGTGAGCGTCGCCACGATCATCGAGAAGTGCCGCGCCGACGACCGCGCCGCACTCATCGGCTACCTCCCCGTCGGCTTCCCGTCGGTCGAGGGGTCGATCGCCGCGATGAAGGTCCTCGTCGAGTCCGGCGTCGACATCATCGAGATCGGGGTGCCCTACAGCGACCCGGTCATGGACGGCCCCGTCATCCAGGACGCCGCCGTGCGGGCCCTCGCGGCCGGCGTGCACCTCACCGACATCTTCACCGCAGCCCGCGAGGTCTCGGCCGCCGGCGCGGGTGCGCTCGTCATGACGTACTGGAACCCCGTCCTGCGCTACGGCGTCGAGCGCTTCGCCGCCGACCTCGCGGCTGCCGGGGGAGCCGGGCTCATCACTCCTGACCTCATCCCGGACGAGGCGGGCGACTGGATCGCTGCTGCCGACGCCCACGGCCTCGACAAGGTCTTCCTCGTCGCACCGAGCTCGACGCCCGAGCGCCTCGAGGCCGTGACCTCCCAGTGCCGCGGCTTCGTCTACGCGACCGCAGTCATGGGCGTCACCGGTGCCCGCGCCAGCGTCGGCGAGGCCGCCGACGCCCTCGTCTCACGCACTCGGGAGCACACCGACCTGCCCGTCTGCGTCGGGCTCGGCGTCTCGACCGGTGACCAGGCCGCACAGGTGGGCCGCTACGCCGACGGAGTCATCGTCGGCTCGGCCCTCGTGCGCTGCCTCACCGAGGCCGACTCCGACGAGCAGGGGCTCGAGGCGCTCGGCTCGCTGGCCCGCGAGCTCGCCGACGGGGTCCGCCGGGGCCGGTCATGAGCCTCCTCGCCGGGGTCCCGGCCGCGCTGGGCGCCGTCCTGCCCGCCGACATCCCGTCGCCGAGCGTGGGGGTCTGGCACCTCGGCCCGCTGCCGATCCGCGGGTACGCCATGTGCATCCTCGCCGGCATCGTCGTCGCGGTCTGGCTGACGCAGAAGCGTCTGGAGGCCCGCGGGCACCGCAAGGGCGTCGCCATCGACATCTCCGCGTGGGCGGTGCCGTTCGGCATCGTCGGCGGACGCATCTACCACCTCATCACGACGCCGCAGCCGTACTTCGGTGAGAACGGCGACCCGTGGAAGGCGTTCGCCATCTACGAGGGCGGGCTCGGCATCTGGGGCGCCGTGGCGCTGGGCGCCGTCGGCGCGTGGATCGGCTGCCGCAAGAACGGCGTCGCCTTCCGCGACTTCGTCGACGCCGCCGCTCCCGGCCTCGCGATCGCTCAGGCCATGGGCCGCTTCGGCAACTGGTTCAACAACGAGATCTACGGCGCACCGACCGACCTGCCATGGAGGCTGCGCATCTACGAGTGGGACACCTCGGTCGGGCGGGCCGTCGTCGACGCCCAGGGCAACCCCGTCGTCAAGGGCTACTTCCACCCCACGTTCCTCTACGAGGCCATCTGGTGCCTGCTGCTCGCGGCCTTCCTCATCTGGCTCGGCCGTCATCGCCGGCTCCAGGCCGGCCAGGTCTTCGCCGCCTACGTCATGGGCTACCCGATCGGGCGCATCGTCATCGAGAACATGCGCACCGACTCGGCCAACCTCATCCTCGGTCAGCGCGTCAACACGTGGGTCTCGATCCTCGTCTTCCTTCTCGGCGTCTACCTGTGGCGGCGGTTCGCCCGGATGGAGCAGCCCCCGGTCCCCGTGTCGCCGGACCAGCCGACCGGTGCCGGAGAGGGTGAGCACCCCCACGACGACGGGGCAGATGGCGACCCGGTCGACGCGCGGGCCGACGAGACGGGCGCCGACGACCCCGAAGATCCTTCGGTGCAGGCCGCCTCGGACCGGCCGAACCACACCGTGGGCAGCGAGGCGAAGGCGGACCGTCCGGCGCAGTCCTGACGCGGTCTGCGTCCTGTCTCGTGCGTGGCCCTGAGCACGGCGTCTCACGATTCGGAATCCGCCGTATCAACAGGTAGGACGAGCGGTCCCTCCGATATCGTCGTCAGCAACGCCTGTGGCCAGTGCCGTCCACATGCCCTCAGTCATGTCGCGTGGCCCCGTCGCGGTCGCCCGCCTGGGACCCAGCAGAAGGACGGTGAAGATGCCGCCGCACACCCCCACCCGTGCCCTCTTCAGTGCACACCCGGAGAACTCCGGTCTCTACCGGCGCGAGTTCGAGCACGATGCCTGCGGCGTCGCCCTCATCGCGACGATGCGGGGGACGGCGGGGCACGACATCGTCGACCACGCCCTCACGGCACTGCGCAACCTCGACCACCGGGGTGCCACGGGCGCCGACCCGCTCGTCGGTGACGGCGCGGGCATCCTGACGCAGATCCCCGACGAGTTCTTCCGGGCGACCGTCCCCTTCACGCTCCCCAACAGCGGGGCGTATGCCGCCGGCATCGCCTTCCTGCCCCCGAACCCCATCGAGCGCGCCGCCGCCAAGGCGCGGATCGAGGAGATCGCGGTCGCCGAGAACCTCAAGGTGCTCGGCTGGCGCGAGGTCCCCGTCGAGGCCGACCTCGTCGGCACCGTCGCGCGCGACTGCATGCCGTTCTTCGAGCAGCTCTTCGTCAGCAGCTCGATCGGTCGTCAGGTGGCCCTCGGACTCGACCGGCTCGCGTTCTGCCTGCGCAAGCGCGCCGAGCACGAGGTCGACGTCTACTTCGCCTCGCTCAGCTCCCGCACCATCGTCTACAAGGGCATGCTGACGACCGGCCAGCTCGAGCCGTTCTTCCCGGACCTGTCGGACCCGCGCTTCGCGAGCGAGCTCGCCCTCGTGCACTCGCGTTTCTCGACCAACACGTTCCCGTCGTGGCCCCTCGCGCACCCGTACCGTTTCATCGCCCACAACGGCGAGATCAACACCGTCAAGGGCAACCGCAACTGGATGCACGCCCGAGAGAGCCTCCTGACGTCCGACATCATCCCGGGCGACCTCGAGCGCATCTTCCCGGTCTGCACGCCGGAGGCGTCGGACTCGGCGAGCTTCGACGAGGTGCTCGAGCTGCTCCACCTCGGTGGCCGTTCGCTCCCGCACGCCGTGCTCATGATGATCCCCGAGGCGTGGGAGAACCACGCCACCATGGACCCCGCCCGCAAGGCCTTCTACGAGTTCCACTCGACCTTCATGGAGCCGTGGGACGGTCCCGCCAACGTCTGCTTCAGCGACGGCACGCTCGTCGGAGCGGTCCTCGACCGCAACGGCCTGCGTCCCGGCCGCTACACCGTCACCGACGACGGCCTCGTCGTGCTCGCGTCGGAGTCCGGGGTGCTCGAGCTCGACCCCGGGACCATCGTCCAGCGGGGCCGGCTGCAGCCCGGCAAGATGTTCCTCGTCGACACCGAGCACGGCCGCATCGTCAGCGACGAGGAGATCAAGAGCCAGCTCGCGGCGGCCAAGCCGTACGCCGAGTGGCTGCACGCAGGGCTGATCCGGCTCGAGGACCTTCCCGAGCGCGAGCACATCGTGCACACCGCCGCCTCGGTCGCGCGTCGTCAGCAGACCTTCGGCTACACCGCCGAGGAGCTGCGCATCCTGCTGACGCCGATGGCCCGCTCGGGTGGCGAGGCGCTCGGCTCGATGGGCACCGACACGCCCATCGCCGTCCTGTCCTCGCGACCGCGTCTGCTCTTCGACTACTTCACCCAGCTCTTCGCGCAGGTCACCAACCCACCGCTCGACGCGATCCGCGAGGAGCTCGTCACCTCGCTCGGCACGTACATGGGCCCCGAGGGCAACGCGCTGTCGGCATCCCCGAGCCACGCCCGCCAGCTCGTCCTCGACTTCCCCGTCATCGACAACGACGAGCTCGCCAAGATCGTGCACATCAACGCCGACGGCGACCTGCCCGGCTACGCCACGCACGTCGTCCGCGGCCTCTACGACGTCACCGGGGGAGCGGCCGCGATGCGCGACCGCCTCGAGGAGATCTTCGCCGAGGTCTCGCAGGCGATCCGCCGCGGAGCCCGCTTCGTCGTGCTCTCCGACCGGGACTCGGGCCGTGACCTCGCGCCCATCCCGTCGCTGCTGCTCACGGCTGCCGTCCACCACCACCTCATCCGCGAGAAGACGCGCACCCAGGTGGGTCTGCTCGTCGAGGCCGGCGACGTCCGTGAGGTCCACCACGTGGCCCTGCTCATCGGCTTCGGCGCCGCCGCCGTCAACCCCTACCTGGCGATGGAGACCGTCGAGGACCTCGTCCGGGCGGGCGAGATCGAGGGCGTCACGCCCGAGAAGGCCGTCGCCAACCTCATCAAGGCGCTCGGCAAGGGGGTCCTCAAGGTCATGTCCAAGATGGGCATCTCGACCGTCGCCTCCTACCGCGGCGCCCAGGTCTTCGAGGCCATCGGTCTGGCCCAGCCGCTCGTCGACCGCTACTTCACCGGCACGGTCAGCCAGCTCGGCGGCGTCGGTCTCGACGTCATCGCCCGCGAGGCGGCCGAGCGCCACGCCCGGGCCTATCCGCCGGACGGCGTCCACCAGCCGCACCGCACCCTCGAGGTCGGCGGCGAGTACCAGTGGCGCCGCGAGGGCGAGCCGCACCTCTTCGACCCCGAGACGGTCTTCCGCCTCCAGCACTCGACGCGTCAGCGTCGCTACGACATCTTCAAGCAGTACACCGGGCGCATCGACGACCAGACCTCCCGCCTCATGACGCTGCGTGGTCTCATGGGCTTCCGACCGACGGGGGTCACGGGGCGCCTGCCCGTGCCGATCGAGGAGGTCGAGCCGGTCAGCGAGATCGTCAAGCGCTTCAACACCGGCGCGATGAGCTACGGCTCGATCTCCAAGGAGGCGCACGAGACCCTGGCGATCGCGATGAACCACCTCGGCGGTCGCTCCAACACCGGCGAGGGCGGCGAGGACATCGACCGGCTGCTCGACCCCGAGCGCCGATCTGCCGTGAAGCAGGTCGCGTCCGGACGGTTCGGCGTGACGAGCCTCTACCTCACCCACTCCGACGACATCCAGATCAAGATGGCGCAGGGCGCCAAGCCCGGCGAGGGCGGGCAGCTGCCCGGGCACAAGGTCTACCCGTGGGTCGCCAAGACGCGGCACTCGACGCCCGGCGTCGGCCTCATCTCGCCGCCCCCGCACCACGACATCTACTCGATCGAGGACCTGGCGCAGCTGATCCACGACCTCAAGAACGCCAACCCGGCGGCGCGCATCCACGTCAAGCTCGTCTCCGAGATCGGGGTCGGCACGGTCGCGGCCGGCGTGTCCAAGGCGCACGCCGACGTCGTCCTCATCTCCGGCCACGACGGCGGCACGGGCGCCTCGCCGCTCACCTCGCTCAAGCACGCGGGCGCACCGTGGGAGCTCGGCCTCGCCGAGGCCCAGCAGACCCTCGTGCTCAACGGCCTGCGCGACCGCATCGTCGTCCAGGTCGACGGGCAGCTCAAGACCGGTCGCGACGTCGTCGTGGCCGCGCTGCTCGGCGCCGAGGAGTTCGGCTTCGCCACCGCACCGCTCGTCGTCTCGGGCTGCATCATGATGCGCGTCTGCCACCTCGACACCTGTCCGGTCGGCATCGCGACCCAGAACCCCGAGCTGCGCTCGCGCTTCTCCGGCAAACCGGAGTTCGTCGAGACCTTCTTCGAGTACATCGCGCAGGAGGTGCGCGAGCACCTGGCCTCGCTCGGCTTCCGTTCGATCGAGGAGGCCGTCGGCCAGGTCGGCAGCCTCGACCTCGACAAGGCCATCGCTCACTGGAAGGCCTCCGGCCTCGACCTCAGCCCCATCCTCGCCGTGGCCGACAACCCGACCGGCGGCACGCTCCACCAGTCGGCCACGCAGGACCACGGCCTCGACAAGGCGCTCGACAACGAGCTGCTGAGCCGCGCCCTGTCGGCCATCGAGTCCGGTGAGCCGGTGCGCACCGAGATCGCCGTGCGCAACGTCAACCGCACGGTCGGCACGATGCTCGGCCACCACGTGACCAAGGCCCACCCGCACGGTCTCGCCGACAACACCATCGAGCTGACGATGACCGGGTCCGGGGGGCAGTCCTTCGGCGCCTTCCTGCCGGCGGGCGTCACGATGCAGCTGTTCGGCGACGCCAACGACTACGTCGGCAAGGGGCTGTCGGGCGGCCGCGTCGCCGTCCGGCCGCACCGTGACGCCACGCTCGTGGCCGAGGAGAACGTCATCGGCGGCAACGTCATCGCCTACGGCGCGACGAGCGGGCAGCTCTTCCTGCGCGGCATCGTCGGCGAGCGCTTCTGCGTGCGCAACTCCGGCGCCCACGCGGTCGTCGAGGGTGTCGGCGACCACGGCTGTGAGTACATGACCGGTGGCACCGCGGTCGTGCTCGGCCGCACCGGGCGCAACTTCGCGGCCGGCATGTCCGGTGGCGTGGCCTACGTCCTCGACCTCGACGCCGACCTCGTCAACCGCGAGATGGTCGACCTCCTGCCGCTGCGGCCCGACGACGAGGAGCCGCTTCGCGAGCTGCTCGAGGGCCACGTCAGGTGGACCGAGTCGCCGGTCGCGCGGGCGCTGCTCGACGACTGGGCGGCGGCGCGCGAGCGCTTCGCGCTCGTGCTCCCGCGCGACTACCAGCGTGTGCTCGACGTCCGGACCGAGGCCGAGGCACAGGG
The DNA here is from genome assembly GCF_024519435.1 of Terrabacter sp. Ter38. Lineage (GTDB taxonomy): Bacteria > Actinomycetota > Actinomycetes > Actinomycetales > Dermatophilaceae > Terrabacter. The sequence continues at coordinate 109,089 of NZ_JALJRZ010000007.1, forward strand.
CCTCGACCTCGACGGACCCGACGTGTGGAACCGGATCATGGAGGCTTCCCGTGGCTGACCCCCAAGGCTTTCTCACCACCCGCGAGCGTGAGCTCCCGGCCCGCCGTCCCGTCCCCGTGCGCATCCGGGACTGGAAGGAGGTCTACGAGGAGCAGGAGCTCGGCCAGCTCCAGCGCCAGGCCGGCCGCTGCATGGACTGCGGCATCCCGTTCTGCCACTCCGGCTGCCCCCTGGGCAACCTCATCCCAGAGTGGAACAACTTCGCCTGGCGCGGGGACTGGTCCGACGCCATCGAGCGCCTCCACGCGACGAACAACTTCCCGGAGTTCACCGGTCGGCTCTGCCCGGCACCGTGCGAGACGGCGTGCGTGCTCGGCATCAACCAGCCGGCCGTGACGATCAAGCAGGTCGAGGTCACGACGATCGAGCGCGCCTTCGACGAGGGCCTCGTCAAGCCGCTCCCGCCCGAGCGCCTGTCGGGCAAGACGGTCGCCGTCGTCGGGTCGGGGCCGGCCGGTCTGGCGGCCGCGCAGCAGCTGACGCGCGCCGGCCACACGGTCGCCGTCTTCGAACGCGCCGACAAGCCCGGCGGTCTGCTGCGCTACGGCATCCCCGAGTTCAAGATGGAGAAGTCGGTCCTCGACCGGCGTCTGGACCAGATGACGGCCGAGGGCACCCGCTTCCGCAACGGGATGGACGTCGGTGTCGACATCACCGGTCGCCAGCTGCGCGACCGCTACGACGCCGTCGTGCTCGCGCTCGGGGCCACGGTCCCGCGCGACCTCGACGTCCCGGGGCGCCGGCTCGGCGGCATCCACCAGGCGATGGACTACCTCCCACAGGGCAACCGGGCCGCGCTCGGCGAGCAGGTCGAGGGCCAGATCCTGGCCACCGACAAGCACGTCATCGTCATCGGCGGCGGTGACACCGGCGCCGACTGCATCGGCACCGCGCACCGGCAGGGCGCGGCGTCCGTCACGAGCCTCGAGATCATGCCGCAGCCGGGGGAGGACCGCCCGGGCAACCAGCCGTGGCCGACCTACCCGATGCTCTACCGCGTCGCGAGCGCCCACGAGGAGGGCGGCGAGCGCCTCTACGCCGTCAGCACGACGGAGTTCGTCGGCGACGACGACGGCAACGTCGCGGCCCTGCGCCTGACCGAGGTCGAGCTCGTCGACGGACGCCCGACGGCCAAGCCCGGCACCGAGCGCGAGATCCCGGCCCAGCTGGTCCTCTTCGCGATGGGCTTCCTCGGGCCGCAGGGTCCGGGGGTCGTCGAGCAGCTCGGCGTCGCCCTCGACGAGCGCAGCAACGTCCAGCGGGACAAGAACTTCATGAGCTCGGTCGCCGGCGTCTTCGTCGCCGGCGATGCCGGCCGCGGACAGTCGCTCATCGTCTGGGCCATCGCCGAGGGGCGCGCCGCCGCCGCCGGCGTCGACGCGTGGCTCACCGGCTCGAGCTCGCTGCCGCGTCCGATCGGCCCGAGCGACCGCCCGGTCACGGTCTGACCGCCCGCGGGCATCACGCCACCGCGCCACACCCGGACGTATGCCGTGTCGCCGCCTCGGCGACACGGCATACGCTCATGATCACCCTGAGCCACAACGGAGCCCGCGCCGACGACGCCGCGGGGCGTCCCACAGGACGAACCCACGTGGTGACCCACGTCACAGCACCCATAAGGTTGAAGCATGCGTCGCGCCAAGATCGTCTGCACGATCGGACCCAAGACCTCATCGCCCACCCAGCTCCGCGCCCTCGTCGACGCCGGCATGGACGTCGCCCGTCTCAACCTCTCCCACGGTGACCACTCCGTGCACGAGCAGGTCTACCGCGACTGCCGCGCCGCGAGCGACGCGTCGGGACGTGCCGTCGGCATCCTCGTCGACCTCCAGGGCCCCAAGATCCGCACCGGGCGCTTCTCCGGCGGCCCGGTGACGCTGAGCCCCGGCCAGCGCTTCACCATCACCACCCGCCAGGTCGACGGCGACGACAGCATCGTCGGCACCACCTACGACGGGCTGCCCGGTGACGTGACCCCGGGCGACGTGCTGCTCATCGACGACGGCAAGGTCATGCTGCGCGCGGTCGAGGTCACCGACACCGACGTGCTCACCGAGACGGTCATCGGCGGACAGGTCAGCAACAACAAGGGCATCAACCTGCCCGGCGTGGCCGTCAGCGTCCCTGCCCTGTCCGACAAGGACCGCGAGGACCTCCGCTTCGCGATGCGCCTCGGCGTCGACATGATCGCCCTGTCGTTCGTGCGCTCGGCCGACGACATCGTCGACGTGCACGCGATCATGGACGAGTTCGGTGAGCGCATCCCGGTCATCGCCAAGATCGAGAAGCCGCAGGCGGTCGACAACCTCGAGGGCATCGTCGCCGCCTTCGACGGGATCATGGTCGCCCGCGGTGACCTCGGCGTCGAGATGCCCCTCGAGGACGTGCCGCTCGTGCAGAAGCGCGCCATCGAGCTGGCCCGCCGCGAGGCCAAGCCGGTCATCGTCGCCACGCAGGTGCTCGAGTCGATGATCGAGAACCCCCGGCCGACCCGCGCCGAGGCCTCCGACGCTGCCAACGCCGTGCTCGACGGCGCCGACGCGCTCATGTTGTCGGGCGAGACCTCCGTCGGCGCCTGGCCGATCGACTCGGTGCGCACCATGGCGCGCATCATCGAGTCCACCGAGGTGCACGGCCACGACCAGATCGCCCGGATGAAGACCAACCCCAAGACCGTCGGGGGTGCGGTGACCAAGGCCGCCGCCGAGATCGGTGAGGTCGTCGGGGCGAAGTTCCTCATCACCTTCACCGAGACCGGCGGCTCGGCGACGCGGATGGCCCGCATCCGCCCGCGGCTGCCCATGCTGGCGTTCACCTCCGACCCCCGCGTCCGCTCGCGCCTCGCGCTCGTCTGGGGCATCGAGACCTACCTCGTGCCGCGCATGTTCCACACCGACCAGTTCGCCATGCAGGTCGACCTCAAGCTCATGCCGGAGGGCCGCATCGCCGAGGGTGACCGCGTCGTCATCGTCGCCGGCTCGCCCCCCGGCATCCCCGGCTCGACGAACGCGCTGCGCGTCCACCGCGTGGGCGACGCGGTCAACCGGGCCGCCCCGGCCTACCGGCCGGAGGAGGTCACGAGCTGAGCTCGTCCGACCCCGCGATCGCGAGACCACGTATGCCGCCGGCCCGGCCCGGCGGCATACGTGCGTCCCGGGGAGGGCCGGGCGGCCACCGGCCGCGGCTCCCGCGTCGTCACGGGTATGCTGGCGCGGCACTCCGGCCGGGGTGGTGGAATGGCAGACACGGGGCACTCAAAATGCTCTGGCCGCAAGGCCGTGCGGGTTCGAGTCCCGCCCTCGGCACCGTTGGTCGCCCGCGGCCCCCCACGTCCGGTCCGGGCCGACCGTGACTCGGGGTCGACGGTCCCGAAACGCGCCGGAAACGTGGCCCCGGCTACGCTTTGCCCGTGAGCACTGACGAGAGCACGACCCCCAGGCCGACCCCCGCCACCGCAGCCGAGGCCTCGGCTGTCCCGGCCGCCCCCGAGGCGACTGCGGCACCCGAGGACGCCGGCAACGCCGCGCCGGTCAGCGGCGCCACCCGCATCCTCGTCGCCGAGGACGAGGCGCTCATCCGTCTCGACCTCGTCGAGATGCTGGGGGAGCAGGGCTACGACGTCGTCGGCCAGGCGAGCAACGGCGAGCAGGCCGTCGAGCTCGCCAAGGAGGTCCGGCCCGACCTCGTCATCATGGACGTCAAGATGCCCGTCCTCGACGGGCTCTCGGCCGCCGAGCAGCTCCACGAGGCCAAGCTGTGCCCCGTCATCATGCTCACCGCCTTCTCGCAGACCGAGCTCGTCGAGCGGGCCCGCGACGCCGGTGTCATGGCCTACATCGTCAAGCCGTTCACGGCCGACGACCTGCGGCCCGCCATCGACATCGCGACGTCGCGCTGGCAGGAGCTCAAGGCCCTCGAGGCCGAGATCGCCGACCTCGGCGAGCGGCTCGAGACGCGCAAGCTCGTCGACCGCGCCAAGGGCGTGCTCATGAGCCAGCTCAAGCTGACCGAGTCCGACGCCTTCCGCTGGATCCAGAAGACCGCGATGGACCGCCGACTCGGGATGAAGGAGGTCGCCGAGGCCGTCATCAACGGCTTTCCGGCGTCCTGACGCACGCTCGGCCGCACATCGTCCGGCAGCCCGGTCGGAACAGGTCACGACACGGTCACTCATCGCGAGTTTGTCGTGACCCCGGCGCAGGGTGGGGCTTAGTCTCCAGACAGCCCTCGACCGAGGGATGTGTGACATCAGGAGGACACTCGTGCGTTCTACCCTCAAGTTCGCTGTGCCGCTCGCGGTCGCAGCGCTTGCCCTCGGCGCCTGTGGCACCAAGGGTGGCGACACTGCTACACCTGCCGCCAGCGGTGGTGCTGCAGCCTGCGGCAACTACAAGATCGGCATGTTCGGTGCCCTCACCGGCCCGAACGCCAACCTGGGCATCTACATCCAGAACGGCGTGAACCTCGCCCTCGACGACTACAACAAGAAGCACGCCGACTGCAAGGTCACGCTCGAGAACTACGACTCGCAGGGTGACCCGACGCAGGCTCCGGCGCTGGCCAAGAAGGCCATCGACGACAAGAAGGTCGTCGGCATCGTCGGCCCCGCCTTCTCCGGTGAGTCCAAGGCCGCCGACCCGGCGTTCAACGAGGCCGGCCTCGTGACGATCACGCCGTCCGCGACCAACCCGAAGCTCGCCGAGAACGGCTGGAAGACCTTCTTCCGCGCCCTCGGCAACGACGCCACCCAGGGCCCCGCGGCCGCCAAGTACATCAAGGACACCATCAAGTCGACGAAGACCTTCGTCATCGACGACGCGTCCGAGTACGGCAAGGGCCTGGCCGACATCGTCCGTCAGGACCTCGGCTCGCAGGTCATCGGCAACGACACCATCCAGCAGAAGCAGACCGACTTCAGCGCCTCCGTCACGAAGGTGACGAGCTCCGGCGCCGACGCGCTCTTCTTCGGTGGCTACTCGCCGGAGGCCGCGCCGCTCATCAAGCAGCTGCGCGACGCCGGCTGGAAGGGCACGTTCGTCGTCGCCGACGGTGTCAAGGACCAGTCCTTCATCGACAACGCCAAGGACGCCGCCGAGGGCACCATCATCACCTGCCCGTGCGTCCCCGCCGACGTGGCGCCGGAGTTCCAGGCCGCCTACAAGGCGAAGTACAACGAGGACCCCAACACCTACTCCGGTGAGGGCTACGACTCCGCCACGATCCTGCTCGACGGCATCGCCGCCGGCAAGGACCGCTCGAGCATGGTCGACTTCGTGAAGTCCTACGACAAGAAGGGCGTCACGAAGCAGCTGAAGTTCGACGCCAAGGGCGAGTCGGCCGACATCAAGGTCTTCGCCTACAAGGTCGAGGGCGGCAAGATCGTCGGCACCGGCGAGATCAAGTAGCGCGATCGTCAACGAAGGGGGGCGGTCGGGGCAGTACGCTCCGACCGCCCCTCCGTTCGGTTGACGCGCGAGCTCTGGTCCCGTCCACCGCACCCGGCCCAGGAGGTCTTGGATGCAGAACCTGATCGACAACTTCTTCGCGTACACCATCACGGGCCTGACGATCGGCGCCGTGTACGCGCTCGTCGCGCTCGGCTACACACTCGTCTACGGCGTCCTGCGCCTCATCAACTTCGCCCACTCCGAGGTGTTCATGTACGGCACCTTCGCAGCGCTGTGGGTGGTCATGCTCCTCGGCGGCCGTCCCGGGGCCGGCGTCGGACAGGTCGTCTTCTGGGTGGCGATGATGTTCGTCGCGGCCATGGCGATGTCAGGGTTCATCGCCGTGCTGCTCGAGCGAGTGGCCTACCGACCGCTCCGCAAACGCAACGCACCACCGCTCATCGCGCTCATCTCGGCCATCGGCGCCTCGTTCGTCCTCGCCGAGATCATGGGTCTGCGCAGCCGGATCACCGGCTGGGTGGGTCTCGACGACAACCTGCGTGACTACGTCCGCAACTCGCGCAACAACGCCGGTATGCCGACGATCATCGCGCCCCAGCCGATCTTCACGATCGGGGGCTACCACGTCACGAACGTCGACGTCTTCGTCATCGTCGGAGCCATCGTCATCATGATCATCCTCGACCAGTTCGTGAAGCGCTCGCGCCTCGGTCGTGGCATCCGCGCCGTGGCGATGGACCCCGAGTCCGCCGCCCTCATGGGCGTCAACCGCGACCGCGTCATCCAGGTGACGTTCCTCGTCGGTGGCCTCATGGCCGGTGCGGCAGCCGTCTTCTACATGCTGAAGATCGGCATCACCCGCTACGACGCCGGCTTCATCCTCGGCGTCAAGGCGTTCACCGCCGCCGTCCTCGGTGGCATCGGCAACCTGCGCGGCGCGCTGCTCGGTGGATTCATCCTCGGGCTGGCGGAGAACTACGGCTCCGCCGTCGTCGGCTCGCAGTGGAAGGACGTCGTGGCCTTCGTGCTCCTCGTCCTCATCCTGCTCTTCCGACCCACCGGCCTGCTCGGTGAGTCCCTCGGAAAGGCGCGCGCATGAGCACCACGACGTCCGCCCCGGCGGCCCCCAAGAAGTCCTCCCCGGGCTTCAGGGAGCGGGTCGACAACCTGCCGAAGGCCGTCAAGATCGCCCTCTGGGTGGTCTTCGCGTTCTTCCTGTTCCTCCTCCCGCTGCTCAACATCCCGTTCATCACGACGGAGGGCTCCGACTTCGGCGGTGTCCTCTTCACCGTCGCGACGTACGTCCTCGTCGCCCTCGGCCTCAACATCGTCGTCGGCTACGCCGGACTGCTCGACCTCGGCTACGTCGGGTTCTATGCGATCGGCGCCTACACGATCGGCGTCCTGACCTCGGAGCACGCCCACATGTCGTGGGTCGTCGTCGTCCCGATCGCGATCGTCGTCGCCATGATCTCCGGCATCATCCTCGGTGCCCCGACCCTGCGCGTGCGCGGCGACTACCTCGCCATCGTGACGCTCGGCTTCGGCGAGATCGTGCGTCTGACGCTCGTCAACTCGGAGTGGCTCGGTGGTGCGCAGGGCATCTCCGACATCCCGAAGCCGCCCGGCCTCGAGCTGTTCGAGGTCCCGAGCATCGACTGGAGCAGCGGTGCGCCCGTCGTCGACCTCGGCACGACCTCGACCTTCCTCAAGTTCGGGATCAACGACTTCGTGCCCTACTACTGGCTCGCCCTCGGCATCATCGGGCTCGTGCTCGTCTTCGACATCCTCGTCAAGAGCAGCCGCGTCGGGCGTGCGTGGGAGGCCACACGTGAGGACGAGGACGCCGCCGAGCTCATGGGTGTGCCGACCTTCCGGTTCAAGCTGCTCGCCTTCGCCCTCGGTGCCGCCATCGGTGGCCTCTCGGGTGCGCTCTTCGCGACCAAGGCGGGCTTCATCTCACCGGACAGCTTCCAGCTGCTGCTCTCGATCCTCTTCCTGGCCGCTGTCGTCGTCGGTGGCGCCGGCAACCGTTGGGGTGTCATCGTCGGTGCGATCGTCGTCGCCTACTTCCCGGAGCGCTTCCGTGAGTTCGCGGACTTCCGCGTCCTCGTCTTCGGACTCGCCCTGATGTTGCTCGCGATCTTCCGTCCGCAGGGCCTGCTGCCCCCGCGGCGCACGGTCCGCGCCAAGCGGGCCGACGACAGACAGGCCGTCCTCGAGGAAGGAGAAGCCCATGTCTGACCCGACCCCGCCCACCACGGGTGACGAGCCGGCCGTCGAGCGCACGCTCGCCGACCCGGCCGACGAGGTCACCGAGATCAACCCCGACGTCGACATCGCGCCCGAGGACATCGGCGTTCCCGTCGTGTCCGAGGGCGAGCGACTGCTCGAGGTCGACGAGGTCACCCTCCGCTTCGGCGGCGTCGTGGCCCTCAACGAGGTGAGCTTCCACATCAACAAGGGCGAGATCCTCGGTCTCATCGGCCCCAACGGTGCCGGCAAGACGACGTGCTTCAACGTCATGACCGGCGTCTACCAGCCCACCTCGGGTGGCGTCCGCTACCTCGGCAAGCCGCTGGGCAAGCGCAAGAAGTTCCAGATCACCAAGCTGGGCATCGCGCGCACGTTCCAGAACATCCGTCTGTTCGCCAACATGACGGCGCTCGAGAACGTCCTCGTCGGGGTCGACGCGCACCACTCGACCGGTGTCGTCTCGGCGATGTTCCGGCTGCCGAAGCACCGCAGGGAGGAGGCGCAGGGCTATGCCCGCGCCATCGAGCTGCTGACCTTCATGGGGCTCGACGGCAAGGCCGACGAGCTGGCCCGCAACCTCCCGTACGGTGACCAGCGTCGCCTCGAGATCGCGCGTGCCCTGGCCACGAGCCCGCAGCTGCTGTGCCTCGACGAGCCGGCGGCGGGCTTCAACCCGGCCGAGAAGGCCAAGCTCATGGAGCTGATCCGCACGATCCGCGACCAGGGCTACACGGTCCTGCTCATCGAGCACGACATGAAGCTCGTCATGGGCGTGACCGACCGGATCGTCGTGCTCGAGTTCGGCCGCAAGATCGCCGAGGGCTCGCCCGCGGAGATCCGCGACAACCCCGCGGTCATCGCCGCCTACCTGGGAGTTGATGAGGAAGATGCTTCTTGAGGTGAAGGGCCTGTGCGTCAACTACGGGCGCATCGAGGCCATCCGCGACATCAGCTTCACCGTCGAGGAGGGCGAGATCGTCACCCTCATCGGCGCCAACGGTGCCGGCAAGACGACGACGATGAAGACCGTCTCGGGTCTGCGCCCCGTGCGCGCCGGGTCGGTCGTCTTCGACGGCAAGGACATCACGCACATGCCGTCGCACGAGCGGCCGGTCCTCGGCATCTCGCAGTCGCCCGAGGGCCGTGGGTGCTTCGTCGGCATGACCGTCATGGAGAACCTCGAGATGGGCACGTACGCCCGTCCGGACCGCAAGAGCAAGGCCGTCAAGGACGACCTCGAGCGCGTCTTCGAGCTCTTCCCGCGGCTCAAGGAGCGCAGCAACCAGGCTGCCGGCTCGATGTCGGGCGGCGAGCAGCAGATGCTGGCCATGGGCCGGGCGCTCATGGCCAAGCCGAAGCTGCTGCTCCTCGACGAGCCGTCGATGGGTCTCGCGCCGAAGCTGATCAAGCAGATCTTCGACATCGTGACGGAGATCAACAGCCAGGGCACCACGGTGCTGCTCGTCGAGCAGAACGCCGCGCAGGCGCTCAAGAGGTCCCACCGCGCCTACATCCTCGAGACGGGCGAGATCGTCCGTGAGGGCACGGGCAAGGACCTCGCGGACGACCCGGCCGTCAAGGCGGCCTACCTCGGCGGCGACGTCTAGGGGAGCCTCCCGGCGTCGTTCGGCACCGAGCTGCGGCGCCGGCAGTGCCGGCTACGGATTCCGAAGGCGGGGCGTCACGACCACGGTCGTGGCGCCCCGTCCGCTCGCGGTGCACCTTCGCGTTGCCCTTCCGCCGCGGCCTCGTTGGTCGTAGTGTCTGCCGGGTGACCTCGGGACAGGAACGGGAGGGATGATGGGTCGAGCACCGGTCTCAGTGCAGCGGGTCGACGAGGGCCAGCACTCGCAGTTCATCGAGCTGTGGATCACGCACCGGATCGAGGGTGGCACCACCCCGGAGGCGGCCCAGCGGCTCGCGCTCGACGGAACTCTGCGGAATGCCTTGCAGCGCAATGACATCTGCGCTTTCATCGCGTCCCTGGACGGCCGTCCGGCGGGCTACGTCGTCCTCGCCGACTCGACGCGGAGCCTTCTCGTCGACTCGCCGTGCGTCTCGATCGACATGCTCTTCGTCCACCCGGACTTCCGCCGTCAGGGCGTCGGACGGTCCTTGCTCACGGCCGCCGGCCGGTACGCCGACCGGCAGGGCTGCGAGCACCTGGTCAGCTCGGTGCCCGCGGGTGACCGCGAGGCCAACCGCTTCTTCGCCCGGCTCGGCTTCGCGCCCGAGACCGTGCGGCGCGTCGCGACGTCCGCGACGATGCAGCGCAAGCTGGCGGGGGAGCCGCGGCCCCAGCGGGTCTCGCTCGACCTGCTCCAGCGCCGTCGCGACCTGCGCGCGCGGGCGCCGCGGCACGACCCGAAGATCGCGGGCTGAGACCTGCCCCTGCCGGCGCCGGACCTCAGGCCCCCGGCGCCGCGTCGCGCAGCAGGCAGGTGATGCGCGACGTGCAGACGCGCTTGCCCGCCTCGTCGATGACGACGACGTCGTAGCTGACGAGGGTGCGGCCGGCGCTGAGCAGTGTCGCCGTCCCCGTCACGACGCCCGAGCGGGCGGCTCGGTGATGCGTCGCGTTGATGTCGAGTCCGACGGCAACGCGGCCCGGACCGGCGTGGATCTGGGCGCCGATCGAGCCGAGGGTCTCGGCGAGCACGACGCTGGCGCCGCCGTGGAGCAACCCGTACGGCTGGGTGTTGCCGGCGACGGGCATCGTCGCGACGAGGCGCTCGGGGGAGACCTCGGTCATCTCGATGTGCATCCGCTCGATGAGGGTCCCCTCGGCCATCGACCGCATGTCGTCGAGGGTCTGGCCGGTCGCCTGCGTCGAAGAGTCAGTCATGTCGGGATCGTATGCCGTCGTAGGCCGCCCTCCCGCGCACGCGGTGCCCCGGCTCACGCCGTCGGTGGGCGCCACTAGGGTTGCCGTGTGAGCCGACTTCTCCTCCTCGACGGACACTCCCTGGCCTACCGCGCGTTCTTCGCGCTCCCCGCCGAGAACTTCTCGACGGTCACCGGCCAGCACACGAACGCCGTCTACGGCTTCACATCGATGCTCATCAACATGCTCCGCGACGAGCAGCCGACGCACGTCGTCGTGGCGTTCGACAAGTCACGGCAGACCTTCCGCACCGAGCAGTACGCCGAGTACAAGGCGGGACGGGCGCGCACACCCGACGAGTTCTCCGGGCAGCTGCCGCTCGTCAAGGAGGTCCTCGACGCCCTGCGCATCCGGTTCGTCGAGCTCGACGGCTACGAGGCCGACGACATCATCGCGACCATCGCCACCGAGGCGGACGCCCAGGGCGTCGAGGTCCTCATCTGCTCCGGCGACCGGGACACCTTCCAGCTCGTCTCGGACCGCGTGACGATCCTCTACCCCGTCCGCGGGGTCTCCGAGGTGTGGCGCATGGGCCCGGCACAGGTGGAGGAGAAGTACGGCGTGCCGCCGACCCGCTACAGCGACCTCGCCGCGATGGTCGGCGAGACGTCCGACAACCTCCCGGGCGTGCCGGGCGTGGGCCCCAAGACGGCCGCCAAGTGGATCGCCCAGTTCGGCGACCTCGAGGGCATCGTCGCGGGCGTCGACCAGATCAAGGGCAAGGCCGGCGAGTCGCTGCGGGAGCACCTGGACCAGGTGCTGCGCAACCGGCGCCTCAACCAGCTCGTCAAGGACGCCCCCGTCGGGGTGGAGGTGGCCGACCTCGAGCGCGCGCAGTGGGCTCGCGAGGAGGTCCACGAGGTGTTCGACCGTCTCGAGTTCCGCGTCCTGCGCGACCGCCTCTTCGCCGAGGTGGAGGCGAGCGCTCCCGAGGCCGAGTCCGGCTTCGACGTCGACGGCGCGGTGCTCGCACCCGAGGCCGTCGCCGACTGGGTGGCCGAGCACCTCCCGGCGGGCCGGCGAGCCGCGCTCTCCGTCGGCGGCACCTGGTCGCGCGGGACCGGCGATGCCACCGGTGTCGCCGTGGCTGCCCCTGACGGTTCGGCGGCGTGGATCGACCTGACGACTCTGCCGACCGAGGGGGAGACGTCGGTGGCCTCGTGGCTCGAGGACGCAGCTCGACCGAAGGCGATGCACGACGCCAAGGGACCGATCCAGGCCCTCAACGCCCGGGGCTTCACGGTGGCCGGGCTGACGAGCGACACGCAGCTGGCTGCCTACCTCGTCAAGCCCGACCAGCGCACCTACCACCTCGACGACCTCGTCCTGCGCCACCTCAAGCGAGAGCTGAGCAGCACGTCCACGACCGACGGACAGGGCATGCTCGACTTCGACGGCGACGCCGACGAGCAGGCGGCCCAGAAGGAGATGGTGCGCGCAACTGCCGTGCGGGACCTCGCCGACGTGCTCGACGAGCAGGTCGCCGCGACCGGCGGTGCGCCGCTCCTTGCCGACGTCGAGCTCCCGCTCGTGGGCGTCCTCGCGCGGATGGAGCGTACGGGCATCGCGGTCGACGTCGACGGGCTGGACACGCTCGAGCAGGACTTCGCGGCGAAGGTCGCCCAGGCCCAGGAGGACGCCTGGGACGCCATCGGGGGGGAGAAGATCAACCTCGGCTCGCCCAAGCAGCTCCAGGAGGTCCTTTTCGGGACCCTGTCGATGCCCAAGACGAAGAAGACGAAGACCGGCTGGACCACCGACGCCGACGCGCTCAACGACCTCTACGCCAAGACGGAGCACCCGTTCCTCGAGGCGCTGCTGCGCCACCGCGACGCCGCCCGACTCCGGGTCACCGTCGAGGGTCTGCAGAAGTCCGTGGCCGACGACGGCCGGATCCACACCACCTACCTCCAGACCATCGCGGCCACGGGCCGGCTCAGCTCGACGGAGCCCAACCTCCAGAACGTCCCCATCCGCACCGAGGAGGGGCGTCGCATCCGCGAGCTCTTCGTCGTCGGGGACGGCTATGAGGCACTCATGTCGGCCGACTACTCGCAGATCGAGATGCGTGTCATGGCTCACCTGTCGGGCGACGAGGGCCTCATCGAGGCCTTCCGCACCGGCGAGGACCTCCACCGCTTCGTCGGGTCCAAGGTGTTCGGCGTCGAGCCCGAGGACGTCACCTCGGCCATGCGCTCGAAGGTCAAGGCCATGTCCTACGGCCTCGCCTACGGCCTCTCGGCCTTCGGACTGTCGAAGCAGCTGACCATCAGCACCGACGAGGCCCGCGGTCTCATGGACGGCTACTTCGAGCGGTTCGGCGGTGTCAGCGACTACCTCAAGGAGGTCGTCGCCGAGGCGCGGGGCACCGGCTACACCGCGACGATGTTCGGCCGCCGGCGCTACCTGCCCGACCTGACCTCCGACAACCGCCAGCGCCGCGAGATGGCCGAGCGGATGGCACTCAACGCCCCGATCCAGGGCTCGGCGGCCGACATCATGAAGGTCGCCATGATCGGGGTCGACCGGGCACTGGCCGACTCGGGCGCGAGGTCGCGTGTGCTGCTCCAGGTGCACGACGAGCTCGTCCTCGAGGTCGCCGCGGGCGAGCGTGACGCCCTCGAGAAGCTCGTGCGTCACGAGATGGGGCACGCCGCCGAGCTCGACGTGCCGCTCGACATCAACGTCGGCGTCGGTCACTCCTGGCACGACGCGGCTCACTGAGGGGCGGGGAACCCACCGCCGACCGCTGCGACGCTCGGTCCCAACTACCCCCTTCACGGTGTCCGTTCGGTCACGTTCCGGCAACGGCGACGTGGTGTCCACCACTTGACACACCACGCACCCGATCGCGCCTGCATACTGCTCGGTAACTTGCACCCGTCATCGGAGACGGGTGCTTTTACTGTGAGGTGGACATGGTCAAGAGCCTGGTCACAGGTCTGTGTCTCGCCGTCTTTGCGGCGGTCATCATCGGACTGAGCAACCTGCTCGGTCTCGACCTCGAGCACGTCGCCCTTCTCGGCGCGGCTCTCGGCGGTGTGCTGGGGCTCGTCCCGCACCGTCCCGCCTGGGGCAAGGTGGCGGGTTTCCTCGCCGGCTTCCTCCTGGCCTGGCTCGGCTTCGCGCTGCGTGCCGCCGTCCTGCCTGACTCGTCCGCGGGGCGTGCCGTCGCCGCCTTCGTGGTCGTGGCGCTCATCGCCGTCGTGGCCGCGGTCAGCCGTGGTCGTCTCCCGCTGTGGAGCGGGCTCGTGGGTGCGGCCTCGATCGTCGGCGCCTACGAGTCCGTCTACACCAACGCGCCCTCGCAGTTCCTGACCGAGTCGCCGGCGGCTGCCACCACGGTGCTCCTTGCGGTGGGCCTGGGCTATCTCGCGACGAACCTGCTTGCGCCACAGTCGGAGCCGCACGCGTCTGCGCAGCCGGATCCGGCCATCGACGCGAGGCGTGCCGAGCGCGGCCAGCGCGGCCAGCGGGACGACTCCTCCAGCACCACAGACCTCGATGACCTCGTGAAGGGAGCAGCACAGTGAGCAAGCGGACCCTCGCCACGATCGTCGCCGGCCTGGCGACCATGCCCACCCTCCTGTTGCTGGCCGCGTCCCCGGCGGCTGCCGCCGGGGACGGCTCGGTGCAGGTCTCCAACACGGAGACGGTGCAGGCCTACCTCGACGCGACGGGCAAGGTGGACGTCGCACGCGTCTACGAGCAGGTGGCCATGAAGGGCCGCGGAACCGTCGAGCTGCAGAACCCCATCGAGACCCAGGGCCTGCGCAACCTCGACGGCTTCAGCGGGTTCGACGTCAAGGACGGCGTCATGACCGGCAGCTTCGACGTGGACGGTGAGCAGCAGCTGCGCACCGTCAGCGACTTCACGAGGAAGCTGCCGCTCGAGGTCCGGGCGGCCTACACCCTGGACGGCCGGCCCGTCGAGCCCGGTGACCTGCTCGGCCGCAGCGGCCGTCTCGAGGTCAGATACACGGTCAAGAACGTCACGGGCACCTCGCAGGTCGTCACCTTCGACGACGGGACGGGCAAGCAGGCATCGGCGACGGAGGACGTCGTCATCCCGATGGTGGGCTCGCTCACCACGACGCTGCCGGGCACCTTCACGAACGTCAGCTCGAAGGAGGCCAACCTCGCCGGTGACGGGCGCGGTGGCACCAAGCTGACCTTCACGATGACGCTCTTCGGCCCCATCGGCACGCCTACGGCAGCCTTCGGGTATGCCGCCGACATCGTGGACGGGACGCTGCCCAAGGCGTCCGTGTCCGCCCTCCCGGTCAGCCCGCTCGACAGCCCGTCCTTCAAGGGTGGCGCCGAGAGCTACAAGGGCGGTGCCACGACCGGTGCCACCCTGACAGCCGGTGCGACCGAGATCGACGCGAACCTCCTCAAGCTGCGTGACGGCGCGGGCACGCTCCTCGCGGGCCTGATCCAGCTGCGCGATGGTGCCAAGAAGCTCGACGCGGGGATGGGCGCCCAGGCGCTTCCCGGCTCGCGGGAGCTCGCCACGGGCGCGGGCCAGCTCAAGGACGGCACGTCCAAGCTCCGCGCGGGGGCGGGCGACGCGAAGGACGGCTCGGCCAAGCTGGCCGACGGGGCCAGTCAGGTCGCGGACGGGAACCAGCAGCTGGACGCGGGCGCACAGAAGCTGAGTGGAGGCGCCGCTCGCGTCGACGACGGCGCCGGCCAGGTGGCCGGTGGTCTGCACCTCGTGGGCGAGAATGCGCCGGCCCTGCTGGACGGCCTCGCGCAGGTGGCCGACGGTCTCGACCAGGTCGATGCCGGTCTCACCCAGCTCTACGACGGCATCGGCGGGCTGCCGGACCAGGCGAAGGCGCTGCACGCAGGCATCGCGAAGCTGCGGGCCGGGCTGGGCGACAAGGGCCAGACCGGAACCCTCATCGACGGCGTCGACCAGATCCGCGGCGGCCTGGCGGAGGCCACCAAGGACGGCGGCAGCCTCGACCAGCTCAAGGGTGGCGTCAACCAGTCCAAGGGCGGGGTCGACCAGTCCAAGGGTGGGGTCGACCAGTCCAAGGGTGGCGTGGACCAGGTCCGCTCCGGCCTCCAGGACGCCCTGAAGCCGGGCAGCGGCATCGACCAGCTCGACGGTGGAGTGGCGCTGGCCAAGACCACCGACTGTGGCGCGGTGTGCAAGGGGATCCTCGGGCAGGTGCAGGCAGGACTCGGCGACCTCCGGACGAAGACGACCGCCGCAGCCGGTGGGTTGGGATCGGTGTCGGACGGTCTGGGGCAGGTCTCCGGCGGCCTCGGTCAGGTGTCGACGGGCCTGGGGCAGGTCTCGGGTGGTCTGGGTCTGCTCAAGGGCAAGCTGAGCGACGCGGCCTTCGGGCTCGCCAAGGTCGAGTGCGGCCTGAGCAACGCGACGCTCAAGGGGATCTGTGATCCCACGGTGCCCGGTCTGCTCGAGGGCGCCGACCTCGTCGACGCCGGCGTGTCGACGCTCGTCGACGGCGTCGTCACGAAGGTCCAGGGCGGCATCGGCAGCCCGACCGACACGGCGAAGAACCGGACGCTGCGCGGGGGTGTCAACGACCTCCAGTACGGCGTGGACCTCCTCGGTCTCGGTGGCCTCGACCTGCTCGACGCCATCGACCAGCTCACCGTCGGGGCCGACCAGGTGCACGGCGGCACGTCGCAGGTCTCCCAGGGCGCCAAGGACCTCGGTGCGGGCGCTTCGAAGCTCGCCGACGGCTCGAGCCAGGTCGCCACGGGTGCGGGTCAGCTCGATGCCGGCGTCGGCAAGCTCGCGGACGGAGCGGGGCAGCTCGACGACGGCGCGGGCAAGCTCAGTGACGGCGCCGGTCAGCTGTCCGACGGTCTTGCCGACGCGGCGGACGGCACGAGCCAGCTCGCCGCCGGCCTGACCGACGCCGCGGCCGGCGCGCCACAGCTCAAGGACGGCGCGCAGCGTCTCTCCGACGAGGGCACGAAGAAGCTCGTCGCGGCCGGCAAGGCCACCGCGGCGGACTACGGCGAGAAGTACGCGGTCATCGAGGTCGGTGCCCAGCGGGCGAAGGCCGAGGGGATGGCGTACGGGGCCCCCGCGGGTGCCATGGGCGCCACGGCGTACTCCTACGAGCTCGCCGGTGTCGATGGGCAGGCCTCGGCGAACCTGGGTCGGACCGCGGCTGCAGCCGCTGTGTTCGGCCTCGCCGGAGGCGCGGTCCTGCTGCGGCGCCGCTTCCCCTGACGGCAGTGTGACGACGGCGGCCACGGATCCCTCGGGTCCGTGGCCGCCGCCGTGTCGGGACGCCCTCGTGTAGGGACGCCCTCGTGTCGGGACGCCCTCGTGTCGGGACGCCGTCGTCGCCGGGCCGAAGCCGTCAGGCGGGCTTGTGGCACACGAAGATCGCCGTGCCGGGAATGACGCGCCCGCGCAACGGAGACCATCCGCCCCACGGCTCGTCGTGTCCCTCCGGCCACTCAGGCTCGACGAGGTCGACGAGGACGAGCCCGGCCGCGGTGATCTCCCGCACCCGGTCGCCCACCGTCCGGTGGTGCTCGACGTAGGTCGCGTGGCCCTCGTCGTCCTGCTCGACGTAGGGCGTGCGGTCGAAGTAGGAGTGGCGCGCCGTCAGGCCGGCGGGCCCGGGGTCGTCGGGGAACGCCCAGCGCACCGGATGGGTCGTCGAGAAGACGAAGTGCCCACCGGGGCGCAGCACGCGGGCAGCCTCCGCCATGACGACGTCGGAGTCCGCGACGAAGGGCACGACGCCGTATGCCGTGAAGACGGTATCGAAGGACGCGTCGGCGAAGGGGAGGGCGCGTCCGTCGCACTGGGCGAAGGGCACGGGCGTCGCCGCGTCCGGGCCGTCGCCGAGTGCCGCGTTGACGGCCATGCCCGTCGCGACCATGCCGGCCGACAGGTCCGTGGCCACGACGGTGGCGCCGTGGGCCGCGAGCCAGCGGGAGCACTGCCCCGAGCCGGCGCCGATCTCGAGGACGACCTGGCCGGCCGGGTCCCCGAGCAGCCGCGCATCCTCCTCGCGCAACCGCTCCGGCCCCCAGACGAAGTCCGTGTCGCCGAGGAACGACCCGTGCTCGACGTAGTACGACGCCGCCTCCCCGTCCCACCAGGTGCGGTTCGCGGCGGCCGTCTCGTCCGGGGGAGCGGGACGACGGGTGGCCTCGGTGGGCGTGCTCACGGCATACGTGCTCTCTTTTGACCGGCTGGTGACAGCGCGGATAGGATTGCCGAGCACATCCGTGTGCGCACGATCAATGTTGCACCTGTCCACAAGGCTTCGAGACGCAGACCGTCAGGTCCGCCGCCACGAGGTCCCCAATCTAACTGTCCACAATCGGAGTTCCTACTACATGACTGCCAACACGGTCGAGAAGACCGCGCCTGAGATCGCCATCAACGACATCGGCTCTCAGGAAGACATCCTTGCGGCGATCGACGCCACCATCAAGGACTTCAACGACGGCGACATCGTCGAGGGTCGCATCGTCAAGGTCGACCGGGACGAGGTCCTGCTCGACATCGGATACAAGACCGAGGGCGTCATCCCCTCGCGCGAGCTGTCCATCAAGCACGACGTCGACCCGGGCGAGATCGTCAAGGTCGGTGACGAGGTCGAGGCCCTCGTCCTCCAGAAGGAGGACAAGGAAGGCCGTCTGATCCTGTCCAAGAAGCGTGCGCAGTACGAGCGCGCCTGGGGCACGATCGAGAAGGTCAAGGAGGAGGACGGCGTCGTCACCGGCACCGTCATCGAGGTCGTCAAGGGTGGTCTCATCCTCGACATCGGCCTCCGCGGCTTCCTGCCCGCCTCGCTCGTCGAGATGCGCCGTGTCCGCGACCTCCAGCCGTACGTCGGCAAGGAGATCGAGGCCAAGATCATCGAGCTCGACAAGAACCGCAACAACGTGGTCCTGTCGCGCCGTGCCTGGCTCGAGCAGACGCAGTCCGAGGTGCGCACGACGTTCCTCAAGGAGCTCCAGAAGGGCCAGGTCCGTTCGGGCGTCGTGTCCTCCATCGTCAACTTCGGTGCGTTCGTGGACCTCGGCGGCGTCGACGGTCTCGTCCACGTCTCCGAGCTGTCGTGGAAGCACATCGACCACCCGTCCGAGGTCGTCGAGGTCGGCACCGAGGTCACCGTCGAGGTGCTCGACGTCGACATGGACCGTGAGCGTGTCTCCCTGTCGCTGAAGGCGACGCAGGAGGACCCGTGGCAGCACTTCGCTCGCACGCACGCCATCGGCCAGGTCGTCCCCGGCAAGGTCACCAAGCTCGTCCCGTTCGGTGCGTTCGTGCGCGTCGAGGACGGCATCGAGGGCCTCGTCCACATCTCCGAGCTGGCCGAGCGCCACGTGGAGCTGCCGGAGCAGGTCGTCAACGTCGGCGACGAGATCTTCGTCAAGGTCATCGACATCGACCTCGAGCGCCGTCGCATCTCGCTGTCGCTCAAGCAGGCCAACGACCAGGCCGTCGCTGCGTCGGAGTTCGACCCGACGCTCTACGGCATGGCCGCCGAGTACGACGAGCAGGGCAACTACAAGTACCCCGAGGGCTTCGACTCGGAGACGAACGAGTGGCTCGAGGGCTTCGACGCCCAGCGTGAGAAGTGGGAGCGTCAGTACGCCGACGCCCACGCTCGCTGGGAGGCCCACAAGGCCCAGGTCGACGCCGCGACGAAGGCCGACGCCGAGGCTGCGGCCAACGCCGGCTCCGCGACGTCGTACTCGTCCGCGACCGGTGACGTGGCCGAGGCCGCTGACGCCGACCGTGGCGAGCGCGCCCCGCGCAACGCCCCGGCACCCGTCGAGGGCACCCTGGCCTCGGACGAGGCGCTCGCCGCGCTTCGCGAGAAGCTGACGGGCAACTGACGCTAGTCACTGCTCGGAGCGACCCGCTCTGAAAGAGCCCCGGACCCCAGTGGTCCGGGGCTCTTTCGCGCCCCGCGTCTCAGGATGCAAGAAGGCTAAGAACTCATTTCCGACTGAATCACTAGGAATTAAGAGTTGGACGAGAGCGTCGTGGCCCGCGAATTACCTTGCGGCACAGACAAACCGGTGTCGTTGGGTGTGGTGGAAGGGCCCGGCGCACCGAGGAGAAAGCACGCATTTCGACGATTGACGGGCTGCCCAGCGCCTTCGTAGTGTCGTCGACAGGTCAAGAGTTCCAGCCTCAAGCCCCGGCTCGCTGGACAGCAACCCTCCACCGCGGCGGGGTGCTCCGGGTGAGGACCAGGCCGTCGCCAGCAGGCGACGGCAAGCGCGGGCTCGACGTGGTCGGGTCCAGGACCGAGGAGCCGACATGGCGCGCACGACGAGCACCCGCCTGGTGCTCCGCCGCCACGTCGACCTGCTCCGCGTGTCCAGCGCGCTCTGTCGTCCCTGACGACGTCCTGGCCGCCGAGACCTCGGTCGGCCGGTCGGTGCCCGTGGCGCAGCGGTGACCCCGCAGCGCCCGGTCGCCAGCACGCACCCCCGCAGCCGCCGCCGCACCCTGCCACCCGTCCGGTGGCGGGTGCCGAGCCATCCTTCCAGGAGCCTCACGTGCCATCCCTCTCCACGGTCCGGCGCTCAGCGCCGCCGACCACCACAGCGTCACCGTCCTCCTCGGCGCCTCCGGCCGCTGAGCCCACGCGGCCGCCGGCCGCGTCGATCTCCGCCACCTCGGCTGCCTCGGAGCCGGCAGCCCACTCGGTCCCGCTCTCCGGAGGCGGGGCCGTCCTCACCGTCGTCCCGCGGCGCAACCGCTGGACCTGGGTCGGCGTCGCCGGTGTCGGACTGCTCGTGGCGATGTTCGTCAACGGCCTCGTCACCAACCCCGGTTGGGACTGGCCCACCTTCGGTCGCTACTTCGCGACCGAGACGGTCGTCCGGGCCCTCGGCACGACGATCCAGCTCACGGTCCTCGGGACCGTGGCCGGCTTCGCCCTGGGGCTCGTCCTCGCGGCGATGCGTCTCTCGTCCAACGCGTTCCTGCGGACCGTGGCGTGGGCCTACATCTGGGCGTTCCGGTCGATCCCGCTCATCGTGCAGCTGCTCTTCTGGTTCAACATCGCCTACCTCTACCAGACCATCAGCGTCGGCGTCCCGTTCGGCCCGTCCTTCGCCAGCGTCGAGACCAACGACCTCCTCGGGGCCCTCGGCGCGGCCGTGCTCGGCCTCGCCCTGCACCAGGCGGCCTACGCGGCGGAGATCATCCGCGGAGGCATCCTCTCCGTCGACGAGGGGCAGCGCGAAGCGGCATCGGCGCTGGGCATCCCGCGGCGCCGTCAGCTCACGAGGATCGTGCTGCCGCAGGCGATGCGCTCGATCCTGCCCAACGCGGCCAACGAGGTGATCAGCCTCTTCAAGGGCACCTCGATCGTCTCGGTCCTCGCGATCCCGGAGCTCTTCTACCAGGTCCAGGTCATCTACGGCCGCAACTCCCGGGTCGTGCCGCTGCTGCTCGTGGCGACCGTCTGGTACATCATCCTCACGACGCTCCTGTCCATCGGGCAGTACTACGTCGAGCGGCACTTCGCCCGAGGCAGTGCGCGGTCCCTGCCGCCCACACCGCTCCAGCGGCTCCGGGCCCGGTGGGCCGGCATCGCGACCCAGGCAGCGCGACGTCCCGAGGCGGTCGGCCGGTGACCGCCGCCGTCGACCTCCGCGGCGTCACGAAGTCGTTCGGGGCCCACCGGGTGCTCGACGACGTCGACCTCGAACTGGCCGAGGGCACCGTCACGGTCGTCCTCGGACCGTCGGGGTCGGGCAAGTCCACGCTGCTGCGCACCATCAACCACCTCGAGAAGATCGACCGGGGCCAGGTCCGGGTCAACGGCACGCTCATCGGCTACCGCCGGGTGGGCGACCGCCTGCACGAGCTGCCCGAGCGCGACATCCTGCGCCAGCGCAGCCGCATCGGCTTCGTCTTCCAGCAGTTCAACCTCTTCCCGCACCTCACCGTGCTCGAGAACGTCGTCGAGGCACCGGTGTCGGCGCAGCACCGCAAGCGCTCCGAGGTCGAGGTCGAGGCCAGGACGCTCCTGGAGCGAGTCGGTCTGGCGGACAAGGCTGCTGCCTACCCGCGCCAGCTCTCCGGTGGTCAGCAGCAGCGGGTCGCCATCGCCCGTGCCCTCGCGCTGCAGCCCGACGTCATCCTCTTCGACGAGCCGACCTCGGCCCTCGACCCCGAGCTCGTCGGCGAGGTCCTCGCCGTCATCAAGGAGCTGGCCCGCGACGGGGCCACTCTCGTCGTCGTGACGCACGAGGTCGGCTTCGCCCGCGAGGTCGCCGACACCGTCGTCTTCCTCGACGGCGGGCGCGTCGTCGAGCAGGGACCGCCCGAGCAGGTCATCGACCACCCCACCCACGAACGCACCCGAGCCTTCCTCGACCGCGTCCTCTGACGCCACCACCGACCACCCACACCCCAGGCCGCACCGGCCATCCATGACTCGCACCCTCCGGGTGCCGAGAGGAGTCCTCATGCCCACACGTCCCCACGCCGTCCACCGCCCGACGACGTATGCCGTCACCGTCCTCGCGGTCGCCACCGCCGTCGCGCTCTCCGCCTGCTCCGGAGCAGCCGAGGCCAGCTCGGGCGGTCCGGCCGGCTCGACCGCGCAGGCGGGCCCGGCCGTCAACACCTCGCCGGACCAGAAGCGGATCACGGCCACCAAGGACGAGAAGGCCGCGGCCCTGCTGCCGGCGGCCGTCCGAGAGCGGGGCACCATCACGGCCGCCAACGCCGGGGCGGGTGGGGGCACGCCTCCGCTGGTCTTCACGGCCGACGACGACAAGACCGTCATCGGCGTCGAGGTCGACCTCGCGCACCTGTTCGCCGACAAGCTGGGACTCAGGGTCGAGACGCCGGCGACCAGCTGGGAGAACGTCTTCCTCGGCATCGACTCAGGTCGCTACGACGTCGCCCTGACCAACGTCACGGTCACGGAGGAACGCAAGGAGAAGTACGACTTCGCCACGTACCGCAAGGACGACCTCGCCTTCGAGGCGCCCACGGGTGGCACCTGGAAGGTCACGAGCGGCAAGGACATCGCCGGCAAGACCATCGCCGTCGGTTCCGGCACCAACCAGGAGAAGATCCTGCTCGACTGGAACGAGGCCAACGTCGAGGCGGGCCTCGCGCCCGCCGAGGTGAAGTACTTCCAGTCGCAGACGGACTACTACCTGGCCCTGGCGTCGCACCGGATCGACGCGTACTTCGGACCGAACCCGAGCGTCGCCTACCACGTCGCCACGGCCGGCCAGACCGAGGCCATCGGCCACTTCTCGGGCGCCGGTGACTCCCTCCAGGGACTCATCGCCGTGCTGACGAAGAAGGGCTCCGGTCTCGCCGCGCCCTATGCCGCCGCCATCAACTCGGCGATCGCCGACGGCAGCTACGCGAAGGTGCTCCAGCGCTGGAACCTCAGCACAGAGGGCCTCGCGAAGTCCGAGATCAACCCGCCCGGCCTGCCCAAGACCGACTGAGCCCCCCACGAACCAGGAGACGAATCGCCATGCACCACAGCCAGACCCATGCACCTGCTCGTCGCCGGGCAGTCGTCGTCGCGACCGCCGTCCTGTCGACCGTCGGTGGGCTCGGAGCCTGCGCCGACCCGGTCGGCACCGGGACGACGCGGGTGGACCCCACGTCTCTCGGCGACTCGAAGGTCCTTCCGGTCTCCTTCGACACCTCGGCCCACGCGAAGCGCCCGGCGGGCACCCTGCACCCGGAGATCGCCGCCACCCTGCCGGCCGACGTCAGGGCCAGGGGCACCCTGGTCATCGGCAGCGGCGGCTCCGGCGGCGGCATACCTCCTCTGGCGTTCACGGCGGACGACAACAAGACCCCGATCGGGGTGGAGGTCGACGTGGCCCACCTCGTCGCGGACGTCCTCGGTCTCGCGCCCGACGTCCGGACGACGAGCTGGGAGAACCTCTTCATCGGCGTGGACTCGGGCACGTACCAGGTCGCGATCTCCAACGTCGGCGTCTCGGAGGAGCGCAAGGAGAAGTACGACTTCGCGACGTACCGGCTCGGGCTGCACGCGTTCGAGGCGAAGAAGGGCTCGACGCTCCACGTGCGGGGTCCTGCCGACATCGCGGGCCAGAAGGTGGCCGTCGGATCGGGCACCCTGCAGGAGGCGATCCTGCTGCGCTGGAACGAGGCGAACGAGAAGGCCGGCCGAGCACCGGCCGAGCTCGTCTACTACCAGGGCGCGACGGAGTACTACCTCGCCCTCGACTCCGGACGCATCGACCTCTACCTCGGCCCGAACCCCACGGCGACGTACCACGTCGTCACGGCCGGGAAGACGCAGATCGTCGGCACCGTGTCGTCGAGCTTCCCGATCCCCGGGAAGGTCGGGGTCCTGACGAAGAGGGGCAACGGCCTGGCCAAGCCCGTCTCCGACGCCATCAACGCCGCCATCGCGGACGGCAGCTACGGCAAGGTCCTCGCGCGTTGGGGCCTGACCGCCGAGGCGGTCCCGGCCTCCGAGGTCAACCCCGCAGGGCTGCCCAAGCCGACCGAGACCTCGGACCAGTGAGGGACTGACATGGCCACCATCGTCACCCTCGCCTCGAGCCCGTCCGCGGCGTCCCGCACGGACGCCGTCCTCGGCCACATCGAACGCCGCCTCACCGTGCGCGGTCACGTCGTCCAGCGTGTCGTCATCCGTGACCTGCCCGCTGAGGCGCTGCTGCGCGCCGACGTATCGGATCCGCGGATCGCCGCGGTCGTCGCGCAGATCGACGCGGCGGACGCCGTCGTCGTCACGACCCCCGTCTACAAGGCGGCCTACACCGGACTGCTCAAGACGCTGCTCGACGTGCTCCCGCAGTACGCGTTGCGTGGCAAGTCGGTGCTGCCCGTCGCCACCGGCGGCAGCGCGGCGCACGTCCTCGCCGTCGACTACGCGCTGCGCCCGGTCCTCGTGTCGCTCGGCGCCGAGCACGTCACCCAGGGCTGGTTCGTCCTGGCGTCCGACGTGCAGGTCTTCCCGTCCGACGGGGGCGTGCTGCTCTCGGAGGCCGCGTCCCGAGCCCTTCACCAGGTGACGGAGTCGTTCCTGTCGCACGTCGCACGGCACCGCCGCGACGAGTCGCCCGCCCTCGACGACGACGTCGTGCTGCGGGTGTCCCCGCACGACGACGTCGCGGCCCCGTTGCTCGAGGACCTCGTCGTCGAGTACGGCACGCGCTACGGCCTGTCGACGCCGCACACCCAGCTGACGGAGGTCCCGGTCAGCGACTTCGAGGGACCCCAGGGGGCGTTCGTCGTCATCCTCCGTGGCGGGCAGACGATCGCCGGCGGCGCGATCCGCCGCTACGACGAGCAGACGGCCGAGGTGAAGCGGGTCTGGACCAACGCACAGTTCCGGCGGCAGGGCCTCGCCCGCCGCGTCCTGCTCGAGCTCGAGAAGGCCGCGGCGGCCCTGGGCTATCGGAGGATCCACCTCACCACGGGTCCGCGCCAGCCGGAGGCCCGTGCCCTCTACCTCGCGGCCGGCTACGTGCCGGCCTTCGACCTGCACGGCGACCCGGAGTCGATCGGCCCACACGCCTTCGACAAGGAGCTGCCTGCCGGGACCGTCCGATCCGCCTCAGCCGCAGGGGTATCGGACCGCGCCATCGTGGATGGCGCTGCGGTCGCCGCGGCCGTCGGAGCGACCGCGGCGACGGTGGAGGCCGCGGGTCTGCGCTCCTACCCGGACTGGGGTGCGGCGTGACCGACCGACGGGTCATCGTCGTCGGCGCCGGACCACGTGCGCTGGGCCTCGTCGAGCGCATCGGCGCCAACGCCGGCGTGGTGGGCCGCCCGAGAGAGCGGGTGGAGGTGCACGTCGTGGACCCGCACCCGCCGGGCGGCGGCCGCATCTGGCGGTCGGCCCAGTCGCCCCTGCTCTGGATGAACTCCGAGGCGCAGGACGTCACGGTCTTCACCGACGCGTCCGTCACCTGCGAAGGCCCGGTCGTGCCCGGGCCGTCCCTCGCCGAGTGGGCGGCCGGTCCGGACGCGAGCGCGGCCGCCTTGGCCCTGTCGGCGCGTGACTTCGCGCCGCGCGTCGTCCAGGCCGACTACCTCGAGTGGGCCTGGCGACGAGTCGTCTCGACCCTGCCGGAGCACGTCACCGTCCACGTCCATGCGGACCGGGCCGTCGAGCTGCACGGGGCCGACGCCGAGGGGGGTCACCAGCGGGTCACCCTCGCCCGTGGTGCGGTGCTCGAGGGCGACCTCGTCGTGCTCGCCCAGGGCTATCTCGACCAGGCGCCCGGGCCGGACGAGCAGCGGCTGCTCGACGAGGCAGCGTCACACGGGCTCACCTACGTCCCGCCGGGTCACACGGCCGACCTCGACCTCGAGGGCCTGCGTCCGGGCGAGCCCGTCGTCGTCCGCGGCATGGGTCTGGCCTTCATCGACCTCGTCGTCCTCCTCGGCGAGGGCCGCGGCGGGACGTTCACCGGCGAGGGCACGCAGCTGACCTACCACCCGAGCGGGCGCGAGCCGGTCCTGCACGTCGGCTCCCGTCGTGGCGTGCCGTACCACGCCAAGCTCGGCTACGAGGTGCGAGCGCCCGCCTCCGGACCGGCCTCCCTGCGACACCTGACCCGTGAGCGCCTCACAGCCCTCGGCGGGGGCACTGCGGCCCTGGACTACCGCACCCAGGTCTGGCCACTCGTCGTGCTCGAGCTGGCGGTGGCGCACTACCGGCGGCTCTTCGAGGCCCATCCCGAGCGGACCCGCGGCACCTTCGAGGCGCTCGAGCGCGCCCTGGTCACGGCCGACGCCACCAGCGGTGAGCTCGCAGCCGTCGCCCTGACGCACCTCGCGAACCCCGAGGACGTCTTCGACATCGAGCGGATCGACCGCCCTCTCCGCGCAGTCACCGACCACGCCACGCGGCCTGCCGACGTCGAGCGCGTCGTCGCCGAATACATCCGCCTCGACGTCGTCCGGCGCGCCGACCCGTCGCGGTCTAGCGACCGTGCCGTCTTCGACACGCTCCTCGGGGTGTATGCCGCCCTGGCGGAGCTCGTCGTCTCGGGGCGCCTCCTCGACGACGACCGGGTTCGCCACGTCGAGGGCCACTTCCACGGCCTCTTCTCGTTCCTCGCGAGCGGGCCGCCGCCTCGGCGACTCACCGAGCTGCTCGCGCTGCACCGAGCCGGCGTCGTCCGCTTCCTCGGCCCCGACCTCGAGCTCGGGATCGAGGACGGTGCCTTCGTCGGGAGGTCCGGAGACCGCGTGGTCCGGGCGCATGCCGCCGTGGACGCACGCCTGCCCCGCCCCGACAGCTCCCTCGTCACCGACCCCCTCGTCGCCGGGCTGCTGGCCCGGCGCGAGCTGCGCTCGCAACCCGCCATGGGCGCCGACGGAACAGCCCTCGGTGCGGGGCAGCTCGTCGCCGATCCCAGAGCGCGCGCCGTCCGCGCTGACGGCACCGTGCACCCCCGCCGGTACCTCCTCGGGCCCGCCGTGTCGGGCTCTGCCGGTGCTGGGGGCTTCTCCCGCCCTCGCTTCAACGGGCCCGGCTTCCGCCAGAACGACGCCGTCGCCCGCGACCTGCTCACCGTCGCCGTCAGCGACCGTGCCACCGCCCGCCTCCGACTTGCCCCGCCCGCAGTTCCGACCACGAGAGACAAGGACCACCGCCATGCCAGTTGAGTTCCTCGGCATCGCCGCCAACCACGACGGCACGGAGACGAGGGCCCGCAGCGCCGGCGCCCTCGACCTCCCGTATGCCGTCAAGCTCGCCCGAGCCCACGAGGACAACGGGTGGGACCGCGTCCTCTTCGCGTACCACTCCGGCTCGCCCGACCCCGCCCTGGTCGCCGCGCACGTGGCGGCCCACACCGAGCGGCTCAACCTCGTCGTGGCTCACCGGCCCAACACCGCCTACCCGACGCTGACGGCCAAGACCTTCGCCACGCTCGACCACATCAGCACGGGCCGTTTCGAGGTCCACGTCATCACCGGCGGCAGCACCGCGGACCAGGCCGCCGAGGGTGACCACCTCGGCAAGGACGCGCGCTACGCCCGCACCCGGGAGTTCATCCAGATCCTCAAGCAGGCGTGGACGAGCGACGAGCCGTTCGACTTCGACGGTGAGCACTACCGGTTCGAGAACTTCCTCGCTGACATCAAGCCGCTCCAGACCCCGCGCCCACGGATCTCTTTCGGCGGGTCGAGCCCGGCGGCATACGCCGTCGGGGCGCAGGAGGCGGACGTCTTCGCGCTCTGGGGCGAGCCGCTCGCCGGGACGGCGGAGCAGATCGAGACGATCCGCGCCGCTGCCGCGGCAGCCGGGCGGCCTCTCCCGACGGTCCAGGTCGCCTTCCGACCGATCCTCGGCGCCACGGACGAGCTGGCCTGGGAGAAGGCCGAGCGCACGCTCGGCGACATCCGTGCGCACCAGGCCGCGGGCGAGTCCGCCTCGCGGGGCCGACTGCGCCGCAGCGGGTCCCAGCCCGAGAACGCAGGCTCGCAACGCCTGCTCGCGGCCGCGGAGGCGGGGGAGCGCCACGACCGCGCCCTCTGGACCGCGACGTCCGCCGCGACCGGAGGCGGAGGCAACTCCACGGCCCTCGTCGGCACGCCCGAGACCGTCGCCGCGGCGCTGCTCGACTACTACGACCTCGGGGTGCGGATCTTCTCGGCCCGGGGCTACCACCTCTACGACGACGCCGTGGACGTCGGGCGGCACGTCATCCCGCTCGTGCGCGAGGAGGTCGCGCGTCGGGAGGCAGCGACCGCCGCCACGACGCCGGCCGACCGCGAGGCCGTCGCATGAGCACCCGGGACGAGTGGCTCGCGTGGCGTGCTGCTCGCGAGCGCGATCTCGCGAAGGAGCACGGCTGGCTCTCGCTGACCGGCTTCGCCTGGCTGCCGGACCGCCGGACGAGCCTGCCCGGCCTGCCGGGCCGGTGGTGGGCCGACGGCTCGGGTGCGAACGTCGAAGCGACCGCGAGCGAGGGCCTGAGCATCGACGGCGAGCCCATCGCCGGGTGGGCCTCTGCGGACGTCGAGGAGGCAGGGTCGCGGCTGTGGGTGCGGCACGGCGAGCGCATCGTCGAGCTGCTCCGGAGGGGAGGCCGGCTCGCGGTGCGTACCCGAGACCCGCGGGCCACGACGCGCCAGAAGTTCGACGGCGTGCCGACGTGGGAGCACGATCCGGACTGGGTGCGCCCGGGACGGTTCACGGCCGCAGACCCCCCGGCGCGGGTGGAGGTGCGCTCCGCCCGTCATGACCTCGTCCAGCACACCACGGTCGTCGGCACCGTCGACGTCGACATCGACGGTGTGCGGCACCGTCTCAGCGCGGTCGGCGCAGGAGAGGGCCTCGGACTCCTCTTCCACGACGCGACGAACGGCTCGCTCTCGGCGCCCTGGCGCACCGTCACGACGTCGCCCCCGGACCTCGACGGCAACGTCGTCGTCGACTTCAACCGGGCCGTCAACCTCCCGTTCGCCTTCACCGCGTACGGCACGTGTCCGGGACCGGTGACGGGCAACCGGATCGCCGTGCCCGTCACTGCCGGTGAGAAGCGCCCGGCGTGAGGTCCTGCACGGACACGTGTGCTCGTCGCGACAGGAGTTCAGACACGTGTTGAATGCCTGACGCACCAAAGCCGCAATCGGTGCATCCCCGCGGCTAGGTTTGCCGGGTGCAGTCATCGGTGACCCAGCCCCAGAGCGCCACGCCCGGGTCCGGGGGACCCCCGCCCGAGGTGGGGCCACCCCCGCGACGGTCGAGCGGTCGGGCGTGGGAGTGGTCGCTCGCGGCCCTCCTGCTGCTGCCCAACCTCCTGCTGCTCATCGTCTTCACGTACCGTCCGCTGCTCGACAACATCAGGCTGTCGTTCACCGACTGGAACATCTCCTCGCCCATCGCCAACCCCGTGGGCCTGTCGAACTACATCGAGTGGTTCGGCCGTGACGACACGAAGATCATCGTGCGCAACACGCTCGTCTTCACCATCGCCACGGTCGGCATCTCGATGGCGGTCGGGCTCGGTCTCGCGCTGCTGCTGGACCAGAAGCTCAGGGGGCGCAACCTCGTCCGCTCCATCGTCTTCGCGCCCTTCGTCATCTCCGGCGCGGCCATCGGCATCGCGTTCCAGTTCGTCTTCGACCCGCAGTTCGGCCTCGTCCGTGACCTGCTCGCGCGGATCGGGGTCGCCTCGCCGGACTTCTACCAGGAGCCCGGCTGGGCGCTGTTCATGGTGACCGTCACCTACATCTGGAAGAACCTCGGCTACACCTTCGTCATCTACCTGGCCGCGCTGCAGGGCCGGCGCGCCGACCTCGACGAGGCGGCCGAGATCGACGGCGCCACGGCGTGGACGCGCTTTCGTCGCGTCCTGATGCCCCAGCTGCGCCCGACGACGTTCTTCCTGTCGATCACGGTGCTGCTCAGCTCGGTCCAGGTCTTCGACATCATCAACGTCATGACACGTGGCGGTCCGCAGGGCAACGGCACGACCACGCTCGTCTACCAGGTCTACCAGGAGACGTTCGTCAACCAGCGCGCCGGCTACGGTGCCACCGTCGCCACCATCATGTTCGTCATCCTGCTCGTCGTCACGGTCGTCCAGGTGCGCTTCATGGACAGGGGGAAGCAGGCATGAGCACGCCGACCATCGTGGGGTCCCTCGACGACGAGCAGCTCCCGCAGACGGCCCGGCGCGGCAGGCGGCGGCGTGCGTCGCACCACGCCGAGGCGTCGACGCACCACCGCGGGCCCCTCTGGACCGCGGCGGGCTACGCCGGCATGGTCCTCGTCGTCCTCGTCATCGCCGTGCCGCTCTTCTGGATCCTGCTCACCTCGTTCAAGGAACGGGGTGACATCTACGTCCGGCCGGCCCAGTGGTGGCCGGACCCCGTGACGGGGCAGAACTACCGGGAGCTGACGACCCGCATCCCGTTCTTCGACTACGTCCGCAACTCGGTCATCATCACGTCGGCGACCTCGGTCGCCAAGATCGTGCTCGGCGTCATCAGCGCGTACGCCCTCTCGCTGCTGCGCTTCCCGGGACGCTCGGTCGTCTTCCTCGTCGTCATCGCGGCGCTCATGGTGCCCAACCAGATCACGGTGATCAGCAACTACGCCCTCGTCGCCCAGCTCGGCTGGCGCAACACCTTCCAGGGCATCATCATCCCGCTCGCGGGCGTCGCCTTCGGCACGTTCCTCATGCGCAACCAGTTCCTCAGCCTGCCCGGCGAGATCATCGAGGCCGCGCGCCTCGACGGCGCCGGGCCGATGAAGCTGCTCTGGCGCGTCGTCATGCCGATGTCGTGGCCGACCCTCGTGGCCTTCGCACTCATCACCGTGGTCAACGAGTGGAACGAGTACCTCTGGCCCTTCCTGATGTCCGACGACGAGTCGACGGCGCCGTTGCCGGTCGGCCTGACGTTCCTCCAGAACAATGACGGCGTCACGAACTGGGGGCCGGTCATGGCGGGCACCGTGCTGGCCATGCTGCCGATCCTCGTCCTCTTCCTCTTCCTCCAGCGACAGATGATCAAGGGGCTCACGGCGGGGGCCGTGAAGAGCTGAGCCTCGCTCTGCCGCCTGCCGATCCATCCTCACGACCCCACCCACCACCACAGGGAAAGGCACCATCCATGAACGAGTTCTCACGTCGAGGCTTCCTCGGCCTCGCCGGCGCGGCCGGCGTCGCCGGTCTTGCGGCCTGCGCGGGCACCGGCACGTCCCCGACGACGGGCGGCGGCGGCGGCTCGAGCAACACCATCGAGTTCTGGAGCAACCACCCCGGCAACAGCAAGCCGGTCGAGCAGGAGATCATCAAGGCCTTCGAGGCGGCCAACTCGGGCCTCAAGGTCAAGCTCGTCGACGCCGGCAAGAACTACGAGGAGGTCGCGCAGAAGTTCAACGCCTCGCTCGCCGGCGGCTCGCTGCCCGACGTCGTCGTCGTCTCGGACGTCACGTGGTTCAACTTCGCGCTCAACAAGCAGCTGAGCCCGCTCGACGATCTGCTGTCGTCAGCGAAGATCGAGACGAGCGACTACGTCGACGCGCTCTACAACGACTACAACCTCGACGACAAGCACTACGCGCTGCCGTACTCGCGGTCGACGCCGCTCTTCTACTACAACAAGGACCTCTGGAAGGCGGCGGGTCTCGAGGACCGCGGCCCGAAGGACTGGGACGAGTTCCTCACGTGGGCACCGAAGCTCAAGGCGGCGGCCGGCTCCGACAAGATCGTCATGGAGCTGCCCGACGGCTCGAACTACCTCGACTGGGTCTTCCAGAACATGGTGTGGGGCTACGGCGGTGCCTACTCGAAGGAGTGGACGCCGACGTTCTCGGACCCCAACACGGTCAAGGCCGGGACCTACCTGCAGAACCTCGCCAAGGACGGCTACCTCAAGCTGTCCAAGGACCCCGCGCCCGACTTCACCGCCGGCATCGTGGCCTGCAGCATGATGTCGACGGGTTCGCTCGGTGGCGTGGCCAAGGACGCGAAGTTCCCCGTTGGCACCGCCTTCCTGCCCGGTGACGGCAACTGTCCCACCGGTGGTGCGGGCGTCGGCATCCCGGCGACGATCTCGGACGACCGCAAGAAGAACGCGTTGAAGTTCATCGAGTTCCTCACCAACGCGCAGAACACCGTGACGTTCACGCAGGCGACCGGTTACATGCCGGTGCGGAAGTCGGCCGTGGACCTGCCGGAGGAGAAGGCGTTCCTCGAGAAGAACCCGAACGCGAAGACGGCCATCGAGCAGCTGCCCAAGACGCGGTCGCAGGACAACGCCCGCGTGCTGCTGCCCGGTGGCGGCGCCCGCATCGGCAAGGGGCTCGACCAGATCGTCCAGGGCCAGGACGTCGCGACCGTCTTCAAGGGTCTCGACGCCGAGAGCCAGCAGGTGTTCGACTCGCAGATCAAGAGCAAGCTCGGCGCCTGACGCGCCACTCACCACCCGGTCGTATGCCGTCCGGCGAGGCCTGCACGGACCCGCCGGACCGCTCCGGAGTGACGTGGGAGGTGGCGAGCACGCTCGCCACCTCCCACGTCCCCGGCTCCAGACCCCCGAACCAGAACGACCCGAGAGGCCACCGATGGCAACCGTGTACTTCGACGAGGCGACTCGTCGGTTCTCCAAGGACGACGTCCCGGCGGTCGACGGCATCACGCTCGACATCGCCGACGGTGAGTTCCTCGTCCTCGTCGGCCCCTCGGGCTGCGGCAAGTCGACGACCCTGCGGATGCTCGCGGGTCTCGAGCCGGTCGACGGCGGGCGCATCCTCGTCGACGGTCACGACCAGAAGGGGGTGCGCCCGCGGGACCGGGACATCGCCATGGTCTTCCAGAGCTACGCGCTCTACCCGAACATGTCGGCCGCCCAGAACATGGCCTTCGCCCTCGACAACGCGAAGGTGAGCAAGGCCGAGACGAAGCAGCGGGTCGCCGAGGCCGCCAAGATCCTCGAGCTCGAACCGCTGCTCGACCGCAAGCCCGGCCAGATGTCGGGCGGTCAGCGCCAGCGCGTCGCCATGGGCCGGGCGATCGTGCGCAACCCCAAGGTCTTCTGCATGGACGAGCCGCTGTCCAACCTCGACGCCAAGCTGCGCGTGTCCACCCGCTCGCAGATCGCGGGCCTGCAGCGCAGGCTCGGCATCACGACGGTCTACGTCACCCACGACCAGGTCGAGGCCATGACGATGGGTCACCGCGTCGCGGTGCTGCGCGACGGGAAGCTCCAGCAGGTCGACACGCCGGAGCGGCTCTACGACCATCCGGTCAACACCTTCGTCGCGGCCTTCATCGGCTCGCCGGCGATCACGCTCGTCGAGTCCGGAGTGCGCGAGGGCGTGGCGCGCGTCCACGGCGTCCCGGTGCCCCTGGACCGTGCTGTCGCCGGTCGTGCGGGGGAGAAGGTCGTCGTCGGGCTCCGTCCGGAGTCGTGGCACGTCGTCGAGACGCCGGCGGGTGGGAGCCGGGACGGCTCCGACCCGTCCGCGCTCGCGCTCACCGTCGAGCTCGTCGAGTCGCTCGGCTCGGAGTCGTTCGTCTACGGCCGCCCGGTCGGCGCCGACGAGGGCGCCGACCGCGTCACCGTGCGCCTCGACAAGCGCACCCACCTGACGGTCGGTGACACCGTGCACGTCGAGCCCAACCACGGCGAGGTCCATCTCTTCGACGCTGCCTCCGGCGAGCGGATCGAGGCCTGAGGATGGCATCTCGCCCCGGTCCCTGGGCGTCGGGCCGCTTCGACGTCGAGGGGCATCGCGGCGCCAAGGGGCTCGTCGTCGAGAACACGCTGGCCAGCTTCGCCGCCGCGTACGACGCCGGGGTGACCGGCGTCGAGCTCGACGTCCGGCTCACCGCCGAGGGGGAGGTCGTCGTCTGGCACGACCCGGTGCTGCTGCCTCCCAAGTGCCGGTCGACCGAGCCGGGCCTCGTGGGTGCCCGGGTCGCCGACCTGAGCCTCGAGCAGCTGCGCACGGTCGACGTCGGCAGCCAGACGCTCGCCGGTTTCCCGGAGCAGCGACCGTCGCCGGGCGCCCGCATCTCGACGTTGGACGAGGTGCTCGCGCACGGGATCGAGCACGCGCCCGACGTGTGGTGGACCATCGAGCTCAAGGTCGACCCGCTCGACCCGGGTGAGTCATCTCGACGTCGACAGCTCCTCGAGGCGGTCCTGGCGAGCGTCCACGAGGCCGGGCTCGAACGGCAGTGCTTCATGCACTCGTTCGACTGGGCCGTGCTCGAGCTCTCGGCAGAGCTCGCGCCCGACGTCATCCGGTCGGCCCTCGTCGAGGCCGCGGTGACGTGGGTGCCGGGCAGCCCCTGGACGGGCAGCGTCAGGGTGGGGGAGTCGCACGACGACGTGTGTGCCGGGGCCGCCGCCGTCGGCGCCGGCGTGATCTCGCCCGAACACGTGCTCGTCGACGCGGACTTCGTGCACCGCGCGCACGCGGCCGGACTCGCGGTCCTGCCGTGGACGGTCAACGCGCCGGCGCGGATGGTCGAGCTCGTCGAGGCGGGAGTCGACGGCATCGTGTCGGACTACCCCGACCGAGCCGTCTCGGTGCTCGCGCCGGCACCCGCCTGACGCCGAGGGCTCGCGATGCCGTGCCTCGTGCCGTAGCGAGGGGCCGGACCTGATGGTCCGGCCCCTCGCTCCCCCTCCGGTGCCCCTCCGGGGCGGAGCCGTGGCGCCCGTGGCACACTCGTGCGGTCGACAGGCGCCGATGTCGACGCTGTCACCGTTCGGTGCAGCAGACGGGTGGGGACCCCTGGACCCCACCCATTCGCTAGAACGCCGTTCCAGCGAACTCATGATGCGTTCGAAGGGCTCCGATGTCAACAGACCGGGCGTACGACAACAGCTCGCGTGCGGAAGCAGCCCTGGCCACCCGGCGCCGGATCATCGAGGCTGCCGGCGAGATGCTCCTGCGCGACGGCTACCACGCCATGTCCGTGAGCGCGCTCGCCGCGAACGCCGGCGTCAGCGCGCAGACCGTCTACAACGCCGTCGGCGGCAAGGCGGCCGTCGTCAAGGCGGTCTACGACGTGCTCCTCGTCGGTGACGACGCGCCCGTCGCCATGCAGGACCGGCCGGAGTTCCGCGCCATGTCGACGGCCCCGGACCGTGAGGGCTTCGTCCGGGCGTACGCCGCGTTGTGCGCGACGATCTACGAGCGGGTCGGCCCCCTTCTCGGCGTGCTCCTCGCCCAGGGCGCCGGCGGCGACACGGGCTTGCAGGAGTTCGTCGCGACGATCGACCGCGAGCGCCGGGCAGGCAACACGAACGCCCTCAACGCCCTCGAGGCCGCTCACGGGCTGCCCTCACAGCTCGACCGCGAGCGCTTCATCGACATCGTCTGGACCGTGACGTCGCCCGAGATCTACGACCGTTTCGTGCGACGCTGCGGGTGGACCCACACGATGTATGCCGCCTGGCTGGCCGAGGCGGTCGTCGCGATCTTCGACCGCGCCAGCAGCGCCGAGCAGGAGGAATGACCATGCCCCGCCAGATCGCGACCAACACCGAGGTCGACCGCGACGCGATGCTCGACTTCGTCCGTCCGCGCCACTCGATGGTGCTCATGACGCAGCGCGCCGACGGGCGCCCGCAGGCCTCGCCGGTCACGGGCGGCGTCGACGAGCAGGGACGCATCGTCATCTCCACCTACCCCGAGCGTGCCAAGACGACGAACGCCCGGCGCCGGCCGCAGGTCAGCGTCCTCGTCCTGTCCGACGACTTCGGCGGTGAGTGGGTGCAGGTCGACGGCGACTGCGAGGTCATCGACCTGCCGGACTCCGTCGAGCCCCTCGTCGACTACTTCCGCGCCATCTCGGGCGAGCACCCCGACTGGGACGAGTACCGCCAGGCGATGCGCGACCAGGGCAAGTCCCTGCTTCGGGTCACGCCCACCCGGTGGGGTCCGGTCGCCAGGGGCGGCTTCCCCGCCCGCCTCGCCTGAGGTCACCCGTGCTGCGCGTCGGAGTCACCGGAGGGATCGGGTCGGGCAAGTCCACGGTCTCGCGACGGCTGGCCGAGCGGGGCGCGCACGTCATCGACGCGGACGCCGTCGCCCGCGAGGTCGTCGAGCCGGGCGAGCCCACCCTGCAACGGATCCGGGCACGCTTCGGTGAGGCGGTCGTGCGTGACGACGGCAGCCTCGACCGGGCAGCCCTGGCCGCGATCGTCTTCCCCGACCGCGACGCCCTCGATGCGCTCGACGCCATCACCGGGCCAGCCATCGCGGCCCGCGTCGCCGAGCGTCGGGCCGACGCTCCTGACGACACGGTCTCCGTCTACGACATGCCCCTCCTCGTCGAGCGCGGGTTGTGGGTGCACGAGCACCTCACGGTCGTCGTCGAGACGGACGTCGAGACGCGGGTGCGCCGGCTCGTCCGAGAGCGAGGCCTCGACGAGAAGGACGCCCGGCACCGCATCGCCGCCCAGGCGACCGACGACCAGCGCCGTGCGGTCGCCGACGTCGTGCTCGACAACGCCGGTACGCCCGACGACCTCGCCCGCGCCGTCGACGCCCTCTGGCACGAGCGGCTCGTGCCCTATGAGAGCAACCTCGTGACCGGCACCCGGTCACGCCGGCCGGACCTCGCGCGAGAGTGCGTCGTCGACCCCCGCGCGGACTGGGAGCCACGCGCCGAGCGCGTCGTCGCCCGTCTCGCTGCGGCACTCGCACCGACGGGCATCGTCACCGAGGTGTCGCACATCGGCTCCACGTCCGTGCCTGGCCTGCTCGCCAAGGACGTCATCGACGTCCAGATCGGGGTCCGCCACCTCGCCGACGCCGACCGGGACGATGTGCAGCGGGCGTTCCGGGACGCCGGGTACGTCTTCTCCCACGGCATCCACAGCGACACGCCCCACCCGCTCGGGTCCGACCCGGCCGACTGGACCAAGCGCTTCCTCGGCGGGTGCGACCCGGGCAGCCACGTCCACGTCCACGTCCGTGAGCACGGCTCCGGAGGCTGGCGATTCGCGCTCCTCTTCCGCGACTGGCTGCGCCACGAGCCGCCCGAACGGGAGGCGTATGCCGCGGAGAAGCGCCGGCTGCTCGGGCTGCACGAAGCCACCTCGGACTACGTCGTGGCCAAGGAGGCGTGGTTCGAGGGCGCGTGGCAGCGCGCGACGGACTGGGCCGAGCGCACCGGATGGCAGCCGCGGTAGGGGGCACCCGGCATACGCAGGGGGTGTGTGGTGTTGAGCGTGACATGCGTGGTGAGTACAAGGTCCCCGGTGGCAAGCTCGTGGCGGTCGACCTCGAGGAGGTGGACGGCCGGCTCGCCGGGGTGAGCGTGTCGGGTGACTTCTTCCTCGAGCCCGACGAGGCGCTCGGCGACATCAACGCAGCCCTGACGGGCATGCCCGTCGACGCAGGCGTCGAGCAGCTGGCCGCCGCCGTGACGGGCGCCCTCGGCGACGGCGTGTCCCTCATCGGCTTCACGGCCGAGTCGATCGGCATCGCCATCCGTCGTGCCCTGGGCAAGGCCACCGGGTGGGACGACCACGCCTTCGACGTCATCTCCGCCCGCGTTCTCGACCCGGCGCTGCACGTCGCCCTCGACGAGGTCATCGCGCGCGAGGTCGCCGCGGGGGAGCGCCCGCCGACGCTGCGCTTCTGGGACTGGGACAGCCCGCTCGTCGTCATCGGCTCGTTCCAGTCCTTCCGCAACGAGATCGACCCGGAGGGGGCCGAGCGCCACGGCATCGACGTCGTGCGGCGCATCTCCGGCGGGGGTGCCATGTTCATGGAGCCCGGCAACACCATCACGTACTCGCTCGTCGTGCCGACCTCCCTCGTCGAGGGGCTGAGCTTCGAGCGGTCCTACTCCTTCCTCGACGAGTGGGTCATCGAGGCGCTCGCCGACGTCGGTGTGACGGCCCACTTCGTGCCGCTCAACGACATCGCGAGCGACCGCGGCAAGATCGGCGGTGCCGCGCAGAAGCGCTTCGTGTCGGGTGCGGTCCTGCACCACGTGACGATGGCCTACGACATCGACGCTGACAAGATGCTCGAGGTGCTGCGGATCGGCCGCGAGAAGATGAGCGACAAGGGCACGAAGTCCGCCAACAAGCGTGTCGACCCGATGCGTTCGCAGACGGGCATGACGCGCGACGCGATCCTCGAGTCGTTCACGGCGTCGTTCGCCCGGCGCTACCGGACGACGGTCTCCGACTACACCGAGGCCGAGCTCGCCGAGGCCCAGCGGCTCGTCGACGAGAAGTTCGCGACCCCGGGGTGGACCCACCGCGTCCCGTGATGTCGAGACCGGCGTGTCCGCTCCGACGTCCCTCCGGAGGCGGCAGACTGGCCACCCGCGAACCGAAGGGACATCCCATGAAGTACGTCATCCTCATCCACTCCAACCCGCGGCCGTGGGGCCACCCGACCGGTGACTTCGTCGCCGAGGCGCTGGCCCGGCCGCAGGAGGAGCGCGACGCCGGAGGCGCGGCCTTCGACGCGATGCTCGAGGAGCTGTCGAAGAGCGGTGAGCTCAAGGGCGGTGAGGCGCTCGGCGACCCGGCGTCGGCACGGCTCTACCGGTGGGCCGAGAGCGGCACGGTCGCGACGGACGGTCCGTATGCCGAGAGCAAGGAGCACCTGGCCGGCTTCTTCCTGCTCGACGTGGCCACCCGGGAGCGGGCCGAGGAGCTCGCCGTGAACTTCGCGGGGCCCGGCGACACCATCGAGCTGCGACCCGCCTACGTCTGGGAGGAGTAGGCGAGTGGGCGCTGTCGGTCGTGCGACGTACGGTTGAGCCATGCGTCCCACGACCGACCTCCAGCGCACGGTGGCCCCCTTCGAGGTGATCTCCGAGTACACCCCGAGCGGTGACCAGCCCACGGCGATCGCCGAGCTCGCCAAGCGGGTCCGGGCGGGGGACACCGACACCGTGCTGCTCGGTGCCACCGGCACCGGCAAGTCGGCCACGACGGCCTGGCTCATCGAGCAGGTCCAGCGGCCGACCCTCGTCATGGCACCCAACAAGACGCTCGCCGCGCAGCTCGCCAACGAGTTCCGCGAGCTGCTGCCCAACAATGCCGTCGAGTACTTCGTCAGCTACTACGACTACTACCAGCCCGAGGCCTACATCCCCCAGACGGACACCTACATCGAGAAGGACAGCTCGGTCAACGACGAGGTGGAGCGGCTGCGGCACTCGGCGACCAACTCGCTGCTGACCCGACGTGACGTCATCGTCGTCGCCTCGGTGTCGTGCATCTACGGTCTCGGGACGCCGCAGGAGTACGTCGACCGGATGGCCCGGCTCAAGGTCGGCCAGGAGGTCGTGCGCGACGACCTGCTCCGCCGCTTCGTCGAGATGCAGTACACCCGCAACGACCTCGCCTTCACGCGCGGCACCTTCCGCGTCCGCGGCGACACCGTCGAGATCATCCCCGTCTACGAGGAGCTCGCGATCCGCATCGAGTTCTTCGGCGACGAGATCGAGCGCATCTACACCCTGCACCCCGTGACCGGCGAGGTCGTCAACGAGGAGCAGGAGATGTACGTCTTCCCGGCGTCGCACTACGTCGCCGGCCCCCAGCGGATGGAGCGCGCGATCCGGGGGATCGAGCTCGAGCTCGAGGACCAGCTGGCCCTCTTCGAGAAGCAGGGCAAGCTCCTCGAGGCCCAGCGCCTGCGCATGCGCACGACGTACGACCTCGAGATGATGCGGCAGGTCGGCTTCTGCAACGGCATCGAGAACTACAGCCGCCACATCGACGGTCGCACGTCCGGCTCGGCCCCGAACTGCCTCATCGACTACTTCCCGGAGGACTTCCTCCTCGTCCTCGACGAGTCGCACCAGACGGTGCCGCAGATCGGCGCGATGTACGAAGGCGACATGTCCCGCAAGCGGATGCTCGTCGAGCACGGCTTCCGTCTCCCGAGCGCGATGGACAACCGGCCCCTGAAGTGGGAGGAGTTCCTCGAGCGCATCGGGCAGACGGTCTATCTCTCGGCGACGCCGGGGGAGTACGAGCTGGCCAAGTCCGGGCCGCCGGTCGAGCAGATCATCCGCCCCACCGGTCTCATCGACCCCGAGGTCGTGCTCAAGCCGACCAAGGGCCAGATCGACGACCTCATGCACGAGATCCAGGAGCGCACGAAGCGCAACGAGCGTGTCCTCGTCACGACCCTGACGAAGAAGATGGCCGAGGACCTCACCGACTACCTCCTCGACAAGGGCATCCGGGTCCGCTACCTCCACAGCGACATCGACACGCTGCGCCGGGTCGAGCTGCTCCGCGAGCTGCGCACCGGTGTCTTCGACGTCCTCGTCGGCATCAACCTGCTCCGCGAGGGCCTCGACCTGCCCGAGGTCTCGCTCGTGTCGATCCTCGACGCCGACAAGGAGGGCTTCCTCCGCTCCGCCCGGTCACTCATTCAGACCATCGGGCGCGCGGCCCGAAACGTGTCGGGCCAGGTCCACATGTACGCCGACAAGATGACACCGTCGATGGAGCAGGCGCTCGACGAGACCAACCGGCGCCGTGAGAAGCAGATCGCCTACAACACCGAGCACGGCATCGACCCGACGCCGCTGCGCAAGAAGATCGCCGACATCACCGACCTGCTCGAGCGTGAGGACGCCGACACCCAGGAGCTGCTCGGCTCGGGGCGCATGCAGTCTCGCGGCAAGAGCGGCTCGGGGCGCGGCGCGATGGCGGCCGACGTTGGGGTGTCCGCGGGTGGCTCGACCAACCGTCCGGCGGACATGGCCGCGGCGGACCTCGCCGGGCTCATCCAGGAGCTCACGACCCAGATGCACCAGGCGGCGGCCGAGCTGCACTTCGAGCTCGCAGCGCGCCTGCGCGACGAGATCGGCGACCTCAAGAAGGAGCTGCGGCAGATGAGTGCCGCGACGCGGTGAGGGCACGGTGAGGGCACGGTGAGGGCACGGAGGGCACGCTGATGGCTGAGGGTGCCGGGAGGGGCGTGGCGGCACGGCTCCGCGCCGCCGCCCTTGCGCTCCCCGGGGCGTGGGAGGACTCCCCGTGGGACGGCGACACCGTCGCCAAGGTCGGCGACAAGATCTTCGTCTTCCTCGGCGACGACTCGATCGGCGTCAAGAGCGCTCGCAGCCGCACCGAGGCCGACGAGTGGCTGCATCGCTACCCCGACGACGCCTCGGTCATGGCCTACATCGGCCGGCACGGGTGGAACACCCTGCGCACCACGGGCGCGATCGACCCGGATGAGCTCCTCGAGGCGATCGAGACCTCCTACGAGATCGTCGTCTCGGGTCTGCCGCGCAGCAAGCGCCCCGGGACGGTCGGATGACCGCCGTGCGACAGTCGACCCGTCGTGCTCACGGTGCGGACCGATTTGAGGCGCGCGGCTCGGAGTGAAAGACTCAGGCGTTCACGGAGGGGAGTATCCCCGACACGACGGGCTCGTCATCACGGAGTGGGTCTCACCGCCGCTCCCGGTCCCGTCGGTCCGGCAGCTCGCCGGGCGGGAGAGACCTCCGGTTACTGCTCTGGTGACCGGAAGGTTGTGCCCATGAACGTTCCCGTGTGGGGTTGGTTCCTCACCATCGGTCTGATGACCGTCTTCCTCGCGGTCGACGTCTTCGTCATCGCGCGGCGACCCCACGTCCCGTCGATGGCCGAGGCCGGCAGGCATCTGGCCTTCTTCGTCGGCCTCGCCGTCCTCTTCGGACTCTTCATCTGGTTCGAGTGGGGCGCGCAGTACGCCGGCGAGTTCTACGCCGGCTGGCTCACCGAGTACTCGTTGTCCGTCGACAACCTCTTCGTCTTCCTGCTCATCATGGGCAGCTTCAAGGTGCCGAAGAAGCTCCAGCAGTCGGCGCTCATGGTCGGCATCGTCATCGCGATCATCCTGCGTGGCATCTTCATCGGGCTCGGCGCGGTCGTCATCAACGCGTACGCGTGGGTCTTCTACATCTTCGGCGCCTTCC
Organism: Terrabacter sp. Ter38; assembly: GCF_024519435.1. Classification (GTDB taxonomy): domain Bacteria; phylum Actinomycetota; class Actinomycetes; order Actinomycetales; family Dermatophilaceae; genus Terrabacter. The sequence continues at coordinate 151,104 of NZ_JALJRZ010000007.1, forward strand.
TCGTCTACACGGCGATCAAGCTCGCGACCGGCGGCGAGAGCGACGACGACGAGTACCACGAGAACCGCTTCCTGCTCTGGGTCGAGAAGCGCTTCCCGGCGACCAAGGAGTGGCACGGCACGAGCCTGACGGTGATCGAGAACGGCAAGCGCCTCATCACGCCGATGCTCATCGTGATCCTGGCCCTGGGCACGACCGACCTGCTCTTCGCGCTCGACTCGATCCCGGCGATCTATGGCTTGACCAACGAGCCGTACCTCGTCCTGACGGCCAACATCTTCGCCCTCATGGGACTGCGCCAGCTCTACTTCCTCATCGGCGGCCTGCTCAAGAAGCTCGTCTACCTCAGCATCGGCCTCGCGGTTCTCCTCGCCTTCATCGGCGTCAAGCTCTTCATGCACGCGATGCACGAGAACAACCTGCCGTTCATCAACGGCGGCCAGCCGATCGAGGGCGTCCCCGATATCCCGATCCTCGTCTCGCTCGGTGCCATCGTCCTCATCCTCGGCGTCACCACCGTCGCGAGCCTCTGGAAGTCCAGCCGCGACGCGAAGCTCGCGGCCGCGAACGGCTCTGCCGCCGTTGACGGCCGCCAGGATGGCGACATCGAGGCTCCCGACGTGTCCGCGGACGCCGCCGCCGGACCGCCGGCCGAGGACGACATGACCACTCCTCGCGCCACGCACGACCAGCGCTGAGGTATGCCGTCACGACGCGTCCGCCGACCACCCGGTCCGGCGGGCGCGTCAGGACGCGCCCGCCGGACGCCTCCTCCGTCGTGCAACGGCAGCCGCCGTGCGTCGACCAGGAGGCGCCGGCATCAGGCGCCCTTGAGCTCCTGGGCCAGCATGACGATGATGCCGCTGGGTCCGCGCAGGTACGTCAGCTTGTAGACGTCTTCGTAGGTCGCCACGCCGCGCAGCGGGTGGCACCCGTGCCTCGCAGCGATCGCCAGAGCCTCGTCGATGTCGTCGACCGAGAAGGCGACTCGGTGCATCCCGATCTCGTTGGGCAGCGTGGGCGTCGTCTCGATGGCGCTGGGGTGGATGTACTCGAAGAGCTCGAGGCGGCCGTGCCCGTCCGGCGTCTGGAGCATGGCGATCCTGGCGTGGTTGCCGTCGAGGCCCACAGCGGTGTCGGTCCACGCACCGCTGACCGTGTCCCGGCCGAGCACCGTCAGTCCGAGATCGGTGAAGAAGGCGATCGTCGCCTCCAGGTCGTCCACGGCGATGCCGACGTTCTCGAGCTTGATGGGCATGCCCTGCACGCTACCGAAGCGGGCTGACGCGTTGCCGGATTGCCCGGTGACGTCGCCCTCCGTGGGCGTCGGCCGCGAGTAGGGTCCGAGCATCGGGGGAAGAGGTCCTCCGACGACGACAGGGGAACCTCATGAGGACAAGACTGCGCACCGTGGCCGCTGGGCTCGCACTGACGCTCGCACCGACGCTCGGCGTCGTCGCCGCATCGCCGGCCACGGCTGCCGACCCGGTCGGCTTCGCCAAGGTGAGCAGCTGCGCCGACCCGCAGCTCAACGCGTTCGACCACTGGTCGGGCCACACGCTCGGGGCCTACAAGGACACCAACTGGGTGCCGCAGGGGATGACGTACGACTCCGCGGGCGACTACCTCTACGTCTCGATGTACCACCGTGACGCCGCCGAGGTGCCGCGCATCGTCGTCTACAAGCGATCGACCTCCGCATGGGTCAAGACGATCGAGCTGAGCGGCGTCCCCAAGACGGGACATGCGGGCGGTCTCACGATCGGGAGAGGCAACCTCTACGTCGCCGACAGCGTCGGCGGCGCGCGGATCTACCGCATCCCGATCGACCGCATCCGTGCCGTGCCCGCCGGCGCCCGCAAGGCGGTCAGCTACGCCGCGCGCTACACCCTGAACAGCCTGGCGCGGGCGTCCTACGTCGACTACGACGGTGGCTCCCTCTTCGTCGGCGACTTCTACAACAACGTCATGCGTCGCTACCCGACGTCCGCCGCCGGCACGGTGACGCTGGCCCCCAACGCCTCCTACTCCACGCCGACCATCGTCCAGGGCGTGCAGGTCACGAGCAGCCGGTTCGTCTTCAGCCGCTCGTGGGGCCGGGACAACCTGAGCAAGGTGACGACGCAGGTGAGGTCGACGGGTGCTCGCACGAGCCACAACACCCTGCCGATGATGGAGGGGATCGTCTGGGCTCCGCAGTCTGCGGGCTCGTCGGTCAAGCGTCTCTACTCCGTGTTCGAGTCGACGTCCAAGGAGTACGCCGACTCCAACTGCCGCACCCACGCCATCTGGAGCGCCTCCAGCGGCTACATCCTCTGACCCGCGGCGCGTCGTCCCCCTGTCACCGCCTGCACGTGTGACAGGGGGACCTCGGGATCCGGAGGCGGCCCCGGTGGAGGACGTCAGTCCGACGGCCCGGTGTGGTCAGCGGACGCGGTGCGCGACGACCCAGCCGAGCAGGGCGGGGACGGCCATGACCGTGAAGACGACGGCATACGCCCCGGGGACCGACGAGCCGGCCCCGGCGAAGACGATGGCCGAGAGGGCGATCGCCGTCGCGGCCCCCGACGAGTCGCCGATCTGCAGGGCCGAGCTGACGAAGCCCTGCTCCGTGGACCCGGCGCGCGCGAGGGCCTGGGCCGTCACGCGCGGGTAGAGCGTCCCGATCCCGAGGCCGACGACGGGGAAGAGGGCGATGACGACCCAGGTCGGAGCGTCGAGCGCCACGGCTCCGGCGAGGGCGAGGAGGGCGAGGGCGATCGCGGCGAGGGAGAGGGCCGCCGTGCGTCCGATCTCGAAACGGCGGTCCCAGCGGCCCTGGACCCATGATCCGGCGAACCAGGTGACACCCGTGACCGTGAGGGCGACGCCGGCGAGGCTGGGGCTGAGGCCGTCGCGTTCGGTCAGGAGGCGAGGCAGGTAGACCTCGGCGCCACTGAACGCGGCAAAGGCGAGGGCACGCAGCGCGACGTCGGTCGGCAGCCCCCGCGCGGCCCGCAACGTCCCGCGCGGTGTGAGCGGGATGAGGGTCAGGCCCACGACGACGAGGGCGAGCACCGCCAGGGTGACGCCCCACGGGTCGAGCCGGTCGGCGGCCGCGTTGAGACCGAGCACGGCGACGGCGAGCACGACGGACGCGGCGATCGACCGCCATCGCCAGGGCACGTCGACGACGTCCTGCCGGAGCCCGGTGATGATGCGGCCGAGCAGCACGGCCGCGACGACGAGGACGACGAGTGCCAGCCCGAAGACCCAGCGCCAGCCGATCGTCTGGGTGACGAGGCCGGCCACGAAGGGTCCCGCGATCGACGGCACGACCCAGGCGGCCGAGAAGCCGGCGAGGATCGCCGTGTGCAGTCGCTGGGGGTAGACGCGGGTCACGAGGACGTAGAGCGCCGTGCTCGTCATGCCTGCCCCCAGGCCCTGCACGACCCGCGCTGCGACGAGGACCCCCATCGTGGGCGCGAGGCCGGCGACGACGAGACCGGCGGCGAAGAGCACCAGGCCGATGAGCAGTGGCGGCCGCGGCCCGCGACGGTCGGCGAGGTTGCCGGACCACACGATGCTGACGATCCCCGATGCGAGCGTGGCCGTGAAGGCCATGGCGTACAAGGACGCGCCGTCGAGCTCGCGGGCGATCGTCGGCATGACGGTGGTCAGGGCGAGCGCCTCGAAGGCGTGCAGGGAGACGAGGGCGATGACGCCGATGGTCGTGGCCCGCAGCGCGGGGGCGAGGATGCCGCCGCCCGCGTCGGGGACGGCCGCGCCGGTGTCAGGGCGCATCGTGCTGGAGGTCATCCGGCGACGGTAGGACCTCAGGTGCACCTGAGGTCAAGCACGAGGCCCGGCGGGACATCAGCCCGGCCCCAGCGCGGCGTCCGGTGACTCGGGACGCGACTGGGCGCCGAGGACGATGACGCTGGCGAGGACGACGAGTGCCATACCGGCCACCTGCCCTCGGTCGAGCACCTGGTCGAGGACGACGAACCCCGCGAGGGCCGCGACGACCGGCTCGAGGCTCAGCAGGATGCCGAACACGCGTTGTGCGAGGTGGCGCAGGGCGACCAGCTCGAGCGAGTAGGGCAGCACGGACGACAGGACGGCGATGCCGAGACCGAGCGCGACGTCCCGCGGCGTCCAGCGGTCGACGGACGCCAGGCCGAGCGGTGCGACCACGACCGTCGACACGATGAGGGCGAAGGCCAGCCCGTCGAGACCCCCGAACGCCTTCCCGGTGCGCTGGCTGAGGACGATGTAGGCCGCCCACATGACGCCCGCGAGGGCGGCGAAACCGACGCCCACGAGGTCGAGCTGGTCCCACGACGTGTGCAGCACCCCGGAGACGAGCACGACGCCGAGTGCCGCCGCGGCGACCGCCAGGACGTCCCGCGGCCGACGGCTCAGCGCGGCGGCGAGACCCAGTGGGCCGAGGAACTCGATCGTCACGGCCACGCCGATGGGCAGGTGCGCCAGGGATGCGTAGAACGAGGTGTTCATCGCGGCGAGCGCGAGCCCGAAGAGCACGACGGTGCCCCAGTCGGAACGGCTGCGACCCCGCCACGACGGGCGCGCGACGGCATAGAGGATGACCATCGCGAAGAAGAGGCGCAGCAGCACCGAGCCGGGCGCCCCGATGCGGGGGACGAGCGTGGCTGCGAAGGCACCACCGAACTGGACGGAGACGACACCGCCGAGGACGAGCAGGGGAGCGCTGCGGGAGTCGACGCTCACGGCATCGGCAGGCGCCCTGCGCCGACGAGGGTGGCGAGGCGGTCGGCGGGCAGGTCCTCCTCGACGAGCACGCCGCCGGTCTCCGAGGCGTGGACCATCCGCCCGGGGCGCACGACGATGCCCACGTGGTGGATGCGCTGACCCGGCCTGGCGAAGAAGTAGAGGTCGCCCGACTCGACGGCGTCGGGCTCGACCGGCGTCGCGAGCTCCGCCTGGGCGTACGCGTCGCGGGCTACCACGACGCCGAGGAGGCGCCACGTGTGCAGCACGAGTCCTGAGCAGTCGAAGCCGAGGGGGGACACGCCGGACCACAGGTAGGGCAGTCCGAGGTGGCGGCGGGCCTCGGCGACCGCCGGGTGCGTGTCGTCGGGGTCGGGCGCGCCGGGCGCGTCGATGACCGGCGCCGGACCCTCCACGAGGGTCTCGCCAGCGGGCGTCAGGTGGGCCGAGGGCACCCACCCCGGGTAGCCGCGGTCGTCCTTGGGGGAGAGCTGCCACGGTGCCACGACGTGGGACCACGTGCCGGACTCGGAGGTCTCCGTCACGACGACGGGCTCCCCGGCGAGCAGCTGCGACTCCACCCGACCGTGTAGACCGAGCCGCCCCTGGCCGGACTCGTCGTCGGAGGGGTGCCCGTCGAGTGCGGCGAGCCAGGCCGCGGCATCGGGCTCGTCGGCGACGACGGGCGCGTCGACGGGGCGTGGGCTCCCCGGGCTGGACCAGACCGTCGTCACGGGGACGCGGACGAGGTGGGTGGCGGTGACGGCGTGGACGGCGACGGACGGGCTCACGCCCGTCATCCTCGCACCCGGCTCCTGGGCTCGCTCAGGCCGGCCACGCGGCGGACCCGGCGACGTGCACGGGCCGGCCGTCCACGGTCACCTCCCACACGAGGTGCTCCGGCGTCCGCTCCCACGTGAGGACCGGCTCGCCCGTGTGCGCGCCCTCGCCGGCGCCCTCGCCGGCGGCGGCCACGGCCGTGGCCGTGATGGTCGGCAGGTCGGTCCAGAGGAGTGCCGGCGGGCACGACTCGAGGTCGCCCTCGTGACGCTGGAACGTCGACCACCGGCGTATGCGTGCAGCGGGCTCGCGGACGTCGCTGCCGTCCGTGCCCGGCGGAGTCGTCGCGACGTCGACGAGCGCGAACCCGAGGAGGCGCTCGCCGATGGTGACGGGCACGAACCACGGTCGCATCTCGTCCACCCGGTCGCCCGGGGCGCTGACCGAGCCCGGTGACCGGACCGGCACCGGTCGCCCCACGACGCCCCGCCCGTGCACGAGTGGACCGACCCTGTTCGCGTCCGCGACGAGCTGCTGCGCCGCGGCGCGGGCGTGCTCGGCGAGGATCGAGCCGTCGTCGCGGGTCCCCCCGGGGCGGTCGGCGTCACGGTCCATCAGGCCAGTGTGACCTGCGCGGTGAAGGTGCGGCGGTACGTCGTCACGTCGAAGTTCTCCCAGCGCGTGACGACTCCGGTGCTCGGCGGCCACGGGTCGAAGACGGTGAGCCCACGGTCCGTGGCCGTCAGCAGGAGCCAGCCCGTCTCGGAGTAGCCGACGACGGTCCGCGAGTGGCCCGGCACGAAGCTGACGAGCGGCCGGTTGGCGTTGATCTCGCTGACGAAACGCGAGAACGGGTTCGTCGTGTACATCGTCGCGTCGAGGGCGTTGCTGCTGAGCCGCTCGAGGACGGTGACGACGAGCGCGTCGTTCGCGTAGGGCAGCCCCGTCGGGCTCGACAGCGTGCCGAGGCCGAGCTCGGCCGCGACCCGCACCTGGTCGTACTGGTAGCGGTAGAAGTCGAGCAGCATCTGCACGCTCGCGGCGACGCACCACACGTTGGTCTGCTGGCCGCGCAGCTCGTAGCAGACCTGGTGGTCGCTGGTGCGCGTGCTGTAGTGCAGGTCCCGACGGCGGGTGCGCAGCAGGATGTCGACGGTGTCGACGACGGAGACCGTGTAGCGGTCCCGGTCGAGGCGCTCGACGAGCCGCGACAGCTCGCCGACCGCGGTGTCGTAGCGCGCGGCCCGGGACTCGCGGGCCTTCGCGGTCAGGCTGCCGAGGAAGGACCAGCGCTCGAAGTCGGCTGGGGGTGCGCCGCGCTCGCGCCTGCTCGCCGGCGGGACGACCTCCCACGTGTGCAGCTCCAGCATCGTCACCTCGCGACCCTCGCGGAGGAGCTGGAGCGCGAGCTTCGGGTGGCTGTAGTCCACGAAGCGCACCTCGTCGACGTCCACCTGGGTGCCGTCGTTCTGCTTGGCGACCACCTCGAGGGCCTCTTCGACGAGGCGCTCGGGCTCCCAGACGGCATCGGGCGAGGCGGCGACGAGGACGGCGCCCATCGCGGAACTGGCTCCGACGTCGAGGTAGCCACGAGCCTTCCTGCCCCGGAGGCGGGCCCGCCAGAAGAGGACGTCTCCTGACAGGTCGTGCACCGGCGTCGCCGCCGACTCGACCTCGGCGTCCGCGAGCGAGCGGGGGAGCGCGTCGACGCTGAGCAACAGGCTCGCGTGGGTGGCGGCGAGCGCGACGTAGCGCTCGGACTCCTGGCTGACGACAGCGGTGGTGACAGACATGGATGGCTCCTTCGCACGGTTGCCCGTCAGTGGCCGGCGGTCCGCTGCCTGATACCCCCCTGTCCCTTCCCTCACGAATCGGTGTGGACCTCGGAGAGGTACTGGTCTGCAGGCTCTGGGCGCCGTACCGTCAGGAGTATGGAAGAGCGAATCACCCTGGAGGGATTCGATCCCCCGAAGAACCGACGTCACGGCCCCGACGGAGACCTCGTCGACGTCCAGGGATGGCTGCACGCCCCGCTCGACTGGACGGGTGGGCCCCGGCTGGAGCGGACCTGGCGGGCACGCCACGGCCGGTCGCGCCTCGGCGTCGGCCTCTCCGTCGCGGGCAACCCGCGCCGCCACCTCCTGCTGACCAACGTCCCGCCGGACCTCGACTTCCTCCGGTCCGAGCTCGAGTCGCTCATCGCGGAGCTCGACCCCGACACGACGTCGGACCTCGAGGACGCCCAGTAGCGGGACGCCGCGTGGCCGCGACACCGGGTGACGCCCGACGCGGCACGCGACGCCGCGTGCCCGGTTCGTGACACCGTGCCCCGCTCCGCCCGTCTCGTCCCGCCCACCTCGACGGGGTGAACCGCCCCGACTCGCCCCCGCACACGGGTTCCCGCTCGTACGCTGAGCGCGTGGCGAGACCCGCGATCATCACCGTGGACGACGACGCGCCGGTCTCGGCCGCGATCGCCAGGGACCTGCGGGCCCGCTACGGCGCCGAGCACCGCATCCTGCGCGCGTCCTCCGGGCCCGAGGCCCTCGACCTCGTGGCTCGTCTCGTCCTGCGCAACCAGCCCCTCGCGCTCGTCGCGTCCGACCAGCGGATGCCCGGGATGACCGGCATCGAGCTGCTGGCTCGGGTGCGGGTCGACGTCCCGGACGCCAAGCTCTTGCTGCTCACGGCGTACGCCGACACCGACGTCGCGATCTCGGCCATCAACGACATCGGGCTCGACCACTACCTCCTCAAGCCCTGGGACCCGCCCGAGGACCGGCTCTACCCCGTCGTCGACGACCTGCTCTCCGACTGGCACAACGCGCACCCGGAGCGCGCGTCCGACGTCCGCGTCGTGGGCCACCGGTGGTCCGAGGCGAGCGACCTCGTCAAGACCTTCCTCGCCAACAACCACGTTCCGTACGTCTGGCTCGACGTGGAGCGCGACGAGGAGGGGGCTCACCTGCGCGACCTCGCGGGCGCCGGGCCGGAGGACCTCCCGCTCGTCCTCGTCCCCGACGGCGACACCCTCCGTGCCCCGACACCGGTCGCCGTCGCGACGGCCCTGGGGCTGCGCACCCGGGCCGAGCGCGCCCTCTACGACCTCTGCATCGTCGGCGGCGGACCGGCAGGGCTCGCCGCCGCGGTCTACGCCGCCTCCGAGGGCTTGAGCACCGTCGTCGTCGAGCACGACGCCCCCGGCGGGCAGGCCGGGCAGAGCGCGGCGATCGAGAACTACCTCGGCTTCCCGCGGGGCCTCTCCGGTGCCGACCTCGCGCAGCGGGCGATCGCGCAGGCCCGCCGCTTCGGCGCCGAGATGGTGCTCGCCCGGGACGTCATGGCGCTCGAGCAGCGCGGACCGGTCCGTGCCGTGCGCCTCGACGGAGCCGACGACATCGAGGCTCGCAGCGTCGTCCTCGCCACCGGCGTGTCCTACCGACGTCTCGAGGCCCGCGGCATCGACGCACTCTCGGGTCGTGGCGTGCACTACGGGTCCAACGCCGGCCAGGCGGCGGCGTGCGCCGGGGACGAGGTCTACGTCGTCGGCGCCGCCAACTCGGCAGGCCAGGCGGTGCTCAACCTCGCCCGCCACGCCAGGCGCGTCACCCTCGTCGTCCGCGGCGAGTCGCTCGAGGCGAGCATGTCGCAGTACCTCGTCACGCGGATCCGTGCCGACGAGCGCATCCGCGTCCTGTGTCGCACCGAGGTCGTCGCGGTGGACGGTGACGGCCACCTGGAGCGGCTCACCCTCTCGGACCGGCACACCGGCGCCACGACGGAGGTCGAGGCCGCCTGGCTGTTCGTCTACATCGGCGCGTCGCCGCGCACCGACTGGCTCGGCGCCGACGTCGCACGCGACGAGCACGGCTTCGTCGTCACCGGCCACGATCTGGTCGTCGGACAGCAGGCCCACGGGTGGCCACTCGCCCGGCCGCCGTTCGCCCTGGAGACGAGCCTGCCGGGCGTCTTCGCGGCGGGCGACGTGCGCTCGGACTCGATGAAGCGCGTCGCGTCCGCCGTCGGCGAGGGCTCGATGTCCGTCTACTTCGTCCACCGCTACCTCGCCACGATCTGACCGGCACACGGGACCCGCGATGCTCGAGCTCTCCGACCTCCGCACGGTGGCGCTCTTCGACGGGCTGGACGACGACCAGCTCGTGCAGCTGCTCGAGGGCGGCGCCGAGGTGCCGATCGTCCCCGGCGAGGTGGTCTGGCTCGAAGGTGACCGCGCCGACTTCTGGTGGGTCGTCGTCGACGGAGCACTCGACCTCTCGCGCCACATCGGCCGCGAGGACGTCGTCGTCGGCCGGATGGACGTGCCCGGTCGCTGGGCGGGCGGGTTCCGGGCCTGGGACGAGCACGGGGTCTACCTCGCGACGGCCCGTGGCGTCGCGCCCGGACGGCTGCTGCAGGTCCCGGCCGAGCGCCTCGGCGAGCTGGCGAACATCTGGTTCCCCTTCGCCGCGCACCTCGTCGCAGGCCTCTACGGCACGGCGCGGTCGATCGAGGCGACGGCCCGCCAGCGCAGCGGGCTCGTCACGCTCGGGACGCTCGCGGCCGGGCTGGCCCACGAGATCAACAACCCCGCGGCTGCCGCTGCCCGGTCCTCCGCCGAGCTCGCGCACGCCTGCGACGGTCTGCTCGACGCCCTGCGCCAGATGGCCACGGCCGGTCTGACCGCGACCCAGTTCGGTGAGCTCGACGCGCTGCGCGGCGAGCTCGTACCGCCGACGACGTTGCCCGACCCGCTCGAGACCGCCGACCGCGAGGAGGTCCTGGGGGAGTGGCTCGACCGGGCCGGTGTCGAGCGGCCGTGGGAGCTCGCCGCGTCCCTCGTCTCCGCCGGCGCCGACGTCGGCTGGGTCGAGCGGGCCGCCGCGGCGGCACCGTCCAACGGGCTCGGCGCCTGTCTCGGCTGGGTCGCCCGCACCATCGACGTCTCGTCGCTCCTCGGCGAGGTGCGCGAGTCGACCCGCCGGGTGTCCGAGCTCGTCGCCGGCATCAAGTCCTACTCGCAGATGGACCGCGCCTCGCACCAGCGGGTCGACGTCCGGGAGGGGCTGGAGAGCACGCTGCTCGTCATGGGCCCTCGGCTGCGTCCCGGTATCACGGTGGTGCGCGACTGGGGCGGTGACGTGCCGCTCGTCGACGGGATGCCCGGCGAGCTCAACCAGGTCTGGACCAACCTCGTCGACAACGCCGTCGACGCCATGGGCGGCGTCGGCACCCTCACCGTCACGACGCGTCTCGACGGAGAGTCCGTCGTCGTCGAGGTCGGTGACACCGGCGCGGGCATGAGCCCGGAGGTGCAGCAGCGAGCGTTCGAGCCGTTCTACACGACCAAGGACGTCGGCCGCGGGACCGGCCTGGGCCTCGACATCGCCCACCGCATCGTCGTCGATCGCCACGGCGGGTCGATCGAGATCGAGTCCCGGCCGGGCGACACCCGCATGCGCGTGCGCCTCCCGGTCCACGCCGCCCACGCTCCCGCGCCCTGACCAGCGGGGCGGCGGGGCGGCATACGCCATCGCGCCGGGGCGCGTGCCGTGCCGCCCGGTCAGGCGGTCACCAGCCGCGGGCGCGCCACTCGTCGAGGTGCGGGCGCTCGGCGCCCAGGGTGGAGTCGTCGCCGTGACCGGGGTAGAACCACGTGTCGTCGTCGTAGACGTCGAAGACGCGGGTCGTGACGTCCTCGATGAGGGAGTCGAAGCTCTGCCCGGGGTTCTTCGTGTTGCCGATGCCGCCGGGGAAGAGGCTGTCGCCGGTGAAGAGGTGGGTGTGCCCGCCGGGCGCCGGGTCGGCGTAGGCGAGGGCGATCGACCCCTGCGTGTGTCCCCGGAGGTGGACGACGTCGAGCGTGACGTCGCCGACGGACACGGTGTCGCCGTGTCCGACCCGATCGTCGACGGGCACGGGCAGCGCGTCGGCGTCGTCCGCGCCGGCGATGGTGCGGGCGCCCGTGGCCGCGACGACCTCGGCGAGCGCACCGACGTGGTCGTGGTGCTGGTGCGTCGTGGCGACGGCGTCGAGGCCACCCCCTCCGCCGGCCACGAGCTCGAGCAGGCGCTCGGGCTCCGCCGCGGCGTCGACGAGCAGCTGCGCCCCGGTGGCCCTACAGGTCAGCAGGTACGCGTTGTTGCCGAAGCCGCCGACCTCGAGCTTGCGGATCGTGAGGTCGGCCAGCTCGCGGACGCCGGGCGGCCCGCCCGCGGTGACGTGACCGGAGTACGGGTCGTCGGGTGCGTGCGTCATCGTCAGCCTCCGAAGGGCAGGGTCGGGACGGGACCGTCGAAGCTCACGCCGTCCGTGCGTCCGCGGGCGAGCCACAGCACGACGTCGGCGGCGGACCCGGCCACCTGCGTCGCGCCGTCACCGATGACGTGGTCGTCTCCCTCGGTCGTCACGACGTGCAGGGACGGGGGCGTGTCGTCGTGCGCGAGGCGGTTGGCGGCGTCGCGGAGGAAGAGCGACACGACCTCGGGCGGGGCGCTCGCGAAGGTGTAGCCGGCGTCGAGGTCGACGTGGTGGTAGACGACCTCGCGCAGCCGCATGAACGGCACCATCCCGACAGGGATCGGGAAAGCGCCCGGGGTGCGCTCGACGCGGACGTCGGCGTGCTCGGGGTGCAGGGCCTCGAGCCGCTCGGCGAGGCGGGCCGCCGTGTCGCGGATGTCGGTCGCGTGGTCGTGCGCCGACCGACGGGCGCCGCGCTCGATGTCGGCGTCACGCGAGTCGACGTCGTCGTACATCGTGTCGGCGGTGCCGGTCAGGGCCACGTCGCACACGCGCACCAGGGCGTCGGCGTTGCGGGCGAGGTGCGCGAGCACGTGACCGCGCGACCATCCCGCGCAGAGCGACGGGGCGAGCACCGCGTCGTTGCGGAAGGAGGCCGCCGTGGAGGCGACCCGGTCGGTCTCGGCCGCGACGAGCGCGGGTGTCACGTCGGCGTGCTTCATGCCGTGGCCCTCCCTGGCTGCTTCTCCGTCGCCGCGTCGGACGCCGCGCCCGAGGCCTTGGCGAGGGCAAGGGCGGCGCCGACGAGTGTCAGGTGCGAGAACGCCTGCGGGAAGTTGCCCACCATGCGCTTCGCGATCGGGTCGTACTCCTCGGAGAGGAGTCCGACGTCGTTGGTCAGGCCCACGAGCCGGTCCATCAGCTCGGTGGCCTCCGTCGTCATACCCGCCTTCGCGTAGGCCGTCACCAGCCAGAAGGAGCAGGCGAGGAAGGGGTGCTCGTCGCCGGCCAGGCCGTCGACGCCCGTGCCGGTGCGGTAGCGCATGACGAGCCCCTCGCGCAGCAGGTCGGACTCGACGGCGGCGATGGTGCCGAGCATCCGCGGGTCGTCACCGTCGACGAAGCCGATCGACGAGAGCGTGAGCAGGGACGCGTCGACCTCGGCGGTGTCGTAGTGCTGGACGAAGGTGTTGCGCTCGGTGTCGAAGCCCTTCGTCATGACCTCCTCGCGCACCTGGTCGCGCAGCTCGCGCCAGTGCTCGACCGGCCCCTCGACGCCGTGCTGCTCGACGGCGCGGATCGCCCGGTCGAAGGCGGCCCACACCATGACGCGCGAGTGGGTGAAGTGCCGCAGCGGGCCCCGGATCTCCCACAGGCCGTTGTCGGCCTCCTCCCAGTGCTGGGCGAGGTGGTTGACGAGCGCCCGCTGCAGGTGCCAGGAGTCGTCGTTCTCCTCCAGTCCCTTCGACCGCGCGTGGTCGAGCGAGATCATCACCTCGCCGAGCACGTCGGTCTGGCGCTGCTCGACGGCCGCGTTGCCGACGCGCACGGGGCGCGACGCGGCATACCCGGGCAGGTGCTCGAGCACCCGCTCGGGGAGGTCACGGCCGCCGTCGACGCGGTACATGATCTGCATGTCCTCGGGGTCACCGGCGACGGCGCGCAGCAGCCACGCCCGCCACAGCTCGGTCTCCTCGACGTAGCCGCAGCCGAGGAGGGCCTCGAGCGTCAGGGCGGCATCCCTCAGCCAGCAGAAGCGGTAGTCCCAGTTGCGCTCGCCACCGAACTCCTCCGGCAGCGAGGTCGTGGCGGCGGCCACGATCCCGCCGGTCGACTGGTGGGTCAGGCCGCGCAGCACGAGGAGCGAGCGCGTGACGGCCTCCTCGTAGGGGCCGACGTAGTCGCTGCGGGAGGCGTACTCCTCGCTCAGCGCGATCGTCTCGTCGATGCGCGCGCGCACCCGTAGCGGTGGCGGGATCTCCTCGTGGCTGCGGAACCACGTCGTCGAGAAGGTGAACGTCTGACCGGCGACGACGTCGAACTCGTCGACGTGGTGGCCGTCCTGGGCGTGGGGGAGGCGGGCGCCGCGCAGGACGAGCATGTCGGGACCGGCGATGGCCGTGATGATCTCGTCGGTGTGGTCCTCGCGGTCCTCGGTGTGGCGCATCACCCACGGGCGGGTGCGGCCGTAGTTGAAGCGCACCGTCCACTCGTGGACCATCCGGACCGTGCCCTCGACGCCCTCGATGCGGCGCAGGAGGTCGGAGCGACCGTCGCCGAGCGGCATGACGTCGGTGACGCGCACCCGGCCGGTGGGAGTCTCGTGGACCGTCTCGAGGACGAACGAGTTGCCGACGTACCGGCGGGTCGTGACCGCGTCCGGGTCGACCGGCGTGATGAGCCAGCGGCCGTGGTCCGGTGTGCCGAGCAGCGCCGAGAAGCAGGCGCGCGAGTCGAACCGGGGGAGGCACAGCCAGTCGACGGAGCCCTTGCGGCTCACGAGGGCGGCGGTGCCGAGGTCGCCGAGCACTGCGTAGTCCTCGATCGGGGTGGGCACGGGCTCACTCATGACTGCGAGTATGCCGTCCTGGCGGGCCGGGCGCTCCTGTCGCCGCGGCGCGTGGCGGGGTGGGTACGTCCCGTGAGATGTCCAGCCTTGAACCGCCGATGGGGGGACTGTCGGTCACCCCACCTAGCATGTTGCGCGTGACTGCTACGCCCACCGGCAACGCCCATTCCCTCGTCGTCCGCGGCGCGCGCGAGCACAACCTGCGCGACGTGTCCGTCGACCTCCCACGCGACAGCCTCATCGTCTTCACCGGGCTCTCGGGGTCGGGCAAGTCGAGCCTCGCGTTCGACACGATCTTCGCGGAGGGGCAGCGTCGCTACGTCGAGTCGCTGTCGGCGTACGCCCGGCAGTTCCTCGGCCAGATGGACAAGCCCGACGTCGACTTCATCGAGGGACTCTCGCCCGCGGTCTCCATCGACCAGAAGTCGACCAACCGCAACCCGCGCTCGACCGTCGGCACCATCACCGAGGTCTACGACTACCTCCGCCTGCTCTTCGCCCGCGCGGGCCGGCCGCACTGCCCCGTCTGCGGCGAGCCCGTCACCCGGCAGTCGCCGCAGCAGATCGTCGACCAGCTGCTGACCCTCGAGGACCGCACCCGCTTCCAGGTGCTCGCACCCGTCGTCCAGGGCCGCAAGGGCGAGTTCGTCGACCTCTTCGCCGAGCTGCAGACCAAGGGCTTCTCGCGTGCCCGCGTCGACGGCGAGGTCGTGTCCCTCGCCGAGCCCCCCGCGCTCGAGAAGCAGAAGAAGCACACGATCGAGGTCGTCGTCGACCGCCTCGTCGCCAAGGGTGACGACGCCGGCTCCAAGCGTCGCCTCACCGACTCCGTCGAGACGGCCCTCGGGCTCGCCGGTGGCGTCGTCATCATCGACTTCGTCGACCGCGACGCCAAGGACAAGGACCGCGAGCGCCGCTTCTCGGAGAAGATGGCCTGCCCCAACAACCACCCGCTCGGCATGGACGAGATCCAGCCGCGCTCGTTCTCGTTCAACTCGCCCTTCGGCGCCTGCACCGAGTGCACGGGCATCGGCACCGAGCTCGAGGTCGACCCCGAGCTCGTCGTGCCCGACGACGACCTGTCGCTCGCCGAGGGCGCCATCGCCCCTTGGGCGCAGGGGTCGGGCTCGGCCGAGTACTTCCAGCGCGTCATGGGCGCCCTCGCCGAGGACATGAAGTTCTCGATGGACGCACCCTTCCGAGCGCTGCCGGCCCGTGCCAAGGAGGCGCTGCTCACGGGCCAGAACTACAAGGTCCACGTCAAGTACAAGAACCGCTACGGCCGCGACCGCTCCTACACGACCGGCTTCGAGGGCGTCGTCCCGTTCATCAAGCGCCGCCACTCCGAGACCGACTCCGAGTGGAGCCGCGACCGCTACGAGGGCTTCATGCGCGAGGTCCCGTGCCCGGTCTGCAAGGGCGCGCGCCTCAAGCCCGAGTCGCTCGCCGTGCTCGTCGGCGGCAAGAACATCTCCGAGGTCTGCGGGCTCGCGATCAACGAGGCGGCCGGCTTCCTCGACACCGTCGACTTCACCTCGCGCGAGAAGCAGATCGCCGAGCGCGTCATCAAGGAGATCGACGCCCGGCTCGGCTTCCTGCTCGACGTCGGGCTCGACTACCTCTCGCTCGACCGCCCGGCCGGCACCCTCTCGGGCGGCGAGGCGCAGCGCATCCGGCTCGCGACCCAGATCGGGTCCGGCCTCGTCGGCGTGCTCTACGTCCTCGACGAGCCCTCGATCGGCCTGCACCAGCGCGACAACCACCGCCTCATCGAGACGCTGACGCGCCTGCGCGACCTCGGCAACACGCTCATCGTCGTCGAGCACGACGAGGACACCATCGCGTCGGCCGACTGGGTCGTCGACATCGGCCCGGGTGCCGGTGAGCACGGCGGCCACGTCGTGCACTCAGGGACCGTCAAGGGACTGCTCGAGCACCCCGACTCGCTGACCGGCATGTACCTCTCGGGTCGCCGTGAGATCCCGTCGCCCGACGTGCGCCGCGGACACGACGGTCGCCAGATCACCGTCAACGGCGCCCGCGAGAACAACCTCCAGAACGTCTCGGTGAACTTCCCGCTCGGCAACCTCGTGGCCGTCACCGGGGTGTCGGGCTCGGGCAAGTCGACGCTCGTCAACGACATCCTCTACAACGTCCTCGCCAACAAGCTCAACGGTGCGCGCCACGTGCCCGGCCGTCACAAGTCCGTCACGGGCCTCGACCATCTCGACAAGGTCGTGCACGTCGACCAGAGCCCGATCGGGCGCACCCCCCGGTCGAACCCCGCGACCTACACCGGCGTCTTCGACAACATGCGCAAGCTCTTTGCCGAGACGACGGAGGCCAAGGTGCGCGGCTACCAGCCGGGCCGGTTCTCCTTCAACGTCAAGGGCGGACGCTGTGACGCGTGCTCCGGCGACGGCACGATCAAGATCGAGATGAACTTCCTGCCCGACGTCTACGTCCCGTGCGAGGTGTGCCACGGGGCCCGGTACAACCGGGAGACGCTGGAGGTGCACTTCAAGGGCAAGACGATCGCGGACGTGCTCGACATGCCGATCGAGGAGGCCGCCACGTTCTTCGAGGCCGTCCCCGCGATCGCGCGTCACCTCAAGACCCTCAACGACGTCGGCCTGGGCTACGTGCGCCTCGGCCAGCCGGCGCCGACCCTCTCCGGTGGTGAGGCCCAGCGCGTCAAGCTCGCCAGCGAGCTGCAGAAGCGATCCACCGGACGCACCATCTACGTCCTCGACGAGCCGACCACCGGCTTGCACTTCGAGGACATCCGCAAGCTCCTCGACGTGCTCCAGGGCCTCGTCGACAAGGGCAACACCGTCATCGTCATCGAGCACAACCTCGACGTCATCAAGAACGCCGACTGGATCATCGACATGGGGCCCGAGGGCGGCTCCGGCGGTGGCACGGTCATCGCGGAGGGCACGCCCGAGGACGTCGCCGAGGTGGCCGCCAGCCACACCGGCCGGTTCCTCAAGCCGATCCTCGAGCGGACGGCCCGCACGACGAGCCGCGGCGCGGCACGCACCCGGGCCAAGAAGGTGACGGCCTCAGCGGCCGCTGCGGGCTCGGCTGGCTCACAGCGGGCTGACGGCGGGGGCACATCGACGCCGCGCACCGTGAAGGCACAGACGACGACGAAGGCGACGAAGGCGACGAAGGCAGCCACGGCACCGAAGGCGAGCGGTCGCGCACGAGGAGGTGCCACCACCGCCGCTGCGAAGAAGACCACGTCGAGCACCACCGTGAGCAAGACGAGGTCGACCACGACCCGGAAGAGGAACGCATGACCGAGCGCACGCACTCCAGCACCACCGAGCCGACCAGCAGCACGAGCACCTCCGACACGTCGTCCACTCCGTCCGCCCTCCCGTCCACCGGCGCCGCCGAGCCGAGCCTCGCCGACCGCATCTCGGTGCTCACCGACCGCCGCGGCGTCCTCCGGGTCGCCGGGGTCGTCCTCGGGGCCGGAGCGCTGGCCGCGTGCAGCAGCCCGCCCGTCCCGACGACCCCGGCCGACTCGGCGTCGAGCAACGTTGCTGCCGCTCCGTCCTCCGGGGCGAGCTCCGCCGCCGGCGGCGGCACCCCGACGTCCGAGATCCCCGTCGGCGGCGGCAAGATCTTCGCCGACACCGAGACCGTCGTCACCCAGCCGACCGCCGGCACGTTCAAGGCGTTCGACGCCGTGTGCCCTCACCAGGGCTGCACCGTCAGCTCGGTCGAAGGCGGCCAGATCATCTGCCCCTGCCACCAGAGCCACTTCGACGCCACGACCGGCGACCGCGTGTCCGGTCCGGCGCCCACCGGCCTGACCGCCAAGAGCATCACCGTCACCGGCGACACCTTCACCGTCAGCTGAGCGTCACCCGCTGTCGTATGCCGCCCGGTCGGCGCGCCCTCGGCGCCCGGCCGGGCGACGTGCGTCCCGGCCCGGCATCCTCCCGGCGCCATCACGGATCGGCCGACACGGCATGCGCGAGGACGCCCTGCGACGACGTCGGTGGGCCGACATAGGGTGGGAACGTGGCGGACCCGACGACCTACCGACCCAAGCCGGGAGAGATCCCAACCGACCCGGGCGTCTACCGTTTCCGCGACGCGCACGGCCGGGTCATCTACGTCGGCAAGGCCAAGTCGCTGCGTCCGCGGCTGTCGTCCTACTTCCAGGACATCACGGCCCTGCACCCGCGCACCGCGACGATGGTCACGACGGCGAGCTCGGTCGAGTGGACCGTCGTGCGCACCGAGGTCGAGGCCCTGCAGCTCGAGTACTCCTGGATCAAGGAGTTCGACCCGCGCTTCAACGTCAAGTACCGCGACGACAAGTCCTATCCCTTCCTCGCCGTGACGATGGGCGAGGAGTTCCCGCGGGCCCAGGTCATGCGCGGCGCCAAGCGCAAGGGCACCCGCTACTTCGGGCCCTACGGCCATGCCTGGGCGATCCGCGAGACCCTCGACCTGCTGCTGAGGGTCTTCCCGGTGCGCACGTGCTCGTCCGGCGTGTTCAAGCGTGCGACGGCGAGCGGACGACCGTGCCTGCTCGGCTACATCGACAAGTGCTCGGCGCCGTGCGTCGGCCGCGTCACCGCCGAGGAGCACCGGGCCATCGCCGAGGACTTCTGCGACTTCATGGCCGGCAACACGACGCGCTTCGCCAAGCGCCTCGAGACGCGCATGAAGGAGGCGGCCGCCGAGCTCGACTTCGAGCAGGCCGCCCGCCTGCGCGACGACATCGGGGCCCTGACCAAGGCGCTCGAGAAGCAGGCGGTCGTCCTCGGTGACGCCACCGACGCCGACGTCTTCGCCCTCGCCGACGACGACCTCGAGGCCGCGGTCCAGGTCTTCCACGTCCGGGGGGGTCGCATCCGCGGCCAGCGGGGCTGGGTCGTCGAGAAGGAGAGCGAGGACGTCCCGACCCTCGTCGAGCACCTGCTGCTGCAGGTCTACGGCGACGCCGAGCGCGACGCGATCCCGCGCGAGGTGCTCGTGCCGAGCCTGCCGTCCGACCCCGAGGCCGTCACCGAGTGGCTGTCCTCGGTGCGCGGCTCCGCGGTCAGCGTCCGCGTGCCGCAGCGCGGCGACAAGCGCACCCTGAGCGAGACGGTCCGGCGCAACGCCGAGCAGTCGCTGGCCCGGCACAAGGTGGCCCGCGCCGGCGACCTGACGCTGCGCAGCAAGGCCCTGCAGGAGCTGCAGGACTACCTCGGCCTCGACGACGCGCCGCTGCGCATCGAGTGCTACGACGTCAGCCACGTCCAGGGCACCAACGTCGTGGCGTCGATGGTCGTCTTCGAGGACGGTCTGGCCCGCAAGAGCGAGTACCGCCGCTTCATCGTCCGGGGCGCGGCCACCGAGGACGGCGAGCCGGTCACCGTCGACGACACCGCCGCGATGCGCGAGGTGCTGACCCGCCGGTTCCGGCGCTACCTCGAGGACGCCGAGGGAGCCGGCGACCTCGACCTCTCGACGGGGGTCGTCGGCGGGGCGACCGACGGCGCGGGAGGGCCCGACGCGGCGGGGCCGTCGGACGACGACGAGCCGTCCGCCTCCGGCCCGATCGACCCCGAGACCGGACGGCCTCGACGGTTCGCCTACCCGCCCAGCCTCGTCGTCGTCGACGGGGGCCTGCCGCAGGTCAACGCCGCCCAGGCCGTGCTCGACGAGCTCGGCATCGAGGAGGTCGCGGTCGTCGGGCTCGCCAAGCGCCTCGAGGAGGTGTGGGTCCCGCGCGACGACCACCCGGTCATCCTGCCCCGCACGAGCGAAGGGCTCTACCTGCTCCAGCGTCTGCGCGACGAGGCCCACCGCTTCGCGATCACCTTCCACCGGCAGCGGCGATCCAAGGCGATGACGACCTCCCAGCTCGACGGGATCCCCGGGCTCGGCGCGAGCCGTCAGAAGGCCCTGCTGCGCCACTTCGGTTCGGTCAAACGCCTTCGCGCGGCGGACACCACGGACATCATGGCCGTACCCGGCTTCGGCCGGTCGCTTGCGTCGGCCGTCGTCACCCACTTGGCTGAGGGAGCACCCCAGGAGCCAGCCGTGAACCTCACGACGGGAGAAGTGCTCGAATGACCGCCGACACCAGGCGCACACCGCAGACGCCCTTGGCCGACGCTCCGATCGTCATCGTCACCGGGATGAGCGGGGCCGGACGCAGCACGACCGCCAACGTCCTCGAGGACCTCGGCTGGCTCGTCGTCGACAACCTGCCGCCACAGCTGCTCACGCACCTCGCCGAGCTGCGCGACGAGGCCCGTGCCCAGCACCCCGAGGCTCACCTCCAGCAGGTCGCCGTCGTGGTCGACGTGCGCTCGCGCGGCTGGTTCGCGCAGCTCGAGGGCGCCATCGGTGCGGCCCGCGAGCGCGGTGAGCGTCCCAGCCTCGTCTTCCTCGACGCCACGGACGAGGCGCTCGTGCGACGCTTCGAGAGCGTGCGCCGCCCGCACCCACTCCAGGGTGAGGGCCGCCTGCTCGACGGCATCCAGCGCGAGCGGGAGCTGCTGCTCGACCTGCGCTCGTCGGCCGACGTCGTCATCGACAGCTCGGGCCTGAACGTCCACCAGCTGAGCGCCAAGCTCTCCTCACTCTTCGCAGGTGACCGGCGTGTCCAGCTGCGCATCGCCGTCATGTCGTTCGGCTTCAAGTACGGCCTGCCGCTCGACGCCGACGTCGTCTTCGACATGCGATTCCTGCCCAACCCCTACTGGGTCCCCGAGCTTCGGGCGTTGACCGGGCGCGACACTCCCGTCAGCGAGTTCGTCATGAGGCAGGAGGGCGCCGAAGAGTTCCTCGACCGCGCCGGCGACCTGCTCGACACGATGATCGACGGCTACGTCCGCGAGGGTCGCCGCTACGTCACCGTGGCCGTCGGTTGCACCGGCGGCAAGCACCGGTCGGTCGCAATCGCGGAGGCGCTGAGCGAGCGGCTCGGCGGCCGCGACCGCGTCGACACGTTCGTCGTCCACCGCGACCTGGGTCGGGAGTGACCGGGACGACCGCGGTGACGGCCCAGCGACCACCCCTCGGCTCCTCGCACCACCGGCGCATCGTCGCCCTCGGTGGAGGTCACGGCCTGGCCGCGGCGCTGACCGCGCTCCGGCTGCTCACCGACAACGTCACCGCCGTCGTCACCGTCGCCGACGACGGCGGGTCGAGCGGGAGGCTGCGCGAGGAGTTCGACGTGCTGCCCCCGGGCGACCTGCGGATGGCGCTCTCGGCGCTGTGCGACGACAGCGACTGGGGCCACACCTGGCGCGACGTGCTCCAGCACCGTTTCGCCGGCACGGGGGACCTCAAGGGCCACGCGCTCGGCAACCTCATGATCGTCTCGATCTGGGAGCTGCTCGGGGACACGGTGCAGGGCCTCGACCTCGTGGGGCGCCTGCTCGGCGCGCGGGGCCGGGTGCTGCCGATGGCAGCCGAGCCGCTCGAGATCGTCGCCGAGATCCGCGGCCACGACCCGGCCCGCCCCGATGCCACGGTCGACGTGCGCGGGCAGCACCGCGTCGCGTCGTCTCCGGGCATCGTGTCGTCGATCGGGATCGTGCCGACGTGTCCGGAGCCCTGCCACGAGGCGCTCTCCGCCGTCCGCGACGCCGACTGGGTCATGCTCGGACCCGGGTCGTGGTTCACGTCCGTCATGCCGCACCTGCTGGTGCCCGATCTCGTCGACGCGCTCGTCTCGACGCCGGCCAAGCGGCTGCTCAACCTCAACCTCGAGGTGCACAAGGGCGAGACCCGCGACTTCCGGGCCGAGGACCACCTCGCGTCCTTCGCCGCCAACGCTCCCGACCTCCGGCTCGACGTCGTGCTCGCCGACCCGAGCGTCGTCCCCGACGGTGCCTCCCTGCGGGCGGCAGCCGCCGAGCTCGGGGCCGAGCTCGTCGTCGCGCCGGTGGCGGCCCGCGGCGAGCTCGGGGTCCACGACCCGCTGCGCCTCGCGGCAGCGCTACGCGACGTCATCTCCTGATCTCGTGGCGCCGCCGTCCGCAGAGCGGGCCGGGGCTCCCGCGCGAGGGTGCTTGATCAGGGTGGCAGGATGTCGCCCATGGCCATGACAGCAAAGGTGAAGGACGAGCTCTCACGCCTCGAGGTGACCAAACCCTGCTGTCGCAAGGCCGAGGTCTCGACGATGCTCCGCTTTGCCGGCGGGCTGCACATCATCGGGGGACAGATCGTCGTCGAGGCCGAGCTCGACACCGCGAACGCCGCACGGCGCCTGCGCCGCAACATCGCCGAGGTCTACGGGCACAAGAGCGACGTGCTCGTCCTCGCCGCCGGCGGTCTGCGTCGTGGCTCCCGCTACGTCGTCCGGGTCGTCGAGGAGGGCGCCACGCTCGCCCGACAGACCGGGCTCATCGACACGCGTGGCCGTCCCGTCCGCGGCCTGCCGCCCAAGGTGGTCAGCGCCGCGACGTGCGACTCCGAGGCGGCCTGGCGCGGCGCCTTCCTCGCGCACGGCTCGCTCACCGAGCCCGGGCGCTCGTCGGCGCTCGAGGTGACGTGCCCCGGTCCCGAGGCCGCGCTGGCCCTCGTCGGCGCCGCACGTCGCCTCGGCATCCAGGCCAAGGCCCGCGAGGTCCGCGGCGTCGACCGGGTCGTGATCCGCGACGGTGACGCCATCGGCGCGATGCTGACGCGTCTCGGGGCCCACGACGCCGTCATGGCGTGGGAGGAGCGGCGGATGCGCCGCGAGGTGCGGGCCACGGCCAACCGCCTGGCCAATTTCGACGACGCCAACCTGCGCCGCTCCGCGCGGGCCGCCGTCGCCGCCGGGGCCCGCGTCGAGCGCGCCATGGAGCTGCTCGGCGAGGAGATCCCCGACCACCTGCGTGAGGCCGGTGTGCTCCGCCTCGAGCACAAGCAGGCCAGCCTCGAGGAGCTCGGCCAGCTGGCCAAGCCGCCGATGACCAAGGACGCCGTGGCCGGTCGCATCCGTCGCCTGCTCGCCATGGCCGACAAGCGGGCCGAGGAGCTCGGGGTCGCCGGCACCGACGCCAACCTCACGGCCGACATGCTGGAGAGCTGAACCGAGGGCGTCCGACGCCGTCGTCGCGTGCCCGCGCCCCAGAGGGCGGCGCGTGCTGAGCGCGTGCTCACCAAGCCCTGAGACTGCCCCGTCGGCGTCGCAGGCGACGCACTAGGGTGTGGTGTGATCGAGGTCGCAACGGGGCGGCCCAAGGTCTGGCATTTCGTCCGACACACAGTCTCACCGAAGAGGTGCACAGCAGTGACCGTTCGCGTTGGTATCAACGGCTTTGGCCGCATCGGCCGCAACTTCTTCCGCGCCATCGTGGCGTCCGGAGCCGACATCGAGGTCGTGGCCACCAACGACCTCATGGACAACAAGACCCTCGCCCACCTGCTCAAGTACGACTCGATCCTGGGCCGTTTTCCCGGTGAGGTCACCTACGACGACACGTCGATCATCGTCGACGGCAAGGCCATCCGTGTCTTCGAGGAGCGCGACCCCGCCAACATCGACTGGGCCGGGGTCGGCGCCGACATCATCGTCGAGTCCACCGGCTTCTTCACCGACGCCCAGAAGGCCAAGGCCCACATCGACGGTGGCGCCAAGAAGGTCATCATCTCGGCCCCGGCCAAGAACGAGGACATCACGATCGTGATGGGCGTCAACGACGAGCTCTACGACCCCGCCGCGCACACGGTGATCTCCAACGCCTCGTGCACGACGAACTGCCTCGCGCCGATGGCCAAGGCCCTCAACGACGAGTTCGGCATCGTCAAGGGACTCATGACGACCATCCACGCCTACACGCAGGACCAGAACCTCCAGGACGCCCCGCACAAGGACCTCCGTCGGGCCCGCGCCGCCGCCCTCAACATCGTCCCGACCACGACCGGCGCCGCCAAGGCCGTCGCCCTCGTGCTTCCCGAGCTCAAGGGCAAGCTCGACGGCTACGCCCTGCGCGTGCCGGTGCCGACCGGCTCGGCCACCGACCTGACCTTCGAGGCCGGCCGCGAGACGACCGTCGAAGAGGTCAACGCCGCCGTCAAGGCGGCCGCCGAGGGCCCGATGAAGGGCTACCTCGTCTACACCGAGGACGAGATCGTCTCCAAGGACATCGAGACCGACCCCGCCTCGTGCATCTTCGACGCCGGCCTCACCAAGGTCATCGGCAACCAGGTCAAGGTCGTCGGCTGGTACGACAACGAGTGGGGCTACTCCAACCGCCTCGTCGACCTCGTCGCGCTCGTCGGCTCGTCGCTCTGAGCCACTCGGCCACCGTCCTCGGTGCTCTCCCGAGCACCCCGGGCGGTGGCCGCACCCTTGTCACCCGTGCCCGCCCCACTCCCCAACTGACGAAGAGGCATCCCGCGTGAAGACCACCAGCGACCTCGGGGACCTGCGCGGCAAGCGCGTCCTCGTCCGGTCCGACCTCAACGTGCCGCTCGACGGCTCGACGATCTCCGATGACGGCCGCATCCGCGCCTCGGCCCCGACGATCAAGGGCCTGGCCGACGCCGGGGCCCGCGTCATCGTCTGCGCCCACCTCGGACGTCCCAAGGGCGCCCCCGAGGCCAAGTACTCCCTCGCGCCGGTGGCGAAGCGACTCAGCGAGGTGCTCGGCACCGACGTCGTCTTCGCCGACGACACCGTCGGTGACGACGCCAAGGCCAAGGCCGCAGCGCTCGAGAACGGACAGGTGCTGCTCCTCGAGAACCTCCGCTTCAACGCCGGAGAGACCGGCAAGACCGACGATGAGCGTGCCGCCTTCGCGGGCGAGCTCGCCTCTCTCGCAGACGTCTTCGTCTCCGACGGCTTCGGCGTCGTGCACCGCAAGCAGGCGTCCGTCTACGACGTCGCGCGGCTGTTGCCGCACGCCACGGGCGACCTCGTCTCCACCGAGGTCGACGTCCTGCGCCGCCTGACGAAGGATCCCGAGCGGCCGTATGCCGTCGTCCTCGGGGGCGCGAAGGTGTCCGACAAGCTCGGTGTCATCGGAAACCTCCTCGGCACGGCGGACCGTCTCCTCATCGGTGGCGGCATGGTCTTCACCTTCCTCGCCGCGCAGGGCCACGAGGTCGGCACGAGCCTGCTCGAGGCCGACCAGGTCGACACGGTCAAGGGCTACCTCGAACGGGCCGAGAAGGAGGGCGTGGAGATCGTGCTCCCCGTCGACGTCGTCGCCGCCGACGCGTTCAGCGCCGACGCCCAGCACGAGGTCGTCGCAGCCGACGCCATCCCGGCCGATCGCATGGGACTCGACATCGGACCCGAGTCGAGCCGTCTGTTCGGCGAGAAGCTCGCCGACTGCCGAACCGTCTTCTGGAACGGCCCGATGGGCGCGTTCGAGATGGAGCCCTACGCCGCCGGCACCAAGGTGCTGGCGCAGGCCCTCGTCGACATCACGAAGGGCGGCGCCCTGACGGTCGTCGGCGGCGGCGACTCCGCGGCAGCCGTGCGTCAGCTCGGCTTCGCCGACTCCGACTTCGGCCACATCTCGACCGGCGGCGGTGCCAGTCTCGAGTACCTCGAGGGCAAGGAGCTGCCCGGACTCACGGTGCTCGAGGAGGGCGACGCCTGATGGCCAAGGACACCAAGCCGGTCGGGCGGGTCCCGCTCATGGCCGGCAACTGGAAGATGAACCTCGACCACCTCCAGGCGACGCACCTCGTGCAGAAGCTCGACTGGACGCTGCGCGACGCGAAGCACGACCACGCGGCCGTCGAGATCGCCGTGCTGCCGCCCTTCACCGACCTGCGCTCGGTCCAGACGCTCATCGAGGGCGACAAGCTCGACCTCAGGTACGGCGCGCAGGACCTGTCGCCGCACACCTCGGGTGCCTACACCGGTGACATCTCGGGCGCCTTCCTCGCCAAGCTCGGCTGCACGTACGTCGCCGTCGGGCACAGCGAGCGGCGCGAGGGCCACGGCGAGACCGACGCCGTCGTCAACGCCAAGGTCAAGGCGGCCTATGCCCACGGCCTGACGCCGATCCTCTGCTGCGGCGAGGCTCTCGACGTGCGCAAGGAGGGCCGCCAGGTCGAGCACGTCGTCGCCCAGCTGCGCGAGAACCTCGACGGGGTGACCAAGGAGCAGGCTGCGTCGGTCGTCATCGCCTACGAGCCGATCTGGGCCATCGGCACGGGCGAGGTCGCCACCCCGGACGACGCGCAGGAGGTCTGCGCGGCCATCCGCACGCTGCTCGCCGAGCTGTACAGCGGCGACGTCGCCGACGGCGTCCGCGTCCTCTACGGCGGCAGCGTCAAGTCGGGCAACGTCGCCGCGATCATGGCCCAGGAGGACGTCGACGGCGCCCTCGTCGGCGGTGCGTCGATCGACCCGACCGAGTTCGCGTCGATCTGTCGCTACCGCGACCACGTCGGCACGTCCTGATACGTTCCCGTCGGCCGGACGGATCCCCACGGGGCCGTTCGGCCGATGGGCCCTCGGGCAGGTATCCTTGCCCGAGCCCCGGAACACGCGGGGGAGTGGCCGTCCGGCCCGACGACCCCCGAGATCCCGACGATTTGGAGTGACCACGTGGATGCGGTTCGCATCGTGCTTCAGGTCCTGCTGGTGCTGTCCAGCATGGTCCTGACCCTCTTCATCCTGCTGCACAAGGGCAAGGGTGGCGGCCTGTCCGACATGTTCGGCGGGGGCATGTCCACGTCGCTCGGTGGCTCATCGGTCGCCGAGCGCAACCTCGACCGCTTCACGGTGGCCGTGGCGCTCGTGTGGGCGACGGCGATCATCGGTCTGGGCCTCCTGGCCCGTTTCGCGAGCTGAGAGAAGGAACAGATGGCCAGCGGTAACGCCATTCGTGGAAGCCGGGTCGGCGCCGGCCCGATGGGCGAGGCGGAGCGCGGCGACGCCGCCCCTCGCGTCCACATCTCCTACTGGTGCTCCAACGGGCACGAGACGCGTCCGAGCTTCGCCGAGGAGCCCGGCATGGTGCTGCCCGAGACGTGGGACTGCCCGCGCTGCGGGTTCCCGGCCGGCCAGGACAAGGACAACCCTCCGGCCCCGCCGAAGGTCGAGCCCTACAAGACGCACCTCGCCTACGTGAAGGAGCGTCGCAGCGACGCCGACGGCGCCGCGATCCTCGACGAGGCCCTCAGCACGCTGCGCGAGCGCGGCCTCATCCAGTGACCTCGCAGGTCACCCGCGGGTGACCTGACCCACGCAGGGCCCGGGAGGATCTCCCGGGCCCTGCGTCGTGTCGTATGCCGTCCGGTGCCGCGCGGCCTGCCGCGTCGGTCAGTCGAGGGCCGAGGCTGCGTCGGCATCGACGAGCCACAGGGTCGCGTCCGTGCCCGCGGGTCCGGCCGCGGGGACGTCCCAGCGGTCCGCACCCGGGACGAGCGCCGCCTTGACCGCCTCGGCCTTGTCGGCTCCGGACACGAGGAACCACACCTCGTGGGAGCGCTCGAAGCACTCGAAGGTGAGGCTCACCCGGTCCGGTGGCGGCTTCGGCGAGTCGTGCACGGCGACCGCGATCGCGTCGGTCACCCGCTGGGCCGGGTGGTGCGGGAAGAGCGAGGCGACGTGACCGTCCGGGCCGACGCCGAAGAGCACGACGTCCCACGCCTTCTGGCCGTGCTCGCGGATCGTTCGGGCGTAGGCCACGGCGCTGGCATCGGCGCTCTCCGAGGCGTCGGGACCGGCCACCCGGTGCACCTTCGCCGGGTCGAGTCCCAGCGCGCTGAGACCCGCCTCGTCGTTCTGGGTGTCGTTGCGGTCGAGGTCACCCGCCGGCAGGTAGCGCTCGTCGCCCCACCACACGCGTACCCGTGACCAGTCGACGGCCGAGCGGCCCGGCGTCGCCAGGACGGAGGCGATGATCGCCGATCCCATGGACCCGCCGGTGAGAGCCACCTGGGCCTCGGGATTGCGAGTCTGGGCGTCGATCACAGCGGTGACGAACCGGGCCGCGGCGGCGTCGGCCAGGGACTGCTTGTCCGGGTGGACGACGACGCGCGGCTCGGCGGTCACGGGGTCGCCGTCCCGCTCGCCGCCTTCGTGGCCGTGGTGGCCTTGCGAGCCGTCGCCTTGCGGGTGCCCGCCGTCGTCCGCGACGCGGCCTTCGTCGTGCTCTGGGCCGCGCCCGTCTTCGACGCACCCTTCGTCGCGGCGCTCCGGGTGGCCGACGTCGCGGCCGCCTTCGTCGTCGCCCGCGTGGCGGTGGCTCGCGTGGCGGTGGCTCGCGTGGCGGTGGCTCGCTCCGTCGGGGACGCCGTCCCGGCCGCGGTCGTGGTCGACGACTCGGTCCCGGACGCCTTCTTCCGGTTCTTCGCTGCCTGCTTCTCGCGGGGCGTCCGCTTGCCGGCGAGCTTGCGGACCGTGGCCGCGTGCACGTCGGCGGTCTCGGCGTGCTCGGGCGCCGGGGGAGCCGTGATCATCGCGCTGGCCTCCTGCGCCGACTCGTCACGGCCGAGGCGGGCCGCGAGGCGACGCGACTCGGCGGGGTCCGGAGCCTTGCCCGCCTTGGCCGCCGCGGCTGCGGTGAGACGCACCGGCTGGAGCGCCCCGAGGCCGTGCAGCAGCGCGTCCTCGTAGGCGTCGTCCGGGTCGAGGCGACGCAGCTCGTCGGCCAGGCACTCCGGCAGCTCGCGCCGGGGCAGGCTGATCCGGCGGTCAGGCTGACCGGTCTGCGAGAGCGTCGCGACGACGTCGCCGGGACGCACGAGGTCGATGGGGCCGCTCTTGCGCTCGAGGCGGACCGAGCTGATGCCCGAGCCCCGCGGGGTCGAGACCCGGTGCACGGGCACGCGGAGCCGCCGCGAGAGCCAGCCGGCGAGCAGGTCGCTCGACGGGGAGTCGGGCGCGCCGCTGACGACGGCGCCGGTGATCGGCTCGTAGGGCGGCTGGTCGAGCGCGGCGGCGAGCAGACCGCGCCAGCGGGTCAGGCGGGTCCACGCGAGGTCGGTGTCGCCCGGCGCGTAGTTCGCCGCGCGCTTCTTGAGCATGAGCCGCGGGTTGCGGTGCTCGGCCGCGTCGGTGATCCGTCGCTGGGCCATCGCGCCGATGGGATCCTTGGCGACGTCCGGCGGTGCCTCACCGGGCCACCAGGCCACGATGGGGGAGTCGGGCAGCAGGAGCGGGACGACGACGCTCGGGCCGTGGTTGGCCAGCGCGCCGTAGAGGCGGAGCACGACGATCTCGCTCGCGCCGGCGTCACCGCCGAGGCGGATCTGTGCGTCGAGGCGGTTCTTGCCGCGACGGTCGCCGGCGATGACGACGATGATGCGGCAGGGGTGCTGGCGGCTCGCCTGGTTGGCGATCTCGATGGCGTTGCCGGCGTCGGTGTCCTCGACGACCACGACGAGCGTCAGCACGCGGCCGAGGGCCATCGCTCCGACCTCGTTGCGCAGGCGCACCAGCGTCTTGCTGATCCCGGTGGTCGTGGTGTCGGTCAGGTCGCGGATCACGGCATCCTCCACGTACGTCCGTCGCGTTCGAGCATCTGGTCGGCCGAGGGTGGACCCCACGTCCCCGCGGGGTACTGCTGGGGCTTGCCGGACTTGGCCCAGTGCTTCATGAGCGGGTCGAGGATCCGCCAGGACGACTCGACCTCCTCGTGCCGCGGGAAGAGTGGCGGGTCGCCGAGGAGCACGTCGAGGATGAGGCGTTCGTACGCCTCGGGCGAGGCCTCGGTGAACGACGAGCCGTAGCCGAAGTCCATCGTGACGTCGCGGACCTCCATCTGCGCGCCCGGCACCTTGGAGCCGAAGCGGATGGTGACGCCCTCATCGGGCTGCACGCGGATGACGATGGCGTTCTGGCCGAGCTCCTCCGTCGCGGTGTGCTCGAAGGGCAGGTGCGGCGCGCGCTTGAAGACGACCGCGATCTCGGTGACGCGCTTGCCGAGGCGCTTGCCGGTGCGCAGGTAGAAGGGGACACCCGCCCAGCGGCGGGTGTCGACCTCGAGGGTCACCGCGGCGAAGGTCTCGGTCACCGACTTCGGGTCGACGCCGTCCTCCTCGAGGTAGCCGACGACCTCCTCGGCGCCCTGCCAGCCACCGGCGTACTGCCCGCGGGCGGCGCCCTTGTCGAGGTCCGCGGGGAGGCGGACGGCCGAGAGCACCTTCTCCTTCTCGGCGCGAAGGTCCTTGGCGTCGAAGGAGACCGGCTCCTCCATCGCGGTGAGCGCGAGGAGCTGGAGCAGGTGGTTCTGGATGACGTCGCGCGCCGCACCGATGCCGTCGTAGTAGCCCGCGCGGCCCGCGATGCCGATGTCCTCGGCCATCGTGATCTGCACGTGGTCGACGTAGTTGGCGTTCCACACCGGCTCGAAGAGCTGGTTGGCGAAGCGGAGGGCCAGCAGGTTCTGGACCGTCTCCTTGCCGAGGTAGTGGTCGATGCGGAAGACGGAGTCCGGCGGGAAGACGCCCTCGACGATCTCGTTGAGCTCCTGGGCGCTCTTGAGGTCGTGGCCGAAGGGCTTCTCGATGATGACCCGTCGCCAGCTGTCGCCCTCGGCCTTCGTCAGGCCGCACCGCTCGAGCTGCTCGCACACGGTCGCGAAGAACCCCGGGGGGATCGAGAGGTAGAAGGCGTGGTTGCCGCCGGTGCCGCGGTCCTGGTCGAGCTCGTCGACGGTCTTGGCGAGCAGGTCGAACGCCGCAGGGTCGTCGAACGTGCCGGGCACGAAACGGAAGCCCTCGGAGAGGTTGCGCCACACGTCCTCGCTGAAAGGGGTGCGGGCGTGCTGCTTGACGGCGTCGTGGACGACCTGGCCGAAGTCCTGGGCCGCCCAGTCACGGCGGGCGAAGCCGACGAGCGAGAAGCCCGGCGGCAGAAGCCCGCGGTTGGCGAGGTCGTAGATCGCCGGCATGAGCTTCTTGCGCGCCAGGTCACCGGTCACGCCGAAGAGGACGAGGCCGCACGGTCCGGCGATGCGGGGGAGGCGCTTGTCCTCGGCGGTGCGCAGCGGGTTGTGCCCGTGCGAGATGCGCGCAGGACTCATGCGCGTCCTCCTGCCAGCAGCGCCTCGCGCAGCTGCGCGAGACCTGCGTCGTGGTCGGTGAGGTGCAGCTGGAGGACGGGGCGGCCGTGGTCGGCCAGGACCGCGGCGTCGCCGCCTGCCTGTGAGGCGATGAAGTCACCGAAGGTGAACTCGCGTCCGGGGATCGCGAGGTCCTCCTTGGGTGCCGTCGTGATCTGGAGGTAGACGCCGACCGCCGGGCCGCCCTTGTGGAACTGGCCGGTCGAGTGCAGGAAGCGTGGGCCCCAGCCGAACGTCGTCGGACGCTCGGTGCGACGGGCGAGCGGGACACGGCACTCGGCGAGGTCGGCGTCGGCCAGCCGGTCGAGGTAGGCCATGACGGCGACGTAGCCGTGTTCCGGGTCGAGCTGCGCGAAGAGCGCGTCGAGGGCCGCGGGCACGGTCTGCGCCTCGCCGAGCCAGTCGCCTGACCCACCGAGCGTGCGGATCTCGATAGCGCCGTCCGTCGCGGCGGGGTCCGTGCTCGCACCCGTCCCCTGGTCGAGCAGGGCACGGGCGGCCTTCTTGGCGCTCTCGACGTCGGGCTGGTCGAAGGGGTTGATGCCGAGCAGGCGCCCGGCGACGGCGGTGGCCACCTCCCACAGGAGCAGCTGGGCACCCAGGGCGCCGCCCACGCGTACCTCCGACGCGACGTCGCCCGACGGGGCCGAGTCGCTGTCGGCGTCCACGAGACGCGCCACGGTGACGTCGGCCGCGGGCCAGGCCACCTCGGGGTCCTCGTCGCCCCCGGCGACGACCGGCAGGACGCCGGTGCCGTTCTTGCCGGTGGACTCGGCGATGAGCTGCTCGGCCCAGTCGGCGAACCCGACGATGCCGGAGCCGTCGTCGACGAGGACGAGCTTGTCACGCAGGGGGTCGGTGCCACCCATGGCGGCGCCGAGGCGCAGGCCGGGGTTGGCGTCGTCGTCGGCGGCCAGCACGTCGGCGACGGACTCGGCCTCGTCGAGCAGGGCCTCGACGTCGACGCCGGCGAGCCCGCTCGGCACGAGGCCGAAGGCGGTCAGCGCCGAGTATCGGCCACCGACGTCGGGGTCGGCGTTGACGACGCGGTAGCCCTTGGCGCGGGACTCCTCGTCGAGCGGGCTGCCCGGGTCGGTGACGATGACGATGCGCGACGCGGGGTCGATGCCGGCCTCGGTGAACGACTGCTCGTAGGCACGACGCTGGGAGTCGGTCTCGACGGTGGAACCGGACTTGCTCGAGACGACGACGACGGTGTGGTCGAGGTCGTCGCCGAGGGCGCGCCGGACGTAGTCGGGGTCGGACGAGTCGAGCACGACGAGCGGCTTGCCGGCCGTGGCACAGATGACCTCGGGTGCGAGCGAGGAGCCGCCCATGCCGCAGAGGACGACATGGGTCAGGCCCTGCTCGGCGAAGGAGTCGCGCAGCGCCGCGATCTCACCGACGAGGGGGCGCGACGACCGCGGGAGGCCTACCCAGGACAGGCGGATCCGCGACTCGGGCTCGGCGTCAGGACCCCACAGGGTGGCGTCCTGGGCGAAGAGGCGGCTCGCGACGGAGTCACCGACGAGGCTCGGCACGTGCCTCCCGATCGCGTCCGCCGCTGCTCCTGATGCGCTGACGGACAGCGAGCTCATGCCGTCACCTTCTCCATCTCCGCGGTGACGCCGTCCAACAGCTCGCCCCACGCCTTCTCGAACTTGTCGACACCCTCGGTCTCGAGCAGGTCGACGACCTCGTTGTACGAGACACCGACGCCCTCCAGGTCGTCGAGGACGTTGCTGGCCAGCTCGTAGCCTCCGGTCACCGTGTCGCCGTGGATGTCGCCGTGGTCGGCCGTCGCCTCGAGCGTCTTGCCGGGCATGGTGTTGACGACGTCGGCGGCGACGAGCTCGTCGACGTACATCGTGTCGGGGTAGGCCGGGTCCTTGACGCCGGTGGACGCCCAGAGCGGACGCTGCACGTTGGCGCCGGCCTCGGCGAGCGAGCCCCAGCGCGGCGTCGAGAAGACCTCCTCGAAGGCCTGGTACGCGAGCCGCGCGTTGGCGAGACCGGCCTTGCCCTTGAGGGCGCGGGCCTGCTCGGTGCCGATGGCGTCGAGCCGCTTGTCGATCTCGGTGTCCACGCGGGAGACGAAGAACGAGGCGACCGAGTGGATCGTCGACAGGTCGTGCCCGTTGGCGTGCGCCTTCTCGAGGCCCTCGAGGTAGGCGTTCATGACGGCGCGGTAGCGCTCGAGGGAGAAGATCAGCGTCACGTTGACGCTGATGCCCTCGGCGATGGTGGCCGTGATCGCCGGGAGGCCTGCCTTCGTCGCGGGGATCTTGATGAGGACGTTCGGGCGGTCGACGGCGGCATACAGCTGCTTGGCCTGCTCGACGGTCTTGTCGGTGTCGTGAGCCAGGCGCGGGTCGACCTCAATGGAGACGCGGCCGTCGACCCCCTTCGTCGACTCGTAGAGCGGGAGGAAGAGGTCGCACGCGCGGCGCACGTCGGAGGTCGTCAGCTCGAAGACGACGCCCTCGACGTCCTTGCCGTCCTTCGTCAGCGCGGCGAGGTCGTCGTTGTAGCGCTCTCCCTTGGACAGGGCGGCCTGGAAGATCGACGGGTTCGACGTCAGGCCGACGACGTTGCGCCCCTCGATGAGCTCGGAGATCTTGCCGGTCTCGATGAGCTCGCGGGACAGGTCGTCGAGCCAGATGGAGACGCCTGCTTCTGAGAGGGCCTGGGTGTTCGGGTTGGTCATGCTGGTCACTTCCCCTTGCTCGTAGCGGATGCGGCGGCCGCGTGGGCGGCCTTGCCGCTGCCGGTCTGCGCCTCGTCACCCATGACGTCGGTGGACGCGCTCTGGGCGGCGCGGGCCGGGTTGGTCTCGGTGACCCCCGGGGCCTTCGTCGCGGCGCCCTTGGCCGCCTTGATGGAGTCCTTCGCGGCCTTGACGACGGCGTCGGCGGTGATGCCGAACTCACGGAACAGCGTGGCCTGGTCGGCGGAGGCGCCGAAGTGCTCGATGCTGACGATGCGGCCGGCGTCGCCGACGACGTCGTGCCAGCCCATCGAGATCCCCGCCTCGACGCTGACGCGGGCCCGGACTGCCGGCGGCAGAACCTTGTCCTGGTAGGAACGGGTCTGCTTCTCGAACCATTCCCGGCAGGGCATCGAGACGACGCGCGTGGCGATGCGGGACTTCTCGAGGCGCTCGGCGGCCTGGACCGCGAGCTGCACCTCGGAGCCCGTCGCGACGATGACGACGTCAGGGTCACCGGCACGCGACTCCTCGACGAGGACGTAGGCGCCCTTGGCGACACCGCTGACCTTGCCGTACGTCGTGCGGTCCCAGGTGGGGACCGGCTGCCGCGTCAGGCAGAGGGCAGCGGGGCCGTCGCCGTTCGTCAGGATCTGGGCCCACGCGGCGGCGGTCTCGTTGGCGTCCGCGGGGCGGACGACGTCGAGGCCGGGGATCGCGCGCAGGGCCGCGAGGTGCTCGATCGGCTGGTGCGTCGGGCCGTCCTCGCCGAGGCCGATGGAGTCGTGCGTCCAGACGTACGTGACGGGCGCCTGCTGGATCGCGGCGAGGCGCACGGCGGGGCGCATGTAGTCGGAGAAGACGAGGAAGGTGCCGCCGTAGGGACGGGTCAGGCCCTCGAGCGCGATCCCGTTGAGGATCATGCCCATGCCGTTCTCGCGGATGCCGAAGTGCAGCGTGCGGCCGAACGGGCCGCCCTTCCACGTCGACGTCTGCTTCGAGGTGGGGATGAAGGACGGCTGGCCCTCCATCGTCGTGTTGTTGGACTCGGCGAGGTCGGCGGAGCCGCCCCAGAGCTCGGGCATGACATCGGCGATGGCCGTGAGGACCTTGCCGGAGGCGGCGCGCGTCGCGACGCCCTTCTCGTCGGCGGGGAAGGTCGGCATCGCCTTGGCGAGGCCGGCTGGGGCCTGACCCGCGAGGATGCGGTCGAGCAGGGCCGCTCGGTCGGGACTGGCCTTGCGCCACGCCTTGTACGCCTTGTCCCACTCGCGGTGGGCAGCCTTGCCACGCTTGACGACGTCGCGGGCGTGCTTGAGGACGGCGGGTTCGACGACGAAGGTCTTCTTCGGGTCGAAGCCGAGCAGCTCCTTCGTCGCGCTGATCTCCTCGTCTCCGAGGGCCGAGCCGTGGGACTTGCCGGTGTTCTGCTTCGTGGGCGCGGGCCACGCGATGATCGTGTGCAGCACGACGAGGGTCGGCTTGTCCGTCACCCGGTCGCCGGAGCGGATCGCGGCAAGCAGCGCGTCGACGTCCTCGACGTAGGTCGCGCCGTCGGCGTCCTTGCGCCAGTCGACGCGGGCGACGTGCCAGCCGTAGGCCTCGAAGCGCGCCGCGACGTCCTCGCTGAACGCGATGTCGGTGTCGTCCTCGATGGAGATCTGGTTGGCGTCGTAGACGACGGTGAGGTTGCCGAGCTCCTGGTGGCCCGCGAGGGCGCAGGCCTCGTGGGAGACGCCCTCCTGCATGTCGCCGTCGGAGGCGATGACGTAGACGTGGTGGTCGAAGGGGCTCGTGCCCGGCTTCGCGTCCGGGTCGAAGAGGCCGCGCTGGCGACGCTGCGCCATGGCCATGCCGACGGCCGAGGCGAGGCCCGACCCGAGCGGGCCGGTCGTGATCTCGACACCGGGGGTGTGGTGGACCTCGGGGTGGCCCGGCGTGAGCGAGCCCCACGTGCGTAGCGACTTGAGGTCGTCGAGCGAGAGGCCGTAGCCGCTGAGGTAGAGCTGGATGTACTGCGTGAGGCTCGAGTGCCCGCAGGAGAGCACGAACCGGTCGCGCCCGAGCCAGGCCGGGTCGGACGGGTCGTGCGTCATGACGTTCTGGTAGAGCAGGTACGCGAGCGGCGCGAGCGACATGGCCGTGCCGGGGTGGCCGTTGCCGACCTTCTGCACGGCGTCGGCGGCGAGCAGTCGCGTGGTGTCGACCGCGCGGACGTCGAGATCGCTCCAGCCGGCCTTCTTCGCCACGGGCAGCGGCAGACCCGGGTCGCGCTGTGCCAGCAGGCCCTTCGTCTTCGCGGTCCGCGTGGTGCCGGATCGGGTGGGCTTCTTCGCCTTCGTGGCGGTGCTGGACGCAGCAGTGGGCACGGAACGGGTCTCCTTCAACAAGGGTTGATCACGTACGGCCACGAGCCTAGTGCCCGCGCTGTTGAGCGACGACACCTCGCCCGGCGGTCGGAACGGCCACCTGTGGTGCGGTGCCGGCCGTCGGCGGCGACGGTCTAGACTTGCGACGCAATGCTCACGTACCCAGCGGGTCGGAGCGACGTACCAGCGGTGAGGATCTCAGTGACAACGGTGGACCCCCGCGCCGACCTCTCGGCGCTTCACGGTCCCGACGGCAGTGGGCTGAAGTTCCTCCTCGGGCAGTACGTCTCGCTGATGAAGCCGCGGATCATCGAGCTGCTCCTCATCACGACGATCCCCGTGATGTTCCTGGCGGAACAGGGCGTGCCCGACCTGTGGCTCGTCGTCGTCACCGTCGTCGGTGGCACGCTGTCCGCCGGTGCGGCCAACACCCTCAACTGCTACATCGACCGCGACATCGACGCCGTCATGCACCGCACGAGTCGTCGGCCGCTCGTCACCGGCACGGTCAGCCCACGGAGCGCTCTCGTGTTCGGGGTGGCGCTGGCCGTCGCGTCGACCGTCTGGCTGGGCCAACTCGTCAACTGGCTGAGCGCCTGGCTCGCCCTCGGGGCGCTGCTCTTCTACGTCTTCGGCTACACGATGCTGCTCAAGCGCCGCACGGCCCAGAACATCGTCTGGGGCGGCGCGGCCGGCTGCATGCCCGTGCTCATCGGCTGGTCGGCCGTCACCGACTCGCTCAGCTGGTCGGCGTTCATCCTCTTCATGGTCATCTTCTTCTGGACGCCGCCGCACTACTGGCCGCTGTCGCTGCGCTACAAGGACGACTACGCCACGGCGCACGTGCCGATGCTGCCGGTCGTCGAGCGCTTCGTCGTCGTCGCGCGCCAGATCGTCGCCTACTCGTGGGCCATGGTGCTCACGTCACTGGCGCTCGTGCCGGTCCAGCACGTCGGCTGGGTCTACACCTCTGCCGCCGTGGTCGCCGGGGCGCTCTTCCTCACCGAGGCGCACCGCCTCCTCGCCAGGGCGAAGGCCGGTGCGGCCGAGGACGTCCTCAAGCCGATGCGCCTCTTCCACTTCTCGATCACGTACCTCACGGTCCTCTTCGTGGGAGTCGCGCTCGACCCCATCTGGCACCTGCCGCTGCCGTTCTTCTCCTGACCGGGGACCGCGCACTGAGGGGGTAGGCCGTGTGGTGCGGTCAGCGGGTCGGCGTGCCGTCCTCGAGGTAGAGCGTGCCGCCGTCGTGCGCGACCAGCGCATCGAGCAGCCGCTCGTTGTAGGCGGCGACCCGCCCGGTCCAGTCCCCGGAGCCGACCCAGTGGACGCCGAGGATCTCGCGCTGCTGCAGGTGTGCCCGCTCGACGACGTCGGCGTCGACGGTGCCGAGGTCGAAGACGAAGACCGTCGCGTCGCCCCATCCGTGCAGGGCGGGGAGCCAGTTGACCGCGAGCAGCGGCCCGGCGGTGACGGTGAGGTCGAGCTCCTCGCGGACCTCGCGGACGACGCACGCGGCGGGGGACTCGTGCCGGTCGACGACGCCGCCGGGGAGGTCCCACTCGCGCTTGTAGACCAGCTCGCACAGCAGCAGGTGCCCCGTGCCGGAGCGCAGGACGCCCTGGGCGATGGCGCGCTTCGTCGGCAGGGTCGAGTCGAGCATCGCCGTGAAGCCCTCGCGGGTGTCCGGATGCGCGTCGTCGCGTCGCCGACCGAGCACGAGCGTGTCCTGGCGCACGCCGGCCAGGGTCGCGTTCCCGCGCAGCCGTCCCTCCCGGCGGAGACCGGCTCGCAGAGCGGTGCGCACGGAGGCCTTGTTGTCCGGGTTGACGTGCGCCTCGACGCGTTCGAGGTCGAGCGCCTCGAAGGCCCATTCGACGAGGAGGCGCACGGCCCGCCACGCGAGACCCTGTCCGCGATAGGGAGCGAACACCGCCCAGGACAGGACGCCGACACCGGGGTCCTGCACGCGCACGTCGACCGTGCCGGCGGGGCGGCCGCGCCACTGCACGAGGTAGGTGACCTTGGACCGGTCGGACCACTCGGCGTGGGTGCGCTCGATCCAGGTCCGGTGCTCGGCGGCCGGTGGTTCGACGGCGGGAAAGTCGAACCACCGGGCGATCTCGCGGTCGTGGAGGGGACGGGTCTCGTCGCTGTCGTCGGTCGTCCACGGCCGCAGCACGAGCTCGCCCTCACGGAGCGTCGGCTGGTCGATCACCTCCCCAGCCTAGGGATGACCGCCGGGCACGGGCTCGCCGAGGGGTCCGGCGAGGGGCAGCGCCAGCTCGAACCGGCAGCCGGGGCCGGAGTTGGCCACGGTCACGTCGCCCCCGTGGGCCCGGGCGATCCCGCGCGCGACGGCGAGGCCGAGGCCGGCGCCCACGCCCGCAGCCGGCGTGCGCGCACTCGTTCCGCGCCAGCCCGGGTCGAAGAGCCGGTCGAGCTCGTCGGGAGGTATGCCGCCGCAGCCGTCCGCGACGCTGACGCGAGCGACGTCGTGGTCGGCGGTGAGGGAGATGTCGACCTGGCCGCCGGGGTCCGTGTGGGTCAGCGCGTTCGTGACGAGGTTGGCGAGGGCGCGCGAGACCTCACCGGCATCGGCCGAGGCCGTGACGGACTCGGCCGGGGCTGACCCGCCCACGTGCACCCCCCGGCGATCCGCGAGGACGCGTGCAGACGCGAGGGCGTCGGACACGAGGTCGCCGAGGTCCACGGGTGCGCGGTCGAGTCGCAGGGTGCCGGACTGCAGTCGCGACAGCGCGAGGAGCCCCCCGACCATGTCGGACATGCGGTCGGCCTCGGACCGGATGCGTGCGGGATAGCTGCCGTCGGCGGGGGCGTGGCCGTCCTCGATCGCCTCGGCCATCGCGCGGATGCCGGCGAGCGGGGTGCGCAGGTCGTGCGACACCCAGGCGACGAGCTCGCGGCGGCTCTCCTCGACCTGTCGGTCGCGGTCGCGCTCGGCGGCCTCCTCGGCGGAGGCGCGCATCAGCTCCTGCACGCGCCGGGCGATGAGCCAGCCGAAGACCGCCGCGATGGGCAGGGAGGTCGCCGTCACGACGAGGACCACGGCCTGGTCGTGCTCGTTGATGAACATCGCGTGCGCCGTGACGACCACGCCGAGGGCGACGCTGAGGATGACGACGACGGGTGCCAGCACCGCGGCTGCGACGAGCGAGCGGGACGCGAGCGCCCGGACGACGAGCGCCCCGACCGTCCCGACGGCGACCGCCGCGAGCGCGGCCAGCAGGGCTGCCTCGGCGATCACGTCCCGACCGCCGATGCGGGGGCCGCGCCGTCCCACCGGTAGCCGACCCCCCACACGGTCTGGAGCCGCACGGGTCGCGCCGGGTCGGTCTCCACCTTCTCGCGCAGCCGGCGTACGTGGACGGTGACCGTCGACTCGTCGCCGTACTCCCAGCCCCACACCTGCTCCATCAGCTCGCGTCTGGAGAACGCGGTGCCCGGGTGGGCCATGAGGTGGGAGAGCAGGTCGAACTCGCGGCTGGTCAGGGCGAGCAGACCGTCGGCGAGCCAGGCCTGGTGGCGTCGGGTGTCGACGCGCAGGTCGTCGTCGACGAGCGTCGTCGTAGCGGGCGGTGCGGCGGGCGGTGCGGCACGGCGCAGGATCGACTGGATGCGCAGCACGAGCTCACGGCTGCTGAACGGCTTGGTCACATAGTCGTCCGCACCGATCTCGAGGCCGAGGACCCGGTCGGACTCCTCGCCCCGCGCGGTCAGCATGACGACCGGCAGGTCGCCGCGCTCGGCGCGCAGCCGGCGGAAGACCTCGAGGCCGTTGAGGCCGGGGAGGGTGAGGTCGAGCACGACGAGGTCGGGGGCGCGGTCGCGGGCCACGGTCAGCGCCGCAGGGCCGTCCTGCGCCTCGAGGACGTCGAGCCCGGCGCGGGTCAGGTAGCCGGAGACGACCTCGCGCAGCGTGGGGTCGTCGTCGACGACGAGGACGGTGGGCACGTCCCCAGCCTAGGCAGCGACGGGCCCTTGGCGACGGCGAAAGTCCTTGCGGTCCGGTGACGTCCCGGACTGTCGTCAGACCGGATGGCGCCTCGTCGCGAGGACGCCGAAGGTCAGGGCGACGACGAGCAGGCTGGCCCCGAGCATGTGGAGCAGCACCAGCAGCTCGGGCAGCTTCGTGAAGTACTGGACGTAGCCGATGAGTCCCTGCGCGAGGGTGACGACGAGCACCATGGTCCAGGCGCGGCGGGCCTCGTCGGTGGTCGCCGTGATGCGAACGGCCACGAGGGTCGCGATGACGAGACCGCAGAAGAGCATGACGGCGTCGGCGTGCATCCACGAGACGAACCGCGGGTCGAAGCCCGTGCGAGCGGGCCGGTCGGCGTCGCCCGAGTGCGGCCCCGAGCCGGTGACGATCGTGCCGAGGAGCAGCACGACCGCGCCGACGGCGCTCGTGCCGAGGGCGAGCGTCCGCGCGAGCGGG
This sequence comes from Terrabacter sp. Ter38, assembly GCF_024519435.1. Taxonomy (GTDB): domain Bacteria; phylum Actinomycetota; class Actinomycetes; order Actinomycetales; family Dermatophilaceae; genus Terrabacter. The sequence goes on from NZ_JALJRZ010000007.1 coordinate 191,947, forward strand.
TGCACGACGAGCTCACCCGGGCCGGAGACGTCGTCGCGGGCGCCACGCACGAGCATCGTCGACAAGGACACGAGGACCATCGAGAGCAGGAAGTGCGACATGACGGTCCACGGGTTGAGGCCCGTGAGGACGGTGATGCCGCCGAGCACGGCCTGCGCGGGGATGCCGGCCAGGACGCCGATGGCGACCCGGTGGAGCCGCCGGCGCTCCGGCCAGTGCGTCAGCACGGCCCAGAGCGAGGCGAGGGCGAGCACCGTGACGACGCTCGTCAACGTGCGGTTGCCGAACTCGACGAGATCGTGGAACTCGCTCTCGGGCGTCCGGACGGGGGTGAACGAGCCGGGTTGGCACTCCGGCCACGTGCTGCACCCGAGACCGCTGCCCGTGAGGCGCACGATGCCGCCGGTGACGACGATGCCGACCTCGCCGACGAGGTTGGCGAGCAGCAGGGGCCGCACCCAGGTGGGCCGGACGGCGGGGAGCCGGCCGGTGGCCCGGGCGAGACGGCTCGCGCCTGTCACGGGGGCGTCATCGGTCACGGGAGGCGTGGAGGACACCCCGCAAGGGTATGCCGCCGAGCCGGGTCACCCGGCATCGCCCCGGGTCGTCGGCACCGTGAGGACGGGCTGTCCCTCGCGACCGGGACGGGTGCCTGCGTGCCGGGTCAGGCCAGGTCGTTCCAGACCACGAGGGATCCCGCGTGACCGGCCAGCACGACGGCGACGATCGCGGCCACGGCCGAGAGCACGACGAAGGTGCCGATGAGGACGTCGAACGCATGCCCCTGCGGTGACTCCTCCTCCGGCGGTCGGACGAACCACAGGGCCACGAGCGTGAGGACCATGAAGAGCAGGCAGATGAGCTTGGCGCGGTCGCCCCACTCGGTGTGGTTGCTCAGCAGCTCGAGGTCCGTCGTGCTCGCACGCACCCGCACCACGCGTCGCTGCAGCGCCTCGCCGCTCTCCGCCGCGACGTACGCCGAGGCGCCCGAGATGATCGCCCCCGCAGCGGTCGGCCAACGCAGCAGCCGCCGCCACCCGGGGCGCACGACGTAGGCGATCGCGCACAGCGCCGAGAGGGGGACGAGCACGACGACCGCGTGGATCACGAGAGCGTGCATCGGGAGACCGAAGATGTAGTCGAACACGTCGCCTCCAGGCCGGTGGGGGTCGTGGGGGTGGTGCGGCTTCGTCGTGCGGCCGTGCCGCGTCCAGTCTCGTCCGCTCAGTCGTCGAAGCGGAACAGACGCGCCGCCAGGACCGTGGCGATCAGTCCCCACGCGAGGACGACCCCGAGCGCGAGAAGGTTCAGCTGTCCGTCCACCAGGGCCGATCGGAGCCCGTCGGCCAGGCCTGCCGACGGCAGGAGCGCGACGACGTGCGACACCCCTGCCGGCAGCTCGCTCCGCGGGACGACGACACCCCCCACCGCGAGGAGCAGCACCCACACGAGGTTGGCGATCGCGAGCACCGCCTCCGCACGCAGGGTCCCCGCGAGCAGGAGCGCCAGGGCCACGAAGGCCCACGTGCCGAGGACGACGAAGAGGACGGCATACGCGATCCCGGCCACCTCCGGTCGCCACCCGAGCGCGAGGCCGAGCCCGGCGATGACGCCGATCTGGATCGCCTCGACGGTCAGCGTGGCCGCCACCTTCGCCGCGACGAGCCCACCCCGCCCGAGCGGGGTGACGCCGAGGTAGCGCAGGACGGCGTAGCGACGGTCGAAGCCGGTCGAGATCGCCTGGGAGGTGAACGCGGCCGAGATGACGCAGAGGGCGATGACGCCCGGTGTGGCCACGTCGATGCGCGTGCCCGGGCCGAGCGACGGCGAGGTGGTGACGCTGAGGCCGACGAGGGCCAGGGCCGGCAGGACGAGCGAGACGAGCAGCTGCTCGCCGTTGCGCAGCAGGCTGCCCACCTCGAAGCGGGCCTGGGCGAGCACCCGGCGGCGAGGAGCAGCCGCTCGAGCGGCGGTCGGCGTCGTCGGGCTGGCTGAGGTGCTCACGCGGCTCCCTTGCGGGTCAGGCTGAAGTAGACGGCCTCGAGGGAGCGGCCTCCGGTCACCGAGGCCGGCGTCCCCTCGGCGACGGTGCGTCCCGCGTTCATGATGACGAGGTGGTCCGCGAGACGCTCGGCCTCCTCGAACGAATGGGTCGTCACGACGACGGTCGTCCCGGCGTCGCGCTGCTCGGCCACGAGCTCCCACACGTCGAGCCGTCCGTGCGGGTCGAGGCCGGCCGCCGGCTCGTCGAGGAAGAGCACCTCGGGGCGTCCGAGCAGCGACGCCGCGAGGGCGAGGCGCTGCTTCTGGCCACCCGAGAGGCGGCGCACCGTCGTCGAGGCGAAGTCCGTGACGCCGAGCCGTCGCGCCACGGTGTCGACGTCGAGCGGGTCGGCGTAGAGGCGGGAGAGGTGGTGGAGCAGGCGCAGCGGCTTCGTGCCGTTGGGCAGGCCACCGGCCTGGAGCATGACGCCGACGCGGGCCCGGTGGTCGGCGTCCGCCTGCCACGGGTCGCGGCCGAGCACCCGCACCGTGCCGCCGTCGGGTCGCCCGAGACCGACGGCGCACTCGATGGCGGTCGTCTTGCCCGCGCCGTTGGGGCCCAGGACCGCGGTGATGCGGCCGGCGGGGGCCGTCCACGTCAGCCCGTCGAGGGCAGACACCTGACCGAAGGTGCGGCGGAGGTCGGACAGTGTCACCGCATCGGTCATGGCGCATGAGTCTAGGCTCGGTGCCGACGACCCCGGTCACCGCACCTCGGTCGCCACCGGCGTACCCCTCCGCCGTCCCCGCTCCGCCTGCCCCACTCGACCTGCTCACCACACTCGACCCTGACGGAGACCCCGACCCGTGAAGATCGACCCAGCCGCCAAGCCCTTCACCGCGATGGCCGCCGTGCCCACGGTGATCGCCGCGCTGGCCCGCCGACCGCGCACGACCGCCGCCCTCGGCCTGCTCACTGCGGGGGTGACCCTCTTCTTCCGCGACCCCGACCGAACCCCGGACCGCCTACCCGTGTCCGACCCCGACGTGGTGCTGGCCCCGGCCGACGGGATCGTCATGCACGTGGGGGAGCCGCAGGCGGGCATCGCCCCGCCCGGTGAGTGGCAGCAGGTCAGCATCTTCCTGTCGCTGCTCGACGTGCACATGAACCGCTCGCCCTACGGCGGCCGCGTCATCGACGTCACCCACACGCCGGGCCGCTTCCTCGCCGCCTACCGCGCCGAGAGCGCGACGAAGAACGAGCGCAGCGAGATCATCGTCGAGCGCGTCGTCGGGGGACGGCCGCGCCGCATCGTCTACCGCCAGCTCGTCGGCCAGCTCGCGCGCCGCATCGTCACCCGCATCGAGCCCGGCGACGAGATCGCCACCGGCGCGCGCATGGGGCTGATGAAGTTCGGCTCGCGCATGGACGTCTTCGTGCCGCCGGAGGTGCAGCTCGAGGTCAGCAAGGGCAAGCGCGCCATCGGTGGGGAGACCGTGCTGGGCCGCTTCCCGGCGGCGGCCACCTCGTGAGCGGCGACGCGGCCTCCGCCTCCGACGACCGCCCCCGCCGGCGCGACCGGATGAGCCGGCGCATCCGCCTCGTGTCGGCCACCGGCGCCCGGGTCATCCCGCTCGACCGGCTCAACCCGCGCGTCCGGGCCCGGGCGACCCTGCCGAGCCTCTTCACGCTCGGCAACATGCTGTGCGGCTTCTCGTCGGTGCTCCTGTCGTTCCAGGGGCACTTCCGCGCGGCCGCGGTGCTCGTCGGCATCTCGATCGTCCTCGACATCTGCGACGGTGCGGTGGCCCGCGCCGTCGGTGCCATCACGCCGTTCGGCCTGCAGTTCGACTCGCTCGCCGACCTCATCTCGTTCGGGATCGCCCCCGCGGTGCTCGTCTACACGTGGGCGCTGCCGGCCTACCCGGTCTGGGCCTGGGCCGGGGCGATGTTCTGGCTGGCCTGCGCGGCCTACCGCCTGGCCCGCTTCAACGTCACCATCGACCCCTTGGCCGACAAGCGCTACTTCGTCGGTCTCGCGAGCCCGGGCGCGGCCGGCGTCGTCATCTCGACGGTGCTCGCCATCGGCGACCCGCTCTACGACTGGGCACCCCTCGTGCCGGTTGTGGCCGGGGTGGTCCCGGCCGCGCTCATGGCTTCGTCGTTCCGCTTCCGCTCCTTCCGCGATCTCCTCTCGCCGCGCCACCTGCGGATCACGGTCCCGCTCGGCATCGTCATCGCGCTGGGGCTGGCGCTCTTCCCCGGCGCGACGGGCATGGCGCTCGCGTACGGCTACGTGCTCACCTGCCCGCTGGGTTGGGTCACGGCCCCGCTGCGGAGGCGCTGGTTCGGGGAGGACGCCGTCGCGCCCCCGCGCACGCGGATGCCGTCGGTCATCATGCCGCCGGACCTCGATGACGACGACGATGACGACGACGGGGACGACGACGCTGACGACGCCGCCTGGCGGTAAGGACGACCTAACTGGAGTCGCAGCCCCAATTACGTCACAATGGTGTGGTGTTTATCGGAGCGCACGCCCCGCGTGAGGCGAAGAACGGCGAGGACGGCCAGCACGTCTCGCCGCTCGAGTCGCGCACGCGCTCCCGGGTGCTCCACATGGTCTCCGCCGACGGCCCGATCTCGGCCGCCGAGCTCGGGCGTCACCTCGACCTGACCCCGGCAGCCGTGCGTCGTCACCTCGACGCGCTCGTCGAGCAGGGCGCCGTCGTCCCGCACGAGCCCACGGGTGGCCGCCGCGGTCGCGGACGTCCCGCTCGCGCCTACGTCGTGTCCGACGCCGGCCACAGCGCCCTCGAGGCCGACTACGACTCGCTCGCCGTCGAGGTGCTCCGCTACCTCGAGGAGCACGCGGGACCCGCGGCCGTCGGTGACTTCGCCCGCAGCCGTGTCGGCGCGCTCGAGGAGCGGTATGCCGCTCGGCTGGCAGCCGCCGGCGACGACCCCGCCGCGCGCACCGAGGCCCTTGTCGAGGCGCTGAGCGAGGACGGCTTCGCCGCGACCGCGCGCCCCGTCGGCGCCGGGGGCCTGACCGGCGTCCAGCTGTGCCAGGGCCACTGCCCGGTGCAGCACGTCGCCACCGAGTTCCCGGCCTTCTGCGAGGCCGAGACCGACGCGTTCTCCCGGTTGCTCGGGGTGCACGTCCAGCGCCTCGCGACCCTCGCGGGCGGACACCACGTCTGCACGACGTTCGTCCCGACCGGTGGGATCGGCTCCCGCCCCCGGAAGACCACGCAGCCCCCGGGTGTTGACCCCGAGGCTGCCCCACCTCGTTCGAGCACCACCGACACGCTCACGCACGTCAAGGAAGGTTCCTCATGACCACCCACATCGAAGAGCTGAACCCCGGCCTCAAGGGCATCGGCACCTACGAGTACGGCTGGGCCGACAGTGACGTGGCCGGGTCCACGGCACGTCGAGGGCTCAACGAGGACGTCGTGCGCGACATCTCGGCCCGCAAGAGCGAGCCGGAGTGGATGACGAAGCTGCGCCTCAAGAGCCTCAGCCTCTTCGGCAAGAAGCCCATGCCCTCGTGGGGCTCGGACCTCACCGGCATCGACTTCCAGAACATCAAGTACTTCGTGAAGTCCACCGAGAAGCAGGCCGCCACGTGGGACGACCTGCCTGAGGACATCAAGAACACCTACGACCGTCTGGGCATCCCGGAGGCCGAGAAGCAGCGCCTCGTCTCGGGTGTCGCAGCCCAGTACGAGTCGGAGGTCGTCTACCACCAGATCCGTGAGGACCTCGAGGCCCAGGGCGTCATCTTCCTCGACACCGACACGGCCCTGAAGGAGCACGAGGACCTCTTCCGCGAGCACTTCGCGACCGTCATCCCGGCCGGCGACAACAAGTTCGCCGCGCTCAACACCGCCGTGTGGTCGGGGGGCTCGTTCATCTACGTCCCCAAGGGTGTCCACGTCGACATCCCGCTCCAGGCGTACTTCCGCATCAACACCGAGAACATGGGCCAGTTCGAGCGGACGCTGATCATCGCCGACGAGGGCTCCTACGTGCACTACGTCGAGGGGTGCACCGCCCCGATCTACAAGTCGGACTCGCTCCACTCGGCCGTCGTCGAGATCATCGTCAAGAAGAACGCCCGTGTGCGCTACACGACGATCCAGAACTGGTCCAACAACGTCTACAACCTCGTCACGAAGCGCGCGACCTGTGAGGCCGGTGCCACGATGGAGTGGGTCGACGGCAACATCGGCTCCAAGGTGACGATGAAGTACCCCGCCGTCTTCCTCATGGGCGAGCACGCCAAGGGCGAGACGCTGTCCATCGCCTTCGCCGGCGAGGGCCAGCACCAGGACACCGGCTCCAAGATGGTCCACGCGGCCCCCAACACGAAGAGCTCGATCATCAGCAAGTCGGTCGCCCGTGGCGGCGGCCGCGCGAGCTACCGCGGCCTCGTGCAGGTGCTCGAGGGTGCGTCGCACTCGGCCTCGACCGTGCGGTGCGACGCCTTGCTCGTCGACACGATCAGCCGATCCGACACCTACCCTTACGTCGACATCCGCGAGGACGACGTCTCGATGGGTCACGAGGCCACGGTCTCGAAGGTGTCCGAGGACCAGCTCTTCTACCTCATGTCGCGCGGCATGGCCGAGGACGAGGCCATGGCGATGATCGTGCGCGGCTTCATCGAGCCGATCGCGCGCGAGCTGCCCATGGAGTACGCCCTGGAGCTCAACCGCCTCATCGAGCTGCAGATGGAAGGAGCCGTCGGCTGATGAGCCTCCTGGCTGACACGACCACCGACATCCCCGAGACCCAGCAGAGCGAGACCACGGTGCCCGACGCCGCCCCGACCACGACCGTCGCCGCCCCCGGCGCGGCCGCCCACACCGACTCCGCCGCGGCCTTCGTGCCCGACCAGTCGCGCGCCGAGCGCACGGCGTCCTTCGACGTCACCGCCTTCCCGATCCCATCGGGTCGCGAGGAGGACTGGCGCTTCACGCCCGTCAAGAAGCTCGCCGGCGTGCTGGCCGAGGGCGCGACGGGCAGCCTCGACTGGAGCACGTCGCTCCCCGAGGGCGTCACGACGTCGACGATCACCGCCGAGCAGGCCCAGGGCCTCGGCATCCTGCCGCCGCAGGACCGCGCGGCCGTCGTGGCCGGCGCTGCGGCGGGCGGCGCGCTGCTGCTCGACATCCCGGCCGAGGCCGAGCTCGACGAGCCCGTCCGACTGTCGCTCGTCGGCCACGGCGGTGAGCCGGTGCACGGTCACCTCGTCGTGCGTGCCGGTCGCTTCTCCAAGGCGACCGTCGTCGTCGAGCACACGGGCTCGGCACGCTACGCGCAGCTCGTCTCGGTCGTCACCGGTGACGGCTCCGACCTCACCGTCGTGTCGGTGCAGCGCTGGGCCGACGACGCCCAGCACCTGGCCCAGCACGACGCCCTCGTCGGCCGCGACGCCCGCTTCAAGCACCTCTCGGTGTCGCTCGGCGGCGAGGTCGTCCGGGTCAACGCCAACGTGCGCTACGCCGGCCCCGGCGGCGACGCGACGCTGCTCGGCGTCTACTTCGCCGACGCCGGCCAGCACCTCGAGCACCGCTCGTACATCGACCACAACGCACCGCACTGCAAGAGCCGCGCCACCTACAAGGGTGCGCTCCAGGGTGAGACCGCTCGCACGGTCTGGGTCGGCGACGTGCTCATCCGCGCCGAGGCCGAGGGCACGGACACCTACGAGCTCAACCGCAACCTCGTGCTGACCGACGGTGCCCGCGCCGACTCGGTGCCGAACCTCGAGATCGAGACCGGCGAGATCGAGGGTGCCGGACACGCCTCTGCCACAGGGCGGTTCGACGACCTGCAGCTCTTCTACCTCCAGTCGCGCGGCATCAACGAGGACGAGGCGAAGCGCCTCGTCGTGCGCGGCTTCTTCGCCGACATCATCCGCGAGATCCCGCTCGCCGACCTGCGCGACGAGATCACCGCCGCGATCGAGGACGAGCTCGCGTCGACGGCCTACGCCGCCCCCACCCAGCACACGCCCAGCATCACGAACAAGGAGAACTGACCCATGAGCACGCTCGAGATCAAGGGACTGACGGTCTCGGTCGAGACCGAGGACGGCCCCAAGGAGATCCTGCGCGGGGTCGACCTCACCGTGAAGTCGGGGGAGACGCACGCGATCATGGGGCCCAACGGCTCCGGCAAGTCGACGCTGGCCTACAGCATCGCCGGCCACCCGAAGTACACCGTCACCGGTGGCACCGTGACGCTCGACGGCGAGGACGTCCTGTCCATGAAGGTCGACGAGCGCGCCCGCGCCGGACTCTTCCTCGCGATGCAGTACCCCGTCGAGGTCCCCGGCGTCACGGTCAGCAACTTCCTGCGCACCGCCAAGACCGCGATCGACGGCGAGGCGCCCAAGCTGCGCACGTGGGTCAAGGACGTCAAGGCCGCCATGGGCAACCTGCGCATGGACCCCGCGTTCGCCGAGCGCAACGTCAACGAGGGCTTCTCCGGTGGCGAGAAGAAGCGCCACGAGATCCTCCAGATGGAGCTGCTGCGCCCGAAGGTGGCCATCCTCGACGAGACCGACTCCGGCCTCGACGTCGACGCGCTCAAGATCGTCTCCGAGGGCGTCAACCGCGCCAAGGACTCGAGCGACCTCGGCGTCCTGCTCATCACGCACTACACGCGCATCCTGCGCTACATCAAGCCCGACTTCGTGCACGTCTTCGTCGACGGCAAGGTCGTCGAGGAGGGTGGCCCGGAGCTGGCCGACCGCCTCGAGGACGAGGGCTACGACCGCTACCTCACCGCGGCCCCGGCCGCGGCGGTCGAGGTCTGAGCCGAATGGCCGACGTCCTGCCCTTCACGGACGGGGAGCTCGCCGCGATCCGCGGCGACTTCCCCATCCTGACGCGCACGGTGCGCGACGGCAGGCCGCTCGTCTACCTCGACTCGGGAGCCACGTCGCACAAGCCGACGCCGGTGCTCGACGCCGAGCGCGCCTTCTACGAGCAGCACAACGCCGCGGTCCACCGCGGCGCGCACCAGCTCGCGGAGGAGGCGACCGACGACTTCGAGGCCGCCCGCGCGACCATCGCGTCGTTCATCGGTGCGCCCGCCGACGAGGTCGTCTTCACGAAGAACGCCACCGAGGCGCTCAACCTCGTCGCGTACGCCTTCTCGAACGCGGCCCCGACCGACGACCCCAAGGACGAGCGGTTCGTGCTCGGAGCCGGTGACGAGATCCTCGTCACCGAGATGGAGCACCACGCCAACCTCGTGCCCTGGCAGGAGCTCGCCCGTCGCACGGGCGCGACCCTGCGCTGGGTCCCGGTGGACGCGGACGGTGCTCTCGACCTGTCCGGGCTGGACGAGCTGCTGACCGAGCGCACCAAGGTCTTCGCGTTCACGCACGTGTCCAACGTGCTGGGCACGGTCAACCCGGTCGCCGACCTCGCCGCCCGCGCGCACGCCGTGGGGGCACTCGTCGTCGTCGACGCGTGCCAGTCGGTGCCGCACCTCGCCGTCGACGTGGCCACGCTGGGAGCCGACTTCATCGCCTTCAGCGGTCACAAGATGTACGGCCCGATGGGTGTCGGCGTCCTCTGGGCTCGCGGCGAGCTGCTCGAGGTCATGCCGCCGTTCCTCACGGGCGGTTCGATGATCGAGCTCGTCACCATGGAGCGGTCGACCTACGCACCGGCGCCGCAGAAGTTCGAGGCCGGCGTGCCCAACGCCGCCCAGGCGGTCGGCCTCGCGGCCGCCGTCCGGTGGATCGAGGGTCTCGGCGTCGAGCGCATCCATGCCCACGAGGCCGCGCTCGTCGACCTGCTCCAGCGCGGTCTCGCGGAGCGCCCGTGGGTGCGTGTCGTCGGTCCTGCCGTCGGCACGCCACGCGGCGGTGCCGTCGCGTTCGTCGTCGACGGCGTGCATGCCCACGACGTGGGCCAGGTGCTCGACGACGCCGGGGTGGCCGTACGCGTGGGCCACCACTGCGCGTGGCCGCTGCACCGTGCTCTCGGGGCCACCGCCACGACCCGCGCGTCGTTCGCCGTCCACAACACCGTCGCCGAGGTCGAGACGCTGCTCGCGGCGCTCGACCGGGTGCCCGTCGTGTTCGGGCTCGACACCGAGAGGGAGGCGAGCTGATGGACCTCTACCAGGAGCTCATCCTCGAGCACTCCAAGCGCCCGCACCACGCGGGCCTGCGCGACCCGTTCGACGCCGAGGTGCACCACATCAACCCGACGTGCGGCGACGAGGTGACCCTTCGGGTCGATGTCACCGGTGACGGTGCCAAGGCTGTCGTGACCGACGTCTCCTACGAGGCGCAGGGCTGCTCGATCTCCGTCGCGAGCGCGTCCGTCCTCGCCGAGGAGGTCATCGGCCATCGGGTCGAGGAGGCTCTCGCGACCTTCGAGGCGATGCGCGCCATGCTGACCTCCCGCGGCCAGGTGGCCGGCGACGAGTCCGTCATCGGGGACGGCGTCGCGTTCGCCGGCGTCTCGAAGTACCCCGCGCGCGTCAAGTGCGCCCTGCTCGGCTGGACCGCGTTCACCGATGCCCTCGCCCGAGCGGGTGTCGACATCACTTCCACGAGTTCCACCTCCCCCCAAGGAGCTTCGTCATGACCCAGACCACCACCCCGCCCAACGTGGCCGACGTCGAGGAGGCCATGCGCGACGTCGTCGACCCCGAGCTCGGCATCAACGTCGTCGACCTCGGCCTCGTCTACGGCATCACCGTCGACGCGCAGTCGCACGCCGTCATCGACATGACGCTGACGTCCGCCGCGTGCCCCCTCACCGACGTCATCGAGGACCAGACCGCGCAGGCGCTCGAGGGCCTCGTCACGACGCACCGCATCAACTGGGTGTGGATGCCGCCGTGGGGTCCCGACAAGATCACCGAGGACGGCCGCGAGCAGCTGCGCGCCCTCGGCTTCAACCTCTGAGCCAGCAGCACCCGCGCTCGTGACGACGCGCGTCATCGAGGTCGACCCCGGGCGGTTCGACCGTTGGATGGCGGGATTCGCCGAGCGACACGGCCCCTACGACGCCGCCGAGGAGACCACTCCCGGCGGCGTCGTCGTGTCCGCGCGCGCGGCCGACGGATCGACCGTCGTGGCGACGCCGTTCGTCCACGAGCCGCTCGGTGTCATCCTCGTCAGGCGCGGCGGGTATGCCGTGGGGTTGGCCTCCGCCACCACCTTCACCGCCTCGAAGGTCGGGACCCGTCACGTGCAGTCGCGCACCGCGGCGGGCGGCTGGTCGCAGCAACGCTTCGCCCGCCGACGCGGCAAGCAGGCCGACGAGCTCGTCGATGCCGTCGTCGGCCACGCGCGACGGGTGCTCCTCGGGGACGACGAGTCACCGGCGACGGGAGCGGACGGCATACCTCACGGACTGGTCGTCGGTGGGGACCGCACGCTCGTGCGCGAGGTCCTCGACGCCGGAGCCCTGCGGGCCCTGGCGGGGCTGCCGATGCGTGAGCTCTACGACCTGCCCGACCCGAAGCGCGACGTGCTCGAGACCGCGCTGCGCCGTGGCCGATCCGTGCGCATCGAGTTGGACGAGGCGACGCCGGGCGGCGTCAGCTGACGGTGTCGACGCCGAAGGTGTTGCACTGGTTGAGGTCGCCCGTCTGGTATCCCTGCAGGAACCACTTCTGACGGGCCTCCGACGAGCCGTGCGTCCAGTTCTCGGGAGTGACGCGCCCCTGCATCTTCTTCTGGATGCGGTCGTCACCGACGGCTGACGCGGCCGAGAGCGCGGACGTGATGTCCTGCTCGGTGATGGGCTTGAGCAGTGGGGTGCCGTTGGCGTCGGTCGTCTCGGTCGCGTGCTTGACCCACGTCCCGGCGAGGCAGTCGGCCATGAGCTCGATACGAACGGCGCCGGAGTTGGGGCCCTGGGGGTCCTGCTGCGCCCGGTCGAGGATGCCGAGCTGGTCCTGTACGTGGTGGCCGTACTCGTGCGCGATGACGTACTCCTTGGCGAGCTGGCCGCCGTCGGCGCCGAACTTGCTCTGCAGCTCCTCGAAGAAGCTCGCGTCGACGTAGACCTTGGCGTCGAGCGGGCAGTAGAACGGGCCGACCTGCGAGTTGGCGGTGCCGCACCCCGACGGGGTCTGGCCCTGGTAGATGACGGTCTTCACCGGCTCGTAGTTCATCTGGTACTTCGGCAGCGTCTTGCCCCAGTAGTCCTGGACGCTGTTGACCGTCGCGATGATGAGGCAGACGTCGTTCTTGTTGGCGTCGGCGCCGGTCTTGCACTGGGAGAACTCGGCTTGGTCGACCTGGCCCGCGGCGGCGACCTGGCCGCTCTCGAGCTGCTGCGACGGGAGGCCACCGGCGCCCGTGCCGGAGTCACTGCCACCACCGAGGATCTTGCCTCCGCCGAAGATGAGCATGAGCACGAGCAGGATGAGGCCGCCGATGCCTCCGCCGACCTGGATGCCGCCGGGGAAGCCTCCGCCTCCACCGCCGCCTCCGCTGCCACCGCTCTGCACCTGGGAGGTGTCGAGCTGGGCGCTGTCGTTGAAGCTCATCTGCCGCTCCTCGGGTCGGGACCGGGGGGCCTCCCCGGTCCGGTCGAGATCACCCTAGTGCGCGCGGGGACCTGTGGACGTCGGCTGCTGGACCAGCGGCCGTGACGGTGTCGTACCCGGTGGGGCCGGGTCAGCGATGGGCGGGGCGGTCGCGGGTGGCGTCGGCGGCGCCCGCCGACTTCACGAGTCGCGCGGCGAGGTCCTCGGTGGCCTGGACGAGCGCGGGTGAGCCGACCACCTCGAAGGCCAGCGGGGTGACGGCGAGCTGGCGGGCGTACCACTCGGGCTCATCGGTCGTGGCCCGCAGCCGCACCCCACCCTCGACGGGCTCGAGGCGTCCGAGGCTGCGCGGGATCCAGCGCGTGGCCTCGTCGAGGTCGGCTCTGAGGAGGACGTCGACGTCGTGGCGCCAGCCCTGGGAGAGGTGCTCCTCCAGCGTCCGGAGGGCGTCGAGGTCGTCCGGGGGGTCGAAGGCCAGCGACGTCGTGAAGACCGACCGGACCCGGTCGACGCGCAGCGCGCGTCGGGCATCGCTCGTGTGGGACCAGCCAAGGAGGTACCACCGCTCGTGACGCAGGACGACGGCCCAGGGGTCGATCTCCATCGGTCGCTCGCGGCCGTCCTCGAGGCGGTAGTCGAGGCGCACCCGGCGCGACCTCGTGCACGCCTCGACGAGCTGGGCCGTCAGCGCAGGGTCGACGCGCAGGCTCGGGTCCGGAGGTGGCCCGGTGACTCGACGGACCGCCCGCACCGGCTCGGCGACCTGGTGGGGGAGCACGCGCAGGATCTTGGACAGAGCGGCCCCGACGAGCTCGGTCGGGTCGGCGGCGCCACGGTGGCCCTCGAGCACCGCCATGACGAGCCCGAGCGCCTCGGCAGCCGTGAACATCAGGGGAGGCAGACGCAGCCCACGGCCGACGCGGTAGCCGCCGTGCGGGCCGGTCACGGACTCGATCGGCAGGTCGGCCTCGCGGAGGATCGCGACGTAGCGGCGGGCGGCGCGCTCGGAGACGCCGAGGTGGGCGCCGAGCCGCTCAGCCGTGATGCCGGGACAGTCCTGGATGGCCTCGAGGGCCAGGAGCGCTCGCGCCGTGGGACTCGTGTCGTACCGCATACCTCTCTCCTCCCGGACGCCTACCGTCCGGAACGACGGTATCGCTGGGCGGCGACGGTCGAGCCCGTCGAGGGGGATCCCATCCAGACCGGAGCCGCGCTCGATCGGTAGTCTGAGCCGTCACGCGCGACGTGCGACGAGGAGACGTCATGGCAACCTTCGGCCCGACCGACGACCTGCAGGCGGCGGAGTTCGTCGACACGGACCTGCGTCGCGCGCGCTTCGTCGGCGCCGACATCTCCGGCGTGGTCATGCGCGGTGTGCAGGTGGAGGGCGTCGAGATCGACGCGCCCTGGCTGTTCGACGGCGAGACGTTCCTTCTCGTCAACGGCGTCGACGTGATCCCGCTCGTCGACGCCGAGCTGAACCGTCGCTTCCCGGGACGCGCCGACCGGCGTGCCACCGATCCGGAGGGACTCGCGACGGCCTGGGACCGGCTCGAGCGCACCTGGGCCTCCACGCTCGCGCGTGTCGACACCATGCCGGCCGGCACGGTCGACGTGTCCGTCGCCGGCGAGTGGTCGTTCGCCCAGACGTTGCGGCACCTCGTGCTGGCCACGGACACGTGGCTGCGCAAGGCGGTCCTCGGGGAGGAGCAGCCCTACCACCCCTACGGGCTGATCGACGCTGCGACCCAGGACGACGGCTTCGACTCATCGGTCTTCGCCGACGTCACGCCGTCCTACGGCGAGGTCCTCGAGGTGCGGGCCGGACGCGTCGCGATGGTGCGCGACGTCATCGCGGGCGTCACGCCCGCGCTGCTCGCGTCGGCCCGACCGAACCCGCACGACCCCGCCTACCCCGAGACGGTGCTCTCGTGCCTGCACACGATCCTCGAGGAGGAGTGGGAGCACCACCGCTACGCCGTGCGCGACCTCGACGTCATCGAGAGCGGCGAGGGCGCCTGACCGGTGGCCTGAGCCGTCGTCAGCTGGGCTGCCACAGCTCGATCCGGTTGCCCTCCGGGTCCGTGACCCAGCCGAACCGTCCGACGCCGGCCAGGTCCTGGCTCTCGGCGTCGACCTCCGCCCCGGCGGCGCGCAGCTGGGCGAGCAGGGCGTCCAGGTCGCCGACCCGGACGTTGAGCATCACCTGCTGGGTGCGGGCGCCGAGGTAGTCCGTGTCGGCCGGGAACGCGGCGAACACCGTTGGCCCGGCCTCCTGCAGCCACAGGCCGTTGCCGTCGACGTCCAGTCCCAGGACCTCGCGGTACCAGGTGGTGAGGGCCGCGGGGTCCGCAGACCTGAGGAAGTAGCCGCCGATGCCGAGGACGCGTTCCATGCCGACAGCATGGCAGGGCCGGCGGTCGGAGGTCCTACGAGGCGATGCGGTCCCGACGGTCGGGACCGGAGCCCCGTGGGCCCGCGCCGACCTCGGGCGGGTTGATCTCGGCCCACACCGCATCGAGGGACAGCCCGAGGACCTCCGCGATGGCTGCGATCGTCGGGAACGCGGGGGTGGCCACGCGGCCGGACTCGATCTTGCGGAGGGTCTCGGGCGAGATCCGTGCCTCGAGGGCGGTCTCGAGCATCGTGCGATCCCCGCGGGCCCGACGCAGCAGGGCGCCGAGGCGCTGTCCGCGCTCGACCTCCGCGGGTGTGAGCGGCAACCTGACCATGACCACGATCCTAGACCGGGATAACATGGCCGGGATAGTTATTGGTCGCACCGCAGCCGCATCGAAAGGCGCCGCATGATCGAGATCCTCAGCCCCTCCGAGCTGCCCCGCGCGAGGGCCGCGGGAGCTCTCGTCGCCGACGTCCTGCAGACCCTGAAGGGCCGCGCTGCCGTGGGCACCAACCTCCTGGACATCGACGGCTGGGCGAAGGCCATGATCCTCGAGGCGGGAGCCACGTCCTGCTACGTCGACTACGCACCGTCCTTCGGACGGGGCCCGTTCGGCCACTACATCTGCACCTCGGTCAACGACGCCGTGCTCCACGGGCTGCCCCACGACCGGGCGCTCGCCGACGGCGACCTGCTGTCGCTCGACCTCGCCGTGAACCTGGGCGGCGTCGTCGCCGACTCCGCGATCAGCGTCGTCGTGGGCGAGGCCAGACCTCCGGAGAGCGTCGCGATGATCGAGACCACCGAGCGTGCGCTCGCCGCCGGCATCGCCGCGGCCGGGCCGGGCGCCCGGGTCGGGGACCTCTCGCATGCCATCGGCTCGGTCCTCTCCGACGCGGGCTACCCGATCAACACCCAGTTCGGGGGCCACGGCGTCGGGTCGACGATGCACCAGGACCCGCACGTGGCCAACACCGGACGGCCGGGCCGCGGCTACACGCTGCGCCCCGGGCTGCTGCTCGCCCTCGAGCCCTGGGTCATGGCCGGCACCGCCGAGCTCGTGACCGATGCCGACGGGTGGACGCTCCGGAGCGCCACCGGCAGTCGCACGGCCCACAGCGAGCACACGATCGCGATCACGGACGACGGCGCCGAGATCCTCACCCTGCCGACGGCGTCGCGGCCCTAGCTCCGACGCGCACCGACGCGGCGGCGTCCGCGGGACGTCCGGCCCGGCCGTCGCCGTGCAGTGTCAGGAGACGACGACGGAGTCCGGGGTGGTCGTCGTCAGGCGCATCCGGACCGGGACGACGTCGCCGATCCGTGGGGGAGCGACGCCGGACGGCAGCACGAGGAGACTGCACTGCATGTGCGGCGGCTCGGCGAAACGCGGCATGACGCCCGACACCGTGAAGGGCGAACGCACCCGGTGCGCCGCCTCGAGCACGCCCTCCGTGACGGCGATGGCACGCGACCGGGCGGTGGCGGCCGAGGAGGGGCTCTCCATGGCGACGCCGTGCGACGTGCCGCCGCTGACGACCACGAGGTGGCCCGCGGCGACCGCTCGCTGTCGATAACCGACCCGCGTTCCCTTGGTGACGGGTCGCACGTCGAGCACGTGCGCGCGCACCTCGTAGGAGCCCTGGTCGGCGTACCAGAGGTCGGTGCCGATGCGCGGCCGGAACTCGTGGTCCGGGAACCGCGCTGCGAGAGTGACGAGCTCGGCGGGTGAGACGTGCGAGACGAACCACGTCCGCACGCCCGGGACGGCGGCGATGAAACGGGAGATCTCCTCGACGTGCCCCGTGCCGAGCGGGAGGTGCAGCGTGACCCCGACCGCGTCGGCGACGCCCGCCAGACCGGCGACGTCCACGACGGGTGTCCCGTAGCGGTTCATCGACGTGAGCCCCTCGACCACGACCCGCGCGTCCGCCAGCACCGCGCGAAGGCTCGCGAGGTCGGGCTCGGTTGTCACGGTGTGCACGACGCGCCGGTTCGCGAGGTCGGCCAGGTCGGCGTGGACGGCCGCGCGGTAGGGCTCCATGACGAGCACGTCACCGCCGAACGCGCCCAGCGCAGAGGGCAGCTCGGCGTAGGTGCCGATCGCGACCATGGGTACTCCCAGGCGGGCGGCCTCGCCGCAGAGCAGGTCGCGGCCGAAGCCGTATCCGTTGCCCTTGACGACGGGAACCAGGCCGGGGTGCTCGGCGACGAAACGGTCGTGGCCGGCGCGCCAGCGCTCACCGTCGACGTGGAGGAACAAGGTCACGACCGATCACCGCCGCTTCATGTAGAGGTCGAATGCCTTGTAGAGCAAGCGGTTCAGTGGAAGATCCCACTCGCCGGCCAGCCGCACCGCCTCGCCGCCGGTGCCGACCTTGAAGCGGATGAGCCCGATGTGCGGGTTCGACTCGTCGACCGTGTTGGTGATGCCGCGCAGGTCGTAGACCTCGGCGCCGGCTGCGATCGAGTCCTGCATCATCCGCCACTGGATGGCCGTCGAGCCCTGCAGCTCGCGCTTGGCCGAGGTCGACGCGCCGTAGGAGTACCAGGCGTGCTCGCCGACCCGGATGAAGATCGTCGACGCGAGGACGTCGCCGTCGTGCTCGGCGAGGTAGACGCGGATCCGGTCGGGGTCCTCGGCCGACAGCGCTGCGTACATCTGCTCGAAGTAGGCGAGGCCACGCGGCGTGAAGCGGTCGCGCTCGGCGGTCTCGACGTACGTGCGATGGAAGGCCGGCAGGTCGGCGGCGTCGCCGACCCGGACCGTGACGCCGTTCTTCGCTGTCTTCTTGATGTTGCGACGCCACAGCTGGTTCATGCCGGCGAGGACGTCGGCCTCGGTGCGGCCCGCGAGCGGCACCTGGAAGACGTACTCCGGCTGACCGGCGGCGAAGCCGTCGTCGGGGCTGAGGTGGCGGAAGCCCAACCGCTGCAGCTCGGCGACGACCGCCGTGCCCACCGGCTCGACGACGTCGGGCGTCGCGTCGTCGTAGCGGCGGACGGCCGGGTCGCCGATGGCGGCCTTGATCGTGGCCGTGCGCCAGCGGTGCGTCGCCACGGGCGGCCCGAGCCGCAGCGCGAAGGCGCCCTTGGCCCTGAGGTGGTCTCGGAGCGCGCGGAGCAGCTCGACGAGCCGCGGTGAGGCCCAGTCGATGCAGGGACCCTCGGGCACGTAGGCCAGCGACCGCTTGAGGCGCGGCAGTGAACGGTGCAGCACGAGCGCGGCGCCGACCATCTCTTCGCCCTCGAACCAGCCGACCGACTCGGCGCGCCACTCCTTCTTGACGTCGGCCCAGGCCGGCGTCTGGAGGAAGCTCGCCGAGGGCTGGGACCGCAGCCAGGCACGGTGCTCGGCTGCGGAGATGTCACGAACGGAGATGGGCGCGTTCACGCTGGCTCACGCTACCCGAGCGCGACGGGTCCCCCGACACGCCTCGCCCGCCGGACGGCATACGCCATCTGCGCCGCGCCCGGCACGGCGGGGCCGACCGAGGGCGTGTGCCGTCTCGCTCAGGCCCAGCCCATGGTGCGCGGGTCGGGGGGCAGGCGCGGGTTGAGCAGGTGCGCGACGAGGGCCGTCCACCCGGTCTGGTGCGTCGCGCCGAGGCCCTCGCCGGTGTCGCCGTCGAAGTACTCCGAGAACGTCGGGTGCGCTGACCACAGCGGGTCCGGCGAGGACTCGATGCGCTTGCCGTCGGAGGGGCGTCGACCGTCAACGGGGCGAAAGAGCGCCGTCAGGCCGCCGTCGATGACGTCGGCAGCCTCGTCGAGCGTGCGCCAGTCGCCCGAGCCGGTCGGGATCTCGATCCGGAAGTCGTCGCCGAAGTAGCGGCCGTAGGTGCGCAGCTTGTCGGCGAGCAGGACGTTCGTGGGGAACCACACGGGCCCGCGCCAGTTGGAGTTGCCGCCGAACATGCCCGTGCGCGACTCGCCTGGCTCGTACTCGATCGAGACGGTCTCGTTGCCGAGCGTCGCCGTCACGGCCTGGCGCGTCGCGGCCGACAGCGACCGGATCCCGTAGGGGGACAAGAACTCCTCCGAGTCGAACATCCGCTCGAGGATGCGGCGCAGGCGCTTCGGCGGCACGAGGGTGAGGAGCATCTTGCCGTCCTCGCGGGCGAGCATCGGCTTGACGAGCTCGGGCCGGCGCTGCTGGAGCCACTGGAAGCGGCTCGTCACGTCGGGGCACTCGTCGACGACCCACGAGGGGATCTCCGTCGCGCCGAGGATCGGCAGCAGGCCGACCATCGAGCGCACCCGCATGTGCGGCGCGCGCCCGTCGGGCTGCACGAGGACGTCGTAGTAGAAGCCGTCCTCCTCGTGCCACAGCGACTTGTCGCTCGACCCGAAGTGCCGCATCGCCTGGGCGATCGAGAGGAAGTGCTCGAGGAACTTCGTCGCGACGTCGTCCCACGCCTTGTCGGTGCGCGCGAGCTCGAGCGAGATCTTGAGCATCTGCTGGCAGTAGAAGGCCATCCAGCTCGTCGCGTCGGACTGCTCGAGGCGGAAGCCCGGCGGCAGGGGGGCGGAGCGGTTGAAGAGGCCGATGTTGTCCATCCCGAGGAAGCCGCCCTCGAAGAGGTTGGAGCCGTTGGCGTCCTTGCGGTTGACCCACCACGCGAAGTTGAGCAGCAGCTTGGTGAAGACGCGGACGAGGAACTCGCGGTCGCGGTAGCCGTCGATGCGGTAGACGTGCCACGCCGCCCACGCGTGGACTGGCGGGTTGACGTCACCGAACGCCCACTCGTACGCCGGGAGCTGGCCGTTGGGGTGCATGGCCCACTCGCGACACATGAGGAGCAGCTGCTCCTTGGCGAACTCGGGGTCGACGTGGGCGAGCGGGATCGTGTGGAACGCAAGGTCCCACGCGGCGAACCACGGGTACTCCCACTCGTCGGGCATCGAGATGACGTCGGCGAGCGCGAGGTGCTTCCAGTGCTCGTTGCGGCCCTTCCTGCGCGACTCGGCGACCGCCGGGCCGACGGGGTCGCCGTCGACCCACTGGCGCACGTCGTAGCGGTAGAGCTGCTTGCCCCACAGCAGGCCGGCGTACGCCCGGCGCGCGACGTGGCGGTCGGCCTCGTCGAGGGAGGCGTCGATGACGTGGCCGTAGAACTCGTCGGCCTCGGCCGACCGTGAGCCCAGCACCTCCTCGAAGGGCTCGCCGAACCACTCGAGCCCGGGGTCGCCGGTCGCGAGGCGCAGGTCGACCGTGACGGTCTCACCCGGCCCGACGGCGTCGAAGCGGTACCAGAACGAGCACTTGCTGCCGTAGCCGCCGGGGTTGACGGCCTGGGTGCGGCCGTGGACGACCCGCTCGTTGATCGAGTCCTTCGGGTAGCGCGACTGGTTGGCGAGCGGGTCGTCGCCGAAGACCTGGTGGGCGTTCGTCTCGTTGTCGCAGAAGAGCGTCGTCGGCGAGCCGGACGCGGCGAGGACGTAGCGGCCGAGGAAGCCGTGCGTCACCTCGGCGGCGCGGTAGCCACGCGTCGGGCGTCCGTTCCGGCGGATCTCGCGCAGCTCGGTGACGCGGTCGTCGACACCCCAGGACCAGGTGTTGCGCAGCCAGATGGTCGGCAGCACGTGGAGGGGAGCGGCGGTCGGTCCGTGGTTGGTCGCCGTGATCCGGATGCACATGTCGTCGGGGGCGGCCTTGGCGTACGTCATCGTGACGTCGAAGAACTCGTTGTCGTCGAGGATGCCCGTGTCGCCGAGCTCGAACTCCCGCTCGTCGCGGGTGCGCTCGCGGTTCTCACGCCGCAGCTGCTCGTAGGGGAACTCGGCCTGCGGGTAGCGGTAGAGCCACTGCATCCACGAGTGCGTCGGAGTGCCGTCGAGGGCCCACCAGTACTCCTTGGCGTCCTCCCCGTGGTTGCCCTCCTCGTTCGTCAGCCCGAAGAGACGCTCCTTGAGGATCGGGTCCTTGCCGTTCCACAGGGCCACGGAGACGTTGAGGAAGCCGAAGCGGTCGCTGATGCCGCCGAGCCCGTCCTCGCCCCAGCGGTAGGCGCGTGACACGGCCTGGTCGAAGGGGAACTCCGACCAGGCGTTGCCCTCGGCCGAGTAGTCCTCGCGGACCGTGCCCCACTGCCGGCCGGAGAGGTAGGGACCCCAGAGGCGCCACGGGGCGTCGTGTCCGGGGGAGTCGATGAGCCGCGCGTGCTCCGCACTGAGCGGTTCACCCGGGGGCAGGGGGACGTTCATGGGGGACATCGTGCTGCATCGATGTGTCTCCCGCGTTACGCCCCCTCACTCACGCAGCGGCGCCAACAGCCGGTGGGGCTCCCGGAGCCTTGCGGACAGCGGGTTGGTGGGCGGGTCCGCGCCGGCTCCGGGTCCCGGCCGGGTCTCGAGCTCGGCCGCCGGGGGTGTCGCTCCGCACACGGGGCAGCGCCCGGACACGTCGACGTCGGCGTCGCAAGGCAGGTGACGGAAGAGCCGCCTCGACCCGCGAGGGGAGGTCGTGGCGTCCCCCCACCGCATGAGCGCGTGGACGGCGGGCCAGAGCGCCTCGCCGGAGGGGGTGAGGACGTACGCGTCGTGACCGCCCTGCGGCCGGCGCTCGAGGACGCCGGCCTCGACGAGCGACCCGAGCCGTCGGGTCAGGACCGCCTTGGAGATGCCGAGGCGGCGACGGAAGTCGGTGAACCGGGTGACCCCGAGGAAGGCGTCGCGCACGAGCAGCAGCGACCACCGCTCGCCGACGACCTCGAGAGCCTTGGCGAGCGAGCAGTCCTGTCCGCTGTAGTCCGTCCCGAGTGCCATGGAATGAATGTACGTCTTGGTCTGTTCAACAGACCAATCGGATCCACGGAGGACGTCATGAGCCGCACCCGGCAGGCAGCACCCCGGACGACGACGCGCGGGACGACCGCGCCCCCGGCCATCGCGCCCCGAGCCGGCGACCAGGCCCGCCGGGCGCTCGCCGTGGCCGCGGTCGGCACGGCACTGGCCCTCGTCGCCTTCACGGCCCCGCTGGCCACGGTCGGCTCCGTGACCGCGGCGCTCGGATCGGACGTCGCCGGGCGCACGTGGATCCTCAGCTCGATGGGCATCGGGCTCGGGGCGGCTCTGCTGACGGCAGGCACCCTGGCCGACGACCGCGGTCGTCGTCGCGTCCTCGTCGGGGGGCTGGTCGTCCTCGCCGCGTCGAGTCTCGCGGCCGCCCTCGCCGGAGGCACGCTCGTGTTCGTCCTTGCCCGGGTCGGGGAGGGCATCGGCGCTGCGGCGGTCATCGCGGCGAGCCTCGGCCTCGTCGCTCACTGGTTCGAGCCCGGCCCGGCCCGGGCGGCCGCGAGCGGGGTGTGGGGTGCGAGTGTCGGAGGCGGCATCGCCCTGGGCCCGCTCGTCGCGAGCGCCTTCGACCGCTGGGCGTCGTGGCGCGACACGTACGTCGTCCTCGCCGTGGCGTCGCTCGTGCTGGCCGCGGTCGCACGACGCGGGCTGGACGAGGTCCGGTCGCACGAACGTCGACCGCTCGACGCGCTCGGCGCGACGCTTCTCGCCGTTGCGACCTCGGGCTTCCTCGCCGCACTCGTCGAGGGTCGGAGCGGGTGGGGTCGGCCGGAGGTCCTCGTCCTGCTCGGTGTGGGTGCGGTCTCATCTGCCGCGTTCGTGTTCGCCGAGTGGCGCACGTCCTTCCCGATGGTCGACCCGTCCCTCTTCCGGGACGGCCGGTTCGTCGCCGCGAGTGCGGCTGCGCTCGCGACAGGCGCGGGCGCGATCGGCCTGCTCTCCTTCCTCCCCGGCTTCCTCGCCCTGGCGCTCGGTCTGCCCGCGACGACCTCCGCCGTCCTCTTCCTCGCCTGGTCCGGTACGAGCGTCGTGTTCGCCCTGGTGGCCCGGCGGCTACCGGCGCGGTGGTCCGGCAGAGCGCAGCTGGCGGGTGGGCTCGTCGTCGTCGCAGCAGGTCAGATCGCACTGTCGGGGATCACGCCCGGGTCCTCCTGGGCCCGGTTCCTGCCCGGCCTGCTCGTCGCGGGTGTGGGCAGCGGTGTCCTCAACGCCGCCCTCGGGCGTGAGGCCGTCGCGAGCGTGCCGGCGGGCCGGGGCGGGATGGGTAGCGGCGCGAACAACACGGCCCGCTACCTCGGCTCGTCCATCGGGGTCACCGTGGTCGCTGTCGTCGTCGCGGCGCACGCGGGGTCCGGTTCCGGAGCGGCCGGACTCGTGGCCGGTTGGAACGTCGCCGCTGGGGTGACCGCCGGTATCTCGCTCGTCGGGGCCGTCGTCGTGTGGGCCACGACGGTGACGGATCGACGACGGGCCGCCGCGGCCGTCAGGTACGCCGTCGGCGACCCGAGCGACTGACCGCTTGACCTTCGACCCGGTCGAGGGACCAGTCTTCTCGTCATGCCCGCCGACCTCGAGCCCGCTGCCGACGACGACCGCCTCCTGACGATCGGTGAGGTCGCTCGTCGGAGCGGCCTCACCGCGAGCGCCCTGCGCTTCTACGACCGTGAAGGCGTGCTCGTGCCGGCCGATGTCGACGCCCTGACGGGCTATCGGAGGTATGCCGTCGCGCAGGTCCGCGCTGCCCGTCTCCTCGCGTCGCTGCGCCGGGTCGGCATGCCTCTCGCCGAGGTCGCGCTCGTGCTCGACGAGGACGCGCGCGGGGCGTCCGGCGCTGCCGCTGACGTCGTCACCGCCCACGAGCAGCGTCTCGTCGACGGTCTGGCGGACGCCCGGAACGAGATCGTGCGCACCCTGGCCCTCCTCGCCGAGCGCGACCTCGCGGGGGTGCAGGCGTGTCGGGTCGCGGTTCGCGCAGGACACCTCGCAGCGGCGCTGGCCTCGGTGCGGTTCGCCGTGGCGCCGGGGGAGCCGGTCGCGGGTGCCCCCGACGGAGTGGACCTGCGCGTGCTCACGGGGATCCTCCTCGAGGTGTGCGGCGGCGAGGTGCGGTGCGTCGCGACCGACCGCTACCGCCTCGCCGTCGGGTGGGCGCCCGTCGCCGGCCCGCCGGCGGCGTCGCCGGACGAGCCGGTGGCGGCCGTCGTCCCGGTCGGATGGGCCGAGCGCGTCACCAAGGCGTGCGCCGCCGTCGGCGCGGACTCCGAGGTCGAGCTCGAGCTACGGCCGGGGAGGGTGGGCGCGCTCGTCGACGGTGCGCTGGTCGCGACCCCCGTGGTCCCCGGCTCCTTCCCCGACTACCGCAGCATCGTGGCCACCGACCCGGGTCGGGTCGCCGTCGCCGCCGACGGCCTCCAGGCGCGCCTGCCGGTGGAGGCCCGGACGGTCGGCCTCGTCGTGCGTGACGGCTCGGTCCACGTGTCCGTCGGGGACGACGCAGGTGCCGACGTCCTCGTCGATCCCGAGTTCCTCCACGAGGCGCTCGCCGTCGCCGGCCCCCGGCCGACGCTCGTGCTCGACGGTGCGCACCGCCCCCTGGCGATCCGCGGTGACGGGGCCGGTTTCTCCGTCCTCATGCCCGTGGCGAAGGACGGCCCGCGCCCGTGAGCGTGCTCGTCCACCTGTGCCTCGGGTGCGGCCACCAGAGCGCCTGGCACGAGGGCGGCAACGGCGGCTACACGCCCTGCCGGTGCTGCCGAGCCGGGACGGCTGACCCCGACCCCGCGCCGATGCTGCTGCCGACGTCGACCTCGCCCGGCGGCATACCCGAACCTCTGTGGGAGCCGGGCACCCGGCGGAACGTGGGCACGATGCACGCCTCCCGCGTGTGCGGGTGCGTGGCCTGCCACGAGGCCGCCCTGCGGATATCGCGTCGAGAGCACCCCTTCGCGGCTCCTAGACTGGTGGGGTTGTCCGGCCGCTGACGTAGTGCGGCACCGATAGGAGGAATGCCGTGATCGTCGCCACCGGGATCGAGCTGCGCGCCGGGGCGCGCCTGCTCGTCGAGGACGCCAGCTTCAGGATCGACGCGGGCGACCGCATCGGCCTCGTCGGACGCAACGGTGCCGGCAAGACGACCCTGACCAAGGTGCTCGCGGGGGAGGGCCAGCCGGCCGCCGGCACGGTGACCCGCACGGGCGCCGTCGGCTACCTGCCGCAGGACCCCCGCACCGGCGACCTCGAGATGCTCGCCCGCGACCGCATCCTCTCCGCCCGCGGGTTGGACGCCATCGTGCGCCAGCGCTCAGAGGCCGAGGCGCGGATGGGCAGCGACGACGAGAAGGTCCGCGACAAGGCGATGCGCGCCTACACCCGGCTCGAGGTGGAGTTCGAGGCCCAGGGCGGGTATGCCGCCGAGTCCGAGGCCGCCTCGATCGCCAGCGCCCTCAACCTCGAGGAGCGCATCCTCGGCCAACCGCTCGGCACCCTCTCGGGTGGCCAGCGTCGCCGCGTCGAGCTGTCGCGGATCCTCTTCTCCGGCAACGAGACCCTGCTCCTCGACGAGCCGACCAACCACCTCGACGCCGACTCGATCATCTGGCTGAGGGAGTACCTCCGCGCCTACAAGGGCGGGCTCATCATCATCAGCCACGACGCCGAGATGCTCGATGCCGTCGTCAACAAGGTCTACCACCTCGACGCGAACCGCTCGGCCCTCGACGTCTACAACGTCAACTGGAAGACCTACCTCCAGGCGCGCGAGACGGATGAGAAGCGCCGCCGCCGCGAGCTGCAGAACGCCCAGAAGAAGGCCGGTGCGCTCATGGCGCAGGCCGACAAGATGCGCGCCAAGGCGACCAAGGCGACAGCGGCCCAGAACATGGCCAAGCGCGCCGAGCGACTCCTCGCCGGCGTCGAGGGTGAGCGGGTCCAGGACAAGGTGGCCAAGCTCCGCTTCCCCAAGCCGGCCGCCTGCGGCAAGACGCCCCTGCGCGCGTCCGGGCTCTCCCGCTCGTACGGCTCGCTCGAGGTCTTCACCGACGTCGACCTCGCCATCGACCGCGGGAGCAAGGTCGTGGTGCTCGGTCTCAACGGTGCTGGCAAGACGACGCTGCTGCGCATGCTCGCCGGCGTCGACACCCCCGACACCGGCGAGGTCGAGCCCGGTCACGGGCTGCGGCTCGGCTACTACGCCCAGGAGCACGAGAACCTCGACGTCGGTCGCACGGTCCTCGAGAACATGAAGTCGGCCGCGCCGGAGCTCGGCGAGACCGAGGTGCGCAAGGTGCTGGGCTCCTTCCTCTTCTCCGGCGACGACGTCCACAAGCCCGCGGGCGTGCTGTCGGGCGGCGAGAAGACACGTCTGTCGCTCGCACTCCTCGTCGTCTCGGCGGCCAACGTGCTGCTCCTCGACGAGCCGACGAACAACCTCGACCCGGCCTCGCGGGCCGAGATCCTCGGGGCCCTGTCGACCTTCGAGGGTGCCGTCGTGCTCGTGACCCACGACGAAGGGGCCGTCGAGGCGCTCGAGCCCGAGCGCATCCTGCTGCTGCCCGACGGCGTCGAGGACCTCTGGGGACCGGACTACCTCGACCTCATCTCGCTCGCCTGAGCCTGTCGGCACCCATCGTGCGGCGCCACTGGCTACGTTGGCGCCATGACATCGAGCTCGAGGCGACGACGGCGCCGTGAGACGCGCTCGAGCGCGGGGGAGAACCGCCTGTGGCCCGCGCTCGCCGTCGTCGTGGCGGCGCTCGCGTATGCCGTGCTGCCGGAGAACCTGCTCGTCGGCCCCCGCCTGGCCATCCCGGTCGTCGAGCTCGCGCTGCTGGGGGCGCTCATCGTGACGAACCCGCGCCGCCTCGTCCGCCAGACTCGGTGGTCGCGCGGCATGTCGATGGTCCTCGCATGCGTGGTCATCGCCACGAACCTCGTCGCGCTCGCGATGCTCGTCCAGACCCTCACGGAGTCGAAGCCCGGCGGCATGCCGCTGCTCCTCGCCGGCATGCAGGTGTGGCTCACCAACGTCATCGGCTTCGGGCTGCTCTTCTGGGAGCTCGACCGCGGCGGCCCGGTCGCGCGACACACCGTCGCGCGCGACCGCATGCCGCCCGCCGACTGGCGCTTCTCACAGGACGAGAACCAGGACACGATCACCGAGGTCGCCGCGACGTCGAGCGAGCGCAGCAACTGGCGGCCGGAGTTCATCGACTACCTCTACGTGTCGCTCACGAACTCGAGCGCCTTCAGCCCCACCGACACGATGCCGCTGTCGGCCCGGGCCAAGGCCCTCATGGGTCTCGAGGCGACGGCCGCCCTCCTCACAGCGTTGCTCGTCGTGGCGCGAGCCGTGGGCGCCCTGGGGCAGTGAGCCCGCTCCGGGTACACATAAGCAAATAGTTTGGCTCACATAATGGATGGTTATTGTATCTGGGTGGGTCGATCAGGACACTGAGTGCCATGCCCACCGACCACCACCTCACCTGCCCGTACTGCTCGGGCGAGGACCTGACGCCGTTCCCGGACCCCACCTCCGCGTGGTCGTGCCTGGACTGTGCGCGCGTCCTCCGGGTCGAGCTGGTCCAACCTGCGTCGGTGACCGGATGGGGTGTCCTGCGCGTCGTGCGGCCTGCACCGGCCGGCCGGGCGGTCGTTCCGGCGGTCGCGGCCTGAGGCCGATGGCATCGCCATGACCCGCGGGTAGCCTGCGTCCATGACGCATCCGCACCTCGTCGTCGAGACCGACGGACCTGTCCGCACCCTCACGCTCGACCACCCGGAGAAGCGCAACGCGCAGACCCCGTCGCTGTGGGCGGCTCTCGCCGACGAGGCGCGGTCGGTCCCCGAGGACGTACGCGTCGTCGTCCTCCGCGGGGCCGGTGACGCCTTCTCCGCCGGCATCGACACCGCCATGTTCACCCCGGAGGGCGTGCCCGGGGAGGAGAGCGTCGCCCAGCTCGCCGCGGGAGGTCCGGAGGCCGTCCAGCGCGGGATCGCGGCCTACCAGCAGGGCTTCACCTCGTGGTCGGAGTGCCCGGCCGTCGTCGTGGCCCAGGTGCACGGCTACGCGATCGGCGCCGGTTTCCAGCTCGCGCTCGCAGCCGATCTGCGTGTCGCGGCGCTCGACGCGTGGTTCGCCATGCGCGAGACGAGCCTCGGTCTCGTGCCAGACCTCGGGGGCACCGGCCCGCTCGTCCACCTCGTCGGCTACGCCCGGGCCCTCGAGATCTGTGCGACGGGGCGCAAGATCTCGGCGCCCGAGGCGCACAGCATCGGACTCGTCGGCACCCTCGCGCCGGCGGCGGACCTCGAGGAGGTGACCGGTTCCCTCGTCGAGGCGCTGCTCGCCGCGCCGGCACCCGCACTCCGGGCGCTCAAGCCGCTGTTGCGGGGCGCGATGGACGGAGACCGCGACGCGCAGCTCGCCCGGGAGCGGGAGGCCCAGACCGGGCTGCTCCAGGGGATGCTCGGCGGATTCGGCGCCTGAGCCGCGCCGCGTCTCCGGTCGATCCGGGGCCCGAGGGAATCGCTGTCGGTCCCTCGGGGTTGGATCAAGGGACTGAAGGAGGTCTGTGCCGTGGGCATGCAGCCGTGGATGGCGATGCGATCGATGTCGCGCGACTCGTCGGTGGCCGAGCGGAGCCTGTCGCCGGGCACCCGCCGCCGCGTTCTGACGTATGCCGCGCCGTACCGTCGGGCGATCATCGCCTTCCTCGCGGTCGTCGTCGTCGACTCGGTGCTCGTCGTCACGGTGCCGCTCCTGATCAAGAGCCTCGTCGACGACGGAGTCATCCCCAAGGACTCGTCCGTCGTCGTCCGGCTCTCGCTTATCGTCGCGGTGATCGCCATCGCGGACGCCGTGCTGACGGTCATCTCGCGGTGGTACTCCTCGCGCATCGGTGAGGGTCTGATCAACGACCTCCGCACCCAGGTCTTCGCACACGTGCTGCGCCAGCCGATCGCCTTCTTCACCCGCGCTCAGACAGGCTCCCTGGTCTCCCGGCTCAACAACGACGTCGTCGGCGCGCAGCAGGCGTTCACGTCCGTGCTGTCCAACGTCGTCTCCAACATCGTGTCGGTGGTGCTCGTCATCGCGGCGATGCTCGCCCTGTCGTGGCAGCTGACGTTGGGCTCGCTGCTGCTCGTGCCGCTCTTCCTCATCCCGGCCAAGCTCATGGGCCAGCGGCTCGCGAGCCTTGCGCACCGCCAGATGACGCTCAACGCCGACATGGGCACGCGGATGACCGAGCGCTTCAACGTCGCCGGTGCTCTGCTCGTCAAGCTCTTCGGCAATCCCGCCCGTGAGGGGGCCGAGTACGCCGAGCGCGCCGGCCGGGTGCGAGACATCGGCATCCAGATCGCGCTCAACCGCACGATCTTCATGGCCGCCCTCACCCTCGTCGCGGCGCTGGCGACCGCGATGATCTACGGCTTCGGTGGCGTCATGGCCGTCAACGGCACGCTCTCCGTCGGCACGCTGCTGGCCCTGGCCGCGCTGCTCGCCCGCCTCTACGGCCCGCTTACCTCCCTGTCCAACGTGCGGGTCGACATCATGACGGCGCTCATCTCCTTCGAGCGCGTCTTCGAGGTGCTCGACCTCGAGCCGCTCGTCAAGGAGCGGCCCGGTGCCGTCGACCTGCCCAGCGGACCCCTCGGGGTCGAGCTCGACCACGTCGCGTTCCGCTACCCGTCCGCCGACGAGGTATCGCTCGCCTCGCTCGAGTCCGTGGCGTCCGGTGACAGGCGCGGCAGCGGCGTCGTGCTCCACGACGTCACCGTCGCGGCTCCCTCCGGTCACCTCGTCGCGCTCGTCGGACCCTCGGGTGCCGGCAAGACGACGCTGACCTCGCTCGTGTCACGGCTCTACGACCCGAGCGAGGGCGCGGTGCGCATCGGTGGCGTCGACCTGCGCGACGTCACGATGACCTCGCTGCGCGACCGCGTGGGCGTCGTGACCCAGGAGGCCCACCTCTTCCACGACACGATCCGGGCCAACCTGCTCTACGCGCGGCCCGACGCCACCGACGACGAGATCCACGCCGCCCTGCGGGCCGCGCAGATCAGCGACCTCGTCGCCGAGCTCCCCGAAGGCCTCGACACCGTCGTCGGCGACCGCGGCCACCGGCTCAGCGGCGGCGAGAAGCAACGGCTCGCGATCGCGCGGCTGCTTCTCAAGGCTCCCGACGTCGTCGTGCTCGACGAGGCGACGGCGCATCTCGACTCCGAGTCGGAGGTCGCGGTGCAGCGCGCGCTCGACGCGGCCCTCGAGGGGCGCACCTCGATCGTCATCGCGCACCGCCTGTCGACGATCCGCCAGGCGGACCTCATCGTCGTGCTGGACCACGGCCGTGTCATCGAGACCGGCCGTCACTCCGAGCTGCTCGCGGCGGGTGGCCTGTATGCCGACCTCCACGCGACGCAGTTCGACGACCAGACCGTCGAGCGGCCCGGGCGAGCCGACCGTGAGCTCACGGGGCTGGAGCGCGACGCGCTCGACCACGTCTGAGCACGGCCGTCGGCTCAGGCGCGGTCGTGTTCCAGCCGTTCCTCGAGCCCGACGGCGAGGCCGGCCACGGTGACGAGGTCCACGAGACCTCCGAGGCTTCGGGCCAGCCCGCGGTGACGCACCGGTCCGAGTCGGAGACGCAGGTGGACCCGCGTCCGGTGGCCGTCGGCCCGCTGCAGCCGGAGGCACCACGTCAGGTCGGTGCGGCCTCGGGTGGAGGCGAAGAGCAGGTGCGCGGCCGGTTCGAGCTCGACGACCGTGAAGGTCGCGTCAGCACCGCCCCAGTCGGGGATGACGTCCCCGACCGCGAGCCCCTGCAGGGCCGGGTCGAGGTGACGCAGGGCCCGGCGTGACCGCGGGACGGCGCGTTCGACGGTCCGCGGGAGGTACCAGCCGGCGCGTCGCCTGCCGAGCTGGACGAGCCACGGCCAGACCCGCTCGGGCGCGCCCGACACGGTGAAGGCCCGGTCCATGACCACGTCGGCGGACACGAGGGCGTCGCCGGGCAGCTGGGCCCGCCGCTCGGCGACGGTCGGTCGGGCGAGCAGCCGGAGATGGTCGGGCGCGGAGTCGCCGGTCGTCATCGTCGTGCCGCGGGCCCGCTCATCGCGAGAGTTGCTGGAGCGCCCACGTGTTGCCGTCCGGGTCGCTGAGGTGTGCGTACTTGACGCCACCCATGTCCTGGACCTCTGAGACGTCGACCCCGTTGCCGGTCAGCATCTCCCGCGCCTCGTCGATGTCATCGACGACGAGGTGCAGGTTCTGCACGCGGGGCGCGTCGGGCGCGCTCATCCCGACGCCGATGACGATCGAGCAGCTCGACCCCGGGGGCGTCAGCTGCACGACCCGCATGCCGTTCCCAGGTTCGACGTCGTGGTCGAGGACGAAGCCCATGCCCTGGGCGTAGAACGCCAGACTGGCGTCGACGTCGGTGGTCGGGAGGGGGACGAGTTCCAGGCGCATGTCCATGCGGGGCTCCTCTGAAGGGTGACGGCGGGATCTGACGTCGACCTTCTCATCCGGGAGGCTCCGCGCGGCGGAGGGCTCGTCCTCAGGCATCCTCCTCGTCCCAGATGCGCACCTTCTTCGGCTTGACGGGGACCGCGTCGGGTCCGGCCGTCACGGCACGCCGGGTGGCCGCCTCCCGCCGGATGGCGAAGAAGATGAAGACGAGCCCGCCGGACATGAAGAGCCACCACTGGTAGGCATACGCCTGGTGGGGCCCCAGGTCCTCCTCGGGGCGGGGCAGCAGACGCAGCGGGTGATCGCCCGCGGCCGCGGTCGGCACCTGTGCGCCGAGGACGACGTACGCGTCCACCGGGCTCAGCGACGGCACCTGCGTCCGCGCGTCGGCGATGTTGATGCTCGCCATCTGCGGCCGAGGCAGGTCGCGGCCGAGACTCACCTCCCCGGTGCGTAGCCATCCGGTGATCTGCACCGGGCCGGATGGCGGCGGGTCGACGGGCGGGCTGGTCTCGGCGTCGTTCGCGTTGGGCACCCAGCCCCGGTCGACGAGGAGCGTCAGATCGCCCGTCCGCATCGGCGTCAGCACCTCGAAACCCACCGTCGCGTCGAGCGTCCGGTTGCGGACGAGCAGGTCTGCGCCGGTGGCATACGTACCCGTCAGCATGACCCGGGTCCACTGCCGCTCCGCGGGGATCGGCGCCGCGACCATGGCGGGAGCGAAGGCGACCGGCGCGGCGCCGTAGTTGTGGGCGATGGCCTCGACCTTGGTCCGCTGCTCGACATGGCGGTGCCACTGCCACTGGCCGAGGTAGAAGCAGGCGACCCCGAAGAGGACCGCGGCGAGGGTCCACAGCAGCCACCGCCGCGTCAGCCAGAGTCGAAGCACGGATCGACGGTACCCGGCCTCGTGGCGGCCCCGGGTACCGGCCCGGCTCTGACCTGCGGTTACGTCACCTCGCAGCCCAGGGCTCGCGCGACCGCCTTCGAGCCCTCGCCCAGGCTGAAGTGGTCGAGGGGCGTCGGCCGTCCCCGTCCAGACGCCGGCCGTCCCCAATCCGTAGGGTAGGAGCGACCTAGCCTGCTCCCCGTGAGGGCTGCCGGCCCAGGTTCGAGGCCGGTGCGCGAGCACCGAAGTGCCCAGGGGTCAGGAGGTCACGACTCTTCGAGCTCAGACAGCGTGCCGGTCGCGATGACCTCTCGCGCGAGCTCGCGGAGTTTGAGGTTGCGGTTCTGTGATGCCCGGGTGAGGGCCAGGAAGGCCTGTTCGTCCGTGAGCACAAAGCGGCTCATGAGAATGCCGCACGCCTGGCCGATCCGCTGCCGGGTGACCATGGCGGCCCGGAGGTCGGCCATCTCTCGCGCGAGTTCGAGCAAGGCGGCCGCCTGCGTTGCGACGGCCTCCGCCAGCTCGAGCATCGACAGGTCGAGGTCGCCCTCACCGACCGTGTACACGCTGAGAGCCCCCACGACCCGTGTCCGGTGCCTGAGAGGCACTGCCAGTTGCAGGTCAACGCCGAGGCGACGGGACACGTGGTGGACGTTCGGGAAGCGCGTGGCGCGGTCGGCGCCGGTCACGATCACAGGGAGTCCAGTTCGAATGGCTTCCGCGATGGCGCCGTCGTTCGTCGCCAGCTGCGCCTCAGCCATCGCTCGCGCCACCGGCGTCGTGGCCACGGCCGGCGCGTCGGCCCAGGTTCGCGGATGCACGACACTGACGTGCCGGAAGCGTGGATCCGCGGCCCTCACCCCCGCCAACAACGCCTGAAGCGTCGCTGTCTGCTCCGAAGCCTCCGGTGGGACCTCAACCGGTGACCCGAAACGGGGTTCTGTCATGCCTGCGGGGGAACCCGACACCTCAAAGGTGGCCTCTGACGCACCGGTCACCGGCTTGTGGCTTGTGTCTGTCATGTGGCCTCCCAGTCGCGGCCGGCCTCTCACCCATGGTCGCGAAGCCCTTACGCGAGCCCTGCTCGCTCCGTGCCGGTCACGCCCGAGAAGAGTTTACAGCGGCGTCGCTCAAGCGTGTGGTGTGGTGATCCACGACGTTGGTGGCAGTGCTCTGGCCGAACGCGATCTCTGACGCCCGGCCAGTGGAGGCCGTACGGACCAACTGGCACGCCGCCTTGCCCACTGCCGCGGATCGCGCCCGGGATCGCCCGGTCACCCGAGTTCCACGTGACCGTGTGTTGAGGGCCTGACTGGCTGGCCTTCGACTTCCACGGTCTGCCCAACCTGCAAACGAGCACATCCGGAGAACTGTCACGCCCCGCCACACCATTCGCCTCGCTTGGGCAGGGAACACCGGGTCCGCGGCATGTGTGGATGTTCGCCCGAGGCCCTGCCGTTCTGGCCTCGCTAGCGTCAGCCGCTCACGTGGGCAGTGTTGTCGAGCCAGTGCTGTGCGAGGCCGGTGTCACCCGCAACTCTCACGTGAGCCGCGCGGTCCACGAGGGACAGTCGTCGGGTCAGGACCAGGAGCAGCGAACGTGCCGTGCCACTCACTGTGACATCGGCCCTCTCGGTTCTCAGCTGCCACTTGGCCCCGTCCGGCCGCCGTTCGATGAACCACGCGCCGGCGTCGTCATCGATGTCGGTGGCCACCCACTGCAAGGTCTGCCCGGTGCCACGGATGGCGTGAGCGGACTCCGGTCGCTGCCGCTCCCACGTAGGGGAGGTGAGCATCGCGAAGTGGTTGCTGATGAGCACGCTCGCGATGTCGGCCTCGATGTCGATGGGTCGTCCCGCCGTCGTGGCCGCGTCAACGCCGTGAACCACCGCCTCGTTCAGGACGCTGACCAGCCAGAACCGGGCCCCGGACCGTTCGTCACCTGCGGGGTTGAACACCGGCGCGTCCAGCGCGTCCTCAGAGCACGCGCTCGCGACGCGCCGCGCGGACGCCGACAGCCACGCCTGCCATTGCTCGGAGTCCGTGGGCACCTCGGCGAATTCCGTTGGCAACTGCGTCGGGTCCGTGATGCGCCGCTCGATGATCTCCGCGACCCAGTGCTGGGTCTGGCCCACGTGCGCGACCAGGTCGGTGGTTGTCCACCCCTGGGCGGTGGGCACCCCCGCGGCGGGTCCGGACGCAACGGCCGACTCCGCCAGACGCTGGGTGTGTTCAAGGATGGCTTGCCGTTCGCGTGCCGCGGTCAACTCCACCATCATGACTCTGCTCCCTCAGGCCGCTGTCGTTGTTGGGTGAGGGTAGTCGTCCTCAACGCGGATGTGCAGCAAGAGGCTCACGCGGATGGTCGGCTGTTCGGGGCCCGTCTGCCGTCGGTGTTCGCCGCAGCGCATCCGGAGAGGGAGTGTCGTCGCGCGCACAGACACCGGGCCGTGTCACGGCCATCGTTGAGGGAACAGCCGACGCCGCAGAGACATTGAAGGAGGCCACCATGAACACCTCCACCGACTACACCGGTCGCAGGGCCCGCGCGAAGCAGGTTCGGTCCGGGCGAGACGTCGCGTCCGGCGTCTGCCCCGAGGTGAGCGGTTCAGCGCTGCCCGGCGCGTTTGCCAGGCGAGCCGGTGGTGTTCCGGCAGGCATGGAACGGACGCTGCTCGAAAGAGGAAGAGCCATCCGCGCGATGCGGTGGTCCCGTCCTCGAGCCGTCGCGGCGGCGGCGCTGAGCATGCTGGTCGTGTTGCTCGGGTGCACGACAACGGACCCGGCGTCCTCGCCCGGGGCACCGGCCACGCCGGCACTCCACTCGAGCCCGGCGACGCTGGAGGCCGAGCAGGACCTCGTCGTCGACGGTCGCCACTTCAAGGCGCAATGCACCGGGCGAGGACGATCAGTGCTGCTCGTCAACGGTTACGACGCCACAATGGACGAGTGGGCGGACGTGCCCACCCGTCTCGGCGCCACCGCCCGCACCTGCATGTACGACCGCCTCGGGACCGGGCGCAGCGACGCACCGCCTCCGAGCCAGACGTTCGAAGACCTCGCGGACGATCTCGACGGGGTCATCTCGGCCCTTCGGCTACCCCGTCCGGTCGTGGTCGTCGCGTCGGACCTCGGCGGCCCGATCGCTGTCACCTGGGCCGCGCACCACCAGCGCGACGCGCGGGCCCTGGTGATGCTCGACACCATCCCGCCCGGCTGGCAGGCGGTCCTGCCCTCCCTGTTGCCGCCGCCGGACCCGGGGGACCCCGAGCTGACCGGGCTCCTCCGGGCTGTGCGCCGCTTCGACGTCCCCCTGACCAACCGCGAGAGCCTCGACCCGACATCGTGGGCCGCCTACGACCGCATCAGCAGCCTCGACGCGCCGCTCTGGGTTCTCGTCGCCGACGTGCCCCCACGGCTGCCCTGGGCCGTTGACGCCGTCAAGTTCACCGCGGCGTGGCAGGCTGGGCAGAGCCGGCTGGCCGGTCTGTCCTTCGACCGCCACCTCGTCACCGCGGCCGGCGCCGACACCATCATCTGGTTGGGACGCCTCGACCTGGTGCTGTCAACGGTGGCCGCCGCGCTGAACACCTGAAGGGGCCAGCCGACCGGACGTGCCGTGCTCAGCGCGGCATGAGCGAGCGATACCCCACCCCGGCTGGCTCCCTCACTCTGCTCGAGTCGAACGGCATCGTCACGGCCCACAAAAGGCGGCTAGTCGTCGGCTTCGCCCTGCTGGGTGGCCTTTCTCCGCTCGAACAGCCAGTGGACCTCGTGGGTGTCCGGGTGCCTCCACTCGCGGAGCCGGTACTCGAACCCCGGCAGCAGCACGAGCGGGATCGGATCCGGCGACGCCGGTGCGACCGCCCCGACGACGATCTTCGAATCAGCAGGGATGAACGGGGACTGCGCAGGGATGGGTGCAGTCACGATCTCTACCGGGTCTCCATACGGGCGCGCCATCCAACGGACGCTAGCACAAGCGCCAGAGCGAATCCCCAAAGCAGGCAGTTAGAGGACACATACAACCCTGATAGGATTCCGCCAGCACCAACGGTGAAAGGCCATCGTTCGTGGCCACCACCGACAGGACCAACCAGATGAACCGCAGCACGCCGGCCGCCCCCCATGTCCCGCCGACCGCCCGGTTCACCGTGGTGAGCGAACGCCGAGGCTCCAAAGAAGCGTCGACCGCGCCGCACCTGGCAGGTGCGACAGGGGCGGTGGACACGCCATGAACCGGCTCCACGCGGGCTTTGTCCTGGGCGGCAGGTACGCCCTCACCGGTCACCTGGCCTCCGGGGGGATGGCGGATGTCTGGGCTGGACACGACCAGGTGCTCCATCGTGACGTCGCGGTCAAGGTGATGCGCCCCGACAGCGACCACGAGAAACAGTTCGCCCTGCGGTTCCAGGACGAAGCCGTGCACTCCGCCCGGCTGATGCACACCAACATCGCGGCCCTCTTCGACTACGGCGAGGACGACGGACTGGCCTACCTGGTGATGGAGCTGGTCGACGGGCAGCCACTGTCCGCGATCCTGCGCGAACGAGGCCAATTGCCCCATGAAGAAGTCCGCTCCATCATGGGTCAGGCAGCCCTCGCGCTGGCTGTCGCCCACCAGGCCCGCGTGGTCCACCGCGACGTCAAGCCCGCCAACATCATGGTGCGCGAGGACGGCCTCGTGAAGCTGACCGACTTCGGCATCGCACGGGCCCTCGACGCGTCGGGCCACACACGGCACGGCGAGCTGCTCGGCACGCCCAACTACATGAGCCCCGAGCAAGCACTCGGACACGCCGCGACAGGAGTCAGTGACCTCTACGCCCTCGGCGTCGTCGCCCACGAGATGCTCTCGGGCAAACGCCCCTTCGACCGGGGCACGCCCATCGCCACCGCGCTCAGCCACGTCCAGGAGCCCCCGCCGCCACTGCCCGCGGACGTGCCTGAGGACCTCGCCCACGTGATCGAAGACTGCCTCATCAAGGACCCACTACACCGGCCGCCCCATGCCACCGCGGTCGCCCTGCGGCTCGGACTCGGCGACAACGAGAGCCTGGGCCTCGGCTTGGGACTTGACTGGTCCCAAGACAACACAGCCGCCCAGAGAGCCGACGCGGAAGGCCCCACGCCGGACACGCTCGCGACCGAACGGACCTGAATGGCCGCTCGAGAGGCTCACCCGGCACGGGTGATCTCGACAGCGGCTCGGACCGAACGTCCGACGCACACGCACCTGCACGCTCTGCGGCGAGACCGACATCATCGAACGCGACATGCCCGGCCCTCCGCCGGGAACGACGCCGGGGCGGCTGGGGCATACGACTGGACCCGTGCGGGGGTTCGTCGGGAGGACTCGGAGCCGGGCATCGCACCCTCATGCCGGCTAGCGCACGGGCAGCTCCCCGGTAGCGACGACGTCGCAGGCGACCGCATGTAGTTTGCGGTTCTGGTGAGAACTGACGAGGCGGAGCATCTCGAACGCGGTCTCGCGCGTCACTTTGTCATGGCCATGACAATCCCGATGGCGACCCCGATGTCGCGACAGGTTTCCAGCGCACGAGCGAGGGTCGTGGCTTCCATGCCGACCCGTGCCAGCTCGTCCTCCAGCCGCCATGCGGCACCTTCCGCGGAGCCCCGAGGACCGGACTGGTCACCGCGAGGCGCCACCTCGCGTTCTTCGCCGGATTCGAGACCGCGGCGCTGCGGAGGAGTCTGACCTCGGGCTCGTGCAGTCGCCGCTGTGTCCCTCGTCGTCTGCCCAAGGGCGCTGCCGATGCTGGGGGTGGCGTTCATCCGGCTGTGCTGCTCAGCGCTGGACTTCGTCCAGATCCGCCTTGGTCATGACCGACACGGTTCCCAGGCCCAGCTCGTGCAACGTGTTGGCGCCCGGCTCGGACCGGTCGATGGCGCACACCACGCTATGCACGGTCGCGCCCAGCTCGCGGAGCGCTACCGCTGCGTTCCGCGCGGCACCGCCCGTGGTGATGATGTCCTCAACGAGCGTGACCGTACGGTCGGCGAAATCGCCGCCCTCGGCCAGTCGGCAGGTGCCGTACGTCTTGGCCTCCTTACGCACGAAGATGGCGGGCAGCCCAGTTAGGGCGCTGACCATTGTTGCGATCGGGACACCTCCGAGCTCGAGCCCTCCTAACACCTGCGTATCCGACGGCAACAGGGGCACCATGTGCTCGGCCACCCGCCGCAGCAGGCGAGGGTCTCCCTCGAAACGGTACTTGTCGAAATACTCGTTCGTGATGCGTCCACTGCGAAGCGTGAACTCCCCTCGGATACGACACGTCGAGTCGATGAGGACAGTGAGTTCACGAATGTCGGTGGGCACGAGCCACATCGTGCCACTGGACCAGAAGAAGCAACGCCTTCAACGAACGCACACGGAGCGGCACTTGCGGACGTTGGAGTCCATTGTGAAATCAGGCAGGGAGGGCTGTCGACGTCATGGCCACAACGAGTGCTCACAAGCCGACGGTCGCGCCGAAGAGAACCACCGCGGCTGTGAGCCTGACGAACAGGTCGACTTGATGAACGCCGTCCACGGCGCCCTCGTCGCGGCGTTCAAGATCCCCGAGGAGGACCGCTTCATCCGGCTGACCGAGTTCGAGCCGCATGCCATGGTCAATGGGCTCCACGACGGCGTAGCCAACACGTACGTGCGCGTCACGGTCGATTGCTTCTCCGGCCGTTCGATCTCGGCCAAGCGCGAGCTCTACCGACAAATCGTGGACCGACTCGCCGAGCACGACATCCCTCGAGAACACGTGTCGATCCTCCTGCGTGAGAGCGCGCCCGAGAACTGGGGGTCGGGCGGCATCGCGGCGAGTGACCACGACCTCGGCTTCAAGATCAACGTCTGATGCGCAGGGCGCGGCGTGCCCCGACGAAGGTCCGACGAGCGGCAGATCCGGACGTCTCGGGAGGCTGCGCCCGACCGGGGTCTTGGCTAGGTTTCGTCCGGGAGACCTACGAGGCCGGGGATGGCACGTTGACGCGCCGAGGCGTGGCCGAGTTCGCTCCTCTGTACACGTCGTCGACGAATCGCCTCGCGGCAGTTGCGGCCGTTTCTCGCCGGGCGATCTGCGGGCCGCGAGATTAGGGGTGGGGGGTCACATGAAGTGGGACCGTCGCGGCGCGATCGGGCCAAGGACGGCAGCGAATCGTGCAGGCCGGCCACCTGTTGGCCCACCAAGGCGTCGTCGCCGCCAGCACGAAGTCAGTTCGTTTCCGAGGTTAGCTCTTGGCAACGAAGCGACAGGCCGGTCGGAGCTTTCAGGCATTTGACCACTTCCGTCGCGCGAGGCTCCAGGGCTTCGTAGCTTGCGCCCGTCGGGCGTGCGGCGCGGAGTCGTCCTCCGCGCGTTCGTCACCGTGCTCCGCGAACTGAGAGACACGCCCTAGATGCGTCGCCGGCGTCGGCCAGGGGTGACGGCAGCCGCGACCACTGCGGTCTTGGCTACCGGCGACGGGCCTGGTGAGACTGCCTTGGCGACGACAGCGGTCTTGGCCACGGGGTGGCCGATGACGCCGGCCCGTCCTATCCGAGCTGCTCGTAGGGGCATGTCACTCTCCTTCGCTCGCGTTGTCGTCGGCCTCGATCGAGGCGATGATGGCCTGGATGGGGATTCGACCGTCTGCGATGAGCTGTCCGCCCGACCGCCGTGCGGCGGATGCGAACGGCGCGGCCCACAAGTTCTCCCAGATCAGGACGCCGGCCGTGCTTCCCGGGTCCATGGCGGCCGCGAGATTCTCCACGTCGTCGGCCGCCAGGAGCTCTGCCAGCTCTGTCTCGAGCTTCTGGAGCTCCCCGAGGTCCCCGACGTCGGCGAGCTCGTTGGCCTCGACGGATCCATCCGCATCCTTGGTCAGGATCAGGATGTCGATCACCCGGATCGTCCCGGCATCGACCAGAGCGATCAGCTCTTTGGCCATCTCGCCGGTGAAGTTGCTTGCTCCTGCTGGGAACTCGACGACCACATAGTCGACGGGGCCTAGCTCGTCCAGCGATGTCACAGTCATCGCAGTTCCTTCTGGTTGGCGGGCCGAACCGCGCCCGATGGTCAGGGGCGCTGTCGCGACCCGTCGCTCCTGCAGGTGGGTGCCGCTGTCATCGGCCGGCCGTGGTCGGCCGGTGTGGCAGCGCCGGAATGGCGGGTCACCGGGATGACCTGGTCTGTCGCCTGGGCCTTGGACCCGTGGGTGGGTCGGCGACTACCGCGGGGCCCGGACGAGAGCCTGCTCTGCTCGTGAGCAGCATGCGTGACCATCTCGCCTCCCGCGTCTTCAGGCAGACACCACAACGGTGATGAACCGGAGAGAAAAGGTCGGTCGTGCAGGTGCGTTGGCCTGATCCGCCCGATGGAACCGGGGACGACACCCCGCCCACCCATGGTCCGTCACACTACCGCCGTCCGGAACGGGCGGGCAATGGTTCCCCATCGACCTGCGGAGTCGGTCGGCCTCGGATCATTCCGTGAGGTTGATGCCGGTCGACGTCGTTCCGGCCTAGCGTCGTCGCGTCTCGTGGTGCTCTTCCGGCCGACGAGCTCGCACTGGGAGGGTTCCGATGAGCAATGACCGTCACGCGCGAACGATGTTGCCGATACCCGATCGGGCGGCGCCCGGTCTGACCACCTACGACGCCAAGGACCCGGACACCGTCTTCCCGCCGATAGAGCCGCTGCTTCCTCCGGAAGGGGCCCCCAACGTCCTGGTGATCCTGCTCGACGACGTGGGCTTCGGGGCCTCGAGCGCTTTCGGCGGTCCCTGCAGCACCCCCGTCGCGGAACGGCTGGTTGCCGGCGGCCTGCGCTACAACCGGTTCCACACGACGGCCCTCTGTGCCCCTTCACGGGCCGCGTTGCTGACCGGGCGTAACCACCACTCGGTCGGGATGGGGAGCATCACCGAGACGGCCACGTCGGCGCCCGGCAACAGCTCGGTCCGGCCCAACACCAAGGCCCCGTTGGCGATGACCCTGAAGCTCAACGGGTACTCCACTGCACAGTTCGGCAAGTGCCACGAAGTCCCTGTCTGGCAGTCCTCCCCGATGGGTCCGTTTGACGCGTGGCCCTCGGGGGGCGGGGGATTCGAGACGTTCTACGGGTTCATCGGTGGAGAGAACAACCAGTGGGACCCGGCCCTCTACGACGGCACGACCCCCGTCGAGCCGCCGGCCACTGCCGAGGAGGGCTACCACCTCACCGAGGACCTCGCGGACCGGGCGTGCAGCTGGGTGCGACAGCAGCAGGCCCTGATGCCCGACCGTCCCTTCTTCATCTACTTCGCGCCGGGCGCGACGCACGCACCGCACCACGTACCGACGGAATGGGCGGAGCGGTATGCCGGTCGGTTCGACGACGGCTGGGATACCTTGCGCGAGAACACCTTCGCCCGGCAGAAGGAGCTCGGCGTGATCCCCGCCGATGCCGATCTCACCCCCAGGCACGACGAGATCACCGCCTGGGACGACATGCCCGAGCAGCTCAAGCCGGTGCTCGCTCGCCAGATGGAAGTCTATGCCGGCTTCCTCGAGCACACCGACCACCACGTGGGCCGGCTGATCGACGCGATCGACGACCTGGGTTTGCTCGACGACACGCTCATCTACTACATCATCGGTGACAACGGCGCGTCGGCCGAGGGCACCATGAACGGCGCCTTCAACGAGATGGCCAACTTCAACGGCATGGCCGCCCTGGAGACTCCCGAGTTCATGGTGAGCAAGATGGACGAGCTCGGTACTCCCACCTCGTACAACCACTACTCGGTCGGCTGGGCCTGGGCGATGAACACCCCCTTGCAGTGGACCAAGCAGGTCGCTTCCCACTGGGGCGGCACCCGCAACGGCACGATCGTCCACTGGCCCAAGGGGATCGAGCAGCGCGGCGGACTGCGCTCGCAGTTCACCCACCTGATCGACCTGGCGCCGACGATCCTCGAGGCTGCCGGCCTGCCCGAACCGACCATGGTCAACGGCGTGCAACAGTCGCCCATCGAGGGCACCAGCATGCTCTACACCTTCAATGATGCCGAGGCTCCGGAGCGCCACGACCTCCAGTACTTCGAGATGTTCGCCAACCGGGGCATCTACCACCGCGGGTGGAGCGCGGTCACCAAACACCGCACCCCCTGGGTGATGGTGGGCGGGGACCTGCCCGCCTTCGACGACGATGTCTGGGAGCTCTACGACGGCGGGACCGACTTCAGCCAGGCGCGCAACCTGGCCGCCGAGCACCCCGAGATGCTCGCCAAGCTGCAACGGCTGTGGCTGATCGAAGCCGCCAAGTACAACGTGCTGCCGATGGATGACCGCACCTCGGAGCGACTCGACCCGGGCATGGCCGGCCGCCCCACCTTGATCCGCGGCACGTCCCAGCTGTTCTACCCCGGGATGGGCCGGCTCTCGGAAAACAGTGTGGTGAGCATCAAGAACAAGTCCTTCACCGTCACCGCCGAGGTAGACGTCTCCGACGGCGGCGCCAATGGCGTGATCATCGCGCAGGGCGGCCGATTCGGCGGTTGGGCCGTCTACGTCAAGGACGCCAAGGCGAAGTTCGTCTACAACCTCCTCGGCATCCAGGAGTTCGCGGTCGAGGCCGAGA
This sequence comes from Terrabacter sp. Ter38, assembly GCF_024519435.1. Taxonomy (GTDB): domain Bacteria; phylum Actinomycetota; class Actinomycetes; order Actinomycetales; family Dermatophilaceae; genus Terrabacter. Next base: position 234,646 of record NZ_JALJRZ010000007.1, read on the forward strand.
CGCCGATCCCCGCGGGGACGCACCAGGTGCGAATGGAGTTCGCCTACGACGGAGGTGGACTGGCCAGGGGTGGGGCGGTGACCCTGTACTACGACGGGTCCGCGGTGGGCCGCGGCCGGGTCGGAGCCACACAGGCGATGATCTTCTCCGCCGACGAGACCACCGACATCGGCCATGAGACCGGAACCACGGTCACCCCCGACTACACGCCAGCGACGAGCCGCTTCACCGGGAAGATCCACTGGGTGCAGATCGACCTCGGGGACGACGACCACGACCATATGATCGACCCGGAGGAACGCCTCCGTATCGCCATGGCCAGGCAGTAGTAGCGGCCTCAGCAACGTGTCGCCGACCGCCGTCACCCGCGCCGGGATGGCTTACGTACCCGGAGGCACCTTCGCCATGGGCAGCGAGCGGTTCTACCCGGAGGAAGGGCCCGTCACCCGCGTCACCGTCGGCGACCTGTGGGTGGACGAGCACCCCGTGACGAACGACCAGTTCGCGCGGTTCGTGGCCGAGACGGGACACGTGACCGTGCCCGAGCGTGCGCCCACGCCGGACGACTTCCCCGGGGCCGACCCCGAGCTCCTCGTGCCGGGCTCGCAGGTGTTCACCCCGACGCGTGGGCCGGTGCCGCTCGACGACTGGACCCGTTGGTGGCGCTGGCAGCCCGACGCGGACTGGCGTCACCCGACAGGTCCGGGCAGCGGCATCGACGATAGGCCGGACCACCCTGTCGTCCACGTCGGCTGGGAGGACGCGACAGCGTACGCCAACTGGGCCGGCAAGCTGCTGCCGACGGAAGCCGAGTGGGAACATGCCGCCCGGGGCGGCATCGACGGCGCGACCTATCCGTGGGGTGAGGAGTTCTGTCCCGACGGGCTGTTCATGGCGAACACCTGGGTGGGACGGTTCCCGTTCGAGAACCTGCACCCGCACGGGTTCCTCGGCACGTCGCCCGTCCGGAGCTTCCCGCCCAACGGGTTCGGCCTCTACGACGTCGCCGGCAACGTCTGGGAGTGGACGAATAGCCCGTGGACCGACCGGCCGGGGACACCGAGCGATCCCTCGTCCGCCGCCAACATGGAGACGCCGGAGCACGAGCACCACTCGTGCTGTGCCCCTGAGACCCCGGTGAGGCTCTCCGAGGCAGACCGACGCGTCACGAAGGGCGGATCCCACCTCTGCGCGCCGTCCTACTGCCACCGCTATCGCCCTGCGGCCCGCCAGGGCCACGGGGTGCGCAGCACCACCGGTCACGTCGGGTTCAGGTGCGTCGCTCGTCCGTAGGCACCCTGCATGTCGTTGATCGAGGAGCACCAGAAAGGCCACATGACCGGAGCCTTGAGCGTCTTCGCCCTGCTGGTCGTCGTGCTCGTCAGCCAGTCGGTGCGATTCAGCAAGACCTTCGTGACCGCACCCATCATCTTCCTCGCCGGCGGCGGTGTCGTCGGGCGAACCCTTGTCGACGTGAGGGTCGAGGGTGCCGCCAGACTTGGTCGTGCTCAGGGTGCCGCCTCGGCCGTCGGCCGGCTTCGCTCCAGCCCGCACTCGTTGTACATCGATGTATCTCCGGTCTCGATCGTGGCGACGTAGACGTACCAAGCCCCGTCATGCTGCGCCAAGAGTCGACAGGCCGCCGGCCACCCTGTCATCTCGAATACTGGTGACTGGGCTGGAATGTACCCGGCCGAGTGCTCGGTCGCGTCCGGCAACTTTGACTGAGTCATCTCGTTGAGCTTGGAGAACGTGCACGAGACCCGAAAGAGCTCTGGACCGAGCTGCTTCGGTGTCGAGGTCTGGGGCCGCTCGGGCCGGGAGCTGTACGTGACCCCGTCGTGCACCACAAAGTCAGTGAAGTCGATCAGCGCGCTCTGCGCCGGCTTGATGACCACCGGCGGGCAGCCAGGCACCGCTACGGTCGTCAACACTGCTGCCGTGGGTGCGATCCGGACCGGCTGCACGCACCCGCAGAGCGCCGCCGCGACGAGGACGACGGCTGCGCTCCTGACATGCTGAGCTGACGGGGTCATGGCTTGAACGTAAGAGTCAGCGTGGCGACAGATCGGGCGTCCCGAGCCTCGTCACCACATTGTGACGACGTCCGCTGTTCGGCACGACCGATCGGCGGCATCGTCGGACGTCAGGTGGAAGCCAGAAGGCAAGCGCCTCCCAAGTCCCCATTGGTTCATGACGTGCGCGATTGTTGACGGCATCAACATCGGCCGAACAGAAGGATAGCCATGTCGCAGTACGCCGTCATGTTCCCCGCCGACGACGAGCTCGAGTGGGGGGCTGCCACTGACGCAGAGCGCCAAGTCACGTTCGACACCGACTACGAGTTCGGGCAGTTGCTCGCAGCTCATGGCGGCGCCGTCACCGGAGGAGCTGGGCTGCAGGACAGCAGGTATGCACGCACCCTCAGTCGCGGCTCGGACTCTCGAACGGTCGTCTCGGCCGGCCCGTGGCGGCCTGGATCCGAGCAGCTCACCGGCTTCTTCCTCGTCACGTGCGACGACTACGACGCCCTCGTCGAGGCGGCAGCGGTGCTCGTCAAAGTCCACCCCGTCGTCGAGATCCGTCCGGTCACCGAGTTCTGATGTCGCTCCGAACAGTTGCCCCGTTGCCGAACAGGGAGCTAGATGCATTGACTCTGCCTACGCCGCCGCATCATCCTGCGGAACTCGCTGCCTCCGGCTGGTTGGGTCGGGCTCACCGCGTTGGGACTGTCCTATGGATGCTCAGGCCCGGCAATCTGGCGAAGCTGCAGCAGTAGTCCGCCAGCCCGCCATCAGCGGGAGCGGACGTGCAGCGCGGCAATCCTCGGCGTTCGACCCAGCGCGGCATATCTCTTCCTCGGCGGGCAGTGGGTACACCCCTCGACGAGTTCGGTGCCGCGGTGGATCATGACCGTTGACGGGAGGCGGTGGTGACGTTGCCATCCACTGTTGGCGAGTTCGTCAGCGAGGGGTTCGACTATGACTGCGGTCGCCAGGTCACCGCGTACGTCCCGCCGCATCCCATCGAGGCGGTGGTGTTCGCCGGCGACGGTCAGCTTCTCGCACGGTGGGGGACAGACCTCGAGGCGGCCGATGTACCTCCCACGTTGATCGTCGGAGTTCACCGCTCGGCTGATGAGGCGCTGCGCCTGCACGAGTACTCACCCGGTTTCGACCCGGAGCGGTTCGCTGCGCATGAGGCGTTCTTCGTCAAGGACGTCCGCGCATGGGTCCAGTCGCGCTTCGGGCTGGCGATGCCCGCTGCGCGCACCGCGGTGTATGGGGTCTCCGCGAGTGGCGAGCTGGCGCTCGCCCTGGGACTTCGGCATCCAGACATCTACGGTGCGGTCTTCTGTACCTCTCCGGGAGCGGGCTTCCAACCACCGGCGACGATGCCGAGCTCGCTGCCGAGGGCGTACTTCGTTGCCGGAACCCTGGAGCCGTTCTTCCACGAGAATGCCTCCCGCTGGGCAACAGCGTTCCGCGAAGCAGGCGCGGACGTCCTCATGACCGAGCGCGTCGGATCGCATGGCGACGCCTTCTGGCGCCGTGAGCTGCCACTCATGGTGGCATGGGCGTTCGGACGGTGGGGCGGTGCCCGCGCATAAGTACGACTGCGCTGATCGCGGCAGGAGAGGACGCCCGGCTCAGGTCATGGTTCTTGCGCAGCTCACAGCCCGGTGGCGCCGGGCTGCGTGAGTAGGTTTGTCAGCGCCTAGGCCGCGGAGGTGCCCGTGCGCGCCGCGGGCTCGACAGCTGAGATCAGGTGGCTGATGGAGTACACGTCGCTGGGGCCTACAGGCGTCAACGTCTCCAGGATCTGCTTAGGGACCGCGACCTTCGGGGTGGCGCCGAATGAGCGCGATGCCGAGCGGGTGGTCCATGCCGCGCTGGACCTGGGCATCAACTTCTTCGACACCGCGAACGTCTACGGGCACATGCCCACCTTCGACCGGGCGGGCGCGCCGCCCGCGTCCGAACGGCAACCGGCCGAGGTCATCCTCGGGCGAGCACTCGCCGGTCGGCGTGACGAGGTGGTGGTGGCGACGAAGTCGCGCGAAGTGGTGGGGCCGGGCGTGAACGACCGTGGGCTGTCACGCCGGCACATCATCCAGCAGGTCGAGGACAGCCTGGCCAGGCTGGGAACGGACTACATCGACCTGTACTACGCGCATGCCCCGGATGCCGACACGGCTCTGGAGCAGACCCTGTCGACGTATGACGACCTGGTACGGCAGGGCAAACTGCGGTACGTGGCGCTGTCCAACTATCCGGCGTGGCAGGTCACTCAAGCGTTGTGGATCGCCGATGACCGCCGCTTGCACGCTCCCGTTTGTGTCCAGGTGAAGTACAACCTCATCGACCGCGCTGCCGAGCGTGAGTTGGCTCCGGCGTGTGTCGAGTTCGGTCTTTCCCTGGTCCCGTACGCTCCCCTGCACGGTGGCCTGCTCGCAGGGATGGGCGTTCTGGAGCGCGAGGTCCAAGGGGACATGCGGTTCTCGGGTCCGGGGTTCAGCGATGCAGAGCTGGACGTGGGACGGGCCATCGAGAGGTGCAGCGAGGAGTGGGGTCTGCGGCCCCACCAGATTTCCCTCGCGTGGCTTCTGTCCCGCCAGGCGGTCGCCTCCGCCATCGTCGGTGCCGAGACAGTCGATGAGATCACGGCCAATGCCTCGGCCGCGGACGTTGTCCTCGAGGATGCCCAGCTCGACGCCCTGACCGCTCTGAGCATCGACACCACCAGCTGAAGTGACCGCCGGAACGGACCTGCTGACCAGCAGGTCTCCTGAGCCCGCCCATCGGCATGTGGGCGAGACGCATGCGCCCGGCAGGTGCCGGATAGACGCACTTCCAGGACCGCTTGGATAGTGTCCGGCGAGGGTCGCGAGGGCCGCCTCGCCAGTCGCATCACTCACGGGCCAGCTTTGGCCATCGGGACCGGTCCGGTTGTGGCTGATCGTGAGTTGGCCCCGCGACTTGGTCAGACCGGGCGAACGTCAGTCGTGCCAGGCGCGCTGGCCCAGCCCGTCGATGCCCGCCCGAACGTCGTCATCACCGCCTGCCAGCGAGCGGATTCATCGAGGCCGCAACCGATTTGAGTGGCAGGCAGACCCCTTCGGGCGACCTCCACCCCCACACTCATCGGCGAGGACCCGCAGACTCTGAAGGGGCGTCCGGCGGGTGGCTCGTGCACCATGAGGGGAGGGGCTCCTGAAGACAATGTTGGGGAGGGCGACATGACGCAGGACGAGGCGGCGGACGGCACTGTGGACGTCCGGAGCCTTACCCAGGTCGAGGGGCACGAGCGAGCGGGTCTGGTCATGGTCGGCCGGTATGACATGACGGTCGACCTAACGGGATTGCTGGCGGGGGCCGAGGTGGCGTGCGTCTCGCAGGTCACCTTCGGGTGCCGGGAGCCGGGGGCGGAGACGTTCGTCGACTGTGCCGCGACCGTCCTGGAGGCGAGCCTGAATGGCGTTGCCCTGGCACCGCCGGTGAGGGGTCGGATCGTTCTGCCTGACCTGGCCGAGCACAACACGCTGCGGGTGTCGTCGGTCCAGGCGAATACGACCGAGGGTCGTGGGGTGCATCGGGCGGTCGACCCAACCGACGGGGAGGTGTACGTGTGGCTGTCCTTCGAGCCCGACGAGGCCCACCATGTGTTCGCGTGCTTTGACCAACCGGACCTGAAGGCCCCGCACGGCTTCACCGTCACCGCCCCCCGCAGCTGGATGGTGCTGAGCAACAGTGGCGACCCGGCTGTCGAGGACGTTGCAGACGCGCGTCGCTGGACGTTCCCGGATACCCCGCCGTTGTCGACGTTCAACACGGTGGTCAACGCGGGACCCTTCCACCAGGTCCGCCGCGACGCGGACGGTCATGACCTGGGCATTCTGGCCCGCCGCTCGCTCGCCGACGTCCTCGAGCGGGACGCCGAGGAGATCTTCACCCTCACCAGGCAGGGACTCGGCTTCTTCGCCTCGGCCTTCGGTATGGAGTTCCCGCAGCGCAAGCTCGACCAGGCCTTCATGCCGGAGTTCGGGGGAGCCATGGAGAACTACGGATGCATCACCTGGTCGGACAGTTTTCTGCGGCGGACGCCGCCGACCCGGGCCGAGTCGGATCTTCTGTCGAGGTACCTGCTCCACGAGATCGCCCACCTGTGGTTCGGCAACATCGTCACGATGCGGTGGTGGGACGACCTGTGGCTCAGCGAAGCCTTCGCCGAGTTCGCCAGCAACTGGGCCGCGGTGGAGGCGACGAGGCACACCGACGCCAGAGCGGTGCACCTGGTCGTGGAGAAGGTCAAGGCGTACCTGGCGGACCAAGGACCGTCATCCCACCCGATTCGTCAACCGGCCCCGGACGTGGCGGCCGCCGCGTCCGGGTTCGACGCCATCACCTACGCCAAGGGTGCCTCGGCCCTGCACCAGCTAATGACCTACGTGGGTGAGCCGGCCTTTCGCGCGGGCTTGGCGGCCTACCTCGCCAAGCATGCCTGGGGCAACAGCACGCTCGAAGACCTCATGGACGCGATGGCGACCAGTAGCGGACGCGACCTTCGAGGGTGGCAGAGGGAGTGGCTCGACGCGGCGGGCACCGATGATCTCTTTGTTGAGCGGCACGGCGACCTGACCGAGCTCCGCGCGTCGGGACCCGGCCGTCCACCCCGGCGGCACGTCCTCGCGGTCGGCGCCTACCGTCGACACGACGAAGCGCTGGAGCGCACGGCCCTGGTCCGGGTCGAGGTCCGCGGTGGTCGCACCCCTGTGGACCTGCCGACCGATGCCGACCTGTGTCTCGTCAACGACGAAGACCTCACCTTCGCCACCGTACGTCTGGACCCTGCCGCGCAAGAGGCGCTCGTCGGGCTCGCTGCCGACCTGCCCGACCCGATGTCACGCGCCGTCGCGGTGACCACCCTGTGGAACCAGCTCGTCGCCGGCGATGCATCGGCGGCCGAGGTCGTGCACGCCGTGACAGCGGTCCTCGCCGTCGAGACCTCGCACTCGCTCATCGAGCCGTACCTCACCCTGGCAGCGGATATGGCTGAGCTGTGGTGCCCGGACTCCGCGCGGGCGACTCTCACCGACCTGGTGGCCGCAACCTGCCGCCGGCTGGCCGGGGACCCGGACCGTCGCCGGGTCGCGCTGCGTGCGCACGCGCGCACCGCAGCCGACCTCGACCAGCTGGCGTGGCTGCTCGAGCAGGCGCCCGACGACGTGGCCCTCCGGTGGCGCGTGCTGGCCCGCACGGCGGAGCTGGGAGGCGCGACGGACGCCGAGGTCCAAGCGCTGCGAGACCGCGACCCCGACCCCGACGCCTGGGTGAGCGCGCTCGCCGTTACGGCCGTGACGCCACACCCCGCCGCAAAGGAGGCGGTGTGGCAGGCGCTGGCGGTCAGCCGCACCGTGCCCATCGGGTCGTTTGTCCAGGTCGCGAACTCCTTCTGGAGGCCGGGACAGGACCACCTCCTCCAGCCGTACACACAGCGCTACCTGGATCTCCTTCCCGAGCTGCACCTCACGAGCCTGGACATCCCCACCATCACCAGCCGACTGTTCCCCACCTTCGCCATCGAGCCGGACGACATCCGGCGCATCGAGACGGCCGCCGAGACCGCCGCACCCGTGGTCCGCAGAACCGTCAAAGCCCGGGCAGACGTGGTGAGGCGAATGCTCCGAGCCCGCCACCTCCGGCCCTCGTGACCACGACCCTGCAGCCGCCTCGCCTCGGCTCGCGAGGGCGCACGACCGCTGCGTAGTCCGTCCCGTGAACCTGCTCGGATGACGAGCGCTGTCAGGCGGCCACCGCGATGGGCCATCTCGAGGCCACGAACCAGCATCCGCATCCGGAGAGCAGCCCGATCGCGGCGCCCCCGATCACGTCGACGGGCCAGTGCGCGCCAATGTAGAGCCGGTTCAGCGCCACCAGGCTAGCGAGGATCACGCCGACAATCCGTTGCGGCCATGTCAGCCAGGGCCACAGCGCCGCGACGAGGCCGACGGCGACACTCGTGTGGGCGGAGGGGTAGGCGTCGCCGTAGGGGTCCTTGGGGTAACCGTGCACGTCCAGCCCGACGATCGACGCGGTCGGTCGGGATTGGTGGGCCAAGCGCTTGAGCGTCTGGGTGATCACCTCGGAGATCGCGACGCTGATGACGATCGCCCGCAGCACCTCCCATCGAGCGCCTCGGGTTGTGGCCATGACCCAGCCGCCGAGGGTGAGCCCGACCACTGCCAGGGGCACGGGGCGGAACAGCGGGTTGGTGACGGCCAGCACGGTCCCGAGGGGTGGGGGTGGGTCGTTGATCCATGAGACGAAGCTGGTCTGCGCATCGGCTGCTCCCGGCTGCAGCGCCAACCACCACGTCGCAGCGATCACCAGTGCAGCCAACGTCGCCAGCACGCCGGACCTGGCCGGCGAGGGCACGGTCCTTACCTGGTGGGCGCCGGTGACATTCATCGTGGCCTCCTCGCGGTTCTTCACGATGTCGGCCCAACCTACAGACGTCCCCTCGTCGTCCGCTGCACGAGTTGCCAGCCATTCCGACAGGGCGGATGTGGCCGTCAGTATGGTCGGAGACCTGGCGCGCTGGCGGCATGGACCGGTCTGGGTGTGAGTTGAGTCCATAGCGTTGGTGTACGACGACACCGGTGAGCGTGTCCCTGCACATGCAGGTGCGGTCACCGCGTGATCCTTCGAGTGAACCTCTCACAGAACCCTCGAATGGAGCATCGCGATGACCGCGAACACCAGTATCGACCCTGCCCTTTTCCTGCACGAACAGCTGTCCCAGGCGAGCCCTGATCTGATGCGTGAGCTGCTCGGCACGTTCGTCAACGCGTTGCTGTCCGCGCAGGCCGACAGCGTGTGCGGCGCCGAGTACGGGGTCCGCAGCCCCGACCGGGTCAACACGCGCAACGGCTACCGGCACCGTGACCTCGACACCCGCGCCGGCACCTTGGATGTCGCGGTGCCGAAGCTGCGTGAGGGGACCTTCTTCCCGGACTGGCTGCTCGAGCGGCACCGCCGTGCGGAGGCGGCGCTGACGACGGTCGTGGCGACCTGCTACCTGCTGGGCGTCAGCACCCGGCGGATGGACAAGCTCGTCAAGACGCTCGGGATCACCGGCCTGTCCAAGTCGCAGGTGTCGGTGATGGCCAAGGACCTCGACGAGCAGGTCGCCGCGTTCCGCACCCGACCCCTGAACGAGGGGCCGTACACGTTCGTCGCGGCCGACGCGCTGACGATGAAGGTCCGCGAGGCCGGCCGGGTCGTGAAGGTGGCGGTGATGGTCGCGACCGGCGTCAACTCCGACGGCTACCGTGAGGTCCTCGGGATCCACACGGCCACAACAGAATCGAGCGCTGGCTGGCTCGGGTTCTTCCGGGACCTGACGGCCCGCGGACTCACCGACGTCGCGCTCGTCACGAGCGACGCGCACGCCGGCCTCGTCGAGGCCATAGGGGCAACCCTGCCGAACGCGTCCTGGCAACGCTGCCGCACCCACTACGCCGCGAACCTGATGGCCGTGACGCCGAAGTCGCAGTGGGGGTGGGTCAAGGCGCTACTTCACTCGGTGTACGACCAGCCCGACTCCGAGGCCGTGAACGCCCAGTTCGACCGGGTCCTCGAGGGCCTGTACGAGAAGCTCCCCGCCGTGGCCGAGCACCTCGAGCTCGCCCGCGCCGACATCCTCGCCTTCACCGTGTTCCCGAAGGAGATCTGGCGCCAGATCTGGTCCAACAACCCGAACGAGCGCCTCAACCGTGAGATCCGCCGCCGCACCGACGTCGTCGGCATCTTCCCCAACCGGGAGGCGATCATCCGCCTCGTCGGGGCCGTCCTGGCGGAGCAGCACGACGAGTGGGCCGAGCAGCGCCGCTACCTCGGCCTGGAAGCGCTGAGGAACGCCCGAGCCGTCCTGACCGACCGCACCACCGACGACGATCGTGAGGAGGTGACCAACGACCTGATCGCCGCGGCGATCACCGCCTAACCGAACGACCCCGACGGATCACCGTCGTACACCACCGATACGGACTTGACCTGGGTGTGCGTCGCGCAGGCACGCCCGGCATCCCGCAGGCGGCGGTCAGACGCACCCACTGCGGCATGCTCGGACGGGTCACAACAGGCTCATCGCATCAGTGGGTGTCGTCGTGGCTGTCGGCTTTCGAGGTGTCCGGCACGGATCTTCGGCTTCGGCTGTACTTCTATCCTCGCGTTCCGGACCGACAGGTCGAGGTCAAACGCGTACTGCCATTTGCCGTAGCTACCGCCGAGGCTCAGCGATCAACACCACCAGCCCCGCGTCAGATTCGCGGTGCCCTGTGCCCAAGTAGGACGTTAAACGGGTGGCCGCAGACCCCTGATCGCGGGAGTGAGCGGGGGTGGAACCGGAGTCGTCGCGAACCCACACGGTCTAGCCCGCCTACTCCCAGTTGGCGATCTCGGCCATCGCCATCACCGCGTCCACACGAACCCGGGCGGAGTACGGTCGCGCAGGAGCTTGGTTGACGGTGGTGCGCTCGTCGCCCACGAGGCTTGCGGCTGTGGCGGCTGGACAGGTTGCCAGCCCGAGTGGCTGTCCACCGAGGCCCTAACGCGGCTGCGCTCCGCTCACCCGCCAGAGCTTGTCGGCTGCCACGGCAGGCCCACCTGGGTCGTCGTATGGGGCAGCGAAGAGGGCCAGGTCGTCTATCTCCACGGGGACGTCGGGTGGGGCGACGAGCACCGCTGGCGACTGCGTGCGGAGCGCGAACCCGTGTATCTGATCGCGTTTACCGCGGCAACAGCGGACGTTCAAACCCCAGAGACGATGCATTGCGAGAGACGCGTCAGGTGCACGAACGGGCCACTGATGGTCACCCGGTTCGGCTCCTCAAGCGCGGCCGGCGGGTCGGGGGCGCGAATTGGGGTCTCCTCAGATGGGGACCTTGCGTAGTCGGCGTTCGGATCCCTCGGGTGCCCTCTGGGTGTTGAGACATGGGGCAGCAGGTCACAGCCCGGCGCCGCCCGTGGTGGCCGGGGCTGGCTGCACCCCGCGTCTCCGGCGCCGCGCGGCGCCCCAGGCTGCGGACCCCGCGACGAGCAGGATGATCACACCCAGCCCCACGGCATACCACGGCAGGTCGGTGGGGACGCCGAGGTAGACCGTGATCCCGAGGATCCGCGACAGGCCCCACGGCAGGAGGGCGAGCTGGTCGTTCCACAGCGTCAACGCTCGCTCGGTGCCGATCAGGCCCACGGGCACACCAGCGGCAACGAGGGCGACGCCAACCACGGCCAGAGCTGTCGACACGGCGCGGGCACGCCCGAGCTGCGGGCGCAGCGACCACGCGGCGGCGACGAGCACCCACCCGAACAGCGCGAACGCCACGACGACGTATGCCGTTCGTGCCGCGGGGTCCGTCCAGAAGGCGAACCAGTAGCCGCCGGGCCCGCGGGGAGCCAATACCGCGGAGAGCAGGACGACGCGAAGGAGCACCGAGCCGCCCACTGCGGCGATCACGGGCCAGGGGTCACGGCCGCGGAGAACGAGGGCGAGGACCCCGGCGAGGGACAGCCAGCCCACGGCGATCAGGGCGACGTGGGCCGGCGCGAGCAGCGAGGTCTGGACGAGTCGGCTCACAGCCAGCGCCGCCACCGGAACACCGAGAACCAGGAGGCGGTCGGTCCGGCGCAGCCCCTCGGTGAGCTCCCCGGCGCGCCAGGGTCGCGTGCCCGCCACCCACAGCGCCCGTGCGGCGGGCCTGGAGATCCGACCTCTCCCGAGTGCGCCGATGGCCAGCCAGCCGACCACCAGCGCGAGCAGCACCCTGGCCAGCCCGGCCATCGCAGGGTCCCGGTCGGCGTGCTCCATCCCCAGGCGAGCCGCTTCGAAGTTGTATGCCGGCAGGTCGAGGTCGCCTGCCCACTTGCGCTCGTTGTCGGTCGCGGCCGTCTCGAAGCGTGCTCGTGCCGTCGACCACTGGTCCTGTGCGTCGGCGGAGCCGGTGTCGAGCCACTGAGCGTGGCGCAGCACCATGGTGCGGTAGGCCGCAAGCGTGGTCAGCAGGTCGACCTCGAAGTCGAGCGTCCGTCGGAGCTGAGAGCGCAGGGCCGGGTCGCGCCAGCCGCTCGTGGGGGCGTGGTCCACCGCGTCCTGCATACGCAGCGCCGCGCTGACCGCGCGCTCGCCACCAGCGATCGCCTCGTCGAGATGGTCCCGGCTGACGGCATACACGAGGTCTAGGACCCCACTGTCGCCCGTGAGGATGTCCCACTCGAAGATCCACATCATCGGTGGGGGCTCCAGTCCGAGCGCGAACACTCGTTGCTGGGCGAACGGGCCGACGTACAGTCCCTCGGTGATCGCCCGGCGCGAGTCCGCCATTGCCGTCGTCACGGCAGAGACGACGGCCGCATCGCCTGAGAACCACCGTCGCGCCCAGTCAGCGGTGACTGCTGCCGGATCCGTGTCCGGGTCGCGTGCGAGGCGTACGGCCAAGGCAGTGTTCAGCTCGTAGAGCTGCCAGAATCCCGTCTTGAGTTCGAGGGTCATCGGGCCGGCGCGCCACGGTCCCCCGTCCTGGGTCCAGGTCCAGATCCCCTCGACGCGCGGGTTCGCCGCGAGGAACCGCTTGATCGCTTGCTGGTAGAGGTCGCCGAGATCGTTCGGCAGCGCGCCGAAGCCTTCGAACTCACGTCGGCTCTGCAGCTCGATGATTCGGCGCTGGCTGCCGATCTCGAGAGTGTCGTTGAAGGGCAGGTGGCTGTAGAAGTCGCCGAGCGTGTACTTCGTCGACACGATGAGATGATCCGAGTCGATCCCGTCGAGCACCGCGTGGTAGGACGCACGGTCGGTGTGCATAGCGCCGACGGCTCCGACCCCGACGCTCCATGTCCGGAAGACGACCTCGCGGTCGGCGCGCTCAGCCTGGGCAACGAACGTGCGCAGCATCGATCGCACCGCCGGGACCGTCGTGACGCCGAGCTGCGAGTAGTAGTCCCACCCCGGCAGGTCATAGACGCGGCCGGCCTCGCCGATGCGGATGACGACGCCACCGATGTACGGCATGGTGCGGTACAGCTCGTCCATCCCGGCGGCATACACCTGCCAGAAGTCGTCGCGCTCGGTCGTCAACGACCCGAACCGCCGCTCGAGGTAGGACTGCAGTGGGGTGCTCAACGTGAGCATGTCGGTCCGGAAGAGGACCTTGAGGCCGAGCTCGTGGGCGTGCTGCCAGATGGGACCGAAGGACTTGCGCATCGCGAGCGCGCGCGCCACGTGCTCGTCGCCTGCGGCATACACGGCGTGGCTGTCGCCGACGTCGGAGAAGGTGAGGTACTCGAGCAGCCCGGGCACCGCGACGGCTGTGTACCCCTCCGCGATCAGGTGCCGGAAGTAGGTGTCGGCGTCGGACTCGACGGAACGGAGGGCTGCCTGGTCGACGAATGGGGCGCCAGGCAGGATGGCGTCGGTGAACGCCTTGGAGTTGTGCGAGTAGTCGTCGCCGCGAGACCACGCGCTGGGGTCGGGCCTGACGCCGACCGCTCCGAGATCGGCCATCCGGAAGGCGAGGCGGGAGCGCACCTGCCTACCGAGGTGCTCAGTCAGGGGTCGACCGTCCCGCACGGCGAGTGCGAGGTCGTAGACACCTCTGGCCGCGCCCGCCGGGGTTGCGGCTCGGACGACCAAGGCGCTTGCCGATCCGTCGAGCCGGTACGAGTCGTCGGTCTCGCTCTTGGCGCCGGGGGGTACTTCGAGGCCGCCGGCGCCACTGTCCTCGGCGCCCGTCGTCAGCACGGTGAGAGTCGCCGTGCCCGTGAGGGCATCAGCGTCAGCCAGGGCGTCGCGCAGCTCCGCGACGGCCGCTTGAGTTCGCCTGTCGGACGGCGCGACGACACGGGTCAGCCTAGGAGGGGCAACGGAGGCGGCTGGGGCTGCCACGCGCGGCGTCTCGACCGGCACGGTCTTGGCCTGGCTCCTGATGCCGAGCGTGCTCGACAGTCCGGTGCCGACCGCGAGGCCGGTCAGCAGCAGCACCAGGACCGTGACACCCACGGCAACCCAGCGCCGCACACCCGATTTCATGGGTGCAACCTAAACCAGGAACTCAGGGCGCTCGGCGGCCGGGTTGTCGCTGCAGGCAGTGTTGATTCCCGTGATGTGAACACGCCCCCGAGCGTCCTCGCCCATCTGTACCGGGATCCCAACCTTGGCCCGGCTCTGCTGGCCAACCAGGCGCTCCTCAGAAACCCGTGAACATCTTCTGCAAGGGGCTAAATGTCCCTAGTCGGGCGTCTGACCCTGCTCGTCGTCTAGCGCCTGGTCGCGGCAAAGTCGGACGAGCGTAGCCGTCCTCAGCGCGGCATGTGCGCGCGATGGACGGAAGCGTCACCCCGTGTTCGTGGGAGGCCACTCGACAAGTGGTTTACCGATCTCCCATTCATGACCGCATGGATCGACAACCCGGCCAACGAGCCACCCGTGCTCCTGATCGACGGGCGACTTCTCAGTCGCGCCGGCCGCGACCGCCCTCCCGTGCACGGCCGCGGGATCGTCGACGACAAGCAGGATTCGACCTGTTGAACCGCCGACGTTCCGAGGCACCAGTCGCTCGGAACTCGCCCCGGCGGTGGCTACCCAGAAGACGGCTTCGCCGATCGCCAATTGAGCAACGATGTCTTCCCCGTCGCCCGTCATGTGAAGCCGCCTGGCTCCGAAGGCGTTCTCGTAGAAGCTGACAGCAGAGGCGCCGGCGTCTACCCACAACTCAGGTTGGATGGTCGTCATCGCTGTAGTCTCCAGCAGGCCCGTACAACGCGCACTCGGCGGCAGATGCGTGCGTACCTGCGGACCACCTGGGCCACGTCCCAGCCACCCAGCGCCTAGGCGGCAGCGCTTCAACCTGGGGGTCGAGCCACCCGTTATCAGCCCTGAGGATCGGGACGAGCGCTGGGCGCCTCGGCGCGCCCGGCCTAGACGGTCATTCGCCAGTGGGGCCGCCCGCAAGCTCGGCCACGATGTCGAGATGGCCGACATGTCTGGCGTACTCCTGTACGAGGTGGAGCAGCACCCTTTCGAGTGTTGCCGGTGGCTGACCATCCCACCGAGGGCCGGGCCTTCCGACATCGGTCAGAGCGTGGGCCCGAATGATGGCGTTGCTGCGTCCGGACTGCTCGCGGAAGGCCACGAGTAGGTCGGTGAGAGGCTCGGTGTCGTCCACGAACCAGTGCCCATTGCGGCTGTCCGCCCACGGCTCGGCAACCGTGGCACCTTCGAATCCCCACACGAGCCATCGCTGCTCGACACGCGTCAGGTGCTTCAAGAGCTCTACCGGTGTCCACGCAGACGGGAGTCTGCTCGTTCGCAGGTCCTCCTCGGACAGGCCTTCGACCCGGTGTACGACTTGGTCGCGGAAGTAGTCGAGATAGCGAACGAGCACCTCGGCGGACGACGGCGCAGGTTGGGTCGGTTCCGGGAAGGGCGTGCTCACCCGCCGAGTATGACCGCCGTTGAGTCGACGGCGTAGCCGCCCTCAGCGCGGCATGCGCGGTAAACGGCTCACGCTGATGGTGGACGTCAACTATGACTGGAAGATGACAAACGCGAGCCCGGTTGGGGCATTCCGCGCCGTGAGGCGCCGGTGTTCCTTACCGTCGGACTAGACAGCCACCGCAGGCGAATCGTTCGATCGCGAAGGAGAGCCATGAAGGTCCTCCAGGGCACGACATCCCACTCGGGACATGGTCGTCGTCCTTCCGTGGTGCGCTCGGCGGCTGCCAGGGTGTCCGCTGTGGCCCTGCTGACGGTTGCCTTGTCGGGACTGGGCATGGCGAGCGGTGGTGGCGCCGAAGCAGGCCCTTCGCTGGTGCCCGCTCACAACAAGAACTCGCTGATCGACCTGGCAGTCGCCTCGGTCTCTGGTGGGGTGAGGGTGCAGGCCGACGTTCGATATGACGATGGCGACCCGGTCATCGACGAGGACGTACTGGGCGTCCTCCGGGACGGCTCCTCGGGAGAGACAACCCAGCTCACGCTCGGATCGCGCGGGAACGCGGGGCAGTACGTCACCGACGTCCCGCTGGAGGCGGGGGAGTGGGACCTCGAGGTCGACGCGGTGACGTACACACGCGGCGTGCGCACCGTCCACTTCACGCTCAGCGACACCGGAGAGGTGTCAAACATGGCCTTCGTCGCGGCGCTGCCCAACAACATCGAGCGGCCCACCACGGCCAGGAGCCGCATCGGGATGATCCTGGTGTGGGCCGTGGTCGTGGCTTTCGGGGTGCTCATCGTCTTCGTCGTGGTCGAGCTCCGGAGGCGCTCAAAGACGGCCGATGTCTGAGCCGGCCCGGCGGAAGGGTGGCGTCTTCGCGCGTTCGCAACGTTCTCTCGAACTCTCCGTCTACCTTCTTGTTGTCGTGCGCCCGCGCGGCCCAGCCCACACTTCTGGAAAGGCGCCAACATGCCGATCAGCCGTCCGTCGAGTTCCTCGTTGGCCGCCATCACGTCTGTGGCTGTCGCCTTCGCGCTCGGCTCATGCTCGACGGCCTCCCCATCGGCCGGGGCGGCGACAACGGCCCCGAGCTCGATGACGGCCACCAGCTCAACCATGGCGGGCGCTACGACGAGCACGATGGCGTCGGGTCGGACGGTCGCTGTCGTGGTCATGGGCAGCACGATCACGCCGGCGCCGGCGACGATCCCTTTGAAGGTGGGCGAGACGATCAACGTCACGGTGACCAGCGACCACGATGACGAGGTGCACGCGCACGGGTTCGAGGTCGAGAAGGAGATCAAGGCCGGCGTCCCCGTCACCCTGCAGCTCAAGGGCGACGTTCCTGGCGTGTACGAGGTCGAGATGCACCACCCGGCCCTGACGCTGCTGCAGATCGCGGTCAGCTGACGCCGTGACGGGTCTGGCCATCTCGGCTCATCCACTGTTGACGGGCACGCCGGCCCTCATCCCGGCGCACGGGGTGGGCAGCCGCAAGGACCTGCCGCTTCCGTTCACGTACCTGCTCGTCGGGGCCGCGGTCGTGCTGGTCCTCTCGTTCATCGCCCTGGTCGTGTTCTGGCGTGAGCCCCGCGTGCGGGACCACCACGGCGTGCTCCTGCCCCGGTTCGTGGCCGCGTTCCTGAACTCGCGGGTCGTCCGGGCGGGCGCCGCCGCGGTGTCGCTGCTGCTGTTCGCGGTGACGGTGGCCGCGTTGGCCTTCGGTGCGGACGATGCCACCAACCCGGCCCCGTACCTGGTGTTCGTCTGGCTGTGGGTCGGGGTCCTGGCCATGTCGCTCGTGTTCGGGCCGGTGTGGGTCGTGCTGAACCCGATCCGCTGGATCCACCTGGGCGTATGCCGTCTGGCCCGGGTGGACCCGGACACCGCCATCCTGCGCTACCGGCTGGGGTACTGGCCCGCGGCGCTCGGGCTGTTCGCGTTCACGTGGCTCGAGCTCGTCGCCCCGGACCGCACCTCACAGGCGGTGCTCGGCTCGGCCGTGGCGCTCTTCATCGTCATGGACCTGCTTGGGGCGTTCCTGTTCGGGCGGACCTGGTTCCAGTGGGCCGACCCGTTCGAGGTGCTGTCGCGGCTCTACGGGGCGCTGAGCCTGCTGGGACACCGACCCGACCGGCGCTGGGTGCTGCGCAGCCCGCTGGCCGGTCTCGAGCAGATCCCGGTTCGACCCGGCCTTCTGGGTGCCGTCGCCGTCATGCTGGGCAGCACCGCCTATGACGGGTTCTCGGCCAACCCGGCCTGGTTCGGTTTCTCCCAGGCATCACCGGTGCCGGTGCTGACCCAGACCGCCGGCCTGGTCGCCATGATCGCGTTCGTGATCGCCACCGTCTCGCTGGCGGGTTGGGCCGGTGCGGTGCTGTCCGGCACCGACGCACGAGGCATGGCGGCCGTGTTCGCGCCGTCGCTGGTGCCGATCGCCGCCGGGTATGCCGTCGCGCACTACTGGTCCCTAGGCGTCTACGCCGGGCAGTACACCCTCACGCTGCTGACCGACCCACTCGGCACGGGCGGCGACTACCTCGGCACCCGACACCTGACGCCCGGAAGTGCCCTCATCGCGCCCACCCTGGTGGCCACGCTGCAGGCTGCTGCGATCGTGCTGGGCCACGTGGTGGGCATCGTCCACGCTCACGAGCGAGCCGTCTCGCGCTTCGACCGTCGCGGTGCGCTGCTCGGTCAGCTGCCCATGCTCGCCCTGATGGTGCTCTACACCTGCGGTGGGCTGCTGCTCCTGTTCTCCAGCTGACGTCGACCGGCGCCACCGCCACCGCGACCGGCGCCAGGGGCCCCACCAGCCGGGTCGCGGCGCCCATGTGCGCCCGGGCGCCCATCCGGGCACCGCTACCCTTGGCGGTCATGAGCCGGGACCCGCAGCCGATCGCGCGCCCGGCGCGTGCACTGGTGCTGTCGGGCACGGCTGCCATGAGCTCGACCATGGCCCATGCGGCGGCGGGCGGACACACCCCAACCGGACCTTCACTGGTCCTGACCGTCGTCCTTCTGACCCTGCTGGCGTTACCGGTCGCGCACCGTGCCAAGACCGTGCCATCCGCTGCGGTCGTGCTCGCCGGGCTGCAGGTCATCACTCACGCCGCCAACGTCGTGGCCTCATGGACACGCACTGCCCCCGCGGCTCCGCTGCGGCAGCTCGGCGCCAGCCAGGGCCACCATCAGGTCCGGCATGCCTCGCGTGGGGCGTCCGAGAAGGCAGCGGGCTTCGTGTCCGGCCCGGGCGCAGGCGTCACGGCCGGTGGCGGCATGGGCGACGTCAGCTCGCCTGGCATGGACTCGAGTCTGGCCGCCCTGGTGCCGTCGGTCGGCATGCTGCTGGCTCATCTGGGTGTCGCAACGCTGTTGGCGTGGGCGTTCACCTCCACCGAGCGCTCGTGGCAGGTCACTCGAAGGCTCCTTGACCTTGTGCTGACCGGCCCCCTCGCCTACCTACGGCGGCACCTGACGCGGGGCGTGGCTGTCTTCGGAGGAGCATCCGCCGTTCGCGCCGCAACGTCGGCCCGGACCGTCATGGCCATGCCCTCCCCGCGCCTGGCGCGAGATGTCTGGGCCGGCGTCTGCCCGGCCCGCCGGGGCCCGCCCCTCACCCTCCTGAGATAGCCGACTCCGCCGCACCCGCTGCGGCCTCGACCGAGTGCGACGCCATGCGCCACTCGGCTCTCCTTGCGCAAATCGCGCTGCCACGGCGGTACAGCGCCCACGTCGACCACACCGGTCGCCACGGCGTCGCCACACCTTCAGCTTCCTCATCCCAGGAGTTCAGTCATGTCTGTTGTCGACGACCCATCCCGACCCCCACTCAGCGAACCCCACACCCCCACCGCACTCGCCGAACCCGACCCCACCGCCGCGACAACACCCCCACGCTCCCCGAAGCAGGCGCGTTCGGAGCGGCCGGGTGGCAGACCCACGAGTGGGCTGTTCCGCGCGTTCTGGCGATGGCACTTCTATGCCGCTGCAGTCGTCGTGCCGGTCATGTTCGTGCTCGCAACCACCGGGCTCATCTACCTGTTCCGGTTCCAGATCGAGCCGTTCGTGCACTCCGATCTGATGCGAGTCGACCACACGCAGGGACAGCTCATCCAGCCCTACGAGACGCAGCTCGAACAGGTCACCACCGCCTACCCCGACGCCACCATCGTCTCGATGACCGAACCCGACAGCCCCGACACCTCGACGCGGTTCTCCCTCGAGACCGCCACCGGGCAGAGTCTCGACGTGTTCGTGGATCCCTATAACGTCAAGGTGCTCGGCGCCCTGGACCCGGACAGCACGATCAGCGGCACCGCCGTGCGGGTCCACGCCGACCTGATGGCCGGCCGCGTCGGCGACACCATCATGGAGCTCGGCGCGTGCTGGGCCATCGTCATGGCGATCACCGGCTACTACCTCTACTTCAAGGGCCTTCGGGCCCGACGTCGGCAGCGCACCACCGGAACACCGCACGCAAAGCTGCGCACCACCCACGCCCGCGTCGGCGCGGTCATCGGCGGCGGCATACTCCTGCTCGTCGTGTCAGGCCTCCCGTGGACCGGAATCTGGGGCGAGCAGGTCCAGAAGCTCGCCACGACCAACGGCACCTCGCTCTGGGGCGAGGACCCGGGCGCCCTGTCGAACCCCACCTCGACCCTGGATGAGTCGCTACCTCA
Organism: Terrabacter sp. Ter38; assembly: GCF_024519435.1. Lineage (GTDB taxonomy): Bacteria > Actinomycetota > Actinomycetes > Actinomycetales > Dermatophilaceae > Terrabacter. The sequence goes on from NZ_JALJRZ010000007.1 coordinate 254,821, forward strand.
CAGCCACCACGCCATCCCATGGGCGCAGGAGAAGAGCGGCGTGCCCTCCTCGACCCCACCCGCCGCGAACGCTGACCAGCAGAGCACCGCCAACGTCGACACCGCGGTCGAACTTGCTGACCGTGCAGGCCTTTCCCACCCCTTCACCATCGCACTGCCAGCCGACGAAGCCGGCGTGTACTCGGTGATCGGCTACGCGTTCAACGACCCCGCACGCGAGAAGACCATCCACGTCGACCAGTTCGGCGGCCAGGTCGTCTCGACCTACGGCTATGACCAGTACTCGCTGCTCGCCAAGGTCGTCTCCCAAGGGATCGCGGTCCACGAGGGCCGACGCTTCAGCACCCTCAACATGTGGTTGACGACCACGTTCTGTCTGGGCATCATCAGCTCCTGCATCACCGGCCCGCTCATGTGGTGGCGTCGGCGTCCCCGCGGAGCCAGCCAGATCGGGGCGCCACGGGGCCGCATGCCGATCAAGGCCAACCCGCTACTGGCCGCCGTGATCATCGCCTTGGGGATCATCCTTCCGGTCTTCGGCGCATCCCTGCTGCTGGTCCTTCTCGTCGACCACCTCGTCATCCGCCGCAGCCAACGCCTCACCACGATCACCGGCTCCACAGGCGCCGGCCAGTCCACGTAGATCAGGGTCCCCGCTGGCGCAGGATCGACCAGTCCGCGATCCGTCGGCAACTCAGCACGCGCGCACCTCAGCACGCGCGCACCTCGGCACGATCGCTCGCAGGGCGGCATGAGAGTGCGCCGGCCAGCCCGGCTACATCTCTTCGCGATTGCCTGCCGACCCTCGTCATCAGGTTCCCTGTCGCCAGATCTGGTGGACCTCGGATGGCCACTTCTCTTGTGCCCCAGCCCAAAGCAGCGGCTCAGTGACGACCAGCACCCAGTCCGAGCGTTCGCGTGCCCTGGCTACAGCGTCGGCAGCAGTGTCGTGCTCGCTGGACTCACCGGTTGGGTCGTCTTCGCTGCGTTCGACGTGAGCGCTCCATCGCTCGCCGTCACCGACCCAGGTGACATACGCCTTCGCCGCGACCGGGGCATGGGAGAAGTCCACGTGCTCATCATGCTGGAGCGCGGGCGAGGGCACCGCGACTTGTACGTTGCTGTCTACGGCGATATCGGGCGCTTGGAGCACGGCACGAAGGGTGTCCGGCCACTCAGTCGGTGACTTGTGCCGCAAGAAGGACGTTCACGCTCGAGTCGCGACCCGATTGGTACGTGTCGTGCCAGTCCCGTGGCGACAGAAACGCCTCGGATGCTGCATAGGCGTCATGGATCTCGCCCTCCTGTAGACGAGATCGCGGGTATCCGCTGCGCTCGCGCAGAGCGTCGACCGCACCCAGCAGCCGTACTGCGTCGTGATGCTGCCCCAGGTCAGCGAGGATCGCGCCGAAGTCCTCGGCCATGGTGATGAGGTTCCACGTGCTCGGGTGTCGGAGCGCCGCCGGGATCAGCCCGAGCATCTCGTCGCGTGCCTCATCGACTCGGCCGACCAGTCTGAGCACAACGGACCTGTTGTGCTGCCAGACGCGGGCGGCTTCGAAATGGTCGGCGGCCTGAGCGAGTGCGATTGCCTCGTCGTGCAGTTCAAGAGACCGGTGGTAGTTGCCCTCAGTGCTTTCGAGGTTGGCGAGGTTGTCCAGACTGCGATGGTAGGGCCCGCCGTCGGTCGAACCCCGGCCGACCTCGAGGGCCTCCTCCAACAGGAGACGGGCCGCACCCGGGTCGCCGACGTAGTGTGTCGCAACGGCAGAGACCCGTAGTGCCTCGGACAGCTCATACCCCGTGTCGCCGAGGTCACGGAGCATCGAGACGGCCTCTAGGCCGCGCCGCCTAGCCTGCACCGCCTCGCCGATGGGTGCCAGGGCGCCGGCGAGGAAGGAAAGGCACCGAGCCAGCTCAATGGTGCTCGAGGTTCCCGCGCGGGCGATCACCGCTTCGAGCCACCCGCGGGCCTCGACGTACTTCGAGCCATCGGTCCAGTAGTCACACAGACCCGAACACAACCTCACGGCCAGCTCGAAGCGGTCCACCAGGATGTCGGTGCCGGCTTCGCCGTCGGTTTCGAGGCACCAGCGCAGCGCGGTGCGGACGTTGCCCTGTTCTGCGTCGAGCTGCTCGCGGGCCTGCCAGAACCGGTCTCCGCGGAGCTCGGGCCCGACCGTCTCGACCACGCGCAGGTAGTGCCGTGCGTGCTGTGCACGGACCCTGTCGAGGGCGCCGGTGGAGGCGAGCCGGTCCAGGGCGAAGGCGCGGACGGTCTCGAGCAGCTCGACGCGCGGTTCGCCGTCGTGGTTCTCGGTGATGGCGGGGAGGCTGGCATCGACCAGGAGGGTGATCACCTCGAGCGGGTCGGCGCCTGCTGGGTGGGATCCGTCGTCCAGGACGGCGGCGACGGCGAGCAGGTCGGCCCCGGAGTCGAAGACCCCGAGACGTACGAACGCTGTCTGGGGCCCGGGTGGTAGCAGGTTGTAGGACCAGGCGATGGTGTTGCGCATGGTGCGTTGTCGGACAGTGACGTCGTGCTTCTTCGTAGACATGTCCAGTCGAGTGTTCAGTCGGGCCACGAGCGCGCGCGGCGTGAGCACCTTGACTCGCGCACTGGCGATCTCGATTGCCAGCGGCAGTCCGTCCAGTTCGCGGCACAGCGTCATCACGTCGGCGGCGTTGTCCGCACGGAGCTCGAAGTCAGGCCGCACGTGCCGGCCCTGCTGGACGAACAACTGCACCGCCGGCGAAGCCTGCGCCGCGGCCAGAGTGTCGTCCCGCGGAAGGGCGAGCGGCGACACGGGGTACTCATGCTCCTCAGCAAGGTGCAGCGGCTGGCGTGAGGTCACCACCAGCGTCACCCTTCGAGCGCCGCGGAGAAGCTGGGCGACCACCACGTCCGCTTCATCCAGCTGCTCGAGGTTATCGAGCACCATGAGGAGCCGAAGGGTACCCAGGCGTCCGAGCACCGCCGCGCGGCCCGGCGCGGTTCCCAAGCCCTCGGCGATGGAGTCCCACATCTGCTCAGCGCTACGGGCCTCCGCCAACGGGATGAAATGGACCCCGTCGGGGAAGTCGTCGACGCACCGACGGGCCAGCTCAAGGGCGAGTCGGGTCTTGCCCGACCCCCCGGTACCGGTCAAGGTCACCAACCGAGCAGCGTCGAGCCCCATCAGGGCCGCCAACTGCGCCAGGTCGTCCTCACGCCCGACCAACGGCATCGCAGAACTGGGTAGACGAGAGACCGCACCAAGGGACTTCAACGGCGGGAACTGGGCTGGCAAGCCGTCCACGACCACCTGGTGCAGGCGTTCCAGCTCGGGCAGGTCCTTCAGCTGGTGCAACCCGAGGTCGAGCAGCCTGACATCGTGGGCCAACCGGCTGCCGAGGTGTTCGGCCGTGGCATCCGAGATGACGATCTGGCCCCCGTGGGCGGCCCCGGCCATCCGTGCGCACCGGTGCACGTCCATCCCGACGTAGCCGCCGTCGTATGCCGTCGGCGCCCCGGTGTGAATGCCCATCCGAACCCGGACCCGCTCACCCTCCGGCCACGAGAACCTCGTCAGTTCGCGTTGAGCCCGGACAGCGGCTGACACCGCGTCAGCGGCCGCCTCGAACGCGACGAAGAAGCTGTCTCCCTCGGTGCCCAGCTCGGTTCCCCGGTGCACGGCCCACGCCGAGCGCAGGATGCGACGGTGCGCGCCTAAGGCGTCGGCATAGGCGGGACCCAGTCGGCCCAACAGCACGGTCGAGCCTTCGATGTCCGAGAACAGCAGCGTCACCGTCCCCGAAGGGATCGTCCTCATGACCCATTGAAGCGCCAATGAACCGGTCGGTCGACATAGACCCTCCTTCGACGGGTTGGTGGTCGATGGCAGCCGACCTCCCATACGTCGAGGTGGCAGGAGCCAACGCGGAGCCCACCCATCCGCTCCTCGGTCACGGTCAAGGATGGCCGCATCGGTGATGCGTGGCGGGTCCGAGCCACGACCGCTCGGCGGCATGAGCGTGAATCCCATCTTGGGATGCAACGGAGTATGCTCGTCCACATG
>NZ_JALJRZ010000008.1 GCF_024519435.1 Terrabacter sp. Ter38
CCATCAACCACCTCAACGAGGAGACCTCCGGGGCAACCCTTCAAACTTACCCGCCACACCCCACCGAGTCAAACCCGCGAACCGTCCTCCAGGACGACCGGATCCGACCCGCTTGGTGTCAGCGGTCCTGCTCTCCGAAGCTACCCGATCAGGTCGAGCACTTCAGACGTTCGGTCACCCCCGGGGCCGGCCTGCTTCGCGTCGCGATGACTCGCTCGGCGGTGGTGTCCGGTGCTCCCTGTCGGGCTGACGAAGAGAACAGTAACCCGGCCCTCCGGAGAAACACAAATCCGCTGGCCCACGGGTGTCCGCTCCATGACGAAGGGGCGGATCACGTTGTCGCCCAATGGGATCCGCCCCGCCACGCACGTGCGGACACGTCGTTCGAGCCGAGCTCGAGCACCGCCCGGCCCCGACCCGCGCAGGGTCTCAGGTGCGTCGCGCCGCCGCCAGGTTGCGGCGACCCCGCTTGATGACGGCGACGCTGCCGTGCAGGAAGTCGCCCTCACCCAGGACCCGCTCCGGGTCGGTCAGCTTGACGTTGTTGAGCGAGGCTCCGCCGTCACCGATCGCCCGCCGCGCCGCGTTGCGCGAGTCGACGAGCCCGACCGCCACGAGGGCGTCGACGACCGACGTCCCCACGGACACGGTAGCGCCGGGCAGCTCGGCCGTGGCGTCCCTCAGGGTCGACGCGTCCAGACCGGTCAGGTCGCCCTTGCCGAAGAGTGCCTCGGAGGCCGCCTGGACCGAGGCCGTGGCGTCGGCTCCGTGGACGAGCGTCGTGACGTCCGCGGCGAGTGCCTTCTGCGCCGCACGGCGGAACGGCTCCTGCGCCACCTGCCGCTCGAGCTCGGTGATCTCGTCGCGGGACCGGTCCGACAGCGCCTTGAGCATGCTGATGACCGATGCGTCCTCGACGTTGAGGAAGTACTGGTAGAAGACGTAGGGGCTCGTCATGTCGGCGCTCAGCCACACCGCGTTGCCCTCCGACTTGCCGAACTTGCGGCCCGTCGAGTCGACGAGCAACGGCGTCGCGAGGGCGTGCACCGACGTGCCCTCGACCCGGTGGACCAGGTCGACGCCGGCCGTGATGTTGCCCCACTGGTCGCTGCCACCGATCTGGAGGGTGCAGCCTCGGCTCCGGTACAGCTCGAGGTAGTCGAGCGCCTGGAGCATCTGGTAGCTGAACTCCGTGTAGGAGATCCCCTGGTCGCTCTCGAGCCGGCGCGCCACCGCCTCCTTGCGGATCATCTGGTTGACGCGGAAGTGCCGCCCGACGTCGCGCAGGAAGTCGAGGGCGCTCATCGGCGCCGTCCAGTCGAGGTTGTTGACGAGCACCGCGGCGTTCTCGCCCTCGAAGTCGAGCAGCGGCCCGACGAGCTGCTGGATCCGGCTCACCGCGGACGCGATGGTGTCCTTGTCCTGCAGCACGCGCTCCGCGTCGGGCTTCGGGTCACCGATGAGTCCTGTGGACCCGCCGACGAGACAGATGACGTGGTGCCCGGCAACCTGCATCCGTCGCATGACCGAGAGCTGGACGAAGTTGCCGAAGTGCAACGACGGCGCGCTCGGGTCGAAGCCGCAATACAGCGTGAGGGGCCCCTCCGCGAGTGCTTCGCGCAGCGCCGCCTCGTCGGTGGTCTGTGCCACCAGGCCGCGCCACTGCAGCTCGTCGAAGATATCCGTCACGGGTATCGGTGTCCTCTCGTCCCGATGGGCTCCCTGCCCACCGGCACACAGCCTGCCGTATGCCGCCGCACCCCGGCCACCGAGTACCACCGGGTCCCGCACGGCAAGTGTCACGAGCGGTGGCCGGCGACCTCCGGACGGTACGGCGAGACGGTCGTCGCTCCGCGTCGATCCAGTAGCGCCACGGGTGGGATCTGCCGTCGCCACCGGAGCCGCTCACGCCCACAGGTCGCCGGGCGCGCACGACCGTCCCGTCCGGCATACGCCTCCGTCTCGGTGACGCGCACCGTGACCCCGCCGTACGTGCGGCCGGAGCAGGTCGGCGGCCACGTCGAGAACCGGCCTCGCGAAGAACCACCTCGACACGGGCCTCACCCTCGTCGGCGCCGGACGACGCCCGGCCGGTAGGTCGAGACGTTCGGGTCACCGTCGACCCAGAAGCGCCACGGGTAGACCGTGCCGTCACCACCCGGGCCGCTGACGCCGACGCGGGGGCCGACGCCGACGCGCTCCGGAGGAGTCGGCTCACCCTCGGACACGACGAGGTCGATCGGCTCCCCCACCGGGGGTCGGCAGAAGTCGAGGCCGGTGTGCTCCTTCGTCATCGCGAGCGCCTGCCCGAGCCGGCCCGGACCACGTGCCCAGTCGCGCTCGCGCACCGGCCCTCGCCGGGACCGGACGAGGTCATGGCCGGCGACGACCTCACCGGCCCGCACGAGCACGGCCGATGCCGCTCCCTGCTCGCCGACGACGAGGTTGACGCACCAGTGGTGGCCGTAGGTGAAGTACACGTAGGTGAACCCGGGTGGTCCGAACATCGGCTGCGTGCGCGGCGTCTCACCGCGATAGGCGTGCGACCCGGGGTCGAGTGCGCCGGCATACGCCTCGAGCTCGGTCAGGCGCAGCACGACGCCGCCGAACGCCAGGTGCCGCCCGAGCAGGTCGGGCGCGACCTCGACGGACGGCCTGGCGAAGAACGAACGCGGCAGGCGGGTGTCCTCGGGGCTCACCGACGACACGCTAACGGCAGGGTCAGACGGTCGCCCACGTCCACGTCCGGGCCTCGGCGAGACGCTCGCGCGCGAGCACCAGCTGCTCGGTGACCCGGACCGGCGCGGTCCCGCCCAGAGCGTCCCGCGAAGCCAGGGAACCCTCGACCGAGAGGACCGACCGCACGTCGGGCGTCAGGTGCTCGCTGATCCGGGCGAAGTCCTCGTCGGTGAGGTCCCACAGCTCGATGCCGCGCGGCTCGCACTCGCGGACGCACGCGCCGGCCACCTCGTGAGCGACGCGGAACGGGACGCCCTGGCGCACGAGCCACTCGGCGATGTCGGTGGCCAGGGCGAAACCCTGCGGCGCGAGGGACCCGAGGCGCTCGGTGTCGAAGACGAGGGTGTCGACCATGCCCGAGAACGCGGGGAGCAGGACCTCGAGCGTGTCGACGGCGTCGAAGACCGGCTCCTTGTCCTCCTGGAGGTCACGGTTGTAGGCGAGCGGCAGCGCCTTGAGGGTCGTCAGCAGCCCGGCGAGGTCGCCCACGAGACGGCCGGCCTTGCCGCGCGCCAGCTCGGCCACGTCGGGGTTCTTCTTCTGCGGCATGATGCTCGACCCCGTCGAGTACGAGTCGTGCAGCGTGACGAAGGAGAACTCCTTCGTCGCCCAGATGACGACCTCCTCGGCGATCCGGGAGATGTCGACAGCGGTCATCGCGGAGACGAAGGAGAACTCGGCCACGAAGTCGCGCGAGGCGGTGCCGTCGATGGAGTTCTCGACGGCGTGGGCGAAACCGAGGTCGTGAGCCACGGCCTCGGGGTCCAGACCGAGCGAGGACCCGGCGAGGGCGCCGGACCCGTAGGGCGAGGCGTTCGCGCGGACGTCCCAGTCGCGCAGCCGGTCGACGTCGCGCAGCAGCGCCCAGGCGTGGGCCAGGAGGTGGTGCGACAGGAGGACCGGCTGGGCGTGCTGCAGGTGCGTGCGCCCCGGCATGGCGACGCCGAGGTGGCGGTCGGCCTGCGACACGAGGGCGTCGACGACGTCGAGGACGAGGCCTCCGACGACGCGAGCGTGCTCACGCAGGTACATCCGGAAGAGCGTGGCCACCTGGTCGTTGCGGGACCGGCCGGCGCGCAGCCGCCCGCCGACGTCGGTGCCGACGCGCTCGATGAGGCCGCGCTCGAGCGCCGTGTGGACGTCCTCGTCGTCCTCCGCGGGCGTGAAGGCGCCCGACACGACGTCGGCCTCGAGCCGGTCCAGACCGTCGAGCATCGCCCGGAGGTGCTCGTCGGAGAGCAGCCCGGCAGAAAAGAGCACCCGGGCGTGGGCGCGGGACCCGGCGATGTCGTGCGGCGCGAGCCGCCAGTCGAAGTGGGTGCTCTTGGACAACGCGGCCAGGGCCTGGTCGGGACCGCCGGCGAAACGCCCGCCCCACAGGCTCACGCGTTCGGCCGGCGCGGTCGCGGAGCCCGGCGCACCCTCCACCCCCTCGGGACCGTCGGTGGAGCTCGGGTGGGTGGGCTCGGTCATCGCGGGGTTCTCCTCGTGGGTGGGGTGCGTCAGGCGTCGGCAGCTGCCGTGGGTCTCAGTCTCGCGTGCCGGCGAGGGCCTGTAGCCGTTCGGCCACGGCGCTCGCTCGCTCGGCGCTGCCGGTGACGAGCAGGATGGTGTCGTCGCCGGCGATCGTGCCGACCACCTCGGGGTCGCGGGTCTGGTCGATGGCCGACGCGAGGTAGTTGGCCGCGCCCGGAGGGGTGCGCAGCACGACGAGGTTGACGGCCGCCGCGGCCGACACGAGCAGCTCCTCGCACGTGCGGCGAAGGCGCGCCGAGGCGGGGTCACCGATGGACCCGACGGCAGCCACCTCACCTCCCTCCCCGGGGACGGCATACGCGAGGGCGCGACCGCGCCTCACCTTGACGGCGCCGAGCTCGACGAGGTCACGGGAGAGCGTCGCTTGCGTCACCTCGGTGCCCTCGGCGGCGAGGAGGTCGGACAGCTCGCCCTGGCTGTGCACCTCGTGGGCGCCGAGCAGAGCGGCGATGCGGCGCTGGCGCTGGGTCCGACTCACGGCGTCGACTCCCCCGCCGCTCGAGCGGCCTCGAGGATCGCCGGCAGGGCGTCGAGGAAGCTCTGGAGCTCGTCAGCCGAGATGACGAGCGGCGGCGCCAGGCGCAGCGCGGTCGGAGTCACGGCGTTGACGATGAAGCCCGCGTCGCGGGCGGCGGCCATGACGGCCGGAGCAGGTATGCCGTCCAGCTCGATCGCCCGCAGCAGGCCGCGTCCGCGCGTGCCGCTCACGCCCTCGATCTCGACGTCGTCCAGCAGCGCGGCGACGTCGCGGACGTGGTCGAGCAGGTGGTCGCGCTCGATCGTGTCGAGGACGGCGAGGCCCGCCGCGCACGCGAGCGGGTTGCCGCCGAAGGTCGTGCCGTGCTGGCCCGCGGAGAGCAGGGCGGTGACGTCGGGACCGAAGGTGACGAGCGCGCCGATCGGCACGCCACCGCCGAGGCCCTTGGCCAGCGTCATGGCGTCCGGGACGATGCCTGACTGCTGGTGAGCGAACCAGCCGCCGGTGCGGCCGATGCCGGTCTGGATCTCGTCGACGACGAGGAGTGCACCGTGGGCCGAGGTCGCCTCGCGGGCGAGGCGGAGGTAGTCGGACGACAGCTCGCGGACGCCTGCCTCGCCCTGGAGCGGCTCGACGAAGACCGCTGCCGTCGTGTCGTCGACGGCCGCACGCAGGGCGTCACCGTCGTTCGGCGGGACGAACACGACCTCGGGGATCAGCGGCTCGAAGGGCTCGCGGTAGGCGGCCTTGTGGGTCAGGGCCAGCGCCCCGGTGGACCGGCCGTGAAAGGACCCCTCGAGCGCGACCATCCGGGTCCGACCCGTGCGCCGGGACAGCTTGATCGCGGCCTCGGTGGCCTCGGTGCCGGAGTTGGCGAAGAAGACGCCGGAGCCCTCGGGCGCCGCTGCGACCCCGAGGATGCGCTCGGCGAGCGCGATCGCCGGCTCGGACGTGAAGAAGTTCGACACGTGGATGGCCGACTCGGCCTGCTTCGTCACCGCCTGCACGAGCGCCGGGTGGCCGTGGCCGAGGGCGTTGACGGCGATGCCGGACAGCAGGTCGAGGTAGCGCTTGCCGTCGACGTCGGTCACCCAGCAGCCGTGCCCGGAGGCGAGGACGAGCTGGGGCGTGCCGAAGACCTGGACCATCGAGCCGGCGTAGCGGCCGAGCAGGTCGCTCCCCGCAGTCATGAGTCCTCCTCGGTCGCGGGCGGTCCGGGTGTGCGCGGTGGCGTCGGCTCGGAGCCGGTGATGTCGGGCAGGACCATGGTGCCGATCCCTTCGTCGGTGAAGATCTCGAGCAGGATCGAGTGCGGCTTGCGGCCGTCGACGACGTGGGTCTGGGGCACGCCGCCCTCGACCGCACGGATGCAGGCCTCGAGCTTGGGCACCATGCCGTGGTCGACGCGCGAGAGCAGCTCCCGGGCCGCGCTGACCGTGATGGTCGAGAGCAGCGACCCCCGGTCGGGCCAGTCGGCGTAGATGCCCTCGACGTCGGTCAGGACGACGAGCTTCTCGGCCCCGAGAGCGATCGCGATCGCCGCAGCGGCGGTGTCGGCGTTGACGTTGAGCACCTGCCCCTCGACGTCGAGGTCGGGGGCCACGGTGGAGACCACGGGCACGCGGCCGGCGTCGAGGATGTCGATGATGGCGGACGGGTTGACGCTCTCGACGTCGCCGACGAGGCCCAGGTCGACCTCCTCGCCGTCGACGACCGTGCCGCGGCGCCGCGCGCCGAGCAGGGCCGCGTCCTCGCCGGACAGGCCCACCGCGATGGGACCGTGCTGGTTGAGCAGGCCGACGAGCTCGCGCCCGACCTGACCGGTCAGCACCATCCGCACGACGTCCATGACCTCGGGCGTCGTGACGCGCAGGCCTCCCCTGAACTCGCTCTCGAGCCCGACCCGCTCGAGCATCGCCTTGATCTGGGGGCCGCCGCCGTGCACGACGACGGGGCGCAGGCCGGCGTACCGGAGGAACGCGACGTCCTCGGCGAAGGCGGCCTTGAGATCGTCGTCGACCATGGCGTTGCCGCCGTACTTGACGACGACGAGCGCCCCGCGGAACCGCTCGAGCCAGGGCAGGGCCTCGACGAGCGTGGCGGCCTTGCCCGCGGCGACGCGGATGGCCGCCGCGTCGATGAGGCCCCGGAGGTCAGCGGGCTGTTCCGGGCGGGTGCTCGTGGTGCTCATGTGCTGTAGGCCGAGTTCTCGTGGACGTAGTCGTGGGTCAGGTCGTTCGTCCAGATCGTCGCGGTCTCGGGGCCTGCGTGCAGGTCGACGAGGACGTGGACCTCACGCGGGGCGAGGTCGACGAGGGTGCGATCCTCCCCGACGCCACCGCCGCGGCACACCTGGACGCCGTTCATCGACACGTCGAGAGTCGCCGGGTCGAAGGCGGCCTGCGTCGTGCCGACGGCCGCGAGCACACGGCCCCAGTTGGGGTCGTTGCCGAAGATCGCGCACTTGAAGAGGTTGTTGCGGGCCACCGACCGCCCCACCTCGAGGGCGTCGGCGACGCTCGCCGCGCCGACGACCTCGATGGCGATGTCGTGCGCCGCGCCCTCGGCGTCGGCGATGAGCTGGCGGGCGAGGTCCGAGCAGACGGCCCCGAGGCCCTCGGTCAGCTCGTCCCGCTCCACGGCGGTGCCGGAGGCCCCCGATGCGAGGACGACGACGGTGTCGTTGGTCGACATGCACGCGTCGGAGTCGATGCGGTCGAAAGAGACGGACGTCGCGGCCCGCAGGGCGGCGTCGAGGTCTCCCTGGTCGACGACGGCATCGGTCGTCACGACGACGAGCATCGTCGCCAGCGCCGGGGCGAGCATGCCGGCGCCCTTGGCCATGCCGGACACCGACCAGCCGGCGCCCCGGTGCGTCGACACCTTGTGCACCGTGTCGGTCGTCTTGATGGCGACGGCGGCCGCCTCGTGGCCCTCCGTGGACAGGGCGCTGGCGGCGGCCTCGACACCGCCGAGGACCTTGTCCATCGGGAGCAGCTCGCCGATGAGGCCCGTCGAGCAGACGACGACGTCGCCCGCCGAGACACCGAGCACCTCCGCCACGTGCTCGGCCGTGCGGTGGGTGTCGAGGAAGCCCGGGGCGCCGGTGCAGGCGTTGGCGCCCCCGGAGTTGAGGACGACGGCGTCGACCCGGCCGTCGGCGACGACCTGGCGCGACCACGTGACCGGCGCGGCCTCGACGCGGTTGGTCGTGAAGACGGCCGCCGCGTGGCGGTCCGGACCGTCGTTGACGACGAGGGCGAGGTCGGGGGTGCCGCTCGCCTTGAGGCCCGCGGTGACGCCGGCCGCGCGGAAGCCCGCGGGCAGGTGGACGGGCGGGGGGCCACTCACGGGGCGACTCCTGCGATCGGGAGGCCCAGGGTCTCCTCGAGACCCAGGGCGAGGTTGGCGCACTGCACGGCGGCGCCGGCAGTGCCCTTGGTGAGGTTGTCGATGGCCGACACCACGACGACACGGCCGAGCCGCTCGTCGACGGTCACCTGCAGCTGCACGTGGTTGCTGCCCACGACCGAGGCCGTGGCGGGCCAGGCGCCCTCGGGCAGGAGGTGGACGAAGGGCTCGTCGGCGTAGGCCGTCTCCCAGGCCGCGCGCACGGACGACGCATCGGTGCCGGGCCGCAGCCGTGCCGTGCACGTCGCGAGGATGCCGCGTGGCATCGGTGCCAGGGTCGGCGTGAAGGAGACCGTGACGGGCTCGCCCGCTGCCCGGGAGAGGTTCTGCTCGATCTCCGGCGTGTGCCGGTGGCCGCCTCCGACGCCGTACGGGGTCATCGAACCCATCACCTCGCTGCCGAGCAGGTGGGGCTTGAGCGACTTGCCGGCACCGGACGTCCCGGAGGCGGCCACGACGACGACGTCCTCGGGGTCGAGGAGCCCGGCCGCGAAGCCGGGCGCCAGCGCGAGCGAGATGCCCGTCGGGTAGCAGCCCGGCACGGCGATGCGGCGCGCGCCGGCGAGCCGTTCGCGTTGCACGGAGCCCGCCGGTCCGGGGAGCTCCGGGAGACCGTACGGCCACGAGCCGGCATACGCCGTGTCGTAGAAGGTGGTCCACGCCGACTCGGACTCGAGCCGGAAGTCGGCCCCGCAGTCGATGACGACGACCGAGTCGGGAAGCTCCGCGGCCAGCGCGCCCGAGTGACCGTGCGGCAGCGCGAGGAAGACGACGTCGTGGCCGGAGAGCGTCTCGAGGCTGGTCGCCTCGAGCACGCGGTCCGCGAGGGGGACCAGGTGCGGGTGGACGCCCCCGAGTCGTTCACCCGCACTGCTGGCCGCCGTGACGGCGCCGACCTCGAACTGCGGGTGGGCGAGCAGCAGCCGGAGGATCTCTCCTCCGGCGTAGCCGCTCGCCCCCGCCACTGCTGCCCTGATCACGATGCATGACTATACACGCTCATGCATATTCGTGCATGCAGGCTCTCAACGCTGGACGGCTCCCGTGGCTGCGGCTGCCGCCGCGACGGCCGCGTCGCGGAAGTCGTTGACCTCGTCGGTCGTCAGCGTGCGGTCGGGTGCCCGGAAGGTGAGGCGGTAGGCCAGCGAACGGTGCCCGGCCTCGATGCGCTCACCCTCGTAGACGTCGAACAGCGTGACCGACTCGAGTGACTCCCCCGCGCCGGAGCGCAGGGCCGTCTCGACATCGGCAGCAGCGACGTCGACCCCGACGAGCAGCGCGATGTCGGTCATCGCCGGCGGGAACGTCGAGAACGGCCGCGCCTGGACGGGCTCGGAGCTGGCGGCGACGAGCACGTCGACATCGAACTCGGCGGCCACCGTGCGCGCCGGCAGCTCGAGGGCGGCGACCACCTTGGGGTGCAGCTCGCCCGCGTGACCCACGAGCGTGCCGTCGGCGAGCGTGATCCGGGCGCAGCGGCCAGGGTGCCACGGGGCGTGACCGGGGTCGTTGGCGACTGACACCGGCACGGCGAGCGCGGCGGCGACCGTCTGCACGGCGGCGACCATGTCGCTCCAGTCCGCGGCTCGGCCGGGACCCCACCAGCCGGCCTGCTCCGCCTGTCCGGTCGCGAGGATGCCCGCGCGACGGGGCTGGGCGGGGACGGCGGCATACAGCTGCTCGAGCGTCTCGGCATCCGGTCGCGCAGCGACTCCCGGGATCGGTGCGGTGCCGATGGCACCGCCCGGGCGGAAGACGAGACCGAGCTCGTAGATCGCGACGTCCTTGCGCCCGCGGGCGACGTTGCGTCGCAGCGTGTCGACGAGGCTCGCGAGGACCGAGGTGCGCAGCAGCGGCCGCTCCTCCGACAGCGGGTTGGCCAGTCGGACGGCGTGACGACGGTCGTCGTCTGCCGGCAGCATCAGCTGGTCGGCGAGCTCCTCGGAGACGAAGGGATAGCTGAGGACCTCGGTGAGCCCGGCACCCGCGAGCGCGTCGGCGACCACCCGGCGCGCCTTCTGCGCGTGGGTCAGGCCGCGGCCGTCGCTCGGAGTCGGCGTGATCGACGGGATGTTGTTGTAGCCGTCGATCCGAGCGACCTCCTCGGCGTAGTCGGGCGCGTCGACGAGGTCGGGGCGCCACGACGGCGGGGTCACGAGGACGTGGGTGTCGTCGGTGCCCTCGCCGGACTCCTCGACCACACAGCCGAGGTCGCGCAGGATGCCGACGACCCGCTCGCGCGGGTAGTCGACACCCACGATGCGCGCCGGCTCCGTGACGTCGAGACGGTATGCCGTCCGCTCGCTCCTGCGATCGACGTCGGTGACGGCGTCGTCGACGGTGCCGCCCCCGTGCTCGACGAGCAGGTCGACGGCGAGCTGGGCGGCGGCCGCGGTCACCTTCGGGTCGACGCCGCGCTCGAAGCGCTTGGACGCCTCGGTGATGAGGCGGTGCCGGCGCGATGAGCGCGCCACGGTCGTCGGGTCGAAGTGTGCCGCCTCGATGAGCACGTCTGTCGTCGTGTCGGACACCTCGGAGGAGGCCCCACCCATGACGCCGGCGATGGCGAGCGGCTGCTCGCCACCGTCGGTGATGAGCAGGTCGTCGGTGTGCAGGGTGCGCTCGACGTCGTCGAGGGTCGTCAGCATCTCGCCCGCGCGAGCCCGGCGCACGACCACCGAGCCGGAGAGCCGGTCGACGTCGAAGGCGTGGAGCGGCTGGCCGACCGCCAGCATGACGTAGTTGGTGACGTCGACGGCGAGCGAGATGGGACGCATGCCCATCTGGGTCAGGCGCTTGCTCATCCAGGGCGGCGACGGCCGGGTCGGGTCGATGCCGCGCACGATCCGGGCGACGTAACGGTCGCACCCGTCGTTGCCGTCGATGGGCGAGTCGTCCTTGAGCTCGACCGCGTAGCCGCCTGCGGTGGCGGCCGGCGTCGCGACGTCGGCCGGGTCGCGGTAGCCGCCCTCGGGGCTGCCCTGCGCGTGCCAGTACTCCCGGGCGAGGCCACGCACCGAGAAGCAGTAGCCGCGGTCGGGCGTCACGTTCGTCTCGACGGTCTCGTCAGCGAGCCCGAGGAGGGTGATCGCGTCGTCGCCGGGGCTCAGGGTCGCCGCGCGCTCCTCGCCCAGCAGCCGGCTGAGCACGATGATGCCCTCGTGGTCGTGTCCCAGACCGATCTCGTCCTCGGCGCAGATCATCCCGTTGGAGACGTGGCCGTACGTCTTGCGCGCGGCGATCGCGAAGCCCCCGGGCAGCACGGCACCGGGCAGCACGCAGACCACGAGGTCGCCGACCTCGAAGTTGTGGGCACCGCAGACGATCTCCTGGTGCTTGCCCTCGGTCAGCATCTGGCCGTTCTGGCCGACGTCGACGGTGCACCAGCGGATCGTCTTGCCGTTCTTCTGCGGCTCGAGCTCGAAGGACAGGACCCGGCCGACGACGAGCGGACCGGTGATGTCGCCGCCGTGGAGGTCCTCCTCCTCGAGACCCACGCGGACGAGGCTGGCGGCCACGTCGGCACCCCGGGCCCCGGGCGCGAGGTCGGTGTACTCCGCGAGCCAGCTCAGTGGCATACGCATGTCAGACCCCCATCCCGAACTGCTGCGAGAAGCGGACGTCGCCCTCGACGATGTCGTGCATCCCCTGGACCCCGTGGCGCAGCTGGAGCGCCCGCTCGATGCCGAGCCCGAAGGCGAAGCCGGAGTACACGTCCGGGTCGATGCCGCAGGTGCGCAGCACCTTGCGGTTGACCATGCCGGAGCCGCCCAGCTCGATCCAGCCTGAGCCGCCGCAGGTGCGGCACGGCTCCGCACTGCCCCAGGTCTCCTCGCCGTGGCAGGCGAAGCAGAGGAAGTCGGTCTCCATGCTCGGCTCGGTGAACGGGAAGTAGTTGGCGCGGACGCGAGTGCGCGTCTCTTCGCCGAACATGATGCGCACGAACGCGTCGAGCGCGCCGCGCAGGTGGGCCATCGTCAGGCCCTTGTCGATGGCGAGGCACTCGATCTGGTGGAAGACCGGGGTGTGCGTGGCGTCGAGGTCGTCGGTGCGGAAGACCTTGCCGGGCGCCACGACGTAGATCGGCGGCTCCTGCTCGAGCATCGTGCGGATCTGGACCGGTGACGTCTGGGTCCGCAGCACGAGACCCGAGTCGACGGGGTCGAGGAAGAAGGTGTCCTGCATCTGCCGGGCAGGATGGTCGGGCCCGAGGTTGAGCGCGTCGAAGTTGAGCCACTCGCTCTCGAGCTCGGGGCCTTCGGCGACCTCCCATCCCATGCCGACGAAGGCGTCGACGAGTCGCTGGGCGACGAGCTCGATGGGGTGTCGCGCGCCGGTCGGGCGGCGCAGGGCCGGGACGGTGACGTCGACGCGCTCCTCCACGAGGATGCGCTCGTCGCGCTCGGCCTCGAGCTCGGCCTGTCGGACGGTCAGCGCCTGGCCGACGCGGCCTCGGGCCTGCCCGACGCGCTTGCCCGCCTCTGCCTTGGCGCTCGGCGGCAGGGCGCCGATCTCGCGGTTGGCGAGCGCCAGCGGGCTCTTCTCACCCTGGTGCGCGATGCGGGCGGCCTTGAGGTCGTCGAGCGACGTGGCTGCTGCGATGGCCGCGACGGCGTCCTCCACCGCTGCGTCGAGATTCGCCGGGTCGAGCGCGGAGACCTCGACCGGGTCGTAGTTCGTGTTGGGTCCGGACATCGGCGTGCGTTCGCTGCTCTCGCTCGGGTTCACGGGTGGCTGTTCGTGCGGGTGCCCAGTCTAGGGGCGGCGTCGAACCGGTTTGCCGCGCCATCCGCGCAGCGGAGGGTCAGCTGCCGACGACGTCGGGCAGGCCGGCCGGCAGCGTCACGACGAAGCGCGCGCCGCCGGCGTCGTTGTCGCCGACGAGCACGGAGCCGCCGTGGGCCTCGACGAGGCCCCGCACGACGTAGAGTCCGAGGCCCGTGCTCGCGTTGGAGGGGCCGTGCCAGAAGCGCCCGAAGATCTTCTCGCGGTCGGACGGGGGTATGCCGTCCCCCTCGTCGTCGACCTCGACGACCACCGACTCCGGCGCCTCGCCGAGGGCGCCGCCGCGATCGAGGGTCACCGTGACCTTGCCGGCCCCGTGCAGCAGCCCGTTCTCGATGAGGTTGAAGAAGATCTGCTCGAGACGGTCGGTGTCGGCCCACATCTCCGGCAGTCCGTCCGTGAGGGCGGCCTTCCCCAGCCCGAGCTGGACGACTCCGGACGACCGACCGAGCTCGTAGCGCACGACGTGGGTCGTGAGCAGGGCATGCAGGTCGACGGGCCCGCGGCGCAGGTTGAGGCTGTCGGAGTCGAGCCGCGAGATGTCGAGCAGCTCGGTGATGAGGCGGGTCAGGCGGGTGGCGTCGGCCTCGATCGTCTCGATCATGAGGCGCTTCTGCTCGTCGGTGAACCGGTCCCACCGGCGCAGCAGGCTGCTCGTGAAGCCGGTCACCGACGTCAGCGGCGCCCGCAGCTCGTGCGCCACGGTCGACAGGACGGTCGCCTGGTCCCGCTCGGCTCGCTGGCGGGCCTCGGCGTCACGCAGGCCGAGCATGACCCGCTCGACCGTGCCGCCCGGTCGGGTCCGCACGTAGCGCGCGGTGACGAGGACGTCCTGGCCCCGGGGCGCGACGAGCAGCTTCTCGCGGTGGCCGTCGCGGCTGGCGAGGCCGTCCCACGGGTCGGTGTGGGCCCACCAGTTCCGGCCGTACTTGTCGGTGAACGGGAGCCCCGCCTCGAGCGTGCGGCCGACGAGGTCGGCACGGTCGCAGTCGAGGATGCGCAACGCCTCGGCGTTGGCGAACCGGATGCGCTGGTCGGCTCCGACGACGACGAGCCCGTCGGGGAGCAGCTCGCCCATCATCGCGACGGGAGCCATCTCGGCCGCCGAGCCGGGCAGCCGAGCGCCGTTCCCGTCGACGGAGGTCATGGCCCGAGGATAGTCACGCAGACACCGGACGGGCCCGGTCAGCGGCGCGTGCGGCGTGCCTCGGCCGAGGCGTAGAGACAGATCGTCGCGGCCATGGCGAGGTTGAGCGACTCCGCGTGCCCGTGGATGGGGACGCGGACGACGTCGTCGCAGGCGTCGCGCACGGCCTGCGGCAGCCCCCAGGCCTCGTTGCCCATGACCCAGGCGTGGGCCCCGGAGAGGTCGGCGTCGTGGAGCAGCGTCGTGCCCGCGCCGTCCGCCGCGAGCAGCCTGACCCCGCGCTCGCGCAGGGCCGCGAGGATGTCGGGGACGGACGCGCCGAGGCTGAGCGGCAGGTGCCACAGGGACCCGACGGTCGAGCGGACGACCTTGCTGTTGTAGACGTCGACGCTGGCGTCGCTGACGATGACCGCGTCGGCACCGGCCGCGTCGGCGCCTCGGATGACGGTGCCGGCGTTGCCGGGGTCGCGGACGTTCGTCAACACGCACACGAGCGCGTCGGGCGGCAGGGCCGCGAGGAGGGTGTCCAGCGGCACGTCGAGGACACGGCACACCGCGGCGATCCCCTGCGGCGACTCCGTGTCGCACATCGCTGCGAGCACCTCGGAGGTCACCTCGTGCACCCAGAGCTCGGCGGACCGGGCGGCCTCGACGATGGCTGGATGCCGGTCGGCCGCCTCCGGCGTCACGTAGACGTCGCGGACGAGCTCGGGACGGAAGGCGACCGCCTCACGGACCGCCTGGGGTCCCTCGGCGAGGAACCCGCCCGTGCGGGAACGCACCGAGCGCCGGGACAGCGCCCGCACCGCCTTGACCCGATCCGATCGGGGGTTGGTCAGCACGGGGGTGTCCCGACGCTCGAGATGCTGGTGTGACGTCGGACGACGTCGCTCAGGCGGCGTCGCCGGCGACCTTCGCCTCGGCTGCATTGACAGCGGCCGGGACGTTGGCGCGGGAGAGCTCCACGAGCGCGGCGAAGGCCGGGGCGTCGTTGACGGCGAGGTCCGCGAGGATCTTGCGGTCGACCTCGACACCGGCGGCCTTGAGGCCCTGCATGAACCGGTTGTACGTCATGCCGTTGGCGCGAGCCGCGGCGTTGATGCGCTGGATCCAGAGGCGACGGAAGTCACCCTTCTTCGCGCGACGGTCACGGTAGGCGTAACCCAGCGAGTGGGTGACCTGCTCCTTGGCCTTGCGGTAGAGGCGCGACCGCTGACCGCGGTAGCCGCTGGCGCGCTCGAGAACGACTCGACGCTTCTTCTGGGCGTTGACCGCCCGCTTCACGCGTGCCACGTGAATACTCCTTCTCTGCTTGACGCAGTGCTTGCTGCTGCTGGCTTACCGGAGACCCGGCTGCTCAGCGAATCGCTGATGGGTGGGGGTCCCGGCTCACTTGCCGAGGAGCTTCTTGGCCTTCTTGGCGTCCGGCTTGGCGAGCTCGACGTCGCTCGCGATGGAACGCATCTTCTTGCTCGACTTGTGCTCGAGCAGGTGGCGACCGCCGGCCTGCTCGCGCATGACCTTGCCGGTGCCGGTGAGGCGGAAACGCTTCTTCGCACCGCTGTGCGTCTTCATCTTCGGCATGGGGGCCGATCTCCTTCGTGTTGCGTGCGCCAGTGGGCGCACGTGGTGTGTCGTGCCGGGGGCTCTCGCCTCCGGCGGGTCACCGCCCGCCGATCACTCGGCGGCGGCGGTGGCCTCGTCGGTCTGCGGGGCCTGGGCCTCCGGGTGCTCGCCGGCTGCGGCCGGCTCGCCGGTGGCGCGCTGGTCGTGCTGCTCGCGGGAGCGACGCTGCTCGGCCTTGGCCTCCGCCTTCTTCTTGGTCGGGCCGATCACCATGATCATGTTTCGGCCGTCCTGCTTCGGGGCCGACTCGACGAAGCCGAGCTCGGCGATGTCCTCGGCGAGGCGCTCGAGCAGACGACGACCGAGCTCGGGGCGCGACTGCTCGCGACCGCGGAACATGATCGTCACCTTGACCTTGTCGCCGGCCTTGAGGAACCGCTCGACGTGGCCCTTCTTCGTGCCGTAGTCGTGCGGGTCGATCTTCGGACGGAGCTTGATCTCCTTGATGACCGTGTTGACCTGGTTCTTGCGCGCTTCCCGTGCCTTCATGGCGGCTTCGTACTTGAACTTGCCGAAGTCCATGAGCTTGGCGACCGGCGGCTTGGCCATGGGGGCCACCTCGACGAGGTCGAGGTTCGCCTCCTCGGCCAGACGCAGCGCGTCCTCGACGCGGACGATGCCGACCTGCTCGCCGTTGGGGCCAACCAAGCGCACTTCCGGGACCCGGATGCGCTCGTTGATGCGAGGCTCGCTGATGTGGTGCTCCTAAGTTCGATGAATGATGTGACCAGACGGGGTGCTGTCTGTCCTGCTGCGACCACAACGAGAAAAGGGCTCCCCGTGTGTGCACGAGGAGCCCAAGGGTCGCGTATGCCGGACGGTCGCCGTCGCGTCACACGGCTCGACACTGGTGCCACGTAGGACACCGGGCCGAGCAGACCTTGACCCGGCGACCGTGAGGTCGGCGCGGGTGGAAGCGAGCTTCTCTTGCACGTCGTCACCCGCTTCCGCCGGAGCGGGAGCATGGGTGACGGCTGGTCAGTGCTCCATGCTAGCAGCCGAGACGCCGTGCTCCGAATCGGCGGAGGGCCCCCCGGCACTGGGCCGGTCCTGCGCCCTGCGGCTGGCCCCCGACCCGAGCAGGCCGACGAGTGCGATGAGGACGCCGAGGGCGGAGACGACGACGAAGCCCCACTGCCAGCCGCCTCGGTCGATGGCCAACCCGGCGAGCGGCGCACCGAAGGCCGAGCCCGCCGTCATGGCCGAGCCGTGCCACCCCATCATCTCGCCGCGGAACCGCTCCGGGACCTGTCGGCTCAGCTGCTCGACGGTGGCGGTGATCGTGGGGGCGCACAGGAAGCCGGACATCGTGATGAGGACGGCGAAGCTCGGCACGCCCGCGGCGAGGGCGACCGGGGCGGTCGTGGCAGCGAGGCCGCCGAGCAGCCAGAAGACGGAGAAGGAGCGGTGCCAGGCGCCGTAGAGGATGCCGCCGACGAGGGACCCGGCACCCCAGAGCGCGAGGACCCACCCGATCGAGCCGGTGGCCCCGAAGGACCTCAGGGCAGCGACGATGCCCACGTCGGTGCCGCTGAGGACGAGCGTCGAGCAGGCGGCGGCGAGGTAGACCGCCGCAACCGGCACGGTGATGAAGCCGCGGACGGCACGGCTCGGGGCGGCGGCGTCGTCGGGGACGGACGAGGCGGCGATGGCGTCCGCACGGGCGGCCTCGCCCTGCTCGTCGTGCGTCGTTGCCTCCCCGGCCGAGTCGCCGTGCGAGTGACCTTCGCCGGAGTCCGAGGTGAGGCGTGGGTTGACGACCCACAGCACGAACCCTGCTGCGACGGATGCGAGCTCGCACACGAGCAGGGCCCACGACGTGTCCCACGACGTCGCCAGCCACACCCCGATGGCAGGGCCTGCCATGAACGACAGCTCGGTCGCCGACGAGTCGAGCGACAGGGCGGTGCGCCGCTGCTCGCTCGGCACCGAACGGATGATGACCTGGCGCAGGATCGAGAAGGTGGGCACGACGAAGAGCCCGGCCAGCGCCGCGAAGGCGATGAGCGGGGCGTAACCGACCCACGGGGCGATCGACCAGCACACGACCTGCACGACGAGGGACGGGCCGACGGTGCGCCGCAGGCCGATGCGGTCGAGCAGCCGGCCGCGCCAGGGCCCGGAGACGGCGACCGCGACGGTCGAGGCGGCCGTGACCAGGCCGGCCGCGCCGTAGCTGCGGCCGAGCGACGTCACGACGTGGAGGGTGAGGATGACCCCGCCAGCCCACATGGGGACGCGGATGAGGAAGCCGAGCAGCAGCGCGGTGCGGGTGTCACGGTTGGCCAGCACCGGCCGGTAGGCCCCCAGATCCATGGCGTCAGCCTGTCACCTCGCACCGACGGTGCGCACCCGGGTTCCGCGCAGGCGGCAGCGCACGCGAGCGCGACCCTGGGCTGATCGATGGCGACGCGGGGTGACCCGGGAGCGACTCGGGGATGCCGCCTGAGCCGGCGGGCGGCATACGCGATGGGTCTTGTGACGGCTGGGCGACAGGAGTTGGGTGGGGGCATGGCAAAGACGCCCGGCAGATCAGATCTTCCTGCGGCCCCCAACCCCGCCTCGCCGCAGGACATCCGCAACGTCGTGCTGGTCGGACCCGGCGGGGCCGGCAAGACCGCACTCTTCGAGGCGCTCGTCGCGGCACGGGTCCCCGGTCAGCGCACCTCCCTGGGCGACCACGTCCGCACCACGACCCTCGTCGCCGCCTCGTTCGAGTCCGGCGCCGTCACCCTCAACCTCCTCGACACCCCGGGCTACCCGGACTTCGTCGGCGACCTCCGCGCGGGCCTCCGGGCCGCGGACGCCGCCGTCTTCGTCGTCTCGGGCGCCGACGACATCGACCGGCCCGTGTCGCTGCTGTGGCGCGAGTGCGCGGCCGTCGGGATGCCGCGAGCCGTCGTCGTGACCCACCTCGACCAGCCGCGCGCCGACTTCGCCGCGACGGTCGAGATGTGTCGTCGCACGTTCGGCGACGCCCGGGCCACCCACTGGCCCGTCGTCGAGGACGGCTCGGTCACCGGGGTCGTGGGCCTGCTGACCGGCGAGACGTCCGCCGAGCACGACGAGGCGCGGTCGGCCCTCATCGAGTCCGTCATCGAGGAGTCCGAGGACGCGACGCTGCTCGACCGCTACCTCGAGGGCGAGACCCTCGACACCGACTCCCTGCTCGGCGACCTGCGCACCGCGATCGCCCAGGGCACGTTCTTCCCGATCGTCCCGGTCTCGCCCCTGACCGGTGCGGGCACCGATGAGCTGCTCGGGATGATCGAGAGGGCCTTCCCCGACCCGACCGTGCACCCGCTGCCGACCGTCACGTCGCCGGTCGGTGGCCCCGTCAAGGGCGTGACGTGTGACCCGTCGCAGCCGCTCGTGGCCGAAGTGGTGCGCACGACGACCGACCCCTACGTCGGGCGCCTGTCGCTCGTGCGCGTCTTCTCCGGCACGCTCCGGGTCGACGAGACCGTCCACGTGTCCGGACACCTCGGTGACTTCGTCGGGCACGAGGTCGCCGGCCACCCGGCCCATGACGACGACGAGCGCGTCGGCCCGCTCGCGTCGCCCTTCATCGAGTCGCACCGCCCCCGCGGCACCGCCATCGCCGGCGACCTCGCGCTCGTGACGAAGCTGACCCATGCCGAGACGTCCGACACCCTGTCCTCCGTCGACCGGCCCGCGGTCGTCGAGCCGTGGCTGCTCCCCGAGCCGCAGCTGCCCGTCGCGATCCGCGCGGCGACGAAGTCCGACGACGACAAGCTCGGCGGGGCGCTGCAACGGCTCGTGGCCGAGGACGTCACGATGCGCATGGAGCACTCGCACGAGACGGACCAGGTCGTGCTCTGGACGATGGGTCAGGCCCACGTCGACGACCTCATCGAGCAGCTCGCCGAGCGCTACGGCGTCACGGTGACGGCCGAGCCCTACCGGACCGCGCTGCGCGAGACCTTCGTGCGCACGTGCTCGGTCCAGGGTCGGCACGTCAAGCAGTCGGGCGGTCACGGGCAGTACGCCGTGTGCTCGATCGTCATCGAGCCGCTGCCGCGCGGCTCGGGCTTCGAGTTCGTCGACAGGGTCGTGGGCGGGGCCGTGCCGCGCCAGTTCATCCCGTCCGTCGAGAAGGGAGCCCGGCTCCAGCTCGAGAAGGGGCTGCTCACCGGCCACCCGGTCGTCGACGTCCGCGTCACGCTCACCGACGGCAAGTCGCACTCCGTCGACTCGTCCGACGTCGCCTTCCAGACCGCCGCGGCGCTGGCTCTCAAGGAGGCGGCGAACGCCTCGACGATGGCGCTGCTGGAGCCCATCGACCGCGTCGACATCACCATCGCCGACGAGTACCTCGGCGCAGTCATGTCGGACCTGCGTGGACGTCGAGGGCAGGTGCTCGGGACCGAGCCGGCCGACGGGATGGGCCCGGAGGGCGGCTGGACCGTGGTGCACGCCGAGGTGCCTTCGGCAGAGCTGTCGCGCTACCCCATCGACCTCCGGTCGGTGTCGCACGGCACCGGGTCGTTCGTGCGCGAGCCGCTGCGCCACGACCTGCTGCCGGCCGACAAGGCCAAGGACCTGCTCGGGGGCTGACGTCGCGCAGGGACCCCAGCGACGGCGAAGGGCGGGTGCCGAAGCACCCGCCCTTCGTCCGACGTGCGGCGCCCTCAGAGGCGGACGACCATCTTGCCGACGTTCTCCCCGCGCAGGACCCCGAGGAAGGCGTCGACGGCGTGGTCGATCCCGTCGACGAACGTCTCGCGCGAGGTCAGAGTGCCGTCCGCGATCCAGCCGGCCGCGCGCTGGGCGTACTCACCAGCGAGGTCCCAGTGATCGCCGACGAGGAAGCCCGTGATGGTGCCACGGGTCTGGATGAGGCGCGCGAGGTTGCGCGGGCCCGGGGCCGGCTCGGTGTCGTTGTAGACCGAGATCGCGCCGCAGATCGCGATGCGGCCGCCGAGCCGCAGCGAACCGATGGCGGCCTCGAGGTGGTCGCCGCCGACGTTGTCGAAGTAGACGTCGACACCGTCGGGCGCGGCCTCGCGGAGCAGGTCGGAGACGCGTCCGTCCTTGTAGTTGAAAGCGGCGTCGAAGCCGAGGTCGTCCAGCAGGTGGTCGACCTTCTCCTGCGAGCCGGCGCTGCCGATGACCCGGCTGGCGCCCAGCGCCTTGGCCACCTGGCCGACGACGCTGCCGACGGCCCCGGCCGCGCCGGAGACGAAGACGACGTCCCCCTCCTTGATCTGCGCGACACGGGTCAGGCCGGCGTATGCCGTGAGGCCGGTCATGCCGAGCACGCCGAGGTACGCGGACGCCGGGGCCACCGACGTGTCGACGACACGGACTGCGGAGCCGTCGACGACGGCCTCCTCGCGCCAGCCGAGGCCGTGGAGCACGTGGTCCCCGACGGTGACGCCGTCGGCCCGCGACTCGGTGACGACACCGACCGCGCCGCCGTGCATGGCCTGCCCCAGCGCATACGGCTCGGCGTAGGACTTGGCGTCGCTCATGCGACCGCGCATGTAGGGGTCGACCGACATGACCTCGTTGCGGACGCGGACCTGGCCGTCGGCGAGGTCGACGGCTGCGCTCTCGACGAGGGCGAAGTCGTCAGGGGTGGGCCAGCCGACGGGACGGCTGACGAGCTGGACCTCTCGGGGGTTGGTCATCGGGTCTCCTTCTGGGACAGCGGTTCTGGTCGTGCGGATGGGATGCTTCTGCGGTCGGATGACGTCAGTCGACGACGATCTCGACGGGGATGTTGCCGCGCGTCGCGTTGGAGTAGGGGCACACCTCGTGCGCCGTGTCGACGAGCTCACGGGCCAGCTGCGGGTCGAGGCCCTCGGGCAGCTCGACATGGAGCACGACACCGAGGCCGAAGCCGGTGCCCGACGAGCCGGAGAGGCTGACGTCAGCGGTCACGGCGACGTCGAAGTCCTCGACGCGGCGCTTGCGCGCGACGAGCCCGAGAGCGCTCGCGAAGCATGCGGCATACCCCGCGGCGAAGAGCTGCTCGGGGTTCGTGCCCTCGCCACTGCCGCCGAGCTCGCGGGGTGCGGCGAGCGTGACGTCGAGGCGACCGTCGGACGTGACGGCGCGACCCTCGCGTCCGGAGGCGGTGGCCGAGGCGACGTACTGGGCGGTCTGGGTGGTGGTGCTCATCACGGCTCCTTGTGTTGCCAACAATTAGATTGTGCGCAATTTGATAGTACGCTTGAGTCATGAGCCCGTCCAATCCGACCTCCCCCGCCGGCGCCCTGAGCCTCGAGCAGCAGATCTGCTACGCCATGCACACGACCGTGCGGGCGTTCGACGCCGTCTACCGCGAGCTGCTGGCGGAGCACGGGCTCTCCTACCCGCAGTACATCGCCCTCATGACCGTCGGCGAGCACGGCCCGCTGACCGTGAGCGGGCTCGGCGAGCACCTGCGCCTCGACTCGGGCACACTCTCACCGCTGCTCAAGCGGATGGAGGCCGCCGGGCTCGTGGAGCGCGTCCGCGACCCCGAGGACGAGCGACGGGTGCTCGTGTCGGCCACCCCCGCCGGTCACGACCGCCTCGCCGCCCTCGGGGACGTCCCGCACCAGATCGCGGTGCGGAGCGGTCTGTCGCGCCAGGAGATGCTCGACCTGCACCGCACCCTGCGGCAGGTGACCGAGCGCCTCGACACCGGAGCCTGAGCGCGCCGGGTCGGGCGGCTGGGCCGCGTCAGGAGGGCAGGAGGATGGAGACGGCGTGGATGAGCATGCCGATGAGCCCGCCGACGAGGGTGCCGTTGATGCGGATGAACTGCAGGTCGCGGCCCACCTGGAGCTCGACGCGCTCGGCCGTCTCCTTGCCGTCCCACCGGTCGACGGTGTCGCTGATGATCCTCGTCAGCTCGGTGCCGTAGCGGTCGACGGCGTAGATCGTCGCGTCGCAGATGCGCGTGTCGATGCGGTCACGCAGCGCGGCGTCGGCGAGGAGCCGCTCGGCGAGTGCCGTCACCTCGGTCACGGCGCGGGCGCGCACGGGCCCGTCCTCGTCCTCGAGGGCGGCGACGACGACGGCACGGAACGAGGCCCACAGCGACATCGCCGTGTCGGCCACCTGCGGATGCGACAGCACGCGCTCCTTGAGGCGCTCGGCCTTGGCCTGCGTGACGGGGTCGTGCTGGAGGTCGTCGGCGAGGTCGATGAGCAGCTTGTCGAGCGCGAGGCGGACGTCGTGCCGTGGGTCGTTGCGGATGTCGGCCAGCCACTTGAGCGCCTCGACGTGGACCTTGCGGGCCACGATGTCGTTGATCGCGTCGGGCACCCACGCCGGGGCGCGCTGCGTGATGAGCGACTCGAAGACGTCCTCGTTGTCGACGAGCCAGACGCGCACCTCGTCGAGCGCGAGGTCGACGAGGCCGACGTGGGCCTCGTCGCGCACCACCTGGTCGAGCAGGCCGCCGGCCAGCGAGCTGATCGGCTCCTGCGCGAGGCGCGGGAGGAGCGCCTGCTCGATGACGGCGCGGACGTCCTCGTCGGGGATCCGGTGCAGCGCGTGGACCGTGACCGTAGCGACCTCGTCGACGAGCCGCTTGCTGTGGCCCGGAGCCAGCGCCCACTCGGCCGCCCGCCGGGTGGGCTCGGCGTCGAGCACCCGCTCGCGGATGATGTCCTCGCGCATGAAGTTCTCGCTGACGAACTCCTCCAGGCTGCGCCCGATCATCTCCTTCTTGCGCGGGATGAGGGCCGTGTGCGGGATCGGGAGCCCGAGCGGGTGCCGGAAGATGGCGGTGACGGCGAACCAGTCGGCGCAGGCGCCCACCATCGAGGCCTCGGCGCCGGCGTTGACGAAGCCGAGCAGCCCGTCGTCGTGCCCGCGCGTGAGGACGTAGACGATCGCGGCGAACACGAGGAGGCCGGTGGCGACGAGCCGCATCTGCCGCAGGTCGCGGCGACGCTGGGCGTCGAGGGCCGGGTCGACGATGAAGCCGAGAGGACCGCTCGAGCCGGTCGAGCCCCCGCCCGACCGTCCGCCCGACCGTCCGCCCGACCGTCCGCCCGACCGGGCACCGGAGCGGCTGGTCCCGCTCGAGCGGTCAGCGGCAGCTCCGGCGCCGGCCGTCGCGGGAGGCACCTCGGGGTCTCGCTCCCGAGTCGTCTGGGGTGTGGTGTCCACGTCCGGCACCTCCACGGGTGATGTGCTCAGCGCGCCGCTTCGAGCGCGAAGGTCAGAGCATCGATCCTCGCACGGGTCTCGCCGTCGGTCGCGATCCGCTCCCCGATCCGTGTCGCGACGGCCCCGACGACGTCGGCCTCGAGGCCGCGCTCGAGGGACAGCACGACCCTCAGCACGCCGGCGCCGGCGGGCTCCCCGGCCTCCAGGCGGTGGCCCACGACCTGCTGCTCGGCCTCGACGGCTGCTCGTACGGCAGCCGCGACATGGGCGTCACGGTGGCTGGGCTCCCACGCGCGCTCCTGCGCGAGCGCCCACAGCATGCTCGGCCGCAGCACCGTCGCGTGGGGCGAGGCGACGTCGACGAGGAGCACCTGGCACTCCTCGCTGATCGCTGCCTGGGCTGCGGCGGCCGCGCGGACCGGCACGGGCCGGGCGCTCGGGTCCCACGCGGCGAGGCTCTCGAGGGAGGTGAACATCGGCAGTGCTCGCGACCCGTCGGGGGAGGTCAGGGTCACGGCGGCCATGTCGCTGCGGGTGTCGACGGCGTGCGGTCCGGACTCGTCGACCTCGGACGCCACAGCGACCACGGGGACGAGCCATCGAGCCCGCGCGGCGTGCTCCATGATCGAGGTCTCCGCGTCGTCATCGGGGGCGTCGTGCGCCGCCGCCAGCGCGGCGACGAGGTCGGCGTCTGCTGCGCCGGTGTCGCCGGAGAAGCCGTGCGACGGGATCGACTTGCCCTCCCACGCCTGACCGGCAGAGTCGGCGGGGCGCCCCTGCTCGTCATGGCGACCGGAACCGGGAGCCGACGCGGTCATGACGCCGGGCGTCCGGCGACCTCGAGGGCCTCGGACAACGTGAACGCGCCCCGGTAGAGCGCCGAGCCGACGATCGCCCCCTCGACGCCCTCCCCGACGATCTCGCGGATCGCGGCGATGTCCTGCAGGGTGGAGACGCCACCGCTGGCGACCACCGGCCGGTCGGTTCGTGCACAGACGTCGCGCAGGAGCTGCACGTTGGGCCCCTGGAGCATGCCGTCCTTGTTGACGTCCGTCACGACGTAGCGCGCACAGCCCTCGGCATCGAGGCGGGCGAGCGTCTCCCAGAGGTCGCCGCCCTCGCGGGTCCATCCGCGGGCCGCGAGCGTCGTGCCCCGGACGTCGAGGCCGATGGCGACGCGGTCACCGTGCGCGGCGATGATCGACGCCGTCCACTCGGGATCCTCGAGCGCGGCGGTGCCGATGTTGACGCGGCGGCAGCCCGTGGCGAGCGCCGCGTCGAGCGACTCCGTGTCGCGGATGCCACCGGAGAGCTCGACCTGCAGGTCGAGCCGGCCCACGATCGAGGCGATGAGGTCGCGGTTGCTGCCGCGACCGAAGGCGGCGTCGAGATCGACGAGGTGGATCCACTCCGCCCCCTGCTCCTGCCAGCGCAGCGCGGCCTCCCACGGGTCGCCGAACTCGCCCCCCGTGCCGGCGACGCCCTGGACCAGCTGGACGGCACGGCCACCGGCGATGTCGACGGCGGGCAGCAGCTCGAGATGGGGCTGGGCGGCGTGGTGCTGGCCGGTCATCGGGTCGGCTCCTCGGGTCGTTCACGACCGTCGCGGTCGTGGTCGGTGTGTCGGTGTCAGGTGTGTCAGGTGTGTCCGGTAGTTTCCCGGATTCGGGACCCCGGACGTGCGACCACCGAGTATGCCGTGTGCCCGCGGCGGCGCTCCCGGCGTGTCGGTCCGTGGATCGCGCGCCCACCACGGCGCGGGCGCCTTCCCCGCGTTCTGCCCGTGCCCCGCAGTGGCGTCTGGTACACCGGGGTGACCCGAACCTCGCGACGCACGGGAGTCGACATGCAGCACCTGCCACAGCTGGCCGGTCGGCCGATGGTGACGGACGGTGGCCTGGAGACGGACCTCATCTTCAACCACGGGGTCGAGCTGGAGGAGTTCGCCGCGTACCCGCTGCTGTGGGACGCGGCCGGCCGCGCGCTGCTCACGGACTACTACGACGGCTACGCCTCCATCGCTGCCCGGGCCGGGGCCGGCCTGCTCCTCGAGTCACCGACGTGGCGTGCCAACCGGGACTGGGGCGCGCGGCTCGGGCACTCGACGACCGACCTGGACCGTGCCAACGCGGACGCCGTCGACCTGCTCCGGTCGCTGCGTCGCCGGTACGCCGCCGAGCTCGGGCTGCAGGACGTCGTCGTCGTGGGAGTGGTGGGCCCACGGGGCGACGGCTACCGCAGTGCCGGTGCGCCGAACCCGGCCGAGGCCGCGGAATACCACCACGCCCAGGTGGCGGCCTTCGCCGAGGCGGGCGTCGACGTCGTCACGGCCTACACGCTCACCACAGCGGGCGAGGCGATCGGGATCACGCAGTCGTGCCGGGAGCAGGGGCTGCCCGTGGCGATCTCGTTCACGGTCGAGGTCGACGGGCGCCTTCCTGACCGGACGACGCTGGCCGAGACGATCTCCGAGGTCGACGACCGGGAGGCACCTGACTACTACCTCGTCAACTGCGCCCACCCGGAGCACGTGCTCGCAGGGCTGGACGCCGACGACGGGAGCGCTTGGCGCAGCAGGCTGCTCGGGCTGCGTTACAACGCGTCGACGCGCAGTCATGCGGAGCTCGACGACGCCGACGACCTGGACGCGGGCGACCTCGAGACGATCTCGGCCGGACACGACCGGGTGGTCGGACGTCTCACGGGTGTCACCGTGGTCGGAGGGTGCTGTGGCACCGACGCCTCTCACGTCGCACGGCTCTGGGACGTCGATCCACGCGTCGTCGACCGAGACCGCCTGCGCTGAT
This sequence comes from Terrabacter sp. Ter38, assembly GCF_024519435.1. Lineage (GTDB taxonomy): Bacteria > Actinomycetota > Actinomycetes > Actinomycetales > Dermatophilaceae > Terrabacter. Next base: position 26,663 of record NZ_JALJRZ010000008.1, read on the forward strand.
CGGCGCTACGGCTCCGGCGCGGCCGGCGGGGCGGGCCGGGCCGTGGGGGACGACGGGGTGGCCGGTGCGGTCGGCTCGTCGCCGCCCGGCGCGGGAGCCATGTCCGGAGCGGAAGGGCCGTCCGGTGTGATGTCAGCGCCTCCCCCGGCGGTGATCTCGGTCCGGTGATGCCAGAGGACGTACCCCAGGCCGGCGACCACCACCACGGCGACCAGGACGAGACGCACCGGCCAGGACAGGTCGAGCAGGGTCGTCACGACGAGCGTGCCCAGTGCCGTGCCCACCGTCGTCGGCAGGCCCGGGCGGCTGTTCCGGCGCCGCGGATAGAGCGCGCCGGACGAGGTCCGCCGGGTCGACGACGCGGTCCGCCCGGTCGTGCTCTTCGTCGCACTCCGAGACGTCCTGGCCGTGCGCTTCCTGCTCGCGCTGCCGGAGCTGCTCGCTGTCTTCCTCGTCGCCACGATCCACTCCTCGTCGAGGCCCCGCCCTCCGGTCAGTCGGCGGACGGCAACCCGGTCACAGGTCGCGGACCCAGTTCTCGAGCAGGTGCAGACCGGCGTCGCCGGACTTCTCGGGGTGGAACTGGGTCGCGCTCAGGGGCCCATTCTCGACCGCCGCGACGAACCTCGCACCGTGGCGCGCCCACGTGACCGCAGGTGCGACCCGGGCGAAGGCGCCGGTGGCCTCGAGCGTCCACTGCTGGACCGCGTAGGAGTGGACGAAGTAGAAGCGCTCGTGCTCGACGCCGGCGAAGAGGCGCGAGCCCTCGGCGACCTCGACCTCGGACCAGCCCATGTGCGGCACGACGTCGGCCGGGAGCCGCTCGACGGTGCCGGGCCACTCCGCGAGCCCCTCGAGGGGATGGTCGGAGGGCTCGGTCGAGCCGTCGAAGAGGGCCTGCATGCCGACGCAGACCCCGAGGACGGCTCGGCCGCCGCTGATCCGCCGGCCGATGATGCGGGGACCGTGCGCGGCCGCGAGTCCTGCGATGCAGGCGTGGAAGTTGCCGACACCGGGCACGAAGAGTCCGTCGGCCTCGAGGGCACGGACGGGGTCGGACGTCAGGGTGACCGTGGCACCGACCCGCTCGAGGGCACGCACGGCCGACCGGACGTTGCCGCTGCCGTAGTCGAGGACGACGACGCCGGCGCTCATCGACGAGCCACCATCGTCAGAGCGCTCCCTTGGCGCTCGGGATCCCGACGACGCGGGGGTCGGGTGCGATGGCCGCCCGGAGCGCGCGCGCCACGGCCTTGAACTGCGCCTCGACGATGTGGTGGGGGTCGCGGCCCGCGAGGACGCGCACGTGCAGGCACAGTCCGGCGTTGTAGGCGAAGGACTCGAGGACGTGCCGTGTCATCGAGCCGGTGAAGTGGCCACCGATGAGGGCGTACTGCTGGCCCTCCGGCTCGCCCTCGTGCACGACGTACGGACGACCGGCGACGTCGACGACGGCGTGGCACAGGGCCTCGTCGAGCGGGACCGTGGCGTCCCCGAAGCGGGAGATGCCGGCCTTGTCGCCGAGCGCCTCGCGCAGGGCCTGGCCGAGGACGATCGCCGTGTCCTCGACCGTGTGGTGCACGTCGACGTCGACGTCTCCCGTGGCCTTGACGGTGAGGTCGATGAGCGAGTGCTTGCTCAGCGAGTGGAGCATGTGGTCGTAGAACGGGACGCCGGTCGAGATGTCGGACGTGCCGGTGCCGTCGAGGTCGAGCCAGAGCTCGACGGACGACTCGGACGTCGCACGGCTGATCTTCGCGGTGCGGCTGGTGGGGCTCATGCGGGGGGCTCCTGCCGGTCGGCGCTGCTGGGGAGGACGTGGGCGGGGGCGAGGCGCGTCATGGCCTCGAGGAACGCGGTCGTCTCGTGGGGGTCGCCCGCCGTGACGCGCAGGTGGTGGGCGATGCCCATGTCGCGGACGAGGACGCCCTCGTCGAGCAGGGCCTCCCACGTGGCCTTCTCGTCTCGGAGGCCGCCGAAGAGGACGAAGTTGCTGTCGCTGGCGACGGGGCGCGCACCGAGCGCGGCGAGACGGTCGACGATCCGGTCGCGCTGGTGCTTGATGACCTCGACCGTGCCGAGCATGACGTCGGCGTGCTCGAGGGCAATGCGGGCGATCGTCTGCGTCGGGCTGCTCAGGTGGTAGGGCAGCCGGACGAGGCGCAGCGCGTCGACGAGCTCGGGGGCCGCCATGAGGTAGCCGAGGCGACCTCCGGCGAAGGCGAACGCCTTGCTCATGGTGCGCGTCACGACGAGCCTGGGGTGCTCGGCGAGCAGCGTCAGTGCTGACCGCGTGCCCGGTCGGGCGAACTCGGCGTACGCCTCGTCGACGACGACGACAGCGTTCGGGGCCGCCTCGAGCACGGCACCGATGACCTCGAACGGCAGCGCCGTGCCGGTCGGGTTGTTGGGCGAGCAGAGGAACACGATCGACGGGTCGTGCGCCCGGGCCTGCTGCGCAGCCGACTCTGCGGTCAGGTCGAAGGCATCGGGATCGGTTGCGGCAGATCGGAGCCCGTCGACCCATGTGGTGCCGTGCGTCTCGCTGATGATGGGGTGCATCGAGTAGCTCGGCGTGAAGCCGAGCGCGACCCGGCCGTGGCCGCCGAAGGCCTGCACGATGTGCGAGAGCACCTCGTTGGAGCCGTTGCCGGCCCACACCTGCTCGGGCGTCACCGACACCCCCGACTGCTTCTCGAGGTATGCCGTCAGGGCCTTGCGCAGGTCGGTGAACTCGCGGTCGGGGTAGCGGTTGAGCGAGGCGACGTCGTCGGCGAGCGCCGCGACGACGGCGTCGACGACGACCTGGGGCACCGGGTAGGAGTTCTCGTTGGTGTTGAGCCGGACCGGCACGTCGAGCTGCGGCGCGCCGTACGGCGTGCGACCGCGCAGGTCGGGCCGGAGCAGCCGCTGGACCTCGTCGGCGGCGCTCGGTCGGTCGGTCGGTCCGTCGTTCACCGGGGGACCTCGTCGCCGAAGCGCGCCGTCACGGCTTCGCCGTGGGCCGGGAGGTCCTCGGCCTGGGCGAGCGTGACGACGTGGCGGGCGACCCCGCGCAGGGCGGGCTCGTCGTAGTCGACGACGTGGATGCCCCGCAGGAAGGACTGCACCGACAGGCCGCTCGAGTGGCACGCGCAGCCTGCGGTGGGCAGGACGTGGTTGGACCCGGCGGCGTAGTCGCCGAGGCTCACCGGGCTGTGCGGACCGACGAAGACGGCACCGGCGTTGCGCACGCGCGCGGCGACGTCTGCGGCGTCGCGGGTCTGGATCTCGAGGTGCTCGGCGGCATACGCGTTGACGACCGCGAGGCCGGCGTCGACGTCGTCGACGAGGACGATGCGCGACTGCGTGCCCTCGAGCGCCTCGGTGACGCGCTCGGCGTACTTCGTGGCCGGCACCCGGCGGGCCAGGGCGCGGCGGGTCTCCTCGGCGAGCTCCTCGCTGTCGGTGACGAGCACCGAGGCCGCGAGCGGGTCGTGCTCGGCCTGGCTCACGAGGTCGGCGGCCACGTGGTCGGCGTCAGCGGAGTCGTCGGCGAGGATCGCGATCTCGGTGGGACCGGCCTCCGCATCGATGCCGATGAGGCCCTTGAGCAGGCGCTTTGCGGCGACGACCCAGATGTTGCCGGGCCCGGTGACGAGCGAGACGGGGTCGCACACGACCGGCTCGCCGTCGACCTCGCCCCACCGGGGGTCGTCGTCGACGAAGCCGTGCGCGAACATCGCGACTGCCTGCGCGCCGCCGACGGCATACACCTCGTCGACGCCGAGGAGCGCGCACGCCGCGAGGATCGTCGGGTTCGGGTAGCCGGCGAACTCGCCGACGTTCTCGCGCTGCGGCGGGGACGCGACGGCCAGCGAACCGACCTCGGCGAGCTGGGCCGGGACGACGTTCATGATGACGCTGCTCGGGTAGACCGCGAGTCCACCGGGCACGTAGAGACCGACGCGGTCGACGGGCACCCACCGCTCGGTGACGGTGCCGCCGGGGACGACCTCGGTCGTCGTGTCGGTACGACGCTGGGCGGCGTGGACGATGCGGGCGCGACGGATGGACTCCTCGAGCGCGGCGCGCAGGTCGGGGTCGAGCCGGTCGAGCGCGGACTGCAGCACGCCGCGCGGCACCCGCAGGTGGGTCGGCCGAACGCCGTCGAACCGCTCGCCGAGGTCGCGCAGGGCCACGGCCCCGCGATGCTCGACGTCCTCACAGATCGGCCGCACCTGCTCGAGGGCTGCCGTGACGTCGAACTCGGCTCGTGGCAGGGCCTTGCGCAGGAAGCGCACGTCGAGCGTGCGCCCGCGCAGGTCGAGGGAGGACATCATGGGTCACCAGTCTAGAAGGCGCGACTCAGGGCACGGACCGCGGTCTCACCGTGCGGAGCGAGGGGCGTGGCGCCCCCGGACGCGCCTGCCGAATCTTGGACCGGCACTGACGAAGGTCAGACCAACGACTGACCCGGTGTTCACGGCCGTTCCGACACGCTCGTGGGGCCACCGCCCGCCCCTGGCGGTGGGTTGCGTCATCCACCCGACTCCCCCGCCCGACAGGAGAACCCGTGCCCGTCGTCATCCCCAGGCGTCGCATCGCTGCCGTCGTCACCGGCCTCGCCATCGCCCTCGTCCCGCCGAGCGTCGCGCTCACCAGCGCTGCGGGCTCGCCGGCGACGGCCCTGCCGCTCCCCCGCGTGGCCGCGGCGCCCGCTCTGGCTGCGCCCGCCCCGCTCACGGTGTCACAGGCCATCGGGTCGCAGACGGGTCAGAGCGCGACCGTCCGTGGCTACGTCGTGGGACAGCCGACCGCGACGAGTACCGTCGTGCGCTCGAGCTTCCCCAACGACTACGCGCTCGCCATCGCCGACACCGCGTCGGAGACGTCGACGAGCCGGATGCTCTACGTCCAGATCCCGTCTGCGTTTCGGTCCTCGTGGGGCCTGCGGAGCAACCCCTCCCTCATGGGGCGACAGCTCGACGTGACGGGTGCGCTGGCGGCGTACTTCTCACACCCCGGCATGACCTCGACGAGCGCCTTCGCGTTCAGCGGCACGTCGACGACGACCACGACGACCAGCCCCACGAGCACGACGACGAGCCCGAACCCCACGGGCACGACGAGCCCCTACGACTCGACGTACTACGCGTCGGCCATCGGCCGGACCGGCTCGGCGCTGCACACCGAGCTGCACCGCATCGTCTCCAGCGGGGTCACGACCCTCACCTACGACCAGGTCTGGACCGCCCTGAAGGACACCGACCAGGACCCGAGCAACACCAGCAACGTCGTCGAGATCTACTCGGGCCGCTCGATCGCCAAGTCCGACAACGGTGGCGGCGTCGACCAGTGGAACCGCGAGCACGTCTGGGCCAAGAGCCACGGCGACTTCGGCACGGTCAACGGCCCGGGCACCGACGTGCACCACCTGCGGCCCGAGGACGTCACCGTCAACTCCACCCGCGGCAACCTCGACTTCGACCTCGGCGGGTCGGCGGTGTCCCAGTGCACCGGCTGCCTCAGCGACGCCGACTCCTTCGAGCCGCGCAATGCGGTCAAGGGCGACGTCGCCAGGATGATCTTCTACATGGCGGTCCGCTGGGACGGCGGTGACGGCTTCGCCGACCTCGAGCCGAACAACCTCGTCGGCAACGGGACCGCGCCCTCCATCGGCAAGCTCTCGGTGCTCAAGCAGTGGAACCTGCAGGACCCGCCCGACGCGTTCGAGAAGCGCCGCAACCAGGTCATCTTCGACACCTGGCAGCACAACCGGAACCCGTTCATCGACCACCCGGAGTGGGTGACCTCGATCTACGGCTCCTGACCGCCCGTCACCGTGGAGCCCGGGGACGGCCGGCTCACGACGTCTGGTCGATGAGCACGGCCGTCTCCCAGGCCCACTCGCGCCACAGGTCGTAGCGCCCGGACCTGCCACCATGGCCCGCAGCCATCTCGGTCCGGAAGAGGATCTGCGCGGGGTCGTCGACCTCGAGGTCGGCGTGCCGCAACGCCGCGACCCACTTGGCCGGCTCGGTGACGTAGACGCGGGTGTCGTCGAGGCCCGCCGTCACGAGCAGGCTGGGGTGGCGGGTGGGCCGGACGTTGTCGTAGGGGCTGTAGGACTTCATGAGCGCGTAGGCCGTCGGGTCCTCGAGCGGGTTGCCCCACTCCTCCCATTCGACGACGGTGAGCGGCAGGCTCGGATCGAGCACGGTCGTCAGCGCGTCGACGAACGGCACCTGCGCGTGGACGAAACGGAAGCGCTCAGGAGCGAGGTTGACCACGGCCCCCATGAGCAGTCCCCCCGCCGAGCCGCCCTCTGCCGCAAGACGATCCGGCGCGACGATGCCGCTCTCGACGAGGTGGTCGGCACACGCGACCAGGTCGGTGAACGTGTTGGGCTTCGCCTCGAGCTTGCCGTCGTCGTACCAGGACCGCCCCATCTCGGACCCACCGCGCACGTGAGCGATGGCGAAGACCCAGCCGCGGTCGAGGAGCGAGAGTCGCAGGACGGAGAACCACGGGTCGCTCGAGATGCCGTAGGCGCCGTACGCGTTGAGCAGCCCGGGAGCCGTACCGTCGGCCGTGACGTCGTGGCGGTGGACGACGGAGATGGGCACGCGGGTCCCGTCGGGCGCGGTGGCCCACTCGCGTCGCTGGCGGTACTGCGCCAGGTCGACGTCGCCGCGCACGTGCTGCCGCTTGAGCAGCGTGAAGGTGCGCGCACGGACGTCGTAGTCCTCCACGGTCCGGGGCGTGACGAGGGACTCGTGGACGACCTGGAGCGTGGGCGTGTCCGCCTCGGGGTTCACGCCGACGTGGAGCGTGCCGATGGGCTCCCCGACGGCGATGTCGTGCGACTCCCCCAGACCGTTCGGGGCCGTCGGGTCCCGCAGTACGACCCGCACTCCCGTGCCACCCTCCCGACGCAGCGAAACCGCGATGAAGTCGTCGAATCCCTCTGCGCCCGTGACGTACTCGTCCTCGGTCGTGACGCCGAGCGGCACCCAGTCGTCCGCCGTCGTGCTCGTCACGGGAGCCGTGGCCAGCTCGAAGTTCACGCGGTTGGCGTTGTGCGTGACGAGCAGCTGGTCGCCGAACGGCTCGATGTCGTACTCGACGCCCTGGCGACGCTCCGCCACGACACGTGGCGTACCCATCGGGTCGTCGGCCTCGAGGAGGCGGAACTCGCTCGTCGTCTTGGACCCGATGGCGATGATGACCAGACGGTCGTCCCGCGAGGTGCCGACGCCGACGAAGAAGCGCTCGTCGATCTCCTCGTGCACGAGCACGTCGGCCTCGGCGGGGGTGCCCACCTCGTGACGCCACACCTGGTGCGGCCGCCACGCGTCATCGACGCGAGTGTAGAAGAAGTGCCCGGCGTCCAGTGACCAGGCGAACGATCCGCCGGTGCGGCGTACGACGTCGTCGAGGACGACCCCGTCGTCGATCCGGCGTACACGCACGTCGTAGCGTTCGTCGCCTACGGCGTCGACGGCATACGCGAGCAGGTCGCCTGACGGCGACACCTCGCTCACGCCGACAGCGAAGAACTCGTGGTCCCGGCCCTCCTCGTTCTGGTCGAGGAGCACCTGCTCGCCGACCGGTGGCCGACCGGCGTCGAGGGTCGGGCGCTGCGGGTGGTCGGCGACGAGCACCCGCGCCTCGACCGCATACTGCTCGCCCTCGACCGTGCGTGAGTAGTACCACCAGCGGTCGTGACGCACGGGCACCGACAGGTCGGTCTCCTCGATGCGCGAGCGGAACTCCTCGAAGATCTGCTCGGCCAGCGGACGCAGGTGCTCGGTGCGCTCGGTCGCGTGGGCGTTCTCGGCAACGAGCAGCTCGCGCAGCTCGTCCGAGTCGCGGTTGGCCATCCACGCGTAGGGGTCGTCGAAACGGTCGCCGTGGTGCTCGCGGGCGACGGGATCGCGTCGAGCGGTCGGGGGGTGCTGCATCCGCGCAGTCTAGGTCGATGCCCCGGCCGCCCGACGGTGGCGCCCCGCACGACGGACGGCCCGGGGTCCGAGGACCCCGGGCCGACCACGTCGCGAGAGATCAGTGGATGACGATCTGACCCTTGACGGTCTGCGTACCGGAGTCGTAGACCGCGGAGCCCGACGCCGTCGTCACGACGAGGCGGAACGAGTCGCTCTTGCCCTGGTCGGTGACGGTGACGACCGCGCGGTAGCCGGCGGTCCCGTTGACCGTGACCGGCGCCGAGAAGGTCGCCGTCGTGCCGCTGACGACGAGCCAGTCGAACGTCGTCGTGGCGACGGAGAACGACGTGCCTGCGAGGCCGTAGGTGAACGAGCCGGACGGGACCGTGGCCCCCCTGCCGTAGGCGACGGACAGCTCCAGACTGCCCTTGCCGCTGTGCGACGGGTTCGAGGTCAGGGCACCGGCCGGGGACGCGATGGTGCCGCCTCCGGTGAGGAAGCCGGCCGCGCGGTCGTAGACCACGAGGCTCGTCGTGCCCGAGTCCGCGTTGCCCCACTGGTCGGTGACGGTGACGGTCACGGTGTAGATGCCCGCCGCCGTGTAGACGTGGCTGCCGGTCACCGTGCCACCGGTGACGGTGCCGGCCGACGTCGACCCGTCACCCCACGCGATGCCCGCCGTGTGGGTGTCGAGCGGGTCGGCGTCGGAGAACGTCGCACTGACGCCCGCCGGGGAGCCGACCGAGACGGCCGAGGTCGGGCCGGTGACCGTGCCGACGACCGGAGCGGCGTTGGTCAGGTCGAGCCCGACGACGACGGGGTCGTGGTCGGAGATCCGGAACTGGTCGGGCGCGTAGAGGCTCGTGACCTGCCCGGCCGTCTTGAACTCGGTGTTGTAGTCGAGGATCGCGGGCTCGTCGGCGTTGACGTGCCAGTCGCCGACCCCCGTCACCTGGCTGCTGATCGACGCCGAGCCGAGCGCGTGGTCGAGGTAACCCCACTGCCCGTCGAAGGCGTAGGAGTACGCCTCACGCCCGTTGCGCTGCTCGATGAGGTTGGTGAAGCCGGCCTTCTCGAGCGTCGTGATCGGGTCCTCCTTGGCGTAGGAGTTCATGTCGCCGAGGATGAGGACGTCGGGGTCACCGGTTCCCGTCGGGTCGCCGGCCAGCCAGGTGGCGAGCAGCTGGGCCGAACGGACGCGAACCGCGGTGCAGTTGCCCTGGCCGTCGCCGGCGTCGGGGGTGTCGCACGCGCTGCCCTTGCTCTTGAGGTGGTTCGCGACGGCGACGAACGTGCCGCCCGTCGTGTTGTCGCGGAACGCCTGGGCGAGCGAGGGACGGTTGCGCGGGCCGGAGTCGCCACCGTTGACGAAGTCGACCGAGTTGAGCGCTGCGGTCGTCCCGACGGGCGTCACCGCGGCCGGCTTGTAGAGCATGCCGACCTTGATCGCGTCGTTGCCGAGCGCGTCGGCCTGACCGGTGCGCGCGTCGGCGTCGATGAACGCCCACGTGCCGGCGCCGGCCCTCTCGTTCAGCTTGCCGACGAGGAACTGCTCGGCGCTGTCGACACCGTAGCCGTCGTTCTCCATCTCCATGAAGGCGACGACGTCGGCCTGCGTGCCCGAGACGGCTGCGACCGTCTTGCGCCACTGGCGGTCGAACTCCGTGGCCGAGTTGGCGCCGCGGCAGTCCATGACGGCACCCGTGAGCCCGCCACGGCAGTTGTTACCGGTCGTGTCGAGCGTGTTGAAGAAGTTGAGCAGGTTCATCCCCACGACGCGGGTGTCGCCACCCACGGCGGGCGGGCTCGCCGGACGCGGGTTCGTCGGCTGGAAGTCGACGGTCGCGGACGGGGAGACCGGGCGGATGCGGTACGCGTTGGCGCTGGCCGCGTTGCCACCCCAGGTGTAGTTGAGGACACCCGTCAGGTCGGTGACGGTGTCGCCACCGCGCAGCGTGTTGGCCGCGCTGAGCGGCTGGCCGCCGCGACCGAAGACGATCGGGTCGACGTTCTGGGCCTGCGTCGTGTCGTCGAGGATGATCTTGCGCAGGTCGTTGGACGCCTGGAGCGCGGCGGCGTCGGCGCCCGGGGCGACGACGTTCGTCGGCTGCTCGAGGCGGCCGCCCTGCGAGAGCGTGACCTGGCCGAAGCGGCCGAGCTGGAAGTGCTCGGTGACGGACATGTCCTGCGGGAGCGTGACGAGCATCCCCTCGTAGCGCTCGAGCGCCGTCGGGCCGGCCACGGGGAAGCGCACCTCGGTCGGGGCGACCGCCCCGGTGCCGCAGACCGTGACCGTGGCGGCGCTGACCTGGGTCTGGCCCTGGTTCTCGCCGGCGTTGCCCGTCACGGTGACGACGTCACCGAGCTGGACGGCGTTGGCGTTGCTGCCCTCGAAGACGAAGATGCCGTCGGACGTCGCGGCGTTCCCGTCGCCCTGAGGGTCCTGGAGGAAGAAGCCGCGCAGGGCGGGTGACGGGCCCTCGTAGTCGCCGACGACGACGCCGCGCGTCGTGACCGAGCCGGTGATGGCCGCGGTGTCGCCGCTGCCCTGGATGGCCGGGATCGGGGTCGCGGTGACCTCGCAGGGGTTGGCGGCCGGCACGGAGAAGCGCACGACGACGTCGGTCGCCGGGGAGTCCGGCGGGTCGATGGCGTCCTGGTCGGTGACGGCGGAGGCCGAGACCGTCAGGGTGCAGGCGTCGCCGAGGGCGAAGTCGGCCGACGGGTCGAGCGTGAAGGTCGTCGGACCGCCGGAGACGGTCAGCGTCTTGGGGCCCGAGAGGGAGCAGGAGACGGTGAAGGCTCCGGCGGCGGGGTCGACCGGCTCGGAGAAGGTCACCCTGGGACTCGCGTCGACCGCGACGTTGGACGAGCCGTCGGTCGGGGTCGTCGAGGTCACGCTGGGGGCGACGTCGGTGGCGGGTCCGCCGTCGACGGTGTGGGTCCCCAGGCCGTCGAAGGTGTCGACGGCGTAGCCGTCCCACTGGACGGCGGGGTCGAACGCATCGGCGCCGTTGGTGTCACCGGTGGTGACGGACGACTTGCGCCGCAGGGTGTTGTCCATGGTCGAGGTGAGCCCGGTGCCCCACTCGTTGACAGGGCGGACGCCGACCTGTCCGAACGCGTCGACGACGGCCCCGTCCTTGCGCAGGACGACGGCGTCGTCGCCGTTCCAGTTGGCGCTCCCACTCAGCAGGTCGGCCTGCGGGGTGATCCCGGAGCCCGCTGAGGTGTTGGCGAGGACGAAGACATCGCCCGAGGCCAGGTTGCCGCTCAGGGCGATGGTGTTCGTGGCGGTCGTCGCGCCGTTGGCGAAGACCTGGACGTTGTACTTGGCAGCCGCGAGGTCGACGGTCGCGCCGGTGCCGTTGTAGATCTCGAGCGCCTTGTTGTTGCTCGTGCCCTCGACGTACTCGCTGATGAACAGCTCCGTCGGGGCCGCCGCTGAGGCCGGTGTGGCCAGGGCGATGGGGGTGATGCCCACGGCGAGCGCAGCGGTGGTGACCGCGGCGACCCGGCGCAGGGCAGGACGAGATTGACGCATGGATTTCCTCCCTGGGACCGGCTCTTCCGCGCGGTCTGCGGGTCACCCTAGACCGGGGCGGTCCGTCTCGCGCGTCGAGATGGCCACCGGTTGCCGAACGCCCGGTGACATCCCGCCGTCGGCCCGTCGTCGGCCCGTCGTCGGCGCTCAGCAGGACGGCCACGGGCCGGGCCAGCGCGCCAGACGACGCCGCGTGACGAAACGGCGGGGTGTGCCGTCGACGGGGTCGGCGAAGGCCAGCACGGCGGCCAGCAGCTGCAGCGGGGTGCTGAAGTCGCCCACCGGCACGTCGCGCTCCACGGGGTAGAGGGGGTCGTCGACGATGGGGACGCCGAGGCCATGGAGCTGGCAGCGGAGCTGGTGGGTGCGGCCGGTGCGGGGCGTCAGACGGTAGAGCCCGAGGTCCTCCCCCGCCGGCCCGGCACCGGACGCCGTGTCGACGAGCTCGACCAGGGTCTCCGCGTTGGGCTCAGCCCCCTTGACCTCGTAGGCCTGGTGCGTGCCGTGCTCCTTGACGAGGTGCGTGCGCCGGACGAGGGGCAGGGCGAGCCCCTCGCGGACGGGTGCGACCGCGAGGTACTCCTTGTGCGCGAGCGACTCGGCGAAGACGCCTTGGTAGGCGCCGCGCCACCGCTGCTCCGTCGTGAACATCAGGACACCCGCCGTCGGCCGGTCGAGGCGGTGGGCCGGGGCCAGACGGTGCTCACCCGTCAGGACGCGGGCCCGGGCCAGGGCGCTCTGCACGACGTGCCGACCGCGGGGCATCGTCGCCATGTCGTGCGGCTTGTCGACGACGACGATGCGCTCGTCGCGGTGCAGCACGACGAGCTCCTCCGGGTGCACCACCTCGACCGGCAGGTCGCGGTGCGCCCAGACGGCCGACTGCGGCACGAACGGGGCGTCCGCGGGCACCGGCGCTCCCGAGGCGTCGACGAACTCCCCCGCCACGAGCATCCGGTCGACCTCGTCGGGCGTGAGGCCCGGCGCGAGCCGCTCGACGAGATGGTCGCGCAGCGACCCCCATGGTCCCGACTGTGGCACCCGGAAGCGCTGGGCGTCGACACCGTGACGCGGTGGCAGGGGCGAGGGCGGGATCGGCCCGCGTGCCACCTCAGGCTGTCCCGCCTGCCGGCGCGACGCGTACGACCTCGGCCTCGGTGCCGAGGAAGGTGCCGTAGGCAGCGGCTGCGGCCTCGACCTCGCGCCACCGGCGCGCGGACAGGTCGGCGAACGGCGAGACCTCGACGAGCACGTGCTCGCTCCTCTGGACGCGCCGCCAGGTGCCCGAGACCTCGCCGTCGACGACGAGCGTCGGCTTGAAGACCATGTTGCGGCCGGGCACGACCCTGACGAAGTGCTCGGGGGGCAGAGTCACCTCGCGGGACTTGTAGCCGAGGAGGAACTCGTCCCACTGCGGCAGCAGGTGCACGGCGCCGGGACCGTCGGGCACCGGGCGCGCATCGACGTGGGTGAGCCACGTCTGCCCGTCGAGCTCGGCGCGTACGATCCGGTCGCCGACGAGCGCGAGCGCCTCGCGCGTGAGTCCGAGCGGCTTGAGGAGCCAGCCTGCGAGGTCCTTCTCGGTCACGGGCCCGTGGCTGCGGACGTAGCGCTCGGCCACGGTCGCGAGGCCTTCCTCGCGGGACGGCTTGCGGGAGTGGGGAACCCACGAGTCGATGAGGACGAAGCTCGGCTGCTTGCCGATGACCGGCCCCTGGCAGACGAGGCCGCTCATGCAGTGGTGCCCGATGAGGTGGTAGTTGCGCTGGTCGGTGGGGTCGATGCCGTGCTCGACGAGGAGGGCGGCGACGTCGGGACGGCTCATCGGCTCGCGGAGGTGCTGCTCGAAGAGTCGTCCGGACAGCTCGACATCGGCCTCGGTGATGCCGAGCTGGGCGAACCGCGTGGCCAGCGTCGTGCTGCGGGGCGCCGCGAGCAGCTCGCACATCCACCGGGCGTCCTCGGCCGGGACCCAGTGGATGGTGCCGCGCATCGGCCACGTGCGCACCACCTCACGGTCGATGACAGCCTGCTCGACCTGCTCGAGCGTCAGTCCCGAGCGCACCCCGAGGGACCACACACCGCTGCCGTAGTCCTGGGCCTGGAGGGCGCCGAGCTCCCGGGCGACGGCGAGCGCCGACACCGCACCGTCGCTCCCGAGCGCGGGCGTCAGGCCGAGCGCGACCATCCGCGTCCGGCGCATCCGCCGGCGGTCCGCCTCGCGCATCAGCTGAGGCAGGCCGGACCGAGCAGGGCCTTGAGGTCGCCGAAGAGCGCGGAGGTGGCGTTGACCCGGAGCGAGTCGTCGAGGGACATGAGCACCGAACGCCCGGGCTGGGTCAGCTTGACCTGGACCTCGGTCGCGCCGGGGTGCTCCCCCAGGACGCGCTTGAGGCTCTCGGCCACGGCCGGGGTGGCCCGGCCGAGTGGCAGGGTCAGGACGACCGGACCGCGCGGGCCCTCCTTGATGTCGGGGATCGTCAGCTCCTGGGCGAAGATCGAGATCGAGTCGTCGCGCGCACTGATGCGGCCCTTGACCGCGCAGACGGTGTCCTGGGCGAGCATCGTCGAGTACGTCATGTAGGCCGACGGGAAGAAGAGGCACTCGATGGCGCCGTCGAGGTCCTCGACGGTCGCGATCGCCCAGAGGTCGCCCTTCTTCGTGCGCTTGAGCTGGAGGCTCGTGATGAGGCCTGCGACGGTGACGGGCGTGCCGTCGGCCTTGGGGTCGTCGCCCATGAGCGAGGCGATCGAGGTGTCGGCATGGGTGGCGAGGATGTGCTCGATGCCGAACAGCGGGTGGTCGCTGACGTAGAGCCCGAGCATCTCTCGCTCGAACGACAGCAGGCTGGCCTTGTCCCACTCGAGGGTCGGCACGGGAGGCAGGCCGTCGAACGCACCCGGTCCGTCGGAGGCGCCGGCGTCGTCGTCGTCGCCGAAGCTGCCGAAGAGGCTGTCCTGGCCGATCGCCTCCTGCTTCTTGACCTCGACGAGGGCGTCGATGTAGCGCTCGTGGACCTCGACCATGCCGCGCCGGCTCTCGCCGAGCGAGTCGAACGCGCCGCCCTTGATGAGGGACTCGATGGTGCGCTTGTTGCAGACGACAGCCGGCACCTTCGAGAGGAAGTCCTTGAACGAGGCGAAGGACCCCTTCTCCTCACGGGCCTTGATGATCGCCTGGACGACCGGCAGGCCGACGTTGCGGATGGCGGCGAGACCGAAGCGGATGTCGGTGCCGACGGCCGCGAAGTTGGCGATGGACTCGTTGACGTCGGGTGGCAGCACCTTGATGCCCATGTGCCGGCACTCGTTGAGGTAGAGCGCCGACTTGTCCTTGTCGTCGCGCACGCTCGTCAGCAGCGCCGCCATGTACTCGGCGGGGTAGTTGGCCTTGAGGTAGCCCGTCCAGTACGACACGAGGCCGTAGGCCGCCGTGTGCGCCTTGTTGAACGCGTAGTCCGAGAAGGGGACGAGGACGCCCCACAGGGCCGCGATCGACGCCTCGTTGAAGCCCTGGGACTTCATCCCCTCGGAGAAGGGGACGTACTCGGCGTCGAGGACCTCCTTCTTCTTCTTGCCCATGGCGCGGCGGAGCAGGTCGGCGTTGCCGAGCGTGTAGCCGGCGAGCTTCTGGGCGATCTCCATGACCTGCTCCTGGTAGATGACCAGGCCGTAGGTCATCCCGAGGATCGGGTCGAGCGCGTCGATCATCTCCTGCTGGAGCTTGCCCTTGAGCTGGGGGTCGAGCGGGACGACCTCCTGCTTGCCGTTCTTGCGCAGCGCGAAGTTCGTGTGGGCGTTGACGCCCATCGGGCCCGGTCGGTAGAGCGCGAGGGCCGCCGAGATGTCCTCGAAGTTGTCGGGCTGCATGAGGCGCAGGAGCGAGCGCATGCCGCCGCCGTCGAGCTGGAAGACCCCGAGGGTGTCGCCCCGACCGAGGAGGTCGTAGGTGGCACGGTCGTCGAGGGTCTTGGACAGCTCGTCGAGGTCGATGTCCTCGTCGCGGTTGAGCTTGATGTTCTCGATGGCGTCGTCGAGGATCGTCAGGTTGCGCAGGCCGAGGAAGTCCATCTTGACCAGGCCCAGCGACTCGCAGCTGGGGTAGTCGAACTGCGTGATGATCTGGCCGTCCTGCAGGCGGCGCATGATCGGGATGACGTCGACGAGCGGCTCGCTCGACATGATGACGCCGGCCGCGTGCACACCCCACTGGCGCTTCAGGCCCTCGAGGCCGAGCGCCGTCGCCACGACCTCCTGCGCCTGCGGGTCCTCGTCGTGGACGACGCGGAAGTCGCCCGCCTCGTTGTAGCGCTTGGAGTCGGGCTTGAAGACGTCGGCGAGGGGCATGCCCTTGCCCATGACGTCCGGCGGCATCGCCTTGGTGAGCTTCTCGCCCATCGCGAAGGGGTGGCCCAGGACGCGGCTCGCGTCCTTCAGGGCCTGCTTGGCCTTGATCGTGCCGTAGGTGACGATCTGCGCGACGCGCTCCTCGCCGTACTTCTCGGTGACGTAGCGGATGACCTCACCGCGCCGGCGCTCGTCGAAGTCGACGTCGAAGTCGGGCATCGACATGCGCTCGGGGTTGAGGAACCGCTCGAAGATGAGGCCGTGCGGGATCGGGTCGAGGTCGGTGATGCCCATGGCGTAGGCACACATCGAGCCGGCACCCGAGCCTCGGCCGGGACCGACGCGGATGCCGTTGCGCTTGGCCCAGTTGATGAAGTCGGCGACGACGAGGAAGTAGCCCGGGTAGCCCTTGGAGACGATGACGTCCTCCTCGAAGGCCGCCTGCTTGCGGGCGTAGTCGGGCACCCCCTCGGGGAAGCGGCGCGCGAGGCCGGTCTCGACCTCCTTGATGAACCACGACGTCTCGTCCTCGCCCTCCGGCACCGGGAAGCGCGGCATGAAGCGCCCCTCCCCCTCGGTGAAGGAGACCTCGCAACGCTCGGCGATGAGCAGCGTGTTGTCGCACGCCTCGGGCAGCTCGCGCCACAGGTGGCGCATCTCCTGGGCGGACTTGAGGTAGAAGTCCTCTGCGTCGAACTTGAACCGGTTGGGGTCCATCAAGGTCGAGCCCGACTGGACGCAGAGCAGGGCGGCGTGGGCCTTGGCGTCCTCGGCGCGGGTGTAGTGCAGGTCGTTGGTGGCCACGAGCGGCAGCTTGAGGTCGCGCGCCAGCCGGATGAGGTCCTTCTGCGTGCGGCGCTCGATGTCGAGGCCGTGGTCCATCAGCTCGACGTAGACGTTCTCGTTGCCGAAGATGTCACGCAGCTCGCCGGCGACCTCGCGGGCCTCGTCGTACATCCCGAAGCGCAGCTTGGTCTGGATCTCGCTCGACGGGCAGCCCGTCGTGACGATGAGGCCTTTGCCGTAGGTCGAGAGGAGGTCGCGGTCGATGCGCGGCCACTTCGTGTACACCTGGTCGAGGCTCGCGACGGAGCTCATCCGGAAGAGGTTGTGCATGCCCTGGTTGTTCTGGGCGAGCATCGTCATGTGGGTGTAGGCGCCGCTTCCCGAGACGTCGTCACGGCCGCCGTCGCCCCAGCTGACCTTGGTGCGGTCGGCGCGGTGCGTGCCGGGCGTGATGTAGGCCTCGACGCCGATGATCGGCTTGACGCCGGTGCCCTGGGCCTTCTTCCAGAACTCGTAGGCACCGAAGACGTAGCCGTGGTCGGTCGTCGCGAGGGCCGGCATGCCCATCCGCGCCGCCTCGCTGAAGAGGTCGCCGATACGCGCCGCCCCGTCGAGCATGGAGTACTCCGTGTGCACGTGGAGGTGCACGAAGTTCGGGTCGTTGCGCGGGGCGGCTTCGGTCGACATCGTGGACGAGTCTAAGCCTCCGCGAGGACACTCCTCGGCGTGTCGGTTGGGGTGTCGCGCGGTCGGCGCGAACCGATCCGGCACGAGCGGTGTTGAAGGGACGTCGGGGCGGCACCATGGGGCCGAGGCACGGTCGTCAGTGGGGACGGAGGCAGCGATCGACACGTCCGAGGAGGCAGCGGCACTGGCTCGCGTACGCGCCGGGGACGCATCGGCGTACGCGGTGCTCGTCACGCTGCATGCCCCGATCGCCAAACGGCTCGCGGTGCTCTCCGGCGCCGGGAGCGAGGCCGACGACGTCGTCCAGGAGGCGTTCGTGAAGGCATACCAGGCCCTGCCGCGGTTCCACGAGGGCGCGGGTTTCCGTCCGTGGCTGCTGCGGATCGTCGTCAACGAGACGCGCAACCTCCATCGCGGCCGGTCACGGCGCACCCTGCGCGAGCTCCGGGTGGCCGCGGAGCGGACCGCGACGGACCCCGTCCCGGACCCGGCCGACGCCGCGGTCTCGCGCGACCGGCGGGCCGGGCTCGTCGAGGCGGTGGAGGCCCTGCCCGACGACCTGCGCGACGTCGTGACGTGCCGCTACCTGCTCGAGCTGTCGGAGGCCGAGACCGCCGGGACGCTCGGCATCCCGCCGGGCACGGTCAAGTCCCGGCTCCACCGCGCCCTGGGCGCACTCCGGGAGGTGATGGCCGATGCCTGACCACGTCGACCTCGAGGCCGAGCTCGTCGCCCTCGGCCGCACGCTCGTCACCGAGCCGCCCCGGGCCGACCTCGCGACGCTCGTGCTCGCCCGCGTGGCCGCCGTGCAACCACCCGAGCCGCCCTCCGTGCGGCCGCTCCATGTCGTGGCGACGGTCCCCGGCACCGCACGCCGCGCCCGGGTCGTGAGGCGCCGGCTCGGCGCGGCGGCGGCCGCCGTCGTCGTGCTCGTGCTCGCTCTCGTCCCGCCGGTCCGTGCCGCGGTCCTCGAGCTGCTCCGCATCGGCGGCGTCGTCGTGCGGGAGGTCCCCACACCGCCGGCGACTCCCACGACGACATCGCCGACGTCCCCCGCGGCGGGCAGCAGCGCCGGGGAGGGCACGGGTGGGGCTCCGGCGACGTCCGTGACGCTGAGGCAGGCCGAGCAGGTCATCGGCGCGCACATCGGGGCTCCCACGGCGCTCGGCCCACCGACGTCCGTCACCGTCACGCACGACGGTCACGTCGCCGAGCTGGTCTGGGGGTCGGGCGCCGGCACGACCCGTCTCGACGTCTTCGTCGGCTCGTTGTCGTGGGGCTACCTCAAGACGGTGTGGGAGGCGGTCACGCCGACCCGGGTGGCCGACCACGAGGCGGTGTGGCTCGGGTCGCCGCACCGCGTCGAATGGGTGGACCGGACCGGGGACACGCACTCCGAGCCGCCGCGCCTCGCCGGGCCGACTCTCGTCTGGGTCGTGCCGTCCTCGGCGGGTGAGGTGACCTACCGTCTCGAGGGTGCGACCAGCCTCGAGGAGGCGCTCCGCGTGGCCCGGTCGTCGGGCTGAGCGCGAACCTCCGCGCCCGCAGCGGTGTTGAGGTGGTGTCGGCCCCGCGCGCGGGCCCCATCGACCCAGGAGAGCACCATGCGCAGACTCGCCCTTCTCGTCGCCACCGTCACGGCGATCCTGCTCGTCGCGGCCGCGCTGCCTGCCTCGGCCGGCGGCCCGACCTCCGTGCTCGCCGTCGACTACGACGGCTCACGGGCCGCGGGCGCGCTCACCGGGAGCCAGGCCTACGCGAACCTCGAGAAGGCCCTCGACGCGTACACCACCCCCACCGGTGACGTGATGCCTGCGGCGTCGTTCATGGACTCGCGGCTCCGGCTGACGTGGCTGATCCACGACGTCACGCCGTGGCGCGTCGACGCCGTCATCGTCGACGGCGACGACGTCTGGGTCGAGACGTCGATGAACCTCGCCGACGGCAAGGACCTCTTCCAGGCGCCCGCCGTGCTGCACCGGCCCAAGGACACCGCCCTGCTCCTCGCGACGCTGACCTCCCTCGGCGTCTACGGCAACAGCAGGCCCGCCTCGACCTCGGCGTCCTCGACTCCCGTCCCGCCGCCGGCGGCGGATGCCGCGGGCGCGGTACCCGTGACGCGCAGCACGGCCGCGGTCACGTCCCGCGGCGCGGTGCCGTGGTGGGCGACGACCGTCGCTGCCGTGCTCGCGCTCGGGCTCGGGGTCGCCCTCGGTCGGCGGTCACGGGCACGGCCTGGCGCCGAGGGCACCACGGACACGCGCCCGCCCGAACCGGAGCTCACCGCACCGGTCGGGTTCAGCACGGACGCCGCCCCACCACCCGGCCTACGGCGCGGACGGCGACCACCTTCACCCTCACGTCGAAGGTGAGGGTCACAAGGTCGCGATGATGTCGAGGGCGCGCTGGAGGTCCTCCGGGTAGGCGCTCTCGAAGTGGACGTACTCCCCCGTGCCGGGGTGCTCGAAGCCGAGACCGACGGCATGCAGCCACTGGCGATCGAGCTTGAGGCGGGCTGCGAGCGTGGGGTCGGCGCCGTAGGTCGGGTCACCGCAGCAGGGGTGGTGCAGTGCCGCGAAGTGAACTCGGATCTGGTGGGTGCGGCCCGTCTCGAGGTGGATGTCGAGCAGGCTCGCGTAACGGAACGCCTCGATGACCTCGTAGTGCGTCACCGACGGCTTGCCGCTCTTCATCACCGCGAACTTGTAGTCGTGACCGGGGTGGCGGCCGATCGGCGCGTCGACGGTGCCGACGACCGGGTCCGGCAGGCCCTGGACGAGCGCGTGGTACGTCTTGTCGACCGTCCGGCTGCGGAAGGCCTGCTTGAGCCGGGAGTAGGCGTACTCGCTCTTGGCGACGACCATGAGCCCGGACGTGCCGACGTCGAGTCGGCTGACGACGCCCTGGCGCTCCGGGGCACCCGAGGTCGAGATCCGGTAGCCCGCGGCGGCGAGCCCCGACACGACGTCCGGCCCGCTCCAGCCGACGCTGGGGTGCGCGGCCACCCCCACCGGCTTGTCGACGACGACGATGTCGTCGTCGTCATGGACGATCGACATCCCCGGGACTGGCTGGGCGATGACCTGCAGGCTCGGGCTGTCCTCGGCGCGCGGCAACGAGACCTCGAGCATCGAGCCGGCCGAGAGCCGCTCGGACTTCGCGACCGCCTTGCCGTCGATGACGACGTGGCCGTCGGCGGCGAGGTCGGCGGCCTTGGTGCGCGAGAGCCCGAACAGGCGGGCCACGCCGGCGTCGACGCGTTCGCCCTCGAGGCCATCAGGCACGAGCACGGTGCGCACGTCAGGCATGGTCGCCCCCCTGACGCCGCGCGTCGTGCGTCCCGGGAGCATCTGACGTCCCGTCGGTCTGCTGCGTCATGGGGGTCTCGCCGTTCGTGGTGGTCTCGTCGATGGTCTCGTGGATGGTCTCGTCGGTGCTCTCGCCGGTGGGCGGCGCGGTCTGGGCGGTGGCGGGGTCGGTCGCGGCGCGGGGGGCGGTCGCGGCCCGGCCGTGGTCGCGCCGGCCGTCGACGCCGATCCCGAGCAGGGCGAGGATCACGACGAGGCATGCTGCGGAGACGATCCAGATGTCTGCGACGTTGCCGATGAACCAGCGGTTGTAGTCGATGAAGTCCACGACGTGCCCCTGGCCGCCGCCCGGTGGGCGGACGAACCGGTCGGTGAGGTTGCCGATCGCGGCTCCGAGCAGCAGACCGAGCGCGATGGCCCAGGCTCGCGACCCGAGCTGGCGGGCGACGACGATGATCGCGACGAGCACCGCGAGGGCGATGCCGGTCATCACCCACGTGTTGCCCGCGCCGAGCGACAGGGCAGCGCCGGGGTTGCCGATCAGCTTGAGCCGGATGAAGTCCCCGACGAACGGGCGTGACTCGCCGTCGCCGAGCACGTCGAGGGCGACCACCTTCGTCACCTGGTCGCTGGCGAAGGCGAGAACGGCGACGACGCCGAGGACGATGAAGAGTCGCCTGCGCCGGTCTGGCGTCGGGCGGCTCTCGTCGGCGGGCGTCGTGCTCACGGTCTCGGTGGAGGTAGTGGTGGACACGCCGTCGACCCCCGCGCGGGGGGTCGACGTGGCGTGCGTGGGCGTCAGTGGCGGTCTTGCTTCTCCTGGCATGTCATGCACAGGGTCGCACGAGGACGGGCCTGAAGTCGAAGCTTGCCGATCGGGTTGCCGCAGTTCTCGCAGATGCCGTAGGTGCCGGCCTCGAGCTGCTCGAGCGCGTGCTCGGCCTGGCGCAGGCTCGCACGAGCGTTGGCAGCGACGGAGATCTCGTGCTCGCGCTCGGCCGTCTTGGCGCCGGCGTCCGCCTGGTCGTCGCCCGAGCCGTCACCCGAGGCGCGCAGCAGGTCGTCGAGCTCGTCCTCCGCGAGCTTGAGCTCGACGCGGTGCTGCTCGATCTCCTCGAGCAGGACCTCCCGCACCTCGCTGATCTCGTCCTCGCTCCACGGGCTCTCGTCGTCCTTGACCCGGAGCTGCTCGGCGATCTTGCGGGCGCTGGTGCGGTTCGTCGTGGTGCCCGCGGCCTTCTTCGTGGTCGCGCGGGGTCCTGCCGTGGAGCTCGTGGTCACTGATGCCTTCTTGGTTCGTGTCGCCGGGGCCTTGGCAGCGGACTTCGCGCTCGCGGCTCCTGCTCGGGTGGACGTCGTGGCGGGCGGCTTCGTCGCCGCCGTGGACCGGCTGCTGCTTCCAGCCGCCGGAGCGGACTTCTTGACCGGCGCAGCCTTGGTCGTCTTCTTCGCCGGCGCGGCTTTCGCCGTCGTCTTCTTCGCCGGCGCGGCTTTCGCCGTCATCTTCTTCGCCGGTGCGGCCGTGGTCGCGGACCTCGCCGTCGTCTTCTTCGCCGTCGTCGCCTTGGTCGTCGCCTTGGTCGTCGCCTTGGTCGTCGCCTTGGTCGTCGCCTTCGTCGTCGCCTTCGTCGCCGTCTTCTTCACCGGCGCGGCCTTCGTCGCCGTCTTCTTCACCGCGGCGGCCCTGGTCGCCGTCTTCGGTGCCGGAGCGGCTTTCGTCGCGGCCTTCTTCGCTGATGGAGCCGTGGTCGCGGTCCTCGTCCCAGCCTTCTTCACGGGCGAAGCCGTGGCCGATGAGGCCGTCGTCGCAGTCCTGCTCGCGGTCGCGGGCTTCGTCGCAGTCTTCGCCGCAGGCGCCGCCTTCCCGGCTGCGCCCGTCGTCCTGCTCGCGGTGGCCCGCTGGGCCCCGGTCGTCGCCGCTGCCGTCTTCTTCGCCGCCATCAGACCCTCCGTCGCTCAAGCCGTCGACGCTGACAAGTGGGGCTGACAATAAGCCCCGCACGGGTCGTTCACAAACGCGAAACGCTCATGCAGGCGAACTGTTCGTCCTTCGGATACACCTCAGGCCGCCCGGGACGATGCCCGGACGGCCTGCGTGCGTCTGTTCGAGGTGGGACTCAGCCCTGGTTGCCGTCCCCGGCTCCGGCGTGGGCGGGCTCCTGGACGCTCGAGTCGAGGTCGTGCAGCTGACCCTCGATGTAGGACTTGAGGTTGCTCCGGTAGTTCTTCTCGAAGCCACGCAGCTCGGCGATCTTCCGGTCGAGCAGCCCCTTCTGCTTGTCGAGCTCCTCGAGCAGGGCGGCCTTCTTCTGCTGCGCCTCGGCGACCATGCCGGTGGCCCGCTCGCGAGCCTCGGTGAGCATCTCGTCGCGCTTGGACGTCGCCTCGGCGATCATCTGGTCGCGCTGCGATGTGGCCTCGGCGATCATCTGCTCACGCTGGGCCGCGGCCGCGGCCGCGATCTGCTCAGCCTGCTGAGTGGCCTCGTCGTGACGGCTCTGACCGGTGTTGATGAGGTCGTCGTGGCGAGCCTGTGCGGCGGCGAGCAGCTCGCGGTGGCGGTTCTCGGCCTCGGAGATGAGCTCGTCGCGACGGGTCTCACCGGCGGCCACGTGCTCGTCGTGCAGGCGCTGGGCGAGGGCGATGACTCCCGCGGCGTCCACGGTGCCCGTCGGGGCGGCTGCGGCCGGAGCGGCAGCCGCAGCGGCGGCGGCCGGAGCCGGCGCCTTGGCGGCCTCCTCGCGCAGTCGGGCAGCGGTGGCTGCAGCAGCCTCGGCGTCGGCCTGGGCCTTGGCGGCCCGCTCCTCGGCGGCGCGGGCGTTCTCCTGCGCCTTGGTGAGCTTGCCCTCGGCATCGGCGACCTGGGAGTTGAGGCCGTTGAGCTTGGCCTGGGCGTCGTCGAGCGCCTGCGAGTCGACGGCGGACTTGGCGGCCGCCTCGGCACGCTCGGCCTCGGCCTTGGCGCGCTCGATGCGCTCCTTGGCAACACGCTCGGCGTTCTCGGCGTCGGCCTTGGCCTTGGCCGCGCGATCCGTGGCGGCCTTGAAGGCACGCTCAGCGTCCTGGATCTTCGCGGTGAGGCCGCCGAGCTTGGCGTCGTCACCGGGACGGCCCACGGCCGGCATGGCTGCCGTCGCACCGTCGGCACGGACGGCCGACTGGTTCTTGCTCGCGCGGCAGTCGTTGAGCTGCTTCAGGTAGTCGTCACGCTGCTCGATGAGCGAACGCATCTCCGCCACGATCTCGTCCAGGAAGTCGTCAACGTCCCGCTCCTCGTAGCCACGACGGAACTGCGTGGTCTGGAAGTGCTTGTTGAGCACCTGTTCAGGCGTAAGCGCCATGTGTCACCTCGATACAGACGTAATGGTTCGGGTCAACGGTATCTAACGTTCCGGTCACGAACCAAAGCCATGCTCACCGATCGGCGTGTGGACACCCGCCGCCCATGGTGCGGGAGGGGTGACCGCCGGTCGGTCAGAAGAAGCTCGGCACGTTGAGAGCGAGAGAGGTCAGCAACATCAGGACAAGGAAGCTGAGGTCGAGTCGGACGCCACCGAGGCTCGGTGACGGGATGACCTTGCGCAGGGCGCGCAGGGGCGGGTCGGTCACGGTGTAGACGGCCTCGGCGAGGACCAGGACGACCCCGGTGGGTCGCCAGGACCGGGCCAGCACCTGCACCC
Organism: Terrabacter sp. Ter38; assembly: GCF_024519435.1. Classification (GTDB taxonomy): domain Bacteria; phylum Actinomycetota; class Actinomycetes; order Actinomycetales; family Dermatophilaceae; genus Terrabacter. The sequence goes on from NZ_JALJRZ010000008.1 coordinate 50,943, forward strand.
AGTCGATGACGAAGCGGCCGATGAGGGCGATGAAGAAGGTGAAGACCACCACCCCGTAGATCGTCCAGAACGCGTCCATGTCGGTCAGTGTCCCTGATGTCGGGGCAAGAGTGTGAACCGGGGCCCAGGTCGATGGTTCCGTGACCCCGGTTCGCGCTCACGGCGGTGGACGGGTGAGCTCAGCTCTGGTTGAAGAAGCCGCGCGTCGAGACGGCCGGCGTCTCCGGCTCGTCGGCGGAGATCTCGACGTGGGCGGGCGAGAGGAGGAACACCTTGGAGGTGACTCGCTCGATCGTGCCGTGCAGGCCGAAGACGAGCCCGGCCGCGAAGTCGACGAGACGCTTGGCGTCTGCGTCGTCCATGTCGCTGAGGTTCATGATGACCGGCACCTGGTCGCGGAACCACTCACCGATGTTCTTGGCCTCGTTGTAGGTGCGAGGGTGGATCGTCGTGATGCGGTTGAGTGAACCGACCTCGACATCGCGCACGACGGCGGCGACGGGCCGCTTCGTGGGCAGCTGCGTCACGGCAGCGGTGTGCTCGGTCTCGTCGTCGTAGCGGTCGGACTCGTCGTAGGCGTCGTAGTCGTCGTAACGATCGTGACGCTGGTCCTCCTCGCTCAGTCCGAGGTACACCATCGTCTTGCGCAGTGCCCCTGCCATGGCCAACTCCCAAAACGTCGGATTGTGATCGTTGACGACGTTACAGAAGTGACGGGCGTGAACCGAGGATTGCGGTGCCGACACGCAGGAGTGTCGCTCCGTGCCTCAGTCCGGCTTCGAGGTCGCCGCTCATGCCGGCCGAGATCCGGTCGGCACCGGGGTGCCGGCCACGGATGCCGTCCGCCACCTCCTGCAGCCGTGCGAACGCCGCGTCGGGGCCCGCACCGAGCGGCGCGACGGCCATGACGCCACGCAGGTGCAGGATCTGTTGTGCCGCAACGGCATCCGCGAGGGCGTCGACGTCGCCGGGAAGGACGCCGCCACGCGACGTGTCGCCGTCGAGGCTCACCTGGAGCAGCACCTCGAGGGTCCGGTCCGCGGCGTGGGCCCCCTTGGCGAGGGCCGCGACGAGCTTCGTGCGGTCGACGGACTGGACGACGTCGGCGTAGCCGGCGACGTGCGCCGCCTTGTTGCTCTGGAGCCGGCCGATGAAGTGGAGGGTCGGCGGCTGGGCGCCCGCCTCCGAGAGCGCGTGCCGGACCTCGCGGAACTTCTCGGCGGCCTCCTGGTCGCGGTTCTCGCCGAAGTGCCTGACGCCGAGCTCGTGGAGGAGCAGGACGTCGGAGGTCGGGAAGTACTTCGTGACGACGACGAGGGTGACGTCGTCGGGGTCGCGACCGGCATCCGCGCAGCCACGCTCGATGCGCTCGCGCACCGCAGCGAGGCCGTCGCGCAGCTCGTCGCGTCGCGCCTCGTCACCGGCCGACGGAGCGCCGGTCATGCGTCCACCGGCCGCAGCGCGACCAGGCCGGCGAACCGACCGGTGCGGCCGTCGCGACGGTAGGAGTAGAGGTCGCCGCTCTCGCGGGTGCAGCCCGGGACCCACTGCACGGCCACGTCAGCCGCAGCGAGCTGTTCGACGACGCCGGCGGCCACGTCGATGGCCGGCGTGCCGGTCCAGGACCGTGCGGCGGAGGCCGCGGAGGTCTCGGCGGCGGTGCGAGCCATCTCCGCCGGGACCTCGTAGCACCGTCCGCAGACGGACGGTCCCACGGTCGCCGAGACGGACGTCGCGCCGAGGTCGCGCATCGCGGTGACGGCCCGGCCGACGATGCCCGCGAGCATGCCGGGCCGGCCGGCGTGCACCGCCCCGACGACCCCGGCGCGAGCGTCGTGCAGCAGCACCGGGACACAGTCGGCGACCAGCACACCGAGCGCGAGATCGGTGGCGCGCGTGACGATTCCGTCGACCGCTGGTGGCTCCCCGACCCACGGCCCGTCGACCTGCACGACGTCGGCCCCGTGGACCTGGTTCATGAGGACGAGGCGATCGCGTGGGACGTCGATCTCGTGTGCGACGGCCGTGCGGTTGCCTTCGACGTCGGCAGGGTCGTCGCCGACGTGGCCGCCGAGGTTGAGACCGGCATACGGCCCGCTCCCCCTGCCGGCCGACCGACCCGTGAAGGCGAGGTCGACGGAGCAGGCGTCGCCGTCGCTCGCGGTGGTGGTGCGCCAGTAGAACACGACGACAAACCTATCCCGCAGTCCGGCGCGACCCGCGGCGACCGCACCGCGGCGGTCGCCGGGACGCCGACGGGCGGGAGACGCTGCATGCGTCTCCCGCCCGTCCGGGCCGATCTCGGCCTCAGCCGGCCGCGGTCCTACTTGAGGAAGTCGGGCACGTCGAGGTCGTCGCCCTCGTCGAACGTGACCTGGCGCGGAGGCTGCTGCACCGGCTGGGCCGCCGGGGCGGGAGCGTGGTGCTGGGGCTGCTGCGCCGGGACTGCGGGCTGCTGGTGGTGCACCGGGGCCTGCTGTGCCTGCTGGGGCGCCGCCTGCTGCGGAGCCGCCTGGGGAACGCCGTTGGAGTGCTGCGGCGCCGACTGCGGAGCCGGCGTGGCCGGACGCTGCTGGGCCGGCTGCGAGCGACCCATGACCTGCCCGAGGGCGCGGTCGTCGTGGCGCTGGCTGGGGCCCCCGCTGTCGAAGCCCGCGGCGATGACCGTGACCCGGACCTCGTCGCCCAGGGCGTCGTCGATGACGGCACCGAAGATGATGTTGGCCTCCGGGTGGGCGGCTTCCTGGACCAGGCGAGCGGCCTCGTTGATCTCGAAGAGACCGAGGTCGGACCCACCCTGGACGGAGAGGAGGACGCCGTGCGCACCGTCGATGGACGCCTCGAGCAGCGGGCTGCTGATCGCGAGCTCGGCCGCCTGGACGGCACGGTCCTCGCCGCGTGCGGACCCGATGCCCATCAGGGCCGAGCCCGCCCCCTGCATGACCGACTTGACGTCGGCGAAGTCGAGGTTGATGAGCCCGGGAGTCGTGATGAGGTCGGTGATGCCCTGGACACCGGAGAGCAGGACCTGGTCGGCCGAACGGAAGGCGTCCATCATCGACACGTTGCGGTCGCTGATCGACAGCAGCCGGTCGTTGGGGATGACGATCAGGGTGTCGACCTCCTCGCGGAGGCTGCCGATGCCGGACTCGGCCTGGTTGGCGCGACGACGGCCCTCGAAGGTGAACGGGCGCGTGACGACACCGATCGTCAGGGCACCGAGCTCACGCGCGATGCGAGCCACGACGGGCGCGCCGCCGGTGCCCGTGCCGCCGCCCTCACCGGCGGTGACGAAGACCATGTCGGCCCCCTTGAGGACCTCCTCGATCTCCTCGGCATGGTCCTCGGCGGCCTTCTTGCCGACCTCGGGGTCGGCGCCGGCGCCGAGGCCGCGCGTCAGCTCGCGGCCGACGTCGAGCTTGACGTCGGCGTCGCTCATGAGCAGCGCCTGCGCATCGGTGTTGATGGCGATGAACTCGACACCCTTGAGGCCGACCTCGATCATGCGATTGATGGCATTGACGCCGCCGCCGCCGATGCCGACGACCTTGATGACGGCCAAGTAGTTCTGCGGTGCTGCTGCCACGGGAGTGGGCCTTCCTGACTGGTGGTGCCGGTACTGCGGGTGGTCTGGGGGACGGGCGGTGCGTGGTGTGGGTGGAGCGGCTCGTTCCGAGCCTGTAGCCCTCAAACCTTAAACGTAGACATAAAGGTTACAGTTTGGTCACGAACCAGTGCCCTGACGGTATGACGAGGCACAAGGTCGATCAACCCACGTCGCGGCGTGTCGTCACGGGGATTGCCCCAATTCCGATGGCCGCGCCCCAAGGGCCACACCAGCACCACCGGCCACTCCGGTCCTGACCGCCGAGGATCACCCTCCCACGGCCGGTCTGCGACCCGTGACCGGGCCCCGTCCCGGAGAGTCGCCCCGACGCGGGTGTCAGCGGGTGACCGGTGACGACGGGACGCTGACGTCGATCGTCGAACCCGGCTCTGGCAGAAGGATCTTCACGAGGTCCGCCTTCCGCTTGCCATCGGCGGCGCCACCCCAGACGACCGTCTTGCGCTTCTCGCCCTTGGCCTTGACGGTGAAGGAGACCTGGTCCGCCGTCGACACCGACACCCCTGAGACGTCGGCGCGCAGGGACGGGTCGAGCGACCCGAGCGCGCCCAGGGCTGCCTCGACCCCGGCCTTGGTGACCTGCGCGGATCCCGAGCTGACGAGCGGCACGCCGTCGGGGGCGCTGCCGACGGTGCGGAACGCGACCCCGTCACGGTCCACGACGTCCACCTCACCTCGAGGGTTGCGGACGGCGAGGACGGCGACCCTGGGGGTCACGGTGATGACGACGGTGTCGGGCAGACCGCGGCCGACGGTGACCGCGCTCCACGCCTTGCCGGCGAGCAGCCGTTGCGCGACGGCGTCGGTGTCGACGCGCATGAGTGGGCCGCCGAGCGGCACCCGGGCGACGGCACGCACCTGCGCGGAGGTGGCCGCGCTCACGCCGTGGACCTCGACGCGAGACGCCGTGAGGGCGTTGCTGAACCACCCCACCCACACGAGCAGTCCGGCGCCCAGCACGAGGGCCGCGAGGACCCCCGCGACGAGGCGAGGACGTCGGCGAGCGGCGGCGGCGCGGCGCTCGAAGCGGGTGCGCGACGAGGCGAGTCCGGTGCCCGCGACGCGGCGGCGGGCGTTGCCGTGCTCGAGCATCATGGCGAGCCTCCCCCGAGGATCCGCAGCACCTCCGGGCCGATCATCGTGACGTCGCCCGCCCCCACGGTGAGCACGAGGTCCCCGGGACGGGCGAGGTCGGCGACCCGACCGGCGACCTCCGACCAGGAAGGCACGTAGTGGACCTCGACCTCGGGCCGGACCGCGGTCACAGCGTCGGCGACGAGCCGGCCCGACACTCCGGGCACGGGGTCCTCGCGCGCGGCGTAGACGTCCATGAGGACGACGACGTCCGCCGGGGACAGGCCGGCCCCGAGCTCGGTGGCGAAGTCCCGCGTGCGGCTGTAGAGGTGGGGCTGGAAGACGACGACGAGCCGGCCGGTGTCGCCGACGAGGTCCTTGGCGGTCTCGACGACCGCCGCGACCTTGCCCGCGTTGTGGGCGTAGTCGTCGACGACGACGACTCCGCCGGCCTCGCCCTTCGGCTCGAAACGACGGCGCGTCCCCGTGAAGGACGCCAGCCCGGCCAGGACCTGGTCCGGGGCCTGACCGAGCCCGTGGACGGCGGCGGCGTACGCGGCTGCGGCGTTGAGCGCGTTGTGGCGCCCTGGCACGCCGAGCGTCATGCGTCGCTCGACGCCCTCGTCGAGAAGCGTGACCGACGCCGTGACTCCGTCCTGCTGGTGGTGGTCCAGGACGACGTCGGACGACGGGTCGAACCCGTAGGTCAGCACGCGCGTGCCCGCGGCCCGGGCCCGCTCGGCCAACGCCACGGATCCGGCGTCGTCGGCGCACGTGACGAGCAGACCACCGGGACGGATCGTGCCGACGAACGCGTCGTACGCCGCCTGGACAACCGTGAAGTTCGAGTAGAAGTCGAGGTGGTCGGGCTGGACGTTGGTGACGATCGCGACCTCGGGACCGTAGACGACGAACGAGCCGTCGCTCTCGTCGGCCTCGACGACGAAGATGTCGTCGGAGCCGTCGTGCGCGTTGGTGCCGTGCTTGGCGAGCTCGCCGCCGACGGCGAAGGACGGATCGAGACCGCAGCCCTGCAGGGCCACGGTGAGCATCGAGGTCGTCGTCGTCTTGCCGTTGGCACCGGCCACCGCGACCGGCCGCCGTCCGTGCATGAGCGCGGCGAGTCCCTGCGCGCGGTGCAGCACGGGCACGCCTCGGTGCCGCGCTGCGACGAGCTCGACGTTGTCGTCGCGGATCGAGGAGCTCATGACGATGGCGTCGGCGCGCTCCTGGTGCGCCTCGTGGAAGCCGACCCACACGCCGGCGCCCTCGCTCTCGAGGGCCTTGAGGACGGGCACGTCCTTGGCGTCGCTGCCCGTGACGCGGATGCCACGCGCGAGCATGATGCGGGCGACGCCCGACATGCCGGCGCCGCCGATGGCGAGGAAGTGCACGCGCCCGAGCTCGTCGGCGCCGGGCACGTCGGCCCCGAAGTCGAAGCGCGCCGCCGCGAACGGGTCGTCGACGGTGGGGGTGCGCGGGGTCTGGGTCACGTGCGGTTCCTGCCTTCTGCGGCCCGGTCGACCAGGTCCGCGAGCTTCTCGTCGGCAGCGGGTTCGCCCAGGGCCCGGGCGGCCGCCGCCATCCGGGAGATCCGCTCGCGGTCGGTGGCGAGCCCGAGCAGCACGGCGTCGACCCACTCGGGGGTGAGGTCGGCGTCGTCGACGAGGAGGCCACCCCCGGCGGTCACGACGTCGGCGGCGTTGACGCGCTGCTCGCCGTTGCCGACGGGCAGCGGGACGTAGACGGCCGGCAGGCCGACGGCCGTCAGCTCGCACACCGTGTTGGCGCCCGATCGTGCGACGACGAGGTCGGCGGCGGCATACGCCAGCTCCATCCGGTCGGCGTACGGCACGACGACGTACGGAGCCCCCTCGGCCGGTGGCTCGGGGACGAACTCCTTGCCGAGCCCGGTCACGTGCAGCACCTGCACCCCCCCGCGGCTCAGCTCGGCCACGCGGGCCCGGAAGGCGTCGTTGAGGCGCTGGGCGCCGAGCGAGCCGCCGGTGACGAGGACGGTGGGCCAGTGCGACTGGAGCCCGAAGTGCTCGAGGGCCTCGGCACGGACGGCTTCGCGGTCGAGCGTCGCGACCTCACGGCGCAGCGGCATGCCGATCCGCTGGGCGTGCGGCAGGGAGGTGACGGTGAAGGTCGTCGCCACGGCACTCGCCCAGCGGGCGCCGAGACGGTTGGCCAGGCCCGCACGCGCGTTCTGCTCGTGGACGACGATGGGGACGTGCCGGCGCCGCGCGGCGAGGTAGGCAGGGGTGCTGACGTAGCCCCCGAAGCCGACGACGACCTCCGCACCGGTCTCGTCGATGGCGGCGCCGGCCGCGTCGACGGCCGCCTTCAGACGACCCGGGAGCCGGAGCAGGTCGGCGCTCGGGCGACGCGGCAACGGCACCTTGGGCACGACCCTGAGGTCGTAGCCCCGGGCCGGGACGAGGCGGGCCTCGAGACCCTCCTGCGTGCCGAGCGCCGTCACCCGCAGGTCGGGGTGGCGCCGACGAAGGGCGTCCGCGAGGGCGAGCAGCGGCGACACGTGGCCGGCACTGCCTCCCCCGGCGAGCAGGACGGAGGTGGGCGAGGACAGGGGGATCACCGGCTTCTGCGACGTTGCGGGACGGACCTGACGCGGGACGGAAGCACCGCGAGCGACCGACGGACGAGACTCGGGCGAGCGTCGAGCAGGGCCTTGCAGCCCGGTTCGTGGCGCGCGAAGGACAGCAGGATGCCGAGGGCCAGGAGGGTCGTCACGAGGGAGGACCCTCCGGCCGAGACGAGCGGCAGCGGGACACCGATGACCGGGAAGAGCCCGATGACGGCACCGATGTTGATGATGGCCTGGCCGAGCAGCCACGCCATGATGCCGAAACCGGCGATGCGCACGAACCGGTCCTGCGTGCGACTGACGAGCCGGAAGCAGGCCCAGGCGAGGATGCCGAAGAGCAGCAGCACCATGAGCGTGCCCGGCAGCCCGAGCTCCTCGCCGATGATCGCGAAGATGAAGTCGTTGTGCGCCTCGGAGAGCCACTCCCACTTCTCCTTGGAGGCACCGAGACCCACGCCCCACCATCCGCCGTCGGCGAGGGCGTAGAGCCCGTGGACCGACTGGCCGCACCAGCCGTCGGGGTCGGCGTTGCAGGAGGGGCTCAGCCAGTTCGCGATGCGGCTCGTGCGGTTGTTGCTGCCGGTCACCATGAGGGCGACCCCGAGGACGGCGAAGCCCCCCGCGATGGCGAACACGCGCTTCGGAGCGCCTGCGACCAGGAGGACCGCGGCGACGATCACGAGCACGACCATCGCCGTGCCGAGGTCGTGCCCGGCGAGGATCAGGCCGATGACGATGGTGGCGATGGGCACGAGATAGGGCAGCACGACGTGGAGCATGCTCGCCATCCGCGACGACTTGTTGGCGAAGATGACGGCACCGACGAGCACGAGGCCCACCTTGGCGAGCTCGGCGGGCTGGAACTGGACTGGTCCGACGGCGAGCCAGTTGCGGTTGCCGTTGACGCTCCGCCCGAACGGGATGACGGCCGCGAGCAGCAGGACGGAGACGATGATCGTCGGGAAGGCGAGGCGCTTCCACGTGGCCACCGCGACGCGGCTCGCGACACCGGCCGCGACGGCGCCGATGGCGGCGAAGAGCAGCTGGCGCAGGAACACGGTGTACGAGGCCTCGTCGGCGAGCAGCTGCTCGACGCTGGAGGCCGAGAAGACCATGATCAGCCCGAAGACCACGAGCGTCGAGGTGGCGCCGAGGATGAGGTAGTACGTCGTGAGCGGCGACTCGAGCTTGCCGATGACCGGCAGCGACCGGTGCGTCGTCGCGGTGTCGGCCGCACCCTTGGTGCCTGCGGCCGTCTTGTCGCCGGCGGTGGTCGCGCTCACTCCAGCCCCCCGTGTGCCTCGAGGTGCCGCCGGACCGCCTCCTCGAAGGCGTCGCCGCGGGCTCCGTAGTTGGTGAACATGTCCATCGACGCGGCGGCAGGGGCGAGGAGCACGACGTCGCCCGGCTGGGCGAGTCGGGCAGCCTCCCTGACGACACGGTCCATGACTCCAGTGTCGGTGTCGGACACGTCGACGACCGGGACATCGGGCGCGTGTCGGGAAAGGGCCTGGGCGATCTGGTCGCGGTCGGCGCCGATGAGCACGACGCCCCGAAGGCGCGAGGCCATCTCCTCGACGAGGCTGTCGACGTCGGCTCCCTTGAGCAGGCCGCCCGCGACCCACACGACGGAGTCGAACGACCGGATGGCCGCAGCGGCCGCGTGCGGGTTGGTGGCCTTGGAGTCGTTGACGAAGCGCACGCCCTTGACCGTCGCGAGCTCGGCGATCCGGTGCCGGTCGGGCCGGAAGGCCCGCAGGCCGTCGCGCACGGCGATGGGACCGACGCCGTACGCACGGGCCAGCGCAGCGGCCGCGAGGGCGTTGGCGACGTAGTGCGGCGCCACCGACGGGGCGTCACCTCGCAGGTCGGCGATGGTGCACAGCTCGGCGGCGGAACGCTGGCGCTGCTCGACGAAGGCGCGGTCGGCGAGGACGTCCTCGACGACGCCGACCATCGAGGGCGCCGGGATGCCTGTCGTGAACCCGATCGCACGGCACCCCTCGACGACGTTGGCCTCCATGACGAGCTGCTCGGTCTGGATGTCGGCGACGTTGTAGATGCACGCCAGGTGGGTGTTCTCGTAGATCTTGCCCTTGGCCCGGAGGTACTCGGCGTAGCTGCCGTGCCAGTCGATGTGGTCGGGGGCGACGTTGAGCACGGCGGACGCGACGGCCGAGACCGAGCGCTGCCAGTGCAGCTGGAAGCTCGAGAGCTCGACGGCCAGCACGTCGTAGGGCTCCGGGTGGAGCACCGCCTCCAGCAGGGGCGTGCCGACGTTGCCGGCCGACGTGGCGCGCAGGCCTGCGGCGCGCAGGATCGAGGCGAGCATCTTGACGGTCGTCGTCTTGCCGTTGGTGCCGGTGACCGTGAGCCACGGGGCGGCGCCCTCCTGGGCGCGCATGCGCCAGGCGAGCTCGACCTCTCCCCACACGGGTATGCCGGCCGTCGCCGCCGCGAGCATGAGCGGGTCGTGCGGAGGGACCCCGGGCGAGGTGACGACGAGCTCGGTGCCGGGCGGCGGCTCGACGACGTGCTCGGGGCCCAGGCGCACGTCGACGTCGAGGATCTCGAGGATCGTCGCGCGCTCGCGGATCGCCTCGGTCTCGTCGCGGGAGACCGCCGTGACGCGCGCGCCGCGGTCGGCGAGGGCGTCGGCCGCCGCGAAGCCGGAGACCCCGAGGCCGACGACGAGGACGGTGATCCCGGACCAGTCGGCGTCGCGGTGGGTCAGGCCCTCGCGCGGCTCGTAGAGCGGGTCGAAGCTCACTGGGACCCCACCACCCACTCGGCGTAGAAGACGCCGAGGCCGAAGGCGACGAAGAGCCCGGCGATGATCCAGAAGCGGACGACGACCGTCACCTCGTTCCACCCGACCATCTCGAAGTGGTGGTGCAGCGGTGCCATCCTCAGCACCCGTTTACCGGTGGTCTTGAACGAGGCGACCTGGGCGACCACCGACAGCGTCTCGAGGACGAACATGCCGCCGAGGATGATGAGGAGCAGCTCGGTGTGGGTCGTGATGGCGAGGCCGGCGAGCGCGCCTCCGAGGGCGAGGGAGCCGGTGTCGCCCATGAAGATCTTTGCGGGCGTCGCGTTCCACCAGAGGAAGCCGAAGCACGCGCCCATGCCTGCAGCAGCCACGAGGGCGAGGTCGTGGGAGTCGCGCACCTCGTAGCACTTGATGCCCGGGTTGGTCTGGCAGTTCTGGTTGAAGGTCCAGATGCTGATGAGGACGTAGGCGCCGAAGACCATCGTCGAGACGCCCGTCGCGAGACCGTCGAGACCGTCGGTGAGGTTCACGCCGTTGGACGCGCCCGCGATCATGACGTTGGCGAAGACGACGAAGAGGATGACCCCGACGACGGTGCTGCCACCGAGCGCGAGGCTGATGTTCGTGTCGCGCACGAACGACACGAGCAGTGAGGCGGGATTGCGGTACTGCTCGTTGGGGAACTGGAGCGCCAGGCCGGCGAAGGTGATGCCGACGAGGGCCTGCCCGAGGAGCTTCTGCTTCGAGCGGAGGCCGAGGCTGCGTTGCTTGCTGATCTTGATGAAGTCGTCGAGGAAGCCGACGAAGCCGAGACCTGCGGCGAGGAAGAGCACGAGCAGCCCACTGGCCGTCGGTGGGTTGAGGGTCAGCAGGTGCGCGAGGAAGTAGGCGCCGAGCATCGCCGCGAGGATGACGGCTCCGCCCATCGTCGGCGTGCCGCGCTTCGTGTGGTGCGACGTGGGCCCGTCGTCGCGGATGAACTGGCCGTAGCCGCGCTTGACGAGGTACTTGATGAACAGCGGGGTGCCGAACAACGAGATGAGCAGCGAGATCGATGCTGCGAGAAGGACACCCTTCACCGCGAGACCGCCTCTCCGGAGGTCGTGGGGACGGGTGTGGTGGTGCTCGCGCCGCCCTCGGAGGCGAGACGGTCGCCGAGCCAGCGCAGTCCGCTGTCGCGGCTCGACTTGAGCAGGACGACGTCGCCGGCGCGGACGCGCGTGGCGAGCAGGTCGTGGGCAGCGTCGGTGTCGGGCACCCACTCCGAGCCGGGGACGGCCTCGGCGAGCGGACGGGCGCCCTCGCCGACGGCCACGACGTGCTCGAAACCGCGGGACGCGGCATACGCCCCGACGGCTGCGTGCTCGGCATCGCTGTCGGGCCCGAGCTCGAGCATGCCCCCGAGGACGGCCCAGCGCTCCCCCGTCACGTGCATGGCCGCGACGGCGTCGAGGGCGGCACGCATGGAGTCGGGGTTCGCGTTGTAGGCGTCGTTGACGACGACCACGCCGTCGGGCCGGTCGGTGATCTCCATCCGCCAGCGGCTCACGGCCTCGGCAGCGCCGAGCCCGGCCACGACCTGGTCGAGCGACAGCCCGAGCTCGAGTGCCGCCGCGGCGACGGCGAGAGAGTTGCCGACGTGGTGGGCACCGCTCTGGCGGAGGGAGACCCGGGCCGAGCCCTGCGGGCTGACGAGGGTGTATGCCGCCCTCCCGCGCTCGTCGAGGGTCACCTCCTCGGCACGCACGTTCGCCTCGGGCGACAGGCCGACGAGCTGGACCCGGGAGGCGACGCCGGAGGCCATGGCGGCCACGACGGTGTCGTCGGCGTTGAGGATCGACAGCCCCTCGGCGGGGACCGCCCGGGGCAGCTCCGACTTGGCGTGGGCGATGTTCTCGCGCGACCCGAACTCGCCGATGTGGGCGGTGCCGACGTTGAGGACGATGGCGACCTGCGGCGGTGCGATGCGCGTGAGGTAGTCGATGTGGCCGATGCCACGGGCGCCCATCTCGGCGACGAGGAAGCGGGTGGTCGGGGTGACACGGCACACCGTGAGCGGCACGCCGATCTCGCCGTTGAGCGAGTTGACCGGCGCGACCGTCTCGGCCACCGACGACAGCACGGACGCGAGGAGGTCCTTGACGCTGGTCTTGCCCGACGACCCGGTGATGCCCACGATCCGCAGCTCGGGAGCACGGTCGACGACTCCGCGGGCGATCCGGCCGAAGGCCGTCTGGACGTCGTCGACGACGACGCACGGCACACCGTCGACCGGACGCTCGGTGAGGGCTGCGACGGCTCCTGCCGAGACGGCTGCAGCGACGAAGTCGTGCCCGTCGGCGGTCTCGCCGACCCGCGCGACGAAGAGGCTCCCCGGCCCGCAGTCACGGGAGTCCGTGGTCACGGGGCCGTCGACGACGACGGCCTCAGGCGTGTCGGTGCCGTGGATGGTGCCTCCGGTGAGGTCGCGGATCTCGTTGAGGGACAAGGCGATCACGACGTCACCCCCGACGAGCTGACGGCTGCGAGGGCGGCGCGCACGGCGTCGCGGTCGTCGAACGGGTGCTTCACTCCGTGGATCTCCTGACCCTTCTCGTGTCCCTTGCCGAGCACCACGACGGTGTCGACTGGGCGGTCCTTCCCCATGCCCACGACCGCGAGGGCGATGGCCTCGGAGATCGCGCTCGAGCGCGTGCCGCCGTCGATGATCTCGGATGCTCGCGCCGAACCGGCACCGACCTCCTCGCGCGCCCCGGCGATGACGGCCGCACGGATCTCGGCGGGGTCCTCGGACCGGGGGTTGTCGTCGGTGACGACGACGACGTCGGCGCGGCGGGCAGCGGCAGCCCCCATGGCCGGTCGCTTGCCCCGGTCCCGGTCTCCCCCGGCACCGAGGACGGCGATGAGGCGACCGCCGGTCGAGGCACGCAGCGCTGCGAGGGCGGCGTCGACGGCGTCGGGTGTGTGCGCGAAGTCGACGACGCAGCGGGGCCCTTCAGGGCCGCCGGGCGCGACGACCTCCATGCGGCCCGGCACGTCCGGGGCCACGGACATGGCGGCCTCGACCTCGCTCGGCTCGAGGCCGATGCGCAGCAGTGCGAGGGCTGCGAGCGCCGTGTTGGCGACGTTGAAGTGACCGGGCAGGTGCGAGACGAGGCGCAGGGCGCGGCCCGTGGACCGCTCCCGCAGGGTGAACCTGCCGTCGTCGCCCTCCTCGGCGCCCCAGTCGGCGTCACCGGCGCCCTCGGTCGTCGTCGCGAGGGTCGTCATCGGCACGGTGGCCTCGACCGCGAGGCGCCGCCCCCAGGCGTCGTCGACGCAGACGACGGCGGCCCGGGAGCGCTGCGGTGTGAAGAGGGAGGCCTTGGCCCCGAAGTAGTCGTCCATCGAGGCGTGGAAGTCGAGGTGGTCCTGCGAGAGGTTCGTGAAGAGCGCGACGTCGTAGACGACTCCGTCGACCCGGTGCAGCTCGAGGGCGTGGCTCGAGACCTCCATGATGCAGGCGTCGATGCCCCGCTCCCGCATGAGCCCGAGGAGGGCGTGCAGGTCGGTCGCCTCGGGCGTCGTGCGCACCGACTCGAAGAGCTCGTCACCGATGCGCGTCTCGACCGTGCCGATGAGCCCTGTCCGCTGACCGTGCGCCCGCAGCGCCGACTCGACGAGGTAGGCCGTCGTCGTCTTGCCGTTGGTGCCCGTGACCCCGAGCATCGTCAGCGACTCGGAGGGCCGGCCGTAGACCTGCGCCGCGACGTCTCCGAGCACGCTCCGGGGCTCCTGCGTGACGACGACGGGCACTGCGAGATCCGTCAGCTCGGCAAGGCCGGCCGTGTCGGTGAGGACCGCGACGGCTCCGGCGGCCACGGCGTCGGCGGCGAAGCGCGCGCCGTGCACGTTGAAGCCCGGGAGGGCCGCGTACAGGTCGCCCGGGAGCACGGCTCGGCTGTCGAGCGTGACCCCTGTCACGACGGCGTCGACGGCTCCGGAAGCAACGTCGGCCCGGATCCAGGGCGTCAGGTCGCAGAGGCGTACACCCGATGTTGCGGGTCGAAGGGGGGAAGGTGACACGTCATCCCAACTTACAGGCCATCCCGCTTCGCCCGCGCATTGCTGATGACCTCGGGGTCGTCGGACGACAGGGGCTTGTCGGCCCAGACGTGGTAGTCGAGGGCCGACTTGGGGCTGGGCGGGGCACCGGTGCGCTCGAGCAGGTAGGACATGACCTGGTTGAAGACCGGTCCGGCCAGCGCGCCACCGAACATGCCGGCGCTGGGCTTCTGGATGAAGACGGCCACGACGTACTTGGGCGCCTCAGCCGGTGCGAACCCGATGAACGAGGCGGTGAAGCCGTTGTAGCGTCCCAGCTTCTCGTCGTAGCGGTCGGCCGTGCCGGTCTTGCCGGCGACGCGGTAGCCCTTGATGCGGGCCGCGCTCGCGGTGCCGTTCTCGCCGGTGACCTCCTCCATCATCCGCGACAGCTTGACCGCGGTGTCCTCGGTGACGACCCGGCTCGGCGTCGTCGGTGTGGACGGGATGAGGGTGCCGCTGTCGTTGACGGTGCCCTCGACGAGCGACGGGGGCACGCGGACACCCTTGTTGGCGATGGTCTGGAAGACGCCGGCCTGCTGGATCGCCGTGACGGCGTAGCCCTGACCGAAGAGGATGGTGTAGCGGCGCGTCGAGACCCAGTCCTTGGCGCCGGCGAGCAGGCCCGCAGACTCCCCGGGGAAGCCGACCGGGGTCTTCGAGCCGATGCCGAACTTGCGGTAGTAGGCCTCCATGACGGCCGGCGGGACGCGCTCGCCGATGAGCATGGTCCCCATGTTCGACGACTTCGCGAGCACGCCCGTGGCCGTCATGTTCTCGACGCCGTGCGGCTCGTTGTCCTTGAAGGACGTGCCGGCCCGGGGCAGGCGCGGGGGCACGATGACCCCGGTGTCGGGCGTGATGACGCCCTGCTCGAGAGCGGCGGCCATCGTCATGAGCTTGCCCGTCGAGCCGGGCTCGAACGCGTCGTTGAAGGCGTAGTTGCCGAGGGAGGACTTCGAGGCGTCGCCGAGGTCGTTAGGGTCGAACGTCGGGTAGCTCGCGGCGGCGCGCACCTTGCCCGTGGCCACCTCGAGGACGACCGCGGTGCCGGACTCGGCCCCGACGGCGGTGACCTGCTTCGCGAGGGCGTTCTGGGCGTACCACTGGAGGTCGGCGTCGATCGTCAGCTTGACGTCGCGCCCGTTGGAGACGGGGGTGTCGACCCGCTGCGATCCCGGGATGATGTAGCCGTCCCGGGCCCGCTCGGCGACGCTGACTCCGGGGGTTCCCTTGAGCGCCTTGTCGAGCATCTGCTCGATGCCGCCCGCACCGCTCTGGTCGGAGGGGCGCACGAAGCCGACGAGCTGGCCGAGCGCCATGGAGGTCGGGTAGATCCGCTGGGCCGTGCGCTCCCCCGTGATGCCGGGGATGCCCAGAGCCCGGATCTCACGGTAGATGGCGGGGTTGACCTCCTTCTTCACCACGACGTAGCGCGTGTTCGAGCGGGTGAACAGCTTCGTCAGCGCCGACGGCGTCATGCCGAGGAGCGGCGCGAGGTCAGCAGCGGCGCGGGTGACACCGACCTCCTGCCGCACGCCGTCGATCTTCACGGTGTAGAGCGGGACGATCTTCGGGTCTGCGGCGATGGTGAAGCGCTCGACGGAGTCGGCGAGGACCTGTCCGTTCGTGTCGAGGATCTGGCCACGCATGGCCGGCGTCGTCGTCTTGACCGACCGCTTGAACAGCGCGGCCTGCTGGGTGGCCGAGGCGTCGAAGGCCTGGATGCGCAGCAGCTGACCGGCGAAGATCGTGAAGACGAAGAGGATGGCGACGAACATGACGCGCGCCCGGCGACGCGGGTTGGCGCGCGAGATCTTGAGCGGGCGACGAGGCCCGCGCGGTCCCCGGGGGCCTCGAGGACCCCGAAGTGCCGCGGCACGCTGTGCTGCGGGCCCGCGACCGCGGCTCGAGGCGGTCTGGGTCCGGGGAGCGCTCGTCCGCGACGCGGCTCGGGCGCTGCCGGACGGGCTGCCACTGCGGCTGCGAGGCGGCGCTGCGCCCCGCGCCGCCGGGGTCGCGCGCACCGACGTGCTCGCGCGGGCGCTCGCGGACGAGCCCGGCTTCGGGCCCGACCTCTGTCCGGACTTCTGGCCCTGGGAGCCGGCTGGACCGGTCTGCCGCACGGAGCCCGGCTGGGCGGACCGCCCCTGGCCGGTCCGACCCTGAGGGGGCCGGCCCTGGCCCGCGCGCGCCTGGCCCGCACGGCTCGTGCCCGTC
Organism: Terrabacter sp. Ter38; assembly: GCF_024519435.1. GTDB lineage: Bacteria > Actinomycetota > Actinomycetes > Actinomycetales > Dermatophilaceae > Terrabacter. The sequence continues at coordinate 67,329 of NZ_JALJRZ010000008.1, forward strand.
GCGGAGGAGGCGCCACGGGCGTCCCCCGCGGGCGCAGCACCGCGACCGGTCCGTCGTGGATCGGTCGCTCGGTTCTGCGTCACGGGGTCACCTCACCGTCGTGTGCTGGGCCTGCCCTGCCTGGCCCGCCCCGGTGCCCGTGGCCTGCCCGGACGCTCCGGGCGTCGTGCCCAGTGTGGGTGCTGCGGGGGTCTCCGGCGTGGCACCGGGCGTCGTCGGCGTGGCGGCCTCGGACGGGGTGGCGGCCGTGGCCGAGGCCGCCTTGCTGGCCTTCGTCGCCGAGGACAGGACCTTCTTGACCTTGGCCGTCACGGCGGGCGGCGTCGGGCTGGTGACGATCGGGAAGGCGTTGTTCTTCGTCGCCGGCTCCGGCTCGCCCGACACGGTACCCGTGGAGAGGTCGATGTAGCCGCGGGTGTTCATCCGCACCATGCCGATCTCGGCGGCGCTGCGGGCGAGCGCGCCCGTGGCCGAGGCGCGGTCGATGTCCTCCTGGAGGTTGCCGGCCGTGTCGCTGAGGCGCGCGGACTCGCGCTGGAGGTCGCCGACCGCCAGCGAGCCCTGGGCGAGTGCCGTGTTGAGCAGGAGCAGGGCGATGAGCCCGGCCGTGAGCAGCCCGATGCAGATCGTCACGAAGGCGCCGTTGCCGGTGCGCGCGATGCTGCTCGGGATGACCCGGAGCGGCGTGGGGGCAGGGCCGCGCCGCGGCGCGCGGAGCGGCCGGGCCGTGGCGGTCATCTGGCTCATCGGGTGGGTCCCTTCCTGGTCCTGCTGGCTGAGGTGTGCGTGGAGGTGTCGCGCACGCGCTCTGCGACGCGAAGTCGGGCCGAGGCGGCCCGCGGGTTCGTGGTGACCTCGTCGTCGCCGGGCGCCTCGGCGCCGCGGGTGACGAGGGAGAGGTATGCCGCATGCTCGGCGAGCTCGACCGGCAGGCCTGCCGGGGTGCTGGAGGTGGCGCCGGCCGCGAAGGCCCGCTTCGTCGCCCGGTCCTCGAGCGAGTGGTACGAGAGGACCGCGATCCGGCCGCCGACCGCGAGGACGTCGATCGCCTCGTCGATGGCGCGGCGCCAGACCTCGAGCTCGTCGTTGACCTCGATCCGCAGGGCCTGGAAGGTGCGCTTGGCCGGGTGGCCGCTCTGTCGCTGCGAGGCGGCCGGGATGACGCGACGCAGCATGTCGACGAGGCGACCGGACGAGGTGTAGGGCTCGATCGCGCGGTCCTGCACGACGGCCTTGGCGATCTTGCGCGCGTAGCGCTCCTCGCCGTAGTCGCGCAGGATCCGCGTGAGGTCATCGGCCGAGTAGGTGTTGAGCACGTCGGCGGCGGTCTGCCCCGTCGACTGGTCCATCCGCATGTCGAGCGGCGCGTCGACGCGGTAGGCGAAGCCACGGTCGGCCTCGTCGAGCTGGAGCGAGCTGACGCCGAGGTCGAAGAGGATGCCGTCGACCGCGGGCACGTCGAGGTCGCCGACGACGTCCTTGATGTCGTCGTAGACGGCGTGCACCGGGCGGAAGCGGTCGCCGAACCGGGCGAGTCGCTCCCCCGCGAGAGCCAGGGCCTCACGGTCGCGGTCGATGCCGACCACGGTGCAGTCGCGGAAGCGCTCGAGGACGCCCTCGGCGTGGCCACCCATGCCGAGCGTGCCGTCGATGTGCACCGCCCCCGGCCGCTCCAGCGCGGGGGCGAGCAGCTCGAGGATCCGGTCGCGCATGACGGGGACGTGACGCTCCTGCGCCTGTCCTCGATCGCTCATGGTGCGTCCCTCTCACGCTCGTGCTGCGGGCCCTGAGTGGTGCGCCTGTGGCGTACGGGGCTGGTGTGACTCGTGTGACCTGTCGGCGGATAGAGATCCGCCGTGTCGGTGATGCGGTGGTGGTGGCCGGTCGGCCGGAATGGCAGCGAACAGGTGGAGGGAGCTGGTCGCGTGCCGGTCGGACGTCGTGCGGTCGGTGCTGCTCTGCGGGTGCCCGTCGACCTGGGCGCGGGTCCCCATCCGCTGCCTCGCCCGGGACGGGGGAAGTCGTCCCGGGTGTGGAGCGGCTGGAGGCCGGCGCTCAGGTGCTGGTCGGTCGTGGTGCGGCTGGTGTGGGTGATGCCGTCTCGGTCGTCGTCGGCGATGGTGGTCGTCCGGACTCAGAAGAGCCCGGGGATCACCTCCTCCGCCGTGTCGGCGAAGCTCTGCTCGGTCTGCTCGAGGTAGGCGTTCCAGACCGCGCTGTCCCAGACCTCGAGGCGCGCACCAGCACCGATGACCGTGACCTCGCGGTCGAGGCCCGCGTACTGGCGCAGGTTGGCCGGGATCGTGAACCGGCCCTGCTTGTCGGGGATCTCGTCGGACGCACCGGAGAGGAAGACGCGCATGTAGTCGCGGGCGACCTTGCTCGTCGTAGGGGCCTGGCGCATCTGGTCGGCGACCTTGACGAACTCGTCCATCGGGTAGATGAACAGGCTGCGCTCCTGGCCGCGCGTGACGACGAGGCCGCCGGCCATCCGCTCGCGGAACTTCGCGGGCAGGAAGAGCCGACCCTTCTCGTCGAGCCGGGGCGTGTGCGTCCCGAGAAACATGGTCCGCCACCTCCCCTTTGTCGACCCGAAGGCGTCCCCATTCCCTACCTTGTGGCTCCACGATACTCCACTTTGCTCCACCGTCAACGAACCTTGACCCTTTTTGGTCCGGCGCGTCCCGCGTTTGTGCAGGTCAGACGCAGTGGAGTGAAGTGGAGTAGATGGCGCACCACCGCCCTGTCGGACGCCCCACGGGCGGTGGGACGACGCCGGCCGGGCCATCCGGCCCACGCCGGCGTTCCTGCGGATCGTGCTCGGCAGCGGGTTCCGCACCACCGGGAGCACCACGAAACCGAACCGAACGGCCACCCCGGACGTCGGTGGTGGAGGAAAGTGGAGGTGGTGCCGGGAGCCCTCCCGGGGCCGTCGACCAACATGCCCACGGCCAAGGTCTCCATCCGGTCACGACCGGGGCAGCCCTACCGGTGTCGAGGGTCCATGGGAGAAGATCACCTGACGGTGTGCACAGCCCGCCACGAGCAGCGCTGCGCCACGACATGGGGACGACGACGGAGGACAGTGTGACGACGACGGACACGGGGCTCGGGACCACCGCATCGCCGGGCGCGGGCGCGGGCGCGACCTCGACCACGGGGGCGGCCGACCTCGACCTCATCCACGACGTGGCGGAGCGGCTCATGGGCGCCATGACGAGCGTCATCGAGGGCAAGCCTGAGGTCGTCCGCACGACCGTGACGGTCCTCTTCGCCGGTGGTCACCTGCTCATCGAGGACGTGCCCGGCGTCGGCAAGACGATGCTCGCCAAGACACTCGCCCGATCGATCGACGCGACGGTGCGCCGCATCCAGTTCACCCCTGACCTGTTGCCGAGTGACGTCACGGGCGTCAGCATCTTCAACCAGGACGCCCGCCGCTTCGAGTTCCGGCCGGGCGCCATCTTCGCCAACGTCGTCGTCGGCGACGAGATCAACCGCGCGTCCCCGAAGACGCAGTCGGCCCTGCTCGAGTCGATGGAGGAGCGTCAGGTCACCGTCGATGGGACGACCTACACGCTGCAGGCCCCGTTCATCGTCATGGCGACCCAGAACCCCATCGAGATGGAGGGCACCTATCCTCTCCCCGAGGCCCAGCGTGACCGCTTCATGGCCCGTATCTCGATGGGCTATCCGGCACCCAGCGCCGAGCTCGACCTGCTCGAGACGCACGGTTCGAGCTCACCGCTCGATGCCCTGACCCCCGTGACCGACGCGGAGACGATCAACCGCGTCGTGCACGCCGTCAGCCAGGTCCACGCGAGTCCCGCCATCCGCCAGTACATCGTCGACCTCGTGACGCGGTCCCGGTCGACGACCGCGTTGCGGCTCGGAGCGTCGCCGCGGGCCGCCTTGCACCTGCTGCGTGCGTCCCGCGCCTTTGCCGCGCTCGAGGGTCGCGACCACGTGATCCCCGACGACGTCCAGGTGCTCGCGGGGCCGGTCCTCGCCCACCGTCTCATGCCGTCGAGCGAGACCCAGCTCGCCCGCCGCACCACCGCCGAGGTGGTCACCGACCTGCTGCGCCAGGTGCCGGTGCCGCCCGCAGCGCGCTGAGCGGGAGCAGGCGCCCATGCGCTCGCTGCGCAGTGTCCTGACGACGAGGGGTAGGGCCTTCATGGGCTCGGGCGCGGTCCTCGTCCTCGCCGGTGTCATCTTCGGGTTCCGCGACCTCACCCGCTTCGGGGTGCTCCTCGTCGCGCTCCCCCTCATCTCCGCCGTCCTCGTGCGCACCCGCAAGACGCGGATGCGCATCGAGCGGCACAGCCACCCCGAGCGCATCAGCGTCGGCCAGGACGCACACGTCACGTTGTCGTTCGAGAACGTCTCGACGAACACGACGCCGATCTTCCTCGCCGAGGAGCGGCTCGACTACGTCCTCGGCGACCGGCCGCGCTTCGTCGTCGGCCGGATCCCGCCGGGCCGCGTCCGCGCCATCGACTACGCCGTCCGCTCGCACCTGCGCGGACGCCACCACCTCGGGCCCCTCGGGGTCCAGGTGCAGGACCCGTTCGGCCTCGCCAACCGCAACGCGGTGCTCGAGGGCACCGCCGACCTCGTCGTGCTGCCGGCCGTGCACCCGCTGTCGTCGAACCGCCAGCCGAGCGCGGGCGTCGGCTCCGAGGGCGAACAGGCTCATCTCATCGCGCTGCACGGCGAGGACGACGTCACGATCCGCGAGTACCGCGACGGCGACGACCTGCGCCGCATCCACTGGCCCGCGACCGCACGCACCGGCGACCTCATGGTGCGCCAGGAGGACCGCCCCGCGCAGCGTCGGGCCGTCGTGCTCATCGACCCGCGGCCCTCCGCGCACGGTGGCACGGGAGTGAGCAGCTCGTTCGAGTGGGCGATCACCGCGGCTGCGTCCGTCGCCGTGCACCTGTGCGACTCGGGGTATGCCGTGCACCTCGTCTGCGCCGAGACGGTCGAGACCTCCCGCGCAGCCGAGACCATGACGCCCGAGGAGATCCTCGACGTCCTCGCCGTGGCGACACCGCGCGACGACACGGGCGAGGACGAGATCCTGCGCGCCGGCCAGGCCCTCGCCGCCGCCGGCGGCTTCCTCGTGGCCCTCGTCGGACCGTCAGGACGCGACATCACGTCCCGGCTTGCGAGCCTGCGCCAGCCGGGCACCACCGGCCTGGCGCTCGTCCTCGACGCCCGCAGCTTCGGCACGACCGATGCCGAGGAGGCCGGCCCGCACGTCGACACGCTGCGCCTCGCGGGGTGGCGTGCCGTCTCGGTCCAGCGCGACGAGGACGTCGCGCACGTCTGGGCCGTCCTGACGGCCGCCACCGTGGGAGGCAGCCGATGACCCGCCGTCGCTGGAGGATCACCCTCCTGGGCGCCCTCGCCACCCTGGCCGCGGTCTACCCCATCACGAGCCTCTTCGTCGAGACCACCTGGCTGCCTCAGGCGGCCTTCGTCGTCGCCCTCGTCGCCGGCCTCGGCCTCGTCGCCCGTGGCCTCACCCGCTCGCGCGGACTCGTCGTCATGGTCCAGGTGCTCGTGACGGCCTACGTCATCCTCGCCCGCTACACCGGTGAGTCGTTCACCCTGTTCGTGCCGACACCCGCGACGCTCGAAGCGGCCAACAGTCTTGGTCTGCAGGCCCTCGAGACGATCAACCGCTACTCGGCCCCCGCGCCGATCAACGACGGCATCACGTTCTGTCTCATCATCGCCGTCGCTCTCGTCGCCATCGCGGTCGACGCCATGGCCGCCACCTGGCGGAGCCCGGCTGCCGCGGGACTGCCACTGCTGACGGCATACCTCATCACGGCGGCCAACGGCGATGCCGCGCTCGCGCTGCGCTTCTTCGTCGTGCCGGTCGTGCTCTGGCTCGTCATGCTGCACACGACCGCCCGGGCCCAGTTCGGGCGCTGGGGCACGGCCAGCGCGGCCGACGAGAGCGAGATCGACGAGGCGGCCCACGACCGCGACGCCCTGCGCTCGTTCACGGCGGGGGCGCTCAAGCTCGGCGCCGTCGGCGTGGTCGTCGCCCTCCTCGTGCCGGCCGTCATCCCGCACTTCCCACCGCGCTACCTCACCGAGGGGCTCGGCAGGTCGGGCGGCGGCGCCGGCGAGGGGTCCGTCGGGTTCAACGACACGCTCGACCTCTCACGCAGCCTGAACAACCAGGACCAGTCGCCCGTCCTGACGTACACGACGACGGCCTTCACGCGGTCTCCACTGCGAGTGCTCGCGACCTCGTACTACTCCCGCGGGCAGTGGAGCGTCGCCGGAGCCACCGGCGATCGACCCGACAACCCGTCTCCCCTGCCGCCGCTGGACAAGCGACGCGACTACGTCATCACTGTCACGGACAACACCCTCGCCGCGCCCCGCATCGCGGCGCCCTACCCCGTCGTCGCCGTCGCGATGGAGGGCACGCCGTGGAGCATCGACCCCGTCACGCGCGACGTGCGCGTCGACCGCGCGGTGAGCAGCTACCGGGTGACGTATGCCGATCTCGCGCCCTCCCCGCCGGAGCTGCGCGAGTCGGGAGCCCCGGACTCGCCGGACATCACCGACGACGACCTCAGCATCCCGGACCGGTCGCGCGACCTGATCCAGCAGTGGTCCGACCAGGTGACCCGCGGTGCGGACAACCCGCTCGACAAGGCGATCGCGATCCAGGACCACCTGCGCGACCCGAGCCGCTACACCTACTCCCTCGACCTCGGAGAGCAGCTGCGCGACAGCCAAGGGCGCCTGCTCGAGCCGATCCAGAACTTCTACCAGACCCGTCGCGGCTACTGCGTCCAGTTCGCGACGGCGATGATCATGCTCGCTCGGGCCCAGGGGATCCCGGCCCGCATGGCGATCGGCTTCCTGCCCGGCCAGCTCTCGGGCGAGCGCTACATCGTCCGCGCCAGTGACGCCCACGCGTGGCCCGAGCTCTACTTCCAGGGCTACGGCTGGCTGCGCTTCGAGCCGACCCCGGGTGCCCGGGCCGGCTCGCCGCCACCGTATGCCGTCCTCGGTGCGGGCTCGGGCCCGACGGGCGGCGGGCGCGCGGTGAGCGAGACGAACACCGCGAGCGGCACGGCCTCGGCCACGAGCTCGACCACGGCGGCGACGGCGGCCCCCGTGCAGACGGAGCAGACGTTCCTCGACTCCGTCGGGCACGTGTTCAGCGTGCGCAACGTCGTGCTGGCCCTCGCGCTGGTGCTCGGCCTGCTCGCGGCGTTCGCGATGCCGATCACCGCGTGGCTGCTCCGGCTGCGTCGCCGACGCGCCGCCGTGACCCAGCAGGATCTCATCGAGGCCGAGTGGGACGACCTCACCTCGCACTTCGGCGACCTCGGGCTCAGTGCGCCCGAGGGCGTCACCCTGCGCCAGCTGCGCGAGCGCTACGTCGTCGACGGCCACCTCGACGAGGAGAACACCACCGCCATGCGACGGGTCACGGCGACTCTCGAGAAGTCCCGTTACGACCGGCCCGAGCGCACGACGCCGCAGGAGGCCTTCCGGCTGCACCACGACATCCGGTCGATCCGGCGTCAGGTCGGCCGCACCCGGGCGTGGCAGGCCCGGGCACGGTCCTTCTTCTGGCCCGAGGCGGGCGTCTCGTTCTGGCGATCCCTCCCGGACCGCCTGCTCCCCCGGCGCCGCTGAGCCCGGCACACGGCATACGCAGGAACGGGGACACCGCAACGCGAAGGGAGCCCACGGCGACGGTCCTGCGGCGCTACGACGTCCCCGCACAGCTCGGGACACGTTTGTGGGCTTGCCCGGATTCACCGTGCCCGAAGTGGCCGTGCGGTCTCAGCGGTCAGGACGGCGAGCCGGCTGCCCTCGGCATCAGGACCGCACGCGCACCCACGTCACGAGGCCGGCCGGATGTTCTGGTTGACGTGGAAGAGGTTCGCGGGGTCGTAGGTCGCCTTGACCCTGGTCAGCCGATCGTAGTTGCCGCGGTATGAGGCCTGGATCCGGTCGTCGCCCTCGTCGTCCATCATGAAGTTGACGTAGGCTCCGCCGGCGGAGGTCGGGTGCAGTGCCTGCCAGTAACGTCGCGCCCACTCGGTCATGACCGGAATGTTGGCGGGATCCGGATCGATCCCGACGATGACGCCGGCCCAGCCGCCGTCGCGGTAGGCGAATGCCGTGTCCGACTGACCGACACGCATCGCCGCCCCGTCGATGGGGTAGAGGTGCATCGTCGAGGCGGCCGTCGGCAGCTGGCTGCCGAACGTGACGTGCGTCTCGATGGCGGCGTCAGTGATCTCCGTGAAGAAGTCTGCCTTCCAATACCAGTGCAGCCCGGCGGGGAACAGCGCATCAAACGCCTGCTGGAGCACGCTGAACGGCATGGGCCCGAGCCCGACGAGCAACGGCGAACCGAAGGCCTTGACCGGTGCGAGCACGTCGTCGGCCTGGGCATGCGGCCCGGTGTAGCACCACACGATCGCGCACGCCTTTTTGCCCCAGAGGTCCTCGGGGAACGGCGGCCCACCGGGGACGGTGATCAGGCCGAACCACCCGGACAGCTCCTCGGGAAGGGACGGCAGCAGCGCGCGATACCACTCGAGCACCTTCGTCGTGTCGGCGATGTCATAGATCACCGGCCCGCCGATCACGGTGCCGTGCTCGCCGATGTCGTGGCACGCGAACGTGAACGACGTGACGACCCCGAAGTTGCCGCCGCCGCCGCGCAACCCCCAGAAGAGGTCGGGGTGCGAGTCGGCGCTGGCCGTGACGAACCTGCCGTCGGCGAGCACCACATCGGCGCTCAACAGGTTGTCCACGGTGAGCCCGAAGCGTCGAGTCAGGTACCCGATACCGCCTCCGAGGGTCAGTCCGCCGACCCCCGTCGAGGACAGGAACCCGGATGGGGTGGCCATCCCGAACGCGACCGTGGCGTGGTCGATGTCGCCCCACGTGCAGCCCCCGTCGGCCCGCACCGTGTGCGCTCCGGGGTCGACCGTCGTGCTCCGCAGGCCGGAGAGGTCGATGACGAGCCCGTCGTCGACCACTCCCAGCCCGCCGGCGTTGTGGCCCCCGCTGCGGACGGCCAGGTCGACGCCGTGCTCGCGGGCGAAGTTGACGCACGCGATGACGTCGGCGACGTCGGCGACCCGGGCCATTGCGGCGGGGTGGCGGTCGATCATCCCGTTGTACACGGCACGCGCCGAGTCGTATCCCGGGTCTCCGGGTCTCGTCAGCGGCCCCCGCAGCGCTCCCGCGAGGTCCTCGTACGGGGCCGCCGTCGTGGCGGACCTGGTGATGGTGTCGGACATCGTCCCTCCTCAGGTGAAACGTCGAATGGAAGGACGCTAGGCAGTCGAGCGTTCGCGAACCGTTCGGCGCTCAGCGCTCGGCGAGGTCGTGCTCAGAGCGCTGTGCCAGTGCCTCCGCGCCCTGACGCCGCGCGAGCTCGAGGGCCGCCAGCAGCTTGTCGGTGCCTCGCTCGCTCGGGTCGAGGGCCGCGCTCATCCGGAGCACCTCGGGCAGCCACCACATGTCCTCCCGCGCATAGGCGTACGCCTCTGCCGCGCCGAGCACAGCCGCTGCCGCCCCGCGCGAGCCGGTGCGAGCGAGCACATCGGCCTCGAGAGAGAGCCAGAACGGTGTGCGCGCCCGGGACCCTCGCGCGGCGAGCCGGGCGATCGCGCCGTGGATGCGGCGTGCCCCGGCAGCGTCCTGCTGCGCCCACCCGCGGAGCATCTCGGCCCACTCGCCGTAGTAGGCGAACCGATGCCGCTCGACCAGGTCAGCCAGCTCGGAGGCGGCGTCGAGCAGGGCGGGGACGTCGCCGAGCAGGTGCTGGGTCAGACCGTCGTAGGCCAGCGCGACCGCGAGCGAGTACGGGTGGTCACGGGTCCGGGCGCGCTCCACCGCTGCGGCGGCTTCCGAGCGGGCGTCGTCGGCACGACCCATGAGCCACAGCGCGTGGGCGAGCCAGGCCTGAGCGTGCACCTCGGGTCGGGTGCCGACCATGAGCGACAGGGGTGCGTCCTGCGTCAGGGCGACGGCCGCACGGAGGTGCGTGGCTCCGACGCGCGGCCGCCCTGCCGAGAGCTCGACGCTGCCCATGGCGAAGTGGGCCTGGCCGGCCAGCGGGGTACCGGGTCGGGCCAGTGCCAGCGCCCTGACCGCGGGCTCCCTGCTTCGCGCCTGCTCTCCCTGGACGTACTTGACGGCCCAGAGCCCTACGAGGCTCTGGACGAGGGTTTCCTCCTCGCCCAGCCGTTTCGCGAGGGAGATGGTGCGCTCGAGCATGCTCTCGAGGCGTTTCGAGGAGTACCCGAAGGCGGCGTTGAGCGGTGGCGCCAGTGTCACGAGCAGGTCGAGCACCTCGCGGTCGCGGCTGCGTGTGTCTGGGCCGGCCTCGACGATCGCGAGCGCGCGCTCGTAGTGCCGGACCGCGTCGGTGTTCGCGAACACCGACGCCTCGGTCGCCGCCGCCCGCAGGTAGTGCTCGATGGCCCGATCGGGCTGACCGCCACGCTCGTACTGTTCCGCCAGCTGGGCGGCGATCACGTCGAGCGTGTTTCCTGTCGACTGCTCGAGGCCTTGGGCGATCCGCCGGTGGGTGAGCCAGCGTCTAGGTGGTGTCACCCGTGCGTAGGCCGCATCGCGGAGCAGGTCGTGCGTGAAGTCGTAGCCCGCCCGCTGCTCGCGGACGATCCGGTGCTGCCAGAGCTCGTCGACCGCGCTCACGACGGTGTCCGCGTCGAGGTCGCTTGCCCGGGTGAGAAGGTCCAGGGTGAAGTCGCGCCCGACGGCGGCCGCGAGACCAGCGACCTCGCGTGCCGTGGGAGACAGCTGGGCGAGTCGGTCGTCCAGGACCTTGCCGACCCTGGCCGCCTCAATGGACGGATATGCGCCGGCGGCGAGTGTCGCCTGGATGACGAAGAAGGGCAAGCCGGCCGTCGTGTCGTTGAGGAGGGAGCGTTCACCGGCCGCAAGGTGGCGCCCGAGCAGCGCCTCGGCGAGAGCGATGGTCTCTTGTGGTGGCAGGGGCAGGAGTGCCACCTCGAGCAGGGCCTTCCACGACCTGATCCCACGGACCAGTTCGAGCACCACCGCGTTCTCGCTCAGCTCCTCGGCCCGGGCCGTGCACACGACGAGGACGGGTTCGGTGCGCGCGAGCTGGAGGAAGAAGGCCAGCCACGTCGCCGTCTCGTCGTCGCACCACTGCATGTCGTCGAGCACGAGCAGCGTGGGCCGGCCGGTATTGAGGACGGCTCGAGAGAGACCCTCGTAGAACCGGTGTCGGCGCCAGGACTCGACGACGGCGTCCCCGGGACTGATCTGCCGGGCAGGGAGGCCACCGCGAGCACGCCCCGGCAGCAGACGCGCCACCTCCGACTGCCACACCGGGTCCAGGCCGCCGAGCGCGCCCTGTCGGTCGAGCTCTCGGAGCCAGTCCGCGACCGGCGCCAAGGCCACCCGGGCGGACTGGCCGAAACAGCGCGTCGACACGACGACGCACCCCTGCGCACGGACCGTGCTCGCGAGCTCACGGACGAGGCGCGACTTGCCCACACCTGACTCTCCGAGGACCAGGGCCAGCCCGCTCTCGCCCGCTGCCGCCTCGTGCCATCGGGACGTGATGGCCTCCATCTCCGTTCCGCGGCCGGTGAAGGGCGCCCCCCGAGCGCGGTCTCGGCGCACGGCGTTGAGGCCGTCGCGCTCGCGACCTGGCACCAGGTCCTCGATGAGCGACGTCGTCGCGTCGTCCGGTGCCACCCCGAGCTCGTGGTCGAGCGTCTCGACGCAGCGGTGGTACGTCGTCAGTGCTGAGGCGCGATCCCCCGCCTCGAGCTCGAGCGCGATGAGAGCCTGGTAGCCGACCTCCTCCAGCGGGGCCAGATGGACGCGCCGACGGGCGACCGTGCGAGCGGCCTCCAGCTCCCCCGCCTCCCGAAGGCCTTGCGCTGCAACGTCGCAGAGCTCGACACAGTCACGGTGCAGGTCACCCCTCGGGCCGACGACACACTCGTCGAAGATCCCGGGAAGGAGCTCCCCGACGTAGGCTGCGAGAGCCCCGAGGGCGTGCTGGACGGCCTGTGCGACCTCGCCGGCCGCGAGTGCCGCGCGGGCCGCGTCCCTCTCGTGGTAGAAGATCCGCAGGTCCACCAGACACACGGGGTTGTCCTCCCAGGTCAACGTCCGGTTGCCGACCACGAGGGCCGGACAGTCCAGCTGCAGCCGCAGGTCGTGGAGCTCACGACGGAGGTTGGTTCGCGCTTGGCTGTCCGTGGATGTCGGCCAGAGTGCTGCCGCGAGCCGCTCCCGGGGCTGGGGGACACCGGCCTGGATCACGAGCAGGGCGAGGAGCTCGAGGCACCGCACGGAGACCGGTCGGGCACTCCGGTCGGAGGTGTTCAGAAGGCGACGGTCACCGAGGAGATGGAGTTCCCACATCCGCGCTCCTTCCGACGTCGGGCACCGCTCTGATCCAGTCTGGCCCCGTCGGGCGGGAGCGCCATGGTGAGCGACGAATGTGCCCTTCGTCCGGTGGTGTCCGCGCGTCCCTGCCTGGCGGCACGGCCACGTGCGCACAGCGCCCGGAAACCACCCCGGGAACGACGAAGTGGGGTCCCTCCGGCCAGAGAGGACCCCACTTCACCCTGCCCACGTGACAGGAACGCCTATCTGTCAGTCGAGGTAGTCGCGCAGCACCTGGCTGCGACTCGGGTGACGCAGCTTGCTCATCGTCTTGGACTCGATCTGGCGGATGCGCTCGCGCGTGACGCCGTAGACCTTGCCGATCTCGTCGAGTGTCTTCGGCTGACCGTCGGTCAGACCGAAGCGCATCGAGACGACGCCGGCCTCCCGTTCGGACAGGGTGTCGAGCACCGAGTGCAGCTGCTCCTGCAGGAGCGTGAAGCTGACGGCATCGGCCGGGACGACCGCCTCGGAGTCCTCGATGAGGTCACCGAACTCGCTGTCGCCGTCCTCACCGAGGGGCGTGTGCAGGGAGATGGGCTCGCGGCCGTACTTCTGGACCTCGACGACCTTCTCGGGCGTCATGTCGAGCTCCTTGGCCAGCTCCTCCGGGGTGGGCTCGCGGCCCAGGTCCTGGAGCATCTGACGCTGCACGCGGGCGAGCTTGTTGATGACCTCGACCATGTGCACCGGGATGCGGATGGTGCGAGCCTGGTCGGCCATGGCGCGGGTGATCGCCTGGCGGATCCACCACGTCGCGTAGGTCGAGAACTTGTAGCCCTTGGTGTAGTCGAACTTCTCGACCGCACGGATGAGGCCGAGGTTGCCTTCCTGGATGAGGTCGAGGAAGAGCATGCCGCGGCCGGTGTAGCGCTTGGCGAGCGACACGACGAGACGCAGGTTGGCCTCGAGCAGGTGGTTCTTGGCCTTCTTGCCGTCCTGGGCGATCCACCACAGCTCACGCTTGAGCTTCATGTCGATCTTGTCGCCGGAGTTGAGCTTCTCCTCCGCGAACAGCCCGGCCTCGATGCGCTTCGCGAGCTCGACCTCCTGCTCGGCGTTGAGGAGGGCGACCTTGCCGATCTGCTTGAGGTAGTCCTTGACGGGGTCGGCCGTGGCGCCGGCGGTGACGACCTGCTGGGCCGGGGCGTCGTCCTCGTCGTCGTCACGGATGACGAAGCCGGACTCCTCGGTCTCCTCGGTCTTCGCCGCGGCGGGGGTGGCCTCGTCACCGTCCTCGGCGTCGTCGTCCACGTCGACGGGCTCGACGACGACCTCCTCCAGCTCGCCGACCGGCGCGTCGTCGGGCTCGGCGGCGTCGCCGGCGACGACGGTGCCGTCGGCCGACGCCGTGGCCTTCTTCGCCGCGGTCTTGCGGGTGGCGGTCTTCTTGGCGGCGGGCTTCGCAGCTGCCGCCTTGGCGACACCGGCGTTCGTGGCAGCCTTCTTCGCCGTGCGGGCCGCGGCCGCCTTGGGGGCGCTGGCCGCGTCGTCGTCGGTGGCTGCAGCAGCCCCGGCCGGCGCCGCCTTCGCCGTCGTCTTCTTGGCGGCGGTCTTCGTCGTCGCGGTCGTCGTCCGCGTCGCGGACTTCGTCGCCGCGGCGGTGGTGCTGCGTGCGGTGGCCACAGTGCCTCCCTTGGTCCCTGTTCGGGTCTTCTTCGTCGTGCTGGAGTGCGGCGCGTCGACGACGATCTCGATGTCGTGGGCCTCGAGGGTCGTGAGGACCGGCTTCATCTGCTTGAGGTCGAGTCCTGCATCGACCTGGGCACGCGCGATCTCCGTCCCGGTGATGGTGCCGCTGGTGCTGCCCTTGACCAGGAGCTGCATGATCGCCTCGTGCTGGAACACCTTCGGCAGGGTTTTGGGAGCTCCAGCGGTTGTTGCCTTAGGCACGGATGCAGTCGCCTTTCGTCGCAGGTCTCGTCAGATGGTCGACCCGAATCCGGGCATGCACCATCACAACGAACGAGAGTGGGGGTTGGTGCCGGAAGAGCTTGGCCTGTCGGAGTCGATCCCTGTTTCGAGCTCTCGGTGCGCCTCGTGCGATCCGGTACTCGGACATTATAAAACGGCGCACGCCCTCCGGGCGAACGCGCGTCCAACCCCGCGTGCCGCGCACGGTCGTCCGGCCCGCACGAACCGGGCCGGACGAAGGGCCGGAAGGGCTCAGTCGCCCTTGACCGCGAGCACCGGACAGCTCGCGTCGAGCAGGATGCGCTGCGCGTTGGACCCGAGGATGAGCTTGCCGACAGGGCTGCGGCGACGCAGGCCGATGACGATGAAGTCGGCCTTCTCCTCCTCGGCGACGGAGATGAGGTCCTCGGCGGGGTCGTTGCCCCGGACGAGCTGGCGCACCTCGTGCTCCAGACCCTGCTCCTCGAGGAGCGTCTGGACCCGGGCGAGCTCGCTCTCGAACTGGCTGGCCTCGTTCGCGTCGAAGTCCTTGCCGCCCCGGTGGGAGCTGATGACGACGAGCTTCGCTCCACGCAGGACGCACTCCTCGGCGGCTCGCTTGAGCGCCGCACGACCTTCTTTGGTGGCGACATAACCAACGACGATGGCCACTTTCCCGGACCTCCTTGGGACGGAAACAACCAGTGCTCGCACCGTACCCGATTACCAGGCCTCCGGCTCGTCCCGAGCGAAGTATCGGCGCGACGTCGGCGACGCGGACGACGACCCCCGACAGCACCGAGGACCGGCGAGCCTCCCCGGCTCGCCGACGGGCTCAGTCCAGACGCCGCTCGAGCGCGTCGCGGACGATGCGACCCACCTGGTCCTCCTCGATGAGGAAGCCGTCGTGCCCGAACTCCGAGGTGATGTGCGCACGCCGGGAATGCGGCAGGGCGGCGTGCAGCTCGTCGGAGAGCCGGGGCGGGTAGAGGCGGTCGGTGTCGACCGAGACGATGGTGCACTCGGCGCGGACGCGTTGCAGGGCGGCCTCGAGCCCACCGCGGTCGCGCCCGACGTCGTGCGAGTTCATCGCCTCGGTCAGCACGACGTAGGAGTTGGCGTCGAAGCGCCGGGCCAGCTTGCCCGCGTGGTGGTCGAGGTAGGACTCGACCGCGAAGCGGCCGCGGTCGCCGGAGCGCAGCGGGTCCTCACCGAGCTGGGGCTCGCGTCCGAAGCGGGTGCCGAGCTCGGTCTCGGTGCGGTACGTGATGTGGGCGATCCGGCGGGCCAGGCCCAACCCGGTGTCGGGACGCGTGTGGCCCTCGTAGTAGTCGCCGCCCGCGAAGTCGGGGTCGTTGCGGATCGCCAGCAGCTGCGGCTGGCACCAGGCGATCTGGTCGGCGGTCGCGTACGCCGTCGACGCGAGCACGATGCAGCGGTCGACGTCGTCGGGGTGGGTCACGGCCCATTCCACCGCACGCATCCCACCCATCGAGCCCCCGACGACGGCCGCGAGGCGGCGGATGCCGAGCCCGTCGAGGAGGCGTCGCTCGACGGCGACCTGGTCGCGGACCGTGACGTAGGGGAAACGGCTGCCCCAGGGACGACCGTCGGGCGCAGGGCTCGCGGGGCCGGTGCTGCCCTGGCACCCGCCGAGGACGTTGGACGCGATGACGAACCACCGCTCCGGGTCGACCGGTCCGCCGGGCCCGATGAGGGCGTTCCACCAGCCGGGCGAGGCGTGTCCGTCGTCGGCCTCACCGATGACGTGGCTGTCGCCGGTCAGCGCGTGTTCGACGAGGATGACGTTGTCGCCGGCCTCGTTGAGCCGGCCCCACGTCTCGTAGGCGATGCGGACGTCGGGCAGCACTCCCCCGCGCTCGAGCTCGACGTCCCCGATGTGGGCGAACTGCCGCCGGCCGACCGGGTCGCCGTCACGCCAGGCGCCGTCGGGCCGGCGGGTCCCCGGCGTCGTCGGGTCGACGTGGCTCGTCACCGCGCGGTCCCTCGTCGCCGTGTCGCCGGTCTGGCCCGGGCCAGCGGTCCCGGGCCGCGGACGGCGGCGGGTGCTCTGCGTCCGGTGGGTGACGGTCATCGGGGTACTCCTCGGTCCTCGCGCTTGCACGCACCCGGGGACGGGGCGGCCTGGTCTTCACCCGGGGCACCCCACCGCGAAGGAGGGTTGCCGACCAGCGAGCCGGGGCTTGTCGCTGGTACTCATGACCTGCTCCAACCATACGCGAGGCCTCACGGAGAGGCCGCGGGCCGTTCCACGACATGGACTGGCGGAGCCGCCGCCCGAGACGCTCAGGCGCATTTCCGGGGCCGGAGTCCGACGTCGAGGGCCTGCCGCAGCAGCCGCCCGAGCCCGTCCTCGGGCTCCAGCTCGAGCGCACGGTCGACCGCGACCCCGGCCCGCGCACCGTCGCCGCACCACCACGCGACCGACGCGAGGAGCGAGAGGAGGGGGGCCGCCTGATCCGCAGGAGTGAGGCGGCAGACCTGCTCGAGGCGGGACAGGACGAGTCGTGGCGTCGCGGCGTCGTCCCACTCCTCCCAGCCGCTCGGCACGGCGTCGTCGCCGGGCCACGACCCGGGAGCCGCGTCAGGGGCTGCGGCGGGGACGGCCCCAAGGTCGTGCGAGCCCTGGTCGTCCCGGTCAACCGACGCCCCGAGCGCCTCCAGGATCCCCACGGCGTCCAGCTCGTCGAGCAGACGTCGTGCCTCGAACACGTCGCGCGGCAGCTCGTCGTCGGCCTCGTCGTCGCCGTCGGCGTTGGCGTCGTCGTCCTCGTTGTCGTCGTCGTCCTCGTCGTCCTCGTCGTCCTCGTCGTCCTCGTCGTCCTCGTCGTCCTCGTCGTCGGCCTCGCCCGGGACAGACGAGGGCGGTCCCGCAGCCAGCAGCCGGAGCAGGGCCCGGAGCGCGTCGGGGTCGCCGTCCTCGAGGTGTTCCTGCACCGCGGTCCCCGACCCCTCGTCGGGGTCGGGGTCGCCCGGGTCCTCTCGTGGTCCCCGGGAGCGACCCGGCTCGGTGACGTCGGGCGTCCGGACGCCGGCCGCCTCGCGCTCGCCCGCGGCGGGGGCGAGCCGGAGGTCAGGACCGAGCAGGACCCCGAGGGGTGCCGCGAGGTCGTCGGACAGGACGTCGGCCGGGGCCATCCCGGGGCAGAGCCACGCCAGCAGGGCGTCATGGAAGCGCGGGTCGCGGAGCGGACCGACGAGGGACGGGAGCCAGTGCTCGACGCCGTACCCCTCGATCTCGCCGTGCAGCACCCCTCCCCAGGCCACGAGGGAGTCGTGGACGAGGAACTGGCGGGCCGTCGGGTCGCCGCCGTCGAGGACTCCGAGCGCCGCGCCGGGACGGCGCGCCCGTCGTGCCGGTCGGCGACGCCCCACCCGGCCGTGCTGCCCGTCCGTGAGGCTCACCCGGCCGGCCGGCCTCCTGAGAGACCCGCCGGCTGCGACGTAGCGGCGTTGCCAGTCCTCGATCGCGGCTACCGCGAGGTCGTGCCGGGGCTCCGTGGGGGCGAGCGGCTCGACGAGCCGCTCCAGCCCCTCTCGGTCCGGCAGGACGGAGTGCCCGAGGGCCACGTAGCACGCGACGGCCGGCACGTCCGCCTGCTCCGGGAGGAGCCAGCCCTCCGAGGGGCAGCAGTCGCACCCGACCGAGCGCCAGCGGCCCTCGAGGACCGCGAGTCGCTCCCGCACGACGACCCTGTGGTCCTCGACGCCCATGGCGAGAGCCTCGAGCAGCGGCAGCGATTCGTCGCGCACCTGCTCGAAACCCACGAGCGCCACCGAGGACGGGGAACCCTGGAGCAGGGTCGGCACCGTCTGGGCGGCGGCCTCGGCGGCCAGGGTCTCGTCGACGAGGTCGAGCCGCGCGACGAGCCCGAGCCGTTTGCCGTGGAAGCACACCACGACGACGCTGCGCTCCGGCTGGAAGCCCAGGTGGAAGGGGATGATGGTCAGCAGCTCGGCCGGCCCGGACAGTGAGATCTTCGGCATGTCCCGAGACTCGCCGTACGCACCGGGGACCGGGAGACCCCGATCGGCACCTGTGGAACGAGTGCCTGTCGGGTCAGGGGGTGTGGATCGCGGACCCAGCGACGGGGTCCCTCACGCAGCAGGACGCCGTGCGGCCGGCGAGGGCCGGGCTCAGCGCTCGAGGCGCTTGCGCACCGACTCGAGCACGTAGTCGGTCGCGGCCTGGCGCGTCCCTTCCGGGAGTCGAGCACGGTCGTCCGAACCGGAGTCGCCGGTGGCGGACCTGCCCCTGACGCGCGTGACCCGACTGACGAAGCGGCCCGGTGCGGCAGCGCCCGTGGCGTCACGGTCGCGGCGCAGCCCGTCCTCCGCCCCTCCGGCCCACGTAGAGGTCGCCGGATCGCGCGGCACGGCGACCGGCTCACCCCGCACCGTCGTGCGCGACGCCTCGGTCGCGCGGTCTCCAGTCGGCGCCCGGCTCGCAGAGTCACGCCGGGGCCGCGGGCGGTGCCGACCCTCACCGACCTCCCAGGCGATGAAGCGCTCGGTCTCCTCGAAGAAGGCCTTGACAGCCCACGAGATGACGACGGCGTCGTCGGCCGCACCGATGACCGGCAGGACCGCCTCGGGCAGCAGATCGACGGGCGACGCGACGTAGGCGACCGCGCCGGCGACGAGGCCGAGGCGCTTGAGGGTCGTGCCGGCATACGTCCCGTCCACCGTGGCGCGCACGAGGCGCGGCACGGCCTGCAGCCGCTCCGGCAGGCTGGGCGAGCCGGGGCGCGTGGAGGCGCGCACGACCGACGCGACGGTCGCGGCCATCTTGATCCGGGATGCGGGCTTCATGCCCGGCCCAACGAACGGGCGTGGCGTGCGATTCCCCGGTCCGGTCGGCGACGCGCGACGGTGATCTGCGTGTTCCCCACGGTCAGCCCTGCCCAGCCGGTCGGTCAGCGACCGAACGTCTCGACGGGTGGGAACTCCTTGGCCGCCTGCTTGCCGATGCGGTTCAGCATGTAGACGTCGACCACGGCGCCGATGAGGCCCCCGACCACGGGCACGAGGCGCCCGAGCCGGGCGAAGGTCCCCTGCCCGATGCGCCCGAGCAGGCGGAAGCCGACGGCCTTGTTGAGCACCATGAGCGCCGGGGCGGGCAGCCGGTCGAAGGCGACGGACGACAGCTTGCCTCCGCCTGCCTGCAGACCGGCCTTCTTGAGGAGGTCGTCGCTGTCGGCGCCGGCGAGGGTCAGCAGGATCGCGGAACGGATCTCGGGCTGGTCGATGTCGTAGCCGCGCACCTTGGCCGTCGCCGCCGTCATGCGGGTGGCCAGCAGGTAGAACTCGAGCACGTTGGCCGGCAGGGACAGGGGCATCGTGAAGAAGCCACCGAGGCCGGTGACGAAGCCGCCGATGGCGCCGAGCTGCCGGTGGTCGCGGACGATGATCCGCAGCGCCTGGTCGCTGTCGCCCCTGGCGTGCTTGAGCGCGTTGGCGGCGATCTCGTGGGCGGGGTCGAACGGTCCCTTGCCGTCGATGCCGACGTCGAGGAGACGCTCGACGAGTCGGGTCGCGGCTCCCGTGAGACCTCCCTCGGCCGGCATGGCAGCCCGCTCGAGCGCGCCGGCGTCCTTGGCCGTGCGCAGCTTCACCGCGGTCGCGTCCGATGCCTCGACGGTCTCGTCCCTGCCGTAACCCAAGATGCCCACCGGCTCCACCCCTTCGTCCGTCGTCCCTGCGTGGCGGCTGTCGGTTCGCCGCCGACGACACCGTATGCCGCCCGGGTCGCTCGTGGCACTCACGTACCCAGTCGAGCCGGCCGGGGGACCCCGGGAGACGACGTCGCCCCCCTCTCGTAGGGTCGCTCCCATGGGTGAGAGGCACGAAGACAGCGCGACGATCCTCGGTGTCCCGCTGGCCGACCTCCGGCGCGACCGCACGTCGGTGAAGTGGGGGCGCTACGAGCCCGACGTCATCCCGATGTGGATCGCCGAGATGGACTGCGCGCCGTGCCCCGCCGTCGTGGACGCCGTGAGCGCCGCCGTGGCCCGGGGCGACACGGGCTACGCCCTGACGCAGGAGTATGCCGCCGAGGTCGCCGCGTTCGCCGACGCCGAGTGGGACTGGCGCTTCGACCACGACCGCACGACCCGCGTGGCCGACGTGCTGACCGGCGTGACCCACCTGCTCGGGCTCCTCACCGACCCCGGTGGCCCGGTGGTCGTCAGCCCGCCCGTCTACAACGCCTTCTACGAGGTCATCGAGGCGTGTGGACGGCGGGTCATCGAGGCGCCGCTCGGTCCAGACCACCGGCTCGACCTCGACCGCCTCGCCGACGTCTTCGCCGAGGTGACCGCTAGGGGCGACCGCGCGGCATACCTGCTCTCCAACCCGCACAACCCGACCGGCACGGTGCACACCCGCGACGAGCTGGCGGCCCTCGCCCGGGTCGCCGACGAGCACGGCGTCCGGGTCGTCTCCGACGAGATCCACGGTCCACTCGTGCTGCCGACGAGCACGTTCACGCCCTACCTCTCCGTCGCGGGGACCGAGCGCGGCATCACCGTGACATCGGCCTCCAAGGCGTGGAACCTCGCAGGACTCAAGGCCGCGATCATCGTCCCGGGGGACGATGCCGTCGACGACGTGCGCCACCTCCACCCCTGGGTCACGTTCGGCGCGAGCCAACTGGGCGTCATCGCGCAGACGGCTGCCTTCCGCGACGGGCGCGAGTGGGTGCACCGCCTCGTCCGCGAGCTCGACTCCAACCGGCGTCTGCTCGCCGAGCTCGTCGCAGCGCAGCTGCCCGGAGCCCGTCTCGTCGTGCCCGAGGCGACCTACCTCGCGTGGATCGACCTCTCCGGGCTGGGCCTCGGCGACGACCCCACCGGCGAGGTGCTGCGCCGCGCACGCGTCGCGCTCTCCCCCGGTCCGATCTTCGGCTCCGGCGGCGCGGGGCACGCGAGGCTCAACTACGCGACCTCCCCCGACATCCTCCGCGAGGCCATCGAGCGGATCGCGGGCTGCCTTGACTGACAAGGCTTCCGGTCCACCGCTCGTCGCGCTCGTGGTCGGCTCCCGAGGGGCGTATGCCGTCGGGCCGGACGTCGACGAGGCGTGGCCGCTCGGCGACGTGGTGCGCCGGTTCGTCGACACGACGACCAGGCTCGGTCCGCGCTGGGTCGTGTGGTCGGCCGCCTCGACCCTGCGGCCCGTCGTCGGGGCCGGTGTCGACGTCTCCCGCACGTGGGACCTCGCCGAGGCCCACCGCATCGTCCACGGCGGCTGGTGGGCGACGCCCGGTCATGTCGTGGCCGGGTGCCTCGGGCTCGACGAGGCCGAGGTGCCCGCACCACGCGCGCCGCGGCTGAGCGGCTTCGACGGCGATCTCTTCGACGTCGTTGCCGGCGAGGACGCGTCCCTGCTGACGGATGCGGGTCACCTCCGTGCGGACGCCCTCGCGTGGGCGACCGACGAGGCTCGGCTGCGGGAGCTGGCGGTGCTGGCCCTCGACTGCCGGTCGGCGCAGCTCGAGGCCCTCCTGCGCATCGGCGGCGCCCACGCGAACCGCCTCGAGCGCACCGTGTGGTCCGAGTCCGCCGCGGCCGTGCTCTGCCTCGAGCTCGAGCGCGACGGGCTCCCCGTCGACCGGCCCGCCGCCGAGGACCTCATCGCGGCGTCCGCCGGTGCGCGACCCCGCGACGAGGCCGACGCGGCGCACATCCGGGCCGAGCGCGACGCCGCCGTGCTGCGCCTCGCCCCGGGCCGTGAGCGCACCGACCTGCGCAACCCGGGCCAGGTGCGCGACCTGCTCCTCTCGGTCGGTGTCGACGTCCCCAACACGCGAGCCTGGGTGCTCGAGCCCTACCGGCACACCCACCCCCTCGTCGACGCACTGCTCCGGTGGCGCAAGGACGAGCGGATCGCGACGACCTACGGCTACCGCTGGCTCGACGACCACGTCGGCGCCGACGACCGGCTCCGTGGCGGGTGGACGGCGTGCGACGGAGCGGCCGGGCGCATGACCGCTCAGAACGGGCTCCACAACCTGCCGGCTCCCCTGCGGCCGGCCATCTGCGCTGCCCCCGGCCACGTCTTCGTCCGCGCCGACCTCGGCCAGATCGAGCCACGCGTGCTCGCCGTCGTCAGCGCCGACCGGGCGTTCGCCGAGGCCACCCGTGCCGACGACCTCTACGCTCCCGTCGCCGCCAAGCTCGGCGCCGACCGGCCCAAGGCGAAGGTGGCGGTACTCGCCGCGATGTACGGCCAGCGGTCGGGCGCTGCGGGCGAGGCCCTCAAGGACCTCGAGCGCGCCTACCCCGTGGCCATGGGGTTGCTCGACCGGGCGTACGCCGACGGGGTCGCCCGCCGGCCGGTGCGGACGTGGGGCGGGCGGCTGATCCGCTTCGGCGGCGTGCCCGTGCCCGCCCTCGAGCCCGGTGCGCCGGAGCCCTCCGGGAGCGCCGAGTTCTCGGCGACGGGCGCCGACGGCGCCCGCGGCCGTTACGCCCGCAACGCCATCATCCAGGGCTCGGCGGCCGAGCTCTTCAAGGCCTGGGCGGCAACGGTCCGGCACGCGGTGCGACCGCTCGGCGGCCAGATCGTCCTGTGCCTGCACGACGAGCTGCTCGTCCACGTGCCCGAGGAGCACGCCGCGGCCGCGGCCGCCGCCGTCGAGGGCACCCTGTCGAGCGCCGCTCGCACATGGGCGGGCACCGACGAGGTCCGCTTCGTCGCTGACACCTCGGTCGTGCGGCGCTGGAGCGAGGCCAAGGCCTGACCCGAGAAGGCGGGCCCGAGGAGTGCTCGGACCCGCCGTGGTCAGCGTGGTTCAGCCGCGGTCGTCGCCCGGCTCGTCCTCGGTGACGTCCTTGAGGAACGCCTCGAACTCGGCGCCGATCTCGTCGGCCGTCGGCAGGTCAGAAAGGTCCGTGGCGAGCAGGTTGCGCTGCTGTCGACCCTCGAGGAACGTGTCGTACTGCTGCTCGAGCGCGTGCACCACCGCGGAGATCTCGTCGGACTCCTCCATCTGGCGGGTGATCTCGGCCCGGTTGAGTCCGGCCGTCGCGGCGAGCTCGCGCAGGTCGAGGTCGAGCCCCGTCGCTGCGCGCACCCGCTCGAGTCCGAGCACGGCCGCATCGGCGAACTCGCTCTGACCGAGGTAGTGCGGCACGTGGACGGCGAAACCGATGGCGTCGAGACCCGCCTCGCCGAGCCGCAGCTCGAGCAGCGACGAGAAGCTCGCCGGCACCTGGATCGTGCCGAACGCCGGGTCGTTGCCGGTCACGAGGCGCGGATTCGTTCCGTGAGCGGTCACGCCGAGCGGTCGGGTGTGCGGGACGGCCATGGGGATACCGTGGACGCTCACGGTGAGGTCGACGCCGAACGCCTTGACGAGCATCGTGGTCGCCTCGACCATCCGGTTCCACTGGTAGTCGGGCTCGGGGCCGACGAGGAGCAGGAACGGCACCCCCTCCTTGTCCACGACGCGGTGCAGCAGCAGGCTCGGGTCGTCGTAGCTGCTCCAGTGGTCGCGGTCGAAGACCATGACGGGACGGCGGCCGCGGTAGTCGAGCAGCTGGTCGACGTCGAAGGAGGCGATGACGCGCGACTCGTGCGTCTCGAGGATGTGGTCGGCCATGAGTCGCTGGGTGTGGCCGGCGTCGATGAATCCGCCGAGGGCGACCACGAGCACCGACGCCTGCAGCTGCTGGAGCTGGCTCGGTGAGGTGTCGCTCTCGAACTGGAAGAGCTCGGTCGGGTCCTGCACGGGTCTGGCCTTTCGTCGTACGGGGTCCTTCGTGCAACGCCCGGCTTCGTCCCATGATTCCCCACGTCCGGGCGCGGCAGGGGTCAGGCGTCCACCTTGGCGATCGCCTTGAGGATGCGCTGCGGCGAGACGCTGTATGCCGTCCCGACCGTCTGCGCGAAGAGCGAGACCCGCAGCTCCTCGATCATCCAGCCGATGTCGACGACGTCGGCGGCGCCGCGCTGGGCAGGCCGCAGCGTGTCGAGCAGATCGGCGTACCGTCCCTCGACGAGGTCGACCTGTTCGAGGGCCTGGGCGTCGCGCGCCAGGTTGGCCGGCGCCTTGTCGAGGCGGTGCGTGATGCCCCGCAGGTAGCGGTCGAGGTCGGGCAGGCGGCGCAGCCCGGTGTCGGCGACGAAGCCGGGGCGCACCAGCTCGCGCAGCTGCGCCCGGACGTCGGCGAGCATCGGCCGGATGGCCGGGTTGCTCGACCGGTCGAGCTCGGCGAGCCGGTTCGTCAGGGCCAGGTGCTTGGCGAGGATCGGCTCGACGAGCCCCACGACCTGCACGACCTTGGCGGTCGTGTGGGTGCGCACGGCAGACAGGGCCCACTCGAAGTCCTCGCGGGTGCGCACCGTGTGGTCCGCCCGGTCGGTGACGGCGTCGTCGCGGATCGCGTCGACGGCCGCGGCGAGGCAGTCGTCGAGCAGCGCCGGAACGCTGCCGTGCGGGTTGTGGCCGAGGGCGAGCTTCTGGGTGTTCGTCAGGCGGGCGAGGATCTGCTTCCACGGAGGCGAGATGCCGAGCAGGAGGAGTCGCCGGACCCCGAGCCGATGCTCGGCGTCGGCCTCGGCGCGCGTCGGGAGCACCCGGACGTCGACGGCCGCGCCCGTGTCGACGAGGGCGGGGTAGCCGTGGACGCCCTGCGCGCTCTCGAACGACTCGGCCACGCCTTCGTCGGGGAACGACGTGAGGCCTGCTCGCTCGAGTCCGGAGCCGGCGCGGCTGACCTGACGGCGCAGCTGCGGCGCAGCGGTGTCACGGACCGCCTCGAGGTCCTTGCCGGTGGCGACCGGTCGGCCGTCGGCGCCGTCGACGCTGAAGGTCACCTGCAGGTGCGGCGGGATGCGCTCGACGTCGAAGTCCGCAGGACTGACGGCGACACCCGCCCGGCGCCGCAGGACGGTCGCGAGCGCCACGAGGAGCGGTCCCGACGTCGGCTCGAGCTCGGGCAGCACGGCCCGGGCGTGGTCGGGCGCCGGAACGAGGTGGCGGCGGATCCCCTTGGGCAGGCTGCGGATCAGCGCGGTGACCAGCTCCTCGCGGAAGCCCGGGACCTGCCAGTCGAAGCCGTCGGGTGTCACCTGGTTGAGTCGCTCGACGGGGATGTGCACGGTCACGCCGTCCTGTGCCGATCCCGGCTCGAACTGGTAGGTCACCGACAGGACGTTCTCGCCCTGGGTCCATGTCGTCGGGTGGTCCTCGTCGGCGATGCTGCCCGCGCTCTCGCGCAGGAGCAGCTCCTCGGTGAAGGTCAGCAGGTCCGGTGTCTGGCGCCGTGCCTTTCTCCACCACGAGTCGAAGTGACGTCCCGAGACGACGTCGGCGGGAATCCGCTTGTCGTAGAAAGCGATCAAGGTGCTGTCGTCGACGACGATGTCGCGGCGCCGGGTGCGGGCCTCGAGCTCGCCGAGGCGCTCGACGAGGGCGGCGTTCTCGCGCAGGAAGGCGTGCTCGGTGTGCCAGTCGCCCTCGACGAGCGCGTGCCGGACGAAGAGGTCGCGGGCGAGCTCGGGGTCGATGCGGCCGAGGCCGACGACGCGCCCGACGACGAGCGGCACGCCGTAAAGCGTGACCCGCTCGGTCGCCACGGCCGAGCCCCGCTTGCCCGACCATCGCGGCTCGGAGTACTGCCGCTTCACGAGGTGCTCGCCGAGCTGTTCGGCCCAGATGGGGTCGATGCGGGCGTTGACCCGGGCCCACAGGCGGCTCGTCTCGACGAGCTCCTCGGCCATGACGAACTGGGGCTGCTTGCGGAAGAGCGCCGACCCCGGACTGATGCCGAAACGCGTGCCGCGCGCACCGGCATACTCCCGCTTCTGCTCGTCCCGGACGCCGACGTGCGAGAGGAGTCCGGCGAGCAGCGACTGGTGGATCGCGTCGACGTCGATCTCGCCCTGGGCCACGTGGGTGCTCCCGCGGCTCAGGTCGAGACCGGCCTGCTTGGCCGCCTGCTTGACCTGGCTGTGGAGGTCCTGCCACTCACGGATGCGCAGGTAGTGGAGGAACTCGGCCTTGCAGAGGCGGCGGAAGGCGCTGCTGCTCAGCTCGTGCTGCTGCTCCCTGAGGTAGGCCCAGAGGTTGAGCCACGTGACGAAGTCACTCGTCTCGTCCGCGAAGCGCTTGTGCGAGGCGTTGGCGAGCTCCTGCTTGTCCTGCGGTCGCTCTCGCGGGTCCTGGATCGAGAGGGCCGCGACGATGACGAGCACCTCGCGGAGCACGCCACGCTGGTCGGCCTCGATGACCATGCGCGCGTGCCGCGGGTCGATCGGCAGCGTCGCGATGGTGCGGCCGTATGCCGTCAGGCGGCGTCCCGGACGTCTCCTCCCCCGGGCGGCCGGCTCGTCGTCCTCGGGGGCGAAGGCCTGGAGCTCCTCGAGGAGCCGGACGCCGTCGGTGATCTGGCGGCTGTCCGGCGGGTCGACGAAGGGAAAGCGTGCGATGTCACCGAGCCCGAGGCTCGTCATCTGGAGGATGACCGAGGCGAGGTTGGTGCGCAGGATCTCGGGGTCGGTGAACTCGGGGCGGCTGTCGTAGTCGTCCTCGGAGTAGAGGCGGATGGCGATGCCGTCGGAGACGCGCCCGCAGCGACCGGACCGCTGGTTGGCGGACGCCTGGCTGACCGGTTCGATGGGCAGGCGCTGGACCTTGGTGCGCTGGCTGTAGCGGCTGATGCGCGCCGTGCCGGTGTCGATGACGTAGCGGATGCCCGGGACGGTCAGCGAGGTCTCGGCGACGTTGGTGGCCAGCACGATCCGGCGGCCGGTGTGCGGCGAGAAGACGCGGTGCTGCTCCGCCGCGGAGAGCCGTCCGTAGAGCGGGACGACCTCGGTCACGGGCAGCTTCAGGCCATTGAGCGCGTCGGCGGCGTCGCGGATCTCCCGCTCGCCGGAGAAGAAGACGAGGATGTCGCTGCTCGTGCCGGAGTGGCGCTCGGTCCACAGCTCCTCGACGGCCTCGCAGACGCCCGTCACCATGTCGCGCTCCTCGGCGTCGGGGCGGTCGGGGTCGACGAGGGGTCGGTAGCGGATCTCGACGGGGAAGGTGCGGCCCGAGACCTCGATGATCGGGGCTGGCTCGCCCGTCGCCGGGTCGGCGAAGTGCTCGGCGAAGCGCTGCGGGTCGATCGTCGCCGAGGTGATGATGACCTTGAGGTCGGGGCGCCGAGGCAGCAGCTGCTTGAGGTAGCCGAGGATGAAGTCGATGTTGAGGCTGCGCTCGTGGGCCTCGTCGATGATGATCGTGTCGTAGCGGCGCAGCTCGCGGTCACGCTGCATCTCGGCGAGCAGAATGCCGTCGGTCATGACCTTGACGAGCGTGTCGCGGCTGCTCTGGTCGGTGAAGCGCACCTGGTAGCCGACAGCGGTGCCCAGCTCGACGGCGAGCTCCTCGGAGAGCCGCTCGGCAACGGCTCGCGCCGCGATGCGTCGCGGTTGGGTGTGCCCGATGACGCCGTCGAGGCCGCGACCGAGCTCGAGGCAGATCTTCGGGATCTGGGTCGTCTTGCCCGACCCCGTCTCACCGGCGATGACGACGACCTGATGGTCCCGGATCGCCGCGGCGATGTCGTCGCGGCGCTCGACGACCGGCAGGTGCTCCGGATAGGTGATGGTCGGGACGGTCGCCGCCCGGGCGGCGCGGCGGGCTTCCCGCTGCTCGGGTGTCAGGGTGCGGCCGCCCTGACGGCGCGCCGGCGTCGTGCGGCCGTGGTCGCGCCGATCACGCTCCGTTGTCCTCTCGCGCTGGGGCGGCCGGTCGGTCGGGCCCTGGGCGGCTGGGGGCGTCGAGGGTGCGGTGGTGGCCGGGGGCGCGGTGGTGGCCGAGGGGGTCTGCGCCGAAGACGACTCGGTGCCTGCCGGCCGACGACGTCCGCGTCGACGGGGTGGCCGCGAGCGCGCGGGTGCGTTCGCAGGCTCGTCGGACATGCTCGACAGGATAGGCGGGCGGCGAGGATGACTCCGAACGGATATCCCCGGCCGCCCCGTGCGGTGTCGGTGAAGACCTCGTCGAGGTCTCGCGGGGCTCGGGTCGACGCACCCGTGACTCGCCTAGCGTGGAGCCATGAGGGGAACGGGCGTGCACAACGAGGCCGGCAGGACGCGGACCGGGTCCGTCGTGTCCGCCGCATCCCTTGCGCTCCTCGCCCTCCTCGCCGGCGGCTGCGCGAGCCCGCCACCTGACTCCATCACCGATGCGGACGTCCCACCGGCCTCGTCGGCCCCGACCGAGCAGACGCCGACGGCTCTGCCCACCGAACCTCCGCTCGTGCTGCCGCCCAGTCGGAACGCCGGGACGCCGACGGGGCCGGTCGACCCGGCGGCGCCGCTCTTCCCGGACGGACCGTGCCAGCCGAGCCAGCTGGACGTCTCGGCGAGCCCGGTCGACCCCGCACTGGGCTACCGGCAGATGCGGGTGCGGGTCACCAACTCCAGCCGGGTCCCGTGCGTGCTCACCGGGTATGCCGTGGTGTCCGCCCGAGGACCCTCTGGGACCGTGTTCGCCAACCCTCGCGGTCGCCTGCACGATCCGGAGACCTCGAGCGCGCGGACGGTGCCCCTCGATCCCGGTGACATCGCCCATGTCGACCTCGGGTGGCGGGGCGACCTCGCCGCCGCCGGTGTCGAGCAGACCGCGTCGATGACGATCGTCGTGAGCGAGGGGTCGTCACCGGTGGCCGTCCCGCTGGACCCGACCTCGCCGGTCGACATCGTCGACGGCACCGAGATCCGGGTCGGCGGTTGGCGGCCCGGTGCCGACTGACGGCTCCGGGTGGGTCACCCGTCCGTCGACCGCTCCCCGACCCACTGGACGTGGAGCCGTGTCCGCCGAGCCCGAGCCCGGGCCCAAGGCTCCCGGGTCGGGACTCGGCAGCTGCACGGAACGCGCCGAGGCCCGGGACGGTCAGAGGTGCGACGACTGCGGCACTCGAGGACCTACCGTGGTCCCACCCGTCTGAAGCGAGGCATCGTTGTCCGATCCCGACCACACGCGCCCGGCCCTCCCGGACCCCCAGCGGGACCGGCACGTCTCCTTCCCGGACGACGCGCCCGGCGCCGGCCCCGCACCGTCGGGGCCGTCCCTGCCCCCGGAGGCATGGGCGCCTCGGTCGTCGGCCACCGCTGCGCCGTCACCGGCGCCGTCCTCGTGGCAGGCCCCCGTGCCGCCGGTCCTCACCACCTCGCCGGTCCGGCGACCGCCCCGGCGACGCCTGCCCGGCTGGGCCGCGTTCTTCCTCGTCGGACCGCTGCTCCTCGGTCTCTCGAACCACGACGCCGCCGCCGAGAGCTACGAGTGCTGGACCTACGACTCGGGCGCAGGACCTGGCGTCCAGGACTGCGACAGCACGATGGACGGGACGCTCGACGGCACGTCCGACGGGACGTCCGACGGCAGCGCAGACGCCCCCGGATCCGTGATCGGCGTCTACGCCCGGGACATCACGGCCTCCACGGCCTTCGCCCCGATGCTCGGTGGGACGCCCGAGGTGTTCCCGGTGCCGGCGGACGCCACCTCACTGACCGTCGAGGTGGTGTCGACGCCGAGCTCGCCCGGTGCGGGGCTCGTCGCGGGCGTCGACATCACCTCGGGCGGCGACGTCCTCGACGGGCACCAGGGGCCCGGCCCATACGCCGCCAGGATCAGGCTCGACACGCGGCCGTCCGAGCTGCGGGTCACGGCGACCGTGATGACCGGGCTGGGCACGATCCAGTGCCGGGTCTACGCCGGCCGGCAGCTCGTGGCCGTCGACACCTCCGATCATCAGGTCGTGTGCAGCCCCTCCCTGTGACCGGGGTCAGGGATGGTCAGCCGCACTAGATTGGGCCGAACGCACGAGACGAGGGGACTGCGTGTCCGAGACTCCGCCGCACCAGCCCGACCCGACCCGCGACACGACGGGAGATCGGACACCCGGGCCGACCGACCCTTCGGCCGGGTGGACCGGCGCCGGCGGCATCGACCAGGTCGGGTCCGTCGACCCCACAGACCTGCCCACCGGGGCCGGGGCGCCCGCGGACACGACGGCATACGACACGACGTTCGGTCTCGAGCCACCGCCGGCGACGAGCTGGGTGCCGCAGAAGGTCGGGGCCGGCCACGCGACGCCGCCACCGCCGCCGGCCGCTCCCACCCCTCCCCCAGTAACCGAGCGGCTGCGGACCGTGACCCTGCCGGGGGCCGCGGGACGCTCGCTCGGCGGGCGCCTCCGGGCCTGGCACGTCGTGGCGATCCTCGTCGGGCTGCTCGTCCCCCTCGGGTTCTGGGCGTCGACGAGCCTCGTCGACGATCTCGACCCGGTCGCCCGACCTGCCATCAGCATCACCCGCAACCGGCCCGTCGTGACCCGCACGCTCCAGGCCCCGACGATCACGCCCGTGGCGCCCGGCGCCAGCCCGACCCCGTCGGTCCCCGGTGCGACCGCGAAGCCGACCGCCCCGACCCGCGGCGTCCTGACCTCGCCCCCCACGCTCCTCCCGGTCCCGGCCGTCCCCGTGACCCCCGTACCTTCGGACGCCCGGACCATCCGCTTCGAGGCGTATGCCGAGACGGGCGCCCGCATCGAGGTGTCCCTGTCGGACGCGACGCACCAGCGCTACGACTACCCCGCGCAGATCGCGCCGCTCGCCTTCGAGGTGCCGGTCAGGCCGGGCGCGACGAGCAACGACTACTTCAGCCTCCGGGTGCGCACGAGCGACCCGACCGGGTCAGGTGTCCGCGGCGCCGTGTCGTGCCGGGTGCTCGTCGACGGGATCGTCGTCACGGCGCAGCAGGGGCAGGGCTATGCCACCTGCTACATCAGCCCGTACTTCGACATCCAGCGCCGCTGAGCCGCGGTCGGCGGGCCACTCACACCGCGGTCGGTCAGATGTCGGCGGCGTCGGCCGAGGCGCGGGCCGCCTTGCGGCGCTTGTTGATCGCGATCCGGGCAGCCATGGCCTTCTCGAAGGCGAGGTGCCAGAACCTGCTGATGACGAGCTCGCGCTCCCCCACCATCTCGACGACGTCGGCGCCGGCGCCGAGCTTGAAGAGCAGCAGGCCAGTGAGCGGGCTCGTGGCACCGAGGGAGGTGTTGAAACCCCTGAAGTCATAGGACTCGCACCCGGCCGCGGCGGCGTCACGCATCGCCTGCCACTGCAGCGCGTTGGAGGCCCGGGCGTCGCGGTTGCGCTCGGTCGAACCGCCGTAGAGGTAGGAGAACGTCCGACCGAAGCGGATCATCAGCGCCGAGGCGAGCACGTCGCCGTCGACGTGGGCCTCGTAGAAGCGCGCCGACACCGGGCCGTCACCGTCCGTGCCGTCCGACGCGAACGAGCGGGCCATGACGTCGAAGTACGCCTTGGGTCGGGGCAGGAAGTTGTCGCGGTCGGCCGACTCGACGTAGAGCGCGTGGAAGGTGTCGAGCCCCTCGGGCCCGACCGCGCGCACCTGGACGCCGGCCTTCTCGGCCTTCTTGACGTTGCGCCGCCACTGCTGGTTCATGCCCTTGAGCAGCTCGGCGTCGGAGCGGCCACGCAGGTCGACGATGCAGAGCAGGCGGGGCTGACCCACCGCGACGCCGTCGGCGCCGAGCGGGAGCCAGTGGTTGCGGTCGAGCCACGCCTCGAGGGTGCGGGCGGCCGGGTTGTCGACCGCCGCGGGGAGGGTGGTGAAACTGAGCAGGCCGTTGTCGACGACCTGCTTCTTGACCGGCTCGCGGTCCCAGACGCGGGAGACGACGGGGTAGCCGAGCCGGAGCGCGAACGCCTTGTTGGCCCTGGCCCAGGCGACGAGCGGGTCGAGCCACGCCGCCGGGTCGGTCGCCACGACGTCCCACGGCAGGCCCGGGCCCTCGGGCAGGTAGGCGTAGGACCGGGACAGGCGCGGGATGGTCCGCGAGAGGACGAGACCGGCACCGATGCGGGCCCCGGAGGCGTCGAACCAGCCTAGGTGCGTGCGCCGCCAGCCTGCCTTGGCCCGTCCCCAGGCGGGCGTCTGGAGGAAGCTGCCCCCGACCTCGAGGAGCGTCTCGACGGCCTCGTCGGCGCTGATCTCGCGCACCGTCAGCGGGCCGGCGGCCGGGGTCACCGGTGGGGTCGGCGCAGGGGCAGGGGTCTGCTCGGTCATGGCGGCAACCCTATCGGCGGCGCGTCACTCCACCGACCGCGCCACCTCGGCGTCGGAGGCGGCGGTGGCCCGGGCCGTGCGACGGATCCACCACAGGCCGACGAGCGGGAGCACGAGTGGGACGTAGCCGTAGCCTGCACCGAAGTGGGACCAGACGGTCTTCTCGGGGAACGCCTCCGGCCGCAGGACGCTCCAGGTCCCGACCACGAGCACGCCCACGAGCTCGACCGTGAGGGCGAGGGTCGCGAGGCGCACGGACGCCCGGTCGCCGCGGGCCAGGCCGATGGTCGCCACGAGGTAGATGAGCGCCGCGAGCGCCGAGAGGAGGAACGGGACGGGGGCCCGGTCGAAGTACTCGGTGATCTGCAGGATCGACCGTCCCGTCGCGGCGAGGGCGAGGAGACCGTAGACGGCGACGAGCACGCGACCGAAGCCGTGCCCGGTGTGCGGCCGCTCCGTGACCGGCGGCTCCGACGAGGTCGCAGGGGTGGGTGGTGGCTCAGACATTGAGGCTCCAGACCTGCTGCAGGCGGGCGACGAGGATCGCGACCACGAGGGCGCCACCGAGTACGACGGCCATGGCCCACTGCGTCTTCTCCTTGACGGCGATGACGATCGTCGCGGGGATGACGAGCAGGACGGTGAAGAGGTAGGCGATGAAGGTGGCCCGCTCGGCGCCGTCGTCGATCGCGGACGCCTTCGTGAGCCCGACGACGAGCTGCACGACGAGCGCGAGCTCGATGGCGGCGCCCACGATGATGAGCGGGTCGTCGACGAGATGGCCCCGGAGCAGGTGGTGGGCGGCCAGCAGGCCGAGCAGGCCGCTCGCGACGAGCAGCACGACGGTCAGGGGTTGGAGCACGCGAGAAGCCTACGGCGTCCATCCGTGCCCCCGACGCGGCACCGACGGTTGGACCGGGCGGTCAGCCGTGCCGGCGCGGACGGTAGTTTCGTCCCGAAGCACCCACCGCACCGCCCCGAGCGTCCAGACCTCCAGACCCTCCAGACCCGTCCAGAAGGAGCCGTCGTGTTGATCCGCCCCATCGCCGTCGACCGCGCGGCGGGGGTGCTGCTCGGCGAGGCTTGCGGCGACGCCCTCGGCGTGCCCTACGAGATGGCGGCGCCCCCGGTCGGCGAGGCCGTCATGAAGGGCGGTGGCCTCGGGCCGTACGAGCCGGGTGAATGGAGCGATGACACCCAGATGACGCTCTGCGTCGCGCGCATCGCTGCCCAGGGCATCGACCTCGCCTCGCCCGAGGGCCTCGACGGCGTGGCCGACGCGTTCACGGCCTGGCTCGACGGCGGCGCCACGGACGTCGGCATCCAGACGCACTCGGTGCTCACCGAGGCGAAGGAGCTGACCGGACGCTCCCACGAACGCCTGACCCGGGCGAGCGAGGCGCTGCACGCCCGCACCGGGCTGACTGCCGGCAACGGCGCGTTGATGCGGACACCCATCGTCGGCCTGTCGGCGCTCGACGACCGAGACGCGACGGCCCGCGCGGCGCGCGCCATCGCCCTGCTCACCCACGCCGACCCGCTCGCCGGCGACTCGGCGGTGCTGTGGTCGGAGGCCATCCGCGTCGCCGTCACCGAGGGGCGTCTCGACCTCGCGGCCGGTCTCGACCTCGTGAGCGCCGCGCACGTCGGGCGCTGGGGTGACTGGATCGAGGCGGCGACCGGCGCCGAGCCGGGGCAGTTCGGCAACAACGGCTTCACGGTGACGGCGCTACAGGACGCCTGGGCCGCCATCACGACGACCGACCGAGGCGACGGCTCGGCGATGCATCTCCAGCGGGGACTGCAGGCTGCCGTCCGGGCGGGCCACGACACCGACACGGTGGCCGCCATCGCGGGCTCGCTGCTCGGCGCCCGCTACGGCGCGTCCGCGGTGCCGACCCAGTGGCGTCGCATGGTGCACGGGTGGCCGGGGCTCCGCGCCCACGACCTCGTCGAGCTCGCCGTGTCGACCTCGGCAGGCGGACGGCGCGTCGGCGAGTGGCCGTCGGTCGTCACGATGGGCGATGCGCGGATCCCGACGTTGGGCATCCCTCACCCCATCGACCCCGACATCGTGCTGGGCACCATCAGCGACCTCGGACGCGTGCCCGAGCTCGACGTGCAGGCGATCGTCTCCCTCTGCGCCCTCGGCCTGGAGGACATCCCCGCCGGCGGCATGACGGCCCGCGACCACATCGAGTTCTGGATCAACGACGAGGAGCAGGAGGAGAGCAACCCCCACCTCGACTTCGTCCTCGACGACGCCTCGTCAGCGCTGCGACAGTTCCGTGCCGAGGGCAAGCGGGTGCTCGTCCACTGCCGACAGGGGGTTCAGCGCACCCCGGCGGTCGCACTGCGGTATGCCGTCGACCTCGGTGTCGCTCCCGAGCTCGCCGAGCGGTCGATCCGGGACGCCCTCCCGGGCATCCGCGGGGAGGGACGGCTCTGGGACGTCGCCGCCCACGGGGCCTGAACCCGGACCGGGCCGCGGTCTACAGTGCCGCCATGAGCGAGCTCGACCACCGCCGCCTCGGCGTGGACCTCTACAACGCGACATGGGAGCTGCTCGAGCAGACCGAGCGGTCGCCGGAGGACGACGACGAGATGCTGGCCCGCGCGCATGCGTCGATGTACCACTGGGGGAGGTTCGAGGGGGTGCAGCCGGAGAACATGGGCCGGGGTCACTGGCTCGTCTCCCGCGTGCATGCCGTGCTCGGGCAACCCGATGCCGCTGCGTACCATGCACGGCGGTACGTCACGATCGCGCGCGCCGGTGCCGGCGAGGGCTGGGACCTCGCGGCCGCCCTCGAGGCATCCGCGCGGGCTGCGGCGGTCGGCGGCGACTTCGACGCCGCCGAGCGCTTCGAGGCCGAGGCCCGCGAGGTGCTCGCCACGATGGACGACCCGGAGGACCGCGCGGTCGTCGAGAAGGACCTCGCCTCGCTCCCTCGCCGCGTCTGACGCCCGAGGCGCGGGGTCGCTGCGATCGACGCAGGCCCCGCACCGGTCGCCACAGGGCCGCGGGCTCACGGCTCAGACGCTCTTGGCCTCGTCGACGTAGCGGCACAGCGCGTTGACGGCGCGCAGCTCCTCCGGCGTGTGGACCTCGGCGTCGGTGAGCAGGGGGCTCCCCACGATGACCGCCATCGCCTTGGCGCGGGAGATGGCGACGTTGAGCCGGTGCAGGTCGTAGAGGAACGACACGCCACGCGGCGCGAGAGCCGCCGTGGTGCTCGCCATCGAGTAGATGACGACCGCGCCCTGCTGGCCCTGGAACTTGTCGACCGTGCCGACCCGGGCGCCGTCGGGCAGCTCGGCCGCGAGGGTCGCGACGTGCGCGTTGTAGGGCGCGACGACGAGGACGTCGGCGAGACCGATCGGACGTGAGTCGCCGTCTGCGGTGGTCCAGCTTCCGCGCAGCAGGTCGTCGACGAGGGCACGGACGACCCGCGCCTCCTGGAGGCTCGACTGTTCGCACAGCGTGTCGTGCTCGACGGGGACCCAGCGCAGCCCGTCGCCCGACAGGGCGCCGGGCGCCTCGACGCGGAGCTGATCGCGACCGGGCGCCGACTCGAGCCGGCCTTCGTAGGCGAGCTGCGAGACGAATGCCGTCAGGCTCGGGTGCATCCGGTGCGTACGGTCGAGGAAGACACCGCGCTCGGCCGGGATGACGTCGTGGACGAGCCCGTCGTCACCGGCGCGGAGGTGGTCGAGCGCCGAGACACCGGAGCCGTAGGGGTGGACCGCCTTGGTGGGCTGGGTCAGCTGTTGCGGGTCACCGAGCAGGACGAGCGAGCGCGCGGCCGGGGCGACGGCCACGGCGTTGGCCAGCGAGAACTGACCGGCCTCGTCGATGACGAGCACGTCGACGGCATCGACCATGTCGTCGCGCGACCAGAGCCAGGCGGTGCCCCCGACGAGGGTCGCCTCCCCGCTGACGAGCGCGGCCGCGATGGCGGCGTTGTCGGACGTGTGGCGGATGAGGGTGTTCGGGTCGTCCGGCTCGTCGCCCTCCTCGACGTTGGTGCCGTCCTTGTGCCAGGCGGGACGGGCCACCTCGTCGAGGAGGTTGAGCACGACGGCATGGGACTGCGCGGTGACGCCGACGCGCAGGCCGGCGTCGAGCAGCTCGCGGATCAGCGCCGACCCGGCATACGTCTTGCCGGTGCCGGGGGGCCCCTGGACGGCCAGTACCTCGCCGCGCAGGCTGCGACCGACGCGGACGACGACGTCTTTCGGCGACTCTCCGGCACGGGGCGCGAGCAGGTCGGTGGCCGGGACGACCCGCTCGACGAGCCGCGTCGCGAGGTTGGACCCCCCGGCCAGCGCAATCTCGCCGGTGCGGGCGATGCTGGCCCGGAGCGCCTGGTCCATGACCGGCCCGGGTCCGCCGAGGCCGCGCGGACGCGGCGGCTCCAGCGACTTCTTCATCGACAGCTCGACCCAGCCCTCGATCGGGTCGAGGTCGACGACCTTGCCGACGGGTGCGTGGGTGTCGACATCGGGGACGTACTTGCCGACCGACACCTTGCAGTCCTGAGGCGGGAAGGGGTAGCGCCAGACCTTGGAGAGCTTGACGATCCGCATCTCCTCGGGCTCGCCGAGATCGCCGATCGCGGTGCCGTCCTCGACGAGCTCGGCCGTCTCGAGCTCCTTGTAGCGGAAGAAGTCCCACCACTCCGGGCGCTTCTCGCGCCGGTGCCACCCGGCGAGGCCTGCGAGGAGCAGGTGACCGTCGGCGACCAGCCGCTCGGAGAGCGCGATCTCAGCACGCTCCTCGTCGCTGATCTCGCGCAGCTGCTCGGGAACGGGTCGGCTCAGCGTGTGCCCCGCTCGGGCGAGCTCGGCGCGTCGCTCCTCGAGCCACTCGTGCAGCGCGAGCGTCGAGCGGACGTCCTCCTCGTTGTAGCGCCGGATGTCGTCGAGGATCGCCTGGTCGGCCGACCCGTCGTCGCGACCGGCGAGCCAGCGTTCGTACTCGACGACCGACGAGAGACCGTCGGCGACACCGGCGCCGTCGGCGGATCGCGTGTGGCCCCAGTAGAACTCCTCGAGCTTCTTGATGGAGTAGGAGCCCTTGCTGATGCGCACGCCCTGGCGCACGACGGCGTAGAGGTCGACGAAGACCTCGTGGCGCAGCAGCTGGTCGAGCTCGGCCTCGCGCGTCGCGTGCTGGCCGACGAGCCTCTTGAGAGCGGTCGTCTCGTAGGGGGCGTAGTGGTAGACGTGGAGGCCCGGGAAGCGCCGCCACCGCTCCGTGAGCCAGTCGACGAGATCGGTCGTCAGGCGCCCTTCCTCGGCGAGGTCGTGGGCCCAGAACTCGACGAACTCCCCCTGCCGTGTCCAGATGCCCGCGAGGTACTCGCGCCCCCCACCGCCCTCGGCCCACGGGTCCCCCTCGAAGTCGAGGTAGACGTCGCCCTCGTCGGGCTCGGGCAGCATCTGCAGACCCCGGGCCGGCTCGGGGTCGAGCAGCTCGTACTGCGCCTGGCCCGTCTCGCGCTCGGCGAGCTGGAGGCGGGCCTGCTGCAGCAACCGACGCCGGCTGGCGATGGACAGGGCCGGGGCCAGCCGCTCCTCGCTGGACTCGGCCAGCGAACGAAGGGTCGGGATGCCGAGGTCGATGAGCGCGGCGCGGTGGTCGGCGCGCATGCCCGCGACCTGGATGAGGTCGTCGCGGTCGAGCCACTCCTGGGCACACCGCTCCTTCCAGCGGCACTGACCGCAGTGCTGGACGCGCGCGGACTCCGTCTGTCGCGGGTTGGCGATGGCGTCGAGCAGCTCGGCACGGCGTCGGCGGGCGTAGGGGGCCACGTCGACGAGCCGCCACGGGTGCGACTCGGTGTCGCCGGTGACGACGGTCAGCCACTGGGGCGGGACGCCCTGGAGCAGCTCGAGCCGGGCGGCATACGTCGCCATCTGGAGCAGCGCGGGGACCTTGAGCCGCCGCGCCAGCTTGGTGTCGGCGATGTCGTAGCGCCACGGGCCGAGGTCGCTCGGCTCGTCGACGCGCAGGAGGAAGTCCGCCAGCCCCACCCAGTGCCCGTCGAAGAACGTCGCCTGGTAGATGACGTCGACGCCCCGGCGCATGGCCTCGAGCGTCGCCGCCTCGGCCTCGACACCCCGGACCCCCAGGGCCGCGATGTCCTCGACGACGTGTCCCTCGGCGACGAGACGCTCGAGGTAGGCGCGCTCGTGCTCGAGCCCCTTGGCGAAGACGAGGTTGAGCGAGTCGTCGGCGCCGCTCGCCGCGCCGCCGGTCCCGGCGCTCGTCCCGTGGCCGGCGTCGAGGGCCTCGAGGTCGAGCGTCGTGATGTGCGCACAGGCCACGTGCTTCGTCAGGTCCGTGGGACTCAGGACGAGGTGACCGTCGATGCGCTGCATGGCGCCGAGTATGCCGTCCGGCACCGACACCCTCGACACCCCGCGAATCAGTTTGCCCGGAATGCGCACCAGCGGCTCGAACGGGGATAGGTTGCATCCGGCGTGGCAGGCAAGTTCGGGGGCGAGCGTCCCTGCGCCCGCGGTGCGCAGGTGCATCGCGGGCGAATGGAGCCACGCAAGGAGGATCAGTTGTCCGACAACACTCGGGGACCATGGCGCTCGCGCCGTGGCGTGATGAGCTCGGTGAGCGCAGGAGCCATCGCGGCCCTGGCCGCCACCACCCTCGGGGCCACGCCGGTGTCGGCGAGCCCTGACCCGTCCGTCAAGCACCGCAGCAACGCCTCGGTGCCCGACGGCCTCACGAGCGCCGGCTCCCTCGGCCTCGGCACCCAGCGCGTGGCCGCTGGCGACAAGGTGGACGCCGGCCTGCGCAAGGCCACCGGCCCCGTCGACGTCATGATCGAGCTCGACGCCGCGCCC
Organism: Terrabacter sp. Ter38; assembly: GCF_024519435.1. Taxonomy (GTDB): domain Bacteria; phylum Actinomycetota; class Actinomycetes; order Actinomycetales; family Dermatophilaceae; genus Terrabacter. Next base: position 106,666 of record NZ_JALJRZ010000008.1, read on the forward strand.
GCGACGACGGCGTTCGGCCAGGCTCGCGGACGCGGCCTCGCTGCCGCCAAGAGCGCGGCACGCACCCAGACCTCGACGGTCAAGGCAGCCCAGAAGGGCGTCGAGTCCCGTTTCGCGGCCACGGCGACGAAGGCACGGACGCTCTACAAGGTGCACGCGGCCTACGCCGGAATCGCGGTTCGTACCGACGCGACGAAGCTCACGGCCCTCGCCGGGCTCCCCGGTGTCAAGGCGATCCACCGGCTGACGCCCAAGGCGCCGACCAACTCCTCGTCCGTGCCGCTCATCGGCGCGCCGAAGGTGTGGCAGGCGATGTCGCAGACGGGCAAGGGCGTCCGCGTCGGCATCATCGACACCGGCATCGACTACACCCACGCCGACTTCGGCGGCCCCGGCACGGTCGACGCGTTCACGGCTGCCGGCGCCTCCAACACCTTCACGCCGACCGCCAAGGTGGTCGGTGGCTACGACTTCGCGGGCGACGCCTACAACGCCGACCCGGCCTCGGACACCTACGACCCGAACCCGCAGCCCGACCCCAACCCGCTCGACTGCAACGGCCACGGCTCGCACGTCGCCGGCACGACCGCCGGGTTCGGCGTCGCGTCCGACGGCACGACGTGGACGGGTGGCTACAGCTCGAACATCGACCCGTCCAGCCTCGACATCGGCCCCGGTGTCGCCCCCGAGGCGAGCCTCTACGCCCTCAAGGTCTTCGGCTGCGACGGCTCGACCAACGTCGTCGGGGAGGCCCTCGACTGGGCGGCCGACCCCAACGGTGACGGTGACCTGTCCGACCGCCTCGACGTCGTCAACATGTCGCTCGGCAGCTCCTACGGCTCGCCCGAGGACCCCGACGCCGTGGCCGCGAACAACCTCGCCGCGCTCGGCACCGTCGTCGTCGCCTCGATGGGCAACTCCGGCGACGTCTACGAGGTCGGCGGCTCCCCGGGCGACGCGCCCCGCGTGCTCGCGGTCGCCGCGTCCGACGACGGCAACGACGTCGTCGACGGCCTCAAGGTCGACTCCCCCGCCGGCATCGAGCCGGCCGACACCGTCGACGGCACACAGGACAACGTCTTCGCGGCCCTCAAGTCCGTCGCCTACGACTGGACCTCCAAGCCCGGCGTCACGAATGTCCCCGTCGTCACCGTCGGCGACTGGTCCCAGGACCCCGACGCCGCCAACAACACCGACGGCTGCTCGCCCTACTCCGTGTCCGACCAGGCCAAGGTGACCGGCAAGGTCGTCATGCAGATGTGGCTCGACGGCACGGGCCGCCGCTGCGGCTCGGCCGCACGCGCCCAGCGCGCGCAGGACGCGGGCGCCGTCGGCGTCATCTACGGCAGCGACGTCAACGCGTTCTCGGCCGGTGTCACCGGCGACGCCGACATCCCCGCGATGCTCACCGTCAACCAGGCGACGGTCGCCATCAAGGCGCAGCTCGACGCCTCACACGAGGTCCGCGTCACGATGACGAACGACCTCCGCAACGGCGTCTCCATCCGCAACCCCAAGGCGATCGACCAGCTCGCCGGCTTCTCGTCGCGAGGCGTCGGGGTGGCCGGTGGCGTCAAGCCCGACGTCGCGGCTCCCGGTGTCACGACCTTCTCCGCGGCCGTCGGCACGGGCAACGAGGGCGTCGCCGAGAGCGGCACCTCGATGGCCTCACCGCACGTGGCGGGTGAGGCCGCGCTCGTGCGCGGCTCGCACCCGACGTGGACGGTCGAGGAGGTCAAGGCCTCGATCATGAACACCGCGACCCAGGACGTCTTCGTCGGTCCGAACCACACGGGCGACGTCTACGGTCCCGAGCGCGTGGGTGCCGGTCGCGTCGTCGCCGATGCCGCCGTCGGCACGAGCACCCTCGCGTACGTCACCGACGACAAGGGCGCCGTCAGCGTCTCGTTCGGTCCTGTCGCCGTCACGGCGCCGACGCAGACCCTGACGAAGACCGTGCGCATCGTCAACAAGCGCCCGGTCACGTCGGCGGCCTACGTGCTGTCCTACGACGCGGCGCACCCGACGCCGGGTGTGACGTACTCGTTCAGCCCGTCCCAGGTCCGCGTGCCGGCCAACGGCTCCGTCGACGTCTTGGTCACGGCGACCTTCACGCGTTCGGCGCTGCGCGCCGTCACCGACCCGACGACGGTCGCCGACCCGCTCGAGATCGGCATCCAGCGCAGCTACCGCGCCGACGCCAGCGGCCGCATGCTCCTCGAGCCGGTCCAGGGGACGTCCGGCGGCACGCTGCGTGTGCCGGTCTGGTCCGCTCCGCGCGCGGCGTCGACGATGTCGTCGCCGTCGAGCACGACGGTGACCAGGCAGTCCGGCCTCCCGGCCGGCATCGCCACCTCGATGCTCCCGCTCACGGGCACCGGCATCGACCAGGGCAGTGGCACCACGTCGTACGTCTCCACGGTCTCGACGTTCGAGCTGCAGGGCACGAGCCCGCGCCGCGCGGACTGCTCGTCGACCCGCGTCGTCGACTGCAACGCGACCGCCGACGACCGGGGGGCCGACCTGCGCTACGTCGGCGCGGCCTCCGATGCCCCGATCGTGCCGAGCCTCGACCAGGCGATGCTGACGTTCGGGATGAACACCCACGGCCCGTGGCGCACGCCGGCCACGTCCACGGAGTTCGACGTCTTCCTCGACACGAACGCCGACGGCACGGCTGACGCGGTGGTCTTCAACGCGCGGATCTCGACGACCGACGACTTCGACTACTTCGTGGCCGATCTCGTCGACCTGCGGGCGGGCGCCGGCTTCGGTCACACGCTCGACCAGCAGCTCGTCAACGGTGTCGACGGGTCGTTCGACACGAACGTCTTCAACAGCGACTCGCTCGTCATGCCGATCTCGGTCGGGGTCCTCAAGGACGCCGGGCTCGTGACGGGTGCCGCGCCGAAGGTCCGTTACTGGGTCAGCTCGTACGCCCAGGGCGCCTCCGTCGACGCCGTCGGCTCTGCCGCGAAGCCGATGACGATCAGCCTCGCGTCCCCCGGCCTGTCGGCGTACGGCGACTTCGGGACCCTCCTCAACAGCGACCTCCCGGGCGAGAAGCTCGAGGTCCGTCGCGACGAGGCCACGGCTGCGGTCGACAAGCCGCAGGGTCTGCTCCTGCTGCACCACCTCAACACCAACGGCTCGCGGGCCAAGGTCGTCACGGTGCGCACGAGCTCGACCACGAAGCTGACGGCCAGCCCGTCGAGCTTCACCCAGGGCGGCAAGACGGTGCTCACGGCGACGGTGTCCCCGTCGAGCGGCACCGGCACCGTGAGGTTCGACTGGAACGGCAAGGCGCTCCGGACGGTTGCGGTCTCTGGCGGCAAGGCGGTCCTGCCGGTCACCGGCCTGCCGCGAGGCACGCAGACGTTCGTCGCGCACTACTCAGGTGACGCCACGACCCTCGCCAGCACGTCGGCGGCGGTCAAGGTGACCGTCAAGGGCGTGGCGTCGGCGACGGCGCTCGCGTCGAGCAGCACGAGCTACCGCTACGGCGGCCGCCCGACGCTGACCGCGACCCTCTCACCGTCGACCGCCACGGGCACCGTCACCTTCCGTGACGGCACCCGGGTCCTGGGCACGTCGACCGTCTCGAAGGGCAAGGCGTCGCTCAAGGCGCCGGTGCTCTCGCGCGGCACGCACTGGGTGACGGCCACCTACAACGGGTCCGGACGCTACTACCCGTCCGCCTCGTCGAAGGTGACGCTCCGCGTGGGCTGAGCGGTCACCTCGCACCATCCCGACGACGTATGCCGTCCGGCCACCTCGGCCGGGCGGCATACGTCTGTGCCCGGCGGCAGGAGGTTGCTCGCGCGCGCTCGCTGCGCGCAGCAGGAAGGCGGCCCTCCGAGGAGGACCGCCTCGCTGCTCGGGCCCGAAGGTCCGTGCTGGTGGCCGCATCAGGGACGCGGCCACCGACCCGACTCACCGCAGGAGGCCGTTACCGACGTGGCGGCCCCACCACTTGCCAAGGCCCCAGGTGTCCCCGGCGAGCGTCGTGGCGAGAACCGCGACGCCCAGTGCCTCGATCCAGTGGCTGTCGATGAGCGGGTTGGTGTAGACGCCGGTGGTGCCGAGGGGGAACTCGGCGAGGTACATCAGCGCCAGGAGGAGTGCAGCGGTCCAGGCGGCGATCTTGAGGCCGGCGCCGGCGAGGAGGGCGATACCGATGCCGAGGAGGCCGGCCATGAACAGCCAGTCGGCCCACGGGCCGGCGATGTTGTTGAAGAAGGAGGCGAACGGGCCCTCGGCGTGCTTCATGAAGCCCTGGGCGGGCGTGCCGCCGTGGATCCACGCCTTGGCCGACGGGGTCATGTAGCCGAGCCCGAACAGCTTGTCGAGGAAGGGCCAGAGGAAGGTGAAGCCGAGCACGATGCGCAGACCAGCGAGGAACTTGCGGGCCACGGCCGAGCGGACCACCTCCTCCTGGAAGGTGACGACGCCCTGGGTGGGGTCGTGCGTGGTGACCGGCGCACTACCTTCGGTGTGCGTGTCGCGCGGGATGGTGCCCATGGAACTCAACTCCAGAACTCGGTGTGTGTTCCGGCAGCTTCTCTGTCGGTACTACACAGCGTAGTAGTAGTTGGGTCACAAGGATCCCTCATCCTGGTGTGATCTGGCGGACACCGTTCTGCTGCCGTAGGTTTCCGCGTCCCGAGGCGGCAGAGCGCGCCGCGTCAGCGGCGCGAGCGGATGAGGGTCGGGACCTCGAGCTCTCCTGGGGCGTCGGCGAGCTCGCGCACCAGCTCGGCGAGCGCGTCGAGCGAACGGCACACGGCGGCATACGACCCGTCGAGACGGATCGGACGGCAGAGGATCCGGGTGCCCGCGTTGCGGATGACGATCTCCGACTCCGGCGCGCGGTCGCTGTTGCAGTGGATGAGCAGGCCGGTCGGCAGACCCATCGCCGTGGTGTAGGCGACGAGCTCGAGGTAGTCCCGCGAGGCCATGTAGCCGTCGGCACCCATCGAGTACTTCGCGTCGCCGACGAGGACGACCTCGCTGCCGCGGCGCACGACGAGGTCGGGGGCCATCGTGACGGCCCGGCCCTCGTCGAGCCAGACGTCCTCGTCGCGCTCGATGCGCATCTCCGGGGCGAGGCGCAGGTCCAGCTCCTGGGCGATCCAGCGTTGGAAGAGGTCGTCCATGTCGACCATGAGGCTGTTGGCCTGCTGGTCACCGGCTTCGTGGCTCAACGACATCGCTTGCAGGACAAGGCGACTGAGCCGCATCGCGTCCTCGTAGTGCTCGTTGAGGCGTGTGATCGGCAGCGGTGCCGCGTGCTTCGTCGCCGGGGTGTCGGCCACGCCGTCGAATCGGCCGAGCACGCGCAGGGCCTCTCGGCGGACGTGCGGCGCGAGCTGGGGCCACGACAGCATCGCCTGAAGCGTGCAGCGGAAGAGCTGGTTCTCGACGATGTCGGCCGTGAAGTCGTCGAAGCGGCACTGCGGCTCGGCGGCGCTCCACGGACGGCGCGCGAACTCCTCGACGAGCAGTCGGCCCCGGATGGTGCGCATCCGCTCCTCGCGCGGGACGTAGCCGTGCACGAGACCACGCATCGTCGATGAGTCGATGAGCCGGATCGCGAAGTAGGCGACGCCGTCGATGAGCTCGTCGGTGTCGCTCCACGTCACGTGCTCGTGGTCGAACGCGTCGGGCGAGACGCCCGCGCCGAGCATCGCGAAGAAGTTCGTGACCGAGACCTTCGGCGTGACGCGCACGACGAGGCCGGGCACGGCGAGCGCGCCCACCCAGCTCGTCGCACCGATCGTGACGACGTCGGGGTCGGCGGTCGCGTGGATGACGAGCCGCTCCCCCGCTGCCGCGACGAGAGCCGCTCGGGTCTCGCGGGACAGGCGGACCGGAGCCGAGCGTCCGTGCTCGGGGATCGGGGCCAGCTCGATGGTCATCGGCGCGTCGACTCCACGGTCACGGCCTCGTCAGGTCGAACTGGCCGTAGCGGGCTCGGACGTTCTCCCAGCGGAACTGGGCCAGCTCGTGCTCGCGCCCGTAGAGCTGGTCCTCGATGAACGGGTAGACGTTGTAGTCCCAGATGCGGCGCAGGGTCGCCTCGTCGCCGTCGAGCCCGGGGCGCATGAAGTAGCTGTGGCCGATCTGCAGGTGCGGGCCGCGCAGGGCCCGGCGCAGGTCCTCGTTGACGCGGTCGACGAGCTCGGCCACCCACACCGGCCCGTCGTGGACCTCGAGCCACCGGCGCAGCAGGCCCTCCATCGGCCCGTCGTGCGGCATGAACGGCACGAAGTCGAAGCGCCGGCGCAGGGCCGCGTCGACGAGCGCGATGGACCGGTCGGCGGTGTTCATGGTGCCGATGAAGTAGAGGTTGGGCGGCAGCTCGAAGCCCTCGTCGGGGCGGTAGCTCGTCTTGACCGAGTGCGAGCGGTACTCGAGCAGGAAGAGCAGCTCGCCGAAGACGCGCGGGAGGTTCGCGCGGTTGATCTCGTCGATGATCATGATGTGCGGCGTCAGCGGGTCGGCCTCGGCCGCCTCGGCGAGGAGGGCGAGCGGACCCTTGCGCAGCTCGTAGACCATCTGGCCCTGGTGGTCGATCTGCGGCCGGAAGCCCTCGAAGAAGTCCTCGTAGCTGCTGCTCGGGTGGAACTGGACGATGTCGCGCTTGGCCGGGTCGGGCTGCAGGGCCTGCGCGAACCGCTGGGCGAGGTAGGTCTTGCCTGTGCCGGGAGGCCCGTAGAAGATGACCTGCTTCTTCTCCTCGAGCAGGCCCTGGATCTCGCGGAGGAAGTCCTCCTCGATGAGCAGCTCCGCGGCGGCCTCGCCGAGGGCGTCGTGGTCGGGCATGAGCGCCTTGTCGGAGCGGCGCATGAGCCAGTAGGCGAGCTGCGCCTGACCCCAGGGGTCGTCCGGCAGCAGCGCGTCGAGCGTCTGCTTGAGCAGGGCGTTGGTCTCGACGTGCGTGCGGCCGCGGGACTTGCCCTCGGTCCAGCGCGCCGGTCCGCCGAGGCGGCCGAGCATCGCGATCTTGCCGGAGTCCCCGCCCAGGGCGAAGAGCGGGAGCCAGTGCTCGGGGTGGGCGATGGCGAAGAGCTTGAGCACGACGCTCTCGCCGAAGCCCTGCACCGGGACGTCGTCGGAGCCGAGGACGCGGTTGATCCGCTCCTCGTCACGCCCCTCGCCCCAGAGCAGGTCGCGCACCATGACACGCAGCTCGTCGATACCGGCGGCGTCCAGGGCGTTGATGCTGCTGATGAGGACGGACTGCGCGCCGATGTCGCCGTAGCCGCGCGTCGACACGATCCGCTTGAAGGTCGGCAGATCGAAGGCCTCGAGACCCTCACGCGACAGGCAGGCGGCGAAGACGCGGCGCTGCTCCTGGTGCCAGGCGTCGCGCTCGCTCGGGTAGGGCCGCTCGGACTTGAAGATCTCGACCTCGCTGTCGAGGTCGACGATGGAGGCGAGCTCGAGGCTGGGGTCGTCGAGGGGGCCGCGCTGGCTGGACGTCATGAAGCGCAGCAGCGGCGTCAGCGCCCGTGCGGTCGCGATGACGTCGTCGGCGAAGTCGGCGCGTCCGACCGCCTCGTCGCCCTTCCACCAACGGCCGACGAAGGCCTCGCCGCCGGGGTACTCGCGCCCGACGGGCTCGAGCCGGTCGGTGCGGCCGTCCTCGTGGACGCGCAGGAAGCTGAGGCCGCGCGGGAGGTGCTCCTGGACGATGGTGCCGACCTCGCGGTGCTGCTGGTCGCTCTCGCCCTCCCAGCCGCCGTGCAGTCCGAACGCGACGCCCGACGGGGTGACCCAGAGGCGGAAGCCGGGGGCGCCGGCGCCTCCGACGAGGATCCACGCGGCATACAGGTCGGAGCGGTAGGCGGCGTCCTCGCCCGTGTGCTGCTGCAACGCGAGGGTCGGGGCCTCGAGGTAGAGGCCCGTCTCGGCGGAGAGGCGGTCGATGAGGCTGTCGCTGATGTGGTCGGCCTCGCCGCGCAGCTGGCGCGCGAGATCGGCCGCACGCTCCTCTCGGCGGCTGTCGCCGTAGCCGGTGGACGGGCGGAAGTCCGCCGCGATCTCGGCCGCCTCAACACAGACGTCGAGCACCTTGGGCGCTATCCCGACGAACGCCTCGGTCTCCTTGAGGTACCAGAGGATGCGGGCGGCGTACTTCGGGTCCTCGGGCCGCAGGGCTGCGCAGAGGTCGGCGAAGGCGACGTAGCGCTCCGCGTGGCTCAGGCCGCGCTCGAGCCAGCCGAGCCGCTGGAGCATGTGCGGGGCGTTCTCCCACATGAGCGGCCACTCGCCGCCGTCGTCGGTGGACCAGAACAGCGAGAGCACGTATGCCGTGTGGCCCGGTCCGGGGGCGCGCTGTCCGCGCGAGCCACCGCGGGCGAGGAAGGCCTCCATGGCCTGGAGCTTGTCGCCGGCGTCCTGCGGGGAGGCCGGGGTCTGGAGGGTGAGCTTGAGCAGGCCGACGACCTCGGCGTACTCCTCCTCGGAGCGGCGCATGAGCGAGGCGAGCCACGGGCCGCCGATGGGGCCGAAGCCGACGTAGGGACCGTCCTTGCGGGTCCACTGGTTCATCGCCTCCTTGAAGGCGACGAGGTCGCTGGAGGCCACGAGGTCGGCGAGGATCTCGCGCAGCTCGCCGTTGCGGGCAGCCCGTTCGGAGTCGAGCTCGGCGAAGAGGGCCTGGGCGTCCTTGTCCGCCTCGGCAGCGCGCTCGATGAGGCCGTACTTGGCGCGCCAACGCTTGACGTCGACGGTGTCGGTGCGAGACATGGGGCTCCCTTGCACGCCCACTTCCAGGGCGCATAGCTACTGCGCACGTGGAGGTGCGCGCAGGACCGCGAAAAGGTTACCTGCCGGTCGCCCATGCTCCGAACTCGTGGGTGTGTCGCCGGTGAGACCCAAGTAATCGCAGCGTCGAGCGGCCCCTGACGGCAGCGAATCGCCACCATTGTCACCCGAGCACCCCGGCGCTGCGCACCCGGGGTGCCTGTGGATGACGGACGGGCCTCGGCGTGCGGGTGCGGGACGATCGTCGTAGGTTGCCGTCGTGGAACACCGGGTGCACAACGCACCTCAGACGACGCAACCGCACGATGATCGACGATCGACAGGGGACGCCGATGACCGCCGCCGCACGCCCGCACCGACACCGCCCGCTCCTTGCGTATGCCGTCGTCCCCGTCGCGCTCGCTGTCCTGGGTGCGTGCACGGGCAGCGACCCTGGTCCTGCGGTGACGACTCCCTCGTCGAGTTCGGCCGTCACCAGCTCCCCCACCCCCACGGCCACCACCACGTCCGCCTCGAGCCCCACGGCGACGGTCGACCCCGTGATCGCCAAGATCCCCGCCGCCGCCCGCGCGAATGACAAATCGGGCGGAGTGGCCTTCAGTCGCTTCTACTTCGGCACCCTCAACAGTGCTTTCAAAACGGGCGACAGTGAACTGCTTGCCGCGCTTGCCTCACCACGCTGTCCGACTTGCATGGCGTTCGTAGACGGGGTCGAGCAACTGAACGAACAGGAACGAAGGTACGGCGGGGACCTGGTGAGTGTGACGAGCGCAAGCGCGCTCAACTTCAGCACCAACAACAAGCAGGTGTTGTTGGAAATTGATCAGAAGTCCGTGCCTGTGTTGAACGAGGTGAACGACCATGTCGGCACGACACCCGCAGGAAAAGCCTCCTTCATCGCCACGCTCGGATTTAAAGCGGGACGGTGGAGCATCGAGCGGCTGCAAAAGGTCGCATCGTGATGGGTACCAAGGCCGCGGCCACCCTTGGCGTGAGCCTAGCGATGTTCACGGCCTTAACCGCAGATGCCACGGACGCGAAACCCGGCGGACCGTGTGGCCTAGTGGTTCAGTGCGACATAGACAACACCTCCGCAAATGCAGAGCTCATGCCGCGATCCGAGGTTCTCGCACTCGAGAAGTTTCCGGGAGATCAAGGCGGACAGGTCGTAAAGGACCGCCCCGCGAACGCGCCTGTGTATGACTACATGTCGTTGAACGACTGCGCGCCAGCGCGGCCCGGAACGTCCACCGAGCAGGTCACGTGCAGCCACGCGCTCCGTGACTGCCCGCCAGACGAACTCGGTCCGCTTCTGCGCATCTGGCGCCGCACGTTGCAGGGCGCCAAAGTTATAGAGCCATGGGCCACCCGGGGTCTCACGTGCGCCTCCGATGTAGCGCCAGGATCCAGGCCGACGTTGACGATGGCGGACGTCAAGGCGGCGTTCATGCGGACGCCGTGGTCGAAGCCGCAGATCTCCAGCCAGCCGGCTGGCAACACGACGCTCGTCAACCTCCGCACCTTCTACAAGGTCAACTGGACGATGCAGGGCTTTCAGCCCGGGGAGGTCGACCGGTCCGTCCTGCGCGGCATCCCGGTCCAGATCCGTCCGAAGCTGGTCGGTTTCACCTACGTGTTCGGCGACGGCTCGAGCACAGGCCCCACCACGTCGACCGGGGGCGTCTACCCGGACGGGGACGTCACGCACCTCTACCGCGCCACGGGCGAGTACCCGGTTCGCGTCGACACCACGTTCGGTGCCGACTTCAGCCTCGATGGTTCGATGTGGGACGAGATCCCTTCGACCGTCACCGTGCCCGGCCCCTCCACGACGGTGACGGTCCGTGAGGCGAAGGGTGTGCTCGTCAACCACTGACGTGAGGCCGGAGATCACGCCCCGACGGTGTGTGCAGCGAGCGTTGCCAGGGCGCCGTTCAGTGCACACAGGGTCCTGGGACGAGGGTGGGCCCGGGTCAGGGCTTCTCCTCCGGAGGGACGGAGTCATCGGGCTCGTCGAAGGTGAGCTCGCCCTGTGTCGGCCGTTCCCCGGGTCCACCGACCCCGGCCACGTCGCCCGTCGGAGTGGCGTCGGCGACATGCGCGACGTTGACGGCCGGCTCCTCCGACACGTCCGCGTCGAGGTCGTCCTCCGGGCTCGGCTCGACGTCCGGCACCTCGGCCGCCCACGACGCCGCGTCGTCGGCCTCGACCGCCTCGTCGAGTGCTGCCACCACGACCGGCTCACCGACGCCGGCCACGTCGCCGTTCGGGGTCGCGTCGACGACCGGCGCGACGTCTGCGACCCCATCGCGGTGCGGGGTCGCGTCGACACCAGGCGCGGAGTCGTCCAGCTCCGTCGAAGACTCGGTCAGCAGCGCGTCCTCGTCCTCGGCATCTCGGTCCCACGACTCCGCCGCACCCCGAGGCACGGAGAGCGGCGTTTGGGCCCCACCGAATCCGGTCCCGTCCGCGTCCTCCGCCTCGTCGACGTCCGCCCTGGCGGCCGCGTCGACGTCGTCCGCCTCGTCCTGCGAACCAGCATCCGGAGCGGCTTCAGCCGTCTCGGCGCCCAGGGCCCCTGCACCCGCCGCGGCGGCGAGATCGGCGCCTCCGGCAATGCCCACGGCACCCGCCACCGGCTCGCCCGCCGAGACCACGGGCGTGAGCTCGGGCCCCGTGGGGTCGGCGTCAGCCTCCACGCCGGAGCCGGCCTGCTCGCTCGCCGCAGCGGCAGGCGATGCACCCGCGCGCGCGCCTGCCTGGACCGTCCGGCTCGCGCGCCTGACGGTGAGGAACCACGTGATCGCCGCGCCGAGGACGAACGCCAGCACGAGGAGCAGCCACGTCATCGCGTGACCTCCGAACCGCTCGCCGCGCCGAGATCGGCGAACGCCTCGTCCTCGGAGCGCGCCGGCACGAGCCGTCCGGCCACCGCGATGGCGACGAGCGAGCCAACGACGAAACCGACGATGCTCCACAGGAAGCCGCTCCAGAAGCCGCTGTCGCTACGACCGAGGAAGCCGAGCAGCACCGTCACGACGACGAGAGCCGTCCACCAGGTGCCACCGACACCGGTGCGGTACAAACGGGTTACGGTGTTCCCACTGCTGTGGGCCTGCTGGGCCATCGGTCCTCCACGGGTCGGGCGTCGCGCGGTCGCGACGACGCTACCTCGCCGGCGCCCGAGGACGCAGGGAACGCCTCGGCGTCCTTCACCACTCCGTGGCTGCCCGACGGTCCGTCTCAGGCCGCGGCGCAGCCACCCTCCGCCGGCAGCACCGCGACGGCGTCCGGAGCAGCGATCGCGACGGCGTGCAGGGTGAACCCAGCCGTCCGGCAGGCACCTTCGAAAGCCGCACGCAGGTCGAGATCGCGAGGGGTGGGTGCCGCCCGGCCGGGCCGGGCGATCACCATGACGACGTCGTGCACCTCGTGCCGCGCCATCTCGGAGAGCAGCATCCCGACGCCCTCGAGGACCTGGCCTACATCGACGCGCCGTGGCTCGTCGGGCAGGCAGATCGGCTGGAGCAGGCGGCCGTTGTCGTGCATGAGCAACAGGTAGGTCGCTCCATCGGATCTCGTCTGCTCGGTGACGATGAGGTCGACCACCCCCTCGAAGACGTCGGGGTCGGTGATCGGTCGCTGGGCCCAGTCTCGAGGAAGCTCGTCGAAGCGCATGACAAGAGCATGGCGGCCACCGGTGACAGTCGGCCGGCGTTGTCCACACGCCCGGACGACGCCTCGCCGCGAGAGGTAGCGTTCTGACACCAGGTCCGATGCCACGATCTCCTCGCCAGCAGGCGGCGCGAGGTCGACCGCCGCGGAAGGACGCCCATGCCGCACACGTCTGGTCGACCGGCCAGCCTCACCGCCACCGAGCTCGTCGCTGCGTACGCCTCGGGAGACCTCTCGCCCGTCGACGTGCTGCACGATGTCGCCGACGTCATCGAGACCCGTGAGCCTCTGCTCAACGCGTTCTGGCGGCTCGACCTCGAGGGGGCCGAGGCCGCCGCCCGCGACAGCGAGGCCCGTTGGCGCAGGAGTGAACCCGCGGGGCCGATCGACGGCGTCCCGGTGACGGTCAAGGAGAACCTCGGTCGCGCCGGCATCCCGATGCCCTTCGGCAACGCCGGCGTCGAGCCCCTCGTCCCGACACGGGACAGCCCGGTCGTCGAGCGGATCGAGGAGTCCGGCGGCGTCGTGCTCGGTTCCACGGTGATGCCCGACTGGGGCATGCTCAGCTCGGGCGTCTCGAGCCTGCACGGCATCACCCGTTCGCCGTGGGACCCCTCCCTGACGACGGGGGGCTCGTCCTCGGGCGCCGGTGCCGCCGCCGCCGGCGGCTACGGGCCGCTGCACGTCGGTACCGACATCGGCGGCTCGATCCGCCTGCCGGGCACCTGGCTCGGCCTGACGACCCTCAAGCCGAGCGCCGGACGCGTCCCGCTCGACGCCCCGTACCTCGGTCGAGTGGCCGGCCCGCTCGTCCGGTCGGCCGCAGACGCGGCGCTGCTGCTCTCGGTGATCAGCCGCCCCGACCCCCGCGACTGGACGAGCCTGCCGCCGGCCGACCTCGCCGCCGTGCTGCCCCACGACCCTCTCGACGTCTCCCGTCTGCGCATCGGCGTGCTGCTCGATGCCGGGTGCGGGCTGCCGGTGGACCCTGTCGTGGCGCACGCGGTCGAGGCTGCTGCCGCTCTCTTCGCCCACTCCGGGGCGGAGGTGGTGCCCGTGGCCCCGTTCATGACGCCGATGATGCTGCGGGACCTCGACGAGTTCTGGCGGATGCGTTCGCTCACCGACTTCCAGGCCCTGACGCCGGAGGCCCGCGATCGAGTGCTCCCGTTCATCCGGCGGTGGGTGCTCGCCGTACGCGATGTGGACGGCCCGTCCGTCATGCGCGACTACGCGAGCATCATGTCCCTCCAGCAGGCCACGATCGCCGCCACCGAGCCTTTCGACCTCGTGCTCTCCCCCGTCGCGCCGATGACAGCATTTCCTGCCGCGTGGCCGATGCCGTGGGGCGACGACGACGAAGGCATGGCCCACATCGGCTTCACCGCGCCCTACAACACGTCCGGTCAGCCCGCGGCATCGGTGAACTGCGGGTTCACCCCCGACGGGCGCACCATCGGGCTGCAGGTGTCCGGCCGACGCTTCGACGACCTCGGGGTGCTCCGCGCCGTCGACTGGTACGAGCGCCACCGGGACAGCTCGGCAACGCCTCGCTGGCCCATCCCGGAGCGAGGGACGAGGGGCGCCTGACACCCCACAACCCGGAACGAGCAGGGCCGCCCGAGGGGCGACCGCGCTCGCACGGCAGAATGCGTGATCTCGGTGTTCGTCGACGTCAAGGAGTTCAGCCCCCGTGAACGTGCAGGTGAAGGTGCCGTCCATCGAACGTCGCATCGCAGAGGAGCTCGGCGTCCGCGATGGACAGGTGACCGCGGCCGTGGGCCTGCTCGACGGCGGCTCGACCGTCCCCTTCGTGGCGCGCTACCGCAAGGAGGTGACGGGCGGCCTCGACGACACCCAGCTGCGCACGCTCGAGGAGCGTCTCGGCTACCTCCGCGAGCTCGAGGAGCGCCGCGCTGCCGTGCTCGCCTCCGTCGAGGAGCAGGGCAAGCTCGACGAGACCCTGCGCGCGCAGATCCTCGCCGCGGAGACCAAGGCGCGCCTCGAGGACATCTATCTCCCGTTCAAGCCGAAGCGCCGCACCAAGGCGCAGATCGCCCGCGAGGCAGGACTCGAGCCCCTCGCCGAGCTGCTGCTCGGCGACCCCGGCACCGATCCCGCCACCGCTGCAACGCGTTTCGTCGACGCCGAGCGTGAGGTCGCCGACGCCGCGGCCGCCCTCGACGGCGCCCGCGCCATCCTCGTCGAGCGCTTCGCCGAGGATGCAGACCTGATCGGTGACCTGCGCGAGCGCGTCTGGAAGCAGGGCCACCTCGGCTCGCGCGTACGCTCCGGCAAGGAGGAGGAGGGCGCGAAGTTCTCCGACTACTTCGACTTCACCGAGCCCCTCGCCAAGCTCCCCTCGCACCGCATCCTCGCCCTCTTCCGCGGCGAGAAGGAGGACGTTCTCTCGCTCGAGATCAACCCCGAGGACCCAGCGGCCGAGCAGCAGCCCGGCCCGACGGCATACGAACGCGCCATTGCTCGGCGGTTCGGCATCGAGAACACCGGGCGCCCCGCCGACCAGTGGCTCGCCGACACCGTCCGTTGGGCCTGGCGCACGAAGATCCTCGTCCACCTCGGCATCGACGCCCGGATGCAGCTGCGCCGGGCCGCCGAGGAGGAGGCCGTACGCGTGTTCGCGGCCAACCTGCGCGACCTGCTGCTCGCCGCTCCCGCCGGAGCGCGCGCGACCATGGGCCTCGACCCGGGCTTCCGCACGGGCGTCAAGGTCGCCGTCGTCGACGGCACCGGCCGGGTCGTCGCGACTGAGGTCATCTACCCGCACGTCCCACAGCACCAGTGGGACCGCTCGCTCGCGACCCTCGCACGGCTCGCCGAGGAGCACTCGGTCGACCTCATCGCCATCGGCAACGGCACCGCGTCGCGCGAGACCGACCGCCTCGCCGGCGACCTCATCAAGGCACACCCCGAGCTGAAGCTGACGTCGGCCGTCGTCTCCGAGGCCGGCGCCTCGGTCTACTCCGCGTCGGCGTTCGCGTCGCAGGAGCTGCCCGGCATGGACGTCTCGCTGCGCGGCGCCGTCTCGATCGCCCGCCGCCTGCAGGACCCGCTCGCCGAGCTCGTCAAGATCGACCCGAAGTCGATCGGCGTCGGTCAGTACCAGCACGACATCAGCCAGACGGCACTCTCGCGCTCGCTCGACGCGGTCGTCGAGGACTGCGTCAACGCCGTCGGCGTCGACGTCAACACGGCGTCGGCTCCCCTGCTCACCCGCGTCTCGGGCATCACCCCCGGTCTCGCCGAGAGCATCGTCGCGCACCGCGACGCGACTGGCCCGTTCCGCACGCGCAAGGCCCTCAAGGACGTGCCGCGCCTCGGGCCGAAGGCGTTCGAGCAGGCGGCCGGCTTCCTCCGGATCCCAGGAGGGGACGACCCGCTGGATGCGTCGGCCGTTCACCCCGAGGCCTATCCCGTCGTCCGGCGCATGCTCGAGTCGACCGGGCAGAAGCTGACCTCCCTCATCGGCAACACCGTTGCGCTGCAGTCGATCCGGCCCGCCGACTACGTCGACGACAGCTTCGGCCTGCCGACCGTCACCGACATCATCAGCGAGCTCGACAAGCCCGGGCGCGACCCGCGACCGACCTTCAAGACGGCGACCTTCAAGGACGGCGTCGAGGAGATCAAGCACCTCAAGCCGGGGATGACGCTCGAGGGCGTCGTGACGAACGTCGCGGCGTTCGGTGCGTTCATCGACATCGGCGTCCACCAGGACGGCCTGGCCCACGTCTCGGCGCTCTCCAGGAGCTTCGTGCGCGACCCGCACGACGTCGTGAAGTCCGGCGACGTCGTCATGGTCAAGGTCCTCGAGGTCGACGTGCCCCGCAAGCGGATCTCGCTGACCCTGCGCCTCGACGACGAGGTGACCCCCGGCGCCCCGAAGGAGCGAACGGGTCAGGGGCAGGGAGGCCAGCAGCGCGGTGGTCAGGGCCGCGGCGGCCAGGGCCGTGGTCAGAGCCAGATGGGCCACGGCAACCGCCCCCGGAAAGAGGCTCCTGCCGACAGCGCCATGGCCGACGCCCTGCGCCGCGCCGGTTTCACCGGCTGATCGCGCGGTGACGGCGCCTCAGGCGTCGGGCGCGGCTCCGTGGAAGACCGCCTCGACGTTGTTGCCGTCGGGGTCGCGCACGAACGCGCCGTAGTAGCCGGGGTGGTACTCCGGCCACAGGCGCGGCTCGTGCAGCGACTCGGCGCCGAGCTCGAGCGCCGTGGCGTGGAAGGCGCGCACCGCGTCGACGCCGTCCGCCTGGAACGCGCAGTGCATCTCGCGGTTGGGCTCGGTCCCCTGCCATCGGCTGATCCAGAAGTCGGGGTGCCCCACGGTGCCGTAGCCGATGGCCACGCCGACGTCCATCTGTCGGCTGTAGCCGAGGACGCCGAGCACCGCGTCGTAGAAGCGGGCGCTGGCCTCGAGGTCGGAGCAGTTGATGCCGAAGTGGTCGATCATGCACCGAGGCTAGGACGGATGCTCGTCGAGCGGCGCCGAAGAGCCGGCCCGACCCATTGTCTTCCGGGCCAGTCTTTGGTCGACTGTCTGTGGTGGGTCCGGCCCATCAGGAGGCCGGTCCGAACGATCCGGAGGTGCCCATGAGCAGTTCAACGCAGTCGATCCCCGAGAACGCAGAGGATGCCGAGCTCGAAGGATCTCCCGCGGGCGTGCACTCGAGCCTCACCGTCGGCGCGCCCGTCGACCGGGTGTGGCAGCACCTCATCAGCGCCCGCGGCACCGAGGCGCTTTTCGGCCCCGGCGTCACGCTCGGCAACAAGGGCGAGTCGTGGCACAGCTCCGAGGGCCCGCACGGCGTCGTGCGCAGCTACCACCCGATGGAGCAGGTACGCGTGTCGTGGCACCCCCATGCGGATGGCCCCCTCAGCATCGTCGACCTCCAGCTGAAGCCGGACGGTGACGGCACGCGCGTCGACCTCTACCACGAGGGCCAGGGCATCGCCGATGACGGCGCCGGCGACAAGTCCCGCTGGGACCACGCCCTCGACCGCTTCGCGCAGGCCCTCGACGCCTGAGCCCAACACCCGGCCCGGAGAGCCCCGGGACCTCACGCGGACGACGCCGTCTCGGCCGTTCAGCGGACGACCATGACGGGGCAGGCCGCGTCGTGGATGGCGCGGTGGCTGACCGACCCGAGCAGCATGCCCGCGAACCCGCCGTGGCCCCGCGAGCCGACGACGATCATCCCTGCCGTCGCGCCCAGGTCGGCGAGCGACTGGCCCGGGTCTCCGTAGAGCACCTCCGTCGTGACGATGACCTTCGGGTGCCGCGCCCGCACACGCTCGGCCGCCCGCAGCACCGACTGCTCGGCGTTGTCGCGGATGGCGTGCGTCTCCTCCGTCCCGCCCTTGGCGGTCTCGACGTACGTCCACGCCTCCATCGACAGCGAGTGCGCGACGCGCACGATGTGGAGCACGGCACCCTCGCGCTCGGCGACCTCGACGGCCGTCTCGACGGCCCGCATCGCGGCGTCCGAGTCGTCGATGCCGACGACGACGTCGTGCCCGCGCCCGGGACGGGGTGGCATCGGCACGTCGTCGGAGGTCTTGCCCTCCGGCCCGCGCACGACGACGACGGGGCAGTGTGCGTGCGCCGCGACGGCATACGAGGTCGAGCCGAGCAGCCCGGCCAGGATGCGTCCGCGCCCACGGCTGCCGACGACGACGAGGTCGGCGTCCTTCGACATGTCCACGAGCTGCGCCGCGGGGCTGCCGAGCCAGTACTGCGTCGTCACCTGGGAGGCGTCGAGCGTGGCGCCGGCGCGGACCGCACCTTCGTCGACGATCGCCTTGGCGGCGTGCTCGAGCGAGGGCTCGATCTCGGAGAGGTCCATCGCCGGGAACGCGGGGGTGGCGGCCAGGTTGACGCTGTGCACCAGGGTCAGGTGCTTGCCCTGCTGGCGAGCCGTCTCCGCGGCCCACTCGAGCGCGAGCTGTGATGATGCCGAACCGTCGTAGGCGACGACGATCCCGTTCGCCGTCCGCACCTGGCCGTTCATGATGCTCCCCTTCTCTCGTTCGCCTGGCCGGGCGTCTGCTCCGTCCACCTCCATCGTCCCGCCGGCCCCGGGCTGCGCTGCTCCTTTGTGACCACTCAGACAGCGCCGGGGTCCCCGATGGCGTATGCCGCCGGGCCGGGTCGCGAGACCCGGCCCGGCGGCCTGTGGGGTGGGTCAGCCGACGGCCTTGAGCGCGTCCACTTCCCCAGAGCCGAACCAGCCGTTCTGGCCGCGGCCGCCCTGGCACCGCTGCGCTGCGCCGTCGTCGACGCCCGGGAAGAAGGCGTACGGCGAGACGTCGGCCGGGCACGGCATCGGGTTGACGGCGTTCTGCAGGGCCGCCGAGAGCGCCCCTCCCGTCTTGCCGGTCACACTGGCGATGAGGGCTGCGACGCCTGCTGCGTGCGGCGAGGCCATCGAGGTGCCCTGCTGGTAGCAGTACGTCGCTCCGCTCGCGTCGACGACCCGGCGTGAGGCGAGGCACGTCACCGCGAGCAGGGACGCGGGCCAGGTCGAGAGCACCCGTCCGTTGGCGGCGGCTGCGGTCAGCTGGAGGACGGAGTCGCCTCCCGGCGCGGCGACGTCGACGGCGGAGATGCCGTAGGACGAGTAGAACGACTTCATCTCCTTGTTGCCGGTGGCGCTGACCCCGACGACGCCCGGGACCTCGGTCGGCACGACGGCACATGCGTTGCTGATCGCCCGGAGCACCGGGTTCGTGTCGTCGGGACTCGTCGCGTCCAGGGTCGGGTGCGACAGGTCGTCGGCCTGGTTGCCCTCGGCTGCGACGACGAGCACACCCTTGTTCTGGGCGTACCTGATGGCGCGACGCTCGGCGGTCCAGATGGCTCGCTGCTCGGCGTCGTTGCGGCAGTTGAAGAGCCACGGGTCGGCGAAGTAGCTGTTGTTCGTCACGTCGACGCCGTGGTCGGCCGCCCACATGAACGAGCAGACGACGGCCTCGGGGAAGAAGAAGCCGTCAGCGTTGCCGGCCTTGATGCCGGCGATCTTCACGTTCGGCGCGACCCCGACGATGCCGATGCCGTTCGCGGCTGCGGCGATCGTGCCGGCCGTGTGGGTGCCGTGGCCGTTGTCGTCGGCCGCGGCTGCCGCGCCGGGCACAGCCACGCCGCTGACGCAGTTCGCGCTCGCGCCGGAGTCGACGTTCGGGGCGAGGTCCGGGTGCGTGTAGTCGAGGCCGGTGTCGATGTCTCCCACGAGGATCGAGGGGTCACCGGTGCTGATGGCGTGTGCCTCGCCGACCTTGATCTGGGTCATGTCCCACTGCAGCCCCGACAGCGAGTCGTTGAGGCCCGGGAGTGCTGCCCCGTTCGCGGTGGTCTGGGTCGTGGTCGCGTCGGCAGCGGTGTCGGCCGAGACCGCTCCGTCGTCGACGGCGCTGGCGAACCTCGTCGTGGCGACGGCGCCCTCGACACCCGTGACCTGACGCATCTTGGTGGCGAAGTCGGGGCTGGCCGACCGCGCGACGACGACGCTGATGGGCGCGTAGGTCGCGACGACGTGACCGCCCGCTGCGGCGACGGCACCACCCGCGCCGCTCGTGGAGGTCTTCTCCTTGTAGACGACCAGATAGGTCGAGCTCGCGCTGGTCGTGGAGGCGTCGGCCGACGCCACCCCGGTCGCGAGTGCGGCGGCCGCGACGACCGCGACCGCCCCGATGACTGCAGTCCCCCGAGATCCACCCCTTCGTGACACGGACATGGTTCTCTCCTCCGCGGTGGCGGCGTGGGCGTCCCACCGCTCCGGGCCGACTCCTGTGGCGGCCCAGTTGTCCACGCTAGGGCTGTCGGCACCGGCCTTCTCGGGAGCCTGAGAGTCGGCTCGACGATCGCTTGGAGCGATTCAGGCGTTTGGGGCGCGCGCGAGCGAATTCTCCCGTGCCAGTACGGGACTCGGAGTTGTGGACTCGTCAGCTCGAGTCCCGCGCGGCGGCCGTCGCACGGTCGTTGGCGCGCTGGATCGCCTCGACGAGCTCGGCCTTGCTCATGCTGGAGCGTCCCGACACCTCGAGTCGCTTGGCGATGTCGTAGAGGTGCCGCTTCGAGGCGTTGGCGTCGACCCCGCCGGCTGAGTCCCCGTCGTCGCGGTGCGCCCTGGCCTCGGCACCGCGGCGTTCGGCCTGGCGGTCGCTCGGCCCCTTCTCGGCCTTCTCCTCCCAGTGGTCCCCGACCTTCTCGAAGGAGTGCTTGAGCGAGGCGAACGCCGTGCGGTGGGCACGCTCGCCCTCGCCGTACTGCTCGACCGCAGCGTCGTGCGTCGCGAGCCACGTCTCCTGCGCCTTCTTCGACGACCGCTGGAGGGTCGAGGGCAGGTCCGTGGTTCCGCGCGTTGGCTTCTTGGCCGGCATGTCGTTCCTCCTGCGCTGTCGAGGGAGGGCGCCTGTGCCCTCACACCACCCTGACGTACCCAGCGGGACGGGATGGGGGCACCCGACGGCATACGCACTCGCGAGGGCGCTAGGACAAAGCGGCTCGAAGCACGTTCGTCGCGCCCGGCCATGGGGTACGGATTCCGGCGGTGAGGACGCGGCGCCGCGCGCCCTGACCCGACGGTTCACTGCGATTCGGATCGAAGGAGATGGGATGAGCGAGGCTGTCGCACAACGCACGGACGGTGCCATCAGGAGTCTGGTGCCCGCCCGCATGGACCGGCTCCCGTGGACGAAGTTCCACTGGTCGGTCGTTCTCGGGCTCGGGGTGTCGTGGATCCTCGACGGACTCGAGATCCAGATCGTGTCCGAGTCGGGCTTCCAGAAGACGCTTGGCATGTCCGCGACGCAAGTGGGGCTGACGGGCACGGTCTACCTCGTCGGCCAGGTCGTCGGAGCGCTGACGTTCGGTCGCCTGACCGACCGGCTCGGCCGCCGCAAGCTGTTCATCATGACGCTCGTCATCTACCTGATCGGGTCGGGCCTCGCCGGCCTCTCCCCGAACATGTGGTTCCTGTGGGTGTGCCGGTTCGTCGCCGGCATGGGCATCGGCGGTGAGTACACCGCGATCAACTCGGCCATCGACGAGCTGATCCCAGCGCGCTTCCGCGGTCGCGTCGACATCGCGATCAACGGGACGTACTGGTTCGGCGCCTTCGTCGGGGCGCTCGCGAACCTCTACCTGCTCAACCCCGACAACGTCGCCGAAAACCTCGGCTGGCGCCTGGCGTTCTTCATCGGCCCGATCCTCGGTCTGTCGATCATCTGGCTGCGCCGGCACATCCCGGAGAGCCCGCGCTGGCTGCTCACCCACGGTCGCGCGGAGGAGGCCGAGCGCACGGTCGACGAGATCGAGGAGCGGGTTCGCCGTGAGGGCGGCGAGATCCCGGAGGTCGACGACAGCAAGGCCATCCTCGTCAAGCCCGAGGACCGCATGGGGCCGAAGGTGCTGTGGGACGTGTTCGTGCGGCGCTACGGACGACGCACGGTGCTCGGCCTGACGATGATGGTGACGCAGAGCTTCCTCTACAACGCCATCTTCTTCACGTACGCGTTGGTGCTGACGAACTTCTACGGGATCAGCAAGGCCCAGACCTCGCTCTACTTCCTGCCGTTCGCGGCCGGCAACCTGATGGGCCCGCTGCTCCTCGGTCATCTCTTCGACACCATCGGGCGTCGCAAGATGATCTTCAGCACCTACACGATCGCGGGGCTCGTCCTGCTCGTGTCGGCCTGGGCCTTCCACGCCGAGATCCTCACCGCGACGACGCACACGATCTTCTGGTGCGTCTCGTTCTTCTTCGCCTCGGCTGGAGCCTCCGCTGCCTACCTCACCGTGAGCGAGATCTTCCCGATCGAGGTGCGCGGCCAGGCGATCAGCTACTTCTTCGTCGTCGCGCAGTGCGCCGGCGCCGTCGCACCGGTGCTCTACGGCGCACTCATCGGCGACGGCAAGGACCGCGGCCCGCTCACGTGGGGCTACGTCGCCGGTGCGGTCATCATGATCATCGGCGGGGTCGTGGCCCTGGCGATCGGGATCGACGCGGAGCGGAAGTCCCTCGAGGACGTGGCCGACCCGCTGAGCAAGGTCTCGGAGGAGTCGGGGGCCAAGGCATGAACGTCGCGGACCTCGGACGCCAGCACACGATCGTCGTCGGCGTGAGCCCGACGAGCGGCTCCCCCGGCGCCCTCCGCTGGGCCGTCGAGGAGGCCGCGATGAGGGGTGGTCGGGTCGTGGCAGTCCGTGCCTGGCGCCCGCACGCACCCGAGACCGCGACCGGCGGGCGCGTGCCGTCGGTCGTCTCCGACGACAGCGCCCTCTCTGCGGAGCAGTCGCGCCTGGCCGAGGACGTCGCGCACGTCCTCGGCCGCGACCACCTCGTCGAGACGCGCGTGGTGGCAGGCAAGCGGCGCTCGGTCCTCGTCGAGGAGAGCCGCGGCGCGGACCTCGTCGTCATCGACGCCGGTCACTCCACCGAGGTCGGCGCGCGCTGGCTCGGGAGCCGTCTCGTGCGCGCAGCGCACTGCCCTGTCGTCGTCGTGCCACCCGCCCTCGGCGACCGCGGGTCGAGCCCGCTCGGGGCGGCCGCCAGCAGCCTCGGCCGCTCGATCGAACGTGCCGCCGGAACCGCCGGGCGGCCGGGCTTCCAGCGCCCGCCATCGGGCTGACGACCTCGGCGCCTCTCACGCGGGCGTATGCCGTGTCCCCCGGTCCCGGGACCCGAATCCTCTGCGAGTTGAACCGATTCGGGCCCGGGACCCACCACGCCGTGCCTAGAGTCACGGGCGACAGGGGCACAGGGGGCTCGGATGGCAGCAGGTGGGTCGGCGCAGTCTCGCGCCGAAGAACTCAGGACTCAGGCGGCGCAGGCGCGCGCCCACGCAGACGCGCTCGAGGCCCAGGCCGGGGCTTGGGCAGCCGGCGCGGACGGTGAGCGTCGGGTAGCCGCCACATTGCAGGCCCTACCGACCGGGTGGCACGTCCATCACGACCGTCTATTGCGACCGGGTCGCTCGCAGACGAACCTCGACCACGTCGTCATCGGGCCGTCCGGTGTCTACCTCGTGGACACGAAGAACTGGGCGGGTGGCACCAGCGTCCACGATGGGAACCTGTGGCAACACACGAGCAGCAGCTCACCCAAGGGACGCGAACTCGACGCCGTGGCTCGCTTCGCCGGTGAGATGGAGAAGACGCTCGGCCTTCCCGTCGTCCCAGTCATCGCCCTGGCCGGTGGGCACTCCACGTCCTTCGCGAGGCAACGCGTGCGGGGGGTCGAGATCATCCCCCTCGAGAGCCTCGCTGCCTGGCTCCTCGCCCAGCCCCAGGCCCCAGGGACCGAGGGCACGGACCTGCTGTCCCGCAGAGTCGCCCACACCTATCCGTCGGCATCGACGGAAGCTGCGCGCGCAGACACGGACCTGCTGACGGTCGCCGACGTCCTCGGGGCCGAACGCTCGACGGCTCGTCGTACGCCGTCACCGGTCATGCTCCGCGACACCTCCCGACCGCGACACCGCGGAAGTGCTCCACGCCGGCCACGCCGTCGCGGATCGGTGGTCTCCGCGCTCGTCGGCCTGGTTGCCCTGTGGGCGTTCAGCCACGCTGGTGCGCACCTCTCCAGCAACCTCGGAGCTAGACTCGGGTCCGTCGTCTCCCATGCTGCCACGGGGTCCTACCCGCAGGACGCACCCAGTCCCGCCAAGGCCTGCCAGTCCTTGGGCCGGATCACAGTCCAGACGGTGACGGGAGCACAGTCGGCGCTGGTGGTTCCGACGCCCGACGAGGACACCTGTTCGTGGTGGCTGACAAAGCCGCGATACGCCTTTCAGAGCCCGGACGTGATGGTCAGGACAGGGGGCTCAGTCGACCGCCGGTTCGCGGCCAACGGAACCACTGGGGCGCGGGTCGACATGACACCGGGCGAGGTCTCCGCCTGGATTCCCGTGAACACGAGGCTCGACGGATGGCGGGCCGGCACACGCGCGCGGCAGCCGTTCATGATCTCTCTCCGCTTCAGCTACCCCGAGGGGGCGAGCGATGCCAAGGCCCGGGCTGTCGAAGCTGCGGCCGAGAAGAAGGTGACGCGGTTGGCCGAGGAGCTCGCGAAGGCTCTGCCCGCACGGCCGAGCACCTGACCGGCATCGGCTGGAGACGCATCCCATCAGGGCACGAGCATGACCGGGCAGGTCGCGTCGCGGATGAGCCGGTAGGAAGCCTCCCCGGACAGCACGGCAGTGGCCCCACCTCGGAGTGGCGCACCGACGACGAGCAGTGCGGAATGCTGCGTGGCCTCCGCCAGGGCTACGACCGGGTCGCCGTGGATCTCGGCGGTGACCACGAGGGCAGGGTGCTGTGACGCTCAGGGAGGCGACGGCATACGGAATCCTCTGTCTCGCAGCGTCACTGACGCCTCCACGTGTGACGGTGCGAATCACGGCGACGCACTGCATGCGACAGCGATGCGAACCGCGGCGGACACGGTCCCCTCCACGCGCGCATCAAGCTCCGTCCCTGTCCCCGCCGGCGATGGCGCAGACGACCTCGCCGCGCGGATCCGGGACCCGGGCGTCACCGGTCGCGCCGGACGAGAAGCGGCCGAGGTCATGCAGGACGACGACGGGGCAGTACTCATGGGCGACGACCGCGTAGGAGACGGAGCCGATGAGCGCGGTGCGGGCACGTCCCCGGCCGCGGGTCCCAGCACGCCGACCTCGGCGAACATCGACGCGTCGACCAGAGCGGGGGCCGGCCCACCGACGGCATGGACCGCACGCACCGCCCTCGGGCAAGCCCTGGCCCGGGCCAGGTCGACGGACCGCCGACGATCGTCTGGGCCACCATCTCAAGGGAGGCGCTCAGCGGGCGCAACGCGTAGCCGCGCCGGCTCGGCACCAGGTCGAGCTCGACGGCGTTGGACGATCTTCAGGCTGTCGTCGAGAGGGCGGGAGACCGCCGCAGCCCAGACCAGGGCACACTGCGAGGCCGGGGACCCGTCGTAGCCCACGACGAACTGGCGGCAGGCTGGTCCGACGTCCTGGGTGCGAGTTCCCTTGAGCACCAGCGACGTCGAGTCTTCGACATCGTCAGCGAATCACCATGACGGGGCAAGGGGCGTCGTGGACGACCCGGTGACTGACCGAGCCGAGCAGCATTCCGGTTAAGCCCCCGTGCCCGCGAGACCCCATGACGATGAGCCCGGCCCTCACGTCCACGGCGTAGGCGGCGACCGCAGCACCGGCCCCTCCACCCAGGACGGTGGTCTGCACGTCGAGTCCCGGGTGGGCTCGTCGCGCGTCCTCCGCCACGTCGCGCAGCACCTGGCCGACGTGGAGGTGCATCTGGTCGATCATCTCCTCGCGACCCAAGATCGTGTCGGTCTCCGGCCACGCCTCGAGGCCACCGACGTTGTCGACGGCGACGACGTGCAGCGACGCCTCTGCTGCCGTGGCGACGTGGACGGCGGTCTCGAGCGCCTTCTGGGAGTTCTTGGAGTCGTCGAAGGCGACGACGACAGGGTGGGACGGACCCGCATGGATCACGGAGGACCCCCGGACCACGACCGCGGGGCAGTGGGCGTGGGCCGTGACGGCATAGGCAGTCGAGCCCAGCAGGCCACCGGAGACCGCCCCGTGACCGCGCGACCCGGTGACGACGAGGTCGGCTCGGGACGAGACGCCGACGAGCTCGGCGGCGGCACCGCCGATGACGCTCAGCGGGTGGACGTCCTTGCGGTCCATCGTCTTCGTGGCGATGTCGATGGCCTCCGCCAGCACTCCGCGCGACATCTCGTCGTACGCGTGCGCCTGGACCCCGGGATCGTAGGCCCGGAAGGTCGGCGTCATGGTCAGGCCGACGCAGTGCAGCAGCGTCAGCTGGCGGTCGTCACGGTTCGCGGTCTCGACGGCCCAGTCGAGGGCGAGCCGCGCCCCCGGTGACCCGTCGTAGCCTACGACGATGCCGAGGTCGGTCGTCTCGTCGGTCGACTCGTGGGTCGACTCCTTCGTCGAGCTGACTGCGGCGCTCATCGCTCTCCCCTTCCACGGCGGTCGGGGCCGGATGCTCCGGCCACTTCCATCGTCCCTCGTCGTGCGGGCGTCGGCAGGGAGTTGTGACTGCTCAGACAGGTGCAGTCGGGGATATCGCGGATGACCCAGCGGCCGCGGAGCCCGTTGCCGTTGAAGTTGGACTCGGCGTCCCGTTCCTCCACCTCACCCTGGGACGCCGAGCACCCACGGGTCGAGTAGGCGGTCTGCATGTCGGCGAGCCTCTGCGTGAACGGCTTGGGCGACACCGCGGTGGCGATCGTGCGAACGCCGCTGTGGGCGACGATGCCCGTCACGACGTACCCCTCCGGCACGGCCGCGCTCCCAGGCAACGACGCCGGCACCGTTCGTCACTCTCGCACCCGGCGAGGACGAGCGCCGTCAGGAGGCCAAGAGGTGCTGGGCTTCTGCTGGCCGCCTGCTGGGGACACGGCTCCGGCGGCACGCAGGATGGCGGCGGCGGAGATGTCGATGTCGTGCTCGCGGGTCGTGGCATTGGACACCGAGACGCGGATGAGCCGCTGACCGTGCCACGTCGTGGCGCCGACCCAGCACGTGCCGTCGCGCTGCACGGCGTCGACGATCGCGTCCGTGCGTCCGGGATCCCCGATGCTGACGAGGACCTGGTTGAGCACGACGTCGTTGTGGATGGTGGCGCCGCCGGCCGCGAGACGCTCGGCCATGCGCTGCGCCAGGGCACAGGATCGGTCGACGAGCTGGGCCACACCCTCGGTGCCGAGCTCGCGCAGGGCGGCCCAGACCGCGAAACCCCTTGCCCGTCTGGATGACTCGGGAGTCAGGTCGCCGAGGACGTGGTCGGACTCCGAGCCCGACCCGGTGAGGTATGCCGCCGCGTAGGACATCGTGGCTGCGTGCAGGTCGGCGTCGGCACAGAAGGCGAGTCCGCAGTCATAGGGGACGTTGAGCCACTTGTGGGCGTCCGTGCCCCACGAGTCGGCCAGCTCGACCCCGTCGACGAGAGGGGCGGTCCGGGGGCTCGCGGCCGCCCAGAGCCCGAAGGCGCCGTCGACGTGGACCCACGCGCCGTGCTCGTGCGCCACAGTCGTCCCGGTCCTGAGGTCATCGCACGCCCCGGTGTTGACGTTGCCGGCCTGGAGGCAGACGATCACCGGCCGCTCGCACACGGTGTCGAGGGTGGTCCGGAGATGGTCGAGGTCGATGGCGCCCTGCGGGGTCACGGCGACGGGCTCGATGCTGCCCGTGCCGAACCCGAGCAGCCGGGCGGCCCGGTCGATCGTGGCGTGCCGCTCCTCGCTCGCGACGATGGCCACCCGGGGAGCACCGAAGAGACCGTCCCGCGCGACGTCCCACCCGACGTCGGCGAGCACCCGCTGTCGTCCGACCGCGAGGCCCACGGTGTTCGCTGCCTGAGCGCCCGTGACGAAACCGACCGAGACGGACGAGGGCAGGCCCAGCAGCTGCTTGGCCCAGGCTCCGGCCGCCCGTTCGGCGGCCGCCGCGGCCGGCGAGAGGACCTCGTTGTAGGCGCACTGGTCCCAGCCTGCAGTGAGCAGGTCGGCGGCCGTGGCCGCCGGCGAGGCGCCCCCGATGACGAAACCGAAGAAGCGCGGACCGACGGTGCCGACGAGGCCGGGGAGCGCGGCCGCGATCAGCTCGTCGACGACGGCGCTCGGGTCGGTTCGCGTCACGGCCAGTGGCCCGCCGAACGCCGTTGCCAGTGCCCCACGGTCGGGTGCTGTCGCCACGGGCAGGTCCGCGACGGTGGTGCGGTGCCGAGCCCCTTCGGCAGCAGCGCGGGCGTAGAGCTGGTGCAGGTCGACGTCCATCCCCCGCACGGTCCTCCGCGACACGGGTGGTGCGCAAGAGTCGGGCCCGAAGCCGGAGGACGCGATCCGTCAGCGCAGGGCCACGCGATGCCCTCCGACCCGGATGGGACTGTCACACAGAGAAACTCGTGCGCCAATACCTCTTGACCATTGTTCGAACACCTGTTCTACTGGAGTATGGACGGGGCGATGGCTGTAGGGAGTCATTCATGGCCCGCTGCTGCCGAGGACGCCGATGCCGTTGTCGACCTCGACCACCTCGCCGACCTTTATCGATCGCGGGTCGAGACCCGCGTTCCAGTCCGGCAGCGCGACCTGCCACTTCTCGAGCGCACCCTTCGCCACCACCTGGCCGAGGCGGCCCTCACCCATGTGCTGCCGACACTCGTGACCGAGCTGGTCGAGGCGGTGGCAGACGATCTCCTGGCGGCGCAGCCCGATGAGGCACGGACGGAGCTGGAGTCGATGGCCGACGCAGACCTCAGGGTGGTCGAGTCCGTCGAGCGCTGCAAGGCGATCCTCGACGCCGTGGGCCTGGAGGCCCTGGCTCGGCTCCGCTCGACGATTGAGGCAGGTGAGCTGGCGCGCTTCGCCGACCTCGGCCGCCCTCGTCCTGCGGGCTGGATCGATGCCGACCACCTGACCGCGATGGAGGTGTCCACCGCCACCGGCCTCGGCGCCCACGAGGTGAGCTCCCGACTCGACCTCGCGACCGCCCGCACACCGGGAGCCGCTGCGCTCCGCGGTCGCCTGCAGCGCGGCGCGGTCACGCTCTACCGTGCATGCACGATCCAGGCTGCGATCGCCGCGCTGCCGTCCGAGTGCGGGCCGCGCATCGTCGACTCCGCGCTCCGGCCGAAGGACGGCGCTCCGCCATCACCGAGCCTCTTCCGCCAGCGGCTCACGCGCGCGTGCCTCGCGGCCGACCGCGAGGCCGCCGAGCGGCGTCGTGCAGCCCGACGGCGTCGCGGCGCCTACGCGCAGATCGACCACGAGGGCCTCGGCGTGCTCACCGTCGTCAATGACGCCGACAAGATCATCGCCGCGATGGAGCGAGCGGACGCCGTCGCTCGGGCCGCTCGGGCTCAGGGCGACCCCCGCGATCTCGACTCACTGCGTGCCGACGTCATCACCGACATCCTGATGTTCGGCTGGCCCGAGCCCGTCGGTGCCGACGTGTCGCCGTCCGGCTCGACCGCGGCCGGTGAGGGCGTATGCCGTTCCGCCAGTGAGTGGTTCACGCGTATGGGGCGGCGGCCGGCAGCGACAGTGACCCTCGTGATCCCGTTCACGACGGCGGTCGGACTCACCGACGCGCCGTGCGAGGTCCCGGGTCATGGCTGGGTGACGGCCGAGCACGCCCGCCGGATCATGCTCAACGACGGCTCGACGTGGCGCCGACTGGCCGTCGACGCCGACAGCGGTGCCGCCGCTCACCTCGAGACGCACGCCTATCGGCCGACGCCGGCGATGCGAGCCCACGTCGAGGCCGTCGACGGGACGTGCCTGGCGCCGGGGTGCACCGTGCCTGCCGCACGGTGCGACCTCGACCACGACATACCGTGGCCGCACGGCCCGACCGAGGTCACGAACCTCACGAGCAAGCACCGTCCCCACCACAACCTGCACACCAATGGCCACTGGCTCGTGCGCCGAGACGGCGACCGAGTTCGATGGCGCACCAAGGCCGGTCGCGTCTACGACACCTACCCCAAGGACTGGCTCGACGGCGTCCGGGACACGTCGCTCGCACCGCCATCTCGAGATCAGTCGACCGGCCGTCGCGCAACCGATCTCGAGCCGCCACCCTTCTGAACGTGCGGTGATGCCGAACGTGCGGTCGCGCCCTGTCAGCCGCCCTCACGACGCGGCGGTGAGCGGCTCGGGCAGCCTGAAGATGCCGTCACGCGTGGCGAGGTAGAAGCCGAGCAGGTCGACCTCGTGCTCGGCGCACCGGTCGATCGCCAGCTGGTGCCAGACCCGGTCGACGTCGTCGGGCGCCGTTCCCCGCGGCCGGCCCCGACCGATGAGAATGGACCCGTCGTTGTCGGCCACGAGCGGCAGGAGCATCCCGAGCAGCTGGGCCAGGCTGTTGGCCTCGGCATCCGGCGGCACGTCGTGCAGCAGGATCGGTTGGATGCCCCGGTCCTCGGCGTCGCAGATCATCAGGGCGACACACCCGGCGGCGCGGTCGGTGTCGCCGATGATGAGGTCGATGACGTCGGCGGCGACGCGACGGTTGGTCAGGGGGATCTCACTCGCCCGTGGGGGCAGGTCTTTGAAGGTCATGCCCGCCATCGTCATCCGCACGCGCGGCAGCGCGCTGAGGTTGTCCCCAGCCCCCGCCGGCGTCCCCGCGGCGTCAGCCGATGCCGAGACGGTGAGCCACCTGGGCGCCACCGATCTCGCGGATGAAGTCCGGGTCCCCCACGACGACGAGCTCGTCGGTGGCGCGCGACATGCCCACGTAGAGCATCTCGCGGGCGCGCTCGGTGTTCTTCGCGTTGACACAGAGGACGACCGCGCGGCGTTCGAGTCCCTTGCAGCCGAGGACGTGTCCGTAGAAGACGTCGTCGTTGTCCCAGAAGGACCGCCAGTAGCCGACGTGACCGTCCGCCTCCTGACGCTCGACCTGGGCCGGGTGCCGTGACCCCATTGTCAGGAGGGCAACGTGCTGCGGTTGCCATCCCTGCTCCAGGAGCAGGTCGACCTGGTCGTCGGCGCTGCCGATCGCCTTGTCACGAGGACAGGCGACGAAGCGGACGTCGGCACCGACCCCTCCACGGAGGTGCATCCGCATCGGTGCGAGCGGCCCGAAGGCCCGGGCGATCTGCTGCGTGTTGCGCAGGTTGTGGTCGAGGACGAGTGGGACGAGCGGCACCGGGGGCTGGCCGAAGCGGGCGAAGATCCGCTGGTTCTCGTCGGAGTAGACGTAGAGACCGCCCTCGTCCTCGTCGCGCAGCGCCTTCATGAGGGGGTACCACCAGTGGTCGGCGAAGTCCTGGGCCTCGTCGACGATGACGGCGTCGAACTTCTTGCCGTCCGGGAGTGCTGCAGCGATCTCGGTCATCCGGGCGGCCAGGTCTCGCTCCCAGAAGGCTGCGTCGTTGCGGTCGTGCGACGCGGTGTCGATCCCCCACTCGTTGGCGAGGTCCTCGAAGGAACCGACGAAAGCCGGCCGATGGTGTCGCGGCACTCCGGCGAGCTGCCGTTTGAAGTACTGGGAGAGACCGATCGAGTAACAGACGAGGGCCACGCGCTGCGCCTTGCGGTCGCCCTGGCCACGGGTGATGTCCTTGGCCTGGGTGAGGGCCAGGATCGTCTTGCCGCTGCCAGCACCTCCCCGGATCTCCATCCGCCTGATCATCCGTGTCACCGACAGCAGCGTTGCCTGCTCCTGAGTGAGGCGGTCCGCCGTGGCCTCGCGCTCATCCGCCTCGCTCGTGATGTCAGGGACCGGGAAGCTGCGTCCCGTGAGGATCTCGAGGATGAGCTCGACGTCGTCCGCGTTCGGCACGCGTTGGGAGTGCTCCTGGAGCTCGCAGACGTCGTGCAGACGTCCGGCAAGGTCGTCGAGGTCACCGCGCCCACTGATCATCCAGCGAGGGCAGTCGGGCGTCGCGAAGTCGTCGGCGACGTCGGTGTAGGGCACCACGATGGCGTGTCCCCAGCGCACCCTGCTGTGCCTGCCCTTCCACCGCGGGTCGTCCTCGACGAAGGTGCGCAGGGCGTACTTGCCGTCACGGCACTGGTCGACCGGTCGGACCCGGCTGCGCCGCGCGCCACCGCCGGACCACCACTGACCCTGGTGATCGACCGAGACGCTGCCCCCCTTGACCTCGACGACGACGATCCCGACCTGGGGCATGATGACGACGACGTCGAGCTCGTGGTCCTTGAGCACCGAGGTCAGTCGCATGTTGGGGATCAGCACCGTGTCGTCGGCCGCTGTGCGACAGAGCCGCTCCCAGACCAACCGTTCGGACTCGTGCGCGAAGCGCGGCGTCTCCCCCACCACCCTGACCATTCCGCGACGGTAGCGGCTGAGGGTGACAGGCAGGGCGTATGCCGTCCGGCGCGTCTCTCGGGGACGCGGCGGACGGCATACGCCCTCTGTGGTGGTGCCCAGCGAGTGCCGGGTGTCAGGCGACGCGCTGCTGCGGCGCCGTCTCCTTGGTCTTGCCCGGGTCCTTCTCGACGATGTCGCCGAGGACGTCGTCGATCTTCGCCATGAGCTCGGGCTCGAGCTTCACACCGGCCGCCTTGACGTTCTCGGCGACCTGCTCGGGACGCGAGGCGCCGACGAGGGCAGCCGCGACGTTGGGGTTCTGGAGCACCCAGGCGACGGCGAGCTGTGCCATCGTCAGCCCGGCCTCGTCGGCGATCGGCTTGAGGTTCTGCACGCGGGTCAGCACATCGTCGTTCATGAAGCGCTTGATCATGTCGGCGCCGCCCTTCTCGTCGGCGGCACGCGAGCCCTCGGGCGGCTGCTGGCCGGGCTGGTACTTGCCCGTCAGCACGCCCTGGGCGATGGGGCTCCACACGATCTGGCTGACGCCGAGCTCCTCGCACGTCGGGACGACCTCGCCCTCGATGACGCGCCACAGCATGGAGTACTGCGGCTGGCTCGAGATGAGCTGGAAGCCGAGCTCCTTTGCGAGAGTGACGCCTTCGCGGATCTGGTCGGCGGTCCACTCGCTGACGCCGATGTAGAGCGCCTTGCCCTGACGGACGACGTCGGCAAAGGCCTGCATCGTCTCCTCGAGCGGAGTCTCGGTGTCGTAGCGGTGCGCCTGGTAGAGGTCGACGTAGTCGGTCTGGAGCCGCTCGAGCGAGCCGTTGACCGACTCCATGATGTGCTTGCGGGACAGCCCGGTGTCGTTCTTGCCGCCCGGTCCGGTGGGCCAGTAGACCTTCGTGAAGATCTCGAGGCTCTCGCGCCGCTCACCCTTGAGGGCGTCGCCGAGGACGCTCTCGGCCTTGGTGTTGGCGTAGACGTCCGCCGTGTCGAAGGTGCTGATGCCGGCGTCGAGCGCGGCCCGCACACACTGGGTGGCGACGTCGTTCTCGACCTGCGAGCCGTGGGTCAGCCAGTTGCCGTAGGTGATCTCGGAGATCTTGAGTCCACTGTTGCCGAGGTATCGGAAGTTCATTCCTCCACCGTATGCCGCCCCCGATGTTGCTCGGACCCCGCTCCCCGTCGAGGGGACGCACGTACGATCGCCACGTGACGCTTCTCGAGCGCGTCGAGCACCTGCGCGCTGTCGCTGGCTACCTGGACGACGCCCGCACCGGGCACGGGCGACTGGTCTACGTCTCGGGCGAGGCCGGCATCGGCAAGACCACCTTCGTCTCCGCCGCGGCCTCCGAGCTCGAGCCCGGCGCACGCGTCGCCATCGGCAGCTGCGACGGATCCGCCACCCCTGCACCGCTCGGTCCGCTGCGCGACATGGTGCCCTCCCTCCCGGCGGGCCTGTGGCCGGAGGAGGCGAGTCGGCAGGATGTCTTCACGCGCCTCGTCGACACCCTCCGAGACGCGCCGCCCGACCGGCCCTATCTCCTCGTCGTCGAGGACGCGCACTGGGCCGACGAAGCCACCTTGGACCTCCTGCGCCACGTGGCCCGGCGCGTCCACGGGTGCCATGCCCTCGTGCTCGTCACCTACCGCCCCGAGGACGCGAGTGCGGGAAGCGCCCTGCGAATCCTCCTGGGGGACACGGCATCCGCCAGCGGGACCCGGCGGATCGACCTGCCGCCGCTCAGCCCACGGGCCGTGGCGACCCTCGTCGCCGAACGCTCGCGCGACCGTCTGTCTCAGACCGGGATCGACGTGGAGCGACTGCACGACGTCACGGGCGGCAACGCGTTCTTCGTCACTGAAGTGCTCTCCGGTGACACGGTCGGCGTGCCCCCGACCGTGCGCGACGCGGTGCTCGCCCGCGTCGCTCGCCTCCACGAGTCGTCACAGCGAGCCCTCGAGGTGGTCGCGCTGACCGGGTCGAGAGCCGAGACCGACCTGCTCGAAGGACTCCTGAGCGAGGGTCTGGCCGTCCTCGACGAGCCGCTCGCTCGGGGACTGGTCGTCATGTCGGGCCGGGAGGTGACGTTCCGTCACGAGCTGGGCAGGCTCGCCGTCGCCGACGAGGTTCCTGCCGGACGACGGCTCCACATCCACCGCCGACTCCTCGCGGCGCTCCAGAGTCGGGGGGCCGACCCGGCGCGGCTGGCGCACCACGCCGACGCTGCCGGGGACAGCCGGGCGGTGCTGGCCCATGCACCCGAGGCCGGGGCGCGGGCCGCTCGCCTCGGCGCCCACCGGGAGGCCGTGGACCAGTACCGCCGCGCCCTGCAGCACGCGGAATCCCTGCCGGACACCGAGGTGCCCGCCCGCCGCCGGGCCGACCTGCTCTGGGCCCTCGGCTACGAGCTCTATCTCACCGACCGCATCGAGGGCGCCATCGAGGCGGTCGACGAGGCCCGCCGGATCTGGGACGCCGCCGACGACGCCACACGGGTCGGCGACGCGTGGCGGTGCCTGTCACGGCTCAGCTGGTTCGCGGGGCGAAAGGCCGAGGCCGAGACGCAGGCCGCTGTCGCCGTCGACGTGCTCGAGGGGAGCTCGTCCTTCGAGCTGGCGTTGGCCTACAGCAACCTCGCGCAGCTCCGCATGCTGGCCACCGACCTGGCCGGCACCCGGGAATGGGCGCATCGCACGCTGGACCTCGCCGACTCCCTCGACGACCTGGCGCAGCAGACCGAGGTGCGCGTGCACGCCCTCAACAACCTCGGCACGATCGAGATCGCGGCCGGTGACTTCGCGTCCGGGGCCGCGATGCTCGACGACAGCCTCCAGCAGGCACGCGCCGCCGACCTCCACGAGCACGCGGCTCGCGCGTACTGCAACCTCGCGTCGAGCGCCGTGCTGCAGCGACGGCACGAGGACGCACGGCGCTACTTCCTCGAGGGCATCGAGTACTGCTCAGAGCGCGATCTCGACTCGTGGACCCTCTATCTGGAGGGCTGGGAGTCACAGCTGCACCTCGACCGGGGTGACCTCGGCGCGGCGCGCGCCCGGGCCGAGTCCCTGCTCCGCCATCCCGACATCGCGAGCGTCGGCGAGATCGAGCCGCTCGTCACCCTCGCCCACGTGCGCGGTCGCGTGGGCGAGGGTGGCGCCGACGAGCTGATGGACCGGGCGTGGTCGCTGGCCTCGGGGATGCGGGAGCTGCAGCGCGTGGCACCCGTCGTCGCCGTTCGCTGTGAGGCCGCCTGGCTTGCCGGCGACGTGGGTGCAGCCGCACGCGTGGCGGCAGAGGCCTGGCCGCTCGCCGTCTCGGCCGACTGCCCGTGGAACCGCGGGGCGGTCGCACGGTGGCTCGTCGGCGACGGCATCGACGCGCTCGTCGAGCCCCACGGGTCGCTCACCGTGCTCGCGTCGGCCGGGCCACTCGCTCCCCCGTTCGCTGCGGAGGTGGCCGGTGCGTGGCGTGAGGCCGCTGACATCTGGAGGTCACTCGGGTGCCCGTTCGACGAGGCGCTCGCACTGGCGCGCAGCAGCGACCGCGAGGCCCTCAGTGAGTCGATCGCGATCTTCGAGCGCGTCGGTGCCCACGCTGCGGCGGCGCGATCGCGCGCCGAGCTGCGCGCCCGTGGCTGGCCCGCGCCTCGCGCCCCGAGAGCCACGACACGCGAGCACCCCTCGGGCCTGACTCCGCGCGAGACCGAGGTGATGGAGCTGTTGACGCTGGGCTACACGGACGCCGGGATCGCCGAGCGCCTCGTCATCTCCCGGCGCACCGCCGAGCACCACGTCTCCTCGGTCCTGACCAAGCTCGGGCTCGACAGCCGGCGAGAGCTGCTCAAGGTGGGTGGAGCGAGCGCGTGAGTGGGTAGTCGGCACCCATGACCTTCGGGGCGGCGGGAGCGACGCTGGAGACACCCAGCTCTCCCATCCCGAAAGGACCACGAGCATGCCGCTCTTCATGGACGTCCACTCCCTCGGCGACGGGGTCACGATGGACGCGGTCGCCCAGGCGCACCGGGCCGACCTCGCCACGCAGGACCCCCACGGCGTCAACTACCTGCGCTACTGGGTCGACGAGCACCGGGGCCAGATCTTCTGCCTCGTCGAGGCTCCCGACGCCGAGGCCGCCAACACCGTGCACCGCGACGCCCACGGGCTCGTCGCCGACGCCATCTACGAGGTGCAGGAGGGCGTCTGACCGCCCCACCCGCGCCACTGCCAACCGCCTGACGACCCCAGCCGGATGCCGCCACCCCGAGGTGACGGCATACGGCCACGTCGTCCTGCGCCCACGCGGTCGCCAACCTGTCATCCCCGGTCGTCCCGGCACCGTCCCAGCCGATGGAACCGCGCGGTTGGCCCGCGCGTTGGGCGGGTAGAAACCACTCATCACCTCGCGGAATCTTCATGTTCACTTGAACGTTTACCTCCGTGAGGCACGCGTGGACAGACGGTCCACGCACGACCCGAAGGGGGTGCACCATGAGGCGAAGGAAGTACGAGGAGTTCGAAGAGGACAACGGAACCGTGCTGCGCTACGCCCGCCACGACAACGGGGGCGGTTTCGTCGAGTCGCACGCCCGTGTCGACCCGGCGGCCTACGTCGCCGAGAACGCCTACGTCGACCGCGGCGCGGTCGTCGGCGCAGGAGCCCGCATCGCGACGGGCGCCTGGATCGACCGCGGTGCGGTCGTCCACGCCGGAGCCAGCATCGGCACCACGGCACACGTGGCCGCCGGCGCCGTCGTCGGGCGCGATGCCCGGATCGGCGCACGCGCCAAGATCGGCGCCCACGCCCACGTCTGGGACGGCGTCCGCGTCGACAGCGACGACGTCATCCCCGAGGGCTCTGTCGTCCGCGCCGGCTCGCAGCGGCGACGCGCCGCCTGACGACCGGTCAGCTCAGCGGGTGCCGGCCACCCGGGACACCGCTGCGGCAACCGCCGGCGCGACGCTCGGGTCGAAGACGCTGGGGATGATGAAGCTCGGGTTGATCTCGCCCGGCTCGACCGAGTCGGCGATGGCGGTCGCAGCCGCGACCATCATGTCGTCCGTGATGTGAGAGACGCCGGCGTCGAGCAGTCCGCGGAAGAAGCCCGGGAAGACGAGGACGTTGTTGATCTGGTTCGGGTGGTCGGAGCGGCCGGTCGCGACGACGGCGGCGTGCTGGCTCGCGGCGATCGGGTCGACCTCGGGCACGGGATTGGCGAGGGCGAAGACGATCGCGTCGGGAGCCATGGTCGCGATGTCGTCACCCGTCAGCAGGTCCGGCGCCGAGACGCCGACGAACACGTCCGCACCGACGAGGACCTCCTGGAGGGTGCCGCTCTGGTGACCGGTGTTCGTGTGGTCGGCGATCCACTGGCGGAAGGGCTCCATGCCCTCGTTGCCGTTGTGGACAGCACCCGTGCGACCGCAGGCGACGATGTTGCGGGCACCCTGGGTGAGCAGCAGACGGATGATCGCGTGACCCGCGGCGCCGACGCCGGAGACGACGATGTGCACGTCGTCGATGGACTTGTTGACGACGCGCAGCGCGTTCTTCAGCGCGGCGAGGACGACGATCGCGGTGCCGTGCTGGTCATCGTGGAAGACGGGGATGTCGAGGAGCTCACGCAGGCGTGACTCGATCTCGAAACACCGTGGGGCAGAGATGTCCTCGAGATTGATGCCGCCGTAGACGGGGGCGATCGCGCGCACGATCTCGACGATCGCATCAGGGTCCTGGGTGTCGAGGCAGACCGGCCAGGCGTCGACTCCACCGAACTGCTTGAAGAGCGCGGCCTTGCCCTCCATCACGGGGAGGGCCGCGAGCGGGCCGATGTTGCCCAGCCCCAGGACAGCCGAGCCGTCGGTGACGACGGCGACGGTGTTGCGCTTGATGGTGAGACGGCGGGCGTCCTCCGGGTGCTCGACGATCGCCTGACAGATGCGAGCGACTCCCGGCGTGTACGCGCGTGACAGGTCGTCGCGGTGCTTGAGGGGCACCTTCGGGTTCACCTCGATCTTGCCGCCGAGGTGGAGCAGGAACGTCTGGTCGCTGACCTTGCGCACGACCGCACCGGGGATCGCGGCGATCGCGTCGGTGATGAGGTGACCATGCGCCTCGTCCCGCGTGTCGCACGTGACGTCGACGACGAGCCGGTCGGTGCGGCTCTCGGCGACGTCGAGCGCCGTGAGGGCTCCACCCGTGGACGAGACGGCGGTCGTGAGGGCCGCGGTCGCGTTGGCTGCGGCCGGCACCTCGACCCGGACGGTGATCGAGTACCCAGGACTCGGGATGGCCATGACAGTCCTCTCGCGCGGAGCATCGGTGTCGGACCACCCCATCTTTCACCTGACCACGGCGTATCGCACGGAGGCGCCTGTCGCCAGTTCGCGCAGCCCGGGCCACTGCGATCCCCCGGCGTGTCGGCTGAACCATCGACGCCTTCGGGCCGCGGGTTGGAAGGTTGGTTCCGGTCACCGTCACCGTCACCGTCACCATGGCGGGGTACCTGACGACGAGTGCTACCTCTGAGCCGACCAGCAAGGTCCTGGCCGGAGCCCTCGTTCCCTCACCGACGCCGACGCTCTCGGGCACCGCCAAGGTCGGCAACGCCCTCACCGCAACGCCCGGCACCTGGGGACCCGCACCAGTCGTGCTCACCTACAGGTGGTACCGGGTGTCCTCGACGGGTGTGGTCACCGCGATCACCGGAGCGACCGCCTCGAAGTACGTGATGACCGCCTCGGACGAGGCCTACCGGGTCAAGGTGACCGTGACCGGGTCGAAGGCCGGCTACACCAGCGTCGCCCGAACCTCGGTCGTCACCGCCTCCGTGACGTAGGTAGAGCGCCCAGGAGGCCGGTCGCCACCAGCTCGACACGTTCACCGACTCGAACGTGGGAATGGCCTTGCGCGGTTGGCGGACTCCCTCATCACCTAGGGCAGCGTGCTTCCACACTGCCCTCGAGCAGGGACGCCGGCCCGGCCCCCGTGGAGGGGCCGGGCCGGCGTCGTTTGCCGCTCAGCCAATGTCACCTGACGAAACTGGTGACATTGCTGACCAACGGCATGTCCCTCGTGACCGAGGCCTTCATGACAATGCCTGACCGTCGACGTCAGCTGCAGCCGCTGGTGCTTCCGCAGCCCTCGCAGACGTAGCAGGAGCCGGCGGGACGCATCTTCGTGCCGCAGGTCATGCAGATCGGCGCGTCGGCGGTGATGCCGCCGAACTTCTCGAGCAGCTCGGCCGAGCTGTGCACGTCGCTCGAGATCTCACGGGCGGAGGCAGCGCCCGCACCCGACTTGACCTCGGCGGCTGCGGCCGGAGCGTCAGCCTGGGCCTCCTCGGCCTTGTGCTCGGCCTTCTTGGAGACCGGGGCCGACTGCTGGAGCGACTCGAGCTCGTCCTCGAGGTCCTCGTCGGACTCGTCCGACTCGATGGCCTCGTAGGAGCCGGTCTCCACCTGGCGGGCCCGCTCGGACGCCGTGTGGATGCCCATGAAGGAGCGGGTGTCGAAGTCGAGGTAGTCGAGCGCGAGACGGCGGAAGACGTAGTCCATGATCGACTGCGCCATGCGCACGTCCGGGTCGTCCGTCAGGCCGGCCGGCTCGAAGCGGAGGTTCGTGAACTTCTCCACGAACGTCTCGAGGGGCACGCCGTACTGCAGACCGATGGACACGGCGATCGAGAAGGCGTCCATGACGCCGGCCAGGGTCGAGCCCTGCTTGCCGAACTTGAGGAAGATCTCGCCGAGCTGCTGGTCGTCGTACGTACCAGCCGTGAGGTAGCCCTCGGCCCCGCCGACGGCGAACGACGTCGTCTGCGAGGTGCGGCGCTTCGGCAGACGGCGACGGACCGGGCGGTACTCGATGACCTTCTCGACCTTGACCTCGGCAGCAGCAGCGTCGGCGGCGGCCTTGTTGTCCTTGGCCGTCGAGCCACCGTCGGACAGCGGCTGACCGACCTTGCAGTTGTCGCGGTAGATCGCGAGGGCCTTGATGCCGAGCTTCCAGCCCTGCATGTAGACGTCCTGGATCTCCTCGACCGTGGCCGTCTCGGGCAGGTTGACCGTCTTGGAGATGGCACCGGAGAGGAACGGCTGCGTCGCGGCCATCATGCGCACGTGGCCCATGGCCGAGATCGAGCGCGCACCCATCGCGGTGTCGAAGACCTCGTAGTGCTCGGGCTTGAGCCCGGGGGCGTCGATGACGTGACCCTTGTCGGCGATGTACTCGACGATCGCCTCGACGGTCTCGCCGGTGTAGCCCATCTTGCGCAGCGCCCGCGGGATCGTCAGGTTGACGATCTGCATCGAGCCGCCACCGACGAGCTTCTTGAACTTCACGAGCGAGAAGTCCGGCTCGATGCCGGTCGTGTCGCAGTCCATCATGAAGCCGATGGTGCCCGTCGGGGCGAGCACCGACGCCTGGGCGTTGCGGTAGCCGTGCTTCTCACCGAGCTTGACGACGTCGTCCCACGCCTTCGTCGCGAGCTTGTGGACGTCGGAGTCCATCGCGTCGAGCGTCTTGATGTTGTCGTTGGCGGCCTGGTGCTTGCGCATGACCCTCTTGTGGGCGTCCGCGTTGCGGGCGTAGCCGGCGTACGCGCCGACGACCGAGGCCATCTCGGCCGAACGCTTGTAGGCCGCACCCGTGAGCAGCGAGGTGATCGACGCGGCGAGCGCGCGGCCACCCTCGGAGTCGTAGCCGTGGCCGGTCGCCATGAGGAGCGCACCGAGGTTGGCGTAGCCGATACCGAGCTGGCGGTAGTTGCGGGTCGTCTCGCCGATCGGCTCGGTCGGGAAGTCCGCGAAGCAGATCGAGATGTCCATCGCCGTGATGACGAGCTCGACGACCTTCTGGAAGGTGACGGCGTCGAACGTGTCGTCGTCGCGCAGGAACTTCAGCAGGTTGAGCGAGGCGAGGTTGCACGAGGAGTTGTCGAGCGACATGTACTCCGAGCACGGGTTGGACGCCGTGATGCGGCCGGTCTCTGGGTTGGTGTGCCAGGCGTTGATCGTGTCGTCGTACTGGATGCCCGGGTCAGCGCACTCCCACGCGGCCTTGGCGATCTTGCCGAAGAGCTCTCGGGCGTCGACGGTGTCGATGACGGAGCCGTCGCTGCGCGAGCGCAGACCGAACTCCGTGCCGTCCTCGACGGCCTTCATGAACTCGTCGTTGACGCGGACCGAGTTGTTGGCGTTCTGGTACTGGACGGAGACGATGTCCTTGCCGCCGAGGTCCATGTCGAAGCCGGCGTCGCGCAGGGCACGGATCTTGTCCTCCTCGCGCGCCTTCGTCTCGACGAACTCCTCGATGTCGGGGTGGTCGACGTCGAGGACGACCATCTTGGCCGCACGACGCGTGGCGCCGCCCGACTTGATGGTGCCGGCGGACGCGTCGGCGCCGCGCATGAAGGAGACCGGACCGGAGGCCGTGCCACCGGAGGAGAGCAGCTCCTTGGAGGAACGGATGCGGGAGAGGTTGAGGCCGGCCCCGGAGCCGCCCTGGAAGATCTTGCCCTCCTCCTTGTACCAGTTGAGGATCGAGTCCATCGAGTCGTCGACGGCGAGGATGAAGCAGGCGGAGACCTGCTGCGGGCTCTTGGTGCCGACGTTGAACCACACGGGCGAGTTGAACGAGAAGACCTGGTGCAGCAGGGCGTGGGTCAGCTCGTGCTCGAAGATCTCGGCGTCGTCGGGCGAGGCGAAGTAGCCGTTGCTCTTGCCGGCGGCGACGTAGGTCAGCACGACGCGGTCGATGAGCTGCTTGAGCGAGACCTCGCGGGCGGCCGTGCCGACGGCACCGCGGAAGTACTTGGTGGTGACGATGGTGCTGGCGTTGACCGACCAGAAGTCGGGGAACTCGACCCCGCGCTGCTCGAAGATCGTCTCGCCCGTCTTCCAGTTCTGCTGGACGACGTCGCGCTTCTCCCACGTGACCTCGTCGTACGGGTGCACACCGGGCGTGCTGTAGATGCGCTCGATCTTGACGCCCTTGGCGCCTGCCTTCGAGCGTGAGCTGCGGTTACCGATCTCCGTCATGTCGTGCGGCCTCCCTGACCGAATCTGCTGCTGGTTTCAAGTGTTGCGTGGGGCACCGACAGGGCGGGTGTCCCGGACGTGCTGTGGAGGGTGGTTACCGCTGGACGTCGAGCCGGGACGGAGCCGTGGGCTCCTCCCCCAGCGCTTCGTGCTCGGCTCGAAGGAGCGCGATGGCTCCCTCGAAGTCCTCGAGGCTCTCCCACGCCTGGTAGACGCTGGCGAACCTGAGGTACGCGACTTCGTCGAGCTCGCGGAGCGGTTCGAGGACGGCCATGCCGACCTCGTGCGCCTCGATCTCGGCGTTTCCCTGCGACCGGATGGCCTCCTCGACCTTCTGGGCGAGAAGGGCCAGGTCGTCCTCGCTGACGGGCCGCCCCTGGCATGACTTGCGCACGCCCGAGAGGACCTTGGCCCGGCTGAACGGCTCGGAGGCCCCGGACCGCTTGATCACGTTGAGGCTCGAGGTCTCGAGCGTCGTGAAGCGGCGGTTGCACTCGGGGCACTGGCGCCGACGCCTGATGCAGGCGCCGTCGTCGGTGGTGCGCGAGTCGATGACCCGCGAGTCGGTGTGGCGACAGAACGGACAGTGCACGTCTGGTCACCTTTCCTTCCCCGAGACCCAGTCGTTCAACGGTGTGGCGTCGTCCCGTATGCCGGCCCAGATCCGTCCCGAGCCCCGCCCGGTGTTCGTGGGACCGGTCGCGCCTGGGGATGGATCTGGGGATGACGTGGGGATGACCTGTGCGTAACCCCCGTTTGCCTGGGGACTACATGTGGACGTCTTACATCTGTGTAACTACTACATGTAGGGGTAACTGTAGGCATGGTGTGACCCCGATCGCAAGCAGGTGGTCGCGGTCCGGCGCGCCGCGCCCCTGACCTGCACAAACGTCACTCCAGTCCCAGGCGTCCCGGCGTGTCGCGAAGCATCCATCCCCAACATCTAGGGGTGGCCGGCGCCACCCACTCCCCCATCTACGGGTCCACGAGGGTATGCCGCCCGGCCGCGACCGCGACGATCGGGCCCTCCGGGCACCACGGCCGTCAGACCCGGCCCCGGTGCGCGGGGTCGGGTGGCGCCGCCGGTCAGCGGGCCGCGGCCTCGCCGAGCTGCACCTCGAGCTGGCGCACGCGGGTGACGAGCCCCTTCAGCAGCAGGACGGCGGTGTGCGGGTGCTGGTCGATGAGGTCGGTGAACGCGGCGGGCGAGAGCCGGAAGGCACTGAGTCCGTCGGGGCCACTCGTGACCG
Organism: Terrabacter sp. Ter38; assembly: GCF_024519435.1. Classification (GTDB taxonomy): domain Bacteria; phylum Actinomycetota; class Actinomycetes; order Actinomycetales; family Dermatophilaceae; genus Terrabacter. The sequence continues at coordinate 150,252 of NZ_JALJRZ010000008.1, forward strand.
TGGCCGTGCGCCCTGACCCGTCGATGAGCGACATCTCACCGAAGTAGTCACCCTTCGACAGCGAGCCGACTCCTCGGCCGTCGACGTCGACGTCGGCCGTCCCCTCGAGCAGCATCACCATGCCGGCACCGCGGTCGCCCTGCTTGACGACGGGGACGCCGGGGCCCACCTTCACCGTGGATCCGCGCGCGATCACCTCTTCGACGAGGTCGTCGGGCAGCTCGCAGAAGAGCTCGACGGCGCAGAGCGAGTCCTTCAGGCTCATGAAGTGCCTCCCACCTCGTTGGCCCACTCGCGGGCCGGCCCTTCGACGGTAGCCCTCCTCGGAGCAAGCGGGTAGGCATTCACCCAAGACGAGGAGGGGTGGTCCGGGAGGCCCTCCACGACCCCATCGCTCAGCGCAGCCGCGCGATGGCGGGCCGGGTCGCGAACCACAGGCAGAGCACCGACATCGCTGCGCCGTAGACGACAGCGGCCAGGAGGACCGAGGTGCCGGCGGCGAGCGCCCCGAAGGCCGGGATCGCGAGCGGCACCAGCGCCATGTCACCGAGGCTCGAGACCGACGAGACGCGTCCGAGGTGGCTCGGCGCGATGGTGCGCTGGTACGTCCCCGAGAGCCACACCGACGCTGCACCCGCCGCGACGCCGATGAGGAGCATCGACGCCGACAGGACGGCACGTGAGCCGACGCCGGTGCCCGCGATGCAGACACCCTGACCGACGAGCGCGGCGAAGCCGGCGCGAGCCGGCTGGGCCACTCGCCAACGGATGCCGACGGCGCTGCCGGAGATCGCCCCCACGGCGAACGCCGCCTCGGCGGCGCCGAGCCAGCCCGGCCCCCAGCCGGAGCTGCTGACCCGCAGGGCGATCCCGAGGGCGATGACCGGCGAGACGAAGACGTTGAGGGCCGCGAGCCCGAGGACGAGCAGTCGGGCCGACTCGTCCCCGCGCAGGTATGCCGCCCCGTCCTTCAGGCTGGCCGTCCACGACGCGTGAGGCCCCTCGACGGCCAGCAGCTCGCACAGCCAGCGACGGGTCGGATGGTGGAAGGCGGTGAGGACGTCGAGGAGGGCGTTGCCCGTCTCACTGCCGAGCGTGTCGACGGAGGCGGGGCTCGTGGCGGCATGGCGCTCGGAGGCGGGACGTCGTGGCATGCGCCCAGCCTCGGGTGCGCGCCTGATGTTTCACAAGCGCTCTTGTATGACTCCCGCGATGTCGCCGACGTGGCGGGGCAGGCCCGGGTGCTTGCCCCGCACGCCGTCATGACAGAGTCTGCCTACTGTGACAAACCGGACATCGTCAGCAGACGTCCTCGACCCGGCTCAGCGACGCGAGGACGCGTTGGCCGGCTACGACGTGCTCGGCAACGCTCCCCAGCGCGAGCTGCAGGCCCTCGTCGACATCGCGGCGCAGGTGTGCGCCGTGCCCCGCGCGGCGATCAACCTCATCACGGCCTCGCACCAGCACCAGATCGCCACCACCGGTTTCGACGCCTCCATCTGCGCCCGCGAGGACTCGATGTGTGCCGCCGTGCTCCAGCACACCCACCGCGTCGTCGTGCCCGATGCGAGCCTCGACGTCCGGTTCCGCGAGAACCCTTTCGTGACGGGCGTCCTCGGAACCGTCCGTTTCTACGCATCGGCGCCACTGACGACGCCGGACGGCGTCATCATCGGTCGTCTCTGCGTCTTCGACTCCCAGCCGCGCGCGCTCGACGAGGCGCAGGAGCAGGCTCTCGTCGCCATCGCCGAACGCGTCGTCGACGTTCTCGAGCTCCGTCTGCGCACCCACGAGCTGGAGGACTCGCTCGCGGCGCTCACCGAGACGAGGGACGAGCTCCACCGGTCCAACGAGGCCCTGTCGGTCTTCGCAGGACAGGTCAGCCACGACCTGCGCACGCCGCTCACCGCGATCATGGCGAGCACCGAGATGCTCGGCCAGCAGCCCGCAGTGGCCGGGGACGAGTGGTCCGAACGGCTCGTCGCCACGGCTTTCCGCTCCGCCACGCGCATGGCCGGGATGATCGAGCAGATCCTCGCCCATGCCCGCGTCGGTGCCGAGCTGCACCGCAGCGACACCGACCTCGACGAGGTGCTCTCCTCGGTGCTCGAGGACCTCGACCCGACGCTGACCGCCCGGTCGGCGACGGTCACGACGGGGGCGCTGCCGACCCTGCCCGCAGACGCGCAGCAGCTCTACTCGGTGCTGCTCAACCTCGTCTCCAACGCGGTGAAGTACGCCCGTCCCGGCGTCGCGCCTGTCATCGAGATCTCGGCGGTGCGGGTCAGCGACTCGTGGCGCATCTCGGTGCGCGACAACGGGATCGGCATCTCCACCGCGGACCGCGAGCGCGTCTTCGGCCTCTTCAACCGCGTCGAGACGTCTGTCGACGGCAGCGGGATCGGCTTGGCCACGGTCAAGCGGATCATCGAGGCGCACGGAGGCTCGATCGGGATCAGCTCGGTGGACGGTCCCGGCACGGACGTGTGGTTCGAGCTGCCGGCGCGGCTGCCCGACCACGACGAGCACGACGGGTACGACGGGCTCGGAGCGGACTGACCGGACGTCGAGCGCGGACGAGCACGACGAACGCGACGACGCCGGCCGTCGGTGCCCCGACATCCATGAGGATCACCTGACAGACCGTGCCGATGTAGGCCCAGAGGACGGATCCGTCGTCGAGGGCATGGCCGGCGGCGGAGGCGCCCGAGCTCGCGGCGCTCTCGAGCAGGGCGGCTCCGGCGACGGTCGCCGCCTCGGCGAGGGCCGTGAGCGCTGCCCACCGCAGTCGCGCCAGGACGGCCCCGGTCGTCACCGTGGGTGGCGTCGGCCAGGTCGGCAGCCGCGCGACCGCGGGACCGTCGACGGCCGAACCCGTGCGGACGACCGGCTCCATGCCCGGCCGGGAAAGGGCGACCGCGAGGACGACCCCGAAGCCGACGACGCCCAGCAGAGAGGTGGGTGCCAGCGCATGGAGGGCGCCATCGCCCGCGGCGGTCCCGCCGTCGGTGATCCAGCCGACCGCGACGTAGGGCAGCGCCTGGAGCACGACGAGGCACAGGCACGCCCGGGCGACGAGACGATCGCGTCGATCGCACTCTGCCCTCCGTTCGAGATGCCCGGTCGGCTCGTCGTCGAACGAGATCACGGGACGAGCCTCGGCCAGCGCATGGGGTCGGTCCCCAGGCTCGGTCCGGTCGTCGTGCAGGCCCTCTCGTCGGCGCCCTGGAAGACCCGCAGGTCGGGACGGCCGGCCGCCACGGCGACGAGGTTGCGCGCACTGTCGGTGCCGGCCCGGAGGTAGTCGGAGTGACCCGTGGAGGTGCGACGGACATCGACGAAGTCGGATCGCGGGTGGAGCCAGTGGTTGCATCCGGTCCCCGTCTGCTTGAGCGCGAACGTCGAGAGCCGGCTCGCGCCCACGACGTCAGCCGGCGCCGTGCCGTGCACCATCCAGCCGTAGCCGAAGACGTCGTCGCCCACCGCGCCGAGGACGTTGAGGGAGCCTGGCTTGAGGGCCGTGTGCGCCATGTCAGAGAACGGCAGTCCAGGCGCCCCGAAGACGGCGACGTCGTCGATGGCACTCGTGTGAAGCGAGGCGTAGCCGGCGAGCGTGGCGCCGTACGAGTGGGCCCAGACCGTCTGGTGAGCCGGACGGTCCCGCGCGGCCTCGACACCGGTCACGAAGTCGGCCAGCGAGCCGGCGCCGTCGCGGGCGAGCTTGCCGTTGAGGACGTTCCGGTCCACGGACGTGACGATCTCGTGGACCTGCGGGGCGTCGTACCCCATCCAGGTCACGACTGCGACGTCCTCACCGCGCGCCACCGCCCTGGCCTCCGAACGCATCCGCCTGAAGCTGTCGTCGTAGCGGCGGAGATCGGCACCCACCATGGTCGACAACCCACCGACGAACGTGACGACGTGGTCGGCCCGGTCGACGTCGCCGATCGCGACGACCGCCTTGACGTCGAGCCCGGTGGGGTCGACGAGGAGCAGACGCCGGGGTCCACCGTCGCGACGTCCGAGCACGTCGCGCACCGCCTGCAGGGCCGCCACGTGCTCGGCCGCACGGGTGCGCTCGGCGGCATTGCTCGCAGACGCCGACCGCTGCGCCTCCCGTTCGCGGGTCCAGGCCGCCTGTTCCGCTCGGCCCAGCAGGGCGAGGTTGGCCTCGTGGCGAGCGGCGGCGGGCACCCCGTCGCGGGGACCCACCCAGTCCGGACGCTCGCGGATGGCGCGGCGTCGTTCCTCATCGGTCAGGGACCGCCACCAGGCGGCGGAGGCGAACACGTGACCGCCGACCCCGGCACTCGTCGAGGACACCGCAGGCGGAGGTGGCAGCTGCCGGGGGAACGGCTGCGCAGGATTCCCCAGAGACGCCGTCGCCCCACGAGCGGCGGTCAGCAGCGCCCTCCAGAGCTCGTCGTCGGTCTGGCTCGCGGCCTGTCGGGCCTGCATGAGGCAGGCGTGCACCTCGACCCTCAACAGGTCGTCGAGCCGTGCCCGGTGCGCCTCGCCGGCAAGGTCTCCGAGCGACGCGCGCACGGGAAGGAAGAGCCGACCCTCGCCGTCGACCCAGGCGCCTTCGTCGGCCGCCCGACGGTCGGCGCGACCGACGAGGTCGAGCGCCGACTGCAGACGTGCCGCGGCGTGCCCGACCGCGTGACCGGTCACCGCGATGCTCCCCGCGAGTCGGCCGAGGCCGACGACGACGAGGCCGTAGCGGTCGGCGGCCGCCGAGGAGGCCGCGCCCGACCAGCGCGGCGCGGCAGAGCGACGCCACAGCACGATCTCTGCGAGGCCGAGGACCCGGAGGCGATGCTCCTCGAGGCGGCGGCCCACCTCGAGCAGCGACTGAGGTCGGCAGCCCCGGACGTCTGCGACGGTCATGGTCAGCGCGGCACCGGCACCACCCGACCTCATCTGGTGTCACCGAGCGACGACCGAAGGGCGCGCTGGGACGTCTGCTCGACGGCGTCGTAGGTGTCGGCCGCCGCGACGAGGCAACGCCCCAGCTCGCGCAGCTCCCAGCGGGTCCCGGCCAACCGCGCCTGCCATGCCGCGGCGACCTGGCCGAGCCCGCCCGCGACACGGCCACCGGGGATCGCCCCTGCGAGTGGTCGCAGCTCGTCAGCGATCCTCAGCCGGTGCACCCGCTCCAGCACCTCGCCGACCGAGGCGGCGTCGTCGCGCAGCGCGCCGGTGTCCACGTCGTAGCGCATCCCCTGCTCCCTTCCGAGGACAGCCACGCTAGGTACGGAGGCCGAGGACCCGGGCTCGTCGTCCACAGGGTCGGGAACCGCAACGTGCGGGAACAGCAGGACGCCGCACCCCGGTCAGGGGTGCGGCGTCCGGGGCAGGAACGGCGGGGTCGAAGCGCCGCTACCGCCAGCCGCTGAAGGTGGAGCCAACGCGGCGGATCGGAAGGCCGGAACGGGCAGCCGGACACACGGCATACGCCCCGGCCGGCGTGGGAGGGCCGGGTCAGCGACTCGGGACGACGATCTGCTGGCCGGCGTGGATCGAGGTGGTGCTGAGCGCGTTGGCGATCTGCAGCTCGACGACACCCTGGGCCGGGGTCAGCTCGGGCAGCTCGCGGGCGGCGATGCCCGAGAGCGTCTGCCCGGCCTGGACCGTGACGGTGCGAGGCTCCCCCGTGGCCGACGCGAGCTGGCCGGCAAGGCCGACGCCGAGGACGGAGACGACTCCCGCGACGAGGAGGGTCACGACGAGGCGACCGAAACGCGTCAGGCGCATCGGCGGCCTCGCGGCGCGAGCCGCCTCGGGCCCGGTGGGGACGAGGACGAGACGGGGCCGACCGGTCGGCCGCGATCGCGCGGGCTCCTCGGTGTGCGGCTGACGAACGGCCTCGAGGACGATGGCGCTCATGGTGACCTCCCCTTGCTCCTGATCTGGCGAACACGTGTTCGATAGAACGTCTGTACGAGTTGTAGCACGTATGTTCGATGAAGTCGAGACACGCCTCGAACAGGTGTTTGGCAACTGTGTTCGAACTGCGTAGTCTTTCCTCACACCACAGACCTCACCAGCCACCACTGACACTGGCCCCACATCCAGCGTCACGAAGCGGACTGACGAGCCGACGAAGGGGACACCATGGGCGTGACCGAGCTTCCCGATCGCGAGACCGGTGACGGTCTCACCGTCCGCCAGCGGCGGGTGCTCGAGGTCATCCGCAACTCCGTCGACCGGCGCGGCTACCCGCCGAGCATGCGCGAGATCGGTGACGCCGTCGGCCTGGCCAGCCCCTCGAGCGTCTCCCACCAGCTCAACGCCCTCGTCGCCAAGGGCTACCTCCGACGCGACCCCAACCGGCCCCGGGCCCTCGAGGTCGTCTCGCCCGACGCGAAGGCCGAGGAGCTCGGCTACCGCGGAGGCGACCCGACCGTGCCACGTCCACGGGGCGACCACTACGACACCGAGACCGACTCGGGCGACGCGCGCCCCGAGGCCTCCTACGTCCCGGTGCTCGGCCAGATCGCGGCCGGCGTGCCGATCACGGCCGAGGAGGTCGTCGAGGACGTCTTCCCGCTGCCCAAGCAGCTCGTGGGCGAGGGCGATCTCTTCCTGCTCAAGGTCACCGGCGACTCGATGGTCGAGGCCGCCATCTGCGACGGCGACTGGGTCGTCGTGCGCCAGCAGCAGCACGCCGAGAACGGCGACGTCGTGGCCGCGATGCTCGACAACGAGGCCACGGTGAAGACGTTCAAGCGCACCGACGGGCACGTGTGGCTCATGCCGCACAACCCCGACTTCTCGCCCATCGACGGCGACCACGCGACGATCCTCGGCAAGGTCACGGCGGTCCTGCGCCGGCTCTGACAGCGCGCGCTCCCACCGACCACGTATGCCGTCGGCGCCCTCCGCGCCGGCGGCATCGTCGCGTCCGGGAGGCGTATCGGACGCGGCGACGCGAGACTCTGGTGTCGTGAGTCCTGCGAAGGAGACCGCCATGGCACCCGGCCGCACCCGCGACGTCGTCTTCACCTACCGCTACCTGCGTGGCGCGATGATCGCCCTGCTCCTCATGCTGCTGCTCTCGGTCGGCTACCAGTGGTGGTGGGAGACCGACCACTCGTGCTGGCTCGGCTCGATCAGCGCGTACTACTACACGCCGGCGCGGACCGTCTTCGTCGGCTCGTTGTGCGCGCTCGGGGCCAGCCTCATCGCCTACAAGGGCCACTCGCCCGAGGAGGACGTGCTGCTCAACTTCTCGGGGTTCATGGCCTTCGTCGTGGCCATGGTCCCGACGGTGCCGGACGGCCGGTGCGGGCCCAACGCGTACTCCCAGACCCCGGCCGAGATCGCCGCGGCCGTGCGCAACAACATCTGGTCCCTCGTGGTGGTCGGGGTCCTCGCTGCCGTCGTGGCCGCCGGGCTCAAGCGCGGCGCGATGACACGCGACCCGTCCGACGGGCCCACCGTGCGCTCGGTGCTCGTCACCGTCGCGTGCGGGTTCGTGCTGCTCGCCGAGCTGGCCCTCTTCCTCTTCCTGCGCGACCGGTTCATCGCACTGAGCCACGGCATCGCCGCAGGCACCATGGTGGCGGGGGTGATCGCCGTCATGGTCTTCAGCGCGATGCGGGCCGAGGAGCGGCACCAGGGGAGCACAGCGAGCCCCGGCACGAGCGGGACCACCTACAAGCGCATCTACATCGCGATCGCGGTCGCCCTGGCCGTCGCCCTCGGGGTGACGGTGCTGACGGCCGTGACGGTGCTCGGCTTCGACCACCTCGTCCTCATCGCCGAGGTCATCATCATCGTGCTCTTCGCCGCCTACTGGGCCGTGCAGACCAAGGAGCTGTGGGACCTGCGCGAGGCCGATGGCGCCGAGGCACGCTCGGCTCGGTCGGTGGCCGAATAGCCTTCAGGACAGGGGCGGTTCGTCGCCGATGGCACCGAGCCACCACGTGCCGGAGTCGCCGTACTCGGCCGCCTCGTCCGGCGTCAGCGTCGCCGTGACGCGGAGCCACGACTCGGCACGCCCGAGCCGACCCAGCCGCAGCGCGGACGGCAGGGCCGCTCGCAGCTCGCCGACCGGGACGACGTCACCCCAGACGTCGATCGCGGCGTCCGCCACCCGCCTGAGCCGCGGGTCGTCCGGGGTGGCGCCGAAGCGGTGGAGCAGCACGTTGAGCGGGACGAAGAGCGCCGACAGCGGGTGCGCGAGCAGGGCGTCACCGAAGTCGAAGAAGCGCATTCCGTCCGCCGTCGCGAAGACGTTGTTCGCGTGGAGATCGTTGTGCACGAGGCTGTCCGGCAGGCCGAGGCTCTCCACGTCGTCGGCCCACGCCGTGACCGCCGGCAGCAGCGCACGCAACCGTAGCGCGACGTCGGCAGCCATGTGGCGCGGGTCATCCGGGGCCAGGGCCGACAGGGACGCGACCCTCGCCTCGAGGTAGGCCGCCGACTCGGCCGGAGGCAGTGCCGACATGCCGGCGCGGACGAGGTCCTCCTCGTGGCCGACGAGCTCGCGCTGGAGGTGCATCGCCTCGGCGGCGACCCGGCACCAGGCGTCGACGTCGTCGTCCGCGACCGACAGGGCGAAGACCGGCCCCTGGTCGGGGACGAGGTGCAGGCCACGCTCGGGGTCGGCCGCGACGATCGGGACGACCCGGTGTGGTGACAGGCGGTCGAGCACGACGAGCAGTGCCGCCTCGAACGACTGGTGCGCGCAGTTCTGCTTGGCCCAGTAGATGCCGCCGTCGGATGCGACACCGCGCCACACCGTCGACCAGGGGCGCTGGTGCACCGCTTCGAGGGACACGAGGTCGCTGCCGAGGTCGCCCAGGACTCCGCCGACCCACTCGCGCAGCTCGGTCTCGAACGCGCTCGACGACCAGTGGACGGACGGACCCTCGCCGGACTCCGGGAGGGCGGCATACCAAGGCTGCTCAGTGCCCGAGGGCATGGCGCAGCTCCGTCAGGGTCGGACCGAGGGGCGCGTGGAGGCGCAGGGTCGCCTCGGCGTCGCCGCGCGTCGCGGAGCGCGTGACGATCGCGACGGGCACGTCGCGCTGGTGGGCGCGACGGACGAAGCGGTAGCCGCTCATGACGGACAACGAGGACCCGAGGACGAGGACGGCGCCGGCACCCTCGACGAGGGAGAAGCACTGCTCCACGACGGCCTTGGGCACCGACTCGCCGAAGAAGACGACGTCGGGCTTGACGGTGTCGTGGCCGCAGACGAGGCAACGCGGGGCGTGGAAGGACCCGACGAGCGCGTCGGCGAGCACGATGTCTCCGTCGGGGCGCACCTGGTCACCCCACTGCAACCCCACCGCGTGCGCCGCCTCGGCGAAGCGGTCCATGAAGCCCGGGTTTGCCTCGGTCATCCTCTCGTGCAAGCCGATCCGCGAGGTGTACTCACCGCACGTGAGACAGACCGCACGGTCGAGCGACCCGTGCAGCTCGATGACGTGCGTCGCGCCCGACGCCTGGTGCAGGCCGTCGACGTTCTGGGTGATGATCGGTCCGACGTAACCCGCTCGTTGCAGGTCGGTGACGACGCGGTGCCCCTCGTTGGGCGCGGCGGCGTTGAAGCGCTGCCAGCCGATGTAGCTGCGGGCCCAGTACCGCCGACGGGCCTCGCTCGACCCGGCGAACTCGCCGTACGTCATCGGCTCGACCCGACGTGTCCCGTCGGGCCCGCGGTAGTCGGGGATCCCCGACTCGGTCGAGAGCCCCGCACCCGAGAGCACGACGACCCCGCCGCCACTGACGAGGTCGACGAGATCGTCGAAGGTGCCGAGGTCGTGCGTCTGGAGCGGCAGGGTGCGCGACGTGGCGAGCCGGGTCGTCGCCGTGGTGACCGTCGCGGCCGTCGTCTCCGGGGGTATGCCGTTCGGCTGCTGCACCCGGCAAGCCTACGTGCCGCTCCGGGACCATTCTCGACCGACTGGATACGGCAGGATTCCATAATCACCGGTTATGATGAGGTCATGATCGATGCTGCCGGCCTGCGGGTCATGAAGGCCATTGCCGACGAGGGAAGCTTCACGAGCGCTGCCAACGCCTTGGGCTTCACCCAGCCGGCCATCTCGCAGATGGTCCGTCGCCTCGAGCAGCGCACCGGGACCGTCCTCGTCGAGCGCTACGGCCGTCAGGTCCGCCTCACCGAGGCCGGTCAGGTGCTCGCCCGCCACGCCGTCGGTGTCCTCGCCGCCCTCGACGCGGCCGAGGAGGAGATCACCGCGATCGCCGGCCTGCGCGCCGGACGGGTCCGCCTCCAGGCCTTCCCCAGCTCGTCGGCCACACTCGTGCCCCGGACCCTCGCCATCCTCAAGGCCCGTCACCCCGACATCACCGTCACCTTCACCGAGGCCGAGCCGCCCGAGTCGCTCGCGGCCCTGCGCAACGGCGACTGTGATGTCGCTGTCGCCTTCGCCTACGAGGGCGGCGACCTCGGGGAGCTGGAGGAGGACCTCTCGCTCCTCGTGACCCGCCGGCTCATGGACGACGAGGTGCGTCTCGTCGTCCCCGGCACGCACCCGCACGCCGGCGACGGGGCCGCCTCGCTCGCCGACTTCTCGGGCGAGGAGTGGATCGCGGGCTGCCCCCGCTGTCGCGGCCACCTCCTGTCGCTCGCCGACACCGCCGGCTTCCGGCCCAACGTGGCCTTCGAGACCGAGGACTACGTCGCGCAGCTCGGGCTCGTCACGGCCGGGCTGGGGGTGGCCCTCGTGCCCGACCTCATCCTCAACGCCGCCAAGCACGACGAGGTCGCGACCCTGCCGCTCTCCCCTGCGTCGCGCCGCCAGATCCTCGCCGTGACGACTCCCGACCTGCAGCGCGTGCCTGCCGTCGCCGCTGCCCTCGACGCGCTGTGCGAGGCCGCCGGCGCCGACCCGAAGGCCTCCACCGCCGAGCTCGTCGGCGCCAAGGCCTGACGGCCAGGACGGCGCGTGAGGGCGCGCCACGGGCGCTCGGCCCCCACGCGGCATACGGTGGGCCTCATGGGTGACCGCGAGCGCATCTCGTACCTGGCCGTGCCCGAGCGCGACGACGTCCCGGAGGGCGTGAGCCGCCTCTGGGACAAGGCACAGGAGACCGTCGGCTTCGTGCCCAACGTCTTTCGCGCCCAGGCGGTCAACGGCGAACAGTTCCTCGCGTGGTGGGGCTACTTCAACCTCCTCGTGAACAAGGAGGGGCACCTGAGCAACGCCGACCGCGAGCTGCTGGCCGTCGTCGTCAGCAGCGTCAACCGGTGCACGTACTGCGAGGTGAGCCACGGCGCAGCCCTCCGTGAGCACACCGGAGACCCTGTGACCGCCGACCTCGTCGCCTCGAACTGGCGGCAGGCGGGGCTTCCCCACCGTGAGTACGCGATGGCCTCCTACGCCGAGAAGCTGACTCTCCATCCCGCCGAGGTCACCGAGGCCGACCTCGCCCCACTGCGGGCCGTGGGACTCGACGACCACGAGGTGGTCGAGCTCGTCCAGGTCGTCGGGATGTTCAACCTCACCAACCGGGTGTCGACGGCGTTGGGGCTCGTGCCGAACGCGGAGTACCACTCGAGCGGCAGAGCGACCTCATGAGCCGGGTGGCGCTCGCCGCTCCGGGTCCGGCGGCTCTGCAGGCCGGGCTCGAGGTGGCAGCCGAGGGCGGAAACGCCGTCGATGCGGCCATCGCCGCGTCCCTGGCGGCCATGAGCACCGAGCCCGGGGTCGTCAGCCTGATGGGTGGCGCGTTCGTCAACGTGTGGCTCGCCGGCGACGACCCCGTCCTCATCGACGGCAACGTCGAGATGCCCGGCCGGGGACTGGACCGGTCGGCCTTCGGCCACGGCGTTCGGCAGGTCCCCACCGACTACGGCGGCGGGGTGACGATCGGTGCGGGACACGCTGCGGTCGCGAACTCCGGTGCCGTACAGGCACTCTCAGCCGCCAGGGACCGCTTCGGGAAGGTGCCGTGGCGGCGGCTGGTGGAGCCGTCCGCCCGGACCTGTCGCGACGGGTACCGGGTCGGCGCGGCCGCCGCCCTCTACCTCGGCATCGTCCGCGACACGCTCTTCGGCCACGACCCCGAGGCCCACGCCCTTGTGACAGGAGCCGACGGCGGACCGCTCGAGCCGGGCGAGACATCCCTCAACGTCGACCTCGCCGACATCTTGGACCTACTTGCGGCACAAGGGGCCTCGCTCTTCACGACCGGCGCCGTCGGGCGCGTTCTCGTCGAGGACATGGCCGCGAACGGTGGGTTGATCACGATGGCCGACCTCACGGCATACGAGGCCCTGGTGCGTGCACCCACGATGCGGACCGTCGGCTCCTGGCACACTGCCCTCAACCCGCCGCCCTCCGTGGGCGGCCCGATGCTCGCGGCCATGCTCGGCCAGCTGGCGCGGCACGAGGACTGGACGTGGGCCGAGGTCATCGACATCCAGCGCCGGGTCCTCGCCTACCGTCTCTCCGTCCACGACAGGTCCCGCGACCTCGACGCCGACGGCCACGCCCTCCTCGAGACGGTGGAGCGACACGGGCTGGCGGGGCTTCCCACCTCGGCGTCCACCGCTCACGTCTCCGCCGTGGACGAGCACGGGAACGCGTGTGCCATCACGATGTCGTGCGGATACGGCGCCGGCATGGTGATCCCCGGCACCGGCATCCTGCTCAACAACGCCCTGGGCGAGCCGGAGCTCAACCGGCTCGGCATCCACGCCGTGTCCCCCGGCACGCGGCTCGCCTCGAACATGGCCCCGACCACCGGCCGCAGCTCCTCGGGCACGGCGCTCGCCGTCGGCTCACCCGGGGCGGACCGGATCACGACGGCGCTCATGCAGGTGCTCGGACGCGGACTCCTTCGCGGCGACGACCTCCAGCGCTCGATCGACGCCCCGCGCTTGCACGTGCGGTTCATGGACGATGGGTCCCCACGCGTCGAGCACGAGCCGTCGGACGACATCGCGGCTGCGGTCGAGGCGAGCGGACTCCCCTCGCACCGCTTCCCAGGTCCGCACATGTACTTCGGTGGGGTGGGCGCAGCGGTGCTGGGTCCGGACGGGCTGGTGGCCGCCGGGGACGCGAGACGGGACGGGTCGGTGGGGGTCTCCTCCTGACCGGTGCGGTCGCCATCGCCGCCAAGCTCGGTGCGGCCGTGGGCGTGTCGTGCGGTCCTCGTCGCATCCGGACGGTCGGAGGGCCGCCGCAGACTCGGGGGCACGGCCATGCAGCGACGGCGACGAACCAGCTGGCTCCGAAGGCCGCTCGACTGGGTGCTGGGCGGTGTCCTCCTGCTGTCCGTCGCGACCCCGCCTCGGCTCACACCCGGCTGGAGGAGCGACACCGATGCCGTCTCGGGCACGTTCACCTTCTCGGTGGGATCACCGAGCACGGCGAGCGGCGCGGCTCCGTCCGCACAGAATGGCCCGGCCGCTGGCCTTCACCGTCACCGCGACCGGGCGGGGCGGCACGAGCACGGCGAAGGTGACGGTCACCCAGCTCGTGGACCGTGTCGCCGTCACGCAGGCGACCTATCGCACCTCGACCCGCGAGTGGCGCGTCGTCGGGACAGCTACCGAGCCGCCGCCCGATCTCGTGACCGTGCGCCCCGGGGCAGCCGACACCCTCATCGGGTCGGCCGCCGGCGACACCACGGGCGCATGATCCGTGCGCGTCAAGGGTTCACCCGCCGGAGCCGACGCGTCGGGCACGGTGACCGCGACATCGACACGAGCTGCCACGGTCAGGGCCGTCCCCGTGCAGGTCACCCCCCTGACCGTCCGCCCCGAGCTCCACGTTCTGCCCTGCTCGTGGCCCGACGGCTGCTGGGGCAGGCGCGGGACGCGAGGGCGCGATCCGGGTATCTCCATGACGGGCGCCGCGCCGCCCCATCCGCCGCGCGCCCGGCACCGAATCATCTCGAGTCGACCCAACGAGAGGCCACCCCGATGACCATGACCGACGACCGCCCCGACGCTCCCGCCCCCTCCGCGGCGTCCTCCCGTCCGAACGGCATCGCCGCCCGGCTGGCGACCGTCATCGAGCCCCTCTTCGGTGGCCAGCTCCCCGTTCGCCTCAAGGCGTGGGACGGCAGCGTCGCCGGACCCGCCGACGCCCCGACCGTCGTCCTGCGCGACCCCGCGGCGCTGCGCCGTCTCGTGCGCCACCCGGGCGAGCTCGGCCTCGCCCAGGCGTACGTCACGGGCGAGCTCGACGTCGAGGGTGACCTGCTCGACGGCTTCCGGCGCGTCTGGTCGACGGCCCGCACGCTCGCGGGCGGCCGTCCCTCGGCCGGCACCGTCGCCGCCGTCGCGAAGAACGGCATCAGGACGGCGTTCGACCTCGGTGTCGTCGGGCTGCCGCCCGAGCCGCCCGTCTCGCAGGCCCGCCTCCGCGGGCGCCTGCACACCAAGACCCGCGACCGCAGTGCCATCGAGCACCACTACAACCTCTCCAACGAGTTCTACTCGCTCATCCTCGACCCGCACATGGCCTACTCGTGCGGGTACTGGACGAGCACCGAGCCCGGCTACACCGTCGAGGACTCGCAGCGCGACAAGCTCGACCTGGTGTGCCGCAAGCTCGGTATCGAGCCCGGCAGCCGACACCTCGACATCGGCTGCGGCTGGGGGTCCCTCTCGCTGCACGCGGCCGAGAAGTTCGGCGCGCACGTCGTCGGCGTGACGATCTCGAGCGAGCAGAAGGCCTTCATCGACGAGCGGATCCGCGAGCGCGGCCTGCAGGATCGCGTCGAGATCCGGCTCCAGGACTACCGCGAGGTGCCGGACGGCCCCTTCGACACCATCTCCTCGATCGAGATGGGCGAGCACGTAGGGCAGAAGAACTACCCGACGTTCACGGGGCAGATCCACCGCCTCCTGCGCCCGGGCGGCCGCGCGCTGATCCAGCAGATGTCGCGCACGACCCGTCCGGGCGGCGGTCCCTTCATCGAGGCCTTCATCGCGCCCGACATGCACATGCGCCCGGTCGGGGAGACGGTCGACCTCATCGAGCAGGCCGGCCTCGAGGTCCGTGACGTCCACGCCCTGCGCGAGCACTACGTGTGGACCGTCAACGCCTGGTACGACACGTTCGAGGCCAACTGGGACCGCGTCGTCGCCATGGTCGGCGATGAGGTCGGCCGCGTCTGGCGCCTCTACCTCGTCGGTGGCGCCCTCGCGTTCGAGGAGGGTCGCATGGGCGTCGACCAGATCCTCGCCGTCAAGCCGACGGCCGACGGCCGCAGCGGTATGCCGCCCGTCCGGGCCTGGTGACCGCCGTGCAGTCGGTCTGGACGACCGCCGCCCCCATCGCGGCCCCGGCGGCCGAGGCTGCCGGTTTCGACGGCGGCGCCTTCGGGCGCACGCTGCTGCTCACCGCGCTCGCCGTCGTCGTCGTTCTCGGCATCACGTTCGCCGTGGCGCTGCGCGTCGGCAAGCAGGCCGTCATCGACGTCACCTGGGGCCTCGGCTTCGTGGCCATCGCCCTCACGGCGTTCGTCACGAGCGGCGGCCACGGCGACGCACTGCGCCGCTGGCTGGCCCTGGTCCTCACGGGCTTGTGGGGGCTTCGCCTGGCCGCCCACATCTTCAACCGGTCGCGAGGCAAGGGTGAGGACCCGCGCTACGAGGAGATGCTGAAGCGAGCCGACGGCAACCCGAACGCGTACGCGCTGTTGCACATCTATCTCCCGCAGGGCGTCATCATGTGGTTCGTCTCGCTGCCGGTCCAGATCGCGATGTTCGTCGAGGGCGGCATCGGCGCGGTGCTGTGGCTGGGCGTCGTCGTCTGGGCCGTCGGCTTCTTCTTCGAGTCGGTGGGCGACCTGCAGCTGACGCGCTTCCGCAACGACCCGGCCAACAAGGGGACGGTGCTCGACACCGGCCTCTGGCGCTACACCCGGCACCCGAACTACTTCGGCGACGCGAGCGTCTGGACGGGACTCTTCGTCGTCGCGGCGAGCGCCTGGCCCGGCGTGCTGACGATCCTGTCGCCGGCCGTCATGGTGTGGAACCTCTACGGCGGCACCGGCAAGAAGCTGCTCGAGAAGGACATCGGCGACCGCCGCCCCGACTACGCCGACTACGTGCGCCGCACGAGCGGCTTCTTCCCGTGGCCGCCCAAGCCCGCCGACCCGTCGCTGAAGCACGGCTGAGCAGGCACCATGACCATCGGCGCGAGGGGCGGGATGATGGACGGCATGCGCCCGCCCCTCGCCGACGTCCTGGACCTCGAGCCGCACCCGGAAGGCGGGTGGTTCCGGCAGACCTGGGCCTCCCCCGACACCGTGACGCTGCCGGACGGCCGCGTGCGGGCGACTGCCACCCTCATCCACTTCTTCCTCCCGGCCGGAGAGTCCTCGGCCTGGCACCGGGTGGCCTCGGACGAGGTGTGGCTCGCCCACACCGGCACGGTCGTGCTCGAGCTCGGCGGGACCGGGGCACAGCCGCCGTCCGGCGGTGACGTGGCGTGGGTCGTGCTCGGCCTCGACCTCGCGGCCGGCGAGGTGGCCCAGGCAGTCGTCCCCGCGCACGTCTGGCAGCGCACCGTGCCGGGAGGCGCCGACGCCCTCGTCAGCTGTCTCGTGTCCCCCGGCTTCGACTTCGCGGATTTCGACCTCGCCGGGCCTCCCGCCGAGGTCGCCGACGAGGTCGCCGACGAGGTCACCGACGAGGTCACCGACGAGACCGGCGACGCCGTCCCTCGCGCGCCGGCCGGCCCGGAGGACGCGCCGGTCGACCCGTCGACACCGACGAACCCCGCCTGACCGAATGTCGCGAGGATCGTGACCGGCGACCGCCGTCATCCCGACACGGCGCGGACGCCGTCGGTGTCGCTGACGATCGCGACGTCGCCCTCGAGGTCGGTGCGGTGCACCTCGAACCCCCGCCCCTCCAGCGCCTGCACGGTCGCCGGCGCCGGGTGGCCGTAGTCGTTGCCGGCGCCGACGCTGATCAACGCGAGCCGCCCGTCGACGTGGTCGAGGATGCGGTCATCGCGGTTGCTCGACCCGTGGTGCGCGACCTTGAGCACATCGACGCGCCCCCAGCGCTGCGGGTCGAGCTGAGACTCGTGGATCACCTGCGCTGCCGCCTCGCGCTCGATGTCGCCGGCGAGCAGAACGGTGAGTCCACGGACGTGCATCGTCATCACGACCGAGCCGTTGTTGGGCACCGATCCCGCGTCGATGCGCCGGGCGGGCCACCAGACGTCGGCACCGACCTCGCCGACGGTGAGGCGCTCCCCGGTCCGCAGTGCGCCCAGCGGTATGCGGCGGGCCTGCGCGAGCCGGGCGACACGGGCCGCCTCGGCGGGCGGGTCGAGCACGGGCGAGGCCCGGATCTCGGCGACCGGGCGCTCGAGCACCGCAGCCAGTCCGCCGACGTGGTCGGCGTGGTAGTGGGTCAGCACCACGAGGTCGACGGCCGTCGCGCCGATGCGGTCGAGGCAGGCCCCCATCGGCTCGGGATCGGGCCCGGTGTCGACCACGACGACGTGACCGCCGCCGTTGTCGACGACGAGCCCGTCGCCCTGACCGACGTCGCAGGCGATGAGGGCCCAGCCGGGCGGCGGCCAGGCGATCGGGGCTGTCGGCGCGGCGAACCCCGCGGCGAGCACGACCACGGCGACGGCCACCGTCGGTCGGTGCCTCGTGCGGAACCACGCCCAGGGCACCGTTGCGAGGACGCCGACGGTGACGACCGCGAGCAGGACCGCCGCGCCGGCCGAGTCACCCCAGGCGACGCTGCCGAAGGGCAGGTCGGCGCACCACCGGGCCACGGCCGCGATGGCCTGGGCCGGGATCGCCGCCACCCACGCCAGGGCGGCCGCACCCGTGACCCAGACGACCGAGACGAGCGCGACGACGACACCGACGACCGTGGTCGGCGCGACGAAGGGCGCCGCGAGGAGGTTGGCGAGCACGGCGACGACCGAGACGCTTCCCTGCAGGGGCACGACGACCGGCGCACAGACGGCTTGGGCCGCGACCGGGATCGCGAGGACGGGGCCCAACGGCTTGAGCGGACCGGGGAGCCTCCGGGAGATGACGCGTCCCCACGGCCGGGCGAGGACCAGCAGCCCGAGGGTGGCGATGCTCGACAGGGCGAAACCGTAGGAGCGCGACAGCCACGGGTCCCACACGAGCAGCGCGACGATCGCACCGGCGAGCGCCGGGATCCCCGCGCGGCGGCGCGACGTCGAGAGGGCGAGCAGCCCGACGAGCCCCATGACGGCGGCACGCACGACGCTGGGTTCGGGGCGGGCGAGGACGACGAAGCCGAGCAGTCCGAGCGCAGCCGCCGGCGGGCGCCAGCGTCGACGGATGCCGACGAGCCCGCAGAGCCACACGACGGTGGCGAGCACGAACGTGACGTTGCTGCCGGATACCGCGCTGAGGTGGCTGAGACCCGTCTCGAGCATCGCCGCCGTGAGGTCGGGGGGCGTCTGTGAGGTGTCGCCGACGACGAGCGCCGGGACGAGACCGCGGGCGTCGGCCCAGAGGCCGGCGGTGGCCGCTCGGAGGCGCGCACGCACCGCATCGGCTGCCGCGAAGACCCCACCGGCGGACTCGACGACCTCGACGGCGCCCTTCGGGGTCGCCGTCGCGACGACGTCGTCACCGGGCTCGGCCGGTCCGAGCCGCACGACGGCCTCGACCTCGTCGTGCCACCGCAGCATCGACCACTGTGTGCCCCGTGCGATGACGAGCACGGGGGCGCTCACCGTCGTGGTGCGACCCCGCCCCGCGACCTGGGTCACGTCGAGGCGCAGGACACTGACGACCGGGGCGTCGGGTCGGTCCGCCCCCGCGCCGGTCCCGCTGCTCACCGCTCGGGGGTCGGCGGCCACCGTGGCCCGCACCGTGACCACGGCTCGCTCGGCGGCCAGTCCTTCGACCGGGCCTGCGGTCCGCACGGCTCGGTGACCGACGCCGGCGCCGAGCAGCAGGGCGAGCACGGCACACAGCGCCGCGACCCCGCGCAGGACGGATCGACCGAGCACGGCGCCCCGCCACCTCGTCGCCCGGGCCGTCGCGCCTGCCGCGACACCGGTGGCGAGCGCTGCGAACGCGACCGTGGCCACGAGCCAGACGGGGGCGAGGAGGCCCCAGAAGGCCAGAGCAGGCCACGTGACCGCCACGGGCAGCAGGAGCCGCAGGTCGAGGTGTCGCGACGTGCGGGGCCGGACCCGGCGCACCGTGTCGCGTCCGGTCAGCACGACGAGGGAGGGACCCCGGGGCGCCTGCTCGCGCTCCCTCGGGGCGTCCGGTGCCCACGACGTCACAGCGTCACCTTGGGGCGTAGCTGGGCCATGAGCTTGTCGCCGATGCCGCTCACCTCACCGAGCTCGTCGATCGACGTGAAGCGACCGTGCTCCGTGCGCCAGTCGATGATCCGCTGGGCGAGCACCGGCCCCACGCCGGGCAGGGTGTCGAGGGCTGCGGCGTCGGCCGAGTTGAGGCTCACCGGGCCGTTCGAGCCACCGGACGAGCCCGACGTGCCGGAGCCACCGGCGCCGACGGCCCCGCCATCCCCGGCCACTCCGGCTCCAGGAGCCACTGCCGGCGACTCCCCCGGCCTCAGCACCCGGATCTGCTCGCCGTCCACGACGAGCCGCGCGAGGTTGAGGGCCGCGACGTCCGCGCCCGCGCGGGTGCCCCCGGCCGCCGAGATGGCATCTGCTACGCGGGCCCCCGGGCGGAGCCGCACGAGGCCAGGACGCACGACCTGCCCGACGACGTGCACGACGAGCTGCGCGCCGGACGTCGGGCCACCCATTGGGCCACCCGCCGGGCCACCCGACGCCGCGCCGACCGACGGGCCCGTCGTCGCCCGGGCCGCCGCCGTCGCCGTCCCACCCACGATCTGGACCGATCTCGACGGTCCGGGCGCGACGTCCGGAGCGGACGCCGACCGTTCGGCCCACAGCACACGCAACACGAAGACACACCCCACGGCCACGACGAGAGCAAGCATCGAGACGACGGCCGCGCTGCTCACCCCACGCCTCCCGGTGCGCAGCTCGTCCGGGACCGTGAGAACGCCCGGCCGCCGCGCCCGACGAAGGTCGGCGTCGAGCCGCTCCACCTCGTCGTCGTCCGTGGCCCGCTGGGTCAACCTCCGAACCGCCGACGCCACCGGGTTCTCGCCGACGGCCGCTCCGGGAGCACGAGGCACCCAGCCGCCGACCTCCTCCGACGCCGCCGCCGGAGCAGCGCGGGCACCGTCTTCCCCCGGCCCGGCCCGCGCCGCATCCACGCCGAGGATCCGGGCCACCCGCTCGAGGTCCGGCGGTCTCTGGGCGGGTCGGAACGGCATACCCCGACGCTAGGAAGCCGGCCGCCCACCCGCCGCCGCCCCGGCACCTACTGGGGACAAGCCGACCCGGGCCCCAAGGGGTGTGGACGGCCACGGCCCGAGACGGCCCGCGCGTCGATTCACGCCCTCGCGCCCGGCTGGTCCAGACTGCTCCAATGGCTCGGCACATCATGACCCTCACCTGCGACGACCGACCCGGGATCGTGGCGGCCGTCTCCGCGGCGCTGCTCGCCGTCTCGGCCAACATCGTCGAGAACCAGCAGTACTCCGACGAGGACACCGACCTCTTCTTCATGCGCACCGTCTTCGACGCCGAGGCCCACGAGGTCGAGCAGGTCCTGGCCGCGATCCGCGAGAGCCCGGCCATCGCGCACCACCACCTCGCAGCACGGCCCGAGGACGAGCACTGCCGCACCGTCATCCTCGTCAGCAAGTTCGACCACTGCCTGCTCGACCTGCTCTACCGCTGGAAGTCGGGGGACCTGCCCATCGACATCGTCGGGGTCGTCGGCAACCACGAGGACTGCCGCGGGCTGGTCGAGTACTACGGCCTGCCCTTCACGGTCATCCCCGTCACGAAGGACAGCAAGGCCGACGCCGAGGCCGAGCTCCTCCGTCTCGTCCAGGCGGAGGACGTCGGCCTCGTGGTCCTCGCGCGCTACATGCAGATCCTCAGCGACGGGCTGTGCCGCGCGCTCGAGGGCCGGGCCATCAACATCCACCACTCCTTCCTGCCGGGCTTCAAGGGCGCCAAGCCCTACCACCAGGCGCACGACCGGGGGGTCAAGCTCATCGGCGCCTCGGCCCACTACGTCACGGCCGACCTCGACGAAGGCCCGATCATCGAGCAGGACGTCGTCCGCGTCACGCACGCCGAGTCCCCCGAGCGGCTCGTCGCCATCGGCCGCGACGTCGAACGCCGGGTGCTCTCCCGCGCGGTCCGCGACCACGCCGAGTCCCGCGTCTTCCTCTCGGGCCGCCGCACCATCGTCTTCTGAGCGTCGGGCCGGACTCCGTATGCCGTGTGCCCGGCCACGCGGACGCCTGACCACGCTCGCTAGCGTGCTCCCATGACTGGGTCCACGTTCGTCGTCGGTGAGCCGCACTTCGGTCGGTTCACCCGGACGGCGGAGGAGAACGAGGACGCCGTCGAGGCTGCTCGCACCGACCTCGCGTCCGCCGTGGAGGCAGCGCCCGGCGACGGCGCGGGCGGTGCGGTGCTCGATGCCGCCGTCGACCTCGCCGAGGCGCTCACGATCGCCGGGCGGGAGCAGGAGGCCGTCGCGCTGGCTCGCCCGGCGGTCCACGTCGCCCGGGACACCGGACGGAGCGAGACGCTGCGCTGGGCGCTCCTCGTGCTCGCGACGGCCGAGCACTACGCCGACGAGGCCGCCGCCGCCGAGGAGGACTTCCGTGAGGCGCTCGAGCTCGCCCGCTCGTCGGGCGACCGGGTCCTCGAGCACTACACGTTGCACCACCTGGGCCGGTTCCTCGTCGATGCTGGGCGCACCGACGAGGCTGTCGTGTGCTTCGAGGCGTGCCTCGTGATCCGCGAGGAGCAGGGCGAGCCCCGCGCGACGTCGACCCGCGCGGCGCTCGCAGCCCTGACCGCCAAGCCTTGACGCGCCCACCAGGCACCTGTCCCCGCCATGGTGACCCCCGAGTGGAGTCTCCGAACGCAGACCCGAGGAGTCGGCGTCGTCTGCCGACCGCGCCAGACTGCCGTCAGACTCGTGGGACGCAGCGGTCGAAGTGGGACGAAGCCACTCAGGGCAGGTGCCGCTGACGCCACCAGCCGATGACGTTGTTCTTGTGTCGAGCCAGGACGAGCAGCCCGATCGCCATGAGCCACAAGCCAGTCCACACGTCGCCAGGTGCGTGGCCCGTCCAGATGAGGACGGCGACGACGAGCATCGCGAGGGCGCCGAAGATCGATCCGGCCGCCACCCAGCGGGTGAGGGCGACGGCGACGGCGAAGACCACGACGACGACGAGTGCCACCCAGGGGTGCACTCCGAGGATCGCTCCGAGCGTCGTCGCGACACCCTTGCCACCGCGTCCCTTGAGGAAGGGTGACCAGATGTGTCCGAGCACCGCGGCGATGCCGACGGCGTAGGCCGCGTGGGGGCCGAAGAGGTGGCCGGCGACGAAGGTCGGGACGAGACCCTTGAGGACGTCGAGCACGCCGACGACGACACCCCACTTGCGGCCGAGCACCCGGCCGGCGTTCGTCGCGCCCGGGTTGCCCGACCCGGACGAGGCGAGGTCCGTGCCGAGGAGGCGGGCGATCATCGTCGCCGGGTTGAGCGAGCCGACGAGGAAGGCGGCGACCACTCCTCCCGCCCAGGCGAGAACCGTGCCGACGTTCACGACCCGGAGACCTCGCCGGGTGACGGACGGTCCGGCAGCGGGTCGCCGGGACGTGGGCTGACGGCGATCGCCACGGTGCCGGGCCCCACGTGGGCGCCGACGACGGCGCCGAGCTCGACGACGAGCACCGTGGGCGAGCCCGGGACCATCGTGCGCAGCTGTGACGCGATCTGGTCGGCGCGGACGGGTGCGTCGAGATGGTGCACGGCGATGTCGACCGCGAGGCCGCCCTGCTCGACCTGCTCGACGACCATCGCCTCGATGCGGGCCACCGCACGCGCCGACGTGCGGACCTTCTCGACCGGCACGATGCGGCCACCACGCACGGCGAGGATCGGCTTGATGGCGAGGGCCGACCCGAGCAGGGCCGACGCGGCGCCGATCCGGCCGCCACGCCGGAGGTGCTCGAGCGTGTCGACGTAGAAGAGGACGCCCGAGGACTGGAGCCGCGAGCGCACGGCGTCGAGGATGGCCGTCACGTCGGCGCCCCCGGCGGCCGCCTCGGCCGCGGCCACGACGGCGAATCCCATGGCCATGCCGATGGTCTCGCTGTCGACGACCTCGACCGGGACCGGGGCCTCGGCCGCCGCGAGCCGGGCCGCCTCGACGGTGCCCGACATCTGCGACGACAGGTGGATCGACACGATCGCGGTCGCGCCCTCGTCCGCGAGCCGTTGGTACGTCTCGGCGAACACCTGCGGCGTCGGGCGCGACGTCGTGACGATGGTGTACTCGCGCAAGGCCGCCGCGACCCGCTCGGCCGAGACGTCCCGGCCTTCGACGTGGTCGCGACCCCCGACGACGACGTGGAGCGGGACGACCTCGATGCCGTGCTCCTCGAGGACCTCACCGGGCAGGTAGGCCGTCGAGTCGGTGACGATCCTCGTGGTCACGTCCCGCTCCCTCCGTCGTCGGTCAGCAGCTCGTCACATCGGGACGACGTTGACGAGCTTCGGCGCCCGCACGATGACGGTGCGGATGCCGCCCTCCGTCGCCGCCCTCACCTTGTCACGACCCAGCGCCAGCTCGCGCAGGTCGTCCTCGGATATGTCGGGGCTCACCTCGACGCGGTCGCGCACCTTGCCCTTGATCTGGATGACGCAGGTGACCTGGTCCTCGACGATCTTCGTGGGGTCGCTGACGGGGAACGCGGCATACGCCACCCCACCGCCGTGACCGAGGCGCTGCCACATCTCCTCCGCGATGTGCGGGGCCACGGGAGCGAGCATGAGCACCATCGCCTCGACGACCTCGCGCGGCGGGGCGTCGAGCTTCGTCACCGCGTTGTTGAGCTCGATGAGCTTGGCGATGGCCGTGTTGAAGCGCAGTCCCTCGAAGTCCTCGCGGACCCCGGCGATCGC
This sequence comes from Terrabacter sp. Ter38, assembly GCF_024519435.1. GTDB lineage: Bacteria > Actinomycetota > Actinomycetes > Actinomycetales > Dermatophilaceae > Terrabacter. The sequence goes on from NZ_JALJRZ010000008.1 coordinate 174,264, forward strand.
CTGGTGCAGCTGCGTCGTCAGGGCTTGGTCGAGCGGCGCGTCGACGACCCGCACCTCGCCCGTCGACTCGTCGATGACGTTGCGCCACAGGCGCTGCAGGAAGCGCTGGCTGCCGACGACGGCGCGGATCTCCCACGGCTTGCTCAGCTCGAGCGGGCCCATCGACATCTCGTAGACGCGGAAGGTGTCGGCGCCGTACGCGTCGTACATCTCGTCGGGGCTGACGGAGTTCTTCAGCGACTTGCCGATCTTGCCGTACTCGCGAAAGACCTGCTGCCCCTGCCACGTGAACGTCGGCTCGGCGCCGTGGCTGCCCGGGTGCTCCTCGACCTCGGACGCGGTGACGTACTGCCCGCGGCTGTCGGTGTAGGCGTACGCCTGGATGTACCCCTGCGAGAAGTACTTCCGGAAGGGCTCCTCGCTGTGCACGTGGCCGAGGTCGAAGAGCACCTTGTGCCAGAAGCGGGCGTAGAGCAGGTGCAGCACGGCGTGCTCGACGCCGCCGACGTAGAGGTCGACGCCGCCGGGGTCGCGGGTGCCGGCCGGGGCGCCCTCCACCGGGGTGTCGTGGCGGCCCATCCAGTACGCCTCGTTGGCCGGGTCGACGAACGTGTCGTGGTTGGCCGGGTCGAGGTAGCGCAGGTAGTACCAGCACGAGCCGGCCCAGTTGGGCATGGTGTTCGTCTCGCGGCGGAACGTCCGCAGGCCGCGGCCGTCGCCGAGGTCCTGCTCGACCTCGACCCACTCGGGCACGCGCGACAGCGGCGGCTCGGGGCTGCTCTGCGAGTCGTCGGGGTCGAACGTCTTGGGGCTGTAGTCCGGCACGTCCGGGAGGGTCAGCGGCAGCTCGTCGTCGGGGACGGCATACGCGACGCCGTCCTCGTCGAACATGATCGGGAAGGGCTCGCCCCAGTAGCGCTGGCGGCTGAAGAGCCAGTCGCGGATCCGGTAGCTGATGGTGCCCTGGCCGATGCCCTCGTCCTCGAGGAACGCGATGATGCGCGCCTTGGCCTCGGCGACGTGCAGCCCGTCCAGCGAGATGCGGTCGTTGGCGGAGTTGATCGCCACGCCGTCGCCGAGGAACGGCTCGTCGTCGGGGTGGCCCTCGGTGGGCTGGACGGTGCGGATGATCGGGATGTCGAACTTCTCGGCGAACTCCCAGTCGCGGGTGTCCTGCCCGGGCACGGCCATGATGGCCCCGGTGCCGTAGCCCATCAGGACGTAGTCGGCGACGAAGATCGGGATGCGCTCTCCCGTCAAGGGATTCGTAGCCCACGACCCGGTGAAGACACCGGTCTTGTCCTTGCCCTCGGTCTGGCGTTCGACGTCACCCTTGCGAGACGCGGCGAGCTGGTATGCCGTCACGGCCTCCTTCGGGCTCGCGCTCGCGTCGGCGTCCGCGCCGGTCCAGGCGTCGTTGGTGCCCTCTGGCCAGCCGCCGGCCGGCACGAGCGCGTCGACGAGCGGGTGCTCCGGCGCGATGACCATGAAGGTCGCGCCGAAGATCGTGTCGGGGCGCGTCGTGAAGACGTCGATGCCGTCCGCCTCGCCCGTGCCGGTGACGACGGGGAAGGTGACGCGGGCGCCCTTGGACCGACCGATCCAGTTGCGCTGCATGAGCTTGACCTTCTCGGGCCAGTCGACGCCGTCGAGGTCGTCGGCCAGACGGTCGGCGTACGCGGTGATGCGCATCTTCCACTGTGTGAGGTTGCGGCGGAACACGGGGTAGTTGCCGCGCTCGGAGCGCCCCTCGTTCGTGACCTCCTCGTTGGAGAGCACCGTGCCGAGGCCCGGGCACCAGTTGACCGGGGCCTCGTCGGTGTAGGCGAGGCGGTGGCCCTCGAGGACCTTGGCGCGCTCGGTCGCGGACAGGTCGGCCCAGCCGCGACCGTCGGCGTCGACGACCGCGCGACGGCCGGACTCGAACTCCTCGACCAGCTCGCTGATGGGGCGAGCCTTGCCGCGGCCACCGTCCTCGCGCACGGCGTCGGCGTCGTACCACGCGTCCCAGATCTGCAGAAAGATCCACTGCGTCCAGCGGTAGTAGTCGTCGTCGATCGTCGCGAAGGTGCGGCGGTTGTCGAAGCCCAGCCCGAGTCGGCGCAGCTGGCGTTTCATGTTCGTCATGTTCTCCTCGGTGGTCTTCCGAGGGTGCTGCCCGGTCTGGACGGCGTACTGCTCGGCGGGCAGGCCGAACGCGTCGTAGCCGAGGGCGTGCAGGACGTTCTTGCCGAGCATCCGGTGGAAGCGGCTGTAGACGTCGGTCGCGATGTAGCCGAGCGGGTGGCCGACGTGCAGGCCGACACCCGAGGGGTAGGGGAACATGTCGAGGACGACGAGCTTCTCACCGCGCGCCGCGACCTTCTCCGGCTCGGCCCAGGGGCCGGCGGGGTTGGGGGCGTTGAACGTGCCCTCCTCCTCCCACCGGTCCTGCCAGGAGGTCTCGATCTGCTGCGCCATCGCCGCGGTGTACCGGAACGGGTTCTCGGATGTCTGCTCGCTCATGTCTTCTCTTTCGTCGCTGCTCGGTCTGGGCAAAAGAAAACCCCTCGCACAGGAGGGGAAGCCGCGTTGATGTCGGGAGTCCCGACCTTCGTCAACGCGGCTGCGGAAGGAGCAGCAGGCCAGCCATGCGCCCAAGGTTAGCGCAGCCCCACTCCCCAACTCCTCCCTGCTCGCGTGAGCGTGCCACCCCACACGAGTCAGGGCGGTCTCAGCGGTAGAGGGCTACGACGATGAGGGTCTGGGCGACGTGGTAGGTCACGATGACCGTGAGCGGCGCCCAGCGGCGCTCGTGGACGAAGCGGTCGTGCCCGAGCACGGTGTCCGAGACGACGAAGACGAGACACCCCAGGAGCAGCAGCCAGTCACCCGTGCCTGCCGCCACGAGCACGAGCACGAAGAGGACGAGCTGGTAGACGAACACCGGCCCCCTCTGCGGCCCGGAGTGGCGCACGATGTCCCGCCCGGCCTTCGCGTGGAGTACCGCCAGGAAGGGCACGGCCACGAGGAGCGGCCACGGGAAGCCCTCGGCACGCACCGTCTCCAGGATCGCCCAGACGTAGGCCAGGTGGCCCACGAGGAAGGCTCCCAGGCCGACGAGGAAGCGGGTCTCCGTCGCGTGCAGCAGCGCGACGTCGCCGACGAGGCAGAAGGCGAGCGCCACGATGACGGTCACCAGCGGCGGCGAGCCGGGCACCCGCCCTTCCCAGTAGAGCGACCACGCCAGACCCATGAGGAGCAGCACGACGAGCGGTTTGGTGATGCGCTCGACGAGGTGGTCGCCGCGCAGGACGGAGCCCCAGTTGATGAGCGCCGTCACCCCGAGCGCCACGCTGGTAACCCACAGATGGGTGGTCACGTGCCCACATTCCCAGCCGCGGCTCAGGTTCGCCGCGCAGACACGCTGCGGACGTCCACCACCTGTCGAGACGAATCGGCGTACGTCCAGTTCTCTGCCAGACTCGTCCAATGCCCATGCGCAAGTTCCAGCACACGGTGACCGCCGACGACACGTCCGCCCAGGTCGGCAGCGGTGACCTCGACGTCCTCGCCACCCCGCGTCTGATCACGTGGTGCGAGAACGCCGCGTTCCAGGTCTGCAAGCAGAACATCGACGCCGACCACACGACCGTCGGCACCATGGTCAGGCTCGAGCACGTGAGGGGCAGCGCGGTCGGCTCCGCGATCACCGTGCTCTGCGCCGAGCCGATCAACGACGGACGGCGCCTCGTCTGCCACGTCACCGTCAAGGACTCCGACGGCGAGGAGATCGCCAAGGGCGAGTTCCACCGTGCCGTCGTCGACCCGGACCGCTTCATGAGCAAGTGCCAGCGGGTCCTCTGACCCGCAGCCACCTCCCAGCCGCGGTTGCCACGATGACCGCGTGACGCTCGGACTGCTCGGTGCGCTCCTCGCAGCGCTCGCGTACGGCGCGGCCACCGTGCTCCAGGCCGTGGGCGTACGCCGTGTCTCCGCGTTGCCCCCCGGCACCTCCCTGCGCGACCGGGTCCGGACCGGTTGGCCGTATGCCGTGGGCCTCGCCCTCGACGGGGTCGGCTTCCTCGCGTCCGTGGCCGCCTTGCGCACGCTGCCGCTCTTCCTCGTCGAGTCCGCGGTCGCATCGTCGGTCGCCGTCACGGCGGTGCTCTCGGTCGTCGTGCTCGGCGTCCGGCTGGGGCGGGCCGAGGTCGTCGCGCTGCTCGTCGTCGTCGCCGGGCTCACCGGCCTCGCCCTGACCGCATCGGCCGGACCGGCCGTGAACCCCGGGCCCGGGGCGACCTGGTGGCTCCTCGCTGCGGCCGCCGTCGTCGCCCTGCTGCTCGTCGTCGGGACCGTCGACCACGACCGACGGCGTGGGGCCGTCGTGCTCAGCGTCGGAGCGGGCCTCGGCTTCGGGGGCGTCGGCGTGGCGGCCCGTCTGCTCGAGGTGCCGTCACCCGTGTGGGGCCTCGCCACCGACGGTGTCGCCTGGGCCCTCGTCGCCCACGGCGTGCTGGCGACCGTCGCCTACGGTCTGGCCCTGGCTCGCGGCCGGGTGACGACCGTCGCGGCCCTCACCTTCGCCACCGAGACGGTCGTGCCCGCCCTCCTCGGGGTGCTCGTCCTCGGCGACCGGGTCGCGCCCGGGCATGGTCCCGCGGCCGCGCTGGCCTTCGTCGCCACGCTCGGCGGCTGCATCGCGCTCGCCGGTCGCGCCGAACCCACCCACCCCACCAGGGTCACCACCGTCACCGAGCCGACCGAACCGACCGAGCCGACCGAGCCGACCGAGCCGACCAAGCCGACCAAGCCGACCGAGCCGACCGAGCCGAGCCAGGCCGCGCCCGAGGACGTACGTCAGAGCACGTAGGCGTCGCCGTCGCGATGGAAGCCGAGGCTCTCGTAGTACGGCTCCACCATGTCCGGGGGTGTCACCACCCGTCGGAACCCGCGCCGTCGGAACGGGCCCTCAGGACCGAAGACGAACTCTCCCGGCGTGACGTCGCGGTGGCGCGGCGTCACCCAGTCGAGCAGCAGCTGCGCCGTGTGCTGGCCGGCGTCACGCATGAGGACGACCCCGACCGCCTCGTCCCCGCGGAGCACGAGGTAGGAGGGGTCCCCCGCAAACGGGTCGTGCACGAACGCCGGGTTGTAGCGCCGGATGTCACCCTCGTGCACCCGCAGCACGTGCCGCAGGTAGGTGTCGTCGCCGGCGACCTCGAGCACCTCGTAGACGGCGGCGTCGTGCTTCTCACGTGACATGCGCGCCAGGTAGTAGACGTTGATGCCGGCGAGCACGACGTTGAGTCCGACCATCGGCCAGACGTGGTTGACCGCGTTGTAGGCGATGAGGACGACGCAGCCGACGAGGTTGATGATCCTGAGCCGGCGCAGCTGCGTCTGCAGCAGCGACCAGACGAGGATCGCCGACCCGATCCAGCCGACGGCCTCGAGCCACCAGGTACCCATGGGCGCGACCCTAGCGCCCGGGGCGACCCGGCTCGCCGGGATTCGGGGTGGTCCGCGTCGCCCGGACGCCGACCACCCCGGCCACCCGTCGCCCCGGCTCAGGCGTCGGGCGCGACGAACTGCGGCAGGACTGCCTCGAACCGGGAGTCGAGGGTGAGCGACGGCAGGACCTGGCCCTGCTTCTGCGCATCGGCCGCGACCGACGCGCCCCACGACGAGGCCCTCAGCCGCTGGTCGGGCGTGCCGTGGTGGCCCGTGCTCGTGAAGGCGCAGTCACCCACCTGGTAGAAGGACTGCTCGGCCTCGAGGACGCGCTTGGTGTTGAGGGCCAGGCCCCGCTTGTGCGTGACGAAATACGTCCCGAAGGCATCGGCCATGAGCTCGGTGCGACGGGTCGCCTCCGCGCCGGTGAGCGGCGAGGCGACGAGGTTCTTGTCGTACTGCACGTGGTGGCCGTACTCGTGGCCGAGGACGGCGCGCGGCCCGACGTCGCCGACACCGATGGCGCCGAGCGCGTCGAGCATCCCGTCGCCGAGGATGAGCTTGTCCGGCAGCGATGAGATGACCGGGTCGGGGTCGCCCACCCCGCTGAACGCGAAGGCGTTGAGGGTGAAGATCGGGCTGGCGCCGCCGTCGAGGCCGGGGTCGGACGTCACGACGTCGACGACGATCGCTGCGAGCTCGGCCGCGTCAGTCTCGGAGACGCCGTAGAGCACGCCGACCAGACGGGCGAGCCGGTCGGGGTCACGCATGACGTCGCCGTGCATCGCCATGAGCTCGATGTCCGTGCCGTCGGTGTCCCAGAACTTCTGGGCCGCCCGGAACGCGCTCGTCAGCTCGTTGCGCGAGCCCTTGGTCAGGGCGTACGCCGGGTCGCCCGTCGACCCGAAGAGCAGGGCGTCGTAGGTCGGGAAGTCGAGGCCGCCGAGGACCGACAGCACGAACAGGCTCGAGGGGTCGATGCGGGCGACGACCCCGTCGACGTACGCGTCGAGCCGGGTCGGCGCGCACTGGTACTGCGTCGGGTCGATGGCGCGCCCCAGGGCGTCCCGGGCCGCGGACGGCTCGACGCCGAACCTCTCGAGGGCGCTCGCCTCGCGGGCCCGCCAGTCGGCGGGCAGGTGCGCCCGTGCCGCGGCGAGCAGCGCGGACGCCCTCGGGTCGGTCGTCGTACCCGAGACGTAGTCGTAGGTCTGGCCGTCGGCAGCGACGGACACCGAGACGCTCCGGCTCTGGGCCCGGGCAACGGGAGCCGCCGTGGCGACCGCCGCCCCAGTGGCCCCCGAGATGGCCAGCGACGTGACGAGAGCGATCGTCCTGGTCGTGGTCCTGCGCACGTGAGAGCTCCTTCGTGTCGTGCCCCGGCCCGCTGCCAAAGGCGACGCGCCCATCATCACCCGCCAGGGGTGACACCCTCCCCCGAAACACCGCACATCAGGGTGAACGGCGCGATGCGTCTCAACCCGCGGGAGCGTCGTCCGAGCTCGGGGACGCGGCCGGCTCGTGCCCGACGAGCTTGAGTCCGACGACGGCAGCGACGATCCCGGCGAGCAGGACGACCTTGACGGCGGAGAACGCCTCACCGCCCGTCGTCATCGCCCACGTCACGGTGAGTGCGGCCCCGAGACCCGTCCACACGGCATACGCCGTCCCGATGGGGATCGTGCGCACGGCGTGCGCGAGCCCGACCATGCTGAACGCGCCCGCCACGAGGAAGACGACCGCCGGGATGGGGCGCGAGAGTCCCTCGGACGCGGCGAGCGCCGAGGCCCACACCGCCTCGAGGACGGCGCTGAGGAGCAGGACGACCCACGGCATCACGCCACCGCCTTGAGGCCGGCGACGCACGCGACGAGCACGACCAGGAGGACGGCCCGGGCGCCACCGAGGCGCTCCTCCCCGCGGGCGACCGCGAGCAGGACGGTGCCGACGGCGCCGATCCCGACCCACACGGCATACGCCGTGCCGGTGGGCAGGGCGGTCATGGCCCACGCGAGGCCGACCATGCTGAGCAGGAGGGAGACGGCGAAGAGGACGGTCGGCCGCGGACGGCTGAAGCCGCCGGACGCGGCGAGCGCGGTGGCCCAGACGGCCTCCAGCGCGCCGGACAGGATGAGGACGAGCCAGTGCACGGGCGTTCCGATCCGGCCGTCTTGTCGCTGTGCGGGTACGGCTCCCTCGTCCGCGAGCGCGGCTCGCGCGCTCAAGGGTGATTCTACCGAAGGGGCGCGTCGGGGTCTAAACGACGTATCAGGAGCAGCCGCCCGGCGTACTGTCGAGTGCAGGCGCGCTCCTGCGAACAGAGGATCGCCATGAGCCGTGACTATCTCGACTTCGACGTCGCCGTCACCCGTGAGGGCCAGGGGTATGCCGCTCACGTGCTCGCCTCGCCCGCGGGCGAGGCGTCGGCACCGTTCACCCTGCCGTTCGCCGCCACGGACCTCGCCCAGTTCATGATCGCGGTGGGTCCCCCGCGGGTGTCCTCGAGACGCCTCGTGCCGGCCGAGGCACGCGTCGTCGACGTCAAGGAGTACGGCCGCCGTCTCGGCGACGCGCTGCTGTCGGGCGATGTCGGGCGGGCCTTCCGGGAGAGCCTGACGACCGCCACCGGCCAGGGCCGGGACCTGCGGCTGCGGCTGCGGCTCGACGCCGTGCCGGACCTCGACCCGGTGCCGTGGGAGTACCTCTACGACTCGAGGCTCGGTCGCTTCCTCACGCTCTCGCAGGAGACGCCGATCGTCCGTCTGCTCGACTCGCTCGAGCGCCCACCGGTGGTCCACGTCGACGCGCCCCTGCGCGTCCTCGTCATGATCTCGAGCCCGAGCGACATGCCCGAGCTCGCCGTGGACCGCGAGCGAGAGCTGCTCACGGCGACGACCGGCGACCTCGTCAAGAGCGGCCGCCTCAGCGTGACGGTCCTCGAGGACGCGACCCTGACCGGCCTCCAGCGCGCCCTGCTCGACGACTACCACGTCTTCCACTTCATCGGCCACGGCGGCTTCGACCAGCAGGCCCAGGAGGGCGTCCTCGTCCTCGAGCGCGAGGACGGCACGGCGCACCGGGTGTCCGGAGCGCGGCTCGGGACGCTGCTCCACGATGCCCGGACCATGCAGCTGGCCGTCCTCAACGCGTGCGAGGGTGCACGGACGTCGGGACGGGACGCGTTCTCCGGCGTCGGCCAGGCCCTCGTGCGCCAGGGTCTGCCGGCGGTCGTCGCGATGCAGACCGAGATCTCCGACCGCGCCGCCCTCGTCTTCAGCCACGAGTTCTACTACTTCCTGACCCGCGGACTGGGCATCGACGCCGCGATCTGCGAGGTGCGCAAGGCGATGGCCGTCTCCGACGAGGCCTCGGAGTGGGGCACCGCCGTGCTGCTGCGGTCGGGCGCCGACCAGCCCTTCTCGTTCACGACGAGCGCCACCGCCGCGAACGAGCAGCCCGAGAGCCGGCTCGAGTCCCTCTACGACGCCGCGAAGGGCGCGTTGCTGGCCCGCGCTCCGGCGACAGCGCTCCCGCTGCTCGAGCAGATCGCCGCCGAACATCCTGACTACGAGGACGTCACCCAGCTGCTCGAGCGGGTCCGACCGGAGACAGCGCCCGCCGACGACGGCCCGACGCCGCGGCCACGCCGCGACCCCATGACGCTCACCCAGCCGATCCCGCAGCCGGACACCGCGCCGGACACGCGACCGGTGGGCCGCCCCGAGCCGCAGCCGGACCCACCCCCGGACCGCCGGGGCGAGGACGCTCCCCCACCGCCGGACCCGCACCCGCGCCGTAGGGGCCACGGCTTCGTCCGCACTCTCGTCGGGCTCGTCGTCCTCTTCGGGCTCTTCTGGCTCGGCGCGACCCAGGTCCCGAAGTGGTTCAAGGGGTCCACGGCCGACGTCACGAGCGCCTGTGGGCCTGCCCCCGCGGCCGCGAGCGCCCCGGCGACGACGTTCGTCGCCGGGTGCGCCACGACGACACCGGCCATCGACGGTGACTTCGCCGACTGGGACGGCGTGCCCACGGCCTCGATCCCCCACGTCATCGCGCAGGTGGGCACGCCCCAGCCCGAGTTCGGCGGTGACTGGCAGGTCGTCTGGGACAGCGGCGCGCTCTACCTGCGCGTGCACGTCGTCGACCCGGACGTCCGCAGCGTCAACGTCGCCACCCCCGGTGCCTGGTTCAACGGCGACGGCTTCTCCTTCGAGTTCGGACCGGACGCCCGGAGCCTCGACCCCGCGGCGACGACCCGGCGCGGGCGCGACGTGCACGTCATGGTGGGGCTGTCCCGTGACGCCCCGACGTCCGGCGTCGCCTCGATCAACCCGGCCGGGCGCGGCACCTTCACCACTGGCACGCGCCACCCCGAGATCACCGTCGGGCGCTCCGACACGCTGACCGGCTACGACCTCGAGGCCCGGGTGCCGTGGTCGGCCCTCCAGCTCAGGAAGGCTCCGGTCCGCGGCTCCGTCTTCTCGATGAACGTCAACCTCAGCGACGCGACGAGCGCCCCGGCTACCTGGAGGCTGCGCACCATGAAGAGCACGAATGCCGCTCGCACCGCCGACACGCAGGGTTTCCCGCACGGCTGGCAGACGATCACCCTCGCCGACGCGGCCTCCTGAGACGGCCGCCTCAGATGGCCGGACGCCTCCTCGCCCTCCTCGTCGGGATCGACGCCTACCCGACCCCGATCCCGCCCCTGTCGGGCTGCGTCAACGACGTCACCGGATTCGCCGACGTCCTGCGCGACCGTGTCGGCGAGGACGCGCTCGACCTCGTCGTGCTCACCGACGGCCAGGCCACGCGGGCGGCCGTGACCAGCCGGCTCAGCGAGCACCTCGGCCGCGCGGGCGCCCAGGACGTCGCGCTCTTCTACTACAGCGGGCACGGTTCGCAGCAGACGACCCCCGAGGAGCTCTGGTCCATCGAGCCCGACCACCGCAACGAGACCCTCGTGTGCGTCGACAGCCGCTCTCCCGGCAGCTGGGACCTCGCCGACAAGGAGCTCGCGGCGCTGCTCGACTCGATCTCGGCGACGGGCTGCCACACGCTCGTCGTGCTCGACTGCTGCCACTCGGGTGACGGCACCCGGGACGCCGACGAGGTGGTGCGCCTCGCGCCCCCTGACCCGCGACCCCGACCCGCGTCGACGTTCGTGGGGCTCGGCGACGCGACGGCTGGTGCACCCGCCCGGGGTGCTGCGCGCTGGACACCGGCCGGCCGTCACGTCCTGCTCGCGGCCTGCCGGTCGTCCGAGAAGGCGAAGGAGGTCACCGTGCTCGGCCGCCAGCGCGGCGCCCTGTCGGCGGCGCTCGAGGCCGCCCTGCTCGGCAGCGACGGACGCCCCTCCTACCGCGACGTCCTGCGGATGGTGACCGCCGACGTGACGAACCGCGTCACCGACCAGCACCCGCAGGTCGAGACCGCGGATGCGACCGAGCTCGACCGGCCGTTCCTCGGCGGCACGATCCCGGCCACCCCGAGGGCGCTCACCCTGAGCCGGCTGCCTGACGGCTGGTCCATCGACTCGGGCGCCGTCCACGGCGTGCCGGAGCCCGTCGGTGACGACACGACCGAGCTGGCCGTCTATCCCCTGACCGGGGAGACGTCCGGCTCGCCTCTCGCCACCGCGCTCGTCACGAGGGTCCTGCCCGACCGCAGTCTCGTCCACCTGACGCCCGAGCTCGACGAGGCCTACGTCTACCGCGCCGTCGTCACGTCGATCCCACTGGCGCCGCTGCGCGTCGGGGTCGTCGGCGACGCCGCCGGGACGACGGCGCTCCGGGCCGCGGCCGACGCCGCGGACGAGACGCTCGTCGACCTCGTCGAGGGAGCGGAGGACGGTGACGGCACCGCGGACCTCCTCGTCGAAGCCACCCGCGAGGGCTTCGTCATCACCCGTCCCGGCGTCACGCGCCCCCTCGTGCCGGTCGTCGCGGGCGAGGCTCGCGAGGAGCGCACCATCCTCGCCCTCGAGCGCGTGGCCCGCTGGCTGCGCCTCTCCGCGCTCACCAACCCCGCCACCCGCCTGCCCGACGGGGCCGTCCGCGTCGAGGTGGACGCGGGCGCCGGGCCGGCCGGTGCGGGCGGCACCCTGCCGATCGCGTATGCCGGCACGGACGCCCCCCGCTTCACCGTCCGTCTCGCGAACACCACGTCCACCCCCCTCTGGGCAGCGCTCCTCGACCTCACCGAGACCTACGGCATCTTCACCGACGCGTTCCCGGCCGGATCGGTGGCGCTCGGCCCCGGCGAGGCGACGAGCGTCGACCTCGTCGGCCAGGTCGACGACGCGCTGTGGGAGGCGGGCACCGTGTCGCTGCGCGACCAGCTCATGGTCGTGACGAGCACGCTCGAGTTCGACCCGAGGTCGCTCGAGCAGGAGGAGCTCGACGTCAGCGCCGTGCCGGCCACGGGGACGACGAGGAGCGCCGGCGAGCCAGCGGCTCTGCGCACCAACCTCGAGCGCGTGCTCGGCGGCACCCGGACGCGGCGCCTGGGGCCGCGCACGCCATCAGCGGCGGTGGCCGACTGGCGCACGGACTCGGTCTTCGTCGTCACGACCCGCCCACGAACCTGACCTCGCACCCGGGACGGAAGAAGGCCGGACACGACGTGTCCGGCCTTCTTCGTTCGGTGGAGCTGAGGGGACTCGAACCCCTGACCCCCTGCATGCCATGCAGGTGCGCTACCAGCTGCGCCACAGCCCCGTGCGGGTGTCACCTCCTCGAAGCGACTGCGTAACCATAGCGGGTCTCCGGCCGAGAGCCAAAATCGGGGGCGGCCTTTCGGGTCAGACGTTCCAGGGCCCGAGGTTCCAGCCGCTGATGCGCCACCGGGTCGCCTCGGAGAAGCTCTTGCCGGCCTCGACGAGCTCGATCCAGTGGCAGTTGTCGAGCCCGCGGAACACCGCGTCCGACACGTCCTGGTCGAGCCCCACGAGGGCGCTCGCCGCGACGCGTGCGGAGACGCCGTGCGCCACGACGACGGCGGTCTCGCCGGGGAGCAGCTCCCGGGCGACGTCGCGCACCGCCGCACCGGCGCGATCGGCCACCTGCGCCCGGGTCTCCCCCGTGACCCCGCGCGGGGTGTCCTCGCCACGGTCGAGGGCGGCGATGACGTCCGGGTAGCGCTCACGCACCTCGTCAGCGTGCAGCCCCTGCCACTCACCGACGTGCACCTCGCGCAAGCGGGCGTCGAGCCGCACCTCCAGGCCCGTGAGGCCCGCGATGGCATCGGCCGTCGAGGCAGCACGCCGGAGGTCGCTCGAGACGATGAGGGCCGGTGCGTAGGCGGCGAGGTGCGGCGCCGCGGCCTCCACCTGCTCGTGGCCGTGGTCGGACAGCTCGGTGTCCTTGTGGCCCTGCCAGACGCGGGCCGCGTTGTCGACCGTCTCGGCGTGCCGGACGATGACGATCCGGCGCGGTCCGACGGGCGACACGGACCCGGCTGCGGTCACGCCTCGTCGACCTCGTCGACGGCGCCCGGACGGGCCGGCGCCTGGACGGCGCTGAGGTCGATCTCGGGGCAGTCCTTCCAGAGGCGCTCGAGCGCGTAGTACTCGCGCTCCTCCTCGTGCTGGACGTGGACGATGATGTCGCCGAAGTCGATGAGGACCCAGCGGCCCTCACGCTCGCCCTCACGGCGGATCGGCTTGCTGCCCAGCTCACGCAACCGGTCCTCGACCTCGTCGACGATGGCGCCGACCTGCCGCTCGGACGGTGCGGAGGCGATGACGAACACGTCGGTGAGCGGCATCTGCTCGCTCACGTCGATGGCCATCACCTTCTCGGCGAGCTTCTCCTCGGAGGCCAGCGCGGCCACCTTCGCGAGCTGGATCGAGTGGTCTGCTGCGGTCACGAATCTCCTCGGGGTGGTGCCGGCGACAGGTGTGTCGGCACGGTGCCTGCGCTCGCCAGGTCGGCGGCATACAAGCGGTACTTGTTGATGTACTGGACGACCCCGTCGGGCACGAGGTACCAGACCGGGGCGCCGTCGGCGACGCGCGCCCGGCAGTCGGTGGAGCTGATCGCCATGGCCGGCACCTCCTGCAGCGTGACCCGGTCCTCGGGCAGCCCCTTGTCGGACAGCTCGTGGCCGGGACGGGTGACGCCGATGAAGTGGGCCAGCTCGAAGAGGTGCTCGGCGTCCTTCCACGACAGGATCTCGGCCAGGGCGTCGGCGCCGGTGATGAAGAACAGCTCGTCGTCGGGCCGCTCGGCCCTGATGTCGCGCAGGGTGTCGATCGTGAACGTCGGCCCGGGCCGGTCGATGTCGACCCTGCTGACGGTGAAGCGCGGGTTGGAGGCCGTCGCGATGACGGTCATGAGGTAGCGGTCCTCGGCCGGCGAGACGTGACGGTCCGCCTTCTGCCACGGCTGACCCGTGGGGACGAAGACGACCTCGTCGAGGTCGAAGCGCGACTGGACCTCACTGGCGGCCACGAGGTGGCCGTGGTGGATCGGGTCGAACGTCCCGCCCATGACGCCGAGGCGCATGGTCAGTGGTGGGCCCCGTCGGATCCGCTCGTGCTGCCGTGCGTGCCCTCACCCCGGCGCGGGGACTGCACCTTGTAGGCGGTGTTGCGGAAGCTCCACGTGACGGCGAGCGCCACGAGGAACAGCGCGAAGGTGATGAAGAAGTAGGCGATCACCGGCATCGGAAGCTCGCGGGCGGCTTCCTCCCCCTCGGTGACGAGTGCGAGGACACGATCAGACATGCGCCCAGCCTAGCGCCCGCACGCCCCGACCGACGCAGCGCGTGCCCACCGGGGCCGTTTGCCGTCCGGCGCGCTCAGCCACCACCTCTGCCCTCCCCCGGGTCCGCGTGCCGCAGCCACGCCTGGCCCACGGTCGTGAACGGCTCGTCGCCGGCCGCGACGGCCGCGTGGACACGGTCGCGCCACCGTTCGGCGAGGGCGACGACCTCCTCCGGGTAGTCGAGCTCGACCTGGTGCTGCGCGAACTCGTCCTCGTCGTCCACATAGAGGTGACCGTCGCGGGTCAGCACGACGTCGAGGTCGAGGTCCACCATCGTCACCTCCCACTCCGGTCCGCCGTCGGCGGCCTCGCGGCGCCGCCAGACCGGCTCGGTGGTCATGTCGACGTAGACGCTGATCTCGCGGTGGGCCGGGTAGAAGCCCACGACGAAAGCCCCCTCGTGCGGCACGAGGGACACCCAGCCACTGGACTCGACGAACTCGACACCGGGACGCACGCACCGGGTGCCGACCGGCGCGAACCACCAGTGACCGTGCTCGTCGGACCCGAGGTACCGACCGTCCCACTCCCAGTGTCGGCCGCCGCCCCACTTCGTGAAGCGCCCGGCGACCGGGGTGCCGGGCGCGAGGCCACCCGGCGGCATACCTCCTCGGGACGGACGGTCGGCAGCGGCAGAGCTCACGCCCGGCACGCTACCGGCGCCACGGCGGGCGCGCAGGGACGTGCGAGGTACAGCACGCCCACAGCGAGGTGACAGGCACAGCCCATCCGCGGCCGTACCCTAGAACCCATGGTTCCCGAGTTGTCCGTGGTCATCCCGATGTACAACGAGGAGGAGGTGCTCCCCCTCCTCGTCGAGCGGCTCCGACCGCTCCTCGACGGCATGGGCACCACCTACGAGGTCGTCGCCGTCGACGACGGCAGCGCGGACCTGACGGCCGCGCTGCTCCAGCGCTACCACCGCGAGTGGTCCCAGCTGCGCGTCGTGCGCCTGCGCGCCAACGCCGGGCACCAGGCCGCGATCTCCGCCGGTCTCGTCAGCGCCCTCGGCGACTACGTCGTCACGATCGACGCCGACCTGCAGGACCCGCCCGAGATCATCCCGCAGATGCTCGCGGCCGCGAAGGACGACGGCGTCGACGTCGTCTACGGCGTGCGCAACGACCGCACGACCGACACGTGGTTCAAGCGGGCCTCGGCCCAGGCGTTCTACAAGCTCATCGGTCTCATGTCGCAGACCTCGGCCCACGCCGACGCCGGCGACTACCGCCTCATGTCGCGCGCCACCGTCGACGCGATCAACAGCCTCCCCGAGCACAACCGCGTCCTGCGCTTCATCGTGCCGGCCCTCAACTTCCCGTCCGACACGGTCGAGTACAAGCGCGAGGAGCGTGCGGCCGGGGACTCGAAGTACCCGCTGCTCAAGATGATCAAGCTCTCGCTCGACTCGCTGACCGGCTTCTCGACGGCGCCGCTGCGGCTCGCGACGTTCGCCGGCTTCGGTGGTGCCGTCCTCGCCGTGCTGCTCGTCCTCTACACGCTGATCTCCCGGTCGCAGGGCCACACCGTCGCCGGCTGGACCTCGACCGTCGCCATCGTCGCGGGCGTCGGGGCCGTCCAGCTCGTCTGCGTCGGCATCCTCGGCGAGTACATCGGCCGGATGTACGGCCACATGCAGGGCCGCCCGACCTACTTCATCGCCTACGACTCGATGACGGCCGACACCGGCGAGCACGGTCCGACGGACACTCCGCTGCCGGCTCAGCCCAGCGAGGAGCACATCCTCACGACGACGGACGAGTCGGAGCCCGACACCGTGACGCTGCTCCACCCGACGGTCGAAGCCACGCCCCAGGCTGCGCCCCAGCCGGAGCGCACTCAGCCGGAGCGCACTCAGCCGGAGCGCACTCAGCCGGAGCGCACTCAGCTGCGCGGCTGAGCCCGCACGAGCAGGCTGACGCCGGGCAGGCCGCCGACGGGCAGGTAGCGCTCGGCGGTGATGATCGTGCGCAGCCCGAGATTGACGACCGGGTGGAGGTTCTCGAGGTCCGAGCCAGAGCTCGTCCGTCGGCGCATCGCCACGACGGGGCGCAGCAGCACGTTCCACGACCGCACGTCGGTGACCTCGAAGCCGCCGCGCTGGAGCAGGTCGAGCAGGCCCTCGCGCGTGTAGCGGCGCACGTGGTCGACGGCCTCGTCGTGCTGAGACCACAGCCTCGGGTCGGCCGGAACGGCCACCAGGTAGGTGCCGGTCGGCTTGAGCACACGGTGCACCTCGGCCACCGCGGCGTCGTCGTCGTCGAGGTGCTCGAGCAGGTCGAAGGCCATGACGAGGTCGAGCGAGTCGTCCGCGACGGGCAGGCGGGTCGCGTCGCCGCGGAGCGTCGGGAGCCCGCGACCGTGCGCCACCTCCGCGCCGTCCGAGCCGTACTCGAGCGCGACGGCGTCCCAGCCGTGCTCGCGCAGGACCCGGGTGTTGCCCCCGCCCGCGGCGCCGATGTCGAGGGCGCGTCCGGGCGCCAGCCCCGAGATGGCCTTGGCCAGGAGGTGACGCCGCTCGCGGTACCACCAGTGGTCGTCCTCCAGCTCAGCGAGCTTGCGGACCTCGGTGCCTTCCATGGTGCGACATCATGCCACCCGGGGAGGGGGTGCTGCGCCGGCACCCGTCAGCGCGTGTGGCCGTCGCCCTCGACGATCCACTTCGTCGTCGTCAGCTCGGGCAGGGCCATCGGCCCGCGGGCGTGCAGCTTCTGCGTCGAGATGCCGATCTCGGCGCCGAAACCGAACTCCCCGCCGTCGGTGAAGCGGGTGCTGGCGTTGACCATGACCGCCGCCGCGTCGACCTCCGCGGTGAAGCGCCGGGCTGCCGCCCGGTCCTCCGTGACGATCGCCTCGGTGTGCCCGGTCCCGAACCGACGGATCCGGTCCATCGCCTCGTCGAGGTCGTCGACGACGGCCACGCTCATCTCCAGGCCGTGCCACTCGGTCCCGAAGTCGGCTTCGCTCGCGAGGGCGTATGCCGCCCCGGCCGCTTCGGCGTACGGCGTGACCTCGGGTGCCACGTGCAGTCGCACGCCGGCACCGGCGAGGTCGGTGAGCGCCTTGGGCAGGAAGTCGGCGGCGACGTCACGGTGGACGAGGAGCGACTCGGCGGCGTTGCAGACGCTGGGCCGGTGGGTCTTGGCGTTGAGCGTGATGGCCCGGGCCTGGTCGAGGTCGGCGGCCCGGTCGACGTAGACGTGGCACACACCGACGCCGGTCTCGATGACGGGGACGGTCGACTCGCGGACCACCGTCTCGATGAGGTCGGCCCCCCCGCGCGGGATGACGAGGTCGACGTGGCCGCGGGCCGTCATGAGGGCCCGAGCCGCGTCGCGGCCCCCCTCCTCGAGGAGGGTCACGGCGTCGACCGGGAGGCCCTGCTGGGCCAGCGATCCGCGCATCGCCTCGACGAGGGCGTGGTTGCTGCTCGCCGCGGCCGACCCCCCGCGCAGGAGGACAGCGTTGCCGGACTTGAGGGCGAGGCCGGCCGCGTCGACGGTGACGTTGGGCCGCGCCTCGTAGATCATCCCGATGACGCCCATGGGCACGCGCACCTGGCGGATCTGCAGACCGTTGGCGAGGGTCGACCCGCGGACGATCTCGCCGACCGGGTCGGGCAGGGCCGCGACGTCGCGCAGGGCCTGGGCGACGGCGGCCACGCGGGCCCCGTCGAGACGTAGCCGGTCCTGGAGGCTCTCGCTCATCCCCGTGGCTCGACCGCGCTCGATGTCCTCCGCGTTGGCCTCGATGACCGTTGGAGCAGCGGCGTCGACGGCGTCCGCGAGCAGCAGCAGGGCCGCGTCCTTCTCGGCACGGGACATGAGGGCGAGCCGACGTGAGGCGGTGCGGGCGCGCTCTGCCAGGGCCGTCACGTGCTCGACGACGGCGGGGTCGATCGTCTGGGACATGCCTCCAGCGTAGGTCGTCACGCACCCGGGCGACCGCGGGTTTCCGGGGGCTGGACCAGAGGCCGCGACGGACGGCCCTGCGTGGCCCCGCGGCCCGTCACTAGAGTTCGAGGTGTGTCGCCCCACTCCGTCATCAGCACCGCCCGACGGCTCGTCGTCAAGGTCGGCTCCAGCTCGCTGACCGGGGTGGACGGCGGCATCGACCACGGCCGACTCGTGGCCCTGGCGAATGCCTTGGCGCACAAGCACCTCGACGGCACGCAGATCGTCCTCGTCAGCTCCGGTGCCATCGCCGCCGGCATCCACCCGCTCCGCCTCAACGCCCGACCCCGTGACCTCGCGACCCAGCAGGCAGCAGCCTCGGTCGGCCAGGGCGCCCTGCTCGCCGGCTACACGCAGGCGTTCGCCGGACACGACATCACCGTCGGGCAGGTGTTGCTCACCGCCGACGACGTCACGCGACGCACGCACTACGCGAACGCCCGACGCACCCTCGAGCGGCTGCTCGACCTCGGCGTGCTGCCGATCGTCAACGAGAACGACACCGTCGCCACGAGCGAGATCCGCTTCGGCGACAACGACCGGCTCGCCGCCCTCGTCGCCCATCTCATCGACGCCGACGCGCTCGTGCTCCTCTCCGACGTCGACGCCCTCTACGACGGACCCCCGAGCCGCCCCGGGGCCCAGCGCATCCCGGTCGTCCGAGGACCGCAGGACCTCGTCGGCGTCGAGATCGGCGGCAGCGGCTCGAAGGTGGGCACGGGTGGCATGACGACGAAGATCGAGGCGGCCCGGATCGCGACCGCGGCCGGCGTCGTCACCACGGTGACGGCCGCGGACCGGGTCACCCAGGTGCTCGACGGCGAGGACGTCGGCACGGTGTTCCTGCCGGTCGGGGTGCGCGGACGGTCCAGACGGCTCTGGCTCGAGCACGCGACGACCGCGCGGGGGCGGCTCATCATCGACGACGGCGCCGTCACGGCGCTGGTCCAGCGCAAGAAGTCGCTGCTCCCCGCCGGGATCACGGCCGTCGAGGGCACGTTCCACGACGGAGACCCCGTCGACGTGTGCTCTCCCGACGGCACCACGATCGCCCGCGGCCTCGTCAACTACAGCTCGTCCGAGCTCCCGTCCTTGCTGGGACGGTCGACGAGGGAGCTCGCCCGCGAGCTCGGCCCGGAGTACGAGCGGGAGGTCATCCACCGCGACGATCTCGTCGTCATCTGAGGACGACCACCCGACCGCTTCGTCACGGTCCGCCCGAGAGGTAGCGACCGGCCGGCGCGGGAGCGGCCGACGGTCCCGGGACGCCCCCCACCGGTCGGCGTCCGCCCGGGCGGTGTCGCAGTCGCCCCCCGTCCGGAAGGTTGCCCGTCCACCGGATCGACCTCGGACGCGCGAGTGGCCGCGCACACCCCTGGTGTACGCGGCCACTCCCCGTCCCCCCGTCGACCCGGCAGGGGGACGCATCGACTCAGTGCTGGGTCGCCGTCTCGGCGCCGTGACCGGTGAGCGAGCGCACCTCCATCTCGGCGTACTTCGCCGCGTTGTACTCGCGGCTCGTGACGGTGCCGATGTAGCCGAGGACGAAGCCGAGCGGAATCGAGATGATGCCCGGGTTGTCGAGCGGGAACCAGTGGAAGTCGACCCCCTGGAGCATCGACGGGCTCTTCTTGGTCAACGGGTCGATCGGCTTGCCGGAGACCACGGGGCTGAAGATGATCAGCGTGATGGCGCTGATGAGGCCGCCGTAGATGCTCCACAGCGCGCCCCTGGTGTTGAACCGCTTCCAGAAGAGCGAGTAGAGGATCGTCGGCAGGTTCGCGCTCGCGGCGATGGCGAAGGCCAGCGCCACGAGGAAGGCGATGTTCTGACCGAGGGCGAAGATGCCGCCGATGATGGCGATGGCGCCGAGGACGAGCGCTGCGATGCGCGCGACCTTGACCTCCTCCTCGGGGGTGGCGGTGCCCTTCTTGACGACCGTGTTGTAGATGTCGTGCGACAGGGACGCGCTCGCCGTGATGGTCAGGCCGGCGACGACCGCGAGGATCGTCGCGAAGGCGACCGCCGAGATGATCCCGAGCAGGATCTCGCCGCCGAGCTCGAAGGCGAGCAGCGGGGCCGCCGAGTTGACGCCACCCGGTGCCGCCTTGATGGCCGCCGCCCCTACGAGCTCCGCCGCCCCGAAGCCGAGGATGAGGGTGAAGATGTAGAAGATGCCGATGAGCCAGATGGCCCACACGACGGACCGACGGGCCTCACGCGAGGTCGGCACCGTGTAGAAGCGCATGAGCACGTGCGGCAGGCCGGCCGTGCCGAGGACGAGAGCCATCGACAGGGAGATGAAGTCGACGGGGTTCTTGTACTGCAGTCCCGGCTGGAGCAGGTCCTTCCCGCCCGCCTCCTGCGAGGCGGCCGTGGCCTCGCCGAGCAGGTTCGAGAGGCTGAGGCCGAACTTGGCGAGGACCCAGACGGTCATGATCGCCGCGCCGATGATGAGCAGCACGGCCTTGATGATCTGCACCCACGTCGTGCCCTTCATGCCGCCGAAGATGACGTAGAAGATCATGAGGATGCCGACGACGACGATGACGAGCCGCTGACCGACAGCGCCCTCGATGCCGAGCAGGAGGGCGACGAGTCCGCCGGCGCCGGCCATCTGGGCCAGCAGGTAGAAGAACGACACGACGAGCGTCGAGATGGCCGCGGCGATACGGACCGGTCGCTGGCGCAGCCGGAAGCTGAGCACGTCGGCCATCGTGTACTTGCCGACGTTGCGGAGCAGCTCGGCCACGAGCAGCAGGGCGACGAGCCAGGCCACGAGGAAGCCGATGGAGTAGAGGAACCCGTCGTAGCCGTTGATGGCGATGGCGCCCGCGATGCCGAGGAACGAGGCCGCCGACAGGTAGTCACCGGCGATCGCGATGCCGTTCTGCCGGCCGGTGAAGGCACGTCCACCCGCGTAGTACTCCGCGGCGCTGCGGTTGTTGCGCGACGCCCGGATGACGATGGCGAGGGTGACGACGACGAAGAGGGCGAAGATGCCGATGTTGATCGCCGGGTTGCCGACCGTGGTCGCCGCAGGGACGAGGGACGGGGCCGAGCCGAGGAGGGCGCTCACTGCTTGACCCCCATCTTCTGCGCGAGGGCTTCGGCCTCGGGGTCGAAGACGCGGTCGGCCCAGCGGGCGTAGACCATCGTGATCGTGAAGGTCGAGACGAACTGGAGGAGGCCGAGGATCAGGCCCCACGTGATGTTGCCGAGGACCCGCGTCCCCATGAAGTCCTTCGCGAAGACGGACAGCAGGACGTAGAGGAAGTACCACGCGAGGAACAGCGCGGTCAGCGGGAAGACGAACCTGCGGAACTTGCTGCGCAGCTGGGCGAACTCGGGCGAGTTCTGCATGGCGACGTTGGGATCGTCGACCACGCGCTCTGGAGCCTCTTTGCTCACTGGGCCACCTCCGGGGCGGTTGGGTCGTGCCTGGGTGCAGGGCGTTCGGCGCGGTCCTGTCGTCGCCGACGCTTCCCCGGACGGTCCCGTGGTGGCGTCGACGCCCCTGTCGCTCCGCGCTGCCGGCACACGGCCGGCGAGAGCCAAGGTAGAGCGCGCGCGGTGCCCCGGCAGGCGCAGCGTGGGGGCCATCGCCCAGCGGCGCCGATGGTTCGCCGTGCGCGGGATCAGCTGCGACGAGCGGTCGTCCCGGGGCGACGAACGGTCTCCCCCGTGCTTGGGTATGCCGGGTGCGGCGTCCCGTCGGACGCCGCCTCCACGGTCGGCGGGCGGCGGTACCAGCGCTCGGGGTGGAACGAGCCCCGGTTGAGGTCGATGTGCTCGGGGGCGTGCAGCCGGACCATGGTCTGCGCGACGTGCTCGGGGGTGCTCGATCGGGTGGCGAGCGACACGAGCACCATCGTCGCGAAGGCCAACGGCACGCTCACGGCCGCGGGCTGGGTCAGGACGACGCCGAACCAGCCGCCGGTGGTGATGCCGAACGTCGTCGTGACGACGGCTCCCATCGACAGGGCGCCCCCGACGACGAGGCCGGAGATCGCCCCACGCGACGTCAGCCCCCGCCACCAGATCCCGAGCAGGAGCATCGGGCAGAACGTCGACGCGGCCACCGCGAAGGTCAGCTCGACCGCGTGGGCCACGGGGACTCCGGCCGAGACGACGGTGAGCAGGAGCGCGCCGGCCACGACGACGACCGTCGTGAGGCGGAAGGTGCGGATGCCCTGGCGGTGCCCGGCGCCCCAGCGCACGAGGTCCTGGCTCACGACGCCGGCGACCGACACGACGAGGCCGGTCGACGTCGACAGGAACGCGGCGAACGCCCCGGCGGCGAGGACGGCGGTGAGCCCCTCGGCGACCGGACCCTCGAAGAGCCGGCTCGGCAGCTCGAGCACGACCGAGTCGGCTCGGCCGGCGGCGACGAGGTCCGGCGCGACGTAGCGCCCGATGACGCCGTAGACGACGGGCAGCAGGTAGAAGCCGGAGAGGAGCACGAGGACCGCGAGCGTCGTCCGACGGGCGGCGCGGCCGTCGGGGTTGGTGTAGAAGCGGACGACGACGTGGGGCAGGCCCATCGTCCCGAAGAAGGTCGCCAGGACGAGGGAGTACGTCAGGTAGAGGGCGTGCTCGCCGTGGAGCGGCTCGACCCAGTCGGTGACGAACACGGAGCCGACGGCTGGGTCGTCACTGCGTCCGCCCACCGCACCGAGCAGGAGGAAGAGGGGCGTCAGCAGCGCGAGCAGCTTGAGCCAGTAGTGGAAGGCCTGCACGAGGGTGACGCTCCGCATGCCGCCGGGCAGGACGTTGAGACAGACGACGACGGCGACGGCCAGCTGCCCCACCCACGACGGGGCCCCGGTCAGGGTGCGCAGGGTCAGGCCCGCGCCCTGGAACTGGGGGATGAGGTACAGCAGGCCGATCGCGACGACGAGCAGGCTCGACGCGCGGCGGGCGACGACGGACTCGAGGCGCAGCTGGGCGAAGTCGGGCAGGGTGTAGGCCCCCGACCGGCGCAGGGGCGCCGCGACGAACACCAGGAGCAGCAGGTAGCCCGCGGTCCAGCCGATCGGCAGCCAGAGCATGTCGACGCCGCGCGCGAGGATCAGCCCGGCGACCCCGAGGAACGATGCGGCAGAGAGGTACTCACCGCTGATGGCCGAGGCGTTGAGCACCGGGCTGACGCCGCGGGAGGCGACGTAGAAGTCGCTCATGGTCCGCGAGAGCCGCAGCCCGAAGGCGCCGACGGCGAGGGATGCGATCGAGACGAGGACGACGGCGACGATGCTCGCGGCGTTGTTCACCGGTGACGCACCCGGGTCACCGACCGTCGAGCAGGTCGCTGAAGGTGGCCTCGTTGCGCTCGGACCTCCGCACGTAGAACGCGCCGAGGCCGATGATCTCGGCGAACGCGACCACGGTGAGCAGGATCCACGGCAGCGGCACCCCGAGCAGGTGGATCCCGGCAAGCCCGGGGACGGCCACGAAGAGCAGGGGCAGCACTCCTAGCGTCGAGGCGAGCACGAGGAGGACCCCGAGGGCGAGGCGCAGCTGGCTGCGCATCAGCGAGGTGATGTAGACCTCGCCGAGCCGGGTCTGCTCGTCGATCTCGGAGGCGATCGAGACGTTCCGGGTGCGCGCGGCCGACGTGCGGGGGCTCGTGACGCGGACCCGTGCTCGGGGCGCCTCGGGCGTCATGACCCACCTCGCCCGAGGGGCTGGGCACGTCGCACGAGCAGGTCGCGCAGCGCGCGCGTGTGGCGTCGGCTCACGACGAGCTCGTGCCCGCCGACGACGACAGTCGTGCGCCCGCCCTCGGTGCGCCATTCGGTGATGTGGCCGAGCGCGACGAGCGAGGACCGGTGGATGCGCACGAACCCCGCCTCGCGCCACTGGTCGGCGAGGGTCGTGAGCGGCACGCGGACGAGGTGGCTCTCGCCCGCCGTGTGCAGGCGCGCGTAGTCGCCCTGCGCCTCGACGTAGAGGACGTCGGAACGCGGCACGAGCCGGCTCACCCCGGCCAGCTCGACGACGATGGTCTCGTCACCGGCCGACGCGGACGTCTCACGCCCGTGGATCTGCCGGACGACGCGGCGTACCGCCTGGTCGAGCCGCTCGTCGCGCACCGGCTTGAGGACGTAGTCGACGACGTTGAGCTCGAACGCGTCGACCGCATGCTGCTCGTGGGCCGTGACGAAGACGATCGGGGGCTGGGTCGTGAAGCGCGACAGCACCCGCGCGAGGTCGAGGCCGCTGAGGCCCGGCATCTGCACGTCCATGAAGATGGCATCGACCTGCTCCTCGTGCAGCACGCGCAGCGCCGCCTCCCCCGACCCCGCCGGGACGACCTGGCCCACGCACTCGTGGCGGCCGAGCATCCACGTGAGCTCGTCGAGGGCCGGTGCCTCGTCGTCGACGGCCAGCACCCGCAGCAGCGGCGCCGACTCGGTGTCCGGGGTCGTGGTCACACGTGCACCCCCGGACGGAACTTCGGCAGGCGCACGACGACCTTCGTGCCCGCGCCGGGTGCGGTCTCGACGACGAGACCGTAGTCGTCGCCGAAGGCGGTGCGCAGGCGCTCGTCGACGTTGGCCAGGCCCACGGAGTCGCTGCCCGGGTCGCCCGCGAGGACCCGGCGTACCCGCTCAGGGTCCTCGCCGACGCCGTTGTCCTCGATCGTCACGACGCACTCGTGGTCCGCGTCCTGCGCCAGGATGCTGATCTCACCGCTGCCCGCCCGGCCCTCGATGCCGTGCTGCACGGCGTTCTCGACGAGCGGCTGGAGGCACAGGAACGGCACGACGACGGGGAGCACCTCGGGCGCGACGCGGACCGTCACGGTGAGCCGCTCACCGAAGCGGGCCTTCTCGATGACGAGGTAGGCCTCGATGGACCGGAGCTCCTCTGCCAGCGTCGTGAACTCGCCGTGCCGCCGGAAGGAGTAGCGGGTGAACTCCGCGAGGTCGACGAGCAGCTCCCGGGCCCGCTCGGGGTCGGTGCGCGTGAACGACGCGATGGCGGTCAGCGAGTTGTAGATGAAGTGCGGACTGATCTGCGCCCGGAGGGCGCGCACCTCGGCCTCCATGAGCCGGGTGCGCGAGGCGTCGAGCTCGGCCAGCTCGAGCTGGCCGGAGACCCAGCGCGCCACCTCGTTCGTGGCCCGGACGAGACCCGCCGACGCCCGTCCGGTGAAGACCTGGAGCGTCCCGACGACCTTCTCGTCGACGTCGAGCGGGGCGACGATCGCCTGGCGCACGATGCACGAGGGCTCGGCGCACGCGACGTCCGCACCGTCGACGACGGTCGTCCGCCCGTGGCCGAGCGTCCCCGCGGAGATGACGCCGGGCTGGTGGGCGTGGTGCGAGCGACCACCCTCCCAGGCGAGCAACGCGCTCGTGTCGGTCATCGCGACCGCCGGTGCTCCGAGGAGCGACCGGAGGTGCTTGAGCGATCGCTCGGCGGCTGCGGGCGTCAGGCCCATCCGCAGCGGGGGTGAGGCCAGCAGCGCCGTGTGCAGGGTGCGGTACGTCGCGCGGTCGGCCTCGGTGCCGAGGTGACCGCGACGCAGCAGCGCGCCCCACGAGCTCATGCCGACACTGTAGGCGGTCACCCCTTGCGAGAGGCGCGGTCCTCGCGGACCCGGAACCAACCTCAGCCCCAGCGCAACACACCGTGCAGGTCGCAACTCACCGAGATCGGATTCTGGTGAGTCGTGACCTACTCTGTGTGTTGCCGCAGGGTGGGTGCGGTGGACTCAGGCGTCGTCGCCCTCGTCGGCGGCGACGTGCCAGAGGCCGGAGCGACGCTCGGCCTCGAGCTCCTCCTGCGTGGCGGCGCGGGCCGCGTAGCGGTCCTTCTGGGCCTCGCGCTTCTCGTCGCGGGTGGGCCGCGCGGACTCCGCGAGACGCAGGTCGGTGCCACGGGAGCCGAGCAGCTCGGCGCCGGCCTGGAGGGTCGGCTCCCAGTCGAAGACGACGGCGTCCTCGGCCGTGCCGATGACGACCGTGTCGCCGGCCAGGGCGCCGACCTTGTAGAGCTCCTCCTCGACACCGAGACGGCCGAGGCGGTCGGCGAGGTAGCCGACGGCCTCGTCGTTGGAGAAGTCGGTCTGGCGCACCCAGCGGTAGGGGCGCTCACCGGCGACCCGGAAGATCGGCCCGTCCGGGCCGTTCTCCTTGACGATGGTGAAGCCCTTGTCGTCGACGGACTTCGGACGCAGCACGACGCGCTTCGGCACGGCGGCCTCGGCCTCGATCTCGGCGCGGGCGGCGTCGACGTGGCGAGCCATCGCGAAGCTCAGCTCGCGCAGGCCCTGGTGGGCCACCGCGGAGACGATGAAGACCTCGATGCCACGCGCCTCGAGGTCCGGCTTGACCATCTCGGCCAGCTCCCGGGCCTCGGGCACGTCAGCCTTGTTGAGCACGACGATGCGGGTGCGGTCGGCGAGCGGCTTGCCGCCGAGGTCGGCGTCGGGCACGTAGAGCGAGAGCTCGTTCTCGATGACGTCGAGGTCACTCATCGGGTCGCGGTCGGGCTCGAGGGTCGCGCAGTCGATGACGTGGACGAGGACCGAGCAGCGCTCGACGTGGCGCAGGAACTCGAGCCCCAGGCCCTTGCCCTCGTGCGCGCCGGGGATGAGGCCCGGGACGTCGGCGACGGTGAATCGGGCCGAGCCCGCCGTGACGACGCCGAGGTTGGGCACGAGCGTCGTGAAGGGGTAGTCGGCGATCTTGGGCTTCGCGGCCGACAGCACCGAGACGAGCGAGGACTTGCCGGCGCTCGGGAAGCCGATGAGGGCGACGTCGGCGAGCGTCTTGAGCTCGAGCACGACGTCGACCTCCTCGCCGGGCTCGCCGAGGAGCGCGAAGCCGGGCGCCTTGCGACGGGCCGACGACAGCGCCTTGTTGCCGAGACCGCCGCGGCCACCGCGGGCGATGATGTGCTCGGTGCCCATGCCGACGAGGTCCATGATGATGCGCCCGTCGCCGTCCTTGACGACCGTTCCCTCCGGAACCGACAGGACGAGGTCGTCGCCGTCGGCGCCGTTCTTCTCGTCGCCGGCACCGGGCAGGCCGTTGACCGCCTTGCGGTGCGGGTGGCGGTGGTAGTCGAGCAGGGTCGTCGCCTGGGGATCGACCCTCAGGATGACGGAGCCGCCGTGCCCGCCGTTGCCGCCGTCAGGACCGCCGAGCGGCTTGAACTTCTCGCGCTTGACGGAGGCGACGCCGTGCCCCCCGGCGCCGGCGCTGAGGTGCAGCACGACGCGGTCGACGAAGGTCACTGCCATGGGGGTCACTCTTCCAGATCAGGGTGGGCGTACGGCATACGGAGGGGTGGGGCCGGGGAGGTGGAACTCGCGAGCTCGCGAGGGACTTCCACCTCATTCCGGAATGCCGTGTGCCCGGGAAAGGCGGAAGGGCGGGCCACGCGGGCCCGCCCTTCCGGTACAAACTCAGTGGTGATCAGCAGATCACTCGGCAGCTGCGGTCTCGACCTGCTCGATGTTGACCGTCTTGCGGCCGCGCTTGGTACCGAACTTCACGGCGCCGGCGACGAGGGCGAAGAGCGTGTCGTCGCCACCGCGACCGACACCCTCGCCCGGGTGGAAGTGCGTGCCGCGCTGACGGACGAGGATCTCGCCCGCGTTGACCTTCTGGCCACCGAAACGCTTGACGCCGAGGAACTGTGCGTTCGAGTCGCGACCGTTGCGGGTCGAGGACGCACCCTTCTTGTGTGCCATGTCAGTCCTTCTCTCGTGAGTCTCTGGGTTCCGGGTGGATCACGCGTTGATGGCGGTGATCTTGACCTGGGTCAGCGGCTGACGGTGGCCCTGACGCTTGCGGTAGCCGGTCTTGTTCTTGTACTTCATGATGACGATCTTGGGGCCCTTGGCGGCCTTGACGACCTCGGCCTTCACCGACACCTTGGACAGCTTGTCGGCATCGGACGTGACCGTGGTCCCGTCCACGAGGAGCAGCGGCGTGAGCTCGATGGCATCGCCGGGCTGACCCGTCACCTTGTCGACGAGCAGGACATCGCCCACCGACACCTTCTCCTGGCGACCGCCAGCGCGAACAATCGCGTACACAGTGAAACTCACTCTCTCATCAAGGGTTGGTATCGCCGCTTTCGGCAC
Organism: Terrabacter sp. Ter38; assembly: GCF_024519435.1. Lineage (GTDB taxonomy): Bacteria > Actinomycetota > Actinomycetes > Actinomycetales > Dermatophilaceae > Terrabacter. Next base: position 202,520 of record NZ_JALJRZ010000008.1, read on the forward strand.
CGGCCCGTCAACACGGGCCCGGTGGGCGCACCAAGGGAAAAGATTACCGGCTGGAAGGTCCGACCTCCAAACCGAGGTCAGGCCCCGCCGGCGCTGCCCGACTCGCCCCCCGCGTCGCCACTGGCACGAGGCGGGCCGGCTGGGGCGACGACCCGACCGCGACGACGCCGACCCCGAGCTGCGGGCTGCACCTCGACGGCCGCCTCGACCGGGGCAGGGCCGCTGGTCTCGGCGCTGACCTCGGGCGGAGCGGGCGCCACCTCGGCCGCTGCTGCGTGACCCGCACCTCGGCCGCTACCGGTCTCGTCCGAGACGTCGGACTCCAGCTCGACGTGGGCTCCACCCTGGGTCGCCTGCTCGTCGGCGGGGTCGACGTCGTGCGCGTCGTCTCCCGACCACGGGCCGTCGTCCTGGGGGAAGGCCTTCCCGTCGTGGAGCTCGGCGCTCATCTCGGCACTCATCTCGGCACTCATCTCGGCGACGGCCTCAGCGGCCGCCTCCCCCGCGGGCTGGCCAGAGGCGCTCTTCAGCGCTGCCGCGTGGGCCGCTGCGGCGATCTGGGCTGCCGTGGGGCCGTTGCTCTTGGACTCCGCCTGCGGTGCCTGCTGGGACTGCTGGCTCGCCTGCTGTCCGCCGTTGCCCTGGTTGCCGCCCTGACCCGAGGCCTGGGCGGCGCCCTGACCACGGCCACGACGACGGCTGGTGCCGCCACCTGCGCCGTTGTCGCCCTGGCTCTGCTCGTGCGCGTGGGCGCCCTTGTCGACGGGGTCGGTGTGGATGATGAAGCCCCGGCCGTTGCAGTGGTCGCACGTCTCGGAGAAGACCTCGATGAGCCCCGACCCGACGCGCTTGCGGGTCATCTGGACGAGGCCGAGCGAGGTGACCTCGGCGACCTGGTGCTTCGTGCGGTCCCGGCCGAGGCACTCGAGCAGGCGACGCACGACGAGGTCGCGGTTGCTCTCGAGGACCATGTCGATGAAGTCGATGACGATGATGCCGCCGATGTCGCGCAGCCGGAGCTGGCGCACGATCTCCTCGGCCGCCTCGATGTTGTTCTTGGTGACCGTCTCCTCGAGGTTGCCGCCCGACCCGACGAACTTGCCGGTGTTGACGTCGACGACCGTCATCGCCTCGGTGCGGTCGATGACGAGGGAGCCGCCGCTCGGCAGCCAGACCTTGCGGTCCATCGCCTTGGAGAGCTGCTCGTCGACCCGGTGGTGCGTGAAGAGGTCCTCCTCGGAGGTCCACTTCGTGACGCGGTCGGCGAGGTCGGGCGCGACGGAGGAGATGTAGGGGTGGATCTCGTTCCACGCCTGGTCGCCTGCGACGACGAGCTGCTTGAAGTCCTCGTTGAAGACGTCGCGGATGACGCGGACCGTGAGGTCGGGCTCACCGTGCAGGAGCATCGGGGCCTGACCGCCGGTGACCGAACCCGGCGCACCGTTCTTCTTCTTGCCCTTGCTCTTGCCGGCGCGGGGGGTGGACGCCGCCTCGGCCTTGGCCTGGATGTCCTCCCACGTGCGCGTCAGTCGCTCGACGTCGGCACGCAGCTCCTCCTCGCTGGCGCCCTCGGCCGCGGTGCGCACGATGACGCCGGCCGAGTCCGGCACGACGTCGCGCAGGATCTTCTTGAGGCGCGCGCGCTCGGTGTCGGGCAGCTTGCGGCTGATCCCGGTCATCGAGCTGTTGGGGACGTAGACGAGGTAGCGACCCGGCAGGGAGATCTGCGAGGTGAGACGGGCGCCCTTGTGGCCGATCGGGTCCTTGGTGACCTGGACGAGCACCGTCTGGCCCGAGCCGAGGGCGTTCTCGATGCGCTTGGGCTGGTTGGCCTCGAGGCCGGCGGCGTCCCAGTTGACCTCACCGGCGTAGAGCACGGCGTTGCGGCCCTTGCCGATGTCGACGAAGGCGGCCTCCATCGAGGGCAGGACGTTCTGCACGCGACCGAGGTAGATGTTGCCGGCCATCGAGACGTTCGTGGCCTGGTCGATGTAGTGCTCGACGAGGACGCCGTCCTCGAGCACGCCCATCTGGGTGCGTCCCTCCTTGTTGCGCACGACCATGACCCGGTCGACGGCCTCGCGGCGGGCGAGGAACTCGGCCTCGGTGATGATGGTGCGGCGGCGCCCGGCCTCACGGCCTTCGCGACGGCGCTGCTTCTTGGCCTCGAGGCGGGTCGAGCCCTTGACCGCGACCGGCTCGTCGCTCTGGCTGCGCGGCTGGCGCACCCGGGTCGAGACGTTGGGGGTGTCCTCACCGGAGTCGGGGGCCGAGCCGGCCCGGCGACGACGGCGACGACGACGGCTCGAGCCGCCCTCGTCGTCGGAGTCGCCCTCGGAGTCGGCGTCGCCCTCGGAGTCGGCGTCGTGCGGGCCCTCGGCGACCTCACCGCGAGCGTCGCTCGAGCGCCGTGCGTCGCGCTCGTCGGTCTCGGACTGCTGGTCCTGCGCGTCGTCGTCGTCGGTGGAGCGGCCCCGGCGGCCCTTCCCGCCGCGCCGGCGTCGCGAGCGACGCGGGCTGCTCTCCTCGTCGGTCTGCTCGGTCTGCTCGTCGACGTCGGTCTGGTCCTCGTCTACGACGATGGGCTCGTCGTCCTCGACGTCGGGGGTCGGCTCCTCCGCCTCGGGCGGGGGCGTGCCACGGCGCCGGCGCGTCGGCACGGCCTGGCTCGCGTCCGGAGCCTGGAAGAGGACGCTGAAGCTGGGGACGACGGCGCCCTGGCGGTCGTCGTCGGAGTCCTCGACGGAGGCAGCCGCGTCGATGTCCTCGGACTCGTCGAGGGCGTCGACGTCGACGAGGGCGGAGGGGTCGATCGCGCCGGGGTCGGCGGCCGTGTAGGTCTCCGTGCTCGCGTCTGCGGGGCGCTCCGTGGTCGCGTCGTCGCCCGAGAGCGCGCCGGCGACGAGCTCCTCCACGGCAGCGCTGGCGCGGTCGGCCTTGGTGCGCGATCCACGCTTCGTGCTCCGAGCGGCTCGCGGTGCCCGCTCCGCCTTGGGGGCCTTCTCGGCGGGGGCGGCCTGGGTGGACTCCTCGGTGGACTCTTCGGCGACCGGGCTCTGCCGGTCGGTGTCGGTGTCGGTGTCGGTGTCGGTGTCGGTGTCGGTGGCAGGCTCGACCGGCGGGGCGACCGTCGCCTTCTTGCGCGTCGCGCGCTTGCGGGCCGGACGCTTGGTCTCGGGGGCGACCTCGGCCGGGGCCTCGCCGGTGGAGATTTCCCCGGACGCTGCGGCCACCGCGGGCTCGTCGGCGGAGGCCTCGACGGGGACTGCGCCCGGAGCCTCTGCAGAGGGCACGATCGTCGTGGCCTTCTTCGTCGTGCGACGCGTGGCGCGGCGCCGCGGCGCCGGCGCGTCCGTGCTCTGCTCGTTGCTCTGCTCCGAGGGGAACAGCGTGGCTTCGTCGCCGGTGGTGGTGTCGTTGGGTGCCATCAGGCAGCCTCCCGTCAGGTGCGGTGTGACCCACACGCGGCCGGGGCCGTCGACACCGCACGAGTGCGGTTGCAGTCGTCGCGCCGCGTCTGCGACGGGACGGAAGTCGTCTCGCTACACCCGAAAACGGTTCGCGCTGGGCGCGGCCCCGTGATCGAATGCCGTCGGCGTCCTGGTCGGCAACCATTTCGCTGTCATGACCTGGCAGGTCATTCCAGCGGGTCGGTCACCCGCACGTTTGCGGTGTCGAGCGGTCCCTGCGCCAGTCGCGTCACCAGTGGGGGGCGCGGAGGCTGCAGGTCGGCGATCTCACGCAGCGCGGTCAGGATGTCGTCGGGGCGTACAGCAGGTGTGGTGTGCCGTACGACCATGCGCAGTATCGCACAGTCGGTCCCGACTTCGTGAGTCGTGACCGTGTCGTCGAGCGCGTCGCGCGGGCCGAGGACGCGCGCGGCCACGATCGAGCCACGCACGTCGAAGGTGCGCGGACCGGACTTCGTCAGTCGGGTCACCTCGGCCGTGTCGCGCTCCATGAGGGCCGCGACGGCCGCCTCGAGAACCTCGAGCGGCACGCCGGCGAACTCGAGCAGCCAGTCGCTGGCCTCGAGACGGTCGGCGAGCGCCCCCGGGGCGGCCTCGACGACCTGGAGGATGTCGATCCCCTCGGGCAGTGCCTCGTCGAGCGCGGCGCGGACCGACTCGGGCTCGACGCGCTGGGTCACCGAGATCTCGAAGTACTCCGCCTCGCTGCCGGTGCCCGTGGCCGCAGCGTTGGCGTAGCTGATCTTCGGGTGCGGGTGGAAGCCGGCCGAGAACGCCATCGGCACGTCCGCCCGGCGTAGCGCCCGCTCGAGCGCGCGCTGGAAGTCGCGGCTCGAGGTGAACCGCAGCCGCCCCCGCTTCGTGTAGCGGATCCGGAGCTTCTGGACCGCGGGGTCCGGGGCCGGACCCTCGGGGACGCGCTGACGTGCCTGACGAGCCATGCCCGGAAGGCTACCGGCGTCGGCTCCTCGCCCCGGACGTCCTCACCTCGGACCAGGTCACTCGGGCGTGAAGCCCCGCTGCTCGTCGGCGCGTCGCTGCCGCTCCCGCATGTCGGCCTCGTCGAGGCGGGTCGCCTCGGCAAGGGACGGCGCGGTGCCGCCCATGCTCGCGGGGAGGAACTTGAGGTCGGGTCCGGTCAGGGGCTCGTAGGCCGCCCGGGCGACCGCCAGCAGGTCGGCCATCACGGCCTTGTACTGCTCGGTGACGGTCACGGGATCGGCGTCGGGCGCGACGGCGATCGGCTCCCCGACGTTGATGAGGATCGGGACGTTGGTGCGGCCGAGCCGCTTGGGGTGGCCCTTGGTCCAGACCCGCTGCGAGCCCCAGATCACGACCGGCAGGATCGGGACGCCGGCCTCGACGGCCATCCGGGCCGCGCCGGTCTTGAACTCCTTGAGCTCGAAGGAGCGCGAGATCGTCGCCTCCGGGAAGACGCCGACGATCTCTCCGGAGCGGAGCGCGTCGACGGCGGCGGCGTAGGACGCCGCACCAGCCGTCCGGTCGACCGGGATGTGCTTCATGCCGCGCATCAGCGGACCGCTGACGGCATGCGAGAAGACCCCGTCCTTGGCCATGAACCGCACGAGTCGGTCGGACTTCTGCGCGGCGAGCCCGGCATACGCGAAATCCATGTAACCGGTGTGGTTGATCGTCATCACCGCTCCCCCGACGCGCGGGACGTTGTCGTCGCCGAGGACGGTGAACTTCAGCCCCTGCATCGCGAACACCCCGCGGGCGAAACCGATGACGGACGAGTAGACGGGCTCCATGGGGACACTCTGCCCTGCTCCGCTCCAGTTCGGCACGCCGATGGGCCGGTCGCTGCTGCCGACGAACGCGGGATGACCATGATGGCGAGCGCGGCCGTGACAGACACCACGCCGGTCCCGGCGCTCGCCGTGCGGACCGGCTGGGGTGACGCGCGGACCGCGCCGGACGGCATACGGGCGCGGTCCGACCGTGCCGGACGCCCGGGGAAAGCCGGTCGAAGGCACCCCGGCGCGCATGGAAGGATTGGGCGCATGACTGACACACCTGCACCCACGACCTCGCGGATCCCCGAGCGACCCACGCTCGACGGGCTCGAGGAGAAGTGGATGCAGGTATGGGCCGACGAGGGCACCTACGCCTTCGACCGCGAGAAGGCGCTCTCGCTCCCCCGCGACCAGGTCTTCGCCATCGACACCCCGCCGCCCACGGCGAGCGGCAGCCTGCACGTCGGCCACGTCTTCAGCTACACCCACACCGACTGCATGGCGCGCTACAAGCGGATGCAGGGCCTCGAGGTCTTCTACCCGATCGGCTGGGACGACAACGGCCTGCCGACCGAGCGCCGGGTCCAGAACTACTACGGCGTGCGCGGCGACGCGAGCCTGCCCTACGAGGAGGGCTTCGCGCCGCCCTTCGAGGAAGGCGTCGACGCCAAGGGAAAGGCCATCAAGGCCGCCGACCAGCGCCCGATCAGCCGCAAGAACTTCATCGAGCTGTGTGACGTCCTCACCGTCAAGGACGAGGTGACCTTCGAGTCGCTCTTCCGTCGCCTCGGCTTCAGCCTCGACTGGAACATCTCCTACCGCACCATCGACGAGCGCTCGCGCGCCGTGGCGCAGCAGGCCTTCCTGCACAACCTCGAGCGCGGCGAGGCCTACCAGAGCGAGGCCCCGGGCCTGTGGGACGTGACGTTCCAGACCGCCGTGGCGCAGGCCGAGCTCGAGGCACGCGACTACCCCGGCGCGTACCACCGGGTCGCCTTCCACCGGGACGGCGGCGAGCCGGTCTTCATCGAGACGACCCGGCCCGAGCTCATCCCGTCGGTCGTGGCGCTCATCGCCCACCCCGACGACGAGCGCTACCAGACGCTCTTCGGCACGACGGTCACCTCCCCGCTCTTCGGCGTCGAGGTGCCGGTGGTCGCGCACCGCGCCGCCGAGATGGACAAGGGCGCGGGCATCGCCATGTGCTGCACCTTCGGCGACCTCACCGACGTCATGTGGTGGCGCGAGCTGCAGCTGCCGATCCGGTCACTCATCACCCGCAACGGCCGCCTCCAGGCCGAGACGCCCGAGTGGCTCGCCGGCGGGCCGGGCGAGGCGCTCTACGCCGAGTCGCTCGCGACGAAGACGACGTTCAGCGCGCGCGAGGCCGTCGTGGCCGCCCTGCGCGAGTCCGGCGACCTCGACGGCGAGCCGCAGAAGACCCAGCGCAAGGCCAACTTCTACGAGAAGGGCGACAAGCCGCTCGAGATCGTCACCTCCCGCCAGTGGTACATCCGCAACGGCGGCCGCGAGGAGGCACTGCGCTCCAAGCTCGTCGGCATGGGTGACGAGGTCGACTTCCACCCCGCCTTCATGCGCTCGCGCTACAAGAACTGGGTCGAGGGCCTCAACGGCGACTGGCTCATCTCGCGCCAGCGGTTCTTCGGCGTGCCGTTCCCCGTCTGGTACCCCGTCGACGCCGCGGGAGAGGTCGACCACGACCACCCGCTGACGCCGCCGGCCTCAGCACTGCCCGTCGACCCGCAGATCGACGTGCCCGAGGGCTACGAGGAGTCCCAGCGCGGCCAGGCGGGGGGCTTCGTCGCCGACCCCGACATCATGGACACGTGGGCCACGTCGTCGCTGACGCCGCAGATCGCGGCCGGCTGGCCGGTCCGTGAAGGTGCCGCCGACGGCAACCGCCTCGGGTCGGACGAGGCGCTCTTCGCGAGCGTCTTCCCCTACGACCTGCGCCCCCAGGGGCACGACATCATCCGCACGTGGCTCTTCGCCACGGTGACGCGCTCGTACTTCGAGCACGGTGTGCCGCCGTGGAAGCACGCCGCGATCAGCGGCTGGATCCTCGACCCCGACCGCAAGAAGATGAGCAAGTCCAAGGGCAACGCCGAGACGCCCGAGGACGTCGTCAAGGCCAACGGCGCCGACGCGGTGCGCTACTGGGCGGCCTCCGGGCGCCTCGGCACCGACGCCGCCTACGACACCGGGCAGATGAAGGTCGGGCGCCGGCTCGCCATCAAGGTGCTCAACGCGAGCAAGTTCGCCCTGGGCTTCGGTGACGTCGACGGCGACCTGCGGGCCGCCGTGACCCACCCCCTCGATCTCTCGATGCTCGCGGCCCTCGCCGACGTCGTCGACAAGGCCACCCAGGGATTCGAGGGCTGGGACTACACCCGGTCGCTCGAGGCCACCGAGACCTTCTTCTGGACGTTCTGCGACGACTACCTCGAGCTCGTCAAGGACCGCGCCTACGGCGGCCAGGGCGACGCGGCCGCCGCGAGCGCCCGTGCCGCGCTTCGCCTCGCGCTCGAGACGCTGCTGCGCCTGCTCGCGCCGTTCATCCCCTACGCCACGGCGGAGGTGTGGTCGTGGTTCGGCGAGGGCTCGGTGCACCGCCAGCCGTGGCCGACCCGCGACGAGCTGCCCTCCGGTGGCCAGCCCGCGCTCCTGACGTCCGTCGGCGCCGCCCTCGCGGGCGTGCGCAAGGTCAAGTCCGAGGCCAAGGTCGGCATGCGCGCCGAGGTGCGCACCATGACCCTCGTCGCCCCCGCCGCGTCGGTCGCCCACGTGCGGGCGGCCGAGTCCGACCTGCGCGCCAGCGGCCGCATCAGTGAGCTGGCGTATGCCGAGGGCGAGGTCGTCGAGGTGCGTGACGCCGAGCTCGTCCCCGTCGAGAAGCCGGCCGCCCGGGGCTGACCCACGGGGCGATCCGTCGGTCGTCGCCGTCCGGACCTATCGGGACGGCAACGATCGGTCGGCTCGGCGACCGTCGACGAGCGCGCTGGCATAGGGTCACTCGCATGTCGAGGCGGGGGGCTGAGGTCACCATCGTGGGTGGCGCCGTCGTCATGGCCGCTCTGGTCGTGGCCGCGCTGGGCCAACCCGTGCCGTTGCTCTCCCGCCCGCTCGACACGGAGACGTTCACGCCGCTGCCGACCTTCACGTCCCTGCCTCCCTCCGCGACGCCGTCCCGGCCGACGTCGACGTCGACGGCGATGCCCTTCGACCCTTCTCCGGTGCTCGTCACCCTCGTCCAGATCGTGCTCGTGCTGGCGGCCCTCGTGGTGCTCGTCGTCCTCGCGCAGCTGGTCCGATCGCTGCTGCGCCGACGCCCGCACCTCGAGCTGCACGAAGAGCCGGACTTCGCGATCCCGCTCGTGCCGACCGAGCTCCTCGAGGAGGCACGGGACCGGCTGCGGGGCCTGGAGAGCGGCGAGCCACGCAACGCCATCGTCGCAGCCTGGCTCGGCCTCGAGACCTCCGCCGCCGCGACCGGCCTGCCCCGCCTGCCCGCCGAGACGTCGACGGAGTACACCGAGCGCGTCATCGGCGTCTGGCCCGTCGACTCTGCTCGGCTCGGCGACCTCGCCGCTCTCTACCGCGAGGCACGCTTCTCGGTCCACGACCTCGGCGAGAGGCACCGTGACCGCGCGATCGCCGATCTTCGCGTCCTCATCGCCGACCTCGAGCAGGTGGCCTCGCGGCAGGCTGCCGACCGAGGGGCGTCGGCGGCCGCGCAGGAGGACGGGCCGTGAGCAGCCAGCCGGACGGCACACCTCCTCGGACCCGGCGCGAGGCCCGTGAGATGCGTGAGACGCGTGAGACGCGTGAGCGAGCAGCGGCCTCGGCCGTGCGGCCCCTCCCCCGCGGCGCGGTCCGCCGGGCGCCGTCGCGGACCCGGGAGCTCGCCCGGGCGTTGCGCCCGTGGCGTCGTCGACTCGTCGGACTGCTCCTGACATGGGTGGTCCTCGCGGCACTCACGGCGGCGCTCGGCCTCGCACCGGACGTGCCGGTGCTCCTCGCGATCCTGCTCGCCGCAGCACTGCTGGTCTGGCACGTCGTCGACCACACCGCGCCACAGCACCTGACGGTCTGGCCCCTCGTCGACGGCGACCTCGGGGGCCACTCGCGCGGCAACGACTTCCGCGTCACCAACCTCGCCGGGCGGCTCGAGGCGGCCAACACCCGCCGTGAGGGACGCGAGACCATCGTGCGCGACCTGCACCTGCAGCTGCAGGTGCTCATCCGCGAACGCCTCTACGCCCGGCACGGCATCGTCGCCGAGGATGAGCCGAAGTGGGCCCAGGGCGTGACGCCGCCCGAGCTGTGGGACCTGCTCGTCGGTCTGCCCCCGCCCGACCTGTACCGCCCCCAGCGCCTGGACCCCATCCTCCGACGAATCGAGCAGTGGTAGCGCATGACCGAGATGAACCTGACGCGCGTCAGTGAGCTGAGCGGCGCCGTCCTCGACGAGGTCGACCGGGCCGTCGTCGGCAAGCGCGAGTCGCTGCGGCTCGTCCTGTCCGGCATCCTCGCCGGCGGGCACGTCCTCATGGAGGACTTCCCCGGCCTCGGCAAGACCCTGGCGGCACGCAGCTTCGCGCAGACCCTGGGGCTCGACTTCAAGCGGGCCCAGTTCACACCCGACCTCCTGCCCGGAGACATCACCGGCTCGTTCATCTACGACCAGCGGTCGGGCGACTTCGAGTTCCGCGCGGGGCCGCTCTTCGCAGGGCTGCTCCTCGCCGACGAGATCAACCGCACGCCGCCCAAGACGCAGGCGGCGCTCCTCGAGGCGATGCAGGAGAAGCAGGTGACGGTCGAGGGCCGCACCTTCCAGCTCCCACGCCCCTTCCACGTCCTCGCGACGGCGAATCCCGTTGAGTACGAAGGGACCTACCCGCTCCCGGAGGCACAGCTCGACCGCTTCCTCATGCGCATCTCGTTCGGCTACCCGACCCTCGACGAGGAGTGGGAGATCCTCTCGAACCGCATGGCCCGCCAGCGCGAGGAGCAGGAGCTGCGCCGCATCGTCGACGCGGAGCAGCTGCTCGCCATGCAGGCGGCCATCGAGGCGACGGCCGTCGACGAGTCGGTCGGGCGCTACTGCGTCGCGCTGACCGCGGCCAGCCGCACCCACGCCGACGTCCTCATGGGCGCCTCCCCCCGTGGCGCCCTCGGCCTGCTCCTGTGCGCCCGGGCGTATGCCGTCGTCGACGGTCGCGACTACGTGACCCCCGAGGACGTCAAGGCCGTCGCCGTGCCGGTCCTCGCGCACCGCATCACCGTCAAGCCGGAGCTGTGGATGAGCAACGCGTCGGGGCGCAGCATCGTCGAGAGCCTCCTCCGCACGGTCGCGACCCCGTCGGCCCGGGAGCACCTCGCTCCGGGACCGGCCGCCGACTCGGCAGCGGGTCCGGTGGCGGGCGGCTGACAGCCGTGCAGCCCTGGCGCCCCCACCGGACCGCCACCCGCCGACTCGGCGGGTGGGAGCCGACCGCGGCCCACCAGCGGGCGATCCTCCTCGCCGCCGGCGGCGCGATCGTCGCCGTCGTCGGTCGACGGGCCGACCTGCTCGTCATCGTGGCGCCGCTCGTCGTCGCCGCGCTGTGGGGCCACCTCGTGCGGCCACGCACCGAGGTCACCGCGACGGCGCGACTCGGCGAATCGACGCTGCGCGAGGGGTCGGCGACCGGGGTCTACGTGACCACCGAGCCGGCGCTGCACGACGTCCACGGCGTCGTCACCCTGGCCCAGGCCCCGTGGGTCGAGCGCAAGCCGTCGAGCGGGATCGCCGAGCTCGAGGACGGGGCCGCGACGCTCGGGCTGCGGTCCACGCGCTGGGGACGTCGTCGCGTCGGCACCGTCAGCGTCGCGCTCGTCAGCACGTGGGGGGCCTTCCGCGCCGGCCCCGTCGACCTGCCCGACCTCGACTCCGCCACCCTCCCCGTGCCGGCCTCCTTCGACGCGAGCGCCCCCACACCGCACCCGCGCGGCATCGTCGGGCTGAACCGGTCGAACCGACCGGGCTCCGGCTCGGAGTTCAACACGATCCGCGGCTTCCACCCGGGCGACCGGCTGCGACGGATCCACTGGCCCGTCTCGACGCGGACGGGGGCCCTGCACGTCACGTCGACGTTCACCGACGAGGACGCCCACGTCTTCCTGCTCGTCGACTGCTTCAGCGACGTCGGCCCTCGCGAAGGCATCGACGGCCGGCCGACCAGCCTCGACGTCACGGTGCGGGCGGCCGGCGCGATCAGCGAGCACTTCCTTAGGAGCAACGACCGGCTCACCCTGCGCACGGTCGGCGCGGCCGAGGTCCCGACCCTCGGCGTCGGCTCGGGCACGAACCACCTCCGGCGCGTGCTCGACACCCTCGCCGCGATCTCCCCGGCCACGGAGCGACGCGACACCGGCGAGCACGCGATCCGCGGCGTCGACCCCAACGCCCTGTGCCTCGTCCTCTCACCCCTCATCGAGCCGACGATGGTGACGCTGGCCCACACGCTCGCGGCGCGCGGCATGACCGTGGTCGTCGTCGACACGTTCCCCGAGCACCTCGTCGCCGACCCGTCGAACGTCTACCAGGCGCTCGCCTGGCGGATCCGGCTGCTGTCGCGCGACGCCGAGGTGCACAACCTCCGACTGCGGGGTGTCCCGGTCGTGCCCTGGCGCGGCGCGGGGTCTCTCGACCAGGTCCTGCGCGACATCGCGCGCCGGGCCTCCGCGCCGCGGATGGCGAGGCGGTGACCGTGAGCGCACGTGCTGAGGACCCGCTGGCCGGGGACCCGCCGAGGTCGACCCGTACGTCGTGGGTGGCCCGCCGCGTCCGGTTGCGCCGGACCGTACGGTTCGGTGCCGGTCCCGAGTGGTCACTGAGCCAGCTCGGCGCGACCGGCGCGGCGATGGGAGGTGTGGCCGTCTACCTCGGGAGCCTCTCGCTCGCGGTCGGCGGGTTCGACCACCTCTGGTGGGCGCTCGTGCTGCTGCCGCTGGTCACGATGGCCTGGGCCGGCTCCGCGGCGCCTGTCGTCTACTGGACCCTGCTGCTCTACGGGTGGTTCACGCTGACCCCCGCGGGGAGCTTCTCCTGGTGGTCACTGCCGGCCGCCGCCGGCTGCATCGTCGGCCACGCGGCGACCGCGCTCTCCGCGTCGTCCCCACCGGCCGGGTCGTTCACGGCCGCCACCACACGCCGCTGGGTGCGCCACACGGCGGTCGCCTTCGCGGCTGCCGTGCCCCTCGCCATCCTCGCGGGGCTGCTCGTCGGACGTTCGCCGGGACTCGTCACGGCGGCATACGTCATCGGGCTCGGCGGCGTGGCCGCCGGCCTGTGGTTCGTGCGCACGAGCCCACCCGTCGAACGCACGTGAGCCGTCCGTCCGGGGCGTCAGGCCACGACTCGGCGCCGCGTTTGCCAAACGCCGTCGACGAGATCTAGTCTTGATGAAACGAAACAGTTTCGTTTCATCGGAGCGGGACCGGGGTGAGCATGAGCACGACCAGCGCGAGCGCGACGGACGCTGCCCACGCGAGCCGTCCGCGGGTCGCCGGTGACCGCGAGGTCGAGATCCTCGAGGCCGCGATCGACGTCCTGCGCGAGAGCGGCTACGACCGCCTCACGTTCGACGCCGTCGCCACGGCCGCCCGAGCGTCCAAGGCGACGCTCTACCGACGCTGGCCGCACAAGCGCGACCTCGTCATCGACGCCGTCGGGCTCTTCATCGACTGCCCCGCCGAGCAGGACCCCGACACCGGGAGCCTGCGCGGTGACCTGCTCGCCCAGGCCTGCGCCGACGGAGGCCTCGACGACGAGGTCGTCATCGGCACGTGGGGGGCGCTGCTCCCCGTCATTCACCGCGAGCCAGAGCTGGCACGCGGCATCCACGAGCGGTTCCTGGCCCCGAAGATCGAGGCCACCCGCACGATCTTCGAGCACGCCCGAAAGCGGGGTGAGGTCGGCGCCGACGCGGACCTCGACACCCTGCTGATGATCCTCCCGTCCCTGTCGATCCACGAGGCACTGCTCTCCGGACGTCGACCCGGGCCGGACCGCATCGCCGAGTTCGTGGACAGCGTCGTCCTCCCGGCCTGCGCCGCCACCCTCGCACCTGCGCCCAGCACTCGCTGAGCAGGACCGCGACGGGGGGCGACCCCGCCATTCCTGCATGTCTTCGAGAGGACACCCATGTCTGCCACCACGGTCGAACAGGTGGACGAGCCCCAGGGCGAGTTCACCTCCCACGACGCACCGCCGAAGCGCCTCGGCCTGGCGCTCCTGGTCATCTGCGCCGCCCAGCTCATGATCGTGCTCGACGGCACCATCGTGAACATCGCCCTCCCCCACATCGAGACCGACCTCGGCTTCAGCCAGGCGAACCTCCAGTGGGTCATCACCATCTACACCCTCGCCTTCGGTGGCGTGCTGCTGCTCGGCGGTCGCCTCGGCGACCTCTACGGTCGGCGTCGGCTCTTCTTCTGGGGCATCGTGCTCTTCACGCTGGCCTCGCTCGTCGCCGGCGTGGCCCAGAACGAGGCGATGATGCTCGCCGCCCGGGCCGTCCAGGGTCTCGGTGGCGCCCTCGCCGCCCCCAACGCGCTCGCGCTCATCACGACGACCTTCCCGGCCGGCAGGGAGCGCAACCGCGCCATGGGCGTCTTCGCCGCCATGTCCGGCGCCGGCGCCGCCATCGGCCTCATCCTCGGCGGTGTGCTGACCGAGATCGACTGGCGCTGGAACTTCTTCATCAACCTGCCGATCGGCATCGTCGTCGCGATCCTCGCCCTGCGGATCCTCACCGAGTCCGAGGACGGCGGCGGCACGCTCGACATCCCCGGCGCCATCACCTCCATCGCGGGTCTCTCCTCGCTCGTCTACGGCCTGACCCACGCCGCGAGCACCTCGTGGGGTGACGCCACGACGATCACCTACCTCGCCATCGGTGTCGTCCTGCTCGTCGCGTTCGTCGTCATCGAGACGCGGGTCAAGCACCCGCTCCTGCCGATGCGCATCCCCGGCGACCGGACGCGCGGCACGTCCTACTTCGTCATGCTCATCGTCGGCGCCGGCATGTTCGCGATGTTCTACTTCCTGGGCATCTACATCCAGACGATCCTCGGCTACTCGCCGCTCAAGACGGGCCTCGCCTTCCTGCCCTTCTCGGTCGGCATCGTCGTGGCCGCGCAGCTCGCGTCGTTCCTCGTCGCCAAGGTCGACCCACGCTGGATCTCCGGTGCGGGCGCCGGCTTCGCGGCGCTCGGCATGTGGGGCTTCACCCACCTGACGCCGCAGAGCACGTATGCCGCCGACCTGCTGCCGTGGATCGTCGTCCTCGCCTTCGGCCTGGGTCTCATCTTCGTGCCGCTCACCCTGACGGCCGTCCACGGCGTCGCCCACGAGGACTCCTCGGTGGCCTCGGCCGTGCTCAACACGATGCAACAGGTCGGCGGCACGCTCGGCCTCGCGACGCTGAGCACGATCTTCGTCAACAACATGGGCGACAAGGTCGCCGAGCTGACCGCGAAGCTGCCGCAGGGCGGCCCGGCGCCGTCACAGGACCAGCTGGCCGCCGCCCAGAAGATGATCGCCGACGAAGCGTTCACCTACGGCGCCAGCCGCGCCTACCTCGTCGCCGCCATCATGATCGCCGTCGCCGGCGTCGTCACGCTCGTCGCGCTGCACGTGCGGCACGAGGAGCTCGCGACCGACGGGGCGGCCCCGGCCCACATGGGCTGACCCTGCTCGACCGCCGAGAGGCCACCGTTCATCGTGAGCGGTGGTCTCTCGCCCTGTCAGGTGGGATCGGCCCAGACCGCCGCCCAGGGCACGTCCCAGCCGGCGATGGCGAGACGGCGCTCGACGAACGCGTGCTCCGGCAGGTCGAGGACGCGACCCACCGACGGCTCGTAGACGTCGAGCTCCTGCTCACCCGTCGGCGGCAGGACGAGCACGACGTGCCGCGGCGCCCAGGCGCTGCCGACGTAGAGGAGTGCGGGACGGCCGGGACGCACCCGCGCGCGGAGGGCGGCATACGTGTGCTGGAGCCCGGCGCGTCCGCGCTGGCGAAACCACGCGAGGTCGTAGTCGGCGTCGGGATCGGCGGCGCCGTACTCGAGCTCGTTGAGCGCGCCCCACGGGGGCGTGCCGAGCGCCCGCGGCCACGGCAGCTGCAGCCGGCGCCCCGCGCCGACCATGGCATTGGTGCGGGACGCGACGACCTGCTCGTAGGCGGCGAAGCGCTGGGCCTCGGTGCCGCTGTCCGGCACGTCCCCGTCACCCGCATCCTTGCGTATGCCGTCCCGGACCCACTGCGCGAACGCCGGGTTGGCGAGCATGCGGGCGACGGTCAACGAGGCCGACCCGCACGTCGTGCTCGTCTGCTGCACGGGCGCGTGGTCCCCGGCCACGAGCCGGAAGGGAGCGACCACGGATCAGCCTTCCTTCACGCGGACGCTGCCCGGGCGACCATGAGGATCAGGCGGATTCCTTGCGCGGACGCTTGGCCCGCGGCTCGGCCTCACGGCGCACGATCGTCGGGTTGACGTTGTCGAGCACGACCTCGCGGGTCACGACGACCTTGGCGATCTCGTCGTCGCTCGGCACGTCGAACATGACGGGGAGGAGGACCTCCTCCATGATCGCGCGCAGGCCGCGGGCACCCGTGCCGCGCAGCAGCGCCTGGTCGGCGACCGACGCGATGGCGTCCTCCGTGAACTCGAGGTCGACACCGTCGATCTCGAACATCTTCTGGTACTGCTTGACGAGCGCGTTGCGCGGCACCGTGAGGATGTTGACGAGGGCCTGCTGGTCGAGCGGCGCGAGCGTCGTCAGGACGGGCAGCCGGCCGATGAACTCGGGGATGAGACCGAACTTGAGCAGGTCCTCGGGCATGACGTCCTGGAAGCTGTCGCCGAGGTCCTTGGGGTTGTGCAGCGGCTGGCCGAAGCCGAGGCCCTTGCGACCCGAGCGCGACTCGATGATCTTCTCGAGGCCGGCGAAGGCGCCGCCGACGATGAAGAGCACGTTCGTCGT
This sequence comes from Terrabacter sp. Ter38, assembly GCF_024519435.1. Classification (GTDB taxonomy): domain Bacteria; phylum Actinomycetota; class Actinomycetes; order Actinomycetales; family Dermatophilaceae; genus Terrabacter. The sequence goes on from NZ_JALJRZ010000008.1 coordinate 218,800, forward strand.
GTCGATCTGGATGAACTCCTGGTGCGGGTGCTTGCGGCCGCCCTGCGGAGGCACCGACGCGGTCGTGCCCTCGAGGATCTTAAGCAGCGCCTGCTGGACGCCCTCGCCGGACACGTCGCGCGTGATCGACGGGTTCTCGCTCTTGCGGGCGATCTTGTCGACCTCGTCGATGTAGATGATGCCCGTCTCGGCCTTCTTGACGTCGTAGTCGGCCGCCTGGATGAGCTTGAGGAGGATGTTCTCGACGTCCTCGCCGACATAGCCGGCCTCGGTCAGGGCCGTCGCGTCGGCGATGGCGAACGGGACGTTGAGCATCTTGGCGAGCGTCTGCGCGAGGTACGTCTTGCCCGAGCCCGTGGGGCCGATGAGCAGGATGTTCGACTTCGCGATGTCGATGTGGTCGTCGTCGCGCTTGACGCCCTCACCGGCCTGGATGCGCTTGTAGTGGTTGTAGACGGCGACGGCGAGCGACTTCTTGGCGACGTCCTGGCCGATGACGTAGTTCTCGAGGAAGTCGAAGATCTCGCGCGGCTTCGGCAGGTGGTCGAGTCCCAGCTCGCTGCTCTCGGCGAGCTCTTCCTCGATGATCTCGTTGCAGAGGTCGATGCACTCGTCGCAGATGTACACACCGGGACCGGCGATGAGCTTCTTGACCTGCTTCTGGCTCTTTCCGCAGAAAGAGCACTTGAGGAGGTCTCCGCCTTCTCCGATGCGTGCCACCGATTCGCTCCTGGTTCGTCGGCGCCGAACGCTGGGGTGCACCCGGCAGGCCCCAACCTAGGGGGCCGACTCCTATTAGACGACGAGGTGCCCCCCTCCCGCTCGCGCAACGCCGCTTGTCCGCTGATGGCGGACAAACGACGAGGCTGTCACTTGAACGGCGTTCCATTCGAATCGCGCTGTGTCGCATCGTCGCCGGTGTCGGTCCGGACACCCCGACGACGGGTGAGGAGCCCGAGTCCGACCGCCAGCGCGAGTCCCCCGAACGTCACGACGAGCAGCCCCACGAGACCGATGGCGACCATCGTCGTCAGCGACATCCCTTCCCCACTGCCCAGGTCGAGCTCGACCGACCTTGGCACCGAGGTGCCCTCCCCCGTCGGCGCGTGCGCGGGTCCGGCGGCGTCGGTCAGGGCGGTGGACCCCGGCGTGCCCTCGGGCACGACGTCCTGGCAGCCACTGGCCGTGAGCTCGCTGCCTGACACGACGAGGGCGAAGACGTAGCTGCCGCCGGGGCTCACGAGGTCGGGGCTCTCGGTCAGGGCGCGGACGTGCGTGATGTGCGACGCGGTGCCTCGGTGCACCGCGCTGACCGCGATGGTCCACGCGACCGGCCGTGGGTTGTAGCGGCCACCCGGGTCGTTTACGGCCGTGACACGCCCCGTGAGCACGACATCCGAGTCGGCGACGACCTGCGCCGCTTCGCGGCCGGCGCACGACGCGAGCGCCGCGGTCGGCGCACCAAGCAGCCCGATGACGAGCAGACCCAGCACCGCGAGGACGCGGGCGACCTGTGACCTCATGCGCTGCAGCGTACGACGCGCAGCAACCCACCACGTGGCGCAGCGACGTGAATGGATGCCGTGGTCACCCGGGGAGGCGCGCCTGCATCGGTCAGGCGGAGGTGAGGTCGCGGACGATCGCGACGTACTGCTCCTGCGCCGCCTCCGGGGCCGTGCCCGAGAGCCTGGCCCACGCGTCGTACTTCGCGCGCCCGACCGGGTTGGTGAAGCCGGGACGCGACCCGCTCACGTCGCCGGACGTCGCCTGCTTGAAGAGGCCGTAGAGCCGCAGCTTGACCTCGCTGCCGGGGTCGGTCGTCAGGCCCTTGACCGACTCGACCGCCTGCTCGAACTCCGCACTCGCCATGACCGGACCTCCATGCTCGACAGCAGCTTCACCGCCCATCCAAGCAGGTACGCCGAGGGCCGGGTCCCAGCGGAACCCGGCCCAGCGGCATACGTGCTCGCGACGAGCGGAGATCAGTCCTCGAGCGAGGCCTTGCGCGAGGCGAGGACCTCGTCGATGAGGCCGTAGGTCTTGGCGTCCTCGGACGACAGGATCTTGTCGCGCTCGATGTCGCTGCGGACCTGCTCGGACGTGCGACCCGTGTGGTGCGCGAGGGTGTCCTCGAGCCACGTCCGCATGCGCAGCACCTCGTTGGCCTGGATCTCGATGTCCGAGGCCTGGCCGTAGTCGCCGCCCGAGAGCGCCGGCTGGTGGATGAGGATGCGGGCGTTCGGCAGGGCGAAACGCTTGCCCGGCGCACCGGCGCCGAGGAGCACGGCGGCCGCCGAGGCCGCCTGGCCGATGACGAACGTCTGGATGTCGGGACGGACGAACTGCATCGTGTCGTAGATGGCCGTCATCGCCGTGAAGGAGCCACCCGGGCTGTTGATGTACATGAGGATGTCGCGGTCGGGATCGAGCGACTCCAGCACGAGCAGCTGGGCGATGATGTCGTCGGCCGACGCGTCGTCGACCTGCACGCCGAGGAAGATGATGCGGTCCTCGAAGAGCTTGTTGTAGGGGTCGGACCGCTTCATGCCGTAGGAGGTGCGCTCCTCGAACTGCGGCAGGATGTAGCGGCTCGACGGAGCGGCGACCGCGAGGCGGTTGGTGGGTTCGATGTTCATGCGTGTGGTCTCCAAGTCCTGTGTCAGGCCGCGGTCAGTTCTCGGCCTTGGCGTCGGCCTGGCCGACACCCTTGCCCTCGACGGCCTGGTCGGAGCGGCTGAACACGTGGTCGACGAAGCCGTACTCCTTGGCCTCCTCGGCGCTGAACCAGCGGTCGCGGTCGGAGTCCTTCTCGATCTGCTCGACCGTCTGGCCCGTGTGCTCGGCGATGAGCTGCGCCATCTGCTTCTTGACGTAGAGCATCTGCTCGGCCTGGATCTTGATGTCGGTGGCGGTGCCGCCGATGCCGCCCGAGGGCTGGTGCATCATGACGCGGGCGTGGGGCGTGGCGTAGCGCTTGCCCTGGGTGCCGGCCGACAGCAGGAACTGGCCCATCGAGGCGGCCATGCCCATCGCGACGGTGGCGACGTCGTTGGGGATCCAGTTCATCGTGTCGAAGATGGCCATGCCGGCGGAGATCGAGCCGCCAGGGCTGTTGATGTAGAGCCAGATGTCCTTCTCAGGGTCCTCGGCCGAGAGCAGCAGCAGCTGCGCCGCGATGGCGTTCGCGTTGTCGTCGCGCACGTCGGACCCGAGGAAGATGATCCGCTCCTTGAGCAGGCGGTTGTAGATGTGGTCGTCCAGACCACCCGGCATGCCGTTGCCGTTGGCGGAGGTCTCCGAAATCACCGTGTCTCCATCGTCGAAGTGGTCCAGCCTCTCGCCACGGGATGTGGCGCCTGGCTGGCTCGTCACTGACCCTAACGCCCGACCCCTCGGCCAGATTTCCCGAACCGCGCCGTGTTCGCCGTGAGCGCACAAACCTGAGCGGGAGTGGCGCAACCACGCGCACGGACCCCACCGGGTCGTATGCCGTCCGGCGGGGTCCGTGGGCCGAGCGCGCTCAGTTGCTCAGGCCGTTGTCCTGCCCCGAGTCGCCGAGGTCGGCGGCGTCGCTCTCGGTGCCGGTCTGCTGCGACGCGTCGTCGAAGGACCCGTTGCCGCCGGCCTGGTCGAGCGAGCGGTCCCGCGGCTCGTCGACGGCGTTGCTGCCGTCGAGGTTGCCGCGGTCGGCGTCGTCGCCCTGGCCCTGCGGCGCGGCCCTGTCACTGCCGTCGTCGTGCCCGGGGACGTTGGTGCCGTCGGCGTCGGTGCTGTTGATGTCGGTGTCCGCCATGCCGGCGCCCGACTCGTCGGTGCTGCTCATCTCTGGCTCCCTCGTCGAGGTGCGTGCCGCCGGACGGCGACCGTAGGCGACGTACCCGGGCCGAAGGGTGGACAACCGCGGCCAGGAGCCGTCAGTGGGACCCGGGGACGCCGTGAGGCCGACTCCCGAACGGGAGCCGGCCTCGCGGCGTTGCTGGTGGTGACGGTCAGGCGTCGGCCTTCTCGGCGCTCGCCTCGTCGGTGGTCTCGTCGGTGGCCTCGTCAGCGTCGACAACCTCGTCCTCGTCGCCCTCGGTGCCGGGGACGGCCTCGTTGAGGTCGATGACGTTGCCGGCGGTGTCCTTGACGGAGACCTTCTCGAGGACCGTGGCGAGCGCCTTGCGGCGGGCGACCTCGGCGACCATGGCGGGGATCTGACCCTCCTGGTCGAGCGACTGGGCGAACTGGTTCGGGTCCATGCCGTACTGCTGCGAGCTCATGACGAGGAACTCGATGAGCTCCTGCTGCTCGACCTTGACCTCTTCCTTCTCGGCGATGGCGTCGAGGACGAGCTGGGTCTTGAGGCCCTTGCGGGTGCTCTCGCCGACCTCGGCACGGTGCTCGTCGTCCTCGAGGCGACCCTCGCCCTCGAGGTGGCTGTGCACCTCGGCCTCGACGATGCTCTCGGGGATCGGGACCTCGATCTTCTCGAGAATGGCCTCGAGGAGCTGGTCGCGGGCCGCGACGCCCTGGGCGAACTTGGCGTCGACCTCGGCCTTGGCCGTGAGGTCGGCCTTGAGCTCGTCGAGCGTGTCGAACTCCGAGGCCAGCTGGGCGAACTCGTCGTCGAGCTCGGGCAGCTCGCGCTCCTTGACCGCGGTGACGGTCACGGTGCAGCTGGCGTCCTGGCCCTCCTGGTCGCCACCGGCGAGGGGGGCGGTGAACTGCTTGGTCTCGTCGGCCGCCATGCCGACGAGCGCCTCGTCGAGGCCCTCGAGCATGTTCTTGCTGCCGACCTCGTAGGAGACACCCGTGACGGAGTCGATCTGCTCGCCGTCGATCTCGGCGGACAGGTCGATGGAGACGAAGTCGCCGTCCTGCACGGCACGGTCGACGCCCTTGAGGGTGCCGAATCGGGCCCGGAGGTCGGTGAGGCGCTGCTCGACGGCCTCGTCCTCGACCGTGGCCTCGTCGACGGTCAGCTCGATGTCGCTGAAGTCGGGCAGGTCGATCTCGGGACGCTTGTCGACCTCGGCCGTGAAGACGAAGTCCTCGCCGTCGGTCGCGGGCACCTGGAGGTCGGTGATCTCGGGCTGGCCGAGCGGGCGGACCTCGTTCTCCTCGAGGGCCTGGCCGTAGAACGTCGGGAGGGCGTTGTTGACGGCCTCCTCGAGGACGGCCGCGCGGCCGACGCGCTGCTCGATGATGCGGGCCGGCACCTTGCCCTTGCGGAAGCCGGGCACCTGGATGTGCTCACCGATGTGCTTGATGGCCGCGTCGAGGCTCGGCTTGAGCTCCTCGAACGGGACCTCGACGGTCATCTTGACCCGGGTCGGGCTGAGGGTCTCGAGCGCACTCTTCACTGCGGGGTACTCCATAGGGGCTGGTGCCGACGTGGTCGTCGACGGTGAACGGACGGGCCAGCGCACCATGCTATAGGCCGCGCGGCCGATGGCTAAATGCGCGGATCGTCCGCGGGGCGCACGCACCTATGCTCGGGAGCCATGAGCACCCCTCCCGGCCCCTTCGCGTCCCCCGAGAGCGCGGCCCTGCGCCCGATCCAGATGGTGTCGGTGGCGGTGGGCATGGGAGCGCTCATGCTCAGCGCCGTACGCATCCTCGTCGACCCGTCCGCTCCCCTGCCGTCCCCGTGGGCCGTCGGCATCGTGCTGGCGACGCTCGTCGGCTCGGCCACCCTGATCCGCTACGTCGGGTATGCCGTTCCGGCCCTCCCGCACGGCCTGCCCCGCGAGAACGCCGAGGCGACGAGCCTGCGCTACTTCACGTCGACGACGACGCTGCGCACCGCGCTCGCGGAGGCGCCCGTGCTCGTGGCGTTCGCGTGCTCGTTCGTCTTCACACCGCACTCGTGGCTGACCCTGCTCATCGCGCTGCCCGGCGGCCTTGCCCTCTACTGGGTGCACGGCTGGCCGTCGCCGCGCACGGCTGCCGCCGTCGAGGCCGGCCTCGAGGCCGACGGCGCGGAGAGCTGGCTCAGCGAGGCGCTCGGCTTCCGCTGAGCCCGACCTGACGTCTGCCGTGTGGCGCGAGCAGCGGGCCGGCGGGTCAGTCGACGGTCCCGCCACTGCGCCAGTAGAACCCGTCGGCCCGGTCGAGGAAGCCCTCCTCGACGAGGTAGCGGCGCAGGGCCGCGACATCGGGGTGGAAGGCGCGCAGGCGGTTGTTGACCTGGGTCTCGTCGTACCGCTCCCCGGGCTCGAACTGCTGCGACAGCAGGTCGAGGACAACGAGTCGCTTGCGGATCTTGGTGGGAATGCTCGTCAGGGTGCCGTCGGCGGCGAGGAACGATCGGAGGACGGCGTCGCGGTCGCGAAGGGCGTCCTGCAGGTCTGGGCGGAACATGCGACCAACGCTAGGAAGCGGGGCGTGCCGACGCCAAGGGAGTTTTGGAGCGGGCGACGAGAATCGAACTCGCGTGATCAGTTTGGAAGACTGAGGCTCTACCATTGAGCTACGCCCGCGGGGCACCGGTCAGGCCGGCGATCCGAGGCGTCAGCCTACTGGTTCACTCCCGATCCGCAGAAATCGACCCGCCCGCGCCGCGGTGGAAAGAGGTCGGCTCGGCCCCCGGTTGTCGGCTACGATTCCGACGCCACGGGGTGTGGCGCAGCTTGGTAGCGCATTGCGTTTGGGACGCAAGGGCCGCAGGTTCAAATCCTGTCACCCCGACTTTGTGATGTCTCAGGACATCGGAATGAGCTGGACCTACGGAATGTAGGTCCAGCTC
>NZ_JALJRZ010000009.1 GCF_024519435.1 Terrabacter sp. Ter38
GCCGTCCGCGCCGCCCGCCCGCGCCGCCCGTCCGCGCCGCCCGCCCGCACGCACGCGCCGCACCGGCCGCACCCGCCGCCAGTGCAGGCTGGTCGGGCGGCGATCGCGTCGGAGCCGCACCGAGGGCGTGGTTCGGCCGGAAATCCGGGTGCGCTGCCCAGGCCGGACGGCGTTGTCTGCTCGGCATGCTGCTTCGCGTGACCGGGTCGAGCTGCTCGGGCAAGACCACCGCCAGCATCCTCGGGTGTGGGTCGGTCGCGGGCGTCTCGGTGCGTGACAGCGACGAGCTCGGAGTCCCCGGTGACGCGGACACCGCCTGGTGCCAGCTCGTGCTCCACCGCTGGGTCACTCACGACATCGAGCTCGAGCAGGACGGCACCGACCTCGTGCCGGCGGGCCAGTCGCCGATCGGCGAGCTGCTGGCCACCCCTGAGGCGACACGGCTGGACCTGGCCGTGTCCCTTGTCGACGTCGCGGACGACATCCGCTCCGAGCGCCTGGAACGACGCGATCCCCGCGCGCCTGGTCAGAGGACGCCAAGCAGCAGTTCAACGGCTGGGCCGGGTGGCACCGTCGTCACGCACAGGACCCGACCCACCATCCGGAGGTCATCACGGCCGCAGGTGCACCCGGTCGCAGGTGGGATCGTTGGGAGGGGTGGGATCGGGACGATCGCCGGTGCAGCGTCACCCTCAACGACTCGACCGGCCGCACCGCCAGCCACACCGGGCAGGACGTGAGGGCGTGGGTGGAGGACTCCCGAGCCCGTCGCGACGGCGGGCGGCTGCCCCTCTTGCGTGGCCGGGAGCAGCTGGATGGTGACACCTGCACACCAACCGGTCGCATGACGCCACCGGCACGCGATCGCTGCGACACTGGCGCGGTGCTGGACCTGCGCCCGAGCTGCGAGTGCTGCGACCGCGACCTGCCTCCCGAGTCGACGGAGGCGATGATCTGCACCTTCGAGTGCACATGGTGCGCGCGGTGCGTCGAGACGTGCCTGGGAGGCAGGTGTCCGAACTGCGGCGGTGACCTGCAACCCCGGCCCGTCCGACCCGCTGATCGGCTCGCCGACCATCCGGCCGCGACCCGGCGGGTGGTGCAGTCGGGCCTGCACCGGGCCTGATGGCTGGTTGAAGCTCGGGCTCAGCCGTCGGCGTCGGTGAGCGCCTCGACGGGGACGACCTCGATGAGGAAGCCCCGCAGCGCCACGAAGTCAGCGAGCGACTTCTCGTGGTCGTCGCACGCCAGCCACACCTTGCGTCGGTCCGCGGCATGCAGCTTCGGGTTGTTCCAGATGACCGCGTGAACGCCCGTCGCGCGGCAGCCCTTGGCGCTGCAGACGTGCTCGACGTCAGGGTCGCCCGTGGGCGACAGGGAGAGCGGACCGCTCACTGCTCGAGGCGCTGCGTGTCGTCGCGGGGCACGACCGACTGGATGCTGCCCGGCTGGCGCGGGCTCACGGCATTCGCAAGCACGACGGCGACGTAGGGGATGAAGACCGCGGCCAGGATGGCGGTCCAGCGCAGCCAGCCCGAGGTGACGAAGACCAGGCCGAAGCACACGATGCGGATGCCCATCATCGTGAGGTAGCGGCGGACGCGCTGGTCCTGGTCGTCCGTCGTGGAGGTCGACGCCGAGGTGACGGAGTAGACGACCGGTTCGTTCTTGGCTCTTGGCACCCTTCAACCATAAGCCCGTCCCACGCCCGCGGCACCGTGCTGTCTACCGTTCGGTAGTCCGTTAGGTTTCGGGGCAAGGCAGCGACCCGGCAGAGGCCGGACGGACGGAGGAACGCACAGTGTCAACGACCGAGGCGCGCAACGTGCTCGTGACCGGAGGCAACCGCGGCATCGGCCTGGCGATCGCCAGGGCCTTCGCCGACGCCGGCGACAACGTCGTCATCACGCACCGCTCCGGGGAGCCGCCTGAGGGCCTGCAGGGCGTCATCTGCGAGGTCACCGACTCGGCTTCCGTCGACGCGGCCTTCACCGCCGCCGAGGAGATCTTCGGTGGCCCCGTCGAGGTCCTCGTCGCGAACGCCGGCATCACGCGCGACACCCTGCTCATGCGGATGAGCGACGACGAGTTCGACTCCGTCATCGACACGAACCTCGCGGGAGCCTTCCGGTGCGCGCGTCGCGCGGCCACCGGCATGATCCGCAAGCGCCGTGGCCGCATCGTCCTCATCAGCAGCGTCGTCGGCCTCTACGGTTCGCCCGGCCAGACCAACTACGCCGCGTCCAAGGCCGGCCTGGTCGGGCTCGCCCGCTCGATCTCTCGCGAGCTCGGTGGCCGCGGCATCACCGCCAACGTCGTCGCACCCGGCTTCATCGACACAGAGATGACGGCCGTCCTGCCCGACGAGCAGAAGAAGGCCTACCTCGCCAACATCCCGGCTGGTCGCTTCGCCACCCCGGAGGAGGTCGCGTCGGTCGTGCGCTTCGTCGCGAGCGACGACGCCGGCTACATCACCGGCGCGGTGATCCCCGTCGACGGCGGCCTCGGCATGGGGCACTGAGCCCACCCGACGGCATACGTTGGTATGCCGTCACGAGCGTTGTGCAGCAAGCGTGCCCACCCACACGAGAAAGTCGCAGGCATGGGAATCCTCGAAGGCAAGAAGCTCCTCATCACCGGTGTCCTCATGGACAGCTCGATCGCGTTCCACGTCGCGAAGATCGCCCAGCAGGAGGGTGCGACGGTCGTCCTCACCTCGTTCGGCCGGACGATGAAGATCACCCAGACCATCGCCAAACGGCTGCCCGAGACGCCCGTCGTCATCGAGCTCGACGTCGCCGACCAGGAGCACCTGGACACCCTCGCCGAACGGCTGCGCGAGCACGTGGACGGCCTCGACGGAGTGCTGCACTCGATCGGCTTCGCGCCGCAGGGCGCCTTCAACTTCCTCGAGGGCACGTGGGAGGACGTCTCGACGGCCCTCCAGATCTCGGCGTACAGCCTCAAGTCGCTCGCGGTCGCCACCCTGCCGCTCATGTCCGAGGGCGGCAGCGTCGTCGGTCTCACGTTCGACGCGAAGTTCGCGTGGCCGGTCTACGACTGGATGGGGGTCGCCAAGGCCGCCTTCGAGTCGACGAACCGCTACCTCGCCCGCGACCTCGGCCCCAAGGACGTGCGCTGCAACCTCGTCGCGGCGGGCCCGATCCGCACGACGGCGGCCAAGTCCATCCCTGGCTTCGAGCAGTTCGAGAAGGTCTGGGACGACCGCGCACCACTGGGCTGGGACGTCAACGACCCGGAGCCCGCGGCGAAGGCCTGTGCGGCGCTGCTCTCCGACTGGTTCCCGGCCACGACCGGCGAGATCGTCCACGTCGACGGCGGCGTCCACGCGATGGGGCAGTGAGCGCGCAGCTCCACGGATCCTCTCGCTAGAGTCCTGCCCATGCCTCACGCCGGGACCGAGTCCAGCCCCCTGACGACGACCGACCCCGAGGCGGCGCCGGTGCCCGTCGAACCGGTGCGGGTCGACGAGGTCAGGGTGCTCGACGGGCCCAACCTCTACTTCTCCCGGCCGGCGATCAAGGTCATCCTGCACGTGCCAGGCTTCCTCGAGCTCAAGCGCGCCGACGCCGAGGCCCTGGCCCGCCGGTTGGGGATGCGCTCGGCCCGACCGGGCAAGCGGGGCACCGCCCTGCGCCAGCGGTTCGTCATGCGGGTGATCCGCACCGTGACGCGTCGCGTCGGCACCGAGATCGGCGCCGGGCGCCTGGGCGTACGCGTGCGGGCGGGTCAGACCGTCGACGACGTCGTGCTCGCCTTCCCGTGGGTGCACCGCACTCGCGGTCGCGTCGCGGGGGAGCAGTTCGGTGCCGTCATGGCCGGGCTGCTCGACCGCTCGCGCAGCGCCGACGAGGTGATCGAGGCCGCCGCGGCCGTCATCCTGGCTGCGCCTGACGGTCCGGCGCCCAGCGTGCTGACGCCGACCGTCCCGGTCGCGTCGGTCACCGGCACCAACGGCAAGACGACGACCACCCGCCTCATGGCGCACATGTGCATGAGCGCCGGTCTCAAGACCGCCTGGAGCTCGACCGACGGCGTCGTCGTCATGGGCGAGACGAAGGAGGAGGGCGACTTCTCCGGCCCGGCGGGTGCGCGTGGAGTGCTCGAGACGCCCGGCCTCGAGATCGGGATCCTCGAGACCGCCCGTGGAGGCATGCTCCTCAAGGGCATGGGGGTCACCGCCAACGACGTCAGCGTCGTGACCAACGTCAGCGCCGACCACCTCGGTCTGCAGGGCATCGACACCCTCGACCAGCTGGCCGAGGTCAAGGCCATCGTCACCACCGTCACGAAGCCACAGGGCTGGGTCGTCCTCAACGGCGACGACCCCCGCGTGTGGGCCATGCGCTTCGGCATCAAGGCCAAGCCGTGGGCCTTCAGCCTGGACCCCGCGTCGCCTGCGCTCTGGGAGTCGATCAACTCCGGTGGCCGGGGCATCACCGTCCTCGACGGCGAGATCGTCGTCCTGTCGCCCAACGGTGACCCGGACCGCCTCGTCAAGATCGTCGACGTCCCGATGACGCTGAGCGGACTGTCGCGCAACAACATCGCCAACGCTCTCGCCGGTGCGGCCGCCGCCCTGGGGCTCGGTGTCCCGCGCTCAGCCGTCGTCGAGGGTCTGCGCACCTTCGCGCCGGACCCCGAGCACAACTGGGGCCGGCTCAACACGTACTCGCTGCCACTGCCGGGCGGCGGCAAGGCGACGGTCATCATGGACATGGCCCACAACGAGGCCGGCCTCGAGGCACTGCTCGACGTCGCCCGCGGGCTCGCCGCGCCGGGCGGCGCCGTGCGGCTCGGCCTCGGCTGCGCGGGTGACCGCGCCGACGAGGCGATCGTCGCGATGGGTGAGATCGCCGGCCGCGGCGCCGAGGAGGTCGTCCTCAAGCTCGCGCGCCACTACCTTCGCGGGCGCGAGCCCGAGGACCTGCTCGGTCTCTTCCGCGACGGCCTGGCCAAGGTGGGGGTCCTCGACGTGCCCGGGTACGACACCGAGCTCGAGTCCTTCGAGGCCCTCGTGCCGCACGCGCTCGACGGCGACGTCATCGCGCTCATGTGCCACGCCGAGCGCACCGAGGTCAACGACTGGATCCGCGAACACGGCGGCAGGGTCGACGACGCCCGCTCGATCCGGCGCAAGGTCGTCGCCGCGCGCGGTGAGCACGAGCTCGAGGCGGAGATCGCGGGCCTGTGGGAGGGCGACGACGAGCCGGCGCGGCTCGCTGCCGCCCAGGAGCTCGTCGACGGCCACCCGGGCGACCCGCGCCTCGTCTTCGAGCTCGCCGGCGTCAAGGACGCGATGGGCGACGAGCAGGGCGCCATCGGTCTCTACGAGGAGGCGCTTGCGGGGGGCCTTCGTGAGCCCCACCGGCACCGGGCGCAGCTCCAGCTGGCCTCCAGCCTGCGCGTCGTGGGCCGGACCGCCGAGGCACAGGACCTCGTTGCGGACGTCCTCGAGGCTCGTCCGCACAACACGGCGGCGCTCATGCTCAAGGCGCTCGTGCAGGCCGATCTCGGTCAGGAGCGGCAGGCCCTCGCCGATCTCATCCGCTCCACCCTCGAGGCGACGACCGACGTCGACACCCAGGCCTACCGCCGCGCACTGCGGGCCTACGCCGACGAGCTGGCCCCCGTCACCGACTGACCAGCAGCCAGCGCCCAGCAGGCCCAGCAGGCCCAGCAGGCCCAGCCGGCCCAGCCGGCCCAGCCGGCCCAGCAGGCCCAGCAGGCCCAGCAGGCCCAGCAGGCCCAGCCGGCACCGTGCGCCTATGAATGTGCGCCACGGCGCACTCTGTAAGGCGTCCGGGCCGCGAAACCGGCAGCAAAGCGCGCCACGGCGCACGTGCGTGAGCGGTGGCGCACCGTCCGGCGTCCAAGCGCGCCATGGCGCAGTTTCGGTCGGGGTCAGCACGCGAAGGCTACCGGAAGTGCGCCGTGGCGCACTTCCCGCCGCAGGCTGTGCGGGCGTCGACCCGCGTCAGATGGCGGTGTCGTCGGCGTGGTCCGGCTGCGACTCCGACGGGACGGCACCGAGCGCCTCCTCCTCGGCCTCGTCGCCGTCGGCCTCGGCGGTCTCGGTGAGGGTGCTCGGGTCGAGGTCGGGGTCGCTCGTGGCCGCCGCGGCCGTGCCGATGCGGGCCCCCGCCTGGGCGTGCTTCGTGCGCTCCTCGAGCTCGGCGACGACGAGGGCGTGCTGGTCGACGCACATGACGACGAGGTCGCCCGGGTTGGTGCGGGCGAGCACGTGCCGGGTGGCGTCGAGCTCGTCGAGGACGATCTCGACCTGACGGCAGCGGGCGCCCTCCTTCATCGCGGCGCGCGCGCCCTCGGCCACGAGCTCGGCCGTCTCGCCGGGCTTGCGACCGCGCAGGCGCTCGTCCTCGCGGATGACGATGACGTCGAAGTGCTGGGCCGCCACCGCGCCGAGCTCGCGCATGTCGTCGTCGCGGCGGTCGCCCGCTGCGCCGATCATGCCGATGCGTGAGGTCTTGCCGAGGTCGGCCTGGCGCTGCTTCTGGTCGGCGTAGCGGTCGACGAAGGCGCCGAGCTCCTTCATGCCGGCCGCGTTGTGGCAGTAGTCGACGAACACGTCGGCGTTGTTGACCTGGACGAGGTTGAGGCGGCCGGGGGAGAGGTAGTACGTCGTCGCGAAGGTCCGCAGGCCCTGTCGGATGTCGTGGAGCGGGGCTCCGGCGGCGAAGGCGGCTCCTGCGGCGGCGAGCGAGTTGGCGACGTTGAACCGAGCCGCGCCACCGAACGTCGACGGGAGCAGGTGGGTCCAGGCGAGCTGCATGCTGCGCCGACCGTGCTTGATGACGATCATCTCGCCACGCTCGCTCGGCTCGAGCACGACGGCACGGCCGCCGCGGCGACAGTAGTCGTCGACGAACTCACGCGTCTCGCTGCCGGGCTCGGCCATCGAGAACCACACGATGCCGCCCGAGCACCGCCGGCGCATGTTACGCACGTTCGGGTCATCCGCGTTGAGCACCGCGAAGCCGTCGCGCGGCACCGCCTCGACGATGACGGCCTTGACGTCGGCGAGCTGTCGCAGGGTGTCGATCCCCTTGAGCCCCAAGTGATCTGGAGCGACATTGGTGACGACCGCGATGTCGTTTCGGTCGTAGCCGAGGCCCTCGCGGAGGATGCCGCCCCGGGCGACCTCCATGACGGCGAAGTCGACGCGGGGGTTCTGGAGCACCATCCGGGCCGAGCGCGGGCCCGAGGCATCGGCCTTGATGACGAGCCGCTCGTCGATGACGACGCCGTCGGTCGAGGTCATCCCGACCTTGCGCCCGAGACCCTTGAAGATGTGGGCGATCATGCGCGACGTCGTCGTCTTGCCGTTCGTCCCGGTGACGGCGACGATCGGCACGCGTGACTGGGCGCCCGGCGGGAAGAGCAGGTCGACGACCGGCTTGGCGATGAACTGCGGCTCGCCGACGGTCGGGTGGGTGTGCATGCGGAAGCCGGGCGCCGCGTTGACCTCGCAGATCGCGCCACCCGTCTCACGCACGGGATAGGTGATGTCCGGGCAGATGAAGTCGATACCGGCGACGTCGAGCCCCACCATGCGGGCGGCCTCCTCGGCGATCTCGACGTTGTCCGGGTGGGCGTCGAAGGTGCGGTCGATCGAGATGCCACCGGTCGACATGTTGCCGGTCAGGGCCAGCTTGACCATCTCGCCCTCGTCGGGCACCGACTCGGTCGAGTGGCCTTGGCCCGCGAGGATCTCGAGCGCGTTGGCGTCGACCTTGATCTTCGTCAGCACCTTCTCGTGCCCGACGCCACGGCGCGGGTCGGCATTGGTGATCTCGACGAGCTCGGCGACGGTGTGGGTGCCGTCGCCGATGACGTGCGCTGGGACGCGCTCGGCGATCGCCTGCATCCGCCCACCGACGATGAGGCAGCGGTAGTCGCGACCGGTGACGAAGGACTCGACGATGATCGTGCCGCGACGAGACTCGGCCTTGGCGATGTCGTAGGACCTCTCGACGTCCTCGTCGCTCATGAGGTTGAGGCACACCCCGCGGCCGTGGTTGCCGTCGAGCGGCTTGACGACGACCGGGAACCCGATGCGGCGCGCCGCCTCCACGGCTCCCCGCAGGGTGCGCACGGCCTCCTGCTTGGGCACGGGGAGGCCGGCGGAGCCGAGGAGCTTGGTCGTGAGGTCCTTGTCGCTCGCGATGTCGACGGCGAGCGCGCCCGTCTTGGAGGTCATCGTGGCCCGGATGCGCTGGGCGTGCACGCCCTGCCCGAGCTGGACGAGCGAGGCGGAGTTGAGGCGGATGTACGGGATGTCGCGGGACGCGGCCTCCTCGAGGATGGCGGCCGTCGAGGGACCGAACGCGACACGCTCGGCCTGGCGCAGGAAGGCGTTGAACTCCGTCTCGAAGTCGAAGCCGTCCTCGGGCCCGACGAGGTGGTTGATGAGGCGCACGGCGAGCCTGCCCGCGGCGACCCCGACGGTCTCGTCGGTGTAGCTGTAGACGACGTTGTACTGGCCCGGCCTGCCCTTGACCGCACGGGTCTTGCCCCGGCGGGAGTCGTGGCCGGCGAGGGTCTGCAGCTGGAGGGCGACGTGCTCGGCCACGTGGCCGAGCCACGTGCCCTCGCGCAGCCGCTCGATGAACCCGCCGCGTCGACCGAGTGAGCAGGTGTGGCGCTCGAGCCCGGGGACGAGCTCGATGAGCTGGTCGGTGAACCCGGGCAGCGAGACCGTGGGGTACTCCTCCAGGCTGCCGAGGTCGACGACGAGGTGGACGGCCTGCTGGTAGGACCAGACGTTGGGTCCGCGGTAGATCCGGGTCTCGAGGATCTTCAGGTCCGGTCGAGCCGGGCCTGTGGGGGTGGGTACCTCGACGGCCATGGATCTCCTCCTACGGGGTCGTACGGGTCGTGCCGTGCGGCATACCCGTCGACCGTTGGTGCGCTTCGGTGCGGTGGGACGAACGGGACTCAGTGGGCGGCGCTGCTCGTCGACGAGCGCGCCGCACGGACCTTGGCCGGGACGACCGCACCCTCGATGTCGGGGTGACGCTCGACGAACGCGGTCAGCTCGACGTGGTCCAGGTCGAACGTACTGCCCGTGGGCAGCGAGTGCACGACCGCGCCCGAAACGAGCAGGGGCGCACCGCGACGCGCGTCGGGGGCGTCGGTGATGGCGTTGCGGGCGTTGACGACGAAGATCGATCCGGCCCCGATGACCGACATGACCCTGCCCCCACGGATCTCGGCCGCGGTGTTCTCGTCGATCCCCATGCCGAGCAGGTTGGGCGAGGCGGCGACCATGGACATGAGCCGGCCGTAGCGGCCACGCTGGTCGAAGTGCTGGTCGATGATGACGTCCTCGACGAGCCCGAGGCCGGCCGAGATCTGGCTCGCCCGCTGCTTGGGCGTCAGCCCCTCCTCGCCGAGCGAAATCATGTAGCGGCTCATGATCGAGGCGCCGGCCGACGTGCCGGCGACGACGGCGCCGCGCTCGTAGGCCCGGACCACGGCGTCGCCCACAGGCGTGCCGACGATGTTCTGGGCGAGCTTGACCTGGCTGCCGCCGGTGATGAACACGCCGGTCGCGGTGTCGAGGGCCTCGACCATCGCCTCGTCGTTGGCGTCGCAGCGGGTCTCGGGGTGCACGACGGAGTACTCGCCGCCCCGCAGCCGGGTGAAGACGTCGCGGTACGCCTCGGAGACCTCGTCGGCGTACGACGACGC
Source organism: Terrabacter sp. Ter38 (assembly GCF_024519435.1). Taxonomy (GTDB): domain Bacteria; phylum Actinomycetota; class Actinomycetes; order Actinomycetales; family Dermatophilaceae; genus Terrabacter. The sequence goes on from NZ_JALJRZ010000009.1 coordinate 9,736, forward strand.
CGTCGGGATGAGGACGATGTGCGACCGCCGCCCGCCGGCGAGCTTCACGAAGCGCTTGAGCACGACCGACCGCCCGATCCGGTCCTCGGCACCCCCGATGATGAGCAGCGTGCGGCGGACGCCGTTCGGGTTCGGGGTCAGGGACGAAGGGGCCACGGACTGCATCGCGCCAGCCTAGTGACCGGCGTGCGGGACCGGCGGAGCCTGGGTCGGCGTGCCGTCGTCCAGATCCGCCTCCTCGATCTCCTCGCGGGAGATGCCGAGCAGGTAGAGCACCGAGTCGAGGTAGGGCACGTTGACCGCGGTCTGGGCCTGCTCCTGCACGATCGGCTTGGCGTTGAAGGCGACTCCGAGGCCGGCGACGTCGAGCATGTCGAGGTCGTTGGCGCCGTCACCGATGGCCACGGTGCGGCTGAGCGGAAGACCCTCCTGCTCGGCGAACTCGCGCAGGGCCCGCGCCTTGCCGGCCCGGTCGACGACCTCGCCGACGACACGTCCGGTGAGGCGGCCGTCCTCGATCTCGAGCCGGTTGGCGCGCGCGTGGTCGATGCCGAGGTCGTCCGCGAGCTCGCCGACGATCTCGATGAACCCGCCGCTGACGAGACCCACGGTGAAGCCGAGGCGCTTGAGCGTGCGCACGAGCGTCCGTGCGCCGGGTGTCAGCTGGACCGACTCGCGCACCTCGTCGAGGACCGACTCGGGCAGGCCCGCGAGGGTCGCCACCCGGGCGCGCAGGGACTCCTCGAAGTCGAGCTCACCCGCCATCGCGCGGGCCGTCACCTCGGCGACCTCCGCCTGACGACCGCTGTGGGCGGCGAGCAGCTCGATGACCTCCTGCTGGATCAGCGTCGAGTCGACGTCGAGGACGACGAGTCGCCGGCCCCTCCGGGCGAGCCCGCCTGGTGCGACGGCGATGTCGATGCCCTCCGACGTCGCCACGAGGGCGAGCTCGGTGCGCAGGGACGGCAGGTCGGCGCCGGAGATGTCGAACTCGACCGTCGTGATGGGGTAGCGCGAGAGGCGGCGGATACGGTCGATGTTGGCGCCGTGGTCGGCGATCCGGGTCGTGACGAGCGAGACGGCGTCGGCGCTGAGCGGCGCGCCGAGGACGACGACGGCCGCGCGACCCTGCCGCGAGCGCGCGTTGACGCCGGTGCCCTCGACGACCGTGAGGGCGAGCCCGAGACGGTGGGCGGCGACGGCGGCGGCGTCGCGCAGCTGGTCGACGTGGGCGCCGGGTCGCAGCAGGACGGTCAGGGTGAGGTGCCCGTGCACGACGACCTGCTGGATGTCGAGGACCTCCGCGTCCACTCCCGACAGCGCTCCGAGGAGGGTCCCCGTGACACCTGGCCGGTCGTCCCCCGTCACGGTGACGCTCAGGGTCTGGATGTCCGTTCCGTCCGTGCTGTTCACTTCGGTCACCCGCGTCAGGGTAGTGAGCGCCGGGGCGCTCCCGCGTCACCTTCCGGCATACGGCCGGTGACGTCGTCCGTCATGCCGGCAGCGTATGCCGTCCGCTCGAGTCGGGCGGGAGTCAGCCCAAGGCGCTGAGCAGGAACGCGAGCGCGAAGCCGAGCATCGTCACGAGACCCACCAGGCGCCCGGCGTGCTCGGTGGCCTCGGGCATCATCGTGTCGGCGAGCATCGTGATGATGGCTCCCGCCGCGAACGTCTGGATCCCCGCCACGACGGCGGGCGACGCACCTTCGAGCAGGACGTAGCCGAGACCGGCGGCAAGACCCGACACCACCATGACGACGAGCCACAGGAGCAGGATCTGGCGAGCGGAGCGCCCGGCCCGCTTGAGGCCGGCGCTGGCCGACATCGACTCGGGGACGTTCGAGAGGAACACCGCCGCGACCATGGCGATCCCGACCCCGCCTCCGCCGAGGACGCTGACGCCGATCGCGGCCGACTCCGGTATGCCGTCGAGCAGGGCCCCGAGGACGAGCGCCATCGCGCCCGCACCCTGCTGCGGGCCTCCGGTCGGGCTCTTGCGCCGGTGGCCACCTCGACGGTCGATGAACCAGTCGCCGACGAAGAAGACGACCGACCCGCTGACGAGCCCGACGACGACGGGCGCCGCGCCGGCGGAGTGGAACGCCTCCTCGGTCAGCTCGAAGGCGACCGCACTGATGAGCACGCCGGCACCGAAGGCCATGACGAGGCCGATGACGCGGTACGACGCACGGGCATAGAGCCCGAGGACGGCGCCGACGAGAAGCGCGGCGCCACCGACGAGTCCCCAGAAGGTCGCGGTCAGCACGTCACGACGCGCTGACTCCGTTGACCTCGTCGCGCCACTGGAGCAGGTCGCGCACGCGCGCGAGGTCCGGGTCGGCCGCGGCGACGCTCGCCGTGAACAGCCGGGTCCCGATGTCGTGGAGCTGCTGGGCGTTGCTCGCGTAGTCGCCCGCCTGGACGGGGTTGCGGCCCGGCACGAAGGCGACACCGGCCGACCGCTCGATCTCGAGGGGGTCGCGGTCGCGGCGGGCGCACCACTCGTCGAGGACGCGGTGCTTGTGGGCGATCTCCTCGGGACCGCCGAAGCCGTGCCAGATGTCCGCGTGCTCGGCGACGATCCGGAGCGTCTTCTTCTCGCCGCCGCCGCCGATGAGGATGGGGATGTCGCGCGTCGGGGTGGGGTTGAGCCGGGTCCACCGGTCGCGGATGACCGGCAGATCGCGCGCCAGGTCGTCGAGACGCCCGCCCGCGGTGCCGAACTCGTAGCCGTACTCGTCGTAGTCGAGCTGCGCCCACCCGGAGCCGATCCCGAGGATGAGGCGCCCCTCACTCATGTGGTCGACGGTCCGCGCCATGTCGGCCAGCAGGCTCGGGTTGCGGTAGCTGTTGCACGTCACGAGGGCGCCGATCTCGACGGACTCGGTCGACTCGGCCCACGCGCCGAGCATCGTCCAGCACTCGAAGTGCTGGCCCCCGCGGTCGCCGCTGAGCGGGAAGAAGTGGTCCCAGTTGAGCAGGACGTCGACACCCATCTCCTCGAGCGTCGAGGCCGTGTGTCGGATCTGTGCCCACGTCGCGTGCTGCGGCGGGATCTGGATCCCGACGCGCGCCGGCCGTGAGTCGGTCGCGCTGACAGGGGGATTCGTGGCGGTGGACGTCATGGGAAGACCCTCGCAGATGTCGTCGGGCGGGGACTCAACGGGGTACTCATCGGGTGACGATCTGGCCCTTGCCCACGACGACGATCCCGGTCTCGGTGACGTGGAGGCCGCGTGCCCGGTCGTGCTCGTGGTCGATGCCGATCTGGCATCCCTCCGGGATGACGACGTTCTTGTCGATGATGGCCCGGCGGATCTGCGCGTGCCGGTGCACCTCGACGCCGTCGAGCAGGACCGACCCCTGGATGCTGGCGTAGGAGTGCACCTTGACGAGGGGAGAGAGCACCGAGGCGTAGATGTGCGCCCCCGACACGACGACACCCGGCGAGACCGCCGAGTTGAGGGCCTCGCCGATGCGGTCGCCGCTGCCGTGGACGAACTTCGCCGGGGGGTAGGGGCTGTGGCTGGTGTAGATCGGCCAGTCGTAGTTGTAGAGGTTGAAGACCGGGTGGATCGAGATGAGGTCCATGTGGGCGTCGTAGTAGGACTCGATGGTCCCCACGTCGCGCCAGTAGCCGCGGTCGCGGTCGGTGGCGCCGGGCACCTCGTTGTTCTTGAAGTCGTAGACGCCCGCCTCACCGCGGCCGACGAAGTAGGGCACGATGTCGCCGCCCATGTCGTTGCTGCTCGCCTCGTTGTCGTGGTCGGCGATGACGGCCGCCTCGAGGGCTGCGGCGGTGAAGACGTAGTTGCCCATCGACGCGAGGACCTCGGCGGGGTTGTCCGGCAGGCCCTTGGGGTCCTTCGGCTTCTCGAGGAAGGCCGCGATCTTGGACGGGTCGGCGTCGTCGACCTCGATGACGCCGAACTGGTCGGCAAGCGAGATCGGCTGGCGGATCGCCGCGACGGTGCAGGCCGCACCCGTCTCGATGTGCTGCTCGACCATCGCGCTGAAGTCCATGCGGTAGACGTGGTCGGCGCCCACGACGACGACGATGTCGGGGCGCTCGTCGTGCATGAGGTTGAGGCTCTGGTAGATCGCGTCGGCGCTGCCGAGGTACCAGTTCTTGTCGACGCGCTGCTGCGCCGGGACGGTCGTGACGTAGTTGCCGAGGAGCGTCGACATGCGCCACGTCTTCGTCACGTGCGCGTCGAGGCTGTGCGACTTGTACTGCGTCAGGACGACGACCTGGAGGTAGCCGGAGTTGACGACGTTGGACAGGGCCAGGTCGATGAGGCGGTAGATACCCGCGAACGGCACAGCGGGTTTGGCCCGGTCGGCGGTCAGCGGCATCAACCGCTTGCCCTCACCGCCAGCGAGCACGATCGCGAGGACTTTCGGACCAGCAGCTGGGCTTCGTCGGGCCATGAGCGCCACCCTAGGGCAGCCGTCAGGCCGCCGACAGGTTCAGCACGCAAGATCGGCCGAGCTTTCCGCTCCGCGGGATGGATGCAGCACTAGGGTCGGAACGTGCGCGTCGACATCCTCAGCAAGGAGTACCCGCCGGCCATCTACGGAGGTGCGGGTGTTCACGTGGCAGAGCTCGTCCGGGCACTCCGCGACCGCGGCGACATCGACGTCCGGGTGCGCTGCTTCGGCGCGGCGCGTGACGAGGCCGGGACGACGGCATACGCCGATCTTCCCGAGCTCGCCTCTGGCAATGCCGCGATGCAGACGCTCGGCGTCGACGTCAGCATGGCGGGCGACTGTGTCGGCGCCGACCTCGTCCACTCGCACACCTGGTACGCCAACATGGCCGGCCACCTCGCGTCGCTCCTCGGGGGCATGCCGCACGTCGTGACCGCCCACTCGCTCGAGCCGATGCGCCCGTGGAAGGCGGAGCAGCTGGGTGGCGGCTACCGCGTGTCCTCGTGGGCCGAGCGCACCGCGTACGAGTCGGCCGCCGCCGTCGTGGCGGTCAGCGCGGGCATGCGCGAGGACATCCTCAAGAGCTACCCTTCGCTCGATCCGGCGCGGGTTCACGTGGTGCACAACGGGATCGACTCGCAGCTGTGGTCGGCTGACCGCTCGGACGAGGCCGTCGAGGTCGTCCGGCGACACGGCGTCGACCCCGACCAGCGGTCGGTCGTCTTCGTCGGTCGGATCACCCGCCAGAAGGGTCTGCCCTACCTGCTGCGGGCCTGCGCGCTCCTGCCTCCGGACGTCCAGATCGTCCTCTGCGCGGGTGCCCCCGACACCCCCGAGATCCTCGCCGAGGTCGAGGGACTCATGAACGAGCTGCGATCGCAGCGTGAGGGCGTCGTCTGGATCCCCGACATGCTGCCCCGCCACGAGGTCGTCGCCCTGTTGAGCCACGGCACCGTCTTCGCCTGCCCCTCCGTCTACGAGCCGCTGGGCATCGTCAACCTCGAGGCGATGGCGTGCGAGCTCGCTGTCGTCGCCACTGCCACCGGCGGCATCCCCGAGGTCGTCGTCGACGGCGAGACCGGGTGGCTCGTGCCGATCGAGCAGGTGCAGGACGGGACCGGGACGCCGGTCGACCCCGACGCCTTCGTCGCCGAGCTCGCCGCCGCACTCACCGACGCCGTCTCCGACGTCGACCGGGCCCGCGCGTTCGGTCGCGCCGGGCGGCAGCGGGCGGTCGACTCGTTCTCGTGGGCCTCCATCGGCGACCGCACGCTCGAGGTCTACCGATCGGTCCTCGGCCCCTGACGCGTGGCACCTCGCGTAGGTTGGAGGAGGCGGGCCACCGCCGCAGCCGGAGAGGAAACGCCATGAGGAGTCGACTGGCCAGCCTCGTGCTGCGCCTCACGGGGTGGACCGCGGTGGGGGACGTGCCTCGCACCGGCGTCGTCGTCGGTGCACCGCACACGTCCAACTGGGACTTCGTGATGATGCTCCTCGTCATGTGGCGGGGCGGCGTCACACCCCGGGTCCTGATCAAGAAGGAGCTCTTCCGTGGGCCGATGGGGTGGCTCCTGCCGCGCCTCGGCGGCATCCCGATCGATCGCGACCAACCGGGCGACGTCGTGCGGCGACTGGTGCGAGAGGCCCGGAGCGGGGAGCCGTTCCTGTTGATCCTGGCCGCCGAGGGCACCCGCACGAAGGGCGGTTACTGGAAGTCGGGCTTCTGGCGCATCGCGCGGTCAGCCCGTCTGCCCATCGCCCTCGCCTTCATCGACGGGCCGTCTCGCACAGCGGGATTCGGCCCCACCATGACCGCCACGGCAGACGTGGTCGCCGACATGGACAAGGTGCGGGCGTTCTACCGCGACAAGCGCGGCATCCACCCCGAGAGACGCACGGAGCCTCGACTCCGCGAGGAGTCGCAACCCGACGTCCGGCGCTGATCCCGGGGTTCGGCCGCCCGTACGGCGTTTCGCGTGCTCGCGAGCGCCACGTGTGGGAGCGTTCCACGTGAGTGCACCTCCGTCCCGCTGACCGGAACGAGCTGAGATGGCAACTGACGTGGCTGGCAACGATGCGCTGACCGCCGGCGATCACGGTTCGGTCGACGAGGCGGACGGGCCGGAGCGGCGCTCCGGACGGCTCCGGCGGTTGCTCCACTTCACCCTCCCGGGGTGCTGGGGCGCGGTCCTCTTCGCCGCGCTGTCGTTCACCCCCTCCCTGCTCCCGCGCGGTGGTTTCATCCAGGGCCTGGTCTGCGGGATCACCGCATCCATCGGCTACGGCCTCGGGGTCCTGGGCGCCTGGCTGTGGCGCGCCTTCGCGGATCGGGAGCCACGAGAGCCCAGGTCCTCGTCCTGGCGTGCCCTGTTCATCGGCGGCGGGGTGCTGCTGGTCGTCTTCTTCGGTCTCGGCCAGTACTGGCAGCACGAGATCCGGAGCCTCATGGGGGTGACCGACTACAACATCGCCCTCGTCGTGCTCTCTCCCTTCGTCGCCGTGTTCTTCTTCGCGCTGTTCCTCCTCATCGGCCGCGGTATCCGACGCGTCTACCACTGGGTCGCGGACCTGCTGAGCCGGAGATTCGGACGGCGGGCCGCGGGGGCCACGGGCTGGGTCCTCGTCACGACGATGACCTACCTCGTCGTCAGCGGCGTCCTCATCGACGGGCTCGTCGGCGCGATGGACGAGGCCTTCTCGGTGAGCAACACGATCACGCAGGAGGGCGTCGTCAAGCCGACGACGGGGCTCCGCTCGGGCGGCCCGGGCTCGAAGATCCCGTGGGAGTCGCTCGGACGGGAAGGACGGACGTTCGCCGCGACGGGGCCTACCGCGAGCGACATCGAGAAGGTCGTGCACCAGCCCGCGCAGGAGCCCATCCGCGCGTACGCCGGCCTGGACTCGGCCGATGACACGGAGCAACGGGCGGCCCTGGCCGTCGACGACCTCGAGCGGGCCGGAGGGTTCAAGCGGACGAACCTCCTCGTCGTGACGACGACGGGCAGCGGCTGGGTCGACCCGGCCCTGGTCGCCCCGTTCGAGTACCTGACCGGCGGCGACGCGGCCACGGTGGGGATGCAGTACTCCTACCTGCCCTCGTGGCTCTCCTTCCTCGTCGACCAGTCGAAGGCGCGCGAGGCGGGCCGGGCGCTCTTCGACGCGGTCTACGACCGGTGGTCACGCCTGCCGCAGGACTCCCGGCCGAAGCTGTACGTGTCGGGCGAGAGCCTCGGGACGTTCGGCGGTGAGACCGCCTTCAGCGGCGAGTACGACCTGCGCAACCGGACCGCCGGCACGGTCTTCGCCGGGCCGCCGAACTTCAACACGCTGTTCCGTGAGTTCAGCGACCACCGCGACCCGGGCAGCCCCGAGATCCAGCCGGTCTACAAGAACGGTCGGACGGTGCGGTTCGCGACCGATCCGGCCGCCTCGATCCCACCCGAGGGCCAGCCATGGGACGGCACGCGCGTCCTCTACCTCATGCACCCGTCCGACCCCATCGTGTGGTGGAGCCCCCACCTCGTGTTCAACGAGCCCGACTGGATCGGTGAGGCGGCCGGCAAGGACGTGCTCCAGGGCATGTTCTGGATGCCGTTCGTGACCTTCTGGCAGGTGACCGCCGACCTCCCGTTCTCGACCGGGGTCCCTGCCGGGCACGGCCACAAGTACACGACGGAGTACGTCGACGCCTGGAATGCCGTGATGCGTCCGGAGGGTGTCACCGCCGACGACCTGGCAGCCATCCGGACGGCGGTCGGAGCGCTGGGCTAGGGGTTCCGACCCCGCCGCTCAGGTCAGCCGCCGATGAGTCGGCCCGTCACGGCATACGGCACCCCGACGACCTCCGACGGGCCCCCGAGGATCATCCCGAGCAGGTCGGCCGGCTTCGGGTAGTCCCGTCCGAGCGCCGCGAGGTAGGCGTCGTGCGCCGACAGCGAGGCCACCGCCGCGTCGAAGTGCTCCGAGACGTCGACGAAGTGCGTCGGCTCGGGGTCGGCCACGACGAGCAGCCGGGCGACCTGCCAGGGGTCGTGCCCCTCCTCGACGAGGTCGGGGAAGATCCACCGGTTGCCCGCGTCGGCCTTGGCATCGACGACGGCGAGACCCACCGCCCGGTGGTCGGCCTGGTTGGCGAAGCCCCCCGGGAAACGGTCGGCGTACGTCGACGTGATGACGAGGTCGGGCCTGCGGATCCGGATCTCGCGGGCGATGGCGCGCCGCAGCGGGAGGCCGTACTCGACGACCCCGTCGGTGAAGCCGTCGAGGAACTCCACGACGTCGACGCCGACCCGGGCGGCCCCGTCCCGCTCCTCCTGCTCGCGCAGCGGGGCCGCCTGTTCGGGCGGCAGCGTGTCGATGCCCGCCTCTCCCCGGGTGGCCAGCAGGTAGGTCACCGTCTTGCCGGCCCGCACCCACCGGTCGACGGCGGCGGCCGTGCCGTACTCGAGGTCGTCGGGATGCGCCACGACGCAGAGGACGGTCTCGAAGGTGCTCTCGTCGAGTGGCTGCAGGTCTGGGTGTTCCGTCATGGACCAAATCTAGGGTTGCTTGGCGAAGTCCCGGGGGGATGTGACGATGGGTGCCATGCTGACCCTCGAGCTCGCCCGCCGGCTCTCCGACGCGGGACTCGCGTGGAAGCCCGTCTCGGGCGACCGCTTCGTCGTGGCCGTCAGCGGCATGGAGGACGACGTCTTCGTCATCAGCGAGATCACGGTGGACGTCCACCACTTCACGACGGGCGACGTCATCGGCTTCAACGGCACGACCGAATGGGCCCTCGACAGCGTCGAGCAGGACAAGGCCGTGTGGCTGCCGAGGGAGGACCAGCTGCGTGACCTGCTCGGTGAGTCCTTCGTCTCGCTCGAACAGCTCGAGGGCGGGTATGCCGTGTCGGCCCGCGGGCGTGACGGCGCGGTCGGACGCCATGCCGACATCGACGCCGAACGCGCCTACGCGCGAGCGGTGCTCGCGCAGCTCGAAGCGTCCGCTCCCGAGGCGTAGCCGGGTGGTCGAGCGCACCGGCTCTCAGGCGGGGCGCCAGCCTGCGATGGACATGACGGCGACGTTGGTCGCGTCGGCGAGTGCGGCGTCGGCGTCGGCGGCGAGGTCGCGCAACAACCGCGTCCGGTTCGCCGTGGTCACCGCGTCGAGCCCACTCGACCCGAGCGAGGTCCGGCCGGCGTTGCGGTGCGCCACGCGGGAGAGGTTCGCCGACAGGGCCATGATCCGCAGGGCGCGTCCGGACGTCGCCGACGGGATGCCCCACAGCGTCGTGTCGAGGTCGGCCTGCGCCTCGGCGCGCGCCTCGTCACCCCAGGGGTGGCCGCCCACCTCCTCGAAGCGCACCGTGTGGTCACGGAGGCGGACCATGAGGTCGCGCTCGATGTCCCGGAGGTCGAGCATCTCCATGCGGTGCCGGGGGAGCGGGTCCGCCTCGTAGGCCGTCCAGTCGGCGCGGACGCCCACGTCACCCTCCGGCCCGAACTCCGAGAGCGTCGGCACGAGGACCCCGCCGATGCCCGCGACGAAGACGCACTCCCCGGCGTCCGCGGCGTGTGCCGTGGCCGCGGACGAGCCACGCGGCATACGGCTCAGGTCGCCGGGACGGGGGAGCGCCACGAACAGGGCGCGCTCGCCGAGGTCCCGCCAGACGTCGAGCCGGGCCAGGTCGCCCGCGACGTGGTCGAGGTCCGGGAAGGCCCGGGCCAGCGCCTCCGTCGTCGCGAGGTCGCCACGCCACGAGGCCGTCACCCAGAGCGCGAGGCGCACGGACGCGGGCAGCTCGGACACCCCGTCATCGTAGGGTGCGCCGCCGCGTCGGCTCCGGAGGCCTTGCCATAGGGTCGAGCCATGAGCGACGTCCTCGCCTTCGCCGGAGTCACGGTTCGTCGCGGTGCCTCGACGCTCCTCGACGACGTCACGTGGGAGGTGGAGGAGGGGGAACGCTGGGTCGTGCTGGGCGCCAACGGTGCCGGCAAGACGACCCTGCTCCAGATCGCCGCGGCGCGGCTGCACCCGACCTCGGGGGTCGCCGGGGTCCTCGGCGAGGTGCTCGGCGCCGTCGACGTCTTCGAGCTGCGCCCACGCATCGGTCTCGCGAGCTCGTCGATGGCCGAGCGGATCCCTGGTGACGAGCTCGTCGGCAACGTCGTCGTCACCGCGTCCTACGGCATCATCGGCCGCTGGCGCGAGACCTACGACCACGTGGACTACGTACGCGCCATGGAGCTGCTCAGGACGCTCGGAGCCGAGCACCTCGCCGACCGGGCCTACGGCACGCTGAGCGAGGGGGAGCGCAAGCGCGTGCAGATCGCGCGGGCCCTGATGACCGACCCCGAGCTGATGCTGCTCGACGAGCCGGCCGCCGGACTGGACCTCGGCGGTCGCGAGGACCTCGTGCGACGGCTCGCCGACCTGGCCGCCGACACGGAGGCCCCGGCGATGGTGCTCGTGACTCACCACGTCGAGGAGATACCGCCGTCGTTCACCGACGTCCTCATGATCCGCGACGGCAAGGTCGTCGCGGCCGGCCCCATCCCGCTGACGCTCACGGCCGAGAACCTCAGCGCGACGTTCGGGCTGCCCCTCGTGCTCGAGCAGCACGGAGAGCGGTGGTCGGCGCGCGCCGAGTCCTGATCGCAACCCGTCCCCACCCGGGATCCGTAGGCCCCGAGAGGGAACTGAGGCAGAATCGAGTACGTCACAGGAGTGACGCACGGGACATCGGGACCCGTTGCCGAGGCGGACGAAGGCAGGGTGGGGGCACGTGGTCGAGGGACAGGCTTGGATGGTCTGGGTGGCGGTGGCTCTCGTCCTCGTCGCCATCGAGGCGGTCACGGTCGACTTCACCTTCCTCATGCTCGCCGGTGGCGCCGTCGGCGCAGCGATCGCCGCGGCGTTCGGGGCGCCCCCCGTGGTGCAGGCCATCGTCGCGGCCCTCGTGGCCGTCGCCCTCCTCGCGATCGTGCGTCCGTGGCTCAAGAACCGCCTCTCGGCCAGCACGCCGCAACAGCTCATGGGCGCCGCGGCCCACGTGGGCCGCTCGGCCATCGCCATCGACCGTGTCAACCCGGCCGGGGGCCGGGTCAAGCTCTCCGGCGAGACGTGGTCGGCACGCACGCTCGGCGACGACATCGAGCCCGGCGAGGAGGTCGTCGTCGACTCCATCGACGGCGCCACCGCGATCGTGAGCCGCGCCCGCGTCGTGGGGAGCTGAGCCGGCCTCCGGCTCCGCGCCCGGCGACGCCGCCGAACCAACGAGCGGATCGACCGATCCGCCCGCACCAACCGTGCTTCCTCGGGGGAGCGCGGACCGCACAGGGAGAAGGTCGAGAAGGTCGTGGACCCGGTACTCATCATTCCGATTCTCATCGTCGTCGTGGCGTTCGTGGTCGTGCTGCGCACCGTGCGCATCGTGCCGCAGCAGACGGCACAGATCGTCGAGCGACTCGGCGGCTACAACAAGACGTTGACGGCAGGTATCCACTTCCTGATCCCGTTCGTCGACAAGGTTCGTGCGAACATCGATCTGCGTGAGCAGGTCGTGACCTTCCCGCCGCAGCCCGTCATCACCAGCGACAACCTCGTCGTCAATATCGACACCGTCATCTACTACTCGGTCACGGACGCCAAGGCCGCCGTCTACGAGATCGCCAACTTCATCCAGGGCATCGAGCAGCTGACGGTCACCACGCTGCGCAACGTCATCGGCTCGCTCGACCTCGAGCAGGCCCTGACGAGCCGCGACCAGATCAACGGCCAGCTGCGCGGCGTCCTCGACGAGGCCACCGGCAACTGGGGCATCCGCGTCAACCGTGTCGAGCTCAAGGCCATCGACCCGCCGCACTCGGTCCAGGAGACGATGGAGAAGCAGATGCGCGCGGAGCGCGACCGTCGTGCCGCGATCCTCACCGCGGAGGGCTTCAAGCAGTCGGCCATCCTCACCGCCGAGGGTGAGAAGCAGAGCCAGATCCTGCGGGCCGAGGGCTCGGCGCAGGCCCGCATCCTCGAGGCCCAGGGCCAGGCCCGCGCCATCCAGCAGGTGTTCGCTGCGATCCATCGCGGCAAGCCCACCCAGAAGCTGCTCGCCTACCAGTACCTCCAGGTGCTGCCGCAGCTCGCTCGCGGCGACTCCAACAAGATGTGGATCATCCCGTCCGAGCTGACCGATGCGCTCAAGGGCATCGGCAACGCACTCGGCGGCAGCGAGCAGGGCCCGATGGTCGACGACGAGGAGCAGTGGGTCGACACCGGCGACGCCGTGGACAACGCCTTTGCCGAGACGGTGCTCGAGGATCCCGCCAAGGCGCTGGCCGAGGCCCGTGGCCAGGCCGCGCAGGCGAGCGCCGAGTCGACCGAGCACGCCGCTCCCATGGGTCGCCAGCAGCCACCGCTGCACTCAGGCGCCGACGTGCCCCCGCCGCCCGCCGCCACGCCGCCGGTCATGCCTCCGGCATCCGCGGACGACCTGCCCGGCGCACCGCCGGAGCCCCCGACCGGACGCTGACCGACACTTCCGGCGACACCGCCCCGACGACACCCGGTCGCCCTCTGTAGGGTGACCGGGTGTCGTTCTGGTCCGCTGTCGCCATCGCGCTGGCCGGGACCGGGGCCGGCATCATCAACACGATCGTCGGGTCGGGCACGCTCATCACGTTCCCGACGCTGCTCTTCTTCGGGGTCAACCCGCTCGTCGCCAACGTCTCGAACAACATCGGCCTCGTCGCCGGGGGCGTGACCGGGGCGTGGGGCTACCGCAGGGAGCTCGACGGCCAGGCGCGCACCCTGCGCCGCCTCATGCCGATGTCGTTCCTCGGCTCGGTCGTGGGGGCTGGACTGCTGCTCGTCCTGCCCGCTGCGGCGTTCCGGGCGATCGTCCCGGTGCTCATCCTCATCGGGCTCGTGCTCGTGGTCGCCGGCCCGCACATCCAGGCCAGGGTCCACCGGGAGGGGGTCGAGGGGGCGGTGCCCCGCTGGCACGCGCCGGCGATGGCGGCCGGTGTCTTCGCCGCCGGCGTCTACGGGGGCTACTTCGGGGCGGCCCAGGGGGTCCTGCTCATGGGCCTGCTCAGCGCGCTCAGCCTCGAGCCACTGCAGCGGCTCAACGGCTACAAGAACGTCCTCGCGCTCGTCGTCAACGTCGTCGCAGCAGGGGTGTTCATCCTCTTCGCGCGCGACCACATCGACTGGCTCATCGTCCTCCTCATCGGCGTCGGTGCCTTCGTGGGCGGCATCATCGGGGCAGGGGTGGGCCGGCGCATCCCGCCGAACGTCCTCCGCGGTCTCATCATCGCCATCGGCCTCGTCGCCGTCGTCAAGCTCGTCTGGTTCCCCTGACGGTTCTCGACAGCTGCGGCCCCGCTCCGGTGGATGTCAGGCGTAGGTGCGACCGGCACTAGCCTGTCGGGCGTGCCGATCGAGATCACCGACTCCACCGACCCGCGGCTGACCGACTACGTGTCGTTGACCGACGTCGTGCTGCGGAGGCGGCACGAGCCCGAGCGCGGCCTCTACATCGCGGAGAGCCAGAAGGTCATCCGCCGGGCGCTGCGAGCCGGGCACCGACCGCGGTCCTACCTCATGGCCAGGCGCTGGCTCGACGACCTGTCCGACATCGTCGCGGACGCGGAGGCCGACGGCGTCCCGGTCTACTTCGCCGAGCACGACGTCATCGAGCAGCTGACCGGCTTCCACCTCCACCGCGGCGCCCTCGCCGCGATGCAGCGCCCCGCCCTGCCGACCGTCGAGTCGCTCATCACCGACGCGCGCCGGGTCATCGTCCTCGAGGACGTCGTCGACCACACGAACGTCGGTGCGATCTTCCGGTCGGCCGCCGCGCTCGGGGTCGACGCCGTGCTCATCACACCGCGATGCGCCGACCCCCTCTACCGCCGCTCGATCCGCGTGTCCATGGGCACGGTCTTCCAGGTCCCGTGGACCCGGATCGACCCGTGGCCGCAGGGCATGGCCCTGCTCCACGACGCCGGTCTCACCGTCGCAGCCATGGCGCTGTCGGACGAGTCCGTCTCGCTCGACGACCTCGAGAGCGGGCCGCCCGAGCGGCTCGCGCTCGTCGTCGGCACGGAGGGCGACGGCCTCTCGCACCGCACGGTTGCCGACGCCGACCTCACCCTGCGCATCCCCATGGCCGGAGGCGTCGACTCGCTCAACGTCGCCGCGGCCAGTGCGGTCGCGATGTGGGCCCTGCGCCCACGGCCCCGGGGCTGACCGGTCCAGTCGGCCGGTCGGGCTCGATCGGGTCCGTCAGGCTCGGACGAGCCGGCCGAGCAGGCGCTCGAGCTCGACGGCGGGGTCGTCGCACAGACCCCCGTGGACGGGTCCGGGCTGCACGACCGTCGAGCGCGGTGCGATGATCCAGCCGAACCGCTGGCCCGGCTTGTCGAGGGTCGGCAGTCCGCGCCCCGTCTCGCCTCGGCACACGGCCCGGACGCGTTCGAGCATCGATCGCACGCCCTCGAGGTCGCACGTCGGCGACAGTGCCTCCGCACGGCGCTCGTCGAGCTCCCAGGCGGCATCGAGGAAGCCCGCGTCCTGCGAGTAGAGCACGACGCCGACGTTGATGAACTCCTCCCGGTCGACCCGGGGGACGAGCCGGAGCAGGACGTACTGGTACGCGTTCACGCGGCGACACCCGTCGGCACCCAGGTGAGCGGCCCGTCGAGGCGGGCCCGCAGCATCCGGGCGTATGCCGCCCGCACCGCGGCCGCGTCGGCGAGGTCGGGCGTGGCCTCGATCCATTCCTCGGGCACGTCGGCGACGACGGCCTCGACGGCGTCGGGCGTCAGCCGCGCCGCGAGCTCGTCGTGGCGCGCAGCCACGTCGCCCGCGACGTCGCGCAGGACGTGGCGGCTGGCGTCGAACGGTTGGGCCGCGAAGCGCTCGGGAGCCGGTGCCCTGCTCGGCCACGAGTGGTGGAAGTAGAGGGCGGCTCCGTGGTCGATGGCCCACGTGCGTCCGTGCCAGACGAGCAGGTTGGGGTTGGACCACGTGCGGTCGACGTTGGCGGTCAGCGCGTCGAGCCAGATGATCCGCTCGGCGAGATCGGCGTCGGGCGGCCGTGAGCCGTCGTAGCCGAGCGAACCCGGCAGGAAGTCGACGCCGAGGTTGGTCCCGACCGAGGCGGTGAGCAGGTCCTGGACCTCCTCGTCGGCCTCGTACTTCGCGATGCGAGGGTCGAGGCGCACGACGGCCAGGTCGGGCACGGGCACCTCGAGCAGCCGGGCGATCCCGGCGACGAGCACCTCGGCGACGAGGACCTTGAGGCCTTGGCCGGCGCCGCGGAACTTCAGGACGTAGGTGCCGTGGTCGTCGGCCTCCACGATGCCGGGCAGCGAGCCGCCCTCCTTGAGCGGCGTCACGTAGCGGGTGGCGGTCAGCTCGGGAAGCACGGCGTCAGCCTAGTGGCCGCTCGTGGTCGAGCACCGTGGCCCTCGTCCAGAGCCGGCCGAGCATCATCGCGCTCACCCCGTAGAGGCAGGCGAAGGCCACGAGCGGCCACCAGGCGAGCCCGCTCTCGGGGAGGACGAGCGCGCCCAGGGCTGCCGCCGCGACCATGCCGGCGTTGTAGACGACGTCGTAGGCGGAGAAGGCGCGGCCGAGCAGGTGGTCGTCGACGTGGGCCTGCAGCAGCGAGTCGACGGTGATCTTGACGCACTGGGAGGTGAAGGAGACGACGAAGCCGACGACGACGATGCTCCACGGCGTGAGGAACGGCCCCAGCACGGCGCACACGAGCGCGCCCAGCGCGAGCATCCGGGCGGCATACGGCACAGCGGTCAGGCGGGGGGCGAGCCACGGGGTGACGAAGGCCGCGGACGCGAATCCCAGCGCGGATGCGCCGGCGGCGACGCCGAAGCCCTGCGCTCCGTGACCGGACTCGAACGGTCCGCGGAAGAGCAGGAGGGTCTGCAGCAGCAGGAAGCCGAAGGGGAGCCGGGTCAGGAAGACGAGCGCGAGCAGCAGGCGCGCGCGGCGCGGCAGGGTGTGCACGGCCTCGACGAGGCCGGTCACGACCGACCTCGTGATCTGCCCGACCGACGGTGCGCCGCTCGTGTCGTCGGGGCCGATGAACGGCAGGCGGGTCGCCGCCCAGGCGGCCACGAGGACCCCCGCGGCGCCGAGGAGCACGTCGACGACGTCGCTGCCGCCGAGGGCCCGGACCCCCGTGCCGACCCCGCCACCGAGGAGGTACGCGAGGGAGCCGCACGTGGGAGCGACGGAGTTCGCGCGCACGAGGTCCTCGCGCGGCACCACGTGCGGCATGGCCGAGGAAAGCCCCGCGAGGATGAAGCGGTTGACGGAGAAGACGAGGAGGACGAGGCCGAAGAACGCCGGGCCGGTCTCGGCCCCGGTGACGAGGACGGAGACGCCGAGGATCGCGGCGGCCCGGATGACCTGGCTGACGACGATGACGCGCTTGCGCGGCCAGCGGTCGAGGAGCACCCCGACGAACGGCCCGAGGGCCGAGTAGGGCAGCAGCACGATCGCGAAGGCGAGGGCGATCCCACGCGCGTCGGCGGCCTTCTCGGGGTTGAAGAGGATGTGGCTGGCCAGGGCGACCTGGAAGATGCCGTCGCTGAACGACGAGGTGACCCGGCTGACGAAGAGCCGACGGAACCCGCGCCCCTGGAGCAGGGTGAACAGGGCGCGCAGGAAGGTCACGCGGCACAGCGTACGGTCACCGGCGGGATGCCCGGCGACGGGACGCGGTCAGCGCGCGAGTCGTCCGATGAGGGCCGCCGCGCAGACGATGCCGGCGACGGCGCTCCCTGCGAGCACCGCGAAGTCGACCCAGTAGCTCGTCGGTGTTCCGAGCAGCAGCGCGCGCAGGGCCGACACCTCGTAGGTCAACGGGTTGACATGGCTGATGACCTGGAGCCAGCCCGGCATGAGTGCGATCGGATAGAGCGCGTTCGAGGCGAAGAAGAGCGGCATCGTGATCGCCTGGCCGATCCCCATGAGCCGGTCGCGCTTGAGGGCGACACCGGCGATGCTCAGCGAGAGACAGGAGAAGAACACGGCCCCCAGCATGACGACGACGACCACCCCGATCAGCCGCACGGGGTTCCACGTCATCGCGACGCCCATCACCGCCGCGACGACGACGACGATGGCTGCCTGGGCGACGGACCTGACACCGGCCGCGAAGGCCTTGCCGGCCACGAGGGCTGCCCGCGGTGTGGGCGTGACGAGCAGCTTGGTCAGCACGCCGGCATCACGCTCCCAGATGATCTGGATGCCGTAGAAGATCGCGATGAACAGGGCCGACTGGGCGATGACGCCGGGCGCCAGGAAGTCGAGATAGGGGATGCCGCCCGTGGGGATCGCACGGATCTGGCTGAAGGTCGTGCCGAAGATGACGAGCCAGAGGATGGGTTGGATCGCCCGGGTGACGAGCTCGCTGCGGTCGTGCCGCAGCTTCTGGAGCTCGACGATGCAGAACGTGCCGATGCGTGAGGCGAGGAGCCCCACGCCGCTCCGGCTGTGCCGGTCATCCCAGACGGCGGGCGGTTCGACGAGTTGCTCGGACACCGCGCAGCCCTCCCTTCTCGCCGTCGACGTCGTGATCTCCCAGAGCCTCGCCGGTGTGGTGACGGAAGACGTCCTCGAGGCTGGCCCCCTCCCCGGCGGCGGCCTTGAGCTCGTCAGGGGAGCCGAGGGCGCGCAGGGCGCCGCGGTGCATGAGGGCGACCCGGTCGCAGAGCGCGTCGGCCTCCTCCATGTAGTGGGTCGTGAGCAGCACCGTCATCCCGTGGTCACGCTGCATCTGCGCCACCCGCAGCCAGACGCTGTCGCGGGCGACGGGGTCGAGCCCGACCGTGGGCTCGTCGAGGACGAGGAGCGCGGGGCGGTTGACGAGGGCCTGCGCGAGCTCGAGACGGCGCACCATGCCGCCGGAGTAGGTCGACGCCAGTCGCGACTCGTCGCCACGCAGGTCGACCATCTCGAGGACCTCGTCGACGCGAGCACGCCGCTCACGCCGGGGGACGTCGAAGAGGCGGGCGAACCACTCGACGTTCTCACGCCCCGTCAGGGCTCCCTCGATGGACAGCTGCTGCGGCACGTAGCCGAGGGACCGGCGCACGACCATCGCCTGGGTGCGGACCGAGCGCCCGAAGACCTCGACCTCGCCGGTCTGGAGTGGCAGCAGGGTGTTGAGCAGCCGGATCGTCGTCGTCTTGCCGGCGCCGTTGGGCCCGAGCAGCCCGAAGCACTCGCCCGCTTCGACAGCCAGGGTCAGGTCGTCGACCGCCCGGTGCGTCCCGAACCGGTAGCCCAGGCCCCGGATGTCGATGGCAGAGCTCATGGACGATCGCCGACCGCCGGCTCGTCGGGGTGGTCGGGCCCCGGGGCCACGGTGACGGCGGGCGCGGAGGTCGCCGCCGCCTCGGGAGCCTCCGGCAGGTCCGCAGCGATGCGGGCGATGGTCGGCAGCGCGGCCGCCAGGCGGGCTCGGTCCGCGGCAGGAAGCCCAGCCAGCGCCACGGCCGTGGACTGCGCGCGACGGTCGCGCCACTGCTCCAGGCCTGCGCGGGCCGAGGGGGTCAGGTCGAGGCGGGCCACTCGGCGGTCGCTCGCGTCGCGCTCACGCACGAGCACCCCGAGCCCGAGCAGCTGGCCGACGAGGGTCGAGACCGTGTTGGCGGCGAGACCGAGCACCCGGGCCGCCTGGGCCACGGTGACCCCGGGGTTGCGGCGAACGACGCGGAGCAGCTCGAGCTGGGCCCCGGACAGGGCGAGCTCGGGCAGGGGCGCGCCGACGATCCGCCGCGACCGGCGCCGCAGGAGTCCGATGACGTCGTAGAGGTCGTCCGCCAGTCCAGCCACGTTCTCGTTGCTCACGCTCGAAGATTACGTCTGTCGCAGAGGGGTGGCCAGAGAAGCTGCGAGGACGACAGGATCCGTCCCGGGCTACGAGAAGGCCCCCGGGTCCTGACGTGCAGGAACCCGGGCGTCTGGTGGTGTCGAGGGGGGACGTGAACTCTCATCGTCCCTCGGGCGCTCACGTACTCCGGACGGGGCACTGTGGCAGCGTGTCGCACGCGCGACGTCCTGGGAACCCCCCGGCGGGGGAGCGATCAGCCGCACGACTGCGCCGCCGTCTGGACGGAACGTGGACCACGGCGCCCTTGAAGGTGGCGGACCTCAGGCTGCAGGGTCCTCGGTGGCCCCTACCAGCGGAAACTCCACCAGGGCCTGCCCGGCGATGCGCGCCATCATCCAGGAGTCCAGCGCGGCGCCGGTGGCGCCGCCCACGAGGGGCATGCCGCGGCCGAGGTTCCCGAAGAGGCGCTTGTTCACGCGGCGCAGCAGGCGGAAGAAGATGGCCTTGTTGACGAGCATCAAGGCCCCCGGCGGCATCCGGCGAAGTCCGATCCGCCACAGCTTGCCTGCCCCGAAGCCTTCCTCGGGGATCACCTCGTCAGAGCGTGAGGCGACGATGGTGAGCAGCACGGCGGTGCGGACCTCCGGTTGGCGCACGTCGTAGCCGCGGACGACGGCGATCGCCCCGACCATGCGGGTGGCCACCAGGTAGAACTCCGCAAGATTCACCGGGAGCGCGACGGGCAGCGTCACGTAGCCGCCGACGCCAGTGAGGAAACCACCGACGGCGCCGAGGGCGAGGTGATTGCGCACCAGCGTCTCGACGGCCTCCTCGGCATCGTCGGCACCACGCAGCGCGGCGTCGGCGACCTGGGCCGCCGACCGGATCGGTCCCAGTCCGTCGAGCCCCGTGTCGAGCACCACGCGGCCGATGGGGCCGGCATGCTCGCGACCAGCAGCCGGAAGCGCCGACGCGGTGCGCCGCTCGATGTCTCCGGCCTTGGGCCTCAGCGACTCCAGCCAACCCATGAACCCCAGTCTGGCAGAACCGGGGCTCCGGAAGCCATGGCCGTCTGGACGTCCTCCGTGGCTGCCCGGACCCTCGTCTGCCCTGGCGACGGGGCGGACCGCAAGGGCCCAGGACGGATTCGGACGGGTGCGCAGCGTGCCTCGACGGAGGGCGACCGTGCGCACGAGGCCAACCCGGACATGACAACGACCCCGAGCCTCTGACCTGCAGAAACTCGGGGCCGAACTGGTGTCGAGGGGGGGACTTGAACCCCCACGCCCGTTAAGGGCACTAGCACCTCAAGCTAGCGCGTCTGCCATTCCGCCACCCCGACAAGGTGTTGCAAGGGGCTCGTGCGATTCCCTTGCGGCGAGGCGAAACGTTACACGGGGCCTGACGAAAAGGCCAAACGGGCGGCCGCGGGCGTCAGGAGGCAGCGGCATACGCTGATCGGCATGAGCCACGCCGACGCCGAACGCACCGTGACGACCGCCGCACCCACCGACGCACCGACCGCCGTGACCCCCGAGCAGGAGGTCGTGCGGATCTGCGCCGAGCTCATCCGCATCGACTCGTCCAACTACGGTGACGGGTCGGGCCCGGGGGAGCGCCAGGCGGCCGAGTACGTGATGGAGCAGCTCGACGAGGTGGGCCTGGAGGGCACCCTGCTCGAGAGTGAGCCGGGTCGCGCGACGGTCGTCGTGCGCCTCGAGGGAGAGGACTCCTCGCGACCCGGGCTCGCGGTCCACGGCCACCTCGACGTGGTCCCGGCCGATGCCGCGGACTGGCAGGTCGACCCGTTCGCCGCCGAGGAGCGCGACGGCTGCATCTGGGGCCGGGGGGCCGTCGACATGAAGGACATGGACGCGATGATCCTCGCGAACATCCGTCACTTCGCCCGGACGGGCACCAGGCCGGCCCGCGACACGACGTTCGTCTTCTTCGCCGACGAGGAGGCGGGCGGCACCTACGGCAGCCACTGGCTCGTCGACCACCACCCGCAGTGGTTCGAGGGTGTCACCGAGGCGATCAGCGAGGTCGGCGGCTACAGCGTCACGGTGCCGACGCCGGAAGGCCAGCGGCGCGCGTACCTCCTCCAGACCGCGGAGAAGGGCATCGCCTGGCTGCGGCTGCGCGCTCACGGACGGGCCGGGCACGGCTCGGTGCCCAACGACGAGAACGCCATCGTCCGACTGGCTGCGGCCATCGGCCGGATCGCCGCCCACGAGTGGCCACGCGAGTACATCGCCTCGGTCCGCGAGCTGCTCGACACGTTGGGCACCCTCACCGGGCTCTCGTCCACCGACAGCGACCTCGAGCCGCTGCTCGCCACGCTCGGAGGGGCCCAGGGCTTCGTGCGGGGCACGCTGCGTGACACCGCCAACGTCACCATGCTCGAGTCGGGCTACAAGCACAACGTCATCCCCCAGACGGCGACGGCGGCTGTCGACTGCCGCTTCCTGCCTGGCCACGAGGACGCCCTCATGGCCACGATCCGGGAGCTGGCCGGCGAGCACCTCGAGGTCGAGGTGGTGCACCGCGACGTCGCCATCGAGTCCCCGTTCTCCGGCGACCTCGTGGAGTCGATGAAGCAGGCGCTGCTGCGTGAGGACCCCGAGGCCGTCGTGCTGCCGTACTGCCTGTCCGGAGGCACCGACAACAAGGCGCTGAGCCGCCTCGGGATCAGCGGCTACGGCTTCGCGCCGCTGCGCCTGCCGGCCGATCTCGACTTCGCGCCGATGTTCCACGGCATCGACGAGCGTGTGCCCACGTCGTCGCTCCGGTTCGGGGCGCGGGTCCTCGGCGACTTCCTGCGCTCCTGCTGAGGACGCCCGGCGTACGCGTCGGTCAGGCCGTGCGCTCGACGCGCATGATCCGGCGGCGCAGCCACATCCGACGCACGCCACCCTCGTAGACGACCGTGCGCGACAGTTCCCAACGGCCGTACTCGGCGTGCTCACGCACCGCCTGTCTGGCCTGGGCCTTCGACGTGTGGCGGTCGAACGTGAGGACCCGGTACTCGTACTCCGTCATCGCCGTCCATTCTGACACCAACCGTGACCCCTCCGAGACCGTATGCGCGGCGTGGCGGTCAGGTGACCGCGGTACCGTCGCTGGGTCATCCGGCCGCGTGCCGGACCTGGGTGGTCCGCGCGGCGAGCAGGGGAACCGCCTGGCCCAGCCCGGCGTCAAGGGCCCAGGAGGTCACCACACATGAAATGGAACACCCGCCGCATCGCGGCAGCAGCCATCGTCCTGTCAGGCGTGCTCGGCGTCGCGGCCTGTGGCAAGAGCGAGAGCCCGGCACCCGCGACGGGCCAGACGCAGGCCAGCTCGGCCACCACGACGAGCGATGCGCCGGCCGCCGGTCAGCCGTACAAGGACAAGGCGGCCTTCGTCGCCGCCATGAAGGCCGCGGGCAAGAACGCCACGACCGCCCACGTCACGATGGCGATGGACGCCGCCGGCCAGAAGATCGCCATCGCCGGTGACACGAAGGTCGACGCGAGCAACCCGGCGATGAAGATGACGATGGACATGGGCTCCTCGATGAAGCTCGACATGGTCCTCGTCGACAAGAAGGTCTACATGAAGGGCTTCCCGGGCCTCGCCGCGGGCAAGTGGGCCGTCATCGACAGCAGCTCGACGCTCGGCAAGCAGCTCTCGACGTCGCTCGACCAGGCCGACCCGACCAAGATGTACGACCAGTTCGGCGCGGCCGTCCAGGACGTCAAGTACGTCGGTGAGGACACCGTCGACGGTGAGAAGACGTGGAAGTACGACCTGACCCTCGACACCACCGCGATGCAGGCCCAGCTGCCCGCCGCCGAGAAGACGAAGATGCCCGCCACCATCACGTACACCGCGTGGCTCGACGAGAAGAACCAGCTGCGCAAGGTCACCTTCGACCTCTCCGGCGTCAAGGCCGAGATGACGATGAGCAAGTACGGAGAGCCGGTCGACATCACCGCCCCGCCGGCCGCCGACACCGTCAAGGCGCCCCTGTGATGCAGGTCTGACACGCCACATGGGCGACGGGTGAACGGCCCGCCAACCACGCGTGAACGGTCCCGCAGCGAGCACGGCTCGCTGCGGGATCGCTGTGTTCCCGGGCGTTTCCGGGCCCGGAATGGGTGCCTTCGGTCGTGTGGGTCGACTACGGTCGAGGCATGACCGTCGACCCCCGCTCCGCCCTCGAGCAGCTGATCGTCGCCCTCGAACGCCACCTCGAGGCCGCGAACGCGAGCCGAGACCCCGACCACCCCATGGTGATGGCGGCGGCGCAGGACCTTGCGGAGGCCTTCGACGACTACGACGAGGCGCTCTACGAGGCCACCGAGGTCGCGACGCCCCTCGCGATCTACGGCGATGACTTCGACGGGCACGAGGACGAGGACGGCACGGAGGGCCGCGTCTACGCCGGGCTCGACTCGGACGACTACGACGAGGACGACGACGAGGACGATGACGACGATGACGATGACGACGATGACGACGACGACGATGACGACGACGATGACGACTACGAGGACGACGACCACCTCGAGGGCGGCGTGACCGAGAGTTCCGACACGCGAGCCTGACCTCGGCGCCGCTCAGCGCGAGCGGTCCCGCACCCGATCGGGAGCGGCGCGCGCGCGTCAGGCCGAGACGTCGTCCAGGGCGGCCACGATCTCCGACGGCAGGGCGAGCTCGAGACTGGCCAGCGCGGAGCGCAGCTGAGCGGCCGTCCGGGCGCCGACGATGGGCGCCGCCACGCCGGGCCGGTCGCGCAGCCACGCCAAGGCAACCTCGCCGGGCTTGGCCCCGAGGCCTCGGGCGGCCATCGCCACCGCGTCGGCGACGCGCGTGGTCTGCCCATCGAGGAAGCGCTCGGCGAAGCCCGGGAAGTCGCTCGAGGCCGCGCGCGATCCCGAGGGTATGCCGTTGCGGTACTTGCCGGTCAGCACGCCCCGTCCCAGCGGTGACCACGGGAGCAGCCCGAAGCCGAGCGACGTCGCGGCCGGCGCGACCTCGTGCTCGGGCGTACGGCATACCAAGGAGTACTCGATCTCGTTGGCCACCAGAGGGATTCGGGCCGACTCGAGCACGCTGAAGGCGCGCGCGGACTGCCAGCCGGAGTAGTTGGAGACGCCGACGTAACGGGCCCGGCCCGACGTCGCCGCCCATTCGAGCGCGGAGAGCGTCTCGGAGAGCGGCACCTCGTCGGACCACGTGTGCGCGAGCCAAAGGTCGACGTGGTCGGTGCCGAGGCGGCGCAGCGACGTGTCGAGCTGGGCCATGAGCCCGCGCCGCGACACGTCGACCCGTCGCTCGCCACCGGCCCGGGAGATGCCCGCCTTGGTGCAGACGACGATGTCGTCGCGCGGGACCGTGCCGTCCAGCAGGCCTCCGAGGATGGTCTCGGCGTCTCCGCCGCCGTAGCCGTAGGCCGTGTCGACGAGGTTGCCGCCCGCCTCGACGAACGCGCGCAGGTGGTCGCCGGCCTCGTGGCGGTCGACGGCGTTGCCCCAGAGCATCGTGCCGAGGGCGAGAGGGGTGACCGTGAGACCGGACGAGCCGAGACGCCTGCGCATGCCTCGAACGGTAGTGGGCGACGTCGCACCCCGAGCGGCCGCCACGTCGGCGACCGCGCCGATAGCCTGCGATCCATGAGGATCGGTGTGAATCTCGGCTACTGGGGACGCGGGACGACGGGGCAGGACCAGGTGGCGGTGGCACAGGCCGCCGACCGGCTCGGCTACGACAGCGTGTGGGTGGCGGAGGCGTACGGCTCGGACAGCCCGACGATGCTCGCGTGGATCGGGGCCCTGACCGAGCACGTCGACCTCGGCTCGGCCGTCATGCAGATCCCGGGACGGACCCCGGCGATGACGGCGATGACCGCGGCGACGATCGACACGATGTCCGGCGGCCGGTTCCGGCTGGGGCTCGGAGTGTCCGGTCCGCAGGTGAGCGAGGGCTGGCACGGCGTCCCGTTCCGCAGCCCGCTCGGCCGCACGCGCGACTACGTCGAGATCGTGCGGGCCGCGCTGCGCCGAGACACGGTGACCCACGCCGGGCCGCACTACCCGCTCCCGCTCCCGGGCGGACCGGGCAAGCCGCTCAAGCTCTCCGCGCGGCCCGTGCGCCCTGACCTCCCGGTCTACCTCGCGGCGGTCGGCCCCAAGAACCTCGAGCTGACCGGGGAGATCGCCGACGGCTGGCTCGCGATCTTCTTCAGCCCCGAGCACGCCGCCGACCTGCTCACCACCCTCGAGACGGGCCGACGCCGGGGTGGACGAGGCCCTGTGGACGCACCGATGACGGGCTTCGACGTCGTCGCGACGACGCCGGTCGTCCTCGTCGACGACGTCGCGGAGGCGGCGGACCACGTGCGCGACTACTGCGCGCTCTACATCGGCGGCATGGGCTCGCGCGAGCAGAACTTCTACAACCAGCTCGCGTGCCGGATGGGCTTCGAGGAGGACGCGGCGCGCATCCAGGACCTCTACCTCGCCGGCCGCCACCGCGAAGCCGCCGCTGCCGTGCCGCTCGAGTTCATCGACGAGACGGCGCTGCTCGGCTCGCCGCATCGGATCGCCCGACGACTCGGTCGCTACGAGGAGGCCGGAGTCACGACGCTCGCCGTCGCCGTCGGCGGGGGCATGACCCGTGACCAGGCCCTCGCCACGCTGCAGGTGGTCGCCGGGATCGCGGGGCTCGAACCATCCGGGGCGTCGGACGAGGCGGCCCCGGACGTTCCCTAGGGATTCGTCTCCGCGCCGCCCTCCTCGAGACCTCCCAGCCGGCGTTGTCGATAGGGTGCGACATTGTGCCCAGCGGCCGTCGCACCCTTTGGGGTGGCGACCCGTCCCGTCCCTCCTGCGCAGAAGGCCCACCCTGACCCATGGCTGACCTCAGCTACCTCGACGCCGTCATCCTCGGCGTCGTCGAAGGCCTCACCGAGTACCTTCCCATCTCCTCGACCGCCCACCTGACCATCACCGAGAAGCTCCTCGGGCTCGAGGTGAACGACCCCGCCGTGACGGCCTACACCGCCGTCATCCAGCTCGGCGCGATCGCGGCGACCCTCCTCTACTTCTTCCGCGACATCGTCCGCTTCGCGGTCGCCTGGTTCCGGGGCCTCACGTCCACGCAGGCGCGCAAGGATCCCGACTACGGCCTCGCGTGGGCCGTCGTCATCGGCTCGATCCCGGTCGGCATCGTCGGGTTCCTTGCGCGCGACCTCATCTCGGGCGCCCTGCGCAGCCTCTGGGTCGTGGCCGTCGCGCTGCTCCTGTGGAGCATCGCCATGGTCGTCGCGGAACGGATCTACGCCGGCCACGAGGCCCGCGGCGAGATCCGGGGTGAGCACTCGGTGCGTCCCGTCGACGGCGTCGTCATCGGACTCGTCCAGTGCTTGTCGCTCATCCCCGGTGTCTCCCGCTCGGGCGCGACGATCTCCGCGGGTATCGCCCGCGGCATCGACCGCGTCACGGCCACCCGACTCAGCTTCTTCCTCGCGATCCCGGCACTGACGGCCGCGGGCCTCTTCCAGGCCGTGGAGGAGAAGGACGGCCTCTCGGCGCTCGGTGTCGGCCCCGTGGTCGTCGGGGTCGTCGTCGCCTTCGTCGTGGCCTACGCGACGATCGCCTGGCTGCTGCGCTTCGTCGCGAGCAACACCCTGCTGCCCTTCGTCTGGTACCGCATCACGCTCGCGGTGGTGCTCGTCGGCGTCCTTGCGGCCGGCGTCATCACGGCGACCTGACGTCACCCGCAGACCACGAACGGCCGGCTTCCCCCGCAGGGGAACCGGCCGTTCGCGTCGCTAGAGCCAGCCTGAGCGCTTGAACGCGCGGTAGAGGCCGATGCACGCGGCCGCCATGACCCCGAGCACGAGGAAGTAGCCGTACTGGAACTCCCCGTGGCCCAGATGGACGCTCGCGGTCAGCTCGGGCATGTGCTCGAAGTTCATGCCGTAGATGCCGGCGATCATCGTGGGCACTGCCGCGATCGCGACCCACGCGGAGATCCGGCGCATGTCCTCGTTCTGCTTGACCGAGACGCTCGCGAGGTGCGCCGAGAGCACGTCGGTCAGGAGGCGGTCGTAGGACTCGACGTGGTCGTTGACGAGGCGCAGGTGGTCAGCCACGTCACGGAAGAAGGGCAGCATCTCCTCCGTGAGTCCGCGGCCCCGCGCGCGTTCCATGAACTGCGTCAGGGTGTCGGCCAACGGCTGGCTGGCCCGGCGGAACTCGAGCACCTCACGCTTGAGGCGGTAGATCGTGTTGGCGTCACCGCCGAGGTGGGAGGCGAACACCTGCTCCTCGATCTGCTCGAGGTCCCGGCGCACCTCCCGGTCGACGACGAGGTAGTTGTCGACGACGGAGTCCATGACGGCGTGGAGCACGGTCATGGCGCCGTGGACGAGGCGCTCGGGCTCGGTCTCGAGACGCTGGCGCACGCCGGCCAAGGGGTTGCCCTCACCGTGACGGACCGTCACGACGAAGCGATCGCCGATGAAGAGCATGACCTCACCGGTCTCGATGTCGCTCGTCGCCTCGATGTAGCGCAGCGTCTTGAGGACGACGAACACCGACGACTCGTACTTCTCGATCTTGGCCCGCTGGTGGCCGTTGACCGCGTCCTCGACGGCGAGCGGGTGCAGGTGCAGCTCCTCGTTGACGAGGTCGAACTCCTGGTCGGTCGGGTCCTTGAGGCCGATCCAGAGGAAGCCGTCCTGGGTGAGGCGCAAGACGTCGAGCTCATCGCTGAGGTCGCCGCAACCCTGCCGCCGCCCGTTGCGGTAGATGGCCTTGTCCACGATCACATCTCCTACTTCACCACGTCCGCTCGCCGGCGTCTCGCAGGCTGGCGTATGCCGCCGGGCGAGGGTGCAGGGGCGGGCTAGGGTGGCGATCGTGCCCACCGTCATCTTCGTGCGCCACGGGCGCTCCACCTCCAACACCGCGGGCACGCTCGCCGGCTGGATGCCCGGGGTCTTCCTCGACGAGACCGGGGAGGCGCAAGCCGCCTCCGTCGGCCAACGGCTCGCCGCAGCAGTGCTGCCCGTCGTCGAGGTCGTGAGCTCACCGCTCGACCGGTGTGTGCAGACGGCCGACCTGCTGGCCGCCCCGCTCCCGGACCACGTGGCCCGCAGCGTCCACGAGGGCCTGGGGGAGTGCCGCTACGGCGCGTGGACCGGGCGACCCATCGCGGAGCTCGCCAAGGAGGAGCTCTGGAAGGTCGTGCAGGACCGACCGAGCGAGGCGCGCTTCCCCGACTCGGCGGCATACCCCGCCGAGTCCATGGTGGAGATGCAGGACCGGGCACTGCGCGCGGTCCGGGAGATCGATGCACGCATCCTCGAGACGCACGGCAAGGACGCCGTCTGGGTGGCGGTGTCGCACGGTGACGTCATCAAGTCGATCCTGTCGCACGCCACCGGCGCCCACCTCGACGACTTCCAGCGGATCAACGTCGACCCGGCCTCGGTGAGCGTCGTGCGGTACACGAGCCGCAAGCCGTTCGTGCTGCGGCTCAACGACGTCGGGGGCGACCTGACGGGGCTGCGACCGCCGGACAAGCCGGCCGCCGAGGAGGGCGACGCCGTCGTGGGCGGGGGCGCCGGGACACCCGGAAGTGTCGGATAGGGTCGAGCGCATGACGGTCCAGGACTTCGATCCCGCTGACCGGTTCGTCGCCGGGACGGTCGGCCCGGCCGGCCAGCGGGCCTTCTACCTCCAGGCGAGCGCCGGCCCCCTCGTCGTCACCGTGGGCGTCGAGAAGCAGCAGGTCTCGATCCTCGCCGACCGCGTCAACGACGTGCTCGACCAGCTCGCGCCCGTCGCTGCCGTCGAGCCGGGCGAGCCCGGTGGGGCGGCCGAGGACACCGAGCCGCTGCAGACACCGTTCGACGAGGACTGGC
Organism: Terrabacter sp. Ter38; assembly: GCF_024519435.1. Classification (GTDB taxonomy): domain Bacteria; phylum Actinomycetota; class Actinomycetes; order Actinomycetales; family Dermatophilaceae; genus Terrabacter. Next base: position 38,931 of record NZ_JALJRZ010000009.1, read on the forward strand.
ACGTGCAGACCCTCTCCCTCGCCTGGGACGAGGAGGCGCAGAAGGTCGTCATCGAGTGCCACGACCACGACCCCGACGAGGTCGACGAGGAGGCCGACGACGAGGTGGGTCCGCTCGGGCGCAACTCGATCCGGGTCGCCCTGACGCCTGCCGAGGCCCGCGCCTTCGCACGGCGCAGCAACGCGCTCGTCGCCGCCGGCCGCCCGCCGTGCCCCTTCTGCGGCAGCCCACTGGATCCCACGGGCCACATCTGCCCGCGGGCCAATGGCTACAAGCGCTGACGGCACCCCGGCGTCGGTCGACCTGACCGGCGAGCTCGAGGTCCTCGGGCGCATCACCGAGTCCTCGAACCTCGCCGTCGTCGCCCGCATCGCGAGCGTCGCCGGCGGTCACGTCATCTACAAGCCGGTCCGGGGCGAGCGACCGCTCTGGGACTTCCCCGACGGCACGCTCGCCGGTCGGGAGGTCGCGGCGCACGTGGTCTCGGAGCTCGGCGGTTGGAACGTCGTGCCGCCGACCGTGCTGCGCGACGGCCCGCTCGGCCCCGGGTCGGTGCAGCTGTGGATCGGTGACCCGTTCGACCCCGTCGACGACGACGTCGTCGTGGACCTCGTGCCCGAGGGGCGCACGCCCGACGGCTGGCACGCGGTCTTCGACGGCGAGACACCCGGCGGCTCGGCCGTGACCGTCGTGCACTCGGGCGCCGACGACGTGCGGTCCCTCGCCGTGCTCGACGCCGCCCTCAACAACTCCGACCGGAAGGGCTCACACTGCCTCCGGGACCGCGAGGGGCGCCTCTGGGCCATCGACCACGGGGTCACGTTCTCTCCGACCCCGAAGCTGCGCACCGTGCTCTGGGGCTGGGCCGGGGAGCCGATCGTCGAGGACGACCTCCTGCGCCTGAAGCGCCTGCGAGACGCGCTCGCCGAGGACGGGCCGCGGCAGCGGCTCCTCGCGTTGCTCCCGGAGGACGACGTCGACGCGCTGTCCCAGCGAGTCCTGCGTCTCCTCGACCGCGGCGTGCACCCCCTTCCCAGCCCCGACTGGCCCTCGGTCCCGTGGCCGCCGCTCTGAGGTGCGCGCGTCGCCCTGTGCACGGTCGACGGCGCTGCCTCCGACCCGTCCCGACGGGTCCTTCGCGCCGGGATAGAGTCTGCGCGTGAGAAGTTGGCCGATGCCGTTCGTCCCCAAGGTTCCCGGCAGTGCACCCGAGGTGCGAGTCCGCGACACGGCATCCGGAGAGCTCGTGCCCGCCGCCCGCGGTGACCTCGTCACCCTCTACGTCTGCGGGATCACGCCCTACGACGCCACCCACATGGGTCACGCGGCGACGTACGTCACCTTCGACCTGCTCGGTCGGGTCCTGCGCGACAGCGGCCACGCCGTGCGCTACGTCCAGAACATCACCGACATCGACGACCCGCTGCTCGAGCGGGCCGAGCGCGACGGCGTCGACTGGAGGGACCTCGCCACCCGTGAGATCGCGCTCTTCCGCGAGGACATGACCGCCCTGGCCGTCATCCCGCCCGACGAGTACCTCGGCGCGGTCGAGAGCATCCCCACCTTCGTCGGCCCCATCGAGAAGCTCGTCGCCGACGGCTGGGCGTATGCCGTGCCGGCACCGGACGCATCGCGCGACGGTGCGCAGGACCACTACTTCGACGTGGCCAGGGACCCGCGCTTCGGCTCGGTCAGCCACCTCGACGAGGCCGGCATGATGGAGGTCTTCGCCGAGCGGGGCGGCGACCCCGACCGCGAGGGCAAGCGCAACCGCCTCGATGCCCTGCTGTGGCGCGCGCACCGCGAGGGTGAGCCCGAGTGGGACGGCGGCAGCCTCGGCTCGGGTCGTCCCGGGTGGCACATCGAATGTGCCTGCATCGCGCTCGACCACCTCGGCATCCCCGTCGACGTCCAGGGCGGCGGCACCGACCTCGTCTTCCCGCACCACGAGATGAGCTCGGCGCACGGTCGTGCGCTCGGCGGCTCCGAGTCCTTCGCCGGCTCCTTCGTGCACCAGGGGATGGTGGGCCTCGACGGCGAGAAGATGAGCAAGAGCAAGGGCAACCTCGTCCTCGTCTCACAGCTGCGTCGCGACGGCGTCGACCCGATGGCGATCCGCCTGGCTCTGCTCGCCCGCCACCATGCGCACGACTGGATGTGGACCGACGACCAGCTCACCGAGGCGCAGCAACGGCTCTCCACGTGGCGCGAAGCACTGTCCGGCAACGGAGGACCTGTCGCCGACCAGACGGTCGACGACATCCGTGCGGCCCTCGCCGACGACCTCGACAGCCCCCGGGCCCTCGGGGCCGTCGACCGCTGGGCCAGCCAGTCGCTGACCCGCGGGGGCGACGACCCGGGTGCTCCCGGTGTGCTCGGCCGGGCCCTCGACGCCCTGCTCGGCATCCGGATCTAGCCCGGACCCCGCCACACCCCGGGCGGCCCGGTCAGCGGCCGGTCAGCGGCCGGTCTGGTCGTCGTCGCGCCCGCGGAGGTAGCGCTCGAACTCGCGCGCGATCGCGTCACCGCTCGCCTCGGGCAGCTCGGCGGTGTCCTGCGCCTCCTCGAGGGACTGGACGTACTCGGCGACCTCCTCGTCGGACTGCGCGAGCTCGTCGACGCCGCGCTCCCACGCCCGGGCGTTCTCCTCGAGCTCGCCGTGCGGCACGGTGATGCCGAGGAGCGACTCGATGCGGCGCAGGAGACTGAGGCACGCCTTGGGCGACGGGGCGCCACCGGCGTAGTGCGGCACCGCGGCCCACGCGGAGACCGTCGGGATCCCGGCATCGGAGGCCGCGTGGGTCAGCACGCCGACGATGCCGGTGGGGCCCTCGTAGCGGGAGGCCTCGACGTCGAAGCGGTGGATCGCCGCCTCGTCCTCGGCCGTGGCCGTGACCGGGATCGGGCGCGTGTGCGGCACGTCGGCGAGGAGGGCGCCGACCGTGACGATCGTCGTGACGCCGAGCTGGTCGGCGAGCTCGAGCAGCTCGATGGAGAACGCGCGCCAGCGCATCGACGGCTCGATCCCCTGCACGAGCACGACGTCCCGGTCGAAGCCGGTCTCGGTCGCGACGAGGATGCGCGTCGTGGGCCAGGCCAGCATGCGCCGACCCTCCTCGAGCGACACGCGGGGGCGGTTGACCTGGAAGTCGTAGTAGTCCTCCGGGTCGAAGGCCGCGACGACCTCCGCGTCCCAGACCTCCGCGAGGTGGCGGACCGCGCTCGTGGCGGCCTCGCCGGCGTCGTTCCAGCCCTCGAAGGCCGCGATGAGTACCGGATCCGTCAGCTCCGGCACGTCCTCGAACTCCAGCACCATGTCTCCTTCACCGTGGGCGCGCTCGCGTCCACGCCTCCAGCCTAGGACCTGCCGCCACCGATGGGCCGGAGTGCCGCTGGCGGGCGCGCCCCACGCGTGTGGCGGACGGGGTATGCCGTCTGGGCCGAGCGCGTGACCGCAGTGCGGGCGACGACGCGCCGGACACGGCAGGTCCGTAGAATCGCTCCGGTCCCGTCACTCGGCACGAACCCGTGCCGCCGAGAGGAGCCACGTTGTCCCAGTCGCAGCAGCGACCCGACGCCACCGAGAGCCTGACCGCCACCCTCGGTCAGCGCATCATGATCCTCGACGGCGCCATGGGCACAGCCATCCAGCGCGACCGGCCCGACGAGGCCGGCTACCGCGGGGAGCGCTTCGCCGACTGGCCGAGCGACGTCCAGGGCAACAACGACCTCCTGACGCTCACGGCGCCCGAGATCATCGCCGGGATCCACCGCGAGTACCTCGAGGCCGGCGCCGACATCATCGAGACGAACACCTTCAACGCCAACGCGATCTCGCTGTCCGACTACGGCATGGAGGAGCTCGCCTACGAGCTGAACTTCGAGGCCGCCGCCCTGGCCCGCCGCGAGGCCGACGCGATGACGCAGCGCGAGCCCGACCGGCCGCGCTACGTCGCGGGGGCGCTCGGGCCGACGACGCGTACAGCCTCGATCTCACCGGACGTCAACGACCCCGGCGCCCGCAACGTCTCCTACGACCAGCTCGTCTCGGCCTACCTCGAGGCCGCCCGCGGGCTCGTCGACGGCGGCAGCGACCTCATCTTCATCGAGACGATCTTCGACACGCTCAACGCCAAGGCCGCGATCTTCGCCGTCGAGACGCTCTTCGAGGAGCAGGGTCGCCGCTGGCCGGTCGTCGTCTCCGGCACCATCACCGATGCATCGGGGCGCACCCTGTCCGGACAGGTGACGGAGGCGTTCTGGGACTCGATCCGGCACGTGTCCCCGCTCGCCGTCGGGCTCAACTGCGCCCTCGGTGCCAAGGAGATGCGGCCCTACATCGCAGAGATGGCCCGTCTGGCCGACTCGTTCGTCTCCTGCTACCCGAACGCCGGTCTGCCCAACGCCTTCGGCGAGTACGACGAGGCGCCCGACGAGACCGCCGGCATCGTCGGCGAGTTCGCCGAGGCGGGTCTCGTCAACCTCGTGGGCGGCTGCTGCGGGACGACCCCCGACCACATCGCGGCCATCGCGCGGGCCGTCGACGGCAAGCCCGTCCGCGAGCTCGTCACCATCGCTCCCGCGATGCGGCTGTCCGGGCTCGAGCCGTTCACCATCACCGACGACAGCCTCTTCGTCAACGTCGGGGAGCGCACCAACATCACCGGCTCGGCCCGCTTCCGCACGCTCATCAAGGACGGCGACTACGACACCGCCCTGTCGGTGGCCGCGCAGCAGGTCGAGAACGGCGCCCAGGTCATCGACGTCAACATGGACGAGGGGATGATCGACGGGGTCGCGGCCATGGACCGCTTCCTCAAGCTCGTCGCGAGCGAGCCCGACATCAGCCGCGTGCCCGTCATGGTCGACTCCTCGAAGTGGGAGGTCATCGAGGCCGGGCTCAAGTGCGTGCAGGGCAAGGCGATCGTCAACTCGATCTCCCTCAAGGAGGGCGAGGAGCCGTTCCTCCGGCAGGCCCGGCTCGTGCGCAAGTACGGCGCCGCCGCGGTCGTCATGGCCTTCGACGAGGACGGCCAGGCCGACTCGCTCGAGCGCCGCCAGCAGATCTGTTCGCGCGCCTACCGCCTGCTCACCGAGGAGGTCGGCTTCCCGGCGGAGGACATCATCTTCGACCCCAACGTCTTCGCCGTCGCGACAGGCATCGAGGAGCACGCCTCCTACGGTCTCGACTTCATCGAGGCGACGCGCTGGATCAAGGAGAACCTCCCCGGGGCCAAGGTGTCCGGGGGCATCTCCAACGTGTCGTTCAGCTTCCGCGGCAACAACCCCGTGCGCGAGGCGATCCACGCCGTCTTCCTCTACCACGCGATCGCCGCGGGCCTCGACATGGGCATCGTCAACGCCGGCGCCCTGGCGGTCTACGACGAGGTGGACGCGGAGCTGCGTGACCGCATCGAGGACGTCGTGCTCAACCGACGTCCTGACGCCGCGGAGCGGCTGCTCGAGATCGCGGAGGAGTACAACAAGGTCGGCCAGGCGGCCGAGGTCAGCGAGGAGGAGTGGCGCGCCCTGCCGCTGGGGGAGCGCATCGCGCACGCGCTCGTCAAGGGCATCGACGCGCACGTCGAGGCCGACACCGAGCTGCTCCGCGCCGAGATCGCCGAGCGTGGCGGCCGACCCATCGAGGTCATCGAGGGTCCGCTCATGGACGGCATGAACGTCGTCGGCGACCTCTTCGGCGCCGGCAAGATGTTCCTCCCGCAGGTCGTCAAGAGCGCCCGCGTCATGAAGAAGGCCGTGGCCTACCTCATCCCGTTCATCGAGCAGGAGAAGATCGACGACCCCTCGCTGGCGACGCAGAAGGACACCAACGGCACGATCGTCATGGCCACGGTCAAGGGGGACGTCCACGACATCGGCAAGAACATCGTCGGCGTCGTGCTCCAGTGCAACAACTACGAGGTCATCGACCTCGGCGTCATGGTCCCGGCGCAGAAGATCCTCGACGCGGCCCGCGAGCACGACGCCGACATCATCGGGCTCTCGGGGCTCATCACGCCCTCGCTCGACGAGATGGTGGGCTTCGCCGCAGAGATGCAGCGTCAGGGTCTGACCATCCCGCTCCTCATCGGTGGCGCGACGACCTCGCGCGCCCACACGGCGGTCAAGGTCGACCAGAAGTACGACGGTCCGGTCGTCTGGGTCAAGGACGCCTCGCGCTCGGTGCCGACCGCCGCGGCCCTGCTCAGCGACGAGCTGCGGCCCACGCTCATGGCCAAGGTCAAGGAGGACTACGACTCGTTGCGCGCACGTCACGCGGGCAAGGCGGACCGGCCGCTGCTCGCGCTCGAGGACGCCCGGGCGCGTCGCACGCCGGTCGACTGGTCCGGCTACCGTCCGCCGCACCCGCACCTGCTGCTGCAGCAGGACCACGACGTCTCCTCGATCACCCGCTCTCACCGGATCTCGCAGCACGTCAAGGTGTTCCGCAACTATCCGCTCGGTGAGCTGCGCCGCTACATCGACTGGCAGCCGTTCTTCAACGCGTGGGAGATGAAGGGCAGCTTCCCCGACATCCTCAACAACCCAGCCAGCGGCCAAGCCGCGCGCAAGCTCTACGACGACGCGCAGGCAATGCTCGACCAGGTCATCGAGGAGCGGTGGCTGACCGCCAACGGCGTCATCGGCTTCTTCCCGGCCAACTCCGTGGGCGACGACGTCGAGGTCTACGTCGACGACGCCCGCACCCAACCCCTCGCCGTGCTGCACCACCTGCGCCAGCAGGGCGACCACCGCGCGGGGGTGCCCAACCGCTCGCTCGCCGACTACGTCGCCCCGAAGGGGACGCAGGACTGGGTCGGAGGCTTCGCGGTCACGGCCGGTCTCGGCGGCGCCGAGCGGGTGGCGGCGTTCCGGGCCGACCTCGACGACTACAACGCGATCCTGCTCGAGTCCCTCGCCGACCGGCTGGCCGAGGCCTTCGCGGAGCGCATGCACGAGCGGGTCCGCAAGGAGTTCTGGGGCTACGCGCCCGACGAGCACCTCGACAACGTCGCGCTCATCAAGGAGCAGTACGCCGGCATCCGCCCGGCCCCGGGATATCCCGCCTGCCCCGAGCACACCGAGAAGGAGACGCTCTGGCGCCTGCTCGACGTCGAGTCGAACACCGGCATGACGTTGACGGAGAGCATGGCCATGGCACCTGGTGCCTCGGTGTCGGGCTGGTACTTCTCGCACCCGCAGTCGCAGTACTTCGTCGTCGGCCGGCTCGGCCGCGACCAGGTGCAGGACTACGCCGACCGCAAGGGCTGGACGCTGGCCGAGGCCGAGCGCTGGCTGTCCGCGAACCTTGCCTACGACCCGGAGGACTGACCCGGTGACCCTCTCGCACACCGCCGGGCCCGACCGCACGGTGCCGACCCTGCCGGCCGCCGTCCTGTGGGACATGGACGGCACCCTCGTCGACACCGAGCCCTACTGGATCCAGGCGGAGCACGAGCTCGTCGCGGCCCACGGGGGCGTCTGGAACGACGAGTTCGCCCACCAGCTCGTCGGCAACGCGCTCGAGGTCTCGGCGCAGCTCATCATCGACCAGTCGGGGATCTCCCTGACGGTGCCCGAGATCATCGACGCCCTGCTCGAGCGGGTCATCGCCCAGGTCGAGCGTCGTGTCCCGTGGCGTCCGGGTGCGCGCGAGCTGCTGCTCGAGCTCGGCGACCTCGGGGTGCCGTCGCTGCTCGTGACGATGTCGTGGCGCTCGCTCGCCGACACCGTCGTGCGGCGTCTGCCGGAGGGGGCCTTCGACCACCTCGTGACCGGTGACGAGGTGAGCCACGGCAAGCCGCACCCGGAGCCCTACCTCGCGGCGGCTCGGCTCGTCGGGGCCGATCCTGCCGACTGCATCGCCATCGAGGACTCCCCGGCCGGGGTGCGGTCGGCGACCGCCGCCGGGGTTCCGACGATTGCCATCCCGCACGTCGTGCCCGTGCCCGCGATCGACGGCGCCGTCCACCTCGACACGCTCGCCGGGGTCGGTGCGGCCGACCTCACGACGATCGTGTCGCGCCTGCGCTCTCCTCGCTGAGGCGCGCCAGCGTCCGCAGCTGACGCCGCATCATCACGAGGTCGCCCCAGGCGAGCGCGGTCGACCGCGCCCGCGCGAGGGCCGACTCGGCCCGGGGGAGTGCGATGTCGCCGCGCAGGGTCGTCCCGGCTTCCGGACCGCCCGGGAGCGGGACCGTCTGGTAGACGAGCGGCAGCCGCCCGAAGAGGCGTATTCCGCTCGGCGCGGTGATCTCGAGGGCGAGCAGGTCGTCGGGCACCCAGTCGACGAGGGTGAAGATCGTCGCGAAGCGCTGCCCGACGGCGAGGCTCTCCAGTCCGGGCGTCAGGGCGCGTGGGCTCCGGCGCCCGAGGTTGTCGACGAGGTCGTAGCTGTAGGGCGCGACGCGCAGCTGGCAGAGCCAACGGAAGACGACCGCGGGCTCGGCACGGACCGTCACCGCACGGCTGACGACGGGACCGGCATGGCTCACCAGCTGGGCCGGGAGGGCTGATGCGCCGAACTCGCCCCAGCGCCAAGGGAGCCCGTCGCGCTCCATGGGTCCGCCGGCGGGGCCGGCGCTCACCGGCGCCCCTTGCGCTTCGGGCCACCTCCGCGCGCCGCGCCCTTGCGCCCGGTCTGCTGGGCGCGCCGGGAAGCGCCGTGGGCGCGGGACGTGGCCGAGCTCTTGGCGGTCTTCGAGGTCTTGGCGGGCTTGGCGTGGCCACGCTGCTCGGTCGGCCCGTCCGAGCCGGACGGCGAGGCCGCGTCGGACGGGCCGCCACGGGTGCTGCGCTCCGTGCGGCCGCGGACGATGCCGATGAAGTCCTCGATGCGCGGGTCGTCGTCGTCGACCCTCCAGGCAAGGCCGACCCGTGAGGGTGCGACCCCGGTCACGGGGCGGTGGACGACGTCCTTGCGGTGGTGCAGGCGGGCGACCGACATCGGCACGACCACGATCCCGGAGCCGGTGGCCACCACGGACACCGCCTGCTTCGTCGTCATGGGCGGCATGGCTCTGGCCCGGTCTCGGATCTCTGGGGTCGCGACGGCCGTCCACTCGGGCACGAGCGCGGGGTCCTGCATGAGGACCTCCTCGGCGAGGTCGGCGACGTCGACCTCGTCGAACGCGGCGATGACGTGCTCCTTGGCCACGACGACGACCGGCACCTCCTCGTAGAGAGGGATGACGTGCAGACCGTCGCGGTCGACCGGCAGCCTGAGGAGCACCATCGACGACGTCCCGTCGCGCAGGTGGGCCAGGGCATCGGCGTCCTCGACGGGCGCCGCCTCGAGAGGCGAGTCCGGCAGGCGCTGGCCCCACACGCGCAGCCACTTGTCCGGCGTCACGCCGGGCACGAACTCGACGCGGAACGGATCCGTCATGGTGTGCCTTCGCGGTCGGGGCAGGTCGCTCCCGAGGCTAGTCCACGTGGACATGTCGCCCGACGTGCGGAGGGGACACCGCCGGACGCCGGGCGACACCGTGGCGGGCCACGGGCCGGGGACAGGCAGGGCGAGCTCAGGCAGACGTGGTCGGGCGACGCCCTAGGCTGGACCCATGCCCACGCCGAAGCCGCAGACCATGAAACCCCAGACGGCCGCGAAGAAGCTCGGCGTCCTGCTGTCCGAGACCCCCGCGGACTTCCAGGAGGGCGTCGTCAGCCGCACCGAGCTCAACGCGTTGCAGGCCGAGCCGCCGGAGTGGCTCGCGACGCTGCGCCGCAACGGACCCCACACCCGCCAGGAGACGGCCCGGCGACTCGGCATCTCCAACTCGGGCCTGACCCGCGGCGGGGTCGGAGAGCACCTGACGACCGACGAGATCAAGGCCGTCATCGACGAGATGCCCGCTTGGCTCGAAGCCGAGCGCGGGATCTTCGCGCAGGTCCGCGCCGAGGACGCGCGCCTCAAGGCACGCGACACCGGACGGCCCTGATCCGATGAGCGAGACGGCCCTGACGTTCCGCACCACCCTCGAGGCCACGGGCGGCAACAACGTGGGCATCGTGGTCCCTGACGGCGTCGTGGCGGCCTTCGCTCGCGGCAAGCGGGTGCCGGTCTCCGTGACCGTGGACGGTGGCTACACGTACCGAACCTCGATCGCCTCCATGGGCGGTCGCTTCCTCGTGTCGTTCAACGCCGAGACGCGGGCCGCGACCGGGCGTGGCGCCGGTGACGAGGTCGAGGTCCGGCTCGAGGTCGACGACGCGCCGCGCGAGGTCGAGGTGCCCCAGGCGCTCCGGGCGGTCCTCGACGCCGACCCCGCTCTCACGGCCGCCTATACGGCTCTGTCCGCCAGCAAGCGGAAGGCACATGCTCTCGCCGTGTCCTCGGCCAGGACCGACGAGACCCGCGAGCGGCGACTGTCGCAGGTGGTCGAGACCCTCCGGGACGGTGGCCGGCCCTAGGCCGGCTCGTCGCGGCGACGCGTCAAGTGGGCCGACTCGGCCGTGTTGCCCGCCAGTTCGATCGCCCGGGTGTAGGCCGCCTGCGCCTCCTCGCCGCGACCCACCCGGCGCAGCAGGTCGGCCCGGACCGCATGGTAGGCGTGATAGCCGGACAAGGGTTCCCCGAGAGGCTCGACGACGGCCAGCGCCACCTCCGGTCCGTCGAGCTCCGCGAGGGCGACGGCCCGGTTCAGGGCGACGACGGGCGATGGCTCCAGGCGGTAGAGCTGGTCGTAGAGGGCGACGACCTGCGACCAGTCGGTGTCGCGCATGGTGCGAGCCGAGGTGTGCACGGCGTTGATGGCGGCCATGATCTGGTAGCGACCCGGAGCCGCCCCCGTGTCGAGCCGCTCACGCACGAGACGGTGGCCCTCGGCGACCAGGGCCCGGTCCCAGACGTTGCGGTCCTGCTCGTCGAGGGGGACCAGCTCACCGCCCGGTGACACCCGGGCCTTCCGGCGTGCGTCGGTGAGCAGCATGAGGGCGAGGAGGCCCGCCACCTCGCCGTCGTCGGGGAGAAGACCGCGGAGCATCCGGGCGAGCCGGATCGCCTCGCCGGTGAGGTCCTGGCGGATCGGATCGGTGTCCGCGCCGGAGCCGAGGTAGCCCTCGTTGAAGACGAGGAAGAGCACGGCGAGCACGCCGGAGACCCGAGCCGGCAGGTCCTCTGAGGTCGGCACGCGGTACGGGATGCGGGCGGCCGCGATCTTGGCCTTGGCCCGGGTGAGGCGCCGAGCCATCGCGGACTCCTGCACGAAGAAGGCCCTCGAGATCTCGGGCACGGTCAGGCCACCGACCATTCGCAGTGTCAGGGCGACCCGCGCCTCCATCGCGAGGGCGGGGTGACAGCACGTGAAGAGGAGCCGGAGCCGGTCGTCGTCGAGGACGCCGAGCGGCTCGGCCTCGTGGTCGTCGTGCACCATGGCTGCCTCCCGGTGCTTGTGGTCACGCTTGCTCTCACGCCGGAGCCGGTCGATCGCCTTGCGGTTGGCGGTCGTCGTCAGCCACGCGCCGGGGTTCGGGGGTACGCCGTCGGCGGGCCACCGCTCGACGGCGGTCGCGAACGCCTCGGCCGCAGCGTCCTCGGCGAGGCCGAGATCCCCGAACCTCCGCGTCAGGGAGGCGACGACCCTGGCCCACTCGTCGCGGTGGGCTCGGGTGAGCGCGTCGCGGACGTCGGGTGGGCTCACAGGAACGGACGCACCTCGATCTTGCGGTTGCACGCCCTGGACCCCTCGGCGGCAAGCCTGAGCACCACGTCGAGGTCCGGCGCCTCGAGGATCCAGAAGCCGGCGAGGTACTCCTTCGACTCGACGAAGGGCCCGTCGGTGAAGACCGCCTCGCTCCCGCGGTTGTCGACGACGGTCGCGGGGCTCGGGGAGCCGAGGCCCCCGGCGAAGACCCAGTAGCCCTCGGACCGGAGGCGGTCGTTGAAGGCGTCCACCGCCGCCTCCTCGGTGGCGGTCTCGGGGCCGGTGCCGTCGTCGATCACGGATACGAGGTACTGCATGTCGGATCATCTCCTGTGCCTCGGGCCGCCCGTGGCGGGCGGACTCTCACCTCTGCTACGAACACCCCGGTCCGGATCGGACCGTGCGGGCGGGACTGATTCTGCCGGGGCGGTCGGGACTCCGTGCCGAGCTCAGCGGTGCTGGGCCGTCCAGGCCCCGGCGCTCGCCGCCTCGGCGATGAGGTCGGCGACCTCGGTGTGGTTCTCGCGCACGAGGCCGGTCGTCACGCGGACGTGCCCCTCGGGACCGGCGACGTGCTCGACCGAGAACGGTGACCCCGGGGTGACCGCGATGCCTTGGCTCGCGAGCCGGAGCACTGCTGCGGCCTCGTCGCGCACCGGCACCCAGATGTTGAGCCCGTCGGTGCCCGGCACCTCGATGCCGTGCTCCGTGAGGCGCGCGACGACGAGCTCCCGGCGACGGGCGTACTCCGCGCCGGCCGACGCGATCCCACGGGCGCAGACCTCGTCGCGGAGCAGGCCGGCGAGGACCCGCTGGAGCAGCCGGCTCGTCCAGCCCTGCCCGAGAGCCCGTGCGTGTCGCACCGGCGCGAGCAGCGCGTCCGGGCCGCTCAGGGCGGCGATCCGCAGGTCCGGCCCGTGCGACTTGCTGAAGCTGCGGATGTGCAGCACCTGGTCGGGGACCCACCGACCGAGGCTGGTCGCGGCCGACGTCGAGATCGGGCCGCTCGAGTCGTCCTCGATGACGATGCAGTCGCGTCCCTCGAGCAGTGCAGCCAGTCGTCGGGCCCGGGTGGGTGACATGGACACTCCGGTCGGGTTCTGTCCTCGAGGCTGGATGACGACCGCTGCGGGCCGGCGCGGCAGCAGGGCCTCGACGGCGTCCAGGTCGAGACCCGTCTCGTCGAGCGGTACCCCGACGACGGAGACACCCCGGTCCTCGAGGAGGTCGAGCAGGGGAGGGAACCCGGGGTTCTCGACGAGCACGAGGTCGCCCGGTCGCAGCAGCGCCCGCGTGACGAGGTCGAGCGCGTCCATGGCGCCGTCGACGACGAGGAGGTCGTCGGCGGCATACGGCCAGTCGCGGGTCAGCACGTCCCGGAGCTCGTCGAGCACGGGGTCGTCGAGGTAGCTGCTCGGCGTCGTCGGGTCGGTCAGTGCGGACAGCACCGGCACGAGCGGGGGCAGCAGGGCGCTGTCAGGGATGCCGGTCGACAGGTCCAGGCTCACCGGTGACTCGTGCCGCAGCGCCCGGGTGTAGCGCGCGCCGCCCCGGGCCGTGGGGGCCACGGTCGTGCCCCGGCGACCGTCCGACCGGATCGTCCCCGACCGGGCGAGCAGCTGCCAGGCCGCGCTCACGGTCGTCGGCGACATCATCAGCTCCTCGGCGACCCGGCGGATCGGGGGCAGCTGGTCCCCGGGCACGAGGGTGGCGTCCCGGATCGCCCGGGACACGGCCTGGGCCAGACCCTTGGCGGTCGGGGCGTCGAGGCGCTCCTCGATGGACGAGATGACGGCGCGCATATTCGTAACATAGCAATGAATGCTTTGTATGGGACAAGGGTGGCACGTAACGTGAGGCGCATGACGACCCCCACCGTGACGTCCATCGACCACTGGATCTCCGGCGCCCGTGTGCCCGGCACCTCCGGGCGCACCGCCCCCGTGCACGACCCCGCGACGGGGCGGCAGACCGGTGAGGTCGCGCTGGCGTCGGCGGCCGAGGTCGACGCAGCAGTCAAGACCGCCGTCGCGGCCGGACGCGACTGGCGCACGAGCTCGCTGTCGCGCAGGGCCGCCGTGCTCTTCGCCTTCCGCGAGCTGCTGCACACGCGCACCGACGAGCTCGCCGCGATCGTCACCGCCGAGCACGGCAAGGTGCTCTCCGACGCGGTCGGCGAGATCGCCCGTGGCCTCGAGAACGTCGAGTTCGCCACCGGAGTGCCTCAGCTGCTCAAGGGCGGGTTCTCCGAGCAGGCGGCGAGCGGCGTCGACGTCTACAGCATCCGCCAGCCTCTCGGTGTCGTCGCCGGCGTCACGCCCTTCAACTTCCCCGTCATGGTCCCCCTCTGGATGTGCGCCAACGCCATCGCCTGCGGCAACAGCTTCGTGCTCAAGCCCAGCGAGAAGGACCCCTCGGCCGCGCTCTTCCTCGCCGAGCTCTGGAAGGAGGCCGGCCTCCCCGACGGCGTCTTCACCGTCGTCCACGGCGACAAGGAGGCCGTCGACGCGATTCTCGACCACGACGAGGTCGCGGCGGTCAGCTTCGTCGGCTCGACCCCCATCGCGAGGTACATCTACGAGCGCGGCACCGCCAACGGCAAGCGGGTCCAGGCTCTGGGCGGCGCGAAGAACCACGCGCTCGTCCTCCCCGACGCCGACATCGACATGGCCGCCGACGCCATCGTCTCGGCCGCCTACGGAGCCGCGGGCGAGCGATGCATGGCCCTCTCCGTCGCGGTCGCCGTCGGCGACGTCGGCGACGACCTCGTGTCCGCCATCTCCACCCGCCTGCCGAAGCTCACCGTCGGCCCCGGCTCGGCGGAGGGCACCGACATGGGTCCCCTCATCACGCGCGAGCACCGCGACAAGGTCGCCGGCTACGTCGCGGCCGGAGCGGAAGCCGGCGCCACGGTCGTCGTCGACGGGCGCGAGCAGGACGTGCCCGAGGACGGCTTCTTCCTCGGCATGACCCTGCTCGACGACGTGACGCCCGACATGACGGTCTACCGGGACGAGATCTTCGGCCCCGTCCTGTCGGTCGTCCGCGTCGCGACCTACGACGAGGGCCTGGCCCTCATCAACCGCAACCCGTATGCCAACGGCACCGCGATCTTCACCCGCGACGGTGGCGCAGCACGCCGGTTCCAGAACGAGGTCGAGGTCGGCATGGTCGGCATCAACGTGCCGATCCCCGTGCCCGTCGCCTACTACTCCTTCGGCGGCTGGAAGGACTCGCTCTTCGGCGACACCCACATGTACGGCCCCGAGGGCCTCAACTTCTACACGCGCGGCAAGGTCGTGACGCAGCGCTGGCCCGACCCGGCCACCTCGACCGTCGACCTCGGCTTCCCGCGCACCCGCTGAGAGAGAAGGACCCCCCATGAGCGACCTCGACCAGCGCACCGTCATCGGCGACCTCCTCGACGGGATGACCGAGCAGCAGGTGCGCACCCTCGACCGCGACCACGTCTTCCACTCCTGGTCCGCCCAGGGCCTCATCGACCCGCTGCCCATCGCGCGGGCCCAGGGCTCCTACTTCTGGGACTACGGCGGCTTGCGCTACCTCGACTTCAGCAGCCAGCTCGTCAACGTCAACATCGGCTACAACCACCCGAAGGTCGTCGCCGCGATCCAGGAGCAGGCGGCCCGTCTCGCGACGATCGCGCCGTCCTTCGCCAACGACGCCCGCAGCGAGGCGGCCCGGCTCATCACCGAGGTCGCGCCCGACGGCCTGTCCGCGGTCTTCTTCACCAACGGCGGCGCCGAGGCCAACGAGAACGCGATCCGGATGGCCCGTCTGCACACCGGCCGGCACAAGGTGCTTGCGACCTACCGCAGCTACCACGGCGCCACCGGTGGCTCGATCACCCTGACCGGCGACCCGCGCCGCTGGCCCTCCGAGCCCGGGCTCTCCGGGATCGTCCACTTCTGGGGTCCCTACACCTACCGTTCGGCCTTCCACTCCGAGTCCGAGGAGCAGGAGCGAGACCGTGCGCTCGCGCACCTGCGCGACACGATCATGGTCGAGGGTGGGCACACGATCGCGGCGGTCATCCTCGAGACGGTGGTCGGCACCAACGGCATCCTCGTCCCGCCCGACGGCTACCTCCAGGGCGTCCGTGACCTCTGCGACGAGCACGGCATCATCCTCATCGCCGACGAGGTCATGGCCGGCTTCGGGCGATGCGGCGAGTGGTTCGCCGTCGACCACTGGGGCATCCGCCCCGACCTCATCACCTTTGCCAAGGGCGTCAACTCCGGCTACGTCCCGCTCGGCGGCGTCGTCATCTCCGACGAGATCCGGGCCACCTTCGACCAGCGCGCTTTCCCGGGCGGACTCACCTACTCGGGCCACCCGCTCGCCTGCGCCTCGGCCGTCGCCTCGATCAACGCCTTCCGTGAGGAGGGCATCATCGAGAACGCCCGGAGCCTCGGCAGCGACGTCATCGGGCCACGCCTGCGCGAGATCGCGGCGAAGCATCCCAGCGTCGGCGACGTGCGCGGCCTGGGCGTCTTCTGGGCCGTGGAGCTCGTACGCGACCGCGAGACGCGGGAGCCGCTCGTGCCGTACAACGCCGCGGGTGAGGCGGCCGCGCCGATGGCGGCCTTCACCGCCGCCTGCAAGGAGCGCGGGCTCTGGCCGTTCACCCACTTCAACCGTACCCATGTGGTGCCCCCGTGCACGACGACCCCCGCCGAGGTCGAAGAGGGGCTGGCGGTGCTCGACGAGGCACTTTCCGTGGCTGACACCTTCACGGACTGACGCTCCTACTGGCTCGTATGCCGTGAGGCCCGGCGTGGCCGTGGGCCGCGGTACTCCGTGCGGCCGACTCGCGTGACTCGGTCCTGCGGCTGCGGCGGCGGCTCCGGATCGGGGAGGCGCGCCGCCGGTTGGCCTGCGCAGGCCGACGGCTCCAACAAACCCGTGGGAGACGTTCCGCCTGGAGTTTGCCCGGCGCATTCGCGAGAGACCGTCCGGTCGCCGTGCGAAGTCGGCGGCGCCGACCTGACGCTCCGCAGGCGCCACCGAGTCGCGATGGGTTCGCGCGGACGCGCGTGGTGCAGGTCCGATCCCGGAGGCGCGCCACGCTGCGCTGGCGTGGTCCCGGCACGGAACTTGCTCTCAGGCTGGTCGCGCAGACTGGGGGACTGCGCTGTCCGGACCGACGACAAGGAGACTGGGTGCACCGACGACCTCACCGTCACGGCCGGAGGACCGCGACCGGACGACCTCCAAGGGGGCACCTTCGGGACCGGCTCGTCCTCGGCGTCGCGACCATCGCGGCGGTGCTCCTCGGGGCGGCGCCCGCCGTCGGCCAGTCACTCAGCGACGGCACGCCTGTGAACGTCGTCGGCCCGCCGGCCACGGTGATGAGCGCCGATGCCCACGGCCAGGGCCGTCTCGTCGAAGCGTTCGGTGACGTTCGCCGAGCACGGAACATCGCCGTCATCGTGCCGGGCGTCGGCTGGACGGCGCCTCTGCTCAGTGACGAGCGTGGGGCTGGGCGTCGACATCCCGCGGTGCAGGCGCGCAGCCTGCTCGCAGCGATGGAGCGGCAGGCCCCTGGAACTCCGGCGGCGGTGGTGGTCTGGCTCGACTACGACCCACCGGCTGGGCTCGACGCGGACGCCGCTCGCTCCGAGCGTGCCGTCGACGGGGCTCCCCGACTGGCCGCTTTCGTCGACAGCCTCTCGCGCTCGTCCACGGTGAGCGTGGTGTGCCACAGCTACGGCTCGGTGGTGTGCGCCCACGCGGCCCCCCGGCTTCGCATCTCTTCCCTCGTCGTCGTCGGCTCTCCGGGGATGGACGTGTGGACCCGGGCCGCGCTGCACACATCGGCGACCGTGTGGGCGGGTCTCGCGCCCGACGACCCGATCGGGGTCGTCCCCCATACGCGGGTAGAGGGATTCGGCCACGCTGCCGACCCGACGGCGCTCACCTTCGGCGCCCGGTCGCTCCCGGTCGACGGTGCACACGGGCACAACGGCTACCTCGTCGCGGGCACAGGATCGCTCCGCGCGATCGCGGAGATCGCGACAGGCCACGGCGCGACGGTGGCTTCACCGGCCCCGTAGTCCGGCGGCGCTCGGGCTCATTCGTCGTCGGGCTCGGCCTCCCCGGTGACCTCGGGGTCGACGGCGCGCGTCGCGGCGTCCTCGGGCAGCGGCGGGGGAGTGCCACCCCACGCCGGGCACAGGGCGCGGTGGTCGCACCAGTCGCACAGCCGGCTCGGGCTCGGGCGCCAGTCACCCGTCGACGCGGCTCGCTCGATGGCCTGCCAGAGCGCCTTGACCTTGCGCTCGGTGCCGAGGAGGTCCTGCTCGTCGGGCTCGTAGGCGACGATCTCGCCGTTGCCGAGGTAGACGAGCTGGAGCCGCTTGGGGATGACGCCGCGCTGGCGCCAGAGCACGAGCGCGTAGAACTTCATCTGGAAGAGGGCCTTGGCCTCGAAGTGCTCTGAGGGCGACCGGCCCGTCTTGTAGTCGACGACGCGCATCGCTCCGCCCGGGGCCACGTCGAGCCGGTCGACGTAGCCACGCAGGACGAGCCCGTCGACCTCGGTCTCGACGTAGAGCTCGCGCTCGGCCGGCTCGAGCCGCGTCGGGTCCTCGAGACCGAACCAGGTCTGGAGCAGCGTCGCCGCCCCGGCGAACCACTCGTCGGTGCGACCGTCGTGCTCGGCGAGCAGGTCGAGCATCGCCGGCTCCTCCTCGGAGAGGCGCTCCCACTCCTGGGGGACGAGCCCCACCGCGGCGTCGATGGTGCGCTCGCTCGCGGGGAGGTCGAAGAGCCGCTCGAGGACGGCGTGCACGAGCGTGCCCCGGGCGGTCGCCTGCGTCGGCGCCGACGGGAGCTTGTCGATGACCCGGAAGCGGTAGAGCATCGGGCACGACATGAAGTCGGAGGCCCGACTCGGGGACAGCGCTGCAACCATGGGGCGACTGTATGCCGCGGGGCCGACACCCCACGGCCGGCACCCACAGCCCGCGCACGGCACCGCCACAGGGGAGCGGGTCGCGCAGGGCATAGGGTCGAGCCCATGAGCACTCCCGCCCGCCCGGACGCGTCCCACGGGTGGCGGATCGGCAGCCTTGCCGGGACCCCGGTCTACCTCGGTCGGTCCTGGCCGATCATCGCCGTGCTCATCGTCGTCGTCTTCGGGCCCAACCTGTCGAGGCCCGACCGCGGTGCCGCCTACGGCTACCTGCTGGCCTCGGCCTACGCCCTGCTGCTGCTCGTCTCGGTGCTCGTGCACGAGGCGGCCCACGCCCTCGCCGCGCGGTGGCGGGGGCACCCTGTCAGCCGGATCGTCGCCGACGTCTGGGGCGGCCACACCGTCTACGACGCGACGCGCACGTCGCCGAGCACGACGGCCATCGTCGCCGTCGTCGGGCCGCTGTCCAACCTCGCCCTAGCCGCGGTCGTCTGGGGCCTGCGGGCCCTGACGACGAACGAGACGACGCTGACGCTGCTCGGCATCGTCGCCTTCGCCAACGTCCTCGTCGGCGTCTTCAACCTCCTCCCCGGCCTTCCCCTCGACGGCGGCCAGATCGTCAGCGCCCTCGTGTGGCGCGCCACCGGCAGCAAGGGGCGCGGCCTCGTCACGGCCGGCTGGCTGGGACGCGTCGTCGCGGTGCTGACCGTAGGGTGGTTCGCCCTGCGTCCCCTCGCCGAGGACCGGTCGCCCGACATCTTCGACCTCGTCTGGCCGTTCGCCATCGCCTTCTTCCTCTGGCAGGGCGCGACGGGAGCCGTCCGGGCCGGTCACATCCACGAGGCGACCGCCGGACGCGCGACCGACGTGCTCGAGCCGCTGTCACTCGTCGCGGGCACGGCCACCGTGTCCGAGGTCGAGACCGCGGTGGCTGCAGGTGCCTGGGTCGCGGCAGCCGACCCGACGGGGTGGCCGCTCGGCGTCGTCGACGCCGACTCGGCGGCCGGGGTTCCGGCCGACAGCCGGTCGCGGACGGCCATCGCGTCGGTCACGCTGGCCCAGCCGGCGTCGTGGGTCGTCGCCCTGCCCGACGACGCGGTGCTCACCGACCTCATCCGTGTCATGAGCGAGCGCGAGCTCTCGCTCGCCGTCGTCGTCGACGAGGCGACCCGCGACATCCGCGGCCTGGCGAGCGCCGAGCGGATCAACGCGGTCGTCGGCGCCGAGCTGTCGCGCCGCGGTCGTCGCTGACCCGACTCGACGGAGTCGCCTGCCGACGTCACTGCCGATGGCGTATGCCGTCGAGCGCGCTCAGGCGCCGCGTCCCGTGACGCTCGTGTTCCCGGCGAAGGGCCCCGACGCCGGCCGCCGTCCACACCCCCTCGGCGGCTCGGTCGGGCGTCCACAGGGCCGCCACCCCGGGCAGCGAGCACGGCTCGGGCGCGTCACGGTTGGCGCAGGGCCCGACGGGCGGGCCGGAGGGAGGCACCATGAGGACGAGCCGGAGCGAGACGGCGACGAGCACTGGCGAGGGCGCGTCACGGCCCCCTCGAAGCCCACGCCGACGTGCGCACGAGGTGGCCGCCGACGAGGCGACGCCGGGCACCGCGTCGGTACCGGGACGCAACGAGGTCGTCCTGAGCGGGCGGCTCGGCGCCGAGGCCGAGGAGCGCGAGCTGCCGAGCGGAGACCGCATCGCAACGCTGCGCGTCGTCGTGCCTCGCGAGCCACCGCCCGGGCGTCGCCGCGCGGCCGCCGACGAGCCCCGGCGGGCGACGGTCGACACCATCGACGTCGTGTGCTGGACGGCGGCGACCCGCCGGAGCGCGCTCCGCCTGCGCGCGGGCGACGTCGTCGAGGTCGAGGGCGCGCTCCGTCGGCGCTTCTTCGGTGGCCCGGTGGGTCGCCAGAGCCGCTACGAGGTCGAGGCGGTGATGCTCCGCAGGGCGTCCGGAGGAGGTCTCGCCGGCACCTAGACTGTGCTCCCATGACCGCTCCCACGACCGACGCCGAGCAGCCCGACGCCGAGCAGCACGCGCCCGACGCCGAGCCCGACGCGAGCGTGGGTCCGGAGCGGTCGCACGTCGCCGGCGCGCACGACCGCCGAGGCGTCTTCGAGGTGGGGGAGCGCATCCAGCTGACCGACCCGAAGGGCCGTCTGCACACGATCACGCTCGAGCCCGGGCGCGAGTTCCACACGCACCGCGGATTCCTGCGCCACGACGACCTCATCGGCTCCCACGACGGCTCCGTCGTGACCAACACCGCCGGTGTCGAGTACCTCGCGCTGCGGCCCCTGCTCAGCGACTACGTCATGTCGATGCCCCGCGGCGCGGCAGTCGTCTACCCGAAGGACGCGGGCCAGATCGTGCAGATGGCCGACATCTTCCCGGGAGCGACGGTCGTCGAGGCCGGGGTCGGCAGCGGAGCGTTGTCGATGTCGCTGCTGCGGGCCATCGGTGAGCGGGGACGGCTGCTGTCGTTCGAGCGCCGCGAGGACTTCGCCGAGATCGCCCGCGGCAACGGGCGAGCCTTCTTCGGGGGCGATCACCCGGCCTGGACCGTGACCGTCGGCGACCTCGTCGAGTCGCTCCCGTCCGTCGCCGAGACGAGGACCGTCGACCGGGTCGTGCTCGACATGCTCGCGCCCTGGGAGTGCCTCGACGCCGTCTCCGACGCCCTCATCCCGGGTGGCGTGCTCATCTGCTACGTCGCCACGACGACCCAGCTGAGCCGGGTGGCCGAGGGCATCCGCGCCCACGGCGGCTTCACCGAGCCGTCCGCGTGGGAGTCGCTCGTGCGCGGCTGGCACCTCGAAGGGCTCGCCGTGCGTCCCCAGCACCGGATGCACGGGCACACGGGCTTCCTCATCACGACCCGTCGCCTCGCTCCCGGGGTCGTCCCGCCGGAGCGCAAGCGTCGTCCGGCCAAGGGCGCCTACCGCGACGGCGGTGACGCCGGCACGACGTCCGTCGACAGCCCGGACGGCCCGGCGGGTGCCGGCACGCCTGTCGCCGGCTCGACGGCCTCGACGGACATCCCGGCGGACGCCTGGACGCCCGAGGCCCTCGGTGAGCGTGTCAAGAGCGACAAGACGATCCGACGCGTCCGCCGATCACTGGCTGAAACGTCCGACGACAACGCCTGAGACGGGGTTAGGGTCGAAACGTCACGATGTGCGAGTGACGGATTGAGGAGGCCGAGATGTCTGATGACGTCCGCAACCCAGACCCCGACGGTGCCGCCGGCGCCGGAGTCCCCGGAGCGGGGGACCGCGAGCTCGCAGCCCTGCGTGCCGAGGTCGAATCGCTGCGCGAGGTGGCGCGACACTCGCCACAGCGCACCCGAGAGCTCGAGGCGCGGCTCGCCCACGTCCAGACCAGCCTGTCGACGCTGTCGTCCCAGAACGAGCGCCTCGTGCGCACGCTCAAGGACGCTCGCGAGCAGATCGTCACGCTGAAGAAGGAGGTCGACCGCCTCGCGCAGCCGCCGAGCACCTACGGTCTCGTCGTCGACCCGCCGCAGGACGGCTCGATCGACATCATCACCGGCGGCCGCAAGATGCGTGTCGCGGTCAGCCCGTCCGTCGACCAGCAGGAGCTGGGCCTAGGCCGAGAGGTCATGCTCAACGAGGCCCTCAACGTGGTTTCCGTCCACGGCTACGAGCGCGTGGGTGAGGTCGTCACGGTCAAGGAGCGTCTCGACGCCGACCGTGTCGTGGTCGTCACGCACGGTGACGAGGAGCGCGTGTGCCGCATCGCGACGCCCCTGCTCGGCGAGCACTTCCGCGTCGGCGACTCCCTCACCCTCGACCCGAGGTCCAACTTCGTCCACGAGGTCGTGCCCAAGCTCGAGGTCGAGGAGCTCGTTCTCGAGGAGGTGCCCGACGTCGAGTACGAAGACATCGGTGGCCTCGCCGGCCAGATCGAGCAGATCCGCGACGCCGTCGAGCTGCCGTTCCTTCATCCCGAGCTCTACAAGGAGCACGCGCTCAAGCCGCCGAAGGGGGTGCTGCTCTACGGCCCTCCCGGCTGTGGCAAGACGCTCATCGCCAAGGCGGTCGCCGCGTCCCTCGCCCGCCAGGTCGCCGCGCGCACCGGCAAGCAGACGGAGAAGAGCTACTTCCTCAACATCAAGGGCCCCGAGCTGCTCAACAAGTACGTCGGCGAGACCGAGCGCCACATCCGGCTCATCTTCCAGCGCGCACGCGAGAAGGCCTCCGACGGCACGCCCGTCGTCGTCTTCTTCGACGAGATGGACTCGCTCTTCCGCACCCGCGGATCCGGCGTGTCCAGCGACGTCGAGACGACGATCGTGCCGCAGCTGCTCGCCGAGATCGACGGCGTCGAGCGCCTGGACAACGTCATCGTCATCGGGGCCTCCAACCGCGAGGACATGATCGACCCGGCCATCCTGCGACCCGGTCGTCTCGACGCCAAGATCAAGATCGAGCGGCCCGACGCCGAGAGCGCGCGAGACATCTTCAGCAAGTACCTCGTCGACACGCTGCCGCTGCACGAGCACGACCTCGCCGTCAACGGCGGGGACCGGGACGCGACCGTGGAGGCGATGATCACGGCAGCCGTCGAGCGGATGTACTCCGAGATGGAGGAGAACCGCTTCCTCGAGGTGACCTACCAGGGCGGCGACAAGGAGATCCTCTACTTCAAGGACTTCAACTCGGGCGCGATGATCCAGAACATCGTCGACCGTGCCAAGAAGCTGGCGATCAAGGACTTCCTGACGACCGGCCAGAAGGGCATCCGCGTCGAGCACCTCCTCGCCAGCTGCGTCGACGAGTTCAAGGAGAACGAGGACCTGCCCAACACGACCAACCCCGACGACTGGGCACGGATCAGCGGCAAGAAGGGCGAGCGGATCGTCTACATCCGCACGCTGCTCAAGGGCAAGGACGGCACCGAGCCCGGCCGGTCCATCGCAACGGCCAACACGGGTCAGTACCTCTGAGAGCGCGCGCATGCCGTGTGGCCCGGTTGCCCCGGCAACACGTGGCCTCTCGACGGGGTTGAGGCGGCCACACGTGGCCTCTCGACGGTGGGGGGCTCGCTAGCTGCGCTCGTGCGGCGCGCGGGCCCGGCGGACTGCGTACGCCCCGACGGCGCGCCAGCCCAGCAGGAAGAGCGCCAGCACGACCGAGGCGACCACGACGAAGCTGAGGGCCGTGCCCGACCCGACCGCGTGCCGCAGCAGCATGCCGACGAGGACGGTCGCGAACCAGACGGTCACGCCGGGCGCGACGTCGAGCGGCCAGGACCGGCGCACGACCCGCACGACGAGCCAGCCGATTCCGGTCCCGACGAGGAAGGGCCAGGCCGTCGACAGGACACCGAGCACCGGGCTCGACTCGTCGTGGCTCGCCCGACCGACAGCGGCGAAGACGAGCACGAGCGCGACGTCGAGCAGCAGCGCGACCGCGGGGCGGCGCCACCAGGCAGGTCGGCTCATGAGGGCGTGTCGAAGGGGAGCCTGGCCTGCGGCGGCGCGTGGGTGGGGTCGACGCCCTCGAAGAGCGAGCTCACCGAGCGGCCGTGGTGGATCCGGCTGATCGCCTCGGCGAAGAGGGCCGACACGGACCGCACCTTGAGCTCGGGCCAGCCGTCCGGAGCCGGGACGGTGTCGGTCGTGACGACCTCGGTGACGAAGGGATGGTCGCGCAGCCGCTCGACGGCCTTGCCGGCAAAGAGGCCGTGGGTGCAGACGATCGCGGCCTCGGTCGCGCCGGCGTCCTTGAGGCGGTCCATCAGCTCGAGCATCGAGCCGCCCGTCGCGATCTCGTCGTCGAGGATGATCGCGCGGCGACCCGAGACGTCGCCGACGATGGAGTCGATGACCACGCGGTCGTCGGCCACCCGCTGCTTCGAGCCCGCCGCGACGGGCAGCCCGAGCAGGCGGGCGAACTGGGTCGCGACCTTGGCGTTGCCGAGGTCGGGGCTGACGACGATCGAGCCGCCCAGGTCGTTGTCGCGGAAGTGGTCCGCGAGCACCCCGATCGCCGTCAGGTGGTCGACGGGCGTCGAGAAGAAGCCGTGAACCTGGGGAGCATGGAGGGCCATGGTGAGGACCCGGTGGCAGCCGGCCGTCGAGATCATGTCGGCCACGAGCCGTCCGCCGAGGGAGATGCGCGAGGCGTCCTTCTTGTCGGAGCGGGCGTAGGCGTAGTGCGGCATGACCGCCGTGATCTGAGCCGCCGAGGCGCCGCGCGCCGCGTCGATCATGAGGAGCAGCTCCATGAGGTGCTCCTGCGTCGGCGGCACGAGCGGCTGGACGATGTAGACGTCGCGCTGGCGGCAGTTGGCGAGCAGCTGTGCCTGCAGGCAGTCGTTGCTGAACCGCTTGATGTCGACGGGGGACCGGGTCACCCCGAGATGGGAGCAGATCCGGTCGGCCAGGGCGGGGTGCGCCGAGCCGCTGAACACGACGACATCGTTCACTTCGAGACCATCCCTCACGAGACTCGCGTGCGTTCGCAGACTATCCGACCGTTCCCGGTCGCGCGTGCCGGGCGACCCACCGGGCGAGCTCCGCGCGAGCGGCACCGCCGACCCGGGTGGCCCCGGGAAAGCTCATGAAGCCGTGCGGTACGCGAGGGTAGTTGGTGTGCTGAACCTCGACGCCGGCCGCTCGGAGGGCCTCGGCATAGGCCGTCCCCTCGTCGCGGAGCGGGTCGAGGTCGGCCGTCTGGACGAGCGTCGCGGGCAGTCCCCTGAGGTCCTCCGCGTGCAGCGGTGACACGAGAGGGTCGAGCGGGTCGAGGGCGGCGTCACCGTCACCGAGGTAGTGCGCGAGGAACGCGTCCATGTCGCTGCGCGTGAGGATCGGCGCAGCCGAGTGCTGGGTCACCGACGGTGAGCTCATCGTCGCGTCGACGGCCGGGTAGACGAGGGCCTCGTAGGCCACGTCGGCCCCACCCTCGGAACGGAGCACCTGGGCGGCCACGGCCGCGAGGTTGCCGCCGGCCGAGTCACCGGCGAGACCGAGACCGGTGTGCCGGATGCCGTCACCGGCCGCATCGGAGGCGGCCCAACGGGCGGCATCGATGCAGTCGTGGGCCGCCTGGGGCGCGCGGTGCTCCGGGGCGAGACGGTAGTCGACGTTGAGCACGGTCACTCGGGCCCGGTCGGCGATCCAGGCGCAGATCGGGTCGTATCCCCGCGTGTTGCCGAGCACCCAGCCGCCTCCGTGGAACCACAGCATCGCGGGAAGGGCTTCATCTGCGGCGTCCCGCGGACGGTAGGTGCGGACGTCGACGGAGTGGCCATCCCGCGCGGCGAAGCTCGTCCCTGCGATCTCGACCCCGGCGGGTACGGGACCCGTGACCCACGTGAAGGGCAGGCGCGCAGGCGCGAACCATGCTCTGCTGCGGGCGATCTCGTCCCCGCTGAGCATCCGGGACCCGTCGCGCGTGCGGCTCAGCACGCGGGCGAGCAGCTTGGTGCGCAGAGGCATGTCCCACGAGTCGGTGACCGTCACGGCGCCAGTCTCGCACCGCTCGCTGATGGTCGGCGCGCCGGGCGCCCTGACGCCCGCCCGGCGACGCTGCGGCCATTCGGGCCGCACCTCAGGCAGGATTGGCCCATGCCCGGCGACTCGGAGAGGACGCAGCCCCCCACGGACGGGGCCGTCTCCCGACCCACCGAGGCCTCGGACGACACCACGGGGGAGACCATGCGCCGGACGGCGGAGCACGAGCAGGACCAGGCCGAGGAGCGTGAGGAGCACGCAGACGCGACGGTGGGGGATCCGGTCTCCGAGGCCGGAGATGACGCCGGAGATGACGCCGACGCCGGAGCCGGAGCCGACGCCGCAGCCGACGCCAGAGACGACGCCGGCGCCGGCGCCGCGACCGGTGACGGCGGCCTGCCCGGGGTCGAGGTCATCGAGCCGCCCATCCCCGAACGGGTGCGCCGCCCCGTCGACGGCGTGCGCCTGGCCGCGGCCGTCGTGTTCCTCGTGCTCGGTCTCGTCGCGGCCGACATCGCCTCAGGCACGCGCGGTGCGGTCGAGCAGGACCTCACCGATGCGACGAGCGGGCTGCCCCGGCTGCTGCTCACGCTCCTCGGTTGGATGAGCGGCATCGGCGTCCTGCTCCTGCCGATCGGCGTGGGCGCGGACCTGCTCGTGCGCCGTCGTCCCATGCAGCTCATCCAGGCGCTCGGTGCCGCTGTCGTCGGCGGCGTCCTCGTCATCGTGCTCGCCGTCCTCGTCCAGTCGGGCAACGGCGGTTTCCTCACCGACGTGCTGACCCGGCCCACGGCCACGGGCCGCACCGGTCCGCTCGACATCGTCATCGTCTCGATGGTCGCGCTGCTCACCGTCGCCGACATCTCCGGCCGCAAGTGGATCTCGCCGATCGCGACGGTCGTCGTCATCGCGACGCTCGTCACGACCCTGCTCTCGGGGGCCATGACCCTCGCGGCCCTCGTCAGCTCGCTCCTGCTCGGATGGATCGTCGGCCTCGCCTTCCGCCTCGCCTTCGGCGTGACCTCCACCCGCCCACCGGGGGTGGACGTGGCCGCGGTGCTCGTCTCGGGCGGTGTGCCGCTGACCCGCCTCGAGCTCTTCGACGCCAACGATGCCGGGGACCGCCGCTACATCGGGACCACCCACGACGGAACGCTCGACGTGCACGTCATCGACCGCGACACCTTCGGGCTCGCCTCGGGTCGCCGCCTGCTGCGCGTGCTGCGGCTGCGGAGCGGCTTCACCAGACCGCCTGCACTGACGCTGCGCTCCGAGATCGAGCACCGGACCCTGATGGGTCTCGCGTTGCACGACGCCGGCATCCGCGCCCCCCGGCCGGTCGCGGTGTCCGAGGTCGGTCCGTTCTCTGCGGTCATCGCCTACGACGAGCCGCAGGGCGTCCCGCTCACCGAGGTCGACGGTGACCTCGACGACGCTCGTCTCGCTGCGATCTGGCGGCTCGCAGCCACCTTGCACCGACGTCGCATCGTGCACCGCCAGCTCGGACCGTCGGCGATCCTCGTCGACGACCACGGACGGGTCGCCCTGTCCCGGCTCGGCAGCGGGGACGTCGCGGCCGACGACATCAGCCTGCGCATCGACCTCGCTCAGCTGCTCACGACGGTGGCCCTGGCCGTCGGCCCCGAGCGGACCGTGGACTCGGCCGTGGCAGCCCTCGGCGAGGACGCCGTCCTGCGGGCCGTTCCCGTGCTCCAGCCGGTCGCCCTGAGTCCCGACGCGCGTGTGGCGCTCAAGCAGTCCAAGTCGGTCATGGGGGAGCTGCGCGAGCGGCTCGTCGCCCTGCGCCCCAAGGCCGAGGCCGTCGAGCCCGTCCAGCTGCGTCGCATCACGGCGCGCGGCGTCGTCACCCTGCTCGGTGGGGGCATCGCCGGCTACCTGCTCCTGACGCAGCTCGCGCAGGTCGACCTCGGCCAGGTGGTCAGCACGGCCGACTGGCGCTGGGCCGCCCTGGTGGCGCTCTTCGCGGCCGCCACCTTCGCGGGCGCCTCCATCGCGCTCGCAGGCGCCGTCCAGATCCACCTGAGGTTCATCCGGACCTACATGACGCAGCTCGCCGTGGCCTTCAGCGGCCTCGTGGCCCCGGCTGCTGTCGGCAACATCGCGCTCAACACCCGCTACCTGCAGACCTCCGGCCTCTCCCCGACGATCGCCGGCGCCAGCGTCGGCGTCGCCCAAGTCGCCCAGTTCTGCTCGTACTTCGTCCTGCTCGTCATCTCCGGTGTCCTGGCCGGCACTGGACCGGCCGTCTCGTTCAGCCCCTCACCGGTCCTCGTCGCGGCCATCCTCGTCGTCGTCATCCTCGCCCTCGGGCTGCTGGCCCTGCCGAAGGTGCGCGCGCTGCTCACCGACCGCGTGCTCCCACAGGTCAAGTCCGCCGTCCCGCAGGTCCTCGCGGTCCTCCAGCACCCGGTCAAGCTCGCGCAGCTGCTCGGCGGCGCTCTCGTGCTCGACATGTCGTTCGTCGCCGCGCTCGTGTGCGCCACGAGGGCCTTCGGTGACGACGCTCCGGTCGCAGCCATCGCCGTCGTCTACTTCGCCGGCGCCATCGTCGGCTCGGCGGTCCCGACGCCCGGTGGCCTGGGTGGCATCGAGGCCGCGATGTCCTTCGGGCTCATCTCCATCGGCGTCGACAGCGGCACCGCCGTCTCGTCCGTCCTGCTCTACCGGCTCGCGACATACTGGCTGCCGATCCCGTTCGGGTGGTTCTCGCTCAACCGGCTGCAGAAGGTCGGGGCCATCTAGCCGCGGCCGGACGGCATACGCCCTCGGTCCGGAGGAGTCCGGACGCGGCGTGCGCGGTCGGGACGGTTATCGTCGGGCCATGACGGTGCGGCGGATCATGGGGCTCGAGACCGAGTACGGCATCTCCGTGCCCGGCGACCCGATGGCCAACCCGATGTTCCTGTCGGGCCAGGTCATCAGCGTGTACGCAGCCGCGCAGGGGATCCGGTCCAACCAGTCGAGCTGGGACTACGCCTTCGAGGACCCGCTGCGCGACGCGCGCGGCTGGCAGCTCGACCGGCAGACCGCCGACCCGAGCCAGCTGACCGACGTCGAGGACCCGACGCTCGCCAACGTCGTGCTGACCAACGGCGCCCGCTACTACGTCGACCACGCCCACCCCGAGTACAGCTCTCCCGAGGTCACCCTGCCGCGCGACGCCGTGACCTGGGACCGGGCGGGCGACGCGATCGCGCTCGAGTCGGTGCGCCTGCTCGCCGCCCGTCCCGGGCAGCCACCGGTCAACCTCTACAAGAACAACGCCGACGGCAAGGGCCAGTCCTACGGCACGCACGAGAACTACCTCATGCCGCGGCGCACCCCCTTCCCCGAGATCGTGCGACACCTCATCCCGTTCTTCGTCACGCGTCAGGTCGTCTGCGGTGCCGGCCGGGTCGGGATCGGCGTCGACAGCAGGGGAGCGGGCTACCAGATCTCCCAGCGTGCAGACTTCTTCGAGACCGAGGTCGGCCTCGAGACGACCCTCAAGCGCCCGATCATCAACACCCGCGACGAGCCGCACGCCGTGGCCGACCGCTACCGGCGCCTCCACGTGATCATCGGCGACGCGAACCACCTCGACGTCGCGACCCTCCTCAAGACCGGCACGACCTCGCTCGTGCTCGGGATGATCGAGGACGGCCATCTCACCGAGGACTGGTCGGTGCGCCGACCGGTCGCCGCTCTCCAGACCGTCTCACACGACCCGGCGCTCACCGCCACCGTCGAGCTCGTCGACGGACGCAGGGTGACGGCGCTCGACCTCCAGTGGATGTACCTCGAGGCCGCGCGCGCCTGGCTCGACCGGCGTGGCGACGACCCCGAGGCGGAGGCGACCGCCGAGGTCATGGGCCTGTGGGAGGAGGTCCTCACCGGTCTGGGGCGCGACGTCATGTCGTGTGCAGCCCTGCTCGACTGGGTCGCCAAGCTGCAGCTGCTCGAGGGCTATCGGGCCCGTGACGGCCTGGCCTGGGACGACCACCGCCTCGCGGCCATCGACATCCAGTGGGCTGACGTCCGCCCCGAGAAGGGACTCGTCCACCGCCTGCGCGACCGCGGGCTGCTCCGCGACCTCGTGACGCCCGAGGAGGTCAAGGCGGCCCAGACGACGCCGCCGGAGGACACGCGCGCGTGGTTCCGCGGCGAGTGCGTTCGCCGCTTCACCGGCCAGGTCTTCTCGGCCAGCTGGGACTCGGTCGTCTTCGACGTACCGGGTCGGGCCAGCCTCCAGCGGGTCCCCATCCTCGAGCCGGAGCGGGGCACCCGGGCCCAGGTCGGCACGCTGCTCGAGCAGAGCGCCGACGTGGGCGAGCTGCTCCGCGGCCTGGCCACGCCCGACTAGGACGGTTCCCGGGCACCGCCGTGAGCAGCGCCGGGGGAGAGGCGCGTCCACCGTCGGTGGCGGGTGCTCGGACCACGGGGCGCGCACGGGTTAGGGTCGGGGGACGAGGTCGTCCACGTCTGGGAGGTAGCCATGCCGGGTCAGGAGCACGTCAAGCCGCAGCGTCGTGACGAGGAGCCGCCGGAGACACCGGAGGCACCTCCGACGGCGCCCGCCGGCGCTGCCGTCAAGGAGGGCCTGTCCGACGACATCGACAGCGTCCTCGACGAGATCGACGGTGTCCTCGAGTCGAACGCCGAGGAGTTCGTCCGCGGTTTCGTCCAGAAGGGCGGCCAGTGACCCAGTGGTCCACGGGGCGGCCTCGGCGCCTGGACGACGCGTTCCTCAGCGCGGGGTCATCGTCCTTCAGCGAGTTCGTCTCCGCCTACCGTCCTGAGCTGCTCCCTTCGGGTCGACGCCTGCCCTCCGGGGCGAGCATCGAGGCGCCGCACGGGACGACCATCGTCTCGCTGCTCTTCGACGGGGGTGTCGTCATGGCCGGCGACCGTCGCGCCACCATGGGCAACGTCATCGCCAACCGGGACAT
Organism: Terrabacter sp. Ter38; assembly: GCF_024519435.1. Taxonomy (GTDB): domain Bacteria; phylum Actinomycetota; class Actinomycetes; order Actinomycetales; family Dermatophilaceae; genus Terrabacter. The sequence goes on from NZ_JALJRZ010000009.1 coordinate 69,944, forward strand.
GGAGAAGGTCTTCGCCGCCGACGACTACAGCGTGGTCGGGATCGCCGGCACGGCCGGGATCGCGATCGAGCTCGTCCGGCTCTACCAGGTCGAGCTCGAGCACTACGAGAAGATCGAGGGCGCCATCATGTCGCTCGAGGGCAAGGCCAACCGCCTCGCCTCGATGATCCGGGGCAACCTCTCCCTCGCCATGCAGGGCCTCACCGTCGTCCCGACGTATGCCGGCTTCGACCTCGAGTCGGCCACCGGACGGATCTACTCCTACGACGTCACGGGTGGCTGCTACATCGAGGGTGGCCACCACTCGACCGGGTCGGGCTCCGTCTTCGCCCGCGGCGCCCTCAAGAAGCTGTGGCGGCCGGGTCTCGAGGAGCAGCAGGCCGTGTCGGTCGCCATCGAGGCGCTCTACGACGCGGCCGACGACGACTCCGCCACCGGCGGCCCCGACCTCGGCCGCCAGATCTGGCCGACCGTCGCCGTCGTCGACCACTCCGGCGCCCGGTTCGTGCCGGCCGACGTCCTCGAGGGGCACGTGCAGCGTGTCGTGGCATCCCGTCGCGACAACCCGGGAGGTGCCCGATGAGCATGCCGTTCTACGTCCCGCCCGAGCAGGTCATGAAGGACCGGGCCGACTTCGCGCGCAAGGGGATCGCGCGTGGACGTTCGGTCATCGTCGTCGGCTACGACCGCGGCATCGCCTTCGTCGCCGAGAACCCGTCGCGGGCCCTGCACAAGGTGTCCGAGATCTACGACCGCATCGCCTTCGCCGCGGTCGGTCGCTACAACGAGTTCGAGAGCCTGCGGGTCGCCGGCATCCGGTATGCCGACCTGCGCGGCTACTCCTACGACCGCACCGACGTCACGGCGCGGGCCCTCGCCAACACGTACGCCCAGACGCTCGGCGCGGTGTTCACCCAGGAGTCCAAGCCGTTCGAGATCGAGATCGTCGTGGCCGAGGTCGGGGTCGACAGCGACGCCGACCAGATCTTCCGGCTCACCTACGACGGGTCGGTCGCCGACGAGCAGGGCTTCGTGGCCATGGGTGGTGCCAGCGACGCCGCCGAGGAGCGTCTCGGTACCGGGTGGCGGCCGGGCATGACCCTCGCCGAGGTCCTGCGACTGGCCGTCGACGTGCTCGGCGCCGGCGAGAACGGCGAGCGCCGCGCCCTCGACGAGGGCCAGCTCGAGGTGGCGGTGCTCGACCGCGACCGTCCCCGCCGCTCGTTCCGGCGCATCGTCGGTCCGTTGCTGACGAGGCTGCTGGGGGAGACGCCCGCACCCGCCGATGCATCTGCGGGCGCGGGTGGGACGGAGCCCGCTGCAGGCGACGGCGGTCCGGCGAGCTCAGGCGGTTCCGTGGACGGTCCCGGATCCCCGACACCACCGGGCTGACGACCAGGCACCGACTCGTGGTGCACAGACGAAGGCCGCCCACCGAGATGGTGGGCGGCCTTCGTGTCGCGCGGTGTGCCGTGACCCCGGCTCCGGGGCCGAGGCGGGTGCGTCAGCGGCGCGTGGCGCCGACCCGGCCGCTCGAGGCGTTGCGCTGGTAGTACGACGACTGGTCCGAGCCGTACGCCGGGTTCTCGCCCTCTGCGTCGTGCTGCTCGTCGTCGCCCTGCTCGGCGTCGGACTCGGCGGCGGGCTGAGCGTCCTCGTCGGCCTGCTCGGCCTGCTCGGCCTCGGAGGAGAGGACCTGGGGGGAGGCCTGTTCGCTCTCGTCGTCGGCGTCGGATGCCTGCTGGACGGCCGGGACCGGCTGCTGGACGTCGGCCACCTGGGGCGGCTGCGCCGGTTTGTCGGGGGCACCGAGCGTGTCCATGAGGGCACCGCCACCGAGGGTGGCGAGCATCTGACGGACGTTGCCGAGCTGGGCGGTGATGCTGTCGCGCTGGGCCGTGGCCGCGGCGAGCTCGCGGTCGGACTCCTCGCGCAGGCGCGAAGCGTGGTCGCGCGCCTCGGACACGATCTGGTCGGACTGGGCCTGGGCGTTCTCGAGCAGGCGCTCGGCCCTGGCCCGCATCTCGTGCGCGTCGTGCTCGGCACGCTCGGTCAGCTGACGCAGGCGGGACTCGCTCTCGTTGAACGCGGCCTCCTGCTGCTGGCGACGGGCCTCGAACTCGGCGTCGGCCGACTCGCGGCGCGCGGCGAGCTTGACCTCGAGCTCGGCCGAGGCGGTGGAGGCCTTGAGGCGGTGCGACTCGTACTCCGCCGCGGCCTCCTGGCGCTGGGCCGCCGTGACGCTCTGGGCCTCGGCCACGATGGCCTGGGCCTCGCGGTTGGCCTGCGCGATGATGCGGACTGCTTCCTCGTCGGCGCGGGCGCGGGCCTGCTCGGCGTAGGTCGCGGTCGTCGCCTTGAGCTCGGCCGCGGCGCGGTGGGCGCGCTCGCGGATCTCGTCGGCCTCGCCGTTGGCCCGAGTGCGCATCTCACCGGCCTCCTGGTCGGCGAGCGACAGGATCTGGGCGATGCGCTCACCGAGGTCGGCGAACGTCTGTGCCGCTGCAGGTGTGCTGTTCTTCTTGAGGTCGGCCATGACCCGCGACTGCTGCCCCAGCTGTCCCCGGAGGTCGGTGAGGGCCGCGTTGAGCTTGGTCAGCTCGACGCTCCTCTCGGCGGCGTCCTTCTTGGCCGCCTGCAGGGTGCGGTTCTGCGACTCGATGAAGGAGTCAACCTCTTCGGGCTCATAGCCGCGGCGGGAGAACTTGAAGTGCGGTCTGTCGATCATTTCCGTCCAATGCAGGGGATCGTGGAGGGGTTCGGCAAGAGGGGACAGCGGCCATTGTGACAGCCACACCAGACTGACTATCACAGACGTCGACCTGTGGGACACCGTGCCGGAGCGATCGTCGCGACACCGAGACGCAGACCCGAGCCGCAACCCTCGGCCACCGTCGGGGAGGGCCGGTCGGGTGCCCGAGCACCTCCTTCGGCGCGGCTGCTCGCGGCCCTGGTGGACGCGAGCAGCCGCGCCGACGAGTGGTCGTGGCCTGACGGCCGCGGGACCCGCCGCCTAGAGTTGGTTCATGGAGCGGCGGATCTTCGGGATCGAGAACGAGTACGGCGTCACCTGCACGACGCAGGGCCAACGTCGCCTGACTCCGGACGAGGTCGCCCGCTACCTCTTCCGCCGCGTCGTCGCCTGGGGCCGGTCGAGCAACGTCTTCCTCGGCAACGGCGCCCGGCTCTACCTCGACGTGGGGTCCCATCCGGAGTACGCCACGGCCGAGTGCGACTCCGTGCGCGAGCTCGTCATCCAGGACAAGGCGGGAGAGCGCATCCTCGAGGGTCTCGTCGAGGACGCCCAAGGCAGGCTGCGTGACGACGGCGTCGAGGGCGAGATCTTCGTCTTCAAGAACAACACCGACTCCGCCGGCAACTCCTACGGCTGCCACGAGAACTACCTCTACGGGCGCTCCGGGGACTTCCAGCGCGTCTCCGACATGTTCATCCCGTTCCTCATCAGCCGCCAGATCATCTGCGGTGCGGGCAAGGTCGTGGCCACCGCCCATGGCGCGAGCTTCGCGGTGAGCCAGCGCGCCGACCACATCTGGGAGGGCGTGTCGTCGGCGACGACCCGCAGCCGGCCCATCATCAACACCCGCGACGAGCCGCACGCCGACGCCGAGAAGTACCGCCGGCTGCACGTCATCGTCGGCGACTCCAACATGTCCGAGACGACCAACCTGCTCAAGGTGGGCAGCGCCGACCTCGTGCTGCGGATGATCGAGTCGGGCGTCGTCATGCGCGACCTCTCCATGGAGAATCCCATCCGCGCGATCCGGACGATGAGCCACGACCCGACGGGGCGGGCCACCGTGCGGCTCGCCAACGGCCGAGAGCTGTCCTCCCTCGACATGCAGCGCGAGTACCTCGACAAGGCCATCGAGTTCGTCGACCGCGAGGGGATGGACAGCCCTGACACGAAGCAGGTCATCGACCTGTGGGGCCGGGCCCTCGATGCCATCAGGTCGGGTGACCTCGGCGCGATCGACACCGAGATCGACTGGGTCATCAAGTACCGCCTCATCGAGCGCTACCGCGCGAAGCACGGGCTCGCGCTCACCGACGCCAGGATCCAGCAGATCGACCTCGCCTACCACGACATCAACCGCCGGCGCGGCCTGTTCTACCTGCTCCAGCGCCACGGGCGGACGGCCCGCGTCTCCTCCGACGTCGAGATCTTCGAGGCGAAGGTGCGCCCGCCGCAGACGACCCGGGCCAAGCTGCGCGGCGACTTCATCCGCGCCGCGCAGGCCCACGGCCGGGACTTCACGGTCGACTGGGTGCACCTCAAGCTCAACGACCAGGCGCAGCGCACCGTGCTGTGCAAGGACCCGTTCCGCTCGGCGGACGAGCGGGTCGAGCGCCTCATGGAGACCATCGACCGGTCTCCCACGATCCAGCGCCCGCTCTGACCACGGGTGGCGGCCGGACCTCTGCGGACCTGTCAGTGCGCTGTGAAGCGCGCACAAGGGTGAGCGTTACAGTGGCCGGGATTTGCCCTGCGGGACCTCCACGCCCGCCCGCCCCGACCGAAAGTCTTCACCTGTGCGTCCCAACCGTCCGGCCGCTCGCACGGCCGTTGCCCTGATCGCTGCCCTCGGCCTGACCACCCTCGCCGCGTGCGGGGCCAGCTCGTCCGGCTCCTCCGGTTCTGCCACGACGACCGTCGCGGCCTCGGCTGCCCTCAAGGGTGTCACCGCCACCGGCGCCGTCGACCTCAAGACGGCCCCCAAGGTCGCCCTCGGTGCGACGCCGATCAGCTCCAAGGCCGTCGAGCACAAGGTGCTGACCCCGGGCACCGGCAAGGCTGCGACCAAGGCCGACACCGTGCGCCTGCGGGCCCAGATCTACAACGGGACGAGCGGCAAGCTCCTCGACGACGGCTATGCCGCCGGTCGCTCCGCGGAGGCCTACCGCCTCGGCCGCACCGACATCGTCGCCGGCTTCACCGAGGGCCTCGTCGGTGCCACCAAGGGCGGCCGCATCGCCTTCACGATCCCGCCCGAGAAGGGCTTCGGCACCGCCGGCAACGACCAGCTCGGCGTCAAGGGCACCGACACCATCGTCGTCGTCGCCGACATCCAGGACGTCCACACGCCTCTGACCCAGGTCGACGGGGCCCAGACCGCGGCACCCGCCGGGCTGCCCACCGTCGAGTTCAAGAACGGCCCGACCAAGGAGCCGACCGTCACGGTGCCCAAGACGGCGGCCCCGACGACGACGCAGCAGGCCACGCTCGTCCAGGGCACCGGCGCGACGGTCCAGAAGGGCCAGACCATCAGCGCCCAGTACCACGGCGTCCTCTGGAAGGACGGCAGCGTCTTCGACTCCTCGTGGCAGCGGGGCGCGGCCGCGGACTTCCCGATCGGCGTCGGCGGCGTCATCCCCGGTTGGGACAAGACGCTCGTGGGCAAGAAGGTGGGTAGCCGCGTGCTCCTCGTCATCCCGCCGGCGGACGGCTACGGCAAGGCCGGCAGCGCGCCCAAGATCTCCGGCACCGACACGCTCGTCTTCGTCGTCGACATCCTCGACGCGTACTGACCGCGGCACCCACCGCACCACCGACCGAGTTCACGAACGAAAGGGAACACGCAGCATGGCACTCGACCCCAACCGCACGAAGCCCGAGATCGACTTCCCGGAGGGTGACGCGCCCGTCGACCTCGTCGTCGAGGACCTCATCGAGGGTGACGGCCGTGAGGCGAAGGCCGGTGACACGGTCAGCGCCCACTACGTCGGCGTCGCGCACTCGACGGGCGAGGAGTTCGACTCGTCCTGGAACCGCGGCAGCGCCCTCGACTTCCGTCTCGGCGTCGGCATGGTCATCCCCGGCTGGGACAAGGGCATCGAGGGCATGAAGGTGGGCGGTCGGCGCAAGCTGACGATCCCGGCCCAGCTCGCCTACGGCGAGCGGGGCGCGGGCGCTGCCATCAAGCCCGGTGAGGCCTTGATCTTCGTCGTCGACCTCGACGACGTGAAGTAGCTCTGGCTCGCTTCGCTCGCCGGCCCTGAGGGGTCAGCGACCCGCGAGAACCAACTGGGCGGCATACCGCCCCGCGACGGCCGCGCCGAGGAATCCGGCGCGGTCGTCGTCGTACCCGCGCCCCATCGTCCGCAGGAGCACCGGTGTGTCGCGCAACGCCGCGTCGAGCCCGTCGGTCGCCACCTCACGGAGCGTCAGCCGTCCCCGGCTCGCGGTGCACAGGGCCCGAGCCTGCTCGAGCACCCGCACGCCCACGTCGCCGGGGAGCAGCGGCACCGGCACGTCGCCGGGCACGAGCGCGACGCGGGCGTATGCCGTCAGGCTGTGATGCGAGACCCCGCGGTGGCGCTCGCGCGGGTCGGCCTCAGAGATCCGCAGGGAGCAGACGGGACGGCCGCCGAGGGTCCCCGCAGCGTTGACGGCCTCGCCCGCCGAGGTGCCGGAGAAGCCCCACCGCGTGCCCGTGCCGAGGTTGCCCGGCCCCTGCGACACGACGACGAGGTCGGCGCCGACGACGTGGTGCGCGGCCAGCAGGCCGGTGTGGACGTTCACCGCCTCGAGATCGCCGCCGAAGGCCTGCCCGACCGTGATCGCCGCCTCGAGCCAGCCGGCCTCGCGCAGCCCGGCCACCGTCCGGGAGAAGTCGATGGGCAACGCACCGCCGTCGGTCATGACGTACGCGATCCGCAGGGACGGCGCGGCGTCACGCACGCCCGCGAGCACCGCGGGCAGGGCTGAGTGGAGGTCGGCCACGACGACCGGAAGGCCTGCGACGTCGTCGGCATCGGCGAGCACCGCGTGGTGCTCGCTGTCCTGCTCGTCCACGCCGAGGACCATCGTCTGGGAGGGCGTGTAGCGCGCCTTGACGACGTGGCCCGGGACGGCCGTGACGTCGTCGACGGGAGGGGGGAGCGCGTCGGGTGCGGCGACGACGATGGCGAGGCCGCCGGTGCCCAGGCCACGTTCGAGGGCGGTCGTGTTGAGCAGCACGGCGGTCCCGGGGGTGAGGTCGCCGACGACGTCGACGTAGCCGAGCGCCCGGACGACGTCACCGGACGCCAGCCGGACGGCATACTCGACCGCACCCGCCCAGCGAGAGCGCACCTCGACCACGACACCCCGGCGCCACTGGATCATGGGGTGACCCTATTCGATCGCATGTTCGGGTAGCGTCGGACTGCCCCCACGCGCCGCGCCCCTCTCAGGAAGGTCTCGATGAGCCCTGCGTCTGCCTCGGCCGACAAGACCGAACGGCTGCTCAACCTCATCCTCGCGCTGAAGTCCGCGCGGCGACCGGTCTCGAAGCAGAAGATCCGCGAGTCGCTGCCGGCCTACGCCGCTGCGACCTCCGACGAGGCCTTCGACCGGATGTTCGAGCGGGACAAGGACGAGCTGCGCGAGATGGGCATCCCCATCACGACGACGGTCCTCGACGTCCTCTTCGACGACGAGGTTGGCTACCGCATCGACGCGAGCGAGACCACGCTGCCCGCTATCAGCTTCGAGGCCGACGAGGTCGCCGCGCTGGCGCTGGCCGCCCGTGCGTGGTCCACGGCGAGCATCTCGGGCGCCGCGTCCGCGGGCCTGCGCAAGCTGCGCCTCTCGGGCGTCGAGATCGACGAGTCCGTGGCCGCCGGTGCCGAGCCGCGCATCCGCACCAAGGAGCCGGCCTTCGAGGCCGTCCACGCCGCGGTGTCGGCCCTGCAGCCCATCACCTTCGACTACCGCAGGAACGACGGCGAGCTCACGACCCGTCACGTGCAGCCCTGGGCGCTGAAGAACTGGCACGGCCGCTGGTATCTCACCGGCTTCGACGTCGACCGCGGTGACGAGCGCGCCTTCCGCCTGAGCCGCTTCGAGGGCACCGTCCGTCGCAAGGGACGGGCGGGTTCGTATGCCGTCCCGTCCGACCACGTGCCCGAGGTGGCCCTCGAGGCGCAGCTGCCCGAGCCCGAGGGCACGGCCGTCGTGCGGGTGCGGCACGGGAGGGGCCACACCCTGCGTCGGCACGCCCAGCGCACGACCGAGGTCGACGAGCGATGGGCCGAGATCGAGGTGCCCTACCGCCGCGGCACGACCGAGCGCGACGTCGTCGCCCTCGGCACGCACGCCGTCGCCGTCTCGCCGCCCGAGCTCGTCGTCGGGGTGAGGTCCGCGCTGCAGGCCGTGCTGGAGGCGCAGGAGGTGCCGGCGGGGCAGGTGGGGCATCCCGACGACGTGCAGGTGCAGATGGAGGACCACGCATGAGCGCCCCACGACGCAATGCGGCACGGCGCGCCCCCGAGACGGCCACGCAGCGCCTGGGTCGGCTGCTCGACATGGTCCCGTGGCTGCTGCAGCACCGGGGCGTGTCGATCGCCGAGGCGGCACAGGAGTTCGGCGTCGACGCGCAGCAGGTCGTCGAGGACCTCGAGCTGCTCTTCGTCTGCGGCACGCCCGGCTACGGCCATGCCGAGCTCATCGACGCCCAGTGGGACAGCGGCCACATCTACCTCGACAACGCCGACGACATCGCGGCCCCGATGCGCCTGACGCGTGACGAGGCCGTGACCCTGACCGCCGGCCTGCAGGCCCTGGGGTCGACGCTCGTCGGCTCCGACGTCGCCGAGCGCACCCTCGCGAAGATCCGCGCAGCGGCCGCGACGACCGTCGGCGAGCCCACGGGCCGGATCGACCTCGACCTCGACGACGGGAGCCAGCACCCGGCCATGGCGACCCTCAAGGACGCCTTCGCCCGCGGTCGGCGGGTCCACCTGCGCTACTACGTCGCGACGCGTGACGAGTCGACCGAGCGCGACGTCGACATCATGCGGATCCTCAACCTCGACGCCCAGTGGTACGTCGAGGGCTACTGCCATCGCGCCGAGGACGTCCGGCTCTTCCGGCTCGACCGCATCGAGGACGCCTCGGTGCTCGACGTCGACGGCACGCCGCCGGCGGACGCCCGTCCGCGCGACCTCGACGACGTCTTCGTCCCCGGCGAGAACGACGTCACCGTCGTCATCGAGGCCAGCCGGTGGGCGGCGTGGATCGCCGACTACTACCCCAACGAGGGCGTCGAGCGCGGCCCCGACGGGTCGCTGCGGGTCACGCTCAAGGTGGCCGACCCCGCCCTCGTGCGTCGGCTCGTGCTGCGTCTCGGGGGAGAGGCGCGGGTGCTCCAGCCGCCCGAGCTCGTCGAGGCGGTCGCCGTGGAGGCTCGATCGGCGCTGGCTGCGTACGACCCGAACGGCTGACCTCCGACGCGCCGGCGAGGGTGAGGGGACGGAGGACTGGTGTCCATCAGGTGACCACGGATGTCCACATAGCGGCCAGTTCGCCGTTCTCCCGGGCGTCGCACGGTCGAGGTGGTGGCGGACGCACGTATGCTGGAGACCTGCAGCACCGAGGCTGCACCATGACGGTTCGGATCCGGACCGGCTTTCGACGAGGAGACGTAACCATGCCCAACCTGGGTGCCCCCGAACTCATCATCATCGCGGTCGTGCTCATCGCCCTGTTCGGCTGGAAGAAGCTCCCCGACATGGCCCGCAGCCTCGGCCGCTCCGCCCGGGTCTTCAAGTCCGAGGTCGACGAGCTGAAGAAGGACGGCAAGCCCGTCCCGAGCGACGCCTCGAAGACGACGGTGCCGGGTGACGTCGTGGACGCCGAAGCCGAGCGCCGCGCTGCCGAGGCCCGTCTCGCCGACGCCGAGCGCCGCGCCGCCGAGGCCCGCGCCGAGGCCGACCGCCTCCGTGCCGCCGCCTCCAGCCCGACGACGACGCCGACGTCGACCACCGACGACACCCGTCGCGACACGACGTTCTGAGTGGGTCGGATCCCGAACCCATCACACGGAGCCTCCTGAATGCCGTCACTGCGACGCCAGCGCGACCCCGAGGGGCGGATGTCGCTCGGCGATCACCTCCGTGAGCTGCGCAACCGCATCACGATCAGCGCCATCGCCATCGTCATCGGCGGGGTCCTGGGTTGGATCTACTACGACCAGGTCATCAACGCCCTGACCAAGCCCCTGCGGGAGCTGCAGGTCGGCCGCGAGGGCGTCGTCAACATCAACTTCGCCGGCATGACGGACGCCTTCGCGCTCCAGCTGACGACCTCGCTGTCCGTCGGGCTCATCCTCGCCTCGCCGGTCTGGCTCTTCCAGATCTGGGGCTTCATCGTCCCTGGCCTGACGAAGAAGGAGAAGCTGCTCGCCCGGCTCTTCGTCGTCGCCGCGGTGCCGCTCTTCCTCGCGGGGTGCTTCTTCGCGTTCATCATGGTGCCCAAGGCCGTGGCGGTGCTGCTCGGCTTCACTCCCGAGGGTGCCTACAACCTGCAGGACGGCTCGCAGTACCTCAACTTCGTCCTCAAGTTCATCGTCGCCTTCGGGTGCGCGTTCCTGCTCCCGGTGTTCCTCGTCGCGCTCAACCTCGTGGGCGTGCTCCGGGCGCAGGCCATGCTCAAGGGCTGGCGCCCGGCTGTCATGATCATCCTCGTCTTCGCGGCGGTCATGACCCCGACGCCCGACGCCTACACCATGCTCTTCCTCGCCAGTCCCATGGTGCTGCTCTACTTCGCCTCGGTCGGGGTCGCCTTCCTGCTCGACCGGCGCAAGGAGGAGCACAAGCCCGACTGGTTGGACGTCCCCGACGACGAGGCCTCTGCCCTGTAGCGTTCGGGTGTGTCCCAGCGTGTCGCCCTGATCGTCAACCCCACCTCGGGGAAGGGCGTCGGCCGAGCGATGGGCGAGGAGACGCGCAGGCTGCTCCTCCAGGCGGGTCATGACGTCGTCGACGTCTCGGGCAGCAACTACCAGCAGGCCCGCACGCGGGCCCGCGAGGCCGTGGCCGACGGCGTCGGCACGGTGGTCGTCGTCGGGGGTGACGGCATGGTCCACCTCGGGGTCAACCTCTGCGCCGGTACGACGTCGCGCCTCGCCGTCGTCGCCGCCGGCACGGGCAACGACTTCGCCCGCAACCTCGGCCTACCGGTCCGTGACCCCCGCGGGGCGGTCGCGCTCCTCGCCGATGGCCGGACGCGCGAGATCGACCTCGGTCGCGTGACCCACGGCGTGGCGGGCGAGACGTGGTTCGGTGGCGTCCTCGGTGCCGGCTTCGACGCCGTCGTCAACGCGCGCGCGCAGCGCATGACCTGGCCGCGGGGGCAGATGCGCTACAACCTCGCGGTCATGCGTGAGCTCCCGGTCTTCCGCCCCATCCCGTACGCCGTCGAGCTCGACGGTCACCGCCTCGAGACGCGGGCGATGCTCGTGGCCGTCGCCAACACGACGTCCTTCGGCGGGGGCATGCGCGTGTGTCCCGATGCCGACGTCACCGACGGTCTCTTCGACGTCATGATCGTCCACGCGCTGTCGATCCCGTCGTTCCTCCGGGTCTTTCCCAAGGTCTACTCCGGAACCCACACCACCCACCCGGCCGTCGAGATCCATCGCGCCCGGCGAGTTCGCTTGGAGGCGAGCGGTATCCACTCACAGGCAGATGGCGAGACGTTCGCCGACCTACCGATCGACGCCGAGGTCGTGCCCGGTGCCCTGCGCGTCGTGGCCCCGATGGAGGTGCCCTCGTGATCGCCACGTGGCCGAGGCTCGCGGAGTTCGCCGCGCGTCTCGACTTCCCGCTCGACGACTTCCAGACCGAGGCCTGTCGCGCCGTCGAGGAGGGCCGTGGCGTCCTCGTGGCGGCTCCCACGGGAGCCGGCAAGACGATCGTCGGCGAGTTCGCGGTACACCTGGCCCTCGCGACGGGACGCAAGGCGTTCTACACGACCCCGATCAAGGCCCTGTCCAACCAGAAGTACGCCGACCTCGTGCGCGTCCACGGCGCCGACCGGGTCGGCCTGCTGACCGGTGACGCCTCGATCAACGGCGAGGCCCCGATCGTCGTCATGACGACCGAGGTCCTGCGCAACATGATGTACGCGGGCTCGACGACCCTTCGCGGGCTCGGCTGGGTCGTCATGGACGAGGTCCACTACCTCGCCGACCGTTTCCGCGGGGCGGTGTGGGAGGAGGTCATCATCCACCTGCCTCCGGACGTCAGCGTCGTGTCGCTGTCGGCGACGGTGAGCAACGCCGAGGAGTTCGGCGCCTGGCTCGGGGAGGTGCGCGGCGACACCGAGGTCATCGTCTCGGAGCACCGTCCCGTGCCGCTGTGGCAGCACATGATGGTCGGCCAGACCCTCTTCGACCTCTTCGTCGAGGAGCGCGACGGCCGCGAGGACGACGAGCACTTCGTGGACGCACCGGGTCGCTACTCGGTGAGCGTCAACCCCGACCTCGTGCACGCCATCCGCGGCACCGAGGGTCGGGGGGCGTGGGACTCGCACTGGGTCAGCTCGCGCGGGGGTCGCGACAAGGGCCGTCCGCGCGGCAAGGGCGCGCGGGGCGGGTCCGGGGGCGGGGAGCGCGGCGGACGGGACGACTGGGCCGGTCGAGGTCGGCGCGGCGCCGACACCCCGGCCCTGCGCGGGCCCGGTGGCGGCGACGGCGGACGTGGCTTCGCCCGTGGTGGTCGTCCCGGCGGCGGGGCCACCCGCGCCGAGGTCATCGGGCGCCTCGAGCGCGAGGGACTGCTGCCGGCGATCACCTTCATCTTCAGCCGCGCGGGCTGCGACGGCGCCGTCGGGCAGCTGCTGTCGAGCGGCATGCGCCTCATCCCCGAGTCCGAGGGTGAGGCCAACCGTCGCCTCGTCGAGGAGCGCATCCAGGGCCTGGCCGAGGAGGACCTCTCGGTGCTCGGCTACTGGGACTTCGTCGACGGCCTCGCCCGTGGGTTCGCCGCCCACCACGCCGGCATGCTGCCGACCTTCCGCGAGATCGTCGAAGAGCTGTTCACCGCCGGCCGGGTCAGGGCCGTCTTCGCGACGGAGACCCTGGCGCTGGGCATCAACATGCCGGCGCGGACGGTCGTGCTCGAGAAGCTCGTGAAGTTCAACGGCGAGAACCACGTCGACATCTCGCCCGCGGAGTACACCCAGCTCACCGGACGTGCCGGTCGCCGCGGCATCGACATCGAAGGCCATGCCGTCGTCCTCTGGAACCGTGGCCTCGACCCTGCGGGGGTCGCGGGCCTCGCCTCGACGCGCACCTACCCGCTGCGTTCGAGCTTCCGGCCGACCTACAACATGGCCGTCAACCTCGTGCGCCAGTTCGGTCGCGACAGCGCCCGCGAGATCCTCGAGACGTCGTTCGCCCAGTTCCAGGCCGACCGGGCCGTCGTGGGCTTCGTCCGCACGGTACGCCGCAACGAGGAGGCCCTTGCCGGCTACGCCGAGCACATGACGTGCCACCTCGGCGACTTCTCCGAGTACGCCGCGATCCGCAACGAGATCCGCGACGTCGAGAAGGAGGGGGCCAGGGCCCGGTCGGCGTCGATGCGCACGGCCGCGGCGATCTCCCTGGAGTCGCTGAAGATCGGTGACATCGTGCGCATCCCCGCCGGACGCCACAGCGGTCTGGCCGTCGTCGTCATGCCCAACCGTGGCGGCAAGGGGGAGTCGGCGTCGCCCGCCGTCGTCACCGAGGACCACCAGCTGCGCCGGCTGACCCTGCACGACGTGCCGACGCCCCTGGAGCCGCTCGGGTCGATGCGCGTGCCCAAGCAGTTCAACGCCCGCAACCCCAAGGCCCGTCGCGAGCTGGCGGCGACCCTGCGCGCGACGATGCCGCACGACCCGCCGCCACGTCGCCGAGCGTCCGACGGCGACCCGACGGACGACCGTGTCGACGAGCTGCGTCGGCAGATGAAGGCGCACCCGTGCCACCGCTGCCCCGACCGCGAGAACCACGCCCGTTGGGCTGAGCGCTGGTGGCGCCTGCGGCGTGAGACCGACGGCATCCAGCGCAAGATCGACGGCCGCACGAACTCCGTCGCCAAGACGTTCGACCGCATCTGCGAGCTGCTCGTCGAGATGGGCTACCTCGGCGTCGGCGGTCAGACGGTCACCGTCGACGGCGACCGCCTGCGCCAGCTCTACACCGAGAAGGACCTGCTCGCCGCCGAGTCGCTGCGCGAGGGGGTCTGGCGCCGCCTCGACCCGCCGTCGCTGGCCGCCATCGTGTCGACGCTCGTGCACGAGCCGCGCCGGGAGGAGACCGGACTCACGCCGCGGTGGCCCAACGACGACGTGCGCGAGGCGTACGACCGGATGATCCGGATCTGGTCCGACCTCGAGGATGCCGAGGGGGCCCTGACGCTCCCACGCACGGGTATGCCGGACGGTGGCCTCGCGTGGGCCATGCACCGGTGGGCGAGCGGGCAGCGCCTCGAGGACGTGCTGCGGGGGACCGACCTCGCGGCCGGCGACTTCGTGCGTCGGTGCAAGCAGGTCATCGACCTGCTGGGTCAGCTGACCGACGCGGCGGACCCGGAGCTGGCGACGACGGCGCGGCGGGCCAGTGACGGCGTCCTGCGCGGGGTCGTGGCGGCCGACCGCCTCGACTGAGGGCGGAGGCCCCGAGACGCCTCCGTGCAGCCGGACGATTGTCGTCGCGAGCACCCGGTCGGCTATGGTTGGGGCACCGGTCGACGTTTTTGGTGCTCGTGTCTTCACACGCTCGCAAGGAACGCCATTGCGAGCGCAACTGTTTCTTCAGGGTTTCTGGAAAGTGGTCGCGTCTCTGCCGACCGGGGGTCGCTGACAAGCAACGACTCACTTCCACCCAAAGGAGAAAAACATGGCACAGGGAACCGTCAAGTGGTTCAACTCGGAGAAGGGCTTCGGCTTCATCGCCCCGACCGAGGGTCCCGACGTCTTCGTCCACTACTCGGAGATCACGGGCAACGGCTACCGTAGCCTCGAGGAGAACCAGGCCGTCGAGTTCGACGTCGAGCAGGGCCCCAAGGGCCCGCAGGCGATGCGCGTCCGCGCTCTCTGATCACTCGCTGATCTCGTCGGACCCACAGTCCGCACGACGAAGGCCGGTCCCCTCGGGGGCCGGCCTTTCGTCATGCCCGTGGTGAGTCGTGCCGCACCTGCGGGGCGGGTCATGAGGTCCCCGAAGCACCTCGCTCGCCCGCGCCGAGCCTCAGTGCCCCGTGGGCGGGGTCGAGGCCGAGCGTGGGCACGAGCGTCGTGCTCAGGTGGTGCTCAGAGCCGGGTCACACGCTCGAACGGGCTGTTGACGCGGACCACGCCGGACTCGAAGCGGAGGGTCACGGTGGCGGGGCTGCACGAGACGACGACGCCGAGTCCGTGACGCAGGTGAGAGACCCGGTCTCCGACCGAGAACTCCTCGATGTCCGGAGCAGGGGCCGGTCTGAACGGGCTGCTGGAGAGGTGGCGACGACGGTCGGGCGTTCCATGGGTGGGCACCCTTCAGTATGCGCCTTTCCGAGGCCCTGTGGTGACCCGCGGGTAGCCCTGGGACGCTCACGGACGCGTCCGGCCGCCGCAAAGGTAACCGTTCTGTGACGTCTCGGACGGCCTGGCGGGGCTCGTGGGTCAGTCGATGCCGAGGGCGGAGATGACCCGGTCGAAGGACGACGTGAGGCCGTGCTCGACGGCCAGGCGGGACATCAGGGCTGGGTCGGCCACGGCCGTCGGGGCAGTCAGGTCGATGTCGGGCACTGCGGCGTCCTTGGCCACGGCCACGACGCTCGGGGCGGCGTCGAGGTAGTCGCTGGCGGCCTCGAGTCGGGCGCGCTGGGCGCCCTTGATGGCCGGGTCGCCGGCGTCGATGGCGGCCCGGATCGCCTCGAGCGTGCCGTAGGTGGTGATGAGCTTGGCCGCGGTCTTCTCGCCGATGCCCGCGACGCCGGGCAGGCCGTCGCTCGTGTCGCCCCGCAGCACGGCCATGTCGCCGTAGGCGGGTCCGGTGGCCACGCCGTACTTCTCCGCCAGGAAGGCCTCGTCGACGAGGTCGGGTGAGCGTACGCCGCCGCGGGCCGTGTAGACGACCCGCACCTGGTTCGCGTCGTCGACGAGCTGGAAGAGGTCGCGGTCGCCCGTGACGATGTCGACGGGCATCCGGCCGCTGAACGCGGTGGCCAGCGTGCCGATGACGTCGTCGGCCTCGTAGCCGTCGACGCCGACCCGAGCGATGCCCAGCGCCGCCAGCGCGTCGACGATGATGGGTACCTGGACGCCGAGGGCCTCGGGCACGGTCTCGCCGGCGAGCTCGTCGGGCCCGGGCTCGGCGACGCGGTGGGCCTTGTAGGACGGGATGGCCTCGACTCGGAACGCCGGGCGCCAGTCGTTGTCCCAGCAGGCGACGAGGTGCGTCGGGCGACCTCGCTCGACGAGCGAGGCGATCATGTCGAGCAGTCCACGCACCGCGTTGGTCGGCACGCCGCTCGGCCCGATCACCTCGGGCACGCCGAAGAAGGCGCGGAAGTAGAGCGACGCTGAGTCGAGCAGGAGCATCCGGGGGGCTCGGGACGGCATACGCGAGAGGGTACCGGTCTCGGCGCCGCGCACCACGGCGACGGCGGTGCCGTACCGTCGACTCATGGGGCGAACGCGTCTCACCACACTCCTCCTGGTCCTCGCCGGGCTGAGCATGTCTCTCCTGGCATGCTCGGTGGCCGACAGCACGACCCCCGCGGGCCCGTCCGCCACCGCCTCGACGTCACTGGCCGCACCCGCCTCGGCGGTCGCCACGCCGACACACGTCGGCGACTGGCAGATCGTCGCCCTGGGTGACTCCGTTCCCTACGGAAGCGCCTGTGACTGCTCGCCGTACCCTGCGCTGACCGGCGCCGAGCTGAAGGATGTCTCCGGCACGGAGACCCTGACCACGAACGACTCGATCCCCGGCTACAGGACGTCGGACGTCCTCGAGCAGCTGCGGTCGGACGAGACGGTCAGGTCGCACGTCCGCACGGCCGACGTCCTGCTGCTGGAGGTCGGCGCCAACGACGTCCTCTACAGCCCGACCTGCGGGTACGACGCGCACTGCTACGACGGCGCCGTCTCGGCGATGAGCGGTCGGCTGCAGGAGATCGCCGCCAGCATCCAGGAGCTGACCTCGGGGCGGCCCGTGCTGGTCGTGCTGCTGGACTACTGGAGCGTCTGGTTGGGAGGACAGTACGCGGCCGCGAAGGGCCAGGCCTACGTCGACACGGCGGCGTACGTCACCGACCAGGTCAACTCGGTGGTCGCGTCCCGCGCCGCAGCCTCGACATGGCAGTACGTGGACCTGCGCGCGGCGTTCAAGGGCCCGACGTACGCCTACGACGAGACGCACTACCTCGCCCCGGACGGCGACCACCCGAACGCCGCGGGACACGGACGGATCGCGGAAGCCACCGTCGCCGTCATCCGCGCGTCTCTTCACCCCTAGGACGTCCACGCGCGTGGTCCACTGCACTAGCCTTCGGGCCATGGAAGATCTCGACCGCCGGCTCGTCGGCCTGCTGCTCACGGACGGCAGGATGAGCTATACGGACCTCGGCAGGGCGACGGGCCTGTCGACGTCGGCGGTGCACCAGCGGGTCCGGCGCCTCGAGGAACGGGGCGTCGTCACCGGCTACACCGCTCAGGTCTCACCCGACGCGCTCGGGCTTCCGCTCACGGCACTCATCTCGGTGACGCCCTTCGACCCGAGCGATCCCGACGACGTGCCCGAGCGGCTGCGCCACATCACCGAGATCGAGGACTGCCACTCGGTCGCCGGCGTCGAGAGCTACATCCTCAAGGTGCGGGTGCAGACGCCCGGCGACCTCGAGGACCTGCTGGCGCGCATCCGCTCGGCCGCGAGCGTCTCGACCCGCACGACCGTGGTGCTCTCGACGCCGTGGGAGGGCCGCAGCGCCTCGGCCGAGCCCCGCGAGACCGACTGAGCCCCGAGTCAGCGGTCGGACGGGTCCGTGTTCACGCCGCAGAGCACGATGGCGACGGTCTCGTCCGCGGCAGGGTGGTGGCCGGGTCCGGTTCAGCTCGGAGGGGCGTTCAGAGCTGCTCGATCGGCTCGAGGGCCGGGGAGCCCACGACGACGGTGACGTCGGCGAGACCGCGCCGCCGCATCGCCAGGCACCGGTGCCACCACCAGAGCCCGAGTGCGGCAAGCGTCATGGAGCCTGCCACGACGGCGAGGGTCGTCAGCGACCCGCTCACGAGCGGTGAGACCGCCCCCGCGACGACCGCGTTGACACACGTGCTGAGGAAGGACTGGAACGAGGAGACGGCGCCACGCTCCCGCGGTCGCAGGTCGAGCAGCGCGATCGACAGGATCGGGAAGACGAGGGACACGCCGAGCGAGGCGGCGGCCACGGGAACGACGGTCCACGGCAGCGTGGGCACGTCGACGAGCGCCTGGTAGGCGACCGCGAACCCGCCGCCGGCGAGGGCCACGAGGAAGCCGGCGAGGACGAAGGCCCCCTGTCGCACGCGACCGGCCAGGCGCCCCGTGAGGTACGAGCCGACCATCATGGTGACGACGAGCGGGACGAAGAGCACCCCGAAGTCGCGCTCGCCGAGCCCCAGGTGGTCGACGACGATCGCGGGCGCCGAGGAGATGTAGAGGAAGAGGGCGCCGAAGTTGAGGGCGATCGCGGCGCTGAGGCGCAGCACCGCGCCGTCGCCCGCAGCGGACGTGAACGACGCGAGCAGCGGCCGCGGCCGGAACGGGACCCGCTCAGCGGCCGGGTGCGTCTCGGGCAGCGACGTCAGCGTCAGCACGACGAGGAGCACTCCGTAGGCCGCGAGCACCCAGAAGATCGTGCGCCACGACCCCCAGCCCAGGATGGCGCCGCCGACGATCGGCGCGAGCGCCGGGGCGATGGCGAAGATCATCGAGATGTGGCTCATGAACCGCTGGGCGCGCGCCCCGTCGAAGAGGTCGCGCACCACCGTGCGCCCGACGATCATCCCGGCCCCGGCGACGAGGCCCTGGGCGCCGCGGGCGCACAGCAGGAGGGGCATGCTCGGTGCCAGCGCGCACAGGGCGCTGGTCACGGCATACAGCGCGCAGCCCGCGAGGATGACGGGACGACGACCGAGGGCATCGGACAGCGACCCGTGGAAGAGGCTCGCGACCGCGAAGGCGACGAGGTAGACGCTGACGGTCTGCTGCATCGCGACCTTGTCGACGCCGAGCTCGCGGGTCATCACCTCGAACGCCGGGAAGATCGCGTCGATCGTGAACGGCCCGACCATCGTCAGCGCCGCGAGGACGAGGACGAGCGGCAGCTGCGGCACGCGCGCTCGCGCCGGCGCGTCGCCGGACGCGTCGTGGGTCAGGGTCATGTGCGACCGATCCGGGCACGGCGGGCTCGGGTGACCGACGCGAGGTCCTCGGGCGACAGCCCGATGTCGAAGCCACGTCGTCCGCCGGAGACGTAGACCGTGCCGAAGCCGTATGCCGTCTCGTCGAGGACCGTGGGCAGCGCGCGCTTCTGCCCGACGGGGGAGATGCCGCCGAGGACGTAACCGGTGCTGCGCTCAGCCGCTGATGGGTCGGCCATCGTCACGCTCTTGACGCCGAGCGCCGCGGCGACGGCCTTGAGGTCGAGCTGGCCGTCGACGGGCACGACCCCCACCGCCAGCGTCGTGCCGGTGTCGACGAGCAGGGTCTTGAAGACGCGGGAGGGCTCGACACCGAGCGCGGCCGCCGCCTCGAGGCCATAGCTCGCCGCCGCGGGGTCGTGCTCGTAGGGGTGGCGGGAGTACGGGACGCCCGCGCGGTCGAGGGCGACGGTGGCCCGTGTGGACGGACCGTCAGCCTGGCGATGCCTGGCCATCAGGCGTCGCCGACGGACGCGAGTCCGTCCCAGATCGTCGTGACGACGAGGTCGGTGGCCTCGTCGGCCGTCGTGCCCGGGTGGGTGCTGCGCCAGACCGCGAGGCGCTCGCACCCGCCGATGAGGATCTCGGCCATGACGGTGACCCGACGCGGCTCGAGGGCCTCGAACGCCGGTAGGGTCCGCAGGCCCTCGGCGAACGCCTTGGCGGTCTGCTGGCGGATGCGTTCGACGCCCACCGACGCCTCGCCGATGAGGGCTCCCTCGGTGCGCAGCAGCGCGAACGCCTGGTCGTGCGCGTCGATGAAGGAGAAGAACGCGTGGACGACGCCGTGCACCCTTTCGCGGGCCGGTGCGGCGGGCTGGGCCGCCCACGAGTCGATGAGCGCGCCGAGCAGCTGCCCGCGGGCCCTCTCGATCGTCGCCGCCAGCAGGCCCTCCTTCGACCCGAAGTAGTCGTAGATCAGGGGCTTGGTGACGCCGACGAGCTCGGCGATCTCGTCCATCGTGGCGGCCTGGATGCCGCGGGCCGAGAAGACCCGCTCGGCCACGGCCAGCATCTGCGCCTCCCGTTCGGCGCGAGGCATGCGGACGCGGGTGCCGGGGGAGCGGGAAGTCACCGCCGCAGTCTACGGGTGCCCTCGCCGGCGCCCTGGACGCAGAACTCGTTGCCGTCGGGGTCGGCGAGCGGGGTCCCGCAGGTGTCCCCGTGGCCGGCGTCGAGCCGGGTGGCCCCGAGCGAGAGGAGGCGCTCGACCTCGGCGTCGAGGTCGCCGGGTGTCGTCGGGCTCACGTGGAGGTGCATGACGTTGCGCCCCGACCTCGGACGCACGGGCGGCCCTCCCCAGGCGATCTTCGCGCCGCCGCGGGGCGACTGGATGGTCGTCTCCCCGTCGTGGTCCCAGACGAGCGGCCAGCCCAGGGCCAGGCTCCAGAAGAGGCCGACCTCGCGGGTGCCGTCGCCGGCGAGCTCCCCGAGGAACGCGGTGTCGGCGAGGAAGGTGTTGCCCGCCTCGATGACGCAGAGCTCGTTGCCCTCCGGGTCCGCGAGCACGATGTGCCCCTCCTCCGGTGTCTGGCCGACGTCGAGGTGTCGGGCCCCGAGCCGCAGGGCCCGGTCGACCGTCGACTGCTGCTGCTCGGGAGTGGTGCTGGTCAGGTGCAGGTGGATCTGGTTGGGCCCGGTCCTGCGCTCACGCCCCGGCAGGAACCGGATCGAGATCTCCGGGTCCTCACCCGCGAGCACGACGCCGTCGGCGTCGGTCTCCCGCTCCAGCAGGCCCGCCCAGAAGGCTGCGAGGCGGATCGGGTCCGTCGCGTCGATGCAGAGCTCGATGAGGTTGCTGGTCATCGGGCGCTCGCCTCCGCTCGGTCGATGCACGTGGACGCGAGCCACGCTAGGTGGCGACGGGTCAGGGTGACAACGCAGTTCTAGGTCCGGGCCCCGGGACGACGTGTGGCCCGGCACCTCGACGGTCCCGGGCCACACGGCATACGTGCTCGTGTGCGGTGTCAGACGAGCAGCTGCGACTCGGCCGCGGCGCGGCTCGTCGCAGCCTGCTCGGTCGCCTCGGCAAGAACCGACTCGTGGTCGACCGACTGGTGCCACCACTGCTGCCCGGCCTCGGGCAGGGTGTAGATCGGGTCGTAGTAGACGTACTCGCGCGAGAGCGCCTCGGTGTCGTCGCCCTCGATCGAGGTGCGGTAGTTCTTGCGCCAGTAGGAGATGCCGCGCTCGGTGTCGTACTCCTCGACCTGGTGGACCCAGCGCTTGCCGACGAAGGGCACGTCGCACACGATGCGCGGCGTCGAGAAACCGGGGAGGTAGCCCATCATCGAGTGCTGGAGGTGCTGGGCCTCGGCGAGCGAGAGCCTCCAGTGCTCGGCGAACGGGATCATGTCGCACATGTAGAAGTAGTACGGCGTGATCTGCGCGCCGTCGGCGAGGCCGAAGCACAGGTCGAGCAGCTGCTCGGTCGTGTCGTTGACGCCGCGCATGAGCACGCCCTGGTTGCGCACGTCGCGCACGCCGGCGTCGAGCATGGCCTTCGAGGCGCGGGCGACGGACGGTGTCAGCGACTGGGCGTTGTTGACGTGCGTGTGGATCGCGAGCGAGACGCCGCGCGAGCGGGCCTTGGCCGAGACGCGGGCCACGCCCTCGACGACGTCCTCGGCGAACCAGTGCTGCGGCAGACCCATGAGGGCTTTCGTCGCGAGCCGGATGTCGCGGATGTTCTCGATGTCGAGGAGCTGGTCGATGAACGCCTCGAGGTTCTTCCACGGCATGTTGGCGACGTCGCCACCGGAGACGACGACGTCACGCACGACGGGCGACGTGCGGAGGTAGTCGAGCATCGCGGCATAGCGGTCGACCGGCTTGAGGTCGAACTTCAGCTTGGCGACCTGCGGCGTCGAGTTGCCGACGAGGTCCATGCGCGTGCAGTGGCCGCAGTACTGCGGGCAGGTGGGCAGCAGCTCCGCGAGCACCTTGGTGGGGTAACGGTGCGTCAGCCCCTCGGCCACCCACATGTCGTGCTCGTGCAGCGAGTCACGCGACGCGTGCGGGTGCGACGGCCAGTCGGTGCGGCGGTCGGAGAAGACCGGCAGCATGTAGCTGCGGATCGGGTCGGCGTAGAAGGCCTCGGTGAAGTCGTGCCCGGCCGACGGCATCGGCGAGTCGGTCGACGGGACCATGGTGTTGAGCATCTGGGGCGGGACGAGCATCGACATCGTCGCCCGCTCGCTCTGGTCCTTGGCGAGGTCGTCGTAGAAACGGTCGTCGAGGAGGTCGCCCATGAGGGCTCGCAACTGCTTGATGTTCCTGACACAGTTGACCCGCTGCCACTGTGCGCTGTCCCAGTCGGCCTGGGTGATGCTCGCCCAGCCCGGGAAACGCGTCCAGTCGGGCTCGACGAGCTCGCGTCGGCGGTACGCGTAGGGCTGCTCAACCTTGCTCATGCGGAGAACAGTAACGGCAGGGGCGGTCTCGCTCAAACACGTCCGGCTCACGAAATTGTGAAGATACGGCCGACGTGCCCGTATGCTGACGCAAGATCTCCGGTTTTCGTCCGTATATACAGAAGGATTTGTGAACGTGTCAGACCCGACGTCGGCCGCCCCGGATCGCACGGACGCCGCCCGCGTGTCGTCACCTGTCGGCCTGCACCGTGTGCTCGAGCCCACCGGTGACGCCATCACCCTCCCGCAGGCGGCCCGACGACTCGACGCCAGCCCGCGGCTGTGGAAGGACGAGGTCCGCATCGCGGTCGAGACCCTCAACCTCGACGCGGCGTCCTACCGGCAGCTCGCGGAGAAGCACAGCACGGACGGCGCCGTCGACGGGGGAGCCGTCCGCGCCGAGGTCCTCGACATCGTCGCGACGCGCGGCAAGATGCAGAACCCCGTGACCGGCTCGGGCGGCATGCTCATCGGCACCGTCGCGGAGGTCGGGCCGGACAGCACGCTCGGTCTCGCGGTCGGCGACCGCGTCGCGACCCTCGTGTCGCTGTCCCTGACGCCGCTCGCCATCACCGACGGCCTGTCCCTCTGGGACGGCCTCTCCGAGCAGGTGCCGGCCGAGGGTCACGCGATCCTCTTCGGCCGCAGCATCGCGGCGACCCTCCCCACCGACCTCGACCCGCACCTGGCGCTCATGGTCATGGACGTCTGCGGGGCGCCGGCGCTCGTCGAGCGCGTCGTGGGGGAGTATGCCGCCCGCGGCGTCGCGCCGACCGTGGCGGTCCTCGGCGGAGCCGGCAAGTCCGGCTCGCTGTCGTTGGCAGCCGCTCGTGCCGCCGGCGCGGGCCGGACCATCGGCGTCGTCCCGGTCGAGCGCGAGCGCACGGTCCTCGAGTCGAGCGGGCTCGCCGACGCCGTCGTCCTCGCCGACGCCCGCTCGCCGCTCGGTCTCGCGGCCGCCGTCGAGTCCGCCGGGGGACCGGCCGACGTGACCGTCGTCTGCGTCGACGTCCCCGGCTGCGAGCAGCCCGCGATCCTCGCGACCGCCCAGGGCGGCACCATCATCTTCTTCAGCATGGCCACGAACTTCGCCGCGGCCGCCCTCGGCGCCGAGGGCCTCGCCGCCGACGTGCGGATGCTCGTCGGCAACGGCTACGTCCCCGGCCACGCCGAGACAGCGCTGCGTCTCGTCCGGGACGTCCCCGCCGTGCGGGCGCTCTTCGAGGGCCGCCTCGCCACCGAGAAGGCAGGATCGGACGCATGACCCGCCCCCACGCCATGCTCGAGCTCGACCCGGCCGTCGTGCGCCGGGCCCGTGCGCTCGCCCGCAAGGCCGCCGCCCCCGTCGTGAAGATCGCACGCAGCCACACGACGGTGTCGGTCGAGCGCGCAACCCTGCGCCTCGCCGGTCTCGCCGGCGCGGACCACGAGCGGGTGCCGTGGGTCAACCACCTCGTCACCGCCGTCCGCGACGAGGTCGGCCTCGAGCACGGCGTCACGACACCGGTCTACGACGCCCTGCTCCGCGGCGAGGCGCCTGACCTGACGACGCTGGCGCAGAAGGCGGCGAGCGGCAATGTCTCCTTCCGGCTCCCCACCGGGCGCGAGGCCACGGTAGCCCGCCGCGCTGCCGCGAAGGGGGTGGGTGCGGGACTGCGCACCATCGACCGGTCGCGCGCCACCCGTGACCGTCTCATCAAGCGCCACGGCGACCCGAAGACCAAGCCGTGGATCTACCTCATCGTCGCGACGGGCGACATCTACGAGGACATCCCACAGGCCCAGGCGGCCGCGCGCGAGGGCGCCGACATCATCGCCGTCATCCGCTCCACGGGTCAGTCCCTGCTCGACTACGTGCCCGAGGGCGCGACCCGCGAAGGCTTCGCCGGGACGTACGCGACGCAGGAGAACTTCCGCCTCATGCGTGCCGCGCTCGACGACGTGAGCAAGGAGCTCGGTCGCTACGTCCGGCTGACGAACTACGCCTCGGGCCTGT
The DNA here is from genome assembly GCF_024519435.1 of Terrabacter sp. Ter38. Taxonomy (GTDB): domain Bacteria; phylum Actinomycetota; class Actinomycetes; order Actinomycetales; family Dermatophilaceae; genus Terrabacter. The sequence goes on from NZ_JALJRZ010000009.1 coordinate 94,569, forward strand.
GCATGCCCGAGATCGCGGCCCTCGCCGGCATGGAGCGTCTCGACATGATGCTCAATGACTCGATGTACGGCATCCTCTTCCGCGACATCAACCCGATCCGCACCTTCGTCGACCAGCGCTTCTCGCGGCAGGTCCACGCCCGCGCCGGCATCATCATCAACACCGGTGAGGACAACTACCTCACGACCGCCGACGCCGTCGAGGCCGCCCACACCGTGACCGTGAGCCAGCTGCTCAACGAGCGCTTCGCCAAGGAGGCCGGCCTCGAGGACTGGCAGCTCGGGCTCGGACACGCCTTCGAGATCAATCCCGAGATCCCCGACAGCTTCCGGATGGAGCTCGCCCACGCGATGCTCGCACGGCAGCTCTTCCCGGACGCGCCGCTGAAGTGGATGCCGCCGACGAAGCACATGACGGGCGACGTCTTCCGCGGCTACCTGCTCGACGGGTTCTTCAACCTCGTGGGCGCCATGACCGGTCAGGGCATCCTCCTCGTCGGCATGATGACCGAGGCGGTCGTGACGCCGTTCCTCTCCGACCGCGACCTCGCGCTGCAGAACGTCCGCTACGTCATGAACGCTGCTCGTGGACTGACCGAGGACTTCCACCCGCCGCGCGACGGCTACATCCAGACCCGTGCGCGCCAGGTGCTCTCCGAGGCGGTCGACCTGCTCGACCGCATCGTCACCGACACCGACGCCGCCGGCGACGCGCCGCTCCTCGCGGCCATCGCCGACGGCACCTTCGGTCTCATGAAGCGACCGGCGACCGGGGGCAAGGGCCTCGACGGTGTCAGCGAGCGCGCCGACGACTACGACAACCCGGCCACCACCGCCCTCGACGCGTGGACGCCGCCGGCGAAGGGGGCCGGCCGATGAGCGCCGCGAAGCAGCAGCCCGCACAGGCCGCCGCCACCGCCGCCGCCGCGCAGGGCTCCGTCATCCGGCCCTACGGCGACACGACCGGTGACGGCATGGTGCAGATGTCGTTCACCCTGCCCCTGCCGCACGACAAGAAGGCCGAGGGTGCCGCGCTCCAGCTCGCCCGCAAGATGGGCCTGGACCCCGCTCTGCTCGTGCACGCGAAGGCCATGGGTCCCGACTTCACCTTCTTCGTCGTCTACGGCAGCTCGACGCACCTCGTCAACCTCGACGACGTCCACGTCGTCGAGCGCGAGTACCCCCTGCTGTCCGCGAAGGACGCCAACCTGACGATCAAGAAGCAGCTGCGCCGCAAGCTCGTCGTCGTCGGTGCCTGCATCGGCACCGACGCCCACACCGTCGGCATCGACGCGATCCTCAACATCAAGGGGTTCGCGGGCGAGAAGGGCCTCGAGTACTACCGCGAGATCAAGGTCGTCAACCTCGGCGCCCAGGTGCTCGTGCCCGAGCTCGTCGCCCGGGCCCGCGACGAGAAGGCCGACGCCGTGCTCGTCAGCCAGGTCGTCACGCAGAAGGACGCCCACATCCACAACACGACCCAGATGTCCGCGGCCTTCCGCGAGGCCTACCCGGCCGGGCAGGTGCCGATCCTCATCGCCGGAGGCCCGCGCTTCGAGGACGGGTCCGAGAGGGCGCTCGGCGTCGACCGGATCTTCGGCCGGGGCACGACCCCCGGCGAGGTCGCCAGCTACCTGGTCCACGAGATCGGCCTCCGGAAGGGAAAGAAGCCATGAGCGAGACCACCACCGACCCCACGGCACCCGAGCCGCTCTCGGCCACCGCACCCACGGCGCCGGCCACGGCCTCGACCACCCCGGCGACGCTGACCAGGGCCAAGGTCGGGCTGCGCATCACGCACCGGCGCTACGTCCCCTACGGTCACGCGCACTACGCCGGCAACCTCGTCGACGGCGCCTACTCGATGGCCGCGTTCGGCGACGTCGCCACCGAGATGTGCATCGTCACCGACGGCGACGAGGGCCTCTTCGCCTCGTACAGCGACGTCCAGTTCCGGTCGCGGATCACGGCCGGCGACGTCATCGAGATCTCGGCCGAGATCGTCCGCGTCGGCACCCGCTCCCGGGAGATGGACTTCGAGGTGCGCGTCGTCGGGCGCGGCAACCAGGAGCGCGGGGCGTCCGCAGCCGAGATGCTCGACCCGCCGATCGTCGCCACGACCGCTCGTGGCGTCGTCGTCGTGCCCTGAGCGCTGACGTCCCGGCCGCACGGCATACGGTGAACCCCGTGCGGCGTCTCCTCGTGTCCCTGCTCGGCGGCGGACTGCTCTGCCTCGCGTTCCCGACCTTCGACGTCTGGGTGGCCGCACCGGTGGCTCTTGCGCTGTGGGCATGGTCCTGGGCCGGCACCGGCGGGCGTCGCGGCTTCCTGCTCGGTCTCGCCGGCGGTCTCGTCTTCTTCGTGCCGACGCTCAGCTGGTCGGGCATCTACGTCGGCTCGCTGCCGTGGCTAGCGCTCGCGACGCTGCAGGCCCTCTTCGTCGGCGTGGCGGGCGGGCTCTACGGCTGGCTGAGCCGCCGGGGGCGTGTCCGCCCGTTGGCGTTCGCGCTCGTGTGGGTCGTGTCCGAGGGCTTCCGGGCCCGCGCCCCCTATGGTGGCTTTCCCTGGCTCAAGCTCGCCTTCGGCCAGGCCGACTCGCCGTTCGGTCGGCTCGTCGCACTCGGTGGCGCGCCGTTCGTCGGCTTCGTCATCGCTCTCAGCGGTGGCCTGCTCGCGCTCGCCGCCCAGCACGCCCTGTCGGGTGGTGCCGAGCGCCGGGGGAGTGGCGCCACCGCCACCCCGCGACTGCGTATGCCGTCCCGTCGCCTCGCGCTGCCCGTGGCGGGAGCGCTCGTGCTCGGCCTCGTGGGGCTGGCGGTCCCGTTGCCGACCGACGGCCCGACCGCCCAGTTCCTCGGCGTCCAGGGGAACGTGGCGCGGCCCGGTCTCGACTTCAACGCCGAGCGCCGCCAGGTCCTCGACAACCACGTCGCGGCGACGCTCAAGGCCCAGGACGACGTCGACGCCGGCCGGGCCCCGGCCCCGGACCTCGTCGTCTGGCCCGAGAACGCGTCGGACATCGACCCGCTGCGCAACGCCGACGCCAAGGACCTCATCCTGGAGACCGTCGATGCGCTGAAGCGTCCCCTCATCGTCGGGGGCCTGCTCGAGGAGCCCGCCGGGTTCGTCTCCAACGTGGCCCTGCTCTTCGAGCCCGGCAAGGGCAACACCGACCGCTACGTCAAGCGCCACCCGGTGCCGTTCGCCGAGTACATCCCGAACCGGTCCTTCTGGCGGACCTTCAGCACGGAGGTCGACCTCGTCACGCGCGACTTCGTCCAGGGCCCGTCGCCCGGCGTCTTCCGCGTCACGACGGCCTCGGGCCAGCAGATCCGGGCGGGTCTGGCCATCTGCTTCGAGGTGGCCTACGACGACATCATGCGCGACGCCGTGCAGACCGGTGCCAACGTCCTCGTGGTCCAGACGAACAACGCGACCTTCGGCTACACCGCCGAGTCGCCCCAGCAGCTGGCGATCAGCAGGCTGCGAGCCATGGAGTTCGGCCGCTCCGTCGTGCACGTGTCGACGGTCGGCCAGAGCGCCCTGATCACGCCCGACGGAACCGCCCACCAGGTGACGTCGTTGTTCACACGGGCGGTGGTCAGAGGAGCACTACCCTTGCGGGACGCCACGACGCTGGCGACCCGGGTGGGGGAGGCCCCCGAGTGGGTCGCCGCCGCCGCACTGCTGACGATGCTCGCCCTGGGTCTTCGCAGCGGCCGCCCGGCAGCGCCGGTAACAACGAAGGAAGAGGATGACGACGACGCAGCGTGAGCCGCTGACCCGAGTGGCCGTGCTCATCCCGACGTACAACGAGCGGGACAACCTGCCCGGCATCGTCGCGCGGGTGCGCGCGAACGTGCCCGCCGCCGACGTCTTCGTGCTCGACGACGGTTCGCCCGACGGCACCGGCCGGGTCGCCGACGACCTCGCGTCCGCGGACCCGCAGGTCCACGTCGTGCACCGCTCCGCCAAGGAAGGCCTCGGCAAGGCCTACCTCGCCGGCTTCGCCATCGTCCTCGATCGCGGCTACGACGCCGCCGTCGAGATGGACGCCGACGGCTCGCACCTCCCGGAGCAGCTGCCGTCGCTGCTGGCCGCGCTCGGTGAGGCAGACCTCGTCATCGGCGCCCGCTGGGTCAAGGGCGGCGAGGTGCGCAACTGGCCGGCCCGCCGCAAGGTGCTCTCGGTCGGTGCGAACCTCTACACCAAGGTGCTGCTCGGGATGTCGGTCAACGACGCGACGGCCGGCTACCGCGTCTACCGCGCGAGCGCGCTGCGGGCCATGGGGCTCCAGGGCGTCGAGTCGCAGGGCTACTGCTTCCAGATCGACCTGACCCTGCGTGCCGTGCGCGCCGGGCTCACCGTCGTCGAGGTGCCGATCACGTTCGTCGAGCGTGAGGTCGGCGTGTCGAAGATGGGCCAGGACATCGTGCGCGAGGCGCTGACCAGCGTCACGAGGTGGGGCATCGAGCACCGCGTGGGCCAGCTGCGGTCCGCCGCCGGCCGGGTGCGTGGGCGCGAGCCGGTCGGGGACCGGTCGTGAGCGGCCCCACCGGCTCCTCCCGCGGTCCGTCACGCGTCAGGCGGGTGCGCCTGACGCGGCTGGCGGTCGTCGCGCTCCTGCTCCTGCCGATCATCGAGATCCTCGTCATCGTCGCCGTCGGTCAGGCCATCGGCGGCTGGCCGACCTTCCTGCTGCTCGTCGCGACCTCGCTCCTCGGGGCGTGGCTGATCCGCCGGGAGGGCGGGCGGGCCTGGCGCGCCCTCGAGCAGGCCGTGCGCAGCGGCCGGATGCCGGCCCGTGAGATCGCCGACGGCGTCGTCGTGCTCGTGGGCGGCAGCCTGCTCGTCCTGCCGGGTTTCGTCACCGACGTGCTCGGTCTCGTCCTCGTGCTCCCGTTCACGCGGCCCGTCGCGCGCAGCATGCTCACCGCCGTCATCTCACGGCGCCTGCTCGCCCAGACCGAGCGGTTCGCCGGGCCCACGGTGGCCGGACAGCCCGCGACACCTGCGTGGGAGCAGGAGCAGACGCCACACGGCCCGCAGCGCTCGGCGACGAGCGACGAGGTCGTCGAGGGCGAGATCATCGACGACGAGGACTGATCGCCCTCGTCACGGCTCCGCCACGTTCGAGGTGGTCCCGGTACGCGCCCGACTGCCGCGATCACCTCGAACCAGGTGCGAAAAGCCCGCCCCCACGAACGGGGCGGGCTTCTCGGTGTAGCGCTCTGGGGAGGTCAGGCGGTCTTGCGGCGACGCGGCTTCTCGCCACGCGACTCACGCAGCAGCGTCAGGCGCTCCTCGAGGAGCTCCTCGAGCTCGGGGATGGAACGACGCTCCAGGAGCATGTCCCAGTGCGTGCGCTGGTGCTTGACCGGCTTGGCCTCCGGCTCGGGTCCGCCGCCCTGCAGCTTCGCGTCGAGTCCGCAGCGGCACTCCCAGGTGGGCGGCACGTCGGCCTCGATCGAGAAGGGGAGCTCGGTGCGGTGCCCGTCGGCGCAGACGTACACGGTGAGCTGACGCTCGCTCGGTACGACGTTCTCGTCGGACTCCATGCTCCTCGCGCCGAGGTTGGAACCGCGTAGTGCTCGATCGGCCATGTGGACCCCTCCAAGACTTATGCCCTTGTGACACCTCGTTGGTGTCCTACCCTCACAGACGCTTGAACGAGCGGAACGGTTGACTTGTTCCCCGGCGGGCGGCGAAGTGTAGGCCTTTCTCAGATGACGGCGGGAACCGGGTTGCCGGCCTGCTCGATGCCCTCCCGCATCCGCACCTTCGACAGGAGCACGCCGCCGATGGCGAAGAAGACGATGAGGGCGATGATCGCCCAGCGGTAGCTGAGGGTGAACTGGTAGACGAGGCCGAAGATGAGCGTCCCGAACCAGCTCGTGCCGCGCTCCATGGCCTGGTAGAGGCTGAAGTACTCCGCCTCGCGGCCGCGGGGGATGAGCTGGCTGTAGAGCGAGCGCGACAGGGCCTGGGTGCCGCCGAGCACGAGGCCGATGAGCAGCGCGAGCGCGAGAAAGATGACGAGCGACTTGGACGGCAGGAGGAAGGCGAAGACGACGACGACCGTCCAGAGTACGAGGCCGTAGAGGATCGTGCGCCAGGCACCGATCGAGGCAGCCACGCGACCGAAGAGTCGCGCGCCCAGGAAGGCGACGAACTGCACGAAGAGGAACACGCCCAGCACGGTCGTCTCGGAGAAGCCGAGCTCCTTGGACCCGTAGACGCTCGAGCTTCCGATGACCGTCTGGATGCCGTCGTTGAAGAAGAGGTAGGCGACGAGGAACAGCTTCGTCTGCGGGTAGTTCGCGAGGTCGCGGAAGGTGCTGCGCAGCTGGACGAGGCTGCCGCGCACCAGGCCGGCCGAGCGCTCGACGGGGGTCTCGACCGTGCCGGTCAGGTGGCGCAGTCCGAGGTACGGGATGATCGTGAAACCGGCCCACCAGAGACCCGCGGACAGGATGCTGATGCGCGTGGACAGGGCTCGGTCGAGCCCGAGGTCCTCGTGGAAGAAGTCGAGGGCGAAGTTGAGCGCGAGCAGGATGCCGCCGCCGAGATAGCCGAACGCCCAGCCCTTCGATGAGACCCGGTCTCGCTCGTTCTCGTTGGCGATGCGGCACAGGATCGAGTCGTAGATCACGAGCGAGGATCCGAGGCAGATGCCGGCCACGACGACGAGGACGGCGCCCAACTGCCAGTTGGTGCCGGCGACGAAGAACATGAGGCTCGCCGCCAGCGCGCCGGCCCACGCGAACCCGGCGAAGAGCCGGGTCGGTCGGGGGCTGCGGTCGGCGACGGCGCCGATGAAGATGAGCACGATCGCCGACAGGATCGTCGTGAAGGTCACGGTGAAGAACCACAGCGAGCCCGGCGCCACCGGGATGCCGAGCACCGAGAGGTTCGTCGTGCAGTCCTGGCCGTCGGGCAGGCCAGGGCAGGCCGCCTGCTCTGCCACCGACGTGAGGTAGGGGCTCATGAGCACCGTCGCGGTGGTCGTGACGTAGGCCGAGTTGGCCCAGTCGTACCAGTACCAGGCCCGCTGCTCCCGGGTCTCCGGTCGCGCGGCGTTGACGACGGCGTTCGACATGCGAGGACTGTCCCACACGGTCGGGGTGAGGGGCACGGGGTCAGGCCGAAACACGCCGCTACGTCGGGCACCTGTAGTGGGGCGCCGCTGGTTTAGCCCTAAAGTATTGGGATGGGAAGTGCGTCGGGGGACCAGGTCGGCCGGATCGTCGAGGCCTGGCACCGCGAGAGGCCCGATGTGGACGTGTCGTCGATCGGGATCATCACCCCGGTCGTGCGGCTCGCCGCGCTCGTCATGGACCACCGGGCCGACGTGCTGGCCACCCATGGCCTCGAGCAGAGCCACCTCGACGTCCTCGCGACGCTGAGACGCAGTGGTGCGCCCTTCCGGCTCACCGCCGGCGAGCTGTCCCGGCGCTGCCGCGTCACGGCAGGCGCGACGACCCAGCGCGTGCAGGCCATGGAGGCCCTCGGCTTCGTCGAGCGCGTCCGGGAGGAGCCGGACCGGCGCACCGTGCACGTGCAGCTCACCCCGGGGGGACTGGCCCGGCTCGACGGCCTCTTCGCGGACGTCATGGCCGGCGACGAGTCCCTGCTGGGCGGTCTCGAGCCTCGGCAGCGCGCCGCGTTGGAGGAGCTGCTGCGCGCGTGGCTCGCCGTGCTCGAGCCGGGCGGCCAGGCCGTCCCGGGCATGGTCACCCCTGAGTGAGGACGACGAGCTGCCGGGTCGCGCGCGTCATGGCGACGTAGCGGTCGACCGCACCCTCGATGCCGTCGCCGAAGGCCTCCGGGTCGACGAGCACGACGAGGTCGAACTCGAGCCCCTTGGACAGCGCCGGGCTGAGCGACCTCACCCGAGGCCGCTCCTCGAAGCCGGGGGCGCCGATGACGCAGGCCGTTCCGTCGGGGTGCGCGTCGAGCCACGTCCCGAGGACCGCCTCGAGGTCGGCGGTGCAGCCGTGCTGGACGGGCACGCCGCTCGCACGGATCGAGGTGGGCACGTTGGCGTCCGGGAGAGCGGCGCGGATGACGGGCTCGGCCTCGAGCATGACCTCTTCCGGAGTGCGGTAGTTGATGGTCAGCGACGACAGCGTGACCCGGTCGAGACCCACGCGAGCCAGGCGCTCCTGCCACGTCTCCGTGAACCCGTGCCGGGCCTGGGCGCGGTCGCCGACGATGGTGAGGCTCCGCGACGGACAGCGGCCCAGGAGCATCTGCCACTCCGCGTCGGTCAGCTCCTGGGCCTCGTCCACGACGACGTGGGCGAACGGGCCGGCCAGCAGGTCGGGGTCGGCGCTCGGTCCGGAGTCCGCGTCGAGGGCGCTCCGGAGGTCGTCACCTCGCAGCATCGACATGACGTGCATGTCCGAGTCGTCCGAGGCGATGAGGTGCTCGACGACCGCGGCCCGTTCCGCGCGCTCCGCCGCGAGGGCCGCGTCCCGCTGTCGTCGACGGCGCGAGGCCTCCGGGTCGCCGAGCCGCATCCGGGCCGCGTCGAGCAGGGGGAGGTCCGACACCGTCCACGCCGTCGGCTCGGCGCGCTGGAGCCGGCGCACCTGCTCGACCGTCAGGTCCGGGGCGCAGCGACGCAGGTAGGCGGGAACGGTCCAGAGGTCGCCGACGAGGTCAGCGGCGTCGAGGAGCGGCCAGGTCCGTTCGAAGGCGGTGCGGAGCTCCCGGTTCTGCTCGAGCGAGCGCCGCACCATGGCGGGCGTGGCCTCGAGCTCGACGTCGGCGCCGTCGTCGTCGATCCGGTCCTCGAGGTCGTGCCGCTCGACGAGGATCGTGACCAGCGCGTCCCACACGTCGTCGCGGGCCTCGTTGTGCGCGGTGCCGAGGCCGGCGGTGCAGGCCTCCGCCCAGTCGGCCGGGGAGAGCCACAGGTCCGCCCACGGCGTCACGACCTCCGTGCCGCGGGTCGGCGGCTCCTCGTAGAGCGCCACCGCCGGCTCGATCGCCCGGACGAGGTCCATGGACGCCTTGAGGCGGGCCACCTCCGGGTCGGTCTCCGGGGCGGCCGCGTCACCCTCGGGGACGAGGTCGCGCAGCAGGCACGTCTGCACGCCCTCCTCGCCGAGACCGGGCAGCACGTCGGAGACGTAGGCGAGGTAGGGCTCGTGCGGGCCGACGAAGAGCACGCCGCCCCGTCGGTGGCCGAGGCGCGGGTCGGAGTAGAGCAGGTAGGCCGTCCGGTGGAGGGCGACAACCGTCTTGCCCGTGCCCGGGCCACCGTCGACGACGTGCGCGCCCCGGGAGCCTGCTCGGATGATGGCGTCCTGGTCGGCCTGGATGGTGCTCAGGACGTCCCGCATGCGCGGTGAGCGGCTGGCGCCGAGCGAGGCGATGAAGGCGGACTCGTCGTCGAGCGCCACGCGCCCGTCGAGACCATCCGTGGTGAAGACCTCGTCCCAGTAGTCCGTGACGCGTCCCCGGGTCCAGCGGTAGCGGCGGCGGCTCGCGAGACCCATGGGGTTGCCGTGGGTGGCCCCGAAGAACGGTTCGGCCGCAGGGGAGCGCCAGTCCAGGAGCAGCCGGCGTCCGGCAGCGTCGGTGAGCCCGAGCCGTCCGATGTACAGGGGGTGAGAATCGTTCTCAGGGACGATGTGACCGAGGCAGAGGTCGATGCCGTAGCGGCGCAGCGTCCGCAGGCGGCCCGTGAGGCGGTGGACCTCCTGGTCGCGGTCGAGCGCGGCCTGGCCGGCGCGCGCCGGTGCCCGGCGGGCGGCATCGAGACGGTCGGACAGCTCGGCGATCGTCGCGTCGAGGGTCTCGGCGATGGCGGCGAAGTGGAGGTCGTCGTGGGCGATGAGGGCCGGGTCGGCCTTGGGTGCGAGGTGGTCGCGAAGGTCGAAGGCGCTGGTCGTCAGCGGGTTCACGCAGTGGGCTCCGTCCCGAGGTTTCTGGTGTCGGCCAGTGATTCTCGGTGACGACCGGGGTCTTGCCGCAAGACCCCGGGTGCGCTATACGTTGGGAGTGGAAGGAAGCGCTCGGCGTTTCCTTCCTTTTTCGTGTGCCGCCCCGGGATGAAGCACTCTCGCAGCGTCCCCATAACGCCGATAATCGACATTATGTCACTTTGGGTGAACGCGCCCTCCCCGCAGGCGCGCTCACACCCGTGGTCCATGACGGTGTCCCTGAGCCGTAGCCTTGCCCGTGATGCAGTGCGACTACTTCGACGCCGGCCGCTGCCGCTCCTGTGCCCTCATGGGTGTGCCGTATGCCGTCCAGCTCGCCGACAAGGACGAGCGCTGCCGGCGCGCCCTGGTCGGCGTGGCCCCGGACCTCGCCTGGCTCGACCCCTTCCCCAGTGCCGAGTCGGCGTTTCGCAACAAGGCCAAGCTCGTCGTCGGTGGTGTCACCGGCGCGGTGACCGTCGGGATCCTCGACGCCGACGCGAACGGCGTCGACCTGCGTGGCTGCGGCCTGTACGAACCGCCGCTGCAGCGCCTCATCCCCCGGCTCGCGTCCGTCGTCGACGAGATCGGTCTGGAGCCGTACGACGTGGCCGCCCGGCGTGGCGAGCTGAAGCACCTCATCGTCACCCTCTCCCCCACCGGAGACGTCATGCTCCGGCTCGTCCTGCGATCCCGCCGACACCTGGCCCTTCTCGAGTCTCGCCTGTCGTCGCTCCGGGCCCGGCTGCCGGAGGTGTCGGTCGTCACGGTGAACCTCCAGCCGGAGCACAAGGCCGTCCTCGAAGGTGACACCGAGATCGTCCTGACCGAGCGCGATGACCTCGCGATGCCCGTCGGCGACGTGACCCTCCACCTGCGCCCCAACAGCTTCTTCCAGACCAACACCACCGTCGCCGCCGGGCTCTACCACCAGGCGCAGGCCTGGACGCGTGCCGTCGACCCCACCACGGTCCTCGACCTCTACTGCGGCGTGGGCGGATTCGCCCTGCACTGCGCCCGAGCGGGCGCTTCCCACGTCATCGGTGTCGAGGTCTCGGCCGAGGCCGTGCGCAGTGCCGAGACCAGTGCGTCGCGGCTGCGCGCCGAACACCCCGAACTCGGGCGGCTCGAGTTCCGGGCCGGCGACGCCACCGACGTCGGTGCGCTCGACCGGGACCTCCCGGGATCGGGCCGGACGATGGTCGTCGTCAACCCGCCGCGTCGCGGGATCGGCCCTGACCTGGCCCGATGGCTCGAGGGCTGTGGCGCCACGCACGTGACCTACTCGAGCTGCAACGTCGACAGCCTGGCCCGTGACCTGGGCCGCTTGCCGTCCTACCGGGCTCGCGAGGCGCGCCTCTTCGACATGTTCCCCCAGACGTCGCACCATGAGGTCATCGTCCTGTTGGAGCGTGAATCACGCTCTCAGTCAAGCGATTCCGCCACAGCAGCCGTGTCCCCATGACCCGGGCGCCCGACGCCGTCCGGCTGGCGAGGATCCAGCGGCGCTTCGGTGAGTTCGCGACGGAGTATGCCGCTCTCCCGCTCTACTCGACCGTCTGTGGACACGTCGCCCGCGACGACGAGACCGCGTCGCTGCTGCTCGCAGCCAGGCCGGGGCAGGCTCGACCGGTGCTCTGGCTCGCCGCCCTGCACCACCTGGTCCTGTGCCGGCCGGACCTGCCTGCGGCACGGTGGTATCCGAGTGTCATCGGGGCGGCCAGCGTCCCGCCGGGCGACCCCTGGCCTGACGTGAGGCGGACGGTCCTCGGCCACGCCGACGAGCTGACCCGACTCATCGCGACGCACGGGACCCAGACGAACGAGGTGAACCGATCCGTCTACGTCGCCGTGGGGCTCGCTGCGGCGACTGTCGACTCCCGCGAGGTTCCGCTCGCTGTCGTCGAGCTCGGTGCGAGCGCCGGCCTGCTGCTCGGCGTCGACCGTTACGCGGTCGAGCTGTCCTCGCCCACGGGATCGGCACTCCTGGGAGACGGTGCCTCTCCGGTCCGGTGCGCGGGTGAGGACCGTTCCGGCGTCGGGGCTCTGCTCACGGGCACCGGCGCTGCCCTGCCCCCCGTACACGGCCGCGTGGGCGTGGACCTCGACCCTGTCGACCTCGCGTCCGTCGACGAGATGCGCTGGCTCGAGGCGTGCCTCTGGCCGGAGGTGCCGGGCCGCGTCGAGCGCTTCCGCGCCGCTGCCGACCTCCTTCGCGGAGACCCTCCCACGGTGCTTCGTGGCGACATGGTCGAGCGCCTGACCGAGGCCGTGCGGCTCGCCCGCACCGACGCCGGCGACGACGCGCACGTCGTGGTCCTCACCTCATGGGCGATGACCTACCTCCCTGCAGCGCGTCGTCGCGACCTGGTCGCGGTTCTCGACGAGCTGGCCGGGACCGTCTCCCACCTGTCGTGGCTCACCGCCGAGCCGCGCGGGTGCGTTCCGGGACTCGACGGGCACGAGGATCCGGTGGAGGGAAGCACCGTGCTCGGCCTCCGGCGCTGGCGCCACGGACACGCGCTCCCTCCCACGGTCCTCGGGACCTGCCACCCGCACGGCACCTGGATCGATGTGTCGCTCCCGCCGGCGGCGCGGTGAGCCAAGGGTCCACCCTTGCCCGCCAGGCGACGCGTTGCATAATGTCGATTATGGGCCAATTGCGTTGTGCTGCAAGCGGATTCATCACCGAGCACGTCGCCCCAAGTCCGCGGCATACGCATCGAGCGCGCGGAGCACCATCGGGGCGCGGTAGACGCGGTTGCGTCGGTGCCCGGTCGACTCGAGCAGGATGCCGTCGTCGACGAGCCGATGCAGGGCGGCCTGTGCCGTGGGAGCCGAGACACCGAGCTCGCGCACGACGACCCGCGCCGTGACGACGGGCTGGCGGAGCAGCAGGTCGAGCATCGACCAGGCTGCGGAGCCGGCTCTGGCCGTCACCGTCGCCGCCCAGTCGGCGCGCACCTGTCGGAGCGTCCCGACGAGCCCCTCGCCGATGTGGGTGCCGTTGCGCGCGGCTTCGGCGACGCATCTGAGGATGGGCTCCACCTCTCCCCCGCGGTAGGCCGTCAGTGCCGCGAAGTAGTCGTCGCGGATGGCGAGGAGGCCGGCGGAGATGGGCACGGTGACCCGACGGATGGCGCCGGTGTGGAGCAGGACCGAGTGGAGCAGTGCCCGCCCGGTGCGCCCGTTGCCGTCGGTGAAGGGGTGGATGGTCTCGAACTGGGCGTGCGCGAGTGCGGCGTGGGCGAGCGGCGGCAGGTCGTCGCGGTCCATGAAAGTCACGAGGTCGGCCATCAGTGCCGGCACGTCGGAGGCCACGGGCGGTACGTACTGCGCCTCCCCCGGGTGGAGGGGGGACCCTCCCACCCAGACCTGCTGCTCACGCCAGTGGCCGGCCGGGTGCTGCGACTGCTGGGCCATGAGAGCCCGGTGCATCGCGAGCACGGCGTCCTCGTCGAGGCGCCCGGCGAGGTCGAGCGCGGCCTGCATGGTGCGCACGTTGCCGAGGATGACCGCGGCGTTGGCCCGGTTGCCCTCGCCGATCTCTGCCTCGGCGAGGGCTCGTGCGGACGAGGTGAGATTCTCGATCTGTGAGCTCGCTGCGCTCTCGGACCGGAGCAGCACCGAGGCGAACGGGGCGATCTCCCCGGCTCCCCCGGCGTCGAAGGTCGCGAGCAGCCGGGTGGCCTCGTCGAGGTCGGCGGCGAGGTCGCCGGGCAGCACGAGCTCGGCCCGGGCGATCACGGGCACGACGGCCGCCTCGAACGTGGCGGGGGTGGACCGCTGGGCGCGTCGCGAGAGGTCGAGCAGACCCTCGACGGGCTGCCAGGGGACCGTCGTCGAGCCGAGCGCGGGCCACGTCGTTTCCATGTCGAAGGCACCTCCTTGGTAAAGGTTAATGCACAACCTTTACCAAGAGCCTTCCGTCGTCAGGCGTGCACGACGTCCACGGGGGCCTCGACGATCCACCACGCGGCATACGGACTCAGCGACGCCAGGCCGTCCGCCCCAGCGAAGACGGGGTAGCCGCCGAGCGCGTCGAAGGGATGCGTGATGCCGACCTCCGCGAAGTGGCGGACCTCGACCGTCTGCCACGACGTCGTGACGTTGTACACGCAGACCATCGAGCCGCTCGGGTGCGTGCGGACGACCGCCAGCACCCCGTCGTCGGTCTCGAGGATCACCCTCGTCTGCGCGGAGGCGTGCAGCTGCGGCAGCCCCGCGCGCACGCTCGCCAGGTGGCGCAGGCCCTGGAAGACCTTCCCCGAGACGGTGTCGAGGTCGTTGCGCCGCGCTGCGACGGCCCAGTCCAGCCGCTCCCGGTGCGCCCACCGGTTGTCGCCCTCGTGACCGGGCTCACGCGCCCAGTCCGGGTCGTTCGGCAGGCCGAGCTCGTCGCCGCTCCACACGACGGGGATACCTCCCCAGCCGGCGACGACCGCGTGGGCCAGGAAGAGGCGCGCCAGTCCCTGACCGATCCCGGCCTCCTCGTCGCGTGCCTGTGCGTCGCCCAGCCCCGTCAGCGATGCCGCCGTGCCACTGATCCGCTTGTCGCCGGTCGCAGGGTTGTGCTGGAAGACGAGACCGTGCGCCCACGACCCGGGGTGGTCGCCGGAGTACCAGTTCGACAGGAACCGGCGGTGGGCATAGCCGTCGAGACCCGCTGACGCCGCGTCCCCGTCGTCGATGGCCCACCCGATGTCGTCGTGGCACCGGACGTAGCAGATCCACGTGCCGCTCGGCGGGGTCGTCGGGAGCGCCGTGAGCGCCTGCTTGCTGAGTCCGCTGCTGCCCGTCGCGAGCATCGACCAGACCTGCACCATGAGGCTGTTGTGGTACGCGAGGTCGCTGACCCGGCCGGCGTGCTCGCCCTGCCCGAGGTACTGCACGAGGTCACGCGGTCCGACGATCGCCTCGGCCTTGAACGCGAGTGCCGGGCACGCGATGCGCGCCACGGTGCGGAGTGCCTGAGTGACGGCATGGACCTCCGGCTGGTTCTGACAGCTCGTACCGAGCCGCTTCCACGTGAAGGCGATGGCGTCGAGCCGGAGCACCTCGACACCGAGGTTGGCCAGGTACAGGACGATGTCGGCGTACTCGACGAGGACGTCGGGGTTGGCCCAGTTGACGTCCCACTGCCATTCGTTGAAGGTCGTCCACACCCAGCCACGGAGCTCCTCGTCCCACGTGAAGTTGCCGGGCGCGAAGTCCGGGAACACCTCCGGCAGCGTGCGCTCGTAGGCGTCCGGCATGACGCGGTCGGGGTAGACGTGGAAGTAGTCCCGGTAGTGCGACTCCCCCGCCCGGGCGCGTCGGGCCCACTCGTGCTCGCGCGCCACGTGGTTGAGCACGAGGTCCAGCACGAGCGAGATGCCCTGCCCCCGAAGGTGGCTGGCAAGCCGGCCCAGGTCCTCGACGTCCCCGAGGTCCGAGCGGATGGTGCGGTAGTCCTGGACGGCGTAGCCGCCGTCGTTGTCCCCGTCTCGGGGCTGGAGCAGCGGCATGAGGTGCAGGTAGCTGACCCCGAGGTCGCGGAGGTAGCCCACTCGGCCCCGCAGCCCGTCGAGGGTGCCGGCGAACCGGTCGGTGTAGCAGGCGTAGCCGAACATGTCCGGCTGCTGGAGCCAGTCGGGCCGCAGCAGTCGGCGCTGGTCGAGGCGTCGCAGCTCGGACGAGCGCTGGCGGTAGCCGGCGACAGCGCTCTCGACGAGGCGCAGGGCGAGCGCCGAGACATCGTGCTCGGGGTAGAGGACCATGAGTGCTGCGACGAGGTCGTCGGACCACCGCTCGAGCCTCAGCTCGATCGTCTCGCGGTCGTGTTCGTCGAGCCCCGCGAGCAGCGAGGTCACCGACTCCGTCGTCGGTCGGACGTCGTGCGCAGCGTCGCTCATGGCCCGATTGAACAGCACCTGGCGCCCTTGCGACAGGGGCACGCGGCGTCAGCGCGGGCCCGTCACTCGAACGGGCTCGGGTCCCCTGCCCCCACGCGGGTCACGACGGGGAAGCCGTCGGAGTAGTCGACGACGGTCGTCGGTTCCAGGCCGCACTCCCCCGAGTCGATGACGGCGTCGATGACGTGGTCGAGGCGGTCCTTGATCTCCCAGCCCTCGGTCATCGGCTCGTCGTCGTCGGGCATGAGCAGCGTGCTGGAGAGGATCGGCTCACCCATCTCCCGCAGCAGCTCGCGGACGACCGGGTGCTCGGGGATGCGCACACCCACGGTCTTCTTCTTCGCGTGGAGCAGGCGTCGCGGCACCTCCTTCGTCGCGGGCAGGATGAAGGTGTACGGGCCGGGGGTCACCGCCTTGATGGCGCGGAACACCGAGTTGTCGAGGTGCACGAACTGGCCCAGCTGGGCGAAGTCCGAGCACACGAGCGTGAAGTGGTGCTTGTCGTCGAGGTGCCGGATCCGCAGGATGCGCTCCTTGCCCTCCGGGTTGTCGAGGGAGCAGCCGAGGGCGAAGCACGAGTCGGTGGGGTAGGCGATGAGCCCACCGGACCGCAGGATGTCGACCGCCTGCCCGATCGCGCGCGGCTGAGGGTCCACCGGGTGCACGTCGAAGTACTTCGCCATGGGGCCACCCTGCCATGCTGGGCTCATGACCGAGCAGACGGGTGAGGGCCGGATCGTCGCCGGCGACGGTGGGCACGACGGAATCGAGGTGTCCGACAACCCCGGCCGCGGGCGCTTCGAGCTGCGCGACGGGGACCGCGTCATCGGGGTGGCGAGCTACGCCGTCCTGCCGGGTGCCACACCGGAGGCGCCCGCCCGCGTCGTCTTCTTCCACACGGAGGTCAGTCCCGCGTACGAAGGCCAGGGTCTCGCCGGGCGCCTCGCCGCGTACGCCCTCGACGCCACGCTCGCGTCGGGCCGCTCCATCGTCGCGTTGTGCCCGTACATCAAGGTCTACCTGCGCCGTCACCCGGAGCCGTACGCCGCCCACGTGCTGGCACCGACGCGGGCGGACGTCGCCGCGGCCGAGCAGGCGGCGGCGGCCGCAGGGTGAACGACGGGTGACCCGCCCCCACGTCGTCGTCGTGGGCGGCGGCATCGTCGGGTCGGCAGTGGCCCGCAGGCTCACCCTCTCGACGCGGCGCCCCGAGGTGACCGTCGTCGAGAAGGAGACGGCGCCGGGTCGGCACCAGACGTCCCGCAACAGCGGTGTCGTCCATGCCGGCCTCTACTACGCGCCCGGCTCGGTCAAGGCGGCGCTCTCACGAGAGGGCGGTCGGCGTCTGCGCCGCTACTGCGCCGACCGGGGGCTGCCCTACGACGAGGTGGGCAAGCTCGTCGTCGCGCTCGACGAGGCCCAGGACGAGGCTCTCCGCGCCATCGAGACCCGCGCCCGGGCCAACGGGGTGCCGGGGCTGCGTCGGCTCGGACCGGGTGAGCTGCGTGAGGTCGAGCCGCACGTCGTGGGACTCGCGGCGCTGCACTCCCCCACGACGGCCATCACCGACTTCGCCCTCGTCGCCCTGGCCATGCTCGCGGACGCGGCGTCCGCGGGTGCCGAGGTCGTCACGGGCTTCGAGGTCACCGGACTCGACCGCCGCGGCAGTCGCGTCGAGGTGAGTGCCGCAGACGGGCGACGCCTCGTCGCCGACCGCGTGGTTCTCGCGGGTGGGCTGCACGCCGACCGGCTCGCGAGACTGGCCGGCGACGGTCCCGACCCGGCGATCGTGCCGTTCCGTGGCGAGTACCACCGGCTCGTGCCGTCGGCCGAACACCTCGTGCGGGGGCTCGTCTACCCGGTACCCGACCCCCGCTACCCGTTCCTCGGGGTCCATCTGACGCGGCGCGTCGACGGCGGCGTGCTGCTCGGTCCGAATGCCGTTCTCGCCACCGCTCGCGAGGGCTACCGGCGCCGGGACGTCGACCTCGACCTCGTCCGGGAGCTCGTCTCCTCCCGTGGGTTCCTGCGGTTCGCCCGCGCCAACCTGCGGACGGGCGTGCACGAGGTCCTGGGATCGCTGAGTCGCCACGCGTTCCTCGAGCGGGTGCGCTGCTACGTCCCTGAGATCGACGACGCAGACGTCGTGCCGTCCGTTGCCGGGGTCCGGGCGCAGGCACTGGATCGGGACGGGGCGCTCGTCGAGGACTTCCGGTTCAGTCGGGTCGGCTCCGTCCTGTGCATCCGCAACGCGCCGTCACCGGCAGCGACCGCCTCCCTCGCCATCGCGGACCTCGTCGTCGACCGGCTGGACCTCGGATGACGGGCCTCCAGCCACCTCGGAAGCCGTCACTGCTTGCCGAAGTATGTGCTCGCCTCCATGGCGTCGACGACGGAGTCGCCACCATGGGCGTTCTTGGACCAGCCGAAGACGTCGAGGCCGGCCTCGATGCCGACGACGGCCGGCGCGAAGGTGCCGGCGAGCCCCGCCCACTTCGAGACCGAGATCTCGGGCCCGTGGGTGGGGTTGACCGCGATCTGGGTGCCCAGGGCGTTGGGGAGAGGGTCGTCGCCGACGAAGGGCACGTGGTCGACGAACGAGCCGAGCGGGTTCTGGAGCGTCGTGAGCAGCTCTCCGCGCACGTGGTAGTTGCGGATCTGGCCCGAGGAGTAGCCGGCGTCCTCCTGGCCACGGGCCGTCGCGGCGAGGACGGTGTTGGGGTGCACGCCCGCGGCGTTGAACGTCACGGCGGGGATGTCCGTGGCGACGGAGGCGGTGCTCGCGAGACCGCCACCGAGGGAGTGGCCGGTGATCACGATGTTCTCGCTGCCCACCGCCCGGGCGAGGCCCTGGGCCAGCGCGATCGCCTGGAGGTGTTGACCGCTGAGGGCCCCGACCCCTTGCTGGAGGTTGGTACCCCAGTCGGTGAGCGAGGACGTGCCGGCGAAGGCGAGGACGTACTGGCCCTCGTCGTTGCGGTAGACGGCTGCGTCGAAGCCGTCGCCGCGGTGGAGGCTGGCCGGGTCGATGCGGAGGCCCGCGAGGGCGTCGGCGTCCAGCGGGGTCCAACCGTCGACCGCGCTCGGGTGGTAGACGTTGTCGGCCACGTGGGCGAGCTCGAGGTCGATGGCCTGCGGTGACGTCCCGCGCACCTGCTCACCGAGCGGGGTCGGCTCCGCGGAGGCGCCGGGTCCGACGGAGCCCGATCCGCCGAGCCCCGGGAACACGTCGGGGAAGCCGGACGGGCCGGAGACAAGGCCGTTGCCACCGCTCGTGCCTCGCTGCGCCCGCGCGTTGTCGGTGAGGCGCCGCGACATCGACTCGAGCGTCGAGCCGAGGGCCCACAGGGCTGCCGAGGTGGAGCGCCAGCTCTCCTGGGCCGAGTGGGCGTCGTCGCCACCCCACGAGCGGCCGATGACCGCGAGCGCCCGGGCCCCGGTCGACCGGATGCCGTCCACCTCGGTGGCACACGCGGTGAGCTCGCGAGCGGCGCGCTCCAGGGCTTCGGGGTCAGCACCCTTGCGGTAGAGCACGGTGGCCTCCTGTCGACGGTGGCCCCACGGTAGGTGGGAGCCGCCCGACGCGGCCATGGGGAGGACTCCCCAGCGTGTTGCGTCGCCGCGGACGTGACGACACCCGGTCAGGCCCCGAAGGGCCGACCGGGTGCTCGCGTCATCGGGCGCGGAGGCCGGTGAGCATCGACTCGAAGGGCGTGACCTGCTCGAACGGGTCGACCCGATCGGCCCGCGGGGAGCCGCTGACGAGGCTCGCGAAGGCCGCACCGGCTCGCTCGATCCGTTCGCCGAGCCGCCCCGCGTCGACGCTGCCCCAGTCCTCGCTGGCCGCGAAGACCGCCACCGGCGCGACGAGCGCGCCGAGATGGGCGAAGAGCGGGCGGAGGGCGTGGTCGATCGCGAGGGAGTGGCGGGCCGTGCCACCGGTCGCGCCGAGCAGCACCGGGGTGTCACGCAGGGCGTCCTTGGGGAGCACGTCGATGAGCATCTTGAACAGCCCGCTGTACGACGCCGCATACACCGGGGTGGCGACGACGACGGCGTCCGCCTCGGTGATCGCGTCGAGACGCACGTGCAGGTCGGGCGAGGCGAAGCCGGTCAGGACGTGGTTCGTCAGGTCGTGCGCGACGTCGCGCACGTCGACGACCTCGACGACGACCTCGCTGACGTCGTGCCCGGCGAGCGCCCGGACGGTGGCCTCGGTGAGGCGGTCGGCGAGCAGGCGCGTCGACGACGGCTGCGTGATGCCCGCCGTGATGACGGCGAGACGGAAGGCGGTCACGGGATGAGCTCCTTGTCAGGGGTTGTGGCGGCGAGCTGGCTCGCGTGGGTCGGCGCGTCCGGGACGTGGGCGGGCCTGAGGGCGGCGAACTCCTTGCGCAGGACCGGCACGACCTCCTCGCCGAGGATGTCGAGCTGCTCGAGGACGGTCTTGAGCGGCAGTCCGGCGTGGTCGAGCAGCCACAGCTGTCGCTGGTAGTCGCCGGCGTACTCACGGAAGCCGAGCGTCCTCTCGATGACCTCCTGCGGGCTGCCGACGGTGAGCGGGGTCTGGCTCGTGAACTCCTCGAGCGACGGACCGTGGCCGTAGACGGGTGCGTTGTCGAAGTAGGGACGGAACTCGCGCACCGCGTCCTGGCTGTTCTTCCGCATGAAGACCTGTCCGCCGAGCCCGACGATCGCCTGGTCGGCGCTGCCGTGGCCGTAGTGCTCGAAGCGGCGGCGGTAGAGCTGGACCATCTGCTTCGTGTGGCTGGCCGGCCAGAAGATGTGGTTGGAGAAGAAGCCGTCTCCGTAGTAGGCCGCCTGCTCGGCGATCTCGGGGCTGCGGATCGAGCCGTGCCAGACGAACGGCGGTATGCCGTCGAGCGGGCGCGGCGTCGACGTGAAGCCCTGGAGCGGGGTGCGGTACGTGCCCTGCCAGTCGACGACGTCCTCGCGCCACAGCCGGTGGAGCAGCGCGTAGTTCTCGATGGCGAGCGGGATGCCGTCGCGGATGTCCTTGCCGAACCACGGGTAGACCGGGCCGGTGTTGCCGCGGCCCATCATGAGGTCCATGCGCCCGTTGCTCAGGTGCTGCAGGGTGGCGTAGTCCTCCGCGATCCGCACGGGGTCGGTCGTCGTGATGAGGGTCGTCGACGTCGACAGGATGATCCGCTCCGTCTGCGCGGCGATGTAGGCGAGCGTCGTCGTCGGGGCCGACGGGATGAAGGGCGGGTTGTGGTGCTGTCCGGTCGCGAAGACGTCGAGGCCGACCTCCTCCGCCTTCCTGGCGATGGCGACGGTGGCCTCGATCCGCTCGTGCTCGGTCGGCGTACGGCCCGTCGTGGGGTCGGTGGTCACGTCGCCGACGGTGAAGATCCCGAACTGCATGTGTCCCAGCTCCTTTTGATTGATGATTCAATCATACCGAACGTCAGTGGGTGCTCCCCCATTCCCGTGCGGTCCGGTGCGGCGCCGGCGCTGTGGGATCCTGTCGCGGTGAGCGCTGAGATCTCCCCCAAGGACCGCTTCATCACGGTCTACGGCCGCAACCCGGTCCACGAGGTGCTCCTCGACGGTGACCTCCTCGTCGACAAGGTCGTCATCGCCGACGGCGCCCGTGGCAGCGGCCTGCGCGAGATCCAGCAGGCGGCTCGCCGTCGGGGTGTCGAGGTGCAGTACGCGAGCGCCGAGCGCGTCAAGAAGCTCGCGGGCAACGGACGGCAGGACCAGGGCGTCTTCGCCGACGTCGTCGCGCCGCGGATGCGGCCTCTCGAGGCGGCGCTCGCCGAGGATGCCGGCTCGCTGCGCGCCGTGCTCGTGCTCGACGGCGTGACGACGCCTGCCAACGTCGGCATGATCCTCCGCTCGGCCACGGCGGCCGGCGTCGACGGCATCGTCGTCCCGCGCAAGGGGGTCGCCTCGCTCGACCCGCTCGTCGTCAAGGCCTCGGCCGGCGTCGCCTTCCGGGCGCCCATCCTCAAGGCGTTCACCGCAGGGGACGCGGTGACCGACCTCAAGCGGGCCGGCTTCCACGTCGTCGGGCTCGATGCCGGCGGCGACGACGACCTCTTCGCGGCCCGCCTGCCCGAGCCCGTCGCCTTCGTGCTCGGCAGCGAGACGGCGGGGCTGACGCCCGAGGTGGCCGACCTCGTCGACACGTGGGTCGCGATCCCGATGGCCGCGGGCGTCGAGTCGCTCAACGTCTCGGCCGCCGCCGCCGTCGTCTGCTTCGAGCTCGTCCGCCGCGCCCGGCTCTGAAACGCGCGCGGTCGACCGACCGCCATGGCGTATGCCGCGAGCACGGGGGCGCGGCGTCGCTCCGGTTCGTGGCGGTCCGTCG
Organism: Terrabacter sp. Ter38; assembly: GCF_024519435.1. GTDB lineage: Bacteria > Actinomycetota > Actinomycetes > Actinomycetales > Dermatophilaceae > Terrabacter. The sequence goes on from NZ_JALJRZ010000009.1 coordinate 116,734, forward strand.
GCGCGCTCAGCCGCCCCACTTCTCGGCGAGGGCCCGGACGACGGTGATGTTGCGAGCCGTGCCGACCGCTCCCGTCAGCTTCTCGATGCGGGCGTTGGACAGCTTGGCCGCCTGCACGCCGTCCGAGAGGAAGAGCACGATGTCGTGGCCGACGACGCGGGCGCCCTCGGTGGCGGCGTCCCACTCGTGCAGCGCGGCGACGCCCTCGGGGTCGAGGTCGCCCGTCATGAACGTCACGTAGCGTTTCGCGTCCGCGCCGATCGGTGACTCGAGGGCGTCGGCCTCGTCGGCCAGCGTCCGCAGCTGCGCCGGGGTGCGCACGACGACCGGCACGTCGAAACCGAACTCGGCGCTGATGGCCCGGCGCAGGTCGGCCTCGACCTTGGCCGCGCTGCGCGTGGCCGAGCGGACCTTGAGGTTGCCGCTCTGGATGTGCGTCTCGACGTCCTCGTAGCCCTCCGCCTCGAGCAGCGTGCGCAGCGACGCCATGCGCACCTGCCGCTTGCCGACGTTGACGGCGCGGAGGAACCCGATCCAGACCGGCACGTCAGGCCCGCACCGCGCCGAGTGAGCAGGTGCCGCGGCCGACCGTCTCGACGCGTCCTCCCACGTGGACGGCGCCCTCGGCGTCGATGTCGAGCAGCAGGCGCGAGGGGCGCCCGACGGCCGTGCCCTGGCTGACGACCACCGAGACGTCGCGGGCGCCCTGGGAGACGAGCCAGCCACCGAGGTTGGCGCACGCCGACCCCGTCGCCGGGTCCTCGAGGACCGCCTGACCCTGGGTGTAGAAGAGCCTGGCCTCGATGCTCTTGGGCCCGGTCCACGCCCACACGTACACGTGCGGTGCCCGCGGCGGGGACGTCATGTGGGCGTCCATGAGGTGCGCGTCGGGGTCGCAGGCCCGCACGGCGTCGACGGAGTCGAGGCGCACGAGCAGCTGCTCGACGCCGGCGTCGACCCAGGACGCGTCGGAGCGCACGACGAGCACGCGCTCGATGCCGAGCGCCTCGGCCAGCTCGGCGCCGCTCGACGTCACCTCGCGCACCGTCGCCGGCCGGGCCGCGAGGCGCCAGCCACCGTCGACGCGCCCGACCGGGATGCGTCCGGCCGGCATGCTGAGCTGCACGCTGTCGAGCCCCCCGCCGAGCGTCGCGACGACCTCCGCGGTGCCGAGCGTGGGGTGCCCGGCGAAGGGCATCTCGTGGCCGGGGGTGAAGATGCGCACGGCCGCCTCACCCGTCGTGGCGCCCTCGCCGAGCGACGTCACGAAGGTCGACTCACTGAGGTTGAACTGTCGTGCCCACGCGAGCATCTCGTCGTCGGAGAGTGCACCCGCCTCGGGGAAGACGCAGAGGGGGTTGCCCGAGAAGGGCTCTCCCTCGATGGAGAAGACGTTGAGCAGGTGGAAGGGCAGGTCCATGCACCCGAGTGTGCCCGAGCGCCGGCCCGGACGGCAGGGTCGAAGGGTCTGCCACGCCGCTACTGTGGCCGGATGGCCTCCCCCGACGGTGTCGTCCCCGGCAACATCTACCTCTTCCGGCACGGCGAGACCGAGTGGTCGCTGAGCGGACAGCACACCGGCACGACCGACCTCCCGCTCCTACCGGAGGGCGAGGCCGCGGCACGTGAGCTCGCCGACGTACTGCGCAAGCACCGGTTCGAGCGCGTCCTCGTCTCCCCCCTCCAGCGCGCCAAGCGCACGGCCGAGCTCGCGGGCCTCGGGGACTTCGAGGTCGAGCCATTGCTGCGCGAGTGGGACTACGGCGCGTACGAGGGCATCACGACGAAGCAGATCAGCGCCGAGATCGGCCACCCGTGGGAGGTGTTCGTCGACGGAGTGCAGCCCGGCGTGACCCCCGGGGAGACGGTCGAGCAGGTGTCGGCGCGAGCCCAGCAGGTCATCGACAAGGTGTGGCCGGACCTCGAGCACGGCGACGTCGCGCTCTTCGGCCACGGCCACGCGCTGCGCGTCCTCACCGCGACCTACCTCGGGCTCGACCCCCGGTTCGGCCAGCAGCTCATCCTCGACGCGGGCTCGATGAGCGTGTTGACGCACCACCGGTCCACGCGGTGCCTCGGGATGTACAACCTCTCCCCCTGGCGCCTGCTCTCCGACTGAGCCCCGCACGAAGGGGGCGTATGCCGTGTGCCCCGGGCACACGGCATACGCGGGCTGTGCCGTGGCGCAACGGGACCCGCCGCTGCGGTCAGTTCCGGGGGAGCTCCCAGGTGTGCACGGGCTCGTTGGCCATCATGCCCTCGATGTAGTGACGCAGCATCTCGCGCAGGGCCTTGTCACGGGTCAGGCCGCGCGCCTCGAGGCGGGCCACGCACTCGGTCTGCCACGACGCTCCGTTGACGCCGGTGAGGCAGCGCTGCTCGATGATCGTCAGGAAGCGGTCCCGCACGGCTCCCGAGACGCCCCACCGCTCGAGGCCCTCGTGGGCCATCGGGAGCAGGCGGCGCAGGGCGAGCTCCGTGGAGGGCACGTCGCCCAGGCCCGGCCAGTAGGTGCGGGCGTCGATGCCGAGGCGGGCGCCCTCCTCGAAGTTCGACTCGGCGGCCGAGAAGCTCATCCTGGTCCACACCGGACGGTCCTCCTCGGCGAGGACGCGCATCGTGCCGTAGTAGAACGCGGCGTTGGCCATGACGTCGGCGATGCTCGGGCCCGCCGGCAGGACGCGGTTCTCCACGCGCAGGTGCGGGCGGCCGCTGACGATGTCGTAGATCGGGCGGTTCCAGCGGTAGACCGTGCCGTTGTGCAGGCGCAGCTCCCTCAGCTCGGGCACCTCACCCCGCTCGAAGACCTCCTCGGGCTCCTCGTCGTAGAGCTCGGGCAGCAGTGCCGGGAAGTAGCGGACGTTCTCCTCGAAGAGGTCGAAGATCGAGGTGATCCACCGTTCGCCGAACCAGACCCGGGGCCGCACGCCCTGGTTCTTCAGCTCGACCGACCGGGTGTCGGTGGCCTGGGTGAAGAACGGGATGCGCGTCTCCGCCCAGAGCCGCTGGCCGAGGAAGAACGGCGAGTTGGCGCCGAGCGCGAGCTGCGGTCCGGCGAGGACCTGGGCGGCGTTCCAGTGGTCGGCGAAGCGCTCCGGCTGGACCTGCAGGTGCAGCTGGATCGACGTGCACGCCGACTCGGGTGCGAGGCTGTCGGAGTAGCGGGCGATCCGCTCGCCCGTCGGGCCCTCGAGCTCGAGCCAGACGTCCTCGCCGCGGGCGTCGAGGACGGCGTTGTTGAGGGCGGCGTAGCGGATGTTCTCGCTGATCCAGTCGCCCTCGAAGTGCTCGGGCATGACCGTCGGCAGGATGCCGATGGCGACGATGCCCGCGTGGGCCTCGGCGGCCTTGGCAGAGGCCCGGTTGAGGGACTCGCGCAGCAGCTGCTCGAGCTCGATGGCCGAGTCACCCGGCAGCGGGCGCGGGTGGACGTTGAGCTCGATGTTGTAGCGCGCGAGCTCGGTCTGGTAGTCCTCGTCGGCGATCTGCTCGAGCACCGTCTTGTTGTCGAGCTTGGGGCCGAGGTCCTCGTTGACGAGGTTGAGCTCGATCTCGAGACCCGTCATGGGCCGGTCGAACTCGAACTCGCTCTTGCCGAGCATGCGTTCGAACACGTCGAGGTCGCGGCGCACCTTCTCCCGGTACTGCTGCCGCTGCTCGCGTGTGTACCTGGCCTGCTCGACATCGGCTCCCACGTGCCGAGACAACCACACTCGGCGTCCCGGCGCGAGAGGCACGCACGGACTGGTCACCACCGGACCGGTCCTCGGCCCGGTGGTGACCGGTGTCGTGAAGGGCCGTCAGCCCTCGAAGGCCTCCGGCGGCGGACACGAGCAGACGAGGTTGCGGTCGCCGTATGCGCCGTCGATGCGGCTGACCGGCGGCCAGTACTTGTCGGCGGCGTTGATGCCGACGGGGAAGGCGGCCTCGGTCCGCTCGTAGGGGTGGTCCCACTCCCCCGCGACGTTGAGAGCCGTGTGCGGCGCGTGGCGCAGCATGCTGTCGCCGACGGCGACCTCACCGGCTCGGATCGCCTCGATCTCACCGCGGATCGCGATCATCGCGTCGCAGAAGCGGTCGAGCTCGTAGAGGTTCTCGGACTCGGTGGGCTCGACCATGAGCGTGCCTGCGACGGGGAAGCTCATCGTCGGCGCGTGGAAGCCGTAGTCGACGAGGCGCTTGGCGATGTCGTCGACCGTGACGCCCGTCTCGGACGTGATCTGGCGGACGTCGAGGATGCACTCGTGCGCGACGAGGTCGTCGTGACCGGAGTACAGCACCGGGTAGTGCTCGCGCAGCCGGGCGGCGATGTAGTTGGCGCCGAGGACCGCCATCTGGGTGGCGTGCCGCAGGCCCTCGCCGCCCATGAGCCGGACGTAGGCCCACGAGATCGGCAGGATGCTCGCCGAGCCGTAGGGGGCGGCGGAGACGGGACCGACCCCGGACTCGGGACCGGCCTCGGGCGCGAGGGGGTGGTTGGGCAGGTGCGGGGCGAGGTGCGCGCGCACCGCCACGGGGCCGACTCCGGGGCCGCCGCCACCGTGCGGGATGCAGAAGGTCTTGTGCAGGTTGAGGTGGCTGACGTCGGCGCCGAACGCGCCGGGCTGGGCGAGGCCCACGAGGGCGTTGAGGTTGGCGCCGTCGACGTAGACCTGGCCGCCGGCCTCGTGGACCAGCTCGCACAGCTCGGTGATGGTGTCCTCGTAGACACCGTGCGTCGACGGGTAGGTCACCATGATCGCGGCGAGGTCGTCGCGGTGCGCCTCGACCTTGGCGCGCAGGTCGTCCATGTCGACGGTGCCGCCTGCAGCGGTCTTGACGACGACGACCTTGAGGCCCGCCATGACGGCCGACGCCGCGTTGGTGCCGTGCGCGCTGGCCGGGATGAGGCAGACGCGGCGGTGTCCCTCCCCCCTGGCCTGGTGGTACGCGTGGATCGCGAGCAGCCCCGCGAACTCGCCCTGCGAGCCGGCGTTGGGCTGGAGCGACACCGCGTCGTAGCCGGTGATCTCGCACAGCCACGACGACAGGTCGTCGATGAGGGCGCGGATGCCGACCGTCTGCTCGGCCGGGGCGAAGGGGTGCAGGTTGGCGAACTCCGGCCAGGTCACCGCCTCCATCTCGGTGGTGGCGTTGAGCTTCATCGTGCACGACCCGAGCGGGATCATGCCTCGGTCGAGGGCGAAGTCGCGGTCGGACAGGCGGCGCAGGTAGCGCAGCATCGCCGTCTCGGAGTGGTGCGCGTGGAAGACCGGGTGAGTCAGGAACTCGGACGTGCGCCTCAGCGCCTCGGGTATGCCGTGCGCCCCGATCGCGCTCACGCCGGCGGTGACGTCGTCCGACGGCGTCACACCGAATGCCTCGAGGACCGCGAGCACCGTTGCGGGCGTGGACGTCTCGTCGAGGCTCAGCGACACGCGGTCGGCGTCGACACGCCAGACGTTGATGCCCCGGTCGGCGAAGGCCGTCGTGACCTCGGCGGCTCGACCAGGCAGCACGACCGTCAGCGTGTCGAAGAACGCCGCCGTCTCGACGTCGAGGCCGCCGTCGACGAGGGCGCCACGCAGCGCGGCCGTGAGACCGCCGACGCGCTGCGCGATGGCAAGGAGGCCCGCGGGACCGTGCCACACGGCATACATGCTCGCCATGACGGCGAGGAGCACCTGGGCGGTGCAGATGTTGGACGTCGCCTTCTCGCGACGGATGTGCTGCTCGCGCGTCTGGAGGGCGAGGCGGTAGGCCTGGTGCCCCTCGGCGTCGACGGAGACGCCGACGAGTCGGCCGGGGATCTGGCGCTCGAGACCGCGGTGGACGGCCATGTAGCCGGCGTGCGGGCCGCCGAAGCCCATCGGGACGCCGAAGCGCTGGGCACTGCCGACGGCGATGTCGGCGCCCCACTCCCCCGGCGCGCTGGCCAGGGTCAGGGCCAGCAGGTCGGCGCAGGCGGTGACGAGGCCCTTGGACGCGTGGACGGCGGAGGTCAGCGGTGCCCAGTCGACGAGCTCGCCGGTCGCGTCGGGGTACTGCACCATCGCCCCCACGACGGCGCGACCGCCCGCTGCTGCGGAGAGGGAGTCGCCGTCCGTGACGGCCCGGAGGTCGGCCACGGCGAGGGGCAGCCCGAGCGCCTCGGCGCGGGTGCGCATCACGGCGATGGTCTGCGGGAAGAGCCGCTCGTCGACGAGCACGACGGCGTCGGCGGGAGCCTTGCTCGCCCGACGCATGAGCGACATCGCCTCGGCGGCGGCGGTCGACTCGTCGAGGAGCGAGGACCCCGCCACGTCGAGGCCGGTCAGGTCGGTGACGACCGTCTGGAAGTTGAGCAAGGCCTCGAGCCGGCCCTGGGAGATCTCGGGCTGGTACGGCGTGTACGCGGTGTACCAGGCAGGGTTCTCGAGCACGTTGCGGCGCACGACCGGCGGGGTCACGGTGCCGTAGTAGCCCAGGCCGATGAGCGAGGTGAGGACGGTGTTGCGAGAGGCGAACCCGCGCAGCTCCTCGATGACGGCGCTCTCACTGGCGGCCGCTTGGATGCGCAGGGGCGACTCGGACCGGATGGCCCCGGGGATGGCTCGATCGCACATCGCGTCGAGGCTCGGCTGGCCGACGACCTCGAGCATGTGGCGCACGTCGTCGCCGGCTGGGCCGACGTGACGGCTGACGAAGTCGGCCATCACCGTCTCGGTGGACGTTCCGGTGGTGACGGGCACGAGCTGGTCGATCGACATGCGGGCTCCTGACGGGTTCGAGCGGACGACACACGCTCCCCGTCTGTCGAGCACCGTGGAGTGCCTCCAGAGTTGCCTCGCCCGCGTGGTCCTGGCGCCTGAGAGGTTCCGGGGATGTTGCCCCTTCGGCGCCTCGCAGGTGCTGCGCACCCCGAGGACTCTCCCACGCAGGGTCGATCGGCACCCCCGAATCTACCAGCAGGCGGCCGTGGTCCCGGCACGGACAGGACCCGGCCGGAGAGTCCGGTCGGGCCGTGTCGAAGGGTCGTGCTTGAGGGGTGTGGTGAGCTGGTCGGTCAGGCCAGTCGGCGGGCCTGACGGCGCGCGTTGAGCTCGTCGTCGGGGTGGTCGGCCGGCACGTCCTCGTCGGCACGCTCGCTCGGCAGCAGCGCGAGCTCGCCCTCGACCTCGCGCCACACCCGACCCACGGCGATCCCGAAGACGCCCTGACCACCCTGCACGAGGTCGATGACCTCGTCGGCGGACGTGCACTCGTAGACGGAGGCGCCGTCGCTCATCAAGGTGATCTGCGCGAGGTCCTCGACGCCACGCTCGCGCAGGTGGCTGATGGCGACGCGGATCTGCTGGAGGGAGACGCCGGTGTCGAGCAGGCGCTTGACCACCTTGAGCACGAGGATGTCGCGGAAGCCGTAGAGGCGCTGCGTGCCCGAACCGGTCGCGCTGCGGACGGACGGCTCGACGAGGCCCGTGCGCGCCCAGTAGTCGAGCTGTCGGTAGGTGATGCCGGCGGCCTTGCACGCGGTCGGACCGCGGTAGCCGGTGTCCTCGGACAGCTCGGGCAGGTCGTCGGTGAACAGCAGGCCCTGGGACCCGGCGGGCATGACCCGACCGGCGTCGTGCGCGTCCTCGATGGCGGCCATGCCGTCCTCCTCCTGCTCAGGCTGCGGGCCGCGGGGGTGCGTGCGCGCAGACGACATCCGGATAACTACAGTCACGTCGTTCTCCTGACGGTAGGCCGCGACCCCCGTTCGGTCAATGACCACGGGCCCGAGCCGACGGCGTGTCGAGATGCCGGACGAACCTTCAGGTAATACGTGAAGGTGAAGGTCTGGAGTGTTCGGTGAAGGCCGATCCGGTCGCGACGGTCGGTCAGGTCGGTCAGGTCGGTTGGGTCAGTCAGGTCAGTCAGGTCAGTCCGGACGGTCGGGCACGTCGGGACGGTCACCCGGTTCGGCCTCGGGCGCGGGGCCCTCGAAGTCCTCGGCGGAGACGTGGTCGAGGAACTCCTTGAAGCGTTCGACCTCGTCGTCCTCCTCGGAGGAGACGACGATGGCCGCCTCGTCGAGGATGCCCGGTTCGACGAGCACCTTGGCGCCGGTGCGCAGGGCGAGGGCGATGGCGTCGCTCGCTCGCGAGCTGACCTCGGCCTTGCCGTCGATGATGAGCGCCGCGTGGAAGACGGAGTCCTTGAGGGCCACGATCCGGACCTCGGTCAGCTCGTGACCGAGCACCGAGAGGACGTCGCGCATGAGGTCGTGGGTCAGCGGTCGCGGCGGCACGACGCCCTGCTGGGCGTAGGTGATCGCAGCGGCCTCGGCCGCACCGATCCAGATCGGCAGGTAGCGCCCACCGTCCCGCTCACGCAGCAGGACGATCGGCTGGTTCGTGGGCATCTCGACGCGAACGCCCAGGACATCGACCTCTCTCACTCCTCCACCGTACCCCCGCGCGTGGACGGTGGGGACGGGCCTCAGCGGGACAGGCCGGAGCGGACCAGCGCGACGTGCAACGCGATGCAGGCAGAGGCGATCTCGGCCGCCCGTTGCTCCCGCGTGCCGCTGCCGGAACGCGTCGCCAGAACCTGGTCGACGAGCCCGATCTCGCGGTCGGCGGCGGTGCGGAACGGACGCAGGTGACGCGCCTCGAGGCCGTGTCCGGCGAGGGTCCGGGCGGCGGCGGCGATCGCCAGCGCGTCGTGGCCGAAGTGGCCCTTCTCGTCAGGCTGGAGCAGACCGTACGTCTCGAGGGCGAGCATCGTGTCGCGGTCGATGCCGGTCGCCTCACGCAGCTCCGGGCCGGTGAGCGACACGTCACGTCGGGCTGCGAGGTCGTGCGGGGTCGGGACCTCGGGGTCGGCCGAGGGCGCCGGCGGCCGGGGCCGACCAGCCGACTCAACTCCGGGATCCGACAGACCACGGTCGAGCGCGTCGAGCGCTTCCCGGATGACCTTGAGCGGCCAGTAGCGGTCCCGCTGCGCGGTCAGGACGTAGTGCAGCCGACTCACGTCGTCGTCGGTGTAGGTGCGGTAGCCGGAGGCTGTGCGGTGCGGTGTCACCAGACCCTCGGCCTCGAGGAAGCGGATCTTCGACGCGCTGACGTCGGGAAAGTCCTCGGAGAGGGCCGACAGCACCTTGCCGATCGTCAGACGGTGGGGTGCCGGCACTCCCCCGTCACCGGCCACCGTGGCTGCGGTCATGCGGGTGGTTGCTGGGGCGCTCCGGACGAGTAGTAGACGAGGCGGAACTTGCCGATCTGGACCTCGTCACCTTGGTGCAGGGGCGCCTCGTCGATCCGCTCGCGGTTGACGTAGGTGCCGTTGAGCGAGCCCGCGTCGCGCACGACGTAGCCGCCACCCTGGGCGACGAACGCCGCGTGCTTGCGCGACACGGTGACGTCGTCGAGGAAGATGTCGGAGTCGGGGTGTCGGCCGGCGGCCACCTCCTGGTCGTCGAGCAGGAAGCGGGCCCCCGTGTTGGGACCGCGGAGCACGACGAGCAGGGCGGTCCCGGGTCGCAGCGCCTCGATGGTGGCCTGGTCCTCGGCCGTGAGGCCCCGGGCGTCGAGCGTGTCGACGTGGTCGCTGTCGAGCGACGGCACGCCTTGGAACCGCATGGTGCGGGGTTCGGCGTTCATGTCGTCGGGGTCGGGCAGGTCGCTCGACATGCGGTCCTCCTCTGTGTTGCGGGCGGATTCGGGTCCATCCACTCTAGTTGACCCGGGCGGGTCGGGGCCTGCCCGGCAACCCGGTGGACAGGGTGGCGTCGGGCGTCAGGACAGCGACGCGGTGTAGGTCGCGGCGTCCATGAGGCCCTCGACGGCAGACGCGTCGGCCAGGCGCAGCTCGAACATCCAGCCCTCACCGTAGGGGTCGGAGTTGATCAGCTCGGGCGAGGCGTCCAGGGCGGCGTTGGTGGCCGTCACCTCTCCCTCGAGGGGGGCGTAGACGTCGCTGACCGACTTCGTCGACTCGACCTCGCCGCACGAGTCTCCGGGCGTCACGGTGTCGCCGACGGCTGGGAGGGAGACGTAGACGACGTCGCCCAGCGCGTCCTGGGCGAAGGACGTGATGCCGATGCGGACCACTCCGTCGTCGCCGACGCGGACCCACTCATGGTCGCTGGTGTAGCGCAGGTCGGAGGGGTAGTCCAGGTCGCTCATGTCGCTCCTTCGTCAGTGGACGACCCCGGTCGGGGTCGTGGTGGATGCGCGTGCTGCTGGGCGCTGGTGTCGCCGGCGATGCGGTGGCACCTGAGAGGATGCCATGCCCGCGCGACGAGCGCAGGAAGTGGGCCCCACTGAGTGCCGCACCGGTTGGTCACGAGCCGCCGCCGGCACACCGTTGCCGTCACTCGACCGGCTTCGCGTGGGTCATCTGGGTCGGTCGGTGCAGCGAGGTGATCTCGACGAGGTTCGACTCGGTGACGCTGGCCTCGGCGCCCTTCTGCCGCACGGACTCGACGATGCCGCCGGGGATCGTCATCGCCGACGAGAGGGTCTTCGAGTCGCCGATCACCTTGATGACGAGAGGCCGGGTCACCTGGACCCCGTCGACGAGGATCTCACCGTCCCGGTCGCCGACGAACGACGAGGCGACGACGCGGACACCGCCGACGTCGATCGACTCGGCCCCTGCGTCACGGAGCTCCTGGATGATGTCGAGGACGATCGGTCCCGTCACGGCATTGGTCGGGTCGTTGATGCGCAGGGTGATGCCGGGGCCCTTGGCCGCGAGGGTGCCGGCGAGGATGCCGAGGGTGTCGACGCGCTTCTGAGCCTGCTCGAGGGCCTCGGCCGCGGTGCCCGTGCCGTTCTTGAGCCGGTCGCGGGTGGACTCGAGCTCGCGCACCTGCTGGTCGAGGCGGGACGAGCGCAGCGAGATGTCGTCGAGCACCCGGACGAGATCGGGCTGGCTCAGCTCGTCGAGCCCGCGCTGGTTGGTCAGCTGCACCTGGGCCGCGATGCCGGCGCCGAGGAGCACGGCGAGCAGGGCCGCCAGCAGGTTGGCCCGGGTGGCGCGCGGTCGGCTCATCTTGAGCAGGCGCGTCCAGGCGGCTTGACCCTCGACCGGCACCCGGCTCGTCCCGGTCTCGGGCGCGGCGGACGCTCTGATCTCGGGCGCCGGCGCCCCGGCCGACGGTGCGTCGGCCGACGGTGACTCGCCGGCACCGGTGTCGGGCACGGGGGCCATGGCTGGCTGCGCCGACGGCTCCAGCGACGGGTCCACGGCTTCGCCGGACGACTCGATCGGGGTCTCGGTCGATGTCTCGGTCGATGTCTCGGTCGATGTCTCGGTCGATGTCTCGGTCGACGTCTGGGGAATCGGCTCAGGAGTCGGCTCGGTCGGCGTCCCTGGAGTCGACTCAGGAGTCGACTCAGGAGTCGACTCAGGAGTCGACTCAGGAACCGCCTCCGGCGACGTCTCCGGTGCCGTCTCCGGTGCCGTCTCGGTGTGGGGGGCCTCCCCCTCGGCTGCGTCGACGGGCGCCTCCGGTCGGTCGACGGGAGCGGGTGCGGGACGACCCTTCTTGCGCTTGCCCATGCTCAGGCCTTGAACAGGTGCCGGCGGATCGAGGCCACGTTGGAGAAGATCCGCACGCCGAGGACGACGACGACACCGGTCGAGAGCTGCGAGCCGACGCCGAGCTGGTCGCCGAGGAAGACGATGAACGCGGCGACGACGACGTTGGACAGGAAGGAGACGACGAAGACCTTGTCGTTGAAGATGCCGTCGAGGATCGCGCGGAGGGCGCCGAAGACCGCGTCGAGAGCGGCGATGACCGCGATCGGGAGGTAGGGCTGGAGCCACACGGGCACCGAGGGATCGAGGAAGAGCCCCACCGCGAGTCCGGCCAGAAGGCCGAGAACTGGGATCACGAAGGGTTCTCCTCACTGGTCCGTGACGCCGGGCTACCGGTGCCGGAGTCGGTGGTGCCGCTCGGGGTGTCCGAGGGCGAGCGCGCCGTCGACGTGCTCGTGCCGGTCGGGGCCACACCCGCACCCGCGCTCCGCTTCGGGGTGGTCGTGCCCTGCTGCAGCGTCGTGGTGCCCGGCCCGGTCGAGCCTACGGGCGGACCGACGGGTTCCGCGACCTCGAGCCGCACGGCCGAGTCCCCGGGGACGCTCAGGGAGTCGCTCCCGGCCATGATCGACCGGATCTTGTACTGGTCGGTCAGCTGCGAGAGGTAGAGCCCCGCGAACGAGGGCTCGAAGAGCTGCTGCATGCCTTGGGAGTCGCCGAGGGCGGTGATCACGTAGGGACGTGACAACGGTCGGAAGTCGACGATGATCGCCTGCCCCGCGAACCGGATGGCGGCGGTGGAGCTGAGCCGGTGCCCGTTGATGGAGATGGCCTCGGCTCCGGCCCCCCAGAGGCCGTTGACGATGATCTGCAGGTCGCCGGAGGTCACCCGGCCCTCCTCGAACCCGCTGCTCGGGCGGCTCCCTGCGTCGGCGCCGGCGTCGGTCGAGGCGGCGTCGTCGAGGGTCAACGTCAGCCCGGGCCCGGTGAGGGGCACGGCGCCGGCCTGGACCTCGAGGTCCTTGATGGTGCTCGTGAGGTCGGTGCCGCCCGACTGCTGTAGGGCGAGGGCCTCGTAGTCACGCACCTGCTTGCCGAGGGCCGCCACCTTCGCCTCCTGGTCGGTCCCGTGCTTCTGCAGCGCCTCGATGCGGGTGACGAGCTCCTTCTTCACGGCGGCGGCAGCGGTCGGCTTCGGCCGGAGCGACTGCGCCGCCACGGCGAAGAGGAAGCCGGTGAGGATGGCCAGGACGACGACGAGGACGGTGCGCGTGGAGGTGGCTCCGGGCAGCCCGGCCGCGACCCGTCGGTCGGCGGCCTCCTGGTAGCCCGCGTCGAGCGGCCGCTCCATCATCGTGGTCAGCAGCGTCATCGACTCGTCCGGACGCCGCTCGGGGCTCATGGGGTCACCACCCGAGGACGCTGCGCCAGCACGAGGCGCGCGTGGATGGCGTACAGCACGGCGGCGAGCCAGTAGAGGGCGACGCCCCACCACGCGAAGCCCCAGCCGATGGGGCGGACGAGGTCACCGAGCCAGTCGTCCCGGTGCGCGAGGAGCAGCAGGGGGAAGGCGTAGAGCAGATTGAAGGTCGCGGCCTTGCCGACGAAGTGAACGGGCAGGCCGAGCTGTCCCTTGCTGCGCAGGTAGAGCAGCATCAGGGCCATGACGGCCTCGCGGGCGAGGAGCACGACGACGAGCCAGACCGGGATGATCTGGCGCCACAGGAGCCCGACGAGGGTCGTGAGGATGTAGAGCCGGTCGGCGACGGGGTCGAGGAACTGGCCCAGGCGGCTCTCCATGTTGAACCGGCGAGCGATCTTGCCGTCGAGGTAGTCGGTGACGCCCGAGAACAGCAGCAGCAGGAAGGCGAGCCCGTCGCGCTCCGAGACGATCGCCCAGAGGAAGACGGGCACGCCGAGAAGCCGAAGCACCGACAGCACGTTGGGGATCGTCAGCAGGCGCTCCGTCACGACGTGCTCGCGCTCCCCCGCTTTCTCGACCTCCACGGCGGCAAGCCTAACGGGCGTCCGCAGTGGTCGAGTGCGTCCATGGCATCGATCAGGACACGACCCCTCGTCGAGCGACCGCTGAGTCCGAGGGGTGCACGCCGAGCGCGGTGCCGCAGTCCGTGCTCGCCGGTCTGCTCTGGCACACTCGGCCCCATGCCCGGCGGACACTCGCACAGCCATGCCCACGCAGCCCGTGCAGCGTCCGGCACCGTCGCCGTCAGCACGCTGGCACGGCTCGGCCTCACCCTCCTGATCGCGCTCGCCGCCGCGGCCACGATCTTCGGTCTCGTGCGCTACTGGCCCGAGGAGTCGCAGGCGGCCGACCGGGTCGGCACGTCCGACTTCGCGGCTCCCGGGGTGACCTTCCCCGTTGCGGTCCAGCGGGTCCTCCCGGTCTGCGAGGGCGCCGAGGCCGGCACCGGGGCCGCCCCCGCCGCCGGCCAGAGTGGTGACGTCGTCGGCGGGAGCCCGACCTGCGGCGCGATCACGGTGCAGCTCACGCAACCCACCGCGACGTCCGGCGACGTGCGTCCGGTCGTGTCCGTCTCCGTGCCTCCCGCCGTTTCGACGTCGGGCCTGCGCGAGGGCGACACCGTCATGCTGTTGCGGACCCCGCCCCAGCACACCCAGCGCGAGACGTACTCCTTCCTGCAGGTGCAGCGCGGCGCTCCCCTGTCGCTCATGCTCGCGCTCTTCCTCCTCGTCGTGGCGGTCGTCGCCCGATGGCGCGGGATCCTGGCCCTGGTTGGCCTCGTCTTCGGCGGCTTCGTCGTCGTCAGGTTCATGCTGCCGGCCCTCCTCGAGGGCCAGTCCGGGCTGCTCGTGGCCCTCATCGGCTCCTCGGCGATCATGTTCGTCGTCCTCTACCTCGCCCACGGGCTCTCGGTGCGCACGAGCACGGCTCTCGCCGGCACGCTCTTCGGCGTCGCGATCACGGCGGGTCTGGGTCTGCTCGCCGTCGACCTGGCACGCCTGAGCGGGGTCGCCAACGACGAGGGTGCCACCCTGGCCTCCTTCGTCACGACGATGAACCCGCGCGAGCTGCTGACGTGCGCGATCATCGTGGCCGGTCTGGGCGTCCTCAACGACGTGACGATCACACAGTCCTCGGCGGTGTGGGAGCTGCGTGCGGCTGCCCCCTCGATGGGGAGACGGGCGCTCTTCCAGTCGGGCATGCGCATCGGTCGCGACCACATCGCCTCGACGATCTACACGATCGTCTTCGCGTATGCCGGTGCCGCGCTCCCGGTGCTCCTCCTCCTCTTCCTCTACGAGCGTCCGGTGCTCGAGATGCTCCAGACGGAGTCGCTGTCGGAGGAGATCCTGCGCACGCTCGCCAGCGCGATCGGTCTCGTGCTCGCCGTACCCGTCACGACGGCGGTCGCGGCCCTCACCGTCGGCGCGGCGCGGACGCCGGCACCGGTGGACGGCGACGGACGCAGCCCTGGTCAGGCGCTCACGGTCGACGAGCCGGAGCGGCAGGGCCCCACCGCTGCTGACCTCGTCCGGGCTGCGAGCGGGCCGCCGCCGCCCTCGACGCGGGCCGAGGCGCGCGCGAGGATGTCCTACTTCTGAGCGGTTCGTGCCGTCACAGAATGGACCGGCACCGCCCGCGACGGGCATCTGCGCAGGTCACCTCGCGCATCGTGTCAGCGGGCACTCGTGGGGCTTTCAACCAGTTCTCAGCAACCACTAGGCTCGCCGCCATGAACCGTGTGACGACCCTCGAGGCGTACGAAGACGACCGGGGGAACCGCATCGAGTTCAGCGGGACCGTCGAGAAGAACATCCGTGTGAAGTTCAAGGGACGCAACAACGTCCTGCGTGTCGCGACGCAGCACAACATCGCCCAGCTCTTCGTCGACTTCGACTGCGACGACGGCCTCGTGGAGATCGGCAGCAGCCACGGCGTGCCGGGACTTCGCGCAGCGATCCGCGTCGGGGACGGCTGCCAGGTGCGCATCGGCAAGAACGTGTCGTCGACGACGACGGTGGCCATGTCGACGGCGGAGGGCACGTCGATCACGATCGGTGACGACGTCATGATCGCGTCCGACACCCAGATCCGCGCCGACGACGGCCACCCCATCTTCGACGTCCGCACCGGCAAGCGCGTCAACGCAGCCCGGTCGATCGTCATCGGCAACCACGTGTGGCTCGGTCTCGGCGCCTGCGTCCTCGGGGGCGTCACCATCGGCGACGGCACCGTCGTCGGCATGCGCTCGGTCGTGACGCGGTCCTTGCCCAACAACGTCGTCGGAGCGGGCTCGCCGGCGAAGGTCGTCAAGCGGAACGTGGCCTGGGAACGCCCGCACCTCACCCTCGACCCGCCCTACCGGAAGCCGACCGCGGCCTCGGTCAAGAAGTCCACTGCCTACTGGACGCTGACCGTCGACCCCGGCAGGCCGTCACGAAGCCGGGGGATCTACGCCGGCGCGCGCCGACGCACGCGCCGAAGGCTCAGGGCCGTCCGGGCCATGGCCGACGGGCTGACTCGACGCACCTGATCCCTCCGGCGACACCGGCGGTCAGGAGACCGTCAGCACCGCGGTCCACGTCGACCCACCGGACTCCGTGAACGTCACGGTTACCGACGCCGCGTTCGAGCCGGTCTTCGTCGCGGAGACCGGGGTGGTCGAGGTCGTGGCGCTCGGGGCCACCGTGACCTTCCCCGTGGCCGCGTTCTTGCCGGTCGAGGACCAGTTGATGGTCTCCGTCGAGCCGCTGTAGGAGACCGCCGCCTGCGTGCTGCTGCCGAAGCCGACGTTGGCCGCGATGACGGCGTTGTTGCCACCGGCGACCGTGCACGTGAAGGTGGTGCCGACGGTTCCGGAGCAGCTCGGCGTCGCCGGGTTCCCGTTGACGGTGACGTTCGAGAAGACGAGCCCTGCCGCCTGGCCGGCGACGACGCCCTGGCTGAGCGAAGCGGACGTGGACGCCGAGTGGTTCGCCGTGCCGGCATACGCCGCCGTGACCGACCGGGTGCCGGCGGTCGCGAAGGCCGTCGTGCAGGTGGCGACACCGGATGCGCTGAGGGTCTGGGTGCCGGACGTGCAGCCGATCACGGTCGTGCCGTCCTTGAAGGTGACGACGCCGGTGGGCACTCCCCCGCCGGGAGCCGTGGAGGCCACCGTCGCGGTGTAGGTGACGCTCTGGCCGGTCCGGACCGTCGGCGCCGAGGTCGTCAGGGTGGACGTCGTGGCCGCGGCCCCCACGACCTGGCTGACGGTGGGCGAGGTGGACATGAGGTGGTCGGCCGAGCCGGAGTAGACGGCGGTGATGGCGCGTGTGGCGGCGGAGGCCTGGCTCACGAGACAGGTCGTCGACCCGGAGCTGAGCGTCGGAATGCCCCCTGCGCAGGTCAGGGTCGTCGCGCCGTCCTTGAAGGTGACCGTCCCGCCGGGGGTGCCGCCGCCGGGAGCCGACGCCGACACCGTGGCGGTGTAGGTCACGGACTCGCCCACCACCGACGGGTTCGTCGACGACGTGACGGTCGTCGTCGTGGCCGCGGCGTTCACGACCTGCGACACGGCGGCCGAGGACGATCCCGAGTAGGGCGCCGACCCGGCATACGCCGCCGTGATCGACCTGGTGCCCGCTGAAGGAGCGGCGACGGTGCACGTCGCGGTGCCCGCACTGAGCGTCTGGGAGCCGCCCGCGCACGTCAGGGCGGACCCGCCGTCACGGAAGGTGACCGACCCGGCCGGCGTGCCGGAGGCCGCGCTGACCGTCGCGGTGTAGGTCACGGACTGCCCGACCACCGACGGGTTGGTGGACGAGCTCACCGACGTGCTGGTGACGACCGATGCCTGGACGGTGACGGGACCACTCGAGGGGCCCGTCGTGGTCCACCCGGAGCGCACCGCGACGACGGTGTAGCGGTAGGTCCCGTCCGGGACGGACGGGTCGCTGCAGGACGTGGTGGTCAGGAGTGTCGATGGCGACGTGCCACAGGCGGCGACCGTGGCGGACGTCGTGACGTTGGTGCGGTCGACGCGGTACCCCGTGGGGGCCACGCCCGCCGACGGCGGGGTCCACGCGACAGAGACGGTCGTGGCGCCGACGGCGGCCGTTGCCGTGACGGACGACGGGGTCGAGATCGTGGCGGTCGGCGCGGTGCCGGTGCCGCGCCCGCTGACGGTCCAGTACGCCCACGCGGTGCTGGACACCGTCATCAGCACCGCCATGAGGACGGTGACACGGAGGGCGCGCACGCCGCGGCGCGGGGCTGCACGGCGTGCGCGCGTCTTTGGGGGCGTCGGGGCGGGCATCAGTTGCTCGCCGTCCCGGCCCACGTGAGCGCGAAGCTCTTGTTCTTGCAGACGTCCTGGTTGACGGTCGGCAGGTTGCGCAGGCGGATCTCGGCGGTCGCCATTCCCTGGGCGGGAAGGGTGACCGAGCCGCGGGACGGGACGAGGAGCGCGGAGCTCGTCGTGACAGAGGGCTGGCGCAGGTCGAGGTTCGCCGCCGAGGTGCAGCCGGGCGGGGTGCTGTCGGTTGCGACGGCGACGGTGAGCGCCGACACCCTGATGGCGACGGAGTTGGGGTTCGAGACCGTCACGGTCAGGGGTCGCCAGACACCCGGGACGAGATCACCGACGCTGCCGGAGACGGTGAAGGGCAGGTCGGTCTCGGGGCGGCCCTTCTGGTAGCTGAACGCGTAGGCGGTGGTGGCGGAGACGTTGCCCGCTGCGTCCACGGCCCGCACCGCGAGCTGGTGCCGGCCGTTGTTCGAGGTGTCGATGACCCACGTCAACGGCGTCGTGCACACCGTCCACGGGCCGTTCTCGAGGGAGCACCGGAACGTCACGCCCGCCTCGGCGGAGGTCCAGCTCGCGGTGTTCGTCGCCGTCGACGTGGGGTCGGCCGGGGTCGACGTCAGCACGGGCGCCGGCGGGGGCACCGTGTCGACGACCCACGCGTATGCCGTCGGGGTGCTCGCCGTACCCGCGACGACCGCCGTGACGCTGAAGGTGTGTCTGCCTTGCGACAGGCCGGAGTAGGTGACCGGGCTCGCGCACGCCGCGAAGGCGACGCCGTCCCGCGCGCACCGGAATGCACTACCCGACAGGGCGGAGAAGGTGAACGTCGCGGTCACGCTGGACGACGGGTCGGCCGGGCGCGAGGTGATGACGGGGCTCAGGACCGACGTGCCTGAGGCCGCACGGGGCATGCCGTGGACCGTGACGAGGAGCGCGACGAAGACGCCGAGCAGCACCAGGGCGGTGGGCCTGGCGTTCTTCGGCGTCTTCATGGGGCTCCCCGGTCGTGGTCGGTGCGGGCCAGCACCTCGTACGGTCGTGCGACGGACGCGGAAGGGGCGGGGCGCCGGGGTCGATGCGGCGTCCCGCCCCCTTCCGGGTCTCAGCTGGCGACGTAGTTGATCGTCACCGTGGCGCCCTGGCAGGCGTCCTGGTTCGTCGTCTTGTTGTTGAACTGCAGGGTGTAGTCGACGGTGGTCGTCGCGGCGGGGGCGAGGTCGACCCCAGTGATGCCGAGCGAGGCAGCCGTGGCCTCGGAGACCGGCGCGACCGCGCCGTTCAGCTTGTAGTCGCTGCCGTCGCAGTTCGTCTTGTTCGTCGTGACGTAGGCCTTGACCGCCTGGATCTTGTAGGTCTCGGTGCCGGTGTTCTTGACCGTGGCGGTGATCGTCTGCGCCGAGTCGCCGGGGTACATCGCGGTGGCGCTGCCGCCGGTGACGAGGAAGACGTTGCTCGCTCCGGCCCGCGTGGTGGCCGTGCCGGTGCCGCCGCCGAGGCTCGTCCAGTACGCGTACGCCCCGCCGGCGGTCGCGAGACCGATGACACCGGCCGCGAGGAGAGCTGCGGACTTCTTCTTCTTGGAGCTGGACTTCTTCTGAGTGCGCATGGTGTCCCCCATGACCTTTCCCTCGAGTGCCTTCAACGGTTCCTGGTGTGCTGCTGAAGGAACAGTGACACGCGTTTCCGACGATTCCGGGACACTTCGGGCAACGTTGCGCATACCTTGCGGGTTGCTTGTGGCCGCGACGGAGACCTTGCAGTTGTGACCGGGACACCTTGCACAACAAGCGGATTCAGACCGCCTCGTCGCAGACGACCAGTCTCGGCGGCGGGACGACGAAGGGCCGCCCTCTCCGTGGAGAAGGCGGCCCTTCGTCGTTCGGTCGGGCTGACAGGATTTGAACCTGCGACCCCTTGACCCCCAGTCAAGTGCGCTACCAAGCTGCGCCACAGCCCGAATGCCCCTCGGGGCGAAAGGAACATTAGCGCACCGGGTGCCGCTGGTCCCAATCGGCCCCCGTGAGTGGCGAGGTGCCCCTTTCGGGACAGGGGCAGGTCAGCGTCGGCGCTTCTCGCGGACGCGGACCGAGACCTCGATCGGCGTGCCCTCGAAGCCGAACTGCTCACGCAGGCGACGCTCGATGAAGCGGCGGTAGCCGGCCTCGATGAAGCCCGACGCGAAGATGACGAAGCGCGGCGGACGCGTCGAGGCCTGCGTCGCGAAGAGGATGCGGGGCTGCTTGCCACCACGCAGCGGGTGCGGGTGCGCGGCCACGATCTCGCCCAGGAAGGCGTTGAGCCGGCCAGTGGGGACGCGGGTGTCCCACGACTCGAGGGCGGTCTCGATGGCGGGCACGAGGCGGTCCATGTGGCGTCCGGTGCGCGCGGAGATGTTGGCCCGTGGCGCCCACGGCACCTGGACGAGCTCCTTCTCGATCTCGCGCTCGAGGTAGTAGCGGCGCTCCTCGTCGAGGGTGTCCCACTTGTTGTACGCGATGACGAGCGCGCGTCCCGAGTCGATGACCTGCTGCACGACACGGATGTCCTGCTCGGCGATCGGCTCCTCGGCGTCGATGAGCACGACGGCCACCTCGGCCTTCTCGAGGGCCGTCTGGGTGCGCAGGGACGCGTAGAAGTCGGCGCCGCGGCTCTGGTGGACGCGGCGTCGGATGCCGGCCGTGTCGACGAAGCGCCACGTGGTGCCGCCGAGCTCGATGAGCTCGTCGACCGGGTCCCGGGTGGTGCCGGCCACGTTGTCGACGACGACACGCTCGGAGCCGGCGAGGCGGTTGAGCAGGCTCGACTTGCCGACGTTGGGACGACCGACGAGGGCGACCCGTCGCGGGCCACCCTGGGCGTACGCGCCGTGGGCCGACACGTCGGGCAGCACCTCGAGCACGGCGTCGAGGGCGTCGCCGCTCCCGCGGCCGTGGACGGCCGAGACCGGGTAGGGCTGGCCGAGTCCGAGGCTCCACAGCATGGCCGCGTCGGCCTCGCCGCGCTGGTCGTCGACCTTGTTGGCCACGAGCACGACCGGCTTGCCCGAGCGGCGCAGCAGCTTGACGACCGCCTCGTCGTCGTCCGTGGCGCCGACGGTGGCGTCGACGACGAACATGACGACGTCGGCGAGGTCGATCGCGATCTCGGCCTGTTCGGCGACACGCAGGTGGATGCCCGTGGCGTCCGCCTCCCAGCCGCCGGTGTCGACGATCGTGAAGCGGCGCCCGCCCCACTCTGCCTCGTAGGAGACGCGGTCACGCGTCACACCCGGCACGTCCTCGACGACGGCCTCGCGGCGCCGCAGGATGCGGTTGACGAGGCTCGACTTGCCGACGTTGGGTCGGCCGACCACGGCCACGACGGGCAGCGGCCCCTGTGCCGCGCCTCCGTCGGAGACCGGCCCCTGGGCGTCGAGCAGAGCCTGGTCCTCAGGGCTGAGCTCGAAGTCGTCGAGCCCGGCGCGCAGGGCGCGCTCCACGGCAGCGTCGTCGACGGAGGGGTCGGGGGTCGAGATCGGAACGCCCTCGTCGATGGGGCGGGCGGTCTCGTCAGTCACGGTGTCCTCGAATCAGTGAACGTCTGTTGAGGGACCATTCTCCACCCGCGAGCGGCGTACATGTGACGCGAGGGCGTCTCGCAGGTGGTCACTGGCCAGTCGAAGGCGGTCGCGGCCGGGTGCAGACCGGTCGACGGTGAGCCGGACCGGCTCCCCGAAGTCGACGAGCAGACGCGAGCGGAAGGACGGCCAGTCGTCCTTCGTCGCACCCGTGGGACGCGTCCCGCTGACGGCGACCGGCACGATCTGCGCGTCGGTGCGCAGCGCAATCCAGGCGGCGCCGTGGTTGACCTGGTGGACCTCGCCGTCACCGCGGTTGCCCTCGGGGAAGATCCCGACCGCTCCCCCGCCCTCGAGGACGGCACTCGCTGATGCCAGCGCCGCGCGGTCGCCGACCGAGCGGTCGATGGGGATCTGGCCGACGTTGCGGATCGTCCAGCCCCAGAAGCCCGAGAACGCCTCCTGCTTGACGAGGAAGCTCACGGGACGGGGCGCCAGACCGAAGACGAGGGGACCGTCGAGGAACGCCGCATGGTTGGCGACGAGGATGACGGGCCCCGTGAGTGGCACCCGCTCGGGGTGCAGGGCGACGCCGCGGTAGAGGGTGCTGAAGATGACCTTGCCGATCGGGCGGCCGATCCGAGCCCGGTTCGGCTGGGGAGCGACCGCCTCGCTCATGCCCGGGCTGCCCGGACCACCTGGAGCACCGCGTCGACCGAGCCCTCGAAGTCGAGGTGCGAGGTGTCGATCGTCGTGACGCCGTCAGCGGCGACCGTGAACTCCGACACGGCGGAGTCCGCCTTGTCGCGATCGACGATCTGCGAGCGGGTCGCAGCGACGGCGTCGGCGTCCGCGGCTCCGTGCAGCTCGGTCGAGCGTCGCGCGAGCCGGGCCTCCTCGGAGGCGGTGAGCAGGATGCGCACCGGCGCATCGGGTGCGACGACGGTCGTGATGTCGCGTCCCTCGGCCACGACACCGCCGGTGGCCGAGGCGGTCTCGGAGATGAGACGGCGCTGGAGGACCCGCAGGATCTCGCGGACGGGGACGACGGCGGCGACCGCGGACACGTTCGTCGAGATGCCGGTCTCGCGGATGGCCGCGGCGACGTCGGTGCCGCCGACCTTCACCGTCGGTGCGTCGGGATCAGTGCCGATGGTCAGCGGAAAGCGTTGCGCCGCAGCGATGATCGCGTCGGCATCGGCGAGGTCGACACCTTCGTGGAGGCACCACCAGGTGAGGGCGCGGTACATCGCCCCGGTATCGAGGAAGCCGTAGCCGAGGGTCCGGGCCACCTGCTTGCTGACGCTCGACTTGCCGGACCCGGAGGGACCGTCCACGGCGATGACGAAACCGGACAGGGTGTCCTCGGGGGTCTGCGGCATGCGGACGAGGATAGTGCCTCGACCGACACGCCCCGGGGCCCGCCCGAGAACCGGAGCCTCAGTCGTGCACGCGCCAGCCGAGGCGGGCCAGCTCGGCTCGCAGCGGCTCGACGGATGCGGGTACCACCGAGATCTCGGCGACACCGACGGCCTGCCCGAGCCCGTGCTCGAGGTGGAGGTCCTCGAGGTTGATGCCGGCGTGGCCGACGTCCGTGAGCAGCCGGGCCAGTGAGCCGGGCGCGTCCGGGACGACGACCGAGACGACCTCGTACGCCGCTGGGGCCGCGCCGTGCTTGCCGGGGATCCGTGCGTGGCCGAGGTTGCCGGCCTCGAGGACCCGGCTCAACGTGCCGAGCGAGCCGGAGCCGTCCGCGTCGACGAGGGCGTCGAGGGCCATGACGACGTCGTCGACCTGGTCGCGGACGTGGCGCAGGACGTCACGGACGGCGGGCGCGTTGCCGGCCAGGATCTGGGTCCAGAGCCGCGGGTCGCTCGCCGCGATCCGGGTCACGTCGCGCAGCCCCTGCCCGGCGAGGCCGACCGCGGACTCGGGCAGCTCGCGCAGACACGCGGCCACGATGCTCGCGGCGAGCTGGGGCACGTGCGAGACCGCCGCCACGGCCTCGTCGTGCTCGTGCGCCGGCATGACGCGGACGGCGGAGCCGACGGCGAGGGCGAGCTCCTTGACGCGTCGAACGGCTGCGTCGGTCGAGGCCTCGTGCGGCACGACGACCCACGCCCGGCCGTCGAAGAGGTCGCCCCGGGCGGCTGCGGTGCCCGAGCGCTCCCGACCGGCCATCGGATGCGACCCGACGTATCGGCTCGCGTCGGCGCCTGAGTCGAGGACGACGCGCAGCACTGACTCCTTGACGGAGGCGACGTCGGTCACCACCGCGTCGGGCCACCGGTCCAGTGCGTCGACGACGACGCGAGCGGCGACGTCGGGCGGCGCCGCGACGACGACGACGTCTGGAGCGCCCGTCACGTCATCCGGCGTCTGGCCCGCCCGCAGGTCGCGCGCCAGCCTCACGGCTGTGGGTGAAGGGTCGTCCAGTGATACTCGAAATCCATTGTTGGACAACGCGATCCCGAGACTGGTCCCGATCAGCCCTGCGCCGACGATGCGGACGTGCGTGCTCACCCTGTCAGCGTAGCGAGCCGGTCGTCCCGGGTCCGGGGCGTCCGGATCACAGACCGGCGGCCTTGTAGAGAGCTCCGATCTCGGCCTTGTTGAGCCGACGGGTGCGCCCGGACTTGAGGTCGGCGAGACGGATCGGGCCGACCTCGGTGCGGACGAGCTCGAGGACCGGGTGCCCGACGGCCTCGAGCATCCGGCGCACGACGTGCTTGCGGCCCTCGTGGAGCACCACCTCGACCATGGCCTTGCCCGGCTGGTGGTCGACGATCCGGAAGGAGTCGACGCTGACGGGACCGTCCTCGAGCTCGACGCCCTCGCGCAGGCGCTTGCCGACGTCTCGCTGCACCGGGCCGCGGATCGTCGCGACGTACGTCTTGAGGACGCCGTAGGCCGGGTGCTGCAGCCGGTGGGCGAGGTCGCCGTCGTTGGTGAGCAGGAGCAGGCCCTCGGTGTCGGCATCGAGCCGCCCGACGTGGAAGAGGCGCTGCTCGCGGTTGCCGACGTAGTCCTCGAGCGAGATGCGGCCGAGCTCGTCGTGCATCGTCGTCACGACGCCCTTGGGCTTGTTGAAAGCGAGGTAGACGCGGTCCTCGTCGAGGTTGACGCGCACGCCGTCGACGTGGACGACCTGCGTCTGCGGGTTGATGCGCACGCCGAACTCGGTGACGATCTGGCCGTCGACCTCGACGCGACCTTGCTCGATGAGGTTCTCGCAGACACGCCGTGAGCCGACGCCGCCGGCAGCCATGAGCTTCTGCAGGCGCACGCCGTCGGGGTCGTGGACGTCGATCTCGGGTGCGGGCTTGCGGTCGGGCAGCCGGGTGGGCTGGCTGGCCTTCGTCGAGCCAGCGAAGCGCGGCCCGGAGCCCTTGCTGCCGCTCTTGCCGCCGGCGCTCTTGCCACCCGCCACGGGTCGGCCGCCGCGACGGGCGCCGCCGACGCTTCCGGGGCCGCCGGTGGGCCCGGACCCCTTCTTGCGCGGCTGGCGGGGGGACCTGGAGTACTCGCTCATGCGTGTCCTTCCTCGATGAGCTCGTCGATGACGTCGGCGTCCGGGAGGTAGGGCGCCAACGCCGGGAGGTCGTCGAGCGACGACAGTCCCATCCGCTGGAGGAAGTAGGGGGTCGTGCGGAAGAGCATGGCACCGCTCTCGCCCACGTCCTCGACCTCCTCGATGAGGCCGCGCGAGGTCAGCGTGCGGACGACCCCGTCGACGTTGACCCCGCGGACGGCACTGACTCGGGCGCGGGACACCGGCTGGCGGTAGGCGATGACGGCGAGCGTCTCGAGCGAGGCCTGGGTCAGCTTGGCCTGCTGACCGTCGAGGACGAACTTCTCGACCACGGGGGCGAAGTCGGACCGGCTGTAGACACGCCATCCGCCCGCGACGCTGCGCAGGGTGAACCCGCGCTGCGCGGCGGCATACTCCTCCTCGAGGGCGTGCAGGTGGCCCCGCACGTCGTCGACGGGCAGCTCGAGCGCCGACGCGAGGGCGACCTCGGTCACCGGCTCGTCGACGACCATGAGCACGGCCTCGAGCGCCGAGCGGGCGCCGCCCGGGAAGTCGTTGATGTCGAAGGCGATCTGCTCGTCGGCACCCTCGCGGTCATCGAGCACCTCGGGCTCGACGGTCGCGTCGGGCCCCTGCGCCGACTGGTCACTCATCGTCTGCTCCTCTTCGTGAGGTGGCGTCGCCACCCGTCTCCTCGGTGTCCGGCGTCGGCGCGTCGCTCGAGTCCCCTTCGGCGCCCGGGTCGTCGCCCTCGTCCTCGTCGTCCTCGTCCTCGTCGTCCTCGTCGTCCTCGTCGAACTCGTCGTCGATGGCGATGTCGCCGACGTCGGTGCCCGTCCAGCGGATGTCGAGCTCGCCGAGCGCCTCGGCCTGCTCGAAGGCGATCGCCGCCTCCTTGAACAGCTCGAGCAGGGCGAGGAAGCGCGCCACGATGACGAGGGTGCTGTCGGCGTCGGCCACGAGACTGCGGAACGAGACCTGTCCGCGGTGGCGCAGGCGCTCGACGATGATCGCCGCCTGCTCCCGGACGCTCACCTGGGGAGCGTGCAGGTGCTCGAGCCCGACGGTCGGCGCCACCTTCGGCGTCATGGCCCGTGCCGCGATCAGCGCGAACTGCTCGGGCGTGATGGCGATGACGAGCTCGGGCAGCAGCGCCGCGAACTCCGGCTCGAGGCCGGCCTGCCGCGGGGTGATGCGCCCGGCCGTGGCCATCCGCTCACGGAAGGTGGCTGCGATGTCCTTGTAGGCGCGGTACTGCAGGAGCCGGGCGAAGAGCAGGTCACGCGCCTCGATGAGCGCGAGGTCCTCGTCGTCCTGCGGGCCCGACTGCGGGAGCAGGCGCGAGGCCTTGAGGTCGAGCAGGGTCGCCGCGATGAGGAGGAACTCCGAGGCCTGGCCGAGGTCCCAGTCGCTGTTGGCTGCCTGGGCGGTCTTGATGTGTGCCACGAACTCGTCGGTGACCTTGGCGAGGGCGACCTCGGTGATGTCGAGCTTGTGCTTGCTGATGAGGCCGAGCAGCAGGTCGAAGGGCCCGGAGAAGACGTCGAGGTGCACCTCGAAGGGAGCGGACGACCGTCGCGTGATGACACCGCCGGGTGTCAGCTCCTGCGCGGATGCGACCTCGACGATCGCGTCCGGGGGCACGGCAGCGTCGTCGGTGTCGACCGCGGGGCGGTCGACGGTGTCCTGCTCGGTCATCAGATCACTGCGGATCAGGCCGCGCCGCCGCGCGCGATGAGCTCACGGGCGAGCTGGCGGTAGGCGTTGGCACCGGAGTGCTCGGACGAGTAGGACGTGATCGGCTCGGCGGCCAGGGTCGCGTCGGGGAACTTCACGGTGCGACTGATCACGGTGTGGAAGACCTGCTCGCCGAAGTGGTCGACGACCGAGCGCACGACCTCACGGCTGTGCAGGGTGCGGCTGTCGTACATCGTGGCGAGGATGCCGTCGACCTGCAGGCGCGGGTTGAGCCGGTCGGTGATCTTGTCGATGGTGTCGATGAGCAGCGCGACACCACGCATCGCGAAGAACTCGCACTCGAGCGGGATGATGACGCCGTGCGCGGCCGTCAGCGCGTTGACCGTGAGCAGGCCCAGCGAGGGCTGGCAGTCGATGAGGACGAGGTCGTACTCGTCGACGACGGGGCGCAGGACGCGAGCGAGGATCTGCTCGCGGGCGACCTCGCCGACGAGCTGGACCTCGGCCGCGGACAGGTCGATGTTGGCCGGCACGAGGTCGAGGTTGGGCGTGCGCGTGTGCTGGATGACGTCGTGGATCTCGTGGCCGCGCTCGACGAGGAGGTTGTAGATCGTCGTGTCGAGCTCCTGCGCGTTGACGCCGAGACCGACGGAGAGCGCACCCTGCGGGTCGAAGTCGATGACGAGGACCTTGCGGCCGAGCTCGGCCAGCGCGGCACCGAGGTTGATCGTCGTCGTCGTCTTGCCGACGCCGCCCTTCTGGTTGCACATGGCGATGATGCGCGCGGGTCCGTGGCTCGAGAGCGGCACGGGGTTCGGGAAGTCCGGCAGCGGACGGCCGGTCGGGCCCATGGCCCCGGAGCCGGCGGACTCCGTGCCGGGCAGGTGCGCGACCCGCGGGGCGGCACTGACCGGGCTCTGTCGGGGCTGGTCGAGGTCCTCGGACGGCACGGACTGCATGGTGTCGTGTGACTCCTCGTTCACCGGGTGTTCCACTCCGCTCGGCCTTGCCCTGGGATGCTGCGGTCAGCCTCGCGCTGATCACGTGTGACCTTATCAGCGGGCGCGGGGGTGGGCGCCCGCATAGACCTCGCGGAGTCGGTGCACCGACACCATCGTGTAGATCTGGGTCGTCGTGACGGAGGCGTGCCCGAGCAGCTCCTGGACGACGCGGACGTCCGCACCGCCGTCGAGCAGGTGGGTGGCGAAGGAGTGGCGCAGGGTGTGGGGAGACACGTGTTCGCTGAGGTCGGCCCGCTCGGCGGCGCGCCGGATGATGGCCCAGGCGGACTGCCGTGAGAGGCGCGCCCCGCGCTGGTTGAGGAAGAGGGCCGGGCCCCCCTTGCCGTGCGTGGCGAGGGCCGGACGGCCGCGGACGAGGTATGCCGTCACGGCCTCGACCGCGTAGCGACCGACCGGGACGACGCGCTCCTTGCCCCCCTTGCCGTGCAGCCGGACGGACGCCACTCCCCCGCCGTTCGGGGCGGCCCCGGAGCCGTCTGCGTGTCCGACGGTCTCGATGTCGTCGACGTCGAGGTCGACGGCCTCACTGATGCGCGCGCCGACGCCGTAGAGGACCTCGAGGAGTGCTCGGTCGCGCAGCGACTCGGGCGTGTCGCCGACCGATGCCGCTGCGAGCAGCCGCTCCACGGCCTCGATGGGGATCGCCTTGGGCAGCCGGGCGGGTGGCTTGGGCGGCGCGACGTTGGCTGCCGGGTCACCGGCCACCTCACCCTCGAGTGCGAGGAAACGGTGGAAGCCGCGCACGGCGACGAGGGTGCGGGCCGCGGACGAGGCCGCGAGGCCGCGCTCGCGCAGGGACGCGAGGAAGTCGGTGACGTCAGCCTCCGTGACCCGGCTCGCGTCGTCGATCCCCTTGGCCGCCAGG
The DNA here is from genome assembly GCF_024519435.1 of Terrabacter sp. Ter38. Taxonomy (GTDB): domain Bacteria; phylum Actinomycetota; class Actinomycetes; order Actinomycetales; family Dermatophilaceae; genus Terrabacter. The sequence goes on from NZ_JALJRZ010000009.1 coordinate 145,166, forward strand.
AAGGCTGCGTAGGAGCGCAGGTCGCGGGCGTAGGACGTGAGGGTGTTGTCCGACGCGCCCTTCTCGACGCGGACGTGGTCGAGCCACCCGCGGACGTCGCGCTCGAGGCGCGAGGGCCGTGCCGCAGGTGGCTCGGTGACGACCTGCTCGGTCAGGACAGGGCCTCGTCGAGACCGACTGACGTCATGCCGTGGGCCTCGGCGACGCCGGCGTACGTGACGTGCCCGTCGTGCGTGTTGAGACCGAGGCCGAGCGCGTGGTCCGCGCGCAACGCGTCGCGCCACCCCTGGTTGGCGAGCTTGACGGCATACGGCAGCGTCGAGTTCGTCAGGGCGTACGTGGACGTGTTGGGCACGGCGCCTGGCATGTTCGCGACGCAGTAGAAGACCGAGTTGTGCACCGTGTAGGTGGGGTCGGCATGCGTCGTCGCATGGCTGTCCTCGAAGCACCCGCCCTGGTCGATGGCGATGTCGACGAGCACGGAGCCCGGCTTCATCTGGGACACGAGCTCGTTGGAGACGAGCTTGGGAGCGGCCGCACCGGGGATGAGCACGGCGCCGATGACCATGTCGGCCTCCTGGACCTGCTGCTGCACCGTGAGGCGGTTGGACGCGAGCCCGTGGACCTGGTTCTCGTAGCGCCAGAAGGACATCCGCAGCTTGTCGAGGTCGGTGTCGAGCAGCGTGACGTCGGCACCCATGCCGAGTGCGATGTTGGCGGCGTTCTGGCCCGACACGCCGGCACCGAGGATGACGACCTTGGCGTTGGCCACGCCACCGACGCCGCCCATGAGCACGCCGCGGCCGCCCTGGGCGCGCATCAGCGCGTGGGCGCCCACCTGCGGGGCGAGGCAGCCAGCCACCTCGGACATCGGGTAGAGCAGCGGCAGTGCGCCGGACGGCAGCTGCACGGTCTCGTAGGCGATGCCGGTGACCTTGCGCTTGACGAGCTCCTCGGTGAGCGGCTTGTCGGCAGCGAGGTGCAGGTAGGTGAAGAGGGTCAGGCCCTCGCGCATCCGGTGGTACTCCTCGGCCACGGGCTCCTTGACCTTGAGCACCATGTCGGCCTCGCCCCACACGTCGTCGGCCGAACCGAGGATGCGCGCGCCGGCCGCGACGTAGTCGTCGTCGCTGATCTGCGAGCCGACCCCGGCGTCCTTCTCGACGATGACGTCGTGACCGTTCTCGGTGAGCTCGTGGACTCCCGAGGGCGTGATGGCCACGCGGTACTCATGGTTCTTGACCTCGCGGGGGATGCCGACCTTCATGGTGGTGCACTTCCTTCCGGACTGACTCGGCCGCGGCGCCGTTGCCGTGGCGAGAAGGGCCCGCAGGGGCCGCGAAGCCACTGTATCCGTGGGCGTCACGGCCCGGTCACGACCTCGCACAACTGCCCTCGGTCGGACTCGCGCCCTGCCACGCGGCTCGGGCACGCCCCGGCGCGGCTCCCTCGCGCGCTCCGCGGTCGCCGGACCGTGCCCGTCGCAGGCCTCCGCGTGTTCTTTCCCGTCAACTTCGCCACCATGGGCCCGTGAAGCTCTACTCAGACGCCCCCACCCGACGCACCCGACAGCTGCTGTCCGACGTGCTCATGCTCCTGTGGATCGGCCTCTGGGTGTATGCCGGTCGCCAGGTCCATGACACGGTCGAGCAGCTGCGTGCCCCTGCGGACTCGATCACGTCGGCCGGGCACTCGGTCAACGGGGCCCTCACCGGAGCAGGTGACCAGGCGGGGCAGCTGCCGCTCGTGGGTGACCAGCTGAAGACGTGGCTGACCCAGGCCGCCGGCTCCGGCACGACGCTGCAGCAGGCCGGGACGTCGATGGCCCACACGGTCGACACGCTCGCGCTGGGGGTCGGGATCGCCACGGCGCTCGTGCCGGTCCTGCTCGTCCTCGCGGTCTGGCTCTACGTCCGAGTTCGGTTCGTGCGCAGCGCGACCCAGTCGCAGAGATTCATCGACGCCGGCGAGGACCTCGACCTCTTCGCGCTCCGGGCGATGGCGACACAGCCGATGCGCGCGCTGGCCCGCGTGAGCGACGACCCGGCCGGTGCCTGGCGGCGCCAGGACCGGGCCGTCATCCGGGAGCTGGCCCTGCTCGAGCTGCGCGACCAGGGTCTGCGCCCGCCGCCCGGTACCTGATCACCCCGGCGGCAGCGCAGGAGCGGTCGGTCAGTCGGCGCGGGTGACCTGGGGGACGCGGTCGTCGTCCGGCGGGGTCCACGCGTCGGCCGTGGCAGGGACCTGTTCGCCGCTGCGGATGTCCTTGACCTCGTCGCCCGCCTCGCCCGCCCCCGGGAACCACACGTAGGGGATGCCGCGACGCTCGGCGTAGCGGATCTGCTTGCCGAAGCGGGCTGCCGACGGTGCGACCTCGCAGGCGATCCCACGGCGGCGCAGGGCCGTGGCCACCGCGACGGCGCCCTCGCGCGACTCGTCGTCGGTCAGCGCGACGAGCACGGCGGCGGGCGTCGAGCGTGATGCGGTGACGAGCCCGCGGCCGATGAGAAGGCCGAGGATGCGGGTCACGCCGATGGAGATGCCGACGCCGGGATAGGTGTTCCTGCCGTCGCTGGCGAGGGCGTCGTAGCGGCCACCGGAGCAGAACGATCCCCAGGACTCGTGCCCGACGAACTGGGTCTCGTAGACCGTGCCGGTGTAGTAGTCGAGGCCGCGCGCGATGCGCAGGTCGGCGACGACCTTGCCGGGTGCGTGGGCCATACCGGTGCGGATGACGTCGGCGAGCGAGTCGAGCCCCGCGTCGAGGAGCGGGTGCTCGACGCCGAGGGCGCGGACCTGGTCGACGAAGGCGAGGTCGTCCGAGCGGATCGCCGCGAGCGCGAGGCACTGGTCGGCCTGCTCGTCGGTCGTGCCCGACTCGACGAGGAGCGCCTTGACCTTCTCCGGACCGATCTTGTCGAGCTTGTCGACGATGCGCAGGGTCCCGATCACGTCGGTGATGCCGATGCCCTGGTAGAAGCCGTTGGGGATCTTGCGGTCGTTGACCTGGATGACGAAGTCGCCCACCGGGAACCGGCTGAAGACGTCGGCGATGACGAGCGGCATCTCCGCCTCGAAGTGCGGAGAGAGCTCACCGACGTCGACGACGTCGATGTCGGCCTGGGTGAACTCGCGGTAGCGCCCCTCCTGGGGGCGCTCCCCGCGCCACGCCTTCTGGATCTGGTAGCGCCGGAAGGGAAAGGCGAGCTTGCCGGCATTCTCCAGGACGTAGCGCGCGAACGGCACGGTCATGTCGAAGTGCAGACCCCAGCGGGCGTCGTCGTCGGTGCCGCCCGCGAGGCGCGACACGGCGTAGATCTCCTTGTCGGCGTCCTCGCCCTGCGCACTGAGGCGCTCGATGGGCTCGATGGACCGGGTCTCGACGGACGAGAAACCGTGCAGCTCGAAGGTCTCCCGGATGACGTCGAGGAATCGCTGCTCGACGATGCGCTCGGACGGGAGGTACTCGGGGAAGCCGCTGATCGGGGTGACCTTGCCGGCGGACTTCGAGGCGGGACGCGTGCTCACGCGGGCAAGTCTCTCAGGTAGGGGTTGGTGGCGCGCTCGTGGGCCATGGTCGTCGCCTGGTAGTGGCCGGGCAGCACGAGCGTCGTGTCGGGCAGCGGCAGGACGACGTCGCGCAGGCTGCGCTGCATCGCGGCGGGGTCGCCGCCCGGCAGGTCGGTGCGGCCCACCGAGCCGGCGAAGAGCACGTCTCCGGTCACCATCGTCCGGTCGACGTCGACCTGGTCGCGGATGCCGTCGGGCACCCGGTCGATGGCGAACATGACCGAGCCCTCGGTGTGCCCGGGCGCGTGGAGCACGTCGAACTCCAGGCCCGCGAGCGTCAGCCGGGTGCCGTCGGTGATCTCGACGACGTTCGTCGGCTCGGTCCACGTCGCCGCGGCACCGAACTGCTGCTCGAACATCGCGAGGAGTCCGGGGTTGCTGCGTCCGAGCAGGTCGTGCAGGCGGTAGCGGTCGTCCGCGTGGATGTAGGCAGCCGTGTCGGCACCGCAGACGGGGGTCACCGAGTAGACGTGGTCGACGTGCCCGTGCGTGAGCAGCACCGCGGCCGGCCGAAGCCGGTGCTCCGTCAGCACCTCGCGCAGCGTCTCCTCCACGCCGATCCCGGGATCGACGATGACGCACTCCTCCCCCGGGTCGGCGGCGAGCACATAGCAGTTGGTGTCGAACGCCCGGGCGGGGAAGGCAATGGTGAGCACGCTGGGAGCCTAGCGACGACGCCTTCCCGGGCAGGCGGCATACGCCCTGGGGAATCGGCGACACGTTGGGTATGCCGTCCGGGGGGGCTTCCGGGCGCAAATCCGCGCGTCGGAGGGGAGATGTCACGGACTCGTGACCCGTCCCGCTGCGTGCGCACCGCAGTCGTTCCATAAAATGACCGAACGCCCGGGGACAGCCCATGTGGCCCGTACGAGGAGAGGTTCGTGACCAAAGAGCAGGAACGCGCACGTGCGCGCCGCCGCCATGAGGAACAGCAGAAGACCGCCAAGCCGCCGGTGAGCGACTCGACGCGCGACAAGCAGGTCTTCGGTGTGATCCTCGCGGTCATCCTCGTCATCGCCGCGGTCATCGTCGTGCCCAAGCTCGTCGGCAGCTCCGACACCGCCACCCCCGCGGCCGGGTCGACGACCTCCGTGAGCACCCCGACGAGCTCGGGCGGGCTCGCTGCGGGCCAGAAGCTCGCGGCCGGGTGCACGGCGCCCCCGGCGAACCAGACCACCCCGAAGCAGCAGAAGCAGGTGCCGGCCAAGGCCACGGCTGCCGGCAAGACCTTCGTCGCAACGGTCAAGACCACGTGTGGCGACCTCACCTTCGAGCTCGACGGGACGAAGGCGCCGCAGACCGTCGCCTCGTTCATCAACCTGGCCAAGACCGGCTTCTGGGCCCCGAGCCCGTGCCACCGCGTCACGACCGAGGGCATCTACGTCCTCCAGTGCGGTGACCCCACCGGCACGGGTCAGGGCGGCCCGGGCTACACCTTCGGCATCGAGAACGCGCCCAAGGACGGGAAGTACGCCACCGGCGTGCTCGCCATGGCGCGCACCTCCGACCCGAACAGCAACGGAGGCCAGTTCTTCATCACCTACAAGGAAACCCAGTTGCCCACCGACGGCGGTGGCTACACGATCTTCGGGAAGGTGACCAAGGGCCTCGACATCGTCGACAAGATCGCCGCGAACAAGGCCTTGCCCCCGAGCCCGACGGACGGAATCCCCGTCTCCCCGATCAGCATCCTCAGCGTCAGCGTGACGGAGAAGAAGGCATGACCGACATCAAGCAGCCCGAGCCGGACGACACCACCGCCACCGCGACGGAGGAGCAGCCCCGCGAGGCCGCGGTCGAACCGGCGGCCGAGACCGCCGACACCGTCGAGACGGTCGACGACGCCGCTCCCGCCGACACGGCCGAGGCCCCCACCCCGTCCGAGCCGTCGGCGACGACTGAGACGGCCGAGGCGGTCGCCTCGGTGGAGGCCACCGAGTCCGGCGACACGACCGAGAATGACGAGGCCGCTCCCGCGGTCGTCGCCTCGGCGCAGGACACCGAGTCCGGCGAGACGCCCGGGACCGCCGAGGCCGCTCCCGCGGCCGTCGAGCCTGGCGAGCCGGTCGGCGCCTCGGCGCAGGCCACCGAGTCCGGCGAGACGCCGGAGATCGCCGAGGCCGCTCCCGCCGCCGTCGAGCCTGGCGAGCCGGTCGTCGAGACCCAGCTGGTCGCGGTGACGCAGCCCGAGAGCGCCGAGCCGGTCGCGGTGACGCAGCCCGAGAGCGCCGAGCCGGCCGGCACGACCCCCGAGGCCGAGACCGAGGCGCCCGTCGCCACGCCCGAGGCCGGCCACCCCGCCGCGGTGACGGGAGACGAGCCGGCGGCAGCCGCGGTCGAGACCGCAGACGCCGTGGCGTCGGTCAGCAGCACCGAGTCCGGTGACGCCACCGAGACCGCGGCGCCTGCAGAGGCCGCTGAAGCCACGACGCCCGCTGCGCCCTCCCCGGGAAGCATCCCCAAGCCGTCGTCGATCCCGACGCCGGCGGCACTCGCCAAGGCCGTCCCGCACCCGACGGTCACGCCCGCCGCGCCGGCGCCGATCACGACCGACCACTCGGTCTCGGCGGCGTTCGGACGGGTCGACGAGAACGGCACGGTCTACGTCCGCACCAAGGACGGCGGGGAGCAGGAGGTCGGCTCCTACCCCGGCGCGAGCGACCAGGAGGCACTGACCTATTTCGCGCGCAAGTACGACGAGCTCTTCGCGTCAGCGGTGCTGCTCGAGCAGCGCCTGTCTCAGCCCGAGGTCCCGTCGAAGGACGTCGGTGAGGGCCTGAAGACCCTCGCGGCTCAGGTCAAGGACGCGACCGTCGTCGGCGACCTCGACGCCCTCGCCACCAAGCTCGACGAGATCCAGTCCGGCCTCGCGGCCAAGCGCAACGTCGAGCAGCAGCACCGCGCCGAGGCGCGGGCGGCCGCGACGGCCGAGCGAGAGAAGATCGTGGCCGAGGCCGAGGCGATCGCCGGCCAGCCGGAGAACCGGATCCAGTGGAAGACGAGCGGCGCCCGCATGCGTGAGCTGCTCGACGAGTGGAAGGCGCACCAGCGCTCCGCCACCCGCCTCGACCGCGAGACGGAGTCGAACCTGTGGCAGCGCTTCAGCAGCGCCCGCAACGGCTTCGACAAGGCACGACGCAGCCACTTCGCCGGGCTGGACGCGCAGCACGCCGACGCCAAGGGTGCCAAGGAGCGGCTCGTGGCCGAGGCCGAGAAGCTTGCGACAAGCACCGACTGGGCTGCCACCGCCGGGGCGTTCAAGCGCCTCATGGACGAGTGGCGCCGCGCCGGTCGGGCCAGCAGGTCCGACGACGACAAGTTGTGGGCACGCTTCAAGGCGGCGCAGGACACCTTCTTCACGGCCAAGGACGAGGTCGTGGCGGCTGAGGAGGAGCAGTACCGCGGCAACCTCACCGTCAAGGAGGCCCTGCTCGTGGAGGCCGAGGCGATCCTGCCCGTGACCGACCTCGAGAAGGCCAAGGGCCAGCTGCGGGTCATCCAGGACAAGTGGGATGCCGCGGGCAAGGTCCCGCGGTCCGACATGGAGCGGGTCGAGAAGGCCATGCGCCGTGTCGAGCAGACGGTGCGCGACGCGGAGGACCGCAGGTGGAAGTCGAGCAACCCGGAGGTCGCGGCCCGTGCCCGGGCCATGGTCGACCAGCTGGAGCGTGCCGTCGCGGACCTGCAGGACGACCTTGCCAAGGCCGAGGCGTCCGGCAGCGCGAGCAGGATCAAGAAGGCCCGCGAGGCGCTCGATGCGCGTCAGGTTTGGCTCGACCAGGCCCGCGCCGGCGTCGCCGAGTTCGGCGGCTGACCCCAGCCTCACCCGAAAGGGCCCACCCGACAAGCGATCTCGTCGGATGGGCCCTTTCGCGTGCACCGTGGCACAGCGTCCAGACGCCGACGGCTACATCGTCGACTTGCCGCCGTTGACGCGATAGACGTCGAAGACGCCGTCGATCTTGCGGACCGCCTGCATGACGTGGTCGAGGTGCGCCGGGTCGCCCATCTCGAAGGTGAACCGGGAGATGGCCACCCGGTCGCGTGAGGTCTGAACGGACGCCGACAGGATGTTGACGTGCTGGTCCGACAGGACACGGGTCACGTCGCTGAGGAGGCGGTTGCGGTCGAGCGCCTCGACCTGCAGCTGCACGAGGAAGACGCTGGCGGAGCTCGGCGCCCACTCGACGTCGATGAGGCGCTCCGGGTTGGCCGTCAGCTGGTCGGCGTTGGTGCAGTCGACGCGGTGCACCGAGACACCGTTGCCGCGCGTCACGAAGCCGATGATCGGGTCGCCCGGCACGGGGGTGCAGCACTTGGCGAGCTTGACCCACACGTCCGCCGTCCCGACGACGACGACACCTGGGTCGCCCGGCTTGCGCCGGCTCGCGGAGCGCGTCGGGACCGTGGCCTCGGCGAGGTCCTCCGTGGCACCGTCGACGCCACCCATGGACGCCACGACCTTGCCGACGACGTGCTGCGCGGAGACGTGCCCCTCGCCCACGGCGGCGTACAGCGCCTCGATGTCCTGGTAGCGCAGGTCGGTCGCGACGGCGGTCATCGACTCGTGGCTCATGAGCCGCTGGAGCGGGAGGTTCTGCTTGCGCAGAGCCTTGGCGATCGAGTCCTTGCCGGCCTCGATGGCCTCCTCGCGGCGCTCCTTGGAGAACCACTGCTTGATCTTGTTGCGAGCCCGCGGACTCTTGACGAACTGGAGCCAGTCGCGCGACGGGCCGGCGCCGTCGGCCTTGGAGGTGAGCACCTCGACGACGTCGCCGTTCTCGAGCGTCGACTCGAGGGGCACGAGGCGCCCGTTGACCCGCGCACCGATGCAGTGGTGCCCGACCTCGGTGTGCACGGCATACGCGAAGTCGACGGGCGTGCCGCCCATCGGGAGCGCGACGACCGAGCCCTTCGGGGTGAAGACGTAGACCTCGCTGCTGCCCATCTCGAAGCGCAGCGAGTCGAGGAACTCGCCCGGGTCCTCGGTCTCTCGCTGCCAGTCGAGCAGCTGGCGCAGCCAGGCCATGTCGTTCTGCGGCGTGATCTCGCCGGGACGCGCGGGGCCGCCGCCGTTGCTCTGGTCCTTGTACTTCCAGTGCGCGGCGACGCCGTACTCGGCGCGACGGTGCATCGTGTGCGTGCGGATCTGGATCTCGACCGGCTTGCCCTGGGGTCCGATGACCGTCGTGTGCAGCGACTGGTACATGTTGAACTTCGGCATCGCGATGTAGTCCTTGAACCGGCCCGGGACCGGGTTCCACCGCGAGTGAAGGGCGCCCAGCGCCGCGTAGCAGTCGCGGACCGTGTCGACGAGGACCCGGACGGCGACGAGGTCGTAGATCTCCTCGAAGTCGCGGCCCCGCACGATCATCTTCTGGTACACGGAGTAGTAGTGCTTGGGCCGCCCCGTGACGACGGCCTTGATCTTGGCGGCCGTGAGGTCTTCGGTGACCTGGGTGCGCACCCCGGCGAGATACTCCTCCCGGGCTGGGGCGCGCTCGGCGACGAGGCGCACGATCTCGTCGTAGACCTTCGGGTAGAGCGTCGCGAACGAGAGGTCCTCGAGCTCCCACTTGATGGTGTTCATGCCGAGGCGGTGCGCGAGCGGAGCATAGATCTCGAGCGTCTCGTTGGCCTTGCGCTTGGCCGACTCGGGGCTGACGTAGCGCCACGTGCGCGCGTTGTGCAACCGGTCCGCGAGCTTGATGACGAGGACGCGGATGTCGCGCGCCATCGCGATGACCATCTTGCGCACGGTCTCGGCCTGGGCCGCCTCGCCGTAGGTGACCTTGTCGAGCTTGGTGACGCCGTCGACGAGCATCGCGATCTCGTCACCGAAGTCGTGGCGCAGCTCGTCGAGGCCGTATGCCGTGTCCTCGACGGTGTCGTGCAGCAGCGCCGCCGCCAGGGTGGGGGGCGTCATACCGAGCTCGGCGAGGATCGTCGTCACGGCGAGGGGGTGCGTGATGTAGGCATCGCCGCTCTTGCGCATCTGCCCCTCGTGGGCGCTCTCGGCCACGGCATACGCGCGCTCGATGACCGAGAGGTCGGCCTTCGGGTGGTTCTGGCGCACCGCCGTCATGAGCGGCTCGAGCACGGGGTTGCCCGCCGGCCGGGCGGCCCCGAACCGGGCGAAACGGGCGCGCACCCGCGACGGGGTGGACAGCTCGTTGCGGACGTCCTCGCTCATGAAGAGAGTCTAGGCGGTCCCTCCGGGATCAGACGGTGAGGATGGCGTTGACCGGCCGGTCCACGAGACGCTTCCGGCCCTCGAGGAAGGCCAGCTCGAGGACGACCTCGATCGCCGTGACCGTGGCGCCGGCCCGCTCGACGAGCTGGGCGCACGCCTCGGCGGTGCCTCCGGTGGCGAGGACGTCGTCGAGGACGAGCACGCGCTGGCCAGGCTCGAAGGCGTCGGTGTGCACCTCGATCTCGGCCGTGCCGTACTCGAGCGCGTAGGACTCCTTGAGGGTCTCCCCCGGCAGCTTGCCGGCCTTGCGCACGGGCACCATGCCGAGGCCGAGCTCGTAGGCCACGGCCGCGCCGAGGATGAAGCCGCGGGCCTCGATGCCGACGACGACGTCGACCCGGCCGGCATACCGCTGCGCGATGTCGCGGACGAGCTCGCCGAGGGCGGCGCCGTCGGCGATGAGCGGGGTGAAGTCCTTGAAGAGGACCCCGGGCTTGGGGAAGTCCGGGATGTCACGCAGCTTGCTCGCGACGAGATCACTGATCTGGCTCACGCCGTCTCCTGAGGTGGTCGAACGTGCGGTGCGCACCGCGGGCGGAAGCGGGGCCGCGGAGGCGGCCCCGCCGTCAGCGCCGCGACTTCGGCGCGCGCTTGGGCTGGTTGCGCGGTCCGGCCTGGGCGTACTTGTGCACGGGGCGCGGTGCGCCGTCGACCGCGGAGTCGGCGCCGCCGTCTGCGGCAGCACCGGTGGCGTCCGCGCCCACGTAGGCCGGCTCGGCCACACCGGATGCTGCGGCGGCCCCCCGCTGGGCACCATGGCGCGCGACGTACTTGTCGAGCTCACGCACGGCGGGCTCGTTGCGACGCAGGTCGACGAGCAGCGGCGTCGCGATGAAGATCGACGAGTAGGCGCCGACCGCGATGCCGATGAAGAGGGCGAGCGACAGGTCGAGCAGCGTGCCCGGGCCGAGCAGCGTGAAGCCGACGAAGAGGACGGCCGCGATCGGCAGCAGCGCGACGACGGTCGTGTTGATCGAGCGGACGAGCGTCTGGTTGACCGCGAGGTTGGCCGCCGCGGAATACGTCATGCGCTTGGTCCGGAACGCGTCCGCGGTGTTCTCGCGCACCTTGTCGAAGACGACGACGGTGTCGTAGAGCGAGTACCCGAGGATCGTGAGGAACCCGATCATCGACGACGGTGTGATCTCGAAACCGAAGAGCGCGTAGATGCCGACGGTGATGACGAGGTCGTGCAGCAGGGCCACGAGACCGGACACGGCCATCTTCCACGTGCGGAAGTAGAGCGCCATGACCCCCGTCACGATGACGAGGAAGACGATGAGTCCCCGGATCGCCTGCTGGCTGACCGACTGCCCCCAGCTCGGACCGATGAGGGACGCGCTGACCGCGCCCTTGTCGACGCCGAACTGCTGGGCGAGTGCGGTGCTGGCCTCGTCGGTACGGTCGGCCGCAGCCTCGGACTGCACGCGGACGGTGTCCTGGCCGACGATCGTCGTGACGACGTTGCCCTCGATGCCGGCGCTGGCGATGGCGCTCTGGGCCTTCTCCTCGTAGCCCTGGCTGTTGGACACGCCCTGGACGCGGAACTCCGAGCCACCGCTGAACTCGATGCCGAAGTTCAGGCCCTTGACGAAGATGCCGACGAGAGCGAGGACGATGAGCACCGCCGAGATGGCGTACCACGTCTTCTGGCGCTTGATGAACTCGATCGAGCGCTTGCCGGTGTAGAGGTCGTTGCCGACCTGGGCGAAGTTGATCATGCCTGGGCCTTCCCATCGGCGACGCGGGCCGAGCCCACGGTGGCGGGCGGGCGCTGGACGCCGGGTGCCCCGAACTGGCCGCGGCCGCGGTAGCGGACCGCCTCCTTGGCGCCGAGGCGCTCCGGGTCGAGACCCGACCACTTGTGGCCGCCGCCGAAGAACTTCGTGCGGGCCAGCAGCTGCACCGTGGGGTGCGTGAAGAGGATGACGACGAGCAGGTCGATGAGCGTCGTCAGTCCGAGCGTGAACGCGAAGCCTCGGACGTTGCTCGAGGCGAGGAAGTAGAGCACCCCGGCCGCGATGAAGTTGACGCCGTCGGCCGCGATGATCGTGCGGCGGGCACGCTTCCACCCGGTCTCGACGGCAGCCACGAGCGGGCGACCGTCACGCACCTCGTCGCGGATGCGCTCGAAGTAGACGATGAAGCTGTCGGCCGTGACACCGATGGCCACGATGAGACCTGTCACCCCGGCCATCGTCAGGCGGAAGCCGTGCGTCGTACCGAGGACCGTCACCGCGAGGTAGGTGATGACGGAGGCCACGACGAGCGAGGCGACCGTGACGAGGCCGAGCGCGCGGTACTGGAGCAGCGAGTAGATGACGACGAGCAGCAGGCCGATGAAGCCGGCCAGCAGGCCGATGCGCAGCTGCTCCTCACCGAGCTGGGGCGTGATGTTGTCCTGCGTCTGCAGGGCGAAGGAGATCGGGAGGGCACCGAACTTCAGCTGCTCGGCGAGCTGCTTGGCCGAGTCGATGGTGAACGAGCCGGTGATCGAGGCCCGACCGTCCGTGATGACGGCGCGGGCCTGCGGCGCCGTGATGACGGCCTTGTCGAGCACGACTGCGAACTGGTCGAGCGGCGGCTGGGACTGCAGGCCGTAGAGGCGCTTGGTCACGGCCGCGAACTTGGCCTTGCCGGCGTCCTTGAAGGACAGTGCGACCTCGACGATGGAGGTCGGCTGGCCGTTCGGGCCGGGCTGGTAGCCGCTCGTGGCGTCGGCGATCTCGCTACCGTCGATCTCGCTCGGGCCGAGGACGTACTTGGTGACACGGTCCTCGCCGCACGTGGCGATGGGCTGGGTCGGGTCGTCCTGGATCTTGTCGACCGCCCCGGGAGCCGAGCAGTCGAGCGCGGTGTACTCCTTGGCGACCTTCGTCGCAGCTGCGTCGGCCTTGGCCTTGTCCCAGCCGAGCCCGACGAGGCCGGTGCTCACCTGCGTCTTGATCGCGGCCTCGGTCTGCGCGGCCGTCGGCGCGGGGGCCCCGGTGGCGGCAGACGCCGGTGTCGTCGCCGTGCCCGAGGGCGTGGCCGACGGCGTCGGGGTCACCGGGGTCGTGGCGGCGCGCAACGCGTCCGGGACGACGCCGTTCTGGGCGGTCGCGGACGTCGAGGGCGTCGCAGTGCTCGTGGTCTTCGGCGTGCTCGTGGCCTTCGGCGTGCCCGTGCCGGTCGCGGTGCCGGAAGGAGTCGCCGTGCCGGTGGACGTCCCGGTCGGCGTGCCGCTCGGGTTGGCCTGGCTGGCATTGGGGTCGAGCGCCTGCACGTAGACGGCGCGGAAGCGCAGCTGAGAGGGCTTCTTCAGCGCGTCGAGCTGCTCGGCCGTCGGCTGGCCGGGGATCGCCACGACGATGCTGCGGCCGCCCTGCGTCGTGATCTCGGCCTCGGAGACGCCGTTGGCGTCGATGCGCTGGCGGATGATGTCGACCGCGCGGTTGACCTGGCCCTCGCTGATGGTCTCGGTGCCGTTGAGCTGGGGCTGGAGCACGAGTTCCGTGCCGCCCTCGAGGTCGAGCCCGAGGCGAGGGTTCATCGACCCGTCTGCCCACTTCGTCAGGCCGGCGGCGAGACCGCCGAGGGCGAGGATGACGACGACGAGCGCCAGGAGGCTCCGTCTCGCCGACTTCTTGGTGGAGCTGCGTGCCACGAAACCCTCACTGACCGTTCTGGTGGGAACCCGGGTTCGCACCCGGCGCGTCGTCGACGGGGGCGTCGTGGGCGGGCGAACCAGCGGCTGCCGCGTCGGCGGCAGCCACGTCGCCCTGCTTCATCGCCAGGGCTCGCCGGTCGAACCGGACGGTCGTGCCCTCGGCGATCTCGAGCCACGCGCTGCTGTCGTCGAGGTGCTTGATCGTGCCGTAGATGCCCGACGAGGTGACGACCGCGTCTCCGACCTCGAGCGACGAGCTGAAGTTGCGCATCTGCTTCATCCGCTTGTTCTGGGAAAAGAACAGCCAGCCCAGCAGCAGCAGGGGCAGGGCGAAAATCAGCAACGAGAGGGCCCCGTTGTTGTTCATGTCAGCTCAGTCCTTCGTGTCTTCGTCCGGTCAGCGCGCAGGCGCGCCACGACCCGTTGATCGGGTCGGCTGTCGCGTCAACGACCGGGAGCACCGGATGGTGCCGCGGCAGCGGCGATGGTGCCCGCAGGAGTCTACGTGCGCCGGTGCAGTTTGTCAGACCAAGACGGAACGGTCCCGCAGCGTGCGCGGGTCACGTTTTGGTCGCGCTCGGTGCCGGTCGCGCGACCACGCCGGGCCCGGCCTCAGGCGTCGAATCGCGCGCCGCCGGCCTCGTCGATGGGCAAGGTGGCGGTCCAGAGGGCCTGCGAGTCGCGCGGTGGGGTCAGGCCCAGGTGCTCCCAGGCGAGGCTCGAGGCGGCCCGGCCACGGGGGGTGCGGACCATGAAGCCCTCGCGCACGAGGTAGGGCTCGGCGACCGTCTCGACGGTGTCGGGCTCCTCGCCCACGGCGACGGCGAGGGTCGAGAGGCCTACGGGCCCGCCGTTGAAGCGCCGGCAGAGCGCCTCCAGCACGGCTCGGTCGAGGCGGTCCAAACCGCGCTCGTCGACGTCGAAGAGCTCGAGCGCCTGACGCGACGCGGAGTGAGTGACGCGGTCCTCGCCGTGCACCTGGGCCCAGTCGCGGACCCGGCGCAGCAGGCGGTTGGCGATGCGCGGCGTGCCACGCGACCGCAGGGCGATCTCGCGGATGCCGTCCTCGTCGGCGTCGAGGCCGAGCAGGCGTGCCGACCGGTGCAGGATCGTCACGAGGTCGGCCGCGGCGTAGTAGTCGAGGTGACCCGTGAAGCCGAAGCGGTCGCGCAGCGGCGCGGGCAGCAGCCCGGCACGCGTCGTCGCACCGACGACGGTGAAGGGCGGCAGCTCGAGCGGGATGGCCGTCGCGCCGGGACCCTTGCCGATGATGACGTCGACCCGGAAGTCCTCCATCGCGAGGTAGAGCATCTCCTCGGCCGAGCGGGACATCCGGTGGATCTCGTCGAGGAAGAGCACCTCCCCCTCGGCGAGCGACGAGAGCACCGACGCGAGGTCGCCGGCGTGCTGGATCGCGGGCCCGGACGTGATCCGGATGGGCTGCTCGAGCTCTCCGGCGACGATCATCGCCAAGGTGGTCTTGCCGAGCCCGGGCGGCCCGGAGAGCAGCACGTGGTCAGGCGGCGTGCCACGTCGCTTGGCAGCCTTGAGGACGAGCCCCAGCTGGTCGCGGACCCGGGTCTGTCCGGGGAAGTCATCGAGGCGCTTGGGACGCAGCGCGGCCTCGACCTGTCGCTCGTCCGTGTCGCCGACCGCGTCGACGATGCGGGCCGTCGCGTCGAAGGAGCCGTCGTCCCAGACGTCCGGCTCGGCCCCGGTGTCGAGCTCCCAGGAGCGGTCGATGCTCATCGCCCGAGCTCCTGCAGGGCGGCCCGCAGGAGCGCCGACACCCCGGCGCCGTCGGCCGCGAGCGGTGCGATCTTGTCGAGCGCGTCGTCGGCCTGGCGCAGGGTCCAGCCGAGTCCGACGAGCGCCTCGCGGACCTGCTCGCGCCACGCCTCGCCGGTGTCGAGGTGGATCGGGTCGCTGTGGCCGGCCGAACCTGGCAGGGCGCCGAGCTTGTCCTTGAGCTCGAGAACCATCCGCTCCGCGCCCTTCT
This sequence comes from Terrabacter sp. Ter38, assembly GCF_024519435.1. GTDB lineage: Bacteria > Actinomycetota > Actinomycetes > Actinomycetales > Dermatophilaceae > Terrabacter. The sequence goes on from NZ_JALJRZ010000009.1 coordinate 160,637, forward strand.
TGCCGATGCCCGGGACCTTGGTCAGCGCGACGAGGTCGCCCGTGCCCAACGCGACCCGGACGGCGTCGGGCGAGTGGACGGCGAGCACGGCCAGGGCGAGGCGGGGCCCGACCCCCGAGACCGTCTGGACGGTCTCGAAGACGTGCTTCTCGTCGTCGGTGGCGAAGCCGTAGAGGGTCAGCGAGTCCTCGCGGACGACGAGACTGGTGGCCAGCTCGGTGGGCTGCCCCAGGCGCACGGACGTCGCCGTGGCCGGGGTGGTGTGGACGAGCATGCCGACACCACCGACGCCGACCACGACGGAGTCGAGGCCGACCTTGAGGACGGTGCCGGAGAGCGAGGCGATCATCGGGGCTGGGCTCCAGGGTGGGGTCGGGCGGTCTGGCCGGTGCGGGCGGGCTGGGTGGTCGCGGCGCGCAAGCGCTGCACGGGCGGGACGGCTCCCGGTGGGACCCGACGGGGTATGCCGCTCCCCCGGCTGCCCGTGCGCGCCAGCACCTCGAGCCGCGCCTCCTCGAGTCGGCTCTGCGTGCCGCCACGCCAGACGTGGCAGATCGCCAGGGCGAGCGCGTCGGCGGCGTCGGCGGGCTTGGGCGGGGTGTCGAGCCCGAGGAGCCGGGTCACCATCGTCGTCACCTGCGCCTTGTCGGCGCGTCCGTTGCCGCTGACCGCGGCCTTGACCTCGGTGGGTGTGTGGAGGGTGACGGGCAGGCCGAGCCGCTCGGCCATGATCATGACGATGCCGGTCACCTGGGCGGTGCCCATCACGGTAGAGACGTTGGTGTCGGCGAAGACGCGCTCGATGGCCACGGCCTCGGGACGGTGCCGCGAGAACCACTGGCGCATCTCGTCCTCGACGGCGACGAGGCGCTTCGGGGTCGGGTCCCCGGACGGGGTGCGGATGACCCCGACCTCGACGAGCGAGAGCTTGCGCCCCGGGACTCCGTCGACGACGCCGACACCGCAGCGGGTGAGCCCGGGGTCGACCGCGAGGACGCGCACGGCATACCTCCCTGGGGCGTGGGGCTCTGGACGATCCGAACAGGTGTTCGGGACCACGCTAACGGGCCTCCCCCGAAAGGGCGGGAGGCACGCCGGTCCCGGCGTGCCTCCTCGTCGAACCTCGGGCGCAGGACCCCTCGGCGCGGTCAGTCCTCCTCGTCGTCGAGCTGCGCGAGGACGTCGTCGGGGATGTCGCCGTTGGCGAAGACGTTCTGCACGTCGTCGCTGTCCTCGAGGGCCTCGATGACGCGGATCATCTTCTTCGCCCCGTCGAGGTCGAGCGGGACCTGGAGGTTGGGGACGAACGACGCCTCGGCCGACTCGTAGTCGATCCCGGCGTCCTGGATCGCCTTGCGGACCGCGACGAAGTCGGTGGCCTCGGAGATGATCTCCCACGTGTCACCGTTGTCGTTGACCTCCTCGGCACCCGCCTCGAGCACGACCTCGAGGATGTCGTCCTCGGACCCGGCGTCCTTGAGGACGGTCACGACGCCCTTGCGGTTGAAGACGTAGGACACCGAGCCCGGGTCGGCGAGCTGGCCGCCGTTGCGGGTCAGCGCCGTACGCACCTCGGCGGCAGCCCGGTTGCGGTTGTCGGTGAGGCACTCGATGAGCACCGCGACGCCGTTGGGGGCGTAGCCCTCGTACATGATCGTCTGCCAGTCGGCAGCGCCCGCCTCGGCACCCGAGGCGCGCTTGACGGCGCGGTCGATGTTGTCGTTGGGCACCGACGTCTTCTTGGCCTTCTGGATGGCGTCGTAGAGCGTCGGGTTGCCGGCGGGGTCGGCGCCGCCCTGGCGGGCCGCGACCTCGATGTTCTTGATGAGCTTGGCGAAGAGCTTGCCGCGCTTGGCGTCCTTGGCCGCCTTTTGGTGCTTCGTGGTGGCCCATTTGGAGTGGCCGCTCATGCAGTGTCCTCGCGTTCCGGTGACTGGCGTGCACCCGACTGCTGGAGTCGGTGCGCTCTGACGATCGAGACGAACTCGGCGTGGATCCGGCGGTCGGCCCCCACCTCGGGGTGGAAGGACGTGGCCATGAGGTTGCCCTGCCGGACCGCGACGATCCTACCGGCGGCCGGGCCCTCGCTCACGCGCGCGAGCACCTCCACCCCCGGGCCCGCCTGCTCCACCCACGGCGCGCGGATGAAGACGGCGTGCACCGTGCCCGTCGTCCCCGGGAGCGCCGCGTCGCTCCAGGCGTAGTCGAGGTCCTGCTCGAAGGAGTCGACCTGACGTCCGAATGCATTGCGGCGCACCGTGATGTCGAGACCCCCGAGCGTCTGCTGGTCGGGGCGGGCGTCGGCGATGCGGTCGGCCAGCATGATCATCCCGGCGCACGAGCCGTAGGCCGGCATGCCCTCGGCGATGCGCCGCAGCAGGGGCTCGCGAAGGTCGAAGGCGCGGACGAGCTTGTCCATGACCGTCGACTCGCCGCCGGGGATGACGAGGCCGTCGATGGCCTCGACCTCGGCCGGACGCCGGACCGTGACGCCCTCGGCGCCGAGCGCGGTGAGGGCGGCGAGGTGCTCCCGGACGTCGCCCTGGACCGCGAGGACGCCGATGCGCGGCACGCCGACGGCGTCGGCGCGACGATCGGCGGAACTGTCGCCAGAGTGGTCGCCAGAGTGGTCGCCAGAGGGGTCGGCGGTCGTGCCGGTGATGGTGCTGATGGTGCTCACCGGGTCAGCGTAGAGCGCTCGCCGTGACCGTCGCGCCACGGGTCGGGGCCCTGAGAACCGTCTCGGATACCAGACGTCCGCGGAGGCGGCCCTGACGTCGACACGTTGCCACCGGATACGTTTCGGCCATGACGACGGTGCACACCCACGACGACCTGACCGCCCGCGCCGAGCAGGCCGATGCCACCTCCCCCCTCCGGAGCACCCGCGGCCTCTTCACACTCCCCGACGACGTCATCTACCTCGACGGCAACTCGCTCGGGGCCCTGCCGAGCGCCGTGCCGGCCGTCGTCGACGACGTGATGCACCGCCAGTGGGGTGAGCGCCTGATCCGCTCGTGGAACGAGGCCGACTGGTGGGGCGCCCAGACCCGCGTCGGCGACCTCGTCGGCCGACTCGTCGGTGCCGCTCCCGGGCAGGTGGTCGTGACCGATTCGACGTCGGTCAACCTGTTCAAGGCGGTCATCGGCGCCGGACGCCTGCGACCCGGACGCACCGTCGTGCTCACCGACCCCGACTCGTTCCCGACCGACCTCTACATGACCGAGTCCGCGGCCGAGCTGGCCGGCCTGGAGGTGCGCCGGGTCCACCCGCGTGACGCCGTGGGCGCCATCGCCGAGGTCGGTGACAGCCTCGCGCTCGCCTCCTACTCGAGCGTCGACTACCGCACGGGCGAGCTCTGGGACCTGCGCGCGATCACCGCGGCTGCCCACGCCGTGGGCGCCCTGGCCTGCTGGGACCTCTGCCACTCCGCCGGAGTCGTCGACGTCGACCTCGACGAAGGTCGTGCGGACCTCGCCGTCGGGTGCGGCTACAAGTACCTGAACGGGGGCCCGGGTGCACCCGCCTTCCTCTACGTGGCGACCCGCCACCAGGACGACTTCGAGCAGCCCCTCACCGGCTGGCAGGGGCACGCCCACCCCTTCGAGATGCGTCCGGACTACGAGCCTGCGCCCGGCATCACCCGGGCCAGGGTCGGGACCCCGCCCCTGCTGTCGGTGCTCGCGCTCGAGGCCGCGCTCACGGCATACGACGGCCTCTCCCCCGCCGACGTCCGGGCGGCGTCGCTCTCGGTGACTGGTACGTTCATCGACGCTCTCGACGCGCTCGGGGTCGACCTCCCGCTGGCGACGCCGCGCGAGCCGGAGCGCCGGGGGTCGCAGGTCTCGCTGCGCCACCCGCAGGCCTTCGCCGTCGTGCAGGCGCTCATCGCCCGCGGCGTCATCGGTGACTTCCGCGAGCCGGACATCATCCGTCTCGGCTTCGCGCCCCTCTACGTCACCCACGTGGACGCGGTGCGGGCCGCGGTGCACGTCAAGGAGGTCCTCGACGGGCGCGAGTTCGAGCGCCCTGAGTTCGCGGAGCGCGGCGCCGTCACCTGAGTCGTCCCCTCCCGCAACACACCGAGATGGTTCCGGCTCACCGGGATCGGGAGCCGGTGGGCTGTGACCTGCTCGGTGTGTTGCCAGGGTGTGCAGGTCACGGTGACGGCCGGCGGCGACCGGACCTGGTGAGGACGTCGACGTTGTCGCTCCACTGCTCGGCCGAGCCCACGCCTCGCGGCAGCGCCCGCACGGCCGGGTCCTCGACGCTCTTCTCCAGCACGACGATCACGGCCTCGCGCACACCGCGGTAGGGCCGGTCCCAGAACGGCTCGACGGGGTCGTCGACGGTCGGCAGCCCCGCGCCCTCCTGCATCCGGTTCAGTGCCCGGAGCCCTGCGACCAGACCCGCCTCGCGCTCTCGCCAACCGTCGGCCGCCACCGCGGCGTGCAGCGCCTCCGCCGCCGCACCTGAGCGGGGCAGGCGGGTCAAGCTCGTGCCGAGCCACTTGGCGTAGGGCGGCCACCGGCGCTCGAGCAGGTGGCCGAGGTGCATCGCGATCCCGGCCAGCCGCGCCGCGACCACACGCGAGCCGAGGTCGTCGCCGCGCTCCGCCGTCCGCCCGACGAACGGCAGCTCCTGCGCGAGCCGGGCCCAGTCGGTCGCGACGACGTGCCGCCAGACGTCGTGGGGATACCACTGGAGCCGACGGCGTATGCCGTCCAGCTCGCCCCACGTCGTCGACGAACACCTCTCCGCCGGTGACCTCGAGGACGGCCTGGCCCGTCAGGGACAGCCAGTCGTCCACCGTCAGGTCGTGGGTGGGGTCGATGCCGAGGCGCGAGACGGCGAGGTCGCGGGCCGTCTCGACCTGCACCCGATGGCGCACGGCCGGGTCCCACGTCGTGGCGAACCGGGTGGGGTGGCCGGCGAACGACTCGGGCAGCCGCTCGGCGAGGTGGTCGTCGACGTCGGCGACGAGACCGTCCGGGACGAGGAGGTTGAGCCGCAGGCCCCAGTCGTGGTCGCGCGACATCGCGTCGTCGAGCCCGAGGACGTCGGACCCGCTCCCGAGACGCGCTGCGGCACAAGGCATCCCGGGCCAGTGGTCACGCACGAGGGGCTCGACGACCTCCTCGAAGTAGTTCCGCGACAGCTCCGCTCCGGTGGCGCTCACGCACCCGATCGTGCCAGCCCGGGCACCCGGACGGAGGCGCCGTGTGCAGTGCTTGGTGCCATGGTCCCGACGATCGCACACGGCGCGAGTCGCCGGCCACGGACGCGTATGCCGCCGCGCCCGGTGGGGCACGGCGGCACACGTCAGCGTGGAGCTGGGAGTGCGGAGGTCACCAACCGCGCTCGGAGAGACGGTGCGGCTGGGCCAGCTCGTCGACGTTGATGCCGACCATCGCCTCGCCGAGTCCGCGCGAGACCTTGGCGATGACGTCGGGGTCGTCGTGGAAGGTGGTCGCCTTGACGATGGCCTCGGCGCGCTGGGCCGGGTTGCCGGACTTGAAGATGCCCGAGCCCACGAAGACACCCTCGGCGCCGAGCTGCATCATCATCGCGGCGTCGGCGGGGGTGGCGATGCCTCCGGCCGTGAAGAGCACGACGGGGAGCTTGCCGGCCTCGGCGACCTCCTTGACGAGCTCGTAGGGAGCCTGGAGCTCCTTCGCCGCGACGTAGAGCTCGTCGGGGCTCATCGAGTGGAGGCGGTTGATCTCGGCGCGCAGGGTGCGCATGTGGGTCGTCGCGTTGGAGACGTCACCGGTGCCGGCCTCACCCTTGGAGCGGATCATCGCCGCACCCTCGGTGATGCGCCGCAGGGCCTCGCCGAGGTTGGTCGCGCCACAGACGAACGGCACGGTGAACTGCCACTTGTCGATGTGGTTGGCGTAGTCGGCCGGGGTCAGCACCTCGGACTCGTCGATGTAGTCGACGCCGAGGCTCTGGAGCACCTGCGCCTCGACGAAGTGGCCGATGCGGGCCTTGGCCATGACGGGGATCGAGACGGCCTCGATGATGCCGTCGATCATGTCGGGATCGCTCATGCGCGACACGCCGCCCTGGGCGCGGATGTCGGCGGGGACCCGCTCGAGGGCCATGACGGCGACGGCGCCGGCGTCCTCGGCGATCTTGGCCTGCTCGGCCGTGACGACGTCCATGATGACGCCGCCCTTGAGCATCTCGGCCATGCCGCGCTTCACGCGCGTCGTGCCGGTGTGGCTCGTGCCGCTCTGCTGGTCAGCCGCGGGCGTGCTGCCCGAGGTCGGGGTGGTGCTCACGATGTCCTGCTTTCCCGTGATCTGGGTTCGGTGTGCCTCAAAGCGTAGGCCCCCGCGAGGGGTGCGGACGACGCGGTCCGCGGTGCTGCGCGTGGGGCCGGTCACACGAGGGCGAGGTGCTCCGGCGAGTCGTCGTTGAACTCGACGGTGTGCGGCATCGGGGTGTAGCCCGCGAGGTGGAACAGGCGGATGGTCCACGTGCGCCGCACCCGGCGGACGTCGGTGACGGCGTCGTTGTGGAAGCGCCGCGCCAGCTGCACGCGCGTGCAGGCCGAGGCGAGCCGGGCGAGGACGTCCTGCCCCAGCGCCGTCGAACGCAGCGTGCTGACGGCCTGCGGCGTGAGGGCGAGCTCGAGGGCCTCGGTGAGGTCGTTCTCGGCGAGCTCGCGAGCGTCGCCGTGCTCCGAGGGCGCCTCGAGGGACTCTGCTGCAGCGTTGGCCAGGATGAGCGCCGTCGCACCGTCGAGGAGCCCGCTGTTGGCCAGCTCGACGGCCGCCTCGGCCCGGCGCACGAGCCGCGCGTCGAGGGCGGCGAGGGTGCCGCTGAGGCGGACGTGGAGCCGGTCGAGACGGGCCGCTTTGTAGGAGAGGTACCACGCGATGACGACGAGGACGAAGAGGATCGCGAAGACCCACGAGAGGACCTCACTCACCGGGCACCCCCGCGGAGGAAGCGGTTCCAGCGTCCCTGCGGCTCGAGGTGCGCGGCCGCGACGCCCTCGATGACGGTCTCGTAGACGGCGAGGATGTCGTCGGCGACGACCGACCAGTCGAAGAGCCGGGCGCGGTGCCGGCCCGCGGCGGCGAGCTCCGCGCGGCGCTCGGGTCGTCGGAGCAGGTCGACGAGCGTGCGCGCGAGGGCGTCGGGCTGCTCGTTGGCGAACATCGCGCCCGCCGTGCCCCCGTCGAGCACGCGCGAGAACGCCGAGAGGTCGCTGGCGAGCACGCAGGCGCCGGCGCTCATCGCCTCGATGAGGATGATGCCGAAGCTCTCTCCCCCGGTGTTGGGCGCGACGTAGACGTCGACCGACGCGAGCAACGACGCCTTGTCGTCGTCGGAGACGGAGCCGAGGAACTCGCACGCGGCGACGACCTCGGGGGGCCAGTCCTCGGTGACCTCCTCGGGGTCACCGGGTCCGGCGACGAGGACGCGCAGTCCCGGGACGGAGCGAAGGATCTCGGGCAGGGCGGCCGCGAGCACCGGGAGTCCCTTGCGCGGCTCGCCCATGCGGCCGAGGAAGGCGATCGTCGGCGACGCGGGCGTGCCCATCCACGCGGAGCGCCGCGGAGCGCCCGCGAACCGGTCGACGTAGACGCCGTTGGGGATGACGACCGCGTCGCCGCCGACGTGGGTCGTGACCGTCCGACGGGCGTCCTCGCTCACGGCGATGCGGCCGGCGATCTTCTCCAGGCTGGGTCGGATGATCGGGTACGCCGTCTGCATCGTGCGTGACCGCAGCATCGAGGTGTGGAAGGTCGCGACGATGGGGCCCTCGGCCGCCATGAGCGCGAGCACGCTGACGCTGGGCGTGACCGGTTCGTGGAGGTGGAGCACGTCGAACTGGCCGGCGTCGAGCCACTTGCCGACCTTGGACGCCGTGACGGGGCCGAAGTTGAGACGCGCGACGGAGCCGTTGTAGCGCACGGCAGTGGCCCTGCCTGCCGACGTGACGTAGCCGGGCAGCTCGGTCTCACTGTCTGCCGGCGCGAGCACGGACACGTCGTGGCCCTGGCCGATGAGGTGCTCGGCGAGGTCGCGCACGTGGAACTGCACCCCGCCCGGGACGTCGAACGAGTACGGGCAGACGATGCCGATCCTCACGTCGTACGTCCCGTCGTCGGCGGTGCCGGCTGCGCGGAGGGCTGCGCAACGGCGGCGGCCGGGAGCGCCGCCGGTGCGTCGAGGTCGTCGACGAAGACCCGCTGGAGCATGTGCCAGCTCGACGTGTGCTCGCGGATCGCGACAGCGAGGTGGTCGGCGCACTGCTGGATGAGGTCGGCCGCCTTGACCGCAGTCGTGCCCTCCACCCGGGGCACGAGGCGGTTGCTGAACTCGATGACCGTGCGGTGTCCGCCGAGACCGGTGCCCGCGGGAGCGGGTTCGTACCAGATCCGGGCTGCGAAGAGCGGTGCACCGGTCATGAGCGACAGGACGGCAGGCCCCTTGGCCATCCGCGCGCGGTGGCCGAGGAGGTCGACCTCGACACCGCCGTTGGTGAGGTCGCGGTCGGCCGCCAGCGCGATGAGCCTCCCCCCGCTCCGCGTCGCGTCGAGCAGCCCGTGGAACGGGTCGTCCCCGCCGGTGAGCGGGATGATGTCCATGTCGATGCTGCGCCGGAACGCCACGAACTCCTGGAAGACCTCTTCGGGCTTGAGCCGCTCGGCGACGGTCGTCACCGGCATGAGGTTGCCGGCGGACCAGGCGGCGCCGAGGTCGAAGTTGCCGAGGTGGCCGACGAACACGACCCCCGCGTCGCCGCGCGCGCAGAGCTCACGGATCTCGGCGTCCCCCCGCACGACGACCGCCCCGTCGATCTGGGCCCGGGTCAGCGAGGGGAGCCGGAACGCCTCGCAGTAGTAGCGCATGTAGGAGCGCATCCCCTGGCGCACCAGGGAGTCGAGGTCGGCGTCGGACAGCTCCGGCCGGACCCGACGGTAGTTCGACCGCAGTCGGTCGATGCCCTTTCCACCGCGCCGGACGGAGATGGCGGCCACCCGGTCGAAGAGGGCGTATGCCGCCCGCTCCGGGAGGGCGCGTACGACGGACCACCCCAGCTTGAAGCCGAGCACGCTGACGGTGTCGGTCGCGCGGCGTGCGAGGTCGGTCACGCGCCCACCTCGCCGGAGGCGAGAGCCTGGCGACGCACCGTCAGCATCCGCTGGAGGACGGTGACGAGGCTCGCGACCGCGAGCAGGCCCAGGACGACGCCGAGCAGGATCGTCGAGTTGAAGAGGTCGGCGAAGAAGGCCGCGGTGAGAACGGCGACGAGCCGGTCGGCGCGTTCGGCGATCCCGACGTTGGCCGTGTAGCCGAGGCCCTCGGCCCGCGCCTTGGCGTAGGAGACGACGCTGCCGAGGATGAGGCAGCTGAGCGCGAGGCCGGCCATCAGCTGGTTGTTGCCCTTGCCGGCGTAGAAGAGCACGAGGCCGCCGAAGATCGCTGCGTCACCGATGCGGTCGAGCGTGGAGTCGAGGTAGGCGCCCCACTTGCTCGAGCGGCCGGACTCGCGGGCCATGATGCCGTCGACGTTGTCGGAGAAGACGAAGGCGGTGATGACGAGCACGCCGACCCAGATCTCACCGCGGGGGAAGAACGCCAGTGCCCCGGCGCAGACCCCGAGGGTGCCGACGACCGTCACGACGTCGGGACTGATGCCGAGGCGGAGGAACAGGTGGGCGATCGGACCGAGGATCTTGGTCAGCGACGCGCGCAGGAGTCTGTTGAGCATGGTGGTGACAGCGTACTGACCGGTCGGGTGTGCTCGGGCCCGGCGCACGCACCGTGGCGCGTCCGTGACCTGCAGGCCCTGCGCCGGGTGGTCCTCAGTCGGCCGGCCACGCGTCGACGAGGCGCTCACGGGTGTCCTCGAGCAGGACGGGCAGCGCCTTGGTCTGGCCGACGATGGGCAGGAAGTTGGAGTCGCCGCTCCACCGCGGCACGACGTGCTGGTGCAGGTGGGCCGCGACGCCGGCGCCGGCCACGGCTCCCTGGTTCATGCCGAGGTTGTAGCCGTGCGGCTCCGAGGCCGCCTCGAGGGCGCGCACGGCCCGCTTCGTCAGCGCCGTGAACTCGGCCGTCTCGTCGTCGGTGAGGTCGACGTAGAGGGAGACGTGACGGTAGGGGCAGACGAGGACGTGGCCCGGGTTGTACGGGAAGAGGTTCATCACGACGTAGCAGTGCTCGCCGCGGTGGACGATGAGGCCCTCGGCGTCGGTCTTGCCCGGAGCGGCGCAGAACGGGCAGCCGTGCCCGGCCTCCTCGGTGGGCCTGTCACCGAGGATGTAGGCCATCCGGTGCGGGGTCCAGAGCCGCTCGAAGCCGTCCTCGACGCGGGCGAAGTCGGTGGCCGGCTCGAGGGTGGCCTCGACGGTGGGCTCGGAGATGGGCTCGGAGATGGGCTCGGAGATGGAACTTCCACCCGTGGGCGTCGGGCCAGTCCCCTGCGTCGTCATGGTGACTGATCCTAGGACGACGCCCGCGACGGGAGACGACCTGCCGGCCGCGTGTCGATTTCCGCATCGTCCCGACCTTCGGTTCAATGGAGTCGGCCCTGCGGTGTGTGAGACCGCAGGGCCTTCGTCGTCCCGGCCTCGACGGGACCCGCACAGGGAACAGCCCTGCGGGTGTGAGAGCCGCAGGGCCGGCATCCTCTGACGCGCAGGCCTCGACGGACTCATCGGTCGAGGCTGCGCGAAGGAAGGTGAAGGCCCGGGAAGTATGAGTTCCCGGGCCTTCGGTTCCTCCTCGCCGAAGCGATTCGGAAACCGATCCGCCGAAGCGGCTCGGTTCATCATTTGTAACCCCCGCGACGCCGGCGCGCAAGCCCTGGTCGGCACTTTGTTCACCGCGCCCCGGAGGGGGCGGCGTGTCGCCCGGACACGCCGCCCCCTGACCCGTGGGGGCCGTCAGGGGCCTGTCAGCGGAGCGTCAGGGCGTACACCTCGAAGCGGTCGTCGGCGGACAGGGTGACGGACTGGAGCTGCCCGGGCAGCAAGGCGGCGTCGTAGCACGGGAGCGAGGTGCGCATGGAGGTTCCTGCACGGGCGACGACGATGTCCTGCCCGAGGCGTGACGCCCGGCGCGACGGTCAACCCGTGACCGGTGACCTGTCCGATGGACGTGGGACATCGGACCGAAGCAGACGTATGCCGCCGGGCCGGGTCCCGGTGAGGGGCACCCGGCCCGACGGCATACGTCCGCGGCTCCGGTCGAGGACGGCGCTCAGACCTGGGCGCGGCTCTCGATCGCGGCGAGGATCTCGCTGATGGCGTCGTCGACAGGCACGCCGTTCTTCTGCGAGCCGTCGCGGTAGCGGAACGAGACGGCGCCGGCGGCGCGGTCCTCCTCGCCCGCGATGAGCGTGAAGGGCACCTTCGACTTGCTCGCGTTGCGGATCTTCTTCGGGAAGCGGTCGTCGCTCGCGTCGAGCTCGACGCGGACTCCCTTGCGCCTCAGTCGGTCCAGCACCTCACCGAGGTAGTCGGCGTAGTCCTCGGCCACCGGCACGCCGAGCGCCTGGACCGGGGCGAGCCACACCGGGAAGGCACCGGCGTAGTGCTCGACGAGAACACCGAGGAAGCGCTCGATCGAGCCGAACTTGGCCGAGTGGATCATGACCGGCTGCTGGCGAGTGCCATCGGCGGCCTGGTACTCGAGGCCGAAGCGTTCGGGCTGGTTGAAGTCGTACTGGATCGTCGACATCTGCCAGGTGCGGCCGATGGCGTCTCGTGCCTGGACCGAGATCTTGGGGCCGTAGAACGCGGCGCCACCCGGGTCGGGCACGAGCTCGAGACCGGACGCGGTGGCGACCTCCTCGAGGACCTTCGTCGCCGCCTCCCACTGCTCGTCGGAGCCGATGAACTTCGAGGACTTCTCGCCCTCGGTGTCGCGGGTGGACAGCTCGAGGTAGAAGTCGTCGAGACCGAAGTCCTTGAGCAGGCCGAGCACGAAGTCGAGCAGGTGCTTGATCTCGGCGGGGGCCTGCTCGGCGGTGACGTAGCTGTGCGAGTCGTCCTGCGTCATGCCGCGCACGCGCGTCAGGCCGTGGACGACGCCGGACTTCTCGTAGCGGTAGACGCCGCCGAACTCGAAGAGGCGCAGGGGCAGCTCGCGGTAGGAGCGCCCGCGCGACTGGTAGATGAGGTTGTGCATGGGGCAGCTCATCGCCTTGAGCTGGTACTTCGCGCCCTCGAGCTCCATCGGCGGGAACATCGTGTCCGCGTAGTACGGCAGGTGGCCGGAGGTGTGGAAGAGCGCCTCCTTGCTGATGTGGGGAGTCCCGACGTACGAGAAGCCCTCCTCGATGTGACGACGTCGGACGTAGTCCTCCATCTCCCGCTTGATGACACCGCCCTTGGGGTGGAAGACCACGAGGCCCGAGCCCAGCTCGTCCGGGAAGCTGAAGAGGTCCATCTCGGCGCCGATGCGCCGGTGGTCGCGCCGCTCGGCCTCGGCGAGGCGGTCGAGGTAGGCCTTGAGCTCGTCCTTCGTCGGCCATGCGGTGCCGTAGACGCGTTGGAGCTGCGGGTTCTTCTCGGACCCGCGCCAGTAGGCGGCGGCCGAGCGCATCAGCTTGAAGGCATTGCCGATGAGCTTGGTGCTCGGGATGTGCGGGCCTCGGCACAGGTCGCCCCACGCGCGCGTGCCGTCACGGCGGATGTTGTCGTAGATCGTCAGCTCGCCGGCGCCGACCTCCACCCCGGCGCCCTCGGCCGCCTCGTCGGCGTTGCCGCCCTTGAGGCCGACGAGCTCGCACTTGTACGGCTCGTCCTTGAGCTCCTCGAGCGCGTCGGCGTCGGAGACGACCCGCCGCGCGAAGGTCTGCCCCTCGTTGATGATCTTCTGCATGGCCTTCTCGAGGGCCTTGAGGTCATCGGGGTGGAACGGGGTCTCGACGTCGAAGTCGTAGTAGAAGCCGTCACGGATGGGCGGGCCGATGCCGAGCTTGGCGTCGGCGTGGAGCGACTGGACCGCCTGGGCGAGCACGTGGGCCGTCGAGTGGCGCAGCACGGCGAGGCCGTCCTCGCTGTCGACCGTGACGGGCTGGACGACGTCGCCGGCGCCGAGGACGTGGAAGAGGTCGCGCAGCTGACCGTTGACGCGCGCGACGACGACGGCGCGGTCACCCTCGAAGAGCTCACCCGCCGTCGTCTGCTCCGCAACCGATCGCTCGCTTCCGGCGACAGTGACGGTGATCTGTGCAGACACGGTTGGTGCTCCTCGTTCGAACGGGACCCGCCGGCGGGCGGCGGGTCGTGGGGGTGCCGCAGCAGGCGGCTCGCTCAAGGGTATCGAGGGGTCGACGGGCCCGGCGACACGGTTTGGTCGTGGGACCACTCGGCTGGCCCGAACTGGCCTCGCGGAACGGCTCCCGAGCGGATACTGGTGAGCCGGGCGGCCGTCTCGGAGCGCGCCCCGGCACAGGAGGGGACGCCCGTGGAGCAGACGACCGACAGCCCGTCACCACCGGCCGAGCCGGCCGAGCCACCCGCGCCGCCGGTGCCCGGGTGGGAGTCGCTCGGGCTCGACCGGGCGACGGCGCTCGCCCTCGCCGAGACGGCCGAGGCGGAGTTCATGATCGCGCTGCACGACGGCGCACCCACCGAGGCGAAGGCCGCGCTGGGCATGCGGTCGGAACGTCTCGCCGGTGGCGTGGCCGTCGTCATGGCCGGCGACCCCACGGGCGGCTACTGGAACAAGGCCCTCGGCTTCGGCGTCACCGAGCCGGTCACGGACTCCCTCGTGGCGCACCTCGTGGACCTCTACGCGTCCGCCGGCGCCCCGGCCCTCTGCCTCCAGGTCGCTCCTGCCGCCATCCCGGCCGACTGGGACGACATCTGCGTGCGCCACGGCATCATGGGTGGGTCCGTCTGGGCCAAGCTGCTCCGCCCGGCGGCCACGCCGACGACCCCGTCGACGACCGACCTCCGGGTGGACACGATCGGCCCCGAGGACGCCGAGGTGTACGCCCGCGTCTTCGCCGGGGGCTTCGGGATGCCGCCCGAGCCGCACCTGCTCTCGATGTTCGCCGCCGCCGGGGGCGGCGGACCGGGGTTCAGCGCCTACGGCGCCTGGGACGGGGATGTGCTCGTGGCCGCCGCGAACCTGCACGTCGCGGGACCCGCGGCTGCCTTCTGCGGGGCGGCGACCCTTCCCGAGGCGCGCGGCCGTGGTGCCCAGTCGGCCTTCATGCAGCTGCGGGTCGAGGCGGCTCGCGCGGCCGGCTGCACGTGGATGAGCGCGGAGACGTGGCAGGAGCTCGAGGGAACCCACAACCCATCGCTCCACAACATGCTGCGCTCGGGCTTCGTCGAGGTCTACGACCGCCGCAACTGGGTCTGGCGGCCGGGGGCCTAGATGACCACGTCCATCACCGTGACGCTGGCGTCGCCGGCTGCCCACCAGGACGTCATCGAGCTCGTCGGCGCTCGGCTGCAGCACCTGACGAGGGCCGAGGTGGCCTGGCCGTTCGAGTCGCCCGAGGTGTTCACCCATCTCGTCGTGGCCGTCGCGAGGGACGACGACGAACACCTGCTCGGCGTGGGCCTGTCGCTCCGGCCCACGTTCGCACCGCCGGACAGGTCGATGCTCCGGGTCGTCGTCGCCCGTGACCACGAGGGCCACGGTGTGGGAAGCGCCCTGCGCCGGTTCCTGCTTCCCCACGTCCCGGACACGACCCGACGGCTCGGCGGAGGGGTCTACGACGACGAGCCGAGGTCGCTCGAGATCGTCCGCCACTGGGGTTTCGGCGTCGAGGAGCACGCCATCGACTCGGCCCTCGACCTCGTCGAGCACCCGCCCGAGGCCCCCATTGTGCCGGCAGGGGTCGACCTCGAGGAGGTCCCTGACCTCGAGTTCGACGACGAGGGCGCGGTCGAGGCCATGCTCCGGGCGAGCCAGACCAACCCCGAGGCGGCGGTCGGCTTCGTCATGACGCTCGAGAAGTTCCGCACGATGACGACGACCGGCGAGATCCCCATCTGCGTCGTCGCGCGCGTCGACGGCGCCCCTGCCGGGATCTCCTACGGGACGGTCAGCGCAGGCGAGCTCTTCATCGCCTACAGCGGCATCGACCCCACGTTCCGGGGCCGAGGCCTCATGCGTCTCGTCAAGCAGCAGGCGCACGTGGCCGCGACCGGGGCAGGGGCCACGAAGGCCCGGACCAACAACGAGGAGCACAACTCCGGCATCCGCCGGATCAACGCCGAGCTGGGCTACGTCGTGCAGAGCGGGGTGTACCGGCTCGTCCAGGACCTGGCCGCCGAAGACTCACGGTGAGCGGCGCCGTGAGCGGCGCCGTCGCCGGTCACCAGGTGTTCTCGACGACGGCGTGCTCGATCTCGCCCTTCGCGTGCTCGAGGACCGAGAGCGTGCGCGACGCCCCGAACGCCGTGCGCAGTCGCACCGACGACGGCAGCCGCACCGGCTTGCGGAACCAGACGCGGCTCGTGAGCCCGGCCTCCGGCAGTCGCGGTCCGAGTGCTGCGAGCACCCTGGCGTAGGAGTACATCCCGTGGGCGATGGCGCTCGGGAATCCGAGCGGCCTGGCGGTCAGCGCGTGCACGTGGATGGGGTTCCAGTCACCCGACACGGCGGCATACGCCCGTCCGGTGCCCTCGCCGAGGCGCCACAGCGGGCCCGTCCTGACGGCAGCGAGGGGATCGGTCGACGGTGGCTCGGACGGCTCGACATCGGGGTGCTCGGCGCCGCGTGAGAGGTAGGTGCTCACCCCGCGCCACACGACCTCGCCCCGCACCCCGACCTCCGACACGAGGTCGACCTGCCGGCCGCGACGGTGAGGTCGGAGGTCCTGCGCCCAGACCGAGACGTCGAGCGGCTCGTCGAGCTGGACGGGTCGCAGCGCCTCGATGCGGTTCTCGACGTGGACGGCACCGAGCAGCGGGAGGGGGAACCGGTCGCCGCTCATGACCTCCATCTGGAGCGGGAAGGCGACGAGGTGCGGGTAGGTGGGCGGCAACGTGCCGGACACCGGGAACCGGCAGACGCGGGCGTAGGCGACGAGCTCGTCGACGTCGACGCGTATGCCGGCCCGTGACCAGCGGACGTCGGGCAGGGTGTCGCTCGCGTTGCCCCGGCGGAGGGCGGCGGTGGCGTAGATCCGGCGCAGGTCGGGGGCCGCGTCGAGGGTGATCTCCTTGGTCATGGGACGCTCACGCCCCGAGCAGGCTCTGGCCGCAGACGCGGACCACCTGCCCCGTGACGGCCGCAGACCCGGGCTGGGCGAACCAGGCGATGGTCTCGGCGACGTCCTTCGGGTGTCCGCCCTGCTGGAGGGAGTTCATCCGGCGCCCGATCTCCCTCGTGGCGAAGGGGATCCGCGCGGTCATCTCCGTCTCGATGAAGCCGGGAGCCACGGCGTTGACCGTGATCCCGCGGCCAGCGACCTGGCGCGACAGCGCGGTGACGAGCCCGATGACGCCCGCCTTGCTCGCGCCGTAGTTCGTCTGGCCACGGTTCCCGGCGATGCCCGCGATCGAGGCGACGCAGACGATGCGGCCGCCGTCGGCGAGTCCGCCCTCGCCGAGGATCGCGTCGTTCATCCGCAGGACCGAGCGGAGGTTGACCTCCAAGACGCTGCGCCAGCGGTCGTCGTCCATGTTGACGAAGAGCTTGTCGCGGGTGATGCCGGCGTTGTGCACGACGACGTCGAGGCCGCCGTGCCGCGTCGTGGCGTGCTCGACGATGCGGGAGCCCGCGTCGTCCGCCGTGACGTCGAGCTGGAGCGCCGTGCCCCTGACCTCGTTGGCCACCGTGGCCAGTGCGTCACCGGCCGACGGGACGTCGACGGCGACGACCGTCGCGCCGTCGCGGGCCAGCACGCGGGCGATCTCGGCGCCGATGCCTCGTGCGGCGCCGGTCACGACGGCCACCTTGCCGTCGAGCGGGCGCAGCGCGTCGACGTCTCCGCTCGTGGACTCGTCGACCCGGACCACCTGGCCGTCGACGTAGGCCGAGCGCCCGGAGAGGAAGAACTCGACGGCGGATCTGACACCGTCGTGCGCATCTCCCTGCGCGAGCACGAGGTTCGCCGTCGCTCCCGCCCGCAGCTCCTTGCCGATGGAGCGCACGGCGCCCTCGAGGGCGCGCTGGGTCGTCACCGCGGCGACATCCGTCAGCGTCGCTGGGTCCGTGCCGATGACCACGACGCGACCGTTGCGTCTGAGCGCCTTGACCGCGGGGGCGCCGAGCAGGCGCAGCTGGTCGAGCTCGGCCGGGTCGGTGGCCGAGCTGAGGTCGAGGACCACCGCCCCGACCGTGTCGCCCGCATCGGTCAGCGTGGACACCGCGGCCACCCCCTCGCCCCCGAGCCAGGCGGCGATGCCGTCGGCGAAGCGGCCGGCGCCCGCGACGAGTACGGGCCCCTCGCACAGCGGCATACCGGGCTCGTATCGGCGCAGCCGGGTCGGTTGTGGCACGCCGACCTTCCGGGCCACGGGCGAGCTGACGATGGTCGTGAAGAGGTCGGGCATGCTCATGCCTCCAGGATCGCGACGACGCCCTGCCCACCGGCAGCGCAGATGGAGATGAGACCTCGGCCTCCACCGGCCTCCTTGAGCTGCTTGGCGAGCGAGGCCACGATGCGGCCGCCCGTCGCGGCGAAGGGGTGGCCCGCGGCAAGCGAGGAACCGTTGACGTTGAGCCTGCTGCGGTCGATGGAGCCGAGCGGCGCGTCGAGGCCGAGGCGCTCCCGGCAGAAGTCGGGGTCCTCCCAGGCCTTGAGCGTCGTGAGCACCGTCGCGGCGAACGCCTCGTGGATCTCGTAGAAGTCGAAGTCCTGCAGGGACAGCCCGTTGCGGGCGAGCAGGCGCGGGACGGCGTACGCGGGGGCCATGAGCAGGCCCTCGTCGCCGTGGACGTAGTCGACGGCCGCGGTCTCGGCGTCGACGAACCAGGCGAGCGGCGTCAGCCGGTGCTCGGTCGCCCACTCCTCGCTCGCGAGCAGCACTGCAGAGGCGCCGTCGGTCAGGGGTGTCGAGTTGCCGGCGGTCATGGTCGCGCCCTCACCCTTGCCGAAGACGGGCTTGAGCGTCGCCAGCTTCTCGACCGTGGAGTCGGCGCGGAGGTTCGTGTCGCGCGAGACGCCGAGGTAGGGCGTGACGAGGTCGTCGAAGAAGCCCCGGTCGTAGGCGGCGGCGAGGTGCTGGTGGCTGGCGGCGGCGAGCTCGTCCTGGGCTTCACGCGTGATGCCCCACTGCGCGGCGGTCAGGGCCATGTGCTCACCCATCGAGAGCCCGGTGCGAGGCTCGACGTTCTCGGGGATGGCCGGCACGAGGTGACCCGGGCGCAGGCCCGTGAGCGCCTTGGCGCGCTCTCCGGCGGACCGGGCGCGGTTGGCGGCGAGGATCGTCTGGCGCAGACCTTCGCTCACGGCGATCGGTGCGTCGCTGGCGCTGTCGACGCCCCCGGCGATGCCGGCGTCCACCTGCCCGAGGGCGATCTTGTTGGCGACGAGGACGGCCGCCTCGAGCCCGGTGCCGCACGCCTGCTGGATGTCGTAGGCCGGGGTCGCGGGGTCGAGGCGGGTTCCGAGCACGGTCTCACGGGTGAGGTTGAAGTCGCGGCTGTGCTTGAGGACCGCTCCGGCGACCACCTCGCCGAGCCGCTCCCCCGCGAGCCCGAAGCGGGCCACGAGTCCGTCGACGGTCGCCGTCAGCATGTCCTGGTTGGACGCCTTGGCGTAGGGGCCGTTGGACCGGGCGAAGGGGATGCGGTTGCCCCCGAGGACCGCGACTCGACGCGGCGCGCGGGGGGTGGACTGGGAAGCCATGGGTCTCTCCTGCTGTCGGATGTCTGACCTGTCGTTCTCGACCAAGATAACCGAAACCGGAAGTAGTCGATACAGCCAGTACCTGTTACTTTCGAGAAATGGACAACGACGTGGATCGTCCGGGACACGCTCCCCCCGCCCCTCGGGACGGGCGGGACTCACGCTGGGAGCGCCACCGCGAGGAGCGTCGCGCCGCCCTCGTCGACGCGACGATCCGCGCCATCCGCACGCACGGGGCGGGCGTCGGGATGGACGACATCGCGGCCGAGGCCGGCACGTCCAAGACCGTCATCTACCGCCACTTCGATGACAAGGCCGGTCTCTACCGCGCCGTGGCCGCCCGCATCGACGGGCGTGTCGTCGGCAACGTCGGGGCCGCCCTGGGCCGGTCGAGCACACCGCCGGCGGACACCCGCGAGCTCGTCGCGTCGACCGTCGAGGCCTATCTCGCCCTCGTCGAGTCCGACACCGAGGTCTACCGCTTCGTCGTCAACCGGCCGCTCGTCGACCTCCCGCTCGCCGACGACCCCGTCGGAGGCACGGTCGACCAGGTGACGGACCAGCTGACCGGTCTGCTCCTCGAGGCTCTCCGGTCGCCGGCGACCGACCCGTCGCGGGCCCGCACGTGGGCCATCGCGCTCGTCGGCTCCGTGCGTGCGGTCGCCGACGACTGGCTCGCCACCCCCGAGACCGACCGTGCTCCGCGCGCCGCCGTGGTCGACTCCCTGACCGACCTCGCCTGGCACGGGCTCGCCCCTGTCCTCACGGCCCACTCCGCCACGCACCCGACCACCTCCCCGACCACCGCGACCCCCTGAGGTCCAGACCGGAAGGCACCGAGATGTCCACGGCCACAGACTCCCCCATGGACTTCCCCGCCGACTCACGCCGCAGCTCCTCCGTCGGCTCACCTGCCCCCGATGGCTCCGCCGGGCAACAGCACCCCGACCCGGGCCACGGCCCCGCGCCCCGGGCCCGCCCCGCGCTGACCGCGGCGCTCCGCTCCCACCTCGACGGCCCGTTCGGCGAGGTGCGTGACCACTGCCGAGCGCTCGACGCCGCGACGTTCGGACCGCCGTCGGCCCCGCTGCCGATGGACGAGCACCGCTCCCGTGTCACGACCCAGCTCGCAGCCCTGGCGGCCGAGCCGTACGCCGCGCGCGGGTTCCCCGAGCACCAGGGCGGCACCGCCCGCTACGCGGAGGCCGTCGCCGCCTTCGAGATGCTCGGTCACACCGACCTCTCGCTCTTCGTCAAGGCCGGCGTCCAGTGGGGCCTCTTCGGCGGCGCCGTCTCCCTCCTCGGCACGACCCGCCACGACCACCTTCTGCCCCGCATCATCTCCGGCGAGCTGCAGGGCTGCTTCGCGATGACCGAGACGGGCCACGGCAGCGACGTGCAGAGCCTGCAGACGACCGCGACCTTCGACGCGGGGACCGACGAGATCGTCGTCCACTCACCCGTGCCCGCAGCACGCAAGGACTACATCGGCAACGCAGCTCGCGACGGGCAGACCGCCGCGGTCTTCGCGCAGCTCGTCGTCGGCGGCGAGTCCCGCGGCGTGCACTGCGTGCTCGTCCCCATCCGCGACGAGTCCGGCACTCCCGCAAGGGGTGTGACCATCGAGGACTGTGGTCCCAAGCTCGGTCTCGGCGGCGTCGACAACGGACGGCTGCTCTTCGACCACGTCCGGGTGCCGCGCACCAACTTGCTCGGCCGCTACGGCGACATCGGCGACGACGGCACCTACACGAGCCCCATCGACAACCCCGGCCGCCGCTTCTTCACCATGCTGGGCACGCTCGTCCGCGGGCGCATCTCGGTGGCCGGTGGGGCGGGCGCCGCGGCCCGTTCGGCTCTGGCCGTCACGACGGCGTATGCCGCCGGGCGCCGCCAGTTCGCCGCGCCCGGCGCCGAGGTGGAGACGACCGTGCTCGACTACCGGACCTACCAGCGGCGCCTGCTGCCGAGGATCGCGACGGCATACGCCCTCCAGCTCGCCCAGCACGAGCTCGTCTCCGCGATGGACGACGTGCTCGCCGGGCGCGCGAGGTCCGAGGAGGACCAGCGGCGCCTGGAGACCCGGGCCGCGGGGATCAAGGTGCTGACGACCCGGCACGCGACCGACACCATCCAGGAGTGCCGCGAGCTGTGCGGCGGCGCCGGCTACCTCTGGGCCAACCGCCTCGCCGCGCTCAAGGCCGACACCGACATCTTCACGACCTTCGAGGGCGACAACACCGTGCTGCTCCAGCTCGTCGCCAAGTCGCTCCTCGCCGAGTACCAGGCGACGTTCGGCGATCTCGACACGGCCGGCATCGTGCGTTTCGGCGCACGGCTGGTCGGCGGCACCGTCATCGAGCGTTCGTCGGCGCGGGGCATCATCCAGCGACTCGTCGACGCTGCGCCGGGCCGTGAGGAGGACGTCACGTTCGGCATCCGCGGCACCCAGCTGCGTCTGCTGCGCGAACGCGAGGAGCACCTGATCGAGGGCCTGGCCCGACGACTCCGCCGGGCGACCGCTCCCGGGGCCGACGCGTTCGCGATCTTCAACGCGACGCAGGACCACCTCGTCGACGCCGCCATGGCACACGTCGAGCGCACGGTGGCCGAGACGTTCGCCGCCTCGGTCGAGTCCTGCACCGACGACGGGGCCCGCGCCGTGCTCACCCGGGTCTGCGACCTCTACGCCCTGTCGACGATCGAGCGCCACAAGGCGTGGTACCTCGAGCACGACCGGCTGAGCCCCGCGCGCGCCAAGGCGCTCACCGCCCTCGTCAACGAGGTCTGTTCGGAGCTGCGCCCGCACGCCACGACGCTCGTCGACGCCTTCGGCATCCCCGAGGACCTGCTGACGACGGAGATGTCGGGACGGCCTGAGTCGGCGTGAGGTCGTGCGGCTCGTGTCGCCCGAGCGCACACGCCTGGCGATCTCATGCTCGACGTGCCGCAGGGGCGGGCGCGCGGACTGCAGCGTGGCCACCGACACGGAGGTCGTATGCCGTCCGGCGCCTTCAGTCGAGCCTCACTCGTTCGCGCGCTGGTAGCGACCGCGCCGGTGCACGAGCGGGGCGTCCTCGACCCCGACCTCGGCGTGCTCGATCGTCGCCTCGACGAGCACCGACCACCCGACGTCGCGGCGGCTCGCCGGATCGAGGCGCACGCCCATCCACGTCGTGGCATGGCGTGGCCGCGGACCCCAGTCGGTCTGCTCCCAGTCGATGAGCCGGAAGGCCCCGCCGGGCGCGGGCATGACGCCGGCGAAGACGTCGGCGAGGCGCTCGTCGCGCGCGCCCAGGAGCGTGACGACGGCGGTGCCGGTCTCCGCGAGCGCGTCCAGGACGTCGGCGTCGGGATGCAGGAGTCCGACGACCCGGCCGGGGTCCCCGGTGGCGACGAGGTAGGACGACACCGTGAGGCCGACCCGCTCGATGCCTTCGCCTGCCGTCCAGAGCGACACCGTGCCCCCGATGCGCCCGCGCAGTCGCCGGACCGGGTCGCGATCCTCGTCGGGAGTGTCGAACGGGTGCTCCGTGTGGATCGTCATCTCGTGTCCCCGCCCGGGAGCGGTGCAGTCCGGGAACCGGGACGAGTGCTCACTCGGCCTCGGCGACGAGCAGCGCGTCGTCGACCGACACCTCGCCCGGCTCGATGACCCGGGCGTAGACGCCGGCGCACTGCGAGGGCGTCCGGGTCACCTCGAGCCTGCACTCACCGATGCGGACGATGCGGCCCACGAGCTTCTCGAGCACGGACGACTCCATGTCGAGGACGATGTTGGCCTTGGGGTGGGTCGCGACGAAGTCGTCGGCCGAGACGAGGTGCACGGCGTGCTTCTTGGAGCGGTTGCCCTCGGGACCGGTCTCGGTCACCTGGACGGAGGCGAGCTCCTGCCCGGGAGCGTCGGAGTCGGGGTAGATGAACAGGCTCGAGACCGCAGCGATCATGGTCGCCACGCTAGTGCGTGCAGGCCTCCACCGCCGCCGTCACCGTGCCGTGGAAGTGGTCGGCGCCGACGGCCTCCACGAGCCCGACCGAGTCCAGGCGGTCCCTCAGCTCCTGCGCCGCCCGTGCCACGTGGAGCTCGATGTTGCGCTCGCGGAGCCCGTCGAGCACCTCGCGCAGCGCGACCTCAGCGCTGGCGTCGAGGTCGCTGATGAACGAGCCGTCGAGCACCACGTGCCGCACGGGCTTGGGCGCACCGTCCACCGCGGCCCACAGCCGGCGCTTGAAGTAGTGGGCGTTGGCGAAGAACAGCCGGTCCTGGATGCGGTAGACGACGACACCCGCGCTGACGCCCGCGTCGGGCTGGTCCGCGACGTCCACGTAGCGGTCGTCGCGGGCGGACCACCCCAGCACGGCGTCGGCGGGTCGTGCCGCCCGACGCACGATGTCGGCGACGGACAGCAGGACCGCCACGATGATCGCCTGGAGGACCCCGACCGCCACGACGCACACGACCGTGATGGCGGCGATGACGACCTCGACCCTGCTGCTGCGGGCCAGCTCGCGCCACTGCACCGGGTCGATCAGCTTGGCCGCCGCGTACACGATGACCGCACCGAGGACCGCCGAGGGGAGGTACTCGATCGGCGCGGTGAGGAACAGCAGGATGACGGCGATCGTCCCCGCGGCCGCCAGCCCGCTGACCTGGCTCGTGGCCCCCATGTCGTCGTTGACCGCGGTCCGCGACCCGCTCGTCCCGACCGGGATGCTCTGCGTGACGCCGGCCGAGATCTGGGCCACCCCGAACGCGAGGAGCTCCTGGTTGGCGTCGACGATCTCGTGGTGACGGGCGGCGAAGGACCGTGCCGTGAGGATGGAGTCCGAGAAGGCGACGAGGAACACCGCCAGGGCCGCGACCACGAGCGTGCCGAGGTCTGCGCGTGAGACGTCCGGCAGCTCGAGCGACGGAAGTCCCTGTGGCACGGGGCCGGTGACCGACACCCCGTGGGCCACGAGGTCGAGCGCCCAGGACGCGGCGATGCCCAGGACCACGACCGCGAGGGCGCCCGGCAGACGCTTGCTGATCCGGCCGGCGACGACCAGCAGCGCCAACGAGACGAGACCGACGAGGACCGTGGCGCCGTTGGCGGTGCCGAGGTGGCCGACGATGTCGATCGTCTCGGGGATGGCACCCTCTGCGTCACTCGAGATGCCCAGCAGCTTGCCGAGCTGGCCGAGGATCAGCACGACGGCGACGCCGGTGATGTAGCCGACGAGGACCGCCTGCGAGAAGTAGTCGGCGATCCAGCCGAGGCGGGCCAGTCGGGCCGCCAGGAAGACGACCCCCACCATGATCGCGAGCAACGAGGCCAGTGCGGCGTACTGGGCGCTGGCGCCGGCGGCCAGCGGCGCGACGACGGTCGCGATGAGCAGCGACACCGTGCCCTCCGGGCCGACCACGACCCGGGGCGCCGACCCGAGGACCGCGTAGGCCAGCACCGGAAGGAGCAGCGCGTAGAGACCGGCACTGACCGGGACGCCGGCCAGCTCGGCGTAGGCCATCGCCGACGGCAGGGCCAACGCCGCGACCGTGACACCGGCGACGAGGTCCGTGCGCAGCCGCGGCCGCGTGTACGACGCGACCGACCGCGCGAAGGGAAGGTACCGCGTCGTGATCGGCGGTCGAGTCGCGGACGCGAACGCACCGCGACCCTCGTAGGCCCTGTCGAACGGCTGCACGGCTCCAGCCAAGCGCTCTGCGCGAC
This sequence comes from Terrabacter sp. Ter38, assembly GCF_024519435.1. Classification (GTDB taxonomy): domain Bacteria; phylum Actinomycetota; class Actinomycetes; order Actinomycetales; family Dermatophilaceae; genus Terrabacter. Next base: position 185,145 of record NZ_JALJRZ010000009.1, read on the forward strand.
GACCCGCATCGCCCGCAGAGGACCACGTGCGTCGACCGGTCGGTGACCAACCATGAGCGCGAACGGTCACTCGGCGGTTCGCCCAGGTTTGAGGAAGGCTCGACCGCTGCGGCGGCGTCGGAGGTAACCTACGAGGGCGCCGTGGCGAGACCCTGGACCGGACGACGCCCAGACGCGACGACGCAGCGCCGGAGGCCAGCGATGAGCAAGAAGAAGGCCAGGGAGTCGAACCCCAGCGAGGTGTTGCGCGCCCGAGCCGCGGGTGACCGCGACGCGTCCCCGGCTGGGGCGAAACTGGGTCGGAAGGCCTACGAGGCGGAGCTGGCGTTGCTGCAGGCGGAGCTCGTGTCCATGCAGGAGTGGGTGAAGGCGTCCGGTGCCAAGGTGTGTGTCGTGTTCGAGGGGCGGGACACGGCCGGCAAGGGCGGCACGATCAAGCGCATCGTCGAGCGCGTGAGCCCGCGGGTCTTCCGCGTGGTCGCGTTGCCGTCGCCGACCGACCGGGAGAGGTCACAGATGTACATCCAGCGGTACATCACGCACTTCCCGGCGGCCGGTGAGGTCGTGATCTTCGACCGCAGCTGGTACAACCGAGCGGGGGTCGAGCGGGTGATGGGCTTCTGCACGCCCGCCCAGACCGACCGCTTTCTCGAGCAGGTCCCTGCCGTCGAGAAGGCCATCGTCGACTCGGGCATCATCCTGCTCAAGTACTGGCTCGAGGTCGGTTCCGACGAGCAGACCCGCCGGATCGAGAACAGGATCCATGACCCGCGCAAGGTGTGGAAGCTCTCCGACATGGATCTGGAGTCCTACAGCCGCTGGTACGACTACTCCCGGGCTCGCGATGCGATGTTCGCTGCTTCCGACACCCCGTGGGCCCCGTGGAACGTCGCCTACACGGACAGCAAGAGACGCGGCCGGCTGAACGTCATCAGTCATCTGCTGAGCCAGGTGCCCTACGAGCCGCTGAAGGCGAAGGACGTCGAGCTGCCGGAGCGTCAGGCACCGGGCGACTACCACGCCCCGGCCCTGCCGCCTCGCTTCATCCCCACTCCGTTCTGAGCGCCCCCCTTGTCCAGTCCGAAGCTGCTGTGGGATGCCCGGGTCCGCGGTCGGCCGACCGAGCCGACCTGCAGACGGAGCAGGTGGCAGAGTCCCGAGGTCCGGCATCACGATGAAGGGCGATTCGCGTGGGAAGCGTCGCTCGAGGACCTGGCCCGGCGACGAATGGTCCCGGAGCGCCGGGAGCTTCGGTCATCGGTGGCGCAGCCGGGAGGCCAAGGTCGAGGACGCGCGTCCGAGTCCGGCACCGACGGAAGCACCGACCAGGACGTCGCCGGGGTAGTGCACCCCGGTGTACACGCGCGAGAACGCCACGACTGCCGCAGACACTCGTAGGGGCCATCGCAGCTCCGGCACCACCGCGCTGGTAGCGACGCAGAATGCCGCCGCGGACGCGGAGTGCCCCGAAGGGAAGGAGGCCGATGACGGCATGCCCACCCATCGGGACTCAGGCACGCCCAGCTCGGTGCGCCGCGGGCGACGACGGGCTGCCAGCTTCATCGGCTGGTTGACCAGGAGGGAGGTCACTCCGATCGCGGCTACCCCGGTGAGGGCGGCACGGCGCCCCCTCGCCCCACCGAATGCGGCCATTCCCCCCGCCACGAGGAGCCAGGGTTTGGAGAAGTTGGCGAAGGCAGACGCCCGGCGTAGAGGCTCGTCGAGCCACGGTGTGTTCAGCTCTGCAACGGCGCGATAGGCGCCGCGGTCGGCCGTGTCCAATCTCCGCAGCAGCCGCACGACCCCGGTCAGGCGAGGCGAGCCGCGACCCGCGAGGCCCTTGGCGAGCAGCGCTTCGACAGGCTCGGGCGGGGTCGGACCGCTCATCCGGCCCCCGCTTCCCGCCCGGTCGCGACCTGCCAGAGCGCAGCGAGTGTCGACCTGGCAGTGATGCGTGCGGGGCGGGCAGCACGCGCCCGTCGAAGGGCCGCGCGCGGAAGTCGGACCGTGACCGCGCCGGGGCGGATGGTGAAGCGCAACGGGGGGTCGAGGACCAGGGCCTCCCCGTCGACGCCGACCTCCACGCGCCCCGCAGAGCGCACGTCGAACTCGGACGCCGTCCACTCATCCCACCCGGAGAAGCGCTGGACCTGACCGGTCATCTCCAGGGCGGCGAGCTTCTCTGCGTCCGCCGCCGAGCCGACTCGCAGCGAGACCACCCCGAGCGCGCCGCTGTCGAGCCGCTCTCGCGTGCCCCCGCCGCGGAGGTGAGCGAGATCGTAAGGGTTGTTCGACACCAGCAGCAGCTGACCCGGAACGGCCTCCTCACCGGAGGGCAGCGTGTAGTGCAGGTCGAGAGCGTTGGCCCCGGGTCCGAGCATGTCGGGCAGCAGGGCCGAGGCGGTCTGCACCTTCGCGTCCCGGTAGTCCGCCGACTGCACGACCTTGGCGTAGACGCCCATCGACGCGTTGTTGACGAAGACGCGCCCGTTGATCTCAGCGAGGTCGACCCTCGTGTCGACGCCGTCGTCGAAGGCATCCAGCGCCCCGGGCACGTCTTCGCGGTCGATGCCCAGGTCGAGCGCGAAGTGGTTGCGTGTCCCTGCGGGCACGACGACGAAGGGGAGACCGTGCCGACTCGCGATCGAGGCGACGAGCGCAAGTGAGCCGTCCCCTCCGGCCATCCCCAGCAGATCCGCGCCGCGGGCGACCGCGTCCTCGGCCACCGCTCGCAGGTCGTCGCCGGGGTTGAGGACATAGGGCTCGACACCCCGCTGCCTGCAGAGGTCGACGAGGCCGAACCGCTCGACCTTGCCCCCGCCGGAACGCGGGTTCATGATGAGGACCGCCTGCCTCGCCCTGGGCGCGGACTCGGCGTCGTCGGCCTGCGCTGTCGGGGCCAGTGCGTAGCCGGCTGCCGCTGTGGAGATCGCCGCGAGTGCGAGCCCGACTACCAGCACCCGACCGCTCTGGCTCGCGAGGATCACCACGACGAAGACGAGCAGGGCGATGACCCCGAGCGCAGCGGCAGCTGCCCGGACGGCGCCCCGGCGGGACACGACGTACCACGCGGCCACCACCGCCACCCCGAGCGAGACCACACTGGCCATCAGGACGTCCCAGCGCCGGATGGAGACGACCACGAGGAACAGCAAGGCGGCCGCGAACGCTGTCAGGGCGAGTGCTGCCGAGGCTCTGCGAACGGCGCTGCTGCTGGCGCCGGGGTCGGACGTCGTCATGCCGGCTCCTTCGGGGAGCGCCAGCTCGCACCGGTCTGGCGCCTGAACTCCGCGACGGCCTCGTCGACGGTGGGGAGGAAGTGCTCAGGGGCGATGGTGCGGGTCAGCTCGTACCGCTCGATCTTCGCACGCACCGGATCCTTCATCTCCGCGAAGACGAGGGACACCCCACGCTCGTTCAGCCACGTGTCCAGCTCCTCCAGCATGTCCGAGGCCGTGGTATCCACGTCCGTGATCGGCTCAGCGGCGACGACGATCCAGCGCAGCGCGGGGTCGTCGTCGGCCATCGCGCGCACGGTCTCGCCGAAGGTCCGGGCATTGGCGAAGATGAGCGGCGCGTCGAACCGGTAGACGACCAGCCCGGGCATCCGCTCGGCATCCGGGTAGCTGTCGGTGTCGTGCAGTCCATCAACCCCCTCGACGCGCCCGAGCTCGGCCTGGTGCGGCCACCAGGTGCGGCGGAAGACGTTGAGAATGGACAGACCTACCGCGATGAGGATGCCGGGCAGCACCCCGAGGAGGGCCACACCGAGCAGGGCGATGAGGGACAGGAGGAACTCCGTCCGGCGCTGCAGCCAGAGGCGACGAGTGCCCGCGACGTCGGTCAGCGACACGGCCGCCGCGATGACGATGGCCCCGAGCGTCGGTTGGGGCACGTACTGCATGAGGGCGTTGGCGAAGAGCAGGACGGCGGCGATCACCGCGGCGCCGACCACCCCGGTGACCTGGGACCGGGAGCCGGCCTGTTCCGCCACCGCGGTCCGCGACCCGCTGGTGCTGACCGGAAAGCCCTGGAAGGCTCCAGCGGCGACGTTGGCGGCCCCGATGCCGATCATCTCCTGGTTCCCCTGGACGCGTTCGCCCTTGCGGGCCGCGAAGGCCGAGGCCGTGGACATCGTGTCGGCGAGAGCGACGACGGCGATGGCCAGCGCCCCGAGGAGGAGGGGCGGGACGTCGCCCCAGCCCACCTGCGGGATGGTGAAGGTCGGGAGGCCTTGTGGGAGGACACCGACCGTGTCGACCCCGTGGGCCTGCAAGTCGAACACCTTGACCACGACAGCGGTCAGCACCACGATCACCAGCACGCTCGGGACCTTGGGGATGAACCTGTTCAGGAGCAGGATGCCGGCCAGGGCACTGACCCCGATGACGGCCGCCGTACGGTTGGCCGAGCCCGTGAACAGCCCGGACAGGAAGGCGTTGGCCTCGGCCACGAGACCGCTCGCGTCGGTGGAGAAGCCGAAGAGCTTTGGTAGCTGGCCGACGATGATCGTGAGCGCCAGCCCGTTCATGTAGCCGATCTGGGTCGGCTTCGACAGCAGGTCAGCGACGAAGCCGAACCGCGCCAGTCCCGCGACGACCATGACGACGCCGACGATGATCGCCAGCATCGAGGCGAGCGCGACGGCTCGGGCGGGGTCTCCCCCGGCGAGCAGGAGGGGAAGGATCGTCGCCGCGATCATGGGCCCCAGCGACGAGTCCGGTCCCAGCACGAGGACCCGCGAGGGCCCGAAGACCGCATAGCCGATCAGGCACAAGATGGAGGTGTACAACCCCGTGACGGGCGGCAGCCCGGCGAGCTGCGCATAGGCCATTCCCTGCGGCACCAACAACGCGGACAGGACCAGGCCGGCGACGACGTCCTTCGGCAGCCAGGACCGCTCGTAGGAGCGCACCAGTCGTAGACCGGGGACGTGTTCCTTCCACGTGCGCTCTCCGACATCAGGTCGGTCGGTGGGCACGGCCACGGTCAGCCGAGGTTCTGGGTGCGCACGCCGGTGCCGGGTCGGCCTGCGCCCGAGCGGTCTCGTTCCGCGTGAAGAGCGTTCACAGGTGGAGCCTACAGGCGGGACGAGTGCCCGTCCCCGTGCTTCATCCGGTTCGTCGGAGCCGTCGTTCCGTGAAGGGCTCGCCCGACCTTCGTCGGTCGGTGGACGTGAAGGGACTCGAACCCCTGACCTCTCGCGTGTGAAGCGAGCGCTCTAACCAGCTGAGCTACACGTCCGGGCACCCCTGTGCCGACATGAGGTCCGGCTGGCGTCGGGGTGACGGAGCCAAACAATAGCCGGTGCTGGCACGGTCGCGGTAATCGCCCCTCGCCGGGTCGCGTCTCAGTCGATGCCGGGCACCTGCGTCAGCAGCTGCTCGGCCCACTGGGGCACGAACGGCGGGATGCCCGCCCACGCGAGATAGCCCCAGATGACGCCCCAGACGATGAGCAGGGTGCCGAGGGCGACGAGACCGCGCACCCAGATCGCCTGGTCCATGATCCAGTCGTTCCAGCGGCTGACGTGGCGCCGGGCGAAGTCGAGCCAGCGCTGGGCGAACTCGAACTCGCTCGCGAGGATGAGCAGGCCGAAGAAGACGACGAGCCATCCGGGCCCAGGCGCCGGGACCATGATGAGGCCACCGATCGTCACGATGCCGCCGACGACGCCGACGGCCGTGCGCCAGACGAGGTGGGTGACGCGGTTGCGGCGCAGGCGCGCCCGCCAGGCCCAGCGGTCCTCTCCCGCGTCGAGGGTGACGTTCGCGTCGGAGTAGTCGACGGGAGGTCGGGTCTCGTCGCGGGTGCGATCCTCGCCGGTCACGGGTCGCCGTTCCGCTCGGCGTTGGTGCGAAAGACCCGCTGCAGCTCGGTCGTGACGGGGCCGTTGGCGGACAGCTCCCGGTCGTCGACGGCGTGGACGGGCAGGACGTCCTTCGTCGAGCTCGTGATGAAGACCTCGTCGGCGGTGTGGAGCACGTCGAGCGGTAGCGTCTCCTCGCGGATGTCGAGGCCGGCGGCGCGGCCCCACTCGATGGTGAGCTCGCGGGTGATGCCGAGGAGCGGGCCCGACTCGGCCGGTGGTGTCAGCACGACGCCGTCGACGACGACGAAGACATTGCTGCCGGTGCACTCGCACAGCTCGCCGCGGGTGTTGCCGAAGACCGCCTCGACGGCGCCGACCTGCTTGGCGCGTGCGAGCGCGACGACGTTCTCGGCGTAGGACGTCGTCTTGAGCCCGACGACGGCCGAGCGCTCGTTGCGCGTCCACGGGACGACGGTGAGCTTCCCGCTCGCGGGCGGGAGCGCCTGCGGAGCCGCGACCACGATGTAGGTCAGCGACGCGTCGCCGCGGTCGGACCCGAGGGGTCCGACGCCCCCGGTGACGCTGTAGCGCAGCCGGCCGAAGTCGATCGCGGGCCCGTCGAGCACCGCAGCCACACCCTTGTCGACGATGGCCAGGTCCAGAGGGGGCAGACCGAGCCCTGCTGCGGATCGCTCGAGTCGTCGGTGGTGGCGGGTCAGCGCGAAGGGCTGCCCGGCGGCGATCTTGGCGGTCTCGAAGACACCGTCGCCGACCGTGACCGAGTGGTCGAGGGCGGAGACGGACGGGCCGGTCGGGTCGACGAGATCGCCGTTGACCCAGACGCGCGTGGTCGTGCTCATGGTCCCTTCCTGGGGGCGCGGCGGCCGCCCGGAAGGCGCCCGACGGGAGCCATCATGGTGTCACAGTGCCCGCCGCCAACCCGATGAGCCGCGCGGCCTTGAGCTCCGTCTCGGCCCACTCCCCCTCCGGGTCGGAGTGCCAGGTGATGCCGGCGCCCGTGCCGAACCGCAACCAGCGCCGGCCCGCGGCGTCTCGCTCTGCCCAGAAGGTGCGGATGCCGACGGCGAGGTCGGCCGCCCGGGCGTCGGCGTCGACCCATCCGACGGCACCGCAGTACGGGCCGCGGGGCACCGTCTCCAGGTCCAGGATCGCCGTGAGCGCGCTCGACTTCGGGGCTCCGGAGACCGACCCCGGAGGGTAGGCCGCCGCGAAGACGTCGCTCCAGCCGACGCCGTCACGCAGGTGCCCGCTGACCGTGGAGACGAGGTGGACGAGGCCCGGGTGCGCCTCGATCGTGCAGAGCTCGTCGACGGAGACGGTCCCGGGCTCGCAGACACCGGACAGGTCGTTGCGCATGAGGTCGACGATCATGACGTTCTCGGCGTGGTCCTTGGGCAGCATCTGCTCGGCGGTCGTGGCGGTGCCCTTGATCGGGCGGGTCACGAGGTGCCGACCACGACGCCCGAGGAAGAGCTCCGGCGAGGCGCTGACGACGTCGAGGCCGGCGGCATCGCACCGGATGCGTGCCGCGTGCGGCGCCGGGTTGCCTTGTCGCAGAAGAGCATCGAGGCCGTCGAGGTCGGCTTCCGGGGGTAGCGCGTGGCTGAGCACGCGGCAGACGTTGACCTGGTAGACGGTCCCAGCCGCGATGCGCTCGCGCACCTCGCGCACGGCGCCCACGTATGCCGTCCGATCGAGCGAGGTGCGCCAGTGGCGGTCGAGCGGCTGCCACGCCACGGCGGGCACCCGGGCGGCCGCGGCGGCCTGCCCGGCGGCATACGCCCTCGGGGTGACCTCGGCGAAGCGCACGGCGGTCACGGCACCCTCGAAGGTGGCCACGACGGCCCAGAAGCCCTCGCGCGTCATCGCGTCGAGGGCTTCCTGGCCGTGGCGGACGTCGACGACTCCGTGTGCGTCCCGGTCGGCGAAGCGGGCGTGGTCCACCCGCAGATCGTAGGCCTAGGCGGAGAGGGCCTTCTCGATGTCACCGGCGAGGTCCGCGGGCTCGGTCGTCGGCGCGTAGCGGCCGATGACGGTGCCGTCGCGGGCGACGAGGAACTTCGTGAAGTTCCACTTGATCTTCTTGCCGAGCAGGCCGCCCTTCTCGGACTTGAGCCACGTGTAGACGGGGTGCTCGTCCGCGCCGTTGACGTCGACCTTGGAGAACATCGGGAAGCTGACGCCGTAGTTCTTCTGGCAGAAGGCGCCGATCTCCTCGTCGCTGCCCGGGTCCTGACCGCCGAACTGGTTGCACGGGAAGCCGAGGACGGTCAGGCCCTGGGCGCGGTAGGTCTCGTAGAGCTGCTCGAGGCCGCCGAGCTGCGGGGTGTAGCCGCACTCGCTGGCGGTGTTGACGACGAGGACGACGTCACCGGCGTACTCGCCCAGCGACACCTCCCCGCCGTCGATCGAGGTGGCCTTGAAGTCGTGCAGGACGGTCACGGTGTCTCCTCTGGTGGTCATGCGTCACCCCGATCCTCACCCGTGGAGCCCCCGGACCGCGAATCGGCGGTCGCGCGGGCGTGCGGACGTGCGGACGTGCGGACGTGCGGACGTGCGGCGGCAGGGTGCAGCGTCGTCGCGGTGCGTCGTGACGGTGGTTCGGCGTCGTGGACCACGCGGATGGGTCAGGCCCCCGCGTCGTCGGGCTCGGGGGGCACGTCGTTGCCGTCTCGCTCGTCGCGGTCGGCCCACTCGAGCAGCGTGCTGAAGTCGAAGACGGCGTCGTCGATGCCGGCATGCAGGTCACCGAGGCGGGCGAAGCGCTCGGGCATGGTCGCGATGGTGAAGTCCTGTGGTTCGGCGTCGGCGATCTCGTCCCACGCCAGTGGGGCCGAGACGGTGCCGCGCGGGTTGCCCCGGACGCTGTAGGCCGCGGCGATGGTGTGGTCGCGCGCGTTCTGGTTGTAGTCGACGAAGAGGTCCTTCGGCGAGCGGTCCTTGCGCCACCACGTCGTCGTCACGTCGTCGGGCAGCCGCCGCTCGACCTCGCGGGCGAAGGCCAGCGCGCCGCGGCGCACGTCCTTGAAGCCCCAGTCAGGAGCGATCCGGACGTAGACGTGCAGGCCGGAGCCGCCCGAGGTCTTGGGCCAGCCGACGGCGCCGAGCTCGTCGAGGATCTCGTGGGTCGTGGCCGCGGCCCGCCGCACCTTCTCGAAGCCGCACTCGGGCATCGGGTCGAGGTCGATGCGCCACTCGTCGGGGCTCTCGGTGTCGGCGCGACGGCTGTTCCAGGGGTGGAACTCGACCGTCGACATCTGCACCGCCCAGATGACGTCGGCGAGACGGGTCACGCAGAGCTCGTCGGCGTGCAGGCCGTAGCGCGGGAAGTGCAGACGCACGGTCTCGACCCACGGCGGGGCACCCGCGGGAAGCCGCTTCTGGTGGACCTTGGGCCCGTCGACGCCCTTGGGGAAGCGGTGCAGCATGCACGGCCGCTCACGCAGGGCGTTGACGATCCCGGGACCGACGGACAGGTAGTAGTCGACGAGGTGGCGCTTGGTCTCACCGCGCTCGGAGAAGTAGACGCGGTCCGGGCTCGAGAGGCGCACGATGTGGTCGCCGACCTCGATCTCGACCGCCGGTGCCTTGCTCGCCGCAGCCATGGCCGACAGCCTACGGACCGGACGGGCGCCGGCGCGTGAACCGGCCCGACGGACGCGCACCCGCACGTGCAGAAGGGCCCGCCGACGTGAGTCGACGGGCCCTTCCAGCGGAGCGGACGACCGGGCTCGAACCGGCGACCTCAACCTTGGCAAGGTTGCGCTCTACCAACTGAGCTACGTCCGCCTGCCAGGCCCTCGGAGCCGAGGCTCCGTGGGTGCGAGGTAGACCATAGCGGACGGTCGCCCGGTTGGCGAAATACGCCGAAATCCGCTGTCGGAGTGGCCGTTCGGTTACTCGCCGACCGCCATCTCGCCGAGCTCGGACCACTGGGTCCCGTCGACCGTCGCGTTGACGATCTTCGGGGTGGCCGAGAGGTAGCCCGGCAGGCTCGAGGTGGCCTCGCGGAAGTGCTCGCTCTGCACGTGGGCGCCTCCGGCTGCGTCGTCACGGAAGGCCTCGACGAGGACGTACTCGGTCGGGTCGTCCAGGCTGCGCGACCAGTCGAACCACAGGCAGCCGTCCTCGGCGCGGGTGGCTTCCGTGAAGGCCCGCGAGATCTCGGGCCACTCGTCGGCGTGCTCGGGCTTCACAGGGAACTTCGCGGTGATGAAGATCAAGGGTCTCTCCTGGGACTCGGTTGAGGTCGTGCACCGCCCCGGGCGGTCCACCGACCGATACGTACCCGCCCGATCGACACCCCACGACGCCGGCGGCACGTCCATCCTCCTCCGTCGGGGCCTTCCGCTTCATCCCCCGGGAGTGATGTCGGCCGTGGGGGCCGCGCGTTCCATGGAGGTATGTGCCGCTGGATGGTGTACTCGGGTGACCCGATCCTCGCCGAGGACCTCCTCTTCAAACCCGAGCACTCTCTCATCGAGCAGAGCCTGCACTCCCGGATGGGCGCCACGACGACGAACGGCGACGGGTTCGGGATCGGCTGGTACGGCGAGGGCCCCAGACCGGCGGTCTTCAAGAGCGTCGACCCCGCGTGGAACGACGAGAACCTCCGTGAGCTCACCGCCCAGGTGCGCACGCGCCTCATGTTCGCGCACGTCCGGGCCTCCACCGGGACCCCGGTGCAACGGAGCAACTGCCACCCGTTCCGCCACGACTCCTGGCTCTGGATGCACAACGGCGCCGTCTTCGGCTTCCACGAGCTCAAGCGTGACCTGATGTTCGCCATCGACCCCTCGCTCTACCTCGACGTGGAGGGATCGACGGACTCCGAGGCGCTCTTCTTCCTCGCCCTGACCTTCGGCCTGCAGGACGACCCGGTCGGCGCCGTCGCGCGAGCCGTCGGGCTCGTCGAGGACCTCGCCGAGCGCCGCGGCATGAGCAACCCCGTCCAGGCCACCCTGGCGACCAGCGACGGCGAACGTGTGTGGGCCTTCCGCTACTCGTCGCAGCACCAGAGCCGCACGCTGTTCCACTCGACCGACGTGACCCAGCTGAGGGAGCTCCACCCGGAGCTGGAGATGCTCCGGAACCTCGGTGACGAGACACGGCTCGTCGTGTCCGAGCCGCTCCGGGACCTGCCGGGCGCCTGGCGCGAGGTCCCGGAGTCGTCCTGCGGCATCATCCAGCCGGGCGACGACGAGATCCGCCCCTTCGAGCCGATCCGCCCCATCCACGTCGTCTGACGGCGTGGTCGTGCCCGTGCTCTCCCTTGGAGTGCACGGGCACGACCACGCGAAGGGTGGCTCGGTCAGAGGCCGAGGATCCGCGACTTCTGCGTCTGGAACTCCTGCTCGGTCAGCACACCGGAGGCGCGCAGCTCACCGAGCTGCTGCAGACGGGCCAGGTCGGCGTCGGGGTCAGGGGCATCGGGTGGAGGCGGCGCGTACTGCTGTTGCGGCGGCGCCGCATACTGCTGCGGCGGCGCCTGCTGCTGCACCTGCTGCTCCTCCTGGGCTGCCCACCTACCGGCCTGCCGGCGTGACACGCGGTTGGACACGGCTGTCGCGGTCCCGGCGACGACGGCCGTGCGGGCCACGCCACGTAGTAGTCCCATGTGTTCTCCTCCTTCTCGACTGCGGTTCGTCCTCGGTGCCCACCCGCCGGGTCGGCCGGCGGGGGCTCTGTTGCGTCCGACTAGTCGGCGTCCCCGGAGGCGGCCTCGAGCGCCTCGAGACGCGCGATGACCGCATCCGCGGGGAGCCGCACGCTGGCGACGACCTCGGCACCGGCACGTCGCATCGCGGACACGAACGGCCCGGCCCACGTGTTCTCGTACACGAGGACGGCCACGGCGTTCCCGGGCTGCACCAGGTCGGCGGCCGCCGCGAGGTCCTCCTCGTCGAGCAGGTCGGACTCGACTCCCTCGAAGATCGCGAGGTCGAGCGTGCCGTCCCCGTCGAGGTCGGTGATGGCGACCGCGGTCACCGTCCCGTCGGCATCGCGGACGAGCCCTCGCATGTCGAGAACGCGGATGACGCCGGCGTCGACCAGCCGGACCAGTTCGGCCATCCCCTCCCCCGTGAGCCTGGCGCCGGGAAATTCCAGCGCAAGGTAGTCGATCGGTCCGACATCGACGTTGACACTCATGTCTGCCTCCTTGGCGACTCTCGACTGACACGACGACACTCGTCCCGGCACTGTCCCCGTGCATCGCTCCACGAGGATGAGTTGCCCCACCCCTCGACGACGACGGTCAGTTCGCGGGGTCGTTGGGGGCGCCGGGGGCGCCGACCTGGTGCACCGCGGTCACGCCGATCCCGAGCGTCTCCAGCAGGGCCAGGACGCGCCGCAGGGCGTCGGGGTCGGCCTTGGGGAGGCTGAGGACCGTCGCGCCCGCGACGTCTCGACTCGGGATGGGGCCGAGCGCGTCGGCCAGGTCCGCCGACAGCTGTCCGTCGACGACGATCTCGTACACCTGCATGGTGAGCCTCACCTCCCGGACGCGGCGACATCTTTCGCCACGGTCGCTCAGATGACTACGCTGTCCCGTGTCAGGTCATCCCCACATCCCTCAACGGGGGTGACCTCTTGGAGACAGGGGCTCAGATGGTCGGACCACGGCACGCCCGCATGTCCCTGCCTCCCCCTACCCCAGGCGCCATCGACCGCCCGCGGCTGACGCTGCTGATCGAGCAGCGCCCGGTCACCGTGCTCGCGGGCATGGCGGGATTCGGCAAGTCGACGCTGCTCGCCACGACCGTCGGACGGCAGCGGGTCCGCGGCGCGGGTCTCTGGCTGACGGTGGACGACTCCGACCGGGACCCCGTGCGTCTGGTGTCGGACCTGCTGGCTGCGGCCAGCCTCGCCGGCGTGGCGCAGCTCACCGCCGCGCTGGCCCCGCTCCGGGCGTCGTCACTGCGCGCCGAGCCCCTCACCCTCGTCGACGCGCTGCTCGAGGCGCTCTACGACACCGCCGAGCCCCTCGTCGTGGCCCTCGACGACGCACAGCACCTCACGGGGTCGAAGGCATCGGCTGCGGTGGTCAACCACCTGCTCAGATGGGCCCCGGACAACATGCGCGTCCTCATCGGCGCGCGGGTGATGCCGCCGTTTCGACTGCAGCGACTGCGGCTCGACGACCACCTCACCTACCTCGCCCACAACGAGCTCGCCTTCAGCGCGGACGAGACGGCCGAGGCGGTCAAGGCCTCCGGTCTCGAGCTCGACGCCGAGACGGTCGCCACGATCCACGATGCCACCGGCGGGTGGCCCGCGGGCGTACGCATGGCCATCCTCGCGGCCAGCCACATCGACCGACCCGACCGGCCGCGCAACGTGCCGACCGAGCTACGCCGCGACCGAGCCCTGGCCGACTACCTGGCGACGGAAGTCCTCGCGGCCTTGAGCGGCGAGCTGCGGGACTTCGTCCTCGACAGCTGCCTCGACGAACGGGTGTGCCCGTCCCTCATCGACAGCATGCGCGGCACGACCACGGCCGAGATGCTCCTCGAACAGTGCCTCGCCGACGGGATCTTCCTCTCGCGCGGCGCAGCCGCCACGGACGAGCCCTGGTACGAGTGGCACCCGCTGTTCGCCAGCCACATCCGACGTCGGCTGTCGACAGACCAGCCCGAGCGCGCCGTCGAGCTGCACTCCGCGGCGGCGGCGTGGTGGGTCTCCGTCGACGCACCGACGGCGATCAGGCACGCGGTCGCTGCAGGTGACGGTGACACGGCGGCCCGGATCTTCTCGGAGCACTGGTTGGAGCTGTTCCTCGAAGGCCGGGTGGATGCCGTCATGGACGCGGTGCAGCACCTCCCGCACGCCGTCGCCGACGGCGGCGACGCACATCTGGCCCAGGCACTGGTGCTCGTGCGCCGCGGCCGGCTCGACGCCGCCCGGGGCGAGATCGACGCCGCCCGACGTGCCGTGGAACGGCTGCCCGAGCAGGACCAGGACGGGCTCAGGGAGCGCACCACGATCGTCGAGCTGTTCCTCACCGGCTACGACCAGGGTCTGGGCGCCGCTGTCGAGTCCGGCGAGGCGATGCTGGAACGGCTCTCGCGGGGCGGGCGTGTGCCGGACCCGGCGCTCCAGGCCTCCGTCCAGGTGTTCGTCGGGATGGGCGAGGCACGACTCCAGACCGATGAAGCTCTGCCGCTCGGGATGCTCCGGGCCTCCGCTGCGACCGCGCACGACACCGGTCTGCTCGCTCTCGAGCTGACCGCCCTGGCCGAGTCCTGCATCCCCGCGATCGCCGAGGGCCGGCTCACGGAGGTGCACGACCTCGCCGTCGACGTGCTGGCCCGAGCGGCCGAGCGCGGCTGGGTCGGGCTCGTGACGCTCGCTCCCGCTGTCGCCTACCTCGGTTGGCTGGACTACTGGCGAGGAAACCTGACGCAGGCGAGGGCCCAGCTCGAACGAAGTCTGTCGATGGTGTTTCCCTTCGACACGCAGATGCACGGGCTCATGCTGAACTTCCACGCCAAGACCTGTCTGGCGCTCGGTGACGTCAAGGCGGCTCGGGCCAGCATCGCCGCCATCGCGATGGAGTTCGGGTCCGGGACCGTCCCGCCCTGGGGTCCTTCGATGCTCGACGGCCTCGAAGGACTCGCCCTCATCGCCGAGGGCAGGCCGCGTGAGGCAGCCGCGCTGGCGTCGTCCGCCCCGGCGGAACCCGAGTACAGGCTCGCCGCCGCCCACCGGGCCCGGGTCCTGCTCATGGCGGGGGATCCCGCCGGTGCGCTCGCGGAGCTCGACCGAGTGCCCGTCGACAACGCCTTCGTGCACATCACGTGTCTCTCGCGCTGCATCGAGGCGGAGGCCCGGTCGATGCTGGGCCGAGCCGACGCACACCTCTCGCTCGAACGGGCGTTGGCCGCCGCCGAGCCCGACCAGCTCTACGGACCCTTCATCGCCGGCGGCAAGAGGATGGTCGACCTGCTCAAGGCCCATCTGCGCCACGGGACCAGCCACCCCGCCGCACTCACCCAGGTGCTCGCACGCCTGGCGAGAGAGCACGAGCACCACGTGCCCGGGTGGAGCGAGCGCCTCACCGACCGCGAGCGCGTCATCCTCCAGTACCTGGCGACGAACCTCACCAACGCCGAGATCGCCGAGGCCGAGTTCATCTCGCTGCACACGACGAAGACGCACATCGCGCACATCTACCAGAAGCTCGGCGTGGGCAGTCGGCGGGCCGCCATCCGTCGGGCCGCCGAGCTGGATCTCTACTAGGACGGACCGCGAGCGCGGACCGAGCGGTCGTCGCCGACCATCCTGCGCTCATCTCCCCCTCAGCGGATGACGCGCCCCAGTCGACGCGTGCGACATCCTGCGACAGAGACGAGCGAGATGCCCGTCGCGAGAGGGGTCGAGCATGCGAGCGATCGTGGTCGTGGCCGGTGACGTCGACGAGCGCGACGTGTGGCCGTATGCCGTCTGGGCCGACAGCGACGGCACGAGCACGACGTTGAACGTCCACGTGCACGACAGCCAGGAGCTCGTCGGTGTCCTCGCCGCGCTGACCGCTTTGGGCCTCGAGGTCACCTCGACCCGGGTCGTCGACGATCCGGGGGGAAGCGGACCCTCCTCAATGCTCCGGTGAGCTCCGATCTCGCTCTGGGAGAGCGATGCCGCGGTGCCCCCGGCGGATGAGTGTGGGGCTCGACAGTTGGTCAATCCACTCGAACGCTGCCGGACACGGTGGCACTGAAAGGTCGGTCCTCACCATGGACTTCTGGAGCTTCTTCTGGCTGCTCGTCTGGTCCTTCTTCTTCGTCGCCTACCTGATGATGCTCTTCCAGATCTTCGGGGATCTCTTCCGTGACGAGTCCCTGGGCGGCGTCGCCAAGGCCCTGTGGGTCGTCGTGCTCATCTTCTTCCCGCTCATCTCGGCCCTGGTCTACGTCATCGTCCGCGGCAGGGGCATGGCCGAGCGGACCATGAAGCGCAACTCGGAGCAGATGGCGGCGCAGGAGGACTACATCCGCACCGTCGCCGCGCCCAAGACGTCCTCCATCGAGGAGCTGACGCAGGCCAAGGCCCTGCTCGACGCCGGCGCCATCTCGCCCGAGGAGTTCGCGCAGATCAAGAGCCGGGCCC
Source organism: Terrabacter sp. Ter38 (assembly GCF_024519435.1). Taxonomy (GTDB): domain Bacteria; phylum Actinomycetota; class Actinomycetes; order Actinomycetales; family Dermatophilaceae; genus Terrabacter. The sequence goes on from NZ_JALJRZ010000009.1 coordinate 201,085, forward strand.
TGGCGTGACCTCCGTGGCCAGGGGCGGACCACGGCCGACGGATTCCGTCGACCGTGACCGCCTGCTGGCCACGTTCCTCGGGCTCGTCGCCGTGGACAGTCCGACAGGCCACGAGGAGTCGATCGGCACGATCCTCGAGGCCCGCTTCCGTGAGCTGGGCTGCTCGACCACGAAGGACGACATCGGCAACATCATCGCCGTCTACCCCGGCACACGGCCCGGGACGATCCTCGTGTCGACGCACATGGACACGGCCGGCACCGACCGGGGGATCGTCCCCATCATCGGCGACGACGGCGTCATCCGGACGGACGGGTCGACGATCCTCGGGGCGGATGACAAGTCTGGTATCGCTGGCTGCCTCGAGCTGCTGAGGCTGCTGCAGGCCAACCGCCACTGGTCCTTCCCGACGATCGAGTTCGTGTCGACCGTCGGCGAGGAGCGAGGTCTGGTCGGCTCACGTCACCTCGACGTGAGCCGACTCGAGGCCACGCACGGCTTCGTGCTCGACACCGCCGGGGTCATGGGGTCGATCACGTACTGGTCCCCCACCTCGGTCTACCTCACCATCACCGTCCACGGCCGCAAGGCCCACGCGGGCGTCGAGCCCGAGAAGGGCATCAGCGCGGTGCGGGTGGCCGCACAGGCCATCGCCGCGATGCCTCTCGGACGCATCGACGAGGAGACGGTCGCCAACATCGGCACGATCCGGGGCGGCGAGGCCCGCAACGTCATCCCCGGCACGGTCGAGCTGGAGGGGATGGCGCGCAGCCACGACCAGGACAAGCTCGACGAGCAGCTCGAGGCGATGCGGAGCGCGTTCGAGCGCGCGGCCCGCGAGGCCGGTGCGACGGTGGACTTCGCGGCGGAGGAGGTCTACAGGACGTACAAGATCGCCGAGGACGCCCTCCCCTACCGAGAGGCAGCCGCTGCGACCCGGTCCCTCGGGCTCGAGGTCACGCCACGGAAGTCAGGTGGCGGCACCGACGGAAACTACTTCAACGCCAAGGGGATCCCGTGCGTGGCGTTGCCGACCGGCATGGTCGACGAGCACGCCACCAGTGAGCACATCGCCCTCGACGACATGGTGCTGGCCTGCCAGAACCTCGTCGCGATCGTCACCCAACCAGCGCAGGAGTGAGCGCATGAGACGCCGGACACTGCGTCGAACGGCAGCAACCGTGGCCGTATCGGCGACCCTCGTCCTCGGAGGCTGTGCCACCGCTCCGGCGACGCAGGACCTGTGCAGCAACGCCAAGAATCTCACCACGGCGGTCGAGGAGATGCGCGCCCTCAAACCGGACGGTGCGAAGGTCGACGCGCTCACGGCCAAGGTCGATGCCGCCCTCGCCAAGCTCGACCAGTTCCAGGCCGTGACCGAGGGACGGTTCGACTCCGCCGTCTCCACGCTGCGCGCGAACCTCGACGCCTTCCGCCAGAGCCTGGCCGCCGCCAGCAACGAGGCGTTCACCGCCGCCGCACCGCAGCTCACGTCGTCGCTCAAGGACGTGAGCTCAGCGTACGCGGCCCTGAACGAGTCGCTCGCCACCCAGTGCCCCGCCGGTTGACCGACCGGGCATCTCGCGAGGAAGGAACGACATGAGCGTCAGCTTCGTGCTCGAGGCACTCGTGGTGCTCGGGGCGATCGTCATGGGAACCCGCGCCGGCGGCGTCGGCGTCGGCCTCTGGGGCGGCCTCGGCACCTTCGTGCTCGTCTTCGTCTTCCGCGAGCCGCCCGGCGAGCCACCCGCAGCAGCCCTCGCGATCATCCTCGCCGTCGTCACCTCCGCAGCGATGATGCAGGCAGCCGGCGGGATCGACTGGATGGTCTACGTCGCAGCAGGGGTCATCGAGAAGCGACCCAAGCAGATCACGCTCATCGCACCCCTCACGGCGTTCCTCTTCTCGATCGGCGCCGGGACGAGCAACATCATCTACCCCCTGCTCCCGGTCATCTACGACGTGTCGTACAAGAACCACATCCGCCCCGCGCGGCCGCTCACGGTGACTGTCGTCCAGTCGGGCATGGCCCTGGCCGCCTCACCTGTCTCTGCCGCCATGGCCGCGATGCTGACGCTCACCGAGGTCGCGCCCTACAACCTCGGGCTGACGCAGATCCTCGCCATCACCATCCCGTCGTGCGTCATCGGCATCGTCGTCACCTCGCTCGTCGTGAACCGGATGTGGAAGAACCTCGACGACGACCCCGAGGTGCAGGCCAGGATCGCCTCCGGCGAGCTCGCCGCGCCCCAGCAGGCCATCGAGGGTGAGTCGGCCTCCTCGAGGCTGACCTATACCAAGGAGGGGCGCAACTCCGCGCTCGCGTTCCTCGCCGGCGTCATCCTCATCGTCGTCTTCGGCCTCTTTCCCCAGCTGCGACCGGCGTTCGCTGCCGAGGGCGAGGCCGCCGTGCCCATCGACATGACGACGACAATCGTCATGGTGATGTTCGTCGTCGGCGTCGCGATCCTCTTCCTCGGGCGCCCCGAGGTGAAGACCGTTCCCGACCAGTCCGTCTTCAAGGCCGGCATGATCTCGGCGATCGCGCTCTTCGGGATCGCCTGGCTCACCGCCACCTTCATCTCGGCCCACGAGGACTACATCGTCAGCACCATCGGCGGATGGGTCACGAGCTGGCAGTTCATCTTCGCCCTGGCCGTCTTCCTCGTCGCCGCACTGACGACGAGCCAGTCGACGGCGACGCGGACCATCGTCCCCATCGGCCTCGCCGCGGGCCTCCCGGTCGGAGTCGTCACGGGCATGTGGGCCGGGGCCCTGAGCGGCGTCTACACCCTGCCCGCTAACGGCACGCAGATCGCCGCAGCCAACTTCGACCTCACGGGCACGACCAAGCTCGGCACGAAGCTGCTCGACCACAGCTTCTTCGTCCCGATGCTCGTCATGTCCGTGGTCACCATCGCCGTCGGCGCGCTGATCGGCGGGATCTTCTTCTGACCCGCCTGACCGTGCCACCTGACCGCGCCACCTGACCACCCCGAAGGAGAGACCATGCAGGCCGACGAGATTGCCGACAAGGCCCGGGCCCTGATGCCCGGGGTCATCGAGGACCTCGAGAAGCTGGTGGCGATCCCGTCGATCGCCTTCCCCGGGTATCCCTCGGAGCCCATGGAGCAGATGGGGGCCACGACCTTGCAGATGTTCCGTGACGTCGGCTTCACCAACGCCGAGCTCATGGAGGTGCCCTCGGGCTACCCGCCGATCTATGCCGAGATCGAGGGGCCTGAGGGCTCGCCGGTCGTGGTGCTCTACGCCCACTACGACGTCCAGCCGGCACCCCCACAGCAGGGGTGGACAAGTGACCCGTGGACGGCGACCCACAAGGACGACGGCCGCATCTACGGCCGCGGTGCCGCCGATGACATCAGCGGGCTCGTCAGCCACCTCGGCACGCTGCGGGTCTTCGACGGAAAGCCGCCCTGCACGGTCAAGCTGATCCTCGAGGGCATGGAGGAGACGGAGAGCAACCTCGAGGCCTTCGTCGAGGCCCATCCCGAGCTCTTCGCCTGCGACCTCTTCGTCATCTGCGACATGGGCAACCTCCGTGTCGGCGAGCCGGCGCTGACGACGGCGCTGCGTGGAGACGTCGCCTGTGTCGTCACCGTGCGCACCCTCGAACACCCGCTTCACTCGGGCGTCTTCGGCGGTCCGGCGCCCGACGCCATGATGGCCCTCGCTCGACTGCTCTCGACCCTGCACGACGACGAGGGCAACGTGTCGATCGCCGGTGCGTCCACCAGCGTGTGGGACGGGGCGGACCTCACCGAGGACGACCTCCGGTCGAGCGCCGACGTGCTCGACGGGGTCGAGCTGACCGGCACCGGTCGCATCGGTGACCTGCTGTGGGCCCGCCCGTCCGTCAACGCGATCGGCATCGACATGACGAACATCGCGACCTCCTCGAACGTGCTCATCCCCGAGGCCAGGGCCAAGATCTCGATGCGGATCGTCCCGGGGTCCGAGCCGGAGGCAGAGCTCGACGCCCTGGTGACACACCTCGAGACGCACGCTCCCTGGGGCGCCAAGGTCGAGGTGCAGCGCACCAAGGCGGCCCCTCCGTTCCTCTGCAAGACGGACGGGCTGGGGTACGCGGCTGCGCGCGACGCGTTGGCGGAGGCCTTCGGCCGCCCGGCCGGAGAAGCGGGGTGCGGCGGGTCGATCCCGCTGCTGCGCACGCTCGAGACGGCCGCTCCCGGCGCTGAGTTCGTGCTGTGGGGACCGGAGGACGTCGCGGCCGCGCGGATCCACGCGTCGGACGAGAGCGTCGACCCCAGCGAGATCGAGAAGATGATCGTGGCCCAGGCCCTCCTGCTCCAGCGGCTCGCCGACGGCGCCGGATCCGGGTCCGGCTAGGCCGCGGCGGCCGGCACATGACGTGGGTCGTCGCGGTCTTCGCGCTGCTGGTCATCGTCTTCGTGACCCAGTCGGCCCGCGTCGGCCGGGCGCACCTGACCGGCCCCATCGTCTTCGTCGCGGCCGGCATCGTGCTCGGCCTCGCCCTGACGAGCGGGGCCGACACGAGGACGAGCCGCACCATCGCCGAGGTGACGCTGGCGCTGACGCTCTTCCACGACGCGGCACAGCTGCAGCCACGCGAGGTGCGCGGTGACTCGGTGTTCACCGGCCGCCTGCTCCTCATCGGGCTCCCCCTGACGATCGGTGCCGGTTACCTGCTGGCCCGCGGGATCTTCCCTGCGTCCAGCGTCTGGCTGGCACTTCTCCTCGCTGCCACCTTGGCTCCCACCGACGCCGGACTCGGCGCGGCCACGGTCCTCAACCCGGCTGTACCGGTCCGGGTGAGGCGCATCCTCAACGTCGAGAGCGGACTCAACGACGGGATGGCAACTCCCGTGGTGCTGTTCGCCGTCGCTGCTGCTGCCGGAGTCACACCCGAGGATGCCCTCGTCGACGCCCTGCGAGAGCTCGCGATCGGAGCGCTGGTCGGGATCGTGGCGGGATATGCCTCCGGCCGGCTGATCGAGCGGTCGCGCAGAGCCGGGTGGGCGGAGTCTGCGCTGCTGCCGGTCGCGACGCTCTCGGTGCCCGTGCTCGCCTACTACGGCGGTGTCGAGATCGGCGGAAACGGGTTCGTCGCCGCCTTCGTGGCGGGGACGGCATACGCTGCCGCCCAGAGGGACTCGAGGCACACGCACGCCGGGCTGGAGATGACCGACCGGCTCGCGGCGCTGCTCGGGTTCGCCGTGTGGCTGCTCTTCGGGATCACCGTCGCCCACCACCTCGACTGGATGGTGCGGTGGGAGAGCATGCTCTTCGCGGCACTCTCCCTCACCGCTCTTCGGATGCTGCCGGTCGCACTCTGTCTGGTCGGGACCGGACTGCGAAGGGAGACGGTGCTCTTCGTGGGCTGGTTCGGGCCGCGCGGGCTCGCCTCGGTCGTCTTCGCGCTCATCACCTACGAGACCCTCGGCGCGGCGGACCCCGCCGTCCAGACCGTCATCGGCGCGGTTGCCACGACCGTGCTCCTCAGCGTCGTCCTCCACGGGTTCACCGCGGGACCCTGGGCGCAGCGCTACGGCGACTGGGCGCGGCGAACCGGTCCGGCCGTCGAGACCCGCCGCGCGGCGGAGCCGCTGGCGGTGCGACGGTCGGTGGGCGGGCACACCACGATCGGGCCCGGGGACGAAGCCGGCACGCCGTCGCCCTGAGCCCTCGGTCGGCAGCCGAGATCTAGATCCCGCGCCAGGTCGACGTGGCGCGACCGATGCGCTCGGACAGCCCGGAACCGACGACCACCCCGACGGCGATGGCCACGATGGACAGCAGCGCGTTGACGAAGTCGCCGAGGCCCCCTGCCTGGTCTGCGCCGACGATACGAGCCACGCCCTGCAGGCCGAGCGCCCCCGGCACGAGCAGCCAGAAGGTCGGCAGGAAGGTCACCGGCACCGGAGGGCCGCTGCGCCGGCTCTGGATCGCGTAGCACACGGGCAGAACGACGGCCGCGGCCAGGAAGCTCCCGCCGAGCGTTCCCAGAGCACGTCCGGACAGCGCCTGGACGCCGTACGCGACGTACAGCACGACGAGCAGCCATCCCAGGGTGCGGCGCGGTGCGGACGAGGCGACGAACTGCCCGATACCGAAGACGAGCACGCCCAGCCAGGGCGCCCATGCTCCCAGAGCCTCCGGCGCGTGACGCACGGCCGGCGGCAGGCCGGCGACCTCGGCCCCCATCGCGATGCCGAAGGTGAGCACGAGCAGGCGCTCCAGCCCGTAGACGAGCCGGGCCGACCCGGCCAGCATGTCGCCGGTCGACAGCTCGACGGTCGCCATGGTGAGCGCCGCACCCGGCAGGAAGGTTACGAGCGCGGGGATGACGATCTCCAGCGGCGGCGAGTCGAGCGCCGGGCCCACCCACTGGAAGACGACGGCCGTGACGACCGTGGCCGTGACGACGGGGAGCACGAGCGCGAGCATGGGCTCACGGTCAGCCCACCATCGCAGGCCGCCGACGAGGAAGCCGATGATCAGGAACGCCGGCAGGGCACTGGCGGTGGGGTTGAGCATGAGGCCGAGGCCGACGGTGAGGACGCCGCTGGCGAGGACGGAGACCCCTCCGCCGAAACGTGGTCGCGCAGCCACCAGCGCGTCGAGTCGCTCGGATGCGACGGCGGCCTCCACCGTCCCGTGGCGGATGTCGTCGATGAGGCGATAGAGGGCGTCCACCTGGTCGAGCCGCAAGGGCACACTGCTTCCGGCCTGGAAGTCCATGCGGCTGGAGTCTCCCGTGCCGATTCGCACGAACACCCCGGTGGGCACGACGAAGAAGGTGACACCGGTGGCCGCGTACACGGCGGCCACCTCCTCGAGGATCTCGGTCACGCGCTCCGTCGCGTCCCCGGCCCGCGACATGACGACGCCGAGGTGGCGGAGGAGCTCGAGGACGGCTTCGGCAGGTGGTGCGTCGAAGTCGTCGGGCTCGGGATCTACTGCTGGGCCGAGGGGTGCCAGCTGCCGCTGGGCGATCTCGGCGACTCGGGACCACACGCGGCGAGTCACCGCTCGCACTCGCCCACCGGGGGAGACGAGCCTGCTGGAGGCCGGGTCCGCATCGCTGGACACGTCATTCAGGGTGGCAGGTGCCGCACCCGTCAGAGTCATCCTCCACGGGTGACTCTGACGGGCTGCGGGCGTCCTAGATTCGAGGAGCGCGGCAGGCGCGTGTGCTTGGCGGAGGGAGCGCAACCATGACCGAAGCGAGTTCGTCAGCCGCGTCGGGGAGTTCCGGACAGGCGACAACGCAGACTGCGGCCGGCGCGGGCGGGGTGCTGGCCGCCACCTGCCTGTCGACGTTCGTCGTCAACGCCAACACCTCGGCGGTCAGCATCCTCCTGCCCGCCATCAGCGCCGACACGGGCATGGACGTCACGACCCTGCAGTGGGCGGTCACCGGCTACTCGCTCGTCGGCGCCGCCGTCATCGTGACCTCCGGCTCGCTCGGTGACGTCTTCGGCCGGAAGCGGATCTTCCAGCTCGGCCTCATGCTCTTCGTCGTGTCCTGCATCTTCATCGCCCTCTCGTCGTCCGGAGGCGCCGTCATCGCCGGCCGCGTCATCCAGGGCGCGGCCGGCGCCACGATCCTCGCGTGCGGCCTGAGCCTCCTGTCCGTGGCGAACGACGGGGAGGCACAGCTGCGTGCCGTGTCGCTCTGGGGCGCCGCGGCTGCCGTCGGTGCCGCGGCCGGCCCGCTCATGGGTGGGGTGTTGGTCTCGGTGATGGGCTGGCAGGGGCTCTTCTGGGTCGACGCCGTCATCGCGGTCGTCTGCATCGTCATCACGGCCCGGCAGGTGTCGGAGTCGAGGGACACGACCCGGTCACGCTCGATCGACTACGCCGGCTCGCTGCTCATCGCGTTGACGCTGGCGCCACTCATCCTCGCCCTGAGCAAGGGCGGGGACTGGGGGTGGGCATCGGTCGCGACGCTGGCCTGCCTCGCCATCGGCGTGGCCGCGGGATTCGGCTTCGTGGCCGTCGAGCGACGGGTGGCCGTCCCGATGCTCGACCTCGGCCTCCTGCGCAACCGCGTCCTCGTCGGGTCGACGGTCGCCATCCTCATCGGCGCGGGCACGATCAACGCCTTGATGTACCTGCTCAGCCTCTACTTCCAGGACCCGAACGCGCTCGGCTTCACCACCCTCCAAGCGGGCCTCGCGACCCTCCCGGCCACGGTCGGCCTCGTCGCCATCGCCGCTGCCGTGCCTCGGCTCACCGCTCGCCTGGGAGGCCGCCAGGTGGTCGCCATCGGCTTCGTCCTGACCGCCGTCGGCTTCGCGGCCCTCGGGTTCGCCGACGCCGACTGGGCCTACCGCGCGTTCCTGCTGCCCCTGCTCGCCGTCGCCGTGGGAATGGGCCTGTCGAACGGGCCAGCATCGTCCGCCTCCACCGCGTGCGTGCCGGAGAAGCAGGTCGGGTCCGCATCCGGGGTGTCGAACATGGCGCGCTACGTCGGAGCCGCGGTCGCCACGGCGCTGGCCGCCACGATCTACGGCGCCGTCATCGCCGACCGCACGGCGGAAGGCCACACGGCTGGGGAGGCCTTGGCCTCTGGCCTCGCGACCGCCTCCTGGGTGATGGCCGGCTTCAGCATGGCCGGCGTGCTCATGGCCGTCCTGATGGGACGTCACCAGCCCGCCAAGGGCACCATCCACGACGCGGCGGCCGCCGCGGCGTCCACGGCCATGACCCTGCGCACCACCGCCACGGGAAGCGCGGTCGCAAAGGTCTGACGCGGCGCCACCCCCGTGCGGAGAAACGGGGTGTCATCGCCGATCCGGCACCATCCGTTCACCCGACCGCGTTACGTTCGGCACAGAGGTTGACGCCGATCGGGCGTCGGCCCCGACGAGGAGCGCGCATGGTGGACCCCCTGCTGGCCGGTGACCGCGCCGCCGCTCCGAGGACGCTCGTCGACGTGCTCGCCGCCGTCACCTCGCGTCACCCCGAGGCGCCGGCGCTCGACGACACCGTCACCGTCCTGACGTATGCCGAGCTGACCGAGCAGGCGAGACGGATGGCCGCCGAGCTCGTGGCCGCGGGTGTATGCCGTGGCGACCGGGTGGGCGTGCGCGCGCCGTCCGGGACGACCGACCTCTACGTCGCCGTGCTCGGCGTCCTCCACGCCGGGGCGGCCTACGTGCCCGTCGACGTCGACGACCCGCAGGAACGCGCCGACCTCGTCTTCTCCGAGGCCGGCGTGGCAGCGGTCGTCGGGGCCCGTCGCCAGATCACGGTGCCGTCGTCCGGTTCGCCCGCGCGCTCCGCGCGGCGTCCTGCGCCACGCTCCCTCCGCGACGGTCGCCAGCGGCCGGCCGTGCTCCCGGATGTCCGGGTGACCGACGACGCCTGGGTGATCTTCACCTCGGGGTCCACCGGCGTGCCCAAGGGTGTGGCGGTCTCCCACCGTTCGGCGGCGGCCTTCGTCGATGCTGAGGCCCGGATCTTCCTGCAGGACAGCCCGATCGGGCCGGGTGACCGCGTGCTCGCCGGCCTGTCGGTCGCGTTCGACGCCTCGTGCGAGGAGATGTGGCTCGCGTGGGGACACGGGGCCTGCCTCGTCCCGGCTCCGCGGAGCCTGGTGCGCACCGGCATGGACCTCGGACCGTGGCTCGTGGCCCAGGACGTCACGGTCGTCTCCACGGTCCCGACGCTGGCCGCGCTCTGGCCGGCCGAGGCCCTCGAGCCGGTGCGGCTGCTCGTCTTCGGGGGCGAGGCGTGTCCGCCCGAGCTCGCCGAGCGGCTCGTCGCCCCGGACCGCGAGGTCTGGAACACCTACGGCCCCACCGAGGCCACCGTCGTCGCCTGCGGAGCGCGACTCGACGGGACCACCCCGATCCGCATCGGTCTGCCCCTCGACGGCTGGGACCTCGCCGTCGTGGGGCCGGACGACCAGCCCGTCGCCCAGGGCGAGACGGGCCAGCTCATCATCGGCGGCGTCGGGCTCGCCCGCTACCTCGACCCCGCCAAGGACGCCGAGAAGTACGCCCCCATGCCGACCCTCGGATGGGATCGCGCCTACCGGTCCGGCGACCTCGTCGTCAACGACCCGGAGGGCCTGGTGTTCGTCGGCCGCGCTGACGAGCAGGTGAAGCTCGGCGGTCGCAGGATCGAGCTCGGGGAGGTCGACGCGGCGCTGCAGTCCCTGCCGGGTGTCTCAGGGGCTGCCGCAGCGGTCAAGACGACGGCGGCCGGGAGCCAGGTCCTCGTCGGCTACGTCGTGCCCGAGTCCCGCAGCCGCACCGACCTGACTGCATCGCCTCCCGACTTCGACCGGACGTCCGCGCTCGCGCGCCTCCACGACGAGCTGCCGGCCGCCCTCGTGCCGGTGCTCGCCGTCGTCGAGTCCCTGCCGACGCGCACGTCGGGCAAGGTCGACCGGGCGGCGCTGCCGTGGCCGCTGCCGGGCGCCGCCGACGACGGCGAGCCCAGCGATCTCTCCGGCACGGCGGCCTGGCTCGCGGGTCACTGGACCGCAGTGCTCGGCACCGAGGTGCGTTCGGCGGAGGCCGACTTCTTCGACCACGGGGGCGGGAGCCTGTCGTCGGCCCGGCTCGTGTCGCTGCTCCGCGAGCGCTACCCGACGGTGACCGTGGCCGACGTCCACGCGCACCCGCGCCTCGGAGCCCAGGCGGAGCTGCTCGAGACCATGGACACGGCCGACGGGTCCCGGACCGAGCGCACGGTACGCCGCATCCCGCGCAGCACCCAGCTCGTGCAGACGGCGGTGTCGCTCGTCCTGCTCACGGTCAAGGGACTGCAGTGGCTCGTGGGTCTCGCCACCCTCACCGAGCTCCTGCGCCTCGCCGACCTCGCCGACTGGTCGCAACCGGTGTCCTGGTGGGCCCTCGGCGTCGGCTGGCTCCTCTTCATCACCCCGCTCGGTCGGATGGGCCTGTCCGCGTTGGCCGCCCGGGTCCTGCTCGCCGGCGTCACGCCTGGCAGCTACCCCCGCGGCGGGAGCGTCCAGATGCGGCTCTGGGCCGCCGAGCGCTTCGCCGACGCTATGGGTGCCATCACGATGGCGGGCGCGCCGTGGATCATCTACTACGCGAGGATGCTCGGTGCCTCGGTCGGACCCGGTGTCGACCTCCACTCCGTGCCTCCGGTCACCGGCATGCTGACGATCGGGTCCGGTGCCAGTGTCGAGCCCGAGGTCGACCTCTCCGGCTACTGGATCGACGGAGACGTCGTGCACGTCGGCCTCGTCCACATCGGCCGCGAAGCGGTGATCGGTGCCCGCAGCACCATCGGTCCGGACGTGCACATCGGCCGTGGCGTCGTCGTGGAGGCCGGCTCGACCGTCCTCCGGTCCGTGCGACCCGGACGGGTCGTCGCCGGGTCCCCGGCCCGGCGGGTCGACGACCCGAGCCAGTCGAAGTGGCCCGCTGAGCGTCCCCCGAACGCACCGGCCTGGCTCGTCGTCTACGGGCTGTCCGGCGTCCTCCTGTCGGTCCTGCCCTTCCTCGCCCTCCTTCCCGGCGTGCTCGTCGTCGGCGGCGCGGTCGCCCGGGCCACGGCGTCACGCGAGGCGGTCGTGACGGCATACGCGGCGGTGCCGGTCGTGACCGTCCTCGGCCTCGCCTCGCTCGCCGCCATCACGATCGTGCTGGTGCGGCTGCTCGCGATCGGCCTGCGCGAGGGCTACCACCCGGTGCGCGGCAGGGTCGGGTGGCAGGTGTGGGCGACCGAACGTCTCCTCGACCAGGCGCGGACGTTGCTCTTCCCCGTCTACGCCAGTCTCATCACCCCGATGTGGCTGCGCGCCCTCGGCGCCCGCGTCGGCCGTGACGTCGAGGCCTCGACGGTCCTGCTGCTGCCCTCGATGACGTCGGTCGCCGACGGCGCCTTCCTCGCCGACGACACGATGGTCGCCGGCTACGAGCTCGCCCACGGGTGGGTGCACATCGCGCCGGCCAAGATCGGCAAGCGCGCCTTCCTCGGCAACAGCGGGATGACGGCGCCGGGGCGCCGGGTGCCCAAGCACGGCCTCGTCGCAGTGCTGTCCGCCGCGCCCCAGAAGTCCAAGGCCGGGTCCAGCTGGCTCGGCAGCCCGCCGGTGCGGCTGCGGCGCCCCCCGCAGGGATCCGACGACGAGAGGACCTTCGCTCCACCGCTGCGACTCAAGGTGGTCCGTGGCCTCGTCGAGCTGTGCCGGATCGTGCCCGTCATGGTGACCGTGGCCATCGGTGTCACCGTCCTCGTGGCGCTCCAGGGGCTCGTCGACCGCGTCGGCCTGGTCGGCGCGGCGGTCCTGGGCGGTGTCGTCCTCGCCGCCGCCGGGGCCGTCGCCGCCGGCGTGACGACCGTCGCCAAATGGGTCGTCGTCGGCCACATCGGTGCCGTCGAGCACCCCCTGTGGAGCTCGTTCGTCTGGCGCAACGAGGTGGTCGACACGTTCGTCGAGATGGTCGCCGGACCGTGGTTCGCGTGGACGGCGACGGGCACGCCGGCCATCAACGTCTGGCTGCGAAGCCTCGGGGCCCGGATCGGGCATGGGGTGTGGTGTGAGACCTACTGGCTGCCCGAGGCGGACCTCGTGACCCTGGGTGACGGCGTGACCGTCAACCGGGGCTGCGTGCTCCAGACCCATCTCTTCCATGATCGAATCATGAGCATGGACACGGTCACGCTCGAGGACGGAGCCACGCTCGGCCCCAACGGGGTGATCCTGCCCGCCGCGAGCATCGGAGCGGCCGCGACGGTGGGTCCGGGTTCGCTCGTCCTCCGCGGCGAGGCCGTGCCGCGCGGGACTCGCTGGACCGGCAACCCGATCGCACCGTGGAGCGGAGCCGACCCGGTGGCCGACGCGTCCGGACCGGCGCCGGGCGCATCGTCCGGCGCGTCTTCTGGCGCGTCTTCTGGCGCTTCTTCGGGCGACGTCGCGAGCGGCGTGCGATGACGGGCGGCCTCGTCCAGCAGGTGCCCGCCCTGACCGACGCGTACACGCCCGACCGTGGCGACCCCGCCTACGAGGTCACCCACTACGACCTCGACCTCGACTACAAGGTCTCGACCAACCGCCTCGCCGGTCGCGCCGTCCTCGAGATCACCGTCCTCGAGGACGTGCGGCGGCTCGTCGTCGACCTCGTGGGCCTGCGGGTCCTCAAGGTGTCGGTCGGTGGCCGGGCCGCCAGGTGGGTCCACCGCGGGCCCCGTGTCGTCGTCACCCCGTCGGTCCCGCTGGCGCGCGGCCAGCGCGCGCAGGTCGCGATCACGTATGCCGGCACGCCCGGGCCGGTGGCGACGCGCTGGGGCGACGTCGGCTGGGAGGAGCTCACCGACGGTGCGCTCGTGGCCGCGCAGCCCAACGGAGCGGCGACGTGGTTCCCGTGCAACGACCATCCCCGGACGAAGGCGACGTACCGCCTGGCGTTCGAGTGCGACTCCCCCTACGACGTCGTCGCGACGGGCACACTCGTGGCCGCCCGCGCACGAGGCAGCCGGACGCGACGGGTCTTCGAGCAGGGGGTCCCGATGGCGACCTACCTCGCCACCGTCCACGTCGGCCGCTACGTGCGTCGCGCCCTCGCGCCGGCGGACGTGCCGATCGTCGTCGTGCTGCCGGCGACCCGCGAGCGCGACGTCATGCACGACCTCGAGCGGCTCCCCGCCATGACGAGCCTCTACGAGGCCCTCTTCGGTCCCTACCCCTTCGACGACTACACCGTCGTGGTCACCGCCGACGACCTCGAGATCCCGCTCGAGGCGCACGCCATGGCGACGTTCGGGCCGAACTGGCTCGACGGGCGTCGCCGCCACGAGCGGCTCGTCGCGCACGAGCTCGCCCACCAGTGGTTCGGCAACAGCCTGACCCCGGCGACGTGGTCCGACATCTGGCTCAACGAGGGTTTCGCCTGCTATGCCGAGTGGCTCTGGGCGGAGCACGCCGACGGCGTCCCGGTGCGCGTCAACGCGGCGACCCACTGGTCCCGGCTCTCCCGGCTGGCACAGGACGTCGTGCTCGCCGACCCCGGGCCCGACCTCATGTTCGACGACCGCGTCTACAAGCGCGGGGCGCTGACGCTGCACGCCCTGCGGGTGGAGCTCGGTGACGTCGCGTTCTTCGACCTCGTGCGCGACTGGGTCGCGGCCCACCGGCACGGGTCCGTGACCACCGACGAGTTCGTCAGCCACGTCGAGACGTTCCTGCGGGAGACGACGCCCACGGACAGGGACGGTGACGCCGCCGCCCGGAGGGCACGCGACCTCCTCGAGCGGTGGCTCTGGGCCACTCCCCTGCCCCGGTTCGCCCAGCGCGCCTGACGCCTCAGTGGGCGCGTACCGCCAGCGCTCCTCGGCCGGACTCGAGAGCGACGGCGGCGGCATACGCCCTCGGCACGTCGAGGTCGACGACCGTCACCGACGGCATACCGGCGACGATGTCGGTCGGGATGCCCGGCGCGGGCGTCACGAAGGTCGTCGGATCGACGCGGAGGCCCAGCCCCAGCGCCTTGAGGGCGGCCTCCTTGCGCACCCACGTCGTGACGTCGGTGAGTTCCCCTGTGCCGTGGGCTCGTTCGTCGGAGTGCAGTGCCACGTCGCCGTAGCCACCGAACGCCACGGCGTCGACGACCTCGACGTCGACGCCCACCGGTCCCGACCGGCTCAGGGCGAGCGCGACGACGTCGCGGGTGCGACTCAGCGACAGGTGCAGCCCGGGGTCGTCGAGCAGGCGGGGGGCGCCGTGCTGCCGACCGCAGTCGGGGCACGTGCGGTCGAAGCGCAGCGACTCCGGTGGTCGACCCACGATCCGACCGATCTCCCGACGAGCCAGGGCGTGGAGCAGAAGGTATGCCGCTGCGTCGCGTCGGTCGGTCAGACGCACCCACCGCTCGCGCTCGTGCACGTCGAGCACGGCAGCGGAGGCGGCTGCAGCCTCCGGGACGCCGGCCGCCGCCGTCGTCTCACGCACCCAGACGTCGACCGTCGCGTCGGTCGGCCTTCGCGAGCCCTCGGTGCCGTCCACGCGCCAAGGATCGATGCTGTGACCTCGGTCCGCAAGCCACCCTCCGGCGGGAGATAGCCCTGTCGAGGTGATGCGCGCCCTCGCCGCTGGTGCGAGCGTCGAGGGGACCGCACCACGCGCGGCCTCACGAGGCGTGACCCCTGAGGAGAGACTGTGAGCAACGAGAGCCGGTCAACGACCACGTCCGGGGCGCGAGCGGCGACGGCGCCCCGCAAGGTGGCCCACCTGACTCCGGACCAGCGCGTGGCCCGGGGCAAGGCCGCCCGCAACGAGACGCCGAGGCGGAGCCACGGGTCGTGGGAGCAGGCGACGAACCGTCCCGACCCCGTCGCGCTGCTCGAGGAGCAGGCGACGAGCCGGGTCCCCGAGCTCGTCCCGCTGCGCTACGGACGGATGCTCGTCTCTCCGTTCACGTTCTACCGCGGGGCGGCGCTCATCATGGCGAGCGACCTGGCCCCGACCCCGCGCTCGGGGTTCATCACCCAGATCTGCGGCGACGCACACCTGTCGAACTTCGGGGTCTTCGCCTCGCCCGAGCGCCGGCTGCTCTTCGACATCAACGACTTCGACGAGACGCTCCCGGGCCCGTGGGAGTGGGACGTCAAGCGGCTCGCAGCGAGCTTCGAGATCGCCGGTCGCGACCGGGGCTTCTCGGCCGCGGACCGCCGGGACGTCGTCAGGTCCTGCGTCGCCGAGTACCGCGCGCGGGTGCAGCTGTTCGCGGCCGCGCGCAACCTCGACGTCTGGTACGCCCACATCGAGGTCGACAAGCTGTTGGAGATCCTCGAGAGCAGCGTCACGAAGAAGCAGCGGGCCAAGGCCCAGGCCAACGTCGCCAAGGCCCGCACCCGGGACAGCATGCAAGCGTTCACCAAGCTGACCCACGAGGTCGACGGGCAGCGCCGCATCGTCTCGGCGCCCCCTCTGATCGTGCCGATCGAGGACCTCGTGCCCGAGGGATCGGGACGCGACGACGTGGAAGCTGAGCTGCGCGGCCTCATCCGGTCGTACCGGCGCACCCTCGAGACGGACCGGCGGGAGCTCCTCGAGTCCTTCGACTACGTCCACACCGCACGAAAGGTCGTCGGGGTCGGCAGCGTCGGCACCCGCGCCTGGATCCTGCTCCTGCTCGGCCGGGACGGGCAGGACCCTCTCTTCCTCCAGGCCAAGGAGGCACAGGAGTCCGTCCTCGAGAGGTTCGTCGGAGCGAGCCGGTATGCCAACCACGGCCAGCGAGTCGTCGCCGGCCAGAGGCTCATGCAGGCGGCCAGCGACATCTTCCTCGGCTGGCAGCGCGTCAACGGGTTCGACGGTGAGGTGCGTGACTACTACCTGCGCCAGCTGCGCGACTGGAAGGGCTCGGCCGACGTCGACACCATGAGCGCCGGCGTCATGTCCGCGTACGCCCGTGTCTGCGGCGCGACACTGGCCCGCGCGCACGCCCGCTCGGGTGACCGCATCGCGATCGCCTCCTACCTCGGCACGAGCGACGCGTTCGACCGTGCGATCGCCGACTTCGCGTCGGCCTACGCCGATCAGAACGAACGCGACTACGAGGCCCTCGTGGCCGCTGTCCGGTCCGGGCGCCTGGAGGCCGAGAGCGGCATGTAGGGGCCGTGCAGCCGTGTCATGGTCCACGCAAGACCAGCAGGGAGGCCCGCGATGACCAGCCTGTCGATGCATGAGCAGCTTCCGTTCGACGAGGAAGCGGTCAGATCGTCGATCTCGACCGGAGAGCTGCCAGAACCGGACGAGGTCATCGCCGCTGTCACCGAGGCGTACGAGCGGTATCGGGGCAAGCGGGACGGTGCCGTCGCCGACTACATCCCGGTCCTGGCCGAGGCGTCGCCGGACTGGTTCGGCATCTCCGTGGTGGGAGCTCGGGGACGGTCGTTCGAGATCGGGGACGTCGAACGGACGTTCTCGATCCAGAGCGTGTCCAAACCGTTCGTCTTCGCGCTGGTCTGCGAGGCCCTCGGGGACGTCGACGCCCGACGACTCCTCGGGGTCAACAGCACCGGCTCCCCTTCGACTCCCTGGTCGCGGTCGAGCTCAACCTGGAGCGGACCATGAACCCGCTGGTGAACGCGGGCGCGATGGCGGCCACGAGTCTCGTCCCCGGGAGCACGGCCGAGGAGAAGTGGGAGCGGGTCCGGGAGGGCCTCTCGCGCTTCGCCGGTCGTGAGCTGAGCCTCAACGAGAGGGTCTACGCCTCGGAGTCCGCCACCAACCTGCGCAACCAAGGCATCGCCCACCTGCTGCAAAGCTACGGCCGCCTCTACTTCGACCCGGACGAGGCCACCGACGTCTACACACGCCAGTGCTCCCTCGACGTGACCGTCCACGACCTTGCGGTCATGGCGTCCACGCTCGCCAACGGTGGGGTGAACCCGGTGACCGGAGAGGCGGTGGTCGGGCGCGGTGTCTGTCGGCGCGTCCTCGCGGTGATGGCCACCGCGGGCCTCTACGAACTGTCCGGCGACTGGCTCTACGAGGTCGGGGTCCCCGGCAAGAGCGGGGTCAGCGGCGGCATCGTCACCGTCGCACCCGGCAAGGGCGGCCTGGCCACGTTCTCCCCTCCCCTGGACGTCGCGGGCAACAGCGTGCGCGGGCAGCTGGTCACCAAGTACCTCGCGGAACGACTCGGGCTCAACCTCTTCGCCTCGGCGACGGTCTCGTCGGAGTGACGACGGCCTCTGACCGGTCCGCAGCTGCGGTCCTCGACCCTGTGTCGATGAGTGGCCGGGGCCTGAGGCCGAGGCACGACGCCGCGCACGCGCGGGACGTCAGGCGGCCCAGACCTGGGGGTCGATGAGGCTGACGAGCTCCTCAGGTGGCTTGCACGCACGCGAGCACAGGACCACCGGCACCTCGTCGAACCAGAGGACCTTCCATCCTGTTCCGTCTTCGTCCAGCTCCCGCGCTGCATGGAGTTCTCCCCCGCACCCCTCGGTCGGGCACGGGATCCGGATCGTGTCCACGTCCACCTTCGAACACCCTCCTGGCATCTGGGCCATCGCTCTGCTGATGGGGGGTCCGGCACGGCGCTGGCCGACCGCAGTCACCCTCCGCTGATCCATACCCATCTGGGGGCGCGCACGGGCGTCCTTCGAGGTCGCCAGTTCTCAGGGCTGGTGTGTCGCCATCAGGGAATAGCTCTCGTGCGTTGGGGTACGGGGACAGCTGACACCGGCACGCCCGAACCACCTCTCCTCAAGGAGCCGACATGAGTGGTCAGATCCCCCCGGTCCCGATCCAGACGGACGCCAGCACACCGTGCGACTGTGACAACTGTCCCGACGGCTGCACCTGCGACAGCTGCCGCTGCGAGGACTGCACGTGTTCCCAGTGCTCGCACGCCGCGTGAGCGGGTGTGCCGCTCGGACGGACGAAGAGGCCGGATCGAAGGAACCATGAGCATCACACCATCTCCGCAGCACCGAAGCAGCATCGGCGCTGCGCCGCCAGCTGTGAAGCAGCCCTCCAGCGAGCTCCGTGAGGAAATGGCTGCCCTGTCCGTGCGCGAGCTCCTGGCCGAGCTCGCGAGGCTGCAGGACCGCGCCAACTCGGAGCTCATCGGCCAGGGAGGACGGATGCTTCCCGGGCAGGTCCATCGACGAGCCGAGCTCGAGCGGCGGGAGCGCTACATCACCGCAGAGCTCGCGAGACGCCGCACCGCAGGTCCGGAGTCCGTCGACGTGGGTCAAGTCCGTATCGGTGGTGTACGACGGTGATCCGTCGGGGTCGTTCGGTTAGGCGGTGATCGCCGCGGCGATCAGGTCGTTGGTCACCTCCTCACGATCGTCGTCGGTGGTGCGGTCGGTCAGGACGGCTCGGGCGTTC